>NZ_JABWGN010000029.1 GCF_013363975.1 Nonomuraea montanisoli | reverse complement strand
ACCATCGAGATGGCCAGATCGATCGCCCGGGCCTTGGCCGTCGTCTTGATCGAACGGGTGCCCAGCATCGCCGCCCGCTGGTCCGCGCCGACCCGGTCCACACCGGGCAGGCCGTGCAGGAACGCTCTGAGCGTCGCGCCGGAAGCGGCCACGTCCGCGAGCGAAGTAGTCATAGTTGACACCTCCACAGCATCGCCGACCACGCGGGCCAGCTCCAAACCGGATCTTTCCCCTCGTGTCCGACGGCCGCGCGCGGGGTCGCGGCCAAGCCCTCCCAAGGGCGCGTAAGGCGGCTCTGAGGTGCGAATAGGTCTGCCCTAAGGCGACCTAAGGCGGTCTAAGGCGGTACGGGACCCCGGCCTAGGTACACCGGGGCGGAACCCGCCCTGGAGATAGGGAATCCGCCCGATGTGGCGGGGTGGGCCTTAGCCGGAAAGTAGAGGGTGTCAAGAAGAAGCGGGTCAAGTCAGGAGACACCATGAACCCCGAGATCGACTACCAGCTCATGAAGAGTCAGGCGAGGGAGCTGCGCGCCGCCGCCGACCGGCACCGCCGGGTACGCGAGGCGCAGGAGGGCAACAAGTCCGAGCGCCGCTCGGTCTTCGGCAAGCGTCGTCCCTCATGAACACGTCACGAGAGCCCGGCCGCACCCTCCCTCGCGGCCGGGCCTCTGCGCCTGTCTGAACCGTCGCCGTCCGCAAATCCGCAATAAATACGGCGAAAGCTCACCAAAGGGCATGACATGCTGGAAGACATGCTGGGCCGGTCGGTGAGTCCCGTCTTCGTCGGACGGGCCGAGGAGTTGGCGTCCCTGTTCCAGGCGCTCGACGAGGCCCGGCGAGGCGCCGCGACAGCCGTGCTTCTCGGCGGCGAGGCCGGCGTCGGCAAGACGAGACTCGTTCAGCGCTTCGCCGAGCAGGCGGCCCACGACGGCACCCTCGTCCTGTACGGCGGCTGCGTCGAACTGTCGGCCGAGGGCCTGGCGTACGCGCCGTTCACCGCCGCTCTGCGGCAGCTCGTCCGTGAGCACGGCCGTGCCAAGGTGTCCGCGTTACTGCCCGAGGGCGCCGAGCGCGACCTGGCCCGGCTGCTCCCCGAGTTCGGCGAGCCCAGCGGCGACGGCGAGACCGACAGCGGCCGCGCCCGCCTGTTCGAGCAGATCCTCACGCTCCTGGAACGGCTGGCCGAGAGCCGCCCGGTCGTCCTGCTCATCGAGGACATCCACTGGGCCGACCGGTCCAGCCGCGACCTGATCGCGTTCCTGTGCCGCAACCTGAGCGCCCCGCAGGTGCTCATCGTCATGACGTACCGCTCCGACGACCTGCACCGCCAGCATCCCCTGCGGCCGGTGCTGGCCGAGCTGGGGCGGGTCGGCGGCGTGCTCCGGCTCGACCTGCCGCGCCTGTCGAAGGACGAGGTGGCCCAGCAGATGGCCGGCATCCTCGGCAGGTCGCCCGCGTACCACAAGGTGGAGAAGGTCTACGACCGCAGCGAGGGCATCCCGCTGTTCGTCGAGGCGCTGCTCGACTGCGGCGTGGACAGCGCGTTCCCGTCCTCGATGCAGGACCTCATCCTCGGCGCGGTCGAGCGGCTGCCCGAGGAGACGCAGCGGGTGCTGCGCATCGCCGCCGCCGGCGGCATCCGCGTCGGCCACGCGCTGCTCGCCGCCGTGAGCGGCCTGTCCGACGTGGAGCTGGAGAGCGCGCTGCGCCCCGCCATCGCCGGCAACGTGCTCCAGATCGCCGACGGCCGCGCCTACCTGTTCCGCCACTCCCTCATCCGCGAGGCCGTCCACGACGAGCTGCTGCCCGGCGAGCACCAGCGGCTGCACGCCCGCTACGCCGAGGAGATCTCCCGCGACCGCTCGCTCGTGCCGCCCGGCCGGGCCAAGGTCGAGCTGGCCCACCACTGGTACGGCGCCCGCGACGACGAGTGGGCGCTGATCTCCGCCTGGGAGGCGGCCCGCGCCTCGTTCCACGCGTTCGCCTACACCGAGGCCATCCCGCTGCTCGAACGCGTGCTCATGCTGTGGGACCGGGTGCCCGACGCGGCCGAGCGCATCGGCGCCGACCACACCGCGGTGCTGGAGAAGGCCAGCGGGGCCGCGCGCGCCAGCGGCGACCTCGACCGGGGCCTGAAGTTCGTCAAGGCGGCGCTGGCCGAGCTGGACGAGACGCGCGAGCCGGCCCGGGTCGCCAGGCTGCTCGTGCGCTGGGCCCAGCTCAAGGTCTACAAGGAGAAGACCGACGTGGTGGAGCAGCTCCGCCACGCGCTCAGCCTCGTCCCCGAGCCCGACCTGGCCCGCGTCGAGGTCATCATGCCGATGTCGCAGCACCTCATGCTGCGCGGCGACACCAAGGAGGGCACCGCGCTCGCCGAGGAGGGCCTGGCCCTGGCCAGGAAGCTCGGCGACCGCTGCCAGGAGGCCGAGCTGCTGCTCAACCTGGCGCTCGGCCACTCGCTCGCCGGCGACACCGAGGCCACGCTGGCCACCAACCTGCGCGCGCTGGAGATCGGCCGCGAGGAGGGCTCCGGCCGCGTGATCACCCGCGCGATCGGCAACAACGTCGACACGCTCAACGACCTCGGCCGCTGGCAGGACGCGCTGGAGCTGGGCGAGGAGGGCTGGCGGCAGGCCAAGAAGTACGGCCGCGTCCGGCTGTCCGGGCTGTTCACCCTGAACAACGTCGCCGAGACGCTGGAGGCGATCGGCCGCTGGGACGAGGCCCTCGAGACCGTCGAGCGGGCGCTCAACCTCGGTCCCGTGCCGCGCAACCGTCACAACCTGCTGCGCATACGGGCCGACGTGGCCATGGGCCGGGGCGAGGTGGACGTCGTGGAGACCACCCTGCGCGAGACGGGCGTGCTGTCGGACCGGCCCGAGGACTTCGTCCAGGACATCACCAACGGCATGCGACAGCACATCGGCTGGCACATGCTCCGGGGGGAGCCGGACGCCGCGCTGGCGGTCGCCGAGCGCACGCTCGCGCGCGCCCAGTCGCCGAAGGCCATGCTCGGCTGGCGGCTGCTCGCCCTGCTGACGGTGGTGTGCGACGCGACGGAGGAGGCGGAGCCGGCCCGGGCCCGCGCGATACGCGAGCAGGCCGCGGAGATCGCCGCCGGGCTCGTGGTGAGCGGGCCGGTCGCCGAGGCGTACCGGCTGTCGTACTCGCGTGACTTCGACGCCGCCGCGGCCGCGTGGGAGCGGCTCAACCGGCCGCACAACCAGGCCAAGGCCCTGCTGCGGGCCGCGAAGATCGCGGCCCGCTCCGGCGACCGCGAGGGCGCCGCGTCGCGGCTGGCGCTGGCCCGGCCGCTCGCGGCCGAGCTGCGGGCCGCGCCGCTGCTGGAGGAGATCGACGTGCTCGGCCGCCGCGTCGGCGCGCCGCAGCAGCCCGACCAGGCGGCGCCCGAGCTGCTCACGCCGCGCGAGCTGGAGGTGCTGCGGCTGGTCGCCCTCGGGCGCACCAACCGCGACATCGCCAAGGAGCTGTTCATCTCGGCCAAGACGGTCAGCGTCCACGTGTCGAACATCCTGGGCAAGCTGGGGGTCACGACCCGCGGGGAGGCCGCCGCCGCGGCCCACCGCCTCTCGCTGCTCTCGCTCTAGCCGCCGCCGGACCGGCGGTCAGACGAACGGCTCGACCAGCAGGATGATGCCGAACACCGCGAACGCGGCGGCGGCGCCGTACTTGATGGCCTTCTCCGGCAGGTGCTTGCCCAGCATGCGGCCCACCACGATGGCCAGCGCGTCGGCGGCGACCATGCCGACGGTGGAGCCGATCCAGGTGCCCAGCCAGCCGTGCTGGGTGGCCAGCGTGATCGTGGCCAGCATGGTCTTGTCGCCCAGCTCGCTCAGGAAGAACGCGACGGTGACGGCGATGATCGCGTGGCGGGTGGTGCGCTGCGCCTTCTGCGACTCCTCCTCGGTCAGCTCGTCGCCCCTGAGCGTCCACAGGGCGAAGCCGAGGAACGCGATCCCGGCCACGATCGAGATGGCCGTGACCGGCAGCGCCTCGCCCACCAGCCCGCCGACGGCCACGCTGAGGAGGTGGACGACGGCCGTGGCCAGGGTGATGCCGGCCAGCACCGGCCAGGGCCTGAAACGGGTGGCGAACGTCATCGCCATGAGCTGGCTCTTGTCGCCCAGCTCCGCCACGAAGATGACGGCGAGACTGATCCAGAAAGCTTCCAACGGTCCTCTTCCGCGCGGCCGGACCGTGAGCGGCCGCCCGGGGGAGATTCCGGGCATGACTCCGGCCCGGCAGCGTCTTGGTGCATGACGTACATGTCCACGACTGCCAGGCCGAAGGTCTCGTCCGCCCGTCTCAGGCCCGCGCGACCGGGCGCCGGAGCGCCAGTGTGTCGATCACGCGATTGGGACTACTCCCCCTCGGGTTGTTTCCGGAGAACTCTAACAAGCCTCCGGGCATGTCTTATTCCGGGCCCGCGTCACTCGGGGGCGGCGTCGAGGGCGCAGCCGACCAGCACCGGCTCGTTGACCAGCGTCACCCCGAACTTCTCGCGCACCCCGTCGCGCACCTCCCTGGCCAGCGCCAGCAGGTCGGCCGCGGTGGCCTCGCCCGTGGGGTTGGTCAGGGCCAGCGTGTGCTTGGTGGAGATGCGGGCCGGGCCGCGGGAGTAGCCCTTGGGGAAGCCCGCCTGCTCGATCAGCCAGGCCGCGGGCACCTTGACGGAACCGTCGGGCAGGCCCCAGCGGGGGTGGCCGGGCGCGCGGGTCTCCAGCCGCTCGGCCTCCTCGGGGCTCAGCACCGGGTTGGTGAAGAACGAGCCCGCGCTGCGGGTGTCGGGGTCGGCCGGGTCGATCACCATGCCCTTGGAGCGGCGCAGCTCCAGCACGGCCGCACGGGCGCTGGCCAGCGGCACCCGCTCGCCGGGCTCGACGCCGAGCCGCCCGGCCAGCTCCTTGTACGCGACGGGCGCCGACAGGCCGGACACGTCCAGCGCGTACGTCACCGCGAGCACCACGTGGCGGCCGGGGTCGCGCTTGAACGCGCTGTCGCGGTAGGAGAAGCCGCACTGCCGCGCCTCCAGGTCGACCACGTGCCGGGTGCGCCGGTCGTAGGCGCGCACGCACCGGATGGTCTGCGAGACCTCCTGGCCGTACGCGCCGACGTTCTGGATGGGGGTGGCGCCGACCAGGCCGGGGATGCCGGACAGGCATTCGAGCCCGGACCAGCCCTCCTCCACGGCGCGGGCGACCAGCGGCTCCCAGCTCTCGCCCGCCTCGACCGTGACGATCACCTGCTCGCCGTCGCGCGAGACCGACACGCCCTCGGAGGCCATCTTGACGACCAGGCCGTCGAAGCCGTCGTCGGCCACGACGACGTTGCTGCCGCCGCCGAGCACCAGGACCCGCCCGCCCGCCCGGTCGGCCTCCGCGACCTCGGAGACCACCTGCTCCGCGGTGGCGGCCTCGACGAATCGGCGGGCGGGGCCGCCCAGGCCCAGCGTGGTGTACGGCGCGAGCATCTCCATGGGCCACAAGCTTAGGAGATGCCGGACCGTGCGCCAGAGGGCCGGCTCAGGACGGAGCAGCCGTTCTGAGGCCGGGGCAGGAGCGGGGTCAGGCGGTTGCGGCGGACGGGCAGAGCGGGGTCAGGCGGTGCGCTGGCGGCGGACGGGCAGGCGGTCGGCCGGGACGACCCTGACGCCGCGCAGTCTCCGGGACAGCTCCGTGCCGTCACGCGTCTCCTCGGGGGCGTCACCGAGGGCGGCCGACCTCCGTACCGCCAGCAGCTCCTCCCCGAGCGCGGGGACGTCCCTCGGGCCCTCTCCCGGCTCGGTCTCGCGCCACGTCCGGCCGTCCGGCTCCTGCCCCGTCCACCCGGCGGCCACCGCGCCGTCGTCGATCGCCGCGACGAGCGGCGTGATCGCGTCCCCCTCCAGCGCGACGGAGCCCTCCATGACGACGAACACCTCGGCCGTGTCCAGGTGCAGCAGCTTGGTCAGGCACTCGCCCCACGTGGCCGTGCCGCCCCGCCATTCCGGCTGCTCCTCGACGTACCAGGCCGTGACGCGCTCCGGGTGGCGCGAGGCCAGCTCGCGCAGGACCGCGCCCGCGCCGTCCACGTCGCCCAGGTCCAGGGCCAGGATGTGCGCGGCGGTGTGGTCGATGACCGACTGGAGCGCCCGCCGGGTGTCCTCGGGGTGGCCGTCCACCAGGAAGCCGACGGTCGTCGTGATGTCCTCGGTGCGTACGCGCTGGCGCTCGGTGTTGACGCCGAGGGCGTCGAGGCGGTTGGCGGCCAGGGTGCCGTCCCAGAGGCGCTGGGCGTGGAGGAGGTCGTCGTCGGGGACGCCGCGCTGTGCGGGGTCGCCGGAGAAGCCGAACTCCGCGGCGGGGTTGCCGCGCGCGCCCGTGCCCGCCTCGCCGGTGCCGGAGCCGGCGCCGCCGGAGCCGCCACCCGTGCCGGTCCCGGCGGGCCGCGCCCGCCCGGTGCCCACGCCGGTGGCGACGGGCCCCCCTTGGCCGGCCGAGGACGGACGGTCGCCGGTGTCCGCCCCCGTACCGCCCGCTCCGGATCCTTCCGGACCGGGACCGCCCGGGCGGGCGCCGCCGGCGGTGTCGCGGCCGGTGCCGATGCCGCCGGCGGTGTCGCGACCGGTGCCGGTGCCGCCGGCGATGTCCTGCGGCCTCGGGGGACGCAGGCGTCGCGACGGGTCGCCGTCGGTCACGGCGGACACGGGGATCGAACGGACCGTGGGCCAGACTGTGACGTGGTGCGGAGCTTCGGTCATGGTCACACGGCTACCCCGAAGCCGCCCGCCCTATCATCGCGCCCGCAGGTCAACGGGCCGGGAAGGCCGCTCAGGCGAGCCGGACGACGGCGCGGGCCTTCGAGAGCACCTGGGCGTCGTCCGCGCGGGCGGTCAGGCCGACGACCACCCGCTGGTCGTCGAGCTTCTCCTCCACCACGCCGCTGACGGTGATCGTGGCCCCCTCGTCGTCGTCCGGGACGACCACCATCGACGAGAAGCGCACCCCGTAGTCCACGACCGCGGCCGGGTCGCCGGCCCAGTCGGTGACGAAGCGGCCGCCCTGCGCCATCGTGTACATGCCGTGCGCGATGACGTCGGGCAGCCCGACGGCCTTGGCGAAGCGCTCGTTCCAGTGGATGGGGTTGAAGTCACCCGAGGCGCCCGCGTACATGACCAGGTTGACCCGCCGCACCCGGTACTCCGCGGCCGGGATCTCCTGGCCGACCTCGACCTCGTCGTACTTCACCGTCGCGGTCATCAGGCCGCACCTCCGCGCTCGACGATCGTGTTGTAGGTGGTGCAGACCGGCTCGCCGGACACGGTGGTGACCTCGCTGCGGATGGTCATCAGCTCGTTGCGGCCGGCGCTGCGGATGTCGGTGATCGTGGCGCGGGTGACCAGCTCGTCGCCGGCGTGGATGGGGCGGGTGTACTCGAAGCGCTGCTCGCCGTGGACGACCATCGCGATGTTCAGGCCGAGGTCGGGGTCCACCAGCGCCTCGCTGCCGCCCTGGAGGCTGAAGACGATGGGGAACGTCGGCGGCGCGACCACGTCGGGGTGCCCGGCCGCCCGGGCGGCCTCCTTGTCCCGGTAGATGGGGTTGGCGTCGCCGATGGCGGCCGCGAACTCCCTGATCTTCACCCGGCTGACCTCGTACGGGGCACTGGACGCGTATGTGCGTCCGACGAAGTCACGGTTCAAGGCCATCTGCGCTCCCTCGCGTGTGCTGCGCCGTCGAGGCAGACGCTAACAGAACAAGGTTCGGCTGTCGCCGTCGCTTTTCCGGGTTTTTGCCGACGGGATCGTGCCTGTGCCGTCCCCTCCACGGCACAGGCCCGAGCCCTGTCTGGAACCACCTGGGCACACGACAAACCGGCGCCTCGATCCGGGGCGCCGGTTGTGTGTGGTGCGTATGGCCAGGTGGTACTGCTGCCTGGCGAGCCGCGCTCGGAAGGAGCTAGCGGGTCTCGCGGTGCGCGCGGTGGCAGCGGCAGTTGGGGCAGTACTTCTTCAGCTCAAGCCGATCCGGGTCGTTGCGCCGGTTCTTCCGCGTGATGTAGTTGCGGTGCTTGCACTCCTGGCAGGCCAGCGTGATCTTCGGCCTAACGTCGGTGGCAGCCACGTGGGAGTGCCTTTCTACGTTTGGGACTAGGACATACCCATGCCCAGGTCGACGACCTGGGGAGGGGCAGTAGCGGAGGCCGGACTTGAACCGGCGACACAACGATTATGAGCCGTTTGCTCTGCCTGACTGAGCTACTCCGCCTTTGAACCGGGTGAAACGACCCGGCCCGTAGAGGATACCCGACCCGTGACGCACATATGTACTTCACCTGATCGGGTAAGTGCTCCCAGTATGCCTCAGGAGCACCGGTCTGACGAATTCAACGTCAACAGCCCGTTCCCGCATTCCGGGAACCGGCCGATCGCTCCAGCGGGTCCGGAGAGGCGGCGGCTCGTTGATCCGCGCCGGAGTGCGGGCCAGCGTAGCAGCGGGGCCAGGCGCGCGCCAACGGCCTGAGCCTCCTACAGGGCCGGGCACACATCGCGATAGGACACACCCTTGAGGTACTGGTTCCACTCCTCCCGGCTCATGGTGCGCCGCGCGCGCTTGCACACCAGCTCGGCGACGCGGTTCCCGTCGACCGGGATCTCGGTCACGGTCCCCGAGCTGTTGCCCGAGACGTACAGCGTGTGGTCGTCGGCGCTGAACGCCAGCAGGTCGAGGATCTCGATGGGGAAGGAGCCGAGCCTCTGCCGCGAAGCGACGTCCCAGATCTGGGCGGTGTACACGTCGTCGAACGTCTCACCGATGGACCTGCTGATCAGGGCGATGAGGGCGCCGTCGTGGCTGAACAGCACGGCTTCGACCTGGCCGTTGCTCGCCACGCGCATGGCGGGCGACAGCTCGGCGCCCTGCGCGCGGTCCCACAGCTCGACCGTGCTGGAGCCGAGGGCCAGGAGCGGTGCCGTGGGGCTGACCGCGATGGCCACCCCGGCCCCGTTGAACCCGCGGCCGACGACCTTGCCGGTGTTCAGGTCGAACATCTTGCCGAGGTTGCTCACCACCGCCGTGCCGTCGCGGGTCGCGACGATGGTCCCCGTGGTGGTGGTGAGCTTGTGCCGGTGGAGCACGCGGCCGGTGTCGGCGGCCAGCACGACCAGCTCGTTGCGCGCGTCGCGCTCGCTCTGCTCCGCGAGCGACAGCACCAGCTCGCGGCCGTCGGGGGTGAACGTCTTCGACAGCACGAACTGTCCCTGGGGAACGGGATGGCGCCAGAGGCGCCTGCCGGTGGCCACCTCCCAGAGGGACACCGCCGCGTCCTCACCGACGGCGGCCAGCCGCTTGCCCGCCGGATCGAACAGCGGGCCGGCGGCGCCCTCGCTGCCGGCCATCGGCACGCCCAGGCGGTGCGTGTCCCAGACGCGCACGGGGTGGGCGTCCTTCGTGGCGGCGATCAGGCGGCCGTCCTGGCTGAACGCGCTGACCTGGTATCCGCTCGGCAGCCTGCCGGAGGAGACGCGGGAGCCGAGGTCGACGGTGATGATCGAGCTGTCGAGCAGATAGCGGATGGTCTTGCCGTCAGGCTCCAGCCAGGCATCGTCGAGCGGGCCCTCCGCCTGGTAGGTGTAGAGCTCGGTGCCCTTGGCGGCGTCCCACAGGTGGATCGTCCTCCCGTCGATGCCGAGCATCCTGCTGCCGTCCCGGCTGACGCGCAGACGCCCGCCCACGAAGTCCTCCGCGGCCGACTCCTGCCAGAACGGCCGGTCCTCGTCGGGCACCTTCCTGGCGGTGGCCAGGTTCCACTCCTCGATGTCGCCGTTCGCGCACAGCAGGCGCCGGCTGTCCGGCGTGAACGCCACCGTGGTGCCGCACTTCTTCGGCGTCCGGGTGTCCACCGCGAGGTCGGAGAGGCGGATCACCTTCAGTCCGCCCTGATTGATCCCGATCCCGGCGACGTAGGCGCCGGACGGCGCGATCGCCAGGGTGGAGTCCGCCTCCAGCGCCGGCGAGGGGGTGTAGGACCTGCCCGTCCTGCTGTCCCACAGGTACTCCAGGGTGCTCTCCCGCATGACCGCGACCAGGCTCTCGTGCGCGTCGAAGACGACGTCGACGCCCGGGGTGCCCTCACTCACGGCGTGCTCGTGCAGCTTCCTGCCCGTCATGGTGTCCCAGGAGGACGCTCCGTTCCTGCTGATGATCACCAGCGTCCTGCCGCTCGGGCTGAGCGCGGCGGCCGTCGGCAGCGCGCCGAACCCGCTCGGCCACTTCCAGAACGTCGTCTGCCGCCGTGAAGGGACGTCGTAGACCCGCACGCCGTCCTCACCGGCGATGACCCGCGTCCGCCCGTCGACCGCCGCCGCCGTCGCGGAGACTCCCTTGGCGCCCGGGTCGCGGAAGACCGCGCTCTCCGGCATGGTCAGCGAGCTCGTCAGGCTCCGCCTGCTGTCGGTGTCCGGGGCCAGCCGCCAGCCCGCCACGCTGAGCAGCATCGCCTTGACCGGATCGGTGGTGCGCCACCTGTCGGCCTCGGCCGCGACCTGCCGCCCCACGGCCTGGTCGCGCTGCCGGGCGACCAGGCGGCTCTGCTCGGCCACCTGCCTGCTCTGCAGCACCGCGAGACCTCCGGCCGCCAGCGCCACCGCCAGCAGCCCGGCCAGCGCGACCGTGGTCAGCCGCCTGCGGCGGATGCGCCTCCTGGTCAGCTCGGTGCCCGCGGCGAGGAAGTCGCGTTCCTGCGGGGTCAGCGTGATGTGCCTGCGCCCGGTGGCGGCCCAGGTGAGCGCGTGGTCGAGACGGCTGCCCTGCAGCAGGTCGCCGTCCTTGCGCCCGTTGTCGTCCCACTGGCGGGCCGCGCTGCTGATCTGGCTCAGGACGGCCAGGCCGTCACGGTCACCGTCCACCCACACCCGCAGCCGCGGCCAGGCACGCAGCAGAGCGGGACGCGACAGCGCCACCGCGTCGCCCTTCTGCGTCACCAGGTAGGAGAAGACCTGCAGGATGCGCTCGATGGCCTGGGCCTCCCGCTCCGAGCGGCCGGCGAGCAGTTCCTCCTTCAGCGCCCAGCGCACGGCCTCGTACCCGTCGTCGGTGACCGCCACCATCCGGAGGAAGACCTCGGCGGCCAGCTCCCGCTCGTCGGGCGCGAGCGCGCCGTACGCGTCCTCGGCGATCGTGCCCAGCGCCGGGTCGGCCGCGTCGGGCACGAACGCGCCCCTGGCCGCGTGGCTGCCCGCGGTCAGCAGCCCGCGCGTGTCCGAGGCGTTGCCGCTGACCAGCGCGAGCAGCAGGTCGCGGGCCGTGGGACGCACCGCGGGATCCTTCTCCATCGCGGCGGCCACCAGCGAGGCCAGCCGGGGCGGCAGCCCCCTCAGGTCGGGCTGCGCCGACAGCACCCGGTGCATGACCCCGCCCAGGTTGTCGGCCCTGAACGGGTCCTCACCCGTGGAGGCGAACACCATGATCGCCCCCCAGGCGAACACGTCGGCGGGCGCGCCCGCCCGCTGTCCGGTGAACACCTCGGGCGCCATGTAGCTGGGCGTGCCGGACACCTCGCCCGTCTTGGTCAGCGACATGTCCACGGTGCGCGCGATGCCGAAGTCGATCACCCGCGGGCCGTCCGGGCCGAGCAGCACGTTGTCCGGCTTGAGGTCTCGGTGGATCACACCCGCGTCGTGCACGGCGGTCAGCGCGGTGGCGATGGCGGTGGCGAGCCGGTGCAGATCGTCCCCGGTGAACCTGCGCCCCTGGCCGACCGCCTGGCGCAGGGTCGGCCCCGCCACGTACTCGCTGACGATGTACGGCCTGCTGCCCGACAGGTCGGAGGCCAGTACCCGGGCGGTGCAGAAGGAGGCCACCCGGCCGGCGGCCGCCACCTCCTTGGCGAACCGGTCGCGGCCCGCCTGGCCGTCGGCCGCATGGAGCATCTTGAGCGCGACCCTGCGCCCTTCGCGGTCGTAGGCGTCGTACACGACTCCCTGGCCGCCGGAGCCGAGCCTGCCCGCGAGCCAGTACTCCCCGATGTGCTGCGGGTCTCCGGCGATCAGCGCTTCCACGGCGAGTTAGATGTCGGGCCCGCCGACAAAGTTCCGCTCGCCGAGTCGGGCGGCCGGTCGGAAACGCATGTACCTGCACCAGGACTCGAACCTGGGACCTCCGCATTATGAGTGCGGCGCTCTCGCCGACTGAGCTATGCAGGCTCCGGCGAACGATCTCGACTATCGCAGCCGCGACGAGCCGGCCGCCACCGGTTTATCCGCTTGATCCGCGCGGCCCGCCGGAACGCGAAACGCCCGACTCCGCGATGCGGGTCGGGCGTCGTGCCTGTTCAGAGTGAGAGCCCCCAAACGGAATCGAACCGTTGACCTTCTCCTTACCATGGAGACGCTCTGCCGACTGAGCTATAGGGGCCTGTCCGGCGCTGCGGACAGGTGTAACCATACACGTCCCTCAGCGATGATGCGAACCGGACGAGGGCGCGCAGGTCGCGTCAGCCGACGGCCTCGAAGCCGCGCCGCGGCCGCAGGGTGACCACCTCGCACAGGTCGGCCAGGTCGACGAGCGCGGCCACCTCGGCGACCGAGAAGCAGTCGGCGACGACCCGCCCGTCGCGGCGCACCCGCAGCACCTGCCGGCCGTCGCGCAGCCCCGGAACGATCTCGAAACCGTCAGGCCCGACCCATCGACTGTCCATAGCGGCACAGATTAGCCCTCGGGTCTCTCATTTTCCGGAAGGCGACAGGCGTTACACCCATACCTGGAGCGTCAGAGCCGGTAGAAGCCGGCGAAGTCCTTGAGGCGGGAGACCGGGTCCACCCGGACGAACGCCCCGGTCTCGGGCGCGTTGATCATCTTTCCGTCGCCGAGATAGATGCCGACGTGGTGGGTGTCGAGGCCCTTCGCGGTGGTCCTGCCGAAGAAGACGAGGTCTCCGGGCAGCGCCGAGACGACCCGGCGCATCCTGCGCACCTGGTCGTTCGTGGTGCCCGGACCCAACACGTCCTGGCCGTGCGCCTGCGCGTACACCCAGCGGGACAGGCCCGAGCAGTCGAGCCCGCGCGTCCGCTCGGCCGGGCACGGCAGGATGCTCCCCCGGTAGCCGACGCACGTGCCCGTCGACGGCCCGGGGTCGCCGCCGTGCCCGCCGCCCCACGAGTACGCGATCCGCTGCCCCTCGATCCGGAGGGCGATCCGCACGATCTCGGGCTGCACGTACGGCATGAGCGGCACCGACGCGGTGGCGGTCACCACAAGGAGCGCCGTCACCAGCGCGATCCGCCGCCTGCTGGACACCCCGGGCTCCCCTCGGTAGGTCAGGCTCTCCTCGGTGGAGATCCTGCCTCATCACCTCACGAGGCGCTCAGGGTCAGCCGTACGGCCCCGACCGTGAACCGCAGTCCCACGGCGCCCTTGGCCGAGCCAGGCCTGGTGGTGAAGGACAGCGTGACCTTCTGTCCCCGCCCCAGTTCGGCGATCTCACAGCGCACCGCCGTGCCGCTGAAGGAGCAGCCGGGCGCCTTCACCACGCGCTGCCCGCCGTACGCGCGGCCGGAGACCTTGATCTGCGTCACCGGGTGCGGCCCCGTGTTGGACACCGTGACCGTGTAGCGGGTCCGGCTCCTGGCCTCGCCCGCCACGGTGATCTCGGCGGGCGGGTTGGCGAGCTCCTCCAGCTCGTCCTGGGTGCCGTTGAAGGTGTTCTGCCCGCCGGGCAGCGCGCCCTTCTCGGCCGACTGCCAGAACGTGTGGCGCTTCCAGCCCTTGGGCAGCTCGCCGGGGTCGGCCGCCCAGCGCGCCAGCCACAGCGGGTTCGCCTTGAACGCGGCGGAGTCGCCCGTGCAGGTGCGCCACCAGCTCGTGGTCGTGTAGATGATCACCCGCCGGCCGGACTCCTGCCGATACCTGTCCGTGAACCCCTTGATCCAGGTCACCATGTCGGCGGGCGACAGGCCGTAGCAGCCGTTCTTGCCGTTGCGGTCCTTGTACGGGTTGTCCTCGAGGTCGAGCACGCCGGGCAGCGTCCAGCCGTCGGCCTTCCAGGCGCCGCCGTTGAGCAGGAAGAACTCCGCCTGCGCCGCGCCGTCGGACTCGTGCGGCTGGGCGAAGTGGTAGGCGCCGCGGACGAGCCCGGCCGCCAGGGCGCCGCCGTACTGCTCCTCGAAGCGCTGGTTGCGGTAGTCGACGCCCTCGGTGGCCTGGACGAAGGCGAACTTCCCGCCGCCGGAGGTCACCGCGCCCCAGTCGACCTCGCCGGTCCAGTTGCTGACGTCCACCCCGGCGATCGCGCCGTCGGCCGCCGCGGCCGGCCCGCCGGAGACGGCCACGGCGCCGGCCGTCACGGCCGCGATCGCGGCACCCCAGAGACGATTCACGGCCGCGATCATCGCGGAGCCCTCACCCGGCCGCAAGTCGAATGAGTTGGCCGTTATAGAAGCGCTTTCTACGAAAAATCGCTTTGTTTCCGAAAAGTGCAGCTCAGTGCGGGAAAAAACCCTGAGCAGCCCTTCGCCGATGACGTCGTTTTCCCAGGTCAGCGCCATATGTGAACGTAACGTTCGCGTTTGCCGCAAAGGGATATGCGGTCGCAGGATGGCCTGGATTCCAAGAACCGACCCCGGCCGGGGTCTCCTCGCCATGCCCAGAGGAGCCACAGCATGATCCACGCCCGGGCGCTGACCCGAGTGTTCACCGTCAAGAAGGAGACCGTCCACGCCGTACGCGGCATCGACCTCGACGTGGAGGCCGGCAGCCTCGTCGCCCTCCTCGGCCCCAACGGGGCCGGCAAGTCCACCACGCTGCGGATGCTCACCACGCTGCTCCCGCCGAGCTCCGGCACCGCGACGGTCGCCGGCCACG
Organism: Nonomuraea montanisoli; assembly: GCF_013363975.1. Taxonomy (GTDB): domain Bacteria; phylum Actinomycetota; class Actinomycetes; order Streptosporangiales; family Streptosporangiaceae; genus Nonomuraea; species Nonomuraea montanisoli. The sequence goes on along the minus strand of NZ_JABWGN010000029.1, from coordinate 42,113 downwards.
ACGTCGCCCGCGAGCCCGCCCGGGTGCGCGCCCGCATCGGGTACGTCGGCCAGAAGAGCAGCGCCGGCGAGAACTTCCAGGTCCGCGACGAGCTCGTCAGCCAGGGCCGCTGCTACGGCATGACGACCGCGGCGGCGGCCGAGCGCGCCGACGAGCTGCTCGACCTGCTCGGCCTGCGCGCGCAGGCCCGCCGCAAGCCGGGCACGCTGTCGGGCGGCCAGCGCCGCCGCCTCGACATCGCCCTCGGCCTCGTCCACCGCCCCGACCTGCTCTTCCTGGACGAGCCGTCCACCGGCCTCGACCCCAGGAGCCGTGCCGACATCTGGGAGCACATCACGCGGCTGCGCGAGGTGTACGGCACGACGCTGTTCATGACCACGCACTACCTGGAGGAGGCCGACACCATGGCCGAGCGGGTGGTGATCGTGGACGGCGGCCGGATCATCGCCGACGGCACGGCCGGCCGGCTGAAGAACGAGCTGGCCGGCGACCACATCACGATCACCACCCGGACGGAGACCGAGGCGGCGACGGCGGCGGCCGTGGCCGCCTCGGTGACGGAGGCACCGGACGGCGTCACCGTGGACGGGACGACCGTGCGGGTGCGGGTGGCCCGCGCCCCCGCCGCACTGCCCGCCTACCTGCGCGCGCTGGAGGAGGCGGGCGTCGGAGCCGCCACCGCCGAGACCGCCCGCCCCACCCTCGACGACGTGTTCCTCACCCTCACCGGGAGAAGCCTCACCGATGACGACCTTCCTGCGTGACACCGCCATCGTCTTCAGCCGCGAGATCACCCCGTCGCTGCGCGAACCGGCCGGGCTGGTGCTGGAGATGGGCCAGCCGCTGGTGTTCCTGTTCCTGTACGGTGCGCTGCTGGACGGGGCGGTCGGCTCGTCCTGGCAGTGGTTCGTGCCCGGCATCCTCGTCATGATGTGCCTGACCGGCCCGATGGGCGCCGGCTACACGATGCTGGTGGAGCTGATCGGCGGCTCGCTGGAACGCCTCCTGGTCACCCCGCTCAACCGCACGGCCATGCTCGTCGGCCGGACCATGAAGGTCACCGTGGTGCTGTTCTGCCAGGCCGTCCTCATCGTCGTGCTGGCGCTCCCGCTCGGGTTCCGGCTGTACCCCGTCGGGGCGCTGGCCGGGATCGCGATGCTGCTGCTGTTCGCGACGGGGCTGGGCGCGCTGTCCTTCGTGCTGGCCATCAGGTCGGCGCCGGACGGCACTTTGTTCTGGCTCGTCACGCAGGCGCTGATGTTCCCGCTGCTGCTCCTGTCCGGCGTCTTCCTGCCGATGGACGGCGGTCCGGACTGGCTGCGGGTGGTGGGGGACGTCAACCCCGTCACGCACGTGGTGGACGCGCAGCGGGCGCTCTTCTCCGGCGACCTCACCCACCCGTCGATCCTGTACGGCACGGCCGCCGCGGCGCTGATCGCCGCGGTCGGGCTCGTCGCCGGCAACCGCGCCCTGCGCAAGGGCGTCTAGCCGGGAGCGCTCAGGGGCTGATCGCCAGGAACAGGAACGCGGCGAACAGCCCCAGGTGCACCCCGCTCTGCAGCAGCGTGGCGCGCCCCGGTACGACGGTGAGCGTGGAGACCGCCACGGTCAGCGCCAGCAGCACCATGTGCGTGCCGCCGAGGCCGAGCACCAGCGGTCCCTCCAGCCAGATGGACATGACCGCGATGGCCGGGATCGTCAGCCCGATGCTGGCCATCGCGGAGCCCAGCGCCAGGTTCAGGCTGATCTGGATCTGGTCGCGGCGGGCCGCCCGCACGGCGGCGAGGGTCTCGGGGAGCAGCACCAGCAGCGCGATGACCACGCCGACGACGGCCTGCGGCATCCCGGCGTTCGCCACGGCCAGCTCGATGATCGGCGACTCGACCTTGGCCAGGCCGACGACGGACACGAGGGCCACGAGCAGCAGCCCGAGACTGGTCAGCGCCGTCCGCCCGGACGGCCTCGGTGCGTGCTTTTCCGCGCCTGTCCCCTGCCCGGCGGCCTCCGTGTGCGGGGTGGCCACGGGGAGGAAGTAGTCGCGGTGCCGCACGGTCTGGGTGAGGACGAACAGCCCGTACATCGCCAACGACACCACGGCCGCGAACCCGAGCTGGGCCGGTGAGAAGGCGGGCCCGCGCGCGCTCGTCGTGAACGACGGCAGAACCAGGCTGAGCGTGCTCAGCGTGGCCACCGTCGCCAGCGCCCCGCCGGTGCCCTCGGCGTTGAAGACCGCGACGCGCCGCCGCAGCGTGCCGGCGAGCAGCGACAGCCCGACGATGCCGTTGCACGTGATCATCACGGCGGCGAACACGGTGTCGCGGGCCAGCGACGCCGTCTTCTCCCCTCCCGACAGCATCAGGCTGACGATCAGCGCCACCTCGATCACCGTCACGGCCACCGCCAGCACCAGCGATCCGAACGGCTCGCCGACCCGGTGCGCGATCACCTCCGCGTGGTGGACGGCGGCCAGCACGGCCCCGGCCAGCAGCAGGGCCACCAGGACCCCCGTGACCGCGGACAGGCTCCGCCCCCAGGTGAGCGCCAGCGCGACCAACGCCAGCGCCGGAACGGCCACGGTCCACCATCGCGCGATGTGACGACGCATATAGGGTGTTACGCCCTTTCTTTCGCAGAAACAACGGCAATCACTCTCATCATGCCCGTTTCATGCGAGAAGTCGCCCTAGATCAGCCGCGCACCGCCGTCACCGTGGCGCCCGGAGGGACCTCCAGGGTGGTGGCGGAGCCGTCGGGGAAGGCGGCGGTCCACGTGTACGCCACCTGGCCGGACAGGTTGGTGAGCGTCGTGGCGTCCCCGCCGTCGTGGCGCACCGCGACGCTCCCCCGCCCGATCGGGATGCCGCTGACGGCCGCCCAGCCGATCTCCGCGGGCAGCCCCGACAGGGTGGACAGCGCGTTCGCCGGCGCGTCGGGCCGGACCCCGAGCAGGCCCGCCACCACCTGGCTGACCAGCGTGAACGAGACCTCCGGATAGTCGCCGTTGAGCCCGCCCGCCACATGCCCGCCGGTGCGCGCGTGGAAGATCTCCCGCATCCACCGCCAGGCCGCCTCCGGCCTGCCGTTGCGGAAGAAGACGTCGGGCAGGTACGTCCACGCCTCGACGTTGCCGGGGCGGCCGGGGCCGCTCGCCTGCGCGTCGACGTAGTCGAGATAGGCGGGGTCGTCGCGCAGGCCCTTCAACGGCATGAAGAAGCTGTTCTCGGCGCCCCAGCCGGTGACCGGCCGGCCGTCGAGGGTGAAGCCGCGGGCGCCCTTCCAGTCCTGCTCGTAGTGGCGGCGCAGCTCGGCGGCCCGCGCCTCGAACCGGTCACCGTCCTCGCCGCGCGCCCTGGCCAGCGCGGCCATGGCCAGGTGGGCGGCGTACTGCGTGGCGAGGCCGTCGCCGGCCACCGCCAGCGGCTCGCCGCTCAGCTCGTTGTAGCTGGCGACGCCCTCGAAGATGCTCGTCCCGCGCGCGGTGGCGGGCAGGGCGATCGCGTTCGCGCAGTAGTCGCGCAGCACGGGGTCGTGGACGTAGACGGGGTCCCCGGTCCAGCGATGGAGCTCCGCCACGCACTCCACCAGTTCGAAGACCGCGGGCACCTCCCGGACGAACGCGTCGGGCCCGCGGTAGTCGATCGACAGGTACGAGCCGTCGAAGTTGAACGCCCACACCGGACGATGGCCGTGCTCCGCGGTGGCGGAGGCGGCGAAGCGGCGCAGCATCGTCAGGTTGGCCTCGGTCAGGCCGAGCAGGTGCGCGCCCGCCGCCTGGTGGACGAAGTCGCGCAGGTAGAAGCCGCTGCGGTGGGCGTACCCGGCCCAGTAGGACGGCAGGTAGACGCCCTCGCCGGTGCCCCGCGGGCAGTGTTCGTCGACGTTGACGGGACCACGCGTCCCGCCGGGGTGGGCCCAGCGCAGCGCGCGGTCGCGCGCCCAGGAGAACAGCTCCAGGAGCTCGTCATGGCTGGATTCACAGTGCATTCGGGGGTCCCAGGCTCGGGCGGACCACCGGCTCGCCGGGGAGGACGAGCCCGGCCCGCGGAGTGACGCCGTCCTCGATGATCTGGAGGAGGCGGCTGATCAGGGCCTTCGCGATGCGGTGCAGCGGCAGCCGCACCGTGGTCAGCGCCGGCTGGAGCCACGCGGTGACCGGCAGGTCGTCGAAGGCGGCCACGGCCAGGTCGGTGCCGATCTCCAGCCCCTCCGCGCGCGCCACGGTGTAGACGCCGAGCGCGAGCCAGTCGCCCCCGGCCACGATCGCGGTGGGCCGGTCGCGGCCCGTCAGCAGCTCGCGGGTCGCCCTGACGATCTCGCCGGGGTCGTCGCCCGGCACGGAGTAGACCTGCCCGGCCAGGCCGTGGCGCCGCACCCCGGCCAGGAACCCGTCGCGCCGGTCGTCCATCCACGGCAGCCCGGAGGAGGAGGCCAGGAAGGCCACCCGCCGGTGCCCCCTGGCCGCCACCAGGCCGACCATGTCGATCATCGCCTGCGCGCTGTCGACGTCCACCCAGGACTGCGGCTGGTCGGGGCCGGTCCGGCCGAAGGCGGCGAACGGGAAGCCCGCCCTCGTCAGATGGGCCAGGCGCGGATCGTCGCGCAGCACGTCCGACAGCAGGAAGCCGTCCACGGTCCGCGCGGCGATCAGCTCGTCGAGCGCCTGCTCCTGGCTCTGGCCGGGGCGCGGGCGCACGAGCAGGACGCGGTACCCCGCCTCGCCCGACGCCGCAACGACCGCTTCGAGGAAGCCGCCCATGAGCGCGTTGGGGTTGGCCGGATCGTCGACGGGCGCCGGATAGGCGATGATCCGCCTGGTGCCCGATCTCAGGCTGCGGGCCGACTGGTCGGGCCGGTAGCCGAGCTCCTCGATGACCGCGGAGACGCGTTCCAGGGTCTCCGGTTTCAGCCGGTGCGGGGCGTTGAGGGCGTTGGAGACCGTCTGGCGGGACACGCCGGCCACCCGCGCGACGTCCTCGACGGTGACCCCGCGCGCGCGTGGCCGGCGTGCCGCCACTCAGTCTCTCCTCAGCGTGAGCAGACCGCCCGTGGGCACCTCGACGACGCTCGCCCCGGAGTCCAGCGCGAGCTGGGCCGTGTGGACCAGGCTCCCCCGGCAGTCGCGGACCTCCACGCGCGCCGGGCCCGCGCCGAAGAGGACCACGCGCGGGTCGCCGGCGGCGTTGGCGACGAGCAGGTCGCCGGACTCCGGCACCTCGACGGGCAGCGGCGCGTAGCGCGCGACGATCGTGGCCCGCTCGTCGCTCGCCCGCACCAGCGGGTAGCCGTGCTCGGGCTGCTCGGGCTCCAGCGTGCCCGACTGCAGCGTCCCCAGGTGCTCGCGGAAGACGCCCAGCCAGAACCGGAGCGCGGCGAGCTGGTCGGGCCGCTGCGCCGCCAGGTCCACCGAGATCTGCGGCACCGAGAACAGCACGTTGATCAGGTGGACGGCCACCTGCTCCGCGGGCTCGTCGGGGTGCCACAGGAGCATGTCGGAGTGGACGGCCACGGGGCCGGCCGCGAGCCGCAGGTCCACGGTCCGCTGCCGGTTCTCCTGCGGGCTGAGCGGGCAGTCCGTCGCCCTGACCATGTTCGCGTACGGCCACAGGCCGGGGCTCGTGTACGGCTGGCGGTGCTCGACGAGCAGCTCCGGCCGGACCCGGCGCAGCCGCGCGTCCAGGTCGCGGAGCAGCCGCCTGACCCCCTCGTCCACCTCGGCGCAGTCGGCCCCCTCGGCCGGGGCGGGGTCGCCGCCCGGGGTCGCGAAGCGGTCCACGAAGTCGATCTTCAGGCCGTCCATGCCCCACGCCTCGACCGCCTGCGCGAGCCGGTCGATGAGGAACTCGCGCACCTCCGCGTGGCGCGGGTCCAGCACGGCGGCGTCCATGTGGTCGAGGTAGCGCAGGCACCTGCCCTCGAAGCGCTCGAAGGCGGCGTTGTGCTTGCCGACGAACGGCAGGGCGTACCAGAGCATGTACGCCATGCCGAGCTCGCGCACCCGCGCCACATGCCCGGACATGTCAGGAAATGCGGTGGTGTTCGGCTCCCAGTCGCCGCAGAACGCGTAGCCGCGGGCCCGGTCGGCGGTCTGCCAGCCGTCGTCCACGATGATCGTCTCGCAGCCCAGCTCCTTGGCCAGCCGCGCCTGGAGCTCGACGGACTCGGCGCCGACCTCCTGGTGCATGCTGTACCACGTCGAGTAGACCGGCAGCCGGGCGCGCTCCGGAGTGAGCGGCAGGTCGCCCGCCTCCGCCTGCCACCAGGCCGCCATCCCGGACACCGCCGCGGAGAACGGCTGCCCCGACAGGTCCAGCCGGAACCGCAGCCCGTCCCCGTGCAGGGTGAACGCGAACTCGCCCGTCTCCTCGATCACCCCGCCCGTGAAGCTCACCGGCGCCACGGGCTCGGCCACGCCGACCGTGCAGACGTTGGCCCCGGCCGCGCCGACGAGGGAGACCACCGGCGCGCCCGCGGTCAGCCTGGACGTCAGCGGCGCGTTCCAGATCGGGGGCACCCAGCGGGCGCCGCCGATCGGCGTCCAGAACGCGCTGACGCCCACGCACGGCACCCGCCACTGCGCGGCCGTGGCGCCCGGCGCGTCGACCAGCCAGACGCCCTCGGCGACCTGGCTCACCTCCGCCTCGTCCGCTCCCGCCAGGGCCAGTTCGATGGCGCCGGCCCGTACCGTGCTCGTCTCACCGAGCGCGTAGGGCTCCCAGACCTGCATGCTTATCCCTTCGTGGCACCGGCCAGCAGGCCGGAGATGAACTGTTTCTGGAGGACGAGGAAGAGGACCATCATCGGCAGCGAGGAGATCGCGGTGCCCACCATGACCTGGCCGAAGTCGGTCCTGGCCTGCGCTTGCAATGTCGCCAGGGCGACCGGCAGCGTGAACATCTCCGGGGTCCGCAGCGCGATCAGCGGCCACAGGAAGTCGTTCCACGCCCCGAGGAAGAGGAAGACGCCCAGCGCCGCCAGCACCGGGCGCATGACCGGGACCACCACCCGCCACAGCACGCGCAGCTCGCCCGCCCCGTCCACTCGGGCGGCGTCCAGGAGCTCGTCCGGGATGGCGAGCAGGGACTGCCGCATGAGGAAGATGCCGAAGGGGACCGTCAGGTTGGGCAGGATCAGCGCCGGCAAGCTGTCGATCAGATCGAGGTCGTTCATCATCTCGAAGATCGGAATGATCGTGACGCCGCCGGGGATCACCAGCGTGGACAGCAGCAGCACGAAGAACGCGTTCCTGCCGCGGAACTCGAACTTGGCGAAGGCGTACCCGGCCAGCAGCGCCACGACGATCGCGATCGAGGTCTGCACGATCGCGACGAACAGCGTGTTGCCCAGGACGTGGACCAGGCTGATCGACTCCTCGAGTTTGGCCGTGTTCGCCCCGAGCTGGTCGCCCGGATAGAACTTCGGCGTCTCGGCGAAGATCTCGGAGTTGGCGTGGGTGGCGGCCATCGCCAGCCAGTAGAACGGCCCGACGCACAGCGCGAACACCGCGGCCAGCACGAACGTCAGCGCCCAGCCCTTCACTTCTTGCCTCCGGTGAGCTTGAGCTGGAGCAGTCCGAACCCGGCGACGATCAGCGTGAGCGCGTAGGCGATCGCCGCGGCGTAGCCGAAGTCGAAGTAGCGGAATCCGTTCTCGTAGAGATACAGCGAGATGGTGAGGGTGGAGTTGTCCGGGCCGCCGCCGGTGAGCACGAACGGTTCGTCGAACAGTTGCAGCGTGCCGATCGTGGACAGCACGACCGTCAGCAGCAGGATCGGCCGCAGCTGCGGAACCGTGATCGACCAGAACCGGCGGGCCGCCCCGGCGCCGTCGACCATCGCCGCCTCGTAGAGCTCCTTGGGGATGCTCTGCAGCCCGGCGAGGTAGATCACCGCGTTGTAGCCGGTGTAGTGCCAGGTGAGTGCGATGACGACGGCGATGCGGGCCCAGAAGGGGCTGCCCAGCCAGTCGATCGCGTCGATGCCGAAGATGCCGAGCAGCCAGTTGAGCAGGCCGGAGTCCTTGCTCAGGATCACCGAGAACATCACGCCGTAGGCCACCAGGCCGGTCAGTGACGGCATGAAGACGCCCAGCCGCCACAGGCCGCGCAGCCGTAGGAGCGGGGAGTTGAGCCCGAGCGCGAGCACCAGCGCGAGCAGCAGCATGATCGGCACCTGGACGACGAGGATCAACGCGGTGTTCCACAACGAGGTCCAGAACAGCGGGTCGTTCACCAGCCGGACGTAGTTGTCCAGCCCGACGAAGGTGCGGGCCGCGCCCGCGCCGGTGGTCAGGCTGATGTACAGCGCGGCGAGGATCGGATACGCCTTGAAGGACACGAAGCCGAGCAGCGCGGGCAGGATCAGCAGGTAGGGGATGTTCCTCTTGGTGATCAGCCGCGGCCGATGGGAGCGGGGCGAGCCGCCACCCTCGGTGGCGGCCTCCCGGGTCATCGTGAGTGTCATCCCGCGAGCTTCCTGCCGGTCTGCTGCGCGAGCTGCTGGGCGGCGGTGGCCAGGGTCGCCGCCGGGTCGGCGCCCTTGGTCAGGACCTGTGTCTGGGCGTCGCTGGCGATCTTCAGGGCCCTGGCGTAGTCACTGGAGTAGAAGGTGGCGTCGGCCCCCTCGTTCAGCGAGTCCACGAACGTCTTGAGCGTGGGCTGCCCGCCGTAGTACTCCGTCGGGGAGGAGAACATCGGGTCGGAGTAGGCCGCGGTCAGGGCGGGGAAGACGCCGCCCTCCTTGAAGACCTTGTTGATGACCTCGGGCTTGGTCAGCGCGTACTCGATGAACTTGAACGCCTTGGCCTGGTGCTTGCTGGTGCCGGAGATGGCCAGATGGGTGGAGTTGACGATCGCGGTCCGCTTTCCGCCCGGGGTGACCGCCGGCGGCTGCATGACCCGCCACAGGCCCTTCTGCTCCGGGCGCATCTCCGGGATGTAGCTCGCCGCCCAGGCCGCCCACGGCAGCACGGCCAGCTTGCCGCTGCTGATCAGCTTCTTGGCGGTGCCCTCGCCGGAGGTGTCGGCGACGATCCCGGCGTCGTTCATCTTCTTGATCAGGGTCATCGCCTGTACCGCGGGCGCCGAGCTGAGTGTGACGTCGCCCTGCTGGTTGAAGTAGAAGGCGCCCTGCTGCTGCAGGAGCGACTGGTAGAAGTCCATGTCCATGCTGCCGGCGGCCGGCTTGTTCAGGCCGATCAGGGACGCCCCGGTCTTCTCCTTGAGCTTCTTGCCCGCTTCGATGGCGTCGTCCCAGGTCTGGATCGCGGCTGGGTCGATCCCGGCCTTCTCGAAGAGGTCGGAGCGGTAGAAGAAGCCGATCGGGTTGACCTCCCAGGGCATCGCGTAGACGCCGCCGTCCTTGCCGGTCACCGTGGGCCACAGGCCCTTGGCGAAGGCGTCCTTGTACTTGTCCGCGCCGAGCTTGCGCAGGTCGGCCAGGCCGCCGGGGAACTTGTCCACGTAGCTGGGCAGGTAGTCGATGCCGATGTGCAGGATGTCGCCGAGGCCCTTGCCGCCCGCCGCCATGCCGACGGTGATCTTCTCCCAGATCGTCGGGTTGCCGATCACCTGGACGTCGACCTTGATGTTCGGGTTGGCCTGCTCGAAGTCCTTGGCGACGGCGGCCAGGCCGTCCGAGGCGGGCTTCCAGCTCCACACGGTGATCTTGACCGGGCCGCCGCCGCCCTCCGCCTTCTCTCCGCCGCCGCAGGCGGCGAGGGCGAGGGTACCGGCGAGGGTGAGCGCGAGGACTCCACGACGGTTGATCATGCGCGTGCTTCCTTTCGGGGGATGAGCGCCGCGTCGGATATGAACGTTCAAACGATCTTCTACCTGGCTTTACGGGGCAGGAGAGGGGATGTTTGCCGGCCAACCGGCGGGCGACTTGGGGTTAAGGTATTTGATCGTTCATATTGTGCGCAAGAGGGCGCGCCGGGTTCGCAGGACGTCCGGCAGTCCGGCGGCGAGGCGGTCGTAGTCCTCGCGCGTGTTGTAGATCTGCGCCGACAGGCGGAGCAGCCCGACCGGCTCGACCTTGATCTGGCATCCGAGGCGGTCGAGGATCTCGGCGCACAGCGCGTCGGCCTCCGCCTTGGTCGTGCCCAGCCCGGACGCCAGCCGTACCACCCGCATCGGCACGCCGGGGTGGCCGGTCGCCTGCGGGGCGTCCGCGCACAGACCGGCCTCGTGCAGGGACTCCGCCACGACCCGCTGACCGTAGGCCGCCAGCGCCGTGTTGTGCGCACGCACCCGGTCGAGCCCGAGCCGTTCCAGCAGGTCCAGCCCGTACGGCGCGGCCAGCAGGGCGGTGTAGTCACGCGTGCCCTGGAACTCCACCGCGTCCGGGAACCCGTCGCCGTAGGAGACGACCAGCGGCCTGACCCGGCCCCTCCAGTGCGGCGCGACGTGCAGCAGCGCGGCCGGACGCGGCGCGAACGCCCACTTGTGCAGGTTGCCGACCCAGAAGTCGGCGTTCACCGCGTCGAGGTCCACCGGCAGCATCCCCGGTGCGTGGGCGCCGTCCACCACCGAGACGACGTCCCGGGCGGCCAGTTCCCCGGCCAGCCGGGCGACCGGCAGGAGGCGGGCCCCGGCCGAGCTGACGTGGTCGAGGACCGCGAGCCGGGTCCGCGCGGTGACCCCGCCGAGGACCGCCGCCACCGGATCGTCGCCCAGCGCCACCCTGACCAGTCTCGCCCCGCTCTCCCCGGCCCGCCGGCGCAGCGCGCGCTCCACGGCCGCGTACCCGTGGTCGGTGTAGAGGATCTCGTCGCCCGCCGCGAGCGGCACCGACTCCAAGGCGACGGCGACCCCCTCGGTCGCGTTGGCGACGAATGCCGCTCCGGAGCTGTTTCCGGAGCTGTTGAGGAAGGCGGCGACCCGCTCCCGCGCCACGGCCAGGCGCGCGGGCAGCCGGGCGAAGAACCGGTCGGGCGCCCGCTCCATCTCGGCCCGCAGCTCCGACTGCCGCTCCTGCACCTCGACCGGCACCGCGCCGTACGAACCGTGGTTGAGCTGGATCACCTCCGGATCCAGCGAGAACATCTCCCTCGCCCCAGGGATCGCTGTAATCTCCACAAGACCTCCCAGATCGTCATATGTGACATCGCGCATGATATGAACGTTCACAGGACCTAGGATGTCCGGGCCATGGCCGCGCCCTCGCCCCGAGGAGGAGAACCCGAGCATGCCGGCGCAACGGCCCCGCGGGGTCAGCATCCAGGACGTCGCGCGCGCGGCGGGCGTGTCCCGGCAGACCGTCTCCAACGCGATCAACGCCCCGCACAAGCTGCGCGCCGACACCCTCGAACGGGTCACCGCGCTGATCGAGGAGATGGGCTACCGTCCCGACCAGTCGGCGCGCAGCCTGCGCTCCGGCACGCGCCGGGTCATCGCCTACACCACCCCGGAGACCGACCCGGACAACCCCAACGCGCTCATGAGCGGCTTCCTGGAGGCGATGGTCGCCGCCGCCGGCGAGGCGGGCTACCGCATCCTGCTGGTGCGCCCCCGTCCCGGCCAGAGCAAGGCGCGGGCGCTGGAGGACGTCATCGCCGCGCGCACCGCCGACGCGATCCTGCTCTCCGACGTGCTGGAGGACGACCCGTGCGTGGACTACCTGCACGAGACCGGCTTCCCCTTCGCGGTCTTCGGCCGCACCAGGCCCGGCATGCCCCAGGCGTGGGTGGACGTCGACTCGGCGCAGGCGATGATCGACATGGTGGGCCTGCTGACGTCCCACGGCCACCGGCGGGTGGCCTACCTCGGCACGTCGGCGGCGCTGCCCTGGCTGCGGCACCGGGAGGCCGGGTTCCGCATCGGGATGCGCCGCTTCGGCCTGGTCGGCCACGAGGCGTTCGTCGACGGCCTGGACGAGGTGATGGCCGTGACGCGTGACCTGCTGAACCGCTCGCCCCGCCCCACCGCGCTGGTCCTGGACGACGACTGGCTGGCGCCCGGCGCGTACGCCGCCGCCCAGGCCGAGGGGCTGACCGTCGGCGTGGATCTCGCGGTGACCGGGTTCAACGACATGCCGTACACCCGGCTGCTCCAGCCGGCGCTGACCACCGTCCGGCTGCCGCTGCGGCGCATCGCGGACGCCCTGGTGAGCCGGCTCCTCCAGAGCGTCGAGGAGGGGACGCCGCCCGAGGCCGGGCTGCTGCTCGCGGGCGACCCGGTGCTCCGGGCGAGCATGACCACGGTCGCGTAGGCGGCCGGGTTCGTCGCCGCCGCCGCCGTGGTGCGCCGCGGAACGGCACTCCCGGTGGACAATGGGGCGATGACCCGTGTCCTCGCGTCCATCACCGTGCCGTGGATCCCCGCACCGCACCGCCTGGAGGTCGCGCTGACCCGGAGGCTGCCGCCGGTGGAGCAGACCACCTCCGCGTTCGCGTTCGTCCTCGACGCCGCGGGCCGCACGCTGCTGACCCGCGTCGCCCGCGAGGGGCGCGGCTGGGACATCCCGGGCGGCCACCTCGACCCGGGTGAGCGGGCCGCCGACGCCGCCTCCCGTGAGCTGGCCGAGGAGACCGGCCTCGCGCTGCCGCCCGAGCGGCTGTCGGTGTTCGCCTGGCAGCGCATCGAGCTGACCGGCCCCGCCCCGGCCGGCTACCGCTACGCGTCGCTGACGTACATGGTGATGTTCGAGGCCCGCCTCGCCGAGCCCGGGCCGCCCACCGCGCCGCCCGCCGGCTCGGAGAGCACGGGCGCCGAGTGGCTGACGCCCGAGGAGGTCGAGCGGCGCTGCACCGGCCAGGTCTGGCTCACCGCCCACCGCGCCCTGCTGGCCCGCGACTCCCCCTGAACAGGGAAGGGCACCGCCCGGTCGAACGCTGAAGGGCGCCGCCCGGTCGAACCGGTCGGCGCCCTTCAGGATCAGGCCGTGCCCGCGCGGGTCACGAGCAGTGCTCGAACCCGCTGTCGTAGGTGTACGTGCCCGCCTTGCCGCCCCACTTGACGCACTTGTCGGCGGCGGCGGCGATCACCGGCCCGGCGTAGTACGAGAAGTTGCCGCTGTTGGTGACGCGGGTCTGGCCCTCCACCTCCAGGTAGGCGCTGGTGGCCGTGGCCTGGCCGATCGAGGCGGTCTTGATCGTGGCCACGCAGTTCTTGCCGCTGGTGGAGTTGTAGAGCAGGTAGACCTTGCCCGCCGTGCCGAGGGGCGCGGAGTCGATGACCTTGTAGCCGCTGCCGCACACCGACTCGGGGGTGTGCGGGTTGGTGGGCCCGCCGGTGCCGTTGACGTAGTTCATGTACGTCGTCCAGTTCCAGTAGGGACCGGGGTCGGTGTGGTCGGCGGTGGGCACCTCGCTGTGCCCGATGATGTGGCTGCGGTCCTTCGGGATGCCGTAGCGGTCGGCGATGTTGCGGGTCAGCGCGGCCGAGGAGCGGTACATCGCGTCGGTGAACCAGGACGCCTGGTCCACCCAGCCCTCGTGCTCGATGCCGACCGAGCGGCGGTTGTAGTCGCCGGCGTGGAAGGCCCGGTCCTTCTCCCTGACCATCTGCGTGATGGCGCCGTCGGAGGAGCGGACCACGTAGTGCGCGGAGGTCGGGTTCGGCCGGGGCCCGGTCTGGAACCAGTCGATCGTCCCGGCGTAGGTGCCCTGCGCGACATGGATGACGATCCGGTCGATGGCATCGCTGGTGGGCCGGTCGGAGACGGCATAGTTGGAGCTGTGGGCGGCCGCCCAGGTGGCGCCGGGGTAGTCCACCGCGGCCGCGGCCAGCGTGGAGTTCTCGCCGAGCTTCTGGACCTTGGCGTACGAGCCGCGGTCGGGCTCCACGGCGCGGGCCGCCACCTTCACCGTCTCGCCCTCGGGGGTGGAGGCGCTGACGCCGCCGCCGAGGAGGTCGTACACGGTGTCGGCGTACAGCTTGGCCACCTCGGGCTGGGAGGCGTTGCCGTACCTGGCGACCGCGGAGTACCACTTCGCCGGGTCCTTGCGCGCGTCGGCGCCCAGCCCCAGCTCGTCGGCGAGGGCGCGGAGCACGGCGGCGCCGCCGGTGATGTTGGCCGTGGTGTCGGTCTTCAGGGAGGCCACGGGCAGCTTCGTCAGCGTGGCGGCCCGCTCCAGCGAGTGCGTCTTGGGGTTGCTCACGAGGTGCATCACGCCGTAGCCGCCGGAGGCGCTGGGCTTGCCGCCGTGCCCGTCGAGGTGGGTCTCGGCGTAGGCGACGGACACCAGCAGATCGCGGGGCACCTCGTACGCGGCGGAGGCCCGCGCGAAGGCGTCGGCGACGGGACCGGCGCTGGTGGCGCCGGCCGGTTGCCCGATGAGAAGCGAGAGGGGGATGATCGCGCCCGCCAGCAGCGCGGCTGGACGTCGGAGACGAGGCTTCACGTGTTTCTCCTCAACGTTACGTCGGAGGACTCGCACGACACCGTCTCCGGCCTCGGCCGGCGCCGCGTCAGCCGAGCCCCCGAAACGCTCCTGCTGGCGACAAGCGTGATCGGGCCACGCATAAAGATCGTCCAGAAAACGCACGACGCCGACCGGCCCTTCGGCGCACCGTACGATCGCCTTCGAGAACCGGGGGGATCGTGTGGACGAGAACGTGTCGCTGGCCCAGCTCACCCGCCGCCTCGAAGAGGTGGTCGGCGTGCTGAGCGGCGTCCCCGTGGAGGTCGAGCGGGTGGAGGACAACGAGCGCGTCCGGCGGCAGATCCTGGAGCTGGCCGGCTCGTCCCGGGAGCTGCGCGCCCTGCAGCCGGTGGGCTCGCGGGAGGAGGGCCGCGAGGAGCAGCGCAGCAGGCTCGACGTGCTCGGCGCCCTGCGGCGCGGGATGAGGATGCGCACGGTCGTCCACTCCAGCGTCCTGGACGACGACGTCAAGGCGGCCCGGCTCAGGGAGCTGCACGCCGCCGGCGACCTGCACCGGGTCATCGACGAGCAGGTGCAGCAGCTCCTCGTCTTCGACCACGCCGTGGCGTTCCTCCGCATCACCCCTGTCGCGTACTCGCCCGGAGCCCTGGTGATCAGGCAGCAGAGCCTCATCACGGCCCTCATCGACCTGTTCGAACTGACCTGGTCCCGCGCCAGGGAGGTGACCGAGCCGACGCCTCGCCTGACCCCGCGCGAGCGCGAGGTGCTCGCCCTGATGGCCGAGGGGCGCTCCAACGGCGCCATCGCCGGCGCCCTGTCCATCACGGAGGCGGCCGTCGGCAAGCACGTGGCGAGCCTGTTCGCCAAGCTGGAGCTGCCGGCGACCCAGGACGACAACCGGCGGGTGCTGGCGGTGCTCGCCCACCTTCGCGGGACGGCGAGGTAGTGCCAGACCCACCCCGTCCTCGTCCCACCCCCCGCGCGGCCGGGATCCGGCGGACGATTCAATGAGCGCCATGCAACGAATGACTGGATTATTGGTGGGCGCCGTCTTCGGCGCGGTCTTCGTGGTCGTCAACGCCCAGAGCCCGCTGAACACCGTGGCCGT
The DNA here is from genome assembly GCF_013363975.1 of Nonomuraea montanisoli. Lineage (GTDB taxonomy): Bacteria > Actinomycetota > Actinomycetes > Streptosporangiales > Streptosporangiaceae > Nonomuraea > Nonomuraea montanisoli. Next base: position 26,684 of record NZ_JABWGN010000029.1, on the reverse strand, counting down.
CAACATCCTGCGGGTCGCCGCCTGCCTGGGTGCCGCGGCCGTCGTGGCCATGTGGTTCGCCACGGCCCGGAAGGAGCGGACCGCCCCGGAGCGGCCCGCACCGGAGGCGCGGAAGGGCATGTTCGGCCGCGGATACCTGATCATCGTGGCCGCCGAGGTGCTGCTGCTCTTCGGCGGGCTGCGGGTGCTGGCCGTCCTGGGAGGTCCCGAGCAGGGCAACGTGGCGTGGGTGGCGTTCGTGGTCGGCGTGCACTTCGTCGCGCTGGCGCCGGTCTGGAAGGACCGGAGCATCGCCGTGCCCGGCGCCGTCCTCACCCTGCTGGGGGTGGCGGGCCTGGTCATGGCCTCGACGTCGGCCGTCGCCTGGGTGCCGCTGCTCAGCGGCGTGCTGTCGGGGGTGGTGCTCCTGGCCGGCTCCGTCACCTTCGGGTGGCGCTCTCTTGTCGGTGCCTCCTGATTGTGTGGTCGCCACTGATCACACGACTGTAGGAGTACGGATGGAGCGGCGGTTCCCGGCGGAGGACGAGGAACGTCTCTGGAGCCTGGTGGAGGCGGCGTGGGCACCCCTGGGCGCCGAGGTCGGCCAGGCGCGGTGGGCGCTGGCGAACCGGACGTCCGGTGAGGACCTCAGTGGCCGGCCGCCGTTCACGGTGGTGGCGGAGGCCCTCGACGACTTCCTGAGCAACCTGCGCTTCATCAGCGAGGAGCTGCCGTCGGACGAGCTCGTCCGCCTCGACCGGGTCGTCGAGGCCAAGCTGTACGACATCGACCGCGCCGACCTCCACGAGATCACCGAGGGCTCCGACGACGGTTTCCTGTACGCCCGCGGCTTCGTCGTGGCGCTGGGCCGCGACTTCTACGCCGCCGTTACCGACGACCCGAAGACCGCGGTGCCCGACGCCTGGTGCGAACGGATGTGTTACTTCTTCGCCCACCTCCACCACCAGCGCCACGGGGACTTCCCCGACACCGGGTCGGGGATCAGCCGCGAGTCGTGCTCCAACGCGGCGGGCTGGCGCGACTCCTAGCCACCGGCGCCCGCCTCGTCCCGGGACACGTTGTCCCGGGACGAGGCGGGTGGCATCCGGGACCCGATCAGGGACGCGCGCCCCTGCCGGCCCGGGACGGCGGACGCCGATCGTGGACACCGTCACACCCCGACGGCCCCGCAGGAGGCACTCATGGACGCGCGCATCACCGACGAGCCGGCCAAGGCCCGCACGGATCTTCCCCCGGCTGCTCCCCCGAGGGGCGTCAACGGATCACGACCGGCTGGTGCGTCTCGGCCGGTCGGTGAATCGCGGTCGGCTGGTGTGGTGCGACCTCTCAGCGCCGCCGCCGTCCGCCGCGCCGGCGCCGGGCTCACGGCCGGGGCGCTCACCTGGGCAACGGCCATCTCCATCTTCGGCTCGACCGGCGTCGGCGTGGGCGAGCGCGTCGTCGACCTGACCGGCCTGTGCTTCCAGCTCGGCGTGTTGTGCCTGCTGTGGGTGCAACTGCGGACCCGGGCCATCGGCACCTCCCGCGCCGCCGCCGTCGCGCTCCGCGTCGAGGCGGTCGTGCTCGGCGTGGCCTCCGTCTGGTCGCTGCTGCACGGCGTCCTGCCCGACGACCTCAAGAACGGGGCCTGGCTGGCCCCGCTGGACATGTGCTGGCCGCTGTCGATGCTCGGCATGGCCGCCATCAGCGTGAAGCTCGCCGTCACCGGCCGGTGGAGCGGGCTGCTGCGCTGGTGGCCGCTGGTCGCCGAGAGCTGGGCGGTCGTCACCGTCCCCGCCTTCCTGCTGGTCGGCGAGGACCTCTCCCGCTGGGTGGGCGCCGGCCACCTGGTCATCGGGTACGCGGCGCTCGGGCTGATGCTCGTCACCCGGCCGGGCCAGGTCCTGGGCTCCCCCGTCTCCGGAAAGGCGTGAGCAGGTGGAGTTCCGAGTCCTCGGACCGTTGGAGGCGCGCGACGACACGGGCGGGGCCGCCGCGCTCGGCGGCCCCCGTCCGCGCACCGTGCTGGCCCGGCTGCTGGCCGCGCCGGGCGCGCTCGTCTCCACCGACGCCCTGCTGCACGCCATGTACGGGGACACGCCGCCGCCCAGCGCCCTGCCGTCGCTGCACTCGTACGTGTCCCATCTGCGCCGTGCCCTCGAACCCGGGCGGCGGCCGCGCTCCCGGCCGGCCCTGCTGGTCAGCCGCCCGCCCGGCTACCTGCTGGCGACCGAGCAGGTGGACGCGGTCCGCTTCACCGAGCTCGTGGACCAGGCGGGACGGCAACCGCCCCGCGCGGCCCTGGCCTGCCTGGAGGAGGCGCTGAGCCTGTGGCGCGGGCAGCCGTACGCCGAGTTCGACGACCAGCCGTGGGCGGTCGCGGAGGTCAGGCGGCTGACGGAGTCGCGGCTCGTCGCCGTGGAGCGGCGCGCACGGGCGCTGCTCGCGCTGCGCCGGCCCGACGCCGTGGTCGCGACGCTGGAGGCCGAGACGACGGCCAACCCGCTGCGCGAGCGGCTGTGGTGCCTGCTCGCGCTCTCGCTGTACCGTACGGGCCGGCAGGCGGAGGCGCTGGGCGTGCTGCGCCGGGCGGGCCGGCTGCTGGCCGACCAGCTCGGCCTGGACCCGGGCCCCGAGCTGCGGGCCCTGGAACGCGACATCCTCCACCACGCCGACTCCCTCGGCGCGCACCTCGGCACCCCCGCCCCCGCCCTCACCCCCACCCCCACCCCCGCCTCCGCCGAGCCCCGGCGTCCCGCACCGGAGCCGTCGACCGCTCCCCCGCTCCGCGAATGCGCCCTTCGCCGGCCGGCGGCCCTGCGCCGCGCCAGGGGTGCCGCATCAGAAGTGTCGGTCCGGGCCCGTACCCTGTGCCGGTGGCGGCAGCCATGAACCTGCCCGCCACCCTCACACACCCCGGACGGCACGAATCGAGGCAGGATCTTGAGCACGGTCATCTCCCAGGACGGCACGGTCATCGACTACGACCGCTACGGTGACGGACCGGCGATCATCTTCATCGGCGGTGCCACCCAGTACCGCGCCATCGACCCGAGCACCGCGGAGGTCGCGCGACGGCTCGCCGACGAGGGTTTCACCGCGATCGACTACGACCGGCGCGGACGCGGCCGGTCCGGTGACACCGCGCCGTGGGCGCTGGAGCGGGAGGTCGAGGACGTCGCGGCGCTGGTCAAGGCGGCCGGCGGCACCGCGACCCTCTACAGCAGCTCGTCCGGGGCGACCGTGGCGCTGGCGGCCGCGCAGGCCGGCGTCGGCGTCACCGCGCTCGCCCTCTACGAGCCGCCGCTGTTCGCCGGCCTCGACCACGGCGTGCACCTCGACACGTTGCGCGCCCTGCTGGCCGAGGGCAAGCACGACGAGGCGATGCGCTACGAGATGACGGCCGTGTTCGGCGTGCCGGCCGAGGCCGTCGAGGGCATGGCGCAGGGCCCCGGCTGGGCCGACCTGGTGGCGGTCGCCCCCACGCTCGTCTACGACCTCGCCTCCGTCCACGACGTCAACACCGACCCCGACTGGGCGGCCCGCTGGTCCTCGGTCACGGTGCCGGCGATCGTGTACTCCGGCACCGAGACCTTCCCCGGCATGCCGGAGACCGCCGACGCGGTCGCGGCCGCCCTCCCCGACGCGAGCCGCCGCGTCCTGCCGGGCCAGGGCCACGGCCCCACCCCCGACGCCATCGTCCCGGTGCTCCTGGAGTTCCTCCGCTGAGCCGAGCCGACCGCTTGGCCCACGCGGGGCGGGACCGTCCTGACGCCGGCACCGCGTGGGGCGGGACATCCCGTCCGGTGCGAGCATGGAGCCATGACATCGACCGGAAAGGGCCATGCCGCGTAGGCGCCCTTCCGAGGTCCGTACGCGGCGATCGTCGTGCGGCACCCACAGAGACCTGATCCACCATGTCCCGGGGCCCGGCCGTCGTCCCATGGTCGCGGTGATCGCCCTGGCGCTCCCGATCGACCGGTACTTCGTCAGCCGGGCCGCGCCGGTTCCCCACACGTCCCCTGAATCGCCGTGGTGGTGGCGACAACGGCGGTGACGTGGGGCGTCTTGCCCGCTGTTGTGCGGTTCTGGCACCTTGTTCGCCATGCCCGAAAATCTGTCCGCGGAGGCACCGGCCACAGGCTCGGAACTCCCGAACAGTCGGGATCTCCTGGGCACTCGTGAGGCGACCGGCCGTGTGTCCCGGATCGCCGGGTACGTCCTCGCCGGCGTCGTCCACCTCCTGGCCCCGGCATTCCTCGGGACCGGCGTGTACCTGATCACCCGCCTGAACGTGCCCGGGGTCCTCTTCGGTCTCGTGGCGCTGGATTTCGCGTGGCTGCTGCGTCCCCGCCCCGCCCCCTTCCCCGCCTCGGCCGTGCCGCTCCCCCGCTCGGACGCCCCGCACCTGTACGCCCTGGTCGACCGGATCGGCGCGGAGCTGGGAGCGCCCCGGACGGACCTGATCGTCATCAGCGGCGCGGTCAATGCCTCGTTCCGCACCTACGGATGGCGGCGCAGCCGCATGGTGGAGATCGGCTACCCGCTCTGGCTGATCCTCGGCCCGCAGGAACGCGTCGCACTCCTGGCCCACGAGATGGCGCACTCCCGCAACGGCGACGCCCAGCACGGCCTCGTCGTGGGCAGCGCCCTGCACTCGCTCCACCGCCTGTGCCTGGCCACCGGCTTCGCGTGGCAGCCCGGTGACGGGATGTCCGCCCTCGTCACCGCATGCCTCCACACCGTCCTGAACGTCCCCGCCCGCTTCCTGATCTTCGTCTTGGAACGCCTGCTGTACCGGTCCTCCCAGCTCGCCGAACACCGTGCCGACGAGATGGAGGCCCAGGTGGCCGGTGCCGCTGCCGCCGCCTCGCTGCTGGACGCCCTGACCACCCGGGCGCCCTCCGCCGACCGCTTCCTGCGCTCCAGCGCCGTGGCCGTCGGCACCTGGGACCTGTGGACCGCCCTTCGTACCCACGTGGACGATCTCCCCGAAGCCGAACGCGAACGCCGCCGCGCTGCCGCCCGCCTCGAGAGGACGCGGGTGGACACCGCCCATCCGCCGACGCACGTCCGCATGGGACGCGTGCTGGCCCTGCCGTATCCGGAGCCCCGAGTGCCCGCCACGGGGATGGAGCAGATCGCCGCCGAACTGCACAAGGCGGCCGTACGCGTGGCGCAGAGCCTCCGCGAGAACGCCCAGTCGGCCCTCTACCAGTGAGCCGGGGTCACCGACGCCGGAAATGCGATCGACAAGGCCGCCGCCGTCCGCCTATGGTGCGGGCCATGACGGAGAACCCCATCACGGCTCGGTGCGAGTGCGGTGCGACAGCCGGCCCGCTGGGGGTGTGCGCGGACTACTACCACCAGATCCTGTCCGACGAGCAGGCCGATCCGCAGATGTACAGCTGGCACACACCGGTGGTCCTCGCGTACCTCCTGCAGCACCCCTCCCGGGCCCGCGAGAAGTACCTCGACGGCCAGTTCCGCCAGTTGCAGCTCTACGTGGACAAGGGCCTCGACGCGCTGCTGCGCGTGGCGGCCCACCAGGTGGCGCGCAACAGGCACGGGTCACAGTCGGGCTACGACATGGCGCCCCTGGAGCCGTACGAGCCGCTCCCGGCGGGCGGACCTCCGGCGCGCTTCCGCACCGGTTTCTCCGCGTTGCCGGTCAGGGAGGGCAGCTTCGTGGCCGACGGGCACGCGGCGTACGGCCGCCACATCGAGCTCATCGCCGAGGCGACCGTGGAGGCGTGGAGATCCCTCCAGAGCTGACGCACGCCCCCACCGCGCGTGACCGCCCCTTGCTCTACAGCCTGTAGAGTGTGCGCGATCATCCGAGTGGGAAGGTGAGGCATGCTGCGCTGGTTCCGGGTCGTGGCGGTGGCCGAGGCGTGCTCGTGGGCGGGCCTGCTGGTCGGGATGTTCTTCAAGTACGTGGTCGCCACCGGCGAACTCGGCGTGAAGATCTTCGGGCCGATCCACGGGGCGCTGTTCGTGCTGTACGCGGCCGGCGTGATCCTCTCGGCGCGGGAGGCCGGCTGGAGCCGGGGCGCGGTGGTGCTCGGCCTGGCGTGCGCGGTGCCGCCGTTCACCTCGGTGTGGTTCGAACGCCGGATGGCGGCGCGCACACCGGCCGGCCGGCTCGCCTGACCCCGGCCACCGCGGCGCTCAGCGCTTCGCGGCCTTCCGGTAGTGGTCCAGGACGTGCTGCCGCAGCAGGTGGCCGAAGCCGGCGTGTTCGAGGCGTAGCCCGAGCTGCTCCGGGGTGGTCCCGAGGGCGGCGGCCGTCCGCCCGATGTGCCAGTCGTGCGCGGCCAGCCTGGTCAGCAGGTAGCCGCGCCTGATCTGCGCCTGCGAGAGGCGGAAGGTCTTCAGGTAGGCGACCCGCCCGCCGTCGGAGGTGATCGTCTCCCCGATGTGGTTCTCCCGCTGCGGCTCGAAGCGCGGCAGGAACCGGGAGAGCCGGAACGGCCCGAACCGGTAGATCTCCTCCACCCGGCCGGGGGACGACAGCATTCCCGCCGCCATGGTCGTGTCGTGGAAGGACGCCCACTCCCGAGCGTGCCGCTCGGCCGCCGCGCGCAGGTCGTCCAGCGAGGCCACGCCCGAGGTGTCCAGCACGGCGGGGACATCGCGTACCGGGTGGTACAGCGCGTACTCGTGGATCAGCTCGCCGTACAGGTCGTGGATGAGCGTCGGGTGCAGCGCCCGGTAGTCGTCGGGGTGCGGCACCACGGTCGCGGCGGCGAGCGAGTCGGCCACGTAGATCATCAGCCCGCACTGACCGGGGTGGATCTCGAAGACCCGCAGGGCGTCCGCCAGCCCGCTGATCTCGGCGCCGCTGTAGACGGCCTCCACCCGCGGCGACAGGTCGCGGCGCGACCACTCCTCCCAGACGATCTCCGGCCCGTTGAAGTGCAGCGCCAGGTAGCCCTCCACGGCCAGGTGCATCGGCAGGAAGCGCAGCCTGTTCCTGTCGACGCGCCGCGCCATGCGGCGCCGCGTCCTGATCCCCATCCGGCGGGCCGGCTCGTCGATCTGGGTCCCGTACGCGGCGGCGGGCGTCCCGTCGCCGGTCCAGGAGGCGACGAAGGCGTGCGGGACGTAGGCCCAGTAGTCGGTCTTGTCCGGCAGCGACACCACGGACAGCTCGTCACCGTAGATCTTGGCGTGCAGCCGCAGGTCGAGGATGGGCTCGCGGCGGACGAGCGGCACCAGGCGCACCGATCCCCAGGTCTGCGCGGGCCGCGTCTCCAGCCCGGTCAGGTCGATCATCGCCCCGCCACCCTCTCCGCCGCCCTCTCGGCCAGGTATCCGCGCAGCTCGGCCAGGCCGGTACGGCCCTCGGCGAACTGGGCCAGCTCGACCAGCACCGGGAGGTCCTCCGCGTCGCGGATGCCCGTGGTGGGCACGCCGGGCGCCAGCCGGCGCACCTCGAAGCCGCCGGCGTCGTACACCGGGTTGACGTGCACGATGCTCACCTTCCGATCGGGGTCCAGCCGGGTGCGCCAGACGCGCAGCACCTCTCCGGCCAGCCCCGGCGGCGCGTTGTCCCAGCCGTCGGAGACGATGACGAGCCGTTCCGGGGCCGTCTCCAGCCCGTCGATGATCCGCTGCCCGAGCGGCGTAGGACCGGTCGGCTGCGCCATCAGCGGGTCGTCGCCGCCCGACAGCCAGAGTCCGCGGTAGTCGCCCGCCAGCGCCTCCAGCAGGTGATGGCAGGCCACGGCGACCGCGAGCGGCCGGCGCCGCTTGGTGACCGAGCCGAAGGCGGAGAAGCTGTCGTCGAGGACGGCCGTGACGCGTCCCCAGGTCCCCGCGCGCGTTCCGGCCGCGCGCGCCGCCGACGCGCGGAAGGCCGCGGTGAGTTCGGCACGGCGGCGCGCCCGGGTCCGGAAGGGGAGCGACAGCGCGTAGGAGGCCAGCCGCACCAAGGGCATCGCGGCCAGGTCGGCCTCGACGCCCTGGTCTCGCGCGGACTCGGCCAGCCGCATCCGCTCCAGCCTGGTCAGCCGCGGCGCGATCCGCTCCAGGAAGACCTCGCGCCTGATCCCGTGCCGCGCGGCGAAGCCCTCGGCCACCGTGTACGGCAGCTCGTAGACGGCGGCCTTCTCGTAGTGCGCGCGGCGCCAGGCGTCCAGGAGCGGGTGGTCGAACCTGGTGCGGCCGCGCGGCGCGAAGAGGAAGTCGCCCAGCTCGCCCTCCAGCCGCAGGTGGGCGTGGCGCACCGCGTCCTTGAGCGCCGTGCGGTACTTGACCGCGTCGAAGGCCAGGTCGGAGCGGCCCGACAGCCATCCGGCGATGATCGCCCGGGTGCGCCGGTTGTTGACGCCGAGCCGCCGCAGGTCCTGGAACAGCCGGTAGACGCGCTGCGGCGCCATCCGTGACAGCCGCCACGCGATCAGGGCGCCGTCGCCTGCGTGCCGTACGAGCAGGTTGCGGATGATCATCGCGGCGTTGTGGTCGTTGATCTCCAGCGCCAGCGTCGCCGCGTAGATCTCGGGGTAGTTGCCGTCGATGTAGCTGTGCAGGAACCGGAGCGAGAGCCGCTGCTCGGCCTGCGTGCCGTGGAACTCGCGCTGCCCGGTCGACGTGATCGCCGCATTGACGAACAGCAGGACGTCTTCGCACTCGATCAGGTCGGCGAACGTCTCCATGATCGCCCCCTTGTCCGGGTCGGCCGGGGAATGAGGGCACGAACTGCGAAGGCGTCGCTTCATAGGCGGGTTCCGGAAGTCGCACCGAAGTCCCGCGGCCGACTGGAGAAGACGGTACCAACGATCACAAAAGGCGTCAGCTGAATATCAAGCCGTAGGAAGCGCAGAAGCGGGGGTGAATCCCTTCTTCTCCTCACATCTGCTGTGGATATCGCCTCCGGGCCGCGGCGCCACTCCTTCACCGGGCCGCTGCTCATCGAGGTGCTCCAGGCCGCTGAGCCGCTGTTCGACCCGGCCGAGCGCAAGGACCGGCTGCGCTGTCTGATCGCGGTGCCGGGACGGGACGGCCACCGCACGGTGCTGTCGTGGGGCGAGCTCGATCCCGAGTTCGGCAACACGCCGGCGCTGCCGGCCGTCAGCATGGACTGCCGGCCGCTGGACGATGACGGGCCGCACCTGGTGATGCCGGGTGATCGCTGCGGGGCGCGGCACATCAGCCAGGTCACCGACCTCAGGGTGTGCGCCGACGACCGGCTGTGGGGATGAGCGCGTCACCGCCGTCGAGCGGGAGCTCGTTCAGGCGGGGTAGGCGTGGGTCTCGGTGGCCTTGACCGAGGCCCAGATCGTCTGGCCCGGGGTGAGGTCGAGGTCGGCGACGGCCGCGGGGGTGATGTCGGCGAACGCCGTGACGGGGCCCTCCAGGTGGACGCGTACGTTGTCGCCGTGCCGTTCGATGCCGTCGATGCGCGCCTGCCAGAGGTTGCGCGGGCTGCCGTCCGGACGGGAGCGGTAGAGCGCCACGGCGGCCGGCGGGAAGGCCACGAACGCGGCTCCGTCGAGGTGCTCGGAGGTGTGCAGCAGCAGTTCGCCGGCCTTGACCCGGGTCCCGTCGGCCACGCCGCGATACAGGTTGAGCCCGACGAGCCGGGCGACGTAGTCGGTGCGCGGGTGGCGGGCCACCTCGGCGGGGGCGCCCTGCTGGACGATCGCGCCGTTCTCGATGACGACCAGCCGGTCGGCCAGCACCATCGCGTCCAGCGGGTCATGGGTGACCAGCACGGTGGCGCCGCCGAAGTCGGCCAGGTGACGGCGCAGCTCCGAGCGCACCTCCAGGCGGGTGTGCGCGTCGAGGGCGGCCAGCGGCTCGTCCAGCAGCAGCAGTTCGGGCCGTACGGCCAGCGCCCGGGCGAGCGCGACGCGCTGGGCCTGGCCGCCGGAGAGCTGGCGCGGCCTGGCGGCGGCGCGGTCGGCCAGGCCGACGCGTTCCAGGAGGGCGGCGGCCGTGCGGCGCGCCTCGGCCTTGGAGGCGCCCTGGCATCTGGGACCGAAGGCGACGTTGTCCAGCGCCGACAGGTGCGGGAAGAGCAGGTAGTTCTGGAAGACCATGCCGATCGGCCGCTGCTCGGGGGCCAGGGTGTGCAGCGGGTGCCCGTCCAGGACGATCTCGCCCTTCGACAGGGCGACGAGGCCGGCCAGGGCGCGCAGGGCGGTGGTCTTGCCCGCGCCGTTCGGGCCGAGCAGCGCGACCACCTCGCCCGCCCGGACGTCGAGCGCGATGTCGAGGGTGAAGGCCGGCCGGGTGACCACGAGCCGGGCGTGGAGGGTCACGGCGCGCTCACCCACCGGTCACGCAGGCCGGCCAGGATGACCACCGAGACGGCCAGCAGCACCAGGCTGAGCACGATCGCCGCCTCCGGCTCGGTCTCCAGCGCCAGGTAGACGGCCAGCGGCATGGTGCGGGTGGTGCCGGGGAAGTTGCCCGCGAACGTGATCGTGGCGCCGAACTCGCCCAGCGCCCGCGCCCAGCACAGCACCGCTCCCGCCACCACGCCCGGCATGACCATGGGCAGAGTGACGCGGCGGAAGACCGTCCAGCGGGAGGCGCCGAGCGTCGCGGCGGCCTCCTCGTAACGCCGGTCGGCGGCCCGCAGCGCACCCTCCACGCTGATGACCAGGAACGGCATCGCCACGAACGCCTCGGCGACGACCACACCCGCCGTGGTGAACGGCAACGTGATCCCGAACGCCGACTCCAGCCACTGCCCGATCAGCCCGCGCCGCCCCAGCACCAGCAGCAGCGCCACGCCGCCCACCACCGGCGGCAGCACCAGCGGCACGGTCACCAGCGCCCGCACCAGGCGCCGGCCCGGGAAGTCGACCCGGGCCAGCAGCCAGGCCAGCGGCACCCCGAGCAGCAGGCTCATGGCGGTGGCGACGGTGGCCGTCACCAGCGACAGCCGCAGCGCCTCCAGCACGTACGGCTCGGCCAGCCGCGCCGGCAGCGTGGACCACGGCGCGCGCACCAGCAGCCCGGCCAGCGGCAGCACCAGGAACGCCAGTCCTGCCAGCGCCGGCACGAGCAGCATCCACGGCGGCCGCCCGGAAAGCCTGCGGATCGGGCCCGGCCCCTCGGCGGCCCCGCCACGCGAACCCGCCGAGTCGAGCTGTTCCGGCGCCGAAGAGCTCATCCGGATCAGGGACCCTCGAAGCCGGCCTTGGTCAGCACGTCCTTGCCCTGCGGCGACAGCACCAGGTCAACGAACTGCTTGGCGAGGTCACCGGCCGGCGCCTTGGCCAGGGCGGCGATCGGGTAGTCGTTGATCGCCTTGTCGGCTTCGGGGAAGGCGATGCCCTGGACCTTGCCCGCCGAGGCGATCACGTCCGTCCTGTAGACCAGGGCCGCGTCCACCTCGCCCAGCTCGACCTTGGTCAGCGTGGCCTTGACGTCCTGTTCCAGCGTCACCGGCTTGACCTTGAGCCCGGCCGCGTCCAGCGCCTTGACCGCCGCCGCCCCGCACGGCACCTGCTCGGCGCAGAGCGCGACCTTCACCTTGGGATCGGTCAGATCCTGCAGGTCGTCCACCTTGGCCGGGTTGTCCTTGGGTACGGCGATCTCCAGCTTGTTGCGGACGAACGTCGTGGGCGAGGCGGCCAGCGAGGCGTCGGTCACGGTCTTCATCGTGGCCGGGCTGGCCGCGGCGAACACGTCCGCCGGCGCGCCCTGCGCGATCTGCTGCGCGAGCGTCGCGCTGGAGCCGAAGTTGAACTTCACCGACGTGCCGGGGTGGGCCGCCTCGAAGTGCTTGCCGAGATCGGTGAACGTGCCGGTCAGGGACGCCGCCGCGAACACGGTCAGCTCCTTCGCCTGCCTGGCTCCGCCGGTGGGGGCGGCCGCCGGGCCGGCCGGTTCGCTGGAACCGCATCCTGACAGGCCGAGCGCGAGCGCGACGGGGAGGGCGACGGTCCACCGCGAAAGGGCCCGCCGGGAGACGGCCCACCGGGAAAGCGGGGAAAGCCGGGAAAGCCGGGAAAAAGGCCTCAACACCAAGGGGCTCCTCACAGGCTGCTGGGAACGCGCTCGTGACCGGGGATCTCGACGACGACGTTGGTGGACTTGATCACGGCGATCGCCACCACTCCCACCTCCAGGCCCAGCTCGTCGGCGGCCTGGCGGCTCATCAGCGACACCACCCGGAACGGCCCGGCGGCGATCTCCACCTGCGCCATCACCGCGTCCCGGACCACCTCGGTCACGATCCCGCGGAAGCGGTTACGCGCCGAGGAACGGTTGCTGCTCTCGGTCTCCCCGACCTGAGCACGGGCGAAGGCCGCCAGATCGGCGCCGTTCACCTGCCGGTGACCGTGCTCGTCCCGCTCGGCCGCCAGCCGCCCCGCGTCCACCCACCGGCGGACCGTGTCGGCGCTGACCCCGAGCAACGCCGCGGCCTCGCTGATCCGAAACGTCGTCACAAGCCTCACCATACCGCTCGCACATACCAGCCTGAAGACCGCCTGCGCTCCGAAACAGCGGCACAATTCCGCCCCCTGTCATGGCATCCACGAGGCCGGCACCCATCGTCGCGGCCGCCGGACCGGACGCGAGAGGCCCGCCACCGCGTCTCCGCCGGTGACGGGCCTCTTCCTCCGCGGATCCGCGTCAGGCGATCGAGACGTGCTCCTTGATGGCGGCGGCGATCCCTTTCCGGTCGTAGCCGGCGGTGGGCAGGGTGGCGCTGTGAGCGTGGCGGACGACGCCCGCGGAGTCGACGAGGATGCTGCCGGACTGCTGCAACGAGCCGAAGACCTTCCTGCCCAGGCCGATCAGCTCGTGCGGGGTGTCCCCGCGGCCGACGAGGACGGGGAACGGCACCCCACGCCTGGCCTTCCACGCGGCGGCTTCGCCGCGGTCCTCAGGCACCGCGACCAGCACTTCGACGCCGTCGTTCGCGAACTCGCCACGGCGCCGGACGAGGTCCTGGACGTGCCGGTTGCAGACCGGGCACGACGTCGACCGCATGAAGTAGATCAGGACGGCGTGCCTGCCCCGGTAGTCGGACAGGCGGACGGCACGGCCGTCGGTGTCCTCGAGCGCCACGTCGGGCGCGGGGGATCCAATGTCGAGCATGGCGGAACTTCCTCTTCGTACTCGGGTTGTGGAAACGCGGACCTTCGGCGGTCCCGGGTCAGGCGGACCTCAGGCGGGGCCGGTCATGCCGTTCAGGCCGAGCCGGAGCCTGTTGCGGGCCCGGTGCAGCTGGGACTTCATCGCGGCGTTGCTCAGGCCGAGCGACTTCGCGACCATCGGCCCGGGATAGCCCAGGACGTCCCGCATGATCAGCACTCTGCGCTGGACGTCCGGCAGATCCTGGATCGCCTGCGCGACCAGCTCGGCCTCCAGGCGCCGGATGGCCTCGTCCTCGGCCGAGGAGACGAGACCGGCTTCAGCCTCGTCCTGACGCTCGGACAGCAGCCGCTCGTCCTGGCGCTCGAACACCATCCGAGCGCGGCGCAGGCACTCGTTCCGGACGATACGGAACATCCACGACGCCAGCGCCCCGGTGGCGCGGAGCGAACCAATCTTCCGATAGAGGATGATCAGCGCTTCCTGCGCGGCGTCCTCGGCATCCTGCGGAGAGGCGCACAGGTGCTCCGCGAAGCGTCGCACGTGAGCATGGGCCCCGTAGAGCACCGCGGCGATCGACTCGCGATCGCCGGCCTGCGCGGCCTCGATGAGCTGCGCGCTCGCCCAAGCCCGCATCGCGGCATCCCCCACACCCGTCTCCTTCCCCAGCGTGGCCATCACCTCATAAGAGGGCCCCACAGTACGAAAGGATTCACCCGACTTCCTCCGGCGCTCATGGACGGATACCGGGCTGCCGCGCTCGACGTCGCGGGAGAGATCGCGACCACGGCACGGATGCGACTGGGCGGAGACCGATGACCGGCCTCCACCAACGCGCCGACCAGCGCCGCCCCGATCCCTCCGGTGGCCCCGGTCACCAGTACGTGTCCCATGACGGCTCCCCTCCTCGGCGCGGCTACCGTGACCGCGGATGGGAAGGACCAGGTACGGGTGCTTCTCCGGGAGGGACTCGGAAGGGGGCCGGGACATGGACGGCTGGTACGTGGACGACCGGTGCACCAACTGCGACACCGCCCGTCAGCTCGCGCCCGACCTGATCGGCGAGGTCGGCGGAAGGTCGCGGATCCTGCGCCAGCCGAACGACGAGGCGGAGACACGGCGCCTCCACGCGGCCGCCTTCGCCTGTCCCACACGCTCGATCCGCCGGACGTCCGGGCAGCCGGACCAGGCGCTCGATCCCTTTCCGATGGCCCTGGACGACGGCGTCCTGCTGTGCGGGCACAACTCCCGGCACACCGCCGGAGCCAACTCCTACCTGCTGCTGCGGCCGTCCGGCACGGCCATGATGATCGACACACCGCGGTGGAGCCACGGGCTCGCCGAGCGTTACGCGGCGGCGGGCCGGGTCACCGACGTCCTGCTCACCCACCGGGACCACGCCGCGCACGGCCGCCGCTACGCGGACCGTTTCGGCGCTCGCCTGTGGATCCACGAGGGCGACCTCGACGCGGCGCCGGACGCGGACCGCGTGATCCGTGGCCTCGAACCCGTGGAGATCAGCGACGGGGTCACCGCCCATCCGCTGCCCGGCCACACCCGGGGCAGTGTGCTCTACCTCGCGGATGACCGGTACTGCTTCAGCGGCGACAGCTTCTACTGGTCGCGCACCACCGGTGATCTGGAGGTCGCGGAGAGCGTGACGTGGTACTCCGTCGAGGAACTGGCCGCCTCCCTGGCCAGGACGGCCGGACGGCTGCGCTTCGAATGGGTTCTGCCGGGCCATGGTGACCGCCGTCGGCTGGCCGCCGACGAGATGTCCCGGCGGCTGCGGGCGCTGGCGGAACGCACGCGACGGCTTCGGCCCACGCCGATCGACTTCAGGGCCGTGCGCTGGTGACGTTCGTCCCGTAGGCACGAGCCTGATTCCGGTGCGGTCGAAAGGCGCTGCCAGAGGCCTGACGCGCGCACCCGCCTGATCGATACGTTCATGCGCATGGGCAACGCGACAAGACCCCTGACCTTGACGGATGTCACCACGACATTAGCCATGACGCTCGACGCGCTCGCGGCGGCGGGCGCCGACACGGCGTACCGCGTGTGCGGCACCAGCGCCGCGCTCCTGCAAGGCGTCCCCCTCCCCGCCGGCGACATCGACATCCTGCTCGCCGATCGAGCAGACGTGGACACGTTCGCCGCGGCGCTCTCGTCGTTCCCCTGCCTCTACGCCGCCGCCTGGATCCCCGAATCCGCGCAGTACTTCACCCGCTTCTCGGTGAACGGCGTCTGGGTGGAGCTCAGCACCGTCGAGAGGCACGTCGATTCGGACGCGATGGAATGCGTGGGCAGCGGGCCATGGCAGCATTTCGTCCTGGTCCCCTGCGGCTCCCACCAGGTGCCGGTGATCCGGCTGGAACTCCGGTTGGCCACGGAGCTCCTGCGGGACCGGCCTGATCGATACGACCCGCTCCTCGACCACATGGGTGCGCACGGGTTCGATCCCGACCTGTTGCGACGGGGGATGGACGCCTGCAGCATCCCTGATCAGGGCCGGCGGCTGGTTCGGGACCGCCTGGCCGCCGTCGCAACCGAGATCCAAGTCGATCACCAGTGAGCCCTGCGACGCTCCGCGAGGTAAGCGAAAACACCTCGCAGGAGACACGCAGATGAGCAAGAAGACGTTATCCACCGCGGCAGCCGCCCTGACCGCCCTGGCGGCCGTGGCCGTGGCGGCTCCCGCGCCCGCGTCCGCGTCCGCCGCGGCCGTGACGATCAGGGTCGAGCGCGCCCACTCCGAGATGGTGCAGGAGTGGAGCGCCTCGTTCACCTGCCCAACGAACACGGTGCTCACCGGACGCTCGCACTACGGCGACGAGACCGACCCCACCACGTACTACTGCAGCTTCATCCTCATCAACGGCGAGCAGGCCCAGGTCTACCTCGGCGACTGGACCGCCCGCCAGAAGGAGAGCCGGTCCGACTACAGCGCCCCCGACCACCAGGCGGTCGCCGGCAGGTGGCACGAAGGCGACGAGAACGGCTACACGAGGTACCGCAGCGCCGGTATCTACTGGCGGGGCCAGCGGGTGCTGCTGGCCAACGGCGACATCAGCGGCGAGTACCGGGAGAGCAACCACCTCTGGCAGGCGGACGAGAACAAGGTCATGACCGGCCGGCTGCACAACGGCGACGAGAACGGCAAGACCTACTACCGGTTCGCCACCGTGACCTTCGCGGGCTGATCCCGCCGACCGCCGCCGTCCTCGAAGCGGCGGCGATCCGCTGACCGTCGCGTGATCGCACCTCGACGCGTGATCGCACCTCGAAAGGAACCGAAGACAATGAGAACGTACGGCAAGGCCCTGTCCGTCGTCGCCGCGGCCGCCGCCCTGTCGGCCGCCGCCATGGCCTCTCCCGCCTCGGCGGCGGTGACGATCAAGATGGAACGCGTCTACAGCGAGAGCGTGTGGGAGTCGATGGGCATCCAGTTCACCTGCCCGCCGAACCAGGTGCTCACCGGACGCTCGCACTACGGCGACGAGAGGAAGCAGACCACCTACTACTGCAGCCGGATCCTGATCAACGACGAGCAGGTCCAGGTGCACGCCGGTGACTGGACCTCCCCGCAGAGGGAGAGCAGGTCCGACTACAGCGCCCCCGACCGCCAGGTG
Organism: Nonomuraea montanisoli; assembly: GCF_013363975.1. Classification (GTDB taxonomy): domain Bacteria; phylum Actinomycetota; class Actinomycetes; order Streptosporangiales; family Streptosporangiaceae; genus Nonomuraea; species Nonomuraea montanisoli. The sequence continues at coordinate 10,014 of NZ_JABWGN010000029.1, read as the reverse complement.
ATCGTCGGCAGATGGCACCAGGGCGACGAGAACGGCGACACGAGGTACCGCACCGCCGCGCTGTACTGGCAGGGACGGCAGGTGATGCTCACCGACGGGAACGTCAGCGGTGAGTACAAGGAGAGCAGCCACACCTGGCAGGCGGACGAGAACAAGATCATGACCGGTCGTGTCCACTACGGGGACGAGAACGGCAAGACCTGGTACCGGTTCGCCACCGTGTCGTTCGCGGGCTGATCTCCAGCGCGTGAACACCGCCGTCGAGCCCTACCGCCGGGCCCCCGACGCCTCCCTGGCCATGACCCGCCCGCTCCGGGACACTCCCGCCCTGTGCGCACGGCAACGGGAGCGACTCCGGCGGCCGTCCGGACCTTGTCAGTCTCCTGGACGAAGCCTTCGCCGCGCTCGCCGGTCCGCGGTGACAGTGGCTTGCAAGGCCGTCGCGGTGCAGTATGAGGCTTTTCGACGGCTTAGGCGGAGTATCGGTGCACGTAAGCATGACATGTCCGAACTGCGGGGCGGCATTGCCCGATACCGGGACCGGGCCTCAGGAGCCGGTGACCAGGTGCCCGGGGTGTGCGTTACCTCTGCAGGGACCCGCCGCGCACGAGCTCTGGCAGGTGAACCAGGCGCTCGCCGCGCTGAGGGATCAGCAGGCGCGGCTGCAGGCCCGCCGTACGGAACTGCTCGGCATCATGCGCGCCGGCGCGGCGAAGGGGCCGCCGGCCGGATCCGGCGTCACGGGGGCCGGCGTCACGGGGGCCGGCGTCACGGGGGCCGGCGTCACGGCGCGGGAGGTCTCCCCGGGTGCCGCGAAGAACGTCCTGCTCATCCTCGGCGGCCTGCTGCTGACGGTGGCGGCGGTGGTGTTCACCGTGGTGAGCTGGGGGCTGATGGGCATCGGCGGGCGCGCGGCCGTGCTGGCTGCGTTCACCGCGCTGGTCATGCTGGCGCCGGTCGTGCTGATCCGGCGGCGGCTCACCGCGACGGCCGAGACCGTGGCCGGGTTCGCGGTCGCGCTGCTGCTGCTCGACGGCTACGCGGCCAGGCGGGTGGGATTCCTCGGGGTCGACTCCCTCGACGTGCTGGACTACACGGCCGGGGTGCTCGGGCTCACCGCGCTCGTCCTGGTGGCCTATGCCCGGGTGACCCGGCTTCGCGGACCTGCTCCGGTCGCCGTGGTGCTGGCGCAGCCGGTCCTGCCGCTGCTGAGCGGCGACTGGCCGGCGACCTGGCTGGTGGCCATGCTGGTGGCCACGGCGGCGCTGGACGTTTTCCTGGTCCGCCATGGCCGGGGAGCGGTGAGGGTGACGGCCGTCCTGGCCGGCAGCGGGGTCGCGACGCTCGCCCTGCTGGGGGGTGCGACGTACGCGCTGGGGTCCCCGTCCGTCGGTCAGGCCCTGGTCCGGTCGGTGCCGCTGGTCGCGCTCGCTCTGCTCGGCGGGTTCGTGACGTGGCTGCTGACCAGGCCGGGCACGGCTGAGGGGCGGATCTGGGCCTCCGCCGTCACCGTCGGAACCACGCTCACGCTGATCGCCGCGCCGGCCGCGCTGGCACAGCCGGCGCTGAACGGCGCGGACTGGCGTCCCCTGGCCTACCTCGTCCCCGCACTCGCCGTCGGGCTCGCGGCCTCCTGGTTGCCCTGGCGGAGGGTACGGCCGGCGGGCATGGCCACGGGCGGGCTGGTGGCGCTGCTGACCGTGCTGACGCTGTTGTCTCGGCTCCTGGTCACGCTGGCGGCGCCGCTCGCCTGGCTGGACGTGCTCTGGACGGGCACGTGGAACGGACCGGAGTGGCAGCCGTCCGAGCCGGTCTCGCCGGCGGACGTGGTGGCGCTGGGCGCGGTGACAGCCGGCCTCCTGGCGGCGGCCGTGCGCGGCAGCGGCAGCGGCAGGCGGCCGACGGAGACGGAGACGGAGACGGCGTCGGCGTCGGCGTCGGCCGGAGGGGAGCTGTCCGGCGCGCCGGGATCCAGGGCGCCGGAGTCCGGCACGCCGGGATCCAGGGGGCCGGAGGCCGGTGTGCCGGGGTCCCGGGCGCTGCTGGCCGGCGCGCTGGTGTCCGGGGCGCTCATGGTCGCGCTCGCCCCGCAAACCTTCGCAATGCCCTACCCGGCCGCGGTGGCGGTGCAGGCGGTGCTGGCCGTGGCGTCGGCGGTGGCCGCCACGCTGAGCCGGACGCCCTGGTGGGCGACGGCCTGCGCGCTCGTCGCCGGTCCGGCCGCGGTACGGGCGGCGGCGTACGCGTTCGGCAGCGAGCAGGCGACGCTGACCGTGCTGCCGATCCTGGCGGCGGCCGCGACCGCCATGGCGCTGACGGCCAGACTGAACAGTCTCCGGGGCTGGGGACTGGGCTTCGCCGCGCTGTTCCTGGGGCTGGAGGCGGTGGCGGTGGGGTTCTCGCTGGGCCTGCGCGTCCTGGTCGCGGCGAGCTCGGGATGCGCCGTGGCCGGTGTGCTGGTGCTGCTCATGTCGCTGTGGGCGGCCCCGGCCGTCCGAGGCGGCGCGAACGGCCTCAGGTACACCGGCACCGTCCTGCTGTTGCTGGCCTCGTGGCTGCGGCTGGCGGCGGACGAGGTCACCGTCGTCGAGACGTACACGGTGCCGTGCTCGCTGGTCCTGCTGGGATCCGGCTGGTGGCGACGGCGGCGCGGAGCACCGGTTTCGTCCTGGGCGGCCTATGGTGCGGGCCTCTCCTTCACGATGCTGCCCAGCCTGGTGGCGGTGTACGCGGGCACGGAATGGCGGCGGTCGCTGGTGCTCGGCGTGCTGGCGCTGGCGGTGCTGCTCGCCGGCGCCCGGCTCCGGCTCCAGGCCCCTACGACGATCGGTGCCGTCGTGGTCGCCGGGGTCGCGGTGCGGGAACTGGCCCCGTACGTGTCGCAGCTGCTCCTCACCGTGCCGAACTGGGTGCCGATCGCCGTGGGCGGGTTGCTGCTCGTGGTGGTCGGGGCGACGTACGAGGCCCGGATGCGGGACCTGCGCCGGTTGCGCGACACCCTGACGGCGATGGGCTGACCCCTTTGCAGCGCGCTCGCGGAACCCTCCTTCCCACCGCAATCCCGGATCCACCGGCGCACTGCCTAGCAGATCGGATACCTCGCGTGGGGCGAGCCACGCTCGGATGATCTCGACGGCGAGCCAGTGGCCCCGCGGCACGCGCTGTGGTCCTGGATGCCGGTGACGTGCTCACGGAGGCGGGGCGCGGAGTTCTCGGTGCCCGGTCTGCGGTAGCGCGGCCCAGGGCGTCAGCACACGGCGGCGGCCTGTCTGCGCATCAGCAGGTGGCCGCGGCGGAATCGTTCGCCCTCCAGAGGCTCGCGCAACATCCGCGCCACCTCGACGAACTCCTCCTTGCGGGCCAGGTCGGCCAGGTCGTCGATCGGCCACCGGTAGGCCGGCGTGACCTTGTGGTCGAACTCCTGCACCGGGCCGCCCTCGGACTCGAAGAAGCCGAGCAGGAGGTGACCGCCCGGGGCCAGCACCCGGCGGAACTCGGCGAAGTACGGCGGCAGCTCCGGCGGCGGGACGTGGATCATGGAGTACCAGGAGAGCAGATCGCCCAGCTCGCCGTCGGCGACGTCGAAGGCGCCCATCGAGCCGACCTCGAAACGCAGGTCAGGGTAGTCCCTGCGGGCGATGTCGATCAACGCCGGAGACAGGTCGATGCCGAAGGCGTCCAGTCCGAGGTCACGCAGGTGTGCCGTCATGTACCCGGGACCGCAGCCGGCCTCGACGACGGGCCGGGGTCCGTCGGCCCGTACGAGTTCGGCGAACGCCGCGACTATCGCGCGATCCACCGGCAGGCGGTCGAGCGAGTCTCGGACGAAGTCGGCGTAGATGTCGGCGAGGGCGTCGTAGGCGTCCGCCGTCGCTGTCAGATAGGGGGAGGATTCGGCCACGGCGGACGACTGTAGTTCATCGGTCGGCAGAAATCGTCGATCATCGACCGGTCGGCGCGTCGGTTCGTTCGTCCGATCAAGCCGACCGTACGAGCGGCGGTCACACCGGGTAAGGCGTCCGCCTACGCGTGGGACAGCGTGCGGCGGAAATGGGCCGCTGCGGCGTCCACAGCCGTCGTGACCTGCGGTTCCTGGTCATAGAAGGCGAACTGGTCCCCCTCGGTCCAGACGAACTCCTTGGGCCCGGCCAGCCCGGCGTGGAAGCGCCGCGCCCCGTGCGGGATGGCGGCGTCCTCGCTGTGGACGAGCAGGACGGGCCGGCTGAGACGGGGGGCGAGGGAGATCGAGTCGTAGCCGAGCCAGCCCGGCCATGCCATCACCGCGAAGCGGTTGGGCCACTGCGGGAGGCCGCCGCGGTCGGGGTTGAGGTAGAAGTCGATGTCGAACGGCATGGCCGCGCGAGGGTCGGAGCCGCTGACGACCGGCACGTACTCGACCTCGCCGGTCGCCTCGTACGTCGCGCGGGCCCGTGCGGCGTCGGCGAGCTTGTCCGCGACGCCCTCCTCGCCGCCGTACACCTCCCGGCAGATCTCGGGGTCGTGCAGCCAGGGCGCGACGAGCGCCAGCGACCGGATGCGGGGATCGTCGACGGCGTTCCCGCTCATGTACATCGCGGCCGCGCAGACGCCGAGGGCGCCGAGACGGGTGGCGTCCACCGCGGGATGTCCGGCGAGGAAGGTGACCGCGTGGTTGATGTCGCGGACCTTGCGTTCCGGCACCTCGTAGTCGCGCGGCTCGCCCTCGGACTCGCCGTAGCCGGTGAAGTCGAAGGACAGGGCGGCGAAGCCGCGGTCGGCGAGCCGCTCGGCGTACCGGTCGGCCATCAGCTCCTTGACGCTCGTCCAGGTGCCCGCCACCACGATGCCCGGCGCCGGGCCGGCGCCGGCGGGCAGAAACAGGTTCCCGGTCAGCGTCACGTCGCCGGCGGAGAACGTCACCTTCTGCACGGTGGTCATGAACGTTCGCTCCTTCGATCAGTTCGCATAGGTCAGTTCGGCTCTGGTGATGGACGAGCCGTCGACGGTGAAGGCGTAGTAGGCCTCGAAGCCTCCCTGGCCGCCGGGGGCGAAGCGCACCAGGAGGCGCTGGTGGTCGGGCCGGTTCTCGGCGACCCTGACGACGGTCAGGGCGCCGCCGATGACCTCGGCCCGGGCCCAGTCGCGGATCGCGGCGCGCCCCTTGAAACGCCGCCCGACGTCGATGAGCTCCGCGTCGGCGGCGAACGCTCCCGCCAGCGCGTCGAGGTCGCGGCCGTTGACCGCGGTGACGTAGGCGCTCACCGGCGCCAGCAGCCCGGCCACCCCTTGCGCGGGGGTGTCCGCGCAGGCGGCGGGCGTCTTCGCGGGGTCCTCGGCGGACAGCTCCCGCGCGACGGCCTTGATGTTCTCCTGCACGATGGTCGGAAGGTCCGCGACCGGCGGATAGCCGGGGTAGGCGCGGTCCAGCTCCGCGATGATCGACTTCTGCTCGCCGGGGCCGGCCGTCCTGCCCTCGGGCGAGTCCGGGGCGACGGCCGGCCGCACCAGCCCGCGGAACGCCTGGAGATACCGGCGCTGCTCGTCGATCAACGCGCGGGCCGGGCCCGCGGCGCCGTGTCCCGGGTACATCGTCCTGGCCCCGGAGAAGCGCCCACCGAGCTGGTCGAGGACCTGGAGCCAGCCGCAGCTCGTCCCCTCGATCAGCGCGGGCGTGACCTTGCCGGTCGCCAGGTCGCCGGAGAAGAGGTCGCCGGTGTCGGGGCGGTAGTAGACGTTCGCGATGTCGGACTCGCCGTGCGCGAACGTGGCGGTCTCGAAGCGGAGGCCGCCGACCTGCACCGGTGCGCCGTCCTCGAACGTCCGGTCGGCGTAGGTGACCTTGGCGGGGAAGTCCGCGTTCGCCGAACGGGCCAGCGGGTAGAAGCCCCGGCCGTCCTCCCGCATCGTCTTGTCGGTCGCTCTGGACGCGTAGACGGGGGCCTGCGGGAACGCCTCGTGGAAGGCGCCCGCCCCGCCCACATGGTCGGGATGGGAGTGGGTGAGCAGGATGGCGGCGACCGGCTTGCCGGACTTCCTGATCTCCGCCACCGCCTTCCGGGCATCGGTCGGCGTGCGCAGGGTGTCGATGACGACCAGGCCCTCCGGCGCCTGGATCCAGTAGGTGTTGACCGAGCCCGGGTTGGACGAGGCGAAGCGTCCCGGCTCCGCCTTCTGCGCGGGCGTCGCCGCGGGCTTGTCGTCGTTCGAACAGCCCGCCACCGACGCGATCGCGCATGCGGCGGCGGAGCTTGCGGCCAGAAGGCGCCGCAATCTCTGGTTCATCGAAAACCTTCGTGGAGTCGGAGTGCGAGCGGGTTCAGCGGAAGTCGTCCGCGTGGGCCTGCGCCCACTGCTCGAAGGTGCGGGGCTCGCGGCCCGTGACCTCGCGGACGGTCGGGCGGACGATCGACTCGTCGAGCGAGCCGTTCACGTAGAAGTCGAAGAACGCGTCCACGTACTCGACGGGCGTGGTGGCGAGCAGGTCGGTGCGCGCCTCCTCGTTCGTCAGGCCCACGAACCGCAGGTCGCGGCCGAGGACCTCGGCCAGCACGGCGACCTGGTCGGCGGGCGGCATCGCGACCGGACCGGTCGGGCGGAGGATCTCGCCCCGGTACTCCTCCGACAGCAGCGCGCGGGCGGCGACGGCCCCGATGTCGTACGGGTCGACGCTCGCCGTCCGGACGTCCGGGAACGGGACCCGCACCTGATCGCCGGCCCGGAGCTGCGGCAGCCAGCGCAGAGCGTTGGACATGAACGCGCTCGGCCGCAGGAACGTCCACGGCAGCCCGGACTCCCGCACGGCGGACTCGGACGCGGCCATGAAACGGGTCACCGCGTTGGTCATGTCGCCGCTCCCGGCCGAGCCGCCGGACAGCAGCACGACCTGTTCCACTCCCGCCCGCCGGGCCTCGGCCAGCAGGCCCGGCATGTCCGCGTACCCGGGGAGCAGGAACACCGCGCGGGCCCCGCCCAGCGCTCCGGTCATGCTCTCCGGCCGGTTGAGGTCACCCGTCGCCGCCTCGACGCCGTCCGGCAGCGACACGGTGTCCGGCTCCCGCACCAGCGCCCGGACGGGTTCACCCGCTGCGACCAGGGCCCGGACCACTTCGGAACCGACGTTGCCCGTCGCACCCGTCACCAAGATCATTTCATTTCCTTCACAAGCGTTCACCAAGGGAGTGGGCGGCCGTCGCGGAAGAACCCGCCGGTCGGGCCGTCGTCGGGCAGTGTGGCCGCCCAGACGACGCCGGCCGCGCCCGCGGAGACGGGACGGCCGCCCGGGCCTCCCATGTCCGTCGCGACCCAGCCCGGGCAGATCGCGTTCACCAGGACACCGTCACCGCGAAGCTCCGCCGCCAGCATGCGGGTCAGGGCGTTGAGGGCCACCTTGGTGACGCTGTACGCCGGGGTGCCGCCGCCCATGTTGGTCAGCGAGGCCGCCTCGCTGGACACGTTGACGATCCGGGGGTGCGGGCTCTCGCGCAGGAGCGGCAGCAGCTCCTGGATCAGCCGCCAGGGACCGTAGAGGTTCGTCTCGGCGGCCTCGCGGACGACGTCCAGGTCGGCGGACGCGCCGCTCTGCCAGGTGTCGTAGGTGATGGCGGCATTGTTGACCAGGACGTCCAGCCGTCCGTACCGCTCGGCGACAGCGGCCGCCGCCGCCGCGACGTCCTCCTCGGAGGTGACGTCGAGCCGCAGCGGGACGACGTCACCGCCGATCTCCTTGACCGCGGCCCCGGCCGCCTCGGGCGATCGGGCGGTGAGAAGGACGGTGTGGCCGAGTGCCGCCAGCTCGCGGCAGACCTCCCGGCCGATCCCCCGGTTGCCGCCGGTCACGAGCGCGATCATCGGTTTCCGGCCGCCAGGGACATCAGGTTCCGGTTGCCGTCCGCCCAGGTGGCGGTCATCACCACAGCGCCGATCTTCCACGCGCCGTCCGAGCGGACCAGGTCGAAGCGGTAGGTGCCGCCCAGCGTCCACAGCGGCGAGCCGAACGGATCGGCGAGGCGGTGCGTGGCCTGGAACGACGCCGTGCAGAGCGCGGTGTCGCCGCCGACGGTCACCAGGTGGTTCGTGATCAGGTGCTGCGTGGCGTCGAACGCGCCGAGCAGGCCCGACCACGCCTCGACGATCTGCGCCGGCGTCAGCACGGCAGGCTCGCCGCCGTTCAGGCTGGTGTAGTCCAGGGTCACCGAATCCGCGAACACCTCGCCCAGGCGGTCCCACTCACGCTGGTCGGCGTGCCATGCCATGCGGGTGCAGGTCTCGATGATCGCCAGGCGATCCTCCGTGGTGCTCATGCCGCCATCGTGGCGGCGAACTTCCCGGTACGTCCAATATCTGCTGTAATAGCCAACGGCTATGGATGCTCATCTGCGGGACCTGAGGTATTTCGTGACCGTGGCGGAGGAGCTCAGCTTCACCCGCGCGGCCGAGCGCCTGTTCATCGCGCAGCCGACGCTCAGCAAGCAGATCCGCCAGCTCGAAGATCTGATGCGGGTGAGGCTGTTCGACCGCGACCGGCGCACGGTGCGGCTCACCGCGGCGGGTGAGGCGCTGCTGCCGGCCGCCCGCGAGTTGCTCCTGCAGTGGGACGAGGCCCAGCGGGCCGTCGGCGACGCCGCCGCCGCCGAAGCCTCACGGCTGACCGTCGGCATGTCGACCAGCGTCGGGCGCGGCCTCCTGGGAACGCTGCGCGAACGGTTCACCGCCCGCCGTCCGGGCTGCGACCTGCGGCTGCGCCAGGTCAACTGGACCGACCCCACGGCGGGGCTGGCCGAGGGCGAGGTCGACGTGGCGTTCGTCTGGCTGCCGTTCCCCGGCCAGGACGATCTCAACATCCGGGTCGTGGCCCGGGAGCCGCGCTGGGTCGCGTTCCGGAACGACCACTGGCTGGCCGAACGGGACGAGGTCGACTTCGCCGAGCTCCTGGACGAGAACTTCCTCGCGCTCCCCGAGAGCGCCGGCCCGCTCCGCGACCACTGGCTCGCGACCGACGAGCGCGGCGGGCGGCCACCGGTGACCTGCACGACCGTGACGAACGCCGAGGAGACCTTCGCGGCGCTCGAGAGCGGCGACGCCATCGTCCTGCTCGCCGCCGGCAACGCCGAGATCTACCGGCGGCCGGGGATCATGACCATCCCGGTCACAGGCCTGTCCCCCAGCGTGCTCGCCCTCGCGTGGCGGCCCGGCGATCATCGCAGCATCATCCGCGACCTGGTCGAGGCCCTCTCGTCCGAGCCTTCGTCCGAGCCGTCGTAATCTTTCGAGGTGGCGAACACGTCGGAAGATCTCGCATTGCCCCCTGCCCTGGCCGAGGTGGCCGAAATCGGCTTCGCGTGGGAGTGGGACGAGGAGGCGGACGAAGCCCGCGGCTGTGACTTCGAGCTGTACAACCGGTTCGAGGAGCCTGGCCGGACGACGTGGTGGTTCCGTCTGTGGACCGGCAACCAGGAGGTCGACGGCAGCGAGTTCCGCTTCTTCGGCGCGACCGGGACGGGTGACTACACCGGCTTCTGGCTGGTACGTCCTGATGCGGCGATCACCGACCAGCCCGTCGTCCACATCGGCTCCGAGGGGGAGCGCGGGGTGATCGCCCGCGATCTCGGCGACCTCCTCTGGCTGTTCGCCGCCGGCCTGGGACCCGGCGAGGCCTTCGCGGACCCCAACTCCACGGCGCAGCCGAACGAGGCCTTCCGTGCCATCGCCGAGCGGCACGCACCCGGCGGCCGCCGTTCCCCCACCGAGATCGTGACCGCCGCGCAAGCGGAGTTCCCGCATTTCTCCGATCTCATCGACGCGATGTGCCGCTGAGCCGCTCCCCGCCCCTGTGTCAGCGGCGACGTCAGGACGGCGCCAGCCCCGTGTCAGAGCGGTCGGCGATGGTGGTGGACATCGAAAGAACGCACCACAAGGAGCACATCATGCAGCAGTTCGCCACCCCCGCCCCGATCGCCGCCGTCCTGGACATCCCCGCCGGACGCATCCGGTTCCTCGCCGCCGACCGCGCCGACACCACGGTCGAGGTCCGGCCCG
>NZ_JABWGN010000028.1 GCF_013363975.1 Nonomuraea montanisoli | reverse complement strand
CGTGGGCTAGCCTTCCGGTTCGACAAGACGCCCGACAGCTATCTGGCCGGCCTGCACCTACGCGGAGCCGTCTTATGGATCCGAAGCCTCCGACCAGCCTAAGATCCGAACTCCGCACAGGCGCTAGGAGACGCCTGTGGAGGCGGAGAGGTTGACCACGAGAGCGGTCGCGATGGCTGCGACGCCCTCGCCCCGGCCGGTGAGGCCGAGCCCGTCGGTGGTGGTGGCGCTGACGCTCACGGGCGCGCCGACGGCGGCCGACAGCGCCTTCTCCGCCTCGACGCGGCGCGGCGCGAGCTTGGGCCGGTTGCCGACGACCTGGAGCGCGATGTTGCCGATCTCGAACCCGGCGGCGCGGACCTTGCGGGCCGTCTCCTCCAGCAGGGCGACTCCCGGGGCGCCGGCCCAGCGGGGATCGGCGGTGCCGAACAGGCCGCCCACGTCGCCGAGGCCGGCGGCGGACAGCAGCGCGTCGCAGGCCGCGTGGGCGGCGGCGTCACCGTCGGAGTGACCGGCGAGGCCCGTCTCGCCCGGCCAGTGCAGGCCGGCGAGGTGCAGCTCGCGCCCGGATGCGAACGGGTGGACGTCGACACCGACGCCCACCCGCGGAATGTTCGTGTTCAGGAGTTGAGGACCTCGTCGAGCAGGGCCTCGGCCTTGTCCTCGTTGGTCTTCTCGGCGAGCGCGAGCTCGCTCACCAGTATCTGACGCGCCTTGGCGAGCATGCGCTTCTCACCTGCGGAAAGGCCGCGCTCGCGGTCCCTCCGCCACAGGTCGCGGACGACCTCGGCGACCTTGTTCACGTCCCCCGACGCGAGCTTCTCGAGATTGGCCTTGTAGCGGCGGGACCAGTTGGTCGGCTCCTCCGTGTGCGGCATCCGGAGAACGTCGAAAACCCGCTCGAGGCCTTCCTGGCCTACAACGTCACGCACGCCGACGAGTTCGGCGTTTTCGGCTGGCACCTGGACGGTAAGGTCGCCCTTGTCGACCTTGAGCACCAGGTAGGTCTTTTCCTCACCCTTGATGGATCGCGTCGTGATTGCCTCGATCCGAGCAGCCCCATGGTGGGGGTAGACGACAGTGTCGCCGACCTGGAAAGTCATGTGACAAGTACCCCTTCCGCTGTACTCCAGGGTACCACGCGTTCACAGCCTCCCGGAACAGTGAAATCACCATAACTGCAGGTCAAAGCCGCATATTAGGGGTTGACAAGCGGTCAAGGCTATGAATCGCATATGCCTGCACGGCTAATGACCTGCGGGGGCGTGGAAATGACCATGGAAACGATCGATATGGTAGGCGCTGCACCATCACGCATGCGCGATACCAAGGAGAACCCGCCCGTGACCAGCCGTCGCTGGATTGTCGCCGCCGCTGCGCTCCTGGCAGCTCCCGTTCTTGCCGGCTGTTCGGCTGGATTCGGCGCCAACACCAACAAGCCGTACGCCCCCAACGAGGCGGGGGTCCTCATCGAGCAGGGCAAGTACGGCTCGCCACGTGGCGTACAGATCCCCCAGGCGTTCATCCTCGGTCCGGATTCCGGCGCCCAGCTCGCGTGGCGCGGCTCCGCCCCGATCTACCTCAACATCATCAACACCGCCGGCGCGCCCGACACCCTCACGGCGGTCTCCGCGGGCTCGCTCGGCACGGTGAAGGTGGCCACGCCGATCCAGCTTCCGCCCAACCAGCTCGTCAACACCGGCAAGCCGACGCCCCAGCTCGTCCTGGAGAGCCTCGCCAAGAGCCTCAGGGGCGGCGAGACGGTCCGGCTGGACCTCACCTTCGCCAACGCCGGCGTCGTCTCCATGAACGTGCCTGTGATCACGCGCAGCCGCGAGTTCAAGGACTACCCGCCGGCCCCCGGCGCCACCGCCGCCCCCACGCCCACCCCGACGCCGTCCGCCACGGCGAGCGAGGGCGGGCACTGATCCTCCCCCGGGCGCACTGCCCCGCTGATCCTCCCCCGGGGCACAATGCCCCTCCCCGGGGCGCACTGACCGCCCCGGCGCGCTGACACGCGAAACCCCGGCCCGTCGCGAACGGGCCGGGGTTTCGCGCGTCCGGGCGTGTCGCCGCCCGGACGCGAGAGCTCGCGGTCAGGCCTCGGCGGAGTCGAACTTGTAGCCGAGCCCCCGCACCGTCAGGATGCAGCGCGGGTTGGACGGGTCGGACTCGATCTTCGCCCGCAGCCGCTTGACGTGGACGTCGAGGGTCTTGGTGTCGCCCACGTAGTCGGCGCCCCAGACCCGGTCGATGAGCTGCCCGCGCGTCAGCACCCGGCCGGCGTTGCGCAGCAGCACCTCCAGCAGCTCGAACTCCTTCAGCGGGAGCTGCACCTGCTCACCCCGCACGGCGACGACGTGCCGGTCGACGTCCATGCGGACCGGGCCGACCGCGAGCACGGCGGTCTCCAGCTCCTCCACGGGGTCGCCCTGCCGCCGCAGCACCGCGCGGATGCGCGCCACGAGCTCCCGCGACGAGAACGGCTTGGTGACGTAGTCGTCGGCGCCCAGCTCCAGGCCCACGACCTTGTCGATCTCGCTGTCCTTGGCGGTCAGCATGATCACCGGCACCTTGGAGCGCTGCCGCAGCGACCGGCACACCTCGGTGCCGGGCAGGCCGGGCAGCATGAGGTCGAGCAGCACCAGGTCGGCGCCGTTGCGGTCGAACGTCTCCAGCGCCTCGGGACCGGTGGCCGCCACGGAGACCTCGAAGCCCTCCTTGCGCAGCATGTAGGACAGCGCGTCGGAGAAGGACTCCTCGTCCTCCACCACCAGCACTCGGGTCATCGGGCCGCCTCCAGGGGACTCGCGGGTTGTACTAGCACGGCCGTGCCGCCGAAGGCGGGCAGCCGAAGCGTGAAGGTGGAGCCGGAGCCTTCCTTGCTCCAGACGGAGACCTCGCCGGCGTGGGCGGCGGCGACGTGCTTGACGATCGCCAGGCCGAGTCCGGTGCCGCCGGTCGCGCGCGACCGGGCCGCGTCGACGCGGAAGAAGCGCTCGAAGATGCGCTCCAGCGACTCCTCCGGGATGCCGATGCCCTGGTCGCTGACGCTGATCTCGACGGAGTCGCCGGCGGGTCTGACGCTGACGACGACGCGGGTGTGCTCGGGGCTGTAGGCGATGGCGTTGTCGATGAGGTTGCGCAGGGCGGTGACGAGCAGCTCGTCGTCGCCCCAGACGCGCAGCCCCTCGGCGCCGCCGGTGGCCAGCGTGATGTCCTTGGCGCTGGCGCGGGTGTTGCAGCGGTCGATGGCGTCGTGGATCGACTCGTCGATCGCCACCTGGCCGGGGGTCGGGATGGGCTCGGCGCCCTGGATGCGGCTCAGCGTGATGAGGTCCTGGACGAGGTAGGTCAGCCGGGCCGCCTCGTGCTGCATGCGGCCGGCGAAGCGGGTCACCGCCTCGGGGTCGTCGGCGGCGTCCTGGATGGTCTCGGCGAGCAGGCTCAGGGCGCCCACGGGCGTCTTGAGCTCGTGGCTGACGTTGGCGACGAAGTCGCGGCGGACGGCCTCGACCCGGCGCCGCTCGGTCTGGTCCTCGGCGAGCACCAGCACCTGCCCGTAGGAGCCCAGCGGCGCCACGCGGACCGCGAAGCTGGTGGTCTCCTGGCCGAACTTGTGGCCGGCGACGTCGATCTCGCTCTCCCTGATCTCGCCGTCCCTGCGTACCTGCCGGGCGAGCGCGAGCAGCTCGGCGGCCATCAGCCTCTCGCCCTTGACCAGGCCGAACGCGCGCGCGGCCGAGCTGGCGCGCAGCACGCGGTCGTGCGCGTCGAGGACGACGGCCGAGGACGGCAGTACGGCCAGCACCGATGCGACGCCCTGCGGCAGCGCGCCCGGGTCGGGCGCCTCGGCCTTGGCGGCACGCCGGGGGCTCTCGATCTGGTTGCGGTAGAACAGGACCGCGACTGCCCCCACGACGAAGCCGGCCAGGGCCGCGAAGCTCATGGCCATCTCACTCATGTCATCGATGGTAGGCGGACGACTTCGCGTGACACTCCTCTCACCTGGGGATGAACGCCCCTTTCCCGGAAAGTTCATCTGACGGTCGGGGTTCGTTCATCGGCACACACGTACGGTGACGGCATGCGCGACGCGTACCATGAGGATCTTGATTCCCTGACCGACAAGCTGGTCGAGATGACCAGGCTTGTCCGCTCGGCCATCTCCCGGGCCACGACCGCCCTGCTGGACTCCGACCTGCAGCTCGCGGAGAGCGTCATCTCCCGCGACGCGGAGGTGAACGGCATCTTCGAGGACGTCGAGACGACGATCTTCGAGCTGATGGCCCGCCAGCAGCCGGTCGCGGTGGACCTGCGGATGGTCATCACGGCGCTGCGCATGGGCACCGACCTGGAGCGCATGGGCGACCTGGCGGTCCACGTGGCCAAGGTGGCGCGGCTGCGTCATCCCGAGTCGGCGATCCCGGCCGAGGCCCGCTCCACGATCGTCGAGATGGGGCAGATCGCCGAGAACCTGGTCACCAAGGCCGGGAGCTGCATCGCCTCCCGCGACGTGGACTCGGCATTGGAACTGGACCAGGACGACGACGCCATGGACCGGCTGCACCGCAGGCTGTTCCGGACGATCCTGGCCAAGGACTGGGCGCACGGCGTGGAGCCCGCCATCGACATCACGCTGATCGGCCGCTACTACGAGCGGTACGCCGACCACGCGGTGCGCGTCGCGAGCGCCGTGGTCTACCTGGTGACGGGCTCGCGCCCCGCCTGACCCGCCGTCTTCTCGGGCCGGCCCGGAGTCACCGGGCCGGCCCTCGCGTTGTCAGCGCCCCTGGTTGGCGACCGCCTGGATGGCCGCCGCCGCCGCGTCGGGGTCGAGGTACTCGCCGCCCCGCCGCAGCGGCCGGAACGACTCGTCGAGCTCGTAGCGCAGCGGGATGCCCGTGGGGATGTTGAGGCCCGCGATCTCCTCGTCGCCGATGCCGTCGAGGTGCTTGACCAGCGCGCGCAGCGAGTTGCCGTGGGCGGCCACCAGCACCGTGCGGCCGGCCGCGAGGTCGGGGACGATCGCGTCGTACCAGTACGGCAGCATGCGGTCCACGACGTCCTTCAGGCACTCCGTACGCGGCATGATCTCCGGCGGCAGCAGCGCGTACCGCGCGTCGCCCGCCTGGGAGTACTCGTCGTCGTCGGCGATCGGGGGCGGGGGCACGTCGTAGGAGCGGCGCCACAGCATGAACTGCTCGTCGCCGAACTCCTCGCGCGTCTGCGCCTTGTTCTTGCCCTGCAGGGCACCGTAGTGGCGCTCGTTGAGCCGCCAGGAGCGGCGCACCGGCAGCCACAGCAGGTCGGCCTCGCCGAGCGCGAACTGGGCCGTCTGGATGGCCCTGGTCAGCAGGCTGGTGTGGACCACGTCGGGCCGCACCCCGGCCTCCACCAGGAGCCTTCCGCCCCGGCGGGCCTCGTCCTCGCCCTTGGCCGACAGGCTGACGTCAACCCAGCCGGTGAACAGGCCCTTCGCGTTCCAGTCGCTCTCGCCGTGCCGCAGCAGCACCAAAGTCGCCATGCGGCCAATCCTAGGGGCCCGCTCCAAAACGCCGCCGGGCCAGGTGGTCGCGCGGGTGTCAGTCGCTCGCGCGGCCGGGGTCGGCGAAGCGGGCGAACGCCTGGAGGTTGGCCAGCGACTCGCCGCGCTTGGCCCGCCACTCCCACTCGCGCCGGATCGACGAGGCGAACCCCAGCTCCAGCGCCCGGTCGAACCAGTCGTCGGAGTAGGTCAGCACACAGCCGAGCAGGCGGTCGATCTCGTCCTCGGTGACGGCCGCGAGCGGCACGCGGCCCACGAGGTAGACGTCGCCCACCGGGTCGACGGAGAAGTGCACGCCGTACATGCCGCCGTTGCGGCCGAGCAGCCACTTGTAGAACTCGGCGTGGTTCTCGTCCGGCTGACGGCAGAAGAACGCCTCGACGTGCAGCGCCTGCTCACCGACGATCAGCCAGGTCATGGTGGCCAGCTTGTGCTGGCCCGGCAGCTTCACCAGGAAGGCTCCGGGCCGGGGCTCGTCGTAGGAGACGTCCGCGGCCTTGAGCGCGGCTTCGACGACATCGCGCATGCCGTACACCCTATGAGCCGGCGGCCCCGCCCGCTCCTACGAGTTGATCGCGAGGGGCAGCCGGTTCAGGTGGGCGACGGCCTCGGCGTAGACGTCCTGGAGATGCGCGGCGGTGGCCTGCCAGCCGAAGGCGGCGGCGTGCGTGCGCGCGCCCGCCGACAGGTGCTCGCGCCAGCGCGGCGAGGTGACGAAGCGGCGCAGCGCGCGCGACCACTCGTGCGCGTCGTGGCCGTCCACGAGCACGCCGGACACGCCGTCGCGCACGGCCGTGCGCAGCCCGCCGACGGCGGCCGCGGCGACGGGCGTGCCGCACGCCTGCGACTCCAGCGCGACCAGCCCGAACGACTCGCTGTACGACGGCACGACGGTGACGTCGGCGGCGCGGTACCAGTCGGCCAGTTCCTGCTGCGGGGCGGGCGGCACGAGCCGCACCACGTCGGAGATGCCCAGCTCGGCGGCCAGCTCGACGAGGAGGGCGGGCCGGGCCAGGCCGTTGCCCGAGGGGCCGCCCACGCAGGCGACGATGAGCCGCTCGCGCAGCGACGGGTCCTCGATGAGCATGCGGGAGGCGGCGCGCAGCAGCACGTCGGGGGCCTTGAGCGGCTGGATGCGGCCGACGAAGAGCAGCACGTGGGCGTTCTGCGGCAGGCCGAGCCGATGGCGGGCGGCGCCCTTGGAGGCGGGCTGGAAGACGGTGAGGTTGACGCCGGGGTTCACGACGGCGACCCGCTCCTCGGGCGCCCCGTACAGGTCCATGAGCTCCTGGGCCTCGTCGGCGGTGTTGGCGACGAGGCGGTCGGCGATCTCGACGACCTGCTGCTCGCCGACCACGCGGGCCTGCGGCTCCGGGCGGTCGTCGCGGGCCAGCAGGAGGTTCTTGACCTTGGCCATGGTGTGCATGGTGTGGACGAGGGGGACGCCCCAGCGCTCCTTGGCCAGCCAGCCGACCTGGCCCGACAGCCAGTAGTGGGAGTGGATGACGTCGTAGCGGCCGGGGTCGTACATGGCCTCGGTGCGCAGCACGCCGGACAGGAACGCGCAGAGCTGGCTCGGCATGTCGGCGCGGTCGAGCTCCTCGTACGGCCCGGCGGTGAGGTGGCGGACGAGGACGCCGGGGGCGAGCTCGGTCACGGGCGGCAGGTCGCCGGCGGTGGCGCGGGTGAAGATGTCCACCTCCACGCCGAGCTGGGCGAGCCGCTTGGCCGACTCGACGATGTAGACGTTCATGCCGCCGGCGTCGCCCGTGCCGGGCTGGTCCAGCGGTGACGTGTGCATGCTGATCGTCGCGACCCGGTTCACCGGTCGTCGCCTCACCCGACATCACCTCCAAAACGAAACCAACCAACCAGAATTTTCCGGCATTCCCGACATGCGATCTCGGCCGGGGTTGTGCGTGCGGTCCTGACAGGAGGTGGAGGGCCGAATTTTCCGGCATTCCCGACATGCGATCTCGGCCGGGGTCCTCCGCTCTGCTCGGCCAGGTCCTCCGCCCGTCTCGGCCGGGTCCTCCTCGCGGCTCGGCCGGGTCGTCCGTGCGGTCCCGGGTGGAGGCGGTGGGCTGGGTTCTGCCCGCGTTCCCGACAGGTGGTCGCGGACGAGGGCGTTCGTGCGGTCCTGGCAGGATGTGGCCCATGAGGAGAACGGCTGTGGTGACCGGGGCGAGCAGCGGCATCGGCGAGGCGACGGCGCGGCGCCTCGCCGCCGAGGGCTACGACGTGGTGGCGGGCGCCAGACGGCGCGACCGGCTGGAGCGGCTGTCCGAGGAGATGCCCTCGATCAGGCCCGTCACGCTCGACGTGACCTCGCAGGAGTCGGTGGACGAGCTGGCCGCCGCCCTTGAGCGCTGCGACGTGCTCGTCAACAACGCGGGCGGCGCGTTCGGCCTGGAGTCCGTCGCCGAGGGGCGGATCGACGACTGGCAGGCGATGTTCGACACGAACGTGCTGGGCACGCTGCGCGTGACCAAGGCGCTGCTGCCCAAGCTGGTGGAGTCGGGCGACGGCGTGGTCGTGCTGCTCACCTCGACCGCCGGCATGGTGCCGTACGAGGGCGGCGGCGGCTACGTCGCGGCCAAGCACGCCCAGTCGTCCATGGCCGGCACGCTGCGGCTGGAGCTGTCCGGGCAGCCGGTGCGGGTGGTGGAGATCGCCCCCGGCATGGTGCGCACCGAGGGGTTCGCGGTCAACCGGTTCCGGGGCGACGAGGCGGCCGCCGCCCGGGTCTACGAGGGCGTGCCCGACCCGCTGACCGCCGACGACGTGGCCGACGCGATCGCCTGGACCGTCACCCGCCCGTCCCACGTCAACATCGACCGCATCGTCATGCGCCCCCGCGCGCAGGCCGCCCAGCACAAGGTCCACCGCGTCAGTGGCTAGACCGGCCGGGCCCGCGGGCCGGCCCGTCGGCTCGATCACCCGGGGCACGACCGCGCAGAACCGGCTGCGACGGGCCGACCGGTGGATCGCCGCGGCCCACGGCGGCCTGCTGCGCGCCGCCGAGCGGCCCCTGGTCGTGGACCTCGGCTACGGCGCCTCGCACGTGACGACGCTGGAGCTGTTCACGCGGCTGCGCCGGATCCGGCCCGACGTCGAGGTCACGGGCATCGAGATCGACCCGGCGCGGGTCGCGCTGGCCAAGCCGTACGAGCGGCCCGGGCTGAGCTTCGCGCTCGGCGGGTTCGAGCTGCCCGTGGCGCGCCCGCCGGTGCTGGTGCGCGCGTTCAACGTGCTGCGCCAGTACGGCGAGGCGGAGGCGTGGCACTACTGGGACCTGCTGCGCGGCCGGCTGGCCCCCGGAGGCGTCCTGGTCGAGGGCACCTGCTCCGAGGTCGGCCACCGCGCGGTCTGGGCCGGCCTGACCGCCGAGGGACCGCGGACGCTCACGTTCTCGGCCCGCTTCGACGCCTTCGAACGGCCCTCCGACCTGGCCGAGCGGCTGCCGAAGACGCTCATCCACCGCAACGTCCCGGGTGAGCGCATCCATGCCCTCCTGCGCGACTTCGACCACGCGTGGGCGGTCTGCGCGCCGTACGGGGTGCACGGGCTGCGGCAGCGGTGGCTGGCGGCGGTGACCATGCTGGCCCGCACGTGGCCGATCCCGCGCCAGGCGCCCCTCGGCGGGGTGGCCCGGTGGCGGCTGGGCGAGGTCACGCTGCCGTGGCAGGCCGTCGCCCCTCTGACGCACTGACCCCTTTTGCCGCTTTTGTTGCCGTTCGGTGAGGATGGTGTGCACTGATGTGCCGGAGGTCTCACGACGTCCGGATGCGTGCTCGACAGCTCGTAGTACTACGCTGGAGCGTGTGAAGGGTCTCGGCGAGCTCGAACGCAGCATCATGGACATCCTCTGGGCGCAGAGCACGGCGCTCACCGCCCGCGAGGTCGGCCGGCTCATCGCCGACCGCGACCTCGCCCCGACCACGGTCATGACCGTTCTCGACCGTCTCACCCGCAAGGGGTTCCTCCACCGCACCCGTGACGGCCGCGCATGGCGCTACGCTCCGGCGGCGACCCGCGACGCATACGTCGCGGAGCTTATGCTGGAAGCGCTCGACATGACGGGCGACCGCTCGGCCGCCCTCACCCGCTTCGCCCAGGGCGTGTCCGGCCCGGAGGCGGAGATCCTGCGAAGAGCCCTCACGGAGCTGGAGGACGAGTGACCACGGCAGCGGTGCTGGCAGCGCTCGCCACGGCGTGCGGGCTCGGCTCCTGGTGCTTCACCACGGCCCGCTGGACCTCCCGGGCCCCCAAGACCGCGATCCTCCTCTGGCAGGCCCTGGGCGTGTCCTGGGGCCTGGCCTCCACCGGCGCGATGCTGGCCTTCGCCGTCCAGCCGTACGGCGAGGGCGTGCTGCACGGGCTGGTCTCCTTCGCCACCGGGCGCTCGCCCCTCGTGCCGTGGGACGCGCTGCACGTCGTGGCGATGGTCGCCGGCCTCACCGCGCTGGCCGTGCTGGTCGCGGTCCTGCTGACCGCGGGCGTGCAGACGTTGCGGGCCCGCCACCGGCATCGCACGCTGCTGGCCCTGATCTCCCATGACGACCCGGTGCTGCCGGGCGTGCGCGTGCTCGACCACCCGAGCGCGGCCGCCTACTGCGTGCCCGGGCTCCGCTCGCAGGTCGTGGTCAGCCAGGGCGCGCTGAGCCTGCTGTCGAAGGACGAGATGGCCGCCGTGCTCGCCCACGAGGCGGCCCACGTGCGCGAGCGGCACGACCTGGTGCTGCTGCCGTTCGCGGCGCTGCGCCGGGCGCTGCCCTGGTCGAAGGTGGTCCGCGACGCGCAGGCCCAGGTGGAGCTGCTCATCGAGATGGCCGCCGACGACCGCGCCCGCCGCTACTGCTCGCCGCGCCGGCTCGCGACCGCGCTGCTCAGGTTCGGCACGGCCGGCGCCATGCCGACGCCGCACGGCATGCTCGGCGTCGGCGCCCACAACCTCATGGCCCGGGTCGACCGGCTGCTCAAGCCGGCGCCGGAGCTGCCGATGAGCCTCCGCTACGGCGCCGTCGCGCTGTCCGTGACGTTGGTCACGTCCACGCCGTTCCTCTGGATCTACCAGCTCTGACGCTTGCTGGTGTTAACCATTTCGTTTGCAATTGCAAGCAGAGTGGCGCACAATGGAGGCATGGCACTACCGAAGGTCGGCTCGATCGGCGAGTACATCCGCGAGCAGAGGCAGCAGGCGAAGATCTCGCTGCGCCAGCTCGCGGCGGCGGCGGGGGTCTCCAACCCCTACCTGAGCCAGATCGAGCGCGGCCTGCGCAAGCCGAGCGCGGAGATCCTCAACCAGATCGCCAAGGGCCTGCACATCTCCGCCCAGGCGCTGTACGTGCAGGCCGGCCTCATCGAGGACCGTGAGACCCCGAGCGACGTCGTCACCGCCATCAGGGCCGACACGCATCTCACCGAGCGGCAACGCCAGGTGCTGATTGATATCTATGAGTCGTTCCGCAAGGAGAAGCGCGCCGGAGATGAGCAGACCTCCCAGAATGCTCATCCCCGGAGCGACTCCGTCGCGGACGACGAGCAGTCGCTGCCGGAGGAGCTTCGTGCCGCTCTTGAGCCCTATGCGGCGTCCACCGGCAACGGCACCGTCAACCAGGAAACCAAGGAAGGTTAACCCATGACGCTCGCCACCGAGGTCAAGAAGCTCACCGATTCCAAGCCGTTCTACGCCGTGGCCGGCGTCGGCGACTACGCCGTCGAGAAGCTGCGCGAGCTCCCCGAGCAGCTCCAGAAGCTTCAGGCGCGCCGGGCCGACCTCGGCAAGGACCTGCCCGAGCTGGCCCGCGTCTACGCCGACAAGGCCGAGGGCTTCGCCAAGGAGCTGCCGGAGAAGGCCCGCGGCTACGCCGACCAGCTCTCCCAGCGCGCCTTCGTGGTCTACGAGGACTTCGCCTCCCGTGGCCGCAAGGCCGTCAGCAAGGTGAGCGGCGAGGCCGCGCTGGAGCTGGAGGAGGTGTCGGAGGCCGCCGAGCCGCCCGTCGCCACCCCGGTCACCCCGGCCAAGAAGACCCGCACGACCACCAAGGCCAAGGCCTGACCGTCCGATCGTGAGGCCCGTCCCCGTCGCCGGGGGCGGGCCTTTCGGTCGTCATCCGTCCGTGCGGGAGTGCCCGGCGGCCGGTACGGGCTATTAGGCTGAAGCCGATTCATCGCGAGCGTGAGGCGGAGCGCACACATGGACATCGTCAACGGCGGACTGAACTTCCTCTTCCTGCTGCTCTCCGCCGGCATCTTCGGCATGTCGGCCTACGGGCTGGTGCACGCGCTGCGGGTGCCGCCGGCGGCGTTCGTCGCGGCGGGCAAGCTGAAGAAGAACATCTGGCTGGTCATCCTGGCCCTGGCGACGCTGTTCTCGCTGGCCGGAGCGTGGTCGTTCCTCAACGCGTTCCTCATCGTCGGCGGGATGCAGTTCATCGGGCTCGGCGCGGTCAGCATCTTCTCGATCGCCGCGGTCATCGCCGCCGTGGTCTACATCGTCGACGTGAAGCCGGCCGTCAAGGGCATGGGCCGCGGCGGCGGCCCCTACGGCGGCTGGTAGACCCTCCGGCCCGCTAGCTGCGCAGCGACCGGGCCAGCCAGCGGGCCAGCATCAGGTGCCCGGCGGACGTCGGGTGGACGCCGTCGGGCAGCACCACCGCCGACGGGTCGCCGCCGACCCAGTGGCGCCGCAGCGGGTCGAGGAACTCCACGCCCTCCCGCCGGGCGACCTCCGCCAGGGTGTCGCGGATGCGCAGGGCCTTGGCCGGGACCGCCTCCAGCCAGATGGGGCCGACGAGGACGATCCTCGTGGCGGGCCAGCCCGCCCGCGCCTCGCGCACCAGCCGGGTGGCCGCCCGCCCGACCTGCCCGGCGCTCCAGCGCTGGTCGTTGTGGCCGCCGGAGACGACGAGCACGTCCGGGGCGGGGCGCCAGGCCAGCTCCTCCTCGTACGACTGCTGGAACGTGCGGCCGACGCGCCCGCGGTTGAGGTAGCCGGTGCCGCCCGCGCCGGCGACGACCGGCTGCCAGCCGAGCAGGCGGGCGGCCTGGCACGCGTAGGCCCGCCAGCCGGGCACGGGGCCCGAGCCGACGGTGAAGCTGTCGCCCAGGACCATCATCACGGGCGCCGCCCCGGGCTCGCGGCGACTGGGGGGTGCGGGCAGCGAGCGGCGCGTGGACGACGCGCTGGAGCGCTCGGAGGCGACCCCCTGGGGCAGGCCGGGCGCGCGGGCGTCGCCCCCAGCCTCGTGGGAGGCGGCGGCGGGGCGGCCGGGCACTTCCGAGGGGGGCGCGGTGGCGCTGGCCGTACATGCTGATATGACGGGACATATCGCCAGGATCAGCGCGGCCGATGCGGTCAGGGGAGAACGCACCAGGTCGCGCATCGCCACCTCAGGAGCTCTAGGCTGCCGCCATGACCATCGACCTCCACGGACGCACGCGAAGGCTGGAACTGGCCGACCAGAACCTTCGCGACTTCGAGGCCGTCGTCCTCGACGCCACGCCCGACGGAATCGTCTTGGACCGGTCCGCATTCTATCCGGGCGGCGGCGGCCAGCCCGCCGATCACGGAACTCTGCTCTGGCAGGGGGTGGAGACGCGGATCGAGGGCGTGCGCAAGGGCGACGACCTCCAGCTCATCCCGGCCGAGGGCGACCCGCTCCCGCCCGCGGGCACGACGGTGCGGGCGGCCGTGGCCGACGAGCGCCGCTCCGCCCTCATGCGCACCCACTCGGGGCTGCACGTGCTGTGCGGGGTGGTCTTCCGCGACTACGGCTCGCTGGTGACGGGCGGCAACATGGACGCCCTGATCGTGCCCGAGCGCGGCACGGTCGGCGCGGCCCGCATGGACTTCAACATGCCGGAGGTGCCGCCGGGCTTCCGCGACGCCGTGGAGGCCGCCTGCAACGCCGAGATCGAGGCCGACCGGCGCATCGACGTGCGGGTGCTGCCCCGGCCGGAGGCGTTCGCCATCCCCGACATCATCCGCACCGCGACCAACCTGGTGCCGGAGTCGGTGACGGACGTGCGGATCGTCGACATCGTGGGGCTCGACACGCAGGCCGACGGCGGCACCCACGTGGCCTCGACCCGGCAGATCGGCCGGCTGCGGGTCGCCAAGATCGAGAGCAAGGGCCGCGGCTTCCGGCGGGTGCGCGTCGAGATCTGCGACTGAACGTGATCAGGCCCGTCCGCCCTCGATGATCAGCGCCAGCCCGTCGAGCAGCGGGCTCAGGCCGAACTCGAAGAGCCGGTCGAGGTCGAGCTCGAAGTCGCCGCCCAGGTCCTCGACCACCCTGACGAACGTGGGATAGGCGCCCAGGGTGAGCAGCGCGGGGTACGGGGCGTTCTGGTCCATCCACTCCTCGTCGGTCAGGCCGGTGACGGCCTGGGCCTGCTGCTCCAGCTCCAGGTTGGCCGCGATGCCCTGGACGTAGCTGTAGAGCAGGATGTGGACCTGCATCATCGTGTCCGGGTCGAGGCCGTGGCCGTCGACCGCCGCGAGCGCCCATTCGGCGTGCCGGAGCAGGGCGGGCGAGGGCCGTGGCCGGGTGAGCGAGGTGACCCAGGCCAGCCACGGATGCCTGCGGTAGCCGGCCCACTGCAGGCGCGCGGAGACCTCCAGCCGGGCCCGCCAGCCGGGTGGCGGCTCGTCGGGGAGCGGGAACTCCGCGATCGCCGCGTCGGTCATCAGCCCGACGAGGTCGTCCTTGTCGCGGACATGGCGGTAGAGCGACATCGTGGACACGCCGAGCCGCCCGGCGACGCCCCGCATGGACACGGCGGCCAGCCCTTCGGCGTCGGCCATCTCGACGGCCACGGCGACGACGCGCTCCGGCGTCAGCTCGTGCTCCCCTCCCCCGGCCCGTGGCGCGCCCGCCTGGCCGCGCGAGCCGGTCCCGGGACGCCACGCCGTCACGAGCGTGCCGACGCGCGGCTCGGCCCTGACGACGCCCTCCTGGGCCAGCACGGTGAGAGCCTTGGCGGCGGTGGCGAGCGCGACGCCCCAGTCCTGGGCGAGCCGCCGGGTCGAGGGCACCCGGTCACCCTCCTTCAGCTCCCCGCGGGCCACCCGGGCCTTCACGTCCTCGACGATCCGCAGGTACGGCGGAGCCGACATCGAACCTCCTGGTCATCGCTGTACTAGTACAGGATAGTACACCGAGCTGGTTGTACGCACTCAAAATACGCTGTACATTCAGTCGCGTACACCGTCCAAACAGACAGGAGTCTCCCATGAGCAGCGTTCTCGTCTCCGGCGCCGGCATCGGCGGGCCCGTCCTCGCCCACTGGCTGACCCGGCACGGCTTCGACGTGACGATCGTGGAGCGCGCCGCCGCCCCGCGCCGCGGCGGCCAGGCCGTGGACCTGCGAGGAGCCGCCGTCACCGTGGCCGAGCGGATGGGCATCCTGGAGCAGGTCCTCGCCAAGCGGACCCAGATGCTCGGCATGTCGATGGTCGACCGCGACGGCAACGAGACCATGCGCACCACCGAGCACACGATCAGCGCCGGCCGGCTCGACGGCGACGACGTCGAGATCATGCGCGAGGACCTCGTCGCCATCGTCGCGGCCGCGGCCGGCGGCGCGCAGACGATCTACGGCGACTCCATCTCCGCGCTGGAGCAGGACGCCGACGGCGTGGACGTGACGTTCGAGCGGGGCGGGCGGCGGCGGTTCGACTACGTGGTCGGCGCCGACGGCCTGCACTCCAACGTCCGCGCGCTGGCGTTCGGCGAGGAGTCGCGCTTCGTCCGCCACCTCGGCATGTACGTCTCCATCTACAGCGCGCCGAACTTCCTCGACCTCGACCGCTGGCAGATCTGGCACCGTGAGGGAGACGCCGGCTACGGCGTCTACAGCGCGCCGGGCAACGCCACGATCCGGGTGAACGCCGGGTTCGGCGCCGAGCAGCCGATCGCCTTCGACCACCGCGACGTCGAGGCGCAGAAGCGGCTGGTCGAGGAGCACTGCTCGGCGCTGGGCTGGGAGACGCCGCGGCTGATGAAGGCGATGTGGGAGGCCGACGACTTCTACTTCGACGCCGCCGCCCAGATCCACATGGACCACTGGTCGACGGGCCGGGTGACGCTGCTGGGCGACGCGGGCTACTGCGCCTCCCTGTTCTCGGGCCAGGGCACCAGCCTCGCCATGGTGGGGGCGTACGTGCTGGCGCAGGAGCTGGGGGCGGACCGGCGGGGCGCCTTCGACCGGTACGAGGAGCGGATGCGGACGTTCGTCCGGCTCAACCAGGAGCTGGCCACGGAGAACCCCGGCGGGGCCGCCTCCGAGGAGAGCGTGCGGCGGGCGGCCACGGCCATCTCCCTCGACCGCTAGTCCGCCACTCCTCCGCGTCCGGCTAGTCCTCCGCGTCTGGTTAGTCCTCCGCGTCCGGTGCGACGCGGCCGACCAGCCGCTCGTACCGCTGCCTGGCGGCCTGCGGGGTGCCGAGCCCGAGCCCGAAGGCGATCTCCTGCCAGGTCATGCCGCGACCGCGCGCCATCTGGAGGAGCCCGGCCTCCAGCTCGTCCATCTCCCCGCGCGCCTGCGGGACGAGGCTCAGCGCGGCGGTGATGTCGGCGTGGTCCACCTCCGGCTCGCCGTCCTCCAGCGGCGCGGCCCCGCTGAGCAGGAACGACACCAGCCTCACGGCCTCGTGCGGCCCGATGGCCGACGGGTGGGTCTGCCGGAGTCGTTGCTCCTGGGTGGTCGCGTGCCGCTCGGCGATGCGGAACAGGGACGCGTGGACGCGATGCGCCCGCGCCTGCTCCGGCTGCGGGGGCGTGAAAGGATCCGCGGTCGATGACATGGGACGAGGATGCAGCGCTGAACGATGTGATGTCAACTTACTGTTTTAAACGGGTTGTTCAAGCGCGAGCCGGGCCCGAAGCCGACGGGCCGGTTGCCGCTACGATGTCCGGCCATGACGGGATTCAGGCGTGCGCTGGCCGCCACAAGCGCCGCCGTTCTGGGGCCGGCCGCCCTGGCGGCGACGCTCCTCACGATCACCCCGGCCCCGGCGCAGGCCGCCCGCGCGGGGATGACCGACGAGATCACGATGACCCTCCGCAAGGACGGCACGCTGCACGTCACCGAGAAGATCTCCGGCGCGACGGGGGCGCTGCGCCGGACCTTCCTCACCCGCACCCGCCACGACGACGCCGACGACCGGCTCTACCAGATCGCGAACGTCAAGGGCGGCAAGCTGTCCGGCGACGAGCTGTCCGTCACGGCGCCCGCCACGGTCGAGTACGACGTCAAGGGCACCGTGACGCCGGCCGGCAACGTGCAGGAGATGCGGTGGTTCGCGGTGAACGGGTGGAGCGTCCCCGTCGCCAGGGCCACGGTCAAGGTCGCCGGGCCGGGCCTGGTGCAGAGCCTGTCGTGCTTCGCCGGGGAGCTCACCTCGGCCGTGGGCTGCACCTCCGCCGCCATGGACCACACCGGCACCTCGGCCGAGTTCGAACAGGAGAACCTGGCCCCTGGACAGGCGCTCACCGTCGTCGTGGCCTACCCCAAGGGCGCCAGCGCCGGGGCGCCCATCCTGGACCGGCGCTTCTCGCTGACCTCCGCGTTCGCGGTGAACACCGTCACCGGCGGCGCGCTGGCCGTCCTCCTCGTGCTGCTGCTCGGCGGGCTGGGGCTGCTGTACTGGACGCGCGGGCGCGACGCCCGGGTGGTCGCCCACGAGAAGGATCACGACAAGCACGACAAGAGCGTGCCCGTGCAGAACGGGCACTTCTCCCCGCCCGACGGGGTCCGGCCCGGCCAGATCGGCACGCTCGTGGACGAGCAGGCCGACGTGGTCGACGTGACGGCGACGATCGTGGACCTGGCCGTGCGCGGGTTCCTGCGGATCGACGAGCAGCCCCGCCAGGCGTACGACGCGCCCGACTGGATGCTGGTCAGGCTGCCGGCCGGGCACCCCGCCGCCCTCCTGCCGTACGAGCGGGCGCTCTACGACGCGATCTTCGACGGGCGCGACGCGGTGCTGCTGTCGCAGCTCTCCGGCTCGTTCGCCAGCCACCTGGGCAAGGTGCGCGACGCCCTGTACGCCGACGTGGTCAGGCAGGGCTGGTTCGCCCGCCGGCCCGACACCGAGCGCACCCGGTGGACGATGGCCGGGGTGGCGCTCATCGGCGTGGGCCTGCTGGCCACCGTGGCGCTGGCCTGGTTCACCTCGTACGGGCTGCTCGGGCTGGCCCTGATCATCGCGGGCGGCGCGCTGGCCGTGGGCGGGCAGTACATGCCGGCCAAGACGGCCCGCGGGTCGGCGGCGCTGGCGCACACGCTGACGTTCCGGGAGTACCTGTTCTCCGGCGACCTGGGCGAGGTGCCGGAGCAGCACCGGGTGGAGCTGTTCTCCCGCTACCTCCCGTACGCGGTGATCTTCGACGGCGTGGAGCACTGGTCGCGCATCGTCGCCTCGGTCACCGGCAACGGGCACGAGGCCGACAACCTGTACTGGTACCACGGGCCGGCGGAGTGGGACCTGTCGAAGTTCGCGGGCTCGATGCGCACCTTCACCACCACCACGTCGGGTGCCATCTCGGCCACCCGCCAGTTCCGCACCCTCTGACCCGGCGGGCTGCTTCCGGCCGCCCCGGCGGCGTGGCGTCCGCCGGGATGTGGGACCTTCTATTCGTGAGAAGCCGCTGGTCGGCGCGGGGGTGGGGGCGCACCGGAGGAGTGGGCGACGCGCCGGACGGCCCCGTCACGAGCGGCGGGCTCCGGCGTGAAAGGATCAGGCGTGCGCGACGAGGAACTGCTGACGGCCGTGGCCAGCGGCGACGCCGTCGCCGTGCGCGAGGCCGTGACCGAGGGGGCCTGGCTGGAGGCACGCGACGCCCGGGGCCGCACCCCGCTGCTCCTGGCCGCTGCCGCGGACCACGCGGACGTGGCGCAGCTCCTGGTGTCGGCCGGCGCCGACCCGGACGCGCCCGACCACCAGGGCGACACGCCGTGGCTGGTGACCGGGGCGACGGGCAGCGTGGCCATGCTGCGCGCGCTGCTGCCCGCCGGGCCCGACCTCGACCACGCCAACCGCGACGGCGCCACGGTGGTGATCCTGGCCGCCGAGCGCGGCCACGCCGACTACGTGCGCGCGGTGCTGGAGGCGGGCGCCGCCGTGGATCACATCGACGACCGGGGGCTGACCGCGCTGCTGGAGACGGTCATCGTGGGCGACGGCTCGGAGCGCTTCCAGGAGGTCGTCCGGCTGCTGCTGGCGGCCGGGGCCGACCCGCGGCGCACGGACCGCGACGGGGTGACGGCGTTCGAGCACGCGGTCGCCAAGGGACACCTGGAAGTGGCGGCCCTCCTGCGCGACGCCATCCGCCCGCGTCCCTGACCCCTGTCGGGGGGTCATCTCGGGGCGAGGCCCGTCACGAGGGCGTCGAGGGCGTAGACGAAACGGTCCTCATGGTCCCCCGGGGTGCCGAGCCCGGCCGCCAGCGCCTCGGCGAGGACGGGGTGGCGCGCCGGATCGACAGGGGGCTCGGGGTCGGGCTGGTCGTGCCCCGGCGTGCGACCGGCCTCCGCGAGCACCTGCCCGATGACGAACGTGGCCAGCGTGGTGATCACGTGCAGCGCCTCCGTGGGGCTGAACCCCTCCTCCACCAGCGCTCCGGCGGCGATCTCCACGGTCAGCAGGCCGCCGGGCGTCGAGACGGGCCGGGTCGCGAGCAGCGGCAGCAGCCCGGGATGGGCGAGCAGCGCGGCCCGGAACGACACCGCGAACGCCCGGGCCCACTCCCGCCACGGCCCCTCCGGCCGCACGGTGACCCCGGCCAGGGCGCGGTCCACGAGCCCGTCGAGGACGGCGTCCTTGTTCGGCAGGTAGTAGTACAGCGTCATCGCCTCGACGCCCAGCTCCTTGCCCAGCCGGCGCATGGACAGCGCGGCGACGCCGTCCCGGTCCACCAGCTCCAGCGCGGCGTCCAGAATCCGCTCCCTTGACAGACCCGCTCGTCTCATACACCGTAAGATACGTTCTTACACCGTAAGAGAGCGAGTTCGCCATGAAGACCCTGATCCGCGACTTCTTCACCGCCGTCAACGAGCGCCGCCTGGACGACCTGCCCGCCTTCATGGCCGCCGACGTCGTCGACCACAACAAGATCATTTATGGCGAGCCGGACGAGCCCGGAGCGGCGTTCGAGGGCATCCGGATGCAGCTCGACGCCTTCGACCCCTTCCACCTCGCGGTCGAGGAGCTCGCCGAGGAAGGCGACCGGGTCGTGGCCCGGCTGCTCATGACCGGGACGCACTCCGGCTACCACCCGCGCATGCCGGAGCCCACCGGCAGGAGCTTCACCGTCGAGGCGATCTTCATCTTCACGGTGCGCGACGGGAAGGTCAGCGAGATCCGGGCGGTCAGCGACCGCCTGGGCATGTTCGCCCAGCTCGCCTGGGAGTGGCCGGAGGTCGCCTGAGGGCGCCCTCCGGCCGTCAGGCCAAGGTGGAGGTCAGGCCGTCAGGCCAAGGTGGAGGCCACGCCGTCAGGCCGGGGTGGAGGCCAGGCGCAGCTCGCCGACGACCCGGCCGCCGCCCAGGACGGGCGTCGTGGCGGGCAGCTGGCCCGTGTCGAGGCCCAGCGAGCGCAGCGCCGCGACGGTCACCGGCGTCCGCGCGCGCGGCGCCCCGTCCTCGACCTTGACGGCGCCCGCGCGGCCGTCCTCGAAGGCGAACGCCTCGAAACCCTCCGCCCCCGCCTTCAGCATCAGCCCTGGCACCGCCCGCATGAGCGACGCCTCCACCCGGCTGCTGCCCGACGTCCACTCCGGATAGGCCGTCACGGCCTCGAAGATCCGCCGTTCGGGCGAGCCGGCCTCGCCGAGCGGGAACGCCCGGAAGGCCCGCGCCGTCCCCAGCATCGACACGAAGTACAGGGGCGCCCCGCAGCCGTCCACGCCCGCGGCCGCCATCCGCTCCCCCGTGAGCTCCTCCGCGGTGGCCCGGATCGCCCGCTGGAGCGGATGCGTGATCTCCAGGTAGGTGTCGAGCGGCCACCCGTTCGACACGCAGGTGGCGAGCATGGCGGCGTGCTTGCCGGAGCAGTTCATGTACACGCGGGCCCGCTCGGGCACCGACCGGTCCTCGGGGTAGTCCTCCGGGCAGCGCAGCGCCGACTCGTCCAGGCCGGCCCCGGCGAGGATCTTCCGCACCCCCTCGACGTGGAACGGCTCGCCGGCGTGCGAGGCGCAGGCCAGCGCCAGCAGCTCCCCCTCCAGCCGGAGGCCGGCGCGCAGCATGCCCAGCGCCTGCAGGGGCTTCATCGACGAACGCGGCGACGCCGGCACGTGCACCGCGCCGTGCGTCTCCACTGGACGGCCGTCCGCGTCCACCGTCAACATCCGGACGTGGTGCCTCGACTCCACGAACCCAGAACGGACAACCTCCACCACCAGCGACATTTCACGCCCCTTTCCGGCCAAGAGTCTACGAAGGCTCCGTCCTGCGCCAGAATGGGATCCCATGCGAGCAGTGGTGCAGCGAGTGACGGCCGCGTCGGTGGTGGTCGACGGTCAGACGATCGGGGCCATCGACGAGCCCGGACTCCTGGTGCTGGTCGGGGTGACGCACACCGACACGGCCGCCGAGGCCCGCAAGCTCGCCGCCAAGCTGTGGGGGCTGCGCGTCCTGCACGGCGAGAAGTCCTGCTCCGACGTGTCGGCGCCGCTGCTGGTCATCAGCCAGTTCACGCTGTACGGCGACGCGCGCAAGGGCCGCCGCCCCACCTGGCAGGCCGCCGCGCCGGGGCCGGTGGCCGAGCCGCTGGTGGAGGCGGTGGTGGCGGAACTGCGGGCGCTGGGGGCGCACGTGGAGACGGGCAGCTTCGGCGCCGACATGAAGGTCTCCCTCGTCAACGACGGGCCGATCACGCTGATCGTGGACGTCTAGAAGACCTCTTCTTTGTTACGGCACAGCCGGCCCGGCGCCACCCGCCGCACGGGGCCGAGGGCCTCCAGGGGAACGGCCTCTGACCGGATGACGGCGAGCCGCCGTTACGTGCGCATCCTTGGCCGTCGCCGGGGTGAAACCCGCGACCACGGCCGCCCGACCTTGGGGGAAGGCCCTCAGCGGATGCGGCGCCGCAGGGAAGGGTCGATCTGGACGTTGCGCCCGGCGTCCGGGGGGACGATCACTTCCTGGGAAGCCGCCACACCCCCGGCGAGCAGCGGCGCGTCCACCGGCACCGTGCGCTTGACCACCGCGAGCGCGATCGGCCCGAGCTCGTGGTGGCGGGCGGCCGAGCCGACCGTGCCCACCTCCTGGCTCTCGAAGATCACCGGCGCCCCGTGCGGCGGCAGCGTGTCGACGCTGCCGTCGAGGTGCAGGAACACCAGCCGCCGCGGCGGATGCCCCAGGTTGTGGACCCGGGCGACCGTCTCCTGGCCGCGGTAGCAGCCCTTGGTCAGGTGGACGGCGCTGCCGATCAGGCCGATCTCGTGCGGGATCGTCTTGTGGTCGGTGTCGAGGCCCATCCGCGGCTCGTACCGCTCGATCCGCAGCGCCTCGTACGCCCACAGCCCCGCCAGCGGCCTGCCCAGGTGCTCCGGCAGCTCGGAACGCGGCACCAGGAAGTCCTCGGTGGCCGTGGACAGCACGGCCAGGTCGTCGGCCCGCGACACCTCCACCCGCAGCATGAACCGCATGCGGTCGAGGTAGGCCACCAGGCTGTCGGCGGCGCCCGGCTCGACGTGCCCGAGCACGCTCTCGCCGTCGTCGACCAGCGTCAGGTGGTGCAGGATGCGACCCTGGAGGTCGAGGTCGAGCGTCCGCGTCCACTGGCCCGGGGGCAGCGTGTCGAGCTTCTGCGAGGTGAGGTCGTTGAGCCACTTCAGCCGGTCGGCGCCGGAGATCCGGATCACCTCGCGGTTGCTGCGGTCGACCACCGCCTCGCCCCGCACCAGCGCGCGCTGTTCGGCGAACAGGTCACCGTAGTGGGCGGCGACGTCGGCGTCCGGGGCCTCGGCGGCCACGGCGCCGGGCAGGTCCAGCAGAGGACTACGCATGCCGTCCAGATTATCGGCCGTGCGGACCTTCGATCTCAGCGGCAGTCGCGGCAGCGGCCGAACACCGTGAGGTGGTGGACGTCGGCGGCGAACCCCAGCTCCTCGTCCAGCCCCCGGACCAGGCCCTCCGCCAGCTCGGGCCGCACCTCGATCACCTCGCCGCACCCCCGGCACACCAGGTGGACGTGGTCGGCCTCGGCCGCCAGGTGGTAGGTCGGCGCGCCGTGCCCCAGATGGGTGTGCGTCACCATGCCGAGCTCTTCCAGGAGCTCAAGGGTGCGGTAGACGGTCGAGATGTTGACGCCGCGCGCCGTCTCCCGGACCTTGGCGCAGATCTCCTCCGGGGTGGCGTGCTCCAGCGTCTTGACCGCCTCCAGCACCAGCTGCCGCTGGGGAGTCACCCGGTAGCCCTTGGCGCGGAGCTCCTCGTGCCACTGCGTCTCGGTCATGCTCCGAGTCTACGGCCGGCGCTTTAATCGCTTGCCCTTCTCGCGGGCCACCGCATAACTTCGTGAGTACGCGGAAAGGAGGTGGTCCAAACAATGGTGATTCATAGTTGGGCTAGCGAGGTGGTTGTCCGCTGACGATGCGGACGCCCCGTCTCGCGCCGTTCGGCGAATTCGAGGCAACCACCGGGGCCCCCGGCGGCTGGAGGGCGGGAATCCCATCCCGACCATGGTCCATCCAGCCCGCTCACCATCGAGCGGAGCACGCCCGGGGCCCTTTTTTATGCCCGCGTCCCGCGCCCCCGCCGCGGCGGCCGGTCAGTGCTCGCCGCGTGGTTCGACGCCCAGCTCGGCGCACGCCCGCCGGTAGAGCCGCACGACCGCCGTGCGCACCTGCGCCCGCTCGGTCAGCGTCTCGCCCCACGGCACCCGCACCCGCTCGCCGCCGTCGACCGTGAACTCGATGGCCTCGCCGTCGACGCCGCTCGTCAGCGCGCTGGTCGCCTCCGGACGGCCGCCGAGGCCGCGCACGATGAGCAGCGCGTCGTCGCCGTGGTCGTCGTTCATGTGCCGCTTGATCGCCTCGACCGCCTCGGCGGTGAACGGGCCCGCGCTCATCCCACCTTCTTCAGCTCGGCCGACATGTGCGAGGTGAGCGGGTGCCCCGTCGCGGCCATGTCGTAGGCCCACATCAGGTTGCCCTTGACCAGCCCGTACAGGCGCCGCCCCGCGGTGTACTCCTTGGCCGTCACCGTGCGGGCCACCACGTCGGTCTGCAGCTCGATCTTGTGGAAGACGACCTCGCCGACGTAGATCTCCACGATGCCGGTGGGGTGGGCGAGCACCACTTCGAGCTGCCGGTTCGGCTGCGCGCGCCAGTAGCCGGACTCGGTGGCGAGCGGCCTGACGCGGTTGCCGTCCTGGTCGAGCAGCCAGGTGCGGCTCACGTACGACAGGAACGGCTTGCCGTTGTGGCCGAACTCGATCTCCTGGCCGAAGTTGAAGCTCTCGATCGTCGGATAGCCCCCGACACCGGCGCCCTCCCACCTGCCGAGCAGGAAGGCGATCGGCTCCAGATCGGGATGCACCTCAGGTTCTTCCATGTCCCCCAACCCTAGTGGCCGCGCGGACGGTCGCGGGCGTTAGTGTGACGGGCATGGCACGATCACTGGTGATCAAGGTGACCGCGGGGGCCGACGCTCCGGAGCGCTGCAACCAGGCGTTCACGGTCGCGGCCGCCGCGCTGGCGAGCGGTGTCCCGGTCTCCCTCTGGCTGACCGGCGAGTCCTCCTGGTTCGCCCTCCCGGGACGGGCCAAGGAGTTCAGCCTGCCCCATGCCGCTCCGCTGACGGACCTGCTGGACGCGGTGCTCGCGGGCGGGCGCGTCACGGTCTGCACGCAGTGCGCGGCCCGGCGCGACATCACGGTCGACGACGTCATCGAGGGGGTGCGCATCGCGGGCGCGCCGACGTTCGTCGAGGAGGCGGTCGCCGAGGGCGCCCAGGCGCTGGTGTACTGACCCGGCGCCGGCGCGGTCAGTGGCCGGGGTCGGCCTGCCCGTAGGTGAAGGAGGCGAGGCTCAGGCGCCCCTCCTCCCGCTGGGCGGCCTGGACGAGCAGCCGGAGGCCGAGGCCGATGGCCTCCAGCCGCGGCCCGTTCTTCTGCCAGTACCCGCGTCCGTAGTCGTCGTCGCTGAGTGCCGTACAGGTCGCCGCGCTGGTCGTGTCGTACCGCCCCGCGACGTCCTGGACCCGATCCGCCAGCTCGCCCATCGCCCCGGCCAGCCCGTTGATCTGGCTGACGCTGTAGGTGACGCCTTGCATCTCCATCCGGCGGTTCCCTTCCCTGACTGGCTCCGTTGATCGATAGTATGCGGGCGTCGTGACTGCTTTGTGGGGTTGATGTAACGATGAGTGATTCATGGGAGTTGCTCCGGCAACTCGTTCAGGACGTCAACCAGCAGGCCGAGCAGGCCAAGGAGCTGCACCGCAAGGCACGTGACCTGACGGGTTCGTCGCGATCCGAGGACGGCATGGTCACCGTCACCGTCGGCCCCCAGGGGGAGCTGCGCTCCGTCGACTTCGACCCCCGCGTCTACCGGGAGCTGTCACCCACCGAGCTGGCCGCCTGCGTCGTCGAGCAGGCCGCGCTCGCCACCAGGCAGGTGTCCGACGAGCTGCGGACCCTGGCCGGACCACTGATCGCCGACGACGTCCCGCTGGAGGACCTGTTCGGCGAGGGCGTGAGCTTCGAGTCGTTCCTGCCCGGGACCGACCGGCGGGGGCCGGGCACGTGACGGCCGGGATCGTCGGCTGATGGGGCTGGATCTGGGGCTGGTCCCCGAGGTGGTCAAGCCGCTGGCGCTGCCGCTGACGGCCAACGCGTTCCCCGAGGGCGACCCGGACGCGATCGTCCGGCAGGCCGACGCGCTGGAGGCCCTGGCCGACGAGCTGGCCGGCATCCGCGCCGAGGACGCCGAGCCGTTGCTCAGCCAGCTCGGCAAGCTGGAGTGGGAGGGCGCCGCCAAGGAGGAGTTCGAGAAGGTGCTCGCCGCCCTCGCCGGCGAGGGGCACAAGGCGTCCTCCCGGCAGGACAAGGGCGGCGAGACGCTGCTGAGGCTGCTGGAGAAGGCCCTGCGCGAGGAGGCGCGGCGGCTGCGCGAGCACGGGGTGACGACGGAGCACACCCAGTGGATGCAGTACGCGGCACTGGCGCTGCTGGGGCTCGTCATCGTCCGCCTGCTGGTGTGGATCGTCGTGAACGGGCCGTCGGTGCTCAGGTTGATCCAGTTGCGCACGGTGATGACCCGGATGTCGATCCAGGCGCTCAAGTGGCGCCTGCTCATGAACATCCTCGGCTTCGGCGCGGTGATGGGCGGCCTGGACCTGGCGGTGCAGGGGGCGCAGATCCCCTTCGGCAACCGGGAGGAGATCGACGGCCACTCGGTGCTGATGTCGTTCCTCAACGGGATGCTGACCGGGGCGATGTTCACCGGGGTCGAGTTCGGGCTCTCGCGGCTGGCCACCCGCGAGGTGGTGTACATCATGTCGCGCGCCGAGCTGGGGGTGCGCGACCACATCGCGGCCATCGGGCAGAGCATCTACGGGCGCGCGCTGGTGGGCGGCGTCTCGGGCACCCTGGGCTC
This sequence comes from Nonomuraea montanisoli, assembly GCF_013363975.1. GTDB lineage: Bacteria > Actinomycetota > Actinomycetes > Streptosporangiales > Streptosporangiaceae > Nonomuraea > Nonomuraea montanisoli. The sequence goes on along the minus strand of NZ_JABWGN010000028.1, from coordinate 31,627 downwards.
GATCCCCGGCCTGGCCGCGAGCGACCAGCTCGACCCGGCGCACCTGTTCTACTCCTTCGTGGCCGGAACGGCAGGCGGCATCGGCATCCCGCAGAGCGCCCGTGTCTCCTTCGTGCCGACGCCCGCCGGGGACCTCCCGCCGCCCCCTCCTCCGTCCGGCGGCCACACGTGGACGCGAACGGCGGGGGACGACGCCCCGTCTCCACCGCCGAGTGGGGGCGGCACCTCGCCCGGCCCCGCGTCCAGGCGGGTGGTCGAGCCGGCCCAGGTGGTGCTGAGCGGCGAGAACGCCCCTTCCGGCGGGCGGCCCGAGCAGCCGATCGACGCGACCACGCCTCCGAGGGGGGACGACGGGTCCGCGCCGTCCCGTACGCGGGAGGCGGAGGTGATCAGGGGCGAGGTCGTCCGCACGCAGAACGGTCCCGCGGAGGGCCCCGTCCTCCCCACGGGCACGAGGCCCTTCCACGGTGCGGCCCCGGAGCTGCCCGGCGGCCCGTCCCGGACGGCCGAGGGCGCGTCCTGGGGTGCCGAGGGCGCGTCCCGAGGGGCCGGGGCCGTGCACGACACGCCCGGGCACCCCGCAGCGGCCGGGCGGACGGCGCATCCGCCGAACGGCGCCCCGGGCGGCGACGCCTCAGGCGTCAATGTCTCTCCCGCGGGTCACGCGCTGAACGGCGCCACGGGCACCCACACCCCGAACGGAGCCGAAGGCGGTCACGCGAGCCCTCCGGCGACGGCCGCCGGACGTGGGGCTCCCGCCCCGGCGCAGGGCGGCTCCCCCGGCACGCCCGGCCACGCCAACGGCACCGGCGACTCCCTTCTCGCGCACGCGCAGTCCGTACGCGACGCCGTCCCGCTCCGCACCCCGTACGTGCAGACCGCCCCGGCGGCGCCGGTCTCACCGCTGCCCCCCACGGACGCGCAGGACGGCTCCACCGCCTCCCAGGACGACCGCAGGGAAGCGGCCAGGCACGGCGACACCCCACGGCACCCGGACGCCCCGCACCCCGCGGACCAGGCCCACCCGGTCACCCCCCGGGACGGTGCGGACGCCCCCGCCGCTCCCCAGGACGCCCCGGAACATCCCAGGAGCACGGACCCGGCGCGAGACCCCGCGCTGGCGACGCACACCCAGGACGTCGACTCCGGACGCGCCACGGAAGCGCAGCCCGTCGTCACCGGCCGCCTCCCGGACAGCCAGGGCCCCGGACGCGCCACCGACGGGTCCGGACGCGCCACCGACGGCCAGGGCAACCCCACAGGCCGCACCGACCAGAACGCCCCCGGCTCACGCACCGGCCAGGACGGGACTCCCGTCCCCATCGGCACCCCGCACGAGCCGCCTGCCACCCCAAGGGACACCACCCCGAGGAACACCGTCCCGAGAGACACCACCCCGAGAGACACCGCTCCTGCGGGCACCCGCGAGACCCCACCCGCCGACGCGGGCGACCCGCGGGCCACGCCCCCGTCCCACGCGGGCGACCCGAACGCCACGCCCCCCGCGACGCGCGACGGCGCACCGCCGGTCGGTCCGCACGCGGGCGCGCCGGTTCACCGCGGTGACGGCACCGGAACGGGCCGCATCGACCAGCTCATCAACCGCGACGAGCCTCCCCCCGCGACGTTGGACCCCGCCCGGGTCGCCTTCGGGCACCGCGTCGCGCGCCTGCTGGAAGAGCCGGTGCCGCACGACGCGTTCGCGCACAGCCTGGGGACGATGGCCCACGCCGTCACCCAGGGGGTGAACCGGCCCACGGGTGAGATCATGGCCGGCGGCATCCGCTCGATCGCGACGCACCTGGGCATGCCCCACACCGTCGACGGGCTGGTGCGGGTCTTCGACGAGGCGCAGCGGCAGGGTCACGATCCCGCCGGGGCGACGGACAGGCAGGACCTGACCGACAGACTCGACCAGTACCGGCAGACGGACCCGCTGGTCTTCCCCGGCCTGTGGCTCGCCCACCGGGACGTGCCGAACGTGTCCTTCCCGGTCGCGCGGGCGCTCGCCCGGATGGACCAGACGCTCGGCTCGCACCCGAGGACCGATCTCGCGGACAGGCTCACGCAGCTACGCAGCCTGGCCTGGGACGCGGATGTCGGGTTCCACTCGATCGACCACGTGGGACGCCTGTTCGTGGACGCGCAGGCGCGGGGCGTGGACGTCCAGAACGCGCCGGGGTGGTACGAGCTGGTGCACAGGCTCCGGCAGGCCCGGCAGCACGACACGGACCTGTGGGACGGGCTCCGGATGGCGGACGAGCACGGCATCGGCGGGCTCGGCGACGCGCAGGCGCGGGCGCTGGGCCGCGCCGGACGGTCGCTCCACTCGGTCTCGCCGGAGGGCCGCCTGCGCGACCTCGCGGCCGAGGCCGGGTTCTCCCACGCGCACCGTTCGTTCGCCGAGATGCTCGCCGAGGCGGACGCGCACGGCGCCCTCCCGGAACGCCCGGCGACCCGCCGGGAGCTCGTGGACAGCCTCGCGTCGTTCCGCGAGGGGGACGGCGACGGCTGGGACCGGCGGGTGATGGAGGAACGCTTCCCCGACGCGCGCCTGGACACGGCGAAGGCGGCGACGCTGGGCCGGCTCGACCGCGTCATCGCCGCCGACGCCGCGCCGCGTCCCGCGATGGACCCTCTCCTCGTGCTCTCGCGCGAGCTGGGCCTCGGCGACTCGCCCCGGCGGCTCGCCCACGTGGCCGAGCGAGCGGGGCGGCTGGGCTTCGACCCGGCGGGCGCCCCGGACCGGGCGACGCTCGTGGCGAGGCTGCGCGGATACATGGACACCGCCCCGGACACCTGGGCCCGGGTGCGGGTGTCGGAACGGTACGCGACCCAGCTCGGCGAGCCCACCACGAGGGCGCTGGCGTGCATGGACCGGATCGTCGGCCCGCCGGGCAAGGCTCCCGCCTGGGTCCTCGACCCCCTCCGGAAGCTGGCGGGCGACCTCGGCCTGGACCACTCGGTCGAGCGGCTGGCGCACGTGTTCAGAGAGGCCGAGCAGCGCGGGCTGGACCCGGGCGGCGCCGCCGACCGGGCCGACCTCGTCCAGCGGCTGAGCTCCTACCGCCGGCCGCCGGCGGAGCAGCCGTACCACTACTCGGTGACGCTGCTTCGCGTGGCCGAGGACGCGCTCACGGACCAGCTCCGCCAGACGGCCGCCCGTGACGCCGCCTTCGCCCGCGCGTCGCTGACCCGGGCCGGCGAATCCGCCTCCCGTCTCGACAGCGAGCACGTCCGGGCGCTGGAGGCCCGCGCGCGGGCGTGGGAGAGCTGGCCGGCCGAGCCGGAGGTCTCCTACCGGGAGAATCCCGAGGTGTTCGAGCGTCACCTGGCGGAGGCGTACGAGCGGGCCGAGAGCGGGGAGCCGGTGGTGCCGCTCATGATCGAGGACGCCACCGACGGGCTGACCGTGCCCGGCGGCCAGTTCAGGTTCGCGCGGGAGATCGAGTACACCCTGCCCGAAGCGCTCGACCGGCACCGGGACGCGATCAACCAGGCCATCGCCCGCGACCTGCACGACGCGGGACTGACTCTGGATCCGTGGGTGCACCCGTACCACACCTCACGCGACACCGGCTATTACGAGGGGGACAACGGCTGGCGGCTGGAGCGGGACACCACGGTCGCCGGCGAGCTCGTCCCGCCACCGCTGCGCTACACCGAGCGCACGTGGCAGACCGTCAAGCTGGTCTGCGAGATCGTCACGTCGCACGGCGGCGAGGCGACGATGGACGCGGGAGGCCACGTCCACGGGGACACTGCCGTGTTCGATCACATCACGGGCTTCTACCAGCGGCTGCTGGCGCTGGAGAACTCCACCTTCGCCGACACGACCCTGCGGCTGCTGACGAACCCGGAGCAGCCGCACCACCGGGGGACCGTTTTCTGCAAGCCCAACGCACTGCTGTCGCGCGGTTACGCCGACCTCGACGCGCTGGTGCGACAGCACAGGACGCACCTTCACGCGGTCAACCTGGCAGCGGTCACGGGTGGGCGGACCGACCACGCGGAGTTCCGCCGCCCCGACGCCTCCCTGGATCCCGGCGTCATCCAGGCGCAGACCAAGCTGGTGCTGGCCGAGATGGCGCTGGCCCTGCGGCTGGCGGATGATCAGTTTCCGCTCAACAACGGCGAGAAGGACTTACCCGGCAACCACGCCCACCACCGCAGAAGCCGTGATTACTCTTCCTACTTCGAGCTGGCCGACCTCCTCTTCCACCGGGAGGCCGACAAGGCGCAGCTCACGGCCCTCTTCGCGGTGACCCGCTGGAACGAGGGAGGAAGCGACCCCCTATGACGAACGAGGGAGTCCACCCGGCGGTCGTCGTCCGCAACGCCTCGGCGGCCGACCGGCCGCCCATCGCGCCGGTCAAGGACGACGGCTCCCCGTACCGGTACGAGATGATCTTCGCGGGCGGGAGCCTGCGGGCGTACGCGGACGAGCCGGGCGAGCTGGTCGCGGCGCTCCGCCCCGGCTACGACGCGCTGGAGACCCCCGAGGAGCGGCGCGAGGCGCGCGTGCGGGCCGCGCTGGACACGCAGGTGCGGGTGCAGGCGGAGCTGGCGGCGGCCGGGCCGCTGGAGGAGTGCACGGCCGAGGAGCGGGCGGTGCTGCTCGGCGGCCGGCACGTGCCGCCGGCGCCCGAGGAGTGGACCGGGCCCGTGCCCCTCGTGCTCGTCACGTCGTTCTACGAGCCCGCCGGGGCGCTGCCCCGGCCGCGTGGCCCCGAGGAGCTCCAGGTGTGGCTGGACCCGGCGGACGACTGGACGTTGCTGCGGAGCCTGCACGCCGCCGGGGCGATCCACGTCGCCGTGAGCCAGGACCGCCCCTGAGCGGTCCCGCCAGGACCGCTCGGGGCGGAGGGCCTCCGGCGGTCAGCCGGCGGCGAGGACCGTGTTGAGGCGCTCCTGGCGGAGCAGTTCGTAGCGGGTGTCGTCGAGCGGGGCGAGCTGCCCGCCCACGCGCCAGGCCAGCAGCAGGTCGGCCAGCGCCGGGTTGCGGGCCAGGGCCGGCCCGTGCAGGTAGGTGCCGACGATGTGGCCCGTGTAGCAGCCCTCGAAGCCGTCGCCGTTGCCCGTGCCCTTGACCGTGCGCGAGAGCGGCTTGACCCCGGGGCCGAGCCGGGTGACGCCCATGTGGTTCTCGAAGCCCGTCAGCGTCGGCAGGCCGAGCGCGGCGTCGACCTCGGCCACCAGCTCGCCCACGGCGCGGGCCGGGCCACGGACGCTGGCGATGTCGAGGATGCCGAGACCGTCGACCGGCTGCCCCTCCTCGCCGCCGAACGTGCTGCCCATGATCTGGTAGCCGGCGCACACGGCCAGCAGCGCCGCGCCCCGGTTGACCGCGCGGTGCAGGCCGCCGTCGCGGCGCAGCCGCGCCGCCGCGAGGATCTGCGGCCGGTCCTCGCCGCCGCCGATGAGGTAGATGTCGCCGGTCTCCGGCACCGGGTCGGCCGAGCGCACGTGGATGGTCTCGGTCTCGATGCCGCGCCGCTGCGCGCGCTGCTCCAGGACGAGGACGTTGCCCTGATCGCCGTACGTGCTCAGCAGGTCGGGGTAGATCCAGACGATGCGCAGGGCGCTGTCAGACGGCACGGCCGAACTCCGATCGGATCTGCTGGAAGGCGGTGTAGTTGGCGATCACGTCGACGCGGCCGGGCGGCTGCATGGCGAGCGCCTCGGAGAACGTCTCGCACACCGCGAACGGCACGTCCGCCACGTCGAGCCGCAGCGCCAGGTCGAGGCGGCGCTCACCGGTGACGAACACCGGCCGGCCACGCAGGATGCGGTAGTCGACGTCCCACAGCCAGGACGTGTCGCGCCCGTCGGGACCCTGCGCGTTGACCGACAGGATGATCGGCAACTGCGGGTCGGCGACGTCGAACGCCTCCAGCCAGCCGGCCGGGTTCTTGGCCAGCAGCAGCCGCGCCTGGCGGCCCTCACGCTCGACCGTGGTGTAGCGGCCGGCGACGGAGGTGACCTCGCGCAGCCGGGGCAGCGCCCGCTCCACGGGCAGGTCGAACGCCTCGGCCACGGCCAGCGCCATGACCGCGTTGGAGCGGTTGGCCAGGCCGGGGAGCTGGATGTCGAGCAGCCACCGCTGGCCGCGCGGGTCGACGACCGCGTCGTCGTCGAGGACCCACTGCGGCTCGGGCCGGTGGAAGGTGCACTCGCGGCAGGCCCAGTCGGCGTCCTTGCGGTCGAGCGGGCCGCCGCACTCGGGGCAGCACCAGGAGTCCTCCTTCCACCGCTGTCCGCCCGAGACCCAGGTGACCTTGGCGGCCGTGGAGGCGCCCCAGGTGACCAGCGGGTCGTCGCAGTTGGCGATGACATGGGTGGGCTTGCCGGACAGCGCCCGCCGCCACTTCTGGGCCAGCAGCCAGATCTCGGCCGCGCGGTCCATCTGGTCGCGGCTGAGGTTCATCAGGCAGACGACGCCCGCGCCGGTGGTGTCGAGGACCTCGGGGAGGTACTTCTCGTCGACCTCCAGCACGCCGTAGGGGGCGTCCTTGTGCTGCGACAGCGCCGAGACGTGGCCGGCCGGCATGTTGGCGCCGAAGACGTTGGTCGCGACCTCGCCCACCTCCAGCAGCGCGGAGGTGATCAACCGGGTGGTGGTCGTCTTGCCGTTGGTGGCGCTGACCAGGGCGAGCTTGCGGTCACGCGCCAGTTGGCGGAGCAGGTCGGGCTCCAGCATGAGGCCCACTCGTCCGCCGATCACCGAGCCGTCACCGCGCCCGGTCATCCGGGACAGCGTGGCGGCGCTGCGGCCCAGGGCGCTCGCAAGCTGGGCGCGCAGTGGAAGCTGGGTCATGGCTAAGGATCCTAGTCGGCGTCGGCGGTTAGTCTGATAACGCACACGAAAACGCGGCCCGGTTGGTAGCCCGGGCGACATATCCGTAACCGCCCTTGAGGGATGTCCGGTGTGCCGGAAGCGGTCTCGTCAGACCGCCGTTCGGCATACCTGGGAGCAAGGGCATGGTCACGTTTTCCGTCTACCTCGACGGGCCGTTCTGGATCGGCGTGCTGGAGATCGCCGAGGACGGCGTCCTGCGCGTCACCCGTCACACGTTCGGCTCCGAGCCGACCGATCCCGAGCTGTACGCCTTCCTCATGCGCCACGGCGTCCCGCTCCTCGAACAGGCGTCGGCCGCGCCGCCGGTGCCCGCCGGGGAGCGCACCGGCCGGCGGGTCAACCCGAAGCGGGCGGCCAAGCTCGCCGCGCGGGCCGCCGCCCGGGTCTCCACGCGCAGCACGGCGGCGCAGGAGGCCATGCGGCTGGAGCTGGAGAGCCGCAAGCGCGAGGCCGCCGAGGGGCGCCGCGAGCGCCGGCGCGAGCTGGCCGAGCACAAGCGCGAGGTGGCGCGCCGCAAGCGCGTCGAGCGCCGCCGCGACCGCTGAGCCCCCTCGACCGCCGCCGCGACCGCTGAGCCCCTTCGACCGTCAGCCGGTGAACGGGATCTCGGGCGCGCCGCCGTGGTCGAACGGCAGGACGAACCGGCGCGGCCAGGACAGGACGCCTTCGAGCCACCCGGCCCCCATGGTCTGGCCCACGTGCCGCAGCCGCGTGGCGGGCTCGATGCCGATCGCGACCGTCATGACGTCGCGCTGCAGGCCCTCGTTCTCGTCGTCGCCCAGGATGACCCGCCAGGCCAGGGCCCGGTTGTGCTCGACGGCCATGGACAGGGGGTGGTGGCGCAGCGCCTTGGCCCGGTGGCCGAGCAGCTCCCCGTGCGGGGCGGCGGCCGTCACCACACCGGTGGCCGCCCCGGTCGCCGCCCCGGTCATCGGGCCGGTCATCGGGCCGGTCATCGGGCCGGTCATCGGGCCGATCACCGCGCCCGCGCCGCCGGGCGTGTCGCGCGCGGCGGCGCCGTTCTCGCGGCCTGCCGCCGTCCCCGGCGTGTCGCCGAACAGGGCGTACTCCAGGGGCGGCGCCGGGCTGCGCAGGTCCGGGGCGGGCCGGCCGTACGGGAACAGGCGGTCCACCTCGTGCAGCCAGCGCACCTGCGGGATCACCCACGCCGCCCCGGGACGCTCGCCGCCTCGCTCCAGCCCGGCCAGCAGCCGCGTGGCGGTCTCCGCCGCCTTCTCCGTGAGCAGGGAGGGGTCGAGCCAGCTCCGCAGCGCCCAGGCGCGCCGCTGCACCGACCGCTCGACCAGCGTGGCGAGCAGGCACTCGCCGCGCCGCACCGGCAGGTCCGGCCAGGCGGCGGCGAGCGCGCGCGGCACGCCGGGCAGCGGGCGGTTGGTCACGAACGCGAGCACGACGGTGTCGCACCAGACGCGCAGCCACGCCCAGTCGGGCGCGTCGGCCAGCACGTCGGCCTCGCGCAGCTCGACGAGCGTGCACGCCTGCCCGGTGCGGCACTGGCTGCCGCAGGCCGCCGAGCGGCGTCCCCGTATCGGCGGAGGAGGGCTGGGCATGAGCCGCTCGCGCGACTCGCCGAGCGGCACCCGCACCCGCAGCGGCCGGTCCATGCCGTCGGCGAACACGGCCGCGGAGCCCGGCTGCAGCGACACGACCTGGCGGGACTGCTCCTCGCTGAGATTCATGGCCGCGCCGACGAGCTGCCGGTCGTCCTCGGCCGGCAGCCGGTGGACGACCTTGAGCGCGGTGTTCTTGACCACGTCCGGCACGAGCTTGGTGGGGATCTGCTCGGCCACGACGATGCCCTCGCCGTACGCCCTGATCTCGGCCAGCATGCCCGCCAGCAGCTCCACGGCGTGGGTGGCGGCCCGGCCCGCGCCCCGGTCGCGCAGCAGCCGGTGGGCCTCCTCGATGACGATGACGTGCCGCAGGCCCGCGGACTTCTCCTGGCGGGCACGCATCCGCAGGTGCTCCACGATGCGGATGATCAGCGTGCCCATGAGGAACGCCTTGTCCTCGTCGTTGGCCACGTCCTCGATGGCGAGCACCACGTTGCGCTGGAGCAGGCCGCCGACGTCGGCGGGGTGACCGCCCTCGAAGAAGCGCCCGGCCGAGCCGACGCGCAGCGAGCGCAGCCGCAGCGAGATGAAGCCCTCGACGTCGGCCTGCACCTCGCGGCCGTAGCCGATCTCCTTGATCACGTCCATGGCGTGCTGCTGGAGCAGCTCCAGGGTCGGCACGCTGGGCGGCACCTTGGAGCCGGGCACCGCGCCGCCGGTGACGACGTCCCAGCCGGTCGCCTCGTAGACGCGCTGCAGGGCCAGCGACATGATCTGCGGGAACGGCTCCTCCGCGTCGAAGGCGGCCATGAACAGCGCCCTGACCATGTCGATGTGCGCCTGGACGGGATAGCCGGGCTCGGGTTCGAGGGGGTTGATGCTGAACGGCACCCCGGCGGGAGCCGACGGGTTGATCACGGTGACGGGCCCGAGGTGCTCGACCCGGCCGGCCATGGCGGCGTACTCCGACTTGGCCGGCTCGATCGCGAGCCACGGGATGCGGGCCGCGCTGAGCTGCTCCAGCAGGTGCCGTACGGTCTGCGACTTGCCGGAGCCGGTGGCGCCGGTGACGAAGGCGTGCCGGTTGAGCGTGGCCAGCGGCACCCGGAACGAGCCGACCCCCCGGTCCTGCCCGTCGAGGATCTCCCCCAGCTCCAGCTCGCCGCCGTCGGCCTCGGAGGTGACGTCGAAGAACCCCGAGTCGAGCACCCGCACGCCGGGCACCTCGCGCCGGGGCAGCCCGGCGAGCGCCGCGAGCGCCCCGGCCGTGGCGGCGAAGGGCGCGGCGGCCCCGTCGGCGGGGTCCTGGAGCGTGATGGCCAGCGCCTCGGCCAGCGGATGGACGGCGCCCTGGGCGCTGCGCAGCCGGTAGGGGTGGTGGCTCATCTCGACCGAGCCGACGAGGACGGGCGCGATCTGGCGCAGCTCCTCGGCCGTCGCGCCGCCGGCCAGCACCCGCACGTTCCACAGCCCGGCCTCGCGGAACGCGTCGAGCTCCTGCATGCGCCGCTCGGCCCGCTCGGCGTCGAAGCGGGAGCGCTCGGAGGCGTCGCCGTACTGGCGCAGCACGTTGAGCTGGGTGCGCAGGTGGGCCACCTCGGCGTCGAGCAGGCCGGTCGGCTCGGCCACGACGAGCCAGGCGAACGGCCGCGACATGAGCGTGATCAGCGTCGACTCGAACAGCGTCGGCCGCTTCAGCTCGTCCGGGTCGAACTCGCGGCGGTTGCCGAGCGGCGGCGCCTGCCGGCCGGGGCACGGCGTCCACACCAGGTCGGCGAGGTCGTCCAGGTACTCCTCGCCGAGCTGCACCCCGCGCGCCCCGCCGGGGAACAGCAGCGGCTGCGGCCCCGTGGGCGTCCCGGGGGCGCCGGTGGCGCGGCGCGGCTGGCGGGGCGGCGACAGCGGGCCGGCGTTCGTGATGAGCTCCAGGGGCGCGCCCGAGCCGCGGGAGAGCCAGCCGATGGCGAACGGCCGGTCACGCTGGGCGGCCGACAGCACGGCGGGCAGCACGGTGACGAAGTCCCACTCGGCCGAGGAGCTTCGCGAGGGTGCGGCGATGGACTGGATCCGGTACCACGGCCCGCTCAGCGAGACACTCGGCTGCATTTCATCCCCCCACAGACGGCTCTAAGTAAAATCCGCCGACCGTCAGCCCGTCACCTTGACATTGACCATCTCATTGCCTTCCCTTGCGCCAGTCGAGGCGTGGCGGGGGCGGCCCGAGGTTGGGCGGCGGCTCGGCGCCGTCGCGTCCCGGCGGGTCGGCGCGCTCTCCCGCCCGCTCGCCCTCCTGGTCGGCGTCGTGCTCGCCGTCGATGGCCAGGACGGCCTCGCGCACGTCGTCCAGCTCGCCGAGCGTGGTCTTGGGAAAGGTGAGGATGGCCGGGTTGGCGTCGGCGAGGCGGACCCGCCGGCCCTGCGAGGTGGCGTCGGTGACGATGACGGACGTGGTGGGGAGCTGCTGGAGCTGGTGCGGCTCGACGAGGAACTCGCGGGAGCGCTGGAGCACCCGCTCCCTCTCGCCGATCTTGCCCGTGGTGCGGCCCCACTCGGTGGACTCGTTGATGTCCTCGGCCAGGTCGGTGGGGTTGTCCTCGTGGTCCTCGTGCCTGCCCTCGACCTCGGCGATCGTGCTGGTGTAGCCGCCGTCGACGCCGGGGAGCGAGTCGCTGATCGTCTCGGTGAGCTGGGCCAGCTCCAGCCGGTGCTCGGTGCCGACGTGCTCGCTGGCCACCCGGGCGTCCTCGGCGTTGCCGAGCCGCATGAACGCGACCGCGGCGTGGCCGCGGCCCAGCCGCTCCCGCACGGTCGGCGTGAGCGACCGGTAGGTCAGGACGAGCCCCGTACGGGAGGTCTCGCAGGCGTCCATGAGCCGGTCGAGCACGTCGCCGCGGAGCTTGTCGGCCCCGGCCACGATGATCGTGTGGTACCAGGGCCGGTCGGAGGCGGGCGACTGGCGCAGGATGTGGGTGAGGGCGGTCGCCACGTACGTGCCGAGCACCCGGTTGCCGAACACCCCGGCCTGGCGGTCCATGCTGACCACCCGCAGCCGGGCGGGCGGCAGGCGCACGGCCTCCGTGCCCAGCGTCTCCAGCTTGCGTAACTGCGACTCCAGCGCCCAGGCCCGCTCGATGACCACGCGGTCGCTCACGCCCCGGCCGAACAGCGTGCCGATGCGCTCAAGCTGGCTGGCGGTGATCAGCCCGTACCTGAGGTCGTCGCGCGGGTCGCCGACCTGGGCCAGGGCGCGCAGCGCGGCGGTGACCTGGCTGATCGTGGCGTTCTCGCCGAGCACGTCGAGGACACGCTCCAGGATCGCGTTGTCGAAGCTGAGGTCGCGGGTGGTGCGGTGCTCCTCGCTGACGCTGACCACGTGGGCGAGCACGTCGGCGAACGCCTCGGGCTTGAGCGTGGCGCCGAGGTCGAGGCGGGGCAGGTCGACGGGCAGCACCCAGACCAGCGGGTCGTCGCCGCCGCGGCGGGCCAGCTCGATGAGGTCCTTGGCGATGGCGCCCTCGGACAGGTCGAGCACGGTCAGGTGGCCGCCGCTGTAGAGGCGGGTGGCGCCGAGCAGAGTGACGAGCGCCGACCAGCCGGGCAGGGTGCCGCCGGCCACGTCGATGCGGTCGATCTCGTCGGGCACGGCCACGGCGTACCAGGTGAGCTGGCGGTCGTGGCGCTCCTTGAGCCGCTGCCAGTCGCGGTAGCGCTGGGCGTGCTCCTCCTGCGCGCGGAACAGCTCTTTGTCACGTTCCTGTCGCCGACGGTCGTCACGGGCCCGCTGCTCGCTGATGCGGTAGCGCACGGCCCGGTCGCCCTGGACGAGCGCGTAGCTGCAGATGATCGCCACGCCGCAGGCCGCGACGAGGCCGAGCAACGCGAACTTCCACTGGAGCAGCCCGGCCACGGCAAGTACCAGGACGAGCAGCGACAGCACGACCGCGAACAGCCGGAAGACGCGTACCGGGCGGTTGAGCATGTCCTGCTGCATGCGCTCGCGGCGGGCGAGGTCGGCGTCGGGGCGCGCGGGCGGCGGCTCCTCGGCCGGCGAGGGCCGTTTCGGTGGCGGGCCGGGGTCCGGGTGCAGCAGGATGTACTGCCAGCCCAGGTAGATGCGGTCCGCCTGGAGCTGCGCATGCTCAGGATGCACGTCCACCACGTGACCCTCCGGCCGCGATATGTCGTTAGTCGTCGAGGCTAGTCCCGCTGCTCCGTGACAGCGTATGAGCTAGAACCCCTTCTACGGCAGGGTTCTCGGCAATTAGACCAGCCCGTTGGGAGGATAGCGGCGGATGGGACAAGCGTGACCTATTACCATCCTTACCCATGACCGAACCCTCCGGCGGCAGCGGCAGGCCCAGACGTCCGGTAGTGGTGCCCGCGGTGGCGCTGGTGCTGGTCACGGCCCTCGGGATCACCGCGCTCACGGGCGGCCTGAACGAGGCCCCGGACGCCCCACCCCAGCTCGGCAAGGGCTCGGTGCTCGACCAGGGCCTGTACTCCACCCGCTTCGTCGAGTCCCGGGTCCGGACCGAGCGGGCTCAGACGCAGTTCGACGAGGACAAGCGGTTCGTGGAGATGGTCTTCGAGGTCACCAACCGCGGCGACGGCACCACCCTGGTCGGGGTCCCGCCGGCCGAGGGGAAGGGCGCCTTCGCCACCACGTTCGCCGGCTCGCTGGTCAAGATCAGCCCCAAGTTCCCGAGCGACGCCGGTCCCTCCGCCTTCGCGCTGGCCAAGGGCGGCGAGAGCGGGCAGCTCCACCCGGGGATCAAGACCACGGTCATCGTCCGTTACGAGCTCAAGGAGGGTCAGAAGCCCCCGGAGAAGATCACGATGGACGTGGGCTCGTTCGAGTACGCGGCCGGCTTCAACGACCCGACCGAGAGGTGGACGATGGTCAGCCAGGACGCGGGCGAGAGCATCGTCCCCGAGGTCAAGGCGCAGGTGACCCTGCCCGTGCAGGAAGAAGCCGCGGCGTGACCGCGGTCCAGCCCCGGCCGGCGGCGATGCCGGGCGGGCGCCGCGGGGGGCGCTCCGGCTCCGGGCGCGGCGGCTCGCGCGCGCTCAACGCGCTGCTGGGCCTGCTCCTCGCGGGCGGCGCCGTCGGCCTGCAGACGCTCGCGCTGTCGGAGAACGAGACCGGCGCCCCGCTGACCTACACCGGCGCCAAGGGCCAGGACGTCGACGCCCGGCGCTTCCACGTGCGGCTCGACTCCTTCAGCGCCGCCAAGGCGATCCGGACGAGCAGCGTCAGAACCATCGAGACGGACAACCTGTTCCTCGTCGTGAACGCCTCCGCCAAGTCCAGCCTCAAGCCGTACCACCTCGGCCAGCCCACGCTGCTGACCGACGACGGCCACCGCTTCGCCGCCACCGACCGGGTGGAGTCCACCGCCACGCTGTCCGCCACGTGGGTGCAGCCGGACATCTGGGTCAGCGGGCGGTTCTTCTTCGAGGTGCCCGCCTCGGCGCTGCCGGGGGCCAGGGTGGTGTTCGGGCTGCCGCCGTCGACCCTGGTGGAGCCGTACCAGCCGGAGGTGGAGATCGACCTCGGTCTGGACGAGAAGGCGGCCCGCGACCTCGCCGCCAAGCCGCAGGACGTCTACTCCATCGTCAAGAAGTGATCGCCTCATGAGCGCTGACGACCGCGACTGGTTCGCGCCCCGCAACCCCCGCCCGGCCAACGGAGCGCCCCGGCCTCCCGTGCCGCCCCACCAGCCCGCCGCGGGCCCTCAGCCGCCCGCCGCGCCTCCTCAGCCGCCCTCGGGACACCCTCAACCGCCCTCCGCGCCCCCTCAGCCGCCCTCGGGACACCCTCAACCGCCCTCCGCGCCCCCTCAGGCGCCTTCGGGACGCCCTCAGCCGCCGCAGGCGCGCCCGCAGCGGCCTGCGCCGCCCCCTCAGCACGGCGGCCCCAGGCCGGGCGGCTCGTGGCCCGGCATGCGGCCGCGGGTGCGGCCCGACCGGCAGGTGTGGCCCCCGCTCCCTCCCGAGCCCGTCGAGGGGGTCACCCAGCCCCTGCCGCCCGTGCCCCCGAACGCGCCCCCTGAGGAGCCTCCGCAGGCTTTGCCGCCCCGGCCACAGGCCCAGCCGGTCCAGCCGGTCCAGCCGGTCCAGCCGCGGGCGTCCGAGCCCACCGCGCGTCCCCGGAAGCGGGGCAGGGCCCTCCTGGTGGCCGCCGGCGCGCTGGTGGCCGCCGCCGTGGCCGTCGGCGCGACCACGTACGACGGCTACCTGTTCTACGAGAAGGTCTCCGCCGAGGAGACGCGTCTCGTGCCCGTGGCAGCCGGCCAGGCCGGCACCGTGTACGGCATCGAGTGGAAGGCCGCGCTCAGCCCCACCGAGGCCCCGCCGAACAGCAAGCACGGCGACACCGTCGCCTGGCTCAAGGTGGACATCACGGAGAAGGTCGTGGACCCCGCCAGCGCGACCATGACCGCCAAGCCGGACGAGATCCGGCTGGAGGACCGTACGGGCCGCACCTGGGTCGTGGAGGTCGCCGACGGCGACCGGCCGACCGAGCGCCTGGAGGTCGGCAAGGAGTACCGGCTGCAGGGTCTGGCCGTGGTGCCGAAGCCGGTGGCCGGCGAGGTGGAGCTGTCGTTCCGGCCCAGCGGCTACCGCTCCGACACCCCGACCGCCGACCTGTTCAAGCGCGGGACGAGCAAGCCGGACGTGGACGTGCTGCGGTTCCGCCGGTAGGGAGGGCCGCCCGGGTCAGTCCGTCGTGAACGCCTCGCCGCGCAGGCGGGCCCGGGTGGCGGCGAGGTCGAACGTGGCCGCCAGCAGCGCCATGGTGACCACGGTCACCAGCAGGTCGCGGCCGAACGCGAGCGGCGGCTCCAGGTACGCCCAGGCCCAGTCCACCTGCGACCCGACCAGCGTGCGGACCGCGCGGTCGGCGTACTGCGCGCCCACCGTGACGGCCACGTAGCACAGGCACATCATGCCGAACAGCGGCGCGCCGCCCTTGATCACCAGCCGCAGGGAGTTGACCAGCGGCACCCAGCGTTCCTGGAACCCGCCGGTCACCCGCTCGAAGGAGCGCTGCGTCAGGTCGTGGCTGCCCTCCAGGCGGTCGATGCCGCGCTCGAACCGGGTGCCCCTGAGCATGGTGCGGGTGTCGTCGGCGTACGCGCCGAACACGAGCATGGCCACGGTCAGCCAGGCCAGTGGGATGGCGACGGACTCGAGGAACAGCGGCCAGACGTCGTTCACCACGTCGGTGAGGCTCTTGAGGACGGGCACGGTGTCCTGCGCCTTGGTCCACAGGCTCTCGGTGCCGACGACCACGGTGCGGTGCTCCACCCACTCCGATCGCGCGTCGGCGATCGCGACCGTGGCGTTGAGGCCGTAGAAGACGAAGGCGAACTCCGAGAACGCCGCGGCGAAGCCGTAGAAGCGGCCGGTGCCCCGCTCCACCAGCTTGGCGAACAGCGTCTTCAGGCCGAACGCGACGAGCATCGTGGCCACCGACACCCGCCAGTCGAGGTCGATGAGGCTCCGGCCGACGTGCGACTTCTCGCCGAAGAACGCGGCGTCGGTCATGTCGAAGAAGTGGTGGAACAGGTCCATCTGCTGCAGGTCGCGGGCGTCCTCGGTCTGGAAGCCCCAGGCCATGTAGAGCACGGCGAAGGCGGGGGCCACCCGGTCGAGGGCCGTGAAGAACGGCTCGTCCTCCGCGCCCTCGGCCTCCCGGGCCCGCATCTCCCACAGCGCGCCGCGCAGGGTGTGCAGCATGCCCGTGACCACGGTCAGCGCAGCGAGCACGACCACGGTGAGCAGGGTGATCGTGGCCACCAGCCGGGCCTGCCGCCAGTCGCCGTAGGCCACCTCGGTGGCGCCGTACAGCAGTCCGAAGCGCACGGCCTCACCCGCGGCGAACCACAGGACGAGCGGCAGCACACAGCGCCCGAGCAGGCGGAGCGTGTGCACGGGGAGCGAGAACGGCGACGGCGGCTTCCGGGCCGGTGAAGGCGCAGGTCGGGGCGGTGCCGCCACACCAGACGAACCTGACATCTGGTGCATCGTAGCGGCACCGTCACCCCACCGCAGCCCCCACCCGCCCCACCGGCGCCTCCGGGGCCGCCCGGTCAGGCGGCCTGGAGGTCGGGCCGGCAGGTACGGCAGGGGCGGTAGCCGGCGGTGCGGGCCGCGCCGAGCGTGCGGAAGCCGTGCCGGTGCGCGGGCGTGATCCGCCGGGCGTTGTGGCAGGTCGGGAAGCACACCACCCCCGTCGTGTCGCTGGCCAGATAGAAGACGCGCTCCCTGGCCAGGCCGTCCAGCCGGCCCAGGTCGACGCCCTCCGCCAGCAGCAGCCGCTGCTTGGCCGCCGGCCCGAACACGTACTCCCCCAGCGCCCCGTCGGAGCGCGTCACCCGGTGGCAGGGGACGAGCAGCGGCACGGGGTTGCGGGCGAGCGCCGTGCCCACCGCGCGCACCGCTCCGGGCCGTCCGGCGCGGGCCGCGATCCACGCGTACGGCCTGACCTCGCCGCGCGGGATGGCCTGGACGGCGCGCAGCACGTCCCGCTGGAAGTCGCCCAGCTCCTCCAGGTCGAGCGCCAGCCCGGAGAGCCTCCCGGTGCGCAGCGCGGGCACCAGGCCCGCCGGCGGCCGCGTGGCCGGCATCAGCGGCCGGCCGAACCGCGACCGGAACGCGCCGGTGAACCCGTCGCCCTCATGGACGTAGGCCACGCCCCGGGCGGTCCAGGCCACGGACAGCTCGCCGATCGGGCTCGGCACCGCGATCCAGCGGGCCGCGATCCGGTCCAGCAGCCCGGCCGGGGCCTCAACGGCCAGCCCGGCGAGCCTGGCGAGCAAGGGGTCGTCGTTCATCGGACACCTCCGAGCGTGCGCAGCCGCTTCAGTCCGCGCGACACGTGTGACTTGACCGTGCCCTGCGGGATCTTCAACACCGTGGCGACCTCGACGACCGGCAGGTCGGCGACGTGCCGGAGCACCACCGCGAGGCGCTGCTCCTCCGGGAGCTGGGCGAGCAGCCCCGCCAGCTCGTCGCCGGTCTCCTTCCGCAGCGCGGCGTCCTCGACGCCCTCGCGCGGATCGACGACCTCCATGGGCTCCTCCCGCAGGTCCGGTGGCGGCTTGCGGGACTTGGCGCGGGCACAGTTGCGCCAGATGTTCATGAGGATGGTCAGCAGCCACGGCCGCGTCTGCAGCGCCGCTATGCGCTCGGCGTCGTAGCCCGCCACCGCCCGGTAGGCGCGCAGGAACGTCTCCGCCGCGAGGTCCTCCGCGTCGGCCCAGCGCCCGGACAGCCGCAGCGCCGTCGAGAAGACGACGTCGCGGTGGACGCCGTACAGCTCGGCGAACCCTTCGTCGAGGTCGTCGAGCAGCGCCTTGCGCACCGGGTCGAGGCAGTCCATCTCACTCACATCTACACCAACACCGCGACGCGGCGATCGGTGGCATCCGGTGCGAAAGAAATTCTGCCGCCGGACGCGGAAGGCCCGCGCCGTTGCGGCGCGGGCCTGTCGCGAAGGAGAGGGTGGGCAGACGTACGGGTCAGACCGCCACGGCGAGCTGGGAGACCTCGCCCAGCTTGGCCTCCACCTGCACGTCACGGGTGACGCCGCCGCCCGCGATGATGCGGACGGTCCAGTCGCCCGGCGCGGCGAAGAACCGGAACACGCCGTCGTCCGACACCACGACCTCGCCGGTGAACTCACCGGAGTGGTCGAGCAGCCGGGCGTAGGCGGTGCCGGCGCCCGTGACGACGCCCTGGATCACGGCCTGGTTGGACAGATCGATCCCGGCGGGCAGAGCGATCGTCTGCTCCGGGGCTCCGCATCCCTGCGCGCTCATCGGGCCTCCCCCAGCTCGATCGGCACGCCCACGAGCGAGCCGTACTCGGTCCACGAACCGTCGTAGTTCTTCACGTTGGACTGGCCGAGCAGCTCGTGCAGCACGAACCAGGTGTGCGCCGAGCGCTCGCCGATGCGGCAGTAGGCGATGGTGTCCTTGCCGAAGTCGACACCGGCCTGCTGGTAGAGCGTGCGCAGGTCGTCGTCGCTCTTGAAGGTGCCGTCGTCGTTGGCCGCCTTGGACCACGGGATGTTGCGGGCGGTGGGCACGTGGCCGGCGCGCTGGGCCTGCTCCTGCGGCAGGTGGGCCGGGGCGAGCAGCTTGCCGGTGAACTCGTCGGGCGAGCGGACGTCGACCAGGTTGAGCTTGCCGATGGCGCTCACGACGTCGTCGCGGAAGGCGCGGATCGCGGCGTCCTGCTCCTGGGCGACGTACTGGGTGCGCTCGCGCCGGGGGACGTCCTTGACCAGCTCGCGCGAGTCGAGCTCCCACTTCTTGCGCCCGCCGTCGAGCAGCTTGACGTTGTCGTGGCCGTACAGCTTGAAGTACCAGTAGGCGTAGGACGCGAACCAGTTGTTGTTGCCGCCATAGAGCACGACGGTGTCGTCGTTGGAGATGCCGCGCTCGGACAGCAGCGTCTCGAAACCGGTCTTGTCGACGAAGTCACGGCGGACGGGGTCCTGGAGGTCCTGCCTCCAGTCGATCTTCACGGCGCCACGGATGTGGCCCTTGTCGTAGGCGCTGGTGTCCTCGTCGACCTCGACGAGTACGACGCCTGGCGTGTCGAGGTTGGCCTCGACCCAGTCGGCATCCACCAGGACGGCGGAGCGGCTCATTGGTGAACCTCCCATGTGGCGGCGGGCAGTAGACGGCGAATCAGCAGGTACGTTTCGCAGCCGAGACAGAGTCCGAAGGCTGCGTTGAGGAAGGCGGCGAGGAGAGCCGCAGCCGTGGCCCCGAGGGCCAGCGGCGTGATCCCGGCGACGAATCCGACCAGTCCTGCGACCGCGAAGGCCAAGCCCACACCCTGCGCGAAGCGCGGCGGGCGGGCGTCCTCCGTCACCTTCGGGGCGCTCGTGACGAGCGTCCGGAAGACCATCCCGTACGGTGAGCGGCCCGCCAGACCCAGAGCGAACACCACGGCCTGGGCGGCGAGCAGCCACGCGCTTCCCGTCACGAGGACGAGAGCGAGGACCAGGGTGGTGACGGCCGCGCCGAAGCGCAGCACTCTAGGGTCGGCACGCATCTGAAGGATGCTCCCTGAAGGGGTCGGGTTGAGGCGGATCGGATGTCCGCGCGAGACCGTCCTCAGGCAGCGCGACAGAGCGCGGTGGCTACGCGGCAGAAATCAACCGCGCGCCGCTTCGTCAGCAGCTCTGTCGAAAGGTTCATGCGGACGACACTACTCGTCGTCTCGCCATCTGTCACATCTCGTCCGGTTCTTGAGACGCGGACGTCTCGGGACGTGATTCCGCGGGCGGCACGGCGGCCGCGAGGGCGGTCAGCACGTCGGCCTTGCGCGGCTGGCCGGAGCCCCTTTTCACGATATTTCCGGAGGAGTCGAGGACGAGGACCGTCGGGGTGCGCAGGATGTCCAGCTCCCGCACCAGGTCCAGCCGCGACTCCGCGTCGATCTCGACGTGCGCGACCCCCGGCACGAGCGCGCTCACGTCGGCCAGGACGCGCCGCGTCGCCCGGCAGGGCTGGCAGAACGCGGTGGAGAACTGCACGAGTGTCGCCCTCGGCCCGAGGGGGACGCCCAGCACGTCGGCGGTGAGGCGGTCGTCGCGCCCGTCACCGGCCTGGTCGCCGGACATGTCACGCATGCGGCCGTCGCGGCGCAGACGTACCACCCCGATTCCCGTACCCAGCGCCAGCGTCGCCAGCACCACCCACACGCCCGTCATCGCCAGATGCAACCACGCGCGCGCCGGCGGCATTCCGGCCCGGTCAGCTCCGCGGTCCGGGAACCTTGACCAGCACCTGCTTCGAGGAGGCGTCCACCACCTCGAACCTGGCGATGTCCTTCACCGGGATCCACGTCCGGCTGGCGAAGACCGGCTTGTCCGCGTAGTTCTCCCGATCGACCGTCCAGCTGTCCGAGACGTCGCGCCGCCCGTCACGGCCGACCACGACCAGCCGGCACGCCGTGCCGGCCGGCACCGCGGACACCTTCACCGAGAGCCCGGTCCCGCGCGCGCCGGGGAACACCGCCACGCTCGCGGCGTAGCCGGACGACCGGTCACGGCCGGCGAACTCCTGCCCGCTCGCCCTGGCCGACGGCATCGGCGTCGCGCTCGCCTCGGGCTGCCTCTCGGCCATGATCCTCGGCTGGTCGTCCTGCGTCTTCTTCGCGCGCGGCTTCTGGGTGGCCTTGGGGCGCGCGGCATCGTCCGACGAGCGGGCGGAGTCCTGGGCGCTCGTCAGACCCTCGCCGGGCCGGGACGCCGCCGGCGCGGAGGCGCTCGTCGCCCCCTGGTGATGGTTCGCGACGGCCGTCCACACGGCGCCGCCCGCGACGATCGCCGCCGCCGAGGCGGCCACGAGCATGAGCATCCGGCCCCTGCGGTGACGCCTGGCGCGCGCGTTCAGCAGCCGGTCGAGCACCTGGCGCGGCGGGCTGGTCACGAGCTGCACGTCACGCTCGGACACCTTGTCCAGGAAGGCGGACACGCCCTCCAGCTCCACCAGCTCAGCGCCGCAGACCTCGCAGGTCGCCAGGTGGGCGTCGATCTCCAGCGCCTCGTCCGGCTCCAGCGCCCCCAGCGCGTGGGCGCCCAGCGAGATCCGTACCTCCTCGCACGTCATGGCGCCAGCCCCCGCTCCTCCAGGGCGAGCTTCAGCGCCCGCAGCGCGTAGTAGGTGCGCGACTTGACCGTGCCGGGCGGTATGCCCAGCGTGGCCGACGCCTCCTTCACCGATCGCCCCCGGTAGTAGACCTCCAACAGCACCTCGCGGTGCTCGGGTCGCAGCGCGGCCAGCGCCTCCGCCACGGCCCACGACTCGACCGCCCGTTCCAGCTCGTCCTCCGCGGGGACGACGGCCAGCGCCTCGTCGCCGGTCTCCTGCGGACGCGACTTGCGCGCGCGGTGCTGATCGACCACGAGGTTGCGGGCGACGGTGAACAGCCAGGCGCGGATGGGGCGGCCGGAGAGGGCCTCGGGGTGTCGCCACGCCCTCAGCAGCGTCTCCTGCACCACATCCTCCGCCCGTCCGGCATCGCCGGTCAGTCGCAGCACGTAACCGTAAAGCGGCCCGGCGTGCTCGTCGAAAAGGGTCCGCACGAGCTCCTCGTCGGCGGTGCCTGCTGGACTCACGCCCTCATCACGTACGGCGGGGCGGGACGGTTCAACGGGAGAGGGTTCATCGGGCTCCGAGCCGCTGTCCGCTGAACGGGACGTTCTCCGCCTCGGCCGTGAACTCCAGCCCGTCGGCCACATTGCGCACCCCCGTCACCTTCACGTCGAACGGCAGGTCGCCCTTGAACGGGATCGGGTAGCTCACCAGCCCGGCGACCGCGTCGGGCACTCCCGCGATCTTCTGCGCCCGCAGCCGGATGCCGCCGTCGACCACCTCGATCTTCATCTCGGCGTCGAACTTCACCTTGTTCACCCCGACCATCACCTCGCCGGACGCGACGAGCCGCGACCCGTTGCCGCTGATCCTGACGCCCTTCGGCGCGTACTTGTCGATCGTCTCGCGTGTCAGCGTGCCGCGGACCGTCAGCCGCCCGGCCCGGACCTCGGCGCGGTTCTGCAGCACGTCGGCGAGCGGCGCCGTCACGTCGTTGGCGATGCCCTGGAGGTTCTTCACCGGGACGCCCCCGTACGTGAGCGTGCCCAGGTCGAAGCGCACCTCGGGGTAGCGGCCCGAGACGGCCTGGGTGAGGAACGGGAAGCCCTCGATCGACACCTCGGGCTGCCGGTCCAGGTCGGCGGAGGCCGCGATCCGGGTGGACAGGTCCCGCTCCACGCCCGCGACCGCGACGCGGTCCACGACGGCGAGAAGAACTCCCAGCACGATCAGGAAAACGAGGAGTTTACGCATCGGGCTCCCTGTCTCAGGCCATGGATCATGAGCTTATCGAGTGGAATGTCCCTTCCCCGCAGGGCCGCCCGCTCACCGATCCGATGACCTTGGAAAGACCGTCAGCCGCCCGCGAACGGGGGCAGGATCTCGACCGTCGCCCCCTCGGCGAGCACCACGGTGTCATGGGCGCGCTTTCCCACTGGTGAGCCGTCGACGAGGAACGAGGAACGGCGCACCACCCGCGCGAGCTCGGCGCGGTCCCGTGTGATTTTCGTCATGAGTTCGCCAAGGGTCGCCGCCTCGAACGACTCCTCGGGGACTCCCGCGGCTTCGCGCGCCGCGGCCCAATACCGCACTTTTCCAGTAGCCATGGCAACCTCATCATCGCAAAAGTGTGGCCGTGCGACTTCCTTAACATTGTCGTCGCAGGTAAAACGCTGTTCATCTGTCGGACGCCCCATGGACGCGAGATTCGCGTGGGTTATCCTCCCCTACAGGACCTGGGCGATGTAGCCCCCGGGTCCTTGCGCGTTTGAGGAGGCCGAAATGAGCAGTCTGCTCCTGCTGACCAACGCCCTGGAGCCGTCCTCCGAGGTGCTGCCGGCGCTGGGGCTGCTGCTCCACTCGGTCCGCGTCTCCCCCGCGGAGGCGTCCGCCCTCATCGACGCGCCGCCGGTCGACGCCGTGCTCGTGGACGCCCGCAAGGAGCTCGCCCACGCCAAGAGCCTCTGCCGGCTGATCCGCACCACCGGCGTCGACTGCCCGCTCATCGTCATCGTCACCGAGGGCGGGCTCGCCGCGATGACCGCCGAGTGGGGCGTGGACGACGTGCTGCTCGACAGCGCCGGCCCGGCCGAGGTCGAGGCGCGGCTGCGCATGGCGACCGGCCGCATCTCGCAGGCCGGCGGCGAGGACGTGCCCGACGAGATCCGCAGCGGCGACCTGGCCATCGACGAGGCCACCTACACGGCCCGGCTGCGCGGGCGGGTGCTCGACCTCACCTTCAAGGAGTTCGAGCTGCTCAAGTACCTCGCCCAGCACCCCGGCCGGGTCTTCACCCGGGCGCAGCTCCTGCAGGAGGTCTGGGGCTACGACTACTTCGGCGGCACGCGGACGGTCGACGTCCACGTGCGGCGGCTGCGGGCCAAGCTCGGCACGGAGTACGAGTCGCTGATCGGCACGGTGCGCAACGTCGGCTACCGCTTCGTCCCCGACCGCGCCGACACGGCCAACGTCTGACGAGAGGCCCGCCCCCTCGGGGAGCGGGCCTCGCCGGTTTCTCAGGGGGTCAGCTCGTCACCGTGATGCGGTTGGTGGCGGGCGGGGCGATCGGGCTGTTCCTGCCCAGGTGGTCGACGAACGCGTCGATGTCCAGCGGGCCGCTCCAGACGTCCGTGCCGTCCTTGAAGGCGAGGAACGCGTCCCCGCCGCCGACCAGGAAGTTGTTGGCCGCGACGCGGATCTGCTGGGTGTCCGTGGCCGGGGCGCCGTCGATGCGGATGTCCGACACCTTCGAGCCCCACGCGGCCGAGGTGCTGTAGGTGTAGGTCAGGTTCGCCGAGGGCTGCAGGATCTTGGTGAACGCCTGGTTGTTGGGCCCGCCGGTGAACTGCTGCTCCAGCACCGTCTTGAGCTGCGCGCCCGTCAGCGTGACCACCTGCATGAGGTTGTTGAACGGCTGGACGGTGAACGCCTCGCCGTAGGTGACGACTCCGTCGCCCTCACCGGCCGGGGAGCCGGCGTAGGTCAGGGGCGCGCGGACGCCGCCCGGGTTCATGAGGGCGATCTGCGCGTTCCCGCCGGTCTTCGTCGCGGCGAGCTGCGCGTCGGCGATGAGGTCGCCCAGCGGCGTCTCCCCGCTCGGCCGGGCCGTGTTGGAGATGTCGGCCGTGATGCGGCCCACGGGCCGGTTGGCGACCGACGCGACCTTCTCCTTCCAGAACGTCACGAAGTCCGAGATGTCCTGGTCCGGCTTGACCGTGCGCGTCACGACGTGGTTGTCCGCCACGACCGAGGAGCGCACGACGTCCCGCGTGCGGACGTCCACCTGGAGGTCCACCTGCGTGATGACGCGGCCGAACGAGCCGCCCTGCGAGTAGAGCCGGTCCTGGCCGGCCGGGTCCTTGACCTTGCAGAGGTACGCCTGGTGGGAGTGGCCGCTGAGCACCACGTCGATCTCGGGGTCCACCTGGGTGGCGATGCGGTTGCCCGCGCCCGGGACGGCGCTGCACGCGTCCGGCGACTGCCCCGGGGTGACCTGGTCGCCCTCGTGGACGAGCACGACCTGGGCCTTCACGCCGAGGAGCTTGAGCACCTTGGAGGCCACGTTCGCGGCCTTGACCTCGTCCACGAACTTGAGGTCCTTGATGCCCTCCGCCGTGACGATGCCCGGGGTGGTCTGCGTGACCAGGCCGATGAAGCCGACCGGCACGCCGTTCATCCACTTGACGCTGACGGGCGGCAGCGCGGGCACGCCCCAGTCGGACAGCAGCTTCTTGACCGCGGGCCGGCTGCCCAGCGCCGCGAGCGCGTCCGACTTCTCGCTCGGGTTCTTGAACAGCACGTTCGCGCCCACGTAGTCGTAGGAGGCGCCCTTCCACTCCCCGGCGGGCGAGCAGCCGTCGACCGGGTGGCAGCCGCCCTTCATGATCCGGCGCAGCTCGGCGTAGCCCTCGTCGAACTCGTGGTTGCCGACCGCGGCGACCTTCAGCCCGAGCTTGCCGAGGAACTCGACGGACGGCTCGTCGTGGTAGGCCGCGGAGATCAGCGGGGTGGCGCCGATGAGGTCGCCCTGGGCCACGGCGATGGTGTTCGCGTCGGTGTGGGCCTTCATGTGGGTGGCGATGTAGGCGGCTCCGCCCGCCTCCACGGTGGCGCCGTTCTCGTCGACCATGCGGCCGGACGAGCCCGTGGGGGGTTCGAGGTTGCCGTGGAAGTCGTTGAGGGCGAGCAGGCGGACGGGAACCGTCCGGGGGGCCTGCTGCGCGTCCGCCGGTGCCACGGCCAGCAGAGCCGTGGTGGTGGCGACGGCTCCGGCCACGGCGAGCCGGAGGAGGGAACGAGACGTCATGGCCCAAGACGTTACGGCGCGAAGCTTTGCAGCCAATGTCGCAAAGGTAACGATTCGCCAGCCGACGCCATGGCGTGTTTTGCCAGTCGTACGCCTAGAGTTCGACCTGTGACGGCACGCGTGGAAGTCAGACAACGGCTCGATGACCAGGAAATCACCGACGTGCTCGCGCTCGTCGAGGCGGCGACGGAGGCCGACGGCGTCCGGCCGCTGAACGAGCACGTCATGCTCCACCTGCGCTACGGCGGCGACCCGCGCGCCCGCTCGCTGCTGCTCCACGACGGCGACGCGCTGGCCGGGTACGCGCACGTGGACCCCACCGACGAGGTCGAGGGCCCGAGCGGGGAGCTCGTCGTCCACCCGGCGTACCGGCGCCAGGGGCACGGCCGGCGGCTGCTGCGGGCCGTGCTCGACCAGGCCGGCGGGCGGCTTCGGCTGTGGGCGCACGGCGACCACGAGGGGGCCGGGGCGCTGGCCGCCTCCCTGGGGCTCCAGCGGGTGCGGTCGCTGTGGCAGATGCGCCGGTCGCTGTTCGCGCCGCTGGCGCCGTACACGCTGCCCGACGGCGTCCGGCTGCGGGCCTTCGAGCCCGGCCGGGACGAGGAGGAATGGCTCAAGGTCAACGCCGCCGCCTTCGCCCACCACCCCGAGCAGGGCGCGTGGAGCCTGGACGACCTGCTCAGGCGGGAGCGGGAGCCGTGGTTCGACCCGGCGGGGTTCTTCCTGGCCGTACGCGGCGAGCGGCTCGTGGGGTTCCACTGGACGAAGATCCACGGATCCTCGGAACACGGGCACGAGCCGCTCGGCGAGGTGTACGTCGTGGGCGTCGATCCCTCCCAGCAGGGCACGGGCCTGGGCAAGGCGCTGACGCTGGCCGGGCTGAGCCACCTGCGCTCGCGCGGGCTCGCGCAGGCGATGCTCTACGTGGACGGGACGAACACGGCGGCGATCCGGCTGTACGAGTCGCTCGGCTTCGCCCGGTGGGACGTGGACGTCATGTACGCCGCCACGTCATGAGGGGTTATTCGACCATCCAGTGCAGGGCGAAGTAGGTCAGGGCGGCCACCAGCGCCGCCGCCGGGATCGTGAGGATCCAGGCGGTCACGATGTTGCCCGCCACGCCCCAGCGCACGGCCGAGAGCCGCTTGGTGGAGCCGACGCCCATGATCGCGCTGGTGATGGTGTGGGTGGTGGAGATGGGGGCGCCGAAGCCGATCGCGGCGGTGTACAGGACCGTCGCCGCCGCGGCCTCGGCGGCGAAGCCCTGCGGCGGGTCGAGGGCGATGATGCGCCGGCCGAGCGTGCGCATGATGCGCCAGCCTCCGGCGTAGGTGCCGAGCGAGATGGCGCCCGCGGCGGAGATGATGACCCACTGCGGGATGGGGTCCTGCGGCGAGGCGTAGCCGCCGACGACGAGGGCGAGGAAGATCACACCCATCGTCTTCTGGGCGTCCTGCAGGCCGTGGCCGAGGGCCATGGCGGCGGCCGAGACCGTCTGGGCGTACCGGAAGCCGCGGTTGGTCTTGCCCGGCTGCGCGCGGCGGAAGATCCAGTAGATGGCGATCATGATCCCGGCGGCGATCGTGAAGCCGAGCACCGGGGAGAGGATCATGGGGACGACGACCTTCTCCACCACGCCGTCCCAGTGCACGAGGCTGGCCGAGGCCAGCGCCGAGCCCACGAGACCGCCGATCAGGGCGTGGCTGGAGGAGGAGGGCAGTCCGAAGTACCACGTGATGAGGTTCCAGGCGATGGCGCCGACCAGGGCGGCGGCCACGACGACCAGGCCGTGCGTGCCCTGTGGGGCGTCGATGATGCCCTTGCCGACGGTCTGCGCCACCTGGGTGCCGAGGTGGGCGCCGATGAAGTTCATCGCCGCGGCCATGAACAGCGCGGCCCTGGGGGTGAGGGCGCGTGTGGAGACCGAGGTCGCGATGGCGTTCGCCGCGTCGTGGAAGCCATTGGTGTAGTCGAAGGCCAGCGCCACGACGACCACGCCGATGACGAGGGCGAGCGTGAGGTTCACGGGGCTTAGCTTTCCTTGACCGCGATCGACTCGACGGTGTTGGCCACGTGCTCGAAGGCGTCGGCGGCCTCCTCGAGGGCGTCGATGACCTCCTTCATCTTCATGACCGTCAACGCGTCGTACTCGCCGCTGAACAGCTTGGCCAGCAACCGGCGGTAGACCTGGTCACCCTGGTTCTCCAGGCGGTTGACCTCGATCCAGTACTCGTTGAGGTTCTTCATCGAGCGCAGCCGCGGCATCGCCTCCGCGGTCAGCTCGGCCGCCCGCTCCAGCACCTCGACCTGGCGCACGACGTCCTTGGGCAGGTGGTCGAGCTGGTAGAGCACGATGAGGTCGGAGGCCGCCTCCATGGCGTCCATCACGTCGTCGAGGTTCGAGGCGAGGCGGTAGATGTCCTCGCGGTCGAACGGCGTGATGAAGCTCTCATTGAGCCGGTTCATGATCGCATGGGTGCGGTCGTCGCCCGCGTGCTCGCACGCGCGCATCTTCTCGGCCAGGGCTTCCCTGTCCGACCCGTCGCTGATGATCTCCACCAGCAGGCGGGAAGCAGTGACCAGGTTGTTCGCCGAGTCGGCGAACAGGTCGTAGTAGCTGTCCTCACGTGGCGTGAGACGCAGGCGCACGTCGTTCTCCAGATGTGCGGGGATGGTCCGTGGAAGAGGGTACGGCTTACCAGGCGAAATGCGAACTTCATGTCCCCTTCTCCTAGTCGCTACCCTCCGTATGTTCTGCGACACCGGGGCACCTGACGGTCCGGGGCACACTCGCTGGGGACTTGTTCTGCCTTACGGTCACCATCTTCGTGAGTTTCCTTCCAGACCGCCAGCCTGGTCAGGTGTCGTAACTGGAGCTTCACCTTCCCCGAACGGGGAGAGGATCACAGGGGACGCCGGAGAGGGGCTGTTGCTGGGACAGGTTTTCCCGGTGCGCGCGCCCTTCCGACGCACGCGGCCTTCCGACGCGCACGCCCTTTCGACGCGCACGCCCTTTCGACGCGCACGCCCTTTCGACGCGCACGCCCGGCTACGGACCCGGACAGCGCCCCCCTCGGACCCACCCGGACAGCGTCACCCGAGCCGACTCGTCCGGGCGACGTCACCTGAGCCGAGGCCCCAACGCCTCACCCGAGCGACACCTCAACCCCCACCAGCGCCTTTCCCGAGCAGCCACCCGAAGCAGGAATCGGGCTCATCAGGAAGCGGCCGGATGTCAGATCACGGTGCGGTGGAAGTTGCGGAATGACCGGGACGGCGTCGGCCCGCGCTGCCCCTGATACCGCGACCCGTACTTCGCGGACCCGTACGGGTGCTCGGCCGGCGAGCTGAGCCGGAACACGCACAGTTGCCCGATCTTCATCCCCGGCCACAGCTTGATGGGCAGGGTTGCCACGTTCGACAGCTCCAGCGTCACGTGCCCGCTGAAACCCGGGTCGATGAAGCCGGCCGTCGAATGCGTCAACAGCCCCAGCCGTCCCAGCGAGCTCTTCCCCTCCAATCTGGACGCCAGATTGTCGGGAAGCGTGATGACCTCGTAGGTCGAAGCCAGCACGAACTCGCCGGGATGGAGGATGAACGGTTCATCCCCATCCGGCTCGACCATACGCGTCAGATCTGGTTGCTCGACGGACGGGTCGATGTGCGGGTACTTGTGGTTCTCGAAGACCCGGAAGTACCGATCGAGCCGCACGTCGATGCTGGAAGGCTGGAGCATCTCCCGATCGAACGGATCGAGCGCCAGCCGTCCCGAGTCGATCTCGCTCAGGATGTCACGGTCAGAGAGCAGCACGTGGAGCAACCTACCGTGTGCGGGCTTGCTGAAGTGGGCTGGGTTTCCGCTACAGTGGGAGCGCGGCTCCGGCCGATGCGGGTGTAGTTCAATGGCAGAACATCAGCTTCCCAAGCTGACAGCGCGGGTTCGATTCCCGTCACCCGCTCCACCTCATGCCTTTTGAGCCCGACAGCATGGCCTTCTCCAATAGCGGCGCTACGCGCCATGGGGAATCAGACTGCGTCCAAGTGGGGGCGCGGCCCCCACACCCCAGCTCCACTGCATCGCCTTCGCCCTGGGGGGCGCTTCGCGCCAAAAGCGCTCAGACAGCGTCTGATTGGGGCTCCGCCCCAAACCCCAATCGAGGGGCTCCCGCCCCTCGAGCTCCCCGGCCCGTTGCTCGCCTCGTGAAACGAAAAGTCATATGGAGATGGGGCGAAAGATCAGCACAACCTGTCCTGTGACGAGGAAGAAATGGAGGGGTGGGAGCTGTCTGCCTGCGCTGCAGCCGCTCTCACCGCTCCGGCAGCACAGCAGCGAGGAGCGCCCCCGGTATCAGTAGCCGCCGTAGGTATCGATGACGGGCTAGCGCCGCATCAGGCAACGTTCCCCTTCCTTGCAGGGCGCTGCCTGAGGCGTGAGCGTATATGTCTTCTCAGTAGGTGCTGCTTTTATGGGGAGGCCTCGGCGGGACAAGCGTCCAGAGCACGCTCCAGGGCTGTCCGCGCGGCCATCTTCCCTGCGGTGTGGAAGGAGTGCTCGTTCGAGTCGACGTCATGGATGACCATGCGCCGGAGGACCACTTTGGCGTCCAAGATGATCTGCCGCTTGGCGGCCAGTTCCTCACACATGCCCTCGGCGAACGCATCGAGATATCCGAAGACGACTCTGTAGTCCTGGTCGCCGCCGTTCTGTCCGAAGACGAGACACACATCGGTTGGTATGGCGAGCTCGATGCCGCTGCCCGTTCCGTTGCCTGGCTCGAAGTCGACGGTGACGACGGCGAACACGCTGCACACGGTCTGCTTGACATACCGCGCTCCACGTCGCGTATGGAGTGCGGAGGGAACAGCAGGGGTTCTTCGGGCGTCACACTCACGGTAGAACCAGTCTCAAGCCACGTTGGCCCCGTCGGCGATCGGGCGGGAGGCGTTCGTCGATGCCGTGATGGTTCCGCCAGATGATGTAGCGGCGGATCACGCTGTCCTTTTCCTGGCCGTAACACTCGGCCCGGCCGTGCAGCCTGGGGCCGGTCCCGGACGGCAACGGCCGGGGCCGTGAGCGCTACCAGCCACCGCATCCGATGTCTAGGCCTGTTCTGTGGATCTCAGCAGAACACCGGTGATGGAGCCGACAACCATGGCGCCGACGAAGCGGAGGTCGGCGCTCCAGGGCGGCGCGGCTGTTGCGAGCGAAGGCGACCAGCGTGGTGCGCCGCAGGTCACGATGACTGAGCTGCGCCCGAGATGGCCCATTTGATCTGACTGGATGGCTTGGCCCGAGCGTGGGTGGCACACTGTGCCAGTGAAGATGATCAAGAAAGCGGTCGCGGTCTCGGCGGTGGCCGCGGTCTTGGCGGTCGCGGTGCAGATCCTCGTACTGATCTTCGTCCCCATCTACGGATCCGCTGCGGTGGATCTGACAACGTGCAAGATCCAAGTGGCGCAGCAGCATCCCGTGCTGGAGAAGGAAGTGACTCCGTTGCTGGCCCGGCTGTTCCCCGCGGGCTCGGTCACAGCGATCGACCGTGAGGACAACTGCCAGTTCGAACCGCTTCCTGACCTCATTCCCTCACCGAGCGCCAGCGTGGTCGCGACAGTGGCGGACGATGCCCAGCACGTTCGGGATGCCTTGGCCGCCATGCATCGGGAAGGCTGGCGGTATGTGGAGCCCATCGAGGAACTCGATCTACCGCAAACGTTGGGGCTGAGGAAGGAGTTCTCGCACGGCACCGTCGAGATGACCCTCGAGTACGACCCTCGCGTATCTGGCGGCTCGGGCGTACGCACGTGGGAGTTCTTTTTCGAATACTCCTAGCAAAGCCCGAGTAGCCTGCTCGGATGGATGCGACCGCCATGCTGGAGTGGCTTCTGGAGCGCAACGTGAGCGCTCTCCTTCGAGTAGATGCCGGCCGAGACGGCATACGCCCGTGGACCTTCCACGCGAGCAGCGAGCCACAGCACGACGACAGTTGGTCGGTGCGCACCGATGCAGATTCCGCAGAGGAATGCCTCCACCGCGCCCGTAAGGCGCTCAAGCAACACGGACTCGACCTTCCCGAGTGACCAACCACCGCAGCCATGGCCACCGGCGGGGGCACTCAGGCTCCGGGATGACCACCATGCCATCTAGCGCCTGTGCGGAGTTCGGATCTTAGGCTGGTCGGAGGCTTCGGATCCATAAGACGGCTCCGCGTAGGTGCAGGCCGGCCAGATAGCTGTCGGGCGTCTTGTCGAACCGGAAGGCTAGCCCACG
>NZ_JABWGN010000027.1 GCF_013363975.1 Nonomuraea montanisoli | reverse complement strand
ACGCGGGCGACCTGGTCGAGCAGGCCGTCCTGGTCGAGGCCGCGCGCGAACTTGTGCGCGGCGGCCATCGGGCCGCCGGTGTGCGAGCTCGACGGGCCGATGCCGACCTTGAACAGGTCGAAGACGCTGATCGCCATTGATGGGCGCCCTTCAGCAGGGCCGGGGCCCGGCGGGGCCCCGGCGGGTGGGTCAGGACTCGCCCGAGGTGAGGGCTGTGTACTCCTCGGCCGAGAGCAGGTCCTCGGGGTCGCCCTCGACGCGCACGCGGAACATCCAGCCCTCGCCGTACGGGTCGTTGTTGACCAGGGAGGGGTCGTCCACCACAGCCTGGTTGACCTCGACGACCTCCCCGCCGACGGGGGAGTAGATCTCGCTCACGGACTTGGTGGACTCGACCTCGCCGACCGAGTCACCGGCCGCGACGGTCGCGCCCGCGTCGGGAAGCTGGACGAACACCACGTCGCCAAGGGCCTCGGCGGCGTACGCCGTGATCCCGATCGTCACCGTGATGGCCTCGTCAAGGCCGGCGATCCACTCGTGTTCCTTGGTGTAGCTCAGCTCGTCAGGGATGTCGCTCACTTGTTCCTCCTGTAGAAAGGCAGTTCCACGAGGTCCATCGCCTCATGGCTGCCCCGGATGTCCACGGCCAGACCTTCGCCGGCCCCGGTGTCGACATAGGCCATCGCGATGGGCTTGCCCAGAGTCTGGGAAGGAGCACCGCTGGTGACCTCGCCGACGACGGCACCGTCCTTGGTGACCGGGTACCCGTGGCGGGGCACCCGGCGGCCCCGGGCGACGAGACCGACGAGCCGGCGCCGCGGCGGCGTGTCCTTGACCGCCTCCAGCGCCGACCTGCCGACGAAGTCGCCCGGCTTGTCGAATTTCACCACCCTGCCCAGCCCGGCGTCGAACGGGGTCAGGTCGGGGCCCAGCTCGTTGCCGTACAGCGGCATGCCCGCCTCCAGGCGGAGCGTGTCACGGCTGGACAGACCGGCCGGCCGCAGCCCGTACGGCTCGCCGGCCCGCGTGAGGGCGTGCCAGAGCGGCACGGCGTCCTCGTTGGCCACGAACAGCTCGAACCCGTCCTCGCCGGTGTAGCCGGTGCGCGCGATCAGCGCCTGCCGCCCGTCGACCACGCCGGGCAGCCCCGCGTAGTACTTCAGGCCGGCCAGGTCGGCGTCGGTGAGGGTGGCGAGGATCTCCTGGGCGCGCGGCCCCTGCACGGCGATCAGCGCGTACCGGTCGGAGCGGTCCTCGACGGCCGCGTCGTACGGCTTGGCGCGATCGGCCAGCTCGGCGGCCACCTTCTCGTAGTTGGAGGCGTTGGCCACGACCATGAACTCCTCGTCGCCCAGCCGGTAGACGATGAGGTCGTCGAGCACTCCGCCGCGCTCGTTGACGATCATGGTGTAGCGGGCCCGGCCCGGGACGAGCGCCGACAGGTGGCCGACCAGCGCGTAGTCGAGCGCCTGCCCGGCCTGCGGTCCGGTGACGAAGATCTCGCCCATGTGCGAGAGGTCGAACAGCCCGGCCGCGGTCCGCACGGCGTTGTGCTCGGCGGACTCGCTGCCGTAGCGCAGCGGCATGAGCCATCCGGCGAAGTCGGTGAGTGTCGCGCCGAGACTCTCGTGGACGTCTCGCAACGGTGTAGGTCGGGACATTTCGCACCTCAGGGCAGGGTCGGATGCCAGGATCCTCCCCCTCTGTCATGGATGCCTGAGAGCTTCGCCCGGGCTTTGCCGGACTTTCACCTTCGGCGAGGCCCGCGGGCCTGCTTTCCAGAGGTCACCTCGTCCGAGCGGTCCTTTGCCTTGAGAGGTTCGCGGGGAGGGCTTGCTCCTTCAGGGGCCCTGGATGGCTGTCAGGGCGCTCTCCCGCACGGGTTCGACGGTGATGCCCGCCAGCCTAGTGCCGGGACGGGGCTGTTGTCGCGTGCGGGCGCCGCGCCGTGCCCCCGCGCGTCAGCAGGCGGCGACCAGCGCCTCGAACAGGGCGCAGTCGGCCTCCGCCTCCGGATGCCACTGCACGGCCACGGCGAACGGGTGGTCGTCCAGCTCCACGGCCTCCACCGTGCCGTCGGCGGCCGTGGCCGTCACGCTCAGCCCCAGCCCGAGCCGGTCGACGGCCTGGTGGTGGTAGTGCGGCACCTCCACCGGGTCGGTGCCGAGCGCCTTGGCCAGCCGGGAGCCCGGCACGGGCCGTACGGGAAGATGGCCGAACACGCCCGGCCCGGGGGAGTGCTCCGTGTGGCCCACCACGTCCGGCAGGTGCTGGTGGAGGCTGCCGTCGAGCGCCACGTTGAGCACCTGGAGCCCGCGGCAGACGCCCAGGTAGGGCAGCTCCCGCTCCAACGCCGCCGCCAGCAGGGCGAACTCCGCGTCGTCGCGGAAGCCCCGGACGTAGCTGACCCGCTCGTGCGGCTCCTGCTGGTAGTGGGCGGGGTCGATGTCGCCCCCGCCGGCCAGGATCAGGCCGTCCAGCCGGGCCGCCACCGGGCCGGGCTCGCCGGCCGGCGGCAGCAGCACCGGCTGCCCGCCGGCCCGTACGACCTGCTCCACGTACATGAACGGCAGGAGCGCGGCGTCCAGCTCCCAGACGGTGTAGCGGGCCGGCTCCACGTACGTCGTGATGCCGATGAGCGGACGGGACACGATCAGCGCCTCCCTACAGCGGCGTCACGTACGCGCCGGAGATGCCCCCGTCGACGAGGAACTCCGACGCCGTGATGAACGACGAGTCGTCGCTGGCCAGGAACGCCACCGCGGCGGCGATCTCCGACGCCTCGGCGAAGCGGCCGACCGGCACGTGCACGAGCCGGCGCTGGGCGCGCTCCGGGTCCTTGGCGAACAGCTCCTGCAGCAGCGGCGTGTTGACCGGCCCCGGGCACAGGGCGTTGACCCGGACGCCCTCGCGGGCGAACTGCACGCCGAGCTCGCGCGACATGGCGAGCACGCCGCCCTTGGAGGCGGTGTAGGAGATCTGCGAGGTCGCCGAGCCCATGACCGCCACGAACGACGCCGTGTTGATGATCGAGCCCTTGCCCTGCCGCCGCATGTACGGGATGGCGTGCTTGCAGCACAGGTAGACGCTGGTCAGGTTGACCTCCTGGACGCGCCGCCAGGCGTCGAGCCCGGTCTCCAGGATCGAGTCGTCGTCGGGCGGCGAGATGCCGGCGTTGTTGAACGCGACGTCCACGCTGCCGTAGGTGGCGAACGCGGTCTGGTACATGCGCTCGACGTCGGCCTCGCTGGTCACGTCCGCCCGGACGAACAGCCCGCCGACCTCGGAGGCGGCCTTGGTGCCCGCCTCCTCGTCGACGTCCACGCACACGACCCTGGCGCCCTCCTCGGCGAACCGGCGGGCCGTGGCCAGCCCGATGCCGCTGCCCGCGCCGGTGATGACGGCGACGCGGTCCTGCAAACGCTGCATAACACTCACTCCGATGAGATGAAGACGTTCTTGGTTTCCGTGAAGGCCGACAGGGCGTCGGGGCCGAGCTCGCGGCCGAGGCCGGACTCCTTGAAGCCGCCGAACGGCGTCCAGTAGCGCACCGACGAGTTCGAGTTGACCGACAGGGCGCCGGCCTCGACCGCGCGGGCCACGCGCAGCGCCCGCCCGACGTCACGCGTCCAGATGGAGCCGCTCAGGCCGTAACGGGTGTCGTTGGCGATCCGGACGGCCTCCGCCTCGTCGGCGAACGGCACGACCGACACGACCGGCCCGAAGATCTCCTCGGTGAAGGCGCGGTCGGTGACCTTCGAGGTCAGGACCGTCGCCGGGAACCAGTAGCCCTTGCCCTGCGGGCACGTGCCCTGCAGGTGGGGCTGGTCCTCGACGAAGCCGCGCACCCGTTCCAGGTGCTCGGCGCTGACCAGCGGCCCCATCTCGGTGCTCTCGTCGAGCGGGTCGCCCACCTTGACGCCGAGCACGGCCGGCGCGAGGCGGTCGAGGAACTCGTCGTACACCTCGGCCTGGACGAGCAGCCGCGAACGGGCGCAGCAGTCCTGGCCGGAGTTGTCGAAGACCGCGTAGGGAGCGCTGCGGGCCGCCTTGTCCAGGTCGGCGTCCGCGAAGACGATGTTGGCCGACTTGCCGCCGAGCTCCAGCGTGATGCGCTTGACGTGCGCCGCGGCCTTGGCCGCGATCTCCTTGCCGACCTCGGTCGAGCCAGTGAACACGATCTTGGCGACGTCCGGGTGCTCGACCAGCCGGGCCCCCGCCACCTCCCCTGCTCCAGGCAGGACCTGGAGCACCCCCTCGGGGAGGCCCGCGGCCAGGGCCAGCTCGGCCAGCCTCAGCGCGGTCAGCGGCGTCCACTCGGCGGGCTTGACGATCACCGTGTTGCCCGCCGCGAGCGCCGGGGCGACGCCCCAGCTCGTGATCAGCATCGGGAAGTTCCACGGCACGATGACGCCCACGACGCCCAGGGGTTCCTGGAACGTGACGTCCACGCCCCCGGGCACCGGGATCTGCTTGCCGTGGTTGCGCTCGGGCGCCCCCGCGTAGAAGTGCAGGACGTCGCGGACCGCGCCCGCCTCCCAGCGGGAGTTGCCGATCGGGTGGCCGGCGTTGGCCGTCTCCAGCCGCGCCAGCTCGTCGCCGTGCGCGTCCACCAGGTCGGCGAAGCGGCGCAGCAGCCGTGCCCGGTCGCCGGGCGCCACCTCGCGCCAGGACGCGTAGGCGCGCCTGGCACGCTCCACGGCGCGATCCACCTCGGCCGCGTCGGCCATCTCGACGTCCGCGACGACCTCTTCGGTCGCCGGATTGATGATCTTCATGCCTTGCCCGTCACAGTCCGTTCACATCCGTTCGAAGCCGCGGTACATTTCCCAGTCCGTCACCGCCGCGTCGAAGGCGGTCAGCTCCACTCTGGCGCAGTTGGCGTAGTGCTCGACGACGTCCTCGCCGAACGCCTCCCGGGCCAGCTTGGAGCCCTCGAACAGGGTCAGCGCGTCGCGCAGCGTGTGCGGCACGGTCTCGGCGCCCGAGGCGTAGGCGTTGCCCCCGAACGGCTCCTCCAGCGGCAGCTCGTTCTCGATGCCGTACAGCCCCGCGGCCACCAGCGCCGACACGGCGAGGTACGGGTTCACGTCGCCGCCCGGCACCCGGTTCTCCACGCGCAGCGACGGCCCGTGGCCCACCAGGCGCAGCGCGCAGGTCCGGTTGTCCACGCCCCACTTGACCGCGGTCGGCGCGAAGCTGCCCGGCACGTACCTCTTGTACGAGTTGATGTTCGGCGCGAACAGCAGCGTGAGCTCCCGCAGGCAGGCGAGCTGCCCGGCGATGAAGCGCGCGCCCAGCTCCGACAGCCCGTGCGTCCCGTCGCCCGCCATGACCGGCTCGCCGTCGCGGCTCCGCACGGAGATGTGGATGTGGCAGGAGTTGCCCTCGCGCTGGTTCGGCTTGGCCATGAAGGTGATCGAGCGGCCCTCCTGGGCGGCGATCTCCTTGGCGCCGTTCTTGTAGATCGCGTGGTTGTCGCAGGTGCGCAGCGCCTCGTCGTAGCGGAAGGCGATCTCGTGCTGGCCGAGGTTGCACTCGCCCTTGGCCGACTCGACGTACAGGCCGGCGCCCTCCATCCCGCGCCGGATCCGGCGCAGTAGGGGCTCCACGCGGGCGGTGCCGAGCAGGGAGTAGTCGACGTTGTAGAGGTTGGCCGGGTTCAGGTCGCGGTAGCCGCGCCGCCAGGCGTCCTCGTAGCTGTCGTCGTAGACCACGAACTCCAGCTCGGTGCCCACGTAGGCGTCCAGGCCGTGCTCGGCCAGCCGGGCGAGCTGGCGGCGCAAAATCTGGCGCGGCGAGGCGGTCACGTCGGCGCCGTCCTCCCACGCCAGGTCGGCCATGAGCATGACCGTGCCCTCCTGCCACGGGACGCGGCGCAGCGTGGACAGGTCGGGGCGCATGACGAAGTCGCCGTAGCCCCGCTCCCAGGACGACATGGCGTAGCCGGAGACCGTGTTCATGTCCACGTCCACGGCCAGCAGGTAGTTGCAGCCCTCGGAGCCGTGGTGCAGGACCTCCTCCAGGAAGTACCGCGCGGACAGCCGCTTGCCCTGCAGGCGGCCCTGCATGTCGGCGATGGCGAGCAGCACGGTGTCGACCCGGCCGGCCGCCACCTCCTCGCGCAGCTCCTCCACCCCGAGAAGGCCCGGCCCGCCTGGCGTGTTCACCTCGCTCACGTGCCCGCTCCCATCCGGATGACGCGCTTTCCCGTTAATTGGGCTAGTGTTAGACCATTGAGGTCCATGGTGGGATGGATTGTCAAGACCCGAGGAGACGGTGCCCGATGATCGGGCCGCTGACACGCCCCGAGGACACGATGGACGACTCTGCGCATTTGATGACGGTGCTCCGCCCGGTGCGGGCGGGCAACGCCTTCGAGGAGACCGTGGAACGGCTCCTCCAGGCGATCAAGCTCGGCGTGGTCGCGCCGGGGGCCAAGCTCCCGCCCGAGCGCGAGCTCGCCGTCCAGCTCGGCATCAGCCGGGTGACCCTGCGCGAGGCCATCAGGGCCCTGCAGGAGGCCGGCTATCTCGACGTACGGCGGGGCCGCTACGGCGGCGCGTTCGTCACCTACGTCCCGCCCCAGCCGGGGACGGGCGACCTGCGCCGCGTCGTGGCCGACATGGGCACCGCCGACCTGACCGACGCCCTGACCTTCCGGATGGCGGTGGAGTGCGGCGCCGCCGCCGTGCTGGCCGCGAGCGAGCTGACCGAGGAGCAGCGGGCGGTGCTGCGCCGCCGCCTGACCGACCTCGACGAGGCCCGCGTCGAGGACTACCGGCGTCTCGACACCGCCTTCCACCTGTCGATCGCCGAGCTCACCGGCTCCCCGCTGCTCGCCGCCACCTGCGCCGACGCCCGCCTACGGGTCAGCGACCTGCTCAACGCCATCCCCATGCTCCAGGTCAACCTGGAACACGCCGCGAGCCAGCACCAGGCGATCGTCGCCGCCATCCTGGCCGGCGACCCCGAGGCGGCCCGCCGCGCCGTCGCCGAGCACCTGGAGGGCACCGCCGCGTTGCTGCGCGCGTTCCTCTCCTGAGATCGTTTTCGCCACATTTGGGTATGGCGGCCCCGTAGCATCGAAGACGAAGGTCATGGGGAACTGGTTCGAGCAGAGCATCATCGCGACGGGACGGCTACCGCTGTTCTGCTTCTTCGTCGCGCTCATCGTCTCCTTCGTCGCCACCCGCATCAACGTCCGGCTGATCCGGGCGAAGCTCGGCTGGTTCCGCGACGTCAACGTCGGGGAGATGCACATCCACCACGTCGTCTTCGGCGTGGTGCTCATGCTCGTGGGCGGCGTCACCGGGCTGATCGTCTCGTCGGCGTCGCAGGTCAGCTATGCCGCCGCGGCCTCGATCTTCGGGATCGGGTCGGCGCTCGTGCTCGACGAGTTCGCGCTCATCCTGCACCTGCACGACGTGTACTGGGAGGAGGAGGGGCGCACCTCGGTCGACGCGGTGTTCGTCGCGGTCGCCGTCACGGGCCTGCTGCTCATGGGCCTGCGCCCGCTGAGCTGGGACTACGGCACGCCGGTCAACCCGGCCGTGCTCATCGTGGGCAACCTCGTGCTGGCCGTCGTCACGCTGCTCAAGGGCAAGATCTGGACCGGGCTCGTGGGCCTGTTCGTGCCCCTGCTGCTCATGGTGGGGGCCGTCCGGCTGGCGCGGCCCGGGTCGCCGTGGGCGCACTGGTTCTTCGCCGGGCGCTCGCCGCGCAAGATGGCCAAGGCCGTCCACCGGGAGGAACGGTGGCGCCGGCCGGTGATCACCGCCAAGATCGCCTTCCAGGAGTTCGTGTCGGGCCGGCACGACCTGCCGTCCACGCGGCGCGGTCGCCGGCTTCCCTGACTCCCGTGGGGGCTGAGAGAGGAGTCGCCATGGAGGACGACGAGGTCGTGGACGGGGACCTGGGCAGGGGCATGGACGGGGACCTGGACGGAGGCCTGGGCGAGGCCGTCCCGGACGAGGAGGTCGGCCTCATGGTGCGCGACCTGCACGAGCGCGGCCTGGCCGGCGACCTCGCGGGCGTCGCGGCGGCGGCCGGGGGCCGCTCGTTCCGGGAGCTGGAGGCGCTGGGCCGGCCGCGCGTCGCCGCGTTCTCGCTGCCGGAGCTGGTGATGCGGCTGGAGTTCGCCGAGCTGATCCCGGACGAGGACTTCGAGGCCGCCGGGGTGTCGCCGGACGAGGTCGCCGGGGTGCGGGGCTTCGCGCTGGCGTGGGTGGAGGACGTCAAGCTGCGCCGGGCCGACGAGGGCGACACCGACGTGGACGACCCGGACGTGCCCGCGATCGACTGACACCGGGTCGTCGCCGGACGTGCCCGCGATCCGCTGACGCCGGGTCGTCGCCGGGCGGCCCCGGGACCGGTCCGGCGAGCTCCGTGGTCGGCCCGGCCCCTCACTCTGCGGCGACGGGCAGGAGCGTGGGGCGCTTGGCAGTGCGGCCGTCGCCGGAGGAGTGGCCGCGCAGGCGGCGGCGGACCCACGGCGCGGCGAACCCCGCGAGCCAGCGCAGCTCCGTCCGCGCCGCCCGCCACGGGGCGGGCCGGGGGAGGGCGGGCAGGGGAAGCGTCCAGGAGTCGTCGCTGCCGGGCAGCGCCAGCGTGTGCGCCATGGCCGCGGCGATGCGGGCGTGGCCGAGCGGGCCGGCGTGCAGCCGGTCGAGGCTCCACAGCCGCGCGTCGGTGACGGCCGCGTGCGGGAACGTGTCCGCGACCAGGACGCCGTGCCGCTCGGCGGCGGCGAGGACGCGGGCGTTGAGGTCGACCACCCGGGGCAGCAGCGGGCGGGCCATCGGGACGATGCGGCCGATGTCCGGGAAGGTGACGGTGAGGACCGTCGCGCCCGCGCCGGTCAGCGCCGCGAACATGTCCTCCAGGGCGCCCGCCACCGCGGCGGCGTCGAAGCGGGGACGGATCAGGTCGTTCATGCCCGCCATGACGGTCGCGAGGTCGGGCCGCAGCGCCAGGGCGGGGGCGAGCTGCTCGTCGCGCACCTGGGCGGCCAGCCGGCCGCGCACGGCCAGGTTCGCGTAGAGCAGGCCGGGTTCGCGCTCGGCGAGCAGCTCGGCGAACCGGTCGGCCCAGCCGCGCAGGCCGCCGTCGTCGTCGCCGTCGCCCAGGCCCTCGGTCTGGCTGTCGCCGAGGGCGACGTAACGCGTGTGGCTCATCGGGGTCCTCTCACTCGCTGCTCGTCGCGGACCGGTCGGTGGCGGACGGTGTGGGGGCTGCGGGGCGGTCAGTGGCGGACGGTGTGGCGGCGCGTTCGGTCAGGACGCGGGCCGTGGTCAGGCACCAGTCGCGCATCTCCCGCTCCAGCCGGCACCCGCCCAGGCACGACAGGTACGGGCCGACGCGCTCGCCCCGGCGCAGGAACTCCTCCTCGACCAGGTCGCCCCGCAGGTGACGCAGCGTCCGCTCGAACAGCTCCAGCTTGGCCGCGGCCTCCTCGGCCCGTTCGAGGAGCTGCGCGATCACCGGGGCCGGGTCGAGCCGGTCCACGGCGTGGACCTTGACCGTCAGGTCGTAGCGGATCAGCAGCGGCTTGCCGGGCGCGGCGGCGAACGCGGCCAGCTCGGCGATCCCGGCCTCGGTGACCGTGAAGACCCGCTTGTTCGG
Organism: Nonomuraea montanisoli; assembly: GCF_013363975.1. Lineage (GTDB taxonomy): Bacteria > Actinomycetota > Actinomycetes > Streptosporangiales > Streptosporangiaceae > Nonomuraea > Nonomuraea montanisoli. The sequence continues at coordinate 56,137 of NZ_JABWGN010000027.1, read as the reverse complement.
CCGGCCGCTCTGCACGACCTCCCGGCCGCTGACCAGCCCGTCGGCCTCCAGCCGGGCCAGCTCGGCGTAGAGCTGCTGGGGGGCGGCGTACCAGAAGTTGGCCACGCCCACGTCGAAGATCTTGGCGAGCTGGTAGCCGCTGTGCTCGCCGTCGAGCAGCGCCGCCAGCACCGCGTGCCTCAGGGCCACCGTTCAGCCCTCATAGTCATGCCGATGACTACTCATGGACATGACTATAGGGAGACCTCCGCCGGCTCGCCAGCCCCGGGTTCAGAGGGCGGTGACCGAGCGCAGCGCCAGGCCGGCGCCCAGCAGCACGACCATGACCGCCGTCCCGGCCGGGGCCAGGCCCGACAGGCGGGCGGCCAGCCGCCGACCGGCCGAGGCCCGCCGCTCCAGGCGGCCGACGAGCTTGACGAGCAGCAGTCCGGTGGCGGTGAGCGTGGCCGCCATGCCGAGCCCGTACGCCGTGACCAGCGCGACGCCGAACCAGGCGCGGCCCAGGCCGATCGCTCCGAGCAGCACGATCAGCGCCGATGGGCTCGGCACGAGGCCGCCCGCGATCCCCATCCCGAGCAACCCGCCCCGCCCGAACCCGTCACCCGCATGTCCGTGCCCGTGCCCGTGCCCGTGCCCATGTCCGTGCCCGTGTTCATGGTCGTGTCCGCGTCCGAGGTCGTGATCGTGGTCGTGGTCGTGGTCGGAGGGGCGGTCGCGGTGGGACGCGAGCAGCAGGCGGCCGCCCATGACGGCGATCAGCACGCCGCTCGCCACCCCGAGCCACGCCAGCACCGACTCGCCCGCCAGGGCCGTGAACGCGCTCAGCAGCAGCCCCACCACCAGTACCCCGGCCGTGTGGGTGGCCGTCACCGTGGCGCCCACCACCAGCGCGTCCCGGGGCCGCCCCCGACGCCCGGCCAGGTACGCCGCCATGATGGTCTTGCCGTGACCGGGGATCAGCGCGTGACCCGCGCCCAGCACCACGGCCAGACCCAGCGCCAGCAGCCCGAGCGGCGCCGTCAGCCGGTCCGCCCCGACGAGCCCCGTGAACGTCCTGTCCAGCGCCGCCAGCGCGTCCCCGACCGGCCCGCCGATCGCGATCCCGCCCAGCGGTGACGCCCCCTTCGTGCCCGCGCCGGACCCGGCGCCGGCCGCCAGACCGGCGCCGCCTACCGTCACCGTCGCCGTAAGCCGGTCGAGGGGGTCGGACAGCAGGTCCTGAGGGTACGTGCGCAGCTCGTCGCTCACGCTGACCGCGGGGACCGACGACGCGGCCAGCCGCACCCCGTCCCCGACCGCGGTGATCTCCCGCCAGCCGATCCGCTCCTGCTCGAACGCGTCCGCGAACGTCACCTCCGTGCCCCGCCCGCCCGGCGACGCCCCGAAGGCGGCCGGGGCCGTCAGCTCGCAGGTGAGGCGGCTGGTGCGCAGGCCACCCTGCCCCGGCCGGTAGGCGTACTCGGCCCGCTCCACCCGCCAGGGCGCCGCCGCGCCGTCCACGGTCAGCCGTTGCGCGGCGGCCAGTGCGGCGCACCGCCGGTCCGCGTAGGAGGCGTCCACCTCCGGCTGGGCCTGGAGGGTGGGCAGCTCGGCGGCGTCCACCACGGCCAGGTTCCGCACCCGGCCGGGCTGGAGGCGCAGGCCGTTGTAGTGGTTCACGGTGAAGTTCCCCATGGGGTGCGCCAGCGCGGTCGCCGCCAGTGCGGGCCGGGCGAGCAGGAGCGGCCCGAGCAGGAGCGCGCCCATGACGCCGGCCGCCAGCGCGGCCGACACCAGCCGGGCCCCGGCGCGCAAGGCGCTCGGGCGGGCGGGGGCCGCGTTCAGGGAGGAGGCGCTGGGGCGGGCGAGTGCCGTGTTCTGGGGAGAGGTGCCGGAGTGGGCGTTCTCGGGAGAGGTGCCGGGGGCGGCGTTCTGGTAGCAGGCGGTGGTGGCGGGCTGGAGGGACGCGTCGAGGGCGGCAGGGGGCGCGTCGGGGCGGGTGGTCGTGTGAGAGGGCGTCATGAGAACCTCGCCAGGGCGGGCAGGGACGGGTCGAAGCCGGGTCGGGCCGTCAGGTCCGCCGCGTTCGCGCGCCCGCGCCCGAGGGCCTGCTCGATGCGCGCGCGGTGGTGGCGCAGAAGCGGGTTGCGCCAGCGCGTCGAGGTGGCCTTGACCGCGTACGGCAGGGCCGCCTTCGCGTCGCCCGCCCTGAACAGCGCCCAGGCCAGCGCGTCCGCCGCCACCAGGTTGGGGTTGCGGGCGTACTCGGCCCGGGCGTGCCGCACCGCCTGCCGCGGGTCGCCGTGGTCGGCCTCGAACTCGGCCCACGTCAGGTCGTCGCGCACCCCGGCCGACTCCAGCAGCCCGCGCTGGGCCCGCAGCAGCGTCCAGTCGGCGGGGCGGCCCGCCTTGGCGGCGGTCTCGCCCTGCTCGATGAGGTACTGCGGCAGCGGGAGCCGCCGCACCACCCCCTCGTACAGGGTGAGCGCCTCGGTCAGCCGCCCGCCGAGCGCCGTGACCCGCGCCTGCCCGGCCAGTGCCGGCGTGTACGCGGGGTCGGCCGCGAGCGCCCGGCCGTACTGGTCGCCCGCCTCCCGCAGGTCGCCGGAGTGCAGGGCCAGCTCGCCGAGGTAGTAGCGGACGTAGGCGACGTCGGCCGGGGTGTAGGCGTCGTCCAGGGCGTACTGGAGGAACGCGCGCGCGTCCTTCTGGTCGCCGCGCAGCTCGGCCGCGTACGAGGCCCGGGCGAAGGAGGCGACGCCGGGTCGCAGGCCCATCATCCGGTCCACGGCCCGGCGGGCGCCGGACAGGTCGCCGAGCTGGGTGCGGGCGTCGGCCAGCACCCCGTAGGCCGCCGCGCCGTACGGGTTGACGGCGGTGGCGCGCTCGGCGAGCCGTACCGCGTCGGAGAACTCGTGGCGGCCGGCGGCCAGCGCGGCCCGCCCGGTGAGCACCGCGTCGTCCTCGGGGGCCAGCCTGGCCGCGGTGGCGAGGGCGCCCTCGGCCTTGACGTAGTACGACGGGTCGCCGGTGACCCTGGCCTGGTCGACGTACTGGAGGCCGAGGCCGGCCCAGCCGCGGTGGTCGCCGGGCAGGCGCTTGAGCCGGGCCTGCAGCGTCTCGGTGAACGGCGCCGCCTGCCGCGGTGGCGCGGCCGGCCGCGCGGGCGGGGCGGACACCGCGACGGCGGTGAAGACCAGCGCGCCGGCCAGGACCACGCCGCCGGCGAGGACGAGCGATCGCATCGGGTGCTCCGGATGGGTCGTGGGCCTGAGCCCGGGGACATGGGCGTGCGTCCGGGAGGTGGGGGCGGAGTCCGGGAAGTGGAGGGGTGGAGGTCGGGAGGTGGAGGGGCGGAGGCCGGGAGGCCGGCCGGTCGCGACGGGGGACGCGACCGGCCGGTGGGCGGCGGACCCCGGGGTGGGCGGGTCCGCCGGGGCGGGCGCCCGGCCAGGAGAGGGAGCCGGGCGGCCGTCACGAGGGGTGGCCGGCGGGGAGCCGGGCGACCGTCGCCAGGGGTGGCCGGGCGGTCAGCGCTGGTTGACGGCGACGCCGCTCGGCAGCGGGATGTACGGGAACGAGCGCAGGATCGGCTTGTCGTTGTGGTCCACCTTGTCGGTCAGCGCCGCGACGAGCTTGCCGGAGGTGGCGGCCCCGGCCAGGGCCTGCAGCTCGATGTCGACGACGTCGTCGCCGAGCCGCCGCCCGTTCGGGAACCCCTGCAGGTCGCCCGCGAGCACGCCGAGCCGGTTCGGGTCCTTGGCCGGCGGGACCGTCATGTTGAGCCGCAGCATCTCGGCCGGCCGCAGCTTGCCGGCGTCCTTGTTGAGGGTCTGGGAGTTCAGGTCGGCGGCGATGGGCCCGTTGCCCTTGGCGACGCCGGTCAGGAAGATCTCCACCAGGTCGGCGCGGGGCGTGGCGGGCGCCTTGATGCCGTAGACGGCCTCCAGCAGCTTCGGCAGCTCGGGGTCGGTGACCCGCTTGACCAGGGCCGCCACGTCGGCGTCCTTGGCCGGGGGCAGCGCGTTGAAGGCGTCCTTCAGGCCCGCGGGCGACACGACCTCGTTGACCAGCGGGTTGCCGAGCCGCGAGACCTGGGTGTAGCCGCGGGGGCTCCACTTGTCGGTGGTCGACCAGACGCCGATCACCGGGTTGCGCCGGACGTCGCCCCTGAGCGCCAGGTCCGCGGCGGGCACCTGCACGGCCAGCGAGTTGACGTTGTAGCCCTTGGTGGTGTCCTGGCCCACCTCGGACAGGTTGCCGCCGTACAGCAGGTCGAAGACCCGCAGGTCGAGGAAGAACGCCTCGTCGGCCTGGCCGGCGAACGCCTTGCCGCCGCCGGACAGGCCGTGGACCGCCTGCTCGCGGAGCGTGGCGTAGTCGGGCATGGAGGCCGGGCCGACGTCGCTGGGGGCGACGACGCCGTTGGAGACGAGGGTCCGGACGCCGTGGCGGGTGATCCGCTTGAGGGTGTAGCGCTGGCGGAAGAGCAGGTTCTCGTCGTCGAGCGAGGTGACGGGGCCGTTGTTGTACAGGAACGTGCTGGTGCCGCGGCGGTCCTCGTCGCGGAACGTCCACTGGTAGGTGATGTCCGGCCGGGCGTCGCCGTCGTTGTCGATCTTGATGTTGTAGCGCGACCTGGTGTCGAACGGGTAGAAGTTCGGCCCGCCGTTGGGCTCCTGGAACGGGATCCAGTTGGCCAGGAGCGTCACCGTGTCGGCCCGGTCGGGGCTGACGAACGCGTACACGTCGGTGTTGTCGTTGCGCGGGTCGCCCGCGATCATCGGGGCCTCGCGATGCGAGGAGGCGGTTCCCGCGTCCGTCCGGAGCAGCGCGAACGAGGAGGCGGTCAGCGCCGCCGCGACGCCCAGCCCGATCAGTGCGCGCCGGTTGATCCGGAGCTCCATGTTCGGTCCTTCTTTCTGAGGGCTGATCTGTTCGAGAGGTTCCGGCCGGGTTCCTCGATGGGTGATACGTCGGCGGAGCGCGTTCGGATGTGGCCGAGCGCAAGGTCTCTGTGTGGAGATCGCCAAGCCCTCCTCCTCAGGGAGGACTCCGAAGGAGGAGACGTCAACCAAAGTTGACATACTTTGGTCGTCAATTTAGGTTGACGGGTGTCGAAGGTGCGCGCCCGTTCGTTGGGCGTTTCAGGATTTATCGAGATGTGTCGTGAAAGGAGGCGTGGTGATCAAGGAGCTGCTCTCCTACGTTCGCCCGCACCGGGGGATCCTCGTCGTCGGGGGGTTACTGGGCCTGGTCGGCTCGGCGGCGGGGCTCGCCATGCCGCTGCTGGCCAAGTACGTCGTGGACGCCTTCGGGCAGGGCGGGTCGATCGCCGGCCCGCTCACCGGGCTCACCGTGGCGGTCCTGGTCGGCGCCGTGGTCTCGGCCGGGGGCAACTACCTCATGGAGCGCACCGGCGAGGGCATCGTGCTCAGCGCCCGTCGCCGCCTCGTGGACCGGCTGCTCCGGCTCAAGGTGGCCGACGTGGACCGGCTCAAGCCGGGCGACCTGCTGTCCCGGGTGACCGGCGACACGACCCTGCTGCGGGCCGTGCTGACCAACGGCATCGTCAACTCCATCGGCGCGGTGTTCATGCTCGTCGGCGCCGTGGTCATGATGGCCGCCATGGACGGCGTGCTGCTGCTCGTCACGCTGCTCGTGGTCGTCGTGATCGGCGGCATGACCGGGCTGATCATGCCGCGGATCCAGCGGGCGCAGAAGGAGGCCCAGACCGCGGTGGGCGACATGGGCGCCGTCCTCGACCGGGCGCTCCAGGCGTACCGGACGGTCAAGGCGAGCGGGGCGGAGGAGCGGGAGATCGCGGTCGTCGGCGACGCCGCCGAGCGGGCCCGCGACCGGGGGCTCCAGGTCGCCGGGTGGACCTCGCTGGCCGGTGTGGCCACGTGGATGGCCGTGCAGCTCGCCTTCCTCAGCGTGCTCGCGGTGGGCGGGTCGCGGGTCGCGTCCGGGGCGCTGGCGATCTCGTCGCTGATCGCGTTCCTGCTGTATTTGTTCTACCTGGTCGCGCCCATCGGGCAGCTCGTCGAGGGGGCCGTCCAGCTCCAGCAGGGCCTGGCCGCGATGAAGCGCATCAAGGAGATCGAGGACCTGCCGGCCGAGCCGGCCGAGCCGGTCGCCGCCCCCGCTCCCGCCGAGCCCGCCACGGGGCACGCCGCATCAGCCGCCCCGGTCCGGGCCCCGGAGCGGGCGGAGCCGGTCGGGGTGCGGTTCGAGGACGTGGTGTTCCGTTACGGCGAGGACCGGCCGGCCGTGCACGACGGGGTGACCTTCGAGGTGCCCGCGGGCGGGCTGACCGCGCTCGTCGGGCCGTCCGGTGCCGGGAAGTCCACGGTGTTCGCCCTGCTCGAACGCTTCTACGACCACCAGTCCGGGACCATCCTGGTCGACGGGCGCGACATCCGCGCGTGGCCGCTCGCCGAGCTGCGCGCCGCCTTCGGGTACGTCGAGCAGGACGCGCCCGTGCTCGCCGGGACCCTGCGCGAGAACCTCCTGTTCGCCGCCCCCGGCGCCCCCGAGGACGAGCTGTGGAGCGCGATCGCCCGCACCCGCCTCGACGACCTCGTCGCCCGGCTGCCCGAGGGACTGGAGACGCCGGTCGGCCACCGCGGCGTGCTGCTGTCCGGCGGCGAGCGGCAGCGGGTCGCCATCGCCCGGGCCTTGCTGCGCAAGCCCCGGCTGCTCCTGCTCGACGAGGCCACCTCGCAGCTCGACGCGGTCAACGAGCTGCGGCTGCGCGAGGTCATCGCCGAGGTCGCCACCGAGACCACCGTGCTCGTCATCGCGCACCGGCTGTCCACCGTGACCAACGCGGGCCGCATCGTCGTCATGGAGGGCGGCGGCGTACGGGCGTCCGGCACCCACGAGGAGCTGGTCGGCCACGACGACCTCTACCGTGAGCTGGCCGCCACCCAGTTCCTGGTGAGCTGAGGCATTGTTACTCTTCCAGAGACAAAGATGAATGCCTTCATTCAGGAGGTCGCATGAGCCGCATCGTGCGCGCGCCGCGAGGCACCACGCTCACCGCGAAGGGGTGGCCCCAGGAGGCCGCCCTCCGGATGCTCCAGAACAACCTGGATCCGGAGGTGGCCGAGCACCCCGAGCAGCTGGTCGTCTACGGCGGTTCGGGCCGGGCGGCGCGCGACTGGCCGTCGTTCGACGCGCTGGTCAGGACGCTGACGACGTTGGAGGGCGACGAGACGCTGCTCGTCCAGTCCGGACGCCCGGTCGGGGTGTTCCGCACCCACGAGTGGGCGCCGCGCGTCCTCATCGCCAACTCCAACCTGGTGCCCGACTGGGCGAACTGGGAGGAGTTCCGGCGGCTGGAGGCGGCCGGGCTCACCATGTACGGGCAGATGACCGCGGGCTCGTGGATCTACATCGGCACGCAGGGCATCCTGCAGGGCACGTACGAGACGTTCGCCGCCGTGGCCGAGAAGAAGTTCGGCGGGTCGCTGGCCGGGACGATCACGCTCACGGCGGGTCTCGGCGGCATGGGCGGCGCCCAGCCGCTGTCCGTCACCCTCAACGGCGGCGTCGTCATCTGCGTCGACTGCGACCCCCGCTCGGTGTCGCGTCGCATCGAGCACCGCTACCTCGACGTCCAGGCGTCCTCGATGGACGAGGCGCTGCGCCTGGCCTACGAGGCGCGCGACGCCCGCCGGCCGCTGTCCATCGGCGTCGTCGCCAACGCCGCCGAGGCCGTGCCCGAGCTGCTGGCGCGCGGCGCCGAGATCGACATCGTCACCGACCAGACCTCGGCCCACGACCCGCTCATGTACCTGCCGGTCGGCGTCGCGTTCGAGGACATGGCGACCGAGCGCGACAAGGACCCGGCCGCCTTCACCCGCCGCGCCCGCGAGTCGATGGCCCGGCACGTCGAGGCCATGGTCGGCTTCAAGGACGCCGGGGCCGAGGTGTTCGACTACGGCAACTCCATCCGGGGCGAGGCGCAGCTGGCCGGCTACGAGCGGGCCTTCGACTTCCCCGGCTTCGTGCCGGCCTACATCCGGCCGCTGTTCTGCGAGGGCAAGGGCCCGTTCCGGTGGGCGGCGCTGAGCGGCGACCCGGCCGACATCGCCGCCACCGACCGCGCCATCCTCGACCTGTTCCCGGACAACGAGCCGCTGGCGCGGTGGATCCGCGCCGCCGGGGAGAAGGTCCACTTCCAGGGGCTGCCCGCGCGCATCTGCTGGCTCGGGTACGGCGAGCGGCACCTGGCGGGCGAGCGGTTCAACGACATGGTGGCCTCCGGGGAGCTGCAGGCGCCGGTCGTCATCGGCCGCGACCACCTCGACAGCGGGTCGGTCGCCTCGCCGTACCGCGAGACCGAGGCGATGGCCGACGGCTCCGACGCGATCGCCGACTGGCCGCTGCTGAACGCCATGCTCAACACCGCCTCGGGCGCGGCCTGGGTGTCGATCCACCACGGCGGCGGCGTCGGCATCGGCCGCTCGATCCACGCGGGCCAGGTCACGGTGGCCGACGGCACGGCCCTGGCCCGCGAGAAGGTCAACCGCGTGCTGACCAACGACCCGGGCACGGGCGTGATGCGGCACGTGGACGCCGGCTACGACGAGGCGGCGCAGGTCGCGCAGGAGCGCGGCGTGCGTATCCCGATGCGGGAGTCCTGACGGCGCCGTCGGCGGCCGTTCCCGACCCTTCCGGAACAGGGGGCGGGAACGGCCGCCGTGGCGGCGCCCGATGGTGCCAGGGATGAGAATGCGGCCCGCGTGGTGTTAGAGGTGGCGTGGTGGGTGGATATCACGGCGCGATGGAGCCGCTGCTCAACGGCCGGAGGCTGTCGCCCGTGCAGCGCAGGATCGCCCATTACCTGTCGGAGCATCTCGACGAGGCCATCTTCCTGTCCAGCGTCGAACTGGCCGAACGGGCGGGAGTGAGCCAGCCGTCGGTGACCCGTTTCGCCGTGGTGCTGGGCTTCGCCGGCTACCCGGAGCTGCGGCAGGCGCTGCGGCCGATGGTGATGGGCGGCGCGGTCGAGGCGCCGCAGGGCAGCCTGCTGCGCGGCGCCATCGACAACGAGGTCCGCAACCTCACCCTGCTGCGCGAGCGCCTGGCGTCGCTGCCGCTCAAGGAGGCGGGGGAGGCGCTGGCCGCGACCGAGCCGCTGGTCGTCCTCGGGCTGCGCGTCTCGTCGGGGCTCGCCACCACGCTCGCCTACTACGCCCGCCGCATCCACCCCGACGTGCGGCTGCTCACACATGGCGGGTCGGAGCTGGCCGACGGCCTGCACGCCGCCCGCCGGGCCGGGGCCGAGTGGGTGGTGGCGGTGCTGCTGCCCCGCTACCCGGTGGAGGCGGTCCAGGCTCTGGAGTACGCGGGCAAGCTCGGCCTGCGTACGGCCGTCATCACCGACAAGCCGGGCTTCCCCGCCGAGATCGTGCTGGACGCGCCCGTGGGCGACCGGCTGGTTTTCGACTCCCACGCGGCGCCGCTGGCCCTGGCCATGGCCCTGGTGGAGGCCATGGCCGACGCGGCGCCGCTGCGCACCCAGGCGCGGCTGGAGGAGTACGAGCGGATGACCGACGAGACCGGGACGTTCGTCCAGGGCGACCCCGCGTAACGGGACGCGAGCGGGAGTCAGCCGGCGATCGCGCGCAGGGAGCGTACGGACCAGGTGACCGTGAGCGCCGACAGCACGAGCATGATGCCGAACGCCAGCGGGACCGACGGGTCGGCCAGGTGCCCGGCGAACAGCGCCCGCCCCGCCACCACCGGGTGGTACATCGGGTTGAACAGCGCGACCTTCTGCATCCACTCGGGCGCCAGCGTCATCGGCAGCAGCGCGCCCGACAGCAGCATGATGGGCAGGGCGAAGAACTGCATGGTCTGGGCCATGCCGTTCTCGTCGCGCAGCGACAGGGCCAGGCCGTAGCCGATGCCGGAGGCGAACAGCCCGGTCACGGCGACGAGCAGCACGGTCAGGACCAGGCCCGGCAGGCTCGCCCGCATCCCCATGGCCAGGGCGATGAGGAGGACCGCGACGGACTGGGCCACCAGCACCACCCCGTCGCGCAGGGTGCGGCCGAGCACGATCGACGGGCGCCAGGCGGGGCTGACCGCGATGCGCTCCAGCACGCCGCTGCGCAGCTCGTAGATCATGCCGTAGCCGACGCCGATCGCGCCGAACAGCGCGGTGATCACCAGCATGCCCGGCGCGAACGAGGTGAGCGCGGCGGCCATCGACCGCCCGGACGAGCCCGCCACCAGGGGACCGAACAGCAGCAGGTACACGACCGGCTGGACGATGCCGAACAGCGGCCAGATCGGGTTGCGGAAGGTGTTGCGCAGCTCGTGGCCCAGGAAGAGCAGGGTGTGGCGGATCACGCGGCGGCTCCCGTGTCACGCAGCGAACGGCCGGTCTTGGCCAGGAAGACGTCGTCCAGGGTGGAGCGCTCCAGCGAGATCGAGGTCAGGCCGAGGCCGTGCTCCTCCAGGACGCGCAGCATGGCGGGCAGGGCCCGCTCACCGTCGTCCACGTACACGCGCAGCACCTCGTCGTCGACGCGGGTCTCGCGGGCGTACGGCTTGAGCTTCTCGGCGGCCGGCTCGGGGTCGCCGACCCGCAGGGTCACCACGTCGCCGGAGACCTCGCGTTTGAGCTCGGACGGGGTGCCCTGCGCGACGACCAGGCCGTGGTCGATGATGGCCAGGCGGTCGCAGAGCGCGTCGGCCTCGTCCAGGTAGTGGGTGCTGAGCAGGACGCTGGTGCCGCGTTCGCGCAACTCGCGGATGCGGTTCCAGAGGTTGGCCCGGTTCTGCGGGTCGAGCCCGGTGGTCGGCTCGTCCAGGAAGAGCAGCGGCGGGCTGTGGACGAGGCCGAGGGCGATGGCCACGCGCCGTCTCTGGCCGCCCGAAAGGGTGCGGGCGGGCCGGTCGGCCACCTCGGACAGGTCGAAGCGGTCCAGCACGTCGGCCGTCGCCTCGCTCGCGCGGGCGAGCCCGTGGACACGCGCGGCCATCATGATCTGGGCGCGTGGCGTGGTGTTCTCCTCGACGCCGCCGGCCTGGCTGACGTAGCCGAGGCGGGCGCGGATCCGGCCGGGTTCGGTGAGCAGGTCGTGGCCGGCGACGGTGGCCGTGCCGGCGTCGGGGGCGATCAGCGTGGCCAGCATCCTGATCGTGGTGGTCTTGCCGGCGCCGTTCGGGCCGAGGACGCCGAAGATCTCCCCGGTCTCGACGGCGAGGTCGACGCCGCGTACGGCCTCGACGGTCTGGATGGCGCCGCGGCGGCCCCGGGTGGTGAAGGTCTTGCGTAAGCCGTGCGCGTCAATGATCATCTGTTGTTCCCTCAAGGTAGTTCGTCGGCCTCCACCCGCGGGATCGCCTTCTCGGCCCAGTCGAGCTGGGCGGCGTACATGGCGGCGGTGAGGCGGAGGTTCTCGTCCACGTGCTGGGGCGCGCCGTAGCGCTGCTTGGCGCCGAAGATGTGCTCGATCATGGTGATGTTCATGCGGAGCTGCTGGATCCTGCTGTGCAGGCCGTCGAGCAGCTCCTCCTTGCTGAGGCGGTCCATGAAGCTGAGCGCCACCTGGAACGGGTCGACGATCGGCTTGACCTCGTGCCAGGAGGTGAGCAGCTGCCGTTGGAACTCCAGCCGGCCGGGCTCGGTGATCCGGTAGACCGCCTTGGCGCCCTTGGTGCGGCCGCCGGTGCTCTCGGGTTCGGTCACGATCTCCAGCAGGCCCTCGTCGGCCATCTTGGCCAGGCCGTGGTAGATCGAGCCGAAGGCCACGTTGGCCCAGGAGTCCGCGCCCATCACCTCCAGCCGTCTGCGGACCTGGTAACCGTTCATCGGCTCGTCGAGCAACGTGCCGAGGATGAGAATGCGGGTCGACGTCGACATGCTCAAGTTTGTGTTCAAATTTGAGTGTCTGTCAAGGTCGTAAACTGCTGCGCATGACCGAACGACCGACGGCGCTGGTCACCGGCGCCTCCCGGGGAGTGGGCGAGGCCGTCGCCCGGGCGCTGGCGCCCACGCACCACGTCCTGCTCGGTGGCCGCGACGCCGAGGCCCTGGACAAGCTGGCCGGCGAGCTGCCCGACGCCCGGCCGTGGCCCGTCGAGCTGACCGGGGTCGGCCCCGCCGACGTCGCCGGCGTGGAGCGGCTCGACCTGCTCGTCCACAGCGCCGGCGTCGCCCTGCTCGGGCGCGTCGCGGAGCTGACCGCCGACACCTGGCGGCGCACGATGGAGATCAACGTCGTGGCCGTGGCCGAGCTGACCCGCCTGCTGCTGCCCGCGCTGCGCGCCGCCCGCGGGCACGTGATCTGCGTCAACTCGGGCGCGGGGCAGCGCGCCAACCCCAACTGGGGGGCGTACGCGGCCAGCAAGTTCGCCCTGCGGGCCTTCGCCGACGCGCTGCGCCTGGAGGAGCAGGAGCTGCGGGTGACGACCGTCTACCCGGGCCGCGTCGACACCGACATGCAGCGCAGCGTGCGCGACCAGGAGGGCGGCGCGTACGAGCCGGACCGGTACCTGCGCGCCGACACCGTCGCCCGCGCCGTGCTGGCCGCCGTCAACGCCGGCCCGGACGCCCACCTCACCGAGATCACGCTGCGTCCCAGCGAGGGCCCGGTCAACTGACTGATCACCCCCCTCCCCGCTGAATGGCTTCATTCACTACAGTGGCACCATGCTTGACGACCTCGCGCGCATCGGACACGACCCCTCCACCAACGGTTACGTCAGGGACGCCTGGTCGGCCGCCGACCTGGAGCTGCGCGAGTGGTTCAGGGGCGAGGCCGGCCGGCTCGGGCTCGACCTGCGCGAGGACCGCAACGGCAACCTGTGGGCGTGGTGGGGCGACCCGTCGCGCGAGCCGGGCGTCGTCACGGGCAGCCACCTCGACTCCGTGCGCCAGGGCGGCGCCTTCGACGGGCCGCTCGGCGTGGTCTCCGCCTTCGCCGCACTCGACGTGCTGCGGCGCCGGGGCGTGCGGCCCGCCAGGCCGCTGGGCGTGGCCTGCTTCACCGACGAGGAGGGCGCCCGGTTCGGCGTGCCGTGCGTCGGGTCGCGGCTGCTGACCGGGGCGCTCGCCCCCGACCGGGCGCTCGGGCTGACCGACGACGCCGGCGACACGCTCGCCGACGTCCTCACCAGGGCCGGCCGCCGGCCGGGCGACCTGGGCAAGGACGACGAGACCCTGGCGATGGTCGGCACGTTCGTGGAGCTCCACGTCGAGCAGGGCCGCGGACTGGCCGCCACGGGCAGCCCGGTCGGCGTCGCGAGCGCGATCTGGCCGCACGGCCGCTGGCGCTTCGACTTCCGCGGCCGGGCCGACCACGCGGGCACCACCCGGCTGGAGGACCGCGACGACCCGATGCTGCCGTTCGCCCGCATGGTGCTCGCGGCCCGCGAGGCGGCGGTCCGGCGCGGCGTGGTCGCGACCGTGGGCCGGGCCCGGATCTCGCCGGGCAACACCAACGCCGTGCCCGGCCTGGTGTCGGCCTGGCTCGACGCCCGGGGGGCCGCCGAGGCGGATGTGCGGGCGCTGGTGGCCGAGCTCGCCGAAGGCGCCGGGGTGGAGGCGGCCGAGGAGTCGTGGACGCCGGTCGTGGACTTCGAGGCGGGGCTCCGCGACCACCTGGCCGCCGTAGCCGGCCGCGCCCTCGCCGACCGGGAAGCGGCGCCCGGAGAGGTCCGCGACCGCGCGCGGGCGGAGGTGGCGCCCGTGCCGGTGCTGGCGACCGGGGCCGGGCACGACGCCGGGATCCTCGCGGCGGCCGGCGTGCCCACCGCGATGCTGTTCGTCCGCAATCCCAGCGGCGTGTCCCACTCGCCCGAGGAGCACGCCGACTCCGCCGACTGCGAGGCCGGGGTGGCCGCGCTCGCGAGCGTCCTGGAGGACCTGTGCCGCTGACGTACTGGTGCGAGCACGCCTGGCTGCCCGACGGCGTCGCCGACGGCGTGCTCGTCGAGATCGACGGCGAGCGGATCGCCCGGGTGACCCGCGGCGAGCCCGCCGGGGCCGAACGGCTCCCCGGGCTCACCGTCCCGGGCCTGGCCAACGCCCACTCGCACGCCTTCCACCGGGCCCTGCGCGGCGTCACCCAGACGGGCCGGGGCGACTTCTGGACGTGGCGCGAGCAGATGTACGGCGTCGCCGCCCGCCTCGACCCCGACGGCTATCTCGCGCTGGCCCGCGCCGTCTACGCCGAGATGGCGCTGGCCGGGATCACCTGCGTCGGCGAGTTCCACTACCTGCACCACGGGCCGGACGGGCGGCCGTACGACGACCCCAACGTCATGGGCCACGCGCTGGTCGAGGCGGCCCGCGAGGCCGGGCTGCGGATCGCGCTGCTCGACGCCTGCTACCTGACGGGCGGGTTCGGCGAACCGCTGTCGGGCGCGCAGATCCGCTTCGGTGACGGCGACTCCGAGCGGTGGGCGGTGCGGGCCGAGGCCCTGGCCGCCGCCTACGAGGGGCGGGCCGACGTGGAGATCGGGGCGGCCGTCCACTCCGTGCGCGCGGTGCCGCCGGAACACGTTCCCGTGGTGGCCGAGTTCTCCCACCGGCACGCCGCGCCGCTGCACGCCCACGTCTCCGAGCAGGTGGCGGAGAACGCGGCGTGCGTCGAGATGTACGCCGCCACCCCCGTACGGATCCTGCACGAGCACGGCGCGCTCGGCCCGCGCTCCACCGCCGTCCACGCCACCCACCTGACCGAGGTGGACGTCGAGCTGCTCGGCCGGTCCGGCACCCACGTCTGCATGTGCCCCACCACCGAGCGCGACCTCGCCGACGGCATCGGCCCGGCCCGTTCCCTGTTCGACCGGGGGGCGCCGATCACGCTCGGCTCCGACAGCCACGCCGTGATCGACCTGTTCGAGGAGGCGCGGGCCGTCGAGCTGGACGAGCGGCTGGCCAGCCACCGGCGCGGCCACTGGCGGGCCGCCGAGCTGCTGACCGCCGCCACCGCCGCGGGCCACACCTCGCTCGGGTTCCCGGACGCGGGGATGCTCGTGCCGGGCGCGTGGGCCGACCTGGTGACGGTGCGCCTCGACACGGTCCGCACGGCCGGCGCGGGGGCGACGCCGGAGGCCGTGGTGTACGCGGCGACGGCGGCCGACGTCCACTCGGTGATCTCGGGGGGCCGCCGCGTGGTGAGCGACGGGCGGCACGTGCTGGGCGACGTGGGCGCCATGCTGGCCGAGACGATCGAGCGGTTGCGGTGACGCGGATGTGCGGGACGACGGGCGGGAACGCCAGGGGAGGGACGCCATGACGGCGACGCTGATCGACGGGATCGGGCTGCTCTACACGGCCGACCCGGAGCGCGAGGAGATCCGGGACGCGGCGCTCGTCGCCGAGGACGGGCGCGTCGCCTGGGTGGGGCCCGCCGCCGAGGCGCCCCACGCCGACCGGCGCGTGGACGCCGGGGGCCGGTGCGTCGTCCCGGGGTTCGTGGACAGCCACGCGCACCTCGTCTTCGCCGGCGACCGGACCGCCGAGTTCGAGGCCCGCATGTCCGGCCGCCCGTACTCCGCGGGCGGCATCAGGTCCACGGTCGAGGCCACACGGCGGGCCGGCGACGCCGAGCTGGCCACCCACGCCGCCGCCCTCGTGGCCGAGATGCTCGCGCAGGGCACCACCACGGTCGAGATCAAGAGCGGCTACGGCCTGAGCGTCGAGGACGAGCGGCGCTCGCTGGAGATCGCGACCGGGCTGACCGACGAGACGACGTTCCTCGGGGCGCACGTGGTGCCGGCCGGCGCGTCGGCCGACGACTACGTGCGGCTGGTCACGGGGGAGATGCTGGCGGCCTGCGCGCCGTACGCCAAGTGGGTGGACGTCTTCTGCGAGCGGGGGGCCTTCGACGGCGACCAGACGCGGGAGATCCTGCGGGCCGGGATCGCGGCCGGGCTCCAGGCGCGGGTGCACGCGGCCCAGCTCGGCCCCGGCCCCGGCGTGCTGATCGCCTGCGAGCTGGGGGCGGCCTCGGCCGACCACTGCACGCACCTGACCGACGCCGACGTGGACGCGCTCGCCTCCTCCGGCACGGTCGCGACGCTCCTGCCGGGGGCGGAGTTCTCCACCCGCTCCCCGTACCCCGACGCGCGGCGGCTCATCGACGCCGGAGTGACCGTCGCCCTGGCCACCGACTGCAACCCCGGCTCGTCGTTCACCTCCTCCATGCCGTTCTGCGTGGCGCTGGCCGTGCGGGAGATGGGGATGACGCCGCTGGAGGCGGTGCGGGCGGCCACCTACGGCGGGGCGCGCGCGCTGCGCCGGACGGACGTAGGCTGGCTGCGTCCGGGGGCCCGGGCCGATCTCGTGGTCCTCGACGCGCCCTCGTACGTACACCTCGCCTACCGGCCCGGCGTCCCCCTCGTTCACCAGGTCTTCCAGGCCGGTCTCCTCCTTGAGGAGGACACCCAGAACCGTCCGCTGGTCGTACCCCTTTAGGGAATCTTTGCATCTCGCCGGACGTTGCCGGGTTATACACGCAGCTGCGGAACGAGGTGCCTGGGGATGGCAAGGCCTACGGGGAGTCGCACGCAGGAGCAGCACGTCGCCGAGCGCGATCTGCTGGGGACCTATCTGGCCGAGATCGGCAGGGTCCCGCTGCTCACGGCGGAGGAGGAGGTCGAGCTCGCCAAGCGCATCGAGGCGGGCCTCTTCGCCGAGCAGCTGCTCGACAGCGGGGGCTCGGAGCCGCGGATCGGGGACGCGGCCGACGAGGAGCTGGAGCGCCTGGCGGTGTCCGGCCGGCGGGCGAAGGACGAGTTCATCCAGGCCAACCTGCGGCTGGTCGTCGCGGTGGCCCGGAAGTACTCGGGGCGGGGCATGCCGCTGATCGACCTGGTCCAGGAGGGCAACCTGGGGCTGGTCCGGGCGGTGGAGAAGTTCGACTACAAGCGGGGCTACAAGTTCTCGACGTACGCCACGTGGTGGATCCGGCAGTCGGTGGGGCGGGCCATCCACGAGCAGGCGCGGCCGGTGCGGCTGCCCACGCACGCCGGTGAGCAGATGACCCGGCTGATGCGGGTGCGGCGCGACATGCTGGCCGAGTTCGACGTCGAGCCCACCGACGACGACCTCGCGGAGATCCTGGAGCTGCCCATCGAGCGGGTGCGCGAACTGCGCCGCTGGGCCTCCGACCCGGTGTCGCTCCAGCTCGGCGTGGGCGACGAGGACGAGACCGAACTGGGCGACATGATCGCCGACGAGACCTGGGCCGACCCGGAGCAGCAGGCCATCGACATCCTGGAGCGCGAGCGGCTCGACGAGTGGCTGACCGGCCTGGAGGGCGACACGCGCGACATGCTGCGCTGGCGCTACGGGCTGGTCGACGGGCGCGAGCACACGCTGACCGAGGTGGGCGAGCGTTACGGCATCGGCCGCGACCGCGCCCGCCGCATCGAGCGCGACGCGCTGGCGCGGCTGCGCCGCATGGCCACCGCCGCCGCCTGACCCGTCCGCCGCCTCCTCGGCCCTGCCCGGCCTGTCCGGTGTTCAGGGCGTCGGGCCGAGGACGCGGCGGAGGAAGTCCTCCAGGGCGGCCTCGGCCGCCTCGGGGCCGCCGCCGCGCGCCACCAGCAGCGCGCTCTCGTTGATGGCGGCCAGCAGCATGTGCGCGTGCAGGTCGGTGAACTCCTCCGGCACCGCCCTGGCCGCCTGGAGCGCCGCCTTCAGCATCCCGAACGCGTACCGCTCCTCCATGGCCCGCCAGCGCTCCCAGCCGAGCACCGAGGGCGCGTCGATCAGCACGATGCGGCGCACCACCGGGTCGCCCGCCAGCCGCATCCACTCCAGGCAGCCCGTCACCAGGGCCTGACGGGGATCCTCGACGCCCCGCACCGAGGCGACGATCGCCCGGCCCACCTCCGCCTCCACGGCCTCCAGCACCGCCTCGAACAGCGCGTCCTTGCCCGCGTAGTGGTGGTAGAGGGCGCCCCGGCTCAGGCCGGACTCGTGCAGCACGGCCTCGATCGAGGTGCCCTCGTAGCCGTGCTCGGCGAACAGGCGGCGGGCGATGGCGACCACCTTCTCGCGCGTGGCCACGCCGCGCTGCGCCCTGAGACTCATGCCCCCACTCTAGACATACCGACTCTCGGTCGGTTATTTTCCAGACCGACAGTCGGTCTGTTTCGCGGCCCCTGAGGCCCCCGGTGGAGTGGAGGACGCCATGGCCAAGATCGCCGGCCTGACGTACGTGGACGAGGGCGAAGGGCCCGTGGCGCTGTTCCTGCACGGGGTGGGCACCAGCTCGCACCTGTGGCGGCACGTCATCGCCGAGCTGCGCGGCGAGCGCCGCTGCGTGGCGCCCGACCTGCCCGTGCACGGCGGCAGCGACCTCCGCGAGGACCTGTCGCTGCCGGCGCTCGCGGACGCGATCGAGGAGTTCTGCGCCGAGCTGGGGCTCGGCCCGGTCGACCTGGTCGCCAACGACACGGGCGGCGCCGTCGCCCAGCAGCTCGCGGTCCGCCACCCCGCGCGGCTGCGCACGCTCACGCTCACCAACTGCGACGTCCACGACGACACGCCGCCCCCGGCGTTCCGGCCGACGGTCGAGCTGGCCGAGCGCGGGGAGCTGGCCGGGCTCGTCGGAGTCGTGCTCGATCAGCCGGAGCTGCTCTCGGCCACCGCGTACGGCCAGAGCTACGAGCGCATCGGCGACCCGGCGGCGGTCGTCGAGGCGTACCTGCGGCCCATTCTCGGCAAGCCGGGCGGCGGTGAGGCGTTCGAAAGGCTGCTGACCTCGATCGACGCCAAGGACATGATCGCCATCGAGCCGGCGCTCACCCTGCTGGCCGTGCCCGCGCTCGTGGTGTGGGGCACGGGCGACGTGTTCTTCGAGACGCGGTGGGCGCGGTGGCTGCGCGACACGATCCCCGGCGTCAGGAAGGTCGTGGAGATCGAGGGCGGGCGGCTGTTCTTCCCCGAGGAGCGGGCCGCCGAGCTGGTGCCCCACCTGCGGGCCTTCTGGGAGTCCGAGCGTGCGACCGCGGCGGGATCGGTCAGTGCTCGGGGGCGGGGGTGATCTGGAAGTGCGCGGCCTTCCACTCGCCGTCCCGGCGCACCAGGGAGGTCGTCGCGTAGACGCGCATGGTCCGCTCGGTGGTGCCGCCCACGAGCATGTCGATCTCGACGGTGCTGGTGTGGATCGCGCTGTCCTCGGTCAGCATGATCACCTTGTGGTCGGACTGGTCGGTCCGTGTGTACGGGTTCTGGTTCTCGGCGAAGCCCTTGAGGATGGTGTCGCGGTCGGTCACCACGCCCCAGGGGGAGACGCTGTGGACGTCCTCGGTGAGGAAGCGGTCGTAGAAGGCGGCGTCGCCGTTCCGGTTGGCCTCCCACGCCTTTTCGGTCAGCGCGATCAGCTCGTCCATGGGGGATCTCCTTCGGTCAGGTGACACCGGTTTAAGTGGTGTCAAGTGTTACAGTGTCCTGGTGGAAGACGCAAGCGGGATGCTGCTGACGGGCGGGGACGGGCAGCGGTTCAGGTTCGACGCGGGCACGCTGTGCCTGGAGTTCCTGCTCAGCGGGGCCGTGGAGCCGTGGGAGCTGCTGCGCGAGCCCGCCGACCTGGCGGCGTGGGTCCCCCTGACGCGGCTCGGGATCGAGGGGCCGGTGACGGTGGGGCGGGGTGACCTGACGGCGGCCAGGAGGCTGCGGGCCGCGATCTGGCGGCTGGCCGTGCGGTCCGCCGGGGCCGAGGGCGTCCCGGGGGTCCCGGCCCCGATCGAGGACCCGCCCGAGGACCCGATCCGGGAGGCGGGCCCGCCCGAGGGCCCGATCCGGGAGGCGGGCCCGCCCGAGGGCCCGATCCAGGAGGCAGACCTGCCGGTCGGCGGGGGCGAGGACGATCTGCGCGTGCTGAACGCCGCCGCCTCCGCGCCGCCGCCCGTGCCGGTGATCGGGGCGGGCCTGGAACGCGGCTGGGCGTACCCCGTGACGGCCTCGCAGTTCCTGTCGGCCGTGGCCCGGGACGCCATCGACCTGTTCAGCGGCCCACGGGCCGCGCGGGTGCGCATGTGCGCGGGGGGCAACTGCTATCTGATCTTCCTCGACACCTCACGCCCGGGCGCCCGCCGCTGGTGCTCGATGAGCCGCTGCGGCAACCGCCAGAAGCTCCGCACCCGCCGCTCGTAGCTCGATGTACTGACGCACGATCGTGCGGTGATGCTCCGTCGGCCGATCCAGCGAAGTGGGAGCCTGGCCGGAGTTCGCCGGTACGGATTTCGCTGTGCCCGGCCATACTCCACCGCAAGGATGAGCTCGTGCGGTTGCGGCACTCCTTCCGGTTGGACCCGACCCCGAGTCGGCGGATCGCGCCGGCTCGCGCGTTCGGGTGCGCCCGGGTGGTGTTCAACGACGCCTCGCGTTACGCCGGGCGGCGCACTCCCGAGGGCTGCCGTTCGTCAGCGACGGTGAGTTGTCCAAGCGGGTCATCACGCAGGCCAAACAGACTTCCGAACGCGCCTGGCTGGGCGAGGTGTCCGCGGTGGTGTTGCAGCAGGCATTGGCCGACGCCTGCGCGGCCTACCGCAACTTCTTCACCAGCGTGAGCGGCAGACGGAAAGGACCGAAGATCGCCCCGCCCCGGTTCCGGTCCCGCCGCGACAGCCGGCAGCACAACCAGGCGTCCGCGCTCGGCATGGCGCCCCAGCCGTGCGCCGGCGCGTACGCCCGCGTGCTGCGTCCGGGCCGGGTCGCGACGGGCGACCCGGTGCGGCTGCGCGTCCCCCGAGACCCGCGCGGGCCGGCCGGCCGCAGCAGGTCACGCAGATCCAGGGGTGCCGGGAAAGGCCCGGGGATGACGGGAAAGGCTCAGACGAGCGGGGTCAGGCGGGTGTCGAGGTCGTCGAGGATCTTGCCGGCGGCCGTGACCCCGATGCCGAGCATCCAGATCTCGTCGTCCACGTTGTAGGCGTGCCCCGCCTTGACGGCCGCGAGGTTCTTCCACAGGGGCCCGCCGGTCACCGCCGCCTGGCTCTTGGCGGCCGCCTCGCCGTACGCGCTGTAGAAGACGGCGTCGGCGTCGGCCTGGGCGATGTTCTCCTGGCTGAGCTTGCCGAAGCGCTTGTCGGCCTGACCGGTCAGCATCTGCGTCTCGGGCCGCGGGATGCCCGCGTCGCCGACCACGATGCCGCTGAACGACTCGGGACCGTACATGCGGATCTCCGTCGGCATGAAGCGCACGATGCTCACCTTCAGCGCGGTGAACTTGGCGCCGACCTGCTTGGCCCGCGCCTCGTACGCCGACAGCAGCTCGGCGGCCCGCTCCTTCTTGCCCAGGGCCTCGGCGTCGAGCAGGAAGTTCTGCTTCCAGGTGACGCCGACCTTCTCGGTGAACACCGTGGGCGCGATCTTGCTGAGCTTGTCGTAGAAGGCGGCCTGGCGGAACTTGGTGCCGAGGATCAGGTCCGGCTTCAGCGCCATGATGGCTTCGAGGTTGAGCTGCTGGAGCGTGCCCACGGGCTTGGTGGCCGACAGGGCGGAGCCGAGGTACTTCGGCCAGGCCTGGCTCTCGGCCGCCTGCGCCGCGCCCACCGGCGTCAGGCCGAGCGACACCATCGTGTCGAGCTTGTCGGTGTCGAGCACCACGACCCGCTTGGGCTCCGCCGGGACCTTCGTCTCGCCCATGGCGTGCTTGACGGTCCGCGTCGGACCGGAGTCCTGGGATGGGGTGGAGGCGCCGCAGGCGGTGAGGGCGAGCAGGGGGAGCAGGGCCGCGGCGGCCAGGCGGAGACGCATGTGGGTTCCTTGATCGTTTAGGTAAGGCAAACCTAAGTCTAGTGCCCGTCATGTCCGGAACGCCGGGTGTGAAAAGGCCGAAACAACCGCGAAACACCACTGAGGCGAGATTCACGAACGTGAAACACGCCTGGTCGAGCCATGAAACCGCGGACGAACACGCTGTGGCCACACGTCATATGTAAGGAGGGTCGCGTCGTGAAGATCGATAGCGGCACGACTGCCTGGATGCTCACGGCCACCGCGCTGGTACTGCTGATGACTCCGGGCCTCGCGTTCTTCTACGGGGGCATGACCAGGGCCAAGAGCGTCCTGAACATGATGATGATGTCGTTCGTCGCCATCATCACCGTGACGATCGCCTGGGTGCTCTACGGGCACTCGCTGGCGTTCAGCGACAATTCCATGTCGTGGCTGAACCAGTTCGTCGGGGGCCTCGACCACGTCGGTCTGCAGAGCCTCGTCGACACGGCCACCAAGAGCGACGGCACGGGCATGCCCAGCCTGGTCTTCTCGGCCTTCCAGCTGACGTTCGCCATCATCACGGTCGCCCTGATCAGCGGCGCGATCGCGGACCGCGCGAAGTTCGGCGCCTGGGTGCTGTTCAGCTTCATCTGGGCGACGATCGTGTACTTCCCCGTCGCCCACTGGGTCTGGGGCACCGGCTGGCTGAACACCCTCGGCATCGAGGACTTCGCCGGCGGCACGGTCGTCCACATCAACGCCGGCGCCGCCGCGCTCGCCCTCGCGCTCGTCCTCGGCAAGCGCAAGGGCTGGCGCAAGGAGCCGATGCGCCCGCACAACCTCACGCTGGTGCTGCTCGGCGCCGGTCTGCTGTGGTTCGGCTGGTTCGGCTTCAACGCCGGCTCCGAGCTGGCGGTGGACGGCACGGCCGGCCTGGCGTTCATGAACACCCAGATCGCCACCGCCGTCGCGGCCGGCGCCTGGCTCGTCGTCGAGAAGATGCGCGACGGCCACGCCACCAGCCTCGGCGTCGCCTCCGGCGCGGTCGCCGGCCTGGTCGCCATCACCCCCGCCTGCGGCTTCGTGGACCCCTGGGCCGCGATGCTCATCGGCCTGATCGCCGGCGCGGTCTGCGCCTTCGCCGTCGGCCTGAAGTACAAGATCGACGTCGACGACTCCCTCGACGTGGTCGGCGTCCACCTGGTGGGCGGCGTCATCGGCGCCGTCTCCCTCGGCTTCCTGGCCGCCTACCCCTTCCTGGAGCAGCAGAACAAGGGCCTGTTCTACGGCGGGGGCCTGACCCAGCTCGGCCTCCAGGTGCTCGGCCCGGTCGCCATCGGCGGCTACTCCTTCATCGTCACCTGGGTCGTCGGCAAGATCATCGACAAGGTGATGGGCTTCCGGGTCTCGGCCGAGGAAGAGGTCACCGGCATCGACATCACCACCCACGCCGAGACCGGGTACGACCTCGGCACCGTCCACGCCTCCGGCGTGGCATCCCCCAACGGGCCCGCCGTCACCCCGGCGCCTAAGAAGGTGGACGCATGAGACTCATCACCGCGGTCATCAAGCCCTTCAAGCTCGATGACGTGAAGGCCGCCCTGGAGCAGTTCGGCATCAAGGGCATGACGGTCAGCGAGGCCAGCGGGTACGGCCGGCAGCGCGGCCACACCGAGGTCTACCGGGGCGCCGAGTACCAGGTGGACCTGGTGCCGAAGGTCCGGCTGGAGGTGCTGGCGGACGAGGACGACGCCGACGACGTGATCGACGTCATCGTCAAGGCGGCCCAGACCGGGAAGATCGGCGACGGCAAGGTCTGGTCGGTGCCCGTGGACACGGTGATCCGCGTCCGCACCGGCGAGCGCGGCCCCGACGCCCTGTAGGCGCCACCGCGGGTCCGGCGCGGACGCGAGAGCCCGCGCCGGACCGGCGGGTCACACCGGACCGGCGGGTCACAGCGAACCGGCAAGGCGCGCCGGACCGGCAAGTCACGGCAGATCGGCAAGCGAGACGAGGGCGTCCGGACGGAGCCCGAAGAGAGGACGTCTTGAGGGGAGAAGCTCGCTCGTACGCCGCGGCGCGCAAGGAGCGGGCCGCGGACACGGACCGCTGGCTGAAGGACCTCTTCCGCACGGCGAGCGACGGCGACGGCGTCTCCCTGGTCGCCGTCGGCAGCCTGGGACGCGGCGAACTGGCCCCGGGCAGCGACCTCGACCTGGTGCTGCTGCACGGAGGCCGGGACGACGTCGGCAGGATCGCCGACCGTGTCTGGTACCCCGTCTGGGACTCCGGCGTCGGCCTCGACCACTCGGTGCGTACCGTCGAGGAGGCCGTGGCGGTCGCCCGCGACGACCTGAAGGCGGTCCTCGGCCTCATCCAGGCCCGGCACGTGGCCGGAGACCCGGAGCTGACGCGGAAGGCCAGGGAGGCGGTGCTCGCCGAGTGGCGCGCCGACTCCCGGCGCCGGCTCGGCGAGCTGCGCGAGGCGGCCGACAAGCGGGCCCAGACCAGCGGCGAGGTCGCCTTCCTCCTCGAACCCGACCTCAAGGACGGCCGCGGCGGCCTGCGCGACCTCCAGGCCATGCAGGCCGTGGCCGCCGCCTGGGTGGCCTCGGCGCCGGGGCCGCGGGCCCGCGAGGCGTACGAGTTCATCCTGGACGTGCGGCACGCGCTGCACGTCGTCACCGCCCGGGGGGCCGACCGGCTCGTCCTGCAGGAGCAGGAGGCCGTCGCCGGGCTGCTCGGCCTGCTCGACGCCGAGGCGCTGATGCGCCGGCTCGCGGAGGCCGGCCGGACGATCTCCCACGCGTTCGACGTGACCTGGCGCACGGTTGACAGGCTGGTGTCAGGACCGGCCCCGAGAGGGCGCCGGCCGCTGGCCGACGGCGTCGTCGAGCACGGCGGCGAGGTGGTGCTGGCCCGGGGCGCCGACCCCCGCAAGGACCCGCTGCTGGTGCTGCGCGCCGCCGCCGCGGCGGCCGACTCCGGGCTGCCGCTGGCGCCCGCGACGATGTCCGTCCTCGCAGCTCAGTCGCCTCCGCTGCCGGTGCCGTGGCCGGACGACGCCCGCGACGCGCTGGTGTCGATCCTGGGGGCCGGCCGGGCGGCCGTGCCCGTCTGGGAGGAGCTCGACCAGGCCGGCATCCTTGTCAAGATTCTTCCTGACTGGGAACGCGTGCGCCACCGCCCCCAGCGCAACCCCATCCACCGCTTCACCGTCGACCGGCACCTCATCGAGGCCGCGGCGAACGCCGCCAGTCACACGCGCGAGGTGTCGCGGCCCGACCTGCTGCTGATCGCGGCGCTGCTGCACGACATCGGCAAGGGCTGGCCCGGCGACCACTCGGCCACGGGGGAGGTCGTGGTACGCGACATCGCCGCCCGCATCGGCCTGCCCCCCGCGGACGGGGAGATCCTGGCCACGGTGGTGCGCCATCATCTCCTGCTGCCCGAGACGGCGACCCGGCGCGACCTCGACGACCCCGTGACGATCGAGAAGGTCGCGGGCACGGTCGGCTCCCGTGAGGTGCTGGACCTGCTGGCGGCCCTGGCGGTCGCCGACGGCCACGCCACCGGACCGGCCGCCTGGAACGCCTGGAAGGCGGGCCTGGTCGCCGATCTCGTACGCCGGGTCCGCTCCGTCCTGTCGGGCGCACCGCCGCCCAGGGCGCCCTCCCTGTCGGCCGAGCAGGCCGCCCTGGCCCGGCACGGGGGCGGCGCCGTGCGCGTCAACGGAGGAGCGGTCACCGTGGTCGCCCCCGACCGGATCGGGCTGCTGTGGAGCGCAGCGGGCGTGCTCGCCGCGCACCGCATGATCGTCCGGTCGGCGTCGGCGGCCTCCGCGGGATCCACGGCGGTGATCGAGTTCTCCGTCGTTCCCGAGTACGGCTCGCCGCCGGACCCGGCCACGCTGGAAGCCGACCTCCGGCTCGTCCTTGCAGGCCGTCTTGACATCGAGCAACGCCTGGCCCGTCGGAACCGGTATATGAGGGCGCCTCGCGTTCCGGTCGCCCCACCCCGTGTGACCTTGGTGGACGACGCCTCCGCGACCGCCACGGTGGTCGAAGTCAGGGCCCATGACAGGCCTGGACTGCTGTGGCGCATCGGACGGGCGTTCGGGGAGTGCGGTCTTGACGTGAGAGCTGCTCGCGTGGAGACTCTCGGCGCGGAGGCGGTGGACGTCTTCTATGTGGTCGATCGCGCCGGACGTCCTCTCAGTGACGACGCGCAGCGGGGCCAGGTCCGCGATCAGGTGCTGGCGGCACTGCGCTAAACCACTCACGACGGACGGGTCACATATGTAACGATTGCATCCGATTTGCGTATTTAGTCTCACGCTGCGGATACCTTGTGGACGTCCTAGAGCCCGTGGACCACGGGATTGATTGAGGGGTAGCGGAAGCAGTGACTACGGGGAACTCCGACAGCGGCCAGGCCGCCGGCCGGGCGCGCGACAGGCGATCCCTGTCGCCCCGGATCGGACTGCGCAACTGGCGCGTGAGATGGCGTCTGACCGCCCTCATCCTGGTTCCCACCGTCGTCTGCGTGGCGCTGGGGGGCGCCCGCGTGGTCGGGTCGATCCAGAGCATCAACGACTACGAGCGCACCATCCGGGCCGCCGAGGACGCGGGACACATCCGCGACCTCGTCCAGGCGCTGGGCATGGAGCGTGACACGGGCGGCTGGATGGCCGTCTCCAACGCCCAGCGCAAGAAGCTCGTCAAGCC
Source organism: Nonomuraea montanisoli (assembly GCF_013363975.1). Classification (GTDB taxonomy): domain Bacteria; phylum Actinomycetota; class Actinomycetes; order Streptosporangiales; family Streptosporangiaceae; genus Nonomuraea; species Nonomuraea montanisoli. The sequence goes on along the minus strand of NZ_JABWGN010000027.1, from coordinate 29,722 downwards.
GTACGCCGAGCGCAAGGACGCCGTCGACAAGCTCGTCTCCACGGTGCAGGCTGACATGGACGCCATGGACGACTCGTACGGCGTGCGCGTCCTCGACGTCGTCCGGCGGGCCCGCCTCGACGTCAAGCAGCTCACCCGGACCCGGACCGAGGGCCAGCGCGACACCTCCCGCTACAACACCCTGCTCGACACGATGCTGCGCCTGCACGACGAGCTGAGCCTGCTCAGCGACGACTCGCAGATCATCGGCCAGTTCCGCGCCCTGGGCGCGCTCGCCCGGGCCAAGGAGGAGATCTCCCGCCAGCGGATCCAGCTCATCAAGGGCTTCTACCAGCCCGGCAGCATGGACTCCAAGGAGGTCGAGCGCTTCATCGCCTCCAACGCCGCCCAGCGCTCCGACATGGCCACCGTCGGTCAGGAGGCCGGCCCGCAGGTCGCCATCCGGCTCCAGAAGGCGCTGACCCGGCCCGAGTACTACAACACCGAGCTGATCAAGTCCCGCGCCGTCACGCTGGCCAGCGGCAAGGCGCCCGGCGTCCGCATCCGGCAGAACCTGCTCGCCTCCACCGACCCCCGCAAGATCTCGGCCACCGACCAGTGGTTCAACGACAACGCCGCCACGATCGACGCCCTCCACTCGGTGGAGGAGGAGATCAGCAAGAAGGTGGCCCTGCGCGGCACCGAGCTGCGCGACGCCGAGATCCGCAACGCCGTCATCGCCGGTGTCCTGATCCTCGCGCTGCTGCTGCTCGTGGCGCTGCTCACCGTCGCCATCGCCCGCTCCATGGTCAGCCCGCTGCGCCGCCTGCGCACCGAGGCCCTGGAGATCGCCGGCTTCCGCCTGCCGGACGTGGTGCGCAAGCTCCGCCTCAACGGCGACGTGGTGCCCGAGATCCGGCCGATCGACGTCGAGGGCAACGACGAGATCGGCGAGGTGGCCAAGGCCTTCGACCAGGTCCACCGGCAGGCCGTCCGGCTGGCGGGCGAGGAGGCCGAGCTGCGCGGCAACATCAGCTCGATGTTCGTCAACCTCTCGCGCCGCACCCAGACGCTGGTCGAGCGGCAGATCTCGCTCATCGACGGCCTGGAGAAGGGCGAGCAGGACGGCGCCCGCCTCGCCGACCTGTTCAAGCTCGACCACCTGGCCACCCGCATGCGCCGCAACTCCGAGAACCTGCTGGTCCTCGCCGGCCACGAGCCCTCCCGGCGGCGCAGCCAGCCGGCCAAGCTCGTGGACGTCGTGCGCGCCGCGCTCTCCGAGGTCGAGGGGTACGAGCGCGTCCAGGTGAAGGTCCACCGCGCCACCGCGGTGGTCGGCAGCGCCGCCAACGACCTCGTCCACCTCGTGGCCGAGCTGGTCGAGAACGCCCTGCAGTTCTCCCCGAGCAACGCCCAGGTCTCCGTGACCAGCAGCCTCATCGAGGGCGGCGGGGCCCTGCTGTCGGTGACCGACTCCGGCATCAGCATGACCGAGGAGGAGCTGGCGGAGGCCAACCGCCGCCTCGCCGAGCCGCCCGTCGTGGACGTGTCGGTCTCGCGGCGCATGGGCCTGTTCGTGGTCGGCCGCCTGGCCCTGCGCCACGGCATCCGCGTCCAGCTCCGCAAGGGCGACGGCAACGGCCTGATCGCCATGGTGCTGCTGCCGCCGGCGCTCATCCCCGACGGCACCCAGCAGCCGCTGCCGCAGCGTCCCGCCTTCGGCGGCGAGCAGGCGGCCGGCGCCAGCGCCGCGCCGCGCGGCCCCGGCTTCGGCGGCTCCGGCCTGACCACCCCCGGCGTCGGCGGCCCCGGTCTCGGCGGTCCCGCGCTGGCGGGCAGCGGCGTGGGCGGGCCCGGCCCGAACGGCAGTCGGCAGAGCGCTCCGGGGCAGAACGGCACCTTCCGCTCGTTCGGCAACCTCGACTCCTTCGGCACCGGCGGCAACGGAACGGGGCGCCCCGGCGTCCCGTTCACCGCCGACACCGACGGCGGCGCGCTGCGCCAGCCCCCCTCGTTCGACACCGGCGGCTTCCCGTCGGCCCCGGGCGTCGAAGGCCCGCCCCGCAGGGAGAACCCGCCGCGGCGGGAAGCCCTGCCGCGCAGGGACGCCTTCCCGAGCCGCGACGAGTTCCCGAGCCGTGAGGGCTTCCCCAGCCGCGACGCTTTCCCGAGCCGCGAGGGCTTCCCCAGCCGTGAGGGCCTCCCAGCCCCGGCAAGTGGTAATGGCGCGTTCCAGAATCCGCCGCCCGCCACCTCGGGTTACAGCACCGCCGACGTGCGCAGGCCGGAGTCCCCGCCCTCGGTGGACGTCTCGCCGATGGACAAGGACCAGGAGGAGTACCTGCCGATCTTCGCGTCGGTGGAGTCGGCCTGGTTCCGCCGTCCGCCCGCGGAACAGGCGTCCCCCGCGCCCGGCCGAGATGAGCACAACCCATCGCAAGCCGTAGTCTCTGGGGAGGAAGCGTGGCGAACGGCCGCGGACGCCGGATGGCGTGCGGCGGCCGCGGCCAGCGACCCCAGCCTCGGCGGCATCACCGCCGCCGGGTTGCCCAAACGCACCCCCAAGGCCAACCTGGTCCCGGGTACGGCCGGTTCGCAGGCCGCGCAGCCCCAGCGGCAGCAGCGGCAGGCGCCGGTGCCGCCGGTCTCGGCTGACCGGATGCGCAGCCGGATGGCCAGCTTCCAGCAGGGAGTGCGACGGGGACGGGCGGAAGTACGCGAACAGGAGGAACAAGAGTGAGCGAGCGTCTTTCCAGGGAGGACGCGTGACAACGCTGAGCCACGAGGCGCATCGGTTCGACTGGCTGATCACGGACTTCGTGCGCAACACCCCCGGTGTCGCGCACGCGGTCGTCGTCTCGGCCGATGGTCTCTGCCTGGCGAGCTCCGAGGGCTTCCCGCCCGACCGGGCCGACCAGCTCGCCGCGGTCTCCGCCGGACTGCTGAGCCTCACCGTGGGCGCGTCCCGCGTGTTCGAGGGCGGCTCCGTGACGCAGACGGTCGTCGAGATGCAGCGCGGCCTGCTCATCGTGATGGCGATCAGCGACGGCTCGGTGATCACCGTGCTGGCCGCGCCCGACTGCGACATGGGTCTGGTGGCCTACCAGATGACGCTGCTCGTCGACCGGGCCGGGCAGGCGCTGACGCCGGCCCTGCGCGCCGAGCTCCAGGCTGCCAGGACACGGTGAGGCAATGACACTCATGGGAGAGGGCCGTGTACGGCACTGACGGCACGGGGGACGACGAGCCCCTGTTCCGTCCGTACGCGGTGACCGGCGGCCGTTCGGAGCCGCGTTACCACCTTGCGATGGAGACGCTGATCTCGTCCATGTCCATACCGGACGACGAGATGGCCTTGCTGACTCCCGAGCAGGAGGCCATCATGCAGCTCTGCCGAACGTTCCGGTCGGTCGCCGAGATCTCGGCCCTCCTCCGGGTCCCGCTGGGCGTGGCGAGGGTGCTCGTGGCGGACATGTCCGATGAAGGGCTTGTCCGCCTCCACCAGCCGCGCCTCAGCCAGGGACAGCCAGACCTCAACATGCTCGAAAGGGTGCTCAGTGGACTTCGCAGGCTCTAGCCCCGGCCTCACGTCGACGAAGATCGTCGTCGCGGGCGGGTTCGGCGTCGGCAAGACGACGTTCGTGGGGGCGGTGTCAGAGATCCTTCCGCTGACCACGGAAGCGGTGATGACCGACGCGTCCGCGGGCATCGACGACCTCGGCATGACGCCCAACAAGCAGACGACGACCGTGGCCATGGACTTCGGCCGCCTGTCGCTCGACCGCGACCTGATCCTGTACCTGTTCGGCACCCCCGGGCAGCACCGGTTCTGGTTCATGTGGGACGACCTCGTGCGGGGCGCCATCGGCGCCGTCGTGCTCCTCGACACGCGCCGGCTGGCCGACAGCTTCCCGGCCATCGACTACTTCGAGGAGGCGAAGCTGCCGTTCGTCGTCGGCGTCAACGGCTGGGACGGGCAGTTCCTCCACTCCGAGGACGAGGTGCGCGAGGCGCTGGCGCTGCCGGCGCACGTGCCGATCGTCCGCACGGACGCGCGCAACCGCGAGTCGGTGAAGGCGACGCTGATCTCGCTGGTCGAGCACGTCGTACGGCTCCGGGCCGCGCCGGTCTCCTGACCGGCTCCGCGCCGAGTGGGTTCGCCGGCCCGGTCTCCTGACCGGGGCTGGTGACCGGCTTCTGACGCGGCAAACCACCCTTTGCCTCCGTTACCCCGACATTTCGGGAAATAGGAGGTGGGGTGATCGCGATCGCCACTACGCTGCTAGGCCCTGTCGGATGAGGAGCCCGGGAGGGCTCCGATGGGGGGAGTAGACCGCATGGTGTGGATCGCGCTCGCCGTGTCGGCCCTCGCCGTGGCCGCCGCGCTCGCGTGGTGGCTGCGCCGCGACCGGCCCGCCGAGGGAAGGGCCGCGGAAGGCCCGCAGAAGGCGCCTGAGCACGCGTGGGGCCCGGTCCTCGACCCGGAGACCGGGATCGCGTTCACGGAGGGCCTGCGGGCCTTTCACGACGAAGGCGACGCCGTGCTCCTGGAGCTCTCCCAGTCCGTGGTCGTCACCCCCGACCCGCCCCGCGCGATCTCCCTGCCCCTGCTGGCCGAGGGCTTCGCCGCCCGCGGCGAGGAGGCCCTGCACGACCCGGAGGGCACGGTCCGCGACCTCGTGGCCGAACGCGGGGCGGTGGAGGGGCCGGGCGTGCTCCACCTGAGCGCCGCCTGGCTGGACGGGATGGTCGACGGCATGGACCGGTGGCACTTCGCCGAGGCCGTCCAGGAGATCGTCTGCTCCCCGCCCTCGGCCGGCGTCACCGCCTGGAAGGCCGAGGAGGAGACGGGGGTCCTGCTGATCACCGTACGTCCCTCCGCCGGGGAGGGCGAGAACACCGTCATGATCGACCTGGCCCGGGTGCTCGACCGCTACCGGGAGGCGCGCGAGGAGCAGCCGGGCGCGCCCGTCGAGGCGCTGCTGCGCACGGTGGTGTCGCACGTGGTGGCGTCGGGAGGGGCGGGGCTCACCTGGACCCGACCGCCTACCGGCGAACAGGACGGCATCCTCCTGTCGGCCGCCACTGCTCCTTCCGTGTTGCGTTGAGGTCTTTGGGTGGGGTGGTTGGGCGTCCAGGACGGCATCGTCCTGTCGGCCGCCACTGCTCCTTCCGTGTTGCGTTGAGGTCTTGTGGAGGGGGCCGCGTTGCGCTGAGGGGCCCGCGTCGCGCACCAAGGAAGCGGCGCGTGCTCAGGAGGGGGTGCGGTGGGTGATCAGGGCTTCGATGCCGTCGAGGAGGCGCTGGAGGCCGAACTCGAAGGCGCGCTCCGCGCTGTAGGCCGTGCCCATGGCCTCGCCCGCCGCCTCGCCCACCCGCGTGGCCGTCGGGAAGCGGCTCACATCGGCGATGCGGCTGAGGAACGGCGCGTGCGCCGCCCACCACTGCTCGTCCGTCATGCCGGTCTCGCGCTCGGCCTGCGACGCCTCCACCGCGCCCCGGGCCGTGCCGTGGACGAACCCGGTCACCAGCGTGACGACCGCGTCCATCTCGACGTCGGTCAGGCCGATGCCGTCCACGGCGCGCAGCTCGTAGTCGTACTTGGCGGTGCCGTTGGGGCCGAGCACGGGGCGGCTGGCCGCCACCTGGGACAGCCAGGGGTGGCGCAGGTAGAGGGCCCAGTTCTCGCGGACGACGTGCTCAAGCCGCCCCCGCCACCCGCCGGGCACGTCCTCGGAGCGGTCCGTCTCGCCGTACACGGTGTCGAGCATGACGTCGAACAGCTCCGGCTTGCCCGGCACGTACGTGTAGAGCGACATCGTGCCGACGCCGAGCCGCTCGGCCACGCGGCGCATGGACAGCGCCTGGAGCCCCTCGGCGTCGGCCACCTCGATGGCGGCGCGCACGATCCGGTCCACGCTCAGGTCGGGCTTGCCCTTGCGGCTCGCCCGCTCGCTGGTGCGCCAGAGCAGCGCGAGGCTGCGAGCGGGGTCGCCCTTGCCGAAGTACTCGGTCGTCACCTTTCGTACGGTACACCGTACGGTCAGGGTGCCGTCAGCGGGGAGGCTGCGGCCCACCAGTGGGCGGCGACCAGCTCGGCCACCAGCGTCTCCGTCAGCAGCGCCACCTCGGGGTCGTCGTCGTACCGGTAGCGGATCGACGCCGCGGCCCCCGGCACGTCGCCGCCCACCGCGAGCACCGTCGAGCCGCGCTGCCGCACCCAGTCCGTGGCCTGCTCGTCGTAGCGGGACCCGGGGAACAGCAGGGCGCGGTAGTCGAGCGTCTTGGTCAGGTACACGTCCACGTGCGCCCAGTCGCCCGTCTCGCAGGCGTCGGCCTGGCGGCGCGGGCCCTCGCGGACCATCAGCGCCGACTGCTCCGCCGACGAGAGCCGCTCGGCGGGCGCGACGGCGTAGACGCCGTGCGGCCCGTCCAGCAGCTCCAGCGCCATGGGCAGCCACTCCTTCCTGCGGTCCAGCAGGTCGGCCGTGGCCTCGGCGGTCCGCCGGAGCAGGGCCGGCAGGTCGCGGGCCGTGCCCGTGAGCCGGGACTCCAGGGCGAGCAGGAGCGCCAGCGTGTGCTGGAACGTGCGGCACGAGACGCCGCCGCGCTCCTCGCCCGCCCGCATCGGCACCACCAGGTCGGCGCCCTCGGTGACGGCGGATCCGGGGGCGTTGGTGAGGGCCAGGACGAACGCCTTCGTGCCGGCGTAGCGGGCGAGCGCGTCCAGGGTCTCGCGGCTGCCGCCCGTGGCGGAGATGGGGACCACGAGCGTGCCGGGGTTCGCGGGGTACGTGGCGGCGGCGGAGGCGTAGTCGGCGTAGGCGTCGATCCCCGCGGCGCGCAGCCGGAGGGCGGCCACGCCGGCCGCGTAGCGGGAGCTGCCCATGCCGAGGAACAGCACCCGCTCGACGCCCGCCGGCAGGCCCTCGAACGGGTCGGCGGCGGCCGGGTCGCCGGCCAGCGCCTCCAGGGCGTCGGGCTTGGCCTCCAGATCGGCCAGGAACAGCTCGGGATTCAACGGATTCTCCAGGTGGTGCTCGGTGCCGCGCGGCAGGCGCGGCGGTGTTCTGCGAGGGCGACGAGAGGGTTTCGCCGGGATCAGGGGTACCAGGTGCGCAGGACGCCCATGGGGGCGTAGCGCCAGCGGGGCAGGTGGCGGGCCGCGTACACGAGCTCACGGCACTCCTGCTCGACCTCGAACGGCCGCAGCAGCGCCTCGTCCAGCAGGTCGGGCCGCCCGCGTCCGGCCAGGCGGTGGCGGTAGGCCGACAGCATGGCCTCGCGGGTCTCGCGGGCCCAGCGGGCGGCGTGCTCCGGCGGCGTGCCGCGTCTCCTGACGGCCACCTGGGCGACGTGTTCGAGGCTCGTGGCGAGCTGGGCGACGTCCCGGGCGGCCGGCTGGTACGGCTCGGCGCCGGTCACGGTCGGGTTGCCGTCGAAGTCGATCACCGCGTAGCCCTCGCGCCACCGGAGGAGCTGACCCACGTGCAGGTCGCCGTGGATGCGGATCAGCGGCGTGGGCCCGGCGGGCCGATGCAGGGGCTCCAGCTCCCGGCGCAGGGCGGCCTCCCGGGCCGCCAGCCACGCGCCGTCCTCCCCGTCGGTCAGCGCCAGCGCCTCCCGGAGCGCCTGCTCGGCGCGCGCCCCGTACCGGCCCGGGTCCCCGCCCGCGTCGTGCGGGGCGGCCGTACCGGCGAGATCCGGGGCGGCCGTACCGGCGAGATCGGGGGCGGCCGTGCCAGCGGGGCCAGCCCCGGGCGGGCGGAAGGGGGACGGGGGCGGGCGGAAGGTGGACAGGGCCACGTGCAGGTCGGCGGTCAGGCGGCCGAGGTCCCGCGCGAACGAGGTGCGTCCGGCCTCGGCCTCGTCCACGCACCACTCCCACCCGTCGCGAGCCTCCGGCAGGTAGCCCGTCACGAGGGCCAGCAGCACCTCTCGCTCGCCCGCGGCACTCCCCGCGCCCGACTTTTCGCGCAAAGTCAGGGCGGCGTACGGCGGCGCGATCTCCTGAAAACCGCTCGCGGCCAGGTGTGCGAGGACGTCAGGGGCCGGATGCGGCAGCGGGGCCGGGGGTGTCAGCCACTTGACGACGACCCGATCACTCACCACCACCGAATAGTTTGTCTGATCGACGTGCTCTCCGAAGTCGCGTTCAGCCGGGACCCCGGTGTCGGCGGCGGCTTCGCCGTGCGAGAGGCTGGGCAGCGGGCCGAGCCGGCGCACGGCGAAAGGTGCGGGCACGACGTCCGCCAACGACGCGACGAACGCAGCTGTGAGGCCGCGGTCCCGCTGGGTGAGGGGATTCTCACCGACGGAGATCAACCGGTCCCATATTGAATCGGGATTCAACAGCATGACCAAACTTCCAGGTGGCAATGTCCGGAAAAGTCTTGCTCATGTTGATTTCTGCTGCAACACTCCTGCTCTGGTCTGCCGTGTCCGTTGGTCGCGCGACCCCTCGTCCCTCGTCATCAGAAGGAGTAGCGGCCTTGTCCCGATTCCGGTTCACCCGTCGTCTTCCGGCCGTCGTAGCGGTGGCCGGCCTCGCGCTCGCCGTGGCGGCGTGCGGTGGTGAGTCGTCGAGCAGCGGCGCGGGTTCGGCTCCGAAAGCCGAGGCCGACCAGCTCAACCCCAACGCGGACCTGAGCAAGCAGTCGATCAGCGTCACGGTGTGGGACGGGTACACCCCGAAGGAGCTGCCCGAGAAGGTCAAGGCGAAACTCAAGGTCCAGGACATGAAGATCGCCCTGCACGCCACCAACGAGGAGGCGATGACCAAGCTCACCGCCGGCGGCGACAGCGGCATCGACGTGGCGTTCGTGTCGGGCCAGTACGCCCAGGCGCTCAACGAGCAGGGCCTGCTGGAGCCGATCCACCCCGAGCTGATCCCCAACCTGTCGAACCTCTACCCCGAGGCCACCCAGCTCTCCTACGACAAGGGCAACAAGTACTCCGTGCCCTACACCTGGGGCACCACCGGCATCTGCTACCGCAGCGACCTGGTCAAGGCCGAGCCGAAGAGCTGGAACGACATCCTGAACCCGCCGGCCTGGGCCGACAAGAAGGTCACCATGATGACCACCGAGCGCTGGCTGGCCCTGCCCGCCCTCAAGGCGCTCGGCTACTCGGTCAACACCGACAAGGACGACGAGATCAACAAGGCCAAGGAGCTGCTGCTCAAGGCCAAGCCGCACCTGCTCGGGTACGACGACACCACCTTCGGCGACAAGCTGACGAGCGGCGAGGCCGTCATGGTCGAGGCGTGGGACGGCTGGTGCCCCACGACCAACGAGAAGCAGAACATCAAGTTCGTCGTGCCGAAGGAGGGCAGCGACCTCTGGGTGGACACCATGGTGATCATGAAGTCCTCCAAGAACAAGGAGGCCGCGCACGCCTTCATCAACTACATCCTCGACCCCGAGATCCACAGCTGGGCGGCGGAGAACATCAACTACAAGGTGCCCAACAAGGCGGCCATGGACCGGGTGAGCCCGCCCAAGGGCTCGCTGCTCGGCATCAAGCCCGCCGAGCTCCTCAACGGCGAGTCGATCATCGACCTGGGGCAGGCGTCGACCAAGTTCACGCGCCTGTCGACCGAGGTCGCGGCGCAGTGACGTTGTGATGTCCCCGGCTAGGACCCGGCCGGCGACCGCCCTGAGGGTGCGGCGCCGGCTGGGCGCGTTCGTCTTCCTGACCCCCGGCCTCGCCTATCTCGTCGTGCTGCTGCTGGTGCCGCTGGCGCTGGTGCTGAGCTACGTGTTCTTCCAGCGCGGCCGCTTCGGCGGGGTCGTCTACGAGTACACCACCGAGAACTTCTCCCGCCTGCTGGACCCGCTCTACCTGCGGGTGCTCGGCGAGTCCCTGCAGATCGCGGCGCTGACCACGGTGATCGCGCTCGCGCTCGGCTATCCCACGGCGTACCTGATCGCCCGGCTGCCCCGGAAGTGGAAGACGGTCGCGCTCGTCGCGATCGTGCTCCCGTTCTGGACGAACTTCATCATCCGCATGTACGCCTGGATCATCCTGCTCAACGGTCCCGGCCTGATCAACTCGGCGCTGAAGAGCCTCGGCCTCGGCCCGTTCGAGCTGCTCTACAACCAGGGCGCCATCGTCACCGGGCTGGTCTACTCGTACCTGCCGCTGATGGTGCTGCCGCTCTACGCGGCCATCGAGAAGCTCGACCCGCAGCTGCGGGAGGCGTCGGCGAACCTCGGCGCGTCCGGGTTCACCACCTTCCGCAAGGTCACGCTGCCGCTGACCGTGCCCGGGGTGCTGACCGGCAGCCTGTTCGTGTTCGTGCCGAGCTTCGGCAACTTCGTCATCCCGGAGATGCTGGGCGGCGGCAAGTCGGTCATGGTGGGCAACCTGATCCGCACGGAGTTCCTCAAGGCCCGGGACTGGCCGTTCGGCTCCGCGCTGGCGCTCGCGCTCGTCGCCGTGCTGGTCGTGCTGCTCCTCGCGCAGGCATGGGCGGCCCGCCGTGCGTAGGTCGAAGCTGCTGTACGTCCCGTTCTGGGTGACGATCGTCTTCCTGTACGCGCCGATCGCCGTGGTCGTCGCGATGTCGTTCAACTCCGGCAAGTCGGCCTACACCTACGAGGGCTTCAGCCTGAAGTGGTACGGCGTGCTGGCCCAGGACCAGCGGGTCATCGACGGCCTGGTGAACACGCTGATCGTCGCGGCGGGCTCGACCGTGATCGCCACGGTGCTCGGCACGCTGCTGGCCGTCGGCCTGGCCCGCCACACCCGCTCGCGCGCGCTCGACGCGATCGCGCTGATGCCGGCGGTGCTGCCCGACCTCGTGCTCGCGATCGGCCTGCTGCTGTTCTACGGTCTGATTCAACTCACGCTCGGCCTGTACTCGGTCGTCCTCGCGCACGGCGTGTTCGCGATGGCGTTCGTGGCGGCCGTGGTCCGCACCCGGCTGGCCAACACCGACACCTCGCTGGAGGAGGCCTCGCGCGACCTCGGCGCGGGACCGGTCACCACCTTCATGAAGGTCACCCTCCCGCAGCTCGCCCCGGGCATCCTGGCGGGCGCGATGCTGGCGTTCACGCTGTCGCTCGACGAGTTCGTGATCGCCTTCTTCACGATCGGCAACCTCCAGCAGACGCTGCCGATCGTCATCTACTCGATGATCCGGTTCGGGGTGACCCCCGAGATCAACGCGCTCGGCGCGATCCTCCTGCTGGTGAGCTTCACCGCGGTGATCGCGGGCCAGCGCATGACCAAGATCGGCGAAGCACGTGCTCAAGATTGACGGCATCACCCGCACTTTCGGCCAGGTCACCGCGCTCGACGGGGTCTCCCTGGAGATCGGGCAGGGCGAGTTCTTCGCCCTGCTGGGCCCGTCCGGCTGCGGCAAGACGACGCTGCTGCGCATCATCGCGGGGTTCGAGACGCCCGACTCCGGCACGGTGACGCTCGACGGCGACGACCTGCTCGCGCTGCCGCCGAACCGCCGGCCGATCAGCCTCATGTTCCAGTCGTACGCGCTGTTCCCGCACATGACCGTGGCCAGGAACGTGGCGTACGGGCTGGAGCGCGAGAAGCTGCCCCGGGAGGAGATCCGGCGGCGCGTCGGCGAGGTGCTGGAGACCGTGGGTCTGTCGGCGCACGGCGACCGCAGGCCCGCGCAGCTGTCCGGCGGCCAGCGCCAGCGCGTGGCGCTGGCCCGCTCCATCGTCAAGCGGCCTCGCCTGCTGCTGCTCGACGAGCCGCTGTCGGCGCTGGACAAGAAGGTCCGCGCCGACATGCAACTGGAGCTGAAGCGGCTGCAGAACGAGGTCGGCATCACCTTCGTGGTCGTCACGCACGACCAGGAGGAGGCCATGTCGCTGGCCGACCGGATCGCGGTCTTCGACAGCGGCAGCGTCCGCCAGGTGGATGAGCCGGTCGCCCTCTACGAGCGTCCGCGCAGCCCGTTCGTCGCGGGCTTCGTCGGCGCCAACAACACCTTCGAGGGCAAGGTCAGCGCGGCCGGGCTGGACGCGGGCGACCTGGGCGAGCTGGCCGGGACCCCGCTCGACGGGCTGGAGGAGGGCGCCGGCGCGCTGCTGTGCGTGCGGCCGGAGAAGATCGCGCTGCGCGAGGTCCCCGAGGAGGCCGCGGGCCCGGACGCCGAGCCCGCCGCGGCGCCGGAGGAGCTCCAGGAAGGCGCGGAGGGGCCCGCCGAGGGGCTGGAGGGCGCCGTGCTGGACGTCAGCTTCTACGGGGGCGTCTCCCACCTGTCGGTGGACGTGCCGGGCCACGCCAAACCGGTGCTGGTGGCCGTGCAGGGCGCGAGCGCCGTACGGCCGGGCGCGAAGGTGCGCCTCACCTGGGACCCCCGCGACGCCGTCGTCATCCCCGTCCCGTCATGACCGGCCCCGCCGGGAACGGCCCGCCCGCGCGCGGCTCAGGCGACGAGGTCGTTGCCCGTCGCCGTGCGCGCGTAGGACAGGATCAGCTCGGCCGCCTCCTCGGGCCCGATCACCGGGTGCCGGGCCGTGATGCGGTAACCGTAGGCGTCCTCCAGCGCCACCAGGTTGCGGGCCAGCGACTGCGAGTCGCCGCTCAGCCGGAACACGCCGAGCGCCGCGCCCGTGTCGAGGATCGACTGGTACATCGACACCTGGCGGTCGTACAGCGAGGTGAGCAGCACCCCGTAGACGCGGTTGCGCCCGGCGGCGCCGCCGAGCTCGTTGAGCAGCCGCACGTCGGGGTCGAGCGGCCCGGTGGGCAGCCCGGAGCGGATCGTCATGACGAGCTTGCTGACCGGGTCGGTCACGGTGGCGAGCTGGCGCAGCCGCTGCTCGTAGAAGCGCTCCATGCCGGCGTGCTGGGCCTCGACGAGCAGCTCGCTGAGGTCGGGATAGTGGTAGAGCACCGCGCCCGAGGTCAGGCCCGCCTCCTCGGCGACATGGGAGAGCTGGACGCCGTCGATGCCGTGGCGGATGATGGCGCGGCGCGCCGCCTCGATCAGGTCGATGCGCCGGTCGGTGCGGCTCTTGCGCTGGGCCATGCTCACCACCTCGTTCCCCCGAGCTGTTCGGCCCCCGTTCAGGAAGCCGTGACCATAGTGCCTTGAAGTTGACCTTTACGCTAGATGAGTATTTGAATTCACGTTCAACTAGTTCGCCCCCTCCGGAGTAGCGTGATGTCTCTCACGATCCTGTTCATGCCAGAAAGCGCCTACGGGCCGACCAACAACTCCATCGGCATCGGCGACATCCTCCGTCGTCGCGGCCACCGCGTCGTCTTCGCCGCCGAGGCGTCCTGGAAGGGCAAGCTGGAGGCCCTCGGCTTCGAGGAGGACCTGGTCGACCTCGCGCCGCCGGCCGAGGAGGAGCAGGATCCGGGACAGTTCTGGAAGGACTTCATCCGCGAGACCGCGCCCGAGTACCGCAAGAGCACGCTGGAGCAGCTCGAGACGGTCACCAAGCCGATCTGGGACTCGCTCATCGACGGCGTGAAGTACTGCGAGCCGCAGCTCAAGGCGATCATCGAGCGGGTCCAGCCGGACGTCATCGTCGAGGACAACGTCATCACGTTCCCGGCCCTGCTCACCGCGGGCCGCAAGTTCGTCCGGATCGTCTCCTGCAACCCGCTGGAGGTCCGCGGCGAGAACGTCGCGCCGGTCTTCTCCGGCCTGCCCGCCGACGACCGCGGCGAGTGGGACGCCTTCCGCGCCGAGTACGACCGCACCCACCGCGAGCTGTGGACCGCCTTCAACGAGTGGTGCGTCGAGCAGGGCACCGAGCCGCTGCCCGACCTCGACTTCATCCACCAGGGCGACCTGAACCTCTACGTCTACCCGGAGATCCTCGACTACACCGCCGAGCGCCCGCTCGGCCCCACGTGGCACCGGCTCGACTCGTCCGTCCGCGAGACCGACGAGCCGTTCGAGCTGCCCTTCCAGCGGGGCGAGGGCGCGCTGGTCTACTTCTCGCTCGGCTCGCTCGGCTCCTCCGACGTGGAGCTGATGCAGCGGGTGATCGACGTGCTGGCCACCACCCCGCACCAGTACATCGTCTCCAAGGGCCCCCTGCACGAGGAGATCAAGCTCGCCGACAACATGTGGGGCGCCGAGTTCCTCCCGCAGACGAAGATCATCCCGCTCTGCGACCTGGTCATCACCCACGGCGGCAACAACACCACCACCGAGGCCGCGCACTTCGGCAAGCCGATGATCCTCCTGCCGCTGTTCTGGGACCAGTACGACAACGCCCAGCGCGTCCACGAGCTGGGCTACGGCGTCCGGCTGTCCACCTACGCCTTCACGGACGAGGAGCTGACGGGCGCCGTCGAGCGCCTGCTCGGCGACACCGGGCTGCGCGCCCGGCTGGCGGCGGCGGGCGAGGAGATCCGCGGCCGCGACGGCCTGCGCAAGGCGGCCGACCTCATCGAGCGGCTCGGCCAGGAATAGCCGGGCCGGCAACGACGAGCGGGCCGGCGAGAGCCGGCCAGGAGCGAGAACCATGCGTGAACTGATCAACCCGGCGACCGGCGACCTGACGGACCGCGTCCCGGACACCCCCGTCGAGAACGTGGCGGCGGCCGTCGCCACCGCCCGCGCCGCCTTCGCCGAGTGGGCGGAGGCGACCCCGGGCGAGCGCGCGCGGCTGCTGCTGCGCGTCGCCGACCTGGTCGAGGCCGACAGTGACGAGCTGACCCGGCTGGAGGTGGAGGACACCGGCAAGCCGGCCGCCGTCGTGCGCGACGGCGAGCTGCCGTTCGCCGTCGACAACCTGCGCTTCTTCGCGGGCGCGGCGCGCTCGCTGGAGGGCACGGGCGCCGGGGTGTTCAGCCGCGGCTACACCTCGATCATGGTGCGCCGGCCCGTCGGGGTGGTCGGCTCGATCGCCCCGTGGAACTTCCCGCTGGTCATGGCGATCTGGAAGCTGGGGCCGGCCATCGCCGCGGGCAACGCCGTGGTGATCAAGCCGGCCCCGCAGACGCCGCGCACCACGCTGCGCCTGGCGGAGCTGTTCGCCGAGGCGGGCGCGCCCCGCGGCCTGCTGCAGGTCGTCACGGGCGACGCCGAGGTGGGCGAGGCGCTGGTCACCGACCCGGGCGTGGACATGGTGAGCGTCACGGGCTCCACCGAGACCGGCCGGGCCGTCATGACCGGCGCGGCCCGGACGCTGAAGCGGGTCCACCTGGAGCTCGGCGGCAAGGCGCCCGCGCTGGTCTTCGACGACGCCGACCTCGGCGCCATGGCCGCCGGCGTGGCGATGGGCGCGACGTACAACTCGGGGCAGGACTGCACTGCGGCCACCCGCGTGTACGTCGACCGGCGGGTCCACGACGAGGCGGTCGAGGCGATCCGGGCGACTCTTGCCGAAATCGTGACCGGAGACCCCTGGGACCCGGCCACCGACATCGGGCCGCTCATCTCGGCCGCGCACCGTGATCGCGTACACGGGTTCGTGCAGCGTGCGGCCGGGAAGGTGCTGCAGGGCGGCGTGCCGGCCGAGGGTCCCGGGTTCTACTACCCGCCCACGTTGGTGACCGGGGTGGATCAGAACAGCGATATCGTGCAAGGGGAACTTTTCGGTCCTGTCCTCGTGGTCCTGCCCTTCGACGGCGAGGACGAGGCGGTCCGGCTCGCCAACGACACGCGCTACGGCCTGGCCTCCTCGGTGTGGTCGCGCGACGTCGCCCGGGCGATGCGGGTCTCGCATCGTCTCGACGTGGGTGTGACGTGGGTGAACGACCACCTGCCCATCGCCAGCGAGGCTCCGCACGGCGGGGTCAAGGGCAGCGGGTTCGGCAAGGACATGAGCCAGGAGGCGGTGCAGGAGTACGCGGTGACCCGTCACCTGATGGTCAAGCACGCGGCGCCGGTGGAGCGGGACTCGTTCCGGCCCGCCTGAAGAGACGCCCAAGAAGACGCGCGGTGATATGCGACCCAAACGGCACGTCTGGTCGCATTTGGTGGGATATGTCCGGTTGGCTGATCTGGTACGGGTTGTGTTCCAATTACCCAGCCCGCACAAATCCCATGCGCCCCAAGCGTGTCAGATTTTTCGAGCACGTACGGCGAGAGGTTGCGAGAGTCAGTGAGGACCGATAACCCCAGGCACACCAGGCCGGAGGAGTACACAGGCGGCCGGTTCCGGCTGGGGAACTGGCGCGTGCGCACCAGGCTGGTCGCGCTGATCCTCATCCCGACCGTCGTCGGCGTGCTCCTCGCCGGCGTCCAGCTGGCCAACTCGATCGCCACCAGCGCCGAGTACCGCCGGCTCACCCAGATCGCCGAGCTGGTGCAGTCCGTCGGCGCGATGTCCGACGAACTCGGCAAGGAGCGGACGCTCACGGCGTGGTACATCGCCGAGGGCCGCCGCTCCGCCCGGCGGGCCCAGCTCAACACCCAGCGCGACGCGGTCAACACGGTGCGCAAGCGCGTCCTGTCGGCCGTGTCGGCGCTCGACGCCAGCCACTCGCCGCGCACCCTGGAGGAGGCGGAGGAGATCCGCCGCTGGCTCACCGGCCTCGACGGCCTGCGCCAGTCGATCGCCCAGAGCGGCAGCGCCCCGCCCCGAGCCGCCCTGCGCACCTTCAGCTCCATGATCGAGGTCATGAGCAAGCTCCAGGACGAGCTGGCCGGCGGCACCAACGACGACCTCATCGGCGAGGACGTCGTCGCCCTCGGCGCCCTCCAGCGGGCGAAGGAAGAGGTCGCCCGCCAGCAGGGCATCCTCACCGTCGCCCTCGTGGAACGCAAGCTCGACTACGACGACCTGTCCGACTTCCTCGGCTCCTGGAACCGCCAGCAGCAGGAGCTGGCCACCTTCGAGGAAGAGGCCCGCGAGGCCGACCTCAAGGCGTACCGCAAGAACATGCGCGGCCTGCAGATCGACCGCGCCGACGCCATGCGCCAGCGCGCCCTGGCCCAGCTGCGCGAGTACAAGCTCATCCGCGACCTCGACGTCACCGCCACCCCGCGCCGCGAGCTCAACCTCTGGTACGAGAGCACCTCGCTCCAGGTCAGCGCCCTGCGCAAGATCGAGGACGGCCTGGCGACCCGGATCGTGATCGAGACCCGGAAGCTGAGCGACTCCGAGCAGCGCAGCGCCATCATCTCCGGCGCGATGATCCTCGTGCTGCTGCTCCTCGTCCTGGTCTTCACCACCCGCGTGGCCGGTTCGCTGGTGCGCCCGCTGCGTCGCCTGCGCGCCGAGGCGCTCCAGGTGGCCACCACCCGGCTGCCCGAGACCGTCCGCGTGCTGCGCGAGTCGGGCGAGGGCGCCGCGCTGCCCGAGGTGCCCTCGATCGGCGTCAACACCCGCGACGAGATCGGGGAAGTGGCCCGGGCCTTCGACGAGGTCCACCGCGAGGCGATCCGGCTGGCCGGCGACGAGGCCAAGCTGCGCGCCAACGTCAACGCCATGTTCGTCAACCTCTCCCGCCGCAGCCAGACGCTGGTCGAGCGGCAGCTCCAGCTCATCGAGGGCCTGGAGCAGGGCGAGGAGGACGAGAACCGGCTCGCCAACCTGTTCCGGCTCGACCACCTGGCCACCCGCATGCGGCGCAACAGCGAGAACCTCCTGGTCCTCGCCGGCCAGGAGGCCGCCCGCAAGTGGAGCGAGCCGGTGCCCCTGGTCGACGTCGCCCGCGCCTCGCTGTCCGAGGTCGAGAACTACGAACGGGTCCAGATCCAGATCCCCTCGGGCGTGCAGATCGCCGGACCGGCCGTCACCGACGCCGTCCACCTGCTCGCCGAGCTGATCGAGAACGCCATCTCCTTCTCCCCGCGCGAGAGCAAGGTGCAGGTCACCAGCTCGCCCGCCGACGGCGGCGTGCTCGTGACGATCAACGACCTGGGCATCGGCATGTCGGCCGAGGAACTGGCCGAGGCCAACTGGCGCCTGGCCAACCCGCCGGTGGTGGACGTCGCCGTCTCCCGCCGCATGGGCCTGTTCGTGGTCGGCCGCCTGGCCCTGCGCCACGGCGTCGGCGTCCAGCTCCGCATGCGCGAGACCGGTGGCCTGAGCGCCCTGGTCATGCTGCCCAACACGCTCATCGTCGGCGCCCAGGGCCCGGGCGGCGTGCCGCAGCAGCGCGGCCAGTACGAGGCGTTCACCGACTTCGACCCGAGCATGTTCGGCGAGCCCTCCTTCGAGGGCGCGGCCTCCAACGGCAGCGGCGCCTACGCCTCGCCGGCGGCCCTGGCCGACCCCCGCTCCGACGCGCCGGTCGACACCGAGTGGCCCGGCTCGCTGCCCGCCCCCGGCACCGGCAACTGGCCCTCGTTCGCCGAGGAGCCGCCGTCGCCGGCGCGGCAGGACGAGCCCCGCTGGCCGGGCTTCGGCGACGAGCAGCCGGCCGCCGCGCAGGAGGACCGCTGGGGTTCGTTCGCCGACCCGGCGCCCGCGCAGGAGGAGCGCTGGGGGTCCTTCGCCGACCCGGCGCCCGCGCAGGACGTGCCCAACTGGCCGTCGTTCGCCACCGAGCCGCCCCCGCCGGGCGCGCCGCAGGACGAGCCGCGCTGGCCGTCCTTCGCCACCGAGCCGCCTCCGATGCGCGAGGAGCCGGAGACGCGCTGGCCGTCGTTCGGCGAGCAGCCGGCCGCCTCGCTGTTCACCCCCTCCGAGCCGGCCCGCCCGTACGGCGACGACCCGTCCCGCTCGCCGTTCGGCGAGGAGCCGCCGAGGCCGTCGTTCGGTGACGACCCGTCCAGGTCGCCCTTCGGTGACGAGCCGTCCAGGTCGTCCTTCGGCGACGACCCGTCCCGGTCGTCCTTCGGTGACGACGGCGGCTCGGCGTTCGGCGACGAGTACCGCTGGCCGTCCTTCGCCGATACGGTCAAGCCGGCCGACTCCTTCGCGCCCAACGGGCAGCAGGGCTTCGACCCGTTCGGCCCCGGCGAGTACTCCTCGCAGGACATGACCGGCCCGCTGCCGGTGGTCCGCGGCTCGGCGATGGAGCCGCCGAGCGAGGAGTTCCTGCCCATCTTCTCGTCGGTGGGCTCCGACTGGTTCCGCAAGCCCGACCCCGAGGTGCTCCGCCCGCGTGAGCCGGAGATCGAGGAGTCGGAGACGGCCGTGCAGCCCGCGGTGCGCCTCGACGGCCCGCCGCCGGCCCCGCCGCTGCCCAAGCGGGGCGCGCCGGAGGCCCAGCCGGAGAGCCTGAGCCCCTCCGGCCTGCCGCGCCGCCGTCCCGGCGAGTCGGGCGCGGGCGCCGCGTGGTCGTCGCCGGCCGACAGCGGCTTCCAGGCCGCCCAGGCCGCGGCCCAGCCCGCGCAGGGCGGCACGACGTCCTCGGGCCTGCCCCGCCGCGTGCCGAAGGCCAACCTGGTGCCCGGTACGGCGAGCCTGGCCGAGCCCCAGGCGCAGTCACCCGCGCCACAGATCTCTCCCGACAGGTTGCGGAGCCGGCTCTCCAGCTTCCAACAGGGCGTACGGCAAGGGCGTGCGTTCACCCGCGGAGAAGGGAACGAGGAGGAGGAGAAATGAGAGAACTGAGCCAGGGAGCGCGTGGCATCAGTTGGCTGATCACTGACTTCGTCAACAACGTGCCGGGTGTCGCGCACACCGTCGTGGTCTCGTCGGACGGTCTGCCACTGGCGTTCTCCGAGGGTTTCCCGAAGGACCGGGCGGACCAGCTCGCCGCGGTCGCCTCGGGTGTCATCAGCCTGACGCAGGGCGCGGCCCGTGTCTTCGAGGGCGGCATGGTCAGCCAGACCGTCATCGAGATGCAGCGCGGCCTGTTGATGATCATGTCGATCAGCGACGGCTCCTGTTTGGCTGTGCTGGCCGCGCCCGATTGTGACATGGGCCTGGTGGCCTACCAGATGACGCTGCTCGTCGAGCGCGCGGGTCAGGTGCTCACGCCTGCCGTACGCGCCGAGCTGCAGGCGGCCCGCCCCCGTTAGCGGGCGGTGACAGGAGAAGATGGTGTCAGGTCAGGGTTGGGCTGGTGATAGCACTCCGCCGCATCCGGCGGCTCCACGTCCGCAGAAGTCGAGCTCCCTGGTACGGCCCTATGCCGTGACAGGGGGGCGCACGGCGCCGCGGATGAAGTTCGCCATGGAGGCGCTGGTGTCCTCCGTGACGTCGGAATACCAAGACATATCTCTGCTGAGTCCGGAGTATCAGGCGATCATTCAACTGACCCGGAACGTCAGGTCGGTTGCTGAGATCTCGGCCCTCTTACGCCAGCCTTTGGGCGTGGTCCGGGTGCTGATCGCCGACATGGCGTCCGAAGGCCTGATCCGCGTGCACCAGCCTGCGCTGGACGCGGGAAAGCCGGACCTCAACTTGCTCGAAAGGGTGCTCAGTGGACTTCGCAGGCTCTAGCGCCGGGCTGACCTCGACGAAGATCGTCGTGGCCGGCGGGTTCGGCGTGGGCAAGACGACGTTCGTGGGTGCGGTCTCGGAGATCCTCCCGCTCACCACGGAGGCGGTGATGACGGACGCGTCGGCCGGGGTCGACGACGTCTCGCTCACCCCGAACAAGACCACCACGACCGTCGCCATGGACTTCGGCCGCGTCTCGCTGGACCGGGACCTGATCCTCTACCTGTTCGGCACGCCCGGACAGCACCGGTTCTGGTTCATGTGGGACGACCTGGTGCGCGGCGCGATCGGGGCCGTGGTGCTCGCGGACACGCGACGCCTGGCCGACAGCTTCCCCGCGATCGATTACTTCGAGGAGGCGAAGCTGCCGTTCGTCATCGGCATCAACGGCTGGGACGGGCACTTCAACCACCACGACGACGAGATCCGCGAGGCGCTGTCGCTGGGCTCGCACATCCCGGTCGTCCGGCTGGACGCCCGGGTCCGCGAGTCGGTGAAGAGCACGCTGATCACGCTGGTGGAGCACGCGCTGACGCGGCACAGCCACCTGCCCGCCTGACATCCGGCGCGGAGGACCCGCCCGTACGACGAACGCCGCCGGACCCCGAGGTCCGGCGGCGTCTCGTTGTCGTGAGGGCGTGGGGATCAGGCGGGGGCGGCGACGTCCACCCCGCGCACCAGGCGGCCGACCTCGCCCCGCAGGCGCACGAAGTCGGGGTGCTCCCGGGTGGTGATCTGGTCGCGCGGTCCCGGCAGGTCCACCCGCAGGTCGCCCACCACGTGCGCGGGCGCCTTGGACAGCACCACGACGCGGTCGCCGACGTAGACGCTCTCGTCGATGTCGTGGGTGATGAGCACGATCGTCATGCGGTGGTGGCCGCGCACCTTGAGGACCAGGTCCTCCAGATCCTCGCGGGTCTGGGCGTCCACCGAGCCGAACGGCTCGTCCATGAGCATGAGGCTGGGCCGGTAGGCCAGGGCGCGGGCGATCGCGACCCGCTGCTGCATGCCGCCGGAGAGCTGGAAGGGGTACTTCTCGGCGGCGCCGAGCAGGCCCACCGACTCCAGCGCCTCCTGGGCCGCCTCGCGCCGGGCCCGCTTGTCCATGTCCCTGCGGCGCAGCGGCAGCGCGACGTTGTCGGCCACCGACATCCAGGGGAACAGGGACCGGCTGTAGTCCTGGAAGACCACGGCCAGGTTGTCGGGCGTCTGGCGCACCAGCTTGCCGTCGACCCGGATCTCGCCGCCCGTGGGGGTGATCAGTCCGGCGATCGAGCGGAGCAGCGTGGACTTGCCGCATCCGGAGGGGCCCACGATGCACAGGAGCTCGCCCTCGGCGACGCTGAGCTTGAGCCCGTCGATCGCACGGTGCTCGTTGGCGCTGCCGGGACCGTAAACGTGCGTGAGGTTGTCTATCTCGAGCAAGGGACGTCCTAGGACAGGCGAATCCGGAGATGAGGGATAACAGGCCGACTGTACCGAAGTCAGGGATGGTTGGACATGGAGATGGTCATTCCCGGACCCCCTGGCTCAGGCCACCGGCCGGCGCAGGTAGCGGCCGACGGGCCGGCCGACGATCTTGCCGGTGTCGAGCACGTGGTGGCCCCGCACGAACGTGTCGGTGACCTTGGCGTTCAGCTCGAACCCCTCGAACGGCGTGTACTCCTGGGCCGAGTCCGAGTCCGCCGCCCGCACGGTCCAGGTGGCGTCCGGGTCCACCAGGCAGATGTCGGCGTCGAAGCCCGGCGCGATGGTGCCCTTGGTGCGCAGGCCGTACCTGCGGGCCGGGTTCCACGAGGTGAGCGCGGCGATGCGCCCCCACGACAGGCCCCGGCGGCGGCCCTCGGTGATGAGGCCGGGCAGCAGGTACTCGGCGCCGCCGAAGCCGGCCTTGGCCAGGAACACGTCCTCGGCCGGGGCGCCGAACTTCAGCTCCTCCCGGCAGCAGGCGTGGTCGCTGACGACCCAGTCGACCGTGCCGTCGAGCACGTACTCCCACAGCGCCTCGACGTCCTCGCGGGGCCTGATCGGCGGGTTGACCTTGGCGCCGATGCCGCTGGCCGTCTCGATGTCGGCCAGCAGGTGCCCGATCGTCACCTCGCGGCGGAAGTCGATGTGCGGGAACGTGCGCTGCATCCGCACGGCCGCGTCGACGGCCTTGCGTGAGGACAGGTGGAGCAGGTTGACGTTGCCGAGCCCGGTCTCGTGGGCCAGGTAGGAGGCGATGAACACGGCCAGGCCCTCGGAGTGGGGCGGGCGCGAGGCGCTGTAGGCGGCCAGACCGCTCAGGTCGCCGGCCTCCTCCACCAGCCGCGTGTACGCCGTCATGATCTCGGCGGTCTCGCAGTGCAGCGACAGCGAGATCTCACTGGCCAGCTCGGGGAAGCGCTCCCGGGCCGCCTGCACGCCGCGCATGACGAACTCGAAGTGGGCGTAGTCGTAGCGCTCGCCCTCGGGCAGCATGAGGAAGGCGCTCTGGTCGGCCGAGCGGCCGTGCAGCCCGTGCCCGCCGTAGAACATGAAGATCTTGAACGACGGCACGCCGAACCGCTCGACCAGGTCGGGAAGCTCGCCGATGTGGCCGCTGGACATCGGCGCCAGGTGGAAGCCGTAGTCCACGTAGGCCCGGTCCTCGGCCAGCGCCAGCACCTCGGGGAAGAAGTCGGCGTACGAGCCGCCCCGGTTGAGGTAGTACATGCCGGTGCGCATGTAGGTGAGCGCGGTCGTGACGCCGCCCTGCGCGGAGGCGCGGCTCTCGGAGCCGGCGTCCTCGGCCAGCGGGTTGTAGATCCCCCAGTGCTGGTGGGCGTCCACCACGCCGGGGAACGCGAGCCGTCCCGCCCCCTCGATCACCTCCGGGACGCCCTCCGCGGGCAGCCCCGGCGCGACCCGGTCCACGCGCCCGCCGGTCACGGCGATGTCGGCCATGACGGGCTCGTTCCGGTCATGCGTCACGACCCGCACGTTCTTCAGCAGCAGGTCCGTCACATCCGCCTCCTACGCGGTACGGCGGGCTCCCCGGTGCCAGGTCAGCACGCGGCGCTCCGCCATGAGGAACAGGGAGTTGAGGGCGAAGCCGAGGACGCCGAGCACCACCACGCCGGCCCACAGCCCGGGCATGTCGGCGTTGTTGCTCGCCGTGCTCAGCAGGTAGCCGATGCCGTCGGTGCTGCCCTTCAGCTCGGAGATGACCATGAGGATGAGCGCCAGCGACACGCTCAGCCGCAGGCCCGCGAAGATCTTCGGGGACGCCGAGGGCAGGATGATGCGGAACAGCCGCAGCCGGGCCGGCACGCCGAAGACCGTGGCGGTCTCCAACTGCAGGGGGTCCACGGTGCGCGCCCCGTCGATGGAGTTGAGCAGGATCGGCCAGACGACGCCGAACACGATGGTCGCCACCTGCACCTGGGTGCCCATGGTGAACAGCACCAGGAAGACGGGCAGCATCGCGGGCGGCGGCACGGCCCGGCCGAACTCGACGAGCGGGTCCACGTAGTCGGACAGCCAGGCCACCCGGCCGATCGCCACGCCGAGCGCGACCCCGGCGACCACGGCGACGCTCCAGGACCCGACGACGCGCACGAGGCTCGGCACGAAGTTGTCCACCGCTTCCTCGGTCAGGACGTACGGCCCGGAGAACCACCGCTCGTACATCCAGGAGGCGATCCGGGTCGGCGCGGGCAGGTACGGGCTGGCCTGGGCCCGGGCCAGCAGCTCCCAGCATGCCAGCACCACGGGCACCAGCCAGAGCCGCCGGACGAGTGTCGCGATCATGCGTGCCGCCACCGGAAGAGCCGCCGCTCCGCGCGCAGGAGCAGCGTGTTGACGGCGAGCCCGACCAGCCCGGCCCACACCAGGGTCGCGATCACGTCGACCATCGCGTCGGCGCCGATGCCGGTGCTCGCCTGGATGAGGAAGGCGCCGATGCCGCCGGCGCCGCCCACGACGTACTCGACGCTGATGGCCAGGATGAGCGTGATCGAGGCGGCCAGCCGGACGCCGGTGAAGATGAACGGCGCCGCGCTCGGCAGGCTGACCCGCCAGATGACCGCGCCGGAGCCGAAGCCGAACGAGCGCAGCGTCTCGGTGGCTACGGGATCGACGTCGCGCACGCCGTACAGGGTGTTGATGAGGATGGGCCAGGACGCGGCGTAGACGATGAGCGCCACCTTGGCGTTGATCTCGGGCTGGAAGAAGAACAGGGCGAGCGGGATCAGCGCGACCGACGGGATCGGCCGCAGGAACTCGACGATGGCGCGGGTCATCTCCTCCACCACGGGGACGGTGCCGAGCAGCAGGCCGACGGGCACGGCGACGAGCACGGCCAGCGGCAGGCCCACGGCCGCGGCGGTGAGCGTGGAGGCGAGGTCGGCGAGGAACGCGGGGTCGGCGGCGAGCTGCGCCACCCGGGCCAGCGACGTCGAGGCGGAGGGCAGCCAGGAGATCAGGCCGGTGCGGCCGGCCAGCTCCCAGGCGAGGAGGAAGACCGCCACACCGGTGGCGTGGCGGAGGTACTTCGCGAGACGGGCGCGGGAGGGGGAGGTGCGCCCCCTCCCCGCCAGGGTGGCCGTGCTCGTCATCCCTGCGCGGTGACGATCATCGGGGCGACGTCGATCTTGTTCTTGATGAAGCCGTACTCGACCATGAGGTCGGCGACGCGCTGGATGCGCTGGGCGCTGAGCGTGGTCGGGTAGTTGCCGAGGTTGATGGTGGCGGCCGTGGCGGCGGGGATCTTGGTGAAGGTGGGCAGGATCTTGGTCACGGCGCTGCGGTCGGTGGCGGCGATGTTCTGGGCCTTGGCCATCGCGCGCTGGAAGGCGGCCATGGTCTTGGGGTTGGCGGCGACCCACTTCTCGGTGGCGGCCCAGCCGGTGATCGGCAGGCTCTCCGTGGGGCCGGACATGGTGTCGACGAGCATGGTCGCGCCCAGCTTGTTCTTGGCCTCGCTGACGTAGGGGTCGGTCATCCAGACCGCGTCCACGTCGCCCTTCTGCAGCGCCGTCAGCCAGTTGGTGGTGGGCACCTCGACGTACTGGATGTCCTTGCCGGGGGTCGGGTCAAGGCCGGCGATCTTGAGGTGGGGGTTCATGGTCAGGACGCCGAGGCCCTTGAGGGCGTTGACCCCGATCTTCTTGCCCTTGAGGTCGGCGACCTTCTTGATGGGGGAGTCACGCCGCACCATGATCCCGAAGGCGCCGGTGGCTCCCTGGTAGGAGTCGGCGATGTACTTGAACTTCTCCAGGCCCTCGCTCTGGATCGTCAGGATGGTGGCGTAGCTGCCGAGGACCACGTCCATGCTGCCGTTGGACAGCTTGGGCAGCACGGCCTGCGGGGCCTGGATGGCCTCGGTCTTCACGTTGAGCCCCTGCTCCTTGAAGAAGCCGCGCTCGATCGCGATGAACAGCGGGGCGGAGTCGGCTCCCGGATACTGCCCGATGAGCAGGTCGGTCTTCTCCAGCCCGTTGGCGTTGCTCCCACCTCCCGGTTTGGTGTCCGTACCGGAGCAACTCGTCAGGGCAAGGGTGGCCACCAGTCCGATCAGGGCGATGCGCCCTGCCGCAGCGAGCCTCATGTCGCGTCTCCTTTGAACGGGGGTGATCGTCACTCGACTCACCCCAAAGCGCAGGCAACCCTTGCGCATGGTCCCCCGATTCTGGAAATTATCAATATATATGGCGAAAAAACGATCACACTGTTTTTCTGGAGGTATGTCCAGATATAGGTGATGATATGGCTGGCGTTCATCGAGGACGTGTGGCTACTGTCGGGACGTGGAGACATATGCCAGATGATCGACTTGCCGGTGTGGCCACACCGCTAGTCGAATTATCTGTCTGAACATAAAGAGGTTTTCGGACCACGGGTGCCGGGGGCGGCACACGGACGAGCACGGGCACGATTCGATCTCTTGCACCAAGGCCATCCAAGGAGAGGTTGCGGAGGCCAGTGAGAACTACATTGCCCCCTGCGAACGGCGATTCCGGGTTACCCGCCGAGGCGTCCTTTCCGTCATCTCATACGAGGACCGGGCCGGCGGTCCACCCCGGGCACGCCCGGGGGCCGGGCGGCATCGTGCGCAACTGGCGCGTGCGCACGAAGCTTCTGGTCCTGATCGTCATCCCGACCGTCGCTGCGCTGGCGCTCGGCGGGCTGCGCGTCGTCTCCTCCGTCACCAGCGCCTCCGAGTACGAGCGCGTGTACCAGACGGCCGTCCTGGCCGGAAAGCTGACCGGGCTGGCCCACGAGACCGAGCTGGAACGCGACCTCACCGCCACCTTCGTGGCGCAGGACCGCAAGGGCGACCGCAACCCGGTCACCGCCCAGTACTCCACCGTGGACCGGCTGGTCGCCGAGCTGCGCCCCGACGTCGCGGCCCTCGCCGCCTCCGACAGCCCCCTGCGGGCCGAGGCCGTGCGCGTCAAGAACCGCTTCGACGAGCTGCCCAGCTCGCGCCGGACCGCGACGGAGTCCAAGCTGAACGTCGCCTCCGTCATCGAGCTGTACGACCGCTCCATCTCCGACTTCCTCGGCCTCAACGCCACCATCGACCAGGGCGCCGTCGACAAGGAGCTCACCGACAGCGTCGCCGGGTTCGCCGCCCTGTCGCGGGCCAAGCAGTACGTGTCGCGCCAGCGGGCGCTGCTGGTCTCGGCGCTGGCCGTCGGCCACTTCAGCCAGGACGAGCTGGACGCGTTCATCGCCGCCCGCGCCCAGCGCAACAGCGAGCTGGCCGCCTTCCGCGCGCAGGTGCCGCTCGCGCTGCGCCAGGCCTACGACGACACGGTCAGCGGCCAGGCCGTCGACCGGGCCGAGCTGATCCAGGCCCGTGCCCTGGCCCTGCAGGACGCCGGGCAGCCGCTCACCGACGCCGGACTCGACCTCACCAGCGACGGCCAGGCGTGGTTCACCGCCGTCACCGAGACCATCGACGGCATGCGGCAGGTGGAGCAGCGGGTCGCCGACTCGATCATGCTGCGCAGCCGTACCGTCCAGGTCTCCGAGCAGCAGGGCGCGATGGTCTTCGCGATCGCGATCGCCGTGCTCCTGGTGCTCGTGCTGCTGGTCACCGTACTGATGGCACGTTCCCTCAGCGGCCCGCTGCGCCGGCTGCGGCGCGAGGCGCTGCTGATCGCCGGGCGCCGCCTGCCCGAAACGGTCCAGCGGCTGCGGGATTCGGACACGACCGGCGTGCCGGACGTGGAGCCGATCAGTGTGGTCGGCGACGACGAGATCGGCGAGGTCGCCCGGGCCTTCGACGAGGTCCACCGGGAGGCGGTGCGGCTGGCGGGTGAGGAGTCGCGGTTGCGGTCGAACGTGAACGCGATGTTCGTGAACCTGTCGCGGCGCTCGCAGACGCTGGTGGAGCGGCAGATCACGTTGATCGACGGTCTGGAGCAGGGCGAGCAGGACGAGAGCCGGCTGGCGAACCTGTTCAAGCTGGACCACCTTGCCACCCGTATGCGGCGCAACAGCGAGAACCTGCTGGTCCTCGCCGGCCAGGATCCGCCGCGCCGCTGGAGTCAGCCCGTCAAGCTGGTGGACGTGACCCGCGCCTCGCTCTCGGAGGTCGAGAACTACGAGCGGGTGGTCCTCCAGGTCCCCGACGGGGTGTCGGTGGCCGGCCAGGCCGTCAACGACGTCATCCACCTCCTGGCCGAGCTGGTCGAGAACGCCCTGTCGTTCTCGCCGCGCGAGACCAGGGTGACGGTGTCGGGCAGCCGCATCGACGGCGGCGGCGTCATGCTGTCCATCACCGACGCGGGCATCGGCATGACCCAGGACGAGCTGGTCCAGGCCAACGAGCGCCTGACGGACGCGCCCACCGTGGACGTGTCGGCCTCCCGCCGCATGGGCCTGTTCGTGGTCGCCCGCCTGGCCCACCGCCACGGCATCCGCGTCCAGCTCCGGCCGCACGCCTCCGGCGGTCTGACCGCCATGGTGCTGCTCCCGGACTCCCTGCTCGGCAATCCGTCGCCCGCGTACGCGAACCCGCCCGGCCCCGCGCAGGAGGACACCTACAGCGGCCCGCGGCTCGCGCCGTCGCCCGCTCCCACGCCGACCTGGACCGCGGGCGGCTACCAGCCGGGACCCGGCCATCCGTCCTTCCCGTCCGGCCCGTCCGGTCCCGCCCAGCACAACGGCTGGCCGGCCATGTCGTCCTGGCCGTCCGAGCCCAGCGGCTGGCCGTCGGAGCCGCGCGCCGGGTTCAACACCAACGACTCGTGGCTGCCGCCCCAGACCCCCGGCTGGAACGCCGACGGCAACGGCCTGCCCCGCAGGCCCCCGCTCGACGACCCCCATCCGTGGGGCGCTCCGGACCCGCCGGTCGACCGGCCCTTCGACCGCTCCTTCGACCGGCCCTTCGACCGCCCCCTCGGCCGCCCGCGACCGTCGCGGCCCGACTTCCCGGAGACCGACGCGGCCAGCACCGGCCCCATCCCCCGGGTCGACAGCCAGCCCTCCGCCGGTGACGACTACCTGCCGATCTTCGCGGCCGTGGAGTCGGCGTGGTTCGCCGGCGGCGCGAGCTGGGGCTCCTCCAAGGCCGACGCGGGGTGGAGCGCGGCGGAGGCCGTGGTGGAGCCGGTGCGTGACGGTGCGACGGCGTCGGGTCTGCCCAAGCGGGTGCCCAAGGCCAACCTCGTCCCCGGCTCGGCGGCCGGCGCGGCGCCGGCCAAGAACGTCGCGCCGATGCCGGCGGTCTCGCCGGACCGGGTGCGTAACCGGTTGTCCAGCTTCCAGCAGGGCTTCCGGGCCGCCCGCGAGGACATCAACGAGGGCAAGGCGTACCCGGCGGGACCCCGGGACGCCGACAGCAGTGAGGAGGGCGCATGAAGGATCTCAGTCACGCGGCACGCGGTGTCGACTGGCTGATCACCGATTTCGTCAGCACCGTGCCGGGAGTGGCGCACGCGGTGGTCGTCTCCTCGGACGGCCTGCCGCTCGCCGCGTCCTCCGGCTTCCCGCCGGACCGGGCCGACCAGCTCGCGGCCATCGCTTCGGGCCTGGTGAGCCTGACGCAGGGCGCGGCGCGGGTGTTCGAGGGCGGTGTGGTCAACCAGACGATCGTGGAGATGCAGCGGGGGCTGATGCTGATCATGTCGATCAGCGACGGCTCGTGCATGGCGGTGCTGGCCGCCCCCGACTGTGACATGGGTCTGGTGGCGTACCAGATGACGCTGATGGTCGATCGTGCTGGTCAGGTGCTGACTCCGGCGGTGCGCGCGGAGCTGCGGGCAAGTCAGTCCAGGTGATCGAGGTGACCGACCCCAGATGGAACAGCGGTCCCGTGCAGAGGCCGCCGTCCTCCTTCGACCCCGGGTCTCCGGTGCGTCCGTACGCGGTGACGGGTGGGCGTACGGCGCCGCGGGTGAAGCTGGCGATGGAGGCGTTGGTGTCGTCGGCGACGGCTGAGCCGCGGGAGTTCTCGCATATCACGCCGGAGTATCAGGCGATTT
>NZ_JABWGN010000026.1 GCF_013363975.1 Nonomuraea montanisoli | reverse complement strand
TAAGTGGGGCTCGATCAAGGACCATTCCTCGTCGGTGAGGTCTCCACGCGCCATGCCCGATGGCCTACCAGGACCGTCGGCCATACCGCAGGCAATCCCTCTGATCTCAACTCCGTACAGGCCCTAGTACGGACGCGGTCGAGGGGCGTCCCGGCGGGCGCCGCCTCCCGCTGCCGCTTCCCCGCGTTGCGGCGGCGCTGCTCCGCCCGTCATGCCGACCGAGGCGACGGTCCGTCACTGGCGCGGTACGGACCGTCGCCTCTCGCAGGAGTAGTGGCCCGTTATGCCGGGTAAATCCCCTTGTGGCATGTGAACGTCTCGGGGGGAGTACACATGATCGGCGCCATAGTCTCCGCCGTCGTCATCGGGGCCATCATCGGCGCCCTGGCCAGGCTCATCGTTCCCGGCAAGCAGAACATGTCCATCGGCCTGACGCTCATCGTCGGCATCGTGGCCGCTCTGCTCGGCACCCTCATCGCGCACCTGTTCGGCTGGGCCGACACCAGAGGCATCGACTGGATCGAGCACATTCTCCAACTCGTCCTCGCCGTCGGCGGTGTGCTCCTGGTGACCCGGATGAGCGCCGGAAAGACGGCCGGTCCAGGACCTACGGGGGTCTGACCAGCGCCAACGTAATTTCTACGCATAATTGTGCGCGCCTGGGTACTGATCTCACCGTGAGAGAGTGAACGGCTCACCCTCATGGGGAGGTTTCGTACCATGACTATCCAGTCCATCCTCGGCGCGATCGTCATCGGCGCCGTCATCGGTGCCGTCGGCCGTCTGCTGCTGCCCGGCCGGCAGGCCATCGGGTGGATCCTCACCGTCGTCGTCGGCATCGTCGCCGCCCTCGTGGGCACCCTCATCGCGCAGGTTCTCGGCGTTGAGACCACTCCGGGCATCGACTGGATCGAGCTCGTCATGCAGGTGGTCCTGGCGATCGTCGGTGTCGGCCTCGTGGCCGGACTCCGTCGGGGTAGCGGTTCGCGGAGCATCTAAGACCCCTACTCCGCGCTCCTGAGAGCGGCGCGGGACGCGGTATATGCGGAAAGACCCGCTCGGTTCAGCCGAGCGGGTCTCCGTGTTGCCTGGCGGGCTCTGAGACGGCCTTGTGGCGCGCCCTGAGCGCCCATGGGGGCTTTGCCTCGTTTGCCGTGGCTGGGCCTGTCCTGGGGGCTTGTCGGGCGCGTCTGTGGGGTCCGTGGGTCCGCCGGGCCGGCGCGGGCGCGTCGCCGGGTGCCGGTGGACGGCCGGTCACTCCTCGGGTGGGAGGGGCGTGCTGCGCATGCGCCGCGCCGGAGCTTCGTCGTACGCCTCGACGGGCTCCTCATGGATGACGGGGTGAGGGGCGGTGTCGACCATGGACTCGTCGCGCTCGTCGCCGCGCGCGGGCCGGGTGGGGACCTCCTCGGCCGCGGCGGTGGCGGGGGACTCGCCCGGGTCGGCGGCCTCGCGGCCGTGCGCCGGGTCCGGCCCTCTATCTCCGGCTCTGCCTCCGGCTCTGTCTCCGGCGGCCGGGCGGTCGTCGGCGACGACGGGCACGGGCTGGGTGTCGGCGTCCTTGCCGGCCGGAGTGCGGGGATGGACGAGGACGTCGGTCGGCTTCACCCGGTCGCCCCAGCGGACCGGCCGCCGACGAGGCTCCTGCCGAGGAGCCTCGGGGGGAGGAGTTTCCGACTGAGGAGTTTCGGGCCGAGGAGTTTCAGGTCGAGGAGTTTCAGATCGCGGAGTTTCGGGCCGAGGAGCGTCCTCGGGCAGCGGAGCCTCAAGCCGTGGGGCCGCCTCAGGCCGCTCAGGCCGAGGTGTCTCCTGGCGGGGAACCTCCTGGCGGGGAGTCTCGCGTCGCGGCGCCTCCTGCGCCGAAGGGGCGTCGAGGGCTTCGGCGGCGGCCGCCGTGGAGTCCTCCTCCACCGGCACGACCTCCGCCGTCTCCTCACCCGCAGCCGCCCTGGGCGCGTCGTTCCGTAACGTGTCCGCCTCCACCTGAGGAGCCTCTGCGCGGGTCACCCGCTCGGGGATCGGCGGCGTCTCGGGCGCCGGGGTGGGGCCGACGACGGGTGTCGGCTCCAGGACCTGCTCCAGCGGCTCGGTGAGCGGCGGCGCCTCGGAGAGAGGCGGCGGCGCGTCGACGGCGCGGCCACGCGGGAAGGGGACGAGGTCCCGCTCGTCGCCGTCGTCGTCCCGGTCGTCGTCGCGTACGGAACGCCGGTCCTGTACGTGCTTGATGAGCAGCAGCCACAGCCACAGCGCCACCGCCAGCATGACCCACGGCGCGACGGCCACGCCGACGGCCGCCTGCCGTACGTCCGGCTCCAGCAGCAGGGCGGTCGAGACGTTGGCCGCGGCGGCGGCCACCAGCAGCACGACCAGGACGATCGCCGTCTGGATCCGGACCAGCAGCCGCGCCGAGCGCAGCAGCAGGAGGCTGATCAGCGCCACCGCGAGCAGCGCGTCGAACGCCGCGGGATAGAGGTAGGCGAGGTCGGCCCGGGCCTCGCCGAGTTCGGCCAGCGACCGCAGGTCGTCGAAGGAGAGCGCGCACGCGGCGCCGGTCAGCGCGGCGACCGCGACACCGGCCAGGGCGATGCCGAGGCGGCGGAGCGTAGAGGGGGGAGTCACGTCCATGGCGCTGTCGAGCCTACAGAAGAATGGCGTTCACGACTGATCGAGGAGGAGACCATGGCCGAGCTTTCCGACGCCGTGCGCGAGTTGTTCGACGGGCCCAACTTCGCGACGGTGACCAGCCTGAACGCGGACGGATCACCGCAGAACACCGTGGTCTGGGTGCGTACGGATGGGAACGACGTGCTGTTCTCGACCGCCGCCGGCCGCGTGAAGCCGCGCAACTTCGAGCGGGACCCGCGCACCAGCCTGCTGGTGGTCGACCCCGCCAATCCCTACCGGTACGCCGAGGTGCGCGGCCGCGTCACGCTGGAGGAGGACCCGGAAGGCAAGCTCATCCAGGAGCTCTCGCACAAGTACATGGGGCAGCCCTGGCAGGACGCGCCGGGCACCCAGCGGCTGATCGTCAGGGTCACTCCGGAGCGTGTCCTCCTGCGAGGGTGATTTATTCGGCATGTGAGCGTGGCTGAGGCGTTAGCCTTTCCTTCGTGAGCCTGCACTTGTACGACACCAGCACACGCGCCGTTCGAGAATTCGTTCCTCTGGAACCCGGCCGGGCGTCGATTTACCTGTGTGGCGCAACCGTGCAAGCTCCGCCGCATATCGGGCATATCCGCTCAGGCGTGAATTTCGACGTGCTGCGGCGCTGGCTGCTGCGCTCCGGGTACGACGTGACGTTCTGCCGCAACGTCACCGACATCGACGACAAGATCATCAGGGTGGCCGCCGCGGAAGGCGTGCCGTGGTTCGTGGTGGCCGAGCGCAACCAGCGCGCGTTCACCTGGGCGTACGACACGCTCGGCTGCCTGCCGCCCACCGTCGAGCCGCGCGCGACCGGGCACGTGCCCGAGATGATCACCCTCATGGAGCGGCTGATCGAGCGCGGCCACGCCTACGCCTCCGGCGGCGACGTCTACTTCGACGTGGTCTCGTACGCCGACGAGTACGGCAAGCTCTCCAACCAGAAGCTGGAGAACATGCGGCCGGCCGCCGACACCGACGACGAGTCGTGCAAGCGCGACCCGCGCGACTTCGCCCTGTGGAAGGGGGAGAAGCCCGGCGAGCCCACGTGGCCCACGCCGTGGGGGCCGGGCCGGCCCGGCTGGCACCTGGAGTGCTCGGCGATGGCGACCAAGTACCTCGGGGGGACGTTCGACATCCACGGCGGCGGCCTCGACCTGACGTTCCCGCACCACGAGAACGAGATCGCCCAGTCGCAGGCGGCGGGCGACGGGTTCGCGCGCTACTGGATGCACAACGGCCTGGTCAAGATCGGCGCCGAGAAGATGAGCAAGTCGCTCGGCAACTCGCTGCTGATCCCGGAGATGGTGCAGAAGGTACGCCCGGTGGAGCTGCGCTACTACATGGCGGTGCCGCACTACCGTTCCTCGATCGACTACTCGGAGGAGGCGCTGCGCGAGGCGGCGGCCGCCTACCAGCGCATCGAGGGGTTCGTGACGCGGGCGGCCGAGGTCATCCACGACGTGGACGCCGACGCGCCGCTGCCCCAGGCGTTCGTGGACGCGATGAACGACGACCTGGGCACGCCGCAGGCGCTCGCCGTCGTCCACGAGGTGGTGCGCGAGGGCAACGTGGCGCTCGCCCGCGGCGACAAGGAGGCCGTGGCGCGGCTGCTGGCCGAGACGCAGAACATGCTGGACGTCCTCGGCCTCGACCCGCGCTCGCCCCAGTGGCGCTCCGCCGGGTCCGACCTCAAGCCGGTGGTGGACGCGCTGGTGGCGGTGGCGCTGGAGCAGCGCGCGGCGGCGCGGGCGCGCAAGGACTACGCGGCGGCCGACGCCATCAGGGACCAGTTGGCGGCGGCGGGCATCACTGTCGAGGACACGCCGCACGGGGCGCGGTGGGAACTCTCCCACTGAGCTCTCGGCTTCACTCGTAGAGGCCCGGACGTTCCTTTTGGGGCGTCCGGGCTTTTTCGTGCGGCCTGAGTGAACGTGTCTTCTGCTCTCCCGCGGCATCCAACGCGCGCTCTCGCCCGCCCCTCAGCCTCGCCTGTTCCTGAGCCTCGCCTGCCCCTGAGCCCCGCCCGCCCCTGGGTCTTGCTCGCCGCCGGCCTTGCTCGTTCCTTCGTCCGCCTGCTGACTTGGCCCGCTTGCTCGTTGCCCGACCCGATCCTTGGGCGGGCGATGGAGCGGGGGTGCCTCGGGGAGAGCAGGAGCCCGGAGGCGATGAACTCCGCGACGCCGCAGCGGCCCGGGGAGCGAGCAGGTGTCGCGGCCAGGAGGAGGTGTCGCGATCAGGAGCAGGTCGCGATCAGGAGCAGGTCGCGATCAGGAGCGGGAGTGCGAGTGCCTGATCGCCGGGCCGAACACCCGGCGCTCCAGCCGCGCGTACGCCCGCCCGGACATCGCCAGCAGCGCCCGCCTCCCCACCCCGGCCTCGCGCATGAGCTGGCGACGCTCCTCGGGGGTCGCCAGCCGGGCCGCCCAGGGCAGCACCCAGGGGACCCGGTGAGGGGCGATGGTGGAGCGCATCCGCCGCGATGCCACCACGTAGTCGTCAGCGGACACGTACCGGGTGATCAGCGGCAGGACGTCCTGGTCCAGGTGGTCGACGTGCTCGTCGATCCGGTCCCGGACCACCCGCAGCAGCGCGGCGAGCAGCGCCGCGCCCGACTCGGGATCATCGACGAACTGGTCGGCCGCCGCCCGCAGCCCCGCCACGATCGGCGTCAGGGCGTCGCGGCTCTCCAGGTACGGACGCATGTCGATGGCGGCGCCCGCTGACTCGGACAGAATCGGCCACAGGACCCGCTCCGCGCACTCGTGGTGCCGGTCCATCTCCTCGCAGAGCAGCGTGACGTAGTCCCGCACGGCCACAGCCCGCCGCCGGGACACCAGAGGCGCCTCCTGCGCCGGCGCAGATGCTCTCGGCGTCCGCTGGGACAGGGCGAGCCGGGACGAGGCAGGCATGCCTGGCCCTGACGTGCGCTTGGACTGGATGGCCTGGGTTGTCGGTGGCGGCCCCTGCGTGCGCTGGGACGGGGTGGGGACGCCCGTGGGCCGCTCGGCACCGCTCTCCGGGGTGCGCGTGGGTCCGGCCACGGCCGAGGAGACCGGCGGCACGGCGCTCGCCTCGACGGCGTCCGCCAGCCCGCCGATCACGTCGGCCAGCCTGTGGAGGTCGTCGCGCAGGGAACGGTGTATCAGCCGGAGAACGGTGACATCGGCTCCACCTGTGTTGTGGACCGCGCCGTTCCGGCCTGCGGCATTCTCGTCTGCGACGCCCTGACCGGTGCCGCCTCCGTCCCTGACTCTTTCGTCGGCGGGCCTCGCGTCCACGGCCCTTTTCCGGGCCCGCCTTTCGTCCGCGAACCTCTCCTCCGGGAGCTGTGAACCTTCATGCGAGTGAGGCGCGACGCTCACACCGCCGTTCTTGTGGATGTACGTCATAAATGACCTTCCCGGTCGTCTCGTCTACCGACTCCTCCTGCTCGGAGTGGGTCAAGTGAAGATTTCGTAATATCGGCACTTATTGCCGACTTCCTGGTGGCCGCCCAGGCTCATAGACCTATGACCAGATGTGTCTCGACGTATGTGAACGAGCCCCATTAGTGCTGAGCCCGCACTCCAGCCATTCCGGGCCTCGCCCGCGTCCTGCGACTGGAACCCAACGGCCCCGAGCCGGAACCCAACGGCCCCGAGCCGGAGCCCAACAGCCCCGAGCCGGAACCCAACAGCCCCGAGCCGGAGCCCAACAGTCTTGAGCTGAAGCCAGCCGTCCCGGGCTGGCTCCTGGCGCCTGAGGGACGGGCTTCCGTCGATGCCCCGTGGGGTCGGCCAGCGTGCAGCGTGCTCATCGCTCCGCTTCCCGATCCCGCCTTCACAGCGAACCTCGTCCAGCACTCGTCCGGCCCTACGAGCGAACCTCGTGCCGGCCCTCTTCGCGCCCTCAGTCCACCGAGCCATGACTGTGGAGGCGGCTGGAGGTGGGCCGTCATGTCCCACCGATGGGGCCACCCGATGGGGCCACCTCACAAAGTCGGCCACTCTCGCGTACGCCTGACCTCACCGTACGCCTGCGCTCTGAAGCACTCACCGCAGCCCGCAGACGGGAAGCGAAGGGGTGTCTTACACGGGGCCCCAACCCGGCTCGAACCAGTCACGTGATCGCCGACCGGCAACACCCGCATCCCCTATCAACAGCCTTCGACCTGCGGATTGTTCCCCAAGAACCGCGCTCCACCCTGTCGCTCCGCCCCGGCTCCCCGCTCCGCAGAGACACATGCATCGCTACCTGACTTCAAAGCTGCTACTTCAAAAACAAGAAGTCATCGCTCTAAGATCGAGACACATGTTCAGAGCTTGGAGTGAGAGGAGCGCCATGCGCGACGGCAAGGACCGGACCCTCGACAGCACCTCCGAGGCGACCCCTGACAGGGCGCTCCGCGAGGCCCGGGATCCGGCACCCGATGAGGCGCCCGGCAACACCGATGGCGCGGCGTCCGCGAAGGGACCAGCCGGGACTTACGGCGGTGCGTTCACGCGGCTGTCAGTGAGGACATATCGCGCGGAGTCCACCAGAACATCACCCAAGACCAATGGCACAGCTTCCGCCGGAGCGCCAGGCAGGACTGGCGACGCGACTACCAACAGGGCGTTCGGAGAAGCCCCCGACGCGGCACCCGTCGACACGTTCAACGTGACTCCGTCCGGAGCCGCTGTGGTGCGGATCGGGTACCTGCTCCCGACCCGGGACTGGGTGGTCATGGACGATCGCGACCTCACCTCCCTGGTCGATCAGGCGAGGTTGGCCGAGGAACTCGGGTTCGACTCGGTCTGGGCGGGGGACAGCCCGGTGACACGTCCGCGTGCCGACCCGCTGCTGGTGCTGGCCGCCGCCGCGGCGCTCACTCGGCGCGTCACGCTCGGCACAGCGGTCCTGCTGCCCGCCTTGCGACACCCCATCCTCCTCGCCCATCAACTGGCCACGCTGGACCTCATGTCCGGAGGCCGCCTGGTGGCGGGCATGGGTGCCGGCTTTCCGACCCCGAACACCGAGGCCCAGTTCGAGGCGATCGGGATCGGCTTCAAGCGCCGGGTCAGTCGCATGGAGGAGGCGATCCACGCCATGCGGCGGCTCTGGAGCGAGGACGAGGTCTCGCACCAGGGGACGCACTTCGCCTTCAGCGACGTACACCTCGCCCCGAGACCGGCCCGGCGGGGAGGCCCGCCGATCTGGCTGGCGGGGGGCGGCTCCGACGCCGCGCTGCGGCGCGTCGCGAGGATGGCGGACGGCTGGCTCCCGTACCCGCCCGACCATCGCACGTACGCCACCGAATGGACGTCCATCGCCACACAACGGTCAGCCCTCCCGAAGGCGGCGGGCTCCCGCGACACGGAAGAACACGACGACGAGGGGACGGCGAGGCGAAACCCTCGCAGACCCGGTAACCATGAAACGTCCCGGTCATCCCGCGAGAAGCCGCCTGGTGACGAAACACTCGCCGACGCCCGCGACGCCCGCGACGCCCGCGACGCCCGCGACGCCCGCGACGCCCGCGGCAACCAGGGCTGCTACCAGGGCGGTTGCCGTGACCAGGGCGAGCAGGGCGATCGGGGTGCCCACGGCGACCGGGACGATTGCAGCGACCGCGGCGACCGAGGCCTGCGGGGCTTGGACGGCGATCCGACCCCCGCCCTCTACGCCACGATCTGCCTGGACGAGGACCCCGAACGGGCCCGCCTCCGCCTCCGTACCAGCATCGAGCGCTACTACAACGCACCTCTGGAGTTCGTGGAGGGCATCCAGGCCATGTTCGCCGGAACTCCTGAGGACGCCGCCACCTGGCTCCAGGCGTACGTGAAAGCCGGGGCGCGGCACGTGGTGATCCGGCTGGCCGTGGACGATCACCGAGCGGCTCTGGAGGAGTTCGCCGCCCGGGTGCTGCCCCTCATACGGCATGCGTAGCCAAGCCGGCAGGAACCGAGACATGCCGACGACAGGAAGGAACACCATCATGACCACGTACGTCCTCGTGCCCGGCGCCTGGCACGGCCCCACGGCCTGGGACCGCGTCGTGCCGCTGCTCGAACGAGCCGGTGCCCGCACCGTCACGCTCGACCTCGCCGCCACCCCCGCCACCGGGTTGGACGAGCACGTGCAGCAGGTGATCACGGCGCTGGACGCACTTGAGGCGTCCACCTTCGCCACGCCCACAGACGACGAGGCCTCAGAGACGACGACGCCAAACAGCGACACGCCACGGTTTGCTACGTCCGCCCCCGAGCACGCTGCTACGTCCGCCCGCGAACGCGTTGCTACG
Source organism: Nonomuraea montanisoli (assembly GCF_013363975.1). Classification (GTDB taxonomy): domain Bacteria; phylum Actinomycetota; class Actinomycetes; order Streptosporangiales; family Streptosporangiaceae; genus Nonomuraea; species Nonomuraea montanisoli. Next base: position 74,706 of record NZ_JABWGN010000026.1, on the reverse strand, counting down.
TCCGCCCCCGAGCACGTTGCTACGTCCGCCCCCGAGCACGCTGCTACATCCGCCCGCGAACACGTTGAGACGCCCGCCCCTGAACACGTTGACGTGCCCGCCCGCGAACATGGGCGGGTCGTCCTCGTCGGTCACAGCTACGCGGGCCTTGTCATACGCCAGGCCGCCGATCGCAGGCCCGATCGCGTCGAGCACCTCGTCCTGATCGACGCCTGGGTCGGTCCGGACGGGGCGGGGCTGTTCACCCTGGCTCCCGAGGCGTTCGCGGACAGGATCCGCGCCGCCGCGGACGAGAGCGGCCTCATCCCCGCGCCGGCACCCGCGATGTACGGCGTCACCGAGCCCGATGACGCCGAGTGGCTGCGGACGCGGCTGCGCCCTCACCCGCTCCGGACGTTCACGGACACGACCACCCTCACCGGCGCCGTGGACCGCATCCCCGGCACCGCCCTCTACTGCCGCCCGCAAAGCCTTCCCTTCGACCGGCTGGCCGAGAAGCTGGGGTATCGGACGGTGCCCGTTGACGGGCCGCACGACGTGATGGTCACAGATCCCGAGACCGTCGCCCGCCACCTCCTCGACATCCCGCAGGTTCAAAATCGGGAAGCGCCAGAGCTACAGTGAAGAAGTGGATCAGCGGACGTACAACCAGTACTGCGCGACGGCCCGGACCCTCGACATCGTGGGGGAGCGCTGGACGCTGCTGCTCGTGCGCGAGCTCCTGACGGGGCCCAAGCGCTTCGGCGACCTGCAGAGCAGCCTGCGCGGTCTCGGCACGGGGCTGCTCGCGGCCCGGCTGAAGCACCTCGAACGCGAGGGACTGGTCCGCAAGGTCGTGCTGCCGCCGCCCGCGCGCACCCCCGCGTACGCCTTGACGCAGGCGGGCGCCGAGCTGGGCCCCGCGGTCCTCGCGCTCGCGCGGTGGGGGATGAAGTGGGCCATGGGCGAGCGCCGCGAGGACGAGGCGTTCCGGGCCGGCTGGGCGGTCCTCGGGCTGCGGGCCTGCTTCGACGCGGAGGCGGCGTCGGGGACGCGGGCGGTGTACGAGTTCCGGATCGCGGACGAGATCTTCTACGCGCGGGTCGAGGACGGGACGATCGAGACCGTGCTGGGGGCGGCGCAGCAGCCGGACGTCGTGATCGAGATGGACGACGAGACGCTGGCGGAGCTCGCCGCGGGGGAGCGGACGCTGGCGGACGCCATCAGGCACGAGGTCGTACGGGTGTCGGGGGACGCGGAGGCGGTCGGGCGGCTGAAGTCGCTGTTCCGGCTGCCCCAACCGCAGTCCAGGTACGGACGGGCGCCCCAGGAGGTCTGACGCCGGAGTACCGGGCGCTGGCCGGAGTCCCGGGCACTGGTGGAATCTGAAGACCGAGGCGCCGGAGGAACCTGACCGAATACCGGTGCAACCCGAAGCCCCAGCCGCGGGTGAAATCCGAAGCCTAAGGCGCCGGTGAAACGTAATGCGCCCCAGGCTCCGGTGGAACGTAATGCGCCCCAGGCTCCGGTGGAACGCAATGCGCCCAGGCCCCGCTGGAACCTGAAGCCGGGAGCCAGAGGAGTCTGAAGACTCGGGCGCCGGGATGAAGCCGGACTCCCGGATGCTGGAGGTCACCGCGGCCCAGACCGGACACTCATTCCAGACACCGGGGAAACCCGGATGACGGACCCCCGTCCCTGACATCGGGGAAACCTGGATTACGGGACACCCACCCCTGACACCGGTGGAACCCGGATACCCGGACACCGGCGAAACAGGGCCGAACCAGGCGGGCATGAGTGGGTCGTGCCCGCCAGTACCCTTGATGGCATGGCAGCTGGTGGTAGGGCGTCGGGCAGGCCCGCGAAGAAGAAGGGCCCGTCCAAGGGCACCGGAGGTCAGGGCCGCCGGAGCCTGGAGGGCCGGGGCGCGACCCCGCCCGCCGAGGCGCGCCACTGGTACAAGGACAAGGCGCGAACCGAACGCATCGCCCGCGAGGAGCGCGGCGGCGGCGCGCGACGCCCGGCCGCGGCGCGGCAGAGGCGTTCGGAGGAGTCGCCCGAGTACATCGGCGGTCGCAACCCGGTGCTGGAGGCGCTGCTCGCCGGGGTGCCGGCCAACGCCCTGTACGTGGCGCAGCGCATCGACAACGACGATCGCATCCGCGACTCGATCAAGATCGCGACCGAGCGCGGCATCGCGCTGCTGGAGTCCACGCGCGACAAGCTCGACCGCCTCACCGACGGCGCCGTGCACCAGGGTCTCGTGCTCCAGATCCCGGCCTACGACTACGCGCACCCGTCCGAGCTGGTCGAACTGGCCCGGGACGCGGCCGAGCCGCCGCTGATCGTCGCCCTCGACGGGGTGACCGACCCGCGTAACCTGGGCGCCATCGCCCGCTCGGCCACCGCGTTCGGGGCGCACGGGCTGCTCATCCCCTCGCGCCGCTCGGCGGGCGTCACGGGCGGCGCCTGGAAGACGTCCGCGGGGACGCTCGCCAACCTCCGGGTCGCCCGCGCCGCCAACCTCACCGCCGCGTTGCGCGAGTACCGCGACGCCGGCCTGTTCGTGATCGGCCTGGACGGCGAGGGCCGCACCGACATCGGCGACGTCGACCTGCTGTCGGAACCCCTCGTGGTCGTCATCGGCTCGGAGGGCAAGGGGCTCTCCCGGCTGGTGCGCGAGCACTGCGACGTGGTGGCCCGCATCCCGATGCACGCGGCGGCGGAGTCGCTGAACGCCGGGGTGGCGGCGGGAGTGGCGCTGTACGAGACCGCTCGTCACAGGCGTCGCTAGGCTCTACACTGGTAGGCCGTGCCGACGTAGCTCAATCGGCAGAGCATCTGTCTTGTAAACAGAAGGTCAGGGGTTCGATTCCCCTCGTCGGCTCTGTGCCGGATGGCCCCTGAACAGGGATTTCTTGTTCGGGGGCTTTCTGTTTGCCGGAACAAAGATGCGATCTTGCCAACACCCTTGCCAACAGGAGATCCGGTGACTCTGGAAAAGCATCCTGGCACATGGACCTACGACCCTGAGGCGGGAGCCGCGTATGTCTACCTGCGCGGTCCTATCGCTCAGGGTGGGGTCGCGAGGACGGTCACGATGGATGAGGCGACGGTCAACTTGGATCTTGATGCTGAGGGCCGCGTGATCGGTATCGAGATCCTCGCTGAGTGGCCCGAACAAGAGAAAAGGGCGTGATGGCGTGGCGTCTTGAGGTTCTGCTTGTGGTGGGCCTCGACGGACGAGCTTCGGCATGAGCGATGCCGGGGTGTCAGGGAAGCGAGGATCTCCCCAGCCGGTCGTGAACGCGTAGGTGTCGCCGCCTCTTCACGCTTCGCCGAGTTTGAGGCGGTCCTCGTCTTGCCGGCCACGTTTCGGACGCCGAAGCCCCTGAACAGGCGATATGCCATCAGGGGCTTCCTCGTTGCGGGGTGTGCCCGCCCATACCCTGTGGCGGCAACCCTGGATGGGCTCAGGAGCTCATTTCATAGCGGTACCAACGGCGCGGATCGCCGTCCTCGTGCAGCCACAGCGTTCCATCCCTGCCGATCTTCCCTCGTGCCCAGCCGGTCGGGTATCGGTCTTCTGGTAGCAGCAGGTTCGCCCGGCCCGTCTCGGTGACGGCTCCGCCCTCTCGCCGGGCGCTGCGGATCTCCCAGCGGAAGCCGCCACCTGCTCGATGCTGATCGAGGAAGGCAAGCTCATTGCCGGAGACAGCCAGGCCGCTGCACCGTGTGACGGGGTTCGGTGTGATGCCCCGGACGCCATCACTGTCGATCTCGATCAGCGGAAAGTCGGTGTACGGGCAGGCGTGGACCACCTCACGGCCGACATTGAGCGCATAGCAGTCGCACCAGAGGACGCCTGGAGTGTGCGACGGTGCCATCCAGGGTGGGCCACCGTGGCTGTCCCAGCGCGCGAGGCCGATCATGAACCTGTAGGAGCGGGTGCCGTCCGGGTTGGCGAACCAGTAGTTCGACTCGTCGAAGTAGCTGGTCCAGATGTTGCCCTGGGCGTCGGTCATGAGCTGCTCGATGCCGTCACCAGCGTAGAAGGCCGATCGGGTCTCCCCGCCTCCGTCGATCACTCGGACGTTGTCGGTGAGGTGGAGTCCGTCCTCCGGAACCAGCCATCGATAGCGCTCGATGTCGACGCCCGAGGGCTCGCAGCGTGCGACGGCCAGCACGATGCCGTCGCCGAGGGTGTCGATGTGGGTGAACCACAGGTCGAGATCTGTCAGCGCGATCTCGCGGATCTCGGCTCCGTCGCAGATGACGGCGGTCGCGTCGTAGCGCGGGGGCGGACGTGGCGTGGAGAAGTGCGGGATGAGGGTGAAACCCTGAGCGGGGTCGGCAACCAGGGCGGCGAGCCGGCCGCGGTGGTCGATGGTTGAGGCCAGGACCTCATATGGGGCGTAGCGGTCGGGAAGCGTCGCGTGCAGCGCGAGCCGGCGGTCAGCGACCATGGGCCTTTCTCGTCGTCATCCATCGATGATCGCATACAGGGCGGCGCCGAGTGCGTCGGTGCGGTCGACCGGACTCTTGCTCCGACGGCTCCCCCTGGCAGCACGCTTCCTCTGCTCGTTCACTCTCTGGCCACTCCGAAGCGCGGGACACGGATGTACGTCCGTGGACGGACGTTCTTGGTGATCGTGATGCCGGCATGCCCCGCGGACTTTGGACACCACGTGGAACGTGGTGCCTTGGGGATGCCGTCCTCCGCGCGGAGGATCCAGTCCATCGTTGATCAGCTCACTGGGCCTGCCGGGGCGGGCAGATGTCGCGGTAGGGCACGTCCTTGAGGAAGGCGGTCCAGTCGGCCGGGGAGAGGGTGTGCCCGACACGGTGGCACACGTCCTGGACGATCCGCTCGGCACCGATGGGGATCTCGTGGACGGCGCCCCAGTCCGCGGCGTAGAGCGTGGAGCCGTCCGGGCTGAAGGCGAGCGAGGTGATCTGGGAGCCGTGCAGGTCGAACGCGCCGCCGAGCCGCCGCATGGCGTTGACGTCCCAGATCTGGAGGATGCCGTCCATGGTCACGCCGGCGAGCAGGTCGCCCTGCTGGGAGAAGGCCAGTTCCTCGATCTCCCCCGCCGTCCCGCGCAGGACCGGCGTGATCGGGGTCGGCCCCCGGACCGTCCACATCGCGATGCGGCCGGCCGCGCTGGCGCTGAACGCCAGCCGCCCCTGGTCGCTGACGGCCACTGCCGAGGCGCCGCGCACGACATCGAAGGCCGCGTCGACCGGCTGGCCGGCGGTGAGGTCGATGAACCTTCCGGAAGCCGAGGCGAGGCGCCCATCCGGTGTGTACGGCCCGCCGCCGATCTGCGAGCTGAAGGTACGCAGGACACGCCCACTGGCGGCGTCCAGCACCAGGAGCCGGAAGCTGCCCTCCTGGGTGGACGGCTGGAGCGTGAGCGCGATCGTCTTGCCGTCCTGACGGAAGTCGACGCGCTCGGGGTTGTTCGTGTTCGTGTTCGGCGTGGCGATCTGCCAGAGCTTCTTGCGTGTGGCGAGGTCGATCAGCCGTACGCTCGCGCTGTCGGCGATGAGCATGCGCGTGGCGGCCCGGTCGAATCCCCACGCCCCGAATTCGCCGAGCGGGAACGTCGCCACCTCCGTGCGGGCGCGCAGGTCCCAGAGCCCGAGACGGTTCTGGTCGGGATCCTCCATCGCCGCCCATCGTCCTCCGGGGCTGAGTTTCCCCACCCCCTTCCGGACCTGGGTGGCGCCGGCTCTCGGCGACAGGTCGAGGCTGATGACCATGTTGTCGTAGAGGTAGCGCAGGCTCCTGCCGTCGGGGTCGAATCGAACGTCGGTCAGCTCGTCCTCGGCCCGGTAGGTGAGGATCGGCTTCCGGTCGGCGACCTTCCACACGCGCACCTCGCGTTCGGCGAAGGCGGCCAGGTAGTCGCCGTCCTGGCTGAAGCGCAGCCGGGCCCCGGACTTCGTGCAGATGTCGCAGACCCACTCGTCATCGCCCAGTTTGCGCTCACGACCGGTCGCCGCGTCGACGAGCGCGATCGTGGCGTTCGCGCAGGCGACGGTCCTGCCGTCCGAGGTGAACGCCACCGCCTCCATGTGAACGTGGCAGGGCGCCAGACGCCGCTCCCGGGTCAGGCCGGGCAGCGTCAGCTCGTCGAAGCGCCCACCCGACAGCAGCAGGTGTTCACCTGTGGGGTCGACGAGCGGAGGCTGCGAGGGCGACACCATGTCGCCGTCCGTGGAGAGGTTCTGGCCGAACTGCTTGCCGGTCGCCGTGTCCACCAGGTACACGATGTCGCCCTGGTACATCACGGTGAGGATCGACTCGTGCTCACCCCAGGTCGCGCTGAAACCACCGCGTTCCGTCAGAGCGTGCCGCAGCAGTTGCTTGCCGGACGCGAGGTCCCAGACCCCGAGCTCCGCACCGCTGATCATGGCGAGCAGGCGGCCGCTCTTGTTGAGCGTCAGCCCCCCGGGAGGCGCGCCCTGCAGCTTCAGCCCGGCCCAGCCGCCGGTGCGCTTGCCGGTGCGGACGTCGTAGACGTTCACGCCGGCCTCACTGACGCTGACGAGTGTGCGGCCGTCGCGACTGAGGGCGCGGTCCGCGGTGCCCTTGACCAGGGGATCACGGAAGACCGCCGTCTCCTGCTGCTGCAGGGAGGCGATGAGACTGGATCGGGCCTCCAACTGCGGTGAGGTCCGCCAGGCGGCGACGCTCAGCAGCATCGCCTTGACCGGGTCGGTCGTGCGCATCCGGTCGGCTTCCGCCGCCACCTGCTTGGCGGTGAGGATGTCGCGCTGTTCGGTGGCCTGGTGCTGCTGGTAGACGGCCAGCCCGCCGGCCACCAGGGCCACGACCAGCAGCCCGGCCAGCGTGATCGTGGTCAGCGTCCTGCGGCGGGTCCGCTTCCTGGTCAGCTCGGTGCCCGCGCGCAGGAAGTCCCGCTCGGCGGGGGTGAGTGTCACGTGACGGCGGCCGGTGGCCGCCCAGCTGAGCGCCTGCTCCAGGCGGCTGCCCTGGAAGAGGTCGCCGTCCCGCCTGCCGTTGTCGGACCAGCGCCGTGCCGCCGTGGAGATCTGGCCCAGTATCGCCAGGCCGTCGCGGTCGGCGTCCACCCACATGCGCAGCCGTGGCCAGGCCCTCAGCAGGGCGGGTCTGGACAGCGCGACCGAGGTGTCCTTGGTGGTCACGACGTACGAGAACGCCCGCAGGATCCGCTCGACCGCTCCCGCCTCACGCTCTGGGCGCCCGCCGTACAGCTCCTCGTGCGAGGCCCACCGCCCGCTCTCGTGTCCTTCCTCGTCCACCGTCACCATCCGCAGGAACACCGGGGCGACCAGCTCGCGCTCCTCCGGTGTGAGCGCCGCATACGCGTCCTCCGCGATCGTGCCGAGCGCCGGATCGCCCTGGTCGGGCCCGTGCACGCCCTGGGCCGAGCGGCTGCCCGCGGCCAGCAGGCCCCTGGTGTCGGCGGCGTTGCCGCTGACCAGCGCGAGCAGCAGGTCGCGTGCCGCGGGCCTGGCGGCGGGATCCTGCGCCATCGCGGCCGCCACCAGCTGGGCCAGCCGCGGCGGCAACGCCCGCAGATCCGGTGCGGAGGACAACACCTGGTGCATCACGCCGCCCAGGTTGTCCGCCTTGAACGGATCCTGCCCCGTGGCGGCGAACACCATGACCGAACCCCACGCGAACACGTCGGCGGGCGCCCCCGCGCGCTGTCCGATGAACACCTCGGGCGCCATGTAGCCGGGCGTGCCCGAGACCTCGCCCGTCTTGGTCAGCGACATGTCCATGGTGCGGGCGATGCCGAAGTCGATCACGCGCGGGCCGTCCGGGCCGAGCAGCACGTTGTCCGGCTTCAGGTCGCGGTGGATGACGCCCGCGTCGTGGATCGCGGTCAACGCGGTGGCGATCGCCGTCGCCAGCCGGTGGAGGTCGTCCTCGGTGAACCGTCGTCCCTCCACCACAGCCTTGCGCAGGCTCGGCCCGGCCACGTACTCCGAGACGATGTACGGCTTGCTCGCCTCCAGGTCGGCGGCGAGCACCCGGGCCGTGCAGAACGAGGCCACCCTGCCGGCCGCGGTCGCCTCCTTGGCGAAGCGGTCACGGCTGCCGTCGTTGTCCGACGCGTGCAGGACCTTGATGGCGACCCTGCGTCCCTCGGGGTCGTAGGCCTCGTACACGACTCCCTGGCCGCCCGAACCAAGGCGTCCAGCCAGCCAGTAGTCCCCGATGTGCTGGGGATCCCCCGCGCTCAGTGCATCCACGGCGCGTTAGATGAAGCTTCCTCGCCCAAAGTTGCCGCATCCGGGCGTCTTGTCCCGACTTGTCGGCAGCCGCCGCCGGACGAGACGGCGAGGCGGCCGGCTCCCGTTCGCAGCGAAAGCAGGATGCCGCGGCTTTTTCCTGCTTCGTCCCATGGAAATTCGCGTACCTCTGGATTTGAGCGAGCTTGGCATCCCTAACTTTAGGGATGCCAAGCTTTCCTCGGGGCGCTTTATCGTGAAGCGAGCAGAGAGCCAAACAAGTGGAAAGGAGTGTGACGATGTCGAAGTTGTACGCTTCATGGCATCACGGATTCACGGCGGTGGCCGAGAATCCCGGCACGAGCGCGCTGCGTCAGGGATTCGGCGTGACCTTCTCGCTTCCGGCGAACGGGGGTGACTGGATCCATCTGGCCATTCCCACCCCGGTCATCGTCGAAGACCGTCGGGCCACCCTGGACAGGGTGCTGATCCTCTTCGACGCGCGAGAGACCAGCGCGCTCCTCGCCGTGCACGTGTGGGACGGCCCGGAGCGCATCCTGGTCAGAGAGGGCCTCCGGGTCGAAGGTGACCACGCGCACGGCCTGAGCGCGGACAACGTCTTCCCGGTGGGCCGCGACGGCATCAACTGGGGGTGCGGGATCTCGATGTTCTTCACCGCCGGTCAGATCGACAGCCACGTCTTCATCGCCGGTTTCGGCGGGGACTTCTCGCACAACATCTGAATGGACCGGAATTCCTCGGCGGAGACGGCCTTCGCCGAGGAATTCATTTGATAGCGCCCTGATGAAATGGGCCCTGCTTCTGGACGGTCTTTTCCCGGCGAATCTCAGGACGAACCGGCGGAGTGTCGTCCGGCGACGACGTTCGCCGCGATGAGCAGTCCGGCGGGAACGATCGCGGAGAGGAAACCGCTCGGCCCGATCAGGCTGACGGCGAACGCCCCCCAGGCGAGGATCGCCCAGCCGACATACCCGGGAACGTGGTGCCCCTGCCGCCCTGCCCGCGCCACCAGCAGCCCCAACAGCGCCAGCACCACGACGAATCCGCCCGGCAGCGCCCAGAACGTCGCCATCGAGTCGCTGTCCGCGGCACCCGTGCGGAGGTCTCCGGCGAGCCAGCTGGACCAGGGGGCGATGAGGGAGAACAGGACGGTGTGCGCCACGGCGATCAGGACCATGCTGCGGCCGGCCCAGATGGTGAGCCGGCTCGGAGGTGCGGACGTTGCGGGCGGTTTTGCCGCGGGTGTGGTGCTCATGGGGGTCAGCTTCTCCGGGGCGCGGTCCGGCTTGCTCCCCTTCAGGAGGGATGTCGCTCCCTCGCTCCGGGGAGTGGCTCGGGCGAACGACGAAGCACTCAGGTCTCGCGAGGGATCTCGATCCGAACGGGATCTGCGGACGCGGGTGGCTCCCCCGGGAAGACACCGGTGATCAGGGCGGCGACCGTGTAGAGGTTCCAGGCCAGCGCGGGCTGCCGCACGACGGGTTCGGAGAAGAACGCCCTCAGCTCGTCGCCGCGTACGAGGGGAGCCAGGGCGTCGGCTCGTTCGAGCACGAACGCTCCGAGGAGAGCGGACATGTGGGGCCCCGGGGCGGTACGCCAGTTCCAGGTGCCGCCACGCTTCGGAACAGGCGCCGCGGGAGCGCCGGCCGGAGGCTTCCGCCGCCACCATCCGCGCTGCCTCTTCGCCTCCCCGGCGAGGAAGCGCCACGGCTTGCCCTCCAGGTCGATCTCCTGCAGGCCCGGAGCCATTCGGCTGATCAGTTCGTGGACGACTTCTTCGGAATGCCGCCATCGCTGGTCGAGCGACAGCGCCTCGACCACCACGCGATTGTCGAGAAACGGCTGGATCGGGTCGCCGCGCCTCAGTGATCCCACCCGGGCGGCGGCGTGCCACCGCCCCACGCGGTACGTGACGTACAGGTGGTCGAGCACTTCCCACGGGTTCTCGCCGGCTCGTCGCAGCCATGGCTCCGCCAGCCCGCGGGCATGCTCGTTCGCCTCGTCGGTGAACAGCGGCTCGTCGCGGAGGAAGAAGTCCTTGACCCTGCGACGCATCGCCGTGTCGGTGGTCTGTCCCTGGCTGTAGAGGAAACCGCCTCTGAGGATCTCACCGCTCTGCCCGGACATGGTGGGCATGGTGGAGTACGGCCGGTAGTCCACGATGCTCTCGTACGCCGAGGTCATCCCTTCGCAGGCGCGGATGACGTCATAGGTGCGCACGCTCGGGTGGGGGACGAGCACGGCGTCCTTCGCCTCGGTCCGCGCGGGCGGGATGACCGTGTGGCGGATGCGCAACCGGGCGGCGACCGCGCGGGCGATGACGACGTCCGGGTGGGTGTCGAGTCCGTTGGTCGTCGCGCGGAAAGGCACGCGGCCCGCGTGCAGAAGCGCTGCCATCAGCCGGCTGTCGCGCCCGCCGGTGAGTGCCAGGTTCACCGGTTCGGAGACGGCCCGCAACGGCTCGACGGCAGCGACGAGGGCGTCACTCACCTGCTTGATCGCCTTACGTCTGGCTCGCGGCGAGGCCGGCGCCGGTGGCGCCTGCGGCAGCGGTCGCGTGACGATGCGCCTGCGACCCTCCTTCGCCGTGATCACGGAGGACGGCCCGAGCGCCATGACACCCCGGTACGGGGTCTCATCGGAGAGGAAGTAGCCCTGGCGGATCATGGTCTGCAGGGCGACCTCGTTCCAGGCGACCTTGCCTCCGTTCGCCACGAGGTGCACGTGCAGAGCACGAGTACCCATGAGGTGGAGATCCTCGTTCTCCGCGTAGAAGACGGAAAGCGCCCGGGTGCTCGCTGTGGCGGCCTGCAGCTCTCCCCCCGCGACCCGGACGGCGGAGAAGCACCCGGACAGGTCCGCCACCACGTCACCGAGGTCGGGCGTCTGGGCGAGACGGCGCACGTCCCGCTGTGAGGTGAAGGTGCCGCTGATGCCCAGGCCTCCGTGTTCTCCCCGCACGATCAGCGGTGGGCGGGCATCCGTCCCGTTCTCGTTGGACCAGGCGAGCAGCGCGGCGCTCCTGCCGGTCCACTCGTCGGCGTCGACGGTTTCCGGCGGTACGGGGAACACGTCCGCGAGGAGCGAGCGGGCCAGGGAGAGAGGCCGGCCGATGTCCACCCCCGGACGCTTCGCGGCCATACCCAAGAACACGCGCATCGGCAGCTCCTCGCACCTCTAGGCCGTTCGGGATCACTGATCACTGATCACCGTTCGGCGGCCCTTGAGTTCACGCGGCGGCGGAGTGCCGGCGGGCGCAGGACCCGCCGGCCGGGGATCGGGCGGGCCCGGGCTATGGTCGTGATCATGGATGTCGACCAGGTGACCGAGATCGTCGTCGACGCCGCGCGCGTCGCGATCCTTCCCCGCTTCCGCGCGCTGGCCGATGGAGAGGTGGCCGAGAAGTCGCCCGGCGAGGTGGTCACCGTGGCCGACCGTGAGGCCGAGGAGCTGATCAGCCGGCGGCTGCGCGAGGTGCTGGACGCCCCGGTCGTCGGTGAGGAGGCGGCCGCCGACGCCCCCCAGCTGCTGACGGCGTTGAGGGAGGCGCCCGCGGCGTGGGTGGTCGATCCGCTGGACGGCACCGCCAACTTCGTCGCCGGTCGTCCCGACTACGCGGTGATGGCGGCGCTGGTGCGCGACGGGGAGACCGTCGCCGCGTGGATCGCGCAACCGGCCCAGGGCCGCGTCTACGTCGCCGAGCGTGGGGCGGGGGCCTGGCGCGACGGGGTCCGCCTGCGCAGGGAGCCCGCTCCCGGCGACCCGGCGGCGCTGCGCGGAGCGGCGCTCACCAGGTTCCTCGATCCGGCGGCGAAGGCGCAGGTCGAGGCGGCCGCGCCGCGGTTCGCCGCCCTGGGGCCGGGCAGCGGATGCGCCGGTGTCGACTATCCCCGCCTGGTGGACGGCGAGCAGGACTTCGTCCTCTTCCAGCGCACCCTGCCCTGGGATCACGCCCCTGGTGTCCTCCTGCTGACCGAGGCGGGCGGTCACGCGCGCCGCCTGGACGGCAGCACCTACCGGCCGGCCGATCCGCGTGCCGGCCTGCTCGACGCCGCGGACCCGACCTGCTGGGAAACGGCGCGGTCGCTGCTCCTGGGGTGATCCGCTGTGTCCTCAGGGGTTCCGGGACATCCTCATGGGTTCCGGGACAACCGTCGCGCCAGGATCCGGGCACGGGCGAGCTGGACCTTGCGCGCCTGGCCGGCGGCGAACCCGGCCACGAGCCACGGCGCCGTCAGGTCGAGCCGGTCGCTCACCCGCGTGCCGGCGCCGTCCGGCGCGAGGTCGAAGCGGTAGGCCATGCGGACGCGTCCGGGGCTTCGCACCTCGCCGTACACGGACAGGCCGTCGGTGTGGAGTGCCACGTCGATCGGATTGTCGTAGGTGAGGAACCGGAGGAAGCGGAACCGCTCGACGGCCGTGTACCGGATCACTCCGGCCTCCGAACGGTCCACGTCACGGACGGCGATCACGAGCGGGGACAGGCCGATGTAGCTCTCCGGAGTCGTGAGGTGCTCGAACACCTTCTCCGGTGCGACGCCTACGCGGAAGTGGTGGCTCAGCACCCTGTTCGACACCCCGGCCTCCCATGCCTGCGCGTTCTGTCGCGGAATTGTGGCAAGGTTGCTCCCTGCCGGGAAGCTCCGAATGATCACGAAAGTGATGGTTGAGGGTGAGACGCGGCAACTGACATGATCTCGCTGGTTATGTCACCCTCTGCAGCGCATGGAGCACCCTTGTTCAAGCGTCGTGGTTTGATCGTGTCCGCAGCCCTCACCGCGTTGGCGGTGGGTGTCGCCGTTCCCGGCGCGGCGGCGGGCGACGAGTTGGATGATCCGACAGCCCCGGGTCCGGTGTACAAGACGGTCACGGACAAGAGCGCTCTGCTGTCCTTGCAGACCAACGGGCGTCCGGACGGGCGGGACATGGTGTTCCGGATCTCGGGCTCCGTCTACGCCAACATCGAGGGCAACGCGTACGACCCGAGCCTGCGTCACGGCCAGAAATTGTTCAACATCGAGGGCTACAACATCCGGCGGTTGTACCGGGTGCCCGGCACCACGCAGCTCTACCAGCTCTCCCGTGAGATCGTCTTCTACACCGACCCCGCCGACCCGACGAAGGTCCTGCGGGAGTGGAAGAACCCGATCGACCTCAAGACGTACCCCGTCGTCCCGATCAACAACGACGCGGTGAACTTCGGCCCGTTCAACGTCACCTCCTCCTACGTCGGCCCGCCCCTGCGGCAGATGCACGACGAGACCGAGTGGACCAGCGACATCCCGGTGCGCACGGACCTCAAGACCGCGCTGGGCGAGTCGTTCGGCCTGGTGAACGGCGTCTACGCGGCTCAGGAGATGTTCGACTTCTACGTCGACGAGCGCGAGGTCGCCACCCGCACGGTCGCGGGCACCGTCCCCAAGGGGGCGATGAAGACCAAGATCAGTTGGGCGAGGACGAGCCCGTGGGCGCCGTTCATGTGCCTGCCGGAGACCGACGTCCGCGGGCAGCTCACCTACCACGCGCGGAGCTGGTCGCTGCAGTCCTACAGCGAGATCGAGCCGTGGCTGCGCGCGGAGGTCGAGGCCGCCTACCCGCTCTACAAGGCCGCCCCCACCGCGCCCGGCCCGAGCGAGAACTCCTGGACCTCCTTCTACAACAAGCAGCTCGGCAAGGGGGCCACCACGTGGTCCGCCTGGTGCGCCGCCAACGGCAAGGCCTGACCGCACCCTGATCCCAGCCGCTCGCCGAGGGCGGCTGGGAGGGACCTATCGCGCCGGTACGAGCCCGACGTCGAACCGTACCCCGACCTCGTCGCCCACCTTGAGCGCGCCGAGGAACGCCGAGTACGGCCGGATCCCCCATCGTGACTGCATGATGACCGCCGAGCCCGTCACCCGGCCCCCGGCCACGGAGCCCTCGACCACGACGGGCCGGGTGGCGCCGGCCATCGTGAGGTCGCCCTCGACGCGGAACGACTCCGCCGTCCCCTCGACTCGCGACGACCGGAACGTGATCACCGGGTTGCGCGCGCTGTGCAGGACCTTCTCCCGGATGTTCTTCTCGATCTCCGCGCGGTCGGAGGCCGTGAGCGGCTTGACGCCGCCGGTCCCCTCGCAGACCTCGAACGACTCCGCGTCGACCTCCACGCTCACCGCGGAGCCGGCCGGGTCGGCGGGGTCGATCGTGGCGTCGCCCCGCCAGCGGGTGACCGCGATGGTGAGATCATGGCCGGCCTTGGCGCCGAACCCGGCACGCGTCGTCGTGACCACGAGCAGGCCGGACTCGGGTCCCAGCGTGTAGCCGCCGGCGGTGATGCTCATTCCGCCGCCCTACGAGCCGCATCCGATGGTGACGAACGTCCAGGCGATGGACCGGATCCGCTCGTAGGCGTCGTACACCTGCCAGCCCTCCTTGAAGCTCGCCGCGACCAGGCCCAGGACGATTCCGGCGGCGAACGCGTCGCAGGCCGCTCCGTTCCAGCCGTCCGACGCCTGGCTCTTGACCGCGTACGCCGCGCTGAAGAGCGGGTCGCTCAGCGGGCTCCAGGACTGGGCGAGGGAGCTGTAGCCGCACGGGTTCCAGCAGCCGCCGGCGTTCACGTTGCCGCGGTCCTGGCCGTTCTCGAAGATCTGCAGGAAGAGGTCGTCCGCGCTCTGGCCGTCGATGGTGACCTTGAGAGTGGTCTGCTGGGAGCCTGAGATGGCGAGCTGGATGGTCTTGGGGTCGGCCTGCACGTCGGCCGAGGAGTCCTGTACACCGCTCGCCTCGTAGGCGGCGAGCGCGAGCGCGGATCCGTCGGGGGAGAGCGTGCACCAGGTGATGCCGGCGCCTCCCGGTGTCTCGGTGGGGGCCGGGACGACGATCAGCGGGTTGTCGGCCATGTGCGCTCGCTTTCGGTGATCTTTCGGGTCATGCCTTTCTCGTGCAGCGGGATACCCGATGGCACGCAGCGCCGCACGCGTCGTCCTCGACGTTGGATGCTTCTTGGCGGTGGATCGACCCTGCCGGAGCCCGCTTCACGCGGGTGCCGGGAGGTCGGCCACGCCGACGGAGAAGACGACCCGCTCCTCCTCGCCCTCGGTGAGCCCCCACAGCTCGCCGGTGCCGTACCAGAGCGACAGGTCCTCCGGCCGGTACGCCCACCGCGTGTGGGCGTTGATCGTCCAGGTGGAGGCGGCGCCGTCGACGTCCACGGTGGCGAACCGCCTGCCGGGATCCGGGCCGGGGTGGGAGCCGGCCGACATGTCGAGGTACAGGCGGTCGCCGTCGGCCTGGACGCCCTGCACGTCGCTGATCGCGTCGGCCGGGTCGGCCGGGACGGTGGACACCCACGCCTGGGCGGGCGCGGCGGCGAGCCGGTAGTCGCCGTCCGGGGGCGGCTGGAAGCGGTAGCGGACCAGCTTGGTGCCCGCCAGGGAGGCGGAGGTGCCGCCGGAGCGCTTGTACGTGCCCGCGACCAGGGTCGCGCCGCCGGAGCTGCGGCGGTCCAGGGAGACGTAGTCGAAGAGGATCGGCGTGATGTAGTGCCGCACCTCCGGGATGACGTACCTGTAGTCGCCGCCGCTTCCGTCCCGCTTGCGGTAGATCTTGCGGGTGTCGAACACCCGGATGGTGTGCCGCGTGGAGTCGGGGCCCGCGTAGCCGTTCCAGTTGGAGCTGGAGGTCATGAACAGGTAGGGGCCGTACCACGCCAGACCGCCCCCGTGGCCGTAGACGCGGCGCAGCCTGCCCTGCCCGTCCACCCACACCGGCAGGACGTCGCGGTAGCGGCGCTCGTCGAGGTCGACGACCGACAGGATGACGGAGTTGGTGCGGTAGTCGGGCGCGTCGAGGTCGGGCGAGTTCAGCCACGCCCAGCTCGCGATGAGCGTCCTGTGGTCGCCGCCGATCGGGATGCCGCCGAGCTGCGCCTCGCCGGAGGTGGCCAGCCCCTGCGGCACCCAGGGGGAGTGGGGGAGGTCCTGCTTGTCGCCCTGGGCGCCGGGGTTCCAGCAGAACCACGTACGGACCGGCAGCCGCGGCAGATAGGACGCCCGGGCCGCGCAGCCGGCGTCCTCGCTGCCCGGCAGGGCGGTGCGGTCGGTCCCGGTGAGCGCCCCGGCGATCCCCACCTGCTCGTACTCGGCCGACGGCGGCGTCGTGTAGGGGTCGGAACCGGTGGTCAGGTTGAGCCCCGTCAGGCTCAACGCCTTGAGCGGCGCGGGATGCGTGTCCGCGTGGGCGGGTGCCGTCGCGGACGAGGCCAGGGCCACGGCGGCGGCCATCCTCACGAACCAGGTCAGAGCGGTCGCCGTCCAGTGCTCGGCCATGCGGCTCCCCGGTGGGCGCGTCAGTTGACGTGATCTTGACCCAGGGGGCGGCGGCCGTCAACCCGCCGGCATCAAGCTCATCGACCTGCTGCCGAACGCGGTGCGCTACAGTCCAGGCGACCGGAAGGCGCTGATCAGCGCGAGCTGGAACGGCGGGACACCAGGGGGAGGTCTCACCATGATCCTCGCATTGCCCGTCTCGTCCCGGGCGGTGGCGCCGTGACCCGCGTCCTCGTCGTCGACGACGAGCCCCAGCTCCTCAGGGCGCTGCGGATCAACCTCGTGGCCCGCCACTACGAGGTCGCGACGGCCCCCGACGGCGGGGCGGCGCTGCGCCAGGCCGCGGAGTTCCACCCCGACCTGGTCCTGCTCGACCTCGGGCTGCCCGACCTGGACGGCCTGGACGTCATCCACGGGCTGCGCGGCTGGACCTCCGTCCCGATCATCGTGCTGACCGGCCGGTACGCGCACCAGGACAAGATCGAGGCGCTGGACGCCGGCGCGGACGACTACGTGACCAAGCCGTTCAACATCGAGGAGCTCCTCGCCCGCATCCGCGCGGTGACCCGCCGGGCGGGCCTGCACGAGGAGGAGCTGGCCAAGATCCAGATCGGTGACCACACGGTGGACCTGACCGCCAAGACGATCTCCGGGGACGTGCGGCTGACCCCGACCGAGTGGGGCATCCTCGAGATCCTGCTCCGCAATCCGGGCAAGCTCGTCAGCCAGCGCCATCTGCTGTCGGAGGTGTGGGGGAGCAGTCACGTCAAGGAGACGCACTACCTGCGCCAGTACATGGCCCAGTTGCGCAAGAAACTCGAACGGGACCCGGCCCATCCGGCCCATCTGATCACGGAGTCGGGCATGGGATATCGCTTCAAGCCGTGACGCCGCCTCGGCTGCCGAAATATATGCATTCATACGCATTCTTGACGCCCTCACCTGGCCATTTGCCCTTCCGGGCTGGGTAGTGTGCTTTCGGCTTTAGGCGTGTTTCGTGAAGGGTGTCCGAAATGGTGCTGGCGAAACGGCCAGTCGCTACCGAGGGAACGCTGCGTTCGTGGCTCCTTGAGGGTCTGCAGACCGACCGCAGGCAGATCGAGCACGGTCCCCACGTCAAGCACTCGTGGTGGCGGGTGATGTGCCTGACCGGGGTGGACTACTTCTCCACGCTGGGCTACCAGCCGGGCATCGCCGCGCTGGCGGCCGGCTTCCTGTCGCCGCTGGCCACGCTGTTCCTGGTGGGGCTCACCCTGCTGGGCGCGCTGCCGGTGTACCGCAGGGTGGCGGCCGAGAGCCCGTACGGCCAGGGCTCGATCGCCATGCTGGAGAAGCTCGCCCCGCAGTGGTGGGGCAAGATCTTCGTGCTGGCCCTGCTCGGGTTCGCCGCCACCGACTTCGTGATCACGATGACGCTGTCGGCGGCGGACGCGACGGCGCACATCCTGGAGAACCCGCTCGTCCCCGACGCGCTCCAGGGGCAGGCGGTCCCGGTCACGCT
Source organism: Nonomuraea montanisoli (assembly GCF_013363975.1). Classification (GTDB taxonomy): domain Bacteria; phylum Actinomycetota; class Actinomycetes; order Streptosporangiales; family Streptosporangiaceae; genus Nonomuraea; species Nonomuraea montanisoli. The sequence continues at coordinate 56,658 of NZ_JABWGN010000026.1, read as the reverse complement.
GCTGCTGCTCGCCCTGCTCGGCGGGGTGTTCCTCATGGGCTTCAGCGAGGCCATCGGCATCGCGGTGGTGCTGGTCTTCGTCTACCTGGCGCTGAACGCGGTGGTGGTGGCGACCGCGCTCCTGCACGTGCTGGAGGAGCCGCAGGTGGTGGTGGACTGGCGGGACGCGCTCAGCACGGGATACAGCAGTCCGCTGGCCATGATCGGGCTCTCGCTGATCGTGATGCCCAAGCTGGCGCTCGGCATGTCCGGGTTCGAGACGGGCGTGGCCGTGATGCCGGTGATCGAGGGCGACATCAAGAAGCGGATCGGGGGCGCCCGGCGGCTGCTCACCACCGCCGCCCTCATCATGAGCGTCTTCCTGATCCTCTCCAGCTTCGTGACGACCGTGCTCATCCCGCACCACGAGTTCGAGCAGGGCGGCAAGGCCAACGGAAGGGCGCTGGCCTACCTCGCGCACGGCTACCTCGGCGACTGGTTCGGCACCGTCTACGACGTCTCCACGATCGCGATCCTCTGGTTCGCCGGGGCCTCGGCCATGGCCGGCCTGATCAACCTCGTGCCCCGCTACCTGCCCCGCTACGGGATGGCGCCCGAGTGGACCGGCGCGGTGCGGCCCCTGGTGCTGGTCTTCTCGGCGATCGGGTTCGCCATCACGGTCATCTTCGACGCGAACGTGGACGCCCAGGGCGGCGCGTACGCGACCGGCGTGCTGGTGCTCATGCTGTCGGCGGCGGTCGCGGTGACGCTGTCGGCCCGGCGCAGGCGGCAGCACGGGGCGAGCGCCGGCTTCGCCGTCATCTCCCTGGTGCTGGCGTACACGCTGGTGGACAACGTCATCGAGCGGCCCGAGGGCGTGAAGATCGCTTCCTTCTTCATCGCGGCCATCATCCTCACCTCACTGCTGTCGCGGGCCACCCGATCGACCGAGCTGCGCGTCACCGACGTGCGGCTCGACCCGCTGGCCGAGGAGTTCGTGAACGAGGCGTGCGGGGAGGTCCACCTGATCGCCAACGAGCCGCACCGGCGTGACCAGGACGAGTACAACGCCAAGGTGCGCGAGACGTGGCTCAACCACCGGCTGCGCAGCTCGGAGCCGGTCATGTTCGTCGAGGTGACCGTGCCGGACGCGTCGGAGTTCGAGACGGAGCTGGACGTCAGGGGCGAGGAGCGCTACGGCCACAAGATCCTCACGGTCGAGAGCTCGGCGGTGCCCAACACGCTCGCCGCGATCCTGCTCTACCTGCGCGATCGCACGGGCGGGGCCCCGCACATCTACTTCCACTGGACCGAGGGCAACCCGGTCGTGGCCATGCTGCGTTACCTGGTCTTCGGCGGCGGCGACGTGCCGGCCCTCACGCGGGAGGTGCTGCGCCAGGCCGAGCGCGACCTGGAACGCCGGCCGCACGTCCACGTCGGCTGAGGCGCCGCCCCCGCACGGTGGGGACATTTCGGTCAACGGCGAAGGATTGTCCCCATACCGTGGGGCCATGGTGTTCCGAAAGAGCGAGTGGCCCGCCCTGGCGGCGGCCGGTGTCACCGTCGTCCTGTGGGCCTCGGCCTTCGTGTCCATCCGCAGCGCCGGCGCGGCCTACTCCCCGGGCGCGCTGGCCCTCGGGCGGCTGCTCGCGGGGACGCTCGTGCTGGGCGCCATCGCCCTGGTCCGGCGGGTGGGATGGCCGCCGCGGGCCGCGTGGCCGGGGATCGCCACCTCGGGCGTGCTGTGGTTCGGCGTGTACATGGTGGTCCTGAACTGGGGCGAGCGAGAGGTGGACGCCGGGACCGCGGCCATGGTCGTCAACATCGGCCCGATCCTCATCGCCCTGCTGAGCTCGCGGCTGCTGGGCGAGGGGCTGCCCCGGCCCCTGCTGGCCGGCATGGGCGTGTCGTTCGCGGGCGCGGTGGTCGTCGGGGCCTCGGTGTCCGGCGGCGGGCACGCCTCCGTGGTCGGCGTGCTGCTGTGCCTGCTGGCCGCCATGTCGTACGCCGGAGGCGTCGTGGCGCAGAAGCCCGCGCTGCGCCACGCCGGCGCGTTGCAGGTCACCTTCTACGGATGCCTGGTCGGAACCGTGGCCTGCCTGCCCTTCGCCGGCGTGCTGGTGAGCGAGGCGGCCCGCGCCCCGCTGTCCGCCACGCTCAACATGGTCTACCTGGGGGTGTTCCCGACCGCGCTGGCGTTCACCACCTGGGCGTTCGCCCTGGCGCGGACCACGGCCGGGAAGATGGGCGCCACCACCTACGCGGTGCCGGTGCTGGTGGTGGCCATGTCGTGGGCGCTGCTGGGTGAGGTGCCCGGGCTGGTCACCCTGCTGGGCGGGGCGCTGTGCCTGGCCGGGGTCGCCGTGTCGCGCCGCCCGGCGGCCCGTGCCCCGCGGGAGCCGGTCGCCTCGCCGGTCAGGTCCCGGTGAGGTCGCGTTCCAGGGTGCGGGCGTAGGACTCGACGGCGGCGACGATGTCCACCGCCTCCGGGTCCAGCAGCCATTGGGTCTGCAGCCCGTCGAGCGTGGCGATGATCTCGGCCGCCTTGGTCTCCGGGTCCAGCCCGGCCCGCGTGAGCCCCTCCTCCTGCGCCGAGCGGATGGTGTCGGCGACGATGGCGCGCAGCGCGCGGTAGCGGGCGACGAAGTGGTCGTGGCCCGGCGCGTCCGGCTCCAGGCTCTCGGCCACCAGCACCGTGAACAGCTTGGCCAGGCCCGCCCGCTCCCTGTTGCGCCGGGCGAACTCCGGCAGCGCCCGCAGCCGGTCGGCCGGCTCCATGCCGAGCAGCTCCATGGCGAACGCCTCGCTGTCGAGGTCACGCCGCTCGATCACCGCCAGCAGCAGCCCCGCCTTGTTGCCGAAGTGGTGCAGCAGGCCGGGCTCGGTGATCCCCGCCCGCGCGGCCACGTCGGCCAGCGCGGTGCCCCGGTAGCCGCGCTCGGCGAACAGCTCGGAGGCGATGAGGATGATCTCCTCGCGGCGCAGGCGGGCTCGTTCGCGGCGGTTCGTGACGGGTTGGTCCCCGTGGAGGGGTTGATCAGCGCGGCTCATGGTGCTAAACCTAGCGCAACTCACTTACCGAGCACTAAGTAAGTTAGGTGGCGACCATGGGGCGTCTGCTGGCAGGAGCGGGGGTCGTCGTCTTGTCGGCGGCCCTGAGCACGAGTTCGGGAGTGGCCTGGGCGCGGCAGTCCCAGGGCGAGCCGGTCATCCTCGTCCACGGCTGGAACGGCACGCCCGACTCCTTCGCCCCGATGAAGGCGGCGCTGGAGCAGGCCGGGCACCCGACGTACGCCATCGACCTGCCCGGCGAGGAGAACGTCGCCAACGCCAACGCCATCGCCGCCCTGGTCGAGCAGGTGCGCCAGACGCACGCCGCCGACAAGGTGAGCCTGGTCGGCCACAGCATGGGCGGCCTGTCGGCCCGGTACTACCTGAAGTCCCTGGGCGGCGCGGCCAAGACCCTCAGCTACGTCTCCATGGGCACCGGCCAGCGCGGCTACTGGCCCGCCTGCCTGATCCCGGTCGCGCAGGGCGGCCAGATGTGCCCCTCGGGCTCGTTCATGCAGCAGCTCAACAGCGGCGACCCGACCCCCGGCGCGGTGCGCTACACCGTGCTGGCCAGCTCGCTCGACGAGACCCGCAACGACACCATCGACGGTGTGGCCTGCCGGGCCGAGATCCCGGGCGTGCCCCATGCGGAGGAGCCGGGGAACCAGGCGTTCATCAGCGCGGTCCTGACCGCCCTGAACGGCGGCTGCCCGGCCTGACGGCCGCCTTCCGCGCCCGCGGCAAGGCGGGATGACCCCGTACCGGATCGAGGGCCCCCAACTCCAGCTCCCCGGGTGCGGCCGGGGAGCTGGAGCCCGTTCAATCGGCGGCCGTCCGCTCCGCATGGTCGCGGAGGGCGGTCAGCCGCTCTGCCTCGTGGTGCAGCGCCGCGGTCAGCAGCAGCTCCAGGCGGAGCTCCGCGAGATCCGGCGCCGCGAGGCCGTCGAGGACGCTCATGGTGGGCCTCCCTTGCAGGATGGACGCCCCACCGGTCACATCGGTTTACCGTTCGCGGGATATCGGTCGCCGCGAAATCCGGCCGCGGCGCGGCCCGGAAGGCGTCACTCCCGGAACCTCTCCCACGCGGACTGCCGGGTCATGCCCAGCGCGGCCCCGATGCGCTCCCAGCTCACGTCGCGCGTGCGCAGGTGGCGCACCCAGTCGTGCAGGTTGTCGTCGACCTGGACCTGGACGGCGACGATCTTGGGCAGGTGGTCGAGGATCTGCTCCTCGGTCATGCTCTCCCACATGGGCAGGCGGGGTTCGGTGGAGGTGGCGAGCCGCTCCTGCTCCAGGATGTCGACGCAGAGGCCGACGCACTCGTCGCAGATGTGGACGCCGGGGCCCGCGATGAGCTTCGCGACGTCCGCGCTCCCCTTGTGGCAGAACGAACAGCGCAGTTTCTCTTTCCAGTCAGGCATGGCCTGACACTAATCCGTCAGGCTGAGCCTGACAAGGGTCATGCGGGCCTGATCGATCTCCTGGCGTTCCTCGCGGATCCGGCGGCAGATCGTCACGTACGCGGTGACCACCTTGCGGTAGGCCCGGCGCGCCTCGTCGAGCTGGACGCTGAGGGCGAGGATCCGGTCGGGGTCGCCCTGCCGCTCGGCCTCCGCGAGCAGCTCCCGCGCCTCCTTCACGATCTCCTCGGCCCTCAGCCGCGTACGGCGGAGCAGCGCCGAGCACTCGGAGAGCTCCCGCAGGCGTGCCGAGGAGACGATGAGCTCGGCGGCACGTACGGCCGAGCCGGTTTCTCCGTGCCTGCGGAGATCAGATGTCATTCCCGCCACCTCCCCGGTCGAGATTGCCTAAGCGTAGACGCGTGACGAGGGCCGGCGGATCACCGTCGGAGGCGCCGGGGTACGGCACTCCTACCAGTGGGAAAGTTCTCCACCCCGCGGTGGAGAAACGCCTTCCTGAAAGTAATTCGGTGCTGACGAATGGTGACCGGTTAGCGATATTAGCTGGGCTTTCCCCGGGCTACGGGAAGAATTGTCGGAGTCGTGAGGGGACGAGAAAAAAGCCGGTGGTGAAGTCCGCCGATCGCCCCACGCGCCCACCGCGCTTCATCACATACTGAATCCAAGTGGAGGCGGACTGTAGCGGCGAGGGGCGCGGCTGTGGCTATCACGACATCGGCGAAGGACGGCGAGACGGTGGACGTCAGCGTCGTCATCCCGGCCCGCGACTGCCGGCCGTACCTCGACCGCTGCCTGACCTCGGTGCTGGTGCAGCGGGTGCGCAAGGAGATCGTGGTCGTCGACGACGGCTCGACCGACGGCAGCGCCGAGCTGCTCGACCTCTACGCCGCCTACCACAAGGCCAGCGTCAAGGTCGTGCGCCTGCGCGGCGAGGGCGGCGGCGCCGGGCGCCCGCGCAACGTCGGCCTCGACCACGCCACCGGGCGCTACGTCTTCTTCTGCGACGCCGACGACTACCTCGGGCCCGAGGCGCTGGAGCGCATGGTCGCCATGGCCGACCGCAACGGCTCCGACATCGTGCTCGGCAAGATGGTCGGCCACGGCCGCCGCGCCCCGGTCTCGATGTTCGCCCGCGACGCCGAGCGGGCCGAGCTGGGCGCCAGCGCGGTCTACAACAGCCTGTCGTGCTTCAAGCTCTTCCGCCGCGAGATGCTCGAACGCCACCGCATCCGCTTCGCCGAGAGCCGGCTCGTGGGCGAGGACATCTACTTCACCGTCCACGCCTACTGCCACGCCGGGGTGATCTCCGTGGTCGCCGAGCACGACTGCTACCACCTGGTGGCCCGGCCCGACGGCAGCAGCATCATGCAGCAGTCCGGCAGCCGCGACCCGGTGGGCTGGCTGACCATGATCCGCGGGCCGGTCCAGCTCATGCTGGAGCACATCCCGCCGGGACCGCTGCGCGACCACCTGCTGCTGCGGCACTTCCGGCTGGACGTGCTGGCCCAGCTCGGCGTGCCGTTCCTGGAGTCCGACCCCGTGCGCCGCAAGAGCATCGCGCAGGAGGTCGCGGCGCTGTGCGACGAGTGGCTGACGCCGGGGGTCCACGCACGGCTCAGCCGCATGGGCCGGCAGCGGGTCGCCTCGCTCGACGACGTCGACCGGCTCGGCCGGCTGGCCGACATCGAGGCCGCCGCCGTCCGCCGCCGCCTGACGGCGCTGCGCTGGGAGGACGGCATGCTCGTGGTCGCGGGCACGGCCGGGCTCGACGGCGTCCACCTGCCGTACGCGATGTCGCTGGTGCTGCGCGACCGGCACGACGCGGGGCGTGAGGTCGTCGTGCCCGCCGCGTGCGAGGGCGAGCGCTTCACCGCCCGCCTGGACGTCTCGCTGCTCGGCTCCGGCATCTGGGACGCGCGGATCGCGATCGAGCTGGAGGGCGTGCTGCGGACGGGCCGGCTGGGCGCCGACCGCGACGAGGACGTCGCCCGGCCCGCCGCCCGGCTCGTCGGCGAGGCGGTCGTCATCCCGTACTTCACCAAGGACAACGGCAACCTCAGCGTCGACGTCGGCGGGCACCTCGCGGCGGTGCCCGGCAGCGTGCGCGTCACCCGCACCCGGTGGGCGCTGGGCAGCCGGCTGGCCATGGACGGCGAGGTCACGGTCGGCGGGTCGGCGCCCGGCGCGTCGGCGCTGCGCCGGCTGATCTGGCGCGAGCGGCGCACCGGTGACGAGCGCGCCGAGCGGGTGGTGCCGCTGCCGGGCGGCGGGTTCGCGGCCCGGCCCGCGATCGGCCGCCTGTCGCCGGGCACCTGGGACGCCTATCTGGAGGTGGTGGTGGGCGGGCCGCCCGCCCGGTTCCGGGTCGAGGCCGACGCCGAGACGGTGGCCGCGCCGCGCCGCCTGTGGGGAGGGGCGATGTTCCGCAGCGTGCGGCCGTACGCGACGCCGGGTAAGGGACGGTTGAGCGCGGTGGTCCGGAAGCTCACCGCTCGTACCGTGCTACGAAGGATCTTGCCCTAATTGCCAACTATGTGCAGGTGCAAGACAATGTCCTAAAGTAGGGCTGTTGTGCTGCCCTAGGTGAAGGATGTGCCGTGCACGTACCCGATGGCTTCTTCAACGCGGCCGTGTCCGTTTCCGCCGGAGCCGTGGCCGCGGCCGGAGTGGCCGTGTGCCTGCGCGGCGCCCGGCGCGAGCTCGACGACCGCACCGCCCCGATGGCGGGCCTCGTCGCCGCGTTCATCTTCGCCGTGCAGATGCTGAACTTCCCGGTCGCCGCCGGCACCAGCGGGCACCTGCTCGGAGGCGCGCTGGCGGCGATCCTCGTGGGTCCCTACACAGGGGTCCTGTGCATGGCCGTGGTCCTGCTCGTCCAGGGCGTGTTCTTCGCCGACGGCGGGCTCACGGCGCTGGGCATCAACATCACGATCATGGGCATCGTCACCGTGCTCGTCGGCTGGGGTGTCTTCCGGCTGGTCACCCAGCTCGTCCGGGGCAAGGGCGGGGTGACGATCGCCGCGTTCCTCGCCTCCCTGATCTCGGTGCCCGCCGCGGCGCTGGCGTTCACCCTGCTGTTCTGGATCGGCGGCACCGCGCCGATCGAGGTGTCGGCGGTGGCCGCGGCGATGGGCGGCGTCCACGTGCTCATCGGCATCGGCGAGGGCCTCATCACCGCGTTCACGGTCGGCGCGGTCCTCGCCGTCCGGCCCGACCTCGTGTACGGCGCGCGCGGGCTGGCCTCGCCGCTGGTGCTGCGCGGCCCGGACGGGGTCACGACGGTGGAGCCGGCGGCCCGGCCGGCGACGGCCGGCCACGGAGTGCGGCCGTTCCTGCTCGGCGGCGTCGGCCTGACGCTGCTGCTGGCGGGCGTCGTGTCGTTCTTCGCCTCCTCCAGCCCCGACGGCCTGGAGGCCGTGGCCGAGAACAAGGGCTTCCTCGACCAGGCGACGGACCACCTGATGAGCTGGTCGCCGCTGGGCGACTACGGCGAGGTCGGCGGGATCCCCGTGGGCGTGGCCGGGGTCGTCGGTGTGGGCATCGTGCTGCTCGTCGCCGGCGCCGTCGCCTACGCGGCGCGCACCCGCGGGCACGCCCCCGCCGCCGGGGACGACCAGGTCAAGGTCTGAGGAAACGTCGTGGGCGCGGGGCACCACCACCAGCTCTACCTGCCGGGCGCTTCGGCGGTCCACCGGCTGCCGCCGCAGTGCAAGCTGCTCGCGGCCTTCGCCTTCGCCGTGGTCGTGGTGGCCACGCCGCGCGAGCGGTTCTGGGCGTTCGCCGCGTACGCGCTGCTGCTGGCGGCCGTGGCCTGGGCCGCCCGCGTGCCGCCCGGCCACGTGCTGCGGCGGATGGCGATCGAGCTGCCGTTCGTGCTGTTCGCCTTCCTCATCCCGGTGATCGGGCTGGGGGAGCGGACCACGGTGCTCGGCCTCTCGCTCAGCGTGCCCGGGCTGTGGGCGGCGTGGAACATCCTGGCCAAGGCCACGCTGGGCGTGGTCGCCTCCATCCTGCTGGCGGCCACGACCGAGCCCCGGGTGATCCTGCTCGGGGCGCAGCGGCTGCGCGTGCCGTCGCTGCTGGTGCAGATCGCCATGTTCATGCTGCGCTACCTCGACGTGATCCTGGACGAGATGCGGCGGATGCGGGTGGCGCGCGAGTCGCGCGGCTTCGAGGCCCGCGACGTCCGGCAGATCCCGGCCGTCGCCCGCTCGGCGGGGGCCCTGTTCATCCGCTCGTACGAGCGGGGTGAGAGAGTGCACCTGGCGATGCTGAGCCGCGGCTACTCCGGCCGGATGCCGATGCTCGGCGAGGTCTCGGCGTCGGCCGCGCAGTGGGGGGTCGCGCTCCTGCTGCCGGTTTCGGCTCTAGCGGTGTTGGGACTGTCCCTGTGAACTCACTCGAAGTCTCGCGTCTGGCCTACGCCTACCCGGACGGCACGCAGGCCCTGTTCGGCGTGGACCTCACGATCGGCCGGGGCGAGCGGGTCGCGCTGCTCGGCCCGAACGGCGCGGGCAAGACCACGCTCGTCATGCACCTCAACGGCATCCTCACCGCCGGGCACGGCACGGTGACCGTGGCCGGCACGCCCGTGCGCAAGGACACGCTCAAGGAGGTCCGCCGCCGGGTCGGCCTGGTCTTCCAGGACCCCGACGACCAGCTCTTCATGCCGACCGTCCGCGACGACGTGGCCTTCGGCCCGGCCAACATGGGCCTGACCGGCGAGGAGCTGGAGCGCGCGGTCAAGGGCGCCCTCGAACGGGTCGGCATGCTGGAGGCCATCGACCGGCCGCCGCACCACCTGTCGTTCGGCCAGCGGCGCAGGGTGGCCGTGGCGACCGTGCTCGCGATGGAGCCCGAGATCCTCGTGCTGGACGAGCCGTCGTCCAACCTCGACCCGGCCGCCCGCAGGGAGCTGGCCGAGGTCCTGCGCTCGCTCGACGTGACCGTGCTCATGGTCACGCACGACCTGCCGTACGCGCTGGAGCTGTGCGAGCGCTCGCTGATCCTCTCCGACGGGGTGATCGCCGCCGACGGGCCCACGCGCGAGCTCCTCGCCGACACCGGCCTGCTCGCGGCCCACCGGCTGGAGCTTCCGTACGGCTTCGCCATTCCGGCCCCCGCCGAGCCCGCCTGAGCCGCGCCACCGCGCCTCCGGGAGAAGTACAGTGGCTCATCGAGGAGGGGCCCAATGAAGCTGCGGCTTGCGCGACACGCCCTCGGTGACGCCGTGGTGGTGGCCGTGGAGGGTGAGCTCGACCTTTTCACGGCGCCGTTCCTCCGCGACGAGGTACGCGACGCCATCAAGCAGGACAGCGCCCGGCTCGTCCTCGACCTCCAGCTGCTGTCGTTCATGGACTCCAGCGGCCTGTCGGTGCTCATCGAGGCGTGGCGGCTGGCGACCGGCGAGGGCGGCGGGGTGTCGCTGGCGGCGCCCCAGGCCCCGGTGGCCCGGATCCTGCGCACCACCGGCCTCGACCGGCGGATCAAGGTGTACTCCGACGTCGACAGCGCTGTGGGTGAGATTTAACCCACCCCGAGTAGAACTTCATTCGGTCGGCGGGTTAGGGTCCGGGATATGGACGTGAACGGATCTGCAGCAATCATCTCCGGCGGCGCCAGCGGCCTCGGTGAGGCCACCGCCCGCGAGCTCGCGCGGCACGGCGCGACCGTCGTGATCGCCGACCTGAACGAGGAGCGCGGCAAGGCCGTCGCCGACGAGCTCGGCGGCGTCTTCGTCCGCACCGACGTGTCCGACGAGGACCAGGTGCAGGCAGCCGTCGATGCCGCCGTCGCCACCGGCAAGCCGCTGCGCGTCGTGGTCAACAGCGCGGGCATCGGCTGGGCCGAGCGCACGGTCAACCGGGAGGGCAACCCCCACAGCGCGGCCTCCTACCGCAAGGTCATCGAGGTCAACCTGATCGGCACGTTCAACCTCATGCGCATCGGCGCCGCCGCCATCGCGAAGACCGAGCCGGTGGACGGCGACGGCCAGCGCGGCGTGGTGATCAACACCGCGTCCGTGGCGGCCTTGGAGGGCCAGACCGGCCAGCTCGCCTACTCCGCCTCCAAGGGCGGCATCGTCGGCATGACCGTGCCCGCCGCCCGCGACCTGGCCGCCATCGGCGTCCGCGTCAACACGATCTGCCCCGGCATCATCGACACCCCCATCTACGGCTTCAACCCCAACGCCGAGGAGTTCAAGGCCAAGCTGGTCGCGCCGGTCGTCTTCCCCAAGCGCATGGGCCAGGCGAGCGAGTTCGCCCACCTCGTCCGCTCCCTCGTCGAGAACAACTACATGAACGCCGAGGTCGTCCGCTTCGACGGCGGCATCCGCTTCCAGCCCAAGTGAGGTCACGTGTCTGACGACGTGCTCGTCGAGGAGTCCGGCGGCGTCGCCGTGCTCACGATCAACCGCCCGAAGGCGCGCAACGCGATCAACGGCGCGGTGGCCCGGGGCATCGCCGAGGCGCTGGACGCGCTCGACGGCCGCCCCGACGTCTCCGCCTACGTCCTGACCGGCGCGGGCGGCACGTTCAGCGCCGGCATGGACCTCAAGGGCTTCCTGGCCGGCGACTTCCCCGTGGTCGAGGGGCGCGGCTTCGGCGGTCTCACCGAGGGGCCGCCGCGCAAGCCGCTGGTGGCCGCGGTCGAGGGGTACGCCCTGGCGGGCGGCTTCGAGCTCGCGCTGTCCTGCGACCTCGTCGTGGCCTCCTCCGAGGCGACGTTCGGCCTGCCGGAGCCCAAGCGGGGGCTGGTCGCGGGCGCGGGCGGCATCATGCGGCTGCCGCGCCGCGTGCCGTACCACGTGGCCATGGAGATCGCCCTGACCGGCGACCACTACCCGGCCTCGCGCCTGTACGAGCTGGGCCTGGTCAACCGGATCACCGAGCCCGGCGCCGCCCTGGAGGGCGCGCTGGAGCTGGCCCGCAAGATCGCGGCCAACGCGCCGCTGGCTCTCGCGGCGACCAAGCGGGTGATCATCGAGTCGCAGGACTGGCCGCTGGAGGAGATGTTCCGCCGCCAGGGCGAGATCATCAACCCGGTGTTCGGCTCCAAGGACGCCATGGAGGGCGCGGCGGCGTTCGCCGAGAAGCGCGCCCCCCAGTGGAAGGGCGAGTAGCCCGGCGGAGTTTCTCGCCCCCTCCCCGCCCCGGGGAGGGGGTTGTTTTCCGCACGCGCGCATGACGGGCCCTGCGTACGGTAAAGAGAGGGCGTGGAGCGGGAGGGCGTATGAGCGACGATTCCAGGGCGAGGTACGAGTCGGTCAAGCGCGGGGCGGGCACGCTGCTCACCGGCGCGCTGAGCGCCCTCGTCGTCATGCTGGTGATCCTGGGCGTGATGTGGGGCGTCGAGGTCGTGGACTACGTGCTGGACGGCACCCTCGACCGGCAGTTCGGCATCGTCGGCTGGGAGCCCGACGGGCTGGCCGGCATCCTGTTCGCGCCGTTCCTGCACGTCGGCTTCGGCCACCTCATGGCCAACTCGCTGCCGCTGCTCGTCCTCGGCTTCCTGGCCGCCGTGCGCGGCCTCGGCCGCTTCTTCGCGGCCAGCGCGCTCATCATCGTCATCGGCGGCCTCGGCACCTGGCTCAGCAGCCCGGAGATCATCACGGTCGGCGCCAGCGGGCTGGTGTTCGGCTACTTCGGGTACGTCGTGTGCCGGGGGCTGTTCGACCGCCGCGCCCTCGACATCGTCATCGGCGTCGGCGTGGCCATCGCGTACTACTCGATCCTGTGGGGGCTGCTGCCCAACCAGCAGGGCATCTCGTGGCAGGGCCACCTGTTCGGCCTGATCGGCGGCATCGTGGCGGCCTGGGTGCTGCGCCGCAAGCGCCCCGCCGCCCTGCCGTCCTGACCTCGCGACGCGAACGGCCCCGCACACCGCCTGCCGGCGGGTGCGGGGGCGTCTCCGCGTGATCCGCCGGCTAGAGGCGCTCGACCACGTGGTCGATGCACACGGTCAGGGCCTCGACGTCGGCCGGGTCGATCGCCGGGAACATCGCCACCCGGAGCTGGTTGCGGCCCAGCTTGCGGTACGGCTCGGTGTCGACGATGCCGTTGGAGCGCAGCACCTTGGCCACCGCCGCCGCGTCGACCTCGTCGGAGAAGTCGATCGTGCCGACCACCTGCGAGCGGAACTCCGGCGCGGCGAACGGCGTCGCGTAGGACGACTTCTCGGCCCACGAGTACAGGCGCTGCGCCGAGTCGGCCGTGCGCGAGGTGGTCCAGGCCAGGCCGCCGTTGCCGTTCATCCAGTCGAGCTGGTCGGCCAGCAGGAACAGCGTGGCCACGGACGGGGTGTTGTAGGTCTGGTCCTTGGCGGAGTTGTCGACGGCGACCGGCAGGCTGAAGAACTCCGGCACGTAGCGGTCGGTGGCGGCGATCTCCTCGACGCGGGCCAGCGCGCGCGGGGACATCAGCGCGATCCACAGGCCGCCGTCGGAGGCGAAGCTCTTCTGCGGCGCGAAGTAGTAGACGTCGGTCTCCTCGATCGACACGGGCAGGCCGCCCGCGCCGGAGGTGGCGTCCACGAGCACCAGCGAGTCGTCGGAGCCCACGCGCCGGATCGGCATGGCCACGCCGGTCGAGGTCTCGTTGTGGGTGAGCGCGTAGACGTCGACGCCGTCCTCGGCGACCGCCGCCGGGTGGGTGCCCACCTCGGACTTGATCACCGAGGGCTCGCCCAGCCACGGCGCCTTGCGGGCGACGGTGGCGAACTTGGACGAGAACTCGCCGAACGACAGATGCTGCGAGCGGTCGCGGATGAGCCCGAAGGAGGCGATGTCCCAGAACGCGGTGGTGCCGCCGTTGCCGAGGACGACCTGGTAGCCCTCGGGCAGCGAGAACAGGTCGGCCAGCCCGGAGCGCACGCGGCCGACCAGCTCCTTGACCGGCTTCTGGCGGTGGGAGGTGCCCATGACGCTCGCCCCGGCGGAGGCGAGGGCGGCCAGCTGCTCGGTGCGAACCTTCGAGGGCCCGCAGCCGAAGCGGCCGTCGGCGGGCTTGATGTCAGCGGGAATCACGATGTCAGCCACCCGACCAGGTTACTGAGCCGGTCAGGGTGACTCGCGCCGGGTCCGGAATGTGAGATGTGGGCGGGGCACGACTGGGCAGCACCGTACCGCCCGGGTGATGTCGCACCCGGGCGGTGAGCTGACCTTCGGCCTTGTGGGCGCCGGGGTCAGATGGTGCCGGCGACCTCGGCGGCACCGGGCACGTCGCTGAGCGGACGCGACGCCGGGCCGGTGTACCTGGCGCTCGGGCGGACCAGACGGCCCGTCTTCTTCTGCTCCAGGATGTGCGCGGCCCAACCGGCCGTGCGGGCGCAGGTGAACATCGAGGTGAACATGTGGGAGGGCACCTCGGCGAAGTCGAGGACCACGGCGGCCCAGTACTCCACGTTGGTGGCCAGCACCCGGTCGGGCTTGCGGGCGTGCAGCTCCTCCAGCGCGGCCTGCTCCAGCGCCGCCGCCACCTCGTAGCGCGGGGCGTCGAGCTCCTTGGCCGTACGGCGCAGCACGCGGGCACGCGGGTCCTCGGCGCGATAGACGCGGTGGCCGAAGCCCATCAGCCGCTGGCCCTTGTCCAGCTCACTCTGCACGTACTTCTTGGCGTCGCCCATCTGCTCGACGCCCTCGATCATGTGCAGCACGCGGGCCGGGGCGCCGCCGTGCAGCGGACCCGACATGGCCCCCACGGCGCCGGACAGCGCGGCCGCCACGTCGGCGCCGGTCGAGGCGATGACCCGGGCGGTGAACGTCGAGGCGTTCATGCCGTGCTCGGCGGCGGAGGTCCAATAGGCGTCGATGGCCTTGACGTGCCGGGGGTCCGGCTCACCGCGCCAACGGATCATGAACCGCTCGACGATCGTCTTCGCCTCGTCCACCCGGCTCTGCGGCACCATCGGCAGGCCGAGGCCGCGCGCCGACTGCGCCACGAAGGACAGGGCCATCACCGAGGCGCGGGCGAGCTGGTCGCGCGCCTCCTCGTCCGAGATGTCGAGCAGCGGCTTGAAGCCGTACGCCGGGGCCAGCATGGCCAGGGCGCTCTGCACGTCGACCCGGATGTCACCGGAGTGGACGGGGATGGGGTACGGCTCCGCCGGGGGCAGGCCCGGCTGGAACTTGTTGTCCACCAGCAGGCCCCAAACGTGCCCGAACGGGACACGGCCGACCAGCTCTTCGATGTCGACGCCCCGGTATCGAAGGGCGCCTCCTTCTTTGTCCGGTTCCGCGATCTCGGTCTCGAAGGCCACGACGCCTTCGAGGCCGGGTTTGAAGTCGGACATTATTGGCCGCCTCCCTTTCTTGCCATGTTCCGGCAATGCCTTGATGTCGAGATACCGGCGGGTCAATTTAACCCCCTGCCGAGTCATGCTCGGTCTCCGGACCCGTTGAAACGCCATCGCCCCAGGTCGGGGGCTCGGTATGGGGTTCACGGCCGAGCGCGCAAGAATACCGTCTCGTGGATGCCACCTCGCGCCCGCCCTCGCTGGCCGGGCTTCGCCGCACGTACGAGGGCGAGCCGCTGCTCGAAACCGGGGCCGCCGCCGATCCGATCACCCAATTCAGTGTCTGGTTCGAGGACGCGCTGCAGGCGGGCGTGCCCGAACCGAACGCCATGGTGCTGGCCACCGCCTCGGCCGGCGGCCGGCCCAGCGCCCGCACGGTCCTGCTCAAGGGCTACGACGAGCGGGGCTTCGTCTTCTACACCAACTACGAGTCGCGCAAGGGCCGCGACCTGACCGAGAACCCCCGGGCCTCGCTGCTGTTCCCCTGGCACCCCATCCGCCGCCAGGTGCGCGTCGAGGGCTCGGTGACGCGCCTGCCGCACGAGGAGTCGGCCGTCTACTTCCGCTCCCGCCCGTACGGCTCGCGCATCGGCGCGTGGGCGTCGCGGCAGAGCGCGGTGGTGCGCTCGCGGGAGGAGCTGGACGCCCGCTACGCGGAGCTGGCGGCGCGCTGGCCGGACGATCCGCCGGTGCCCGACTTCTGGGGCGGCTACCGGGTCGTGCCGCTGGAGGTGGAGTTCTGGCAGGGGCAGCTCGACCGCATGCACGACCGCCTCCGCTACCGCCGGACCGGAACTCAGTGGGTCTTGGAGAGACTTGCCCCTTAATGTGCCTTAAGTGGCAATCGGGGCGCTTGTTAAACGTCATCTCCTGGACACCCGGCCGCTGGGCGTGCCCGCGTACCGGCGGATCTGGATCGGCCAGTCCGTCTCGCACGTGGGCAACGCCGCGACCCTCGTCGCGGTCGGCCAGCAGGTCTACGTCCTCACCGACTCGTCCTTCTGGGTGGGCCTGCTGGGCATGGCCAACTTCATCCCGCTGGTCGCCTTCGGCCTGTGGGGAGGGGCGGTCGCCGACGCCGTGGACCGGCGCCGGCTCCTGCTGATCGGCTCGGCCATCTCGTGGGCGAGCACGCTGCTCATCCTGCTCCAGGCGCTCGCCGGCCTGGACAACGTCTACGCCCTGCTCGCGGCCGTCGCGCTGAACGCCACCGGCTTCGCGATCAGCTCGCCCACCCGGGGCGCGATCATCCCCCGCATCCTCACCCCCGAGCTGGTGCCCGCGGCCAACGCCCTCAACTCCCTGGTGTACAGCCTCGGCGCCATCGCCGGGCCGATGATCGGCGGCCTCGTCCTCGCCTGGTCCGGCTACGCGGCCGTCTACGCGCTGGACGCCGTCCTGTTCGGCGCCGGCCTGTACGCCGCGCTGCGCCTGCCGCCGCTCCAGCCGGAGGGCGAGGTGCGCCGGCCCGGCGCCCGGGCGGTGGTCGAGGGGCTGCGGTTCATCCTCGGCAGCCAGGTGCTGCTCATGTCGTTCGTGGTGGACATCATCGCGATGGTGCTCGCGCTGCCCCGCGCCCTGTTCCCCGAGGTGGCGGCCGAGCGGTTCGGCGGCGACCCCCTCGCCCTCGGCTGGCTCAACGCGTCCATGGCGATCGGCTCGGCCGCCGGGGCGCTGTTCTCCGGCTGGGTCGGCCGGGTCACCCGGCAGGGGATCGCCCTGGTCGCCGTCATCGCCGTGTGGGGGCTGTCGGTCGCCGCGGCCGGGTTCGTCCACCAGTTGTGGGCCGTCGTGGCGTTCATGGCCGTGGGCGGGGCGGCCGACGTCGTGTCGTCCGTGTGGCGGCAGTCCATCCTCCAGCTCCACGCGCCCGACGAGATGCGCGGCCGCATGCAGGGCGTCTTCCTCGTGGTCGTGGCCGGCGGACCGCGCCTGGGCGACCTGCGGGCCGGCGCCACGGCCGTCGCGTTCGGGGTGGGGGCGGCCTGGGTGGGCGGCGGGCTCGCGTGCGCCGCCGCCGTGCTGGCCGTCGGCCTGTCCGTCGCCCGCTTCAGGGACTACCGCGCCGATCGTTGACGGCGCCCGCCTTCTCTGGAGCCCTCCTGAGCCCGTGCCGTGTTCAGGCGGCGCCGTTCACGGTGCCCGCGGCGACCCGGAGGTCGGCGAGCAGGCCCGCGTAGGCCGCGTCCCGGTCGGGGGCGCGCAGCACCGCCGACGGGTGGATGGTCGCGATCGCCAGAGCCTCCCCCAGGGGCACCGGCTCCCCGCGCTGCCGCGTCACCCGGAAGGCCGGCCCCAGCAGCGACCGCGCCGCCGTGGCGCCCAGCACCACGACCACCTCCGGCTCCACCAGCGCCAGCTCGGCCGTCAGCCACGGCCGGCAGGCGTCCACCTCGGCCGCCGTCGGCTTCTGGTGGATGCGCCGCTTGCCCCTGAGCACGAACGAGAAGTGCTTGACCGCGTTCGTCACGTAGACGTCGTCGCGGTCGATGCCGGCCTCCTCCAGCGCCCGGTCCAGGATCCGCCCGGCGGGCCCGACGAAGGGCGCGCCCTTGCGGTCCTCCTGGTCGCCCGGCTGCTCGCCGACCAGCATGAACCTGGCCGAGGCCGGTCCCTCGCCGAAGACGGTCTGGGTGGCGTCGCGATACAGCTCGCAGCCCTGGCAGCGGGTCGCCGCCTCACGCAGGGAGTCCAGGTCGAGGCGGTCGGGAAGGAACGGGGCCGCCCCGTTGTTGCCGTCCTTTGCCATCGCCGGTCCTTGTCCGCGAGTTCCGCAAGTAAGGTTTCCTCTGACTTGTGTGCCCGAGGCGGACGGGCTCAGTCCCCGCCGTGACCGGCGTAGCATTCCAGTTGGGAGGAGCCTTGACCGCACACGGCCTGATCGACACGACGGAGATGTATCTCCGGACGATTTACGAGCTTGAGGAGGAGGGCATCGTTCCCCTCCGGGCGCGCATCGCCGAGCGCCTCCAGCAGAGCGGCCCGACGGTGAGCCAGACCGTGGCCCGCATGGAGCGCGACGGACTGGTTCGCGTCGAGGGTGACCGGCACCTGTCGATGACGGAGCTGGGCCGCACGCTCGCCACGCGCGTGATGCGCAAGCACCGCCTCGCCGAATGCCTGCTGACCGAGGTGATCGGCCTGCCGTGGGAGGAGGTGCACATCGAGGCGTGCCGCTGGGAGCACGTGATGTCGGAGTCGGTGGAGGCGCGGCTGGTGACGCTGCTGCACAACCCGACGACGTGCCCGCACGGCAACCCCATCCCCGGCCTGGCGGAGCTGGGGGCCAAGGAGCCGGCCGACGAGACGGGTCTGTCCATCCTGACCTCGATGTCGGCGCTCGCCGGTCCCCGGGACGTACCGGTCGTCGTGCGGCGAATTAGCGAACAAGTGCAAAGCGATCCCGCCGTGATGCTTAAACTCAAGCAAGTTGGGATACAACCCGGACGCGAGGTCACGCTCGCGGCGAGCGACGACGGTGTACGGGTGACAGGTGACGGTGACGCGAACAACACTCCCGCGGAGCTACCGCGCGACGTTGCCGCGCACGTTTTCGTCTCCAAGCGCTGACGCGCGCGCTGCTGCTTGGTTGAATCCCTCGAGGGAGGCCCTCCACTCCCCTCCGGTCAAGACTGTTGCAGGAGCGCCCGTGGTTCGCTTTGCGCACATGCCTCCCCGAGGAGTGGTCTCCGGATGAAGCGCTGGGGGGATCTTTCCGAGGACGCGGCCGACCACCTCGCCGCGGAGTCCGTCCTCGACCACGCCGAGATGGCCGTCGTCGTGACCGACCGCTTCAGCAACCTCCTGTACTGGAACCCCTTCGCGGAGAAGCTGTTCGGCCGGCCGGGCAAGTCCGTGGCGAGCGACACGTCGGTGCTGTCCCTCGGCATCCTGGAGAAGGACCACCCGCTCGCGATCGAGCTGGCCAAGCACGTGCTCAAGGGCGGCGTCTGGGAGGGCACGTTCGACGTGCGGCGCGGCGACGGCACGATCGTCTACGTGCGCGCCCAGGCCGTGCCGCTGCGCCACTCCTCCGGCTCGGTGACCGGCATCGTGATCACGGCGCGCGAGGCGCTGCGCAGCAACGAGCGCGAGAAGGACCGCTTCGGCCTGCTGGAGCGCATCGGCGAGCGGCTCGCGGGCTCCCTGTACGTCGAGGAGACGCTCAAGCGGGTCGCCGAGATGCTCGTCCCGCAGTTCGCCGACCACTGCTTCATCGAGCTGATGGAGGGCGACCGCCTGGTGCGCCGGGTGTCGCAGCACGTGCAGGGCTGGACCCCGCCGCCCGGCAGCTGGAAGCCGGTCGGCGCCGAGATCCGCTACCCGCCCGGCCACTACGCCGAGGTCGCGATGCGCCGCCAGGAGACGATCCTCGTCGAGGACTTCTCCTCCAGCAGCTTCCCCGCCCCCAGCGAGAACAGCGCCAAGCTGTGCGGCGAGGTCGGCATGACCTCCGCCATCGTGGCGCCGCTGTGCGTGCGCGGCGAGACGCTGGGCCAGATGTACCTCGGGCTGTCCAACCTGACCGACCGGCGCAGCCCCCACTACGACGCCTTCGACCGCGACTTCGTCGGCGCCATCGCCACCCGCGTCGCGCTCGCCATCGACAACGCGCTGCTGTTCGAGGAGGAGCGGCACACCGCCGAGTCGTTCCAGAAGCACCTGCTGCCGCGGGCGCTGCCGAAGCTCGACGGCCTGCAGATCGCCGTGCGCTACTACCCGGCGGCGCCGCTCGCCTCCCACGGCCAGGGCATCCAGACCCAGGTCGGCGGCGACTGGTACGACGTGATCCCGCTGTCGGCGGGCCGGGTCGGCATCGTCATCGGCGACGTCGAGGGCCGGGGCGCCCGGGCCGCGGCGATCATGGGTCAGCTCCGCGCCGCCCTCCGCGCCTTCGCCCAGGACGACAAGTCGCCCGCCGACATCCTCGCCCGGCTCGACGAGTGGACCCGCATCATCGCCACTCCCGAGAAGGACGACAACGGCGCCGACGTCAGCGTCCCGCCCATCGTGACCTGCCAGTACCTCGTCTACGACGCCTGGTCGCGCACGCTGTCGTTCGCCAACGCCGGCCACGCGCCGCCGCTGCTGCTGGTCGACGGCCAGTGCGTCGAGATGGACATCGAGGAGGTCGGCCAGCCGCTGGGCGTGCGCGCCAAGGGCCTGCACGCCGATCTGGTCTACAAGGAGCAGACCCGCGTGCTGCCGCCCGGCGCCGCCCTGCTGCTCTACACCGACGGCCTGGTGGACCGGCGCCCCAACCGCGACGGCCAGATGCCGAGCGACGAGGAGACCCTCGGTGTGCTGTGCGAGAAGCTCGCCAAGTACGCCGACGCCGAGGTGGAGCGGGTGGCCGACGCCGCCACGGTGGCCGTGCCCGGCGAGATCGACGACGACATGGCGATCCTCGTGGTCCGCTCCAGCCAGGCGGACCTGGACGTGGAGGAGCGCACCTTCCCCGCCCAGCCGATCATGGTCGGCGAGGCGCGGCGCATGGCCTCGGAGGCGTTCGACGCCTGGAACGTACCTGAGGAACGGGCCGAGCTGGCCTGCCTGCTCGTGTCGGAGGTCGTCACCAACGTGGTGCTGCACGCCGCGAGCGCCAGCGTGCCGCGCCGCGAGCTGACCGTGGACGGGCCGCTGCCGTTCGACGAGTCGTGGGACGTGCCGGGCTTCGAGGACGAGGTCGTGGGCGAGAAGGAGTTCACGCTGCGGCTGCGCCGGGGCGACGAGGCGGTCTGGGTCGAGGTGTTCGACCAGGATCTGCGGCTGCCGCGCATCCGCAGCGCGGGGGAGAACGACGAGGGCGGCCGCGGCCTCTATCTCGTCGACCAGCTCGCTCGGCGTTGGGGCTCGCGTCCTACCAGGGAAGGCAAAGCCGTCTGGTTCGAGATTCCCACCCGCAGCCGCTGAGTGGTTCACTCCTCAGCATGGAGTTGGCCTTCGAGCGGCGCGGCGCCGGTCCGCCGCTGATCCTCGTCCACGGCATCGGCCACCACTGGCAGGGCTGGCTGCCGGTCATGGACCGGCTGGCCGCCTCGCGCACGGTGATCGCGCTCGACCTGCCCGGGTTCGGTGTCTCGCCGCCGCTGCCCGCCGGCACGCCGTACACCGCGGAGGCGCTGGCCGACGCGGTCGAGGCGTTCTGCGAGCTGCTGGGCGTGCGGGAGCCGCACGTGGCGGGCAACTCGCTGGGCGGCTACATCGCGCTGGAGCTGGCCTCGCGCGGCGTGGTCCGCACCGCCACCGCGCTGTCGCCGGCCGGCTTCTGGTCGCGCTCGGAGCTCCTGTACGCCCGGACGGTGCTGCGCACCGTGCGCGCGTCGGCCGCGGCCCTGTCGCCCGAGCAGGCGGCCCGGGCCGCCGCCACCCCGGCGGGCCGGGCCCTGAGCGCCGGGCTGCTGGTCGCCCACCCCTCCCGGCTGGCGCCGGAGGCGCTGGTGGCCGCCTCGCAGGCGATGGCCGCCGCGCGGGGCTTCGAGGAGACGCTGGAGTCGTTCGCCGGGATGATGCCGCCCGCGCCGCCCAAGGCGCCGATCACGATCGCCTGGGGCGAGCACGACCGCCTGCTGCCGCGCCGTCAGGCCGTGCGCGCCGCCCGGTGGTCGGGGCAGCGGGTCAAGCTGCTGCTCGGGTGCGGGCACCTGCCGATGAGCGACGACCCGGAGCTGGTGGCCCGGGTGCTGCTGGAGGGCAGCGGCGGTCAGGCGGCTCCGGAGTAGCCGTCAGGCGGCTGCGTGAGGGGCCGTCAGGCGGCTGCGTGAGGGGGCCCGTCAGGCGGCTGCGTGAGGGGCAGTCAGGCGGCTTCGAGGTTGGCCGCCATGCGGCGCAGCACGTCGATGGTGGCCGCGTACTCCTCGGCGCTCACCCCCTCGGCGGCGCGGCGGCGGATGCGGCCGACCTGCTCCGCGAGCGCCGCGTGCGCGCGCCGTCCCTCCTCGGTGAGCGCGCCGCCGTCGGCCCATCCGCGGGAGGCCAGGCGTTCCTGCGCGTCGTCCACCCCCGAGAACGGGGAGAGCTGGGCGCCGGGGTCCTCGCCGGCGGACAGCACGTTGAGCGCCTGCCACTCCCGGCGCGACACTCCTTCCGCCACCAGGGTCGTCGTGAGCACGTTCTCGAAGAGCTCGTCCAGGTGCTTGAGCCAGTAACCGATCATCTTCTGCATGGATGTAGAATAGCAACTATATGTACGATGACAACAATCTTGAGGCAGTCGAGCGCGCGATGGTCGCCATCCGGCGCAGGCAGAGCAGGCGGGTCCTGGCGCGGCAGCACGGCGCGCCCGCTCCGGAGCACGAGGTGCTGGACGTGCTGGAGGCGGCGGGCGAGCCGGTGACCGTGTCGGCCGTCGCCGAGGCGCTGTCGGTCGACCAGCCGCGGGCGAGCCGCCTGGTCGCGGCGGCGGTGTCGGCCGGACTGGTACGGCGCGAGGCCGACCAGGCCGACGGCCGCCGGGCGCTGCTCGTCATGACCGAGGCGGGGCGGGAGGCGGTCGAGCGGGCCCATCAGGGCAGGCGGGCTACCTTCGACCGGGCCATGGCCGGATGGACCGGCGACGAGCGCGCGCAGTTCGCGCGGCTGCTCGCCCGCTTCGTCGAGTCGCTGCCGGGCGGCTAGAAGACCGGGCGGCCGGCTAGCGGAAGGTCTGGCCCCAGAGCAGCAGCATGACGATCACGAAGACGATCATGATCCCGGCGTAGCCGACGGCGCCCAGGCGCAGCGCGCGCCGCACGCGGTTCAGGCCCCAGGCGAACAGCAAAGCGAGGAACACCAGGAGGATCAGGCCGCCGTCCATGCTGCCCAGTATGCGCCGCCGCAGGGCCCGGCGCGCGGCGATGCCCGGTGTCCGCCGGGATCCGGGGCCGCGTCGCCGGTCAGAAGCCGAACGACCGCCCGATGATCTCCTTCATGATCTCGGTGGTGCCGCCGTAGATCGTCTGCACGCGGCTGTCCACCCACGCCTTGGCCACGGGGTACTCCATCATGTAGCCGTAGCCGCCGTGGAGCTGGAGGCAGCGGTCGATGACCTTGGTCTGCAGCTCGGTGGTCCACCACTTGGCCTTGGCCGCGTCCAGCGCGGTCAGCCGCCCCGCGTTGAGCGCGAGGACGCACTTGTCGACGTAGTGCCGGGCGATCTCCGTCTCGGTGGCCAGCTCCGCCAGGACGAACCTGGTGTTCTGGAACGACCCGATGCTGCGGCCGAACGCCTGGCGGCCGCGGCAGTACTCCACGGTCTGCTCCAGCACGGTCTCGGCCGCCGCGACCGCGCCCACCGCGATCGACATGCGCTCCTGCGGCAGGTTGCGCATGAGCTGGAAGAATCCCTGACCCTCGTCGGGGCCGAGCCGGTTGGCCACGGGCACGCGCACGTTCTCGAAGAACAGCTCGGCGGTGTCCTGCGCCTTCATGCCGATCTTGTCGAGGTTGCGGCCCCGGCCGAACCCCTCCATCCCGCGCTCCACCACCAGCAGCGTGATGCCCCGCGCCCCGGCCTCCGGGTCGGTCTTGGCCACGACCACGACGAGGTCGGCGTTGACGCCGTTCGTGATGAACGTCTTCTGCCCGTTGAGCACGTAGTGGTCGCCCTCGCGGACCGCGGTGGCGCGCACGCCCTGCAGGTCGCTGCCCGCGCCGGGCTCGGTCATCGCGATCGCCGTGATCAGCTCGCCGCTCGCGAAGCCCGGCAGCCACCGCTGCCGCTGGGCGTCGTCGGTCAATTCCACCATGTACGGGGCCATGACGTCGTTGTGCAGCGAGAACCCGAGACCGGTGGCGCCGTGGCGCATGATCTCCTCGACGATCACGGTGTTGTAGCGGAAGTCGGTGACGCCGGCGCCGCCGTACTCCTCGGGGACCGAGAAGCCGAACATCCCGATCTCGCCGGCCTTCTTCCAGACCTCGCGCGGGACGATGCCGTCCTTCTCCCAGCGGGCGTGGTGGGGGGCCACCTCCCGGGCCATGAACTCGCGCACGGTGTCGCGGAAGAGCAGGTGCTCCTCCTCGAAGAGGTCTCGCTCCATCGGTCTCCTCCAGGACGGGCGGTACGGAGGCCAGAATACGATTCTGTTACCTGGAGATATACCCCGCTGAGCGCCTGCTTTGTGGAGTGGACACGGCTTCATCACAAGTGCCGAACATCGGCTGATTGAAAGTGAAATCGCCTTAAGATCTACCTTCGGTCGATGTGTGTCGGGAGTGTCCGTGAATCGGTGGCGCAAGGCGTTGATCGGCGCAACGGTCGGCATGGCCGCGTCCGCCGCCTTCGTGGCGGCATCCCACCCTGGGCAGGCCGAGGCATCGCTGGTGGCCAAGTACCTCTGCACGGGCGGGGTCGCCGGTGACACGGGCGGGGTGCTGCTGGAGGCGAGCGTCACGCCCAGGCTCACGACCGGGGGCATGCTGGACGTGGGCTGGTCGATCAGGTACCTGAGCGCCAAGAAGTTCGGCTCGCCGGGCTTCTTCCCGGCGGGCTCCACGCTGAACCTCGAAGGCGTCGTGGACATCAGCGGCGCCTGGTACGGCCAGCTTCGGCCCAAGGGCTCCCAGGACCAGGCCGAGCTCGTGCCGGGCGACTTCCTCAAGCTGCCCTCGGGCCTGTCCGACGCGGGCTCCGTGCAGCGCCCCGGCACCATCCGGGTCAAGCCGGCCGGCCTGGTCGTCAGGTTCAAGCCCGCCAAGGGCGAGGTCACGGTCAACGACAACAAGCTCGTCACGTACACCGGGGACTGGAACCACCACCAGACGCCGGAGGAGTACGCCGACCACATCTACGACCTGCACACCACCACCACGAAGGACGGCGTCGCCAAGCTGGAGTTCAAGGGCACGCAGGTGGCCTACATCGGCCGGCGCGAGCCCGGGCTGGGCCCCGTGCGCATCCTGCTGGACGGCCAGACGGTGACCGACCCCATCGTGGAGCCCGACAAGGACCGCAACGGCGTGCCGATGACGGGGACCAAGTCCAAGGAGGTCCTCTGGACCTCGCCGGAGCTGCAGTACGGACCGCACACGATCGAGGTCGTCAACGTCGAGGCCAAGACCGCGCACGTGGACGCGTTCCGGGTGACGACGGGTGAGATCACCGAGCCGCCGTCGCACAACGAGGCGGTCTGCGCGCTCCAGGGCGACCCCGGCGCCATCGACGTGACCGTCCCCGGCGCGACCCCCACTTCGTCGAGTCCCACACCGACGACGCCCACCCCCACCGTGACGACCCCCACGCCGACGGGCACCGGTACCCCCACGACGCCGAACCCGAACAACTCCTCGCCCTACTCCCACACCCCCGGCACGTCCCACGTCAGCGTGGTCACCGGAGGCGTGCGGACCGCGACGGCCACGGCGACGGTGACGCCGACCCGGTCGCCCAAGCCGACCACCACCAGGTACGTCAAGGCCCAGGTGGCCAAGACCCCCAAGGGCGGGGTGGACACGGGTGAGGCGCCGGAGCCCGCGAGCACCTCGTACGGACTGGTCGCCGGCGGCTCACTGCTGCTGATGGGGAGCGCCACGGGCGGGCTGCTGCTGCGCAGGCGGCAGGCCGCGCACGCCGGAGGAGGTCGCTGATGAGCGAGCACACGACTGGGCCGACGAACGAGCCGACGCCCGCGTTGCCTGTCGGGAAGGCGAGCGAGCGCGCGCGGGCGCGCAAGGCGGCGTTCAACAAGGCGATGCCAGGGCTGCTGGTCGCCGGCTCCCTGGGCGGCGTGGGCGCCATCATGGCCGGGCTGCTGTCGCTGGCTCCCGCCGTGGACGACGGCTCCGTCCCCGTTCCGGGCGCGGTCGCACAGGGCGAGCCGGGCACGGTGCAGATCCAGAACATGGGCGCGTTCGTGCTGTCGCCGACGGTCGGCCCGGGCGGCAAGGACGTCCCCCTGACCCCGGCCCGCCTCGACGCGCCGCCGCCCCCGGCCGCGGCCCCGATCGTGGCGGCGATCCCGCCCGCGAAGACCACGACGAAGAAGAAGCCCGCGCCGACCCGCATCAAGATCCCCAAGATCAAGGTCAACGCGCTGATCGGCTCGGTCACGGTGGACCTCAAGGGCAACCTGACCACGCCGCCGCTGTCCAGGCCGAACCAGGCGGGCTGGTACCGCTTCTCGCCCGTGCCCGGCGAGCTGGGCCCCTCGGTGATCAACGGCCACGTGAGCACCCGCAAGGGCGCCGCCGTCTTCTACCGCCTGCGGGAGCTGGCCAAGGGGGACGCGATCTACGTGTACCGGTCGGACAAGAAGGTGACCAAGTTCACGGTCAGCGGGATCGAGCAGGTCGGCAAGACGTCGTTCCCGACCGGCCGGGTGTACGGCAACACCGCGAACGCGCAGCTCAGGCTGATCACCTGCGGGGGCGTCTTCAACAAGACGGCCCACTCCTACACGGACAACGTCATCGTTTACGCGACCTTGTCCAAGAAGAAGGGCTAACACCGTATTTGCGCAGGTTTCCCGGTTTACAGGAGATTTACAGCCACAATTCGTAGGATCTCAACCTAACCGTGACCAGTGGCTGCCAGTCTGGTACGCCTGTTGAACCTGTGCCGAAACGGAGAAGGACAGTGCTGACGTCCAAGGCGCGGCGCCGCCGCCTCGCCCTCAAGACATCCGCCTTAGCCGCAGCAGGTGCAGGTATCTTCGGTGTCGTCCCCGCCGTGGCCGCCCTCGCCACTCCTGTGGAGCGCCCATACGTCTGCACGCCGGCCACCGGGGCCGGGGTCCCATCGCCTGCGCCCACCATGACAGTTCCCTTCAGCATGGAACTGGTGACGCCAGCGGCGGCCACGCCGCATGCGACGGTGACGGTCAACTGGCAGATCGTGCAGCCCACCACCGGAGCATTCACCGCGCCGGCCACGATCAGCGCCCAGGCCACCCTCGCCGCCGAGGCCACGGTGACGCCGAGCGGCACGCCGATCACCTCCTTGCCCGTCGTGGCCTCGGGCGCGGTCACGCCCTACAGCGCGATCACCCCGGGCGCGACGCCGCAGCTCCCCAACATGAAGATCGTGGTGACGCCGACGGCGACGGGCACGGTCGCCATCAAGGGCGACGCGTTCGCGCTGAAGGTCAACAACACCACGTGGTACAACTGCGCGCCTCAGACCGCAGGCGGCGGCCCCACACTGGCCTTCGTCGTCGGCACCGGAACCCCGACCAGCACCTCGACCTCGACCTCGACGTCGACCTCCACCTCGACCCCCAGCAGCACCCCCACCACCCCAACGCCGACCCCCACCAAGACCACCCCCACCCCCAAGAAGACCAGGACGAGCTACGTCACCGTGGTGGAGACCCCCAAGAAGCGCTCGTCCAAGACGCCCAAGGCCGGGGCCAACACCGGTGCCGGCGGCGAGGCGGGCCCCGACGGGCGGATGTTCATGCTGGTGGGCTCGGCGTTGATCCTGGCGGCGGGCGTCGGCGGGCTGGCGATACGCCGCCGCGGCATCAGCCGGGGCTGACGGCGCCATGGCCCCCCACTACCCCTACGGAGGCGAGCCGCCCGACGACCCCGGCGGGCGGGTGCTGCGCACCGTCCTCATCCTGGCCGCCATCGCGGGTGTGATCACGGTCGTGGCCGGCATGCTGATCGTCTTCAACTCCCCGGAGGAGTACGGGCTGGCCTCCTCGCGGCGGGACCAGCTCGCGCTGGGCGCCCAGCCCGACGGCAAGACCACGGGACAGCAGCAGGCGCTGTTCAAGGCCGCCCCGACCGTGCCGCCGCCCCTGCCGCTGCCCGACCCGGCGCCGCCGATGATGCCCTCCAGCCCGGTCCGCATCGTGATCAAGAAGCTGGGCGTGAACGCCCCGATCAAGTCGCTCGGCCTGGCCAAGGACGGCACGATCCAGGTGCCGCCGGCCAACAACCCGAACCTGGTCGGCTGGTACCGCGAGATGGCCACCCCGGGCGAGGCCGGCGCCGCGGTCATGCTGGGCCACAAGGACACCTACACGCGCAGCGCCGTCTTCAGCCGCCTGCACGAGCTCCGCAACGGCGACACCATCGAGGTCAAGCGCCAGGACGGCATCACGGCGGTCTTCACCGTCGGCGGCATCGAGCAGGCCAGCAAGAAGACGTTCCCGACCGAGCGCGTCTACGGCGGCCGGGCCAACGCGCAGCTCCACCTCATCACCTGCGGTGGCACGTACAACCACGCGATAGGCCACTACACCGATAACATCATCGTCTACGCGACGATGACGAGCTCCTATCGAAGCTGATCGCGGAGGCGCGCATGGGCTGGATGGCGAAGCGGAGACTGCGTACTGGCCCGACGGCGGCGTTGCCCGCCAAGCCGGTCCGCGGTGAGGTGCTGCGACTGGTGCGGCTGGCCGATCCGGACGCCCGCGAGGACGGTGAGGACGTCGTCGCGACCGACGTCCGGGTCCACGCGCCGGTGGAGGCCGAGCCCGACCTGGTGGGCGGCGTGCTGGAACAGGTGTGGGCCGTGCGGGTGTCGGCCGAGGGGCCGCTGCCGTTCGACTTCTTCGACCGCTACCTCGCCGAGGGCCTGGCGTTCCGGCTGGGCGGGCTCGCGGTGTGCCGGGGCGAGGTGAGCGATCCGGCCGACGAGGAGGGCGGTGGGCCCGCCGTGATCGTCCCCGTACGGCCGGCGGACGACGAGCTGCGCCCCCTGCTGGAGGCCGAGCTGGACGAGGTCGAGCAGGAGGAGGAGTTCGTCCACGCGGGCGACGGCGTGCGGGTGCTGGTCGTGCCGCAGAAGGGCCGGCCGCCGGCCGTGGGCGAGCTGCTGCCGTTCGCCTCCGACCTGACGGCGAT
This sequence comes from Nonomuraea montanisoli, assembly GCF_013363975.1. Lineage (GTDB taxonomy): Bacteria > Actinomycetota > Actinomycetes > Streptosporangiales > Streptosporangiaceae > Nonomuraea > Nonomuraea montanisoli. The sequence continues at coordinate 28,141 of NZ_JABWGN010000026.1, read as the reverse complement.
CGAGCTGCGCGGCGACGACCCGGAGCGGCTGGGCGCCCTGGCGCTGCGGCTGGCCGAGGCGCTGAACGGCCTGGTGGTCGACCGGTGGCGGTTCCGGGTGGACGACGTCGCCGATCTGATGCCTCCGGCCGAGCAGGCGTAGAGCATCGTTCTGTTGTAGTCTCTCCCTATAACCGAATAATGCTCGGTTTCAGGAGGCACTGTGGCAGAGGCGTACATCGTCGGGGCGGTCCGCACCCCGGTCGGCAAGAAGAAGGGCGGCCTTTCCACCGTCCACCCCACTGACCTGGCCGCGCACACGCTCAAGGCGCTGATCGACCGCACCGGCGTCGACCCGGCGGCGGTCGAGGACGTCATCATGGGGTGCGTGATGCAGTTCGGCCCGCAGAGCATGGACATCGCGCGCAACGCGTGGCTGTCGGCCGGACTCCCCGAGACCACGGCCGGCGTCACGATCGACCGGCAGTGCGGCTCCTCGCAGCAGGCGGTCCACTTCGCCGCCCAGGGCGTGCTGTCCGGCACCCAGGATCTCGTCGTGGCGGCCGGCGTCGAGTCCATGAGCATCGTGCCGATGGGCGCCTCGATCACGGCGGCGCTGGAGAAGGGCATGCCGTTCCCGTTCGGCGACCTGTGGGGCGAGCGGTACGGCAAGCAGGAGATCTCGCAGTTCCGCGGCGCGGAGCTGATGTGCCAGAAGTGGGGCCTTACCCGGGAGGAGCTGGAGCGGTTCGCGCTGGAGTCGCACCAGCGGGCCGCCAAGGCGGTCGCCAACGGCTACTTCCGCGACCAGATCGCCCCGGTCAACGGCGTCGAGGACGACGAGGGCCCGCGTCCGGACACGACGCTGGAGAAGATGGCCGAGCTGAAGACGCTGAAGGAGGACGGCCGGATCACCGCGGCCACCTCGTCGCAGATCTCCGACGGCTCCGGCGCGGTGCTCATCGCCTCCGAGCGGGCGGTCCGCGAGCACGGCCTCACCCCGCGCGCGCGGATCCACCAGCTCGCGCTCATGGGCGACGACCCCGTCTACATGCTGACCGCGCCGATCCCCGCCACCCGCAAGGCGCTGGACAAGGCCGGCATGTCGATCGACGACATCGACGTGGTGGAGATCAACGAGGCGTTCGCCCCGGTGCCGCTCGCCTGGATCAAGGAGCTCGGCGCCGACCCGGCCCGGGTCAACCCGAACGGCGGCGCCATCGCCCTCGGCCACCCGCTGGGCGCCACGGGCGCGATCCTCATGACCAAGCTGCTGCACGAGCTGGAGCGCACCGGCGGCCGGTACGGCCTGCAGACGATGTGCGAGGGCGGCGGCCAGGCCAACGTCACCGTCATCGAACGGCTCTGATCCCGAGCAGAGGTCCAGCGCGGCGCCCCGGCCCCACGGGGAGGCCGGGGCGCCGCGGTGGTGTGCGGGGGCCCATGGCGTACGGGCCGCGCGCCGCACTCACCACCATCCCGGTAGTGGTCTAGCGCCCCTTGGGCGGGATGCGCCGCGGCGGCGCGACCGGCCGCTGCGGCATCTTGGGCATCTTCCGGGGCGCCGGCGACGCCGGGGTCCCCGGAAGACTCGGGGCGTTCTTCTTTCGCTTACCGCTGGCGTGTACTCGCATACGAGGCTCCTTCACGTGACTCGTGACGCGGCTGGGGAAAGCCGGTCGACAAGCTCAGCTGCCGCGTCTGGGACGGACTCGCCGGCGGGAGTGGACACCGCCGGCGGATGGGCTGCCGAGTGGCCGGGCCGATCGGGGTCGGCCCCGCTCATCACAGGAAGAAACGCATGTCCTAGACGGTAAGGGGCGTCCCGGAAGGGGCGCAAGCGATTATTTCCGCGAAGCCTTCGTCGAGAAGCTAGTCCAGCCGCGCCGGGGCGGTGTCGTGGACCTGCTGGAAGATGACCGACGTGCGGAAGCCCGCGATCTCGCGCCGCTTGCTCAGCCGGTCCAGCAGGAACGCGTGCAGGTGGTCGAGGTCCTGCACCGCGACGTGCAGCAGGAAGTCGTCGCCGCCCGCCAGCACGAACACGCTGAGCACCTCCGGCAGTTCGGCGGCCGACTGCTTGAACGCGTCGATGACCTCCCGGCTGAGCGGGCGCACCTGCACCGACACCATCGCCTGGACCGACCGGTTGAGCGCCGCGGGGTCGATGTCGGCGTGGTAGCCGCGGATCACGCCGCGGCGGGTGAGCGCGCGGACGCGTTCCAGGCAGGTGGAGGGCGCCACGCCGAGCTTGCGGGCCAGCTCGCGGTTGGACTGGCGCGCATCTGTTTGGAGAAGGCGCACGATCGCCGAATCTAGTTCGTCCATGACGGCAGTCTCGCACCGGTTCCGGCCGACTGTTCGGCTGCTACCCCATCAGAGCAGGCGAATGACTAGTTTTTCGGGGTATGACAGGACAGATCGGTGGGCGGCTCGGGGCCGCGCAGGGGACGGCGTTGCTCGTGGGCGCGGTGCTCGGGCCGGGGATGCTGGTGCTGCCGCACCTCGCGGCCGCCGCGGCCGGGCCCGCCTCGGTGCTGGCGTGGGCCGCGCTGCTGCTGCTGAGCGTGCCGGTGGCGCTCACCTTCGCCGCGCTCGGCGCCCGCTACCCCGACGGCGGGGGAGTGGCCAGCTTCGCGGCGCTGGCGTTCGGCCGGCGCGCCTCGGCGGTCGTCGGCTGGTGGTTCTACGGCGTCATCCCCGTGGGCGCGCTGGCCGGGGCGCTGGTGGGCGGCGAGTACGTGGCCGCCGCCCTCGGCCTGGACTCCCGCGGCGGGACCTGGGCGGTCGCCGCGGCGCTGCTCCTGGTGGCGTTCGCGGCCAACGCCGCGGGGCTGCGCACCTCCGGGGGGCTCCAGCTCGGCATGGTGCTCGCCCTGGTCGCGGTGCTGGCCGGCGCCGTGCTCACCGCCGCGCCGCACGCCGCGGCCGCCAACTTCACCCCCTTCGCCCCGTACGGCCTGACGGGGGTGGTGGACGCGGCCGGGGTGCTGCTGTTCGCCTTCGTCGGCTGGGAGGCCGCCAGCCACCTGTCGGCCGAGTTCGCCGGCGGCCGTGGGCTCACCCGGGCGACCGTGGCCACCCTGGCCGTCATCACGGTCCTCTACCTGGGCGTGGCCCTCACCACGATCGGCGTGCTCGGCCGGCGCGCGGCCGAGAGCCCGGTGCCGCTGGCCGCGCTGCTGGAGGTCGGCGCCGGCTCCGCCGCCCGGCCGGTCGTCGGCGGCGTCGCGGTGCTGCTGACCTTCGGCGCGATCAACACCTACGTCGCCGGCGCCTCCCGCCTAGGGGCGGCGCTGGCCAGGGACGGCGCGCTGCCCGCCTGGTTCGCGCGGGGCGGCGGGCCCGGCCGCACGCCGTACCGGAGCCTCGGGCTGCTGGCCGTGGCGACCGCCGCGACGACCGCCCTGGCGCTGGTCTGGACCGTGGACCTCGACACGCTGATGCGGGCCACCTCGGCCTGCCTGGCGGCGGTGACCGCGGCCGGCGTGGCGGCGGCCGTGCGGGTGCTGCCCCGCGGGCGGCTGCGGGTCATGGCCGTGGTTGCGACCGTGCTCGCGCTCGCCGCGCTCGCCTGCTGCGGGCCGTACCTGCTGGTGCCCGCCGTACTGGCGCTGGTGGCCCTGGTGGCGACGCGCGCCGCGGCCCGCCGCCCGGTGGCACGCGTGACGATCCCTTGAGGTGATCTCGCCGGAGCGCCGGGTACACAGGCATTCCCAGGGGGCGTAACGTCGGCGGGAGGATGCCATGAGCGAGTACGCGAAGGCGAGAGAGCTCGGCGAGCAGGCCCGCGAGAAGGAATGGACCCGCCCCAGCTTCGCCAAGCAACTGTTCCTCGGAGACTTCCGGCTGGACCTCGTGCGCCCAGCGCCCGCACCCGCCGAAAAGGCGGCAAAGCGGGGCGAGGACTTCGTCCGCGCGGTGCGCAGGTACCTGGACGCGCACGTCGACCCCGCCGAGATCGAGCGCACCGCCCAGGTGCCCGACGCGGTGGTCAAGGGCCTGGCGGGGCTCGGCGCGTTCGGCATCACGATCGGCGAGGAGTACGGCGGGCTCGGCCTGCCGTACCTGTACTACTGCCGCACCCTCATGCTGGTCGGCTCGTACTGCCCCGCCCTGGCCACCCTGCTGTCGGCGCACCAGTCGATCGGCGTGCCGCAGCCGCTGAAGCTGTTCGGCACCGAGGAGCAGAAGCGCGAGTTCCTGCCCCGGTGCGCGCGGGGCGAGATCTCCGCGTTCCTGCTGACCGAGCCGGACGTCGGCTCCGACCCCGCCCGCCTGTCCACCACCGCGGTGCGCGACGGCGACGAGTACGTCCTGGACGGCGTCAAGCTGTGGACCACCAACGGCGTCGTCGCCGACCTGCTCGTCGTCATGGCCCGCACCGGCGAGAAGGTCAGCGCGTTCGTCGTCGAGGCCGACACGCCGGGCATCACGGTGCAGCGCCGCAACAGCTTCATGGGCCTGCGCGGCATCGAGAACGGCGTCACCGAGTTCCGCCAGGTCAGGGTGCCGGCCCGCAACCTCGTCGGCCGCGAGGGGCAGGGCCTGAAGATCGCCCTCACCACGCTCAACACCGGCCGCCTCTCCCTGCCCGCCACCTGCGCGGGCAACGCCAAGTGGGCCGTCAAGATCGCCCGCGAATGGGGCAACGCCCGCGTCCAGTGGGGCCGCAGCGTCGGGCGGCACGAGGCCGTCGCCACCAAGATCTCCTTCATCGCGGCCACCGCGTACGCCCTGGAGGCCGTCTGCGACCTGACCAGCCGCATGGCCGACGACCAGCGCAACGACATCCGCATCGAGGCCGCCCTGGCCAAGCTGTACGCCTCGGAGCTGTCCTACCAGGTGCTCGACGAGCTGGTCCAGATCAGGGGCGGGCGCGGCTACGAGAGCGCCGAGTCGCTGGCCGCCCGCGGCGAGCGCGGCGTGCCCGCCGAGCAGATGCTGCGCGACTCCCGCATCAACCGCATCTTCGAGGGCTCCTCCGAGATCATGCGCCTGCTCATCACCCGCGAGGCGGTCGACGCCCACCTGTCGGCGGCCGGCGAGCTGATCGACCCGGACGCCCCGCCGCAGGCGCGCGCCCGGGCGCTGCGGCGGGCCGGCGCCTTCTACGCCCGCTGGCTGCCGACGCTGGTGGCCGGCACGGGCAACCTGCCCACCTCGTACGCCGACTTCGGCCCTCTGGCCCACCACCTGCGGTATGTGGAGCGGACCAGCCGCAAGCTCGCCCGGTCCCTGTTCTACGGGATGTCCCGCTGGCAGGGACGGCTGGAGCACCGGCAGGCGTTCCTCGGCCGGATCGTGGACATCGGGGCCGAGCTGTTCGCCATGACCGCGGCCTGCGTCCGGGCCGAGGAGGACGCCGCCGACCTGGGACGCCGGCCGTACGAGCTGGCCGACACCTTCTGCCGGCAGGCCAGGCGGCGGGCCGACGCCCTGTTCACCCGGCTCTGGGACAACACCGACAGCGCGGACGTCCGGCTGGCCCGGTACGTCCTCGACGGCCGCTACGGGTTCCTGGAGGAGGGCGTCCTCGACCCGTCGATCGAGGGACCGTGGGTCGGCGCGCCCGAGGGCGGGGAGAACCTCCGCAGGAAGATCACCTGACTCTGGTCTAGACCGGTTGTGAGCAGTTTCAGCCGCAGATGTTGCCGAACCGAGACGAGCCGGTATAGACCGGCTGTCGAAAGCGGGCTTACGCTGACGCAAACGCGTGGCGAGACGGCTCACGCACCCCCAAATCCCTCTGGGCGGGACGGCAACTGGTACGGACCAGCAGGACCCCGTCCGACGAGAAGGCGGTACACAGGTGAGAATCAAGCTTGCGGGCGGCGCCGCTCTCGGCGTGGCGGCCATGCTGGTCCTGTCCAGTTGCGGCTCGGGCTCGGGCGGCTCCGGCTCGTCCGGCGACCAGAAGTCCTCCGACGGAGGCCAGGTCACCCTCAAGATGGTCGCCGCCGACTACGGCGACGGCCCCGGCAAGCCCAACTCCGGCGAGACGTTCTGGAAGGGCGTCGTCGACGAGTTCCAGGCGGCCAACCCGAACATCAAGGTCGAGGTCCAGGTCATCAACTGGAACGACATCGACAAGCAGGTCGCCACCATGGTCCAGAACGGCCAGGTGCCCGACATCCTGCAGACCGGCGACTACTCGGGCTTCGCCAAGGACGACATGCTCTACAAGGTCGAGGAGGTGCTCTCCCCGAACGTCTCCGGCGACATGCTGCAGAAGTTCGCCGAGTTCGGCAAGGTCGACGGCACCGCCTACGGCATCCCGTTCGTCTCCTCCGCCCGCGCCCTGTTCTACAACAAGGAGCTGTTCACCAAGGCCGGCATCAGCGAGCCGCCCAAGACCTGGGACGAGCTCAAGGCCGACGCCGAGAAGCTGAAGAAGGCCGGCGTCAGCCAGCCGTTCGGCCTGCCCCTCGGCCAGGAGGAGGCCCAGGGCGAGTCGTTCCTGTGGATGCTCGGCAACGGCGGCGGCTACAAGGACGCCTCCGGCAAGTGGGCCATCAACTCCCCGCAGAACATCGAGACGTTCACCTACCTCAAGGGCCTGGTCAACGCCGGCCTGACCACCCCCAACCCGGGCACCAAGGACCGCAAGACGGTCTGGGAGGACTTCGGCGCCGGCAAGGTCGGCATGGTCAACGGCGGCCCCATGTCCATCCCGATCTTCGACGCGGCCGGCCTGAAGGACAAGTACGGCGTCGCGCCCATCCCCGGCAAGTCCGGCCCGCTCGACACCACGCTCGGCGTCATGGACTGGATCATGGCGTTCAACAAGAACGGCCACGCCGCCGAGATCAAGAAGTTCTTCGACTTCTTCTACACCGGCTCCGCCGCCCAGAAGATCAGCGACACGTACAAGCTGCTGCCCGTCACCAACGGCGGCATCCAGAAGCTGTCGAGCGACGAGAAGCTCAAGCCGTTCCTCGACGCGCTGCCCAACGCCAGCTTCTATCCGTTCCAGGACCCCAAGTGGGCCGACGTGAACCCGGCGATCAAGCAGACCATCGGCGGGGCCGTCAAGGACGACCCGGCCAAGGTGCTCGGCGAGCTCCAGAAGACCGCCGACGCCGGCTGACCCCTCGGCGCACCGTACGGCCGGCGTCTCGCAGCCGGGACGCCGGCCGTACCGTCCTGGAAGGTAGTTCATGAGAAGGTTGCGCGCCCTGGAGCCGCTGGCCTGGACCGGGCCCGCCGTCGTGCTCATCGCGCTCGTCGTGCTCTGGCCCGTCGTCGAGATGATCCGGTCGTCGTTCCTCAAGATCAACCGGCGGGGAGTGGAACAGGGCTTCTACGGCTTCGCCAACTACGACAAGCTGTTCGGCGAGAAGGACTTCGCGGACATCATGGTCCGCAGCGTCATCTGGGTCGTCGCCGTCGTCGCCCTGACCGTCCTCATCTCCCTCGCCCTCGCCCAGCTGTTCAACCAGCGCTTCCCCGGCCGCCGCGTCGCCCGCTGGGCGCTCATCGCGCCCTGGGCCGCGTCCGTGCTGATGACCGCGATCGTCTTCAAGTGGATGCTCGACCCCGAGGTCGGCGTCATCAACCAGATCCGGCTCAAGCTCGGCCTCATCGACGCGCTCGGCGGCGCCCCGGCCGACCAGCTCGGCGACGCCTCCACCGCCATGCCGTGGTTGATCTTCGTCGCCGTCTTCGTCTCCGTGCCGTTCACCACGTACGCGCTGCTCGCGGGCCTGGCCACCATCCCGGCCGACGTCTACGAGGCGGCCAAGATGGACGGCGCGTCCAAGCTGCGCACCTACTGGTCCATCACGCTGCCCCTGCTGCGGCCCGCCCTGACCGTGGCCGCGCTCATCAACGTGATGAACGTCTTCAACAGCTTCCCCATCATCTGGGCGATGACCCACGGCCAGCCCGGCTACTCCACGGCCACCTCGACGATCCTCATGTTCATCCTCAAGGGCTCGAACATCGGAGAGTCGGCCGCCATGTCCGTGGTCAACTTCGGCATGGTGCTCGTCCTGACCGTGATCTTCCTCAAGGTCTCCCGCTGGAACAAGGAGGTGGCCTGATGGCCGTCACGACCGCGCCCCCGGCCACCGGCCACCAGCACGCCCGGCCCCGGCCCCCCGGCCGGCGGGCCATGCCGAAGCTCAAGACCACGATCACCGCGGCCGTCGCCTACGTGATCGCGTTCGTCTTCGTGTTCCCGTACCTGGTGATGCTGATCACCTCGCTGCGGCCCCAGGACACGCTGCGCGAGGCCACCCTGCTGCCCACGAAGTGGGACCTGTCGAGCCTGACCGGCTTCTGGAGCAGCGGCCTGGCCGGCAACCTCATGGTCACCCTCAAGGTCGCCGCCGGGTCCACGATCCTCGTGCTGCTCGTGGCCCTGCCCGCCGCCTACTACTCCGCCCGGCACAACTTCCGGGGCCGCACGGCGTTCCTCATCCTCGTGCTCGTCACCCAGATGTTCCAGCCGACCGCCATGCTCGTCGGCATCTACCGCGAGTTCTACGAGTTCGGGATGGTGGACTCGATCTGGTCGCTCATCCTGGTCAACGGCGGGTTCAACCTGGCGTTCGCGGTGTGGATCCTCAACGCGTACTTCTCGTCGATCCCGCGCGAGCTGGAGGAGGCCGCGTTCATCGACGGCAACGGCCGCTTCGGGGCGCTGTTCCGCATCACGCTGCCGCTGGCCATGCCCGGCGTCATCACCGCGCTGATCTTCACGTTCATCGCCGCGTGGAACGAGTTCGTGGTGGCGCTCACCCTCGCCACCACGCCCGAGAACCAGCCGCTCACCGTGGCGCTCAACTCGTTCATCGGTCAGTACCAGGTGGACTGGCAGAGCCTGTTCGCCGGCTCGGTCATCGCGACCATCCCGGTGATCATCCTGTTCGCGCTGATCGAGCGGAAGGTCGTCGGCGGCCTGACCGCCGGCTCCATCAAATGACGGCCGCCGGCGGGCGCGGGCCGCTCACCCGGGGGCGCGGGCGATCTACTGGGGGACGCGGGCGACGCAGAACACCGTCTGGCCGAACGGCGGCGTGATGAACCGCTCGATCAGCCGCGTCGCCGGCACCACCGTGCGGTCGTAGATCTTCACCAGCCGCGGGTCGGGGTAGCCCACCCCGCCCCGCCGCACCGCGGCCCACCAGGCGATGCCGCCCAGGAAGTTGATCGGCTTGAGCACGTCGATGTCGAGCCCCGCCTTGGCGACCGTCGAGCGCAGCGTCTTGGGCGTGTAGCGCTGCACGTGACCCACCTTGCGGTCGAAGTCTCCGTAGAGCTGCATGTAGCCCGGCACCCAGATGATGATCCGGCCGCCCGGCAGCGTCACCTTCGCCAGCGAGCGCAGCGCCCCGGCGTCGTCCTCGATGTGCTCCAGGACGTTCATCATCACGACCGTGTCGACCTTGTCCTCAAGCGGGATCTCGGTCGGCAGGCCGAACTGGAGGACGTCGATGTCGTCGCGGCCCGCGAAACGCTTGCGCAGCTGCTCGACGCAGTAGGGGTCGAAGTCGCTCACCACGAGCCGGTCGAGCCGCGGCAGGAACTGCTCGGCGAAGTGGCCCAGGCCGGAGCCGATCTCCAGCATCGACCGCCCGACGTGCGGGGCGACCATGTCCAGCTCGTACTGCCGGTAGTTCTTGGCCTCGTCGCCACCGAGGTGGTTCTCCAACGCCTCGTCGCCGGCCGCCGGCTGCACTACACGGTCATACCCTGAAGACATAGTCCCGTTCCTTTAAGGGCTCGCGGATTGGCCCGAGTCTAGTGCCCGGCCGGGCTCGAAGGTCACATGATGCGCCGAACGGGCCTTCCCAGACCGTCCGGGATGCGGTGGAATCTGACTCGCACATGGACGACGACGAGGCCATCACCCGCTCCCTCGACGGTGATCTGACCGCCTACGAGGCGCTGGTCGCCCGCTACAGCGCGCTCGCCCACCGTACCGCCGCCATGCTCGGCGCCGCCGACGAGGCCGAGGACGTGGTGCAGGAGGCGTTCGTCAAGGCGTACCGCGCTCTGGCGTCGTTCCGCCGCGGGTCGCCGTTCCGGCCGTGGCTGCTGCGGATCGTGGCCAACGAGACACACAACCTCACCCGTTCGCGCGGGCGCAGGAACGGCCTCACCGCCCGGCTCGGCGCCGTCGCCGACCCCGTCGCCCCCGACGACCCGGAGGGCGCCGCCGTGGCCGGGGACCGCCGTGCCCGGCTGCTGGAGGCCGTACGCGCCCTGCCCGACGGGGAACGCGACGCCGTCGTCTGCCGGTACTTCTTACAGCTGACCGAGGCCGAGACCGCCGAGGTGCTCGGCCGTCCGGTGGGCACCGTCAAGTCCAGCACGCATCGCGGGCTGGCCCGGCTGAGGGAGGAGGTGGGCGGTGAACTCGCGTGAACCCCACGACGACGATCGCGACAACGTCGGCGGCGTCGACAACGTCGGCGATTCCGGCGATTCCGGCGATTCCGGCGATCTGCTGGGGCGCGGCGACGTCGGTGGCTTCGGCGACCTCGAAGCCGAGCTGTTCGCGCTCGGCGACGCCCTCGACGTCCCCGCGCCGCCGCCCGCCGACGTCGCGGCGGCCGTCCGCGCCCGCCTGTCCGCCACCCCTGCGTCCCCGGTCACCCGCCCCCTGAAGCGCGCCCACCGGCGCGGGCGCCGATGGGCGGTCGTCGCCGCCGTCGTGCTCGCCGTGGCCGCCCTCACGGCCGCCACCCCGCAGGGCAGGGCCGCCGTGGCCCAGATCCTCCGGTACGCGGGGATCGAACTGCGCCTCGGCGGCGCCCCCACGCCCACCTCGCCCGGCGCGCCCACGCCCACCGCGCTGCCCGGAGAGCGCGCCGTCACCCTCGCCCAGGCCCGCGCCCTGGTCCGCTTCCCCGTCAGGACCCCGGCCGCCCTCGGCGCCCCGGACGTCGTCACCGTCGCCGACGGCGGGCGCGTGGTCTCCATGCTGTGGCCCGGCGGCCTGCGCCTCGACCAGTTCGACGGCACCATCAGCCCGTACCTGTGGAAACAGCTCGGACCGCCCTTCCCCGAGGAGGTCCACGCCGCGGGCCTCGACGCCCTGTGGATCGGCGGCGCCCACCCCCTCGGCTACATCAAGCGCGAGGACGGCACCTCCGTGCCGCTCCGGCAGGCCGCGCCCACCCTCATCTGGGAGAGCGGGGGAGTCGGCCACCGCCTGGAGGGCGCGGGAGGCAAGGACCGCGCCACCCGCATCGCCGCCTCACTGCACTGACCCACCTCACTGCGCTGACCCGCCTTCCCGCTTCCCGCTGCCCGGGAACGGCGCTCACTCGGGAGCGGCCAGCCAGTCGTCGATCTCCTTCAACAGCTCCTTGCGCGTCTCCTCCGGCGCCGCCGACGCCCGCACCGACTGCCGCGCCAGCTCCGCGACCTCCGCGTCGGCGAAGCCGTACGCCTCGCGCGCCAGCTCGTACTGCCGCGCCAGCCGCGACCCGAACAGCAGCGGGTCGTCGGCCCCCAGCGCGATCGGCACCCCCGCCTCGAACAACCGCCGCACCGGCACGTCGGCCGGCCGCTCGGCGACCCCCAGCCCCACGTTCGAGCTGGGACACACCTCGCAGCAGATCTCCCGCCGCGCCAGCACCTCCATCAGCCGCGCGTCCTCCGCCGCCCGCACCCCGTGCCCGAGCCGGTCGGCGCCCAGGTCCTCCACGCACTGCGCCACGCTGCGCGGCCCCAGCAGCTCACCGCCGTGCGGCACAGCCAGCAGCCCCGCCCGCCGCGCGATCCGGAACGCCCGCTCGAAGTCGCGGGCCTGCCCCCGGCGCTCGTCGTTCGACAGCCCGAACCCCACCACGCCCCGCCCCGCGTACTGCGCCGCGAGCCGCGCCAGCGTGTTGGCGTCCAGCGGATGGCGCGTGCGGTTGGCCGCCACGACCACCGCGATCCCCACGCCCGCGTGCTCCGCGGCCCGGTCCACCGCGTCCAGCACCATCTCCATCGTCGCCGTCAGCCCGCCGAAGCGGTGCGCGTAACCCGACGGGTCCACCTGGATCTCCAGCCACCGCGAGCCCTCGGCCGCCTCGTCCTCGGCCGTCTCCCGCAGCAGCCGGTAGACGTGCTCCGGCCGCGACAGCACCGACCGCGCGATGTCGTACAACCGCTGGAACCGGAACCAGCCCCGCTCGTCGGTGGCCCGCAGCCGCGGCGGCCAGTCCTGCTCCAGAGCGTCCGGCAGGTGCAGGCCCTGCTCACGGGCCAGCTCGATCAGCGTCGAATGCCGCATCGATCCGGTGAAGTGCAGGTGCAGGTGAGCCTTGGGGAGAGCGTCGAGCGGACGTGCCATTTCCCTATGGTGCCACTCAACCCGACGCGGTACTCACGCGTTGAGGAGGGGCGAAAGGGGACCCTCGCTCATGACGGATGAAGATGAGGCGGCGTTCGACGAGTTCCTCGCCGCCCGGAGCACCTCGCTCATGCGCACCGCGATCCTGGTCTGTGGCGCCACCAGCCACGACGCCGAGGACCTCGTCCAGCACGCGCTGGAGAAGGTCTACCGGCACTGGCCGAGGATCCGGAGCGACAACCCGGAGGCGTACGCGCGCAGGATCGTCGTCAACGCGGCGATCAGCAAGGCGCGGCGCCGCCGGCTGATCCAGGAGATCACGTTCGCGCGGCCGCCCGAGACGGCCGCGCCCTCACCCGACCTCGACCTGCGCGACGCGCTCTTCGAGGAACTGCGCAGGCTCCCGCCCCGCATGCGGGCCGTGCTCGTCCTCCGCTACTGGGAGGACCAGTCCGAGGCCGCGACCGCCGCCCTGCTCGGCTGCTCGCCCGGCACCGTCAAGTCCCAGGCCGCGCGCGGCCTGGCCAGGATCCGCGAACGCATGAACGTCACAGAAGGAGCGATGCCGTGAACGTCGAGGACCTCCTCGCGGAGGCCATGGAGCGCCAGGTGTCCCACGTCCAGGCCCCGCCCACGCTGGGCCGGACCGTGCGCAGCCGTCACCGGGCCCACGTCATCAGGTTCCGCGTGGCCGGAGCCGCCCTGGTGACGGCCGCCGTCGCCGTGGCCGTGCCCGTGGCGCTCGGCACCGGACGGACCGCCCCCGCCCCGGCGGCGAGCTCGCCCACCTCGGGCCAGGACACCGCCGTGGTGGACTCCGTCACCATGCCCGACGTCACGGGCATGAAGACCGCCGACGCCGTCGCGGCCGTACGCGCGGCCGGCCTGGGCCTGGAGGGCCCGGAGCCGTCCGGCACCGCCGACGAGATCGTCGTCACGCAGAAGCCCGCCGCCGGCACGGAGCTCGCCAGGAACTCGCTCGTCGTCCTCAGATCCATGCCGCGCGCCAAGGACCCGCAGGACCTGGGCGACCTCGGCGACGGCCGGACGTTCGGCGGCATCCACATCGGCTACCTGCCCGAGGGCCTCGCCTGGGACAGGTGGTCGGGCAAGAACGGCTTCGGCAGGAAGAGCTACGCCACCTCCTTCTCACCCGGGGGTGACGGCACCAAGGGGTACGGCGTCGAGGTGGTCGTGTACGAGGGCGAGGCGGTCCGGCACGTCCGGAGCCGGATGGGGACCGTGCCCTCCGTCGAGATCGGCGAGCGCAGGGGCTACCTGGGCAACCTCACGGACGGCGGTGAGGTCATCGAGGAGCCCAGGGAGGACACCACGGCCACGATCGGCTTCCTCCTCCGCGACGACCTGGCGGTAGAGGTGTACATCAGCCCGATGTACGTCAAGAAGGTCGACGCCCCGGCCGAGCTGAAGAAGATCGCCGAGGGGATCGAAGCGGCCGAGTGACCCGTGCCGCGTCGCCGGCTGAGCGGGGGCCAGTCGCGCGAACGGCACCACGGGCGGCGGTGGAGCGGGGATCCTACGGTCATGACCCCTGAGGCGATGACCCCCCGCCCCCCGCAGGACGCGCCGCCCGCACAGGACGCGCCGCCCTCCCAGGAGGCGCCGATCGCGGGGGAGACGCCCGTCTCGGGGGCGGCGGTCCCCCGGCAGGGCACCCGAGGCCCGCGCGCCGCCCCGGCTCCGCGAGAGGGCGCGGCGCCACAGGAGCCAGGCTCCGGGGGGCGCCCGCGGGGGCAGTGGTGGCGGGCGGTGCTCGCGCTCGGCGCGTTCGGGGTGGCGGCGACCACGGTGTACGGGATCTTCTCCTCGGGGTTCGGCCGCCCGCCCCGCGCCGCCGCCCTCGACCCGCCGCCCGCCCCGCCACCGCTTTCCGAACCCCGCGTCGCGCCGTCCACGGCCGGCACTCCCGCCGGGACCTCCACCGGCACTCCCACCCGCACCCCCACCGGCGCCCCCGCCGGACCCGCGCAGGCGCCGCCGCCTCCCGGCCGCGCCCCCACCCTCGCCGTCGTCTCCGGCGACCTCTGGTTCACCCACCTCCCGGCCGGGCTCACCCGAACAGGCGGGGGAGCGGCCGACACGGGCCCCGGCACACGTACCGTGTGGGCCGTCTGGGCCGCACGACCCTCGTACGGACCGGCCCCCAAGGCAGCGGGATCCGGCGCGGGCGACAGGTTCGTCGAGGCCCGCGCCGACTACGGCGCGATCGCCGCGAGCTGGGCGGCCTATCGCCGCACCGCCCCGCCCGGGTCCAGGGAGACCGTCGTCGGCGGCAGGCCCGCCATGGTCGGCCGCGACCCGCGCGGCGGCCGCACCGTCGTCCGGCTCGTGCGTCCCGGCACCGGGGTCCGCGTCCGGGTCGGTGAACCGCTCGCCGGGGAGCTGCTTCCTGTTGCCGCCTCTGTGCGGAGTCCTGTAGGAGACTGGGGAGGTTTTCCCTGAGTCTCCACAAAAAGTCATGGGGGGTCGATGCGCCGCTGCCTGACCTCGGCGATCATCGTGCTGGCAGTGGCCGGTTGCGGCTCCGACGTGCCCGTGACGCACACCGCGCGCACCACGCCCGGTCCCGTCACCGTCCACGAGACGCCGTACCCGGACCTCACCTGCGGTGACGGCAACGTGACGCTCACCTACGTGCCGTCCGGGCTCACCCGCGGCCCCGCGTTCAGGCGGATCAAGTCCCTGACCCGCAAGCTCCACGTGCGCGGCCGGACCTGGCGCGGCAGCGGCGGCGGCGAGCAGCTGCTCGTCGGGGTCGTGTGCGGGGTCCGGTCCGTCGAGACGTTCGCCGGACTGGTCAGCAGGGCCGGGCTCGGCGCGTACGAGGGCATGCCGGCGCTGCGCTGGCGCACCCGTGGCGACATGCGCAACTTCATGTGGCTCGAACGGCCCGGCGTCGCGGTGTACGTGGCCGCGACGCCGGGACTCGCCCACGAGGTCCAGGACGTCGCCGACGGCATAGCCCTGAACGGCTGACGGACCCGGAGGCCCGGAGCGTCAGTGCGCCTCGGACAGCAGCTTGGCCATCCGGCTGACGCCCTCGACCAGGTCGTCGTCGCCGAGCGCGTACGACAGCCGGAAGTACCCCGGCGTGCCGAACGCCTCACCCGGCACCACCGCGACCTCGGCCTCCTCCAGGATCAGCTCGGCCAGCTCCGCCGACGACGCGGGCCGCCGTCCGCGCAGCTCCTTGCCCAGCAGCTCCTTGACCGACGGGTACGCGTAGAACGCCCCCTTCGGCTCCGGGCACACCACGCCGGGGATCTCGTTGAGCATCCGGAGCATGGTCCGCCGGCGCCGGTCGAACGCCTCGCGCATCCGCTCCACCGCCGACAGGTCGCCGCGCACCGCCGCCAGCGCGGCCATCTGCGAGACGTTCGCCACGTTGGAGGTGGCGTGCGACTGGAGGTTGGTGGCCGCCCGCACCACGTCCGGGGGGCCGATGAGCCAGCCCACCCGCCAGCCCGTCATCGCGTACGTCTTGGCCACGCCGTTGAGCACGACCACCCGGTCGGCCAGCTCCGGCACGGCCGTGGCGATGCTGGTGAACTCGGCGCCGCCGTACACGAGGTGCTCGTAGATCTCGTCCGTGACCACCCACAGGCCGTGCTCGGCCGCCCAGCGGCCGATCTCCTCGGTCTGCTCGCGCGTGTGGACCGCGCCCGTGGGGTTGGACGGCGAGACGAACAGCAGCACCTTCGTGCGCTCCGTGCGCGCCGCCTCGAGCTGGTCGACCGTCGCGAGATAGCCGGTCGTCTCGTCGGTCACGACGTCGACCTGGACGCCGCCCGCCAGCTTGATCGCCTCCGGGTACGTCGTCCAGTACGGCGCGACGACCAGGACCTCGTCGCCCGGGTCGAGCAGCGTGGCGAACGCCTCGTAGACGGCCTGCTTGCCGCCGTTGGTGACCAGGACCTGCGTGGGCTCCACCCGGTAGCCGGAGTCGCGCAGCGTCTTGTCGGCGATGGCCAGCTTCAGCTCGGGCAGGCCGCCGGCCGGCGTGTACTTGTGGAAGCGGGGGTCGCGCGCCGCCTCGACCGCCGCCTCGACGATGTACTCGGGTGTCGGGAAGTCGGGCTCGCCGGCGCCGAAGCCGATGACCGGGCGGCCGTCCGCCTTCATCGCCTTCGCCCGGGCGTCCACGGCGAGAGTGGCTGACTCGGAGATCGCGGAGATTCGCGTGGAGACGCGAGGTCGCATGGACATGTCCCCATGCTTTCATCTCCTCGCCGCCGCGGCCCGTCTCCGGGGCTCTGAGCTGGGAGATCGGAATGAGTTCGACGGAATGGGGATCCACCGATACACTTTCGCCTGGTCGTACCGCCGCATGTCGATGTGCGGTTCGGTCCAGGCAGTGAGCCGATCAGGGTAGTGTGGTTGGCGACATAGGGCACTGGCGCAATTGGTAGCGCACCGGTCTCCAAAACCGGCGGTTGGGGGTTCGAGTCCCTCGTGCCCTGCGAGTGCGGTCCGCGCAATAATGGGCGTGTAATGCGCGCCGCAAACTGCGTTGGATACGACAGATTCAGGTGAGGACTGTGGCGATCGACACGCGCGGCGAGACCGCAGGCAAGCCCAGTGGTGAGAAGAAGTCTCGCACTACGCCTGCCCTTTTCTACCGGCAGGTCGTCAACGAGCTGCGCAAGGTCATCTGGCCGACACGCAAGGATCTTGTCACCTACACCACGGTCGTCCTGGTATTCGTTCTGATCATGGTGGCCGTCGTGTACGGGCTGGACAGCGCCCTCGGCTGGGCCGTCCTCAAGGTCTTCGGCGGATCCTGATCCGCGTCGGGGT
Organism: Nonomuraea montanisoli; assembly: GCF_013363975.1. Lineage (GTDB taxonomy): Bacteria > Actinomycetota > Actinomycetes > Streptosporangiales > Streptosporangiaceae > Nonomuraea > Nonomuraea montanisoli. The sequence continues at coordinate 11,049 of NZ_JABWGN010000026.1, read as the reverse complement.
CGCCGAGGCCGCCTGACGGAGTCGCCATTCGATTCGACGAAATTCGACGGAAGAGGAAAGTCACCGTGTCCGAGTCTTCAGTGCCGGCGGAGGAGCCCCGTAGCGAGTGGGGCGACGAGCCGGAAGAGGCCGTCGAGGCCGCTGAGGAGTCCAACGGCGCCGAGTTCGCGGACAGCGACGAGGACGAGGCCGCCGCCGACGAGGCTCCCGCAGCCGAGGACGGTGACGCAGAGCCCGACGTCGATCCCGTCGAGGAGTTCAAGCGCGGTCTGCGCGGCCTTCCCGGCGAGTGGTACGTGATCCACTCCTACGCCGGTTACGAGAACCGCGTGAAGTCCAACATCGAGAGCCGCAACGTGTCGCTCAACATGGAGGACTACATCTACCAGGTCGAGGTGCCGACGCACACCGTCCAGGAGTTCAAGAGCGGCAAGAAGGTCCCGGTCAAGGAGCGGGTGCTGCCCGGCTACGTGCTGGTGCGCATGGAGCTGACCGACGAGTCCTGGGCCGCGGTGCGCAACACGCCGGGCGTCACCGGCTTCGTCGGCCTGTCCAACAAGCCGAGCCCGCTGAGCCTCGACGAGGTCGCCAAGCTGCTCGCCCCGGAGCCCACCGAGGAGAGCAAGAAGGCCACCGCCAAGACCTCCACCGGCCCCACGGTCGAGTTCGAGATCGGCGAGTCCGTCACGGTCATGGACGGCCCGTTCGCCACGCTGCCCGCCTCGGTGAGCGAGATCAGCCCCGAGTCGCAGAAGCTCAAGGTGCTCGTCTCGATCTTCGGCCGCGAGACCCCGGTCGAGCTGTCGTTCAACCAGGTCTCGAAGATCTAAAACGATCACATACACTTAGACGTTCGGCTGGCCGCCTGTCGCGAAGGGCGGCCTTCCGACATGTCCGGCCGCACCCGCGCCCGGACAGCATCACGATCAGGACCCGGAGAAGGACACATGCCTCCGAAGAAGAAGATCGCGGCGCTCGTCAAGGTTCAGCTCCCCGCTGGCCAGGCCACGCCCGCCCCGCCGGTCGGTACCGCCCTCGGTCCGCACGGCGTCAACATCATGGACTTCGTCAAGCAGTACAACGCTGCGACGGAGGCCCAGCGGGGCAACATCATCCCCGTTGAGATCACCATTTTCGAGGACCGCAGCTTCACCTTCGTCACGAAGACGCCCCCGGCGCCCGAGCTGATCAAGAAGGCTCTGGGTCTCGACAAGGGCAGCGCGGTCCCGCACAAGGACAAGGTCGGCAAGCTCAGCCGCGAGCAGCTCCGCAGCATCGCCGAGACCAAGATGCCCGACCTCAACGCCAACGACATCGAGGCGGCCGAGAAGATCATCGCCGGCACCGCCCGGTCGATGGGCATCACCGTCGCCGACTGAGACCTTTTCCCAGCCCGTGGGAGGGCCCAGCGCTGGCCCGCGGACCACAAGGAGACATCATGCAGCGCAGCAAGGCGCACAAGAACGCCGCGGCGAAGATCGACCGCGACAAGCTCTACTCCCCGGCCGAGGCGGCCAAGCTCGCCAAGGACACGTCGACCACCAAGTTCGACGCGACCGTCGAGGTCGCCCTCCGGCTCGGCGTCGACCCTCGCAAGGCCGACCAGATCGTGCGCGGCACGGTCAACCTTCCGCACGGCACCGGTAAGACCGCCCGGGTCCTGGTCTTCGCGACCGGTGACCGTGCCGAGGCCGCCCGCGAGGCTGGCGCCGACATCGTCGGCGCCGACGAGCTGATCGACGAGATCGCCAAGGGCAACCGGCTCAACGAGTTCGACGCCGTGGTCGCCACCCCGGACCTCATGGGCAAGGTCGGCCGCCTGGGCCGCGTCCTCGGCCCGCGTGGTCTCATGCCCAACCCCAAGACCGGCACCGTGACGCCCGACGTCGCCAAGGCCGTGACGGAGATCAAGGGCGGCAAGATCGAGTTCCGCACCGACCGGCAGGCCAACCTGCACTTCATCATCGGCAAGACGTCGTTCGACGAGCGCAAGCTCATCGAGAACTACGCCGCCGCGCTGGACGAGGTGCTGCGTCTCAAGCCGTCGGCCGCCAAGGGCCGCTACGTCAAGAAGGTCACCTTCTCGACCACCATGGGCCCCGGCGTCCCGGTCGACCCCAACGCCACGCGCGGCCTCACGGCCGAGCTCGACGCGTAACGACGTTCGCGCCCCAGGGCGCACGTCGAACGGCCCCCGCCTGCACCGCAGGCGGGGGCCGTTCGCGTACGCGCGCGTACGGGCTCACGTCGGCCGTCCGACCGTCGGCGTTCGGCGCGCCACACCGGTGCCGTGGCCATCGGCCACCGGTGTTCGCCGACAGGGGAGGCGGCACGGCGCGGGGCGCATGTGGCGCAGGATGCCGACATGAGACTGACGAAGTTCGGGCACGCGTGCGTGCGGTTGGAGAAGGACGGGCGCGGGCTCGTCATCGACCCGGGGCTGATGACCCCGGAGGCCGAGGCCCTGAGCGGGGCGGAGGCCGTGCTCGTCACGCACCAGCACTTCGACCACTTCGACCCCGACCGCCTTCGCGCCGCCGCCGCGGAGCATCCGGACCTCGCCGTCTACACCTGTCCCGGCGTGGCCCTCGAACTGCCCGACCTCGCCGACCGCGTGACGGTGGTGCGTGACGGCGACACCTTCTCCGCCGCGGGCTTCCGGGTGAGGGCCGTGGGCGAGAAGCACCATGTCAGCCATCCCGACGTGCCCCCGGTGGACAACGTCGGCTTTCTCGTCGACGACGAGGTCTTCCATCCGGGTGACGCGCTGACCCTGCTCGACGCCCCCACCCTGCTCTTCCCCGGCCAGGCGCCCTGGATGACGGTGCCCGACCTGATCGCGTACCTGCGGAAACTGTCGCCGGGACGCGCCTACGCCGTCCACGACGGGCTGCTCAACGCATGGGGGCTGCAGGTCCTGGACGGCGTCCTCGCCAGTGAGGCGGCCGGCCTGGGCGCGACCATCGGACGCCTCGCCCCGGGGGAGTCCGTGGACCTCTGAACACCTCTGGGCACCTCAGGGCGGGTCCGAGCCGGACGGGCGACAACGCCACCGGATGGTCCGGGACGACCCTGGGTTTTCCCTTAGATCTCCGGGGAAGACGGCATTTCCGGCTACTGACACGTAGGGTCAAGACATGCTGAAGCGCAGGATTTCTCTCGCCACTGCCGCGGCCGGCGCCGCGTTAGTGGCGGTCACGCTCACCGGTTGCGGCTCGAACGCGCAGCCGATCCAGGTGAACCTGGCCGCCTCCGAAGTGCTGGCGCAGGCCGCGCAGAAGACCTCGGAGGTCACCAGCTACACCGTGGACGCCGTCGTCAACGTCACGGGCTCGCAGGACGACAGCGGCAAGGTGCAGGGGCGGATGCTCTACCAGAGCAAGCCGCAGCTCGCCGTCGACCTCACGCTCGACACCGTCGACATGGGCCAGCGCGCGCTGCCCGGCGGGGTGCGCGCCGTGCTCCAGGGCGACACGGTGTACGTCAAGGTCGAGGCGCTGAAGGAACTCGTCGGCGCCACCAAGCCGTGGATCAAGGTCTCGCTCAACGACATGGGCGGTTCCGACCAGGTCAAGCAGACGCTCGGCCAGATCCAGCAGTTCGACCTGGCCAACGTCACCAAGATGGTCACCACGTCCCAGGACGTGAAGTCCGTCGGCACGGAGACCGTGGACGGCACGGACACCACCCACTACAGCGGCACGTTCCCGACGGACGTGGCGGTCAAGCAGCTCCCCGCCGACGAGCAGGAGCAGGCCCGCAGGGGTCTGGCGGAGCTGAAGGACGTCAAGTTCGACTTCTGGGTGGGCTCCGACGGCCTGCCGCGCAAGCTCGCGCTGAACGGCAAGGAGCAGGGCACCACGCTCGACGCCACGCTGTTCTTCAAGGGCTTCAACGAGCCGGTGAACATCGAGGCGCCGCCCGCCGACCAGGTCGGTGAGATGCCCAAGGGCACCACCAACTAGAGCACGTCCACCACGGACCGAGCGATCGGTCCCGAGAGCGATTTGGAAACTCGGCGGCCAGGCCTTACTCTGGTCGTTGCCGAAGACCGCCGGCTGTTGTCGGGTGCCTGACTACCTGACGACCGAAGGATCCGCGCAAGCGGACAGCCCGCGCAGGTGTGATGCGAGTTTCCCGCATGGTTGATCCATGTGCGTGAGCCCCGTGTGCGCCCTGCGCCCGGGGCTGTTCTCGTTTCTGTGGGCCTTCACCGGTGGCACATCTGGAAGGAGGCCCATGGCGAGGGCGGATAAGGCGACAGCGGTTGCCGAGCTCAAGAGCGAGTTCGAAGGCAGCGCCGCCGCCGTTCTGACCGAGTACCGCGGTCTCACCGTCGCCCAGCTCAAGCAGCTGCGCGTTGCTCTTGGTGAGAATGCGAAGTTCGCCGTGGCGAAGAACACCCTGACCAAGCTCGCGGCCAACGAGGCCGGCGTGACTGGTCTGGACGACCTGCTGATCGGCCCGACCGCTGTCGCCTTCGTCAAGGGCGACGTCGTCGAGGCGGCCAAGGGTCTGCGTGACTTCGCCAAGGCCAATCCCCTTCTGGTGATCAAGGGTGGCGTGCTGGAGGGCAAGGCCCTCGACGCCGCTGGAATCACCAAGCTCGCCGACCTCGAGTCCCGTGAGGTTCTCCTCGCGAAGCTTGCTGGCGCGCTCAAGGCGAAGCAGAGCGCCGCTGCCGCGATGTTCGCCGCGCTGCCCACGCAGATGGCTCAGCTGGCCGAGGCCCTTCGCGCCAAGCGCGAAGAGCCGGGCGAGTAGCTCGGGGATTGCCGCACACACCGCGGTCCCGTTCCTAATTTTCGCAAGTCCCATACGGAGGAAACCATCATGGCGAAGCTCAGCACCGACGAGCTGCTCGACGCGTTCAAGGAGATGACCCTCCTCGAGCTGTCCGAGTTCGTGAAGCAGTTCGAGGACGTCTTCGACGTCAAGGCCGCCGCCCCCGTCGCGGTCGCCGCCGCCCCCACCGGCGCCGGTCCCGCCGCCGCCGAGGTCGAGGAGCAGGACGAGTTCGACGTCATCCTCGAGGCCGCCGGCGACAAGAAGATCCAGGTCATCAAGGAGATCCGCGCCCTCACGTCCCTCGGCCTGAAGGAGGCCAAGGACCTGGTGGACGGCGCTCCCAAGCCGGTCTTCGACGGCAAGGTCAACAAGGACCAGGCGGAGAAGGCCAAGGCTGCCCTCGAGGGCGCCGGCGCCACCGTCACCGTCAAGTAACACCCCTCTCCGGGCGCCCCTCGCGGGCGCCTCGCGAGATCGTTCGTCCAGAAGGGGCGGCCACACCCTGGTGCCGGGTGTGCCGCCCCTTCTGCGTGCCCGCACCGGGTGCTTCCGTGATCGCGCCGGGTGCCTTCGCGTGCCCGCACCGGGTGCTCAGCGGATTCTCATGCGCCTCTCACCGTGGGCGGAGGTGCCGTTCCTAGCCTGGCCTGCGTGACCACCACCACGCATGGCAGGACCCGATGGGCGCTGGGCGGCCTGCTCGCCGCCACCGCCGCGCTCTACCTCTGGGGGCTCGGCTCGTCCGGCTGGGCCAACGCGTTCTACTCGGCCGCCGTGCAGGCCGGCACCCAGAGCTGGAAGGCGTTCTTCTTCGGCTCGTCCGACGCCGCGAACGCGATCACCGTGGACAAGACGCCGGCGTCGCTGTGGCCGATGGAGCTCAGCGCGCGCGTGTTCGGGCTGAACACGTGGAGCATCCTCGTCCCGCAGGCGCTCATGGGGGTGGCGACCGTCGCCGTGGTGTACGCGACGGTGCGGCGGCGCTTCCCGGCCTGGGCGGGACTGCTGGCCGTCGCCGTCATGGCGCTGACTCCGGTGGCGGTGCTGATGTTCCGCTTCAACAACCCGGACGCGCTCCTGGTGCTGCTGATGACGCTCGCCGCGTACTGCGTGGTGCGGGCGCAGGAGCGGGCGGCCACCCGGTGGCTGGTGCTGGCCGGGGTGTGCCTGGGGTTCGCGTTCCTGGCCAAGATGCTGCAGGCGTTCCTGGTGCTGCCGGGGTTCGCGCTGGTGTACCTGCTGACGGCGCCGGCGGGCGTGTGGCGGCGGGTGGGGCAGCTCGCCCTCGCCGGGGTGGCCATGGTGGTGTCGGCCGGGTGGTGGCTGCTGGCCGTGGCGCTGGTGCCCGCGTCCGACCGGCCGTACATCGGCGGCTCGCAGACCAACAGCGTGCTGGAGCTGGCGCTCGGCTACAACGGCATCGGGCGGCTCAACGGCGCCGACTACGGCGGTCTCGGCAACCTCAACCAGGAGGCGGGACCGTTGCGGCTGTTCGACGCGGAGGCGGGCGGCCAGATCTCGTGGCTGCTGCCCGCCGCGCTGATCCTGCTGGGGGCGGGGCTGTGGCTGACGCGGCGCGCGCCGCGCACGGATCCGGCCCGCGCGCAGCTCGGCGTGTGGGGTGGGTGGCTGGTGGTCACGGGGCTGATCTTCAGCTTCATGCAGGGGATCTTCCACGCGTACTACACGGTCGCGCTGGCCCCGGCGATCGCCGCTCTGGTGGGGGTGGGGGCCGCGCTGGCGTGGGAGCGCCGGGAGCCGGTCCTGCCGGCGGGGGTCACGGGGCTGACGGCGCTGTGGTCGTACGTGCTGCTGACGCGTGACGAGGACTGGAACCCCTGGCTGGGGCCGGTGGTGCTGGTGGCGGGGCTGGCGCTGGCGGCGGCCCTCCTGCCCCTGGGACGCCTCGCCACCCGGCACGTGGCCGTAGGGGAGACCGAGGAGCAGGACCCGGCGGTGCGGGAGGACACGGAACGAGAGCCGGCCGTACGGGAGGTGGCCGTATTCGGGCCGACGGACCGGGAGGACTCCGCCGAGAGGGACCCGGTTCGGCCGGGTGCGATTCGATCGGGCGCCTGGCCGGCGCCGAAGCCGACGGCCCGGGCACGTGAAGCCGTCCAGGCACGTGAAATAGCCCGAGCAGGTCTAGGTCTGACGGGGCAGGAGTCCGGGCGGCGGCGGCCGCTGAGGTGGTGGGGCAAGGTCGTCGCCGTGGGGGCGGTCGTGGTCTGTCTCGCCGGGCCGGCCGCCTATGCGGTGGACACCGCGTCCTCGCCACACACGGGCGCCATCCCGACGGCCGGGCCCTCCACCGGCGGCCCGGGACGCTTCGGCGGCCCCGGCGGGTTCCGTGGCGGGGGCCGGGCGATGGGCATGGGCCCGATGGGCGCCCAGCCCGGGCAGGGCTTGCCCGGCGGGGTGCAGCTCGGGCAGGGCCCGTCCGGGGGAGCGCCGCAGGGCACGGGGCAGCCGGGCGGGCCGTTCCCGGACGGGCGCGCGGCGGGCCGTGGCGGCATGGGCGGCGGACGGCCCGGCGGCACGGGCGGGCTGCTGAACGCGGGCACCCCCTCCGCCGAGGTGACCACCCTGCTCAAGCGGGACGCCGCCTCCTACACGTGGGCCGCGGCGACGGTCGGCTCGAACAACGCCGCCGGGTACCAGCTCGCGAGCGGCCTGCCGGTGATGGCGGTGGGCGGGTTCAACGGCACGGACCCGGCACCGACGCTGGCCCGCTTCCAGCAGTACGTGGCCGAGAAGAAGATCCACTACTTCGTCGGGACAGGCATGGGGATGGCCGGCCGCCCAGGCGCCACGGGCGGCATGGGGACTTCGGGCGGCACGGGGAGCTCGGGCGGCACGGGGAGCTCGGGCAGCGGGGGCAGCGACGACGCGGCCCGGATCGCGGCCTGGGTCCAGGAGACGTTCACGGCCACCACCGTGGGCGGCGTGACGCTCTTCGACCTGACCACCGGCTGACCGCCCGCCCACCGGCCCACTCCACGTCGGCACGGCCACCGCCCACCGCTCGCCTCCGCCTCCGCGCGGCCACCCCACGCCGGTCGCCTCCACGTCCGCGCGGCCCCCACCAGCGGGCCGCGCCGCCGCATCGGCGCGGTCACCGTTCATGGGCTGCGCCTTCGCATCGGCGCGCCCCCACCAGCGGGCCGCGCCTCCGTGGCCGCCGCCCCCGGCACGGCGCACCCCCACCCCGCGCCCACGCCCCACGCCCGTGCGGTGGTCACCCCGTCGCGGGCCCACGTCCGCGCGAGGCCCGCGCGGCAGCCGCGGGGTGGCTGGCGAACCCTCACGTTCGTGTGGCGGCCTTCCGCCGCGGGCTCACGTCCGCGCGGGGGCTCACCGGACGCGTCCCGAGACGGGGCGGTGCTGGTCAGGTGGTGGCGCGGATGCGGCTGATGGCGGAGGCGTCCATGTAGTCACGCGTGTGGACGATCCGCCCGTCCCTCACCCGCAGGACCAGCAGGCCGGGCACGGTGATCGGGTTCCCGGCCACCGTCACGTCGGTCTGCTGCTCCACCACCACGACCTCCGGATCGGCCGTGGCGTGGAGCGCCACCATCCGGACCCGCTCGACCTCGGCCGGCGTCTCGGACCACGACACGCGGTACGCGGCGCGGACCTCCTCCCGTCCCTTGAGCGGCGCCAGTCCGCCGAACGGGAACTCGTGCAGGCCGTCCTCGGCGTACAGGTCGGCGAGCTCGTCGGCGGACTTGTGCAGCATGGCGCGGTGGAACGCCGCGACGATCTCCTCGATGGACACAGATGTACCCCATTTCGCTCAACAGGCGTTGACTCAACGAGCGTAGAGTGAACGAGGATCTCCGGTCAACACATGTAGAGTCGACCCCGTGACCGAGCCAGCGCTCCCACGCGCCGAGCGCCGCCGCAGGACCGAGCAGCGCATCCTCGACGCGGCGCGAGACCTGTTCGCCGAGCATGGCTTCGAGCGCACCACGATCCGCGCCGTTGCGGCGGCCGCCGAGGTCGATCCGGCGCTGGTCATGCAGTACTTCGGCAACAAGCGACGCCTCTTCGCCGAGGCCGTGCGCGTCGCGGACCCGGCCGACTCCGCGGCGAGCCCGGAGGAGGCCGTCGAGCAGTTGCTCGGCACCCTGGGCGTGAAGATGCGGCTGCCGCCCGCGTCCCTGGCGATGCTCCGCTCGATGCTCACCCACCCCGAGGCCGCCGCGACGGCGCGCGAGGCGCTGAGCCGGCAGGTCGGACAGGTCGGCGCGGCGCTGCCCGGCGAGGGCGCCCCGCTGCGCGCGGCGCTGATGACGGCGGTCCTGCTGGGCGTGACCGTGGGCCACCAGCTTCTGGAACTGGACGAGCTGCGCGAGGCGTCACACGACGACATCGTCGCCGCACTCCGCCCCGCCCTGCGCGCCCTGGCCGAGCCGGGCGCCTGAGGCGTCTGGCGCCTGAGCCGGCACCTACGCCGTCTGGCGCCCAAGTCACTCCGGTACTGCTTCGCCTGGCGTCCCAGTCACCCGGGTCACCCCGTCGCTGACCGATCCATGCCGTCTCATGCCTGTCCGGCCGATTCCCGTCCGGTCGCGGTGACCTCCGCGTTATGATCCGGCCGGCGGAAGGGATGCACGGACGTGACGAATCTCTCTCTTCGGTTCGGTCGCCCACTGATCCTCGCGATGTCCGCGCTGCTCGTCGTGCTGGCCGTGGCCGGCCTGTGGGTCGGCGCCCAGGAGCGGGACGCGCAGGCCAGGGCCGACGATCGCGCGGCGGCGCTCCAGGCCGCGGGCTCGCACGCGGTGAACCTGCTGTCGCTGCACTACAAGACCGTGGACGCCGACGCCCGGCGCATCCTCGACTCCTCCACCGGGGCGGCGCGCGAGGAGTACGAGGCGAACCTGGGCCGGCTCAAGAGCACCACGGTCGCCAACAAGGTCGTGCAGGACGGCGTGGTACGCGCCACGGGGCTCGTGTCGATGACGGGCTCGGCGGCGAGGGTGCTGGTGGTGGCCGACGTGGACATCCGCTGGGAGGGCTCCAAGACGCCGCCGCAGGACCGGTTCTGCCGGTGGTCGATGGACCTCACCAAGGTCGGCGGGGTCTGGCTGGTGTCCAAGGCCGTGCAGATGTAGTGCGCCGTCGTGTGCAGTGCGCCGTCGTGGCGCCCGGAGGAGAGGAGCGCGGGTGTGAGGGTCGTCATGGCCGCGGTGCTGGCCGTCGCCGTGCTCGTGCTGGGCGCGGTCGTCGGCGTGATGTGGGCCGACCTGCGGGCCCTGCGCGACGCCGACGCGGACGGCGTGGAGGCGATGGCGTCCGCCCGTACGGCGGCGCCCGAGCTGATGTCGTACGACTACCGCACGGTCGACCGCGACCTGGCGCGGGCCAGGGCGCGCACGACGGGCGCGCTGTCCGGCTACTACGGCGAGCTGTCGAAGTCCCTCGCCGGGAAGGCCAGGGCCCAGAAGACCGTGCAGACGGCGTCCGTCACGGCGGCGGCCGTCGAACACGCGGAACCCGGGCGGGTCGAGGTGCTCTTGTTCGTGAACACCGGTACGGTCAGGGAGGTTCCGGGGGAGGCGGCGCCGCAACGCCAGATCAGCCAGAATCGGGTCAGGCTGACCATGGTCCGCGGTGACGGCGGGTGGCTGGCGGCGGACCTGTCGACGCTGATCGGGACCGTCTGAGGGCTGGGCGCGGCGGTCCGTCAATTGTTACCAAAAAAGAGGTTTGGCGAAGGCAAAGAACGGGGTACCTCCTTCACGACCACACCGGTCGCCGGCATGGGTTCGGTCCTCGGTGTGACGGAGCGTTAACCGTCCCCGTTCGCGGGTATCGTCTTGGGCCTGACGGTAGGCGCCCGATCACGCAGGGGAGAAAACCCAGCGTCCGGGCCCCTGGTCGGCGGAAAGTCCGGCTTGTGGGCTTGACGTTTCCGCGCGAACGGGCGATGCTGCGACCAACGTGGAGCATGCAGCGAAGGCGAAGTGGACAGGCGTGTGCCGTTCGGCTACACTGCCCCTTTGCGCTGCCCTTTGACGACCCGCTCCGCTTGCTCACGTTGCGAGGTTGTCTGGCGTGCGTGTAGTCAGTCCGCCGCGAGCCCTCGGAAGGACATCTGTTGGCAGCCTCGCGCAACGCCTCCGCCGTACCCGCCGGTCCCCGTCGCGTCTCTTTTTCGCGCATCCAGGAGCCCCTCGAAGTTCCTGACCTTCTTGCCCTGCAGACCGAGTCCTTCGACTGGCTGCTCGGCAACGAGAAGTGGAAGGCCCGGGT
>NZ_JABWGN010000025.1 GCF_013363975.1 Nonomuraea montanisoli | reverse complement strand
CTCCATTAAAGGTCTGATACCCAACTAAAAAGGAATCCGTCACCGGCTTTCGCCGATATGACGGGGTCATGCATTGTTCATGCACTGGCTTTTAACACACTGTTGAGTTCTCAAGAAACGGACGCGTTCTCCCCGGTCCTGCGAGAGGCGCTTTTCGTTTCGTTCGTTCGTTGTGTCTTTATTCTTTCAGCGACCGTATTTTCTGTCAAATTCGGCGCTTTCGGAATTCCGACCGCACCCCGTCTCCGAGGCAACTCTCCTAACCTACTCCAACATCTGACCGATGTCAAAGCCGCTGTTCGGAGGCACAGTGCAGGGCACAGTGATCCGCCGATCGGCGGTGCAGCTAGGAGGTGGCCCCAGAGCGAGACCGGCGATCACCGCCGTCCTCGTGGGACTGGTGAACTCTATGCATCCCTCTGCGAACCGTCAAATCAACGGAATCCCCTTCCCCTATCGGTGTTTCCGTCCGGCTACGGGTAGGTACAGAAGGTGAGCGATCAACCCATTCCTAGAGCGCTCATCGTCCTGCTGGGGATGGCCGGCGCCGTCGTGACGCTGTTCGGCATGCGCGAGGTGGCGTCCATCATCGGGCCGGTCGTGTTGGCGCTCGTGCTCGTCATCGCCGTGGCCCCGGTGCGCAACTGGCTGGCCCGGCACGGCGCACCGGCCTGGACGCAGGTGGTCATTCCCTTCGTGATCGTGCTCTTCGTCCTGCTCGGCATGGTGGCGATCCTGACGTTCGCGGTCACGGAGCTCGCCGGCCTGCTTCCCACGTACGGCCCGCAGTTCCAGAAGCTGCTCGACGAGGCCCAGCGGCTCGCGACCTCCGTCGGCCTCAGCAACGCCAAGATCAACGAGGCGATCAAGGGCATCGACCTCGGCAAGATCGTCGGGGTGGTGCAGAGCCTGCTGGGCAGCCTGGTCAGCGTGCTGTCGGGCCTGTTCCTCATCGTGGTGCTGCTGCTCTCGATGTGCCTGGACGGGCCCGTGACCGCGCGGATCCTCGAGGCCGGGCACAGCAGCCGGCACATGCTGGTGAGCGCGCTGGCCACGTTCGCCCAGAAGACCCGGCAGTACCTCATCGTCTCGACGGTGTTCGGACTGATCGTGGCGGTGCTGGACGCGGTGGCGCTGGCGATCCTCGGCGTGCCGCTGCCGATCCTGTGGGGCGTGCTCGCGCTGATCACGAACTACATCCCCAACATCGGCTTCGTCCTCGGCCTCATCCCGCCCGCGCTGCTGGCACTGCTCGACGGCGGGCCCAAGCAGATGGTGCTGGTCATCATCCTCTACTGCGTCATCAACGTGGTGATCGAGTCGTTCATCCAGCCGAAGTTCCTGGGCGACGCGGTGGGGCTGTCGACCACCATGACGTTCCTGTCGCTGATCCTGTGGACGTTCGTGCTGGGAGCGCTGGGGGCGCTGCTCGCGATCCCGCTGAGCCTGTTCGCGCGCGCCCTGCTCGTGGACAGTGACCCGCGCGCCACCTGGGCGGCCGCCCTGCTATCGGGTACGCCACCCGAGGAGCCGCCCGCGGCCGCGCCACCCGGCACGCCGCCTCCGGTGGAGACCCCCGCCCGGGCCCCGGCCGTGGCGCCAGGCGCGCCGGCGAGCGGGGAGAGCGGCACGACCGAGCCCACCCCTCCGCGGTGACACCGCTCAGGTGAGCAGGCGGCTCAGGGGCACCCCGCTCAGGCGCTTCACGTCGTGGGACAGATGCGCCTGGTCCGCGTAGCCCGACGCCGCCGCCACCTCCGCCAGGGCGACCCCCGAGCGGGCCAGCCGCAGCGCCCGCTGGAAGCGCACCACGCGCTGGAGCGTCTTGGGCGGGTAGCCGAAACCGGCCACGCTCCTGCGGTGGAGCTGCCGCTCGCTGAATCCGAGCTCCCAGGCGGCCTCGCGCACGCTCAGCCCCGAACGCAGCGCCGCCACCAGGGCCGGGGCCGCGGGGTCGGCGGGGGCGGTCTCCCTGATGCGGGCGGCGACGGCTCGCCTCATGAGCCGCAGGCGTTCGCCGAGCAGGTGCCCGGGGCCGTACGGGATGGTGCCCGCCGAAAGGGACGACACCGTGTCCGGTGCGAGGAACGGGGACCAGTCCGCGGGGTTGAGCGCGGCGAGCGGGACCCGCTGGTCGCGCAGCCCGTGGACGGGCACGCCGAACACCTCGCCCGTCGCGCCCGGCCCGAAGCGGACGCCGGCGAACACCTCGCCGACGCGCATGGGCGCGGGCATCGGCCCCGTGTCGGGCCCCGCGACGAAGAGCCCGGCCGGGCCCCAGATGAGGTCGACGCAGCCGTCGGGCACCACGAGCTGCGTGCCGTCACTCGCGGGGACCTGGCCCCAGACGCACACGACCCGCCCGGCGAGCTCCGGCGTGGGCGGCCGTTCCTCGTACATCCCCCCACGCTAGGACACGCCACCGACGACGCGCCCCCGCGCGGGCGGGTCAGGAGAGCGGGCGGGTCAGGAGAGCCGCCCGTACGCGCGCAGGGTCTTGAGGCGCTCGACGGTCACGTACCCGCCCCATTCGTGCTCCACCACGGGCGTCCACATCAGCCAGTTGCCGCCCCACCCGCCCTCGGGCGACTGGGCGGCGGCCAGCGCGTCCAGGTGCCGGTCCAGCAGGTCCGCCTCGAACAGCGGAAGCCGGGACGGCGCCGGGGCGAAGTCCAGCGGGAAGTGAGCCTCGCCCGGGGTGTCCGGGTCGAGGGCGACGGTGTCCAGGACGGCCTCACGCAGGCGGGCGAACTCGGCCTCGGCCCGTTCCCGGTCCGGCGCCTCCTCCAGGAAGGCGACGATCGCCCGCGCCTCGTACGGGGTGGTCCGCTCGACGGCGGCGATCCGGGTCCAGCAGAACGCGGTGGCCCGCTCCAGCCACGGGTGGACGGCGCGGTGCTTGTGCAGGAGCGCGGCGATCGAGGCGGTCGGCACCAGGTTGCCCGGCGGGTCGTCGTCGGTCTCCCACCAGGGCGCCCGGGCGGTGCCGCGCACGCCGGGCAGCACGAACGGCACGCCGCCGTCGCCGGTCGTCACCGACAGCAGGTAGTCGCAGGCCCTCGGCGCCATCGGGTCGGCGAACGCGTCCAGCTCGTCGAGGACGTGGAAGGCCACCTCGACCGGCTCCGGCTGGCTGCCCGCGCCGCGCAGGTCGGGTTCGAGCGCGTTGCCGAAGCCGCCGTCGGCGTTCTGGTAGCAGCGCAGCACGTCGAGGACCCGGTCCCGCGATCCGCCGGCGAACAGCGCCTCGAACCTCAGCCGGTCGAGCAGCCGCCCGTGGAGCTCCAGGTAGGCGGCCGCCCGGGCCAGCACGTCGATCTTCATGTCCATGAGCGGAACGTACCCGGCACGGCGCGCCCCGCTCTTGTAGGAATCGGACGCCTCAGGCCGCCGACGTGACGCGGGTCTTGTCCGCGGGCACGGCGGGGGCCGTCACCCCGGTCGCGACGCGGCGGCCCCACGGCATGGCGACGAGCAGCACCGGCAGCAGCACGATCGACGCCCGCGACCAGTCGGCGTGCAGCCCCCACCAGGTGTTGACGTCGAACTGGGTCATGTACAGGTAGCCGTACGCCGCCCACGCCGACACGCCGATGATCGCCGGCCAGGCGAACCGCGTGGGCCGGGCGACGAGGAACGGCATGAACCACAGCAGGTACTGCGCGCCGAGCCGCGGCGTCACGACCATGAAGATGAGCAGGATGGCCGTGGTCATGTCGATCGGGTCGGCCCGCCGCCACAGGAAGATCACGCCGATGACGCAGGCGTAGATGAGGTTCGTGCCCAGCTTGGCGAGGCCGGGCTCCAGCGCCCAGTCACCACCGGTCTTCCACGGGGTCCAGCCCCATTCGCCGACGATGGGACGGATGTCCTGGATGGTCCTGATGACCTCGGGGATCTGCTGGAGCGAGGTGCCCGCGAAGATCGGCAGGGTGACGAGGAAGAACAGCGGCACGAGACCGGTCACGAACAGCGCGGCCACGCGGGCGCGCAGGTGCGGCAGGAGCAGCAGCATGCCGGGGATGAGCCAGATCGGCCAGCTCTTGGCGCACAGGGCCAGGCCCATGAGCAGGCCCGCGAGTCCGGCCCGCTTGAGGTCGGCGCGGTCGGTCGGACCTGCCGCCAGGGCCCGGCGCAGCATGCCGCCGGGGCCGAGCACCCGGTAGGCGGCGGTGCGCCAGCCGTAGGCGGTCACGCCGCGGCGGACGCGGGCGACGACCTGGGTGCGGATGCCGGGCCGCTCGGGCGAGCCCGGCCCGCGGGCCACCACGAAGGCGGCCACGCCGAAGACCAGCGCCACCGGCTCGACCTGGCCATGGATGCAGGCCACCAGCAGCGCGAGCGGGTTGAGCGCGTACTGCAGGGCGCGCAGCGACGCCTTGGGGCCGCCGGACAGCTTGGCGACGAGCGGGATCAGCGCGATGTCGGCGACCACGGTGACCAGGCGCCCGGCGTACTCCCACGGGATGCCGAGCCAGAGCAGGATGCCGTAGACGTACGGGATCGTCGGCAGGAAGTGCCAGCCGCCCTCGCTGGCGAGCACAGGGTCCTGGCCGTTGAGCACGGCCTCGCCGGCGGGTTTGAAGCTCTCCATGAAGTCGACCGGCTGCCACGAGTCGTGCGCCGCGGTGAACAGGAGCAGCACGCGGACGGCCACGCCGACGACGACGGCGACGATGATGGGCGGCCGCCAGTCCCGCCACTGGGCGACGACGGCGAAGACGACTCCCGCGACGAGCACGGTCCCTGTGAGAAATGCGTATTCCATGGCGGGTCTAGCCTGCCGTACTCCCCTGGATGCTTCCACTTGCGAAGCCATTCTTATCCCCGACATGGCGGGTCGTACCGCGATAGACCGTGACCCTCTGTGCTGAACTCTTTCCATGGGGGGATCGCAGGTCAACCGGGCTCTGGTCCGGCTCTACTTCGAGGTGAAAGATGAGCTTCGCGACCCGGTCGCCGCCTGGGCGAAACTCACAGCAAACTCTGAGGTGTACCGCAGGGCCCGTGGCGGACGGCGGGTGCCGCTGGACGACGGCACGGCCGCGGAGCTGACGGCCGCGGCGATCGTGCACACGGCGGCCGAGTACGGCCCGGACCGGGTGGCGGCGCTGGCGACCTCGCCGCTGGCGGGGCTGGTGGCCGCGCTGGGCGGGGCGGTGCTGACCGAGCAGCCGACGGCGCCGTGGCAGATGCTCGGGCCGGGCTTTCGCGGTCCGGAGCCGGACGACTGGCCGCGCGCGGCGTACGTGGTGCTGTGGGGTGAGAACAACCGGCTGATCCGCACGCCGGGCGCGCCGTGGGTGATCGCCGGGCGCTACAAGGGCCAGAAGGTCGTGGCGATCGGCCCGCACCCGACGCGGCTGTCGGACGAGACGCTGGTCGTGCGGCCGGGCACGGACGGCGCGCTGGCGATGGCGATGGGGCACGTGCTGCTCAAGGAGTTCCTGCTGGAGCGGCCGGCGTTCGCCGAGCACGCGCTGGACCACACGGACCTGCCGTTCCTGGTGCGGCTGCGCGAGCTGGGCGGCGCGTGGGTGGCGGGCTGCGGGATCGGGCGGCGCGCCGACCGGCTCAGCGTGTACGGCGGGCCACGCGGCGAGTCGGTGGAGGTGCTGCTGCCGCGCTTCGACGACGGGCCCGGCGTGCTGCGGCGCGGCGTGCCGGTGCGGCGGTACGGGGACCTGCTGGTGACGACGGTGTTCGACCTGCTGCTCGCGGTGTACGGGGTGCCCAGGGACGGGCTGCCGGGCTGCTGGCCGGACGGCTTCGAGGACCGGGCCGAGCCGTACACGCCGGCCTGGCAGGAGCCGCTGACCGGGGTGCCGGCCGCGCGGGCGGTCAAGGTGGCGCGCGAGCTGGGCGCGACGGCGGAGCGGACCGGGGGCCGGTGCGTGATCGTGCCGGGGCGGCTGGAGACCTCGCACGCCGACACGGCGTACCGGGCCATGCTGGCGCTGCTCGTGCTGACCGGGTGCGGCCGCGGCTGGGCGCAGGAGGGGGCGGGCGACGAGGTGCCGCTGGTGCCGTACCTGTGCCTGCACGCCCTCGGCGAGGACGGCGCGAACGTGGGCAGGCTGTGCTGGCCGCTGGCCGACGGCGTGCTGAGCGGGCGGACGGGGCGTTCGGTGCTGGTCGAGGCGGTGCGCGACGGGCTGCCGATGACGCCGTCGCCCCGGGTGCTGGCGCTGCCGCGGCCGATCTACCCGGTGCCGCCCGACCTGGACCTGCTGATCGGGCCGGACGACCGGTGCGACGTGGCGTTGCCGGAGGCGGGGCTGGTGGCCGACGCGGTGGCCAAGCTCGCGGTGGGCCGGGTCGAGCCGGCCCCGGCGCGGGCGCAGGATCCGCCCGTGCCGGGGCCGATGCGGCTGATGGTGGACCACGCGTGGATGCACGAGTACGGGGAGGCGCTGCCGACGTACCGGCCGCCGGGGCCGGGCCTGCCGGTCAAGCCCACGTATCTCGTGCCCTACATGCCACTGGTTCCCTTCAGCCCGTGAAGCCCTTGAAGATGCCGGTGAACTCGTAGGCCGTCTGGGCGATGCCGCTGCACGTCGGCGAGACGCCGCCGCCGGGGCAGCCACCGTTGTCGCGCCCGGCCGACCAGAAGCCGACGAACCCGATGTGGTTGGCGTCGGCCCAGTCGCGCAGCTTGCGGGCGTCGGCCTGGGTGGTGGTCATGCCGGTGTCGTTGCGGCCGATCATCGGGGTCACGCCGAGCATCCGCCTGAGCTGCGCGTCCGACCGGGACGGCCAGACGGTCCTCATCTGGCCGAGGGTGGCCTGGGCGGCCGAGATCATGGCGTCGCCCCACGAGCCGGTGTAGCCGAAGTTCATGAGCATCGGGTTGACAGTCACCTCCAGCCCGCGGGCGGCGGCGTCCTGGAGGATCTGCAGCGAGAACGGGTCCACGCCATAGTCCTGGCCCTGGACGCGCAGGGTGTAGCTGACGGTCGTGCCGCGCTCGGCCTGGAGCTGGCGCAGCGCGGTGTTGACCTTGGCGACATCGATGGACGCCTCGACGTCCACGTCGAGGTGGTTGGTGCCGACGGTGTCGAGCACCTTCCTGTACGCGGCGAGCAGCGCGGCGGAGGTGCCGCAGGTGTGCTCCAGGTACGGGCCCATGGCGCCGCCGCTGGCCACGACCACCTGGCCGCCCTGGGCCTGGAGGGCCTTGACGTCGCCGATGATCCGGGCGTCGGCGAGCGGGATGGTGCCGCCCCAGGCGGGGTTGCAGCCGGAGCTGTCGCCGAGGACGAAGGCGAGCGTGTAGTTCTTGACGCCGGTCGCCGAGGCCGCGCTGACCAGGGAGGGCGTGGTCATGGTGATGTCGATGTACGGGGCGTACCGGATGGCGCCGGTGGGCGGCGGGGTGGTGCCGGTCGTCCGGCCGCTCGCCGAGGGGCTGTAGGCGGAGCAGTTGCCGGCGGCGTCGCAGGCGCGCACGCGGAAGCCGTAGCCGGTGTCGGGGGTCAGGCCGGTGGCGGTGTAGGTGGTGGAGGTGACGGCGACCGGGGCGCCGTCGTCGCGGGAGACGTCGTAACGGGCGACGCTGCCCGAGTCGTCGGTGGAGGCGTTCCAGGTGAGGGTGAGGCTGGAGCCGGTCGCGCCGCCGACGGACAGGCCGGTGGGCACCGTGGGCGGCCGGGTGTCGGGGGCGCCGCCGGGGCCGTCGAGGACGACGTCGTCGGCCAGGTACGCGGGCTGGCCGTACCAACCGTTGACGTACACGGTCACGGAGGTCGTGCCGGCCGGGGTGGTGAAGGAGGTGGACAGGTGCGCCCACTGCGCGCCGGGCGTGCCCCAGGTGCTGGTCTCCACGCCCGCGCCGGTCGCGCCGAGGAAGACGTAGGCGCCCTGGACCCAGGCGGACAGCCGGTAGGTGGTGCCGGGCTGGACGGTCACGCTCTGGCCGCAGCGGGCGTGGTCGCCGCCGCTCGGGGTGCCCTGGAGGGCGCGGGCGCCGCCGTGGACGGGTGAGGAGACGGCCGCGGCCGTGCCGGAGCAGGTCCAGCCGGACAGGCCCGACTCGAAGCCGGGGTTGGCGAGGATGTTCGCGGCGGCGGCCGGGGCGGCGTTCAGCGCGGTGAGGCCGGCGGCGAGCGTGACGGCCGCCACGAGGGTGCGGATCAGCTTCATGGGGGGTGTCCTTTCACGGGGCTCATGGGAACGCCCCACCGCGGGACATGAGCGGTGGGGCGTTCGCACGGAGGCCGTCGGGCGGGTCAGAAGCCGGCGGTGATCCGGGTGAACTCCCAGTCGCTCTGGGAGATGCCGCTGCAGTGGGACACGACGCCGCCGCCGGGGCAGGGGCGGTCGCGGTTGACGGCCCAGTAGGCGAGCCTGGTCAGGCCCTTGCCCTTGGCCCAGTCGCGGATCTGGGTCCAGGTGGCGGGCGTGGTGAGCTCCTGCTGGTCGGACAGGCCGTTCATGCCGGAGATGCCCATGTGTGAGTACGCCGTGGCGTCGCTCCAGCCGAACGCGTTCTTGAGAGCGTTCTTCAGGCCCTCGGAGGCGTTGACGGTGTCCTGGTAGATGGTGGTGCCGCCGAAGTCGAACGGCATGATCGTGTAGTTGTCGATCGGCACGCCGAGGGCCTTCGACTGGTTGATCAGCCGGACGCCGTGGGCGTTGGGGCCGGTCTTGGTGGTGCCGAAGGTGACGACGACCTTGACGTTCGGGTTGTTCTGCTTGACGATCTTCAGGCCGTTCAGGATGCGGTCCTGGACGGTGTAGTTCTCGAACTCGTCGGTGTTCTCGATGTCGAAGTCGACCACGGCGGGCCCCACGGCGTTGATGACCTGCTGCACCGCTCCGGCGAACGCCTGCGGGGTGGAGCAGTTCGGGCCGAGCTTGTTGCCCTGCCAGCCGCCGAAGGAGATCTGGACGCTGCCGCCCGCGGCCTTGATCGCCGAGATGGCCTGCGCGTCGGCGCCGCCGGTCAGCGGGCGCTGCCCGTCCCACGCGGGGGTGCAGCCGCCGCTCGACAGGATGAACGCCATGGTGAACGACTTGACGCCGGTCGCGCTCATGACCGAGGCGGGGGCGGGCGGGTTGCCCCAGCCCATGTAGAGGTAGGGGGCGCCGGGCATCTTGGAGCCGCCGCCGCCCGTGCAGCCGCTGGTGGTGCCGGTCACCGAGGCGTCGGCCGACTCGCCGGCGGAGTTGTAGGCGCGGATCGCGTAGGTGTGCGTGGTGCAGGTGCCGAGCGAGCCGATCGTGGCCGAGGTGCCGGAGACCGTGGCCCGGTTGGTGGAGCCCTCGTAGACGCGGTAGCCGGTGACGGTGCCGGACGAGGCGGTCCAGGACAGGGAGATCGAGCTGTTGGTGGTGGCGGTCACGCGCGGGGAGCCCGGGGTTCCCGGCGCGCCGGGGTTGCCGCCGCCGGTGACGGGCTTCCACAGGGCCGGCACGACCGGGGGCTCCCAGCCGGTCTGCGAGGTGTGGGCCTGGATGCACTCGTAGTCGGCGCCGTTGTAGGTGACGCGGGCGCCGACGGCGTACCAGACGCCGGGCTGCCACGCGGCGGCGAGGGCCTTGGCGGCGGCGGATGCGGAGACGGGTGCGGAGGCGGCGGAGACCGGCACGGCGGCGGCGGCCGAGGCCGGCACGGTGGTGGCCGCTCCGGCGCCGATCATGGCGAGGGCGGCGAGCAAGGCGAGGAACATGCGACGGAATCTCATGGCATTCCCTGGAAGTGCGGCTTCACGGGTGGGGGGTGCGATGGGGCGCCCGGTGCGTGCGCCGTTCCGCCCGGCCCGGCGGGCCTGGCGGCTCGGGTGCCGTACGGCTCGCGCCGGGGGGTGAGAGCGCGAGCCGTACGGCGCGGCCCGCGCGGATGGCGCGGGCCCCTGGGACGGCGGGACGGGGTGGCGGCCGGCTGGGGTCAGGGCGAGACGGCGGGGGGCGGCGAGCGGGTCATGGCTCCCCGATTCATGATTACTTTTAGGAAAGTTTCCTAAGAGTTGTGGCGATCGTAGCCTTGACACCCGGTCCTTACAAGACCCAAACCGGCGGTGGCGCGCGTCCCCATGCCCGGAAGCGACGAGGGCGCCGCGGCCGGATCGGCCGCGGCGCCCTCGTCCTGAATCGGAGTGTCAGGACCGGCGGGTGACGCGGACGTCGTCCACGCCCGCCTCGACCAGCGAGGCGCCCGAGGCGTCCGCCGCGTCGATCAGGATGCGGACCGTCTGGCCCGCGAACGCCGTCAGGTCCGCGGTCGCCGTGCTCCACGAGCCGTTGCGGTTGGACGCCGCGCCGGTCTGCTGCAGGACGGTCGCGGTGGTGCCGCCCACGACCCGCACGCGGAAGTAGTCGGCGCTGGAGCTGTTGGAGCCGTGCGCGAGGTACCACGACAGCGACAGGCTCAGCGTGCCGCCCGAGGGCAGCGTGATCGGCGGCGACTGGATCGAGGTGACACCGCCGTCGACGTCGTAGTCGCCGGCCGAGGTGCCCGCGAGCCGGCCCGTCACCAGGTCGTTGGTGCCGCTGACGGTGGTGCCGAGCTGCTTGGCGCCGGAGGAGGTGGTGTCGGCCGGGTCGCCGCGCTCCCACTGCCCGACCGTGGCCGTGTCGGTGCCCGACGGGTTGGCGGTCCACCCGGTGGCCGACTCGAACGTGTCGGAGTACACGGTCTCCGGCGGGTTGCCCGTGCCGCAGTACTGGCTCTCCTTGCCGATGATCCGGTACACGCAGTCGGCGTACTCGAGGAAGCGGAGCACGACCTCGCGGTTGCGGGTGGTCTGCGGGACGATCTGCTCGTCGGGCGGGTAGAAGCCGGGGTTGGAGCCCGTGGGGTACATCTCGAAGGTCCAGCTGAAGATCTTGTAGACGCCCCACATCCAGTCGTCGATCGTGCCGTCGGTGATGTAGAGGTCGCTGGACTGCTCCGGCGTGTAGCCGTTGGTGGCGGCCATGTTCTGGCCGAGCACCGCGTGGGCGTCGCGGTCGTCCTGGGTCAGGCCGGGCGCGGTGTCGTTGTAGGTGAAGCCGTACGGCCACAGCACGAGCTCGCTGTAGGTGTGCCAGTCGATGTGCGCCTTGATCTGCTGGACGCCGCCGACGACCCGGCTGCGCACCCAGTTGGCCGTCGCCTTCACCTCGGGCGCCGACTCGGCGGCCGAGCCGCGGTAGGTCTCGCTGGAGGTCGAGCCGGACGAGCCGCCGCAGCAGCCCCAGTTGTAGCCCCAGTTGCGGTTGATGTCGGTGCCGACGGCCGACGAGCCGCTGTTGGGCTGCCGGTTCTTGCGCCACGAACGGTAGGAGCCGGTCGCGATGTCGTACTCGCCGCCGTCGGGGTTGAGGTCCGGCATGATCCAGATCTCCCGGGTGTTCACCAGGTTCGTGATCCGGCTGTCGCTGCCGTAGTTGTCGGCCAGCAGGTGCATGATGTACAGCGCCATCTCGACTGTGAGGTGCTCGCGGGCGTGCTGGTGGGCGGTGAAGAGCACCTCGGGCTCCGCCTCGTCGGTGCCCACGTTGTCGCTGATCTTGACGCCGATGAGCTGCCTGCCCTCGTACGAGGTGCCGTACGTGAACGTGCTCGCGATCGCGGGATGGGCGGCGACCAGCGCGTTCACGTCAGCGGTCATCTCGGCGTAGTTGTGGTAGCCGGAGTCCGCCGGCGGGAAGTCGAAGGCCTCGGCGCCGGACCGGGACGCGGGGCGGGGCAGCTCCGTCACCTGGTAGCCGAGGCGCCTGATCGCGGCCACCTCGGCCCCCGTGGCCGTGACGGTGACCGATTCCCTCGCCACCTCCTCGATCGCGGCGCCGGTGGCCGCGACGGCGCTGCGCTGCCGGGCGTCGGACGGCCCCTGCACGCGGTACTGCCGGTTCGGCGGTGGCTCGGCGGAGGCCCCCGCCCCGGTGACGCCGCTCAGGCAGAGCAGCCCCAGGACGGTCAGCAGGATGACTAAACGACGTCGCACGTCGTCCTCCTCGGGTGCGCGGAATGGGTGTTGACACGCGCCTGAACCGAGAGTGAAGACGATCCCTTGCATGGGAAAGACCCAATTTGCCCCTCGCGGGCCGCGCGCCTGCCGAAGCGGTGCGAGTATGGCAGGCACGCGGGCGCTGAGCTGGGGTTTTTTCCCAGAACTTGGCCGATCGGAGGCCGCCGGGCGTCCGGATCCGGTCACCCACCCGACGCGCCTGGCCGACCGTCTTCAGTTCGAACGTTTGTCCACCACGAAGGGTGTCGACGCGGTAACTTTCCGCCACGCCAACCGCAAAGCACGAGGCGCTCCATCGGATCTTCCGGGAGGACTCTTCGCTCTTCGCCCGCACGTTCAAGCTGCTGGACATCGCGTTCCCGGCGCCGTGCGCCGTCTCGGTGATGGACACCGATCTCACCGAGCTCGAGCCCGTCGCACGGCGCGCCGACACGCTGCTGTACCTGGAGAGCGAGCAGGGCGACCACGTGCTCGTGATCGAGTCCCAGTCACATGAGGACAAGGACAAGAGCAGCTCGTGGGCGTACTACATCGGATATCTGCACGCGCGGCACACGTGCCCGGTCACCCTGCTGGTGGTGTGCCACGACCTGGCCACCGCCCGCTGGGCCCGGCGTCCCAAGGGGATCGGGCTGGAGGAGCGTCCGTCCCTGGTGCTCCATCCCATCGTCCTGGGGCCGGACAACGTCCCGGCCGTCACCGACCTGGCCCAGGCGTCCGAGGACGTGGTCCTGGCCGTGTTCTCGGCGCTCACACACGGACGATCAGCGCAGGTCACTGCCATACTGGAGGTACTTGCCGCAGCCCTGGACACCGTAGACACCCAAACCGCCGGATACTTCGCCGAGTTCACCGAGGTCGGCCTCGGTGACACCGACGCCCGACACCTGTGGAGAGCCTTGATGTCCACCAAGACGTACCGCTACCAGTCGGAGTACGCCCAGCAGATCCGCGCCGAAGGCGAGGCACGAGGCGAAGCCCGAGGTGAGGCCAAGGCGCTCTTGCGCGTCCTTCACCACAGAGGCGTGCCCGTGCAGCCGGCCGTCCGCGAGCGCATCATGGGCTGCTCCGATACCGACCTTCTCGAGACGTGGCTCGACCGCGCTCTGAACGTCACCACCGCCGACGAGCTCTTCGCCTGACCCACACACCGCATTCCGGGCGCCGCACACCGCGGCGCCCGGCTGCTATTGGAGCTGTCGATGCCCTCTCATCCCAGCGACGTGGTCGCCAGCTTGGCGCCGAAGCCCAGGAAGAGGGCGCCGACACCGGAGGTGAGGCCGGCGCTGAGGCGGCGGCGGGAGCGGAACTGGGCGGCCAGGAAGCTTCCCCCGAAGATCAGGGACGTCAGGTACAGCAGGCTGAAGACCTGGATGATCGCGCCCAGGATGAGGAACGACAGCGCGGGCGTCCCGTAGGACGGGTCCACGAACTGGATGAAGAACGAGACGAAGAAGAGGATCGCCTTCGGGTTCAGGAGGCTGATCGTCAGGGCCTTGCGGAACGGGCGGCTGCGGCGGTCCGAAGGCTCGGACACCGCGGCGGCACCAGCGGCACCGGCACCAGCGGCATCGGCGGCGGCCTCCGTCGCAGCGGCCGGTGAGGCCGAGGAGCGCCAGGCCCGCCAGGCGCCGCGGAGCATCTGGAAGCCGATCCACGCCAGGTAACCCGCCCCCGCGTACTTCACCACCGCGAACAGCACCGCGTTGGAGCGCAGCAGGGACGCGGCGCCGGCCGCCGCGAGCGCCATGAGCACCGTGTCGCCGACGAACACGCCGGCCGCCGCCCGGTACCCCTGCCGGACGCCCTGCTGCGCCGAGAGGCTGAGCACGTACAGGGAGTTGGGGCCGGGCAGGAGGATGATGAAGAACGCGCCGACGATGTACGAAGAGATGTCGGTGATGCCGAAGAACATGCCGCTTGCTCCTGGGAGAAGGTGACATATCACGGTATCGCGTGCTCAGCCGATCGTCGCGGTGCGGGGAGCAAATCGGTGCGGCCGTTGAACTGGAGCTGCTCCGTGGCCACGCCGCCGAAGACCTTGGCCGCAAGGGGGCCGTTGCCGATCGGCAGCGCCTGGGTCTCCCAGTCGGTGGCTGGGGGATCCGGCATAGTAAACCGATGGGCAAGGGGATCGCCCGAACGTGTCAAAAGAGGCAGTGGCATGGCAAAGCGTCAGGTACGGTAAGCCACCGGCACCCGCTGTCGAGGACGAGTGACCCCCACGTGCTCATTCGAACCCCTTCGGTCGCGCGGCGCCGGGGTAAGCACGAGGTCACCCCCGACCGCCCATCCGGCAGGCCTGACCGCACGTGGTGCGGGTAGTCGCCGGTCGTCGGCCTACTTGCGGAGCAGCAGCCTTGGATCATCTCCCGGTCACCCTGCCACGCCTCACCTCTCTCGCCCGCCAGGCGGTGCCCCGGCTCCTGGAGGGAGTGGTGGCGCCCCTCGCCGTGTTCTACGCGGCGCTCGCCGTGCTCGGGCTGACGGGCGCGCTGGTGGCCGCGGTCGCGTGGGTGTACCTGGGGGTCGTCTGGCGGCTGGTGCGCGGGATCCGGGTGCCCGCCACGATGATCCTCGCGGCCATCGCGATCACCGCGCGGGCCGCGGTGGGGTTCTGGACGGGGAGCTGGGTGGTGTACTTCATCCAGCCCGAGCTGGGCACGATCTGCATCAGCATGGCGTTCCTCGCCTCCGTGCGGCTCAACCGGCCACTGGTGCAGAAGCTCACCCTCGACTACATCCACCTGCCCTCCGCGGTGCTCAAGCACGAGCGGATGCGCCGCTTCTTCGCCCGGATCACGCTGCTGTGGGGGTTCGTCCTGCTGGCCAACTCCACGGTGAGCATCTGGCTGGCGCTGCACGAGTCGCTCGGCACGTTCATGCTGCTGCGCACGTCAGCCGTGGCCGCGATCAGCGGCGCGGCCATCGCCTTCTCGATCCTCGCGTTCAAGCGGGTGCTCCGCCGCCTGCACGTGGCCCACGCCTGATCCCCCTCGGCCAGCAGGAACGCCCCGCACATCCCCATCACCAGGCCCGTCAGCATCTCGAAGAGCTGCACCACCCCGAGCGCTCCGCCGGGCCCGCCGCCGAGCGGGGCGCCCGTGACGGTGATGACCATCGCGTACAGGCCCCAGCCGAACATCGTCCCGCTGCCCAGCCACGCCACCGTCAGGGGCCGCCAGAGCGGGCCGCGTCCCCGCCCCCGGACGACGGCCAGCAGCGCCGCGGCGCCGCCCACGGCCAGCAGGCCCTTGATGCCGTCCTGCACGCCGGCGATGAAGGAGTTCGGCGCGGCCGCCATCTCGGCCGGCAGCCCGGCGTCGCCGCCGGCCGCCCAGTACAGGCGCATCCCGCCGAGCAGGACGCTCATGCCCAGCGCTCCCGTGGCCACGACCCGCTGGAACTCCGCCGACGGCCCCGCCTGCCTGCCGGCCAGGGGCGCCAGCAGCACGTGTCCCCAGCGGTCGCGGGTGTAGAGGGCGAACGCCGTCAGCAGGCAGACGCCCTGGACGATGAAGCCGCCGTACACCGTCGCGTACACCCAGGGCCTGATCGGGCCGCCGGTGTCCAGCAGGGACGGACCCTGGGCGACGAACGCGAGCGGCACCGTGGCGACGATGATCCCGAGCAGGCCGGAGGCCACCCACAGCGGCAGGAGCACCAGCCAGCCGGGCAGGCGCATCCCGCGTCGCGTGGTGAAGGACAGGGCCAGCGCCAGGGCGACGGCGTCCATGCCGAACGTCATGGCGTTCAGCCCGACCATGGTCGGGTCGTTCAGGAACGCCGGGTCGGTGACGCCCACCGGATGCCCGGTCAGCCAGAGGGTCTTGATCGTGAGGTAGGGCAGGGTGGCGGCCATCGCCACGACGCCGACCGTGACGCGGCCGATCCCGACCCGCTCCTCGTCCACGGGGTGCGCGGGCCGCGGGTGGCCGGTCCGCGTCATGTGCTGTGTCATGGTTCCAGGCTCGTGTCCGGGGGGCGGGCGATCCTCCCGGGGCGGAGGGAGATCGCTCCCCCGCCCGGGGGAGAACCGGTCAGGGCAGCTCGACGGTCAGCTCGAAGCCGTCCTGGCGCGGCGCGGCCGTCAGGACGCCGCCCGCCAGCCGTACCCGCTCACGCAGCCCCGCGAGCCCGAGGCCGCCCGGCACCGCGACGGGACGGGCGCGCGAGGGGCCGTTGCGCACGCTCACCCGGCTCGGCGACACCTCCACCGTGACCGCCGCCCCCGGCGCGTGCTTGGCCGCGTTCGTCAGCCCCTCCTGGACCACGGCGTGCGCCAGCCCGGGCGCCGGTCCCCCGGCCAGCCGCAGCGTGATCGCCATGCCGGAGGCGCGGGCGCGTTCGACCAGCCCGGCCACGTCCTCGCCGACGGGCGTCAGCGGCGCCGGGCCGGCGTCCTCGCCCAGCAGGCCGATGATCTGCCGCAGCCGCTCGGTCGCGTCGGCCGCCGCGATCCGCAGCTCGCCGGCCGCCCGGACCTGGGTGGTGTCCAGGCCGGGTGACAGCTCCAGCCCCGCGGCGCGCACCGCGATGAGCGCCAGGTCGTGGCCGAGCGAGTCGTGCATGTCGCGCGCGATCCGCGCCCGCTCGCGCAGCCGCGCCTGCGCCGCGACCGACAGCTCCGCCCGCTCGCGCTGCTGGAGCAGCCGCCGCCGCACCTGCCCCACCGCGTACGGCAGCACGTACGCGCCGAGGAGCCCGCTGACCATGGTGATCCACAGCGCCGGCCCGCTCCCCCGGGCCACCACCAGTCCCGCCCCGGCCGGCGCCACCACCGCGAACACCGCCACGGCGGACCGGGGCGGCGCCGGCCGGCGCCCGCACAGGTACGCGTACCCCATCACGAACGGCAGGGCCGGGCCGAACGGGAAGATCTTGACGCCCGGCAGCGCCAGCGGCCAGACGAGGTCGGAGGTGGCGAGCCCGTGCTCGAAGCGCCACGGCCCGAACGGCAGCAGCACCGCCACGGCCAGCTCCGGCCGGCGCCCGCCCACGATCACGGCCACCGCGGCCAGCGCCATCCGCGGCACGCTCCACAGCCCGGACGACGCCGCGTCCAGCAACGGATCGGGCCCCTGCGCGGCGATCGCGACGCACAGCAGCGCCCACAGCAGCAGCCCGGAGAGGAGACGGCGGCGGCTCTCCCGGTGCTGACCCTTCACGGCCACGACCGTATCCGGCGCGCCGGCGGGGCGCCTCGGCCGAAGGTAGGGGTCGGTCCCTGACGAACGTCAGGGTGGGGCGCGGTCCCCCGCGACGGTAGGGCTGGCACCACCTCCGATCCGGATACCCGCCCTGCTGCCTTCCTGACCTCCGGCCGCTTGGATCGTAGGTGTCGCCGGAGATCGCACCCGCACCCCCGACGAAAGTCGAGGGTGGTGTGTGTCGATCGTCCGATGTGCCGTGACCTGCGGGCTTCCTATCGTGCCCAGGGTGCGGGCCCGATCCCGATCCCAGGGGCGGGCCCGCGTGGGACCGGGGGTTTCCCCGATGCCCCTCGGCGCCTCCCGCCACCAGGCTGTGAGGTCACAACGATCGGAGTTCAACGTATGTCGCACGCCATCATGGACCTCGTCACCCAGGCGATGTCGTCCCCCTGGCTGTACGCCGCGCTGTTCGCCCTGGCGCTGCTCGACGGGTTCTTCCCCATCGTGCCGGCGGAGACATCGGTGATCACCGCCGCGGTGTTCGCCGCGTCCGGCGAGACCAACCTGGCGCTCGTCATCCTGGTCGCCGCGCTGGGGGCCTTCATCGGTGACCACGTGTCCTACCTGATCGGCAACAAGGCGGCCGGACGGCTGCGCGAGCGCAAGGCGTTCGTGTGGGCGCGGCGCGCGCTGGCCGAGCGGGGCGGCCTCGTGCTGGTGGTCGCCCGGTACATCCCGGGGGGCCGCACCGCCACCACGCTGACCATGGGCGCCGTACGGCACCCGCTGCGCTCGTTCACGTTCTTCGACGCGATCGCCGCCTCGTCCTGGGCGGTGTATTCGGGACTGATCGGCTTCTTCGGCGGGATGGCCTTCGAGAACGACCCGGTCAAGGGGCTGCTGCTCGGCCTCGGGATCGCGCTGTCCATCACCGGCGTGGTCGAGGTCGTGCGCTGGGCGCGGAAGCGACGCGCCATCCAGCCTTCCCCGGAGCGCCTTCCGGCGGACACGTCCGTTTGACCCTGTCCGGTGACCATCCGAAGCGAGAGGAGAGGACATGACGCTGCTGGCCGCGGTGATCGCCCTGGTAGGTTCGCTGTTCTTCGCACTGGGCGCCGCTCTCCAGCAGTTCGAGGCGGCCGGCGCCCCCGGCGTGCGGGGGCTGCTCGGGCTGCTGCGCCGGCCGCGGTGGCTGGCCGGCGGGGCGAGCATCCTGGCGGGCGGCGGCCTGCACATCGTGGCGCTCGGCTTCGGTCCGCTGACCGTGGTCCAGCCCATGGGCGTGGCCAGCCTGCTGTTCGCGCTGCCCATCGCGGCCACCCTGCACGGACGCCGGCCCACCCGCGCCGAGCTGGGCTCCGCCGCGATGGTGGCGGCGGGGCTCGTCGGCCTGGTGCTGCTGGTGCCGGAGTCGGACGAGCCGGCGGTGCTCGGCCCTCCCGGGGTGCTGACGCTGCTCGGCGTCGCCGGGGTCGCGGCGGCGCTGCTGTGGGGCGCCTCCCGGGTGGCCTCGCCGGCCGGCCGGGCCGCCCTGCTCGCCACCAGCTCCGGAGTCCTGTACGGCGCCACGGCCACGCTCATGCGGGTGCTGGTGGACGGCGGCTGGAACTGGTGGTACCTCCTCGCTCTCCCGGCGCCGGCCCTGCTGGCGCTGGCCATGCTCCAGCGGGCGTACGCCGTCGGCCACTTCGGCGTCTCGTTCGCGTCCCTGCAGATCGCCGACCCGCTCACCGCGGTGGCGTTCGGCGCGCTGCTGCTGGGCGAGCCCCTGCCGACGGGGCTCGCGCCGGTCGCCGCCGCGGCGCTGACCGCGGCGGGCACCATCGCGCTGGCCCGGACGACTCCCCTGGAGGCACGCCCTTGACCACCTCCTCGCCTGTCTGACCCCTCGATCCCCTTCGAAACGGAGCCCTCCCCATGGCCATGCCTCTCTCCGGCGCCGTCGCGGTCACCGAGACCGCGACCGCCGCCGAGCTCGCCCCCGTCGCCGAGCGCCCCCGCCGCGTCCTCATCTCCACCGACACCTATCCTCCGGACGTCAACGGCACGGCGTACTTCACCCACCGCCTGGCCACCGGGCTGGCCGCGCGCGGCAACGAGGTGCACGTGGTCTGCCAGTCGGACATCGGCCCCGCCACGGCCGACGTGGTCGACGGCGTCGTCGTCCACCGGCTGCGCTCCGCCCCGCTGGTCGTGCACCCGTCGATGCGGGTCACGATCCCCACCCGGCTCGACCGGCTGCTCGACGCCGTCAGGCCCGACGTGCTGCACAGCCAGGGCCACTTCGTGGTCGGCCGCGCCGCCATCGCCGCCGCCCGCCGTCGGGGGGTGCCGATCGTCGCCACCAACCACTTCATGCCCGACAACCTCTTCCAGTTCGGCCACATCCCGGCCACGCTGCGTCAGCGGGTGGGCCGGGTGGCGTGGCGCGACTTCAACCGCGTCTTCCGCCGGGCCGACCACGTCACCACGCCCACGCCGCTGGCCGCCGGGCTGCTGCGCGACCAGGGCTTCGCCGGGGCGGTCGAGCCGGTCTCGTGCGGCATCGACCTGGCTCGCTTCCACCCGCACAGCGAGCCGAAGCAGTGGGCGCGCAGGCTGTTCGACCTGCCCGACCGGCCCACCGCGCTGTTCGTCGGCCGCCTGGACGAGGAGAAGCGCCTCGGCGAGCTGGTGCGGGCGCTGCCGCACGTGCTCAACACCATCGACGCGCAGGTGGTGCTGGTCGGCCGCGGCAACCAGCGGGAGGAGCTGGAGCGCCTCGCCGGCCGGATCGGCGTGGCCGAGCGGGTGACCTTCCTCGGCTTCGTGCCGGACGAGATCATGCCGCAGGCGTTCGCGGCGGCCGACGTGTTCGCCATGCCGAGCGTGGCCGAGCTGCAGAGCATCGCCACGCTGGAGGCGATGGCCACCGGGCTGCCGGTGGTGGCCGCGAACGCGATGGCCCTGCCGCACCTGGTCGACGGCAACGGATACCTGTTCGAGCCCGGTGACGTCATGGGCCTCGCGCGGCACCTGACCGCGATCCTGGCGAACGGCGAGCTGCGCGCCCGCCTCGGCCGGGCCAGCCGCGAGCTCGCCCAGACCCACGACCACCAGGTGTCGCTGGCCCGCTTCGAGCAGATCTATGACGAGGTGACGCGATGAGCGAGCCCTACCCGGCGGGCGCCGGGGACGACGCCGCCGGCCCACGGGAAAGCGGGGTCGCGGGTGGCGCCGCAGCAGGGGCGGTGGCGCCGGGCGGCGCCGTGGCGGGGGCGGTGACGTGCGCGGCGGCCGCGGCCGGGGCCCTGGTCTACGCCGATATGACGCTGCCGGCGCAGCCGCTGGTCAGCGACTACGCCCTGGTGCCCGGGGGGACGATCCCCGTGCTGGGCGGCATGCTGGCCCTGGCCGGCGCCTGTGTCTTCCTGGCGTACGGGCTGGCGGCGCGGGCGCCGTCCCGCTCGGCGGCGGCGCGGGTGCTGCTGGTGGCCGCCGCGGGCGGCCTGATGCTGGGCGCGGTGTTCCCCACAGACCCGTCCGCCGCGGAGATCTCCTCCATGGCCGGCGAGATCCACCGGTGGGCGTCCGCGGTGGTCTTCACCGCCCTGCCGGTCGCCGGCTGGATCCTGGCCCGCGACGCCTCGGCGCCGCGCCGTCCCCAGCGCTCCGGCTCCGCCCGGGAGCAGGCGGGCGCCCGGCTCTCCGGCGCGCCGCGGTGGAACGTCGTCCGGGCCGTGAGCGTCACGTCCGCGCTGGTGCTGGCCGCGTTCCTGGCCGCCCATCCGGCCTCCTTCCTGTCTCCGCTGATCGGCGGCGACGCCTACTACGGTCTGCTCGAAAGGGCGCTGGCGCTGTCCGAGATCGCCCTGGTCGCCCTCATGGCGCTGGCCTCGGCCCGGCGCGGACGCCCCGCCGTGGCGGGCACCTCCTCGTCCCCGGCCGCGCCGCCGCTCCCCTGCGTCCCCGAGCCGCGGCGCGAGCAGCACGACGGACGCGGCAACGTGGCGGCCTGACCACCGTCCTCCCGCTCGTCACCCGGGCGGACGCGATACCGCGAGACACCGCTGCGGCCGGCACGCCGCCCCGGCCCGGCATCCTTCGGCCCGGGTCGAAGGAATCACGGCATAGCGTGAAACGCATGGTCATCACACGTCACGACGAGGCCCGGGCGGTGCTCGCGGACCCCCGGTACGTCCCGCCGCCCGTGCGCCAGGACGCGCCGCCGTACACGCTGGGGTGGCTGCGGGCCCAGGTGTCGCGGTTCAGCAGCGGCGAGACGCACGCCGAGCGACGCCGGGCCCTGGAGAAGCGGCTCGCGGAGCTCGACCCCGCCGCGCTGCGCCGGAGGGCGCGCGAGGCGACGCTGGAGCGCGGCGGCGACCGGACGGGCGTGCCCACGGAGGTGCTGGCCGCCGCCCTCGGAGTCGCGGCCCCCGTGTCCCTGGTCGAGGCCGCCGCCACCGGCTACCTGTCCGGCGAGGAGACCCCGGAGGCCGACGCGGCGGTGGCCGAGCTGACCGCGCTGCTGGGCGACGGGCCGCCGGCCGTCACGGACCTGACCCTTCTGCTCCAGGCGCACGCCGCCACCGAGGGCCTCATCGCGAACGCCCTCACCCACGCCGACGACGCCGGAGACTCCCCCGGCCGGGCCGGGGCCGAGGGGCTGCTGCGGGAGACCCTGCGCCACGACCCGCCGCTCAAGGCGAGCCGCCGCGTGGAGCGGACCACCGGCGAGGAGGTCGTCATCGACCTGGTCGCGGCCAACCGCGACCCCGCCGTGTTCGCCGATCCCGAACGGTTCGACCCCACCAGGGGCGAGACCCCGCACCTGACGTTCGGCCACGGCGTGCGCCCCTGCCCCGCCTCGGCCCACGCCCTCGCCCTGGCCGCGGGCGTCCTCGACGGGCTGGGCGCCACGCCTGACCGATCCGCATCGCTTCCCGAGGGGGACCTGTGACCACGGCAGAGGAACGATACGCCGGCTTCCGCGACCTGCACCGGCCGGGCGACCCGCTGCTGCTCCCGAACGCCTGGGACTACGGCTCGGCCGCAGCGCTCGCCGCCCAGGGCTTCGCCGCGATCGGCACGACCAGCCTCGGCGTGGCGGCCGTCCACGGCAAGCCGGACGCGGCCGGGGCCACCCGTGCGGAGACCGTCGAGCTGGCCGAGCAGATGTGCGACCTCGGCGTCCTGGTCACCGTGGACATCGAAGGAGGCTTCAGCGACAACCCGGCCCAGGTGTCCGACCTGGTCGCGGCGCTGGCGGCGCTCGGCGTGGCCGGGGTCAACCTGGAGGACGGCCGGCCCGACGGGACGCTGCGCCCGATCTCGCTGCATCAGCGGATCATCGAGGCGGCGCTGGGCCACGGTGTGTTCGTCAACGCCCGCACCGACACGCGCTGGCTCAGGACGGGCGACACGCTGGAGCGCGTGCGCGCCTACGGGCACGCGGACGGCGTCTTCGTCCCCGGGCTGAGCGATCCGGACGAGATCGCCGAGGTGGCCGCCGCCACGTCGCTGCCGCTCAACGTCCTGTACCAGCCCGGCGGGCCGTCGCTGGACCGGCTGGCCGAGGCGGGGGTGGCGCGGGTGAGCACGGGGTCGCTGCTGTACCGGGCCTCCGTGCAGGGGGCGCTGGCCGCGGTGCTGGCCGTACGCGGGGAGCCGGCCCCGCCCATGCCGTCGTACGCGGAGATCACCGCGATCCTCCCCCAGCGCTGACACACCGCGGTCGCCGCCGTCCCCTCCCGGCACGCGCCGTCACCGCTGCGCCGCCGGTGGCCGTTCGGCCCGCGCCGGAGGACGGCGTGCCGGGATAATCGAGGCATGCGCTTCGAGATCCTCGGCCCGGCACGCGTTCTGGGCGAGGACGGGGAGCCCGTCCCGCTCGGCGGGCCCCGCGTACGGGCGCTGCTCGCGCTCCTGGCCCTCGACGCGGGCCGGGTCGTCGGCGCCGACCGGCTGATCGACGGCCTGTACGGCGAGCGGCCCCCGGAGGGCGTGGTCAACGCGCTGCAGTCCCAGGTGTCGCGGCTGCGTAAAGCCCTCGGCAGGGAACGGGTGGAGTTCCATCCGGCGGGATACCTGCTCGCGGCCGACCCGGAGGACGTGGACGCGAGCCGCTTCACGCGGCTCGCCGCCGAGGGCAGGGCGGCGCTCGGCGCCGGGGACGCCCTGCGCGCGGCCGGGCTGCTGCACGAGGCCCTCGGGCTGTGGCGCGGCGCGCCCCTGACCGACGTGCCGCACGCCGAGCCCGTCGTGGCGGCGCTGGAGGAGCTGCGCCTGGCCGCGGTCGAGGACCGTGTGCAGGCCGACCTGGAGCTGGGGCGCCATCGGGAGCTCGTGGCCGAACTGCGCCGGCTCACCGCCGCCCATCCGCTGCGGGAACGGCCGCACGCCCAGCTCATGCGCGCCCTGTACGGCAGCGGACGGCAGGCCGAGTCGCTGACCGCGTACGAGCGGGCCCGGCGGGTGCTGGACGAGGAACTGGGCGTCGGTCCGGGGCCGGAGCTGTCGGCCACCCACCTGGCCGTCCTCCGGGGCGACCCGTCGCTGTCGCCGCCGCCTGACGGGAGTGCGCGTCGTCCTGGCGTGGCCCATGCCGGGGAGACGAGCGGGAGTCCCGGCGTGGGCCAGGCGGGGGGGACGGGCGGGAGGGGCCGCGGCGGGGGCGGTGCTCCAGGAGAGGGCGTGGGGCGGCGGGGGTTGCGGGCGCAGCTCACCAGCTTCGTGGGGCGGGCCGAGGAGCTGCGGCAGGTCGGCGCGTGCCTGCGGGAGGCGCGGCTGGTCACCCTCGTCGGCGCGGGCGGCGCGGGCAAGACGCGGCTCGCGCTGGAGGCCGTGGGCCCGACGGACGGCGACGTCTGCCTCGTGCAGCTCGCCCCGCTGACGGCGGGCGGGGACGTGGCGAAGGCGGTGCTGGCGGCCCTGGGCGTGCGCGACCCGCTGCTGTCCGGCCCGGAGCGGCCCAACGGGGATCCGGCGGCGCGGCTCGTGGCGGCGCTCGCCGGCCGCGACCTGCTGCTCGTCCTCGACAACTGCGAGCACGTGGTGGAGGCCGCCGCCGAGCTGGCCGACGCGCTGCTCGCCGCGTGCCCGGCGCTGCGCGTGCTGGCGACGAGCCGTGAGGCGCTCGGCATCACCGGCGAGCGGGTGGTGCCCGTGGCCCCGCTCAGCCTGCCGCCGCCCGGCGCGGCGGACCTGCTCGGCTCCGCCGCCGTCCGGTTGTTCGCCGACCGGGCGGCGGCGGTGCGGCCGGGCTTCACGGTGGACTCGGGCAACGCGGCGGCCGTGGCGGGCGTGTGCCGGGCGCTCGACGGGCTTCCGCTCGCGATCGAGCTGGCCGCGGCCCGGCTGCGCACGATGAGCCTGGACGACCTCGCGGCGCGGCTCGACGACCGGTTCCGCCTGCTGGCCAAGGGCAGCCGCACCGCGCTGCCCCGGCACCAGACGCTGCGCGGCGTGGTCGCCTGGAGCTGGGACCTGCTCGACGAGGACGAGCAGCGGCTGGCCCGGCGGATGGCGGTGTTCGCGGGCGGCGCCACGCCCGAGGCGGCCGAGCGGGTGTGCGGGGTCCCGGAGGAGGCGTTGTTCGCGCTGGCCGACAAGTCGCTGGTCGAGGTCGTGGACGGGCGCTACCGGATGCTCCAGACCATCCGCGCGTTCTGCGCCGAACGGCTGGCCGAGGCGGGCGAGGTCGCGCCGGTCCGCGCGGCTCATGCGGCGTACTACCTGGAGCTCGCGCTCACCGCCGACCGGCACGTGCGCCGCGCCGAGCAGCTCCCCTGGCTGGCCCGCCTCGACGAGGAGAGCGGCGATCTCGACGCGGCCGTGCGCTGGGCGGCCGAGACCGGCCACGCCGAGCTGGGGCTGCGCCTGCTGGCCGCAGCGGCCTGCTACTGGTGGATGCGGGGGCACCGGCTGACCTGCGCGGAGCTGGCGCTGGCGGTGCTGTCCTCCATGCCCGCGCGGGCTCCCGAAGGGCTGGAGGAGGAGTACGCGATGTGCGTGCTCGTCGCCGCGTGGGCCCATGAGCCGGACGCCGCGCTGCCGGCCCGGCTGGCGGAGCTGCGGCGGCTGATGCCGCTGGACTACCTGCCCTCGCGGGTGGAGTTCCTGGCCCTGCTGCTGCCGATGTTCGCCGGGCCGCCGGACAGCGTGGAGTGGGCGCGGGATCTGCCGGCCGGCGCCGAGGGGGCGATGACGCCGTGGTCGCGGGCGCTGTCCCACTGCGGGGTGGCGCTGGTCGAGCAGTTCGCGGGACGGACCGAGGAGGCCAAGGCCGGGTTCATGCAGGCGCTGGCCGCCTTCCGGGAGCTGGGCGAGCGCTGGGGCATCACGCTGGTGCTGACCGGGCTGGGGGATCTGGCGTTCCGCGAGGGCGACTACGTGGCCGCGTACGAGCTGGCCGGGCAGGCGCTGGAGACGGCGCGTGAGCTGGGCGCGGTGCCGGACATGGCGGAGAGCCTGTGCCGGCGCGCGGACGCGGCGGCGCGGCTGGGCCATCCCGAGGAGGCGCGGGCCGGGTACGAGCGCGCGGACGAGGTGGCGCGGCGGGTGGCCTCCAGCGAGACGACCGCCCGGGCGCAGGCGGGGCTCGGGGAGCTCGCGACGGCGCGGGGCGACCTCGCCGAGGCGCGCGCCCGGCTGGAGCAGGGGCTGGCCGAGTGCCCCCAGGGCTGGTACAGCGCCGAGGACGTCCGTGACCGCCTCCTCACGGACCTGGAGGAGCTGCGCCGGCGGGAGCGGGAGCGGGCCGCCCGGTAGAGGCGGATTCGTGGCGAGGCGGGGCGGGGCCGGGAGCGCCGGTGCGGATCGTGGCCGCGTGGGGTGGCTCGGCAGCGGGGGTTCAGGGGGCGGCGCCGGCCGGGCAGGACAGGGTGCGGACCGGGGTGAGGTCGGACAGCCGCCGGCCGATCATCCGGGCCAGTCCCTCGATCGTCTCGATGCCCTGCCCCTCCCCGGCCTGCTCGTCGGTCTGCACCGACAGGAGCAGGTCGCGGCCCGGCCCGGTGATGCGGCCGTAGCTGGTGACGGCCCAGGTGTTGTGGATGAACGGCCGGGGCGTCCAGCCGTTCTTGAGCGCCACGCGGTCGCCCGGCCGGGCGGC
The DNA here is from genome assembly GCF_013363975.1 of Nonomuraea montanisoli. GTDB lineage: Bacteria > Actinomycetota > Actinomycetes > Streptosporangiales > Streptosporangiaceae > Nonomuraea > Nonomuraea montanisoli. The sequence goes on along the minus strand of NZ_JABWGN010000025.1, from coordinate 66,166 downwards.
GGCGCTGACCCCCCAGGCCTGGTCGGCCTGCACATGGGCCATCAGGCCGAGGACGAGCTGCCGGTCCGCCGGGGTGAGGCCCTTGCCGCCGTTCGCGAGGACCGCGAGCAGGCGCAGCCGGTCGGCCGGGCTGGTGGTCGTGCCGCCCCAGTACCGGCCGGGCCCCGGCGCGGTCTCGGCCAGGCCGAGCCGGCGGTAGAAGGCGCTCATGCCCTCGCCCGCGCCGACCCGCCACCACAGCGCGTCGGCGGCGACGTTGTCGCTCTCCCTGATCATGCGGGAGGCGAGGTCCTGCTCGGCGGCGTCGAGGGTCGAGCGGAGCAGCATCAGCGCGGTCAGGATGTCCACCTTGGCGCCGCTGGCCGTGATCATGTCGTGCCGGTGCTCGTCCCGGCCGAGTCGTACGCCCGTGGCCAGGTCGCGGGCGGCGAACACCACCCGGCCGGGCCGTCCGGCCGCGTAACGCCGCAGATCCGCCTCCAGCGCGGCGCGGGCGGCGGCGCCGGCCACCGGATCCGGGACGGCGAACCGGCAGCGGGCGGCCCGGACCCGTTCGCCCGCCTGCTCGACCACCGGCGGCAGGTTCGTGACCTCCTGCTCCCCGCACCCGGCGATCGTCGCCGGCCCGAGCAGCAGCATCGCCGCACACCACATCACGCGCACGCGCCCAACCCCCTGACGTTCGGCGGGGGTCTAGCCGCACTTCTCCCCGCGCGCCCGCTTCGTCACACCTGCCAGGAGCTGATGAGGGCGGGCGCCGGGGAGTCAGAGGTGGGCGTCGAGGAACGTGGCGGTGGCCTCGACGGCCTGCGTCACGTAGGGCTCCTGGTCGTAGAGGTCGATGTGACGCTTGGCGTCCAGCCACACGAGCCGCTTCGGCTCGTCCAGCCTCCGGTACGCCTCCTCGGCGCCCTCCGGCGAGCAGAACCGGTCCACCACCCCGTGGACGATCAGCGCGGGCTTGGGCGACAGGAAGTCGGCGCCCATCATGTTGTCCACGGTGATCAGCTCGCGCAGGCTGGCCCGGGTCACCTCGTTGGCCCAGTGCGGCGAGGCCCCGCGTTCGGTGCCGTAGTAGGCGTACGGCTCGTCGCCCGGCATGGCGGCCTCGCCCTCCGGCGCGACCGCCGGGAGGTACTCGACGGGGCCGCCGAGATCCTGCCGCTCCAGCGTCTCCCCCAGGCCGGCCAGCGCCGCCTGGTAGTCCATGCCGGAACGCATCGTGTACGGGTTGTTGTACGCCCCGGCGATCCCGGCGAAGACCTTCACCCGAGGCTCGAAAGCCGCAAATTTCAGGGCATATCCGGCGCCGAGGCAGATGCCCACGGCCCCGATCCGCTCCCCGTCCACCTCCGGCCGCGACCGCAGCACCGACACCGCGGCCCGCAGGTCGTGCAGCTTGCCCTGCGGGTCCTCGTGCCGGCGCGGCAGGCCGCCCGACTCGCCCCAGGTGCGGTGGTCGAAGGCCAGCGTGACGTACCCGAGGCTGGTCAGCCGTTCCGCGTACAGGCCCGTGACCTGGTCGCGCACGCCGGTGAACGGGCCGGTGAGCACCAGCCCCGGACGCGGCCCCTCGGCCTCGGGCACCCTCAGCTCACCGACCAGCGTGACGTCGTCGACCGCAAACTCGATCCTCATGCCCCTAGTGTGCGGGCCGCCGACCACTCCTTGCGGCCCGCACAGGCCACCCCTCCAGGGGAGAGGCAGAAGACCCCGGGATGTGCGGGCCGCCGGTGGTTCCCGGGCGGCCCGCGGGTGTCGTCACACCGGGGTCAGGAGTCGAAGCCGAGCCCCATCCGGTCGAGGGCGCGCAGCCACAGGTTGCGCCGCCCCTCGTGCCGGTCGGCCTGGGCGATCGACCAGCGGGTGAACTGGATCACCCCCGACCGCACCGGCTCCGGTGGGAACGGCACCGGCTTCTCCTTGACCATGCGCAGCTCGGTCCGCTGCGTGCGCTCGCCCGACAGCAGGTCCAGCATCACGTTGGCGCCGAAGCGGGTGGCGCCCACGCCCATGCCGGTGTAGCCGGCCGCGTAGGCCAGCCGCCCGCCGTGCGCCTGCCCGTAGAAGGCGCTGAACCGGCTGCACGTGTCGATCACGCCGCCCCAGCGGTGCGTGAAACGCACCCCGTCGAGCTGCGGGAACGTGGTGAAGAAGTGCCGCGCCAGCGTGGCGAACGTCTCGTCGCGCTGGTCGTACTCCGGCTTGACCAGACCCCCGTTGTAGTAGACGGCGTCGTAGCCGCCCCAGAGGATCCGGTTGTCCGCGGTGAGCCGGTAGTAGTGGAACCGGTTGGCCGAGTCGCCGACGCCCTGCCGGTTGCCCCAGCCGAGGGCGCCGAGCTGGGCCGGGGTCAGCGGCTCGGTCATCAGCGCGTAGTCGTAGACCGGGACGACGAAGTGCTTGAGCCGCCGCAGCAGCGGCGGGAACACCCCGGTGCCCAGCGCCACCCTCCTGCCGGCGGCGACCCCGTGCGGGGTGCGCAGGCTGAGCGTGACGCCGTCGTCGTGCAGCGAGCGGACCGGGCTGCGCTCGTACACGCGCACGCCGAGCCGCAGGCACGCCTCGCGCAGCCCCCACGCCAGCCGGGCGGGGTCGAGCATGGCGCAGCCCCTGCGGTCCCACAGGCCGCCCAGGTAGGTGGGCGAGTCGAGCTCGGCCCGCACCTGGTCGCGGTCCATGGGCACGTAGTCGAGGCCGAGGTCGCCGATGATGTCGAGGTGCTCGTTCAGGCCCTCCAGTTGCCAGGGCTCGGTGGCGACGTTCAGCTCGCCGGTGCGCTCGAAGGCGCAGTCGATGCCGTAACGCGCCAGGGTCTCCTCGATCTCGTCGAGGTTCTCCACACCCAGGTGTTCGAGCCGGGCGATCTCGTCCGGCCAGCGTTCCAGCCCGTTGGGCAGGCCATGGGTGAGGGTCGCCATGCAGAACCCGCCGTTGCGGCCGGATGCCGCCCAGCCGATCCGGCGCCCCTCCAGCAGGACGACGTCCTGCCCGGGGTCGCGTTCCTTGGCCATCAGGGCGGTCCACAGCCCCGAGAAGCCTCCGCCGACGACGACCAGGTCGGCGCTCGTGTGTCCGAAGAGCCGCGGCTGCGGCTCGGGTCTGGCCGGAGTGTCCAGCCAGTACGGCTTGCGCTCCGCGTCAGCAAGCGCCTTCAGCGGATCCACAAATCCCACTTCCCTACGAAAGTCAGTGTTCTATGAAAATTGCGGGATCTTCAATGAGGTGATCACGCGCGGGTTCCCCCCGCCGGCATCCGATCTCGCCTCCCTGTTCTTTGCCGTCGCCCGGACGTCGCCGGGTATGCCGAACCCCCCGCGGGGCCGCGGGGGGAAGCCTGGTGAGAAGGTGCTAGGTGCGGCGGCGCCGTGCCGCGACCGCGTTGGCGACCGCGATCAGCACGCCGATCCCGAAGATCAACGTTCCCATGACGTTGACCTGGGGCGGGATGCCCGTCTTGACCGACCCGATGATCCACAGCGGGAAGGTGACGGTGGAGCCGTTGACGAAGCTGGTCACCACATAGTCGTCGATCGACAGCGCGAAGGCCAGCATGCCGCCCGAGAGCACGCCGGGCAGCACGGCCGGGAGCGTCACCTGCCGGAACGTGCCCCAGGCGGTGGCGCCGAGGTCCCTGGCCGCCTCCTCCAGCGACGGGTCCAGGGTGATGACCCGGGCCCGCACGGTGACGGTGACGAAGGACAGCGAGAACAGCACGTGCGCGATGATGATCGTCAAGGCGTCGCGCGGCAGGTTGGCGGAGACGAACAGCGACAGCAGCGACGCGCCCATGACCAGCTCGGGCGTGGAGATGGCGGCGAAGACGAGGAAGTTCGTCACCCCGCGCCCGCGGAAGCGGTGGCGGCCGAGCGCGAGGCCCAGCATGGTGCCGATGACCACGGTGATGAGCGTGCTGGCCACCGCGACGGTCAGCGAGTTCTTCAGCGCCGTGGTGAGGTCGGAGATGTCGAACAGCTGCTGGTACCAGCGCAGCGTGAAGCCCTGCCAGCTCGTGTTCGACTTGCTCTTCTTGTCGTTGAACCCGAACAGGATCATCACGGCGATCGGCGACGACAGCCAGACGATGATCAGCCAGGTGTAGGCGTGCAGCAGGCGGTCGCCGAGCCGCCCGCGCGGGCGGCGGGTCAGGGTCGTGGCGCTCATCGGGCGGCCGCCTCAAGGACGTTCTCGGTGCCGAGCGCGCGGGCGTAGATGAAGATCCCGATGAGCAGCACGGCCATGAGCGTGAACGACAGCGCCGAGGCCGTCGGGTAGTTGAGGTTGGTCAGGTACTCGGTCTGGATGATGTTGCCGATCATGGTGTTGCCGGTGCCGCCGAGCACCTGGGCGTTGACCGGGTCGGCCGTGGCGGGCACGAACGTCATGAGCACCCCGGCGAACACCCCGGGCAGCGACAGCGGCAGCACCACCCGCCGGAAGGCCGCCGTCCTGGAGGCGTACAGGTCGTAGGCCGCCTCGACGACCCGCGGGTCCACCCGCTCCAGCGCCACGTAGATCGGCAGGATCATGAACGGCAGGAAGTTGTAGGTCAGCCCGCCGACCACGGCGACCGTGGTGGCCAGCACGTGGAAGTCGGCGGGCAGCAGCCCCCAGCCCTTCAGCGTGCCGAACAGGACGCCGTCGTCGGCCAGCAGGAACCCCCACGAGATGGTCCGCAGCACGAACGACACGAAGAACGGCAGCAGCAGCAGGAACAGATAGACGGACTTGCGGCTGCCCCCCTTGAAGGCGATCCAGTACGCCACCGGGTAGCCGATGACGAGCATCGCGACCGTGGCGAGCCCGCCGTACCAGAGGGACCGTACGAGCTGGGTGCTGTACCTGCCCAGCGCGTCGGCGTAGTTGGAGAAGCTGAACGTCATCGCGAAGCCGTCGATGGCGTTGCCGGTCTGCAGCGACACCGAGGCCATCGCGGCCAGCGGCACCACGAGGAAGACCGCCAGCCACATCCAGCTCGGCAGCGCGAGCAGGTAGGGAGTCAGCCGCTTCATCGTCTACGCCTGGGTGATCGACTGGAAGATCGGGTTGAACACCTGCTCCTGCTGCGTGGTGAGCGTGGTGTAGGTGTGCAGCTTGGCGTAGTCCGCCTCCGAGGGGAACATCAGCGGGCTGGCCACCATCTGCTCCAGCGCCTCCTTGTCCTCGCCGGTGGCCTTGGCGGCCTTCTCCTTGAGGATGTCCTGGACGCCGGGCACCGGGGTGACGTACTGGATGAACTCGTCCAGCTCGGCGGCGACCACCGGCTGGTAGAGGTAGTCCATGAGCATGAGCGCGTCGACGGGGTTGGCGGCGCCCTTGGGGATGAGCATGTTGTCGGTCCAGATCGTGCCGCCCTCCTCGGGCACCACGAACTTGACGGGCTCACCGGCGAGCTGGCGCTGGAACACGTCGCCGGACCAGGCCATGGTCACCCAGATGTCGCCCTTGGACACGGCGTCGATGTAGGACTGGTCGTAGTACTTGCGCACGATCCCGGCGTCGCGCTGCGCCTTGAGCTTCTCGCCGGCCTTCTTCCAGTCGGCCTCGGTCGACTTCTCCGGGTTGACGCCGAGGGCGATCATGCCGAAGTTGGCGATCTCCTGGGCGTCGCCCATCATCCCGACCCGGCCCTTGTACTTGGGGTCGAACAGCGCCTCGATGCTGGTGATGTCGTCCTTGACGTACTTGGTGTTGTACGCGATCCCGGTCACGCCCGAGGTGTACGGGACGGTGTAGGTGCTGCCCGGGTCGTAGGCGCGGTTCTTGTACGTCGCGCCGGCGTTGGCCGCGAAGTTCGGCAGCTTGGAGTGGTCGAGGGCGACGCAGTAGCCGAGCTGGATCATGTGCTGGAGCTGGACGCCGTTGGTCATGACCACGATGTCGTAGCCGAGCGACTGCCCGGCCCGCAGCACCGGGTCGGCCTTGCCGAAGAACTCCGCGTTCTCCTGGATGACCTCCTTGTACTGGTAGGAGATCCCGGTCTCGCTCTGGAACTTCTTCAGCGGCGCCTGGTCCTCGGGCATGTACTCGGGCCAGTTGGCGAACACGACGCGGCCGTGCTTGGTCTGCTTCGACCAGTAGTCCTTGACCGCGTCGGCCTTCGGCGGCGCCGCCTTCTGCCCCTGGACGCCGCAGGCGGCCAGGGCGAGGCCGGCGGCGGACAGGCCGGCGATGCGGAAGGCCTCGCGACGGGTACGCGGCTGGGTCATGCCCCGCAGGAAGGCGGGGTCGTGCAGGTGGCTCATGGGGTGCTTCGACTTCCAATCGCGTAAGAGTGCTGCGCCGGCCACGACAGCCAGACCGGGTCCCCCCGCTCCGCCGTGGTCGTCGCGTCGTGCGCGTTCTGCTGGAACACCGTGACCTCGGTCCCGTCCCCGAGGCGCACGGCGTAGCTGTTGTAGGTGCCGAGGTAGACGACCTCGCCGACGGTCCCCGGCACCACGCTCACCTCGCCGTCCGGCTTGTCCAGCGAGATGGTGATCTTCTCCGGCCGGACGGTCACGGTGACCTCGCCGTCCCGCCCGGGCACGAGCACCCGGCCACCGCCGAGCTCCAGCACCCCGCCGGCGGCGACGCCGGTGAGCAGGTTGGAGGTGCCGATGAAGCCGGCGACGAACGCGCTCGCCGGCTTCTCGTAGATCTCCCTGGGCCCGCCGAGCTGCTCGACCAGCCCGTCGTTCATGACGGCGATCCGGTCGCTCATGGTGAGCGCCTCGCTCTGGTCGTGCGTCACGTACACGAACGTGATGCCGACCTCGCGCTGGATGCGCTTGAGCTCGATCTGCATGGCCTGGCGCAGCTTGAGGTCGAGCGCGCCGAGCGGCTCGTCCAGCAGCAGCGCCCGGGGCCGGTTGACCAGGGCGCGGGCCAGCGCGACCCGCTGCTGCTGGCCGCCCGACATCTCGCGCGGCCGGCGCTTCTCCCGGCCGGCCAGGTCCACGATCTCCAGCATCTCGCCGACCCGCCGCCGGATCTCCTCCTGCGGGGTGCGGCGCTGCTTGAGACCGAACGCCACGTTGTCCCACACGTTCATGTGCGGGAACAGCGCGTACGACTGGAAGACCATGTTGATGTCGCGCTTGTTCGGCGGGACGTTCGTGACGTCGGCCCCGTGCAGCCTGACCACGCCCCGCGACGGCTCCTCGAAGCCGGCGATCATGCGCATGGTCGTGGTCTTGCCGCAGCCGGACGGGCCGAGCAGGGAGAAGAACTCCCCTTCGGCGATGTCGAGCGTGACGCCCTTCACCGCCTGGACGACCTCGCCGTGCGAGAGGTACTCCTTGACGACGCCGTCGAGTTCGATCGCGTTCAGCTCGGCCCTGTTCAGCTCGGCCATGTCCAGGATCTGTCCTTGCGTGCTATTCGCCGATGTAGTGCATGACGTGCTTGACCCTCGTGTAGTCGTGCAGACCGAACACCGAGAGGTCCTTGCCGTAGCCGGAGTGCTTGAAGCCGCCGTGCGGCATCTCCGACACGAAGGGGATGTGGGTGTTGACCCACACCACGCCGAAGTCGAGCCGGTTGGACATGCGCATGGCGCGGCCGTGGTCCGAGGTCCACACCGAGCTGCTCAGGCCGTACTTGACGTCGTTGGCCTTGGCCAGGGCGTCCGCCTCGTCGGTGAACGTCTGGACGGTGATGACGGGGCCGAACACCTCGTTCTGCACCATCTCGTCGTCCTGCCGGAGGCCGTCGACGATCGTCGGGGCGAAGAAGTAGCCCTTGTCGCCGACGCGGTGACCGCCGGTGAGCACCTTGGCGTGCGCCGGGACGCGCTCGACGAAGCCCTGCACCTTGGCGAGCTGGCTCTCGTTGTTGAGCGGGCCGTACAGGGCGTCCTCGTCGGACAGGTCGCCGGTGACGGTGCCGGCGGCGGCCTCGGTGAGGGCGGCCACGAACTCGTCGTGGACACTCTCCTGCACGAGCACGCGGCAGGCCGCGGTGCAGTCCTGGCCGGCGTTGTACAGGCCGGCGGTCGCGATGTCCGCGGCGGCCTTGGCCAGGTCCTTGACGTCCTCGAAGACCACGACGGGCGCCTTGCCGCCGAGCTCCAGGTGGACGCGCTTGAGGTCGTCGGCGGCGCTCCTGGCCACCGACATGCCGGCGCCGACGGAGCCGGTGATGGCGACCATCGCGGCGGTCGGGTGGCCGACGACCAGCGCGCCGGTCTCCCGGTCGCCGGTGACGACGTTGAAGACGCCGGCGGGCAGCACCTCGCCGAGGATCTCGGCGAGCTTGAGCGTGGAGGCCGGCGTGGTGTCGGACGGCTTGAGGACGATGGTGTTGCCCGCGGCCAGCGCCGGGGCGATCTTCCAGACGGCCATCATCATCGGGTAGTTCCAGGGGGTGACCTGGCCGATGACGCCGATGGGCTCGTGCCGGATGACGCTGGTGTGGTCGGCCAGGAACTCGCCGGCGGTCGGTCCCTCCAGCGTGCGCGCGGCGCCCGCGAAGAACCGGAAGTGGTCGGCGGCGACCGGCGTCTCGTCCTCGGCCATGCGGGCTCGGGGCTTGCCGGTGTTGCGGCACTCCGCCTCGTTGATCTCGTCGGCCCGCGCGTCGATCGCGTCGGCGACCTTGAGCAGCAGGTTCGCCCGCTCGCCCGGGGTGGTCCGGCCCCATGACGCGAAAGCGGCAGCCGCGGCGGCGTAGGCAGCGTCGATGTCCTCGGCGCCGGAGATCGGGGCCTGAAGGTAGGCCTCGCCGGTGCACGGGTCGATGATGTCGGAGAATCGGCCGCTCTTGGCGTCCACGAACTCACCGTTGATGAAGTTCTGCAGACGGGTGGTCAAGGTGATGACCTCCTGGTGAGGTGGCTGAGATGCCGCGACTCTTACAGAGCGTGTGCATCTGGACAAGGGATTTCGTGGCGAAGATACCAAATTGCTACGAATTCGCTTGACAGGGCGTCGAGAACTGACAACATGTCGCACCAGGACGGCAATGGACCGGGAACGCGCCCGTAACGCGCGCCGCTAGGAGGACCGCTCGCGATGACGACCCCGCCACGCGCCCGCCGCGGCAGTGACACGGCGCCCGGACAGTTCACGCTCGACGACCTGTCCAAGCGGATCATCGAGCAGCTCCAGGCCGACGGGCGCATGCCCTACGCGGCGATCGGCAAGGCCGTCGGCCTGTCCGAGGCGGCCGTCCGCCAGCGGGTGCAGCGCCTGCAGGACGCGGGGGTCATGCAGATCGTCGCGGTGACCGACCCGCTGACGCTGGGCTTCCCGCGCCAGGCGATGATCGGCGTGAACATCGAGGGCGACCTGGAGTCGGTCGCCGACGAGCTCGCCGCCATCGACGAGATCGACTATGTCGTGCTCACCGCGGGCTCCTTCGACGTGATCGTCGAAGTGGTCTGCGAGGGCGATGGTCATCTTTTGGACATTCTTAGCAAAATCCGTGCAATTCCGGCAGTACGCGCGACGGAGTCGTTCGTCTATCTGAAACTCCGGAAGCAGACGTATTCCTGGGGCACCCGCTGACCTCAGGTCACACCGGCCCCAGGCGTGCCACCGCTCTCACCGGCGCGCCGTCGGCGCCGGGGAGCCGCAGCGGCAGCAGCCACGCCTCCACCGGGCGGCCCGCCGCCTGAGCGGCCAGCACCCGGTCGAGGCCGGTGAGGTTCTCGGCGATGACGGCGTGCGCGCCGCACAGCACCCGGTGCGCCGGGAAGTCCTCCGCGGGCCCGGCCTGACCGCTCGGGTCCACGCTGAGCGCGTCGATCCCGACCGTCCGCACGCCCCGGTCCACCAGCAGCCGCGCCGCCTCCTCCGTCAGGTACGGGTGCGCCGCGTACGCCCCGGTCCCCCAGTGCGCCGACCAGCCCGTGGCCACCAGCACGATCGGCGGGACCCCGCCGGCCGGGACCGCCGCGAACGCCTCCGCCCCGATCGCGGAGCGCGGCTCCCGGCCCCGGGCGTCCACCACGACGGCCGGGCCGGCGAAGCGCTCCAGCGGCAGCTCGTCCAGCGTGGGCAGCGCGTCGTCGATGTGGAAGGGCGCGTCCACGTGGGTGCCCGACTGGGAGCCCAGGTGCAGCGCCAGCACGTTCACGCCGTCCCGCGCCGCCGTGAGGGCCGGGCCGACCGCCACCTCGGGATCGCCGGGGTAGACCGGCATCCCGGTGGCGATCGGCACCGACAGGTCCACGAGTTCGGTGGTCATGGCGTCATCGTCACACGGGCTGCTCGGCCGTCGCCCCCACGATCGGCGGGACCGGCGTGTCCACGGCCCGCACCAGGCGCGGCCCCTCCGGGCCGTACACCTCGCGCGGCTCGGGGAACAGCGCGAGCAGCGCCAGGTAGAGCACGGCCGCCACAGCCAGGCCGAGCGGCAGCGAGACGTCCACCCCGCCGGCCAGGCCGCCCAGCGGGCCGACGAACTGGCCCGGCAGGTTGACGAACAGCAGCGCCACCGCCGCCGCGGCCAGCCAGGCCGTCATGCCGCGCCAGTTCCAGCCGTGGGTGAACCAGTAGCGGCCGCCGCGCTGGCGCCGGTTGAACACCTGGAGGGCGTCGGGGTCGTACCAGCCGCGCCGGGTGACGTACCCGAGCGTCATGATGACCATCCAGGGCGCAGTGCAGGTGATGATGAGCGTGGCGAACGTCGAGATGCTCTGCGTGAGGTTGGCGGCGAAGCGGCCGAGGAAGATGAACGCGATCGACAGGGTGCCGATGAACACCGTCGCCTGCACCCGGGAGAAGCGCGGGAAGACGCTGGAGAAGTCCAGGCCGGTCCCGTAAAGAGACGTCGTGCCCGTGGACATGCCGCCGATCAGGGCAAGCAGGCAGACCGGCACGAAGTACCAGGTCGGCGCGATGGCCAGCAGGCCGCCCACGTAGTTGGGCGCGGCCGGGTCCACGTACTGCGCGGCCCTGGCCGCGATGATCGAGGCCGTGGTCAGGCCGAACAGGAACGGCAGGATCGTGGCGACCTGCGACAGGAACGCCGCGGCCATGACCCGCGAGCGCGGCGTCGAGGCCGGGATGTAGCGCGACCAGTCGCCGAGGAACGCGCCGAACGACACCGGGTTCGACAGCACGATCAGGGCGGCGCCGATGAACGACGGCCAGAACAGCGGGTCTCCGGCCGCGAGCGTGCCCGGGTAGGACGGGTCGAAGTCGCCCGCGAACGCGATCACGCCGAGGACGAACAGCAGCGACGCCGCCGCCACCGCGATCTTGTTGACCAACAGCATGAACCGGAAGCCGTAGACGCACACGACGAGCACCAGCCCGGCGAACAGCGCGTACGCCACGCCGTAGCTGAGATCGGTGTCCGGCAGGCCGGCCAGGCGGTGCGCGCCGCCGACGAGCGCGTCGCCCGACGACCACACGGAGATGGAGAAGAACGCCACGGCGGTCAGCAGCGACAGGAACGAGCCGACGACCCGCCCGTGCACGCCGAGGTGGGCGGAGGAGGAGACGGCGTTGTTGGTGCCGTTGAGCGGCCCGAACAGCGACAGCGGCGCCAGGATCAGCGCGCCCACCAGCAGGCCGAGCAGGGTCGCGGCCAGGCCCTGCCAGAACGACAGGCCGAACAGGATGGGGAACGCGCCGAGGACGCAGGTGGCGAAGGTGTTCGCGCCGCCGAAGGCCACCCGGAACAGGTCGAGGGGGCGGGCGGTGCGGTCGGCGTCGGGGATGCGCTCGACGCCGTGGGTCTCGATCTCGGTGATGGGGGCGTTGCTGCTCATGGCTTCTCCTGCAGGGCGAGGAGGCTGACGAGGTCGTAGGCGACGTGGGAGGCGGCGACGGAGGTGATCTCGGCGTGGTCGTAGGCGGGGGCGACCTCCACGACGTCCGCGCCGACCAGGTGGCAGCCGGCCAGGCCGCGCAGGATCTCCAGCAGCTCGCGGCTGGTCAGCCCGCCCGCCTCCGGGGTGCCCGTGCCGGGGGCGTGCGCGGGGTCGAGCACGTCGATGTCCACCGAGACGTACAGGGGGCGCTCGCCGATGCGCTGCCGCAGGGCGTCGGTCACCTCGTCGACGCCCCGGCGCAGCACGTCGGCGGCGGTCACCACGCCGAACCCGAGCCGGCGGTCCTCCTCCAGGTCCTTGCGCCCGTACAGCGGGCCGCGGATGCCCACATGGCCGATCGCCTCGGTGTCGAGGATGCCCTCCTCGACGGCCCGCCTGAAGGGGGTGCCGTGCGTGTACTCGGCGCCGAAGTAGGTGTCCCACGTGTCGAGGTGGGCGTCGAAGTGCAGCAACGCCACCGGTCCGTGCCGGCGGGCCACCGCGCGCAGCAGCGGCAGGGCGATCGTGTGGTCGCCGCCGATCGTGACGAGCCGCGCGTCGATGCCGCTCGCGGCGGCCTCGATGTCCTCGATCGCCTCGCGGATGTCGAACGGGTTGGCGGCGATGTCACCGGCGTCGGCGACCTGGACGCGCTCGAACGGCGACACGTCCAGCCCCGGGTGGTACGGCCGGAGCAGCCGCGACGCCTCCCGGACGGCCGACGGGCCGAACCGCGCCCCGGGCCGGTAGGACACGCCGCTGTCGAACGGCACGCCCACCACCGCGACGTCGGCCGTGCCGACCTGGTCGAGGCGGGGCAGCCGGGCGAACGTGGCGGGCCCGGCGAAGCGCGGAACGCGGCTGGAGTCGACGGGGCCGATGGGGGCTTCGTTCATTCCCGCAGTCTTCGGCAAGGCGCTGACCTGCGGCAATTGGTCCCACGACGAAGTACTACGGTGTGTGTTGTGGCGGACCACAAGGTGACGGTGGAGGACCTGCTGCGCTCGCCCGCCCTCCAGCTCCGGCTGCTGGCCGGCGAGGCGGGGCTCGGGCGGTCGGTGTCGTGGGCGCACGTCAGTGAGCTGGAGGACCCGACGCCGTGGCTGCTCGGCGCCGAGGTGATCATGACAACGGGCGTCGGCGTGCCGCGCTCGGCCGCCGGGCAGCGCGCCTACCTGGAGCGGCTGGACGACGCCGGCGTGTCGGCCCTGGCGCTGTCGGCCCAGCTCCACGTGCCGCCGCTGCACCCGTCGCTGTTCGAGGCGGCCGAGGAGCGGGGCATGCCGATCCTGGAGGTGCCGCTGGCCGTGCCGTTCATCGCCATCGCGCAGGAGGTGGCCGCGGCCGTGCAGGAGGACGCCCGGCACCGGCTCGGCGCGCAGCTCCAGGTGTTCGGTGCGCTGCGGTGGCTGGCCGCGGAGGACCTGGACACGGCCACGCTGTTCCGCCGGCTGGAGCGGCTGTCGGGCTACGACGTGTACCTGTGCACCCCGCAGGGACGGCCGCTGCTGCCCGGCGTGCCGGCGCCTCCGGCCGGTGTGCTGCCGGAGCAGCCGGAGGCGCCGCCCACGATCCCGGGCGGTTTCGTGCTGCCGGTGCCCGCGCCGGGCGGCCCGGCGGGGTTCCTCGTGGCCTTCGAGCGGGAGGGCGCCCGGCCGGCGGGCCTGGCCGTCGTCCAGCACGTCGCCACCGTGGCCGCGCTCCAGGTCGCCATGGCCCGCCACGAGCGCGAGACGATCCGCCGCGAGGGCGCCGAGACGCTGGCCGAGCTGCTCCAGGACGTCCTCGACCCGCCCGCGGCGCGCCGCCGCCTGGCCCGGCTCGGGATGCCGATGGAGGAGGAGGCGGTGCTGCTGGTGGTGCGCGACGCGCCGGACGACGCGCTGCGGCGGGCCCTCGACGACCACGCCCACCTGCTGCTGCGGCGCGGCGGCGACCACTACGTGCTCGGGCCGCCCACGCTGGCCGAGGCCGTGGCGGGCGTGCCGGGCGCCGCGTGCGGGATGAGCCGGCCGTTCCCGCCGGGCGAGTCGCTGCGGGTGGCGCTGCGCGAGGCGGGCTGGGCGGCGGCCCGCGCCGCCGAGTCGGGCCGGCCGCTGGTGCGCTACGGCGACGACACGACGGGCCGCTGGCTGCCCGACGACCCGGCCACGCTGCACGCCCTGGTGCGGCACGTGCTGGGCGAGGTGCTGGCCTACGACGAGGCGCACGACTCGCGGCTCGTCACGTCGGTGCGCACGTGGATGGAGCGCAACCGCCGGACGGAGGAGGCGGCCGCGGCGCTGCACGTCCACCCCAACACACTGGCCTACCGGCTGCGCCGCTTCGCCGCGCTGACCGGTCGCGACCTTTCGTCGAGCGCGGCTTTCGCCGAGGTATGGCTCGCCATCCAGGCCGCCCGCCGGCTCGGCCTCCACGACCAGTGACAAAAAGTCCATTCCACAAGTGCCGGAAATATTAGGAATGCCCGCCGCATTATGTGGATTTATTTCCGCCAACAGTGCGACGTATCATCACCGCAGCGGGCGAGGAAGGATTCCTATGGCGGAACCGGCTCACGTGGTTGGCAGCGGACTTTCCGAGCTGACCGGTATGACCCTGCGCCAACTGACCGGGCTGGACGAGCCGACCCTCGACGCCGTGGTGGGGAGGGTGGTCGGGCAGGCGGGCCCGTGGGACCGGCTCTGGCAGGAGGACGCCAACCACGGCGCCGCCCGGCGCGCGCGTTGAGCCTCGCCCCGGCGGACGTCGAGCACCTCGTACGGGACCTGGCCGCGGGCGACCCCACCCCGCGGGACATGCGGATCCTGCGCGCCGTCCAGCTCACGCGCAACCAGGTGCTGATCGAGGCGGTCCGCCGCGGCGTGGCCGGGCGCGGGGACGGCGACGGCGCGTCCGCGCCCTTCCGGACGCTGACCGAGCTGCAGGAGACGGCCCCCGAGGTCATGGCGGAGCTGCTGGTGCTGCCGCAGGTGGGGTGCTGGGCGGTCGAGTCGCTGCGGCTGCTGCGCCGTCGGCAGCCGCCCGACCTGGCGTATCTCGCCGCCTTCACGGCCGGGGCGGCGATCCGCGCGGGGCGGCGGCCGGAGCTGACGCCCGGCACGTACGTCCCCGGCCTCGGCACGTACGTGGGGAACGGGTGGCGGGGCCTGCCCTGGCTGCGGGCCGAGGCGGACGGGCTGGCCCTGGCCGTCAGGCTGGAGGCCGGCGACCCGTACCTGTCCGGCTACGGCCCGCGCGGCGCGGCGGAGCCCGGGCCGTGGCGGCCGGCGATGCGCGTCGCCTGGCGGATGCTGACCGGGCGGCACCGCCTCGTCGCCGAGGCGATCGCCGCCGGTTTCACCACGCTGGTGCCGCTCGCGTCCCGGCCGGGAGGCAAGCCCGCCAGCGCCACGTCGGGATGGGCGTACGGGGCGATCGCGCTCTCCCCGCCGCCCGACGCGGTGACGCTGGCCGAGAGCCTCGTGCACGAGATCCGCCACCTCGTGCTGGGCGCGGTCGAGGACGTGGTGCCGCTCACCGACGCGAACGACCCGCGGCGCTGGTACGCCCCGTGGCGCTCGGACCCGCGCCCGCTCGGCGCGCTGCTGCAGGGCTGCTACGCCAGCATGGCGATCACCGCCTTCTGGCGCACCGAGCACGCCTGCGGGCCGCCGGAGCTGCGCGAGCGCGCCGAGACGGAGTACGCCCACCGGCGCGCGATCACCGCCGAGGCGCTGCGCCGGGCGGCGGAGTCGGGCTCCCTGACGGCCGCGGGCGAGACCCTGGTGGCGGGCCTGCGCGCCCGGCTCGAACCGTGGCTGCGCGAGCGGCTGTCGGCGTCGGCGGAGGAGCTGGCCGGGCGGCGCGGCGCCGAGCACCGCGCCCGCTGGCTGCGCGCCAACCCCGGCTACACCCTCTGAGCGCACCCGCCGTGGGGCGTCAGTCGTTCATCGGCTCGATGCCCAGGTTGACCCGGCCGTACTGGGCCGCAAGGCGCGCGTCGGGGTGGTCGGGCAGCGGCGAGCACCGGTAGCCGTCGAGCATCTCCTCCCGCAGCCGGCGCGCCGCTTCCGGGTCGCCGTCGGCGTTGCGGTCGAGCGACAGGTTGGCCATGGCCGCGAGCGTGTTGGGGTGGCCCGGCCCGTGCAGGGCGAGGCTCTGCTCCAGCACCGCCTCGCCCAGCCGCCGCGCCTCGCGCACCTCGCCCAGCGCCGCGAGGTCGCTGGCCAGGTTGTGCGTCGCGATCAGGGTGTTGATGTGCGTGTCGCCGACGACCGCCCGCAGGCCCTCCACGGCCCGCTCGTCGAGCCGCCGCGCGCCGCCCGGGTTGTTGCGCACCCGCAGCACGATGGCCAGGTTGGCGCAGGCCGCGAGCGTGTTGGGGTGGTCGACGCCGGCCACCTTCTCCAGCCCGAGCACGGTCTCCTCGCCCAGCCGCTGGGCTCCGGCGAGGTCCTCGTGCAGGCGGTGGTCGTTGATGAGGTTGGTGGCCGACTGGAGGGTCTGCCGGTGCTCCACGCCCAGGATCGACTGGTGCAGGCCCAGCGCCTTGCGGCCCTGCGCGAAGGCGTCCTCGTAGAAGCCGGCCCTGCGCAGCGCTACGCCGAAGTCGATGGCGACCAGCAGCCGGAACTGGTTCCACGGGCTGTCCCTGCGGTCGAGCACGTTGTTGATCTTTCGGATGAGGTCGAGGGAGTCCTCGTAGCGGCCCAGCCCGCGCAGGTCGCGCGACAGGCCGAACTCCGAGCTGAGCGTCGGGTGCTCGACGGGGCCGAAGATGCGCAGCCGCTCGGCGAGGCTCTCCTCGTCGTGGCGCAGCGCCTCCTCGAAGCGGCCGAGGCAGCGCAGGCTCACCGCGACGTTGCTGCGGATGCGGATCGTGTGCGGGTGGTCGGCGCGGAACTCCCGCTCGAAGATCGGCAGCAGCTCCAGGTCGTTGCGCAGCGCGTCGGCGTACCGGCCGAGCAGGCGCAGCCCCACGCCGTGCACCCGGGCGCAGCCGAGGTAGACGGGGTCCTCCTCGCCGAAGCGGGCGCGCAGGCGTTCCAGGGTGTCGATCTGCAGCCGCAGGGACTCCTCCCAGCGCCCCGAGAACCGCAGCGCGTTGCTCACCTGCACGGCCAGGGCCAGGGTCTGCTTGTCGTCGACGCCGAACCGGCCGCGCCACAGCTCCAGTGCCGGCTCGCCGAGCCGCAGGCTCTCCTGGTGGCCGCCGCGCCGGTAGAGCTGCTCCACCTGGTTGATGACGAGCCGGCGCACCCTCGGGTCGGCCGACTCGACCGCGCCCGAGGGCACCAGGTGCTGGAGGGAGCGCTGGTAGATCTGGTCGTTGCCCTCGCGCTCGGTGGAGCCGGGGTCGGAGGCGGCCAGCAGCAGGTGGGCGGCCTCCCGGAAGCGCCGCGCCGCCTCGGGGTCCTCGCGCGCCATGCGGTCCTTGGTGACCGCCTGCACGACCCGGTGGAGCTGCACCACGTTGCGCACGCCGTCGAGCTTGAGCAGGGAGTAGCGGCCGAGCTCGCGGGCGGCGCGCCGGAACGTGGTCACCGAGGAGAGCACCCTGTCGAGCGGCTCGGGCAGGCCGTGGGTGACGGCGGGCTGCACGAGCAGTTCCTCGGAGATGGGCTCGGCCGACAGGCCGGCCAGCAGCTTGAACAGCGCGTCGGCCTCGTCGGAGATGCGCGAGCGCGACACGCTCCAGGTGGTGGCGACCGACTGCGGGTACTTGATGTCGACCGCGCTGGCCAGCAGTGTGTGGGCGTTGCGCCGGAACAGGTCGAGGTACTCGGCGACGCCGGTGCCGGTCTCGTTGAGGTAGGCGGCGGCGTGCTCGGCGGCCAGCGGCAGGTTGCCGAGCTCGCGGGCCAGCTCGGCGGCGGCGTCGAGCGTGGACTCGGCCGCCGGGGACGAGTCCGGGCCGGCCAGGGCGTCGACCCGGCGGCGGAGGAAGGCGATGGTCTCCTCCGGGTCGAACTCGGTCACCTCGATGCCGTCGAGGTTCATGGCCCGCCGCCAGTGGCGGTCGCGTGAGGTGATGATGACGTGCCCGCCGCCCGCGGGCAGGTAGTTCTGGACGGCCGCGGCGCTCTCGGCGTTGTCGTAGATCAGCAGCCAGTGCCGGTAGGGCTCGCGGCCGGCCAGGGCTCCGAGCACCAGCCGGGCGGAGTAGTCGCGGTCGTCGGCGCGGAACCCGGGCAGGGCCGTCTTCCTGCCCAGCGCGACGAGCGCGTTGATGATGGTCTCCTCCTGCTCGGCCCGGATCCACCAGACGAGGTCGTACTCGGCGCTGTGCCGGTGGGCGTACTCGGCGGCGATCTCCGTCTTGCCGATGCCGCCCATGCCGTAGACCGGCTGCGGCGGCTGCCCGACCAGGGCGGTGGAGCTCTCGGCCAGGCGGGCGCGCAGCTCGGCCAGCTCCCGCTCGCGCCCGGTGAAGTAGCGGTTGCGGAAGGGGATCTCGCGGCCCCAGAGCGTGACGCGCCGCTCCGGCCGTGCCACGTCCTCCATCACGGTCACCGCCGTTCGTCGTCGTGCGCGTGGTGCGGCGCGGTCGCCGCATTCAGCGCGGGTCCATCGTATGACGGACGTCCCGCCGGGTCTCGCATAAAGCGGGCCGTTATTCTCGGGCGAAAGCGAATGTCAGACCGGTATATATCCGGCATTTTCTCTTCACCGAAGGGGACCGTTATGCCTATTGACGGAAACTCCCCTTTCATGGACCCTCAGAAGGGTTGAGCACCCCAGGCCGCCCATATCGAAAGGCGGTGGCATGTGCACTCTGGGGGCGCCGATCGCGACAACGAGGACGCCTGGAAGCTGCTCGTCGGGGACCTCGTCCACGGAGACTGCGTCCCCTTCCTCGGGGCGGGGGCGAGCGCCGAACGCCTCCCGCTCGGCGGCGAGCTGGCCCGCAAGTGGGCGTCCAAGATCGGCTACCCGTTCCCCGACTCGGGTGACCTGGCGCGCGTGATGCAGTACGCGGCGACGATGACGTACCGGGACGCCACCCGCACCAAGCGCGTGTTCGTCGAGGAGGAGTTCGCCGGGGCCGCGCCGCCCGACGGAACCGACCAATACCAGGTGCACGCCGTGCTGGCGCGTTACCCTCTACCGCTGTACGTGACCACGAACTACGACGACTTCATGTTCCTGGCGCTGCAGCGGGCGCGCAAACGTCCGGCCTGGGATCTGTGCCCCTGGTACGCCGCCTCCGCCGACGACTGGACCGGGAGTCCCTTCCGTGAACCCGACTACGTCCCGTCCCCCGACCGTCCGCTGGTCTTCCACCTGCACGGTCACCACGAGGAGCCGCGCTCGATCGTCCTGCTGGAGGACGACTACCTCGACTTCCTGGTGCGGCTCACCCAGGACGGCCGGCACACCGGAGTGTCGCCCGCGCTGTCGCCGGGCGGGCGGCCGATGACCCTGCTGCCGTCCTCCGTCCGCGCCGCGCTGCGCACCAAGGCGCTGCTGTTCGTCGGGTACGGCCTGCGCGACTGGACGTTCCACGTGCTGTTCAGGACGCTGCTGCACGGCCTCGGCGGCACGCAGTTGCGCGAGCACGTCAGCATCCAGCTCAACCCGGACGACCACCCGGTCGAGGAGCGCCGCTACCTCGAACGCCACTTCGAGAGCCGGCGCATCCGCGTGCTGTGGGAGACCCCGCGCTCGTTCAACGACAAGCTCGCCGCCGGGCTGCGGGACGGGCCGTGAACGGCGGCCCGCTCCCGGTCCAGGAGCCGTACGTGGGCCCGCGGCCCTTCCGCCGCGCCGAGGCGCCCCTGTTCTTCGGCCGGTCGCGGGAGGCGCGCCTGGTCCGGGACGCCTGGCTGTCGGAGCGGGTCGTGGTGCTCCACGGCGCCGCAGCCGTGGGGAAGACGTCGCTGCTGCACGCGGGCGTCCTGCCGCTGCTCTCCGGCGAGGCGCCGGACGCCCCGGCCGGCGGCGGCGCGCCGCGGCACACCGCGGTGCTGCCCGTGGGCCGCCTGGTCCACCAGGCGACCTGGCCGCTGGCCCGCGCGTCCGGGCCGGGAGGACACCGGTTCACGCTGCTCAGCAGCTGGACCCCGGCCGGGCGGAGTCCCGACCCCGGGCGGCCGCTCACCGCGGTGCTCGGCGACGTCGCCGACCACCGGCGGCCGTACCGGATCCTCGGGGCGATCGACCACTTCGAGGAGCTGTTCACCGTGTTCCCCGAGCGGCTGGCCGAGCGGGAGCGGCTGGTCGGCGAGCTGGCGCGGGCGCTGCGCGAACTGCCGCTGAACCTGCTGCTCGTGGTCCGCGACGACCAGCTCGCCGCGCTGAGCGGCTACGAGGGCGTGCTGTCGCCGCAGCCGTTCACGTACCTGCGGCTGGAGGGCCTGACCCCGGACGCCGCGCGGTCCGCCATGACGGGCCCGGCCGGGCGCGCCGGCCGCCGCTACGCCCCGGGCGTGGCCGAGCGGCTGGTCGAGCGGCTGCGCACGACCGTCTACACCGACCGGCTCGGCGAGTCGGTGGAGCTGGTCGGCGACCGGGTGGCGCCGTTCGAGCTGCAGCTCGCGTGCTCGGCCCTGTGGGCGGGCCTGGCCCCCGGCGAGGAGACGGTCACCGCGGAGAGCCTGGCCCGGCTCGGCGACCTCTCGGGCGTGCTGGCCGCCTACTTCGACCGGGCGGTACGGGACGTGAGCGTGGAGACGAACTGGCCGGAGGGCGCCCTCCGGGCGTGGATCCGGGCCACGTTCGTCACCGAGCGCGGCACCCGCGGCACCGCCTACCGGGGGCTCTCGCAGACCGCCGAGCTGCCCAACGCGGTCGTGGACGCGCTGGTGGCCCGGCACGTCCTCACCGAGGAGCAGCGCGCCGGCAGCCTGTGGTACCAGCTCGCCCAGGAGCGGCTGGTGGAGGCCGTGCGCGCGTCAGGCGGTCCGGGCGACGGCGTGCCGCCATCCGGTCAGGAGGCGTCACCGGCCCGCTCCTCCGCCGACTTCCGCACCGCGGCCGAGGCCGCGCTCGGCGAGGGGAACTTCGTCTCGGCCCGCCGCTTCGCCGAGGCCGCGGCCAGGCGGTCGCTGGAGCAGGGCGACGAGTGGCAGTTCGCGAACCTGCTGGCCTTCCAGGGGGAGGTGGCCCGGGTCGAGGGCGACCTGGAGTCGGCGCGCGAGACCCTGACCGCGGCCCGTTCGGAGTTCGAGAGCCAGCAGGACACCCTGGCCACGGTCCGGGTCCTCACGGCGCTCGCGGAGGTGTGCCTGTCGATGGGCAACGCCGACGAGGCCGTCGAGCTGGGACGCCAGGCGGTGTCGCGGCTGCCGGGCGACGTCCCGGCCCGCACCACTCTCGCGTACGCGCTGTGGCGGGCCGGCTCGCCGGCGAACGCCGAGGCCGTCTACAACGACGCGCTGGACCTCGACCGCGACGCCGCCCGCGCCCTGCACGGGCGCGGGCGGGTCCGGATCGCGCTGCGCGACCACGAGGGGGCCGTCGCCGACCTGCGGCGGGCCCTGGCGCTCGGGCTGCCACGGGCGGACGAGGACGACGCGCGCGCCGCCCTCGCCGAGGCCCGGCGGCGCCTCGGCGCCTGACCGTCCTCGACTGCTTCGCTCAGTCGGCGAGCTGGATCGTGGCGATCTCCCAGGGGCCCAGGGGCAGGCGGAGGGCGCCGTCCGTGACCGCGATCGGCTCGCCGGGACGGCCGCGCAGGTCGGCGTGCCGGGCACGGGTGAACGAGCCCCGCACCTCCGCCTCCACCGGCTCCGGCGAGAGCGCCACGACCCGCAGCTCCTTCCAGTCGTCGCGGACCCGGAGGGAGCTCATCACCACGCCGTCGCCCGTGACCGACAGGCCCTCGGCCGCCGGAGGCAGGGGAAGCGACGGGTCACCTGTGCCGGGCACCGGCAGCAGGTCGTGCCGGAAGACCTCCGCCGCCGGCGGCACCGCCGCCCATCCGTCCTCGTACGGCATGAGCGCCAGCGTGAGCGAGCGCGGCCCGCGCGACTGGGCGGCCGGGGTCGGGAGCTGCGGACCGGCCGGCTCGGGGCGCAGGGCGTGGCGGTTGCGCGACAGGTAGCCGATGGAGCGCAGGAGGGTCAGCGCCAGCTCCGTCCCCTCGCCGTCCACGGTTCCGCCCCAGGCGCTCCCGTCGACCAGCTCGTACTCCGTGACGTGCTCCAGCAGCGCCGCCACTCCCCCGGCGGCCACCCACGAGGAGGCCGGGAAGGTGGGCAGCGGCTCCTCGCCGCAGCCGCCCTCGGCGGTCAGGCCGCGGGTGACGACCGCGAACTGCCCCTCGGCGTGCGAGACGGACGCCGATTCCGGGAGCGGCACGTGCAGCCGGACCCGGTGGTCGGCGCAGCGGTTGTCGAACTCCACCCGCAGCCGCACGAACGGCTCGCCGACCCGCAGCTCGACGCGGGTGTCCACGACGATCTCCTCGGTGGCCTCGGTCCGGGCGGGCGCGGGGAGGGCGGGCGTGCCCTCGATGCCCGCGCCGGCGGCCGGCCACCGGTACGCGCGGCGCACGTCCAGGGCGGCGACGAGCGGACCGGAGCAGACCGGGGCGACCTCGACCGACTCGGGGGCGGAGACGACGTGGTCGCGGGCCGGAGGCGCGTGGTTGTAGCTGTCGCCGACGTCGCCGCCGTCCACGACGCGGGCCGCGCCCGTGAGCGTGACGCCGGAGGCGGAGGTCAGGGTGAGGGTCCCGTCCTGGGCCACCTCGACGCGGAGCAGGCCGTTGTCCAGCACCCGCCCGTCGGCGCGCACCCCTTCGGACGACCCCACGAGGGCGGAGCCGTTGGCCGCGGCCCGCATGGCGAACGGTCCCGCCACGGGTCCGGCGGCGGGGGCGTGCTCGGCGGCGCGCGACGCCGGGCGCAGGCTCGTGTGGCCGAGCGGCGGCACCTCCACCAGGGCGGCGACGGTGCGCCGGGGCTCGGCGACGATGCGGACCCGCGTCACTCCCTCGACCGCGCCCCGCACCTCGGCCACGTCGAAGGCGGCGCTCGGCTCCCTGGCCACCTCGAAGGTCAGCACCCCGTCCTCGACCGACCAGCCGCTGATGTGCTGCCCGTACAGCTCGGTCCCGTGGACGAAGGTCAGCGCCGTGGCCGGGTCCATCTCCTCGTCGAGCAGCAGCGTGGGCGCGTACTCCAGCGGCTGGACCGGGACCGGCGCGCCGGTGGCGTCCACCAGCGGGTCGTGCCCGGCCACGTCCAGGCGGACGACGCCGCGCCGGGTGACGGGCGTGGGGTTGACGACGAGCACCCCTCCGGCGGGGACCGCGGCGGCCAGCCGGGCGGTCACCATGTCGCGGACGGCGTGCCCCAGGTGCTCGGCCTCGGCGATGCGCGCGGCGACCTGCTGGGCGGTCTCGTCCACGCCGCAGCCGGTGACGGAGTCGTGGCCGCTGGCGTCGACGAGCCGCCACCAGGCCATGTCGAGGAAGCGGCCGGGCCACTCCTCGCCCCAGAGCGTGGCCAGCGGCTCGGCGTAGCGCTCGACCATGCGCTCGGCGCGGCTCATGGCCTGCTTGACGTGGGCGCGGACCGAGATGACGCCGGGCAGGATGTTGGCGCGGGCGTGGGAGCGCAGCTCGCCCCGCACGCGGGGCAGGCCCTCGACGGACCCGCCGTCCCCGTACGCGGTGATGTAGCCGGACAGGGTGTCCATGCGGGCCCCGATCGCGGCCACCATGGCGGGCAGGCCGCGCACCGGCGCCGAGTGGTCGGTGCCGTACATCGCGAGCAGCGCGCCCTCGGGCCCGTGCCACTCGCGCATGCGGCGGGTGAAGACGGCGGCCCGCTCCTTCGTCTGCGCCGGGTCCTCGAACAGGTGGGCGCCGTTGCCGTAGCCGCCGATGGGCAGGTACTGGGCGCGGACCGCGGTGCCGTCCGGCGCCACCCACGCGAAGGCGTCGGTCACCACGGACGACGGCACCCCGCGGTAGACGCAGGCGTGCAGGAGGCCGGCCTTGCGCAGGATCTGCGGCATCTGGGCCGTGTGGCCGAACATGTCCGGCAGGTAGCCCACCGGCATCGCCCCGCCGAGCTTGTCGGCCCGGTCCATGCCGAGCTCCAGGTTGCGGATGATGTTCTCGCCGGAGCACAGGAACTCGTCGAGCAGGATCTGCCACGGGCCGACCGCGAGCCGTCCCGACTCGACCAGCGCCGCGATGCGGTCGCGCTGCTCGGGCCGGACCTCCAGGTAGTCGTCGACGCAGGCGAGCTGCCCGTCGAGGGTGAAGTGGTAGCCCGGCTCGCGCTCCATCGTGTCGAGCACCTCGTCCAGCAGCGCCACCAGCCGCAGCCGGAAGCGCTGGAACGGCTCGTACCACTCGCGGTCCCAGTGGGTGTGCGGGACCACGACGATCTCGTGCGGGCTCGTCACGCTGCTTCCCCTCCGATCGGCAGGCCGTGCTGCACGGCGTAGCGGGCGGCGATCCGCTGGGCCGTGACGATGTCCTCCAGGGCGCCGGCCGCGCCGGTCAGCGGCGGCTCCCCCTCGGTGACGTAGGCGTGGAAGGCGGCGAGCTGCGTCTCGAACGCCTCGGTCACCTCGCGCCACTCGGTGCGTCCCTCGCCGCCGGGGTCTGCGCCCGGCGTGACGACGGTGAGCACGGTGGGCGCGTTGACCAGGTACGGGGCGGGGAAGGCCAGCTCCAGGGTGCCGGCGTCGTGGTGGATCGCCACGGTCTCCCGGTAGGCGGGGTAGTCCTCCAGGTAGTGCCAGCGGATGGAGAACCGCCCGGCGGCCGGGAGCGTGCCGGCGATCTCGACGGATCCCGGGGCCGGTCCCCAGGTCTCGACGTGGGAGATCTCGGCCGGGGAGCCGGTGAAGCGGCGCAGCAGCGACAGGTCGTGGCAGATGGAGCCGAGGGCCACGCCGTACAGCGCGCGGACGGCCTCGGGGGCGTCCGCGCCGAGGGCACGGGAGACGAGCTCGTCCTCGGCCGCGCGCAGCGAGCCGAGCAGCCCGGGGTCGACGTCGGCGGCCCGGGTCAGGCTCGCGAAGGCGAGCTGCGATCCGGCGCTCGGGTGCAGCACGGTCACCTCGACCGACCGGACGGCCTCGGGGCCGCCCAGCTCGGCCAGCAGTCGCTCGGCCCGGCGCACGGCCGGGTCGTACTGCTTCATGTAGCCGACCATGAGGCGTCCCTCGGGCAGCGCGGCGACCTCGGCCCGGGTCAGCGCCAGCGGCTTCTCGCACAGCACGGCGTGGCCCGCCTCCAGGGCCCGCCGCACCGGCTCGCCGTGGGATCCCGAGGCGAGCATGACCACGGCCTCGAACCCGCCCGCGGCGAGCATGTCGTCCAGCGAGGTGTGGCGGGCGGTGACGCCCAGGCGGTCGCCGACGGCGGCGGCCAGCGCGGGCGACAGGTCGCACACGGCGGTCACCTCGAACAGGTCGCGGCGCCTCGACAGCAGCGGCGCGTACACCGCCTGCGTGACGGCCCCGCACCCGACCAGCGCAATTCTCAAATCCCCAAGTCCTTCAGCTTCTGGCGGTTGGCCGCCTGGTCCGCGATGTTCTGGGCGACGGTGCGGCGTCCCGGCAGGGTGTCCTGCTCGATGACGATCCACCCCGTGTAGTCGATCTCGTCGAGGGTGCGCACGACGGCGGGCAGGTCCAGCTCGCCCTCGCCGAGCGGGGCGAACCCGCCGCGTCCCATGAGCTCGCGCAGGTCGGCGCCGTCGGCCAGGGCCCGGGCCTGGATCTTGGTGTCGCCGTCCTTGATGTGCACGTGCCCGACCCGGCTCGCCCAGTCGCGCAGCGCCGTCACCGGGTCTCCCCCCGCCAGCAGCAGGTGGCCGGTGTCGAGGCAGAGCTGCACGTCGGTCAGCTCCAGCAGCCGCTCCACGTCCTCGGGGGTCTCGACGTAGGTGCCGAGGTGGTGGTGGAACGCGGGCTCCAGCCCGCGCTCGCGGCACCGGTCGGCCGCCTCCTGCACGCGGGCGGCGTATCCCGCCCACTCGGACGCCGCCATCCCTGGAACGCTCCCACCCGGGCGCGCGAACCGCTCGGGCGATCCCGAGCACGCCAGTGTGGGGCGCGGCGCGAATCCCTCGGGCGCGTAGGGCGCGGCGGCGAAGACGTCGAGCGCGGCCTCCAGCGCGGGCAGTCCCGCCTCGTACGCCGCCGCGTCGCCGTACCTCAGGTCCACCCAACCGCCCGCGAGCAGCAATCCGTTGCCGGCCAGCCGATCGCTCAGCCCGGACCCGGTGCCGAGGTAACCGATCGGCCCGGAGTCGATGCCCTCGTAACCGGCGTCGGCCAGCGCGCGGACCATCTCGTCGGCACTCAACGGCGGCGCCTCGGTGGCCAGCTCGAACACGCCGAAGCTGACCGGCGCATTAGCAACCTTCACTCGCACAGTGCCATCACCTCGTTCTCGTAGGTTTCCAGCCGGTGCCGCCCCCCGGCGGCGGGCAGGAGCGCGCGGGCGCCGCGGACGACCAGCCGGGCGCCGTCCGGGCGGACCAGGACGAGGCCGTCGGCGTCCAGGGCGAGCAGCTCGTCGCCGAGCCGGAGCAGCAGCGGCCCGTCGGGGCCCGTGGACACGGCGGTGCGCCCGGCGCGCACGCCCTCCAGCACCGTGCTCGTGTCCTCGGCCAGCACCCACGTCGTCGGCGCGCCCGGCAGGCCGTCGTTGCCGGGCCGGTGGAAGTCGCTGCCGCCGATCGCGACCACGTCGTCGCGCCAGGCGTCCGCCCAGGCCAGCGGCGCGCCCCAGCGGCGGTCCCACCAGCCGGAGCTCCAGACCTCGGCGATCCGCGGCCGGCGGGTGATCGGCAGGAGCCAGGCGCAGTCGCCGCCGAGCGGATGGTTGATCGACATCAGGCCGCCCTCGCGCTCGGCGTGCTCGGCCCAGGAGTCGGCGGGCTCGCGGAAGTCGACCCAGCCGACGTCGCCGAAGACGTTGGCGTGGCCGCGGTCGGTGGTGACCTCCTGGCCGGGCAGCAGCGTGATGCCCCGGTCGCGGGCGGCCAGCTCGGGGTGGTGGCTGACCGTGTTGTGGTCGGTCACGGTGAGGAAGTCGAGGCCGCGGCCGCGGGCGAGCGCGGCCAGCTCGCCGATCGTCAGGGCGCCGTCGCTGTGGACGGTGTGGCTGTGGAAGTCGCCGGCGTACCAGCGCAGGCCGTCCACGGCGGGGATGTCGCGGCGCGGCGGGCGCTCGGCGGCGGGCGGCTCCTCGGCGAGCGGGGCCGACGGCGCCGCGTCGGCCGTGGTGATCTCCAGCGTGTAGTCGATGCCCTGGGGCGGGACGCGGTGCAGCCGCAGCCACACGTGCCACGTGCCCGGCTCGACCGGGCCGGGCAGGTAGCCGGGCGTCGCCCAGCCCTCGGTGATCGTGTACGTGTCGCGGGCGCCGCCCGACCAGCCGCGGAACCCGGCCGGGCTGCCGCAGCCGAGGTCGAGCACGCCCTGGGACCGGTCGTAGGACAGCCGCACGGTCACCGCCGCCGTCTCGGAGGGCACCTCGAACGGCACCTCCCGCAGGATGCTCTCCAACCGGTCGTCGAGGGTCCAGCGGCCCTGGAACACCGTCATCGGGTCACCAGCTCCCCGTCGCGGTAGACCAGCGCCCGGTCGCGGCGCGGCGCGGCGAAGCCGTCGTCGCCGACGGCCGGCTCGCTGCCCTCGGGCACGACGGCCTGCACGGTGACGTCGTTGACGTCGAGCGTCACCAGGTGGGACGCGCCGAGGTTCTCCACGATCACCACCTTCCCGGCCAGCGCGCCCTCCGACGAGCCCTCGGCCGGCTTGGGCGCGTAGGCGTTGTACTCGGGGCGCACGCCGTAGACGACCTTCTCCCCGTCGGCGAGCAGTCCGGCCGCCGAGTCGGGGACCGGGACCGCGCTGCCGGCCACCTCCAGCGTGTCACCGCGCACGACGGCGTCGAGCAGGTTCATGGGGGTGGAGCCGATGAATCCGGCGACGAACGTGTTGGCCGGCCGCTGGAACACCTCGGCCGGGGTGCCGATCTGCCGGATCACACCCGCCTCCATGACCGCCATCCGGTCGGCCATGGCCAGCGCCTCGGCCTGGTCGTGGGTGACGAAGACGGTGGTGACGCCCAGCTCGCGCTGGAGCTTCTTGAGGAACGTGCGGGCCTCCAGGCGCAGCCGGGCGTCGAGGTTCGACAGCGGCTCGTCGAAGAGGAACGCCTGCGCCTGCGTCGCCATGACGCGGGCCAGCGCGACGCGCTGCTGCTGGCCGCCGGAGAGCTGGCCGGGCCGCCGGTCCATCAGGTGCTCCAGGCCGAGCCGGGCCGCGACCTCGCCGGCCCTGCGGTGGCGCTCGGCCTTGGCGACCTTCTTGATGCGCAGCGGGTAGGCGACGTTGTCGGTGACGTCCATGTGCGGGAACAGCGCGTAGTCCTGGAAGACCATGGCGATGTCGCGCCCGCCGGGCTGCACGGAGGTCACGTCGCGATCGCCGATGACGACCGCGCCGCCGGTGGCGGTCTCCAGCCCGGCGATGGTGCGCAGCAGCGTGGTCTTGCCGCAGCCGGAGGGACCGAGCAGCGCGAAGAACTCGCCGTCGGGGATGACCAGGTCGAGCGCGTCGAGCGCCTTCACGCCGCCCGGGTAGACCTTGGTCAGCCTTCGCAGTTCGATTGCCGCCATTACCGCTTGATCCCTCCGTGGAACCGGAAGCCGTACTTCTTGCTGACGAACAGGTACATGAGCACCACGGGCACCGAGTAGAGCAGGCCGAAGGTGGACAGCAGCCGCAGGTTGGCCTGGCCGCCCTCGGTGTAGAGGGTGTACATGATCACCGCGGCGGGCTGCTTCTCGACGTCGCTGAGCAGCAGGTACGGCATGAGGAAGTTGCCCCACACGTTGGCCACGGCCCACACCGCGATCGTCGCCAGGCCGGGCCGTACCAGGGGGACGACCACGTGCGCCACGATCTGCAGCGGGGAGGCGCCGAAGACCCGGGCCGACTCCTCGTAGGACTTCGGCGTGGAGTCCATGAAGTCCTTGAGCATGAAGATCGCCGCGGGCAGCAGGCCGCCGCTGAGGATGAGGATCAGCCCGAGCTGCGAGTCGATGAGGCCGAGCTCGACGGCGAGCTGGAACAGCGGCACCATCGCGGCCGTGCCCGTGATGATCGACGACAGCAGCAGCAGCGCGTAGAGCAGCGCGTCGCGGCCGGGCAGGCGCACGCGGCTGAGCGCGTAGGCGGCCAGCGCCGCCAGGGCCACCACGAGCAGCGCCGTGCCGATCGACAGCAGCAGCGAGTTGTACAGCGACGGCAGCGCGTACGGGTGCTCCAGGATGGCCTGGAAGTTGTCGAAGGTGAAGTCCGGCATGCGGACCTCGTAGCTGGGGTCGCTGGTCAGCGGGGCCGACGCGAGCCACAGCAGCGGGATCGTGAAGAAGGCCAGCAGGACCGCGATCAGGGTGGAGAAGCCGATCCGGCCCAGCACGAACCGGGTCATTTCTTGCTCCTGAGCAGGCGCAGGTAGAACACCGCCACGACCAGGTTGATCAGCAGGATGACCGTGGAGACCGCGGCGCCGTAACCGAGCTGGCCGCTCTGCAGGGCGACCTTGTACACGTGGACGGCCAGCACCTCGCTCTTCCCGTCGGGCCCGCCCGCGGTGATCATGAACGGGGTGAAGTCGTTGAACGTCCAGAGGCTGATCAGCAGCAGGTTGGTGAGGATGTGCCCCTTGATGTGGGGGAAGACCACGTCGCGGAGCTGCTGCCAGCCGGAGGCCCCGGCCAGGCGGGCGCTCTCCAGGTGCGAGGGCGGCACGTTCCCGAGGGCGGCGCCGTACAGCATCATCGAGAACGCGGTGCCGCGCCAGGTGTTGAACACGATGATCGACAGCATGGGGTGTTCGAGCAGCCAGGCGTAGTCGCCGGTGCCGAGCAGCGCGTTGAGCGTGCCGCCGTCGGCGTCGAGCAGCGCGACCCACAGGAACGACACGACCGCGCTCGGCAGGATCCAGGCCAGGATGACCAGGCCCTCGACGATCCGCTTGAGCGGCCCGCGCCTGTCGCGCAGCAGCCAGGCGATCGTGAACCCGAGCCCGACCTGCCCGATGACCGCCGATCCGAGCACGAACTGGACGGTCAGCCAGGTGGAGTTCCAGAAGGTGGGCTCGCCCAGCGCCGACAGGAAGTTGTCGAATCCGACGACCTTGGGGTCGGCGGCGGCGGCTCCGGTCAGCCGGTAGTCGGTCAGGCCGAGGTAGAGCACCCACAGCGCGGGGAAGACCAGGAAGATCGCGATGAGGAGCAGCGCGGGGGCCGCGAAGGCTCCCGCGCGCCACCGGCCCAGGCCCGCCGCGTCGACGCTGTAGCGGCGGGCCGTGGGGTCCGCGGTCTCCCGCGTGAGGTCAGGAGGCGATGTTGCCTGCGCCACCGACGAGTCCTTCGAGCTTCTGCTGGTAGGCCGTGGCCGCCTCGTCCGGCGTCTTGCCGCCGACCACGGCCGCGGTCGCCTCCTGGAGCGCCACCGACACCTGCGGGTAGACCGCGACCGGCGGCCGGTAGGCCGTCAGCGGCAGCACCTTCTCCGAGATGAACGTCAGCAGCGGCTCGCCGGCCAGGATCTCCTTGTTGACGTCCGTGCGCGGGGTGATGCGCACGTTGCCGTTCTTGGTCTCCTCCTTCAGCGCCTCGGGCGAGAGCGTGAAGGCCAGCAGCTCGAAGGCCTCCTTCGGGTGCTTGCTGTTGGGGTTGACCGTGCGCAGGGCGCCGCCGGACATGCTGACGAAGTCCTGGCCGCGGATGCCCTTGCCGGGCTCGATGGCGGGGATCATGGCGTAGCCGACGCTCTGGTCACGGTCGGCCATCTTGGCCACGCCGTCCTTGGGGTTGACGACGCCGCGCCAGAAGTAGTCGCCCTCCAGCAGGATGCCGATCTTGCCCTCGGCGAACTGCTGGAACGACTTGTCGCGGCCCTTGGCCTCCTGCTGGAGCCGCGGGTCGCCGAGGCCGCTGCCGCCGTAGATCTTCTGGTAGAGGCCCAGGACGTCCTTGACCGGCTGGGAGGCGCCGGCCCACTTGCCGTCCTTCTGGATCTCGGCGCCCGCTCCGGCCAGCAGCGGCAGCACGCCCTGCATGGTGGTGGCCTCGCCCATCGCGGTGCCGGCGTTGATCTGGATCGGCACGGGCACGCCGGCCGCCTTGAGCTTGGCGCCGGTGTCGAGGATCTCCTGCCAGCTCTTCGGCTGCCAGTCGGCGGGCAGTCCCGCCTTCTGGAAGAGCGGCTTGCTGAAGTAGAGCACGCGGCCGTCGGTGCCGATGGGCAGCGCGTACTTCTTGCCGTTGTAGGTGGCCAGGCCCTGGACGGACTCGGGGATCTGGGCCCAGCCCTCCCAGGAGTCGGCCTCGGGGCCGGCCAGCTCGGACAGCGGCTTGATGTAGCCGGCCTCGGCGAACTCGCCGGCCCAGATGCCGTCGATGTCGATCACGTCGGCGCCCTTGCCGGACTTCAGGTCGAGGGAGAGCTTGGTCTTGTACTGCTCGTCGTCGACACCGCTGGGGACGAACTTGACCTTGACATCCTTGCCCTTGGCCTTCTGCGCGGCCTCGAACTTGGGGATCACCCAGTCGGCCACGAACTCGGCCGCTCGCGCGTTCTTGCCGCCCGCGATGGCGTTCTGGGCGATCGTCAGCTCGATCGTCCCGCCGCCGCCTCCGTCACCGGACGACCCGCCGCACGCGGTGAGCGTCAGCCCGGACGCGGCCAGGACCGCGACGACACTCACGGATCTTCTCCGCAATCCCATGGAAACCCTCCGAACCCTCAGACCCATCCGTAACGGGGCCCACGCCAATATGTCATGACATCTAGATGACGTAAAGGTTTGGCTATATTTCAGGGATGTGCCCACAGTACTCCGGGGAGGGCCTTGCCGATCGGTGACGACAGCGGTCACTCCGGGCCGAACGGCCGTGGCCACCTACCCAGCGGGGATTCGGACTGGCAGAATGCAGGACGAAACAGACATCTGCATGTCAGGACAATAGGCCATGATGGGGAGCTGGACCCTCTGGAGGTGCGTTGTTCGACCTGATCACGATCGGCCGCTGCGGCGTCGACGTCTATCCCCTGCAGACAGGCGTGGGCCTGGACCGCGTCGAGAGCTTCGGCAAGTTCCTGGGCGGCAGCCCGACGAACGTCGCCGTGGCGGCGGCCCGGCACGGCCTGCGCTCCGCGGTGATCACCGCCACGGGGGCCGATCCCTTCGGCGCCTACGTCCGGCGGGCGATCCGCGGCTTCGGCGTGGACGACGCGTACGTGGCCACGGTCGAGGGGGCGCCGACACCCGTCACGTTCTGCGAGATCTTCCCGCCCGATGACTTCCCGATCTACTTCTACCGGGGCGAGCATCCACCCGACCTCCGGCTGACGCCCGAGTCGCTGGACCTGGACGCGATCCGCGACGCCACGGTGTTCTGGTTCACCGCCACCGGCCTGAGCCAGGAGCCGAGCCGCTCGGCCCACGCCGCCGCGCTGGCCGCCCGCCGTTCCGGATGGACCGTGTTCGACCTCGACTACCGGCCCGTGCTCTGGGAGTCGCCCGAGGCGGCCCGGCGGGGCGTGCGCGAGATGCTGCCCCACGCCAATGTGGCCGTCGGCAACCTCGACGAGGTCGAGAACGCCGTCGGCACCCGCGACCCGGAGGCCGCCGCGCAGGCGCTGCTCGACGCCGGGATGCGGGTCGCCGTGGTGAAGATGGGCCCCGAGGGCGTGCTCGCCCGCTCCGCCGACGAGCGGGCCGTGGTGGAGCCGGTCAAGGTCGAGGTGGTCAACGGCATCGGCGCCGGCGACGCCTTCGGCGGGGCGCTGTGCCTGGGACTGATCCGGGGCTGGCCGCTGGAACGCGCGGTCCGCTTCGCCAACGCCGCCGGCGCGTACGTGGCCGCCCGCCTGGCCTGCGCCGACGCCATGCCGACCACGGACGAGGTGCTGGCCCTGCTATGAGCGACGTGACCCTGCCCCCCCGCTCCGCCTACGAGCACCTGACCCGCGTCCGGGCCACCCGGCCGGGAGAGATCGCGCGGGCCGCGGCCCGGCGACGCCGGCGCGGGCTGCCCGCCGAGGGCGAGCGGCTGCTCGTCATCGCCGCCGACCACCCCGCCCGCGGCGCGCTGGCCGTCCGCGACCGGCCGCTGGCGATGGCCAGCCGGACCGACCTGCTCGACCGGCTGTGCACCGCCCTGTCCCGGCCCGGCGTGGACGGCATCCTCGCCTCCCCCGACATCCTGGAGGACCTGCTCCTGCTCGGCGCGCTCGAAGGCAAGCTGGCCTTCGGCTCCATGAACCGGGGCGGGATCCAGGGGGCGGTGTTCGAGGCCGACGACCGGTTCACCGGGTACGACGCGGCCTCCATCGACGCCATGCGGCTCGACGGCGGCAAGATGCTGTGCCGCATCGACCCCGACGACCCCGCGACCGTCACCACCCTGGAGTCGTGCGCCGCCGCCATCAGCGACCTGGCCCGCCGCCAGCTCGTCGCCATGGTCGAGCCGTTCTGGTCGGGACGCCCCGGCGGCGGGCCACTGCGCAACGACCTGTCGCCCGAGGCGGTGATCCGGGCCGTCAGCGTCGCCCAGGCCCTCGGCGTCACCTCCGCCTACACCTGGCTGAAGATCCCCGCGGTCGCGGACATGGAGCGGGTCATGGACGCCACCACGCTGCCCGCGCTGCTGCTCGGCGGCGACCCGCCGGACATCGACGCCGCCTACGCCGACTGGGGGCGCGCGCTGCGCCTGCCCGGCGTGCGGGGCCTCGTGATCGGCCGCGCCCTGCTCTACCCTCCGGACGACGACGTCGCCACGGCCGTGGACGGTGCGGCCGCGCTGATTCGAGAGGTTGGCCCATGACATACCTTCCGTACGGCAAGGCCGCCGGCGGGCCCTGGTCGGTGGAGATCACCCCGGAGCTGGCCGGGTGGACCTACTCGGGGCTGCGGGTGGTCGAGCTGGGAGACGGACCGGTGTCGTTCGCCACGGGCGGCGAGGAGATGATCGTCCTGCCTCTGGCGGGCTCCTGCACCGTGCGGTGCGCCCCCTCCGGCTCGCCCGAGGCCGTGTGGCGGCTCGACGGGCGCGAGTCGGTCTTCGACGGCCCGACCGACTTCGCCTACCTCCCGATCGGGTCGGAGGTGACGCTGGAGGGCCGGGGCCGGATCGCGCTGCCGTCCGCCCGCGCCACCCGCGCGCTGGAGCCCCGGTACGTGCCCGCCGCCGAGGTGCCGGTCGAGCTGCGCGGCGCGGGCCAGGCCAGCCGCCAGGTCAACAACTTCTGCGCGCCCGGCGTCTTCGCCTGCGACAAGCTCGTGGCCGTCGAGGTGCTCACCCCCGGCGGCAACTGGTCGTCCTATCCCCCGCACAAGCACGACACGCCCGGCGCGGAGGAGGCCGTGCTGGAGGAGGTCTACTACTTCGAGGTGGCCGGCGACGGGCAGGGCTACCAGCGGGTCTACTCCTCCGAGCGGGGCCGCGTCGACACCCTCGCCGAGGTGTCGTCCGGTGACGTGGTGCTCGTGCCCTACGGCTACCACGGCCCGTCGATGGCGGCCCCCGGCTACGACCTGTACTACCTCAACGTGCTGGCCGGACCGGCCGAGGAGCGGAGCATGGCCTTCTGCGACGACCCACGCCACGCCTGGATCCGCGCCACCTGGCAGGACCAGGCGATCGACCCGCGCCTGCCGTTCGGGGGCGGGCGATGACGCGCCTCACCGTCGCCCAGGCGGTCGTGCGCTTCCTGGCCGCCCAGTGGAGCGAGCGTGACGGCGCCGAGCACCGGCTGTTCGGCGGCTGCCTCGGCATCTTCGGCCACGGCAACGTCGCCGGGCTCGGCCAGGCGCTGGCCACCTCCGCCGAGGACCTGCCCTACCGGCTCAGCCGCAACGAGCAGGCGATGGTCCACACGGCCGCCGCCTACGCCCGCGCCGCCAACCGGATGTCCACGCTGGCCTGCACCACCTCGATCGGGCCCGGCGCCACCAACATGATCACGGGTGCGGCCGGGGCGACCATCAACCGGCTGCCCGTGCTGCTCCTGCCCGGCGACGTGTTCTCCACCCGCGTCGCCAACCCGGTGCTCCAGGAGCTGGAGGACCCGCGCTCGTACGACGTGTCGGTCAACGACTGCTTCAAGCCCGTCTCCCGCTTCTGGGATCGCGTCAACCGTCCCGAGCAGCTCCCCTCGGCGCTGCTGGCGGCCATGCGCGTGCTCACCGACCCGGCCGAGACCGGCGCGGTGACCCTCGCGCTGCCCCAGGACGTCCAGGCCGAGGCGTGGGACTGGCCGGACGAGCTGTTCGAGCGCCGGGTCTGGCACGTCCCCCGGCACCGGCCCGAGCGCGCCGCCGTGGCCAGGGCCGCCGAGCTGATCAGGTCGGCCACCCGTCCGGTGATCATCGCGGGCGGCGGCGTCCTCTACAGCGAGGCCGCCGACCGGCTGCGGGAGTTCGCCGAGACGCACGGCGTCCCGGTCGCCGAGACGCAGGCCGGCAAGGGCGCCCTCCCCCACGGCCACCCGCTGGCGCTGGGCGCGGTCGGCGCGACCGGCACCACGGCCGCCAACGCCGTCGTCCGCGAGGCCGACCTGGTCATCGGCGTCGGCACCCGCTACAGCGACTTCACCACCGCCTCCCACTCCCTGTTCGCGGCCGGCACGCGCTTCGTCAACCTCAACGTCACCGGCTTCGACGCGGCCAAGCTGTCCGGGCTGCAGCTCGTGGGCGACGCCCGCGAGGGCCTGGCCGACCTGGGCGAGGCGCTGGCCGGCTGGGACACGGGCGCCGCGCACCGCGAGCGGGCCGCCGCCCTGATCCGCGCCTGGGACGCCACGGTGGACGCCGCCTACGACCCGTCCGCGTCGCTCGAGGACGGCTCCCCGCTGCCGCAGACCGCCGTGATCGGCGCGGTCAACGCCGCCGCCGGCGACGACGGGGTCGTGGTGTGCGCGGCCGGCTCCATGCCGGGCGACCTGCACAAGCTGTGGCGGCCCAGCGGCCCCGGCGCCTACCACGTCGAGTACGGCTACTCCTGCATGGGCTACGAGATCGCGGGCGGCCTCGGGGTCAAGCTCGCGACGCCCGAGCGGGAGGTGTTCGTCCTGGTGGGCGACGGCTCCTACCTGATGATGGCCCAGGAGCTGGTCACGGCCGTGGCCGAGGGGGTCAAGCTGGTCGTGGTCCTGGTGGACAACTCCGGCTTCGCCTCGATCGGGGCCCTGTCGGAGAGCGTCGGGGCCGAACGGCTCGGCACGTCGTACGCCTACCGGGGCTCGGGCCGCTACGACGGCGGGCCGCTGCCCGTGGACCTCGCGGCCAACGCCGCGAGCCTGGGCGCCACGGTGCTGCGCGCCGACACGGTCGCCGGGCTGCGCGAGGCGCTGAAGGAGGCGCGGGCCGCCACGACCACCACGGTCGTGTACGTCCGCACCGACCCGGCGAGCCGGGCGCCCTCGTCGGAGGCGTGGTGGGACGTGCCGGTGGCGGAGGTCTCGACCACGGCCGCGGGCGAGCAGGCGCGGCAGGCGTACGAGTCGGCCAGGAAGGAGCAGCGCCGGCACCTCTGACGGCCGGCCCGCGGGTGCGCCGCCCCTGTCGCCGTGGTTGCCCGGGTGGTTGCCCGGAGAGATCCGGGGGAACGCCTCTGACCAGGCATGACGTCGGGGGGCGGAATGAGGGTGTGGCGTGCGCTGGGCTGGGTCGCGCTCATCGCGGTGGGGCTCTACCTGTTCTCCGTCCTGCGCACCGTCGCCATCTCCGTCATCGTCGGCCTGCTCGTGACCGCGCTGCTGCTGCCCCCGGCCCGCTGGCTGCGGCGGCGCGGTCTCAACCGGGCGCTGTCCACCGCGGCGGTGTTCGCGGGCGGCGTCCTGCTGGCCGCGGCGCTGGTGGCGATCCTCGTGCCGCCCACCGCGAACAGCCTCGCGCAGCTGCGCACCAGCGTCGGCACGGCCTTCGGCGATCTCAACGGCCTGGTCTCCCGGTTCGGCCTCAACGGCGAGACGCTGGCCGTCCACGCCAGGGACTACCTGTCCGCCCAGGGACAGAAGATCGCCACCGGGGCGCTCACCGGCGTGCGGACGGTCGGGGAGATCATCGTGGGCGCGGCGCTGTCCGTCATCCTGGCCGTCTACTTCGTCCACGGCGGGGACCGGCTGTGGCGGTGGCTGACCGAGCTGCTGCCCGCCCCGGCCCGGCCGCGCACCGAGCGCGCCGGCGAGCTGGTCTTCGACGTCCTCGGCCGCTACATCCGCGGTGTCGCCCTGGTGGGCGCGGTGGACGGGTTCTTCATCGGGATGGCGCTGTGGATCCTGCACGTGCCGCTGGCGCTGCCGCTGGCGGTGCTGACGTTCGTGGGCGCGTTCCTGCCGGTGGTGGGGGCGTTCGTGGCGGGGCTGCTGGCGGCGGTGGTCGCGTTCGTGGCCAAGGGCTGGGTGGTGGCGCTGGCCGTCGTGGTCGTGACCGTGCTCGTGCAGCAGCTCGAAGGGCACGTGCTGGCGCCCCAGATCTACGGGCGGACGCTCGACCTGCCCGGCGCGGTCATCCTGGTCGCCATCGCCGTGGGCAGCCTGGTCGCCGGGATCACGGGGGCGTTCCTGGCCGCCCCGGTGACGGCGGTGATCGTGGCGCTGCTTCGCGACCGCGGCGCCCCGCCACCGGCCCGCGCGCTCCCGGCCCACCCGCCTCCGCCCCTGCCCGCGGACGCCACCTGAGGTCCCACCCGATCCTGAGGTCTCACCCGATCCGGGCGCGGAGATCGCCGTGCGTCATGATGGTCCTCATGCGATGGGTGACGTTCGACTGCTTCGGCACGCTGGTGGACTGGCGGCACGGCATCGCGACCAGCGCCGAACTGGTCGCGCCCGGACATGGCGAGCGGCTGCTCGACGCGTACATTCCGCACGAGCAGGCGGTCCAGGAGGAGTCGCCGGGCATGCGCTACCACGAGGTGATGGCCGAGTCCCTGCGCCGCGCGTGCGCGCAGGAGGGGGTGGAGCTGCGCCCCGACGACGCCGGCATCCTGGCCGCCACGCTCCCGTACTGGCCGGTCTTCCCCGAGGTCGGCGCCGAGCTCGGACGGCTGCGCGCGGCCGGCTGGCGGCTCGCGCTGCTGACCAACTGCGACCGCGACCTCATCGCCGGGACGCGGCGGCGGCTTCCCGTGACGTTCGACGCGGTGATCACCTCCGAGGACGTCGGCGCCTACAAGCCCGACCACGCGCACTTCACGACGTTCCGGGACACGTTCGAGCCGGAGCGGTGGGTGCACGTGGCGCAGAGCTATGTCCACGACCTCGTCCCGGCGCACCGGCTGGGGCTGCGCCGCGTGTGGATCAACCGGATGGGCCTGCGGCCCGCCGACCCGTCGGTGCCCCAGGACGTCCTGCCCGACCTGCGCGACCTCGCCGACCTCCTCTGACACCGCGCGAGGGCTACGGCGAGGTGACGCGCTGCTCCAGGACGTCCGAGATGCCGGCGAGGAACGCGTCCACGTCCGAGATCAGGTAGCCCGACCTGAGCAGCACGGTCGAGAACCTCGCCTCCCGCACCTCCTTGGCCGTCACCGCGTACTCGGTGGTGCCGCGCAGCGTCGCCACGATCCGGTCGAGGAAGGCGTCCACCTCGTCCTCGTTGTAGCCGGTGCCCATCCGGCCCGGCCGGAACGCCACCCGCTCCACCCGCGCCGCCTGGGCCTCGAACCACTCCTCACGCAGCATCTCCCCGGTCGGCTCGGTCATGGCCAGCCTGATGGGACTCCTGGCCTGCGTCTCCAGCGCCACCACGAACGCCTCCAGGGCGAAGTCCACGGCCGTCTCGTGGTAGCCGCCACGCTTGGGACGGAACGTCGCCCGGCGAACGTCGTCGGCGGTCACGGGATCCACGTCACGCGCTCCCCGGCCCAACGTCGACTCGATCCGCCCGATGAGGGCGTCGACCTCCGCCGGGTCATATCCGGAACGCATGCCCATGACGCGCGGAAAGCGGTTCAAGCCCACTCCTCCCGGAATCTACTGAGGGGTTCGATCTCGGATGGGTTCGATCTCTATTGTGCGGTTCTTTATCACGACGATGCGAGCCGCCCTATACCGTTACAGCACCATGTGGCTCACTCAGGTCTCTTTCCGCTACCGAAGGCGTGACCGTTACGTCATCGAGGCCGCCGAGGCCCGCCTCGCCCCTGGTGACGTGGTGGAGCTGACCGGAGCCAACGGCGCGGGCAAGTCCACGCTGCTGCGTCTGCTGGCCGGTCTCACGCGCCCCACCTCCGGCGCCGTCACCGACCGCCCCGCCGTCGTCGGGTACGTCCCCGACCGCTTCCCCACCGGGCAGCCGTTCACGGTGGCCGGCTATCTGCGCCACATGGCGCGGGTCCGCGGCGGTGCCCGCTGGGAGCCGTGGGCCGAGCGCGTCGGCCTCGACGCCTTCTCGGAGGTACGGCTGCGCGAGCTGTCGAAGGGGACCGCGCACAAGGTCGGTCTGGTGCAGGCCCTCATGGCGGAGCCCGGGCTGCTGGTGCTGGACGAGCCGTTCGCGGGCCTGGACCAGGACACGCGGGACGCGCTGCCGCAGATCGTCACCGAGGTGACGGAGCGGGGCGGCATCGTGGTGGCCAGCGACCACCAGGGCGGACTGGGCACACTGGACGGGGTGCGGCTCTGGTCGTTACGGTCGGCCCGCCTGATCGAGCACCCGCCATCGTCGTCGCCCGCGGATTCCTCGGCCCTGGACGATTCGCTGGACGGTTCTCCGGGCGTGTTCGCGGCGTCGGGGGACGCGGTCGCCGTGGAGGTGCGCGTGCCGGCCCGCGATCTGGACGGCTTCCTCCGGCGGATGCGCGACGACGGCTACCCGGCTCGGGCCCTCACCGAGGAGGAGGCCAGATGATCGCCCTGGTGGTCTTCCGCATCGCGGCCTACGTGCGCTCCCACCGCGTCTTCCAGGCCCTGCTGCCCATCCTCGTCATGATCTCCATCGTGTACGCCAGCCGCGCGCCCCGGGGGGCCGAGGCGGCGGCGCTGACCGACTCGGCCGTGCTGGTCATCCCGTTCCTGGCGTGGGCGGCTCGGGGTCTGCTCGACACCGAGCCGGACGAGCAGCGCGCCATCTCGGCGACCGGTGCCGGCGGGCGCCTGCGCGAGGTGGCCGCCGGGCTGCTGGCGGCGCTGGTCACGTGCACGGCGTTCGCGGCGCTGACCCTCGGGTGCGGGCTGATGCTCGGCCTGTCCGCCACGCCGTCGCGCGGGGTCGTGTCCGCGGGGGTGGTGCTCCACGGCCTCGCCGTCCTGGCCGGGGTCGCGCTCGGCGCTCTGACCAGCCGGCCCGTCATGCCGTCGCCGGCGTACTCGGTCACGGCGCTCGTCGCGGGGTTCCTGATGATGCTGCTGGTCGGCGCCTCACCGGCCTACTGGCTCACGGTGCCGGTCACGGCCTGGATGAAGGCCGCCGGAGCGGGGCGGCTCGTGACCGAGCTGCCGGGGCTGACCGCCATCTCCCTCGCCTGGTGCCTGGCGGCCCTGACCGTGTACGGCTACCTACGCCGCAGCAGACCGTGACGACTGAGGGATGTCGTGGTGGGCACGGGGCCGTCCTGTGAGGAGGCTCGGGCTCACCCTGTGAGGCGCATGGGCCCACCCTGGGGGGCGACACCGGCCCAGCCTGTGAACCGTGCCCGGCCGGCGTTGCGTGCGTAACGGCCGCCGGCCCCGTGCGGGTTCAGCGGCCGTCTCCCTGGAGGCCCTCAGCCCCGTGCGGCGGGTGGCGCCGGCCGGGCTTGGCCGTAACAGAAGAAACGGGCTTGGCCGTAACAGAAAAAAGAGGTGTCAGACATCAGCGGCGGCAAGCTGCCCGCAGGCGCCGTCGATCTCCCGCCCCCGGGTGTCGCGGACCGTCACCGGCACCCCGTGGAACTCCAGCCGCCGCACGAACGCCCGCTCGTCCTCCGGCCGCGAGGCCGTCCACTTCGAGCCCGGCGTCGGGTTGAGCGGGATGAGGTTGACGTGCACCAGCTTGTTGCGCACCAGCTTGCCGAGCAGGTCGGCCCGCCACTCCTGGTCGTTGATGTCCTTGATCAGCGCGTACTCGATCGACACCCGCCGCTTCGTCTTCGCCGCGTACGCCCACGCCGCGTCGAGCACCTCGGAGACCTTCCAGCGCGTGTTGATCGGCACCAGCGTGTCACGCAGCTCGTCGTCCGGCGCGTGCAGCGACAGCGCGAGCGTCACCGGCAGCCCCTCCTCGGCGAGCTTGCCGATCGCCGGCACCAGGCCCACCGTGGACACCGTCACGCCGCGCGCCGAGATGCCGAGCCCGTGCGGCGCCGGATCCACCAGGCGGCGCACCGCCCCGATCACCTGCTTGTAGTTGGCCAGCGGCTCGCCCATGCCCATGAACACGACGTTGCTGACCCGGCCGGGCCCGCCCGGCACCTCACCGGCGGCCAGCGCCCGCGCGCCCGCCACGACCTGCTCGACGATCTCGGCGGTCGACATGTTGCGGGTCAGCCCGGCCTGGCCCGTCGCACAGAACGGGCAGTTCATGCCGCACCCCGCCTGCGACGAGACGCACATCGTGACCCGGTCGGGGTAGCGCATGAGGACCGACTCCACCAGCGCCCCGTCGAACAGCTTCCACAGCGTCTTGCGGGTCGTGCCGCCGTCGGTGGTCAGCTCCTTGACCGGCGTGAGCAGCGACGGCAGCAGCTGCGCGAGCTTGTCCCGCGAGGCCGCGGGCAGGTCGGTCATCGCGGCCACGTCGGTGGTGAGGCGCTCGAAGTAGTGCCGCGAGAGCTGGTCGGCGCGGAACGCCTTCTCCCCCAGCTCGGTGACCGCGGCCCGGCGGTCCGCCATGGACAGGTCGGCCAGGTGCCGGGCGGGCTTGGCCCTGCGCGGCGCGACGAACGTGAGCTGACCTGGCTGCTGGGACACGGGACTGCCTTCTGCTAGAGGGGTTACCGACCAGGGTAGTGAACGCTCGGCGCGCGGGCGTCATTCCGGACGCCTTCCCGCGCGGAACTTCGGCCACCCGAGTGCCTTCAGGCCACAAGGGGCTCCAGGGAACGGCGTCATCGCGATACCGCTCGCCCCCGGGTCCTCCGCCGATCTACAGTCATCTCGTATGGCGATTTTCCGGTCGGCGTCTGGCGAGGGGCGGGCCGAGGTCGTCCTCACCGCCGGCAACCCGTACGGCAGTCGCACGCTCGTGGTCGAGCGCGACGAGGACGCCTCGGTGGCCTACCTGTGCTCGCCCGACGGCGCCGTGCACGGCGCGGTGTGGCTGGCCAACCACCGTCCCGCCCCGCCCGTGGTCGATCTGGCCCGTCTCAACTCCGGCCGGCCGCCGCTGATGCCGCGGCCCGGCACCACTCATCCCGCCGGGCGCGGGCCGCTCGGCCGGCTGTCCGTGCTGTGGTTCGAGGAGGGCGACGGCGTCGCGATCTACGAGGACGACGAACTGCTGGCCGTCATCCCCGGCTGGGCCGACATGAGCAGGGGCATGCCCGGCTACGCCCGCGACGCGGTGGGCGAGTCGCCGTTCGCCTGGGCGCTGGCCGAGGCGCTGGAGGGGCTGGCGCCGCGGATCTCCAACGCCCGCTCGTACTGGCTGTGGCGGCACGCGGAGGGGTCCTGGACGTCGTTCCAGCAGTTCGCGATGAGCCATCTCGACCGGGTGCTCGGCCGCGCCGGCCGCTACTGGGACGCGAGCGGCGAGCGGCTGCCCACGGTCGGCATCACCGAGCGGCCGCCGGACGAGGAGCGGGAGTTCACCGTGCTGTCCACGGTTGGCATGAGCTGCCAGCGCATGCCGACGGTCGAGCAGTGGATCGACAAGCCCGGCGCGTACGCGCGGATCGAGCTGGCCGTGGCGACCCGGGACGACCCGCGGGAGGCGGCGCTGCTGCTCGTCTGGCTGGCGCAGTATCCATGGCACTCGGTCACCTGGCTCGGCCACGGGCACACCGCCAAGTGGTATCACGAGCCGTCCACGTTCCCCCTGGGACCGGGGTACGCGGGGGTGCTCATGCTGGCCGACCCACCCGACATGCCCGATATGTCGGGTTTCACCTTCGGGGGTGAGGCGGTGCGCTGGCTGTGGCTCACGCCCATCACGACCGAGGAACTGGAAGAACACCGCCACTGACGCGGCCGGACGAACCCGCGGGCGCTGGAAGACGCTTGCTGGCGCTGGAGGACGCCGGCTAGAAGAACAGCGCCATGAGCAGCCACACCGGCACGAGCGTGGTCACCAGCGAGTCGAGCCGGTCCATCAGCCCGCCGTGGCCCGGCAGGATCGTGCCGAGGTCCTTGATGCCGAGATCCCGCTTGATCATCGACTCGATGAGATCGCCCACGGTCGCCAGCACGGCGCCCAGCGCGCCGATGAGCGCGCCCTGCCAGATCTGCCCGTCGAGCAGCCAGGTCACCAGCCATCCCCCGACCAGGGTGCAGGCCACGACCGACCCGGCGAGCCCCTCCCAGGTCTTCTTCGGGCTGATCACGGTGAGCTGGTGCCGGCCGAACAGCACTCCGGCGACGTACCCGCCGATGTCGCTGGCCACGGTCACCGCGATGAACACGATCACCCGGTCGCGGCCGTCGCCCGGCGCCAGCAGCAGCGCCACGAACCCGGCCAGCAGCGGCGGGTAGACCAGCAGGAAGACCGAGCCCGTCGCGTCGCGGACGTACCCGGCGGTGCGCCCGGCCGCGCCCTGGCCCTGCTCTCCC
Source organism: Nonomuraea montanisoli (assembly GCF_013363975.1). Lineage (GTDB taxonomy): Bacteria > Actinomycetota > Actinomycetes > Streptosporangiales > Streptosporangiaceae > Nonomuraea > Nonomuraea montanisoli. Next base: position 22,749 of record NZ_JABWGN010000025.1, on the reverse strand, counting down.
TCGCCGTCCCCGCCCGTGAACATCCGCCAGATCAGCACGACGAACACCGACACGACGAACACGCCGAGCAGCCACGCCGGACCGCCCCAGTACGCGCCGGCCTGCATCGCGGCCATCGAGACCAGCACCGGCACGACGGGCACGCGGATGCCGCGGGAGGCGAACGCGCGCGTCATCTCGACCACGCCGATGCCCACCGCCGCCACGACCACGACCAGGAAGAGCTCCTTGATCGTGTAGAGGGTGGCGATGACCAGCGCGCCCAGCCCCACGCCCACCGCGATCGCGGCGGGCAGGTTGCGTCCCGTACGGCTGCCGCCGCTCGGACTGCTGCCAGCCGTACGTTCTTCCACAGAGACTCTCCATAAGCCACGGCCCCCGCCATCGGGCGAGGGCCGTGCGGCGGTCGCCGCTCAGACCTCGAGCAGCTCGGCTTCCTTGTGCTTGAGCAGCTCGTCGATCTTCGCGACGTGCTTCTGCGTCAAGTCGTCCAGCTCCTTCTCGGCGCGCCGGACCTCGTCCTCGCCCGCCTCGCCATCCTTGATCATCTTGTCGAGGATCTCCTTGGCGGAGCGGCGGATGTTGCGCACCGACACCTTGGCGTGCTCGCCCTTGTTGCGGGCCACCTTGATGTACTCCTTGCGGCGCTCCTCCGACAGCTCGGGGAACGTCACACGGATCACCTGGCCGTCGTTACCGGGGTTGACGCCGAGGTCGGAGTCGCGGATCGCCTTCTCGATCGCGGCCATCGAGCCCTTGTCGTAGGGCTGGATGATGACCATGCGGGCCTCGGGCACGTGGAACGAGGCCAGCTGCTGGATCGGGGTGGGCGAACCGTAGTAGTCAGCACTGATCTTGTTGAACATCGAGGGGGTGACACGTCCCGTGCGGATGCCCGCGAAGTCCTCCTTCGCGACCGACACGGCCTTGTCCATCTTCTCCTCGGCTTCGAGGAGGGTTTCGTCGATCACAGCGGCTCCCTGTCTTCTAGCTGGCGGATCGGGCTCGCTCGCTCACTTGCCTGCGGGACTCACCAGCGTGCCGATTTTCTCACCGCGGACCGCTCGCAGGATGTTGCCCTCACCCATGAGATCGAAGACCACGATCGGCAGGTCGTTGTCCTTGCACAGGCTGATGGCGGTCGCGTCCATGACCTGCAGGTCGCGGATCAGCACCTCGCCGTAGTCGAGGTGGTCGAACCGCACCGCGTCCGGGTTCTTGCGCGGGTCGGAGTCGTAGACGCCGTCGACCTGGGTGCCCTTGAGCAGCGCCTCGGCGCCGATCTCCAGGGCTCGCTGGGACGCGGCGGTGTCGGTGGAGAAGAACGGCGAGCCCAGCCCGGCCCCGAAGATCACCACACGGCCCTTCTCCAGGTGCCTGATCGCCCGGCGGGGCAGGAACGGCTCGGCCACCTGCTGCATGGTGATGGCCGTCTGGACACGCGTCTCGACGCCGCGGCGCTCCAGGAAGTCCTGCAGCGCCAGGCAGTTGATGACCGTGCCCAGCATGCCCATGTAGTCGGCGCGGGCCCGGTCGATGCCCTGCTCCGACAGGGCGGCCCCGCGGAACATGTTGCCACCGCCGACCACCACCGCGACCTGCACGCCCTCGCGCACGGCCTCGGCGATGGAGTCGGCCAGGTGGTCGACCACGAGCGGGTCGATCCCCAGCGGGTCGCCGCCGGCGAACGCCTCACCGGACAGCTTCAGCATCACCCGCTTCCAGCGCAGCGGGCTCTGGATCGGGTCGGGATGCGAGGAAGCCGCCGGCGTGGCTGGCTCCTGATTGTCCTGCACGGCGGCGGCCTCCTTCTTAGGCGGTTCGGTGGGCTGAGGGTTCGCTCAAGCCTAAGCCTGACCGACCTTGAAGCGAACGAACGAGAGCACCTCGACGCCGTTCTCGTCGGCGTACTTGCCCACGCTCTTCTTGTTGTCCTTGACGAACGCCTGCTGGAGCAGCGTGAAGTCCTTGTACCAGCCGTTCACGCGGCCCTCGACGATCTTGCCGATGGCGGCCTCGGGCTTGCCCTCCTCGCGGGTCATCTCCTCGAAGAGCTTGCGCTCCTTCTCGACGACCTCGGCCGGGACGGCGGCGGCGTTCAGGTACTGCGGGGCCATCGCGGCGGCGTGCTGCGCGATGTCCTTGGCGACGTCGGCGTTCGGCTTGTCGAGCTGCACGAGCACGCCGACGGCCGGCGGCAGCGCCGGGTCGGTGCGGTGCATGTAGGCGCCGATGTAGCCGCCCTCCAGCACCGCGAAGCGGCGGATCTCGATCTTCTCGCCGAGCGCGGCGTTGGCGATGTCGAGGTGCTCCTTGACGCTCTTGCCGTCGAAGGAGGACTCCAGCAGCGTCGCGACGTCGGCCGGCTTGGTGGCCAGCACGTGGTCGACGACCTGGGCGGCCAGCTCCTGGAAGCGCTCGCCCTTGGCGACGAAGTCGGTCTCGCAGTTGAGCTCGAGCAGCGCGGCGGCGGAGTCGCCGTCCTGCTTGAGGGCGACGAGGCCGTTGGAGGCGGTGCGCGTCTCGCGCTTGCCGACGTCCTTGGCGCCCTTCAGGCGCAGCAGCTCGATGGCGCGGTCGAAGTCGCCCTCGGACTCCTCGAGCGCCTTCTTGCAGTCCATCATGCCGGCAGCGGTGATCTCGCGAAGCCGCTTGACGTCGGCCATGTTCACGGAAGCCATTGCTTTTTCCTCGTGGGATTTCGTCGTGGATCGGATGGGCGCCGGGTCCGGCTCCCACCCTGGGGTGGTACGGCCGGCGCGTGCCGTACGGAAGCTTGGCCTTGCTCGGTGTCTAACCCGAGCCGGTGGCCGCTAACCCGGGCGGCGGGCCCGGTTCCGCGACCTTGTGCGGAGCGATCTGGTGCCGAGCGGTCTCGTGCGGGCCTGGGACCGGTCCGGCCGTGCCCCGGGCGCCGCCCGCGACCGGTGCCGGCCGGGGCCTCCTCGGCGGGTGACCGCCCGAGGCGCCCTCGGCGACGGCCAGTCCGGTGGCGGCGTCCTGGTCGGCGACCTGCCCGGTGACAGCGCCGCCGGTGACGGTCTGCCCGTTGACGGCGTCCCGGTCACCCGCGGCGCTCGATCCCGGACGCCTCGATCCCGAACGTCCCGGTCCTGGACGCCCCGATCTCGGCGCCTCAGTCCCGCTCGCCCCGATCTCGGCGCCTCGTCTCGGTCGCCGCGATTCGGTCGTCCCGGGCCTGGTGCCGCAGGAGGCGTGGATCCTCCCGCGATGCCGCTCCGGACAGGCGCTCACCGGTGGACCACCGATCGGCGCCGCCCCGCCCCGCACCCCGTCCGCCCCGTACAGACGGGCGAGGTGCGGGTCAGGCGGAACCGGTCGGTCAGGCCTGCGGCTGCTCGGTGCCGGCCTCGGCCTCGGCCTCGGCGGCGGCCGGAGCGGCCTCGGTCTCGGCGGCGGCCGGAGCGGCCTCGGTCTCGGTCTCGGCGGCCGGAGCAGCCTCAGCCTCGGCGGCCGGAGCGGCCTCAGCCTCAGCGGCCGGAGCAGCGTCGGCGGGAGCGGCCTCAGCGGCGGCCTCGCCGGAGCCCTGCTCGATGAGCTCGCGCTCCCACTCGGCCAGCGGCTCGGCGGCGGCGGGCTTCTCGTCACCGCGGGCGGCGCCGGAGCGGGCCATCAGACCGGCGGCGACACCGTCGGCGACGACCCGGGTCAGCAGGCCGACGGCGCGGATCGCGTCGTCGTTGCCGGGGATCGGGTAGTCGACCTCGTCGGGGTCGCAGTTGGTGTCGAGGATCGCGACGACAGGGATGCCAAGCTTCTTGGCCTCGCTGATCGCGATGTGCTCCTTCTTGGTGTCGACGACCCACACGGCGCTGGGCACGCGGCCCATGTCGCGGATGCCGCCGAGCGTGCGCTCCAGCTTGTCCTTCTCACGGCGGCGCATGAGGAGCTCCTTCTTGGTGAGCCCCGAGCCCGCGACGTTGTCGAAGTCGAGCTCCTCCAGCTCCTTCAGGCGCTGGAGCCTCTTGTGCACGGTGGAGAAGTTGGTGAGCATGCCACCCAGCCAGCGCTGGTTGACGTACGGCATGCCGACGCGGGCGGCCTGCTCGGAGATGGCCTCCTGAGCCTGCTTCTTCGTGCCGATGAAGAGGATCGTGCCGCCGTGGGCGACGGTCTCCTTGACGAAGTCGTACGCGCGGTCGATGTAGGACAGCGACTTCTGCAGGTCGATGATGTAGATGCCGTTGCGCTCGGTGAAGATGAAGCGCTTCATCTTCGGGTTCCAGCGGCGGGTCTGGTGACCGAAGTGAACGCCGCTCTCGAGCAGCTGTCGCATGGTGACGACGGGGGCCATCTGCTGGTCCTCCAGGTCAGGGCGCCCGGCAGGCAGGCGCGATTCTCGGTTGTGACGCGGCGGCCGAACGGCCACCGCCCTGATGCCCCGGACCGCGCCAGCCGGGCCTGAGCCCGGACCGATGGTGCGATCCGTGACGGGGCATGCGAAGTCGGCCTGTGGTGACAGGCCACCGGAAAGTCTACCTTGGACGCCACCCCGGCCTGACCGCTCCCGGTCAACCGCGGCGCCTCGGGTCAGGTCGTGTCGTGGTCCTCCGTGGGCAGGCCCGGCACCGGCCTGCGCGCGTGGGCGAAGAGGTTGACCTGCGCCTCCGCGACCCGGGCCCCGGGCGGGGCGGCGTCGGGCGGGCGGTGGCGGGCCATGTACGGCTGCAGGAGCCTGTCGATCTCCTGGGCGAGCCGGGCCAGCTCCGCGGCGTCGACCCGGAGGATGGTCCGCCCGAAATGGGTGGCCTCACGCCATTCGTCGGACTCCTGGTCGAGGCCGGCCAGCGCCCGCCGCGCCTCCTCGTCCGCCTCCTTGCGGAACGCCTGGATGAGCAGGTCCTTGGCCTCCCGCACCTCGGGCCGGTCGTCGGGAAGCCGGCCGACGGCGAAGCTCTTGTCCGCCGCCTTCCACAGGCGCTCCCTGCCGTCCCCGCGGGGCGGGGCGTCCTCCACGAACCCGTACTTCGCCAGCATGCGCAGGTGGTAGCTCGCCGCGCTCGGCGTGATGCCCGCCTCCTCGGCGACGTCGGTGGCCGTGACGCTGCCGCCGGCGCCGAGCCGGCTGAGGATCGCCAGCCGCGCGGGATGGGCCAGAGCCCGCATCGCCTTGGGGTCGCTGAGGCTCTCCTTCTCCCGCGTCATGCGCCCAAGGTACCCGGATCCCGACGTGAAGCATTGCCTTCACAACTCTGAAGCATTACTTTCATACTTTATGAAGCGTTCCCTTCACACCTCCGCTGCCGTGATACCGCTCCGCAGGCAGCGCGACTACCGCTTACTGTGGGGCGCCCGCACCGTGTCGATCACCGGCTCGGAAGTGTCGAAGCTGGCCATCCCCCTCACCGCGGTCACGCTCCTCACGGCCTCCCCAGCCGAGATGGGGCTCCTCACGGCCGCCGCCTCGGTGCCCGCCCTGGTGTTCGGCCTCCAGGCCGGCGCGATCGCCGACCGGCTCACCCGGCACCGGCCCGCCATGATCGCCTGCGAGGTGGTGTCCGGTCTGGCTGCGGCGACCATCCCGCTGGCCTGGCTGCTGGGAATCCTGAACACGCCATGGCTGATCGCCGTCGCGCTCGTCGTGGGAACGGCGGCGGTGATGTTCAAGGCCGCGAACTTCCCCCACCTGGCCGTCGTCGTCTCCCCCGCCCAGCGCACCGAGGCGATGGCCGGGCTGCAGGCGTCCTACTCCGTCGCCACGGTCGCGGGCCCGGGCCTGGCGGGCCTGCTCGTGCAGGTCCTCACGGCCCCGCTCGCCGTACTGGCCGAGGCCCTGTCGTTCCTGGCGTCGGCGCTGCTGCTGCGCTCCATCCGCACCCCGGACCGCCACGAACCGGCCCGGTCACAGGGCATGTGGCGCGACGTGGTCGAAGGACTCCGCGTCAGCGGGACCAACCCGGTGCTGCGCGCGCTCCTCGGCGCCGGCGTCACGATCAACTTCTTCGCGATGACGTACGTCGCGGTGCACATGCTGTACATGGTCAACACCCTGGGCATCCCCAAGGGGCTCATCGGGGCCCTGATCGCCTGCAGCGGCCTCGGCGGCCTGCTCGGCACCTGGATCACCACCCGCGTCGCCGGCCGCTTCGGCGAGAACCGCGTGCTGCTGGTGTCCGTGCTGTTCTTCCCGCTGGAGATCCTGGTCGTCGGCCTGCTGGGCGGCCCGCTCTGGTGGAAGGTCGGGGTGCTCGCCGTGACGGGGACGCTCACCGGCGCCATCGTGGTCGCGTTCTCCACCTGCATGGGCGCCATCACGCTCCGGGAGGCCACACCGGAGCTGCGTGGCCGCGTCAACGCCACGATGACCTTCGCGGTGCAGGGAGTCATGGCGCTCGGCGGCCTGGCGGGCGGCCTCCTGGCGGAGTGGCTGGGCCTCCGCGCGGTGATCCTCGTCTCGGCTGCGGGCATAGCACTCAGCAGCCTGTGGATCTGGGTCTCCCCCTTGCGCCCGGGCCGCGTCGCGCGCCATGACACGCCCTCACCCGAACGAGTTCCCTGAACGAGACCCACGTGCTCGACCGTGGCCGTGCCGTCGGCGCACGGCCTGAACCGCGACCATGGGCTTGGTCGCGATCCCCACTCCCTGGCCCTGGCCCCCACTTCCCGGCCCCCACCACCGCGCCTTGACCTCGACCCTCACTCCCCGGCCCCCACCACCGCGCCTTGACCTCGACCCTCACTCCCCGGCCCCCACCACCGCGCCCTAGCCTCGCACTCCCCGGCTCCCACCACCGCGACCTCGTCTCGATCACCGCGCCTGGCCTCGTCCTCCACTCCCTCGCCTCGAGGACCACTCCCTGGTCTCGACCTCCGCTCCCCCTGTGGACAACGCCTCCCCATCCACAGAACCGCGTTCGCCTTCCCACACCCGCTCAGGCTCCGGCGAGACTGCCCGGCATGCCGACCACCCCCCACGCTCCCGCCCGCATCTCTCCTCCGCACAGGTTCCCCTCGCCCCTACGCACGTTCCACGACAGGCGCTGCCCACCTCTACCCAGCGCCCACCTCAACGGATCCCGCCCACCTCAACCCGCAACCCACCTGAACAGTTCGCGCCCACCGCTACCCAAGGCTCACCCGAACAGCTCCCGCCCAGCGCTACCCAAGGCCCACCCGAACAGCTCCCGCCCAGCGCTACCCAAGGCCCACCCGAACAGCTCCCGCTCCCTCTCCGGTGGGGCGGCTGCGATGCTGCTCCTGCTCGTCGTCGTGGCATTCATCCCGTTGCTGCCTGCATCGCCCGCGGCAGCAGCTCCTGCGGTGTGGCGCTGGCCCGTGGAGGGCCGCCCGAGGATCGTGCGCCCGTTCGCCCCGCCCCGCGAACGCTGGCTGGCCGGCCATCGCGGCATCGACCTCGCCGCCCCGCCCGCGACACCTGTGCTGGCGGCCGGCGCCGGCACCGTGCGTTACGCCGGCCGACTCGCAGGCCGAGGCGTGGTGTCCGTCGAGCATCCCGGCGGCCTGCGCACCACGTACCTCCCGGTCGCCCCCTCGGTGCGCCGCGGCCAGCGCGTCTCGCCAGGAGACCGGCTCGGAACGCTGGAGGAATCGGCAGGCCACTGCGCAGAGTCATGTTTGCACTGGGGCCTCATCAGACCGCCGCGCTACCTGGATCCCCTTCTCCTGTTGGGACAGGCCCGCATCCGCCTACTCCCGTTCTGGACCCCGGAGCCGAGGATCGACGAAGCAGGGCCGCTGGACGACCTGCTTCCCGGGCCCAGCGGAGCGTCGCTCGCGTCGCCGGGCGTGGAGGCAGGAGGCAGGCCCACAGACTCGCTCATCACCGCGCCCTCCACCGCCCCGCCGCCGACGTCGTCACCATGGGCCACGCCCAAGGTCCCGGCGACACCCCCTGAGCCCCCAGCGGCACATGAGACGCACGACATCGTCCCCGCAGGGTATGTCGCCAATTCGGCCGAGCGCCCCACCCCACGGACAACGGAACCTCATCAACCGATGGTTCCTGCCCCGAGAATGATCGCGAGCGCGAGAACCACACGCCACACCTGGACGGACGACCATGCTCAGGCCCAAGGCCACGATGTGGCCCGAGTCGGCCGCCGCGACGCCCGCGCCGAAGAAGAACGGCAAAGCGACGACACCGCTGCCGTCGCTGCCGTCGCTGTCAGACCTGACATCCCGACGAGCAGCACGTCACCGCTACCGATGCAGCACCCAGACCTTCTCCTCACCGCCCTGACAAGCCCTCTGCCATGCGCGTCACCAGAAGCCTCCCCCAGGACGCCAAGCTCCGCATACACCGTGTGGTCACTACGGTTCCCTCACGGCCCAGCCGCAGCCCCCGCAGCCGGCGCCTTGGGCACGGCCACAATCCTGGCCGGCCTGCTCCTGGTCATACTCCTGCGCCACCGCAAACCGCGGAGCCGCCGGATCAAACCCAAACCGAGGTGCCAGCCGGTACGAGGTGTCCACCGAAAGCGCCCACGCTCACCAAGAAACGCGGCGGACAGCAGACGCACCTCCAAGGAACGGGACAGACAGCAGACACAGCTCTAGCGAACGGGACGGGCATCAGACGCAGCGCTGAGGAACGGGACGGACACCAGACGCAACTCAACTGACCCTCGACACAATGCCCCGGACCAACACCAAACCCCGACCCCAAGGTGGTCGCCCAGGAGCACACCCGCGCCGCCTTCCCGCTCACCAGCCAGGCCAGCCAACGGCCCAGCACAGGCAGGAAGCTCAGGCCGTCCGGCGGCCCGACACAGACAGGAAGCTCAGACCAGCCAACCGCCCAGCACAGGCAGAAAGCTCAGACCAGCCAACCGCCCAGCACAGGCAGAAAGCTCAGACCAGCCAGTGCGGAATAACCGCCGAGCGCGCAACCACCACCTGGCGCCACCTGAACCAGCACTTCAAGAGAGTCAAGCGCGGGGATGAGCCTGCCGATATGCGGCGCGCAGCCGGTCGATCGAGACGTGGGTGTAGATCTGTGTGGTGTTGAGTGACGCGTGCCCGAGCAGCTCCTGGACGCTGCGCAGGTCGGCGCCTCCCTCCAGAAGGTGGGTGGCCGCGCTGTGTCTCAGCCCGTGCGGGCTGAGGTCGGGCGAGCCCTCCACTGTCCTCAGCCGTCCGTGTACGGCTCGGCGCACGGTGCCGGCATCGATCCTGCCGCCTCGGATTCCCAGGAACAGCGCGGGGCCCGAGTGCGGGTGAATCCAGAGGGGGCGGCCATGGATGCACCATCGGTCCAGCGCCCGCAGGGCCGGCACCCCGAAAGGCACCGAACGCTCCTTCCGCCCCTTTCCGAGCACGCGGATGACGTTGCGGTCGCGGTCCACGTCATCCACGTCCAACGCGCACAGCTCGCTCACCCGAACGCCGGTCGCGTACAGCAGCTCCAGCATCGCCTGATCTCGGAGCTCCTTGGGGTCGCCGGTGGTGGGCAGATCCAGGGCGGCTCTCGCCTGCTCCTGGTCAAGCACGGCGGGCAAGGTACGAGGCGCCTTGGCGCTGCCCAGCAAAAGGCCGGGGTCGTCCGGCAACCACCCGCGGCGATGGCAGTAGGCCGTGAACGTGCGGGCGCATGCGGTCCGCCGCGCCAGCGTCGCACGCGCCTTTCCCTCCGCGTGCTGCTCGGCCAGCCACTCCCGCAGCGTGGCGATGTCAAGCCGGTCCAGCCGCCCGTCCAGGTGTGCCATCAGTGAAGCGAGGTCGGACAGATAGGCCCTGACCGTATGCGGCGAGAGATCTCGCTCAAGGCGCAGGTACCTGTCGAACTCATGGACCACCTGCTCCAGGTCCGCTGCCTGACTCACTTCACCCCTTCCTTGTCACATCCGTCGCATCGACCGCTTTGATACCCATCATCGCCCGCCGCTGCCCGCTATGAGCCATTACTCACCTGCCAGGCAGCCGAAGACCTTCGTCTTCAAGCAACTTCGCCAGTATCGGAGCGCGAGGCAGTGCGGCCTCACGTCACCGACGTGAATCTCATGGAGGACGCGCGGTCTCATTGCGGTGCCTGCGGTCGTGTGTCACTTGAGCGGTCCCAGCTCGCCGCATCCGGGCATGGGCGGCAGCTTGCGCGAAACGACGTCGACATGGCCCGGTCCGGGTCCGCCTCCCCAGACGTGAGCCGCTCGATATTCCTGTCGCGGTCGCAGTCGCAGTCGCGACATCCCGCTTTCAGGAAGGAGTGATCAGCAGTTCTTCTCGTTACGAGGTGCGGCGAGGACTCCAGTAACGCATATGTCGTGAGCCATCGACCAGACGGGCCAATGAGCGCTTCTGCCATCGACAACTCGATGAAGGCGTCCGTGCCCAAGGAATCCGCTCACCCACACACCCCCGGAAGGGCGGCATCCACCAGGCCCCCAGACCACCCATCACGGCCCCACGGAGAGCAAGTCAGCGACCAGAGACCCAGCAAGCCCCCCCGCCTCCGGCGACTCGATGAAGGCGACCGCGTCCAAGGAATCCGCTCACCCACACACCCCGCGGAAGAGCGGCATCCACCAGGCCCCGAAAGCACTCCAAACCACCTAGCACGACCCCACAAACAGCAAGTCAACGACCAGACGACCCAGCAAACGACCAGACGTTCCAGCAAACACCTCAGCCACCGACAGCTCAACAAAGGCACGCACACCCAAAGAATCCCCCCACCCACACCGGGAAGAGCGGCATCCCCCCAGGCCCCGACACCACTCCAAACCACCTAACACGACCCCACAAACAGCAAGTCAACGACCAGACGACCCAGCAAACGCCTCCGCCTCCGCCTCCGGCGGATCGATGAAGGCGTCTGCGCCTGAGGAATCAATCGGGTCAGGGAGCATGGCGTCCGACTTGCGGTATGAGGCTGATGCCGGGCGGCGGAGGCGCCAGCCTTTCTCCACGCGTTCCACGTAGCCTGCGGCTGCGAGGCCGCCCAGGGCGCTCAGTGTCGCGTCCAGGGATACGCTGGCGGACAGCGCGATGGAAGCCGGTCCGGTCCCGCCTCTGGACGGGACGGCGTCCAGCACCTTGCGGGTCACCTCGTTCAGGGCGTCGCGCGGAACGGCCGGGCCCCGGGCGCAGGGGGCGAGGTCACCGCCGATCGTGCCCACCAGATCGATCACCTCCTCGGGTGTGGTGACGCAGGTCGCCTTGCGTTCGCGGAGGAGCCGGTGGCATCCGGCGGACATCATGGATGTCACCGGTCCTGGCACGGCGGCGAGGTGGCGGTTCAGGGTGAGGGCATGGGCGGCGGTGTTGAGGGCCCCGCTGCGCAGCGCCGCCTCGACGACGACGGTGCCCCGGGACAGCGCGGCGATCAGGCGGTTGCGGATCAGGAACCGGGCACGTGTGGGGTGCACGCCGGGCGGGCACTCGCTGACGATCACACCCTGCTCTCGGGCAGCGGCGAACAGCTCGTGATGCCCGCGCGGGTACGCGACGTCGACCCCGCAGGCCAGGACCACGACCGTCGGCGAGTCCGATGCCAGGACCCCTCGGTGCGCCGCGCCGTCCACGCCGTAAGCGCCGCCGGAGACCACGGTCCAGCCTTCCTCCCCGAGGCCGAGGCCGAACTCCGCGGCCACGTGCAGCCCGTACGGAGTAGCCGAGCGGGCGCCGACGATGGCCACGGACCGCAGGCACGAGAATCTGAGGTCCACCGAGCCGTGCAGCCACAGACCGAGCGGCCGGGCGGCGCCGAGTTGGTCGAGCTGCGTGGGCCATTCCGGACTCCCGGGCACGATCAGCCGGGCTCCGAGCCGCTCGCCGGTCGCCAGGTCGGCCGCCGGATCCGCCGCCGCCAGCCGGGCATGCCAGATACTCAAGCGCTGATCGAGCTTGGCGGGAAGCCGGCTGGGGCCCTGTCGCTGAGCCTGGGCCAGAGCTTGGGCTTGGGCTTGGGCCAGAGCTTGGGCTTGGGCTTGGGCCAGAGCTTGGGCTTGGGTCTGGGCTTGGGCTTGGGTCTGGGCTTGGGCTTGGGCCAGAGCTTGGGCTTGGGTCTGGGCTTGGGCTTGGGCCTCCTGTGCGACGAAGTCGGGGGGAAGCTTTCGTTCGCGGATCAATTGGACGGCCTTGAGGGCGCCGCAGTGGGCCACGAGGCGGCCCATTGTCGCGTCGCCCGCATCGGCGGCGCGCATGAGCGCGGCCCTGGCCACGAGTTCAGCACTGTTCATGGTCGTGGGTGTGTCTTTCGGTCGCGTTCTGGTTCTGCTCTGTCCGGTGGCGTCCGCCTTGCCTCTGTGGTCTTTCTCGTCTGTGGCGCCCCTCCTGTTCGCGGCTTCTTCTGGCTGTTCACTCTCTGCCTTCTCTCTTCTGCGTTGTCCGTCGTCGATGCACCTTTGGGGTCCTGTGTCGAGGCGTCGGTCATGAGTTCAGTCCCATCCAGAGGGCCAGGGCCGTGCCGGTCTCGTCTGGGCCCGGTTTGGGTTTCCCGGCGAGGTCGGCGAGGGTCCAGGCGACCCGGACGACGCGGTCGAGGCCCCGGGCGCTGAGCGTGCCCGAGTCGAGGCAGGACGAGACCTGCTTCATCGCCTCGTCGCTGGGGCGGTAGTCGGCGTGCAGCGCCGAGGACGGGATATCGGCATTCGTACGCCATGGGGTGCCGGACAGGCGTTCGGCCGCTCGCTCGCGGGCGGTGAGGACGCGGGCCGCCACCGTCTTGCTCGACTCGACGAACTGGCGGTCGGCCATCAGCTCGCGCCGCGACGAACGCGACACGGTGACCTTCATGTCGATGCGGTCGATGAGCGGGCCGGAGAGGCGGCCGAGGTAGCGGCGTCTGACCGTGGGCGTGCACGTGCAGCTGTCGCCCTTGTCCTGGGGCTGGGCGCAGGGACAAGGGTTGGCGGCCATGACCATGATGAACCGCGCCGGGAACGTGACCGCCCCGGCCGCCCGGGACACCGTCACCTGGCCGGATTCCAGGGGCTGGCGCAACGCGTCGAGCACATGCCGCGGGAACTCCGGGGCCTCGTCCATGAACAGCACTCCCCGGTGAGCCAGGGAGACGGCTCCCGGGCGCACGACGGCGCTGCCGCCGCCCACGATCGCCGCGGACGTGGCCGTGTGGTGCGGGCTCACGAACGGCGGCCTGTTGATCATGGGACTGTTGGGCGGCAGGACACCGGCGACGGAATGGATGGCCGTCACCTCCAGCGCGTGGTCGAGCTCCAGATCCGGCAGAAGGGTCGGCAGGCGCTCGGCCAGCAGGGTCTTGCCTGTGCCCGGCGGGCCGAGCATCCAGAGGTTGTGACCTCCGGCCGCGCAGACCTCCAGGGCCCGGCGGGCGACAGGCTGGCCGACCACGTCCGACAGGTCCACGGCCGGGGCGATCGTGGGCGGCATCTGTTCCGTCAGGTCGAACGGCAGAGACTCGGGCGGGTCGTCGCCCTTGCGCAGCCACTCCACGAGCTGTCGCAGGTCGGACACCGGCATGATCCTCACGTCGGGCACCAGGGCGGCCTCCGCCGCGTTGGCCGCGGGGATCACGACGGTGACCTCGCCGTGCTTGGCGGCGCCGAGAACGGAGGGCAGCACGCCGCGCACGGGCCTGAGCCGTCCGTCGAGGCCGAGCTCGCCCAGGAAGAACGGCTCGGCGATGCGCTCGGCCGGGATCACACCCGCGGCACCGAGGATCGCGACGGCGATGGCCAGGTCGAACTGGCTCCCTCGCTTCGGAAGGCTGGCCGGGAAGAGGCTCACCGTGATGCGAGCGTCCGGCCACGGATAATGACTGTTGACCATGGCGGAACGGACCCGTTCCCGGGCCTCGCTCAGCGCCGTGTCGGGCAGGCCGATGAGGTGGATCCCGGCCAGGCCGTTGCCCACGTCGGCCTCGACCTCCACGCTGCGGCCGGTCACGCCGACCAATGCCACGCTGCGGGTACGTGCCACCGCCATCTAGATCGCCCCCCGGACGTGGCGAAGGGAGTAGTCGCCGGCGAAGCGCTCCAGCGCGATCACGTCGACCCGTACCGTCTGGAACGTGCGTGGCTGGGTGGTCAGCCACTGGGCGGCCAGCATGCGCAGCCGGCTCAGCTTGGCCGGGCGTACGGACTCCAGGGCGGTGCCGTGGGAGCGGCTCGATCGGGTCTTGACCTCGACCACCACCAGGGCGGGGCCGTCCTCGGCGATGATGTCGATCTCGCCGTGGCGGCAGCGCCAGTTGCGGTCGAGGATCTCCATGCCCGCGGATGTGAGGTAGTCGACGGCGAGTTGTTCGCCGCGCCGGGCGAGCTGTTGTCTTGCGTGGCCGAGCCCCTGTCCCTGAGTGGCCGCATCGCGGCCTACGTGTGCATCGCGGCTTGCGGGGGCATGCGTCGCGGGAGCGTGGGTCGCGGAAGCGTGTGGCGCGGGAGCACGCGTCGCGGTTGCGAGTCTCGCGTGGTCGCCTGTCGTGCGGGCTTGTCGCGTCGGCTTCTGCGTCGCAGGCTCGGGACTTGCGGGTACGGGTTGTGTGGGCCTCCTGGGCTCGCGCTCGTCCAGCCCCTGCCTTGCGGGGGCTCGGGGCGCGAGGTTACGTCTTCCGGGCTCGTTGATCGTGGCCATGTGGCAGCACCTCCGGGCACCGACTTTCGTGGATGCGGAGGGTCGTTCTGAGGGCCGAACGGGGTTCTGGGGATGGGGGGTGGGGGGGGGCGAGCGGCTGTGGATAACGAGGGTTGCCCTGTGGTGCGCATGGTCACGGTCTTGTACGGGCGCCGCCGCCCTCGTACGGGCATAGGGCATAGGACATGTGGGCCGCGGACGGACGCGACCGACAACGCGCGCAGACGCCCCACGCGAAAGGCCGCGAACGAACGCCCCACACGCGCCCCGGACGCGCCCCCGAACGCGCTCCCAAAGGCGCTCCGCAAACACCCCCAGCAATGCGAAAGGGGCGCCCCGACAGGACGCCCCTGAAGTCACCGGCCGCCGCCCCCACCCCCGTCCCACAGGGGCTGCGTGCCGTTCCTCCGGTCGGTCAGCCGGAGAAGCCCTCCTTCGGCATCTCCAGGTCGGCCTTGGCGAGTTCCTCGACGTTGACGTCCTTGAACGTGACCACGCGGACGTTCTTCACGAACCGCGCGGGCCGGTACATGTCCCACACCCACGCGTCCTGCATCTTCACATCGAAGAAGACGTCCCCGTTCTCCGCCGTGCGGACGTCGAGATCGACCGAGTTGGTCAGGTAGAAGCGTCGCTCCGTCTCCACGACGTAGGTGAACAACCCGACGACATCGCGGTATTCGCGGTAAAGCTGCAGCTCCATCTCGGTTTCGTACTTCTCGAGATCTTCTGCGCTCATCGCGGTCCTCCTGTCGTACCGGTCCCCCGGCGTGCCCTGTCAGGCAACCCCGGCCCCCATTTCATTCTCGCCCATCTCCCTGGCCACCGTGACGAACGAGTATCGGTGGTGCGAGCACGGGCCGTGCGTCTCCAGCGCCCTGCGATGGCCGGGCGTGACATAGCCCTTGTGTTCGGCGAACCCGTACATCGGGAACTCGCCGTCCAGATCCACCATCATCCGGTCCCTGGTCACCTTGGCCACGATCGACGCGGCCGCCACGCAGGCGGCCACCTGGTCCCCCTTCCACACGGCCAGCGACGGCGCCGGCAGTCCCGGAACCGGGAAGCCGTCGGTCAGGATGTACTCCGGGTCACAGCTCAACCGCGCGACGGCGCGCCGCATTCCGGAGACGTTGCTCTTGTGCAGGCCGCGCGCGTCGATCTCGGCGGGCGGGATGACGACCACACCCACGTCGGCGACCTTGACGATCTGCTCGTAGAGCCGTTCGCGTACGGCCGGCGACAGCAGCTTCGAGTCGCCGAGCCCGTCGACCTGTTTGCGCAGGACGACCGCGGCGACGACCAGCGGTCCGGCGCAGGCTCCCCGGCCTGCCTCGTCGACTCCCGCGATCGGGGTCAGGCCGCGGCGCGCGAGCGCCCTCTCGTAGGCGTACAGTCCGGAGTCGCGCCGGACGACGCTGGGCCGGGGGCGGAACGCAACTGTCATGACAAGAGGCAGCGTACGCCCCAATGGCCGCGAACCGCGACTGGAACCCCAGCCCTACTTGACCTTGTCGAAGGTCTCGGGCTTGGTGAAGATCAGCCCGCGGGACAGCGGCCAGTAGCGGACCACCGCCTTGCCGATCACCGCGTCCTCCGAGATGAAGCCGCCTCCGGGCTCGCCCACATGGGCGCGCGAGTCACGCGAGTTGCTGCGGTGGTCGCCCATCAGCCAGAGCTTGCCCGGCGGCACCGTGTACTTGAACGACTCGTCGGAGGGGTAGTCGCCCGGATACAGGTAGGACGACTCGTCGAGGGGGGTGCCGTTGACCGTGATACGCCTCTTGGAGTCGCAGCAGACCACCTTGTCGCCGCCGACGCCGATGACCCGCTTGATGGTGTCCTCGTTGCCGTCGGCGTCCCAGCCCTTGAAGACGACGATGTCGCCCCGCTCGGGCTTTCCGGCGAGCTTGTTGACGAAGACCCGGTCGTCGATGTGCAGGGTGTTCTCCATCGACCCGGACGGGATGTAGAACGACCCGACCACGAACTGCTGGAGCAGCAGGGCGATGCCCACGCCGAGGATCAGCAGGAGGACGGTCTCGCGGAAGGTGCCCTTCTTCTTGGGCTTGTCGCGCTCGGCGTCCGGCTTCTTGATGCCGACCATCAAGGTCTCCAGGGGTGTTCGGCGCCGTCCGCGCGGCGCGGTCGACGAAGCCGGGGGCCGCCGGGCAGCCATCGCCGACGGATCAGGAGCAGGGGGCCGGCCAGCGCGAAGCCCGCGGCCAGCGGGACGGAGTCGCCCAGCGGAACGGGCGCGCCCATCGCGTGCAGGGCCGGCTGGGAGAAGGTGGCGGGGATGTCGAGCGTCCCGGCGCGGGAGAACGGCCACACGATGACGAACGCCCGTCCGATGACCTGGCCCACGGGAATGGAGCCGCCGCCCGGGTCGCCCGTGTGGGACCGGGAGTCCAGCGAGACGGACCGGTGATCGCCCATCACCCACAGGCGCCCTTCGGGCACCGTGATGTCGAAGCCGTTGTCCGAGGGCTGGTTGCCTGGGTACAGGTAGCTCTCTTCGTCGATCGGGACGCCGTTGACCGTGATGCGGTGCTTGTCGTCGCAGCACTTGACGTGGTCGCCGCCGACGCCGATGACCCGCTTGATGTAGTCCTTCTCGCCGGGGACCACGCCGAACGCGGTGCCGACCCAGCGGAAGAAGGCGGCGACCGGGTTGGACGGCTCCTCCATCTGGAACTCGCCGTCCCAGGAGTCGACGCCGGAGAAGACCACCACGTCGCCGCGCTCGATGTCGCGCGTGTGGTAGACGATCTTGTTGACCAGGACCCGGTCGTTCTTGAGGAGGGTGTTCTCCATCGACTCGGACGGGATGTAGAAAGCCTGGACCACGAACGTCTTGATGATCAGGGCCAAGACCAGCGCCACGACGACAAGGACGGGGAGCTCCTTCCAAAAGGAACCCTTCTTGTCCTTTTTGCCGTCTTTTGCCGGCTTCTGCGTCTCTTCCGCGACCACGTCCACCTCGTCCTCGACAGGGCGGCGCGACGCGCCGTGCTCCTGGCTCTCGCTAGTCATCGCTGACGAGCCTAGATGATGCACCGGCTCGACAAGCCCCGACCGAGGCTACACCCGCGCCCGAGTCGCTCCGCATAAAGGGAACGCCCCGGTAAAGCCAAATGGCCCGCGCAGAACGCGGGCCACGGGCTCAACCAAGGGTCACTTGGCGGGGGTCGCCTCGCGCTTCTCGCGGATGCGGGCGGCCTTGCCGCGAAGGTCACGCATGTAGTAAAGCTTCGCCCGGCGGACGTCACCGCGGGTCACGAGAACGATCTTCTCGATGACCGGGCTGTGCACCGGGAAGGTGCGCTCGACGCCGACGCCGTAGCTGACCTTGCGGACCGTGAAGGTCTCGCGGGCGCCGCTGCCCTGGCGGCGCAGCACGAAGCCCTTGAAGACCTGGATACGGGAGCGGTTGCCTTCGACGACGCGCACGTGCACCTCGAGCGTGTCACCGGGACGGAAGTCCGGTACGTCGCTGCGCAGGGTCGTCTTCTCGAGCTCCTGGATCTTCGTGTGCATGAGAACTGTCCTCAAGTCTCGTGAGCACGCGGAGGTCCACCCGGCCGGGGCTCGCGGCGGACGCGCTTGCTGATGTGATGAACCCGGGAGCCTCTCCCGGGCATGGCAGACCAACCACATGGTGGTCGGCGACGCTTCAGTTTGCCATATCTTCCGGTCCGACGCGAAACGCCAGCTCGTCGAGCAGCTTCCGATCGTGCTTGTCGAGCGTCTCGGGGTCGATCGCCGCCGCCAGTTCGGGCCGGTTGGCGACGGTACGGCGCAGCGCCTCGTCGCGGCGCCACCGGGCGATCCTCCCGTGGTGGCCGGACAGGAGCACCTCCGGGACCTCGTGACCGCGCCACACCGGCGGCTTGGTGTAGACGGGGCCTTCGAGCAGGTTGCGCATGGCGCCAGGGGCGAAGGAGTCGTCGACGGCCGAGTGGACGTTGCCGAGCACGCCGGGCAGCAGCCTGCCGACCGCCTCGACCATGACGAGCACGGCCACCTCGCCGCCGGCCAGCACGTAGTCGCCGATGCTCAGCTCGTCCACGCGCATCCGGGCGCCGTACTCGCGCATGACCCGCGAGTCGATGCCCTCGTAGCGGCCGCACGCGAACAGCAGCCACGGCTCGGCCGCGAGCTCCTGGGCGATCTCCTGGGTGAACGGCCGCCCGCTGGGCGTCGGCACGATGATCCGCGGGGTCGCCGGGGCCGCGGGGCCGCCGGTGGCCGGAGCCGTGGGGCCCGGAGCCGCGGAGCCGCCGGTGGCCGGAGCCCCAGGGCTGCCGGTGGGCGGGGCGTCGGTCGGCGACGCGTCGGCGGCCGGACCGTTGGCGGCCGCGCCGTCGGCGATGATCGCGTCGATGGCCTCGCCCCACACCTCGGGCTTCATGACCATGCCCGGGCCGCCGCCGTACGGGGTGTCGTCGACGGTCTTGTGGACGTCGTGCGTCCAGTCGCGTAGCTGGTGGACCCGTACGTCGAGGGTGCCGCGCTCGCGCGCCTTGCCGATGAGCGAGACGTCGAGGGGCGAGAAGTACTCGGGGAAGATCGAGACGATGTCGAGCCGCATGCCCGGGGACGTGCGCTCGCCGCGCGGTCCGGCCGTCATGCCAGCAGCCCCTCGGGCGGGTCGATCACCAGCCGGCCGCCGCGCACGTCCACCTCGGGCACGAGCTCCCGGACGAACGGGACGAGCGCGTCGTCCTGCCCGGCACGGCGGATGACGAGGAGGTCCTGGCCGTGGTGGAGGACGTCGGTGACCTCGCCGACCGGCTCCCCGGAGGTCGTGACCACCGCGAGCCCGATCAGCTCGTGGTCGTGGAACTCGTCGGGGTCGTCACTCGGCTCCACGTCGGCGGAGTCGATGACGAGCATGATGCCGCGCAGGCTCTCGGCCGTGTCGCGGTCGTCGACGCCGGCGAAGCGGACCAGCAGGACGTCCTTGTGCCAGCGGCGGCCCTCGATGACGAGCGGCCCCCTGCCGGCGGGGTCGGTCGCGACCGACGCGCCGACGGCGAAGCGCAGCTCGGGATCGTCGGTGCGCACCTCCACGGTCACGTCACCACGGATGCCGTGCGGGCGGCCTATCCGGCCGACGACGAGCTGCACGTGTACCTGCCTTCTCTCACGCGAGCGCCCTCATCGGAACGAGACCGATGAGGGCGCGAAGTCCTGACGCTAACGGACTGCTTCGTCCAGGTCGAGCAGATCGACCCGCACGTACTTCCCGTCGGCCAGGGCGTTCACCACGGTGCGCAACGCCTTGGCGGTGCGCCCGCCGCGACCGATGACCTTGCCCAGGTCCTCGGGGTGCACCCGGACCTCCAGGACGCGCCCGCTGCGGATGCGGCGTGCGCGGACCCGGACATCGTCGGGATGTTCGACGATGCCCTTCACGAGGTGCTCGAGAGCCTCCTCGAGCACGTCAGCCCTCGCCCTCGGTCGGGGTCTCGGCGGCGGCCTCGGCGTCGTCCTTCTTCTTGGACTTCTTCGGCGTGGTGGCGGTCGTGCCGGTGTCGCCACCGGACAGGGCCTCCTTGGCCGCGGCCTCGTAGAGCGCGTGGCGGTCGGCCGCCGGCTCGGCGACCTTCAGCGGCGCCGGGGCGGGCTCGCCCTTGAACTTCTGCCAGTCACCGGTGAGCTTGAGCAGCTTCATCACCGGCTCGGTCGGCTGCGCGCCGACACCGAGCCAGTAGGCCGCGCGCTCGGCGTCGACCTCGATGCGCGAAGGGTTCTCCTTCGGGTGGTACAGGCCGATCTCCTCGATCGCCCGGCCGTCACGCTTGGTGCGGCTGTCGGCGACGACGATACGGTACTGAGCGTTGCGGATCATGCCGAGCCGCTTGAGCTTGATCTTGACTGCCACGGGTGTGGTCTCTCCTGCTTCAGAGCGTGGGTGAACGACGCCTCGCCGAGTGGGGCACGGCTGGACGATCGCTCCAGGGACAGGCGTGGCCGCCAGGAGGTGAGAGGGCACCCGACTGGTCACGGTGTTCCAACATGTCATTCTGCCAGATCCCAGACACTGCCAGCGACGCGACGCGCGCATCCGGCCTCATCCGGCCGCAGTTCGCGCGCCTGTCCGGCGCCTGCTGGGACTCTCTTGGGAGAGCCTTTGCGGGCGGCTGGCGTCCTTCCCGGAGTCGCCGCCGGGCTGACGCTCAGCCTCCTTCCCGGCGTGACGGTCGAAGTCGCCGCCGCGCTGCCCCTCAGCGTCCTCTCCGGGTGAGGGTCAAGTCTTCTCAGGGTGACGGGCGGGTCCTTCGCGCGTTGACGGTTGCGGTCACCTTGGGAGGGCGGTTGCGGTCGTCCCCCAGTGACACCGCGTGACGGCTCGGGACGTGGTGCGCGCCGGCCCGAAGGGACGCGCCCCGGAGACCCGCCGGGAGAAGACGCCCCGACACAGCGACGCCGCCCCCGGTACGGTCACGGGGGCGGCGTCGGCGGGTCACTTCTGGCGCGGCGGCAGGTTGAGCTTGCTCGGGTCGAAGCCCGGCGGGAGCTCCATGCCCGGCGGCAGCTTGCCGGCGCCCAGGTTGCCCAGCAGGCCGCCGGGCGTGGGAGCGGCGGGCGGCGCGTCGTCGGCCTGGGCCTTGCCGAGTGCGGCCTTGCGCGGGTCGCCGCTGACCCGGCGCCCCTTCTTGGCCTTCTTCTGCGCCTTGGCGGCCTTGCCCCTGCCCCCCGGCATGCCGGGCAGGCCCATGCCTCCGGCCACGCGCTTCATCATCTTCTGGGCCTCGAAGAAGCGGGTGACGAGGTTGCTGACGGCCGTGACGGTCACGCCGGAGCCCGCGGCGATGCGGGCGCGCCGCGAGCCGTTGATGATCTTCGGGTCCTGGCGCTCGGCCGGGGTCATCGAGCGGATGATGGCGGCGATGCGGTCGAGGTCGCGGTCGTCGATGGAGTTGAGCTGGTCGCGCATCTGCCCCATGCCGGGCATCATGCCGAGCAGGTTCTTGATGGGGCCCATCTTCTGGACCATCATCATCTGCTCGAGGAAGTCCTCGAGGGTGAAGTTCTCGCCCGAGGTGAGCTTGCCCGCCATCTTGGCGGCCTGCTCCTCGTCGTAGGTCTTCTGGACCTGCTCGATGAGGGTGAGGATGTCACCCATGTCGAGGATGCGGGACGCCATCCGGTCGGGGTGGAAGGCGTCGAAGTCCTCGAGCTTCTCGCCGGTGGAGGCGAACATGATCGGCCGGCCGGTGATGTGCCGGACCGAGAGGGCGGCGCCACCCCGGGCGTCGCCGTCGAGCTTGGTGAGGACGACCCCGTCGAAGCCGACGCCCTCCATGAACGCCTGGGCGGTGGTGACCGCGTCCTGACCGATCATGGCGTCGACCACGAACAGGACCTCGTCGGGCGTGACCGCGGCCCGGATGTCGGCGGCCTGCTTCATCATCTCCTGGTCGATGCCGAGGCGGCCGGCCGTGTCGATGATGACGATGTCGTGCTGCAGGCGCCGCGCCTCGTCGATGGAGCGGCGGGCCACCTCGACGGGGTCGCCGACGCCGCTGCCGGGCTCGGGGGCGTAGACGGCGACCTGCGCCCGCTCGCCGACGACCTGGAGCTGCTGGACGGCGTTGGGCCGCTGGAGGTCGGCGGCGACCAGCATGGGCGCGTGGCCCTGCTCGCGCAGCCAGCGGGCGAGCTTGCCCGCCAGGGTGGTCTTTCCGGCGCCCTGGAGGCCGGCGAGCATGATCACGGTCGGCGGCGTCTTCGCGAAGCGGAGCCTGCGGGTCTCACCGCCGAGGATCTCGATCAGCTCGTCATTGACGATCTTGACGACCTGCTGCGCCGGGTTGAGCGCCTGGGAGACCTCGGCGCTGCGGGCGCGCTCCTTGACCTGGGCGACGAATGCCTTCACCACAGGCAGCGCGACGTCCGCCTCGAGCAGCGCGATGCGGATCTCGCGGGTGGTGGCGTCGATGTCGGCGTCGGACAGCCGACCCTTGGATCGGAGGGAGGAGAAGACCGATGTCAGCCGGTCGGAAAGCGTCTCGAACACGTGGTTGGCCAGTCCTCGAAGCGAATGTAGGTCTGAACTCAGCCTAGCCGCTCCGTCAGCCGCTCCAGCCTGGGACGGCCATCCGCACCGTCAACGCGTGCTCCACCAGATTGATCAACGCGCTCTTGACCGAGTCCTTCGACCGCGCGTCCAACCGCACCAACGGAATATGCGCCGACAACGTCAAC
>NZ_JABWGN010000024.1 GCF_013363975.1 Nonomuraea montanisoli | reverse complement strand
ACCATCGAGATGGCCAGATCGATCGCCCGGGCCTTGGCCGTCGTCTTGATCGAACGGGTGCCCAGCATCGCCGCCCGCTGGTCCGCGCCGACCCGGTCCACACCGGGCAGGCCGTGCAGGAACGCTCGCAACGCCGCCTCCGAAGAGGCCACGTCCGCGAGCGAAGAGGTCACAACGCTCATCGCGATCGGGTCTTTCTCGTGCGTGCCGGGGACGGGTGCCCGCCCGGCGGGGCGGTGGAGGCGCGTTCGATCAGCTTGGTGTCCAGGACGACCCGGCTGGCCATGCCGCCGCCGTCATCAGGGTCGAGCCGGCGCAGCAGCAGGCGCATGGCGAGCACGCCCTGCTCGAACATCGGCCGGTCCACGACGGTCAGGGGCGGCCTGAGCAGCGGACCGGTGTCCAGGTCGTCGAAGCCGATCAGGCTGATCTGGCCGGGGATGTCGATCCGCATGTCGTGCAACGCCTTGAGCGCGCCGAGCGTCATGAGGTTGTTGGCGGCGAAGACGGCGGTCGGCGGCTCGGGGAGTGACAGCAGGGACAGCGTGAGCTGGTAGCCGCTGTGCTCCTTGAAGTCGCCGACCAGGTCGTACTCGGGCGGCACCTCGACGCCCGCCTTGGCGAGCGTCGAGACGAAACCCTCACGCCGCAGCCGCCCGGGGGTGGTGTCCAGGGAGCCGCTGATCGCGGCCACCCGGGTGTGCCCGAGGGCCAGCAGATGCTCGGCCGCCTGCCTGCCGCCGCCGTCGTTGTCGACGAGCACGGCGTCGAACCGTTCGCCGCCCGCCAGGTCGCGGTCCACGAACACCAGCGGCACGTCGGCGTCGCGGACGTGCAGCGGCGTCTCGTCCTGCTCGGTGGCGGGGGCGAGGATGATGCCGTCGACCCTGCGCACCAGGTCCGCCAGCACGTCGTCCTCCTGCTCGCTGCTCTCGTCGCTGTTGGCGAGCAGGATCCGGTAGGGCTCCGTACGTGTGACGGACTCCATGCCCTTGACCACCGCGGCGAAGTACGGGTTCGTGATGTCCGGGACGACGACGCCGATGGTGTTGGTGCGCCCGGACTTCAACGACTGCGCCGCGGCACTCGGCCAGTAGCCCAGCTCGTCGATGGCGGTCTGGATCGCCTCGTACGAGCGCACCCGCTGGCCCCGCAGGAAGCGCGAGACCGTGGCGGGCGAGACCCCTGCCCGAGCTGCCACGTCATGGATGGTGACCACGTGAGCTCCAAACTGAAATCGATGTCAGTGATGATGGCAGGAGATGGCCACGGAGTGTCAATGCTGTGTTTCCAAGTCGTTACAGATCCACAGAAAACCGCACGTCGGAGACATGCCGCCACCAGCGGTTCGCGGGGCGTACTGAAACCGTTGTCAGTAGCAGCCGTGTAGGCGAAGGTCACCCCGTGAGGCGCGGGGATGGCGCGGCGTTCGATCGTGACCGGATCCTAGATGTCGAGGCGCTCGACATGGCTCGTTCCGGTGTCCGCCTCGACCCGTGCCTGCGCGATCAGCTCCGCGGGTGCGATCCCGTCCAGTTCCGCCAAGGACGGGCGGACCTCGAAGACGCGGCGGCTCTCCACCTCCGCGGGATCGAACGGGTCGATGTCGCCGGACCAGTCGGCACCCGAAGCCTGGCCACCCCCGGTCGACCAGTAGTTCCAATTGACGGACGAGCGTTCGAAGTACACCCAGGAGCCCTTGGGCGTGGTGTAGATGCGCCGGGAAACCTGGGCCGTGCCGTCATGTTCCGTCGTGTCGGAGCGCGCGACGAGCCTTCCGGAAAAGATCTTGAGCCTGCGCGCACCTGGCTGACCGGTGTCCAGCCGGATCTCTTCGAAGCCGGTGGCCTCGAGTTTCCTCTTCTCGATCACCATTCGCAGACCTTCCATCAGGGCGCTCGACAGTGACCCTTCGATCTCGTCGCGATGGGCCTCGATGAACGCCACGTCTTCCACGCTCAGATAGATCGTCTTGCTCGGCATGGACCGCTCTCACTATAGGTATACGTATATTCATCATGAGATGTGGCGCAGGAGAGGTCAAGGGTCATGACCTTCGCCGTGCGGCGTCCCGGCCTGCCGCGCGGGCGTAGCGGCGGGCCAGCGTCGCGAAGGCGTCCCTGAGCTCGTCCGGGCCGACGACCTCGATGTCGGCGTCGAACCTGCCGACGGCCGAGGCCAGCGCGGCCCACGACCACGAGCTCAGGACGAGCCGGCAACGATCCGGGCCGAGCTCCTCGACGGTGCCCTCGCGGGTGTAGCGGGACACGGCGGCGGCCGGCAGCGCGAGGATCACCTCGCCGCGGCAGGGCCACTGGCCGGAGCCGTCGGAGCCGCGGAACCTGCTGACCATGAAGGCGGCCACGTCGCCCCCGGGCAGCTCGCGCGGGGTGAAGCGGGGCCCCGTGGGGGTGCGCGGGATGATCCGGTCGGCGCGGAAGGTGCGCCAGTCCTCGCGGTCGACGTCCCAGGCGACGAGGTACCAGCGTCCGCCCCAGGTGACGAGGTGATGGGGTTGCACCCGGCGCGGCGACGCCTCCACGGCCTCGTCCTCCTCCCCCGGCGGAGGTGCGGGGGTGTAGTCGAAGCGCAGCACCTCGCGGGCGTGGACGGTGGCGCCGAGCGCCATGAGCACGCCGCCGTCGACCTGGGGGTCCGGCCGGGTCACGGGCTGCTCGACGGCGGTGACCTGGAGGGTGTCGATCCGGCGGCGCAGCCGTGCGGGCATGACCTGCCGGACGGTGGTGAGCGCGCGGGCCGCGGCCTCCTCGATGCCGGCGCCCGTGGTGGTGGCGATCTGGAGCGCGATCGCCAGCGCGACGGCCTGCTCGTCGTCGAACAGCAACGGCGGCAGCTCCGAGCCGGCGTCCAGCCGGTACCCGCCGTCCGGCCCCTTGAAGGCCACGACGGGATACCCGAGCTCACGCAGGCGGTCGACGTCCCGGCGCAGGGTGCGCGGGCTGATGTCCAGCCGTTCGGCCAGCAGCGCGCCCGGCCAGTCCCGGCGCGCCTGGAGCAGCGAGAGCAACGCCAGCAGTCGCGCTGAAGTCTTCGGCACGATCCCATCTTGCCGGGAGTAGAGGCCACTTCCTGACCGCTACCCCTGTGATGGTTGTCGTGTGCCCGTCATCGACGACGACCGGAAGGATCCGAACACCATGACCACCGCCACGTCCCCCTCGACCCTCGACGCCGAGCGGAGCGACCTGCTCGCCGCGCTCGCGGCCGCGCGGTCCGCCCTGACCAACACCGTCCGCGGGCTGAGCGACGAGCAGCTCGGCGAGCGCCCGACCGTCAGCGCGCTGTGCCTGGGCGGCCTGATCAAGCACGTCGCGTCCATGGAGGAGGGATGGATGCGCTTCGTGGTTGAGGGCCCCTCGGCGATGAACCACGACCTGCCCGACGGCGTCACCTGGGCCGACCTCGCGGCCGGCACCGCGCGTGAGGTCCCGCGGTGGGTGATCGAGCACCAGAACGACTTCCGGATGCTGCCCGATGACACGCTGGCCGGGATCCTCGCGCGGTACGAGGCGGTCGCCGCCCGTAGCGAGGAGATCCTCGCCGCCGTCCCCGACCTGTCGGCGACGCACCCGTTGCCGGAGGCGCCCTGGCACGAGCCGGGCGGGACGCGCAGCGTGCGCGCGGTGCTGATGCACGTCATCGCCGAGACCTCCCAGCACGCCGGGCACGCCGACATCCTGCGCGAGACGCTCGACGGGCAGACGTCCACCTGAGCGGCGTCAGGGCCCACGATCATCCGAGCGGTCACTGCGGAAGCTCGCCGGCAGGGGATGATCTCGTGCGGACGACGGCCTGGTCGCCGCGCGGCCCGAACAGGTGCAGGATCTCCACGGCGTTCGTGTCCGCCGGGCCGAACCAGTGCGCCTCCCGCGTGTCGAACTCGGCCACCTCGCCGGGACGCAGGGTGTACTCCCGGTCTCCGAGGATGACGCGGAGCTCGCCGGCGAGGACGTACAGCCACTCGTAGCCGTCGTGGGTCACCAGTTTCGGCTCGCGGGGAGCCAGCACCTGCTTGAACACCTGCACCCGGCCCGGGTACTGCGTCAGCGGCACGAGAATGCTGTCGCGGCCCTTGCGCAGGGGTTTGAGATGCACCCGGGGGTCGCCGCTGGCCGGAGCGGCCACCAGTTGGTCGAGCGCGACACGGTGCGCACGCGCGAGCGGGATGAGCAGCTCCAGCGTCGGACGCCGTTTGCCCGACTCCAGCCGCGACAGCGTGCTCACCGAGATCCCGCTCGCCGCGGCGAGCGCCCCCAGGGTGAGCCCGCGGTCGCGGCGCAGGGTGCGCAACCGGGGGCCGATGGCGTCGAGGATCTGTTCCAGCTCCGTGTCCACGCGGTCCAGTTTTGCAGTCTCCGCAAAAGTGCTGGGCGGCGGCCGTCCGCCGGGCCGACCATGGCCGGGCGAGTGCTCCCCCGTACGAGAGGCCGGCCGTGACCGCGACAACCCACCCCGTTCAGCCCGTTCCGAGCGTGCGCAGACGCTGGACGGTGCTGGCCGTCTGCTGCCTGAGCATGTTCCTCGTCGGCCTGGACACCACCATCGTCAACGTGGGCCTGCCCGCGATCGGGAGCGGCCTGGGCGTCGGGACGCGCGGCCTGGAATGGGTCGTGGACGCCTACACCCTCGTGCTGGCGAGCCTGCTGATCTCCTCCGGCGCGCTGGCGGACCGGTTCGGGCGCCGGCGCGTGTTCCAGTTCGGGCTGGCCGTGTTCGGCGTGGCCTCGCTGGCCTGCGCGCTCGCCCCTTCGGTCGGCGCGCTCGCCGCGGCCCGCGCCGTGCAGGGCGTCGGCGCGTCCATGCTCAGCCCCGTGGCTCTGGCGATCGTGGTGAACGCGATGCCCGACCCGAAGGAGCGGGCGCAGGCGATCGGCGTCTGGGCGTCGGTCTTCGGGCTCAGCATGGCCGCCGGCCCGGTCACGGGCGGCGCTCTCGTCGCGGGGGTCGGCTGGCGGTCGGTGTTCTGGATCAACGCGCCGGTCGTCGTGGCCGCTCTCGCGCTCAGCGTGATCTTCATTCCGGAGTCCCGGGCGCCGCGGGCGCGGCGGCTCGACCTTCCCGGTCAGGCGCTGCTGACCGTGGTCATCGGGGTCTCGGTGGGCGTGCTCATCGAGGGGCCGCGCGTCGGCTGGACGTCGCCCGTGGCGCTGGCCGCGTACGCACTGGTGGCCGTGGCGGCGGCCGGATTCGTGTGGGTGGAGTGCCGCCGGGAGGAGCCGCTGATGGATCCGCGCCTCTTCCGGCGTCCGGTCTTCGGCGGCGCGGTCCTCGGCGCCGTGGCGGTCTTCGTC
This sequence comes from Nonomuraea montanisoli, assembly GCF_013363975.1. Classification (GTDB taxonomy): domain Bacteria; phylum Actinomycetota; class Actinomycetes; order Streptosporangiales; family Streptosporangiaceae; genus Nonomuraea; species Nonomuraea montanisoli. The sequence goes on along the minus strand of NZ_JABWGN010000024.1, from coordinate 88,046 downwards.
GCGCTGAACGTGACGCTGCTGCTCACCACCCTCTACCTGCAGCACGCCCGGGGATGGACGGCGCTGGCCGCGGGGGCGGCCACGCTGCCCATGGCCGCCGGGGCCACGCTCTGCGCTCCCTTGTCCGGGCATCTGGTCGGGCGTCTCGGACCGCGGCCGCCCCTCGTCCTGGCCGGCGGCTTCATCGCGGCGGGCGGGCTCTGCCTGGTGGGGCTCGACCAGCGCACGAGCGTGCCCCTGCTGCTGGCGGCCTACGCGCTCATCGGCATCGGGTTCGGCTTCGCCAACGCCCCGATCACCAACACCGCGGTGAGCGGGCTGCCTCCCGCCCGGGCCGGTGTGGCCGGGGCGATCACGTCGACCGCGCGCCAGTTCGGCTCCGCGCTCGGCATCGCGATCGCGGGCGGCCTGGTCGCCGGCGCCGGCCCGGCGGCGCTCGCGCAGGCGTCCCGCCCGGGCTGGATCATGGTGACCGCGTGTGGCCTGGTCCTGCTCCTCGTGGCGTACGCGTCGCGACCGAAAGCCAGGTCGGGAACGTAGGCTTGCTGCGGTTGCCCGCGCCGGCGAAGGAGCCGCCCATGACCCCCGATCCGACGATGACCCGGATCGGCCAAGGGGTGGAGTTGCATCACCGCCGCGGTCGGCGTGACGCCGCACGCGAGATGTTCGCCCAGATCTGGGAGGACATCGGCGGCGAGCAGGGCGACCCGCTGCATGTCTGCGTCCTCGCCCACTCGATGGCCGACGTGCAGGACGACGTGCGCCAGGAGCTGACGTGGGACCTGCGGGCGCTGGCCGCCGCCGAGCTGGTCACCGATGAGCGGGTGGCCCGGGCCGGGGTGCCGCTCTCCGTGGCCGGCCTGTACCCGTCGCTGCACCTCAACGTGAGCGACTGCTACCGCAAGCTGGGCGATCTCGGTCGCGCCCGCGAGCACCTCCGGCAGGCGCGGGCCGGGATCGGCGCGCTGGGCGACGACGAGTACGGACGGCTCATCAGGGGCGGCCTGGAGCGGCTGGCCGAACAGCTGGGTGAGGCCACCTGACCGCGCCCCGGCGCACGAGCGACGCCACCGAGGACGCGCCGCGCGACACTAATCCCTAATTCCCTACCGGTTGTGTTGACTTTATGAGACGGCCGGTTTACGTTGGCGAACGTGACGACCACGGCACTGACCATCCGAGGTCACGTGGACTTCTGCCGCGTGGCCAGCGCGCTGTGTCCCTCCTTCCGTCCCGCCCTCCAGCGACCACACCTCTCACGGAAGGACCCCACCCATGTCACCCTTCTCCATCCGGCCCGTCGCCGGCCGGATAGGCGCCGAGATCTCCGGCGTACACCTGGACGGTGAGCTGCCCGCCGACACCGTCGCGCTGATCCGCTCGGCCCTGCTCGATCACAAGGTGCTCTTCTTCCGCGCCCAGGACCACCTGGACACGGACAGCCAGGTGGCCTTCGCCCGGCTGCTCGGCGACCCCACCGAGGCCCACCCCACCGTGCCGGCGCTCGCCGGCAACACGCACATCCTGGACCTCGACTACAGCGACGGCCAGAAAGTCGACCGCTGGCACACCGACGTCACCTTCGTCGACCGGCCGCCGCTGGCCTCCGTGCTCCGGGCGGTCACCGTGCCGCCCAGCGGCGGCGACACGCTCTGGGCCAACACCGTCACCGCCTACGAGCACCTGCCCGCCGAGCTGCGCGACCTGCTCGACCGGCTGCGGGCCGTCCACACCAACCAGTACGACTACGTGCGCATCGCCGCCTCCGACGACCCGGAACGGACCCGCGCGCAGGCGGAGGTGTTCACCTCGACCCTGTTCGAGACCGAGCATCCCGTCGTCCGCGTCCATCCCGAGACCGGCGAGCGCGCGATCCTCCTCGGCGACTTCGCCAAGCGCCTGGTCGGCCTGCCCGCGCAGTCGTCGGCCGCGATCATCCAGTTGATCCAGAGCCACGTCACCCAGGTGGAGAACACCGTGCGCTGGCGCTGGTCCCCCGGCGACGTGGCCGTCTGGGACAACCGGGCCACCCAGCACCGGGTCGTGCACGACTTCGGCGACCAGCCGCGCCGCCTCCACCGGGTGACCATCGCCGGTGACATCCCGGTCGGCGTGGACGGCCGGACGAGCACGGTGCTGTCCGGCGACGCCGGCTCCTACTCGCCGCTCGCCGCCTGAGGCCCCCTCCCCCCTCCCCTGCTGCCCCGGCCACACCGTAGTGGCCGGGGCAGCGGTTTCATGAAGATCTGGCCTTCCAGCGCCGGACATCCAGGACGCGCAGGTAATCCTCAAGCTGCTTCGGTTGTGGGGCAGCCCAGGTCGTGAGCGTCCGTCACCCGTTCCGCGGGCCATCGACGATCACCCCTGGTACCGACCACGTTCGCGAGGGCGCGCGCATGTGGCCGGGCGGGGCATCTGTGCCTGCCCCGCCCGGCCACGGTCAGGAACTGCCGGCCACCGTCAGGAGTGGGCGAGGAAACGCCCGAACCTGCCCTGGTGGTAGAGGAGAGGACGTCCCGCGCTGTACACGTGCGCCTCGGCCACCAGGCCCACCACGAGCACGTGGTCCCCGACGTCGGCGGTCTCGTGCGGCAGGCAGATCAGGTGGGCCGACACGTCGTGCAGCAGGGGCGCCCCCAGCGGGCCGGGACGCCACCGGGTGGGCTCGGCGAACCGGTCGATGCCCTTGCGCGCGAACCTGGCCGCGACCTCCTCCTGGTCGCTGGCGAGCACGTTGACCGCGAAGTGGTCGGCCGAGCGCAGCCACGGCCACGTGGTCGAACCACGGTCGACGTAGAAGGAGACCAGCGGGGGATCCAGGCTGACCGAGGAGAACGAGGTCGCGGTCAGTCCGACCGGGATGCCCTCCGACTGCGCGGTGATCACCACGACGCCCGCGGCGTGCACCGCGAGGGCACGGCGGTAGTGGTCGGCGTCCACGGCGTGGCCGGGCAGGGTCTCCGTCATGGCGCCGCCCCCACCTTGGCCGCCCCCTCCCTGACCGCTCCGGTCGTGGCCGCCCCGGTCGTGGCCGCCTCCGCCCTGAGGGTGGCGGCCACCTGCGGCGCGACGCGGTCGGCCCAGGCTCCCAGGCGCTCCTCCAGGTCGGTGAGCTGGGATTCCAGCAGGGCGAGCCCCGGCGTGGGTACGGTGGCGCCCAGCTCCACCAGCAGCGGTCGCAGGTGTACCTCCACCGCCAGGGAATGGGCGGGGTCCCCCATGACCAGCAGCGGCAGGGCCGTGGTCCCGGCCAGCGCGCCGGACGGGAGCCGGTCCAGGAACACCTTGAGCAGGCCGGTGTAGGTGCCCTTGTAGGTGGGGCCGGCCACCACCAGCAGGCGCGACCTGGCGACCAGGTGCAGGGCCGCCTCCACGCTCGGGGACGGGACGGGTGACAGCAGGTGAGGTCCCAGCCCTGAAAGGTCCACGACGTCGCCGGGCACGGCGTCATCGGGCACGCCGTACCCGACCCGCCGGGCGATCGCCCGGGTGGCCTCGAGGGCCACGGCCCGGGTCCTGGAGCCTGCGCGGGGGTTGCCGACCAGGGTGACGACGCTCATCCGGCCACCGCCACTTCCAGCTCCGCGTCGCCCTGCGCGGCGTACCGGGAGCGGGGCCGGGCCAGCCCGTAGGTGCCGCGCAGGGTGCGGCTGTCGTACTCGTACCGGAACAGACCCCTGACCTGCAGCTCCGGTACGACGTGGTCCACGAAGTCGGCCAGGCCGCCGGGCAGGATCGGCGGCATGACGTTGAAGCCGTCGGCGGCTCCGCCCTCGAACCACTCCTGGATCTCGTCGGCGATCCGCTCGGGCGTGCCGGCCACCACGCGATGACCCCGGCCGCCGGCCAGGCGGGCGATGAGCTGCCTGACCGTGAGGTCGTCCCGCCTGGCCAGGTCGACGACGAGCTTGCGGCGGCTCTGCGCGCCCTCGGTCTCGACGGGGATGTCCGGCAGCGGGCGGTCGAGCGCGTCCTCCCCCAGCTCGATGCCGGTCATGTGGGAGAGCTGGGCCAGCCCGTACGCGGGGATGATGAGCTCTTCGAGCTCCCGCTCCAGTTGGCGCGCCTCCCGGTCGGTGGAGCCGATGATCGGCGAGATGCCCGGCAGGACGAGCAGGTCGTCCGGTCGTCTGCCGTACGCGGCCAGGCGGCTCTTGAGGTCGGCGTAGAACTCCTGGCCTTCCTCCAGGGTCTGCTGGGCGGTGAAGACGGCCTCGGCGAAGCGGGCGGCGAACTCCTTCCCGTCCTCCGACGACCCCGCCTGCACCAGGAGCGGGTGCCCCTGCGGCGGGCGGGAGGCGTTCAGCGGGCCGCGCACCCGGAAGTGCTCGCCCGCGTGCTCGATCGGGTGGATCTTGCCGGTGTCGGCGTACAGCCCGTGCGCGCGGTCGCCGAGGATCGCGTCGTCCTCCCAGCTGTCCCAGAGCTTGGTGACGACGTCCAGGAACTCGGTGGCCCTGGCGTAGCGGTCGGCGTGCGCGGGCCGATCGACCCCGAAGTTGTGCGCCTCGGCCTCGCTGGCGGAGGTGACGATGTTCCAGCCCGCCCGGCCGCCGCTGATGTGGTCGAGCGAGGCGAACTTGCGCGCCACGTGGTACGGCTCGTTGTACGTGGTCGACACGGTGGCGATCAGGCCGATGTGGTCGGTGACCGTGGCGAGCGCCGACAGCAGTGTCAGCGGCTCCAGACCGCCGAGGGCGTTGTGCCGGACGTTGCCCCAGAGCGCGACGCCGTCGGCGAGGAAGACCGAGTCGAGCTTGCCGCGTTCGGCGATCCGGGCGAGGTTCTGGTAGTGCCGGACGTCGGCGATCCTGGCCGGCTCGGTGCGCGGGTGCCGCCAGGCCGCCTCGTGGTGGCCGACGCCCATGAGGAAGGCGTTGAGGTGGAGCTTTCTCGTCACGTGGTCCTCCAGGTGGAGAAGCGGCGCTCGATCCTGAGCAGCAGCAGGTTGAACAGCAGGCCGAGCGCGGAGATCGTGATGATCCCGGCGTACATCTCGGGGATGCGGAAACTGGATTGGGTGTCGAGGATGAGGTATCCGAGCCCGGCCTTGGCCCCGACCATCTCGGCGAACAGCAGCACGAGGATCGAGTAGGCCCCCGCCAGCCGGACTCCGGTGAAGATGGCCGGCACGGCGGCGGGCAGGATGACCTTCTGGAAGAGCCGGACCGGGCCGAGGCCCATGGAGCGGGCCGATTTGATCAGCAGGGGTTCGACGGTCTTCACGCCGCTGACCGTGTTGAGCAGGATGGGCCAGGAGCAGGCGTACAGGACGAAGGTGATCTTCGAGGTCTCGCCGATGCCGAGGATGAGCGTGAACACCGGCAGCAGCGCGACGGGCGAGGTGTTGCGGAAGACCTCCAGCAGCGGGGTGAGGGCGTCGGCCACCGGCCGGTACCAGCCGATGAGCAGGCCGAGCGGGATGGCCAGCGCGATGGCCAGGCCGAACCCGGACAGCGAGCGGATCAGCGACGCCTGCAGGTGTTCCGGCAGCGGCCCGTCGAGCAGGAGCCCGTACCAGACGACGAGGTCCTCCGACAGCGGGGGCACGAACACCCGGTCGAACACCCCCACCCGGGGCAGCACCTCCCACGCGGCCAGGAGCAGCAGGATCGCCCCCGACTTCGTGACCGCCCGCGACGCCAGGCGGCGCGTTCTGCGCGCGAGTGCCGACGGGCGAGAGGTGCGTACGGACGGCTGATAGGCGGGGGCGGCGACGGGCGCCACGTGCCGGTCGAGGCCGGTGGGGAGCTCCAGCGGCTCGCGCTCGCTCAGGGCGGTGCCGGTGGCGGGGGCGCTGCGCCGGTCAGCCACGGGAGGTCGCCGCCTTCCGCTCCAGCACCTGCGCCGCGGCGACCTCGTCGCGCAGCAGCGTCCACACGTGGTGCCGGTACTCGCCGAACACGGGATCCGCCCGCAGGTCACCGGCGCGGGAGTCGAACGCCACCTCGACGACCTCCTTGATGGTCCCGGGCCGGGAGGTCATGACCGCGACCCGCTGGCCGAGGTAGACGGCCTCGTCGATGCCATGCGTGATGAAGATGATGGTCTTGCCGGTCTTGTCCCAGATGCGCAGCAGCTCCTCCTGGAGCGACTCGCGGGTCTGGGCGTCCAGAGCGGCGAACGGCTCGTCCATGAGCAGGACGTCGGGGTCGAAGGCGAGGCTGCGGGCGATCGCGACCCGCTGGCGCATGCCGCCGGACAGCTCGTGCGGGTAGCGCTCCTCGAACCCGGTGAGCCCGACGAGGTCGAGGTGGTGCCGGGCCCGCTCCCGCCGCTCCCTCCTGGGCACGGCCTTGGCCTCCAGCCCGAACTCGACGTTGGCCTGCGCGGTGCGCCAGGGGAACAGCGCGTACTGCTGGAAGACGATCCCCCGGTCGAGTCCCGGGCCGGTGACCGGCGTGCCGTCGATGACGATCTCGCCCGCCGTCGGCGCGGTCAGCCCGGCGACCAGGTCGAGGAGGGTGGACTTGCCGCAGCCGCTCGGCCCCACCAGCGCGAGGAACTCCCCCTCGCGCACGTCGAGGTCGACGCCGTCCAGCGCGACGAACGGCTCGCCGGCGTCGCGGACCTGGAAGACCTTGCGCACGTCCCGGATGCCGATCTTGGTCGTGACGGCGGTGGTGGTCATGACCCGCTCCCGTTGGCGTAGGGGTTGAAGGCGTTGGTGTAGAGGTCGGCCGGCTTGAGCCGGCCGGGCTCGATCTCGCCCTCGCGGGCCAGCCAGTCGATCCAGGTCTGGAACTCCTTGTCGGCGATCACTCCGCCCTTGCCGGCGATGCCGGTGCTCTTCCAGAACGCCACCGTGGTCGCGTCCTCGTCGCGTCCACGCTTGGCGATGATCTTCTGGAAGCGGGCGACGACCTCCTCGCGCGGGTGGGTCTGCGCCCAGTCGACGGCCTTGGCGAACGCCTGGACGAACGTCCTGGTGGTGGTGGGGTTGCGGGCGATGAAGTCCTCGCGCAGCACGACGGAGCCCGCGGTGAACGGCCCGAACAGGTCGACGTCGGTGAACAGCGGCCGCAGGCCGCCGCGCTGCAGCGCCTTGTCCTTCAGGACGCCGCCGAGCGTTCCCACGTCGAGCTGTCCCTGCCGGAGGGCCTGCTCGGTGTTGACCGGCGGGATCACGACGAGCTGGACCTGCCTGATCTCCTCCGGCGTCAGGCCCGCGCGCTTGAGGTACTCCTTGATGACGGCCTCGTGGTGCGCGCCGAGGGTGTTGACCCCGATCTTCCTGCCGATGAGGTCGCGGGCGGTTTTGATCGGGCTGTCGTCGGTCACGTAGTAGCCGTTGAAGGACCGCTGGTCGGAGCCGTAGTAGCCGATCACCGCCTTGATCGGCGCCTTGGCGGCCTTGAGCTTGATGATCGCGCCGTTGAAGGCGCCGCCGAAGTCGGTCTGGCCGGTGGCGGCCGACTGGATGTCCTGGGGACCGCTGGTGGTGTTGCCGACCCACTTCAGCTTGATGTCGCCGAGGTAGCCGAGGTCCTCGGCGAGTTCGGGGTAGGTGACGCTGCCGGCGTTCCCCTGGTAGCGCAGCTCTTTGACCTCTGCTTCGCCGGGTTTCGCCGCGCCCGCGGCCGAGCCGCAGGCGACCGCTCCGGCGGCCAGCAGCACGGCGAGGAGGGCATGTCTGATTCTGATCACGGATGGTTCCTCTGGAAGGGCGCGCCGGTGGGCCGGCACGCGGAAGAAGGGGGTACGCACAGGGCGTGGGCGCCGTCGGCCACGCCGGGACGGGAGGCCACGCCGGGACGGGAGGCCACGCCGCGGCGGGAGGCCCCGCCGGGACGGGAAAGGTGCGCGGTCGGCTGTCCGTGATCAACGACACTGCGCGCTGGCGACGTGGCAGAAGTCCACGTGCGGGCGCCGGGTCAGGTAAAGGCCCTGGCTCATGCCCCGAACCTACGAGCCCGGAACCCTAAAGTCAATATTCCCTATAGGGTATACATGAAATATCGCCGGGCCGGTGAGGTCCGGCGACGCGGGTCAGGCGCTCTTCGCCGGGCGTCCGCCGATCAGCGCCGCCGCGCGCTCGGTGCGCAGGTGCTCGGCCGTGCGTCCCTCGCGGCGCGTCACCACCAGGCCCGCCCGGCGCAGCGCTCCGAGGTGCTGGGAGACGGCGCCCGGCGTGATGCCCAGCATGACCGCCAGCCGGCCCGTCGAGAGCGGCTCCTCCAGCGCCTCGATCAGCGCCGTCCGGGTCCGGCCGAGCACCGCGGCGAGCCCTTCCGGCAGCGACGAGGACGCCTCCCACAGGTGCCCCACTCCCCTGGCGGGATAGCGGACGCAGCCCGCGCCGAGCGGCGACCGGTCGACGATGACCCTCGGCCAGCCGAACACGGTGGGCGACAGCACCAGCCCGTGTCCGTGGAGCGTCATGGTGTCCGCCGGACAGGGGCCGCGCACCAGCAGCTCGCCGTCGCGCCAGGCGACGTCGTCGTGAAGGACGCCCAGGAGCCCCGCTATCCCGCCGTTCGTGAGCCGTACCCCCTGCTCGGCGATGTCGGCGTCCAGCACGGCGCGCATCCGGTCCCACTGCGGCGCGACGAGCCTGTCGTGGCAGCGCGCCAGCGCGTCCGCCAGCCTGCCGCACAGGCCGTCGCCGGGCAGGGCCACCCTCGCCGCCGCCAGCTCCGCCTCGACGTACGCGGCGGGGGTGGCGCGCAGCCGGTCCAGCTCGTCGGCGACAGCGGGCTGCCGCGTCCCGGGCACGGGGAACAGGAACGACGGCAGGCATCCGGACACCACCCGGGCGAGCAGCGGCAGCTCCTTCTCGCGGGCCAGCAGCGGTCGCGCCGCGCGGGCCCACCGCTCGTAGACGGGGTGGCGGACGGTCCCGCACAGCATCCGTACGGCGAGCACGGTCTCCGCCAGCGGCGAGACGCCGAACCGCAGCTTCGCCGCCTCGGCGCCGGAAAGCGGCATCCGCAGCGCCACGCGCACCTCCGTTTAGCGATGGCTAAAAGATAGTGAGTGACCACCGGGTGGATGAACACTGGCCCGCCATGGAGACATTCACCTCGTACGACGGCACCCGGCTGGCCTACCGGACACTCGGCCGGGGCCCGGTCCTCGTGTGCGTCCCCGGCGGACCGGGTCGGGCCGCGGAGTACCTCGGCTCCCTCGGCGAGCTGTCCCGGCACCGGACCCTGGTCCTGCTCGACAACCGGGGCACCGGCGGCTCCGAGACGCCCGCCGACCTGACCACCTGCCGGGTGGACCGGCTGGTCCTCGACGTGGAGGCCCTGCGCGCCCACCTCGGCCTCGACCGCATGGACCTGCTGGGACACTCGGCCGGAGGCGGCGTGGCCTTCCTGTACGCCGACGCCCACCCCGAACGCCTGTCCCACCTCGCGCTCGTCTGCCCGTCGCTGGCCGCGCTGGGTCTCCCGTCGGACCTGGGCGTCGAGAAGGTGCTCGCGTCGCGCTCCGCCGAGCCGTGGTACGGCACCGCGCTGCCCGCCTACCACGCGATGCGGGCGGCGGCGAGCTTCGCCGAGGCCGAGCCGCACCGGCTCGCCTTCGAACCGCTCATGTACGGCCGCTGGACGGACGAGGCCCGCGCCCACGCGCAGGCCGACGCGCGCCAGCGCTCCCTGCCGGCGAGCGACACCTTCTACGCCGGCTACCGCCCCTCCCCGCTCCGCCTGGACCGGGTCGAGGCGCCCGTGCTCGTCCTGGCGGGCGAGCTCGACCTCTGGCCCACCGCGGAGGGCGCGGCGCAGGCGGTCCCGCTGTTCGGCGAGGCCCGGCTCCACGTCCAGCCCGGAGCCGGGCACTACCCCTGGCTGGACGACCCCTCCGCGTTCGCGGCCGCCGTCGAGGCGTTCCTCGCCTCCTGACCGTCCGTCCCGCCCGCACGCCGGGTCAGCGGTCGGAGCGCGGCCCGGCCAGATGGTCGCGGTCGGAGCGCGGCCCGGTCAGGTGGTCGCGATCGGAGCGCGGCCCGGTCAGATGGTCGAGGAGGACCTGGCTGATGTCCGCGAGCTGCCGGAGCTGGTCCGGGGTGAGCAGGTCGATCAGGTGCTCGCGGACGCTGGCCACGTGCCGCGGCGCGGCGGCCCGGAGGGCGGCGAGACCGTCGTCGGTGAGCACGGCGAGCCATCCGCGCCGGTCGTCGGCGCAGTGCTCCCTGCGCACCCAGCCCTTCTGCTCCAGCTTGTTGATCGCGTGGGTGATGCGGCTGGGCTTGGAGTTGGTCCAGGTCGCGAGCTCGCTCATGCGCAGGGTGCGCTCGGGCGCCTCCGACAGCAGCACCAGCAGTTCGTAGTAGGTCGGGGGCATGTCGGCCGCGGTCAGCAGGTCACGTTCGAGGCGGTCGGTCAGCAGGCGGGTGGCCAGGCCGAAGGTGCGCCAGGCGTGCTGTTCGTCGTCGTCGAGCCATCGGGTCACGAACGTCATCGTACTGGAAAGTTGCGCACTGAAATAAGCCGATGTACTGTCGTGCTAAATCTTCCAGCACTGAACTAAATGGAGCACGGCATGTACCCCAGCGAGCTCACCGGCACCTACACCATCGACCCGGCGCACAGCCGCTTCGGATTCACCGCCCGCCACGCGATGGTCACCAAGGTCCGCGGCAGCATCCCCGTCCACGAGGCCACCGCCGCCCTGGACGCGGAGAACCCGGCCGCCTCCGGTGTGCGCGTGGTGCTCGAGGTGGCCGGCATCCAGACCGGCAACCAGATGCGCGACGACCACCTGCGCACCGGCGACTTCCTCGACGCCGCCGCCCACCCGTACATCACCTTCGACTCCACCGCCGTCAAGCACGAAGGCGGTGACAGCTTCGAGGTCACCGGCGAGCTGACCATCCGCGGCGTGACCCGGCAGGTCACGATCCCGCTCGACCACACCGGCACCGCGGTCGACGCCCAGGGCCTGACCCGGGTCGGCTTCGAGGGCGCCACCGTGATCAACCGCAAGGACTTCGGCATGACCTACAACGCGGTCCTGGAGACCGGCGGGGTGATGATCTCCGACCGGATCACCCTCGAGTTCGACCTGTCGGCCGTCAAGAACGCCTGACCCACCCTCCGCGAGCACCCGTGAAAGCGACAGCGTCCGTCATGCGTCACCTCACTGTCCCCGCCCTGGCCGCCGCCCTCGCCCTGACCATGGCCGTCACCCCCGCCGAGGCCGCGCCCCGGCGGTGGGCGGCGGCCTGGGGCACCGCCGCCCAGCCGGCCACCGCGAGCACGTCCTGGTACGGCCCCAACTGGTCGCGGGAGGGCTTCGCCCGCCAGGGCCCCGAGACCCTGCGCCAGATCGTCCGGGTCAGCACCGGCGGGACCTCCGTGCGGGTCAGGCTCTCCAACGTGTACGGCACCGCCCCGCTGCCCGTCGACGGAGCCGCGATCGCCGCGGCCCTCCGGGGAACGGCCACGAGCCGGCCGCGCACCCTGACCTTCGCCGGCCGCAAGGGGGCCGTCGTCCCGCCCGGCCGGGAACTCCTCAGCGACCCGGTCGCCCTTCCGGTCCGCCCGATGGGCAGGCTCGCCGTGACCCTGCGCTTCACCCGGCCCACGGGCGCGGCCACCTTCCACCACTTCGCCCAGGCCACCTCCTACCGGGCCGCCGGCGACCACCTGGCCGACACCGCCGGTGACGCGTTCACCGACACCAGCGACTCCTGGTACTACCTGACCGGCGTCGAGGTCGCCGCCCCGCGCGGGACCGGCGCCGTGGTCGCCTTCGGCGACTCGCTCACCGACGGCGTCGGCTCCACCGTCGGCGCCGACGGCCGCTACCCCGACCGGCTCGCCGAACGCCTGGCCGGCCGTTCCCTGGCGGTGGTCAACGCCGGCATCGGCGGCAACCGCCTGCTGACCGACTCACCCGAGTACGGCGAGAACGGACTGGCCCGCTTCCGGCGCGACGCCCTCGACCGGCCCGGTGTCCGCACCGTCATCATCATGGACGGCGTCAACGACCTGGCCGAATGGAACAAACCCCACCAGGCGTCCGCCGACCGGATCATCGACGGGCACAGGCGGCTCGTCCAGGCCGCCCACGCCCGGGGCGTCGAGGTCGTCGGCGCCACCATCATGCCGATGAAGGGCGCCGCCCTCGCCTACGGCCCGGCGGCCGAGGCCGTGCGTGACGAGGTCAACCAGTGGATCCGCACCGGCGGCGCCTACGACCACGTGGTCGACTTCGACGCCGTGGTCCGGCAGCCCGACGACCCCGACGCGCTGCGGCCGCAGTACGACTCGGGCGACGGCATCCACCTCAACGACGCCGGGTACCGCGCCATCGCCCAAGCCGTCGACCTCGCCACCCTGTGACACACCGGCCGAGAGCCGGGCACCTCACCTGAAGTCGGCGGCCCCGCGCGAGGTCGGACGCCTAGCGCGGGGCCGCCGCCGCGCTCATCCGGCCGCGGCCTTCTCCAGCTCCGCCACGTCGATCTTGTTCATGGTCCGCATGGCGGCCGCCACCCGCCCGGCCGCGGCCGGGTCCGGGTGGCTCATGAGCTCGGCGAGCCGCGTGGGGACGATCTGCCAGGACAGGCCGTACCTGTCCTTGAGCCAGCCGCACCGCGACTCCTCGCCGCCGTCGGCCGTGAGCCTGGCCCACAGGTCGTCCACCTCTTCCTGCGACGCGCAGTCGACGTACAGCGAGACGGCCTCGGTGAAGGGGACGGCCCGCCGTTGAGCGCGAGGAAGCGCTGGCCCGCCAGCTCGAACGTCACCATCATGGCGGCGCCCGCCGGACCGGGGCCGTCGTCGCCGTGGCGCACGACGTCCAGGACGCGGGAGCCGGCGAAGAGGGAGGTGTAGAACTCCGCGGCCTCCTCCGCCTGGTGGTCGAACCACAGGTAGGTGGTGATCTTCTGCATGTCGGTTCCTCCGTGCGACGCGGACGGGCTCCTCGCCCGCCCTTTCGCCTACGCGTCGATCGGGCACCTCCGGAATCGACACGCCCTCGGAAGATTCTTCTCGGACCTCGCCTCCGGGCCGCCCGCCGGCCCGGACGGTCGCTCAACGGCGGCGTAGCGCCGGGTCGAGCAGGGCGGGCGGGGTGTCGAACTTCTCGTCCGCGGCGAGGTCCACGCCCGGCGCGACGATCGCGTCCACCGCGTCGAGGACGTCGGCGGAGAGCACCGTGTCCGCGGCGGCGAGCTGGGCGCGCAGGTGATCGAGCGTGCGGGGGCCGATGATCGCGCTGGTCACGGCGGGGTGCGCGGTCACGAAGCCGAGCGCGAGCTGGATCATCGTCAGACCGGCCTCGTCGGCGACCTTCGCCAGCCGCTCGACCGCGTCGAGCCGGGCGCGGTTGGACGGGACGGAGAGGTCGAAGCGCTGCGGCATGAACGTCGAGCGGTGCGTGGTGATGTCCCGGCCCTCGCGGATCGCGCCCGACAGCCAGCCCGAGGCCAGCGGGCTCCACACCAGCACCCCGAGCCCGTACTGCTCGGTCACCGGCAGGACGTGGGCCTCGATCCCGCGCTGCAGGATCGAGTAGCTGGGCTGCTCGGTGACGTACCGGCTCAGGTGGTTGTCCCGGGCGGCCCACTGGGCCTGGACGATCCGGTAGGCCGGGAAGGTCGAGGAGCCGAAGTAGCGGATCTTCCCCGCGCGCTGCAGGTCGGTCAGGGCCGACAGCGTCTCCTCGTCGCTGGTGCTCGGGTCCCACCGGTGGATCTGGTAGAGGTCGACGTGGTCGACGCCGAGGCGGCGCAGGCTGTCGTCCAGCGCGGTGACCAGCCAGCGGCGCGAACCGCCCCGGCGGTTGCGCTCCTCGCCCATCGGCATGCTCGCCTTCGTGGCCAGCACGATGTCGTCGCGGCGGCCGGCGATGGCCTTGCCGACCATCTCCTCCGAGCCGCCCTGGCCGTACATGTCGGCGGTGTCGATGAGGTTGACGCCTCCCTCCAGGGCGGCGTCGACGATGGCGGTGGCCTCGTCCTGGGTGGTGCGCCCGATCGCGCCGAAGTTCATCGCGCCGAGCACGAGCGAGCTGACCTGCACGCCGGTGCGGCCCAAGGTGCGGTACTGCATGACTGTGTCCTCCATCGCGAGCGCATGGCGGTGCCCGGTTTCCGCCGGGCCGCCTGCTCTGGCATCATGAGCAAACGGAACCGTGTTCCGAAACAATACGGAACCCGGTTCCGGTTGGCAACCCGACCAAGGAGAGGACGGCACGGTGAACGGCAGCCACGAGGGCACAGGGCAGGCGGCCCCGCGCAGGCGGTCCGACGCCCGGCGCAACGAGAGGGCGCTGCTCGACGCCGCCGCCGCGGTCTTCGTCACCTCGGGCGTCGAGGCGCCGGTGCGCGACATCGCGGCCCGGGCGGGAGTCGGGGTGGCCACGATCTACCGCCACTTCCCGACGCGGGCGGAGCTCATCATCGCCGTCTACCGGCACCAGGTCGAGGCCTGCGCCGAGGCGGGTCCGGCCCTGCTGGCGAGCACGACTCCGCATGCCGCGCTGGGCCGGTGGATCAACCTGTTCGTCGACTTCCTGGTCACCAAGCACGGGCTGGCCGCCGTGCTGCGCTCCGACGAGGCCGGGTTCGACACGCTGCACGCCTATTTCGTCGAGCGGCTCGTGCCGGTGTGCGCCCAGTTGCTCGACGCCGCGGCCGCCGCCGGCGAGATCCGGTCCGACGTGGACGCCTACGAGCTCATGCGCGGCGTCGGCAACCTCTGCATCGGCGCGGACCACGATCCCCGCTACGACGCGCGCCGGCTGGTCGAACTCCTCATCGCGGGCATGCGCGTACCGCGCTAGCCACAAAAATCCGGAACACTGTTCCGGGCCTGGACTCAACAATGAGGTCCAGGCCCGGGTGGCTCAGCAGCCGTCGGTCACGTAGCAGCCCTTCACGTACCACTTGCCGCTGTAGTAGGCGCCGCTGGTGGCCTTGCTCGTGCTGCCCTTGTAGACCAGGCCGCCCGGGATGTACGAGCAGCTCGAAGTGGAGCAGAAGTAGCCGTAGACCCGGAAGTAGGTCTCAAGCCCGCTGGTGCACCTGACGCTCACCGAGTGGTCGGTGCTCGCGGTCTTGGAGCAGCCGCTGATCGCAGCCGCGGGGGACGCGGTGCCGCCGATGAGGGCGGCGGCCCCCAGGGCGATGCCGGCGACGCTGGAAAGGATCTTTTTCGTCACGAGGGTTCATGATCACCCATCGGTGCCGATCTTCACAAGTGGGGTGGAGAACTCTTCGCCGACGAGTCGAGCGCACTCAGGCGCTCAGCAGCCGCTCCCGCCGGCTCAGCAGCCGTTCGCGTTCGGCCAGGAGCTGGGCGCAGCGGTTGTTCATGAGCGTGCTCGTGTCGTGGACCCATCGGGCCGTCTTCTCGACCTCGGCGCGGGTGTTCTCGATGCGCTGATGCTTGATCGCATCGGTGATGATGTTGTCGAAGAACGTGTCGACGAACCACCGCGTGTCGACCTTGGGCAGGCGAGGCTGTGCCGCGAGGCCGACGTCGGCCAGCTCCCGGGAGAAGACGTCCAGGGCGCGCTGGGCGTGCCAGGCGGCCTGGTCGGCGGTACGCAGCCGATCGTGCTCGATGCTGTCGGCGATCAGGCCGCCGCCGAACAGGTCCCAGGTGGAGGCGCGCCGGGCCGAGGTGAGGTGGCGCAGCACCTCGCCGAGCGCGTCCTGCGCGGCCCGCCCGGCGCGGTGGGCCTCGGTGTGCTCGCGCGTGTCCGCCGCCACGCGGCGGAGGCCGGCGTCGATGTCGGCCAGCTCCCTGGCGCGGGGGTCACCGCCGCTGATGAGCAGCCGCTCCTTCTCGGCCAGTAATCCCGCGTACTCCTCGGGGGCTCCCTCCAGCTCGGCCAGCTCGGCCTCGGCCGCGCGGGCGTCCGCGTCGAGCTGGGCCAGACGGGCCCGGTGGCCCTCGACCCGCTGTGCGGCGGCGGCCGCCTCGGCGCGCTCGCGGGCCAGCCGCTCCTCGCGGTTGCCCAGCAGGCGGGCCAGGGCGGCGGGCAGGCCGCCTTCCAGGCGGGAGACGTCGTGCTCCTCCCGGGCCAGCTCCCGTTCGAGCTCCGTCAGGGTGTCGTGGGCCTGCCGGATCTGGTCCGCCGTGGCCGCACGCTGCCGCCGCAGGTGGTCGGCCCGGCGCGTGCGGGCGGCAGCCTCGCGCAGTCGCTCGTCGAGATCGGGGAAGCTCGTCACATCTCGAAGGACGAACGAGACCTTCCGGATGTTCCAGGCGCCCGGGGATGCCGGGGTGTGCTCAGGTCACCCGCAGGTCGTCCAGTTCGGCCTCGAAGAGCAGCGCCGGGTCGAAGCCCATCCCGGTGAAGTGACCGGCGAGCTCCAGGGACAGGACGCCGTGCAGCCGGGTCCAGAACGCCATGGCCCGGCGCAGGGCGGCGGGAGGAGCCGGATGGCCGCCCGCCCACTGCCGGTGCTCGTCGAGATGGGCGTCGAACGGCGTCGCGGGGCGGTCCGAGGGCGACGCGGCGCAGGCGTCGAGCAGGGTCGCCATGATCTCGGACGCGATCGCGGTGATGTCGTCGGGGGCGTGGTAGCCGGGGACGGGCGTGCCGTAGATGAGGAAGTAGCGGTGGGGGTCGTCGAGCGCCCAGCGGCGCAGGGCGCGGGCCAGCGCGTCCACGTCGGGGCGGGCGACGTCGGGGCCCGGGGCGTCGGGGCCCAGGGGGTCGGGGCCCGCGGGGTCGGAGCCGGTGGCGGCCGCGTGGAAGGCGTCGGCGAGGCTCCGGTAGGCGTCCCTGATGAGCTCGGTGATCAGCTCGTCGCGGCCGGCGAAGTACCGGTAGAGCGCGGGGCCGCTCATGCCCATGCTCCTGGCGATCGCGTTGAGGGACAGCGCGGAGGCGCCCGCGGTGGCGATCTGCTCCCACGCGCGCTCCTTGATCTCCGCGCGCACCTGGGCGCGGTAGCGCTCGCGCGGGGCCTTCGTGCCCGTTTCCGCCATGCCCTGCCGCCCTCCACCTCTTAGACCCTCCAGCCGTGGTTAGAACCTATCAGGAAACCCCTTGACGCCTCTCGGCGCACAGAGTTATAACTTCTAACGGACGCAAGAGCCAGTAACTATCGCGGAGGTCGTCATGAACGCCGGAGAACTCGTCGAGGTCGTCCTGCCCGGCAAGGTGGAGCCGGAAGGGCTGCGGATCAGGCACGGCGCCGTCCCGGCCGCGGGCCCCGGCCAGGTCCTCGTCCGGATGGAGGCGACCGGGGTCTCCTTCGCCGAGCAGCAGATGCGCCGCGGCCGGTACTACGACCAGCCGCCGTTCCCGTTCGTGCCCGGCTACGACGTGGTCGGCACGGTGGTCGCGACCGGCGAGGGCGTCGACCCCGGCCTGGCCGGAGTCCGGGTGGCCGCGCTGGTCAAGGTCGGCGGCTGGGCCAGCCACGTGATCGTCGAGGCGGCGGACGTGGTGGAGGTGCCCGAGGGGATCAGCGCGGCGGAGGCGGAGACCGTGGTGGTCAACGGCATCACCGCCTGGCAGATGCTGCACCGCAAGGCCCGGGTCCGCGCGGGACAGACGGTCCTGGTGCACGGCGCCAACGGCGGCGTGGGGTCGGTCCTGGCCGACCTGGCGCGGGCCGCGGGCGTGAGGGTGATCGGCACCGCGTCGCCGCGCCACCACGACACGCTGCGGCGGCACGGCGTCGTGCCGGTCGACTACCGCGATGACGTCGCCGCGCGCGTCCGCGAGCTGGCCCCCGGCGGGGTGGACGCCGTCTTCGACCACGTCGGCGGGCGCGGCGTCGTCGCCTCCTGGCGGCTGCTGGCGCCCGGCGGCACGCTCGTCTCGTACGGCAGCGCCTCCACCCGGGACGACGAGGGGTCCAAGCAGTGGCCGGTGCTCAAGCTGCTGGCCCGGGTGTGGCTGTGGAACGCGCTGCCCAACCGCCGCCGCGCGTACTTCTTCAACGTCTGGGCCGGGCGGGCCCTGGCGAAGAACGCGTTCCGGGCGCGGCTGCGCGCCGACCTCACCCAGGTCTTCGCGGCCCTCCGGCGCGGCGACGTCACCGCCCGGATCGCCGCCGAGCTGCCGCTCGACCGCGTCGCCGACGCCATGCGGCTGGCCGAGTCCGGCACGGTGGCCGGGAAGATCGTCCTCACGCCGTAGGGTGTGGCTCCCGAACGAGTCCGAGGAGCGTGCCGTGCCCCAGAGCCACCAGGAGATCTACCACCGGTACGTGTGGGCCGGGATGACCCGCGACGCCGACGCGCCGGCCGCGATGTTCACCGCCGACGGCGTCCTGGAGGCGCCGCTCGTCCCGGCCGGTCACGCCTTCCCTCGGCGTCTGGAGGGACGCGAGGAGATCCGCCGGGCCATGGCCGCGTACTACGGCCGGCCGGCGACGACGGAGCGCACCGTGAACGTGGACAGGACCCGCTACGTGCTGCACGCCACGACCGACCCCGACGTGTTCGTCGTGGGGCTCGACACCGCCTTCGACGGCCCCGCCGGGGCGAGCGCCATGTCGCTGGTGCAGATCTTCCGCCTGCGCGACGGAGGGATCGCCCCGCTGCGCGACTACTTCGCCCCGGACGAGGTGGCCTGACCGGCCCTTGTCTTCCCGTCCTTCTTCCGGGCTACTCCTGGCCCTCTTCCGGCAGGCCGTTGTCGAACTGCTGCGGCTGCACCTGCTTGCGCGGCGCGCCGCGCTCGGCCCTGACCAGGACGGCGGCGTCCGGGTAGTCGGTGACGAAGGCGTCCACGCCCAGGTCCAGGTGCGCGCGGTACTCCGCCAGCGCGTCACCGTGGTCGGTCGGCGCCTGGCCGCGGCGCAGCTGCAGGGGCAGGTACTGGTTCTCGCTGCGGAAGGTGTACACGCCGATCCTCAGCCCGGCCTTGTGCGCGTCGGACACGAGCGTCGTCGGGGTGCCCGAGCCGCCGTCGGGGTTGACCGGGATCGCCGACGACTTGTCCGGCCCGATCCACTGGGCGTACGTGGCGATCTTCGCCAGTCCCTCGGGCTTCATCATGTCCGCGTACGTCGTCGGGTCGCCGGCCGCCGTCAGGTCGTACGGCCGGCCGGTGGTGCCCAGCGCCTGCCACAGCGGCACGCGCAGCTCCTTGGCCACCCGCTTCAGGCTGGACGGCTCGAACGACTGGACCACCACCGGGCTGTTCGGCCGGTCGAGCCCGTTGCGCTTGACGGTCTCGATCAGCGGCTCCTCCAGCGGCAGCCCGATCGACCTGAAGTAGGTGGGGTGCTTGGTCTCGGGGAAGACGCCGACCTGCCGGCCGTACCGGTGGGAGAGCCGCTTGGCCAGGTCGAGCACCTCCTGGAAGGTGAGCACCTGGTAGGAGCCGTTGTAGACGGTGTTGCGCTGGCGGATCGCGGGCAGCCGCTCGACCGCCCGCAGCGTCTTCAGCTCCGCGAGCGTGAAGTCCTCGGTGAACCATCCGGTCACGTCGCGCCCGTCGACGACCTTGGTGGTCCTGCGGGCGGCGAACTCGGGGCGCAGGGACACGTCGGTGGTGCCGGAGATCTCGTTCTCGTGCCGGACGACCAGCACGTGGTCCTTGGTCGGCACCAGGTCGGGCTCGATCCAGTCGGCGCCCATGGCCACGGCCAGCTCGTACCCGCCCTGCGTGTGCTCGGGACGGTGGCCCGCCGCGCCGCGGTGGCCGACGACGACGACCGTGGACCGGTCGGCCGCGGGCGCGGGCTCGACCGACGCCGAGGCGGCGGGGGCCGCGGCGAGGGGGACGAGGAGGGCCAGGGCGGTGGCTGCGATCTTACGCACGTGAAGCTCCCTGCGGTGTCCGCACCGGAGACTCTCACCGGTGATCACCGCGGCGATTATGGTAAGGACCGAAACCCACCTCTGGCCTAATAATGCCGAAATTTCGGGTGACAAGCCGGTCCCGCCGAGATCGACGCTCCGGGGAGGTGTGAGAGCCGCCTTCCCGGATAGGTGCCTGCGTTCACCGCTCACGCCGGCTTGTGAAGGGGTTCTCATGACAGCCGATCAGTCGCTCATCTGCCCGAGCTGCCAGGGTGTGATCGCCGCCGCGGATCCGACCGCCTACACGGCCGCCCGCGCCCGGCTGATCGTCGCCCATGGCTTCTGCCAGGGGAAGTGCTCCGACGTCGAGGCCAAGCCCCGGTCCGAGGAGCCCGCCGTGACCGCGGGGGCCCACCGCCGGGCGATCCCCGCCGGCACCCCGTGATCCCCGCGCGCCCCCGGGAGGGATGGCCCGGCCCCCGGGAGGGATGGTCCGGGACGAAGCCGCCGAGCAGGCGAAACTAGACTCGGGCCATGTTCGTGATCTCACTGCACTACACCTCCCCGCTGGAGCGGATCGACGCGCTCATGTCCGCCCACGTGGAGTGGCTGGACCGCAACTACGAGGCGGGCGTGTTCCTGGCGTCGGGCCGCAAAGTGCCGCGCACCGGCGGGGTCACCCTCGCCGCCGGGGTGTCGCGCGAGGAGCTGGACGCGATCGTGGCCGAGGACCCGTTCGCGAAGGAGGGCGTCGCCGTCCACGAGATCACCGAGTTCGTCGCCACCAAGACCGCCCCCGCGCTGTCGGCGTACCGGCAGCAGCTCTGACCGCCGGGGCCGCGGGGCTCCCCCGTCCCTAGCATGGGTGAGCATGGAACTCACCGAACGTTTCGCATGGGAGGGAAGGCGGATCGCCTGCGGGCGGGCGGGCGCCGGGCCGCCCGTGGTGTTCTGCCACGGCACGCCGTTCTCGTCGGCGCTCTGGCAGCCGTTCGCCGAGGCGTTGAGCCGCGACTTCACCGTCCACCTGTGGGACATGCCCGGCTACGGCAGCTCCTCCCAACACGCCGGGCACCCGGTGGACTTCGGCGCGCAGGCCGACGCCTTCGCGGCCCTGCTCGGCCACTGGGGCCTGGACCGGCCGCACGTGATCGCCCACGACTTCGGCGGCGCCGTGTCCCTGCGCACCCACCTGAGCCTGGGCGTCGGCTACGCCTCGCTCATGCTCGTCGACGTCGTCGCCATCCCGCCCAGCGGCTCGCCGTTCTTCAGGTTCGTCCAGGAGCACCCGGACGTCCTGGGCGGGCTGCCGGCCTACATCCACGCCGCGATCGTGCGCGCGTACATCCAGGGCGCGAGCCATCGCGGCCTGCGCGACGACGACCTCGACGCCCTCGTGCGGCCGTGGACCGGCGACGACGGCCAGCCCGCCTTCTACCGGCAGATCGCCGGCTACGACGAGCGCTTCCTGGAGGAGAACGAGCGCCACCTCGGGCGCGTCCGCATCCCGGTGCGGATCCTCTGGGGCACCCGCGACGCCTGGATCCCCGTCGAGGTCGCCCAGCGGCTGCGGAGCCTGATCCCCGGCGCGGAGCTCGCGCTGATCGAGGACGCCGGCCACCTGATGCACCACGACGCGCCCGTCCCGCTCATGGACGAGATCCGCGCCTGGCTCGCCGGCCGGTGAGCGGCCGCGGTCTGGCGGCGCTCGGCAGGGTCGTCCACCAGGGATGATAAGGAATCGGATATCGATCGCGGCTCGATACTGGTATTGGACATCGCCTGATCGCATCTGTTTTGCTCCTGACCTCTGACCGATCATCAGCAGAGGATCCGACATGCGACATCTCGAGCTCCGCGAGCCCCGCGAGCCCCGCGACTTCCGCCGTCTTCGCCGCGCCGCCGCGACGCTGCCCGCCGCCGTCCTGGCGGTCTCCCTCCTGTCGGGCGGCACGTCCGGCGCGGCCGTCGCCGCGACCGCCGCGCCGGCCGCCGCCACGACGGCTCCGGGCGAGGCGCAGGTGCGCAAGGAACTGCGCGCGCTGGAGTCGGCCTTCCAGGGCCGCATCGGCGCGTACGCGGTGGACACGGCCACGGGCAGGACCCTCACCTATCGGGCGAGTGAGCGCTTCGCGTTGCTGTCCACGTTCAAGGCGCCGCTCTGCGCCGCCGTGCTGCACAAGGCCCGCACCTCCGAGCCCGGCCTGATGGACAAGCTCGTCAAGTGGACCGCCGACGAGCTGACACCCGGCTCGCCGGTCACCGAGAAGCACGTCGAGGACGGCCTGACCGTCGCCCAGCTCTGCGAGGCGGCCACCAGCGTCAGCGACGGCACCGCCTCCAACCTGCTGCTCAAGCAGATCGGCGGGCCCGCCGGCCTGACCGGGTACTTCCGCTCGCTGAAGGACCCGGTCTCGCGGATGGACCGCTGGCACCCCGCGCTCAACGACTGGACCCCCAAGGACAGGCGCGACACCACCACGCCCGCGGCCATCGCCGCCGACCTGCGGCTGCTCGCGCTCGGGAACGCCCTGCACCCCGATGACCGCAAGCAGTTCGTGGCCTGGCTGCTGGGCAACAAGACCGGCGCCAACCGCATCCGAGCCGGCCTGCCCAAGACGTGGACGATCGGCGACCGGACCGGCACCAACTCCGACGGGTTCGGCGGCGGCAACGCCATCGCCGTCATCTGGCCGAGCAAGGACGCGGCCCCGATCGTCATGGCCGTCTACACCAACCGCACCCCCGGCCTGCCCATCGACGAGAAGACCATCGCCCAGACCGCCACGGTCCTGGCCCGGGGGCTCGGCAGGCTCTGACGCCCGGGGAGGCGATGACCGGCCGGTGAGCGCGGCCGCGTCTCACCCGGCGGCGACGTACTGGTCCGCGTAGGCGCCGGACGGCGCGATGGGGGTGATGACGTCGATCAGGACGCCGTTGGGGTCGGCCACGATGAAGTGCCGCTGCCCGAAGTCCTCGCTGCGCAGGCCGAGCTCGGGCCGCAGGCCCTCGCGCAGGACGAGCCGCTCCCACTCGGCGTCGACGTCCTCGACCTCGAAGTTGAGCAGCAGCCCGCGCACGGGCTGCCGGTATCCCTCCGGCACGGTCGGGTGGGCGTGATCGAGCAGGGCCAGCTCGTACGCCCGCTCCCCCGGCCGTCGCAGGCTCACGTACCAGTCGGCCTCGAAGGTGATCTCGAACCCGAACAGCCGGGTGTAGAAGTCGCGGGACTCAACCACCCGCGCGGTGGCGATGACCGGATAGAAGCTGGTCAGGATCATGCTGCCCTCCTCATTTCACATACCGTCGGTATGTGAAGGTACCGTATTGACGTACCATCGGTATGTCAACGTGGAGGGGAGCGCGATGACCGAGGGGACCAGGGCCCATCAGCGCGAGCAGACCAGGCGAACCCTGCTGCGCGAGGGACGGCGGCTGTTCGCCGCCCACGGCTACGGCGCGGTCGGCCTGGCCGAGATCGTGCGGGCCGCCGGAGTCACCAAGGGCGCCCTGTACCACCACTTCGCGAGCAAGGCCGACCTCTTCCGCGCGGTGCTGCGGGAGGTGCAGCAGGAGGTCGCCCGCGAGGTGGCCGGCACGGCGGCGGCCCAGGACGATCCGTGGGAGCAGCTGACGACCGGGTGCCGGGCGTTCCTGACCGCCAGCACCGCCCCCGGCGTCCAGCGCATCATGCTCATCGACGGGCCCGCCGTCCTGGGGTGGAGCGAATGGCGGGCGATGGACGAGGCCGCTTCGGCGCGCCACCTCGCCGAAGCGCTCGCCACCCTCGCCGAGCGCGGAGTGATCGCGCCGCAGCCGGTCGAACCGCTCACCCACCTGCTGTCCGGAGCCATGAACGAGGCGGCCCTGTGGCTGGCCGGATCCGGCGGCCCGAGCGACCTCGACGACACGTGGGCGGCGCTGTCGCGGATGCTCCAGGCGCTGCGCGCCGTCCCGGACTGACCGGACGGCCCCGCCTCGGCGTTTCGCGGACCTCGGGAAGGGCCGCCTCCGCTCACGCGCTCGCGGGCCCTGAGGCGGCTCCGCGCGTTCCGGCCAGTCGCGCCACGACGGCCGGCACGGCCACCGCGGCCGCCGAGAGCGCGGCGAGCGCCGCGAGGTCGGACGGCTCCGCGCCCCAGCGAGGCCACGCCATGGCGACGCCCATGAAGGGCAGCAGGATGAACGCCGCCCGGCGTCCCACGGCGGAGCGCGCCGACACCGCCACCGCGGCCAGGGGCACGAGGAGGGGCAGGGCTCTCGCCCACGGGGAGAAGGTCCAGGCGCTCGCCACCTCGGCGGCCAGAGCCGCGGCCGACCAGCCGGCCAGGCGTCCCACGCCCGGACCGGGCGGGCGGACCGGGGTGCCCGTGCGGCCGGCCCCCGGGCGGGGGGACCACGGCGCGAGCGTCAGCGTCATGGCGAGCAGAGCGGTCGGCAGCGCCAGCTGCACCGCCGTGGTCCCGCCTCCTCCCACGAGGAGGGCGCCGTCCCGGACCATGCGGACGGCGGGAACAGGACCGAAGGGACTGGAGACGAGCCAGGCGTACAGCACCGTCCAGCCCCACGCCAGGACGGCCGCCGCCGTCCGCCGGCCCAGCCAGGCCGACACCGCGACCACCCCGTACGGCAGGGCCATGGCGAGTGTCCGCAGCGCGGGCTCGGGAACCAATACCGGGATCATCAGCGTCCGCAGGACGTAGGCGAGGGCGGGGCCGGTCTCGACGACCAGCAGCACGATCGGGGCGACCACGGTCGCGATCGCGAACGCCTCATGCCAGTGCCGGCGCGACTCGGCTCCCCCGGCATGGCGCAACCAGACGGCGAGACCCCCGCGCAGCAGGTCGCACGTGTCGCGGACGCCGGGCCACCGCCGGCCGGGGGCCGAGCCCGCGAGGAGGACCGCGACCATCTCCTCCTCGTACGTCGCGCGGTGCCGCTTCGGGTACCACGCCAGCAGCCGCCGGTACCGCTTCTCCAGGCTCACCCGGCCCTCCCGGCGGAGACCGGCCGGGACGCTCCGGGGGCGAGGAGGACCGCGGCTCCCAGCGCCGCCGCGAGCGCCGGCCGCAGCCGGGCGCGCAGCCGGGCGGCGGCGGCGTCCGCGTTGCCGCGCATGCGCTCCGCCTCGGCGACCAGCCGGGCCTCGCCGTGGGAGGTGAGACGGTAGTAACGCCGTGCCCGCCCGTCGACGACCTCCTCCCGGTCGGCCTCGACCAGGCCCTCCCCCTCCAGGCGGTCGAGGGCGGCGTACAGGGTGCCGGCGCGCAGCCGCACCCGCTCGCCGGACATGCGCAGGACGTCGGCCATGATGCCGTAGCCGTGCTGGGCCTCGGCCGCCAGCGCCGTGAGAATCAGGAACGTGGGCTCCTGCATCGACTTCATACTCATGCGATCTTTATATACCGATGAACTGACTATAACAACATCCTTCACAGATCCGCCCCGGAAACGTCTGGACACGCTACGTGACAGCATCGATACTCAACGTGTCAGACCCTTTGCCCTCTGCGATCAAGCCCCCACTGTCAGCGCGCGCATCTCGCCGGCGTGCCGCGCGCTGTCCGGGCCGTGGCCGCCGGAGGACAGCACAGAAGGAGAACGATGCAGTCGAAGTGGTTCCTGGCCCTCCCCCTCACCGTCCTCGCGGCGGGGGCGTGCCTGACGACGTCCGCCATGGCCAGCCAGACCTCGGCACCGGTCGCGGCGGCCGCCCGCCCATCGGCTCTTCCACCCGGCTACCAGCTCGTCACCCTGCCCAACGCCAACGTCCCCAACTTCCAGCGCCGCACGCTCTACTGCCCCGGCAGCAAGAAGGTCCTCGGCGGCGGCGCCGAGGCCCGCGGCAACCGGGCGATCCTGGTCGGGTCGTTCCCCACCGATGACGGCCACGGCTGGATCGCCCTCGGCCGCCAGGACGGCTACAACGACGTCGGCATCAGCGTCTTCGCCATCTGCGCCGACTGACCTCCGGCTCACCCGGCCCCGGCCGCCCAGCGGCCGGGGCCGGCCCATGTCCGCGCCCGGCCCGGCGCTCAGGGCCGCACCTCTTGCTGACTGACCACGCTTGCCGGGCATATGCCGCGTTCCTCTAGGCTTCCTGTGGCGAGACGGTCACGGCATCAGAGGAAGGAGCGGCGTCTCATGAACGTGCCAGCCGACGACGCCGCGCGATCGTGGACGGCGGAGGACATGCGCCTGCGCCGGCTGCCCGACCTCGCCGACGCCGGGGCGTACGTGGTGGACGACCGCGGGCGGATCGTGGAGATCACCGACCGGGCCGAACGGCTGCTGGGCCGCCCCGCCGCGGAACTCCTGGGCCGGGACGCCCACGACCTGCTGCACCGGGGCAAGTACGGCGAGTCCATGCCGCGCAGCCGCTGCACGATGCGGCAGCCCCTCATCACCGGCGGCAGCGCCCAGGGCGAGGACGAGTGGTTCGAGCGCGGCGACGGCCGGCTGATGCGCGTCGCCTGGATGGTGACCCCCTGCCGGCTCGGCACGGGAGGCATGGGAGCGCTGGTGCTCTTCCACGAGATGCCCTCCTCCGCGCCGCCGCCGCACGAGACGGCCGGCGCCACGGCCTCGATGTCGCAGCTCGACCGGCTGGCCCTGCTCGCGGAGACGACCACGACGCTCACCGCCAGCCTGGACGTCGAGGAGACGCTGCGCCAGCTCGTGCGCCTGGTCCTGCCGCTGCTCGGGGACTGGGCGGTGATCGACCTGCTCACCGAGGAGGGCGGGGTGTCGCGCGCCGCCGTCGCGCACCACGAGGACGGTGTCCTGACCTACCAGGACGACCTGGAGGGGCCGATGCCGCCCGTCCCCCAGGAGTCGCCGATGCCCCTGTCGCGGGCGCTGCGCGGAGTCACCGCCACGCTCGTGAGCCCCGAGACCTACCAGGGGCCGCCCGACTCGGGCATCGCGGTCATCCAGCAGGAGCTGTTCCGGGAGACGGGCATGCACTCGGCGTGCATCGCGCCGATCCGCGGCGTGCGGGCCGTGATCGGGGCCCTGACGGTGGGACGTTCCGGGCAACCGGCCGCGTTCACCACCGCCGACCTGCTGCTGGTGGAGGACATCGCCCGCCGGGCGGGCCTGGCGCTGGACAACGCCCGCCTGTACGAGCGGCAACGGCGGGTCGCCGAGACCATGCAGCGTCACCTGCTCCCCCAGCTCCCGTCGGTGCCCGGGCTGCAGATGAGCGCCTCCTACCGGCCCGCGCCCCGCGCCTCGCAGGTCGGCGGCGACTGGTACGACTCCTTCGTCCTGCCCGACGGCGCCACGGCCCTGGTGATCGGCGACGTGGTCGGCCACGACCTGGACGCGGCGGCCGGCATGGCGCAGGTCTGCAACATGCTGCGCGCCTATGCCGGCGCGGGCCAGGAGCCGCCCAGCGTCATCGTGGACCGGCTCGACCTGGCCGTGGCCCGCATGGCCGAGACCACGATGGCCACCGCCGTCCTGGCCCGGCTGGAGCGGCGCGACGACGACGGATGGCGCCTGCACTGGACCAACGCGGGCCACCCGCCGCCGCTGCTGGTCGAGCGGGACGGGCGCACCCGCTTCCTGGAGGAGGGACACGGCCTCCTGCTGGGCACCGGCATCCCCACCGTCCGCGCCGACGCCGCCGTCGACCTGCCGCCCCTGTCCACGCTGGTGCTCTACACCGACGGCCTGATCGAGTCGCCCACCCGGTCGCTGGACGAGGGGATGGCCCGGCTGAGCCGGCACGCCGCCTCGCTCGCCCAGCGGCCCGTCGGCTCGCTGGGCGACGTGCTCATCGACCGCGTCCGCCCCGCCGACAACGACGACGACGTCGCCCTGCTCACGGTGCGCATCCCGGACCACCGCCCGCGCTCCTCCTGAACCGTCACCCCAGCCGGGCCGCGGCCTCCAGCGGCTCTGACGAACGGAGGAAGCGCAGGTCCTCCATGACCGGGGCGACATCCGTGGCGCCGCCGCGGCGCAGGGCCGGGGCCAGCGCGTCGAGATCGGGCCAGCGGGACGGGCGGAGGTGGACGCGGTAGCCGTCCCCGGCGGGCTCCAGGGTGAGGGCTTCGCCGATGGCGAGCCCGCTCTCCGGGAGGTGGGCCGCGGTCGCCCCGGCGGCTCGTTCCAGCGCGGTGACCGAGGTGACCCCGGCGGCGACGGGCAGGGTCGTGTCCGGGCCGGTGACGTGTTCGTGCAGGTCACGCAGGCGGGCGGCGGCGGTCGTCCGAGCCGGGTGCTCCTTGGGCAGGCGGTCGGCCAGCAGCCTCGCCGCGCGGGCGACGTGACCCGGTGGAGGTACGGACGGGCGCTCGCCGAACAGGGCGATCAGCGCCTCCAGGGCGTCCTCGGCGCCGGAGGCGAGGATGACCCACTGCCCGGCGGTGAGCGCGGTGAGCCTCGGGTGGCGTTCCGTCCAGTACGCGAGCGCCCGGTCCAGGTCGGGGCCCGTACGCCAGAGGTCGGCGGGGTCGTCGGGCATGAGCAGCTCGACGACGTCGACGGCCTCGTCGGCGGTGGTGAGGGCCTCCAGGGAGAGCGCGGCGACGCGCAGTCCGCTCTCGGTCAGGCCGAGTTCGCGGGCGCGGGCGGCGTCGCCCTCGCGCAGGGCGGCGACGCGGCCCCGCGCCCAGCCGTCCGGCCAGGAGAGCGTGCGCGCCGAGGTCGACAGCAGGATCAGGCACTGGGCCGGTGACAGGCCGGTGGCCTCGGCGAACGCCCGTGCGGTCGCCTCACGGTCCACGGGCGGCGGGCCGATCTCGGCGATCAGGTCGAGCGCCCGCCGGAGCCGGTCCGGGTCGCCCCAGCCGCGGCAGGTCCGCAGCTCGACGACGCGGTTGCGGGTGAACAGGAGCGGATCGGGGCCGTCCGGGGTGTGGAGGAGCGCCGTGACCGCGTACCCGTGCCCCACCTCCTCGTGGTCGGCGACGGCGGCGGCCATGACGGGGCCGCGGCCCGAGTGGATCCGCCCGAGCTCGTACTCCGGGCGCAGCCGGGCGACGTGCCAGGTGCCGTCGGTGCGGAGGAGTTCGGGGACGGCGGCCAGTTCCAGGAGTCGCGCGCGCCCGCCGCCCTCGCCCCACGCGGCCTCCAGGACGGCGGCGCCGAGGCGGCCCAGCGTGTTCTCGACGCCCTTGACGGCGGTGGCGTCGAAGGTCGCGATCTGCTTGTCGTACGGCACCTCGACGGCGGCGCGGGCGAAGTGGACGATCCTCTCGTACGCGGACTCAGGCCCCGGATCGTCCGGCTCGGCGGACTTCTCGGACCGGACGGCGGGCACCGCGGAGGCGGGCGCCGGGCGCAGGTGGGGCGGCGGGGTCAGCGCCAGGCGGTCCAGCAGGGCGAACGCGCGCTCGCGGCATTCGACGGCCGTCCACACCAGGAACGTGACGCCCCTCAGGAGCGACTCGTCGGTGATCTCCGGCAGGAGCGGGCGGAGCCGTCCCCTCAGCTCGTCGCGGGCCGCGTACTTCTCCGCGTACCCGCTGTCGGGGTCCAGCACCCGCATGAGGCCGGCGGCGAGCGCGGCGTCCGCGACGTCGATCAGCTCCTGCGCCTTCTTCTCGTCGACGGCGCGCAGCGCCCTGGATCCCTCGGGGTCGCGCGGCCGCATCGCCGACCACCGGCCGGGAGGCGCGACCAGACGGGTCCCGGACGCGTAGCGGTGGCGCTCGACCGTGCCGATGTTCTCGGCGCCGTTGTGCTCGGGCACGCCGCCCCAGCCGCGGACGTAGCGGCCGATGGTCCGCCCGGCCGGGTCCCGCAGCTCGATGATCCGGCCCCGGCCGCGCCACACGGTGGCCTCGGCGCCACCGGGGAAGGCGACCCGTTCGCCGTCGGCCGGCGCGACGCGGCGGGCGGCGGGGTGCGCGCTGCCGTGCGGGCAGTGCGGACCGTCGTGGTCCAGGACGGTCACCCGGCCGTTCACGGCGATCAGGCAGCGGTCGGAGAGGTCGCGCGCCTCGGTCCGTTCGTGGGACCGGTGGGAGATGTCCTCGTAGGTGCCGAAGCCGTGGGACGGGCCGACTCCCTCCGGTGTGACGACGGAGGCGCGGAACTGGTGCTCCCAGAGCCGGCCGGACTCGATCAGGAGCAGGTCGGCGCCGCTCTCCTCCAGGTAGCCGGTGATGGTGTTGACGTGGCCGGGAACGAAGGCGGGCAACTCCAGTTCGTCGAGGACGCCGCCGCTCAGCGTGGCGGCCAGGGCGCGGGCCGGGTCCGTCCCGGTCGCGATCGTCCGGACGCTGTCCAGGAGGGGGCCGGGGACTCCGGCGACGGTGAACCGTTCGGCGTCGCACAGGGCGGCGTGCGCGTCCGGGAGCCCTTGATCCGGTACTCGCCCGGCGTGCTCGGCCAGGATGGCGGCGACGATGCGCGCCGTTCCCGGTGTCGCGGTCAGGGCCCGTACGGTCTCGGGGGCGGTCTGCTTCGGGACGGCGGGCTCGGTGACGTTGAGCTGGTTGGCCACGTTGCCCACGATCGCGTCGCGCAGCAGCGGAGCCCAGTCCGGGTCGGCGGCGACGGCGGCCAGGTCGGTGCCCGCTCCGGAGGCGAGCCGGTCGTACAGCTTGAACGTGTGCAGCAGCCGCGGCCGCGCGAGCGGGACGCCGCGCTCCAGGAGGAGATCGAGGAGCGGCAGGTCGGCGGCGGTCTCCTCCCAGCGGTTGACCTCGTCCTCGTCCACGCCCAGGACCGCCTCGTGGTCGTCGCAGGTGAGGCCCTGCGCGCGCAGCCGCGTACCGGCGTCGTGCAGGAGGTCGCCGAGACCGGCGACGGGGAGGGCGAGCCCCGCGTACCGCCTCAGGAAGCGGCCGAGCCAGTCCTTCGCCGCCGCCCCCGCCAACCCGGGGGACGTGGTGAACGGGGCGGTCAGGCCCGCGTCCGCGAGGTTGCCGAGGAGGAGCGACACCGCCGCGCTCTTCGCCTTGGGGCTGTCCTTGGCGGGCAGCGGCAGGGTGCCGAGGAGCGCGCGGCCGACGCCCGCGTCGGCCCGTGCCATCGGGCCGAGCAACGGAAGGACGAACGTCCAGAGGGCCCGCGGCGCCGACTCCATGCAGCCGCTGTCCAGCAGGGCCCGGACGGCGCGTTCGTCCTCGGGCCCGCCGAGCGCGTGCCCGGCGGCCTTCGCCAGCGCCGCCCAGCCGTCGGCCAGGGCCAGCGCGCCGTCCGCGCCGTCCGGGACCTCCTCGCACCACGCGGTGAGCAGGCCGCGGTGCCAGCGGTACGCGCCGGGGGCGGGATGGCGGGCGGCGAGCCGCTCGCCGTGCTTCTTGAGCGTGGCCGTTCCGGCGGCGTCCGCGCCCGCGGCGAGGTGCGCCGCGACGAGCGCGGCCTCGTCGACCGGCAGCGCGTGCGCGTCCTCGGCGGCGCGGGCCTTGTCGAAGAAGGCGGCGGCGAAGCGGTCGCTGCCCGCGGCGGCCAGGATCCGCGCGCACTCCTCGAAGAACGGCGGCAGCAGCTCGGGCGCGTGCGTCTCCAGGTCGTCGCCGGTACGCGTCAGCGCGGTGCGCGCGAGGCCGGGCTTGCGGGGGGCCAGGCCGCGGGCGGCCCGCAGGTCGGTGTGCGCCGCCAGGATGCGGGCGCGGTGCGCCGGGTGGCGGTGCAGGGCGGAGGCGAGGAAGCCGAGCGGGCCCGCGTGCACGGCGCCGACGCCGGTCTCCGCCACCGGGTCCAGGTCGTACAGCGACTTCTCGGCCTTGTCGCCGTCGACGGCCGCGCGCCGGACGAGTTCGACGACCGGCTCGTCCAGGACGGAGTGCTCGTAGCGGACGGCGACGCACGTGTCCTCGCCGGGGCCGGCGGGCGGGCCCGGCAGCACCGCCTCGGCGCGTAGCAGCACCTCGCGCGTCGGGCCGGTGATGCCGGAGGGCGCCACGGTGCCGGGCTCGCCCTGGTGGGCGTCGCAGTAGCGGGAGTACGCCTCGGCCGCCTCCACCTCCGGCTCCGCCTCGTCCACGGTGCGGGTCGCGTACAGCGCCATGAGGACGCGGACGCCCTCGGACCAGGCGATGTCGCCGATCTCCCGGCCACCCGCGGTGAAGCTCAGCCCCGCCAGGTAGGCCGGGCTCATCGGCCCGCTCCAGTCCAGGTCGATCTCGACGCCGAGCGGCTCGGGCGCGTGCACGGTGAACCGCGCCCTGTCCCCCTTGATCCGCCCGCCCAGCTCGTGCACGCGGCGCTCGAACGCGGCGCCGCTCTCGTACCGGGCGTCCAGGTATCCGAAGAGGCCGACCAGGCCGAACGCGCGGTCCATGCTCGCGGGACGCGTCCACACCTCGCGGCCCACCTGCTCGACCACCTGCGTGAGGTACCGTCCCCGCCAGACGGGCAGCTCGTCGCCGAGCAGCAGCGGGTGCGGGATCGCGAAGGCGTCCGCGCCGGTCCACGCGCCCTCGCGCAGGAGCGCGCAGCGGCCGAGGTCGGGCGCGCCGTCGACGATCGGGGCGATGACCAGGTCGGTGAGCGTCTCGCGCCACACCGGGTCGTCCCACACGGCCGCCAACACCGTCGCCGGGACGGGCAGCGACCGCACCATCCAGGACTCGACCCGGTCGCGCACCGCCCGCGCGTGCTCGCCGAGCCGCTCGCAGAGGGCGGCGAGCCGTACCGCGGCCGGATCCTTCCTGACGTCGGCGGGCACCTTGGCCAGCACGCGGCCCGCGGCCGTCCGGCAGGCGAGCACCGGCCGTCGCGTCCCCTCGACGGTGAGCTCGTGGCCCGTCGCGATCCCGATCCATCCCATGGGACGCCATTCTTGATCATCCCTACGACATTCTGCGGGAAACGGCAGATTCACCCGCGGTGGCCGGGCCGGGTGGAGGTCACGCCGCCGCTCTCCGGGGGCGACGCCTGGCCGCTCTCCGGCAGCGCGGCCAGGCCCCACGCGGCCCTGATCCGCTGGAGGCTGGAGCGGGCCAGGACGTCGGTGCGGCCGATCTCCCGCTGCGCCCGCGCCAGGGCCGCGAACGAGCCGGGGAAGTCCGGGTCGGCGGCCGCCGTGACGGCCTCCTCACGCAGGTCGTCGGTGAAGATGCCGCCGATCGTGTCGAGGTAGTGGGCGCGGTTGGCGAGCGTGGCGCCGAGCTTGTCGCCGCCGGGCGTGAGGGCGGCCTGGCGGGTGATGTTGGGCGCCAGGCCGCCGAGGCCGCCGTGCGCGGCGACCAGCGGCGCGTGGAAGAGCTGCAGCAGCTCCTCCCCGTGGCCGCCGGGGACGGCGCTGTTGGCGACCCGTTCCAGCTCGCGCTCGACGAGCGCGGCGGTGACCTCCGACAGCGGGCACGGCCGTTCGGGCGTCACCCGGGCGATCGCGGCGCGGGCCATGCGCAGCAGGTCGCGGGGGCTGCCGCCGGACAGGCAGTAGAACAGGGCCGAGAACGGCGCGGGCAGGCCGACGACGCGGGTGTCGAGCAGGCGGACGGAGGTCTCGTAGTCGAGCGGGTCCACGCGGACGACCTCGTCGATGGCGCTGTCGAAGGCGTCGCGGCGGCCGAGCGGGGCCAGATCGGCCTCGCGCAGCGCCTCGTCGGAGACCGACAGGACGAACAGGCAGTGCGGGACGTCGAAGACGGCCTTGAGCTCGTTGAGGAAGTCGCGCGCCGCGGTGGCCGGGGCGATGCGGTCGAGCTCGTCGACGCCGACCACCAGCCGCCGCCGTACGGGGGCGTCGTGCAGCTCCGCCGCCACCCGGCGCAGCAGCGTCCGCAGCGCGTTCACGATCTCGGGGTACGTCATCGGCTGGTGGGCCAGGCTGGTGCCGCGTTTCATCGACACGCCGAAGCCGCCCCAGCCCAGGTTGGCGTTGGACTCGTTGGAGCGGGTCTGCACGCTGCGCACCCGCCGCAGCTCCCGCTCGGCCAGCGCGGCCGTCTTCAGCCCGGTCGCCCTGACCCGGCGGCAGAGCACCTCCAGCAGGTGGAGCATGAACTCGCGGCGGTCGTAGGCGACGGGCGCCATGACCTCCACGCTCAGCCACTCCTTGCGCGCGGGGTTGCACAGCTCCTTGAGCAGCTCCGTCTTGCCCACCCCGCGCGGGCCGGCCAGCGCCACGCTGCCGCCGGCCATGGCGTCGGTGATCGACAGCAGCGCGGCCTCGGCCGCGGTGCGCACGTGGACGTCGGGCGAGCGCACGTTGCTCAGGCCGGGGGCCGCGCCGATGGCGAGGCTGACGGCGTGCGGGCGGGCGACCTTGCCGCTGATCTCGCCGCGCAGGAAGCCGAGCAGGCTCTCGCGGAGGGCGTCCTGCCAGACGTTCGAGAGCCGGGTGACCTCGTCGTCCAGGTCGAGCTGCCTCAGCTCCTCCAGGGCCGTGGCGCCGGCCGCCCCGTAGACGGCCAGCGCGCCGAGGATGATCAGCCATTCCCAGGCGTAGTGGTCCTCGAACTCGGGGACGCGGCCGGTGGTGAGCTGCCAGGCGACGTCGCTGGCGCCCTCGCCCAGCGAGATCGCGGAAAGCAGGAGCACCAGCACCGCCGTCGTCGCGGCCGTCACCATCAGCCGGCGGTCCTCGTCCGGCGGGCCGCCGGAAGGCTTCTCCGCCACCACCACGTACCCGAACCAGACGATGCAGGCGAGTCCCGCGACGACGACCGCCATCCCGATCAGGGCGTACAGGGCGTACTCCAGCACCTCGGCGACCGTGACGACGTGGTGCTGCCCGTACGCCTCCTGCAGCCTGCCGGCCCAGGTACTCGCCATGATCGACGCCAGGATGAGCACGACGGCGACGATCCACACCGCCCACGCCAAGAGCCGCTTCAGGCGCCGCCGCCGGCGCGTGGCCCGCACATCGGCCTGGGCCCGCCGCCACTCCTCCTCCGCCGTCCTGGCCTGGGCGAGGACGAACGCGCGATGGTCGCCGGCGGTCCGCCGCAGCTCGTCGGCGGAGGGGGCGCCGGGCTCGGCCAGCGCGGAGACGATCTCGGGATCGCGCAGGGCACGGGTGAGGAGCCTCGCGTAGACCTCGCCGTGGACGTCGCTCATCGGCCTCCGCTCTGTGCGGACGGGGGACGGCTGGAGGCACATCGTCGCACGGAGATCGCCGCGCGTCAGCCGGACTCCCGTCCGGGATCAGAAGCGGAACATCGCGGCGAACCCGTCGAGGAGCGCGGGATCCCCCTCCACCCGCAGGCCGCCCTCGGCGAGCACCTCCCCGGGGCTCTTGACGCCGCTCATCAGCTCGCGGATCGGTTGGCCGGCCAGCCGTTCGACGACGAGGTCGGGGGCGGGGTGCGGGCCGAGGCCGCCCGTCAGCGCGCCGTCGGTGACCTGGAGGTGGAGCGTGAAGTCGCCCATGCGGACCTCGTACCCGACGGTGATCCCCCGCGCCCGCTCCGGGCGGAAGGCGGTGCGGAAGGACATGGCGACGGACTCGGCGGTGACGACCTCGCCGGGGCGGGGTTCGTCGAGCGTCCGCGCGCCCCAGCGGCCCAGCGCGATCAGCGCCGGTTCGAGGTCGCGCCCGTAGCCGGTGAGCTCGTAGACCACCGCGCGCTCGGGGTGCGGCAGCGCGCGCCGGGTGGCCAGTCCGGCCTCCTCGAGCTGCTTGAGGCGGGCCGACAGGATGTTGGTCGGGATGCCGGGCAGGCCGGTGCGCAGGTCGGTGAAGCGCCGGGGCCCGGCGAGCAGGTTGCGGACGATCAGCATGCTCCACCGCTCGCCGACCATCTCCATCGCGCGGGCCAGGCCGCAGAACTGCCCGTACTCACGGTGCGCCATGATGCGCATCCTAACGCAAGCTGCAGTTGACAGACCATAGTTGCAAAAGACAAGCTTGCTGCCCATCGGCCCGAATACCACCGAAACGGAGAGAGACATGTCCTTCCAGGCGTACCTCGACACCATCGAGGACAAGACCGGACTGACGCCCCGCGCGTTCATCGCGCTGGCCGAGGAGCGCGGCTTCCACGACCCGGCCACCAAGGCCGGGGTGATCATCGATTGGTTGAAGCAGGACTACGACCTGGGCCGTGGGCACGCGATGGCCCTGGTCCACGTGATCAAGAAGGGCCCGAAGATCGACGCCAAACACGTCGGCAGCTCCGGATCCCACCGCGACGCGTCCGACACCCTGTGGCTGGACGGCAAGGACAACCGGCCCTGACGAGCCGCTTCCCACCGGGCCGCTTCCCACCGGGCCGCTTCCCGCCTTCGGGAACAGGCGCGCGAGCCGCGGGCGGCCCCGTCCCAAACCCCCGCACCAGGTACGACCGGCGCCCGCCGGTCAGGCGCACCCGGCCGAACACCTCGACCGGCACCGCCATGTCGAAGACCACCGTCCGCTCCGGCGCCTGGAGCGCCACCGTGCGCACCAGCGCGGCGAACGCCGCGTCCCGGCCGGGACATGACCGCGCACGGTGCCGGCGACGCGGGCGGTCGGGCAGCTCGGCGCGCTGATCCATAGCATCGCGATAGAGGGAAACTGGCTTGTCCCCGGGCGGCGTCGCCGCGCCTACCGTGACAGCACCCCCCACTGTCCGAGGAGACACGATGCCAAGACCCCTCCGTCTCGCGCTCTCTCTCGTTCTCACCGTCGCGTTCCTGCTGGCCACCTCGCCCGCGCAGGCGGCGGCCCTGGTCCAGGTCCTCCGCTACGACGCCGGCCGCGCGGCCGAGTTCCGCGGCGCGGTGGACCAGGCCGCGCAGATCTGGAACTCCAGCGTCGGCAACGTCCGCCTGGTGGCCGGCACCCCCGCCCACTTCGTCGTCACGGCCGACAACGGCTGGCCGCGCACCCTGCCCACCAGCCTGGGCCGGGGCACCATCTGGATGGGCCGGCAGGCCACCTCGCAGGGCTACAACCCGGTGCGCATCGCCGCCCACGAGATCGGCCACATCCTCGGCCTCCCCGACCGGCGCACCGGCCTGTGCTCCGACCTGATGTCCGGCTCCAGCGCCCCGGTGAGCTGCACGAACGCGAACCCGAGCGCGGCCGAGCGGGCCGAGGTGGACCGCAACTTCGCCGGCGCCACCCCGCTGGCCGAGTTCGGCCGGCTGTACGTGGACCGCTGAGCGCCACCGAGCGTCGCGGGCGAGACAGATCGAGAACCGGCGGCCCCATGACCACAGAAGTGATCATGGGGCCGCCGGTTCTTGTCATCGCCCGCTGATAGCGTCCGCCGAATCGATCTTCCACGCGAAAGGCGAACGATGCCGCACCATTCCGCCGCCCCGGCCGAATACCTGGATCCGGACGTTCTCCTCCAGCTCAGGCGGCTGAATGCCCACCTCCCCGAGGACTTCGCGCCCCGGGAGTGGAGCGTGACCACGCCCGCGGGCGAGTATCCGGTTCCTCCGTCCGTCCAGGCGCTGCTGGCCGTGGTCTGGCCCGCGGACGAACTCCTGCGCACGGACGACGACTTCGAGTGGGAGGTCACCCTCTACTCCGGCGGAGAGGGCTCGGAGACCGAGCCGGGCCTCGTGGCCGAGGACCGCGCCTGGTACACCGTCGGCCACGACGAAGGACAGTGGTTCCTGCTCGTCGACCTGGCCGAGGCGGCGACGAGGACCGACCCGGCGACCTACCGCGTCGACCACGAGGGCGGCCAGCCCGTCCCCGCGGAGGTCCGGCTCTCCCACAGGCTCCTCGACCTCAGACGGTCGACCGCCGTCATCGACTTCGGACGCGCGTGCGCCTGGGGCGACGCGGAGGCCATGCACGCGGCTCTGGAGAGCGGCATCGGCACGGGGCCGCTGGAGCGGTCCGGCCTCACGCCGCTCCACCTGGCCGTGTTCTCCGGCTCGGCGGAGACCGTCCGGATCCTCCTCGAGGCCGGAGCCGATCCCGACGCGATGCTCACCGACACCGTCGACAGCGACGACACCTACGTCTGGTCGACGTACTTCCAGACCTACCGCGGCAGCCAGACGAGTGTCGATCCCGTGTCCTGCTGCAGCAGCAGAGGCAACACCCCTTTGCACGCGGTTCTGGAGAAGTTCGACGGCGTCGGCGACGCCGACGGCGAGGGCGAGTCGCTGCTGGACATGGTCAGGCTGCTGCTGGCCCACGGAGCGCGGCACACGATCCTGGCCGCCGACGGCTACAGTCCCGCGGACATCGTCTTCAGCATGACCATCAGCAGGTCGCCGACCGACGCCCCGGAGGTGTACGCATGCCTCCGGCTGTTGTACGACGCCGGAGCGGAACTGGTCACCTACGCGGACCGGACCCCTGAGGGGACATCCCCGTAGTGCGCCCGCCTCACCCGCTCGCCGCCTGACCGGCGTCGCCGGTCTGCTCGTCCACCATGTACTGCGCGTACCAGCCAGGCCAGTCCGCGTCCGGATGCCCGAGCTCCTGCTCGTGCCGGCCGTGCGCGGCCTCCGCGCGGCGCAGGGCCTCGGCCAGCTCGGCCGCGGAATCGAAGGTCACCGACATCTCGCTTCTCCTCCCGGTTGAACGGCCGCTCGGTGGTCACCGGCCCGGCAGGCGGGTGGTGACCTCCTGGAGCAGCCAGCCGTTGCCGTCGGGGTCGCTGAACGAGGCGAAGGAGCCGTAGCTCCGCCGCTCCGGCGCGGGGCCGGGCACCCGCCCGTCGGTCCCGGCGTGGTGGAACACCCCGCCGGCGTCGTGGAACACCTCGCTCACCTCGGCCCCGCACTCGACGAGCTCGGCCCGGGCCGCGTCGATGTCGTCGACCACCAGGTGCAGGCCCTGCGCCGAGCCGGGGGCCGCCGAGGTGACCTCGGCGCCGAAGATGACCGAGCACGCCGAGCCGGGCGGGGTCAGCTGCACCACCCGGAAACCGTCGCCGCCGGCCACGTCGGCGTCCTCGCGCCACCCGAGCGCCTTGTAGAAGTCCTTGGCGCGGTCCACGTCGGCCACCGGGATCACCACGACCTCGAGTCTCATGTCCACGGCGTCGGCTCCTCCCGTCCGGTGCCGGCGGCCGGATGCGCCGCCGGGCTGCTGTCGTGTCACGGGGGGCCTCCCTTCCAGCCTCGCCCCCTTCGCCGCCGAAGTCCAGGAACGGTCAGGGCGCGCCGTTCCGTCACCGTTGATCGACGTGTCCTTGGTCGGCGGCCGTGGCGTCGAGGCGCTCGAACGGGCCTGGGAATGGGTGAGCGACGTGCACGAAGGGCAGCTCCAGCGCCTCGCCCGACGAGGCGAGCGCGACGGATCGCCCCACTAGGTCCTGTCGTCAAAAGGAGCACGTCAAGCCAGCGTGAACACGTGCATGATGTGTCGGTGGGACATCTACCTGTCGACGTGCGCGCTTCACTCCGGCTCTTCGCCTATTACTTGGCGAATGGCACCATCGACGTTGACCTGCTCGACGGTGTGGACTATCGCCCCGCTCTCTTCCAGTTCGGCTCGCCTCTGGAGCAGGTCTTTGCGATCTATTGCAATGTGCTCCAAGTCGATGCGAACGGTGAGGTTCTGAACGAAGCAGACGCTCAGTACCGAGTCGCACAGTGGATTCGCGCCTACTGCGACCAGAGCTACCAGGTCGAGCCTCCGTTCCAGGCTTGGGAGACTGAACTCCACGGCCCCTGAAGGGCCAATAGCTGTCGTCGGGCATCAGGCCCACATGAACAGCGAGGCGAGGGTGACGACTGCTCGGTAGGACTCGGCGGTCTTGTCATAGCGGGTGGCGATGCCGCGCCACTGCTTCAGCCGGTGGAAGCACCGTTCCACGACGTTGCGCCGCTTGTAGAGCTCCTTGTCGAAGCGGGGTGGGCGTCCGCCCAGGTTGCCGCGCCGGGCCCGGTTACGGATCTGATCGACCCGCTCGGGGATCGTGTGGGAGATGCTTCGTCGCCGTAGCCAGGTCCGGATGGCCCG
Organism: Nonomuraea montanisoli; assembly: GCF_013363975.1. Lineage (GTDB taxonomy): Bacteria > Actinomycetota > Actinomycetes > Streptosporangiales > Streptosporangiaceae > Nonomuraea > Nonomuraea montanisoli. Next base: position 48,602 of record NZ_JABWGN010000024.1, on the reverse strand, counting down.
GGAGCTGTAGCCCTTGTCGCCCAGGACGTGGTCGGGTCGCACTCGGGGGCGCCCCAGGCCGAGGCGGGGCACTCGTATCGCCTCCATCACGGCGGTGAACTGGGTGCAGTCGTTGGCGTTCCCGCCCGTGATGGTGAAGGCGAGTGGTCGGCCGAGCCCGTCGCAGGCCAGGTGGATCTTGCTGGTCAGCCCTCCCCGCGAGCGGCCGAGCGCTGGGCTGTGAGGCCCCCTTTTCGGGCGCCGGCCGCGTGTTGGTGGGCGCGCACGACAGTGGAGTCGACCGACACCAGCCATTCGATGTCCCCGGACGCGTCTGCCTGGGCCTGCGCGGCTCGGAGCATGCGCTCGAAGGTGCCGTTCAGGGCCCATCGCCGGAAACGGGTGTGGAGCGTGGCCCACGACCCGTACCGCTCGGGAACATCCCGCGAGGCCGTGCCGGTACGGAACTTCCATACGATCCCGTTGAGGACCTTTCGGTCGTCCAACCGTTTTCGCCCCCGCGAGGAGACCGGCAACAGCAGCCGGACGAACTCCCACTCGGCATCGGACAGTTCATGACGACGTATCACCTGACCATGATCCACGATGCTAGATCATTTGAAGACACCACCTAGCGACGTCTCCGTGGGTGGCGCGGGAGGCATGGGCCCGGCAGCGGGTGCGCGGCGGGCGCTCGACGTCGCCACCGGCCGGGGCCGAGCTCGCCGGGCGGGAAAGGAGTTTGCCGGTGGGCACGGAGCCGTGGGAGCCTTGGGGTCCGTCTTTGGAAAGGGCTGACCCGTGACACTCGGCATGGTTCTCGGCGACCGCTCCTCACGCGCTTCGACGCGGGAGCCGTAGCCCTTCCTGCCCTTTCCTGCGCGCCCGTGCCACGGCACGGGCGCCTCCGGCCCGCTCCTCGTCGACGTGCGTCTCGTGCCCCATCCGCACGTCCGACCACGAGGAGCATCTGGTGGCCACCGCCCACTGGACCGAATCCGGCACGCCCCGATCCGCCCGCTGGCATTCCGAGAGCGCGACGCCGCCCCCCGCCCGGGTGGTCGTCGCCGACGACCGCACGAAGGCCGACACCGCCTGCCGCCTGGCCCGCGAGGGCACCGCCCTGCTGTGGCGGGGCGACTTCCACAACGGACGCCACCTGCTGCAGGCGATGGGCCGGCGTCTCGACCGCGTACCTCCCGGCCCGGGTGACAGCCCGGCCGAGACCTTCCACCTGCACCGCCGCGCGCGCGGCCACCGGGCCCGCCTTCTGAGCGGGCTGCTCGTGCTCCTGGAGGACGACCACTGCCTGCGCCTGCGCAGGGCGCCGGACGTGCGCCTGGCGTGCGCGGAGGCCTACGGGCCGCCGCGCGAGCCGACGCTCGTCCCCCTGAGGGAGCTGCTGGGCGTGATCGGGGCGCACGAGTGGCGTAGGAAGGGCGTCCCGGTCCCGGCCCTCGGCGCCCGCGTCCATCCGCACTACGGGGTCTTCTCGCCGGTCCGCGGAGAGTACGTCGACCTGGTCGCGCGGGCCCCGCTGCCCGCGCCGGCCGGGCCCCGGACCGGTCCGCGCACGGCGTTCGACCTCGGCACCGGCACCGGCGTGCTCGCGGCCGTCCTGGCCCGCAGGGGGGTCGGCCGCGTCGTGGCCACCGACATCAGCACCCGCGCGATGGCCTGCGCCCGCGACAACGTCCGCGGGCTCGGCCTGGCCGGGCAGGTGGAGGTCACCGGCCCGGCCCTGTTCCCCGACGGACGCGCCGACCTGATCGTGTGCAATCCCCCGTGGATCCCCGCCCGGCCGACCTCGGCCCTCGAACAGGGCGTCTACGACCAGGACGGCGCCATGCTCCGCGACTTCCTCGGCGGGCTCGCCGGGCACCTGCGGCCGGGCGGCGAGGGCTGGCTCGTCCTGTCGGACCTGGCCGAGCACCTCGGGCTGCGGACGCGCCGCGACCTGCGGGCCGCCATCGCGGCGGCCGGGCTGCGCGTCGCGGGCAGGCTCGACACCCGGCCCCGGCACCCGCGGGCGAGGGACGCCGCCGATCCGCTCCACGCCGCGAGGAGCGCGGAGGTCACCTCCCTGTGGCGCCTGACCGCCGGCTGACGGGTCACCTCCCGCCCATCGGCCGAGCACGCACGACAAGACCGTCCTCCCCCAGGGCGGTCATCCCGCCACCTTGTCCAGGAACGAGTACAGGTTGGCCCGCACCCGGGCCACCTTCTCCTCCGGCGTGAGCGACTCGTCCACCAGGCCGCCGCCCGCCGCCTCCCTCTTGCCCCGCGCGTAGAGGGAGCAGGCGAGGTCGGCGCACAGGTACTGCCCGACGGTGTTGCCCTGGCGGCCGGCCTCCCCGGTACGGCGCGCCGTCATCAGCGCCACGCCGCCGCTGGTGTGCGTGGTCAGGCACAGCGAGCACATGCTGCGCGAGGTGAAGGCGCGCTGCGCGCCGGAGGTCACCCGCAGCGCGACGCCCACGAGGCGGCCGTCGCGCTCGGTGACGAGGTAGGCGCGTTCGGGGGCGCCGGGATCTCGCCAGCCGAGGAAGTCGAGGTCGTCCCAGGGCCGCTCGTCGGGATCCCTGGGCAGGCCGAGCCGCTTGGCCTCCCCCTTGGAGCAGTTGACGAACGACGCGCGGATGTCGGATTCGTTGACAGGTCTCATGGGCCGCGACGCTAGCCGTTCTTAACGGTAGTATGCAAATACTTAAAACCTGTAAGTTGAGAGAGGGTGACGCATGGCGCGAGCCGGACTGACCGCCGAACGCCTGACACAGGCCGCGGCGGAGCTGGCCGACGAGATCGGCTTCCCGAACGTGACCGTCTCGGCGCTCGCCCGCAGATTCGGCGTCCAGCCCGCGGCCCTGTACGCCCACGTCAAGGACATCCAGGACCTCCGCGTCAGGGTCGCGGCGCTGGCCCTGACGGAGCTGGCCGACCGGGCCGCCGGCGCCCTGGCCGGCCGCGCGGGCAAGGACGCGCTGGCCGCCTTCGCCAACGCCTACCGCGACTACGCGAAGGAGCACCCCGGCCGGTACGCCGCCTGCCAGATGGAGCTCGACGACGAGACCGCCATCGTCGGCCCCGCACGCCGCCACGCGGAGATGACCCGGGCGATCCTGCGCGGCTACGACCTCCCGGAGCCCGCCGAGACCGACGCCGTGCGGATGCTGCACGGCACCTTCCACGGCTACGTGAGCCTGGAGACGGCCGGCGGGTTCCGCCGCCACGAGCGCGACGTGGACGCCTCGTGGTCCAGGGCGCTGGACGCGCTCGACCTCGTCCTCAGGAACTGGCCCTCCGCCTGAACCCCGCGCCCCTGGCCGTCACCACCACGGCGGCGGCCGTCATCGCCGACAGCACGCCCCAGGCCGCGCCGAACCCGCCGGTCACGTCCCTGAGCAGGCCGAGCGCGGGCGGCGCCAGGATCACGGCGACCTGCGTGACGGCCATGGCCAGCCCCAGGGCGAACCCCGTCCTGCCGGGCGGCGCCGACTCGGCCAGATGCGCCACCCACGGGCCGTACCAGCCGATGCCGAAGAACCCCAGCCAGACGAACAGCAGACAGGCCGCCACCGGCGAACGCCCCAGAGGCGTCATCAGCGCGACCATCCCGGCGGTCACGGCCACCATGCACACCAGGACGCAGGCGTACCGCCCGGACCTCACCCGGTCGCTCCAGGCCGCCAGGCACACGCGCCCGGCGACGCCCGCCCCCTGGACCGCCACGAGCACCAGCGCCGCCGACCCCGCCTCGACGGAGGCCGCCTCGTGCAGGTGCAACACGGTCAGGACGCCGACGCCGCTGTGCACCGAGACCAGGCACGCCCCCGACAGGAGGATCCGCACCATGGCCGGCTCCCGCAGCATCCGCAGCCGCGACCCGAGCGACGCCCGCGGCTCCCCACCGAGCGCCCCCCGCGACTCCACGCCGGGCGCTCCCCGCGACTCCACGCCGCGCGACGCGCCCGGCTCGGGAAGGCCCGGGACGGGCGGCCGGCGGTAGAGGCCCATGAAGGCGACCGCCCCCACCAACGCGACCAGCCCGCCGGCCAGGAGCGATGCCCGCCAGCCCGACGCGGCGGCGAGAGCGGGCAGCACCGCCGCCGCCACGACACCGCCCAGCGGCAGACCCGCCTGCCGCACCCCCATCGCCAGCCCCCGCTGCGACGCGTCGAACCAGGACGCCACCGACTTGCTGCCGCCGGGCTGCACGGTGCTGTACCCCGCCCCCACCACCAGCAGCACGAGCAGCAGCGACGCGTATCCGGGCGCCACGCTCCCCACGCCCAGACTCACCGCGACGACGCAGGCGCCGATCCCGACGACCCACCGCTCGTCGTAACGGTCCAGCAGCTCCCCCGCCACCAGCAACCCGGCCAGCGGAACGAGCTGCGCCGCCGACAGCAGCAGCCCCAGCTCCGCCGCGCCCACGTGCAGGTCGCGCTGCAGGTGGACACCCATCGCCCCGATGCCCTGCACGAAGAATCCCGAGGCGGCCTGGGTGAAGGTGGCGACGCCGAGGACGACCCACCGGTATCGCGCCGGCTCGGCCGGCCGTACATCCGTGTGCTGTGTCACGCCGACCACCCTGATGTAATGGTCTTATGCACCTCAACCCTTACGGCGAGGGCGCCGTGAACCTCGCCGCCGACCTGGCCAACCGGCGCCCGGCGACCGCCGGGGAGCTCGCGGACCGCTGCCGCGCCGCCGGGCTCGTGCTGCAACGCCCGGTCATCCCCGGCGACCTGGACCTCACCCTGGCGGCGCTGGACGCCTGGGAGGAGATCGTCGACGCCACCGGCGAGCACGAGCGCGCGGAGCTGGTCAACCGCATGCTGGCGCGGTGGGCCGCCCATCCGCGGCTGACCGACCACGCCGGCGGCTGGCACCTGCACTACCGCGACGACCTGCTGCCGCTCGGCTCCGTGCTGTCCTCGCTCATCGCCGTGGGCACCGCGCTGCACCTGGTCGGACGGGGCATGCACCGGCTGCGCCGCTGCGCCGTGACCGAGTGCGCCACGATCTTCGCCGACACCTCACGCACCGGGCGGCAGCGCTACTGCTCCCAGCGGTGCGCCAACCGCGACGCCGTACGCCGCCACCGCGCCCTCAGGTCCAGTGGTCACGCTCCGGCAGGCACAGCCACACGTCGGGCGGCCCGATGACCGCCCGCTCGTCGGCCACCCGCAGCCCCACGTACGCGCAGCAGTAGGCCACCGCGTTCCCTTGGTACAGGTACGACAGGAGCACCTCCTGGGGCCCGTCCTCCTCCCACGGCTCGCCGCCGGGGCGCAGGCGCCAGTCGACGATCTCGCCATCACGCGCCACACGCCCCTGGTCGCCGCTCTTGGGATTGGCGTACATGGCGGAGCAGACCGTGCCCGTGGAAAGGCGCCTCATGGCGTCCGGTGCAGCCGGGACGTACCCCCACGGCTGGCTGACGACGCAACCGCCCGGCACGTCCGTGACCCCGACGAAGCGCATGCTCTCCTCGGCGAAGGGGTCGATCTCGTCCAGGAACTCCTCCGGGTCGATGACCTCGACCGTGGCCTCCAGCCGCCGCACCGCCTCGGCCGCGTCGATCCCGGCCACGCACGCCACGGAGAAGCCGTCGTGCTCGACGCCGCCCAGCACCGCCGTCAGCCGGTCGGCCTCCGCCACCAGCGCGGCCTCGTCCTCCGACAGCTCCGCCGGGCCGCGCGCCCCGGCCGGCCACTCGAACAGGTCAGGATCCGGGCCGGCCAGGCTGAGGCGGCCGGGCGACCAGCCGCTCATCATCGGCCGCCACGGGTCGGCCCCGGCGGCCACGAGAGCGCGGGCGACGTCATGGCGTTCCTCGTACACGGCGACCCAGAGCGCGCTGCGCCCCTCGAACTCCGCGTCGACGTCCGCCACGCACCCCGCCAGTTCCACGACCTCCGCGAGCGACCCGTCCTCGACTGCCTCGTGCAGATCCACCACGTCGTCGTCCATGCCCGTGACCCTCCTCAACACCTCGGGGAAGATCACATGGTGCACCACGGGGGCGACAATTCTCGTGGCCCGGCCGGGGATCCGGGGTCAGTTGCCGCCCGGCTTGTTGGGGGTGACGTTGATCTGGCCGGTGTCGGTGACGATGATCTGGATGCGGCCGTCCTTGACGGCCTGCCACATCACCGCGCCCTGCGGGCCCAGCACGTCCTTCAGCTCCTTGATCGCCTCCAGCTCGGTGCGGGCCTTGGCGTTCTTCGCCTTCTGGGCGGTGTTCTCCTCCTGCGCCTGCTGGACCGCGGCCATCGCCTCGCGCACCTTCTGCGGCGGCTGCGGCTGCTGGAGGGTGACCGAGAACTTCTCGAAGAACGCGGTGCCGCCCTGCTCGCGCAGGAACTGGCCCATGTACTCGCCGACCTTCGCCTCCCACTGCTGCTTGGCCTGCGGGTTGACGTAGGTGAGGTCGCGCCAGGCGAACTCCTTGCTGGCCGCGTCCAGGGCCCGGTCGAGCGGCTGGCCGACGTAGACGCTGAGCAGCTTGCGCCAGCCCGCGTCGGTGTAGGCCTCGTACTTGAGCCCGATCTGCTCGTGGAACTGCTGGAGCGTCTTGCAGTCGCCCGTCAGGGAGAAGGTGACGACGCCCGAGACCCGCATCTCCAGCGGGTCCTTGGTCCACATGGTGAGCGGCCCGGACTCGGCGCCCGGCTTGGTCCTGACGCCGTCGGCGTCGTTCGGGTCGGCGGCGAACTCGAACGTGCGCTGCCCCGCCGGGTAGACGTAGCCCTTGTCGCCCCAGCCGGACACGTCGCGGACGCCGGGGTCCACGCAGTTCTGGAACGTGGTGTCGGAGAACATGCCGGCGTCGTAGACGATGCCCTTCTCGTCCGGCTCGGGGATGGTGACGGAACAGCCGGCGAGCAGGAGGGTGGCGGCCAGCGAGGCGACCGCGGTCGTGCGTCTCATCGGTTTTCCCTTCTTGTCGCCGATCACGGTATTGCAGTGATGACGGAGGGGAAGGCGAACCGGCCGACGCCCTTTACTATGTAGATTTATGAGTGCGGGTCGATCATGCTGATGCCGAGCATGCGGGCGCCCGTCTCCGTGCGCGGACGATGCCGGCTGCCCGGCGCGAACACCACGTAACTCCCCGGGCCCAGCGTGCGTCCGCAGTCGATGAACTCGCCCGACACCACGTAGTAGCGCTCCTCGCTCTCGTGCACGTCCACCTCCGGCCACTCCGCCCCCGGGGCGAAGTCGTACATCCAGCCGCGCGCCAGGTCGGTGACCGGCAGGCCACGGCGGACGATGCCCGGCGCGACCTCGACGGCCTCGATCTCCTCGACGTTGAGCACCTGCATGAGGGATTCGTTCGTCATGGCCCCATCGTGGCGGCGGGCGCCCCGGCCCGCCCAGTGTCTTGATTGTCATCTACCGGTACTTTCCTGCCATGGGTCTTCACCGGGTCGTCGCGCTCGTCATGCCGCCGCAGTCCACGTTCGAGCTGGCGTGCGCCGCCGAGGTCTTCGGGCTGAGCCGCCCCGGGCTGCCCGCCCGGTACGCGTTCACGGTCTGCGCCGAACGGCCGGGCCCCGTGCCGACCCTGGCCGGCTACGCCATGGTGGCGGGCGAGGGGCTCGCGGCGCTGGAGGCCGCCGACACGGTGGTGATCCCGGGATGGCAGCGCCCCGGCGCACCCGCCTCCCCCGCCGTGCTCCATGCGGTGCGCGCGGCTCACCGGCGCGGGGCCCGCGTCGTGTCCATCTGCTCCGGCGCCTTCCTGCTGGCCGAGGCCGGGCTGCTCGACCGGCGCCGGGCCACCACCCACTGGCGGATGGCCGGCGAGCTGGCCGCCCGCTTCCCCGGCGTCCTGGTCGAGCCGGACCTGCTCTACGTCGACCTGGGCGACGTCGCCACCAGCGCGGGCACCGCCGCCGGCATCGACCTGTGCCTGCACCTCGTGCGCGCCGACCACGGCGCCGCCTACGCCGCGCGGGTCGCCCGGCACATGGTCATGCCGCCGCACCGGGAGGGCGGCCAGCTCCAGTACGCCACCCCGCCCGCCGCCGGACGCCTGCCCGACTCCCTGGCGCCGCTGCTCGACTGGGCCCTCGACCGGCTGCACGAGCCCCTCACGCTCGACGGCCTCGCCCACCGGGCCCGGGTCTCGCCGCGTACGCTGGCCCGCAGGTTCGCCGGCCAGCTCGGCGTTAGCCCTGGCAGGTGGCTGCTCCAGCAGCGCGTCGCCGCGGCCCAGGCGCTGCTGGAGGAGACGGACCTGCCGCTGGAGGCGATCGCCGCCAGGGTCGGCCTGTCGTCGGCCACCAACCTGCGCCGGCGTTTCCACGCGATGACGCGCACCACCCCCGCCGCCTACCGCCGTTCCTTCGGCCGCCGCCAGGACCGGCCGTGAGGCGCGGGCGAACGGCCGCGGGCCGTCCTGACCGCCGGCGACAGGGTGTCCGGGGAGGGATCGACGTGGCCGATGATCGGATGTCCGCCGCTCTGACGCCGTTCGTGGCGAGGCTTTCCGCCTACGACCTCGGGCCGGATCCGGCGGGGGCGCACCGGGGGCTTCCCTCCTCCACGGTGTCGATCACGATTCCCGGGCACGACTCGCTCGACATCGGCTGGGCCGGGCGGCCGGGCTCACGCCGACGGCTGCGGGCCGTCGTGGCCGGGCTCCATCTGCATGCGGCCGAGCTGCGGCAGCAGGGGTACGCCCGCGGCGTGTGGCTGACGCTCAGCCCGCTGGGCGTCCGCGCGCTGCTGGGGCTGCCCGCCTCGGCGCTGGCCGGGCACGTCGCCGAGCTCGCCGACGTCGTCCCGGCGATGGCGGACCTGCCCGAACGGCTCGCGGCCTGCCGGTCCTGGCCGGAACGCCGCGCGCTGGTCGAACGCCGCCTGCTCGACGGCCTGGCCCGCCACGACGGACGCGCCGACCTGTCCAGGATGCGGGCCACGCTGGCGGCCCTGTCCGGGACCGGCCGGGTGCGGGAGGCCGCCGAGCTGCTCGGGTGCTCCCGCCGGCACCTGAGCGGCACGGTGCGCGCGGAGCTCGGGGTGACGCCGAAGGAGTACCAGCGGCTCGTCCGCTTCGAGACCGCCCGGGGCCGGCTGGTGGCCGCCGCCGGCGCCGGGGAGATCAGCCTGGCGGCGGTGGCCGCCGCGTCGGGGTTCGCCGATCAGGCGCACTTCACCCGGGAATGGCGGTCCATGGCGGGGTGCACGCCCACCGAGTGGCTGCGCGCGGAAGGCCCGGACGCCCGTTCCCAGAAGTTCAAGACCTCGCCGCCCCTCGGCCGCACGATGGGCACATGACACAACAAAGCCGTATTTCTCCCCGCCTCATCGTGCCCGACCCGGACCGCGCGTCGGCCTTCTACCAGGACGCCCTCGGTGCCGAGCAGGTGTTCCGCGCCCCGGCGGAGGACGACGGGCGGCCCTCCGTTGTCGAGCACCGCATCGGCGGCTCGTCCTTCCGCGTCTCCCCCGCCGTCTCCTCGTGGGGCTGGCTCTCACCCGCTGATCTCGGCGGCTCCGCGGTGCTCCTGGAGATCGAGGTCGACGACCCGGACGCGGTCGGCCGGCGCATGACCGCGCACGGGGCCGAGGTGGTCGTGCCGATCGAGAACCGGCCCTACGGCAGACGCTCGGGCCGGATCCGCGACCCGTTCGGCCACCTGTGGATCATCACCGGCGAGCTCCGTACGCTCGCATGAACCCGTGGCTGCGCTCCACCTTCGATGAGCCGGGATCCCGTCGTCTCATGTTCCGTCGCAGCGAAGACTGAGCATTGTCATCGAAGGTTGATCACGACTACGGTGTCTCACCGAAGGTTGAGTGACTGCTGGGGCTTGATGTCCGTTCTCACTGGCCCTTTCAGCGTCTCACTGTGTTGCGCGCGGATCTGCCTGGTAGCCCGGTTTGCGGTTGGCGAGAGCATGGACGCGATCTCGGTCGTGCCGATGAGTTTTGTGCGGACCCGTGGTCGATACGGCTGGACACTCCGACAGAAGCACAGGGAGGCAGTGGTGAGCGTCGACGACTCCGAGCAGGAGCACACCATCCGGGCCGGCGGGCGGGGGACGCGGGTGAGCGGTCCCAGGGTGTTGGTGGCGGGGGCGAGCATCGCGGGACCAGCGCTGGCCCATTGGCTGCGCCGGCGGGGGGCCGAGGTGACCGTGGTGGAGCGCGCGCCCGAGCTGCGTCCCGGCGGGCAGGCGGTGGACGCGCGCGGGGTCGCCAAGAAGGTCATCGGGCGCATGGGGCTGGACGCGGCGGTGCGTGCGGCGTGCACCGACACCGCCGGCGCGCACACCGTGGACGCGGACGGGCACGTGCTGGAGACCTTCCGTGCCGACGACGACGGTGGCGACGGGTTCATCGCGGACATCGAGATCCTGCGCGGGGACCTGTCCCAGGTGCTCTACGACGACACCCGCGACGGCGTCGAGTACGTCTTCGGCGACCGAATCGCCGGGCTCGCCCAGGACGCGGACGGGGTCGACGTGGTCTTCGCGGGCGGCGACCGGCGGCGCTTCGAGCTGGTGGTCGGGGCCGACGGGCTGCACTCGGCGCTGCGAGCGATGGTCTTCGGGCCGCATGAGCGGTTCCTCCGCCACCTCGGGCACGTGCTGGCCTTCTACAGTGTGCCCAACGAGTTCGGGCTGGACCGCTGGCTGCTCGAGTACCAGGACCAGGAGTCCGGGCGCTCCGCCCTCCTGCGGCCCATCCAGGACGCCACCCGGGCGATGGCCATATTCTCCTTCGCCTCGGCCGACTTCGACGTCGACCACCGTGACGTCGCGGCCCAGAAGGTCCTGCTGCGTGAGCGGATGGCGGGCCTGGGCTGGTTGACCCCGGACATCCTCGCGCACCTGGACGACACCCCGGACTTCTACCTCGACCAGGTCGCCCAGGTGGTGATGGACCGCTGGTCGAGTGGACGGGTGGGGCTGATCGGGGACGCGGCGTTCAGCTCCTCGCCGATGTCGGGGCAGGGCACCGGGCTGGCCCTGGTCGGCGCCTACCTGCTGGCCGGAGAGCTGGCCGCCGCCGGATGGGACCCCGACGCCGGGTTCGCCCGCTACGAGGCGCGGATGCGCTCGTTCGTCGAGGCCAACCAGGAGATCGGCCGGTTGAACGCCCGCAGCCGCGACGTCCCCGGGCCGGACGCCGAGCCGCGCCCCGATTTCGCCGGCGCATGGTTCACCGAGCTGGTCGGGCGCGCGATCAACGGCGTCGAGCTGCCCGACTACGCAGGGGTGCCGGACTACGCAGGGGTGCCGGACTCCGCGGCCCCGGCCGGATCGCCGATCACCTCGTCGGCCAAGCCGTAGGCACCTGCGAAGTGTCTTTCGTCGGAAATTCCGGATCCGGCCGCTAGATCCAGCCGCGTTCCCGGGCCGCCAGGCCGGCCTGGAAGCGGGTGATGGCGTTCAGGTCGCGCATCACCGCGTGGATGCGGCGCTGCACCGTGCGCAGGCCCAGCCCCAGGGCGCGGGCGATGGCCTCGTCCGTCAGGCCCCCGGCCAGGAGCGAGAGCAGTTCCCTGGTCAGCTCGTCGGGCTCCGCGACGGCCGACGCGGACGCGGACGCGGGGGTGGCGCGTAAGGGGAAGCCGCGGCCCCACTCCCGTTCGAACAGGGCGATCAGCGCGTCGAGCAGGGCCGACTGGTGCAGGATGAACGCCGCGTCGATCGCGTACGCCCCGTTGCGGATGGGGATCAGCGCGACCGCGTCGTCGGCGATCCACATCTTGGCCGCCGCGTCGGCCACCACCCGGGCCTTCTCGCCGCGCGCCATCGAGTCCTGGACGAGCCGCAGCTTGCCCGGGACGGCCAGCGACTCCAGGTCGTACACGCTGCGGTAGTCGATGCCGGACCGGAGCATCCGCCGCTCCCGCTCCACGTTGTCGCCGTGGTCGCGCATGACGTACGGCGGCTTGTCGATGTTGCGGAACATCGTCTGGGCGCTGTCCTGCAGCGCGTACGCCCGGCTGATGATGTTGTCGGTGCCCGTGACCACCTCGACCTGCTCGGCCGGGTGGGTCGCGTAGCGCGAGGCCAGGTGGAAGGACGAGGTGAGCTCGTGGATCGCCGTGCGCACCCGGTGCAGCTCCTCCTCCTGGCGGGTGAGCAGCGGCCTGATCGCGATGTCGGGGGCGACGGCGACGTAGCGGGCGCGGCGGCCGGGCAGCCTGCTGGCCAGGCCGCGCCGCGCGAAGGCCGCCAGCGTGCGGGCCGCCAGCAGCGTCGAGACGCCGCAGAGCGGGGCCAGCTCGGCGGCGGACGAGCGCGGGTTCTCGACGAGCGTCGCGTACAGGCGGCTCTCGGCCGGTGACAGGCCGATCGCTTCGAGCATCGGCGCGCCCCCCTTCTCCCGCCGCACGATGCCGGGCGGCGCTGGCGGGTTACCGCCACCTGGCGGGTTTTGGCCCGTCCGGCGGACTTGTGCCCTGACTGATCACCAGATTAGGTCAGCGTTGAAACGATCTCCATCGCGCGCGGGCGACGATGGCCGTGTTTCCCATGTCTGGAGAAAGTTGTGCGCATGCTGCCATCCCCCCGGCGCCGCGGACTCGTGGCCTTACTCGGGGCTGTTCTCGCCGTGCCGCTCGTCGCGGTCCCGGAAACGGCCGACGCGGCGACCGTAAAAACGTTCACACCTCCGGCCGCGACCACGAACGCGCCGGTGAAGGCCATACCGCCGGTCAAGATCACCCTGATCACCGGCGACACCGTCGTCTACGCGAAGGACGCCGCGGGCCGCGCGTCGGCCACCCTGGAGCCCGGCGCGGCCGGGGAGGCGCGGACGTACCAGGCTCAGCAGGACGAGCACGGCTACTACGTCATCCCCGCTGACGCCGGGCCTTACCTCGCCAAGGGGCTCCTGGACAAGGAGCTGTTCAACGTCGACTACCTGGCGGCCAACGGCTACGCCGACGCCAGGTCCCCGAAGATCCCGCTCATCGTCCAGTACCACGCCCGGACCAGGACGGGCGACCTGGCGGGCAAGGCCAGGGCGCTGAAGGGCGGCTCGGACCCGATGGTGCTGGAGAGCATCGACGGCGCCGCGATCAAGGTGGACAAGAAGCAGGCCACCGCCTTCTGGCAGTCCCTCGGCGGAGGAGGCCAGGCCACCGCCCGGGCCCTGACCGGCGACCTGCGCAAGGTGTGGCTCGACGGCAAGGTCAAGGCGCTCGACGACGTCAGCAACCCGCAGATCGGCGCGCCCACGGCCTGGGCAGCCGGGTTCGACGGGACGGGCGCGAAGGTCGGCGTCATCGACTCCGGCGTCGACGCCGCCCACCCCGACCTGCAGGGCCGGATCGTCGCTTCCCGCAACTTCGTCCCCGCGGGCAGCCCCGGTGGCGGCAACGCCGACGAGGTGACCGACCGCGTCGGCCACGGCACCCACGTGGCGTCCATCATCGCGGGCAGCGGCGCCGCCTCGGGCGGCACGTACAAGGGCGTCGCGCCCGGAGCCCGGCTCACCATCGCCAAGGCGCTGGACGACACGGGCAGCGGCAACAACTCCGAGATCATCGCGGCGATGCAGTGGCAGGCTGCCACCCAGCACGTCCGCGTGGTCAACATGAGCCTGGGCAGCAGCAACCCGACCGACGGCACCGACCCGCTGAGCCAGGCCGCCAACGAGCTGACCGCCGCGTACGGCACGCTGTTCGTGGTCGCCGCGGGCAACGCGGGCCCCGGCCGCTACACCATCGCCTCCCCCGGCGCGGCCGCCTCGGCGCTCACCGTCGGCGCGGTCGACTCCTCCGACAAGATCGCCTCGTTCTCCAGCCGCGGCCCCCGCCTGAGCGAGGACTTCGCGATCAAGCCCGAGATCACCGCGCCCGGCGTGAACATCGTCGCGGCGCGCGCGGCCGGCACCTCGCTGGGCGAGGGCAGCAGCGTCCCGGGCGGCGGCCCGATCGACGAGCACTACACGGCGGCGTCCGGCACCTCGATGGCGAGCCCGCACGTGGCGGCCGCCGCGGGCATCCTGTCCGCCCAGCACCCCGACTGGACGCCCGAGCAGCTCAAGACCGCGCTGACCGCGACCGCGAAGCCGGGCGACGCCACGGTCTACGACCAGGGCGCGGGCCGGCTGGACATCGGGCAGGCCGTCACCCAGCAGGTCTTCGACGACGTGGCGTCGGTCTACGCGGGGTTCACCGACCCGTACACCGGCCAGACGATGACCAGGAAGGTGACCTTCCGCAACACCGGCAAGGAGCCGGTCACCCTGAACCTGTCGCTGGCGCTGAAGCACGGCGACGCGCAGCCGCCGGCCGGGATGGCCACGCTGACGCCGTCGTCGCTGACCGTCCCGGCGGGCGGCACCGCGACCGCGGACCTCACCGTCGAGCCCACGCTGGGCGAGCCCGGCTGGTACGAGGGACGCCTGACGGCCACCGCCGGCACGACCCGGCTGACGGCGCCGATCGCGTTCCGCAAGCAGGCCAGGATGCACACCCTGAAGGTCAGGTTCGTCGGCCGTCCGGAGTGGACGATCAACCCTGGTGCGGTGTCCGCCGCGCGGATCAGCGACACCGACCCGCTGCTCGAGGGCGAGCCGACGGCCACGTGGACCGAGAACTGGCGGACCACCGACACGCCCGGCGTCCTGGAGACCGAGCTCAGGCTCGCCCACGGCGGCGTCTACTACATCGGCGAGACGCCCTGGTGGTACAGCAGGCCCGACCGCAACCTCCAGTACGGCTTCCTCACCGTCCCCGAGCTCAAGCTCGACGCCGACACCACGGTCACCATGGACGCGACCAAGGCCGAGCCGCTGGAGATCAGCACGCCGCGCCCGTCGGAGCCGGTGTTCCTCAACGTGAACTTCGCCCGCACGACCGCCGGGGGCCGCATGTACGCGGGCGCCTCGGTGCTCAGCTACGAGCCGGCCCTCAGGGGCCGGTACTGGGTCACGCCGGTCACCAAGGCGCCCACGGTGGGCACGTTCATGATGCTGTTCGACCAGGTCCGCCGCGCCCCCGAGGTGGAGCTGAGCGTGCCCGGCGTCTCGCTCAACCCGCGCTACGTCAGCGAGCACGACGCGCTGGTGCCGAAGTTCGCCTCCGACCGGCGCCTGAACCTCACCACGGGCGACGACCTGCGCGCCGGCGGCGACGTCCGGGGCCGGCTCGTCTACCTGCCGGCCCGGGACTCGCTCCAGCTCCTGCTGACCGACCTGGACCTGGCCATCAAGGCGGGGGCCGCGGGCGTGGTCACCAGCGACCGGTTCGCCTGGCTGCTCAGCGCCGAGCCGTACACGGCCCAGAACAAGATCCCGGTGCTGTGGCTGGACAACGGCGAGGCCGACCGGCTGGGCAAGGTCCTGGCCCGCAAGCCGTACCCGAGCGCGGCGCTGCACGTCACGCCGACCACCCCGTTCGAGTACAAGCTGGTCGACTACGTGAAGGGCACCACGGCGGGCCGTCTCCGCTTCGCGCCGAAGGCCCGCGACCTCACCGCGATCGACACCACCTACCACGCCCAGTTCGCCCCGCAGCCGGGCGCGTGGGGGCCGACCTCGAACTTCAACGAGGTCAGCCACACCTTCACCGACGAGCAGCGGCTCAGCGTGCGCGGCTCGCACTCCTTCGCCGCGCCCGCGGCCCGGACCGAGTACTACAACACCACGGGCGGCGACGTGCTGTGGGAGCGGGCCTACACCTTCTACGACCCCGCCTCGGGCGGTGAGCGGCACGCCACCTCCTTCCGCGGCTTCACCCGCGCCGGCCAGGAGCGTGAGGACTGGAACGAGGCCATCATGCCCGCCCAGCTCACGGACGGCCCCCACGTGCCGGACTGGATCGGCCAGAGCTTCTACTGCGACGGCTGCCGCCAGGGCGACCGGCTGCGGCTGCGGGCGCTCTCCCCGCTCGGCTTCGGCTACTACTCCGACGCCTCGAACCCGAGCCACAGCTATCAGGGCGCGTGGGGCGAGGAGGAGATCCACCTGTTCAACGGCGCGGCCGAGGTCAAGCAGGAGTACGACGACCTGGGCGTGCCCTACTACACCGTCCCCGCCGGGCCGGGCACGTACCGGCTGACGGACTCGTGGAAGGACGCCTTCTCCGGCAAGCATCCTGGCACGGGCGTGGAGACCACCTGGACGTTCCGCTCGGCCCGCCCGGCGAGCGCCGGCTCCCCGCTCCCCTGTCTGGACACCGTGCTGTGGGACGACAAGCAGCCGTGCGCCCAGGTGCCGCTGATCCGGCTGCGGTACGACCTCGGGCTGCCGGGGGACGACACGGTCCAGGGCGGCAGGCCGTTCACCTTCACCGTCACGCCGGAGGGCGGCCGGTCGCCGTCGCTGCGGGCCGCCTGGGTCTCCGGCGACAAGGGCGCGCACTGGACGAAGGCCGCCGTGCTGCCCGGTGACCGGGTGCTCGTGCTCAACCCCAAGGGCCCGGGCAGCGTGTCGGTCAAGGTGGAGGCGAAGGACAGGGACGGGAACTCCGTCCAGCAGGTCCTCTCCGACGCCTATCTGGTGAAGTGACCGGCTGTCTCGTGAGGTGACCGACGTCGTGGCGGGGACGGGGCGAGCCCGTCCCCGCCACGACCGGCGCGTCAGTAGTCGGTCGTGACGGCGGCGCCGGAGAAGCTCGCCGCGCCGTACAGGCTGATGTAGACGTAGCCGGCGGGCGGGTTGGTGACGGTCAGGGTCTCCGCGTTGCCCGAGGCGGTGGACCGCTGGGCGTAGGAGCCGGTGGTGGCCCAGCCGGTGGGGTTGTAGTAGAGGTCGGCGTTGCCGGTGCCGCCGGAGGCCGTGATGGTCAGCCGGGAGACGCCGGCGGGCAGGTACAGGAAGAGGTAGGCGTAGTCGTTCTGGGCGGCCGACAGGTTGCTCCGCCTGCAGCCGCGGTCCAGTTGCCGGGTGTCCGCGCCTGTGCACTCGGGGGCGGAGCCGCCGCCGTCCCCGCCGGCGCAGGCGCCCGAGGCGCAGGCGGCCAGCCAGGTGTACCAGTCGGTGTCGTAGCGGCTGCCGATCGAGCCGGTCAGGAACGACCGGGCGGTGCTCCAGGCGCCGGTCCGGTAGTGGCCGAGCAGTGTGGACAGGTCGCCGGGGTGCTTGTCGAACATGTAGCGGACGGCCAGGTAGCCCCAGCGGTAGATGCGGGTGGTGTCGTGCGCGTAGGTGGTGTCCCACAACGTGCTGAGGGCGTAGGTGCGCCTGCCCGCCTCGGTGATGGCGGCGTCGTAGGTCTGCTTGCGGTAGGAGTAGGAGACGTACTCGGCGAAGCCCTCGATCCACCAGATCGTCGGCGTGCTGACCCCGGCGTCGAAGTCGCCGTACATGTCGTAGCGGCCGTCGAGGTAGTGGGTGTACTCGTGGTTGAGGTTCCAGATCTGGAAGTCCGGGCGCAGCCACTCGGCCTCGTAGGCGATGAAGCGCGGCTGGTTGCCCGCCGCGGACGGGTCGCCCTCCAGGTACATGCCGCCGTTGTTGGTGTCGATGCCGAACATGGGGCCGGCGTAGGTCTGGTAGTCGGCGCTGGAGTCGAACACCACCACCTCGATGCTGGTGTTGCCGTCACCCGCGACGGGGCCGTTGTCCCTGACCAGGTTGTGGAAGTAGGCGTCCTGGTTCGCCAGGCTGGCGCAGGTGCCCGAGAGCTGGCCCGAGGTCATGTCCTGGGCGCGGATCCTGATGCCGGCGCTGCACGTGTGGTTGATCGGGAGCACGCTGTCGGCCAGGCGCCGCTGCAGGTCGCACGTGTCGTAGTAGGCGCAGTCGGCCTTGTCGTAGGCGTCGGTCATCTCGGCGACGCCCACCCACAGCGCGGCGGTCGGGCCGGTGATGGAGCTGCGCCCGAGCAGGTCCTTGGCCAGCGGCCGCACCGTGGCGAGCAGGGGCTGGTGCTGCAGGAAGCGGCCGAGCTCCCGTCCCGCGTTGGAGGTCAGGTAGCCGCGGGCGGTGCCCAGCAGCGACAGGTGGCCGGCCGCGAACGAACGCAGGGTGCTGATCACGCTGGTGTCCGCCTGGACGGCGCTGACGAACGCGGGCACCTGGTGGCCGCGGAAGAGCACGGTGTAGACGTTGTTGACCGCGTTGAGCATCCACCAGGAGGCGTCGTAGGAGCTGTCGTAGCCGTTGAGCAGGCGCTTGACGACGTAGAGGTAACGCGCGTTCTGCTGGGCGCTGTCGATCAGGGTGACCGCCTCGGCCAGCACCTCGCCGTTGGCGTCGCTGACCGTCCAGGCTCGGGCGGCGGCGAAGAACGCGTCGAGGCCGGCCTGGACGGCCGTGGCGAGCGCCTGGCCGTAGGCGCCGACGTCGGTGGGGTGGTACCACTGCACGTAGTAGCCGGCCCGCAGGTAGAGGACCAGTTGCGCGGTCGAGGTGGTGTTGTCGCCCGGGTAGGAGGCGGCGTTGTCGCGCAGGGCATAGGCGACGGTCGTCATCTGCGCCTCGCGGAAGGCGTGGTAGGCGTCGGCGCCGGTCAGGTTGAACAGCGTGTTGACGCAGTCGGTGGTGCTCGCCTTGATCTGCTGCACCAGGGCGCTGCCGGAGCGGCTGGTGAAGTCGGCCACGCTGCACGCCGCGGCGGCCGCCTTGGCGCTGGTCCGGGCCGACGGCCGGGGATGCTGCGGCGCGCTGGCGGGCTCGTCGTAGTCCTTGCGGAGCGCGTCGGCGGCGGCCGGCCGGGGCGGGCGGTCGGCCAGGTCCAGCCGGGTCTTGCGCACGTGCGGCGCGTCGTCCTGGGACGTGGTGGCGGCGGGGAGGGACGGGGGCGGTTCGACCTGCGCCCGCGCGGGCGCCGAGGTCAGCGAGCAGGCGACGACGCAGGCGGCCATCAGGGCTAAGAGGCGGCGCACGGGAACCTCCTGGGGGGTGTTCGGACGGGTTCGCGGCCGCTTCGAGTGTCAGTGCGGCGATCACCGCGCAGTCATCAGCGCTCCCATAAATCTCGTGGATGACCCCCGGGAGGCGTAGGGGTGACAGGTCGGGTAACTCTTGGGAGATGGGGACGAGGGGCACCGGGACGCGGGGGCGCACCCACGGGCTCCCGGCGGAACGTACGAGCTTCGTCGGACGCCGGCGGGAGATCGCCCAGATCAGGCGGATGCTGTCGGCCGCGCCCGTCGTGACGCTGACGGGCCCGGGCGGCGTCGGCAAGACGAGACTGGCCGCACGAGCCGCGGCGACGCTGGGCGGCGCGTTCCCGGACGGCGTGTGGATGGTCGACCTCGCCGCGCTGCGCAGCCGGGAACTCCTGGCGCCGGCGATCGTCGAGGCGCTCGGGGTCCGCGACCACACCGCCCGCCCGCCGCTGGAGGTCCTCACCGGCCACCTGAAGGACAAGCGGCTGCTGATGATCCTCGACAACTGCGAGCACCTGGTCGGCGAGTGCGCCGCCGTGGCGCGGACGGTCCTGCGGTCGGCGCCGGATCTGCGGATCATCGCGACCAGCCGGCAGTCGCTGCGGGTTCCCGGCGAGCGGCTGCTGGAAGTGCCGCCCCTCGGACTGCCGCCCGGCGCCCGGCCGCCGGCCGGTCAGCTCGCCCGCTCCGAGGCGCCGCGGTTGTTCGCGGAGCGGGCCGAGGCCGCCGCGCCCGGTTTCGCCGTCACGGAGGCCAACGGCGACGCGGTGGTCGAGATCTGCCGCCGCCTCGACGGGATCCCGCTCGCCCTCGAACTGGCGGCCGCGCAGTTGCGGACCCTCGCGCTGGAGCAGGTGCTCGCCCAGTTGGAGGACCGGTTCGGGCTGCTCCCCGCCGCGGGGGCCCGGCCGGCTCATCATCGGACGCTGCGCGCGTTGATCGACTGGAGCCACGGGCTGTGCACGGACGAGGAGCGTCTGCTGTGGTCCCGCCTGTCGATCTTCGCGGGGAGCCTCGACCTGGAGGCGGCGGAGGCGGTGTGCGGCGGCGACGGGATCGCCGCAGACGACGTCGTCGACCTGCTGAGCAGCCTGGTCGACAAGTCGATCCTGATCTCGGAGCACGACGGGGAGTCCGTCCGGTACCGGATCCTGGAGACCATCCGCGACTACGGGCGGGAACGGCTGGAGGAGTCCGGGCAGGCGGCGGCGCTGCGCCGGCGACATCGCGATCACTACCGCCGGCTGGCGAGCGAGACCCGGGCCCGGATATCGAGCCCGGAACAGGTGTCCTGGCTCGCCCGCCTCGGCGCCGACCACGCGAACCTGCGGCTCGCCCTGGAGTACTGCCACACCGAGCCCGGGCAGGCGCGGACCGGCCTGGCCATGGCGGCCGACCTGATGTACCACTGGGTCAACGGCGTCTACCTGGGGGAAGGCCGCGCCTGGCTGGAACGGGGGCTGGCGGCCGAGACGGAGCCCGGCGACGTCCGCGTCCGGGCGCTGTGGACCGACGGCGTCCTGGCCATCATCCAGGCGGACATCGCCTCCGCCGAGGCGGTGCTGCGGGAATGCCGGACCCTGGCGGACGACCGCCGGGACCCGATGGCCCTCGCCTACATCGCGCTGGGCGAGGGGCTGCTGGCCCTGGGGCGGGAGGACCCCGTCGCCGCCATCCCCCTCCTCGACGACGCGGTGCGCCGCTTCCGCGCCGTGGACGACCCGGTGGGCGTCGTGGAGGCGCTCATCCGGCTCTGCGTCGCCCACCGCTCCACGGGAGAACGCGCGCTCGCCGTCTCCATCGGGAAGGAGTCGCTGGCCGTCTGCGACCGGCACGGGCTGGGCTGGCACAAGGCGTACACGCTGGCGGTGCTGGGCGTCGCGGTCTGCGAACGGGGGGACGCCCGGCACGCGGCCGCGCTGGTGTCGGAGGCGCTGCGCTTCAACCGCTCGCTGCGCGACCAGCGGGGCGTCGGCCTGGATCTGGAGATCCTGGCCTGGATCGCCACGACGCAAGGACGGCTGCAACGGGCGGCCCGGCTGTACGGGATCCTGGACACGCTCTGGGCGAGGGTCGGCGATCCCCCGCCCTCCGGATACCTTCATTCCGCCGCGCACGCCGAGCAGTCGAGATCCCGGGCCCGGCACGCCGTCGGCGAGCCGGCGTTCCACGCGGAGTTCGCCCGGGGCGCCGAGCTGGGCTACGACGAGGCGCTGGCGTACGCCCTGGACGAGGAGCCGGCCGGCCCCGGTTCGCCGGCCGGGCCCGACCGGCTGGCGCCGCTCACGGCGCGGGAGACGCAGATCGCCCGGCTGGTCGCCCAGGGGCTGAGCAACAAGGAGATCGGGAGGTCCCTGATGATCGCCCAGCGCACCGCCGAGGGACATGTCGAACACATCCTCGGCAAGCTCGGGGTCGACTCGCGTACCCAGGTCGCGGTCTGGGTCAGCAAGCAGGATCCGGATGAATAGGGATTTGTCGCCCTATGGAAGCTGGTTGTCGTATGTCACATACTCCTGATTGTGGACCTTGACCTGAGACACCTCCGCCTGGTCTGCGCCATCGCCGAGACCGGCAGCCTCACCAGGGCGGCCGCGCGTCTGGAGCTGTCCCAGCCCGCGGCCACCCACCAGCTCCGCCAGATCGAGGAGCTGCTCGGGGGCGAGCTCTTCGCCCGCTCCCGCACGGGCACCAGGCCGACCCCACTGGGTCACCAGGTCGTCGCCCGAGCCCGGATCGTGCTCCACGAGGTGGACGCGCTCGTCCACGACCTGCGCGGGAGGCACGCGCCGTCCGCGGCGCTCAGGCTCGGCTGCAACCACCTGGCGTGCGTCGCGAGCGTCGTCGAGCGGGTCGGCGAGGCGCTGCCCGGGCGTGCCGTGTCGCTGTGGATCGAGCCGTCCACGGCGTTGCTGGCCGACGCCCTGGCCCACGGCGAGCTCGACGCGGCCCTCCTGGGCGTGATCGAGGGGACCGAGATCGCGCTGCGCTCCCCCGTCGTCACGCGCACGCTCATCCCCCGCCATCCCATCTTCGTGGCGCTGTCGGCGGCGCACCCGCTGGCCGGCGGCGCCGCCGTACGGCTCGCCGACCTGGCGCGGGAGCGGTGGATCAGCCCGCCGGGCGGCGACGACGGCTCGCTGGCGGCGCTGCGCGCGTCCTGCCGCGCGGCGGGCTTCGAGCCGGACATCCGCTACGACGCGCCGAGCGGGGCCGGTCGGCCCCTGGTGGCGGCGGGGCACGGGGTGCGCCTCGTCGATCCCACCTGGCCCGCGCCGGAGGGCACGGTGGTGCTGCCGCTGGTCGGTGAGCCCCAGGTGGCGCGGCTCACCGTGGCCTGGCGCCGCGACCGCCTGGGACCGGCGGACGCGGCCGCGCTGTATCGCGGGTTCGCCGCCGCCTTCGCCGACCACGTGGACGACAACCCGGCGTTCCGGAAGTGGTGGGACGCCCATCCGGAGTCCCACCCCGTCGTCTGAACGCCGTCACCCCTCGCGTGCGGCGGCGCCGGTCCGGCCCTCCCCGTCGGCGGAGTCGGCCAGACTGTCGTGGGCGAGGTCCAGGAACAGGGCGGCCGACCAGCCGAACCCGCTCGTCGCCCGGCCCGCCCGGCGGCCCGTCAGCGGGTTCCAGTACTCGTACAGGCCGCCGCCGTCGCGGACCATCGCCAGCGTGCGCTCGCGCAGCTCGCGGGCCGTCGCGGGGTGGCCCGACCGGCGCAGGCCCTCGATGAGCAGGTAGTTGACGTTGAGCCAGACCGGTCCGCGCCACATGGCGTCGGGGTCGAAGCGGGGGTCGTCGAAGGCGACCGTGGGCACCGGCCGCTCGCCCCAGAAGCTCGGCGAGCGCAGGTCGGCCACGAGCCGGTCGGCGACGTCGGCCGGCAGCCGCCCGGTCAGCAGCGGCAGCAGCTCCAGCGGGGTGCGGACGTCCGCCTCCCGCCCGCCGACCAGGGTGACGAAACGCGTGCCGGTCCACCGCCGCGCCACCATGCGGTCCACGAGCGCCTGGGCCCTGTCCCGCCACTCCCCCGGGTCGCGGCCGAGCGCGGCGGCGATGTCGCCGAGCCGGTCGTACTGCAGGGCGAGGTAGGAGTTGAGGTCGGGCGGCTCGGCCCGCGGCCCGCCGTCCCAGATCGGGCTGTCGTCCAGGCCCGAGGAGTACGGGTGCAGGTACTCGGCCAGGCCGTCGCCGTCGGGGTCGGAGCGGGTGAACCACCACTCCTGCGCCCGGACCAGCGGCTCGTACACCTCGGCGAGGAAGCCCGGGTCGGGGTCGGCCTGGTGGATCTTCCACACGGCCCAGGCGGTGAGCGGCGGCTTGGTGACCGGCACGGCCTCCCGGACCGGTGGCCCGCCGACGTGCTGCGCCAGCCGGGCCAGGTCGGAGCGGGGCAGGTCGGTGGTCTCGGCCAGCACCCCGTGGTCGTGGACCACGTCGGGGATCAGCCCGTCGGGGCGCTGGTGGTCGAGCAGGATGCGGATCTGCTCCCTGGCCAGGCCCGGGTCGGCGTGCCGGAGGGCGATGGCGTGGAAGTAGGAGTCCCAGTTCCACAGGCCGACGTAGCCGTACTTGGACGGGATCAGCGACTCGCGGCCCTGGATCGGCACGAGGTTGACGGCGAGCGTCCACCACGCCTGCTCGGCCCGCTCCCGCAGGCCGGACGGGACGGCGGGCATGCGGGCGAACCAGTCGCGCCAGCGCGCGGCGGCCGCTTCCAGGACCGCCCGGCCGTCGGGCGGCGGGCCGCCGGGGGCGGCCACGTGCGCGCCGTCCCGGCCGGGGCCCACCAGGACGAGGCCGTCGCCGACGGGCGCCCGGCCGCCGTCCCACACGGCACGCACACCGCCGTCGCTGCCGCCGCCGCCCGCCGGGCCGGCGCCCGGCGGGCCGGTCAGCACGAGCGTGTCGGGGCCGGCGAAGGCCAGGGCCGCGCCGCCCTCGAACTCCACCCGGTCCGGCAGCGCCCGGCGTACGGGCAGCTCCCGGTCGCCGGCGAGAACCCGCAGGCCGGTCAGGACGGCCGTCTCGCGCAGCGGCGTCTCGTAGCGGGCGGCGGCGATCCACAGCGAGCCGTCGTCGGCGGCCATCACCAGCAGCCGCGACCCCCGGTCGGTGAACGGTCGTTCGCGCAGGTCCAGCATCATCGCCCGCCCAGTCCGGAGGAGGCCATCGAGTTGATGATCTTCCGCTGGCCGATCAGGAAGGCGATCAGCGTGGGCACCACCGCGATCGCCGACCCGGCCAGGATGAGCCCGTAGTCGACCGCGGTGTGCTGCCCGGAGAACTGGCTGAGCAGCAGCGGCACGGTGGCCAGCTCGGGCGAGTTCAGGAAGATCAGGGGGAAGAAGAACGAGTTCCACGAGGCCAGGAAGGCGATGATGCCCAGGGCGCCCAGGCCGGGGCGGATGTTGGGCAGCACCACGTTCCAGAAGCACCGCCAGCGGCCCGCCCCGTCGATGCGGGCCGCCTCCTCCAGCTCCACGGGCACGGCCCTGATGAACTGGCGCAGCAGGAACACCGCGAAGGGGTTGGCCACCGTGGGCAGGATGAGCGACAGGTGGGAGTCGATCCAGCCGAACCGGGCCAGCATGAGGTACAGCGGCACGACCGTCACCTGCGCCGGCACCATCTGCGTGGCCAGGAACACCACGAACAGCACGCCCGAGCCGCGGAAGCGGATCCGGGCGAAGGCGTAGGCCGCCATGGCGGAGGTGAGCAGGGTGAGCGTGACGTTGAGCGCGGCGATGTAGAAGCTGTTCCAGTACGCGGTGCCGAACGGCATCGCCGCGAGCGCGTCGGGGTAGTTCTGCCAGCGCCAGGGGTGGGGCAGCCAGTCGAGCGGGGCGTTCAGCATCTGCCGCACGCTTTTGAACGACGTCAGCAGCATCCAGGCGAACGGGAACACCATGGCCAGGCCGCCGGCCGTGAGCGCGGCGTGCAGGGCCGCCTGCCGGAGTCGCATCAGCTCTCCCTCACGAGTCGTAGTGGACCAGGCGCTTCTGCGCGGCGAACTGGACGAGCGTCACGAGCAGCGTCAGGGCGAGCAGGATCAGCGCGGCGGCGCTGCTCATGCCGAACTCGAAGTCCTTGAAGCCCAGCTCGTAGACCTGGTAGACGATCGTGCGGGCGCCCTCGTTGTCCTCCGGCCGCACCAGCACGTAGATCTGGTCGAACGCCTGGAACGAGCTGATCACGGCGACCACCGTGGAGAAGAAGATCGTGGGCGAGAGCAGCGGCAGGATGACCGAGCGGAAGATCCGCAGGCTGCCCGCGCCGTCCATCCGCGCGGCCTCGACGATCTGCGGCGGGATGGTCTGCAGCCCCGCCAGGAAGATCACCACGTTGAGGCCGAGCGACGACCAGATCGTCACCACGGCGATGGACACGATCACCCAGCCGGTGTCGCCGAGCCAGTCGGGCGGGGTGAGCCCGAACCAGCTCCGCAGCGAGTTGTTGAGCACGCCGCTCTCGTCGCCGGCCAGGATGATCTGCCACATCAGCGCGACGGCCACCGAGCTGGTGACCACCGGCATGAAGTACAGCACCCGGTAGAAGGAGCCGCCGCGCACGTTGTTCAGCGCGAGCGCGATGAGCAGCGCGAGGGCGAGGCCGACAGGCACGGTGAGCAGGGCGAGCTTGACCGTGTTCCACACCGCCAGGCCGAACTCGGGGTCGGAGAGCTGGGCGGCGAAGTTGTCCAGCCCGGCCCACTCCTTGCGGCCGAGGCCGTCCCAGCGCATGAACGCCAGCACCACGGCGAAGCCGAGCGGGAAGACCAGGAACACGGCCAGGGCCGTGACCTGCGGGGCGAGGAAGAACGCCGCCCACCAGCCGTCCCGGTTGCGCACGCCGGGGGCCCGGCGCCGGCCCGCCCGGGGGCGGGCACGGGTGAGGACTGCCACGGCGTCAGCCCAGCTTGCTCTGGACGAGCTGCTGGAGCTCCGTCATGCCCTGGTCGAAGCCGACCTTGCCGCTCCACACCTTCAGGAGCTGCTCGTTGATGGCGGCCGTGAGGCCGGGCACCGCGACCTCCTCGGGGTAGTTGGCGAAGCCGGTGTCGCGCACGTCGATGAAGGTCTGGGCGTGCTTGGGGTAGCCCTCCGCGAGGACGACCTGCTCGGCGCCCTTGACGGACGGCACGGCGCCGCCGCCCTGGAGCCGCAGCATCTGGCCCTCCTTGCCGACGAACTCGGTCAGGAACGTGAACGCCTCCTTGGGCAGCTTCGTGTCCTTGTTGAGTGCCAGGTAGGAGGCGGCCACCGCGCCCGGCATGGGGTCGCCGGTCGGCGAGGGGAACGGCACGATGTCGTAGTCGTCGAGCTCGCCGCCCTTGCGCAGGGAGTCGACCACCCAGCGCCCGCCCGCGTAGAAGCCGGCCTTGTGCTTGAGGAACTGGGTGCTCGGGCCGTTGCTGTCGGGCAGCGTGTCGGCGCTGAGGAACGTCTTGTCCTGGTAGCCCTTGGCGAGCGTGCTCAGCGCCTCGCGCGCCTTGGTGTCGGTGGTGGCGACGAACTTGCCGCCGTCCCAGACCTTGCCGCCGAAGCCGTTGATCATCGAGTACGTGGAGCCGTACCAGTTCCAGAAGATGGAGCCGGCCTTGCCCGCGGCCTTGAGCTTGGCGTTCATGTCCAGATATTTCGGCATGGTCCACTGGCCGCTCTCGTTGAGGGTGGCCGGGTCCTCGGTGATGCCGGCGTCCTTGAGCGCCTTCTTGTCGTACCAGAGCACCTCGGGGTTGGTGTCGTTCGGGACGGCGTAGATCTTGCCGTCGCGCTTGGCACCGCCGTACACGCCGTCGAAGAAGTCCTCGGGGCGGCTCTTGGAGTCGGGGCCGGCCAGCTTGTCGTCGAGAGGCGTGATCACGCCCGAGGAGACGAACTTGCCGATGTAGTCGTCGCCCACGAAGATCACGTCGGGCGCGGTCTTGCTGGTGAGCTGGGTGAGCAGCTTGGGGTGGTAGTCCTCGTACTTCGCGACCGACTCCAGCTTGAGCCGGATGTCGGGGTGGCGTCGCTGGAAGTCCTCGGTGAACTTCTCGTAGACCTTCACGTCCTCGGCCGATCCCCAGGTGGACCAGCGCACGGTCACCGGGCCCTTGCCGGTGCCCGCGCCAGGAACGTTCCCGCCGCTTCCGCTGCAGGCGGTGGTGGCGAGGGCGAGGGCGCCCAGGACGGTCAGCGCACGCTTCATGGTGGCTCCTTCGATCTTTCTTTCGGGGGGTGTCAGGCGAGTCCGCCGCCGTCGACGACGAGAGCGGATCCGGTGACGTAGCTGGAGGCGTCGCCCGCCAGGAACAGCACGGCGCGGGCGATCTCCTCCGGGGTTCCGGCGCGGCCCATCGGCCGGTCGGCCGCGTCGCTCGCGAACGCGGTCCAGTCCTCGCCGAGCTGGCGGGCCTCGTCGCGCAGCATGGGCGTGTCGGTGTCACCGGGGTTGACGGAGTTGACCCGGATCCCGGCGCGGGCGTGGTCGATGGCCAGCGCCCGGGTCATGTTGACCACGGCCGCCTTGGAGGCGCAGTAGGACAGGGCGTTGCCGCCGCCCTTGAGGCCCCAGCCCGAGCCGGTGTTGACGATCGAGCCGCCCTCGGTCATCGCCGGGACGGCGTACTTGCACATGAGGAAGACGGAGCGGACGTTGACCGCCATGACGCGGTCCCACTCCTCGACGTCGAGGTCCAGGGCCGTGGTGCGGCGGATGATGCCGGCGTTGTTGAACAGGACGTGCAGCCCGCCGAAGGTGCCGGTGGCGCTCTCCACGACGCGCCGGCAGTCGTCGGGGGACGACACGTCGGCGCGCACCGCCAGCGCGGCCCCGGGCCGGACGGCGTCGATCTGCGCGGCCGTCGCCTCGGCTCCCGGGCCGTCGATGTCGGCGACGACCACCCGGGCGCCCTCCTGGGCGAAGAGCAGCGCCGTGGCGCGCCCGATGCCGGAGGCACCGCCGGTGACGATCGCGACCTTGCCCTCGAGCTGGGCGTTCATCCGTTCAACTCCTCACTTGCCGCACTGATGCGGTAGATCGTGCTTTCGTGGTATCCGGTGATCACCTGGACGTGCCCGGCGAGCATCCGGTCGAGGTCCTCGTCGCCGCTGTCGGCCAGCAGCGGGCGTCCGCCGAGGGCGGCCAGTTTCTGCTGGGTGGCCAGGACGAGCAGCCGCCCGGCGGCCCGCGCGCCCGGCGCGTCCCCGGGGGCGTCCCCGAGCACGGCGCGCAGCACGCGCGGCGACACCTGCTGGTTGCCGCGGCCGAGCACGAAGCCCTGCCCGCCGATCACCGACAGCACCAGGACCGCCTCCCCGCCCTCGACCAGCCCGGACAGCTCCGCCTCCGAGACGTCGGCCGCCACCAACCGGCCACCGGCGCCGTCGCGTTCGACGCGTTCGACGCGTTCGACGCGTTCGACGACGTCCACGCCGAGCAGGGTGGTGGCGAGGCCGAGCTCGCGGCCGACGGCCCGCGTGGTGGCGCCGGGTCCCAGGACGTGGCGGACGCCGGGCCGCATCCGGGAGACGACCTCCCGGGCGATGCCCTCGACCGTGCCGGGCGCCGTCCCGGAGGATCCGGCCTTGCGGCCCGACAGCGCGGCCGGGGCGGCGGGCACCCGCAGGGCGCCGTAGAGGACCGGGCTCACCAGCCCCTGCCGGTAGCGGTCCTCGTCCAGGTCCACCACCTCGGCCTCGGCGAGCGCCGCCCGGCCCGATCCGTCACCGGACGTCCCGGAGACGCCGGACGTCCCGGAGATGTACGCGGCGGCGAGCGTCCCGGCCGCGGCCGGGCTGAGCGCGAAGCAGCCGGAGTACACCTTCACCCCGGCCGGGATCCCCAGCACGGGCGGGACGCGCTCGCCGCGCTCGCGCAGCTCGCGGACCGCGTCCAGCACGTCGCGCGCCGTCCCGTCGCCGCCCGCGAACAGCAGCAGGTCCACCCCGGCCATGGCCAGGACGGCCCGCCGCGTGTCGCCCGCCGTCGTGACGCCGGACGCTCCCGGCTCCGACGGCGGGACGGAACGCACCAGCGTGTGCGGGGCGCCGGCGGCGCGGGCGCTGTGCTCGCCCATCGGGCCCGGCGCCGTGACCAGGCGCGTGCCGGGACGGCGCGACAGCAGCGCGCGCACCGCCCGCGCCGCCCGCTCCCCCGCCCGCGGCGTGGCGCCCCGGGCCAGGGCCGCGCGCTGCACCTCGGCGCCGTCGCTGCCCTTCAGGCCCGCCGCCCCGCCCAGCCCGGCGACCGGGTTGACGACCAGGCCCACCGACACCCCCGCGCTCATGACAGGTGCTTGCGGACGTAGGCGCGCCAGGTGGGCGCCCACGCCTTGGGGTCGTCGAGCGGCGACGGGTCGATCTTGTGCACGGTCTGGTTGTAGGGGGCGCCCTTGACCATCTCGGGATCGCGGCGGGCCTCGTCGGCCACGTGGGCGAGGATCGCAGCGTACTCGTCGAGGTCCTCCTTGGAGTACGACTCGGTGGGCTCCAGCGTGAACGGCTCCGGCACCAGGTACGGGTGGTGACTGGTCCAGTAGTGCACGCCGAAGTCCGACGCCCGCACGCCGATCTCCTCGGAGTGGACCCCGGTCTCCTCCGACAGCTCCTGCCAGGAGTAGCGCGCCTGCTCGATGCGCCGCGTGCCCCAGGGCGCCGACGCGCCGGGGATGGCGAGGATCTTGCGCATCAGGTAGTTGTTGTTGAGCGCGGCCGTCTCGGCCACCTGGCGCAGTCCCTCCGCGCCGAGCGACATGATCCACGCGTAGGCGCGCACGATGTTCTGGGTGACGCCGAGGAACGGCCGCACCTTGCCGATGGAACGTTCCGGGGTCTCCAGCGTGTACGCCGAGCCGTCGAAGGCGACGACCGGGCCGGGCAGGAAGGGCGCCAGGTCGGCCGACACGCCGCACGCTCCGGCCGCGGGCCCGCCGCAGGAGTGCGGGGTGGAGAAGGTCTTGTGCAGGTTGAAGTGGCACAGGTCGAACCCGGCGTCGCGGGCCCGGGTGATGCCGAGGATGCCGTTGGCGTTGGCCTGGTCGTAGCAGGCCAGGCCGCCCGCCTCGTGGACGAGGTCCACGAACTCCCGGATGCGCGGGTTGAAGATGCCGGTGTCCTCCGGGTTGGTGATCATCAGGGCGGCGGTGCGGGGCCCGACGGCCGCGCGCAGCGCCTCGATGTCCGGCAGGCCGTCGGCGTCCGGCATCAGGGTGATGACCTCGAAGCCGGCGACCTTGGCGCACGCCGCGTTCGACGGGTGGGAGAACATCGTGGTGATGACCTGGTCGCGGTGGGTCTCGCCGCGGGCCGCGTGGTAGGCGCGGATCATGGCGACGTTCGCGTAGATGGCGGCCGAGCCGGAGCCCGGCTGGAGCGAGACCCGGGACATGCCGGAGATCTCGGCCAGCATGCGCTCCAGCCGCCAGTAGATCTCCAGCACGCCCTGCACGGTGTCCTCGTGCTGGAGCGGGTGCAGCTCGGCGACCGCGGCGGCGAACCGGTCGTTGACCTTGGGGCTGTACTTCATGGTGCACGTGCCCTGGCCGACGTCGATGTTGAGGTCGTTGCCCAGGTTCTCCTGCGACAGGCGCAGGTAGTGGCGGACCACGTGCGGCTGCGCCAGCTCGGGCAGCTTCGGCGGCTCGGCGCGGCGCACCGACTCCGGCAGCTCGACGCGCGGGGCGCCGGGCTCGGGCACGGCGATGCCGCGACGGCCCGGCCTGGACAGCTCGAAGATGATCGGCTCGTCCCAGCGGGCCTGGTGGAAGCGGCGCAGCGGCGGCTTCGGCGCGACGGGCAGCTCGGCGAAGGGCTCCGCGGTGTTCACAGCGTCTCCTGGATGGCGGCGATCTCGGCGATTTCTGCGGCGAGGCGGTCGATGTCGGCGATGGAGTGGCGCTCGGTCACACAGACCAGCACCGTGCGGTCGTCGAGGGGCACCCCGCCGTAGATGCCGCGCTCGCGCAGCCGGTCCAGCAAGGCCGCACTGGAGGGCACCTCCACCGCGAACTCGCGGAAGTGGACCGCGTCCGGGTGCAGCACGGTAACAGATCCGGCCAGGGCGTCCATCGCGTACCTGGTGCGGGCGAGGATCGTCTCCCCCAGCTCACGCATGCCGTGCGGGCCCATGAGCGCGAGGTAGACGCCGGCCGTGATGCCCCACAGGGCGGCGGCGGTCCCCACCCATTCCTTGCCCTCCTCGCGGTGGGCGAAGGAGGTGCGGTCGTAGAAGACGTCGCCGAAGCCGTACTCGCCGGGCACCTTCGTCGGCGCGATGCCGAACAGCCGGGAGGGGAACTCGGCGACCAGCGGCTCGTGGTCGTGGGTGGCGATGTAGCCGGCGTGGCCGCCGCCGAAGCTCTGGTGCATGCCGAGCGACTGGATGTCGCCGCAGGCGATGTCGGCGCCGTACGCGGCGGGCGGGGCGAGCACGCCCAGGGAGATCGGGTCGGCGCCGACGACGAGCAGGGCGCCGTGGGCGTGGGCCAGGTCGGCCAGCTCCCGGCCGCGCGTCTCGACGACGCCGTACACGTTCGGCGTCTCCAGGTAGATCGCGGCGTAGGAGTCGTCGAACGCGGTGACGGCCGTCTGGCCGTCCTCGCCCACGGGGGCGGGCACGATCTCGACGTCCGGGGCGAGGAAGTCGCGCAGCTTGCTCAGCTTGTCGGCGGCCACGGCCTCGCTGACCAGCACCTTCGAGCGCCCGGTGTAGCGGCCGGCCATGCGCAGCGCGGTGCCCGCCGCCTGGAAGCCGTCGTAGGTGGGGACGTTGACGACGTCCATCTCCAGCAGCTCGCCCATCATGCTGACGTACTCGAACAGGGCCTGGAAGCGGCCGTGGTCCTCGTACGGCTCGCCGGCGTACGCGGTCAGGAACTCGCTCCTGGAGTTGACCTCGTCGCAGACGGCGGGCACGTGGTGCGGGTAGCAGCCGTGGCCGAGGAAGCTCAGCGCCTCGTCGGTGCCGGTGGTCCGGCCGAGCAGGCCGTTCATGTGGCGGACCAGGTCGGGCTCGGCGGTGAGGGGCGCCGGCAGGTCGAGCGGCCGGTTCAGGCGCAGGTCCGCGGGGATGTCGGCGTAGAACTCCTCGACGCTCTCCGCGCCGATCGCGGTGAGCATCTCGGCCCGCACGCCGGGTTCGGCGTTCGGGATGTACGGGTGCGTCACGTGTCTCCTTCGATCCTGAGCACGACGGCGTCGCGCGGGGCGAGGACGGCGTCGCCTCGCAGGTCGGTGTCGGTGAGCAGGTCCCGGCCGGGGTACGGCAGGGTGATGCGCTGCTCGTCGGTGGTGTGGTTGAGCAGGAAGAGGTGCCGGCCCCGCCGGACCGCCTCCACCCCGGCGGGCACGGCGATCGCCGGGACTCCGGCGAGCACGCGGTCCAGCAGGGGCGTCAGGTCGGCGGGCAGGCAGCCGAGGTAGGTGGCGTTCGCCCGGCGGGTGATCGCGGGCAGCCCGTCCAGGTCGCCGCCCTCGAAGCGGGCGAGCACGTCGGTGCCCTCGTCGGGGCGCAGCCACTCGGCCCAGGTACGGGCCACGCCCGGGTCGCCGCCGGCGTGGCGCAGGGGCTGGGTGACGCCGTCGGGCAGCGGCCAGAACTCCTCGACCGCGACGCCCAGCAGGTCGCGCAGCGGGCCGGGCGCGCCGCCGTCGTGCACCTGGTCGGCCTGGTCGACCACGCCGCTGAACGGGCCGACGACCAGCTCCCCGGTGACGGCGGCGAGCGCCTCGGCCTGATCGGCGGTGCACAGGTAGAGGTTGGGCACGATCACCACGCGGTAGCCCGACAGGTCGGCGCCGGGCGGCGCGAGGTCGACGGCGATCCCGCGGGCGTGCAGCGGCGCGTACCAGGACAGCAGCAGGTCCTTCAGCTTGAGCCGGTCGGAGGGCATCGACTCGGGCGCCTCCAGGCCCCACCAGCTGTCCCAGCCGAACACCAGCGCCACGTCGGCGGGCGCGTGGCCGCCGGCGACCTCCGCGAGGCGCCGCAGGTCCGCGCCGAGCCGCAGCGTGTCGCGCCAGCCGCGCGTGGCGGTGCCGCCGTGCGGCAGCAGCGCCGAGTGGAACTTCTCCGGCCCGTACCTGGCCTGCCGCCACTGGAAGAACATCACCCCGTCGGCGCCGTGGGCGACGGCCTGGAGGCTGTGCAGGCGCATCATGCCGGGCGGCTTGGGCGCGTTGACCTCGCGCCACGACACGGCCGACGGCGCGGACTCCATGAGCAGCCAGGGCCGCCGCTTGAGCGAGCGCATGAGGTCGTAGCTGAGCGCGACCGCCACGTGCGAGGACGGGTCGGCCGGGTCGGGGTAGGCGTCGTCGCTCACCAGGTCCTCGGCCTCCGCCCAGGCCCAGTAGTCGAGGCCGTGCAGGATGCTCATGAAGTTCGTGGTGACGGGCACGTCCGGGGTGACGGCGCGCAGCACGTCGCGCTCGGCGGTGAACAGCTCCAGCAGGGCGTCGCTGCAGAAGCGCCGCCAGTCGAGGAGCTGGGCCGGGTTGACCGGTCCGGGGGCCTTGCGGGGCGGCTCGACCTGGTCGAAGCCGGTGTAGTGCTGGCCCCAGCAGGACGTGCCCCAGGCGGCGTTGAGCCCGTCGACCGTGCCGTAACGGGCCTGGAGCCAGGCCCGGAAGTGGCGGGCCGACTCGGGGCAGAAGCATTCGAGGGTGTGGTCGGCGTACTCGTTGCCCACGTGCCACAGGGCCAGCGCCGGGTGGTCGCCGTACCGGGCGGCCATGGCGGTCGCCAGCCGTACGGCGTGCTCGCGGAAGACCGGCGAGCTGGGGCAGTAGCCCTGCCGGGAGCCGAACTCCAGGCGGGTGCCCGCGGCGTCGACCGGCATGACCTCGGGGTGGCGGCGCACCAGCCACGGCGGCGGGGTGGCGGTCGCGGTGGCGATGTCGGCGGCGATGCCGTGCTCGTGCAGCAGGCCGAGCACGCGGTCGAGCCAGCCGAAGTCGTACGCGCCCGGCTCGGGCTCCAGCCGCGACCAGGCGAAGACCGCGACGGTGACCATGGTGACCCCGGCCTCGGCCATGAGGCGCACGTCCTCGGCCCAGACCTCCTCAGGCCACTGCTCGGGGTTGTAGTCGCCGCCGTACAGCAGCCCCGGCACCCGGGTCAGACCCACTCGACACTCCCTCCTGTGTTTTGTATTCAGAATTCATAGTGCAGTATTTTGAATCACGTCAAGGGCTAGTATTGGGCACGGCCGAAACCAAAGGAGCGTCATGCCGATCGACCGGCGACCGCTGCGCGAGCAGATCCGGGAAGAGCTGCTGGGCAGGCTGGACCGGGGCGACTTCGCCGCGGGCACCGACATCAACGAGGTCGCGCTGGCGGCCGAGCTGGGTGTCAGCCGCACCCCCCTGCGAGAGGCACTGATCACGTTGGCGGGCGAGGGCGTCCTGGAGAGCACCCAGGGGCGCGGATTCCGGTTCGCCCCGGTGAGCAGGAAGGAGTTCAGGGAGCTCTGCGAGATCGTGGCGGGGCTGGAGGCCCTGGCCCTCGACCGCTCCGACCCGGCCTACCTGCGCGAGATCGCGCCCGAGCTGCTGCGGCTGGCGCGCGACTTCCCCGACCGGATCGCCGAGCAGCACGTGATAGAGCGTCATGACGACGAGTGGCACGACCTGCTCGTCAGCGGCTGCCGCAACGAGCGGCTGATCGACCTCATCACCAGCGTCAAGGCGGGGCTGCGCCGCTACGCCCACCTGCTGGCGGGCGACGACACGCCGCTCGAACGCGAGGCGGCCGAGCACTGCCAGGTGGCCGAGCTGCTCATGGCCGGCGACCGGGCCGCGGCCGGCCAGGCGTTGCGCGACAACTGGGTCAACGGCATGGAGCGCATGATGTCCCGCATCCCCGCCTCCTGACCCGAGCCCCGGCCGGGCCCATGCGCGCGCCCGAGCCCGGCCGGGGCGTCAGAGGGACGTGTCGCCCAGATCGACCAGCACCCGGCGCAGCAGGGCCGCCAGCCCGTCGCGGTCGCCCTCGCCCAGCGCCGCGAGCAGGCGCGCCTCGTCGGCCATGTGCAGCGCGATCACCTCGTCGCACACCTCCACGCCGCGCCGCGTCAGGCCGACGATGACCGACCGGCGGTCGGCGGGGTCCCGGACGCGCTCGACCAGCCCCTTGGCCTCCATCCGGTCGATGCGGTTGGTGATCGCCCCGGACGTGACCATGGTCTCCTTCAGCAGGGCGCCCGCGCTCAGCTCGTACGGCTCGCCGGAGCGGCGCAGCAGCGCCATGACGTCCCACTCGCCCTTCTCCAGGCCGTGCCGGGCGAAGAACTCCCGCAACTGCTCGGCTCGTGGGCGCACACCACCGGACCGCGCGACCGGTTCAACTTCACCTTCTGGGCGCGACCTGTGCGCCACCGATTTCGGCCTCTACAAGCGGTTCATGGCGTTGCAGGGCTTCGTGCCGCGCGTCCTGGACGGCTGGGGCCACGAGGGGCCGGCCGCCGCGCAGAACGACGCGTGGCCCGCGGGCGTGGACAGGCAGATCGAGGTCTGCCTCCAGGTGGACCTGCGCGAGCGGCTGTCCCGCGTCGTCGCGCCCACCCTGGTCGTCGGCTTCACCGCCGACGAGATGGTGCCCGTCGACGGCTCCCGGCAGCTGCACGCCGGCATCAAGGACAGCCGGCTGGTCGAGATCGAGGGCGAGGGCCACATGGACTGGTTCGCCGACCCCTCCCGGATCATCGGGCTGACCCGCGACTTCATCACCGCCTGGGGAGCTGGTCATGACCTATCCCAGCCCCCGCTCCTTCGGGGAGACCGGCGAGATCAACGCCTCCTTCCGGCCCGCGACCGCGACGCCCGACCTGGTCACGGGCGGCGGCGTGTACCACTACCTGGCCACCACCGCCTCCACCGACGGGGAGTTCGGCCTGTACCGCGTCGACATGAACGGCGCCCCCGGCGGGCCGAGCCCGCACATCCACCGGACGATCTCCGAGTCGTTCTTCATCCTGTCCGGTCGCATGCGCCTGTTCGACGGCGAACGCTGGGCCGAAGCCACCGCGGGCGACTTCCTCCACGTCCCCGTCCGCGGCCTGCACGCCTTCCGCAACGACTCCGGCGAGCCGGCCTCGATGCTCATGCTGTTCGCGCCGGGCGCGCCGCGCGAGGGCTGCTTCGAGGGCATCACCGAACTGGCCGGGCTCACCGACGAGGAAGGCACCCGGTTCTTCGTCGAGCACGACAGTTACTTCACCGACATCGGCACCGGCCCGCAGGGCGGCTTCACCCGCACAGCCTGAGCGCTCCTCCCCGGGCCCGAGCTCTCCCCCAGGACCCGCGCCGGAAGGAAGCCGCCGTGCCGGATGGAAGTCGCTACGCCGGAAGGAAGTCGCGCACGAGCGCGGCGACCGCGTCCGGCCGCTCGGCGACCATGTTGTGGCTCGCGTCCACCTCCTCGACCCGGATGTGGGGCGGCAGTCCGGCGAGGTCGCGCCGCACCCCTCGCCGGAAGGCCGCCATGAGCTCGCCGCCCGGCATGCCCGGCGGGTCCTGCGTGGGGATCACCACCAGCGCGGGGCAGGCGACCCGGCGCAGCAGCGGGATCGTGTCGCGGAACTCCGGCGCGTACCGCACCGCCGTCAGGAGCTCCGGGCCGGGCCGGGCGTACGTCTCCCCGTCCCGCTCCACCAGCGCCCTGGCGGGGAACATCGCCCGGGCCTCGGCGGGGAGCGGGCCGCCCATGGCCGCGGCCTGCGCGTCGAACACGGCCTTCAGCTTGGCCAGCTCCTCGTCCCGCGCGGCCGGGTCCATGCCCGGGTAGGCGCCCGGGTCGTTCTCGGCCGACCGCAGCCCGTCGAGGTTCACCACGCCCGGGCAGCCGGGACGGCGCAGGGCCCACTGGACGGCGAGCATCCCGCCGAGCGAGTGGCCCACGATCGCCGGCTCGCCGAGGTCCAGGCTCCGCACCACGGCCTCGACGTCGTCCAGCACGCGCTCCCACGCCCACGGCCCGTCGCCGGACCGGCCGTGGCCGCGCAGGTCCATGGCCACGGCCCGGCGGCCGCCCAGGTCGAACCCGTCCCAGGCGTCCAGCGTGCCGCCGAGCCCGTGGAGGAGGAGCACCGGCCGGCCGTCGCCGCCGTGGTCGCGCACGGCGAGGGGGATCTCGTGGTCAGTGATGGTCATGTCGTGCGGCATGGCGCTCCTGAGGTCGGTTGAGTCGTTCCTGGATGGATCGGGTGGTCACCCCTCCGTCGGGGTGCCGGTCGAGCTTGGCCCGTCTGACGAGGTCGTGGACGCCCTGCCGGGTGATGCCGAGCATCGCCCCGGCGGTGGCGAACGACACCGCGTCCCGGCCCGGGTGGCCGGCGCGCCGGGCCACCGCCCTGCCGAACGCCGTGCCCCACCACGCGTCGGGCGGGTCGAACGGGCCGTCGCCGGGGTAGAGCGCCGCGATCAGCCGCGCCGCCGCGCGGACCGCCGTCCGCTCGTCGGGCCCCAGCAGTTGCGCGGCCCACACCTCGGCCTCGATCCGCAGGCGCTCGCGAACCGGGCCGACGGGGTCGCCGTCGCCGAAGAGGATCTCCAGCGGATCGACGACCCGCCGCTCGACCAGCGCGGCCAGCTCCCCGGCCAGCGCGACGTGCTCCCCAGTCGTAGTCACTTGACAGATGATAGCAAGTACTTGCTCTCGAACGTCAAGTAGCCGTTCTCCCCGACCCGGGAACCGGACGGCGTCTCCGCCGCGATAGAGGGAGATGTGCACCGATTCCTCGCCCGGCGCAGGGAGCCCCCGCCGATCGGGCCCGACAGTGACGACGCCGACCTCCTCCAGGCCGTGGCCGCGGAGCGGACCGAGGCGCTGAAGATCCTGCACCGGCGGCACGCGCCCTGGCTGCGGGCCCGGCTGGCCCGCCGCTGCGCCGACCCCGGTCTGGTCGACGAGGCGCTGCAGGACGCCTTCGTGGCCGTCTGGCGCGGCGCCCACCGCTACCGCCCCGCGCACGGGGACGCCGCCGCGTGGATGTGGACGATCGCCGTCCGCCGGCTCGTCTCGCTGCTGCGCAGGAGCGGGAACATCCCCGAACCGGGCGGCCTGCCGGACCACGGGTTCGGCGCGGCGGGCGGGGTCACCGAGTCGGCCGAGGACGCCGTCCTGGTCGGCGTCGAGCACGGCGATCTCGGCACGGCGCTGGCCCGGCTCTCCCCCGACCTGCGGGCCGCCATCCAGGCGACCGTCCTGGACGGCCTCACCGTGCGCGAGGCCGCCCGCCTCCTCGGCGTCCCCGAGGGCACCGTGAAGACCCGCGTCATGCGGGCCAAAGCACA
Source organism: Nonomuraea montanisoli (assembly GCF_013363975.1). GTDB lineage: Bacteria > Actinomycetota > Actinomycetes > Streptosporangiales > Streptosporangiaceae > Nonomuraea > Nonomuraea montanisoli. The sequence goes on along the minus strand of NZ_JABWGN010000024.1, from coordinate 10,531 downwards.
GCTCAGGGGGTTCCTGGCGTGAGCGCTGTCTGGCATCCGCCCGCCGACCTGGTGCGGCGTTACGCGACGGGCGGCCTCGATCCCGTCCAGGTCATGTCGGTGGAGGCGCACATCGCCCGCTGCCCCCGCTGCCGCGCGGCCGTGCCGTACGAGGAGGAGTGGCTGGGGGCGGCCTGGGAGCGGATCGAGGACGTCGTGGACCGGCCGCGGCCGGGACCCGGCACGCGGCTCCTGGTCCGGGCCGGGGTGCCGGAGCACACGGCCCGGCTGCTCACGGCGACGCCGTCCCTGACCCGCGCCTGGCTGGTGGCGGTGACCGCCGTGCTGGCGTTCGCGGTGGTCGCGGCCCGGGTCACCGCCGGCGATCCGGACGTCCTGCTGGCCTTCCTGGTGGTCGCGCCGGTGCTGCCGGTGGCGGGGATCGCGCTGGCCTACGGCCGTCCTGTCGACCCCGCGTACGAGCTGCACGCCGCCACCCCGATGGCCGGGACGCGGCTCTTCCTGCTGCGGGCCGTCGCCGTGCTGTCCGTCGCGTTCGCGCTGACCGGCGCGGCGACGCTGCTGCTTCCCGGGCCGCTCGGGCTGAGCGCCGCCTGGCTGCTGCCGGCGCTCACGCTCGGCCTCGCCCTGCTGGCCCTGTCGGGCCGCCTGCCGCCGCTCCTCGCGGGCTCGCTGCTCGCCGCCGGGTGGTTCGCCGTGGTCCTGGTCTGCGACGGCACGCTCCATGACCGGTTCCTGCCGTTCCATCCGGCGTCCCAGCCCCTGTACGGCGGCGCCGTCCTCGCCCTGCTCGTGCTCATCCGCCTGCGGCACCGCCGCCTGATCCTGGGAGAACGCCGGTGAACGCCACCGTGGAGATCCACGCGCTGACCAAGCGCTTCGGCCGGACCACCGTGCTCGACCACGCCGGCCTGCGCATCGGGCCCGGCGTGACCGGGCTGCTCGGCCCGAACGGCGCGGGCAAGACGACCCTGCTGCGTTGCCTGGCCACCACCCTGGCCCCGGACGGCGGCCGGATCACCGCCCTGGGTCTGGACCCGGCCCGGCGCGAGCAGCGCACCGCGCTGCGCCGCCGCCTGGGCTACCTGCCGCAGGACCCCGGCTTCTACCCGCACTTCACCGTCTTCGAGCTGCTCGACTACGTCGCGATCCTCAAGGAGCTGACCGACCGCGCGCGGCGCCACCGCCAGGTGCGCCGGGTGCTGGAAGAAGTGGAGCTGACCGACCGCGCCCGCGCGAAGGTGCGCACGCTCTCCGGCGGCATGAGGCAGCGCCTGGCCCTGGCGCAGGCGCTGCTCGCCGACCCGGAGCTGCTCGTCCTCGACGAGCCCACCGTGGGCCTCGACCCCGAGCAGCGCATGCGCTTCCGCGCCCTGGTCTCCCGGCTCGGCGAGGACCGCACCGTGCTGCTGTCCACCCACCAGACCGAGGACGTGGCCGCCCTGTGCGACCACGTGGTGGTGATGGCCGGCGGCGGCGTCGTGTTCGACGGGACCCCGCGCGGCCTGGCCGAGGTCGCGGCCGGGAAGGTGTGGATCTGCGACGAGCCGCCCGCCGGGGCCGTGCTCCGGTGGCGGACGGCCGAGGGGCGGCATCGCGTCGTCGGTGAACGTCCCGCGGGCGCCGTGCCGGCCGAGCCCGCCATCGAGGACGGCTACCTGCTGCTGCTCGGCGCACGGGCGAAGGCCGTGGCATGACCGGGCGGCGCCCCGCGCGGCCGTCCCGGGAACGGCAGACCGGAGACAGGGCGGACGAAGGGTTGACCGGAGGGCGGCCGGCCGAGAAACGGCAGGCCGGAGGGTGGCCGCTCGGGAAAGGGCCGGTCGGAGGGTGGCCGGGCGCACGGGCGTTGTTCGCCTTCGAGCTGCGCCGGGCGCTGCGCAGCCCTCTCCTGTGGGGCGCGGCCGTCCTCTGTCTGGCGCTGCGGCTGGTGGCCGTGTGGGAGTGGCTGCCCGACCAGACGACCGACCCGGTGAGCATGTCGGGGGCCATGCTGCTGCTCGCCGCGGCGGCGCTGCTGACCGCCCACCTCGCCGTCGCGCGCGACCGTCGCCCGGGCGTGCCACAGGCGCTGGCCGCGCTGCCCGGACGTGCCGCGGCGCGCACCTCGGCCGCCGCCGCCGCGGTCGTGGCCGCCGGGACCGGGATCGCGGTCCTGGTGATGGCGCTCTACCTGGCGATCCGCGCGGCCATGGGGCCGTCGGCCGGGACGTTGGACCCCTTCGAGGCGCTGGCCGGGATCCTGTCGGTGCCGTTCGCCGCCGCCCTGGGCGCGGTGCTGGCCCGCTGGGTCCGGTGGGCGGTCGCGGCGCCGCTGGCGGTGTTCCTGGTGGGCGCCTTCACGTACCTGAACGGCAACCAGAGCGGCTACGGCGACTGGTTCCTGCCGGTCGTGCTGTTCCACGGCCCCGACTGGCCCGGCCGGCCGTCGGGACTGCACGTGCTCTACCTGCTGGCGGCGGTCGCGCTGATGGGCGCGCTGGCGCTGCTGCGGCACGGACGGCGGCCGGCGAGGCTGGTCGCGGCGCTGGCCGCCGCGGCGGTCGCGGTGCCCGCCGGAGCCGTCGCCTCCGCACGGGCGCCCGGCGCCGAGGTCAGCACCCTGCGGTTCCCCGCCGGGCAGGCGCGACCCGAGCGGCTGCCCGCCTGGGTGCGCGAGCGCTACCTGGCGCCGCGGAGCCGGCACTGCGAGCGGCACGGCCCGCTCACCTACTGCGCCTTCCCGGGCTACGAGCCGTGGATTCCGTCGTGGGTCGCGGCGGCCGGCCCCGTCGCGGAGGCGCTGCCCCCGCGCCTGCGCGACCGCCTGCCGGTCGTGCGGCAGTGGGCCGAGAGCTGGGCCGCGTACGACGACCACGACGCGGCCTCCGTCAGGACGTTCATGGTGTGGGGCCGCGCCGGCACCGGCGACGACCACCGCGCGGTCCTCGCCGCCGACCTGATCGACCAGGTCACGGGGCTGGGGCGGGCGAACCCCTCGGCGCGGGAGAGCTGCGACGCGCGCGGCCAGGCGCGCACGCTCGTGGCGCTGTGGCTGCTCGGACAGGTCGTGCCGCCCACCCTGCCGCAGGACCGGCAGGTCCAGATCGGCGGCTCCTCCTATGCCGCGGGGCCCTTCCCCCTCGGCGTCCGGTACGGCTCCGCCGAGGTGGGGTACGCGCGCCGGCTGCTGGCCTCGCCCACGGCGCGGGAACGCGTCTGGGCGCACTGGGACACCCTGACGGACCCGCGCAGCGGCATCGGCGAGGCGCTGCCGCTGCTCGGGCTGCGTCCCGAGTTCGCCGCCGAACCCGTGAAGGGGCGGCCATGCTGATGATCCGCCTGATCAGGCCGGTGACGCGGGCCCTCGACTGGATCCCCCTGCTCCTGTCCGGCCTGCTGGTCGTGCTCCTGGTCAGCGTGATCGACGCCGGCTCCTCCCTGGGGTCCGGCACCGCCCTCACCCTGCTCAGGACGGCCGGACCGCTGCTGGGCGCCGCCGCCGGCTTCACCGTCCTCGACGAGATGGCCGCGAGCACCGCCGCCAGCCCGGTCCCCCGCGTGCTGCGCCACCGCATCCGCTACGCGGCCGGCGCCCTGACCGCCGGGGCGTGCTGGTCGGCCGCGTGCGCGATCGCGGTGGCGCGGCTCCCCGCCGGCGCCGTCCTGCGGGTCCCGGGGATGGCGGTGGAGGCCGCGGCCTGCGTCGTGGCCGGTCTGCTGGCGGCCACGGTCGCCGCGCGCCGGTACGAGGGCAGGACCGCGGCGCTCGCCGGGACGGGGGCGCTGGTGGCGGTGTTCTCGGTCACCCTGGTCCTGCGCGGGCCGTACTGGCCGTGGCTCTACCCCGGCGAGCCGGCCTGGGAGAGCGTGCACCTCGGCTGGGCGGCGGCCCTGGCGCTGCTGCTGGTGGCGCTGGACGTCGCCGGCCAGGGGCCACGGAAAACCCGTTGAGCTGGACATAACACGATTTGTCGCCGCAGTGCTCTAGTGTCCCGGGCAGTTGATCAGCCCGAGCGTGGAGTGAGCGGACATGACGTACCTGGAGCTGTCGGAGGACGACGGCGGCGCGCACAAGTTCTACGAGGTGACGGCCTCCGGCACCCAGGTGACGATCACGTACGGACGCATCGGCGAGGCCGGCCAGACGAAGGTCACCGGCTTCCCGACGGAGGCCAAGGCGCAGGCGGCGGCCGACAGGAAGATCGGCGAGAAGACCCGCAAAGGGTACGCGCCGGCCGTGCGCGGGGTGCGTCAGCGCCGGGCGATCACCCGCCGGTCGGTCACCAGCAGCCGCTCCACCGCCCGGCAGGCGCCGGTGCTGTGGCGCTTCGCCAGCGGCGCCGCCGCCTTCGGCGTCTTCGTGGACGCCGAGCGCTGCTGGGTCGGCAACCAGCGCGGCGACGTCTACACCGTCGCCCACTCCGGCGCCGTCACCAACCGCTTCCGCCTGCCCGACGGCGTCAAGTGCATCGTCGCCGACGACTTCTGGATCTACGCCGGGTGCGACGACGGCCGCGTCTACGACCTCAGCGGCAAGGTGCCGCGCTCGGCGTACGAGATCGCCGCCGACGTGGACATCTACTGGCTGGACATCCGCGACGGCATCCTCGGCGTCTCCGACCGGGACGGGCGCATCACCACGATCGACTACGAGGACGAGTTCCAGTGGGCGCGCACCGGCCGCGGCGGCTCCGCCTGGATGGTCCGCTGCGACCACGACGCCGTCTACCACGGACACTCCAACGGCGTGGCCCGCTACGACGCCTCCGACGGCTCCCTCGTGTGGGAGAACAAGGAGGCCGACGACGTGCTGTTCGGCTGGCAGGAGCGGCACTCGGTGTACGCGGGCACCGCCGGCAGGGCCGTCTACCGGCTGGCCAAGGGCGACGGCCGCACCGAGGCCGTCTACCGGTGCGACGGCTACGTCTACTCCTGCGCCACCTCCCCCGACGGCCGGCACGTCTTCGCCGGCGACAACCACTCCTCGGTCTACTGCTTCGACGCCTCCGGCGAGCGGCTGTGGAAGCTCGGCACGGGCTGCGGCTCGGCCCTGTCCATGCAGTTCCTCGACGACCGCCTCTACATCGTCACCACCGACGGCACGCTGGCCTGCATCGACGCCAGTGAGGCGGCCATCGCGGCGGCGCGCGAGGGCACGGTTCCGCAGCCGGTGGACGTCAAGGCCGCGGCCACGCTCGCCCCGGTCGAGCCGTCGGTCGCCGTCGAGACCACCACCGAGGCGAGCGGCGGCGTACTGGTGGAGTGCGTGCGGGAAGGCGACCGGCTGCGGGTGCGGGTCTCCACTCCCGGGTACGAGGAGTGGAACGTCCAGTTCCCCAGGGAGATCCGGGAGGCGGGCGCCCGGTACGTCGTGGACGGCGTGCGCCCGTCCGGCCGCGGCGGCTTCTATCGGGCGTACGGCGAGATCCGCCGCCTCGTGTGACCCGCGATCCGCGCGGCCGGACGAGGGCGGTCGCTCACGCGGCGGCGTAGCGGTCGCCGGCCTCGCCGCGGCGTAGCGGTCGCTCACACGGCGGCGTAGCGGTCGCTCGCCTCGCCGCGCAGGCGTCCCGGCGGGAGCCTGCGGCCGTAGGCGACGAGCAGGAGGTCCTGGGCGGCGCCGGTCACCGGCGTGCCGGCGCCGAAGGACCAGTCGAGGTCGTCGGCGAGCAGCCGCACGCCGCGCAGGTCGGCGCCGAAGAACCGCGCGCCGCGCGGGGTGACCTGCTCCAGCAGCAGGCGTACGCGCTCCTCGGGGACCCGGCGATCGACCCCGGCGGCGACGGTGATGTCGAGGCCGTGGACCACGTCGTGGCCGAGCGCGGCCGGGAGCCCGCCGACCGGCGGCCGCCAGGGGTGGTGCGCGTTGTCGCGGATCGCGGCGACCAGGTCGGCCGTGGACATGGCGGCGGCGTCCAGGCGGGCCCGCCGGTCGGTCATCCGGTTCATGCCGCCGCCCGCCTTGACGAGTTCGAGCGCCATCCTGGGCAGCGAGAGGCGGAAGCCCAGCGACATGTGCGCCGCGACCTCGCGCACCCGCCACCCGGCGCACAGGCTGGGCGCCTCCCACAGCTCGGGCGGGAGGTCCTCCAGCAGGTCCGCCAGTTCCCGGCGTTCGGCTGCGATGGCGGCGACGACGTCCATGGTGGCGCTCCTGGGGTCGAGGGAGATCTCATAACGAGATTACGGCAATAATAGGATTATGAGAGTAACAAGGGCGGAGGCCAAGGAGCGCAACCGGCGGGCGCTGCTGGAATCCGCGCGTCAGGTCGTCGCCAGGGACGGCCACCGGGCCAGGCTGGAGGAGATCGCCGAGCTGGCGGGGCTCACGACGGGCGCCGTCTACTCGCTGTTCGGCAGCAAGGACGGCCTGCTGATCGCGCTGCTCACCGACCATCTCGGCCCGCACTACGAGGATCTGGAGCAGGCCGTCCCTGCGGGGCTCGGCCTCGCGGACGCGGTCGGCGCGTTCGCCCGCCACTACCGCCGCCTCTGCGACGACCCCGACGCGCGGCGACACCTGTCGTTCGAGATCAGCATGCAGGACATGGCGCTGCGCGACCCCGGGCTGGGGCCCAGGTTCGCCGCCTCCGTGCGGGCGCACGAGGAACGGCTGACCGCGCTGTTCGCCGGCCGCGCCCACGACGGGGCCGCGCTCACCCCGCGCCAGGCGCGGCGCCTGGCCACGGCCCTGCGGGGTCTGCTCATCGGCCTCAGCCAGGGGGTCGTCCTGGGCCTGATCGGCCCGATCCCCGAGCCGCACCCCTCCGAGCCGGACGCCTCAGAACCGCCCTCCTCCGGGCCGGACGCCTCAGGACCGCGCCCCTCCGGGCAGGACGCGGGCGAGGAGGACGCTTCCGAGCGCTACTTCTCCGACGTCGCCCGCGCGCTCATCACCCCGCCCGTGCTCGGTCCCCCCTGACGCGTCCCGGGGAATGCGCTCCCCGAGGCGCCGCCCTCAGGGTCCGGCCAGTCCGGGCCTGGTCAGTCAGGGCCTGGTCAGGGGGATGATCCTGCGGAGCTTGCCGCCCGGCGACTGCTGCGGCGGCTCCTCGGCCCGTTCCAGTGTGACGTCCCCGGCCCGGTGCTCGGTGAGCAGGTGGGCGATCTCGCCGCGCACCGTCGCCCACACGGCGTCGGCGTCGGCGCCGTCGCCGACCCGCAGGCGGACGCGCAGGGTGGTGGGTGCGGTCTGGACGATCTGGAACCGCTCCACGCCGGGCGCCCGGTCCAGCAGGGTGCCGAACAGCATGGGCGAGACGCTCACCTGCTCGCCGTCGCCGGCGGGGAAGGTGAGCAGGTCGGCGGCGCGGCCCCGCACGCGGATGGCGGGCAGCGGGCTGCCGCACGGGCACGGGTCGGGGCGCAGCACGACGCTGTCGCCGATGTCGTAGCGCAGGATGGGCTGGACCCGGTTGGCGAGGTTGCTGATCAGGACCGTGTGCGACGGCCGGCCGGCGGGGACCGGCCGGTGGTCGGCGTCGACCGGCTCGACCAGCGCCCAGTCGCTGTTGACGTGGTACCAGCCGTGCGCGCAGCCGTAGCTGAGGTATCCGCACTCCGTGGCGGCGTACGAGGCCCGGACCCTGGCCTGGAACGCGGTGCCCAGCCGCTCCAGGGCCTCCGGCGTCGCCGTCTCGCCGCCCGGCATGATCATCGCGGGACGGATGCGCAGGCGGCCGGCCTCCTGCTCCGCGGCCAGTAGCGTGAGCATGCTGAGGAAACCGGCGACGCTCGCGGGGTTGTAGCGGTTGAGCTCGGCGACCAGGTCGGGAAGCGGCTGGTTGATCGGGACGACCCGGAGGATCCGGCCGCTCAGGGGCCTCTCCCTGCGGAACCAGGCCGCCGAGACGACGGTGGAGAAATGGCCGCCGGGCGCGGTCACGATCGCGGTGCGGCCCCCGCGAGCGGCGACGCGGAGCAGGTCGCGGACGCCGAGACCGCCGCCGGCGCGGGACCCCAGCGCGGTGTGCACGGCCATGCACCGCTCGTCCACCACGAACAGGCCGCGCACCCCGCTGGTGCCGGAGGTGGTGGCCACCATGTACCGCCCCAGGAACGCCTCCCCCGCCCGCGCGGGGTCGGCCACGAACTCCTGGACCCGCTCCAGCGTGACCTCGCGGTCGGTGACCCAGTCGTCGAAGCGGGCCATCAGCGCCTTCTTGTCGGTGACCGGGAGCAGCGCCGGGTCGTCGACCCGCTCCGGCAGGCCCTGGTACAGCTCGCGATAGTACGGCGAGCGGGCGCGGGCGTGGGCCACCATCTCGGCCAGCCGCGCGCGCCCGCGCCGCTCGATCTCCTCGGGGCCCTGCCGGACGGCCTCTCGGGCGTCGCGGGCGATCCGCCGGCCGCTTTCGCTCATGATGAACGGGTCCTTTCTCCGGGGTCGCGGGCGCGACACGCCGGCACGGCACGGGTGCCGCCGGGGCCGGAGTCGCGTCCTCGTCAGGGGTTCGCGCGCGCGGGTCCGCGCGCCCGCGTCAGGGAACGCGCATCAGGCAACTCGCGTAAGGGAACGCGGATCAGGAGACCCGCGTCAGGGAACGCACGTCAGGAGACTCGCGTCGGGGAACTCGCGTCGGGGAGCTCCCGTCAGGGGCCTTCGGCGGAGGGCCGCACCGAGAGCAGGCCGCGCGCGGCGACCTCGACGGCGCGCCGCGACGCCTCCCACATCTCGTCCTGCGTGCGGCCGAGCCGGACGCTCTCCAGCGTCGTCTGCTGGATGGCGCCGATCAGGGACCCGGTCATGGCCGCGGCCGTGACCGGGTCGAGCTCTCCGGGGAACGCCTCCAGCAACGCCTCGGCGATCCGCCGCTGGAGGTCGAGCATCACGTACAGCCCCTTGGCCTGGAGGGCCGGAGTGGACATGACGAGCCTGGACCACGCCGACAGCTCCTCGGGCCGCTTCGGGGTGACCTCGGGGCGGCGCCGGGCGGCGTAGTCCTGGACCATCCGGACGAGCACCTCGCCCGGGCCCTCGTCCGGGTGGCGCCGGACGATCGCCCCGAGCAGCAGCTCGTGGATGTGGTCCAGGTCGGCGAACAGCACATCGTCCTTGCTGCGGAAGTAGTTGAAGAACGTCTTGGGGTCGACGTCGGCCGCGGCGGCGATCTGCGCCACCGTGGTCTCCTCGTACCCCTGCTCCGCGAACAGCGCGACGGCCACCATGGCGATCCGCTGCCGGGTCAGCCGCTTCTTGCGCTCGCGTCGCGTCTCTTCCATGACCGAGAATATACGCTCACTAGAAACTTCCAGCAACTGGAAAAATCTATGGGCTGGCACATTCGTCGAAGTGCCGGGGCCGGTCGACGGCCCCGGCCCCCGATCGGGTGCGGGTCAGAAGTCCATGTCGCCGCCGCCGGGCATGGCGGGGGCGGCCGGGGTCTTGTCCGGCTTCTCGGCGATGACGGCCTCGGTGGTGAGGAAGAGCGCCGCGATGGAGGCGGCGTTGCGCAGCGCCGAGCGCGTCACCTTGGCCGGGTCGATGATCCCGGCCTCGAACAGGTCCACGTACGCGCCGGTCACCGCGTCGAGCCCCCGGCCGGGCTCCAGACTGCGGACCCGCTCGGCGACCACGCCGCCCTCAAGCCCCGCGTTGACGGCGATCTGCTTGAGCGGCTCCTCCAGAGCCTTGCGGACGATCGCGGCACCGGTGGCCTCGTCGCCGTCGAGCTCCAGCCTGTCGAACGCCTTGGCGCCCGCCTGCAGCAGCGCCACGCCACCGCCGGGGACGACACCCTCCTCGACGGCCGCCTTCGCGTTGCGAACGGCGTCCTCGATGCGGTGCTTGCGCTCCTTGAGCTCGACCTCGGTCGCGGCGCCGGCCTTGATGACGGCCACGCCGCCGGCCAGCTTCGCGAGGCGCTCCTGGAGCTTCTCGCGGTCGTAGTCGGAGTCGGTGCGCTCGATCTCGGCGCGGATCTCGTTGACGCGACCCGCGATGGCGTCGGGGTCGCCGGCGCCGTCGACGATGGTGGTCTCGTCCTTGGTCACCACGACCTTGCGGGCGCGGCCGAGCCGGTCGAGCGTGGTGCTCTCCAGCTTCAGGCCCAGCTCCTCGGCGATGACCTGGCCACCGGCGAGGACGGCGATGTCGCCGAGCATGGCCTTGCGGCGGTCACCGAAGCCCGGGGCCTTGACCGCGACCGACCGGAGGACCCCCTTCAGCTTGTTGACGATCAGTGTGGCCAGGGCCTCCGCCTCGACGTCCTCGGCGATGACGAGCAACGACCCGCCCGCCTGGACCACCTGGTCGAGCAGCGGCACCAGATCCCGGTTGGCGCCGATCCTGCCGCTGACGACGAGGACGTAGGGATCGTCCAGGACCGCTTCGAGCCGGTCGGAGTCGGTCACGAAGTGCGGGGCGAGGTACCCCTTGTCGAAGCGCATGCCCTCGGTCAGCTCCAGCTCCAGGCCGAAGGCGTTGCTCTCCTCGACGGTGATGACGCCTTCCTTGCCGACCTTGTCCATCGCCTCGGCGATGAGCGAGCCGATCTCGGGGTCGGCGGCGGAGATGGAGGCGGTGGAGGCGATCTGCTCCTTGGTCTCC
>NZ_JABWGN010000023.1 GCF_013363975.1 Nonomuraea montanisoli | reverse complement strand
GAGTCTCGGCCGCCCTGGACGCCGGCACCACCCACGGCCGCATCACCAACGCCCTGAGGAACGACGGCAGCGCCGAGCTCGACATCCACGCCACCACGTCCAGCGGCGACATCACCGCCCGCAGCCTCCAGAGCTGACGGCCCGACGGCAGACCGTCATGCCTTCAGAGCTGACGGCCCGACGGCAGACCGTCATAGCGGCATGCCGGCGGGCCGACATCGCCCGAGCATCATCGCCGCATGAGGGCCACGTCACCCGCCCTGTCCGGCCTCCCGGACAGGGCGGCATCGACGCGAGGTGCCATGACGGTGGCGCGCTCTCGCCACCACGAGCAGACCCGCCGTGATCGCCCCGCCCGCGTGCAGGCAGAGCGTCGGGACAATGCCGAACCGTTCGCCGAGCACGCCCGCCAGCGCCGTCCCGAGCAGCGACGTGGCGGCCTGCGCGCTGACGAGGATCCCGAACACCGCGCCCACCCGGTCGCCGCCGGTGGCCGTCTGGGCGAACGTGGTCAGCCCCGCCACCGCCGCCGCGGCCGGTATCCCGGCCAGGCCGATCAGCGCGATGGCCGGCCACAGCTCACGCGTCAGGAGGGGGTAGGTGAACAGCGCCAGGTCGGCCAGGCCGAAAGCGACCGTGCCCCACCCCAGCAGCGCCCGCGGCGTGGCGTTGGCCGGACGGGCGGCGATCGCCAGACCACCGGCGATCCCGCCGACTGCCTGCGCCGACATGAACAGCCCGTACGCGTCCCCGCGTCCGCCGAGCACATCGGCCACGAACGGCGCCGCGAGCGTCCCGAAGATGCCCTCGCCCACTCCCGTGATCACCATGTACGCCACCAGCAGGCGCACGCCGCGGTTCGTCCTGGCCAGCCGCAGCCCGGAGATCCACTGACCGCCCATCGTCGTCGCGGCGGTGGCGCGGCGGGCGGGCGTTCGCAGGCGTGCCAGCAGGAGCGCGGAGATCAGGAAACCGGCCGCACCGATCCACACGACGGCGGCCAGCCCGCCCGCGCCGACCGCGACCCCGCCCGCCAGCGCGCCCAGCAGCCTGGCGGCCTGACCGCTCTGCCCGTGCAGCGCGTTGGCCCTGACGAGCTGGGAGGCGGCCACGATCTGGGGCACGAGGGCCTTCTGGGCGGGGAACAGGACCGTACTGAGCACGCCGGTCCACAGGGCGACGGCGTAGACGATCCCGACCTGACCCGGCTCGCGTACCACCAGCAGAGGCAGCAGCCCTGACGCGAGCAGCACGTCCGTGATCACCAGGAGCCTGCGGCGGTCCCACCGGTCGGCGAGCACCCCCGCCAGTGAGCCGAGCAGGACGTCCGGCAGGCGGGCGGCCAGCAGCATGGCGGCGCTGGACAGGGTGGACCCGGTGAGGACGTAGACGTGGTACGCCAGGCCGGTGCTGACGACCCAGTCGCCGGTCTGCGAGATCAGCCCGGCCGAGAGCAGCCGCCGGTAGTTGCGGTTCCCCCCGAGCAGGCTCCGGATCCCGCCCGGCGCCTCCGCCGCCGACTTCTCCGGGGCGCTCGTGGCCGCCCCCGCCGGTTCGTCTCCCGGCAGAGTGGCGTCCCTGGCGTCAGTCACCGGTGCCGGTCGCCGGGAGCGGGACCACGAGGGTGGTCAGCAGGACGGGCCGGGCCCCCTCCGGCCGCTCGGACGGGTCGGCGATCCGCGCCATCAGCGGCTCCAGCAGGCGATTGATCGCGGCGTCGAACGAGGCGAGCTCGTCAGGCGTGACGTAGAGGTAGGAGTTGCCGATCCCGCCGGCGTTGCGCCAGGTGTCGGGCTCGTCCGCGCGGCGCTCCTGCCATTCGGCCAGCCGCGACAGTGCCCGTTCGGCGATGACCTGTTCCAGCAGGCCGCGGGCGGCCGAGGTCTCGGGGGTCGAGCCCGCGTCGGACCACTCCTGGGTGAGTGACGTCGCCTTCCAGGGCCGCTCCCGCTCGTCGCGCGCCTCGGCCTGCTCCACGAAGCCGTACTTGGCGAGCTGCCGCAGGTGGTAGGAGGCCAGTGCCTGGCTGATGCCGACCTCGCGGGCGGCGTCCGCGGCGGTCGTGGCGCCGGCCCGCATCAGCAGCTCGTGCAGCGCCAGACGGACGGGATGGGCGAAGGCCCGCATGGCGGCGGGGTCGTCGAGCACCCGTCGTGGCCGCTTCCTCCAGGATTCCAAAGACATGCTTGGAATCCTGGGTCGGCAACGCAGAGATGTCAAGGGAACCTTTGGAATGTGGGGCTGTGTCCGGATGTGACAGAACACCGTCATGGCGGCCACCAGGTCATACCGGTGACAATGAATGCATGTCCGCTCCGCACCGTGTCGTCGTCGCCGTGTTCCCCGATGTCGATCTTCTCGATGTCACCGGGCCCGCGGAGGTGTTCGCGGTCGCGAACCGGGAGATGTCCGGAGGGACGCCGTACCAGGTGCTCCTGGCCGGGCCCGACGGCGGCCAGGTGCGGACCAGCGCCGGGGTCCGGCTCGCCACCGACCTGCCGTTCGACCAGGTCGGCGAGCGGGTGGACACGCTCGTGGTGCCCGGTGCGGTGGACGGCGCCGGCACGCCGGTGATCGATCCGGCCCTGGTCGGCTGGATCGCCGAGACCGCCCGGCACGCCGGCCGGGTCGCCTCGGTGTGCGTCGGCGCGCACCTGCTGGCCGCCGCCGGGCTGCTGTCGGGCCGGACGGCGACCACGCACTGGGCCACCGCCGACCGGCTGGCCGCCGAGCATCCCGACGTCACCGTGGACCCCGACCCGATCTACGTCCGGTCGGGGAACGTCTGGACGGGCGCGGGCATCACCGCGTGCATGGATCTCGCGCTCGCCCTGGTCGCCGAGGACCACGGCGAACGGCTCGCCCTGGCGGTCGCCCGGCAACTGGTGATGTACCTCAAGCGGCCGGGCGGGCAGAGCCAGTTCAGCGTCCCGCTGTGGCTGGCCCCGAGCGAGCGCCGCGACATCGACGAGCTGCGGGCGTGGATCACCACGAACCTCGTCGCCGACCTGTCGGCGGCGGCGCTCGCCGAGCGGATGTGCCTCAGCGAGCGGCACTTCGCCCGGGTCTTCCGCAAGGAGACCGGTGTCACCCCGGCCGCCTACGTGGAGGCGGCCCGGGTGGAGGCGGCGCGGCGGCTGCTGGAGGGCGGTGACGAGCCGCTCGACCAGGTCGCCGCCGCGTGCGGCCTGGGCTCGGTGGAGACGCTGCACCGGGCGTTCCGGCGGCGGCTCGGCACCACCCCGGCGGCCTACCGGCGACGGTTCCGCACCGCCGCCTGACTTCGCTTCCCACACCCCCACGACCTCGGCCGGCGGAATTCCCGACAACCCCGGCCGGACTTACCGGAAAACTCAGGAGGACGAGATGACTGTTTCGACGACCCTGCGCGACGTGATCGGCCTGGACGGCGCGTTGCCGGAGCTGTCCGCCGGCACCCTGATCATGATCGACTTCCAGAACACCTACCGAACCGGCGTCATGGCGCTCCCGGACGCCGACCTGGCCCTGGACGCCGCCGCCCGCCTGCTGGACCGGGCCCGCGCCGCGGGAACCCCCGTGGTGCACGTCGTCAACGACGGCGGCGAAGGCACCCCGTACGACATCCGCGCCGAGATCGGGCAGATCGCCTCGGCCGTCGCGCCCCGGGACGGCGAACCGGTCGTGGTGAAGCGTTTCCCGAACTCGTTCCACGAGACCGACCTGCTGGAGACGCTGCGCCGGCTCGACGCCGGGCCGGACCTGGTGCTGGCGGGCTTCATGACCCACATGTGCGTGCAGTTCACCGCCCAGGGCGCGTTCAACCTCGGCTACCGGCCCACCGTCGTGGGCGAGGCGTGCGCGACCCGGCCGCTGGCGGGCCCGGACGGCACGCCGATCCCGGCCGGCGTCCTGCACGCCGCCGCTCTGACCACGATCGGCGACCTGTTCGGCCGGATCGCCCCCCGCGTGGCCGACGTGCCCGCCTGAGGTCATTCGGTTCCCCGGCCCAAGGGGGCGAACGCCACGTTCTTCTCCTGTTCCAGGATCTGGGCCCGCGAGCCGTAGGCGGTGACCGTGACCGGTGGCGAATCCAGGACGTCGATCGGCTTGCCGTCGGCGTCCTTGCCGCCATCGGGGTCCGCGACCACCCTCCCCGGCACCCGGGCGATGAAGAAGCCGTTGGCCAGGCGCGCCTCGGTACGCCGTCCGTCCGCCCAGTCGATCTCGACCCGTCGCGTGTCCGTTCTCACCCGGCCGACGACGACCCGGTAGATGTCGTCCTTCTGGATCCGTTCCGGACCCTCCGCGTACGAGCGCGTGTGCGAGGTGTAGGCGTCCACCTGAAGGGCGCCCGAGAAGCCGGACATGTTCCCCGGAGCCCTGAACCCCCAGTAGGTGAAGACCGCCCGTTCCGCGAACTCCTTCTGCGGGGTCGGCGTGCACAGGACGAAGCCGGACCGGCTGCCGACCAGAGCGGTCGACCCGCCCTTGTCCCGGTACTCCACCAGCAGCCGGAAGTCCTTGACCGTGCCGTACTCCGTCATCCGCCGATTCCCGTCCATGTTGTGCACGGGCCCTCCCTTGGGCATGCACTCGCGCACGGCCCGCGACTGCGCGGGGGTGTTGTCCGGCAGGTGTTCCACCCTCGCCGCGGTGACCTGGCCGGAGCCCCCGGAAGTGGTGGTCACGATCAGCGAGGTGATCACCGAGGCCGCCGCGGCGAGCCCGGCGACCGACCATGACGTGCGCCGGCGCCACAGGGCGGCGGTCCGTGCCCGGGTGGCGTAGGCGGGCGCGTCGACGGGCCTGGCCTCGTCCGCCATCCGTCGCAGTTCCGCGGAGATCCGCTGTTCGTCGATGGTCATCTCAGGCCTCCAGGGCGACGGTCTCGCCGATCAGTTCGCGCAACCGGGCGACGGCTTGGTGGGTCTGGCTGCGCACGGTCCCCACCGAGCAGCCCATGATCTTCGCGACCTCGGACTCCGAGAGGTCCTCGTAGTAACGCAGCACCAGGACCGCCCTCTTGCGCGCCGGCAGGACCCGCAGCGCCCGGGCCAGGGTGACGCGCGCCTCGACCTCGTGAGTCCGGTCGTCCGTGGCCCGGTCGGGAGGCGTCAGGACCAGCCGTTCGCGGCCCCAGCGCGGACTTCGCCAGCGTCCGACCTGTTCGTGGTACATGACCTGGCGTACGTACGCCTCCGGATTGTCGCGGATGCGCCGCCAGTGTCCGGCAGTCTTGGCCAGCGCCGTCTGGAGCAGGTCCTCGGCGGCATGCTGATCGTTGGTCAGGAGATAGGCGAGCCTGATCAGACTGTCGGAGCGGGTGGTGACGAACTCGGTGAAGTCGCGTTGCTGGTCGGGATTCAAGAGGTCTCCTCGGGTCTCACCCCCTTAGATGCGGGTGGTCCCGTGGATCTATGGTGTGGCGCCGGAGGTCTCCTGGACGGCCGTCGAGCTGGGCTGGTCGTGCTTGACCCGGCGGGCCGGCCTCCCCGGCTCGTTCATCATCTGTTCCCTGGCCCACGCCCGGAGCCGGTCGGACCTGGTCGGCGGCTCGTGGGCAGCCATCTCCCGGTAGCGGGCGGCGGCGCCGGGGCCGACGTCGACAGGCCAGATGGTGATCACGTACACCTCCGGGCAGACCTGGCCGTACGCCTTGTTGTTGAGGCTCCTGCCGCGGGTGTGGACCCTCATGCGGTAGCGGCCCGGTCCTTGCGGGGTGAGGTCGGGGAACTGCGCGGGAGGGTCGCCCATCAACCCGCACAGCACCGTCTCGCCGGTCAGCGTGACGAGGTCGACCTCCGTGCCCTCCTCCCACTCGCCGGGGCGGGGCATGGGCGGGGCCGCTGTCGCGAGACGGATCGTCACGTCGAGGAAACCCGTGTGCACCCCCGTCCAGATCACCGCGATCCCCGGCCGGGAGGAGGCCAGCTCGTCGTCCGAGTGGTCCGGATGCCCCTCGTCGTACTCGCGGTCGCTCACCACGAGCTGGTGGTAGGAGACGAAAACCCGCTCCGCTCGTTCTGTGCGCACGATCGCGGCCATGGAGGTGATCGTAAGACGGAAAGATCACCTCATGTCCCCGTTGCACCGACGAATGACGGCCCTCGTCTCCGAAGCCGGCTACCGCAGTGACGAACCGCTCGTCGCCGGGATACGGCGACGCGGCGCGCCACCCGTCCACCTGGCCCAAGGGCTGACATCCACCGGTGAACCCATGACCGCCGCCACGCTCGTCTACGCGGCGTCGCTGTCGAAGCAGATGACCGCGGCCTGCGCGGCGCTGCTCGTCCGGCGCGGCGTCCTGGACATGGAATCGCCGCTGTCGCACCGGCTGCCCGAGCTGCCCGCCTGGGCGGGCGCCGTCCGGCTCCGGCACCTCGTCCATCACACGGCGGCCCTCCCCGCCGACTCCGCGGTCGACGCCCTCCTCGCCCGCGACGCCGACCGGACCACTCCGGGCGTCATCCAGGCGCTCACCCGGTTCCCCGCCCTGGCCGGCCGGCCGGGCACCGAGTACGTCTACTCCAACGCCGGATACCTCTGCCTGGCCGCGGCGGTGGAACGGGCGGCGGACATGCCGCTGCCCGGCTTCGCCCAGCGCCACCTGTTCGCCCCGCTGGCGATGGCGGACACCCGCTACTGGCCCGGTCCTGAGCCCATGCCGCCGGGTGCCGCGCCGCTCGCCCGTCCTCGTCCCGCGCCGTTGTCCCTGGGCGACGGAGGGGTGTGGACGACTCTCGGCGACCTGCTGCGATGGGGCCAGGCGCTCAACGCCGACGAACTCGGCGTCTCGGCGCTCATGCAGACCCCTGGACGCCTCGACGACGGAACGCCGATCGACTACGCCTGGGGCATCGGCGTCCGGTCGCACGCCGGGCATCGTGTCTACCGGCACGGCGGAGGCTGGACGGGCCTGCGTGCCCTGCACGCCCGCGTGCCCGACCTGGACCTGAGCGTGGCCGTCATCGCGACCGACGACCACACCGAACGCCGGGTCCCGCTCCTGGACGGCCTTCTCGACGTCGCGCGGGACGCCGCCTCACATTCCGGAGGGCTACGTCGTCGTACCGACGAACCGCATGTGAGGAAACAAGGAGAACGACCATGGAAACCGTGAACGTCGCGGTCATCTACTACAGCTCCACCGGCACCGTGC
The DNA here is from genome assembly GCF_013363975.1 of Nonomuraea montanisoli. Classification (GTDB taxonomy): domain Bacteria; phylum Actinomycetota; class Actinomycetes; order Streptosporangiales; family Streptosporangiaceae; genus Nonomuraea; species Nonomuraea montanisoli. Next base: position 116,012 of record NZ_JABWGN010000023.1, on the reverse strand, counting down.
ACGCCCTGGCCCAGGCGGTCGCCGAGGGCGCGGAGAAGGCCGGCGCGCACGTGCGGCTGCGCAAGGTCGCCGAGACCGCCCCGCCGGAGGCGATCGGCTCCAGGCCCGAGTGGGGCCGCCACCTCCAGGACACCGCCGACGTCGCCGAGGCCACGCTGGACGACCTGGCCTGGGCCGACGCCGTGCTGTTCGGCACCCCGACCCGCTTCGGCAACCCGGCCAGCCAGCTCCGGGCGTTCATCGACACCACCGGCGCCCTGTGGTTCCAGGGGCAGCTCGCCGACAAGGTGTACTCGGCCTTCACCGCCTCCAACACCGCCCACGGCGGGCAGGAGTCCACCATCCTGGCCCTGAGCAACACCTTCTACCACTGGGGCGGCATCATCGTGCCCCCCGGCTACACCGACCCCGTCCAGTTCCAGACCGGCAACCCCTACGGGACCTCCCACGTGGTCGGCGACGGCGCGCCCAGCGAGGTGACCCTGGAGGCGGCCCGCCACCAGGGCCGCCGCGTCGTCGAGGCCGCCGCCGCGCTCAAGGCCGGCCGCGCCGCCTGATCCTCCGGTACGGAACACACGGACAGGAGCCCGGCGGACGGGGAGCTAGCCGCGCAGGCGTTCGCGCCAGGGATGCGCCGGGTGCTCGATCCCCAGCGCCTCGTCCAGCCAGCGCCTCTGCGCGGCCGTCAGCACCGGCAGGACCGCCTCGAAGTCGGCCTCGTCCTTGGGCCGCAAGCCCCTGGCCTTGTAGAGCAGTTGCACCTCCGGGGTCAGCCGGTGGAAGCCGTCCTCCTCGACGGTCAGCCCGGCGAGCGGGCGGCGGACCCGGGGATCACGCCGGAAGACCCACTCGTCGCCGTCCGCCTCGTCCAGCATGAGCTGGAATCGCCATGGCCCGTCCGGATGCTCCCGCACCCAGATGTCATGCGCCTCCACCGGCAGCACCTCGTCGACCGGCCATGGCGGAAAGGACGCGTCCATGCCCGCGACGCGGACGTCCCAGCCGTCCAGCAGCCGCCGCACCGCGAGCTGGTCCCGGCGCAGCAGCGCGATGTCCACATCCCCATGCTCGCGGTACGCGCGTCCCACGGCCAGCTCGACCGCGTACCCGCCCGCCACCCACCACGGCGCCGCCGACCCGCGCAGCAGCGTGACGACCTCGTGCAGCGGCGCCGGCTCCCAGGGCCCGTACGGTGTCTCGATCCTCACCACCCGGACATCATCCATGATCACCGCCTCCGCGACCATGCCGGTAGAGTGCCGCTCGATGAATCCCGATCGGACCAACGCGCTCGTCCACGCGGTCTCCGCCTGGATCGACCAGTCGCCGGACAACCTGCACCGTGACCCCGAGGCGCTGCTGTGGGGCAGGGTCGCCAAGGTCGCCGAGGAGGCCGGCGAAGCGATCAACGCACTGGTGGGCGTCACCGGCCAGAATCCCCGCAAGGGCCGCTCCGCCACCCGGCAGGAGCTCGAGTACGAGCTCCTGGACGTGGCGATGACCGCCCTGACCGCCGTGGCCCACCTGCGCGCCGAGGACCCCGAGCCGGCCGACCTGCTCGGCCTGCTCGGCGGACACGTCGAGGCCGTCGCCCGGCGAGCCGGCCTCGTCTGAACGCCTCACCCGGCGAGCCGGCCTCGTCTGGACGCCTCACCCGGGGGCGGGCAGGCGGTACGTGACGCCGGTGAGGCGTTCGGACAGCCGCCACAGCCGCCCGGCCGTGACGACGTCGCGGACGGCGCGCTCGCGGGTGCGGTGCGTGGGCTCGCCCCGTAGCTGCAGGAACCCGTCGGGGACGATGTACCGCCCTCCGGGCAGGCCGGGGGCCGTGGCCGCGTACAAGGAGGTCTTGGCGCCCTCCGGCGTGGGACGGAAGGCCGCGCGCACGAGCAGGCCGGTGAGGCTCGCGTACAGCCTGCCCCGGGCGCCGTTGGCGCCGCCGGTGAGCACGTTGGTGCGGGTCAGCCCGGGAGCCACGGCCAAGCTGCGCAGCGCCAGCCCGGCCGCGTCGGCCCGGCGCTGCAGCTCCATCGCGAAGTAGAGGTTCGCCCGCTTCGCCTGCACGTAGGCGAACGCCGCGCGGTAGCGGCGCTCGGCGTTGAGGTTGCCGAGGTCGAAGCGGGCGAAGCGCTGCCCCTCGCTGCTGACCGTGACCACGCGCGGGTCGGGCGCGGCGATCAGGTGGGGCAGGAGCAGGCCGGTCAGGGCGAACGTGCCGAGGTGGTTGACCCCGAACTGCGACTCGAACCCGTCCTCGGTCCGGGCGAACGGCACCATGGCGATCCCGGCGTTGTTGACCAGCAGGTCGAGCCGGTCGTGGTCCCAGGCGGCCGCGAACGCCCGGATGGAGGCCAGGCTGGACAGGTCCACGCGGCGCAGCTCCAGGCGGGCGTCCGGCGCCTCGCCCCGCATGCGGTCGAGCGCGGCCCGGCCGCGGCCGGGGTCGCGGCAGGCCAGGACGACGTGGGCGCCGCGGCGGGCCAGCTCGCGGGCCGTGACGTAGCCGATGCCGCTGTTCGCGCCGGTCACGACGGCCACGCGGCCGGACTGGTCGGCCATGGCGTCGAAGGTCCACGGGGGAGGGGTACGCATGACTGCCACCTCGGGGGAGTGCGGGAAACCGGTATCGCAACTTGAAGTTGCGATAGATTCATCCTGCCCAATCGCCGTCCCGTATCGCAACTTGGAGTTGCAATGGAGTCTCCCCGTCCCGCCCCCCGCCCGGTCGGCCGCGGCGCCAAGGTGCGCGAGGCGGTCCACGCCGCCACGCTCGCCGAACTCGTGGACAAGGGGTACGCCGCGCTGACCGTCGAGGGCGTCGCCCAGCGGGCCGGGGTCCACAAGACGACGGTGTACCGGCGCTGGAAGGACCGGGAGAGCCTGCTCGTCGACGCCCTCGCCGAGCACCTGGCGGTGGACGTGCCCGTCCCCGACACCGGGACGATCGAGGGCGACCTGCGGGCGCTGGCCCGCTCGCTCGTCCAGTCGTACACCAGCCCGACCGGGCGGGCCGTCCTGGCCGCGATGTTCACCGGGGCGGCCGGCCTGCCGGAGATCGCCGCCGCGGGCGGGCACGTCTTCCGCGACCGGCTGACCAGGGCCGAGCCCGTGGTGAGGCGCGCGGTCGAGCGGGGCGAGCTGCCCGCGGGCACCGACCCGGGTGAGGTCCTCAAGACCCTCGCCGCGCCGGTCTACCTGCGGTTGCTCGTCACGGGCGATCCGGTGGACGAGACCACCGCCGACCAGGCCGCCCGGGTGACGCTGGCCGCCGCGCTCGCCGGCGCGTTCGTGCCGCGCTGATCAGCCCGTCACAGGTTCACCTCACCCGGTCGAACGCCGGTGCCGGTGGCGGGTCAGGGCGCCGGCGTGCCGTACACGCTGACCTCCGTGAGGTGGAACGCCAGGTTGGCGGTGTTGTGGGTGCCGACCACCCGCACGTAGCGGGCCTTCGCCTCGGTGGTCATCGTGTCCCCCGCGTCGGTCGCGGCTCGGGGGCCGCGGCGGCCGCCGAGGGGGTACCAGGTCGCGCCGTCGAGGCTGCCCTCCAGCCGGTACTCGTAATAGCGCCCGCCCCCGACGTAGGTACGGACGTCGACGCGGGAGATGTCGTCGACCTTCCCCAGATCGACCTTCCACCAGGTGGTGTCCCAGGTCATCTGGCTGGAGAAGTAGGGCGAGTTGGCCCGGTTGCCGTCGTTGGCGTACTCGGGGCCCCGGTTCGGCTCCCAGCTCAGCGCCGTGACCGGCTTGCGGAGGCTCTGCAGCGTGTCCCGTCCGGCGTCGCGCGCGGTCGAGGGGGCCGGCGCGGGATCGGTCAGCACGGCGATCGCCTCCTGGCCGGTGTGGCGGTTGGCCGCGCTGGCGAACAGGCCGACGTCGAGCGTCGCCCCGGCGCCCGGGACCACGGCCGACCCGACCACCGCCCAGTTCCTGCCGTCGCCGCGCCCACCTCGGTGTACGCGGCCGAGCGTGGAGTTGTCGGAACTGGCCGCGAACGCGGTGCTCACCGGCGCCATCCAGATGGCCCTGGACGAGGTGTGGCGCACCACCCTGACGGACTGCTGACCTTCACCACCAAAGGCGGCCTTCACCGCCAAAGGAGGACGGAAGCCGTGGCAGGATCGGCGGCATGAGTGAGCCGGTGGTGATCGAGGAGTACGACCCGGCGTGGCCGGAGGAGTTCGCCCGCCTGGGCGCCCGCCTGCGCGGCGCGCTGGGCGACGTGGCCGTGCGGATCGACCACATCGGCTCCACCTCCGTGCCGGGGCTCGCCGCCAAACCGGTGATCGACGTCCAGATCTCGGTCCGCTCGTTCGAGCCGCCGGACGCCTACCGGGCGCCGCTGGAGGAAGAGCTCGGCCTGGTGTTCCGGCCCGGCAACCCCGAGCGGACCAAGCGCTACTTCCGGGAGCCTCCGGGCTCGCGCCGCACCCACGTGCACGTGCGGCGGCTGGGCAGCTTCTCCGAGCAGTTCGCGCTGCTGTTGCGCGACTTCCTGCGGCGCCATCCGGGGGATGCCGCCGAGTACGCGAGGGTGAAGCGGCGGTGCGCGGCGGAGTGCCGGGAGGACCGGGCGGCCTACGTCGAGGCGAAGGACGCGTTCGTGTGGGAGATCGCGCGGCGGGCCGACGCCTGGGCGCAGCGCACCGGCTGGCTCCCGGGCCCCATCGACGCCTAGCCGCAGGCCGTCACCGCAGCCGCAGGCCGCCACCAAGCTGTAAGCGACTGCTTACGTCGCGACGGGGCCCGAGTTGTACAGTGAAATCATGAACCCTCCGGGATCGTGGTGTGAGCGGCCCAAGCCGCAGGCTCCCTCGTGCGAACTCCCGTCGCCGTGGAGCGAGCCGAAGCGCCCGGCCGACTGGTGCGAGGTTCCCAAGTCGCCGGTCGTGTCCCTCCTCGGCCACCTTCTCAAGGCCGCGGCCAGGCGCTGACGGTCTGCGGGCCGTAGCCGAGCGCTGACGGCCCGCCAGGACGGCGGGGCCGCCGTCGATCGTCCGCGGCCCCGCGATCAGTCGTGCCGTCGTCCGCGCCGTGGCGCGAGCCCCGTGATAGAAGGGCGATTCGCTGGGTAGTCGCCTTCCACGTCAGAGGAGGCGACGACGTGAACGAGACCCACAGACTGGTCAACGACCTGTCCGATCAGGTCACCCGGCTCGTCAAGGACGAGCTGCGGCTGGCCCGGCTGGAGCTGACCGAGAAGGGCAGGCACGCCGGGTTCGGCGCGGGCCTGTTCGGCGCCGCGGGCATGCTCGCGTTCCTCGGCGGCGCGACGCTGGTCGCCGCGGTCGCGCTGCTCCTGGCGCTGGTCATGCCGGCATGGGCGGCCACCGCGGTGGTGGCGGGCGCGCTGTTCGTCATCGCGGCCGTCGTCGGCCTGGTCGGCAAGAAGCAGGTGGAACGGGCCACGCCTCCGGTGCCCAGCGAGGCCATCGAGAGCGTGAAGACCGACATCGACGTGGTCAAGGGGAAGGTGCGGCGATGAGCGAGACGGACCCCGGATACAGCGAGCAGCACGCCGGGAACGTCGGCGCCCACAGGGTGACCGTGGGCATGCCGACCGACGAGGAGTCGATCAACGTGCCCCAGACCCGGGAGGGCGCGGCGGAGAACGCGCTCAAGGCCGAGGCGGACCGGGCGGAGCACGAGAGGTTCGACCCCGAGCCCCTGGTGGAGGACGACCGCACGGCGGCTGTGGAGGAACGCGAGGGCGAGGCCCGCTCCCAGGGCCCCCAGCAGGTGACGGCCGAGGCCAGGCACGGGGCCGGGCCGGGCGCGAGCACCGCCGCGGACACCGGCCGGAGGGCCGGCGCCGGACGCGCGCGCGAGGCGCGCCCGGCGCGTCACGGCGTTGGTGGTGAGGACGACGAGGAGGAGCAAGTGCGCAGACGTATCGAGGAGACCCGCGGGCAGCTGGGCCACACCGTGGCCGAGCTGGCGCACAAGGCGGACGTGAAGCACCGCGCCGGTGAGATGGCCGGCAGCGCCAAGGCCAGGGCCGGCGAGATGGCCGGCACGGTCACGCACAAGGCCGGGGAAGTCACGGGGACGGTCACGCACAAGGCCGGCGAGATGGCGGGCACGGTCACGGACAAGGTCCGCGAGGTGACGCCCGACCAGGTCAAGGACGTGGCCGACAAGGTCACCAAGCAGGCCCGCAGGCGGCCCGCGCTGCTCGTGCTGGCCGCGGCCGGCACGGTGGCCGTGTTCGTGCTGCGCCGCGCCATGAGGCGCACCAGGCACAGGTGAGCGGCAAGGAACAGGAGGTCCCGCAGGCGCAGGTGGCCCAGCGGGCGCGGCGGGAGGAGGAGGCTCGGCCGGGCGTTCCCGAGCGCCCCGCCGACTTCCCGCGCAGGGCCTGGTGGAGCGTGCTGAAGCGCACGTTCATCGAGTTCAAGGACGACAACGTCCAGGACCTCGCGGCCGCCCTCACCTACTACGCGGTGCTGTCGATCTTCCCCGCGATGATCGTGCTGGTGTCGCTGTTCGGGCTGCTCGGCCGGGACGACACGGCGGTGATCGTCGGGAACCTCGCGGTGCTGGCCCCCGCGGAGGTGCGCGACCTGCTCCAGCAGGGTGTCGCGGGCGTGCAGCGGGTCGGGTCGGCGAGCGTGTTCGCCCTCGTCGGCCTGGCCGTCGCCCTGTGGTCGGCCTCCGGGTACATCGCGGCCTTCATCCGGGCCTGCAACGCCATCTACGACATCGAGGAGGGCCGGCCGTTCTGGAAGACGACCCCGCTCCGGATCGGCCTCACCGTCCTCGTGACCGTGCTGCTCGCGGTCGGCGCGATCGCGGTGACGCTCACCGGCCGCCTCGCCGACCTGGCGGGCCGGGCGCTGGGCCTGGGCGACGTGGTGGTGACCACCTGGAACATCGCGAAGTGGCCCGTCCTGGCGCTGATCGCGGCCGGCCTGATCATGGTGCTCTACTGGGCGGCGCCCAACGTGCGCCAGCCGGGCGTGCGCTGGATCAGCCCCGGCGGGCTGGTGGCGGTCGTCCTCTGGGTGATCGTCTCGGCCGGGTTCGCCCTGTACGCGAGCCACTTCGGCTCCTACAACAAGACGTACGGCACCCTCGCCGCGGTCGTGGTGTTCCTCATCTGGCTGTGGCTGTCGAACATGGCGCTGCTGTTCGGCGCGGAGCTCGACGCCGAGCTGATGCGGGAGCGCGCCATCGCCGAGGGAAGTCCCGTGGGACGCGAGCCGTACGCCGAGCCGCGGGACGAGCCGGAGCCCGATAATCTGCCTGAGTGAGGCGTCGGCGAGCAGGCATCGCGTCCGTGCTGCTGATCGCCGCCGTGACCGCCGGATGCGGCGGCGGGGCGGCGGTCAGCGATCTCGGCGTGGTCGTCAAGGGCGCCAAGGGCGCCACCGTCCCGGTCGAGCTGCACTCCGGCCAGCGGTTCTCGCTGGCGGTGCCCGACAGCCGGTCCGCGGGCGACAGCTGGTCCCTGGAGGCGCTGCCCGACGCCGCGGTCGCCTCGTTCATCAGCAAGGAGGCGCGGCGCGAGGATTCGCAGAGCGTCACCTACTTCGTCTTCAACGCCAAGCGGCCCGGCGCCACCACCATCAGGCTGTACGACTGCTGGCGTTGCGGCGGCGCGACGACGCCCCCGACCGAGGAGAGCCGCCTGCGGTCCGGCGAGGCGATCTTCGACCTGACCGTGTCCCCGCGCTGATCCGGGGCCGGGGGAGGCGGTCCAAGATCCGTTCTTGATCGAAACGATTCGGGTCGGGCAGGCTGCGGGGATGGACTACGGCAGGGACTTCGTACGGGTGCGCGCCGCGGCGGACGGCGCCGAGACGATCTCGTGGTGGACCGGCGACGTGTACGGCTGGCGGCGCGACGACGGCCCGCACCACCTGTTCGGCTTCGAGGGTCTCAACGTGGCCCGCGCCGAGCGCGACGACAGCGGCGGCTGGCGGCTGCTGACCCGGGAGGCCGCCGCCTACCTCGACCCGGTCACCCGGGAGGTCCTCACCACCTGGGACAACCCGTTCACCGGCGCGGCCGTCGAGGTGATGCACGTCTTCAACGACCCGGTCAACCAGCCGCTCGGCGACCGGCCCGTGCCGTTCACCCGGGTCGGCGACCAGGTGGTCCACCACGTGGACGTGCGCCTGGCCTATCCGTCGCCGCTGCCGGTCGCCGACTTCCCCGACCACTCGGCGGGCGACACGTACCGGGCGATGGAGCTGTTCCAGTTCTTCTCCCGCGCCGCCGACCTGGACGCTGGCGCGCCGGACGTGCCGAGCCACTTCTCCTGGTGCCGGGTGTCGCCGTGGCTGCCGTGGATGGCGATGGGGCAGCGGGAGGGGGCGCTGGTCTACCACTGCCGGGGCGGCAAGGTGAGCGAGGTGCCCGAGTGGCTGGCCGGCTTCGCCGGCGAGCGGTTCCTGCGCGCGCCCGAGACCTGGTCGGCGCCGAACATGACGAGCTGGACCGCCTTCCGCGACCGCCCCCGCGCAGGCGGCGACGAGAGCCGGGCCGCCGGGTAGGGTCGGCCGGTGAGCACCGACCTGTTCTGCGAGATCGTCGCGGGGGAGCGGCCCGCGTTCGTCGTCCACTCCGACGAGGTGGCCGTCTCCTTCCTCGACGCGAGGCCGCTGTTCAAGGGCCACGTGCTGGTGGTGCCCCGGCGGCACGTCGAGACGCTCGCCGACCTGCCCGCCGCCGACGTGGGGCCGTTCTTCGCGCGGGTCCAGGCCGTGGCGCGTGCCGTGGAGGAGGCCATGGAGGCCGCCGGCACGTTCGTCGCGATGAACAACCACGTCAGCCAGAGCGTGCCGCACCTGCACGTCCACGTGGTGCCGCGCAACCGCAAGGACGGCCTGCGCGGCTTCTTCTGGCCGCGCACGCGGTACGACTCCGACGACGAGGCCCGCGCGTACGCCGAAGCCATCGCCAAGGCGCTCGCCCAAGGAGAGGCCGCCGGGGCCGCCGAGTAGGCTCGCGCGGTGTGGAGTACCTCGTCGGCGTCGCCGTGGCGGCCGGGCTCGTGGGCGTGCCCGCGCTCGTCCTGTGGCGGGTCATGCGCGGCCGCCGGGAGCTGGGCACCAGCCCGGCCGAGCGGGCCACGTTCGAGACGCTGCACACCGCCTCCCTCGCCGGCCCGCCGCTGCGGGCCGGGCTGACCGCCGACGGCGCCGAGCGGGCCTCGCGGCACCTGCGGGCGCTGCTCGGCTCCTCCGCCCTCGCCATCACCGACGGCGAGCGGCTGCTCGTGTACGACGGCGCGGGCGAGCACCACGCCGGGCAGGCGTTCGAGCAGGCGCGGGCGACGCTGAAGGACGGCCGGACACAGGTGCTGGCCGTGGACTGCGACCTGCTGGAGTGCCCCGTCCGGCACGCCGTGGTCGTGCCGCTCACCACCGACGACCGGGTCGTCGGCACGCTGGCCGCCTACGGCCCCCACGCCTCTGCGGGCCTGGTCAAGGCCGCCCAGGAGGTGGCCGGCTGGGTCGACTCGCAGTTGGAGCTCGCCGAGCTGGACCGCTCGCGCACGCTGCTCATGGAGGCCGAGGTGCGGGCGCTGCGCGCGCAGATCTCGCCGCACTTCATCTACAACTCGCTGACCACCATCGCCTCGTTCGTCCGCACCGATCCCGAGCGGGCGCGCGAGCTGCTGCTGGAGTTCGCCGACTTCACCCGCTACTCCTTCCGGCGGCACGGCGAGTTCACCACGCTGGCCGAGGAGCTGCGCTCGATCGACCGCTACCTCACCCTCGAACGCGCCCGGTTCGGCGACCAGCTCCAGGTGACGCTGCGCATCGCCCCCGAGGTGCTGCCCGTGGCCGTGCCGTTCCTGTGCCTGCAGCCGCTCGTCGAGAACGCCGTCCGCCACGGCCTGGAGAGCCGCAACGGCGTCGGCCGCATCGTCATCGTGGCCGAGGACGGCGGCGCCGAATGCCGCATCAGCGTCGAGGACGACGGCCTCGGCATGGAACCCGAGCGGCTGCGCCGCATCCTCGCCGGTGAGATCGCCCCGTCGGGCGGTGTCGGGCTGGCCAACGTGGACGAGCGGCTGCGCCAGGTGTACGGGGACGAGTACGGGCTCGTCGTGGAGACCGGCGCGGGAGCGGGCACGAAGGTCAACGTGAGGTTGCCGAAGTATCACCCGGGCGTCTCGGCCCGTTGACCGCGCCGTTGGATGTCGGTTTCATCCATGTCTATGGCGCAACTCAGGGTCCTCGCGGTCGACGACGAGCTGCCCGCCCTGGAGGACCTGTCGTACCTGCTGCGCGCCGACCCCCGCATCGGCGAGGTGGCGACCGCCCGTGACGGCGCCGCGGCCCTGCGGCTGCTGGACCGCGCCATCGCCGAGGGCCGGCCGATCGACGCGGTGTTCCTCGACATCCGGATGCGCGGACTCGACGGCGTCGTGCTGGGCCGGCTGCTGTCGCGCTTCGCCAACCCGCCGCGCGTGGTGTTCGTGACCGCGTACGAGGAGCACGCCATCGAGGCGTTCGAGATCAAGGCGGAGGACTACCTGCTCAAACCGGTGCGCCCCGAACGGCTGGCCGAGGCGATCCGGCGGGTCGCGGTCTCGGCGGAGGTGCCGGTCGAGGGCGGCGAGTCCGACACGATCCCGGTCGAGCTGGGCGGCGTGACCCGGTTCGTCTCCAGCGCCGACGTCGTCTACGTGGAGGCGCACGGCGACTACGCCCGCCTGCACACGCCCACCGGCAGCCACCTGGTGCGCATCCCGCTGGCCACGCTGGAGGAGCGCTGGGCCTCGGCGGGGTTCGTCCGCGTGCATCGCAGCCACCTGGTGGCGGTCAAGCACATCGAGGAGCTGCACATCGACTCGGGACGCTGCACGGTCCGGGTGGGGGAGACGGAGATCCCGGTCAGCCGTCGCCACACGCGCGAGCTGCGCGACCTGCTCGTCCGCCGCGCCCGCAGAGGACGTCCGGAATGAGCCGCCGCGCGCAGAGACCGCCGGACGAGCCGCCGCGGCGGGTGGCCGTGACCAGCCCGCGGACCGCCGCCGCGCGCCGGCCCCGCTACCCGGCCACCCGGGAGATCGACGAGCAGACCCACCTCGGCGAGGTCTACATGCGCTCGCTGCTGCGCACCCAGTTCCGGCTGGCGATGTTCGTCTGCACCGTGCTGGGCTGCGTGGTGTGCGGCCTGCCGCTGCTGTTCCTGCTGATCCCGCGGCTGCGCGAGGCCGAGCTGCTGGGCGTCCCCCTGCCGTGGGCGGTGCTCGCCGGCCTCATCTACCCGGCGTTCGTGATCGGCGCCTGGCTGTACGTGCGCCAGGCCGAGCGCAACGAACGCCACTTCGCCGACCTGGTCGAACGCCCGTGAGCCTCACCGCCGTCCTGATCGTCGTCGTGGCGGCGGTGCTCATCGGCGCGTTCGGCATCCGCGTCTCGCGCACCACCTCCGACTTCTACGTCGCCTCGCGCACGGTCAGCCCGCTCTGGAACGCCTCCGCCATCGGCGGCGAGTACCTGTCGGCCGCCTCCTTCCTGGGGGTGGCCGGGCTGATCCTGTCGTTCGGCGCCGACATGCTGTGGCTGCCGGTGGGCTGGACCGGCGGCTACCTCGTGCTGCTCGTGCTGGTGTCCGCCCCGCTGCGCCGCTCCGGGGCGTACACGCTGCCGGACTTCGCCGAGGCGCGGCTGGAGTCGATGACCGTGCGCCGCGCCGCGAGCGTGCTCGTCGTGCTCATCGGCTGGCTGTACCTGATGCCGCAGTTCCAGAGCGCCGGCCTGGTGCTGAGGGAGATCACCGGGGCGCCGCACTGGGCGGGCGGGCTGCTCGTGGCCGTGGTCGTCGCGGTCAACGTGCTGTCCGGAGGCATGCGGTCGATCACCTTCGTGCAGGCGTTCCAGTACTGGCTGAAGCTGACGGCGCTGGCCGTGCCGCTGGTGTTCCTGCTCATGGCGTGGCGGGCCGGCGGCGCGCCCGGCCTGAGCCCGCAGGACGCCGCCACCTGGCAGGTGCCGCTGGCCGGCGGCAAGGAGTACGCGCTGTACTCGACGTACTCACTGATCCTGGCCACGTTCCTCGGCACCATGGGCCTGCCGCACGTGCTCGTGCGCTTCTACACCAACCCCGACGGGCGGGCCGCGCGCCGCACCACGCTCGTCGTGCTGTCGCTGCTCGGCGCCTTCTACCTGCTGCCCGCCCTGTACGGCTGGCTCGGCCGGCTGTACGCGCCCGACCTGGTCCGCACCGACGCCGTCGTGCTCACCCTGCCCGGCCGGATGGTCGGCGGCACGCTCGGCGAGCTGCTGACCGCGCTGGTCACGGCGGGGGCGTTCGCCGCGTTCCTGTCCACCTCGTCCGGCCTGACCGTGTCGGTGGCCGGGGTCATCGCGCAGGACCTGCTCAAGGGCGGGGTGCGCTCGTTCCGCATCGCGACGCTCATGGCGGTCGCCGTGCCCCTCGGGCTGGCGCTCCAGGCCCGGGCGCTGCCGGTGGCGGACGTGGTGGGGCTGGCGTTCGCGGTGGCCGCGTCGTCGTTCTGCCCGCTGCTGGTGCTCGGCATCTGGTGGCGGCGGCTCAGCACCACGGGAGCGCTCGCGGGGCTGTTCGTGGGGGGCGGGCTGGCCTGCGCGGCGGTGCTCGTCACGATCGTCGGCGGCCCGTACGAGGGGCCGGCGAACGCGCTGCTCGCCCAGCCGGCGGCGTGGACGGTGCCGATCGCGTTCGTGGTGATGGTGGCCGTGTCCTTCCTCACGCCGCACCGGGTGCCGCCGGGCGTGGCCAGGACGATGGTGCGCCTGCACACACCCGAGGACCTCAACCTGGACCGCGGCGACTGGCGGCCCCGCTCCTCGTGATCTCCGGCGGACGGTGAGCGGACAGGGAGCGGGCGGGGAGCGGGCGGGAATGCGCGGCGGGGGCCGGGTGTTGAGGCGGGCAACAGGTTGAAGTTTCAATCAAATGGGAGGTGGGACATGCCCGCCATCACCGCCGACACCCTGACCCTGCCCCGCGTCGCCGTACCCGACCCGGCTCTCGCCGGACGGCGGCCCGTGCGCTCGGTGATCACCGCGCCCAGCGGGTTCGAGGGCGAGGGCTTCCCGGTGCGCCGGGCGTTCGCCGGCGTGCCGCAGTCGCTGCTGGACCCGTTCATCCACATGGACCAGATGGGCGAGGTCGAGTACGCGCCCGGGGAGCCCAAGGGCACCCCCTGGCACCCGCACCGCGGCTTCGAGACCGTCACCTACATCATCGACGGCGTCTTCGAGCACCAGGACTCCCACGGCGGCGGCGGCACGATCACCGACGGCGACACCCAGTGGATGACCGCCGGGTCGGGGCTGCTGCACATCGAGAAGCCCCCGGAGCACCTCGTGGTCTCGGGCGGGCTGTTCCACGGCGTCCAGCTCTGGGTCAACCTGCCCCGCGCCCACAAGTTCCATCTGCCCCGCTACCAGGACATCCGCGGCCGCCAGGCGGCGCTTCTCGCCTCGCCCGACGGCGGCGCGCTGCTCCGCGTGATCGCCGGCGACCTGGACGGGCACGCCGGTCCGGGCGTCACGTTCACCCCGATCACGATGGTGCACGCGACCGTGAGCCCCGGCGCCCGGCTGGAGCTCCCGTGGAACCCCGGCTACAACGCCCTCGCGTACGTGCTGGCGGGCCAGGGCTTCGCCGGGCCGGAGCGCAGGCCCGTCCGGAAGGGGCAGCTCGCCGTCTTCGGCCCGGGCGGCGCGCTCACCGTCGAGGCCGCCACGGCCCAGCCGCAGGCCGAGCCGAACCTGGAGGTGCTGCTGCTCGGCGGGCAGCCCATCCGCGAGCCGGTGGTCCACTACGGCCCCTTCGTGATGAACACCCGCGCCGAGATCATCCAGGCGATGGAGGACTACCAGGCCGGCCGCCTGGGCGTCGTCCCCGCCGACCGCGTCCCGCACGCCGACGGGCCCGTCCCGGGAGAGGAGTGACCATGCCGATCGAGACGCTGGCCGAGGAGTACGAGCGCGGCCGCCTGTTCTTCGACGCGAAGGACTACATCGGGGCCGCCCGCATCCTGGCCGAGGTGGTGGCGGCGGCGCCGGACAACCTGGGGGCCCGGCTGCTGCTGGCCCGCGCCTACTACCACTCGGCCCAGCTCGGCCGGGCCGAGGCCCAGCTCCGGCTGGTCCTGGAGCGCGACCCGGCCGAGGGGTACGCCTGCCTCCTGCTCGGCCGTACGCTGCAGCGGCAGCACCGGCCGAAGGACGCCGAGCCGTACCTGCGCCTGCACGCCGCCATGACCGGCGCGTGAAGGACACGCGCTGACCGGCGCGTGGCAGGCGGGAGCACCCCCCGCCGGGAGCCGGTCAGCGGGCCGGCGGGGGGCGCTCGCCGGAGCCGCGGGCGACCAGCTCGACCGGGACCTTGACCCGGCGGGGCGTGTCCGACGGGCGCAGCAGCAGGTCCACGGCGCTGCGCCCCAGCCGGGTCACGTCGTAGCGCACCACCGTCACTCCCGGGTCGAACACGTCCGCCAGCGCGAAGTCGTCGAACCCCACGTACGCCGGGCGCTCGGGCCGCTCGCGCAGCGCCTGGATGATGCCGATGGCGGCCCGGTTGTTGGTGGCGAAGAACGCCGTGGGCGGGTCGGCCAGGTCCAGCAGCCGCGCCACCTCGTGCCCGGCCCGCCACGGGTCGAAGACGCCCCGCACCACCAGCGACTCGTCCACCTCGGCACCGCCCTCCCGCAGCGCGGCGCGGTAGCCGGTGGCGCGGGCGTGGACCGAGCTCAACGCCTCGTCGTCGGAGATCAGCGCGATGCGCCGGTGACCGCGCGCCAGCAGGTGCTCGGTCGCCATCCGGCCGCCCCGGACGTCGTCCAGCAGCACCACGTCGGCCCGCTCCAGGCCGTCCGGCACCCGGTCCACGAACACCGTGGTCAGACCGCCGTGCTCGGCCAGCCAGCCGTGGTCGCCGGCCGACGGCACGATGATCAGCGAGTCGACGCCCCGGGCGTACATGGACTCCACCAGCATCCGCTCCCGCTCCGGCCGCTCCTCGTACGAGCCGAAGACCACCAGCGCCTCGTGGTCGGCCGCCGACGCCTCGACCGACTTGGCCAGCCGCGAGTAGAACTCGTTGGAGATGTTCTCCATGATCAGGCCGATGGTCAGCATGGTGGCGCCGCGGGCCAGCCGGGCGGCGGCCTCGTTGCGGCGGAAGCCGAGCGCGCTGATGGCCTCCTGCACCCGGCGCTGGAGGACGGGGCTGACGTGCGGCTCCTGGTTGACCACCCGGGAGACGGTCTTCAGGCTGACGCCCGCCTTTCGGGCGACGTCCTCCATGGTGGGCTTGCGCGCTGTCATACTACTGTGCCCCCATGGACGATGAATGGATCTGTGGCCGGCTGGGCGAGGACGAACCGTGGATGCTGGGCGCGGTCAACCCGCCGGTGTTCGAGAACTCGCTGTTCACCTTCGCCAGCGCCGCCGAGCTCGGCGAGGCCATCAGGAACGAGGACGAGCGCTACGTCTACTGGCGCGGCACCAACCCGACCGTGGACCTCGCGCAGCGCAAACTGGCGGCACTGGAGCGGGCCGAGCGGGCCAAGTGCTTCGCCTCCGGGATGGGCGCCATCTCGGCGACGATCTCGTCGCTGGTGTCGGCGGGCGACCACGTGCTGGTGCTGGGCGCGGTCTACGGGCCGACCACCCAGTTCCTGCGTTACCTGGAGAAGTTCGGCGTCACGCATACGCACGTCGACGATCTCGCCAGTGGTGACAGCGCTATCAGAGAGACCACCCGTCTACTGTACTTCGAGTCGCCCTCCTACATGCGCTACGAGGTCTTCGACATCCCCGCCGTCACGGCCTGGGCGGCCGAGCGCGGCCTGGTGACGGTGATGGACAACACCTGGTCCACCCCGATCTTCCAGAAGCCGATCACCATGGGTGTCGACCTGGTGGTCACCTCGCTGTCGAAGTACGTGGGCGGTCACAGCGACCTCGTCGGCGGCGTGGTGGCCGGCCCGTCGCGGCTGATCAGGCCGCTCGCGCTGACCGAGTACCAGCTCTACGGCGCCGCCATGTCCCCGCACGACGCCGCCAAGGTCATCAAGGGGCTGCGCACGCTGCCCGTGCGGATGGCCGCCCACCAGGAGCGCGGGCTCGCGGTGGCGAGCTTCCTCGACGACCATCCGGCCGTGCGGCGCGTCAACCACCCCGGGCTCCCCTCGCACCCGGGGCACGCGCTGGCCGCGCGGCAGATGTCGGGCTTCTCCAGCCTGTTCAGCCTGGAGCTCGACACCGAGTCGCGCGAGGAGGTCGGGGCCTTCATCGACCTGCTGCGGCACTTCCGCGTCGGGGTGTCGTGGGGCGGCTTCGAGAGCCTGGTCAACGCGCCGGCGCTGTCGGTCGAGGAGAGCGTGCGGGCCACCATGGGCATCCCCGTCGGGCTCGTACGGCTGTCGGTGGGCCTGGAGCCGGCCGACACATTGATCAAGGACCTGGGGCTGGCGCTGGAGGGGGTCGGTCGCCTAGCGTAACCACCACGCTGACAGCGCTGTCTCATACCGTGCGGAGGCACCGATGAAAACCCCCCTCTTGTCCACTTCGGCCGTGGCCGTGACCACGGCCCTCCTTCTCGCGGGCTGCGGCTCCGGCTCCTCCTCGGGGGAGGTGAAGCTGCGCATGATCGAGAGCCTGACCAGCCCGGAGCGGACCAAGCTGATCAAGACCTTGATCGAGGGCTTCGAGAAGGCGAACCCGGGCGTGGAGGTGGAGCTCGTCTCGCCCCCGCTGGACAGCGCCGACCAGAAGATCACCCAGATCCTGCAGACGAAGAAGGACCTGGACGTGCTGGAGGTCCGTGACCACACGGCCAAGTCCTTCTCCAACAACGGCTGGCTGGCCGAGCTGCCCACCACGCAGTGGGCCGGCTGGTCCGACCTGACCGAGCTGGCCCAGAAGAAGGCCGTGGAGGTCGGCGGCAAGGCCTACCTCTACCCGTACGGCTTCTACCAGCGCACGCTGTTCTACCGCACCGACTGGGGCCTCGCCCAGCCGCCGAAGACCTGGCAGGAGCTGTACGAGGCCGGCAAGAAGATGACCTCCGGCGACCGGTTCGGCTACTCCTTCCGGGGCGGCAAGGGCGGCGCCGACTACGCGGTCCAGATGATCAGCGCGTACAACGGCGAGGCCCTCGACCCGCAGAAGTCGTTCTTCCTCAAGGACAAGCGGACGATCTTCTCGACCCCCGAGGCCGCGCAGGCCCTCGACCTCTACGTGAAGATCTTCAAGGAGGCGTCGCCGCCCGACTCGGTCTCCTGGGGTTACCCCGAGATGGTCCAGGGCTTCACCTCCGGCGTCACCGGCATGCTCATCCAGGACCCGGAGGTCATCAAGACGGTCGAGGAGAGCGGGGTCAAGGCGTGGTCCACGGCCCCCATCCCGAAGGGCCCGTCCGGCTACGCCTTCCAGCCGGTCGGCTACGCCGGCTGGGGCGTCACCTCCTTCAGCACGCACCAGAAGGAGGCCGTCAAGCTCGTGCAGTACCTGTCGGAGGCCAAGCAGAGCATCGCCTTCGCCAAGGGCAACTCCCTCATCCCGATCTCCAGGCAGGCGCAGAGCGACCCGCAGTTCTCGCAGGGCGCGTGGAAGGCGTACCTGGAGGCGCAGCAGGACCCGAAGCAGGTCATCACGGTCCGGCCGGTCGACTACCCGGGCTGGAGCCAGTTCATCACCGACTCCGACCGTGACGTCCAGGCGCTCATCACCGGCAAGAAGACCGTCGCCGAGGTGCTGAAGGCGTGGGACGCGTTCTGGGCGGACCAGGCGAAGAAGGTCTCATGAGCCAGGCCGCACAGGCCGCACGTCCCGCCTTCACCGGGCGCAAGGCCAGGTTCGTCGCGCTGTGCCTGCTGCCGGGCGCGGTGTTCGTGCTGCTGTTCACGTACTACCCGATGATCCGCGGCGCGGTCATCGCCTTCCAGCGCTACAACCTGTTCGACATCACCTCGACGCCGTTCGTCGGGCTGGACAACTTCCGGGCGGTGCTGGCGGAGGACCGGTTCTGGACGGCGCTGCGCAACACCGGCACCTGGGTGGCGGTCTCGCTGTTCTTCCAGTTCTTCCTCGGCTTCGGTCTGGCGCTGCTGCTGCGCCGGCACTTCCGGGGCCGCGGGCTCTACCAGGCGTGGGTGTTCTTCCCATGGGCGATGTCCGGCTTCCTCATCGGGCTGCTGTGGCGATGGATGTTCAACGGGCAGTTCGGCGTGGTCAACGACCTGCTGCTGAAGGCCGGGATCATCGACGAGCGGATCGGGTTCCTGGCCACGCCGGGCTGGGCGATGACGTCGGTGATCGTGGCCAACGTCTGGTACGGCGTGACGTTCTTCGCCATCATGATCATGGCGGCGCTGCAGTCGGTGCCGGCCGAGCTGTACGAGGCGGCGTCGGTGGACGGCGCCTCCCGGCTGCGGCAGTTCTGGCACGTGACGCTGCCGCACATCCGCCCGACGCTGGCGCTGATCGTGCTGCTGCGGATCATCTGGATCCTCAACTTCCCCGACCTCATCTACGCGATGACCGGCGGCGGCCCGGCGGGCAGCACCGACATCATCACCACGTTCCTCATCCAGCAGGTCATCGGCGGCGACTACGGCCGCGCCGGGGCGGTCGGGATGCTCGTCCTCGGCCTGCTGCTCGCCTTCAGCGTCTTCTACCTGAACGCCACCCGATTCGAGAGGTCCCGATGAGACGCCTGGCCAAGGGGACCGTGCTGGCCGTCTGGCTGCTGATCACGCTGTTCCCGCTGTACTGGATCACCGTCACCTCGCTCAAGCCCAAGGCGGAGATCTTCGCCATGCCGCTGCGGTACTGGCCGGGCGAGGTGACCTTCGAGCACTACGCGGACCTGTTCTCCTTCGCCGACTTCGGCGCGTACCTGCTCAACAGCCTGCTCGTCTCGCTGGCCGCGGCGGCGGCCGTCACCGCGATCGGGGTGCTCGGCGGCTACACGCTGGCCCGCTTCTCCTTCCCCGGCCGGGGCGCGCTGATGCTGGCGTTCCTCGTCACGCAGATGATCCCGTTGTTCATCGCGCTCGGGCCGCTCTACCTGCTGATGTCCGACCTCGGCCTGCTCAACCACCTGGCGGGGCTCATGGTCGTGTACGTCGCCATGCTGGTGCCGTTCTCCACGATCATCATGCGCGGCTTCTACGAGCGGATCCCGGTCGCGCTGGAGGAGGCGGCGCAGGTGGACGGCGCCTCCCGGCTGGCGGCGATGGTGCGCGTGGTGATCCCGGTCATGCTGCCGGGCATCGCGGCGACGTTCATCTTCGCGTTCGTGCAGTGCTGGAACGAGCTGTTCCTGGCCATCACGTTCATCGACAGCGAGGACGCCAAGACGATCCCGGTGGCGATGAACTCCTTCATCACCCAGTACGACATCGACTGGGGGTCGATGGCCGCGGCGACGGTGGTGTCGGTGATCCCGACGCTGGTGCTCTTCGCCGTGATCCGGCGCTACATCGTGGAGGGGCTCACCGCGGGCGCCGTCAAGGGGTGAGGCCGGGAGGCGACCGTTCGTCGCGCGAATGGGACCTTTCATCGCAAGCGCCGCACGGTTGGCCGCCGTGCCGCGGCGGCTCGCCGAACGACCCCCTGTGAGCCCTCCACTACGGATAGGTTGCGCTCTTACGGTGTGCGTGATCCGCATCACAGTGGAGGTCTCCATGACGACTCAAGAACATGACGCGTCCGTTTATGAGCAGATGCAGACGAGCGGCGAGTTCCAGGACCTGAAGCGGCGCTTCCGCCGCTGGACGTTCCCGATGACCGTGGCGTTCCTGACCTGGTACCTGCTGTACGTCGTGCTGTCCGGCTTCGCCCGCGACTTCATGGGCATCAAGTTGTTCGGCAACATCAACGTCGCCCTTGTCTTCGGTCTGCTCCAGTTCGTGTCGACGTTCTGGATCGCCTGGGCGTACGCGCGGCACGCCGAGAAGAAGCTCGACCCGATCGCCGACAAGCTCCGCCACGAGGTCGAGGAGAAGACCCGATGAGTTCCGAAGCGCTCGCCACGACGCTCTTCCTGGCCTTCGTCGCGCTGACCCTGGGCATCACGTTCTGGGCCAGCCGCCAGACCAAGACGGCCGCCGACTAC
This sequence comes from Nonomuraea montanisoli, assembly GCF_013363975.1. Taxonomy (GTDB): domain Bacteria; phylum Actinomycetota; class Actinomycetes; order Streptosporangiales; family Streptosporangiaceae; genus Nonomuraea; species Nonomuraea montanisoli. The sequence continues at coordinate 95,933 of NZ_JABWGN010000023.1, read as the reverse complement.
TACGCGGGCGGCCGGTCCTTCAGCGGCGCGCAGAACGGCCTGGCGATCGGCGGCGACTACATGTCGGCCGCCTCCTTCCTCGGCATCGCCGGCATCATCGCCCTGTCCGGGTACGACGGGTTCCTGTACTCGATCGGCTTCCTCGTGGCCTGGCTGGTGGCGCTGCTGCTGGTCGCCGAGCTGATGCGCAACTCCGGCAAGTTCACCATGGCCGACGTGCTGGCCTTCCGCATGAGCCCGCGCCCGGTCCGCACCGCCGCGGGCGTCTCCACGATCACGGTGAGCATCTTCTACCTGCTCGCCCAGATGGTCGGCGCGGGCGCCCTGGTCGGCCTGCTGCTCGGCATCACCTCGCCGTCCGGCAAGGCGCTGACGATCGTCGGCGTCGGCGCCCTGATGATCGTGTACGTGGTGTTCGGCGGCATGAAGGGCACCACCTGGGTGCAGATCGTCAAGGCCGTGCTGCTCATGAGCGGCGCCGCGCTGATCACGATCCTCGTCCTCGGCCACTACGGCTTCAACCTGTCGTCGCTGCTCGGCGAGGCCGCCACCCAGAGCGGCAAGGGCGGCAACTTCCTCATCCCCGGCCTGAAGTACGGCACCGAGGCCCAGGGGCTGGCCGGCAAGATCGACCTGATCAGCCTCGGCCTCGCGCTCGTGCTGGGCACGGCCGGCCTGCCGCACATCCTCATCCGCTTCTACACCGTGCCCACCGCCAAGGACGCCCGCAAGTCCGTGCTGTGGGGCATCGGCATCATCGGCGTGTTCTACCTGCTCACGCTCGTCCTCGGCTTCGGCGCCGCCGCCCTGGTCGGCAGCAAGGCCATCGCCGCCGCCGACAAGGCGGGCAACACGGCCGCCCCACTGCTGGCCAAGGCCGTCGGCGAGACGTTCCTCGGCGAGGTGGGCGGCACCATCCTGCTCGCGCTCATCGGCGCCGTCGCCTTCGCCACGATCCTGGCCGTCGTCGCGGGCCTCACCCTGGCCTCCTCCTCCAGCTTCGCCCACGACCTGTACGCGCACGTCTTCAAGCGCGGCAACGTCTCCGAGCGCGAGGAGGTGCTGGTGGCCCGCATCTCCGCGTTCGTCATCGGCGCCGTCTCGATCGGCCTCGGCATCCTGGCGCAGGGGCAGAACGTCGCCTTCCTGGTGGCGCTGGCCTTCGCCGTCGCCGCCTCCGGCAACCTGCCGGCCATCCTCTACAGCCTGTTCTGGAAGAGGTTCAACACCGCCGGCGCGGTCAGCGCCATCTACGGCGGCCTGGTGTCCGCGCTCATCCTGGTGATCTTCTCGCCGGTGGTGTCCGGGTCGCCGACCGCGCTGTTCAAGGACGCCGACTTCGCCTGGTTCCCGCTCAGCAACCCGGGCATCATCTCGATCCCGCTCGGCTTCCTGTGCGGCTGGCTCGGCACCGTGCTGAGCAAGGAGCACAACGCCGCCAAGTACGCCGAGATCGAGGTCCGCTCGCTCACCGGCGTCGGCGCCGAGAAGGCCGCCGAGCACTGACCCGGCGCACGAACGACGCAGGGCCCGGCCATCCGGCTGGGCCCTGCGCCATGGGGCGGGGGCGTCAGGTGCCGACCGGCTCGGCGCGCAGCCGGGCCGAGTGCTTCACCAGCGTGATGAGCACCTCCCGGCTGGAGTCGCGCTTGCGCGCGTCGCACATCACGATCGGGATCGACGGGTCGAGCTGCAACGCCATGCGCACCTCGTCCAGCTCGAACGTCTGCGCCCCCTCGAAGCAGTTGACCGCCACCACGAACGGCGTGCCGCGCCGCTCGAAGTAGTCCACCGAGGGGAAGCAGTCGGCCAGGCGCCGGGTGTCGGCCAGGATCACCGCGCCCAGCGCGCCCTCGGCCAGCTCGTCCCAGACGAACCAGAACCGCTCCTGGCCGGGCGTGCCGAACAGGTACAGGACGTAGTCGTTGGACAGCGTGATCCGGCCGAAGTCCATGGCCACGGTCGTGGTCCGCTTGGCCTCCACCGCGGAGATGTCGTCGACGCCGATGCCGCGGTCGGTCAGGACCTCCTCGGTCCGCAGCGGCCGGGTCTCTGACACCGCGCCCACCATCGTCGTCTTGCCGGCGCCGAAGCCCCCGGCGATCAGGATCTTGATCGCCGTGGGAAGGCGCGGGCGCTCAGAGCGACCGAAGACCATCGAGCACCGCCCTGTACATCCTCACGTCACGCATGTCCACCTCGGATTGCGGTTCCTGGGCCGAGACGAGCTCCCTGTCGAAGAGATCGCCGAGCAGCACGCGGATCGTGCCCGCGGGCAGGTTCAGGTGTGCGGCGATCTCCGCCACCGATTTGGGCTCGCGGCAAAGCTGGAGGATCCGCAGGTGCTCGGGGTCGAGCCCCGCATCCGGACCCGGCAGCGGCCCCACCGCGAGCGCCATCGAGATCAGGTCGAACCGGCCGTGCGCGGGCCGGGTGCGGCCACGCGTCACCACGTAGGGCCGGATGATCTCCGGATCGACCCAGTGCTCCTCGACGGGATCCTCCGGCGGCGTCACCTGTCGCTCCCGGCCACGGCCTCGCCGGCACGCGCCGGCGAGGTCAGGTACTGGCCGACCCGCGCCACCAGCATCGCCATCTCGTACGCCACGAGCCCGATGTCGGCGCGGCGCGTGCACAGGACCGCCAGGCAGGCCCGCTGGCCCGCGTTGGTGACGATGAGGAACTGCGACTGCCACTCCACCACCGTCTGCCTGATCGCGCCGCCCTCCACCCGCTCGGAGACGCCCTTGGCCAGGCTCTGCAGCCCCGACGCCACCGCGGACAGGTGCTCGCCGTCGGTGCGCTCCAGCGCCGCCGAGGAGGCCATGAGCAGACCGTCGGAGGAGAGCACGATGGCGTGCTCCGCCTCGGGGATGCGCCCGATCAGGTCGTCGAGCAGCCAGTTGAGGTCCGTGCCGGAACTCGGTGTCACGTGTCGCCTCCCGGTCGCTGCTCGCCCATGAGTCGGGCCGCATCGGACCTGCCCAGGCGCGTGCCCGACTGCAGGGATCCCATCATCGCCCGGATCTCCTCCGGGGAGCGTTCGTCTTCGTCGTGCTCCTCCACCGCCCGCACGGGCGGTGGTTCCTCCTTCAGGGCGGGCGCCAGGTTCGCCTGGGGCACCCGCAGGGGCAGGCCGCCGGGCGTGAACGCCGACGCGGACGGCCCGTCCGTGGCCGGCGCCTCGGGCGCCCGCTCCGGTTCGCGTGGTGGCTGCTCCATCTCCGGCCTCCGATGGTTCGGGACCCTGCGTGGACGGCCGAGGTCGGCCGGCTCCCTCGGTTCGGGGAGGTCGGTCAGCTCGTCCGGCTCCAGCGTCAGCGCCCTGCGGTTCGAGGCGACCTTGAGCGTGCGGACGTTCTCGCCGTTCACCGGCCGCGGCGCGGTGGCCAGGCCGGTCTGCCGGCGCGGCAGCGTGGCCGGCAGGTCCTCGGGCGGCTTCGGGGTGTCGTCCGCCTGGACGAGCTCCTGCGGCAGCAGCACCACGACCGTCGTGCCGCCGTACGGGGACGCCTTCAGCACCACCTGGATGCCGTGGCGCTCGGCCAGCCGGCTGACCACGTAGAGGCCGAGCCGGGCGGTGCCGGTGATGCGGAACTCGGGCGGGTCGGCGATGCGCTCGTTGGCCGACGCCAGGTCCTCGGGCTTCATGCCCAGGCCCCGGTCCTCGACCTCGATCACGTACCCGTTGGCCACGAGCTGGCCGCTGACCTGGACCGTCGTGTACGGCGGCGAGAACGACACCGCGTTCTCGATCACCTCGGCGAGCAGGTGAATGACGTCGCCGACGGCCCGGCCGACGAGCACCACGTCGCCCATCGGGGTGATGGTGACGCGGGTGTAGTCCTCGACCTCGGCCAGGGCGCCGCGGACCACGTCCACCATCGGCACGGACCGCCGCCACGTGCGGGCGGGGGAGGAGCCGGACAGGACGATGAGGTTCTCGGCGTTGCGCCGCATGCGGATCGCCAGGTGGTCCAGCCGGAAGAGCTCCTTCAGCTCCTCGGGGTCGGTCTCGCGGCGCTCCATCACGTCCAGGACGGTGAGCTGCCGGTGGACCAGGCCCTGCGTGCGGCGGGCCAGGCTGAGCAGGATGTCGCGGATGCTGCGGCGCAGCTCGGCCTGCTCGGCGGCGACCCGCAGCGCGGTCTGCTGCACGGTGTTGAACGCCCGACCGACCTGGCCGACCTCGTCGTCGCCGAACTTCAGGGCCGGCGCCTCGACGTCCACGTTGACGCTCTCGCCGCGGCCGATGCGGTCCACGACGCCGGGCAGCCGCTCGTCGGCCAGCTCGTGCGCCGCGTCGCGCAGCTTCTGGAGCTGGGCGAGGAGCTGGCGGGTCGTGGAGATCGACAGGGCGATCGAGGCGATGACCGCGATGAGGCCGAGGCCGCCGGCCAGCACCAGGCGGATGATGACGCCGATGCTGACGGGCGTGGCCCGCTCCACCACGCGGTCGCCCGCGCCGATGACGAACGTGTTGAACTCCGCCAGCGCGCGCTCCGTGGCCGAGGCCCACTGGTCGGCGCCGAACGGGATGCCGTCGCGGCCGCCGCCGTACTCGGCGACCAGGGTCTCCAGGTTGTGCAGGCGGACGATGCCGTTGCTCAGCATGAGCGCGTCGTAGCCGGGGCGCTCGGAGTCGGGCAGGTCGATGGCGGCCTGCTCGGTCATGACGTGCCAGGCGCCCACCGTCTCGGTGAACTTCGTCTTCTCCTCGACGTTCAGCCGCCCCTGGGCGATCGCGCCGGCCAGCAGCGCGTCCTCGCGGGAGATCAGCTCGCGGGCCTTGCTGAGCATCGCCAGCGTGCGGACGTCCTTGGCGATGCTCTGGTCGTCGACGGCGCCGATGAGGCTGTACATGCCGTAGAAGGAGTCGATGATCTCGTCGTACGTGGTGGCGGCCTGGGCGCGGGTGAGCTGGCCGGCGTCCACGGTCTGCCGGATGCTGTCGAGGCCCTCCAGGCGCTTGAACGTTTTATTCAGACGGTCGATGCCGTCGTCGTCCAGCGCCCAGTCCACGATCCACGCCTGCGCGGCGGTCGTGAAGCCGGTCCGCGCGCGGTCGGCCGCCTGACGCTGGGTCTTGAGGTCCTGGCGGGTGCGGGAGGAGGGGTTGCCCAGGCGGATCATCGTCATCCGGCGCTCCCGCTGCAGCTCCACGAGCAGCGGCTCGCTCGGGTCGATCACGCTGGAGTCGATCTGCGACACCCAGAGCAGGTTGACGCCGTCACGCAGGGTGACCCACGCCGCGAAGACCCAGAGCGCTGTCAGGGAAAGGAGCAACGCCGTGACCTTGGTCCGCAGACGTGAATTGCGGGGGCGCATAGTACCTACCCTGCGAAGTCATTCGAATGGCTGACGACCAGGACGTGCCGTGGCATACCAGCGCTGACAATGTCGGGACCTTAGCAAGGGCCTGATCATGGCTCAAGTTACCGGGGTGATTTGAACCAACATATCCGTTCTTGTCGGGTCCGGACTTGTCGGGGCTTTTTGTCAATTGTCAATACGCCCAGCTAGGCTGCCGCGCGTGACCGGCACGGACCCTCAGGCGTACTTCGGCATTCGCAACGAGCTGGCGGACAAGCTGCTGAAGGGCGCCGGCCGGCTCGCGGGCGTGCCGGAGGACAGCCGGGCGCGCGTCCTGCGTGCCGCCCTCGACGCCGTGCCGGAGGCCGCCGGGCCGCTGCGCGCGTACCCCGCGCTGTACGCGGACGGGGAGAGCTCGGCCAGCCGGCTCGCGTTCAGCTGCCTGTCGGCGGCGGCGACGTTCCCTGACGGGCCGCGCGGCACGATCGCGGAGCTGGGGGCGCTGACGGCCGTCCTGTTCGCGGTGGACGACCTCGCCGACGGGGTCGCGGACGGCCTGTCCACCGGCTTCGAAACGTTCTTCTCCCTCCTCCCGGCGGCACTCGCCGGCCCCTCCGGTGACCCTTCCGACGGCCCTGGCGGCGGCGCGGGGACGGTGGGGGAGGTGCTGGGCGCCTGGCGGGGCTGGGCCGCCCGCTTCCACGCCCGCGCCGGGGGCCACACCGAGGTGCTCGCCGACCAGCTGAGGCTCGCCGGGGCCGCCATGGCCCGCGAGCGCGCCTGGTCGTCCGGGACCGAGCCGTGGCCCGCGTACGACGACTACCTGGCCAACGGCAGGATCACCATCCTCTACCCCACCTGGTGGGCCGCCGCCGTCGCCCTGTGCGGCCCGCGTCCCGTCCCGTGGGGGACCGTCGAACGGGCCACGCTCCTCGGCGCGTCCTGCGTGCGGCTGGCCAACGACATCAGGACGTTCGAACGCGAGAAGGCCGAGGGCAAGCCCAACTCCATCGCCATCCTCCAGCGGGACGGCGCCACGGCCGAGGAGGCCGTGGCACGAGTGGCCGCCCACGTCGGCGAGCTGGAGGCCGCCTTCCACGCCGCGCTGGCGGAGCTGCCGGAGGAGCTGGCGGGCATCGCCGACGGCCAGCGCCGCAGCGTCGCCTTCAACGGGCGCTGGTACCTGGCCCGCGACACGCACGCGTACACGGTGGGCGAGCTGACGGCCGACAACGCCGCGCACCGCGTCGCCTGACCGCCGGCGTTCAGCGCGGCGATCGGGCGGCGTTCAGCCCGGCGTTCAGGGCGGCGTTCAGGAGGTCTCGCCGGACGGCGGCAACCGCGTCCTGGCCAGGTGGGCCGCCGCGAGCACCGCCGCGCGGACCACCGCCACCGGCGTGTAGAGGTCCTTGTCGTGCCAGAGCGGCGGATGGCTCGCGCCCGCGCGCCCCACCAGGTACGCGTGGCCCAGCGCCGCCGCCCGCGCGCACCGCGGGTCGTCCCGCCACCGCGTCATGAGCAGCACCTGCAGGCCGTACGCGGTCTCCTCGGCCGTGCCCTCCCAGCGGCCCCAGGAGCCGTCCGGACGCTGCGTCGCCAGCACCCACTCGACGGCCGCCCGCACCGCCCCGGCCGACGCCTCGCCGCCGTGCTCGTCCAGCGCCAGCGCGCAGCCGGCCGTCGCGTAGTAGGGGGAGGCGTGCCAGCGGTCGCTCCAGCTCCCGTCCGGCCGCTGCCGCTCGCGGATCCAGGCCGCCACCTCGCCCATGGGCCGCCGGTAACGGGAGGCGGCCTCAGGGCACCGGGCGGCGTACTCGCCGAAGGCGTCGAGGACGTGCGCGTTAACCGTGACCGAGCTGCCCTGCTCGCCGGGCCAGGTGGCGAAGTGCGTCCCGGTGTGGAAGACCCACAGGCTCGCCGGCTCGTACGGCACGCCGAGCAGCGCCAGCGCGTACAGGGCGACGGACGTCGTGTCGGCGTCGGCGGGCAGCCCGGAGCCGGCGGGCGTGCCGGCGGGGCCGATGGCCGCCCTGAGGTCCGCGACCATCTCCGGCGGCGCCTCGACCGGCACGCCCGCGCGCAGCAGCCAGCTCAGCACCCAGCCCCGCTCGAAGACCGTGATCGGCAGCCCGACGGGCACGGGCCCGCCGTGACGGCGCACGACGGCCTCCAGATGCCCCCGCGCCGCCCCTTCGAGCCGCAGCCGCTCCGCGCCGCCGGGCTCGCCGTCGGTGGCGTCAGGGCGGGGGGCGTGCCGGCCGAGCCAGGCGGCGGTGGCCGCGGGGGAGGCGCCCACGGTTCCGATCTCCGTGGGCGCCACGGATCGCGTCCCCGCGGCGGACGGGCCCGCGATCTCCAGCGCGTGCGGCAGCTTCGCCGGGAGCTTCGCGCCCGCCTCCAGCGCCGCCCGGATCCGGAGTGTCCCGTCGTGCCCCATCCCGGCGGGCAGCGGCAGCGGCCCGTACGCGGACAGCCCGCTCTCCCGCCCGGCCGGTCCCGCGAGGCGTTCGTTGATCAGGGCGACGAGCGAGGGGACGATGTGCTCGACGGCCGGCGTGTCCGGCAGCCCGCCGGGCCCGTCCTCCGGCAGCCGGCTCAGCCGGTCGGTCAGCGCGCGCAGGCCCTGCCGCGCCGCCTCCGTGATCTCCTCGGGGGTCGCGCCGGCGGTGGCACCGGTCGTGGGGTCGGTCCCCGGCCCGGTGTCCGTCCGCGATCCGCCGGCCGGCAGGAGCGACAGGAGGGCCTCCGTGGCGCTCAGCGTGGGCACGAGCCCGTACCCGTCGGGCGCTCCCCACGACCCGTCCGCGTTGCGCGCGCCGAGCAGGTACGCGATCCGCTCCCCGTGCCCGGTGAGCCAGGGCGCGAGCGCGACCACCCGGCCGGTCTCGTAGACCGAGGGCGAGACCTGCCCCCACGGCCGCAGCATCATCCCGGCCATCAGCTCGCCCGCCGCCCGGGCGACGTCCTCCGCCGCGCCCGTCGCCCCGTCGGTGGGCGCGCCGGTCGGCGCCTCGGTCGGCGCGCCGGTCTCGTCCGGGGAGAGCTCGCCGACGCTCACGCGCCGCCACCCGCCCCCATCGGCCACATCCAGTCGTGCGCGCCCCCCACGCCGATGGCGGGCGCCGCCACGGGTGTCCGCGAGGCGCCGGGCTGGAGCTCCTCGTCCGATCCGGACGGCAGCAACCTCAGGAGTAACGCCTCCTTCGGCCGTACGGACGCGCCGGGCACGAGCGTGAAGCGCTGCGGGTTCGTCAGCACCGGCCGGTACCTGGCGAGCAGCCCGGCCACCACGAGCGCCGCCTGGAGGTGGAACAGGTGCTGCCCCAGGCACACGTGCGGGCCCGCGCCGAACGGGACATAGGCATGGCGGTGCCGCCGCTGCTCACGCTCGGGCGCCCAGCGCTCCGGGTCGAACTCCAGCGGCCGTTCCCAGAACTCCTCCAGCCGGTGGGTCGTGTACGGGCTGACCAGCACCTGCGAGCCCGCCTTGACCGCGACGCCGCCGATCTCCGTGTCGGCCACGACCTGCCGCGGGATGATCCAGCCCGGCGGGTGGACGCGCAGCAGCTCCTGGAGCACCATCCGCAGGTACGGCAGCTCCTGGACGTGGGACGGCCGCACCGGGCCGTCGCCCACGACCCACTCGATCTCGTCGCGCAGCCGCGCGTTCACCTCGGGGTGGTCGTGCAGCAGCGTCCACAGCCAGGTCAGCGCCATGGCCGTGGTCTCCGAGGCGGCGCCGTAGATGCTGACCAGGTCGTCGCGCACCTGCCGCAGGTCGGCCGCGCCGTCCTCGCGGATCCGCGCCCGGACCAGCGCCGAGACCAGCTCGTCCGGCCGCCCGCCGCCGTCGTCCCGCTCCGCACGGGCCTCCTCGATCAGCGGGTACACGATGTCGTCGATCCGCTGCGCGGCGGCCAGGAACGCGCGGTCCCCGGGCACGCGCATCGAGTACGGCACGAACGGGAACAGCAGGCGGAACCCGATGGAGGTCGCGCAGGTGGCGAACTCCGGCAGCAGGCGTTCGCCCACCTCCCGCGAGATGCGCCCGCCGAACAGCACCGTGATGACGGTCCGGTTGGTGATCGTGGTCATCAGGTGGGCGGCGTCGACGAGCCGGCCGGTGCGCGCCTCCCGCTCCAGCTCGCCGACGTGCTCCGCGACCACCTCGGCCATGTCCTCGGCGAGCGAGGCGATCCGGCGGGCGGTGAACAGCGGCTGGAGGATCCGCCTGCTGGACGCCCATCCCTCGCCGTCGCCGAGGATGCTGCGCCCGGTGACCCGGCGCAGCGGCCGCCAGAACATGCCCTCACGCGCGAAGTTCGACCACTGCGTCTGCAGCACCTGCCGGACGTGGTCCGGATGGGACACCAGGTACGGCCGGAACGGGCCGATGTCGAGCCGGACGATCCGGCCACCGGCGTCCGTCCCCATCCGGGCCAGCTCGGTGACGGGGTCCTTCATGAGCCGCGGCACGGCACGGTAGAAGGGGAGGACTCGGGGCTCGGACATGGCGGGGTCCGTGACAAGCGGCATGTCGATGTTCCCTGCCTCTGTCCGTGTACGCGGTTCTCGGCTCTCAAGCAACAGGCGCCCAGGAAGCACGCTTTTTTTGACTTTGGTCACTAAAGTCCGTCAAGTATCACATGATCATTGTCGCTGATCAAGGCAAGATAACGGTCCGTGGATTTCGGATGTCCGTGATGGGCTCGTCAGGGGCGTGATGGGCCCGTCAGGGGCGGGAGGCCTCGTCGAGCACGCGCAGCTCGTCGGCGTCGAGCTTGAGGGCGGCGGCCTCCAGCAACGGCCGGAGCTGCCCGACGTCGCGGGCGCTGGCGATCGGCGCCGTGACCGTGGGCTGCGCGGCCAGCCAGGCCAGCGCCACCGAAGCGGGCTCCACCCCGCGCGCCGAGGCCACCCGCACCAGCGCCTCGACCGTGCGCGGGCCGTGCTCGGTGTCCAGATACTCGCGCGCCCGCTCGGCCCTGGGGCTGTCGATCGTGACCCCGGGGCGGTACTTGCCGGTCAGGAAGCCGCGCGCGAGCGACGACCACGGCGTGCTGGACAGCCCCTCGCGGGCCACCACGTCCCGCAGCTCGCCCTCGTAGCCGCGTTCGACCAGGTTGTAGTGCTGCTGGAGCGCCACGTAGCGGGCCAGGCCCGCGTCGTCGGAGACCTTCAGCGCCTCGGCCAGCCGGTCGGCCTCGTAGTTGGAGGCGCCGATGTGCCGGACCTTGCCCTCGCGCACCAGCGCGTCCAACGCGCCGAGCGTGTCGGCGAGCGGCGTGTCCCGGTCGTCCACGTGCGCCCAGTAGAGGTCGATGTAGTCGGTGCGCAGCCGCCGCAGCGACCCCTCGACCGCGGTGCGGATGGTGTCCGGGGCCAGGCCGCGCACCCCCTCCAGCATGCCGACCTTGGTGGCCAGCACGATCGACTCACGGTTGCCGCGCTCCTGCAGCCACTCGCCGATGATGAGCTCGGAGGTCGGCTCCCCGGTGGCCCAGTGCGGATAGACGTCGGCGGTGTCGATGAAGTTGCCGCCGCCCTCGACGTACGCGTCCAGGACCGCGAACGCGTCCTGCTTGCCGGCGGTCCAGCCGAAGACGTTGGTGCCGAGCGCCACGGGGAAGACGGACAGATCCGTCTGGCCTATCACTCTCATCGGGCCAGTATTTCGCCCGCTCCCTAAATGCTCCCCACGGACCCCCGTAAATCCGGGGCTTCGCGCGGCGGCGCGTCAGTGCCGCCGCCCGGACAGGTCGAGGCCGGCCGGGGTGAGCAGCCAGGCGGCCACGGCCGCGACCAGCATCAGCAGCGCCCCGGCCGTGCAGGTCACCGCCAGCGAGGCGGTGAACGCGGCCGTGGCCTGCCCGGCCAGCCGCGCGCCCGCGGCGCCGAGCTCCGTGGCCACGTCGAGCGCCCCGCCCAGCGACTCCCGTGCCGCCGCGCCCGCCTGGCGTGGCAGCTCGCCGCGGTAGACCGCGGCCGCGACGCTGCCCAGCACGGCCACCCCGAGCACCCCGCCCACCTCGTACGACGTCTCCTCGATGGCCGCCGCGCCGCCCGACTTCTCCGGCGGAGACCCGGCCATGACGACCGCCGACGCGATGGCCAGCGCGCCCTGGCCGAAGCCGATCAGCGCCAGCGCCGCCGCGACCGCGGGATAACCGAGCGGCTCCGGCGCCCCGTACACCACCAGGAACCCCGTGCCGGACACCGCCAGCCCGCCGGCCAGCACCGCCCGCGCCCCCACCCGGGCCGCCAGCCGCGGCGCCAGCGGCGCGGCGACCAGCGCCGCCAGGGCCGCGGGTAACAGCCGCACCCCCGACTCCAGCGGTGAGTACTCCCGCACGAGCTGCAACCACTGGGCGAGCAGCAGCAGCGTGCCCGTCATCGCGACCGAGGTCGCCAGCGCCGCCACCACCCCCGCCGAGAACGCCCCGCTCCGGAACAGCCGGATCTCCAGCAGCGGATCCGGGCGGCGCAGGCAGCGCGCCACGAACCAGCCCAGGGCCGCCACGGCGAACGCCCCCGCGGACAGCGTCACCCCGTCGAGCGCGCCGCCGCCCGCGCCGGCGTGCTTGACGGCGTAGACGAGCGCCACCATGCCGGCGATCGACAGGACGGCGCCGGGCACGTCCCAGCGGCCGGGCGCCGGGTCCCGCGACTCGGGCAGCAGGAACAGCCCCGCGACGACCGCCACGGCCATCACCGGCACGTTGACCAGGAACGCCGCCCGCCAGCTCAGCAGCTCCAGCAGCAGTCCGCCCAGCACCGGGCCGAACGCCCCGCCCACGGCGGCCATGGCCGTCCAGACGCCGAGCGCCGTCGCGCGCTCGCGCGGGTCGGGGAACAGGTGGCGGATCATGGACAGCGTGGACGGCATGATCATCGCGCCGCCCACGCCCAGCAGCGCGCGCACCGCGATCACCGCCTCCGGGCCGCCCGCGGCGAGCACGGCGGCCGAGGCCGTCCCGAACACGGCGAACCCGGTCAGCAGCAGCCGCCTGCGCCCCCACCGGTCGCCCAGGGCGCCGAGCGTGACGAGCAGCCCCGCCAGCACGAGCGCGTAGACGTCCACCATCCACAGCACGTGGACCGCGTCCGGCCGCAGGTCCTGGGTGATGGCGGGCAGGGCGACGTTCAGCACGGTCATGTCCATGACCACGACCAGCACGCCGGCGGACAGCACGGCCAGCCCGGCCCACCGTCCGCGCCGCGCCGGGCCTCGGGAGACGGAACCCGTCATCGGCCCTCCTTCCGGGCGTTCCCGGTCCGCTCGCCGGGGCCGTCCGGGACGGTTCGCTCGCCGGGGTCGCGGGCGGCGGCGCCGTCGAAGAACGTGCCGAGCAGCAGCCGCGGCACGTCGCGGCGGGCGATGTCGCCGCGCCGGAGGCTCTCCCGGGCGGCCACGGCCAGGCCGAGCACCGCGCTGCTCAGCCAGCGCGCCGGCAGGTCGGCGCGCAGCACCCCCGCGCGCTGGGCGGCGGTCAGGAACGCGACCTCGCGCTCCTCCAGCTCCTCCGCGCGGGGCCGCAGCTCTGGGTGTACGGCCATGGCGTGGTCGGCGAGGCCGAACCCGTACTCGTCGGCGATCTCGATGAGCGCGGTCAGCAGGGTGTGGAGGGCGCGTCCGACCAGCTCCGGGTCCGCGGAGGCCGTCGCCTCGGCGATGCCGGCGCCGGCCTGCGCCTCGGCCCAGCGGTCCAGCGACTGGTGCGCGAGGGCGAGCATGAGGTCCTCGCGCCCGCTGAAGTGCCTGTGCAGGGTGGCCCGGCTCACCCCGGCGGCCTCGGCGATCTCCGCCATGGACGCGGCGGGATCGGTGTTCAGGTGCCGGATGGCCGCGGTCATGATCTCGCTTCGGCCCATGGGGCTCCTCGCAGCATGAGACATCGTTGTCGCACATGATACATAAATGTCTCACTAGTGGTGCGGGACGACGGTCTCGCCGTGACGGGATGGCGGGCCGGAACAGGCGGAGGTTATGGTTCCGCTGTGGTGAACGGTGACGCGCGGACGCGCATCCTGGACGCGGCGGAGGAGCTGTTCGCCGGAGGCGGCTACGAGGCCACCCCCACCTCCGTCATCGCCCGGCTGGCCCAGGTGCCGAAGGGGCTCGTCTTTCACTACTTCCCGCACAAGATCGACGTGCTCGTCGCGCTGGTCGACGAGCGCACGCTCGTGGAGGAGGGCCGCGACGTCGACGCCGTCCCCGGCGACCCGGCCGGCACGCTCTCCCGGCTGGCGCGGGGGTTGCCGCTGCGGGCCTCGCCGGCGATGCGGCGGATCCTGTTCCGCGAGGCCGACACCCACGGGTCCGTACGCGAACGGCTCGGCCGCCTCAACGGGGAGCTGATCCGGCGCGCCCGCTTCGCCCTGGAGCTGGCGCTGCCGGGGGCGCGGGGCGACGCCGCGCGGCTGGAGGTGGCGGCGGCCACGTTCGCCGCCGTCCTGCTCTACCAGGAGACCCTCTGCCAGCTCACCGGCCACCAGCTCGACCCCGAGGCCGTCGCCGAGCTCATCGCCCACTCCCTCGCCTAGCGGCCCACTCCCTCGCCTAGCGGCCCACTCCCTCGCCTGGCGGCCCTCTCATCCGGCCGCCGAGTGAGATGCCGACGATCGGGGCGCCGGCGATGCCGAGCGCGTCCAGCACCTCGTCCAGCCGCAGGGCGTAGGCGCCGCGACCGGGCTCAGTCGCGGTCGAGGTCCAGGAGCTCGTCGAGCGCGGCCCGCAGGTGGCCGAGCAGCCCCCACACGTCGTCGACCCGTTCCGGGCAGGCGACGACACCGAAGTCCAGCATGCCGTCGTAGGAGAAGCAGGTGATGTTGAGCCCGCCGCTCACGTCGCTCACCACCGACAGCGGGTAGTACGACAGCACCCGGCCCCCGCACAGGTACAGCGGGAACTGCGGGCCCGGCACGTTGCTGACGATGATGTTGACCGGCGGGAAGGCCACCGACGCCAGCCGGAAGAGCGCCGGCGTGGCCAGCGTCGTGACCGGGGCGGGCAGCACCGAGCACAGGTCCTCCAGCCAGGAGGCCGGCGCCTGGGCGAACCTGCGCTTGGCCGCGCGCATCGCCGCCCCCGTCTCGCGCAGGCGCTCGCGGGCGCCGGCCACGTTCGTGGGGAGCGGGGCGACCATGGCGGAGATGTGGTTGCCCATGCCCTCGCGGGCGTCGCCCGCGCGCACCGCGACGGGCACGGCGGCGACCAGCGGCTCCTCGGGCAGCGCGTCCCGCTCCACCAGCCACGACCGCAGGGCCGAGGCGCACAGGGTCATGACGACGTCGTTGACGCTGATGCCGTTCGCCTTGGCCACGCTCTTGACGTCCTTGAGCGGGACCGAGCCGAACGAGACGCGCCGTTCGGCGCTGACGGGGCCGTTGAACGGGGTGCGCGGGGCGGCCAGCCGCGGCACCTCGGGACGCTCGTGCCGGTCACCGCTCACGAGCCTGGCCGTACGGGCGATCAGGCCGGCGCCGGGCAGCGTGGAGACCAGTGGGATGGCGTCGAGGTCGGTGGCGGCGCGGACCACGGAGCGCAGGGCTCGTACGGGCTGCGTGGCGTTCCGCAGGGCGGCCCCGGCGAGCATCCGCACCAGACCCGGTCCCTCGTCGTCGGCCGGATCGGCGCTCGGGGCGTGTGCCTGGGCGGGGTCGGCGCTCGGGGCGTGTGCCTGGGCGGGGTCGGCGCTCGGGCCGTGTGTCCGGGCGGCGTCGGCGCTCGGGCCGTGTGTCCGGGCGGGGTCAGTGGTCGGGCCGTGTGTCCGGGCGGGGCTCGCATCCGGGGCTTGTGTCTCGGCGGCGGCGCTCGGGGGGTGCTTCTCGGCGCGGCCCGCGCCGCGGCCGCGCGTCCCGGCGGGGGCGCGCAGCGGGACGACCGTGGCGCCGGCCCGTGACGCGGTCGCGCGGCGCTCGCCCGGCGCCAGGTCGAGCAGGGCGGCGAGCGTCTCCGCCCCCGTGACGCCGTCGATGGCCGCGTGGTGCACCTTCGTGTACACCGCGACCAGGCCGCCCGCCAGCCCGCGGATGAGGTGCATCTCCCACAGCGGGTGCGCCCGGTCGAGCCGCCGGGCGTGGATCCGCGCCACCTCGTCGGCGAGCCGCCGCTGGTCGCCCGGCTCCGGCAGCACGGTCTCGAACAGGTGGTTCGCGATGTCGAAAGCGGGATCCGCCGCCCAGTACGGATGGTCGAGGCCGAACGGCACCGGGACGAGGCGGAGGCTGAGCGCGGGCGACAGGTGGATGCGGTCGAGCAGCAACCCCGCCAGCGCGTCGCGGGTGACCGCGCCGTCCGCCGGATCGAGGATCGCCAGCCCCGCCACGTGTGCCGTGGTGGTCGCGGACTCGACGTTGAGGAACTGCGCGTCGAGTGCGGTCAGCTGGCGCATCTCATCTCCTCGTGGTCGCGTGCGGTCAGCATCACACGGGCCGATGTCGGATGGGTTTCCGCGCGAGTCTTTCAGATGAATTCACCGTACCCGCACGGGTGAATGGAGAATGCGCAGCTCACTCGGGTTCCGTGACATTTTTCTATCCGCTGACAACGTGAATGGGATGTTGCGCGACGGCGTCGAAGTGATAGCCGAAGGGGTGACGGGGAGTGATCAGCGGCTGCGTCGCGCCGGTCTCGTCGGTCGCGCGGGCCATGAGGACGTATCGCCCGGGCGTGCGCGGCGCCCACTGGATGTGCCACGGCAACCAGGCTCCGACCAGGCGACGGCCGTGGTGCTCGGCCTGGCGCCAGGTGCGGCCGCCGTCGAGGCTCACCTCCACGCGGGTGATCCGGCCGCGCCCCGACCATGACCGACCGTGCAGGACGTGCGGGACGCCGAGGCGCAGCACGGCGTCCCAGGCGAGCTCGAAAGCGCTCTTGACCGGCTGCGTGGTGATATCGCGGTAGAACAAGGTGTTCCAGGGGGTGAAGATCTTCTTGGTGGCCACCTCCAGATCGCCGAGCCATTTGATCGACGCTATTCCGGCCCACCCCGGAACCACCAGCCGCGCCGGAAAACCATGATCGGGCGGAAGCGGCTCGCCGTTCATCTCGTAGGCGACGATCACGTCGTCCATGGCCTTGGCGGCGGGCAGCGGCCGGCGTACCCGGCCGTGGTCCTCGAACGGCGCGTCGAGCCCGCGCGCCACCACGTCCACCGCGTCGGGCCGTACGCCGGCCTGGCGCAGCAGGTACGACAGGGGCACGCCGCGCCAGCGCGCCACGCCGATCGCGCCGAGCCCCCACTGCGCGCCGGGGGCCGGTTCGTGCTGCTGGGTGTCGTAGAGGCTGCGGCCGTTCCCGGCGCACTCGATCGCGGTGTCGATCGTCCGCGCGGGCATGGCCAGCAGTTGCGGGTAGGTGTATTCGCCGGGACATCGCACGCCGGGGCCGTGGATGCGCAGCCGCCAGGTGGCGGCGTCGATGAGCGGGGTACAAGTGTGGTTGCGGACGAAGAACCGGTCGTTCGGGGTGTGGTAGCCCACGCCGGCCATGGCTTCCCAGCGCATCTCGGCGTTGCCGTCGTGCAGGCGGAACAGGTGGTCCGGGAGGGGCTTGACGATCGTGGTCACGGCCTGCTTCACGGGGCACCACCTCCACAGTCTTTATTTCCTACTGGAAAACCATGTAATCACAGTCGGCGTCCCTGTTCCATGTGCCGTTCCGCAAGGAATCGCCAAGCGGACCGTTCCGTGTGGACCCGGCGAGTGGGGCCGTCCCGCGCGGAGCCGGCAAGGGGCCGTCCCGCGCGGAGCCGGCAAGGGGCCGTCCCGCGCGGAGCCGGCAAGGGGGCCGTTCCGCGCGGAGCCGTCAGAGGGCGAGGTCGTCAGCCGGCCAGACCTGTCATGGCGAGGCGCAGCAGGCGCCGCGCCATCTCCGGTCGTCCCGGTGACTGCTCGCCCGCCCACGCCGTGCCCGCCGCCAGCGCCAGCAGCTCCTCGATCGTCACGTCCGCCCGCACGGCCTCCTCGGCCTGGGCCCTCTCGAGGAGGCGGGCGCCCGCCTCGCGCATCGCCGCGCAGGAGGCGTGCAGCTCCGACCCTTCGTCCCGCAGCGCCGTCATGACCGACTCCGGCAGCCCCCGGTACGTCGCCGACCCGGCCGCCACCTCTTCGAGCCAGGTGAGCAGCGCCTCGCGCGGCGACGGCTCGGCGAGCAGCCCGGAGGCGCGCTGTCCCAGCGCGTCGAACCGCGCGCGCATGAGGGCCTGGAGCAGCGCCTCCCGGGTGGGGAAGTGCCGGTAGAGCGTGCCGATCCCGACGCCGGCGCGGCGGGCGATGTCGCGCAGCGACGCCTCGGTGCCGTGCTCGGCGAAGGCTGCGCGGGCGGCGGCGAGGAGCTGGTCGTGGTTGTGGCGGGCGTCCGCGCGTAGCGCCTCGGGCACGGCAGGGCTCTCCTTCGCAGTTGACAACCGGAGCACTGCTCCGTATGTTCCGGAGCATCGCTCCGCATAATCTACCAAGGAGAGACGATGACCGATCGAACCGTGCTCGTCACCGGCGCCACCGGCCAGCAGGGCGGCGCCACCGCACGCGCGCTGCTGGCCGCGGGCTGGCGCGTCAGGGCCCTGGTGCGCGACCCGGGCGCTCCGGCGGCCGGACGGCTGGCGGAGGCGGGCGCCGAGCTCGTGCCCGGCGACATGGGCGACCGCGACTCGCTGGCGGAGGCGGCGCGCGGCGCCCACGGGGTGTTCAGCGTGCAGCCGGCCGCGGGGCCGCCGCACGGCGTCGAGGAGGAGGTGCGGCTCGGCGTCAACGTGGCCGACGCCGCGCACGCGGCCGGCGTGCGGCACCTCGTCTACGCCTCCGTCGGCGGCGCGGACCGCGACTCCGGCATCTCGCACTGGAACACCAAGTGGGAGATCGAGCAGCACATCCGCGCCCTGGGCCTGCCCGCCACGATCCTGCGTCCCGTCATGTTCATGGAGAACCACGCGCGGCCGCACTACGGCGTGACCGGCGACGCGGCGCTCGTCCGCGTCATCCCGCCCAGGGCGACGGTCCAGCTCATCGCCGTCACGGACATCGGCGCGTTCGCCGCGCTCGCCTTCGCCGACCCCGATCGCTACGTGGGGCGGGCGCTGGAGCTGGCCGGCGACGAGCTGTCCCGCGCCGATCTGGTGGCCGCCATCAGCCGCGCCACGGGCCGTCCCGTCGACGTCGAGCCCATCCCGGCCGAGCGGCGCGCGGCGCTCGGGCTCGGTGCGGGCGACATGGAGGCCGTGGACTCGTTCGGAGGGTGGCGGGCCGACATCCCGGCGCTGCGGGCGCTGCATCCGGGGCTCATGGACTTCGAGACGTGGTTGGAGCGTGAGGGCAAGGCCCAGTTCGACGCTCTGTTCGCGAGGGCCTGACCCGGTCGCGTCCGATCTCGTCGGCGGTGGTGCTGACAGCCGGCGGTGGTGCTGACAGCGAACCGGCGGCGGGCTGTCAGCACCCGCCCGGACCCTCGGGAGGCCGTTCATGATCGACAGTGACGCATCACATCGGATGCATCAGTATTGATGTATCAAAAATGATGTGTCATGATCGTAGCCATCGGGGCGCACCGCCCCCGGCCCGAGAGGACATCCCATGGACACCGCCTTCACGACGAGCACCCTGCGCGTGCCGGGCGCCACCCTGTACTACGAGGTCCGGGGGACCGGCCCGCTGCTGCTGATCTCCCAGAGCGGCGAGGGCGACGCCAGGCGGAGCGTCGACCTGGTCGACCAGCTCGTCGCCGACCACACCGTCGTGACCTACGACCGCCGCGGCCTGTCCCGCAGCACCCTGGACGACCCCGACCAGGGCGTGACCATCGCCGAGCACGCCGACGACGTGCACCGCCTGCTGGCCGAGCTCACGGACCAGCCGGCGCTCATGCTCGGGTGCAGCCTCGGCGCCTCGATCGGCCTGCACCTGGCCGTCGACCACCCCGGGCAGATCGGCCTGCTCGTCGCCCACGAGCCCGTCACGCCCCGGCTCCTCCCGGCCGACCAGCGCGCCCACCACGAACGTGAGCTGGAGCAGATCCAGGACGTCTACCGGCGCGAGGGCCTGCCCGCCGCCTTCAAGCTGATCGCCGAGGTGCTGGGCATCGACCCCGCCCATCCGGACGCCGAGCCCGATGTCACCCCGCAGCCGCTGACCCCTCAGCGGGTCGCCAACTTCCGCTTCTTCATCGAGCGCGACTTCACCGCCGTCATCGGCGACACCATCGACGTCGCCGCGCTCAAGAACACCGGTACGCGCATCGTCCCCGTGACCGGCCGGACCACACCGCGCGCCGTCTTCGACCACAAGTGCGCCGCCGCGCTGGCCGGTCTGTTCGACACGGAGCTTCGCGAGTTCCCCGGCGGCCACAACGGCAACACCACCCACCCGAAGGCGTACGCGGCCGCCTTGCGCGCGGTCCTCGCGAGCTGACGACCGGTCGCGTCGGACCGGCCCTTCCGGCTGGTCGGCGGGCGACGTAGCCGCCGTCGACGGGCAGGGCCACGCCGACGACGAAGCCGGCTCCGGGGCTGCGCAGCCACAGCACGGCATGCGCAACCTCCTCGGCGGTCCCGAGCCGGTTGACGGGCAGGCCGGCTTCGGCCTCGCCCGCCTCGCCAGCGGCGTCACAGGGCGGGATCTGGATGCCCGCGTTGTTGTAGGCCATGTCGAGGCGTCCGACGGTCTCGACGGTTTGGTCGACGGCGGCGACCGGCGAAGGCGCGGGCGGAGGAGCCGGGGGAGTAGTCAGGAAGGGCGGCCGGGAGGGCAGTCAGGAAGGGCGGCCGGGAGAGCGGTCAGGAAGGGTGGCCGAGGGAGCGGCGGGCGGCCTGCGCCAGGGCGGCCGGGTCGGGGGCGGTGAGGACGGCGGCGATGTGGGCGTCGGGGCGGACGAGCCATGCCTCGCACGGCCTGGCCTCCAGAGCCTTGCGCACGTCTCCGGCCGGGTCGATCTCCTCCACCGTCACCACCGCGACCGGCGCCCGCACCGCGTCCCGCGCCGCCGCCGTGAGCCTCTCGCGGTCGCAGCCCTCGGTGAGCAGGACGAGCAACCCGTCCCGGCAGAGCTGCCGCAACCTGGTCACCTCCGGCCGTCCCGGGACGGAGACCGGCGCATCGGGCACGATGACACCGGGCACCGGGGCCGGCGACTCTCCTCTCGGCGGGCGCCCGGTGAACGTCCGTCCCGGTGCGCGGGTCGTCAGCGGCGAGTCGAGATACCAGAACGGCTCCGCGAACCGCCCCGAGTCCACCGCCGCCACCGCTTCCGCCGCCACCGCTTCCGCTGCCGCCGCTTTCACAGCCACCGCTTCCCCAGCCTTGCCGGCCTCGTCGGCGTCGGGGCGCCCGTCCGTGCCGCGCCGTTCTGCGTCATGCCCGTCTGTGTGGCGCCGTTCTGCGTCATGCCCGTCTGTGTCGCGGCGTTCTGCGTCGCGCGCGTCTGTGCTGCGCCGGTCTACGTCGCGTCCGTCTGTGCCACGCCAGTCGCCGTCGCGCGTGTCTGTGCCACGCCAGTCGCCGTCGCGCACGTCCATGTCGTCCCCGTCCGTGTCCCGTCCGTGCGTGGCGTGCCCGTTCGTGTCTCGTCCGTGCCTGGCGCGTTCGTCGGTGTCCCACGCGGCCTCACCGAAGTCCGAGCGGTCACACGCGTCGCGCCCGTCCTCACGGCCGTCCGGGCAGGTGCGGGCGGCGCGTTCGAGGATCTCGCGGCGGCGGGCCCGCCCCTCCTCCGTGCGCGGCACCAGGAAGCGCATCGTCGCCCCCGTCACCTCAAGGTTCTCCAGCGCCGCCGCCCGCCGTTCCACCTCGTACGTCTCCAGCAGCTCCTCCGGCGCCCACCCATGCCGGACGAAAGCGATCTTCCAGGCGGCGTTCTCCGCGTCCGGCACCCCGGAGTTCAGCCCCCGGGCCCCGAACGGCGCCACCAGGTGCGCGCAGTCGCCCGCCAGCAGCACCCGGCCGACCCGCATCCGCCCCGCCACCCGGGCGTGGAAGCGGTACACGGTCCGCCACACCAGCTCGTACGGCCGGTCACCCACGATCATCCGGATCCGCCGGTCGAGCCCGCCCGACGCCTCCTCGGCGGCGAGGTCGAAATCCGGCGGCACCTGCCAGTCGATGCGGTACGTCGAGCCGGGGCACGGGTGGATGAGCACCTGGCGTCCCGGGTTCCAGGTGGGGTCGAAGTGGAAACGCCGCTCCCGCTCCCAGCCGGGCAGGTCGGCCCGGATGTCGCAGATGAGGAACCGCTCCTCGAACGTCTCCCCGTCGAACGACACCCCGAGCATGTCCCGGACGGCGCCGCCGTGGGCGCCCGTGCAGGCGATCGCGTGCGAGCCCCGGACCTCCGAGCCGTCCGCGCACCGCACGGTGACACCACCGGGGTCTTCGGTGAACGCGACCGCCTCGTGCCCCCACCGGACGTCGACGAGCGGCGTCGCGGCGATCCGCTCGTCCAGCAGCTCCTCGGTCCGGGCCTGCGAGATGTTCACGAACGGCGGCAGCGGCGAGCGGCCCGGGTCGAAGCTCCACGCGAACAGCTCGCGGTCGCGGTAGTAGGTGCGCGCGGTGGTCCAGGTCAGCCCCTCGGCGGTGATCGCGGCGCAGCCGGCCGCCTCCCACACGTCGAGGACGTCCCGTTGCTGGCAGATCGACCTCGACCCGGCGCGGACGCGGCCGGACGCCCGGTCGAGGACCACGACGGGCAGCCCCCAGCGGGCCAGCAGCAGCGCCGCCGTCTGCCCCACCGGCCCCGCCCCGATCACGACCACGGGAAGCGACGCCGCCTTCCCTTCCGGCACCACCCCGGCCCGCAGCGCCCCAGGTCGCGGCAGCGAGCCGATTCGCGGCGCCACGTCCGCTCGCGACCCGGCCCCAGCTCGTGACCCGGCATCAGCTTGTGACTCGGCCTCAGCTCGCGACTCGGCCTCAGCTTGTGACCCGGCATCAGCTTGCGACCCGGCATCAGCTCGCGACCCGGCATCAGCTCGCGACTCCACCTCATGCTGCGGTGTCGCGACTGCTCGCGTCGCCACGTCCGCTGCCGGGGAAGGCGGCGCGGCGCGGGGCGCGAGGTCGCGGAGTGGGTGTTCGTCGGCCGGCATCGTCGCTCAGCCCTGGAGGAGGTCCCAGACCTCGCGGTCGCGGGCCGCCGTCCAGATGCGGGGGCGTTCGACGCCGGACAGCTCGTCCCACAGCCGCGAGACGTCGAACGGCAGACAGTGCTCGAAGATCGGCCACCCGCCGAACCGGGGCGCGAGCCGCTCGTGCACCGCCTCGAACGCCTGCTTGAGCGTGCCGCCCGCGTCACGCACCGCGCCCACCTCCCGGATCATGACCTCCAGGAACATCCGCGTCTGCGCGACGGCCGCGTCCACCGCCTCCCGCCCTTGGGCGACCGCGCCGCGACCTCCGACCAGCGTCTCGGCCCCCAGCGCCGCGATCCGGTCGAGCGTGCCGGTGGCCCAGTCGCGGTGGAAGGCGTCGCCGGTGTAGAGGGCGGCCTGGGCCTCCACCAGGTCGCCGGCGAACAGGATGCGCCGCTCCGGCAGCCAGGCCACCAGGTCGCCCTCGGTGTGGCCGCGCCCGCAGTGCCACAGCACGAGGTCGCCGCGCCCGCCGCCGAGGTCGATCGTGAGCCGCTCGGAGAAGGTCAGCGCCGGCCACGTCAGGCCCGGGATGCTGTCCGGCTCCTTGAACAGGCGCGGCATCCGCCCGAACTCCGACTCCCAGTCCTCCTTGCCGCGCTCGGCGATCAGCTCCCGCGTCTTGTCGTGCGCCACGACGACGTCGGCCCCGAACGCGCTCGCGCCCAGCACCCGTACGGCGTGGTAGTGCGACAGCACGAGGTAGCGCACCGGCTTGCGGGTGTGCTCGCGCAGCCGGGCCAGCCACTCGCCCGCCGCCACGGGCGTGGCCAGCGCCTCGAAGCAGACGAGGAAGTCCTCGCCCTCGATCGCGCCGGCGTTGGGATCGCCCTCGGCGGTGAACGCGTACACGCCGTCCGCGAGCACGTCCAGGGTCTGCCGCTTGTCCGCCATGTCGGCCGACGAGGCGAACGCCTTCGCCGTCATGCGCCCTCCCGATGCCGAGGGATCGACAGGACCGGCTCGCTCCCGGGGAGAGAGCCGGGTCGTCTTCACCTTACGCCGCGACGCCCCGGAATCCCGCGACCCCGGCGGGCGTCAGGGCCGCAGGAACGCCCGCAGCCGCTCCAGCGGCCAGGTGTTGATCACGTCGTCGGTGGTGAGCCAGGCCCGTTGCGCGATGCCGACGCCGTAGCGCTGGTGCGCCAGGTGCGGGATGGCGTGGGAGTCGCTGTCGATGGAGAACTTCACGCCGTGGTGCTTGGCCAGCCGCACCAGGTCGGCCGGCAGGTCGGAGCGGTCGGGATAGGAGTCGATCTCCATGACCGTGCCCGTGCGGGCGGCGGCGCGGAAGACGGCGTCCCAGTCGGCGTCGACCGGGTCACGCTTGCCGATCTTGCGGGTGGTGGGGTGGCCGATGATGTCGACGTACGGGTTCTCGCAGGCGGCGATGAAGCGGCGGGTCATCTCGTCGCGCGGCATGCCGAAGTGGGAGTGGACGGAGGCCACGCACACGTCGAAGTCGCGCAGCACCTCGGCGGGCCAGTCGACCGAGCCGTCGGGCGCGATGTTGAGCTCGGTGCCGTGCAGCAGCCGCATGCCCGGATGCCGCTCCTGGAGCTTGGCCAGCCGCTCGCGCTGCTCCAGCGCCTTGTCGAGCGTCATGCGCTGCATGGCCAGGTCGGGCGCGTGGTCGGTGACCGCGTAGTAGGAGTAACCCCGCGCCTCGGCGGCGGCCACCATGTCCTCCAGCGAGGCGATGCCGTCGGTCAGGTCGGTGTGGGTGTGCAGGTCGCCCCGCAGGTCCTCCAGGCGCACCAGCTCGGGCAGCTCGCCGCGCAGCGCCGCGCGCACCTCGCCGCCGTCCTCACGCATGGGCGGCGGGACGAACTGCATGCCGAGCGCGGCGTAGATGTCCTCCTCGGTCTCGGCGGCGATCACCCGCTCGCCCTCGAACAGGCCGTACTCCGACAGCTTCCAGCCCTTCTTGACCGCCAGCTCGCGGACCGCGACGTTGTGCTCCTTGGAGCCCGTGAAGTACTGCAGGGCGGCGCCCCACGAGCCGGCGGGCACCACCCGCAGGTCGATCTGGACGCCGGAGGTGGTGCGGACCGACGTCTTCTTGTCACCGGCGGCGATCACCTCCGCGACGTACGGCTGCGCCCGGAACTCCTCCATGATCGACTCGGGCGCCACGGCGAGGATGTCGATGTCGCCGATCGTGTCCTTCATGCGGCGCAGCGACCCGGCGTAGGTGATCCGCTCGGCCGTCAGCGACGCCATCACCTGCTCGGCCAGGGACATGGCGACGCCGATGTGGACGCGCCGGCCGGACTGTTCGAGCTGCTGGACGCCCTTGGCGAGGTTGGCCAGGGTCTTGGCGCCGAGGCCCTTGACGCCGTCGAGCCGGCCCGCCGCGATGGCCTCGCCCAGCGCGCCGGGGGAGTCGATGCCGAAGTCCTCGAACAGCATGATCGCGGTCTTCGGGCCCAGCGACGGCACGCGCGTCAGCCGCAGCACCCCCTCGGGGACCCGGCCGCGCAGGTCGTCGAGCTGCCGGAAGCTCCCGCGCTGCAGGAACTCCTCCATCTTCTTCGCGATCGCCTCGCCGACGCCCGGGACGGAGCGCACGTCGACCGCCGAGATGTCCTCGGGGAAGCCGGCGATGGCCTTGGCGGCCTTCTGGTAGCTGCGCACCCGGAAGGCGTCGCCGCCCGTCAGCGCGAACAGCTCGGCGTATTCCTGCAGCGCAGCCGCCGCTTCCTCGTTAGCACGTGCCATGGCCAAAGCTTAGAAGCCGCCACCGACACTTCCGGCCCCGACCGAGCGGGGGCGCCCGGCGGCTGACAGCGCGCTGAGTGCGGTTTGTGAGCGGGGGGCTTGAGGGTGGGGACGTCCGCGTCACCTATCACCCGGAGGAACGGGTCAATGTCCCTACGTGTACTGCTTTTTGCGGATCGTGCGGTGCGTCCGCGCCGGGCGCGCATGGTCATGGTTTCGGCGCTGGCGGTCAGCTTGGCGGCGACGACCGGCGCGACTCCCGCCGCTGCCACGACTCCCGCCGCCGCGACGCCCGCGGCCTGGCGCGGTGCCGCTGAGCTGCGCGCCGATCAGCGGGTCGAGCTGGGCGTCGATCAGCGGGTCGAGCTCGGCGAGGAACTGCGGCGGTTGGCGCGGAAGCTGGTGGACGCCGGCGCGCCCGGTGTGATCGTGCGGGTGGACGACGGCCGTGGGACGCCGGTCGAGATCGCCGAGCAGGCCCCGTGGACCAGGCCGGACCACCTGCTCAAGGCGGGGGACGAGTTCCGGATGGGGTCCAACACCAAGACCATGATGGCCACGCTCGTGCTGCAACTCGCCGCCGAGGGCCGGCTCGCCCTGACCGACCCGGTGGAGAAGTGGCTGCCGGGCAAGGTGCCCGGGGGCGAGGCGATCACGTTGCGCATGCTGCTCAACCACACCAGCGGCCTGTACGACTACACCGAGGACCCCGCGATCAGGCCGTCGTTCCTCGGCACGGACCGGCGGCGGTGGACCTCGGCGAAGCTGCTCGCCCTGGGCGTGAAGCATGATCCGCTGTTCGAACCCGGGCGCGGATGGTCGTACAGCAACACCAACTACGCCGCGATCGGCGCCGTCCTGGAGCAGGCCACCGGGACGGGCCTGGCCGATCTGGTCCGGGACCGGATCGCCCGGCCGCTCGGCCTCGACCACACGTACTACGCCACCGACCCCACCTGGCGCGGCCCCCACGCCCGCGGCTACGAACCGGACGCCGCCCACATGCCGCCGGGCGTGCCTGCCGCGTTCAGGCACGTCGCCGGGACGCGCCGGCACGGAAACGTGGACGTCTCCGGCAACGGCCCCGGGTGGGGCGGGGCGGCCGGGGCGGTGGTGTCCACCGCGCGGGACTGGTCGCGCTTCTACCGCGCGCTGATGTCCGGCCGGTTGCTGCCCGCCGCCCAGCTCGCGCAGATGCGCACAACCGTCCCGGTGGATCCGAAGAGGCCCGACGGGCCCGGATACGGGCTTGGCGTCCAGACCGGTCCCCATCCGTGCGGGACGTTCTGGGGTCACGACGGCGGCATGCCCGGGTACCTCACCGCCAACCTGACCGACCGCGCGGGCGGCCGGACGGCGAGCGTCCTGGTCTCTACGGAGTTCTGGTCCGAGTTCGCGGCCGACCCGAAGATCGCCGAGGCCGCCGGAGAGCTCCAGACCGCCGTGACCTGCGCCATGTTCGGCAAGCCCGCGCCGCCCGCGCCCTCTGCGGCAGTTCCGCCTCCTGCTCCATCGGTGCCCTCCGTGCCTCCTGCACCGTCTGCGCCTCCCGCACCGCCTGCGCCCTCCGCGCCGACCGTGCGGCCTGCGCCTACCGTGCCATCCGCGCCGCCCGAGGGGTGACCGGTGTGCGGGGTTGCTCGTCTCCGTTGTGGCTCCCGCCGGTTGACCGGGGCGCGACGTCGGGTGCGGCTCACGTGGGCTGAACGGGGCGGTGGGGTCCGGGGGCGGTGATGGTCGCGGACACCAGGGCCTCGGCCTCGGCCCGCGACATCGCCGCACCCGCGACGCGCGCAGCCGCGAGCCCGGTGGCGCCGAGGACGTCGGCGGCCCGCTGTGCGGTCATCCGCACGTCGGCGTCGCCAGGATCGTCCCAGCCCCGCAACGCGGTGGCGGCCCCGAGCAGGCGTCCCGCCCGCTCCGGCCGGCCGCGGCCCAGCTCGATCGCCGCGACCGCCACCGCGACCGAGGCCGCGACCGGTGTGTGCCAGGTCAGCGTCAGGTGCACCGCCGGGTGGTCGAGCCGGCGCAGCGCCTCGTCCAATGAGCCCTCCGCGGCGTCCGCCTGGGCGAGCACGCCCAGCAGCAACGCGGTCAGGTGCGGGGTCGACCGGCCGGGTGACGCCTCGGCCAGGGCGGCCAGGGCGTGTTCGCGGGCCGCCCCGGGCTGCTCGGCCCGCCACTCGAGCCGCGCCAGGCCCAGGCGCACCTGTACCAGCGACTCCGCCGAGCCGTTCCGCCCGGCCTGACCGAGCAGGTCCGCCAGCCGTCGCCGCCCGCCGTTCACGTCGCCGGTCTCGGCCAGGCGCAGCGCGGCCGCGACCTCGTTCTCCATGGTGTGCTCGGCCATGCCGAGCTCCCGGAAGAGCCGGGTGGCCCGCTCGGCCGGCTCAGGCGCGCCGCCGGGCTCGCCGGACCGCAGCAGCGCCGAGTGCAGGGTGCTCAGCGTGGTCGCCAGCCCCCACCGCTCGCCGAGCTCCTCGAAGCCGGTCAGCGCGCGCTTCAGCACGCGCGTCGCCTCGGCGGCGCGCCCGGTGTTCATGGCCAGGACGCCTTGAAGCAGCAGCGCGAGCGACCGGCTCCACGGGGCGGTCGACGCGTCCGGCGAGCCGGACGCATCTGGGACGGCCGACTCGTCCAGCGAGCCGAACACGACCGGACCGGCTGGCGCGTCCTCCGAGCCGAACGCGTCAGGGGTGGTCGGCTCGCTCGCCGAGCCGAATGTCACGGGGTCGGTCGGCTCGTCCGGCGCCCCGGACGCGTCCGGGGCGGCTGGGGCCGGGGCGGCTGGATCGTGGCCCGCGCCTATGGCGAGCGCCAAACGGGCCATCTCGACGACAGGGTGACTGCCAGGTGCGGCGTGCTCCAGCGCCTCCCGGATGCGGTCGAAGGCCGCCTCCGCCTCCTCCGGCCTGCTGATGGCCTCGGTCATGGCGAGCGCGTGCGCGGCGAGCACCAGCGCGCGTGCCCGCGGCTCGGCCGGGCCGCGGACCTGGAGCACGCGGCCGAGCAGGTCCAGCGACTCCGGCGGGTGGTCGCGCAGGAACCAGAACCAGCACAGCGCGACGCCGAAGCGGACCGCCAGGGCGGCGTCGCCGGACTCGACCGCCCAGCGGATCGCGGCCGACAGGTTGTCCCGTTCCGAGGACAGGCGGGCCAGCCACCGTAGCTGGCCGGACGTGCGCAGGTGCGGGTCCGCGGTCTCGGCCAGCCGCAGGAAGAACCCGGCGTGCCGGGCGCGTACGGCGTCGACCTCGCCGCGCCGGGCCAGCCGCGCGAGGCCGTACTCCCGGATGGTCTCCAGCATGCGGTAGCGCGGCTCGACCGGGTCGGCGGGCTCCACCGGGTGCAGCAGGGACTTGTCGGCCAGCGCCGCCAGCAGATCCCGCACGTCGCGCCGCCCGCCGACCGCCGCGTCCTTGATCGAACCGCCCCGACCGCCGACCGCCGCCGCGTGCTCGGTGAAGCCGTCCCACCGGCCGATCGCCGCCGCCGTGTCCTCGGTGAAGTCGCCGGGTACGACCGACAGTCGTTCCAGCAGCAGCCGCTCGTCGCCGTCCAGCAGGTCCCAGCTCCAGGCCACCGCGGCGTCCAACGTCCGGTGCCGTGGCAGCGCGGTGCGGCTGCCGCCGGTGAGCAGGCGGAACCGGTCGTCCAGCCGGGCCGCGACCGCCTCGGCCGGCAGGGCGCGCAGCCGCGCCGCGGCCAGCTCGATCGCCAGCGGCAGGCCGTCCAGGCGGCGGCAGATCTCCACCGCCGCCGCCAGCGCGCCGCCCTCCAGCGCGAAGTCCGGCCGTACCGCGGCGGCCCGGTCGTGGAACAGCCGGACCGCCGCGCAGGCGCGGGCCCGCTCGGCCGTCGCGCCCGGCTCGGGCAGCTCCAGCGGGAGCACCGGGTGCAGGGTCTCGCCGTCGATCCGCAGCGGCTCCCGGCTGGTGGCCAGCACACGGAGTCGCGGGCAGCGGCCGAGCAGCGTCGCGGCGAGCGTCGCGGCGGCCTCGACCACGTGCTCGCAGTTGTCGAGCACCAGCACCAGCTCGCCGTCCGCGAGCGTGTCGGCCAGGTGGTCCAGGACCGCCTCCGGGGGGACGGGCCGCGGCGGGACGCCCTGCTCGCGCGCCCGTAACAGGTCGAGCACCACGCGGGGCACGTCGTCGGCGCCGGCCGGAGCGAGCGGGACGAACCACACCCCGCCGGACGGCGCGAGCCGCCGGCCGACGGTGCCGGCCAGCCGGGTCTTGCCCGCTCCCGCGGGACCGACCAGCGTGACCAGCCGGACCCGGCCGAGCAGGCCGGTCACGCGGCGGACGTCGTCGTCGCGGCCCACGAAGCTGGTGAGCGGGACGTCCAGGTTGCCGTGCGTACGGCGGGGGCGGGGGTGCTCACGGAGCTCCCCGCGCAACACCGCCAGGTGGGCCTCCTGGAGCTGTGGTCCGGGATCGGCGCCGAAGGTGTCCGCCAGCAGGCCGCGGATCCGCTCGTAGGCGGCCAGCGCCTCGGCGCCGCGCCCGTTCAGCGCCAGGGCGCGGACGAGCTGGGCGTGCAGCCGTTCGCGCAACGGGTACGCGGCGGTCAGGGACTCCAGCTCGGCCACGAGGTCGAGGTCGTGGCCCAGCGCGAGCTCGGCCTCGACCCGGTCCTCCAGGGCGGCCAGGCGGGCCCGTTCGAGCCGTTCGGCGTCGGCGGCGGCGAAGGGCGCCTCACGCACGTCCGCCAGGGCCGGGCCGCGCCACAGGCTCAGGGCCTCGCGCAGAGTGGCGGCGGCCTCCGCCGGCCGGGACAGCGCGAGCGCGCGCCGGCCCGCCCGGGCCAGCCGCTCGAACCGTGCGGCGTCGACCGCCTCCGGCTCGACGGCCAGCCGGTATCCGGCCGAGCCCGAGGCGAGCAGCCCGGGGTCGCCCAGGACGCGTCGCAGCCGGGACGCCAGCGACTGCAGCGCGTGCAGGTGGCCGGCCGGGTCCGCCTCTCCCCACAGCGCCTCGACCAGGGTCGCCGGCCGGACGGCCCGCCCGGCGTCGAGCGCCAGGCGGGCCAGCAACGCCCGCAGCCGCGCGCCGCCGACCCACGCCGGGCCGGTGGCGGTGTCCAGCGTCAGGGGACCGAGGATGCCGACGCGCACCCGTCCACTCTCGCCGACCGGCCCGATCGCGTCCGCCGGGAGGCCGCCTTGTTCGCCGCCCGGCCTGATCGCGTCCGCCGGGAGGCCGCCTTGTTCGCCGCCCGGCCTGATCGCGTCCGCCATGGCCCGGAGTCTGTCAGACGTCCCCGCCGGCCTGGCGGGAAGCGCGCGCCCACGCCGTCAAGCGCGCGCCCACGCCGTCAAGCGCGCGTCCATGCCGTCAAGCGCGCGTCCATGCCGTCAAGCGCGCGTCCGCGCCGTCAGAAGCGGACCTCGCGTGGCCGGTACGGCTCGGTGAGCGCGGCCAGCTCCTCCTCCGAGAGGCGCACGTCCACCGCGGCGACCGCGTCGTCCACGTGCCGGTCCTTCGTGGCGCCCACGATCGGGGCCGTGATCGCCGGCTGCTGGAGCACCCAGGCCAGGGCGACCTGCGCGGGGGGCAGGTCCCGCTCCTTGGCGATCCGCGCCACCCGGTCGATGATCAGCTGGTCGTTGTCGGGCTCGTAGAGGAAGCCGATGCGCGGGTCCGAACCGGCCCGCGCGGTGGCCGCGTCCTGTCCGGCGCGGGCCAGCACGCCGCGCGCCAGCGGGCTCCACGGGATGACGCCCACGCCCTGGTCCAGGCAGAGCGGCAGCATCTCCCGCTCCTCCTCGCGGTAGAGCAGGTTGTAGTGCGGCTGCATGGACACGAACCTGGTCCAGCCGTTGACCTCGGCGACGTGCTGCGCCTTGGCGAACTGCCACGCCCACATCGTGGACGCGCCGATGTAGCGGACCTTGCCGGCCCTGACCACGTCGTGCAGCGCCTCCATCGTCTCCTCGATGGGCGTCTCGTCGTCCCAGCGGTGGATCTGGTAGAGGTCCACGTAGTCGGTGCCGAGCCGGCGCAGCGACGCGTCGATCGAGGCGTGGATGTGCTTGCGCGACAGGCCCCGGTCGTTGCGGCCCTTGCCCATCGGGAAGTAGACCTTCGTCGCGAGCACGTAGTCCTCGCGGCTGGGGAAGATCTTGCGCAGGAGGTTGCCGGTGACCACCTCGCTCGCGCCGGCGCTGTAGACGTCGGCGGTGTCGAAGAACGTCACACCGGCGTCGGCCGCGCGGCGGACGAGCGGCTCCGCCTGCTCCTCGGGCAGCGTCCACTCCATCTTGGCCGGATCGCCGAAGCTCATCATGCCGAGGCAGATCCGGGACACCTTCAGTCCGGTTGAGCCGAGTCGGGTGTATTCCATGGGGTCAACCCTATGTGGGGCACGTTTCTCCAGAATTGCGGCCCCGTGGTGTCCGAACCAGGCCATGTCCTTTACAGGCGCCGATCAATCGGGTCGATTAGAGAGAGGGGCGGACCGGGCGTCAGGCGGGGGGCGGGTGTACGGCACAGGGAACGGGTTCGCGTCCCGGTTGCGCTCGGCGGTCGTCACTCCCATGTCCCCGTTGCTGCTGGGCCGGGTCGCGCTGACGGCGGGGCTGGCGGGCGTGACCGCGCCGGTCCAGGCCGCGCTCTCGGCAGGAGGCCTCTCGGCGGGAGGGCCCTCGGCGGGAGGGCTCTCGGGAGAGGCGGTGACGGGCGGGCCGGGATGGGCGTTCGCCGGGGCGGCGGCCCTGCTGGCGCTGCTGGTCGTGCACGCACGGTTCCTGTTCGGGGTGCTGGCGCGCCGCGAGGGCGGGTGGTGGCTGGTCGGGGCGCAGGCGTGGCTGACGTACCTGCCGATGCCGTGGTACGGGGCGGCGTGGACGCCGGTGTGCGGGCTGCTGTCGGGCGCGCTGCTCGTCGTCGCGTACCGGATCCGCTCCCTGGCGCTGGTGGCCCTCGCGGTGACGTGCGGCCCGGTGCTGCTGTGGGCGCCGCCGGGCGCCCTGGACCACACCGGCTGGGCGGTGGCGGCGCCGGCGCTGGGGCTGGCCGAGTACGCCGTGGTGACGCTCGCCGGGCGGGCGCACTGGCTGGCCGGCGCCCGCAACGACGTCATCGAACGGGCGGTCGCGCTGGAGCGCCGCCGGTTCACCCGCGATCTGCACGACCTGGTGGGACACCGGCTGGCGGTCCTGGTGCTGAAGGCGCAGCTCGTGGAGCGGCTGGTGCGGGAGGGCGATCCCAAGGCGGGGATGGAGGCGGGGGAGACGCTGGAGCTGCTGCGCGTCCTCGCCTCGGACGTGCGCGCCGTCGCCCACGGCGCGGGGCACGCGTCGCTGGAGAGCGAGCTGGCGTCGGCGCGCGCCCTGCTGGAGTCGGTGGGGGTGCGCTGCGACGTACGGGTGTCGTGCCGTGAGATGCCGGGGGAGGTGTCCGAGGCGCTGGTCCACGTGCTGCGCGAGGGGGTGACGAACATCCTGCGGCACGCGGCGGCGCGGCGGTGCGTGATCCGGCTGGACGAGCAGGACCGGCTGATCCGGCTGTCGATGAGGAACGACGGCGTCCGCCCGGGACGGCGCCAGCACGGCTACGGCGACGGCGGGCACGGGCTGGTGAACCTCACGGAGCGGGTCGCGCTGCTGGGCGGGTGGCTGGAGACGGAAATCCATGGCGGTGAATTCGCTTTCTCGGCTTTCGTGCCCCGCGCCTATCGTGACCGTCTAACCAGCGTTTGATGAGGAACACACATATGTAATCATATTTCACACAATTTAGCGGTTTAACGTGTTACTAGCCGCAAACCCACCCGGAGCGCCAATCTTTATCCCAGACCGCACCGGGAGGGGCGCCAGATGGACCAGTATGAGCTGTACTGCCTGGCAGACAGCCATTTCTACGACACACTCGGCCGCACCAAGGCCGAGGAGTCGGGCTTCTCCATCCTGCGCCGGCCGCTCCCCGAGGGCTGGGCCCACGAGGTCACCGGGACCTGGTGCTATTACGCCGCCACCGGCCAGCCGCCGCTGCCCCGCCAGGGCTGGAAGATCCACGTCTCCGCCCGCCTCGACGACGCCGAACGGGCCATCTCCGCGGTGTGGGAATATTGTGTCCCCCGCGGAATCGCCTTCAAGTTCCTGCGCGGCCCGGCCGTTCACGTGATGGTCAATTCCAAGGCCGCCTCCCGCGCCTCCAGCGGGAAACTCGTCACCATCTACCCGCGCGACGAGGCGCAGCTCGAACTCGCCCTCAAGGAGCTGCACGAACTGCTGCGCGGCGTCCGCGGCCCGTACGTCCTCAGCGACCTGCGCTACGGCGAGGGCCCGCTCTACGTCCGTTACGGCGGCTTCGCCGAGCGGCACTGCCTGTCCGGCGGCGGCGAGCGGGTGCTGGCCGTCGAGGACGGCGACGGCCGGCTCGTGCCCGACGTGCGCGGCTCCACGTTCACCGTGCCGCCGTGGACGACCCTGCCCGCCTTCCTGGAGCCCCACCTGGCCGCCCGCAACGCGGTCACCACGAACGGCCTGCCGTACGAGATCGAGCAGGTCCTGCACTTCTCCAACGGCGGCGGTGTCTACCTGGCCCGCCACCGCTCGACCGGCGAGCGGCTGGTGCTCAAGGAGGCGCGCCCGCACGCCGGCCTCGACGCCGCCGGACGCGACGCGGTCACCCGGCTCGCCCACGAGCGCGACGTGCTGGAGCGCCTGGCCGGCCTCGACGCGGCGCCCGCGCTGCGCGACCACTTCACGCTCGGCGAGCACCACTTCATCGTGACCGAGTTCGTGGACGGCACGCCGCTCCAGCGCCGCCTCGTCCACCGCTACCCCCTGACCCGGGCCACCTGCGGGCCCGAGGACGTCGCCGCGTACACCCGCTGGGCGCTCGCCACGCTCGACCAGGTGGAGGAGGCCGTCGAGGCGCTGCACGCCCGCGGCGTCGTCTTCGGCGACCTGCACCCGGACAACGTGCTGCTCACCGACGGCGGGCGCGTGGTGCTGATCGACTACGAGGTCGCCACGCTGGTGGGCGACGGCGCGCGCTCCGCGCTGGCGCACCCCGCGTTCGCCGCGCCGCCGGACCGGCAGGGCGTGGACGTCGACAGGTACGCGATGGCATGCCTGCGGTTCGGGCTGTTCGCCCCGCAGTGCACCATCATGCTGCCGCTGCACCGGCCCAAGATCCATCAGCTCGCCGAGCTGGTCGCCGAGCACTTCCCGGGAACGGCGGACATGGCCCGCGCGGCCGCGGCCACCATCGCCGGCCCAAAAGCGGCCACCGTCGCAAGCCCCGGAGCGGTCATCATCGCCGGCCCCGAAGCGTCGTCGACTCGCGTCGCGGACCGCGTGCCCGCGCCGGGGCTCGCGCCCTGGACCGACCTGCGCGACGCGATGTGCCGGGCCATCACCGCCTCCGCCACCCCCGAACGCGACGACCGGCTCTTCCCCGGCGACGTGGCCCAGTTCCGCCCCGGCGGCGGGCTCAACCTCGCCCACGGCGCCGCCGGCGTCCTGTTCGCCCTCACGGCCACCGGCGCCGGCAGGTTCCCCGCGTACGAGGAATGGCTGCGCGAGCGGGCGATGCGGCCCGTCCAGGGCTCGGGGCTCGGCCTGTACGACGGGCTGCACGGCATCGCGTACGTCCTCGACCGCCTCGGACGCCGCGCGGACGCGCTCGACCTGGCCTCCGCCTGCTTACGCGAGCGATGGGACGGGCTCGAGTCCGCTCTCCACTCCGGCCTGTCCGGGATCGGGCTGAGCCTCCTGCACCTCGGCGAGCCCGACCTGACCCGGGCCGCGCTGCGCGCCGCCGACATCTGCGCCGACCGGCTCGGCGGCCCCGGCGACGTCCCCGAGACCAGCGGCGGCGACAACCCCCGCGCCGGCCTCATGCACGGCTCCAGCGGTCCCGCCCTGCTCTTCCTGCACGCCTACGAGCACACCGGCGACGGCGCGCTGCTCGACCTGGCCGCCACCGCGCTCCGGCAGGACCTGCGCCGCTGCGCCACCGCCCAGGACGGCTCGCTCCAGGTGAACCAGGGCTGGCGGCTCCTGCCGTACCTCGACGAGGGATCCGCGGGCATCGCCCTCGTCCTCGCCCGCTACCTCGGCCACCGCGACGACCCCGAGCTCGCCGAGGCGCTGCCCCGGCTGCGGCGGGCCGGCCACGCCGGCTACTACGTCCAGCCCGGGCTGTTCACCGGCCGGGCCGGCCTCGTCGCCGCGCTCCCGGACGGCGACCCCGACGCCGGCCGCCTCGTCGAGGGGCTGCGCTGGCACGCGCTGCCGTTCGCCGGCGGCCTCGCCTTCCCCGGCGACCAGCTGCTGCGGTTGTCGATGGACTTCGCGACGGGCACCGCGGGTGTCCTGTTCGCGCTCGGCTCGGTGCTGGGCGACCAGCCCACGCACCTGCCCTTCCTGGAGCCGGTCCCGCAAGGGCGGCCCCGCAACCCCGACACATGGAAGGAGGTGTGAACCATGGTGCTTCTCGACCTGCAGGGCCTCGAGTCCCCGGCGAGCAGCGACGTCGCCAGCGGCGGCTCCACGCTCACCGTGCTGGGCTGCCACTCCGGCGCTCCCAGCAACCTGAGCGTCGCGGTCTGCCACTGACCCGCGACATCGGCGATCCCCGCGCCGCCGCTCTCGTCGGCGCGGGGATCCCCGGCATTCCGGGGTGATTCGGTGAGGGAGGTACGGGTGCGGGCCGGAGACCGGCTGGTGATGGACGCCGTACGGCGCGGCGGGCCCTGGCCCGTGGTGCTGGCGGTCACGGCCGTCGCCGGGGCCGCCGCCGAGCTGGCCCTGCCGTACGCGGCGGGCCGCACGGTGGACGCCCTCACCGGAGCGTTCGCGGGCGGGGCCACGGAGTCCTCCGCCGGCGTCGTCACCGGGCTCGAAGAAGCTTTCGCGGGCGGGGCCGGTGGCTGGCCGGCCGCCTGCGTCGCGCTCGTCGCGTGTGTCATGGTGTGCGAGAGCGTCGGCGTGTGGGCGCGCGGCGCGAGCGGCGCCCGCGCCGCGGCACTGCTCCGGCGCCGGGTCCTGCGCCATGTGCTGGGCGCCGGGCCCGCCGCCACCCGCCGCTTCCCCGAGGGGGAGCTGGCCACCCGGGCCGGGCTCAACGCCGAGGAGGCGGGCCGCGCCCCGGAGACGGTCACCGGCGCGCTCGCGCTGCTCGTCCCGACGGCCGGCGCGCTCGTCGCGCTCACCCTCATCCACCCCGCCCTCACCGTCGCCCTGGCCGCCGGGATCGTCCTCGTGCTGCTGGTGCTGCGCGGGTTCCTCCGTACGACGACGGCCATCGCGGGCGGTTACCAGGAGGCGCAGGGGGAGATCGTCGCCCGGCTCGTCGGCGCCCTGGACGGCGCCCGCACCATCGCGGCGGCGGGCACCGCCGACCGCGAGGCCGACCGCGTCCTCGCGCCCCTGGAGCGGCTGCGCCGGCACGGCCTGGCCCTGTGGCGGGCCAACGCCTCGGCCGGGGTCCGCGCCGGGCTGGTCGTGCCGCTGGCCGAGGTGGCGGTGCTGGCGGCCGGCGGTCTCCTGCTGGCCTCGGGCGAGCTGACGGTGGGGGAGTTGTACGCGGCGGCGAGGTACGCGGTGCTGGGGTCGGCGCTCAGCACGGGGCTGGGACTGGCCGGGGCACTGGCCCGGGCGCGCTCGGCGGGCGCCCGCCTGGCCGACCTCCTCGCGATCCCGCGCCCCGCCTACGGCGCCCGCGGTCTCACCGGGCCACCCGCCGCCTCGAACGGGGGGACGTCGCCGACGGGCACGCCGAGCGGGGGGATGTCGACGGCGGGCGCGCCGAACGGAGGGATGTCGCCGACGGGCACGCCGGGCCGGGAGGCATGGTCGCCCGGCACGCTGGAGTTCCGGGGCGTGGCGGCGCACGGGCTCGCGGTCGGGGACCTCGTCGTCCCCGGCGGGTCCGTGACGGCGGTCGTGGGGCGCTCGGGCTCGGGCAAGTCGCTGCTCACCGCGCTGGCGGCCCGCCTGGCCGACCCCGAACGCGGGACGATCCTGCTGGACGGCGTTCCGCTGCCCGAGCTGTCGCACGACGAGCTGCGGCGCGCGATCGGCTGTGCCTTCGACCGCCCCGTACTGGTCGGCGACACCATCGGCGACGCCATCGCCCTCGGCCTCCCGGTCGCGCCTTCCGAAGGCGTCGCGGGCGCGCCTCCCGCAGGGCTGCCGGGCGCGCCTCCGGGAGGCGTCGCGGCGGCGGCAGCGGCGGCCAGGGCGGACGGCTTCGTCGAGCGGCTGCCCCAGGGGTACGCCACCCCGCTCCCCGACGCGCCCCTGTCCGGCGGCGAACGGCAGCGGATCGGTCTGGCCCGCGCCTTCGCCCAGGCCGGACGCCTGCTCGTCCTGGACGACGCCACCAGCAGCCTCGACACCGTCACCGAGCGCCAGGTCGGCCGGGCCCTCACCGCCGACCCCGCCGGCCGCACCCGGCTGATCGCCGCCCACCGCGTCGCCACCGCCGCCCGCGCCGGCCTGGTCGTCTGGCTGGACGACGGCACCGTACGCGCCAAGGGAACCCACGCCGACCTCTGGCGCGACCCCGCCTACCGCGCGGTCTTCCAGGACCCCGCCTTCGGAGAGCCGTCCTCCGACCAGGAGACGCCCCACGCGGATAAGCCGACCTCCCCGAAGCGGGCGGTCGCCCAGGAGAAGACCTCATGACCACCCCCGGGACCACCGCCCGCCGCGGCACGGCGACGGCGCCGCTCCGGCGGGCGTTGCGGCGGCACCCCCACCAGCTCGCCCGCATCGCCGCCTGGTCGGTCCTGGAAGCCGTGCCCGCGTTCCTCATCGGGCACGCCGTGGCCCGCGCCATCGAGGACGGCTTCGCGGCGGGCCGCCCCGCCACCGGCCTGGCGTGGCTGGCCGCGCTCGGCGCGGCGTGGCTGCTCGCCGCCGTCGCCGCGCGCCAGATCGTGCTCGCCGTGGCCGCCGTCGCCGAACCGTTCCGCGACGACCTGCTCGCCGTCGTCGTCCACGGCGCCGTACGGCGGGCCGCCGCCACGGCGGGCGCGCGACGCGACAGCGCGGCTGTCACCCGCGCCGGACTCCAGGTCGAGCTGGCCAGGGACGCGTTCGCGGCGGTGGTGACGACGGTCAGGGGGTTCGCGTTCACCGTGCTCAGCGTCGTGCTCGGCCTCCTCACGCTGGCGCCGGGCGCGGCGGCGCTGGTGCTGCCGCCGTTCGCCGCCGGGCTGGGACTGTTCCTGGCGTCGCTGCCGGCGCTGGCGCGCGGGCAGCGCGCGTTCCTGGTGGCCGACGAACGGCTCGCCGAGGCGACGACGGCCACGATGGGCGGGCTGCGCGACATCGCCGCCTGCGGCGCGGAGGAGCGCGAGGGCGAGCGGCTGGCGGCGCGCGTCGCGGAACAGGCCCGCGCGGCACGCGCCCTCGCCCGTGTCACGGCGGTCCGCACGGCCGCGCTGGCCGTGGGCGGGTGGCTGCCCGTCCTGCTGCTCCTGGCGGGGACGCCGTGGCTGCTGCGCGGCGGAGCCGGCGCCGGCGTCGTGGTGGGCGCGCTCGCGTACGTCACGCAGTCGCTCGCGCCCGCGCTCGGCGGGTTCGTGCAGGGGCTCGGCGTCAGCGGCGTGCGGCTGGCGGCCACGCTGGACCGCATCGCCGCCTCGGGAACGGAGGAGGCGCCGCCGGTGCCGCGCCTGCGCCCCGAGGGCGCGGAGGTCCGGCTGCGCGGGGTCGCGTTCGCGTACGGACCGCACGCGCGGCCGGTCGTGGCGGACCTCGACCTGCGTGTGCCGGAAGGGGAGCACCTGGCGGTGGTCGGGCCCAGCGGGGCGGGCAAGTCCACGCTGGCGGCCCTGGTCAGCGGCCTGCTGCGGCCCGACGCCGGTGAGGCGCTGATCGGCGGCGTCCCGGCCGCGTGCGCCGCCCCGTCCGCCCGGGTCCTCATCCCGCAGGAGGCGTACGTCTTCCGCGGCACGCTCCGCGACAACCTCACGTACCTGGCCCCGCGAGCCCCGGACGGCGAGCTCGGGCGGGCCGTGGCGGCGCTCGGGGCGGAGGACCTGGTGGAGGCGGCCGGCGGGTACGACGCGCCGCTCGACCCCGCCGTCCTGTCCGCCGGACAGCGCCAGCTCGTCGCCCTCGTCCGCGCCTACCTGTCGCCCGCCCGCCTCGTCGTCCTGGACGAGGCGACGTCCTGCCTCGACCCGGCCGCCGAGGCCCGGGTGGAGCGGGCGTTCGCCCGGCGCGGCGGCACGCTCGTCGTGGTCGCGCACCGCATCACCTCGGCGCGGCGCGCCGGCCGCGTCCTGCTCATGGACGGGCCGGACGTGCGCGCCGGCACGCACGACGAGCTCGTCCGCACCGCCCCCCTGTACGCCGACCTGGTCGGCCACTGGCAACCGGAGCCCGTGTCATGAAATATCCGGACGCGATGCGTCTGCGCCACATCGACCACCTCCACGGCCACGACGTCGCCGACCCCTACCGCTGGCTGGAGGACCCCGGCACCCCGGAGACCCGCGCCTGGCAGCAGGTGCAGGACCGGCTGTGGCGCGAGCACGCCGCCACGCTGCCACTGCGCGACCGGTTCGAGGCGCGCCTGATGGAGCTGAGCGCCGCCGGCCTGGTCACGCCGCCGCTGTGGCGCGGCGGGCGTCGCTTCCACCTGGCCCAGTCCGCGGGGCAGGAGCATCCGGTGCTGCACCTCGACGGCCGGCCGGTCCTCGACCCGTCGGCGATCGACCCGTCGGGACTGACCACGCTCGACGGCTGGCAGCCGGACCACGACGGCCGCCTGCTCGCCTACCAGGTGTCCCGGCGCGGCGACGAGCGCGCCGACCTGCGCGTCCTCGACCTGGACACCGGCCGGCCGGTGGGCGGCCCGATCGGCGGCTGCCGCTACTCGCCCGTCGCCTGGCTGCCCGGCGGCGACGCCTTCTACTACGTCCGCTTCCGCCAGGGCGTCTACCTGCACCGCCTCGGCGACCCGGCCGACGTGGAGGTGTTCGCCCGGGGCCCGGTCGCGTACGGGCTGCAGACCAGTGGCGACGGCCGATGGCTGGTCATCACCGCGGGCACCCGGGCGGGCAACGGCGCCTGGCTGGCCGGCCTGTCCGCCGGCGACCCCGCCCGGCTCGACCCGCGTCCCGTCCACGAAGCGGGACGCGAGCGTGACGCCCGCACCGAGGCGGCCGTCGGCCCCGACGGCCGCCTCTACGTCCTGACCGACCAGGACGCCCCGCGCCGCCGGCTCTGCGTCGCCGACCCGGCGGAACCGTCGGCCTGGAAGGAGCTGGTCCCGGAGGACGGGGCGGCGGTGCTGGGCGCGTTCACGGTGCTGGACGGCGACCGGCTGCTCGTCGCCCGCACCCGCCACGCCGTCGGCGAGATCGGCGTCCACGACGCGGTCACGGGGGAGCGGCTGGCGGAGGTGCCCCTGCCGGGCAGCGGCACCGTCACCGCCCTGACCTCGCGTCCGGGAGGCGGCCACGAGGCGTGGTTCGGCTACACCGACGCCGTGACCCCCGCCGAGGTCTGGCGCTACGACGCCCGCGACGGCGCCGCGACCCGCTGGGCGACCGCGCCCGGGCACCTGCCGTTCACGGAGGTGGAGAGCCGGCACGTCGAGTACACCTCGGCCGACGGCACGCGCGTCCGCATGGTGGTCTCCGCCCTGCCCAGCCGTGACGGGCCGCGGCCGGCGATCCTGACCGGGTACGGCGGGTTCGGGGTGCCGCTGACGCCCGCGTACGCCGCCGACTCGCGCGCCTGGGTGGAGGCGGGCGGCGTCCTCGCCGTGGCGCAGTTGCGCGGCGGCGGCGAGGAGGGGGAGTCCTGGCACCGCGACGGCATGCTCGACCGCAAGCGGAACGTCTTCGCCGACTTCGAGGCCGCCGCCGAGAAGCTGGTCGCCGACGGCTGGACGGAGCCGGGCCGCCTGGCGGCCTGGGGCGAGTCGAACGGCGGCCTGCTCGTCGGCGCCGCCCTGACCCGCCGCCCCGACCTGTTCGCCGCCGTGATCTGCTCGGCCGGGCTGCTCGACATGGTCCGCTACGAGCGCTCCGGCCTCGGCGCCTCCTGGGCGACGGAGTACGGCACGGCCGCCGACCCGGAGCAGCTCGCCTGGCTGCTCGGCTACTCGCCCTATCACCACATACGCCAGGGGGCCGCGTACCCGGCGACGCTCTTCACGGTCTCGGGCGGCGACTCGCGGGTGGACCCGATGCACGCCCGCAAGATGTGCGCGGCCCTGCAGGCGGCGACGTCGGGGCAGGGGCCGGTGCTGCTGCGCCACGACCCCGACGTCGGCCACGGCGCCCGCGCGGTCAGCCGCTCCGTCGCGCTCGCCGCCGACGTCCTCGCCTTCGCCGCCGCCCACACCGGCCTCACCGCGTCCTGACGGCACTCCGGGCCTCACCGGAGCCGGAGGGGTCAGATCCAGCCCGACTCGCGGGCGATGCGGATCGCGTCGATGCGGCTGCGGGCGCCGAGCTTGGAGGTGGTGCGGTGCAGGTAGTTGCGGACCGTTCCCTCCGACAGGAACAGCGAGGCCGCGATCTCCGACACCGGCGCGCCCTCGGCCGCCGCGCCGATCACGTCGAGCTCGCGGGGCGTCAGCGGCGGCTCCAGCGGTCGCATCGCGGCGATGGCGAGCTCGGAGTCGATGACCCGCTCCCCGGCGGCCACCCGGCGGATGGCGTCGGCGAGCTGGTGCGGCGGCGCGTCCTTGGCCATGAAGCCGCGCACGTGCACGTCCAGCGCCCGCTGCAGCAGGCCGGGCGTGCCGACGCCGGTCAGGATGAGGACGCCGCAGTGCGGCAGCTCCTCGTGCAGCTCCCCGGCCGCCTCCAGGCCGTCCTTGCCGGGCAGTGAGACGTCGAGGACGGCCACGTCCGCCCCGGAGGAGCGGGCGGCGGCGACGATCCTGTCCCCCCGGTCGACCTCGGCGACGATCTCGATGTCCTCCTCGTAGGCCAGCAGGGCCACGATCGCGCCGCGTACCAGATGCATGTCCTCAGCCAGCAACGTTCGGATCAACGTTTGTCCTCGCGGTCGGCCAGCAAGACCTTTCCGGTTCTCTGAAGGCAGCCCT
This sequence comes from Nonomuraea montanisoli, assembly GCF_013363975.1. Taxonomy (GTDB): domain Bacteria; phylum Actinomycetota; class Actinomycetes; order Streptosporangiales; family Streptosporangiaceae; genus Nonomuraea; species Nonomuraea montanisoli. Next base: position 53,740 of record NZ_JABWGN010000023.1, on the reverse strand, counting down.
GACACCCGCGCGCGCGGGGTGTCAGGGCGCCGTCACCGCGAGTCTCTGCCCAGTTACGGCGGAAGCATGCTAGAGCGCCGGAAATTCCTGCATTTCTTCGCGGACGCGGGTCGTCGTCCGCTGACGTAGGCGTACGCGGCGACCGAGAGCCGCACCTGTGACGTGCCCGTGGACCGGCTCCCCGGCCCACTGGGTGCTCTGGTCCACTGGATGAAGTTCTTCACATCCTGGATGGGGGATGCTGACGTTCATGGAACCTCGCGTGCGCCCCCTCCCGCCCGAGCAGTGGGACGACTTCCAGCGGGACAACCCCCAGAACGTCTTCACCACGCTCGGCCGCCACCCCAGGCTCTTCCGCGCCTGGCTCGGCTTCGGCAGCGTCCTGCTGTACGGCACCCTGCCCGCGCGCGAGCGCGAACTGGCCATCCTGCGCACCGCGCACCGCCACGGAAGCGCCTACGAGTGGGCCCACCACACGCGCATCGGCCGCGAGGCCGGCCTGACCGACCGGGAGATCGACGCCGTACGGCGAGACGACGCCGACTGGCCGCCCGGCGACCTGCTGGTGCTGCGGGCGGCCGACGAGCTCCACGCCGGCGGGGACCTGAGCGACGCCACCTGGGCCGCCCTGTGCGAACGCTACGACGAGACGGAGCGGATCGAGCTGGTGATGCTCATCGCCCACTACGGCATGCTGGCCACGGTGCTCGCCACGCTGCGCGTGCCCCTGGAGGACGCCTAGCCGCCGGGGACGATCATCGTCACGCCCGGCACCGAGCCGATCGAGGCCAGCGCCTTGCCCGCGTCGGCCAGCCCGATCGTCCGCGTGACGAGCTGGTCCGGGTGCAGGATGCCGGCCCGGATCATCTCCAGCATCGGCGGGTAGGCGTGCGCCGCCATCCCGTGGCTGCCCAGCAGCCGCAGCTCCTGCGCGATCACCCGGCTCATCGGCACCGGCGTCGTCTCGCCGGGCAGGAGCCCCACCTGCACGTGCCGGCCGCGGCGGCGCAGGCTCTCGACGGAGGCGGCGCACGTGCGCGGGCTGCCCAGCGCGTCGATCGACACATGCGCGCCGCCCCGCGTCAGCTCGCGCACCTGGGCGCCCGCGTCGCCCGCGGACCCGTCCACGAAATGCGTCGCGCCCGCCCGTTCGGCCAGGTGCAGCGCGTCGGCGCTGATGTCGACGGCCACCACCCGCGCGCCCGCCGCCGAGGCGATCATCACCGCGGACAGCCCCACGCCGCCGCAGCCGTGGACGGCCACCCACTCGCCCGGCCGCACCTCGCCCACCCGGGCGACGGCGCGGAACGCGGTGGCGAAGCGGCAGCCCAGCCCGGCGGCCGTGGTGTAGGCCATCTCCTCGGGCAGGGCGATGAGGTTGACGTCGGCGTGGTCGATCGCCACGTACTCGGCGAACGAGCCCCAGTGGGTGAAGCCGGGCTGCGTCTGCCGTTCGCACACCTGCTGCTCGCCGGCGGCGCAGGCCGTACAGGTGCCGCAGGCGCACACGAACGGGACGGTCACCCGCGCCCCTGGCAGCCACCCGCGCACGTCGGAGCCGACCGCCTCGACCACGCCCGCGAGCTCGTGGCCGGGCACGTGCGGCAGGGCGCGGATGTCGGGCTCGTGGCCCTGCCAGCCGTGCCAGTCGCTGCGACAGAGGCCCGTGGCGTGCACGCGGATCACCGCGCCGTGCGCTGCGGGGGTGGGGTCGGGCAGGTCGCGGAGGTCGAGCTCTCCGCCGAACAGGTCAAACGCAACGGCTCGCATCTCATGAGCTTAGGGTCAGGCGCCGCGGCCCGCGCAAGGCTCTCACCCCACGTTCCACCCGGCGTGCCCCGCGGCGGCGATGAGACGGCGCAGCTCGCGCAGGGCCTGGTGCGAGGGCGAGCCGGGCTCGGTGGTGTAGATGACCAGGCGCAGGTCGTCACGGTCGGGCACGGGCAGCACCTGGCAGGTCGCCTCGATGGCGCCCACGAGCGGATGGTGGATCACCTTGCGCTGCTCGCGGCGCACCTCCACCTCGTGCCGGTCCCACAGCGCGGCGAACTCCGGGCTGAGCGCGAGCATCTCCGCGACCAGCGCCCGGATCCCGGCGTCGCCGGGGTAGCGGCCCGAGGCGGCGCGCAGGTCGGCGACGGCGGCGCGGGCGAAACGGCTCTTCTCCTCGTCGGCGAGGTGGTCGGCGAGATCGGGCGCGCCGAAGACCCAGCGGATGGCGTTGGGCTGCTCCGGGCCCGCGCTGTCGAGGCCCTGCATGACGGCCCTCGCCAGCGGGTTCCAGGCGAGGAAGTCGTACTTGGCGTCGAGCACGAACGCCGGCACCTCCTCCAGGAAGTGGATCAGGTGCAGGATGTTCGCCGGCACGTCGCCCCTGCGCCGGCCGGCGGCGCCCGGCTGCTCCAGCGCCTGCCCGGTCAGGTGGAACAGGTGCGCCCGCTCGTCCTGGCTCAGCATGAGCGCGCGGGCCAGCGCGTTCAGCACCTGGCGCGACGGGTGCGGCCCGCGGCCCTGCTCCAGCCGGATGTAGTAGTCGACCGACATGCCGGCGAGCTGGGCGACCTCCTGCCGCCGCAGCCCCGGCGTGCGCCGCCGCTCCCCGGCGGGCAGGCCGGCCTCGCGCGGGGTGAGGCGGGCGCGGCGGGTGCGGAGGAACTCGGCGAGCTGGTCACGGTCCATGCCTCCATCATCCCTGTTGGGCGGTTCGCGTGGGTGGTACCGCCGATCCCAGCTTCGGGAGGTCTCTCCCGTCACGTCCGGAGTGCCGCGACGGTGGAGGGCATGACGACGACAGCCCTGATTACGGGTGCCAACAAGGGAATCGGCTTCGAGATCGCGCGCCAGCTCGCCGAGCGCGGCGTCACCGCGGTCGTCGGGGCGCGCGACGACGAGCGCGGGCGGGCCGCCGCCGAGCGGCTCGGCCAGCCGTACGTGCTGCTCGACGTGACCGACGAGGAGAGCGTCCAGGCCGCGGCCAAGTGGATCGAACGGGAGTACGGCAGGCTGGACGTGCTCGTGAACAACGCCGGGGTCGCCGGTGGCTGGCCGCCGGAGCCGAACCCCAGCGCCACGCCGGCGTCGACGCTGCGCGAGGTGTACGAGACGAACGTCTTCGGCGTGGTCACGGTGACCAACGCCATGCTGCCGCTGCTGCGCCGGTCGGAGGCGGGCCGGATCGTGAACGTGTCGAGCGAGCTGGGCTCGATCAGCCTGGCCCTCGACCCGGAGACCCCCTTCTGGGAGAACAATCTCCTGGCCTACAACTCCTCCAAGAGCGCGCTCAACATGGTGACCGCCTCGTACGCCAAGGAGCTGCGCGACACCCCGATCAAGGTGAACGCGTGCACCCCCGGCTACTGCGCCACCGACCTCAACGGCCACACCGGCTACCGCACGGCCGAGCAGGGAGCGGTGATCGCGGTACGCCTGGCCACGCTCGGCGCCGACGGCCCGACCGGCGCCTTCCTGTCGGAGGACGGCCCTCTGACCTGGTAGGTGTGGCCGCCCTCTGTCCGGACAGTAAGGGGGGCATGGGACAGGATCTGGACAAGGAGCGCTTCACCGAGGCCGAGTACACCGCGTTCGGCGAGCGGCTCCGGGAACAGCTCGGCACGCTGCGGGGGCTGCTGGACCGGCCGGGATTCGGCGAGGGGCCCACGACCATCGGCGCGGAGCTGGAGCTGGTCCTGATCGACGGGAGCGGCCGGCCGCTGCCGCGCAACGAGGAGACCCTGCGCGTGCTCGGCGACCCGCGCGTGGTGCTGGAGCTGGGCCGCTACAACCTGGAGGTCAACCTCACGCCGCTGCCGCTGGCGGGCCGGCCGTTCGAGGACCTCGGCGGCGAGGTTCAGGAGGCGCTGGCCAAGGTGGACGCGGCGGCCGGGGCCGCGGGGCCGGGCGGGGGAGCGGTGCCGATCGGCATCCTGCCCACGCTCGGCACCGAGGACTTCACCCGGGAGGCGATGAGCGACCAGAACAGGTACCGGGCCATGAGCCGGGGCTTTCGCCGGCTGCGGCTGGAACCGTTTCTCGTCAAGATCGAGGATCTGGAGCTGGCGGTGTCGGACGTGCTCCTGGAGGCGGCCAACACCTCCTGGCAGGTGCACCTGCGCACCCCGCCCCAGCGGTTCGCCAGGGTGTTCAACGCCGCCCAGCTCGCGATCGGGCCGGTGCTCGCGGTGTGCGGCAACTCGCCGTCGTTCCTCGGCAGGCGGTTGTGGGAGGAGACGCGGATCCCGCTCATGGAGGAGGCGGTCGACGACCGCGACATCGAGCGCCGCGAGCGCCGCGACGGCCGTGTCACGTTCGGGTCGGACTGGGTGCGTGAGGGGGCGTACGAGCTGTTCGAGAGGTACGTCCGCGACTACGCCCCGATCATGCCCGAGCTGCGCGACAACGACGACCCGCTGGACGTGCCCGAGCTGCGGCTGCACCAGGGCACGGTCTGGCAGTGGAACCGGCCCGTCTACGACCCGGCCGGCGGCGGTCACCTGCGGGTCGAGATGCGCGCCCTGCCCGCCGGGCCCTCGTGCGCCGACATGACGGCCAACGCGGCGTTCCTCGTCGGGCTCACGCTGGCCGAGGCCGAGCGCGACCTGACCGGCTACCGCTTCGCCGAGACGTACCAGAACTTCTACCGGGCGGCCATGAACGGCCTGGACGCGAAGCTGTCCTGGCCGGGCAGGGACGGCGAGATGGACGCGGCCGACCTCGTGCTGAGCCTGCTGCCGGAGGCGCGCGCGGCGCTGCTGGCCGCCGGGGTGGTGCCGGACGACGTGGACGGGGCACTCGGCGTCATCGAGCAGCGGGCCCGGCTGCGCCGCACCGGCTCGACCTGGCAGCGCGAGGCGCTGGCGCGGCTCGGCGGCGACCGTGAGCGGCTCGTGCGGGAGTACCACGAGAACGCGCTGTCGGGCCTTCCCGTGCATATGTGGCGATAGTCGCAACAATCCCGGCGCTCCGCCCGTCAAACTGATCACATCGGACGGAACGAGGAGAGGATCACATGGCGGGCACGGGGATGGTTCCGGCGGACGCGACGCCGTACACGTTACGGCGGGCGACCGGCACGCTGGCGGAGGCGGCCGGAAAGCTCGCGGGGGAGATCGGCGCGGTCACGACGGCGACGGTGCTCGCCCGCGCCAACCGCACGGGGATCCGCAGGGGAGTGGCGGCGGCGCTCGGCGCGATGCAGCCCCGCCCGGCCGACTGGTACGCCTTCGACGTCAAGGACCAGGACACGCCCGACTGGTACCCGCAGGGCCTGACCTGCGGCGAGGACTCCGGCTCGGCCGGGGCCTCGGTGCTGGCCGTGACCTGGTACTTCAAGCCCGCGCCGCCCGTGCCGGAGCGCGGCGTCAGGCTCACCCTCCTCAGCCCGCAGACGCTGAAGTACCAGCACGCGCTGCTGGTCGAGCCCCGTACCGACGGCTCGTACGCCCCGATCAACATCCACGCGGGCGGGGTGGCCTGGCACGGCGACCTGCTGTACGTGGCCGACACGACCCGGGGCCTGCGCGTCTTCGACATGCGTCACGTGCTCGACCTGCGCAGCGTGCAGAGCGACCTCGGCGACCCCGCCCAGGTGGGGCGGCGCGACGGGCGCTTCCACGCGTTCGGCTACCGGTACGTCATCCCGCAGAGCGACTTCTGGCGCGTCGCGCAGCCCGGGCCGCTGTTCTCGTTCGTCTCGATCGACCGCAGCACCACCCCGCACACGCTGATCAGCGGCGAGTACGACGAGAACGGGCCGGGCGGCCGCGTGGTCCGCTGGGACCTCGGCCCCGACCTGGGCGGCACGCCGCGCGACGCGTTCGTCCTCGGCCACCCGAAGATCCAGGGGGCGGTGTCGAGCGGCGGGGCGTGGTACCTGAGCCAGGCGGCCGACGCGCGCACCAACGGCAAGCTGCTCGTGTACCGCGACGGCAAGCTCACCACCCGGTCGATGCCGATCGGGCCCGAGGACCTGAGCGTGCGGGGCGGGCAGGTGTGGTCCGTCACCGAGTTCAGGAACAAGCGGATCGTCTTCGGCGTCCCGCTCTGACGCTCTGACGCTCTGACGCTCTGACGCTCTGACGCTCTGACGCTCTGACGCTCTGACGCTCTGACGCTCTGACGCTCTGACGCTCAGGGGCCGGCCGGGCTGGTGAGGTGGCGCTGGAGCACCTCGCGGTAGCGGCGGTCGAAGGCGTCGTAGCGGGCGCGCAGCTCGCGTCCCGGCCAGCCGTCCGGCAGCAGCTCCTCGGGCAGCAGCGGATCGGCCAGCAGGTGCCGCAGCACGGCCGCCGACACGAGGAACCCCTCCGCCAGCCCCTCGGCCCGCTCCAGCCGCCGCTCCAGCTCGCGCGCCTCGGCGGCCCACCCGTCGAGGTCCCACAGCAGGGGAGTGGGATCGGTGCGCGGCCTGCCGTCGATGAGCGTGCACTGCGCGGTGACGGTCGCGGGCCAGGGACGCAGCAGGTTGGCCGGGCGCATCCAGGTGCCCTCGCGCAGCTCGGCCATCCGCAGCGCCGTCATCGCGTGGCGCAGCGCGGCCCGGTCGGCGGGCGCGCGCCGCTCGGCGGTGACGACGGCGATCTCCCACGAGCCGTCCCACGCCTTGAGGTGCGGGTCGCGGCTCTCGTCCTGGCGCGCCTGCCGCTCGACCAGCCGCTCCGACAGCCGGTAGCGGCCGTCCTCCTGGAAGAGGTCCCCGGCGGCCACCATGCGGGACAGCGCCACCCGTACGGTGCCCTCGGCGATGCCGAACAGCCCGCCGACCCGCACCAGATGACGGGCGGGCAGGCTCGGCGGGTGGCTGCCGAGCAGCGCGCTCAGCACGGCGGAGCGCGCGCTCAGCCCCTGCGCGCCCATGCCACTCACACTCATGCCATTACGGTCTTCCATCGCGTGTCGAGTATATGTAACACTCCGGGCATGGGGCAGCGCTATCTCATCGAACCGTTCGACGGCAGCGACCGCTACGCGACCGAGCGCTACCAGGGCGCCGCGGGCCGCAACTGGTGGACCTGCGACCCGACCCTGCGGCTGCTCATGCGGCGGCACCTCGGCGACGGCCTGGCCTGGGCCGAGCCGCACCTGGACCGGCTCGGCGCGCTCATGGGCGGCCCCGTCGCGGGGTGGGCGGAGGAGACCGACCGCAACCCGCCCCGGCTGGAGAAGTACGACAAGTGGGGCAGGGACGTCAGCCAGGTCGTCATGCCGCCCTCCTTCCACGCCGCCCGCGACGCCCTCATGGCCGACAACTTCACCTCACCGGCCTTCGCCGAGGAGGCCCGCGCCCACGGCGCCGACCCGGCGGCGCTCGCCGCCGCCTGGACGTACCTGCTCGACCAGGCCGACATCGGCATGGGCTGCGCCCTCGGCACCGGCGGCGACATGGTCGTCTCGCTGGCCGAGCGGCACGCGCCCGCCGACGTGCGGGACCGGGTCCGGGCCATCTTCGCCAACGGCTTCTACTCCGGCGAGGCCGCCCAGATGCTGACGGAGCGGACCGGCGGCTCCGACCTGGCCGCGCTGGAGGCCACGGCCGTGCCCGACGGCGAGGCGTGGCGGCTGACCGGGCTCAAGTGGTTCGCCTCCAACGCCAACGGCTCGGCGTTCGTCGTGCTCGCCCGGGCCGCGACCGGCGACGGGGTCGCCGTCGCGCCGTTCCTCGTGCTCTGGGAGCGGCGGGACGGCTCCCGCAACGGGGTGCGGATCAGGCGGCTCAAGGACAAGCTGGGCACGCGGTCGGTGGCCTCGGCGGAGGTCGAGTTCGACGGAGCCGAGGCGTTCCTGCTGGCCGGGGCCCCCGGCGCCGGACCGGGAGCCGGAGCGGCCGGCGCAGGCTCGGGACCCGGAGCGGCCGGCGCGGGCTCGTCCGGGCTCGCCACGATGATGAAGCTGACCAACGCCTCGCGGCTCGGCGTGGCCATGATGGGACTCGGCGTGGCGCGCCGCGCGCTCGTCGAGTCGATCTGCTACGCCCGCGCCCGGGAGGCGTTCGGCCGCAGGCTCATCGACCAGCCGCTCATGCGCCGCAAGCTGGCGGAGCTGATCGTCGAGGTCGAGGCCGTCCAGGCGCTCGTCTTCGACGGCCACGCCGGTCCCCGGCTCCGCCTCGCGCCCGCCCTGGTCAAGCTGCGCGCCACCCGCCTCGGCCTGACCGCCGCCAGCGACGCCGTCGAGATCCACGGCGGCAACGGCTACATCGAGCAGTGGCCGGTCGCCCGCCTCCTGCGCGACGCCCAGGTCAACCCGATCTGGGAGGGCGGTGACAACATCCTCTGCCTCGACGTCCGCCGCGCCATGGTCCGCGAGAGCGCCCACGAGCCGTTCCTGGACCGGCTGGAGGCGGCCGTCGCCCAGGCCCCCGAGGGCTCCGGCGACCTGGTCCGGGCCCGGATCGGCGACCTCCGCAAGGCGATCACCGTCTGGTCCGGCCTGGACCCGGAGGTGGCCGAGGCCCGGCTGTACCCGCTGGCCCAGCTCATGGCCGACGTCTACGCGGCGGCGCTGCTGCTGGAGCAGGCGGGCTGGGAGCAGCGCGAGCTGGGCACGGACCGCAAGGCGCTGGTGGCCCGGCTCTACGCCGAGGCCCACCTCGCCGACCACGGCCCGCTGCGCGGCCTCGACCGCCCGGCCTCGGACCTGGACCGCTTCGACGATCTCCTGGAGGGGGCCGTCACCCTCTGACACGGGGCCGGTGCGACGACCTGACCCGAGGGCCGGTGCGGCGACGAAGCCCCGATCGCGTTTGAAATCCTCGTGCTCCGGCGCCTCGGCATCCCCTGGTGAGAGGGCCGCGTCGAGCCCGGGCCAGGGGATGCGCCGCGCGTGCCGCGCCGCTTCGCGCACCCTGGCAGGGCGCAGCGCGTAGACGACCGGGCCACGGCGCGGCCCCTCGGGCACGCCGGCGTCGAGGCTGAGATCGTCGGCGGTCGCCGAGCCGGATGGCGACCGGCTTGCCGGACTTCCGAGGCTCTGCCCGTACCGTGCCCCGGTTGTCGCGCCGGAGCACGAAGCGCCCCCGCGCCCGCACCCACAGGTCGCCCGGCTCGTCCCGGAAGAAGGCGCACGCCACCCCCGCGAACACGCCCCCGGCCGACGCCCGCGTCCGCCGGGGGACGACCCTCAGCTCGCCGCCGCCGTCCCGCCGGCCGAAGCGCGGGCACGACCGAGCCCCACCCGCTCGGCGGGCCGGGCGGTCACAGGGTGGCCAGCAGGCGGGGGACCGCCTCGCTGATCGGGTCGCGGATCACCTCGTCGGCCTGGTCGTCGTACGGGGTCGGCTCGCCGTTGACGATCACGAGCCGGGCGCCGGCCTCCGCCGCCAGCCCGGCCAGCGTCGCGGCGGGCTGCACCTGCAACGAGGTGCCGACGACGAGGAAGACCGAGCACCGCTGCGCCGCCCGGACCGCCTCCGCGAGCGTCTCCTCGGGCAGCACCTCGCCGAACATGACCGTCGTGGTCTTGAGGACGCCCCCGCACGTGGAGCACGCGGGGTCGGGCTCGCCCGCGTCGATCCGGTCGAGCGCCTCGCGCAGGGTGGAGCGGGCGCCGCAGCCGAGGCACGTCACGCCGAACATGTTGCCGTGCAGCTCCAGCACCGCCCGGGAACCGGCCTTCTGGTGCAGGCCGTCGACGTTCTGCGTGATCAGCCGGTCGAGCCGCCCCGCCCGCTCCAGCTCGGCCAGCGCCCGATGGGCGGCGTTGGGCTCGGCCGTCCAGGCGGGGCTCGCGCGCCGGAATTCCCACGAACGGCGTCGTACGTCGGGATCGTCCAGGTAGGGGCCGATGCTGACGAGCCGCAGATGGTCGGGTTCGGTCTTCCACAGGCCGTTGGGTCCCCGGTAGTCGGGGATGCCGGACGCCGTGGAGATCCCCGCGCCGGTCAGCGCCGTGATCGTCATCTTCGCCTCCTCTTCCGCCACCGGCCCAGTCTTCCAGCAAGCGATCTTCCGGCGCGCGTCCTTTTACGTCCCGTACACGGGTACCCGGTCGTGGGCGCCGGACCCGGCGGGCTTGTGCGGGCGGCGGGCCACGGGGATGCTGGTGCTCCTGGCCCTGGCCAGGACCGGCCGAGGTCGCGGAGGTGGACATGACCGTACGGATCGAACGCGACGGGCCCGTCACGACCGTCGTGCTCAGCCGTCCCGAGGCGCGCAACGCGGTGGACCGCAAGACCGCCGGGGCGCTCGCCGACGCGTTCCGGGAGTTCGACGCCTCGGACGCGTCCGTCGCCGTGTTGTGGGGCGAGGGCGGCACGTTCTGCGCCGGCGCCGACCTGAAGGCGCTCGACAACCACATCGGCGAGGAGGGCGACGGGCCGATGGGCCCGACCCGGATGCGCCTGTCCAAACCGGTCGTCGCCGCCGTCGCCGGGCATGCCGTGGCGGGCGGGCTGGAGCTCGCGCTCTGGTGCGACCTGCGGGTGGCCGAGGAGGACGCGGTGTTCGGTGTGTTCTGCCGCCGCTGGGGCGTGCCGCTGATCGACGGCGGCACCGTACGCCTGCCGCGCCTCATCGGTGCCTCCCGCGCCATGGACATGATCCTCACGGGACGGCCGGTCGGGGCCCGGGAGGCGTACGGGATGGGGCTGGCCAACCGCGTCGTGCCCACCGGAGGCGCGCGGCCGCACGCCGAGGCGCTGGCCCGCGAGCTGGCCCGGTTCCCGCAGGCGTGCCTGCGGGGCGACCGGATGTCGCTGCTGGAGCAGGAGGGCATGACGGAACCCGAGGCGATCACGAACGAGCTGCGCCACGGGCTGCTCTCACTGCCGGACGCGGCGGCCGGGGCGGCCCGCTTCGCCTCCGGCGAGGGCCGCCACGGCCGGTTCTGACCCCTGCGTCCGGGACCCGGTGTCCTCGGCGCTGGTCCGGGGGATTGTCGGAGGCGTTGCGTAGGGTTGGGCCCATGCCTGACATCGAGGTCGCCGGGCGGCGGGTGTCCATCACGAGCCCGGACAAGGTGATCTTCCCGCGGACCGGCCACACCAAGCTCGACCTGGTGCGCTACTACGAGGCCGTGTCCGAGGGGGCGCTGCGCGGGGTGGCCGGGAGGCCCATGATCCTCAAGCGGTACGTGCGCGGCATCGAGGAGGAGGCGTTCTTCCAGAAGCGGGTCCCGGCCAAGCGGCCGCCGTGGATCGAGGTGGCCGAGCTGCGCTACCGGTCCGGGCTCAGCGCCGAGGAGGTCGTGGTCAACGACCTGGCCCAGCTCCTCTGGGTCGTCAACCTGGGCTGCGTCGACCTCAACCCGCACCCCGTCCGCGCCGGCGACCTCGCCCACCCCGACGAGCTGCGCATCGACCTCGACCCGGTGCCCGGGGTGGCCTGGGACGACGTGCTGGCGACCGCGACGGTGGCGCGGGAGGTGCTGGCCGACCACGGGCTGACCGCCTGGCCCAAGACGTCCGGTTCGCGCGGATTCCATGTCTACACCCGCATCGAGCCTCGGTGGACGTTCGCCGAGGTGCGCAAGGCCGCCGAGGCGGTGGCGCGCGAGGTCGAGCGGCGGGCCCCCGAGGTGGCCACGAGCCGCTGGTGGAAGGAGGAGCGGCACGGCGTCTTCGTCGACTTCAACCAGAACGCCTACGACCGCACCGTCGCCTCGGCCTACTCGGTCCGCGCCGTCCCCGATGCCCGCGTCTCCACGCCGCTGACCTGGGACGAGGTGCCGGGCTGCCGGCCCGAGCTGTTCACGATCGACACCGTCCCGCGCCGGCTGGCCGAGCGGGGCGACCCGTGGGCCGGCATCGACGACCACCCGGGCACGCTCGACGGGCTGCTGGAGCTGGCCGAGTCGCTGGGGCCCGCCCCCAAGCCGCCCAAGGGCACCGGCCGCAGGCGCCAGGTCGTTCCGGTCATCGAGATCGCCAAGGCCCAGCACAAGGACGAGGCCCTGGCGGGCTTCGAGCGGTGGAAGGCCCGCCATCCCGGGGCGGCCGCCCGGCTGGAGCCCGCCGACGTGCTGGTCGACGGCATGCGGGGGCGCAGCAGCGTGTGGTACCGGGTGCGCGTCAACCTCCAGCACGTCCCGGAGCCCGAACGCCCGCCGCAGGAGCCGCTGGAGGTCGACTACGACCCCTGGCACTGATCCTGCGCCAGAGGTGACGCCCGACGGTCCGGTGATGTGGGAGAGTGCGAGGGCACGACAAGATCGAAAGGTGTGAGTCTTGGCAGTCCCCCTCGCCGCCCTGATGCTGGCCTCGTTACTTACCTCCCCGTCACTCTCGGCCCTCCCCGCGTGCCCGCAGATCTTCGGGCACGGCGGCTACCCCACCGGGCCCAACGCGTGGGAGCGGGACCAGGTGCGTCAGCCCAACAACCCCACGGCCATCCGCCGCTACAAGGCGTGGGGCGCGTCGGGCGTCGAGGCCGACCTGCAGCTCACCAAGGACGGCACCAAGGCCGTCATGTGGCACAACACCTCCACGTGGGGCCTGACGGGCACGAAGAAGAACATCACCGACATCTGGTGGGCGGCCGGCGACACCGCGCTCCAGGGCCGGACCATCAACCGGGGCCTGTTCCCCGGCGAGACCGTCTACACCTTCCGCGCATGGCTGACCGCGATGAAGAGCGCGGGCATGGTCGGGCTGGTCGAGATCAAGCCGGAGGCCCGGCAGTCGCTGCTCAGCTCCGACGCCACGATCAAGTCGCGGGCCTGGGCCGAGGTGCTCGGCCCGGTCAAGGAGTCCTACCGATCGCAGGAGATCATCCTGTACTCCCACGACGGCGCCATCACCGCCGAGCTCCGGAGGCAGGTGAGCGCGGCGGGCCTGTCCCAGGTGCTGAGCGGCGGGCCCGTCTGGCCGGAGGTCACCGACTGGGAGGAGCCGCCTCCCTCGTGGCGGCTCAACGAGAACGCGTGGCAGACGGCTCTCCAGAGCGGCGCCAAGCGGGTGGCCACCGACTACACGCCCCAGCTCAAGACCTGGCTGCAGGGAAAGTGCCAGTGACCGCGCCCCTGCCGCTGTCGGGGCCGGGCCTCTCCTGGGCCCGGCGCGTCACAGGAGCCGGCGGGCGAGGGGCGGCCCGGTCCGGATGACCAGCGCCGCCGCGCTCGCCAGAACGGGCAGCCCCACCACGACGGCGACGAGAAACGGCCAGGGCACGGCGATCGTGACGGGATCCCCGGCGCCGTGCGTCGTCATCGGCCGGGTCAGCGCCAGGCCGGTCACCGTTCCCGCGAGCAGCCCCACCAGCGCGCCGAGCCCGGAGATGTAGAGGGCCTGGCCGGCGACGACCGTACGCAACATCGTGGGTGGGGCGCCGATGGCCAGCATCGTCGCCTGCTCGGGCCGCATGTCGGCGGCCGCCAGGCGCGTGGCGGCCAGCGTGCCGCCGACGACCAGGACCAGGGCGCCGCCGAGCCAGCCCCACAGGCTGGGGTCGGGCACGTTGCGATAGCCCTCCTCGGAGGCGACCGTGACGCGGGGAGTCACCTTGGCCAGATCGCGTGCCAGCGTCGACTGCGGTGACGGCCGGTACATCGCGTAGAGCTGGCGCTCCGCCGTCGAGAATCCGGCCTGTTCCACCAGGCCACGGGGCAGCAGGGCGCCGCTCTGGTGCTCGTCGGCGGGCGTGGCCGGCACCGCGGGCACCTCCAGCCTGCGCGCGGGGCCGGACGTGGAGCTCGCCCGCAACGCCAGCTTGCCGTCCCGCAGCGCGGCCGCGTCGAACACCACGGCCTTGCCGCCGGCCAGCGCCGCGGCCGCCCGCGGATCGTCGCGCCCCTGCAGGAGCCTGAGCAGTGTCCGGTCTCCGACGGCCGCCGTGCGACGCGTGCGAATGCCGTTCCAACGCACCGTGTACCGCAGCGCGTAACGGTGGCCCTGGGCGTCCTTGACCTGATAACCGGCGGCCAGCGGCACACCCGGCAGCCGGCGGACGGCCTCGGAGCGAAGCCTGCTCCAGGCCGGGTCGCCGATGGTGCCGGCCCAGATCGCCAGCATGCCGGTCGGGCGCGCCGAGGTGTAGGCGTTGCGCTCGTCCATGTACGCGCTGTACGTGCCGATGCCCACCGCCACGACCGTGGCCGTCAACGCCGCGAGCCCAATCGGAGCACGCCGGTGTCGAAGGGGGATCAACCGGGTGCCCGGCCCGAGCAGCGCCGCCACGTCGGCGGCGCTCCGCCCGGCCGTGTTGGCTCCGCCGCCGCTCGTGTCCCAGCTCGTCCCGTCCGGCTGCTGGTGGAGCACCGTGCCGCCGGGCGCCTGCATGAGGCGGGCGTCGGCCGCGCCGAGTGCGGCCATCAGCCCCTCCCGCGGGCTGACGCTCATGGTCTCGACGAGGGTGAGAACCGTGGTGATCACCAGGACGGGCAGGCCGATCATCACCATGATGAGCGCGCTCCGCCCTCGGGAGCGCCACGCGTTGCGGCGGGCGATGCGCAGCGCGGCGAGAACCGCGCTCATCGGGCGCTCACCAGCGACCCGTCCGTGGAGTCGGCGACCATGCCGTCACGGAGGAACACCACCCGATCGGCCCAGGCGGCGTAGCGCGGCTCGTGGGTGACGAGCAGGACCGCCGCGCCCGCGTCACAGCGGGCGCGTAGGACCTGGAGGATCTCGTCGCCGGTGCGGGTGTCCAGCGCGCCGGTCGGCTCGTCGGCCAGCAGCAGGCGTCGCTCGCCGACCAGAGCGCGGGCGATCGCGACCCGCTGCCGCTGGCCGCCGGACAGCTTCTCGGGGAAGCGGTCGGCCAGGTCTTCCACGCCGATCTCCGCCAGTACCCCCGTGGCCTCCTCGCGGGCGCGGCGGGGGCGGACGCCGTCGAGCTCGCCCGGCAGCATCACGTTCTCCACCGCTGTGAGTGACGGGATCAGGTTGAGGTCCTGGAAGACGTAGCCGACGCTGCGACGCCGTAAGGCCGCCATTGGCGCCGCCGCCGCTGTGCCGGAGGAGCGCTTCGCCGGCCGTCGCGAATCGAGGCGGTCCGCACGCTCGCGCCCGCTGACCGGGTTCGCGCCCGCCTGGCCGGGCTCGCGCCGGCCTTGAGGGGTTCGGGCCTGCCTGGCCGGCCGGGTTGGCGCCCGTCTGGCTGGGGTCGCGTCGGCCTTGCGGGGGTCACGTCCGCCCGGCTGGGTTCGCGCCGAGCTGGCTGCGTTCGCATCGGCCTGGCCGGGTTCACGTCCGTCTGGCCGGGTTCGCGCTGGCCTTGCGGGTTCACGTCCGCCTGGCCGGGTTCGCGCCGAGCTGGCCAGGCTCGCGCTGGCCTTGCCCGAGTTCGGGCCCGCCTGGCCGGGTTCGCGCACGCCTCGCCAGACCGGTCTACGGCGATGAGCGGCTGATACTGGTCGAGCAGCTGACCGGAGGAGCTGGGCCGCCCGGAAGTTGACCTATCTCGATCCGGACGCGAGCCCGGCGTCGTAGGCGATGATGACGAGCTGGACGCGGTCGCGGGCGTCGAGCTTGGTCAGCAGGCGGGTGACGTACGCCTTCACGGTGGCCACGCTGATGACCAGCTCGGCGGCGATCTCGGTGTTGGACAGACCGCGGGCGACGAGGGTCAGCACCTCCTGCTCACGGCCGGTGATGCCCTCCAGCTTGCGCGGGGCAGGAGCCGGAGCGGGTTCGGGGCGGACGGCGAACTCCTCGATGAGCCGCCGGGTGACGCTCGGCGCGATGAGCGCGTCGCCGGCGGCGACCACCCGGATCGCCCCCAGGATGTCGTCCAGGGCCATGTCCTTGACGAGGAAGCCGGACGCGCCCGCGCGCAGGGCGCCGTACACGTAGTCGTCGTCGTCGAACGTGGTCAGCACGACGACCTGCGCCCCGCTGGGCCCGGCGGTGATCAGCCGCGTGGCTTCGATGCCGTCCATGCCCGGCATGCGGATGTCCATCACCACGACGTCCGGCCGCAGGCCCTCGGCCAGCCTCACCGCGTCCGAACCGGTGCCCGCCTCGCCGACGAGCTCCAGGTCGGGGGCATCGGTGATGACCATGCGGAGGGCGGCGCGGATCAGGGGCTGATCGTCAGCCAGGACGACGCGAACGGGCGGCCGACCGGCGGGCGGAACGACGACGCCGTCCGTCACGCTCGTGCCGGGAGGTGCGGGCGGAAGGACGATTTCGTCTGCCGTCACGTTCCCTTCGGGAGGTGCGGGCGGAACGACGACGCCGTCCGTCATCACGCTCCTACCGGGAGAGGCAGGCGTACCGCCACCCGGAACCCGCCCTCTGGACGTGGCCCGGCGTGGAGCTCTCCGTTCAGCAGGCAGACCCGCTCCCGCATCCCCGTCAATCCGTACCCACCACCCTCTGAGCGACCGGTCTCATTCTCATCCTCCCAAGCACTGCTGCTCACGTGGGCACCTTCGTCTGCGGGGTCAGCGCCCCCGCCCGCGTGGGCGCCGCTCGTGGCACCCGCATGGCTGTCCCCTTCCGCGAGGCTGCGGGCCGCCGGTCCGTCGTTCAGGATTTCGATCGACAGCGCGTCCTGGTGGTACGCGATCGATACCTGGCACGAGTCGACGGCCGCGTGGCGGACCACGTTCGTCACCGCCTCCTGGATGACGCGGTAGGCGGAGACGTCGAGGTCGGCTGGTAGCGGTCGTGGTTCCCCCAGCTGGCGTACGTCGACGCGGACCCCGGCGTGCGTGGTTGTCGCCGTCAGTCGGCCGAGATCCGCCAGCCCGGGCCGGAGGCGTCCGCCCTCTTCCGCCTCGGCCGCCAACAGGCGGGGGTACGGAGAGCCGGGCCTTCGCGTTTGGCTTCTTGGAGGCGGATCAGGCACAGGACAGGCGATGCCCGCGCCGCCAGACACGGGAACCGGACCTGCTGAGTTGGGGTTGAGGTGCGAGCTGGTCGCGCTGGACATGGGAGTCGGGCCCGCCGAGTTGGGGTCGAGGTGCGAGCCGGCCGTGCCGGACATGGGAATCGAGCCGGCCGAGTCGAGGCCGAGGCATGAGGCGGCCGCGCCGGATGTCGTCCTCGGGGTCGATCCGGGCTCTGGGGTGCGTACGGCTTCCCCTGGCTGATCCAGCCGGCTGAGCGGGTGCGCCGGCGAGCCGCCGAAGTCGCGCCGTGGCTCGCGAGCTGCGGCTTGGTCGCGTGCCGCCGTCATCGCGAGACGGTCAGCCAATGTCCTCGCGATGCCCTCAGGGGATCGGGTCCGCAACGTCGCCTCCGCGTCGTGCGGCGTCGCCTCCGCGTGGTGCAGCGTCACTTCTGCGTCGTGTGGTGTCACCTCTGCGTCGTGCGGCGTCGTCGCCTCTGCGTCGTGCGGTGGCTGCGGCGCATGGCCGTTCGGGACGCCTGCGGCAGCCTGTGTGGAGTCGTACGGCGCGGGCTGTCTGAGCGTGCCGACCATGCGGCGCAGCCCCGACAACGTCTCCCGGCCGACGGCCTCGATCTCCGCCAGCGCCTCACGGGCGCGCACCGGCTGGGTGTCGATGACCCGCCGCGCCGCGCCCGCCTGCAGGGCGATGACGCCCATGCTGTGCGCGACCGTGTCGTGCAGGTCCCGGGAGATGCGCAGCCGTTCGTCCGTGACCGCCTGGGCCGCCGCCCGGGCGGTCAGGGCTTCGGCGTGCTCGCGGGCCTGGTGCGACGAGCGGCCGATCAGCCAGGTGATGACCGCCCCCATGGCCACGGCCAGCTCCGCCGAGGTGCCGATGGGCCAGCCGAACAGCATCCGCGTGGTCAGGTAGCCGCTGAGCAGGGCGAGCGCCCAGAACAGGGCCGCCAGCGCCGTCCGCCGTGACCGGGTGGCCGCGATGACGTACAGCGCGACGTCGACCGCCAGATACTGGGCGAACGGGATCTCGCCCACCCCCAGCGGGACGCACGCGATCACGGAGGCGGCCAGCATCAGCCCCAACGCGACCAGCGGGCGGCGGGTCAGCAGCCGGCAGGCCGCCAAGGTCGAACCGGTGGCCACCGCGAGGAACATCAGCCCGTCGGGCTGGTACAGCACGACGCCGGGGAGCATGGCGGGTTCCCACTCGCCGGGCAGCCTGATCCGCATGAGGAACGTGAACACCAAGCCCGCGCACCACGCCACGGCCGCCCATGCGCCGGGTGGCACGCGCTTGAGCAGTGGGGGAGGTGTGACCTGCATGCGCAGATCGTAACGGCGGGGGCCAGGGGCGGGCATCGGACCAGGGTTGTACGACCTGGGTCTATAGGGGCCGGGACGAATGCCGTCGGTGGTCCGATGTGGTGCATATGCCGACTCGGTCACCGTCGGTGAGGTGATCCACACCTACGAGCCGCACCTGGGATGTGCCCAGCCAGTCGGCGATCCGCTGTTTGCCGGTCCGCGGTTGGACGAGCCGCCGCTTGCCGACGGGCCACCTGCCGGTCCGGCGCTTGTCGGTCCACCGATTGCCGACCTGCCGCTTGCCGACGCGCCGCATGGTGATCCGCCGTCGGCCTCTGCGCGGCCATCCCCCTCGCTGTCTGCTCCGGCCGGCGGGGAGATCCCTCCCCGCGGCCCGATGTCCGCCCACCGCCTTCGCCGGGTCAGGGCCAGGGCGGCTCGGCTGCGCGGAACCGTGCTCAACCTGATCGTCGCCGCCTCGGTGGCAGGGCCGGTCTCGGTCGCGGCGCGGCCTCAGGCCGTTCCGGCGCCTGTCCCTGCCCCCGTCACCCCGTTACGGGCCCTCCCGCATGATCTGGACGTACGGTACGCCGCCGCCCGCGAGGGCATCCTGGCCGCCGAGCGCGTGGCTGCGCGGCGCGGTGACCTGTGGCGGGCCGCGCGGCTGCGTGACATGGCGGTCCCCGGCCGCCGGTTCCTGTTCTTCGACGGGCGCGACGGAGGCCGTGCCGCCGAGGTCTTCGGCGACCTGGCCACGGCCACGCGGATCGCGATCGTCGTCCCCGGCTCCGACACCAACCTCGACAAGTACGGCCACCTGCACGGCGGCTCCCTGAGACTGCGCGACGAACTGGGCGGACGGTCCGCCGTCATCGCGTGGCTCGGCTACCGGACGCCCGCCACCGCCACCCTGGCGGTGCTGACGCCCGACCTCGCCGAGGCCGGGGCCCGTGCCCTGCGAGCGTTCGTGCGGGAGCTGCGCGCGGCCAGGCCCGGCGCGCGGATCTCCCTGCTGTGCCACTCGTACGGCGCGGCCGTCTGCGGCCGGGCCGCCCCTGGGCTGGACGGCTCAGGGCTGGACGTCTCCGCCATCGTGTTCGCCGGCGCTCCCGGCGCGGCCGTGGACGACGCCGCCGGGCTGCGTACCCGGGCAGAGGTCTGGGCCGGACGCGGCACCCGCGACTGGATCGCCCACCTCCCGCACGCCCTGATCCGTATGCCTTTCGCCACCTTCGGGCTCGGGGCCGATCCGGTGTCCCCGGCGTTCGGCGCCCGGATCTTCGCGGCAGGCGACGGCGGCCACAGCGACTACCTGAGAGCCGGCTCCCTGTCGCTGCGCACCATCGCCCGCATCCTCTCCGGCCGGGCTCCCCTTCGGGCGGTGGGCGGTGCGTGACCTGGTGCGGCGCGTCGCCGCCGCGAGCCCTTCCCCGCGCGCGAGCGGGCTCACCCCCGCGGGCCGGCTCCCCGGGTGGGTGCGACGGGTTGACGCGGCGACTCCCGCGGATCGGGACCGCGGGGCCGACGGCCTGCGGGCTCTGGCCATCCTCGGCGTGGTGCTCGGACACTGGCTGGTCACCGCGCTGGTCGCCGACAGCGGGACCCTGCGCGTCGCCAGCCCGCTGCGGCACCTGCCGTGGCTGGCGCCCGTCTCGTGGATCTTCCAGACCATGGCCCTCTTCTTCCTCGTCGGCGGCTGGACGGCCGCCGCGGGTCACGCGTCCGCCCGCGCCCGCGGAGACTCGTACGGGCGCTGGCTGCGCCGCCGGATGGCGCGGCTGTGCAGGCCGCTCATCCCCCTCGCGGCCGTGTGGGGCGTGGCGGTGGTCGTGATGCTCGCCTCCGGGGCCGACGTCGGGACGGTACGGGCCCTGGCCAAGCTGGTGTGGTCGCCGCTGTGGTTCCTGCTGGTGTTCGCGGTGCTGACGGCGGCGACGCCGGTGGCGGTCCGGCTGTCTCCCGTGTGGCCGCTCGCGGTCGTCGCCGGGACCGATCTGGTCAGGTTCGGGCTGGATGGGCCGGCATGGGTGGGCTGGGTGAACGTGGCCGCCGGGTGGCTGGTGCCGTACTGCCTGGGCGCCTCCTGGGCCGGCGGCCGGATGCCGGGACGGTGGGCCGGGTGGGCGCTGCTGATCGGCGGCGCGGCCGTCACCGCCCTGCTCGTGCTGCGGGCCGGATACCCGGCCTCCATGGTCGGGGTGCCGGGCGCCCGTGTCTCCAACCAGTCCCCGCCGACCCTCGCGGCCGTGACCTTCGGGCTCGCCCAGAGCGGGGCCGCCCTGCTGCTGCTCGGGCCTCTGCGGAGGGCGTTGAGCAGCCGCCCCGTCGCCTGGGCGGTCGTGGCGCTCGCGAACCTGTCGGCGATGACGA
Organism: Nonomuraea montanisoli; assembly: GCF_013363975.1. Classification (GTDB taxonomy): domain Bacteria; phylum Actinomycetota; class Actinomycetes; order Streptosporangiales; family Streptosporangiaceae; genus Nonomuraea; species Nonomuraea montanisoli. The sequence goes on along the minus strand of NZ_JABWGN010000023.1, from coordinate 33,341 downwards.
TCTACCTCTGGCACCAGACGGCCATGATCGCCGTCACGGGGCTGGGCATGCTCGCGGGCACTCCGTTGCCCGGGCTGCACACGGTGCCGGGCTCGGCGGCCTGGGTGGCGGCCCGGCTGGCCTGGTTGCCGGTGTTCGGCGGTGTCCTGGTGGTGTACGTGGCGGTGTTCCGGTCTGCCGAAGGCCGTGCAGAGGGCCGGTCCGTCGGAGGTCGTGCAGAGGGCCGATCCGCTGAAGGTCGTGCTGCAGGCCGGTCCGTCGGAGGTCGTGCTGCGGCCAGGTCCGCCGAAGGTCGTGCTGCGGGTCGGGCCGCCCAGGGGAGCGCCTGAGAGAGCATCCGTGGTCGAAGCCCGTGTCGCGAGTGCCGGCCGCTCAAGCGGGGGTCAGCCGAAGACGGCGTCCCGGGCCAGGTCCAGGGCCGTCAGGACCGCGCCCTGGAGTACGGCGTTGCCCGCCACCGTGCTCGGCCGTACCTCCGTGGGGGCGGGTGAGAGCGCTCTCAGCCGATCGGACACGAGGTCGGCGAGCGTGTCGCCGCCGGCGCGGCCGGTCGCGCCGCCCAGCACCACCAGACCCGGGTCCAGGATGGTGACCAGCGCGGCCGCGCCCTTGGCGATCCGGCCGGCCAGCGCCTCCGGGGACAGGTCGCGGGCGGCCTCGGCTCCCACCTGATCGCAGTACGACATCCCGTCCACCTCCAGGAAGCCGATCTCGCCCGCGCCGCCCGAGACGCCCCGGCGCAGCCGGCCGCCCAGGACGACCGCGGCGCCCACCCCGTCGTGCAGCCACAGCAGGACGAAGTCCTCGCTCCCCGCGGCCGAGCCGGTACGCAGCTCGGCGACGGCGGCGAGGTTCACCTCGTTCTCCAGGGTCACCGGTGCTCCGAGGCGCCTGCCCACCTCGGGCGGGAGGCCGGGGCGCCAGCCGGGCACGTCGTTCGGCGACCCGAGGTCACCGCTGCGCGGGTCCACGAGGCCGGGCGCTCCGATGACGACGGCCTCCAGCTCCCGTCCCGACGCGGCCTCCGCGACCGCCTCCGCGACGAGGCCGGGCAGATCGGCGGCGAGGCCGGGCGGATCGGCAGTGAGAGCGGGCGGATCGGCGGTGAGGGCGGCCGAATCCTCGGTGAGGGCGGGGGCGATCTTGCGGCGGGACGTCCGCACCGCGTTCCCCGCGAGGTCCGCCACCGTCACGTGGACCGCCGAGCGGCGCACGTCCACCCCCGCCACGTGGGCGCGTCCCGCCACGATCCCGTACAGCCGGGCATTGGGGCCGCGCCGGTCCTCGCCGCACTCGCCCGTCACCTCGATGAGGCCACGACCCGTGAGGCGCTCGACGAGGTCGGACACCGTCGGCCGGGACAGCCCCGTGAGCGCGCGCAACTGGGGAGCGGTCAGCGGTCCGTGCTGGAGCAGCAGGTCGAGGGCCAGCCGGTCATTGATGGCCCGGGCCAGCGACGGGGTGGCCGTCTTCACGTCTCCGGTGGCGGTCTTCACGCCTCCGATATTAGTCAGGGTCCCTTCCATAAAACGTTCCCGCCGCCCGGCGTGCGGCAGTTCCAGGGAGGGGGGTGCCACGGCGAGCCGCTCCTGCGCCGGCCGGCCAGGTCGGCCCCGCCGATGCATGCGCTGTTTCCATCAGGGAGCCTTCCTGATAATTTCCGGGCATGAGCCATCACCGCGCCATCGCCGGCGTGTTCGCCGTGCACGGCGCCGTCGCCGGCAGCCTCGCCACCCGCATCCCCTGGATCCAGGACCACCTCGCCCTCGACCCCCGCATGCTCGGGCTCGCCCTGCTCTGCCCGCCGATCGGCGCCGTCCTCGGCATGCCCCTGGCCGGACGGCTGGCGCACCGCATCGGCGGGCGCGCCGCCACCCGGCTCCTGCTCGCCCTCTGGTGCGCCGGGCTCGCCCTTCCCGCGCTGTCGCCCGCCCCCGCCTGGCTGTTCGCGGCCTTCCTCGCGTACGGCATGGCCGCCGGGACGTGCGACGTGACCATGAACGCACAGGCCGTCGTCCTGGAACGGCACCTGGGACGCTCGATCATGTCCGGGCTCCACGGCATGTGGGGCGTGGGGAGCCTGGCGGGAGGCGGCGCCGGCACCCTGGCCGCGCAGGCCGGCGTCGACGCCCGCCTCCACCTCGGAGGCGCGGCCCTGGTGCTGCTCGTCGTAGGGGTGGCCACCGGACGCGACCTCCTGCCCGGCGACCGGCCACGGGCCGCGGCGCCCGGCGGCGACCGGGCGTCCTCGGGGCCGCGGTTCGCCCTGCCCTCGGGGGTCCTCGTGGTCATGGGGATCATCGGCTTCTGCGCCACGTTCGCCGAGGGGGCCAGCGCGAACTGGGCGGCCGTCTACCTCACCGAGGTCACCGGCGCGGGCCCCGGACCGGCCGCCGCCGGCTACACGACGTTCATGCTCTGCATGGCGGGGACCCGGCTGATCGGCGACCGGGTCGTCCGGAGGGTCGGGCCGGTGACGGCCGTGCGGGCGGGCGGCGTCCTGGCCGTCGCAGGCGGCGCCGTCGTCGTCGCCTCCCGCGCGCCGCTGGCGGGCGTGGCGGGGTTCGCCGTCATGGGGGTGGGGGTCGCGGTCGTCATGCCGCTGGTCATCGCGGCGGCCGGCAGGACGGGGACGACGCCCGGAGCGGGGATCGCGGGGGTCGCGTCGATCACGTACCTGTCGGGGCTGACGGCGCCGGCCGTCACCGGGTGGATCGCGGGCGCCGTCTCCTATCCGGTGGCCTTCACGGTGATCACCGCCGTGGTGGTGCCGGTGATCCTCCTCGCCCCGGCCCTCCGCGAGCCGAGCCCGAACCTCCGCGAGCAGGCCCCGGCCGTCCGCGAGCAGGCTCCGGTCCCGGCCCCGGGCGGGGAAACGCGCGCGCCGGAGCCGGGCCCCGGCGGTCAGCGGCCCGAGATCAGATCCGCGAGGCGGGCGTAGGGCGAGGTCGTGGTGCCCCTGTCGTTCTCGTTGCGGTCGGCCGCCCGGTACAGCGCGTAGATGAGCTGCACCCCCGTCCACCGCAGCGGCTCCGGCTCCCACTGCCGCACCTGACGCCCGACCCACGGCAGCGCCGTCAGCTCCGTGTCGCGCCGCAGCACCAGGTCCCGCAGCGTACGGCCGGCCAGGTTCGTCGTGGTCACGCCGCTGCCCACGTAACCGCCGGCCCAGCCGAGCCCCGTCGCGTGGTCGAGGTGGACGGTCGAGCACCAGTCGCGCGGCACCCCCAGCACCCCGCACCACGCGTGCTGCACCCGGGCGTCGGCCGCGGCCGGGAACAGCTTGACCAGCATCCGCCACAGCAGCGCCACCGTGGACGCCTGGGTGGCGCCGCGCTGGTCGGTGCGCGAGCCGTACCGGTAGGGCACGCCGCGCCCGCCGATGGCGATCCGGTCGTCGGCCGTGCGCTGGGCGTAGATGTAGGCGTGGGCCTGGTCGCCCAGCAGTTCGCTGCCCGACCAGCCGATGTGCTTCCACACCTCGGCCGGCAGCGGCTCGGTCACGATCATGGAGCTGTTCATCGGCAGCCACTGCCGGTGCTGGCCGGCGATGCTGGCGGTGAAGCCCTCCGTGGCGCGGATGACGTAGTCGGCCTGGACCGTGCCCCGGGTGGTGACCGCCGCGGCCCGCCCGGCGCCGCGGCGGGGCAGGATCGCGGTGACGGTCGTGCCCTCGAAGACGTCCACGCCGAGCTCCGCCACGGCCCGGGCCAGGCCGAGCGCGAGCTTGGCCGGCTGGATGCGGGCACAGTGCGGCGACCAGGTGGCCTCCAGCGTGCCGGCGACCTGGAGCCGTTCCCGCTGCTCGTCGCGGTCGAGCGGCCGGACGTCGTCCTCCCCGTACCCCCAGGCGCGCAGCTCGGCCGTCTCGGCGCGCAGCCGCCGGCGCTGCGCCGGGTTGGTGGCGACGTGCATGACGCCGCCCTTGTGGATGTCGGCGTCGATGCCCTCGGCGCGGGTCACCTCGATGACCTCGTCCACCGTGCGGAACATCTCGCGCTGCAGATCGATCATGGCCTGCCGGCCGCGCGCCTTGGCGTGCCGCTTGCGCGACCCGGCGAACTCGGCCGACAGCCAGCCGCCGTTGCGCCCCGACGCGCCGAACCCGGCGAACTCCTTCTCCAGGACCGCAACGCGCAGCCCGGGGTCGGCCTTCTTCAGGTAGTACGCGGTCCACAGGCCGGTGTAGCCGCCGCCGACGATCGCCACGTCGTAGTCGCGGTCGCCCGGCAGGGCCGCGCGCCGGGCGGGCAGGCCGGCCTGGCGGAACCAGAAGGACACGCCGCCGTTGGCGAAGTCGGCGGTCAGCGGCACGCCGGCCTTCACGGCGCGCTCACGGCGCCGGCGCGCCGCCCCTCGGCCCGGGACGGAAGGGTGGAACAGCGGGTCACTCTGGTCTCCTGGTTCTTTCGGTCGTGTCGGGGGGTTCGGACGGTGTCCCGCTTTCCTCGTCGGCCGCTCCCGGCGGGGCGCCGGGCCGGCGGCCCGGAGCGGCGGCGCCGATCGGCGCCCGTGCTCCGGTGGTGCAGGTTCATGTTCCTCATCGTGACCCCTTGACAGGCACGGTGGCGGAACGGGGGTCAGGTGGCCGGTGTGGGCGGGCTCACCACCCACAGGACCTCGGCGGTGCGCTCGCCCTCGTTGGCCACGCGGTGGGGGACCGAGGTGCGGTACTCCACGCTGTCGCCGGGGCCGAGGACGTGCCGGGCGGCCTCGCCGGGCGGGCCGAGCCAGAGCGCGACCTCGCCGCGGATCACGAGCAGGATCTCCTGCGAGTCGCCGTGCGTGTACGGCTCGGCCCCGGTGGAGGCGCCCGGGTCGAACTCCCCGGCGTACATCTCCAGGTTGCGCAGCGGCCGCTGGGAGATGAGGTACTTGCGCGCGCCCGGGCCCGCGGGCAGCTCGGGACGCCCGGAACGGGGCACGACCCGGTGCCCCACCTCGTCGTCCTCGCTGAACAGGTCGGCCACGGTGACGCCGAGGGCCAGCGCGATCCGGCGCAGCATGCCGACGCTCGCGCCGGCCTGGCCGCGTTCGAGCTGGCTGATGAAGCTGGCGCTGGCGCCCGCCTCGCCGGCGAGCCCGCGCACGGTCATCCGGCGCATGGTGCGGTAGGCGCGGACCCGGGCGCCCAGGCGCGCCGTCTCCGACTCGCTCATCGAACCCCTCGACCGGCTGGACTGAACAACTTGTTAAGCAGCAACGAAAGGACCGTACAGAATCCGGAGAAAGCCCAGCAAGAGGCCCCGGCATAACGAGTCCAAATCGCGACGGGGACCCGGGGCGAGGCGTCTGCCCCGCCCGGATCCGGGTAGGGGCGCCGCCATGGCTCGCATCGCATCGGAATCCCTGATCGAACGGCTCGCCGAGTGGGGCGTCGACACCGTCTTCGGCATGCCCGGCGACGGCATCAACGGCATCATGGAGGGGCTGCGCCGCCACCGCGACAAGGTCCGCTTCGTCCTCGTCCACCACGAGGAGGCCGCGGCGTTCATGGCCACCGGCTACGCCAAGGCCACCGGGAGGATCGGCGTGTGCCTGGCCACGTCGGGGCCCGGCGGCATCCACCTGCTCAACGGCCTGTACGACGCCAAGCTCGACCACGCGCCCGTGCTCGCGATCACCGGCATGCAGGAGACCGCCGTGCTCGGCACCGGCTACCAGCAGGAGGTCCACCTCGACCGGGTCTTCGAGGACGTCGCCGAGTACAACATGATGGTCACCAACCCGGAGCAGCTCCCGGCCGTGGTGGACCTCGCGGTCCGCGCCGCCTACGCCCGGCGCGGCGTCGCCCACCTCACGATCCCCAACGACGTCCAGGTGGCCGAGGCCGGGGAGGCGCCGTTCGCGCACGTCGGGCCGGTGCGCGCACCGCAGTCCACCGCGGCGTACCTGCGCCCGCCGGGCGTGCCGCGGCAGGAGCACCTCGACGCGGCGGCCGAGGTGCTCAACGCCGCCGAACGACCCGCCCTGCTGGTCGGCGCGGGCGCCCTGCACGCCCGCGAGGAGGTGCTGGCCGTCGCCGCCGCGCTCGGCGCGCCCGTGGTCAAGACGCTGCCCGGCAAGGCCGTCATCCCGGACGACTCGCCGTACACGACCGGCGGCATCGGCCTGCTCGGCACCCGCCCGAGCGAGGAGCTCATGGACGACGCCGACGCGCTGCTCATGGTCGGCACCAACTACCCGTACACCAAGTACCTGCCCCGGCCGGAGAAGGTGCGGGTGGTGCAGATCGAGGCCGACCCGGCCCGCGCCGGCGCGCGCATGCCCACCGACGTGCCCATGGTCGGCGACGCCCGCGACGCCCTGCGGGCGCTGCTGCCCCTGCTCGACCCGCGGGAGGACGTCTCCCACCTGCGCGCGTACCAGAAGAAGACGGCCGCCTGGCGCTCTGACATGGAGGCGCTGGAGAACCCGGAGCGCGACCCGATCGCGCCGCAGTACGTGGTGTCCGTGCTCGACGACCTGGCCGCCGGCGACGCCGTCATGACCTGCGACAGCGGCACCGTCGCCACCTGGGCCGCCCGCCACTGGACGATCCGCGACGGGCGCGAGTTCTACCTGTCGGGCAACCTCGCCTCGATGGCGCCCGGCCTGCCGTACGCGATCGCCATGCAGCACGCGTACCCCGGCCGGCAGGTGATCGCGTACGTCGGCGACGGCGGCTTCGCCATGCTCATGGCCGAGTTCCTGACGGCCGCCCGGCACGGGCTGCCGGTCAAGGTCGTGATCAACAACAACAACTCCCTCGGCCAGATCCTGTGGGAGCAGATGGTGCTCGGCTACCCCGAGCACGGGGTGCGCTTCCCCGACCCCGAGCCGGACTACTCCGCGTGGGCCGTCTCGTGCGGCGGGTTCGGGGCGAAGGTGACCAAGCCCGGCGACGTCGCGGGCGCGATCGGCGCGGCCCTCGCGCACGACGGGCCCGCGCTGGTGGACGTGGCGGTGAACCCGAACGAGCCGCCCATGCCCGGCAAGGTCACCTACGAGCAGGCCAAAAAGTTCGCCCAGGCGTTCCTCAAGGGCCAGCCGCACCGGGCGGCCATCGCCACCACCCTGTTCAAGGACCGGATCGAGAAGTTCGGCGATTGATCACAAAGGATTACAAAACAGCGCGTAACCCCCGCCTCTCGCGTCACTTCCGCGATACTTGCACCATGGCGAACGAAGGGGCGACGGATGCACGATGACCTGCAGGCCGCCATCGAGAGCCTGGTCGAGGAATACGACCGGCAGGTCCGCGAGGTCCACGAGGCCCACGCCCGCCTCAGCGAGGTCACCGCGACGGTCTCCGACGGCGACGTGACCGTCACCGCGGGCCCGCAGGGCAGGATCGACGAGATCGTCTTCCATCCCCGCGTGTACGGCCGGCTGTCGCCCACGGAGCTGGCCCGGGCCGTCCAGCAGCAGATCGCCAGGGCCCAGGCCGAGGTGGCCGAGCGGTCGCACGAGATCATGGCCCCGCTCATGCCCGAGGGCATGGACGCCGGGGACCCGGCGGCCGGCGCGTTCGACCTGGGCGCGCTGTTGCCGGACCCGCCGGTCCCGCCCGCCTCCCGCCGCCACGACAGGAAGGGCCGCCGGTGAGCGCGTGGGCCGAGGGCTTCGACGTCGCCTGGGCGCACATGCGCCGGGCCGGCACCTCCTGGAGCAATCCCGCGGAACGGCTGCGCGAGGCGCGCGGGCTGGTGGACGGCGTGCTCGCCGCCGCCCCGTGGGGCCAGGACCAGTACGGGCGGCAGTTCGCCGCCGACTTCGCCGCCCGGCTGGACGGCCTGGCCGGCGGCTGCGAGCAGGGCGCCCGGCGCATGGACCACCTGGAGGAGCAGGTCGGGACGGCCGCCCGTCTCTACCAGCAGGTCGACCAGCCGCACCCGCGGGCCTGACGCGTGGACCTGCGTTCGCTGCTCGGCCCGGTCTTCCCGATCGTCGAGCCGTTCCTCGGCTGGGTCGTCGGCATGGACTACCCGGAGACCGACGCCGATCAGTGCCAGGCCCAGGCCCGCGTCCTGCGCGCGGCGGCCGAGCAGTGCCGTACGGCGGGCCCCGAGGGCGACGAGGCCCTGCGGCTCGTGCTCCAGTACGCCAGCGGGCCCGCCGCCGACACGCTCAGCGCGTACTGGAAGCGGTACACCACCGAGGACCCCGTCTTCCTGGAGACGCTGGCGGCTTCCAGCGAGGACGCCGCCGACCGGCTGGAGCGCTACGGCCTCGACAGCGACTACACGCAGAAGTACATCGCGCTGTGCCTCGTCCTGCTCGCCTTCGTGCTGCTGCGCACCCGGGCGCTCGCGCCGCTGACGGGCGGCAGGTCCCTGATGTTCCAGGGACCCGCCTGCCGCCTGGCCCGCTTGAACGTCCGGATCGTGGCCAAGATGCTGCTGCTCAGCATCGCTTTCATGACCGGGCTGGACGCCGGGGTGCAGGTCTGGCAGATCGCCGAGGGCAAGCGGCACTCCTGGGACGGGGACAAGACGGTGGCGGCCCTGGAGGGCGGGCTGCTCACCGGCCTGGCCTTCGTGGCGCTGGGCGCGGGCGTCGTCCGGCTGGGCGGGCCCAGGATGCTCGGCGGCGAGGTGCTCAAGGCCGACATGACCGGCCGCGAGCGGGTCGCCGCCTGGCTCACCCACACCATGGGCGGGGTCGCGACGCAGAGCGCCGTCGCCTCGGTCATCGGCTCGCTGCCCATGCTCATGGAGTCGGGGCAGCTCACCCCGGAGAACCTGGCCAAGGCGCTGGTGTCGGGGTTCGTCGGGGGCGTCGACGGGCGGGCGGGGCGCGCCGAGCACGTCCCGCTCAAGAGCGGCGCCGGTCTCGACCTGCCGCACGTGGGGGAGGCGCCCCGCCTGGGAGAGGCCGCGTTCACCGGCAAGAGCCTGGCGGGAGAGGGGCCGGACGGGACGGCGCTGGCCGGGCTGGGGCACACGCCGAAGGCGGACGCCCACGCCGTCGCCGTCGCGCGGCCGGAGGCGCCCGCGCCGGGCGGGGAACGCGCGCTCGCCGGCGCCGGCGTGGCCCACCACTTCGGCGGCGCCGACCACCCCGGTCACGCCGAGCCGCCCGCCGGCGTCCCCCACGACCGCACGACCGGCCACGAGGGCGGGCGCGGGGCGCCCGAGCTCGCCGAAGCGCACCGGGAGATCGTCCGCCAGTCCCGGGTCGAGGTCGACGCGGGCCTCTGGTACCGCGAACCCGGCCGGCACGTCCTGCCGACCGCCGACATGCGGCTGCTGCGCCCCACCGAGGGCGTCGTGGACGTGGGCATCCAGGCCGACCGGGACGGCTTCGTCGTCGGCGACCGGCGGCTGTCGGCCCGCGACGTCGGCACGATGCTCGCCCACGACCCGAAGGTGATGGCCGACCCGGACGCCAAGATCCGCCTCATCGCGTGCGACGTCGGCCAGAACCGCGCCGTGCTCCAGGAGATCGCCGACATCACCGGCCGTCAGGTCATCGCCGCCGACAAGTACGTCTACATCGGCGCCGACCGGCTGCCCCACACGGGCGGCGTCCCGGAGTACCGGCCCGACGGCCGCCCCGTCTTCCGCGAGGACGGGTCCTGGCACCACGTCCAGCCGGAACGGCCGCACGAGCAGCCGGCCGTCCCGATGGACCTGCCCCGGCAGGCGCGTGAGCTCCCCAGGGGACCGATCGACGAGGCCGAGCTCAAGGCCCGGCTGGAGCTGGGGCGGCACAGGGTGAGCTTCCGCGCCGACGGCCAGCACGGCGTCGTCCAGCTCGTCCGCTTCCACGACGGTCTGGTGCTGATCCGCAAGCTCCACACCTACGGTCAGGTGACGCTGATCAAGGACCTGCTGGCCTCCCTCGTCGGCCGCGCCGTCGGCGCTCCCGTGCCGCACATCGTGCGCGACCCGTTCAACCGCGAGGCCGTCTACATGCAGTTCGTGGACGGCACCCCCGCCGAGAAGATCCCCCCGATGGAGCTGCACCGCTACTTCCACGGCGAGGGAGGCAAGCGCCTCGGCCTGCTCGACATGCTGGTGTCCAACACCGACGGCCGGCACCGGAACTGGTTCGGCCACGGCGGGGACAAGCTGACGGGGCTCGACCTGAGCCGGTCCTTCTCGTTCGCGGAGGACAAGGCCGAATTCGCCCAGAACGACTTCTCCCGCCACTACATGGACATCGACGGCGAGTGGATCGACAACCCGCTCACCCGCGCCGAGATGGAGTCCATCGTCGAGGAGATCACGGCCCTGCGGCCCGCCTTCGAGGAGACGCGCCGCCTCCACTGGTACGAGAGCATGCTGGACAACCTCTACCACGTGAGCTGGAACGCCATGGGCGACGCGGCGGGCCAGGCCGCCCCCGTCCACCACTTCGGCTACGCCGACGCCCCCACGGTCTTCGACCGGATCCGCGACCAGGCGCAGGCGATCTTCCAGACGCGGTGGCGGGTGGCGGACGTCGTGCCGCTGCTGTTCGACTCCGGGGGGAGCCGCCGGGCGTTCGGCCTGGAGCTGGAGTACAGCCTGCCCGGGGTGGCGCCGGAGCGGCACCCGGCCGTCAACGAGGCGATCGCCCGCGCCCTGCACGAGGCCGGCCTCAGCCGCGACCGGCGGGTCCTCGACCACCATGTCGGCCACGAGCGAGGCTACGACGAGGACGCCTCCGGCTGGTGGGTCGAGGACGAGACCAGCGTGGGCGTCGCCGGCGAGGTCGTCTCGCCGATCCTGCGCGACACTCCCGCGACCTGGCGCAACCTCGCCCGGGTCGTGGAGATCATCCGGGCTCACGGGGGCGAGGTCAGGATGAGCGTGGGCGGGCACATCCACGTCGGCACGCCCGACTACCGCACCGTGGTCAACTACCTCAAGCTCCTCGACAACGTCCGGGGCAACCAGGACATCCTGTTCCGGCTGGCGCAGAACCCGCTCGCCGAGGGAGGGCTGCACCGGGGGTTCGAGCAGTGCGTGCCCAACATCCCCAAACCCGGCCTGCGGCCCTACTACTTCGGGGCGCTGGCCGAGGCCAACGGCGCCACGTCGGCCGTCAGCATGACCGAGGTGCGCGGGCAGGTCGGCGACCACGTCCAGTTCCGGCTGTTCGACGGGACGCTGGAGCCCGGCGTCATCCAGGCGCAGGTACGGCTCGTCCTGGCCCTGGCCGACGGCACGCTGGCCGGTCAGGTCGACGCGGGACCGCCCGAGCCGGTCGGCCACCACCGTGAGCGCGGCGACGACTCCGAGTCGTTCCGCCGCCTGCTGGACGAGCTGCCGCTGCGCGAGATCGACAGGGAGCAGCTGATCAGCCTGTACGCCATCACGCACTGGCAGCCGTCCATGCTCGACCGCCACAAGTTCAGGGGACAAGGATGATCAAGGTCGCCCGGGTGTTCGACGGGGTCAGGGACGGGGTGCCGTACTTCGAGCCCGGACATCCCCGCGTGCCGGAGGCGGAGGAGCGCGAGCGGCTGGCCCGCTACCTGGAGGCCGGCGCGCCCCTCCTGGCGACCACCGGTCTCGACGTGGACCGCGTCGATCCCGGGCGCGGCCGGGTGGTGCCCGTGAGCTTCCGCACCGACGGCGTCCACGTCTGGACCGACACGGTCACCTACTACCTGCGCGCCCATCACCTGAGGCCGGACCCCGAGCTGTGCGCGCACATCGCCGCCGCCGGGTACGCCTGCCCGCCGGTCGGCGCGGAGGAGGCGGCCCGCGTCCTCGCCGAGTTCCAGCGCTTCTCCCGGGAAGGCTGACCTCCGCCTTACAGCCGTTGTTGACGCCGCCGCAGGCAGGGGTTACCGTCGTCTCTAAATCTAAAGGAAACTTTCCTAATAGTTTCCTGAGGATCCACTCCCATCCCACCCCCCAGACACCGGATGTCGGAGCATCATGAGACACAGATCCCTCAGCAAGGTCCTGGCGGGGGTGGCGGCGTTCCTGCTGCCGCTGACCGCCGCCGTCGCCGTCCCGCCCGCCGCCCAGGCCGTCCCCGCGACCAGCGTCCGGGCCGCCGCCCTCCTCGCCGAATGGGCGCCGAACGTCGCGTACGCCACCGGCGCCCGCGTCACCTACAACGGCGTCACCTACGAGTGCATCCAGGGCCACACCTCCCAGACCGGCTGGGAGCCGCCCAACGTGCCCGCCCTCTGGAAGCCGGTCACCGGAGGCGGCGACACGCAGGCGCCCAGCGTGCCGGGCGGTCTGCGTTCGACGGGGGTGACGTCGAGCAGTGTGTCGCTGGCGTGGAACGCCTCGACGGACAACGTCGGGGTGACGGGTTATGACGTGTATCGGGGGAGCGCCCTGGTCTCGACGGTGACGGGGACGTCGTACACGGACTCGGGGTTGAGTGCGAGCACGTCGTACACGTACACGGTGCGGGCGCGTGACGCGGCGGGGAACGTGTCGGCGGCGAGCGCGGCCGTGACCGCCACCACCGGCGGCGGCGGGGGCGGCGGCGGCAACAAGCTGCTCGGCTACTTCGTCCAGTGGGGCGTCTACCAGCGCGGCTACCACGTCAAGAACATCGACACCAGCGGGTCGGCCGCCAAGCTCACCCACGTCAACTACGCGTTCGGCAACGTGCAGAACGGCCAGTGCACCATCGGCGACAGCTACGCCGACTACGACCGGTTCTACAGCGCCGCCGAGAGCGTCGACGGCGTGGCCGACACCTGGGACGCCGGCGCGCTGCGCGGCAGCTTCAACCAGCTCCGCAAGCTCAAGAAGAAGTACCCGAACCTCAAGGTGCTGTTCTCCTTCGGCGGCTGGACCTGGTCGGGCGGCTTCACCCAGGCCGCCGCCAACCCCGCCGCGTTCGCCGACTCCTGCTACCGGCTCGTCGAGGACCCGCGCTGGGCCGACGTGTTCGACGGCATCGACATCGACTGGGAGTACCCGAACGCCTGCGGCCTCACCTGCGACAGCAGCGGCCCCGCCGCGTTCAGGAACCTGATGTCGGCGCTGCGCTCCCGCTTCGGCTCGGGCAACCTGGTCACCGCCGCCATCACCGCCGACGGCACGTCCGGTGGCAAGATCGACGCGGCCGACTACGGGGGCGCCGCCCAGTACGTCGACTGGTACAACGTCATGACCTACGACTTCTTCGGCGCCTGGGCGGCGCAGGGACCCACCGCCCCGCACTCGCCGCTGACCTCCTACAGCGGCATCCCCACCCCCGGTTTCTACTCCGACAACGCCATCCAGAAACTCAAGTCCAAGGGCGTCCCCGCGGGCAAGCTGCTGCTCGGCGTCGGCTTCTACGGCCGCGGCTGGACCGGCGTCACCCAGGCCGCGCCCGGCGGCACCGCCTCCGGCCCCGCGCCCGGCACGTACGAGCAGGGCATCGAGGACTACAAGGTCCTCAAGACGCGCTGCCCGGCCACCGGCACCGTCGCCGGCACCGCCTACGCCTACTGCGGCGGGCAGTGGTGGAGCTACGACACGCCGGCCACGATCGGCGGCAAGATGAGCTACTCGAAGGACCAGGGCCTCGGCGGCTCGTTCTTCTGGGAGCTCAGCGGCGACACCACCGGCGGCGAGCTGATCACGGCCATGCGCAACGGCCTCGGCTGACGCCCGTACGACCACGAAGGGCCGGTCCGCCTTCCGGGGGACCGGCCCTTCTCGTCGCAGGAGGTCAGGAACGCGGCAGGAGCCGGCGCACGGCCTCGTCCCGGGTGTCGCCGACGGTCAGGGGCGCGGGGCTGAGCGCGTCCAGGCGGCGCCGGAAGTCCGCGGTCAGGCCCGTCAGCACCATGGCGCCGGCCTTGGCGCCGTTCACCTGCTGCTGCGCGGTGATCAGCGCGGCCACGCCCATCGCGTCCCAGAACGTCACCTTGCCCAGATCGAGCAGCAGCCGCGGCTCGGGGCCGGCGGAGACGATCTCGCGGACGACGACGGCGAGCTCCTGCGCGGCCACGTCGCCGAGCGCCCCGGACAGCTCCAGCACGGTGTGCGAGCCCCGGTCGTGGCGGTCGAGGCCGAACGGCTCGTCGTGCCCGTCCGGCGGCAGGGCGAAGTCGGCGACCGCGACGGTGCCCTCCGGACCCGAGCCGATCGTGAAGCGGTCGGGCAGGAAGCGGGCGATCCACAGCCCGTGCCCGTGCTCGACCGGCCAGCGCGCGGCGTCGGGGACGGCGTCGGGGGCGGCGTCGGCGTCCGGGGTGGCGGCGGGGCGCGTGGCCGGGCCCGCGTCGCTGACCTCGCACCGCAGCGTGTCGCCCGCCCGCCAGATCCGCACCCGGCCCGTCCCCGCGCCGTGGACCACCGCGTTGGTCGCCAGCTCGTGCACGGTGATCACCAGGTCCATGGCCCGGCCGTCGGGCATGCCGGCGTGCGTGGCGTGCGCCTCCAGCGTGGCGCGCAGCGCGTACAGCAGGTCGGCGTCGAACGGCTGGTCGAGGATGAGGCGCCGCTCGTCCTGGGCGGTCGGCGGGGTGTTCACGAACTCGTCATCGACCATGACCGGTCACCAGACTGATCCCCGGAACGCCACCGGCCCCCAGGAGCACGAATCTCGACGCCGTGAGCCTGTTGCACCGCAGGTCCACCTTCCGGTCGGGGGCGATGCTGCGGGCCGCGTCCAGGATCATGCGGGCGCTGGACAGGTCGATGAACGCCAGCTCCGCCATGTTGACCGTGATGTCGCCCTCTCCCCGGATCGCCTCGGTCAGCGCCATCCTCAGCGCGTCCTCGGCGGTGCGGTCCATCTGCCCGGCCAGCCGGATGCCGGGGGGCGCGTACTGGCGGCATATGCGGAGCAGCGGGGAGCTGTGGTACGTCGCGGCGGCCACCGAGCGGGTGTGGAACGGCGACACCGACGCCAGCGTGACCGGGTCGAAGCGGTCGCGGTCGTACTGGCACAGCACCGAGACCCTCGTGTCGGCCAGCGCGGTGGCGATCTCCTGCTCGAACGCCGGCAACTGGTCGATCCCGCTGATCGGCCGCAGCGCCCACCCCATGTCGAGCGCCACCCGCAGCCCGGCGTAGCCCTCGCTCGCGGTCTGCTCGATCTGGTCGCGCAGCCAGCCCATCGCGTGCTCCACCGCGAACGCCTGCCCCGACAGCAGGCCGTCCTGGCAGGCCAGCACCTCCATCCGCCCGGCGGTGGTGGCGGAGCGCACGGAGACCCCGCGGCGGCCCAGCTCGGTCAGCGCCTCCTGCGGCTCCTCCGACAGCCACACCACCCGCAGCCCGCCCGACAGGCCGTCGCGCACGAACGCCGCGGTCAGGTCGAGCAGCTCCTCCGGCTCGCCGAAGGTCAGGCACGCGTGATCATTGACCCTGAGGTCCGTGATCTGCACTTCGGCGTCGACCGTCACAGCGTCACCCATCCCCTCGCGGCGACCGCCGCGCCCCGTCCTGAGACCAGGGTAGTGACCCGCAGCAATTCGTACGCACCTCCTGGCCGGAACCCTCGCGCCACGGCCGTCCGGCCCTGTGCCCGCGGGGCGCGCCGCGACGATCCGCCAGGCTCGCGGGCCCCCCGGCCCGTACCCGTGCCCCAGCGGCGGCGGCCCACACCTGTGGCCGTGAACCGGTGGCCCGGGACGGGTCCGGCCGCATGGCCCACCTCGCGGGCCAGTGTCCCCTCCACCGCACGGGCGCCCTCGTCGGCCAGGGCGACGTCCTTGCCCCACCCAGGTGCTGTCGGCCGTGTGGAGACGGTTGGACCCCGTCCCCGCCGCGACGTCACCACAGCTCGATCGAGCGGGTGAAGATGCCCGCCACGTCGTCCTCGGTGACCGGCAGGGGAGCGGTCGCGAGCAGGCGCTGCTGCCGCATCGTGCCCTCGACCAGCGCCTCGACGTCGCCGGTGCCGTAGCCGACGGCGCCGATCCCGTTGGGCACGCCGACGTCGCGCATCAGGTCGATGAGGACGCCCGGCAGGAACTCGGCCGGATCGGCCGGCTCCTCGCGGTCCGGCGCGAGCAGCCGCGCCGCCCGCAGGTGCCGGTCCGGCGCCGCCGCGAACGTGAACCGGAACGCCTCCGGCGCCGTGAGCGCCACCGACATGCCGTGCGGCACCATCGGCTCGTCACCCGGATAGTCCTTGGGGTGGAAGTCGCGCACCCGGCCCGCGATCGGATAGGCGTTGGCGTGCGGGATGTGCACGCCGGCGTTGCCGAACCCCATCCCGGCGAACGTCGCGGCCAGCGCCATCTCGCCGCGGGCCGCCGCGTCGTCGCCGTGGCGCACGGCGCGCCGGAACGCCCCGGCCAGCAGCCGCATGGCCTGCTCGGCCCACATGTCGGAGATCGGGTTCGCACCGCAGTACGGCACGCGCTCCTCGGGACGCCTGCGCTCGCCCGCGGCGTACCAGCGGGCGGTGTAGCTCTCGACCGCGTGGCAGAGGATGTCCATCCCGGCCGAGGCGGTCACCCCCGCCGGCTGGCTGAGCGTGAGGCGGGGGTCCACGACGGCGAGCGACGGGCGCAGCGCGGCGTGGCTGATGCCGGTCTTGACCTTGAGCGCGAGCACGTCGAGCACGCAGATGGTGGTGCTCTCCGCGCCGGTGCCGGTGGTCGTCGGCACGGCGACGAGCGGCTTGAGCGGCTCGGCGGGGGCCCGGCCGAGCCCGACCGGGGCGTTGACGTAGTCCATCAGCTCCCCGGGGTTGGTCAGCATCAGATCGACCGCCTTGGCGGTGTCGATGCTGGAGCCGCCGCCGACGGCGACGAGCGCGTCCCAGGGGCCGGTGGCGCGGGCGTGCGCGACGGCGGCTTCCAGGGAGGCGTCCGTCGGCTCGACGTGGACCTGGTCGTACACGTGGGCGTCGAGGCCGTGGGCGCGGATCCCCTCCGCGACGCGGTGCGGCGCGCCGGTGGCGGCCACGCCGGGGTCGGTGACGATCAGGACGCGCCGGACGTCGCCGTACCGGCTCAGGTCGAAGCCGATCTCGTCGGAGGCGCCGTCGCCGAACTTGAGCCGGGGCGCGCCGTAGGTGAAGACGGTCTCGGGGGTGACCGGAGGCGTGGTCGTCATGTCCGGTTCCCTACCCGTGGCGGCCGCCGCCGGTGCATGTCGTCGAACGCGGCATCGGCGGCGATCGGGGCATCGGCGGCGATCGGGGCATCGGCGGCGATCCGGGGGTCGGCGATGATCAAGATGAGTAGAGTGTCGGGATGCGGGTGATCTGGCGGGTCGCGATGGTGTCCGCCGCTCTTGTCGGGATCGTCTGCCTGGCGACGGCCATCCGCACGCCGTGGGTGTACTTCACCGCGCAGAGCAACGTCCTGCTCGTGCTGTACTACGGCTGGCGGCTGCTCGGCAGGCAGGGCCCGGCCGGGCTCAAGGGCGCCGTCACGCTCTACCTCACGATCACCGGTCTGGTCGCGCACTTCTACCTGACCGGCGGCGGCGACCCGCTCCTCCTGCTCGACCGCGGGCCGCGCGGGACGGGCAACCTCCTGCTGCACTACGTGACGCCCCTCATGGCGGTCACCGACTGGCTGGTGTGGGACCGCGACCGCCGGCCCTCGTGGGCGGCGCCGCTCACCTGGCTGGCCTTCCCTCTGGCGTACGCGGCGTTCGTGCTGGTCCGGGCGCCGTCGCTGCCGCCGGGCACGCGGCGCAGGTACGTGTACCCGTTCCTGGACGTGGGGCGGCTCGGCTGGGACGGGTTCGCGGGGGCGGCGGCCGTGCTGGCCGGGTGTTTCGTGGTGACCGGGTACGCGCTGCTCCTGCTCCACCGGCTGGCGGGACGCCGCGTGGAGCCCCAGGCCCTCGCCGAGGGCGAGCCCGGGTAGCCGCCTGGAGGCCCGGACAGTCGAGGCCCGGACAAGCGAAAGCCCCAGGCTCTGTGGGCCTGGGGCTCGTCGCGATGGGTGGACGATACTGGGATTGAACCAGTGACCTCTTCCGTGTCAGGGAAGCGCTCTCCCGCTGAGCTAATCGTCCGTATTGAGTTGAAACTCAGAGCGGAAGACGGGATTCGAACCCGCGACCCTCACCTTGGCAAGGTGATGCTCTACCACTGAGCCACTTCCGCATGGCGCTGCTTTTTTACTTTAGCGGATCCCGGGAGGACCCGCGCCTTGCCGAGGTGGAGACGGGATTTGAACCCGTGTAGACGGCTTTGCAGGCCGCTGCCTCGCCTCTCGGCCACTCCACCAGGAGATCGAACTCCGAGCGGAAGACGGGATTCGAACCCGCGACCCTCACCTTGGCAAGGTGATGCTCTACCACTGAGCCACTTCCGCGTGTCTCCGGCGAAGTGCCGGCCACGGGAAAACCATATCGCCTCCCGGGAGTGCCCGCGCGCGTCCGGCGGCCTCCGGGCCGAATTCGTGCACCGAATCCAGCGCGCGGGCCGGTCGCTCAGCGGATCACGCGCACGTCCCGCGCCCGCACGAACGCCACCCGGTGGCCGAGCTGGATCTGGTGGAACCGCCGGGTTCCCGCCACCAGGACGTGCGCGTCGCGGTCGAAGGAGCCGCCCTTGAGGTACGAGGCCGTCACGGTCTGCCCCAGCGTGTACGTCTGGCCGGGCCGGATCACGTACGCCAGCGGCGTGCGCTCCTGGTAGGCGACGCCCGTCCCCTGGTAGGCCGGATGGCCGGGGTACGCGCGGCCGTACACCCTGACCTCGTCCCGGTGCGGCGTGACCAGCGGCCCGGAGGCGGGGATCGCGGTCGGCGCCGCGGCCGGGTTGTAGAACCACGCCTTCAGGCCCAGGTACCAGATCGCCGTCCAGTCGCCCCGCCGGTCGGCCACGGCGTAGCGCTGGCCGGTGGAGGCGCGGGCGCTGTGGTCGTACACGCCGTACGTGCTGGGCTTGCCCACCCGCTTGCCGATGTCGTCGACCAGGGGCGCGTCGTCACGCGGCTCGGTGCGCAGCCACACGGACGAGGCGCCGTGCGGCTCGCAGGCCCGCGCCGGCTTGTCCTTGACGCAGCCGGTGAAGCGGGGCTGGTTGGTGCCGTAGTAGGGCAGGATGATCACCGACTTGCCGCGCGGGGCGCTGCCCGAGGCGGGCACGACGCCGGTGCCGCCGCTCGTGCCGGGGGCGGCCGCGGTATCCGCCGTGTCCACCGCGTCCGCCATGTCCGCCGTGCCCGGGCCAGCCGGGGTAGCCGCCGCGTCCGACGTATCCGCCGTGTCCGCCACGACCTCCATGGCTGCCGGGTCGCCGGTCGGGGCGGAGGCGTCGGCGCCGGATGCGAGGGCGGGGACGGATGGGCCGGCCGTGGCGTCGTCCAGAGGCATGCCGTACGCCGGCCCCCCGTCCGCCGGGGCGCTCACCGCCTCCAGGGCCGGGTCGCGAACCGGTACGCCGCCGATCGGGCTGCCCGCCAGCTCCAGGTAGTGGGCCCAGTCCCAGTACGGCCCCGGGTCCTCGTGCATGCCCGGATGGCTCTCGGCCGTCGTGCCCGGGACGTTGTCGTGGCCGAGGACGTGCGCCCGGTCGAGCGGCAGCTCGTACAGGTCCGCCAGGTAGCGCAGCAGCCGGGCCGAGGAGCGGTACATCGCCTCCGTGTACCAGGTCGCCCCCTTGGCCAGGTAGCCCTCGTGCTCGATGCCGATCGAGCGGGCGTTGATGTCCCAGTTGCCGGCGTGCCAGGCGACGTCGCGGGTCCGCACGTGCTGGGCGACGTGCCCGTCGGCCGAGCGCACGGTGTAGTGCCAGCTCACGTAGTCGGGGTCGGTCACCATCGAGCGGATGCCGCTGTAGCGGCCCTCCGTGTCGTGGATCACGATGTAGTCGATCCGCCGCGTCGTGGTGGCCGGGAGCCGGTCGTGGTTGCCGTAGCCGCCCCCGCTCGTGCGCTCGTGCACGGCGGGCATCCACTCGCAGTCGAGCGTCTCGGGGCACTCGGCCCGCCGCGCGAGACGCAGCGGGGGGCCGCCGGGCGGGCGCAGGCCGGGCGCCGGGAGCAGGCGGACGACGAAGCCGTCGTCGGTACGGCGGGCCTCTCCCTCGCGCATCACCGCGAACACCTCGTCCGCGAAGTTCCGGGACCCGCCGGCGGCGAACGGCCGGCCCGTCGCGGCGTAGCGGGCGACGGCGTCGTACCAGTCGGCCGGGTCGGAGCCGGGACCCTCGTGGAGGGAGGCGAGGACGGCGGCGCCGCCCCTGATGTTCGCGGCCGGGTCGGTGCGCAGCCGCGCGACGGACAGCCCGGTGAGCCGCGCGGCCCGCGCCAGCGTCGCCGCACCGCCTCCCGCCGGCTCGCCGGCCGCCCCACCTCCGGCCCCGCCGGACCCGCCGCCCGCCCCCGACCCGCCGGATCCGCCGTCATCGACGCCGGCCCGCCCGCCCAGCAGGTGCATCGGCCCGTACCCGCCCGCCGTGCTCGGCCGCCCCCCGTTGGAGTCCCACCGCGACTCCAGGTACGACACCCCCAGCAGCACGCCCACCGGCACCCCCGACTCCGCGGCGGCCCGCGCGAAGTCCGCCTGGCGGCCCGGCAGCGGACCGGGGACGGTGAGCAGACCGGCGGCGAGACCGGTGACCAGACCGGCGACAGCCCAGTGCGGCATGACAACCTCCACGGATCGACACGGATACACTACGCGGAGTAATCAACCATGCGAGAAGCCCGGGGGCGCCGCGAGATCGTGTTCAGCGGGCTAATCCTGCCCGATTTCGGGCAGGATGTTGGCGTGTCGCGTTCCCTGTGCGTAGTGTCCTCGTCTGTGTCCATGACGCTGCACCCTTACGAGGAGCTGATCGCCCACCTCACCCGGACGAGCGGGCTCGGCCCCGGTGAGGCGGCGCGCGTGGTCGCCGACGTGCTGTCGTACTTCTCCGAGCCCGTGGAGGAGTTCGTGCGGCGGCGTCATGGCGAGCTGAAGTCCCGAGGTCTCACCAACGACGAGATCTTCCCCAGGGTGGCCGCGGAACTGCGGGGGCGCCGCGTCGCGGCGCCCGAGCTGTCGCTGCGGCAACTGCGCCGCATCGTCTACGGCTGACGGGGCAGACGGCCCTCCCGGGGCCACCCTGCGGAAGAAACCGTCCCGAGAAACCCCCTGCGAACGAACAACGGATCTCCGTCTTTCCGGTGAAGGCGGATGACGACGGATAGGAGATGTCGGATGTGCGGAATCGTCGCGTACGTCGGTCCCAAGGACGCCGCCCCCATCCTGCTGGAGGGGCTGCAGCGGCTGGAGTACCGCGGGTACGACTCGGCCGGTGTCGTGGTGTCCAACAAGGGGCTCAAGGTCCGCAAGGTCAAGGGCCGGGTCGCCGACCTGGCCAAGGTGGTGCCGGCCAGGTTCAAGGGCGGGCTCGGCATCGGCCACACCCGGTGGGCCACGCACGGCGTCCCGAGTGACGTCAACGCGCATCCGCACCTGTCGTCCGACGAGCGCATCGCCGTCGTCCACAACGGCATCATCGAGAACGCCGGCGAGCTGCGCGCCAAGCTGGCCGCCGACGGCGCGGTGTTCGTCTCCGAGACCGACACGGAGGTGCTGGCCCACCTGATGGCCCGCACCGTCGAGGAGACCGACTCGCTGGAGGAGGCCGTCCGCAAGGCGCTGAAGAGCGTCGTCGGCACGTACGGCATCGCCGTCGTGGACGCCGAGCGGCCGGGCGAGGTGGTCGTGGCGCGCAACGGCAGCCCGATCGTGCTCGGCATCGGCGAGAAGGAGATGTTCGCCGCCTCCGACGTGGCCGCGCTGGTCCGCTACACCCGCCAGGTCGTCCACCTGGAGGACGGCGAGCTGGCCGTGCTCAAGGCCGACGGCTTCCACACCTTCGCCAGCGACGCCCGCGAGACCGCCAAGGAGCCGCTGACCGTCGACTGGGACGCCGGTCACTACGACACCGGCGGCTACGAGCACTACCTGCTCAAGGAGATCTCCGAGCAGCCCGAGACCGTGGCCCGCACCATGAGCGGCCGCCTCGACGAGCGCTTCCACATCGCCCACCTCGGCGGCCTCAACATGGACGCCCGCGAGACCCGGTCCTTCCGCCGCGTCAAGATCATCGGCTGTGGCTCCGCGTACTACTCCGGCCAGATCGGCGCCCAGCTCATCGAGGAGCTGGCCCGCATCCCGGCCGACGCCGAGCCGGCCAGTGAGTTCCGCTACCGCAACCCGGTCGTCGACCCCGACACCCTCTACGTCGCGATCAGCCAGTCGGGCGAGACCTACGACACGCTGGCCGCCGTGCAGGAGCTCAAGCGCAAGGGCGGCCGGGTCATCGGCATCGTCAACGCGGTCGGCAGCGCCATCGCCCGCGAGGTGGACGGCGGCGTCTACCTGCACGCCGGCCCGGAGGTCTCGGTCGCCTCGACCAAGGCGTTCACCTCGACCGCGCTGGCCTTCGCGCTGCTGGCCCTGCACTTCGGCCGCGTGCACGACCTGTCGCCCGCCGACGGTCGCCGCATCGTCGAGGGGCTGCGCCGGCTGCCCGCGCAGATCGAGGAGATCCTCACCCAGAACGACAAGATCGCCGAGCTGGCGCGGAAGTACGCCCCGTACCCGAGCATGATGTTCGTCGGGCGTGTGCGCGGCTACCCGGTCGCCCGCGAGGGCGCCCAGAAGCTCAAGGAGATCTCGTACGTCCACGCCGAGGCGTACCCGGCGAGCGAGCTCAAGCACGGCCCCCTCGCGCTGATCGGCCCGGAGATGCCGACGGTGGCGATCGTCCCGGACGACGAGCTGCTCGACAAGAACCTCACCACGCTCGGCGAGATCCGCGCCCGCGGCGGCCAGGTGCTCATGGTGGGCCACCGCGAGCCCGACGCCAACCTGGCCGACGACGTGATCGTGGTGCCCAGGAACGAGATCGAGCTGGACCCGATCCTGCTGACGATCCCGCTCCAGCTCCTCGCCTACCACGCCGCGGTGGCGCTCGGCCGCGATGTGGACAAGCCGCGCAACCTGGCGAAGAGTGTCACAGTCGAATAAATTCGTGCGGCACTATGGCTACAATCGCACAAAGGTCGTGTTAGCGGAGCAATCTCGACCTAAGATCCGGATGTGGCCGAGTTCGATCCTCACACGCCGAACGTCGCCCGCATGTACGACTACCTGCTCGGCGGCCACGACAACTACGCCGTCGACCGCGAGGCGACCGAGCGGCTGGTCGCGCTGGTCCCGCAGGCCGTGCCGCTGGCTCGGGCCAACCGCGGCTTCCTGCGGCGGGCCGTGCGCCACCTGGCCGACGCCGGCGTGCGCCAGTTCCTCGACCTCGGCAGCGGGCTGCCCACCCAGGGCAGCGTCCACGAGATCGTCCCGGACGCCCGGGTCGTGTACGTCGACCGCGACCCCGTCGTGGCGGCGCACGCGCGGGCGCTCCTGGGCGAGCACGACGGAGAAGGGCCCGGCCCGGGCCGCCGGGCCTTCCTCCAGGCCGACCTGCTCGACGCGGACGAGGTGCTGCGCCGCGCCTCGGCCGTGCTCGACCTCGGCCGTCCGGTCGGGGTCCTGCTGGTGGGGATCCTGCACTTCATCCCGGACGCGGACGGCCCGTACGCGATGGTGGCCCGGCTGCGCGAGGCGGTCGCGCCGGGCAGCCACCTGGTGATCACCCACTCCGTGACGCCCGGCCGCCCGGCCGGGCCGGGCCGGGTTGCCCCGATCGCGCGGGGCGGCGGCGCCGACCGGCCGCCCGCCGCGATCCGGCGGTTCTTCGGCGACTTCGCCCTGGTCGAGCCCGGGCTGGTGCACGCGGCGGACTGGCGTCCCGACCGGCCCCGCCTGGCGGGTGAGCCCGGTGCGGGTTCGTACCTGATGGCGGGTGTGGGGTGGAAGCACCCCATCCGGGGGGAGTAGCCCCAGAGTGTGACGCCTCGTGATGGTTCGCTAACCTGATGTAGCGGGGCCGTGCCTCGCGAACCGGGGGAGGCACGCCATGCGCCGACGGCAGGTGATCGCACTCGGGCTCGCCCTGGCGGCCTCCGGGCTCGCGGGCGCCGCCGGCTGCGGGGCGCAAGGCGCCACCGGCCGCGGTGTGCGCGGCCGGTTCGCCATCGTGCCGCAGGGCGACCGCTGGGCGCGCGTGGCCGGCGCGCTGGCCACCGCCGCCTGGGACGCCGGGTTCGCCGTGTCGCGGCATGACCAGGCGACCCCCATCACGGTCACCGGCCTGCCCGCGCTGGCCGCGGCCGAGCTCAACGACGGGCCCACGCTCCTCGACACCGCCACCCCGCTGGCCCGGCTCGCCGGGGAGATCGAGGTCGTGCTCGTGCCCGCCGCCTCGAAGTTCCGCGACTTCGAGGACTTCGGCGCCCACCTGCTGGCCCGGCCGGGCGAGACCGTGCTCGCCGGCGGCCCGCGGGGCGAGCCCGACCACCTGCTGTTCGGCCTGGTCGTGCGGGGGCTCGGCGCCGACACCCGTGAGGTCGTCTACACCGGCTACCCGAGCAGCGTCGAGGTGGCCGCCGCCCTGCTCGGCGGCAAGGTGGCGGCCGCCGCCGGGACCCTGGCCGACTGGCGCCACGACATCCGCAAGGGACGCTTCCGGGCGCTGGCCGTCTCGTGCGCCCACCGCGTCGACGGGATCGACGCCCCGAGCCTGCTGGAGAGCGGGGTACGGGTGGACTTCGCCGCCTGGAGCGCGGCCGTCGGCCCGCACGGCATGGCCGGCGACACGCGCGACGCCGCCCTGGAGATGTGCGAGGCCGTCTCCGACTCGGCGCCCTGGCGCGAGGTGTGCCGCAGGCGCGGCTGGAGCGCCCTCCCGCTGTTCGGGGACGACTTCGCCGCCTGGCTCGCCACCGAGATCGGCCGCACCCGCGGGGTGCTCCGCGACCTCGGGCTTGTCGACACGGACAGCACAACATGCGGGCCTAGTTGCGTCAGCGGGCACTAGATGTAGGATCCTGCTCGTCGCTGGTTCGCCCGTCAGGGCGGAGCAAAAGGGAACCCGGTGCGATTCCGGGGCTGCCCCGCAGCGGTGAGCGGGAACGACCGCCGTCACAGAGCACTGGAGCGCATCCGGGAAGCGACGGCCAGTAGAACCACGCGTGTGAGCTGTCACGCGCGCCTGCCCGCGAGCCCGAAGACCTGCCAGCGTGCCGGAGCACCACCGGCTGACCTGTCCAGGGCCTCGAGGGAGGGCCCGGGGGCCGTCGCGGCCGGGGACCACCCGCGCCGCCGTGCTCTCGCGCGCCATCACCGGGGTGAGCTCGCGAGGAGAGAGCACGTGACGACCATCGTTGAGGGTGACCGCCGGCTGGCCATCGAGGAGGCCGCCGCCCGGGTGATCACCGATCCCGCCAACTCCCGGGTCGCCGCCCGGCTGCTGGCCGAGGAGATCGCCGCCGAGACCGCGTCGTGCGGGGTGAGGTCGTTCTCCGAGTCCGTGGCCGCCACCCACGCGGCGGGGCTGGTGCAGGACGAGCTGGCGGCGTTCGTCGCCGCGCACGCCGCCGAGCTGGACGCGCTGGTGCCGGCCGACGCCGACGACCGCTTCGAGTACTTCGGCCTGCGCACCGTCTACGACCGCTACCTGCTGCGCCACCCCGAGACCCGCGCGGTGCTGGAGCGCCCGCAGCACTTCCTGCTGCGCGTCGCCTGCGGCCTGTCCGCCACCGTCGCCGAGGCGGCCGAGCTGTACGCCCTCATGAGCACCCTGTCGTACCTGCCGAGCTCGCCGACGCTGTTCAACTCGGGCGCGCGCCGCCCGCAGCTCTCGTCGTGCTTCCTGCTCGACTCGCCCCGCGACGAGCTGGAGGCCATCTACGACCGGTACGGCCAGGTCGCCCGCCTGTCGAAGTACGCCGGGGGCATCGGCATCGCGTGGACCCGGGTCCGCTCCCGCGGCTCGCTCATCCGCGGCACCAACGGGCACTCCAACGGCATCGTCCCGTGGCTGCGCACCCTCGACTCGTCCGTCGCCGCGGTCAACCAGGGCGGCCGCCGCAAGGGCGCCGCCTGCGTCTACCTGGAGACGTGGCACGCCGACATCGAGGAGTTCCTGGAACTGCGCGACAACACCGGCGAGGACGCCCGCCGTACGCACAACCTGAACCTCGCCAACTGGGTGCCGGACGAGTTCATGCGGCGGGTCGAGGCCGACGAGATGTGGTCGCTGTTCGACCCGAAGGACGTGCCGGACCTGACCGACCTGTACGGCGAGGCGTTCGAGCGGGCCTACCGGGCCTACGAGGAGCAGGGCCGCCAGGTGCGGCGCATCCCGGCCCGCACCCTGTACGGGCGGATGATGCGCACGCTCGCCCAGACCGGCAACGGCTGGATGACGTTCAAGGACGCGGCCAACCGCGCCTCCAACCAGACCGCCCGGCCGGAGAACGTCATCCACCTGTCCAACCTGTGCACCGAGATCCTGGAGGTCACCAGCGACGCCGAGACGGCGGTGTGCAACCTCGGCTCGGTCAACCTGGCCGCGCACCTGCGCGACGGCGCGGAGCTGGACTGGGAGCGGCTGCGCGCCACCGTGCGGACCGCCGTGCGCTTCCTCGACCGCACCATCGACCTCGGCTTCTACCCGACGCCCGAGGCGGAGGCGGCCAACCGGCGCTGGCGGCCGATCGGGCTCGGCGTGATGGGGCTGGCCGACGTGTTCTTCACGCTGCGCCTGCCGTTCGACTCGCCGCAGGCGCTGGAGCTGTCCACCCGCATCGCGGAGGAGATCGCGCTGGCCGCCTACGACACCTCCGCCGACCTCGCGGCCGAGCGCGGCCGGCACCCCTCGTACGCCGACACCCGCGCGGCCGGGGGAGTGCTGCACCCCGACCACTACGCCGGCGCCGCGGCCTCGCCGCGCTGGGACGCGCTGCGCGAGAAGGTCGCCAGGACCGGCCTGCGCAACTCGCTGATGATCGCCATCGCCCCGACCGCGACGATCGCCTCGATCGCCGGCTGCTACGAGTGCATCGAGCCGCAGGTGTCGAACGTCTTCAAGCGCGAGACGCTGTCCGGCGAGTTCCTCCAGGTCAACCGCTACCTGGTGGCCGACCTCCAGGCCCGCGGCCTGTGGACGCAGGCGATGCGCGACGCGATCAAGCGGGCCGACGGCTCGATCCAGGACGTCCCCGGCATCCCGGACGACCTCCGGAGCCTCTACCGGACCGCCTGGGAGCTGCCGCAGAAGGCCCTGATCGACCTCGCGGCGGCCCGCCAGCCGTACATCGACCAGTCGCAGTCGCTCAACCTCTTCATGGCCAGCCCGACCATCGGCAAGCTCTCGTCGATGTACGCCTACGCCTGGAAGAAGGGCCTGAAGACCACGTACTACCTGCGCTCGCGGCCGGCCACCCGTATCGCCCAGACCACCGTGGCGGGCTCCGCGGCGTTCACTGCCGCGCCGGCCGCCGGAACCGCCGCCCCCGCGCTCCCGGTCGCCGAGGAGGCCGCCGCGGCGATCGCCTGCTCGCTGGAGAACCCGGAGGTCTGCGAAGCCTGCCAGTAGGCCGCGCGACCGTCACCCCGAAGAACACCCCACGTACGGAGATTTCCAGACATGCTGCTTGACCCGGGAATGGACCTGACGCTGCGCCCCATGCGCTACCCCGACTTCTACGAGCGCTACCGGGCCGCCATCCGCAACACCTGGACGGTCGAGGAGGTGGACCTGCACACCGACCTGGCCGACCTGGCGAGGATGACGCCCCAGGAGCGCCACCTGATCAACCGGCTGGTCGCCTTCTTCGCCACCGGCGACTCGATCGTCGCCAACAACCTCGTGCTCAACCTCTACCAGCACGTCAACGCCCCCGAGGCGCGCCTGTACCTGAGCAGGCAGCTCTTCGAGGAGGCGGTGCACGTGCAGTTCTACCTGACGCTGCTCGACACGTACCTGCCCGACCTGGACGAGCGGGTCAAGGCGTTCGCGGCGATCGAGCACATCCCGTCGATCCGCGACAAGGCGGAGTTCTGCTTCCGGTGGATCGACTCGATCAACGGGCTCCAGCGGCTGGAGACGGCCGCCGAGCGGCGGCAGTTCCTGCTCAACCTGATCTGCTTCGCCGCCTGCATCGAGGGCCTGTTCTTCTACGGAGCCTTCGCCTACGTCTACTGGTTCCGCTCGCGGGGGCTGCTCAGCGGCCTGGCCACGGGGACGAACTGGGTGTTCCGCGACGAGTCCATGCACATGGAGTTCGCGTTCAGCGTGGTCGACACCGTGCGCGCCGAGGAGCCCGAGCTGTTCGACGACGAGCTGGCCAAGCAGGTCACCGCGATGCTGGAGGAGGCCGTGGCGGCCGAGCTGGCCTTCGCCCGCGACCTGTGCGGCGACGGCATGCCGGGGATGACCGCGGAGCAGATGCGCGAGTACCTTGAGTACGTCGCCGACCAGCGGCTGGCCCGGCTCGGCCTGCCCACGCGGTACGGCACCGCCAATCCCTTCGCCTTCATGGAGCTCCAGGACGTGCAGGAGCTGGCGAACTTCTTTGAACGCCGGGTTTCTGCGTATCAGGTGGCCGTTGAGGGCAATGTGAGTTTTGACGAGAGTTTTTAGACGACCATTAGTGACATTGGGGGCATGACACGTGCAGTCGCCGGCTGACTGGCCCGTTCTGGCCGTCTCCGTCGTGGGGGCGATCCTCGTCGTGGAGATCGTCCGCAGGCTCCTGATCCGCGCCAGGCGCCGCTCGGCGCTCGCCGGGCACCTGGTGGAGCACTGCACGTGGCCCGCGTTCGCCGTGGCCGCGGTGGTGGCGGCCAACTTCGTGTTCGGGCCGGGCATGTTCGGCATGACCCCCCAGGAGCGCGACCTGTCCTCGGCCGTCGAGCGGGGGCTCGGCCTGGTCACGATCGCCTCCGTCACCTGGCTCATCGTCCAGGCCAGCTACGCGCTGACCGACGTGGTGCTCGAACGGCTCGTACGGGTCGAGGGCGAGCGCAACCGGCGGGCCCGGCGGATCATGACGCAGATCGCGCTGGTCCGCCGGATCGCCGCCGCGACCATCATCGTGGTGGCGGTCGGCGCGATGCTGTTCTCGTTCCCGCAGGTGCGGGCGCTGGGCGCCGGGCTGCTCGCGTCCGCGGGCATCGCCGGCGCCGTGGTAGGCATCGCCGCCCAGCCGACCATCGGCAACGCGCTGGCGGGCCTCCAGCTCGCCTTCAGCGACGCCCTGCGCCTCGACGACGTGGTCGTGGTCGACAACGAGTGGGGCCGCATCGAGGAGCTGACGCTCACGTACGTGGTGGTCCGGCTGTGGGACGAGCGGCGGCTCGTGCTGCCCGTCTCGTACTTCACGCAGAACCCGTTCGAGAACTGGACCCGGCACGGCAGCCGGGTCGTGGCCGTGGTGTTCCTGCGGGTGGACTGGTCGGTCCCGGTGGAGAAGCTGCGCGAGGAGCTGTACACCTTCATCCAGACCAACCCGCTGTGGGACCAGAAGGACTGGACCCTCCAGGTCACCGACATCCTGCCGAACGGCCTGGTCGAGCTGCGCGCCCTGATGAGCGCCGCCGACTCGCCCTCCGCCTGGGACCTCAAGTGCGACGTCCGCGAGCACCTCGTCCGCTACGTCCGCGAGAACTTCCCCGAGGCGCTGCCGCGCTTCCGCGTCGAGGCGCCGGAGACCCGCGCCGGCGTGCCGTGGACCGCCCAGCTCGGCGCCGAGCTCGACCCCGGCCAGGCGGTCTCCCAGTCCGGGTTCCCCGACCCCAAGCCGCCCACCCAGCAGCTCTGAGGCCGGTACGGGACTCCCGGGTCAGCGCCGGGCGGCGAGGAACACGCCGGCGCCGCCCACGACCAGGCCCGCCACCGCGAGGGGATGCAGCGCCTGCCCGGCGAGGAGCCAGGCCATGACGGCCGTCACGGCGGGCGTGAGGAAGAACATCGTGCTCACCCGGCTCGCCGGCGCGTCCCTCAGCATGGTGTTGAGCAGCAGGAACGCGCCGATCGAGTTGACCAGCACGAGCCAGGCCACCGCGCCGCCGAACGCGCCCCAGCCGGTGACCCGCGGCGTCTCCAGCAGCAGCGCGGCCAGCCCCATCACGGGCGCCCCGGCCAGGAACTGCACCGCCGTGCCCGTGCGCACGTCCATGTCCGAGGCGAAGCGCTTCTGGTACACGGTGCCGACGCTCAGGCCGACCAGCCCGATCGCGCACAGTGCCACCGCGGAGGGGGAGAAGCTCACCCGGTCGGCCACCGCGAGGCCAACTCCGGCGGCGCCGAGCCCGAACCCGGCCCACCGCACCGGGCTCATCCGCTCGCCCAGCGCCCGGCCGGCGAGCAGCGCGACCACCATGGGGCTCAGCCCCTGCACGAGCGCGATCACCGCGGCGGGCATCCCGCGGCCCAGCGCCGAGTAGAAGGCCCCGAACTGCACCGCCTGGACCAGCAGGCCGGCCACCACCACGTGCGCCAGGCGCCGCCCGCGCGGCCACGGGGCGCGGACCGCCAGCGCGTACCCGCCCAGCAGCAGCCCGGCCAGCGCGAAGCGGGCGAAGGTCAGCAGCAGCGGCGGCGCGGCGCTCACACCGATCAGGCCCGCCACGAACGCGCTGCTCCACGCCGCCACGAACAGCGACGGCACGACGACCGGCGTCCTCGTGCGGGCCGGTGTCTCCATCGTCGGGACGGCCATCGCCACGCCTCCTCAATAACCCCTCAAACCGGTTATCCCACTGTGGGAGCCGGGTCCGTAACCTGTCAAGACGGTTATCATGTGGGTGTGACACGCTTCACCTTCGTCAGCGGCGACCTCGCGCTCGACCTGGCCGGCACCGTCCAGCACCGCCGGACCGACCGGCTCGACGTGCTGGAGGAGCCGGACGACCTGGGCCGCTGGGCGGTGGAGGCGGGCGTCCTGGACCGGCCGTGCGCGGTCACCCCGGCCGGCCTGGCCGCCGCCAAGGAGCTGCGTGAGGCCGTCTACCGGCTGGCCACAGGGGCGGGCGCCCCGGGCGATCGGGAGCTGGTCAACCGGGCCGCCGCCGAGCCGCCCGCCGGTGTCCTGTTCGGCGCCGGAGGCGGGGTCGAGCGAGCCGGCGACCTGACGGCCGTCCTGGCGACGGTCGCCCGGCGGGCCGTGGAGCTGCTCGGCGGGCCGAGCGCCGAGCGGATCAAGGAGTGCGGCGCCGAGGCGTGCACCCGGCTGTACGTGGACACCTCGCGCGGCGGCGGCCGGCGCTGGTGCGACATGCGCGAGTGCGGCAACCGCGCCAAGGCGGCCCACTTCCGCGCCCGCCACGCCACGTCCTGAGCTCCGGCGGACGCCCCCGGCGTCCGCGCGTTCCCCGCTCGTACCGCGTCAAAGTCGGAATTATCAGTATGCCTACCGATATGCATACGGATTCCCAGCTTTGTTACGAGCGCCTACCGTCTGGCTCGCAGTGATCCTTCGCACGTGCGTCACACCCCCCGATTCCCGGCCGGCTCGTGCTCACAGGTGACCCCTGCGACGCGGGCCCGCGCGCGCCCACCCGGGCGGCCGGCCGGGGACAGCCGAAAGGAGCACAAGCGTGAAACGCAAGGGCCTGGCCGCCGCGACCGCGGGACTCACCGCGGCCGCGGCCATGGTGCTGTCCGCCTTACCCGCACTCCCCGCCCACGCGGCCCCGCCCGGGGCCACCCCCGCCCAGCAGGGCTCCGGCGGGCAGGCGCGCATCGCCGCCGACCCCGAGTCCCGCGCCGCGGCCGTCGCCGACCAGGCGATCTCCAGCGGCATGGACAACCTCGCCAAGGGGACCGACGAGGCGTACCGCCGCCTGAAGGTCGTCAAGGGCGCGGGCGACATGTTCTTCGTCTCCTACGAGCGCACCTACAAGGGCCTGCCGATGGTCGGCGGCGACGCCGTGGTCGTCACCGACTCCGCCGGCCACGTCCGCGACACCGTCGCCGAGTCCGGGCCCGCCCCGGCCGACCTGGCCACCACGCCCGACATCGGCGCCGCGCGCGCCCTGCGGGTGGCCAAGACCAAGCTCTCCCGGGTGGACGACACCGCCGACCCGCGCCTGGTGGTGCTCACCTGGGGCGGCAAGGCGCGGCTCACCTGGGAGGCGGTCGTCGGCGGCCTGGCCGACGGCAAGCCGAGCATCCAGCACGTCTTCGTGGACGCCCGCACCGGCGAGATCGCCGACTCCTACGACCAGGTGCGCGAGGGCACCGGCAACGGCTACTACTACGGCCAGGTCACCATCAACACGAGCGGCTCCGGCAGCTCGTACTCCATGACCGACACCACCCGGCCGGGCATCAAGTGCGGCGGCCAGAACGGCTCCGCCTACACCGGCACCGACGACAACTGGGGCAACGGCTCGGGCACCGACCTGGAGACCGCCTGCGTCGACGCGCTGTACTCCGTCCAGCGCGAGTGGGACATGCTGCGCGACTGGCTCGGCCGCAACGGCATCAACGGCAGCGGCAGCGGCTTCCCCGCCCGCGTCGGCCTCAGCGACGTCAACGCGTACTGGAACGGCAGCTACACCAACTTCGGCCACAACCAGGCCAACACCCGCCAGGCCACGCCCATCGACGTCGTGGCGCACGAGTTCGGCCACGCCATCTTCCAGACCACGCCCGGCGGCGCCGGCTCCGGCAACGAGAACGGCGGCATCAACGAGGGCACCGGCGACATCTTCGGCGCCCTGACCGAGCACTACGCCAACAACCCCAACGATCCGCCGGACTACCTGGTCGGCGAGGAGGTCGACCTCGTCGGCGACGGCCCGATCCGCAACATGTACAACCCGTCGGCGCTCGGCGACCCCAACTGCTGGTCCACCTCGATCCCGAACACCGAGGTGCACTCCGCGGCCGGCCCCATCAACCACTGGTTCTACCTGCTGGCCGAGGGCAGCAACCCCGGCGGCGGCAAGCCGTCCAGCCCCATCTGCTCCGGCGGACCCGCCTCGGTGACCGGCCTCGGCATCGAGAAGGCCGGCAAGATCTACATGGGCGCCCTGAACCGCAAGACGTCGTCCTGGCGCTACACCAACGTGCGCGCCGCGGCCGTCGCGGCGGCGATCGAGCTCTACGGCGCCAACAGCGTCGAGTGCAACACCACCAAGGCGTCCTTCAGCGCGATCGCCGTGGCCGCCGCGTCCGGCGAGCCCGCCTGCGGCACCCCGGGCAACGACTTCTCGCTGTCGGTCAACCCGGCCTCGGGCAGCGCGCAGCCGGGCCAGCAGGTGACCACCACGGTCAGCACGCAGACCACCTCGGGCAGCGCGCAGACCGTCAACCTGAGCGCCACCGGCCTGCCGAGCGGCGTCACCGCGAGCTTCAACCCGTCGTCGGTGACCTCCGGCAACTCCTCGACGCTCACCCTGTCCGTCTCCTCCTCGGCGGCCCAGGGCAGCTACCGGATCACCGTGAACGGCGCCGGCACCACCACGCACAGCGCCGTCTACACCCTCCAGGTCGGCAGCACGCAGACCCGTGACTTCTCGATCTCGGCCAACCCGGCGTCGGGCACGGTCCAGGCGGGCTCCTCGGCCACCACCACCATCGCCACCCAGACCACCGCCGGCAACGCCCAGGCCGTCAACCTGTCGGCCAGCGGC
>NZ_JABWGN010000022.1 GCF_013363975.1 Nonomuraea montanisoli | reverse complement strand
AGCGGCTGCGGGCCGGCGTGGTGTGGGCCAACACGTTCAACAAGTTCGACCCGGCCTCGCCGTTCGGCGGTTACAAGGAGTCCGGCTACGGCCGCGAAGGCGGCCTTCACGGGCTGGAGGCATACCTTGACGTGTGACCACCGTCGCGCCCGCCGCCGGGCGCGCCGTGCCCAGGCCACCCGGGACCACGCCTACGCCCGCGCCGGACGGCCCGTACGCACCGGCTGGTACGCCCACCGCTGCGGCGTGAGCCGGTGCGGCCAGGTTTTCGTGCCGGTCGAGATGTCGCAGGAGATCACGTGGAGGGGACGCGGCGATGAGTAGGTTGGCCGTGCGCAAGACCTACAAGCTGTTCATCGGCGGGGCCTTCCCCCGCTCCGAGAGTGGGAGGTCCTACGCCGTGACCTCGCCCGACGGCGACTTCCTGGCCAACGCCGCCCGCGCCTCCCGCAAGGACGCCCGCGACGCCGTGGTGGCCGCGCGCAAGGCGTTCCCCGGCTGGTCCGGGGCGACGGCCTACAACCGGGGGCAGATCCTCTACCGGGTCGCCGAGATGCTGGAGGGCCGCCGCGCGCAGCTCGCCGGTGAGCTGGGGCTCGGCCGGGCCGAGGCGCTCGCCTCGGTGGACGCCGCCGTGGACCGGCTGGTCTGGTACGCGGGCTGGTCCGACAAGATCGCGGCCGTGCGCGGCACGGCCAATCCGGTGGCGGGGCCGTACTTCAACCTGTCGTCGCCGGAGCCGACCGGGGTGGTCGCGGTCGTCGCGCCCGCCGACCCGCTGCTGGGGCTGGTGTCGGTCGTGGCGCCCGTCATCGTCACGGGCAACACGTGCGTCGTGGTCGCCTCCGAGCCGTCGCCGCTGGCGGCGATCACGTTCGCGGAGGTGCTGGCGACCTCCGACCTGCCAGGCGGGGTGATCAACATCCTCACCGGGCGGCAGGCGGAGCTGGCTCCCTGGCTGGCGGCCCACATGGACGTCAACGCGCTGGACCTGACCGGGGTGAGGGACGCCGACCTGGCGCTGCGCTGCGAGCAGGAGGCGGCGGGCAACCTCAAGCGGGTCCTGCGGCCCGTGCCGGAGCCGGCCGACTGGGCCGCCGACCCGGGGCTGACCCGCATGACCCGCTTCCTGGAGACCAAGACCGTCTGGCACCCGCTGGGCGTCTGACCGGTCCCGCCGTCGCCCGGCCGGCCCCTTGGGGGGCGGCCGGGCCCTCGTCGGCGGCCGGGCACTCGCCGGGTGGCCTGGGACTTGTCGGCGGACCGGCTTCCGTCGCCGGGCCGGCACTCGTCGGCCGCCCGGCCTCCGTACCGTCCGGCCTCCGTACCGTCCGGCTTCCGTCACCGGGCCGGGGGGATGTTGTGGTTGAGGCGGAAGACGTTGCCCGGGTCCCACTCCGCCTTGAGCGCGGCCAGGCGGCGGTAGACGTCCGGGGCGTAGGCCCTGCGCACCTCCTCGGGGTTCGCGTGCTCGCCGTACAGGAAGGTGAGCGCGCGGCCCCCGGTGGACCACGGGGACAGGGCCGCGCGCACCCGTTCGTGGACGGGACGCACGGGAGCGGGGTCGGCGCCCGGGGCCAGCCGCGACAGCAGCCCGGCGTGGAAGGCGGCGTCGCGGTTGCCGACCGCGTTGGCCGCCGGGCCGGGCCGCGACAGCGCCCCGCCGAGGTGGCGCACCTCCAGCACGTGGCCCGCCGCGGCCTCCTCCAGCGCGCCGGCCGCCTGCGGCGGCAGGTCGCCCAGCAGCGAGTGGGTCGCGTAGAACGCCAGGGGCCCGGCCGGGTCGTCGTGGATCGAGCCCGACTCGGTGTACGGCATGACCCGCACGGTGTCCTTCAGCGCGGGGCCGAGCGCGCGCAGCCGCGCCACCAGCGGCTCGCCCTCCTCCGCCGGACCCGCGTACGCGATGCGCACGTGGGCCACGCGGCGCCCGCGCAGCGCCTCGGGCACCTGCGGCGCGTCGGGGAACGGGATGAGCGCGACCGACGAGGTCATCTCCTCGGGCACCGCGTCCGTCCACTCCCGCCAGGCGGGCAGCACGCCGTCCACGCGGTCCGCGTCGAAGAACAGCGCCCCGCCGTACAGGCTCGCCACCGGCACGAGGCCGATCTCCAGGGCCGTCACCACGCCGAAGTTGCCGCGCCCGCCCACCAGCGCCCAGAACAGGCCGGGGTCGCTCTCCGGCGTCACGCGCCGCGCCTCGGCGTCGGCGGTCACCACCTCGACGGCGCGCACCTCGTCGGCGGCGTAGCCGTGGCGGCGCGCGAGCAGCCCGACGCCGCCGCCCAGCGAGTACGACACCGCGCCCACCGAGGGCGCCGAGCCGGACAGCGGGGCCAGGCCGTGCCGCGCCGCCTGGTCGATCACGGCCGACCAGCGCACCCCCGCCTCGACGCGGGCCGTCGCCGTGTCCGGGTCCACCCGCACGCCCGTCATCCGGCGCGTGCTGACGAGCAGCCCGCCCTCGGCCGCCACCGGCATCCCGTGCCCGGTGGCCTGTACCGCCACGGGCAGGCCCTCCGCCACCGCGTACGCCACGGCGAGCCGAACGTCGTCCGCGTCCACCACGCCGGCCACGACGTCCGGCCGGTGCGCGGTGAGCGCCTGGAATCCGGTCCGCTCGTCGTCGTAGCGCGCGTCGCCGGGCCGCAGCATCGGGCCCTTCATCTCCGTGATGTCCATGTCCCTCATGCTGCTGGACCTCGATTGATAAGTCCAAGAGATAGTCATGCTGATGTCTATAATCGCCGGTTATGGAACTTCGTCAGCTCGCGTACTTCGTGGCCGTCGCCGAGGAGGCGAGCTTCACCAGGGCCGCCGCCTCGCTGCACGTCGCCCAGCCCGGGGTCAGCGCGCAGATCCGCCAGCTCGAACGGGAGCTGGGCCAGCCGCTGTTCGACCGGTCGGCGCGCGCCGTGCGGCTGACCGCGGCGGGCGAGGCCGTGCTGCCCTACGCGCGGGCCGCGCTCAGGGCCGTGGCCGGCGCCCGGCAGGTGGTGGACGAGCTGACCGGGCTGCTGCGCGGGCACGTGGTGATGGGCGCCGTCTCCCTGCCCGGCGTCCTCGACGTGCCGGGGCTGCTGGCCGACTTCCACGACGCCCACCCGGCCGTCGAGATCACCCTCAAGGAGGCCGATCCGGAGACCGTGGTCCAGGAGGTGCGGTCCGGACGGATGGACCTCGGGCTGTTCGGGCTCGGGCCCGGCGTGCCGCCCGGACTCGACGCGCAGATCGTGGTGAGCCAGCCGCTCGTCGCGGCCGTGAGCCGCGATCACGAGCTGGCGGGGCGGCCCGGGATCGAGCTGGCCGACCTGGAGGGGCGGGCGCTGCTCTGCCTGCCGCCGGGAACCGGGCTGCGGGCGGCCCTGGAGGAGGGGTGCGCGGCGGCGGGGTTCCGGCCCCGGGTCGCGCTGGAGGCCAGCGAGCCGCTGGTGCTGGCCCGGCTCGCCGCCCGCGGCCTCGGCGTGGCCGTGCTGCCGGAGTCGGCGGTGAGCGCGGCCGAGGGCCTGCTGCACGTCATGGAGCTCACGGGGCCTCGGCTGCGCGGGCGGATGGCGATCGCGTGGCGGTCGGAGGGCGAGGTCGGCCCGGCGGCCCGGGCGCTCATCGCGCACGCCAGGAGGACGCTGCCCGACCTGGACCGCGACTGAGGGGGACGCTGCTCGATCCGGGCCGCGACTGAGGGGGACGCTGCTCGATCCGGGCCGCGGCTGCGGGGACGCCGTCCGATCTGGACTGCGGCTGCGGCTGCGGGGACGCTGCGGGACGGCGGCCTGTCGCGTCAATGGGCGGCGGCGTCGTTCCGGCTCAAGGACCCGACCGGCCCGCGAGCCGCCGGCGTGCCGGGCGAGTACCCGTCGCCGGCGGGTGCCACATCGTCGCGGCGGGCCGCCCGGATCGTCAGGACCGCCAACGACGCGGTCACGACGACCGTCAATGCGAGCGCCGTCCACGTGGCCGCGTCGGGGTGGATCAGCGACTGGCCGCGCATCGCCTGCCACGCCGTGACGGCGAACAGCCCGGTGTAGCCCAGGATGACGACCCCGGTCAGCCGGGCACGCACGCGTTCGCCGCGCAGCCAGCCGACCCGGGCCGCCAGAGCGGTGAGAACCAGCACCGTGAGCACGAACACCTGGATGGAGTGCAGGCTCACGAAGTGCGGAACGCGCAGGTCGCCTCCCACGGCGCTCCAGTTCGTGATCGGCATGCCGTGGCCGTCCGGCGCTCCGACCCCGTGCTGCCCCAGGAGCGAGACCGGGTTCCCGTAGGCGTCCGGCACCGTTCGAGGCCCGGTGGACGCCCACCCGCGGATGAAGGACGCGAGCGCCATGCCGATGACGGAGATCCCGATCCCGGCCCGCAGGGCCCAGGTGAGCGCCGTGCCGCCGATCCTCTGGAACAGCAGCATGACGGCGATCAGCAGGCTCGCCCCGAACAGCCCGACCACGCCCGTCTCGAAGATCAACTGGCCGACCTGGTTGAACGTGTCGGTGTTGATGTTGAAGTGGCTGTAGGTGCCGCGGAAGGCCTGTACGACGATGAAGCCGACGTCGATCAGCCCGGTGACGGCGAAGACCGTTCCGAGGATCCACATCGTCCGTCTCGCCTTGCGAAGCTGCGGCAACAGCCACGCGAGCGTCGTGGCGTAGGTGACGAACGACGCCCCGAACTTGAACGGCTTCTCCCAGACCGACTGCTGCAGGAGCTCGCGATCGTCCACGACGATGCCGATGAGCGAGAAGACGGTGAGAGCGGACATCGCCGCCACCATGACCATCAACGGTCGGTGCCACGATCGCACGTCGGCGAAGGAGAGGGGTGCGTACGGCGTATCTAATGTCATGCGTACATCGTATCCAGACAGCTCTCCTATCAGGCGTCGAAGGCGCAGATCGAGCGCGATTAGGTGTACTAGTGCAATGCGAATTGCACTAGTACACTCCGGCCCGGCAGACGGTCCCGGCCGGGGGAAGCGTTCCCGACGTCAGGTAGTCGTCGATGCGGGCAGTGGCGCAGGCCGCTCTGAGGTACGCGCTGTGCCCGTCGCCGCCGTTCTCGTCGTTCACCAGCAGCCCGGAGCCGTGGATGCGGGACGACAGGCTGCGCGCCCAGAACAGGGGCTTACTGCGCATTCCACCAGAAAAGGGGTATACCGTCTTCGCCGTGGGATCTACCGTGTCCGTCCCCCAGACGCGCACCATGAAGGGCGACGAGCTGTCCGCCGACGACGCGTGGGCGACCCTGCGCAAGTACGGCGGGTGGCATCTCACGCGCGACTCGCTGGTCCGGTTCAGGTACGGCGACGGCATGAGCCACTCGCGTGCGCTCGCCTTCCAGATCTGCCTGGCCATCCTCCCCGGCGCCATCGCGCTGGTCGGCCTCAGCTCCGTCACCCACCAGGAGGAGCTCGGCCAGGTGCTCGAACTCACCCTGCGCCGCCTGGCCCCGGGCGACGGCGCGGCGGTCACGCAGGCCCTGGGCAGCGGCCATCACGTCCGCGACGCGCTCGCCCTGTGGCTCGGCCTGGCGACCACGATGGTGGCGCTGACCACGGCGATGGCGCAGTTCGAGCGGGGCGCCAACCGGATCTACGGCGTCGAGCGCGACCGGCCCTTCCATCGCAAGTACGCCCGGGCGGCCGTGCTCGCGCTGGTCGCCGGGGTCACCATGATCACGGGGTTCACGGTCATGGTCGGCGGCGGGGCCATCGGCGAGGCGATGACCGAGGTCTTCGGCTGGGGAGGCGGGACGCGGCAGGCGTTCGCGCTCGTCCGGTGGCCGCTCGGCTTCCTGCTCGCGCTGGTGTCCACGGTCACCCTGTTCAGGGCCTCGCCGCGGCGCAGGCAGCCCGGACACAGCTGGCTCGCCTTCGGCGCGCTGGTGGCGCTGGTCCTGTGGACCCTGTTCACGCTGGCCCTGGCCCTCTACACGGCCAACAACAGCACCTTCGGCGCCACGTACGGCCCGCTGACGGCGGTGATGGCGCTGTTGCTGTGGTCGTTCCTCAGCTCGATCGCGCTCTTCCTGGGGGTCGCGTTCGCGGCGCAGCTCGAAGCCTGCCGGGCCGGCTGCATCCCGCCCGCGCACCCCGACACGGGACCCACGGCGGAGGAGGAACGTGAGCCGCTGGTCGGGGCGGTCGGCTCCGCCGTGATCACGGCCGTCCGCCGCGTGGTCGCCGTGCTGGGCAGGAAGCGGCCCGGCCGGACCTCGTAGTCCGGACGAAACACTCGGCGAGGGTGCCGGACACCGATAGAGATGTCCGGCACTTCGGCACGAGGAGAATGATCCGTGACCCATCCACCGGGAGCGCGAGACCGCTTCGAGGCGATCTACGACGCGCACTACCCGGCCGTCCACCAGTACGCCGCCCGCCGGACGGACGCGCCCGACGACACGGCGGACGTGATCTCCGAGACGTTCCTCACCGCATGGCGGCGCATCGCCGACGTGCCCGAGGGGGCGGCCGCCCGGCTGTGGTTGTACGGCGTGGCCCGGCGCGTCCTGGCCAACCAGCGGCGTGGCCGCGCCCGCAGGGCGGGGCTGGCGGAACGTCTCAAGGACGAGTTGTCCGCCGCCCGGCCGTCCCGGCCCGACGGGCTGGACCACGTGGGAGAGGCGTTCGCCGGCCTGCCCGCCCGTGACCGCGAGGTGCTCGCGCTGGCCTGCTGGGAGGGCCTGACCGGCCCGGAGATCGGCAAGGTGCTCGGCTGCACGGCGACGGCGGCCCGCATCAGGCTGCACCGTGCGCGCGGGCGGCTGGCCAGGGCGCTGGGGATGACGGAGGAAGACCGGGCGACCGCGGAACTGAGGGGAGAGAGCCTGTGAGCAAGATCGACCGGATGGTGGCCGCCGTCGATCCCGCGCCCCACGCGCCCGAGCAGGGGCAGGGCGCACGGGAGCTGTTCCACGAGATCGTCGCGACGCCGGTGACGGCGCGTCGCAGGCCGCGCTGGCCCGTGCTGGTCCCCATCGCCGCGGCACTGGCGACGGCGGTCGTCCTGGGCGCCGCCTTCCTGCCTGCCGAGGCGCCGAGCGGCATCACGGCGCCCGCCGCGCTGGCGTTCACGCGCTCAGGTGACGACTGGATCGTCACGGTCAAGGACCTCTACGCCGCGCCCGAGCGCTTCGAGTCCGAGTTCAGGGCGCGCGGGTTCGACATCCACCTGACGATCGCCCCGGGCTCGCCGAGCACGGTCGGCCAGGTCACGGGCGGCGAGTACTCCGAGGAGGCCCGCATCGAGGAGGAGTCGGTGGAGTGCGAGTCCCCGGGCGGCAGGTGCGCGGTGGCGCTCCGCATCCCCGCGGACTTCACGGGCAGCGCGACCATCTCCTTCGCCCGCGCGGCCCGGCCCGGCGAGCGGTACGAGTCGGCAGGTGACGCCGACGCCACCGGCGAGCTGCTGCACTGCGTCCCGTTCCGGGGCATGACCGTGGACGAGGTGCGGGCCGCGCTCGCCGAGCGGGGCGGCTCGATCGAGGAGTTCAGGGTGGGGAAGAAGTCGGAGCGCGCCCCCCAGGTGCCGGGGAGCTGGTTCGTCGAGGACGCCGTGCCGACGGCCCCGGGGCAGGTGCTCGTCTGGGCGCAGCCGGATCAGGTGCGGCTCAGCCCCGAGGCCGCCGAGCTGGTGAGGAAGAAGACGGCCGGCTGCCCCAAGGGGTGACCTCCGTCACGCGGGCATGCCGGGCGGACGGGGCCGCCTCACGCGGACATGCCGGGCGGGCGGACCAGCGGGTGGGCGGCTTCGAGCTGCGCGGCCAGGCCGAGCAGCAGCGGCTCGCCGCCCGGTGGCGCGACGAGCTGCACCCCGATCGGCAGGCCGCTGGAATGCGTCGCGATCGGCACGGCCAGGGCGGGCCAGCCGCACATGTTCCACGGCCCGGTCGCCGGGGCGAACCTGATGTTGGCCAGCGCGCTGCGCGCGAACCCGCGCTCGCGCCAGCCGCCGGCCGCGGGCGGCACGGTGGCCAGGACCGGCGTGATCAGCACGTCCGCGTCGCCGAACCACTGGTCGGCCGCGTACGCCTGCCAACGTGCCCGCCCGCGTGCCCCGTCCAGGCTCAGCGACCGCAGCACCCGCCCGCCGCGCGCGAGGGCCCGGCTCCTGCGGTCGAGCCCCTGCGCGGACCTCGCCGCGGGGCGGGAGAGCGCGTCGACGGCCTCGGCGGCGCGCGACAGCCACGCGGCCACGGTGGACGGCCCGAGCCAGAACGGCAGCCGGCGCTCGCGCTCCACGACCGTGTGCCCGGCCACCCGCAACGTCTCGGCCGCCCCGCGCACCGCCGCCCGGAACTCCCGGTCCATCGGCAACCCCGCCGGCAGCGGCTGCGGCGCGTACGCGATCCGCAGGTCGAACGGCTCCTCCTCGGCCGGCGGCGCAGGCGCGTCCCACACCTCGTCCTCGCCCGCCCACACCGAGCGCAGCATCCGGGGCGCCGGCTCCCGCCGCCTGCCCCCGCGCCACGACTCGGCCAGCGCGGGATCGGCCGCCAGCACCGACAGGGCCAGCGCCAGATCGGGGACGTGCGCGGCCAGGGGACCGTTCTCGCTCAGCCCGTCCCAGTCGTCGCCGGGCGGCGGCACCAGCCCCGCGCCCGGCTTCACGGCGAACACCCCGCAGGCCGCCGCCGGGATCCGCAGCGAGCCCATGCCGTCGTTGCCCAGGGCGATCGGCACCATGCCCGCCGCCACGGCCGCGGCGCTGCCCGAGGAGGAGCCGCCGGCCGTACGGGAGAGGTTCCACGGGTTGCGCACGATGCCGTGGACGCTGTCGCCGAAGCCCACGAGGCCCAGCTCGGGCAGGTTCGTCAGGCCGACCACCACCGCGCCCGCCGCGCGCAGCCGGGCGACGGTCTCGTGGTCGCGCGGCTCGGGTGTCACGCCCGTCGCGGCGGAGCCGGCCCGCATGGCCTCGCCCGCCACCTCCAGGTTG
Source organism: Nonomuraea montanisoli (assembly GCF_013363975.1). Classification (GTDB taxonomy): domain Bacteria; phylum Actinomycetota; class Actinomycetes; order Streptosporangiales; family Streptosporangiaceae; genus Nonomuraea; species Nonomuraea montanisoli. The sequence continues at coordinate 132,881 of NZ_JABWGN010000022.1, read as the reverse complement.
TCCTTGACCGCCACCGGCACCCCGGCCAGCGGCAGGTCGGCGAGGTCGCGGCGCTCGCCCAGCGCCCGCGCCTCCTCCACGGCCCGCTTTCTGACCAGCCGGAACGCGCCCACCTGCGGGTCGCGCCGGGCGATCACGCCGAGATGCTCCTCGACGACCGCCTCGGCGCTCACCTCGCCGCGGCGCACGGCGGAGGCGATCTCGACAGCGGATCTTCCGGCCCACGACATGCCTAGAAGTGTGCAACGTCCGGACTCCGGTGGCGAGGCCCCATTCCGGGGTTATTAGTCTCGGCGTAATGAACGGAGCCTCCCTCGCCACCGGCCAGCGCTCGTTGGGCGACCCGTCCGTCACGTTCCCGCTCTGGCCGCCGCAACTGCGGGGCTGTCCCGAGACCAGCACGGCCGAGATCGCCTACCCGGTCGAGGTGGACTACGCCTACGAGGACGTGGACACGGCGCTGTTCGCGCAGGCTCCCGGGCCCGACCTCGCCCGCTGGGCGCCGCTGCTGCCGCCGCTGCACGCGCCGACGCTCGGCGAGGGCGGCACGCCGCTGCTGGAGCTCGACGGGCTGCCCGGCGTGTATCTCAAGGACGAGTCGCGCAATCCCACCTGGTCGCACAAGGACCGCCTCAACCGGGTCACGGTCAGCGCGGCCGTGGGCGCGGGCGCGCCCGGCGTGGTCGTCGCCTCCTCGGGCAACCACGGCGCCTCCGCCGCCGCCTACGCGGCCCGCGCCGGGCTCCCCGCGATCGTGCTCGCCTCGGCCGAGGCGCCGCCCGCCGTGCAGTCGTTCGTCCGCGCGTACGGGGCGAAGGTCCTGACCATGCCGGCCGAGGACCGCTGGCCGCTGATGCGCCGGATCAAGGTCCTGACCATGCCGGCCGAGGACCGCTGGCCGCTGATGCGCCGGATCGTGGACCGGTTCGGCTACCACCCGGTCAGCAACCTCACCGTGACGCACACCGGTCACCCGTTCGGCGCCGAGGGGTACAAGACCATCGCGTACGAGCTGTTCGCGCAGCTCGGGCGGGTCCCGGCGGCGGTGTTCACGCCGACGGGCTACGCGGAGATGCTGTACGGGGTGTGGAAGGGGTTCGCGGAGCTGCGCCGGCTCGGGGTCGCGGAGACGGCGCCGCCCATGTACGCCTGCGAGCCGGCCGTGGGGGCGCCGCACGCGCGGGCCCTCGCGACGGGTACGCCCGCGGCGATCGTCGAGCTCGGGCCCACCGGCGCGTACGGCATCGCCTGCACGGTCGGCGGACACCGGGGCGTGCGCGCGGTCCGCGACAGCGGGGGAGAGGCGGTGCCCGTCACCGACGACGAGCTGCGCGCGGCCCAGGAGCTGCTGGCCCGGCAGGGACTGTGGCAGGAGCTGTCGGGGGCCGCCGGTCTGGCGGGCTACCGGAGGCTGGGGCGGGAGTTCGACGGGCCGGTGGTGTGTGTGGGCACGTCCAGCGGGTTCAAGGACCTGGAGACGGGGCGGGAGCGTGTCCGCCTGCTGGAGGACGTGGACGTGGACGTGAGCCTGGACGACCTGCTCCGCGCGACGGACGCCTGACGCGGGACTCCGGCACCCCGGACCCCGGCGGCTCGACCTCCCGACCCCGGCGGCTCGGCGCCCCGGCGGCCCGCTTCCTCGCGCCTGGATCCCGCGGCTCGCTCGCCGGCGTCAGCTTCGGAGCCAGATCCTGAGGGGACCGGTCGGGGTGAAGCCGTGGCGCTCGGCCGGGGCGGTGTCGATCTCGTAGCCCACCAGGGCGCGGCCCGGGAACAGCCGCGCCGCCTCGGCTACCGTCCCGGCCCACGCCGTGTCGTCGTCGCAGCCGGTCGCGAAGACGTTGGAGACGCCCACCGCCTCGCCCGTCAGGGTCAGCACGCCGCCGCACACGAGCGCGCCGTCGCGCCGGCCGTACAGGATGGCGACCTCCTCCAGCAGCGACGGCGGGAAGAGCCCGTCCGCCTCGCCGCCGAAGCAGGCCCGCTCCCACTCCCGCAGCTCGGACGCGGAGCGCACCCGCCCCCAGGCGACGTCCCCGGCGGGATCGGGGGCCGGTGCGGCGGGCCGGTGCAGCCAGCGCGCCTCGAACAGCACGTGGAAGCCGTGCGGGGCCAGGTCCAGGGCGGCGAAGCTGTCCTTGACCGAGGCGCCCAGGCTCGCGTCGATGCCGCCGAGCACGTCGGCCTCGGTGGCGGCGGGGGAGAGGGTGACGGCGTCGGGGTAGTAGGGCGGGGTGCGGCGCGGGTTGGTCCAGGCTTGGGCGGTGAAGCGGCCGGGCAGACCGTGCGCGCGGCACATCGCGTCACACCACGCGGCGTTGTCCCGTGCCGCTTCGAGCACCACGGCGGCGGCGCCCGCGCGTGCCGGGCCCTGCGGGGCGGGGCGGTCGGCGCGCGGGCGTGCCGAGGTCTCTTGTGAGTGCGGCTGGTCGGCGCGCATGTGGGGTCACGTTCTCCTGTTCGTGCGGCTCGTGGGGGGCGCGGTCAGCGGGTCCTCCGGCCAGGGGTGCCGGGGATAGCGGCCGCGCAGCTCCGCCCGTACCGCGCGGTAGCCGTCGCGCCAGAACGACGCCAGGTCGGCCGTCACCGCCACCGGACGCCCGGCCGGGGACAGCAGGTGAACGAGCAAGGGCACCCCCGCGACGGACGGCGCGCTGTCCCAGCCGAACAGCTCCTGGAGCTTCACGGCGAGCACCGGCCGCTCCTCCCCGTAGTCGATCCGGACGCGTGAGCCGCTGGGCACCTGGACGCGCTCCGGCGCGACCGCGTCCAGCCGTTCGCTCCACGGGACCAGGCGGAGCAGGGCCGTGGCCACGTCGATCCGTTCCAGGTCGGCGCGGCGGCGGGCCCTGGACAGCTCGGGCTCCAGCCACCGGTCGGCCAGATCCGTCAGGGCGTCCATGCCGGGTCCGGCGCCGCCCACGTCCGGCCACGGTTCACCCACGGCGCGGTGGCAGAACGCCAGCCGGGCGCGTACCGCCAGCGCCTCCTTCGACCAGGTCAGGACGTCCTCGGTGCGCAGGCCGTGCAGCAGGGCCGCGCGCACGTCGGCGTCGGGCAGCGGCGCGGACGACAGCTCGATCGCGCCCAGCCGTTCGACGACCCGCGCGGAGACGTCGCCGCGCCGCTCCCCCGGGGGCACGCGCCAGGCGGCCTCCTCCTCGGTCGTGACGGGATGGGCGAGCCGCGCGGTCGCCTCGTCGATCTCCACGGCCTGCCGTACCCGCGCCGACGCCGAGCCGGTGGGACGGTCGGCCACCGCCACCGCCAGCCACGGTGCGCCGGCCAGCTTCGAGCCCTCGCCGAGCGCGGCGGCCGTGCCGGAGGCCATCAGATAGCCGCCGCCACGCCGCCTGGCCACCCGCTCGGGGAACGCCAGGGCGACCACCAGCCCCGCGAACGCGTCATCAGCCAAGCCGTCACCGCCACCGCTTCCGGCCCCGCCACCGCTCCGGGGGGCGCCGCCGCTTCCGGAAGCGCCGCCGCTGCCGGGCGCGAGCGATCTCGACAGGCGCCTGACCTCCTGGCGCCAGCGGGAGGCGAAGGCGTCGCCGCCGCGCCGGGCCGACCGCCAGACCTCCACGAGGTCGTCGCCCGCGTCGCGCGGAAGCTGCTCCGACAGCAGGGCGACCACCTCGGCCGCGCGCGGACCGGCGTCGATGAGCGCCCGCGCCAGCCGGGGGTGCAGGCCCAGCCGGGCCATCCGCCGCCCCCGGGCGGTCACCCGGCCCCCGTCCAGGGCGCCGAGGTCGGTCAGGGTCGCCGTGGCGGCGGTCATGGCGGCGGCGGGCGGCGGGTCGAGCAGCGCCAGCGCCGCCGGGTCCGGCACGCCCCAGCAGGCCGCCTGCAGGGCGAACCCCGTCAGGTCGGCGAGCGCGATCTCGGGCCTCGGATGCTCGGCCAGCCGCTCGTGCTCGGCCTCGGTCCAGCAGCGGTACACGGTGCCGGGAGCCTCACGGCCCGCCCGTCCGGCGCGCTGCACGGCGCCGGCCTTGGAGACGCGGACGGTCGTGAGCGAGCCGAGGCCGCGGGCGTGGTCGGTGCGCGGCTCGCGGGCCAGGCCGGAGTCCACGACCACCCGGACGCCCGGCACGGTCAGGCTCGACTCGGCGACCGACGTGGCCAGCACCACCCGGCGCCGGGTCCCCGGCGACAGGACGGCGTCCTGCACGCGGGCCGGAGCCTGCCCGTGCACCTGCAGGACCTCCACGTCGTCCGTGACGTCCCGCAACTGGCCCGCGACCCGGGCGATCTCGGCCGTGCCGGGGAGGAAGCAGAGCACGTCGCCGTCGCGTTCGGCCAGGGCCCGCCGTACGACCTGGGCCACGTGGGCGAGCAGCGCCGGATCGACGCGCATCCCGTGGGGCGGCGGGAGCGGGCGGGCCGGCGGAGCCCACACGGTCTCCACCGGGTGGGGCGTGCCGGACGCCGCCACGACCGGCGCGCCGCCGAGCAGGCGCGACCACGGCGCGGCGTCGGCCGTGGCGGAGGTGGCCAGCAGGCGCAGGTCGGGGCGGAGCGTCTCGCGTACGTCGAGGAGGAAGGCGAGCGCGGTGTCGGCGTCCAGGTGACGCTCATGGCACTCGTCCAGCACGACGACGTCGGCGCCGGGCAGCTCGGGGTCGTGCTGGAGGCGCTGGAGGAGCAGGCCGGTGGTGACGACCTCGACCCTCGGGTCGGCGCCGGTGTGCCGCTCGCCGCGGATCGCGTAGCTCACCCCCATGCGGCGGGCCGCCGCGCGGACGGCCAGCCGCCGCGGCTCGGCCACCAGCACGCGCAGCCCGGCGTCGGCCAGGGCGAGGGGGACGACGGTGGTCTTGCCGCTGCCCGGCGGCGCGGTCAGCACCGCCGTGCCGTGCGCGTCGAGCGCGCCCAGCAGCTCGGGCAGCGCGTGACGTACGGGCAGCTCAGCCGCCATGCGCGGGGACGCCCTCCGGTATGGCGCGGACGGGCTCGTCGGCGTGCGCGGTCACGGGGACGGTGTCCTCGCCGTGCGCGGTCGCGGGGGCGGCGTCGTCGGCGTGCGCGGCGGCGAGGACGGCGTCGAGGAGGCCGGGGAAGCGGGCGTCGAGGTCCTCGCGGCGCAGGCGCATGAACTTCAGCCGCCCGACCTGCCGGGTCATCACCACTCCGGCCTCGCGCAACGTGCGGTAGTGGTGCGAGGCCGTGGACTTGTGCACGCCGAGCTCCTCGCCCACGTTCGAGCAGGTCTGCTCCTTCTGCACGGCGAGCCGGAGGACGATCTCCATGCGCACCGGGTCGGCCAGCGCGCGGAGAACCTCGGTGAGCTGGATGGTCTCCGTCGCCGGATGCGGTAGCAGGCGCATGCTTCAGACCCTATCTCCGTTTAATCCTTTGACAATTATCAAACTATGCGACAGTTTGATGCTCGTCCAACTGACGCGTACGGAGGATGATGTGACCACCCGGCTCTACCCCTTGGCGCTGGGCAACTTCGCCGTCGGCACCGGCATGTTCGTGACCGCCGGGCTGCTGCCGCCGATCTCCCGTGACCTCGCTGTCTCGCCCTCGGCCGCCGGGCAGCTCATGACCGTGTTCGCCCTGGCCTACGCCATCCTGTCGCCCCTGCTTGCCGCCGCCACGGCCCGCATGTCGCGCCGCAGGCTCCTGCTCGTCGCGCTGGCCGTCATGGTCGCCGGCAACGCCCTGACCGCCCTCGCGCCCACGTACCCGCTGGTCATGGCGACGCGCGTGGTGGCCGCGGCCGGGGCGGCGATGTTCACGCCCACGGCGTCCGGCGTGGCGACGGCGCTGAGCTCGCCCGAGCGCCGGGGCCGGGCCCTCGCGCTGGTGATGGGCGGGCTGAGCGTCGCCACGGCGATCGGCGTGCCGCTCGGCACCTGGCTGGGCGGCGCCGCGGGCTGGCGGGCCACGATGTGGCTGGTCGTGGGGCTCGGCGTCGTCGGGTTCGCGGGCGTGGCGGCCGTGGTGCCGCATGTGGAGGTGCCCACCTCGGGCCGGCTCGCCGAGCGGCTCGCGCCGCTGGCCGACCGGCGGATGCTCGCGGTGCTGGTCACCCAGCTCCTCTTCTTCGCCGGCGGGTTCACCGCGTACGTGTACATCGGCTCGCTGTTCGACCTGCCGCTGCCCGCCGTGCTCTGGGCGTGGGGCGTGGGCGGCGTCGTGGGCAACCAGCTCGGCGGGCGGCTGACCGACGCGTACGGGCCGCGTCGCATGGTGCTGATCGGCCTGGCCGCCTCCACCGTGGCGCTCGCGCTCATCCCCGTCGCCAACCTCGCCCTGCCCGTCGCGCTGGTCTGGGCGTTCCTGTGGGGCGCGCTCGGCTGGATGATCGCCCCCGCGCAGCAGTACCGCACGGTCGGCGCCGTGCCCGGCAACGTGTCGATCGGCCTCGGCCTGCTCGCCTCCGCGCAGTACTTCGGGTTGTTCGTGGCGGGTGTCACGGGCGGGATCGCCCTCGGCTGGTACGGCCGGGCGGGCGTCGAGATCCTGGCGACCGCGATCGGTCTGGTGGGGGCGCTGTTCACGCTGGCGACGTATCGGCCCGCCAAGGATGCTCCAGAATGGGCGGGTGTCCGAACAGCAGATCGACCCGCGTGACGAGCCCGCCCCCTTCGGCGCCGTCGTCCTCCTGACCGTGGCCTCGGCCGTGGCCGTCATGGCCGTCACCAGCCTGCTCAACGAGCCGCCCGGTCTGAAATTACTGATGCTCGGGCCGATCGCGCTGGTCGTGTTCGAGGTGGTGGTCCACGAGGTGTGGTGGCAGCGCTGGTGGGGCGCGCTGCCGGGAGCCGTGCTCGGTCTGACCCTCTACTTCGAGGGCCGCGAGGCGCTGGGCGACCTCATCGGCGACTCCTGGGCCCATCCGATCGCGTACGTCGCGGCCTGGGCCCTGTTCGCCGTCGTCTTCGCCCTGGCCAGCCGCTATCCGCGCACCCTGAGCGCCTAGCGGCCTCAGCCCTGGGCGGGGATCCAGTCCAGCGTGACCGCGAGGATCACGAACAGGCCGAGCGCGATGCGGTAGACGACGAAGCCGGTGAAGCGGTGCTTGCTGATGTACCGCAGGAACCACGCCACCGCCGCGTAACCGACGACGAACGAGATGAGCGTGGCCAGGATCGTCGGCCCCCAGGCCGGCGCCTGGCCCTCACCGATCTCGCGCAGCTCCAGCAGGCCCGACGACAGCACGGCCGGGATGGCGAGCAGGAAGGAGTACTTCGCGGCGTCCTCGCGACGGTAGTCGAGCAGGAGGCCCGCGGTGATGGTGCCGCCGGAGCGGGAGACGCCCGGGATGAGCGCGAGAGCCTGGGCGAAGCCGTACACGATGGCGTGCGGGAAGCTGAGGTGCTTCTGCAGGGTGAGCTTGTTGCGGGCGGTGTGGTCGGCCCACCACAGGATGAGGGCGAAGACCACCAGCGTGGTGCCCACGATGCGAAGGTCGCGGAAGACCGTCTCGATCTGGTCCTTGAACAGCACGCCGAGCACGCCGATGGGCAGGCTGCCCACGATGACGTACCAGCCCATGCGGGCCGCGTGGTGGGAGCGCAGCGCCGGCTTGAACAGGGATCGCGTCCAGATGGAGACGATCTCCCAGATCTCGTGCCGGAAGTAGATCAGCACGGCGGCCTCCGTGCCGAGCTGGATCACCGCCGTGAAGGCGGCACCCGGGTCCTGCCAGCCGAAGAACGCCGACACCACCCGGATGTGGGCGCTGGAGGAGATGGGCAGGAACTCGGTCAGCCCCTGGAGGAGGCCGAGCACCACCGCTTCGAACCAGCCGATCACCGGAGCACCTTTCCGAAGCCGCGAGAGTGACGGTGTGAGGCTAGCGGATGCGGGGGCCGAGCAGTTGCTCGCGTAGGGCGGTGAGCTGGTGGGAGTGTTCGACCGAGCGGGTCTCGTCGAGCGCGTCGAGGGCCAGCAGCAGCGCGTCGGCCACGATGATGCCGGTCAGGGGCTCGGCGGTGATGCCGGTCGGCGTGTGGGGTGCGGCCAGGACGGCGTCGACCTTGCCGGCGAACGTGCCGCCCAGCTCGTCGGAGACGAGCACGACGCCCGCGCCGACCGCGCGCGCCCGGTCGACCAGCACGGTCAGCTCACGCAGCTTGCGGCCCGGCTGGAAGATCACCACCGCCTCGCCGTGCCGCAGCGACAGCAGGTCGTCGGCCAGCGCGAACCCGGTGGCGGAGGTGGCGCGGGCGCGGTGACCCCGCCGGCCGAGCTTGAGCGCGAGGTGGCGGGCGGAGGGGTCGGACGCCCCGGTGCCGTAGACGAGGATCGCGCTCGCGTTGGCCATCACCTCGACCGCGCGCCGGAACGACTCGGAGTCCCACAGGCGGCGGCAGTGGTCGATCCGCTCGCGCGCCTCGTCGAAGACCCGCTCCCAGATCTCGGACAGGTCGTGGCCGACGTGGCTGATGCGGGCGCGCAGGCGCACGTCGGGGGCCACCGTGGAGGTGAACTCGGCCGCGAGCGCGCGCTTGAGCCCCGGCAGGCCGCCGAAGCCGAGGCGCTGCATGGTGCGCACCACCGTGGCGTTGCTCGTGCCGGTGGCCGCGCCGAGCTCCTGGGCGCTGGAGAACAGGATCTGGTCGGGCGAGGCCGAGGCCAGGAACTGGCACACGGCGCGCTCCGCCGGTGACAGCTCCTCCCACAGGTGCCTGATCGACGCCCTGAGCTGCTCGATAGGACTCTGTGAATTATCCATTACGGCCCTTGACTCCTGTGTAGCGCCCGTTACTGTTGCCTGGAACGACCGCTACAGACGTGCCGTCCACGCGAAATGAACGTTACAGGCTTTGGCCGGTCCAAGGAGCACCATTGAGCCTCATCTCCCTGCCCCTCGTCGAGATCTCCGGCGCCCCGAGGGAGCGCGGGCGCCAGTACGGCGAGCAGGCCAGAGACCGGGTCCACCGGGCGCTGGCCTACTACGCCGAGGCGTTCGGCCACTCCAGCGGCCTCACCTGGGCCCAGGTCACCGAGCGGGCGGCGCACTGGGTCGAGCCGAGCAGGGCGTTCGCGCCCGAGCTGGTCGAGGAGATGGAGGGCATCGCCGAGGGCGCCGGCACCGGCTTCCTCGACGTGCTCGCGCTCAACGCCCGCGGCGAGATCATCTACGACACGACGTTCAGCGAGCTGCCGGCCGACGGCTGCACCTCGTTCGCGCTGCTGGAGGACGCCTCCGGCGACGGCCACGTCTACGCCGGCCAGAACTGGGACTGGCGCAGCGGCGTGGCCGACACCGTCATGGTGCTCCGGGTGGTCCAGCCGGGCCGCCCGACCGTGATCATGCATGTGGAGGCGGGCCAGGTCGGGCGGCAGGGGGCCAACTCGGCGGGCATCGCGCTCAACGCCAACGGGCTCGGCGGGCGCTTCGACGAGACGGTCGGCGTGCCGCAGACGCTGATCCGCCGGCGCGTCCTCGACAGCGACAACCTCAACGCCGCGCTGGAGGCGCTGACCCAGTCGCGGCCGCACATCGCCAGCAACGCCCTGGTCACCCACCGCGAGGGCTTCGCGATCGACCTGGAGACCACGCCGGGCGCCGTGGGCTGGATGTACCCGGCCGACGGGCTGCTCGTCCACGGCAACCACTACCAGGCGTTCGTGCCGCCCCAGCTCGCCGCCACCTACCGGCCCGCCTCGGCCGACTCGCTGTTCCGGGTGCCGCGCGCCGAGGGCGGCCTGCGGGCCGTGCGCCAGGCGTCCGGCACCGACGAGGCGCGCAAGCGCATCCGCCACGCCATGTCCGACCACCTCGGCCACCCCGAGTCGCTCTGCACCCATCCCGACGACGCCCAGCCCGCCGTGACGCGGTGGGCCACCCTGCTGTCGAGCTGTGTCGACCTCACCACGGGCGACTACTTGATCGCGGCCGGCACGCCCTGCGACCACGAGTACGAGCGCGTGCCCCACAACCTGTACGACGGACCGCACGGAGACCAGTAGTGAACAAGACGCTCGTCCTGGCAGGGCTGATCTGCCTCACCGCCGCGTGCGGCGGCGGACCCGCCGCCACCGGAAGGACCCCCGACCCCGCCAAGCTCACCCTCGTCGACCGCACCGCCAAGGCCGCGGGCCCGCTGGAGTCGGCGACCTGGCTGCTCGACGGCGAGCCCGGCACGCTCGACCTCGACGTCGACGGCGGCACCCCCAACCGCACCGTCATGGCCAACGTCTGCGAGCGCCTGCTGCAGACCCAGCCCGACATGACGGTCAAGCCGTGGATCGCCGAGAAGATCGACCAGCCCGACCCGAGGACCATGGTGCTCACGCTGCGCGACGGCGTCACCTTCCACGACGGCTCGCCCGTCACGGCCGACGACGTCGTGTGGAGCCTCAGGCGCCACGCGGGCGAGGGCATGGACGAGTCCGACGAGTTCGAGGACGTGAAGTCCGTCACGAAGACCGGCGACCGGCAGGTCACGATCGCCTTCAAGAAGCCCAACGCGCTGTTCGAGCAGGCCATCGCGGGCGGCGCGGGCATCGTGCTCAACGAGAAGGTCGTCGAGCGGCTCGGCAAGGAGTACGGCACGCCGGACAGCCCCGACGCGTGCAGCGGGCCGTACACGCTGAAGGAGTGGAAGTCGGGCGCCCGGCTCACGATCGAGCGCTACGACCAGTACTGGAACAAGGACGTCAAACCGCTCACCAGAAGCGTGACCTTCAGGTGGGCCGAGGACAACGCGCTGGTCAACAGCCTCGTCACCGGAGCCGCCGACGGCGCCTACCTGTCCGACACCGGCCCCGCCGTGGCGCTCCAGGCCAACCAGGCCGTTACCGTCGCCTACGGCCCCACCACCCGCGTCTTCGTGCTGCTGCCCACCGACCGCGGGCCGATGAAGGACGCGCGGATCCGGCGGGCGCTCTCGTTGGCCGTCGACCGGGCCGGCATCGCGAGGTCGGGCTTCGCCGGGCTCGCCCGGCCGTGGAAGGTGCCGGTCGGCGCGGGCGCCTGGTCGTACCGGAAGCAGGCGTTCCAGACCGCGTACGACCAGCTCCAGGGCGCGCCCGAGACGCCCCGGGTCGAGGAGGCGAAGAAGCTCGTCCAGGAGGCCGGCGTCCCCAAGGAGCCGATCATCGTGGCCACCAACGGCGAGCAGTCGCGCACCGTCATCGCCAACGCCGTGGCCGACGCCGCCAAGAAGATCGGCCTGACCGCGCAGATCAGGACGATCCCCGCCGCCGAGTACGGCGGTTTCTACACCGACAAGTCCCTGCGCGCCCAGGTCGACCTCGTGCCCGACGACTGGTACATCACCAAGGCCGACCCCATCGGCTTCTACGACAACGGCCTGACCGGCTCGTCCAACAACTGGGTCGGGTTCAGCTCGCCCGAGTACGACGCGCTGGTGGCCAAGGCCCTGGCCGCCACCGACCCCGCCGAGCGGGCCGCGGACGTCGTCGAGCTGCAGCGGCGCTTCACCGCCGACATGGTGTGGATCTCGCTGGTCGAGGTGCCCAACGCCGTCGTCCTCGGTGGCAAGGTGACCGGGCCGCCCGCCTCCCAGGTCCACATGGGCTACCCGTGGGCGGCCGATCTCGGGGCCAAGGGCTGACCCGTGGCGCGCAAGCTGGCGGGCCTGGCCGTGACCCTGCTCGCCGCCTCGTTCGTGATCTTCGGGGCGTCGTACGCGGCGCCCGGCGACCCGGTCACGTTCCTGGCGGGCGGCAAGGAGAACCTGACGCCCGAGTACCTCGCCGCCGTCCGGGCCCAGTACCACCTCGACGACCCGTTCCTCGTCCAGTACGGACGGTGGCTGGGCGGGGCCGTGAGCGGCGACCTCGGGCGCTCCCTGCAGTACAACGACCAGGTCGCCGACCTGCTGGCGGCCCGGCTGCCGAGCACGCTCGCGCTCGTCGGCTGCACCGCCGTGCTGTTCACGGTGCTCGGCGTCGGGCTGGGCGTGCTGGCCGCGGTCCGCGGCGGGCGGGTCGACGCGGCGGTGGTGGCGGGCACGACGCTGGCCACCTCCGTGCCGCCGTTCGTGGTGGCCACCGCGCTCATCTCGCTGTTCGGGGTGCGGCTCGGCTGGTTCCCGGTCATGGGCGGCGGCTCGCTGTGGCACCTCACGCTGCCGGCCGTCACGCTCGCGGTCGGCGCGCTGGCCGTCGTCAGCCGCGTCACCCGCCAGTCCATGATCGAGCAGCGGGAGCTCGACCACGTGACCGTGGCCCGCGCCTCCGGGCTGTCCGAGCGATTGATCGTGGTCCGGCACGTGCTGCGCGGCGCGCTCGGCCCGATCGTGACCATGTGCGGGCTGGTCACCGCGGGCATGCTGGCCGGCACGGTGATCGTCGAGGCCGCGTTCGGCCTCAACGGCGTCGGCTCCCTGCTCGTCAACGCCATCAACACCCACGACTTCCCGGTGACCCAGGCCGTGCTGCTGCTCATGGTCACCGCCTACATCCTCGTCACCACGCTCGTCGAGCTGGTCCAGCCGCTCATCGACCCCCGAGCCAGGAGGCCCGCGTGACAGCCGTCGCCACGCTGCCGCCGAGCACCGCCCGGCCGCTCGGCCACCACCTCGCCACCGCCTTCCTCGCCGTCGTGGTGCTGGCCGCGCTGTTCGCGCCGCTCGTCGCGCCGTACGAGCCGGACGCGGTCGACTTCGCCGCCACGCTCGCGCCGGTCTCGCCCGAGCACCTGCTCGGCGCCGACCAGTCGGGTCGCGACCTGCTGGCCCGCGTCCTGTACGGCGCGCGCACCTCGCTCGTGGGACCGCTGCTGCTGCTCGCCATCGCCTCGGTGCTCGGCGTCGCCCTCGGCACTCTCGCCGCCTGGCGCCGCGGGTGGGTCGACGCGGTCGTCGGCCGGGTCACCGACGTCATGTACGCCTTCCCCGGGCTGCTGTTCGTGGTGCTCGTCGTGGCCGTCTTCGGCAACGGCATGACCACGGCCGTCGTCGCCCTCGGCCTGGCCTATGCGCCGACCATCGCCAAGTACACGCGCAGCGTCGCGGTCGCCGAGTGCGGCAAGCCGTACATCGACGCCTACCGGGTGCAGGGCATGGGCGGCCTGGCCATCTGCGTGCGGCACCTGGTGCCCAACATGGCGCGGCCGATCGTCGGCTACCTCGTCGTGCTGTTCGGCGAGGGGCTGATGAGCCTGGCCACGCTGAGCTTCCTCGGGTTCGGCGCGCAGCCGCCGTCGTCCGACTGGGGGCTCATGGTCAAGGAGGGGCAGCCGGCCGTCGTGCAGGGCGCGTTCCTGCCGGTGCTGGTGCCCGGGGCGGCCATCGCCCTGGTCGTCGTGTCGTTCAACGTGCTCGGCGTGCGGTTCGCCGACCGCTTGGGCGTGAGGGGGTCGTGATGCTGCTGTCTGTGGAAGAACTGACCGTCGAGGCGGGCGGCCGGCGGCCCATCCTGCGCGAGGTGTCGCTGACCGTGGGCCGGGGCGAGATCGTCGGCCTGGTCGGCGAGTCCGGCTCGGGCAAGTCCACGATCGCCCGCTCGGTGCTGCGGCTGCTCCCGCAGCGGGCCCGGGTGTCGGGCCGGGTGCTGGTCGAGGGCGACGACGTGCTCGCCATGGGCCCCGAGGCGCTGCGCGGGCTGCGCTCGTCGACGGTGTCGATGATCTACCAGGATCCGCGCTCGTCGCTCAACCCGGTCCGCCGGATCGGCGACTTCCTCACCGAGCGCATGGTCCACACCCTCGGCCGGCCGAAGGCGCAGGCCCGCGCCACGGCGCTGGAACTGCTCGCCGCCGTGGGCATGCGCGACCCCGAGGCGCGGCTGCGGCAGTACCCGCACGAGCTGTCCGGCGGCATGCTCCAGCGGGTGGTCGTCGCCGCCGCGCTGGCCGCCGGGCCGTCGCTGCTGCTGGCCGACGAGGCGACCAGCGCGCTCGACGTCACCACCCAGGCCGAGACGCTCGCGCTGCTGCGGCGGGTGCAGGCCGAGCGGGGGCTCGGCATGCTGTTCATCACCCACGACCTGCACCTGGCCGCCGCCTTCTGCGACCGGGTCCACGTCCTGTACGCGGGCACGATCGTGGAGTCGCGCCCGGCCAAGGAGCTGTTCGCCGACCCGCGTCATCCGTACACGCAGGGGCTGCTGGCCTGCACGCCCGACCTGGGCGATCCGCGCCCGATCCGGCCCGTCCCGGGCCGGCCGCCCTCGCTCGACGACGCGTTCGACGGCTGCCCGTTCGCCCCGCGCTGCCCGCACGCCACCGGCCGGTGCGAGAGCGCGCGCCCCGAGCCCGTGACCGCCGGCGGCGGCGCCGCCGCCTGCCACCTCCTGGAGCCCTGATGCCGGTCGCCTCCCACCCGCCGGAGATCCGGATGCCAATCGCCTCCCACGCCCCGGAGATCCGGATGCCGGTCGCCTCTCACCCGCTGGAGTCGTGATGCTCGTCGTCGACCATCTGCGCAAGACGTACAGCGGCACGGTCGCCGCCGACGACGTGTCGTTCACGCTGCCCGCGGGCGGCTCGCTCGGCCTGGTCGGCGAGTCCGGCTCCGGCAAGACCACGATCGCCCGCATGCTCGTCGGCCTCGTCGCCCCCGACTCCGGCGCCATCACCGTCGGCGGGCGCCCGCGCGGCGCCAGGGAGCGCGGGCGGGCCGCCCGCCTGCGCCGCGCCCGGGAGATCCAGATCGTCTTCCAGGACCCGTACGTCTCCCTCGACCCGCGGCTGACCGCCGCCCAGTGCCTGCGCGGCGTGCTCGCCCTGCACGGCAGGGACCGCTCGCGCGCCGCCGAGCTGCTCGACCAGGTGGGGCTCGGCACGCGCGAGGCCGGCGCCCGCCCCCACCAGCTCAGCGGCGGCCAGCGCCAGCGCCTGGCCATCGCGCGGGCCCTGGCCGTCGAGCCGTCCGTGCTCGTGCTGGACGAGGCCGTGGCCGCGCTCGACGTGTCGATCCAGGCGCAGATCCTGGAGCTGCTGGCCCGGGTGCGCCGCGAGTCGGGCGTGGCGCTGCTGTTCGTCAGCCACGACCTCGCGGTGGTGCGGCACCTGTGCGACGAGACGCTGGTGCTGCACCGGGGCGTGGTGGTCGAGCGTGGGCCGGTCCGGCGGGTGCTGACCGAGCCCGCGCATCCCTACACGCGGCTGCTGCTCGCCTCGGTGCCCGGCCCGGGCTGGGACCCGGCCGCGGTGGTCCGCTATGGGGAGGCCGCCACCTGAGCCGGCCGCGGGGGTCCGCCACGGGGAGGCCGCCACCTGAGCCGGCCGCGGGGTCCGCCACGGGGAGGCCGCCACCTGAGCCGGCCCCGGAGGCCGCCCGACCCCTCGCCCCGCGACGCCCAGTCGCGCCTGCCCGTGCCGGGTCACCTGCATCGGGGTCACCCGCGCAGGTGACGGGCCCAGTTCTGGGCGAAGGCGGCGAAGTCGCGCGCGGGCCGGCCGAGCGCCTCCCGCACCCCGTCCACCACGTACGCGTTCCGCCCGTCCAGCACCTCGGCGAACAGCGCGTTCAGCATCTCGATGTCCTCCGCGGGCACGCCCGCCTCGGCCGCGCCCGCGGCGAACTCCTCCGGCTTGACCGGCACGTACTCCACCGGCCCGCCCAGCGCGGCCGACAGCTCGGCGGCGGCGTCGGCGAACGTCAGCAGCCGCGGCCCGGTCAGCTCGTAGACCCGGCCGGCGTGCCCGTCCTCGGTGAGCGCCGCCACGGCCACGTCCGCGATGTCGTCGGCGTCCACGAACGGCTCGGCCACGTCCCCGGCGGGCAGCGCGATGACGCCCGCCTGGACCGCGTCCAGCAGGTAACCCTCGTTGAAGTTCTGCATGAACCAGGCGCAGCGGACGATCGTCCACTCCAGCCCCGACTCCTGGACGATGCGCTCGCACGCCTGGGCCTCCGGCTCGCCCCGGCCGGACAGCAGCACCATCCGCCGGACGCCGCTCTGGACCGCGAGCTCGGTGAGCGCGCGGATGTCCGCCTGGGAGCCGGGCACGGCCAGGTCGGGGTAGTAGGTCACGTACATCGACTCGACGCCCTGGAGGACGGCCGGCCAGCCGTCGAGGTCGGCCCAGTCGAAGGCCGGCGAGGAGGAGCGGGACCCGGACCGCACGGGACGGCCGAGAGCGGTGAGCCTGTCGATCACACGGCGGCCGGTCTTGCCGGTGCCGCCCAGCACCAAAGTTGTCATGCCTCAAGTAAGCCCGGAGATCTCTGGACTCTCCATGGTTGAGAAGCGCACTTCCATATGCGATCGTCTAACCCATGGATCATCTGGCCGCCATGCTCGACGGCCCTCGCGCGCGCGGCGCCTTCCTGCTCCGCTCGCTGCTCGACCCGCCGTGGTCGCTGCGCGTGCAGGACGAGGCTCCGCTGACGCTCGCCGCGCTCGTGCGGGGCACGGCCTGGGTGGTGCCGGACACCGGCGCCCCCGTGCGGCTCTCCCCGGGCGAGGTGGCCCTCCTGCGCGGCCCTGACCCGTACACCGTGGCCGACGACCCCGCCACCCCGCCGCAGATCGTCATCCACCCCGGCCAGCGCTGCACGACACTGGACGGCGAGGCGGTCTACCAGTCGATGGAGCTGGGCGTACGGACCTGGGGCAACGACCCCGACGGCTCCACCGTGCTCATCACCGGCACGTACCAGATGGACGGCGAGATCAGCAGGCGGCTGCTGGACGCGCTGCCGTTGCTGCTGGTCCAGCCCGGCGGCCCGGTCATCGGGCTGCTCGGCGCCGAGATCGTCCGGGACGATCCCGGCCAGGAGGTGGTGCTCGACCGGCTGCTCGACCTGCTGCTCATCTCCACGCTCCGGTCCTGGCTGAACGACCACGAGGCCCCCGCCTGGTACCGCGCGCAGAGCGACCCCGTGGTGGGCAGGGCCCTGCGCATGATGCACAACAACCCCGCCCACCCGTGGACGGTGGCCTCGCTCGCCGCCGCCGTCGGGGTCTCGCGGGCGTCGCTGGCCAGGCGCTTCACCGAGCTGGTGGGGGAGCCGCCCATGGCGTTCCTCACCGACTGGCGGCTGGCGCTGGCCGCCGACCTGCTGCGCGAGCCCGACGCCACGATCGGCTCCGTCGCCCGCAAGGTCGGCTACGGCAGCTCGTTCGCGCTCAGCGCCGCCTTCAAGCGCGTACGCGGGATCAGCCCGCAGGAGCACCGGGCCGGGGCGGGCAGCAGATGAAGCCGCTCCTGCTCATCGACGTGGACGGGGTGCTCAACCCGTTCCGGCGGCCCGACCCCGGGTACCGGCGCTACCAGTGCGAGATCGGCGGCCAGGTCTACACCGTCCACCTCAACCCCCGGCACGGCACGCGGCTGCTGGAGCTGGCCATCGCGACGGGCGCGGAGCTGGCCTGGGCCACCACCTGGGAGCACCACGCCAACGAGTGGATCAGCCCGCGCATCGGCCTGCCCGAGCTGCCCGTCGTGCCCATGGGGCCGGTGCTGGGCAGCACGGCGGGGGAGATGTTCAAGACCCCGCACGTGGCCGAGTACGTCGAGCGCAGGCCGTTCGTCTGGTTCGACGACCAGGTGCGCCAGGAGGACGAGGAGTACCTCAGGGGGCACCGGGGTCTCGACGATTTCCTGCTCGTTCCGGTGAACCCGAGAGACGGCCTGACCAGCGCGCATCTGGACGCGGCCCGCCGGTGGCTGACCCTGTCAGGGTTTTCTCAGGGTCCCTGAGGGGAGAGCGGACCTCTGGTTGACCGTTGTTCTGAATAGGTGCAACCACACGGAGGAAACAGATGTACCGCTCACGAGAGCACAGGATCCTGGCCGGCGTCTGCGGCGGTCTCGCCGACAAGATGGGCCTGCCGCCCACGCTGGTTCGCATCCTGTGGCTGATCCTGTCGCTCCTTCCCGGCCCGATGTGGGTCCTGTACGTCGCCATGTGGATCCTCGTCCCGGAGGAGCCGAGGAAGTACTGACCTGTGGGGCGTTCTATCCTCGAACCATGAAGCCCAGGCCGCTGACCCTCATCCAGGACGAGCTGGTCGATTACGACAAGGCGATGGAGCGCATGGGCGACCTGGTCGCCGAGCGCCAGCGAGACGAGCGGCCGGACACGCTCTGGCTGCTCAGCCACCCGTCGGTCTACACCGTCGGCCGCCGCACCCCGGTGGCCCACCTGCCCGACCCGTCGCGCGGCATCCCCGTGGTCGAGACCGGCCGCGGGGGGCAGCTCACCTACCACGGGCCCGGCCAGCTCGTCGGCTACCTCATCGTCAAGCTGGCCGAGGGCGAGGGCATCGTGGACTACGTCCGCGAGGTGGAGCTCCGGCTGGTCGCGGCGCTGGGCTCGCTCGGGCTGCCCGCCGAGCGCCGCGACACCCCGCCGGGCTCGGAGCTGCTGACGGGCGTCTGGACGACGACCACCGGGCGCAAGGTCGTCTCGATCGGCATGCGGCAGAGCCGCGGCGTCACCAGCCACGGCTTCGCCCTCAACGTCGACGGCGACCTGGAGCCCTGGAACTGGGCGGTGGCCTGCGGCATGCCCGACGTGGACATGACCTCGGTCAAGCGCGAGCTGGGCGGGATCTCCATGGACCAGGTCCGCGCGGCCGTGGCGGCCTCCTTCGAGGCCGCCTGACCACACCTGATCGTCTTCCCGGGGCTCGACTAGATCCTTGGGAGGACGCGCACGTCGGCGTCGTGCCCGCCTTCGGTGAGCTTGCGGTCACAGGTGTAGAGCGGCGCTTCGAGCGCTTCGGCGAGTGCGAGATATGAGGCGTCGTAGGCGGCGAAGTCGCCGCGCAGCTCCCAGACCCGCCCGGCGATGCCTCTCGTCTCGTACCGGGTGATCCTCAACGCGAGATAATCCGCGCGGGCCTCGTCCGCCTCCTCGGTGGGGAGCTTGCCGCCGAGAACGAGACCTCGCAAGGTCGACAAGACCTCGACGTCCAGCAGATGCGGAGCGTGGATACTGCCTTGCAACGCGTCGAGGAGGTCCTCGTTAGCCTCGCGGCCCGTGAGCGCCTCGACCATTGCCGACGAGTCGATGACGATCATCGCCTGCCCTCGTGCACCGCTTGCAGGATGTCGTGCGTGGAAGGGCCGTTCGACCGATTCCGCGTCTTCAGCCGTGCGACGATCTCAGCGTTGGTCGGGCGCGCGGCGATGTCCGCCAACTCCCGGGCGACGAAGGCTGAGAGCGACATGCCAGCCTCGGCCGCCCGCGCCTTCAGTGACTCGGCGACCGGCTCGGGAACATCCCTGATGTAGAGCGTGGCCATGTCTGGATGCTAGCAGTTTGCTAGCATCCAGACATGGCCGATCAGCGGACGATCGCCCGCGCGTCAGCTGATCGGGAGCTCGTCGGCGGTTTCGTCGACGGTGCGGCGGGGGCCGGAGAACCAGTGGCGGGCCGACAGGACCCACCACAGGGCGATGGCGAGCAGCACGCCCCCCACCGCGAGCGGCGCGTAGTTGACCGACGTCCAGGTGAAGTCCGGATCGCCCGGCACGCCGGCCGGTGACAGCGGCATGATGAAGTACACCGACACGACGGCGATCTCCACGCAGGCGATCCAGCCCAGCACCCGGTACTTCCGGCCGAGCGTCCACGGCCCCGGCCTGAACCGGTCGCCCATCTTCAGCCGCAGCCAGATCGGGATGATGAACGCCAGGAACAGCCCGATGACCGCGATCGACACCACGGCGTAGAAGGCCACCGGCGTCGTCGTGCCCGCGGGCGCGTACAGGGCGGGCAGGGTGATCAGCGCGGCGACCGCGCACCCGGCGATGATGGCGTTGACCGGCGTGCGGTTGCGGTCCACCTTGGACCACAGCCGCCAGCCCGGCACCGCGCCGTCGCGCGAGAACGCGTAGGTCATGCGCGACATCGACGTCACGCAGCTCATCCCGCAGAAGAACTGGCCGATCGTGGAGATGGCGAAGACCACGGTGGCCAGCGGCGAGGACAGCGCCGTCTCGAAGATGGCGCCGACGAAGCCGCCCTGCTTGTTGATCTCGTCCACGTTCGTCGCGGCGAACAGGAACGACAGCAGCAGGATCCAGCCGCCGATCGCCGAGTAGAAGATCGACTGCCAGAGACCGCGGGCCGCCGTCGTGGAAGCGCCCTGGGTCTCCTCCGACACGTGCGCGCACGCGTCGAAGCCGGTGATCGTGTACTGCGTGAGCAGGAAGCCCAGCGGCAGCACGTACAGCCAGAACGTGAAGCCGTTCGTGGCGCCGTCGCCGAAACCGGAGTTGTTGAACTGCTCGGTGAAGACGAACGACGCGGACTGGTGGTGGTCCGGCGCGAAGATCAGGATGGCGACCACGACCGCGGCGCCGGCCACGTGCCACCAGACCGAGATGTTCTGCAGCAGCGAGATGAGGCGGTGGCTGTAGATGTTGATCAGCGCGTGGAGCACGAGGATGACCACGAAGAGGAGGAAGGCCCGGGACAGCGTGGCCTCCCAGGCGCCTCCCGTCAGCCGGTTGAGGGTGATGCTCAGGAAGGTCGCGCAGCCGTAGTCGACGGAGGCGGTCACCGCGATGAGCCCGATGAGATTGAGCCACCCGGTGAACCAGCCGTGGACCGGCTTGCCCATCGTGGCGGCCCACCAGTAGATCCCGCCCGCGGTCGGATAGGCCGAGACCAGCTCCGACAGGCAGAACCCGATGATGAGGATGAACACGGAGATCAGCGGCCAGCCCCACGAGATGGCGATGGGGCCGCCGTTGTTCCATGCCTGTCCGAAGGTCGTGAAGCAGCCGGCGAGGATCGAGATGATGGAGAAAGAGATCGCGAAGTTGGAGAAACCGCTCCAGGTCCTGGCCAGCTCCTGCTTGTAGCCGAGCTCGGCCAGCCGCCTGGAATCCTCTTCAGTGGTCATGAAGTCTCCCTGTATGCGGGGGGAGTCACTGATTGGTATAGCTGTAGACCATTTCGGAGGTTAGGGCAAGGCGTTACAGGTGATTTTCGAGGGCGCCATCGGTTTTTGTCGGCTTTATGTCGATTACTGCCTTCCCGTGTACCTTCCCCGCCAAGATCGCGGCGACCGCCTCGCCGGGCCGCTCCCATGACCGTCGCCCCCCGACCCCGGCCGCCAGCTCGCCCCGCGCCAGCAGGTCCGCGAGCAACGCCAGGTCGGCCGCGGGGGCGCTGGGATCGCCGAGCGCAACCTCGCGCTGTTCGCGGCGCTTCGCGACGGCCCTCCTGGGCTGATCCCCGGAGGGCTCCGGGCGTTCCCTTGAGGGCGGGTCAGACGGAGGGGCAGACAGAGGGCGGGTCGGGCGGAGGGCGGGTCGGGCGGAGGGCGGGTCAGGCGGAGGGCGGGTCAGGCGGGGAAGAGGGTCCGCAGGGCCAGGGCGGCCACCTCGCGCAGCTCCTCGCGCGTGCGGCCGCTCGCCGCCTGCACGGCGATGCCGTCGGTGACGGTGTGGACGAGCCGGGCGAGCACGCCGGGGTCGAGGCCCGGCGGCAGGTCGGGCGCCTCCTCGAAGCGCCGTCGCAGCGCGACCTCGCCGGCCGCCCGGCACGCGATCGCCGCCTCACGGGCCGCGGCCGAGTCGGGGCCGCAGGCGTGCACGCTGTTGACGTTCAGGCATCCGTGCGGCGTGTCCGCGCCCGCGGTCAGCTCGACCGCCCCCTCGACCAGGCGCTCGATCACCTCCCGGACCGTGGGGGCGGTCAGCGCCTCGGTGGCGAAGGCGCCCGGGCCGTCGATGTAGCGGTCGAGCGCCTTGGCGAACAGCTGCTCCTTGTTGCCGAACGCGGCGTACAGGCTGGGCCGGTTGACGCCCATGGCGGCGGTCAGGTCGGACAGCGACGTCCCCTCGTACCCCTGCCGCCAGAACACCTCCAGGGCCCGGTCCAGCGCGACGTCGGGATCGAAGGCGCGCGGTCGGCCGCCCGGCATGCGTCCCCTCCCCAGGTTTTTTACCTGTCGGTACGTTACCCCCTTGTGGACGCGCCCGGCCATCCCCTAATTTCATACCGATCGATACACAACCAACCGAGGGAAGGCCGGGAAGATGATCAGAGTCGGAGTCGTCGGGGCGAGCGGATGGGCGGCCGGGTCCCACCTGCCCGCGCTGGCCGGGCTGGACGGGTACGAGGTGACGGCCGTCGCGACCACGAACATGACCAGCGCCGGGAAGGCCGCCGCCGAGCACGGCGCACGACTGGCGTTCGACGACGCCGGCGCGCTCGCCGCCCATCCCGAGGTGGACCTGGTCGTGGTGTCGGTGAAGGCGCCCGGGCACGCCGCGGTGATCAGGGCGGCGCTGGAGGCGGGCAGGCACGTGGTCTCGGAATGGCCGCTCACCGTGGACCCGGCCGAGGCGGACGAGCTGGCCCGGGCCGCGTCGGAGGCCGGGGTGGTCCACGCGGTCTGCCTGCAGGGACGTCACTCACCGGACGCGCTCTTCGTGCGCGACCTGGTCGCGGCGGGGCGCATCGGCAGGCTGGAGTCGGCCGTGCTGGTGGCCGCCGGCGACCCGCTGGGCGGCGCCGTCATCCCGGCCGGCATGGAGTGGAGCACCGAACCCGCCGGGGGCACCACCGTCCTCACGATCATGGCCGGCCACTTCCTCGCGACGCTGGACCGGATCACCGGCCCGCTGGCCGAGGTGTCGGCGCGGCTGCCCCGCCGGTACGACGAGGTGGCCGTCGGCGACACCGGCCGCACCGTCGCCAACCGGGTGCCGAGCCAGGTCCTGCTCCAGGGCACGCTGAACGGCGGCGCCACCGCCTCGGCCGTGATCCACGGCGGCAGCGGCAGCCCCGACGGGTTCCTGATCAAGCTCGTCGGCTCCGAGGGCACGCTGACCGTGGCGCCCACCCGGCCCGGCAGGTACATGCACTGGACCGACTGGGACATCCGCCTCGGCGGCGAGCGGGTCGAGGTGCCCGCCTCCTACCGGACCGTTCCCTTCGACCCGGCGGACGGGCCCGTCGCCAACGTCGCCGCCTTCTACCAGGAGGTCGGGCGGGCGATCACCGAGGGCCGGCCGGCCGCGACCGACTTCCCCGCCGCCGCGCGCCTGCACCGGCTGCTCGCCGCCGTCGAGCGCTCGGCCGCGAGCGGCGGCGCCGCGGTGGAGGTCGCCTGAACGTCAGGAGCTGAACGCGTCCACCGCCGCCTGGTTGAACGCCTTGAGGTCGTCCGGCTTGCGGCTGGTGACCAGCACGTTGCCGTTGTGCGTGTCGACCACGACCTCCTTGTCCACCCAGGTGGCGCCCGCGTTGCCCAGGTCCGTCCGGAGGCTCGGCCAGGACGTCATCGTACGGCCGCGCACCACGTCGGCCTCGACCAGCGTCCAGGGCGCGTGGCAGATCGCGGCCACCGGCTTGCCCGCCTCGAAGAAGCCGCGGACGAACCCCACGGCCCGGTCGTCCATCCGCAGGAAGTCGGGGTTGGCCACGCCGCCCGGCAGCACCAGGCCGTCGAAGTCCGACGCGGAGACCTCGTCCACCGTGGCGTCCACCGCGTAGGTGCCGGCCTTGTCGAGGTGGTTGAACGCCTGGATGCGGCCGGAGTCGGTGGAGACCAGCTTCGGGGTGCCGCCGGCCTGCTTGACCGCCTTCCACGGCTCGGTCAGCTCCGCCTCCTCGACACCCTCAGGGGCGACGAGGAACGCGATCGTCTTGCCGTCCATCATCAGGGTCCCTTCGTTGGAGTGGGTGTCCCCACCCCCTTTCCGGCCGGTCCTGATGTATGCGCCCGAGCGCGTACGCGTGGACGACCCACCCCGCGGCGGCCCCCACGGCGTACCAGAGCAGGTCGGGCGGGTTGAACGTGCTGCCCAGCACCGGCCGCAGGACCGGCGGGACGTCGGCGAGCTGGGCGAACTCGATCACCCAGCTCAGCCCGGCCGCCACGAGCGCCGCCGTGACCGGCCGGACGCGCGGGACGGCCAGCACGACGAGCGCGTAGATCAGGACCGTGTACAGCGCGTCGCCCGCGACCTTGGCGAAGGCGCCGCCGGTCAGCGCGCGCACCCCCAGTCCGGCGGCGACGGTCAGGACGGCGGCCAGGAGGACAGGCAGACGCGGCATCGGGCCACGATATTCGGCTTGACCGGCCTCGCCGGCATCGGGCCTTCGGCTTGACCGGCCTCGGTAGCATCGGACCACATGAGCGCGACCATGGTGGTGAAGGACCTCGCGGCCGGACACGGCGACCGGGTGCTGTTCTCGGGGCTCGACGTCGTCGTGAGCCCCGGCGACGTCATCGGGCTGGTGGGCGCCAACGGAGCGGGCAAGTCCACCCTGCTCCGCATGCTGGCCGGCCTCGACGCCCCCGAGGAGGGCGGCGTGCGCCTGAGCCCCGCCACCGCGACCGTGGGCCACCTCCCGCAGGAGCCCGAGCGCAGGCCCGGTGAGACGGTCGGCGCGTTCCTCGCCCGGCGCACCGGCGTGGCGGCGGCGCAGCGCGACCTCGACGCGGCCACGCAGGCCCTGGTCGAGCAGGCCCCGGGAGCCGACGACGCCTACAGCGAGGCCCTGGAGCGCTGGCTCGCGCTCGGCGGCGCCGACCTGGAGGAGCGCGCGCGGGAGGTGGCCGCCGACCTGGGGCTCGCCGTGGACCTGGAGCAGCCGATGACCTCGCTGTCCGGCGGCCAGGCGGCCCGCGCCGGCCTCGCGTCGCTGCTGCTCAGCCGGTACGACCTGTTCCTGCTGGACGAGCCGACCAACGACCTCGACCTCGACGGGCTGGAGCGGCTGGAGCGGTTCGTCACGGGCCTGCGGGCCGGCACGGTGCTGGTGAGCCACGACCGCGAGTTCCTGGCCAGGACCGTCACCAAGGTCCTGGAGCTCGACCTCGCCCAGCAGCAGATCCGCCTGTACGGAGGCGGCTACCAGGCGTACCTGGAGGAGCGCGAGGTCGCCCGCCGGCAGGCCCGCGAGGAGTACGAGGAGTACGCCGACACGCGCGCCCAACTGGAGGCCCGCGCCCGCACCCAGCGCGCCTGGATGGAGAAGGGCGTCAAGAACGCCCGCCGCAAGGCCCCCGACGGCGACAAGATCGGCCGCAACATGCGGGTCGAGTCGACGGAGAAGCAGGCCGCCAAGGCCCGCCAGACCGAGCGGATGCTGGAGCGCCTGGACGTCGTGGAGGAGCCGCGCAAGGAGTGGGAGCTGCGCATGGAGATCGCCGCCGCGCCCCGCTCGGGCGCGGTCGTGGCGACGCTGCGCGGCGCGGTGGTGCGGCGGGGCGCGTTCACGCTCGGGCCGGTGGACCTGGAGGTGGGCTGGGCCGAGCGGATCGCGATCACCGGCGCCAACGGCTCGGGCAAGACGACGCTGCTCGGCGCGATGCTCGGCCGGGTCCCGCTGGACGACGGGCACGCCGCGCTCGGCCCCGGCGTGGTGGTCGGCGAGGTGGACCAGGCGCGGAGACTGTTCGAGGGGGACGAGCCGCTGCTCGACGCGTTCTCGCGGCACGTGCCCGGCATGGTGCCCGCCGACGTGCGCACGCTGCTCGCCAAGTTCGGGCTGCGGGCGGCGCACGTGCTGCGGCCGGCCTCGACGCTGTCGCCGGGCGAGCGCACCCGGGCCGGGCTCGCGTTGCTCCAGGCCAGGGGCGTCAACCTGCTGGTGCTGGACGAGCCGACCAACCACCTCGACCTGCCGGCGATCGAGCAGCTCGAGTCGGCGCTCGCCTCCTATCCGGGCACGCTGCTGCTGGTCACGCACGACCGCCGGATGCTGGACGCCGTCCACGTGGATCGGCGGCTGCGGGTGGACGACGGCAAGGTCATCGAGGCCGACTGAAAATTTACACCGGATCAGGAAACGAAGATGAAACAATTTTCCGTAGCTCGTTGACACGCCCTGTTCGTATGGTGTGCCTTTCTCTACACAGGAATCCCCGCCTGAAGGTGAGGCACATATGAGGAAATGGATCGCACGCCTGGCTGTGCTGGGCGTCGCGCTGTTAATGGCAGGTCAGGGCCAGGTGGCCCATGCCCAGGAACCTGCGGCGGGGAAGAAGGTACTCCGAGTCGGGGCCACCCAGGCCGTCGACTCGATGAACCCCTTCCTGGCGGTCCGCCTCGTCTCCACCTCGATCCACCGGTGGATGTACGGCTTCCTGACGGTCCCCGACAGCAAGACCCTCCAGCCCAGCCCGGACCTCGCCGAGTCCTGGACGTCCTCCGACGACGGACTCACCTGGACGTTCAAGATCCGGCAGGCCAAGTGGTCCGACGGCCAGCCGATCACGGCCGACGACGCCGCCTGGACGCTCAACAAGATCATGACCGACGACGCCGCGAAGACCGCCAACGGCCCGGCCGTCGAGAACTACGAGAGCGTCACGGCCAACGGCCAGGACCTCGTCATCAAGCTGAAGGCGCCCCAGGCCTCCATCCTGGAGAACCCGATCCCGATCATGCCCAAGCACGTCTGGGAGAAGGTGACCGACCTCGCCAACTACGAGGCCGACACCTACCCGACCGTCTCCAGCGGGCCCTACATCGCGGTCGAGCACAAGAAGGACCAGTACGTCAAGCTGCAGGCCAACCCCAACTACTGGCGGGGCAAGCCGAAGATCGACGAGCTCCAGGTCATCTTCTACGACAACCCGCAGGCCGCCATCGCCGGCCTGAAGAAGGGTGACATCGACCTCATCGGCCGCCTCGCGCCGCCGGAGTTCCAGGCCATCCAGAACGACCCGAACATCGTGGCGTGGAACAACCAGGGCCGCCGCGCCGCGTACCTGGAGGTCAACCCCGGCGCCACGACGACCGACAACAAGCCGGTCGGCGACGGCCACCCCGCGCTGAAGGACGTGAAGGTCCGCCAGGCGCTGCACTACGCGATCGACAAGCAGAAGCTCGTGGACGAGGTGCAGAGCGGCCTGGCCAAGCCCGCCGACGGCTCGATCGTGCCGCCCATGTACAAGGACTTCTTCTGGGAGGCCACCGGCGACACCAAGGTCACCTACGACCCGGCCAAGGCCAACAAGATCCTCGACGACGCGGGCTACAAGAAGGGCGCCGACGGCGTCCGCACGATGCCCGACGGCAAGAAGAAGCTGGAGTTCCGCTTCACGATCCACGCCGACACCCCGATCGAGGACAAGCTCGGCGAGTACCTGACCGGCTTCTTCAAGGAGATCGGCGTCACGCTGACCACCGTGAAGCTCGACTCCAGCAAGTTCTCGGAGGAGACCGGCGTCACCGGCAACTACGACATCGCGATCAGCGGCTGGTCCGTCAACCCCGACCCGGAGGAGGTCCTGGCCACGCACCTGTGCAGCCGGCGGCCGACCCCCAAGGGTGAGGGCGGCGGCACCGAGTCGTTCTACTGCGACCCGACCTTCGAGAAGCTCTACCAGGAGCAGCTCAAGGAGCTCGACCGCACCAAGCGCGCCGACCTGATCAAGCAGATGCAGGAGCGCCTCTACACCGAGGCCCCGATCATCGCGATCTACTACACGAACGACCTTGAGGGCTACCGCAAGGACCGCATCACCAGCATCACCTCGATCCCCGAGGAGAACGGCCTGCTCTACGGCGGCAGCGGCTACTGGCCGTTCTACACCGTGGACACGGTCGCGGCCCCGGCCGGCGGCTCGGCCTCCGGCGGCGGCTCCAACACCGGTCTCATCCTCGGCGTGGTCGGCGGCGTGGTCGTCCTCGGACTGGTCGCGTTCCTCGTGACCAGGCGGCGCAAGAGCGCCGCGGACGAGCGCGAATGACCGCACCGCTCGAAGCAGCCGAGCCCGCCGCCGTCCAGGCGGCGGCGGGCCCCGGTGACGAACGCCCCACCCACCGCGGCACGCTGCAGTACGCGCTGTCGAAGGCGGGTGGGGCTTTGTTCAGCATCGCGATGGTGATCATCGGCACGTTCTTCGTGTTCCGGCTGCTGCCCGGCGACCCCGTGCGCAACCTCGCGCAGGGCCGGAACATGACGCCGACCCAGCTCGCCCTGGAGCGCCACCGGCTGGGCCTGGACAAGCCGATGCTCGACCAGTTCGTCGACTTCGTGGGCAAGACGCTCCGCTTCGACCTCGGCACGTCGTACGAGTACAAGCGGCCCGTCCTCGACCTCATCGGTGAGCGGCTCGGGCCGACCCTGCTGCTCGCCGGCGTCGGCCTGGTCATCGCGGTCAGCCTCGGCCTCTGGCAGGGCACGCGGGCCGGCTGGCGGCACAACTCCCGCTTCGACCGGGTCTCGACCGGCGTCTCGCTGGTGCTGTGGTCGGTGCCGACGTTCTGGCTCGGCCTGCTGCTGCTCATGGTCTTCGGCGTCGGCATCGGGCCGATCCCGGGCATCTTCCCGACCCGGGGCATCGAGAGCGTGGACGCGCCCGACGGGTTCGCGTACGTGCTGGACGTGGCCTCGCACATGGTGCTGCCGTGCCTGACGCTGGTGGCCGTGGTCTACGCCCAGTACCTGCTGGTCATGCGCTCCTCCCTGCTGGAGGAGGTCAGCCAGGACTACGTGACGGTGGCCCGCGCCAAGGGCCTGCGCGACGACGAGGTACGGCGCCGCCACGCGGTGCCCAACGCGCTGCTGCCCACGGTGACGCTGGTGTTCATGCGCATCGGCTTCGTCGTCGGCGGCGCGGTCACCGTGGAGACGATCTACAGCTGGCCCGGGCTCGGGCAGCTCTTCTACGAGGCGATCAGGGTGCCGGACTTCACGCTCATGCAGGGCACGTTCATGCTCATCACCGTCGCGGTGATCCTCATGAACACGCTGGCCGACGTGGTCTACCGCATGCTCGACCCGAGGGTGAGGTCCGCGTGAGCGCCGTCGCGACGGGGTCCGTGGCCTGGAGCCGCAGGCGGCTGGCGTTCGACCGGTTCTGGCGGGACTTCCGGCAGCACCGGGGCGGCATGGTCGGCCTCCTGGCGCTGGTCGTGGCCGTGGTGCTGGCGCTGGTCGCGCCGCTGTTCATCGACGACAGCGTGACGAGCGTGGTGTCCGGCACCAGCGACGATTTCGCGCCGCCCAGCCTCGCCGCGCCGTTCGGCACCGACGAGTCCGGCCGCTCCGTCCTGCTCATGGTCTGGTGGGGCTCGCGCACCTCGCTGCTCATCGGCTTCCTCGCCGCGCTGCTCAGCATCGTGATCGGCATGGTCGTCGGCATCGCCGCCGGGCACTTCCGCGGCTGGCTGGGCGCCACGCTCATGCGGATCACCGACTGGTTCCTGGTGCTGCCCTCGCTGATCACCGCCATGGTGCTGGCCGCCATCCTGGGCGGCAGCACGTTCACCATCATCGTGGCGATCGGCGTCACCACCTGGGCCACCACGGCCCGGCTCATCCGCGCGCAGACGCTCGCCGTGGAGGCCCGGCCGTACATCGAGCGCTCCAAGGCGCTCGGCGGCGGGCACTGGCACATCACCACCCGCCACGTGCTGCCGAACGTCGCGCCCCTGCTGCTGGCCAGCACCACGCTGGAGGTCGCCAGCGCCATCGTCACCGAGTCGACGCTGGCCTTCCTGGGCGTCAGCGCGAACAAGACCTCGTGGGGCACGATGCTGCGCGCCTCCTACGACTTCGGCGCGGCGACGGCGGGCGCGTGGTGGTACATCATCATCCCCGGCCTGTGCATCCTGGCCGTCGTCATGGCGTTCACGCTGTGCGGCCGGGCGCTGGAGGCCGTGCTCAACCCGCGACTCAGGAAGGCGGGCTGATGGCTCTGCTCGAACTGGACGACGTCTCCGTCACCTACCGCATCGCGGCCGGCGAGGTGCCCGCCGTACGGGGGGTGTCGCTCACGCTCGACGCGGGTACGGCGCTCGGGGTCGCCGGCGAGTCGGGGTCCGGCAAGTCGACGCTGGCCATGGCGCTGCTGCGGCTGCTGCCGCGTGACGCCCGCGTCGGTGGCCGGATCCTGCTCGACGGCGACGACGTCCTCGCCATGAAGTGGGGCCGGCTGCGCGCCGTCCGCTGGGCCGAGGCGTCGATCGTCTTCCAGGGCGCCCAGCACGGGCTCAACCCGGTGCAGCGCATCGGTGACCAGATCGCCGAGCCGCTGCTCGTCCACGGCCTGGCCAAGCCCGACAGCGCGCGCGGACGCGTCGCCGAGCTGCTGGAGCAGGTCGGGCTGCCCGCCTGGCGGGCGCGCAGCTACCCGCACGAGCTGTCCGGCGGGCAACGGCAGCGCATCATGATCGCCATGGCGCTCGCCTGCTCGCCCCGGCTGATCATCGCCGACGAGCCGACGACCGCCCTGGACGTGATGGTCCAGGCCCAGGTCCTCACGCTGATCAAGGAGCTGCTCGCGGAGCGCGGCATCTCGCTGATCATGATCTCGCACGACCTGTCGGTCCTCGCCGACGTCTGCGACCGGCTCGCGGTCATGTACGCGGGGCGGGTGGTCGAGCACGGACCCTCGCGCGAGGTGTTCCACGACCCCAAGCACCCCTACAGCGCCGCGCTGGCCGCCGCGTTCCCGACCGTGGGCGACCCGGTCTCGCGGCTCGCGCCCAAGGGCCTCGGCGGCGACCCGCCCGACCCCATGGACCTGCCGCCCGGCTGCTCGTTCCACCCGCGCTGCCCGGTCGCGCTGGACGAGTGCCCCACACTCGACGTGAAGCTGTGGCCCGCCGGTCCCGAACGCCGCGCCGCGTGCGTACACGTACGGCCGGAGCAGGCCGAGCCCGCGGAGACCACCCTGGAGGTGTCGTGACCGAGACACAAGCGCCGGTGGAGGCTGTCGGCACGGCCCGGCCCACCCTGCTGGAGGCCCGCGACCTGCACGTGGAGTTCCCCTCGCGCGGGCGCGCCGCCCGCGCGGTCGACGGCGTGGACCTCGCGATCGGCGAGGGCGAGATCGTGGCGCTCGTCGGCGAGTCCGGCTGCGGCAAGACCACCCTGGCCCGCACGCTCCTCGGCCTCGAACGCCCCACCTCCGGCTCCGTCCTGTACGGCGGCACGGCCCTGGAGTACGGCTCCAAGGCGCTCAAGGCGTACCGCCGGGAGGTGCAGCTCGTCCTGCAGGACCCGATGGGCTCGCTCAACCCGCGCCAGACCGTCTACGAGGCCGTCGCCGAGGGGCCGCGCATCCACGGCCTGGCCGGCGAGCAGGAGATCGTGGCCTCGGCGCTCTCCCGCGCCGGGCTCCGGCCGCCGGAGCGGTTCTTCCTGCGCTACCCGCACGAGCTGTCCGGCGGCCAGCGCCAGCGCGTGGTCATCGCCGGGGCGCTCGCGCTGGAGCCCAAGGTGCTGATCGCCGACGAGCCGGTGGCCTCGCTCGACGCCTCGGTGCGGGGCGAGATCCTGGCCCTGCTGCTCCGGCTGCGCGACGAGCTGGGCCTGTCGGCCCTGGTCGTCACCCACGACCTGGGCCTGGCCTGGAACATCGCCGACCGGGTGGCGGTCATGTACCTGGGCCGGATCGTCGAGTCGGGTCCCGTGGAGCAGGTGCTCACCGCGCCCCGGCACCCGTACACGCAGGCCCTGCTGTCGGTGCTGCCCGAGTCGCCGGAACGCGTCGTGCTCACGGGCGAGCCGCCGGACCCGACGCGGATCCCCGGCGGGTGCCGCTTCCACGCCCGCTGCCAGGTGCTCGCCTCGGGGCGGGCGGCGGAGGCGGGGGTGGACGGCAGGTGCCGGACGGAGCCGCTGTCGGTGCTCCCGGCGGTGCCCACGGCGCAGGCGGCCTGCCACTACGCGGCGGTCACCGACTGAGCGGCCTGTTCAGGGGCGGAAGGCGGCGGCGTGCTCGGCGGCCCACTGGGCGAAGGGGCGCGCCGGCCGCCCGGTGACCTGCTCGACGGTCGGCACCACGGTGTAGCCCACCTCGGGCGTGTTGCCGAGGGCCTGCACGAGGAACTCGACGGTCTCCTCACCCATCCCGTGGGAGCGCCACTCCGCCCGGGCCTCCTGCTCGGTGAGCTCGGTGAACGTGATGTCCAGGCCGGTCGCCTCGGCGAGGACGCGCACCTTCTCCCTGGTGGTCAGCGCCTCGGGGCCGGTCAGCGTGTACGTGCGGCCGCCGTGTCCCTCCCCGGTCAGCACGGCCGCCGCCACGGCCGCGATGTCCGCCTCGTGGACCAGGGCGCTCAGCCGGTCGCCGAACGGCTCGCGCACCACGCCGTGGGCCTTCACCGAGCCGGCCCACCAGCGCAGCGTGTTGGACATGAACTCGACGGGGTTCAGCAGCGTCCACTCCAGGCCCGTGGCGTGCTCCGCCGTGGCGTGCTTCCCCGCGGCGGCGAGGGCCCGCTCCAGCGGCCCGTCGGCCCGGCCGCCCAGCACGCTCACCTTGCGCACGCCGGCCTTGACGGCCAGCTCCACGATCTCGTCGCCGCGCTTCAGCGGGGCGTAGTCGTCTCCCGCGAACGTGATGAGGTGGGCGGCGGTGACGCCGTCGAAGGCCGCGACGAGGCTGCCGGGGTCGGCGAGGTCGCCGGCCACCACCTCGACGTCTGCGGGCAGGAGTTCGGAGGCGCGGGCCGAGTCCCTGGTCAGGGCGCGGACCTGGCGGCCGGCGCGGACGAGCTCGTCGACGACGAGGCGGCCGACGGTTCCGGTGGCACCGGTCACGAGGATCGTCATGGGGACTCCCTTGCAGTCTGGGAACGGAACGCTCTGTTCTTCTACAGACTATCAGAACGGAACGATTCATTCCACAGTTTTGTAGTCCTCCAGCGTGATGGCGTCGGCGGCGCGGTGGATGGCGCCGGCGACCCGCTCGATCATCCGGTCGCGACCGGGCAGGTGCGGGAG
Source organism: Nonomuraea montanisoli (assembly GCF_013363975.1). Taxonomy (GTDB): domain Bacteria; phylum Actinomycetota; class Actinomycetes; order Streptosporangiales; family Streptosporangiaceae; genus Nonomuraea; species Nonomuraea montanisoli. Next base: position 100,338 of record NZ_JABWGN010000022.1, on the reverse strand, counting down.
CAGCCGGATCATGAAGAGCTGGAAGCGGATGGCGAGCCGTGATCCCATCACCATGCCCTTGAGGTTGGCTGGGCCGAGCTTCTGGTTGGCCTCGACGAACGGCCGCATCGCGCTCTCGTACCGCTCCAGCGCGCCGCCTTCGAGGCCGTGGCGGGCGAGCTCGCCGGCGAGCACGTACGCGCCGACCAGCGCGAGGCTCGTCCCCTGTCCGGAGGCCGGCGAGGCGCAGTAGCCCGCGTCGCCCACCAGGACGACCCGGCCGCGCGACCAGCGGTCCATGTGGATCTGGCTGACCGAGTCGAAGTAGAAGTCGTCCGAGCGCCGCACGGCCTCCAGCAGCGCGGGCACCTCCCAGCCGACCCCCGCCATGGCCTCGGTCAGCAGCTCCTTCTGCCGGGCCGGGTCGCGATGGTCGTAGGAGAGGGCGGGCGACGACCACATGAACAGCGCCTTGGCGGTCGGGTCCTGCCGGGTGCTGTAGACGTTCGCGGTGCGGCCGGGCGCGGCGTGCACGGCCTCCTCGCGGTCGAGGCCGAGGTGGTTGGGGACGGTGGAGATCGAGATGTGGGCGCCGAGGTCGCGCCGGAAGCGCTCCTCCGGGCCGAACGCGAGCCGCCGGGTGACCGAGTGGACCCCGTCGGCCCCGATGACCAGGTCGAACCGGCGCGGCGCGGAGCGTTCGAACGTCACGGTGCCGTCCTCGGCGATGCCGGTGATGGTGTCGTCGAAGAGGTACTCGACGTCGTCGCGCGTGAGGTCGTACAGCAGCTCGTTGAGGTCGCCGCGCATGATCTCGGCGTCGTCGCCCGTGCGGCCGCCGAACAGGTCGGCGTCCATGGTCGCGACCGGGTGGCCCGCGGCGTCGTAGTGGGTCGCGTGGCGCATGTCCGTGCCGCGTGCGCGGACCGCCTCCAGCAGGCCCATGCGCTCGATCACGTCGAGCGCGGCGCCGCGGACGTCCACCTTGTAGCCGCCCGTGCGGATGGCGGGCGCCCGCTCGACGACGGTCGGCGTGAAGCCGTGACGCCGCAGCCAGTAGGCGGTCGTGGTGCCGGCGATGCTCGCCCCGGAGATCAGGATGTTCGTCATGCCGAGAACGGTACAAGCGTGTGAGACGCTTGTCCAGAACGAATGTGTGAGACGTCTGTGTTAGCCTCGGGTCATGGGAAATCGTGAGGACCTGCTGGCGGGGGCGAAGCGCTGCCTGATGGACAAGGGCTACTCCCGCACCACCGCCCGCGACATCGCGAGCGCCTCGGGAGTGAGCCTGGCGGGCATCGGCTACCACTTCCGCTCGAAGGACGCGCTGATGAACGAGGCGCTGTTCGAGGCGATGAGGGAGTGGGGCGACGAGCTGGCGGCCACGCTGGCCGGCTCGGTGGAGCCCGACGCCACGCCGCTGCGGCGCTTCGAGGTGGCCTGGGACCGGGTCGTCGAGTCGTTCGACCGGCTCCGGCCGCTGTGGGTCACGCAGTTCGAGCTCATCGGGCAGAGCGACCACCTGCCGGAGGTGCGTGAGCACCTCGTCCAGGGGCTGCACGCGGCGCGGGACGGGCTGGCGGAGCTGTTCGCGGGCATCGACCCGGCCGACGACCCGGAGCGAGCCCGGCTGGTGGGCTCGCTCTACCAGGCCATGCTGACGGGCTTCCTGTCCCAGTGGCTCCTGGACCCGTCCACGGCCCTCAAGGGCTCGGAGGTCGCCCAGGCCCTCCGCCTGGTCACTGCCTGACCCTGCGGTCCTCGTTCGGTGTGGGCTCTCAGAAGCGCGGTCCTCGCTCGGTGGCACGCGCTTCGCGCGAGAGGGCTCGGGCTGTGACTGTGGGGGAGCCGAGCTCCCCCACACCCCCTTGCCGGGGGCTTCCCAGCCCCCGGACCCCCCGGCCTGGGCCGTCGGGATCCTGTCGGGCTTCAGCACATCCGTATCGAAGAATTTCGAGCGGAGCGCAGAGATTTCGTTTCGCCAGGATCGATCGCGCATCGTGATGAGGCAGCGCGACAGGGATCAGGGGCGGAAGAGGGAAGCCCTCCGCCTGAGGCGAGCATGCTTCGCTCGTCCTCTGTTCTGTCGAAGTTCGGCGTCCGGTTGTCGCGGCGGGCAATGTCTGAGCATCCCAGTTCAAGGCGATGGCACTCTGTGGCGGCCGTCGGCCGACCTACCTGCGCCCTATTCTCCGCCTGCAACGCGGCGAGCCGAGGGGGCGCCGGGCCTGGCGCTTTGACATCCCGTGAGGATGATCGCTATCTATTGGCTAACCGTTAGGGGGTGGAGTGGGAGGCGGAAGAAGACGAGGAACCCTGACGCCCGTTGTATCGCGTTGACTGTCTCAGTGACGGCAGGACCCGCATATGGTCATCCGCCTAAGCCGCCTGTGCCCAAGGAGGCAGCCGGCCCACTGCCGTCCGAACAAGGAGATCCGGTCTGATGGAAAGGGAGCACGAAGTGGCAGCTGTCCCCGCCGGCGTCCGGCGATTATTGGTGGACACAGGGGAACCCCGAGCATGGGTGTCCCCGAGGACAGACCAGGTGATGGCGCTGCTCGGCATCTGGTTCGGGGTCGGACTGATGATCGACGCCTGGGCGCACACCAACCTGACGGAACTGGAGACCTTCTTCACTCCATGGCACGCGGTGTTCTACTCCGGCTTCGCCGTGGTGTCCGGCTGGATCATCTGGCAGGTGTGGCGCAACGTGCGCGCCGGGCGGCAAGGGCTGGCGGCCGTCCCCAACGGCTATCTCGCCGGGCTGGTGGCGATTCCCGCGTTCGCCGCCTTCGGATTCGCCGACATGATGTGGCACACCATCCTCGGCATCGAGACGACCATCAACATCCTTTTCAGCCCGTCGCACCTCGGCCTCATCGTGACGATGATGCTCATCATCACGACCCCGGTGCGCTCCGCGTGGAACGCCCCCGACATCGGCGCCCGCCCGTCGCTCGGCCGTCTGCTGCCCGCCCTCGTCGGGCTCGCGTTCGCCACCACGCTGGTGTCGCTGTTCCTGTCGTACGGCGACGCCATGCAGTACCGCCCCGAGTCGATCGTCCAGGCGTTCTCCATGCTGGATGACTCGGGCGGCCCCGGCCGCGGACCGGTGGGCCCGGGCGCCGACCGGGTAGCCGTCGCGATGGTCGTCACGAACGTCGTCATGTTCAGCCCGGTGCTGCTCCTGGTGCGCCGCTGGCTGTTGCCGTTCGGCTCGGTGACCGTCATGTACGCGATCATGGTGCTCATGCCGGGCGCCCAGACGCAGTTCCGCAACGTGCCGATCCTGTTGTCGTTCGTGGTCGCCGGGCTCGTGAGCGACCTGCTGATCCGCTGGCTGCGGCCGTCGGGTGAGCGGCGCGCCGCCTACTGGGCCTTCGCCGGGCTGTCGGCCTTCGCCACCTGGTCGCTGTACATCGGGGTCGCCTCGGCGACAGGGGGCGGCCTGCCCGCCGTGCCCGAACTGTGGACCGGCGCGCCGGTCATCGCCGGGCTGATCGGGCTGGCGCTCGGGGCGCTGCTCCTGCCCAACGCGGTCACGTCCGAGCCGGCCCGCCCCCGCGCGGCCGACGCCGAGCGGGCATGATCCGAGTCCTGTGCCTGGCCGCCGCCCTCGTGCTGGTGCTGGCCACCCCCGCCGCGGCGCACAACGTCACGGCGGGGGCGGACCTGCGGATCGCCCAGACCATCGCCGGCGCCGAGGTCACAGTGGTGATCAAAGGAACGACCCGGGTGCCGGGCCCGCTGCGGATCGGCGTCGTCGCCTACCAGCCGGTGTCCGGCCTGCGCTTCGGCCTCGAAGTCCGCTCCGTCGAGGACGGCCACACGGTGACCGGCACCGCCGAGGCGACGGCGAACCCGCAGTACACGCAGCTCCAGGTGGAACGGACCGGACCGCACGAGCTGAAACTGAGCGCCGGGAACGAGACCGCCGTCATCCCGTTCCGCGTCCTCGTCGAACGCGGATCGGCGGGCGAGCTCCTCATCTACGGCGGCCTGTTCGTGGCCGCGATCCTGCTGGTGGGCGGCCTGCTCACCGGGGCGACGGCCCGGCCGGGACGGACGATGGCGCTGGTCGCGGGCGCCGCGGCCGGGGTGACGGTCGCCGCCATGGTCATCGCGTTCGAATCGCAGGTGCCGGCGCCCCCACCCGCCGGCGCCGCACCGACCCCCACGACATCGGCCGCGGCGGGGCGGCCGTACGCGCAGGCCCGTATGGAGACGGTCCCGGCCCGGCCGGACGCGGGAGAGACGTTCACCCTGCGCGTCGATCTCGTCGACGGCAACACCGGGCGGCCCGTGGACGACCTCACCGCGCACCACGAAGCGCTCGCGCACCTGGTCGTCACCAGCGAGGACGGACGCTACTTCCGCCATGTGCACCCCCTGCGCACGGCACCCGGCCGCCTGGAGGTCAGACTCAGCGCCGACCGCCCCGGCCGGTACCTCGCGCACACCGAGTTCGAACGAGAGGACTCAGGCGGGCAGCTCGTCGCCGCGGATTTCACCGTCGGAGAGACGGCCACGGCATCGGACAAGGCGTCGGACATGGCGTCGGAAAAGGCGTCGGACAAGGCCGAGACAACGGGCAGCACGGGCGTATCGGCGCAGGCCGGTACGACCGTCGCGCCGCGCCTGCAACCCGCCGTGCCCGTCGCGGGCCGCCCCACGATGATCGAGCTGGACACCCCCGCGGGCGTGCGAACCTGGCTCGGCATGACCGGTCACCTGCTCATCCGCAGTCAGGACGGCGCATTCTTCGGCCACGTGCACGAGATGGGCGCCCCGGGGTCCCGGGCGCGCTTCACCTTCAGCTTCCCCGCACCGGGCCGGTACCTCGCCTGGATCCAGTACGCCACGGCCGACCGCATCGTGACCGTCCCCTTCACCGTGAACGTGACCGCATCGGAGGCCCAGTGGCCGCATCGGAGGCCCAGTGACCACATCGGAGACCCAGTGACCACATCGGAGACCCAGTGATCACTTCGGAGGCCCGGCGATGAAGAGGTGGCACGCGGTGGCCGCGGCCGCGCTCGTGGCCGCAGCGGTGGCGCTGTACGTCGTGAACAGGAGCGCGGCGGCCGAACCCATCAACCTGACCACCACGGGCACCCGCTACGCCGCCACCGTCCGCATCGCGGACCCGGTGCCCGGCCGGGTCACCGTGGAGGTCACGGTGAGCAAGGGGAACGCCGACACCGTGGCCCTGTCGGCGGTCATGGCCGAGATGGGACACTCCACCCCCGAGATCTCCGCCACCAGGCGTGAGCCCGGCCGCTTCGTGGCCGTGGGCGAGCTGTTCCCGATGAGCGGCGTCTGGGAGCTGTCGATCCGCCTCGACGGCCCCGCGGGCGAGGAGCAACTCGCCGTCAAAACGCTGATCGCGAAGTAGACACTCACTCACGGACCGGGAGGCTTTGCCTTCGGGTGGGCTGAAAAGCGCGGTCCTCGCCGACGGGCACGCGCTTCGCGCGGGAGAGCTCGGGCTGTGACAGTGGGGGAGCCGAGCTCCCCCACGCCCCCTTGCCGGGGGCTTCCCAGCCCCCGGACCCCCGGCCTGGGCCGTCTACGCCGGGACCTGGTCGGCTGGAGGGAAGCTCAAAGGGATGCCTCGATTCACTGTGATCGCCGGGTCAGGATCTTGACGAGGCGGCACACGGAGCTGGAAGGGTTGCCCGCCACCTCGTACTCACCGGTCCCGCCATGAGGCTCCGCCCGGGTGACGGCGGCGGAGTACGCGGCGAAGGGAAAATGATTCGGCAGGTTCTTGCCCGTCATCCCGAGCCTTTTCAGCTTCTCGCCCAGAGCCTTCTTGTCGATGTGCGCCCGATGCTCGATGAAATGCCACAGGATCCATATCTCGAAGCACGGATTGCTGACGGCCACCTGAATGCCGAGGCGTTCGGCCGTCCGAAGGGCCGCCGCCAGAGTTTCGTGCTCGTCCACGTCGACGACGCACCACACGTGATCGTATTCGTCGTCCGGCTGTGCGTCGGCGCGCGCGGCGGCGGCCCGGCGGACGACTCGTCCGGGGTCCCGGCCGATTCCCTCCACCTGTAGACGGAAGACTTCGACACCGCTGGCGCGGAGCTCTCGCGCCAGGCCGTTGAAGTACTGCGGCTCGGTGTTCTCCCCTTCGGTGACGATCAGAATGCGCGGCTTCTCACGGCGTGTGTTGCGGCGTCGCCGCAGGTCACTGCCTCCCCGGGATCGCCCGCTCACGGCCCGTCCTGGAGTACGGCCGCGCGCAGCTCCTCCTGGGAGACCATGGGAATGGCTCCGTAGCGGCCGTGCAGGTACCTTCTCTCGAAGTTGTCGGTGGGGCGTACCGGGAACTCGGCGAGCGCGAAGAGGTCGGTGGCTCCGTCGGTGCCTTTCTCCGTGAACCAGACTTCGTCCTTGGAGAGCCCGACCTCGGGTGTCTGGCCGAGCAACGCCGTTTCGTGCGAGGTGAAGAGCAGTTGGGCGCCCAGGGGGTTCAGTTCGGGGTCTTTGAACATCCCGATGAGGGCGGCCGCCAGGCGTGGATGGAGACTCGCGTCGAGTTCGTCCACGGCGAAGACGTCCCCGTTCCTGAGGCAGGCCAGGGCGGGCACCGCGAGCGCCAGCCACGCGATGGTGCCGCTGCTCTCGCTCTCCAGGGGGAGGGAGAAGGTGCGCCCGGAACCGCTTCCGGAATGCTCGAACCGGATGCGTTTCTTCAGGTCCTCTATGATCTGGCCCTTGTCGATGGGTCCCTGTGATCCGTCGTCGATCGTGTCCATCACGCGCTTGATCATGCTGACGACCTTTTCGTCGAACTCTTCGACGTCGAGCACCATGCGAGTGATTCCCAGGTCGGCGAACCGGAGCAGGCCGACGGCCTGTGCCAGCACCTTGTCGTTCTCCAGGATGTTCCTGACCCATCTGATGCGTGCCTTGCGGTTCGTCTCGGTGTACTGGGCGTACTGGATGTGCCGGGAAATCCAGCGGTGGACCCCCGAGAGGAACTCATGATTGCTGTTCGCAGCAGTGGACAGATAGAGGGCGGTAGGGCGTAGCAGTCGCGAGATGCGCACGTTCTCGCCAGGCAGGGTGCGCCCGAAGTCGATATCCGAGCCGTCGGGGCCGTGACGCTCGAAAAGCACTCTCTTGCGGCCGGTCGGATAGGAGTAGAGCCACTCCTTGTGGATGCCTCGGGAAGAGGACTCGAAGCCGTACGTGAGTCGTACGTCATTCAGCACGATGTCTGTTTCGTACAGTGATGATCGCTCCCCGGACTCGTCGTCCAGGGCGAAAGGGTAGTGGGGGAAGTACTCGCGGTCGCCCCATGCGGTCGCCGATTTGCCGACGGCCAGGACAAGGAAGTGCAGGGCGTCGAGCACTGTGGATTTGCCCGAGGCGTTGGCCCCGTAGATGCCGGCGACTCGGGTCGTCGCCGAGACCCAGTCGTCGTCGGCCGGCTTGGCGCCGGTCAGCCGGGTGCTCACCAGGGAAAGCTCCACGAGCTCCCGGATGCTCTGATGGTTCGCGACTCGGAACCGCAACAGCACGATGGCCTCCCCGGTGCCTTCGATGCAGTTTCGCGCCCATATGAGGCGATCTTGAGCAATTATCGACGTGAAACTGCGTCCTCCGTGTACTTATACCGGCGCATCCGCGGGGCTGTCCATCGCCAGGGCGTACGGCTCTGAGAGGTGTCGCAAGCCGCCGACCTGTGACCGCGCCGGCCGCCCCGGGCCCGGACGGAGATCCTCCCGCTGGACCCGCCGGTCGCCTGCGTCCTGGCCGTCAACCCGGCGGACGCCCCTGCGGGAACCGACGCGCCTCAGGGGGCGGGCGTAGGGGGAGGTTCGGTCAGGGTGTAGAGGAGGGCGGCGATGCTGGTGCCGCCGACGATGTGCCCCGCACTGATCAGCCGGCGCACGTCCGGGAGCGGCATCCAGGCGACGCGTTCGGCCTCGGACGTGTCCGTCGGCGGGCCGATGTGGGTGGCCTCGTCGGCGCGGAAGATGTGGTGCACGGAGTCCGAGATGCCGTTGCTGGGCTGGACGTCGAGGAGCGGGCGCAGCGGGCCGGGACGCCAGCCGGTCTCCTCCTCGACCTCCCGGGCCGCCGCCTCGCGCGGCTCCTCGCCGCTCTCGATCCGGCCGATGGGGATCTCCCACGCCCACGTGTCGGTGATGAAGCGGTGCCGCCAGATCAGCAGGACGCGCCGCCGGTCGTCGAGCACCACGGCTCCGGCTCCGGGCGGCATGCGCATGAGCCGATGGTCCAGGTGCCTGCCGTCGGGCAGCTCCACGTCCGCCACGCGTATGTCGAGCCAGTAGTCCGAGTAGAGCGGTTCTTCGGAGTGGATCTGCCAGCGCATCGCGGTTCGCTCCCGGCGTGGACGGCTGATCTCGGCACCACCACGTTACAAGCCCGGACCGGAGAACCTCAGGAGGCGGAGAAGTCCAGCAGGTGGTCCGCTCGTTCCGTGCGCAGGTGGAGCGCCGTTCGGCCCGTACGGTGGGTCGCCACCAGACCCGCCCCGCGCAGTGCGCCCAGATGTTGCGAGACCGCGCTCGGCGTGATGCCCAGGCGGGTGGCCAGAGCCGCGGTCGTCCGGGGTTCGGCCAAGGCGGCGAGCAGCGCCGTCCTCGTGTGGCCCAGCACCGGGGCCAGTCCCGACAGCTCCGGAGGGGGCGGCTCCCAGAGCAGGCCGACGCCCACCGCCGGATAGCGGATCGACGCGGCGGCGACCGGGGACTTGTCGACGCCCACGTTCGGCCAGTTGAAGACGCCGGGCAGCAGGACCAGGCCATGCCCGCCGGTGTCCACCGTGTGGACGGCGTGCGGGGTGCGTCGGCCGTGCACGACCAGTTGGCCGCCGTCCCAGGCGACGTCCCGGTGCAGCTCGGCGAACAGCGCCTGCACTCCGCCGTCCACCAGGGTGAGCGCCCGCTTGGCGATGTCCGCGTCCAGCACCGCGCGCATCCGGCCCCACTGCGGGGCGATCAGCAGCTCGTGGCAACGGTGGAGCGCCCGCGCCAGCCGCGGCAGCACCGCCGCCGGCTCGGGGACCTCCTCGGCCGGTACGCCCAGAACCGCTCCGTACTCGCGCCGGTAGAAGGGCTCTCCGGTGGCGCGCAGCAGCTCCAGCTCGGTCGCCATCGAGGGCAGCCGCTCCCGCGGCACGGGGAACAGGAAGGACGGCATGGCCTCGGCGATCAGTGCCCGCAGCAGCGGCAGCTCGGGCTCGTCCGCGATCAGCGGACGCGCCTCGCGCACCCAGGGCCGGTGCACCGCGTGCCCGCCCGTGCCCAACAGGATCCGGAGCGCGAGCACCGTCTCCCCCAGGGGCGAGACGGCGAACCGCACCTTGGCGACCGACGCCGCGGTGAACCTGATCTCGACCGCCATCCGTGCCACCCATCATGTAGCTGTGGCTAAACGATAGCCTCTGCCGCCGTCACCCCCTCAGACTGCCGGGCATGGAGTTCTTCACCTCGTACGACGGCACCGAGCTGGCCTACCACGTGGCCGGGAGCGGAGGCGGGGACGGTGCGCCGGTGGTCTGCCTGCCCGGCGGGCCGACGGCCTCCGCCTACCTCGGCGACCTCGGCGGCCTGTCCGCGCGCCGGAGGTTGATCATGCTGGACCCGCGGGGCACCGGGCAGTCCGCGACCCCCGAGGACATCACGTCCTGCCGCTGCGACCGGCTCGTCGCCGACGTCGAGGCCCTGCGCGCGCACCTGGACCTGGACCGGATGGACCTGCTCGCGCACTGCGCCGGCGCGAACGTCGCCGTGCAGTACGCGGCCCGCCATCCGGGGCGCGTCGGCAGGCTCGCGCTGATCACACCGAGCGTCCGGGCCGTCGGCATCACGATCGACGGCGACCTCCGGCGCGAGACGGTTCGACTGCGCCGGGACGAGCCGTGGTTCCCGGAGGCGTTCGCGGCCTTCGAGGCGATCGTGGCGGGCAAGGCCACGAACGACAGTTGGCAGGCCATCGTGCCGTTCTCCTACGGCCGGTGGGACGAGGCGGCGCAGGCCCATGACGCGGCCGAGGCGGAGCGGGAGGTCCCGGAGGTCATGGCGGCCTTCGGCGCCGAGGGCGCCTTCGACCCGGACGCCACGCGCACCGCGCTCGCCCGGTTCACGCCGCCCGTACTGCTGCTCGCCGGAGAGGTCGATCCGGGGGCGCCTCCTCCCGCCGTGGCCGAGTTCGCCGGGTTGTTCCCGAACGCCGAGCTCGTCGTCCAGGCCCGAGCCGGGCACTTCCCGTGGCTCGACGACGCCGACCGGTTCGTGTCCACCGTCGCGGAGTTCCTGACCGCCCGCTGACCCCCGTCGCCGTCCCGCTGCGCGATCGGCGCGAGCACCGCTTCGGAACGGGCTGGTCCGGAGCGGGCTGAACTGGAACGGGCCGATCTGGAACGGGCCGATCTGGAACGGGCCGGCCTAGAACGCGCTGATCGTGGCGGGGGCGCGTTCGGCGCGGCTCAGGGTGCGGATGACCGCCGTCGCGCCGTGCCGGTGGACCGCGAGCCGGGCCAGCAGGTCGATCACCGGGTCCACGACCCGCGCGGGCAGGGCCGGGGTCTCCACGCCCACGCTCGCCGCCAGGTCGTCGGAGTGGACGACCAGCTCCATCATGCGGGTCATGAGGAAGTCGTCCAGCAGCAGCGACCAGCCCGAGGGCAGATCCAGGACGCGGTCGGCCGGCGCGGTGGGCAGGGTGGCGCGCTGGCGTTCCAGCAGCTCGGCGGTGGTGGCGGCCAGGGCGGCCGGGCCGGCCGCGGCGGACTCCTCGCCGGCGCGCCGGATGCCGACGTTGGTCTCGTGGTCGAGGCCGGCCTCGACCCAGGTGGACCTGGCGTAGTGCTCCAGGAGGCCGATCGGCTCCGCGCCCGGCGTGGGCTCGGCGGCCAGCAGCCCGTCCACCCGTACGAGCTGGTGGCCGAGGTGCCCGGCCAGGCCCGCGACGCTGAACTCGGTGAGCGCGCTCGGCTTGTCCCAGGCGGCGGCGACGGCGGGAGCGCCCAGCAGGGCGACCGCCGACTCCGCGGCCGTCAGGTACGACTCCCTGACCACCCGGTAGGACTCTCCGACTTCCCCCATGAGAATCCGGCCCCTTCCGTCTATGTCGTGATTCGGGCCAAGACTATCCCTCCGACGATCAGGCTCAAGGCCGCCATCCGGCCCACCGAGACGGGATCGCCGCCGAGCACGATCCCCAGGGTGATCGCGCCCACGGCGCCGATGCCGGTGAAGACGGCGTACGCGGTGCCGACGGGCAGCGTGTTCATCGCCTGCGACAGCAGCCACACGGCGGCGGCCATGAGGACCAGGCTGATCAGGGTGGGCACCGGGCGGGTGAAGTTCTGCGTCGGCTTGATGCTCTGCGACCAGGCCACCTCCACCAGCCCGGCCAGGACCAGCGTCAGCCAGTTCATGACCGGGTCTCCGAGCCGAGTGACGACACCGTCTCCAGGGCCGTGGCGAGCGACTCCTCGTGCTTGTCGCGCAGGTGCCGCAGCGCCGGGTCGATCCGCGCGTTGACCAGCTCGGCGTGGACGAACGTGACGTCCTCGACCGCGAAGTGGCCCTTGAAGAAGTCGCGCAGGTAGCGCTCCTCGTGGTCGTACGGCTCGCGCGGGGTGCCCGGGCCGTACGCGCCGCCCCGGGCGCCGGTCACCACGAACGACCGGCCCTTGAGCGACATCTTCGGGAACGTGATCTGGTCGATCCACGCCTTCAGCGACGACGGGATCGAGAAGTTGTACATCGGCGTGCCGATCAGCACCACGTCGGCCGCCACGACCTCGTCGAGCAGCGGCTTGACGATCGCCCACGCCTCACGCCGGGCGGGGGTGAGGACGGCCTCCTCGTAGCGGGCGATGTCGGTGATCTCGTTTTCGAGGACGTGGTCGCACAGCTCGGTCCACGCCTCGCCGATGTGCGGGACGGGGTCGGCGGCCAGGTCGCGGTGGACGTACCCGGCGCCGGGGTTCGCGGCGAGCCAGGCGTCCGCGTACGCCCGCGACAGTGTGCGGGAGAACGAGGTACGGCGGGCACTGGCGTCGAGGTGGAGCAGCATGGACATCTCCGATCACTAAGCGGACACGTTGTCCATTTAAGCATATCCGGACGGCGTGTCCACCTACACTGGTGCGCATGGAGAGAGCCGACGCCGCGCGCAACCGCGCCCGGATCCTGGAGGCGGCGGCCGAGCTGTTCGCCGCCCGGCCGCCGCACGAAGTGACGATGGACGACATCGCCAAGGCCGCCGGGGTGGGCAGGGGCACGCTCTACCGCCGCTATCCCGACCGCGCGTCCATCGCCGTCGCGCTGCTCGACGAGCACGAGCGTGAGCTGCAGGAACGACTGCTGCGCGGAGACCCGCCCCTGGGTCCCGGCGCGCCGCCCGCCGAGCGGCTCGCCGCCTTCTACGCCGCCATGGTGCGGCTGCTGGAGGACCACGCCCACCTGGTGCTGGGCAGCGAGGTCGGCCGCACGCGGTTCCAGACCGGCGCCTACGGCTTCTGGCGGGCGCACGTCCGCTCGCTGCTGGTGGCCGCCGGCACACCGCGGCCGGACGCGCTCGTCGACACGCTGCTCGCGCCGCTCGCCCCCGAGGTGTACGTCTTCCAGCGCTCCGACCTGGGCCTCGGCATGGACGAGATCGTCGAGGCGCTGACCAGGCTCACCCGCGTCCTGTGACTCCGGTCCGCTACCGCTCCGCCGTCCAGGGCCGGAGTTTCTCGGGGTTGCGCACGGTCCAGATGCGGATGATCCGGTCGTCCGCGACCTCGAACGCCATCACCGCGTCGACGACGCCGTTCCGCTGCGCCACCAGGCCGGGCTGGCCGTTGACCGTGCGCTCCAGGATCGTCAGGTCGGACGCCATGTCGGCCATGGTCATGGCGTAACGGGCGATCTGCTCGGGGCCCTCGATCGGGCGGAGCAGGGCGCTGACGAGCCCGCCGCCGTCGGCGACGACCGTGGCGCCGGGGTCGAGGAGGCCGATGAGGGCGTCGATGTCCTTGGCCTCCCACGCCTGCTTGAAGTCCCTGACGACGCCGGCGCGCCGGGCCGTGGAGGTCGCCGGGGCCTGCGCGTCGCGGACGCGGCGGCGGGCCGAGGAGGCGAGCTGGCGGCAGGCCGCCGGGCTGCGGCCGACGATCTCGGCCACCTCGGGGAAGGAGTAGCGGAAGACGTCGTGCAGGATGAACGCCACCCGCTCGGCCGGGGTCATCGACTCCAGCACGACGAGGAACGCCATGTTGACCGACTCGTCCAGTGTGACCCGGTCGGCCGGGTCCCCGCCGGGACGGCCGCAGGTCCACTCCGTACGGTCGGGCAGCGGCTCGGGGATCCACTCACCCACGTAACGCTCCCGCCGGGCCCGCGCCGAGCCGAGCACGTCGAGGCAGATGCGGCTGGCCACCGTCGTCAGCCAGGCGCCGGGGGAGTCGATGGCCCGCTGCTCCTCGGGGGACATGGCGTACCAGCGGGCGTAGGTCTCCTGCACGACGTCCTCGGCGTCGGCCAGGGTGCCGAGCAGCCGGTAGGCGAGGTTGATCAGGTGGCGCCGCTCGCCCATGATCGCGTCCAGCGTCGGATCGGGCCGGGCGTCTCCCGGCTCGGATGGTGTGGTCATGGTGTCGTCGGCTCCCTCGGTACGGCTGCCCTCACCGGGACGACAAGACGGCGCGCCGGAGTGTGAGGTCGGTCACGTCGCCTCACACTCCCGGCGGTTGCGTCGTCAGAGTGCGAGACGCCGATCCAGGCGCGGGCGTACGGCCTCGTCATCGGGGTCCGCACCCTCTCCCACCCGTCCAAGGAGTCACTCGTGTTCTTGCGTGTCGCGATCATCCTGCAGACCCTGGCCCTCTTCGCCGCGCCGGTCACCGCCGGACTGCTGTTGTCCACGCCCAGCGGGCACACCCTGCACAGCGCCTCGGCGTACACCGTGTTCATCGTGACGCTGGTGCACCTGATCGTCGCGATCCTGATGTGGCGGCCGGGCGGCGGCTCGCCCCGGCCCATCCTGTACGCGGCCGTGATGTTCGTGCTCACGTCGGCACAGGTGGCGCTGGGCATCGCGCACGTGAAGACGGTCCACGTCCCGCTGGGCGTGCTCCTGTTCGGCCTGAGCGTCCTCCAGCTCAGCCGGGTCCCTTCGGGCCGCCGCATGTATGTCGTGTCCAGCCCTTCCTGACGCCTGGAGGGCTCAGAGGGCATGGCCGCCGGCCACCTGGAGCACCTGGCCGGTGATCCACCGGGCCTGCCGCGAGGCCAGGAACACCACCGCGTCGGCGATGTCGTCCGGCTCGCCCGCCCGTCCCAGCGGCACGAGCGACCGGACCTGCTCCTCCATGGCGGCGTCCATCCAGCCCGTCTGCACCGGTCCCGGCGCCACCGCGTTGACCCTGATGCCGGCGGCGGCCAGGTCGAGCGCCGCCGCCCGGGTCAGCGCCTCCAGCGCCGCCTTCGACGTGCCGTACCCCACCTGCCCGGGGAACGCGCGGGCCGCGTCGGTGGAGACGTTCACCACGCAGGGCGAACGGCCGGGCGGCCGGCGGCGCGCCAGCTCGGCGATGAGCAGGGCGGGCGCGACCGCGTTCACCTGGTAGGCGCGCCCCAGCCCGGCGGCCGTCACGGTCTCGAACGTGTCGGGGCTCTCGCAGTGGGCGGCGTTGTTCACGAGGACGTCCACGGGCCCGAGCCGGCTCTCCACCTCGTCGAACAGGCGTGTGGCGGCGTCCGGCTCCATGAGGTCGGCGCGCACGGCGACGGCGCCGCCGCCCAGCTCGGCCGCCAGCGCCTCGGCCTCGTCCGGCGGCGGGGTGACGTGCTCCCACGTGACGCCCGGGGGCGGGGCGGCGCCGGCGAACCCGTGGACGGCCACCCGGGCGCCCTCCCGCGCGAAGGCGCGGGCCATGGCCGCCCCGATGCCGCGTCCGGCCCCGGTGACCAGCACGACCTGATCGGCGAGTCCCGTGTCGAGCATCCCGCCAGCATGCCAGGGGCGCCGGCCGGAGCGGGCGCCGGGGCCGAGGTGGGGACCTTCGGCCCTGCCGCGACGGCGACCCGGCCGCCATCGTGGGACTCACGCGGGACGCCCGAGGCGGGGCCGCCGTGGCCGGGATGCGCGCCGAACCTGGAGGTGGGTCGTGGACGGAGCCGGATGCCGCAGGCTGTCGGTGGTGGACCTGGCGATGCTGCGTCTGGAGCGGCCGTCGGCGCCGCAGCACGTCGCCGGGCTGTGCGTGGTGGAGGCGGGCCCGCTGCTGGACGGGCACGGCGACCTCGCGCTCGGCGCGATCCGGGAGCGGCTGGAGCGGCGGCTGGTCCGGGTGCCCGAGTTACGGCAGGTGCTGCGGTACGCGCCGCCGCTGTGCGGGCCGCCGCTGTGGGTGGACGACCCCGGCTTCGCGATCGGCCACCACGTACGGACGGCCCGGGTGGCGGTGCCGGGGGACGAGGCGGCGCTGCTGGAGACGGCGGAGCGGCTGCTCCGCGACCCGCTGGACCGGTCGCGCCCGCTCTGGGACCTCTGGCTGCTGACCGGCCTCACGGACGGCCCCGCCGAGCCCGGCGTCGCGCGCGTCGGGCTGTTGTTCCGGGTGCACCACGCGCTCGTGGACGGCCTGGCCGCGGTGGCGCTGGCCGCCGCCTTCCTCGACGCCGACCCCGAGGCCCCCGATCCGCCGGTACCGGCCTGGCGTCCGGCGCCGCCGCCCTCCGCCCTGGACCTGTTCCTGGACAACGCGCGTCACCGCCTGTCGCGGGCGGCGTCGGTCCTGGCCGATCCGGCCGGCTCCGTCCGGACGCTGCTCGGCACGGTCTCGGCAGCGGCCGGCGTCCTGTCGGCCGTGAACGTCGCCCCCCGCACCTCGCTCAACGCGTCCACCGGCGGACAGGGCCGCCTGCTGCGGGTCGTACGGCTCGGCCTGGACGAGGCCCGGCGGGTGGCGCACGCCCACGGGGCCACGGTCAACGACGTGGTTCTCGCGACGGTCATGGGCGGGGTGCGCGACCTGCTGCTCGGCCGGGGCGAGCCCGTGGACGGCCTGGAGCTGAGCGTCGTGGTCCCGGCGACGATCCGGGATCCGGGACGGTCCCGTGACCTCGGCAACGCGGTCGGCGCCCTGTACTGCCGCCTGCCGGCCGGGGAGTCCGACCCGGTGAGACGGCTCGCCCTCGTGGCCGCCGCGACCCGCGCGGCCAAGGCCGCGCAGCCGTTGTCGCGGGAGACGTCCACGGTGATGTACGGGCTGCTGGGCGGCCTGTCGGCACTCGGCCTGGACCTGGAGGGGCGACAGCGGGCCATGAACTTCCAGGTCTCGGACGTCCGCGGCCCGGAACGGCCCCTCTACCTGCTCGGCGCGCAGGTCGTGGACGCCGTGCCGGTCACCGGCATCACCGGCAACCTGACGCTCGCGGTGGCGGCGCTGTCGTACCGGGGGAGGCTCGGCCTGACGGTGCTCGCCGACCGGCGGGCCTGCCCGGACGTGGACGTCCTGGCGGACGGCATGCGCCGCGCCTGGGCGGAGACCCGGGCGAGCACCCCGGAGGCGGCCGGCACGCGCGGCTGAACGGCTTCGACGCGGTGAGGAAGGTCAGTCCTCATCGCATCCGCAGCTACGCCTGATCACCAGAGGCGCGTGCACGCCGGGCGCGCCGGAATCCCGGCCGGACAGCAGCTCGACCGCCTGCTCCGCCATGGCCTCCAGCGGTTGCCGGGTGACCGTCAGGGCCGGGGCGGTGTGGGCGCTCTCCGGGGTGCCGTCGAGGCTGATCACGGCGAGCCGGCCGGGGACGGCGACCCCGCTCGCCCACGCCCCCGACAGCACCCCGATGGCCTGCTCGTCGGTGGCGGTGATCAGGGCGCGGGGCAGGGCGTCGTCGGCGGCGAGGCGGCGGGTCAGGGAGTCGGCGGCGGCGCGCGAGTAGTCGCAGCGCAGGAGGGCCGCCCAGGGGTCGCCGGCGACGGCCGCCTCCCACGCCGTCCGCCGCGCCGCCACCGGACCCGCGTCGTGCGCGCCGCCCAGGAAGGCGATGTGCCGGTGCCCGTGGCCGCGCAGGTGGGCGACGGCCTCGCGTACGGCGTCGTGGTTGTCGGCCGCGACGACCCGGGCGCGCCCGTCGGACGGGCCGTGGTGGACGTACACGGCGGGCACGCCCGCGGCCTCCGCCCGGTCCGTCACGTCGTCGCCGCCCTCCGCGGAGACGATCACCAGCCCGTCCACCTGGGCGGCGAGGAACCGGTCGACGAGGTCGCGCTGGCGGTCCGCCGAGTAGCCGGCGTTGCCGATCAGCGTGAGCCGGTCACGCCTCTCCAGAGCCTGCTCGACGTGCCGGGCGAGGGCTCCGAAGTACGGGTTGGAGGCGTCGGCCAGCACCAGCCCGACCACGCCCGTGGTGCGGGAGCGCAGCGCCCGGGCGATGCGGTTGGGGCGGTAGCCGAGCTCGGCCGCCGCGGCGAGGACGCGCTCGCGGGTCGCGGCGGCGACCGGACGGGGCCCGTTGTTGATCACATAGCTCACCACCGCCGTGGAGGTCCCGGCCCGGCGGGCCACGTCGGCCAGCGTGATCGGCTTGTCCGCGCGTTTCGTCATGACGGTTTACATCATCGCATCTAATCGTTTAGATAGCAGTGTCTAAACGATTAGACCTCCGACGGAGAGGAGAAGGGCATGCCGGGCATCCCTTTGGTCATCGACACCGACACCGGCTCCGACGACGCGGTGGCGCTGCTCCTGGCCGCCGCCGGCGACCTCGGTGACGTGCGCGCCGTGACCACGGTGGCGGGCAACGTGCCCGTGGCGACCGCCACCCGCAACGCGCTCGTCTCGCTGGAGACGGCCGGGCGCGGCGACGTCCCGGTCCATCCCGGGTGCGACCGGCCGATGACCCGTACGCCGTCCACCGCCCAGCACGTGCACGGCCAGGACGGGATGGGCGACATCGGGCTGCCCGACCCGCTGCGGGCCGCCGAGCGGGAGCACGCGGTCGAGGTGCTGCTGTCCGCCCCGCGCCGCGAGCCCGGCGCGCTGACGCTGGTCACGCTGGGCCCCCTCACCAACGTCGCCGCCGCCCTGCTCCGCGATCGTGACCTGCTCAGCCGGTACCGGCACGTGTACTGCATGGCCGGAGCCGCGGACCTGCGCGGCAACATCTCGCCCACCGCCGAGTTCAACGTCTGGGCCGACCCCGAGGCCGCCCGGGTCGTCCTGGGGGCGGCCACGCCGGACAGGGTGACCTGGATCGGCTGGGACGTCTCCCGCAAGGACGCCGTCATGACGCCCGAGGACCAGCTCCGGCTGGAGCGGCTGGGCACGCCCATGGCGACCTTCGCCCACCGCGTCAACCGGACCGTCGCCGACTGGGCCCGCGACGTCACCGGCCTGGCCGGGTACGACCTGCCCGACCCCGTCGCCATGGCGGTGGCGCTGCGCCCCGACCTGGTCGTCGAGCGGGAGGAGGCGTACGTGGACGTCGCCCTGGGCGAGGAGACCCGCGGTCAGCTCGTCATCGACCGCCGGCGTTCGGCTCCGGCGCCCAACCTGACGCTGGTCCGGCGGGTCAGCGAGAGCGGCTTCAAGCGGCTGCTCTTCGACACCTGCGCCCGTACCGTCCCGCCCGGCCCCCGATCGGAGGGAGCGCGATGAGCCCTCGCCCCACCCCCGTGCCCGCGCCGCGTCACGAGCTGCACTGCCATCTCGACGGCTCGGTGCGCCCCGGCACGGTCGCCGACCTGGCCCGCACCCAGGGCCTCACCCTGGACCTCCCCGTCGAGCGCCTGGTCACCGCGCCGCCCCGCTGCGGCAGCCTCAGCCGGTTCCTCGCCTACATCGACGTGCCGCTCCAGGTGCTCCAGACGCCCGACGCCCTCCACCGCGTGGCCCGCGAGCTGGTCGAGGACTGGAGCGCCGACGGCGTGGTGTACGGCGAGGCCCGCTTCGCGCCCCAGCTCCACACCCGCCGCGGCATGAGCATGGACGAGGCGGTCCGGGCGGTCTCCGACGGGCTCGCGGCGGGGCGGCGGGCCACCGGCGTGCGCACCGGGCTGCTGCTGTGCTGCCTGCGCCACCAGACGCCCGACGAGAGCCTCGCCGTGGCCGAGACGGCGCTGCGGCACCGCGACCAGGTGGCCGGGCTCGACCTCGCCGGCGACGAGCGGCTTCACGGCGCCGAGCCGCACCGTCCCGCGTTCGACCTCGCCCACCGGGCGGGACTCCCGTGCACCGTCCACGCCGGCGAGGCCGCCGGACCCGCCGCCGTGTGGGAGGCGCTCGACGTGCTCGGGGCGCGCCGGATCGGCCACGGCGTCCGATGCGCGGGCGACGGCGCGCTGCTGGAGCGGCTGCGGCGCGACGGGATCGCCCTGGAGATGTGCCCGACCAGCAACGTCCAGACCGGGGCGGTCCCCAGCCTGGAGGCGCACCCCGCCACCCGGCTCCTGGCCGAAGGGCTCGCGGTCACCGTCAGCACCGACACCCGCACCACCTCGGCGACCACCCTCGACCGGGAGTTCGCGCGCCTGGGCTGGTCCGCCGGGCAGGAGCGGCAGGCGCAGGCACACGCGGCCGGCGCGGCGTTCGCCGACACGGCCACCCGGCCGCACGACCGGGCTC
Organism: Nonomuraea montanisoli; assembly: GCF_013363975.1. Lineage (GTDB taxonomy): Bacteria > Actinomycetota > Actinomycetes > Streptosporangiales > Streptosporangiaceae > Nonomuraea > Nonomuraea montanisoli. The sequence continues at coordinate 80,744 of NZ_JABWGN010000022.1, read as the reverse complement.
CGTGAACGACTCCGCCGAATCCGCTCTGCGCGTCAGGTGCTGAACAGGGCGCTCACCGACTCGCCGTCGTGGATGCGGCGCATGGCCTCGGCCAGGGCCGGCGCGATCGACAGGACCGTGAGCTTGTCGCTCGGCGTGGGCGGCGGGACGGTGTTGGTGCAGACGATCTCCTCGACCTCGGGCAGCGCGCTCAGCCGTTCGATCGCCCCGCCCGAGAACAGGCCGTGCGTGCAGGCCACGCGCACCGAGTTGACGCCGCGCTCCCGGAGCCGGTCGAGCAGCTCGATGACCGTGCTGCCCTTGGCGATCTCGTCGTCCAGGATGATCACGTCCTTGCCGGCGACGTCGCCGATGACCGAGCTGATCACCACGCGGTCGTCGCTGAAGCGCTGCTTGGCGCCCATCGCGACCCCGGTGCCGAGCAGCCGGGCGAAGGCGGCGGCCTCCTTGGCGTTGCCCAGGTCGGGGGAGACGACGACGGTGTTGGACAGGTCGTACTGCTGGAAGTGGTTCGCCAGCTCCCGCAGCGCGTGCAGGTGGTCGACGGGCACGCTGAAGAAGCCGTGGACCTGCGGCGAGTGGAGCGTCATGGCGAGCACCCTGCTGGCGCCGGCGGACACCATGAGGTCGGCGACGAGCCGCGCCCCGATCGAGATGCGGGGGGCGTCCTTCTTGTCGCTGCGCGCGTAGGCGTAGTGCGGGAGGACCACGGTGGTGCGGGCGGCCGAGGCGCCGCGGGCGGCGTCGAGCATCAGCAGCAGCTCGACCAGGTGCTCCTGCACCGGCGGCACGAGCGGCTGGATGAGGAAGACGTCCCGTTCGCGGCAGTTGGCCTGGAGCTGGACCTCCAGCACGTCGTTCGCGAAGCGGTTGATCGCCACCGGGTGGAGCGGCGTCCCGAGATGGGCGCAGATCTCCTCGGCGAGCTGCGGATGGGCGGAGCCGCTGAAAACCGTGATGTCACGCACGATTTCCAGAGGATATCCCCAGGGTTCGCATGGCCGTCCCCAGGGGCTCGCGTAGCGCCGGAGCAGCGCGTTCCTACGGGCTCACGTAGTGGTGGAGCAGGGCGGGCTCGCCGGCGGCGTTCAGCCAGTCGCCCCGGCTGCTGCTCACGCGCCGCCAGCCGTTCCGTTCGTAGAAGGCGATCGCGGCGCGGCCCTCGCTGGAGACCTCCAGCGTCAGAGGCGGACCGTCGGAGGGGTGCGCGGCGCGGGCGGCGGCGAGCAGGCCCGCGGCGACGCTCCGGCCGCGGGCGCGCGGGACGACGAACAGGCGCGACACGACCGCGCTGACGCTGACGCCGACGAGCCGCGTGACGTGCGGGTCCGGGCGGGTGAGCCCGACGTGGCCGAGCACGGTCCGCCCGTCGTCGTCCACGGCCACCCACGCCTGGGCGAGGTCGTCGGGCGTGAGCCAGCCGGCGGGGTCGCCGGGCCAGTCCACCGGGTAGCGGTCGGCGGCGTGCACCTCGGCCAGCGCCCGCACGCACGCGGGGAGGTCGTCGTCGGTCCTGGGACGGACCAGAGCCGGGGGACGGGTCATTGCTCCTGGGTCTCCTGGGTCTCCGGAGGCTTCGCGGGCTTCGGCGGCTTCGGGGGCGGGAGGGTGACGCGGGTGCGGGACCGCGACGACCCGCATGCGGCCATGATCTCACTACGGCCTGGGGTTGGCGCGGTACCAGTCGAGCGTCGCGGCGACGGCGTCGGAATGCGGCGTCACGGCGAGCGGGCCGAAGGTGCGCGTGAACATCGAGGTGTCGCTCACGAAGGGGCGATCGCGCTGGTACCAGGTCTCGCCGAGTTCGCGGACGGTGGGATTCACCAGTCCGAGGACGCGCTGCATGGGGCGTCCGAGGGTTCCCATTCTGCCGGGACGGCCCAGTTCGGCGAACACCAGGTCGAGGAACTGCCTGCCGGTCACGGGCTCCGCCGCCGGAAGGTGCCACGCCTGGCCGTCGGCCCGCGCGTCCTCGCCGAGGGTCACGAGCCCCCTGGCGATGTCGGGCAGATAGCTGAGCGAGTGGGGCTGGTCGAGGGCGCCGACCCAGCGGGCGGTCTTCCCGCCCAGCGCGGCGGCGAACACCGTCGCACCGACGCTGGTGTTGACGCCGCCGGGGCCGTAGTAGTCGGAGGCTCTGCCGATGGCGACGCGCAGTTCGCCGGAGCGGTGTGCCGCCAGCAGTGCCTGAGCCATCTCGGCGCGGACGCGGCCCTTGGGGTTCTCGGCGGCGTAGGGCATGTCCTCGGTCATGGGCCCGCTGACGGGGCCGTACATGTACAGGTTGTCGGCGAAAACCAGTTTGGCGCCCGAGGCCGCCGCGCCCTGGCGCACCGCGTCGGTCATCCCGGGGAACTCCTGCACCCACCGGTCGTAGGCGGGAGCGGCGCAGTGGTAGACGACCTGGGCACCGTCACAGGCGGCCTTGGCGCCGGCGGCCGTGGTGATGTCCCCCTTGCGGGCCTCGACGCCGGGCAGTGCCGGGACGCGGCCGCTGCGGTTGACCGCGCGGACGCGGTGTCCCCGGGAGGCGAGCTCACGGACCACGGAGCTGCCGACGGCGCCTCCGGCGCCGAGAACGACGTGCAGGTCTGTTGCAGCGGGCACAGGGGCCTCCTGAAGTGGTTCTCCCTGGGGCCGCATGGCCGGCCACAGCGGAGAAGCTGTTTCGTAATACTGTTATGAAACATCGTTATTGTATGCTTGTCAAATGGCCCGCCCTCGCACACGCGATTACGACGAACTGCGCCGAGACCTCATGGACGCCGCCGGGCGACTGCTCGCCCAGGAAGGCCTGCAGGCGCTGAGCACCAGACGAGTGGCCCAGGAGGTCGGCACCTCCACGACGGCCGTGTACAACCTCTTCGGCGACAAGGCCGGCCTGCTGCGCGCGATGTTCCTGGCAGGGTTCGCCCGGCTCGCCCAGGAGTTCGCCGCCGTGCCGCGCGACGGCGACCCGGAGGCCGACCTCATGGCCCTCGGATACGCCTATCGGGCCGCCGCTCTGGCCAACCCTCACCTGTACGAGCTGATGTTCGGGCGGCCCATCGCAGACTTCCAGCCCGACGAGGCCGCTCTGGCACAGATCCAGGGGACGTTCGACACCCTGGTCGGCGCCGTCGCGCGCTGCATCGACGCGGGGCGGTTCGCCCCCTCCGCCCCCTACGATGTCGCGGTCCACCTCAACGCCCTGGTGCACGGGCTGGCGAGCCTGGAACTGCGGGGCGCCCTGGGCGACCGCGATCAGGCCGACCGCCACTGGCGCATCGCCCTGGAGGCTTCCTTCCGCGGCCACCGCACCGCGGCGCCGTGACGTCGACGTCCGACGCCGCCAGGGCGTGCGTTCCGGCAGCCGGCCGGCGGAGGCGGTCAGCGAGGGGGTGCGGGGCGGGCCGTCCCGCCGTAGGACGGAGACCCGGTCAGGATGGGAAGGTCTCCGGGGTGAGCTTGCTCAGGTCGTGGATGATGAGCCAGGCGAGTTCGAGGGCGTCGGGCGCGGGCGGGTAGCGCGGGTGCGGCACCGCGATGACCCGCATCCCGGCCGCGTGCGCCGAGCGCAGGCCGTTGCTGGAGTCCTCCACGGCCACGCAGGCGCGCGGATCGACGCCGAGGCGCGAGGCCGCCTCCAGGTATCCGTCCGGCGCGGGCTTGCCTCGGGGCACTTCCTCGGTGGAGACCGTGGCGGCGAAGCAGTCGTTCAGGCCGGCGGCGTCCAGGACGACGTCGATCAGCCTGCGGGGCGAGGAGCTGGCCAGCCCGAGGGTGTGGCGCTCGGCCAGCCGGCGGACGGCCTCCCGCGCCGCGGGCATGAACGGGATGGACTCGCGGTAGCGCGCGGCCATGGCGTCCACCACCTGCCGGGCGATCTCCTCCGGCGGCAGGGGGACGCCGAGCTCGTGCAGGTACGCGGCCCACTCCTGGGTGCTCATGCCCATGAGCCGGGACTGCGTCTCCGGACGCCAGGTGCCGCCGTGGTCGGCGACGTACGCCCGGCGCACCTCCTCCCATACCGGTTCGGAGTCGACGAGCACGCCGTCGAGGTCGAACACGCACGCTTCCACCGCGAACCCCCCAGGCGATCAGTCGCCCTCCAGCCAATCACATCGCGCCACGCGCCCTCGCTGCCGGTAGGGGTTTGTCCGTATTGCCAGACTCCGTTGACCGTGTCCGTACCGGATGACGGGCATGCAGGGGAGCATGTCCAACCTTCCACTCCACGATCACACCCACCACGACGACCCTGACCGCGGGTTCGTCGCGCGGCTCGACCCCGCGGTGATCAGGAACGCCGACGGCCGGGTCGTCTGGGACGGCGACTCCTACGCCTTCCTCCAGGAGGAGTGCCCCGGCACCGCGCATCCCGGCCTCTGGCGCGAGGGCCGGCGCTGCGCCCGCCAGGGGCTGTACGAGGTGACCGACGGCGTCTACCAGGTGCGCGGGCTCGACCTGTCGAACATGACCCTCGTCGAGGGCGACACCGGCGTCGTGGTGATCGACCCGCTCGGCTCGGTCGAGTGCGCGGCGGCGGCGCTCGGCCTGTACCGGGCGCACCGGGGCGACCGGCCCGTCACGGGCGTCGTCCACATGCACTCCCACGTGGACCACTTCGGCGGCGTGCGCGGCGTCACCGGCGGCGGCGTGCCGATCCTCGCGCCGGCCGGGTTCATGGAGCACGCGGTCTCGGAGCGCGTCCACGCCCGCGCCGCCGTGACGCGCCGCTCGGTCTACACCTACGGCCAGGCGCTCGAACGCTCACCGCTCGGCCAGATCGGCGCGGGCCTCGGGCTGGCCGTCTCCACGGGCGCGATCTCGCTGATCCCGCCCACGATCGCCATCACGCGCACGGGCCAGGAGGAGGTCGTGGACGGCGTGACGATGGAGTTCCAGCTCGTGGCGGGGCCGGGTGATCCCGCGCAGATGACGTTCGTCCTCCCCGGCCGCCGCGCCCTCTTCCTCGCCGAGAACGTCACCCGCGACCAGCACGACCTGCTGCCGCTGCACGGGGCGGCGGTCCGTGACCCCCGGGCGTGGGCGCGCCGCCTCACCGGGACGATCACGTTGTGCGCCGGCCGGGCCGATGTCGCGCTCGCCTCCCACCACTGGCCCGTCTGGGGCGCGGACGACGTCGTACGGCTGCTGACCCGGCAGCGGGACCTGCACACGTACCTGCACGACCAGACGGTGCGTCTGATGAACAAGGGACTCACCGCGTCCGAGATCGCCGAGACGCTCCCGCTGCCGCCGGAACTGGAGGAGGCGTGGCACGCGCGCGGCTACCACGGCGCGCTCAGCCAGCAGGTCAGGGCCGTCTACCAGCGCTATCTCGGCTGGTTCGACGGCAACCCGGCGCACCTGTGGGAGCACCCGCCGCGCGAGAGCGCCATCCGGTACGTCAAGTGCCTGGGGGGAGGGGGCGCCGTGGTGGAGTTCGCGCGCGGCTACATCGGCCAGGGCGACCTGCGCTTCGCGGCGCAGCTCCTCAACCACGCCGTCTTCGCCGACGAGGGCAACAAGGAGGCGCGGGACCTGCTCGCCGAGGTGTACACCCGGCTCGGGCGCGGGGCGGAGAACGCCACGTGGCGCAACGTCTACCTGACGGGGGCGCTGGAGCTGGCCGACGGGATCGTGCCGGCGGTGCCCGCCGCGCCGTGCCCGGACCTGGTCGCGGCGCTCCCCGTGGAACGGATCTTCGACTCGGTCGCCATCCGGCTCCACGGGCCGCGCGCCTGGAACGAGAGCCTGTCGATCGACTGGCACCTGACCGACCTGGGGGAGCGCCACCGCACGACGCTGTCGAACGGCGCGCTCGTCCAGCAGCAGGACCCGCCGGACGGGCCGGTGGACCTCACGCTGCGGCTGACCCGCCAGCAGCTCATCGCGCTGTTCTGCGGCAAGGGGGCCGAGGGGGTCGAGCGGGAGGGCGACGTCGGGGCGCTGCGCCGCCTGGTGGCGCTCCTGGACGACGCCATGCCGGACTTCCCGGTGGTCACGCCCTGACCGGCTTCACAGGCCGGCGTGGCTGATCAGCAGCATGGCCGAGGCGCAGGCCAGCACGCTCGCGGTGAACGCCCCCGCCCACGGAGGCAGCGCCCGCGCGCAGGTCAGGGCGATCGGGAAGACCAGCCAGACGAACGGCTGCGCGGCCGCCGCGAGCACGGCCCACGCCAGCACGACCGGGAGCAGGCACAGCAGCGCCAGGCCGGGCCGCGCCGGGACCAGCTCGGCCTCGAGGAGCGTCCAGGCGACGTACAGGCCGCCGAGCAGCGCGCCGCCGGCGGCCACGGCCGTGCCGCCGGCGCCGGCGGTCGCGATCAGGGCGGACACCAGCAGCAGCCCGAACAGGCCGTGGGACACCCAGCGGAGCGCGCCCGGCCGCATTGTGAACAGGAATCGACTCATACGCTCACCCACGGTAACCGTCGCGAGCCCCCCGGGCACTCACCGGCCCCCCGCGAGTCCCGTGTCGTCTCCTTGTCGCGTCCTTTCTTCGGCGCCGCGTGGGAGGCCGCCAGGAGTAGTCATGCTTCATTAAACGGAGTATTGTTGCCGGGCGCGCCAGGAAGATCCACTCGCGAGCCGTACAGGTGCCTCGGCGGTCGCGTGCGCGCATGACGTCGAAACACGGGAGACCGACCATGAACACCTTCAGAAAGACGGCCTTGGCCCTGGCCGTGACAGCCGTGCTCGGCGGCTGCGGGGGCGACGCCGAGCCGGCCGGGAAGAGCGCTTCACCTTCCGCGAAGTCGGCCGCGACGGCACAGGAGAAGAGGCGCCAGTTCGAATCGGTCAAGGCGGACTGCATGAAGCAGAAGGGCTTCAAGTACATCGCCTACGTGCCGAAGGAAGATGCCACCGAAGACCAGCGCAAGCGTGAAGCCGGCGACTATGAGGCGCTGAAGGCCCAGCGGGCGAAGTACGGCTTCGGGGTCTTCTCGTCCTACGTCTACCCGAAGGCCGCGGACGGCCCCGAGAACATGCCCGACCTCTCGGGGGCCGACCCCAACGGGGACATCCCGTCGAAGCTCTCCCCGGCCCAGCGCAGGAGCTACTACAAGGCCCTGAACGCCTGCGTCGTCGTCGCGGCCAAGCAGGTCCTCGGCAAGACGGTGACGTCCGGCACGGACCTGTTCGAGCAGCTCGCCGATGCCTCGGACAAGGCGGCTGAGCGCGAACTCGACGGTGACGCCGAACTGGTCGGGCTGGCAACGAGCATGGCCACGTGCCTGACGGGCAAGGGATACAAGGTCTCCGGCACCAGGCCGACGCAACTGTCGGCACGCGGCTGGCTCGCGTTCCTCGACCAGGAGGACGCGATCGGCCGCGGGCAGCGCGACGACGTTCCCGACGTGCCGTCGCCCGCCAAGAAGGGCGAGCCCGTGCGAAGGTTCGGAGCCAGGCTCACGCCCGCCCAGGCCAAGCCGTACCTGGCCAAGGAGGTCAAGGCCGCCCTGGACGACCTGGAATGCGGCAAGGACTTCTATCGGGTCTACACCCCCAAGGCGGAGGCCGTCGATGCGAAGATCGCCGAGGAGTACGGCAGCTGAGGTCTTCATGACGGTCAACAGCCGATGCCCGGCCCGAAATGGCGAACGCTGTAGGACCGCAAAAGGCTCTCGTGGGACGACCGCCGCGTATGTAGGGCGTGCAAGCGGCCTTCGCCATGGCCGACATCAGTAGGACAGCGATGAAGGAGTGACGATCATGTTCACTTCAGTTCGTTCCGCGCCGATGACCCGTCTGGCGGCGGTGCTGGCCTCCGCCGCGCTGACGCTGACGGTCGGCGCTCCCGCCGCGATGGCGACGCCTCAAGTCCCCGCCGGTACCAGCGGCACAGTTGCCGTCCCGGTGAGGGAGGGGAGCTTCTTCATCGCGCTCCCGAGGCATGGCTTCAGGGCGGGCACCGTCAACTTCAGGATCAAGAACGTGGGCTGGCACCGGCACGCGCTGTCGGTCGCCGGGCCCGGAGTCCGCAGCACCTCCGCGGTCATGCCGCCCGGGGGGAGGACATCGCTCACCGTGGCCCTGAAGAAGGGCCGTTACCTGCTGTGGTGTCCGGTGGACCACCACCGTCAGCGGGGCATGTGGACGTGGATCTGGGTGAGGTAGCGAACCAAGCCGCTGCTTTTCGGGGGTCCCGGAAAATTCGCCAAGAAATCCGGGGAGGCGGTGTCGGATCGGGACGGTGGCGTTCGTAGCAGGGGTGAGGCCGCCCGCAAGGGAGCGGCGCCAAGGCGAAGGAACCCCGATCATGAAGCTGACGACCATCACTCAGGTCACCCTCGACGGCGTGATGCAGGGAAACGGCGGCGCGTCGGACGAGGACCGCAGGAACGGGTTCGAGCGCGGCGGATGGGCCCTGGGCAGGGGGGACGACGAGACCCGCGCGTTCATCAACCAGACCTACCAGCGCGCCGACGCGTTCCTGTTCGGCCGGCGGACCTACGAGCTGTTCGCCGGCTCGTGGGGGTCCATGACGGTCCAGGACGCCCCGGGCTGGGAGCCCGTCGTGCGGGCGTTGAACACGCGGCCCAAGTACGTGGCGTCGACCACGCTCGCCGGTCCGGCGTGGTCGGGCACCACCGTCCTGCCCGACGACCTCGCGACCGCCGTCGCGGACCTGAAGGCCGAGCCGGGGGGTGAGCTGCAGGTGCACGGCAGCGGCACCCTGACCCGGTGGCTGCTGGAGAACGATCTGGTCGACGAGATGACGCTGATCGTCGTTCCTGTCATTCTCGGCCAGGGGGCGCGGCTGTTCCCGGACGCGGGCCCGGATCTCGCCCTCGACCTGGTCGAGTCGCGAGTCGACTCCAAGGGCGTGACGATCCAGGTCTACCGGCCGGCCGGGCGCCCGCAGTACGCGAGGCCCTGAAGTCCCTGACCGGTATGCCCCACTGTCCGACGCCACAGGAGATGATCTTCAGATGCGGTATCTGGTTTCCGTGATCCACGACCGGCCCGGCCTCGCCACCCCGGAGGAGGACGCCGCGATCGACGTGTTCAACGACCGGCTCCAGGCCGAGGGCCACTGGGTCTTCGCCGGCGGCCTCGCCTCGCCCGACGCGGCCACCGTCATCGACAACCGGGGTGGGGAGGCGATGGTCACCGACGGGCCCTTCCTGGAGTCCAAGGAGTACCTGATCGGCTTCTGGATCATCAAGGCCGCCGACCTCGACGTGGCGCTCAAGCTCGCCGCCGAGGGGTCGAGGGCCTGCAACCGGAAAGTCGAGGTGCGGCCGTTCCTGTGAACGGGATCGACGTCCGTGAGGTGATCACCCGGGCGCACCGTGAGGAGTGGGCACGCGTGGTCGCCTCCCTGACCAGGCGCTTCGGTGACCTCGACATCGCCGAGGAGGCGGCGGCCGAGGCGTTCGCGACCGCCGTCGAGCGGTGGCCGGCCGACGGCGTACCCCCCAATCCGGGCGCCTGGCTGACCACCACCGCCAACCACAAGGCCATCGACCGGCTCCGGCGCGAGAACAAGCGCGACGACAAGCACAAGGAGGCTCAGATGGTCCACGACGACGCCCCGCCCGAGCCTGCCGGCGCCATCGACGACGACCGGCTCCGGCTGATCTTCACCTGCTGCCACCCGGCGCTGGCGATGGAGGCCCGCGTGGCGCTGACGTTGCGCATGGTCGCCGGCCTGACCATGCCCGAGATCGCCCGCGCCTTCCTGGTGGCCGAGAGCGCCATGGGGCAGCGGATCACCCGTGCGAAGGCCAAGATCAAGGCGGCGCGCATCCCCTATCGGGTGCCGTCGGCGGAGGATCTCCCGGCGCGCGTCCGCGGCGTCCTCGCCGTCCTCTATCTCGTCTTCAACGAGGGCTACCTGGCCACCGGCCCCGACACCGATCCCGTACGTCACGAGCTGACCGCCGAGGCGATCCGGCTCACCCGCCTGATCCGTGCCCTCCTGCCGGATGACGGTGAGGTGGCCGGGCTGCTGGCGCTGATGCTCCTCACCGAGGCCCGCCGCGCCGCCCGGGTCTCGGCCGGCGGCGAACTGGTCGCTCTCGACGAGCAGGACCGCGGGGCCTGGGACGCGGCGCTGATCGCCGAGGGGCACCGGCTGGTGCGCGAGCGCCTCGCCGCCGGGGTGGCTCCGGGTCGCTACCAGATTCTCGCGGCGATCAACGCCGTGCACACCTCCGCCCGCGACATGCGCGACACCGACTGGTCGCAGGTCCTCGCCCTCTACGACCAGCTCGTACGCCTCGACCCCTCGCCGATCATCGCCCTCAACCGGGCCATCGCGGTCGCCGAGCTCGACGGCCCGGAGGTGGCACTGGCGGCCGTCGACCGTCTCGAACCCAGGCTGGCCGGCTATCACGCCTACCACGCCACCCGCGCCGACCTGCTGCGCCGGCTGGGCCGCGGTCAGGAGTCGCGCGCGGCCTACGACCGGGCCATCGACCTGGCGGGCAACACCGCCGAGACCGCCTACCTGACCCGCCGCCGCGACCAACTGCGGTAGCGCCCACAGATGCGTCCCGCCCGGGAGATCCGGTGGTGGCCCGGGGCCGAATCGTTCCGGCGCGCGTCGCGCGGCGTTTGACCGCCGTCCATGGACGCGCCGGACACGGTCTGTAAGGATCTTCCGGAGTACTTTTCCCCCTCGGAAGGCACACGGAAGAACATGCGGGTCGCACACGTACTGCTCACGGCAGCTCTCACCACCGCCCTCGGCTCCGGCCCCGCCCTGGCGGCGCCGGCGGAGGCGGGACCGGCGCGGTTCCCGGCGGAGGTGAACGGCGGCGCCTGGCCGTCGGGCCACGTGCAGGGCATGGCCCTGGACCGGAAGAAGGGGTACATGTACTTCTCCTTCACCAACCTCCTCGTCAAGACCGACCTGCAGGGCAACCCGGTGGGCTCGGTCACCGGGTTCACCGGCCACCTGGGCGACCTCGACTTCAACGAGAAGGACGGCCGCGTCTACGGCTCCCTGGAGTACAAGGACGCGAAGGCGTTCTACATCGCCATCTTCGACGTCGACCGGATCACCAGCCTCGACATGAACGCCGAGGGGTCCGACGTGGTGACCGCCGTCTACCTCAAGGACGTGGTGGACGACTACGCCGCCGACATGAACGGCGACGGCGTCTTCGACGGCAACGTCGCCAACACCCCCGACCACCGCTACGGCTGCAGCGGCATCGACGGCGTCGCCTTCGGCCCCGAGTTCGGCCGGCGCGGCGGGCAGCAGAAGCTGACCGTCGCCTACGGCGTCTACGCCAACACCACGCGCACCGACAACGACCACCAGGTGCTGTTGCAGTACGACATCCGCGACTGGCGCACGTACGAGCGCCCGCTGACCCAGTCCCAGCCGCACACGGCCGGTCCGGACCAGGCGGCCGGCAAGTACTTCGTCCGCACCGGCAACACCACCTACGGCGTGCAGAACCTGGAGTACGACAAGCGCTCGGGCAACTGGCTGATGGCCGTCTACAAGGGCGTCAAGCCGCAGTTCCCGAACTACTCGCTGTTCGTCGTGGACGGCTCCGCCCGCCCGGTCGAGGGGCCGATCGAGGGACAGCCGAAGCCGGAGAGCGGCACCCTGCTGCCGCTGCTCGACCAGGGCCTGCACCACGACGCGACCGGCGTCCGGGGCTGGGAGTCGGGCGGTCAGTACGGCCTGGTCTCCCTCGACGACGGCCGCTTCTACCTGGCCAAGGACGGCAAGATCACGGAGGGCGGCGTGACCAAGCAGACCGGCGTCGCCCAGCTCCACCGCTGGACCGGCCAGACCCCGACCCCGTTCGAGCGGATCCAGTAAGGCCCGCAGCGGGCCGCGCCCGCCGCTAAAAGCTACACGCCGCGTCCGCCGCGGAAAGCTACTCGCCGCGGCGGGCGCGGGCCCGGCGCTTGCCCGCGTGCATCGCCTGCACCCGCGCCACCGGGATCGTGTGCCCCTCCTCGACCAGGTCGGCGGGCAGCCGCTGCGGCGGCGGCATCAGCTCCGCCCACGGGTCGCGGCCGTCCAGCAGCGCCGGCACGGTGTGCACGGTGAAGTCACCCGGGCTCACCGCGCCGAGGTCGTCCCAGGCCACGGGGAACGACACCGGCACGCCCGGCTGGACCCGCGGGCTGTAGGCCGCCACCACCGTCGCCCCGCCCGCCCGGGTCGAGTCGATGAACACCTTGCCCTGGCGGTCCTCCCGGATGAACGCCGTCGTGGCGAGGCCGGGGTCGAGGCGCGCGGCGCGGGCGCCGAGGGCGCGGGTCGCCGCCGCCAGGTCCTCCACCGGGACGCCCGCCTCCACGGGCACGAACACGTGCGCCCCCTTGGCGCCGCTCGTCTTGACCGCGCCCGCCAGGCCCGCGTCGGCGAGCGCCCGCCGGACGAGCAGGGCCGCCCGCACGGCGAGGTCGAACGCGCCGCCCTCCGGCGGGTCGAGGTCGAGCACCAGATGGGTGGCGTCACCGCCGGCGGGGCCCAGCGCCGGGTGGTACTCGACGGCCCGCTGGTTGGCGAACCAGAGCAGCGTGCGCCGGTCGTCGCAGAGCGCGTACGACACCTGCCGGCGCGAGGCCTCGGCCCAGACCGAGACGGTCCTGATCCAGGAGGGGGCGTACGTGGGCAGATTCTTCTGCATGAACGGCTGCTGGCCCGGCCGTACGCGCAGCACCGACAGCGCGCGCCCGCGTAGGGCCGGGAGGATGCGGGTGCGTACGGCGTCCAGGTAGTCGACGAGGTCGCGTTTGGTCGCGCCGGCCCCGTCGAACAGGGGCTGGTCCAGGTTGGTCAGCGTCACGCCGTCGCGCGTCTCATCGCCGCTCATCCGCCCCACGATGCCCGGTACGCGCCGGTCGGGTCAACGATCTCAGCGGCAGACGGCGATGGCGGCCTCGGCGACGAGCGTCTCGACGACCGTGACGACGTCCTGGACCACCAGCAGGCTCTCGCGGGCGATGGCCCGCAGCCGGCTGACGAACCGGCCGAGCTGTGCTCTCTGTCACGGGTCTGCGTCGTGATCCACCGCAGCCTGTGCGAGTCTGCCCCTACAGCCCCGGCCCGCTGGGGGACATGCCAGCCGCGAAAGATGCTCAAGCGGCAGAATGCATGAATTAGCCGGCGCCCACCTGCTACGCAAACGTGCCGATTCAGGGAGCCCTTCGGGGAGCCTGTGCCAGATCCACAATTCGGCCGTCGTTGACACAACTGCCGGCCCGGCGTTTCACGACAATTCGAGATCGCTGCATCTGACTGCCGTCATCGTTCTGGAGCTCCAGGCTGTTACGCCGATTCATGTCCATTTTATGGTGATTCATATCATATTGCTCTGCGATCTTGGCCAGAGGTACAGCTTGTTTGCTATTTACCCCTCAGCAGACAGAGGTGTCAGTGAACAAATTGGTCAGCGCGGCGAGGTTTGGCGGTACCCCACCTCGCCGCCTTGAGCCGGCTCCAGCCGCAACGCCCGCTCCGCCGTCGATGACGACCTTTCCAAGCCCCAGGATCATGACGTACCGCTGCGGGCGGCCGGTGCAGCTCAAGCAGCCCGATGGCAGATGGGGCCAGGTCGTGCCAGTGGAGTTCCGTCTGCCCGTGCAGGCCGACGGGTTGACGCTCTCCATGGCCAAGGGCGGCGGACTGGCGCTGAAGAACACCAAGGGCAAGACTGCCTTGTCCGCGCCGGCGCCCCGGATGTGGGACGGCGCCGCGGCCACCACCACGGACAAGCAGCCGGGCCGTGAAGCCAAGGTCAAGAGGAGCGTGGAGACCAAGAATGACCGTTCCGATGGAAGCTCGGAGGGTCACTCATGTTTGGCGCCTGTTGATAGTTCGATTTTGCTGGGCGCATGACGTCTGAGGAGACTATAAGTGCTCGAACGTGGAGCTCGACCTAAATTGGCGATACTGTTCACACTGACTCTTGCGGCTGCCTGCCTCTCTTGGATCCTGTGGCCGGGGCCATGGAGCTGTGACAGCGACTTCGACCATACCAAGTTCGCGGTGATCGGATCGGTCAAGGTGACCAATCCTGCTTACAATATTCACGAAGTGGGGGATTATTCGCCCAGTGCCTGCCGAGCCAGCTTGGGTCTGATGGACAAGAGCAGAAAGATGAGCTTCTCTCTCCAGCCTCTTGGATATGACGCACGAAAGGCGTGGCTTTACAAGAATGCGAGCGTGGAACTGGAGCTGAACGGATCCCTGGTCGGCCCCAGGGTGAAGGAGACGTACCTTTCGAGCATCATCTCTAATCCTGCCACCTTTCATGAGACTCCGATCAAGGCAGTGCGGGGACTGCTGAAGGAGCATCCTGATGCCCATTATGGGCTGGTGGTCGGCTTCAAGGAAGGCATTCCGTGGGACACTTACAGGGAGCTGGTCGAAAGAAACTCCAACGATGGCCGGCTGGCGGCGGCGGATGTGGTGTTTTTCAGCCCTTTCGGTACCGAGTCGAATGCGGGAAATTTCCTGCGACACAACGTCAAGCCCATTGGATGGGACTGGAGCGATGAGGTCAGGGAACTGATGGGGGCGGGTGGCGAGATCGAAGGTGACCAGCTCGAAGAGTTCCGTTATTGGGTGTCCCGACTCGAGCCCGACGATGATCGCCTGCTCCGCAGATTCCGACTCAGTCTCTCTGAGCTGAGACGGTGGTCCCAGCAAGGATTGGTTTACGGCTACATCTCTGAAGCGCGGAGCAAGGTCCATATGAAGATGCTTGACAGCCGCCATGTCGACTGGGCTCGCATCATCGACCGTGATCCGCCGACGAAGATCGACTGACAGCGAACCGAGCGACATTCGCGCAGTCGATTCCACCCCCTATCGACGGCTGTGCCTGGTCACGTCCCGTCGCGCGTCTCATCGCTGCTCACGCGCTCCACCCTGCCCGCCTCACGCCTCGTCAGGCAACACCTGCACATATCCCTCGGAGCCGTTGACGCGGATGCGCTGCCCGTCGCGGATGCGCCGCGTCGCGCCCTCGACGCCCACGACGGACGGCAGGCCGTACTCCCGGGCGACCACGGCGCCGTGCGTCATCACCCCGCCGACCTCCATGACCACCCCCTTCACCGACACGAACAGCGGCGACCAGCTCGGGTCGGTGAAGACCGTGACGAGGATGTCGCCCTCCTCGACCTCGGCGTCCGCCATGTCGAGCACGACCCGGGCCCGGCCCTCGACGACACCGGACGACACCGCGATGCCGGCCAGCGCGCCCTCGGGCAGCTTCCCGGTGTCGTACTCGCCGTCGATCACCTCGCCCTCGGAGGTGATGACGCGGGGCGGCGTCATCCTCCGGTACGTCTCGTGCGCCTCGCGCCGCTCGGTGATGACGGTGTAGTCGAGCCGTCCGGTGCCGACCACCTGCCGCAGCTCCTCGAAGGACAGGAAGTACACGTCCTCGGGCTCCTTGATCACGCCCTGGAGGACCAGCCGCCCGGCCTCGGCGAGCAGCGCCCGCTTGTACAGCTCGTAACGCTGGAGCAGGGCGTGCTTGGAGTACTCGCGGTAGCCGATGAAGTGCCGGATCAGGCTCATCCTGCGGGCCGCCTTCGCGGCCTTGCGGGCGCCTCCGGGCAGCTTCCTGATCCGCTCCAGCAGGTCGTTCATCGTCCGCTCGGCCTCGGCGCGGCCCCGCTCCGCCTTGCGCTCGCGCTCGCCGGGGGCCAGGGTGCGGACGTTGGACAGGATCAGCGGGACGAGCAGCGTGGGGTCCTCGCTCCACCGCGTCCGGGTGATGTCGATGTCGCCCTGGCCGTGCATGCCGTACGCGCGCAGGTAGTCCTCCAGGGAGCGGCGGACCGCCTCGCCGCCCTCGACCCCGGCCAGCCCGGCGAGGAACGTGTCGCGCTCGGCCGTCTCCAGGTACGCGACCACCTCCGGGTGCTCGCGGACCACGTCGGAGACCGCGAGCAGGTCGAGGCCCATCGCGGCCACCACGTTGTGGTCGGCGGACTGCGAGACGGGGTCGGCCGCGTTCTTGACGCCCAGCCACTCCTCGATGTGCTTGTTGACCCAGTTCACCGACTGGATGCCGATGAGCGCCGCCGCCACGCTGCGCGGGTCGAAGGTGAGGTCGGCGATGACGTCGTGGTCCTTCTCGATGTACGCGAACAGCGCGTCACCCGACATGCCCGCGATCCCCCGGCGCAGCTCCTCGACCGTCGCCTCGGTCTTGGCGATCAGGTCGGGGACGACGCGGGGGTCGTCCTCGCGGGAGAGCTTGAGGTACTGGCGGGCCAGGGGCAGCGGGCCGCCCGGGCCGACGTCCGTCAGCGAGGTCTTCCCCCCGGCCAGGTCCTTGACGAAGTCCTTCCTGGCCAGCACGGTGCGCAGGGCGGCGGCCATCAGCACGTCCACCTGGCCCAGGCTCTTGAGCGTGGCGGCCCGGGTGAAGGGCGACGACAGCTCGGGCGACAGGTCCTTGTAGAACCGGTCGCCGGCCACGGTCCCGGCGGTGCGGCCGAGCTTCTGGTGGAACAGCTCGAACATCGACAGGCCGAGCGGGGCGAACGCGTCGGTCATCATCTGCCGGTGCCCGTAGGAGATGTAGACGTGGTTGCGGTCGTCGTCCGCCTCGGGCACGGGGTAGAGCGTGGTGATGGGGCGGCTCTGCAGCACGTGGAACTCGCCGTCCGACAGCGCCCACTCGATGTCCTGGGGGCGGCCGAAGTGCGCCTCGATCAGCCTGCCGAGGCGTTCGAGCCGCAGGATCCGCGCGTCGTCCAGCGTCTGGGCCTGGCAGCGGGCCTCCTCGACGGGCCGCTCCTCCGTGCCGCCGTCGGCGGAGGCGCGCAGCTCCATGCTCTGGGTGGCGATGCGCCTGCCGATGATCCGGCCGTCGCGCACCCGGTAGTTGTCGGCGTCCACGAGCCCGGAGACGAACGCCTCGCCGAGGCCGAACCCGGCGTCGATCGAGACCACCCGGCGGTTGGAGCTGACCGGGTCGGCGGTGAACATGATGCCCGCCGCGTCGGGGAAGACCATGCGCTGCACGACGACCGAGGCCCGCACCGCCCGGTGGTCGAAGCCGTTCTGGACGCGGTAGGCGACGGCCCGGTCGGTGAACAGCGAGGCCCAGCAGCTCCGTACGGCGTCCACGACGGCCCGCTCGCCGCGGACGTTCAGGTAGGTGTCCTGCTGGCCGGCGAACGAGCTGGACGGCAGATCCTCGGCGGTGGCGCTGGAGCGCACGGCGCAGGCCACGTCGCCGCCGGTCCCGGCCTCGGCGGTGAGGTCCGCGAGGCGGCGGGTGACGTCCTTCTCGATCTCCTCCGGCACGGGCAGGGCCCTGACCGTGCCGCGCAGCCGCCCGGCCGCCCGGGCGATGCCGGCGCGGTCGTCGGCCCGCAGGCCCGCGAGGTCGTCGATCAGGCCGCTGACGGCCGGGTCGCTCTCCACCACCGCCCGGTACGCCTCGGTGGTGACGCAGAACCCGCCGGGTACGTGGACGCCCTCGATCGAGGACAGCTCGCCGAGGTTCGCCCCCTTGCCGCCGACCCGGGGGAGTGCGGTCCGGTCGATCTCGTGGAAACCGAGTACATAGGCACTCATGGCAGATCCCATCTCTTGCTTGATTAAAATACAGTACACCTCTGTATTTGAATCCGGACTGGAGGTTTCCATGGCGACCAGGATCTGCCTCGTCACGGGCGCGTCGTCGGGCATCGGCCACGCGACCGCGCTGGAGCTGCTGCGCGCCGGCCACGTCGTCTACGGCGCCGCGCGCCGCGTGGAGCGGATGGAGGCCATCCGCGCCGCCGGCGGGCACGTCCTGCGGGCGGACGTCACGAGCGAGGCCGACACCGAGCGCGCAGTGCGCACGATCCTCGACGAGCAGGGCCGCGTCGACGTCCTCGTCAACAACGCCGGCGCCGGGCTGCACGGCGCGATCGAGGACGTCCCGGTCGAGCGGGCCCGGCGGCTGTTCGAGGTCAACCTCTTCGGTGCGGCCCGGCTCGCCCAGCTCGTCCTGCCCGGCATGCGCGAGCGGCGCTCGGGCCGGATCGTCAACGTCTCGTCGATCGCCGGCCGGTTCTCGCTGCCGATGGTCGCCTGGTACCACGCCTCGAAGCACGCCCTGGAGGCGTTCTCGGACGGGCTGCGCCAGGAGGTCCGGCCGTTCGGCATCGAGGTCGTGGTGGTCGAGCCGGGCCTGGTCAGGACCGAGTTCGAGCAGGAGGCGGCGCGCGAGCTGCGCGCCTTCTCCGGAAGCGGCGCCTACCACCGGCTGGCCGAGGCCATGGCCCGCAGGAGCGAGGGGGCGGCCGCGGCCGGGATGTCCGATCCGGCGGTGGTGGCGCGGACCATCCGCAAGGCCGTGGAGACGCGGCGGCCGAGGCTGCGCTACCCGACCGGTCACCTGGCCCGGTCGATCCTCGCCTTCGCCGGGCTCACACCGGACCGCCTGTTCGACCGCATGGTGACTAGGATCGGGTGACGTGTCCACCACCCGCGTGCCGCGCCCGCCGGGGCGGCCTCGCAGCCAGCAGGTGGACGAGGCCGTCCTCGCTGCCGCCCTCGACCTGCTGATCGAGCGCGGCGCCAGCGAGACGAGCATCGAGCAGGTCGCCCAGCGTGCCGGGGTGACCCGCGCCACGGTCTACCGCAGGTTCCCGGGCAAGAC
This sequence comes from Nonomuraea montanisoli, assembly GCF_013363975.1. Lineage (GTDB taxonomy): Bacteria > Actinomycetota > Actinomycetes > Streptosporangiales > Streptosporangiaceae > Nonomuraea > Nonomuraea montanisoli. The sequence goes on along the minus strand of NZ_JABWGN010000022.1, from coordinate 62,157 downwards.
CGCGCTGCTCATCCAGGCCATCGAGTCGGTCCACCAGGACCACGCCCCGGGCGCCATCGACTGGCCGGGCATCGACCCCATGCTGGACGACTGGGCTCTCTACCTCAGCGTGCCGCGCAACCGCCGCATGCTCCGCCGCCTCTACGGCGCCGTGGACGACCATCCGGAGCTGCTGCGGGCCTACCGCGACTCGCACGGGGCGCGCCGGGCGGCGGCCGAGCACGCCGCGCTGGCCCGCTCGCGCGAGCGCGGCGAGCTGTCTCCGGACGCCGACCTCGACGCCCTCCAGCAGATCCTCGGGGGAGCCGTCCTGCATCACCTGGGGGCCTGTCCGGACACGGTGACCGCCGGGGAGGTCAAGGCGTACCTGGTCACCCTCCTGCGCCAGACGGGCTACCGGCCCCAGGAGTAACGACAGCACCGTGACCCCCTGGGGTCCCCGGCCCCGCCGGGGGCTCGCGGCGCGACACGCCGAGTCCCCTCGGGGAAGGCGAATTGTGGGGTTTTGGGGGGTATTGCGGGCGGTATCCCGCTTGTGGGGGGAGCCATGAACAAGATCGTTGCCGCTGGTCTCGGGGTGGTGGTCATGCTGGGCCTGTGCGCCTCCTCGGCGCGGGCCGACGGCGACCTGCGCGATCTGGGGTCGGCGAGCGCCGACGGCGACAACCGCGGCCTGGCCTCGGCGGGCGCCAACGGCGACGGCCAGGACGTCAGCAGGCGCCAGTACCAGATCCTGCTCCACCAGTGCTCGTACGCGAACACGGCGGCGGCGCGCACGCGGTGCCGCGACGACGTCAGGCAGACCTACCACGTCGGCGCGGCGAACCCGTCGCTCGACTGCCGCACCTACTCGGGGGTGACGGTGTGCGGGAAGATCATGCTGGGCCCCTCCGAACGCGCCTGCGTCCGGGACTCCGTCGCCAGAGGGATCTCCTACCGGCGCTCGGAGGTGGAGTGCTACGCCTTCCTCTGAGGAGGCCGGTACGGCGGGCGGTCACGGGGCCAGGGCCAGCGCCACGGCCATGCCGCACCACGCGGCGCCCAGCCCGGCCGCCACGCTGCCCAGCGCGTTGAGCACCGCGTACGTCGTGGCGCCGTCGCGCACCAGCCGCACGGTCTCGTACCCGAACGTCGAGTACGTGGTCAGCGCCCCGCAGAAGCCGGTGCCCAGCAGGGTCATGACGGGCCCGGACACCGGCGCGGCGGCGAGGAAACCCAGGATCATCGAGCCGACCGTGTTGACCGTCAGGGTGCCCCACGGGAACACGGTGTCGTGCCGCGACTGCACGGCCCGGTCGACCAGGTAGCGCAGCGGAGCCCCGACGGCGGCCCCGAGTGCGACGAGCAGCACGGTCACGAGTCGCGTCCGCCCCCGCCCGTGTCCACCGGCCTGGCGCCGCCGGAGTCCCCGGCCCCGGAGCCCGGGTCCCCGGCCCCGGAGCCCGGGTCCCCGGCCCTGGAGTCCGTCTCGCCCGGGTCCCCGGCCGCGCGGCCCGCGTAGCGGATCACCTCGACCTCGTCGACCATCACCAGCCCCTCGCTGACCAACTCGTCGAGCTGCGGCAGGAAGGCGCGGATCCGGTCCGGGGTGTCCACGATCACGATCGCCAGCGGCAGGTCCTCCGACAGCGACAGGATGCGGGCGGTGTGGAGCTCGCTGGAGGCGCCGTACCCCTCGATGCCGCGGATCACGCTGGCGCCCGCCAGCCCCGCCTGCCGGGCGCGGTGCACGATCTCGTGGTAGAGCGGCTTGTGGTGCCAGGAGGCGTCCTCCTCGACGTAGACGGTCAGGCGCAACGCCGGGCCCTTGAGTCTCATCGCCGTTCCTCCCCTCGCGAGCGCCAGGTGACGAACACCAGACGGCCCAGACGCTCCCCCGCGTGGGTCGCGAGCAGCGCGGCGACCAGGGTGCCGGCCAGGTAGGCCAGCGCCGTGCGGGCCGCGCCGGCCTCCAGCGCCTTCTGCGTGTCCACCACGTACGTCGAGAACGTGGTGTAGCCGCCGAGCACGCCGATGCCCAGGAAGGGCCGCACCAGCCGGTGGACCCGCCACGTCTCGGTGATGGCGACCATGAGCAGGCCGATCAGCAGGCACCCCGTCACGTTGATCAGCCACGTGGCCCACGCGAACCCGCCGGGCGGGTGGGGGAGGGCGAGCGTGATGCCGAAGCGGGCCAGCGCGCCCAGCGCGCCGCCGACGGAGATCGCGCCCAGCGTGGCCCAGGGGGCGCGCCGCACCCACGGCTCGGGTCGCGGCGCCGGGCGCGGACCCGCGCCGGAGCCGGCCGGGCGGCGCGCGCCGGACGCGCGGGCGTCGGACATGTCCCTCCTACCGGACTGTGCCTCTGGTAGCGACGCTACCCCTCCCCGGTCCGGGGGATCGCGCGAGGTGGGCCGCTTCCCGGGGGCGGCGGGCGAAAAAATCCGACAGGTCGGAAATACCATAGGGGGGTACCGTGTTAGGGTGGGTGTACGGCAAGGGAGAGGAGGATCGGCGATGGCGGGATACTCCGCACGCAAGGACGACCACAGCCGGCGGCTGCGCCGGATCGAGGGGCAGGTCCGCGGGCTTCAGCGCATGGTCGAGGACGACAAGTACTGCATCGACGTCCTGACCCAGGTGTCGGCGGCCACCAGCGCCCTGCAGTCGTTCGCCCTGTCCCTGCTGGAGGAGCACCTGGCCCACTGCGTCGCCGAGGCCGCCCGCGAAGGCGGGCCCGAGGCGCAGGCCAAGGTCAAGGAGGCCTCCGACGCGATCGCGCGGCTCGTGCGCTCGTGACCCGACCGTTGAGTTTCGTTCCGTTACCGCTGTTTCGAGGAGTGATCGGTATGGCCACCACCGCTACCTACACCGTCAAGGGCATGACCTGCGGCCACTGCGTCAGCTCCGTGAAGGAGGAGGTCGGCGAGGTGCCGGGCGTCACCGGCGTCGAGGTCGACCTGCAGAGCGGCCTGCTGACCGTGGCCAGCGAGCAGCCGGTCGAGCAGGCCGCGATCGTGGCCGCCGTCGAGGAGGCCGGTTACAGCGTGGCGGGCGCGTCGTGAACACGGCAGGCAGGCTCGGGCTCTACGCCCTGGGGCTGGCCGTGGTGTTCGGCGGCGCGCTCGGCGCGGGCAACGCGCTGGGCGACGCCGGCGCGGTGACGGCGGGGGCGAAGTCCCCCGCCGCCCACGCGGCCGCCGGCGCGCACGGCGAGCAGGCCGACCATGGTCAGCAGGACGCCCAGGGCCACGGCGACGCGGCACAGGCAGGCTCCGAAGATACCCCCGGGGGGCTTCAAGTGTCAGAGAACGGTTACACCCTCGTCCCGCTCACCGGCGAGATCAAGCCCGGTCAGCCCGCAGACTTCCGCTTCGCCGTGACCGGCCCCGGCGGGGGCAACGTCACGGACTTCCAGACCCGCCACGACAAGCGGCTCCACCTCATCGTCACCTCGCGCGACCTGACGACGTTCCAGCACGTCCACCCGGAGATGTCCGCCGACGGCGTCTGGACCGTCAAGCTGACCCTGCCCGAGGCCGGCCCCTACCGCGCCTTCGCCGACTTCGCGCCGACCGGCGGGCCCGCGCTGACGCTCGGGGCCGACGTGTTCGTCGCCGGCGGCTACACCCCCCGCCCGCTGCCCGCGGCCGCCCGCACGGCCAGTGTGGACGGCTACACGGTCGAGCTGGCCGGCGACCTCGTCCCCGGCCGGTCGAGCCGCCTGGCGCTCAAGGTCAGCAAGGGCGGTGAGCCGGTCACCGACCTGCAGCCGTATCTTGGAGCGTACGGGCACCTCGTCGCCCTGCGCGGCGGCGACCTGGCATACCTGCACGTCCACCCCGACGGCACGCCCGGCGACGGCGTCACGAAGGCCGGTCCCGAGATCGTCTTCTACGCGCAGGCGCCGAGCGGCGGCGACTACCGCCTCTTCCTGGACTTCCAGCACGAGGGGAAGGTCCGCACCGCCGCCTTCACCGTCCACGCCGGCTCGACCGGCGCGACGCCCGAGCCGAGCGGCACGCCCGCCGGCACGCCGAGCGCCGGCCCGGCCGACCACGACGATCAGGGCGCGCACGCCCACTGATCGCGGGACGCGACGAAAGGAGAGGTGATGTCCCCCATCACGGAGACCCCCGTCACCGGGGAGAGGCCGCACGGCGCGGTCGAGCTGGCGATCGGCGGCATGACCTGCGCGTCCTGCGCCAACCGCATCGAGCGCAAGCTGAACAAGCTGGACGGCGTCACGGCGACCGTCAACTACGCCACGGAGAAGGCCAAGGTCATCTTCCCCGAGGGGCTCGACCCGAAGGTGCTGGTCACCGAGGTCGAGAAGGCCGGCTACAGCGCCGCCCTGCCCGAGCCGCCCGCCCCCGAGGAGGAGCCCGGCGCCGGGCGCGGCGAGCGCGGCGAGGGCCCGGACGAGCTGGGGCCGCTGCGCTCCCGGCTGATCACGGCCGTGGTGCTGAGCGTCCCGGTGATCGCGATGGCGATGGTGCCGGCGCTGCAGTTCACGTACTGGCAGTGGCTGTCGCTCACGCTGGCCGCGCCGGTCGTGGTCTACGCCGGATGGCCCTTCCACAAGGCCGCCTGGACCAACCTGCGCCACGGCGCGGCGACCATGGACACGCTGGTGTCGCTCGGCACGATCGCCGCGCTCGGGTGGTCGCTGTGGGCGCTGTTCCTCGGCACGGCCGGCATGCCCGGCATGACGCACCCGTTCGAGCTGACGATCGCCCGCACCGACGGCTCGGGCAACATCTACCTGGAGGCCGCCGCCGGGGTGACCGCGTTCATCCTGGCCGGACGCTACTTCGAGGCCCGCTCCAAGCGGCGGGCGGGCGCGGCCCTGCGGGCGCTGATGGAGCTGGGCGCCAAGGACGTCGCCGTCCTGCGTGACGGCGCCGAGGTCCGCGTGCCGATCTCCCGCCTCGCCGTCGGCGACCGGTTCGTCGTCCGGCCGGGCGAGAAGATCGCCACGGACGGCGTGGTCGAGGAGGGCACGTCCGCGGTCGACGCGTCGATGCTGACCGGCGAGTCCGTGCCCGTCGAGGTGCGGCCGGGCGACGCGGTCACCGGCGCCACCGTCAACGCGGGCGGCCGGCTGGTCGTGCGCGCCACCCGCGTCGGCTCCGACACGCAGCTCGCCCAGATGGCCAGGCTCGTGGAGGAGGCGCAGACCGGCAAGGCGCAGGTGCAGCGGCTGGCCGACCGGATCTCGGGCGTGTTCGTGCCCATCGTGATCGCGCTGTCGCTGGGCACGCTCGGCTTCTGGCTCGGCGCGGGCGCGGGCCCGGCGGCGGCCTTCACCGCCGCGGTGGCCGTGCTCATCATCGCCTGCCCCTGCGCGCTCGGCCTGGCCACGCCCACCGCGCTGCTGGTCGGCACGGGCCGCGGCGCCCAGCTCGGCATCCTCATCAAGGGGCCGGAGGTGCTGGAGTCGACCCGCCGGGTGGACACCGTCGTGCTGGACAAGACCGGCACCGTCACCGAGGGCCGCATGACGCTGGTCGAGACGCACGTGGCCGACGGCGAGGACCCCGTCGAGGTGCTGCGCCTGGCCGGGGCGCTGGAGAACGCCTCCGAGCACCCCATCGCCCGGGCCGTCGCCCGCGGCGCCGTCGAGCGGGCCGGTGAGCTGCCCACGCCCGAGGACTTCGCCAACGTCGAGGGGCTCGGCGTGCAGGGCGTCGTGGACGGGCACGCGGTGCTCGTCGGCCGGCCCCGGCTGCTGGCCGAGTGGTCCCAGCACCTGCCCGCCGACCTGGAGCGGGCGCTGGAGAAGGCGCAGGAGGCGGGCCGCACGGCCGTCGCCGTCGGCTGGGACGGCAAGGCCCGCGCCGTGCTGGTCGTGGCCGACGTGGTCAAGCCCACCTCGGCCGAGGCGATCCGGCGGCTGCGCGCGCTCGGCCTGACCCCCGTGCTGCTCACCGGCGACAACGAGGCCGTCGCGCGGAGCGTGGCCGCCGAGGTCGGCATCGACGAGGTGATCGCCGAGGTGCTGCCCCAGGACAAGGTGGACGTGGTCAAGCGGCTCCAGTCCGAGGGCAGGTCGGTGGCCATGGTCGGCGACGGGGTCAACGACGCCGCCGCGCTCGCCCAGGCCGACCTGGGCCTGGCCATGGGCACCGGCACCGACGTGGCCATCGAGGCGTCCGACCTGACGCTGGTGCGGGGCGACCTCCGCGTGGCGGCCGACGCGATCCGGCTGTCGCGCCGGACGTTGCGTACGATCAAGGGGAACCTGTTCTGGGCGTTCGCCTACAACGTGGCCGCCCTGCCGCTGGCCGCCATGGGGTTGCTCAACCCCATGATCGCCGGCGCCGCGATGGCGTTCTCCAGCGTCTTCGTGGTCAGCAACAGCCTGCGGCTGCGCGGGTTCAAGTGATCCGCGCGCGGCAGCCCGAGAGCGGCCGAGGCGGCCGGTGACGAGAGGGTCCCGGCCGCCTCGGCTCTTTCGTCTCCCGCTCAGGTGCAGGTGAGACGCGGCTCGGGGGCGTACACGGTGTGGAACTTCTGCTTGCGCACCACCTGGCCGTCCTTCCGGAAGATCCGCCACACGTCGATCGCGAAGCCCGGCGCCCCGCCCATCGGCAGGCAGTCCGGCCCGGAGTCCGTGAGGGCGGGGAAGTCCTTGACCGCGTAGCGGGCGGAGCTGCGGGACTCGACGTCGTACCGCTTGGTGCTCCAGAGCTCGACCGTGACGGACGTGTTCGTGTACGAGGTCCTGATCAGCACCCCGTACGGCGAGTCGTTGCGCCAGCGGAAGTCCGGCTGCGGGAACGACACCGTGGACTCGCGGCCCGCCGGATACCGGGAGATGAAGAACTGGTGCGGCGTGTGCCGCACGTCCTCGAACCCGCCGAAGAACACCGCGTTGAACATCGTGGTCGCGAACTGCGACACGCCCCCGCCCACGTCGTCGACGAACCGGCCGTCCAGGATCATGGGCGCCGCCACGAAGCCGCGCTCGCGGTCGCGCCTGCCCACGAGCCCGTTCAGCGAGAACGTCGCGCCCGGCCGGACCACATGGCCGTCCACCAGGTCGGCGATGCGGTGGATGTTCGTGACGCGGGGCGCGCAGCACGGGTGCCGCGTGGTGAAGGAGCCGACCTTCTCCCTGACGCCCAGCGCGCGCGCCCGCTCGGTGGTCAGGGCGGGCTCGACCCGGGTGAGGGCGACTGCGGCCGTGCGGGTCCCCGACGCGAGGGCGGCCGACACCGCGGCGCTCACCGCCGTGGGGGCGAGGCCGCTGCCCGCCCGGCCCGGCACGACCGCCGGGCGACCCTTGGCGATCCTGAACGCGGCGTCCTCGGGGCGCTCGGCGGCCGGGACCAGCGTCTCCCGCAGCTCGGCGGCGACCTCCCGCGCGTCGAACGACGGCCGCAGCCCGCCCCGCCCGTCCGCCACGAACCGCAGGTGGGCCGCCAGCCGCGACCGCGACAGGGTGGCCCGCCGCCCGCCCGCCGTCAGCGTCAGCGGCGCCGCCACCGCCGCGCGGGCGGCGGAGCCGGCGGCGGCGCGCGCCCTCTCCGCCGTCACCGACGGGGCGAGCGCGCGGACCGGCAGCGTGACCCTCGACCGGCGGGCGAGGAAGGCGTCGCGGATGGCCCGCGCCGCGGCGGCCCGGTCGAGGGCGCGTCCCGCCTCGGGCAGCACCGGCCGCGGCTCCAGCCCCACGTAGCGGACGCCGCCCTCCCGGGGCGCGCGGTCCACGGCCCGGGCCAGCGCGGCGACCTTCCGCGCCAGCAGCCGCTCGTCCACCCGGACCCGCGGGGGCAGCGCGCGGCCGCCGAACAGGCCGCGGGCGACTCCGGCGGGCGTGCTCACGCCGTCCATGGCGGCCGCGACCGTGGCCGTGGCGTCGAGCGCGAGGCCCAGGTCGGCGGGCGCCACGGTGACGGTCCTGCCCGGCGCGGCCAGTGCCATCCGGCCGGGCCGGGCGAACGCCTCCGCCAGGCGGGCCCGCGCCCCGGCCGGCGAGAGCCCGCCGATGTCCACGCCCGCGGCCGTCGTGCGCGGCGGCACCTCGCCGGCCAGCACCACCGCCGGCACCCCGTACGCGGACACGACGAGGACGGCGGCGACAGCCGCGATCCGTCCTGCCCGGGGGCGAACGATCCTGCGCCGTGCGGTCATGCGCGTGCCTCCTGCCCGGGCGCCGCCACGGTGCCGGCGCCGATGGGAGATACGCGGGCGGGCCCGCCGGCGGCCGGGTCGGGAGCCGGCCGCAGCGGCCCGCGTGTCGGTGCCGCACGCGCGGGTCCGCCGAATCCACGATTACGGTCAACGCACGTACCGTCACCAGGAGTCACATCAGTCATGCTCGCGCACCGCACGACCGCCCGCATCGTGATCGCCGCCATCGGAGCCCTCGGCCTGCTCACGGCCTGCGGGGGGAGCGGCGGCCAGGCCCCGGCCGGCGGCTCGACCGCCGAGGCCCCCGCCGCGCGGCAGACCGACGCCCAGCCCTCGAAGGAGCACAACGACGCCGACGTCATGTTCGCGCGGATGATGATCCCGCATCACCTCCAGGCCGTCCGGATGGCCGGCCTGGCCGCCGCGCGCGCCGAGGACCCCGAGGTGAAGAAGCTGGCCGAGCGCATCAGGGCCGCTCAGGAGCCGGAGATCGCCGCCCTGCGGGCCTGGCTCCGGGCGTGGGGGATGCCCGAGTCCACCCGCGGGCACCTGCGGCACGGCATGCCCGGCATGCTGTCCGCCGACGACCTGGAGGATCTCGAAGCGGTCAGCGGTGACATCTTCGACAAGCAGTTCGCCCGGCTGATGATCGCCCACCACGAAGGGGCGGTCACGATGGCCCAGAAGGAGCGGCTGGAGGGCGAGAGCGCCGACGCCAAGGGGCTCGCCCAGAGCATCGAGACGTCGCAGCGGGACGAGATCGAGCAGCTGAGGCGCATCCTCGACCGCCTCTGACCCGCTGCCGCCGCCGATCCTTCACCGCTTCCGAGCAGTCACCGGCTGCGGGCTCAGGGGAGCCATCTCTCGGCGGTCCTCACTGCCCGTCCTGGTAGACCATGGGGCCTGACTCCTTGTACGCCGCGCGCGAGGCGTCCCTGAGCCACTTGGCCGCGCCGGCGTCTCTGGTGAGGTTCGTGTAGACGGCCAGGGTGCGGATCACATATCGGCCGCTCTGCCCGATCCACGAGTACAGCTGTACGTTCCACCAGTTCGACGTGTAGCAGATGCCGGTCGATCCTGGGCCCGTCAGGGGACACCGGATCCCCCAGTCCTGCACGTAGACGTCCTTGAGCCGTGAGTACGCGGTTCCGGCCCTGCCCGAGTCCCTCAGCGGAACGACCCAGACGGTCACCATGATGCGCCCCTTGGGAGCGCCCGAGCTGACATAGGCGCCCACGGCCATGTTGTCGCAGCGTGCCTTGCGCAGGGCGGACTTGACCCTGGCGTCGGGCCACGGGCTCGGGCAGTCCTCCACCCCGGCCGCCTTACGGCTGAAACGCACCCCCTCGGCACTCGTGAAGGACAATGGCAGCAGGGCGTCGGCCGTGATCGGGGTCGGGTCCGTGCTCTCCTTGTCGAGGTCCGCGGGGTTGAACGGATCCGCGGTCGGCTCTTCGGACGCTGTCCGCGAAGGCGCCGGCGGGGGTGTGGAGGAAGCGATCGGCTGGGGGGAGTGGGCGGAGGCGGGCTGAGAGGCGGAGGCGGGCTGAGAGGCGGAGGTCTGGCCGCCCGACAGCGCTCCCCGGACCGCGTTCTTGACCATGGCCCGTACGCCCACCGTGGCCAGCACCAGAGCAACCACTCCGGCGCCGACAGCCAGACCGATCTTCTTCGACCGTCCGCCCCCACCGGGCGGAGGCGGGGGAGGGGCGCCCCGTCCAGGTGATCCATGCGGCTCCGCCGAGCCGGGAGGCTCGTCGCCGGTCAGGCGGCGCAGGAGGTCGGCGGCGCTCGGCCGGGCCGTGGGGTCCTTGGCCAGGCAGGCGGTCAGCGCCGGGCGCAGTTCCCGCGGCACGGACGACAGGTCGGGTTCGCGGGTCAGAATGGCGTGCATGATCACGGGAAGGGCGTCTCCGCGGAAGGCCTGCTGCCCGGTGGCCGCGTAGACCATGGAGGTCGCCCAGCTGAACAGGTCGGCCGCCGGGGTGATCGGCGCTTCGCCGAACTGCTCCGGCGCCATGTAGGCGGGGGTGCCCACCACACTGTGCGTGGCCGTCTGGGCGGTCACCCTGGCGATCCCGAAATCGATCACCACAGGCCCTTCCGGACCCATGATCACATTGTGCGGCTTGAAGTCACGGTGGACTATCCCGGCCCGGTGGATGGCCGCCAGCGCGGTGAGCGTGGCCACCGCGAGCCGCTCCAGCCCGCTGCCCGAACGCGGGCCCTCGGTCCTGACCAGCAGGTCGAGCGATGGTCCCGGGATGTGCTCACTGACGATGTACGGCCGGCCGCCCGCCAAGCCCGTGTCCAGCACTCGGGCAGTACAGAACGGGGCAACCTGGCGAGCCGCCTCAGCCTCGCGCAGGAACCGGCGGCGTGCGTCCTCGTCCGCCGCGGCTCCAGCGTGTAACACCTTGACCGCGACCTGCTCGCCGGACGACCCCTGGCCCAGGTAAACCGTTCCCTGGCCGCCCCGCCCCAGGACACCAGCAAGCCGATATGGGCCGATCTGACGTAAATCGTCCGGCGTGAGCGGCTGCACAAGATCTCACCCTAGCGTTTGCCGACATGATCTCCTCAATGCCATACACGGTGGTTCGCGAGGTTCGTCCGGGTCTCGTGTGGTTTGACCGTTGGCGGGCTGGAAAGAGGGCTTCCGCGGTCCGGCCATGAACGCCGGCGCGACGCCCGGCGCCGAGGGGGACACCGGGCGTCGCGCCGGCATCGAGGAAGACTTGGAGGAGCCGTCGACCATGGATCATTCGCGCGCGCCCGTGCTGGAGGCGCTGGAGGCCTACCACCGCACCGGCCAGACGCCGTTCAGCCCGCCCGGCCACAAGCAGGGGCGCGGCGCCGACCCGCGGGTGGTCGAGGTGCTGGGCGAGGGGGTCTTCCGCTCGGACGTGCTCGCGAGCGCCGGCCTGGACGACCGCTCCTCCTCCGGCGGTGTCCTGGAGAAGGCGCAGGAGCTGATGGCCGACGCCGTGGGCGCCGAGCACACGTTCTTCTCGACCTGCGGCAGCTCCCTGTCGGTCAAGGCGGCCATGCTGGCCGTCGCGGGCCCGCACGAGAAGCTGATCCTCGGCCGTGACGCGCACAAGTCCATGGTGGCCGGCCTGATCCTGTCCGGGGTCGAGCCGATCTGGGTGGATCCGCAATGGGACGCCGGCCTGCACCTGGCCCACCCGCCGTCCGTGGAGGCGTTCGCCGAGGCCCTGGCCGTCGCCCCCGACGCCAAGGGCGTGCTGGTGACCACGCCCACCCCGTACGGCACCTGCGGCGACCTGGAGGGCCTGGCCAGGCTGTGCCACGAGCACGGCAAGCCCCTGGTGGTGGACGAGGCGTGGGGCGCCCACTTCCCCTTCCACCCCGACCTGCCGACCTGGGCCATGGACGCGGGCGCCGACCTGTGCGTCACCTCGGTCCACAAGATGGGCTCCGGCCTGGAGCAGAGCTCGGTCTTCCACCTCCAGGGCGACCTGGTCGATCCCGCGGTGCTGAAGGCGCGGGCCGACCTGCTGGCCACGACGAGCGCCTCGGTGCTGGTGTACGCGGCGCTGGACGGCTGGCGCCGGCAGATGGTGCAGCACGGCCGCGCCCTGTACGGCCGCACGCTGGCGCTGGCCGAGCGGGTGCGCGCCGCCGTCGAGGAGATCGACGGCCTGCACGTGTACGGGCGCGACGAGTTCGTCGGCTCCGGCCTGGCGGCCGACATGGACCCCCTCCAGGTGATCATCGACGTGAGCGGGTACCTGCCGCCGGGGTACGCCATGCACGACTGGATGCGCGAGCACCACCAGGTCAACCTGCACCTGTCGGACCAGTTGCGGATCAGCGCCCAGCTCACCCACGCCGACGACGAGGAGTCGACCGGGAAGCTGCTCAATGGGCTGCGCGACCTGGTCAAGCACGTGGACGAGCTGCCGAGGGCCGCGGTGCGGCTGCCCTCGCCGTCCCGGATGCGGATGGAGCAGGTCATGTCGCCGCGCGACGCGTTCTTCGCCAGGACCGAGCAGGTGCCGGTGGAGCAGGCGGCCGGGCGGATCTCGGCGGAGATGCTCACGCCGTACCCGCCGGGCGTCCCGGCCGTGGTGCCGGGGGAGCGGCTGACGTACGAGGTGCTGAAGTACCTGCGTTCGGGGGTGGACGCGGGCATGGTCGTCCCGGACGCCGTGGACACCACCGTCAGGTCCGTACGGGTCGTCGCGTTGTGAAACCCGATGTCGACCTGGGAGGACGCCGCGTGAGAAGCCGCCGGAGAGGGTAGTTACCCCACACGGACTCCCCCTCCGGCGCAACCGGCGTGACGGGCGAGGAGGTGACGCCATGGTCACCACCGCGGCGGTCCGGGCCGCGGACCGGACGCTCACCGTGGGCGTGGAGGAGGAGTTCCTCCTCATGAACCGCGCCGACGGCGAACTGGCGCTGCTCGCGCCCCGGCTCATCGACCTCCTGGACGACGACCACGTCAAACCCGAGGCCATGCGCTACCAACTGGAGACCGTCACCTGCGTGTGCGGATGCCCGGAGGAGGCGGGCGGCCAGCTCCGGACGCTCCGCCGCCGCGCCGCCCGGGCCGCGGCCGAGAACGGCTGCCACCTCGTCGCCTCCGGCGCCGCCCCGGGCCGCATGCCCGGCGCGTACGCCGTGACCCCCGACCCCCGCTACCGGGAGCTGGCCAGGCGCTTCGGCGCGCTGCTGGCCTGCACCGGCACCTGCGGCTGCCATGTCCACGTCGGCATGCCCTCACGCGAGCTGGGCGTCCAGGTGCTCACCCGGGTGCGGCCGTGGCTGGCCACGCTGCTCGCCGTCAGCGCCAACTCGCCGATCGCCAACGGCCGCGACACCGGGTGGCAGAGCAAGCGGTACCGGCGCTGGGCCCGCTGGCCCTCGGCCATGGCCCCCCGGGCCTGGCGGACGGCCGGCGACTACGACGCCGCCGTGAGCAGGCTGATCCGCCGGGGGCACGCGATCGACGAGCGCGGCGTGTACTTCCACGCCCGGCTGTCGTGCCGCTACCCGACGATCGAACTGCGCATCATGGACGCCTGCCTGTCCGTGGACGACACCGTCCTGGTCACCAGCCTGGCGCGGGCCATCGTGGGGCTGGCCGTCGCCGAGCTGCGGGCCGATGTGCCGATCAGGCGCATCGGCGACGTGCGGATCGCCGCCGCGCTGAACGCGGCCGCCCACCACGGCCTGGCGGCCCCCACCCGCCACCCGTACACGGGCCGGGTGGTGAACCACGAGCGGATGCTGGAGACGCTGCTGGACCGCATCCCGGACGCCGACCTGATCGAGGGCCTGCTCCGGCGCGCCCGCGAACGGGGCACGGGCGCCGCGCGCCAGCGGGTGCTGTGGGCGGCGGCCGAGACGCCTCAGGAGTTCGCCCGCCTGCTGGCCGAGGCCACGGTCTCGTGAGTCCCGTCCCAGGTCTTTGGTCCCGCCGACGCGGGTCGTTCCGCTCTGACGGCGCCCGGGGCGCCGCCCTGACGATGGAGCGGGGTGAGAGCCATGACCATGACCGGAGCGTACGGGATCGTCGTCGGGTACGACGGCTCGGACTTCTCGATGCAGGCCCTCGACTGGGCCATGGACGAATGCGAGCTGCGCAAGCTGCCGCTGACGGTCGCCCACGCGTGGCGCTGGCCGTACGGCGAGGCCCCCGAGGAGGCCAAGGAACACCTGCGCAAGGCCGCGGAGCACGTCCTGTACCACGGCGCGGAGTGCGCCCGCTCCTCCAGCACGATCGGCGACGTCGCCACCGACCTGTACGAGGGGTCGCCCGCCGAGCGGCTGGTCGAGCTGTCGGCCGAGGCGGACATGGTGGTGCTCGGCTGCCGCGGGCTCGGCGCGCTGGCCAGATCGGTCGTGGGCTCCGTCACCGCCTACGTCGCCGCGCACGCGCACGCCCCGGTGATCGTCGTGCGCGGGCCCGGCCCGATCCCGGCCCCGGCCGATCCCGGGCCCGTGGTGCTCGGGCTGAGCGAGGGCACGCCGGACGAGGCGTTGGAGTTCGCCCTGGCCGAGGCGGCGCTGCGGCAGCTCCGCCTGGTGGTGGTGCACGCCGTGCACCCGCTGCCGATGGCCTGGGGCGTCAGCATGGCGCCCGAGCCCGACGTCGAGGGACTGGCCGCCGCCGCGCGCAAGGGCATGGACGAGCGGCTGGAGCCGTGGACCGCCCGCCATCCCGAGGTCACCGTCGAGCGCCGGACCGTCGTCGCCGCGCCGAGGGAGGCGCTGCACGCCGCGTCGGACGGCGCGACGCTGCTCGTCCTGGGCAGCGCGCGCAGCCGGCACCCGGCGCACCTGGGCGCGGTCGTGCCGGCGATGGCCGAGCACGCGTCCTGTCCGGTGGCGGTCGTCCCGGCTCCAAGGAGGACACCATGAAGGCAGCGGTGGGCGACCGGCTGGTCGTCGAGAACACCTACGGCGGAGAGCCGCGCAAGATCGGCGTCATCGTCGAGCTGCGCAACCTCGACGGCACACCGCCGTACGTGGTGCGCTGGATGGACGCCGAGCACGAGACGCTCGTCTTCCCCGGCCCGGACGCCCACGTGGTGCCCAAGGGCGAGCGTGACCGCTCGTTCAGGTGAGCCGGGGCGTCAGGCGTCCATGTGGAGGACGGCCGCGCCGGTGATCCGGTCGGCGGCCAGGTCGGCGAGGGCCTGACCGGCCTCGTCCAGCCCGTACGGCATGGTCGTGACGTGCAGCGGGCTGCGGGCGGCGTGCTCCAGCAGGGCGCGGCCGTCGGCGCGCGTGTTGGCGGTGACGCTGCGCAGCGTGCGCTCCTGGAACAGGTGCTCCTGGTAGTTCAGGGACGGGATGTCGCTCAGGTGGATGCCGGCCACGGCCAGCGTGCCGCCCCGGTCCAGGGCGGCCAGCGCCACCGGCACCAGGTCGCCCACGGGCGCGAACAGGATGGCGGCGTCCAGCGGCTCCGGCGGGGCGTCGTAGGCGTCGCCCGCCGAGGCGGCGCCCAGGTCGAGCGCCAGCCGCCGGGCCTCCGGGGCGCGGGTCAGCACGTGCACGGTCGCTCCCTGGGCGATGGCCACCTGGGCGGTCAGGTGCGCCGACGCGCCGAACCCGTACACGCCGAGGCGCCCGCCCGGCGGCAGCTCGGCGCGGAGCAGCGCCCGGTAGCCGATGATGCCCGCGCAGAGCAGCGGCGCCAGCTTCTCGGCCGGCGGCTCGGCGGGGAGGGGGTGGACGAAGTCCTGGGGGGCGGTCAGGTACTCGGCGTAGCCGCCGTCGGCGTCCCAGCCGGTGTAGCGGGAGTACGGGCACAGGTTCTCGGCGCCGCGGCGGCAGTACCGGCAGACGCCGCAGGTCGAGCGGAGCCACGCCACGCCCACGCGGGCGCCGTCGGGCAGGTCCGCGCCGGGGCCGCGGCCCGCGACCCGGCCCACGACCTCGTGCCCGGGGACGGTGCGGGGGCGGCGCGGGGTCAGGTCGCCCTCCGCCAGGTGGAGATCGGTGCGGCAGACGGCGCACACCTCGACCTTGACCAGCACCTCGCCGGGGCCGGGCTCGGGAACGGGGAGACGCACGCGCTCCAGAGGGCCGCCGGCCATGGGTCCCGGCCGGGCCACCACCCATGCCGTCATCGTCTCCGCCATACCTCCATGGTCACACGACCGGCCCCGCGACCCACCGCACGCGGGTCCCGCTCACGAGGGCGGGGCCGGTCACGACGGCGGGGCCGTCTCCGCCTCCACCGCGGGCGGCTCGGCGGGGAGGCGGATCCAGAAGGCCGTGCGGCCCGGCTCGCCGTCCACCCCGGCCGTCCCCCCGTGCGCGGACACCACCGCGCGCACGATCGCCAGCCCGAGCCCCGTGCCGCCGGAGGCGCGCGAGCGGTCCTTGTCCGCCCGGGAGAACCTCTCGAAGATCTCCTCCCGCAGCTCCGCCGGGATGCCCGGCCCGTCGTCGGCGACGGTGAGCTCGGCGCCGTCCGGCAGCGGACGCACGGCGACCGTCACGGTGGTGCCCGCGGGCGTGTGGAGGCGGGCGTTGGCCAGCAGGTTCGCCACGACCTGGTGGAGGCGGGGCGCGTCGCCGGTGACCGTGACAGGCTCCTGGGGCAGCTCCAGCCGCCACCGGTGGTCAGGTCCGGCGGCTCGGGCGTCGCCCGTCGCCTCGATGGCCAGGCGGGTCAGGTCCACCTCGCCGCGTGCCAGCGGCCGGCCCGCGTCCAGGCGGGCGAGCAGCAGCAGGTCCTCCACCAGCTCGCCCATCCGCACCGACTCGGCGTCGATCCGGTCCAGGGCATGCCGTACGGGGCCGGGCATGGGCTCGGTGACGCGCAGCGCCAGCTCGGCGTGCCCCCGGATGGCGGCCAGCGGGGTGCGCAGCTCGTGGCTGGCGTCGGCGGCGAAGGCACGCAGCCGCTGCTCCACCGCGTGGCGGCGGCCCAGGGCGTCGGCCACGTGCCCCAGCATGCGGTTCAGGGCCGCGCCCACCTGGCCCGTCTCGGTGCGCGGGTCGGTGTCGGGCACCCGTTCGGCGAGCGTCACCTCCCCGCTGGCCAGCGGCAGCTCGGCCACCCGGCGCGCGGTCGCCGTCACCCGGTCGAGCGGGCGCAGCGCGAGCCGTACCCACACCGCCCCGGCCACGCCGGTGACGGCCAGCGCGGCGGCGAACAGCATGGCCTCGAACAGTTGCAGCCGGTGCAGCGTCTCCTCCGCCTCGTGCAGCGGCAGCCCGGTGATCAGCACGTCTCCGTCCGCGCCCGGCAGCGCGAGGACCCGGTAGTCGTCCAGCACCCCGAGGTCGACCGTGCGGGGCACCCCGTCGGCCGGTACGTCCCGCAGCACCGCCTGGTCCTCCGCCGTGAGGCGCGGCTCGGCCCCGTACCTGGAGGAGACCACGGCCGCGTCCGTGACCGTGCCGTTCAGCAGCCGGACGCCCAGCGTGCCGCGCGCCTGTCCCCGGGTGTCACCCCGGCCCCTGGACTCCTCCTGGTGCTCCAGGCTCGCGGGGAACCGGCCGCCCGCGCTGACGAGCTGCTGGTCCACGCGTTCGAGCAGGAAGTGCTCCATCGCCAGGGAGGTGGCGACGCCGACGGCCGCGCAGGCGAGCGCCAGGAGCACCAGCAGCCCCGCGATCAGCCGTGCCCGCAGCGTCCGCGGCGTCAGCCTCCTCACGGCCGCCGCTCCGCCTTCCCGGACGGGGTCACGCTCATGGCTTGAGCACGTAGCCGACGCCGCGCACGGTGTGGATGAGCGGGACGCGGCCGGCGTCGATCTTCTTGCGCAGGTAGCTGATGTACAGCTCCACCACGTGCGCCTGCCCGCCGAAGTCGTACGACCAGACGTCGTCGAGGATCCGCGCCTTGCTGAGCACCACGCGCGGGTTGCACATGAGCAGCCGCAGCAGCTCGAACTCGGTCGGCGTCAGGTCGATCAGGGTCCCGCCCCTGGTCACCTCCCGCGCCTCCTCGTCCATCACCAGGTCGCCGACCACCAGGCGGCTGCCGTTGCCGGCGCGGGCCATCCCGGCGCGGCGCAGCAGCCCGCGCAGCCGCGCCACCACCTCGTCCAGGCTGAACGGCTTGGTCACGTAGTCGTCGCCGCCCGCCGTGATGCCCGCCACCCGGTCCTCCACGGCGTCGCGCGCGGTCAGGAACAGCACGCAGACCTCGGGGGCGTCCCGCCTGACGCGGCGCATCACCTCCAGCCCGTCGAAGCCGGGCAGCATCACGTCCAGCACGACGGCGTCGGGACGGAAGCCGTCCGCCGCCCGCACCGCCGAGGGCCCGTCACCGGCCGAGCGGACCTCCCACCCCTCCTGGCGCAGCACCTCTTCCAGAACCTCGACGATGTCGGGCTCGTCGTCCACGACGAGCACGCGGATCGGCGCGCCGTCCGGACGCGTCATCGTCGTCATCTTCACCCCCACGCCCCACAACATATGTGCCGCCTCTGAGACTCCTCTGAAATGTCCTGGCACGGGGTCTTTCAGAGGAGCTTCAGAGGTTCGGCTGGCACGGTCGGACCGACGCGAGCAGCGTGCGAGCGACGCGAGGAGGATCCGTGACCACCGCCTACGCCCCCGCCCGGGTGTCCGGGCCGCCGGCCCCGGCGCCCCGGCGCGCCGTCGTGGCCCGCCCCGGACCGGTGCTCGCCCTCATCGGGCTGGGCGCGCTGGCCGTCGTCGCGCTGTGGTGGCGCGACACGCCGTACGTGGCGGGCGCCGACGGCTGGCTCACCAACGGCGCCCGCGTCACCGGGCTGCTCGCGGGGTACGCGCTGGCCGTCCTGATCGGCCTCATGGCCAGGGTGCCGGCCCTGGAGCACGGCGTCGGCACCGACCGGCTCACCCGCTGGCACGCCATGGGCGGCAGGTACGTCGTCGGGCTCGCGGTCGCGCACACCCTGACGGTCGTCTGGGGGTACGCGCTGGCCGACTGGACCGGCGTGGTGGACGAGACGGTCACGATGGTGCTGACCTTCCCCGACATGCTGAAGGCCACCGTCGCCGTGCTGCTGCTCGTCGGCACCGGGATCGTCTCGGCCCGCGCGGCGCGGCGCCGGCTGCGCTACGAGACCTGGTACCACCTGCACTTCTCCACCTACCTGGTCGCCTGGCTGGCGTTCGGGCACCAGCTCGCCACCGGGGCCGAGTTCACGGGCGACGCGGTGGCCCGGGCCGCCTGGTACGCGCTCTACCTCGGGGTGGCGGCGCTGGTCGTCTGGTACCGGTTCCTCGGACCGGTCCGGCTGTCGCTGCGGCACCGGCCGCGCGTCGCCGCGGTGACCCGTGAGGGGCCCGACGTGGTGTCCGTCCACCTCGCCGGGCGGGGCCTGGACCGGTTGCGGGCCGAGCCGGGCCAGTTCTTCCGCTGGCGCTTCCTCACCCGGGACCTGTGGTGGTCGGCCAACCCGTACTCGCTGTCGGCCGCGCCGGGCGGGACGCTGCGGATCACGGTCAAGGCGCTGGGCGACCACAGCGCCGCCCTCACCCGGCTGCGGCCCGGCACCCCCGTCGTCATCGAGGGCCCGTACGGCGGGCTCACCGGCCGCCTGCGCCGCAGCGGCAAGGCGCTGCTGATCGCCGGCGGGGTAGGGATCACGCCGCTGCGGGCGCTGTTCGAGACGCTGCCCGGCGAGGTGACCCTGCTCTACCGCGCCCGCACCGAAGCCGACCTGGTGCTGCGGGAGGAACTGGAGCGGATCGCGGTCGCCCGCGGCGCCCGGCTGTTCTTCTCCACCGGGCCGCGCGACGACGCGGAGCCGCTGTTCGACCCGGCCGTGCTCGCCCGCCTGGCGCCCGGCCTGCCGGACCACGACGTGTACGTGTGCGGGCCGCCCGCGATGACGCGGGCCGCGATCGCCGCGGTACGCGCCGCCGGGGTGCCGGCCCGTCGCGTCCACCACGAGTCGTTCACGTTCTAGGAAGTTCCAGGAGTTCAGGGGGAGTCCCGATGCGAAGGGCGTTGCTCGCCATCGTCGTCACGGCCGCGGGCCTGGTGCTGCTGCTGTCGTTCAAACCGCACCAGATCACCGGCGCCGGCACGCCTCCGGCCGCGGTCGCCCAGGCCCCGGCCGGCCGCTCCGGCACGTCCGGCGACACCGCCGCCTCCGGCGGGCAGACCTACACCGGTGACGCCGCCGACACCCGGTGGGGCCCGGTGCAGGTGCGCATCACCGTCGCCGACAAGAAGATCACCCGCATCGAGGTGCTCCAGGCGCCCGACACCAACCACCGCGACATCGAGATCAACGAGCGCGCCCTGCCCGTCCTCCGGCAGGAGACGCTGTCCGCCCAGAGCGCGCGGATCGACACTGTCTCGGGCGCCACGTACACCAGCGAGGGCTACGTCGCCTCCCTCCAGAGCGCCATCGACCAGGCGGGCCTGTGACCGCCGGCGCCGCCCCCGCCACGCGGCACGTCGAGCACGTCATGGGCACCGTGTTCTCCTTCGACGTCCGGGGGACGGACGACCCGGAGGGCGTCGGCCGGGCGGTCGCCTGGCTGCACCACGTGGACGCCGTCTTCTCCACCTACCGCGACGACAGCCCCGTCAGCCGGCTCGGCCGCGGCGAGCTCGGCCTCGCGGACTGCCCCGCCGAGGTGGCCGAGGTGCTCGACCTGTGCGCGCGGGTCGAGCGTGACACCGGCGGGTACTTCACCGCCCGGCCCCCCGGGGCCGGCCTCGACCCGTCGGGACTGGTCAAGGGATGGGCGATCGAGCGCGCCTCCGGCCTGCTCACGGCCGCGGGCGCGCCCCGGCACACCGTGAACGGCGGAGGAGACGTCCGGCTCGGCGCCGAAGCGGAGCCGGGCCGTCCCTGGCGCGTCGGCGTCGCCGCCCCGCCCACGGCGGCCGGCCGCCCGGCGCGGGGTGCGCTGGCGACCGTGGTCGCGGGATCCGACCTGGCGGTCGCCACCTCGGGCACGGCCGAGCGCGGTCACCACATCGTGGACCCGCACACCGGCCGCCCCGCCACCGCCCTCGCCTCCGTCACCCTGGTCGGCCCCCGCCTCACGACCGTGGACGCCTACGCGACCGCCGCCTTCGCCATGGGCGAGGCCGCCCGCGACTGGGTGGAGGACATGGACGACCTGGAGGCGCTGGCGGTCACGGCCGCGGGGGAGACGTGGCGGACCAGCGGCTTCCACCGCCACGTGCCGCCAGAGTTCAGAGGATTCCTGCCCGCTTGGCCGCCCCGCTGATGAGCGCGGCCGTCAGCCCGCCGTGCTGGTACGGGAAGGCGTGCGCCCCCGGCACGGTCACCGACCGCCCGTCGGCGGCCGCCGCGGCCAGCCGGTCCGCCCACGGCTGGGGCGAGAACGCGTCATGGACGCCCCGGGCGACGACCATCGGGCACGACACGGCCGGCGCCAGCTTCTCCGGCTCGTCCTCCTGCGCCGTGCGCACGAAACGGGCCAGCGCCTTCAGCCCCGCCCTCCGGTAGTACGGCATCGTCGCCCTGAGCAGGCCCGCCGGCTCGTTCCCGGTCGTGCGGACGTACGGCAGCAGCAGGCCGGGGCCGGTGCGCAGGCTCGGCGGGAACGTCGGCCCGAGCAGGACCAGCGCCCGGACCAGATCAGGCCGCTCGGCGGCCACCCGGAGCGCGACCTGCGCCCCCGTGGAGTGCCCGGCCAGCACCACCGGCCCGGCCGGCACGCTCTCCAGCCACCGCGTGACCAGCTTCGTCACGGCGGGCAGCTCGGGAGCGCACGACCACGGCGGGCGCCGCCCGAACCCCGGCACGTCCAGCAGGAACGAGCGCGCCCACGGGCCACACCCGGCCAGCGTGTCGAACAGGTAACCGAGGGCTCCGAGCCCGGGGACGACGACCACGGTCCGGCGATCGGGATTCTCCCGTCCGGTTTCGAGACTGCGCACCCGCGGCCCTCCGGCACCGTCCCAGCGCTCGTCCACGTGCACCCGCCCCAAGTCCTTCACCCACTCGTCCGTGTCCCGCCTTTCCCCGTCCCAACGTCGCGGCCGGACCGCCCGTTCCCCGGCCTGATCAGCTCACGAGGGCCTGGGTGGCCGACTCCTTCAGCCGGGCGTTGGCCCACCGCACCTGCCGCAGCGTCTGCGGATGGCACCGCTCGGCCAGCTCCAGCAGCTCCTTCCGCCGCGCGCCCTGCGCCGCCTGGGCCAGCAGCTCCCAGTCCAGCGACACCCCCGACGCGACCCGGTACAGGTGGCGCAGGTCGGCCAGCAGCAGCAGCCCCGGCTCCTTGCGGCGGCCCAGCCACTCGGCGGCCTTCTCCCGGACCCGCTCGGCCACCGTGGACTCGCCCGCCGGCTCCGCGTCGAGCTTCAGGCCGTAGTCCTCGCCGATCCGGGCCAGCTCCCGCACGTGGTCGTGGCACCACCGGACGAGGTCGCGGGCCACGTGGTACGTCTCGTGGTCGGTCTTGTGCCGCTCCGAGAGCCGCAGCAGGACGTGGGCCAGCTCGTTCTCGGAGCGGTGCAGCTCCTTGATCACCAGGTCGAGCTTCATCGCGCCCCTCCCGACGCCGCCACGGACTCCTCGGCCTCCGCCTCGGCCCCGCCGCTCGTGGCGGGCACCGCGCCCTCCGGCCCGGCCGGCCGGGACGCGGTGGTCGTCGGCGCCGGAGCGGGCAGCCCCCTGCCGCGCTCGACCAGCGAGACACGCGCCGCCGCGGTCTTGAACAGCGGCTGCTTGGAGACGGGGTCCCAGTCGGTGACCGTGGCCTCGTTCGCCGCCCGCCCCATGCCCTTGTCGGGGCCCTTCTCCGGGTCGTACGCGTCCGGCCGGTCCCAGTAGCCGTAGTGGAACGGCAGGAACACCACGCCGTCGCGGATCCCGCCGACCCGCAGCCGCGCCTGGACGCCGCCCCGCCGCGTCGCCACCTCCAGCAGGTCGCCCTCGGCGAAGCCGAGCCGCTCGGCGTCCGCCGCCGACATCTCCACCCACACCTCGGGAGCGGCCCGCTGGAGCTGCGGGGCCCGCGCGGTCTTGGTGCGGGTGTGGAAGTGGTAGAGCGTGCGCCCCGTCGTCAGGGCGAACGGGAACTCGTCGTCCGGCGGCTCGTGCGGCGGGATGTACTCGGCCGCCTTGGCGACCGCCTTGCCGTCCGGGTTGAGCGCCTTGTACTCCGTCGGTGACAGCGGCGCGCCCGTGACGAGGTCGCGGCCGTAGTCCTCGCAGACCTCCGGCGCGCTCCAGAACGCGCCGTCCGCGTAGAGCCGCTCGGTGCCGTCGGGGTGGGCGTCGTCGCACGGCCACTGCACGCCGCTGCCGCCGCGCAGCTTCTCGTACGACAGGCCGCTGTAGTCGCACGGCCGCCCGCGCGAGCACTCCTTCCAGCCCTCGAACGCGCCCTCCGGGTCGCTCCACTTCACCAGCGGCGCCCCGTCCTTGTCGCGCAGGTCGAGGCGGCGCGCGAAGTCGAGGAAGATGTCGAGGTCGGGACGGGCCTCGCCGGGCGGGTCCACGGCCTTCTCCGACAGGTGGACCGTGCGGTCGGCGTTGGTGAACGTGCCCGTCTTCTCGCCCCACGTCGCGGCCGGGAGCACCACGTCGGCCAGCTCGGCCGTCTCCGACAGGAAGATGTCCTGAACCACCAGGAACAACCGCTCCTGGGCCAGGATCGAGCGGATCCGGTGCAGCTCCGGCATCGACACGGCCGGGTTCGTGCCCGAGACGTAGAGGAAGCGGATCGACCCCTCCTCGATGTAGCGGAACATCTGCATGGCGTGGGTGGGCGGCGAGTAGTGCGGGATGGCGAGCTGGTCGACGTTCCAGATCCGCGCCAGCTCCGCCACGTGCGCGTCGTTGGACCAGTTGCGAAAGCCCGGCAGGTCGCCGTCGGCGCCGCACTCGCGGGTGTTCTGCGCCGTGGGCTGGCCGTTCATCTGCAGGACGCCGCAGCCGGGCCTGCCCAGCATGCCGCGTACCAGGTGGACGTTGTTGACCTGCACCGACGCGGCGGTGGCCTGGTGCGACTGGTAGAAGCCCTGCAGGACGGTGGACAGCAGCCGGTCGGCGGTGCCGATCAGCCGGGCGGCCTCGCGCAGCCTGCCGACCGGCACGTCGCAGATCCGCGCCGCCTCCTCGGCGGGGCAGTCCGCCACCCGCTCGCGCAGCTCCTCGAAGCCGACCACGTGGTCGCGCAGGTAGTCCTCGTCGATCCAGCCGTTGGCGATGATCTCGTGGAGCAGGCCGTTCATCAGCGCGACGTTCGTGCCGGGGCGGTTGGCCAGGTGCACGGTCGCGGCCCGGGCGGCGGGCGTCTCGCGCGGGTCGACGCAGATCAGCGCGGGCGGGTTCGGCCCGGCGAGCCGGTCGAGGATCCGCGCCCACAGCACGGTCTGGGTCTCGGCCACGTTGTGGCCGTACAGGGCGATCACGTCGGCGTGGTCCACGTCGGCGTACGAGCCCGGCTGGCCGTCGCTGCCGAACGACTCCTTCAGCGCGGCCGCCGCCGTGGCCGTGCACAGCCGCGTGTTGCCGTCCACGTGGTTCGTGCCGATGCCGCCGTGCGCGATGAGGCCGAGCGTGTAGTACTCCTCCAGGAAGAGCTGGCCGGTGGTGTAGAAGGCGAGCGCGCTCGGGCCCTGCTCGTCCAGCAGCTCCTTGGCCCGGCCCGCGACGCGTTCCATCGCGGTGTCCCAGTCGGCCTCGACCAGCCGGCCGTTCTCGCGCACGAGCGGCCTGGTCAGCCGGTCCGGCGAGTGGTTCGCCTGCCAGCCGTACAGGTCCTTGGGGCCCAGCCGGCCGCGGTTGACCCGGTCGGCGGCCCGGCCCCGGACCCCCACGATGCGGCCGTCGCTGACCGCGATGTCCAGGGCGTCGCCGTTGCTGTGCAGGATCGACGCGCTCTGCGCCCAGCGCTCCACGTCCTCCTCGCGGACCCCCTCCTGGAGGAAGCGGTCCACGCGCACCGGCCACTCGTCCCCGGCCCCGTACGGCGTGCGCGTGCCCCACGGTTCGGCGATCCTGTCGACTCTCGGCATCCCGCACCGCTACCCCGTACGCGAGGGGACACGCGTCACGTGGGGAAATGCAGGATCACGTACTCGTACTCGCCCTCGCCGGCCCGCTTGAACGTCCCGTCGCCGTCGAGGTCGCGAAATACGGTCAGGTACACGTCCTGCCGCTGGTCCGCCACCGCCGTGTCCGCCTTGTCGCGGAAGAACCGGGAGACGAAGACCTTGTCCTGGGTGTCGGACTGGTGGGAGACGCGGGTGCCGACCAGGTAGTTGTGGCCCTCGTTGTTCAGGTACAGCCGTCCGGAGCCGTACTCGTAGTCGGCGATCCCGGTGCCGGGCCGGAAACAGGGATGGTCGGCGACCTTGCCGCCGTCGGTGATCGAGAAGACCGAGTCGTCGGTCCACGCGCAGACCTGGAGCGCCTCGTCCTTCTTCAGCGTGGGGAAGCGCAGCTCGAACGGGCTCCGCTTCATCGCGACGGTGGTGACCGGCCGGTCCAGGTCGGACAGGCTGAGCGGGCTCGCGGCGCCGTCCTGCCAGACCTCAAGCCCGAGGCGCGGCGTGCGGCTGAGCTGGCCGGCGGCCGAGGCGGCGGGCGTCGTGGCCGTCGAGGGGGTGGGGGACGGGGTCGGGCCGGAGCCTCGCCCGAGGTTCGTGGTGACGAAGACCGCCGCCACGACCAGGGCGGCGGCGGCTGCGACGACGACGACCGACCGGACGACGGTCCGGGCCCGCTCCTGCCCCGGCCGGGTTGTGTCCTTCCTCCCAGGCGGCGGGGTGCTCACGGCCCCCTGGGGCTGCGGAGGCGCCATCGGGCGCGGGGGTGTCATCAGGTACGGAGAGCCCGCCCCGCCCGGCCGGTCCTCCATCAGCCCCAGCAGCACCTGCTGCGCGCTCGGCCGCCGCGCCGGGTCCTTGGCCAGGCAGGCGGCCACGTACTCCCGTAACCTCCCGCCCAGCGCGCCGAGATCCGGCTCGGCGTGCATGATGCGGTAGATGACGGCCGGGAGCTGCTCGTGCCCGAACGGCGGCCGGCCGTTGGCGGCGAACGCGATCGTGCAGCCCCAGGCGAACATGTCCATCGGCGGCCCCGCCGGATCGCCCGAGAGCTGCTCGGGCGCCATGTACGCGGGCGTGCCGACGGCGCCGCTGACGGTGGCGGAGGAGGCGTCGAGCGGCCGGGCGATGCCGAAGTCGATGACCCGCGGGCCGTCGGCGGCGAGCAGGACGTTCGCGGGCTTGAAGTCGCGGTGCACCACCCCGGCCGCGTGGATGGCGCCCAGCGCCGTGGCCGTCGCGATGGCCAGCCGGTCGAGGTCGGCGCCCCTCAGCACGCCCCGCTCGCGCACGGCCTGCAGCACCGACGGCCCCTCGACGTACTCGCTGACCACGTACGGCGGATCGGCGCCGGGATCGGCCGCCAGGACGCGGGCCGTGCAGAACGGCGCCACCCGCTGGAGCGCCGCGAGCTCCCGGTCGAAGAAGCGCCGCATCTCGGAGCCGGACCCGAACCCGTCGTGCAGCAGCTTGACGGCCACCTTCACCCCGGCCGGCGACGTGCCGAAGAACACGGTCCCCTGCCCGCCCTCGCCCAGCCGGCCGTGCAGCACGTACCCGGCGATCTCCCGGGGATCCGTGGAGCGGAGCGGTCGCAGCGGCTGCATCAGCGGCCGCCGGGCGACTGCGCGGACGGCCCGGATGCCTTGTCCTGCCGCACGACTCCCAGATACTCCTCGATCGCGTCGCGGTTGCGGGTCAGGCAGGCGATGCGGTGGTTCATGCGGTCCAGCTCCCCCTCCAGGGTGGCGAGCATCTCCGGCGTGGCGTCCTTGAAGTGGATCACACGGGGTTTGTCCAGGCAGGGCAGGATCTGCTTGATGATCCGGGTGGGCAGCCCGGCGTCGAGCAGCCCCCGGATCTGCACGACCCGGTCCACGAACCTCTCGTCGTAGTCGCGGTAGCCGTTCGCGCACCGGGTGGGCATGATCAGCTCCTGCTCCTCGTAGTATCGCAGCAGCCGCCGCGGCGTGCCGGTGCGCTCCGCCAGCTCTCCGATCCGCACGTGACCGACCTCACATGTCGTCGCTTTGACCCTCACATCTATGTGATGGTTCGAGCATACGCAGCATGAGTGACCGCATCACGCGGCCCGCCCCGCCCCGCACCGCGATCCCGGGGGAACGTCTGCCCCTGGGGGCGCTGCTGGCGCTGGCCACGGCCGCCTTCATCACCGTACTCACCGAGACCCTGCCCGCCGGTGTCCTGCCCGCCATGAGCGCCGGCCTGGGCGTGAGCGAGTCCGCGACCGGACAGCTCGTGACCGTCTACGCGATCGGCACCGCCGTCTCCGCCATCCCCCTGTCCGCCGCCACGGCCGGCTGGCCGCGCAAGCGCCTGCTGCTGAGCGGCGTGGCGGGGTTCGCCCTGGCCAACACCGTCACCGCCGTCTCGGCGTCCTTCCCGCTGACGCTGGCGGGGCGCTTCGTCGCCGGGGTGGCCGCGGGGGTCGTCTGGGCGCTGCTCGCCGGGTACGCCCGCCGGCTGGCCCCCGTCCACCTGCAGGGCAAGGCGATGGCGATCGTCATGGCGGGCATACCGGCGGCGCTGTCGCTGGGCGTTCCCGCGGGCACCTTCGCGGGCGCGGCGCTGGGGTGGCGGGTGACGTTCTGGGCGATGACGGCGATCGCCGTCGTCCTGCTCGCCTGGATCGCCGCGCTCGTCCCCGACCACCCCGGCCAACCCGCCGGCGGCCGTCCCGCCCTCCTGCGCACGCTCGCCGTGCCGGGCGTCACGCCCGTGCTGCTGGTGACCCTGCTGTTCGTGCTGGCGCAGACGATCCTCTACACGTACGTCGCGACGCTCCTGAACGCCAACGGCCTCGGCGGAGCCGTGGACCTCGTGCTGCTGATCTTCGGTGTCGCCTCGCTGGTGAGCATCTGGCTCGTCGGGGCGAACATCGACCGCCGCCTGCGCCCGCTGACGATCACGGCCGCGATCCTGGTCGCCGTGGCGGCCTTCGTGCTGGCGATCGCCGCGCGCAACCCCGCGCTGGTGTACGCGGCGGCGGCGCTGTGGGGGCTCGGCTGGGGCGGGGTCCCCACGCTGCTCCAGACGGCGGCCGGTGACGCGGGCGGCGAGGCGGCCGACACGGCGCAGGCGGCGCTGGTCACGCTGTGGAACGCCGCCATGGCGGCCGGCGGCGCGGTGGGCGGCGTCCTGCTGGACCTCTTCGGGACGGGCGCGTTCGCGTGGACCACCCTGGCCCTGCTGGTGCCCACCCTGGCCGCCGTCCTCCTGGCCCGCCGCCACGCCTTCCCGCCCCGCCGCGTCACCTGAGGACGGCGGCGGCGTCAGGCGTACCAGACGACGTGGATGATCTCCACCAGGCGGCGGTACTCCACGATGAGGTAAGTCACCATTCCAGCTCCGCCTTCCCCGAACGTTCGGGTGCGCATCGGCGAGTCGGGACGCTCCCTCATGAACGGGTGCCCGTTCCACGGGGCGACCTGAAGGAACACCGTCACCTCGTGGAACGCCGCGAGCGCCTCGGCAGGCAGGGCGGCGACCGGCTCGTCGACCTGCTTGCCATGGCCGACCGTGTACATCTAGAGGTCCAGCTCCACGCCGAGCTCGGCGGCCCGCTCGGCGAGGACCTCCCGCAGCGGGCGTCCAGAGACGTGTTCTTCGCGCTCGATATGCTCCTGCACGAGAGCGGCATGCCGCACGATCTCTTCGTACTCGCCCGTAGCCTTCATTCGCGCCATGTGCCACCAGTGGGCCAGCAGATCGTTGACAGGGGTCAGGTCCAGTTCGTCCGTCGC
The DNA here is from genome assembly GCF_013363975.1 of Nonomuraea montanisoli. GTDB lineage: Bacteria > Actinomycetota > Actinomycetes > Streptosporangiales > Streptosporangiaceae > Nonomuraea > Nonomuraea montanisoli. The sequence continues at coordinate 33,795 of NZ_JABWGN010000022.1, read as the reverse complement.
CCGGGCCATGGCCTGCCGATAGTCCCTGTCGAAGCTCTCCCGGTCCTCAGGGGGCAGACAGGCGCGGATGTTCCGAGGACTGCGATCGACCTTGAGCGACTGGAGGGTCTGCTCCGGAGTCCGGGCGCTGACGTATTCGTGTGGCTCGGCGGTCATGTCGCCCCCTCCTTGCGCTGACAGGCCGTCCCGCGTGGGGAGTCGGCCGGACGCGGATGCGTCTTCGAGCTTAGCTGCCGGGTCGCCTTTCCCGGACGGAATTCGCGCGGAGTTCGACCTGGTCAGTCCGGTGTGTGGGCGCGCAGGGCGCGTACGGTCCAGTCGAGCGGCGGCGTCAGGCTCTCGGGCGGCGGCCAGCCGTTGACGACGGCCAGCAGCCGCAGGTAGCGCTCACGGCGCGGGTCGTTCACCGCCTCCAGGTGGCCGAGCAGCCGCCTCCGGAGCCGCCCGTCGTCCTCTTCCGCGGCTGGACCAGGCGGTGGGGAGAGCCGGGCATATCGGGTCAGGATCGCGGTGACGACCGCGCCGGCCTCCTCGGACGCCGGATCGAGGCCGGCCGCCACCGCGGGCCCCGCCTCCTGGCGGACCACCGCCACCGCGTGCGGCCGGGGCACGGCGCCGGGCACCGTCCCGGCGGCGTGCTCCTCGGCGACACGGCGCATCGCGGCGCGGAAATCGGGGTCGCGGGAGAGCTCCGCCAGCTCCACCCACGCCTCCACCTGCTCGGGCTCGGGGTCGTCGGGCAGTTCGGGCGTCATCGACCGCCTGATCCCGGCGAACGCCCCCACGGCGGTGCCGGCCCCGGCCCCGGTCCCGGTCGCGTCCCCGTCTCCGTCCCTGGTCCCGGTTTCGGTCCCGGTGGCGTCCGTCTCGCCGAGGCCGCCGAACGCGGCGTCGAGGAAGTCCTCGACCAGCCGCCGCCGCTCGTCCTCCGACAGTCTGGCCAGTGCGTGCATGAGCTCCATCTCCTCCGGGGTGGACCCGCGCCTGGCCACCGCCGTCAGCACCGCGCGCCGCAGCCGCAGCGTCCGGATCTGCACGGCCAGCGCCTCGGCGTGCGCCGCGGCCACCTCGGGCAGCGCGACCTCCCGGTCCACGACCCGGCGCACCGTGGGCAGGTCCAGTCCGAGCTCACGCAACGTCCGTACGAGATCCAGCCGCGCGACGGCGTCCACGCCGTACTGGCGGTAACCGGCCGGGGTGCGGCCGATCGGCGGCACGATGCCCTGATCGGAGTAGAACCTGATGGCCTTGACCGTCAGCCCGGTCCGCCGGGCCAGGTCACCGATCGAGTAGCGCGCGTCGCCGTCCATGCCCCCACCTTGCCGTCTCCCCTGACGGGAGACTCAAGGGCGGTGCCAGGGCTTCAGCGGGGGCGGGGCGTCGGCGTCCTCCAGGAACCGCTTCGCCTGCTCCACGCACGTCGGGCAGACCGGCTTCTCGACCGCGCGGGCCACGGCCTCCGGGCTCGGCTCGCGGACGGAGCCCAAGGCCGTCATCCCGGGCGGGAAGCCGGTCTCGGGGTCGACGGCGAACATCGTGGCGGTCGCGGGGTCGTAGGCGAACGTGCGGCCACAGCCGTAGCAGCGGCCTATCGTCGTAGGCTGCTTGTCCGTCATAGCTCGTCCGTCCCGTCTGTCGTCCGGTGTGCCCATGGTCGCACGGCCGGCCGCGGCCGCCCGGTCCACAGCCTGTGGACGCCCGTCACGAGAGGTGCCGTCGCTCCAGGGCGTCCCCGACGTCGAGCAGCTCACGGCGCGCTTCGCCGGGCAGCTCCGGCAGGACACCGCACGGATCTTCGTCGCCGAACTCCAGGAGGGCGAAGGCGCATGGTCACCGATGTCTGGGACTTCAACGAGGGAGCCCGCTCGTTCTACGAGGCGGTCGGCTTCCGGCCCATGAAGCGCCTCCTGGAGCAGCCCCTCTGACGCGCCGCGGGGTCAGCGGTAGACGGCGACCGCGGCCTCGGCGACCAGCGTGTCCACGAGGTCCACGACCAGCTTGGCCTCGGGGGAGTCCTCATCGGCGATGGCGCGCAGCCGTTCGATGAGCCGGCCGGTCGGCTGGTTGAGGTAGAGCTCCGCCTCCACCCGCAGCACGGACACCAGGCCGCACAGCACGGCGCAGCGCGTGTCCGCCTCCTTCCAGCTCTCGGCGGCCGCCCGCACCCCCGACGACGCGCGCACGGCCCAGGTGATGTCGGTGAGCTGGTAGCGCAGGTACGGCAGCATGCCCATGCGACGCTTGGTCACCGGGGCGAGCACACCCTTGGCGACCAGGTCGTCGCGGGTGCGCTCGTAGATGTCCTTCGCCGCCGTCTTGATCCAGAACTTGACGTCCTCGTGCCCCCGGTCCTGGGGGATCAGGCCGACCATGGCGTCGGCGATCGGGTCACCGGTACGGCTGCGCTCGAAGACGGTGACCCGGCCCTGGACGACGGCGACACGGTCGTCCAGGAGCAGCTCGGCCAGCACCGCCCCCGCCAGCCCCAGCGCCAGCGACGACTGGTGGGTCAGCAGCTTGCCGGCCTCGCTGTGGGCGATGAGGTAGAGGTCCTGGTGGAGCGGCAGCCGGTTCACACCGGTTCCTTCGCGTCGAGGCCACTCAGAACGGGCCGGCGTCCCGTGGCGTACATGCCGGCCAGGAAGATCGCACCGACGACGAGCCAGACGAAGCCGGTCACCTGCGCCAGGACGTGGGCGTTGATGACGACGAGGATGAGGATCGCCATCCCGATCAGCGGCGAGATCAGATGCGCCCACAGGTTGTCCGAGCGCTTCCTGATCACGTAGTGCACGATCACCGACACGTGCAGCATGATGAAGGCGACCAGCGCGCCCATGTTGATCAGGCTGCCGAGCAGGTCGACGCCGTCCTCAAGGGAGGACATCCACAGCCCGAGCCCGATGGACAGCGCGGAGACGAGCAGGATGGCGTTGGTCGGCACCGAGTTCTTGACCGACACCTTGGCCAGGAACGACGGGAGCTGGCGGTCGCGCCCCATCGCGTACAGCAGGCGCGACACGGCCACCTGGGCGACCAGCGTGTTGGCCACGCCCCAGGAGATCGCGGTGGCGTTCGACGTGAGCTCGCGCAGCCACTCGCCGCCCGCGACGGCCGCAGCGTCCTGGAACGCGGTGCCGGTGTCGTGGTTCAGCAGCGTGGCGGGGTCGGGCACGAGCAGGGCGGCGACCCACACCTGCACCATGAACAGCACACCGGCCAGGATCAGCGCGAACCGCATGGCCTTGCTCACCTGCGCCGACCCGCCGGTGGACTCCTCGACCAGCATGCTGATCCCGTCGAAGCCGAGGAACGACAGGACCGCGACCGACACCGCGGCGAAGATCACCGGCCACGAGAAGGTGTCCGGGTTGAACAGCGGCGAGAGGCTGAACCCGTGGCCCGCGCCCTGGAGCAGGGCCCAGATGCCGGCCCCCAGGAACAGCACCAGCACGACCAGCTCGGCGGCGATCATCACCCGCGTGAGCCTGATCGTCATGCGGACGCCACGCAGGTTGATCACCGTGTTGACGGCCACGAAGATGATCAGCCAGCCCCACACCGGCACCTGCGGCACGGTCTCGTTCATGGCCAGGGACGCGACCAGGTAGAGCAGGCTCGGCAGCAGCAGGTAGTCGAGCAGGATCGCCCAGCCCGTCATGAACCCGACGGCCGGGCTGATGCCGCGGCTGGCGTAGTTGTAGACCGATCCGGACAGCGGGAACGCCTTGACCATCTGGGCGTACGAGGCCGCGGTGAACAGCAGGGCGATCATGCCGACCAGGTACGCGAGGACCGGCATGCCGCCCGAGCGGTAGTACACGAGCCCGAAGATCGCGAAGGGGGCGATCGGCACCATGAAGTTGAGGCCGTAGAACACGAGGTCGGCCGCTCCGACGCCGCGCCGCAGTTCCTGCCGATAGCCGAACTGCTCGATCTGCTCTTGAGGCTGCACGACAGTCTCTCCAAGTCGTCATGCACCGGTGTGCGGGGGGTGGCCGCCGGTCCGGACGGGTCACGGACATCGCGGTATTTCAACGAGTGATCCTCCCGTAGCGGAGGGTCGCGCCGCAAGGGGCGGAAGGTGCAAACGGGCATTGAGTGCCTGTTGTGGCCGCAAGGTGATCGTAAGGTGACCGAAATCCCCGCCGAAAACCGGCGAAGGCGTCCCCGCGCGGTACGGCGGGCTTCAGGCCGGGTCGTCGGTGAAGCCGAGGCGCCGGTTCATCGCGATCGCCGACGCGTTGAGCGGGTGGTGGAACGTCCTGAGCAGCCCGTACCCGGACGAGCGGACGAAACGGATCGCCAGCAGCTTCAGCGCCAGCGACAGCCCCTTCCCCCGGTACGGCGCGAGCACGCCGGTCATCTCGCTGAACGCGTAGCCCTCGGCCGGGTGCAGGGAGGTCGCGGACATCCCGACCCACACGCCGTCGTGCACCGCCAGGACGACACCGCCGGGGTGGAAGCCGGGCGAGTCGAAGCGCCTGGCGACGAACTCCTCGTAGGCGAAGAACTCGCCCCGCTCCGGGATGTCGGCCGAGCACGTCCTGTTGAGCTCGTAGAGGGCGCGCCGGTGGTCCTCGGTGTCGCCGCCGAGCTCCGCCATGGTCGTCAGCCCGATGCCCGCCTCGTGCGCGCGCTCCAGGTACGGCTCGAAGGCCACGTCGTCGACCCCGTCCACATCCAGTCGCAGGCGCACCCAATCCACCATGATCCCGACCCTAGCTGTCCCGGACCGGCGTCCCCTCACGGCCCCGGGAGGAGGACTCCTCGTGCGCGGCCATGTCGAGCAGCACCATCGCGTCGTACGCGGGAGTGCCGGGCTCGGCGTGGTAGGCGACCAGGCGGTGGCCGGGCGTGCCCTCCAGTTGCATGGACTGGTAGCCGAGCGTGAGGTCGCCGACGTCGGGATGGTGGAAGGTCTTGCGGCCGTGGGTGTGCGCCCGCACGTCGTACCGCTCCCACAGGCGGGCGAAGTCCGGGCTCTTGAGCAGCAGCTCGTCGATGAGCTCGGTCAGGTCCGGCGCGTCCGGCTCGGTGCCGGCCAGGGCGCGCAGCCGGCCGACGCAGGCGCGGATCTGCTCGTCCCAGTCGTCGAACAGGTCGGGGGCCGCGGGATGGAGGAAGACGTACCGCGCGATGTTGCGCCGCGCGGCCGGCCACGCCTCCATCCCGGCGAACAGCCGCAGCCCCGCCGGGTTGCAGGCCAGCACGTCCGTCGTACGGCTGACCACGTGGGCGGGGTTGGGCCGCAGGCTCTCCAGCAGCAGCCCGATCCCGGGCCGCACGGCACGGCTGGGCGCCGCCGGCGCCTCGGAGACGTGGCGCACCGCGCGCATCGCGAGGTCGCGCAGGTGCTCGTGTCCCGCGGGATCGAGCTGGAGGGCCCGGGCGAGGCCGTCCACCACGGACGGGCTGGGGCGGATCTCCTTGCCGCGTTCGAGCCGGATGTAGTAGTCGATGCTCACGCCGGCGAGCGTGGCCAGCTCCTCGCGCCGCAGTCCCGGCGTGCGGCGCAGACCGGGGCCGACCCTGAGGCCGGCCTCCTCGGGCGTGACCTGGGTGCGGCGGGCGCGAAGGAAGCGCCCCAGCTCCGAGCCGTCGCCGCCGGCTTTGCGCTGCTCACGTGCCATGCCGTCCAGTGTGTCAGCCCTCTGACCTGCGGCGCGATGCGGTGGGTGCCCTGCCGGTATGATCACCCCCCATGCCGACCCTCGACGACCAGGGCCGCCCCGAGCCCCCTCTCGCGGCCGACGAGATCGCCACCGTCCTGGGCTTCCTGGACTTCCAGCGGGCGACCCTCGCCTGGAAGTGCGCGGGACTCGACGCCGACGGGCTCAGGGCGACCACCGGCGCCTCCTCGATGACCCTCGGCGGGATGCTCAAGCACCTCGCGTACGTCGAGGACGAATGGTCCACGTACTGGCTGCACGGGCGGGACCGGCAGCCCCCGTGGGACACGGTGGACTGGAAGGCCGACCCCGACTGGGACTGGCACTCGGCCGCCGACGACACCCCCGAGCAGCTCCACGCCATCTGGCGGGAGGCGGTGGACCGCTCGCGCTCCCTGGTGGCGCAGGCGCTGACCGACGGCGGCCCGGACCGGCTCGCCCGCCGCACCTGGTCCGACGGCCGCGCCCCGAGCCTGCGCTGGATCCTGCTGCACCTGGTGGAGGAGTACGCCCGGCACAACGGCCACGCCGACCTCATCCGCGAGTCGGTGGACGGGCTGACGGGGGAGTGAAGGCGTGGGATCTTCCGGGAGGCTTCGATGACGAGTGACCTTCGATGACGAGTGACATGGTGGTGCGGCTGCGGCCGGTGACCGAGGCCGACCTCGACCTGTTCCGGCGCTTCGCCACGGAACCGGGCCTGATCGGGCTCGACTGGACCGGTTTCCGCGATGCCCAGGCCGCCGCCCGGCGCTTCGCCACCGACGGCTACCTCGGCAAGGAACACGGCCGGCTCATGGTGGCGGTGGAGGGGAGCGAGACCGCGGCGGGCTTCGTGGACTGGCACGAGACCGTCGTCGGCGTCGCGACGTACTGGGAGATCGGCATCGCGCTCCTGCCCGACTGGCGCGGCCGCGGCATCGGCTGGCGCGCGCAGACGATGCTGTGCGACTACCTGTTCACGCACACGCCGGTCGAGCGGATCGAGGCGCGCACGCATCCGGAGAACATCGCGGAGCAGAAGTCGCTGGAGAAGGCGGGGTTCCGGCTGGAGGGCGTGCTGCGCGCCATCGAGTTCCGAGCCGGGCAGTGGCGGGACGGCTGGGTCTACAGCAGGCTGCGCAGCGACCCCGCGCCGCTCGCTTAAGACCGCGCTTTCGGACCAGGCGGCGAACCCTGTCCAGGATCTTTCGCCGCCTCGTCTCCACGGTCCACCACGTGCTGTCGGACGCCAGAACGGTCAGGCCGACCGGCGCTCCGGCCTCGTCGTGGGCGATCAGCTCGCCGTCGATGAGCTGGGTGTCGTCCCCGCACATCGCGACGAGCCACTCGGTCTCCACGAGAGAGATCTCCGCGGTGGCGACGATCTCCTCGTAGCGGGGGCTGAGCATCTCCTCGATCACCAGCCGCCACCGGTAGCCCTCCACCGTCGGCCCCAGCCAGGTCAGGAGCTCCGCGAGGGTCGGACAGCGCCCGTCCAGCCGGCACGCGAACGTCAGGCCCTCCGGTTCCACGATGAGCCTTCGCCTCGGCCGCCTGTGCCACGTGAAGCGCCGCGCCATCAAGCCACCTCGGGGTGAGCGCCGCACATCGAGAGCAGCCGATCGACGGTCTCCACGGGCTTCTCGCCGTCGGTGTGAACCGTTGCGGTGGCCAGGAGCGCGTTGCCCGGCCAGCGCACCCATTCGTCGAGGAGATCGTGCCCGTCCCCATTGATCCAGTCGGTTCCCTTGACGCTGATGCTGCGGTGGCGAAGCACCTCCACCGACCGGTCGTGACGGGCGCACGGCAGAACGAGGATCACGTGCGGGACGGGGGCGAGCGCGCATCGCACGGCCTCGAACAACTCCTGGTCCGTGTAGTGGCTGTGCCCGGCGCCCAGAGCGACGATCGCCGCTGGATGAGCCGCCAGGGCCCGCCGCACGGCGTGGGCCCGCGCCGGCTCCCATTCGCGTTCGGCGGCCACCCGGCCGACGGCCTGAATGCGTTCGCGTAACCGGGCCATGGTCCAGCCGGCTTCGGCGTAGTAGGCCCCGCCGACCTCGTCGACATCGACGAACCGGCGTCCCGTGGAGGCGGCGAGCAGAGCTCCCAGCGTGCTCTTTCCTGCCGCCGCCGGCCCGATGAGAACCATCCATGGCGTATCCGTCACCCGGCCATTCTGCGGAGGCCTGTACGGAATCACCACCACCTGGACGCCGCGCCGCGGTCCGGCGGAAGACCACGCAGCATCCGCACCCCCAGCGGCGCCAGCGCCACGCAGAGCAGGACGGTCACCAGGACGTCCGGGATCGAGGCGCCCTTCAGCACCCCCACCCAGGTGCCGCCCGCCAGCAGGAGCATCACGGCGCGGGCGACGCCGAACAGGCGCGAACGCCAGGCGGCGACGGCCAGCAGCAGGGACCCCGCGTACTGCCCGACCGCCGCCCAGACCGGTACCCTCCACGGCCCGTACGCGATGTCGACGTACTCCTTCATGATCGCGTTCGTCGCCTGGTCCAGCCCGACGGCCTCGGTGAGCTGGAAGGCGGTCTGGTCGGCGCCGGCGAAGTACAGGCGGGCGAACAGCCCGGCGACCAGCAACGTGCCGCCCCAGAAGGCGAGGCGCCCCCCCACCTGCTGGGCGAGGGCGACGAAGGCGGGGAAGAGCAGCAACGCCCCCAGCGCGAACACCGCGTACGCGAGGGTGAGCAGCGCGGGCTCCGAGGTGTAGGCGAGGAGCTGGCCGTACGCGGCGAACGGCTGCCCCTCTGCCCACGCCTGCTGCTGCGGGGTGAGGGTGACGATGGTGCTCATCTGGCGCAGCAGATATCCGGCCGCCATGACGACCGGTCCCAGAACGAGGGTGACGCCGCCGATCCAGCGTCCGGGAAAGTATGTATCCATGACGGCGAACCTGTCACCGGCGGCAGGGACGGGTCATCCGCCGATCGTCGACCACCCCCCTGTCGAAAGTTACGTGCGCGCTCGCCCGTGACTTCCCTACCGTTCTCGTCATGACGAAAAGCCTCCGGCTCGTGCCCATCACCGCCGCCAACATCGATGCCGCCCTCGACGTGAAGGTCCGTCCCGACCAGGAACGCTTCGTCTCGCCGGTGGCGAAGTCGCTGGCCGAGGCCTATGTCCACCCGGAGGTGGCCTGGCCGCGTCTCATCCTCGACGGTGAGAGCCCCGTGGGCTTCCTCATGGCGTTCCTCGACATCGACTGGAACGGCAAGGGAGTCGACTTCCGGTCCGGCCTGTGGCGTCTCAACGTGACACCCGACGCGCAGGGGCGCGGAGTCGGCCGCTTCGCCGTCGCCTCGGTCGCCGCCGAAGTCAGGCGTCGTGGCGGTAGGCAGATGTACGTCACGTGGGAGCCGGCCGAGGACGGGCCGGAGGGCTTCTACCGGAAACTGGGGTTCCAGCTCACCGGCGAGACGAGCGGCGGCCAGACGGTCGGCGTACTGGACCTGACGAACCTCTGATCGCGATGGGGAGCGAGATGAACGGCACACCTGCCAACGACGGACCTGCGGACGGCGGACCTGCTGACGACGGACCTGTGGACGGCGGACCTGCTGACGACGGACCTGTGGACGGCGGACCTGTGGACGGCGGGCCCGTCACCGGGACACTGCACCACGTCGAGATCTGGGTCCCCGACCTGCCCCGGGCCGTCGCCGGCTGGCAATGGTTGCTGACGGCCCTCGGCTACACCGAGTTCCAGAACTGGAGCGAGGGACGAAGCTGGCGTCTGGGTGACACCTATCTGGTCATGGAGCAGTCACCCGCGCTCAGCGCCGACCGGCACGACCGCTGCCGCCCCGGACTGAACCACCTGGCCTTCCATGTGCAAGGCCGTGCCCGGCTCGATGCCCTGGTCGAGCAGGCGCCGGCGCACGGCTGGACCCTGATGTTCGCCGATCGTCATCCGTACGCCGGTGGGGAGCAGCACTATGCCGCCTACCTGGAGGATCGGGACGGTTTCGAGGTGGAGCTGGTCGCTTCCGGCCAATCCTGACCCGGCCTCGTAGGGGGACGTGCGGCGCGTCGGGCAACTGATCCATCACCCGCGTGTTGACCGCGCGCCACACGGTCGCGATTGCGGGGGAACGCGGGGACCTCACGTTGTCATGGCCCGATGCAGAGAAACAGGTCGGCAACCGGGCATTCTCCGGGCTTCGTACGCAATCCAGTGCGCAGCGCGTGCGGCGCTATGCCCGTGCGGCCCGCCTACCAGGGAACGAGCACGGAAACGCCCAGCAGGGCTGCTTGGAGAAGAATAATGCTGACCGCGGTGCGGAGCGCCATCAGTTTCCAGAAAAGTGCCAGCAGGACCCGTCGCGCGGCCCATTGCCCAAGCGATTCACGGTCCGCCGGAGCCAGCCTGAACCCCGACGGTTGTGCGCCGGGCCGTCGCCAGAGTCCCGCGACCAGGACAACCGCGGCACCCGCCGCACATGCCTGCGAGAACAGGCCCGCCAATGCCGACAGGATGCCACCGGTCATTGTCTCGCGGCTCAGCAATAATAACGCCCCGGTTCCGGCGAGCAAGAACAGGGCGACGGTGTCCGCCCATAAAATCGTGCGACGATGACGAGCGGTATCCGAGCTGGAGAACGTCGACTCCGTCACACCTCGAACCGTAGCATGCACGTTTTAACCGGCTCGAAGATTCAAGCGTTGCGAATATTCTCTTTCGGCAGCCGAATGCGCCGCGGCCGTCCTCTCGATGCCTTGGGCGGAAGGCGTGGCGATCAAGATCGTGATCGAAGTCGTCGCCACCACGAAGGCTTGGTGACGCGAGCAGCGCTCCCGCGAGGTGCCTCCCCTGTGGCGGCGTACTTGAAGAACGCCTCAAGGTCGTGCGTGGTCCCCTCGTGGATCCGCTTGGCGACCTTGTTGTGCGGATAACCGCGCACTCCGTCAGGGCTCTCCACGGCGGCGGCCTTCTCGTTGGTGCAGTACACCCATCGCCACCCGCAAGTGCGGACGATCATCTCACCCAGGTACGCACCCGCACTCAAGATCACGCTGTGCGTGACCTCGGGCGACGGCTTGGCGGCGACGAACTCGGTGCAGTAGTTGTCGAGGTGGTGTATGAACGCCGGGTCCCAGTCGAAGGAGTATCCGTCCGCGCGCGAATGCTCCACGAACAGCTCGGCCAGGTCGCGCATGTGCGCGGCGGTCTCGGCGTCGCTCGGTGGTGGGTCCTGCTGCGCCTTCGCGCCCATCGTCGTCTCCTCGATGTTGATCCGGATCATCGCCAGGTCAGAGCCGCCGAGTCGAACCCGTCAGGTCGAACGAGTCATGTCTGACCCGCCAGGTCTGACCCGCCAGGTCTGACCCGCCAGGTCAGACGCACGAGGCCAGACCCGCCGTGGCAAGTCCGCCGCCGCAGGCAAGAAGGTCCGCTCGCGGGTCCCGCCCATCCGAAAGTCCCGCTCGCTCGCAGGACTCGTCCACCTGAACAAGCCCGCCCCGCAGGGCTCGCTCGTGCGCCCTCAACCGGCACGCGGGAAAGGCACGCACACCTCCTGCCGAGGCCGGGCTCGCCTGACCCGCATGCCGGGCGCATCCGACCGTCCCGCCGGCGTTCGGCGGGACGGTCGGTCGACCTCCGGCTGTCCCGCCGGCGTTCGGCGGGACAGCCCGTCGACCTTCGGCTGTCCCGCCGGCGTTCGGCGGCCGGCCCGTCGACCTCCGGCTGGTCCGTCGACATCCGGCCGTTCCGCCGGCCTCCAACCGGTCCGTCGACATCTGGCCGTTCCGGTGAAGTCCGGCCACTCCGGTGTGGCGTCCGACTGCTTCGCTGACGGCTGACGTCAGGGTGTTCAGCCGCGCGAGCGGGGCGACTCCGGCGGCGTGATCCGCACCCGCGTCTCCTCGGGCTGGGCCTCGAGGTCGTCGAGCTGCTCGTTGATCGTCTTCCGCAGGTCGTCGTAGTCCTGGAACGAGTAGTCGTTGAACAGCGTGTAGCCCGTCCACATCAGGTTCGCGCACACCCGCGCCGGCACCCGGCCCGTCGCCGCGCCCATGCCGACCAGCGCCACCGACGTGATGCTGCCCGGCTCCTTCTCGTTCTGCATGTGGATGGCCTGGAACGCGGCGGCGCACGCCAGCGCCACATTCAGCGTCTCGCTGACGTTCTGCGCCGACTGCACCATCGTCGGCGTCGAGATCAGGAACTTCGGGTTGACCGCTCCGGACGACACGCACACGGCGCTGCCCACCGGCAGCGTCCCCCCGAACTGGTCACGGATCGCCCGCTGGACGCGCAGCTGGATCCCAGCCCCGAGGTGCCGCTTGATGACGGCATCGACCCCGCCGTCCATTCGGCCGCGCGAGTTGGTCGGGTTGACCCACGCGTCGACGTGCTGGTCGAGGATCGAGCCCTGGTGGATCTCGATGTCGGGGGTGTCGGCGAACGCCGCCCGCCATGACTGCACCACCTCCGCGTTGACGTCCGCCAGCACTACCTTGAGCTGCGGCTTCACACGGTCGACGATCATGGTTCACTCCGGTCGCGGGGATGGGGGTTTCCGACGTCGACGAAGATATCGTCGCGCACCGACAGAACAGATCTTGGCCGCGGCCGGGGGGAGTGACGCCCGCGCTCCTGGACGCCCCGGCTCCGAGCGCCGCCCACGTTGGTCCACGCCCCGGCTCCGAGCGACACCCCGGTTGGTCCACGCCCCAGCTCCGCGCGACACCCACGTTGGTCCATGCCCCGGCTCCGAGCGTTGCCCAGGCTGGTGTGCACCCCGGCTCCGACCGTCGCCGAGGCTCGTGTGCACCCCGGGTTCCAGCACCCCCCATGCTCGCGCGTTCACCTCGTGCGCCCCCGACTCTGAACGGACCTGCGCGGACCAGGCTGTACGGCGAAGCGGCGCCTCCCGGAGGAACGAGACGCCGGCTCCGAGATCGCGCACGGGATCTTCACGCGGCACAATTCCCCCACCCCATGTCCCCCGTGCCCCGCAGCGGCACGGCTCGCCATACGGAGCCCATGATGAGAGACAGCAGCGCCGCCACCCCGCCCGGCCCCAACGACCCCCTGGCCCTCACCGAGCTTTTCAACGGTGGCGGCGAGCCGTGGTTACCGCTGTTGAAGCCGGTCATCGAGGCACAGCCGGCCGCGGCGACGTTCATCGGCCCAGGACGCAGCCCGATGGTCGTTCCCGTCCGGGAGCTGACCTTCCAGGCGCTCAAGCCGAACCCGCCGCACAAGTGGAAGGTCGTCGTCTTCGGCCAGAACCCGTATCCCCGGGCCGAGAGCGCCACCGGCATCGCCATGTTCGACAACACCTTCCACGACTGGAAGGACAGCCAGTTCGGCAAGGTGGTCAGCATCCGCTGCATCATCAAGGCCGCGGCGATGTGGAAGCACAGCATCCCCAAGAAGACGCCCATCGCCGACATCCGCGCCCTGCTGAAGCAGCACGACACCGTGCTGCCGCCGGAGTGGTTCCAGGCGATGCTCACCCAGGGCGTCCTGCTGCTGAACGCGGCCCTCACCGCCAGCAGCGACGGGGCGATGAGCACCGACCAGCACACCGCGTTCTGGCGGCCGGCCGTCGAGAAGATCGTCGAGGAGATCCTCAGGGCCAAGCAGAGCGCCGAGGAGCAGGACCGCGGGGTGGTCTTCGCGTGGTGGGGGGTGCACGCCCGCAGCCTGAAGCAGGTCGTCCTCCGGCTGCAGAAGAAGTACCCCGAGGTGGAGGTACGGCACATCGACCACCCCAACCCCGCCGCCCAGGGCGACATCTTCTGCGACGGCGACCACTTCGGCACGCTCAACGAGGCGCTCAGGGAGCTCGGAGCCGACGAGATCGACTGGCTGCCCAGCAAGGGGTGGAACAAGCCCACCGCCCAGGACGGCGGACCGGACGCGGACACCGCCGACCGGATGGGAGCCTTCATCGCCTCCACGATGGAGTTGCACCAGCTCTACCTCGAACGACTCGCCAGCGTCAAAGACGAGGGACTGGTCCTTCCCGCGATCACCGGAGTGTTCGACACCCCGCTCATGGACTTCCGCGAGGCCATCGGCCCGGTGGCCAAGCTGCTGTCCGGACTCGACTGGCACGCCGAACAGTCGCACCAGTTCGGTACGAAGCAGGCGGCCGGCGCGCCCGGTGAGCTGACCGCCGACGAGATCGCGGCGCTCTACCTCTACACGTGCGAGTCGGCCTTCTACCGGCAGATCAACGCGACCCTCCGTAACCCGGACCGCGGCCAGGTCGTCCCGTACCTGCCGTACCTGCGGCTCCTGTTCTCGGCCGTGTCGCGTCTGCCGGCCCGCAAGGAGCCGCTGTGGCGCGGGGTGTCGCTGGACCTGCGGGCGCAGTACCCGCTCGGCCGGACCGTGACCTGGTGGGGCGTGTCCTCGTGCACGTCGAAGCTCAGCGTGGCCCAGGCGTTCCTCGGCCGCCGCGGCAAGCGGACCCTCTTCGAGGTGCTGCCGGCGAGGGCCGTGGGCATCCGCAGGTTCTCGGCGTTCACGGGGGAGGAGGAGTACATCCTCGCTCCCGGTACGCAGCTCAAGGTGACGGATGTGCAGGTCGAACGCGGCGGTCTGTGCACTGTGAGACTCGCGGAGTCGGAGGAGCAGTACCTGGTGGCGTGAGCGCGCCGGAGGCGGTCATGGTGCGCGGGGCTCTCCTGGTCGGTTGATACGGCCCAGCTGGGTGGGCTAGGTGTTCGTGGCCGCCGTGGCGTGCTTGCGAGGCGGGTGCTTGCAAGCACGCGGTGCGGGGGCCAAGGGGGCGGGGGGTGCGGCCGGCGAATGTGCATGTGAGTGAGGAGGAGAGGGGGGCGAGGCGGCGTGCTCCGGTCGCGCGGCAGTGGGTGTAAGCGTGCTCGCGGTCGCGCAGCCTCAGGCGCGGCCCTCTTCGCGAACGCAGCCTCGGGTATGGCCGTGTTCGCGGTCGCGCAGGGAGGCATGGGCATGTCGGGGTAGGTGCGTTATTCGGTTAGATAGGCGCTAATGAAGCTCATCTATACAGGTATGCGCTAATGCGTTAATCGCCTATATGCAGCGGCTGCTATGTCACATAAGCTGCGGCCATGTTTCTTGATCAAATCGTTATTTACCTGCTTAAAACAGGTAAAGGCCGCTCGCTGGCGGAGGCGGTCATGCGCGGTGACCACGATCGATCCGGAGACCCAGGTCAAGGGCAAGGAACCGCTACGAACCCTGGCCAGGCGCCGCAAGTGGGACGGCAAGACATGGTTCGGTATCCGCCTGGTGCCCTTGGAGCTGGGCCGGATCCGGGTGGGGGATCCGGTCAGCGCTCGATGATCTGCGGTCGGAAGGTTGCGCCATGGGCCGTGGAGTCGGAGGCGGGAGGCCGTAGGGGGCGCCGGGGGTCAGCATGTCGTGTTCTTGGGCGGGAGAGTCTTGTCGGTGAGGTAGCGGTTGATGTGGTCGCGTGCGCAGGGGTTGACGCCGTAGAGGGTGTGGCCGGGGCCGTCATGGGCGATCGTGACGCTGCCCGGGACTTGGTCGATCGCTCTGGCGACGGCGTCCGACTCGCCCCAGGCGCCGGCGCCGAGCAGGGGCGGAAGCGTCCGGGGAAGCGGGGCGGGCGGGTTGGTGACGGGCGTCGGCCAGCCGATGCACTGCAGGGTGCCGGTCGCTATGGTGCCGGCCGTGCCCGCATCGGGGGCGACCTTCCGCAGGCGCGTGACGGTCGCGGTGAGCTCCTTCCGGTCGGCGGGGCGGGGCCAGTCGGCGCACTCGGTCACGCCGGTGGCCTGGTCGGGATAGCGGGCGCCGCCGGCGGGGACGAAGGCGGAGGCGTCACCGGCGTGGGCCTTGCGGATGGCCTGGGCCAGCGCCGGCCAGGCGGTCCTGCCCTGCCGGGCCGACGCGATGGCGAGGGCTTGCAGGTCGCGGCCCGTGTAGGCGACGTTCTTCGTGGCGGGGACGGGAGTGCGATCGGCTCTGGCCACCAGGGCCCGCCAGGTGCCGGGGATGTCCTTGCAGCCGTTGGTGGCGCACCAGTCGAAGAAGCGGGTCAGGAAGCGTTCGTTGCTCTTGGCCATCTCGTCCAGCTCGTGGTTCCAGTCGGCCGGGCTGTGGTTCCAGGTGCCGTCGAGGACCATGGTGCGCACCTGGTCGGGGAAGAGGCGGGCGTAGGCCTGGCCGTAGAAGCCGGCGTAGGAGGCGCCGTAGTAGTTGAGCTGGGCGCCGCCGAGGGCCTTCCTGATGGCCTCCATGTCGCGCGCGTGGTCGGCGGAGCTCATGGTGGCGAAGAGCACGGGATCGGCCTGGCGGCAGACCTCCGCCTGACCGCGGTTGGTGTCGGACAGCCGGCCGAGGTCGGCGTCGTCGCGCGGGAAGTCGGGGATCGGGGTGCGGGTCCACAGGCAGGGGAGGCCGGTGCTGAGGCCGCGGAACTGCTCGCCGTAGCCGCGGGTGTCCCAGGTGACGATGTCCATGCGTTTGCGCAGGTCCGTCCACCAGCTCGACAGCGACTGGGTGAGGGCGATGCCGGGGCCGCCCGGCCCGCCGTAGGCGACCAGGGCGACGCCCTCCGACGTGCCGGTGGCGGCCAGGCGGCCCAGCTTGAGGGTGATCTTGCGACCGTCGGGGTCCTTCCAGTCGACGGGGACCTGGAGGTCGGCGCACTTCATGCCGATCTTGTCATGGGGGCAGGCGCTCCACTCGAGGGTGTCGGCGGTGGGCTGGGCGTGCGTCCCGCCTCCGGAGCTCACCAGGACCAGGGCCATCGCGAGTGACTTCAACATGCCGTTCACGATGCTGGAAGGGGTCGGCGTGGCGCGTCGGACCACGGTTTGATATCTCGGGGTGGGATATCAGACCTGGGGTTGTCATCCTGATCGTTCCTCAGGGCTTCCCCCATGCCGGAGGCGATGCGGCCCTTCGAGCCCGGCGACTTCCGAACGCCTGAGGGACCCTGAGGGACTTGAGGGAAAGGTGTGGCGGGCATCCCGCCGCGCTGTCCACACTGTCACGGAGAGCGGACGGTGGAGTGAGGGGGGCGGACGTGCGAGCGGCCCGAAGGCTCGTGATCGGTGACGTGCCGATCGTGGCGGAAGACCACGGAGGGCAGGGGCAGGACGTCCTCCTTCTGCACGGTGGCGGGCGGACGCGCCGGGACTGGGACGTCATGGCGGGGCTTCTCGCCGGCAACGGGTTCCGCCCGGTGTCGATGGACCTTCGCGGCCACGGCGAATCGGGTGCAGCTCCGTGGTCATGGCGGAAAGCGCTGGAAGACGTCGCCGCGGTCGCGGAGGCATTCGCCCTCCATCGCCCTGCGGTCGTCGGACATTCCCTCGGCGGAATGGTCGCCACATTGTGGGCCGGAGAACATCCGGAGTGCCCGCTCGCGGTCAACCTCGACGGGCACGGAAATCCGACGCGGCCCGGCCAGTTCTCCGGCCTGGACGACGTCACGGCGGCGCGGGCGTGCCGGGAGATGACCGCGTTCCTGGAGCGGATGGGCCGAGGACTTCCCGAGTCCTTTCTACAGGTCATGCGCGAGATAGACGCCCTGGACCTGTTCGCCGCCTATCGTGCCGCGCGCTGTCCGGTCCTGGTCGTCAGCGGTGACGCCACGGCTTTCGCGGCCGTGTTCCCCGACCATCTCGTTCCCGCCTGGAACGCCTATTGCGCCTGGGTGCGACGGCAGTTCGAGAAGGTCACCCGAGAGTCGCGGCTGGTACGGGAAGTGTGTCTGCCGACGGGACACGATCCGCATCTGGAAGCACCCGAGGCCCTCCTGCGGCTCCTTCTCAACCACCTGAGCGCGCATCGCTCGACTGCCGGAGCGCATCATGAGAATGTCGGCGAAAGCCGGCAGAGCTGAGGGGAACGACCCGGATGGGCCTGGAGGTCGAGAGCCGACCGTCCGATTCGCCGTACGTCGAACGGGTGTGGCGCAGCACCAGCCACGACGTGAGCCGGATGACGTCGATCGCGGCGGCACACTGGGATCTCGTCTTCTGGCAGCACCGCGGCAAGGTCAGCGTGGCCGTGCTGGGCCCCGAGTCGAAGGCGAGCCAGGCCCTCGTCCCCGAGGGCGCCACGTTCTTCGGCATCCTCTTCTCGCTCGGCACCTCGATGCCGCACCTTCCGATCAGCCGGCTCGTCGACGGTTCCGCGGAGATCCCCGATGTGACGCCAAGGTCGTTCTGGTTGAAGGGCTCCTCCTGGCGGCTCCCCGACTACGAGAACGCCGAGGCGTTCGTACGGCGAATGGTGCGCGAGGGCATCGTGGAACGCGATCCGGTCGTCGCCGCCGCGCTTCACGACGCGTCGCCGCCGGACGTGTCCGAACGCACCCTCCAACGGCGCTTCGTGACCGCGACCGGGCTCACCCGCGGCGCCATCCGGCAGATCGACCGCGCCAGGCGGGCGGCTGTCCTGATCCGGGAGGGCGTGCCGACCCAGGACGTGATCCATCGGCTCGGGTACTTCGACCAGCCGCATCTGGCGAGGTCGTTGACCCGCTACATCGGCCGTACCGCCACGCGGTTGAAGGATCTCGACGCGGCGGAGCCGCTGTCGCTTCTGTACAAGACCTGACCGTCCGGTCCCGCCTAGCCTCTCAGCATCATCCCGACGAGCGAGGAGCGGAGCGATGGCTAAGATCATTTCGAACTTCTTCATTTCCGTGGACGGCGTGGTCGAGTCACCGGACAAGTGGCACTTCCCGTACTGGAACGACGAGATGGGGGCCGTGGTCGAGGCGGGCATGCAGAGCGCGGCGGCGATGCTCATGGGACGCAGGCTGTACGACGAGTGGGCCGCGTACTGGACGACGGCGGAGGACGACCAGGACGTCGCCCGGTCACTCAACGACATGCGCAAGTACGTCGTGTCGAACACGCTGGAGAAGGCGGACTGGAACAACACCACCGTCATCAACGGCGACGTCGCGGCCGGGCTGCGTGACCTCAAGAAGCAGACCGACGGCGACATCCAGATGTCCGGGTCGGCGACGACCGTGCGGTGGCTGCTGGCCAACGGGCTGCTCGACGAGCTGAACCTGCTCGTCCACCCGATCGCCGTCGGGCGCGGCCGGCGGCTGTTCGAGGACACTCCGACCCACCCGCTGAAGCTGGTCAGGTCCGAGACGTTCCAGACGGGGGTGCTCAACCTGACCTACATCCCGGACGCCGACTGACCGACCGCCGGCTGCGGAAGGCGGCGCCACAGGCTGGCGCGCGTGGAGCGGCTGTCCTGGATGAAATCCAGGTACGCGCAACGGAGGAACGCCCGCCGATGAGCGGTGTGGACGTGCCCACCGGCTGACGCCGCAACGCGGGCCCCGGCCCGAAGCATCCGCTTTCCGGTCAGTACAGTACGTGGATGGCGAACCTACGGCAGCAGATCCTCGCCGAGCTTGGCGTCAAGGCGACCATCGTCCCCAAGGAGGAGATCCGGCAACGTGTCGACTTCCTCAAGGACTACCTGCGATCGACCCCGTCCAAGGGCTATGTGCTCGGGATCAGCGGCGGTCAGGACAGCACGCTGACCGGCAGGTTGTGCCAGCTCGCCAGTGAGGAACTGCGCGCGGAGGGACACGAGGCCACCTTCGTCGCGGTGCGGCTGCCGTACGGTGTGCAGGCCGACGAGCACGACGCGCAGATCGCGCTGGAGTTCATCCGGCCCGACCGGTCGATCACGGTGAACGTCAAGCCGAGCGCCGATGCCGCCGGCGCCGAGACGGCGCTCGGCCTGCGGGAGCTGCTGGGCGGCGAGCCCCACCTGCGGGACTTCGTGCGCGGCAACATCAAGGCCCGTGAACGCATGGTGATCCAGTACTCGATCGCCGGGCAGCTCGGGCTGCTCGTCGTGGGCACCGACCATGCGGCCGAGGCCGTGACCGGCTTCTTCACCAAGTACGGGGACGGCGGCGCCGACGTCACCCCGCTGACCGGGCTGACCAAGCGCCAAGGCGCCGCCCTGCTGCAGGAGCTGGGCGCACCGCCGAGCGTCTGGGAGAAGGTGCCCACCGCCGACCTCGAGGACGACCGGCCCGCGCTGCCCGACGAGGTGGCTCTCGGGCTGACGTACGCCCAGATCGACGACTATCTGGAGGGTGTGGACGTCACACCGGAGCTGGCGGCGAAGGTGGAGTCGGTCTTCCTCGCGACCCGGCACAAGCGGACCGTCCCGGTCACCCCGCTCGACGACTGGTGGCGCTGACCGGCGCCGGCCGGAGTGCGCGCCGGGCGCGGCTTTTCGTCGGTCCCCTATGACACGCTGAGCCGGTTGTCCGAGACCGTAAAGCAGGAGACTGTATGGCCGACTGGCGTGAAGTCACCGAATCGGCGCCGGAGTTCGCCGACCGCGTCCGGGAGTCGTTCGAGTCGCACAAGCACAAGACCATCGCGACCCTGCGCAAGGACGGTTCGCCGCGAGTCAGCGGCATCGAGGCGTACATCGTCGACGACGACCTGTGGTTCGGATCGATGCCCGGCGCCTTGAAGGCCCGCGACCTGCGGCGTGACCCCCGCTTCGCCCTGCACGGCCCTCCGGTGCTCCTCGGCGCCGACGACTCCGCCACCCCTGCGGGTGACACGAAGGCGGGTGACACGAAGCTGTCCGGGTACGCGGTGGAGGTCACCGACCGCGACCGGATCGCGCCGATGCTGGCCGGGCGCGGCTTCGGCCCGGATGATTTCCGCGACTCCCATTTCTTCCGGGCGGACATCCGCGAGGTCGTGCTCACGCACATCGAGGGATCCGCCATGGTCATCGACCTTTGGCGCCCCGGCCAGGGGCTCCACCGCCTCAAGCGCGCGTAGGCCACTCGGCCCGGCCGTTCAGGAGTGCCGGAGTCAGAACGGCGTCGGGCCGAGCAGCGGGAATTCGGCGCGCTGATGCCACCGGTCGCCGTCGGTGGCGAAGAGGCTGACGGACGTGACGTCGGCGGTCACCGGCAGCCCCGCTGTCAGCGCCGCCTCCACCTCGTCGAGCACGTGCGCCTCCCGGCCGTGGGCGACGGTCAGATGCGGGACGACCTCCGCGAACTGTCCGCCGTAGGGCGGAGCCTCGGGCCATCGCGCCACGACGGCCTCGGTCAGCGCGCGAAACGGCGCGTCGGGCGCGGGCGCGAGGTAGAGCACGTCGGGGAATCGCCGGCAGCTGTCGAACCGGACGGCGAACGGGGCATGCCGGCCGAACAGTGCTCCGAGCTCGTCCGTCACCGCGGCGTCGATGCGATCGACGTCCAGGAACGGCACGAGCACGGTCACGTGCGCGGGGACTCCGGAGGCGGCGAAGGAGTCGAAACGCTGCCGCCAGGGTCCCACCAGTGGCTCGGCTTCCTTGACGACGGCCAGCAGGGCCGTCTCTCCTGCTCGGTACCGTCCTGACGCGCCGTCCGACATGATCGGATGATCTCAGGCGTCCCAGGTGCGTCGCCATCCTTTTGTCAACGGGCGCGGCGGTCGTCCACCTCGACCGACAACATCCCCCACCGGCCGGCGATCTCGGTCAGCTCGACGGCCGGATCGTCACTCGACGCGCCCAGACGCTCGTCGGGCAGGAAATGGACGACTGTCCCGGTCGTGCCGTCATCGCTGATCGGCGTCAGACCGGTCACGGGAATGCCGCGCTCGTAGCGCTGGGTCCAGGCCCCGCCTCGGCGCCGGTTGGTGTGGACGAGCCAGACGCTCAACGCCGCGACGACGGACATGCCCCGGCGCGGATGGCCGTCGGGCAGCGGCTGAGCGTCGGGAGTGTCGAAGAAGCGCAGGTCTTTCGACGCCATCACGGGCTTCTTCACGACCTGACCGTGATCGTCGACGCGGGTGTCGGTGCCGCGTCCGTCATCCGCCACGGACACCGAGCCGTCGGGGTGGAGGGTGACGACGCAGTGCCCCCCGTCGTTGCTCTCCGCTTCGTCAGCCGCGTAGGCGAGGACCTCAAGGAGCAGGTGCCGGACGCCGCCCGGCGCGTACACGGCCGGGTTCCGGCGGATCCGCGAGAGGTGCTCGACGTCCACGCTGCTCGCCCAGTCGTGCGTCGTGTTGCGCCAGGAGGCCCTTGGTGTGGTCACCGAGGCAGACTACGCCCACCTACGACTGGGGATGTGGTCGTCCTCCCTGGCAGGATGGGTGGCCATGGACCATGCGCTCGTAGTACCGCGGCTTCCGGCTCGTGAAGGGCTCGTGCTTCGTCCGTGGCGGCTCGCGGACATCGCGGCGGTCGAAGAGGCCGCCGGGGATCCGTACATTCCCTTGATCAGCAGCGTGCCGTCGAGCTATTCGGACACGGAGGGCGCGGCCTTCGTCCGCCGGCAGTGGAGCAGGGCCGTCGAAAGGGTGGGGTATTCGTTCGCGATCGCGGACGCCGGCGACGATCGTGCTCTGGGCCAGATCGGACTGTGGCCGGGGGCGCACGGGCGCGCTTCGGTGGGCTACTGGGTGGCCGGCTCGGCCCGTGGCAGGGGCATCGCCTGCGCGGCGTTGCGGACGATCTCGTCATGGGGGCTGGAGCACCTGAGGATTCCGCGGCTGGAACTGCATGTCGAGCCGTGGAACGCGCCGTCGTGGAAGGCGGCGGAGCGGGCGGGCTTCGTTCGCGAAGGACTGCTGCGCAGTTGGCAGGAGATCGGCGGCCAGCGCCGCGACATGTACGTCTATTCCAAACTGCCCACGGACCTGGCCTGAGCTCCCGCGCCGCACCGTCCCATGCGACCCTGACGCCCTCGTCACTGCCATCCAGACGGCCAAGGCGGAACAGTCGACCAAGATTTGCATGCGCCTTTCATGGCGAAAGGATGCCCTAGCCTCTTGTCAGACTGACGCGCCAACGTGTCGCACCCGCAGCGCAGACAGTGGCACCACCGGCCGCCATGAGGACTATCGCCGGGATCCTCACGAGGTTCCGGACGTCGTCACACCCGGCCGTCCCGATCTGTTCCTCGTCGGGCATGACCGCGACGAAAGCCGATCCGCATGCCTTTCCGCCCGAGGTGACGGGGAGGAGGCCGGTGAGAATGCCTGAGCCGATCAGCAGGAAAGCGGCGAACGCCAACGCCTTTGCACTCATGTAACAGACCCCTTCATATCCGGCCCGCCGGCAATGGATCATGTCATGGCGCGAGCGACTACGACAGCCGCGACGACCCGGTGCTTCCCGGCTGGAACCGCTGGTCGCCATCGTCGCGGCGCGGCGTCGCCCAAGAGGGAAGCCAGGCCGTCTCGGGCGCAGTCGCCAGGCTCCGGAAGTAGTCGATGATCGCCCGGAGTCCGGGGTGCGGATTCGATCTGGGGAAGATGAGCGACTGCGGGTACACGATCACCGGGTCCACGACCGGGATACGGCGCAGGTCGTAGCTCGCCGGCCAGACGAGGCGGTCGCGCGAGCTGACGAGGGTGGCCACGTCCGCGGACTCCGCGAGGGTGTCGAGCAGCGCTTCGACGCCGAAGTGCGGGCCTGCCCCGTCGATGCGAAGGTCGAAGGCGCCGGCGAGCTGGTCGTAGAAATCGGCCCATTCGCTGCGTGGTGCGATGCCCGGCACCCAGATCCGATGCCGGCGCAGCTGGGCCGGTGTCAGCGTGCGCGCGGAGGCGAGCGGATGTCTCGGGCCCACCAGGAGCTCCAGCGGGAAGTCGAGGACATGGATCATCTCGAGGTCACGGGGCAGCCCGGCCGGGTCGATGACGGTGCGGAACGAGGCGTCGATGTCGCCCGCTCGGATGGCTGCGACCGCCACCTGAGGGTCGGCGGCCTTCACGGTGACCACGTCGAGGTCGATGTCGGGATGCGACCGCCAATAGTCGTGGAGGAGGATCGCCTGTCCGCTCCGGAACCCGAGGACGTCGATCCGCAGAGCCCGTGAGTCCGGCCTGATCGCGGTGATGGCGCGATCGACGCCCGCGACGATGCTCCGTGCGTGCGGGAGGAACGCCTGGCCGTCGAGCGTCAGCTCGACCCCTCGGGCGGTACGGGTGAACAGGCGGACCTCCAGTTCGCGCTCCAGAGCGGCGATCCGCTTCGAGATCGCCTGCTGGGTCACGCCCAGCTCGTCGGCCGCGTGTTGGAACTGTCCGACCTCGGCCGCCCGGACGAACGATCGCACCGCTTCCGTGTCCACCGCCCCAGCATATTCGTACCCAACCGATCGTTGTGGCTTGCCGAGAATCGGTTGTTTGATCCGCGGGCCAGGTGGCTGGTGTGATGCGAGCCGCCAAACATTCGGTTGTCGCCAAGGAGTCACGTGCGCGCGAGATTGGGGTCCGGCTTCGGCTGGCTGTGGTCGGCCTACGCCGTCAGCACATACGGCACGTGGATCGCCTTCGGGGCGTTCGCGCTCATCGCGGTTCAGGTTCTGCATGCGCCGGCATTCGCCGTCTCGTTCCTGGAAGCCGCCGGGCTCGCGGTCGCGGCTGTCGTCGCCGTCCCGCTCGGGCCGTGGGTCGAGCATCGGGCCAAACGCCCGGTGATGATCGCGATGGACCTGGTCCGCTTCGTCGCCATGGCGAGCGTCCCGATCACGTACCTCCTCGGCTTGCTGTCGTACGGCCAGCTGCTCGTCGTGTCGATCATCACCGGAACCGCGGGCATCGCCTTCACGGCCGCCTCCGGCGCCTACCTGAAGCACCTCGTTCGCGGCGATCAGCTCCTCGTCGCGAACGGCAGGTTCGAGGGCACGGCGTGGGTGGCGACCGCGGCGGGACCGCCGCTCGGCGGGGCGCTCATCGGGCTGCTCGGCCCGATCGTCACGGTCGCGGCGGACGCCCTCAGCTACCTGCTGTCCGCGCTCGGAGTGCTCCGCATCCGTGGCGGCGACGTCGCGGCGCCTCGCGACCCGGCCACCCGGATGCGCGCGGCCGATCTGCTCGACGGCTGGCGGTTCATCCTCCAAGACCGCGTACTGCGCGGTCTGTTCTTCAACTCCGTGACCGTCGGCGGTCTGATCATGGCCACCGTCCCGCTCCTGGCCGTCCTCCTGCTGGGCCAGTACCACTTCTCGGCCTTGCAGTACGGCCTCGCCTTCGGTGTGCCGGCCGTCGGCGGCTTCGTCGGCGCCCGGCTCTCCGCGCGCCTGGCCGCCCGCCACGGCCGGCACCGCGTCATGATGGTTTCCGGCTGGCTGCGATCCCTCTTCCCGCTCGGCCTCGCCCTCACCCAACCGGGCGTCCCCGGACTGCTCACGGTCATCGTCGTCGAGGGCCTGCTGATCACCTGCATGGGCGTCTTCAACCCCATCCACGCGACGGAGCGCCTGGAACGCACTCCCGCCGATCACACCGCGCGAGTCCTCACCGCATGGAGCATCAGCAGCAGACTCGCCCAGGCCGCCCTCATGGCGATCTGGGGCGTCCTCGCGACACTCACCAGCCCGCTCACGGCGATCACCATCTCCGGCGTCCTCTTGCTCGCCACCCCGCTCCTGCTGCCCAAGGGACCACGCATGCCTGATCCGGCGGTGGTGAGGACGGACGGTGATCAGGGACGCCGCAGCCTCACGGCGAGGAAGGACGGCGCTCGGTGAAGCTTGTCGTAGGCGGCTTCGTCGATCTCCCGCAGGCCGGCGACGGGGCGGGGTTCGACCAGTCGCTCCAGGACGAATCCCGCGGTCAACAGCTCGCCCAGGAAGGTCTCCAACGGCATGCGCTGATAATGGATCGAGAGCCCGCTGTCTCCCAGAGGCAGGTCTCGCCAGTCGTGGCTGAAGTACGAGCCTCCGAAGTGGCGCCAGTCGGCTGTGGGGTGAGTGGTCGACATCAGGAGCCATCCACCCGGTCGCAGGACGCGGCGCAACTCGCCCAGCAGCCGCATCCGATCCCTGACGTGCTCGTACACGAGCGCACAGACCACACCGTCGAACGACGCGTCGTCGGCGAAGTCGAGTGGCGTTTCCAGATCGTGGAGGAGCAGTTCCGCGTGGCCGTTCACGCGCGCCTGTGCGTGACGCAGCAGCGTGGCGCTGCCCTCGATCCCGACCACTCGGGCGCCCCGGGCCGAGAGTTCGGCGGCGTAATGGCCTGCCCCGCAGCCGACGTCCAGAATCCTGGTCCCGGAGACATCGCCCGCGAGTTCCAGCATCGCGGGTCTGTCGGTGTAGGCGTTGTAGGGGCTCGTATCGGCGTGCTGGGCGAAATGGTCGCCGAGCGCGTCGTGGTAGGCGGTTGCCTTGTGCATCGGGACATCATGTCGGCGACCGTCAGCGGATCGCCATCGAGTTTCTCGCCTTTGACCTTGACGCCCAGGTCAGCCTTTAGCCTCACGTCCACTCACCTACGGAGTCCTACGGAGAGAGGACACTCATGAACGGCATCTCGGGCAGCTTCGCAGGCAAGGGCGTGGTCATCACCGGAGCCGGCACGGGGATCGGCCGTGCCGCGGCTCACCAGTTCGCCGCCGAGGGCGCGCGGGTGCTCATCGCCGGTCGCACCCCCGCCCGCCTGGAGGAGACCGCTGCCGCGCACCCCTCGATCAGCGCCTTCCCCGCCGACGGCGCGGCGGCCGACGGACCCGAACGGATCGTCGAGGCGGCGATGCGGCGGCTGGGCCGCATCGATGTCCTGGTCAACAACGCGGCGATCACCCGGCCCGCCGCTCTCGGGACGATCGATCGCCGCAGCGCCGAAGAACAGATCGCCATCAATCTCCTCGCTCCCCTCTTCCTCGCCCAGGCCGCTCTGCCGCACCTGGCCGCGGCGAGGGGGACGATCGTGAACGTTTCCTCCAATCCGCCCTGGGGCGGCTGGCCGGACAACTCGGTCTACGGCTCGACCAAGGTCGCCCTCGACTTCCTGACGGCCACCTGGGCAGTGGAGCTCGCCCCCAAGGGGGTGCGGGTCGTGTCCGTGGCCCCCGGCATCACCGCCACACCCGTGCTGGCCCACGCCGGGTTCACCCCGGAGCAGATCGCCGCCGCGGGCGAGGGACTCGTCGAACGCATCCCGCTCGGACGTGTCGCCCAGCCCGCCGAGATCGCCTGGTGGATCGTGAACGTGGCGCGCCCCGAGGCCGCGTACCTCACCGGCACGGTGGTTCGCGTCGACGGCGGCCTCTCCGTGGCGGCGGGGCAGAAGGCATAAACTCGGACAGTGCTGATCGGGGAGCTGGCGCGAGCGAGCGGCGTCACCGTCCGCGCCTTGCGGTACTACGAGCAGCAGGGCCTGCTGCAGCCGGTACGCGCCTCCAACGGGTATCGGCAGTACGACGGCGGAGCGGTGACCAAGGTCCGTAACATCCAGCTCCTGCTGTCGAACGGCTTCACCGCTCAGGACGTACGCGACTTCCTGCCCTGCCTGGACGACGGCGAAGTCTCACTGGGGCCGGTCTGTCCGCCCAGTGTGGAAGCGGTGACCAGGAAGGTCGCGGTCCTGGAGGAGCGGATCGCCGAGCTGAGCGCCGTACGAGACCGGCTCGTACGGGCCCTGACCGGCGACGCGACGCCGCAGCCACCCGGCACCGTCGCCCGCCACCCTGCCTACACCCGCGCCGCGCGAGATGGGAGCGCGGCGCGGGCCGGAGCCGGCAGCGCCGCCACCTTCACGCCATCTCGTGCTGACTCGTCGGATTGATCGGGCTCGTCCTCTGGACGTAGCGGTTACTGACCAGCACGCAGACGAGCGAGAGCGCGGCGAGCGCGACGAGCCAGAACGCCGGCGCGAGGGGCGTGCCGAGGGCTGCGAGCAGCCAGGTGACGGCGACCGGCGTGAGACCGCCGAAGATCACGGCGCCCACGTTGTAGCTGATCGACAGGCCGGTTCCCCGGGCCGAGGTCGGGAAGAGCTCGGCCATGCGGGCGGCGAGGGGCCCGGTGTACCAGGGCTTGATCAGCCCCATCAGCGTCATGACGACGGCCATCGTGGTGAAACTCGGCGCGGCCTGGAGGAGCAGGAACAGCGGGATGCCGGAGACGGCGACGCCCACCGCCGCGATGACGAGCATCCTGGTCCGGCCGATGACGTCGGAGACGTGGCCGGCGAGCGGAGCGATCAGGACCATGATGGAGCCGGTGATGATCACCGTGGTGAAGCCGGCCGAGGCGGGCAGATCGTACTGCCGGATGGCGTACGTCGGCATGTAGGTGATCAGATAGGAGTAGGCGGTGGACACGGCCAGGATCCCGATGCAGAGCGCCATCCTGGTCTTGTGCGAGCGCAGGGTCTCCGCCACCGGCTGCCTGAGCCGGTGGGTGTCGCGCGTCTGGCTGAACTCCGGTGTCTCGCTGAGGTTCTTGCGGATGTAGTAGCCGACGGGGCCGAGCAGCAGACCGACCGCGAAGGGAACGCGCCAGCCCCACGCCGCGAACTGCGCGTCAGTCAGGGTGCTGCTGGTGATCGCGAGCAGCAGGGTGGCCAGAACTGTGGCGAACGCCTGGCTGGCGCCCTGCCAACTGGCCATGAAGCCGCGCCGGTTGGCGTTCTGCTCGACGAGGTAGCCCGTGGCGCTGCCGAACTCTCCGCCCGCGGAGAAGCCTTGCAGCAGCATCGCGAGCACCATGGCGATCGGCGCGGCGACACCGATCGTGTCGTAGCCGGGCAGGAACGTGATGATCAGTGTGGCGAGCACCATGATGCGGATGGAGGCCATCAGCGCGGGCATCCGGCCCGCGCGGTCGGCGTAGGCGCCGAGCACGAGCGCGCCGACCGGGCGGATGACATAGGCCAGCGCGACGGTGCCGAATGCCAGGAGCAGTGAGCTCTTCTCGTCCTTGCTGGGGAAGAACTGTTCCGCGATGGTGCTGCCGGCCAGGGTGTACGCGGTGAAGCTGAGCCATTCCAGCGCGTTCCCGACCGATGCCGCGGCCACGGGCCGCCACTTGCCAGTCATTTTGTACCACCGATGCTGCGCAGGACCGCGGCCGCGGTCACGATGCCTTCATGGAATCGGGAGAGTTCGAAGTTCTCGTTGGGAGCGTGGTTGCGCTCGTCGACGTTGGCCAGCGGAATGCCATAGCAGGGTAGTCCGAGCCCGTCGGTGATGCCCGCGATCGGCAGGCTGCCTCCCATCGCGGGCGCGAGCAGCGCCGGCTTGTCCGCCGTGGCGCTCACCCCGTCGAGCACCGCCTGCGCGTAGGGCGCGTCCGGCAAGGTGCGCGAGGGCTCCATCGCGGCACCGAAGACGACCTCGGCGTGCGGGAGCCGGGCCGCCACGTGCTCGCGCACCGCGTCGACGACCGTGGCGGCCCGCTGTCCGCAGGCGAGCCGCATGTCGCAGCGGGCGATCGCGACCGACGGGATGACCGGCAGGTGCTCCTGATCGTCCAGGCACGTGAGCGAGTTGATGGCGAAGGTGGGCAACGCCAACCGCTCGTTGACCTCGGCATCGCCGTACGCGTCCATGCGGTCGAGCCCGACCCCGGCGAGCAGCTCCTGGGGGGCCATGGGCAGCGCGTCGAGTGCCGCACGCTCGGCCGTGGTCAACGCCGTGGTGCCGGCGTCGTGGCCCTCGATGAGGATGCGCCCATCGGGTGCCCGCATCGTCGAGAGCAGCCACACCAGCTCCCACGCCGGGTTGGCCGCGACGTTGCCCCAGTTCCCCGAGTGCAACGGGCTGTCCGCGCCCCGTACCGTGATCTCGAAGCTCACCACCCCGCGCACGCCGAGCAACACCGTCGGCTCGTAGCTGTCGTGAACCGGCCCGTCGCTCCACAGGGCGACGTCCGCGTCGAGGTCCGTGCGCATCCCCGCGAGCGTGGCCGCGAGGTGCGGGCTGCCGATCTCCTCCTCGCCGTCGAGCAGCACGGTCACCGAGCAGGGGAGCCCCTCATCGCTCGCGAGCAGCGCGCGTACGGCGAGCAACTGCGCGAGATGCTGGCCCTTGTTGTCGCCTGTGCCGCGCCCGTACATCCGGCCGTCACGGATCGCGGCCTCGAACGGCGGGCTGTCCCACTGATCGAGCGGGCCAGGAGGCTGTACGTCGTAGTGCCCGTAGATCACCACGTGCGGACCGCCCTCGGGACCCGCCGCGTGACCGGTCACCAACGGCCAGCCGCCCGTCTCGACGACGCGCGGCGCGAGCCCGCTCGCGGCCAGCAATCCCTTGGCGTGTGCGGTCGCCTCCGGCATGCCCTCCCCGGTGGCACTGACGCTCGGCACCCCGACCCAGTCGGCCAACTCCTGTTCGTGGCGCGCCCGGTTACGCGCCACATAGTCCTTGATGTCCTCGATCGACATGCCACCGTCCTTTGCGATCACTTCCACAAAGTGAAATCGATCCTAATAATGAACATCGGTTATACTGCTGTCAATGGCTGACCCAACGCTGTCGATGGCTGAACCGGAACCGCGCCGGCGGGCGACCCCGCAGGATCTGCGCGCCCTGACACACCCGCTGAGCTGGCGTATTCTGCGCCTCTGCCTGGAGAGGTCACAGACCAACCAGCAGCTCGCACAGCGGCTCGGCGTCTCGCCGGCCACCCTGCTGCGCCGCGTACGAGCCCTCACCGACGCCGGCTTCCTCACCGTCGATCCACCCCGCCAGGGCGAACACGGAGCATGGGAACGCCCCTATCGCGCCACCGGCGCGACCTGGCGTCTCGACCTCGGCACGGACGCGGACCAACTGACCGCGCAGATCGACCTGGCCATCGTCGACGCCCACCGTGCCGAACTCGTCGAGAGCGGCCCGACCCCCAGCCGGCACACCCGGCGCGCGATCCTGCACCTCGACGCCGAGACCCGCGCCGAACTCGACCGACGGATCGACGCCCTCCTCGACGAATTCGAGAACCGATCCACACCGGACGCCCCGCCGATATCCGTCCTGTGGAACGCGATCGAGCAGCGGGACACGCCGTAGGGCGAGCGCGTGACGCTCCGTTCTCTTGAGTCGGCTCGCTGAAGGGCAAGCCCACACACCAGCCACCGCCAGGCGGACGATCGTGCGTTCAGAACATGCTGATCTACGGTGAGTGCTGTGGAAGAGTACGACTGGTTTGAATGTGACGAGGAACTGGACGAGGTCCAGGATGCTTTTGTCACCGTGCTGCGGGAACGCGCGGTGACGTGGGCGGCGGATCCAGTCGATAGTCGCTTGGTGTTGCCCGAACTGGACCTGCCGTTCGTCGCCTGTCTCGTGATTGATGCGCCTCAGGAAAATCTGGGACTTATGACCGTGGGCGTTCATCTCAAAGGTGATCGTCTTCGTGGCGACAGGCTTGACCATCAGGACTTCACGTTGCCTGAGACTCCCACCAGTCTCGCGATGGAGGCATCAGGTGACCCTGAGGAGCTGGCGGGGAAGGCGGCGGACTGGTTCGAGGCCATCATCGGCTGTCCTGTCGTGCGGTATGAATGGCTGCACGCCGGCCAGGTCTATGCGTCGCTTTACCTCTTCTCGCAGACGGGAGAGAAGCTGTCGCGGATGTACAACCGTGAGCTGGCGCCGCCCGGTCAACGCAACCGTCTTGTGGAAGCGGGGTATGTGGTCGGCCGGGGTTGGATCGACACCTCCGGCCTCGGCGAGCCGGACCGGATCGTCCCCGTCCGGGGAAGCCTTTCATGAGCCGTAGCAGGCCGGCGATCATCCCGCAGCCGAAGCGCCCCCGCCGGTGGCCGGGGTTTCGTTGAACCGAACGAGTGTCCATCTGGGCGGCGGCCACTGTGTCGGGTCCTGGTCGGTGACCCATTCTGTTGTCGAGGCGGGAAACACCTCAAGGTCGAAGGATCGGTAGACCGGGAGCAGTCCCAGGGCGTTGAACGAGATTTCGACCGTCTCCGCGTGGCAGACGATGACGACGGTTTCGCCACGGTGACGATGGGCGAGGTCGGTGATGGTGCGACTGGTACGCGTCACCATCTCGGCCCAGCTCTCGTTGCCTTTCTGGAAAGGGCGGTAGATGCCGCCGCCTTCGATGTCGAGGCGGCGGAATTCCGCGTGGGTCAGTCCGTCCGCCTCTGGCGGCGTGTGCCATGTGCAGAGCCCGCAGTCTTGTGATGAGGGCAGGCCGCTGGCCGTAGATATTGCGGCGGCTGTCTGTACGGCTCGTGGCAGGGGTGAGGAGTAGATCGTCGTCTTGTCGCTGCCGATCTCAGCGGTGATCTGCCGGCCGAGTCGTGCGGCTTGTCGGCGTCCGGCATCGGTAAGGCCGCGGCACCCTTTCGGGCCGCCTATCACGCCTTCTTCCTTGTGGAAGGAATCCCCGTGGCGCACGAAGAACAGCCGAGTTCGCATGTGCTGGATCATGTCAGGGATAGGCGACCCGCGCGGCCCGGCCGAACTGATCCGTTGAGCTTCGCAACAAGATCCGCAAGGCTGCCGCCGCGTCTGCTCTATTCCACCCACCACCAGCCGTTGCCCAGCTCTCGTACGGGGGTGCCGAGGTCACCCGCGGCGGTCTGGACGATTGTCCTGGAGGTCGGCGGGGCCGGTAGATGGGCGATTCCGCTGCCGCTCTCCGAACGCCAGGAGTCTTCGAACACAGGGAGGTAGAGAACTTCTCCTTGCTGTCGCACCTGGCCGTCTATCGACAGGTACTCCATCCACCATGGCACCGTGAGTGGCCGGCCGCTCGCGTTCTCCGCCACAAGAGCGGCGAACTCATCCCGGTGCAGCCAGAACTGACTGTCGATGTAGAGGGTCTGCCAGTCAATCCTGAAGATGACCGCGCCCAGAAAAACCATGATCACCATTACGGCGAAGGACCGGACATGAACCTTGAGCGAAAGGTAGGCCATCATCGCAGTGAAGGACCATAGAGCGGCCCATATCCAGGCCGCCGCGGTCACGAGCTTGCTGAACCACCAGATCGCCTGGAACATCGGCAACGACAGGTAGGAAACGATGGTCAGCACAAGCCATCCGAGTAATGCCATGATGACTGTCCACTTGGCCCAGTGGGTGCTCTTCGCCGCGGGACGCATGGAGGCATTTTGTGGCCGTAGGCGAGACGCGACCAGCTCTACCGACACACCTCCACATCACTTGCACGACTTCTCCACACCATGATCCACGCCTCGAGATCGCCAGTGCGCAATATCGTGCAGCCGTGACGGTACCGCCGTTCTTGGTACGCCTGCATGCCTTCGGTCAGGAGGTGTCGCCGGTCGTCGGCGATGTGGTCGGCGCTCGCACGAGCAGGCCGCCCGGACCCTTTCGGGGAGGCGTGCAACAGGTGGAGGTCGCCGCTTTCGCGAGCCTGCGATGGGGCGAGTCGGCCGCGTTCCGGCGGCGGCACGTGGACCTGGAGGCGGCACCGCCCCGCCTCGTCGGCACCACGACCGAACTGAAGGACGGCTCGATCACCATCGGCCCGGCTTGTCCCGGGTTGACGGCGGGCCTCAGGTGCCTACGGCTCTGACATCTGGCGCGATGATCATCCCGGCACTGGAGCGCCACTGACGGAGGCACAGTTTTGACAGTGCACGTGGTTACCGTCGGTCCCATGGCCTACGACCCGACAGCGCTCGATCGCCTCAGCTCCCTCGTTCCCCCGCCCGCCTCACCGATCTTCGGCACCCGCGGTTGGGATGAGGTCTTCCGAGCTCTCGATCTCCGCCTTCCGCCCGATTACATCGCCTTCATCGAACGATACGGAGACTGCGAGTTCGCCCGATGGCTCTGGGTTTCCGACTTTCGGACACTCACTGACGAGCAGTTCGCTCGTATCCCGGAGTGGATGGACTACTACCGAGATCTCCGGGAGGACTCGCCTGAAGACTTCCGGCTCGCGATGTGGCCGGAGCCAGGCGGCTTCTTCCAGTGGGGCAGCACCATCGACGGTGACGCCATGGGCTGGATGACCGTAGGTAAGCCTGAGGAATGGCCAATCATGATCGTCGCTCGTCATCATGACGAGGATGCGCCGGTCCAGGAGACCATGACCGAGTGGCTGGTGGGCTGGGCTTCCGGAGACCGGTTCGGCAGCTGGGCGTTCGCTCCCGAATCTGAGGAGCATCTCCTGATCTGTGAGCCACGGGACTAGCGGCAATGCCTGCGCGATGCCGGCCCCGCTGCGATACCTGGCCGATGAGCCGTAGGGTGGGCTTGGGGTCTGCTCGGCTTGTCCCGGGTCGATGGTGGGCAGAATGAGCAGGCTTCCACCTCAGCCATCTACGGCCCTCCTAGGGCCTGTACGGAGTTGAGATCAGAGGGATTGCCTGCGGTATGGCCGACGGTCCTGGTAGGCCATCGGGCATGGCGCGTGGAGACCTCACCGACGAGGAATGGTCCTTGATCGAGCCCCACTTA
>NZ_JABWGN010000021.1 GCF_013363975.1 Nonomuraea montanisoli | reverse complement strand
GCCCGCACGGGTCCCGGGAGACGGTCACCGTGGTCGGGTCGATCGAGGCCGGGTCCACGTCGGGCCAGGACCAGGTGAACGCCAGGGGCGCGTCCGTCTTCGCGAGGAACAGCCGCCCGTCACGGTAACGAAATCCCGATCGGGTGTACTCGGCCGACTGCCGTCCGGTACGGGACTTGTAGCGCGGATACCGGGCGCGTCCGGCGAAGAAGTTCGCGAACGCCGCCTGCTGGTGCCGGATCGCCTGCTGCAACGGCACCGACGACACCTCGTTCAGCCACGCCAGCTCGCCGGTGGCCTTCATCGCGGTGAGGTAGGCGTTCGCCTGGACGAAGCCGGTCTTCGCCTGCTCGGTGCGGTACCGGGCACGCCGCCAGGCCAGGGTGCGGTTCCAGACGACGCGTACGCACCCGAACGTGCGATTCAGCACGCCGGCCTGCTCAGGCGTCGGGTACGCCCGGCACTTGTACGCCGTCCTCACAGATCCATTCTGACGAATCACCCACGCAAGAATCACCCACTTCGCATGAAGCACGTGCGGGTGGTGTCCGGCTATCCTGCCCAGGGGTTGAAGCCCGGGGTCTCCAGCCTCAAGGAGTTTCGATGAGCACGAGACGCGATGCCGTGCACGACACACTTCGCCGAAACGAGGGGTTCCGCAGCGCGCAGGACGTCTACACCGAGATGCGCCAGCACGGCGCCAAGATCGGCCTGACCACGGTCTACCGCGCCCTGCAGGCGCTGGCCGACGGCGGGCAGGTCGACGTGCTGCGCACCGACGACGGCGAGTCCGTCTACCGCGCGTGCGCGAGCGGCGACCATCACCACCACCTGGTCTGCCGCCGCTGCGGTCACACCGTCGAGGTGGCGGGCCCGGCCGTGGAGCGCTGGGCCGAGGCGGTCGGCGGCGAGCACGGCTTCACCGAGATCACTCACACGGTCGAGGTCTTCGGCACCTGCGCGTCCTGCTCGGCCTCCGTGCGGGCCGGCTGAGCGCCGCGCGAGCCGTACAGGACGCCGAGGACGATCACCGCACAGCCGGCGAGCTGGAGCGGCGACGGGCGCTCGCCGAGCGTCAGCGCCGCCAGCGCCACGGTGGTCAGCGGCTGCACGAGCAGCAGCAGCGCGGTGAGCGCGGCCGGCTGCCTCGGCAGCGTGTACGTGATCAGCGACCAGCCGATCACCTGCGGCCCGAGCGCGAGCAGCAGCAGCCACCCGTGCGCGGGCCAGGCCGGGACGAGGTCGGCCCCGCCGAAGACCGGGCTCAGCGCCGCGATGGCGAGCGCGGCCACGACCGTGGCGTGCGCGAGGGGCCCGGCGGCCCGCTGCGAGCCGCCCTTCATCAGCAGCAGGAACCCGGCGTACGAGATCGAGGTCGCGGTGCCGGCCAGCGCGCCGAGCAGCGGGTCGGAGCCGTAGGCGGCGCTGTCGAACAGGCCCGAGATGAGCGCGACCCCGGCGAACACCACCGGCGTGGCGACCATGAGCCGCCCCGACGGCCGCTCCCGGAAGATCGCCCAGGCGGCGAACGCGACGATGAAGACCTGGAGGTTGCCGAGCACGGTGGCCAGGCCCGCGCCCACGTAGGCGATGGTGTGGTGCCAGAACAGCAGGTCGAGGGCGAACAGCAGGCCGGCCGCCCACGCGATGCCGGTCGCCCGGCGCCCGAGCGGGCCGAGCCGGCGGCGTTCGCGCCAGGCCAGGACGGCCATGGGCGGCACCGCGTACGCGCATCGGAAGAACGCCGAGGTGGCGGGTGCGACGTCGGCCAGCCTGACCAGAGGGGCGGAGGTCGAGATGATCAGCGCTCCGGCGATCGCGACCAGCACGATGCGGCGGTGTCCGCTCACGTATGACCCCCGAACGCGCAGACTAGAGATACGCTGCGTCCACGCTAGAATGGGCGCCAGACAGGAGTCAACATGCCGTTTGGCCATGACATGGTCTACTCGCTGGCCACGGTCGTCGAGCTGGTCAACACCTCGCCCTCGACCGGCGGCGATGACCGGCTGGCCGACCTCGCCACGCTCCGGGCGTTCGTCGAGGCGCGGCAGGTCAGCGGCATCACCACGCTCACCCCGCGCGACCTCGGCCAGGTGCGCCTGGTGCGGGAGGCGTTCCACCGGGTGTTCACCGCGCCCGACCAGCCGTCCGCGGTGCGCCAGCTCAACGCGCTGCTCTCCGAGACGCGGATCACGCCGCGGCTGACCGAGCACGACGGCCATCCGCTGCACGTCCACTACTTCGCGCCCGACGCGACGCTGTCGGAGCACCTGGCGGCCGACTGCGGGGTGGCGCTGGCCCACCTGCTCGTCGAGGGCGAGTGGGAGCGGCTGCGCACGTGCTCGGCGCCCGACTGCGACCGCGTGTTCGTCGACGAGTCGCGCAACCGCTCGCGCGTCTACTGCGACAGCCGCACCTGCGGCAACCGCATGCACGTCGCCGCCTACCGCGCCCGCCGCCGCGCCTGAGGTCTGCCCACGGACTCGACCCGCCCGATCGGATCTATCACGTACGCATCCATGGCGCGGCGTCCTGCCCCACGCGCGCCCGGTCCTCCGGACGCTCAGACCTGGTTGGGGATGGCGCCGCCGTAGCGCCGGTCGCGCTTGGCGAAGATCTCGCACGCCTCCCACAGGTCACGGCGGTCGAAGTCGGGCCAGAGCCGGTCGAGGAACACCATCTCGGCGTAGGCGGACTGCCACAGCAGGAAGTTGGAGAAGCGCTGCTCCCCCGATGAACGGACGAACAGGTCGACCGCCGGGATCTCCGGCTCGTCGAGGTAGCGGGCGAAGACCTTCTCGTCCACCTTCGACGGCTTGACCCTGCCCGCCGCGATGTCGCCGGCCAGCCTGACCGCGGCCTGCACGATCTCGGCCTGCCCACCGTAGTTGACGCAGAACTGCAGCGTCAGCTTCCGGTTGCGCTCGGTCATCTCCTCGGCCGCCTGGAGCTCGGAGATGACGCTCTTCCACAGCCGCCCGGGACGGCCCGCCCAGCGCACCCGCACGCCCATCGCGTTCAGCTCGTCGCGGCGCCGGCGGATGACGTCGCGGTTGAAGCCCATGAGGAAGCGCACCTCGTCGGGCGAGCGCTTCCAGTTCTCCGTGGAGAAGGCGTACGCGCTGAGGTACGGGACGCCCAGCTCCAGCGCGCCCTCGATGACGTCGAACAGCGACGCCTCGCCCGCCTTGTGGCCCTCGGTGCGGGGCAGCCCGCGAGCCTTGGCCCAGCGCCCGTTGCCGTCCATGACGATGGCCACGTGCCGCGGCACGAACTCGCGGGGGATCGGCGGCGGCGTGGCGCCGGACGGGTGGGGGGTCGGCGGTCGGACGTTCACACTGGCTCCCTTTCGACGTGTCGCAGAGAGCGTATTCCGTGTTCGAGGTGCCATTGGAGATACGCGGCGACCAGGCCGCTGCACTCGCCCCGATGACGCTGCTCCGACGCGTCGGCCGTCGCCCAGTCGCCGCGCAGCAGCGCCGTCATGAGGCCGATCGTCTCGATCGCCGGTACGGCCGCCCCCGCCGGACGGCAGGCGCCGCACACCACGCCGCCGGACACGATGGCGAACGCCCTGATCGCGGGCGCCCGGCACTTGGCGCACGCGTCGAGCGCGGGCGCGTAACCCGCCACCGCCAGCGAGCGCAGGAAGTAGGCGTCGAGGACCAGGCGCGGCTCGTGGACGCCCTCGGCCAGCGTGCGCAGCCCGCCCACCAGCAGCAGGAAGTGCCGCAGGGCCGGCTCCTTCTCGCCGTGGGTGAGCCGGTCGGCAGTCTCCAGCATCGCCGTGCCCGCGGTGTAGCGCGGGTAGTCGGAGGCCAGCGCCTCGCCGTACGGCCGGATCGTCTCGGCCTGCGTGACGACGTCGAGCGTGCGGCCCGTGTGGAGCTGCAGGTCGACGTGCGTGAACGGCTCCAGCCGGGCGCCGAAGCGCGAGGTGGTGCGGCGCACGCCCTTGGCGACGGCGCGCACCTTGCCCGTGCGCTTGGCCAGGATGGTGACGATGCGGTCGGCCTCGCCGAGCTTCTGCGTGCGCAGAACCACGCCTTCGTCACGGTAGAGACTCACTCGCCCATCTTATGGCCGCACGGTCTTTCTGTTACGGGACCGCGTCGGTGACGCGACTCTGCGCGACTCTCATTAGACTCAGACGCCTGTCCCCGCAATACCCCTAGTAGTTCATCCCCCCGCAACCGCCTCGAAAGGGAGTCATGACCCGCGTGGTCCTGCTGGGCTCTTCGCCCGGCCCCGACACCGCTCCTACCGGCCTGAGGCTCGCGGCACTGCCCGGCGGCCCGACCGTGGCAGAGCGACTGCGCAGCCAGATCCTGTCCCTGGATCCGCGGCCGGCGACCATCGAGTCCGACGACGTGGCCGCCGCCCTGCGCGCGCTGGCCGACGTCGCGGAGTCCGCGACCGAGAACCTGCTCATCCTGCCCGCCAACTCGGTGATCCACGACGAGCTCATCTACCAGATCACCAAGACCAAACGCGGCGCGCTGGCCCTCATCGCCAAGGAGCCCAGGCCGGAGGCGACCGACGAGGCGCAGGAGGACATCGTCCCGGTCGACGAGGCGGACCCCGAGATCGGCCTCCGGCGTTTCGAGGGGCTGCCCGTGCGCGCCCGCGCCGGCAAGTCCCGCATCGTCTCCGTCGGCACCGCCCACCACGCCGTGACCCGGCCCAACATGGTGGCGCTCGGCCCCCTGCACGTGAGCACCCGCAACGCGGCCGTCCTGGCCGAGGCGTGCCGCGAGATGGCCGGCATGACCCACCTGTTCGGCGAGGACGACGACCTGGTCCAGCTCCTGGTCTTCGGCCTGGTGCGCAAGGGCGTGTCGGTCGGCGTGCGCGGCCGGCGCGACCTGTACTTCCGCCGGGTGTCCACGCAGCAGGAGGCCGACGAGGCCGTCGCCGAGATGTCCGGCTACGACGAGGACCGGGCCCGGCTCAACAACGCGGTCAAGGGCGCCGACGGCTTCTTCACCACCTACTTCGTCTCCACCTACTCCCGTTTCATCGCCCGCTGGGCGGCCCGGCGCGGGCTGACGCCCAACCAGGTCACGCTCATCTCGATCACGCTGGGCGTGCTCGCGGCGGCGTGCTTCGCCACCGGCGACCGGCCGTGGATGGTGCTCGGCGGCGCGCTCATCTACTTCGCGTTCGTCTTCGACTGCGTCGACGGGCAGGTCGCCCGCTACGCCCGCAAGTTCGGCGTGCTCGGCGCCTGGCTCGACGCGACGTTCGACCGCTTCAAGGAGTACGTCGTCTTCGCCGGCCTGGCGATCGGCTGGGTCGTGTCGGGCAACGGCGACGACATCTGGATCCTCGCGCTGGCCGCCATCGGCCTGCAGTCGGTGCGCCACCTGCTCGACTTCTCCTACGGCGTCGCCAACCGGCGCAAGCCGCCGGCCCAGCTGCCCACGCTGCCGCTGACCGCGCCCGACGACCGCCCCCTGCGCAAGGCGCTGGAGCGCCGCCGGGTCGAGCGCAGCCAGGGCATCCGGGGCGTGCTGAAGATGTGGTCCAAGGCCGGGCGTTACCGCGCCGTCCACTGGGCGCGTAAGATGATCGTCTTCCCCATCGGCGAGCGGTTCGCGGCCATCGCGATCACCGCCGCCCTCTTCGACGCCCGCATCACCTTCCTCACGCTGGTGATCTGGGGCACCGTCGCCGCCCTCTACACCCTCACCGGACGCCTCATGAGGTCGCTCGCATGATCACCTACCCGCAGGCCGCCGCCACCCCCACGCCGGACCCCGACGAGGAACGCCGCCGCGTCCAGACCGCCCGCCTGCTCGCCTACCGCGACGACGGGCCCCTCGTCCACGCACTGTCCGGCCGCATCGGCAAGGGCCTGCCCCCGGTGCCCGCCACGCTGCTGGCGCTGGTCGCGGTCGCCGTCCTCACCGCGATCGGCCTGCCGTCGTCCGGGCCGATGCTGCTCGTGCCCGTGCTCGTCGTCCTCGTGCTCGTGCTGCCGACCGCGCCGCGCAACCACCTGGGCCGGCTCGACTGGCTCACCCCGCCGCTGCTGCGCGGCACCGAGTTCCTGACCATCATCGCGGTGGGCCTGGCGGCCGACGCGCCCAGGTGGCTGCTGTTCGTGCTCGTGTACGTGGTGGGCTACCACACCTACGACACCGTCTACCGCACGCGCCAGAGCATCTGGCCGCCCGCCTGGGTGTTCCACGCGGGGCTCGGCTGGGAGCTGCGGCTCCTGCTCATCGGCGCGGGCGCGGCGCTCGGCTGGCTGCCGCTGGTGCTGGCCCTGCTGACGGCCTACCTGTTCGTGCTGTTCGCGGTGGAGAGCGTGACGAGCTGGGTGCGCCTGGACAAGCAGTCCGCGCAGGCCGGCGCCGAGGCCGAGCAGGACCTGGAAGCCTCTCCCGAGGACGCCTTGGAGGCGGCCACCGGCGAGGCCGACAAGGGCTGACCTCCGGCAGGACTCCGTCCGGCGAGCCGGGGCGCGTGCGTGAGCACCGCCCCGGCTCGCTCGCGTTCACGCCGGATCGCTAAGGACGCCAGGGTGAGAGCGCTCTCTAACGTTGACACCACCGTCATGTCATGTTTACCTCACTGTAAGAGAGCGCTCTCTGAGGACCGGTCCAGCTCCGCCCCCGCATCCCCCAGGAGCAACCATGACAACGCGCCTCCTTCCCGGCCGCCACCGGCGCCGCCTTTCCGCCCTCGCCGCGGCCCTGGTCACGCTCGCCGGCCTGCTCGTCCACGCGGCGGTCAGCGCCTCCGCCGCCGTCCCGCCCACCCCGTCCGGCTGGTCGCTCGTCTGGTCGGACGACTTCACCGGCCCCTCCGGCTCGGCCCCGTCGGCCGAGTGGATCGTCGACACCGGCCACGCCTACCCCGGCGGCCCCGGCAACTGGGGCACCGGCGAGATCCAGAACTACACCGGCAACCCCGCCAACCTCAGCCTCGACGGCTCCGGCAACCTGCGGATCACCCCGCAGCGCGCCTCGTCCGGCGAGTGGACCTCGGCCCGCGTCGAGACCCGCCGGGCCGACTTCAAGCCGGCCGACGGTCGGGTGCTGCGCATCGAGGGCCGCATCCAGATGCCGAACGTCACCGGTGACGCCGCCCTCGGCTACTGGCCGGCGTTCTGGGCGCTCGGCGCGCCGTACCGGGGCAACTACTGGAACTGGCCGGGCATCGGCGAGTTCGACTTCATGGAGAACGTCAACGGCATCAACTCCGTCTGGGGCGTCCTGCACTGCGGCGTCAACCCCGGCGGCCCCTGCCAGGAGACCAACGGGCTCGGCGCCAGCCGGGCCTGCCCCGGCTCCACCTGCCAGTCGGCCTTCCACACCTACCGCTTCGAGTGGGACCGCTCCGTCAGCCCCAACCAGCTCCGCTGGTACGTGGACGGCCAGCAGTTCCACAGCGTGAGCCAGGCCCAGCTCGACGCCGGCACCTGGAACGACATGACCGGCCACGCCGGCTACTTCCTGCTGCTCAACGTGGCCATGGGTGGCGCCTTCCCCAACGGCGTGGCCGGGTTCGGCACGCCCACCGCGGCCACCGTGCCCGGGCGGCCCATGCTGGTGGACTACGTGGCCGTGTGGCAGAGCGGCGGCGCCGGCCCCACGCCGACGCCGACCCCCACCGTGCCGCCCGGCGGGGTGGACGCCCGCTCCACCATCCAGGCCGAGGGCTACCAGGCCCAGTCGGGCACCATGGTCGAGGGCACGACCGACACCGGCGGCGGGCAGAACGTCGGCGGCGTCTCCAGCGGCGACTGGCTGCGCTTCGACGGGGTCGACTTCGGCTCCGAGGCGGCCCGGCAGGTCAAGGTGCGCGTGGCGTCCGGGGCGGCGGCCGGGGTGAGCGGCCTCGTCCAGGTGCGCCTGGACAGCCTGGGCGCGGCCCCGGTGGG
Organism: Nonomuraea montanisoli; assembly: GCF_013363975.1. Taxonomy (GTDB): domain Bacteria; phylum Actinomycetota; class Actinomycetes; order Streptosporangiales; family Streptosporangiaceae; genus Nonomuraea; species Nonomuraea montanisoli. The sequence goes on along the minus strand of NZ_JABWGN010000021.1, from coordinate 139,777 downwards.
CGACTTCGCGGTGGCCTCGACCGGCGGCTGGCAGAGCTGGCGCACCGTGCCGGCCAACATCGCTCCGGTCACGGGCCGGCACACGGTCTACCTGACCTTCAGCAGCGGCCAGCCGGCCGACTTCGTCAACGTCAACTGGTTCACCTTCTCCACCTCCTGACCGTCCCCCGGCCCGCCCTCAGGTCGAGTCGCGCACCACCAGGCGGGCCGGCAGCACCACGGGACCCGCGTGCCGGCCGTCCAGGCGGGACAGCATCAGCCGCGCCAGCGCGAGGGCCTGGTCCTCGACCGGCACGCGGACCGTGGTCAGGGCCGGCGTCGTGCAGGAGGCCGCGTCGATGTCGCCGAACCCGGCGATCGCGAGGTCCTCCGGCACCCGCCGCCCCAGGTCGCGGGCCGCGCGCAGCGCGCCGATCGCCAGGTCGTCGGAGGTGGCGAACAGCGCGTCCAGCTCCGGGTGGTCCGACAGGAGCCGCCCGGCCGCCGCCGCGCCCGACTCGCGGTCGAGCCCGGCCAGGGCGAGCAGCGGCCGCAGCCCCGCCTCGCGCAGGGCGTCGCGGTGCCCGGCGAGCCGGTCCTGCACGGCGACGAGGTCGGTCGGCCCGCAGACCATGCCGATGCGGCGGCGGCCCCGGCCCAGCAGGTGGGCGGTGGCCGCCGCCGCGCCGCCGGCGTCGTCCACGTCCACGTGCGGCACGAGCGAGGCCACGGCCGGCCGGCCGAGCAGCACGACGGGCACACCGGTGCGGGCCAGCCGCTCGGCCAGCGGGCCGTGGTCGTCGGGCGGCAGCAGCACGACCCCGTCGGCCTGGCGCGCCTCGACGTGCTGGATGACGCGGCGCCGGCTGTCGGCCGTATCGGCCAGCATGAGCGTGATCTGCTTGCCGGCCCCCTCCAGCATGCTGGTGACGTACCGGACGATGGCCGCGATCAGCGCGTCGCCGCCGTGGCGCGGCTCGGACAGCACCAGCGCCACCGTGTCGGTCCTGCGGGTGACGAGGCTGCGCGCGGCGGCGTTGGGGACGTAGCCGAGCTCGCGGACCGCGCGCAGCACCGCGTCGCGCGCCTCGGCGCTGACCGACGCCTCGCCGTTGACGACCCGCGAGACGGTGGCCCGGGAGACGCCGGCGCGGGCGGCGACGGTCTCCAGGGTGGGCCGCCGCGTCCGGCCGTCGGGCAGGCCGTTGCGGGCGATGACGTCGCGGTACCACAGGGCGCTGTCCTTCAGCCGCCTCCGCTGGGTCTCCAGGTCCACGTGGACCAGGCCGAACTTGCGCCGGTAGCCGTCGGCCCACTCGACGCAGTCGAGCAGCGACCACACGAGGTAGCCGCGGACCTTGGCCCCCTCCTCCAGGGCGACCCGCAGCGCGCGCAGGTGCTCCTCGATGAAGCTCGTCCGCTCGACGTCGTGGATGCCGTCGGCCGTCAGCACGTCGACGAAGTCCGCCCCGTTCTCGGTGATCATCATCTCGGTCTCGGGATACTCACGCGACAGGCGGCGCAGCAGCAGGGTCAGCCCGCTGGGCACGATGGGCCAGCCCATGGCCGTCACGGCGGTGGGCACGCTGCAGAACAGGACGTCCTCGCTGCCCGGGAAGGCGGGGTCGGCCGCCGCGCCCGGCCGGGCCTGCACGGCGGTCGGGGTGTAGTAGTTGACGCCCAGCAGGTCGATCGGCCGGCCGATGAGGTCCAGGTCGCCGTCGTGGACGTGCCCGAGCCCGGCCGTCCGTTCGACGAGCGCCAGCAGGTCGGCAGGGTAGCGCCCGCGCAGCACGGGCTCCAGGAACTGCCGGTTGTTCAGCGCGTCGATGCGCGCCACCGCCGCCGCGTCCTCCTCGGACGGCCGCGCGTCCAGGTCGCCGAGCTGGCCGGGGGTGAGCACGGGTGAGAGGTTGAGCACGATGCCGGCCCTGCCGACGCCCGCCGAGCGCAGCGCCTCCAGGCCGAGCCCGTGGGCGAGCAGCATGTGGTGCGCGGCGGTGAACGCCTCGGCCGCCGAGCGCCGGCCGGGCGCGTGGACGCCGGCGCCGTACCCGAGGAAGGCCGCCACCCACGGCTCGTTGATCGTGAACCAGGTGCCGACGCGGTCGCCGAGGCGGTCGTGGACGGCCCGGGCGTAGTCGGCGAAGCGGTGGGCGGTGTCGCGGGAGGTCCAGCCGCCCTCGTCCTCCAGCGCCTGGGGCAGGTCCCAGTGGTAGAGGGTGGCGTACGGGGCGATGCCGGCGGCCAGCAGCTCGTCCACCAGCCGGTCGTAGAAGTCCAGCCCGGGGCCGTTGACGCGGCCCCGGCCCGTCGGCATGACGCGCGGCCAGCTCACCGAGAACCGGTAGGCGGCCATGCCCAGGTCCTTCATCAGCCGGACGTCGTCACCGTGGCGCCGGTAGTGGTCGCAGGCCGGATCGCCGTTGCGCCCGCCGGGGAAGACGTCCCAGATCGACGGGCCGCGCCCGTCCTCGGTGGTCGCCCCCTCGATCTGGTAGGCGGACGTGGACACTCCCCACACGAACCCTTCGGGGAAGCGCGTTGTGCTCATCGATGGACAACCCTCCGGCGGCGTACGCGGACGCGGCTGACGGCGTCGCGCGGCGCCTAGTCTGCCGCATGTCCCGTCATGTCGCGCGACGCGCCGAAGCTCCGTCATCGCGCGCGGCGCGCCGACACCCGGCCGCGTCGCGCCGTGACGGGGCGAGGCGGTATACAGGGCCCGTGGAACTGGACCGGCTGGATCGCGCCATCATCGCCGCCCTCGTGGAGGACGCCCGGCAGACCTACGCGGAGATCGGGCACCACGTCGGGCTGAGCGCGTCCGCCGTCAAGCGCCGCGTCGACCGGCTGCGCGATACCGGCGTCATCACGGGCTTCAGCGCCCGGGTCGCGCCGCGCGCGCTGGGCTGGACCACCGAGGCGTACGTCGAGCTGTTCTGCCAGGGCAAGACCAAGCCCTCCGACATCGCGCTCGCGGTCGCGAAGTTCCCCGAGGTGGTGGCGGCGGCCACGATCACCGGCGAGGCCGACGCGCTGGTGCACATCCGCGCCACGGACGTGCGTCACGTGGAGCGGGTCATCGAGCGGATCGCGGCCCAGGCGTTCGTGGTGCGCACCAAGAGCTCGATCGTGCTGTCGCGCCTGGTGGACGAGCCTCCGGGGGCCTCCCTGGACGAGGTCGCGGGGGCCGGGCAGGTGCGGGAGACGCCGCCCGAGGCCGCCCTGCGCTAGCCCGCACGACGGCCCCGTCCGGGGGCCGCGCAACGGATCGCGCGTCGAGGCCCGATACTCGCAACAGACCCGCGCGAACACGCCATTCGTATTGCTTGGCCTGCATAAACATCCATTCTTAGGCTGTGCTCGTCCCCCGCGCCCGGGGCTCACACACCCCTGTACGACCTCTACGGAGACCTGCATGCCCAAGCACTTCCTCATGTGCCGTCCCGAGCACTTCGCGGTTGAGTACGCCATCAACCCGTGGATGCATCCGGAGGCGGGCGCCGACCGCGACGTCGCGATCCGGCAGTGGGAAGGACTCAAGTCCACCTACGAGAGCCTCGGGCACCAGGTCAGCCTCATCGACCCCGTCGAGGGCCTGCCCGACATGGTGTTCGCGGCCAACGGCGCCCTCGTCGTGGACGGCCGGGTGTACGGCGCCCGCTTCGCCTTCCCCGAGCGCGGCCCGGAGGGCCCGGCGTACCTGCGCTGGTTCGCCGAGCGCGGGTACCCTGTGCTGGAGCCGGAGCACGTCAACGAGGGTGAGGGCGACTTCCTGACCTTGGACGAGGTCGTGCTGGCCGGCACCGGGTTCCGCACGAACGTCGTCGCCCACCTGGAGGCCCAGGAGTTCGTCGGCCGCCCGGTGGTGTCGCTCACGCTGGTGGATCCCCGTTTCTACCACCTCGACACGGCGCTGTTCCCGCTCGACGGCCGCAACGTCTGCTACTACCCCGACGCCTTCTCCGAGGGCAGCCGGCGGGTGCTGGCCCGGATGTTCCCGGACGCGGTGCTCGCGAGCGCGGCGGACGCGGAGGTGCTCGGGCTCAACGCCGTCAGCGACGGCACCCACGTGGTCATCAACTACGAGGCCGCGGATCTGCAGCTCGAACTGAAGCGGCGGGGCTACGAGCCGATCCCCGTCGACCTGTCCGAGCTGCGCAAGGCGGGCGGCGGCCCGAAGTGCTGCACACTGGAGATCAGGGGGGACAACTAGGATGACCAGCAGCTCAGAGCTGATCGGCGTGATCGAGCGCCGGAGCGCGCACAACTACCACCCGCTGCCCGTGGTGATCCGCGAGGCGCAGGGCGCGTGGGTGACCGACGTCGACGGCAGGCGTTTCCTCGACTGCCTGGCCGGCTACTCGTCGCTCAACTTCGGCCACGGCAACGAGAAGATCGTCGAGGCGGCGCAGCGGCAGCTCGCCCGGCTCACGCTGACCAGCCGCGCGTTCTACCACGACCAGTTCGCCGAGTTCTGCTCCGGGCTCGGCGACCTCACCGGCAAGGACATGATCCTGCCGATGAACACCGGCGCCGAGGCCGTCGAGACCGCGATCAAGGTGGCCCGCAAGTGGGGCTACGAGGTCAAGGGCGTCGAGCCGGACCAGGCCACCATCATCGTGATGGAGGACAACTTCCACGGCCGCACCACCACGATCGTCAGCTTCTCCACCGACCCCGACGCGCGTGGCGGCTTCGGCCCGTACACGCCGGGCTTCAAGATCGTGAAGTACGGATCGGTCGAGGCGGTGCGCGAGGCGATCGACGCCAACACGGTCGCGGTGCTGGTCGAGCCGATCCAGGGCGAGGCCGGGGTGCTGGTGCCGCCGGACGGCTACCTCACGCAGCTGCGCGAGCTGTGCACGGCCGAGAACATCCTCATGATCGCCGACGAGATCCAGTCGGGTCTCGGGCGCACCGGCCGGACCTTCGCCTGCGAGCACGAGGGCGTCGTCCCGGACATGTACGTGCTGGGCAAGGCGCTCGGCGGCGGCGTGGTCCCGGTGTCGGCCGTCGCCGCGAACGAGGACGTGCTCGGCGTGATCAAGCCGGGGCAGCACGGGTCCACCTTCGGCGGCAACCCGCTGGCCTGCGCCGTGGGCAACGCCGTGATCGAGATCCTGCGCACCGGCGAGTTCCAGGAGCGCGCCGCCCGCCTCGGCGAGGTGCTGCACGCGCGGCTGCGCGAGCTGGTCGGCGAGGGCGTGGTCACCGTGCGCGGGCGCGGCCTGTGGGCGGGCGTCGACATCGACCCGTCGCTGGCCACCGGCCGCCAGGTGTCGGAGGCGCTCATGGCGCGTGGCGTGCTGGCCAAGGACACGCACGGCTCCACGATCCGGCTCGCCCCGCCGATCGTGATCTCGGAGGAGGACCTCCTCTGGGCGGTCGAGCAGCTCGCCGACGCGATCGCCTCGTTCCGCTGAGCTGACGGGCTCCGTGCGGCCCGCGCCGCCGCACGGCGCCCGCACCGGACCGGACGTGCGGCCCCGCCGCGAACCCTCGCCTGTGGCGGGGCCGCGCGTCCGTCAGAAACGCGGCCCTTCGCCGCACGTCCGTCAGATACGCGGCCCTTCGCCGCACGTCCGCCAAGAAGGCGGCCCTTCATCACGCGTCCGCCCGGTACGCCGCCCTTGGCCGCGCGTCCGCGCTCCGCGCTAGCCCGCCCGGCGCCAGGCCTGCATGCCGTCGGGGGCGTCGTCCGGGACGAACCCGGCCGCCTCCAGCTCCGCCCGCAGCCGGGCCGTGGAGGGCCGGTGGGTCTCGCCCAGCACCTCGTCCTCGCTGATCAGGGTCCCGTTCCGGGTGATCTGGTAGAGGTGGCGGTAGCGTGATTTCTCGCCGGAGACCTCCAGCACCTGGCCCAGCACCTGGTAGGTGTGCCGGCCCACCTGGTAGGAGCCCATGGGCTCCAGCTCCCCGGGCTCGCCCTGGGGCCGCTCCCGGTGGTTGAACAGCAGCAGCCCGCCGGGTTCGAGCAGGCCGGCCAGCACGGGCCAGAGCCGCTCGCGCTCCGCCGGGTCGAAGCCGTACAGAACCGAGATCATGACGATGGCCTCGGCGGGCTCGTCGAGGTCCACGTCGTGCGCGCCGCACGGCAGGACGGTCACCCGCTCCAGCAGGGCCGGGTCCTCGGCCAGGCGGGAGAGCAGCACGGAGCGCATGGCGAGCGCCGGCTCGACCGCGAAGATCTCCGCGGGGGTCGCCTGAGCGATGACCCGGGTGATCAGGCCGGTGCCGGCGCCGATCTCCAGCACGCTCCGCTGGACGCCCTTGAGCAGCGGCGGGAGGAGTTCGCGGATCTCGGGCACGTGCCCGTCCTCGTGCCACAGATCGTAAAAGGGCACGGCAACAGCATATTGGTCATTACTCACGAAGATGAACGATAACCGTTTTCACTTTATTTGTACAGACGCGATCTCTTTGATGGTGTTGCCCGATGACTGGTACCAGGTGGCGCGGTCGGGGAAGGTGAGGGTGGCCAGCGCGTTCTGGAACCACGGCCCGTCGGTCACCCGCCACCGGAACGGCGGCCTCGGGATGCGGGCCGAGCGCGCCAGCCAGCCGCCGACCAGGGTCGCGACGCCGAACTGGGTGATCACGTTGGCCCAGCGCAGCAGCGGGCTGAGCGGGTTGCGGATCGGCGAGCAGACGATCTGGTGGATGTCGCCGGCGCTCGCCTTGGCCACGTAGGAGTAGTGGACGTCGCCCGACAGGACCAGCGTCGGCTTGCCCACGCGCACCAGCAGCCGCGCCAGGTCGTCGAACGAGCGGCGGAACGCGGCCCAGTGCTCCAGGTCCACGGCCTGCCGGAACTTCTCCGACAGCCGCGCCGCCACGCGGCCCCACTTGCCGTCGCACAGGGCCTCGTTCCAGTTCTGGACCGAGTGGACGCCCTCGGGCAGCAGGAACGGGATCGAGGAGCCGATGACCAGCCGATCGGCCGGCTTGCCGACCTCGTCGACCAGCCACTGCCACTCCACCGGGTCGAGCATGCGGCGGTCGCCGGGGGTGAGCTGCCGGGCGCACCTCGTGTCGATCATGATCAGGCGGGTGTGGCCGAGATCGCGCGCGTAGCTCCAGCGGGTGCTCGACGTGTCGGCGTCGGCCTTGTCGGCGAAGGCGTCGAGCGCGCCGCCGCCGTCGCCCGCGCCCTCGCGCAGGGTGCGCAGCAGCGGCTCGGCCTCCCGCTCGGCCGGCGACAGGTTGCCGAGGTGCTGGTAGATCCAGTACGCGCCCAGCCCGGAGATCACCCGGCGCCGCCACCAGGTCGTCGCGGCCATCTGCTCGCGCCAGGTGTGGGAGGTGTTCCAGTCGTCGCGCAGGTCGTGGTCGTCGAAGATCATCGCCGTGGGCACGGTCGACAGCAGCCAGCGGATCTCGGGGTCGCTCCACGCCCGCCGGTACAGCTCGGCGTACTCCTCGTAGTCGGCGATCTCGCCGCGCGGCTCGTCGTCGCGGCGGGCGCGGATGAACTCCAGCATCTCGGGCGAGGGACTGTCGGCGTAGACCTGGTCGCCGATCAGCAGCAACAGGTCGGGCCACTCGTCGTCGTCCGCCGTCATGAGATGGCCGCCGTAGGCGCGCAGCACGTCCTCGCCGTGCGTCAGGACGTGGGCGGGGTCGTGGGGCACGCTCGTCCGGCAGGAGCCGAACGCCATCCGGCGCGGCCCCTCGGCCGGCAGCAGCCGGATACGGCTCGGGGGCCGCCCCTCCTCCGGCCACACCCGGTCGCCGTCCAGCTCGACCGCGTACCCGTCGACGTCCGCCGTTAAGCCGGACAGGTCGACGATCGCGTAATGGTGGCCGTGCACCGTGAAGGTGCGCGCGTCGTGGACGCGCCCGTCCGCGACCACGGAGACCGAGCACGGCTGGTCGGTCTCCACCCAGATCGAGGCGCTGGACGCGTCCACGTAACGCAGCATCGGCCCGAGCACCAGTGCGGGCATCACAACCCCCCGATTCGACAACAAGGCACATTCCCGTACCCAAGGCTGCCAGAGTGGCACCTACGCCACGCATGCAGCTAGGGGTTGGATCGATGAATGCAGCACCGTTTGGCCACGACTCTGAAAAAACCCAGTCGAGCCGAAACGGGCCGCTATAGGATCATCGCGACACCTACCCCCAAAGAGACAGGCAATGGCGCCTGCCTTCGCGTGGGGGTACACACCAGGAGGCACTCCTTCCATGACCGTCATGGTGCCGTCAATGACGCCGGCGCTCGCGAGACCGGCCTCGATCCCGTCCGACCTCACGACCCCGGGCCTGCAGGCCCTCGACTCCGCTCTCCGGCAGCTCCACCACGCGGCCGAGCACCTCGGCCTCGACGACGGGCTGCGCACGATGCTCGCCACGCCGCGCCGCTCCCTGACCGTCTCGGTCCCCCTGCGGCGTGAGAACGGCCAGATGGACGTCGTCCAGGGCTTCCGCGTGCAGCACAACATCTCGCGCGGCCCCGCCAAGGGCGGCATCCGCTTCCACCCGGCCACGGACATCCACGAGGTCACCGCCCTCGCGATGTGGATGACCTGGAAGTGCGCCCTCGTGGGCATCCCGTACGGCGGCGCCAAGGGCGGCGTGGCCGTGGACCCGACGGCCCTCACCTCCCGCGAGCTGGAGCGGCTGACCCGCCGCTACGTCAACGAGATCCTGCCGCTGATCGGCCCGGAGAAGGACATCCCGGCCCCCGACGTCGGCACCGACGAGCAGACCATGGCCTGGATCATGGACACCTACAGCGTCAACACCGGCTACTCGGTGCCCGGGGTGGTCACCGGCAAGCCGATGACGCTGGGCGGCTCGCTCGGCCGGGCCGGCGCCACCTCGCGCGGCGTGCAGATCGCGGCCCTGGCCGCACTGGGCCGCTCGCCCGAGGGCGTGACGGTCGCCGTGCAGGGCTTCGGCAAGGTCGGCGCGCTGGCCGCGCAGTACCTCTCCGACGCAGGCTGCGTGGTCGTCGCCGTCTCCGACGCCTCGGGCGCCGTCCACGCGCCGGGCGGGCTCGACGTGGCCGCGCTGCGCGTCCACGCCGAGGAGTCGGGCGGCGTGCTCGGCTACCCCCACGCCGACGCCATGGCCCACGACGACCTGCTGGAGCTGGACGTCGACATGCTGGTCCCGGCGGCGCTGGAGAACGTCATCACCGCCGCCAACGCGCCCCGCGTCCGCGCCCGCCTCGTCGTGGAGGGCGCCAACGGGCCCACCACGCCCGAGGCCGACGAGATCCTCGCCGACGCCGGCACGACGGTCGTCCCGGACATCCTGGCCAACGCGGGCGGGGTGATCGTGTCGTACCTGGAGTGGGTGCAGAACATGCAGGCGTACTCGTGGAGCGCCGGCGAGGTCGAACTGAAGCTGCGCGACCTCATGGAGGGCGCGTACGGCGAGGTGCGCTCGCTGGCCGGCGAGCGGGGCCTGTCCCTGCGGCAGGCGGCGCACGTCATCGGCGTGGACCGGGTCGCCGAGGCGCACCGGGTGCGCGGCCTGTACCCCTGAGCCAGCCCGCCCGGCGCAGCACCTAGGTTGGGTAAACCTCGCCGATCATGAGGTGTCGCAGGTCAGGGCATTGATCATCGGGGATCTAAGGTGGGGGACGTGCTCAGGTCGGTGCTGTCCCTCACCCTGCCCCTCGCCCTCTTCCACCCGTCCCTCGTGCCCGGCACGCAGGTCGAGGCGCAGCGGTCCGTTCCGCAACGGTCCGTTCCGCAACGCCAGGTCCTGACGCCGGGGGGCGACCGGCTGGGGTACGCGCCCGTCGCCCCGCCCTACACCGGGGAGCGGCGGCTGGCGGGGCTGGTGCTGGCCCGCGACCCGGTCGCGGGCCGCACCGTGCTGTGCGGAGGCGCGGTGATCAGGTCGCGCAGCCGGAGCCTGGTGCTCACGGCCGCCCACTGCCTGTACGACCAGGGCAGGAGGCTGCGGGAGGTGTCGTTCCTGCCCGGCTTCCAGGGCGGCCGGCCGCCGCTCGGGGTGTGGCGGGCGGTGCGGACGTGGGTGCCGGAGCGGTGGCGCACCGGGGCGGGCACGACGGACCAGCTCCCGTACGACGTCGGCCTGATCGGCGTGGCCGGCCGTGGCCTGGCGCTGGAGGACGTGACCGGGCGCGGGCTGCGGACGCAGCCCACGCGGCACGGCACCTCGCTGCGCGGGCTGGAGCTGCTCGGCTATCCGGCGGGCCGGAGGTACCCGGGCACGGACCTGTACCACTGCCTGGGCGACGCCGCCGAGGGCGCGGCCCGGGGGCCCGGGGTGCTGGTGACGCGCAACTGCCACGCGCCCGACGGCGGCAGCGGCGGCCCCGCGCTGCACGACGGGGCGGTGGCGGGCGTCGTCTCCTCCTCCAGCCCGCTGCACGACCCGCGCGGTTTCACCGTGCTCACGCGGCTCGGCGGCCGGGCGTTCCGGCGGATGCTCGACGAGTCGGACCGGTGGATGGCCGACGAGTCGGACCGGTGGATGGCCGACGAGTCGGACCGGTGGATGGCCGAGCGGTGGACGGGCGGCCGGCCCTCCGTCGCGGCGTGGGCCGTGGATCAGGGATTGCCGTGTCTCATCGCGTGCCGCACGATGTCCTCGCAGATGGCGTGGGTGACGAGCGCGTCGTCGGCCGTGAGCAGGCGCCCGTCCCGCACGGCGTCGAGGAACTCCAGGCACGCCTGCTCGATGCCGCGCTGCCGGGCGACCGGCACCCAGTCGGGCCGCCGTACCAGCGTCTCGCCGGGTGTGTAGTCGAGCACGTCGCCGAGGTTGACCACCCGCCGCTTGACGCCGCCGCCCATGACCTCGCAGCTCTCCTCGGCGGCGCCGCTGACCCGGCACATGGACCCGATCGCGGTGAACCCGTCGCCGGTCAGCTCCAGCACGAGGTGCTCGGCCAGGCCGCCGACGACGCGGGTGCGGATCGCGGTGCCGGTGACCTCGCCGGGGACGAGGAAGCGCAGCGTGTCGACCACGTGGATGAAGTCGTCGAACACCGTCGGCCGGGGGTCGTCCGCCTGGCCGGCGCGGTTCTTCTGCATGAGGACGAGGTGGCGGGGCAGCGCCGCGAGGCCCACGTAGCCGGGGGCGTACCTGCGGTTGAAGCCGACCATGAGCGAGCGGCGCTGGGCGTGGGCCAGCCGTACGAGGTGCTCGGAGTCGGCCAGGTTGTCGGCGAGCGGCTTGTCCACGTAGACGTGGACGCCGGCCTTGAGCAGGGGTTCGACCAGCTCGCGGTGCGCGGCCGTGGCGGCGTGGACGAACGCGGCCTCGACGCCCGCCTCGATCACCTCCCCGACGGAGGTGAACCGGCCCGCGACCCGGTAGGTGTCGCCGAGCCGGTCCAGGGTTCGCCGGTCGCGGGTGCAGAGGTGGAGGTCGATTCCGGGCTGGGCGGCCAGGACGGGCAGGTACGCCTTCTCGGCGATGTCGCCCAGGCCGATCACGGCTGTCTTCATCCGGCGAGCGTAGCCCGCAGCGCCTCGTCCGTCGGCGTGGGGCGCACGCCGAACGTGGCCTGGAACGCCGAGGAGTCGAGCACGAACGGGTCGACGAACTGGTAGCGGATGTGCCGCATCTCCCCCGCCATGGGCGAGAACAGCCCGGCCGCGCGCACCAGCGGCCACGGCAGCGTGCTCATCCTCGGCGCCGGACGACCCAGGATCGCCGCCATCCGCTCGCCGATCTGCCGGAAGGTGAGCGGCTCGGCGGTGGGCACGTGCCACGGCCGCCCCCACGCCCGCTCGTCGGCGCCCGCCACGACCAGCGCGTCGGCGACGTCCGGCAGGTACGTCCAGCTATGCGGCACGTCGGCGGGCCAGACCAGCGAGACGGTCTTGCCGGCGCGCAGCGGGGCGAGGAACCGGTCACCCAGGTAGGACTGGTCGGAGGCGCCGGGCCCGAAGTAGTCGGAGCCGCGCACCTCGGTCACCCGGACGCGGCCCGCCTCGTGCGCGGCCAGGGCGTCGGTCCACATCCGGGCGCGCACCCGGGCCTTGGGGCTGGTGGAGGCGAGCGGCAGGTCCTCGGTCATCGGGCCGTCGACGGGGCCGTAGGCGTAGAGGTTGCCGAGCATGACGTACACGGCGCCGGTGGCCTCGGCGGCGGCCAGGAAGGAGGCGGCCATCGGCGGCCAGTCGGTGAGCCAGCGGTGGTAGAGCGGGTTGACGCAGTTGTAGAGGACGTCGGCGCCCTTGGCGATCTCGGTGAGCCGGGCCTGGTCGGTGACGTCGGCCGCCACTCTGGTGGCGCCCTCGGGGCCGGAGCCGGAGCGGGTGACGACGGTGACGTCGTGGCCCTGGGCGATGAGCTTGGCGGCCAGGTGGCCGCCGACCTGGCCGGAGCCGACGACGATGTGCTTGCCCATCAGAACCTCCCCAGGGGACCGGCGGCTTCAGCCGTCGGGGGAATCGGGAGCCGGCGAGCCGCCAAGCTTCGAGTGTGCCCTGACCTGCCAGATCTGCGCTTCATGGATGTCCCTTTCGAGTTTGCCGGTGCCGGACCGGCGCCTACCGATATCGTGATCGTGTCGTTACGGAACGTGGGAGGTGGGCGTGCGCAGGTCGTTCAGGTTCCTGCTGCGTCCCACCGCCAAGCAGGCCATCGCACTCACGCAGTGCCTGGAAGACCACCGGCAGCTGTACAACGCCGCGTTGGAGCACCGCCGCACCGCCTACCGTAAGGCCGGTGTCACGATCGCCTACAACCAGCAGTCGGCGGAGCTGAAGGAGATCCGCAGGGCGGACCCCTACGGACAGGGCCGCTGGTCGGCGGGCTCCCAGCAGCAGACGTTGCGCCGCCTGGACAGGGCGTTCGCGGCGTTCTTCCGCAGGGTGAAGGCGGGGCAGAAGGCCGGGTACCCGCGTTTCAGGGGCCGGCGCCGGTTCGACAGCGTGCAGTGGCCTGCGGTCAAGAACGGGGCGGCGTGGGACTCCCAGCCGCATGATCCGGTGACGCGCGTCTACCTGCTCGGCATCGGGCATGTGCGGGTCCATCAGCACCGGCGTGTGTCCGGCACGGTCAAGACGATCAGTGTGAAGCGGGAAGGCGCCCGGTGGTTCGTCGTGCTGTCGTGCGATGACGTGCCCGCAGAGCCGCTGCCCGCGACGGGCGCTGCGGCCGGGATCGACATGGGCGTCGCGTCGCTGGTCACCACCAGCGACGGCGGGCACCTCGACAACCAGCGCCACCTGACCGCCTGCGCCGACCGGCTGGCGGCGGCTCAACGCGATCTGGCCCGCAGGAAGCGCGGGTCCAGGCGGCGCCGCGAGGCCGTCGCCCGCGTCGCCGCGCTGCACGCCAGGGTGCGGCGGCAGCGCCTGGACGGCGCGCACAAGGCCGCGCTGGCGCTGGTGCGCGCCTATGACGTGATCGCGCATGAGGACCTGCGGATCACCAACATGACCCGCTCGGCGTCCGGCACGGTCGAAGCCCCCGGCCGCAACGTTGCCCAGAAAGCCGGGCTGAACCGCAGCATCCTGGACGCGGGTTGGGGGGTGTTCCTGACGATCCTCGCAGGCAAGGCTGAAAGCGCCGGTCGAGAGCTGATCGCAGTCGATCCCCGCAACACCTCCCGCACCTGCTCGCGATGCGGGCACTGCGCGAAGGGGAATCGCGTCACCCAAGCCGAGTTCCGATGCCAGCGGTGCGGGCATGCCGCGCATGCCGACGTCAACGCCGCCAAGAACATCCTCAGGGCAGGGCTTGCCCTTCGCGAGGCTGCGCAAGCGGCTTAGCGAGAAGCCGCTCCCTGCAGGGAGCGGAGGAGTCACGATCAGACCTGCTTCCAGAGGATGCGGAGGATGGCGTTGACGACGAAGACGAGGACGAAGACGGCGGCCGGGACCGCCCGGCCCGCAGCGTAGAGGAAGAAGGCGCCGCCGCCGAACCAGACGATCTCCAGGATCGCCCGGGCGATCCCGGTGAGCGGGATCGTGGCGTTGGCGCCGCCGCCCGCGCCGAACAACGCCCACACGGCGATGAACACGGCCGGGCCGCCCAGGCCGGCGAGCAGCTTGATCGCCCAGTTGGGGCTCACCGTGAAGCCCCAGTAGGCCACGGAGGCGAGCACGCCCATCTCCAGGACGAACATCAGCACCGCGTTGGCGCCCTTGAGGGTGGTGAGCATCTCGACCTCCGGTGACTTCCCGTTCGCTTACGAGAGCAATGCTCTCTCATGTGAGCGGCAGTCGTCAAGAGCGGTGCTCTCGTTTTCTGTCGCCGCTCTGGTAGCGTGCTGGACATGACAGCCAGCCGAACCGCGAGAGAACGCGTCCGCGCCGAGCTGACGAGGGAGATCGTGGAGATCGCCCGCAGGCAGCTCGCCACCGAGGGAGCCGGCGGCCTGTCCCTGCGCGCCGTGGCGCGCGAGATGGGGATGGTGTCCTCGGCGATCTACCGCTACTTCCCGAGCCGCGACGACCTGCTCACCACGTTGATCATCGACGGCTACAACGCGCTCGGCGAGGCCGTGGAGCGCGCCGACGCCGCCGTCCCCGCGGACGACTTCCCGGGCCGGTGGGCCGCGGTGTGCCACGCCGTGCGCGACTGGGCGCTCGCCCACCCCCACGAGTACGCGCTGCTGTACGGCTCGCCGGTGCCGGGCTATCAGGCGCCGCAGGACACGATCGGGCCGAGGGTGCGCGACCTGACGGTGTTCGGCGGGATCCTGTCCGCCGCCCAGCGGGCCGGGGCGCTCGCGCCGCCCACCGGACCCGTCGAGGTCGATCCGGCGCTCGCGGACGAGGCGGAGGCGAGCCTCGCCGCCCTCATGCCCGACGTGCCCGGCGACGCGCTGCTGCGCGCCCTGTCGGCGTGGACGTCGTTGTACGGGTGGGTGAGCTTCGAGGTGTTCGGCCAGTTCAAGGGCGCCTTCGCGGACTTGCGGCCGGCGTTCGACCACTCGGTGAAGGCGCTGGGCACGATGATCGGGCTCACCCCGTCCGGCTGATCACCCAGGCACGACCCTTCCCGGCAAGCCTGGAGCCCAAGCGCCCGGGACTGACCCCGCGAGTCGGTACGGCCTGCCAAGTGAGGATGCCGTCCCAAGGAGATGGCCCCCGATGAGGGCGGGGAAGATGGGAGCGTTCATCGGGGGCCGCGCCCGGCCTGGAACTACGGGGGAAGATCCCGGCCGAACGTTGCGGCGGCGGCTCCTCCCCTCTCCAGGAGGGAAGACGGAACCGCCCAGCTCTTACCGACCATGGACGTTCAGCCAGGGCCGAGCCCGCCGGCCGACCCGGAGACCGGTTCGAGTGTGGACAGGTCAGGAGAAGGAGAGGCGGCCCGAATGGCGCACCAGACGGTGCGGCCGAGCACACGACCATGCTCCCGGACTCCCCAGTCCTGGGAGATCTTGCTGACGATCAGTAGCCCACGGCCATCCTCCGCCTGCGGCTCCCGCCGGACGTGGGGCCCGGAGAACGCGGAACCGGGGTCGCGCACCTCCACGTAGACCAGCTCATCCGTCCCGGTGACGGTCAGGCCGACGAAGTCGTACGGCCTGGCGTCGGAGTGCCGGAGCGCGTTCGTCAGGAGTTCGGACGCCGCCAGCACGGCGTCGTCGACAGCGGGGTGGTCGTCTCCGAGCCATCTGCGTACTTCGGAACGGGCATGAGAGACGGACTCGCGAATGCCCACCAGCTGAATCGAACCGATGACCCTCTGCTCCACGCTTGGCACTTTCATGGTTTCACCCACTCGAAGAAGTCAGCCTCGATCGGCCTTCCCACCATCCCAAGCGTTGACTACATTAAGTAGTCGATCGACTTCTTAAGGTCATCAACTGCTTCAGTGAAAGCTTCGTTGAAACAGCGGCGATCCCCCGGGAGGTCAGGTGCCGAAGGAAAGCGAACTGTGTCCCGCCGACTCACCCACCGCGCTTTTCGGCTTCGAGCTGCGGCGACACCGCAAGGCGCGAGGCTGGTCCCAGATCCGTCTGTCGAAGGCGGTGTCCTACTCCGTCGGCACGATCAGCATGATCGAGACAGCCAGGCGATCACCGACAGAGGAGTTCGCCCGCCACTGTGACGAGGCATTGGAGGCAGAAGGAGCGCTGATGCGACTCTGGCCGATGGTCAGCCACGCATCGGCTCCGCCGTGGTTCCGGCCCTGGCTCGACGTCGAAGCCACAGCGGAGGCCATCCGAACCTGGGAACCACTGGTGGTCCCCGGCCTCCTCCAGACCGAGGACTACGCACGTGCCGTGCTGAGCGGCGATGTCTGCGCGACATCCGAGCAGATCGAGACCTATGTGGCCGCCCGGATGGAGCGCCAGAGCATTCTCAGGCGCTCCAAGCCTCCTTTGCTCTGGATCGTGATCGACGAGTCCGTGCTGCATCGCCCGATCGGCAGCCCCGCTGTCATGTCCGCACAACTCACCCGCCTCCTCGAAGCGGGCCTAGCGCCCCGGATCACGATCCAGATCCTCCCCCTCAGCGCCTACTCCACGACCGGTCTTGCTGGCGGATTCGCCATCGCACAAGCTCATGGAGTCTTCGACACGGCGTATGTCGAGTCCGCTGGAATCATGAGCCGAGTAACAGAGCGTCCAGAGGACGTCAGCGTCTTAACATACAGATATGAGGGGATTCGTTCCGAAGCGTTGCCCCAGCGCGAATCCCGGGAACTGATCAAGGAGACATTGCAGCGATGGACGAGTTGATCCGAGAACTCGACACAGCCATGTGGCGTAAGTCCACCCGATCGGGACCCGACGGCGGCAACTGCGTTGAGGTCGCCGAGCTCTCCGGCGGACGCCGAGGCGTTCGCGACAGCAAGAACCCCACCGGCCCCGCGCTGATCTTCACTTCCAGCGAATGGGACGCCTTCATCGACGGCGCGAAGAATGGCGAGTTCGACTAGTCAGACTCCCACTCGTGTGGCCGGCCCGCCGGCCACCCTCCCCCACCTCAGGAGTCGCTCGGGATGCCGACGACCTCGACGATCACCCCGCGGTCCCGCCGGAGCGTGTTCGCGAGCATGACGAGCGCAACCTGAGCGAAGGGGTAGAGCGAGTCCGGCGTCAGCTCCTTCCTTGAGGCGGACGGCCAGCACGACCGCGCCCGGGACGAAGTCCTCCGGCCGCTCAGCTCTGCCACCTTCGCGCTGAACTTCGCCCGGGCATCCGGCTCGCTGTACAACGTCCGCGTCAAGATCAGCGCCTCCAATGCCATCGCCACGCGGCCGACTGTCGCGCCGAGCTCGGCCACGTCCCGCCATGCGCTCCGGCAGTACCACGAAGTGCTGAGTCTGGTTCGCGAGGAGAGCGACATCTCCCAGAATCGCCATCGAGGTCCGGCACAGCATCGGAAGGCTCCTTGCCAGCGAAGGTGATGTCACAGCGGCACGCGAGGTACTGAGCCTGCTGTTCGACGACCTCAGCGTCCGGTACGGACCACACCACGAAGAAACACATGCTCGGCATGGGCCTGGGAACCACAGAGGCCGGATGTGTCGGTCGGCATGCGCCCTCAGGCGGCGATACCTTCAAGTCACTTTTGGTTTCATGCAGGAGGTACGCACGAAACTAAAACTGAGTTGTAGTTTCCCCGCCACACACGCCGGTAAGGCCCGCAGGACCGGCCTGCCGCACGCGCGTCCGCGATCCCCCAAATGGGCAAAACCACTCATTCCCGACAAAAGCCGAACGCGCTATGCCTTTCACCGAGGTTTAGCTTGCTCTGTTGATGTGATGTTGATTAGCTTCTGAAGGCCGGGGATGCCGCCTCCCTGATCTGGTTCATGAGCAGCGAGCCGTACGAGGGGATCATCGTGGCTGATCTCGATCGCCGGGCGATGCAGGCCGTCGCGGAGCGGATCCAGCGGCTGTCGGACGAGCACTGGTGGGCGCTCGACCCGTCCTGCCGTCTGATGGAGAACGACGCGTGGGTGGGGCCGACGGGCGCCCGGTTCGACGCCCAGGTCCACGCCGACCAGCGGGAGCTGCGCGCCATGCTCACGCAGGCTGTCCACAGCGCGAACCAGAAACTGGCCGCGCTTCCGGACCGGCCATGACGGAGTTCACCGGGGTCAAGCAGCCTGAGTTCGACACGATGGCAGGCAAGCACACGGAGGCGGCCGGGCGGCTGGAGGAGCTGGCGCGAGCGCTGTACGGCGAGCTTCAGCGCGCCGGGCTCGACACCTCTCCGGCGGCGCGGCTGCGGCAGCTCGCCGGACGAATCACCGCGCAAGCCGACGATCTGCGGCGCCGACAGCGACTGGTTCACGAACTCCAGCGGCAGAAAGTGACCTTCGGCAGGAGCACGCCGGCCGGCAGCTTCCTGGAGATGCCCGACGGTCTGGAAGCGGCAAGGGGGCTGCTGGACGGGACGCTGGCGGCACGCGCCGCGCTGAGCGCCGCCGACGGGGACGCCACGGCGCCTGCGAGACTCAAGAGTTACGCGTCGCGGGTCGGAGACGCGGAGTTCGTCAAGGCATTCCTGGCCACGCTCGGCGCTGGAGGCGTGACGCGGCTACCCGGCTCGCTGGCCGTCGGCTTGCGCGATGCCCGCTCCCACGGCGACTCCGACCGCGTGACCCGGCTCTCCAAGTCGGGGCAGGATACCTTGCGCATGCTGGCCGCGGCCCTTGCCATGGGGACCGATCCGAGGAGTCGCGCGTACATGGGCGACGCCTTCCTCAAGGACCTGGTGAAGGAGGGCCGGGCCGAACACAAGGCGGGCGACACGACGTACACGGGCTACCAGGCCCAGGCGCTCATCTGGCGCGCCCACGACGGCAGGACGCCGTTCTCGAAGGAGTTCATGGAGGTCGTCGGGCGGGACGTGATCGTCTACGAGCACGACCGGCGCAAGGATGCGTGGGCGGCGAGCCAGCAGCCGATCTTCAGTGCCATCGGAGCCCAGGTCCCCCTACTGGACCTGGCCGGCTCCCTCGGCCTCGGCACCCTCCTCAGACCCGGACCGCAGATCGGCGGTCCGGGGGCCGGCCCCAGGTCGTCGATGGTGGAGGATCTGTTCCACGCGGCCAAGTCCGGCCGGGAGGCGTCGCACGCCCTGCTGGCCCACACACCGGCCGGATGGAAGGAGTCCGTGCTGGACTACCTCTTGACGACCCGGTGGGGGGCCTCCCGGTATCTGGACGACTACCAGCCGATCAGCGACATGCTGGTGACGGCGACGACCGGCCGGGACGACACCTCCAGGAAGCTGGCCGCCGAGATGACGAAGATCCTCGCCGACGGCGTCCGCGGCGCCCTCGGCCGGGATGACACCGGCAACCTGAAGATGACGGACAGGGACACGTTCGACCGCTACGCGTCCCTGCGGTACCCACTCGGCCGGGCAATCGCGGCCAATATCGACGAGCTGTCCCGGCTGCTCCTGAACCATGCGACCTTCGACAAGGTCACGCCCCAGGACATGTCGTACGCGCTGGCCCTGGCCGCCTCGGACGACGCTGCATTCGAGGCGGTGGTGAAGGCCCAGACCGAGCACATGCGCGCAGCTCTTGGCACTGTGCCACCGGTCGGTTTAAGCGTTTCCAACGCCGAGCGGCTCGGCTTCAAGGCCTCCGACGTCAAGGAGTTCGACTTCAACGAGGACGGGCGGATCGACAAGAGCGACACCAAGCAGTTCTTGACAGACCGAATTGTGGCCGAGGCACGACCCTTCAGTCACATCGTGGAGATCCGTCGACAGGTGCTGATAGCACAGGGGTTGAACGACAAGAAGGCGGACGAGGCGCTCAAGACCATGGTGGGCGACGCGATCGGGCTGCTCCCGGTGCCGGGGGCCAGACGCGTGGGCGAGCTGGCCACCGGGGCTTTCGGCGACCTGATCAGCTCGGGGTACGACAAGCTGGCGGGGGCCGCCTACGACCAGATCGCCGAGCAGGTGGCCCAGCGGATGGCGGAGCACGGGAAGGGGCTGGACGAAACGTACCGGACGCTGGCGGACAACCGACTGGCGGTGGAGAGGTTGGCGGAGCAGATGCTCGCCACGGCCATGCTGGACAAGGGCCTATTTGACCGGCGCGATATGCAGAATCGGATGTTCACGACCGGGACTCCGCCGACGATCAAACCCTTCGCCGAAATGAACCCGCAGGAGTACAGCGACTTCCTCAACTGGGCTCGGAGCAAGGGAGGGACCAACGATCAACTTGACCGGTTCAAGCAGACGTTCCATGACACCGCAGACGTGGACAGCTATCTCGGCCTGGAGGTTCCTTCCACTTCGAAGGGTGGGACATGAGGATCCGGTGCTTGCTGACTGTGCTCGCTGCCATCATGATCTGCGCTGCGGCATGCACCCAGGAAAAGGTGCCTCCCCCGTCTGCTTCGAGCAACACGGACGTGATCAGAGACTCCCCACCCTATCTCTGCACGTTCGTACCCGAGTATGCCTTGCGGCTGGCCAGCGGAGTGACCGGGCCTCTCACCGAACGAGCGGGTGGCACCAAGACAGACGGTGAATGCCGAACGCCTGATGCCGACCCCAACCCACTGAGCGTCGCCTGGTCTCAGGAGCTCGGGGGCCGGACGGAGAAAGACCTCGACTACATCCTGAACGATAAGCAGAAGGTCTTCGGCAGGCATGGGGGAATAGCTCTCCCTGTTGACCTTGGTGAGGGAATGGCGGTGCACTTGCCGTACGGGCTATTCACTGGCCAGCCGTATGAGGTGGTCGCAAAGTTCCCATGCGGTGGAAAGAAGCGCCTGCTCTCCCTCTCCTTCGCTCAGTTCGCCAAGGGCAGGGACGCGATCAAAGACATGACGGAGCTTATGCGCATAGCCCAGAAACGCTACGGCGCCCTCCACCACTGCACCCCCGGCACCTGAACCCCGCTGAAACGACTCGACCGCGCCTCCCCCGGGGTCGCGGGGAGCGCGGTCGAGTGACTCCGGGCCCGGCAGGTCGTGCCGGGGCCCGGAAGCAGGGCCCGCCGGGTCAGCGGGACGCGCGGTTGACGGCCGAGATGACGGCCTTGAGGGCGGCGGTGGTGGTGCTGGCGTCGATGCCGACGCCCCACAGCACCTGCCCGTCCACCTCGCACTCCACGTACGAGGCAGCCTTGGCGTCGGAGCCGGCGCTGAGCGCGTGCTCCACGTAGTCGAGGACGCGCACCCGGACGCCGATGCGCGCGATGGCGTCGATGAACGCCGAGATGGGGCCGTTGCCGGAGCCCGCGACCTCCCGGATCTCGCCGTCGACCCGCACGTCGGCGCTGATGCGGTCGACGTCGTCGGCCACCGACTCGTGGCGGTGGGCCATCAGGCCGAGGCGGCCCCAGCGGTTGGCCGGGTTGGGCAGGTACTCGTCCTGGAAGACCTCGAACATGGCGGCCGGGCTGATCTCGCCGCCCACGGTGTCGGTGCGGGCCTGCACGACCTTGGAGAACTCGATCTGCAGCCGGCGCGGCAGGTCGAGCTGGTGGTCGGCCTTCATGATGTAGGCCACGCCGCCCTTGCCGGACTGGCTGTTGACCCGGATGACCGCCTCGTAGGTGCGGCCGATGTCCTTGGGGTCGATCGGCAGGTACGGCACCGCCCAGGTGTACGCGTCGACGGGCACGCCCGCCTCCCGCGCGTCCTTCTCCAGGTGGTCGAAGCCCTTCTTGATGGCGTCCTGGTGGGAGCCGGAGAAGGCGGTGTAGACCAGCTCTCCGCCCCACGGGTGGCGCGGGTGGACGGGCAGCTGGTTGCAGTACTCGGTGATGCGGCGGATCTCGTCGATGTCGCTGAAGTCGAGCTCGGGGTCGACGCCCTGGGAGAACAGGTTCATGCCCAGCGTGACCAGGCAGACGTTGCCGGTGCGCTCGCCGTTGCCGAACAGGCACCCTTCGATGCGGTCGGCGCCGGCCATGTAGCCCAGCTCGGCGGCGGCCACGGCGCTGCCCCGGTCGTTGTGCGGGTGCAGCGACAGCACGATCGAGTCGCGGTGGCGCAGGTTGCGGTGCATCCACTCGATCTGGTCGGCGTAGACGTTGGGCGTGGCCATCTCGACGGTGGCGGGCAGGTTGATGATGACCTTGCGGTCGGGGGTGGGCTGCCACACGTCGTTGACGGCGTCGCACACCTCGACCGCGTACTCCAGCTCGGTGCCGGTGAACGACTCCGGGGAGTACTGGAAGTACACGTCGACGTCGGTGGCGTCGGCGAGCTTCTTGACCAGCTTGGCGCCCTCGACGGCGATCGCGGTGATGCCGTCCTTGTCCTGGCCGAAGACGACCCGGCGCTGCAGGGTGGAGGTGGAGTTGTACAGGTGGACGATGGCCTGCCTGGCGCCCTCGATCGACTCGAAGGTGCGCTCGATGAGCTCCGGCCGGGCCTGCGTCAGGACCTGGATGACGACGTCGTCGGGGATGCGCCCCTCGTCGATGATCTTGCGGATGAAGTCGAAGTCGGTCTGGCTGGCGGCCGGGAAGCCGACCTCGATCTCCTTGAAGCCCATGCGCACGAGCAGCTCGAACATCTGCAGCTTGCGGTGGGAGTCCATCGGGTCGATGAGCGCCTGGTTGCCGTCGCGCAGGTCGACCGCGCACCAGCGCGGGGCCTTGGTGATCACCTGGTCGGGCCACGTGCGGTCGGTCAGGCGTACCGGCTCGAACGGCTGGTAGCGATGGAACGGCATGGGACTGGGCTGCTGAGCGGTCATGGCGGGCTCTCCTCGTCGGTCGATGGCGAACGGCCGACGCGCATGACTCGCCCCGCGGCGAGGGAGCCGGCCTAGAGGCCCCCGCCGCGGCGGCTAAGAAGGAGTCCGCGCAGCATGTCTTGCACGCTACCAGACGTCTCGCCGTGCACCGTCCCGCATCTCGGATGCTGAGATGTCATGGAACGAGGACGGACAGGCAGGTGACGCAGCCCTCCAGTTTCTCGAACTCCGAGATGTCCACGGTCGTCACGTCGAGCCCGCGCCGGACCAGCAGGTCGGCGGTACGGGGCGCGGAGGCCGCCATGAGGACGCGGTCGCCGCCGAGGAGGACGACGTGGGCGCCGGACTCCTCCTCGGGCTCCAGCAGGCCGGCAGGTTCGCCGAGGCCGGCGAGGTCGAGGCGGGCGGGGTCGCCGATGAGGGTGCCGTCGGGCAGCGCGGTGACGGCGGACTTGAGGTGCAGCACGCCGTCGAGGTCCACCGGCTGTATCTGCCGTTCGGGCAGCAGCGCGGCGAGCTGGGCGATGCCCTCGTCGTTGGTCCGCGCCGAGCGGCCGACGTAGACGGCGCGGCCCACCTGGAGGACGTCGCCGCCGTCCAGCGTGCCGGGGCGGGTGACGCGCACGGCGCTGATGCCGAGTCCCCGCACCGCCTCCTCCACCGCGGCCACCTCCGGCCGCCGCTCGGGGGCGCCCGGGCGGGTCAGCACGGCCAGCCGCCCGCAGACCACGACGGTGTCCTCGACGAACGGCGCGTCGGGCAGGTCGTCGGCCGGTTCGACGTGGACCGGCGTCCAGCCCGCGCCGGCCAGGGCGGCCACGTACGCCTCGTGCTGGACGAGGGCGCGCTCGGGGTCGACGGGCTCGCGCTCGATGTGGGTGACGATCCCCTCGGCGATCCGGGGGCCGGGCTTCCTTACCAGCGCGATACCAGACATAGGGCGCTTTCTATCACGTACTCAGTAGAGTCTCCGACATGCGTGACGACGAGATTCTGACCCGGATCAGCGCCCTCGTGACCGAGGAGCACGAGCTGCGCGGCAAACTGTCGGCGGGCGAGGTCACCTCCGAGGAGGAGAACGCCCGCGTCAAGGAGCTGGAGACCGCCCTCGACCAGTGCTGGGACCTGTTGAGGCAGCGCCGCGCCCGCCGCGGCGCCGGCGAGGACCCGGACGCCGCCAGCGCCCGCCCGGCCTCGGAGGTCGAGGGCTACCGCCAGTAGGAAGACCCGCTCACCGGCCCGGTGCGAGGAGGCCCTTCTTCACGTGCGCGTTGCCCCGATGTTAAGCGTGCGTTAGATATCGGCCTCCTCCCCTTGTTCGAACAACCTTCTGCGGCGAGGCTCTGGCCTGCAACTACTCCCCCCAGGAGGTACACCAGTGAGCACACCCAAGGTGCCGTGGAAGGCGGTCGTCGGCGGCTCCATCGGCAATCTGGTCGAGTGGTACGACTGGTTTGTCTACAGCAGCTTCGCTGTCTACTTCGCCGCCTCCTTCTTCCCTGACGGCGACGCGACCACCCAGCTGCTCAACACGGCCGGCATCTTCGCCGTGGGCTTCTTCATGCGGCCCGTCGGCGGCTGGCTGCTCGGCCGCTACGCCGACCGGAAGGGCCGCAAGGCCGCGCTCACGCTCACGGTCACCCTGATGTCGGCCAGCGCCCTGCTGATCGCCATCGCGCCGACGTACGAGGCGGTCGGCTTCTTCGGCGCCGTCGTCCTGCTGGTGGCCCGTCTCCTGCAGGGTCTGTCGGTCGGCGGCGAGTACGCCGCCAGCGCCACCTACCTCACCGAGGCAACGCCTCCCGGCAAGCGCGGTCTGGCCTCCAGCTTCCAGTACGTCTCGATGACGGCCGGTCAGCTCGTCGGCCTGGGCCTGCAGATCATCCTGCAGAACACCATGTCGGACGAGGTCCTCAAGTCCTACGGCTGGCGCATCCCGTTCGTCATCGGCGCGCTCGGCGCGGCGGTGGTGTTCTACCTGCGGCGCAACCTCCTGGAGACCGAGGCGTACGACGAGGAGGAGCGCGAGGTCGAGGGCGGCACCAAGGACCGCGGCACCATCAAGGCCCTGATGGCGCACAAGAAGGAGGCGCTGCTCGTCATCGCCCTCACCATGGGCGGCACGGTCGCGTACTACACCTACACGACCTACCTGACGAAGTACCTCGTCAACACCGCGCACCTGGAGAAGCAGACCGCCACCCTGATCAGCTTCTGCGCGCTGTTCGTCTTCATGCTCATCCAGCCGCTCGCCGGCTCGCTGTCGGACCGCATCGGCCGCCGGCCGCTGCTCATCACGTTCGGCATCGGCTCGCTGCTCGGCACCGTGCCCCTCATGACGGCGCTGGCCAGCGTGGACGGCTTCATCGGCGGCTTCGTCCTCTCGCTGGTGGGCCTGATCATCATCACCGGCTACACCTCGATCAACGCGGTGGTGAAGGCGGAGCTGTTCCCGACCAACATCCGGGCGCTCGGCGTGGCCCTGCCGTACGCCATCGCCAACGCCCTGTTCGGCGGCACCGCCGAGTACGTGGCCCTGTGGTTCAAGTCCAGCGGCATCGAGTCCGGCTTCTACTGGTACGTGTCCGGTTGCGCCGCGGTGTCCCTGGCTGTGTACCTCACCATGCGCGAGACCCGCGACGCCGCCCTCAGCCGCTCCGAGCAGAAGGCGGGCGAAGCGGAATCGGTCCCGATTCGCCTCTAGTCTGGGCGACATGCGAGTTCTCCTGGTCGAAGACGACGATCGGCTCGCCTCCGCGCTCACCACGGCCCTCGCCCGCCACGGCCATCAGGTCGCGCGGGCGGGGCTGGCCGTCGACGCCCTCCGCCTCGCGGGGGGCGTCGACTTCGTCCTGCTGGATCTGGGCCTGCCCGACATGGACGGTCTCGACGTGCTGCGCCGCCTGCGCCGCGTGTCGGCGGTCCCGGTGATCGTGGTGACCGCCCGGACCGAGGAGCGCGAGGTGCTGCGCGGGCTGCGCTCGGGCGCCGACGACTACCTGGTCAAGCCGTTCCGCACGGTGGAGCTGATGGCCAGGATGGAGGCCGTCGTGCGGCGCGGCACCCGGCCGATGCCCGAGCGCGGGCAGGTGGTGAGCGTGGGCGACGTCCGCATCGACCTCGTCGCCCGTCAGGTCACCGTGGCGGGGGCGGCGGTGACCCTGACCCGGCGCGAGTTCGACGTGCTGGCCCTGCTGGCCCGCGAGCCGGGCGTGGTGCGCAGCCGCGAGGAGATCCTCGACGAGGTCTGGGGCGACCCGCTGCTGTCGGCGTCCCGCTCGCTCGACGTCCACGTCGCGGGCCTGCGCTCGAAGACCGGCCGGCCCGGCCTGGTCGAGACGCTGCGCGGCACGGGCTACCGCCTGGGCTCCGCCACGTGAACTCCCGCCTGGTGATCACGTTCACCACGCTGATCGCGATCCTCATCACGGCGCTGGCCGTGCCCCTGGCCCTGTCCTACGCCTCCCACCGCACCAACCGGCTGCTGCTGGACCGCCGCGCCGACGCCACCCGCTTCGCGGAGCTGGCCGACCAGGCGGCCCGCGAGGGCGACCACACGAGCCTGACCTCCGAGGTGGTCCGCTACGCCGAGCTGTACGGCGCGGCCGTGCGGGTGCGCGACCGGGGCGGTCGCGTGCTCGTCACGGCCGGCCGGTTCGAGGCCGACGACACCGAGCCCACCCGGCTCGCGCTGTCCGGCCGCACCACCGAGGACCTGCCCACGGTCGATCCGTTCGGCCCGGCCAGCGTGCTGCTGGCCGAGCCGGCGGGCCGCGACGCCCAGCTCTCGGGCGCGGTGCTGCTCCAGGCCCGCACCGACCAGGCCCGGCTGGACGTCGGGATGGTGTGGGGCGCGCTGGCGCTCGGGTCCCTGATCGCGCTGGCCTACGGCGTGCTGGCGGCGCGGCGGCTGGCGCGCTGGATCCTGCGTCCGGTCACGGAGCTGGACCGCACGACGCGGGCCATCGCCGAGGGCCATCTGGACGCCCGCGCCCACCCGGGTGTCGGCCCCACGGAGCTGCGGCGGCTGGAGGAGCGGTTCAACGCGATGGCCGACGCCCTGTCGGGGGCGATGGAGCGGCAACGGGCCTTCGTCGCCGACGCCTCCCACGAGCTGCGCACGCCGCTGACCGTGCTCGGGCTGCGGCTGGAGAACCTGGAGCCGCACCTGCGTGACGAGGGCTCGGCCGAGTTCGAGGAGGCCATGGCCGAGCTGGACCGGCTGGCCGTGCTGGTCGAGGACCTGCTGGCGCTGGCCCGGGTGGAGGCGGGCGCGATCGCCGACGACAAGGAGGTCGAGCTGCGGCCCCGGCTCGGGGTGTGGCGCGAGGTGTACGCGGCCAAGGACATCACCCTCGACATGGACGTGCCGGAGATGTCGGTCGTGCCGGAGGCGGCGGCCAGGATCGCCGACATCGCCCTGGACAACGCCCAGAAGTTCGTGCCGCCGGGCGGCAAGGTGACGGTCACGCTGCACGACGGGGTGCTGCGCGTCGCCGACGACGGGCCGGGGCTCGCCGAGGAGGAGCGGGCCGACGCGCTCGGCCGTTTCTGGCGCTCGGTCAGCCACGCCAACGTGCCGGGCAGCGGGCTCGGGCTGGCGATCGCCGCCGAGCTGGCCAAGGCGTGCGGGGCGACGCTGTCGCTGCTGTCCGCCGACCCCCACGGCCTGGTGGTGGAGCTGCGCCTGCCCGAGCAGTACGGGAGCGACTGAGGTCTCAGCCGTAGACGGAGCGGTAGTAGCGGGCCGCGCCCGGGTGGAGCGGGACGATGCCGGTCCCGATGGCGTACCTCTTGTCCAGCCGGCCGCCGGGCGCCGAGGGGGCCTGGAGCCGGTCGCGGGCGCGGAAGAGCGTCTCCGTGATGGTGTAGGCGGCGTCCTCGGGCAGGTCGCGGCGGCACATCAGGTAGCTGGGGGTGCCGACGGTCGGCACGGGCAGCGATCCCGCGTACACGCCGGCCGGGACGTCCGCCGGCTCGTAGACCGGCCCGTACGTGCGGCGCAGCACCGGCACCAGCGACTCCAGCGGGACGAGCCTGATGCCCTCGGTCGCGGCGAGCGCCGGGGTCGGGACGCCGCCCGACCAGAAGAACGCGTCGACGTCCCCCTCGCGCAGCGCCAGGATGGAGGCGTCCAGCCCGAGCCGGAGCGTCCCCGCGCTCGGCAGGCCCGCGGCCGACAGCACCCGCGCGGCCGTCACCGCGGTGCCCGACCCCTCGGCGCCGATGGACACCACCCGCCCGGCCAGGTCCTTCGGCTCGAAGACCGCCGAGTCGTGGCGGACGACCAGGTGAACGTAGTTCATGTACATCCGGGCCAGCGCCGCGACGGGCTGGTGGCGTACCCGCACCGCGTCGTCGGCGCTGTCGGCCAGCGAGAAGCCGACGTCGGCGCGGCCGTCGGCGAGCATCTGGAGGTTCTGCACGCTGGCCGCCGTCTTGATCACCTGCACCGCGACGCCGTCGCGCCGCAGCTCGACCGCGAACCGGTCGCCCAGCACCTCGTACGGACCGCCCGCGAGCCCGGTGGCCAGCCGGATCGCGTGCTCCTCGTCCTCGGCCGGCGCGCAGCCGGTGGCCGCGAGCGCGGTGAGCGCGAGGAAGGCGCGGCGGGACATCGGCACGATCTCACGCTATCGAATCACGCAGAATGAGAGATATGACCCAACGGGACGCACTTCTCCGGATCGCTCCGGAGCTGAGGATGTTCCTGCCCGTGAGCCGCCGCCAGGAGTGGCAGCGGGTGGCTCCGGACGGCAGCTCCACCCTCGGGCACCACGTCGAGTCGGCCGGCATCCCCCTGACCGAGGTCGGCCCCATGACCGTCGACGGCCGCGGAGTCGGCCCCTCCCACCAGCTCGCCGCCGGCGACGTCGTGGAGGTCGGCCCGGTGCCGCGCCCCCAGCAGCTCCCCCGCGAGCCGCGGTTCCTGCTGGACGTCCACCTCGGCACGCTGGCGCGGCGGCTGCGGCTGCTCGGCATCGACGCGGCCTACCACAACGACATGGACGACCCGGCGCTCGTCGTCCAGGCCAACGAGGAACGGCGGGTGCTGCTCACCCAGGACCGCGGCCTGCTGCGCCGCCGCGCCCTGTGGCTGGGCGCGTACGTGCGCGGCTCGCGGCCCCAGGACCAGCTCCGCGACCTCATGGAGCGCTTCGCGCCGCCCCTGCGTCCGTGGACGCGCTGCACCGCCTGCAACGGCGAGCTGACCCCCGCCGACAAGGAGACGGTCGCCGCGCGCCTGGAGGCGGGGACGCGGCGCAGCTACGACGCGTACGGGCAGTGCCGGGCATGCGGCCAGGTGTACTGGCACGGCGCCCACAGCGGCCACCTGGAGGAGATCGTCCGCACGGCCCGCGCGTGGGCGGGCAGCCTCTCCTGACCCCGAGCGCTCAGCACGGCGCCCTGGCCGGGACGGCGTCGCCGTCCTATGGTGGCCGTGTGGCCGATCCCCTTCAGCCGGGCCGGACGGGCCCCCATCGGACGGGCCCTCATCGGACGGGCCCCCATCAGCCAGGCACCGTCAGACGCGGCAGGCGCGGGTACGCGCTGGCCGCCAGCGTTGCCGCGGCGCTGCTCGTGGTCTGCGCCGTCCTGCCGTGGGCGGGCATCGAGGCCAGGAGCGACGTCATCGGCGGCGGTCTCACCAGCGACGTCCGGGGCGTCGACGCCGGGCTCGGCGTCTCGACCCTCGTCGCGGGGCTGGCGGCGCTGGCGCTCGGGGTGGCGGGGCTGCTGGGCCGCCGCCCGTGGGTGGCCGCGCTCGCGGCACTGCCGGGAGCGTTCGCGACCGTGCTGCTGGTGATGTTCGCGGCCGACCCGGGCGGCGTGACCGGCCGGGTCTCGCTCGACCTGGGCGGGATGCTGTCGGTGGGGCCGGTCATCAGGTACGGGTGGTTCGCGGCGCTGGCCAGCTCGCTGGCGCTGGTCCTCTTCGCCGTGCTGACCGCCGCGCGCCGCTCCTCCGCGACCGACTGACGGCGGCGCGAGGCACGCCGGCTGGTCGTGAAGGCCCGAGGCTCGCCGGCCGGTCGTGAATGCCCGAGGCTCGACGATCAGTCGTAGAAGCCGAGCCGGCGCAGCTGCTTGGGGTCGCGCTGCCAGTCCTTGGCGACGCTGATGCGCAGGTCGAGGTAGACGCGGGTGCCGAGCAGCGCCTCGATCTGCTGGCGGGCCCGCGTGCCCACGTCGCGCAGCCGCTCGCCCTTGTGGCCGATGACGATGGCCTTCTGCGACGGCCGTTCGACGAACATGTGGGCGTAGATGTCGAGCAGGTCGTCGCGGCCCTCGCGTGGCAGCATCTCGTCGACCACCACGGCGATCGAGTGCGGCAGCTCGTCGCGGACGCCCTCCAGCGCCGCCTCCCTGATCAGCTCGCCCACCAGCACCTGCTCGGGCTCGTCGGTGAGCTGCCCGCCCTCGTAGAGCGGCGGGGACTCGGGCAGGTGCTCGATCAGCACGTCGCCCAGCACGTCGAGCTGGTCGCCGCGCTCGGCCGAGACCGGCACGATCGCGGCGAACTCCGCGACCTGCGACACCGCCAGGAGCTGCTCGGCGATCTGCTCCTTGGTGGCCAGGTCGCACTTGGTGACCACGGCGACCACCGGGGTGCGCTTGACGGCGGCGAGCTTGTCGGCGATGAACCGGTCGCCCTTGCCGATCGGCTCGTTGGCCGGCACGCAGAACCCGATGACGTCGACCTCGGTCAGCGTGGACAGCACCAGGCTGTCGAGCCGCTCGCCGAGCAGGGTGCGCGGCCGGTGCAGGCCGGGTGTGTCGACGATGACGATCTGCGCGTCGGGCCGGTGGACGATGCCGCGGATGACCCGGCGGGTGGTCTGCGGCTTGGAGGAGGTGATCGCGACCTTCGTGCCCACCAGGGCGTTCATCAACGTGGACTTGCCGACGTTGGGCCTTCCCACGAAGCAGGCGAATCCGGCGCGATGGTTGTCTGGCGAGGTCACTAGTGCATTGTCGCCCATCGGCGGGTCTGCCCGCGCCACCAGGCGAACACCTCGGGCAGCACGCGGGGCGACCACGGCGTCATCCGCAGCCCCGCCAGCTCCTCCTCGGTGACCCACCGGTAGTCGGTGATCTCGTCGCCGTCGGGCTGCGGGACGCCCGACGCCAGCGTGCAGCCGAACACGGCGATCATGTACTGGCACTGATGCCCGTTGGGATAGACGGCACGGAACTCGGGGCCGCCGTACACGCCGATCACGCCGCGTACCTCGACCTCGACCGCCAGCTCCTCGCGCAGCTCCCTGACCACGGCGTCCTCGGGCCGCTCGTCCGGGTCGAGCCCGCCGCCGGGCGCGGCCCACAGCCCGACGTCGCCGTGGCGGGCCACCAGCAGCCGCCCCGACTCGTCGAACACGCACCCGCACACCGACGGCAGCAGCAGCAGCTCGGATCCGACCTTCGCGCGCAGCCCGGCGAGGTACGGCGACATCGGCATGTCAGCCCCGCAGGGCGCCGTCGGGACCGGCCACGAGCAGCGCCTTGACGCCCAGCTCGCGCGCGACCTCCTCGTCGGCGGGGCTCGGGCCGTCGCCGGCGGTGACGAGCGCGACGGCCTCCAGGGACTGAGCGCCGCTGGAGACGGCCATCGCGACGGCCACCTGCACGGCCGACAGCCGCAGGGAGGAGAGCGCGACGTCGGTCGCGGAGTAGGTGCGGCCGGTCTCGTCGCGCACGGCGGCGCCCTCGGCGGAGCCGTTGCGCGCACGGGCGGCGCGGGCCAGCGTGATGATCTTGCTGTCTTCGGGATCGAGAGTCACGGGCACCAGACTAGGCGCTGGCCATCTTCAGGACGGCGCCGACCAGCCGTTCGGTGCTCGCCCGCTCCACACGGGCCATGCCGGTGTGCACGATCGAGACGAGCGTGTCGCCCGAGCGGGCGAGCACCACGTCCATCGTGTACGGGTATCCGCGCAGCTTCCCGCGCAGCCGGGCGCTCACGGCCTGCTCGCCGGACGCCTCGACCGGCAGCGAGCGCAGCCGGAGCCGCGTGCCGCCGGGCGCCCGGACGGTCTGGCACTGGGCCAGCGAGCCGGCGAGCGCGTCGAGGTGGCTGCCGGCCTCGGAGCCCGAGTAGCGGGCCAGGCCCACGGCGACCTGCTCGCCCAGCTCGTCCCCCTGGTAGCTGACCGCCGCCTGCCCGGTGAGCGCCCGCAGGGGCGCCCGGCCGCCCGCGGGCTCCAGGACGGCGCGGCAGTCACGGTCGGCCACCTTGAACGGCATCCGCCACGCCGCGCCGGGCCGGGGCGAGAACCCGTCGGGCAGCGCCTCCGGCCGTTCGAGCAGCGCGTGCAGCCTGACCGACGCCCGGGCGCTGGAACCCGAGGTGGTGTACGTGGCGGCGTTCCCGCCGCCTCTCCGCGCCTCGCAGGCCGCCAGGCATCCGGCCAGGAGCGCGGCGGCCGTGGTGAGCCCGATGATCCGCAGTCCGCGTCGCATGATTACCTCCGCTCGCGGATCTCCCCGGGGGTCGAACAGGACAACCCACCACAGTCACCAATAAAGGCCCAAACGCTGAAAGGGTGCCCTCGTCCGGCTTTACGGACGAGAGCACCCTTACGCCAAGCAACGCCGCGATCGTGATGATCGAGACGTTGCCGCCCCCCGGGAGCGTCCTCCGGCCGCGAACCCCACCCGGCGTTCGGACGCTTCCCTCGTTCGACGCCCTCCGCACTGGGCGTCGAGACAAGACTGGGGCACCCGGCTTGCAGATGACTTGTAGAACACTTGCCACAACTGCCAACAAATGCCGCATTGCTGCAATCACCTGCGGCGTCGGCGGTGGGGCGGGGGTCAGTCCTGCTGTTCGGCGGAGGCCGGGACGGTCTCGTCCTCCGGCCGCGTGATCCGGCGGACCACGACCGTGCTGATGCGGTTGCGGCGGCCCGCCAGGCTCTCGGCCGTGAGCTGGAGCCCGGCGACGTCCGCCTGCGAGCCGGCGATCGGCACCCGGCCGAGCGCGTGGGCCAGCAGCCCGCCGACCGTCTCCACGTCGTCGACCTCGATCTCCGTGTCGAACAGCTCGCCCAGCTCGTCCACCGGCATGCGGGCGGTGACCCGCAGCCCCCCGTCGGGCATGGGCTCGACCCGGGGCGCCTCCTGGTCGTACTCGTCGGCGATCTCCCCGACGATCTCCTCCAGGACGTCCTCGATCGTCACCAGCCCGGCCGTGCCGCCGTACTCGTCGATGACGATCGCGAGGTGGGTCTGCCGCGCCTGCATCTCGCGCAGGAGCTGGTCGATCGGCTTGCTCTCGGGCACGTACGTGGCCGGCCGCATGATCGAGTCGACCCGCTCGCCGCCGCCGTCCTGACCCGACTCGTGCACCCGGCGGATGATGTCCTTGAGGTAGGCGATGCCGACGACGTCGTCCTCGTTCTCCCCGACGACGGGGATGCGGGAGAAGCCGCTGCGCAACGCCAGCGACAGGGCCTGGCTGAGCGTCTTGCCGCGCTCGATGAAGACCATGTCGGTACGGGGCACCATGACCTCGCGCACCAGCGTGTCGCCCAGCTCGAACACCGAGTGGATCATCTCGCGCTCGTCCGGCTCGATGACCCGGCGCTCCTCGGCCAGGTCGACCAGGTCGCGCAGCTCGGCCTCGGAGGTGAACGGGCCCTCGCGGAACCCCTTGCCGGGGGTCAGCGCGTTGCCCAGCAGGATGAGCAGCTTGGGCAGCGGGCCGAAGATCCGGGTCAGCCCGTAGACGATCGGCGCCCCGGCCAGCGCGATGGGCTCGGCGTGCTGGCGGCCCAGGGTGCGCGGCGAGACGCCGACGATCACGTAGCTGACCACGATCATCACGGCGGCGGCCGTCACGTACGCCCACCCCTGGTCGCCCAGCCGGTCGATGCTCAGCAGGGTGACGATCACCGTGGCGACCAGCTCGCAGCTCAGCCTGAGCAGCAGGAGCAGGTTGAGGTAGCGCGGCGGGTCGGTGACGATGGCCTGCAGCCGCACGGCGCCGCGCCTGCCCTCGCGGACGAACTCCTCCGCCCGCACCCGTGAGATGCGGGTCAGAGCCGTCTCCGCGCTGGCGATCAGGCCACCGATCACCACGAGCGCGATGGCCAGGGGCAACCAGGCGTTCACCGCGGGTCGCGCTCCTCCTGCCAAGCCTCCAGCAGCCGCGCCTGCAGGCCGAACATCTCCTTGTGCTCCTCAGGCTCGGCGTGGTCGTAGCCGAGCAGGTGCAGGATGCCGTGCGTGCACAGCAGCTCCAGCTCGTCACGGGTGGAGTGGCCGGCCTCCTCGGCCTGCCGGGCCGCGACCTGCGGGCAGAGCACCACGTCGCCGAGCAGCGCCGGGTCGGCGGGCGCGTCGCCGTCGCCCCGCGCCCCGCCGCCGGGGCGCAGCTCGTCCATGGGGAAGGCGAGGACGTCCGTGGGACCGGGCTCGCCCATCCACTTCTCGTGCAGCTCGGCCATGGCGTTCTCGTCGACCACCATGATGGACATCTCGGCGAGCGGGTTGACGCCCATCTCGCCGAGCACGTGGGCGGCGAGGCGGACGATGTTCTCCTCGTCGACCTCGACGCCCGACTCGTTGTTGATCTCGATGCTCATCGCCGCTTACCCCGGTGCTGGATCGGCTTGGCGGGCCCGGCCGCCTCCTGAAGGGCGTCGTAGCGCCCGTAGGCGTCGACGATCTCGCTGACCAGCTTGTGGCGCACCACGTCGGAGCTGGTCAGGCGGGCGAAGTGGATGTCGTCGATGCCGTCGAGGATCTCCTGCACGACGCGCAGCCCGCTGGTGGTGCCCGCCGGCAGGTCCACCTGGGTCACGTCGCCGGTCACCACGATCTTGGAGTTGAAGCCGAGCCTGGTCAGGAACATCTTCATCTGCTCGGCCGAGGAGTTCTGGGCCTCGTCGAGGATGATGAAGGCGTCGTTGAGGGTGCGGCCCCGCATGTACGCCAGCGGCGCGACCTCGATCGTGCCCGCCGCCATCAGCTTGGGGATGGAGTCGGGGTCGACCATGTCGTGCAGCGCGTCGTACAGCGGCCGGAGGTAGGGGTCGATCTTCTCGTACAGCGTGCCCGGCAGGAAGCCGAGCCGCTCGCCCGCCTCGACGGCGGGACGGGTGAGGATGATCCGGTTGATCCGCTTCTCCTGGAGCGCCCGCACGGCCTTGGCCATGGCGAGATAGGTCTTGCCGGTGCCGGCCGGACCGATCCCGAACACGACCGTGTGGTTGTCGATCGCGTCGACGTAGCGCTTCTGGTTGACGGTCTTGGGCCGGATCGTCCGGCCGCGCGAGGAGAGGATGTCGAGGGAGAGCACCTCGGCCGGCCGGTCGGAGGTCATGCGCAGCATGGCGATGCTCCGCTCGACCGCGTCGGGCGTGAGCTCGCCGCCGCTCCTGAGCACTTCGACGAGCTCTTCGAACAGCCGCACCACGGCCCCGCTCTCGTCGGGGCTGCCGGTGACGGTGATCTCGTTTCCTCGGACGTGGATGTCGGCCCGGAAGGCGCTCTCGATGACACGCAGCAGCTCGTCACGGGAGCCCAGGAGGCTGACCATCGGGTATTCGTCCGGAATCAGCACCTTGGCCTGTGTGCGCGTCGGAGGTGCGGTCCGGCGGGTTTCGTGTAGTTCGGACATGGGCAGGCCAGCGGCCTGATGCCTCCCGGTCTGTTCGTGTGTGCTTCTTCGCCCATGGTAGCCGGGCCCACGCGAACCGTTCTCGCTAATATCGGCCGGGCGCCGTCAGCCGGGGGGCCAGGTCAGGTCGCGGCCACCGAGCACGTGCGCGTGGACGTGGAAGACCGTCTGGCCCGCGCCGGGACCGGTGTTGAAGACCACGCGGTAGCCGGTGCCGGCCACGCCGTCCTGGACGGCCACGGCGTGGGCGGCCTTGAGGACGTCGTCGGCCAGCCCGTCGTCGGCCGCGGCCAGCGCCGCCGCGTCGGCGTGGTGCTCCTTGGGGATGACCAGGACGTGGGTCGGGGCCTGCGGGTTGATGTCGCGGAACGCGAGCGCCCGGTCGGTCTCCAGGACGACCTCGGCCGGGATCTCCTTGGCCACGATCTTGCAGAAGAGGCAGTCGGTCACCCGCCCACCCTATCGAGGCGCCCCGCTCCCCTCGGGGCGACAGGGCCGCCTGGAACGTTCCCGACATCCAGGAACCCGTTGTGAATCGGTGACCGAGCGCGCCGTGCAAGGGAAGATCCTCGCGGTTAGGGTGGGTGTGCGAGACTTCAAGCACAACTGGACACATCAGGGTCGGGCACGGCCACCTGGCGAGGACACGACTGGGTAATGCCCTTCAAGGAACGTAAACCCTCTCGGAAGGCCGCGCGTCCTCATGAGGTGACCACCGAGACCCTTCTGGCCGACAGGTCGTTAGGGGCGGTGCCGGTCGGGTGGGACGCCGACATGGCCGTGACGGCGCTGTACAGCGCGCACTTCCGGTCATTGGTGCGTCTCGCTGTGTTGCTGGTACGCGACATGGCGACCGCCGAGGAGGTCGTGCAGGACGCGTTCGTCGCCATCCACGGCGCCTGGCGCAGGCTGCGCGACCCCGACAAGGCACTCGCCTACCTGCGTCAATCCGTCGTCAACCGTTCCCGATCGGTGCTGCGTCATCGCGCGGTCGTCGAGAAGTATGCTCCCAAAGGTCTGCCCGACGCCCCGAGCGCCGAGAACGGCGCGATCGGCGAGCTCGAACGCTCGGCCGTGATCGAGGCGCTGCGGGCCCTGCCGGCACGTCAGAGAGAGGCGCTCGTCCTTCGCTACTACGGTGACCTGTCCGAGGCTGAGATCGCCCACGCCATGGGCATCAGCAAGGGAGCGGTCAAGAGCCACACCGCACGTGGCATGGCCGCTTTGCGTTCCGTCCTGGAGAAGATGTCATGACCCAGCCCCCCGACGAGTACGGCGACGTGCTGCGCCGTGTGCTGCGCGCGGAGGCGGACACGGTCGTGCCCTCGCCGGACGGACTGGAGGTCATCCGCGCCCGCATCGAGCGGCGCGGCGTCCGCAACCTGTTCTGGTGGCGCGCCGGCGCCGCGGCCGCCAGCGCCGTGCTGGTGGCCGGCACGATCGTCATGGTGATCCCCGACCTGCGCCAGCAGGTGCTGCGCGAGACCGTGCAGGACGTGCGCAGCACTTCCACGCCGCCCTCCGGTTCCTCCACCACCCGCGCCGTGTCGCCCGAGCCGCCGCAGCGCAGCGAGCCGCGCGAGGTCGTGGTGGTGCCCGACCCCACGACCCGGCCGCCCCGGCACGTCCCCGAGACCGCGCGGTCCACCAGCAAGCCGGCGCGTCCCAGCCCGTCCCCCACCCCGTGCGCCTCGACGGCCGACGCGCGGGCCGACGACTGCCCCAGTGTGACGCCGTCCCC
Organism: Nonomuraea montanisoli; assembly: GCF_013363975.1. Classification (GTDB taxonomy): domain Bacteria; phylum Actinomycetota; class Actinomycetes; order Streptosporangiales; family Streptosporangiaceae; genus Nonomuraea; species Nonomuraea montanisoli. The sequence continues at coordinate 102,831 of NZ_JABWGN010000021.1, read as the reverse complement.
GACGCCCACCCCGTCCGCCACGGCGACGGACGCGACGCCGACGGTCGTCCCGTGCCCGGCCGACGACTGCCCGCCCGACGACCCGCAGCCGACGCAGCCGACCCAGGCCGTCACCACGATCCTGAACACCGAGCCGATCGCCCCGCAGTAGACGCGTCAGGCGTCCCCGGGCGTCAGAGGCGTCAGGCGTCCTCGGCTGTGGGGATCACCAGCGGCCGGTGCGGGCCATGAGCACCGAGGCCGCCGCGATCCCGGCCGTCGAGGTGCGCAGCACCGTCGGCCCGAGCAGCACCGGCACGGCGCCGGCTGCCCTGAACCGGGCCACCTCCTCGTCCGCGATCCCGCCCTCCGGGCCCACGACCATGACGATGTCGCCGTCGGCCGGGACCTCCAGGCGCGACAGCGGCTCGGCGGCCTCCTCGTGGAGCACCAGGGCCAGGGCCGCGTCGTGCAGCAGCTTCTCCACCTGGGCCGTGGACGCCGGCTCGGTCACCTCGGGCAGGTGGAAGCGGCGGGCCTGCTTGCCCGCCTCGCGGGCCGTGGAGCGCCAGCGGGCCAGCGCCTTGACCGCCCGGTCGCCCTTCCACTGGGTGATGCTGCGGGAGGCGGACCACGGGACGATCACGTCCACGCCCGCCTCGGTCATCATCTCGACGGCCAGCTCGCCCCGGTCGCCCTTCGGCAGGCCCTGCACGGCCACGATCCGGGGGCGGGGGGCCGGCACGTCGTACCGTCGGACGACGTCGAGCCGCAGGGAGTCCTTCAGCGCCTCGCGCACGACGCACTCGGCGACCGCGCCGGAGCCGTCGGTCAGGTCCACCCGCTCACCGGCGCGCAGCCGGCGCACGGCGGCGGCATGGCGCCCCTCGGGGCCGTCGAGCAGCAGCTCGGAGCCGTCCAGGCGGTCGGCCAGGAAGACGGGAACGCTCACGCCCGCCCGCCCGCGCCGGACTCACCGAAGCGGCGGCGCAGCCCGTCCGGGCCGGGCTCACCGGAGCGGCCACGTAGCCCGTCCCGCCCGGCCTGCGTCCGGGTCATCGGCCGTTGAAGGCGTCGCGCAGCCGCGAGAAGAACCCCTGCTGCCCCGGCGCGAACTTGCCGGGAGGCCGCTCCTCGCCGCGCAGCTTGGCCAGCTCGCGCAACAGCTCCTCCTGCGCCGGGTCGAGCCGCGACGGCGTCTCGACGTTGACGTGGATCAGCAGGTCGCCGCGGCCGCTCTCGTTGAGCCGCTGCACGCCCCGGCCGAACATCGTGATGACCTGCCCCGACTGGGTGCCCGGCCGCACGTCGATCTCCTCGGCGCCGTCGAGCGTCTCCACGCTGAGCACGGTGCCGAGCGCCGCGGCCGTCATCGGGATCTGCATCGTGCAGTGCAGGTCGTCGCCGCGCCGCTCGAAGATCTCGTGCGGGCGCTCGACGATCTCCAGGAACAGGTCGCCGGGCGGGCCGCCGCCGGGGCCGACCTCGCCCTCGCCGGCGAGCTGGATGTGGGTGCCGTCCTCGACGCCCGCCGGGATGCGCACCTTGATCGTACGGCGGGTGCGCACGCGGCCGTCGCCGGAGCACTCCTGGCAGGGGTGGCGGATGATCGACCCGAAGCCGCCGCACTGGGGACACGGCCGGGACGTCATGACCTGGCCCAGGAACGACCGGGTGACCTGGGAGATCTCGCCGCGGCCGTTGCACATGTCGCAGGTGTCGGGGTGGGTGCCGGGAGCGGCGCCGGCGCCGTGGCAGACCTCGCACAGCACGGCCGTGTCGACGACCAGCTCCCTCGTGGTGCCGAACGCGGTCTCGCGCAGGTCGAGCTCGACGCGGATGGTCGCGTTGCGGCCCCTGCGGGCGCGCGAACGGGGGCCGCGGGCGCCGCCGGCCGAACCGAAGAACGCGTCCATGATGTCGCTGAACGGGAAGCCCGCGCCGAAGCCGCCGGCTCCCGCGCCCGCCGCGGCGCCGCCGAACGGGTCGGCGCCCAGGTCGTACATCTGGCGCTTGTTCGTGTCGGACAGCACCTCGTAGGCCTGCGTGATCTCCTTGAACCGCTCCTGGGTCTCAGGGTCGGGGTTCACGTCAGGGTGGAGCTCACGGGCCAGCCTGCGGTAGGCCTTCTTGATCTCGTCCTGACTGGCGTCACGGCGCACCCCGAGGGTGGCGTAGTAGTCGCTGTTTGCCACTTATCGACCTCTTATGATGCAGCCAGGATCTGGCTGACGTAGCGTGCTACCGCGCGTACGGCGCCCATCGTCACGGGGTAGTCCATCCTCGTGGGACCCAGCACGCCGAGGCGTGCCAGTTGGTTGTCGCCAGAACCGTATCCGGTGGCGACGATGGACGTGCCGTGCAGATAGGGGTTTTCGGAGCCGATGCGCACGGTGAGCGCGGACGGGGTGTCGCCGGACGTCTCGCCGAGCAACCGCATGAGCACGACCTGCTCTTCCAGGGCCTCCAGCACGGCGCGCAGACCGGTGGTGAAGTCGGCGCCGGCGAGGTTGGCCGCCCCGGCGAAGACGATCTTCTCGTCGTGCCGTTCGACCAGGGTCTCGAGCAGCACCGACAGGATCGTGGCCACGGCCGGCCGGTCCTCGGCGGGCAGCCGCTCGGGAAGGTCGGCGACCAGGTCGGGCACGGCGCTCAGGCCGCACCCGTCGAGACAGGCGTTGAGCACCGCCCGCAGGTGCGCGATGCGGGTCTCCTCCACGACCTCGGGCAGCTCGACGACCCGCTGCTCGACGCGGCCGGTGTTGGTGATGAGGACCAGCATGACCCGCCGGTCCGTCAGCGGCACCAGCTCGACGTGGCGCACGGTCGAGCGGGTCAGCGTCGGGTACTGCACGACCGCCACCTGCCGGGTGAGCTGCGCGAGCAGCCGCACGGTGCGGGTGACCACGTCGTCGAGGTCGACCGCGCCCGCCAGGAACGTCTCGATCGCCCGCCGCTCCGCCCCCGACAGCGGCTTGACCTGGGACAGCCGGTCGACGAACAACCGGTAGCCCTTGTCGGTCGGCACGCGGCCGGCGCTGGTGTGCGGCTGGGTGATGTAGCCATCCTCCTCCAGCGCGGCCATGTCGTTGCGGACCGTGGCGGGGGAGACCTTGAGATTGTGGCGCTCTGCCAGCGCCTTGGAGCCCACCGGTTCGTTGGTGGACACGTAGTCTTCGACAATGGCGCGGAGCACCGCCAGCTTACGATCGTCGAGCACGTGCTCACCTCCTGCCTCTGCCTCGCGGGAACGACCGTCTAGCACTCTGTGTTCCCGAGTGCCAAGTGTACGGCTCTCACCCACAAGGTGCGATAACACCTGACCATCATGCTGCTGGCGCGGGCCCGCGGTCAGGGATCACACTGGCCGACATGACCGACGATTCCCCGTCCCAGCCGCCGGAGTCCGAGCCGTCCGGCCCGGCGCCCGGATCCGGCCCGCACCCCGGTCAGTCCAGCCCACCCCCGTACGGCCCACCGCCGGGCGGCCAGGCCCCGTACCCGCCGTACGGGCGGCAGCCGTACGGGACGGGCCCCCACGGCGCGCCGCCGCAGCAGGCCCCGTACCCGCCTCCGCCCCACGGCGGGCCGCCGGGTGAGCAGCGAGCCTACCCGCCGCCGCCCTACGGGCCGGGACCTTCGACGGGCGAGCACGCCCCCTTCCCGCAGGCACCTCCTCCCCCGCAGGGTCCGTACGGCCCGCCGTCGGGTCCCCAGGGTCCTTACGGCCCGCCGTCGGGTCCCCAAGGTCCTTACGGCCCGCCGTCCGGTGCGCAGGGGCCGTACTACGGGCCTCCGTCGGAGCCGCAGGGTCCGTACGCCGGGTCGGGCCCCCAGGGCCCGTACGGCGGCGGGCCGGGCGGGCAGGGGGCGTACGGCGGGCAGCCTTTCGGCGCGGCCGGCCCGTACGGCGGCGGCCCGTTGTCCACGCCGTGGGTGAGCCCCAAGCTGCTGCGTCCCCCGCTGTGGTGGGTGTGGGCGGCCTGGGGGGTCGCGCTGGTGTGCGTGGTGGCCGGGGTGCTGCTGTTCGCCAACGGCGTGACGGACACGGTGAACGGCGCGCTGCCGACGAAGACGTTCGCGGCGGGCGAGATCGTCTCGGTGACCGTGGACCCCGCCGACGACCCGGTCGTGTACCTGGCCAGCGCCACCCCCGTCGAGTACACCTGCTCGGTCACCGGCGGCGACGGCAGGGGCCTGCTGGCCAGGATGCCCGGCAGCATGACGGTCACCCAGGGCTCGACCCGGTGGCAGGCCATCCTGGCCCTGAACGTGTCCAAGGCCGGCGGCTACGTGCTCAAGTGCGGCACCCCGCAGTCGGCGGGCGCGCGCTTCGCGGTGGGGCCGTCCGTGGGCGCCGGCGGGCTGGCGGGCGGCGTGGCGGCGCTGTTCCTGCTGCCCGGCGCCGGAATCCTGCTGGCGCTCGTCGTGACGGTCGTCGTCCTGGTACGGCGCAGCTCTCACCGCAAGCGCCTCGCCGCGGGCGGGTGATTTGCTACGGTCCCCGGTGTGTACGACGGTGATGTTCTCGCGGGAAACTGGCGGCGTCCGGGCAAGGGCACGATCCCGAAGGTGCCCGCCGAACTCGACCTCGTCGTGGAGGACGCCGAGAGCGGCTTCTGCGGCGCGGTCGTGGCCTGTGACAAGGAGGCCGTCACGCTGGAGGACCGCTTCGGCAAGCGACGGCTGTTCCCGCTGGCGCCCGCCGCGTTCCTGCTGGAGGGGAAGGTCGTGACACTGGTGCGGCCGGCCGTGGAGCCGCGTGGGCCGAGGCGCAGCGCGTCCGGGTCGATCGCGGTGGAGGGGCTGCGCGCCAAGGTCGCCAAGGAGAGCCGCATCTACGTCGAGGGCGTCCACGACGCCGCCCTCGTCGAGAAGATCTGGGGCCACGACCTGCGCGTGGAAGGCGTGGTGGTCGAGTACCTGGAGGGCGTGGACGACCTGCCCGCGATCGTCGCCGAGTTCGGCCCCGGCCCGGGACGCCGGCTGGGGGTGCTGGTCGACCACCTGGTGCCCGGCTCCAAGGAGAGCCGCATCGCCGCCCAGGTGACCTCGCCGGACGTGCTCGTGGTGGGACACCCGTTCGTGGACGTCTGGCAGGCGGTCAAGCCGTCCGTGCTGCGCATCCCCGCCTGGCCGGAGGTGCCGCGCGGGGTGCCGTGGAAGGAGGGCGTGATCGCCGCCCTGGGCTGGCGGGTGGAGCCGGCCGAGGCGTGGCGGCGCATCCTCGGATCCGTCTCCTCGTTCGCGGACCTGGAGCCCGAATTGCTCGGCCGGGTGGAAGAACTGATCGACTTTGTCACGGAGGCACGATGAGTCAGGACCCGCCGCACCACCAGCCCGACGACGACGCCACCCGGCGCGTCCCCCGCCCGGATCCCGAGCCCGGTCCGGCGTACGGGTCGGGCCCGCAGCCCGGTCCGGCATACGGGTCGGGCCCGCAGCCCGGTCCGGCATACGGGTCGGGCCCGCAGCCGGGGCCGCCGTACGGGTCGGGACCCGGCTACGGCGCCGGGCCCCAGTCCGGCGGCCAGGGCTACGGCGCGGGGCCGCAGTCCGGCGGCCAGAGCTACGGTTACGGCCAGCAGCCGCCCCCGCCACCCGGCTACCAGCCACCCGGACACCAACAGCCCGGACACCAACAGCCCGGTCACCAGCAATCCGGTTACCAGCAGCCCGGCTACGGCCACCAGCAGCCGAGCGCGCCCGGCTACCCGGGCAACCCGGGATACCAGCAGCCCGGTCCCGGATACTCGAACCCGTACCAGCGCCCGCCGCACCGGCCCGGCGTGTACGGCCCCCGTCCCGGCACGGACGACACCACGATGGCGATGCTCTCCCACCTGCTGGGACTGCTGGTCTCCTGGGTCGGCCCGCTGATCATCTACCTGATGAAGAAGGACGAGGCCCCCTACGTCCGGGACCAGGCGGCCGAGGCCCTGAACTTCCAGATCACGATGTTCATCGGCTACGTGGTCGCCGGCATCCTGTCGATCTTCCTGATCGGGCTGTTCCTGTTCCCGATCGTGTGGGTCGTGTCGCTGGTCTTCCACATCCAGGCGGCCCTGGCCACGAACCGGGGCGAGAACTACCGCTACCCGCTCTCCGTCCGCCTGATCAGCTGACCATGTCGCGGACCAGCGCGTCCGCGAGCAGCCGGCCCTTCAGGGTGAGCACCATGAGACCGGCCTTGAACTCCTCGGGCCGCAGCAGCCCGCCCGCGAGCGCGGCGGCGACGGCCGTCCGCGCGCGGGGGGCGACGTCGGCGAGCGGGTAGCCGGACACCAGCCGGAGCTCCAGCATGAGGCGTTCGGTCTCGCGGTCCTCCGTGGAGAGCACCTCGCGCGCGTGCGCGGGCGAGGTGCCGGCGGCCAGGCGCTGGGCGTAGGCGGCCGGGTGCTTGACGTTCCACCAGCGGGCGCCGCCCACGTGGCTGTGGGCGCCGGGGCCGGCGGCCCACCAGTCGCCGCCGGTCCAGTACAGCAGGTTGTGCCGGCAGCGGGCGGCCTCGGACGTGGCCCAGTTCGACACCTCGTACCAGTGGAACCCGGCCTCGCCGAGCATCGCGTCGGCGATCTGGTAGCGGTCGGCGGCCACGTCGTCGTCGGGCATGGGCAGCTCGCCGCGCCGGATGCGGGCCGCCAGGCGGGTGCCGTCCTCGACGATGAGGGAGTACGCGGAGACGTGGTCGGGCTCGGCCTCGATGGCGGCGGCGAGCGAGGCCCGCCAGTCGTCGTCGGACTCGCCGGGCGTGCTGTAGATGAGGTCGAGGTTGACGTGCTCGAACCCGGCCTTGCGCGCCTCCTGGACGGCCTGGGCGGCCCGGCCGGGGGTGTGGTGGCGGTCGAGGACCTTGAGCACGTGCTCGCGGGCGCTCTGCATGCCGAAGCTGACGCGGGTGAAGCCGCCCTCGCGCAGGCTCTCCAGGTAGGCCGGGTCGACGGACTCGGGGTTGGCCTCGGTGGTGACCTCCGCCCCCGGCGCGAGGCCGAACTCCGCGTCGATGGCCGCGAGGATCCGGGTGAGGTCGGCCGGAGGGAGCAGCGTGGGCGTGCCGCCGCCGAAGAACACGGTCTGGACCGGGAGGTCGGCGTCGCCGAGCACGCGCCGCGCCAGCCGCACCTCCTGCAGGACCGTGTCGGCGTAGTCGCGCTGTGAGGCGCCGGGGCCCAGCTCGGCGGCGGTGTAGGTGTTGAAGTCGCAGTAGCCGCAGCGCGTCACGCAGAACGGCACGTGGACGTAGAAGCCGAACGGGCGTCCGCCGAGGCCGCGCAGCGCGGTCTCGGGCAGCTCGCCCGAGGCGGGCGCGGCATCGCCGTCGGGCAGGGTGGATGGCACGCTTCCAGTCTGCCCGCCCCCGGCGACTGCCCAGACCGCCGCCGGTCCCGGACCGGACCACCGCCGGCCCCGCCGCCCCCAGGCGCCGCCCGCCGCCCGCCACACCGCCTCAGCCTCAGCCTCAGCCTCAGCCTCAGCCTCAGGCCGACGCAGCGCCGCGCCGTTGTCAGGGTCAGGTCAGGGAGCCGCCCAGCACCCGGGCGGCCACGTCGTCCCAGAACGCGGCGCGCTCGGGGACGGCGAGCACGCGCCGCATCAGCTCCTTGTCGCCGTGGAACGCCCGGAACGCCTCGGCGACCGTCACCCCGTCGCGGGGCCTGTGGATGACGCCCACCCCGTCGCCGACGCCGAGGTCGCCCGTCTCCACCACCTTCAGGTACGCGCCCGGCCGCCCGGCCTCCGTGAACCGGCGCACCCATCCGGGCTCGTCCACCCAGTTGCGGAACACGACGCACGGCACCCGAGGGCCGCTGATCTCCAGCGTGACCGACCCGATGCGCCAGCGCTCGCCGAGCATGGCGCCGTTGACGTCGAGTCCCTCCGTCGTCAGGTTCTCGCCGAACCGGCCGTCACGGAGCCGGCGCCCCAGCTCGCCCTCCCACCAGTCGTAGTCCTCGCGGGCGTACGCGTAGACGGCGTGGCCCTCGCCGCCGTGGTTGACCAGGTCGCCCCGTCCGTCTCCGACGAGCCCCTCGGGACGCGCCTCGACCCGGTGGAGCACCGGTGACTTGTCGATCGCCGTGCGGCCGGTCTTGCCCGCCCAGGCCGCATCCACCACTTTCCCGACATTTAGTGAGATGACCCGCATGGCGCTGACGCTAACCGAGCGACCAGACGACGGCGATCCCTTTTCCGCCGGGAAGTACCGGGAAGTGCCGGGAAGTGCTGTCGTGGCCGGGCCGCGGAGAGGGGCCGGAGGCGAGGTCAGAGGTTTTCCGGCATGTCGGTCATCGCATTGAGAAGCGGGACGAGCTGCTCCTCCTCGTAGTCGAGGTGCGCCTCCAGCTCACGGGCGAGCCGCTCCAGCTCCTCCCCCACCTCGTCCGCGCCGCCTCCCTGAGCTTCGAGGGCGCCGACCAGGGTCCGGATGCGGGCCAGGAGCCGGGCCACCACCTGGTGCTCGTCCCGGAGGCGGTCGAGGACGGCGGCGAGTTCGGGGTGCAGGCCGTCCAGGTGCGGGAAGAGCACGTCGTCCTCGCCGCCGTGATGGGCGTGCAGGGCCTCGCAGAACGTCAGGCAGTGCTCGCGCAGCGCGGGCGCCCGCATCGACCCGCTCCGCAGCTCCGCGAGGTCGCGGCGGAACGTGTCGTGCAGCTTCACCAGCTCGTCACCCCAGGCGATCGCGCGCCCGTGAACCAGGTCCCCGGCACCGCTCACGCCGTCTCGCTCCTCGCGAAGCGCGTCCCCAAGACCACTCACGCCGACTCCCTCGCCACCACTCACGTCATCTCCCTTGCCACCTGTCACGTCGCGTTCCTTGTCACCGCTCACGCCGCCTCGCTTGCCGCCGCTCGTGCGGTCTCTCCCGCCACGCGGGCCGGGGTGCGGGCGAGCGCACCCTGCGCGAAGGCGAACACCGCCGAGACCAGGGCCGCGATCGCCGAGGCGGCGAAGCTCCACCCCGCCCCGGCGCCGGACAGCACCGCCGCCGTCACCGCGCCGGCCACGCTGCTGCCGACCACCCGGACCAGCGCGTTCACGCCTCCCGCCGCGGCCGTCTTGGCCGGTTCGACGTGCTCGACGGCCAACGTGCCGAGCGCCGCGTACCCGAGGCCGATGCCGAGTCCGAGAACGGTCGCCGCCCCGTACAGGGCCGCCGACGACCCGTGCGAGACGCTCAGCCAGAGCGCCGCGACGGCCACGACCGACGAGCCCACGCCGACCAGCGACGAGGCGCTGAAGCGGCGCATCAGACGGCCCGCGAGCAGCGAGACGGCCAGCATCAGCAGCGCCGTCGGCAGCAGGTACAGGCCGACCTGGAGCACCGAGGCGCCGAGCCGGGCCTGGGCCACGGACGACAGCGTGGTGATGACGCCGAACAGCGAGAACCCGAGCAGCAGCGACGCCACGGTCGCCCCGACGGTCCCCCGGTGCAGGAGCATGGGGAGCTCGATGAGCGGCGCCGCGGCGCGCCGGGCCGACAGCGCCCAGGCCGCGCACAGCACGACGCTCGCCGCCAGCAGCCCCAGGGTCGCCGCCGACGTCCAACCCCAGACCGTCCCCTTGCTGACGGCGAGCAGCAGGCAGACCAGCCAGGCGGCCATCAGCGCCGCGCCGACGAAGTCGGGCCGCGCGCCCGGCGCGGGACGGACGGGCTCGCGCACGAACACGGCGACCAGCCCCGTTCCGGCGGCGGCGAGTCCTGCCAGGATCCAGAACAGCGCCTGGTAGCCGCCTCCGACCAGCCCGGCGAGGATCATGCCGCCTCCGCTGCCGACGCCCATCATGGCGCTCAGCACGCCGATCGCCGTGGGCAGCCGGTCACGCGGCACCTCCTGCCGGGCGATCCCCATGGCGAGGGGCAGCAGCGGCGCGGCGAAGCCCTGGAGCACGCGGCCGACGACGATCCCGGCCAGCGTGGTCGCCAGGGCGGCGACGACCGACCCGGCGACGAGCAGGCCGAGGGACACCATGGCCACGCGCCGCCTGCCGTACAGGTCGCCGAGGCGGGCCAGGAGCGGGATGGAGATCGCCCCGGAGAGCAGCGAGGCGGTCAGGGTCCAGGAGGCGGAGGTCAGCGACGTCTGAAGCTCGCGTTGCAGCGCGGGCAGCATCGGCACCACGGCCGTCATCTGCAGGGTGCCGACGGCCGCGCCGAAGGCGAGGACGCACACGGCCACCCACGGGGACTTTCTATACATGTATAGAAAGTAACATGGCAGGATGCCGGCACGCACGGGGCGGCCCCCCAAGATCTCGAAGACGGACATCCTCACCGCGGCCCACCGCGTGATCGACGACGAGGGCACGCAGGCCCTGACCATGCGCCGGCTGGCCCGCGAGGTCGGCACGACGCCGATGGCGCTCTACCACCACGTGCGCGACAAGGACGAACTGCTCCTGCTGCTGCTCGACGACTACGCCGCCGGAGTGCCGAGGCCCGAGCCGCCGGCCGGGGCGGGGCCGGGCGAGCGGGTGGTGTCCGCCGCCGTGGCCATGCGTGAGGCGCTGACCGGGGTGCCGTGGATCGTGGAGGTGCTCAGGGCCGACGACCTGATGTCGGCCCGCGCCCTGTGGTACCCGGAGGAGATCATCGACGCGGCCGTCCAGGCGGGGCTGACGCCGGAGGAGGCCGTGGACGCGTACCGGATCATCTGGCACTACACGGCGGGGGAGATCACCGCGCGCTCGGCCGCCGCGCGCCGCCGCGAGGATGACAGGCCGACGCATCGGGGGCGGGTGTTCGAGAACCTGGACGCGACCCGGCTCCCCCGCCTGGCCGCGCTCGGGGCGCGCTGGGAGGAGCTGACGTCCCGCGACACGTACGACAAGGGGGTCCGAGCGCTGGTCCGCGGCCTGCTCCCCCACCCCTGACCCGGCCGCTCAGAGCCTCGCCCCACGGCCCGTTCCCCCACTCCCGACCTGGCCGTCGCGAGCACCAGCCCTCGGGCCGCCGGTCTCCGGCAAGCGGGCAGAGCGTCAGCCGCGGGCGCCGGCGCGGTCACGGGTCGCCGGGGCCGCGAAGTTGAGCTGGGACTCGACGTCGAAGCCCGCGAGCTGTAACAGCTTCTCCAGCGCGGCCTGCCGCGTCTCCTCCACGGTCGCGCCCCGCTCGCCGAAGCAGTCGGCCGCCACGTCCAGCACGGCCATGACCACCGCCGCGTCCGGATACGGCACGTCGATCACGATGGCGCCGTCCCGGGCCCGGTCGGCGGGCACCAGGTGCAGCCGCAGCAACCGGCGCATCTCCTCGGCCATGGCGACCCCCAGCACGGCGGCGCGCTCGAACTTCTCAGCAGCAAGCATGGAACTCTCCAGTCGCACAGGTGTTCGGGAACACCAAAGCTAGCCTGCGCCACCGACAGAATCCGGGTTTCCGCCCCCACCCCGGCACGCGCACGGCAAAGATCTTCCGATTAGGCTCGAACGGTGTACGAGAAGTCTGTCGTCGCCGACGACCTCCACGTCGCCCTCGGCGGCGACCCCGTGCTCCAAGGGTTCTCGCTGAGCGCCTTCCCCGGCGAGATCGTCGCCGTCGTGGGCCCGAACGGCTCGGGCAAGTCCACGCTCCTCCGCTGCCTGGCGGGGCTGCAGCCGGTCGAACGGGGACGGGTCACCGTGTTCGGGGCCGCGCCCGCCGACGACGCCGCGTTCTGGCGGGACGTGGCGCTGCTGACCGACGAGCCCGCCTGGTACCCGGGCCTGACCAGCCGTGAACACCTGGAGCTCGTCGAGGCCGTCCACGGGACGCCCCGGATGACCGCCGAGACGGCTCTCGGACTCTTCGAGCTGGCCGGGCGCGCCGACGCGCCACCGCAGAACCTCTCCACGGGGCAGCGCCAGCGCCTCTCCCTCGCCGCCGCCTTCCTGCGCCCCAGCCGGCTCCTCCTTCTCGACGAGCCCGAACGCGGCCTGGACGCCTCCTTCCGCGTACGGCTCGCGGAGCTGATCGACGCGTACGCGGCGGAGGGCGGCACGGTGGTCATGGCCACGCACGACCCCGCCCTGGCGGACCGCGCACGCCAGGTCTCCCCCGCCGGCCAGGCGACGACCTGACGCGCCGGCTCGCCCACTCCCCCGCATGAAGCTCCCCCGCCTGAAGGACGACCGCGTGACCCCTTCCCCCTCCCCCAGCCCGGCCACCGTGCGGCAGTTCCTGCGGCAGCGGCGTGGCTCCGCCGGCGCCGTGGACCGGTACGTCTCCGGGTTCGGCCTGGCCCTGGTCGCCGCGATCGCCGGGCAGCCGGTGTCCTCCCTGATCGCGAGCATGGCCGGGCAGACGACACCGGCGCGCATGAGCGCGGGACTGGCGCTGGTCGTGCTGGCCTTCGCCGGGTTCGTCGCCGCCGCGCGGGCCGCGGGGCCCGTCGCGCTGTCCGCCCCCGACGCGTCCTGGCTGCTGCTGTCGCCGCTGGAGCGGCGCGGGGTCCTGGGCCGGACGGCCCGCCTGCTCGTGGTGACCGCCGTGGTGGCGGGCGCGCTGCTCGGGCTCGGCCTGCTCGCGGCGCTGGGCGCTCCTGACGGGCTCCTCTGGCGGCTGGCCGGGGCGCTGGTGCTCGGTGTGTCCGTGACGGTGGGCGCCATGGCCCTGGCGGTGCTGGAGCAGGCGTCGAGAGTCTGGGACGGCTGGCTGGGGATCGCGCTGACGGCGCTGGTGACGCTGGCCGTGGTGCTGAGCACGGCGGCCGTCGCCGCCCAGACGGCCCGCCCGGCGCTGACCGGCACCGGCCTGACCACAGGAACCGGGTTGCTGGCCGGGAGTGGGCCGGCGTCGGGGAGTGAGTGGGCCGCCGGGACCGTCGCCGGCGCCGCGGGGGTCCTCCCGGCGGTTCTCCACGGGGTTCTGGGAGCCGTGGGCGCCGTGGCCGCCGCTCCTCCGGCGGTGGTCGCGGTCGCCGCCGTCTCGGCCGCCCTGGCCGCCGCCCTCCTCGTACGGCAGGCATGGGCGGCCCTGGAACGCATGCCGGTCCGGACCGTGCTGGCCGCCTCCACCCGGACGGCGCACGTCACCCGCACGGCCACGCTGCTGGACCCGGGGGCGCTGACCTGGATCGCCGAGGACAACCACTGGCGGGCCAGAAGGCTCCGGTCGAGAAGGTGGCCGTCGCTGCCCGCGCCGGCGGCGCTGGCCTGGCACGACTGGCGCCGCCTGGCCCGCCGTCCGGGCCGCCTGGCCGCGATGGCGGCCTCCGCCGCGCTCCCCGCCGTCCTGGCCCAGGCCCTGGGCATCACGGCGACCGGAGCGGACCTGCCGCCGGGTATGCCCGGGCCCGCCACGATCGCGCCTGCCGCGGCCGTGGCGACCCCGTCCCTGACCGCCGTGGCCGTGACCGCAGGGGCCGTGCTGGCCGGAGCCCTGGCCGTGGCGGCGGCCGTCGCGGCGGGTGCGCGGCGCGACGCCGACAACCCCGCCCTGAGCAGGCTCGCCGCCGTCGGCCTGAGGCCGGCGCTGGCCGCCCGCGCGGTGCTGCCCGCGCTGCTCACCGCCTCCTGGACGGCCGCCGCGCTGACCGGTCTGTCCCTGGTGGGCGCGCTGCCGGGCGGGGCGTGGTGGGCGTTCGGGCCGGCGATCGCGCCGGCCGTGGCGGCGGGATCGCTGCGGATGGCGCGGCGGCGGCCGATCGACCACTCCATGCCGATCATCGACACCCCGGGCGGCGCCATCCCCACGGGGCCGCTGTTCTGGGCGCTGACCGGCGCCGACGTCGCCCTGGTGGGCTGCCTGCCGGCGCTCGTCGCGCTCCTGACGCCACCGGACGACCTGGCCGGGCCGCTCGCCCTCCAGGCCGTCACGGGCGCGGCGGCACTCGCGGCCTACCTGTTGCGCGCCCGGAAGCCCACGGCCGCCGGATGAGCCGGCACCGGCCGCCAAAGCCATGAGCACCCCACGAAGCATGAGCGCCCGGCGAAGGTGGAGCCGCACATCCCGCCCGCGCCCTCGCCTGGGCCCGGGCAGCGATCGGCAAGCGGCCGGGGACCGCGGAGGCGGCTAGCGCTTGGACTTGTCGGCGCTGGAGTCGGTGGACAGGGCGGCGACGAACGCCTCCTGCGGCACCTCCACCCGGCCGACCATCTTCATGCGCTTCTTGCCTTCCTTCTGCTTCTCCAGCAGCTTGCGCTTACGGGAGATGTCACCGCCGTAACACTTGGCGAGGACGTCCTTGCGGATGGCGCGGATGTTCTCGCGGGCGATGACGCGGGCGCCGATGGCCGCCTGGATGGGCACCTCGAACTGCTGCCTCGGGATCAGCTCGCGCAGCTTCTTGGCCATGTCGACCCCGTAGGCGTACGCCTTGTCCTTGTGCACGATCGCGCTGAAGGCGTCGACCGCCTCGCCCTGCAGCAGGATGTCGACCTTGACCAGGTCGGCCTCGGCCTCGCCGGCGGGCTCGTAGTCGAGGGAGGCGTAACCGCGGGTGCGGGACTTGAGCTGGTCGAAGAAGTCGAAGATGATCTCGCCGAGCGGCAGCGTGTAGCGGATCTCGACGCGGTCCTCCGACAGGTAGTCCATGCCCTGGAGCTGCCCGCGCCGCCCCTGGCAGATCTCCATGATCGCGCCGATGAACTCGGCCGGGGCCAGGATCGTGGACTTGGTGACCGGCTCGAAGACCTGCGCGATCTTGCCGCCGGTCGGGAACTCCGACGGGTTGGTGACCGTGAGCTCGGAGCCGTCCTCCATGACCACACGGTAGACGACGTTGGGCGCGGTCGAGATCAGCGACAGGCCGAACTCGCGCTCCAGCCGTTCGCGGACGATCTCCATGTGCAGCAGGCCGAGGAAGCCGACGCGGAAGCCGAAGCCGAGCGCGGCCGACGTCTCGGGCTCGTAGACCAGCGCGGCGTCGTTGAGCTGCAGCTTGTCGAGGGCTTCGCGCAGCTCGGGGTACTCGTCGCCGTCGATCGGATAGAGGCCGGAGAACACCATGGGCTTGGGGTGCTCGTAGCCGGCCAGCATCTCGGCGGCGGGCTTGGTGGCGGAGGTGACGGTGTCACCGACGCGCGACTGGCGGACGTCCTTCACGCCGGTGATGAGGTAGCCCACCTCGCCGACGCCGAGGCCGAGCTCGGACGGCTTGGGCTCGGGCGAGATGACGCCGATCTCCAGCGTCTCGTGGGTGGCGCTGGTGGACATCATGAGGATGCGCTCGCGCTTGCTCAGATGCCCGTCGATCACCCGGACGTACGTGACGACGCCGCGGTAGGTGTCGTACACCGAGTCGAAGATCAGCGCGCGGGCCGCGGCGTCGGCCTTGCCCACCGGCGCGGGCACGGAGGCGACCACGTGGTCGAGCAGCTCGCGCACGCCCACGCCGGTCTTGCCGGACACCCGCAGCACGTCGGACGGATCGCAGCCGATGAGGCCGGCGAGCTCCTCGGCGAACTTCTCGGGCTGCGCGGCGGGCAGGTCGATCTTGTTGAGCACCGGGATGATGTGCAGGTCGGCGTTCATGGCCAGGTAGAGGTTGGCCAGGGTCTGCGCCTCGATGCCCTGCGCGGCGTCGACCAGCAGGATCGCGCCCTCGCACGCCTGGAGCGAGCGCGAGACCTCGTAGGTGAAGTCGACGTGGCCCGGCGTGTCGATCATGTTGAGCACGTGGCCGTCCCACGGCAGCCGCACGGCCTGCGACTTGATGGTGATGCCGCGTTCGCGTTCGATGTCCATCCGGTCGAGGTACTGGGCGCGCATGGACCGGTCGTCGACCACGCCGGTGATCTGCAGCATCCGGTCGGCAAGGGTCGACTTGCCATGGTCGATGTGCGCGATGATGCAGAAGTTGCGGATCAACGCGGGGTCGGTCTGGCCAGGCTGAGTGCGCACCGAAGTCCGTTTCGACAGGGTTGAGGTCAAGCGTCTTTCATGGTGACATGCCCGGGTGATCCCCCGAACCGTCATCCGCCGCGGCCTGCGCCTGCTCGCGCTTGCCTTGGTCGTCGTGGTCGCGCTGGTCGGCCTCCTGGCCGCCGCGTTCCGCATCCAGTTTACCGGCGACCCGGCAGGCTGGGCGAAGAGCACGGGCAACGACGCCCTCTGGCTCGGCCACATGTGGGTGGACGGCCGCCGCACCCGGGCCGACGTGGAGCATCTCGCGGAGCGGCTGCGGGGCACGGGCATCAGGGATCTGTACGTCCATTCGGGGCCGTTCGAGGCTGATGGCCGCCTTGATCCCGCCAAGTACCCCGCCGCCGGAAATTTCGTGAAGTGGGTGCACGAGGCGCTCCCCGGGGTCCGCGTCTCCGCCTGGCTCGGCCAGAAGGTGGACGGCGTCCTCGACCTGGACGACGCCCGGTCCCGGGCCAACGTCCTGGACGGCGTCCGCGCGGTCGTCGCGGCCGGGTTCGACGGCGTCCACTACAACTTCGAGCCCATCGGCAGCGGCGACGAGGAGTTCCTCGACCTGCTGGCGCGCACCCGCCCCCTGACGAGGCTGCTGTCCACCTCGACCCCGCAGATCGAGCCGTACCCGCTCATGCGCCCGGCGGCCCGGGTCGCCCTCTCCCACGACAAGTACTGGTCGCAGGACTACTTCCGGCAGGTGGCTGAGCGCGTCGACCAGGTGGCGGTCATGACGTACGACACGGGCATGCCGACGCGGCCGCTCTACGGCGGCCACGTCGTGCGCCAGGCGAAACTGGCCCTCCGCCTGGTCCCCGAGGACCGGCTGCTGCTCGTCGGCGCCCCCGCGTACCACGACCACGGCATCTCCTGGAGCGACGACGCGGAGAGCGTGGCCGACGCGGCGCGCGCCGCGAGGCTGGCCCTGTCGGAGCACGGCCGGCGCGAGCGCTTCGGCCTCGCGCTGTACGTGGACTTCGCGGCCACGGAGGAGGACTGGAAGGAGTACGCTTCGCAGTGGCTCATCGACAGAGCCCACCCAGGTCGTTGATTTGAGCAGCCACCTGGGTTATTGGTAATCTGTTCAACTGCGTGTGGCGCGCCCTCTCTCGAGCCCGCGCGCCCCATCCATCACCCAGACTTTCACCGAGGCTTCTTCGTGGCGAACATCAAGTCCCAGATCAAGCGCAACAAGCAGAACGAGAAGGCTCGCCTGCGCAACAAGGCGGTCAAGTCGTCCCTGAAGACGGCCGTTCGCAAGTTCCGTGAGGCCGCCGAGCAGGGCGACGTCGAGCAGGCCGCGGCGCTGCAGCGCGACGCCGCCCGCCAGCTCGACAAGGCCGTCAGCAAGGGCGTCATCCACAAGAACCAGGCCGCCAACCGCAAGTCGGCGATCGCCAAGCAGGCCGCCGCCCTGGCCGCCAAGTAAGACGGTTCTTCCGAGCGCCGCACTTCCTCGTGGAGTGCGGCGTTTGTGTTCCCGCGCGCGCTATCGCCCGGTGACGGCGATGTCCAGCGGCACTGTGTCACAGTTTCGATATCACATCGGTATCGCCGGGCCGTATCGGCTCCGTCACCGTTGACAAGATCCCTTGCCCCGCCTTCCGCCATTCCCCAGAGTTCTCTGAGAAACCGGCGGAAGGGGGCACGGTGCGGGGGCCGTGGGTGCTCAGGCGCGCGCTCAGCGAGCCGTTGCTGCTGCTGGCGGCGTTCGGATCGATCCTCCTGGCGACGACCACGCTGGTGTCGCTCACCATGTACGCCACCTCCACGGCCGAGGCGGGCGTGCGGCGGGCGATGGAGACCGCGTCGCTGCGGCAGGTGGCCGCGACCGTCTCCACCCCCGTGACGGCCGAGACGTTCCCCCGGCTCGACGCGGCCGTGCGCGCGCGGATCGGCGCCGCCTACGCCGGGGCGCCGGTCACGATCACGACGGCCTTCCGCTCCGACTCGTACGTGCTGCCCGGCCAGGAGCGCCGCGAGCGGCCCGGACTGCTCAGATTCGGCTCCTACGACTCCCTGGACCGGCACGCCAGGCTGGTGACGGGCTCCTGGCCGCGTCCCGCCCCCGCCGGGAGCTCCGTGGTCGAGGCCGCCGTGTCCCTCTCGGCGGCGTCGGCCGCCGGCTGGGAGGCCGGGCAGGAGTTCGCGACCGAGGGACGCCTCGACCACCGGACGGTGCGGGTGCGCGTCACCGGCGTCTTCCAGCTCGACGACCCGTTCGGCGACCGCTGGGCCGGCGAGCAGCTCCTCAGCCGGGGCGTGGAGAGCGGCGACTTCACCACCTACGGCCCGCTCATGGTCCCGCGCGAGACCTTCGTCCCCCGCTTCGCCACCAACGTGAACGCCACCTGGACCGCGGTCCCCGACCTGCGCGGCATCACGCCCGAAGCGCTGCGGCCGTTCGCCGCGCGCGTGGCGGGGCTGCGCCAGGCCCTCCAGGACGGCGGCTGCGGCTCCTGCACCGCCAACAGCCGCCTGCCGGAGCTGCTGACCCAGCTCGGCACGGCCGCGCTGGTCGCCCGGTCCACCATGCTCATCCCGGTGCTCCAGCTTCTGCTGCTCGCCGCGTACGCGCTCATGCTCACCGCGCGGCTGCTGGCCGACCACCGCCGGATGGAGGTCGCGCTGCTGCGCTCGCGCGGCGCGGGGACGCCCCGCCTGGCCGCGCTCGCGGCCGGCGAGGCGCTGCTGGTGGCGCTGCCGTGCGCGCTGGTCGCGCCGTTCCTGGCGCCGCCGCTGCTGTCGCTGGTCGGCTCGCTGCCGTGGATCGCCGCCTCGGGCGTGCGGCTGGCGCCGCGGGCCGACCTGGGCACCTTCCTCGTGTCCACCGGCGTGGCGCTGGCCTCGGCGGTGCTGCTCGTGCTGCCCGCGCTGGCCGGCGCCCGCCGTACGTACGTGGAGGAGCAGGCGGCCCGCGGGCGCGGCGGGCGCGGCCTGGTCGAGCGGGCGGGGGCCGACGTCGCGCTGCTCGTGGTGGCGGCGCTGGCCATCTGGCAGCTACGCCGGTACGGCGCGCCCGTCACCGCCACGGCCACCGGCGAGCTGGGCATCGACCCGCTGATCGTCTCCGGGCCCGCGCTGGCGCTGCTCACCGGCGGCATGCTGGGGCTGCGGCTGGTGCCGCGGATCTCCCGGTTCGCCGAGCGGCTGACCGCCCGCCGCCCCTCGCTCGCGCCGGCGCTCGGCGCCTGGCAGGTGAGCCGGCGCCCGCTGCGGTACTCCGGGCCCGCGCTGCTGCTGACCATGGCCGTCGCGATCGGCGTCATGTCGATGGCCACGGCGGCCACCTGGCGCACCTCCCAGCAGGACCAGGCGGACCACCGGGCGGGCGCCGACCTGCGGCTGTCCGGGCCGCCCGACGGGCCGGAGCTGGGGGCGCTCGGGCGCGGGACGGCGTTCGCCGCCCTGCCGGGCGTCACGGCGATCTCCCCCGCGTTCCGGGGGCAGGCGGAGTTCGGCGGCGGCGACGCGGTCCTGCTCGGGCTCGACGCCGCCCGGCTGACCGAGCTGTTCCGGCTGCGCCCCGACCTGTCCGACCGCGGCACGGGCGAGCTGTCGCGCGCCCTGCGTCCGGCCGGGCCGGGCTCCGCCGGGCTGGAGATCCCCGGCACGCCGGCCGCGCTCGCCGTCGAGGCCCGCTCCGACGCCGCGGCGCCGCTGCGGCTGACGGTCTCCGACGCGCTCGGCGTGTGGCGGGAGCTCCCGCTCGGCGCCCTGAAGGCCGGCGCCAACCGGCTGGAGGCGTCCCTGGACGGGCTGGCCGGCCGTGGCGGAAAGATCGCCTACCCGCTGCGGGTCCGCGGCGTGACCGTCGGGCCGGTCGCGGACGGCACGGCCGAGGTGACGCTGACCGGCCTGGTCGCCGGCGGCCGTCCGGTCGCCCTGCCGGGAGCCGGGACCCTGGAGGTCACGGCGGCGCGGCCGGTCGTCTTCACCCCGGGCCGGGCGCCGGCCCAGGAGCCGCTGCGCGTCGTCCTCACCGCCGGGCTCGCCGAGTCGCTGAAGCTGCGGACCGGGCAGATCGGGCGCGTCACGCTGGACCGCGACGTGGTCGAGGTGGAGGTGGCGGGGATCGTCGAGCGGATGCCCACGACGGCCGGTGACCAGCAGGCCGTCCTCGCCGACTGGGGCGCGCTCCAGGCCCGCGCGCTGGCGGCGGGAGAGCAGCCGAGGCCCGCGACCGAATGGTGGCTGGCCGTGCGCGACGGCGACACCGGGGCCGCCCGCG
This sequence comes from Nonomuraea montanisoli, assembly GCF_013363975.1. Classification (GTDB taxonomy): domain Bacteria; phylum Actinomycetota; class Actinomycetes; order Streptosporangiales; family Streptosporangiaceae; genus Nonomuraea; species Nonomuraea montanisoli. The sequence continues at coordinate 82,789 of NZ_JABWGN010000021.1, read as the reverse complement.
CCGCCCTCGGCCGCCATCCCCAGTGGGACGTGACCGCGGTGGACCGGCGCGAGGTGACCGCCACGCTGCGCGACGACCCCCTCGCCGGCGGCCTGCAGGGCGCGCTGATCCTCGGCTTCGTCGCGGCGCTGGTGTTCGCGGTGCTCGGGTTCCTCGTCAACGCCACGGTCGCGGCCCGGGAACGGTCGGCGGAGTTCGCGGTCCTGCGGGCCCTCGGGGTCAGCTCACGGCAGATGCTCGGGCTGCTGGTGGTCGAGCAGGCGTTCGTGGTCGGGCTGTCGCTGGTCGCGGGCACCGCGCTCGCCGCCGTCATGGGCGTGCTGGTCGTGCCGCACGTCGTGCTGACCGGGCAGGCGTCGGCGGTCACGCCGGACGTGGTGCTCGACGTCCCCTGGGCCGCGACCGCCGGCATGCTGGCGGTCGTGACGGCCCTGCTGTTCGTCATCGTCGCCGGGCTCGCACGCAGCGTGCGCGGGCGCGGCGCCAGCCTCGGGGAGCTCCAGTGAAGCCCTTGGTGCCGGCGCGCGTCCATCCTGGGAGGGCGCTGTGAGGTCGTTGGTCCCGGCGCGCGTCCACCTCGGTCCGGTGGTGCTGCTCGCCGTCCTCACGCTGAGCGCGTGCCTGCTCGTCGGCGGGCTGCCGCGCGCCCTGCAGGCGTCCTTCGACGACGCGCTGCACGCGGCGCTGCGCGGCGCTCCGGCGCTCCAGACCGATCTGCTGGCGCAGGTGGAGCCGCCCGGCGCGCCGAACAGCCTGCGCGACCCCGCCCAGTTCGCCGCCGCCGACGCGCGGCTGCGCGCGCTCCTTCCCCCGGCGCTGCGGCCGCTCGTGCTGCCCGCCGGTCAGGGCACCAGCCACATGAGCGCCGTGACGTACGACACGCCGGTCCACGGCTCCAGCGGACGGAGCTACCTCAACGTCGGCTGGCTGTCCGACGCCGACCGGCGGGTGCGCTGGACCGAGGGCCGCCCGCCCGGCGCCCCGGGCTCCATGACGTACGAGCGGGAGAGCATCCCCGTGTTCGAGGCCGGCGTCTCCGAGGACACCCGCGACAAGATGGGGCTGAAGGTCGGCAGCACGCAGATCCTCGGCGAGAGCGACTACGCGGCCGTCAAGATCGTCGGCGTGTACGCGGCGGTGGACCCGGCCGACCGTTACTGGAGCCTCCACAGCGACGTCGTCCGGGTGACCGAGACGCACCCGCCCGGCTCGCTGGAGGTGGAACGGCACGCGACCGCCCTGATCTCGGCCGCGAGCCTGACCCGGCTCGACGGCGACGACCGCAACCTCGTCTACACCTGGACGCTCGGGCTCGACCCGGGCGCGCCCACCTCGCTCGGCACCGCCGACGTCGAGGCCGCCATCACCGACTACGAGCGCGCCGTGACCGTCGAGCCGGCCACCGCCGCCGGCCGCTACCAGCTCAACACCCGGCTGCCCGAGCTGCTCGGCAGGTTCCTCGCCGCCCAGAACACCGCGCGGACCGTGACGATCCTGGTCCTCGGCGGGCTGCTCGCCGTGGCCGCCGGCGTGATCGTGCTGGCCGTACGGCTGCTGTCGGAGCGCGCGGACACCGCGCTGGCGCTCGCCCGGGCGCGCGGCGCGTCGCTGGGGCGCCTGGCGGCCGCCGGGGCCGGACCGGTGGCGCTGGCCGCCGTGCCGGCCGCCCTGGCCGGGTACGCCCTGTCCTGGCTGGTGCCCGGCCCGCCCACGCCCCTCGTCCACGCCGGACCGGCGCTGGTGCTGGCCGTGGCGCTCGGGTACGCGGCCGGGCGGCCGGTCGTCGCCCATCGCGCGCCGCTGAGCGAGCGCCGCGACGACGTGGCCGCCGCCCGGCCGCCGCTGCGCCGGATCACGATGGAGGCGCTGGTCGTGGTGCTCGCGCTGGCCGGTGCGTACCTGCTGCGCTCCCGCAGCCTCGCGGGCGAGGCCGGCGACGACCCGTTCCTGCTGGTCGTGCCGGTGGCGCTGACCGTGGCCGCGGCGCTGATCACGATCCGCTGCTACCCGTACCCCCTCCGCCTCCTCGTACGGCTGGCCTCGCGCGGCAAGGCGGCCGTGCCGTTCCTCGGCCTGACCCGGGCGGCCCGCGCGCGGCCGGCCAGCGTGCTGCCGGTGCTCATCCTGCTGCCGGCGCTGGCCGTGTCGGTGTTCGCCTCGGTGATCTCCAGCGGCGTGGACACGGCGCAGCGGCAGGCCGCCTGGCAGGCCGTAGGCGCGCCGATCAAGGTGACGTCCCGGGTGGAGCTGCCCGCCGGCGTGGTGGAACGGGTCAGAGCGGTGCCCGGCGTGGAGCTGGTGGTGCCCGCGCAGACCGGCCAGGTGCAGCTCGGCTACACCGGCGAGCGGGCCGAGGCCATCGCGGTGGACGTGGCGGCCTGGCGGCGCGTGCTGGAGGACTCGCCGGTCGGCCTGCCCGCGCTCCCCGCCTCCGGGCTGCCCGCGCTGGTGTCGCCGGAGCTGCACGGGCGCGGCACGATGGAGATCGGCTGGCACGCCCGGACGAAGATCACCGAGGCCGGCGTGGTCACGGCCGTGCCCGGGTTCTTCACGCGCGGCAAGTTCCTCGTGACGCCGCTGCGGGTCAACGCGCGGCCGTCGGTGAACACGCTGCTCGTCAAGGGCGACGCCGACCCGGCGGCGGTGGCCCGGGCCGTCGGGCAGCCGCTCGCGGTCGTGACCTCCCAGGCCGCCGAGCTGGCCGCGATCCGTGACGCGCCGCTCACCGGCACCGTGCGGACCGTCCTCGGGATCACCACCGTGGCGCTGGCCGCGTACGCGCTGGTCGCCGTGGTCGTCATGCTGGTGATCGGGGCGGCGGACCGGACGCGGGCGCTGGCCTTCCTGCGTCCGCTCGGGCTGTCGGAGCGGCAGGCGCGCGGGCTGACCACCCTGGAGATCCTGCCTCTGGTGCTCGTCACCGCCCTGGTCGGCCTCGGGCTGGGGCTCGCCCTCCCGGCGGCGCTCGGGCCCGGCATCGACCTGTCGTCGTACGCGGGCGGGGTGGCCGTACAGGGGTACGCCCCGGACCTGGCCGTGCCGCTGCTGCTGGCAGCGGGGCTCGCGGTGGCCGCCGGGCTCGGCGCGTACGTCCACACGGCGGCCGGGCGCGGGCGCGGCTCCGGCGCGACGGCCCTGCGGACGGGCGACCTCACATGACCGGCCACGCCCGCCTCCCCGGCCAGGCTTCCCTTTCCGAGCAAGCCTTCATGTCCGCTCCCCACCCCGTCATGTCCGCTCCCCACCCCGTCGCGAGCAGGTGATCCCGCCATGAACCCCACCCTGTCCGAGCTGGAGGCCCAGGCCGGCGCGCCGAGGGCCGCCTTCGGCGGCGACGCCCACATCGTGTGCGACAACCTCGTGCGCATCTACAAGACCGAGGGCGTCGAGGTGGTCGCCCTCCAGGGCCTGGACCTGCTCATCGACGAGGGCGAGCTCGTCGCTGTCGTCGGCGCGTCCGGCTCCGGCAAGTCCACCCTGCTCAACGTGCTGTCCGGCCTGGACGTGCCCACCGCGGGCGTGGCCAGGGTGGCGGGCATGGACCTGCTGTCGATGACGGCCAAGGACCGGCTGCGCTACCGGCGGGAGGTCGTCGGGTTCATCTGGCAGCAGACGACGCGCAACCTCCTCCCGTACCTGACCGCGCGTGAGAACGCCGAGCTGCCGGTACGGCTGGCCGGCCGCCGCGGCAAGGGCCGGGCGATGGAGCTGCTGGACCTGCTCGGCGTCGCCGACCGGGCCGGGCGCAGGCCCGGCGAGCTGTCCGGCGGCGAGCAGCAGCGCGTGGCCATCGCCGTCGCGCTGGCCAACTCCCCGCGGCTCATCCTGGCCGACGAACCCACCGGCGAGCTGGACAGCGACACCTCCGAGGAGGTGTTCGACGCCCTGCGCAAGGCCAACCGGGAGCTGGGCGTGACCGTGGTCATCGTGACCCACGACCCGCTCGTGGCCGAGCAGGTGGACCGGACGATCGGCATCCGCGACGGCCGTACCAGCAGCGAGACGCTGCGCCGGGAAGGTGCGGAGGGGCAGGTCGTCGCCGAGGAGTACGCCGTGCTCGACCGGGTCGGGCGGCTGCAGCTCCCGCGCGACTTCATGAACGCCCTGAACATGGAGCGACGGGTACGCCTGGAGCTCGAATCCGACCATATCGGCGTATGGCCGGCCAGAGAGGAGCCCTCGGGTGAGCAGTGAGCCCTTGGTCGTGGTCGAGGGGCTGCGCAAGGTCTACCGGACCGGGCCGAAGGAGGTCGTGGCGCTGCGGGAGGTGACGTTCGAGGCGTCCCCCGGCGAGCTGATCGCGATCCGCGGGCGGTCCGGGTCGGGCAAGACCACGCTGCTCAACCAGATCGGCGGCCTCGACCGGCCCGACGACGGCCGGGTGGTCGTCGCCGGGCAGGAGGTCACGGCGATGGCCGAGGACGACCTGGTGGGGCTGCGCCGGGACGTGGTCGGGTTCGTGTTCCAGTCGTTCGGGCTGGTGCCGGTGCTGTCGGCGGCGGAGAACATCGGCGTTCCGATGCGGCTCAACCGCATGCCGGCGGGCGAGCGGGAGGAGCGGGTGCGGATGCTGCTCGCCCTCGTGGGGCTGGACAAACACGGCAACCAGCGGCCGTACGAGCTGTCGGGCGGGCAGCGGCAGCGCGTGGCCATCGCCCGGGCGCTGGCCAACCGGCCGCGGCTGCTGGTGGCCGACGAGCCGACCGCGCAGCTCGACTCGCAGACCGGGCGGCAGATCATGGAGCTGCTGCGGGCACTGGTGCGCGGCGAGGGCGTGACGGCGCTGGTCGCCACCCACGACCTCGGCCTCATCACGCTCGCCGACCGGGTGCTGGAGATCGCCGACGGGGTGCTGCGCGAGGTGGTTCCCCAGGAGTCCTGACGATCGCCGCGAGGTTCGCCGCGGCGACCAGCGCCCCGGCCGCCAGCAACAGGCCGGTCTCGCCGGTCAGTCCGGCCAGCGGCACCGCCACGGCCAGCCCGAACGGCCGGGCCGCGAACGAGATGAGCTGGTCCAGGGACCGTACCCGGCCGAGCGCGCCCTCCGGGATCTCCTGTGCCACGACGGTCTCCCACAGCGGGCTCAGCACACCGAGGCCGCACATGGCCGCGAAGTAGGCGCCCGCGATGACCCAGACGGGCGCCGGGACGGCCAGGGTCGCCAGCGGCAGCGCGTACAGGGCGGCGGCGACCTGCACCGCGACGATCGGCCGGCGGATCGGCAGGCGCGGCGCCACCAGCACGCCCAGGACCAGGCCCGCCGTGCCGGCCTGGGCGACCAGGACCCACGCGCCCTCGCCGCCGAGCCTGGCGACGGCGGTCAGCGGGCCGAGGGTGAGGAAGAGGCCGGCGGTGAAGTGCCAGACGCCGTGGCCGAGGACGCTCCGCAGGAACCAGGGCCGCACCCTGACCTCCCGCCACCCCTCGGCCAACTCCCGCCCGAACCGCTTCTCCGCGTTCCGGCGGTCGTCGTTTTCCGCGTTCCGGCGGTCGTCGCTCTCCTCGTCCCGGCGATTGTCGTTGTCCGCGTTCCGACGGTTGTCGTTGTCCGCGTTCCGACGGTTGTCGTTGTCCGCGTTCCGACGGTTGTCGTTGTCCGCGTTCCGGCGGCTCTCGGGCGCGACGTCCCTGGAGGTGCGGATGCCGCCCAGGGTGAGAGCCGAGCCCGCGAACAGCAGCCCCGTCAGCGCGGCGGCCCAGCCCGGTCCCACGGCCAGCGCCATGCCACCGGCCACCGCGGGGGCGGCCACGCCCGACACGCTCGTCACGACGCCGATGCGCGCGTTCACGCGGAGCCGGCCGGGCCCCGGAACCACGGCCGCCACCAGGCGCGGCACGGCCGGCATGCCGAACGCGATGGCCACACCGGACACCGCCGACAGCACGGCCAGCACGGCCAGGCGCCCGGACCCGGCGATCAGCTCGGCGCCGATCCCGACCTGGGCCAGGCAGCGTACGAGATCGGCCAGCAGGATGACCCGCTCGGGACGCAGCCGGTCGGCCAGCACCCCGCCGACGGGGAGGAACACGAGCAGCGGGACCAGCTCGCAGGCCAGCACAACTCCCAGGGCGCTGGACTCGTGTCCGTGGGTGCGGAGGACGGCGAGGGTGAGGGTCGTAGGGATGAGCGCGGTGGCCAGGGCGGACAGCCCACGCCCCGCGAGCAGACGACGTGTCATGGCCCGGGAGCATATTTCGCCAGCAAATGTTTCGTCAACGAACATTACGGCGACTGAGACATAATGCTCTGTCGGACCTTTCGCCAGCGAACGCTTCGCCGGCGAACGCTTGCGCCCCGGTGGAAGTATGCTCGGGCGCGTGGAGGACTCGGTCGATCGACACCTGGCGCGCTGGCGCGGCAAGGCGCCCTACGAGGAGCGGGTGGAGGGCGTCGTCACGCGGATGCAGTTCCTGGTCAAGCACCTCAAGCAGTTCAAGGAGGCGGCGCTGGCCGAGGTGGGGATGCAGGACTTCGAGTTCGAGACGCTGCACCGGCTGGCGGCGGCCGGAGGGTCGGCCACGCCGTCGAAGCTCGCGGCCGAGATGCTGCTGTCACCGGCGGGCATGACGGGCCGCCTCGACACGCTGGAGCAGTCGGGCCTGGTGCGCCGCGTCCGCGGGGCGGACGACCGCCGCCGGGTGGACGTGGAGCTCACCCTCAAGGGGCGCGAGCTGTGGACGCGGGCGATGGCCATCCGGGGACGGGTGGAGTCGGAGTTGGTGTCGGTGCTGGACGAGGGCGAGCAGCAGACCTTGGACGCCCTCCTCAAACGCCTCCTGGTGGAGGCGGAATCCCGCCGTTGACCGTCTCCGGCCCGCCATGCTCTGGCGTGGGCTGACGCCGCGTGAGGATGTGGCGCCCCGAGACCACGTGTGCGGGAGATCCTGGCGCCCCTGGCTCAGCCCTCACGAGCACGAACCACCAAGAGCCGAGCCCGTGAGCCCTGACGGTCCTGGACCATGCTCCGCGAGCCCCAGCCCTACGCCACTGATGACTCCGAGCCGACCCAGGTCATGCTCCCCCAGCACCAGGTGAGCGACCTGAGATCCCGGCAGCGCCAAGCCATCACTCTCGGCTCCTGCCGCCCCGGGTCATGCTCCCCGAGTACCGAGTGAGTGACCTGAGATCCCAGCCGCGCCAAGCCATCACTCTCAGCTCCTGCGGTCTTGGATCGTGCTCCGCGAACCCCAGCCCTGCGCCACTGATGACTCCGAGCCGACCCAGGTCATGCTCCCCCAGCACCAGGTGAGCGACCCGAGGTCCCAGCCGCGCCAGGGCATCACTCTCAGCTTCTGGCGGCCCTCGCGGCTCAACTCGTGGCAGCCCGTGCGGCGCGACTTCCAGCGGCCTTCCCGGCTCAACTCGTGACAGCCCGTGCGGCGCGACTTCCGGCGGCCCTCCCGGCTCGACTTCTAGCGGCCTGTGCGGCTCGCCACGATGATCTGAACCGCGTGTTCCAGCGCGTACGCCGGGTCGGCACCGCCGCCCTTCACTTGTTCGTCGGCGTCGGCCACCGCCTGGATGGCCCGCGACAACCCCTGCGGCCCCCACCCGTTGAGCTGCCGTTTGACCCGATCGATCTTCCAGGGAGGCATGCCGAGCTGGCTCGCCAGCTGACCGCCCCGCAGGTTGCGCGGAGCGCCGGCGACCTTGGCGATCGACCTCAACCCGCCCGCCAGTGCGCTGACCAGCAGCACGGGCGCGACCCCGGTGCCGAGCGCCCAGCGCAACTGCTCCAGGGCCTCGGCCAGCCGTCCCTCCACCGCGGAGTCCGCCACGTTGAACCCCGTGACCTCCGCCCGGCCCTTGTGATAGCGAGCCACAGCGGCGACGCTGACCGTCTTCTCCTCGGTGTCGAAGATGAGCTGGTTGCACGCGGCGGCCAGCTCCCGCAGGTCGTTGCCCACGGCGTCGAGCAATGCCTGGGCGGCGTCGGAGGCGATCGAGCGTCCCGCCCGCTTGAACTCGCTCTTGATGAAGTCGAGCCGCTCCCCCGCCTTGGTCGGCTTGGCCACGGTGACGACGTGCGCCTTGGCCTTCTTGAGCCCGTCGACCAGCGCCTTGCCCTTCGCACCGCCCGGATGCGCCAGCACGAGCACGGTGTCGCCCGACGGATGGGAGGCGTAGGCGACGACCTCGGCGGCGACCTCCTTGACCAGGTCCTGAGCGGATCTGATCACCACCACCGACCGGTCGCCGAACAGCGACGGCGAGGTGAGCTGGACCAGTTCACCGGTCCCCACCTTGGACCCCACGAGGTCATGCACCTCGGCTCCCGGGTCGGCGGCCCGCGCCGCCGCCACGACGGCGCCGACGGCCCGCTCGGCCAGCAACTCCTCATCGCCGACGACCAGGGTCACCAGTGCTGGATCGCTTCCCGCCATGTCGAGCAGCATCCCACGCTCCACCGACAACCGGGTACTCGGCGACGCCGCCCGGGCGGGCCCGCGATGGAGAACCGGCGGTGGGGCGCCTCCCCCCTGGGATTCGGACGGCGTTCCAGGTCAACTCGTACGACCCCCAGACCGATGACTCGCACCGCCCGCAGGCCGATGACTCATACGGCCCTCGCGCCTCGTGAACCCCCCAGACCGATGACTCGTGCAACCCCCCAGACGGATGACTCGCACCGCCCGCAGGCCGATGACTCATACAGCCCCCCAGACTGATGACTCGTACACCCCTCCAGACCGATGAGTCGTACGGCCCCACGCCGATGGCTCGTACGACCCCAGGCCGATGACTCGTACGGCCCTCCAGATCGATGCAAGGTGCCTCGCCCAGGCCATCCGCGAAGCTGGGACACCAGTGAGAGCCACGGCACCCACGCCCGGCACGAGGCGAAGATGCGGGCGCAGGGGAGAGATGCCGGCGCGGGGCATGGAGCCTGATGGCAGTCACCGGCAGAGGCAGGGAGCGCCCGCCCTCCTGCCGGCCCTCCGACCTCCGTGAACCGCCGGCGAGTCTCCGAACCACCAGCGCGTCATTGCCGGCTGCGAAGACGCACCAGCCGCAAGGGCGAGACCGCCAAGACCCAGGACACCACCGGCCAGGCGAGCCCAGACCACTACCCGGCGGGCAAGGCTCAGGCCATCACCGACCGACAAAACCCGACCACCACCCCACAGGCAGACCCAGACCACACCAACCGACAAGACCCGACCACCACCCCAGAGCCTGCCCGGGCATCCAGGAGGAGGCCGGGCATCCTCCTGGCGGCCCCGGGACACGATGGCCAGGCGTCCCTCCCGTTCCACCACTGCGAGATCTCCCGACCGATCCGTCCGGTAGACCCGGGCGCCCAGGCGCTGCAGCATCGACAGCGTGGGTTGCGCCGGATGGCCGTAGTCGTTGCCCGCGCCCACGCTGATCAGGGCGGCTCGGGCGCCCACTGCGGCGAAGAAGGCGGGGTCCTGTCGGGGTGAGCCGTGGTGCGGAACCTTGAGGATGTCGGCCTGGGAGAGCAGGCCACCGCGCAGCAGGTCGTCCTGGGCCTCGGTCTCGATGTCGCCGCTCAACAGCGCCGAGCCGGTCCGCCAGCGTACGTGGAGGACGACACTGGAGTTGTTGGCGGCGCTGCCCTCGCCCTGACCGGTGGGCGCGGCGTGGGTGGGCTCGGGGGCCAGGACGGTCAGCTCGGACGGGCCCAGCCGCCAGCGGGCGCCCGGCGGCGCCGTCCACTGCGGGATGCGGCGCCGGGCGAGGTCCGCCGCCAGCCGGGACGCCTGGTGTTCGAGGGTGCGCTGCGGGCTGACGACGACGGCCCCCACGCGCCTGCCCCTGAGGACGCCGGACAGTCCGTCGATGTGGTCGGCGTGCGGGTGGGTGAGGATGACCAGCGGGACGTCGCTGACGCCGAGGCGGCGCAGGCAGCGGTCCATGACAACGGGATCAGGACCGGTGTCCACCACGATGCCCCGTCCCGGACCCGCCGCGAGGACCAGGCCGTCCCCCTGGCCGACGTCGCACACCACCATCAGCCACGCCTTCGGCGGCCAGGGAGCGACGAGCGGTCGTACGATCAGCAGCACGACCAGCGCACCCGCCGCCACCGCCAGGGTCACGGCCCTCCAGGAGCGGCGCCTGACCAACAGCGTCACGACGACAGCCGCCAGGGCGAGCAGCCCGAGACCCGTGACGCCACCGGGCCAGGGCAGAGTCGCGAGCGGAAGTCCCACCGCCCAGCAGGCCACCGTGATGATCCAGCCCACCGCGTAGCCGGCGGGGACGACGATCAGCCGCGCCGCCGTCGGCCAGAACGGCGCCACCAGCGCGGCGGCGAACCCGAGCAGCGTCGCGGGCGCCACCGCGGGGCCGGCGAGCAGGTTGGCCGGGATCGCGGCCAGGGACACCTGACCGGCCATGAGCACGAGCACCGGTGTCACGGCGACCTGCGCGGCGATGGGCACGGCGACGGCCTCGGCCGCCCACCCGGGCAGCCTCGTCCTCAGCTTCAGCCGGTCGCGCCACCGGGGCGCCAGAAGGAGGATGCCGGCCGTCGCGCAGACGGACAGGGCGAAGCCGTACGAGACCGCCAGGTCGGGCGAGAAGAGGAGCAGCAGGAGCACGGCCGCCGAGAGCGCGGCGATCCCGTCCTTGGGCCGGCCGGTGGCGAGGGCGATGGCGGCGACCAGGCCCATGAGGAGGGCTCTCAGCACGCTCGGCGAGGGCCGGGCGACCACGGCGAAGCCGATCATGGCCACGGCGGCGAGACCCGCCCTGAGGGTGAGCGGGAGTCCGACCAGGCGGGAGAGAGCGAGCGCCGCACCCGCCACGATGCTCAGGTTCGTGCCGCTCACGGCATTGAGGTGGTTCAGGCCGGAGTCCTTGAGGTCCGCACTGACTTGGGGGTCCATGCGGGAGACGTCGCCCACGACGAGGCCGGGCAGGAGGCCGCGTTGATCAGCGGGGAGGACGTCGGCCGCTGTGCGCAGACCTTCTCTCAGCGTGCCGGCGACCGCTTGGACGCGGCTCGGGTGTGTGAGGACGCTGGGGGTTCCGCGGACGAACAGGACGGCGGCGGTCAGTTCGCCCGGGGTGGGCGCGGCGAGACGCGCGGTCACCTGGACGCGCTGGCTGGGGAGGAGCGGGCGCCATGCGGGGCCGTGGGCGAGGACGAGGACGGGGAGGCTCACGGCTTCGCGGCGGTGGGGTGTCCGGTAGGCGTCGAGGGTGGCGTGGACGACGACCTGCTCCTGGCCGAACCGTCCAGGCTTGATCTTGGGGTCGTCGGTGAGGGTGATGTCGGCGGTGATCGTGGCTCCTTGGCGGGCGAGCACGGCGATGGGGCCGGTGGTGACGGCGTGAACCCGTACGGCCACGGACGCGGAGGCGGCGGCCGTGCAGGCCAGGGTGGCGATGATCAGGTTGCGCCAGGGGCGTGGGCGGTGGCCGTGCTTGTGGGGGCGCTCACGTCGGCGATGGATGCTGCCGCGATCGTCTTCGCTTGGGTGGTGTGGATCGTCGTGGCGGTGCCGCTCGTCGTGCCGGTGCCCGTCGTCATGGCGGTGCCCGTCGTCATGGCGGTGCCCGTCGTCATGGCGGTGCCCGTCGTCATGGCGGTGCCCGTCGTCATGGCGGTGCCCGTCGTCATGGCGGTGCCCGTCGCCAGGAGGGGCCCAGTCGTCGTGGTGGTGGCTTACGTGGCGACGGGTGCCTGCGTGGGGGTGGTCGCGTGCGTAGGAGAGATCGTCCGCGCGAAGGGCGGTGGTGTGCATGCGCGGGCGATCGTCTGTATGAGCCGTGTGGCGTGCACCACCTGGACGTTCGCCTGGGTGCGGTTCGGCTCTCTGGGAGAGGTGGTGGCGGTGGCGGGTGATTGATGCCGTGACGAGGGCTCCGAGTGCGGCGAGCGCTGACACGGTGAGGCCGGCGGCGGGAGCACTGTGAAGGAGCACCAGGGTTGCGGCCCAGGTGGCGAGGGCAGGGCATGTGAGGATCCAGACGTGGGCTCCGACGTTCGCTTGTGCTGTGTCCTCGGCCGGTGTCGTGACTGGATGCGAGCCGGTGGTGCGATCGCCGGGCCCGTCGGGAGCGGCCTTGGGCGGGCGATCGGGGGACCCGCCGCGGAGGGGAGCAGGGGCGGAATCGCGTGGCATGGCGAACGTCGGCCTGGGGGTGGAGTGGCGGGACATGTCAGATGCGGACCTTGTTCTTGATTTCCTCGTACTTCTTGGCGCCGATGCCCGGGACCTCCTGGAGTTGGGTCACGCTGGTGAAGCCGCCATGGGTGGTGCGGAACTCGGCGATGCGTGCCGCCAGGACCTCGCCTACGCCGGGCAGCTGCTCCAGTTGGTCAGGCGTGGCGGTGTTGAGGTCGAGGACCGTGGTGGCGGGGTCCGGCAGGGGCGGGGGCTGGGTGTTGCCGAGGCCGGGGGCGCCGATGGTGATCTGTTCGCCGTCGACGAGGCGTCTGGCGAGATTGACCGAGGCCGCTGCGGCGGGCTGACGCACTCCCCCGGCGGCTTTCACCGCGTCGGCCACGCGGGCGCCCATGGGGAGGGTGTACATGCCGGGCTTGCGTACCTTGCCGGTGATGTGGACGGTGACCTCACCCGTGGGGGTCGGCGAGAGAGGCGACGCCGGGCGGGACACCCGCTCTTGCGGTGCGGGGGATGCGACGGGGAGCGGCTCCGGGACTGGTTCTGAACGCCAGAGGAAGAGGCCTGCGGCCACGGCCGCCAGGACGGCCAGGAGAAGGAGCACGCGCAAGCCAGGGCGGCCTGGGTCGAGGGCTGGGGCCTTGGCGGTGACGGCTGCGCGGAACGCCTCGAAGGACGGGGGCAAGGTCGGGGACGGGGAGAAGGTCGGGGTGGCGGGGGTGTCCAGGAAGTCGGGGGCGTGGGCGCTCGGCGTGGGGCCGACGTGGGCGTCGGCCGCCGTGGAGTAGTCGTCTTCGGAGTGGGCGGCCCAGGAGATGGCGGTCGGAGAGCGCGAGTCTGGGGCGTGCGTGTCGCGGGGGGTGGCGGCATACCTCGTGGCATGGCGGAGGCGGCGGTGTGGTCTGGCGGGGTCCCCCGCGCTGACGGCGTCAAGGGTGACACTGGGGTGGAGGGGGTGGGCGTCGGCCTGCGTCAGGTGGGCAGCAGGGCGGTCGGCGTCGCCTGGGGCGTTGTCCTGGGGATGAACGTCAGCGCTGTGGGTGGTCTGCGTGTACGGGTGTCGGCGTTCGCCGGTGCGGGCTGACGGCGCGATCGGGGCAATCAGAAGCGGGTGAGCTTGCTTGAGCCGATCCGAAAGGGGCTCCTGGAGGGCGGCCGCGACGGACGGCTCCGCCGACGCGCTGGGGAGAGCCGGAGTGTCCTGGAGGGCGGATATGGGGCGGGGACGGCTGCGGGCAGGAGCCGTGAGGGAGCGCAGCCGCGCCTCGGCCACGGTCCGCTCGTTGGTCAGGTCCTGGGAACGCACGCCCCAGAACGTACGGCCGCGCCCGGCCTGCGGAATCGGGCGAACGGCGTTCTGGGGATAAGGGTTCGGGCGTCGTGCGTCGCTGTGGAGAACCGCCCAGGGACTACGGGCGGTCTTCCGGGCACACCGTCAGGCCGAGCATGCCGGGTCCCACGTGCACCCCGATCACCGCCCCCACCTCCACGAGCCGTAAGTCGGTCACCCCGGGCAGTCTCTTCGGCAGGCGCTCCGCCAGGGCCCTGGCCCGGTCCCACGCCGCCAGGTGCTGGACCGCCACCCGCGCCGGGCCCTGGCCGGCCGCCGCGACCGCCAGGTCCTCCAGGCGGGCGATGGCCCGCGTGGCCGTGCGGACCTTCTCCAGCAGCACCACCCGCCCGTCCACGAAGTGCAGCAGCGGCTTGATGGCGAGCGCCGAGCCGAACAGCGACGCCGCCGTGCCGACGCGGCCACCGCGGCGCAGCGACTCCAGCGTGTCGGCGTAGAAGAACGTCCGGGTACGGGCCGCGCACCCCAGCGCCGCCCGGACCACGCCCTCCAGTTCCTCCCCGCGGGCGGCGGCCTCGGCGGCGGCCAGCACCGGGAAGCCGAGTCCCATGGCGATGGAGCCGCTGTCGATCACCTCCACCGGCAACGGCGCCTCCTTGGCGGCGATCCGGGCCGACTCCGCCGTGCCGGACAGCTCCCCCGACAGGTGGATCGACACGATCTGCGTGGCCCCCGCGGCGGCCAGGGCCGCGTAGCAGGAGGCGAAGCGGGCGGGCGCGGGGCGCGAGGTGGTGGCCGCGTGCAGGTCTCCCGTGAACTCCCCCTCGTCGCACGACGTGCCGCCCGACACCACCTGTACGGGTATGACCGAGACGCCCGGCGTCGGGGGCAGGTAGGCGGTGGAGTCCGTGACGACGGCGACCGAGGGCGGCATATCAGGAGAGTAGCCAGTTGGGGGTATTTCAACCCTGTCCGTCAGGGGCCGATCAGCCGCTCGGCCTCACCGCACGCCCCCGCCGCTCAACGCCGCCGGGGAGAACGGCGTCACTGGACCGGGATGCCGCCTCGCCACACCCGGCGCGGCTTGAGGCCGAAGGACCAAGCGAAGGCGCCCTCGTGGTCGGCGTCCCACTGGACGATGTCGGCGAGCCGGCCCGGGGCGAGGACGCCGCGGTCGGGCGCGCCGAGCACCGTGGCGCCGCCCAGCGTGGCCGCGCGCAGGGCGTCGTTGACGCTCATCCCGAACGCCGACACCGCGAGCGCGATGACCAGCGACATCGAGGTGATGCCGCAGTAGCCGGGGTTGTGGTCGCTGCCGAGCGCGATCTGCACGCCGTGCTTGATCATCTGACGCACCGGCGGGAGCTTGCCCCGCTGGAGCGCCGTGGCGGGGCTGACCACGGCCGGCACGCCGTACCGGGACATGATCGCGATGTCCTCGTCGGACATGTGGTGGAGGCCGTCGGCGGAGGCGCAGCCCAGTTCGGCGGCGAGCTGCACGGCGCCGCGCCGGCTGAACAGGCCGGCGTGGATGCGCGGCAGCAGGCCGACGTTGCGGCCCGAGGCGAGCACCCAGCGGGACTCCTCGGTGGTGAAGTGGCCCTCGTCGCAGTAGACGTCGACGCTGTCGGCGCCCGCAGCCGCGGCGTCGGCGCACCAGGCGCCCACGGCCTCGACGTACTCGCGCTGGCGGCCGAAGTACTCGGGCGGCACGACGTGCCCGGCGAGGAACGTGACGTGCACCCGCGGCATCATCGGCTCCTTCTCCAGCTCGCGCAGGAGCCGCACGTCGGCGAGCTCGCCGTCGCGGGTGAGGTGGTAGCCGGTCTTGGCCTCGACGGTCGTGGTGCCGCTGAGCAGCCAGCCGCGCAGGCGCTCACGCACGCCGTTGCACAGGGTCCACGGGTCGGTGCCGCGGGTCACGGTGACGGTGGAGCCCACGCCGCCGCCCGCGGCGGTGATGGCGGAGGAGGTGGAGCCGCTGGTGCGGATCGCCAGCTCGGCGTAGCGGTTGCCGGCGTAGACGGGATGCGTGTGCGCGTCGATGAGGCCGGGTGTGACCAGGGCGCCGCCGAGGTTCTCGACGTGGTCGACGTCGACGATGTCGTCGACGACTCCGGGGACGCTCTGCGGGAGGTCGGGAGCCCGTCCGACCCAGGCGATCCGGTCGTTGTGCACGAGAATGGCCGCGTTGCTGAGGACCTCGTTGCCGGTCCACAGGCGGCCGATGTTGGTCAGCAGCCGAACGGTCACCGCATCACCACCCCGCACGAGCGCGTCACCCAGCGCACGGCACGCGCGGCGCCCACTGAGTCGGCTCCGGGTAGGGACGACATGGGGGAGTCTCCTGATCTCATCCGCTCGGCTGTGCGGTGACCGTATCGCCAGACTCATGATCCGGCGATTTCAGTTCAGTTACGTTATTTCACAGGCTGGCTCGGTGTACAGGGTTATTCGGAAGAAAGCCCAATCATCCCAGCTGTCACCGTGCCCCGATCGTTCCCTGAGACCCCCGCAGGCACCAAGAATCGTCATCTGAAACCCGCGACGTTGTTGTGGTAAGGCTCGGCATATCCTAGCAATCCGAGGGTTCCACGGCCACTGTCGCTTTTGGGCAGCTCTGCGAACTATTTCGACAGAGCTGCCCAACCATCCCATCAAGAAGAGATGCGTTCCACCGGCTTGCCCACCCGCTCCAATTCCTGGAACAGGCCGCCGAGCACGCGCGCGTGCAGCACGGTGCCGTCCTCGACGTGGTCCACCGAGAGCACCTCGCCCTCCTTGTGGGCCCGCGAGATCAGGTCGCCCCGCTCGTACGGGACGAGCAGCGTGACCTCGTGGTCGAGCCGGGGCAGCCGCTGCTCGATGAGCTCCATCAGCTCGGTGATCCCGGCGCCGGTGCGCGCGGAGACCACGATGCTGTCGCGCTCGCGGCGGGAGATCCGGTCGATCACCTCGGGATCGGCGGCGTCGGCCTTGTTGATCACCACGATCTCGGGCACGTCGGAGGCGCCCTCGATGTCGGCGATGACCTCGCGGACCGCCGCGAGCTGCCCCTCGGGGTCGGGGTGCGAGCCGTCGACCACGTGCAGGATCAGGTCGGCGTCGCCGACCTCCTCCAGCGTGGAGCGGAACGCCTCGACGAGCTGGTGCGGCAGGTGCCGCACGAAGCCGACGGTGTCGGCGATCGTGAACAGCCTGCCCTCCGCCGTGCGCGCCCGGCGCACGGTCGGGTCGAGCGTGGCGAACAGCGCGTCCTCCACCAGCACGCCCGCGCCGGTGACGCGGTTGAGCAGGGAGGACTTGCCCGCGTTGGTGTAGCCGGCGATCGCGACCGCCGGGACCTCGCGCTTGGCGCGCCGCTGGCGCATGGTCTCGCGCGAGGTGGACATGCCGCTGATCTGGCGGCGCAGCTTGGCCATCCGCTCGCGGATGCGGCGGCGGTCCAGCTCGATCTTCGTCTCACCGGGGCCACGGCCGCCGATGCCGACGCCGCCCGCGGCGCGGCCGCCGACCTGGCGCGACAGGTTGCCGCCCCAGCCGCGCAGGCGCGGCAGGAGGTACTGCAACTGGGCCAGCTCGACCTGGGCCTTGCCCTCACGGCTCTTGGCGTGCTGGGCGAAGATGTCGAGGATCAGCGCGGTGCGGTCGATGACCTTCACCTTGACCGTGTCCTCGAGCTGGCGGAGCTGACCGGGGGTCAGCTCGCCGTCGCAGATCACGGTGTCGGCGCCGGTCGACTCGACGATGTCGCGCAGTTCGAGCGCCTTGCCCGAGCCGATGTAGGTGGCGGGGTCGGGCTTCTTCCGGCGCTGGATGAGGCCCTCCAGGACCTCGGACCCGGCCGTCTCGGCCAGGAGCTTCAGCTCCATCAGGGAGTTCTCGGCGTCCTCCGCCGTGCCCGAGGTCCAGACGCCGACGAGGACGACCCTCTCGAGCCGGAGCTGCCGGTATTCGACCTCGGAGACGTCCTGGAGCTCGGTGGAGAGGCCGGCCACGCGGCGCAGCGCCTGGCGCTCCTCCAGATCCATCTCGCCGGTCTCGAACGGTTCGAGCGCGGAGTATTCGTGCATTCGTGTCATCTCTAATAGGGAACGTCTGGACACCGTGGTGTCTTCCCCGATGGTGACACGACATCCGCGATGTGGGCACCTGGTTATCGGGGCAACACGCGGCTAGGCGGGTGAGACGGTGATGTCGCCCGACCCGGCCTCCAGCGTGAGCTTGCGCGGCGAGGAGTCGTCGTCCTTGACGGAGATGTTCTCGTCGCCCGAGCCGGTCTTGGTGGTCACCGCGTACGAGCCGTCGGGGACGCGCAGCCCGATGTCGCCCGAGCCGGCGTCGACCTGGACGCTGTCGGGCGCCGCCACGTACTTGAGCTCGACGCCGCCCGAGCCCGCCTCGGCGATGGTGGACTTGGCGCCGAGGCCGGTGCCGTCGATGTCGCCCGAGCCGGTCGAGACCTCGGTCGTCCCGGTGAGCGAGCGCAGCGTGATGTCGCCGGAGCCGTTCTTCACGGTCACCGCGAGGCCCTTGGGGACCTCGACCTTGTAGTTGACGTCGCAGTCGCCCCAGCCCTTGATGCCGCTCCCGCAGGTGTAGGTGAGCAGCAGGGTGTCGCCCTCGACCTTGTGCTCGGTCTTCGGCTTGTTGTCCCGCCACTGGATGGTCTCGGTGACGCGCACGGCGGTCCCGTCGTACTCGGTGACCGCGACGTCGCCCGACCCGCTCTTGACCTGGAGCCGGGAGACCTTGTCGGTGACCTGGTAGTCGACGGTGTCCTGGTTGGTCGGACCGGCCAGGCTCTGCAGCCCGCAGCCCGTCAGCAGCGCCGTCGAGGCGAGCAGCCCGCCCGCGATCACGATCGTCTTCATGTCCCAGATCCTCGCGCGCGCCGGGCCTTCCGGCATCGGGGATCCCCCCTGAGCGGTCCCCGGGGTACCCCCACCTTTGACCCTGGAACGGGCTTGAAGTAGCTTCACTTCCATAACCCGGAAGCTAATTTCCACACAGCGGAAAAAGGGGGCGATATGGAGATCAACGGCCCGATCCTCGACCGGTTCGACGAGATCCTCACGCCGGAGGCACTCGGCTTCGTGGCGGCGCTCCAGAAGGAGTTCGGCCCCCGCCGCCTGGAGCTGCTCGAAGCCCGTCAGGCCAAGCAGGAGGAGCTGTCCGCCGGCGGCACCCTCGACTTCCTGCCCGGGACGAGGACCGTCAGGGAGAGCGAGTGGAGCGTCGCCCCGCCCGCGCCCGGCCTGGAGGACCGAAGGGTCGAGATCACCGGCCCGGTCGACCGCAAGATGACCATCAACGCGCTCAACTCCGGCGCCAAGGTCTGGCTGGCCGACTTCGAGGACGCCAACTCCCCG
Source organism: Nonomuraea montanisoli (assembly GCF_013363975.1). GTDB lineage: Bacteria > Actinomycetota > Actinomycetes > Streptosporangiales > Streptosporangiaceae > Nonomuraea > Nonomuraea montanisoli. The sequence goes on along the minus strand of NZ_JABWGN010000021.1, from coordinate 64,024 downwards.
CTGTGGGCCAACTGCGTCGGCGGCCAGCTCAACCTGCGCGACGCGCTCGACCGCGCCATCGACTTCGAGTCGGGCGGCAAGACGTACGCGCTGCGGCCCGACGACGAGCTGGCCACGATCGTCGTGCGCCCGCGCGGCTGGCACCTGGACGAGAAGCACGCCAAGGTGGACGGCCGGCCCGTGTCGGCGTCGCTGTTCGACTTCGGCCTCTACTTCTTCCACTGCGCGCAGCGGCAGCTCGACAAGGGCAAGGGCCCGTACTTCTACCTGCCCAAGATGGAGTCGCACCTGGAGGCGCGGCTCTGGAACGAGGTGTTCGTCCGCGCCCAGGAGCTGCTCGGCATCCCGCACGGCACGATCCGGGCGACCGTGCTCATCGAGACGTACCCTGCCGCGTTCGAGATGGAGGAGATCCTGTACGAGCTGCGCGAGCACTCGGCGGGGCTGAACGCGGGCCGCTGGGACTACCTGTTCAGCGTCATCAAGAAGTTCCGCACCCGGGGCAGGGAGTTCCTGCTGCCCGAGCGCAACGCGGTCACGATGACGGCGCCGTTCATGCGCGCGTACACCGAGCTGCTGGTGCGCACCTGCCACAAGCGGGGCGCGCACGCGATCGGCGGCATGGCGGCGTTCATCCCGTCGCGGCGCGACCCCGAGGTCAACGCGGTGGCGCTGGAGAAGGTCCGCGCGGACAAGACCCGCGAGTCGGGTGACGGCTTCGACGGCTCCTGGGTGGCGCACCCCGACCTGGTGCCGGTCTGCCGGGAGGTGTTCGACGCGGTCCTCGGCGACCGGCCGAACCAGCTCGACCGCCGGCGCGAGGACGTCGGCGTCTCGGCCGCCAACCTGCTGTCCGTGGCCAAGACGCCCGGCGAGATCACCGAGAAGGGCCTGCGCAACAACGTGGACGTGGCGCTGCGCTACCTCGCCGCCTGGATGGGCGGGCTGGGCGCGGTGGCCATCCACAACCTCATGGAGGACGCCGCCACCGCCGAGATCTCCCGCTCGCAGATCTGGCAGTGGATCCACAACGACATCACGCTCGCCGACACCGGAGAGCGGGTGACCAAGGACCTCGTCGAGCGGATCATCGCCGAGGAGCTGGAGGCGATCGCCGCCGAGCCGGGCCACGACGAGGAGCTGTACGCTCAGGCCACGGCGCTGTTCAAGGAGGTCGCCCTGGACGACGAGTTCGCCGAGTTCCTCACGCTTCCCGCGTACGCGCGCATGCCGTAGAAGGAGCCGTATGACCCCGAGCCCGTCCCCCGCGATCGCTCCCCTGACGGCCGCCCTGCGCTCGGCCCTGCCCGGCGACTCGGTGATCACCGATCCCGTGCGGCTGCGCACGTACGAGTGCGACGGCCTGACCCATCACCGGGCCGTCCCCGGCGTGGTGGCGCTGCCGGAGACGGCCGAGCAGGTGGCGCTCGTGGTGCGGCTGTGCAACGAGCACGGCGTGCCGTTCGTGGCCCGGGGCTCCGGCACCGGGCTGTCGGGCGGCGCGCTGCCGCGCGAGGACGGCGTGCTCATCGTCACCTCGAAGATGCGCCGGATCCTGGAGATCGACCTGCCGGACCGGCGGGCCGTGGTGGAGCCGGGCGTGACGAACCTCGCCATCACCGAGGCCGTGCGCGAGCGGGGCCACTACTACGCGCCCGACCCGTCCAGCCAGCAGGTGTGCTCCATCGGCGGCAACGTGGCCGAGAACTCCGGCGGCGCCCACTGCCTGAAGTACGGCTTCACCGTCAACCACGTCGAGGCGTGCGAGATCGTCACCCCCGACGGCGACCTGGTCCGGCTCGACCGCATGGACCCGGGCTACGACCTGCTCGGCGCGTTCGTCGGCTCCGAGGGCACGCTGGGGATCGCCACCAAGGTCACGGTACGGCTGAGCCGCGCGCCGGAGGCGGTGATGACCGTGCTGGCCGCGTTCCGGAGCATCGAGGAGGGCGGCCGGGCGGTGTCGGCGATCATCGGCGCGGGCATCGTGCCCGCGGCGATCGAGATGATGGACGCGCTGGCCATCGAGGCCGCCGAGGCGGCCGTGGCCTGCTCCTACCCGGCCGGCGCCGGCGCGGTGCTGATCGTGGAGCTCGACGGCCCCGCGGCGGAGGTGGAGGCGCAGTTCGCCCGGCTGCGCGAGCTGTGCTCGGGCGCGTTCGAGATGCGGGTGGCGGCCGACGCGGCCGAGCGGGCGGCCGTGTGGAAGGGCCGCCGGTCGGCGTTCGCCGCGGTGGGGCGCATCAGCCCGGCCTACATCGTGCAGGACGGCGTGGTGCCGCGCACCTCGCTGCCGCGGGTGCTGGCCGCCATCGACCGGCTGTCGGCCGAGCACGGCATCCGGGTGGCCAACGTCTTCCACGCCGGTGACGGCAACCTGCATCCGCTGGTGCTGTTCGACGACGCCGAGCCGGGCGCCGGTGAGCGGGCCGAGGTGGTGTCGGGCGCGATCCTCGACCTGTGCGTCGAGCACGGCGGCTCGATCACCGGCGAGCACGGCGTGGGGGTGGACAAGGCCCGCTACATGCCGAAGATGTTCACCGGCGACGATCTGGACACCATGCAGCTCGTCCGGTGCGCCTTCGACCCGAGGGGGCTGTCCAACCCGGGCAAGGTGTTCCCGACGCCGCGGCTGTGCGGCGAGGTGCCGGGCGTGCGCAAGGGCGTCCACCCACTGGTCGAGTCGGGGGAGGCGGAGCAGTTCTGATGGCGCGCGAGCTGCTGGAGAAGACCGGCGTGACGCTCAGGGACGCCGCGGCCGGCGACGCGGTCGGCGGGGTGACGCCGCGCTGGGTGGCGCTGCCGGAGACGGTCGAGGAGGTCTCGGCCGTGCTGCGGGCCTGCGCCGAGGGCGACCTCGCGCTCACCCCGGCGGGCGGCGGCACGAAGCTGCACTGGGGCGCGCCGCCGGAGCGCTGCGACGTGCTGCTCGACCTGTGCTGCCTGAACGAGGTGCTGGAGCACGCGGCGGGCGACCTGGTGGTGCGCGTCCAGGCAGGGGTGACGATGGGCGCCCTCGCCGGCGTGCTCGCCGCCGAGGAGCAGGAGCTGGCGCTGGACGCGCCGCCCGAGGCCACCGTGGGCGGCACGCTCGCCACCGCCGCGTGCGGCCCGCGCGCCTTCCGGTACGGGGCGCCGCGCGACCTGCTGATCGGCGTCACCGTCGTGCTGGCCGACGGCACCGTGGCCCGCTCGGGCGGCAAGGTGGTCAAGAACGTCGCGGGCTACGACCTCGGCAAGCTGTTCACCGGCTCGTACGGCACGCTGGGCGTGATCGCCGAGGCCGCGTTCCGGCTGCACCCGCTGCCCCCCGACCGGCGCTGGCTGGTGGTGCACGACGCCGCGCCGCCCCGCGAGCTGGCCGCGCTCCTGGCGGCCTCCCAGGCCGAGCCCGGCGCGGTCGAGCTCGAACGGCCCGGCCCCGGCGCCCCGGTGACGATGGCCGCGCTGGTCGAGGGAACGGCCGCCGAGGAGCGGGCGCGGGCCCTGCGCGACGCCGTGGGAGCGGGTGAGGTGTCGCCGGAGCCGCCCGCGTGGTGGGACGCGCCGCCGTACGAGGAGGTGCTGGTGGAGGCCCGGTTCGTGCCCGGCGCGCTCGACGGGGTGCTGGAGGCCGCGGACGCGCACGCGCTGCGGCTGCGCGGCTCCCCCGTCTCCGGCCGCCTGCGCCTGTCGCCCGCGGGCCAGATCACCGAGGAGCGGCTGGCCGCCGCCGTGGCCGCGCTGCGGGAGCGGGCGCACGCCGCGGTCGTGCTGGCCGCGCCGTACGAGGGCGTGGACCGGTGGGGCCCGGTCGGCGCGCTGCCGCTGATGCGGCGGGTCAAGCAGCAGTTCGACCCCGGGCGCAGGATGTCGCCGGGACGGTTCGCGGGAGGGATCTGACATGGACCCGGAGCTGATCGACGACTGTGTCCACTGCGGGTTCTGCCTGCCCACGTGCCCGACGTACGTGCTGTGGGGCGAGGAGATGGACTCCCCGCGCGGCCGCATCCACCTGATGAAGCAGCACGTCGAGGGCACCCCGGTCACGCCCGAGATGGCGGGGCACTTCGACGCCTGCCTGGGCTGCATGGCCTGCGTCACGGCCTGCCCGTCCGGAGTGCGCTACGACCGGCTGATCGAGCTGACGCGGGCCGAGGTGGAGCGCGTCCACGAGCGGGAGCCGCGTGAGCGGGCCGTGCGCGAGCTGGTCTTCGGCCTGTTCCCCTATCCGCGCCGGCTACGGCTGTCCAGGCCGCTGACCGGCCTGACGCGGCGGCTGGCGCCGTTCCTGGAGCGGGCGCACCCGAGCCTGGGCGCGATGGCCGCGCTCACGCCCGTCGTCGAGCGGCGGCAGCGCCTGCCGCGCCTGGTGCGCGCCAGGGGGCCGCGCCGCGCCGTCGTGGGCATGCTCACGGGCTGCGTGCAACGCGAGTTCTTCCCGCAGGTGAACGCCGCCACCGCCCGGGTGCTGGCGCTGGAGGGCTGCGACGTGGTCGTCCCGCCGGGCCAGGGCTGCTGCGGCGCGCTCAGCGTCCACTCCGGGCGCGAGGAGCAGGCCAGGCGGCTGGCCCGCCGCACGGTCCGCGTGTTCGAGCGGGCCGGGGTGGACACCGTGGTGGTCAACGCGGCGGGCTGCGGCTCGTCGATGAAGGAGTACGGCGAGCTGCTCGGCGCCGAGCCCGCCTTCCGGGTGCGCGACCTGTCGGAGTTCCTGGCCGAGCTGGGACCGGCGGCGACGCGGCATCCGCTGCCGCTCGTCGCGGCCTACCACGACGCCTGCCACCTGGCCCACGCCCAGGGCGTACGGGCCCAGCCGCGCGCCCTGCTGGCCGGCATCCCGGAACTGGAGCTGCGCGAGGTGCCCGAGGCGGCCATCTGCTGCGGCTCGGCCGGCACGTACAACATCTTCCAGCCCGAGGCCGCCCGCGACCTCGGCGACCGCAAGGCCGAGGGGGTGGCCTCGACCGGCGCCGAGCTGCTGGTGTCGGCCAACCCCGGCTGCACGATGCAGATCGCCGCGGCCATGCGCCGGGCCGGTGCGGCGATCAGGGTGGCGCACACGGCCGAGGTCCTGGACGCCTCGCTGCGTGGAGTGCCGCTGTGAGCGGGAGGGTTCTGATCGGGGCGAGGGACGGGGGGACGGGCGCGTGAGCGTGCAGTCGATCGAGCGGGCGCTGGACGTGCTGGAGAGCCTGGCCGAGCACGGCGGCGCGGCCGGCCTGTCGGAGATCGCCGCCAAGACCGGCCTGCCGTACGGCACGATCCACCGGCTGCTGCGCACGCTGCTCGCCCGGGGGTACGTGCGCCAGGAGTCCGACCGGCGCTACGCGCTCGGGGCGGGGCTCATGCGGCTCGGCGGGGTGGCCGAGGGCATGGTGGGCGCGTGGGCGCGGCCGTACCTCGCGCGGATGGTGGAGCTGTCGGGCGAGACGGCCAACCTCGCCGTCATGGAGGGCGACTTCGTCGTGTACGTGGCGCAGGTGCCCTCGCCGCGGCGGCTGCGGATGTTCGCCGAGGTGGGCCGGAGGGTCCTGCCGCACAGCACGGCCGTGGGCAAGGTGCTGCTCGCGGACCGCGCCGCCGACGACGCGGTGACGCTGCTGGAGCGCACCGGCATGCCGCGCCGCACCCCCAACACGATCACCGAGGCCGGGGCCATGCTGGCCGAGCTGGGCCGGGTGCGGGCGCTCGGCTATGCCATGGACCTGGGTGAGGAGGAGCTGGGCGTGCACTGCCTGGCCGTGCCCGTGAGCGACGGCGAGCGGGTGGTGGCCGCCATGTCGGTGTCCGGGCCGGCCGAGCGGATCGACGCGGTGGACCGGGAGGAGCTGGCCGAGGGCATGCGGGGCATCGCGCGGGCGTTCGGCGCGGAGCTGGCGCCGGTGAGCGGCGAGCGTTGACGGCTCCGGCTCCCACGGTTTCTGACGGTGCCGGCCACTACGGTGGAGGCATGTGCCGAAGCATCAAGACGCTGCGCCCGCCGTACGCCGACGACGTCACCGAGGACGACGTGCGGGCGGCGGCGCTGCAGTACGTGCGCAAGATCTCCGGCTTCCGCTCGCCCGCCCCGCACAACGCGGAGGCGTTCGAGCGGGCGGTCGAGGAGATCACCCGGGCCTCGGAGGAGCTGCTGGGGGCGCTGGAGGTCCGCGGCTCGCGCTGAACCGCCCGCCATGACAGTCCCGTGACCGCGCGGGTCGTTGACAGCGGCCCCCGCCGGGAGAAGTCTCCCCGGTGTACCCCATCGGTTCCCAGGGAGCTGCCATGATCAGCGGGCTGTATCAGGGTCAGGACGGCGGATCGCGACTGGAGCTCCGGGTCGACGTGGACGGGGCCCGGCCCACCGGCCGGGTCAGCGGCGACCTGTTCTCCGTGGCGGGCTCGACCACCACGTACGCCGGCTCGTTCGTGGTCCACTCCCCCACGGTCCGGGCGGAGGGTGAGGAGGCGCGCATCGCGGGCCGGGGCGCGTTCACCTTCGACACGCCCGCCAAGGACGTCACCGTCACGCTGACGGGCGGGTCCGGCACCGCCGAGCTGGCCGGGCGCGTCTACCCGGTGACGTTCGCCTCGCCCCACTTCCGGCAGGTGCTGCTGGAGGTCGACTCCGTCGTCGGGACGGTGCCGTTCGCCTCCTATCCGACCTCGGCCCTGCCGACCCCCGCCGGGTGCCCGCCCCGCGAGCTGAGCGTGGCCGCCGCCTACGCCGAGGCCGGGATCGGGCTGACCGTGGCCGAGCCGGGCGTCATCCCGGCCGACGGCTCCGGCGCCGACCTGGCCTGGGACGACGCCGAGCTGCACCACGCGATGACGCAGCAGTTCAGCGTGTTCGCCGACGCGCCGGCCTGGCGGGTGTGGCTGCTGGTGGCCAGCCGGCACGTGGGCGGCTACCGCGGCATCATGTTCGACTACAACGACGCCCACCAGCGGCAGGGCTCGGCCGTGTTCTACGACGCGATCAAGGGCGACTCGCCGCAGGCCCAGCGGGCGCAGTTGCGCACGTACGTCCACGAGCTCGGGCACGCCTTCAACCTGCTGCACTCCTGGCAGAAGAACCTGGGCAGCCCGCCGCAGCCGCTCGGCCCCGAGGGCGGTTTCGGCGACCTGTCGTGGATGAACTACGTGCAGAACTACCGCCCCGGCGGCGAGCCGGGCTACTGGGCGGCGTTCCCGTTCCAGTTCACCGACGCCGAGCTCCTGCACCTGCGGCACGGCTTCTACCGCGACGTCGCGATGGGCGCCAACGCCTTCGGCACCGGCGCGGCCGAGATCGCGCCGTTCGAGCGGCCGGTGGAGGACCTGTCGGGCCTGCGGCTGGAGGTGCGGGCCAAGGAGTGGTTCGGCTTCGGCGAGCCGGTCGTGGTGGAGCTGAAGCTGTCGTACACCGGCGAGCCCCGCCTCACCCACAGCCATCTGCACCCCGACACCGAGTTCACGCAGATCGCCATCACCCAGCCGAGCGGCCGCACCGTCCTGTACCGGCCGATGATGCGCCACTGCGTGGACCACTCCGCCGAGGTGCGGCTCGATCCGGGCAACCCGGCCATGTACCGCAGCGCGTACGTGGGGCACGGCCGCGAGGGCCACTACTTCCAGCAGCCCGGCGAGTACCTCGTGCGCGGCCAGTACATCGCCGCCGACGGCTCGCGCATCGTCTCCGACCCGTGCCTGGTGCGGGTGCGCTACCCGGCCGGCGCCGACGACCACCGGGTGGCCGAGCTGATGCTCGGCGAGGAGCAGGGCAAGCTGTTCTCGCTGCTCGGCTCCGACTCGCCGGAGCTGCGCGCCGGCAACGAGGCGCTGGACGAGCTGATCGACCGGTACGGCGGGCACCCCCTCGCCGTGTACGCCCGGATGGTCAAGGGACTCAACGCCGAGCGGGAGTTCAAGGCCATCACGGCCGGCAAGCGGCTGCGGGTCCGGCCCCCGGACCCCAAGCAGGGCGTCGAACAGCTCTCGGCCGTGGCCCGCGAGGCCGCGTCGGACGGGCTGATCGACAACATCACGCTCAACATGGTGATGCGGCGGCTGGCCCGGGCCGAGGCCCGGCAGGGCGACCTCGGCCGGGCCAACGCCGTGATGGACCGGATGGTGACGATGTTCGAGGAGAAGGGCGTCAACCCGATCGTGCTGGGCCAGATCAGGCGGCAGGCGGAGCTGACGAAGACGGCGCTCGGCGCGGAGTCCTGAGGGGGTCGCCGGACCGGTAATCGACGATTTTCGGCGCCGTTCCCGCTGGTCAGCGGGAGAGCGGTAGATCTTGTGCGAATTTCTGGACGTTCTCTGTGCGGGTGATCCGCAATCTTGATCCCCAGCAAGCGCGTCTCGACAGAGCCAACACAGCTCGGGCGCCGCGCGGGACTCGTCCCCGGCGCCCGTGGAAGGAATTCGCATGAGATCCAAAGGGATGCTCACGGTGGGCTTCGCCCTGTTAATCGGCCTTGCATCGGGCCAGGCCGCCGCGTCGGCCAGCACGGTCTACGCGCCGACGGCGACCTCCACGCCCACCCCCAGCCCCACCGCGACGACGACGCCCCCCGCGGAGGACGAGGGCGAGGGCGGCGACCCGGCGGACGAGGTGAACGTCCCCTTCGCGTCCACCCTGGCGGCGCCGCGGTTCCAGCTTCCCTTCCCGTGCGGCCAGTCGTGGACCGGCAACTCCAGCAACAGCAGCGCCCACCGGTCCTATGAGATCGACTGGAACCGCGGCAGCACCGCGGACGCCGACCTCGGCGACACCGTCGTGGCCGCTGCGGCGGGCACCGTGGTCATCTCGGCCCACCAGGGCTCGACCAACGGCTACGGCAACCTCGTCAAGATCGACCACGGTGGCGGCTACACCTCCTTCTACGCGCACCTGAACTCGCGCGCCGTCTCCGCGGGCGCCAAGGTCTCGCAGGGCCAGAAGATCGGCACGGTCGGCAAGACCAGCAAGCCGGGCAACAACATCAGCCCGCACCTGCACTTCGAGATCCGCAAGGGCAGCAGCTACCCGTCGAACATCCAGAAGGCCGTCTTCAACGGCTCGACCTTCGGCTACCCGACCCAGACGCTGACCTCCAAGAACTGCGGCGGCGGTGGCGGCACCCCCGGCAACCCGCACACCGCGGCCTCCGTGTGCGGCAGCGGCTTCAAGGTGATCGACCAGCAGGCGCTCGGCACGGCCGGCACCGTCTACCTCACCTACAACAGCGCCAACGGCCAGAACTGCGTCGCGACGATCAAGAAGACGTCGCTCGGCATGAAGACCTCCACCGGCGCCTTCCTGGAAGTGAAGGGCAAGGCCCGCGTCAGCGACAGCGGCTCGTTCGACTACTACGCGGGCCCGGCGAAGGGCAGCGCGTCCGGCAAGTGCGTCAAGTGGGGCGGCAACGCCGGTTCGAACACCTACACCAGTCCCTTCGAGCACTGCGACTGATCCGCGACGGCCGCCCGCTCCCAGGGCGGGCGGCCGAACCGCGCACCCGCACGTGACCGCGGCCCGCCGTCTCCCTCCCACGGGACGGCGGGCCGCGGTCACTTCTGTGTCGGCAGGCTCACGGGCCGGTCTGTGTTGTCTGTGTCGGCAGGCTCACGAGCCGTTCTGTTGCGGCAGGCTCACGGGCCGGCCGCCGGAGCAGACGATCGCCACCTCGACCTCGTCGCCCTCCTCCGGCTCGAACTCGACCTTGGCGCGAAGCGCGGGACCGGGCTCGACGCCGTCCACGGAGAAGCCCTGGGCGGGGCTCCAGGAGCGCAGCCGTACCCGGTCGCCCTCGCAGGAGGCGATGACCGTGCCGCCGGCCGTCTGGAGGAGCCGGCCGCCCGCCGCCGGAGCGGCGGTTCCCGGCGAGGGGGCGGGGCCGCCGGTCGGGGCCGCGGCTGTGCCCGTGGGACGGGGGCGCGCGGTCGCGGAGGCCAGCGCGGCGCGTACGTCGTCGCGGTCGAGCACCCGCCCGGAACCGGCGGTCAGAGAGCCGCCCAGCAGGCCGAGCACCGCCACGGCGGCGCCGGTCGCGGCGGCCGCGGTGGCGGCCCACGCCACGACGTACCTCTTCACCGCCCCAGCTTCCCCCCTCCGTCGCTAAACCGCCGCTAACGCGAGGATAAGAGAGCCGGCTCACCGTCCCGCACCGTCTACGGTTTCCTCATATGGCTGACATCCTGCTCATCGAGGACGACGGGGCGATCCGGACCGCGCTCAGCCGCGGGCTGCGCGACCTGGGCCACGCCGTCTCCTCCTCCCCCACCGCGTTCGAGGGACTGCGGCTGGCCGTCGAGGACCGGCCCGACCTGGTGGTCCTCGACCTCGGGCTGCCCGACCTCGACGGCGTGGAGCTGCTGCGCATGCTGCGCGCGGTGAGCCGGGTGCCGGTGATCGTGGCGACCGCCCGCGACGGCGACGCCGAGATGGTGCCGGTGCTCGACGCGGGCGCCGACGACTACGTGGTCAAGCCGTTCAGCGCGGCGCAGCTCGACGCGCGCGTCCGGGCCGTGCTGCGGCGCGCCGGCGAGCCCGCGCCCGCCGCGCTGCGCGTCGGCGGTCTCAGCGTGGACCCGCGGGGACGCGCGGCCACGCTCGACGGCGCGCCGCTCGACCTGACGCCGCGCGAGTTCGACGTGCTGCACCACCTCGCCGCCCGGCCGGGCGAGGTGGTCACCAAGCGGCAGCTCCTGACGGAGGTGTGGCAGCTCCCGTACGGCGGCGCCGACAAGACCGTGGACGTCCACCTGTCGTGGCTGCGCAGGAAGCTCGGCGAGACCGCCTCCGAGCCCCGCTACCTGCACACGGTGCGCGGGGTCGGGGTGAAGCTGGTCGATCCGTCGTGAGGCGCTGGCTCGCGCTGCTGGTGGCGGCCACCACGTCGGTGGTGCTCATCGCGCTGCTGGTGCCGATGGCGCTGCTCATCCGCGCCGTGGCCGAGAACGGCGCGATGAGCCGCGCCACGGGCGCGGCCGCGTCGGTCGGCGTCGCCGCCGGCACCGACGACCTGCCGCTGGCGGTGGAGCGCGTGGAGCTGCCGGTCACGGTCTTCCTGCCGGACGGGCGCACCCTGGGCGCACCCGCCGCGCGCTCCGACGCGGTACGGCTGGCGGCCACGGGCCGCAGCGTGACGGCCGAGGCGCCGGGCGGCAGGGAGGTGCTGGCCGCGGCCCAGTCGCCGCAGGGCACGGTCGTGACCCGGGTGTTCGTGAGCGAGGACGAGCTGACCCGCGGGGTGCGCGAGGCGTGGGGCGCGCTGGCGGGCCTCGGCCTGGCGCTGGTGGTGCTCGGCATCGTGCTGGCCGACCGGCTCGCGCTCGCGGTGACGCGGCCGGTGGACGGGCTGGCCAGGGTCTCGCACCGGCTGGCGGGCGGCGACCTGGAGGCGCGGGCCGAGCCCGGCGGGCCGCCGGAGGTGCGTTCGGTGGCGCTCGCGCTCAACCACCTGGCCGGGCGGATCGGCGACCTGCTCACGGCCGAGCGCGAGTCGGTGGCGGACCTGTCGCACCGGCTGCGCACACCGCTGACGGCGCTGCGGCTGGACGCCGAGTCGCTGCGCGACCCCGAGGAGGCGGCCCGGCTGGGGGCGCGCGTGGACGCGCTGGAGCGGGCGGTGAACGCGGTCATCACCGGCGCGCGCCGCCGCTCGGCCGGGCGGGAGACGTGCGACGCGGCCGCGGTGGTGCGGGAGCGGGTGCGGTTCTGGTCGGTGCTGGCCGAGGACCAGGGGCGCGAGGTCGAGGTGTCCGTGCCCGGGACGGCCCTGCCGGTGGCGGTGACCGCGCAGGACCTCGTGGCGTGCGTGGACGCGCTGCTGGGCAACGTCTTCGCGCACACGCCCGAGGGCGCGGGTCTGTCCGTGCGGCTCGGGCCGCGCCCCGACGGGGCGGCGCTGGTCGTGGCCGACCGGGGGCCGGGGTTCGAGCCGGCGCTGCTCAGGCGGGGCGACAGCGGGGGCGGCTCGACGGGGCTCGGGCTCGACATCGCCCGCCGTACGGCGGAGTCGTCGGGCGGCTCCCTCGGGGTCTCGCGCGGCCCGGACGGCGGCGCGGTGGTCGAGGTGGTCCTGGGCGCCGGGTGAGGCACGGGGTGCTCGCGCGGGCACACCGGGGAGATGCGGTGCACCGTCCGGATGCGGTACACCGGGGGGATGACGCCGTACCTGGTCGGGCCGGACGGGCTCCGCGTAGAGCCGGTCGAGCTGCGCGTGGACACGGTCCACTGGCTGTTCGCGCGCATGATCGAGCCCGCGGCCCGGCCCGGCGAGATCTGGTACCGGGTCACCCGGCACGGCCACGCTCTCGGCGCGGGCTACTTCCAGCTCGACCAGCTCCAGGAGATCGTGGACCTGGCCGATCTGCGCGTCCCGGCGGACGCCGGCGAGGAGACGGCCTGACAGCTCCTCCGGGATCCAATCGCGTACGGCGCTAAAAACACCATAACCACGGCTTAGCGCCGGCTTACCGCTCACCGCGCTTACCTGAGGACATGCAGCTCACGAAGAGATTCATGATCGTCGGTACCGGTGTCGTCCTGTCCATCGCGGGCGGGAGCTACGCGCTGGCGGCGGCCGCCACCTCCGAGGACGGGGCCCGGGACCGGGCCGTGTCCGTCGCGGCCCCCTCCGCGCCCAAGGTGCTCGCCGAGCAGGCGCTCAAGATCGCGGAGAAGGAGGTGCCGGGCGGCTGGGTCGCGCACCTGTCGCTCGACCGGGACGACGACGGCAAGGACGTCTGGGACGTCGACGTCGTCAAGGGCGACACGCGGAGCGATCTGGACATCGACGCGACCACCGGCAAGGTCATGTCCAGCAAGGTCGACGACGACCACCGGGACGACAACGACGGCCGTGACGACCGCGACGACGACCACGACGACGACGGCAACTGAGGACGCTCCCGCTCCGGCGCGGGGCTCCAGCGCGGGGGCTCCGGCGGGGGCCCCGCCCCATGACGCGACGCCCTCCGGCCGACCGGCCGGAGGGCGTCGGGCGTCTCAGGCGGGAGCGGGGCTCAGCAGGAGGACAGGATGCCCTGCATGGCGTCCTTCTCCCCGCTCGTGACCCACACGCCGTACTTCGCCTTCACGTCGATCTGCCGGGCGATGTAGGCGCACCGGTACGCCTTGCGCGGCGGCAGCCAGGTGGCGGCGTCGGAGTCGCTCTTCTGGCCGTTCAGCGGGCCGTCGACCGCGAGCAGGTTGAGCGGGTCGTTCGCGAACTCCTTGCGCTTGGTGGCCGTCCACTGCTGGGCGCCCTTCTGCCAGGCGTCGGAGAGCGGCACCAGGTGGTCGATCTGCACGTCCGTGCTGGTGTCCTGGCCCCGCTTGAACTGGATGGTCTTCCCGCTGTACGGGTCGTCCAGGACGCCGCTGAGCACGATGCAGTCGTGCGTGCCGGCCTTGAACTTCTCGTCGTGCAGGTCGCGCTTCAGGATGTCGTTGCGCGTGTCGCACCCGTTGTGGTCGACATCGGCCCACGCGGGCCCGAACTTGTCCCGCTCGAAGCCCGTCCGCGGGGCCCGGCCCTTGACCTCCAGCGTGCCGAGCTTCTTCTTCGCCTCTCCGACGTCGATCTTGCCGGACTTGGACGACGAGGACGAGGTGCCGGTGTCCGCCCCCGTCCGGGCCTCCAGGCCCCCGCATCCGGCGAGCGCCACCACCGCTGCCGCTAATCCAGCCAGACCAGCCCGAACCCGCACGTCCACTCCCCCAGACTTCAGAAAGATGTAAAGCCTAGGTAGAGAAATTACCCGTAATTGCCCAAGTATCCCGCCATGGCGCTGACGAGCCATTTCACCAGGTACGCGGCGTACGAGGCGGTGCCGTGCGGCGGGCAGGGTAAAGCCGCCCGCTCGGCACCGGCGCGCGGGGCAGGAGGTGGCTGGCCGTGGCCGGGGAGCGTCCATACCCTGGGGAAGGTGGAGGACGTCGTACACGTCGGCGAGGTTCCCCAGGTCGCGCTCCTCGGTGAAGAGCGGCGCGGGCCGGACCTCTTCGACGCGATCGAACTCGCACTCGTGCGGGCCGGCTGGGGAGTCGTCCGCCACGAGCAGCTCGGCCACGGCCTCAGACACGCCTGCCGAGCCCGTCCCCCACGCCGCCCCCAGGCCACGCCCCTGACCTCACAGGATGTGCCGGTCCTGACTCTGTGGGCCGGGTTAGTCCAAGCTCCGCGAAACGAGCCGGTCCTCGCGACGCAGGGTGAACCGGTCCTGGCGCTGTCACGCGGTGAGCCGGTCCTGGCGCCGTCGTACGCTGAGCCGATCCCGGCGACGCCGGATGAGCCAGTCTTCGCGTCGTCGCGCGGCGAGCCCGTCCTCGCATCGCAGGATGAGCCGGTCCTGGCATCGTCGCGCAGTGGACCGGCCCTCGCGGCGCAGGATGAGCCACCGCGCCGCCGCCCCTCGCCCAGGCCGTCCCGGTACGGCCGGCACGCCCGGCCTCGCGTATCGGTGGGCCAGAACAAGCAGCGCCACGACTCCGCCTGGCGGGAACCACGCTCCGCACTCGTCCGCGCCACGTGCCCGCACCTCACGACCCGCCACCGCCGCGGCCGCAACCCTGTCGCCGGACGCGTAGAGCCCATCAGGCCCCCGTTCGCGGCCGACCAGCGGCCACAAGCGCCTACACCGCTTCGGGTCGAGCAGCATCCGCACCCGCCCGCACCGCTAGCCGCCGACCAGCAGGGACAGCCCCGCGCGCTGCTCGGTGGCGACCAGTTCGGCCTCGACGCCTCGCGTCCCGGCCCGGCCGTGCATGCGGTGCCGCAGCTCGGTCCGGCGCTCGGGCGCGGCGACCTCCACCCGGCCGGCCCGGTCGAAGCAGGGCCGCCCACCGCTGTTGACCCGGCCGAGGCTCAGCCCGCCGCGACAGACGTCCGTGCAGGCGACCTCGACCACCACCTTGGGCGGCCTGACCGGGAACACCAGCCCGCCACGACAGAGGTCCTTGCGGGCGACCTTGGGCAGCCCTACCGGGAAGGCCGGCCCGACGCGACAGGCGTCCGTGCGGGCGACCTCGGCCACCGTCACGGACGGCCGGGCCGGGAAGTCCGGGCCGCGGGCATGCGGGCCGTGGGCGTGGGAGCGGGAGCCTCCGGCGGCGTGGAGCGGGCCCTGCTCGACGACGGTGGCGTCGACCCGGCCGGGTTCGGCGAGTTCGCCGACCAGGGCACAACCGGCGACGCCGGCACCTGTGACGTCGAGACATGGCCGGCTTATCCCGCGCCCTCCGGGTTCTTATTACGCAGCCGGCACCGGATCCCGCGACGACCAAGGGCCGCCGGGGGACCTGCCACAGCGAGGCCCGCCGCCGCATGACCGGCCTCGCGAGACCAGTCGTCGCGAGGTCGGCCGTCGCTAGGCGTCAGGAACGTCCGTAGGCGTCCTCGAGCCGCTCGATGTCTTCCTCGTCGAAGTGGCCGAACGCGATCTCCAGGATGCGGGTGGCCGGGCCGGAGGAGCTCAGCCGGTGGGTCTGGCCGCGCCGGATCAGGATGCGCTCGCCCACCTCGGGCTCGACGCGCTGCCCGTCGACCTCGAACACGCAGCCCGGGTCGAGCGCCACCCACAGCTCGTCGCGGTGCTCGTGCCGCTGGAGGCTGAGCCGCTCCCCGGGGAGGACCTCGATGATCTTCACGGTGGACGGCTCGTTGAGCGTGAACCGCTCGAAGCCGCCCCAGGGCCGCTCGTCCCGGATGACCGCGGCCAGCCTGTCGATGTCCTGCATCGTCCCCTCCACGTGTGTCGCGCGGGCAGGCACGCCCGCGCGAGGCGTACGGCGCCGGAGCGGGCCCGGGGCGCGGCCGGGCCCTCTCCGATCCGCAGCGCAAGCTATCAGGTGATCCACCGGAGCCACCGGGCGGATCAACCCCAGCGTCACCACCTCAACCAGCGGAACGCCCCGACAGCGCCCCACCACCGCAACCGGCGGGACACCCCACAGCGCCCCCACCGGCAGCCCGCGGACCACTGCGTCCCAGCGCCTCACCCGGCTCACCCGGCGGACCAGTGCGTCCCAGCGCCTCACCGGCTCACCTGGCGGGCCGCATCACCGTGCCCCACCGGCTCAACCGGCCGACCCCATCACCGTGCCCCGCCGGCGGGACACATCACCAGCGCCCCACCGGTGCCGCCCGGCGGATCACTCCGCCGGGCACGGCGTCCGCGGCCTCGCTCAGAGGCCGTACTCCTTCACGATGCGCTCGTGCCGCTCGACCTCGACGTCGACCTCGCGCGCCAGGTCGAGCCAGGCCAGTGGGTGCGACCAGCGCTCGGTGGCGTCGTCGAGCAGGGCGTCGACCTCGACCGCCGACACGCCCGGGGGCACCGCCACCCAGCCGAAGACGCCGGGCAGCGCCTCGCCGCTGGTGGGGTGGGTGACCGTGTAGTTCTCGTCGCTGTAGACCCACATCGGCCAGCCACGCTCGGCCATGGTCTCGGTGAAGTCGGCCCAGTCGTCCTCGGCCGGCGCGGCGCCGTCGAAGAAGTAGCTGGTGTAGCCGCCGGGCCGCAGGATGCGCACCGCGCCGAACGGCGGCACGAAGTTCTGCGCCTCCTGCGGGTCCTCCGGCACCGGCTCCAGGAGCTGCGGGTCGAACACGACGAGGTCGCCCGCGTTGTAGTCCATGCCGCGCGGCTGTGGGAGGGCGAGGCGGGCGGTGGCGGGGCCGGTGCGGATGGACAGCACCTGGCGCTGGCCGCCGTCGGGCGCCGGGAGGATGACCCGGATGAGGCCCATCTCCTCCTCGATCGGCCCGGACGTCGACTTGATCGGCATGCCGATCTTGGCCGCGCCCTTGCGCACGGTGTCCCAGTCCTCGGCGGAGGTCGCCATGACGATCATGCGCCAGGTGTCCTCCTCGGTGAGCTCGTCGAGGATGTCGAGCAGCGCCCGGGCGCCCTTGGCGTTGTCGTCGAGCTGCTGCGCCGCGGCGCCGACGATGCGGCGGGCCTCGATGCCGGCTCCGGCCGCGACGGCGTGCTCGGCCGCCTCCAGCGCCTGCTGCCAGCGCTCGCGCGCCATGTGCAGGCGGGCCAGCGTGAGCTGCTGCTGGTCGTGCGGGAGGAGCGCGGCCATCTGCTCCAGCCGCTCGTCCTGGCGGGCATCGACGAGCAGGGTGGTCAGGTAGGCGATGTCGTCGGCGTCGGCGGAGGCGACGTCGCCCTCGTCCACGAGCAGCTTCCAGTAGATGTCGGCGCCCGTGGCGGGGTAGCCGAGGTAGCCGAGCGTGGTGGTGTGCCGGCGGGTGGTCTCGAGGTCCTGGCCGGACAGCGGGGACAGCCAGCCGGCCCAGCGCTCGGGGTCGGCGTTGTGACCGTCGGCGGCGTCGAAGTAGGCGACGCGCTCGGCGACCGGGCCGGGCGCGGCCGGCTCGGTGGTGGCGTCGGCGGCGGCGCGCAGCGCCGCGACGCGCTCGGCCAGGCCGGTGCTGTCGCGCAGCTCGCCCATGCCGGACTCGGCGAGGTCGGCCAGCA
Organism: Nonomuraea montanisoli; assembly: GCF_013363975.1. Lineage (GTDB taxonomy): Bacteria > Actinomycetota > Actinomycetes > Streptosporangiales > Streptosporangiaceae > Nonomuraea > Nonomuraea montanisoli. The sequence goes on along the minus strand of NZ_JABWGN010000021.1, from coordinate 46,603 downwards.
GCCGGGCCTGCCACACGCCCTGCCGGGCGACGGCCAGGTCGCCGGCGACCAGGGCCAGCTCGACGCGGGCGCGGTAGCCGCCCATCATGCCGAAGTAGTCGATCCACTGGCGGACCACGCGGCCGAGCTGCCAGGTGTTGGTGATCTGGGACGAGCCGGCCAGCAGGTTGACCGCGCGGGTCCACTCGACCCAGGAGCGCGGGTGCTCGCCGACGACGTCGAGGTCGGGCAGCGCGTCGACGGCCTCGGCCACCCGGCCGAGCGTGGCGAGGATGAGCGCGCGGCGCACGCCGTCGCGCTGCGGCTTGGCCACCGGGTCGTCGGCCTGGAAGTCGGCCGCGGCCTGGAGGGCGCTGAGCGCGTCCTCGGCGCGGCCGGCGGCCAGCAGCGCGCGGGCGCTCTCGGCGCCCAGCTCCCAGCTCGCCTGGCGGCCGGCGGCGCCCAGCCGCTCGACGGCGGACTCGGCGTAGGCGACGGCCTCGTCGACCCGGCCGGCGTCGGTCAGGGCCGAGACGTACTGCGTGACCAGGCCGGTGTAGACCGGGCCGGCCGGGTCGGCGGCCTCGACGGCCGGGCCGAGCTTCTCCAGGCGCAGGGCCGCGTAGCCGGGGCCGTCGGCGTTGGCCCAGGCGAGCGCGAGCGCCTCGACCGCCGCCGGGGCGGCCGGGCAGTCGCGGACGTCTTCGCGCTGGGCGAACGCGAGAAGCTGCTCCGCGTCGCCGATCGCGACCGCGCCCTGGGCGCGGTCGCCGACGCGGCCGATCAGATGCCAGTAGCGGGCGTAGAACTCCAGCCAGGGCAGCTCCAAGGTCTCCGCCTGCTGCGCGATGGCCGGGGCCATGACGTCGAGCTGCGGGTAACGGCCCTCATAGGCCTGTGCGGGAAGGTCTCCCAGCGCCATGGCGAGGCCAACGTTGCCCGCCTCGGAAAGCTGCTGCTGGGTGTCTCCGACCCAGGCCCAGATGTCCACGTCCATGGCATGCCAGTCTGCCAGGTCAATGACCCTGCCCAAAACGCAGAAGCCCGATGAGCTCGTCCGATTCATCCTGGTTAAGCACCGAAAAAACCGGTGCCATGAGGTCGTCGGTGGCGTTCTCCACGGCCTCCCTGCGGGCGACGAGCTCGGGCGTCGGCTCCGGATACGGTTCGGGCCACTGGAAGAACCTCGCCATCACCTCTCCGGTCACGTGCCCGAAGGGTGATCCGTCGTGCGGGCGGGCGAGCATCGCCTCGAGCGGGCTCATGCCCGCCGCGATCACCGCGTTGGCGTGCAGGCCGCCGCGCAGCTCGCGTACGACGTGCATGAGCTGCGCGGCCCGCGCGGGCGGGTCGTCGGGCAGCGGGACGGCCCGCCACCCGGCGAACAGCGGCGCTCCGGGCGACGGGGCGCGCGCGACGACCCGTTCGAGCAGCTCGGCGATCCGGGCGCAGCCGTCGTGACCGCCGAGCTTGCGCCGCCCCCACGCGTGGCAGGCCCCGGCGTAGAGCTCGACCGCCTCCTCGACGGGCAGCTTGCGGCCGCCGTTCCAGCTCTCCTCGACGTGGGCCGGCGGGAAGAAGACCGCGACCGAGGTGACGACGTCGGCCTCGCACTCACCGAGAACGCCGCAGCGCCCGCGGAAGTACAGCTCGCGCGGGCCGAGCCCCAGCTTCTCGCACAGCGCCTTGGCCTCACGGGAGACCATGAAGCCGCCGCCGTACTGCCCGATGGGCGCTTTCACCTGACGCGCGGTGGTGCGCGGGTCGGCCATGGGTCCACCCCTCTCGGTTCAGGAAGTGGACCCAGCATCGCTCAAGAGAACATTATTCTGCAAGCATGAGCTCGCCGGCCGCGACGATCACGGCGGGGCCGGCCAGGTAGCTGGTGTCCCCGGTGAGCGTGACGGTCAGCGTGCCGCCCACCACCTCGATGGTCCAGGAGCCGGTGGTCTCGCCGCTGAGCGCCGCCGCCGCGACGGCCGTGGCGACCGCGCCCGTGCCGCACGCGCGGGTCTCGGCCGAGCCGCGCTCGTACACGCGCATCACCGCGCGCGCCGGGCCCACCGCGTTGAACAGCTCGACGTTGACGCCGCTCGGGAAGACCCCCGGGTCGAAGCCCGGCTGGTGCGTGAGGTCGAGCTGGACCACGGGCTCCCCGATGGCGCAGGCCAGGTGGGGGTTGCCCATGTCGACGTGCAGCCCCTCGAACTCCTGGCCCGCGACCATGGCGACGCTGCGGCCGTGCACGACGGGCAGGCCCATGTCGACGGTCACGTCGCCGGAGACGTCCAGGCTGACCCGCCTGAGGCCGCCCCGGGTCGCGATCGCGAACTCGCCCGGCTGGGCGAGCCCCGCGTCGACCAGGTGGCGGGCGAAGACCCGCGTGCCGTTGCCGCACATCTCGGCCACGCTGCCGTCGGAGTTGCGGTAGTCCATGAACCACTCGGCCTCGCCCGCGAGGTCGGACACCTCCGGGCTGACCTTCGTGCGCACCACGCGGAGCACGCCGTCGGCGCCGATGCCGGCGCGCCTGTCGCAGATCGCGGCCACGAGCGAGGCGGACAGCTCCAGCTCACCGTCGGGATCGGGCAGGATGACGAAGTCGTTCTCGGTGCCGTGCCCCTTGAGAAAACGCATCGAACGATTTTATACGGACCTGCGTAAAGTCCCGTCGAAGGGGCCGTTCAGGCCGTCGCGCCGCGCGGTTTGACGAGCCCGCAGTCGTAGGCGAGGACCACGGCCTGCGCGCGGCTGCTCAGGTTGAGCTTCGTCATGAGCCGGTTGAGGTGGGTCTTGACCGTGGCCTCGCTCACGTGCAGCCGGTCCGCGATCTCCCTGTTCGACAGCGCCCGCCCGACGGCGCGCAGGACCTCGGTCTCGCGCGTGGTGAGCTGGGCGAGGTCGGGGACCTCGCGCGGGGCCGTCGCGGGGTCGCCGGCGAACGCCTCCACGAGCCGCTTGACGGCGCCGGGGACGAGCAGCACGTCACCGGCGGCCACGGTGTGGATCGCGGAGATCAGCCGCTCGGGCGGGGTGTCCTTGAGCAGGAAGCCGCCGGCACCGATGCGCAGCGCGTTGTAGACGTACTCGTCGATGTCGAAGGTCGTGAGGATCAGCACCTTCGGCGCCCGCTCGCCCCCCTCGGCCAGGATGCGCTCGGTCGCGGCCAGCCCGTTCACGCCGGGCATCCGGATGTCCATCAGCACCACGTCGGGCCGGGCCGACGCCGCCAGCGCCACGGCCTCCTCGCCGGTGGCGGCCTCTCCCACGACGTCCAGCCCGGGTGCGGCGCGGATGAGGGCGGCCAGGCCCGCCCGGATCAGGACCTGGTCATCGACCACCAGCACGGTGACCATGCGCGTCCTCACGGGTCGGGGGGCGTCCGGCCGGCGGGCGCCCGGCGTCACCCACGTTCGTCGGGCAACGGCAGCGGGAAGGTGGCCCGCACGTCGAATCCGCCCTCCGGGAGTGGGCCTGCGGTGATCGTTCCACCGTAGAGCCTGACACGTTCGGTCATGCCCATCAACCCGTGCCCCGCGGAGCCGGACGCGGGCTGGGGCGCGGCGCCGTCGTCCGTCACGCGGATGGTCAGCTCCTCCGGCCCGTACGCCAGGACGACCTCGACGCGGGCCGCCCGGGCGTGCTTGAGCACGTTGGTGAGCGACTCCTGGATGATCCGGTACGCGCACAGGTCGAGCCCCGGGGGCAGGGGCCGGGCGGCTCCCTCGACCCGCGTCTCGACCGCCGGGCCCGCCATGCGGATCCGCTCGACGAGCGGCTCCAGCCGGCCCAGGCCGGGCGTGGCGGCGTACAGGTCCGCGCCGTCGTCCCTGTCGTCGTCGTGCGGCGGGCCCTCCGTGCGCAGGATGGACAGGATGCGCCGCATCTCGGTCAGCGCCTCGTGGCTGGTGTCGGCGATGACCTCCAGGGTGGCGTGCGCGGTGGCCGGGTCCGCCAGGGCCACGTAGCGGCCCATGCCCGCCTGCACCGAGATCACCGACATGTGGTGCGCGACGACGTCGTGCAGCTCACGCGCGATGCGCACGCGCTCCTGCATGGCCGCGTGCGCCGCGGCGGTGGCCTGCTCGCGGTGGAGCTCCACCGCGAGGTCGGTGAGCTGTCTGGTGCGCAGGGCCAGCAACCGCATGCTGGTGCCGACGCACACGGCGATCGCGGCGACCACGAACGCCTGCCCGAGCGCGGACCACCACGCGATGCCGGGATGCAGCGTGCCGGCGTGCGCCCATTCCGCGGTGACCAGCACGGCGCCCGTGACGACGAGGGCGGTCGAGCGGTGCAGGGTCACCGTGTAGAGGGCCAGCAGGGGCGCCATGCTGTTGAGGCCGTAGTTGTAGCCGAGCGCGTGGTAGACCGCGGCGGCCGCCGTCGAGACGACGAGCACGGTGAACGGGGCGCGCCGCCGCAGCGCCAGGGGCAGGCCGACGACGGCCGTCAGCAGCACCGACACCGCGTCCACCGGCCGTGTCCCCCGGCCCGGCTCGTACACGGCCCACAGCCAGGTGCCGCCGAACAGCAGCAGCGCCAGGCCGGCGTCCAGCAGGAGGGCATCGACGGAGGGAAGACGCCGGAGCATCGAAACGGCACCACCGTGCATCGTTGGATGCTATTCCGGCGCCCTCGCGCCGCACATCCATCCTTCGATTGACGTGGACGTACCGCGGAAGGTGGAGTCGTGGTCGCCGCGACCGGAGTAGGCCGGACGAATGACGCCGCCCGGCGCTACCGCGCCCGATTGACGGAGAAATCCATTCGCCGGTTGACGCCGCGCCGGCCCGCCGAGAATTACGTTGTGACTCCACCGGCCCGAAACGGAATACCGATCGCCGGGAAAGCGACTCGGGATTCCACGACCGAAGAAGGAGATTCACATGGCCGTATCCATGGGACGCGTTCTCGGCAAAGGCGTCGTGGTCGCCGCCACGATCTGCGCGGTGGGCGCCGCCGGGGCCACCCTCGCCTCCGCTGAGGGGGGCTTCACGACCAAGCTGGAGAACGTCGCCGCCGGCTTCGAGTCCCGTACCTGGAAGGATCGCGACAGCGACCACTGGCGGACCGCCGTGGAGCTGTCCGGCTGCTCGTCGAACTCGCCGCAGGCCGCGCCCCGGATCGGCCTGTACCGGGAGCGCTTCGGCCCGGACAGCCACTACGGCACGAAGGGGTACGGCGGCTGCGACCGGCGGATGGTGCGCGGTGACTGGGGCGACGTCCGCTCCGGCAAATACCACTTCACCATGAAGAGCATGGGGATGGACTTCTACCGCGTCTCGGCCCGCAAGGTCCAGGTCTGGTACTAGGAATCAGAGAATCGCGGCCGGCCGGCGCCCGGAGAACGATCCGGACGGCCGGCCGCGGTTTCCCGCGACATTTTCCGGCTTTTTGAGCGGCAGGCGAGGAAGAGATGCCGATTTCCTTTGAAGGGTGCGCCTTCGGATATCGCCGGGGTACCCGCGTCTTCACCCGGCTGGACCTCGACGTCCCGGCGGGCCGCACCGCGCTGATCGGCCCCAACGGGTGCGGCAAGTCGACGCTGCTCGGCCTGGCCGCCTCGGCGCTGCGCCCGCGCGCGGGCCGGGTCTCGTACCAGGGGCTCGATCCGTTCCGGCGCGGAAACCTGGCGCGCTACCGCGCCCTGGTCGGCTGGATGCCCCAGAGGGTCAGGCCGCTGCCCGGGCTGACCGCGCGCGAGCAGGTGGGCTACGCGGGCTGGCTCATGGGCATGTCCCACGGGCTCGCCTGGCGCCGCTCCCTCGAAGCCCTGGAGGCGGTCGAGCTGGGCCCTGTGGCGGACACGAGGTGCGCGGAGCTGTCCGGGGGCCAGCTCCGCCGGGTGGGGCTCGCGCAGACGCTGGTGCACGACGCCGAGGTGGTGCTGCTGGACGAGCCCACGGCGGGGCTGGACCCGGAGCAGCGGGAGAGGTTCCGCGGGATCGTGGCGCGGATCGGCGAGCGCGGCCACCTGATCGTGTCCACCCATGAGACCGCGGACCTGGCGGAGACGTACGACTCCGTCGTCGTGCTCGACGGGGACCGGGTCCGCTACGCCGGGCCGGTCGCGGGGCTGGGGGCGGCCTCTGAGTCCACCAGAAAGGTGTGATCCGTGCCACTTCGACGCTGGGCGCGTTCCTCCGCGGCCGCGCTCGCCCTTCCGGTCCTGCTGGCCTACCTGTTCTTCGTCATGAGCCGCTCGGTGGATGCCCTGGAGGACAACTGGCTGTCCGCCACCGTGCTCGTCTCCTCGGCCGCGGTGCTCGCGGCCGGTCCGGTGTGCGCCGCGGCCGGCGCGTGGGAGGGGGCCAGGCTGGCGCGGGGCGGGGTGGACGACGCCGCCGCGGTACGGTCGCGGGCGGCGATCCTGGCCTGGTCGCTGCTGCCCGTCCTGGGGGCCGCGCTGGTGGCGCTGCTGGGCGGCCTGGCGCTGGCCGGGGTCGCGATGGCAGGGGTTGCGGGGCTTCCGGACCCGCTCGTGCTCGCGGTGGCGCTGCTGGTGATCACGGCCTGGACCCTCGCCGGGTTCGCCGCCGGCCGCCACCTGCATCCGCTGGTCGGCGTGCCCCTGCTGCTGGTGGGCACGTGGCTCTGGCTCGCCTGTCCGGCCGCGCTGGAGACCTTCTGGGTACGCCACCTCACCGGCAACAACCTCGGCTTCTGCTGCGAGACTCACACCGTCTACGACCGGCGCGCCCTGTACGCGCAGGCGGTCGTCGCCGTGTCCCTGGCCGGGGCGGCCTACCTGGCCTGGAGCCGGCGCCGGGGCGCCCGGCCGGCCTGGGCGGGGATCGCCGGGCTGCCCCTCGTGGCGGTGGCCGTGGCGTTCCCCCTGGTACGGGACATGGGGCCGGAGGCGCAGGTGCCCCGTACGAGCGGCCTGGCGTGCGGCCGGAGCGACGGCGTCGAGGTGTGCGTGTGGCGCGAACGCGAGAAGCGGCTGGGGACCGCCGCCCTGATCGCCGTGCCGGCCGCGCGGCGGCTGGCCGCCGGGACCGGGCTGCCGGCGCCACGGCGCGTCACCGAGGGACCGGCCACCGGCGGCGCCTCCTGGCGCTTCGCGATGCCGCCCGGCGCGAAGCCGGATGACGTGCTGTTCGGGCTGGCCACGGGCCTGCTGCCGGCCGAGCCGCCGGTGTGCGGGCCCGGCTGGTCCGGCGCCGACGCCCACGGTCCGCTGAGCGCCTGGCTGGCCCTGAAGGCGGGCGCCGGTCAGGACGCCGTCGAGCGCAGGACCGGGCCGCGCTCCACCGGCGCCGCCCGGCGCGCGCTCGGCCTCCCCGCCGCCGAGCAGGTCCGCTGGTTCCGGCACAACCTGGACGCGCTGCGTCGTTGCGACGTCTCCCCCTCGGAGGTGACGCTTCCGTGAGGACCTGGCTGCGGGTGCACCGCGCCGCGCAGGTGTGCGGCGCGCTCGCCCTGACGGCGGGCCTGGTGGCGGCGGTCGGGGACGTGCTCGTGCCGGTGCCCGGCCTGGCCGTCGAGGACCTGGCCGGGGTGCCTGTGGCGCTGGTCGCGCCGCTGGCGGCGAGCTCCGTGCTGGTGCGCGGCGCGCTCGCGGGCGCCGGGGGCCTGGAGGCGGCCGCCGTGCGTCCCGTGCTCGCCTACCGCACCGGCATGGTCGCCGTCGTGTGCGCGCTGTCGCTGGTCATGGCCCTCGTGGTGACGGTGCCGTACGCGGCGGCGGCGGCCCGCAACCTCGTGGGCTTCACCGGGCTGGCGGCGCTGGCCGCCCTGCCTCGCGGAAGGCGGCGCGACGCGGCGACCGCGGCGCCGGCCGCCTACCTCGTCGCCGCGATGCTCCTGGGCCGGCCCGGCGCCGGGTCGTGGTGGGACTGGCCGGTCGAACCGTCACCGCACCCGGCGACCTGGGTCGTCCCGGCCGCGTGCCTCGGATTCGGGCTGGCCGCCCCGGTCCTTGCGCGCCTCAGGCCGGGGCGCCGCCCGCGGCGACGAGGGTGAGGGCGCGGTCGAGCAGGTCGGGCGCGTCGTACGGCAGCCAGCGCACCCGCGGGTCGCGGCGGAACCACGACTCCTGCCGCCGGGCGAAGCGCTTGGTCGCCCGCACCGTCTCCTCGAACGCCTGCTCCTCCGTCCACTCCCCCTGCAGGAAACGCAGCACCTGGGCGTACCCGAGGGCGCGGCTCGCCGTGCGGCCCCGCGTGAGCCCCTGCCCGAGCAGCCCGCGCACCTCGTCCACCAGGCCGGCCGCCCACATGCGCTCCACCCGCAGCGCGATCCGCTCGTCCAGCTCCGGCCTCGGCACCTCAAGGCCGATCTGCACGCAGGGATAGACGCCGTCGTAGGACGGCATGGTCGCCGAGAACGGCCGGCCGGAGTGCTCGATGACCTCCAGCGCGCGCACGATGCGGCGGCCGTTGCTCGGCAGGATCGCCGCGGCGGCGGCCGGGTCCTCGCGGGTCAGCCGCTCGTACAGCGGCGCGGGGCCGCGCTCGGCCAGCTCCGCCTCCAGGCGGGCCCTGATCTCCGGGTCGGTGCCGGGGAACTCCAGGTCGTCGACCGCGGCCCGTACGTACAGGCCGCTGCCGCCGACCAGCACGGGCACCGCGAGCGTGTCCAGCAGCGCCCGGGCGAGCTTCTGGTACTCGGCGACGCTGGCCGTGACGGTGACGTCCCAGATGTCCAGCAGATGGTGCGGCACGCCGCGCCACTCCTCGGGGGACAGCTTGGCCGTGCCGATGTCCATGCCTCGATAGAGCTGCATGGAGTCGGCGTTGACGCATTCACCCCCCAACCTGAGGGCGATGTCCACGGCGAGATCCGACTTCCCGGCCGCCGTGGGACCCACGACGGCGATGACTGGCTGCTGGCGCACACCGATAAGTGTGTCAACTGTCGGGGTATGGGGTGACAGACGGCACCCCTCGTGGAGCCGTCCGGGGGATCACTGATCGGGGGATCAGATGTCCATTCTCGAGAAGATCAAGGACATGTTCACCGCCCACGGCAAGCACCATCACGTGCCCGGCCAGGCCGGGGAGGCCGAGCGGCCGGCCGCGGAGCACGAGGACCTGCTGGACCGCCTGCGTGACCGCGTCTCGGACGCGACCGGTTCGGAAGCGCCGACATCGGAGCCGACATCGGGCGCGCCGGGATCGGAGACCGGCGCCGGCCGTAGCGGCCAGGGCACGGGCCAGGACATGGGCGACGAGACGACCGGCGGGCTGGCCGGCGCCGCCGGGGCCATGGGCGGCGCGACCGGCGCCGCCGCCGGAGGAGCCGTGGGCGGCGCCGCCCGTGAGAGCGCGGAGCACGACGGCGACGACGGCGGCCAGACGGAGGGCACCGAGGGCTGACGCCCCACGCGAGGCCACCGCGGGCGGCGGCGGGGAGGCGCTCAGAAGAGCGCTTAGAAGAGGTCGAGCAGGGTCGGCTGCAGATAGCCCTCGTGGGTCAGCAGCCAGCGCTTGGTCTCCACGCCCTCGCCGCCGCTGAACCCGCCGAGCCCGTTGCCCGCGATCACGCGGTGGCAGGGCACCACGATCGGGATCGGGTTGGAGCCCATGATGGAGCCGATCCCGCGGGCCGGCACGGCCGATCCGCTGCGCGCGGCCAGCTCCCCGTACGTCACCGCGCTGCCGTACGGCACCCGGTGGAGCGCCTGGAGCACCACGCGGCGCGAGCCCGACGTCAGCCGCCAGTCGACCGGCGTCTCGAACGCCCGCAGCTCGCCGGCGAAGTACGCCTCCAGCTCGGCGACCACCTGGGCCGTACGATCCGGGTCGCGCACCTCGGTGATGCCCGGCCCGAGGCGCTCGCGCGCCACCACCATGCCGCCCCAGCCGAGGGCGACGAGCCCCTCCTCGGTGACGGCGGGCACCAGCGTCCCCACCGGGCTCTGCACCTCGGCGAACGCCACTGTGGTCATCATGTCCTCGCGTCAGCTCGTGCGGCGCCGCCCGCGCGGCGCCTCTCTGTCACCGTAACTCCTACGGCTGGAAAATCCTTTCGAAGAGTGAACACCGATCGGCCCGCGCGGGATGCGGGGATCATCCCGGCCTTCGAGGCGGAGCGCCGACGAAGGATAAGCGGATGAGGGCCGGCGGGGGAGGTCGTACGATCCGGGGATGGAACTCCGCCGCCGGGCCCGTCATGTCGTCGCGTGAGCTGGTGGTGCTGGGCACCTCCAGCGCCGTCCCCACCCGGCACCGCAACCACAACGGCTACTTCCTGCGCTGGGACGGCCAGGGGTTCCTGTTCGACCCCGGCGAGGGCACGCAGCGGCAGATGGCGTACGCCGGGCTGAGCGCCAACGACGTGCACTGGCTGTGCGTGACGCACTTCCACGGCGACCACTGCCTCGGCGTCCCCGGCGTCGTGCAGCGCATCGCGCGCGACAAGGTGCGTCACCCGGTGCGCGCCGTGTTCCCCGCCTCCGGCCTGACCTACTGGCAGCGCCTGCGCCACGCCGCGGCCTTCGCCGACACGGACGTCATCGGCGAGCACCCCCTCGGCGGCGACCACGCGGTCCTCGGACAGCTCTCCGCCCGCCGCCTGTCGCACCCGGTCGAGTCGTACGGCTACCGCCTCCAGGAGCCGGCCGGCCGCCGCATGCTCCCCGACCGGCTGGCCGCCCACGGCATCGGCGGCGCGGAGATCGGCGAGCTCCAGCGCACCGGGTCGGTCAGGGGCGTCACCCTCGACCAGTGCAGCGTCCCGCGGCCCGGCCAGAGCTTCGCCTTCATCATGGACACCCGCCTCTGCGATGCGGTCTTCGAGCTGGCCGACCGCACCGACCTGCTCGTCATCGAGTCCACGTTCCTGTCGTCCGAGGAGGCCCTGGCGCACGAGTACGGGCACCTCACCGCCGAGCAGGCCGGCCTCGTCGCCGCCCGCGCCGGCGCCCGCCGCCTCGTCCTGACGCACTTCTCGGAGCGCTACGGCTTCGCCGACGAGCCCGCCTTCCTGGCCCAGGCGCGCCGCCACTACGACGGCGACGTGGTGGTGGCCCGCGACCTGACGACCGTTCCCGTCCCGAGCCGTCCCCGGCACCTGACCCTGGGCTGACGGCGGGTCCGGTCAGTCCTCGCCCTGCGACCAGGCGGCCACGGGAAGCGCGAGGTAGACGCCGAAGTCGTCCAGCCCGGTCGCGCCGGCGATGCCCTCGTGCAGCAGGTCCACGCGTTCCTGACGGTTGGCGGCCCGGCTCTCGAACCACTTCGACCGCACCTCGATCACGACGTCCAGGCCGCCGCGGTCCAGCGGGCCGTACGGCCGGAACCGCAGGTCCACGTCCCCCGGCTGCAGGTCGCCGTCGTAGGGCTCCTCGGGGCACTCCACGGCCTTGGAGACCAGGTGGGGCAGCGCCGAGGCGAGCTCGCGCAGCGTGGACTCGGCGACGTGCGGGGCGTAGGTGATCTCGACGAGCGGCATCGCACCAACCTAGCGCCACGCGTACGCGGGCGCGGACGCGGCGGGATCAGCTCCAGGCGGCCACGAAGTAGCCGACGCCGTAGGGGGCGACGTCGGCCAGCAGCCGTCCCTTGAGCGCCCCCGGGCCGCCCCGGCCCGCGGCGCCCGCGAGGACCTGCAGGGCCGCGCGCCCGGCCACCCACAGCTCCTCCGCCCGCTCCGGGTCGAGCCCCGCGAGCGCCGCCGCGTCGGCGTCGGCCACCGCCCGCACGAGCGTCCGGTGGTACGCCTCGGCGTCCGGGTGGTGGTAGCCCGGCGACTTCGCGGTCAGCCGGGCGGAGCCGTCGGCCATGACCAGCAACGCCACCCGGCCGTCCCGCGCCAGCGACTCCCCCAGCGCCAGGCAGCCGGCCGGCTCCGCGTCGAACGCCACGGCCTCGAACCCGTCCACCGGCCGCTCCCCCAGCAGCCGGCGGCCGATGGTCAGCGACAGCGGCAGCACCGGCTCGCCCTCGCCGACGACCACGTCCACGCCCCACGGGCGCAGGGTGCCCGCCGCCCCGCCGCCGTACGAGCCCGCGGACTCGGCGCCCCCCACCACGACGAGCCGGTCCGGGGCGGCGGCGTCGAGCTCGGCGAGCGCGTCGCGGCAGGCCGCGCGCAGGCCGTCCAGCTCGTGGGCGGCCGCACCGGCCAGCTCGGGGACCATCAGGGGCGGATGCGGGCAGACCGCCGCGGCGACAAGCACACGGTCAGCGTATGCCCACCCGGCGCTGTCCACGAGCAACGAGGCGCCCGCCCCCGGCCGCCTCGATCGGTCACGAGGCCGGGGCGCCGGGCTCGCCGAACCGATCAGGATCGAAGAAGCGACGGCCGCCGGGCCCCCGTAGCGTGACGCTCATGTGCGACAGCACTCACTCGTGGAACGAAGGAGACATGACATGAAGGCGCACGTCAGCTCGATCCTCCTCGGCGTCCGGGACATGGAGGCGTCCAAGCGGTTCTACACCGAGGGTCTCGGCTGGAAGGTCCAGCACGATTACGGCATCTCGGTGTTCTTCGAGCCGGACGGCGGCTCGCCCGTCGGCTTCTACGGCCGCGAGGGGCTGGCCGACCAGGTGGGCACGAGCCCGGAGGGCAGCGGTTTCAGCGGGCTGGTCCTCACCTACGTGGTCCGCAGCGAGGCGCGGGTCGACGAGATCATCGCGGAGGCCGAGAAGGCCGGCGCCACGATCCTCAAGCCCGCCGGTCCCCTGCCGTGGGGCGGATACGGCGGTTCCTTCGCCGACCTGGACGGCTACGTCTGGAGCCTCGGCTACAGCGCCCAGGGGGAGGACCAGCCCTACGCGGAGTAGCCGCGCGCGTAGGGGTCGCGCCCGGCGGCGATGGCCTGGAGGAGGCGCCTGGTGTGGGCGTGGACCGCCTGATGGAGGCCGTGGCCGAAGCTGATCCGGGCCACCCCCAGCTCCGCCAGCCTGGCCGTCGAGGGGGTCCCCGGCCGGAAGAGGACGTTCACCGGCGCCCCGATCTCCACGACCAGGCGCTCGATCTCCTTCTCACCGTCCGCCCCGATCGGGTAGACGCAGTCGGCGCCCGCGTCCAGGTAGCGCCGCGCCCGCTCCACGGCCGCCGCGCGGCTGCCGTCGCCGCCGAGGTACGTGTCCACGCGGGCGTTGATCACCAGCCGGGGCCCGGCGGCGGCCCGGAGCCGGGCCAGGAACTCCGCCTGCCGCTCCGGGTCGACGAGCTCGCCGGTACGCGGGTCGGAGTCCTCCAGGTTGCATCCGACGGCTCCGGCCGCCAGCAGCCGCTCGGCCAGCTCGGCGGGGTCGAGGCCGTAGCCGCGTTCGACGTCGGCGGTGACCGGCACCGGGACGGCCCTGGCGATGCGGCCGATCGCGGCCATCATCTCGGCGGCGGGCGTCCGTTCACCGTCCTCGTACCCGAGGACCGGCGCCACCGCCGCGCTGCCCGTGGCCACCACGGGGAACCCCTCCTCCACCACGGCGCGCGCCGAGGCGGCGTCCCAGGCGTTCGGCAGGACCAGGGGGGCGCCCGGCACGTGCAGCCGCCGCAGCAAGCCGGCGGCCGCTTCCGGGGAGCCCGCCGCCGGGGAGTCCGCCGGGGGCGCCTGGCCAGTCGCCGCGGGGGGCGTCTCGCCGGTCGCCGCCGGGCCGCCGGGCTGCTCGTCTTTCCTCGTACCGCGACTCATGCCGCGACCCTAGGCGCGCGGTGCTCCTGGTCCCAGGTCCACTGGACACTTGAAGGGACGAGCCACTTCGGTACGCCTCAGCAGCCGCTCCTGGAGCACTGGCCCGCGACCTGACCGGCCGGGCCGTCGGCGGCGCCGTCGGAGGGGTCGGCCTGCTGGTCCCGCGGCGGCTTGGCGGGCGAGGCCGTGGGCTTCTTCGCCGTGCCGGTCGTGCTGTCCTTGCCCGCCGAGCCCGTGTCGGACCGCGTGGTCGTGCCCGGGTCGGAGGGGCCCTTCGCGATGCCGGAGTCGCTGCCGGTGTCGGCCGTGCCGTCGGCGGCGGGGTCGTCGGTGACGGCGTCGCCCATGGCGGCCTCCTCGTCGTCCGCCAGCCCGTCGTCCGCCTCCGGGGAGCCCTGCCGGTCGCCGCCGCCCTGCTCGACCGTCCCGCCCCGCTGGACGGTTCCGCCCTGCCGGACGTCGCCGTTCTGCTGGGCGGTCCCGTTCCGCTGGGCGGTCCCGTTCTGCTGGGCGGTCCCGTTCCGCTGGGCGGTCCCGTTCTGCTGGGCGCCCGGGATGCCGCCTCCCGCCAGGACGAACCCGACGCCGCCCGCGGCGAGCACCGCCACGAGCGCCGACGCGGCGATGAGGATGGTCTTGCGGCTCTTGGGGCTGGTACGAGCGGGCCTGGGATCATCGCCCGGTCCTGTCAGGATCTCCTGGCGATCCGGCTCGTTCGGATCTTGCATCGTGGCACAACTCCCTGCGGTCGTATCGGGAAAGCTCGCCGGCTTCCGCGGGTGATGGACCACACTAGCCGCATCAGTGGAATGCTCGCCCACCGTTCACGCGACACATCACCAATCACGGGGGAATCACGACTTGTCTCGCCTCAAGGGCATTCGCGCAGGTAGTCAGGACCGCATGGCGCCGGCGGCGAGCGTGGCCGGAGTGCTCATGATCGCTGGATTGGGCGTCGTCCTGGCGTTCGTCGGCACCCCGCGGACCGCCCAGAAAAGCACGCCGGACAATGATCGGATAAACCTGCTCACCGGTGACGCGAGCATTTCCGCGACGCCTCGCGCCCGCCGGCAGGGACGGGCGGAGTGGCCCGGGGAGTGGCCGGCCGACTGGTCGGGCACCTCGCCGGGGCCCGCGTCGGGGCCCGCTCCGGCGCCGGTGGGCGTCCCCGCCCCGCCCGGCCCGGACAGGTGGCTCGAACGCGTCAGCCCGCCGGCCCGTCAGCGCGGCGACAGGCGGCGTCCGCCCAGGCTCGGGCTGCCTCCGGTGATGTCCCCGTGGGTCACGCCACCGCTGGAGGCGGCCGCGCCGTCCGTCACGGACACGCCCCGGGAGAGCGCGATGCCGGAGGCGCCGGACGACCCGGCGCCCGCCGCGCGGGTGGCCCCGTCGCCGTCTCCCGTCCCGGTCGCGCCCCCGCACCCCCACGCGACCTCCGTACCGGACGTCGCGGACGAGAGCGTGGCGCCGCCCGAGCCCGCCGAACGCCGCCGCCAGGACCCCGAGCCCGCCGAGCGCCGCCGCCCGGAACCGGCGGACACGGGACACACCGCGACCGCCGACCGGCTTCCCGCTCCCGACCCGTGCGCGACGTTCCCCGACGTCCGCCGGGACTACTGCTACCGCCTCCTCGGCGGCCGATGATCCTCGACGCCCACCCGGCTCATGCCGGGCAGCCGCCCACGGACGCGGCGGGCGCGACGGCCGGGCGGCCGATGGACGGCATGCCCAGCATGACGCCCTTGGCGCCCTCGGCGGAGGCGCCCTGACGGGCCTCCCAGGCGTCGCCGGCCCGGGTGCGGCGCAGCCCGAGGACCGCGCCGTCGGCCACCAGGTGGTGCGGCGCCGCGTAGGTGACCGCGACGGTCACCATGTCGCCGGGCCGCGGCGTCTCCTCGCCGACGGCGAAGTGGACCAGGCGGTTGTCGGGGGCGCGGCCGGACAGCCGCCGGGTGGCGTCGTCCTTGCGGCCCTCGCCCTCGGCGACCAGCACCTCCAGCGTGCGGCCGACCTGCTTCTTGTTCTCCTCCCAGGAGATCTCCTCCTGCAGCGCGACGAGCCGCTCGTAGCGCTCCTGGACGACCTCCTTGGGGATCTGGTCGTCCATGGTCGCCGCCGGGGTGCCGGGGCGGATGGAGTACTGGAAGGTGAAGGCGTTGGCGAAGCGGCTCTGCCGGACGACGTCGAGGGTGGCCTGGAAGTCCTCCTCGGTCTCGCCGGGGAAGCCGACGATGATGTCGGTGGAGATGGCCGCGTCGGGCATGGCGGCGCGGACCCGCTCGATGATCCCGAGGTAGCGCTCGGCGCGGTAGGAGCGGCGCATGGCCTTGAGGATCCGGTCGGAGCCCGACTGGAGCGGCATGTGGAGCTGGTGCATGACGTTGGGCGTCTCGGCCATGGCGGCGATCACGTCGTCGGTGAACGCGGCCGGGTGCGGGGAGGTGAAGCGGACCCGCTCCAGCCCCCCGACGCCGCCGCAGGCGCGCAGCAGCTTGCCGAACGCCAGCCGGTCGCCGAACTCGACGCCGTAGGTGTTGACGTTCTGGCCGAGCAGCGTGACCTCCAGCACGCCCTGCCCGACCAGGGTCTCGACCTCGGCGAGGACGTCGCCGGGACGCCGGTCCTTCTCCTTGCCGCGCAGCGACGGCACGATGCAGAACGTGCACGTGTTGTTGCAGCCGACGGAGATGGCCACCCAGGCGGCGTAGGCCGACTCGCGCTTGGTGGGCAGCGTCGAGGGGAAGACCTCGAGCGACTCCTTCAGCTCCACCTGCGCCTCGCCGGCGACGCGGGCCCGCTCCAGCAGCACCGGCAGCGAGCCGATGTTGTGGGTGCCGAACACGACGTCGACCCAGGGGGCCTTGCGGATGATCTCGCCCTGGTCCTTCTGCGCCAGGCAGCCGCCCACGGCGATCTGCATGCGCGGGTTGCCGACCTTGGCGGGACGCAGATGGCCGAGGTTGCCGTAGAGGCGGTTGTCGGCGTTCTCGCGCACGGCGCACGTGTTGAAGACGACCACGTCGGCGCTCTCGCCGTCGGCCGCGCGCACGTATCCGGCGTCCTCCAGCAAACCCGAAAGCCGTTCGGAGTCGTGCACGTTCATCTGGCACCCGTACGTGCGGACCTCGTACGTGCGGGGGCTCTCCTGGGTCACAGTCATGGCGCGTTCTAGGGTAGTCCTTGCACGGGGAAGAGATACCGCTCGGGCCCAAAAGTCCAGCTCGACGGCATGATGTGATCGGATCGGTACCACCTGGTTAGTGCGCAGCGTCCTAACGCACCCTAGGTTTTGACCCATGACGGAGAACGGGGACGTGACTCCACTGGTCAAGCTGGAGCACGTCGACAAGCACTTCGGGGCGTTGCATGTCCTGAGGGACATCAACCTGACCGTCTCCCGTGGCGAGGTCCTCGTCGTGATCGGCCCTTCGGGTAGCGGCAAGTCGACGCTCTGCCGGGCGATGAACCGGCTGGAGACGATAGACAGCGGGCAGATCATCTTCGACGGGCAGCCCCTGCCGGCCGAGGGCAAGGCGCTGGCGCGCCTGCGCTCCGAGGTCGGCATGGTGTTCCAGTCGTTCAACCTCTTCGCGCACAAGACGATCCGCGAGAACGTCACCCTGGGCCCGGTCAAGGTCCGCAAGGTGGCCAAGGACGCGGCGGACAGGCGCGCGATGGAGTTGCTGGAGCGCGTCGGGATCGCGGCCCAGGCGGACAAGTACCCCGCGCAGTTGTCCGGCGGGCAACAGCAACGGGTGGCGATCGCCAGGGCGCTCGCCATGGACCCGAAGATGATCCTGTTCGACGAGCCGACCTCCGCTCTGGACCCCGAAATGGTCCAGGAGGTGCTCGACGTCATGGTCGGGCTGGCACGTGACGGGATGACGATGGTGGTCGTCACGCATGAGATGGGGTTCGCCCGCAAGGCCGCCAACCGGGTGGTGTTCATGGCCGACGGGCAGATCGTGGAGGAGAACACCCCGGACGAGTTCTTCACCAACGCGCAGACCGACCGGGCGCGTGACTTCCTGTCGAAGATTCTCACGCACTGACTATTGAGGTGGTACACATGCACATGCGTCGAACCGGAGCAGTGCTCTCTATTGCGGCCCTCCTGGGCGGTGTGGCCGCGTGCGGGGGCGGTGACGACAAGACCTACGCCAGCGCGGTGGAGAAGATCCAGGGTGGCGGAAAAGTGGTCGTCGGCACCAAATGGGACCAGCCGAGCCTGGGCCTGAAGAAGGGCGCCGAGCCCGAGGGCTTCGACGTCGACGTGGCCAAGGCCGTGGTGAAGGAACTGGCCGGCGGCAAGGACGTCTCCATCGAATGGAAGGAGTCGAAGTCCGACAACCGCGAGCCGTTCCTGGCCAACGGCACGGTTGATCTGATCTTCGCCACCTACTCCATCACGGAGGCCCGCAAGCAGAAGGTCACCTTCGGCGGTCCGTACGTCATCGCCCACCAGGACGTGATGGTGCGCAAGGACGACTCCTCGATCAACACGCCGCAGGACCTCAAGGGCAAGAAGATCTGCAAGGCCGCGGGCTCCAACTCCTACAAGCGGATCACCGACCCGCCGCCGGACGGCCAGCTCGACCTCGACGCGACGACGGTCGACGCCGCCAGCTACTCCGAGTGCGTGCAGAAGCTGAACGGCAGCAACCTCGACGCGGTCACCACCGACGACCTGATCCTGGCGGGCTTCGCCAAGCAGGCGGGCGGCAACTTCAAGGTGCTGGGCCAGGGCTTCACGGACGAGAAGTACGGCATCGGCCTGAAGAAGGGCGACACCAAGACCTGCGAGGCCGTCAACACCGCGGTGAAGAAGCTGTGGGACAACGGCACCATGAAGCAGCTCCAGGAGAAGTGGTTCGGGGGCATCCAGGGCCTGAAGCTGACCGAGACCGCGCCGCCGGCCGAGGGTTGCGCCTAGTCACGTCCGAGGCGGCGGCCGGCGACCCGGCCGCCGCCGTCTTATGCGGTGGAGCACGATGGACGAACTGATTACCTACGCCCCCGAGCTAGCTCGGGGCTTCCTGGAGAACGTCAAGCTCTCGCTTGTGGCGCTGGTCGTCTCCTTCATCCTCGGCACGATCCTGGTGGCGATGCGCGTCTCCCCGACGCCGGTGCTGCGCGCCGCCGGCACGGTGTACGTCAACGTGGTGCGCAACACCCCGCTGACGCTGGTGCTGGCCTTCTCCGCGCTGGGGCTGAGCGACCAGCTCGGCCTGGTCTTCTCGGACCAGCCGGAGACGAACTCCTTCTGGATCGTGGGTCTGGGCCTGGGGGCCTACACCGCGGCCTTCGTCTGCGAGGCGCTGCGCGCCGGCATCAACACGGTGCCCATGGGGCAGGCCGAGGCGTCCCGGGCGATCGGGCTGACCTTCTTCCAGACCCTGACCATGATCATCCTGCCGCAGGCGTTCCGGGCGGTCATCGCCCCGCTGGGCAGCGTGGTCATCGCCATGATCAAGAACTCGACGGTCGCGACCGCCGGCGGCTTCCTCGCCGACTCCGCGGCGACGATGAAGATCGTCTTCGACACGACCGGCGCCTCGATCCCGATCTTCCTCGGTGTCATCGCGGCCTTCATGGTCCTGATCCTGCCGATCGGCTACTTCACCGGGTGGCTGTCGCGGAAGCTGGCGGTGGTCCGATGAGCACGAGCGTCCTGTTCGACGCCCCCGGGCCGCGCGCCCGCGTGCGCAACCACCTCCTCACGCTCGTCAGCGTCATCCTCGTGGCCGCCGTGCTGTACGGCGTCTACCGCGGCTTCGACGCCAAGGGCCAGTGGGAAGGCAAGATCTGGGAGCCGTTCATCCAGGCCGAGACCTGGCAGGTCTACATCATCCCGGGCCTGATCGGCACGCTGAAGGCCGCGGCCGCCGCCGCGGTGCTGGCGATGCTGTTCGGGGCGGTGTTCGGCCTGGCGCGGCTGTCGGACCACGCCTGGATCCGGGTCCCGGCGGGCCTCGTGGTCGAGGTCTTCCGCGCCATCCCGCTGCTGCTGCTGATCTTCTTCATCTTCTACCTGGCGCCCAGCGTGTTGGGCGGCGGCGACTACGCCTTCTTCGCGGTCGTGCTCGGCCTGACCCTCTACAACGGGTCGGTGCTGGCCGAGATCGTGCGGGCCGGCGTGCTGTCGGTCGCCCGGGGCCAGTCGGAGGCCGGCTACGCGATCGGCATGCGCAAGAACCAGGTGATGCGGATGGTGCTGCTCCCGCAGGCCATCACGGTGATGATGCCGGCGATCGTCAGCCAGCTCGTGGTGCTGCTCAAGGACACCGCGCTCGGCTACATCATCGCGTACGTCGACCTGCTCAACACCGGCTTCAAGATCCTGCCCGCGGTGTTCTTCGGCTCGCTGATCCCGGCGGCCATCGTCATCGGGATCATCTACGTGGCGCTCAACATGTCGCTGAGCTACCTGGCGACCTGGCTGGAGCGGCGCACGCGGCGCAGCCGCAAGGTGACGGCCGGTCCCGTCGAGCCGCCCGGCGCCATGGCGGCGGTGGGCGCCGGCCAGCCGACCGGCGGCGGCGATCTGCCCATCGTGGACTGACGCCCTCCGGGGCGCGGGTTCGAGAGGGGCGGTCACCTGCCGAGGTGACCGCCCCTCGCCGTTCACCTGCTCGGGTGACCGACCTTCACCGTCGCCGATCTTCCGGCAGGATGCCCCTATGCCCTTCTGGCCCTCCCCCATCTCCACGACCGACGTCGCCCGGTCCGGGCTCCGTCCGTCCTGGCCCGTCGCCCGTGACGGGCAGGTGTGGTGGACCGAGGACCGGCCCGACGAGGGCGGGCGCACGACGATCGTGCGCCGCGCCGCCGACGGCACCCACGACGAGCTGCTGGCCGCGCCGTGGTGCGCGCGCACCCGGGTCCACGAGTACGGCGGGCGGCCCTACGCGGTGACGCCCTCCGGCGAGGTGGTCTTCTGCAACCTCGCCGACCAGCGGCTCTATCTCGGCCACGACAACCCCGTCCCGCTCACCCCGGCGGGCGACGGCTCCCGCTACGCCGACCCGCTCGTGCGCGACGGCCGGGTGTGGTGCGTGCGCGAACGCCACCACGACGCCAAGGTGACCCGCTCCATCGTCTCCCTCGCCCTCGACGCCCCGGGCGACCTCCGTGAGCACGTCACCGGCGCCGACTTCTACGCCTTCCCCGCTCTCTCCCCCGACGGGCGCCACCTGGCCTTCGTCTGCTGGGACCATCCCCTCATGCCCTGGGACGGCACGGAGCTGCGCGTCACCCGACTGTCCGACGGCGCCACGTGGACCGTCGCGGGCGGCCCGTCCGAGTCGGTCCTGGCGCCCCAGTGGAAGGACGACGGTCACCTCTACCTGGTCTCCGACCGCTCCGGCTGGTGGAACCTGCACGAGGTGCCGGTGCACGGCGGGCCCTCCCGGGCCCTGCACCCGGCCGAGGAGGAGTTCGCGGGGCCGCTGTGGCGGCTGGGCGGGGCGCCGTACACCGTGCTCGGCGACGGGCGGCTCGCGGTGCTGCACGGCCGCGGCGAGCTGCGGCTCGGCCTGCTCGACCCGCGGACGGGGGCGCTGCGCGACCTCGAAGCGCCCTGCGAGGGGTGGGACCCGGCACTGGCCGCCGACGGCGGCGCGGTGGTCGGGATCGGGTACGGTCCCACGGCGCCGCGGGCCGTCCTGCGGGTCGAGACCGCGACGGGCCGCGCCGAGACGCTGGCGCGTGACGCCGAGCGGCTGCCCGACCCGGCCTGGCTGCCGTCGCCCCGGGCGGTGGAGCTGCCCGGCCGCGAGGGCCGCCGCGTCCACGCCCACCTCTACCCGCCGACCGGCGGCGAGCCGGGCGCGCCCCCGCCGTACGTCGTCTTCGTGCACGGCGGGCCGACCGCGCACGCGGGCACCGCGCTCGACCTGGAGAAGGCCCTGCTCACCTCGCGCGGCATCGGCGTGCTCGACGTGGACTACGGCGGCTCCACCGGCTACGGCCGGGCCTACCGCGAGCTGCTGCGGGGCCGGTGGGGCGTCGTCGACGTCGAGGACGTCGTCGCGGCGGCCGAGTGGCTGGCCACCGAGGGCCTGGCCGACCCCGCGCGGGTCGCCGTGCGCGGCGGCAGCGCGGGCGGCTGGACCGTGATGGCCGCCTGCTGCCGGTCGGGCGTGTTCGCGGGCGGCGTCTCCTACTACGGCGTCAGCGCCCTGGCCCCGCTCGTCACCCACACCCACGACTTCGAGTCGCGCTACGTGGAGTGGCTGGTCGGCCCGGAGGACACCGGTCTGTACGCCGCGCGCGAGCCGCTCGCCCTGGTCGGCGGGGTGACCTGCCCCATGCTGCTCCTGCAGGGGCTCGACGACCCGATCGTGCCGCCCGAGCAGTCGGCGGCCTTCGCCGACGCCCTGGCGGAGCGCGGGGTGCCGTGCACGTATCTCGCGTTCGAGGGCGAGTCGCACGGCTTCCGCCGCGCGGAGACCCGGGCCACCGCCCTCGCCGCCGAGCTGGCCTTCTACCAGCAGATCTTCAGCTGACCAGGGTCAGCCCTTGCGCCACTCCCCCGATCCGAGCGCGCCGGCGGCCTGCGGTCCCATCAGGCCGAGCCCGCCGTCCACGAACACCGTCGACCCGGTCACGTACGACGCCGCCGGGCTCGCCAGGAACGCCACCACGGCGGCCACCTCGTGCGCGTCGCCCGGCCGGTTGATCGGGTAGCCGGGTCTGGTGCCGGTCTGCGGCGGCAGGTCGTCCTGGCCGGTCATGGGTGTGGCGATCTCGCCCGGGGCCACGGTGTTGACGGTGATCCCGTACTCCGACAGCTCCAGCGCGAGGACCCGGCTGAGCATCCGCAGGCCGCCCTTGGCCGCGCAGTACGGGCCCGCGCCCACCCGGGGGTACTCCTCGTGGACGCTGGTCACGCTCACGATGCGCCCGCCGCGGCCCGTCTGGATCATCCGCCGGGCGGCCCGCTGCGCGCACAGGAACGGCCCGTCGAGGTCCACCGCGACGACCGACCGCCAGCGCTCGTAGTCCATGTCGAGCAGCGGCTCGGAGCTGCCGGTGCCCGCGTTGTTGACCAGCACGCCGAGACCGCCCAGCTCCTCGGCGAGGTCGTCCACGATCTGCGCGGCGGCCACGGGGTCGGTCAGGTCGTGCCGGCGCACGGTGGCGGCCTTGCCCAGGTCGCGCACCTGCTTGGCGGTGTCCTCGGCTCCGTCGCTGTCGGAGTGGAAGGTGATCCCGATGTCGAACCCCTGCTCGGCCAGTGTCACCGCGGTGGCCTTGCCGATGCCGGAGTCGGCTCCCGTGATGATCGCGACCCGGTCGTACCCCTCGGTCATGACGCTCCCCTCGTCGATGTGGCGCGACATGCGCCGGCCGGCGGCTCTCCAGCCCCCCTGCCCGCGAACGGCCCACGTCTACCGGCACGCACCATCTCCCTGACAGGTCGATGCCAGGAGGATGCCAGCGGGCCCGGACACCGTGGGGGACATGACCTACGCGATCGAAGCCGAAGGGCTCGTCAAGAGATACGGCGACAAGCCCGCGCTCGACGGCGTCGACCTGAGGGCCGGGACCGGAGCCGTGCTCGGCGTCCTGGGCCCGAACGGCGCGGGCAAGACCACGGCGGTCCGCATCCTCGCCACCCTGGCCGCCCCGGACGCGGGCCGCGCCCTGGTCGGCGGGTACGACGTGACCCGCCAGGCCGGGAAGGTACGCGAGCTGATCGGCCTGACCGGCCAGTACGCCTCGGTCGACGAGAAGCTGACCGGCACCCAGAACCTGCTGCTGATGGGCCGCCTGCTCGGCCTGTCCAGGCCGGCGGCCCGGGCCAGGGCGGCGGAGCTGCTGGCCCGCTTCGGCCTGGAGGAGGCGGCCGGCCGCGCGGCGAGCGGCTATTCGGGCGGCATGCGCCGCCGCCTCGACCTGGCGGTCAGCCTGGTGAGCCGCCCGCGCGTCCTGTTCCTCGACGAGCCGACCACGGGGCTCGACCCGCACGCCCGCGGCGAGCTGTGGGACGCGGTCAGGGAGCTGACCGCCGACGGCGTGACCGTGCTGCTGACCACCCAGTACCTGGAGGAGGCCGACCAGCTCGCCGACGACCTGCTGGTCATCGACCGGGGCCGGGTCGCCGCCGCCGGGACGCCCGGCGAGCTGAAGGCGCTGGCGGGCGGGCACCGGCTCGACGTCAGGCCGCTGCGCGCCGCCGACCTGGAGAAGGCCGGGACGATCCTCGGCGCGAAGGCCGTGGACGGCGTGGTGAGCGTCCCGGTGCACGACCTGTCCGAGCCGCCCGCCGCGCTGCGGGCCCTCGACGACGCGGGCATCGTGCTCGCCGAGCACGCCCTGCGCCTGCCCTCACTGGACGACGTCTTCCTCACCCTGACCGGGGAGCACCGATGACCACCGCGATCTCCCAAGGGCTGACGCTGGCCTGGCGCAGCCTGATCCCGCTCAGGAACAGCCCCGGCCAGCTCCTGGGCATGCTGTTCCAGCCCGTCTTCATGATCGTCATCTTCGTGTACCTGTTCGGCGGCGCGGCCGGGGGCGACCGCGCGGGGGCGGTGGCGTACATGCTGCCCGGCGTGCTCGTCCAGGTGGCGCTGATGTCGACGATCACCACCGGCATGAACCTGGCCGCCGACATCGGCAACGGCGTGTTCGACAGGTTCAGGACCATGCCGATCGCCAGGTCGGCGCCCCTCGCGGGACGCGTCCTGGCGGACCTGCTCACGCTGCTGATCACGATCGTGATGTCCATGATCGTGGGGTACGCCGTCGGCTTCCGCGTCACGACGGACCCGCTCGGCGCGCTGGCGGGGCTCGGCCTGGTCCTGCTGCTGGCCATGGCGCTGAGCTGGGGCTCGGCCTGGATCGGGCTGGTGGCCAGGTCCGTCACGTCGATGCAGGGCATCTCGACGGCCGTCCTGCTGCCCCTCACGTTCGGCAGCAGCGCCTTCGTGCCCGCCACCGACATGCCCGGCTGGCTGTCCTGGTGGATGTCCGTCAACCCCGTCTCCCACCTGGCCGGCGCCCTGCGCGGGCTCCTGACCGGCGGCCCGCACGGCTCGGACGTGTGGATCACGCTCGGCTGGACCGCCGCGTTCCTTGTCCTCTTCGTCCCCCTTGCCCTTCGCGCCTACAACAGGAGAGTCCGATGATCGAGACCACCGAGACCATGACCACGCGTGACGGCGTCGAGCTCGTGGCGACGCTGTGGCGGCCCGACGTGGACGGGCGCTTCCCCGTGCTGCTGTCACGCACCCCGTACGGCAGGGCCGTCGAGGGCCCGGGATTCCACCTCGACGTCCCCCGCCTCGTGGCCGCCGGGTACGCGGTCGTCCTCCAGGACGTGCGCGGCACCGGCGCCTCGCAGGGCGAGTTCCGGTTCATCAGCGGCGAGGCGGCCGACGGCTACGACGCGGTCCGGTGGGCGGCGACCGCGCCATGGTCCGACGGAAATGTCGGGATGTACGGGGACTCGTACCTGGGCATCACCCAGTTGCTCGCGGCCCAGGAGCGGCCGGAGGGCCTGCGGGCGATCGCGCCGCACGTCTCCCCGGCCGGGCTGTACGCGTGCGTCTACCAGCCGGGCGGCGTCCCCAACCTCAACATCATCCTCACCGTCAGCGCGATGGTGCTCGCCCTGGGCGAGCTGGACCGCCGGATCTCCCTGGGCACGGCCACGCAGGAGGACAAGGACAGGTACGTGGCGGCCATCGGCCTGCCCTACCAGCTCGGCGAGCGCCTGCAGGAGCTGTCCGAGCGGCTGCCGCTCAGCGACCAGCCGCTGCTGGCGGACCTGGTGCCCTTCTACGCCGCGTGGATGAGCCACCCCGACCCGCGCGACCCGCTCTGGCGGGGCGGGGCCGTCGACCACTCCAGGATCGAGGTGCCGGCGCTGGTCAGCACCGGCTGGTACGACTACTTCCGCGACGCCTCCATCGAGCACTACGAGCGGCTGCGCGGCGAGTCCCGGCTGATCGTGGGCCCGTGGACGCACTTCTCGCACGACCGCGACATCTGCGGGCGCGACTACGGCGACCAGGCGAGCCACGAGGCCGTCGACTGGACCGGGGTGCACCTCGACTGGTTCGGCCACTGGCTGCGCGGGGCGCCGATGCGCGACCGGGCTCGCGTGAAGATCTTCGTGATGGGCGACGACGCCTGGCACGAGGAGGACGACTGGCCGATCGCGCGGGCCCGCCGCGTCCCGTACCACCTGGGCTTCGACGGGACACTGAGCACGCGGCCGGGGGCGGGCGGCGAGGCCGGGTTCGTCAGCGACCCCGGCGACCCGGTGCCGACCCTCGGCGGGGCGGTCATGACGTTCGACGCGTTCGGCCCGCTCGACCAGCGGCCCCTCGACGAGCGCGGCGACGTGCTGCGCCACCTGAGCGAGCCGCTCGGCGCGCGGGTGGAGGTGAGCGGCGAGGTCGAGCTGGTGGCGCGCGTCTCCTCCACCGCCCCGAGCACGGACGTCACGGCCAAGCTGATCGACGTCCACCCCGACGGGCGGGCCGAGCTGCTGACCGACGGCGTCGCGCGGGTGGAGGACCTGGAGCCGGGCGAGGTGCGCGAGGTCACGGTGCGGCTCGGCGCGATCGCGAACGCGTTCCGGCCGGGCCACCGCATCAGGATCGACGTGGCGGGCTCGAACTTCCCCAGGTTCGGCCGGAATCCGGAGAAGGGCACCACCACGCTGCACGGCCCGTCCTACGTCGTGCTGCCCACCATCCCGTAGACCTCGTCCCTAGACATGGCCGCGCCCTTGGCGAAGCACTCCTCGAAGTGCTCGTCACCGAGCGCGGCCCTGGCCGTCTCCAGGCCCTGCGAGGTGTCGAGCGAGGTGTCGCGCGGCTCGACCGCCGACGACGCGCCGAACAGCACGGCGGCCCGCTCCTGATCGCCCGTGGCCTGCGCGGCCAGCGCGAACCCGGCCAGCACCAGCGACAGCAGCGGCCGGTCGGGGTCGCCCTGGCCGAGCGCTCCGAGGGCCAGGCGGTGCTGCTCGATCGCGGCGTCCGGCTCGCCGGCCTGTGCCAGCGCCCGGCCGTAGCCGGTCCTGAGCCCGGCGGCGAGCTGCACCATCGGCGGGGCCTGCGCGAGCAGGTCGAGCAGGCCGCGGTAGATCTCCAGCCCGCGGTCCTGCTCGCCGCGCCGGCAGGCGTACGCGGCCTCGCCCATCCCGAGCAGGATCAGCGAGTGCGGCGTGGTCTCCGCGTCCACACCGGCCCTCGCCCTGGCCAGGTCCTCGCCCGCGCCATCGAGATCGCCGCCACGCATGCGCAGCTCCGCCAGCCTGATCAGGGTCGAGATCGCCTCGTCGGCGCCGACCCAGCGGCTGGTCATGCCCCAGACCTCGGCGATGAGGTCGTCGGTCGGCGCGCCCCTGGCGGCCCGCAGCTCGGCCAGTCCCAGGAGCGCCTCGGTCAGCCCCCAGCGGTCGCCGAGCTTCCTGAACCCGGCCACCGCCCGTTCGAGGTTCTCCTCGGTGCGGTTGCCCGGGCCGCCCCCGATCATGAGGGCGGAGCTGGACAGCCAGGGATCGTCGCTCTCGACGTACCCTTCGAGCAGGTCGACCGCCACGTCGTGGCGGCCCGCGACGGCGGCCATGACGGCCCTGCTGAGCCTGAGCATCGGGTGCAGCGGCCCCTCCCGCTCGGCCACCCCGACCAGCAGGTCCATCCGGTGCGACAGCGCCAGCATGGCGGGCCGGTCGTTGACCATTGTGCCGAGCATGGACAGGCCGTGCGCGAACATGCAGGACGTGTAGGCCGCGGCCAGCCCGGGCGGCGGCTCGTCGCCCGCCAGGTCGAGCACCTGCGCGGCCCAGGTCGTGGCCTCCCGCCGGTAGCCGCACATCCACCAGTACCAGTTGAGCGCTCCGCACAGCCGCAGCGCGGTCTCGACGTCCCGCTCGTCCACCACCCAGCGCAGGGCGGCGGCGAAGTCGTCGCGCTCGGGCACCATCCGCTCCAGCCAGGCGGTCTGCGCGGCCGTACGCAGCTCGGGCACCGCCCGCTCGGCCAGGTCCAGCAGGTACGCCGCGTGCCGCCGCCGGTACTCGCCGACCTCGCCCGCCTCGGCCAGCCGTTCGAGCGCGTAGGCACGGATGGTCTCCAGCATCGACAAGCGGCCCTCGGGCGAGACCTGGACCAGCGACTTGTCGGCGAGCGCGCCCAGCACCTCCGCCGCTCCCCCGCAGACCGCCTCGACCGCCTCCAGCGTCGCGCCGCCCGCGAACACGCCGAGCCGCCTGGCCAGCACCCGCTCCTCCGCCTCCAGCAGGTCCCAGCTCCACTCCACGACCGCTCTGAGCGTCTGCTGGCGCGGCAGCGCGGTCCTGCTGCCGCCGGTGAGCAGCTTGAACCGGTCGTCGATGCGGTCGGCGAGCTGCCGCGGCGTCATGGTGCGCAGGCGGGCCGCGGCCAGCTCGATGGCCAGCGGCATGCCGTCCAGCCTGCGGCAGAGCGCCACCACGGCGGCCACGTTCTCGGCGTCGATCGCGAACCCGGGCCGGGCCGCGCAGGCCCGGTCCAGCAGCAGCCGGACCGACGGGTACGCCTCCGCCCGCGCGGGGTCCGCGCCGACCGGCGGCGGCGCGAGCGGCGGGATGGGCGCCAGGTGCTCGCCCGGGACGTTGAGCGGCTCCCTGCTCGTGGCCAGCACCCGCAGGTCGGGGCACGCGGTGAGCAGCCGCTCGGCCAGCTCGGCGGCGGCGTCGACGAGGTGCTCGCAGTTGTCCAGCACGAGCAGCGCGGACCGGCCCGCGACGGCCTCGGCCACCTGCGCCACCGGGTCGCCTCCGCCCGCGGGCATGCGGTACGGAGGGTGGTCGTCGCGCAGCCCCAGCGCGTCGAGCATGGTGCCGGCGACCTCCTCCGGGTCGCTGACCGGGGCCAGCTCGACCATCCAGGCCGCTTCGGCGGAGCGCAGCGCCACCTCGGTGGCCAGCCTGGTCTTGCCCGCGCCACCCGGGCCGACCAGCGTGACGACCCTGGCCCGGCCGAGCAGGGCGGCGAGCTGGTCCAGCTCGGCCTCGCGGCCGATGAAGCTGGTCCTGGGGGCCCGTACGTTGCCTCTCTGCCGGGCCGGGGCCTGGGGCTCCGGGACGGGGACGTCTCCCGAGACGACCGCGAGGTGGGCGGCACGCAGCTCGGGCCCGGGATCGACGCCCAGCTCGTCGGCGAGCGTGCGGCGGGTGCGTTCGAACAGCTCCAGCGCCTCGGCCTGCCGCCCCTCGGCGGCCAGCGCCCGCATGGCCAGGGCGGCCAGCCGCTCGCGCAGCGGGTGCGCGGCGACCTCCGCGGTCAGCTCGACCGGCGCCCCGGCCGCCAGCCGCGCCTCGGCACGGGCCTCGACGGCGGCGAGGCGATCCTGCTCCAGGGCGGCGGCCGCGTTCGCCAGGAGCGGCACCGAGGTGAGGTCCGCCAGCGCCGGTCCCCGCCAGAGCTCCAGCCCCTCCCCGTTCCTGGCCGTCCTCCTGAACCGGATCGCGTCCACGTCGTCCGGATCCACGGCCAGCGCGTAACCGCCCGGCCTGCTCTCCACCACCTCGTACGGGCGCAGCGCCGCCCGCAGCCGCTTGACCAGCGTCTGGAGGGCGTTGGCCGCGTTGGCGGGGGGCTCGTCCGGCCACAGGGCGTCGATCAGCCGCTCGGCGGTGACGGTACGGCCGGCGTCCAGGGCCAGGACGGCCAGCAGCGCCCGCAACCGGACCCCGCCGACCGCGACCGGTCCCTCGTCGCCCTCGACCTCCAACGGCCCAAGGATGGATATCCGCACATGTCACATCCTGCCCTGCCGTCCAGGGCCGGGGGATCAGCGCGCGAACTCGGTGGCGCGCGACTCGCGGACGACCGTGATGCGGATCTGCCCCGGGTAGGTCAGCTCCTCCTCGACCTGCTTGGCCACGTCCCGGGCGATCACCTGCGCCTGGATGTCGTCGATGGCGTCGGGCTTGACCATGACCCGGATCTCCCGGCCGGCCTGCATGGCGAAGACCTTCTCCACGCCCTCGTACGACTGCGCGATCTCCTCCAGCCGCTCCAGCCGCTTGACGTACGCCTCCAGCGACTCGCGGCGCGCGCCGGGACGGCTGCCGCTGATCGCGTCGGCCGCCTGGGTGAGAACCGCTTCGACGGTGCGCACCTCGACCTCGTTGTGGTGCGCCTCGATGGCGTGGACCACGTCCTCCGACTCGCCGTATCGGCGGGCGATCTCCGCGCCGATCAGCGCGTGGCTGCCCTCGACCTCGTGCGTGAGGGCCTTGCCGATGTCGTGCAGCAGGGCGCAGCGCTTCATCAGCCGCTGGTCGAGCTTCAGCTCGGCGGCCATGATGCCGGCGATGTGCGCCGACTCGATGAGGTGCTTGAGGACGTTCTGCCCGTAGGAGGTGCGGTAGCGGAGCTGGCCGAGCAGCAGCGTCAGCTCCGGGTGCATGTCGGTGATGCCGAGCTCGACCAGCGCGTCCTCGCCGGCGCGGGCGCACAGGTCCTGCACCTCGGCGCGGCTGCGCTCGTGGGCCTCCTCGATGCGCTGCGGGTGGATGCGGCCGTCGAGCACCAGCTTCTCCAGGGTCAGCCTGGCGGTCTCCCGGCGTACCGGGTCGAAGCAGGACAGCAGGACGGCCTCAGGAGTGTCGTCGATGATGAGGTTGACGCCGGTCGTCGACTCGAACGCCCGGATGTTGCGGCCCTCACGGCCGATGATGCGGCCCTTCATCTCGTCGCCCGGCAGGTGGAGCACGCTCACCACGGACTCGGCCGTCTGCTCGGCCGCCACGCGCTGCACCGCCAGCGTCACGATCTTGGCGGCGCGCTTCTCGCCCTCCTTGCGGGCCTGGCCCTCGATCTCCCGGATGATCAGCGCGGCCTCGCGCTTGGCCTGGTTCTCGATCTCCCTGACCAGCTCGGCCTTGGCCTGGGCGGCGGTCAGCCCGGCCACCCGCTCCAGCAGGGCCCGCCGCTCGTCCTCGATCTGGAGCAGCTCGGCCTTCCGGTCGGCCAGGCGGGCCTCGTCCTCGCCCAGCTTGCGCTGCTGGTCGGCCTGCCGCCGGGCCTCCTCGTCCAGACGCTCCTCGCGCTCGGCCAGGCGGGACTCGCGGCGTTCGAGATCGGCGCGCAGCTCCTTGAGCGCGGACTTGAGGATCCGGCCCTCCTCCTCGACCTCGCGCCGCATCCGCGCGGCGCTCTCGGCCGCGGCCTCGGAGCGGCGCAGGATCTCCTCGGCGTCGGACTCGGCCTTGCCGCGGATCTCGCCGGCCTCCTGACGGGCCTGCTCCAGCTCCTCGTGGACGGCCTCGATCTGTTCGGCGGACGGCTTGCCGGACTGCGGCAGCAGACCCGAGGTGCGCCGGATCACGACCAGGAGCGCGGCGATCATGCCGAACGTGAGCAGGAGCACCGCCACCGACAGCACCACGACAAGCGGCCCCATGCGCTCCCCGCCCTCCTCGCGTCGTCAACACCCGTAAAAGCGGCCACAGAACGCGAGGGGTCACATGCGCGGCGCGGAACGCCCGATCGGCGTCATCACGACGCTGATATCAAGCCAAGGCGGAGGCCAGGCCCGGGGCCCGGCCGGGCGCCGGCCGCGACAGCCGGGGGTCTCGCCCGCCTCCATCAGTCAAGCTCGCTCGTCCGTACGTCACCGGTATGGCAATCCGCGCAGCGCGGAGTAACTCCTCACTGCCGTCGAGGTTATGCGTCGAACAAGTCACGAGCAAGCAAACGGGTTATCAAGCGTGTCTTACGGGATGGCTTCTCGCCATTCGCCCGGATATCGAGCGATCCTGGGAATTGGCTTCTGTACGGCCAGCCCCCTCGCCGCAGGCCGCGTCCCCTTTCCCCGCGTATCCTCACATAAACCACACCAGCCCCACTTTTCCCAGATTCTCCGGAAACCGGGGCCCAAAGGGACGGACGCGCCAAAACAGAGAAAGGCGGCACCCGCCCTCGGACGACACGGCTCCCAGACGCCCGCTCACCGAGCCGTCCGCCCGCCGGGCGTTCGCCAGGCACGCCTTCACAGCGCTCGCCGGGCGTTCGCCAGGCACGCCTTCACAGCTCGCCGGGCGTTCGCCGGGCACGCCGACTCAGCCCTCGCAGCGCGTTCGCCAGGCGCGCAGACCTCGGGGCCCGTCGTCTGGCCCCCAGACCCCCGGACCTCGGGGCCCGTCGTCAGGCCCGTAGGCGCAGACCTCGTGGCGTCGGGTGGAAGCCCGCCGCCTCGAGCGCCTCGGCCAAGGGCGACTCGGTGATGGAGGCGCCGTCGGCCCGCTCGACGGTCAGCTTCCCGAGCGCCCCGTCGCGTACGGCCAGGGCCAGCGCGTCCACCGCCGGCCGCAGCCGCTCGTCGTCCGTGAACGACAGCAGCGTCTTGCCGCCCCGCTCGACGTACAGCACGAGGAACCCGTCGACCAGCACCACCAACGCCCCGGCCTTGCGCCCGGGCTTGTGCCCGACGTCGCCGGGGTGCGCCGGCCACGGCAGGGCGGCCCCGTAGGGGTTGGCCGGGTCGGCCGCCGCGAGCACCACCGCCCGCCGCGTGCCCCCGCGCTCGCCGGGCCGGACACCACCGGCACGCCCGTGAGGCCCGTCGAGCGACAGGCCCGGCCCCGGCGGTTCGGCGGCGGGGGCGAGGGACGGGGCCATGGCCCGCATCCGGTCGACCGCTCCCGGCAGCGCGAACTGCGCACCCCCGAGGCTCTCGACGAAGTAGCCGCGCCGGCACCGGCCGCTCTCCTCGTACGCGCGCAGCACCTGGTAGACCGGCGAGAACCCGCCGGGCAGCCGTTCGGACGTCACCGCGCCGCGCGTCAGCACCCCGTGGCGTTCGAGCAGGGCCTCGGCCTGGGCCTGCGCCCGCTGGGTCGCGTCACCGGCGGGTGCGGGCAGCAGCCACCACCGCCCGCCCACGGTCGGCGGCCCGCTCCGCGTGGGCAGCACGGCGCGGCGGCGTCGCGTGGTGGCCGGGCGGTGCGCGGGACGCCCGGACCCCAGCGTCGCCCGCAGCGGCGCCAGCGTGTCGCCCGAGACGCGGCCGGACCACACGAGGTCCCACAGGGCCGTGGCGAGCGCCGTGTCGTCGAGCGAGCCGAGCCGGTCGGACAACCCGCGGAAGAACAGCGCCCCTCCGCCGCCGAGCGCCTCCAGCACGTGATCGTGGACCGGTGTCATGGTGATCTCGGCGGGTTCGGGCATCAGCAGGGGCGAGGTGTCGGCGAAGTAGAGCGACACCCACCCGTCGCCGCCCGGCAGCGATCCCTGTCCGGCCCAGATCACCTCGCCGGACGAGGTCAGCTCGTCGAGCAGCGCCGGATGGTAGCCGGGCACCCGCGACGGCAGCACCAGGGACTCCAGCGCCGAGGCGGGGACGGCCGCGCCCTGGAGCTGTTCGACGGCGTGGACCAGCGCGTCCATCGCCCGTGCGGCCCCGGCCGCCCCCGTCGCCCCCGTCGCCCCGGCCGCCCGCGTCGCCCCGCCGTAGCCCGTCGCCGTCCCGTCGCCCGCGAGCCCGGTCGCTCCCGGGCCTCCCGGCCCCGCCGCGCCCGCGGGGCCGGCCGAGCCGGTGATGCCGTGCCAGGCCGGCAGGAACAGGGCCAGCGTCTCGGGCGCGACCGGCTCGACCTCCTTGCGCAGCCGGGCGAGCGACCTGCGCCGCAGCATGCGCAGCACGCCGGCGTCGCACCACTCCTCGCCCCGGCCCCCGGGCCGGAACTCGCCGTTGACCACCCGCCCGGACGCGGCCAGGCGGTGCAGCGCGTCGCGCACCACGGCCACCCCCAGCCCGAACCGGGCCGCCGCCGTTCCCGCGTGGAACGGCCCCCGGGTGCGGGCGTGGCGCGCCACCAGGTCGGCCAGCGGGTCGGCGACCGGCTCCAGGAACGCGTGGGGCACCCCCACCGGCAGCGGCACGCCGAGCGCGTCGCGCATCCGCGCCGCGTCCTCGATGGCCGCCCACTGCTCCTCGCCCGCGACGCGCACCCGGATCGCCCGCCGCGCGCGTTCGAGCTCCTCCAGCCAGGCGGGGTCGCCGCCGCGCACGCTCACGTCGGGCGCGAGCAGCGGCCCGTGCGAGCGCAGCAGGTCGGCCAGGTCCTCGGCGTCACGCAGCGGCCGGTCGAGCCTGGCCAGCTCCCGCTCGGCGTCGGAGATCACGTCGGGGTCGAGCAGCTCGCGCAGGTCGGCCTGGCCCAGCAGCTCGGCCAGCAGCGAGGTGTCCAGCGCCAGCGCCTGCGCCCGCCGCTCGGCCAGCGGCGCGTCGCCCTCGTACATGAACGCGCCCACGTAGTGGAACAGCAGCGACGCCGCGAACGGCGACGCCTGCGACGTCTCCACCTCGACCACGCGCACCCGGCGGGCGGCGATGTCGCGCATCAGCCGGACCAGCCCCGGCACGTCGAACACGTCCTGCAGGCACTCGCGCATCGTCTCCAGCACGATCGGGAACGACGCGTACTTCGAGGCCACCCCCAGCAGGTGGGCCGCCCGCTGGCGCTGCTGCCACAGCGGGCTGCGCCGGCCGGGGGTGCGGCGCGGCAGCAGCAGCGCCCGTCCCGCGCACTCCCGGAACCGCGAGGCGAACATCGCCGACCCGCCCAGCTCCTCGGTGACGATCTGCTCGATCTCCTCCGGGTCGAACGCGGCGACGTCGGAGGGCGGCTCGGCCAGCGTGTCGGGGATGCGCAGCACGATGCCGTCGTCGGAGTGCACGGCCTGCACGTCGAGGCCGTAGCGCTCGTGCAGCCGCCGGTTGATGGCCAGCGCCCAGGGCGCGTGGACGCGGGCGCCGTACGGGGAGTGGATCACCACCCGCCAGTCGCCCAGCTCGTCGTGGAAGCGCTCGACCACGAGGGTGCGGTCGTCGGGGACGTAGCCGGTCGCCTCGCGCTGCTCGGCCAGGTAGGACCGGAGGTTGGCGGCGGCGTACTCGTCGAGCCCGGCGGCCCGCGCGCGCCCGTCCGAGCCGTCGGCGGCCTGCTCGCGCAGGAACGCGCCGATGGCCCTGCCCAGCTCGGCCGGCCGGCCCGGGGCGTCGCCGTGCCAGAACGGCAGCTTGCCCGGCTGGCCGGGAGCCGGGGAGACGAGGACGCGGTCGGCCGTGATGTCCTCGATGCGCCACGACGTCGCGCCGAGCACGAACACGTCGCCGACCCGCGACTCGTAGACCATCTCCTCGTCCAGCTCGCCGACCCGCGAGGCCTTCTCGCCGACCAGGAACACGCCGAACAGGCCGCGGTCGGGGATGGTGCCGCCGTTGGTGACGGCCAGCCGCTGGGCGCCCGGGCGTCCGCGCAGGGTGCCCGTCACCCGGTCCCACACGACGCGCGGGCGCAGCTCGGCGAACTCCTCGCTCGGGTAGCGGCCGGCCAGCATGTCGAGCGTGGCCTCCAGCGCGGTGCGCGGCAGCGTGGCGTAGGGGGCGGCACGCCTGACCACGGCCTCCAGCTCGTCGACCGTCCACTCGTCGAGGGCGGTCATCGCCACGATCTGCTGGGCGAGCACGTCGAGGGGGTTGCGGGGGTAGCGCAGCTCCTCGATCTCGCCGTTCTTCATGCGCTCGGCGACCACCGCGGTCTGGACGAGGTCGCCGCGGTACTTGGGGAAGATCACGCCCTTGGAGACGGCGCCCACCTGGTGCCCGGCCCGGCCGATGCGCTGCAGGCCGCTCGCCACGCTGGGCGGCGCCTCGACGCAGGCGACCAGGTCGACGGCGCCCATGTCGATGCCCAGCTCCAGGCTGGAGGTGGCGACCACGGCGGGCAGCCGGCCCGACTTGAGCGCCTCCTCGATCTGCGCCCGCTCCTCCTTGGAGACGGACCCGTGGTGAGCGCGGACGATCTCGGTCGTCACGCCCTTGCTCGCGCCGGCCTGGGCCATCATCTCGGCGGGCGTCCGCCGGACCGGCGCGCCGCCCGCCGGGCGCCCGCCCGCGTCCTCGTCCTCGGCCGGGGCGGTCTCCCAGATCGACAGGTCGACGGTGTCGGCGCCGTACGCGCGCTCGTAGGCCAGCTCGTTGAGCCGCGTGCACAGGCGCTCGGCCAGCCGCCGGGAGTTGGCGAACACGATCGTGGAGCTGTGGGCCCCGATGAGGTCGAACAGCCGGTCCTCCACATGCGGCCAGATGGAACGGCTCGCGGGATCGGGCGTCAGGTCGCCCCCGCCGTCGCCGTCGTCGCGGCGCGGCGCGCCCTCCATCTCCGTCATGTCCTCGACCGGGACGACGACGTCGACCTCGATGCGCTTGTCGGAGGGCGGCTGCACCACGGTCGCCGGCCGGGAGCCGCCCAGGAACGCCGCCACCTCGCTGACCGGCCGGACCGTCGCCGACAGGCCGATCCGCTGGGCGGGCCGGTCGAGCAGCGCGTCGAGCCGTTCGAGGCTGAGCGCGAGGTGGGCGCCGCGCTTGGTCGCCGCGACGGCGTGCACCTCGTCGATGATCACCGTGCGCACGTCGCGCAGCGCCTCGCGCGCCTGGCTGGTGAGCAGCAGGAACAGCGACTCGGGGGTCGTGATGAGGATGTCGGCCGGCCGGGCGGCGAACCGCCTGCGGTCCTCGGCGGGGGTGTCGCCGGACCGGATGGCCACCGAGATCTCGGGCACGGGCAGGCCGAGCCGCCGGGCCGTCTGCTTGAGCCCGGTCAGGGGGGCGCGGAGGTTGCGCTCGACGTCCACGGCCAGCGCCTTGAGCGGCGAGACGTAGAGCACCTTCGTGCCGCTTCGGGGAGGAGTGTCATCCTTGCCGCCGCGCCCGCCACGCCCGCCGCTGCGACGCCGCCCGGACGGCGAGCCCGGCTCCGCGCCCTCGGCGTGCTCGGTGCTTTCGGCGCTCTTGGCGGCCTCGGCGTGCTCGGCGTGCTCGGCGGCCAGCCGGTCGAGCGACCACAGGAACGCGGCCAGCGTCTTGCCGGAGCCCGTCGGCGCGACGACCAGCGTGTTGTCACCCCGGGCGATGGAACGCCACGCGCCCTCCTGGGCGGTCGTGGGCGCGACGAAGGCCCCGGAGAACCACTCCCTGGTCACCTGGCTGAAATGGTCGAGCGAGCTCACCTGCCCATAGTGCCTCGCCGTACCGACAGAAAACGCATTGTGGCCGCCCAGGGTGGTTGAGCGGCACGCAGGCGGACATAGAGCGACCGTGAGCATCGACAACACAGCCATGGACGCGCGCCGTGACGAGATCAGGGAGCGCCACCTCTTACCGCGCCGGCCTCCCAGCAGCGCCCGCGGCCTGCACCACTTCGCTCTGGTGTCGTCGGACGTGGAGCGGACCATCCGGTTCTACCAGGAGCTTCTGGAGTTCCCGCTCACAGAGATCTTCGAGAACCGCGACTACAAGGGCTCCAGCCACTTCTTCTTCGACGTCGGCAACGGCAACCTGCTGGCGTTCTTCGACTTCCCGGGGCTCGACCTCGGCCCGTACCAGGAAGTGCTCGGCGGACTGCACCACATCGCGATCTCCGTCGACCCGGCCACGTGGGAGCGCCTGCGCGGGAAGCTGGAGATGGCCGGCGTGCCGCACCAGATCGAGAGCGGCGCCTCCATCTACTTCCGCGACCCCGACGGCGCCCGCCTGGAGCTGCTCGCCGACCACCTCGGCGAGATGTACGGCTCACGCGTGCTCTGACCTCACGTGACGCCGCGCCGGTTCCCTCCGACCGCCGCCCCGCCCGCGGTTCCCCGAACTCGCACGGGACCCGCGTCGCCGGCCGGCCTGGCACCGGTTGGGTGACCGGGTACGGGCTATCGCCGCGACGCCCGGCGCGTCCTCGGCAGGCCCACGCGCGGTTCGCGCCTGATGCCGGCGTGCCGCTCGGACCTGTCCGCCTTCTCCTTCTGCACGGCCAACCGCTGTGCCAGCCGTAACGCGCGGCGCCTGACGCGGTTCGCCTTGATCTCGGCG
Organism: Nonomuraea montanisoli; assembly: GCF_013363975.1. Lineage (GTDB taxonomy): Bacteria > Actinomycetota > Actinomycetes > Streptosporangiales > Streptosporangiaceae > Nonomuraea > Nonomuraea montanisoli. Next base: position 9,150 of record NZ_JABWGN010000021.1, on the reverse strand, counting down.
GTCTTCGGGGGCGAGGGTTTGTGAGTCTTGGCCATGGGTCTGTCCTACCCATGGCGCCGGTGGTCCCATACTTGAATGATGCGGTTGACCGAGTTCTGGAGACGGATGCGCGCCCACTTCGGCGACACCTATGCCGACTCCTGGGCCCGTGACTACGTGCTGGCACCGCTGGACGGCCGCACGGTCACGCAGGCGCTGGCCGAGGGCGAGAGCGCCAAGACCGTCTGGCGGGCGGTCTGCCAGGTGGAGGACGTGCCGCCGCAGCTGCGCTGACCTGAGACCGCCGCCGCCGGGCTCCGGGTTCGTCTCAACGGGACTTCGCGTGGGGCGGCGCGTCGAGCGTCTGCCGCAACGCGCCGGCCGTGCGCGCCAGCTCGTCCACGCGCCCCTGACCTCCGGGCGCCCACAGGAAGATCCATCCTCCGCGCGAGGGCGTGGCGAAGATGATCGTCTGCCGCCCGGTCTGCGGATGCCACACCCAGAGCATCGGATCGTCGCCGCCGATCATGCGGCTCACCAGCCCCTGCTCGGGCAACAGCTCGGCAAGAGCCTCCAGATGGGCGCGCCGCTCCCCGGTGTACGTGTCTGACACGTCGCCGCCTCCAACCCTCTACCCTTGGGTCTCCCCAGCTCAAGACGGCTGACAACACGCCGGCCGCAAACCACTGCACATGCGGGCGAACCAGGACGTACCGTCGCGACACGCTCACACAGCGCCCCGACGGGACGCCGGAACATGCCCGGCCGCCACCTGCCAGACGCGCTCCGGCCCGGCGCGGAGCGTCGCGGCCCCGAAGCCGCGTGTTACCGATGTGATCGAACAGCCGTTCGGCTACCATGGAGAACGCCGGGGACCCCGCCTCCCCGACACTCCGCAGAAAATGTCGGTGGCAGGCCGTAGCTTTCACTCGACTGAATCGGACCACGACCCTTCAGGGGGAGCTCCCATGGCTATCAACGACCGCGAGAAGGCCCTCGAGACCGCCCTCGCCCAGATCGAGCGGCAGTTCGGCAAGGGCTCCGTCATGCGCCTCGGCGATGACGCCAGGGCTCCCATCGAGGTGATCCCCACCGGCTCGATCTCCCTCGACGTGGCGCTGGGCATCGGAGGTCTGCCCCGTGGCCGCATCGTCGAGATCTACGGTCCGGAGTCGTCCGGTAAGACCACGATCGCCCTGCACGCGGTGGCCAACGCGCAGCGGGCGGGCGGCATCGCGGCGTTCATCGACGCCGAGCACGCGCTCGACCCCGAGTACGCCAAGAAGCTGGGCGTCGACACCGACGCGCTGCTCGTCTCCCAGCCCGACACCGGTGAGCAGGCGCTGGAGATCGCCGACATGCTGATCCGGTCCGGCGCCGTCGACATCATCGTCATCGACTCGGTGGCCGCGCTGGTGCCCAAGGCCGAGATCGAGGGCGAGATGGGCGACAGCCACGTGGGTCTGCAGGCCCGCCTCATGTCCCAGGCGCTGCGCAAGGTCGCCGGCGCCCTCAACAGCACCGGCACCACCGCCATCTTCATCAACCAGCTGCGCGAGAAGATCGGCGTCATGTTCGGCTCGCCCGAGACCACGACCGGTGGTAAGGCGCTCAAGTTCTACGCCTCGGTCCGCATGGACATCCGCCGCATCGAGACCCTCAAGGACGGCACGGAGGCGGTCGGCAACCGCACCCGCGTCAAGGTCGTGAAGAACAAGATGGCCCCGCCCTTCCGGGTGGCCGACTTCGACATCCTCTACGGCGTGGGCATCTCCCGCGAGGGCGGCCTGATCGACATGGGCGTGGAGCACGGCTTCGTCCGCAAGTCCGGCGCCTGGTACACCTACGAGGGCGACCAGCTCGGCCAGGGCAAGGAGAACGCGCGCAACTTCCTGAAGAACCACCCCGACATGGCCAACGAGATCGAGAAGAAGATCAAGGACAAGCTGGGTGTCGGCCCGCGCCTCGACGCCCCCGCCGAGGCCGCCCCGCCGGCGCCGCCCGCCCCCGCCGCCACGGGCCGCGGCTCCAAGGCCGCCGCCGCGCCGAAGCCCGGTGACGTCTGATCGGTCATCCCCCCATGAGTGAACACCGGCCATCGGCAGCGCCATGAGCGGCGACGACCAGGCGCCCCACGATCGCGACTGGGGCGCCTGGCCAGACCTCCCGCCCTCCCCCACCGACCGCAAGGGCAGACGCGGCCGACGAGATTCGACGGCCGGCGCGGGGGCGGAGTCAGGCTCGGGGTCGAGGTCAGGCTCGGAGGCAGAGTCGGAGTCGGAGTCGAACTCGGACTCGCCATCCGATTCGTCCCGCTCCGGACTGACGCCCGGCTCCCGTTCCGGCTCGTCGGCTGCATCCCGTTCGCGCTCGTCCGGCTCGCGGTCCGGTTCGGCCGGGTCCCGTTCAGGTTCGCCGTCGGGCTACCGTTCCGGCCGCCGGTCGGGGGCCGACTGGAACCAGAGCCAGGACGGGGCGAGCGGCCGGAGGCGAGACGCCTCGTCCGGCGACGGCACGGACGCTCCGCGAGGCCAGGCGTGGGGCGAAGCACGCGACCAGGGCCGGCGCACCCAGAGCCGACGCGCTCAAGGCCGACGTACTCAAGGCCGGCGTACTCAGGAGCAGCGCGATCAGGCGGCCGATACCTCACCGTCCGTGGACGGTCGGCCGTCCGTGAACGGCCGGCCCTCGGTGAACGGCCGGCCCTCGGTGAACGGCCGGCCCTCGGTGAACGGCTGGCCCTCCGTGGCCGAGTGGCAGGAACAACGCGCCCAACGCGCAGCCTCCACCCCCCAGGACCCGCACAACCAAGATCACGAACAGCCCTCGCATGACGGGGACACGCGCCTTCACCCCCGGCCCAGCACCGCCGGCCACCCGACAGCCCCCTCAGACACATCCGACCAAGCCGAACCCACCCACGACAGAGGAGTCGAGCGGTCCCCCGCTCTCTCCTGGGATGCCCAGCCCTCTCCGGGCATCGGCAAGTCGTGGGCAGGCACCGGTTCGGAGCATGCGTGGGATCCGGAATCCCAGGCCGCTCCCCCCTCCTGGGCGGCGGAACCGTCGTGGGCAGCGGAGTCGTCGTGGGCGCCCGAGCCCCCGAAGCCTGAGTCGAAGCCGCGGCCACGCGACGCTCAATCTTCCCGTGGGGCCGAGCCGTCGTGGACGTCCGAGCCTTCGAAGCCCGCATGGGATCCGGAACCGCAGGGCGCTCAGCCCGCCCGGGGAAGCGAGCCGTCGTGGACGAACGCGCCTTCGGGGTTTTCCTGGGAGCCGGAACCGCAGAAGGCTCACCCTTTCTGGGAGAGCGCACCGCCACAGGCAACCGCCCCCTCAGTGCCTTCCTGGGAGCCAGAACCGCAGGAGACTCATCCGTTCTGGGGGCGCACGCCCTCGCAGGCAACCGCCCCCTCGAACGCCGCGCAGGGATCGGAGCCGCAGGACGCTCAACACTCTCGTGGAAGCGAACCGTCGTCGGTGACTGAACCATCGCGGCTTTCCTGGGAGCCGAACGCGCAGGACACTCACCCCTTCTGGGGAAGCACGCCCTCGCAGGCAACCGACCCCGCGCCCCTTCCATCGGGACCGGAGCCGCAGGACGCTCAGCACGCTCGTGAAAGCGCACCGATGTGGGACGACGAGCCATCCTCTACTACCGGCATGCCCCAGGAGGCCATGGCCCCCTCTGCGGGGGAACCGCCCCTCGACCCCGACCGCTCTTCCGCCTCCGAGGCGACCGCGGTCACCGACCACCCCGCGAACGGGGAATCCCCCTCGGGCAGCGAGCCCACCGCCCGCCGAGAGTCCCCTTCGGGCAGCGAACCCACTGTCCGCCGAGAGTCCCATGCGGTCGGGGAACCTGACACGAGCGGACAGCCCATGACAGGCCAGGCGTCCATCGTCGGCCGCGACTACACCACGAGCCAAGACCACACCGCCGGCCGGGAGCCCAGCACCAACGAAGAACCGACCGCAGACCGGGAGCCCACCACCAGCGAGGAGCCCACCGCGAGCGGAGAAGCCACCGCCGGCGGTGCGCTGCCCCCGGGTGCCGAGCATTCGACTGGCGGTCCGGAAGGATCTTCCACCGACCTCGGCAGCGCGGAAGGGGCGATTGCGGACCCCGGCAGCCCGGAAGAAGCCCCCACCGACTCCAGCCACCCCCACGGGTCCCCCACCGACGCCGGCGATCTGGAAGAGACACCCGCGGACTCCCCCAGCATGGAGGAACCCCCCACCCACTCCGGCCGCCCGCAGAGGCCCTTCACCACCGCCCGCAGCCTGGAAGGAACATCCGCGCACTCCCCCGACCTGGAAGAAGCCCCCAGCGACTCCAGCCACCCGCACGGGCCCCCCACCGGCTCCGACGGTATGGACGCGGTCCCCGACAGCTCGGGCGATCCGCAGGGCTCATCCGCCGACTGGACGCCCTGGTTTGCGCGGTCCGAGTCGGACAGCGGAACGGCCGGGGAGAACGCCGAAGCGCCCTCGCATGGGTGGGCCGGTGACAGCGGGGACGACGGCGCATCCGGGCCCCGCACGAAGGGACGAGGGCGCCGGTCCGGAAAGGGACGCTCACGGGACAACCGTGGAGGGCGCGGACAGCGGTCCACCGGGACGGACCGGGGATGGTTGCCGGACGGCCCCGACGAGGGCTCGCCCGCGGCAGCCGCACCACAGGCCGACCCCGAGGCGGTCGCGCGAGCCATCTGCCTGCGGTTGCTCACGATGGCGCCCAAGACGCGCGCTCAGCTCGCCGAGGCACTGCGCAAGCGTGACGTACCCGACGAAGCTGCGCAGACCGTGCTCGACCGGTTCTCCGAGCTGGGCCTGATCAACGACGAGGCGTTCGCCGAAGCCTGGGTCGACTCACGTCACCACGGTCGCGGCCTGGCCAGGCGCGCCCTGGCCGCCGAACTGCGCCACCGCGGCGTCGACTCCGAGACGGTGAACGAGGCCGTGGAGCGGCTCGACCCCGACCAGGAAGCCGAGACGGCCCGCCGCCTCGTGGACCGCAAGCTCGCCTCCACCCGCAACCTCGACTCCCAGACCCGCACCCGCCGCCTCGCCGGCATGCTGGCCCGGAAGGGCTACCCCTCCGGCCTCGCCTTCCGCGTCATCAAGGAAGCGCTGGAGCAGGAGGGCGTGGAAGTGGAGGAAGACTACCCCTAGAGGGATGGCTCCTCCCGGAGGAACAACTCCTCGCACGGACGGCACCCCACGCGAACGACTCTCCACGTGGGCGCGGCTCCCCCATGTGGACGGGGCCCGTGTGGACGACTCCCCGCGTGGATGAGGCCCCGCGTGGACGACTCCCCACGTAGATGAGGTCCCGGGAGGCGCCACCCGACACCGGGCGCCTTGCCGACAGGGGCATCGGCGGCGCGTCGCGGGTCAGGCGGTGGTGGCCCGGATCAAGTCGTCCACCACGCTGGTGAGGTCTCCGGTGGCCGCGTGCATGCGGAGTTGGCGGATGGCGCCCGAACCCCTTCGGAGCAGCCGGCCCAGGCCGTCCTGGACGAGTTCAAGGTCGCCGGACTCGGCCAGCGCGGACCGTACGTGGTTCAGGAGGCGGCAGGCCAGTACGGGCGCGGGGACGAGAGCCCCCGTACGCAGGTCCAGGCTGTCGCCGGCGAGCCCGTCGCGCGCGGCGCGCCAGTAGGCGGCCCGCAGCACCTCCGGCGGCACGGGCAGTCCCCGGTCGCCGTCGGCGACGTCGCGCAGGGCCGTCACGACGAGGGCGCGCACCAGGCCGGCCAGGGTGGCGCTGTCGCCCACGTCCAGCGGCACGTCCGTGACGCGCACCTCGACGGTCGGGAGCCGGGGCGACGGGCGCACGTCCCAGAACACCGTGCGCCGGTCCATCAGCGCCCCCGACTCCGTCAGCGCTTCCAGCGTCCGCTCGTAGGCGGCATACGAGGGGAAGTACGGCGGGGCGCCGGAGACGGGCCAGCGACCCCAGCTGATCACCCGCCAGGAGGCGTATCCCGTGTCGCGGCCCGCGAAGAACGGCGAGTTGGCGGCCAGCGCGATCAGCGTGGGCAGCCAGGGGCGAAGATGGTTGGCCACGTAGACGGCGTGCTCGTCGTCCGGCACGTCCACGTGGACGTGGAGGGCACAGATGCTGATCTCGTCCTGGAGGGCGCGGTAGAGCTCACGGCCGTGCTCGTAGCGGGCGTCGTCGCCGAGCGGGGGCCGGGCGACGTCGCCGAGGACCGGGCTGCCGCTGGCCATCACGGACAGGCCGCACGACCGCGCCGCCCCGGCCACGTCCTTGCGGGTCAGGCGCAGGTCGGTGGCCAGCGCGTCCAGATCGGACGTCGGCGCCGTGCGGGCCTCCACCTGGAAGCGGGTGATCTCCTGGTCGACGTCGAGCGTCCCGGAGGCTCTGGCCAGGACCTCGGCCGCCCGGGGAACGACCTGACGGGTGCGCGGGTCTACGACGAGATACTCTTCCTCGATCCCGATCAGCAAAGCCACGACCACCTCACAGCGCGTTCAGGGAACCACCTCCGTACCGTTCTTTTGTGGTTTGTGCCCGTTGGTGCGCCCAAGCGAACCGCATCACCGATCTCCGCCCGCGCCCCCCTCGCCGCCGTCTCTGCTTCTTCTTTCTTCTTTTACGGCCGGCCCGGGAAGGCCCACCCGCCGCACGGGGCCGGCCCCCGTCCGGGGGCACGCTCCTCCGGTTCCCCGGCTTGCCGCCGTGACGTGCGCCTTCTGGGCCGTCCACGTGGCAACCCCGGCACCACGGACGCCTCCACCAAGACACCGGGCCACAGTCCTCAGGAGTCGCGGGAAACCGCTTACTCTTGTGCGGGCCCGCCGGTCGTGGAAAACTGCCGACCAGACATAACTGTTAAGAATCCTTCCAGTAAGCGTGGCATGGCATCCCCGTCCCCCCTTTCCCGAGGGAGCTTCGAAGCGCATGGAGAACCCCCCGACCGAGACGACGCCCGTCGCATGACCGTGTGGGCCTACGCCCGGGCGACCTCGTGCGCGCAGGGCGGCACGCTGCCCTTCGTCGTCTCCGGGACCGCGCCGGTCGAGGTGGCCGACGTGGCGAGCGACCGGGTGGTGTTCACCGGGGTCGCGACGCCCGGCTGGGAGCTGGAGGTCGGCGCCGACTGGCCCAGCTCGCTCTACCGGGCGCGGTTCGGGCCCGAGGTGCCATGGCCGCAAGGGCTGCCGGGCGAGGCGCCGTGCCCGGACAACGAGGTCTTCTTCGTGGTCCGGGAGGCGGTTCCGGCCGCGCCGATCCTGGTCAGTGTGCCGTTCGCCACCTGGCAGGCGTACAACAGGGCGGGCATGCCGGGGCAGGGCCTCTACTGGACCGAGTCGCCGGTGCGCGCGGGCCGCGTGAGCTTCGACCGGCCGGGCGGCGGCCCCTGTCCGGAGCGATGGGAGTTCGGCCTGATCCGGTGGCTGCGGCCGGCCGGCTACGACGTCGCGTACTGCTCGAACCTCGACCTCGACCTCGACCTCGACTTCGGGCCGGATCTGCTGGCGCGGCGTCGCGTTCTCGTCGTGAACGGCCACGACGAGTACTGGTCGGACGGGATGCGCGACGCGGTCGAAGGGTTCGTCCGGCGCGGCGGGAACCTGGCCGTCTTCTCCGGCAACACCGCGTGGTGGCGGATCCGGCTGGAGGACGGCGGACGGACGATGGTGTGCCACCGCGACGCGCTGTGCGACCCCGTGGACGACCCCCGGCTCGCGACCGTCGAGTGGTCGTCCGCCGGCCGGCCCGAGAACGCGCTCACCGGCGTCAGCTTCCGCGCCGGGGCGGGGACATGGGGGCCGGACATGGGGCGCATGCTGGACGAGTCCTACACGGCGCGCTTCGCCGGCCACTGGGTGTTCGAGGGGACGGGGCTGAAGGACGGCGACCCGTTCGGGCAGGGGTGCCTGGGCTACGAGACCGACGCGGCCGAGATCGAGGAGATCGGCGGCGTGCCCCGGGCCACCTGCCGCGACGGGACACCCGCGTCGTTCGTCGTGCTGGCCACGGCGGACCTGCGGCACTGGAGCGCCTACGGCCAGGGCGGGGCGGCCACCATGGGGATCTTCACGAGCGACCTGGGCACCGTGTTCAACGCGGCCACGGTCAACTGGGGCAACACCCTGCACGACCCGGTCGTGGAGCGCGTCACCCGCAACGTGCTCGACCGCTTCAGCGGCGCGACGCCTGCCCCCGCGTGGGAGGTCGTCGGGCCCGCCGGGACGGACGTCCGGGCGCTGGCGGTCCGCGATCGGACGCTGTACGCGGTGGACGGGTCGGGGGCGCTGCTGCGGCGGGAGCTGTGCGGGCAGAACCTCCCGTGGGAGTCCGCCGGGGGCGGCGGGGCCGTCGGCACCGCCACCCAGGCTGCCGGGGTCGCCGGGGCTGCCCGCGCTCTCGGCGCTGCCGGGGCCGTCGACGTCAGCGCGGTCGCTGGGGACGTTGTCGCGCTGGCCGTGCCGAGGGAGGCCGCGGCGGGGTTCCCCGTGGGACTGTACGGGCTGACCGACGCCGGGCGGCTCGTCCGGTGGAACGGCGGGCACGGCGGCGACGGCAGGAACCGCGGGAACGGCGGGAACGGCGGGAACGGGGGCAACGGGGGCAACGGGGGCAACGGCGGTACACGCATGGGCAGCGGAGACAGCGAGGGCGTCTGGGTGGACCTCGGGGCCGCGCCCTCGGGGGCGACGGGGCTGGCGATCGCCGACTGCACGTTCTACGCGGCGACGGAGGGCGGCGAGCTGTGGCGGCGGCCGTTCGCTTCCCAGGGGTGGGAGCAGGCTGATGCGATCCGACCGGCCGATGGCGCCCCAGGGAACTTCCGGGTGCGCGGGCTGGCGGCCATGAACGGGCGGCTGTTCGCGGGGCTCGCCGACGGCCGGGTCCTCACCTCACTGCCCGGCGGCCCCTGGGAGGAGTACGACGTGACGCTCGTCGCGGCCGTGTTCACGGCACACGCGGGCGCGCTGCTGGCGGCCGGCCGCGCAACTCCGCTCAGCCGCCACGTTCTTCGCCGCCGTCACCAGGGCGTTCACCGCCACTAGGGCCTGTCTCGAAGTGTTGATCAACGGCGTGTCGTAGCCGGATAAGCAAAGAGGTCTCCGGTAAAGGGTTCAACGACCAAGAAGAACCTGTACCCGGAGACCTCGTGGCCACCTTAGCGGTGA
>NZ_JABWGN010000020.1 GCF_013363975.1 Nonomuraea montanisoli | reverse complement strand
GGAGACCAAGGAGCAGATCGCCTCCACCGCCTCCATCTCCGCCGCCGACCCCGAGATCGGCTCGCTCATCGCCGAGGCGATGGACAAGGTCGGCAAGGAAGGCGTCATCACCGTCGAGGAGAGCAACACCTTCGGCCTGGAGCTTGAGCTCACCGAGGGCATGCGCTTCGACAAGGGCATGACGTCGATGTACTTCGTCACCGACTCGGACCGCATGGAGGCCGTGCTCGAGGACCCGTACATCCTCATCGTCAACTCGAAGATCTCGGCCAACAAGGACCTGCTGCCGCTGCTCGACAAGGTCGTGCAGTCCGGCAAGCCGCTCCTGATCATCGCCGAGGACATCGAGGGCGAGGCCCTGGCGACCCTGGTCGTCAACAAGATCCGCGGCCTGTTCCGCTCCGTGGCCGTCAAGGCCCCGGGCTTCGGCGACCGCCGCAAGGCCATGCTCGGCGACATCGCCATCCTCGCCGGTGGCCAGGTCATCGCCGAGGAGCTGGGCCTGAAGCTGGAGAGCACCACGCTCGACCAGCTCGGCCGCGCCCGCAAGGTCGTGGTGACCAAGGACGAGACCACCATCGTCGACGGCGCCGGCGACCCCGACGCCATCGCGGGCCGCGTCAACGAGATCCGCGCCGAGATCGAGCGCACCGACTCCGACTACGACCGCGAGAAGCTCCAGGAGCGCCTCGCGAAGCTGGCCGGCGGCGTGGCCGTCATCAAGGCCGGCGCCGCGACCGAGGTCGAGCTCAAGGAGCGCAAGCACCGCATCGAGGACGCCGTCCGCAACGCGAAGGCGGCCGTCGAGGAGGGCATCGTCCCCGGCGGTGGCGTGGCGCTGCTGCAGGCGGGCGCCAAGGCGTTCGACAAGCTGGAGCTCAACGGCGACGAGGCCACCGGTGCCGCGATCGTCCGCAAGGCTCTGGAGGAGCCGCTCAAGCAGATCGCCGTCAACGCCGGCCTCGAGGGCGGCGTCGTGGTGGAGAAGGTCCGCAACCTCACGCCGGGTGAGGGCCTCAACGCCGCCACGGGCGAGTACGTCGACATGTTCGCCTCGGGCATCATCGACCCGGCCAAGGTGACGCGCTCGGCGCTGCAGAACGCCGCCTCCATCGCGGCGCTCTTCCTCACCACCGAGGCCGTCATCGCCGAGAAGCCGGAGAAGACCCCGGCCGCCCCCGCCATGCCCGGCGGCGGCGACATGGACTTCTAAGTCCTTCTCGCGACACCTCACGCACCACGAGGGCGGCCCGTCCGGCACCGGACGGGCCGCCCTCGCGCGTTCGACGGGTCAGTCCTTGATGACGGCGTCGCGCGGGCCGCCGAAGAGCGGGTTGCGGTCGTAGCGCTGCTTCGAGACGCACAGGAAGACCTCGCCCTTGCGGGCATCCAGGGCATCCCAGACCACCCAGTCGTCGCCGACCGTGGAAATGGGGCTCGTCCGGCCCTGAAGGTACCTTTCGCCGAGGCCGTCAGGTCCGGACATGACCATGAAGGTGACCTTCAGGCCGCGCTTCCGGATCTCCGGCACCACCTCCCCGACGGTCTTCCCGTCGACCCGGTAACCGGCGAGCGAGCCACCTTCGGTCGTCGCCAGGCGAAACCCCTCCCCGTCGACCTCCTCCAGCGGGGGCCGGTCGGGGACGAACTCGCAGGGCCTTACCGGGTTCTTCATGAGGATGGTGCTGGTGCCGCCCTCTCCGATGGTCCAGACGAAGGTCTCGCCGGGCCTGAACAGCCGGGTGTCGATGCGCATCTGCCAGCTCATGGTCTCCCCCGGGATGCTCTCGGGCAGGGAGTAGAGGCCGCGCGGAACGTCCTCCACATATCCGGTGCGCGGCCGCTCGCACCTCTTTCCCAGGGGCACGTAGTCCACGATGGCCGGGACGCCGAGCTCTTCCAGCCGCCGCCTCAGCCCGTCCGCGTCACTGAAGTCGCGGACCTGGATGGTGACGACCCCGTGGTCGTCCTTGGTGACGGCGTAGGAGGGCGTCGCGCCGCCCTTCCCCAGCAGGCTGGGGCCGACGACGATGCCGCCCGCCAGGGCCGCGGCGACGGCGAGCCCGGCGGCCAGCCGCCCGAGCCCGCGCCGGCGCAGCGGCGTGACCGTGCTCCCCGAGGTGGACACCCCCGCGAGCGGGTCCTCCGCGGCCGGGGCCGCGACGATGGAGGCCAGCAGCGTCCGCGCCCCCGCGCCGGACGGGTCGGCACCGCGCGAACCGGGCTCCACCCGGGCCAGCGCCCTGGTCAGGGCCTCGACGTCACCGCCGTCCCGCGTCATGTCCGTGGTCGTGTCCTTGGTCATGTCGTTCACCGTGACCTCTCCGCCGGGACGAGCCGGCGCGTCGTCGAATGAGAGACGTCCGCCTCCGCGAGGGCGCGGGCGAAGCGCTTGCGGGCACGGTGCAGCCTGACGCGGACGGCGTTGCGGGTCAGGCCGAGCACCGTGGCGATCTCCTCGCGGTCCAGGCCCTCCCAGGCGACCAGCGACAGCAGCTCGCGGTCGTCGCCGGGCAGGTCGCGGAACGCCCTGGCGATCGCGTCCAGCTCGACCCCGCTGTCGGGGCGCCGCCCGTACAGGTCGGCCACCTCGGCGTCGAGCTCGGCGTTGCGCTCCTGGCGGTACCGGCCGGTCCGGCGGCGGTTGGCCAGCACCTTGCGGGCCACGCCGTACAGCCACAGCATGGCCTGCTCGCCTTCGGGTAACTCGTCCACGCGCCGCCAGGCGACGGTGAAGGTGTCGGCCACCGCGTCCGCCGCGTCCTGCGGTGAGTCGCAGCGGCGTGCGGCATAGGCCGTGATCCGGCCGTATGTCTCTTTGTAGACGGCCTCGAATCTGGCCATCCGGGGGTCATCCACGGGCGGTTCTCATGACAGGTTTCCTTTGTTCGTCCTGAGTGCGGACACCTGTGCCTATGTAGGGAGAACGCCCACCATTACCGGGTGGCGGAGGGGAATCCGGTGGGAGGCCGTGGGCAGGGGATGACCACGCGGGCGGCCCACGAGGCGCCGTCACGGCGCCTCGCCACGTGCGGGTCAGAGGCCGTCTCCCTGGAGGCCCTCAGCCATGGTCGGCGGGTGGCGGCCGGGTTGGCCGTGCCGTAAAGAAGGATGCTTGTGGAAGGCCCCAGGGACGACGGCGGGTGAGATGGGTGCCCGGACGACGGCGGGTGAGATGGGTGCCCGGACGACGGCGGGTGAGACAAGTGCCCGGATGGACGACGGCGGGTCGGGAATGCGACGACGGTTGAGCGTCAGACCCCGAAATGCGGAACGATGTGGCCGCGGGCGAGCGTGTTGGCGGTGATGTTGAAGCCGACGACCGCCGGGCTGGCGTCGGTGTCGACGCCCAGGCTCTCCACGCCCAGCGCGTGCACGGTGTACACGTAGCGGTGCGGGTCGCCGGGCGGGGGAGCGGCGCCGCCGTACTCCTTGGCGCCGTAGTCGTTGCGAGCGTGCTTGGCCCCCTGCGGCAGGCCCTTGAACTCGGGGCCCGTGCCGGCGCCCGTGGGCAGCTCCGTGACCGAGGCCGGGATGTCGTACAGCACCCAGTGCCAGAATCCGCTGCCCGTCGGCGCGTCCGGGTCGTAGCAGGTGACGGCGTAGCCGCGCGTCCCGGCCGGCGCGCCCGACCAGCTCAGCGCGGGCGACAGGTTCTGGCCGGTCATGCCCCAGTCGTTGAAGACGTGGAGGTCTCCCAGCCTCTCGCCGTCGGTGATGTCGTCGCTGCGCACCTGGAGCGCGGGGACCGACGGCAGGTGTTCGTGCGGCAGAGGTGCGGGCACGGTGTCCTCCTTGCGTGGCGGCTTGAGAGGTCTTTCCCGCCATCCTAGAAGCGGCGCGCAGGGTGATCGACGGATCAGGTCGTGGCGCGGTCCACCAGTTCCTGCACGCGCTCGGGGGAGTAGAGGCCGTCGACCAGGAGCTGGGCCAGGCCGAGCACGCCCGCGTGCGGGTCGAGCTCGCTGCGGACGATCTGCAGGTTGCGCGTGGCCAGCGGAAGCGACCGGCGGTAGACGATCTCCCGGATGCCGGCGAAGAGCAGCTCGTCGGTGTGGGCGAGCTGGCCGCAGACCGCGATGACGCGCGGGTTGAACAGGTTGACCATGTCGGCGATGGCGCCGCCGAGGATGCGGGCCGCGCGCCGGGCGAGCCGCACCGCGACCGGGTCGCCGGCGCGGATCAGGCGGACCGCGTCGTCCACGGTGGCGACCTCGCGGCCCTGCTCCCGCAGGTCGCGCACCAGGGCCCAGCCGCCGGCGTACGCCTCCAGGCAGCCGGTGTTGCCGCACCGGCACACGGGCGGATCGTCCACGTCGGGCACCGTGACGTGGATGTGGCCGACGTCGCCCGCCGCGCCGTCGGCGCCCCGGTGGACCTGGCCGCCGGCGATGAGGCCGGTGCCGACCCCCGTGCCGACCTTGACCATGAGGAGGTGCGGGACGTCCGGGTAGCGCAGGCGCTGCTCGCCGTACGCCATCGCGTTGACGTCCTTGTCGACGAGCACGGGGCACGAGTACTGCCCGGCGAACCAGCCGCGGATGTCGAAGCGGTCCCAGCCCGTCATGATCGGCGGGCTGATCACCCGGCCGGACGCGAAGTCGACCGGGCCCGGCACGTCGAGCCCGATGCCGAGCACCGCTTCCGGAGGCCGGCGGATGTCGTGCAGGATCTCGGCGAAGAGCTTCTCCACGATCGTGAGGATGCTCTGGGGGCCCGCGGTGACGTCGGCCCTGGCCTCGCGCTCGTTGCGGACGTGCCCGCCGAGGTCGCACACCGCCGCCCGCAGCGCGGTCGCCCCGATGTCGGCGACGAGCAGCACGCCGCGCGCGCGGTTGACCACGAACTGGCCGGCCGGGCGGCCGCGCGTGCGCGCCTCCTCCGGGCCCGGCACCAGCAGGCCGGCGGCGAGCAGCCCGTCGAGGCGCTGGTTGACCGTGGTGCGGGAGAGCCCGGTCAGGCGCGCCACGTCGGACTTGGTCAGCCCGTCGGGCACGTCCCGGAACAGGCTGAGGATCTCGCCGCTGCTCACCCCCATCCTCGGTGTGGTGGGGCCTGTCGTCGTCATAGCACCACTGTAGCTATGACGGTGACTACTCGTAAGTCAAGCATGTTTCGACAGAAAAAGTCGAAAGAAGGGTTGTCAGACGTTAGAAGTCCGATTTACGGTCAGGACATCTACGCGGGAAAGGGACAACCGATGTATGCCAACGCCAGAGGCCGCCGTGTGGCGGCAGTCGGTGCGATCGCGGCAGCCGGCGCGCTAGTCCTCGCATCGTGTGGTTCCGCCGGGTCCACCGAGGCGGCGGCCGCGAACGGCGCGCAGGCCGCGGGCGGCGCCGCCCAGAACTACGCGGCGGTCATCAAGGGCCTGGACAACCCGTTCTTCCAGACCATGAAGCAGGGCATCGACGACCAGGCCAAGACGTCCGGTGCGACCGTCACCGTGCAGGCGGCCAACTCGATCACCGACACCACCGGGCAGGCGGACAAGCTCAACGGCCTGGCCGGCCAGGACTTCTCCTGCTACATCGTCAACCCGATCTCCGGCACGAACCTCATCCAGGGCCTCGCCAAGCTCTCCATGATGAACAAGCCCGTCGTCAACATCGACAGTCCCGTCGACCCGACCGCGGCCAAGAGCGCGAACGTCAAGCTCGCCACCTACGTCGGCACCGACAACAGGGAGGCCGGCAAGATGGCCGGGCAGCGGATGACCGAGACGCTGCCGTCCGGCGGTGACGTCGCGGCCATCGGCGGCATCGCCGGCGACGTCACCAGCGGCGCCCGGATCGAGGGCTTCAACCAGGGCATCGGCAAGAACGTCAAGGTGGTCCAGACCGTCGCCGCCGACTGGGACCGGCAGACCGCGCTCACCGCCGCCACCAACGTGCTGCGGGCGCACCCGAACCTGGCCGGCTTCTTCGTCGCCAACGACGACATGGGGCTCGGCGTGGCCCGCGCCGTCGCCGACGCCGGGAAGACCGGCAAGATCAAGGTCATCAGCGTGGACGGCATCAAGGACGCCCTGCAGGCGGTCAAGGCCGGCACGCTGGAGGCCACCGTCGCCCAGTACCCGTACACCATCGGCCAGATGGGCGTCGAGGCCTGCCAGGCCGCGACGAGCGGCAAGACGCTGCCCGCCAGCGTCGCCGCCCCGGTGGAGCTCGTCACCAAGGACACCGCCGACAAGGCGCTCGCGTCCACGCCCAAGCCGTTCGGCCCCTACGAGGACCCGTACAAGGCGCTCACCCAGTAGCCCAGACCGCGACGCACCCGCGGAGGAGAGACCTCCATGACCAACACCACCACACTGCGGGCCAGTGGAGGACCGAACTGGTCCCACCGGCTGAAGGACGCCGGGTTCTGGGCGGAATGGGCCGCCCTCGTCGGCCTGATCGTCCTGGTGATCGTCTTCCAGGCGCTCAACCCGACGTTCCTCAGCCCCGGCAACATCGCCTCGATGCTGGTGGCCGCGGCCATCCTCATCATCCTGGCGGTGGGGCAGACGTTCGTGATCGCCACCGCGGGCATCGACCTGTCCATCGCCTCGGTGATGACGCTCGGCGCGGTCGTCTTCGGCCAGATGTACGAGGCCGGGCAGGGGCTCGGCGTGGCCTCGCTGATGGCCGTCGTGTCCGCCGGGGCGGCCGGGGCCGTCAACGGCGTCATCGTCGCCCGCGGCAAAATCACCGACTTCATCGTGACCCTCGGCATGCTGTCGGCGGCCTCGGGGCTCGCCCTGATCCTGTCCGACGGCAAGCCGGTGACCGTCATCGACCCGCTGCTCCTGCGCCTGTCCACCAGCGGCATCGGGATCTTCGGCTGGTCGTTCGTCATCGCGATCGTGGTCGCCGTGGCGGCGCACGTGGTGCTCTTCCACACCCGCTTCGGCACCCACCTGCTGGCCACCGGCGGCTCGCCCGAGTCGGCGACGGCCATGGGCATCAGCACCGCCCGCATCAAGATCGCCGTCTACCTGATCAGCGGCCTGCTCGCCGGGCTCGGCGCGATCCTGCTGGTCGGCCGGATCGGGGCGGCCGAGCCCGCGGCCAACACCGCCTTCCTGCTCAACTCGGTGGCCGCGGTCGTGCTCGGCGGGGTCAGCCTCTTCGGCGGCCGGGGCACGATCGTCGGGCCCTTCTTCGGCGCCCTGCTGCTGATCGCCCTGGTCAACGGGCTCACCCTGCTCGGCGTCTCGCAGTTCTACCAGCCGCTCGCCGTCGGCATCGTCGTGGTGCTGGCCGCGCTCCTCATGAGGTTCCAGAATTGACTTTCTCCCCAGGCCTAGAGGCGGGGGATTCCGACCTTCGCAGGTCGGGGTTCCTGCTTCACGGGCGACCGCACCCGGGTGGTCCCGGAGTGTCTGACGTCGCCTCCACAGGCAGTCACGGCAAGACCTGCCGCCAGGATGTTCTTCGCGGCGTTGACGTCCCGGTCGTGCCGGGTGCCGCAGGACGGGCACTGCCACGTCCGCATGCCGAGCGAGAGCTGCTCAAGCCGGTGCCCGCAGACCGAGCAGGTCTTGGAGCTGGGCAGCCAGCGATCGACCACGATCAGGCGACGCCCGTGCCTGGCGGCCTTGTATTCCAGCATGCGGCGGAAGGCGCCCCACCCGCAGTCGGAGATCGCCTTGGCCAGCGTACGGTTGCGGACCATGTTCCTCACGGCCAGGTCCTCGATCACGATCACGTCGTGGTCGCGGACCAGCCGGGTGCTGGTCTTGTGCAGGAAATCCGTCCGGGCCGCGCGCACCTTCCGGTGGGCGCGGGCGACCTTGGCCCCGGCCTTCCGTCGGTTGCTCGACCCGCGGGTCTTGCGCGCTTGGCGGCGTTGATAGCGGGCCAGATTGCGTTCCCGCCTGGCCAGGTGGCGCGGGTTGGGGATCTTGTCGCCGTCGGAGGTGACGGCGAAGTCCTTCACCCCCAGATCAACGGCGACCACGCCTCCCGAAGGTGGGAGCCGGTCGGGGGCGGCGGCATCGACGGCGAAGGAGACGTACCACCGCCCGCACGGGTCGCGGGAGACCGTCACCGTGGTCGGGTCGATCGACGCCAGGTCCACCTCGGGCCAGGACCAGACGAACGCCAGCGGCGCGTCCATCTTCGCCAGCAACAGCCGCCCGTCACGGTAACGAAATCCCGATCGGGTGTATTCGGCCGACTGTCGTCCCGTGCGGGACTTGTAGCGCGGGTACCTGGCACGTCCGGCGAAGAAGTTCGTGAACGCCATCTGCTGGTGCCGGATCGCCTGCTGCAACGGCACCGAGGACACCTCGTTCAGCCATGCCAGCTCATCGGTGGCCTTCATCGCGGTGAGGTGGGCGTTGGCCTGGATGAAACCCGTCTTCGCCCGCTCATTGCGGTACCGGGCGTGCCGCCAGGCCAGGGTGCGGTTCCAGACGACGCGCACGCAGCCGAACGTGCGATTCAGCACGCCGACCTGCTCAGGCGTCGGATACGCCCGGCACTTGTACGCCGTCCTCATAGATCAATGGTAAGAGAATCCCCCGCTGTAGATGAAGCGACTACGTACTGTGTCCGACTTTGCCCCACAAAGCTAGAGCCCGGGATTTCCTGCCTCAAGGAGCTTCAATGACCGAACATCTGCGGCGGGACGCGCTCCTGTCGTGCGACGACGTGTCCCTGTCCTTCGGAAACGTCCGGGCCCTGGTCGACGTCTCGCTGACGCTGCGGCCCGGCGAGATCACCGCGCTCGTCGGCGACAACGGCGCGGGGAAGTCGACGCTGGTCCGCTGCGTCTCCGGGATCCACCGGCCGGACAGCGGCACCATCACCTTCGACGGCGGGCGGACCGACTTCCACTCGCCGGAGGACGCCCGCGAGGCCGGGATCGAGACCGTCCACCAGAACCTGGCCCTCGTCGAGGACCTCACGGTGTGGCAGAACCTCTTCCTCAACCGCGAGATCGTCCGCCGGCTGGGCCCCGTCGGCCTGCTCGACCGCCGGGCCATGCAGGCGCGGGCCCGGGAGATGGTCTCCGCGCTGGCCGTCAACGTGCCGGCCGTGGGCTCGCGCGTGCGGCGGCTGTCCGGCGGCCAGCGTCAGGCGGTCGCCATCTGCCGGGCCGCCGGGTTCAGCTCCAAGCTCGTCATCATGGACGAGCCCACGGCGGCACTCGGCGTCCAGGAGACGGCGCGCGTCGAGGAGCTCGTCTTCCGGCTGCGCGACGAGGGTCACGCCGTGCTGATCATCAGCCACAACTTCGCCCAGGTCATACGGCTCAGCCAGCAGGTGTGGGTGATGCGCGCGGGTCGCTGCGTCGGTGGCCGGCGCACCGCCGACACCACCGGCGAGGAGATCGTCGGCCTGGTCACCGGCGCGATCGGCTCCTGACCGCATCCACAACCATCCGACGAAAGAACCATCCGACGAAAGAAGGCACGTTCCCATGGCCACCGACAACCCGGCCAACCCGATCGGCGTCCACGCCCTGGTGTGGGTGGGCGACACGAGTCCCGCCTCGCTGGAGCAGGCGATCGGCAAGACGAAGGCCGCCGGGTTCGACCTGCTGGAGATCTCTCTGCACGACTCGGCGAACCTCGACGTCGCGGCGGCCCGCGACGCGCTCGCGTCCGCCGGTCTGGGCGTCGCCTGCTCGCGCGGCCTCGCCTTCGACGCCGACGTCTCCAGCGACGACCTCGCCGTGGTCGAACGCGGCGAGAAGCTCCTGCACGACTCCCTTGCCGTCACGCGCGGGCTGGGCGGCACCCACTTCACCGGCGCCCTCTACAGCGCGCTCGGCAAGTACGGCCACCCGCTCACCGAGGGGGGCCGCCGCAACGTGGTGACCGTGCTGCGCCGCCTGGCCCAGGAGGCCGCCGGCGACGGCATGACGCTCGGGCTGGAGATCTGCAACCGGTACGAGACCAACGTGGTCAACACCGCCCGCGACGCGCTCCGGCTCGCCGACGACATCGGCGAGGACAACGTGCTCATCCACCTCGACACGTACCACATGAACATCGAGGAGGAGGATCTCGTCCGGCCCGTGCACGAGGTCGGGGACCGGCTAGGTTACGTCCATGTGGGTGAGAACCATCGCGGCTACCTCGGATCAGGGCACATCGACTTCACCGCGTTCTTCCACGCGCTCGGCGACATCGGCTACCAGGGGCCGATCACGTTCGAGTCGTTCTCCTCGGCGGTCGTGATGCGAGGGCTGTCCAACGACCTGGCCATCTGGCGCAACCTGTGGACCGACGGCGAGGACCTGGCCCGCCACGCCCGCGCTTTCATCGCCGGCCAGCTCCACGCGAGCCGCGCCCGATGACGCTCGACGACCTGGCGGCCCGGGCCCGCGCGCTGGTCACCGGCGGGCACCGGGCGCTGCTCGGCATCACCGGCGGGCCCGGTGCGGGCAAGTCGACGCTCGCCGAGCACCTGGTGCGCGCGCTGCGGCAGGCGCCGCCCCCCGGGCAGCCGGCCGAGTGGGTGGCGCACGTGCCGATGGACGGCTTCCACCTGGCCGACGTGGAGCTCCACCGGCTCGGGCGGCGCGAGCGCAAGGGCGCTCCCGACACGTTCGACGCGGCCGGGTACGCGGCGCTGCTGCGCCGGCTGCGCGAGGACGAGGAGGACGTCGTGTACGCGCCCGCGTTCGAGCGCGTCCTGGAGCAGCCGATCGCGGGCAGCATCCCGGTGCCCCGGGCCGCCCGCCTCGTCATCACCGAGGGCAACTACCTGCTGCTCGACCAGGGCGACTGGGCGCGCGTGCGGCCCTTCCTGGACGAGGTGTGGTACTGCTCGCTCGACTCGGTGGAGCGGGTGCGCCGGCTCGTCTCCCGGCACACGCGGTTCGGCAAGGAGCCCGACGCGGCCGTGGCCTGGGTGATGGGGACCGACCAGCGCAACGCCGATCTGATCGCCACCACCCGGGACCGGGCCGACCTCGTCGTGCCCGACCTGCTCCTGCGCTCGCTCGGCCACGACCCGGACGACCCGCCCGGCCCGTGAGCCGGGCCAGGGGGCCGCGTATCGGGCGTGCGTCGGGCCGTGCAGCGGGCCGGTCGTGAAGCGGGTCGTGCGGCGACCTCAGGCCGTGAGCTGGGCCGGGAGCGGCTTGCGGTGGACGACCGTGAGGGTGGTGACGGCGCGGGTGAGCACCACGTAGAGCCGCGCCAGCCCCCGGGGCTCCGCATCCACGATGTCGGCCGGCTCCACCACGATCACGTGGTCGTACTCCAGACCCTTGGCCAGCGTCGCGGGCACCACGAGCAGCCGGTGCTCCTCGGCCGAGTCGGGCCCCAGCACCGCGTGGGCGAGACCGTCCCCGGCCAGCGTCCCGGCCACCTCGGCCACCAGGGCGTCCGGCGCGATGACGCCGATGGACCCCTCGCGGCCGAGCGCCTCCCGCACGGCGGCCAGGACCTCGCCGCCCTCCCGCACGGTCAGCGACCCGGCGCCCGGACGCAGCGAGCGGGGCGCGGCCAGGCCCGGGGCGATGGACGGCAGCAGGCGGGCGGCGTAGTCGAGGACCTCGCGCGGCACGCGGAAGCCCAGCGTCAGCTCCGTGACCTCGCCCTCCTGCCCGAGGTGCGCCAGCACGGCCTCCCACGTGGTCGCAGACCACGGCGTGGTGCCCTGGGCGAGATCGCCGAGCACGGTGGCCGAGCCGTTGCGGCAGCGCCGGCCGAGCGCGCGAAGCTGCATCTCCGACAGGTCCTGCGCCTCGTCCACCACCAGGTGCCCGAGCGAGGGCGTGCGCTCCATGAGGTCGGCCAGCTCGTCGAGCAGCGCCGCGTCGGCCGCCGACCACTTCGCCGACTTCCAGCTCCGGTACGGCTTCGCCCAGAGCAGCCGCTCCTGCTCCTCGGGCGACAGGTCGGTCTTGGCTGCGCGGGCCAGGAACTCCGGCTCGGCCAGCAGCCGGAAGAGCACCTGCTCGGGCGTGAGCTTGGGCCAGACCGCGTCGACGAGTCGGCGCACCGGCTTGGAGCGGGCCACGGCGTCCTGCACCCGGTCGTCGGGCGACTCGCCGCGCTGCTCCATGCGGACCAGCACCTGGTGGGCCAGCCGCTGCGCCAGCGCGGCGCGGCCGGGGGCGTAGCGGGTCGTGCCGCGCAGGGACGCGACGATCTCGCGGACCTCGTAGTCGGCCACCCGGAAGCGGTAGGCGCCCTTGGTGAAGACGACGCCCTCCTCCGGCTTGACGACGTGCAGCCACAGGGCGCGGTCGAGGACCTTCGCCATGCGGGCGTCGCCCTTGACCGCGGCGACCTCGGGGTCCTCGGGTGCGGCGTGCTCGCCGAGCAGCCCGGCGACCGTCGTCTGGTCGACCTTGACCTCGCCGAGCGCGGGCAGCACGGAGGAGATGTAGGACAGGAACGCGCGGTTGGGCCCGACGATCATCACGCCGGAGCGGGCCAGCCGCTCGCGGTGGGTGAACAGCAGGTAGGCGGCCCGGTGCAGGCCCACGGCCGTCTTCCCGGTGCCGGGCGCCCCCTGCACGCACACGGTCTGGGCCAGCGTGGAGCGGACGATCTCGTCCTGGTCGGGCTGGATGGTGGCGACGATGTCGCGCATGGGGCCGGTGCGGGGCCGCTCGATCTCCTCGGTGAGGATTCGGGAGGGGCCGATCCGGCCGCCCTCGGCCAGCGGCTCGTCCTCGTACGCGGTGAGCGCGCCGCCGTGGTAGCCGAAGCGGCGCCGCCGTACGACGCTCATGGGTTCGGCGGGACTGGCCTGGTAGAACGCGCGGGACACCGGCGCGCGCCAGTCGATGACGAGGGGACGGCTGGTGCCGTCGTGGACGTGGCGGCGGCCGACGTAGATCGTGGAGGGCAGGTCGTCGCCGTCGGCGCGGTCGAGGCGGCCGAAGAACAGGGGCGTGTCGGGGTGGTCGGCGAGGGCGGCCACGCGCTGGTCGAGCAGGCCCTGGAGGATCTGCTGGGACACCCAGTCGCCGGCGGCGTCGGCCGACAGGGACTGGGCGTGGGCGCGCATCGCGCGCAGCGCCTCGCGTGAGTCGGCCAGATGGGCCTGCTCGGCGGCGAGCACGTCGGTGGGAGCGTCGGGTATGTCGGGGGCCAGCTTGTGTGCGGGCATGCGAAAGCGCCTCCCTGAGGAGTGTCGGCGGAGGTGGTGGTGCGCTGTCGCCGGAGGCGACGTTGGTGCAAGGTAGCGAGCCGGACAGTTTAGTGGGAGCTCCGGGATGCTTCCAAGGGATTTACCCGGGGTAGGCACAGGGCGTGGGACGCGTACGGCTTCGCTTCTCGCCGATCATTCCGACCATCGCGAGCTTTCTGCTGGCCGCGTTGTGGGGGCTGTCGGTGTTCGCCGGTTGGGGCGTGGAGGCGTTCTGCCCGGGAGGCGGCCCGGAGGACTGCCCGGAGCGGCTCGGCATGGTCTCCACGGTGTCGGGCCTGTTCGCGGTCCTGGCGGCGTGCTGCACGGCGGGGGCCTGGCTGGTGCCGACGGCCAGACGCGACGCGCACGCGTTCACCTGGCTGCTGGGGGCGGGTGTGGCGGCCTGGATCACCGCCGAGGGCGTGCTGTTCCTCGGCGGCATGCTGGCCAGGTAACCAACCTGGAAGATGACTGGCAAAACCAAGAAATTCGGGCATATCAGGTGGGTTTGCCCGATCATGGGGGTATGTCGCCAGCGGTTCAGTTACGGCGGCGGATTGCACGCAGAGGGGGGTGGTTCGATTGTCGACGGCCCGCGGAGTCTCGTGGACGTGACGAACGCCGGTGCCCGGCCGCGCCGCGGCCGGGTCATCAGCGGCTGAGCCCCTCGCGGTCGCGGCTCAGACCCCGCCGAGCACGTCGTCGGCGTCGATGATCTGGTACGCGTACCCCTGCTCGGCCAGGAACCGCTGGCGGTGCGCCGCGAACTCCTGGTCGACCGTGTCGCGGCTGACCACCGTGTAGAAGCGCGCCCCGCCGCCGTCGGCCTTGGGCCGCAGCACCCGGCCGAGCCGCTGCGCCTCCTCCTGGCGCGAGCCGAACGTGCCCGACACCTGGATCGCCACCGCGGCCTCCGGCAGGTCGATCGAGAAGTTGGCGACCTTGGACACCACCAGCACCTGGATCTCCTTGTCGCGGAACGCCTGGTAGAGGCGCTCGCGCTCCTTGATCCGGGTCTCGCCCTTGATGACCGGCGCGTTGA
Organism: Nonomuraea montanisoli; assembly: GCF_013363975.1. GTDB lineage: Bacteria > Actinomycetota > Actinomycetes > Streptosporangiales > Streptosporangiaceae > Nonomuraea > Nonomuraea montanisoli. Next base: position 165,092 of record NZ_JABWGN010000020.1, on the reverse strand, counting down.
GGTGCTCGCCCAGCTCGTCGAGCTGGTCGATGTACTGGCCGATGACCAGCACCTGGTCGCCCAGGTGGCGGTGGACCAGCGCCTCGGTGACCCGCGTCTTCGACGGCGTCGTGGCGCAGAAGCGGTAGCGCTCCTCCGACTCGGCCATCGCGTACGCGAGCCGCTCCTCGTCGGTGAGCGTCACCCGCACCTCGACGCAGTCGGCGGGCGCGATCCAGCCCTGGTTCTCCATCTCCTTCCACGGCGCGTCGTAGCGCTTGGGGCCGATGAGGGAGAAGACGTCGCCCTCGCGGCCGTCCTCGCGCACGAGCGTCGCGGTCAGCCCGATGCGGCGGCGGGCCTGCAGGTCGGCCGTCATGCGGAAGATCGGCGCGGGCAAGAGGTGGACCTCGTCGTAGACGATCAGGCCCCAGTCGCGCGCGTCGAACAGCTCCAGGTGGCTGTAGACGCCCTTCCGGCGGGTCGTCATCACCTGGTAGGTGGCGATGGTGACCGGGCGGATCTCCTTCTTCGAGCCGGAGTACTCGCCGATCTCGTCCTCGGTGAGCGAGGTCCGCTTGATCAGCTCCTGCTTCCACTGGTGGGCGCTCACCGTGTTGGTGACCAGGATCAGCGTGGTGGCGCGGGCGTGGGCCATGGCCGCCGCGCCGACGATCGTCTTGCCGGCGCCGCAGGGCAGCACGACGACGCCGGAGCCGCCGTGCCAGAACGCGTCGGCGGCCTCCTGCTGGTAGGGCCGCAGGTTCCAGCCGTCCTGGGCCAGGTCGATCGGGTGGTGCTCGCCGTCCACGTAGCCGGCCAGGTCCTCGGCCGGCCAGCCGAGCTTGAGCAGCGCCTGCTTGACGTTGCCGCGATCGCTCGGGTGGACGACCACCGAGTCGGCGCCGAGGCGCTCGCCCAGCATCGGCTGGATCTTCTTCGAGCGCAGCACCTCCTCCAGCACGGCCCGGTCGCTGGAGGTGAGGATCAGGCCGTGGACCGGGTCCTTCTCCAGGCGCAGCCGGCCGTACCTGGCCATGGTCTCGGCGACGTCGACCAGCAGCGCGTGGGGGACGGGGTAGCGGCTGTGACTGATGAGGGCGTCCACGACCTGCTCGGCGTCGTGGCCCGCAGCACGGGCGTTCCACAGCGCGAGCGGGGTGACGCGGTAGGTGTGGACGTGCTCGGGAGCGCGCTCCAGCTCGGCGAACGGCGCGATGGCCTTACGGCACTCGTCGGCCTTGTCGTGGTCGACTTCGAGCAGCAGCGTCTTGTCCGACTGGACGATGAGCGGGCCGTCGTTCACGGACATCCTTCCTCCGGGTGACCCTTATCCAACACATCCGGAGCCGAGAACAGTCCCCGAACGGCGAAAACGCCTCGCTCAGTCGTCCAGATAGCCGTTGGCGCCGAGGGAGAAGAAGACGCTGATCGTGAGCGCGAAGCCGAGCCCGTACAGGACCCAGCTCCAGGTGAGCAGGTCGCGCCTGGTCTTCGGCAGGGTCTCGGCGCGCAGCGCGAGCCCGGCCAGGATCGAGCCCGGGATGGCGAGGACGTTGCAGCAGCCGACGATCGCGAGGAGGTTCAGGACGAGCGCGACGAGCGCGGCGGCGCTCACGCCGCCGCGCGGGGGCTGGGGAGGGCCGTAGGAAGGTCCGTAGCCGTGGCCGTGGCCGGGCGGGGGCCGCTCGCCGTACGGGGCGCCGTACGGCTCGTAGGGGTAGTCGCCGCCGGGGTTCGTGTGACTCATGTTCACCTCCGGAAGGTCAACACTTATCACGACATGTCGGTCGCGCCGGCGACGGCGCGATCAGGAAAGGCGGGCGCGCAGGGCCTTGCGGTCGAGCTTCAGCACGCTCGTCACCGGGATCGCGTCCACGAACACCACCTCGCGCGGGTACTTCACCCGTCCGACCCGCTCCCGCGCCCACGCGATCAGCTCGTCGGCCGTCACCGTACGGCCCGGCATGAGCTGCACGAACGCCACGACCTCCTCGCCCAGCCGCGGGTCGGGCCGGCCCACCACGCCGGACATCACCACGTCGGGGTGCTCGTTCAGCGCGTCCTCCACGTCGCGCGGGAAGACGTTGAAGCCGCCCCGGATGATCAGGTCCTTCTTCCGGTCCACGACGTAGAGGTAGCCGTCGTCGTCCACGCAGCCGATGTCGCCCGTGCGCAGCTCGCCGTCCACCAGCGCCGTGCCGCCCGGGTCGGGCTCCTGCTCGCCCCAGTAGCCCAGCATCAGCGACTCGCCGCGCACGCAGATCTCGCCCACGTCGCCGCACTCCGCCTCCTCGCCGGAGGACTCGCGGATCGTGATCCGGTAGCCGGCCAGCGGCAGGCCCACGCTGCCCGCCCGGCGTCGGCCCGGCGGATTGAACGTGGTGACCGCGCTGGTCTCGGTCAGCCCGTAGCCCTCCAGGATCTGCGTGCCGGGCATCCGGCGCTCGAACTCCTCCAGCGCGTCGCGGCCCAGCGGAGCCGCCCCGCAGGTGAGGAACGCGAGGTCGGGCAGCGGGTGCTCCTCCAGCGGCTCGGCGAGCAGCATGTGCAGCATCGCGGGCACGACCGTGCCGTACCGGACGCGCTGCTCCGCCGCCAGCGACAGGAACGCCTTGGGGTCGAACCAGCGCATCAGCACCGCCTGCTGCGGCGTCGTCGCGTGCATCCCGGCGACGGTGACGATCAGCCCGTACGCGTGGGAGAGCGGCACCGGCACGATGGCCCGGTCCAGCCCCTCCTGGTGGGACATCTCGAAGGCGTCCTTGCCCACCTGCCACAGCCCGCGGTGGCTGAGCATGACGCCCTTGGCCGTGCCGGTGGTGCCGCCCGTGTACATGAGCGCGGCCAGGTCGCCGGGGTCACGCGGCACCGGGCCGTGCTCGGCCGCCCGTTCCAGCTCGGCGGTGTCGACGAACACGCGGATCCCGGCGCCCGCCTCCTCCACGACCGGCAGCAGCTCGGGTGAGGTCACGATGGCCGAGGCGCCGCTGTCGGTCAGGATGTGCCGCAGCTCGGCGGCGCCCACGAGGAACACCACGGGCGTCACGACCGCGCCCGCCGCCCAGAGCGCCTGGTAGACGACGCCCACGTCGGGCGAGTTGGCCATCATCACCGCGACCCGGTCGCCCGGCCGGACGCCCGCCTCGACGAGCCCGCCGCAGACCCGGCGCGCGCGCTCGGCCAGCGCGTGACCGCGGTGCCAGACGCCGTCGTAGAAGACCGCGTCATGGTCGTCGAACCGCTCCCACGCCTCCTCGGCCAGCCTGCCCAGCGTCAGCTCTCCCACGGGTCCAACCTCGCGCGATCATGACCCGCAGTCAAGGGTTGTCAGGACAACCGGGCCACTCCTGTGACCCGCTGCCGGGGTCGTCAGGACAGTCCGGCCACTCCCGTGATGCGGTGCAGGGCGAAGCGGTGCACGGCCGCCCTGGTCTCGTCGTACGCGGTCAGGTACCCGCCCTCCATCCGGGCGGGTTCGAGGATGCGGGAGGTGGCGTTGCCCTGGGAGTCGAGGTAGCCGATCCACACCCGCTCGCCCTGCTTGATGGCGTCCTGGAGGGCGGTGATGGTGCTCGTCGCCGGCCCGCGCGGGATCGTGCCGCCCGGCGCGGCGACCGGTTCGCGGCGGGTCAGGTGCGCGGCGTCGCCGGCCCGCAGCGCGCGGACGGCCGCCGCCGCCACCTCGGCGTCCAGCCCGTTGGAGGCGGGCACGGACCGGGTCTGCGCCGGGCCCTCCGAGCGCCGCCCGTCCAGCCGGGAGACGATCACGTCGCCGTCGAGCGACTCGGCGACGGGCGCGTACCCCATGGCGCGCAGCGAGTCGATCAGCGCGGCCCGCGAGGTGCGCGAGGCGATGACGGTCGGCGCGAGCCGGCGAAGTCGCAGCGAGGCGGAGCGGCGGTCGGCGATGATCTGGTCGAGCAGCGCCGGGTCGTCGCAGCGGACGTACGCGCTGGCCGAGCCGACCCGGATGCGGCCGTGGCGCCGCGCCACGTCGGCGACCAGGTACGACAGCGCCTGCGGCATCGGTGTCGCGGAGTGGTGCTCCAGGGCGGCCAGCAGCTCGTCGGCGCCCTGCCCGGCGTCGAGTGCGCGCCGGACCGACGCGTCGCTGAACCGGTAGACGGTCGCCCCACCCTTGGACTCGACGTCGGCGGCGAGCGTCATCCAGCGGTTGAGCTCGCTGGTCAGCGGGCCAGGGGCGACGGCGGTGAGGTCGGCCTGGAGCAGGACGTGGTCGACGGGCTCGGGCAGCAGCGGCGCGAGCACGGCCGCGGGATCGCCGGCCGCCGCGGCCTTCGCCGCCGCGCCCTTCGTCCCCTTCGCGCCCGACGCCTTCCCCGCGCGGGACCCCGTGGCGGTCCCCGCGCCCTCCGCGGGTCCCGGGCCGATCCCCGCGCCCATCATCAGGGCGCGCCCGTGTCCGGACAGCACGCCGAGACCGGTCACACCCACCTGCTCGGCCTCACGCAGCGCGAACTCCACGAGCTGCTCCCGCAGCGGCCCCCTGCGGCGCGGCTGCTCCCAGGCCATCCGGTCGAGCACCGACGCGCGGGACGGCGCGAGGCCGGGCGCCGAGGCGAGCACGCCCAGCGCCGCCGTCCGCACCACCGGCGCGGCCGTCCTGCGCAGGTCGGGGTGCAGCGCGTTGAGCGGCCGGTCTCGTTCATCCCGCTCACCGACCAGGCCGGGGACCCGGTCCATGTGCAGCCAGGTGAGCGCGAGCGTCACCCACCGGTCGGCCGTCGAGCGGACCCGCCACAGGTCGTAACCGGTGGTCGGCAGCCACTCGCCGTCCACGCCGCCGCCCTGGGCGACGAGCCCGGCCGCGTGCGCCACCTCCACGGCCAGCGCCGCCGCCCACTCGGGCACGTCCAGCTCGGTCGTGACGCGCTTCATGTCGCGCACGCCGAGCCCGCCGGTGCGCAGGACGCCGGGCGGCTCGAAGCTCCAGCGCTCGCACAGCTCCTCGACCACCCGCACGAACGCGAACGCCTGGCCGGCCGCGGTGCGGTCGGCCAGCTCCTGTTCGCGTGCCGTCCCCTCCAGGGCGGGCGGCGCGGCCAGCAGGTCGCGGTGGACGCGGCCGCCGCGCAGGTGCAGGCCGACCTCGCGGGGCAGCGTCACGCTCTCCTCGCCGGTGGCGGCCAGCAGACCGCGGGCGAGCAGTTGCTCGATGGGGGAGCGGGCCGATCCGACGCGCACCTCGCGGCGGGCGTTGGGCACCCGGCCCGTCGCCGGGCCCCAGGCGAGCTGGTCGAGCGCCGCCCTGGCCTCGCCGGAGACCTCCTCCAGGAGCTTGGCGGGCTCGGCGAGGGCCGCGGCCAGCCGCTCCTTGCCCGTGCCGGTGGTGCCGGGCGCGATGTCGTCGGCCATCTCGTCGAGCTGCTCGGGCGGGTGGTGCCGGAAGACCTCGGCGACGGGCGGTCCGAGCCCGGCCGGGTCGTCGAGCGCCTTGCGCACCCCGGGGGCCAGGTCGAGCGCGTCGTCGGGGCCGTACACGAGGGCGAGGTCGCGCAGCCGGTCGAGCGCGGCGCCGAGCGCCGGCTCGGGCTCACCGGCGGCGAGCGCGCGTGCGACCAGGTCGGCCAGCGTCTCGCGCGGCGCGGGACCGTCCTGTACGGCCAGCGTCTCGACGACGGCCAGGGTGAAGCGGTCGAGCCGGTCGAGGGCCCTGCCGATCGCCGACGGGCTGCCGGCCCGCGCGGCCAGGCCCTCCAGGTGCGCGGGGACCGGAGTGATCAGCTCGGGGCGCGCGGACACGAGCGCCCGTAGCTGCTCGTCGCTGCGGGCCCTGATCCACTCGGTGAACTCCATCGATGCCATGGTATGTCCACCAGATCGCGTCACCACGGCCGCGCACGTGGCCGCGCGGGTCCAGCGGGGTCGGCGGGTCAGGGGAGCCGGGTGGCCGCGTGCCTCCGTGGGGCCGGCGTGCCGGGGAGTCCGAGGGGCCGCGCGGGTCAGCGGCGCCGTGCCGGGGTGGGCAGCAGGCCGAGCGCGAGGCGCACCCAGGCCGCGACGAACCGGTCCTTGTCGGCGTGCCCCGGCGCGTCGCCGACCGTCTCCTGGAACATCCGGTAGTGGACCACGGCGCCGCCGAGCACGGCCGCGATGCCGCTCCAGTCGACGTCGGCGTCGCGGTACTCCGGCTGCGTGGAGAACCACGTGGTGATGGCGTCGAACATGGGCTGGAGCAGCCCCTCCCGCACCACCGCCACCAGCTCCGGGAACTGGCTGAGGTCGCGGAAGAACACCCGGGTCAGCTCGGACTCCTCGCGCACCTTCGCCAGACCGGCGCGGCACAGCCGGGTCAGCCGCGCCTCCAGCTCGACGGAGCCCTCCATGTCGCCCAGCTCGGCCAGGCTGTCGGCGACCTGGGTGCGGGTGCGCGCGGCGTGCTCGTTGATGGCCGCGGCCAGCACCTCGTACTTGGACCTGAAGTGGCGGTAGAGCCCGCCCGCGCCGGGGGACAGCCCCGAGGCGGCCTCGATCTCGGCCACCGACGTGGCGGCGTAACCGCGTTCGGCGAACAGGCGCAGCGCCTCGTCGATGATCCGCTCGCGCGTGCTCACGGCGGGGCGCCCCCCGCCGGTCCTGGCGGGCCCGCTCCCGGCCGCGGCGGCTGGCGATCTGGTCATGTCCTCGGTGACACCTCCGTGAGGAGCGTAGCCGTCACAGCCTGTCGCGGCCGGAGTGGTCGTGCGGTCGCGGGCCGCGAGGCGGTTCCCCCGGCGTCCGTACGCGGTTGTCGCCCGATAAGTCAATGGCGTTTCCGCCCATTCCCACCGTGGCACAACAAGGCCGGTTATGGGTAACTCTGCGGTGTTTGACATCCTGCAGCGTGTGATGACTTCCGTAGGTTTCGATCTGGATCTGACTTTGGCGGATACGCGTTCCGGTATCGCGGCCGTCTACGACGAGGTGTCGGCGCGGGTGGGCGTGCCCATCGACAGCGGCGCCGTCGTCACCCGGCTCGGGCCGCCGCTGGAGACGGAGCTGGCCAACTGGTTCCCGGCCGAGGAGATCCCGGCGGTGGTGGCGTTGTTCCGGGAGATCTATCCGCGGGTGGCCGTCCCCATGACCACGTCGATGGCCGGTGCGCGGGAGGCGATCGCGGCCGTACGGGCCCGTGGCGGCCGGGTCATCGTCGTGACCGGCAAGAACGTCCACGACGCGGTGCGCACGGTGAACTCCCTCGGGTTCGAGGTGGACGAGGTCGTCGGATCGTTGTTCGGAGCGGCCAAGGGAACGGCTCTCGCGCGCTTCGGCGCCGCCGCCTATGTTGGTGACCATGTCGCCGACATCGAGGCGGCGCGGGCGGGCGGCGCCGTCAGCGTGACGGTGGCGACCGGCCCCTACACGGTGGAGGAGCTGCGTGATCACGGAGCCGATGTGGCGCTCGGAGACCTGACCGAATTCGCCGCCTGGTTCGCGGGCTGGCGTCCCCACGACGAACTCGTGTAATTGCTCCGTAATTACCCGGTCGCTCTGGCGCGCTCCGGGGCATAACCTACATCCATTCATCCTTTACGACGGTTCGAACGAGGTCCCTCCTGTGCCGAGTGGCAAGGTCAAGTGGTACGACGCCGACAAGGGGTTCGGCTTCCTCACCCGTGACGACGGCGGTGAGGTGTTCGTGCATTCCTCCGCGCTGCCCCCCGGCGCCGGGCCGCTCAAGCCCGGCCAGAAGGTGGAGTTCGGCGTGGCGGAGGGCCGGCGCGGTCAACAGGCACTGTCCGTCAGGATCCTCGAACAGCCACCGACGCTCGCGAAGGTCAAGCCCAAGGGCAAGCGGAAGAAGCCGGACGAGATGGTGGTCATCGTCGAGGACCTGATCAAGCTCCTCGACGGCGTCTCGACGTCGTACCAGCGGGGCAAGCACCCCGACGCGGCCCACGCCAAGAAGATCGCGCAGGTGCTGCGCGCGGTGGCCGACGACCTCGACGCCTGATCCCGGAAGGGCTTCCCGGGGCGGCGCCCTCGCCCGGGCGTCATCCGTGGGGGTTGGTCAGCGGTTTGGTGCGCTCCAGGGTCGTGTCCAGGTCGTCGGAGTGCCGGCCGTTCGCCGACCGCGGTCGGCGGCGCTCCTCCGGCGTGCCGCTGTGCTCGTGGACCGGTCCGGCGTGGCCATCGGGCTCGTACGCCGGATCGGGCTCGTGGACCGTTGCGGCGTGGTCGCCGGGCTCGTGGGCCGGATCGGCGTGGTCGTCCGGCCCGCCGGCGCGAGCCTCGAACCGCTCGTCCACGGCGCGGATCCGGCGGCGCCGCCGTACGGCCAGCCAGACGAGCGTGGCGGTCAGCGCCGCCCCCAGCGTGGCGAACCCCGCCACGCTGCTCTCCGACAGCGACAGCAGCAGCCCGACCAGCCCGCCGAACACCCACGCGAGCTGGAGCAGCGCCTCGACCACGCCGAACGTGGACGAGCGCACCTCCTCGCCGATCTCCCGCTGCACGATCGCGTCGAGCGCCAGCTTGCCCAGCTCCTGGGCGAACCCGGTGACCAGCGAGATCGCCACGGCGGTCCACAGCCCGAACAGGGCGGCGCTCACGATCGTGGTGACGCAGGTGACGGCCAGCGTGATGAGCACGATGACCTGCGGCGCCCGCCGCCGCGCCCAGTTCGCGGCCACCGCGCCGAGCAGGCCGCCGAGCCCGGCCGCCAGCGCGAGCAGCGCGATCGTCTTCGGCACGTCGAAGAACGGCTGACGCTCGGCCAGCCACGGCACGCCGCCGTCCTGGACGAGGAAGAGCAGGAAGAACAGCAGGAAGCCGGAGAACAGGCGGATCGCCACGTTCGCCCAGACCGCCTCGGCCACGGCCGGTCCGACCTGGAGCAGCGTGCGCCACTTCGGCGGGCCGCCCGGCTCGCCGTCCGCCTCCTCCAGGTCCGGCGAGTCGACGTGGCGCGGCAGCCGTACGGCCGAGACGCCCGCGAGCAGGAACACCACCATCGCCACGCGCAGCACGGCCGCGCTGCCCAGCCAGGCGGACAGCCCCGCGGCGACGGGCACCACCGCGCCCGCCGAGACCAGCGAGAACAGCGCGACCCGGGCGTTGGCCGACACCAGCGTGATGTCGGCGGGCAGCACGCTCGGCATGATCGCCGCCCGGGACACGTTGTACGCCTTGGACAGCACGAGGACCCCGAGCGCCCCGCCGAACAGCGTCACCACGTCGCCCGGCCCCACGGCGGCCGCCATCGCGAAGCACAGCAGCCCCCGGCCGAACAGCGTGCCGGCCATGACGTAGCGGCGGCCCGACCGGAACCGGTCGAGGATGGGCCCCACGAACGGCGCGAGCAGGGCGAACGGCAGCATCGTGATGAGCAGGTACAGCGCCACGGGCCCGCGCGCCTCGCCCACCGGCACCCCGAAGAACACCGTGCTGGCCAGCGCCACCGTGACCAGCGCGTCGCCCGCGCCGTGCCCGGCGGTCAGCTCGATCAGCCGGCCGAGCCCCGTGCGGCCCGCGCCGCCCGCGTGGGTCAGGCGCCTCGTGGCCCGTCCGGCCCCGCGCACGCCGCCGGCGGCGGCCAGGCCGGTGAACCTGACGCCGCGTCCGGTGGCCCGGGCGGCTCTGGCGGTGCCGGAGGCGGTGGCCCGACCGGCGCGCGCGGTAGCGCGGCCCGCGCCGGCCAGCCCGCGGCCGACGCGCCGCGAGACCCGCCGCGCCCTGTCCCAGCCACCCTCCACGGTTACCAGTCATACCCGATGGACGTCGGCTGCCGGGCGATCACGGTTCACCGTTGGGTCTTCCGGATGTATCGACATCTTTTGCCGAATTGCGCGCATGGCCCGTACAGGAGCCGGGTCGGCCCGCCGTGAGGCGGGCTGACGCGGGGGAGATCCGCACAGTCGGCACCTTCAGGTCCGGTCATGGGTGAGAATGAGGTGTGAGCGAACAGCACCTTTCGGCGGAGGCGGTCCGATGAGCCGCACCCGGACTCGCGTCTCCGCCCCCGACCAGGCCTGCGTCGCCGCGGTCGACCTGGCTCGCGCCGCAGCGGAGGAACTCGCGCGACCCGGCGAGCCGGGCGAGCACCTCGGCTTCGAGGCCGAGGGCGACCGGGTCGTCACTCACTACTTCGCCTGCCTCGACCGCGCCTATCGCGGCTGGCGCTGGGCGGTCACCGTCACCCGCGCCTCCCGCGCGAAGAAGGTCACGGTGAGCGAGGCCGTCCTGCTGCCCGGCTCCGGGGCCCTGCTGGCGCCCGACTGGCTGCCGTGGAACGAGCGCCTGCTCCCCGGCGACCTCGGCGTGGGCGACCTGCTGCCGACCCCCGAGGACGACGACCGGCTGGAGCCGGGTTTCGCCGAGACCGATGACGACGTCGACCGCCAGATGGTTTTCGAGTACGGCCTGGGCCGGGCACGTGTGCTCTCGGCCATCGGCAGGGACCGGGCTGCCAGGCGCTGGCACTCGGGCGAGCACGGGCCGCACACTCCGATCGCACACGCCGCTCCCGCGCAGTGCTCCACCTGCGGCTTCTACTGGCTGCTCGCGGGTGGGCTCCGGCACATGTTCGGGGTCTGCGCGAATGAGTACGCCCCCGACGACGGCAAGGTGGTGGCCGCCGACCACGGGTGCGGGGCCCACTCCGAGGCGGCGGTCATGCCGCCGCCGGTCGAGCAGGCCACCCCGATCCTCGACGACCTCGGGTACGACCTGATCGAGGAGGAGCAGGGCGAGGAGGACGACGGCTCGGTGGACGAGCCGGTCGCCGAGGAGCCGGAACACTCCTGAGCCGCCGCGGCGGCTCCGGTCCCGTGATCGTCCACGGGACCGGGAGTGTCGGTGAGGGCCGCTAACCTACGGTGGCCCCCTACTCCCAACCAGGATCGTGATCCATGACCGACACCTTCGGCACCGACCGGATGCGGGCCGCCGTGCTCGCCGCCTGGACGGCCTCGCCCGCCCGCTTCCGCGAGGACGCCAACGCCGAGGAGGACTTCGCCCTCGGCGGCTACCGCGACCGGCTGATCGTCGAGCTCGCCCAGAACGCCGCCGACGCGGCCCTGCGCGCCGGCGTGCCGGGGGTGCTCCGGCTGACCCTGCGCGACGGCGTGCTGACCGCCGCCAACACCGGCGCCCCGCTCGACGCGACCGGCGTGGAGAGCCTGTCCACGCTGCGGGTCTCCGGCAAGCGGGGCGAGACGGGCACCGCGGGCCGGTTCGGCGTCGGGTTCGCCGCGGTGGTGTCGGTGTGCGACGAGCCGTCCGTCGGCTCCCGCGGGGCGGACTCCGTCCGCTGGTCGCGGGCGGAGACGGCCGCTCTGGTGTCCGGCACGCCCGCGCTGGCCGGCGAGCTGGCCTCGCGCTCCGGCCACGTGCCCCTGCTGCGCCTGCCGTTCGCCGCCGATCCGCTGGAGGTGCCGGAGGGGTTCGACACGCTCGTCCGCCTCCCGCTGCGCGACGAGGCGGCCGTGGCGGCCGTACGGCGCATGCTGGAGGAGACCAGCCCGGCGCTGCCGCTGGGCATGCCCGCGCTGACCGCCATCGAGATCGACGTCGAGGGCGTGACCCGTACGGTGGCCGCCGGCGGATGGCACGTGGTGTCCGACGCGGGCGACTTCGGGCCCGAGCAGGTGGCCGAGCTGTTCGCCGACCGGCCCACCGAGGAGCGCGCCCGGCCGTACTGGTCGGTCCGCTGGGCCGTGCCCGTGGCGGCCCCGGACGGCGCGGAGGCCGGGTCGGGTGCTTCGGAGGCCGGGTCGGGTGCCGGCGGCGGTTCGGTGGCCGAGACCGGGCCGGGTGGCGTCGGGGAGCCGAGGCCGCTGCCCGGCAGCGTGCCGCCCGTGGTCCACGCGCCGACGCCCAGCGACGAGCCGCTCGACCTGCCGGCGCTGCTCATCGCCTCGTTCCCGATGGCCACCGACCGGCGCCACGTCGCCAAGGGGCCGCTGACCGACTTCCTGGTCGAGCGGGCCGCCGACGCCTACGTCCGGCTGCTGCGGGAGCTGCCGCGCACGCCCGCGCTGCTCGACCTCGTGCCCGCGCTCATGGGCAAGGGCGAGCTCGACGCCCGCATCCGCCGGGCCATCCTGCGCAGGCTGCCCGGCACGCCGCTGCTGCCCGCCCTGTCCGCGCCCGCGCCCGCCGTGCAGACGCCGTCGTTCGCCGACGCCGAGGTCTACGAGCCCGACGCCGAGTGGCGGGTCGAGCACCCGGCGCCGGAGCGCCAGGGCGACGGCTGGGTGGTCGCCGGCCGCGAGGCGGCCGTGGTCGCGGGCTCCGGCGAGCTGCTGGCGGCCGTCGCCGACTTCGTGCCCGGCCTGCTGCCCGCGGGCTGGCCCGCCCGGCACCCGGCCATGGCCTCGCTCGGCGTGCGCCGGGTGGAGCTGGCCGAGGTGGTCGACCTGCTGTCGGGCGAGGCCGTGGAGGGGCGCGAGCCGTCGTGGTGGCGCTCGCTGTACGACGTGCTGCCCGCCGACGACCCCGAGTCGCTCGGCGCGCTGCCGGTGCCGCTGGCCGACGGCCGCCTGGTGCGCGGCCCGCGCGGCACCCTCGTCCTCGACCTCGGCGGTTCGGGCGCGGGGCTGGACCTGACGCCGCTGGGCCTGCGCATCGTCCACCCCGACGCCGCGCACCCCGCGCTGCTGCGGCTCGGCGCGGCCGAGGCCACGCCGCGCACGATCCTGGACGACCCGCTCACCAGGGAGGCCGTCTCCCAGTCGCTCGACAGCCCCGACCCCGAGCCCGTGGCCCGGGCGGTGCTGTCGCTCGTCGAGGCGGGCGGCCTGGCGCCCGGCGAGGCCCCGTGGCTGGCCGAGCTGGCGCTGCCCGCCACCGACGGCGAGCTGTACCCCGCGGGCGAGCTCATGCTGGCCGACGGGGCGCTGGCCCGGCTCGTCGAGCCCGGCGGGCACCTCGGCGTGGCCGCCGCCGAGCTGGAGGAGACCTACGGCGCGCGCGTGCTGGCCGCCGCCGGGGTGCTCGACGGGTTCGCCGTGGTCCACGACGCCGACGTGCTGCTCGACCACGACGACTGCGACCACGACCTCGACGGCGAGGACGACTGGCTCGACCACGTCCTCGACCTGCTGCCCGACCTCGACGTGCCGCCGGTCGTGCCGGAGTTCACGGCGGTGCGCGACCTGGAGCTGGTCGCCGACTGGCAGGCCGCGCTGGCGCTGCTGGCCAGGCCGCCGCTGCGGGCCGCGCTCCACCCGCTGCGCGTCGAGGGCGTCGAGGTGCCGTCCTACACGGCGTGGTGGCTGTCCCACCATCCCGTACTGGACGGGCGGCGGCCGCGCGAGCTGCGGCTGCCCGGTGCCGACCCGCTGCTCCAGGGCCTGTACGCCGACGCGCCGGCCGGGCTCGACGAGGGCGCGCTGGCCATGCTCGGGGTGCGCACCACGCTCGCCGAGCTGCTCGCCTCCCACGGCGGCCCGGAGGAGCTGCTCGACCTGATGGCCGACGCGTCCGTCGAGGTCGACCGGGCCCAGTTGCGGGCGCTGTGGATGGCCCTGGCGACGGTCGACCCGGCGCGGGTCGCGCCGCCGTCGCGGGTGCGGGCGGTGCTGCGCGGCGACATCGTGGTGGCCGCCGCTGACGACGCCGTGGTGGTGGAGGCGCCCGACCTGCTCCAGCTCGTCACCGACCGTCCCCTGGTGCTGGCCCCGTACGACCTGGCCGAGTCGCTGTCGGAGCTGCTCGACCTGCCGCTCGCGGGCGAGCTCACCAGCGGGGAGGTCACCTCCGAGGGCGAGATCCGCCCGGTGCCGCCCGAGGTGCGCTCCCTGCTGCCCACGGCGCCCGGCACGTACGTCGAGCACGAGAAGCTGCTGGTCGACGGGATGGCCTGCACGTGGCGCTACTACGAGGGCATGGTCCACTGCACCGGGGTCGAGGGGCTCGCGCGCGGGCTGGCCTGGGCGACGGGGCAGTGGAACGACCGGCTCGCGGTCGCCGCCCTCCTGCGCGACCCGTCCGCCGTCCCCCTCCTGCTCGCCGAGGCCGACCTGTCCTGAGTGTGGAAGCCGGCGCTGTACACCAGCGGCGTCGACGAGCATCGGCCGGCGAGTCGCGGCATGCGCGCTCACCGGCCGATGCGTGGACCAAGGAGGTCAGGCGGCGGGGCAGCTCGTGTCGCGGGGCGGGAGCTTGCCCGTCAGCAGGTACGTGTTGACGTGCTGCGCGACGCAGGCGCTGCCGCTGAGGTAGGCGCCGTGCCCCTCGCCCTCGTACGTGAGCAGCGAGCCCGTCCTGAGCCGCGCCGTCAGGCTCACCGCCCACCGGTACGGCGTGGCCGGGTCGCCCTTGGCGCCCACCACCATGATGGGCGCCGAGCCCGTGGCGTCGATCCGCTTGGCCGCGTTGTCCCCCGGCACCGGCCAGTGGGCGCACGGCGGGACCGTGCCGTTCGTGGCCAGGACGGGGAAGATCTTCTTGATCTTGCGGTTGATCGCGGCGGCCTGGGCGGGGGTGGGCCGCTCGGACGTGTCCGCGCAGGTGATCGCCTGCATGCTGGTGAGCATCGTGGCGTACGTGCCGTCGGCGCGGCGTCCGGTGTAGGTGTCGGCCAGGGCGAGGAGCATGGCGCCGTCGCCCTTCACGGCGGCGGCGACGGCCTGCTCCAGCGCCGGCCACGTGGCCTTGGCGTACAGCGGGGTGATGACGCCGAGCTGGCCCAGCGCGTGCGTGAGCGTGCGCTTGCCGACCTTGAGCGGCTTGTCCCGCAGGCCGTCCACGAACGTCTCGACGGTCTTCTTCACCGCCGCGGGGTCCTGGCCGAGGTCGCAGCCCTTGGCGACGCAGTCCTCGGCGAAGGCGGCGAAGGACGTCGCGAACCCGGTCGCCTGGATGACGGCCCGGTCGGCGAAGGTGCCGCTGGGGTCGTAGGCGGCGTCCAGGACGATCCGGCCGGTGTTCTTGGGGAAGTGGGTGGCGTAGACGGCGCCGAGCTGCGTGCCGTACGACAGGCCGAAGTAGTTGAGCTTGGCGTCGCCGAGCGCGGCGCGGATCCGGTCCATGTCCCGGGCGGCGTCGACCGTGCCGACGTGCGGCAGCACCTTGCCCGAGTCCTTCCGGCACGCGGCCACGAACCTCCGGACCGCCTTGTCGCCGCCCGCGCCGTCGGTGGCGTTGAGGATGGCCTCGACGTCGCCGCCGCAGCGGACGCCGGCGCTGCGCTCGACGCCGCGCGGGTCGAAGCTGACCAGGTCGTAGCGGGTGCCGAGGGCGGCGAACGCGCGGGCGGCCATGGCCAGCGTGTCGACGCCGGAGCCGCCGGGGCCGCCGAAGTTGAAGACGAGGGAGCCGAGCCGGTCGCCGGTGGCCTTGACCCTGATCAGCGCGAGGTCGATCCGCCGGCCGCCGGGCCTGGAGTAGTCGAGGGGCACGGCGAGCGTGCCGCACTGGAGGGTCGGGTCGGGGGCGGCGGGCTTGCCGTCGGGGCCCGTGAGGCCGGTGCAGGTCTTCCAGGCGATCGCAGCGCTTCCCAGCGCGGCCCCCGCGGTCCCTGCCGCGCCCGTCGCGGCGTTGGTCCGCGCGGTGGTCCGCGCGTCGGTCTTCGCGGTGGTCGAGCCGGTGGCGGCGCCGGTCGGGCCCGCGCATCCGGCGAGGGCGGTCAGGCAGAGGGCGGAAACGAGGGCGGTCTTCTTCATGCCCATCAGCATGGTCTTGTCGATCTCGCCCAGGTAGTGCCCAGAAACAGCTCTTCGGGGTGACTTCGGAGACGGCCGGGACATGACGAATGTCAGCCCCGACAGCCGCGGATGTCAGCTCCGGGAGGCCCGCCGGTGGACGTACCAGAGCCCCATCAGGCCGAGGACGACGCCGGCGACGCACGTCCAGACCCACCACATGTGGGCCGGGTCGGGTCGCAGCACGAGGAGGACGACGAGCGCCAGCGCCCACAGGCCGGTGCCCACGGCGACGGTCGCGGTGTCGTTGGTCTCGATCGGCTCGGGGTCGGGGTGCCACTCCTGCTTCACGTGTCCAGCCTAGCTTCCAATCCGGTCTCGATCCGATCACCAGCACTTTTACCGGAACGCGACTGCTGTCACTCTTCGCGCGTGAGTGACAGAACTACCGCTATTGACAGATTCTTCGCAATCTCCGCACGGGGCTCGACGGTCTCCCGGGAGATCCGCGGCGGCCTGGCCACCTTCTTCACGATGGCCTACATCGTCGTACTGAACCCGATCATCATCGCCAACGGCCAGGACGTCGAGAAGCAGTTCATCGGCGACGGGTCGGCGCCGAACGTGGCGCTCGTCGCGGCCGGGACGGCGTTCGTCGCGGGCATCATGACGATCCTCATGGGCGTCGTGGGCCGCGTGCCGTTCGCCATGGCGGCCGGGCTCGGGCTGAACACCTTCGTCACCTTCAACATCGCCAAGGTGATGAGCTGGGAGGAGGCCATGGGCCTGGTCTTCCTCGAAGGCGTCATCATCGCCGTGCTCGTGCTGACCGGCTTCCGGGTGGCCGTCTTCAACGCGATCCCGGCCCAGCTCAAGACGGCCATCAGTGTGGGCATCGGCCTGTTCATCGCGTTGATCGGCTTCGTGGACGCGGGCTTCGTGCGCCGGGTCGCCGCCGGACCGCCGCTGGAGATGGGCATCGGCGGCGCGCTCACGTCGTGGCCGATCCTCGTGTTCGTGGTGGGCCTGCTCGCGACGGCGGCGCTGGTGGCCCGCAAGGTCAAGGGCGCGATCCTCATCGGCATCGTCGGCACCACCGTGCTGGCCGTGATCGTGGAGGCGCTGGCCAAGACAGGGCCGGCGTCGGCCGAGAACCCGGGCGGCTGGCAGCTCAACGTGCCCGCCATGCCCAAGCAGATCTTCGACTTCCACAACCCGCTCACGCTCTTCACCGAGTTCGACCCGTTCGGCGCGTTCAGCCGCGTCTCGGCGCTGCTCGTGGCGCTGCTCGTCTTCACCCTGCTCATCACCGACTTCTTCGACACGATGGGCACGATGGTCGGCGTGGGCCGGCAGGCCGGCCTGGTCGGCGAGGACGGCGTGCTGCCCCGCACCCGCGAGATCCTGCTCGTCGACTCGCTCGGCGCGGCGGCGGGCGGCGCCGGCTCGGTGTCGTCCAACACCACCTACATCGAGTCGGCCGCGGGCGTCGGCGAGGGCGCCCGGACCGGCCTGGCCAGCGTCGTCACCGGACTGCTGTTCCTGGTGGCGATCTTCTTCGCCCCGCTCGTCGAGGTCGTCCCCTACGAGGCCGCCACCCCCGCCCTGGTCGTGGTGGGCTTCCTCATGATGACGTCGGTGCGCGAGATCGACTTCTCCGACTACGAGGTGGCCATCCCCGCCTTCCTCACGATCGTCGTCATGCCGTTCACGTACTCGATCTCGAACGGCGTCGGCGCGGGCTTCATCAGCTACGTGCTGATCAAGGTCGTGCGGGGCAAGGCCGGGGAGATCCACCCCCTCATGTGGGTCGTGTCGGGCATGTTCGTGCTCTACTTCGCGCTCGGCCCGATCCGGGCGCTGCTCGGAGTCTGAGCACGTACCATTTGCCGAGCTGACCAGCCATGAGGCCGCCCCTCGCAAGGGGGGCGGCCTCGGTGTATCAAGGGGTGAGACGACTCGTGAGTTGGGGAAATATCTTGGTTTGCCCTATAGTTAGCAAAGGTAATGAGACGTGGTAACCAAAACCCAGCAGCAAGCAGATCTACGCAGCGACGCGGGCTTGGCATCGGCCCTGCGCGTGTCGCTCGCTCGACTGACCCGACGACTGCGCCGGCAAGCGGCGGCGCACACCCTGACACCCACCCAGTTCGCGACCCTCGCCGCCGTGGAGCGACACTCTGGGATCACGCCCGGCGAGCTCGCCGAGCTGGAGAAGGTCCAGCCGCCCTCGATGACGCGCGTGATCGCCGCGCTAGAGGAACGCGGGCTGGTCTCGCGCACGCCGCACCCGACCGACCGGCGCCAGGTGACCGTGACCGTGACCGAACCCGCCCAGAAGCTGCTGAAGGAGGAGCGACGCCGCAAGGAGGCGTGGCTGACGCAGCGGCTGAAGGAGCTGACCCCCGAGGAGCGGTCGATTCTCCGGCAGGCGGCGCCGATCCTGGAGAAGCTCAGCAGGATATAGAGCCTGAACAACCCGGGACCGGGATGTTCCGGTCGCTCAGGATTCGCAACTACCGCATGTTCGTGGCCGGTGGCGCCGTCTCCAACGTCGGCGGCTGGCTGCAGCGCACGGCCCAGGACTGGCTGGTCCTGGAGCTCACCCACGGCAGCGCGGCGGCGCTGGGAACGGCGACCGCCCTGCAGTTCCTCCCCATGCTCTTCTTCGGCCTCTTCGGCGGCGTGCTGGCCGACCGCTACCCCAAGCGGCCCATCCTCATCGTCGCGCAGTCGCTGATGGCCCTGCTCGCGCTCACCCTCGGCCTGCTCACGGTGACGGGCTCCGCCGAGGTGTGGCACGTGTACGTGATGGCGTTCACGCTCGGCGTGATCTCCTGCGTGGAGGTGCCGACCCGGCAGGCGTTCGTCGTCGAGATGGTCGGCCGGCGCGACCTGTCCAACGCGATCGCGCTCAACAGCTCATCCTTCAACCTGGCCCGCGTGGTCGGCCCGGCCATCGCCGGTGTGCTGATCTTCGTGCTGGGCGGCACGGGTCCGCTGTTCCTCATCAACGGGCTGACCTTCGCCGGCGTGATCTCCAGCCTGGTCTTCATGCGCAAGTCGGAGCTGCACCTGTCCGAGCCGGTGCCGAGGGCCAAGGGCCAGCTCCGCGAGGGGCTGCGGTACGTGATGGAGCGCGAGGAGCTCCTCATGCCGGTGCTGCTGATCGGGTTCGTGTCGATGTTCTCGCAGGCGTTCTCGATGTCGATCGCGCTCATGGCGCGCGAGGTCTTCTCGGCGGGGGCGTCCTCGTTCGGCCTGGCGTCCAGCATGTTCGCGGTCGGCGCGCTCGGCGGCGCGCTGCTCGCGGCCCGGCGGTCACGGCCGTCGCGCAAGGTGCTGATGGCGGGCGCGATCGGGTTCGGCCTGTTCCAGGTCGCCACCGGGCTCGCGCCGTTCTACCCGCTGTACCTGCTGCTGCTCGTCCCGACGGGCGTCGCGCTCATCACGGTCAACACGGCCGCCAACGCCAGCGTCCAGCTCGCCTCCTCGCCCGAGATGCGCGGCCGGGTCATGGGCATCTACATGCTGGTCTTCACCGGCGGCGCGCCGCTCGGCGCCACGCTGGTCGGCTGGCTGTCCGACCTCGGCGGCCCCCGGGCCGGCGTGATGCTCTCCGGTGTGCTCGCGCTCGCGGGCACCGGCCTGGCGCTGCTGGCGACGCGGCTGATCGGGGCCCGGGTGCGCCGGACGGTGCCGGCCACCGCCTGAGCGCCCCCCGTATCGAGCCGGCTCCGGGGCGGAGCCGGCTCGGGGGACGATGGGCTCGGGGAGAACCGGCTCGGGGCAGAATCGGATGGCATGAGGCTCTTCGCGGCCGTGGTGCCGCCCGCCGAGGCGCTCGACGAGCTCGAACGCGCCATCGCGCCGCACGTCGGCGAGGTGCCCGGGCTGCGCTGGCCGGACCGCGCCACCTGGCACATCACGCTGGGCTTCTTCGGCGAGGTGCCCGAGGCGGTCCTGCCCGAGCTGGAGACGCGCCTCGCCCGCGCCGTCCACCGCCACCACGCCCTGGACCTGACCTTCACCGGGTTCGGGGCGTTCTCGTCCGTACGGCGGGGCCGGGTGTTCTGGGCGGCCGTCTCCGGCGACCCCATGCACCGGCTGGCCGACTCGGTCCGGGCCGGCGCCCGCCGTGCCGGGGCGGGGCAGGTGGACGACAAGCGCTTCCACCCGCACCTCACGCTGGCCCGGTCGCGGGCCGAGACGGATCTCCGCCCGCTCGTCGAGTCGCTGTCGGGCTTCAGCGGCTCGCCCTGGCGGGCCGAGGCGGTCCGCCTGGTGCGCAGCCACACGGGGCCCCAGGTGAGGTACGAGTCACTGGGGGAGTGGGCGCTGGCACCCTCCAGGCCCGATTAGGCTCCAGAGCGTGGACCGTCCTCGTTCCTGGCTGCTGCCGACCGTGCTCGGCCTCCTGCTGCTGATCGTCGTCATCGGCGCCCTGCTCCGCTGACGCGCGCCTCCGTGGGGGCCGGTGTCTTCGTGCGGACCGGAGTCTTGGTGCTGACCGGTGTCTTCGTGCGGACCGTGCGCGGGGAGCGGCCCGCAGCGGGTGGACCGCCGCGGGCCGTCCGGTCTACCAGGCGTAGTCCTCCGGCGCGGTGCGGTGACCGGGGAACAGCTCGTCGAGCCGCGCCAGCGCCTGCTCGTCCAGCTTGATCTCCAGGGTCCGCAGGCTGCCGTCGAGCTGCTCGATCGTGCGCGGGCCGATGATCGGCGCGGTGACCGCGGGCCGGGTCAGCAGCCAGGCCAGCGCCACGTTCGCCGGCTCCTCGCCCAGCTCGTCGCAGAACTTCTCGTACTGCTCGATCGCGTCGCGGTGCTTCTCCAGCTGCTTGACCATGTGGTCGCTGGCCGAGCGGCCCTTGTCGATCTTGCGGAGCACACCGCCGAGCAGCCCGCCGCCGAGCGGGCTCCACGGGATGACGCCGAGGCCGTAGTCCTCGCAGGCCGGCAGTACCTCCAGCTCGACCGTGCGGGTGAGGAGGTTGTAGTGGCTCTGCTCGCTGACCAGGCCGAGCGTGTTGCGGCGGGCCGCGGTCTCCTGGGCCTTGGCGATGTGCCAGCCCGCGAAGTTGGACGACCCGACGTAGAGGATCTTGCCCTGCTGGCGCAGGATCTCCATGGCCTCCCAGAACTCCTCGAACGGGGTGTCCCGGTCGACGTGGTGGGCCTGGTAGACGTCGATGTAGTCGGTCTGCATGCGCTTGAGCGAGGCGTCGCAGGCGCGGCGGATGTTGAGCGCGGAGAGCTTGTCGTCGTTGGGCCAGTCGCCCATCGAGCCGTAGAGCTTGGTCGCGATGACCGTCTTCTCCCGGCGCCCGTCGCCCTTGGCGAACCAGTTGCCGATGATCCGCTCGGTGACCCCCTCGCCCTTCTTCCACCCGTACACGTTGGCCGTGTCGAAGAAGTTGATGCCCAGCTCGTGAGCCCGGTCCATGATCGCGAAGGAGTCCTCCTCGCTGGTCACGGGACCGAAGTTCATGGTGCCGAGGCAGAGCGGGCTGACCTTGAGCCCACTACGTCCGAGGTTCACATAATCCATACCTCCCAGGCTAAATACCTGGAGCGCACTCCAGGCTAGATGCCTGCCACGATGTCAACCGCAGTGGACGTTCCACACGTAGCGCTCGGTTCCCCCCATGTAGCCGGCGAGATCGATGCAGGTGCCCTGGGCCGAGAGGTAGACCGGGCCCGCGTAGTACGTGAAGTATCCCTGGTTGGAGACCCATCCGCCGCTGCCCCCCGCCCGGCGGATGGCCACGTCCTTGTAGGTGCTCTTTCCGTAGTAGTCGGGGCCGATTCCGTAGGCGAGGGCGCAGTTCTTCCCGTTGCCGGCGTTGTAGTAGACCTCGAGGGAGCCGACCTTCGGGCCGCTCTGCGGGATGGCGTAGACGCCGATGCGGTTGTAGCCGCTCCCGCACGGTCCGGCGGCGCTCGCCGGCGTCGGGGAGGCGAGGAAGCAGGTGGAGGCCAGCGCCACACCGGCCAGGGTGGCGACACCGCTACGCGTGCGCATGAGGAGAGACGCTCCAGAATCGTGGTGTTCGCGGTCACGGATCGCGTGAGCGCGAGCCGGGCAGGACGGAAGATCGTAATCAACCGCGGGGAACGCCCGGCCGTCCGCCGGGTTTCCGGGCGTCCAACGGCGCGGGAACGGCCGAAACGGCCGAAACGCCCGACTGCTAGGGTGATGCGGGTGGGCGCGCAGATCATCAAATCGGCGGTGCCCCTCTTCCTCTCGATGGTGACCGGAATGATCGGCACCCTCGTCGTCACCTCGGTCCTCGGCCGGCACGCCACGATCACGCTGGCGGCCTTCGCGGTCATGACCGCCGTGCTCAACCCCGCCACCGCAGCCGTGACGGGCGCGCTGCGCGGCCTCGCCCCGTTCGTCGCGCCTCACCGCGACGAGCCCGCCCGTGCCGTCCCCGTCCTGCGTGACGCCCGCTGGCTCACCCTCCTCGTCGGCGCGGCCGGCGCGCTGGCCGTCCTCGCGGTGCCCCCGCTCGCCCGGCTCACCGGCGTGCCGCCGGAGGTGGTCGCCGAGCTGGGGCCGCTGCCCTGGCTGCTCGCGCTCTACCTGCTGGTGTACGCCTCCAGCGGCGGCGCCACCACCGTGCTCGTAGCGCTCGGCCACAGCCGCCAGGTGCTCTGGTCCAGCCTGGCGGGCACCTCGGTGATGGCCGGTTGCGCGCTCGTCCTGGTGCCGCGCCTCGGGCTCGCCGGCGTGGGCGTCGCCTGGCTGCTGTGGGGGATCGTCGGTGTGGTGGTCGCCAACGTCTGCCTGCGGCGCGCCATCGGCGTGCGGGTGGGCCAGGCCAGGCCGCGGCCCGCCCGGATCGCCGAGTTGGGCCGGGTGAGCCTGCCGCTGGCCGCCACGGTGCTGATCAAGTTCGGCGGGCTCGGCGTCGTCACCTTCGCCGCGAGCACGACCAGCGCCCGGGACGCCGCCGCCCACGCCGTGCTGAGCACGCTCACCGGCCTCATCATGCTGGCCTCGCTGTCCGTGGCGCAGGCGTCGGTGCCGGAGGTGGCCCGCGCGGAGGACCCCGCCGGGGCACGGCGGGCCAACCGGATCGCGGCGCTGGTCGCGCTCGGCGGCACGGCCGTGGGCGCGCTCGTGCTGCTCGTCCTCCGCGACCCGGTGCTGGCGGCGTTCACCGACGACCCCGCCGTACGGGAGCGGGCGGGCGAGCTGCTGCCGCTCATGCTGCTCGCCTCGGCCGCCGACGGCGCGCAGGCCGTGCAGGGCTTCGGGCTGACCGCGCTGAAGAAGTCGGCGGCCAGCATGCTCTACTTCGCCGCCGGCTACGGGCTCATGGTGCTCGCCGCCGTTCCGGTGGCCGCGACCTGGGGCATCACCGGGCTGTGGACGGCGCTGGCCGTGACGAACCTCGTCCTGGTCGTCCTGCAGGGCACGGGTTTCCACCGGCACAGCGCTCAGGTCGGAAAGGTGGCGGTTGAGGCATGATGGCGGCGTGGGGGACCTGAAACGCGCGGTCATGACGGCCGCGGTGACATGTACGGTGCTGGGCGGCCTCGCGGCGCCCGCGGCGGCCGGGGAGACGGGGCGGTCGCGCGCGGCGGCCGACGACGTGGGGGAGCGGCTGTTCCGGTTCAAGGACAAGAGGATCACCGAGTCGAGCGGCCTGGCGGTGTCGCCGACGCACGACGGCGTCTACTACACGCACAACGACAGCTCCGCCGCGCCGGTCTTCTACGCGGTGGGCGGCGACGGGCGGACCCGGGCCACGTTCCACGTGAGCGGGGCGCAGGCGCGCGACTGGGAGGCGATGGCCGCCACCAAGGATCCGGCGACCGGCCGCGGGGTGCTCTGGTTCGCCGACATCGGCGACAACCTCGACGGCGCGTGGCCCGACGTGTCGGTCTACAAGGTGACGGAGCCGGAGACCCTGCGGGACGCCACGCTGCCCGCGGTCCGCTACCGGTTCCGCTACCAGGACGGCGCGCGCAACGCCGAGGGCCTCATGGTCCACCCGGTCACCGGGCGGCTGTACGTGGTGTCCAAGGAGTTCGCCGGATCGGTGTACGCCGCCCCGGCCAAGCTGCGCACCGGCCGGGTGAACGTGCTGCGCAAGGTGGCCGCCGCGCCGTTGATGGCCACCGACGCCGCGTACGCGCCCGACGGCTCCTCGTACGTGATCCGCACCTACTTCTCGGCCACCGTGTACCGGCCGAACGGCGACATGATCGCCAAGATGTCGATGCCGGAGCTCGACCAGGCCGAGTCGATCACGTACACGGCCGACGGCCGGTCCGTGCTGGTGGGCAGCGAGGGGGCGTCGAGCCCGGTCTACCGGGTGCCGCTCCCGGCGGAGGCGCTGCGTGGCGTCAAAGCGTCGGCGCGGCCGTCCGCGACCCCGAGCGCCCGCGCGTCCCGGCGGGCTGCCGGCACGGCCTCCGCCCGGCCGGAGGCGTCGGGCGGCGGTGCGGAGCGCGGCTTAACGGTCCGTGACGTGCTCATCTGGCTGGCGGCCGCCGCGGGGGCGACCGGGTTGATCACCTACATCGCCCGCCGCACCCGCTGAGCCGTCGGAGGGGCGTCAGCGGTGGTGGCGCATCGTGGCGGTGAACATGTCGCCGCGCAGGGCCTGCTCGACGACGGCGATGGAGCGCGCCAGACGGACCAGGCGCGGCCCTTCCTGGCGGTAGACGTCGAGCACCGCCTCGACGGCGTGCGGAGGGAGGCGGCCCTTGAGATCCACCGCCGCGCTGCGGTATCCCGCCCGGGCGGCTTCGACGTCGGCGTTGACGTGGTGGATCGCCATCCTGGCCAGGGCGATCGGATGGCGCTTGAGCACCTCGTACGCGCGGTAGTCGGGCGGGACGGCGTCAAGGAGCCAGGCCACGGCCGAGGTCTCCCAGTCGGGCACGCTGGGCGGGCGGACCTCGGCCGGCCACTCCGGCGGCAGGTACATGAGGCCATCGTACTCACGTTCGATTTTGGGAGGTGAGGGCAGACCGGCGCCTGTGGTGATCACAGAGAGCTCGTCTCGGTGAGAACGAAGTCGGTGTAGCCGTCGGAGGGGGTGATCCCCTGGGTGAGCATCCAGTGGATGCGGCCGGCTCCGGTCAGCGCAAGCGTCGCCCGGTATCCGAGGGCGACATCGATGGTCGTGAACCGGCCGTTCAGACCGTCCACGTAGTGGTGGAGATGGTGTCCGGGAGCGGTGAGCGCCAGAGATGCCAGGTCGGCGCCGACCGGGCCGGTCCCGAGGGTCGCCCAGTCCAGTACGAGGGTGGTGAGGCCGTCCTCGGAGGCTCTGAGGTTGCCGCGGGAGAAGTCGCCGTGCACGAGGACGTGGGGGAGTCGGGACAGGCGCTCCAGCAGTTCGCCGCGTCGTTCCCACAGCGCCGGGATTCGTGGGTGCACGTCCAGACCGGTCCAGTTCAGGTCGCTGACCGCGATGCGCTGGGCAAGTTGGTGTCCGGACAACCATGGCAGGTCCGGCGTCGCGGTGCCGGCCTGCCAGCGGCCCAGCCGGTACGCGGCCGTGGACGGTGATTCCGGCGTGGCGCCCACGTCGGCGAGGTAGACGCTGTCGCCGATGACGCCGTAGCAGCGGGGTGCGGCCAAGCCCGGCCCTGAGGGCAGCAGCCCGCTGGAATAGGCGAGCGGTTCGCGCCGCCAGTTGGCCCAGTGCCGCGGATCGGCGGCGCCGGCCGCGTGCCGCCCGCCGGTCGGCGGCTCGCAGGACTTGTGGATCACGGCGAAGCGGACGTGCCGGTCGTCGAGTCGAGCCGTGCCCGACAGCCTCGTCACGGCGCCGGTGGCGGCGCCCGAGCTGCCGGTGATCGGTTCGCTCTCGCACGACACGAGGGAGCCTCCGGGACGGCCCAGCAGCTCATCCAGCACCGCTGGAGGGAGTCGGTCCTTCATCCACGGCACGGTAGGCGACCCCGCTGCGGTCGCACCTCCCCTTTTCGCGGGGCGGCCGGCTCTCTTCAGCCCGCCGCCCGCTTCACGAGCTCGCCGATCCGCGCCTCGTCGGCGGCGGTCAGCTCGGTCAGGGCGAAGGCGGTCGGCCACATGGTGCCGTCGTCGAGGCGCGCCGGGTCGTTGAAGCCGAGCGTGGCGTAGCGCGTCTTGAACTTCTGCGCGGGCTGGAAGAAGCAGACGATCTTGCCGTCCCTGGCGTACGCGGGCATCCCGTACCAGAGCTTCGGCGCGAGGCCCGGCGCGTTCTCCTTGATCACGGCGTGGATCCGCTCGGCCATGATCCGGTCGTCCGGATCCTCCATCTCGGCGATCTTCGCGACCACGGCGGCCTCCTCCTCCGCCGCCTTGTCGGCCTTCGAAGCGCGACTGCGCGAGGACGTCCGCAGCTCCTTGGCGCGCTCCTTCATCGCGGCCCGCTCCTCGTCGGTGAAGTTGTCGGGCGTCGCGGTCGCGGTGGTGGTCTCGGCGGGCTTCTTCGTCATCGCGGGTTCCTCCTGGGGCGTGGCTGGACGGTGGACAACGTCATGCTAGGGAGTGGCGGTGGTGAGGCCGAGGGGCGGAGCCCCGTCAGCCCCACGCGCCGGCGATCTGGCGGGTGGTGGCGTTGAGCCGGTTGAACAGGTTGGTGACGCCGATCATCATGACGATCGCGGCGAGCTGCTTCTCGTCGAAGTAGGTGGCGGCCCTGTCCCACACCTCGTCGTTGACCGGGTCCGGCCGGTCGGCCAGCCGCGTCGCGGCCTCGGCCAGCGCGAGGGCCGCCCGCTCCGGCTCGGTGAAGTAGGGGGCCTCGCGCCAGGCGGCGACCGTGGCCAGCCGCTCGTCGCTCACTCCGGCCTTGCGGGCCGTCTTGGCGCCGGCGTCGACGCAGGCGCTGCAGCCGTTGATCTGGCTCACTCGCAGGTGCACCAGCTCCAGCGTCTGCCCGTCCACCCCGCCGGAGTGCACGGCCTTGAAGATCTCCTGGATGGGCTGCATCGCGCCGGGAAGGACGAAAGCGGGGTTCTGCATGCGGGACTGCATCTCGATCTGCTCCTCTTCGGCTCGTTCCCCGTTCGGGGCGTGACACCATCACAGCCGAACGGGCTTGCCGCGACCACGCCGATGGGACACCGTGGGACACTTGGCACAGCATTGACCAGCGGTGACCCTGCCCGAGAAACTTCTGCCGGGATGGGACGGGAAGACGGGGGAACTCATGGGACAGGGGACGGCGAAGGCCGATCCGCAGGACGAGCTGGCCGCCCAGCTGCGCCGGCTCCAGGAACTGTCCGGGCTCGGCGTCCGGGCCCTGGCGAAGGACACCGGCCTCAGCTCCTCGTCGCTGTCGCGCTACCTCAACGGCCAGACCGTGCCGCCCTGGTCCGCGGTCGTCGCGCTCTGCCGCCTCGTCAAGCGCGACCCCCGCCCGCTGCGCCCCCTGTGGGAGCGGTCCTCCAACCCCTTGCCGGCGCCCCCGAAGGCCAGCCGCCTGGTCCCGCCGCAGCCCCGCAACGACCTGCCGCGCGACGTGCCGGACTTCACCGGACGCGAGGCCCAGCTCGCCGCCGTGCTCGCCGCGGTGGACAGCCATCGGATCGTCGCGATCGACGGCATGGCGGGCGTGGGCAAGAGCTGCCTGGCGGTGCACGCCGCGCACCGGCTCGCCGACCGCTACCCGGACGCCCAGCTCTACGTGGACCTGCACGGATTCACCGAGGGCCGGCCGCCGCTCGATCCCGACTCCGCGCTGCGGATGCTGCTCGGCGCGCTCGGCGTCCCGTCCGAGAGGGTCCCGCAGGACGGCCTCGAACAGCTCGCCGCCTGCTGGCGGTCGGAGCTGGCCCGCCGCCGGGTCGTCGTGGTCCTCGACAACGCCGCCGACGCCGACCAGCTCCGCCCGCTGCTGCCCGGCGCCGGCCCCTCCGTCGCCCTGATCACGAGCCGCAACCGGCTGCTGGGCCTGGAGGAGGTCCCCCCGGTGTCGCTGGACGTGCTGACCCCGCAGGAGAGCGCGGAGCTGCTGGCCCGCGCCAGCGGCGACCCCAGCGGCCCCGACGGCCGGCTGTCCCGCGACCCGGAGGCCACCGCCGAGGTGCTGCGGCTGTGCGGCCACCTGCCGCTGGCCCTGCGCCTGGCCGCGGCCCGGCTGCGGCACCGGCCGGGCTGGACCGTGGGCATCCTCGTCGAGCGCATGGCGGAGGGGGCGAGCGAGTTCGACACCGCGCTCGCCATGTCCGTACGGCAACTGGACCGGGCCCAGGCCCGCCTGTTCCGGTTGCTCGGCCTGCTGCCCGGGGCGTCCTTCGACGAGTACCTGGCGGCGGCGCTGGCCGACATACCGCTGCGCACCGCCCGGGCGATGCTGGAGGACCTTCTCGACGCGCACCTCGTCCAGCAGCCGACCCCCGACCGCTACCGGCTGCACGACCTGGTGCACCAGCACGCGCGCCAGGCCACCGCGCAGCAGGACTCGCCCGCCGAGCGCGAGCGGGCGCTGGGCCGGGTGCTCGACTACTACGTGCACGCGGCGGCCGCCGCCGACGCCGCGATGCCGTTCGTCTCGGCCGGCCGGGCGGCCTGCGCGGGCCGGGCCCCGGGCGAGCTGCCGCGGTTCGCCGACAAGAACGCGGCCCTGGCCTGGTTCGTCGCGGAATACGGCAACCTGATCGGCGCCTTCGAGACGGCCGCGGCGATCGGGGCCGACGCCCACGTGTCCGAGCTGCCGCGCTTCCTGCGGGCGTACTTCGCGCGGCGCTGCGGCACGACGCATCTCAACGTCCTGTTCGAGCGGTCGCTGGCCGCCGCCGAGCGCCTGGGTGATCCGCTGCGACTGGCCGAGGCGCACAGCGACCTGGGCTTCGCCCGCTACAACGCGGGCCGGATGGCGGAGGCCGCCGCCGCGTACGATGCGGCCGGACACCTGCTGTCCCAGGCGCGGGACGTCCGCGCGGAGGCCGAGCTGGCCATGCGCCGCGGCTACCTGAGCTGGGACGAAGGGCACGCCGAGGAGCCGCTCGACCTCTTCCGGCTGGCGGGCAGGCTGTACGACGAGGCCGGCAGCGCGACCGGCGCCGCCCACGCGGCGGCGGCGGAGGGCTGGGCGATGCTCCAGCTCGGACACCGCGAGGAGGCGGCGCGGCTGGCCCGGCAGGTGCTGGACATCCCGCACACCGACCCCGCGTGGCCGCCCACCCTGACGGCCCGGATCATCCTCGGCGTGGCCATCGCCCGCGAGAAGCCGGACGAGGCGACCGAGCACCTGCACCAGGCGCTCGCGCTGGCCCGCGAGGACGGGCACCTGAACAACCAGGCGTGGTGCCTCAACTGCCTCGGCGTCGCGCTGCGGCAGATGGGCCGCTACGAGGAGGCGCTGGCCAGCCACCGGGAGGCTTTCGCGCTGCTGGACGAGCTGTTCGAGGAGCACTGGAAGCTCCGCTTCCTCAACGGGTACGGCGAGACCTGCCGGCTCGCGGGCCTGCCCGAGGAGGCCCTGCGGCTGCACCGGGAGGCGCTGGAGCTGGCCCCGAGGCTGGGCTACCGGTACGAGAAGGCGCAGGCCCACGAAGGGATCGCGATCGTGCTCGACGAGCGGGACCCGGCCACGGCCGCCCGGCATCGCGAGGCGCGGACGGTCATCCTGAAGGAGCTCGGCATCGCGGAGGCCGCCCTCCAGAGCCGGTAACCCGGCGGCGCGCACTGCTCTGTGCGGGCCGTTGCCCGTGAACCAAGTGAGCGCTAGGTTGGCGAGCATGCGCGTGCTGGTCACTGGTGCCTCCGGGTTCGTCGGAGCGCACGCCGCCGTCGCCCTGGCCGAGGCCGGGCACGAGCCGCACCTCCTCGTCAGGGACCCGGCCAAGGCCACGCGGTCCCTCACGGGCGCGGGAGCCCCCGGCGCCCCCTGGCCGCTCCATCGCGCCGACATCCGCGACGCCGCCGCCGTCCGCGACGCGCTCAAGGGCTGTGACGCCGTGCTGCACGCCGCCGCCGACATGGGCGTCACCGGGCACGGCGCCGACCTGCGCGGCTCGAACGTCGTCGGCCTGCGCAACGTCCTCGGCCAGGCCGTGGAGCTGGGGCTCGACCCGGTCGTGCACGTGTCGACGGTGGCGGTGTTCGTCCCGCCGGCCGGGCCGCGCATCACCCCCGACAGCCTCCTGGCCAGCCCGCGCAACGCGTACGGCCGCTCGAAGGTCGAGGGCGAGCGCCACGCGCGCGACCTCGACGGCGTGACCATCGTCTACCCCGGCGGCCTCCTCGGGCCCGGCCAGCCCCGGCTGGACGCGCTCAACGAGGGCTTCCGGGCGGGCACGCGCTCGGGCTGGCTGGTGATCCCGGGCGGGGTGGGCGTCCTGGACGTGCGCGACCTCGCCGTGGCGCTGGCGCGCTGCTTCACGCCCGGGCAGGGCGCACGCCGCTACCTCATCGGCGGACATTTCAGGACCTGGGGCGAGCTGGCGGCGCTCTGCGCCGGCCTGACCGGCCGCCCGTCCCGCGCGTACCGGCTGCACCCCGGCCTGCTGCGCGCGGTCGCGACCGCCCTCGACGGCGCCAAGGCCCTCGGCGTCCCCGTCGCCTACCCGCTGACCCGCGACGCCGCCGACATCATGCTCACCATGGTCCCCACCGACGACAGCCCCGCGCTGGAAGCGCTCGGCGTCACCTTGCGTCCGCTAGAAGACACCGTTTCGGATACATTGCGGTGGCTGTGTGCGGAAGGCCACCTGGATCGGCGGGAAATCGGCAGACTGTCGCCGTGACGGAGAAGATTGGCATCGTCGGCGCCGGCATCGTCGGCCTGGCGGTCGCCCGCGAGCTGGCCACGGTCCGGGGCGCCGAGGTGACCGTGCTGGAGAAGGAGAGCCGGGTCGCGGCCCACCAGACGGGACACAACAGCGGCGTGGTCCACGCCGGCATCTACTACCCGCCCGGCTCGCTCAAGGCCCGGCTGTGCCGCGAGGGCGTGGCGCTGCTCAAGGACTACTGCGCCCGGCACGCGCTGCCGTACGAGGAGGTCGGCAAGCTCGTCGTGGCGAGCACCCGCGCCGAGCGGCCGCTGCTGAAGGCGCTGGCCGAGCGGGCGCGGGCCAACGGCGTGCCCGGCGTCGCCGAGCTCGACGCGCTCGGCCTGCGCGAGATCGAGCCGCACGCCGTCGGCGTCGGCGCCGTCCACTCGCCGCACACGGCGATCACCGACTTCCCGGCGATCGCCCGCCGCCTCGCGCTCGACGTGGAGGAGCAGGGCGGGTCCGTACGGCTGGAGCACCCGGTCCGCGCGATCCGGGAGACCGCCTCGGGCGTGGAGGTGATCGCGGGCAGGCGGCGCTTCGCCTTCGACCGGCTGGTGGTCTGCGCCGGGCTCGGCACCGACGCGGTCGCCGCGATGACCGGCCGCCGGGGCGACCTCAGGATCGTGCCGTTCCGCGGCGAGTACTACGAGCTCGCCGGCCCCGCCCGTGACCTGGTGCGCGGCCTGATCTACCCGGTGCCCGACCCGCGCTACCCGTTCCTCGGGGTCCACCTGACCCGGCACATCGACGGCGAGGTGCTCGTCGGGCCGAACGCCGTGCTGGCCCTCGCCTACGAGGGCTACCGCCGGCGCGACGTGCGCGACCTGCGGCGGATCGTCGGCTGGCCGGGCACGGTCCGGATGGCGGGGCGGCACTGGCGCACCGGCCTGAAGGAGATCTACGGCTCGCTCGCCAAGCGCGCCTTCCTCAAGGCGGCCCGGCGCTACGTGCCCGAGCTGACCGCCGAGGACCTGCGCCGGACCGAGGGCGGCGTGCGCGCCCAGGCCGTGAGCAGGGACGGCCGCCTGGTCGACGACTTCGCCGTGGACATGGACGGGAGGGTGGTGCTCGTCCGCAACGCGCCCTCTCCGGCGGCCACGTCCAGCCTGGCGATCGCCCGGCATATCGCCGCACTTGTTCCAGCACTCGTCCGATGAGTGCATCCTTGGGTGTGATGGAAGCGCGCCTGCTGATCGTCGAGGACGACCCCAACATCCTCGAACTCCTCGCCGCGAGCCTGAGGTTCGCGGGGTTCGACGTGACCACGGCCAAGAGCGGCCACGACGCCGTAGCCGCCGTGCAACGGCACCGGCCGGACCTCATCGTGCTCGACGTCATGCTGCCCGACCTCGACGGATTCGAGATCGTGCAGCGGCTGCGCGGAGGCGGGACGCACACCCCGGTCGTGTTCCTCACCGCCCGCGACGAGACCGAGGACAAGATCCGCGGGCTCACCCTCGGCGGCGACGACTACGTGACCAAGCCGTTCAGCCTCGAAGAGGTGGTGGCCCGCATCCACGCGGTGCTGCGCCGCACGACCGGCGACGGCCCCGCGCCGCCGCCACGGCTCACCTTCGCCGACATCGAGCTCGACGAGGAGAGCCACGAGGTGTGGCGCGGCGGCACCGCGGTCCCCCTCTCACCCACCGAGTTCAAGCTGCTGCGCTACTTCATGACCAACGCGGGCCGGGTCCTGTCCAAGCCGCAGATCCTCGACCACGTCTGGGACTACGACTTCAGGGGCGAGGTCGGCATCGTCGAGTCGTACGTGTCGGTGCTGCGCCGCAAGATCGACAACCGGAGCCCGCGGCTCATCCACACGCTGCGGGGCGTCGGCTACGTGCTGCGCCTGCCACCGAGTCCCTGATGGCGCGGTTGCCGCTCAGGATCAAGCTGATCGCCGCGATGCTGGCGCTGCTGGCGCTCGGCCTCACCTTCATCGGCCTGGTCAGCGTCTCGGTCCTGCACGGCTACCTGCTCGACCGGGTGGACGGCCAGGTCAACCTGGTCGCCGTCCGCATGCAGAAGAAGCTCGCGTTCGACCACCAGCGGCGCGAGAAGGGGCGCAAGGTCGGCGACAAGCCGATCCTCATCGAGTCCGACACGATCGTCCTGATCCGCGACAAGAGCGGCCGCTACCAGCCGCTCCAGATCGACCGCGACGTGGACTTCAAGTCCAAGCCGGTGCTGTCGCCCTCGCCCGGCAGCGGCATCTACACCGCGAAGGCCGCCAACGGCGAGGGCGAGTGGCGGGTGCTGCACACCGAGACCCCGTACGGCGCGTTCGTCGTGGCCGCCGACCTGACCGAGGTGGACGAGATCACCCGCCGGCTCGGCCTCATCGAGCTGCTCGGCGGCGGCGGCATCCTGCTCATCCTCACCGTCGTCGGCGTGACCAGCGTGCGGGCCAGCATGCGGCCGCTGATCCAGATCGAGCGCACCGCCGAGGCCATCGCCGACGGCGAGCTGGGCCGGCGCGTGCCCGACGGCGACCCGCGTACCGAGGTCGGCCGCCTGGCCCGTTCGCTGAACGGCATGCTGGCGCAGATCGAGGCCGCGTTCGCCGCCCGCTCCGCCTCCGAGGCGGCGGCGCGCCGCTCCGAGGACCGCATGCGCCAGTTCGTCGGTGACGCCTCCCACGAGCTGCGCACACCCCTCACCTCCATCCGCGGCTTCGCCGAGTACGCCCGGCAGAACCCCGGCGCCGACCCCGCCGAGCTCATGCAGCGCGTGGAGAAGGCGGCCGGCCGGATGAGCCTGCTCGTGGACGACCTGCTGCTGCTCGCCCGCGTCGACCAGCAGCGGCCGCTCAGCATGCGGCCGGTGGACATGCTGGCACTGGCCGCCGACGCCGTCCACGACGCCCGCATCCTGCAGCCCGACCGGCTGATCACCCTCGACGTCGTCGGCGGCGCCGCCCTCATCGTCTCCGGCGACGAGGTGCGCCTGCGCCAGGTGATCGGCAACCTGGTCACCAACGCGCTCGTCCACACCGACCAGGGGGCCCCGGTCGCCATCCGCGTCGGCGCCGGCGCGGAGACCCTGTTCCTGGAGGTCGCCGACAAGGGCCCCGGACTCCCGCCCGAGCAGGCCGAGAGGGTCTTCGAGCGCTTCTACCGGGCCGACAGCGCCCGCTCGCGGCGGCGGGCCGGCGACGACCGGGGCAGCGGCCTCGGCCTCGCCATCGTGCAGGCCCTCGTCCAGGCCCACGACGGAACCGTCACGCTGACCACCGCGGTCGGCGCGGGCTGCACCTTCCGCGTCGAACTCCCACTCGCCTTGGAGTGACCCTTCAGCTATTCCTCAGCTCCCTGGGTAACGCTATGGAGGTGACCACACCCGAAGCGTTGATCATGGTGGTGGACGACGAGCCCAGCATCAGGGATCTGCTGTCCGCCAGCCTGCGCTTCTCCGGGTTCGAGGTGCTGACCGCCGCCGACGGCTACGAGGCCGTCGAGGTGGCCGAACGCGCCTCGCCCGACCTCGTCGTGCTCGACGTGATGCTGCCCGACCTCGACGGGTTCGAGGTGGCCAGGCGGATCACCGCTCCCGTGCTGTTCCTCACCGCCCGCGACGCCACCGAGGACAAGATCGCCGGGCTCGGCGTGGGCGACGACTACGTCACCAAGCCGTTCAGCCTGGAGGAGGTGCAGGCCCGCATCCGCGCGGTGCTGCGCCGCACGCGCGGCGAGAACGCGCCCGCCACCCGGCTGAAGGTCGCCGACCTCGAACTGGACGAGCACGCGCGCGAGGTGTGGCGCGGCGGGGAGCCGGTGCGGCTGTCGCCGACCGAGTACAAGCTGCTGCACTACTTCATGTCCAACGCCGGGCGCGTGCTGTCCAAGGCGCAGATCCTCGACCACGTGTGGAACTACGACTTCGGCGGCGACGCCGGCGTGGTCGAGTCCTACGTCTCCTACCTGCGGCGCAAGGTCGACGCCGTCGAGCCGCGGCTGATCCACACGCTGCGGAGTGTCGGATATGTGCTTAGGGAGCCGCCTGCGGGCTAGTTTCAGGACATGGACCTGCCTGGTGCGCTGGAGGCGCTGCGGCGCCGGCTCGACGGCGAGCTGTTCCCGCTGGCCATCGGCCGTGCCGAGGAGGACCGCCGGCTGCTCAGGGAGATGAGCGGGCAGCTCGACGACTACCTCCTGCCGCGCCTGCGCGCCATCGACGCGCCGCTGCTCGCCGTCGTGGGCGGCTCCACCGGGGCGGGCAAGTCCACGCTGGTCAACTCGCTGGTCGGGGCCGACGTGGCCGAGCCCGGCGTGCTGCGCCCCACCACGCTCGTGCCGACGCTCGTGGCCAGCCCGGCCGACCACGACTGGTTCATGGGGCCGAACGTGCTGCCCGGGCTGTCGCGGGCCGGCGGCCCCGGCCACGGGAGCGGCGGCCCGGCGGGCGCGCTGCGCGTCGTCACCTCCGGCGCGCTCGGGGCCGGGCTGGCCCTGCTGGACGCGCCCGACATCGACTCCGTGGTGACCGCCAACCGGGAGCTGGCCGCGCAGCTCCTCGCCGCCGCCGACCTGTGGCTGTTCGTCACGACCGCCGCCCGTTACGCCGACGAGGTGCCGTGGAGCTTCCTGCGCCTGGCCCGGGAGCGGAGCACCGCGCTGGCCGTCGTCCTCGACCGGGTGCCCCCGGAGGCCGCCGAGCCGGTCACCCGCGACCTCGAACGCCTCCTCGTCGCCAACGGGCTCGACGGCACCCGGCTGTTCACCGTGCCGGAGGCGGCGCTGCCGTCGGAGAAGGCGCGGCTGCCCGCCGCGCTCGTCGAGCCGATCGCCGCCTGGCTGGCCGGGCTGGCCGACGACGCCGCCGAACGGGCCCGGGTCGTGCGGCAGACGCTGTCCGGGGCGCTCGACAGCCTGGCGGCACGGGTGCCCGAGCTGGCCGAGGCCGTGCGGCGGCAGCAGGCGGGCTTCGACGGGCTGCGCTCCATCGTGTCCGGGGCGTACGCGGGCGCGATGGCCGACTTCGACGAGGGCATGCGCGACGGCTCGCTGCTGCGCGGCGAGGTGCTGGCCCGCTGGCAGGACTTCATCGGCACCGGCGACCTCATGCGGTCGCTGGAGAGCCGGGTGGGCTGGCTGCGCGACCGGCTCGTGGCGTTCTTCACCGGCCGCGTGCCCGCCGTCGAGCTGCGCGACGCGCTGGAGAGCGGGGTGGAGACGCTGATCAGGGGCGCCGCCGACGCCGCCGCCGAGCGGGCGCTGGACGGCTGGTCCGCCGCGCCCGGCGGGCCCGGGATCATCGAGCGGATCGGCGCCGTCGAGGCCGCCCGGCTCGGCCGCGCCTCGCCGGACCTGGGCAAGCGGGCCGAGGCGGCGGTGCGGGGGTGGCAGGAGTTCGTGATGGACCTCGTACGACAGGAAGGCGGTGAGAGGCGTACGACGGCGCGGCTGGCGTCGTTCGGGGTGAACGGGGCGGGCTTGCTGATCATGCTGGCGGTGTTCGCCTCGACGGGCGGGCTGACCGGCATCGAGGTGGGCATCGCGGGCGGCACCAGCGTGCTGTCGCAGAAGCTGCTGGAGGCGATCTTCGGTGACCAGGCGGTGCGGACGCTGACGGTCCGGGCGCGGGAGGACCTGCGGGAACGGGTGCGAGGGCTGATGGACGAGGAGGCGGCCCGGTACACGGCGCTGCTGGAGCCGATCGAGCCGCCGCCGGGCACGGCGGACGCCCTGCTGGAGGCGGCGGGCGCGGTGCGCGCGCACCGCGCGGAACTCCCGGACGCGCCGGATGCTGCACGGCCGGACGCACCGGGGACTTGGCAGCCGGACGCGCCGGGTGCTTCACCGGCGGCTTGGCGGCCGGATGCGCCGGGGGCTTCGCGGCCGGGTTCGTCGGGAGGCGGGGGATGAGGCTGCTGCGCCGTAAGGAGGGGCCGTCGCTGGACTCCCGGCTGGACGCCCTGCTGGAGGCGGCCACGCTGGCCGAGGGACGGCTGCCGGGCGGCGTGGTGGGGGCAGCGCGCGTCGTGGCCGAGCGGGCCGGGGCGCGCCGCAGCCTGTCGGCCGAGCACACGGTCGTCGCCCTGGCCGGGGCCACGGGGAGCGGGAAGTCGTCGCTGTTCAACGCCCTGGCGGGGGCCGAGGTGGCGACGGTGGGCGTCACGCGTCCGACGACGTCGGCGGTGCAGGCGGCGGTGTGGGACGGCGCCGCGGGCGCCGCGGGCCCGCTCCTGGACTGGCTGGACGTCTTCACCCGCTACCAGGCGGGCGTCCCTTCGGGGTCCCCGACGGAGCCCGATCTGTCCGGACTCATCCTCCTCGACCTTCCCGACCACGACTCCATCCAGCTCGGCCACCGCCTGGAGGTGGACCGCCTCGTCGAGCTGGTCGACCTGCTGGTGTGGGTCGTGGACCCGCAGAAGTACGCCGACGCGGCACTCCACGAGCGCTACCTGCGCCCGCTGTCGGGGCACCGCGACGTGATGGTCGTGGCGCTCAACCAGGCCGACCGGCTGCCGCCCGACGCCGTGGACCGCTGCCTCGGCGACGTGCGGCGCCTGCTGGACGAGGACGGTCTGAAGGGCGTGCCCGTGCTCGCCACCTCGGCCCGTACGGGTCGGGGCCTCGCGGAGCTGCGCGCGCTCCTGGCGCGGCGCGTCGCCGACCGGCGCGCCTGGGCGTCCCGCCTGGCGGCCGACGTCACCACCGCCGCCGACCTGCTGGCGGCGGCTTCGGTCAACCCTCCGGAGGTCCCCGCCTTCGCGGGGGAGAACCGGCACGCCCCTGCCGCCCCGGCGCTCGCCTCCGCGGACGTACCGGGGACGCCGGGCGCGCGGGGCACGGGGACGACTGGCGCACATGGAGCGTCCGGGGCGCCGGCCACCCCGGCTTCCGGCGAGGGCCTGGGGCGTACGAGCGGGGACGAGGGGGGCTTCGCTGCTTCATCGGCGGGTCTCTCGGGCGCCGGGGCGGCGAGCACCTCGACGGGCGTGTCCGGCGCGACGCGTGCGGCGGGGGAGGAACCGGAGGGTGAGCCCTCTGGAGGGGAGACGTCAGCGGGGCGGGCCCGGGCGGAGGAGCCTGGTGAGTGGGGCGGGGTCCTGGCGGCGGGCAGGGAGATCACGCGTTCGGCCGAGCTGCCGGAGGCGCCCGCGGGCGAGGACGTCTCGGCGCGGCTGGGGCGACGGCTGACGGTGGCGCTGGAGGAGGCGGCCGGGGTGCCGCTCGTGCTGGAGGCCGTGGCGAAGGGGCACCGGCACCGGGCGGTGGTCGCCACCGGCTGGCCGGTCACCCGGTGGATCCGCCGCCTCAGACCCGACCCCCTGCGCCGCCTCCGCCTCGGCACCGGCGTGGGCACCGGCACACGGAACGGCACGAGCACACGGAACGGCAGAGGCGGCGGCACCACGGCTGCAGGAGGCACTCCTGGCGGTACCACGGGCGCTGGAGGCGCGATCGTGGCGCAAGGCGGGACGCCCGCCGCCGCAACGCCCGCCCTGCGCGGCGAGGGTCAGGAGATCGTGGGCCGTACGTCCCTGCCCGCCGCCTCCGCCGTGCAGAAGGCGCGGGTCGAGACCGCGGTCCGCGACGTCGGCGAGGCCGCCGGGACCGGGCTGCCCGTTCCCTGGGAGGCAGCGGTGCGGCGGGCGGCGCGGGCGCGCTCCGGCGAGCTGGCCGACGCCGTGGACCGGGCCGTGGGGCGGACGTCCGTCCAGGCGGCCCGGCCGCCCCGCTGGTGGAAGGCCGTCGGGGCGGTGCAGTGGCTGGTGTTCGCCACGATGCTGGTGGGGGCGCTCTGGCTCGGTGTGCTGTTCGGGCTGGACTACCTGCGGCTGCCGGAGCTGCCGGTGCCCACGCTCGGGGTGGTGCCGTGGCCGACCGTCCTGCTCGCCGGGGGAGCGCTGGCCGGGATTCTGGTGGCGCTGCTGTCCCGGCTGGCGGCGTGGGCGGGTGGCCGGCGTCGTGCCCGCCGTACGGCCAAGGCGATGCGCGCCGCCATCGGCGAGGTGGGCGCCGAGTACGTCCTCCGGCCCGTGGAGGCGGAGCTCGACGCGTACACCCGCTTCCGTGACGCCGTCGAGCGGGCCCGGGCCTGACCCGGGCGGCCGCCACACGGCCCCGCACCCCAGCGACAGGAGCGCGATGAGCCCCCCGCCCGGTTCATGACGTCGGGCATCCGTCCTTCACGAGCAGCTCCTTCACCAGGGCGTCGGGCATCGGCTCCGCACTGACCACCAGGAGGGCGTGGCCGTAGCTGCTCAGGCCGCCCCAGCGCACGTACATGGAGTCCGGCACGCTCGTCGTGACCTGCGCGTCCTTGCCCCGCTGGCCTGGCTTGCGGATGGCGTACTCGTCGACGGTCACGCCCCGCTTCCTGAGCTCGGCGCGCACCTCCCTGACGGGCCGGCCGTAGAAGGGCGCGCAGTTCATCGGCTCGCGGACGGAGGTGAGGGAGCCGATGATCTCGTACTTCTCGCCGGGGCGGGCCGCGCGGCCGAGTCGCACGCCGGCCGAGCCGGTGAAGTCCTTGGCGATCTTGAGGCCGATCGGGCAGGTGCGGCCCACGCCGACGCAGCCCTCGGGCCGGTCGATGCTCATGATCTTGTCCGGGTACGGGAAGGGCGTCATCGGCTTCCAGTCGGGCGTGTCCATGCTCAGCTCGCCCTCGAAGCTCGGCGTGGCCGGCACGACGCGCAGGTCCACGTTCAGGTGGAGGTTCTTGAGCTGGGTCTCGTACACCTTCGGGGAGGCGTACAGGTCCTTGACCTCGATGACGTAGTAGCCGCCCTCCTCCTGGATGTCCAGTGCGGCGGCGGGCGTGCTGTTCAGGGCCGACGGGATGATCCAGGCCGCCGCCGCGACGGCCGCGGCCACCGGCAGCGCGACGAGCGGGCGCCACCTCCGCCGAGGCTGGGCGGCCGGCTCCGGGGCGGCGTCCATGATCTCGTTCATCAGGTCCCGCGCGAGCGGAGTGAGCGGCGCCGCGGGCACGGGGGCGGGCGCCAGCCGCTCGACGACGTCGTCCAGGTGGGTGGTCACGCGCTCTCCTTGGCGAGACGGACGGCCCGCGGGCCGTATTCGGTGAGGTCCTCGTCGGCGGCGGCCAGCTCGGCGGCGAGCCGTTTGCGTGCGCGGTGCAGGCGCTGGCGGGCCGCGATGCGGGAGCAGCCCAGCACCTTGGCGATCTCGGCGCTGCCCAGGCCCTCCCAGCCGGCCAGCGCCAGCAGTTCCCTGTCGTCGTCCGACAGGCGCAGGAAAGCCGCGCGCGCCGCCCGGGGCGCCCGGTCCGCCGGGGACCCGGCCCAGGTGGCCAGCTCCTCGCCCAGCCGCCGGGTCAGCGCCGTCCTGCGGGTCTCGCCGCGGCGGTGGTTGGCGAGGGTGCGCCGGGCCACGCCGTACAGCCAGAACAGGGCACGGTCGCCGGCCGGCACCTCGCCGAGCCGCCTCCAGGCGGTGGTGAAGGTCTCCGACAGCAGGTCCGCGATGTCGTCCGGCGAGTCGGCGCGCCGCCGCACGTAGGCGGCGACGGCCGCGTAGTGCTCCGTGTAGATCTGCTCGAAACGGCGGCGGGGCTCGGGTGGTCCCACGTCGTCGTCCTTCCGGTTCGGGAGTGTCACGTGATGGTCAGTGTCCGTACCGGGTCATGTGTGACATCTCTGGTGACTTCCTGGCGAAGGGGATCAGGGTCGCACGAGGGCGGGCGGAGCGGCGGGGGCGTCCGGCGGCCCGTGGGTGCGCATGTGGGCGGTGAACGCGTTGCCGTCCCCGCCCGTCGGCGCCGCCGTGGCCGTCACCGCCGCCACGACGGAGACGGCGGCGGCGACGATCCCGACCCTGAGCGTGGTGTTGCTGATCATGATGGTTCCTCCTGTCTCGACCGGTGGAGCCCAGTGAAGACGGGACCCGGTTGCCGGACCGGAACGGCGGCGGTTACCCCGCTGTAACCGATGGCGCGGCATGCTGGCTGCACCATGAGGGTGCTGATCGTCGAAGACCACGAGGAACTGGCCCGGACGGTCGCCGCCGGGCTGCGCCGGGAGGGCATGGCGGTGGACGTGGCGCTCGACGGCGCGGCGGCGCTGGAGCGCACCGCCGCGAACCACTACGACGTCGTCGTCCTCGACCGCGACCTGCCGGGCGTCCACGGCGACGAGGTGTGCGCGTCCCTGGCCCGCGCGGGCCACCCGGCGCGGGTGCTCATGCTCACCGCGGCCGGCACGATCGACGACAGGGTGACCGGGCTGGCGCTCGGCGCCGACGACTACCTGCCGAAGCCGTTCGCGTTCGCCGAGCTGGTCGCCCGGATCAGGGCGCTGGCCCGGCGGTCGCAGCCCGCGCTGCCGCCGGTGCTCGTCCACGAGGGCCTGCGTCTCGACCCGGCAGCCCGGATCGCCACCCGCGACGGGCGGCGGCTGGCGCTCAGCCCCAAGGAGTTCGCGGTGCTGGAGCTGCTGCTGTCGGCGCGGGGCGCGGTCGTGTCGGCCGAGCAGCTCCTGGAGCGGGCGTGGGACGAGTTCGCCGACCCGTTCACGCAGACCGTCAAGGTCACGGTCAGCCGGCTGCGGCGCAAGCTCGGCGACCCGCCCCTGATCGAGACGGTGCAGCAGGCCGGCTACCGCATCCGGGCGGGGGCGTGAGACCGCCCCGGTGGTCCGTCCGGCTGCGGTTGACGCTGCTGTACGCCGGGCTGTTCCTGCTGGCCGGGACGGCGCTGATCACCCTCCTGTACGTGCTGGTCGAGTACTCGCCGTTCCCGGTCCCGCCCGCCGCCCCCGCGCCACCGGGCGGGACGGCCCCCGTGCCGCCGGCGGTGGTCGCCGACGTGCCGCGGGACGCCGAGCTGCGCCGGCTCCTGGTCAACTCGCTCGTGGCGCTGCCGGTCATGGCGCTCGCGTCCACGGCGCTCGGGTGGTACGTGGCGGGGCGGGTGCTGCGCCCGCTGGCCCGCATGACGGCCACCGTCCGGCACATCACGGCCGACCGGCTCGACCGGCGGCTGTCCGCGACCGGGCCCGACGACGAGCTCAAGGAGCTGGCCGACACGTTCGACGCGTTGCTGGACCGGCTGGAGTCGGCGTTCACGGCGCAGCGGGCGTTCGTCGCCAACGCCTCCCACGAGCTGCGCACGCCGCTGACGTTGCAGCGGGCCATGGCCGAGGTGGCGCTCGCCGACCCGGACGCCGGCGCCGCGGCGCTGCGTACCGTCGTGGAACGGCTGCTCGCCGCGGGAAAGCACCAGGAACGGCTGATCGAGGCGTTGCTGACGCTGGCCC
This sequence comes from Nonomuraea montanisoli, assembly GCF_013363975.1. Taxonomy (GTDB): domain Bacteria; phylum Actinomycetota; class Actinomycetes; order Streptosporangiales; family Streptosporangiaceae; genus Nonomuraea; species Nonomuraea montanisoli. Next base: position 123,560 of record NZ_JABWGN010000020.1, on the reverse strand, counting down.
GCAGCCGCCAGGGGCCGGAACGGCGCAGGCCCCTGGACCTGGCGGAGATCACCCGGCAGGCCCTCGACGGCCCGGGCGGCACCGCCGATCCCCGCCCGGACGCAGAGGCCGAACCACGTGCCACCGATCCTGACCCGCGTGTGGAGGCGGCCCTGCGCGACGCCGGACATGGGCCGCGTGTGGAGGCGGGTCTGGGCGACGCCGGTCACGGGCCGCGTGTGGAGGCGGACCTGCGGGCCGCGCCGGCGGCCGGTGACCGGGCCCTGGTCGAGCGGCTGGTGGCGAATCTGCTCGGCAACGCCGCCCGGCACAACGTCCCGGGCGGCTGGATCAGGGTGACCACCGGCGTGGAGGCCGGCCGGGCCGTGCTCCGGGTCTCCAACAGCGGTCCCGTGATCCCGCCGGACCGGGTGGACACGCTCCTGCAGCCGTTCCAGCGCCTGGAGACCGGCCGCCGGGCCATGGGCGACGGCCTGGGCCTCGGCCTGTCGATCGTCGCCGCCATCGCCGAGGCCCACCACGGCACGCTGCACCTGAGCGCCCTGCCGGACGGCGGCCTGGAGGTCACCGTGACCCTGCCGCGGTGACGGGGCGTCGTGGGCGTGCCGGGAAACTGTCGGAGGGGTCCGATACCGTGCCGCCCATGGCGGAATTCGTATTAGTGCCGGGGGCCTGGCTCGGAGCGTGGGCATGGGACGACGTGGTGCCCGAGCTGCGCGCGGCGGGTCACGGCGCCCACCCGTTGACGCTGTCCGGGCTCGCCGACAAGCGGGGCGTGCCGGCCGGTCAACAGACCCACGTCGAGGACATCGTCGCCGAGGTCGAGCGGCTCGACCTGCGCGAGGTCGTCCTGGTCGGCCACAGCTACTCCGGAATCCCGGTCGGCCAGGCCGCCGAGCGCATCGGCGACCGGCTGTCGCACGTGGTCTTCGTCGACTCCAACGTGCCGGCCCACGGCGAGTCGTTCGTGTCCCCCTGGAAGGAGGGCCGCGCGATGATGGAGGCTTCCATCGCCGCCAACGACGGCTTCTGGGCGCCGCTGACCGCGCCCGACTACGCGGGCCATGGCCTGACCGACGAGCAGATCGACCGGATCGTGACCGCCTCGACGCCCCATCCGGGCGCCACGCTCACCGAGCCGGCCACGCTGGCCAAGCCCCTCGGCGAGCTGCCCGCCACGTACGTCAAGTGCCTGCTCGACGGCGACGAGCCGAGCCCCGACGTCGCGCTGCTGCTGACCGGTGACCGGTGGCGGCTGGTCGAGATGGACACGGGCCACTGGCCGATGTTCTCGCAGCCGCGCGAGCTGGCCCGCGTCCTGCTCGCCGCGGCCGCGAGCTGAGCGTCGCGAGCTGAGCGTCGCGTGGTGAGTGCCGCGTGGTGAGTGCCGCCGCCTGGGCCCCGTGCGGGCGGCGGCACTCGTACGCCGGGAAGGAAGACGATCGGCGACCGTCGTGTGGTCGGAAGCCCGATCGGCGACCTCGCCTGCTCAAGGCCATCTCGCGTACCCGAGAGGTCGGTCGGTGACCCGGCGGTCCTAGGAGGTCGGGCAGTTCTCGCCGCGGCGGCCCCCCGGCTCCTGCGGCGCGGATCCCTCGTACACGTCCAGGGTCGCCTTGCCCGGCTCCGTCATGCTGCCGCTCTCCACCAGCCACGAGTCCGGCACCGACTCCTTCGTCCCTCCGGTCTCCGGGTCCATGTCCGTGAAGTTCTGGATGGTCACGCCGCGCTCCTGCAGCATGCCGCGCACCTCGGCCACGGTGCGGCCGACGTAGGGCATGCAGTGCAGCGGCTCGCCCAGACCGTCGATCGTGGTGCCGTTCTCGAATGGCTCACCGGGCTTGGCCTCGCGCCCGATCGTGATCTCGGCGGGCCCCTGGAAGTTCTCCGGGATCTTCACCCCGAGCGGGCAGCCGCCCATCTTGTCGCAGCCCCCCGGCTGGTCGATGGTCTTGATCTCGTCGAGATACCGGTTCTCGGTGGGCGAGGTGGGGAAGATGGAGCCCACCCAGGACGGGGTCGAGGGGATGACGTCGAGGGTCACGTCCAGGCCGGCGTCACGGAGCTGCGCCTCGTAGGTGGCGGAGTCGGCGTACAGGTCCTTGATCTCGATGACGTAGTAGCCGTCCTCCTTCTTGATGTCGAGCGCCGCGGCCGTCCCCGGACCGAGGCCGAGCCCGGCGGGCAGCATCCAGCTCAGCCCGATGAACGCGGCGGCCAGCAGCGCCACGCCCGGCACCGCGGCGCGCAGGACCAGTGACCGGCGCCCGCGCCGCCCGGCCGGTGCGGCGGCCCTGGCGGTGGTGGGCTCGGCGGCCATGATGTCGCGCATCAGCGCGTGGGCTCCCTCGGTCATGCCGGGCCCGGCGCCGGGGGACAGGTGGGCGATGACGCGGTCCACGTCGTTCACGATCTTCCTTCCGCGAGTGCGACGGCGCGCAGGCCGTAAGTGGTGAGGTCGAGGTCGGCGGCGGCCAGTTCCTTGGCCAGCCGCTTGCGGGCGCGGTGCAGGCGCAGGCGCGCGGCTCCGCGCGAGCAGCCCAGCACCTTGGCGATCTCGGCGCTGCTCAGTCCTTCCCAGCCGACGAGGGTGAGCAGCTCCCGGTCGTCGGGTGACAGGCGCCGGAACGCCTGGTAGGTGGCGTCGCCGTCCCGGTCCGCCGCGGGCCGGGACCAGGTGGCCAGCTCCTCGCGCAGCCGCGCGGCCAGCGCCGAGCGGCGCTCCTCGGCGCGAAAGTGGTTGGCGAGGACACGCCGGGCGACCGCGTACAGCCACAGCCGGGCCTCGTCCCCCTGGGGGACGTCGTCCAGCCGGCGCCAGGCGGTCGTGAACGTCTCGGCGATCACGTCGGCGATGTCGTCCGTGGACTCGGTACGTCGCGTGACGTAGGCGGCGATGGCGGGATAGTGCGCCAGGTAGAGCCGCTCGAAGCGTTGCTCCGGCGCAGGAGGCCCGATGTCGCCTTCTTTCCGTTGTTTGGACACATCACAGCAGATGTCCGGCTCGGCGGCTCTGTTTCACAGGAAGCACATCGTCTCTGCCTTCACGGCAGCTCCTGTAACAGCTCCCCGTATCCGGACATTTGCTCATGCGTTGCCGCCGTACGCGCCCGAGCGTCGTCGGCGGCGACCGTTTCATGCAGCCGATGGAGAGGAAGCGCATGAGGTTAGGCAAGGGCCTGGTGGCCGCCGTTCTGGCCGGATCGGCCGGTGTCACGGCCGCCCAGGCGCCCGCCGCCGCGACGCCCGCGACGTCCCCGACGCCCGCGACGTCCATCGCCGCGACGCCCGCAACACCTGCGACGTCCCCGACGCCCGCCGCCGCTGCGGCCGATCGGCCGGTGAACGAGCGGACCGGCACGGTGACGCTGATCACCGGCGACAAGGTCGTCGTCACCGCCGCCGGGCACCGGGTGGAGCCGGGACCGGGCAGACAGGCGTCCTACGCCAGCCAGCGCCGCGACGGACACCTGTACGTCTACCCGTCCGACGCCCGTCCGCTGGTGGCCCAGGGCGTCCTGGACGAGCGGCTGTTCGACGTCACGCAGCTTCTGGAATGGGAGTACGGCGACGCGCAGCGGGGCGACATCCCGCTGATCACGCAGTCGGCCCAGGGGGACGTGCCCGCGCTCCGGAGCGCCCGTCAGACCCGGCGTATGTCCGCCCTCGGCATGGCCGCGGTGCAGGTGCCCAAGGCGAACGCGGCCGAGACGTGGAAGAGCCTGGCGTCCGGCGCCCGGACCCTGTCCGCGGGGCGGACGAAACTGTGGCTGGACGGGCGGCGTCCCTTCACCCTCGACCGGAGCGTCAAGCAGATCGGCGCGACGGAGGCGTGGAAGCAGGGCTTCACCGGCAAGGGCGTCACGGTGGCCGTCCTGGACTCCGGCTATGACCCGGACCATCCGGATCTGAAGGACGTGGTCACGCAGTCGCGGAACTTCAGCGAGGAGCCTGACATCCGTGACAACCTCGGCCACGGAACACACGTGGCGTCGATCGTCGCGGGCGCGGGGGAGAAGTACCGGGGAGTGGCGCCGGATGCGAAGATCGCGCTCGGCAAGGTGGGCGGCGTCCGCGGTCCGGCCGATTCGGCCATCCTGGCGGGCATGGAGTGGGCCGCCCTTGAGGTGAAGGCCAAGGTGGTCAACCTCAGCATCGGCGCGCCGGACACGCCGGAGCTCGACCCCCTGGAGCAGGCGGTCGCCACGCTGTCGGAGCGGACCGGCGTGCTGTTCGTCATCGCCGCCGGTAACGACGGGTTGCCCGGCACGGTGAACAGCCCCGGCAGCGCCGACGCCGCCCTCACCGTCGGCGCCGTCGACCGGGACGACCGGATGGCGCCCTTCTCCAGCGCGGGCCCTCGCAGCGGTGACCATGCCATCAAGCCGGATCTCACCGCTCCCGGTGTCGAGATCACGGCCGCGGCCGCCGCGGGCACGGCCGACGGCCCGTACGTCGCCCACAGCGGCACGTCGATGGCCGCCCCGCACGTGGCGGGAGCCGCCGCGATCCTCGCCCAGCGGCACCCGGACTGGAGTGGTCAGCGCCTGAAGGCGGCGCTCATCGGCAGCGCCGCGCCCCAGGAGGGCGCCACGCCGTACCAGGAGGGAGCCGGGCGGGTCGACCTGGTCCGCACGCTGGCCCAGCAGGTGACGGCGGCGACGCCGAACGTCTGGGCCGCCTTCCCCTGGGACGGCACCGGTGAGCGGGTGGTGACCAAGGACATCACGTACGCCAACGCCGGTGACACCCCGGTCACGCTGGACCTCGGCGAGGACAGCGAGGTGCTGGAGCTCGGAGCCCAGAGCCTGGTGGTGCCCGCGAAGGGAGAGGCGTCGGTCAAGCTCACGATCCGGGGGGAGGGCAGGGCGCCCGGCGACTATCCCGGCGTCGTGACCGCCCGGTCCGGCGACACCGTCATCCGCACCCTGGCCGGCGCCTATGTCGAGCCGGAGTCCTACAACCTCACCGTCAAGACCGTCGACCCGGAGGGCAACCCGCCCGACGTCCGCGTCTCGGGTGAGGCCTACGACAAGACCGGCGACCGGCGTCTGCTGGCCTTCGATGGTCAGGGCAAGGCCACGGTCCGGCTGCCGAAGGGTGAGTGGAATCTCTACGTCGACCTCTGGGGTGGTTACGCCGCCTTCGGGCACCGATCCGTGACCATCGACAGCGCGGACCGTGAACTGACGTTCGACGTGCGTGAGGCCAAGAAGGTCGAGTTCACGGTGGACGAGCCGACGGCCGAGCGCGACCGTCTCATCGCCTTCACGCTGGCCAACGGGGCCTGGAACACGGCCTGGATCTCCTTCGGCCAGAGCCGGGGCTACTACGTGTTCCCCGTACGTCAGCCCGGCCTGCGATACATGTCCACCACCGTTTGGCACAAGAAGGACGCCAAGCCGAGCCCGTACCGCTACGACCTCGTCGACTACGAGGTCGGCGGGATCCCGGACGACCCCACCTACAGGGCGCGGACCCGCGAGCTGGTCAAGGTGAGCGCGGCCTACCGTGCACCGGGCGGCGCCGCCAAGGCCAGGACGTCGGTGGGGCCGCAGTTCCCTGGCGCCCCCTGGACGGATGTGTGGATCTCCAGCAGCCCCGAGACGGACCTGCCGGCGACCATGACGCACTACCGCACTCCCGGCTTCGCCTGGACCACGCAGATCGAGACCGGCACCCACACGGTGGCCGGTCACAGTGAGGTGCTCGGGCGGCGGCCGGTCGCCGAGGTGTGGAACGACGCCGTGACCGGTCCCGCGTTCGGCACGCCGGCCGGCGACCGCGACGGCGACCGGCTGCGCTTCACCGCCGACGGCCTTCTCACCGCCGGGAGGGCAGGACTGAACGGCGGTGACTCCACCACCACCGGGAAACTCGCTCTGACCCGCGGCGCCGAGGCGCTGGCCGAGGCGGACCTGGCGGGCTGCGTGCCCATGGAGCCCGAGAAGTGCCTGCTGAAGGCCCGGCTGCCCGCCGAGGCGGCGACCTACACGCTGACCGCGTCGGCGCAGCGGCCGTCGGCCCTGTCCACGAAGGTCGAGGCGGCCTGGACGTTCCGGTCGGAGCGGACGGACAAGGCCCGGCCGCTGCCCCTCACCGCGGTCCGCTACCTCCCCGAGGGCCTCGACGACCACAACCGCGCCAAGCCGGGGTCCACGACCGTGATCCCGGTCAGCCTCCAGCGCAACCCCGGCGCCCCCGCGGCGCGTGCTACGTCGATCACGGTGGAGACGTCCTTCGACGACGGGGCGAGCTGGCGGCCGGTCCGGCTGGTCCGCTCCGGCTCCGGATGGACGGCCAGGGTCGCGAACCCGGCCGCGCCCGGGTTCGTCTCGCTGCGCGCCAAGGTCACGGACGCGGCGGGTGACCAGGTGACGCAGACCATCACCCGGGCGTACGCCATCGGGTGACACCGTCCGCACGTCCGGCCGCGCGGGGAAAGGGCTCCCCTCGCGCGGCCGGGCCTCCCGCGGCCCGGGCATGGGATCTCGCCCGGGCCGCAGCCGCCCGGGCGCGCGATCGCGCCCGGGCGGCCGGACGGTCAGTAGCCGGGCGGCGGGGTGGCGCCCGGGCCGGGCTCGACGCTCAGGACGATCGCCCCGTCGTTGTAGCTCTCCGCCTCCGCCACCTTCCAGCCCGGATCGACCCGGGAGGCCGGGACCTGCTCCTCCGCCCGATAACCGACTCCCTCGTGCAGCGGCCAGCGGAGCTGGTAGGTCACCTTCAGGTCGTGCTCGCGCACGACGCGCACCGCCTCGGCCACCGTGAGTCCCCCGATCGTGGTCCCGGCCATGGCCTCGCCCGACACGGTCGCGTCGATGGGGTAGGCGTACTTCTCACCGGGCTTGGCCGGCCGGCCCAACTGCAGCTTCGCCGGTCCCTTGAGGTCGGCCGTGACGTTGAAGGCCGTCAGGCACCCCTCGACCCGCACCTTGCAGTCGGACGTGGTGGAGCTCATCCGGCTGCCCGGATCCGAGGCCTCCCAGCCGACGACGGGCTCTCGCTGCCGCGGCGACACGGGAATCAGCTCCACCTTCACGTTGTCCAGGCCGACCTTCTGGAAGGCCTTCTGCAGCTCGGCCGGGTCGGGATCGCCGTCGGTGATGTAGAAGACGTACTCGTCGCCGTCGCGGTCGATCGTGACGGCCTGGCTCGCGTACACCTGTCCCGACTCCTTGAACAGGGACGGCCCGACGACGAAGGCGCCGGCCAGGACGACCGAGGCCGCCAGGCCCAGCAGGAGGCGGCTCGGAGCCGGCACGCGGCGGGTCCGCCGGACCACCGGGGCCGGGGTCCGCTCCACCTGAAAGATCTCGGTCAGCAGCGCGTCCGCCCCCGCGGTGGTCGCGCTGCCGGACAGGTCCGTGTCCAGCACTCTGGCCCGTTCCCTGAACACCTGGTCCTTGCTCATCGTGACTCCTCGTTGGTCAGTGGTCGCGGGTGGAAGGCCGCCGGGCGGGCATCCTTCAGAGCCCGGGCGAAACGCTTGCGGGCGCGGTGCAGCCGGATGCGGACGGCGTTGCGCGAGCAGCCGAGCACCGCGGCGATCTGGCCGGGGTCCAGCTCCTCCCAGACGGACAGGGCCAGCAGCTCGCGGTCGTCGTCGGAGATCGCGTTCATGGCCTGGTCCACGTGGTCGTACCTGCTGGGGGCGGCCATGGCGTAGCGGCGCCGGGTCTCGGCGGTCAGCTCAGCGTGCCCCGTCTCCCTGCGCCGCTCGCCGCGGCGGTGGTTGGCCAGGACGCGCCGGGCCACCCCGTAGAGCCACAGCTTGGCGGTGTCGCCCTGCGGGAGCTCGCTCACGCGCCGCCAGGCGATCACGTACGTCTCGGCCACGATGTCGGCGGCATCCTCGGGAGAGGAGCAGCGCCGCATGACGTAGCCGAGGATCTGCTCGTACGTGCGCCGGTACACGGCCTCGAACCGGGACTGCTCATCGGTTTCGTCCACTTCGTCCTCGTCGGTGTGCTGCTGGTTGGTCTCGATCACGTACGTGTCCGCGGGCGGGCACGGAATTTCACGGAGATCGGAACAACATGGCGAGGAGGCGGCCTCAGGCCGGGGCGATGGCGCGCAGGGTGTCGAGTACCTGCCGGAGGAGCGGGTGGGCGGCGGCGCCGCGGCGTACGGCGGCGAAGACGCGCCGCTCCGGTCCGGGCGCCGGCCGTACCGTGACTCCCGACAGCGTCATGTCGCGCAGCGCCAGCCGGGGCACGAGCGCGATCCCCGCGCCCGCGCCCACCAGCGCCACCACGGCCCGGAAGTCGTCGGAGCAGTGGGCGAACTCGGGGGTGAAACCGGCCTGCTCGCAGGCGAAGGCGATCACGTCGCGGATCGGGTTGCCGGGGTGGGGGCCGATCCAGGTCTCGCCCTCCAGCTCGGAGAGCGCCACGGGCTCGTCGGACGGTCCCGCGATCGAGGGATGCGCGGTCGAGGGACGGGCGGTCGAGGGATGCGTGGCCAGGGAATGGTCGTCGGGCAGGACGAGGTCGAACGGCTCGGCGTACAGGGGGACCCGGGACAGGCGGCCGTCCGCCGCGTCCGGCCAGCCGCGGTACTCCACGACGACGGCCAGGTCGGCCCGTTCGTCGAGCAGCATGGCGAGCCCCTGGTCGCCCTCCACGTCCCGGACGCGGACCTGTAGTGCCGGGGCCTTGAGCCGGAGCGCCGCCACCGCGGGCGCGAGGACGGCGCTGATCGCGGTGGCGAAGCAGGCCACGGTGACCTCGCCCGCCTCGCCGCTGGCGTAGGCGGCCACCTCCGCCTCGGCGCGTTCGAGCTGGGCGAGCACCTCGTCCGCGTGCCTGAGCATGATCGTGCCCACGGCGGTGAGCCGCACGCCGCGGCCGTCGCGGGTGAACAGCCGGTGCCCCACCTCGTGCTCCAGGGCGACGAGCTGCTGCGACACGGCCGAGGGGGTGAGGTGCAGGGTGGCCGCCGCGGCGGTGACCGTGCCGTGGTCGGCCACCGCGCGCAGCGTGCGCAGCCGGCGCGTGTCTATCACGCTGGTGAGGATACCTACGACGCCCGCCCGGCCGCGGGCCCGCTCCGGCGGCGAGGGCCGGGACGGTCAGCCGCGGGGCCGCTCCGGGGCAAGGGGGGCCGGGACGGTCAGCCGCGGGCCTGGACGAACGCCTCCACGGCGCGCTCCACGTCCTCGGCCGAGTGCGCGGCCGAGAGCTGGACCCGGATGCGCGCCTGCCCGTGCGGCACCACCGGGTACGAGAACCCGATGACGTACACGCCCAGCTCCAGGAGCCGCTCCGCCATGGCGCCGGCCTTCGCCGCGTCACCGATCATGACGGGGACGATCGGGTGGTCGCCGGGCAGGATGTCGAACCCGTTGCGGGTCATCTCGCTCCGGAAACGGGCCGTGTTGGCGCGCAGCTGTTCGCGTGCCTCGCCGGTGGTCTCCAGCAGGTCGAGGATCCGCAGCGAGGCGGAGGCGATGACGGGGGCCAGGGAGTTGGAGAACAGGTACGGCCGGGACCGCTGGCGCAGCAGCTCGCAGATCTCCTTGCGGGCCGCGACGTAGCCGCCGCTGGCCCCGCCGAGCGCCTTGCCGAGGGTGCCGGTGATGATGTCGACCCGGTCGGTCACGCCGTGCAGCTCGGGCGTGCCGCGTCCGGTCGGGCCGACGAAGCCGACGGCGTGGGAGTCGTCCACCATGACCATGGCGTCGTACCGTTCGGCCAGGTCGCAGATCTCCCGCAGCGGGGCGAGATAGCCGTCCATGGAGAACACACCGTCGGTGACGATCAGCCGCCGCCGGGCGTCGGCCGCCTCCTTGAGGCGGGACTCCAGCTCGGCCATGTCGCGGTTGGCGTAGCGCAGGCGGCGGGCCTTGGACAGGCGGATGCCGTCGATGATGCTCGCGTGGTTGAGCGCGTCGGAGATCACCGCGTCCTGCGCGTCGAGCAGCGTCTCGAACACGCCGCCGTTGGCGTCGAAGCACGAGCTGTACAGGACGGTGTCCTCCATGCCGAGGAAGGCGGACAGGCGTCCTTCGAGCTCCTTGTGCACCTCCTGGGTGCCGCAGATGAACCGGACCGAGGCCATGCCGAAGCCCCACCGGTCGAGCGCCTCCTTGGCCGCCGCGACCACCTCGGGGTGGTCGGCCAGGCCGAGGTAGTTGTTGGCGCAGAAGTTGAGCACCTCCTTGCCGGCGACGCGCACGTTGGAGCTCTGCGGGGTGCTGATGACGCGCTCGGGCTTGAGCAGCCCGGCCTCGGTGATCTCGTCGAGCGTCGTCCGCAACTGCTCGCGCACGTTCGTGAACATCAAGCACAACTCCTGTCCATGGTCGCGGCCGCTTCGGCCTCCGTTGGCTCGTCCCTCGCGCTCTCCGGCCGAGCTCCTCCGCTCCAGTCCATGATGACCTTGCCCGTGCGGCCGCTGGCGGCCGTGTCGAAGGCGGCGTCGAACTCGTGGTACGGGAACCGGTCGGTGATCACCGGGGTCAGGTCGAGGCCCTTCTCCAGCAGGACCGACATGTTGTACCAGGTCTCGAACATCTCACGGCCGTAGATGCCCTTGATGGTGATCATCGAGGTGACGACCGTGGCCCAGTCGACCGCGAACTCCTCCGCGGGCAGGCCGAGCATGGCGATCTTGCCACCGTGGGTCATGCTCGCGATCATGTCGCGCATGGCCCGCGGATTGCCGGACATCTCCAGACCCACGTCGAAGCCCTCGCGCATGTCGAGGCGGCGCATGCCGTCGGCGATGGAGTCGCGCGCGACGTTCAGCGCGAGGGAGACGCCGAGCTTGCCGGCCAGGTCGAGGCGCTCGTCGCTGACGTCGGTGATGACGACGTTGCGGGCGCCGACATGGGTGGCCACGGCCGCCGCCATCAGCCCGATCGGGCCCGCGCCGGTGATCAGCACGTCCTCGCCGACCAGGGGGAACGACAGGGCCGTGTGGACGGCGTTGCCGAACGGGTCGAAGATGGCCGCCACGTCGGGGTCGACGGGGGTGCGGTGCACCCAGGCGTTCTCGGCGGGGAGCGTGACGTACTCGGCGAACGCGCCGTCGCGGTGGACGCCGAGGCCGACGGTGTTGCGGCACAGGTGGCGGCGCCCGGCCATGCAGTTGCGGCACCGGCCGCACACGATGTGGCCCTCGCCGCTGACCAGGTCGCCGACGGCGACGTTCTCCACCCCGGGGCCGGTCTCGACGACCTCGCCGCTGAACTCGTGCCCGACGATGAGGGGGAGCTTCAGGGTGTTACGCGCCCAGTCATCAAATTTCCGGATATGGAGGTCGGTTCCGCAGATGCCGGTACGCAGCACCTTGATCAGCACCTCGCCGGGCCCCGGCGTCGGCTCCGGTACGTCGACCAGCCGGAGTCCGGCCTCCGGCCTCTCCTTGACCAGCGCTTTCATCGCACATTCCCCCTCATCCCGAACCTAACGCACTGTGCCGCCCCGGCTCCGGACCTGTCCATCGAGGGATTCTTAAGTGCCCCCACAGCTTCGCTTCACGCCGCTGCCCGGCGTGTTCCCGGGGCGGCCCGCCGCCCCGTGATTACGTAACCAAGTTTGTTAAGTAGGATGTCGATCTGACGGTTTCCCTGGAGGTTCGGTGCGAGAGCAGAGCGGCGACGCCTCCCTGCTGCGTAAGCTCAACTCCGCCGCGGTGCTGCGCATCCTGCGGGAGGCCGGGGTCGCCACGCTGAGCGAGCTGGCCCGGGCCGCCCGCGTCTCCAGGCCGACGGCCGAGGTGATCGTCGAGGACCTGATCGCCGAGGGCTGGGCCGAGGAGTGCGGTGAGGAGCAGGGCGACCGCCAGCGCGGCCGGCCGGCCCGCCGCTTCCGCTTCCGCGCGTCGGCGGGTCACGTGGCGGGGGTCGGCATCGGCGCCTCCCACGTCCGCGCCATGGTGGCCGACCTCAACGGCGAGGTCGTCGCCTCCCACAAGGCGCCCACCCACGAGACGATGACCGCGGCCGAGCGCCTCGACGTCGTCGCCGGCCTGGTCTCCGCCGTCGCCGACGGGGCCGGGCTGTCCATGGCCGGCCTGGCGGCCGTCGGCGTGGGCACCACCGGCGTGGTGGACAACGCGGGCCGCGTGGTCAAGAGCACCGTCCTGCCCGGCTGGACCGGCCTCGACCTGCGGGGCGAGCTGGGGCGGCGGCTCGCGCCGCCCGTGCTGGTCGAGAACGACATGCGCCTCGCGGTGCTCGCCGAGCACTGGCGGGGCGTGGCGCGCGGCCATGACGACGTGGTCTACCTCTTCACCGGCCACCGGCTGGGCCTCGCCCTGCTGATCGGCGGCCGGCCGCACCGGGGCGCCCACGCCGCCGCCGGCGAGATCGGCCGGCAGGCCCGCGACCACTGGTCGGCCTTCAGGCACGTCTTCGACTACGCGTTGGAGTCCGAGCCGGGCGAGCTGCGCTCGCACCAGCAGGCGGCCGACTTCGCCATCGCGCGGGCGCGCGGCGGCGACGAGCGGGCGCTGGCGGCCGTCACCGCGTTCGCCCGGCACCTGGGCGAGGGCCTGCTCACCCTGGTCAACCCGCTCGACCCGGAGATGGTGGTGGTCGGCGGACGGCTGGCCAGGGCCGGTGATCTGCTGGTCGAGCCGATCCAGCACTACTTCGACCAGGTGTGCTACTACCCGCCGAAGGTCGTGGCCTCCGGCCTGGGCAGCGACTGCGTCACGTTGGGCGCCGTCAGGTGGGCGCTGGACCGCGCCGACGACCTGCTCTTCTCGTAGCGACCTCTCGCAGCGACCTGCTCGTAGCCGCCTGCTCGTAGCCGCCTGCTCGTAACGGCCTTTTCGTAGAGATCTTCGATAATTCTGTCACGAAGCTGTCACGCTGAGGTCGCTTGCGCGCATCTTCTGCTTGATCGTGCGTGATTATCTATAGTTCTTTTCATAAATGAGCGCTATCTTCCAGTCACGCACAGACCCGGACGGATGGGGACGACATGACAGGGAAGATCAGGGCGCTGGTGTGCGCCGGCGCGCTCGTTGCCGGACTCGCGGGATGCTCCTCGTCTGACGGGGGCGACTCCGGCGGCAAGGTCACGCTGACCTACGCCTACTGGGACAACGAGAACCAGGGCCCGGCGATGACCAAGATCGCCCAGGAGTTCACGAAGAGCCACCCGAACATCGAGGTCAAGCTCCAGTTCACCCCGAACAAGGAGTACTGGACCAAGCTCCAGACCGCTGCCGCCGGCGGCACGGCCCCCGACGTGTTCTGGATGAACGGCCCGCGCATCGGCCTGTACGCCTCCCAGGGCGCGCTCCTGCCGCTCTCCGACAAGATCGCCGCCGACAAGATGGACCTCGGCAAGTACCCCAAGTCGCTGGTCGATCTCTACACCCTCGACGGCAAGCAGTACGGCATTCCCAAGGACTTCGACACCATCGGCCTCTGGTACAACAAGGCCCTGTTCGACGCCGCCAAGGTCAAGTACCCCGACGCCTCCTGGACCTGGGACGACGTCCGCGCGGCGGCCAAGAAGCTGACCGACCCGGCCAAGGGCGTCCACGGCATCGGCGCGATGGCCTGGTCCCAGGAGGCCTACTACAACACGATCTTCCAGGCCGGCGGCTACGTGATCTCCGACGACAAGAAGAAGTCGGGCTTCGACGACCCCGCCACCATCGAGGGCCTCAAGTTCTGGAAGGACCTCCTCGACCAGAAGCTCTCGCCGACGGTCCAGCAGATGACCGACAACGACCCCATCGAGATGTTCAAGAGCGGCAAGCTCGCCATGTGGTACGACGGCTCCTACGACGCCTCCCAGTACTTCAAGACCGAGGGCCTCAAGGCCGGCGTCGCCCCGCTCCCCGCCGGGCCCAAGGGCAAGGCGACCGTCATCCACGGCCTGGCCAACGTCGTCTACGCCAAGACCAAGCACCCGCAGGAGGCCTGGGAGTTCGTCAAGTTCCTCGGCTCCGAGCAGGCCAACCGCATCCAGGCCGAGTCGGGCGCCGTCATCCCGGCCTACGAGGGGCTCCAGGAGTCCTGGGTCAAGTCGATGCCCGGCCTGGACCTCCAGGCGTTCATCGACCAGCTCCCGGACGCCCGGCCGTACCCGGTCTCGAAGAACACCGCCGCCTGGGCGCGTCTGGAGACCGACGCGATCACCAAGGCGTTCACCGACGGCCAGGACGTCGAGGCGACGGCCAAGCAGCTCGCCACGGCCATGAACGCGGCCCTGTCGCAGGAGAAGTGAGCACCGCCGGAAGGGCGGTCGCCGTCAAGGCGGCCGCCCGCCCCGCCACCCGTCGCCGGCTGCGCGACCGCGACTGGGTCTGGGGCTACGCGATGATCGCGCCGCTCGTGCTCGGCCTCGGCGTCTTCTACCTGTGGCCGGTCGTGCAGTCGGTCTACTACAGCTTCACCGAGTGGACGCTGTTCGGCGACGCGACCTGGGTGGGCCTGCGCAACTACGAGCAGCTCTTCACCGACCCGGCCAACGGCAGGGCGCTGCGCAACACGTTCGTGTACGGCGGGCTGAGCCTGCTCGGCATCCCGCTGTCCATCGCGGTCGCGGCCCTGCTCGGCACCCGTGGGCTGCGGCTGGTGTCGCTCTACCGCACCCTGTACTTCCTGCCCGTGGTCACCATGCCGGCGGCCGTCGCGATGATCTGGACCTGGCTCTACAACGGCGACTACGGCCTGGTCAACTACCTGCTCTCGCTCGTCGGCATCCACGGCACCTCCTGGATCGCCGAGCCGTCCACCGCCCTGTACGCGCTCGTCGCCGTGGGCATCTGGACGCAGATCGGCTACAACGCGGTCATCTTCATGGCGGGCCTCCAGTCGATCCCGTCTCACCTGTACGAGGCCGCCTCGATCGACGGGGCCGGGCGCGCCCGGCAGTTCTTCCGCATCACGCTGCCGCTGCTGTCGCCGAGCATCTTCTTCGTCTCGGTGCTCAGCGTGATCAACGGCCTGCAGATGTTCGACCTCGTCTATCTCATGCTGCGCCGCGGCAACCCCGCCCGCGAGGAGACGCAGACCGTCGTGTCGCTGTTCTTCTCCCGGGCCTTCGAGGAGGGCGCCAAGGGGTACGCGGCGGCCATGGCCGTGGTCCTCATGCTGATCACGCTCGTGCTGACCGTCATCCAGTTCCGCGTGCAGAAGAGGTGGGTCCACTATGCGTAACGGCGGCCGTCTCTGGCCGGTCCACCTGGTGCTCGCCATCGGCGCGGCGGCCATGGTGATGCCGTTCTTCTGGCAGGTGCTCACCTCGCTGAAGACGTTCACCGAGGCGACCAGGACGCCGCCGGTCTGGATTCCCTCGTTCGAGTGGGGCAACTTCGCCAAGGTCCTCGACGAGACGCCGTTCCTGCAGCAGCTCGGCAACACCGTGGTGATGACGACCGGGCGCACGCTGGCTCAGCTCCTGTTCTGCTCGCTGGCGGCCTACGCCTTCGCCCGGCTGCGCTTCCCCGGCCGCGACGTCATCTTCGTCGCTCTGCTGTCGGTGCTAATGGTGCCGGGACAGCTCTTCCTCATCCCGCAGTACCAGATCGTCCAGAGCCTCGGCTGGCTCAACACCCTGCCCGGGCTGATCGCGCCCGGCATGTTCAGCGCGTTCGGCACGTTCATGATGCGGCAGTTCTTCATGACGCTGCCCGCCGAGGTGGAGGAGGCGGCCCGGCTGGACGGCGCCAACCCGCTGCGCATCTTCTGGAGCGTGATGCTGCCGCTGGCCAGGCCCGGGCTGCTCGCGCTCGGCGTGCTGACCGTGCTGTGGTCGTGGAACGACCTCATGTGGCCGCTCATCGTCAACACCGATCCCGAGAGCATGCCGCTCTCGGCGGGCCTGTCGGCGCTCCAGGGCGAGCACATGACCGACTACCCGGTGCTCATGGCGGGGTCGTTGATGGCCAGCGCGCCGATCATCGTACTGTTCATCATCATGCAGAAGCAGCTCATTCAGGGCATCGCGTTCACCGGCTCCAAGTAGCGTGCCGTACCCCCGAGAAAGGACCCATGTGGAAGACCTGCGGATCGGCGTCATCGGCCTCGGCCTGCGCTCCAGCCTCGCCCGCGCGGCGCACCGGCCAGGCGCGGGCGCGGCGGTCACCGCGCTGTGCGACACCGACCCGGCCGTGCTCAAGCACCAGGCCGGGGTGTTCGACGCCGCCTACATGACCGAGGACCACCGTCGCCTGCTCGACCGCGACGACCTCGACGCCGTGATCCTGTTGACGCCCGACGACACCCACGAGCGCATCGCGATCGACTGCCTGGAGGCGGGCAAGGCCGTCTACGTGGAGAAGCCGCTGGCGATCACCGTGGAGGGCTGCGACGCGATCCTGCGCGCCGCCCGCCGCACCGGCACGCGGCTGTACGTGGGTCACAACATGCGGCACATGGGCGTCGTGCGGCTGATGCGCGAGGCCATCCGCCGCGGCGACATCGGCGAGCCGAAGACGGTGTGGGTGCGGCACTTCGTCTCGTACGGCGGCGACTACTACTTCAAGGACTGGCACGCCGACCGCACCCGCACCACCGGCCTGCTGCTGCAGAAGGCCGCCCACGACCTCGACGTCATCCACTGGCTGGCGGGCGGCTACACCACCCGGGTCAGCGCGTTCGGCGACCTCATGGTGTACGGCGACCTGCCGCGCCGCGAGCCCGGCACCCCGCGCCCCGAGGGGTGGCTGCGCGAGTACGACTGGCCGCCGACGGCCCGCCGCGACCTGCACGACGTCGTGGACGTGGAGGACGTGTCCGTGATGAACATGCGCCTGGACAACGGCGTCATCGCCGCCTACCAGCAGTGCCACTTCACCCCCGACTACGTGCGCAACTACACGGTCATCGGCACCGAGGGCCGGCTGGAGAACTTCGGCGACGGCCCCGGCGACACGGTCAAGGTGTGGAACACCGGCCCCACCGGCTACCGCGGCGACGCCGACGTCACCTACCGGGTGCCCGACGCCCACGGCGGTCACGGGGGCGCGGACACCGAGATCGTCACGGAGTTCCTGCGGTTCGTCCGGGAGGGCGGGACAACGGACACCTCGCCGGTCGCGGCCCGGATGAGCGTGGCGGCGGGCTACCAGGCCACGATGTCGCTGCGCGACGGCGGCACGCCGTACGACGTGCCGGCGCTGGACCCGGAGCTGGTGGCCTACTTCGAGGCGGGCCAGACGCTGGAGAGCTGAGCGGGAACTCCTCTCCCGCCGCGGACAGTCCTGTATGTGGACATGTCGCTACGTGCCGGATTACGCACCGGAGACCCGGCGGCCTTCGAGCAGCTCTTCGACGAGTGCTCGAAGGCCGTCTACAACCACGCCTACCGCCTGACCGGCGACTGGTCGGCGGCCGAGGACGTGATGGCGCTGACGTTCCTGGAGGCGTGGCGGTTACGCGCCCGGGTGGACCCCGAGGGCGGCTCGCTGCGGCCGTGGCTGCTCGGGATCGCCACCAACGTGGCCCGCAACACCCGCCGGGCCTCGCGCCGCCACGACGACGCGCTGGCCCGGCTGCCCAGGGGCGAGCCGGTGCCGGACTTCGCCGACGAGGTGGTGGGCCGGATCGACGACGCCGAGCGGCTCGCCGCCGTGCGCGCGGCGTTCGGCGGGCTCCGCCGCCAGGAACGCGACGTGTTCGCGCTGTGCGTGTGGGCGGGGCTCGACTACGCGGAGGCGGGTGAGGCGCTGGGCATCCCGGTGGGCACCGTGCGGTCGCGGTTGTCGAGGGCGCGGCGGAAACTCGGGAAGTTCGTGGAACCGCCGCCCGCGCCCCGACAGGTAGAAGGTGACCGAGGCCCCGTGAAGGAGGAGATCCGATGAGCTGGCACGACGAGCGCGATCTTCCCGAGGGCCGTCACCGGCTGCTCAAGGAGTTCGTGATGACCGAGATCGACCGCAAGGCCGGGAAGACCCTTCCGCGCCGCCGCCTGCTGCGTCCCGCCGTCCTGGCGCCCGTGCTCGGGCTCGCCGCCGCGGCGGCCGTGGCGGTCCCGCTGTTCGTGGGCGGCGGCAGCCCGGCGTACGCCGTCACCGACAACCCGGACGGCACCGTCCGCATCCAGATCAACGAGGTCCGGGACGCCGACAAGCTGGAGGCCGACCTGCGGGCCAAGGGGATGCACGTGGTGGTGGACTACATCCCGCAGGGCAAGAAGTGCGGCCCGCAGCCGCGCGCCGAGCGCTTCCTGTCGCCCGAGGAGGCCCCGCTCGTGGTCCTCCCCACCGGGAAGGACCACCAGCCGGGCTTCGTCGTCGACCCCCGCGTCATCAAGGACGGCCAGACGGGCGTGCTGGAGTTCAGCGTCTTCGAGGCCCCGGACGGACCGGCGGTGGTGGCGGCCGTCTGGGCCCGGGTGGCCGAGGGCGCCGTGGCCGACTGCACCCTGGTGGACACCACGGAGCCCCCGCTGGCGCACTGACCGCCCACTCCCACCGGTACGCCCCGAGGACGTCGGCCTCGGGGCGCCGGCCGTCCTCGACCGGCAGGTGCGCCTCAGTGCTCCTGGTGGTTGTGCTCGGTGGCCGGGGCGCGCTCGGCGTCGAGGCCCGGGAACGGGGCCGGCTCCGGGACGGCCTGCGTGAGCTGCCGCGGGCCGTTGGGGCTCTCGGCCTCCTGCGCGTCCGCCACCGCCTCGGCCGCCGCCTCCGCGGCCTTGGCCACCTCCTCGTCCATCTCCGCGCTCGGCGGCAGCTCCTCGCGGGTGGCCGCAGACTTGGGCAGGGCCTCGGTGAACGCCTTGGACACGCCCTGGAGCGCCGAGGTCACCTCGCTCGGGATGACCCAGAACGTGTTGCCCGAGCCCTGGGCGAGCTGCGGCAGCACCTGGAGGTACTGGTAGGCCAGCAGCTTCGGGTCGGGGTCGTTGCGGTGGACGGCCTGGAAGACCTGGTCGATGGCCCGCGACTGGCCCTCGGCCTCCAGGATCGCGGCGGCGCGCTGGCCCTCGGCGCGCAGGATGCTGCTCTGCTTGTCGCCCTCGGCCGTCAGGATCTGCGACTGCCGCTGGCCCTCGGCGTTGAGGATGGCGGCCCGCTTGTCGCGCTCGGCCCGCATCTGCTTCTCCATCGCGTCCTTGATGGTCTTGGGCGGGTCGATCGCCTTGATCTCGACGCGGTTGACGCGGATGCCCCACTTGCCGGTGGCCTCGTCGAGGACGCCGCGCAGCTGGCTGTTGATCGTGTCGCGGGAGGTCAGCGTCTTCTCCAGGTCCATGGAGCCGACCACGTTGCGCAGCGTGGTGACCGTGAGCTGCTCGACCGCCTGGATGTAGTTGGCGATCTCGTAGGCGGCCGCCCGGGGGTCGGTGACCTGGAAGTAGAGCACGGTGTCGATCTCGACGACCAGGTTGTCCTCGGTGATGACCGGCTGCGGCCGGAACGACACCACCTGCTCCCGCAGGTCGATCATGGGGTAGACGCGGTCGACGTAGGGGATGACGAAGTTCAGGCCGGGCTTGAGAGTGCGGTGGTAACGGCCGAGCCGCTCGACGTTGCGCGCCCGGGCCTGCGGGATGATGCGCACAGCCTTGAGCACGGTGAAAACAGCGAACAGTATGACGAGAAGTCCGGCGATCAACAGCGGATCCATGCTCACTCCCTGGGATATACGAGGGCGGTGGCCCCTTCGATCTCGATGATGTCGACGGACGCCCCTTCGGGGATCACCAGGGTCTCGTCGTAGGCGCGTGCCGACCATTCCTCCCCGCCGACGCGGATCCTGCCGTCACGCCCGGTCACCTGGGTGATCGCGTAGGCGGGCTTGCCGACGAGCGCCTCCACGCCGAACCGCTGCACCTGCGGCTGACGGATGTGGCGCACGGCCATCGGACGGACGACGAACAGCCCCGCGGTCGAGGACAGGGCGAAGACGAGCAACTGCAGAGGCACCGGCAGCCCGATCGCGGCTCCCGCCGCCGTCAGCAGCGCCGCCACCCCCAGCAACCCGAGCGCCGCGGTGAGCGTGAAGATCTCGGCGACGCCGAGGACCACCGCGAGGATCACCCAGACGATCCATTCGTCCATGCTCCGGCCCTCCTGTAAGGACAACGGGCCAGGGGCCGCCACCGGTTCCCCTTTTTCCTACGGTATCGCCGTTTCAGCGTTGCGACAGAGGTGTCGGGGCGGGGCTGTTGAGCGCGCTGCCGAGCAGCCATTCGTCCCAGGACAACTGCCAGAATCCCCAGCCGTTGTCCCATTCCAGTTCGCGGTCGGTGCCGGTGATCGTCACCGGGTCGCCGCGCCGGGAGGCGGCGAAGAACCAGGCCGCCTGGTCGGGGCGGGCGTTGATGCAGCCGTGGCTGACGTTGGCCCGGCCCTGCGCCCACACGTTGTCCAGGGCGTGGACGTACTCGCCGCTGTCGGAGATGCGGACGGCGTGGTCGATGAGCTTGTCGTAGTAGCCGGGCTCGCCCTTCTCGCGGCCGGGGGAGACCATGCGCACGGGGTCGCCCTTGTCCATGGTGAGGTGGACGCCGCTGGTCGTGGTGTACTCGCGGGTGGTGCCCATGCCGGCGCTGATCGCCATGCGCTGCACGACCGCGCCGTCGCGGCTGACCGTCATCTGGTGGGTACGCGCGTCGACCACGCTGGACTGGTCGCGGCCCACGGTGAACTCGAAGGTGCGGTCGGCCGTGCCGTACACGCCGGGCGCGGCCCGGACCCCCGACAGATGGGCGGTGACCGTGACCTGCTGCCGGGGGGCCCAATAGGAACGGGTGCGGTAGACCGCCCGTGTGTCGCTCACCCACCGCCAGGCCCCCTCGACCGGCACCTCGGAGGTCACCTGGAGGGAGCGCTCGACGGCGGCCCGGTCGCGCACGGCGGTGTCGAAGTCGAGGATGATCGGCATGCCGACGCCCACGGTCTCGCCGGGCAGCGGCACGGCCGAGGCCACGCCGAAGGTCTGCTCGGGCACGCGGGTGCGGAAGCGGCCCCGCGCGACGGCCGGCGGGCCGCCCGGCCCGGCCGCCCTGGCCGTCACGGTGTACTCGGCGCCGGGCCTGAGCGCCCAGTCGGAGCGCCAGACGGTGCCGGACGCGTCGAGCCGTCCCGGCACCGGCACCCCGGCGGCGTGCGCGCGCACCTCGCCCAGCCGGCCGCCGCGCGCCCGCACGACGAGGCCGCGGTCGGTGCGGGCCCGCTTGGTGTCGAACGCCGGCTTCACGCGTACGGCCGGGGCCGCGGGCGGCGGGGTGTCGGAGGTCCCCGAGCCGCATCCCGCGGTGAGCGGGGCCGTGAGGCAGAGGATGACCAGAGAGATGACCGCGGCGCGCCGCATCTGACTCCTGCTTTCCGGGAAGGGACGTTCCAGGTTAGCGGGGAGTCATGGCAGGAGCACGCTGAGTGACTTAACGGATGGTTCCCGACACCTCGCCCAAAGTGATGCTCCCGGCTGTGGCGCGCAGGGTCACGGTGTCGCCGTCCTCCAGGAATGTTCGGGTCTGGCCGTCGGCCAGTTTGATCGGATCATTCCCGTTCCAGGTGAGCTCGATGAGGGAGCCGCGCTCCTCGCGCCGCGGCCCGGAGATGGTGCCGCTGGCGAACAGGTCGCCGACGCGCAGCGACGCGCCGTTGGAGGTCATGTGGGCGAGCATCTGGTCCGGCGTCCAGTACATCGACGCGTACGGCGGGCGGGACACGACCTCCCCGTTGATCGCCACCTCGACGACGATGTCGAGCCCCCAGTCGGCCCGTCGCCGCAGGTGGTCCAGCGGCTCCGGGTCCTGCGGCGGCCCGGGGATCCTGGGCAGCGCGTCCAGCGGGGTGATCCACGGCGAGATCGACGTGGCGAACGACTTGCCGAGGAACGGCCCGAGCGGCACGTACTCCCACGCCTGGATGTCGCGCGCGCTCCAGTCGTTGAGCAGCGTCACCCCGAAGACGTGGTCCTCGAACGCGCCGGCCGGCGCGCCCATCTCGGACGGCGTGCCGACCACGAACCCCAGCTCGGCCTCGATGTCCAGCTTGACGCACGGCCCGAACACGCCGGCCTTGAGCTGTCCGTGCGGCCGGGTGATCGGGGTGCCCGAGACGACGACGGTGCCGGAGCGGCCGTGGTAGCCGACCGGCAGGTGCCGCCAGTTGGGCAGCAGCGGCTCGGCGTCGGGCCGGAAGATCCGGCCGATGTTGGAGGCGTGGTCGAGCGAGCAGTAGAAGTCGACGTAGTCGGCCACCTCGAACGGCAGGTGCAACCGGACCTGCTCCAGCGGGACCAGGTGGGCCTCGGTGACGGCCATGTCGTTGGTCAGCTTCTCCCGCAGCAGCGCCCGCGTGGCCTGCCAGGCGGCCCGCCCCCGGACCATGAACGGGTTGAGCGAGGGCGCCGCGAACACCTCGTCGTGCAGCGCGGCGGCCAGGTCGAGCACCCGGTCGCCGTAGCGCACCCCCACCCGCGGCGCCTGGCCCGGCCGGGAGAACACCCCGTAGGGCAGGTGGTCCACTCCCCAGCTCACACGTCCTCCTTGTTCGATCGGCATCGCGCGCGGATCGTCCTGCCCACGCGCCGGCGGGTCACTCCGGGATCAGGCCGAGCTCGCGCAGGTCGGCCAGCGGCGCGGCGGTGTTGCACGAGCCGTAGCTCACCAGCAGCTCGCGGGCGTGCTTGGCGGTCTCCGGCGGCACCGTCCGGGCCAGCGCCACCAGCCGGGTGGCGTCGGTGGTGCGCAGCACCTGCGCGGGGTCGCGCCGCTCGACGGCCTCGCAGACGGCCAGCACCAGGTTGAGGAACCCGTGCCGGTCGGTGCCCAGCGCGGGGTCGAAGTGGCGTACCGCGTGGTGCAGCCCGGCCGTGGCCTTGAACGGGATCTCCTGCTCGGCGCACGAGCGGATGAACGCGGCCAGATGCTCGACCGGCGGGAACGCCTCGGCGGTCGCGCCGCCGCAGCGTACCTTGAGCCCGACCCCCTCCGGCACGTCGCCGCCGACCCGGTGCGGCGGCACCTCCACGAACAGCCGCACGCCGTGGGGCACCCGGCTCGCCAGTTGCCGGGCGAACGCGCCCACGGACGTGTCGGACGGCAGGACCGCCTCGATGATGTCGACCGGCAGATCGTCGAACGGCGGCGGCTCGGGCGTGTGCAGGATCAGGCCGATGCGCCGGGGCGTGAACTCCTCGCGGCGCAGCGCGTCGATCCGGTCGGCCGGGCACAGGAACCGGTGGGTCAGCACCGGCCCGCCGTGCTCCTGGTCGCGGCGGTGGCGGGCCAGCGCCTCGGACATGTGCAGGGACGTCGGCGGGAACAGCCCCGCGTCGTCCACCAGGGCGGTGAACAGGGCGGCGGTGCTCATCGCGCCCACGTCCAGGCGTAGTCGGTGTCCTCGCAGGCCAGCGCGCCCGGCCCGAGGTCGAGCGGGCGGAAGGTGTCGACCATGACGGCCATCTCGCTGGTGGTCGTGACACCGCGGGAGACCGCGTCGATGACCGCCTCGACCGCGCCGGGCTGCGGCCCGTGGGTGAACCCGGCCGGGTGCAGCGACACCGAGCCGACGTCGATGCCGGAGCCCCTGCGCGCGGAGTAGTCGCCGCCGACGTAGAACATGAACTCGTCGGAGTCGACGTTGTGGTGGTTGTACGGGATCGGCACCGACTCGGGGTGGAAGTCCAGCGGGCGCGGGCAGAACGAGCAGACCACGAACCCCGGCCCCTCGAACGTCTGGTGGACCGGCGGCGGCGCGTGCGTCTTCTTCACGACCGGCTCGAAGTCCTCGATGTTGAAGGCGTACGGGTAGAGGCAGCCGTCCCAGCCCACCACGTCGAACGGGTGGTTGCGGTAGAACAGCCGGGTCAGCCCGCCCCGGGTGCGCACCAGCACCGGCACCTCCTCGCCCTCGGCGAGCAGCGGCTCGGCCGGGGCGCGCAGGTCGCGCTCGCAGTAGGGGGCGTGCTCCAGGAACTGGCCGTACTGCGACAGGTAGCGCCTGGGCGGCCTGATGTGCCCGGCGGCCTCGATGGCCAGCACGTTGACCTGGCCCTCGGGCACCCAGCGGTGGATCGTGCCGGTGGGCACGACCACGTAGTCGCCCTCGCGGGCGTCGATGGCGCCGTACGTGGACTCGAACCGGACCCGGCCGCGCTGGACGTACACGCACTCGTCGCCCATCGAGTTGCGGTACAGCTCGCTCGGCTGGTCGCTGGTGGCGTACGACAACCGGACGTCGCCGTTGCCGGCCAGCACGATCCGGCCGGTGACCAGGTCGCCGGCGCTGCCGAGCTCCTGGGTGCGGAAGTGCCGCGGGGAGAGCGGCAGGTTGGGCTCCAGGCGGGCGCCGCCCGTCTGGGCGCCGGTGGTCTGGGCGCCGGTGGTCTGGGCGACAGCCTCCGCCTTGACGATGGCCGTAGGCAGGTGGCGGTGGTAGAGCAGCGAGGAGTCGGAGGAGAAGCCCTCCTCGCCCATCAGCTCCTCGGCGTAAAGACCGCCGTCGGGCCTTCTGAACTGCACGTGGCGCTTGCGGGGGATCTCGCCCACGACGCGGTAGTACGGCATCCGCCCTCCCCAGAGCTGGTGTCCGCTTATCGGACGTTAGTGTCCTCTATATGTAATTACCGTCGTCCATCGTCCTGAAGATGTCAACCCAGGGCGCCGGCCAGCTCCGCCGCGGCCTCGACCACGAGCGGACCCGCCGACTCCTCCAGCGGCCCGAACGTCACCACCCCCACCGACGCCTCCAGCCACGGCAGCCCGGTCACCGGGGCGGCGATGCCGCGGGCCCCCTCCTGCAACTGCCCCTCCGTCACCAAGTAGTCCGAACGGCCCTCGCGCAGCGCGAGGATCGCCCGCCCCGCGGCGCCCTTGGTGAGCGGATGGCGCGAGCCCTCCCGGTAGGCCACGTGCATGTGCGTCCACGACGGCTCCACCACGGCCACGGCCAGCCCGTCGTCGCCCTCCGCCACCGTCAGGTGCGCGGTCGCGCCCACCCGCTCGGCCAGCCGCCGCAGCGCGGGCAGCGCCGCCGCGCGCAGCAGCGGCTGCACCGCCTGCGCCAGCACCAGCACCCCGAACCCCAGGTGCGCCCGCCCCTCGGCGTCGCGGCGCACGAAGCCCTCGCTCGACAGCGTGGTGAGCAGGCGGTAGACGACCGGGCGGCTGAGCTGCAGCTCGTGGCTCAGCTCGGTGGGGGTGCGCCCGCCCTTGCCGTCGGCGAGCAGCCTCAGCAGGCGGAGCCCGCGCTCCAGCGTCTGGGCGGATTCAGCGGCCATGGGTCGATTATCGCCGTCCGGATATCGCCGTCACACCGGGTGAGCGCGGACGCCGGTAGGGCGGGCCTCACCCCGGATTCGGGGGACGACGGGCCTGATCGGGACGGGTGATCGGCGCAGACTTCAGGAAAGCCCCCAAGGAGGATCCCATGAGTCGCATGTCCGCCCTCGCCCAGCCGCCCGCGCCCCGGACCGCTCCGGCGGACCAGGCGCCGCCGGTCGTGCTCGCGGCGACGTCGCTGTGGTTGTTCGCCGTCGCGGCCGGTGTCTTCGAGGCCGTGCTGATCGTCACTCAGATGCTGTCGTCCGGCACGGCGTTCGGCGAGCTGCTGCCGCAGATCGCCTTCCGGCTGGGGGTGTTCGCGGCGGCCGTGTTCCTCGCCCTGCGGCTGCGGGCGGGGCGGAACTGGGCGCGGCTCACGCTGGCCGTCGGTCTCGGCATCTTCGGCACGCTGTCGCTGGTGATCGAGCCGGCGCGGTGGCTGCTGGGCGGCGGCTCGATCGGGGACGCGCTCGCCGCCTGGGCCCCGATGGACTTCGCCTTCGCGGGCAGCCGGATCCTGCACCTGCTGGCCGTGCTGGGGGCCGTGACGCTCATGTTCCAGCCCCGGGCCAACGCCTTCTTCCGCGGCCGGCCTGCCTGAGCCCTGCGCGGCCGGTCAGCCTGAGCCCTGCCTGAGCCCGGCGCGGCCGGTCAGCCCGAGACGCCCTCCGCGGCGGGGGCCGGTGCCGGGGCGCGCAGGTTGCGTACCCCCGGGGACAGCAGCGCCGCCAGCGTCGAGAGCACGACCAGCGCGGCGCAGCCGAGCAGCGCCTCCCGGGTGCCGACCAGCGCCGCCAGCGGCCCGGCCAGCATCAGCCCGAGCGGGCCGAACATCAGCGACCCCAGCGCGTCGTACGCGCTGACCCGCGACAGCGCCTCCGCCGGGACCTCCCGCTGCATGGTGGTCTGCCACAGCACGCCGAAGACGTCGAAGCAGACGCCCAGCGCGAACGAGGCGGCCACGATCGCCCACACCGGGGCGCCCAGCCCGAGCAGCAGGTACGGCGCGGCGGTGGGCAGGCACAGCAGGGTGCCGAGCAGGATCGGCCGCGACGGCCGCAGCCGCAGCGACACGAGCACCCCGGCGATCGTGCCGACCGCCTCGCCCGTCAGGAACGCCGACCAGACCAGCGGCCCGCCCAGGCTCTCCTTGGCCAGCAGCGGCCCCAGCACGCCGTGACCGGCCTGGAGCGCCATCACCATGACCGAGAACTGCGCGACCACCACCCAGATCCACTGCCGCGAGCTGAACTCCCGCCAGCCGTCGCGCAGGTCGGCCAGCACCGAGTGGCGCGGGCCGGCGGGCCGCTCGGACGGAGTCAGCCGCAGGGCCGCGATCAGCGCGCCCGCCACCGCGAACATCAACCCGCTCACCGCCAGCGCCCAGCCGCCGCCGACCAGTACCACCGTGCCGCCGCCGAAGACGGCTCCGGCCACCCGGGAGACATTGGCGCCCAGCCCGAGCAGGGCGTTGCCCGTCTGCAGCCGTTCGGCCGGCACCACCTCCGGGATGATGCCGGTCAGCGCGGGGAACAGCACCGCCATCGACACGCCGCTGAGCGCGGCGGCGGCGGCCAGCGCGGGCAGCGGGGTCCAGCCGGTGAGCATCATCGCGGCCAGGGAGAAGAACGCCAGCGCGTTGGCGGCCTCGCCGGCCGTCATCACCAGGTGCCGGGGGAAGCGGTCCGCGATCACCCCGCCGACCAGCATGAACAGGACCATCGGCAGCGCCTCGGCGGTGAGCACCACCGACAGCGTGGTCGCGTCGGCCCCGGGCAGGTCGAGGACGCCGAAGGCGAGGGCCACGGGGGCGAACGCGCTGCCGAGCACCGAGATGGTCCGCGCGGCCAGCAGTAACGTGAACCGCCGGTCGCGCAGCAGGCCGAGATCCTGGAAGTGTCCGCGCACCGTGATGCCCCCTTTTGACAAACGGAGCCATTCTGCCGGGTTTCCAGCAAGGTGTCTTCTGCTTATCGGCGGGGGGAATCGGTCAGAAAGGTCACGACATCGGTCAGAAAAGCGGTCAAGAGGGCCTGATCTCATTGAACGTTATTGATCATCCAGATATCGTGCTGAATGCCCGACGATCACCCCTCACGTAAGGCGCCTCGATGCGACGTCGACGACTGCGGCAGATCTTCGTCCTAGGACTCGCCCTCTCCCTGCTCGGCATCGGCGTCCCCGCGTGGTCGGAGGACGATCCCCGTAGCTGCAACGACCTGATGTCCGGCGACACCCCCGCGTACGTGGTGTGCCGGTGGATGGCCACGCCGGACGAGGCGCTGGACATCGCCCGGTGGTGGCTGGCCAACGACGGCGAGCGCCTGGAGTCGGCCGGTCCGGTCGACGGCATCGGCGTCAACTGCAAGGACCCCGGCAACGTCTGCCCGCCGCTGGAGAACGACGGGGTGGGCGACGGCGAGGCCCACGACGGCGGCGACCCGGACGTCGAGGGCGCCGAGGACGGCGGGACGCCCGAGTGCAAGGCCGGCGAGGAGTGCTTCGTCTCGCCGGAGGGCCTGTCGGCCGAGCAGATCTCCACGGCGATGGAGAGCACGACCGGCCAGGCCGTCAAGACCGCGGTCGCGGCGGGCCTGCGGGTGTGGGTGGACGCCGAGCTGGCCGACGACTGGAAGGCCGGCAAGCTCGACGAGGCCGCCCAGCGGGTCGCCGCGCTGGCCGCGCAGCCGGGCGTCGTGGGCATCCGCTTCACCCGGCAGCTCGGGACCGGGCAGACGTTCCAGAGCGCCGACGAGATGGACACCTTCGTCACCGAGGCGACCGCGCGGCTGCGCAAGCTCGCCCCGGGCCGGAAGCTGGCCGCGCGCACGGCGGTGCCGCTGTTCGGCTGCGGCGCCGACGACGCCTGCAAGACCGCGATGACGCAGAAGTACCCGCTGCTCGACCCGGAGCGGATCGGCGCCTGGCTCGCCAAGGGCAGGATCGACCAGCTCGCCCTGGACGGCGCCCACCTCGGCAGCGAGTACGCCACCTGGAAGATCGACGCCGCCACCGCCCAGCGCAACCAGTGGGTCCAGGTCCGGGCCCGGGCGTGGGACGCGTACGCGCAGATCGCCAGCGAGGACACCACGCTGACCACGGTCGGAGCGCCCCAGCTCACCGGCGAGCAGGTCACCAAGGCCGTCACCGAGCACGTGGCGAGCCCGATCCAGGACGACGCCGCCGAGACCGTCACGCTGCCGAGCCGCTCCGAGAACGAGCAGGGCCAGGTCACCCGCCTGTACGGCGAGAAGTGGGCGGCCAACGCCACCTGGGACCAGCTCAAGAAACTCGCCGAGGTCCGCCCCCGCCTGGCCACGCTCTACGACGCGGCCAAGCCCGAGGTGGACGCCGCGACCGACCTGAAGGCCCTGGCTGAGGTCTTCGGGCAGGTGTACGTCCAGGGGGACTGAACGATCGTGCGGGCCCGGCGATTCCCCGCGGGGAATTGCCGGGCGGGCGGGGCTCCTCGCACAGTGGGAGCCCGCAGAAGCCCTCACCGTACGAAGGAAGACCCCATGTCGTACCCCGACCCGCAGGATATCGCCGCCCGGTACATCGCGCTGTGGAACGAGCCGGACCCGGCCCTGCGCCGCCAGGCCATCGAGGACGTGTTCGCCGAGAACGCCGCGCACGTCCTGCAGCCGCCCCAGGAGATCCGCGAGATCGCCGCGGGGCTGGGCTTCCCCGCCTCCACCCTGGAGGCCCACGGCCACGACGCCATCGAGGTGCGCGTGGCCCGTTCCTACGACAGGTTCGTCGGATCCGGCATGTACGTCTTCCGGCCCGCGCCCGGCGCCATCCGGCTCAACGAGGTCGTCAAGATGACCTGGGAGACGGTGGCGGCCGAGAGCGGCGAGCGCGTGGGCGGCGGCGTCGAGGTGCTCGTCCTGGACGAGCGCGGCCGGGTTGCCGCCGACTACATGTTCCCCGGCCTCTGACCGCCGGGACCCGCGTCAGTCCTTGAGGAACGCGCCGAACTCCTCCAGGTCGATCAGCCCGTCGCCGTCCTGGTCGAGCCGGGCCACGCCGGCCTGGGCCCGCTCCATGCTGATCGGCTGCCCCAGGACCTCCATCAGCCGGACCAGCTCCTCGGCCGAGATGCGGCCGTCCTTGTCGACGTCGATCAGGTCGAAGGTGATCGCGTGGTCGCTCATGGTGCCCTCCTGGGGGATCGTCTGGGTCAGACCTTAGTGGCGTTGTCTGCTTCCCCGGGAGACGTCCGGCATTCCGGGCGATCCTCTGGGTAGCAGGCGGCCCATGCGACTGACGTACACCTCGGATCTGTGGTGGAAGAACGCCGTCATCTACTGCCTGGACGTGGAGACGTACAAGGACGGCAACGGTGACGGCATCGGCGACTTCCGCGGGCTGACGCAGCAGATCGACTACCTGGCGGGCCTGGGGGTGACGTGCCTGTGGCTCATGCCGTTCTACCCCACCCCCAACAAGGACGACGGCTACGACATCACGGACTTCTACGCCATCGACCCCCGGCTCGGCACGCTCGGCGACTTCGTGGAGTTCATGCGAACCGCCCACGACCGGGGGCTGCGGGTCATCGCGGACCTGGTCGTCAACCACACCTCCGACCAGCACCCGTGGTTCAAGGAGGCGCGCAGGAGCAAGGACGCGCCGCGCCGCGACTGGTACGTCTGGTCCGACAAGCCCGAGCCGGACGACCCGAGCATGGTGGTCTTCCCCGACAAGGAGAACAGCATCTGGCAGTACGACAAGGGGTCGGGCCAGTACTACCTGCACAGCTTCTACAAGCACCAGCCCGACCTGAACGTGGCCAACCCGGAGGTTCGTGACGAGATCGCGCGGATCCTCGGCTTCTGGATGGAGCTCGGGCTGTCGGGCTTCCGGGTCGACGCGGTGCCGTTCCTCATCGAGAACGTCGAGCCGAAGCTCGCCGACCCGCACGACTTCCTGGCCGACCTGCGGGCCTTCATGACCCGGCGCAAGGGCGACTCGGTGCTGCTCGGCGAGGTCAACGTGCCGTACAAGGAGCTGATGGGCTACTTCGGCGACGGGCTCGGCGACCAGGTCACCATGTGCTTCGACTTCATCGGCATGCAGAACACCTGGCTCGCGCTGGCCAGGGGAGACGCCGGGCCGCTGGCCGCGGCGCTCAAGTCGCGGCCCAAGCCGCCCAAGGACTGCCAGTGGGCGACGTTCCTCCGCAACCACGACGAGCTGACGCTGGACAAGCTCACCGACGAGGAGCGTCAGGAGATCTTCCAGGCGTTCGGCCCCGAGAAGGACATGCAGATCTTCGGCCGGGGGCTGCGCCGCCGGCTGCCCACCATGCTCGGCGGCGACCTGCGGCGGATCAAGATGGCCTACAGCCTGCTCTTCTCGCTGCCTGGCACACCGGTGCTGTTCTACGGAGAGGAGATCGGCATGGGGGAGAACCTGGACGCGGAGGGCCGGATGGCGGTGCGCACCCCCATGCAGTGGTCGGGCGAGGGCGGCTTCACCATGGCCGAGCCCGTGCGGAGCATGCCGGACGGGCCCTTCGGGCCGGACCGGGTCAACGTGGCGGACCAGAAGCGCGAGACCGACTCCCTGCTGCGCTGGATCCAGCTCCTCATCGAGCGCTACCGCGAGTCCCCGGAGCTGGCCTGGGGCACGCACACGGTGCTCGACCCTGGCACCCCGCGCGTGCTGGCGCACCGTTGCGACGCCGACGGCGCGTCGGTGATCGCCCTGCACAACCTGGGCAGGACGGCCGAGGACGTGGAGCTGAAGCTGGAGGGCCTGGAGAACTACCGGCTCACCGACCTGCTCGTGGACGGCACCACCGAGGTCTCGGACAAGGGGGTCGTGCGCCTGCCGCTCGGCCCGCACGGATGCCGGTGGCTGCGCGCCTCGCCGGCCGAGGTGGCGCCGGAGGACGCCTCGGTGAAGTCGGACGACTCCTTCACCCACCCACGCCGCAGGTGAGCACGCACGGGCGGCGGGTGAGCACTCACGGGCGGCAGGTGAGCACTCGTCGGCCGCGGGAGAGCACTCACAGGTAGGACGGGCCGCTCACCCGGTGCCGGAAGATCCACCAGACCCACGCCTGCGCGGCGACCAGCAGGGGTGTCACCACGAGGATCACCGGGGTGAGCAGCGACGCCGTGGGACCGGCCGTCAGCGGCAGCCGCAGCCCGGCCAGCACCCCGACCACCACGAGCGCGGCGGCGGTCAGCGCGTACGTGCGCGCCTCGCCGGAGCCACCGGACAGCACGGCGGCCCGCCGCCGCAGCTCGCCGCGCAGCCGCAGCGCGGCGAAGGCCAGCCCGTGCGCGCCGAACACCACCGCCACCAGCAGGGCGGGCGCCAGGGCGACCGGCCCGTGCAGGCCGAGCAGCACGTCGCTGAGCAGCACCCCCCAGCTCAGCGCCAGCCCCCAGCTCCCGGCGACGATCGCGCCGTCCCAGAAGCCCTGCCAGCGGACGCCGGGCACCCGTCCCCGCAGCCACAGCCCCATGTCGCGCACCACCCAGGACAGCAGCAGCGGCACCACCACCGCGACGTTGCCGCTCAGCAGCTCGCCCTCCAGCTCGGGGAAGAGCCCCGCGAGCACGCCCGCCGCGGACACCAGCCACACCTCGTTGCCGAGGAAGAACGGCGCGATGGCGGCGATCACCTCGCGCCGCTCACCCGCCCCGCGGCCGAGGTACGGCAGCGCCATGCCGACGCCGATGTCGGCGCCGCCCAGGACGAGGTAGCCGAGCGCGAAGAAGGCCAGAACGAAGATCTCCATGACGGGCTCCTCAGAGGTCCTCAGAGGGACAGGGCGGGCTCGGTGGAAGGGGTGTCGATCGGCCGGTCGCCCAGCGTCACGGCGTCCGGGCCACGCCGGGCGGCCCTGGCCAGCAGGACGTAGTTGGTCACGATCAGCGCGGCGAACACGGTCACGAACGCGGTCAGCGAGACCCGCATCTGCGTCTGCGTCAGCGGCGACATCGCCTCCGCCGTGGTCAGCAGGCCGTACACCGCCCAGGGCTGGCGGCCCATCTCGCGGAACACCCAGCCGCCCAGCATGGCGACGAACGGCACCGGGATCATCAGGGTCAGCAGCCAGTGCCACACCCGCAGGCTCCGCACGGCGGGCCGGATGAGCATGAGCACGGCGCTCAACCCGGCGAAGAAGAACATCACCGCGAAGGCGATCAGCATCGTCATGGCGCCGGCGTGCACCCAGCCGGCCGGCGGCAGGTAGTCGCCGGGGCCGTGGGCGGCGGCCAGCTCGGCCTGCGCGGCGGCGATGCGCGAGGCGCTGCCGCTCCACACGGCGGCCTTGGTGGGCTGGAGCGTCTCGAAGCCGAGCCCGCCGAACGTGGCGGTGAACAGCGTCGCGGGCAGCGCCACGCCGATCCCGATCCGCAGCGACTTGCGGAACAGGTCCTGCTCGGCGGTGCGCCTGCGCAGGTGGTACGCGCTGACCCCGGCCACGAAGAAGCCGCCCGTGACCATGGCGCCGCCGAGCACGTGGAAGAACGCGACCTGGGCGGTGGGGTTGGCGACCATCGCGCCGAAGTCGGTCAGCCGCAGCACGCCGTCCGCGAGCTCGTAGCCGACCGGGTGTTGCAGGAAGCCGTTGGAGACGAGGATCCAGAACGCCGAGGCGTACGCGGTGAGCGTCACGACCCAGATCGCCGCCAGGTGGGCCCACCGGTTCAGCTTGTTCCAGCCGAAGATCCACAGGCCCAGGAACGTGGACTCCAGGAAGAACGCCACCAGCGTCTCGATCGCCAGCGAGGCGCCGAAGGTGTTGCCCGCGAACTCCGTCAGCCCGCTCCACGTCAGGCCGAGCTGGAACTCCATCACGAGGCCGGTGGCGATGCCCATGGCGTAGTTGATGATGTAGAGCTGCCCCCAGAACCGGGTCATCCGCAGGTGGACCGGGTCGCGGGTGAGCGTCGCCCAGGTCTGCACGACGGCCACCAGCGTCGCGAGGCCGAGCGTCAGCGCGACGAACAGGAAGTGCGCCCCGGCGGTGAGGGCGAACTGCAGGCGGGCGAGGTCCACGGTGTCCATGGCTCACGATCCTGCGGTGACGGTTCCGCGCGCGGCGTCATGCCCGGGCGGGCACCTGGCGTACTCCGCCGGGTGACAGGGAGCGCGGGACGTACCACCAGGGAGGTACGCGCCCGGGTGTCAGGGCGTGAGCCAGCCCGGGGTGATCATGCCCGCCTCGTAGGCCATGACCACGAGCTGGGCCCGGTCGCGCGCGCCCAGCTTGGTCATGATGCGGCTGACGTGGGTCTTGGCCGTGGCGGGGCTGAGCACGAGCCGGGCCGCGATCTCGTCGTTGGACAGGCCGGCCGCCACCAGCGTCATGACCTCGCGCTCCCGCTCGGTCAGGGCGTTGAGCTGCGGCCCCGGCTCGGGCCGCTGCACCCGGCCGGCGAACTCGGCGATCAGCCGGCGGGTGATGGACGGGGCGATCAGCGCGTCGCCGCGGGCCACGACCCGCACGGCGTGGATCAGCTCGGCCGGCTCGGTGTCCTTGACCAGGAAGCCGCTCGCGCCCGACCGCAG
Source organism: Nonomuraea montanisoli (assembly GCF_013363975.1). Lineage (GTDB taxonomy): Bacteria > Actinomycetota > Actinomycetes > Streptosporangiales > Streptosporangiaceae > Nonomuraea > Nonomuraea montanisoli. The sequence goes on along the minus strand of NZ_JABWGN010000020.1, from coordinate 89,829 downwards.
CGCCCCGTACACGTAGTCGTCGAGGTCGAACGTGGTCAGGATGATCACCCGGACGCCGGCCAGGCGGGGGTCGGCGACGATGCGGCGGGTCGCCTCCAGGCCGTCGAGGCGCGGCATGCGGATGTCCATGAGCACCACGTCGGGGCGGTGCCGCCCGGCCTGCTCCACGGCCTCCGCGCCGTCGGGGGCCTCGGCGACCACGTCGATGTCGTCCTCGTCGCTCAGGATGGAGCGGAATCCGGCGCGCACGAGGGTCTGGTCGTCGGCGAGCAGTACGCGGATCATCGGGCTCCGTTCGGGGTGGTGCTGTTCACAGGGGATGGGCGGAGCCGGGGTCAGCTCCGCAGGGGCAGGTCCGCGACCACGCGGAAGCCGCCCCCGGGGCGCGGGCCCGCCTCCAGGGTGCCTCCCAGCGCGGTGGCGCGCTCGCGCATGCCCAGCACGCCGAAGCCGCTGCCCTCGGTGTACGTCGCCCCGGGCCCATCATCCTCCACCCGAATCACGAGATGTCCGGACTTGTTGGTGATGGTGAGCGTGGCTTCGGTCGTCCCGGAGTGCCGGGAGACGTTCGTCAGCGCCTCCCGGACGATGCGCGTCGCCGCCAGGTCGATCTCCGTGGGCACGTCCCCGAGCGGCCCCGACAGCTCGGTGCGCACCGACAGCCCCGTGGCGGCGACCAGCGCGTCCACGCGGGCCAGGCTGTCGGCCGGCCCGGTCGGCGCCTCCTCGTCCACCTGCCGCAGCACGCCGAGCGTGGTCCGCAGCTCGCGCAGCGTCTCCTTGCTCGTCTCCTTGATCGTGCGCAGGGCCGTCTCGGCCTCCTCGGGCCGCTTCTTCAGCCCGTGCAGCGCCGCCGCGGCCTGCACATTGATCATGGAGATGTTGTGGCCGAGCACGTCGTGCAGCTCACGGGCGATGCGCAGCCGCTCCTCGCCGGCCCGCCGCCTGGCCTCCGCCTCCCTGCCGTGCTCGGCCTCCCGTGCGCGCCGCTCGGCCTCCTGGAGGTAGGCGCGGCGGTTGCGGGTGACGCCGCCGAACGCGATGCAGGCCACCACCCAGCCCATGATGGACAGGAACATGCTGTCGTCGATGTGCCGGACGTCCCCGCTCTCGCCGTAGCCGAGGGCCAGCAGCGCGGCGGCGCCCACCGTGCCCGCCGCGACCAGGTGACCCCGGTCGGCGGTGGTGTAGAGCACGACGAACATGAGGATCAGCAGCGGGCCGTCGAGCCGGGCGAACGGGTAGTAGGCGACGACGGCCGCGGTCACGACGACCAGCGCCGCCACCGGGTGGCGCAGCCGGGCGAGCGTGGCGGCCCCGGCGGCCAGGGGGAGGAGCACGTCGAGCGCGTTCAGCCGCAGGTGCGGCCTGAGCAGCGCCGTGACGAGCGTGGCGCCGAGCACGACGGCGACCACGACGACCGAGACGGCCGTGCCAGTCCGGGATGCGCGCATGGCCCCCATTGTCCACGGGGGCCACGCGGGCCCGCCGCGACGGGTGAGAGCGTGACGGCGACGTGCGGGCGGCCTTCGGCTGGGTAGATCAGGAGGATGAGCACTGAGGATGAGCTGCGGCAGGTCGAGGAGGACCTGGTGCGGCTGCGCACGGAGAACAAGGAAGTCCGCCAGCAGATCGGCGAGCTCGGGGCGACCGACCCGATCGAGATCGGCTCCATGATCGCCATGGCGGACGACCAGGAGCAGCTGATCGCCGACCTGGAGCGGCGGCGTGACGAGCTGCGCCGCCGCCTCGGCCAGAACTGACGGCCGGGCCGCTCGTGCCGCGGGAGCCGGCCGCCGGACTGCTCGTGCCGCGGGAGCCGGCCGCCGGGCTCAGGCCCTCGCGGGCGCCGCGCGCAGGGGCGCGCCGACGTCGTGCAGGTGCCGCAGCGCCTGGCCGTACGACTCCAGCACACCCGTCTCCAGGTAGTCCACGCCGATGGACGCGCAGTAGTCGCGCACGATCGGCTGGGCGTGGCGCAGGTTGGGCGCCGGCATGTTCGGGAACAGGTGGTGCTCGATCTGGTAGTTGAGCTGGCCGAACAGCACGTCGCGGAACGGGCCGCCCTTGACGTTGCGCGAGGTCAGCACCTGCTTGCGCAGGAAGTCGAGCTTGTCGGCCTTGGTGAACATCGGCATGCCCTTGTGGTTCGGCGCGAACGTCGAGCCCAGATAGAGACCGAACAGCCCTTGGTGGACGAGCAGGAAGGCCACGGCCCTGCCCGGCGACAGCGTCGCGAACACCACGCCGAAGTAGACCGCGAAGTGCGCCGTCAACAGGACCAGCTCCACCCAGCGCCGCTTGAGCGCCGGGTTGCCGAGCGCGCGGAAGCTGGCCACGTGCAGGTGCCACGCCTCCAGCGTGAGCAGCGGGAAGAACAGGAACGCCTGCCATCGGGCCACGAACCGCGGCAGCCCCCGGCTCTGCCTGACCTGGTCGTTCGACCAGACGATGACCGCCGGCGACACGTCGGGGTCGTGGTCGTCGTGGTTCGGGTTGGCGTGGTGGCGGTTGTGCTTGGCGTTCCACCAGCCCCAGCCGAGGCCGATGCACAGGTTGCCGGCCAGGAGCCCCACGACGTCGCCCGGCCGGCGGGTCCGGAACACCTGGCGGTGCCCGAGGTCGTGGGCGAGGAAGCCGAACTGCGCGAACACCACGGCGAGCACCGCGGCGACGAGGAGCTGCAGCCATGAGTCGCCGGCCCACCAGAACAGGGCCCACCCCCCGGCGTAGGCGGCCACGGCCAGGCAGAACCGTACGGCGTAGTAGACCGGGCGCCGGTCGAGCAGGCCGGCCTCCGCGATCCTCCTGGAGAGGCGCGCGAAGTCGCTGCCCCGCGTGTCGAGCGTGACTGGGTCGGCCACTGGTCTCCTCACTTAGCCGTGGAAAGGTGACCCCCACATTCCCGTATTACGGCCCGGTACGGAAGACGGAAGGTCGTGCTTCGCCGGGCAGCGCCGCGGCAGCGGCCCGGCGCCGTGACAGCGGTATGGCAGGGCCGTGGCAGAGCCCCCTTGCAAGGTGGGGGACATGACAAACGTGCTGATCGTCGGCTCCGGGCCGACGGGACTGACCCTGGGGATCGAGCTGGCCCGCCGCGGCGTCGCCTTCCGGATCGTGGAGCGCTCGTCCGGGCCCGCCGAGGGAGTGCGCGGCAAGGGACTCCAGCCGCGGACGCTTGAGGTGTTCGACGACCTCGGCGTCATCGACGAGATCCTCGCCACCGGCAGCGCCTACCCGCCGCTCCGGAGCTACCAGGGCGAGCAGGTCGTCTGGGAGGGGCGGATGGACGAGCCGCGCGAGCCGTCCCCCGGCGTGCCGTACCCGAACCTCGTCATGCAGCCGCAGTGGCGCACCGAGCGGATCCTCCGCGACCGCCTCGCCGAGCTGGGCGGCCACGTCGAGTACGGCGCGGGCGTCACCGCCGTCGAGCAGGACGCCGAGAGCGTCACGGCCACGCTGGCCACCGGCGAGCGCGTCCGCTGCTCCCACCTCGTGGCCGCCGACGGCGGACGCAGCACCGTGCGCAAGCTGCTCGGCGTCGGCTTCCTCGGCGACACCTACGAGAGCGACCGGGCGGTGCTGGCGGACGTCAGGACCCGCGACCTCGACCGGGACCACTGGCACCTGTGGGGCGACATGGCCGCCAAGGTGCTCCACGTGAGCCTGTGCCCGCTGCCCGGCACCGACGTGTTCCAGCTCGTCGCGCCCTACACCGGCGAGGACGACCCGCGCCGGATCCTGGCCGAGCACGCGCCGCACGTCACGCTGGACGAGGTGATCTGGCGCTCGGAGTACCGGGTCAACGTCCGGATGGCCGAGCGGTTCCGGGTCGGCCGCGTCTTCCTGGCGGGCGACGCCGCGCACGTCCACTCGCCGGCGGGCGGGCAGGGCCTCAACACCGGCGTGCAGGACGCGTACAACCTCGGCTGGAAGCTCGCCCTCGGCGGGGAGCGGCTGCTCGACACCTACGAGCACGAGCGCATGGAGGTCGCCGCGGACGTGCTCGGCCTCAGCACCCGCCTGTACCGCGAGCGCGAGCACAAGCGCGGCGGCGAGACCGACCAGCTCGCGATCGGCTACACCGACAGCCCCCTGTCGGTGGGCGAGCGGGGCGGCGAACGCCTCGGCGGTCCGTTCGACGCGCAGCGCGGCACGCACTTCACGCTGCTCGCCGCCACCGGCCGCGACTACGGGGACGCGGTGCGCGTGCACCCGCCGCTCGACGGCCGGCAGGGCGTCATCCTCGTCCGGCCCGACGGGTACATCGGCTATCACGGCGACGAGAGCGGGCTCAGCGCGTACCTCTCGGGGTGGGGGATCGCGGCGCCCCTGGCCAGCGCCCGTTGAAGGGCGTCCTCGCCCAGGGCGTCACGGCAGCGGGCGAGCAGCGCGGCGTCCCCGGTCACGGCCCCGCCGCGCAGCGCCCGCGCCGCCCCGGCCAGCTCGGCGGCCAGCGGCGGGCCGCAGTGCTCGGCCGCGCCCTCCAGCACGGTCGCGCGGACCGTGCGGTCCGGCGAGGCGTCCATGAGCTCCAGGGCGCGGCGCAGCGGCGGCCAGGGGTCGGCCGACACGCGGGCGAGCTCGACGTTCACCAGAGCCTCGAACTGCGGGGGCGCGCCGTCCAGCAGCGCCAGGGCACGATGCAGCAGCCGGGCGGCCTCCTCCGGATCGCCCGACCGGCGGGCCAGCTCCGCCCGCGCGTGCAGCACCCGCGCCACCGCCAGGGGATCGCCGTCGGCGCGGGCCGCGGCCTCCTCGGCTCCGGCCAGGGTGGCGGCGGCGCCGGCGACGTCACCCGTACGGGCCTGGAGACGGCCCAGCCGGGCGAGGAAGAGGATCGGCCCCTCGGGCGCCTCCAGCCCGGCGATCTCACCGGCCAGCCGCGCGCCCTCCATGGCCAGGGCGATGGCCCGCGCGTCGTCGCCCTCGTTCTCGGCGTCCAGCGACAGCCAGTGCAGCGCGTACGACAGCCCCCACCGGTCGCCGGTCTCCCGGAACCCGGCCAGCGCCGCCCGCAGCGGCTCGCCGGCCTCGGCCGCCGCGCCGAACTCGAACCGCGTGAGCCCGCGCATGAGCTGCGCCGCGGCCCTGGTCCACGGGTCGGGATGGTCGCGCAGCCGTTCGGCGGCCGCCTCGGCGATCTCCACGACGTCGGACGGCGGGACCGGCATCAGCGCGAACGAGGCCACCGCCGCCGGATGGTCCGAGAGGCGGACGGCGTCGTCCGGCCGGTCACCCGTGATCAGCCGGCAGAGCCCGTGGGCCAGCTCCCGGCCCTCCGGCGGTGTGCCGCCCACCCGCCGCAGCACCTCCGCCGCCCGCTCGGCCGCCTCCACGCGCCGTCCCCGGATGCTCCACGGCCACAGCCGGGCCAGGAAGAGCCGGAGCGGGTCATCGGTGCGTTCGAGGGCGGCGTCGAGGTTGCCCTGCTCGGCGTCCAGCAGGGCCAGCCAGTGGAGCTGCCCGCCGGTCCGCAGCCCGGGACCGGCCTCCTCGGCCAGCAGCGTGTAGTACCGCGCGTGGGCGCGGCGCACGTCGGGCAGGTCGGCGGCGGCGTACTGCCTGATGGTCTCCAGCATCGTGTAGCGGTCGCCGGACAGGCCGATGAGCGACTTGTCCACCAGCGAAGCCAGCACGTCCAGCACGTCGAGCACGTCGTCTTCGCCGACCTCGCTCGCGGTGCCGGACGTCTCGCCGTCCCCCCTGCCCTGTGACTCGACTCGGGGCCCGCAGACCTGTGCGACCGCGTCCGCGCTCGCGCCGCCCGCGAACACCGTGAACGCGCGCAGCAGCTCCCGCTCCGCGTCCGACAGCAGCTCCCAGCTCCAGTCGATGACCGCGCGCAGCGTGCGGTGCCGCGGCTCGGCGGTCCTGCCGCCGCGGAAGGCGAGCCGGTCGCCGAGCCCGCGCAGGAGCCGGGCGACGGGCATGGTCCGCAGCCGGGCCGCGGCCAGCTCGATGGCCAGCGGCACGCCGTCGAGCTCGCGGCAGATCCAGGCCGCGTCGCCGGGCTCGACCCGCGCGTCGGGCCGCGCCGCGGCGGCGCGGTCGCGGAACAGCTCCACGGCCGCCGCCTCCTCCAGCGGGAGCACCCGGTGGAGCGTCTCGCCGGGGATGTCCAGCGGCTCCCGGCTGGTGGCCAGGATCCTCAGCTCGGGTACCGCGCCGAGCAGCGAATGCGCCACCCGGGCGGCCTCCTCGACCAGGTGCTCGCAGTTGTCGAGCACGAGCACCGGCCGCGGGGTGCCGCGCAGCGCCGCCACGGCGTCGGTGGTGCGCAGCGCGCCCTCCACCGCGGCGCGCACCCCTCCGGCGGCGGCCAGCTCGACCAGCCACACCGCGCCGTCGAGCGCGTCGGCGGTCTCGACGGCCAGCCGCGTCTTGCCCGCCCCGCCGGGGCCCACGAGCGTCACGAGCCGCGCGCCGTCGCCGGGCGTCGGGGCCGTGAGCAGGGCGCGGAGCCGGGAGAGGTCGTGCGACCTGCCCACGAAGCTCGTCATGCGAGCCGGCATCCGCCCGCCCCGCGACTCCTCAGCGTGCGCTTCCTGCGGGGCGCGGGCCGGGGCGGGCCTCTCTGGAGTGGTGCGGGCCGGGGCGGGCCTCCGCGGGGTGGTGCGGGTGGCGGCGGGCTCCTCGCGCAGTGCCGCCAGGTGCGCCTCGCGCAGCGCGGGCCCGGGATCGGCGCCCAGCTCGTCGGCGAGGCAGGCCCGTGCCCGCTCGAACGCCTCCAGCGCCTCACCCCGCCGCCCGGCCGTCACCAGCGCCCGTACGAGCAGGGCGTGGAACGGCTCCCGCAGCGGATGCTCGGCCACCAGCGCCCGCAGCTCGGCCACCGCCTCCTCGACTCCACCACCCTCGCCCGCCGCGTCGTCGTGCCGTGCCAGGTCGGTGGCGATGCGCGTCGCCAGGGCCGTCAGCCGCAGCTCCTCCAGCCGCGCCGCCGCTCCGGCCGCGAACGGCATCGCCGCCACGTCCGCCAGCGCCGCCCCCCGCCACAGCCGCAGCGCCGCCCGCGCCTCGCCCGCTCGTACGAGCCGCTCGAACTCCCACGCGTCCACCTCGGCGGCAGGCACGTCGAGCGCGTACCCGGCGGGATGCGAGACCACGATCCCCGGCGCCTCGCGCCGCGCCCGGGACACCAGCGACTGCAACGCCGCCGTCGGGTGCTCCGGCGCCTCCTCCGGCCACAGGTCGCCGATCAGCCGGTCGGCCGTCACCACGCGGCCGGGGTCCAGCGCCAGCCGCGCCAGCAGCGCCCGCACCCGGGCGCCCTTGACCGCGGCCCCCGCCACGTGGAGCGGCCCCAGGATCCCGATCCGCATCCAGTCCTCCACCCAGGCGGTTTCCGTCGTCGGGTCCCCATTCTCCCCGCCGCCCGCGGGCCGGGGAGACCCTAGGAGAACGCCTTGTCCTTCAGCCGGGGGAAACGCTGCGCCGTGCGCAGGAACGTCTTGAACCCGAGCCGCCCCAGCAGGCTCTCGCCCACGAACTGGCGGGCGGCGTCGAGCGAGTCGCGCACGGCCGCGAAGCCGTACTCCCGCATCTGCTCCTCGTACCCGGCGATGGCCTCGACGGTCTCGCGCCCGCCGGTCAGCGCCTGGAACAGCAGGCGGGCGTCGCGCAGCGCGGTGTTGGCGCCGATGCCGCGCATCGGCGTCATGCTGTGGATGGCGTCGCCGAGCAGGGTGATGGTGGAGGCCGGCCACGGGTCGATCGGGATCGAGGTGCGGATCGGCAGCAGCGAGACGGTCTCCGGGTCCGACATGGAGACCATCCGGCGCAGGTCCGGGTGCCAGGAGCCGATCATCCGCTCCACCGTGGCCCGCAGCCGCTCGCCGGACATCCCGGAGAGGTCGCTGGGGAAGCGGCCCTCCGCCGCGCCGACGGCCCAGAGGATGTAGGCGCTGGTGTTGTCCATCAGCGCGCCGCCCTGCTCGGTCACGCCGATGCCGTCCACCGGGGCGAGCCCGGTCACGTCGTGCGGGGCCACGAACATGCCCATGCCCTTCGGCGGGATGATGCTGTTCGGCCCGTCGGACAGCCGGGGCGCGATGAGCCGCCGGGTCTCGTCCGTCAGCGGGAACTTGCCGGCCACGGTGGTGATGCCCGTGTCCACGCGCCGGGCGTGCGGGAGGTACTGCGCCCGCACCCGGGAGTTGCCGCCGTCGGCGGCGATCACCACGTCGGCCCGCGCGGTGGAGCCGTCGGCGAAGAACAACTCGATCCGCCCGTCGGGCAGCCGCTCGTAGCGCTCGAAGGTCTTGCCGTAGTGCACCACGTCCTCCAGCCCCGACAGCAGCACCTGGCGGAGCGTGATGCGGCTGACGGAGTGGTGGTCGCCGGCCGGGTCGGCCGCCGGGGGCGTCTCGATCAGGGCGAGGAGGCCGAGCTGCTCGGTGAGGAAGCCGAAGTCCTGGCCGCCTCGGCCGGTGGTGGCCAGGAACGCCTGCCACAGCTCGGGCGGCAGGCAGTCGTGGAGCGCGCGGGCGCCGTTCGGGTCGATGTGGACGCGGTAGCCCTGCACCCGGTCGCCGGGGGTGCGGTCCCGCTCGTAGACGGTCACCTCCCTGCCCGCCTTGCGCAGCCCCTGGGCCAGGCAGAGCCCGCCGATGCCGCCACCGATGATCGCGATGTCGTTGCTCATGGGAACGACTATCAACCATACGGATGATTCTGTCAACCATCCGGATGGATGATAGTCTTCGACGGTGAGACGAGCACCAGAGGAGAAGCAGCGCGACCCCGAGCGCACCAAGGCGCGCATCCTGGAGGCGGCGTTGCGGGAGTTCGCGGCCAAGGGGTTCGCGGGGGCCCGGGTGAGCGAGATCGCGGCCGGCGCCGGGGTCAACAAGCAGCTCATCTCGTACTACTTCGGCGGCAAGGAGGGCCTCTACCAAGCCCTGACCGGGAGCTGGCAGCGCGAGGAGGGGATGTTCGCCGATCCCGGCGCCACGCTGGCCGGCCTCGTCGCCGGATACGTCCGGGCCAACTCCGCCCATCGCGACTACGGCCGGCTCATGGTCTGGCAGGGCCTCACCGACGACGGGCCGCCCGCCCCGGCCATGGAGGAGGACTTCCGGCGCGAGGCCGAGCACCTGCGCCGCCGGCAGGAGGCGGGCGAGCTGCCGGCCGACGTCGATCCGCCGGCCGTGCTGCTCGCCCTGTTCGCCATGACCGCGGCCGGGGTGTCGTTCCCGCAGCTCGCGCGGGCGGTCACGGGGCTGGACCCGGCCTCGCCCGAGTTCGCCGCGTACTACGCGGAGCAGGTCGCGCGCCTGGTCGGCCACCTGGGCGACCGCCCCGGCGCGGCGGCGGCGGAGGAGGGCTAGCGGGTCAGGGGCAGCGGACGACCATCCCCGCGTACGACAGGTTGCCGCCGAAGCCGAACAGCAGCATCGGCGCGCCGCGCCGCACCTCCCCGCGCTCCACCAGCTTGGACAGCGCCAGCGGCACGCTCGCCGCCGAGGTGTTGCCCGAGTCGACCACGTCGCGGGCCACGACCGCGTTGACCGCCCCGATGCGCTCGGCGATGGGCTCGATCATGCGCAGGTTCGCCTGGTGCAGGACCACGGCGGCCAGCTCCTCGGGCGCCACCCCGCCGCGCTCGCACGCCTGCCGGGCGATGGCGGGCAGCCTGGTGGTGGCCCAGCGGTAGACGGTCTGCCCCTCCTGGGCGAACCGGGTGGGCGTGCCCCCGATGCGCACCGCGTCGCCCAGCTCGGGGAACGAGCCCCAGACGACCGGGCCGATCTCCGGCGCGGGCGCCGCGCTCACCACGGCCGCACCGGCTCCGTCGCCGGTCAGCACGCACGTGGTGCGGTCGGTCCAGTCGGTGACCGCCGTCATCGTGTCGGCGCCGATGACCAGCGCGTTCCTGGCCGCGCCCGCGCGGATCGTGTGGTCGGCCGTGGCCAGCGCGTGCGTGAACCCCGAGCACGACACGCCCACGTCCATGACCGCCGCGCCCGGCACGCCGAGGCGGCCCGCGACGATGGCGGCCACGTTCGGCGCGCGGTCGAGCTGGGTGCAGGTCGCCACCAGCACGAGGTCGATGTCGGCGGCGTCCAGGCCGCTGCCGGCCAGCGCCTTGGCCGCGGCGTTCGCGGCCAGCTCCGGCACGCCCTCGCCGGGGGCGCAGACGTGGCGGGTGCGGATGCCCACCCGCTGGGTGATCCACTCGTCGCTGGTGTCCACCATGGCGGCGAGGTCGTCGTTGGTCAGCACCCTGGCGGGCTGGTAGTGGCCGGTGGCGACGATGCGCGATCCGTTCATGCCCGGCGACTATAGCAACCGAACGTTCGGACGCTAAAGTGGCCGCCATGGATTTCGTCCCGCGCCCCCGAGCCCGCATGATGGGCCCATGAGCCCCCGCAGGTCCGTCGCCGAAGCGCTCACCACCCGCTGCGCCATCCTCGACCGCTCCGTGGCCATCGCCTCCGTCGAAGGGCTGGAAGGTCTGACCATCGGCCGGCTCGCGACCGAGCTCGGCATGAGCAAGTCGGGCGTGCTCGGGCACTTCGGTTCCAAGGAGGCGCTCCAGCTCGCGGTGCTGGAGCGGGCGGGGGAGGTGTTCCGCGCCGAGGTGTGGGAGCCGGTCGTGCCGGCCGCGCCGGGGCTGCCGCGTCTCGCCGCCCTCTGCGAGGCGTGGATCTCCTATCTGGAACGCGAAGTGTTCCCCGGCGGCTGCTTCTTCGTGGCCGCCGCCCACGAGTTCGACGGCAGGGAGGGCGCGGTGCGGGACGCGATCGAGGCCCGCTTCGACGCCTGGTCCGCGCGGCTGCGCAAGGAGGCCGGGCGCGCGGTGGAGGCCGGCGACCTGCCGGGCGACACGGACCCCGCCGACCTGGCGTTCGAGCTGACCGGCCTGGTCATGGCGCTCAACCACGCCCTCCAGTTGCACCGCGACCCGCGCGCCGCCGGCCGCGCCCGCCGCGCCGTTCACGCCCGCCTGGGCCCGGTGCGTACGGCGGGCGCCTGAACGAGGGCGGCGGCCAGGCAGGCGACGGGGATCACGGGCAGCACGTACCGGTGGTCGAAGTCCAGGACCGCGACCGGGCCGATCAGCAGGCCCGTCGCCACGGCCCACGGCAGCAGCGCCACGCCGGGCCGCCGCACCGCGGCGATCCCGCCCAGCAGGAGGATGAGGCCCAGGAACGGGCCGCGCAGGTAGGCGGCGTACTGGTAGGCGATGAGGAAGTCCGCGTACGGCGAGACCGACGACAGGCCGCGGATGTCCGGGTCGTACTCCCGTCTGACCTTGTCGACCAGCGGCTGGTCGGGCAGCTCCCAGCGCCCGCTCCTGAAGCCGAACGCCGGGGTGACGCGTTCGGGGTGCGGGATCGGGGTCCAGGAGAAGGCGATGGCGGTGTCGCGCGCGACGTCGCCCAGGTAGTCCAGCGGCTGGGCGAGGATCGCGTCGATCGCGAACGCGCGGGCGAGGTCGTTGTGCGTGAACCGGTCGCCGGGCAGCCGGTTGAGCGAGGCCCCGGGGGACCACACGTACTCGGAGGCCGCGTCCACCTTCGTCCCGTTGGGGCACAGGCGCGCCAGATCGGGCGGCGGCTGGATGCGGGCGCAGTCGGCGAAGGTCATCGTGCGGGCCCACAGGGCGACGCCGTCGGCGCCGCTGATGGCGAAACGGCCGTGGTGCCGGGCGTACCAGGCGGCGTAGCCCGCCAGAGGCAGCGAACCGGCCAGGACCAGCGCCACCAGCGGCCGCCAGCCCACGCGCCGCACGGCCAGCACGAGCACGACGAGCAGCAGCAGCGGCAGCGCGATCGTCCTGGTCAGCGCGGCCAAGGCGAACAGCAGGCCCGCTCCGGCGGCGGCGCGCACGGACAGCCGGGGCGACCACATCAGCACGGCCAGCCCGGCCACGACCAGGAAGACGAACTGCGTGTCGGACAGGACGGCCTGCTCCAGGCGCAGGAAGGAGGCGTCGAACAGCAGCGGCACCGTCGCCGAGGCCGCCACCCAGCCGGGCGCCGACCTGCGGCGCAGCACCGCGTAGAGCAGCATCCCGGTGCCCAGGCCGATGACGTGCTGGACGGCCGCGACCAGCTCCACGCTGTGGAACGGCAGCAGCCCCCGCAGCAGCAACGGGTAGCCGATCGGGTGGAACGTCGCCGACGGGGCCGGGTGCACAGCGGTGTCGAGGTAGGTGAAGGAGTCGTACCAGTAGAGCGTGGCGGGGCGGTAGGCGAGCATCGTCACCACCCGCAGCGCGGCGGCCAGGAGCAGGAGCACGGCGAAGCCGCGGTGGTCGGCGAGGGTGGCGAGGGCGGCGAGGCGGCGCTGCGGGGGCAGCGCCACGCGGGTGTCGGTGAGCACGCGAGATCCGATCGTGGGGGCATGACGGGCTCCGCGCATGCCGAAGACGACGCATGGCGGTGAGGGGAGGCGCGCGCTCGGCCGCGCGCGGTGGTGGGGGCGCGCGCTCGGCCGCGCGCGGAGACGGGGGCGCCGCGCTCAGCCGCGCGGTGACAGGGGGCGCGCGCTCAGCGGCGCGCGCCCCGGGAGGGAACTCTCAGTGCCGGGCCGGGATCAGCAGCGGGCGTCCGGCGCCGGGCCGGGCTGGGCGGTGGGCTCGGCGCCGACCAGCAGGAGGGCCTGGCCGTCGGCGGTCATGACGCCGTCGTGCACGTACCAGCCGCCGGGCGCCGAGGGGGCCGCGGCCTTGCCGGCCTGGATGTACGACGGTGTGACGCCCCGCGCGCGCAGCAGGGCCGAGACCTCGGCGACGCTCTTGTTGACGTGATCCACGCAGTGCAGAGGCTCGCCGGGTATGGCGATGCCGGGCGGCATCTTGTACCTCTCGCCCGGCAGGGCGCGCCTGCCGAGCGTGATCTCGGCCTTCTTGGCGAAGTCGACCGGCACCTTCACGCCGATGGGGCAGCCGGCGAACCGCTCGCACGGCCCCGGGGCGTCGATCGTGGTGATCGGACCTTCCCGGGGCACCAGCTTGCCGGCTCTCAACCGGTCCATGTCGTTGATCACGATGAGCTGGCCCGTCAGGCTCGCGGAGGTCGGCACCACGTCGAGCGTGATGTCCAGGCCCCTGGCCCTGAGCTCGCGCTGGTACACCTCGGGCTCGGCCAGCAGGTCCTTCACCGTGATCACGTAGTGGTCGTCGACCAGTTCGATGTCGAGCGCGGCGGAGGCGGGCGCCTGGGCGATGCCGAAGGACAGCAGGGCCGCCAGCGTGGCCAGGACCGGCACGGCCGCCCACCTGCGCGGGCGGGGAACGGCGAGCCAACTGCGGCGGCGGCGCTCGGGGACGGGGACGGAGGTGATCTCCTCCAGCAGTTCCCGGGCGATCGGCGTCCTGCCGGGGCCGGGATCGGGCGCGATGCCGGCCACCAGGCGGTCGATGTCGTGCATCACATGGCCCCCTTCGTCATAGCGACGGCGCGCAGGCCGATGCGGGCCATGTCGACGCCGGCCGTGTCCAGGTGCTTGGCCAGGCGTTTGCGGGCCCGGTGCAGCCGCAGCCGGGTGTTGGCGCGCGAGCAGCCGAGGACGGTGGCGATCTCGTCGGAGCCCAGCCCCTCCCAGCCGGCCAGCGCGAGGATCTCCCGGTCGTCGGGGCTCAGCCGCGCGAACGCCTCCTGGACGCCCGCCAGGCCGCCGCCGGCCTCCGCGTGCTCCGCCCACACGGCGAGCTGCTGACCGAGCCGCTCCACCAGCTCGCCGCGGCGCGAGTCGGCGCGGCGGCCGTTGGCCAGCACGCGGCGGGCCACGCCGAACAGCCACAGGCGCGCGTCCCGCCCCTCGGGGACGTCGTCCAGGCGGCGCCAGGCCGTGGTGAACGTCTCCGCGAGGGCGTCGGCGGCGTCCTCGTGGGAGTCGGTACGCCGCCGGATGTAGGCGAGGATGTCGGCGTAGTTGGCAACGTAGATCACCTCGAAGCGCTCCTTGCGGTCATGGTGGGTCACGCTGCCTTCTCTCATCCGGTGGGTCCGACATCCCGTACCTGTCCGGACCCGCCGGATAGTTTCACCCCGATTTCTGGCGAATCTTCATTGTCAGACACGGCCTAGGATTCGAACATGTCCTCTGATTTCATCGTCTTCCCCGCGACTCCCGAGCACGGCGCCGCGGTGGGGGAGATCCACGCGGAAGCCTGGGCCGTCGCGTACCGGCCGTTCTTCGCCCCCGAGTTCTTCGAGCAGGCGGTCGCGCACCGGCGCGGCAAGTGGGGCGCGGTGCTCGCCGAGACGAAGGACACGATGCTGCTCGCCGCCCGTCCCGGTGAGCGGCCCCTGGCGTACTCGTACTTCGGCGCCTCGCCGGAGCGGCCCGGCGACGTGGAGATCTTCGGCTTCTACAACCACCCGGAGGCATGGGGCAGCGGCGTGGCCGGCACGCTGATGGCGGCCACGCTCGACGCCCTGCGCGCGCGGGATGTCGGCCGCGCGCACCTGTGGACGCTGCGCGACACCGCGCAGTCACGCCGCTTCTACGCCAAGAGCGGCTTCACCGAGTCGGGCGCCACGCGAGGCCACGACTTCGGCGACGGCAACCCGATCGACCAGGTCGAGTACGAGATCACGCTCTGACCGGCCCGAGCCCGAGCCCGGGAGCGGGACCGGAACCGGAACCGGAACCGGAACCGGACGAGCATCGAGACCGGCCCCCGGCTCCTGAGGCCGTCAGCCGGCTCGGAGCCGGTCGAAGAGCTGGAGCGCCGCCTGCCGCACGTCGTCGGGCGACAGCCCGTCCAGTGTCTGCCGGGCGTGGTCCGCGTCGCGCGTCGTGGCCAGCGTGATGGCCACGGACGTCGCGGCGGTACGGTCCAGCGACCCTGCGGGCGCGGCGTCGGCCAGTTCCTGGGCGCTCGCGGCGAGGTCGAGGTTGTCTGTCAACGGGCCTCCTCGGTTGCATACAACACGGCCCATTGCACCATGTCAGCTTCTCGGCCGTAAACGACCGAGCTCGCAGCTCCTCGCCGTCGATGGCGCCGACGGCCGGGGTCCGCGTCAGGCAGCGTGACTCAATGCCCGCCCGCCGCGCCGGATCGTCGCCGGGCGGTTCGGCGTCCTGGTTCGCGATGACCGCGTGCTGGAACGCGGAGAATTTTGTCGGGTCTGCTGTGTATGTTGGCGCCGTGGCGGTGGCAGCGACTGCGGGCGGAGATGGCGGGCGTGGCCGGTACGCCTACCGGTTGCGCGTGTCGTCCGCGGCGTGTGCCGGGTTGCTGGCGGAGTGGGATCGGTGTCGCTGGGTGTGGAACCAGTGCGTGGCCACCTCCCGCGCCGCGCACAAAGCAAAGCTGGAGTGTGGTCCGGCGAGGCTGGACAAGCTGCTGACCGGCTGGCGGGCCGAGTACGGGTGGCTGGCCGGTGGGGCGTCGGTGCCGGAGCAGCAGATCATCCGTGACTTCGCCCGCTCCCGCGCCAAAGCGATCGCCGACATCAAGGCCCGGCTGCCGGTCAAGCGGCGGGCGGGGATGCCGCGGTTCAAGAAGAAGGACCTGGCCGGCCCGAGCTTGAACTACACCCGGCGCGGCTTCCGGCTCAAGGACGGCCGCCTGCATCTGGCGGGCGGCATAGTGTTCACGGTGGTGTGGTCGCGTGAGCTGCCCGCCGACCCCTCGTCGGTGCGCGTCTACCGCGACGCTCTCGGGCACTGGTACGCCTCCTTCGTCGTGCCGGCGCCGGTCGAGCCGTTACCCGCGACCGGCCGGGTGATCGGGATCGACTGGGGCGTGGCCCAGATCGCGACCACCACCAGCGACGAGCATGATCTCGCGCACGCCGGGCACGGCCGCAAGGCGGCCGATCGGCTCGCGCGATACCAGCGGATGATGGCCCGCCGCAAACCTCAGCCCGGTCAGTCGGCGTCCAAGGGCTACCGCGAGGCCAGACGGCAGGCCGCCAAGGCGCACCGGAAGGTGGCCCGGCAGCGGCAGGACGCGGCACGCAAGTGGGCCAAGAAGGTCGTGCGCGACCATGACGTGCTGGCGGTGGAGGACTTCCGGCCGAAGTTCCTGGCCAAGACCACCATGGCGCGCAAGGCCGCAGACGCCGCCATCGGCGCGACCAAGGGCGAACTGATCGCCATGGCGCGCAAGCACGGCCGCGGCCTGCGCCTGGTGCATCCCGCGCACACCACGATGGACTGCGCGCGGTGCGGAGCGAGAACCAAGCACGCACTGTCGCTGTCCGAACGCACCTACACCTGCACCACGTGCGGAGCCGTGTCCCCCAGGGACAAGAACTCCGCCCATGTGATGCTCGTCCGGGCTGGTCTGGCCCCGGCTGGTGCTGATCGCCTAAGACCCGACCGTCCGCCGGACAGTCAGGCAGCGTGAGCCAGGAATCCCCCGCCAACAAGCAGGGGAGCAGTCAACACTCCGTGGAACTCCAGGTCGGTCGGCGTCGTATCTCTCGGGGACACCACATACGCGTCTGCCTGCTCGCTGGCCCATCCACTCCCCGACCCCGGCCCGTCATTACGCGCCCGGCACGGCGAGCCCCGACTCGTAGGCGGCGATGACGGCCTGGACCCGGTCGCGCAGGCCGAGCTTGGACAGCACGTTGCTGACGTGCGTCTTCACGGTGTGCTCGCTCACCACCATCGCCTCCGCGATCTCCGCGTTGGACAACCCGCGGGCGATGAGCTGCAGCGTCTCGCGCTCCCTCGCGGTCAGGACG
This sequence comes from Nonomuraea montanisoli, assembly GCF_013363975.1. GTDB lineage: Bacteria > Actinomycetota > Actinomycetes > Streptosporangiales > Streptosporangiaceae > Nonomuraea > Nonomuraea montanisoli. Next base: position 73,171 of record NZ_JABWGN010000020.1, on the reverse strand, counting down.
CCCAGCGCCTCGGCGGGCCGGGCGGCCGGGCGAGACGTGAACGCCGAGATCAGCCGCGTGGTGACCTGGGGCGCCAGCAGCGACTCGCCCCCGGCGACCACCCGCACGGCCTTGACCAGGTCGTCGCGGCGGACGTCCTTGAGCAGGAACCCGCTGGCCCCGGCCCGCAGCGCGTCGTAGACGTAGTCGTCGTGGTCGAACGTCGTCAGCATGAGCACCCGGCAGCGAGTCTCCGCGCAGATGACGCGGGCCGCCTCGATGCCGTCCATGCGGGGCATGCGGATGTCGAGCAGGAGCACGTCGGGGTCGTGCTCGCGCACCGCCGCGACGGCCTCGGCGCCGTCGCCAGCCTCGGCGACCACGTCGATGTCCGGCTGGGCGTCGAGGATCATCGCGAAGCCGCCCCGGACCAGCTCCTGGTCGTCGGCCACCACGATCCTGATGCGCTCGCTCACGGTCCCGCCCTTCTCGTCGCTCCGGTCGCTCACGGTCCGGCCCTTGCCGTCGCTCGCGTCCCGGCTGCTCCGGTCGCTCACGAGCCCGCCACCGGAAGCCGTACCGACACCCGGTAGCCCGGCCCGTCCTGGCGAGGGCCGGCCGTGGCGACCCCGCCGCACGCGGCGGCGCGTTCGCGCATCCCGATCAGGCCGTTGCCGCCCGAGGGCAGCCCGCGGCCGGCACCCCGCCCGTCGTCCGTGACGTCGATCATGAGGCTGTCGTCCTCCCAGGTGAGCCGGATGTCGGCGTGACGCGCCCCGGCGTGCTTGACGGTGTTGGTCAGGGCCTCCTGCGTGATCCGGTAGGCGGCCACCGCGCAGTCGGGCGCGAGCGGCCGCGGCTCTCCGGTCGCGGAGAACCTCACGTCCAGGCCGGCGCCGGTGACCTGGCCGGCCAGCGCGGGCAGGTCCTCGACGGTCGGCTGCGGCACCCTGGGCGCCTCGCCCTCCTTCAGGACGCCGAGCATCCGCCTGAGCTGCGTCATCGCGTCACGCCCGGCCGCGGCGATCGCGTCGAACGCGGCCTCGGCACGCGCCGGGTTCGTCCGCACCACCACGGGGCCCGCCTCGGCCTGCACCACCATGATGCTGACCGCGTGGGCGAGGATGTCGTGCATGTCGCGGGCGATCCGGGCCCGCTCGCGCTCGGCGGCTCTTTCGGCCTCCACCTGACGCTCCCTCTCCAGTCGGGCGGCCCGTTCCTCCAGGGCCGCGGCGTGCGCGCGGGACGTGGCGCTCGCCCGGCCGACCGCGTACGCGGCGACGAACACGACGACCCCGCGCAGCGCCGTCTCCGACGAGCCGACCACCAGCAGGCCGCCGGTGAGCGTCACGACCAGCATGACCAGCCGCTTCCAGCGGGGCGACAAGGCGGCGACGGTGTAGAAGGCGACGGTCGCGCCGTACCAGATGGGCTGCCGGGCGACCTCGTCGGCCAGGTCGTACAGGGCGCCGACGCACAGGCTCGTGATCAGGACCGCAACGGGCGCCCGCCGCCGCCACACCAGGGGCAGCGAGGCGCCGGTCGCGACCGCGTACCCCCACCAGTCCCACGGCTGCCCGGTCGAGTTGTGACCGGTCAGGAGCGGCCAGAGCTGCGCCAGGAGGATCACCGCGGCCAGCGCCGCGTCGACCCAGAGGTGGGGCAGCTCGTCCAACCGCCGGCGCGCGGCCTCGACGAAGGGCGGATAGGACGGTGGGGAGGACACGGCGTCCCAGTCTGCCGCATGTCCGGCAGGTCGCCTCGGCCGCCCTACGTCGCGGACGCCCCGTTCCCTCGCGCGGACGACCCGCTCCTTCTCGCGTACGGCGTCAGGCATGGGCGAGGGCGTGACGCGGGGTCGCCGCGCCGCGACGGGAGAGCTGCACGAACGAGACCAGCAGCAGGAGGGCGCCGACCGGGATCAGGTCGCGGTCGATGGTCGGCAGGGTGAAGTCGAGGAACACGAGGACGGGCGTCCACATGCGCGCCTGCCGCCGAACGGCGAGCTGGGTGACGAGCACGAACTGCGCGACGTAGAACAGGAACGGTCCGGCGTCGTAGACGGCCAGCGACACTCCCGGCACGGCCTTGACCTGGTCGAACAGCGGCCCCATCGCCGCGTGGTCAGCGGCCGTGAAGCCCACGACGATGTCGATGGCGAACTGGGTGAACGCGCAGGCGACGCCGGCCACGCCCATCGCCACGGCGGCCGTGGCGAGCGCGTTCCGGTCCAGCCGGCGCCTCAGCTCCCAGAAGATCGGGAGGAACAACACGAGGGCCGCCATGAAGGCCAGATGCCCGGTCGTCCAGGCCAGACCGGGCCCCCTCTCGCCGTCGAACCCGTCGACGATGCGGATCACCCCGTACGCCATGATCAGCAGGGGGGCGGCGACGAAAGCGGTGCGGACGTTCACGGAGGACCTCCAGGGGGCGTTGTGCTTACCCCGGTAATCCTCCGATTTCGCTGGTCAGGGCGGATCGCCGCGAGGAGCGATCCTCGGTCTCACTCCTGGGAGGGAGTCGATCGCCCGTACGACGGGTCCGCCCCCGCCGGTCCGCGTGGGCGCGGCCGGCGGGCGAGGGCGGTCCTTCGCGGTCCTTCAGGCGGGCGGGTTCTGGGGGATGCGTTCGAGCAGGCTCTGCATGTCGTCGGCGTGCTCCTCCTCCTTGGCGAGCAGCTCCTCGAACACCCGCCGCGTCGTGATGTCGCGCTCGCCCAGCCACTGGATGATCTCCGTGTACGTGGCGACGGCGACCCGCTCGGCCACGAGGTCTTCCTTGATCATGTCGATGAGCCCGCGGCTGGCGTCGTACTGGGAGTGGGAGCGCTTGGTGAGCGTGTCGGGGTTGAAGTCGGGCTCGCCGCCGAGCTGGACGATCCGGGCCGCGAGCTTGTCCGCGTGCTCCTGCTCCTCGCCCGCGTGCTCCAGGAACTCCTGCGCGACGGACTCCGACTGGATCCCGGAGGCGGTGTAGTAGTGGCGCTTGTAGCGCAGCACGCACACCAGCTCGGTGGCCAGGGCCTCGTTGCACACCTGGATCACGCGCTCCAGGTCGGCGCCGTACGCGTCGGTGATGGGACCCTTGCCGATCTCGGCGCGGGCCCGTTCGCGGATGGTGGTGATGTCGGTCAGGAACTCAGCCATGGGCTCCCTATGCCCACAGGACGGATGAAGACTCGCCCGGCCGCAGGTCGGGCGGGGGTGCGGCCGATCAGCGGAAGAACTCGGTGAGGACGGGGGCGAGGGCCGCCGGCTTGACCATGTGGGTCTGCCCCTCAAGGGTGCGGTGGCGGGCCGCGGGCAGCGTCTCGGCCAGCGACCGGACGCCGTTGCGCATCCACGCGGGGCTCTTGCCGCCGTCGATCACCAGGGTCGGCACGGTGACGCCCGCCCAGGATCCCGCCGGGAGCGGCTCGCCCCGCTCGTAGGCGGTCACGAACGCGGCGTCGTAGGCCAGCGTGTGGGCCACGGCCTTCAGCCCCGACCAGGCCGGCATGAGCCGCATCATCGCCACCATGACGGCCGGCATGCCGACGCCGGAGCGCATGAAGTAACGGACGGCCTCGGAGCGGCGGCCGGCGGCGACGAGCTCCCGCAGGCGCTCCTGGTAGTCGGCCGGGATCGGCGGCCGCGAGCGGTCCACGATGAACGGCGGCTCGTACACCGCGAGCTTCGCCACCGGCACGCCCGCGTCGGCCGCGGCCAGGGCCAGGGCCGCTCCGGACGAGACGCCGTACAGGCGCACGTCGCCGCCCGCCTCCTCCACCAGCGCGGCCAGGTCGTCGATCTCGCGTCGCGGGTCGATCGCCGCCCCGGCGGCCGGGGGAGCGTCGCCGCTGTCGCCGCGGCCCCGGCGGTCGTAGGTGTAGACGGTGAAGTCGCGGGCGAGCGCCTCGGCCAGCGCGGGGTTGGGGCCGAAGGCGCGGTGGCACATCGCACCGTCCACGAGCACGACGGACGGGCCCTGGCCGACGCGGCTGTAGGCGATGGTGGTGCCGTCACTGGAAACGACCTTGTTCATGTCTACCTCCTCAGGTGAGTCGAGCGTTTCACCGACAAAAAGATTTGTCAAGGCTTGAGCTGGGAGGCGTCGGTCGCGGCCGGCGGGCGGAGTGGGTGGGGCCGGGCGGTCGAGGAGGTCGGGCGCGAGGTCGTCGAGGGGGCGGACGCCAGGTGGTCGGGGGGCCGAGGGGGAGTGGGGGTGGTCGAGCGGTGCGGGCGCGAGGTGGTCGAGGGGGGCGGGCGCCGGGCGGTCGGGCGGCGAGGGGGTGGAGCGGCGGGGGGACGCGGGCGTATCCGGCAAGTCCTGTGCGGCCGGGGGAGGCGTCGCGGGACGCCCTCTCTCGCGCATGTCCGGCCGTTCCCCGAGGGGCGCTCGGGGGCGATAGCCGCGCGGCCGCGTATAACGAACACCATTGGTGCGCAAAAACATTCTTCAAGTCGCGCCTAATCGCCTCCCCGGAGGGCCGGCGGAGCCGTGAAACCCCAGGTGGCGACGGGTCTCGCGGCTAAACCGGGGTCGACGTATGGAATGGCGCCCTGATCTTTGCTGGCGATTTACCGCCGCCAAGCAACCGGCTTTTTCACCGGGCCTCCCGGTCAAGTCTGATTTGCTCTCCATGATAAGTGGTGATTTATCGGCTTATGGGTGGTACGGTCCGGTTTGACAGTGAAAGTCCGACTCGGGGGAGGGGACTATGGGCACCACAAATGGATTCCGGCAGGGCTGGGGACCGTGCTGGAGGCGTCGCCGCTGCGGTTGGGGCGGCGGCTGTGGATGGCGCCGGCGCTGGGGCGGCTGCGGCTGGGGAGGCTGCGGCGGCGGCGGCTGGGGCGGCGGCGGAGGATGGTGGTGGTAAATCCACCTCAGAGCCGGCGGGTCTCCCGCCGGCTCTCCTTCACGCCCGGGGACCGGGCGGACCGTCCCACGCTCGCGCCGGCGGTGACCATCCGCCGGACGTTCCGCGAGTTCTGGCCGGGTACGCGGGGACTGCGCCGGCTCTTCGTCGCCGGCACGGTCCTCGCCATCCTGGCGGCGGTCTGCGAGGTCGCCGCGATCGCGCTGTTCGGCCACATCACCGACAAGGTGCTCACCACCCGCGTGCTGTCCGCCTTCTGGGCGCCGGCGCTCGCTTGGCTGGCCCTTGCGGTGGTGGCCGGAGTCATGTCGTTCGGAGGGGCGTACGTCACCGCGCTCGGCGCCGAACGCTTCCTGCTGAGCCTGCGCGACCGGGTGTTCGCCCACGTGCAGACCCTGTCACCGGACTTCTTCGAGAACCGGCGCCTCGGCGACCTGATGGCCCGGCTCACCGACGACATCGAGGCCATCGAGCAGCTCGTCGGCTCGGGCATGGTCAAGGTGCTCACCACGGTCGTCAGCGTGGTCTTCTTCGCCGGTGCGGCGTTCTTCATCCGATGGGACCTCGCGCTCGTCACCCTGGCGCTGGTCCCCGCGTTCCTGCTGGTGTCGAAGCTGTTCGCCGCGCGGTTCCGCGTGGCCGCCGCCAACGAGCGGCTCAGCAACGGCGCCATGAACAGCGTCATCGAGGAGAGCCTGGCCAACCAGTCGCTCGTCCAGGCCTACAACCGGCAGACCACCGAGTCGCGCCGGCTGCACCGCGAGGGTCGCGGCTGGCTGCGCGCCAACATGTGGCAGGCCCGGCTGTCCGGCCTGTACGGGCCGATGGTGCAGGTCCTGCAGACCATCTGCATGGTCGTCATCCTCGGCGTCGGCGCCTGGGAGATCGCCGAGGGCCGGCTGACGATCGGCGGGCTGCTCGCCTTCGCCGCGTACCTGGGGCTGCTCTACCCGGCCGTGCAGAGCCTGGGGGAGATCGCCCTGACCGTGTCCGAGGCGGCGGCCGGATCCGACCGCGTCATGGAGATCCTCGACGCCCGGCCCAGCGTGAACGACCGCGCCACCGCCCTGACCCTGGTGTCGCGCAGCCACGGACGGATCGAGTTCGAGGACGTCGGCTTCACCTACCCGGGCCGCCACCGGCCGACGCTGCGGCACCTGTCGCTCACCGCCCAGCCGGGCGAACTGATCGTCTGCACCGGGCCCAGCGGGGCGGGCAAGTCCACGCTGGCCAAGCTGCTGCTGAGGTTCTACGACCCCGACCAGGGCCGGATCCTCCTCGACGGCGTCGACATCCGCGACCTGACCCGGTCCTCCCTGCGCGAGGCCATCACGATCCTGCACCAGGAGAGCATGCTGTTCTCCGGCAGCGTGCGGGAGAACATCGCCTACGGCCGTCCCGGCGCCACGTTCGACGAGGTGGTCAAGGCCGCCGTCCTCGCCGGGGCGCACGACTTCATCACCGCGCTGCCCCGCGGGTACGACACGCCGGTCGGCCAGCGCGGCCGGCAGCTTTCCGGCGGCCAGCGGCAGCGCATCGCCATCGCCCGCGCCCTCGTGCGCGACGCGCCCGTGCTCGTGCTCGACGAGCCGATGACCGGGCTCGACGAGGTCACAGCCGCCCGCGTCATGGAGCCGCTGCGACGGCTCATGACGGGGCGCACCACGATCCTCATCACGCACGACCTGCGGCACGTGCCGGAGGGAGCGCGCACGATCGTGCTCGAACCGCTGCGCTCCCAGGCCCGGATCCGTCTCAAGCGGCTCGGGGCCCGGCTCGCGGCCGGCGCCGGCGTCTAGCCCACCATGGTCCCGCCGCATCAACGCGGGTGCGGCGGGGCAGGTGAGCCATGAGGCGGGCAGGTGGTACGGATGACGAAGACCTCCGGGAAGCTGAGAAGGAAGCCGTACGAGGAGGAGCTCCTGCGGTTGCAGGGGGAGCTCGTCAAGCTCCAGGAATGGGTGCGCGACGGCGGCCGGCGGGTCGTCGTGATCTTCGAGGGGCGCGACGCCGCCGGCAAGGGCGGCACGATCAAGCGCGTCGCCGAGTACCTCAATCCCCGCGTCGCCCGCATCGTCGCCCTGCCCGCGCCCACCGAGCGCGAGCGGACGCAGTGGTACTTCCAGCGCTACGTCGAGCACCTGCCCGCCGCCGGGCAGATTGCGCTGTTCGACCGGAGTTGGTACAACCGGGCCGGCGTCGAGCGGGTCATGGGCTTCTGCACGCAGGAGGAGTACACCCGCTTCCTCCACCAGTGCCCCATCTTCGAGCGGCTGCTGGTGGAGGACGGGATCCTGCTGCGCAAGTACTGGTTCTCGGTCAGCGACGCCGAGCAGGAGCGCCGCTTCCGCAGCCGGCTGGATGACCCGATGCGGCGCTGGAAGCTGTCCGAGATGGACCTCCAGTCGTTCATCCGCTGGGAGGAGTACTCCCGGGCCAAGGACGAGATGCTCGTCCACACCCACATCCCGGAGGCCCCCTGGCACGAGGTGGAGAGCGAGGACAAGCGGCGGGCCCGGATCAACATGATCTCCCACCTGCTGTCGTCGATCCCGTACCGGGAGGTGGACAGGCCGTCGCTGGCCATTCCGTCCCGGCCGCCGGAGACGGGCTACCGGCGGATGGCCCGCATGGACATCGCCGTGCCGGACGCGGCGTCCGGCCTGCCCGTCCAGGGCGCGCCGTGAACGAGGCGCTCAGGGTGCCCGTGGGCGGAGGAGTCAGGCTGGACGCGGACCTCGCCCTCCCGTCGGGCCCGGCGGGTCGCCCCAAGGGGCTGGTGCTGTTCGCCCACGGCAGCGGCAGCAGCCGCCACAGCCCGCGCAACCGGCACGTCGCGGAGCGGCTCCAGGCGGCCGGGCTGGCCACCCTGCTCGCCGACCTCCTCACACTGGAGGAGGAGCGGGAGGACGCGGTGACGGGCGAGCTCCGGTTCGACATCGGCCTGCTGGCGCGCCGGTTGGAGGCGCTGAGTGACTGGGCGCAGACGGACGCCCGTACCGAGGGACTGCCGACCGGGCTCTTCGGGGCCAGCACGGGCGCGGCGGCGGCCCTCGTGACCGCCGCGTCCCTGCCGGACCGGGTGCACGCGGTGGTCTCGCGCGGCGGCCGGCCCGACCTCGCGGGGGACCGCCTCGGGCGGGTACGCCAGTCCACGCTGCTGATCGTCGGCGGCGCCGACCCGCTGGTCCTCGACCTCAACCGTCAGGCGATGGAACGGCTGGCGGGGGAGAAGCGGCTGGAGATCGTGCCGGGGGCGACGCACCTGTTCGAGGAGCCCGGCGCCCTGGACGAGGTGGCCCGCCTCGCGACGGCGTGGTTCAGCACGTACCTGTAGGTGCGCACGTACCGCCGGGCACCGCACCCCCGCCTCGTCACCGATGTCGCGACAGGTAGGCGTACGCGCCGCCCGCGACGCCCTGGAGCCCGACGGCCACCGCCAGCGCGACGCCCGGCCCCCAGCGCAGGATCAGCCACGCGCCGCCGCCCGCGCCCGCCAGCAGCAGGAGGACGGCCCCGAGCCGCCGCCCCCAGCCGGCGCCGTCGCCCCCGGCCAGCGCCGAGTGCGCGCCGAGCGCGGCCAGCGTGCTGGTGATCACGGTGGTGGTGATGTCCGACACCCCCGCGAGCCGGATGCTCGCCGTACGCAGCCCCATCGCCAGCCCCAGCAGGCAGATCACCGCTAACCGGCGCCCGGACGTGAGCCCGGCGAACGCCACGACGGTGGCCGCCACCAGCAGCACGGACTCGACGACCAGCGCCAGCAGCGGCCAGCGCGGCACGGCCCTGGCCAGCCGGCCGGACACCACCGTCCCGCCGACGAACCCCGCCAGCGCCACCAGGCAGCCCGGGGTGGAGAAGTCCGGCGAACCGCCGAGGGCCATGCCGAGGACGACGACGTTCCCCGTCATGTTGGCCACGAAGACGTGCCCGAGGCCCAGATAGGAGACGGCGTCCAGCATGCCGCTCACCAGCGTCAACGACAGCGGCAGCACCGCCCGCCCGGCCCGCGGCTGCGCACCCCCCACCCGCCTCACCTCCCGCCCCTCACGGTACGGACGGGAACCCCCGGGCACGGCGAACGCCACGAACCTCGTCACCCCGAGGCGGTGATGACCTCCACGGCCGCCTCGACGTCGGCGACCACATGACCGGGCGCCTCCACGTCGGCGGGCCACGCCGCGACCCCGCGATCCACCCACACGGTCCGCATCCCCGCCGCCCGCCCGCCCACGACGTCGTTGACCGGATCGTCCCCCACGACCCAGCCCCCGCCGCCGAGACCGAAGCCGCACCGCTCGGCCGCGATCTCGAACAGCCGCGCGTCCGGCTTGCGCACCCCCTCGGCCCCGGAGATCGCCCACCCGTCCACCCGCTCGGCCAGCCCGGACCGCCGGATCTTCCCGAGCTGGTTGTCCTCCATCCCGTTGGTCACGACGCCGATCCGCCACCCGGCGTCCCGCAGCCCCTCCAGCGCCCGCAGCACCGGCTCCCGGCACACCACGAGCCGCGGCAGCTCGGACCGGTACTCCGCCCACAGCTCCTCGACGGGCTCCGGCAGCGAGAACCGCTCCCGTACCCGGCCGAAGAAGACGTCCATCGGCAGGCTGCCGTCATCGTCCAGCCGCACCATCCACTCGGCGGCCCCGTCGCCCAGCCCCCGGCGATCCGTGAACTCCGTGACCCAGCGCCGGAAGGCGTCCAGCCGATCGACGAGCGTGTTGTCCAAGTCGAAAAGCACCAGTCGCTGCATGATCATCACCTTAGAGGGATTCATGGCGGAGCGTTCCCGCTGATCAGACACTTCCGTCAAGGATCTGGCGGATTCCTCGATTCTTTCTGCCGGAAGGTTGACGTAAAAAAGGGACGAAGCTTACGTTTCCTGCGTGTCAACGACGCCCAACGGAGTGCACGCGCTCGTCCGCCGCTCCCACGAGGAGCGCGTGCTGCGCGTCCTGCGCCAGCACGGCGCGCAGAGCCGCAACGAGATCGCGGCGCGGGTAGGCCTGTCCCGGACCACGGTCTCCGAGATCACCGGTGACCTGCTCGGCCGCGGCGTGATCCGGGTCGTCGACACCGACGCCGTCGAACGCGTGGGCAGCGGCCGGCCGGCCGAGCGGCTCGCGCTGGACCCGGCCTCCGGGCAGTACATGGGCGTCGACTTCGGTCACCGCCGCGTGAACGTCCTGGTGGCCGACGCGGCGCACGACATCATCGCGTCCGGGACGTCGCGCTACGAGGAGTCGGCGCAGTGGCCCGAGCGCCTCGACGCCGGGCTGGCCCTGATCGAGCGGCTCAGCAACGACACCGGCGTCCACTACGGCGCGCTCCAGGCCATCGGGGTCGGCGTGCCGGGCTGGGGCGACCGCTCGCGCGCCGACGGCGTGGCGGAGGTGTTCGCCGAGCGCTTCCACGCCGCGGTGATCGTGGACAACAACGTCCGCTTCGCCGGGCTGGCCGAGGCGTTGCACGCCCAGACCGACTCCGTGCGCGACCTCATCTACCTGCGCCTGTCCGACGGCGTGGGCGGCGGGCTGGTGGTCGGCGGCCAGCTCGCGCGCGGCTCCAACGGGTACGCGGGCGAGCTCGGCCACGTGACCGCCGTCCCGGGCGGCGACCAGTGCCGGTGCGGCAAGCGCGGCTGCGTCGAGACCGTGGCGTCGGTCCCGGCCATCCTCGGGCGGTGCCGGCGGCTCGGCGTGCCCATGGAGTCCCTCGACGACCTCAAGGCCGCCGTGGACATCGCGCACCCGGTCGTCGACGAGGTGCTCCGCGAGGCGGGCACGGCGGTCGGCCGGATGCTCGGCACCGCCGCCATGACGCTCAACCCGAGCGAGATCGTGCTCGGCGGCGACATCGTCGAGATCGCCCCCGCCCTGATCCGGCAGGTCACGTCCACGGTCACCTACGAGCTGTCGTGGCTGACCGACGCGGCGCCGGTGATCCGACCGGCCCTGCTCTCGGACGAGAGCGGGGCACTCGGGGCCATCGCGGCCCTCTTCCATGAATCCCCCCTGCTCGCCGGATACGAGGCGAACGTCACGACGGACGGAGGCCGACAGTGGCCGTGATCAATGCGGACGCCACCAGGGCCGCGACGCCCCGGACGCGCAAGAGCCGGACCTTCCTGGTGCTCAACATCGTCTCGGTGGTGGCGGGGGTGGCGATCTGGTGGGGGCTGTCCCTGGCGGGGCTGCAGTTCCCGTCCCCGGCCGAGGTCGTCGCGGCCGGCTGGACGATGATCCAGGACGGCTCGCTGGTCACCGACGTCGGCGCCTCCCTCGGGCGGGTGCTGGCCGGGTTCGCCCTCGGCTCGGTGGCCGCCGTCCTGGTCGGCTTCGTCATGGGGTGGTACACGGTCGCCCGCGGCCTGTTCGAGCCGTGGATCCAGTTCTTCCGCACCATCCCGCCGCTGGCGATGCTGCCCCTGGTGCTGGTCCTGATGGGCATCGGGGAGAGCCCGAAGATCTTCGTCATCTTCCTGGCGGCGTTCCTGGCCTGCGTCATCTCGACGTACCAGGGCGTGGTGAGCGTCGACCGGACGCTCATCAACGCCGGCCGGGTGCTCGGCGCCGGCGACGGGACGATCTTCGCCCGCGTCGTGGTGCCGGCCTCGACACCGTTCATCCTCGTCGGCATGCGGGTCGGGCTCGGCTCGGCGTGGGGGACGCTGGTGGCCGCCGAGCTGCTGGCCGCCCAGGCGGGGCTCGGGCACCGGATGCAGAGCGCGCAGCTCTACTACGACCTGCCGACCATCTTCGTCGGCATCATCACGATCGGGGTCCTCGGCCTGATCATGGACCGGCTGCTCATGCTGGCCGGCAACAAGCTGACGGCCTGGCAGGAGAACCGATGAGCACTCCCAAGATCTCCGTACGCGACGTCGAGAAGATCTTCCCCGTCGGGAACGAGAACTTCGTCGCCCTCGGCGGCGTCTCGCTCGACATCGCCGACAACGAGTTCGTGACCGTCGTCGGCCCCTCCGGCTGCGGCAAGAGCACGCTGCTCAACATCCTGGCCGGGCTGGAGAAGCCCACCGGCGGCACCGCGCTGGTGGACGGGAAGCCGGTCTCCGGCCCGGGCCCTGAGCGCGGCGTCATCTTCCAGCAGTACGCCCTGTTCCCGTGGCTGACCGTCCGCGAGAACGTCGAGTTCGGCATGCGTACCGCGAAGGTCCCCGGCGACGAGCGGCGGCGGCGGGCCGAGCACTTCATCCGCCTGGTCGGCCTGGAGCAGTTCGCCGACGCGCTGCCCAAGACGCTCTCGGGAGGCATGAAGCAGCGCTGCGCGATCGCCCGCGCGTACGCGGTGAACCCGTCGATCCTGCTCATGGACGAGCCCTTCGGCGCGCTGGACGCGCTGACCCGGGTGCGGCTGCAGGAGCAGCTCCTGGAGACCTGGAGCAAGGACCGGCGCACGGTCATGTTCATCACCCACGACGTCGACGAGGCGGTGTTCCTCGCCAACCGGGTGGTCGTCATGGGCGCGCGCCCCGGCCGGATCGTCGAGGTCATCGACGTCGACCTCCCCTACCCACGTGACGAGGACATGAGGCTGAGCCCCGAGTTCGGGGAGCTGCGCAACCGCGTCTGGCATTCCGTGTACCACCAGCGGCAGATCAAGGAGCCCGCGCAATGAGAAAGACCTTCGCCGCCGCCGCGGCGGCCGCCGTCGTGGCGCTGTCGGCGACCGCCTGCTCGTCGGACGGCTCCGGCGGCGCGGACGGCGCCGCCCACGTGGACTTCGGCTACATCGCCGACTTCAACGGCGCCAGCCTGCTCGCCGTCGCCGACGCCCAGGGCCTGTGGAAGAAGCACGGGATCGACGTCAAGACCAGCGTCTTCACCAACGGCCCGCTGCAGATCCAGGCGCTGGGCACCGGCGATCTCGACTTCGGCTACATCGGCCCGGGCGCCATGTGGCTGCCCGCCACCGGCAAGGCCAAGGTCGTCGCGATGAACACGCTCGGCAACGCCGACCGCGTCATCGCGCAGGCCGGCACCACGAGCATGGCCGCCCTGAAGGGCAAGACCATCGGTGTGCCCGAGGGCACCTCCGGCGACATGATCCTCACGCTCGCGCTGCGCAAGGCCGGGATGACCAAGGACGACGTCAAGATCGTCCCCATGGACGCGTCCACGATCGTGTCGGCGTTCACGTCCAAGCAGATCGACGCGGCGGGCTTCTGGTACCCGGCTGTCGGCACCATCAAGAAGACCGTCCCCGACCTGGTCGAGCTGGCCAAGAACGAGGACTTCGCCGACACGGTGTCGTTCCCGACCGCGTTCGTCGCCGGCAACGACGTCGTCACGAAGGACCGCGCCAAGGCCGAGAAGGTCGTCGCCGTGCTCCGCGACGCCATCCAGTACCGCAGCGACCACCTCGACGAGACGATCGCCGCCACCGCCAAGATGCTCAAGCAGCCGCCCGAGCAGGTGAAGGCCGACGCGGCCAACTCCAAGGTGCTGTCGCTGTCCGAGCTGGACGGCTACACCAAGGACGGAACCATCGACAAGTGGCTGAAGGGCATGAACGACTACTTCACCGGCGCCGGCAAGCTCACGGGGGCCGTCGACCCGAAGACCTACTACACCGGCGACCTGTTCACGGGCGCCGCCAAGTGAACATCCTCTTCCTGATGACCGACCAGCACCGGGCCGACACCCTGGGCGCCTACGGGAACCGGCTGGCCGCCACCCCGGTCCTCGACGAGCTGGCCCGGACCGGGACCCGCTTCGACCGCTGGTACACCCCCACGGCGATCTGCACGCCGGCGCGGGCGAGCCTGCTCACCGGGCAGGCGCCGTTCCGGCACAAGCTGCTCGCCAACCACGAGCGCAACGTCGGCTACCTGGAGGACCTGCCCGACGACCAGTGGAGCTTCTCCGGGGCGCTGCGCGAGGCCGGCTACAACTGCGGGCTCATCGGCAAGTGGCACGTCGGTCACCACCGGCGGGCGGCCGACTTCGGGTTCGACGGGCCCGACCTGCCGGGCTGGCACAACCCCGTCGACCATCCCGACTACCTCGACTACCTGGCGGCCAACGGCCTGCCGCCGTACGAGATCCACGACCACATCCGCGGGACGCTGCCCAACGGCGGACCGGGCAACCTCCTCGCCGCGCGGCTGCGCCAGCCGGTCGAGGCGACGTTCGAGCACTACCTGGCGACGCGGGCGATCGAGATGCTCGAACGGTACGCGGCCGCGCCCGAGCCGTTCTTCCTGCAGCTCAACTTCTTCGGCCCGCACCTGCCGTACATCGTGCCGGACGAGTACTTCGACATGTTCGACCCCGAGCTGGTCGAGCTGCCCAAGTCGATCGCGGAGACCTTCGCCGGCAAGCCGCCGGTGCAGGCCAACTACAGCGCGCACTGGACCTTCGACACCATGCCGCTGGAGATGACGCGCAAGCTCATCGCCGTCTACTGGGGATACGTCGCACTCATCGACGCCCAGATCGGGCGGGTCATGGACGCCATGCGGCGCCTCGGCCTGGCCGACGACACGGCCGTGTTCTTCACCTGCGACCACGGCGAGTTCACCGGCGCCCACCGCCTGCACGACAAGGGCCCGGCGATGTACGAGGACATCTACCGCACGCCCGGCATCCTGCGCGTTCCGGGCCAGCAGCCCGGCCTCGTCCGCACGGAGTTCGTCAGCCTGCTCGACTGCACGGCCACCATCCTCGAACTGGCCGGGATCGACCCCGCTCCCGCCGTCGACTCGCGCAGCCTCGTGCCGCTCGCGTCCGCCGGCGAGGTGGCGTGGGAGCAGGACATCGTCTGCGAGTTCCACGGCCACCACTTCCCGTACCCGCAGCGCATGATCCGGACCGACCGCTACAAGCTGGTCGTCAACCCGGACTCCACGAACGAGCTGTACGACCTGTTCACCGACCCCGACGAGCTGCTCAACGTCTACGGCCATCCGGAGATGGAGGCGGTGCGCGGGCGGCTGATGCGGCGGCTGTACCAGGTGCTGCGCGACCGGGGCGACAACTTCTACCACTGGATGACGTCGATGTACGACGTCGGAGACGTCTCCTACGACCCGACGATGAGCGGGCTCGACGAGGCCACCTATCGGTGACACCGATGAGACGTCCCAACATCGTCATGATCCTCACCGACGACCACGCCGCGCACGCCGTCGGCGCGTACGGGTCGGTGGTGAACCGGACGCCGCGGATCGACGAGATCGCGGCGCTCGGCGCCCGGTTCGACAACTGCTTCGCGACCAACGCGCTGTGCTCGCCGAGCCGGGCCAGCATCCTGACCGGCACGTACTCGCACGTCAACGGGGTCACGACGCTGGTCACGCCGATCGACGCCGCGCAGCCGACGTTCGTGAGCCGGCTCAAGGCCGCCGGCTACCGCACCGCGGTCGTCGGCAAGTGGCACATGGGCGACGGCCCAGGTCATGACCCGCAGGGGTTCGACTACTGGGACGTGCTGATCGAGCAGGGCGAGTACGTCGACCCCTCGTTCCTGTCCGAGGACGGGCTGCGCACCGTCCCCGGCTACGCCACCGACCTCATCACGGACATGGCGCTGGCCTGGGCGGACGGGCTCGACGGCGACGACCCGTGGTGCCTGCTGATCTACCACAAGGCGCCGCACCGCCCGTGGGAGCCCGATGAGAAGCACGCCGGGACGTACTCCGACCCCATCCCGGTGCCCGCCACGTTCACCGACGACCACGCGACACGCTCCTCGTCGGCCCGGCGCTCGGCGATGCGGATCGCCGAGCACCTGAACGCCGAGGACCTCAAGCAGGACCCGCCCGAGGGGCTGTCCCCCGAGGAGACGGCGCTGTGGAAGTACCAGAGGTACATGGAGGACTACCTGGCCGTCGTCGCGTCGGTCGACGACAACGTGGGCCGGGTCGTCGACTGGCTCCGCGCACGCGGCGACTTCGATGACACGCTCCTGATGTACTGCTCCGACCAGGGCTTCTTCCTGGGCGACCACGGCTGGTTCGACAAGCGCTTCATGTACGAGGAGTCGCTGCGGATGCCGCTCGTGCTGAGCTACCCGCGGCGGATCCCGGCGGGCCAGGTGCACACCGGGATCGTCACCAACGTGGACTTCGCGCAGACCGTGCTGGACGCGGCGGGGGTGCCGCACCACCCGCGGATGCAGGGCCGCAGCTTCCTGGCCGACCTGACCGGCGAACCGGGCCCGCCGCCCGCGGAGGGGATGTACTACCGCTACTGGGAGCACGACGACGTCTTCCACAAGGCGCCGGCCCACTACGGCTACCGGACGTCCCGCTACAAGATCATCTATTTCTACAACGACGGCCTGGGCCTTCCCGGCACGGGCCCGTTCACCTACAGCGGCGAATGGGAGCTGTACGACCTGGAGACGGACCCGGACGAGCTGCGCAACGTCTACCACGACCCGGCCTACCGCGCGGTCCGCGAGGAGATGAAGGTCCGCATGTACCGCGCCCAGGTGGCCCTCGGCGACGAGCCGCATCACGGCCAGCCGCTGCCCGAAGGGATCTGAGGTGTCGGGAAGCTGTTGCACGCCCGCGACGCCGGGCCCGCCGAGGGGGTCCGCCGTGCGGTTCGCGGCGCGCGGCCGGCACGGGATCGAGCAGGTCCGGCTGGCCGGCGGCGCGTTCATGATGGGCGACGCCACCGGCGACGGCAACCCGGGCGACGGGGAGACACCCGTCCACCAGGTCACGGTGTCGCCGTTCTCGATCGACGCCACCGCCGTGACCACGGCCGACTTCGCGGCCTTCGCCGAGGCGACCGGGTATCGGACCGAGGCGGAGGAGTACGGCTTCTCCGCCGTGTTCCACCTGGCCCTGCGCGCCCGCCCCGGCGACGTGATGGGCCCCGTGCCCGGCACCCCCTGGTGGGTCGGCGTGCGCGGCGCCGACTGGCGGCACCCGGGCGGCGCCCTGTCGTCGGCGGAGCCCGATCATCCCGTGGTCCACGTGAGCTGGAACGACGCCGTCGCGTACTGCTCGTGGGCCGGCCGGCGCCTTCCCACGGAGGCCGAATGGGAGTACGCCAGCAGGGGCGGCCTCGACGGCGCCCGCTACCCGTGGGGCGACGACCTGCCCGAGGACGAGTGGCGGGTGAACATCTGGCAGGGCGTCTTCCCCACCGAGAACACCGTGGCCGACGGCCACCTGGCCACCGCTCCGGTCCGCGCGTACGCGCCCAACGCGTACGGGCTCTGGCAGACGGTGGGGAACGTGTGGGAGTGGTGCGCGGACTGGTACGCGCCCGACTACTACGCCTACGCGCCGCCCGACGACCCGCGCGGCCCGCTCCGCGGCACGGCGCGGGTGCTGCGCGGGGGCTCGTTCCTGTGCCACGACTCCTACTGCAACCGTTACCGCAATTCGGCGCGGTCGGCGAACACCCCGGATTCGTCGATGGCCAATGCCGGATTCCGCACCGTTTCTGACAGTGGCATTGACTGAGGCGGAGACGTTTCGAGAACCGTTTTGTCGTCTATTCAGTGACGAAATGTTTCTCACTAGCGTTTCCTTTCACGCGGGGCACCGGCGTCCCGCGCGGCATTGGAGGAGATGACCGATGAAGAACATCGACCGGCGGTCCCTGCTGGCGGGCGCCGCCGGCATCCTGGGGGCCGCGGCGCTGCCCGCCACGGCGACGGCCGCCACGGCGACCACCGCCGCGCGGCGGTATCCGGCGAACTGGCCGGCCCTGGAGCCCTACGGCCTCGCGGACACCCGGCCGGACCTGTGGCCGCGCGAGGACAACTCCTTCGTGCTCCCGCTCGAACTGCGTCCCCGCGACAAGGAACGCGGTCAGGTCTGGATGCGCGACACCTACGTCAACTGCTTCGTCGTCGAAGGCCGTCCCCTGTACGTCGCCACGGGCACCACCCGCGTGCCCGGGCTCCAAGCGGCCGGCCCCTGGAACGACGGCATCTTCGTGTGGACCGCGCCGTCCCTGCGGGGGCCGTGGAAGCTGGCCGACACCACCGGCGTCCGGCCCGGCGCCGAGCGGGGCAAGGTGTGGTCGCCCGAGTTCGTGGGGGAGAACCGGCCCGGGCGCACGGTCGTCGCCCCGTGGCAGGAGTACTGGTACGACACCCAGTTCGGCAAGCGCGGCCAGGCCTGGGCCCCGGAGGTGCACTACTTCCGCGACACCTGGTACATCGTCGCGTGCATGGGCGACCACTCCCGCAAGGTCGGCTCGTTCATGCTCGTGAGCGAGGGCGGGATCGAGGGCCCGTACCGGCTGGTCGAGGGCAACCACGACAAGCCCTTCGGTGACCCTCTCGTCGGCGGGCCAAAATTCATCGAGCCCGGCGCCTATCACCACATTGACGGCGGCCTTTACACCGAGGGCGACGACGCGTGGCTCGTGCTGCACAACAACTTCTACGCGAAGTTCCGGGACGACATGGAGGACATCGTCCCGACCACGAATCTCCCCCAGTTTCAGCAGACGCCCTACTCGCCCGAGCCGTATCTCGAGGGCGCCTACGTGTTCAAGCACGGCGGCAAGTACTACCTCGTGCACGCCGCGTGGAACCGGACGTCGACCGACCCCGACGGCAGCACCCGGTACGCCTACGACCCGCCGGGCCCCGGCCGCACGCAGTACCAGTACGACGCGATCGTCGCCGTGTCGGACCGTTTCGAGGGACCGTATTCCGAGCGGTGGACCGCGGGGGTCGGCGCCGGCCACAACAACGTCTTCGTGGACCACGGCGGCCGGCTGTGGGCGACCTTCTTCCGCAACCCGAACTTCGGCTACTGGGCGGACCCGTCGCGCGTGGCCGACGCGGCCGTGGCGGGTGTCGTGCGGATGGAATGGACCGGCCCCGAGGGCGACCGGCTGTACGTCCAGCGCCGCAACCGGAGTCACGGAGGTTGACTTAACGGCCCCGACAAAATAGATCATGTAGGGTCAGCCCGGCATACCCCCCAACGGCCTGGAGCCCGCAGTGCCGCACATGTCCCGTCGCCAGGTTCTCTCCCTGCTCCCCGCCGCCGGCCTGCTCGCCGCAGCCGCCCCCGCCCAGGCGCGTACGTCAGCCGGGATCGACCATGCCCGGTTGATCGCCAACACCGTCGCGATGCTCGCCGGAACCCCCGACGTCAACGCCCGGCCCGAGGTCGCCCCCAAGCTCGCCTCGATCCTCGCCACCGCCACGCAACGGCTGAGCGCCATGGACAAGGCGGGCGACGGCGAGCTGTTCGCCGGCCTGCGGCTCGGCACCGACGACGTCAACCTGCGGCTGGCCTTCCAGTACCTGTACGAGATCGCTCTCGCGACCCGCACGCCGGGCGGCCGGCTCCTCGACGACGCGACCGCCCAGCGGCGGGTCCTCGACGGCCTGGTGTGGCTGCACGAGCGCTACTTCGGCGACCAGTCGAAGGGCTACTACGGCAACTGGCACAACTGGGAGATCGGCATCCCCACCCACGTGAGCAGGACCCTGGCCCTGCTCGCCGACAGGGTGCGGGCGGAACGACCCGACCTGACGGCGACCTACCTCGCCTCCATGGACGCCTACCTGCGCAGCGGCAAGAACGGCGACGTCGACCTCGACTCCCGCTTCCACACCGGGGCGAACCTGGCCGACATCACCGCCAACCGCATCCTCCAGGGCGCTCTGACCGGCGACGACGCCCGCGTCGGCAAGGCCATCTCCGACCAGGCCACCGTCTTCGCCACGATCGACCCGTACAACCTCCAGCACGGCAACACCGACGGCTACTACCGTGACGGCTCCTTCATCCAGCACCACTCGGTCGCCTACACCGGCTCGTACGGCAAGGCCCTGCTCACCCGCGTCGTCCAGACCCTCAAGACGCTGGAGGGGGCGACGAGCACCTCGGCGGACCTGCCCGGTGTGGTTCACCGCTGGGTCGCCGACGGCTTCGCCCCGCTCATCTTCGAGGGCTGGCTGATGGAGATCGTCAAGGGACGGGCGGTCTCGCGCACCGGCACCGGGTACGCCGACGTCGGGGTGGTCGTGGAGGCCGTCGCCGACCTCGCCGACCACGTCGAGGACTCGCTTCCGCTGAAGAAGTACGTCAAGTTCCTGCCCGCCGCCGACCCGACCGCCTTCGTCTCCCCGGTCAGCATCGCCCGGTACGCGGCCATCCGCGCCGACGCCGCCATCCCGGCCGCCGACCTCAACCCGCCGGAGCGCTGCGTCGCGTTCAACGCCATGGACCGCACCGTCCACCGGCGCCCCGGCTACGCCTTCGCCCTGGCCCGCAACTCCGAGCGGATCAGCAAGTACGAGTACATGAGCGGCGAGAACCTCATGCCCTGGTTCCAGGGCGAGGGCGCCTTCCACCTCTACCTCGCCGGCGAGGACCAGCGCGAGGTCTTCGGCGTCGACTACTACACGACCGTCTCGCCGTACCGGCTGGCCGGGATCACCGCGCCGGTGGAGGAACGGCGCACCGTCCCCGAGCTGTACGGCGGCCGGCTCTGGTACGAGAACCCGGGGCACCCGCTCAACTTCACCTCCTCGTCGGAGTCGCAGAACACCTACGTGTACTTCCCGCGCGCCGGCCACGCCTTCTCCGGCGGCGCCACCCTCGGCGCGTACGGGGTGGCCGGCATGGTGCAGTCCGACGACGTCGCGTACACCGCCAAGCAGGCCGGCATCCTGCCCGACGACTTCGTCGTCTACCAGAACGCCCGCGCGACCAAGTCGTGGTTCATGCTGGACGACGAGATCGTGGTGCTGGCGGCGGGCGTCTCCGGCCAGAGCGGCCGGGACGCGGTGACCACCGTGGACAGCCGCATCGCCGCCCCCTCGGACGCGGTCGCGCTGAGCGGGGAGGGCTGGGACGGCAAGGCGTGGCAGGCCGGCGACACCAGGCCGCCCCGCTGGCTCCGGTACGCCAACGACACCCGCCGCACCGCGATCGGCTACGCGTTCCTGAGCCGGCAGCCCGTGACGGCCGGGATGGAGACCGTGACCCGCAGCCGCCGGGTCGTCCGCACGTCCAACCCCGACACGGCGGTGACCAAGAACGTCTTCACCGCCTCCGTCACCCACCCGGCGTCCGGCGGGCTCTCCTCGTTCGCGTACGCCCTGGTCCCGAACGCGACGGAGGCCGCTCTGCGCCGTTACACACGCGGCCCGCTGACCGTCCTCGCCAACAGCGGCGACGTGCAGGCGATCAGGCACGAGGGGCTCGGGATCGTCGCGGCGAACGTCTTCACCGACGGCCCGCACCTGGCGGGGCGGCTGCTCGTCGAGGGCCCGGCCTCGGTGATGGTGCGATCAGGGGACCGTACGGTCGTGGCGCTCTCGGACCCGACGATGAAGCAGGACCGAATCTCGATCCTGCTTCCGGGCGCGCGACTCAAGGTGGACAAGGCGGACGAGGGAGTGACGGTACGGCGGGTGCCGGGCGGCACGCTGGTGCAGGCGACGACCCGGCACGCCTACGGCCGCACCTTCACCGCGTCCCTGCGCCCCGCGTGACCCGGAGCGCCCATTCGGCCGAGTCCGGCGCCCGGACCCGCACCGTCAGCGTCGTCCTGAAGGGCGATCACCTCGTTCACCATCGTGTCCTCCGCGCCCACGGGATCGCGCGACTGCGAGTTCTGTGCGCGGCCGGAGCGGCTAGTCCCGTGACGACGAGACCGGCTGGACGGCCGGCATCAAGACAGGTGCGAAACTCCGCATAACCCCTGGCCAAGGCCGCGGCTCACCCGCCGCCGCTCCGAAGTCCCGCACCGGAGCGTCGCAGGTTGTGCCCCGAAAGTGATCCATTTGTCGGTCCGGGTCGCTAGCGTTCCCGCAACGCGGCGGCGGAAGCCGTGGCGTTTCGGCATCTCCATGCCCTCTGAGGCATGACCCCCTGATGCATGACCCCTGAAGCATGACCTCTGAAAGGCGGGCGCGTTGGGTTGGCTGGCGGCGGGCGACGGATATGAGGTCGCCCTCATGGAAGGCCGGGTGGTGGCACGCTCCACCAGCGGCCGTGCGGTGGGGCGGCAGCTCAAGTCTCTGCCCAAGACCCTGCGGGAGCACCCCGAGGTCGACCGGCTGCGCCGGCTGGCCGAGTGGCTCGACCGGCACGCGGCGGCGTGCGTCGCGCAGGTGGACACCTGGATGGTGTCCTCCCTGCCCGTACCGACCGGGCTGCTGGCCCGGGTGTGGCCCGACGAGGCGTGGCAGGCGGCGCTGCGCGACCTCGCGGTCGTCGGCGACGACCCCGACGAGGTGGGGTTCCTGCGGGACGCCACCGCCTCGGGCGAGCTGCGCGTGGTCAACCTCGACGGCGAGACCGTCCGGTTGTCCCCGGAGACGGTGACGCTGCCTCATCCGGTGCTCCTGCCCGACCTGGACGATCTGCGGGAGTTCGCCGCCGACTTGGGGGTGACGCAGAAGGTCGAGCAGATCCACCGGGCCACCTGGCTCAAGCCCGCCGAGGTGAAGGTGGGGGCGACGCAGGTGACGGAGTTCGCCGGCGGCAAGTACGCCTCCCGGTTCGGGCTGGCGGCCCGGGCCACGCAGCTCGGCTACAAGGTGTCCGGCGGCTACGCCACCTGCCGGGTCCGGGACGCGGGCCGCGTCGTGGAGGCGGCCGTGTGGATCGGCGAGCCGTACTGGGACAGCGAGATGGAGACCGGCAACCTCACCTGGCACGACCAGGAGGGCAGGTCGCTGCCGTTGTCCGAGGTCGGGCCGGTGGCGTGGTCGGAGGGAATGCGGATGGCCGCGGCGCTGCACGCCGGCCGGCAGATCGAGGAGGGGGCATGACCGAGACGCCGCAGGCGCGGGAGCTGCTGAAGGCCGGGGCCGTGCTGCCGCCCGGCACCGAAGGGGCGGGTGAGAACGCGGTGCCGCTGGTGGCCCGCGCCTACCGGCACCCTGTGCTGGACGACCGGGTGGTGGTCCGGCTGGTGGCCGACGAGCTGCGCCCGGCCGAGGACCTGGCGGCCGGGTTCCTCGGGCTGGAGCCCGAGGGCGAGCCCGAGGTCGTCGGCGTCGGGCAGCGCCGCTCGCTCGGCTTCCCCGAGTGGGTGCTGGCGCGCCACCCCGACGACGGCCACCACGCGCTGGCCGTCGTCCCCGAGCTCGAACGCATCGCCCGGCAGGCCAAGTCCAAGCCCAAGGCCGCGCTCGACGCGTACCAGGAGCTGGCCGGGCGGCTCGCCGCTTCCGTGCCGCACTTCCTGCCCACGTTCTACGAGCAGGCCGGCCGGGTCTTCACCGGCGTGGAGAACGCCACCTACGCCGGCCAGATGTTCTCCCACGCCCGCCGGGCGGAGGCGCAGTACGGGCTCGACGTGGACGAGGACCGGCTCGACGCCGTGTTCCTGGAGTTCGCGCTGGCGGGGGCGCTGCCGGTCAAGGCGCTGTCCGGGTACGCCAAGGAGCTGGCCGGCCGCCTGCCCGCCGACGAGGCGCTGCGCCGCTTCACCCGGCTGTGCCTGCGGCGGACCGCGGGCGGCCTGCAGCCCTCGGCCCAGATGGCGCAGGACCTGCGCAAGCTCGCCCGCGCCGCGAAGATCGACGCCGACGCCGCCGAGCGCGCCTACCTGGCCGAGCTGATCGTCCTGCCGGCCACCCTGCGGGCCGCCACCGGCTGGTGGAAGTCGCACGCGCCCGCCGTCACCGCGCTGGCCCAGGCCGATCCGGCCGTACGCGCGACGCTGCTGGAGATCATGCCGGAGGCCAGGGACCACGACATGCCGGCCGTGTGGCTGGAGATCCTGGAGTTCTCGGGAGCCATGCGTGAGCTGGCCGAGGGCGAGCTGCGGCCCGCCGACGGGGTCGCCGGCTGGCTGACCCGCTTCCTGGCGTTCCGCGACCGCCCGTACGGGCGGCCACCGCGCCTGCCCGCGCTCTACGCGCTCGTCGAGCGCCTGGGCGGCCCGCTGCGGACCGAGCTGACCGCCGCCGGCCGCACGTTCAAGGCGCTGGAGGACGTCGACCTGCTCGACCTGCTGCTGTCCATGGACGTGCCGGTCGCCGACCCCGGCGAGCACCACTGGCTCGTGCTGGAGCACTGGGCGGGCAGCGAGGAACGGCGCGACCTGGTGGCGCTGGAGGCCGACGGCCGCTTCCGGGCCGCGTTCAAGTCGTCCGCCTACCGCCTCAGCGACGACGACAGCGGCCGGCGCGCCATCCGGCTGCTGACCGAGTCGCCGGGCGGCCGGCCGATGCTGGCCGAGTGGATGCGCGAGGTGGCGCTGCGCTCGTCGGCCGCCGGGCTGCCCGGCCTGCCCGACGCGATGCGCCGCCTGGCCTGGCTGCCCGGCGAGGCGCTGCTGCTGGCCGAGGAGGAGGTACGCGAGGCCGCCGCCGCGGACGTCGCCGAGGTGCTGGCCCGCACCCTGCGCACCGGGCTGATCGACGAGCTCGGCTGGCCGGCCTGGGACGACGCCGCCGCGACCCTCGTGCACCGGGACATGCCCCACGAGATCGTGGTCGCCGACGCCTGGCCGTACGCGATCGTCGCCGGGCCCGGCCAGGTTCGCGTGCTCGGCCCCGAGGGGGTCGTGCTCACGCACGACCTGCGCGTTCCGGCCGACGAGACGTGGGGCGACCACGGCTTCCACTACGTGGACGGCGAACTGCTGGTCTACTGGCGGTCGCGGACTCGCGACCACCGGCTGCGCGGCTACTGGCACACCGCCCCCGACCGGATCCTCGACCTGGAGGGCGACAACAGCGTCCGGGGCGTCAAGCTCGACTACCACCGCGGCGACGACCCCGTCAGCCTGGCGCTGCCCGGCGGCGGCCGCACCACCGGCCATGACGTGCTGCACCGGGGCGACACGTCGGTGCCGTCCGAGCGCACGGTGATCAGCGACGGGACCTCGTTCTGGGTGTGGTCCTGGGAGGAGAACTACGGCGCCACCGTCGGCTGGTACGAGTTCGACCCGGTCAGCGGGCGGCGGGGCCGCATGGGCATGCCGGGCTTCCTCGCCGACGCGGTGCGCGACGCCCCGGCGGGCAGCGCCTTCATGACCGGCAGGCTGCTTCCCGCTCCCTCCGACGCCCCCACGCCCGTCGGCACGCCGGTGAACGGAGTGCTCGGCTGGCGGGTGGTGCGGCTGCCCGACGGGTCCGTACGGGGTGAGGACGCGGGCGGGACGACCGTCACCGTGCCGGACGACGTCGGGGTCCCCGTGTCCGCGCTGATGTTCCCCGGCGCCGAGCGGGCCTGCGCCGTCATACGCGGCAGCTACCGGGTCGAGCTGGTCGGTTCCGACGGTGTGCTCACGGCCACGATGAAGACCGACCGCACGCCCGGCTCGTTCGGCAAGGGCACGATCATCCTGCCGCCGGTGCGGTACTGGACGTACTTCGAGCCCCGAGACCCCGAGGGGTCGGCCGTGCTGCGCGGGATCGACGGTGGCACCGCGGCTGCACTGCTCAAGGCCGCCGAGTCCGCCGCTGGGACCAAGTCCACTGGTGAGGACGACCTGGCCGCCCAGATCCGGGCGCTGCTGCCGGGCGTCACCGACGACGCGCTGGTGGCCGGCATCGCCGGGGTCGCCCGCTTCGCCGCCCAGCAGCAGGCCGCGCTGCGCGACGTCGTGGCCAGGCTAGGGGAGGCGCTGGCGGGCGGCAGCCGGTCGCGGGGGCCCGCGGGGCCCTTCGACGACGTGATCGTCGAGGCGCTCAGCGGGCTGAACGTCCACGCCGACGGCTACTGGCACCGCACCGAACGGGACGGTCTCTTCCGCCAGATCCAGGCCGTCGGTGAGCTGCTGTCCGAGCCGGACGGGAGCCGGCCCGCCCCGCCCGCCCAGGGCGCCCCGTCCGGCGGGAGCCAGGCCGCCCCGCCGGCCCGGCTCCATCTGGACCTGCCCGAACTGCCCGGCTCCCGCCTGCGCTGGCTCGCGACGCTCGACCACGCCGCCGCCGTGGCCTTCCGCGCGGCGTCCGCCACGACCGGCTCCGAGCACCGCGCCACCCTGCGGACGCTCCTCACGGAGCTGCGCGAGCGCGGCCTGCCGCTCTCGGCCGCCCCCGAGCGGTGGCGGCGGATGACGCTACAGCTCGACGACCGTCACCTGACCGGGATCGACGGCGAGTGGCGGAACGGCACGTGGGTCGGGACGCTGCCCCTGGACGGCGGGGCGTTCGTCGTCCTCGCCACCCTGCTCGACCACACCAGCCCCCGGGTCACCTGGGACGCGCTCGTCCACGACCCGCGGGGCCGCTTCGAGGTGCCGCCGCCGTACACCGTCACGTCCTCCTCCCCGGTCGGCGGGAACCGGCCGTCCGGCTGGACCGAGACGTTCCTCGCCGAGCTGGAGGCGCGCGGGCCGGCGCCGTGGCGGGCCGAGGCGGTGGAGGAGTTCGCCCGGCTGACCGGCGTCTCCCGTACCCTTTCCGCCCTGGTGGTGGCCGGGATGCCGGACGTGGACTCGTACCAGCGCGGCTTCCTCACCAAGGAGGCGCGCACGACGCTCGGCGTGAAGGTGGCCGACGCGGCGGTCGCCCGGGACCAGCTCCGCGACCTGGAGCCCGGCGTGCGGCAGGCCGTCGTCTCGGCGCTGCTGCCCGCCGACCCGGCCCGGCTCTGGACCGACGGCCCCGACGCGGCCGCCGCGGCCGAGGTGTGGAACGCCCAGGTCGGCCGGCAGGCGGCCGTGCCCGAATGGCTGCTCGCCGAGGCGGGCCGCGCGGTCAAGGGGGAGTGGGACACGGGCCGCGCGCTGCGCGCCCTCATGGACCCGGCCGCGACGCCGGAGCTGAGCCGCGACCTGTCCTGGTCCGTCCAGGGCGACCGCGTGCGCCCCGTGGGCGGGCAGGACGCGGGGTTCGACGCGGACACGCTCGCGTCCTTCGTCCCCATGGCGGCGTGGCTGGCCCACCGGCTGCCCGTCGGCGACCCGATCCGGGCGGCGCTGCCCGCCGCGCTGGCCGCCGTCCACGACCGGCTGGCCGCGCCCGAGCTCGTGCTCGACCTCGACCGCTACATCGCCCTGCCCAGGTACGTGCAGGTCGCGGGCGCGCCGACCGAGACCGGCGAGGGATTCGTCCGGTACGGGAGCCTCATCCTGCCCACCGCCGACGACCGGCCCGCGCCCGGCATCCGCGTCGCGCTGCTCGACGGGGACGACCCGTACCTGCGGGCGCTGCTCGGCATGGAGCAGCCGTTCGCGGCCGAGACCGCCCTGCGCGTGGCGCGTGACCCGCGCTTCGAGGCCCTGCTCGCCGGTCCTGCCGGGGCCGACGGCGAGCAGTGGTGGCCGCAGGACCCCACGCGCTCCGTCCCCGAGCTGGTCGCCGAGGCAGCCGCGACGCACGGGCTCGGCGCGGACGCCGGGGCCCTCTACCTGATGCTCCTGGCCATGCCGGACCCGGCCGACCGCAACGTCGCCCGGTGGACCGGCTGGAAGCCCGCCCGCCTCAAGGCGGTCCGGGCCGAGCTGGCCGCCACCGACCTCGTGATCGAGGCCGAGAGGCGGCGGGCCGGGCGCTCGCTGTTCCTGCCCGGCGGATGGACGGACCTGGCCGCGCCCAGCCTCCCCGTCGAGCAGTGGAAGCTGTCCATGCTCCAGTCGTGCCCGGGCGCGCCCCTGGTGCCGCTCGAACCCGCCGCCGACCTGTACGCCCGGGCGTGGGCACGGGTACGCGAGGGCGACCTGCCCCGCTACGAGGAGCTGAAGGTCGCCAGACGCGGCCGGCGCCGCTGAACCCCCTATCCGTGTGAGGACTTCCATGACCATGACCGATGATCAGGCGACGGCTGCCGCTCCGGACCGTCAGGTGCTCGCGGCCGAGGAACGGTACGCGACCGAGCTGGCCTTCCTCGCCGCCCACGACGACGGGCCGCGCCCGCCCGGGTGGCTGCTGACCCCGCGGGCGGTGGTGACGTTCATCTGCGGCAGCGGCGGCGAGACGCTCGACCTGCCCAAGGAACGGCAGACCGCCGGCGCTCCGAAGCGCCTGAAACTGGAGGCGAAGTTCGTCGGCGAGCGCTCGCTCGTCGAGCGATGCGTGGTGACGCTGGCCGGCGAGCGCGGCCTGCTGCTCGTGGGCGAGCCCGGCACCGCCAAGTCGATGGTGTCCGAGCTGCTGGCCGCCGCCGTGTGCGGCACCAGCGAGCTCACCGTCCAGGGCACCGCCGGCACGACCGAGGACGCCTTCCGCTACGGCTGGAACTACGCCCTGCTGCTGGCCCAGGGCCCGTCCCGGAGCGCGCTGGTGGACTCGCCGGTGCTCACCGCCATGCGCACGGGACGGGTGGCCCGGGTGGAGGAGATCACCCGCTGCCTGCCCGAGGTGCAGGACGCCCTGGTGTCGATCCTGTCCGACCGGCGGGTGAGCGTACCGGAGCTGGCCGGGACCGATGACGCGCAGGTGGCGGCGGCGCCCGGGTTCACCGTGATCGCCACGGCCAACCTGCGCGACCGCGGCGTGTCCGAGATGTCGGCGGCCCTGAAGCGGCGCTTCAGCTTCGAGACCGTGGGGCCCATCGCGGACGCCACGGCGGAGACCGCGCTGGTCCGCCGCCAGGCGACCGCGGTGGTGCAGCGGGCCGGGGCGGCGTTCGGGGTGGACGACGCGGTGCTGGAGGCGCTGGTGACGGTCTTCCGTGACCTGCGTACCGGGCGGTCCGACGAGGGATGGGACGTGGAGCGGCCCGGAACCGTGATGTCCACGGCGGAGGCGGTGCAGGTCGCCGCCTCGCTGGGGGTGGCGACGGCGTACCTGCCGGCGGGCGACGTGCTCGACCTGGTGCCCGGCCACCTGCTCGGCGTGGTCCGCAAGGACGATCCCGCCGACCACGGGCGGCTGCTCGGCTACTGGGACGGGCCGGTACGGCGGCGCGCGGAGGACGGGTCGGCGATGTGGCGGCGGCTGTGGGACCTGCGGGAGAACCTCCGGTGACCTCCGACCCCAGGGAGGCGCTCGCCGCGCTGGCGGCCTCCGCCCGGCCGTACCTGATCGGGGTACGGCACCACAGCCCGGCGCTGTCCGTGGTCCTGCCCGATCTGCTGGAGGCGGCCGACGCGGAGGTGGTGTGCGTCGAGCTGCCCGCGGACTTCCAGCCGTGGCTGGAACACCTGGCCGCCCCCGAGACCATCGCGCCGGTCGCGCTGGCGGGTGCGGGGGCGGACGGCGGCCTCGGGTTCTACCCGTTCGCCGACTTCTCGCCGGAGCTGGTGGCCGTCCGGTGGGCCTGGAAGCGAGGGGTGGAGGTGGTGTGCTGCGACCTGCCGCTGTCGGATCGGGGTTGGAAGGGGGATGGCCTTGAGGCGGTGACGGTGCCGCGGCGGCGGTCCTTCGCCGACGCGCTGGCCGCCTCCGGCACCGGTCGCGAAGGCGACGACATGTGGGACCGGGCCGTGGAGGTCCTCGCCCCCGAGAGCGAGCCCGAGGCCGTGCGCCGGGCCGCGCTCGGCGTCGGCTGGGCCCTGCGCAGGGACGCCGAGGAGTCGGGCGGCGTTCCGGCCAGGGATCTGGCGCGTGAGGCCCACATGCGCCGCGTCCTCACCGAGGCCGCGACGGGCGGCCGTCGCGTCGCCGCGGTGATCGGCGCCTTCCACGCCCCCGCCCTCGTCACCTCCGCCACCCCCAGACCTGCTGGGAATCCCGAGCCAACGACGGTCGTCTCTCTCGTCCCGTACGCGTTCGACCTGCTGGACTCCCGCTCCGGCTACCCCGCCGGCATCCGGGACCCCCGCTGGCAGCAGGCGGTGTTCGAGGCCGGCGGCGATCCCGACCGGATCATCGACGGCGCCGCCCGCGCCATCACCGACCTGTGCCGGGAGCTGCGCCGGGCGGGCCACACCGCCGGCACGGGGGAGGCCGCCGAGACCCTGCGCATGGCCTGTGACCTGGCCCGGTTGCGCGACCTGCCCGCCCCCGGCCGCGGCGAGCTGCTGGAGGCCGTGACGACCGTCCTGGGCCAGGGCGAACCCCTCGGCCGCGGCCGGGCGCTGGCCCGTGCCCTGGACACCGTCCTCGTCGGCACGCAACGCGGTCGGACCTCGCCCGGCACGCCACGTTCGGGCCTCGGCCCCGCCGTGGAGGCCGAGCTGAAGGCGCTGCGGCTGCCGGGGCCGGACGATCCGGAAGGCCGGGAGATGCGCCTGGACCCGCTCCGGTCCGACCTGGACGCGCGCCGCGAGGTCCTGCTGCGCCGCCTGCTCACCTGCGGCGTCCCGTACGGCGAGCCGATCGAGGTGACCGGCACGGGCGACGCCTCCGCGCTCACCACCAGGTGGCGGCTGAGCTGGACCCCGGCGGTCCCGGCCCTGCTCGACCTGGCGGGCGTACGCGGCGTGACCCTCGCGCAGGCCGCCGCGGGCACGTTGCGGGAGACGCACCGGAGAGAGTCCGCGGAGGGCGGGCCCACGTGCCGGCTGGTCCTCGACGGCCTGCGCGCGGCGGCGCAGTGCGACCTGCCCGAGCTCGTCGCCGACCGCCTCGCCGAGGCCGCCGTCGTGCTGCCCGCCACCGCCACCCTGGCCGAGCTGCTGGACGCCCTCGACCTGCTCGAAGCCCTCCGCCGCGAACACCTCCCCGGCACCACGCCGGAGGGCCGGTGGCAGGCCGTCGAGCTGGCCGGCACGCTGCTGGAGGCGGCGATCCGGGCGCTTCCGGGCCTGGCGGGCAGCGACCAGCCCGAGGACGCCGCGGCCCTGGTCGCGCTCGCCATCCGGAGCGGCGAGGACCGCCTGAGCCTGCGGATGGACGGCGTGCTGGACGAGCTGGCCCGTACGGCGTCGCCGCTGATGCAGGGCGCGGCGCTGGCGGCCCGCGTCCTGCTGGACCTCGACGGCGCCGGCGCGCTGGGAGCCCGGGCGGCGGGCTGGATCGACGCCGCCACCGGCCCGGACGGCCGCCGCCGCCTCGGCCGCCTGCTGACCGGCGTGCTGACCGCCGCCGGCCCGCTGCTCGAATCGGCCCCCGCGGTGCTTCATCCCCTCATGGCCCGCGTCGACGACCTGGCCGACAAGGAGTTCCTGGACCGGCTGCCGGCGTTGCGGGGCGGATTCGACACGCTGACCCCGGCGGCGCGTACGCGGCTGCTGGGCACGGTGTCCGAACGGCTCGGCGACCGGCTCGACCTGTCCCTGGAGGCCCCGCCCGAACTGGTCGGCCTGTGGACGGCGGCCGACGCGGCGGCCCTGGCCGTCCTGCACTCACTGGGGTTGCCCGTGAAGGCGGAGGAACCCACGCCGCCCAGCGAGGGAGAGGAGCCGAAGCCCCGGCCTGAGGTGTCAGCCATGCTGGCGCCGGTCGACCGGTGGCGGCTGCTGCTCGGGCGCGAGCCCCAGAAGCTGCCGTCCCAGGCCCGCGCCTACGCACGTGCCCTGGACGACCTGTACGGAGCCGGACGCGGCGAGGGCTCGGACGACTTCGCCCCCTCCGGCGGGGGAGACGCCGGGGGCCAGGACCGATCGTTCCCGACGGCCCGGGAGTGGGCCGAGGAGCTGGAGGCGCTGTTCGGGGCCGACGTCCGCGAGGAAGTGCTGGCCGGCGCGGCCGACGCCGGACGTGTCGACGTGCTGGCGGAGCTGGACCCGGCCGCCGTCCGGCCGTCCGTCGAGCTGCTGACGTCCGTACTGTCGCTGGCCGGAGGCATGCCCGAGCAGCAGCTCGCCAAGCTGCGCCCGCTCGTGCGGCGCCTGGTCGCCGAGCTCACCCGCGAGCTGGCGACCAGGCTGCGCCCGGCGATGACCGGCCTGGCGAACCCGCGCCCGACCCGCCGCCCCGGCGGCCCCCTGGACCTGCCGCGTACCCTCCGCGCGAACCTCCAGCACAGCCGGCGCCTGGAGGACGGGCGGCTGGTGGTGGTGCCGGAGCGACCGGTGTTCAGCACGCGGGCGCGTCAGGAGGCCGACTGGCGGCTGATCCTCGTGGTGGACGTGTCCGGCTCGATGGAGGCGTCGGTGGTCTGGTCGGCGCTGACCGCCGCCGTCCTGGCGGGCGTGCCGACGCTGTCGACGCACTTCCTGACGTTCTCCACGCAGGTCATCGACCTGACCGAGCAGGTGACCGACCCCCTCTCGCTGCTGCTCGAAGTGCGGGTGGGCGGCGGTACGCACATCGCGGCGGGCCTCGCCCAGGCGCGCTCGCTGGTGACCGTGCCCAGCCGGACGCTCGTCGTGGTCGTGAGCGACTTCGAGGAGGGCCATCCGATCGGCGGGCTGCTCGCGGAGGTGCGCGCCCTGGCGGGGTCCGGCGTCCACCTGCTGGGTTGCGCCGCCCTGGACGACAGCGGGGCGCCGCGCTATTCGCTGCCCGTCGCCCAGCAGCTCGTCGCGGCCGGGATGCCGGTCGCCGCGCTCAGCCCGCTCGCCCTCGCCCGCTGGGTGGGGGAACGCCTTCGTGGAGAGAACCGGTGAACATGTCGCCCAATCTGCCGCCGGCGGCTTTGCCTCCTGTGGCGCCGCACGTGGTGGCGGCGGCCGTGGAGGGACTCACCTCCCGGCTGCGGAAGAAGCTGGACGCGGCCGTCGAGCAGTACGCGGCCCTGCCCGTCGTGGCGGTGGACGGGGAGGGGCTGCGGATCACGTGCGGCGAGGACGCGGTGGTCACGCTGTCACCGGGCGCGTCCGGTGTGGTCGAGGAGGAGGGGCAGGCGGGGTGCAGTTGCCTGCTCGCGCCGAGATGCCTGCACCGGGCAGCGGTACTGAGCGCGTGCCCGCCGGCGGACGCGACGCCCGCGGAGCCGACCACTCACGCCACCGACCCGCCTCCCACCGCGGCACAGCCCGAGGCGCCGAGCCAGGCGACCGCACCACCACCCCGGACCGAACCGACGGTCGCCGAGCCGGCATCCCCAGGTGAGGCGACGACGGCGGGATCGACGTCAGTGCCGACCGGGCCGACTCCGGGGCAGGTGGGGGCCGCGGCGGGGCTGTGGGCCGCCGGATCGGCCGTGCTCGCGGCCGGAATCTCGGCTGCGGGTGCGGTGCCGCAGGCCGAGCTGCTCCGCGCCGCCCACTCCGCCCGCCTCGCCGGTCTCCCCAGGGCCGAGGCCGCCGCCCTCCGCGTCGTACGAGGGCTGAGGTCGGCCCGCGAACAGCGCGTCGGCCACCGCCTCTCGGACCTCGTGTCCGCACTCCGCGAACTCCTGCTCATCGCCGGCCGTCTGGCCGCGGGCGATCCGGACCCGGCGCTGACGGGCACCGTCCGGCGCGCGTACGAGCAGGGTGGCAGCCTCCGCGTGTACGGCGTCTTCCGGGAGCCGGTGATCAGCGCCACCGGCTACGGCGGCGTGGTCACCCACGTCGTCACGGAGGACGGCCGGTGGTTCTCGGTCTCCGACGTCAAGCCGGGCGGAGCGGCCCGCGCCCGCGGCGCGGCCACCGCGACCGTCGCCATCGGCTCGGCCACGCTGAACCACTCGCAGCTCGCCAAGTCGGGCCTGCTGATCGTCGGGGCCACGGTCTCGCCGGACGGCCGGCTCGGGGCGGGAAAGGGCGTCCGCGCCACGCCGGTCCGCGGCATGCCGTGGACCGAGGGACCCATGGGCGACCTGTTCGCCCGCCCGCTGGCCGAACAGGCTCTGGCACGCCTGTCGGGCGAGGTCTGGAGCGAGTCGGGCACGGAGGAGGTGGCCCGGGAGCCGGTCGCGTGTGACCTGATGATCGTCGGCGCGTCCGGCGACCACGTCCTCGCCCGCATGCTCACCTCCGCTACGCCCGCTGGGCCGATGATCCGTCTCGTGCCGGCCAACCGACATCAAGACCTGGCGCATGTGGCCAACCTCGGACGGCTAGCTTCCTGTCCCGGCCTGTGCGTACGTGTGGTGGGACGAGTGGAGCCGGACCGGGCGACCACGCTACGGCCGTTCGCCGTGGGCCCCGTACCGGGAGCCGAGATGACGCTGCGACTGCCCGCCGAGTGGCAGGACCGGGCAGACCTCGGCTACGACCGCCTGCAGGGCGCCCACCTCCCCCCGCCCGTCCCCCTCGACGGCATGCCGATCTCAGCAGACGGCATGCTGCCCTCAGCAGACGGCATGCTGTCCTCGGGAGAGAGGGCGGACCCGCTGGCGAGCGCGCCCCTGTGGCGCGTCCGGCGCCTGATCGAGCTGGCCGTCGCGGGCGGCCGCCGCGCCGTGGCCGAGTCGGGACGCGGCGGAGACTCCAAAACGCAGGCGGCGTCGCTGCGTCGTGCCGGCTTCAAAGCGGCCGCCGAACTGGTCGCCGGCCTCACGGCGGAGGCCGATCGCCGCGAACGGGACGTGTTCGGCCGCCTGACCGACCCCGGACTCGACCGGTACACGTGGGCCTGGCTCGCCGCAGCCACCCACCTGGCCGCCACCGAACGCGCCCTCGTCCAGGCGTCCTGGCGGGCAGGTGAGTGATTCCGCATATCCCTTGCCGTCGTCGGCGGCATCAACTAGATATGTGATCTTCCTAGGTCTCTGAGGGCATGACATGACCAACGCTCCGATCCCTGGTCTCTATGACTCCCTGCTCACGGGCACGCTCGATGCGAAGATCGACGCCTGGCGGCAAGCCGGCCACCTGGCCGAGGTGTCAAAGATCGAGGGCGAAGAGGTTGCCCATCTGCTGGGCCGTTTCGTCGGCGAAACAGCGGCGCGGGCCTTCGCTGAGCTGAAGGGACACCCTGACCAGCAGGTAGCACTGGCCAACCGGCTGCTGGCACAGCTCACCGAGCCGGAGACGATCGCGGAGGGTCCGAATCAGCTCCTGTCGATCGTGAAGGACGTTCCGGGGGCGGCGGCTCCGCGCCGGCCGCTGACGTCGTTGTCGGAAGCGGCCCTGCTGACCAATGCCCGCGAGGACCCGAACCTGGCGCACGAACTGGCGGCCGAGCTGGCGAGTGCCGACCGGGTGGATCTGCTGTGCGCGTTCGTGAAGTGGTCGGGGCTACGCATTCTGGAGAAGCCGCTGGCCGAACTGCGGCGTCGGGGCGTGCCGCTGCGAGTGATCACGACGACCTACATGGGGGCGACCGAACGGCGGGCGCTGGACCGCCTGGTCAACGACTATGGCGCCGAGGTGAAGATCAGTTACGAACGCAACTCCACCCGCCTACACGCCAAGGCATGGCTGCTGCGCCGCCACACCGGCTTCGACACCGCCTATGTCGGCAGCTCCAACCTGTCCCGCGCGGCACTGCTGGACGGGCTGGAGTGGAACGTTCGGCTGTCGTCAGTGACCACCGCACGGCTGCTGGACAAGTTCGAGGCGACCTTCGACTCCTACTGGAACCGGTCCCCGTTCGAGCCATACGACCCGGCGACTGATGCCGATCGCCTAGATGAGGCGCTGGCCCGCTCGCAGGCGGGCAAGCAGTTGTTCGACATCCCCGAGCTGGTCCCGCATCCCTTCGATCACCAGCGCGAGATGCTGGCCGACCTCGACCGGGAGCGCACCATCCACGATCGGCATCGCAACCTGCTGGTTGCCGCGACCGGCACGGGCAAGACCGTGGTTGCCGCGTTCGACTACCGCAACCTGCAGCAGCGGTTGGGACGGCAGCCGTCGTTGCTGTTCGTGGCGCATCGGCGGGAGATCCTGGCCCAGGCGATGCGCACGTATCGGCAGGTGCTGGCCGTACCGGACTTCGGTGAGCTGCATGTGGGGGAGGAGAAGGCGCGGCACTGGCGGCATGTGTTCGCCAGCGTGCAGTCGCTCACCCGCCGAATCCTGGAGTTCGACCCGGAGCATTTCGACGTCGTGGTGATCGACGAGTTCCATCACGCCGCCGCGCCGACCTATCGGCAGATCATCAGCCATCTCAAGCCGAAAGAGTTGCTCGGCCTGACCGCGACGCCGGAGCGGTCCGATGGCACGTGGGTGCAGGATGAGTTCTTCGACCGGCGGATTGCCTCCGAGCTGCGGCTGTGGGATGCGCTGGATGCTGATCTGCTGTGCCCGTTCCACTATTTCGGGATCAACGATGGGACCGACCTGTCCGGGGTGAAGTGGACACGCGGCTCCTACGACGTCTCCGCTCTCGACAACGTCTTCACCGGCGACGACGCACGGGCCCGGCTGGTGTTCAATGCGGTGCGCGACAAGGTGAGCAACCTGGAGACCGTGCGCGGGCTGGGCTTCTGTGTTTCGGTGCCGCATGCGCACTACATGGCCGAGTTCTTCACTCAGCATGGGCTGCCTTCACGGGCGGTGGATGGATCGACCGAGGACGGCACTCGAAAGGCGGCACTGCGGGCGCTCGCGGATGGGGAGATCAGGTTCCTGTTCGCGGTGGACCTGTTCAATGAGGGCCTGGACGTGCCCGACGTTGACACCCTGCTCATGCTGCGGCCCACCGAGAGCGCCACGATCTTCCTGCAGCAGCTTGGACGCGGGCTCCGCCGCACGCCGGACAAGGACGTGCTGACCGTGCTCGACTTTGTTGGGCAGCACCGTAAGGAGTACAGGTTCGCCAACCGGTTCCAGGCGTTGACCGGGTTCTCCAGAGGGCGGCTCGACAAACAGGTCAAGGATGACTTCCCGCTGCTGCCGTCGGGGAGCCAGATCGTGCTGGATCGGGTGACCAAGGAGCGGCTGCTGGCCGACCTCAAGCTTCAGCTCGGGGCGACGGTCAACACGCTGTCGCAGGAAATCCGTTCTCTCGCGGAGCTGTCGCTTAGCAGATATCTGGAGGAGAGCGGGCGCGACATCAGCGACCTGTATCGCAACGATCGCTTTTGGACGTCGCTGCTGCGCCGTACCGGACTGCTGTCTGGGGAAGGCTCGGTACTGGAAAAGAAATTGGGGGGACGCGTCCGCTCGTTGCTACACGTGGACGATCGGACCCGCGGCGAAGCCTACGCCCGGCTGCTGCAGCCAGATGGCCCCCGCTTCGCGTCTCTGTCCCCAGCTGATCAGGCCTTCGCCCGGATGCTGTTCTTCTCGCTCTGGCGTGATGGGGGCGGGTTCGCCTCTTATGACGAGGCACTGGACCAGCTGCGCGGGGAGACGGCGCTGTGCGACGAGATCAGTCAGGTGCTCGCCTACGGCATCGACCGGCCGCGCTATGTGGCTAAGCCGGTGGAGCTGGCTGGCGTGCCACTGGCGGTCAACGCTCGCTACTCCTCCGACGAGGTGCTCGCCGCGATCGGCTGGGCCTCATTGGGGGGACTGCTGCCCTCCAACACGCGTGAAGGGGTCGCCTGGAGCCCCGCGACCCTGTGCGACGCGCTCCTCGTCACCTTGCAGAAGAACGAGAAGGAATTCTCGCCGCAGACGATGTACCGCGACTACGCTCTGACCTCGCGCCTGTTCCACTGGGAATCCCAGAATCGGACCAGCGCTACCTCGGCCACTGGTCGCCGCTACCAGAACCACGTGGCGGAGGGCAGCCACGTGCTGCTGTTCACCCGCGAACGTAAGAAGAACGAGCTAGGCCATCCTGAGGCCTTCGTCTTCCACGGCATGGTCCGCTACGTGGAGCACCGCGGCGAGCGGCCCATGGGCATCACCTGGCGGCTCGATGAGGAGATGCCCGCAGACTTGTTCCGCCGCGCGGCCATTGCCGGATAAGCGGTGCGAGATGGACCTCGCACCCCCGACACGACGGGAACGGCCTCCTCCATTGGGGCGGCCCCTTCGGCTCTTCCCTAGCAGTCTTCATGTTGTCGGATGCTCGGTAGGCGGGAGGGAGATGGACTGCCGCCGCCGTCGTCGGGTCTGCTTCTGTCGGGCCAGGTCCTGATTCGACGTTTCCGGACGTTCGATGCGGGTGGGGTTACCGCGTACGAGCTCATCGTGAATGCGCCAGCGGGCGGCGGTTACGGCGCGCTCCGCCGCCTCGTCGCCGTGCTGGATGCGCTGGCGCAGCAGCCGCATGGCGATCCGGCGGTTGAGGCTGAACTGCCGCTCGGTGTCGACCACGACGACGGTCCCCGTGGGCCGGTGGGTCGCACGTACGGCCGTGCTGGCCTTGTTGCGATGTTGACCGCCGGGGCCGCCGGTGCGGCAGGCGACGATGTCGACGTCTGCTTCCGTGAACGTCGTGCGCGGGGTGTCGACCTGGCACGGTTGGGCGATGACGTACCAGTTCTTCCGACCGGTGTTCGCCCGGTAGGGGCTGGGGGCCTGCCAGCACAGGGTTCCGGTCCACGAGGCGGCGAACGTCTCGGCGCCCTCTCCGGCGATGCAGACGAGGACCGATCGGTAAGTACCAGGCCGATCACCGGGAACTGTGTGGGCCCGATGGGTCTCCAGGTTTCGCCGGGCGGCTTCGCCTTCGAGGCGGTGCAGCAGCTTGGCCAGCGCCCAGGCACACTCCTGCGGGCCACGCCCGGCCGACAGGAGCAGATGGACGCTCACGACCGGCCCCGCTTGCGGCGCTGGTCCCGCTGGTCCCGCTGGTCCCGCTGGTCCCGTTTTGGCCCCGACCCGAGGTCGGGTGTCTTGTAGGTGACCAGGGGGATCGTGGTGGCCACGGGCGTGGCGAGGTCATGGTCGACGAGGTCGGCGATCACCTGCTCGATGCGCTTGTAGGCCGTCGGTGCCTCCTCGAAGAGAAGCTGGCGGTCGCCGCACACCACCAGCGACCCCACCGGCGTGCGGCGCAGTTCCTCGACCGTGTGCTTGGCCCGCCCGCGGCGCAAGGCGTCCGCGCGCGACATCTTGCGGCCAGCGCCGTGCGCCACGGAGTGGCCGGCGTCCGGCCCGGCGTGGGCGGCCACGAGGTACGACGGGGTGCCGCGCGTACCGGCGATGAGCACGTCGCGGCCGTCACCCGGCGCCGCTCCTTTGCGGTGCAGGTAGATCCCGTCGCGGACCTCGACCAGGTTGTGGCACTGGTCGAGGATCGGTTCGGTGGGCTCGGCCCCCAGCGCGTGGGCGACCCGGGCGGCCAGCAGCCGCCGGTTGAGCGACCCCCACCGTACGGCCTCGTCATGCATCGCGAGGTAGGCGCCGGGATCAGGGGCGGGACCCGCACCGTGGACCGCGGTGTGCTCCCGCAGGATCCGTTCGCCCAGCCCCCGGGAACCGCTGTGGACGACGAGAACCAGGTCGCCGGCGGCGAGG
The DNA here is from genome assembly GCF_013363975.1 of Nonomuraea montanisoli. GTDB lineage: Bacteria > Actinomycetota > Actinomycetes > Streptosporangiales > Streptosporangiaceae > Nonomuraea > Nonomuraea montanisoli. The sequence goes on along the minus strand of NZ_JABWGN010000020.1, from coordinate 34,405 downwards.
CCGAGACGGCTGGCGTGGGACGGTTCGAAGACGGTCCCGATCCGCGCCAGCTCGACGAAGTGATTGCCCCGGCCGACCGTCCCGAGCCCCTCGACGTGACCAGCGGGTATGCCGTCCTTCACGACGGCCCAGGCGGGATCGTCGGCATCTCGTTCGGGGTCCAGCGCGCGATCGAGATCGGGGAACCGGGCGGCGAGCTTCTCGGGTACGGCGCGCTTGAGCTTGATGGGGAACACGGCGATGCCGCAACCGATGTCGGAGCCCACCAGGAACGGGTACAGGATGGCCGAGGCCATGGCGGCGCCGATGGGGGCACCCTTGCCGGGGTGCAGGTCCGGCATGGCGGAGACGTGCAACATGCCGTCGAGGGCGGCCACCTGATGGCATTGGGCTACGGCATCGGACTCGATCCAGCTGGTGGGGGAGGCGAACACGGTGACGCTGGCCGCCCCCGTGGCCGGGATGGACTGCGGCCGGAAATGTTGCTGAGACAAAAATGCTCTCTTCGCTGAACAGGGCATGGGCGGGCGGCATCACGGCGAGAGTCGGCGCCGTGGCATCTCGAAGTAGCGGGGTGCTGTCCGTCAGAGCCTCATGGACGCCACGATCTCTAAGCCCTGCCATTCCAGGCAAGCGATTTTCGGCGGTACGGGCTTGCACGGCCGTGCGGCTACTGGCACGCCTTGATGAGTCCGCGGCCACGGAGCTTCGTGGCGGGGCGTTGGACGACGTTGCAACGCCGATAACAGACCAGGGCGAACGCACAGCGCCGTGAGCATGCTCAGCCAACTGGTCGGCGCGTTCAGGGATGGTCGCGCCGATGCCCCTTCGGCGCAGACAGGCACGGATGAGTCAGGAGCTGTAGCTTAGGAATCGAGCCTGCGGCCCCGCTTTAGGAGAGTGGGGGCTTCTCTGGCAGGTCGTGCAGTTTGAGCTGCGCAAATACCGCACACAGTGTGTGGGTCGATCAAGATCATCCCGCTTCTGTCCCGAGAAGAGTGAGGCGTTTGCTGGCGCTTCTCGTCCGTACTACGCACACAGATGACCAGGTCATCGAGTCTTGGATTCATCCGGGGATGACACCGTGGAGAGCCCGTTACCTAGAGATCGGTGGGGCGGGTTCAGCCAGAGGCCTGGGGAACGGACCGAGAGCGATCTCGACACCGCGCCCCAGGCCGGTTCAACGAGCCGCCGCGCTGCTGGTGTGATGACCTCTTTCCTCGTCAGCTGCCATCGGCAAGGCGACGTTCCCAGCCCTCACCCATCACGCATGGTCGGGGCCTGGTCAGTAGTTTCTGGGCGGGGCTTGCGCCGGCGGTCAGCCGCGTCTCGTCGGGCAACAAGCGCACCAACCAGGTTGACGACGGCGACAGCCAGCGGAATGAAGTGCGGCAGAAGGTCCATCAAGTACTCCAGAGGATTCAGGGCCGCATGGTGCGCAGCCCGGTGAGTCCTCCAAGGACACTGTGGCAGGGCACTGTCCGGCATCGGATCCGGACCGACCCGAACCAGAACTCCCGCAACGAAGAAAGATCGGGCAGGCTGGGACACGGTCGCGACGTCGGGGGTTCGGCGCTGTTCGCCAACCGTCCGGAGACGGCCACTACGCGAGCTGCGGGTCTGCACGGTTGAGAGGAGTCCAGTGGTGAGGGACCAGACACCCGACCCTGCCCAGGTGCACACTGTTCCTGAGTTGATCAGTGCACTGCAGGAGCTACGTGCGGGCCGCTCGTACACCAGTCTGAACAAAACGGCGGCCGGAAGACTGCCGAAGTCCACTGTTTCGGACCTGCTTACCAATGGCCGTCCGACCGCAGAGACGCTGGAGGTGTTCCTTCGCGCCTGTCAGGCGCCGCGGGAGACCTGGCGGGCATGGCAGCAGGCCCGCGAGCGGGCGCTCTCCACATCTGGTCCCGTGCCAGCCGGTTTGATACGGGTGAGCCAGGCCGACCCTCGTCGCCTAGGAGTGCACGCTGCGATCGATGCTCCAGGCGCGCAGGGTGACCTGCCCACCTACGTGGAGCGGGATACCGACACCGCCCCGAACGGCGTACGTGCTTTGATCAGCAAGGCAGCTGCTGATGGCCGCGGTGGGCTGGTCGTCCTGGTGGGCAGCTCGTCGGTGGGCAAAACTCGCTCCGCCTACGAGGCCATAAATTTGCTCCTGCCCACCTGGTGGCTGGCGCACCCGGCTGACGCCGGTGATCTCTCCCAGATCGCCGCTGACCCTCCTGCGAGGCTGGTGGTATGGCTGGACGAGCTGCAGCGCCTCTTCGAAGGGCCGGAGGGCTTGCAAGCGAGCACGGTACGGAGACTGCTTGGCGCCGGTGCCGTTCTGGTGGCCAGTCTCTGGTCCGAACGTTACGACGACTACGTGGCGAAACCCCAGGCAGGTGCGCTGGACGCGCACGCAGACGCACGCGAGGTCCTCGGCTTGGCCCACACTGTGCGCATCGACGATCGGCTTAGCGCGGCGGAACATGAACGCGCGCAGGACATAGCCCAGGCCGGTGACGCGCGCATCGCCTTGGCCCTGGAGTCCAAGGACTATGGCCTGACTCAGGTGATTGCCGCCGCGCCGCAGTTGATCGATCGTTGGAAAGGTGCCAACCCCTACACGGCCGCCGTTCTGAACGCGGCGATCGACGCCACACGGCTCGGCGTGACCTCGCCGCTACAGCGGGACTTGCTGGAGGAGGCCGCACCTGGATACTGCGATCCTCGTCAACGCGCCAAGGCGCCAACGGCCTGGTTTGAAGCCGCGCTGGCCTATCTGTCGGAGGAACTGAACGGCGCGGCCTCGGCTCTCGCACCCGTGGCGCCCGAGGGCGTCGGCATGGGCCAAGTGGTCGGCTATGTCGTAGCGGATTACCTGCAACAGTACGCCGGACAAGCACGCCGTCGGGCTAAGGTCCCGGAGACTTGTTGGCAAGCCCTGGTCCATCACTTGACTGATCCCGCCGATCAGTTGCGTGTCGGTCGCCAGGCTCGCAATCGTTTGCTGTTGCGCCATGCCGAGCCTCTCTTCCGAGGTGCCATCCGTGCCGGAAAGCGGGATGTCACACGGGAGTTCGCCAGCCTACTGGTCGACCTGGGGCAGGAAGATGAGGCGCGGGCGATCTATCGCAAGTTGGCCCAAGTGGGTGATGAGGAGGCAGCTAGGCGACTGGCCAAGCTCGGCGAATCGGAGGAGGCATTGGAGGCGCTGTACGAAGCGGCCGACCATGGCGACGAGCTCGCCATGGCCGCCTTGGTCGATGTGCTTGTTGACTTGGGTCGGTCCAACGAGGCAATGACAATCCTGCGAGAGAGGAAGGAGTCAGCCGGCGAGCTTACGCTCTGGCGGATGTCCACGCTGTTGGTGGAGGTGGGTGAGGGGCCGGAGGCGATGGTGCTGTTGTCCGAGCTGGCCGCGGCCGGGAGCGAGGATGCCACAAGGGACCTGGCCAAAATGTACGCCGGCGTGCCGAAAGGAATGGAGGTCCTGCAGGATCGGGCCCGCGCCGGAGACGAGGAAGCCGTCCTGCAGTTGCCGACGGCGCTGGCTGCGCTGGTTCAGGCCCGGGAGAGATGGCGGGAGCAGGCGCAGGCCGGTGATAGAGGAGCCGTCCGGCGCTCGGCCGTTCTGCTGGCCGCACTGGGGCAAGTGGAGGAGGCACTGTCGATGTTGCGTCAGCTAGCCAGGGAGGGCGATGAAGACGCCACCCGCCAGATGGCTGAAGTGCTCGCCAAGCACAGGAAGATGCAAGAGCTGAGGACACTGGCCAGAACCGGTGAGAAGTGGGCCATCCTGTATCTGTCCGAGGCACTGGGCGAGATGGAGAAGGTAGACGAGGCGCTGGAGGTGCTACAGGAGTTGGTTGAGATGGGTGACCTGGTTGCTGAACAGCAGAAGTTCAGCTTGCTACTGGGGCGGGGGCAGATCGAGGAGGCCATAGCGGTACTGCGGAAGGGGGCCGAGGCGGGAAGCTGGATGGCCGCCTGGAGGCTGGCTGATCTTCTGGCTAGTCTGAACCGGATCCAGGAGTTGCGAGACCGGGCAGCGCTCGGCGACGAGTTCGCGGGTTCGCGCCTACTAACGCTCCTGACTGAGCAAGGGCGTTTCGGAGAGGTGGGGCAGATCCGCCGGCATGGCCTGGATGCCGGATAAGGGACTGTGCTCCGCGCCCGGCGATCCGCATATGCCCAGGACGCTGAACGTTACTCTGCCTGCTCGGATATCGGCTGGGTAATGACCACCGCCCCGCAGGATGCCGAAAGAACTATCCCCCTGCGTGTGCCTCACCCCTGAGACAGGGCTAACCCGAGTTGAGCAAGTCGCCGTAGGAGAGTAGAGGCTAATCCGCATCCTCAGGCGGCTTGAGCTGGGAAAATAGTGCGTCTCTCGGGGCACGATCATCTCGCAGATATCCCCGGCTCGGATCGCGAGGGCAGCCGCGTCATCTGATTGCAGGACCTGGAGCTCAGGCCGCCAGATCGAGCACCGTAACGCGGCGCAGGAGCCCTTATCGGCCATGATCGCATCAGCAGCCAGTTCCAGGCCGTTCAGAAGTATCTCTTGCTGCATCAAGATGAGCTCGGAGACGTATCAGAAGTGATCGTTATCCGGTGCCGTCCCCCTGTATCGAGCGAGCGTGCCTGCAATTCCGTCAGGAAGATCGCGGACTTGCCGTCGCTGTCGGATCCGAGAAGCCCGCCTTCTCTGGCGAGGGTACGTGCGGCCCGAACCTGTAGGCACAGCACTTCGATCTGTTAACCCTATTTTAGAATTTACTCTATAGGCGAAAGGTGGCGCGATGGCGTGACGGACTGCTTTTCCTGCAGATCAGAGGTTATGTAACGGCTATGAGGGCCACTGCGCAGTCTTGCAGACCGCTTGGCTGCCAATTGAGCACGGATAGTGCTCACAGTACGCGAAGGCGTCGCCTCCTCTACAGTCGTCCTCATGACAGAGCGGCAAGAGATGCGAGCGGCACTGGAGAGCGCCCGCAGGCTGATCACCCGGACGGAGATCGCGAAGTGGGCGAAGGTGGCACGTCCCGCTGTCACGAACTGGGAGCGGCGGTACGTGGACTTCCCCAAGCCCGTTCCGGGAGGCGAGACAGAATATTTCCAGCTCCAGAATGTGCTTGACTGGCTGGATGGGCGCCGCGTCCCGGCCAACAGACTGATTGGTGACGAACTCCCCGGTACCACCTACGGCGACCGTGTCCGGCGTGAGTTGCCCGACAACGCACCACTCACCGCGGTCGAGGAGACGTCCAACAGGGATAACGCGCGGCGGCTGCGCGGGCTGTTGACTCTGGCGGACGCGGTCAGAGGCTCCGCCGCCATGGCAGATTACTTGACCTTGCTGCTCACTCTCAATTTCCTGCGCGTGGCCGAGCGGGACCGCTGGGCGAGGCTGCATGAGTCGGCCTTGCGCACGGGAGGCACGAAGCAAGCCAAAGATCTGCTTCGGCGCATCGGGCACGCGGCGGACGAGGCGCTGCGCTGGCGCGGCGTGCCGCCGGGACTGCAGAACTCCCTGGTGCGGTTGACCCCACGCGCCGTCGAGGACCTCACGAAGGTCGTCCGCCTTTCCGCCGGCCTCGGACGCGAGACGTATGAGCAGTTTCTCGGCATGTACGAGGAGCAGGTCTCCCTGCGCAGCGGCGAGTTCTTGACGCCTTCCACACTGACTCGGCTCATGGCTGACCTTGTCCTCTCCGGCGCCACTCGGATCAGGCGCGTCTATGATCCGTACGCCCGCGGCGGTGAGTTGCTAGTCGCCACCGCAAGCGCCGTGAGCGGGGACGTCGACGCGCGCGGCGAAAGCCCGCGTCTGGAGACCCTCCGGTACGCCGCGATGTATTTGGCAGTGTCCGGCACCAACGCGAGCATGGAAGTCGGCACGGCCACTCCGTGGGAGGTGCGTGGGAACCGGCCAATGGTCAAGGCCGACGTGATCGTTACGAACCCGCCGTTCAACATGGCTTCGACGGCGGGAGAGAGGACGCCAGCGACTTGGCCGTACGGCGAGCCGCCCACAGGGAACGACAACTTCGCCTGGCTGCAGCACATCCTGCAGTCGCTGGTAGCAGGCGGTCGGGCCGCAGTGATCATGCCGCAAAGCGCTGGCACGTCTGTTAACCCGGCGGAGCAGGACATCCGCCGCAACATGGTGAACGACGGCGTGGTCGAGTGCGTGATCGCCCTGCCCAGCGAGCTGTTCGCCAGCACAGACGTGCCCGTGTCCGTGTGGTTGCTGCGCAAGCAGGTCTCTCCCGACGCGCCGGTGCTCTTTATCGATGCGCGGAAGCGAGGAACGAAGTTGCGCAACCGTCGGATCCTGACATCCGACGACCGAGACGCCATAGTGACCACGTACCGGCGGTTGCGTGACGGCCAGGCATCGGGCGGTGAGCATGAGGCGAGCGATGGCTTCGGCGTGCTGGCAACGTTCGCCGACATCCGCGCCCACGACTTCTCGCTCAATCCCGCCAACTACCTGACGGACGGCTTGCCGGACGGTGCGGTGGGAGATCCGGGTGCCGTAGTCGACGCTTTCGAGCAGCTCGCTGAGGCGCAGGAAAGGACAAACGAGGTGGCTCGAGCGGTTGGCGCGCACGCGGCGGCGCTGGTTCGGGGGACCGGCGGCACGTCCTCTCCACTCCCCGACGGCTGGATACGGACGACACTGGCCGAGGTATGCGAGATCCAGGCGGGCTCGTCATACTCGCATCTGAGGAACGAGCGGCGCTCACCGGACGGCGACGTTCCCTTGGTCCGGCCCAGAAATCTGCGGGACGGCCACATCACCGACACCGACCAAGAGAAGGTATCGGCCGAGTTCGCCGCATTGCACGAGCACTACCTGCTCGAAGTCGACGATATCGTCTGCATCCGATCGGGCGCGCTAGCTCCTCCCGCGCTGGTGCGCACCGCGCAAAAAGGCTGGCTGCCGCACCACAATCTGTTCCGCCTGCGTGCGCGCTGGCCGGAGGTCTTCGATCCGCTCTACCTGCTGGGCTTCCTGTCGCAGCCGAACGCGCTCGACTGGGTGCGCAACCGCTCGGCCTCGGCAGGAGCACGTTCCATCAGCGGTCGCTCATTCGGGGAACTGCCGGTGGTGCTGCCCCCGATGTCCGTACAGCGACGCGTCGCCGCCATGCTCCATGACCTCGACCTGCAGATTTCACTGCATCGGTGCATGGTCACGGCTGCCACGGACACCCGCGCCCTGCTGACCAAGGGGCTCATGAGCGGCGCACTCACCTTCGACCCGGCCTGAGCCCATCTCTAAGGAAGGACACTCCACATGGACACCCAACCTCCTGTAGGCCCGGGCGCCGCCCGGTCGCTGTGGCTGGCAGTCGCTGGGCTGCTCTCCCTGGTGATCGCGCTGGTCGCGGGCATTCTGAAGAGCCAGACTGGAGCGGGGCTCGCCGAATCGGCGTTGGTGAGCGGCGGCGCGTTCGCCACGGCGATGGCCCTGTGCCTGGCGGTGTTGGCCGCGGCCCAGGGACCGCGATGACTCTCGGGTCCGAAACCTTGCCTAAGCTGCCTGCCGGTGAGTACCGAAGTGATGATCGTCACGGTCTCAGCCAGCTGACCTCCGCAGCAGGTAGAGCGCCGTCGGTATCGGTTCTTCGTTAGGTATGGCTTGCAGAAACACCTTCCAGAGCGCCCACAGCTCGTCGGATTATCCCGGGTATTGTCCCGAGCCGATTGGGTGCGCAATCGAGCACTGAGTGGCCGTCTATGGAGCCGTGTCGGCTGACGATCGACGGAATTGAGTCGTCTCGTACTGGAGCTGGTAAACCCGCGGTTGATCACCCTCCATGCGGTAGACGGTGATATTCGAGAGAAAGTCGCTTTTGACCGCTCTTGATCGGCGCACTCGTTGATCTTCGGTCTCAGTGATCCACCGCTCGACGTGCGCAGGCATGGTGAACCTCAACATGTAGGCTGCCTCGTCCCCCCATGGGGAGAGGACCCATTCGGCATGTGGTTCGTGGCCGAGGCGGCGGATTCTTACTGGGTGGGTCGGATGAGCATCCGCATGGGCGATGAACCTACGCTTGTCATCGACCTTTAACAGAATGATGAAGGGCGCTGACGGAAAGCCGATGAGCAATTCTGTCTCCTCGTGGTGCAGGAGATCTGCAACGAACTCGTCTAGCACCCGTTCTGCCGCCGCCCCGAACCGCACTGTCTGGGTCGCCGCAGTCGGCAACAGCTGTACATCGGCAGTGCCCAGCCTTCTACGCAGGACAATACGCATCCACGTCACCGGAAAGGTGGCGATGTGATGCCGTACCCATTCGGAGTACAGACGTTTTGCGGTTGTGTAGATCAACGTGCGCAGCCAGCCGAACGAGTCGCTGGAGAGATCGACAAGCGAGATTTGATGAGCTATTGCGTATTCTTGAGCATCCGGGCTGAAGCCGCTGGTGGAGAAGAGCGCGTAGGAGTATTGGAATCGGCGCCTGGGGCGCCCGCTCTGGCCGCTGGACGTGTAGTTCTCGTTCACGTCATGGATGACGCCGTGAGCGTTCCGGATGACTTCGATTCGGCATGGAGTCTTGTAAAACTTGGCCTCCAGGAAAAGCCGGACCGGGAGGGAGAAAGCGGGGTTGAACGTCCACTCTCCGAGGACGTCGACCTGATGCGCGGTCCCCCTGCCGCGTACTTTCAAGATGCTGCCTTCGGAGGCGAGGTCCTGGGGGTCCTGCTCCGCCGCAACAAGCAATTGATAGCCACTGCTGCGCAGGAGCCAAGCTAACGCCTCTTCGAGCAGGTAGCCGCGGAGAGCGGCTTCCAGACCCATGACTGTGAACCTAGCAGGGATCAGGAAGCAGGGGAAGCAGGAGTGCCACTCTCCGTGACAGTAACTTCGCTCTATGCTATCCCCGACTAAAGTTTCTGTTTGTTGGATCGCTCGCCCCCGCGCGCTGTCAGGCCCCCGACTGATCGCATGCAGTCCGTATGCCGGTTGAGAACGTAGAACGTGACGTCCAGCTTCTCGGGGGTCAGGTCTTCAGCGGGAGATCAAGATTCCCGAGATCCGGCACGGCAACGACCCGGTGGGGTATCTCGACGTTTGGGACGCGTCGCAAAGGAGCGGTTCAACTCGCCGATCAGGCAACAACGGCGAGGGGCCTGGGGCTCGGGGTGTACGGAACACTCATTGTCTCGGCGCCGGTTCCCGATCCTGTGACCATGAGAGATCACTGGTGCATGCGTAGCGGTCCTCGCTGGATGAAGGCGGAGGGCGAGGTCAGCGGAAGAGCAGGTTCATCGTATGGCGCGGGGCAGGCGTGCATCAGGACGGCGCTGGGCCTGTTGACGGGGCTGGGGACAAGCCTTCTCGGCCGAACCCTTGGCTACATGTCATGCGGATCACCTCAACGGTGCGGACCGAGGTCTTGTCAATGGCAGCGACATCTTCGGATAGCAGACTTCAAGCCGCGACATCTGTATCGAGCGCTGCCGTCGCAGGCGGGTCGGCCGCGACAGCCAGGAGGTTGTGAGGGCGCAGGTGGCACTTCCGCGCCATGTCGTACGAGCCTGGTGCTGTCCGCGGCCGCAGGTGAGCGTGTCCGCGTGCCCACTGCGGCAGTGCCGCTTGCCGGTCAGCGGCGGCTGGGGAAGTGAGGCACTCCAAGTTCAATCCAGCTCAGCTGCCTTGATCAAATTGACGGGCTTCGTATCGGGTTGCTTCAGGAGTGCAATGAACTCGTCCACGGTTGGTACGTGATCTGCCGCCCGAAGTGTCTGAGGTTCCTCCCAAGGTGGGATCTGGGACATGCCGCCAGCGCTCCTCGCCAGTCGCCGGTCATCTGTCGTCTGTCAGGTGTCAGGTGTCAGGTGTCAGGTACCAAGGCTTCAACTCTACTCTCGTGACGTCCATCTGGACTGCGATTAGTCAAGCGTGAAGGCGATCTCAGCGGTCTATACGGCCGCTCAGGATGCATACGGTTGTACTAGTAGACGACTTGTTCTGGAATCTCGTCGCTGGTGTCGAGCTCGAACCGAAGCCTCTGCGCCCACTGGAGGACATCTGAGTACTGGGCGCCATGGGTCGTAGAGTTGGTACCTGCTTTCCAGTCCGCGAGGATGGCGGCCTCTTCGATAGCCTGGACCCTTCTAGACGTCCTGCCAGGAAGTCGCAGCTCGGCGATGGCGTTGTCAACGAGATCGTCATAGGTTGTTGCCCGTCCTTCGGAGATCAGCCATCGGATCAGGGCCACCAACTCCTCGGAGCTGTACGTTGTGATCGCTCTACTACCTAACCGTGGTGGCCGTTGGGGACGAGGGCTCGTGACGCTCGGTTCTTGAGGGGTCGAGGTCGTCATGGTTGCGGATGGCGTGGTCGCCTTCGAATCGCGTTTAGTGATCTCCCAAGCCGCACCGTCAGCGTCCTCGGCGCTGTGCGAAACGCGTGGCAGGCCTTTGCCCCAGCTAAACCGGAGATCGGGGCACCTCAGGACCTGAACGTAGCCGCTTGTGGTGATCGCTACCTCCGCAGGCGAGCGGATGATCAGGAAAGCCTCGAAGGGGTCGAGGTCGGCTTGAACGCCGCGTACAGCTAGTGCGGCGCGAAGCTGGAGGAGGTGCTTAAGATCCACGCGATCTTTGGCTGTGACGCGCCTCTGAGATCGCATTTTCGGAGAGGAGGACGGCCTCGGCACCGGCTGAGGATCTCAAGATCTTCTTAGCTGCGCCTTCATGGTCCTCGATTGGATGAATCGACAGGGAGCGCCCTTCTCCCCAAACAAAACGGCTGTTGGAGACGAATGCCTCTATCTTGCCCGCTGTGGCTATCTTGACTTGGTGCGGTGCTGAGATGATCAATGTGGGCACCGCAGTGTTCAATCGACACTCGACGCCGCCGGCAATAAGCGTCTCCTGCAGGCTGTTGAGGTATGGCAACGCAGGTGACCTGGGGGTCGCGACACTCTTCAGTGACCGTGATGTGCGTGTCGGTCTTCTTGCCGAGGCGGAGGAGGAGCGGCGCTTGTAAGCGTCTACAACGTGATCCGGAAGGCGACCCCGGGGCGCCACCTGGTATCCGTTGTCGCGTGCCCACTGGCGGATCTCAGCTGACTTGGTTTGGTTGGAGGTGACGCCCGTGAGCTGTTGCTCGCTACTGACCGTCCCATCCGAGCGCGCGAGGGCCTTGAAGAGGTCATCCAGTGACGGAACCGCTTCCTTCTGTTCAACATCGCCGGTTGCGCTCGGCTCGCCAACAGTCATGTTGCTGCTCTCACTCGTAATGTCATGCTATGGGGGAGATGTGCCGTTTAGTATGGATCGGTCAACGTCCCTGGCGAATCTCGCTTGGCCTTTCATGGTTCTTCCGGTGTCAACCGTTCCAGCTGATACTGAGGCATACACCAGGGGCCCGACAGATTCCAATGCTGGTCGCACCCTGTAAACGTCTACTCGCATTGAGTGCTGTAGGCGGTATTTACGGTCGTCCGATAGGGGTAATAGCGACTATTGACGATGTCCCTATTGGCGACGTTGGGGCATTATCCCTGTAACTTTGTCTAACCGGCACGCCTTCGTGGTGTCAGTCGGTTCTGGTAGACCTTCAGCGTGCTTGGATCGTGTTGAAAGGAGGCGGGCATGAACTTCGGCCGCATGCTGGATGCACTTGCCACCGTCTCCAGCGATGATCGTGCTGATTGGATCGTTACATACGCTGCCGAGCTGGCGGCTCATGGCGGGGATGAGTCACTGGGTGACTTGCTGAAGATCTCGGTCTGTGAGCCCCTCGACATCCGTCGGTACTGTTCTACGGAGAGAGCGCGGGACATACTGCTTGCCAATTCTCTTCAAGATCGCCGCGTCTTGCTCTGGACCACCGTTCCGGAGCTCACAGGGTTGGCAAGCGGCGACCAGCGGACGCTCATGGATGTCTTGAACGCGCTTCTCGCCTCTCTGGTTGAGGGGGGCGTGCGTGATCGCGGTGAAGCGGTCCAGAACGATCCACATGCTACGTTGCATGATCTTCTGGAGCTGTGGGCCTCTTCGCTTGATGATCGTCAGCGCCTGATCCTTCGTCATCGCATGGCTCGCCGCGACCGCAGTCTTGATGACCTGGGCAACGAGCTTGGTGTCAGCCGCGCACGCGTTGGTCAGCTAGAGAAGAAGCTGGCCGACAACTTCGCTACATGGCGGCAGAGCCCCCCGGTTGCGGAGCGGATCGGCGAGTTCCATTGGCGGGTCTGCAATGGATCTTCACCGCTCATGACGTTCGAGGGTGTCTCGGCACGAGTTCCTGGGCTGTCGGATCTGGTTCACTCAGTCGGGCTTGAGCTGTCCAATTTCCTTGAGATGCTTCTGCCCGATCTCGATGTCGATGGTCCCTGGTTGGCGACCAAGCCGCTTTCAGATCTACGTGATGCGACCTTCTACTCAGCCATACACCCCGAGAAGCAGGCGGATGGCGGCCACGGCCTCGACAAACTCCAGGCGGAGCTGGGGCTGGATGACCATGCGTGGTCCTCGTGGCTTGAGTACTGCGGTCTCCGTAAGGCCGCTGGCATCGTGGTTCGCAAGGGCGCCTCACAACCCGAGCTCGCAGTCGCGGTCCTGGCCGCGGAGGGTCATCCATTGAGTGTGGAGGAGATCGCGGAGCGACTTCAGGTGGATGGCGTGCGATCTCTTCGAGGGCGTCTGCAGGCCGATGACCGCATCGCGCGTGTGGGCCCCAATTCCTATGGACTCCCTGAGTGGAACCTCGAGACGTATGAGGGCATCCGTGAGGAGATCGTGCAAAGGATTGAGCGCGGCGGTGGACGTGTGCTGCTGGCTGACGTAGTAGATGAACTTGTCGAGCAGTTCGGGGTGTCCGCGGCCAGTGTGCGTGCGTATGCGGCGCGACGGGAGTTCTCTCGTAGAGATGGATGGATCAGTCTGGCAGGGAGTGGAGACGATGGGCCAAGCCAGGCATCCCGCAAAATGCCGACTCCTGAAGGGACCCGTCGGTGCTTCTTCCTCAGGGGACAGTGGTGGTTCCGTGTAGACATCAACAAGGAGGTTCTGCGCGGATCGGGCTTTACGGCGCCACATGGCGTAATGGCATTGTTCCAAGTCGCAGAGGGGACTGAACGGGTCTTTGCTGCTCTGGCGCAGGAGATCCGCATCTCCTGGGCAGCACCTCAGCCGCAATTCGGAAGCATCCGTCCGCTGGTCACACAGCTTCGAGCCAAGATCGGAGATGTGGTCTGGCTCGCACCGACCGACCATGGCGCGATCCGGGCTCGGCTGGTTCGTGCCTGGAACAAGACCGATGATGACGAGATCGCGCTTCGGTCAGGTGTCCAACGGGGACTGAGTGGAGAGGACCTGCGATCGGCCGTAGCCGGCGCCCTTGCACTCTCTGTGCAAACCTCATGGGCTGCTCTCGTGATGGCCCTGCGTGCTCGCGGCGATCTTGACCTCGCCGAAATCGTGGAGGGCTACACCTTGAGTGAATCTTGTCGAGCGCTCGATTCTGTTCCTGATCTGGATGACTTCTTCGCTGCGCTCGGCGGCCGGTGATGGCTGACATGCTGCGCACCTTGACCCTCGAGGATAGTTACAGGAGCGACCGCAGCAACGTCGTAGGCGAGTTCTATGTCCCCTGCCTCTCACTCGCGAACCGATACGACCGAGCAGTTGGATACTTCACCAGCAAGTCTCTCGCACTGGTCGCTCGCGGGTTGGAAGGCTTCCAACGTAACGACGGTCGTATTCGCCTTATAGCCAGTCCGCATCTTACGGACGGCGACATCGATGAGATGCGGGCTGGTTACGCGTACCGGGAGATCATCGCCAAGGCGGTGCTACGTGAGCTGGACCCAGACACCGAGCGTCCTCGGAAAGAACTCGCCGGACTGGGGCTTCTCGGGCGTCTCATTGCCCAAGAGGCGATGGATGTGAAGATTGCCATCGTTCATGGCAGGGAAGGCCTCGCGCTCTATCACGAGAAGATCGGCCTCATCTCCGACAAGTACGGGGACACCGTCGCATTCACCGGTTCCATGAACGAGACCAGCTCCGCCCTCCTTGACAACTTCGAATCGATCCAGGTCTTCAGATCGTGGAACGAGAACGACAAGGGCAGGGTGGACATCCTCCGATCGGACTTCGATGAATTGTGGGCCGGACGCACACCAAGGCTCGAAATTCTTGACTTCCCCGCTGTCGCGAAGGAGCGGTTCGTCGCATTGGGTGAGCGCGCCGGCGAGTTGTCGAACGAGATCGAAGATCCTGAGCGGCTGGTCGTGTCCACCGATCTCACAACCTTGGGATGGGCGCGATTGCCGCATGATGTCGAACTGCGAGACTATCAGAAGACTGCGATAGCGAAGTGGCTGATGGCCAATGGTCGTGGCATGCTGCAGATGGCTACCGGCACAGGAAAGACGATTACTGCGTTGGCAGCGCTCGACCAGATGGGGCGACAGCTTCACACTCGCGATCTTTCCTTGGTCACGGTCGTGGTGGTCCCGCTCCTGGACCTTGTCGAGCAGTGGTCCACAGAACTTCGCAACTTCGGCGTTGTACCGATCAAATGCCGCGACCTGGCCGCGTCATGGGAGCCAGCGGCACGCAATGCGCTAGCGGCTCTTCGGGCTCGCCAAAAAGGTGGCATCACATTGGTGGTCACCAATGCCACCTTCCGCGCGGCAGCCTTCCAAGCGCTTCTTGCCTCCATCGATCTTCCTCTGCTGGTCATTGCCGATGAGGCACATCATCTAGGAGCAGAACATTTGCGGACGGCTCTGCCGGCACATGCCCAGTTCCGCCTAGCACTTTCCGCCACACCGGAGCGATGGTTCGATCCGGCGGGCACGGACGCCCTCAAGGACTACTTCGGGGACATTCTCATCGAGCTGGGTCTCAAGGAGGCGATCGACCTAGGGGCGTTGACGAGGTACAAATACCACCCCGTCCTCGTTCCCCTGGGCGATGACGAGGCAGAGCAGTACACCGAGCTCACGGTGAAGATTGGCGCGCTTATGAGATCGCAAGAGCCAGACTCTGTGAGTGAGGATGACAACTCACCGCTCGGAATGCTGCTAGGGATGCGGTCAAAGGTCCTAGGGCACGCTCGTGCCAAGATGCCGGCCCTTCGAGAGGCGCTGGAAAGACACCGGGACAGTTTCTTCCAGTTGATCTACTGCGCTGAGGGCGGAGCACCGCTGATTGACGGGGGGACCGGGCCACGCCAGGTCGAGCAGGTTATCGAGCTAGCGGGCAAGGAGTTGGGTCTCAGGGCTCATACGTTCACCTCCAGGGAGCACAAGCGGCAACGCCGAGATCTGCTCCGGTCGTTCGCGACTGGACGTGACCTGCAAGTTCTTGTGTCGATGCGCTGTCTGGATGAGGGGGTAGATCTCCCGGATGCTCGCGTGGCGTACATGCTCGCGAGCAGCACCAACCCTCGGCAGTTCATTCAACGCCGTGGCCGGATCCTTAGAAGGGCGCCAGGGAAGGGCCTCGCAGAGGTTATCGACTTCGTGGTGACACCCCCGCAGGACCCTGCCTTGTTCGAAATCGAGCGTCGGCTCTTCCGGCGAGAGCTGGCTCGATGCGTAGAGTTCGCCGGATACGCGGAGAATCACGGGGAAGCCCTCGCCAAACTGAGGGAACTGCGCGATTATTACCAGCTTCTTGATGTGTGAAGGGTGGAGAGCAGCCAGTGAGCGACCAGAACGAGCGCGAGATCGTCGGTCGTATCTATGCGGAACTAAGCGATGAGGCGAAGAAGCTTGTCGTGGACGTTCTGACCTTGGAGAAGGAGAACCTGCATCTGGGAGACACCGCGACGGTAACGCGCAACGTGAGCGACCAGATCATCCGGAGGGTTGAGGGCATCGTCAAGTGAAGCTGCTGTCGATCGAGCTCGAGAACTTCAGACCGTACGGCGGGCGGAACCGCATCTCGTTCGCTCAGGAGCCGGGGCATAACGTCACGCTGATATACGGTACCAATGGTGGCGGTAAGACGACCTTGCTCAACGCCTTCACCTGGGCTCTCTATGGGCGTCTCAGCGCAGATGTCGAGCAGCAGGACAGACTGATCAACAATCGGATCTGGCAGGAAGCCCGCCCCGGTTCGTCGGTGGACATGTCGGTGACCGTTGAGTTCGAACATGAAGGCCGCACTTACACTGCGCGCCGGTTTCTCACAGCGGAGAAGCAGAATTCGGACCAACGCTTGCCCAAGGCGCAGCTCCTTCTCCTCGAGCGTGACGACAGGGGTGTCACCAAAGAGCTCAAGAGCGCCCAGGGACACATAGACAAGATTCTTCCCGAGCGCCTGAGCAAGTTCTTTTTCGTCAACGGTGAGCGCATCGAGCAACTGGTTCGAAAGGAGGCCTACGCTGAGATTCAGCATGCGATCAAGACGCTCCTTGGCTTGGAGCAGCTCGAGCGAGCTCTCAAGCACCTCCCCACCGCAGCGAACAAGCTGCGTCACCAGCTGAAGTCCGAGGGGGCCAACAGCGAGCTCGCCGAGCGCCTGACCGCTGAGATCGACGCCGTCTTCAAGGAAACGGAAGAGAAGAAGAAGGAGAAAGAGTCTCTCAACACAGAAGTTCAGCATCTGAAGGACGAGATCGAGCTGCTCGCGGCACGTCTTAAATCCCTGGACGGTGCCAAGCAACTTCAGCTGGAGCGTGAGCGCCTGGAACGGGAACGTGCGAGCGCCCATGAATCACTGCGCAAGCTCGAGGACGAGCGATCTCGGGTGCTCGCAGACTCCAGTTATCTGGCCTTCCTACCTGATCTGCCTGAGAAGATCATCGCGGCCTGTGACGCGCTTCGGGAGCGTGGTGAGCTGCCGGCACCGTTGAAGCGCACGTTCATCGAAGACCTTCTCATAGAGGGCGAGTGCATCTGCGGTACCCACCTCACCGAAGGCTCGCGCGAGCGAGCTGCACTGGAGACGTGGCGTGAGCGCGCCGGCCTTGCCGAAGTGGAAGCGGCATGGAACCAACTGCGCGGTGCGGTGGCCGGCTTGGAAGAGCGGCGTCGTGGCACGATGGATCGGTTGGCGGAGACGGATCGCCTAATTGGGGAGGCATCCGACAAAGAGCGCATGTTAGTGGAGCAGCTCAACGAGGTTTCCATCGAGATCAAGAAGTTGCCGCAGGAAGACATCAGTGCAATCGAAGTGCGACGCAGCAAGATGATCGACAAGTTGAGCGAGACGAGCAGACGCCTCGGCACGATCGACGAGCATCTCGACTACCTGGCCAACCAGAAAAAGCAGAAAGAGGAGCAGGTCGACAAGATTCAGGTCAAGGACGAGAACAACCAGCGCATCCAGCGCCGGATCGCCGTAATCCGAGAGACCGAGACCGCGCTCCGGCAGATCCTTGAGCTCTTGTCCGACAGCATCCGCCGCCGTCTGGACACCCGTATCCGAACCCTCTTCAAGCAGGCGTCGCTGAAGAACTACGAGCCGGAGCTGACGTCGGGATTCCAGCTGGAGTACTGGGAGCAGGTAGGCGACGAGAAGGTCCCGGCCCCCAAGTCCACTGGTGAGAACATGCTGCTCTCGCTCTCCTTCGTCGGCGCCGTTGCGCAGGAGTGCCGCGACGCTGCCACGAATCCGAACCCCTTCTTCGGAGGCGTCGGCGGTGAGTATCCAATTGTCATGGACGCGGTGTTCGGCAACCTGGACGATGACTACCGTCGGCAGATCGCCAGATTCCTCCCGGAGATGACGTCCCAGGTGGTGGTTCTGTCCAGCAAGGCCCAAGCCGAGGGGGTCGCCGAGAATTCGCTACATCCGCGCGTGGGCAAGCAGTATGTGATTACGACCCATACGACGAAGAGTGACCTGCAGGACGTTACGGAGAAGATCGCTGTGAACGGGAGAGAGTACCCGTACCAGGTGCTGGGGTCCTCCTTCGACGGCGCGGAGTTCACTGAGGTGGCGCAATGATGACGAGCCCTAGTGAGCAGCGAGTTCGTCGGCCCAAGGGACACGAGAGCCTGATTCAACAGCTGAGCAAGGACGGCGACGGTCCATTCACCAGTATGGCCGCGACCCTGCTCTTCGCAGCGTCCGTCGGCTACGCCCAAGAGCGTAGGGAGCAGTTCAGTGAGACCGGGGAACCCATTCGGTACGAAGTCTTTCGCCGCTCTCCGACTGCCGAAGCATTCATCGACTCCCTTGGGGTCATGGAGCACCCTGGCGACGCTTCCATCCTGAGTGAGGAGCGCCTCGGGGAGCGCGTCACAATCTTCGAAGAGTATGCAAACGGTGGTCTCAACTACATTCAAGGCGAGATCAACGCGAGCAAGTCACGGGTTATGGACGTGCTATTGGAGATGGTACGACGAGCTGATCGGGATCAGAGGTCCGGAGGGCTTCCCCCAGAGCTAGGCCAATTCTTCAGCCCTCCGGAGTTCTGAAGCCCATGATGGGCATGTGACTCTCACAGAGCAGACGGGCGGTGCTTGGGAAACCGAGCGCCGCCTGACCGCGATCGGTAGAACGGGACTTTCCGTACCCGCACGTCAGGCTGTGGCGGATCAGCAGATCACGTCTGACTCGTCGGTCCTGGACTATGGGTGCGGACGCGGGGATGACATCCGGGCTCTACAGGGCATTGCCATGAGGGCGGTCGGTTGGGACCCCCATTATCACCCCGAAGGCAGCCTCGACCCATCGGATGTCGTGCTGCTTACGTATGTCCTCAACATCATCGAGGACCCGGAGGAACGGCGTCGTACGCTCGTCAAGGCATGGGAACTTGCCAAGGAGACCTTGGTGGTCTCCACTCGACTCACCTGGGAGAAGTCCAAGGTCAAGGGCACGGGATTCGGCGACGGGGTCCTTACCAGCCGGCGGACATTTCAGCACCTGTTCAGCGCTGGCGAGCTCCGAAGCTACGTGGAGGACGCCACAGGCGTCCGGTGCGTCTCTGCGGCTCCCGGAATCGTGTACGCGTTCAAGCGCGACGAGGCGCGCCTGGGCTATCTGGCTCGTCGGATCGCACCCGCGGCCATCTGGCTGGCCTCTGACGACGCGGCATCGGCGATCGCCTCCGTAGTCGACTACACAGAGCGACGCGGGCGAGTGCCGCGCATAGAGGAGATGCCTGCGCAGATGGCGGAGCTCCTAGCCCATTTGAACACTGCAGAACTGCAGCGGATCGTCCGGGTGTCGGCTGATCCAGAAAAGGTCGCAGAAGGTGCGAAGAGATCCACCTTGACCACGCTGCTGTTCCTCGGGGTGGAGCTGTTCAACGGGCGTGGCCCCTTCGGATGTCTCCCCCTTTCCGTGCAGCTCGACGTGAGAGCGTTCTTCAGTTCCTACAAGGAAGCATGCATGCGGTCCGATCGTCTGCTGCTCAAGCTGCGCGATGATGCCTATGTCCGCGGTGCGATGAACGGGTCAAAGGTCGGCAAGCTCACGCCAACAGCCCTATACGTGCATCGCCGGGCGATTGATCACATGCCCGTTGTGCTGCGCCTGTATGAGCACTGCGCTTCGCTCGCGGCAGGACGTCCACAGGAGTGGACCCTGGCCAAGCTGCGCCATCAGGGTAGGGGAGTGAGCTGGCTGGACTATCCGGAGTTCGACACGGATCCGCATCCGCGGCTGCGATCGTCCTATATGGTCGATCTCGCCACATTCAAGACCTCGCATATGTCCTACGAGCAGTCGGAGAACAGGCCGCTACTCCATCGCAAACATGAGTTCCTTCACCCGGATGACCTCGATGTCCCGAAGTATCGGCGACTTACCGATAGCGAGCTGCGAGCAGGCCTATACGCCAATCCCCATCTCATTGGGACAGAGCAGGGCTGGGAGGCCGAGCTGGTCCGCTGCGGCCGCCAGCTCCGTGGTCACCGCCTGATCAAGAGGAACTGACCGGTGCGATGCCGGCTTGGTACTCGGCGATGATGCTTGCGAACTCGTCGACGTCCAGTGCCTGAGCCTGGTCGGGGAACCAAGAGAGGCGCAGTCCATTGCTGGCCTGTTCTTGGGGTAGCCCCATCGCCGCGAGGACATGGCTTGGGGTGTATGACGCACTGGTACAGGCGGATCCGGTGGCCACCGCGGCGTAGTTTTTCAGCTGCAAGATCAACGCCTCCGTGTCCACACCCTCGAACGACAGATTGAGGATGTGCGGGACCACGTGCTCTTGGTCGCCATGGAGGTTGAACCGGGTCTTGCCGAGTCCCTCCAGCAGACGGGCGCGGAACTCGCTGGCCGCTTGCAGCCACTGCGTACGTTCGCTTTCGAACACCTCAAGGGCTTTGGACAGGCCCATGATGAGCGGAACTGGAAGTGTGCCGGGGCGGAGCTTGCGCTCCTGGCCGCCTCCGTACATCAGCGGGGTCAGCGGCACGGAGTCCCGCCCGCGGCGTCTGATGAGCAGGCCGCCCACCCCCTTGGGCGCTCCGATCTTGTGCCCACTGAAGCTGACGAGATCGATTGGTGCACGAAGGTCGTCTGGCAGCTTGCCGAAGCCCTGAGCCGCGTCAACATGAAGATAGGTGGCAGTGGAGCGGAGATGCTCCGCCAGCTCGGCGACTGGCTGGATGATGCCGGTCTCGTTGTTGACCTGCATGACAGACACAAGCAGCGTGTCGGGACGTAGCCGTTCCAGTACGGCTTCCGCACTCACACGACCGGACGGCCCCGGCTCGATCAGTTCGACCTCGAAACACTGTGACTGTAGGTGCTCCAGTGGCTCCAGTACAGCCTTGTGTTCAATTGCGGTGCTGACGATGTGACGGCGTTCACTCTTCGCACCGAAGGGAGCAAGACCGAGGATGGCGATGTTGTTGCTCTCGGTTGCGCCGCTGGTGAAGATCAACTCATCCGGGCGGGCGGAGAAGTGGGCTGCGATGCCTTCACGAGCGCGGGCTACTGCCCTCTTGGCGCGAGTTCCGTACTCATGGGTACGCGAGCCCGCATTGCCGAAGTCTTGGGACATCCAGTGCAAGACGACCTCGGCGACTTCGGGGAGTACCCTCGTCGTTGCAGCGGCATCCAGGTAGGCGACCACGTGCACACCATCTCTCATAATTGTTGCCCCAGGTCACGTGTGTACGTTAAAACGCACACGTACTTACGGTACCGTGGACCGCGTGGGATCACACGCGCTGGCCCAGCAAGGCGGAGACGCCACAACCGCGGGCTTCGAGTACATCTTCCCAGCGATCCGCGGTGTGCAGGCAGGGCGTGAGTATTACGTATCGATGTGTCCGTTGCGCCTCATCCCCAAGATCTTCTTGTTTGATGAGGACGAGCTCGCGCCGGAGGTGCGGGCACAGCGCGTGCTGAACAAGGGGCGAGTCCCAGCGCTTGCGCGGTACATCCTGGAGAACCCTGACGACTACGTCTTTTCTGCGCTAACCGCCTCAGTCGATGGCGCCATGCGCTTCGTGGGGGTGTCGGATCAAGGCCCAGGCTTGCGGGTCGGTCAGTTGCACATCCCGATGGCCTCGCGCTTCTTGATCAACGATGGCCAGCACCGGCGTGCAGCGATCGAGGCGGCACTCAAGGAGAACCCGCCACTCGGCGACGAGACCATCGCCGTCGTCTTCTTCCATGACGCTGGCCTCGAACGCAGCCAGCAGATGTTTGCTGACCTGAACCGCCATGCCGTGCGGCCGGCCCGCTCCATAGGCGTCCTCTATGACCATAGGGATGAGCTCTCCCAGCTGACACGACTCCTTGCGCTGAAGTGCCCGGTGTTCCGCAACTTCGTTGAGATGGAGAGCAGCAACCTCTCAGCGCGATCGCGCAAGCTCTTCACGCTCAGTGCCCTGTACTCGGCGATGAGCGCCCTTCTTCAAGGGCTGGAGCTGACTGGCGGCAAGGACACGGAACGCCTGTCGTGGGACTACTGGGAAGCTGTAGATGATCTCATCCCAGACTGGGGAGAGGTGCGAAGACGATCTCTGTCCGCC
Source organism: Nonomuraea montanisoli (assembly GCF_013363975.1). GTDB lineage: Bacteria > Actinomycetota > Actinomycetes > Streptosporangiales > Streptosporangiaceae > Nonomuraea > Nonomuraea montanisoli. The sequence continues at coordinate 12,482 of NZ_JABWGN010000020.1, read as the reverse complement.
TCGGAGATACGTAAGCAGTATCTACACACGCATGGGATCGCACTTCATGCGCTAGGGCTACTCGGGAACACACTGCTCCGCGATTCGCTTGATCCAGAGGAGTGGAAGCCGCGGCTGGCGCGGCTTCGGGACGTGGACTGGTCACGCACCAATCCTGATTGGGAGGGACGCGCGATCATCGGCGGCCGCGTCTCGAAAAATCACCAAAATGTCGTACTTACCGTGAATTATCTACGCAAGCAGCTCGGTCTCGAACTGACTGCCGATGAGCAGCAGGCAGAAGACGCCTACCAGCGAGGAGAGCGATGAGCACCCCGACGCGCAGTGCCGTCATGCTGAACACGCCCACCCGGCGCGCCGTCCCCTTTGAGAGCCAAGGCGGGCTCGCCGCCGTGCTGAATGAGCTGACCGCAGAGATCCGTGAGCTATACCTGGCCGATCAGGTCCCTTGGGTCGTGGGCTACAGCGGTGGCAAAGACTCCACCGCGGTGCTTCAACTTGTGTGGATGGCGCTACAAGACCTAGAGCCCCATCAGCGCACCAAACCGGTCTACGTCATCAGTACGGACACCCTCGTTGAGAATCCGGTCGTTGCTGCTTGGGTCACCCAATCGCTGGAGACCATGCGTAAGGCGGCAGAGAAGCAGCAGCTTCCTATCCAGCCGAATCGGCTGGTGCCTGATGTGAAGGACACCTTCTGGGTCGGCTTGATCGGTAAGGGATACCCCGCGCCGAAACCGAAGTTCCGCTGGTGCACTGAACGCTTGAAGATTAAGCCGTCTAACTCTTTCATTCGCCGAGTCGTGCACGACCACGGTGAGGCAATTCTGGTCCTGGGCATCCGTAAGGCCGAGAGCCAGGCTCGCGCCCGAGTAATGGAGCGCCACGAGAAGCGACGTGTCCGTGACCGACTCTCGCCAAACGGCAACCTCCCCAACTCCCTCGTCTATAGCCCTGTTGAGGCATGGAGCAACGACGAGGTCTGGACGTTCTTGATGCAGCAGTCCAACCCCTGGGGGCATCCGAACAAGGATCTCCTCACCATGTATCAAGGAGCCTCGAGCGACGGAGAATGCCCACTCGTGGTGGACAACACCACTCCTTCCTGCGGCGACAGCCGCTTTGGGTGCTGGACGTGCACCCTTGTCGACAAGGACAAGTCCATGTCGGCGATGATCCAGAACGACGAGGAGAAGGAGTGGATGCTTCCGCTCCTGGAGCTGCGCGACGAGCTCGACGCTCCCGACGACAGCCACCTGCGTGACTTCCGGAAGATGAACGGCACGATTCAGCTCTTCCACGATCGCAACGTTCCTGGACCGTACACACAAAAGGCTCGTGAGGAGTGGCTCCGAAAACTCCTTAATGCCCAGACGTGGATTCGGCAGAATGCTCCAGAACATGTGCGGAACATCGAACTGATCACGATGGATGAGCTGCACGAAATCCGACGCATCTGGGTCTTCGAGAAGCATGAGGTCGAGGATTCGCTACCCCACATCTACAAGCAGGAGACGGGTGAGGACTTCCCCGGTGGTCCGCTCGACCAGCACCTCGCAGTGGCCGCGGATGAGGTGGAGCTGCTTCGTGAGGTCTGCGACGGAGATGACCTGCACTTTGAGACGATGCGTGAGCTACTTGCGGTCGAGCGGAAATTCCGTACGATGACTCGTCGCTCCGGGCTCTTCGAAGCACTTGAGAAGGCAATCAAGAAGGGCTACTACACGGATGAGGAGGACGCGGTCGAGCTAGCCAAACGCAATCAGCAGAATAAGATCGCTCCTACCCTTCTGGGATTGGAAGAAGAGAGCACCGATGCTCCTGCATGAGATCACTCTCGAAAACTTCGGAGCGTACCACGGCAAGCAGGTCCTCTCTCTGAATCCCAAGCCTGGTAAGCCGATCATCCTGATCGGCGGCCTCAACGGCTGCGGGAAGACGACGCTGCTAGATGCTATCCAACTCGCGTTGTATGGCTCCCGGGCACGGTGCAGCGGTAGGGGAAACCGTTCCTACGACGCGTTTCTCCGTGACAGCGTGAACCGTCAGGCAGTGCCTAAGCAGGCAGGCGTGAAGCTCTGGTTCTCGACCACGGTCGAAGGGGAGCAACGTCATTACCGGATTGAGCGAAACTGGTCCATCGCGGGAAAGACTCTCCGCGAGTCGCTGGCGGTCTTTGTCAACGGCGAACACGATAAGGCCGTCAGTGACACATGGGCGGACTATGTAGAGGATCTTCTACCGTTGGAAGTCGCATCCCTCTTCTTCTTTGATGGCGAGAAGATCGAATCGCTTGCTGATCCTGAGCGGGCGGCTCCAGTCATCGAGTCGGCGGTTCAATCGCTCCTAGGGGTCAGCACGGTCGAACAGCTGCGAACCGACCTACTTGCTCTTCAACGGCGCCAGAAGGTGAGTCGAGAGGACAAGGCCGCACTCGAGCTGATCGCCACCCTCGAAGCTCAGCTTGAGGAAAACGAGGTGGCCAGAGCAGATGCGCTTCAGCGGGTCGCTTCCGCAAAGGCTGGTCTCCTACACGAGAAGAAGGAGCTGAAAGCTGTCGAGGCTGCGTTCGCCAAGGAGGGGGGGGACCTCTTCCGCCGTCGGGCGGAGCTAGAAGCACAGAGTGCGCACGCGAAAGGTCGGCTCGAAGCTGTAAGCGCGACCCTTGCCAACACCGTCGCGTCAGGACCGCTCCCACTTCTCCTCCTCAAGGATCAGCTGGAAGCTCTGCGTGCGCAGGTGGCTCGAGAGGAAGATGCGGTCCGCGCGGAGCAGCTACTCGACGTCCTGCACATGCGGGACAAGGAGATCCTCTCGCTACTGGGTAACGGCATACCAGGTGTTCAGCTTAAGCAGATCAGCCAGTTCATGGAAGAGGACCGTGCCCAACGTGCAGCTGACGCGGGCGTTCCTAGACTGATTCAGATGTCGGCGACAGGCATTCAGCAACTCAACTCTCTTGACCAAGTCCTTAAGAGCGAATCACAGCATGCGCAAGAGCTGCTTACTGAGTCTGGAGAGCTTAGAGCGCAGCTCGACGCGCTGGATCGGCAGTTGGCCGGCGTTCCAGCAGAAGACGCGATCGCTGACCTGATCGCCCGACAGGACAAGGTCCGTCAGCGCGTGGAAGACCTCGAGAGGGAACTGCGCGCAACGGAGGAAGATCACGCCGCACGTGTCCGTGAACACACGCAGCTTCAGGCAGCCCGCGAAAAGGCATATGCCAAACGAGCTAAGGGACTGGCCGAGATCGAGCACCGCGCCCGTGTGGTTTCATACTCCGACCGCGCTCGTAATACTTTGGACAGGTTTGGCGAGCTCCTGCTGCAACGTCATATCAGTCGTTTGGAAGTCGCTGTACTAGACAGCTTCAATCGCCTAATGCGTAAGGACGGCCTGGTCAAGGACCTGCGTATCGACACTAGCAAGTTCACCTTGACCTTGATTGGCGCGGACGGTGAGGACCTCAACCCGGCACGTCTGAGCGCAGGTGAGCGCCAGCTCCTGGCGGTATCCCTCCTTTGGGGCCTAGCTCGCGTAGCGGGCAATAGGCTCCCGAGCGTCATCGATACTCCGCTTGGCCGGCTGGATAGCCGGCACAGACAGAATCTTGTTGAGCGTTACTTCCCGCAAGCAAGCCACCAGGTGCTTCTGCTGTCGACAGACGAAGAGATCGATGATGAGCTGCTGCAGCGTCTCATTCCGTCGATCGCCCAGACATACACACTGGTCCACGATGACACGACGTTCACAACCACGATCGAACGCGGCTACGGATGGGGGAAGACTCGGTATGTCGCTTGACACAGTCCGCTTGTCTCAACCGGCCAAGGATCAGTTGATCAAACTTAAGCGAGTCACCGGTATAAAGAACTGGAACGTTCTGTGCCGCTGGGCCCTAGCTGTGTCTTTGCAGGACGAAACGCCCCCGTTGGTGCGCGATGTTGTCACCGACTCCAACATCGAGATGTCTTGGCGAACTTTCGCTGGAGCTTACGGGGATATCTACATGGCGTTGATTAGATCCCGGTGTCTTCGTGATGGCAGCGAACCGACTGAAGAAGCTTGCGGCAGGACTCTCGTCACTCACTTGCATCGCGGCATTGGGTATCTTGCAGGACGACGTGACCTTAATTCTGTGGACGATCTGATGAAGGCTGTTGTCCCTTAGCTCCGGAAAGGCAGTGGTCTACGCCCCTGCTTCATTTGGCGGGAAGGCAGGAGGTGTTCGTCCCTGAACTAGGAAGTAGCCTGGACTGGCGATCTGAGGGCCCTGTGTATGAACCAAGACCGATGCCGAGATTCTCGAACGGCTCGCCGGATATTTGAACAGAATTCCTCACTCAGAAGACTAACCAGGTAGAGCTCGTGCCGGGCACGATTCGGTGTTCCTGCCAAGCATCATGGTCCGACACCACTACCCGTGCAGGTCAGGGATGAGCCGGGTGAGCTGTTCGCCGACGCGGAGTTCGCGGCGGCGTTCGCAGCGGAGGGTAAACCCGGCTGGTCACCGGGCAGGCTGGCGTTGATCAAGGTGTTGCAGCGGGCGGAGAACCTGACCGACCGGCAGGCCGCCGAGACCGTGCGAGCGGACCTGAGCTGGGAGGGAGGATGCCTTGGGGCTGGCGTTGGATGATCTCGGGTTCGATGCGAGTGTCAGGCCCATCTCCACGAGCTTGGCCAGCAGCTGGTCCGGAGCTCCCTGATCACGTGGGTGGCGTCGGTACGCTGCTTTCCACCCATCCCAATCACGCTACCGCGCCTGGGTCGACTCCTGGCGGTTGCCGGTCTCGGAGACGAAGCGCGCCGAGCTTGCGCGCGCCTACGGCGCCGACGGTTGTGCGCCGTGCTCCCCGGTCTGGCTGCGGAATCTGCCCGCGGTGCAGGCGCTGCGGGTCATGTTGATCCAAAACTATGCGCGTACCGACCGCAAGGGGCGGGAGGTGGTCCAGCGGCGGCGCTCCCTCGAAGACGATGGAGAAGGACTGCCGAGGGCAGAGTACGGCTGATCTCCCCTACGATGTCGACGTCCGGTGGGCGGCCAAAGGCGACGACTTGTCCTGAAACGCTACAAACTGCACATCAGCGAGCTCTGCCACACCCCCCCGACACGAACGGCAAGACCATCGTGCCGCCCAACCTGATCAGGAACGTCGCCACCACGGACGCGACCGTGCCGACGCCAGCCCCTCACGGACGAGTCGGTGAGTCGTACGCTTGTGATCCACCTTCACGAGGCATCGGCTATCTGGCAGGGAACAAAGACATGCGATCGACCCAAGAGCTGGTGACCTCCGCTGCGGAGTAGTGGGGTAGGCGCAGTCATGGAGGCCGGATATCCGACGACATTGTGGGATATACCCCGGCCTCTTTCGGTGACTGCTGGGGTTGGTCCCGCCATGAATACGCTGATCAACAGGTGTGAGCGAAGAAATTGCCCGGATTGTTAGTCCTGTCCCCTACACTCGGCATCGAAGTGGCAATATCTTCGGATGATCTGCATCTGTAACGGTCCACACGTAGTCGGGAGACCAACGCTGTTGGGGTATGCACACAAGACGTACGGCCCCCTGGTCAGCTTGGAGTCGAGGCCAGGGCGAGGCGGCACCCAGTGACGGACAGTTCCTTTCTGAACCATTTTTCCATGCTGGACGTAGACCAAGCTCCGGAGAGTCCTGGACTCTACGCTTGGTATGTCAGCTTTCGTGCCGGCCCGCACGACTGGAAGATTAAGCCCAGTGCCGATGGAGACCAGGCCATTGAGGGCTTCTTGAACCTGCTCCGCAAGTACGCTGGTTACTATGAGCCCCTGCCAATCGATCTGAGCGGCAGAGGATCGTACGGAGCAAAATGGGAGGGCTCTCTGGAGTTGGACTACCCTCTTCGTGAGCCCGCAGAAGGCGGTCAGACCGGGGATGACGACTCACTGCAGCGCCTCGAAACGCTGATGAGTTCCCTCGACACCGAGGAGCGGCGCCGGGTGATGTCAACCATCCTTCAGAAGGCGTCTCCCGTGTTCTCCACCCCTCTCTACATCGGGGTCGCAACGAACCTGCAGGAACGGCTTCGCAAGCACCGTCTGGATTACACACGGACCCATGACTGGCTGCGTGAGCACCCTGAGGACGCGGAGACCATCCGGGGCCGGGGGAAGAACTTCGGCCAGCGTGCCGCGGCCCGGAACATTGCGATGGAACACCTCGAAGCCTGGGTCATTGACCTGGCCGACGAAGAGAACGACGAAGCAACGAAGAAGCACCTACGGAACACGGCCGAGTCAGCCGAGTGGCTCCTGCATCGGCTGTACTCACCGATTCTGGGAAGGCAGTAAGTGATGTTCGGCTCAGGTACCAAGCTCACGTTCCGTGACTGTGTGCAGGGCACGTGGGGGAGCTTCTCCACGCCGGCCGGCCGGGTGGACTACATCATGACCAAGGCCCGGCTCGGAGACGACGCCGACGACCCGGAACGTCAGCTCACCAAGAGCTTGTCCCCGGTCCGGGAAGTCATGGAGGCCGGGGACCTGGACTTCAACCAGCTCCTGCAACGCGACTTGGATGACCACCGAGTTGCAGTCAGCCTGATCCCGTACTTGCTGAAGCCCCAAGCGACTGGACCTGCGTTCTTCCCTCCGATCGTGGCGGTGTTGCTGCCGTTCCGCAACAAGCGCCCATCGCGCTTTCCGGTCTTGGACGCGCCGACGGTGGTCGAAGATGACGGCGCCAGGTGGCAGCAGGAACAGGCGGGGACCTCGTTCCAGGTGCAACGGCTCCTCGGCGGAAATGATCGGCTGCACCCAGCGAACGTCGGCAAGCTGTGGTGGAACAGGACCGAGTCGCAGCTAGTCGTTTTGGACGGCCAGCATCGTGCAATGGCGCTGCTCGCTGTCGAGCGCACGACGACGAATAGCTGGCAGAACTCTCCCGGCGCGAGATTCAGGTCATTCTACGAAAACCAGGTCAAGCAGGCGCTGCAGGACATCAGTCATGGCGAACTGGACCTGAGCAAGGTCGAGGTACCGGTTACTGTCTGCTGGTTCCCTGACCAGGCCGGCGAGGACGCCAAGCCGCACGAGGCCGCACGCAAGCTCTTCGTGGACGTCAACAAGGAGGCACGCCCTCCATCCGAGTCGCGCATCATCCTGCTGTCCGATGCCGAGTTGAGCAATGTGCTGACGCGGCGGCTGCTTAGCGAGCTCCGGAATGGACAGGACGAGTCCTATCTGCCCCTGTACGCGGTCGAGTATGACAACCCGGAGGTCAACTCCAGCCGCCCAGCTCGCTGGTCGGTGCTGACGAACATCAACCTCCTGAAGACGACGGTGGAGCGTTGCGTGTTTGGTCCGCCTAAGTACCTCAAGGATGTGACCTTGAGGTTCGGGAGTCGTCAGAGCCCTGCTGAGCAGGACGCATTCATGCGCGAACAGCTGGATTTGACCAGCCTTTTCCCAGCCCAGTTCGAGGACGGTGGCTTCACCTACCAGCGGGAAAGCCTCGGCAACTCCGAGTTCCCCATCGGCCAGGTGGACACGATCAGCGACCGGTTCGCCGAGACGTGGGGACGCGGCATACTCACGGTTCTGTCGAAGACAGCCCCGTACGCCGCCCACGCGAAAGCGCTGACCCGTTTGAAGGACGACTGGCATGTCGACGACACCGGGTTGACCCTCGCTCACGATGCACTCTTCAGTGGTGTCGGCGTCTTCTGGACGTTGCGGGACAGCTATGAGCACTACCAGGAAAAGAAGGCGCTCGGCGCGAAGACCACCAAGTCGGATGTGATCAAGGCTTGGGAGGCCCTGAAAGTACGCGAGGAGAGCTTCGAGACTTACCGAGCGGTGGAGTTCCTGGAATCCGGTAAGCCTGAGGCCCTCAAGAAATCTAAGGCCGCCTACGCAGTGTTCAACACACATGCCTGCCAGCTCGGTTTGGTGCTGACCCTTGGCTCGCTGTGGCAACTTCGTAAGGAGCAGCCTGGCGGCGCGGACACCAAGGATCTGCCCGCATTTGCCGACGCGTTGGTGAAGGGCTGGAACGCGTACTTCTCCCAGGATCAGGGTAAGGCGAAGGACCGCAGGCTCGCGTTCAACAAGGCTGAGGTCAACCATCCGCTGAACCAGATTGGGAATATGGACACTGCGCAGTCGGTGTTCTTTCGATACTTCTGGATGCAGGCACTCGACACTCCGGCTGCCTGGGAGCACATCGCGCCGTGGTTTCCCGATCGTTCCGGCTTTGATCGGATGATCAGCGCTGCCCGTGAGCTGTACCTGAAGCTGTGTACCGACCAGCAACTCAAGGCTCTGAAGATCAGCAAGCCAGGCTCTGCCGAGGCAAAGCTCCGCGTCGAAGCTCAGCAGGCGGCCAGCAATTCGATCAAGCGGGCGCTGAGGGACTGGTTCTACCTGTCTGAGGACACGTACGAATCCTGGCTCTCATCACTTGCAAAATCGCCGGCAGCTCTTACTGATGACGAGATCTCCTCCGACAACGACGCGTCGATCGTTGAGGACGACGACAGTACGTCCGAGAATGTTCCGGTCACCAGCCTTGAAGATCTCATCGGCGACTGACTTGATCAGAGGAATGGTCTTTGATCGAGCTTCACTTGCCTCTGGGGGAGCGGGGCCGATCCCGGACCTGCGGCAGCAGTTCAATTCAATGCCGTGATGTGGCGGTTCCGTACTGGTAGCCTGTGGCGGGATCTGCCCGCCGAGCCACGGGCCGTGGTCCACCGCCTATGACAGGTTTCGGTCGTGGGCGAGGGCGGGCGTCTTTGAGCAGCTGATGCAGGGATGATCCCCGAGGCTGCACGTCCGCGTCGTCGATGCGGTCACCGGAGAGCTTCTGTGCGAGCTGACCATCGACCCCACTCGCGGCTACCAGCCTCAGGCAAAGGCGGAAACGAAGAAACCCCCGCACCCGTAGGTTCGAGGGTTTCCGATGTCCTGAGACATCACACTCGGTTGCGAAACGGAAGCAATAACCGTCTAAACGCAAAGGCCCCAGCCCACTCGCCCGGGCGCTGTAGATCTCGGGCGCATCCGTGATCTCCGGGATGCTGCGGAAACCGATGCCCTTGTTGCCAATGCCCTCCCCAACGGTCTTCTCGGTCAGAGCGAATTTGCAGATCGCCTCGACTCGCGGCCAGGTGAAGGGGATTCCGCCGTTGGCGACATAAAGCGTCCCATAGGACCCTTCGCTTGCGTCCAGGAGTATTCGTATGCATCCGTCGGAACGGTCGGACGGGTGGGCGTCATGCCCGTTCTGCAGCAGTTCAAGAAGGAATCGTCCTGAATAGTCTCGGGCGCTACTGAACGTCGCCGATCTCAGCTGCAAATCCGGTTGCCAGGTCTGCGTGGCCTCCCACTCCCTGAGCACGGTCCGGGCGTAACACCGCGGGGAACTCGTCGACTTGCCCGGCCTCGTGCAGAAGGTGGCTCAGCGCGCCGGTCTGAACTTCGCCGACCGGATCGTGTGCCTGCTGTGCGGGCTGGGCCGCGGCAAACTGCTGAACCGCGCGTCGTTCTTCCAGCTGTACGAGGCGCGTAAGGGTCGGGCTCGCGGCCTGCCTATCCACGCCACCGCGCACGAGGACCTGCTTATCTTCACCAAGCCTCATCCGCTCAAGAACGCTTCGACCATCCAGAGGGCTGCCTGATCCAGCTGAGGGGCTCACGCGGCCCGCTGGCAGCGTCTGGATGCTGACGGCAGACGCGGCTGGTGGGGAGCCGCCAGCCCACGACGAGCCGACCACGGAAGCTTTGGACCCCGCGTTCGCCGCCACGCAACCGGACTTGACGACATGGCCAGAGGCGGTGGTCCATATCCCTGCCCCTGACGGTCTGGGACACCCGCTATGCGGGTGATCGCCTGCGGTACACGGCGGGCTTGCAGCTCGGCTGGCTGCTGAGCGCGCCTCCGCAGGACTTCATCCAGTTCGTCCTGGTCAACAGGCACGCGCCGGCCTGCTGCGTTGACCGCCGAGAAGGAGTGATCAAGGAAGTCCCGAACGTCGAGCCTGCACCGACTGCACCTGCGTCGGCATCAAGGCCCAACGCGCCAACCACAGCGCCCTCGCCTGGCCACATCCACCAAGACGTCCACCAGGCGAGGGCCATCCCACACCAGACCACTGGAGAGGACGGATCCCATCTTGCACGAGCTTGCCTGTTCCAGCGCCAAAACGAGAATGACCGATCGACTCAACTACCCCGATAGCGACGATTGGGCGGACCAGATCAAGCGGATCGGTGTCTCTCGCCGACCCGTTCACCGCCATGGAATGGGCGTCCACCTCGGTCGAGCCTCAGGCAGGCTGCTGCACCGCGACGCCCCTATCCATAAGCCGGGCGGTGTAGCGCCCGGAATCCGGCCCGCCTTTCGCTGTCCGGCTGCGAGGAAGGGCCACTGCACCACTGTCTGCCTTGCGACCCCGGGCGGTGGTCGATGATCAGACGTGACGAGCTGCTGACCATTCCCCAGGTCCTCGAAGAACTGGGCGTGTCCCGCCGTACCTTCTACCGCTGGCGCCAGCTCGGCCGCGCACCGATCTGCGTTCAGCTCCCCAACCTCGAGCTCCGCGTCTGGCGGAGTGACCTCACGGCATGGCTCGACTCGCGACGGGAGGCGGCGTGAAGACCACCTACTACGTTCAGCTCGGCCAGATCCAGCAGCGCACCAACCGCGGCACGCCCGCCTACATAGCGCGTTGGCGAGTGGCGAGCAAGGACAGGTCCAAGACCTTTCGAACCAGGGGGCTGGCCAGCGCCTTCATGTCCGACCTGCGTCAGGCGGTCAAAATGGGGGAGGAGTTCGACATCACCACTGGTTTGCCAGTGTCGATGCTTGCGGCGAAGACATCGGGGCCGTCGTTCCTGGAGTTCGCTCAGGCGTATTTTCTCCGGCGGTGGAACATCTTGGCGGCCAGGACTCGCGAGACCGAAGCATACGCACTCCTGACGCTAATCCCTGCCCTGGTAGCCGACGCGCCACGGCCTCCTGCTGCGGAGGAACTACGCGAGGTTCTCAGGACTCACATCCTCCTCCCCGAGAGCAGGCGAACTAGCCTTTCCCCGTCTCAAGCTGCGGCGTTGAGTTGGCTGGAGAGAGCGTCCCTTCCGCTGTCGGCCCTGGGGGAGGCGAACATCCTTCGCACAGCTCTCGACGCCATCTCAATCACTTTCGCCGGTGGCCCGGCGGGGGCGAACTCGGTACGGCGCAAGCGCGCTGTCCTGCATCACCTCCTGGAGCACGCGGTGGAGCAGAAGGTGTTCGGCAGCAACCCGCTGGACGAAATCAAGTGGACAGCGCCAAAGGCCGTCACGGTCATCGATCCGCGTACGGTGGTCAACCCGGCCCAAGCGAGGCAACTTCTCGCCGCCGTCCCCAAGGTGGGGCGCAAACGAGGTCCCCGGCTCAAGGCCCTCTTCGCCTGCATCTACTACGCGGCGCTCCGGCCGGAGGAGGCGGCGGACCTGCGGCTGAGCAACTGTGCCCTGCCCGAGAAGGGCTGGGGTCAGATCGTCCTGGAGAGGGCACGACCCCAGGCAACAAACGCTGGACAAACTCCGGCGAGACACACGAGTCCCGCAGCCTGAAGCACCGCGCGGACAAGGAGACGCGGGAGATCCCGATCCCGCCAGTCCTGGTCGCCATGCTCCGCGAGCACATCGCCGAGTACGGCACCGCAGAGGACGGGAGGATCTTCAGCACGGGCACCGGCGGTACCTACTCCAGTTCGGCACACTCCTACGTCTGGCAGGAGGCCCGCAAACTGGCGCTTACCCCGGAACAGGTCGCATCATCTCTGGCCGCGCGACCGTACGACCTCCGCCACGCGGCGGTCTCACTCTGGCTGAATGCGGGTGTTCCGGCCCCTGAGGTCGCGAAACGCGCCGGTCACAGCGTTGACGTGCTGCTGCGGGTCTACGCCAAGTGCATCGACGGCCAACAAGAACAGATCAACGGAAAGATCAACAACGCGTTGGACACATAGCTCACATTTATCCGCCTTCGGCCCTGGCACAACCAGGGCCGACCCCACCTGGCGCTGCCCTATTCCGCACGTTGCCGCCAAACTTCCCGCCCTGTGCCACACTGGCACCCACGCGCAGAGAGAGGGGGAGACCTCTCCCGCATTCCGATGGTGGGTAACAGCTCTGCCCGGCTCAATACCATCGCGAGTGAAATCCTCACCCTGGATGGCCAGATCCCCGTGCCGACAAGCTCATCGAAGGCTCCATCTGGGCAGTTGGACCAACATCGCCGCCACCAACCACTACCGCAGCCACCCCGCCGACGGTCTTCAGCTACTCGGTTTCACAACATGAGAACGCCTGCGTGGTGATCCGCGGCTAGGGCCTGTCTCGAAGTGTTGATCAACGGCGTGTCGTAGCCGGATAAGCAAAGAGGTCTCCGGTAAAGGGTTCAACGACCAAGAAGAACCTGTACCCGGAGACCTCGTGGCCACCTTAGCGGTGA
>NZ_JABWGN010000001.1 GCF_013363975.1 Nonomuraea montanisoli | reverse complement strand
CCTTCAAGGTCCTCATCAAGGAGATGCAGTCGCTGTGCCTCAACGTCGAGGTGCTCTCCAGCGACGGCATGTCCATCGAGATGCGCGACACCGACGAGGACGTCTTCCGCGCGGCGGAGGAGCTCGGTATCGACCTGTCCCGGCGTGAGCCGAGCAGCGTGGAAGAAGTCTGAGGGGGAGATCGCACACAATGCTAGACGTCAACTTCTTCGACGAGCTCAGGATCGGCCTCGCGACGGCCGACGACATCCGTCAGTGGTCGCACGGCGAGGTGAAGAAGCCGGAGACCATCAACTACCGCACCCTCAAGCCGGAGAAGGACGGGCTCTTCTGCGAGAAGATCTTCGGTCCGACCCGCGACTGGGAGTGCTACTGCGGTAAGTACAAGCGCGTCCGGTTCAAGGGCATCATCTGTGAGCGCTGTGGCGTCGAGGTGACCCGGGCCAAGGTGCGCCGTGAGCGGATGGGCCACATCGAGCTGGCCGCCCCGGTCACGCACATCTGGTACTTCAAGGGCGTCCCGTCGCGCCTCGGCTACCTGCTCGACCTCGCCCCGAAGGACCTGGAGAAGGTCATCTACTTCGCGGCGTACATGATCACGCATGTCGACACCGAGATGCGTGAGCGTGACCTGCCCTCGCTGGAGGCGAAGATCTCCGTCGAGCGGCAGCACATCGAGCAGCGCCGTGACGCCGACGTCGAGGCCCGGCAGAAGAAGCTCGAGAGCGACCTGGCCGAGCTTGAGGCCGCCGGCGCCAAGGGCGACCAGCGCCGCAAGGTCCGCGAGGGCGCCGAGCGCGAGATGCGCCAGCTCCGCGACCGGGCCCAGCGCGAGCTGGACCGCCTGGACGAGGTCTGGAGCCGCTTCAAGAACCTCAAGGTCCAGGACCTCGAGGGCGACGAGCTGCTCTACCGCGAGATGCGCGACCGCTTCGGCCGCTACTTCAAGGGCGGCATGGGCGCGCAGGCGATCCAGGACCGCCTGATCAGCTTCGACCTCGACGCCGAGGCCGAGAACCTGCGCGAGACGATCCGCAGCGGCAAGGGCCAGAAGAAGGCCCGTGCCCTCAAGCGGCTCAAGGTCGTGTCGGCGTTCCTCAACACCACCAACTCGCCGCGCGGCATGGTGCTCGACTGCATCCCGGTCATCCCGCCGGACCTGCGCCCGATGGTGCAGCTCGACGGTGGCCGGTTCGCGACCTCCGACCTCAACGACCTGTACCGCCGGGTCATCAACCGCAACAACCGCCTCAAGCGTCTGCTCGACCTCGGCGCGCCCGAGATCATCGTGAACAACGAGAAGCGGATGCTCCAGGAGGCCGTCGACGCGCTGTTCGACAACGGCCGTCGTGGTCGCCCGGTGACCGGCCCCGGCAACCGCCCGCTGAAGTCCCTCAGCGACATGCTGAAGGGCAAGCAGGGCCGGTTCCGCCAGAACCTGCTGGGCAAGCGAGTCGACTACTCCGGCCGTTCGGTCATCGTCGTCGGCCCGCAGCTCAAGCTGCACCAGTGCGGCCTGCCCAAGCAGATGGCGCTGGAGCTGTTCAAGCCGTTCGTGATGAAGCGGCTCGTGGACCTCAACCACGCGCAGAACATCAAGTCGGCCAAGCGGATGGTCGAGCGTGCCCGCCCCGTGGTGTGGGACGTGCTCGAAGAGGTCATCACCGAGCACCCCGTGCTGCTCAACCGCGCTCCGACGCTGCACCGCCTGGGCATCCAGGCGTTCGAGCCGCAGCTGGTCGAGGGCAAGGCCATCCAGATCCACCCGCTCGTCTGCACCGCGTTCAACGCGGACTTCGACGGCGACCAGATGGCCGTGCACCTGCCGCTGTCGGCCGAGGCCCAGGCCGAGGCGCGCATCCTGATGCTCTCGACCAACAACATCCTCAAGCCGGCCGACGGCAAGCCCGTGACGATGCCCACCCAGGACATGGTCATCGGCCTGTACTGGCTGACCACGCAGAAGGACGGCGCGGTCGGCGAGGGCCGGGTCTTCGGCTCGATCGCCGAGGCGCAGATGGCCTTCGACCGTCGCGAGCTGGAGATCCAGGCGAAGATCCAGATCCGGCTCAAGGACGTCCTGCCGCCGCGCGAATGGGTCGCGCCGGAGGGCTGGGAGCAGGGTGACCCGATCCGCCTGGAGACGACGTTCGGCCGGTGCCTGTTCAACCAGACGCTGCCGGCGAGCTACCCGTTCGTCAACTTCCAGGTCGGCAAGAAGCAGCTGTCCACGATCGTGAACGAGCTGGCCGAGACCTACCCCAAGGTCGAGGTCGCCAACTCGCTCGACGCGCTCAAGGACGCCGGCTTCCGCTGGGCGACCCGTTCCGGTGTCACGATCGCCATCGACGACGTCGTCGCGCCGCCGAACAAGTCCGAGATCATGGAGAACTACGAGCGCCGCGCCGACAAGGTGCAGCGTGAGTACGAGCGTGGTCTGATCACCGACGAGGAGCGCCGTCAGGAGCTCATCGAGATCTGGACGCACGCGACGGCCGACGTCGAGACCGACATGGTCAACGCCTTCCCGGCGACCAACCCGGTCTGGATGATGGTCAACTCCGGCGCCCGAGGCAACAAGATGCAGGTGCGTCAGATCGCCGGCATCCGCGGCCTGGTGTCCAACACCAAGGGTGAGACGATCCCGCGGCCCATCAAGGCCTCGTTCCGCGAGGGCCTGTCGGTGCTGGAGTACTTCATCTCCACCCACGGACAGCGCAAGGGTCTGGCCGACACCGCTCTGCGGACCGCCGACTCGGGTTACCTGACCCGTCGTCTGGTGGACGTGGCGCAGGACGTCATCGTGCGCGAGATCGACTGCGGCACCGACCGCGCGGTCCCGCTGCACGTCGGCGAGCGTGACGCGTCGGGCAACCTGGTCAAGGCCGAGAACGCCGAGTCCAACGTGCACGGCCGCATCCTGGCCGAGGACGTCGTGGTCGACGGCAAGGTCATCGCGGCCGAGGGCGTCGACATCAACGACAACCACGTGACCGCGCTGGTCGCGGCCGGCATCGAGACCGTCCGCACCCGCAGCGCGCTGGTCTGCGAGGCGAAGATCGGTGTCTGCGCGACCTGCTACGGCCGCTCGCTGGCCACCGGCAAGCTCGTGGACGTCGGCGAGGCGGTCGGCATCATCGCCGCCCAGTCGATCGGTGAGCCCGGCACGCAGCTGACGATGCGTACCTTCCACACCGGTGGTGTGGCCGGTGCCGACATCACCCACGGTCTGCCCCGAGTCCAGGAGCTGTTCGAGGCGCGCATCCCCAAGGGTGTCGCCCCGATCTCCGAGGCGGAGGGCCGGGTCCGCATCGACGAGACCGACAAGGCCAGGAAGCTCATCGTCACGCCGGACGACGGCTCGGAGGAGATCGCCTACCCGGTCTCGATGCGCTCGCGCCTGCTCGTCACCGAGGGGCAGCGCGTCAGCGTCGGCCAGCAGCTGATCGCCGGTGCCGTCAACCCCAACGAGGTGCTGCGCATCCTCGGCCCGCGGGCCGTGCAGCTGCACCTGGTGGCGGAGGTCCAGCAGGTCTACCGGTCGCAGGGTGTGTCGATCCACGACAAGCACATCGAGATCATCGTGCGGCAGATGCTCAAGCGCGTGAACGTGCTGGAGTCCGGTGATACCGACCTGCTGCCCGGCGAGCTCGTGGAGCGGCCGCGCTTCGAGCAGATGAACCGCGAGACGGTGGCGGAGGGCGGCTCGCCGGCCGCCGGCCGTCCGGTGCTCATGGGCATCACGAAGGCGTCGCTGGCCACCGAGTCGTGGCTGTCGGCGGCCTCCTTCCAGGAGACGACCAGGGTCCTGACGGACGCGGCGATCCACGCCAAGTCCGACTCGCTCCTGGGCCTGAAGGAGAACGTCATCATCGGTAAGCTCATCCCGGCCGGTACGGGCATGCCCCAGTACCGCAACATCCGGGTCGAGCCGACCGAGGAGGCCAAGGCCGCCATGTACACCGTGGGCGGCTACGACGGCTCCGCGGCCGACTACACCTTCGGCACCGGCAGCGGCGAGGCCGTTCCGCTGGAGGAGTACGACTTCGGCCAGTACAACCGGTAGTTCGGGACCCGTCCCGCACGTGACGCGCCCGGGCGCCTCCACTGGAGGCCCCGGGCGCGTCCCGTTGTCCGGGAAGTCATCTTGTCGGGAAGTCGTCGCTGCCGCTCACGCCCCCGCGGAGAAGGACAGCGAGCGCGAGGCCCGCTAGTGGCGGGGGTTGAAGGACAGCAGGTCGCCCGGCTGGCAGCCGAGCACCTCGCAGATCCTGGCCAGGGTCGAGAAGCGGATCGCCTTGGCCCGGTTGTTCTTGAGGATCGACAGGTTCACGTTCGTGATGCCGACCCGCTCGGCCAGCTCGACGAGCGTCATACCGCGCTCTTCGAGCAACTGGTCCAGGTGAACCTCGATGGCCTGCTCGGAGCTGTCGGCGGATGGCATCAGACGGTTCCTTCGAGTTCCTCACGCATGGACGCGCCGACGCGGACGACCTTCGCCATGACGACGAGGCCGACACCGGCGACCAGGAACGCCCAGGGGACGCTCCAGTTGAACAGGGCCAGCTCCCAGGGGCGCCTGATGGTGGTGGCCACCATCGACTCGGCCAGGCCGGTCTCGGCGATCGCCGTGTAGAGCGACGACACGAGCGTACCGGCGGCCAGGAAGAGGCCGAGGAACCGCAGCCGGGCGACGACGGTCTCGTCGAACCCGCCCTCCCGCCGGGCACCCCTGATCAGCCGTTCGAGCAGCAGGAGCGCCGCCAGCAGGACGACGACGGTGGCGAAGCGGGAGCTCTGGTAGAGCAGCTGGGTGGCGAAGCCGGAGTCGTCCCTGCACAGGTGCGGGACCGGCTCGGTCACCTCGGCGCCCTCCGCGAGCGGGTACATGAACGGCGCCGAGGTGCTCGCCTTGACGGCGGCGCCCAGCTTCGGGTCCTCGACCATGTTGCCGGGCACGCTGAAGAGGCCGGGCGCGGTCGCGCAGACCAGGCTCCGGGTGCCGAAGGAGCCGAAGGCGTTCTCGCCGCCGGTCACGGCCGCGCGGCCGACCTCGTACGCCGTCATCGCGGCGAGGAGCGCGAGCAGGACGCGCACCGTGATCGCGGTCCACCTGAGAGAGGACGCGTGGGGGGAACCCATGAGGGACACTCCATATCGTCAGTCGTTGCTATCGATAAACGATAGTAACGATATTCGATATGCGATCAAGGGTTTTCGGTCATCGATGTGACGGGAACCACGGCGAAACGCTGTGCGGGCCGGATATCATGGGTGCGGAGCAGTAGTAGTCCCGGGCCTTGATGAACGGCCTCTGCGATCCGGAGTGGCGAGCCTTGTCCGCTTTGCCGCGCCGCTTTGACGTGTCGCAGCGACCTAGGTAGTCTTGAGCATCGTGCCCGTTACTATGCGGGCTCTCGACCGTGCGCTCGTTTTGGGAGCGCGGGACGGCTTCCTGGCTCGTAACCCACCCGGATGTGTCTGTGCGAACAGCGCGACACGCCCGAGCGCGGGGGCGCGGGGGGAGGCAAGAACAGCAGGTCATGACACCGGCAGTACCTGCGATTCGCACAACTGACGTAACACCGGCCAAGGCACGAACGGAGTGGCAGTGCCCACTATTCAGCAGTTGGTCCGCAAGGGCCGGCAGGACAAGGTCTCAAAGACCAAGACTCCTGCCCTCAAGGGGAGTCCGCAGCGACGCGGCGTGTGCCAGCGCGTCTACACCACGACCCCGAAGAAGCCCAACTCGGCACTGCGCAAGGTGGCCCGTGTGCGGCTCACCAACGGCATCGAGGTCACGGCCTACATCCCCGGTGTGGGTCACAACCTGCAGGAGCACTCCATCGTGCTCGTGCGTGGCGGTCGTGTGAAGGACCTGCCGGGTGTTCGCTACAAGATCATCCGTGGTTCGCTCGACACCCAGGGTGTCCGCAACCGCAAGCAGGCCCGTAGCCGCTACGGCGCGAAGAAGGAGAAGAGCTAACAATGCCTCGCAAGGGTTCTCCTGGCCGTCGTCAGCTCATGGCTGACCCGGTTTACAGCTCGCCGCTGGTCACCGCCCTGATCAACAAGGTGCTTCTGGACGGCAAGCGCTCCATCGCGCAGTCGATCGTCTACGGCGCCCTCGAGGGCTGCAGGGACAAGACGGGCAACGACCCGGTCGTCACCCTCAAGCGCGCGCTTGACAACGTCAAGCCGACCCTCGAGGTTCGCAGCCGCCGCGTCGGTGGCGCGACCTACCAGGTGCCGGTCGAGGTGCGCGCCGCGCGCAGCACCACCCTGGCCCTGCGCTGGCTGGTGCAGTACTCCCGCGCCCGCCGCGAGAAGACCATGACCGAGCGCCTCATGAACGAGCTCCTCGACGCCAGCAACGGCCTCGGGGCGAGCGTGAAGAAGCGCGAGGACACCCACAAGATGGCCGAGTCCAACAAGGCCTTCGCCCACTACCGCTGGTAACCCCGGCGGGTTCGACGAGACGACGAGGACGCGAGAGAAGTGGCCACCACGACCGCTCTTGACCTGGCCAAGGTCCGCAACATCGGGATCATGGCCCATATCGACGCGGGCAAGACCACCACGACCGAGCGCATCCTGTTCTACACCGGCATCAACTACAAGATCGGTGAAGTCCACGAGGGCGCTGCCACGATGGACTGGATGGAGCAGGAGCAGGAGCGCGGCATCACGATCACGTCTGCCGCGACGACCTGCGAGTGGCTCGGTCACACCATCAACATCATCGACACCCCGGGTCACGTCGACTTCACGATCGAGGTGGAGCGTTCGCTCCGCGTCCTCGACGGTGCGGTCGCCGTGTTCGACGGTGTCGCTGGTGTCGAGCCGCAGTCGGAGACGGTGTGGCGTCAGGCTGACCGCTACGAAGTGCCCCGCATCTGCTTCGTGAACAAGATGGACCGGGTCGGCGCGGAGTTCCACCGCTGTGTCGACATGATGGTCAACCGCCTGGGCGCGACCCCGGCGGTCATCCAGCTCCCGTGGGGCGTTGAGGCCGACTTCAAGGGCGTCATCGACCTCATCAGGATGAAGGGCCTCATCTGGAGCGCCGAGGCGGCCAAGGGCGAGATGTACGACACCGTCGACATCCCGGCCGACCACGCCGACGTCGCTCGCGAGTGGCGCGACAAGCTGATCGAGACCGTCGCCGAGAACGACGACGAGCTGATGGAGCTCTTCCTCGAGGGCACCGAGCCCACCGAGGAGCAGCTGATCGCGGCCCTGCGCCGCGCCACGCTGAGCAGCGCCATCAACCCGGTCCTGTGCGGCACCGCGTTCAAGAACAAGGGTGTGCAGCCCCTGCTCGACGCGATCGTCGCCTACCTCCCCGCCCCGACCGACATCCCGGCCTTCAAGGGCCACGCGGTCGGCAAGGAGGACGAGGTGATCGAGCGTCACGCGGACCCGACCGAGCCGTTCTCCGCTCTGGCGTTCAAGATCGCCAGCGACCCGCACCTGGGCAAGCTCACCTACATCCGCGTCTACTCGGGCACGCTCGAGACCGGTTCACAGGTCGTCAACTCTGTGAAGGGGAAGAAGGAGCGGATCGGCAAGATCTACCAGATGCACGCCAACAAGCGCGAAGAGCGCCCGACGGCGATCGCTGGTCAGATCGTCGCCGTGATGGGTCTCAAGGACACCACCACGGGCGACACCCTGTCCGACCCGTCCAACCAGGTCGTGCTCGAGTCGATGACGTTCCCGGCTCCGGTCATCAACGTCGCCATCGAGCCCAAGACCAAGGGCGACCAGGAGAAGCTCTCGACCGCCATTCAGCGGCTGGCCGAGGAGGACCCGTCCTTCCAGGTCCGCCGTGACGAGGAGACCGGTCAGACGGTCATCTGGGGCATGGGCGAGCTTCACCTGGAGATCCTGGTCGACCGGATGCGCCGCGAGTTCAAGGTCGAGGCCAACGTCGGTCGTCCGCAGGTCGCCTACCGCGAGACGATCCGCCGCAAGGTGGAGAAGCTCGACTACACCCACAAGAAGCAGACCGGTGGTTCTGGTCAGTTCGCGCGGGTGATCATCAACCTCGAACCGCTGGGCGAAGGCAACGACGGCTACGAGTTCGAGAACAAGGTCACGGGTGGCCGCATCCCGAGGGAGTACATCCCCTCGGTCGACGCGGGCGCCCAGGAGGCCGCCGAGTTCGGCGTGCTGGCCGGCTACCCGATGGTGGGCGTGAAGGTGACGCTGACCGACGGTGCCGCGCACGACGTCGACTCCTCGGAAATGGCGTTCAAGATCGCTGGCTCGATGGCCTTCAAGGAGGCCGCGCGCAAGGCGGACGCCGTGCTTCTCGAGCCGATGATGGCCGTCGAGGTCACCACGCCCGAGGACTACATGGGTGACGTCATCGGTGACCTCAACGGTCGCCGCGGGCAGATCCAGTCCATGGACGAGCGGGCCGGTGCCCGCGTCGTCACGGCGCTCGTGCCGCTGTCTGAGATGTTCGGCTACGTTGGTGACCTGCGTAGCAAGACGCAGGGGCGCGCGAGCTACAGCATGCAGTTCGACTCCTACTCGGAGGTGCCTCCGGGCATCGCCAAGGAGATCGTCGCGAAGGCCCGGGGCGAATAGTCCCGGGACCCCACGAGGCGGGGCGTCGGTTCGCCGGCGCCCGGCCATCGAGGAGGCCACGGCCTCTGGTGGGGTGGTGTGAGCCGCCCCACCGCCTAGGGGTTCGGGAAGTCCCGGGCCCGTGTGTGCAGACGAAAGTCACAGATTCTCAAGGAGAGAACCAGTGGGCAAGGCCAAGTTCGAGCGGAACAAGCCGCACATGAACATCGGCACCATTGGGCATATCGACCACGGTAAGACCACGCTGACCGCGGCGATCACCAAGGTGCTCCACGACCGTTACCCCGAGCTGAACCAGGCCACGCCGTTCGACAAGATCGACAAGGCGCCCGAGGAGAAGGCCCGCGGCATTACGATCTCCATCGCGCACGTCGAGTACCAGACCGAGAAGCGCCACTACGCCCACGTGGACTGCCCCGGTCACGCCGACTACGTGAAGAACATGATCACCGGTGCCGCTCAGATGGACGGCGCGATCCTCGTGGTCGCCGCCACCGACGGCCCGATGCCGCAGACGAAGGAGCACGTCCTCCTGGCCCGCCAGGTCGGCGTCCCCTACATCGTCGTGGCCCTCAACAAGTCGGACATGGTGGACGACGAGGAGATCCTGGAGCTCGTCGAGCTCGAGGTCCGCGAGCTCCTGTCCGCTCAGGAGTTCCCCGGCGACGACCTGCCGGTCGTCCGCGTCTCCGCGCTCAAGGCTCTTGAGGGCGACGAGAAGTGGGCCGACAGCATCATCGAGCTGATGAACGCCGTCGACGAGAACGTGCCCGAGCCCCCGCGTGAGACGGAGAAGCCGTTCCTCATGCCGGTCGAGGACGTCTTCTCGATCACCGGTCGCGGCACGGTCGTCACCGGCCGTATCGAGCGCGGCATCGTCAAGGTCAACGAGCAGGTCGACATCATCGGCATCAAGCCGGAGAAGACGACCACCACCGTCACCAGCATCGAGATGTTCAACAAGATGCTCGACGAGGGTCACGCGGGCGACAACGCCGCCCTGCTGCTCCGTGGCATCAAGCGCGACGACGTCGAGCGCGGCCAGTGCATCATCAAGCCGGGCACGACGACCCCGCACACCGAGTTCGAGGGCCAGGTCTACATCCTGTCCAAGGACGAGGGCGGCCGCCACACGCCGTTCTTCAACAACTACCGCCCGCAGTTCTACTTCCGTACGACTGACGTGACCGGTGTCGTGCACCTCCCCGAGGGCACCGAGATGGTCATGCCGGGCGACAACACCGAGATGCGCGTTGAGCTGATCCAGCCCATCGCCATGGAGGAAGGCCTCAAGTTCGCGATCCGTGAGGGTGGCCGCACCGTCGGCGCCGGTCGGGTCACGAAGATCATCAAGTAGTTCGATCGCGGGGTGGCGGTCGGCCCCCACGTCGGGGCCGACCGCCGCACCACGAACAGGGCAGGAGCCATAAGGCTCCGGTCCGCCCCCCACGCAAGCCGTGATCTCGCAGTTCCTTCGGCAGTGACCGAAGTAACTGCCGGATCACGGAAGAATCGGCAGATCATCTGCGTCTGTCACGTGGGGCTTCGCGGGTTCACGCCCGCAGCAATCAGCGGCCGCCGGCCGCACGATACTTTTTCAGACGACAGCGAAGGACACCGAGGCCACTATGGCGGGACAGAAGATCCGCATTCGGCTCAAGGCCTATGACCACGAGGTCATCGACGTTTCGGCCAAGAAGATCGTCGAGACGGTGACGCGGACTGGCGCGAAGGTCGCGGGCCCGGTGCCGCTGCCGACCGAGAAGAACGTGTACTGCGTCATCCGCTCGCCGCACAAGTACAAGGACAGCCGCGAGCACTTCGAGATGCGCACGCACAAGCGGCTGATTGACATCATCGACCCGACGCCCAAGACCGTCGACTCGCTCATGCGGCTCGACCTCCCCGCGGGCGTCGACATTTCGATCAAGCTCTGAGGGATCACACTGACATGGCTAAGACGATCAAGGGCGTCCTGGGCAAGAAGCTCGGCATGACCCAGGTCTTCGACGCGGACAACCGGCTCGTACCGGTCACCGTGGTCGAGGCCGGTCCGTGTGTGGTGACCCGCGTCCGCACCGTGGAGAAGGACGGCTACGCCGCCGTCCAGCTCGGCTTCGGGCAGGTCGACCCCCGGAAGGTCAACAAGCCGCTCGGCGACTACCTGCGCAAGCACGACATCACCCCGCGCCGTTACTTCGCGGAGATCCGCACCGACGACGCGAGCGACTACACCCTGGGCCAGGAGCTGCTGGCCGACACCTTCGAGGCCGGCCAGTTCGTCGACGTGACGGGCAAGAGCAAGGGCAAGGGCTTCGCCGGTGTCATGAAGCGGCACGGCTTCGGTGGTCTGGGCGCGTCGCACGGTACGCAGCGCAAGCACCGCTCGCCGGGTTCCATCGGTGGCTGCGCCACCCCGGGCCGCGTGTTCAAGGGCCTGCGCATGGCTGGTCGGATGGGTAACGTCCGCACCACTGTGCAGAGCCTCAAGGTTCACGCCGTCGACGCCGAGAAGGGTCTCATCCTCATCAAGGGTGCGATTCCCGGCGCCAACGGCAGCCTGGTCCTCGTCCGCACCGCTGCCAAGAAGGGGGCTGCCAAGTGACCAGCATTGACGTCCTCGACGCCAGCGGGACCAAGACGGGCACCGTCGACCTGCCTGAGGACATTTTCGGCACGAAGGTCAACATTCCTCTGATCCACCAGGTGGTCGTGGCTCAGCTCGCCGCTCGCCGGCAGGGCACCCACAAGGCCAAGACCCGCGGTGAGGTCAGCGGCGGCGGCAAGAAGCCGTACCGCCAGAAGGGCACCGGCCGCGCCCGTCAGGGCTCGACCCGCGCTCCGCAGTTCGCCGGCGGTGGCGTCGTCCACGGCCCGGTGCCGCGCGACTACTCGCAGCGCACGCCCAAGAAGATGAAGGCCGCCGCCCTGCGCGGCGCCCTGTCGGACCGGGCCGGCGGCGGTCGCGTGCACGTGGTGAGCGGTCTGGTCGAGGGCGAGACGCCCAAGACCAAGGCGGCCCTGCAGGCCCTGCGCAAGATCACTCAGGCCCGTACCGTGCTCGTCGTGGTCGACGAGGCCGACGAGCGCACGTGGCTGAGCCTGCGCAACGCTCCGGAGGTCCACCTGCTGGACGCCGGGCAGCTCAACACCTACGACGTGCTCTGCCACGACGACGTGGTCTTCACCCGTGAGGCCTACGACCAGGTCGTGGCGCGGCTGTCGGCTCAGGCGGCAGCTCAGAGTGAGAAGGAAGACGCCTGATGGAGAAGATCGCCGACCCGCGCGACATCATCATCAAGCCGGTCGTCTCCGAGAAGAGCTACGGCCTGATCGATGAGAACAACAAGTACACGTTCCTGGTGAAGAAGACCGCGAACAAGACCCAGGTCAAGATCGCCGTCGAGCAGATCTTCGGGGTCAAGGTCACCAGCGTGAACACGATCAACCGGCAGGGCAAGCGCAAGCGCACCCGCACCGGTTACGGCAAGCGTCCCGACACCAAGCGCGCGATCGTGTGCCTGGTCGAGGGCGATCGGATCGACATCTTCGGTCAGATCGGCTAGCAGCCACAGAAAGAGAGCGGGCCGAAAGGCCCGTGAGGGATCGAGACCGTCGCACTTCGGTGCGGCGGGCTCACCCATGTAACCGACGAAGGATGAACGAAAAAGATGGGCATCCGTAAGTACAAGCCGACGACTCCGGGTCGCCGCGGCTCGAGTGTCTCGGACTTCTCCGAGATCACGCGCAGCACGCCCGAGAAGTCGCTGCTTGCGCCCCTTCACAACAAGGGCGGCCGCAACGTACACGGCCGGGTCACCGCGCGCCACCAGGGCGGCGGTCACAAGCGCGCCTACCGGATCATCGACTTCCGTAGGCATGACAAGGACGGCATTCCGGCGAAGGTCGCTCACATCGAGTACGACCCCAACCGCACCGCCAACATCGCTCTGCTGCACTACGCCGACGGCGAGAAGCGCTACATCATCGCGCCGACCGGCCTCAAGCAGGGCGACCGCATCGAGAACGGCCCCGCTGCCGACATCAAGCCGGGCAACTGCCTGCCGCTGCGCAACATCCCGACCGGTACCTTCATCCACGCGGTGGAGCTCCGTCCGGGCGGCGGCGCCAAGCTCGGTCGCTCCGCGGGCGCCCAGATCCAGCTGCTCGCGAAGGAAGGCCAGTACGCCACGCTGCGTATGCCGTCCGGTGAGATGCGCATGGTCGACGTGCGCTGCCGGGCGACGGTCGGTCAGGTCGGCAACGCCGAGCAGGCCAACATCAACTGGGGCAAGGCCGGCCGTATGAGGTGGAAGGGCAAGCGCCCGACCGTCCGCGGTGTCGCGATGAACCCCGTCGACCACCCGCACGGTGGTGGTGAGGGCAAGACCTCCGGTGGTCGCCACCCGGTGAACCCCAAGGGTAAGCCCGAGGGCCGCACCCGCCAGGCCAACAAGTCCAGCGACCGGCTGATCATCCGTCGTCGGAGCAAGAGGAAGAAGCGGTAGGAGCAGCCGAAATGCCACGTAGCCTTAAGAAGGGTCCCTTCGTGGACGACCACCTGCAGAAGAAGGTGGACGCCCAGAACGAGAAGGGCACCAAGAACGTCATCAAGACGTGGTCGCGGCGCTCCATGATCGTGCCCGACATGCTCGGTCACACGATCGCCGTTCACGACGGCCGCAAGCACGTGCCGGTGTTCGTCACCGAGTCGATGATCGGCCACAAGCTGGGAGAGTTCGCCCCGACGCGGACCTTCCGCAGCCACGTCAAGGAAGACCGCCGCAGCCGGCGATAGCAGCCTTCAGAAGTCAGAGGAGTAAGCGATGGAAGCCAGGGCTCAGGCGCGGTTCGTCCGCGTCACGCCCCAGAAGGCCCGCCGTGTGGTGGACCTTATTCGCGGGCTGCCCGCTTCGGAGGCGCAGGCCGTGCTGCAGTTCGCTCCCCAGACGGCGAGCGAGCCGATTTACAAGGTGCTCAGCAGCGCGATGGCGAACGCTGAGCACAACTTCGACCTCGACCCGCAGACGCTCGTCGTCAGCCGGGCGTGGGTCGACGAGGGCCCGACGCTGAAGCGGTTCCGTCCGCGTGCACAGGGTCGCGCCTATCGGATCAACAAGCGGACGAGCCACATCACTGTGATCGTGGAGTCCCGCGAGCCGAAGGGAAGGACCCGATAGTGGGCCAGAAGGTTAACCCGCACGGGTTCCGCCTCGGCATCACGACCGACTTCAAGAGCCGGTGGTACGCCGACAAGCTGTACAAGTCGTACGTCGCCGAGGACGTGGCGATCCGTCGCATGCTGCAGAAGGGCATGGAGCGGGCCGGCATCTCCAAGGTGGAGATCGAGCGCACGACCGACCGCGTTCAGGTCGACATCCACACCGCGCGTCCGGGCATCGTCATCGGCCGCCGCGGCGCGGAGGCCGACCGCATCCGCGGCGACCTGGAGAAGCTGACCAAGAAGCAGGTCCAGCTCAACATCCTCGAGGTGAAGAACCCCGAGATCGACGCCCAGCTCGTCGCGCAGGGTGTCGCCGAGCAGCTCTCCAGCCGTGTCTCGTTCCGGCGGGCCATGCGCAAGGCGATGCAGTCGGCCATGAAGAGCGGCGCCAAGGGCATCCGAGTGCAGTGCTCGGGTCGTCTGGGCGGCGCTGAGATGTCGAGGTCGGAGTTCTACCGCGAGGGTCGTGTGCCGCTGCACACGCTGCGCGCTGACATCGACTTCGGGTTCTACGAGGCCCGTACCACCTTCGGCCGGATCGGCGTGAAGGTGTGGATCTACAAGGGCGAGGCTCCGACGAGCCGCGCCGAGCGTGAGGCGGCCGCTGCCGGTGCCCGCGCCGGCCAGCGTCGCGAGCGTGACGACCGTCGGGGTGGCGGCGACCGTCCCCGCCGCGGTGGCGCCGGTGGCGCCCGCCGTGGTGGCGGCCGCGGTGACCGCGCCCCCAGGACCGAGGCGGCCGCGCAGGCCGCCCCCGAGACCGGCCCGGCTGCGCAGCCGGGTGCTGAAGGGAGCTGACCATGCTGATCCCGCGCAGGGTCAAGCACCGCAAGCAGCACCGGCCTGACCGCAGCGGAGCCGCCAAGGGCGGCACCAGGGTCGTGTTCGGCGAGTTCGGCATCCAGGCGCTTGAGCACTCCTACGTGACCAACCGCCAGATCGAGTCGGCTCGTATCGCCATGACCCGCCACATCCGTCGTGGCGGCAAGGTGTGGATCAACATCTACCCCGACCGTCCGCTCACCAAGAAGCCGGCCGAGACCCGCATGGGTTCCGGTAAGGGCTCCCCTGAGTGGTGGATCGCCAACGTCAAGCCCGGACGCGTGATGTTCGAGCTGTCCGGCGTGGCGGAGCCGATCGCGCGCGAGGCGCTTCAGCGCGCGATCCACAAGCTCCCGATGAAGTGCAAGATCGTTAAGCGTGAAGTGGGTGAGGCGTGATGGCTAAGGGCCTGACCGCCGGCGAGCTGCGGGTGGAGGACCAGGACACCCTGGTCCAGAAGCTCAAGGAAGCCAAGGAGGAGCTGTTCAACCTCCGCTTCCAGGCGGCGACCGGTCAGTTGGAGAGCCACGGGCGGCTGCGCGCCGTCCGCCGCGAGATCGCCCGTATCTACACCGTGATGCGCGAGCGTGAGCTCGGCATCGTCACGGTCGAGAAGGAGACGAGCGATGGCTGAGACCGAGACCACCGAGACCACCACCGAGGATGGTCGTAACTTCCGCAAGGTCCGCGAGGGCCTGGTCGTCAGCGACAAGATGGACAAGACCGTCGTCGTCGCCGTCGAGGACCGCGTGAAGCACCGTCTGTACGGCAAGGTCATCCGCCGTACGACCAAGTACAAGGCGCACGACGAGTCCAACGCCTGCGGCGTGGGCGACCGTGTGCTTCTGATGGAGACTCGTCCGCTCTCCGCCACCAAGCGGTGGCGGGTCGTCGAGATCCTCGAGAAGGCCAAGTAAGACTTCTCGGATATACCGCGCCTCGTGGGGGGTGGAGACACCCCCCATGACGGTGTCCAAGGACGTGGGACCTTCCCGCGTCGCCTGCGGTGCGGCTCTACGGAGTTGTGGCCGGAGGACCAAGAAACCGACGGTTCCGCCAGGCTCAGCGATGAGAACCGGCGCGACTAACAGGAGTAATCGTGATCCAGCAGGAGTCGCGGCTCAAGGTCGCCGACAACACGGGTGCCAAGGAGATTCTCTGCATCCGTGTTCTCGGTGGTTCGGGCCGACGCTACGCCGGTATCGGCGACGTCATCGTTGCCACTGTCAAGGACGCGCTGCCGGGCAGCACGGGCGTCAAGAAGGGCGACGTGGTCAAGGCCGTCATCGTCCGCACGGTCAAGGAGCGCCGCCGGCCCGACGGCTCCTACATCCGCTTCGACGAGAACGCCGCCGTCATCATCAAGGACAGCGGTGACCCTCGCGGCACTCGTATCTTCGGCCCGGTCGGCCGCGAGCTGCGCGACAAGAAGTTCATGCGCATCATCTCGCTCGCCCCGGAGGTGCTGTAATGCCCAAGCAGCTGCATGTGAAGAAGGGTGACCTCGTCCAGGTCATCGCCGGCAAGGACAAGGGCGCCAAGGGTCACGTCATCGCCACCCTCCCGGACCGGGACCGCGTGGTGGTCGAGGGCGTCAACATGCTCAAGAAGCACTCCAAGGAGACCCACCAGGGTCCGCGCGGCGCCAAGACGGGCGGCGTGCAGACCATGGAGGGCCCCATCCACGTGAGCAACGTGAAGAAGCTCAAGGACGACAAGCCCGCCGACAAGAAGGCCGCCGACAAGAAGGCCGACGAGACGGGTGAGGACAGCTGATGACTGCCACCACCACCGAGACCGAGCGCCCGACGCCGCGCCTCAAGACGAAGTACCGCGAGGAGATCGCGGCTCAGCTTCGCGAGCAGTTCGGCATCGAGAACGTCATGCAGATCCCCGGCCTGGTGAAGATCAAGGTCAACATGGGTGTCGGCGAGGCGGCTCGCGACTCGAAGCTCATCGAGGGCGCCGTTCGCGACCTCACCGTGATCACCGGCCAGAAGCCGGCCGTCGTCCGGGCCCGCAAGTCCATCGCCCAGTTCAAGCTGCGCGAGGGCATGCCGATCGGCGCGCACGTCACGCTCCGCGGCGACCGCATGTGGGAGTTCCTCGACAGGCTGCTGTCGCTGGCGCTGCCCCGCATCCGTGACTTCCGTGGCCTGTCGCCGAAGCAGTTCGACGGCAACGGCAACTACACGTTCGGTCTGACCGAGCAGGTCATGTTCCACGAGGTCGACCAGGACAAGGTCGACCGGCCGCGAGGCATGGACATCACCGTCGTGACCACGGCGAAGAACGACGACCAGGGCCGGGCGCTGCTGAAGCTCCTCGGCTTCCCCTTCAAGGAGGCCTGATCATGGCGAAGAAGTCGCTGATCGCCAAGGCTAAGCGCAAGCCGAAGTTCGAGGTCCGGGCCTACACCCGTTGCTCGCGCTGCGGTCGTCCCCGCGCCGTCTACAGGAAGTTCGGCCTGTGCCGCGTGTGCTTCCGTGAGATGGCACACCGGGGCGAGCTTCCTGGCATCACCAAGTCCAGCTGGTAGTTACCCTGTGGGGGCGGCGTGACGTCGCCCCCACGGGCTGCCGGCCGCACATAGAGAAACACTGACAAATCCGGAAGCTCTCGCCGAGAGCCTCCATGACCACGCCGAAGGTCCACCGGCAGAGCGGTGCGCACGCACTCGATGCTTGGCCGACTGGAAACCGCGGCGAGGAAGGCCACTGGCCATGACGATGACCGACCCCATCGCAGACATGCTGACGCGTCTGCGGAATGCGAACTCGGCGTACCACGAGAGTGTGTCGATGCCGTATTCGAAGATCAAGGCGCACATCGCCGAGATCCTCCAGCAGGAGGGCTACATCCAGTCTTGGTCCGTCGAGGACGCCAAGGTGGGCAAGAACCTCGTGGTGGAGCTCAAGTTCGGGCCGACCCGTGAGCGGTCGCTCGCGGGCCTGCGCCGGGTCTCCAAGCCCGGTCTGCGGGTGTACGCGAAGAAGGACAACCTGCCTCGGGTCCTGGGCGGGCTCGGCGTCGCGATCATCTCGACGTCCGCCGGCCTCATGACCGACAAGCAGGCCGGCAAGCGTGGTGTGGGCGGGGAAGTCCTCGCCTACGTCTGGTAGAAGGGAGGAATCACAGCATGTCGCGAATCGGACGGCTGCCCATCCCTGTGCCCAGTGGCGTAGACATCACGATCACCGGCCAGGATGTCCAGGTCAAGGGCCCGAAGGGCACGCTCACTCACTCGGTCGCCGAGCCCATCTCCGTGGCTCGGGACGACGACGGCGCCATCGCCGTCACCCGCCCCAGCGACGAGAACAAGGTCCGTGCGCTGCACGGCCTGTCTCGCACCCTGATCGCCAACATGGTGCAGGGCGTCACGCAGGGCTACTCCAAGACCCTGGAGATCGTCGGCGTCGGTTACCGCGTCCAGGCCAAGGGCCCGACGCAGCTGGAGTTCGCGCTGGGCTTCAGTCACCCGGTCATCGTCGACGCCCCCGAGGGTGTCACCTTCCGCGTCGAGAAGCCGACCCTGTTCCACGTGGACGGCATCGACAAGCAGAAGGTCGGCGAGGTCGCCGCGAACATCCGCAAGCTGCGCAAGCCCGACCCGTACAAGGGCAAGGGCGTGCGCTACCAGGGCGAACAGATCCGCCGCAAGGTCGGAAAGGCTGGTAAGTAGGCATGGCTCCGAAGGTTGCGTTCAGCAAGCACACGGCTGCCCGCACCGTCTCGCGGGCCCGCCGTCACCGCCGCGTCCGCAAGTTCGTCGTCGGTACGGCCGAGCGTCCGCGCCTGGTCGTCAACCGCTCGACCCGTCACCTCTTCGTGCAGATCGTGGACGACTCCGTCGGCCACACGCTGGTGAGCGCGTCCACCATGGACGCCTCCCTGCGCGCGCTCGAGGCGGACAAGACCGAGAAGGCGAAGAAGGTCGGCGAGCTCCTCGCTCAGCGGGCCAAGGAAGCCGGGATCACCGCCGTCGTCTTCGACCGCGGTGGCAACCGCTACGCCGGGCGCATCGCGGCCCTGGCGGACAGCGCCCGCGAAGGCGGGCTCGAGTTCTAATGGCTACTGAGATGAGGAACCACTGATGGCTGCAGCTCCGCGTCGCGGTGGCGGCACCGGTGGCGAGCGGCGGGACCGTCGTGACGATCGCCGCGGTGGCGCCGCCGACAAGGGCGTCTCGTACATCGAGCGCGTAGTGAAGATCAACCGAGTGGCCAAGGTCGTGAAGGGTGGTCGTCGCTTCAGCTTCACCGCCCTCGTCGTCGTTGGTGACGGCAACGGCCTGGTCGGCGTCGGTTACGGCAAGGCCAAGGAAGTGCCCGCGGCCATCGCCAAGGGCGTCGAAGAGGCGAAGAAGCACTTCTTCAAGGTGCCTCGCATCCAGGGCACGATCCCGCACACCGTGCAGGGCGAGGAGGCGGCCGGCGTCGTCTTCCTGCGTCCCGCCTCGGCCGGTACCGGCGTCATCGCCGGCGGCCCGGTGCGCGCGGTCCTGGAGTGCGCGGGCATCCACGACGTGCTCTCCAAGTCGCTCGGCTCCGACAACCCGATCAACATCGTGCACGCCACCGTGGCGGCTCTGAAGGGCCTCTCCCGGCCCGAGGAGATCGCCGCCCGCCGTGGCCTGCCGATCGAGGACGTCGCTCCGGCCCAGATGCTCAAGGCTCAGCGCGAGGGCATCGCCGAGGCCGCCGCTGCGGCGAAGGCGGTGAGCTAGTCATGGCACGCCTGAAGATCACTCAGGTTCGCTCGAAGATCGGTGGCAAGCAGAACCAGCGTGACTCGCTGCGTTCGCTTGGCCTGAAGCGAATCGGCGACGTCGTCGTCAAGGAGGACCGGCCCGAGATCCGTGGCATGGTCTCCGTGGTGACGCACCTCGTCGAGGTGGAAGAGGTCGACTAGTCATGACTGACAAGGCTCCGCTGAAGATTCACGACCTGCGTCCCGCCCCCGGCGCCAACAAGTCCAAGGTCCGCAAGGGCCGTGGCGAGGGCTCCAAGGGCAAGACGGCTGGTCGCGGCACCAAGGGCTCGCGGGCCCGTACCGGCGTGCCCCTCGGTTTCGAGGGTGGCCAGGTGCCGCTGCAGCGTCGTCTGCCGAAGCTCAAGGGCTTCTCCAACGCGCTGTTCAAGACGACCTACCAGGTCGTCAACCTGGACAGGATCGGCGAGCTGTTCCCCGAGGGTGGCGATGTCACCGTCGAGACGCTGGTCGCCAAGGGTGCTGTCCGCAAGAACCAGCTCGTCAAGGTGCTCGGCACCGGCGAGATCTCCGTCGCGGTGAACGTGCAGGCTCACGCCTTCTCGTCCGCCGCCAAGGAGAAGATCGCCGCGGCCGGTGGCTCCGTTACCGAGCTGTAAATACGCTATGACGAGGCGTGGGGGCTCTGACAATGGGCTCCCACGCCCGTAGTGCGTTAGAGTTCGCGAGACGGCAGGCTTCTGCCCGCCTCGTTTGACTTGAGACTTCAGATGGCAGATCCCCGCACCATCGCATACTCACATCGCCGAATAGGCGCGCAGGAGGGACCGTGCTGACCGCGTTTACCCGGGCGTTCCGGACGCCGGACCTGCGCAAGAAGTTGCTCTTCACTCTGGGCATCATCGCGCTGTTCCGTCTTGGCTCGGTTCTTCCGACTCCGGGCGTTCATGTCGAGAATCTCGCGAACTGCTTCCAGCAGGCGCGTAACGGTGCATCCGGCAACATCTACGGGATGGTGCAGCTGTTCAGCGGCGGCGCGCTCCTGAAGCTGTCGGTGTTCGCGCTCGGCATCATGCCGTATATCACGGCGAGCATCATCCTGCAGCTGCTCGTCGTCGTGATCCCTCGTCTTGAGGCACTCAAGAAGGAGGGGCAGGCCGGCCAGACCAAGATCACGCAGTACACGCGTTATCTGACGATCGGTCTCGGTGTCCTGCAGTCCACGGCCTTCATCGCGCTCGCGCGCTCCGGTCAGCTGTTCCCGAACTGCCAGCAGGAAGTGCTGATCAACCCGAACGACATCTTCGGCATCATCACGATGGTCGTCATCATGACGGCCGGCACTTCCGTGATCATGTGGCTGGGCGAGCTCGTCACCGACCGCGGCGTCGGCAACGGCATGTCCATCCTGATCTTCACCTCCGTCGTGTCGGTGTTCCCGTCCGAGCTGGCCAGCATCTTCCAGGCCAACAAGTTCACCTTCACGGTCGTCATGGTCGTCGGCATCTTCATGATCGCCGCGGTCGTCTTCGTCGAGCAGGCGCAGCGGCGCATCCCGGTGCAGTACGCCAAGCGGATGGTCGGCCGGCGCATGTACGGCGGCACCTCGACCTACATCCCGCTGAAGGTCAACCAGGCCGGCATCATCCCGGTCATCTTCGCCTCGTCGCTGCTCTACCTCCCGCAGCTGATCACCTCGCTGTTCGCCAACACCGAGAACCCGAACGCGGTCGTCCAGTGGATCGCGCAGAACCTCGCCGGCGGCAACACGCCCACCTACATGATCACGTTCTTCGTGCTGATCGTGTTCTTCACGTACTTCTATGTGTCCATCACTTTCAACCCCCCTGAAGTGGCTGACAACATGAAGAAGTA
Organism: Nonomuraea montanisoli; assembly: GCF_013363975.1. Lineage (GTDB taxonomy): Bacteria > Actinomycetota > Actinomycetes > Streptosporangiales > Streptosporangiaceae > Nonomuraea > Nonomuraea montanisoli. The sequence continues at coordinate 751,416 of NZ_JABWGN010000001.1, read as the reverse complement.
CGGTGGGTTCATTCCGGGCATCCGCCCGGGCCGGCCGACGGCTGAATACCTGAACTTCGTGCTCACCCGTCTGACCGCGCCTGGCGCGCTCTATCTGGGTCTGATCGCCATGGTCCCGATCGTCGCGCTGGCGGTGGCCGGTGCGAGCCAGAACTTCCCGTTCGGAGGGACGAGCATTCTGATCATGGTTGGTGTCGGCCTGGACACGGTCAAGCAGATCGAGAGCCAGCTGCAGCAGCGTAACTACGAAGGTTTCCTGCGGTAGTGCGTCTCGTTCTGGTGGGGCCCCCCGGAGCGGGAAAGGGGACACAGGCCCAGTACATCGCATCCAACCTGTCCATCCCGAAGATCTCGACAGGTGACATCTTCCGTGCCAACGTCTCGGGCGGCACGGAGCTCGGCAAGCTGGCCAAGACGTACATGGACCGCGGCGACCTGGTGCCCGACGAGGTCACCATCGCGATGGTCCGTGACCGTCTCTCCGAGGACGACGCCCAGGACGGGTTCCTGCTCGACGGCTTCCCCCGCAACGTCCCGCAGGCCGAGATCCTGCGCGACATGCTCAAGGACTGGGGGCAGGCGCTCGACCTGGTGCTGGAACTGGTGGTCGACGACGACGAGGTGGTCCGTCGCCTCGCCGGTCGCCGTACCTGCAGCCAGTGCGGCCGTATCTGGCACGTGGAGTTCGACGACAAGAAGGACGACCGGTGCGACGTCTGCGGCGGCGCGCTGTTCCAGCGTGACGACGACAAGGAAGAGACCATCAGGCACCGCCTGGAGGTCTACCAGGTGCAGACCGCGCCGCTGGTCGCCTACTACGCCGACGAGGGCATCCTGGTCGGGGTGGACGCGACCGGCCCGGTCGAGGAGGTCACCGAGCGTGCCATGGAGGCGATCCGCCCTTTCACGGGATAGCTCTGCTGACGGACTGACGAGGTGGCACGAGTTTTCTCGTGCCACCTCGCAGCTATTGTGGGGGAATTGGGCTCCCGCGTCCGCTCGTTCCCAACCTAGGGGTGCCGAAAAGTGTTCAAGAAGAACAGACATGGAATTCAGATCAAGTCGGCCGAGCAGCTCGAGAAGATGCGCTCGGCCGGTCTCGTGGTCGGACGCACGCTGGATCTGCTGAGGCGTTCGGTCGAGCCGGGCATGACGCCGCTCGACCTCGACGTCATCGCCGAGAAGGCGATCAGGGAAGAGGGCGCGATCCCCTCGTTCAAGGGCTACCAGGGCTTCCCGGCGACCATCTGCGCGTCCGTCAACGACGAGGTCGTGCACGGCATCCCGACCAAGGCCCGCAAGCTGCGCGAGGGCGACATCATCTCCATCGACTGCGGCGCCATCCTCGACGGCTGGCACGGCGACTCGGCGGTGACGGTGCCCGTCGGCGAGGTGGCGCCCGAGCTCACGGAGCTGATGCGGATCACCGAGGAGGCCATGTGGCGCGGCATCGCCGCGCTCACGCCGGGCCGCCATCTGTCCGACATCGGCTACGAGATCGAGCGGTACGTCAAGGCGCAAGGCCGCTTCGGCATCCCGCCGGAGTACGGCGGCCACGGCATCGGCACCGAGATGCACATGGACCCGTGGATCGCCAACCACGGCCGGCCCGGCAAGGGCCCGGTCCTGGAGGAGGGCATGTGCCTGGCCATCGAGCCGATGGTCAACCTGGGCACCGCGCGGACCCGCGTGCTGGCCGACGACTGGACCGTCGTCACGATCGACGGCAAGTCCTCCGCACACTTCGAACACAGCGTCGCCGTGACACATAATGGTCCTTGGGTGCTTACCGCCCTGGACGGGGGCGAATCGCGCCTGGCGCAGCCGCATAACTGACCTGGAGTGGTGGTATGGCACAGAGCCCCGAGATGCGTGCCTCCGATTCGGATCGCGACCGGGTGGCCGCCGTGCTCCGGGAGCACACCGCGCAAGGCCGGATCAGCATGGACGAGTTCAACGAGCGGCTGGAGCAGCTCTACCAGAGCAAGACGTACGGCGAGCTGGAGCGGCTGACCTCGGACCTGCCCGATGTGGACCTGCGCCACCGGCAGCTCGCCAAGAAGAGCGAGAAGGAAGCCGCGAAGAAGGCCAAGGCGCACGCCGGCATGCGCGCCGCCTGGGGCGCCTGGGCCATGGCCAGCTCGATCAACTGGGTGATCTGGCTGATCGTCAGCGTGACGGCCGACCACTGGATCTACCCGTGGCCGCTGTGGGTCATGGGGCCGTGGGGTGTCGTGCTGCTGGTGAGCACGATCTTAGGCCCGGGCGGGTCCTCGCAGAAGCGGTGAAGTGTGCACTAGTGCACTCTGCGTATTCCTCCACAGATCGGACAGCCGAATCTTCCTAACGTGAGTCGCGTCGAGAAGCACCGACTCATCGGAGGAAGAGATGCGCAAGCTCATCGCGACGGCCGCCCTCGCCGGCTCCCTCGCCGCCGGCCTCGCCCTGACCGCCCCCGCCGCCCAGGCCGCCACCGCGACCACCGCGACCACGGCGACGACCGCGACCGCGACCGCTCAGAGTGTCCACAAGTGGGGCAAGTTCTACTCCCAGAGCCACAAGGCCTACACCTTCGGCTACACCTGGAAGTCGCACGGCCGGGTCTACACCAAGTGGTACGGCAAGGAGTCGACCCCGAGGTCCGGTTACATCTGGTTCCGCTACGAGTTCAAGGGCGGCGGCGGTGGCAAGTTCTTCCGCCCCTGGGACGGCTCGCACAGCGAGACCTGGTCGAAGAAGGGGCTCAAGAGCGTGTACACGTACACCTGCTGGGGCGGCAAGTTCAACGACTGCGGCAAGGTGTACCGCATCTACTGATGCCGGCCGCTGACGCCCGCCCCTCAGCTCGCGCTCGTCCCGGCCGGGGACGCGTCTCTCCCCGCGGCCCGGCCCCGACCCCCGAAGAAGGCCCGCCGACCTCCCGTCGGCGGGCCTTCTCCGCGTGTGAGCCGCACGCCGGCCGGGGCCGGTGCCCCGCGCCGATCGTGGTCGGTGCCGCGCGCCGATCGTGGCCAGTGCCCCGCGCCGGCCGGGGCCAGTGCCGCGGGCCGGCCGGCGCCGGCTGTGTGCCGGACGGCTCGTCAGCCGCCGGTACGGGACGCCGCAGCGGCGAGGGCCTGGAACTCGGGCCAGGCCACCTGGGGGCGGGGCAGCCCGCGGCGGTCGAGATAGGCGCGGGTGGCCCGGCGCGCCCGGCGCAGCGTGCCGACCATGTCCAGCGGGCCACCGGACCCCGTGGGCGCGACGACCCTGGTGGGGACGAACAGCCAGCCGTCGCCGTCGCGGCGCAGCTCCCCGCGTACGAGTGCGTTGTGCATCGCGGCGAGCCGTTCGTCATGCCGGTGGACGAGGAGGCTGGCCGGGCCCGCGACCGGCGGCCGGTCGTCCGGAGCCCGCACGGCGTAGCCGCCCTGCGCCGGCGTGACGCGGGTGCGGGCGAGCAGCGGCGCGCCCGTCTCGTCCCGGGCGCCCAGGACAGCCGTGGGGTACGCGGACAGCAGCGCCGCGCCCAGCAGAGCGCTCGGCCCCGACGCCGCCGGGGTGGGGGAGAGCCGGGCGAGGGGTGGCCTGGACAGCACCTCGGCCGGGGTCACGACGATGAGCAGACGCATGTAGTACCAGTCCATGAGCCGGCGGGCCAGGCCGGTCACGTACTTCCGGCTGTCGGGCTGCCGCTCGAAGAGCATGCTCCAGTACGCCTCGTCCCCCGCCGGGCTGGTGACGATCTCCTCCGGGCAGACCGCGGTGCCGGTGACGAGCAACTGGGGCGGGTCGCTCAGGCCGCTGCCGGTGGGATCGGATAACAGCATCGCCACCCGGCCGTCGCGGCGTACGTTCAGCGCCTTCTGGGCGAAGGCCAGCGACGTCGTCACCAGCAGCGTGCCGTCGGCGCGGCGGTGGAACGCGGTCGGCCAGGTCAGGGGCGTGCCGTCGCGGCCGAGGGTGGTGAACTCGCAGGTACGGTAGGCGTCCATGGTGGGGTGGAGCGTGGGGTCGAGAATCCGCATGGCAGTGAACCTAGGGCCTGCCCGACCGTCCGGAGGACCGCTGTCCGAGGGCTTCCGGGGAAGGACGCGATGCGGTGACGGTGGCGCGGACGGGGTCACGACGCGCCCGCCGTGGGGTAAACTGATCCGTGGTTGTGTCAGGACACCTGGCACGCGTTTCGCGTTTTTGGCTCAGGTGTCGTACACTCCTTAGTCGGCTCACTATGACTACCACGCGTCGGCGTCCTTTGCCGGACGCCGCTCTCTTCGAAGCGTGAAGGTCGCGGCTGCTAGTGAACCGGAGCCTCAGACGATCGATCAGTGAAACGCGAGGGATTTTGGCCAAGAAAGACGGCGCCATCGAGATCGAGGGCACTGTGGTCGAGTCGCTCCCGAACGCCATGTTCCGGGTGCAGCTCGACAACGGCCATAAGGTCCTGGCCCACATCAGCGGACGGATGCGGATGCACTACATCCGGATCCTGCCTGACGACCGGGTGGTCGTGGAACTGAGCCCCTACGACCTCAGTCGTGGGCGGATCGTCTACCGATACAAGTGAAGACGTCTGAGGAACACGAAGGACAATGAAGGTAAAGCCGAGCGTCAAGAAGATCTGCGACAAGTGCAAGGTGATCCGCCGGCACGGTCGCGTCATGGTGATCTGCGACAACCTGCGCCACAAGCAGCGCCAGGGCTAGTCGCCGCAAGGCTTCTCCGAGTCCGCCCCGATTCCAGGGAGCGGGCTCGACGCATGAGGAGCCTGAAGTCAGTGGTAACGCTTCACACCTGAGCAGGCGGCGTGCCGCGCGAGGCCCGGCCTCGTACCGGCACGGATGGCCGTACCACTCAGGAGACCCCCGGTCGGAGGCCGGGGCCCTCACCCCGGGCATGGGGAGGGGAGATGAGGCGTAAGACCTCCGCCACAAAGAAGGAGAATGCCCGACCATGGCCCGCCTGGTTGGCGTCGACCTCCCCCGCGAGAAGCGGCTGGAGATCGCTCTCACCTACATCTACGGAATCGGCCGCACCCGCGCCCAGGAGATCCTCCAGGCGACCGGTGTCAGCGGCGACATGCGTGTGCACCAGCTCACCGACAACGAGCTCGTCCCGATGCGTGACTACATCGAGGCGAACTTCAAGATCGAGGGTGACCTGCGCCGCGAGGTCCAGGCCGACATCCGTCGCAAGATCGAAATTGGCTGTTACCAGGGCATCCGGCACCGCAAGGGCCTGCCCGTCCACGGCCAGCGCACGCAGACCAACGCGCGCACCCGCAAGGGCAAGAAGAAGACCGTGGCCGGCAAGAAGAAGCCCGGTAAGAAGTAGTCCGCACTGAAGCGGCCGGCGCCTGGGCCCCACAGCCGTGACCGGCGGGGGCCGGGCCGGCACGACCGCTCTCAGCAGCCGCGAGACCGAACACCTCAGGAGTGAAGGCGAAGGATGCCTCCTAAGAGCCGTCAGGGTGCGCCGAAGAAGGTGCGCCGCAAGGAGAAGAAGAACGTCGCTCATGGGCACGCCCACATCAAGAGCACGTTCAACAACACGATCGTTTCGATCACCGACCCCAACGGGAACGTGATCTCCTGGGCCAGCGCCGGCCACGTGGGTTTCAAGGGCTCCCGTAAGTCCACCCCGTTCGCCGCCCAGATGGCCGCCGAGAACGCCGCCCGCCGCGCCATGGAGCACGGCATGCGGAAGGTCGACGTCTTCGTCAAGGGTCCGGGCTCCGGCCGCGAGACCGCGATCCGTTCCCTCCAGGCCACCGGCCTCGAGGTCGGGTCGATCCAGGACGTCACCCCGGTCCCGCACAACGGCTGCCGTCCGCCGAAGCGCCGCCGCGTCTGATCCCAGGAGATATTGAGAAATGGCTCGTTACACGGGCGCGGACTGCAAGCTCTGCCGTCGCGAGAAGACGAAGCTCTTCCTGAAGGGCAGCAAGTGCGAGTCCGCCAAGTGCCCCATCGAGATCCGTCCCTACCCGCCGGGTGAGCACGGTCGCGGACGTCCGAAGGAGTCCGAGTACCAGCTTCAGCTTCGCGAGAAGCAGAAGACCCGTCGTATCTACGGCGTCCTCGAGAAGCAGTTCCACAACTACTACGAGGAAGCCACCCGCAAGACCGGCAAGACGGGTGAGGTGCTGCTCCAGATCCTGGAGACCCGCCTCGACAACGTCGTCTACCGCGCCGGTTTCGCCCAGTCGCGCGACGCCGCCCGCCAGCAGGTCCGTCACGGCCACTTCCTGGTGAACGGCAAGAAGGTCGACATCCCGTCGTACCGCGTGCGCGAGCACGACATCATCGAGGTCCGCGAGAACAAGCGCAGCCTCATGCCGTACGAGGTGGCCCGCGCCACCGCCGGCGAGCGCACCGTCCCGGCCTGGCTGGGCGTCGTGCCGGAGAAGCTCCGCGTCCTGGTTCACCAGCTGCCGGTCCGCCAGCAGATCGACACCCAGGTCCAGGAGCAGCTGATCGTCGAGTACTACTCCAAGTAGTCCTCGCCCGCTGAATGGCGTACGGCCCGCCGTACGCCATTTAGGCTGTATATCGGAGTGGCGTCATATAGCGGTCGCCACACGACCAGGGGAGAACCCCATGCTGATCGCTCAGCGTCCGACTCTTCTCGAAGAGTCGATCGACGACACCCGGTCCCGGTTCATCATCGAGCCGCTGGAGCCGGGCTTCGGCTACACCATCGGCAACTCGCTCCGCCGCACGCTGCTGTCGTCCATTCCGGGCGCGGCCGTGACGAGCATCCGGATCGAGGGCGTGCTGCACGAGTTCTCGACCGTTCCCGGGGTCAAGGAAGACGTCACCGACATCATCCTCAACCTCAAGGAACTGGTCGTCTCCTCGGAGCACGACGAGCCGGTCGTGATGTACCTGCGCAAGCAGGGCCCCGGCGAGGTCACCGCCGCCGACATCGCGCCGCCGGCCGGTGTCGAGGTGCACAACCCGGAGCTGCGCATCGCCACGCTGAACGGCAAGGCGAAGCTGGAGATGGAGCTGACCGTCGAGCGCGGTCGCGGCTACGTCTCCGCCGCGCAGAACAAGCAGCCCGGCCAGGAGATCGGTCGCATCCCGATCGACTCCATCTACTCGCCGGTGCTCAAGGTCACCTACAAGGTCGAGGCCACCCGAGTCGAGCAGCGCACCGACTTCGACCGCCTCATCCTGGACGTCGAGACCAAGCCGGCCATGAAGCCCCGCGACGCGGTGGCCTCCGCCGGTAAGACCCTCGTCGAGCTGTTCGGCCTGGCCCGCGAGCTCAACGTCGAGGCCGAGGGCATCGACATCGGCCCGTCGCCGACCGACGCCGCCCTGGCGGCCGACCTGGCGCTGCCGATCGAGGAGCTCAACCTGACCGTCCGGTCCTACAACTGCCTCAAGCGCGAGGGCATCCACACCGTGGGTGAGCTCGTCGCCCGCAGCGAGCAGGACCTGCTGGACATCAGGAACTTCGGCGCCAAGTCGATCGAAGAGGTCAAGCAGAAGCTGCACGAGATGTCGCTGGCGCTCAAGGACTCCCCGCCCGGGTTCGACCCGAGCGCGGTGGCCGGCGCCGGTTACGACGACGACGACAGCGCGTACGTCGAGACCGAGCAGTACTGAGCCTCGCGAGGTCTCTCGCACCCCTCCCGCGCCGGGCGGCTCGTCCGCCCGCGCGGGTGTGACAGGAACGGACGGCACCCGACGGGTGCCTCCGGCCCGACTCCGGTACCTGGTACGGCCGGAGCGGGTTAACTCACAAGGAGAACGCAATGCCCAAGCCCACCAAGGGCGCACGTCTTGGCGGCAGCCCTGCCCACGAGCGGCTGATCCTGGCCAACCTGGCCACGGACCTGTTCCGCCACGGCAAGATCCGCACCACGGTTGCCAAGGCCAAGCGCCTCCGCCCGGTGGCGGAGCGCCTGATCACCAAGGCGAAGAAGGGCGACATCCACAACCGTCGCCAGGTCCTCGAGGTCGTCAAGGACAAGGGCGTCGTCCACCACCTGTTCACGGAGCTCGCGACGACGTTCGCCGAGCGTCCGGGCGGCTACACCCGCATCACCAAGGTGGGGCCGCGCAAGGGTGACAACGCTCCGATGGCGGTCATCGAGCTGGTGACCGAGCCGCTGAACCCGGTTCGCGTCTCCCGCTCCGAGGCCCCCGCCGCCGCTGCCCCGGCCGCCGCTCCGGCGAAGGCCGAGGACGAGGCTCCGGCGGAGGAGACCGAGGCTCCCGCCGAGGCTCAGGCCGCCGACGAGGCGCCCGCCGCCGAGGCCGCCGACGCCGACGCTTCGGCCGAGGCGAAGAAGGACGAGGCCTGATCCTTCAGGCCGCAGATGTCGCGGGCCCGGCTCCCTCACGGGGTGCCGGGCCCGGTTCGCGTTTCCGTGGTTCTGTGGTGATTTCTGCCGTGCTGGTGCGCGGCTCGGGGAGGTAACTCGTGGTAAGGCTCCGCCTCGACCTCGGGTACGACGGCACCGATTTCTCCGGCTGGGCCCGCCAGCCGGGGCGGCGTACCGTCCAGGGGGAGATCGAGCAGGCGCTCGGCCGGATCCTGCGCCTGGCCGGCCCGCCCGCGCTGACGGTGGCGGGACGGACCGACGCCGGGGTGCACGCGCGGCACCAGGTGGCGCACGTGGATGTCGCGGTGGGCTGTCTGTCCGAGCTCGACCGCAACCGCCGCCGCCCGGCCGCCGGCGCGGGATCGGTCGTCGGTGGGGGATCGGTCGTAGCGGCCGGATCGGTCGGCGGGGAGGGGCCGGTGCCGGCGGGTGGCGGGGATCTCGCGGTCACCGCGGAGCGCGCGGGCCCGGATGCCGATGGAGACGATGTGGGTCCGGGCGTCGACGGAGACGATGTGGGTCGGGGCGTCGACGGAGAGGATGCGCGGCCGGACGCCGCTGGGGAGGGCGCGGGGCAGGACGCCGACGGCGAGGCGGCGGTCGAGGAGTTGCCGCTGGACGTGGATGAGCGCCTCGCCACGCTCGTGCGACGGCTGGCTGGGGTACTTCCGCCTGATGTACGGGTTCATCGGGTCTCCGTGGCTTCTGAGGGCTTTGACGCGCGTTTCTCCGCTCTGTCCCGCCGGTACGCGTACCGGGTGACCGACGCGCCCGGCGGGGGAGACCCGCTGCGGCGGCGCGAGGTCGTATGGCACAACCGCCCGCTGGACCTCGACGCCATGAACGCCGCCGCCGAGCGGCTGCTGGGCGAGCACGACTTCGCGGCGTTCTGCAAGAAGCGCGAGGGGGCCACCACGATCCGCGAGCTGCACCGGCTGCGGTGGGTGCGGCAGGAGGACGGGCTGCTGGTGGCGACCGTGGTGGCTGACGCGTTCTGCCACTCGATGGTGCGGGCGCTCGTGGGCGCGCTGCTGGCCGTGGGCGATGGTCGCCGGCCGGTCGCGTGGCCGGGGCAGGTGCTGGCGGGGGCCGTACGGGACAGCGGGGTGCATGTCGCGCCCGCCCACGGCCTGTGCCTGGAGGAGGTCCGTTACCCGCCGGCGGAGGAGCTGGCGGTACGCGCCGCCGCGACGCGACGCGTACGCACCCTCTGACGGGCCGGCCGCCGCCCGAGAGGTGTGGGCAGCGGCCGTGTGGGCCGTTCCAGGTGCGGGCGCTTCGTCCGGGCCAGCCGTTGGAGGTGCGGGCGGTTTGGGTGGGTCGGTCGTTCGGGGTGCGGGCGGTTTGGCCGGGTCAGTCGTTGGAGATGCGGCGCTCCAGGACGAGGGACATCTCGTCGCGGAAGGCGTCGCTCACCTTGCCCAGCGTCCGGTCCTTGGCCGCGGGCGTGTGGCCGTCGGCGTAGGTGGCGTAGCTGAACACGATGTAGCGCCCCCACACCAGGCCCGCCGCGTAGCCGCCCGCGATGTCCACGCGCTCGCCGCCGGAGCCGCCGGGGCCCGGGAGGGCGCGGAACCACAGGTTGCGGCCCAGGTTCTTGGACTGGTCGGCGCGCATGGCGGCGTCCTTGCTGGGGAGCACCGCGATGCCGCTGGTCACTGCGTAACGGCGCTTGCTGTCGACGTACGTCGCCCGCAGCACCCTGCTGCACTTCTGGTCGTGCAGCGCCTCGGCGAACGGTCCCGCGGCGGCCTTGCGGCAGTCGTTCTCCATGTCCGTCTCGACCCGGGAGAACGTGGTGCCGGCCGCCTCCACCTTCTTCTCCCCGAACGCCTCGGACAGCGACAGCTTGCGCTTGTCCGTCGCCTCGGAGTCGAGCATGGTCGCCGCCGTTGCGCCCGGCGACGTGCTCGCCGTGGGTGACGCCGCCGTCGGCGCGGAATCGGTCGGCGCCGATTCGGTCGGTGCCGAGCCGGTCGGCGCGGACGAGGGCGGCGCGGAGGCGGGAGCCGAGGTCCGCTTGCCGGCGGCCGTGGACGCGGGCGCGCTCAGCGACTTGTACGCGAAGAAGCCACCCGTGGCGACGCCTCCGAGGACGAGAACGCCGACGACGGCCAGGACGGCCCGCTTGGCCTTGCTGGGCTGGGCGGCCGGGGGCGCGGGCGAGGCCGGCGGCTGCTTGAACGCGCCCAGCGGGTGACCGCCGATCCGGGTCGGCGCCGAGGCGGGCAGGTCGAACGACGCGGGCGAGAGCGGGGAGCGGGGCGGCGGGTTGCTCGGCCTGCCCCACATGTCGCGGCCGAAGGGCAGCTCGGGAAGCTGCTCCTCCTGGCGCTGCTCCTCGGTCTGGGGCGGGGGCGGCCAGCCGCCGGGCGGGCGGGCGGCGTCATGCCCGTTGGGGGCCGGCTGTCCGGGAGTGCTCTGCTGCTGTGCCGCCTGGCCGGAGGTGGGCTGGCCAGGCGTGGTCTGGCCTTGGGCGGCTGGGCCTTGGGCGGCTGGGCCCAGCGGGGTCTGGCCGTTCGGGGGGTGGGCGGCCGTGGGATGGCCTGGGGCCTGGGGGACCGGGTGGGGGGCCGTGGGCCGGCCCGGGGCGGGGTGGGTTCCGCCGGGTGAGGGGGTTCCTCCTGGAGAGGTGGCGGGCGTGTGCGGGCCCCCTGTCGTGGGCGTGGTGGCCTGAGGGGCGCCGGTCTGTGCCTGTGGAGCGGTGGCCCCTTGGGGGTGGCCGTGGTGCTCGACGGGCGGCCAGACGGGGACGTCGTTGGGCTCGGCGGGGCGTACACCGTGGGGGTGGTGCGACGAGTCGCCGGGCGCGGCGGGGTGGCCGCCGGAGGGCGTGGCGGGGCCTGCCTGCTCGCCGGGGTGGATGCCGGTAGGGGCGCCTTGCTGAGCCTGCGGTGGTGTGGCCTGCGGGAAGCCGGTCTGAGGTGTCCCGGTCTGAGGTGTCCCGGTCTGAGGTGCCCCGGCCTGAGGTGCCCCGGCCTGACGTGCTCCGGCCTGAGGTGTCCCGGCCTGTGAGAGGCCGGTTTGGGAGGGGGCAGCCTGCTGAGGGCCGGTCTGTGGCGAGTGAGCCTGCTGCGGCTGGGGCTGTGGTGGCGCGCCGGGAGTGGCCGGGCGGGTCAGGTGGGGGACGGTCTCCCCGGGGATGGACGGGTGTGGTCCGGCGGGGATGGTGTCGTTCGCGTCCGCTCCGGGCCAACCCGCCGGAGCGGAGCCGGGAGTGTGGCCGGCGCTCTTGACGTGGGGTGTGTGCGGGGCGGCCGAGGACGGCACACCGGGGACCGGGGGGTGCGGTCCGCCTTGGGCAATCCCCTGAGGAGCACCGGGCGCGGGTGTGTGCGGTCCGCCTTGAGCGGGGCCCTGGGGAGTGACCGAGGCCGGGGTGTGCGGACCGCCGTGGGCGGCGGACTCATGGGGAGCGCCGGGACCCGTCGGAGGGCCTGAGGGGCTTGGCGTCGCTCCGGTCGGCTGGGCGGCGCGGGGACGGCCGGCCTCGATGGGGTGAGGGGCTGTCAGGTCGGAGTCGAACACGTCCGGCTGCGTGGCGTTGGGGTCGAAGGCGCGTGGGGGCGGGGTGTGGGCGGTCTGAGGGCCCACGTGGTGCGGTCCCGATCCCTGCGGTCCCGATCCCTGCGGTCCCGACCCCTGCGGTCCTGGGCTGTGCGCTCCTGAGTTGTGCGGCCCTGAGCTCTGGTGGCCTGAGCTCTGGGGGCCTGATCCGTGGGGTCCTGGGGCGTGTGGTCGGTCGCCGCTCTGGAGGGTCACGGGGTGAGGGCCTGAGGGGTGGCCGGTGGAGCCGTACGGAGGCGCCGGCGTGTGGGGGGCCGTGGTGTTGGGGTCGAAGGTGCCGGCGGCCGGAGCGCCAGGGAAGGCGGGAGCACCCGAGGACGTGCCGAAACCGGATGCGGGGTCGGGAACGCCGGAGGCCGGACGGCCCGTCGGTGTCGGGTGGTTCGGGGCCGGGCGGTCCGTGGTGAGGGCTTCGTCGTTGTCGAGGCCGGGCACGGGTTCGCCTGTGGCGGCGGGCCACGGCGGCATGGCGGGCGGGTCGGCGACGGGGGCGGGCCACACCTGCATACCCGCCGCCGCGGCCGTGAAGGCAGGCGGCGGCTCCCAGCGCGGCGCGCCGGGCACGACCGGGTCGGCCGCCCAGGGCGGAGGCTGCTCCCGTGATCCGGCCTGCGTGGGCGGTCCCGCCTGTCCGGCTGGTCCGGCCTGCGTGGGAGGGACCGCCTGCCCGGCAGGACCGGCTGCTCCCGGCTGCGGGACTGCTCCCGACTGCGGGTCTGGTCCCGCCTGCGCGGTGAGTCCCGTCCGGTCTGGCGATCCCGCCTGGGGCGGCGAGTCGGTCGGGGACGTGGGATACGCATGTGCCGGCGGTGACGGCTGTCCCGGTGAGTTCGGTGCGGCTCCCGTCGGGTGCTCCGAGGGAGGCTGAGAGCCGGGTACGTGCCAGGGGCCCGGCTCGGGTACGTGCCAGGGGCCCGGCTCGGGGGCGGGCCAGGTGGCGGACGGGTCGGTGGTCCAGGAGTCAGGCTCGGGAGTGGCCCACGGCGTGGCGTCGTCGGCCGGGGCCGCGCCCTGCGGATGTCCCGGGGCGCCGCCCTGGGGGAACGCCGAGGGACCGCCCTGGGGGAACGCCTGGGCAGGGCTCTGCGGGGACGTGGGATGCGCCGGGTGCGACGCCCCCGCGTTCGGCCCCGGGTACGCGACATGCGGCGGTCGCGACGGGTCCGTCGTCTCCGGGTGCGTGGGGCCGGGTGCGGAGGGGTCCGCGTACCAGTCGTAGGGGGCCGCGTCTCCTCCGGGCACCTCCCACGGATGCGCGCCGCCCGCGTGCTCTCCACCCCCGCCATAGGGCGACCGCCCATGAGGCGACTCACCGTACGGCGGCGGCGTGGCCGGCTGCTCACCGCTCCCCCGGGTGGAGGACGGCAGCGGCGGTGGGCCCCACGTGTACGGGGGACGCTCGCGCCCCGTCACGTCGGACGGTTCACGGGACGGGGGCGGCGGTGAGGAGGCGCGTCGCTCAGCGGGCCGGCCGAAGCTCGGCGGTGGCGTCGCCGGCGCCGCCGGGTCGCCGGCGTCTCCGTGATCGTGCTCAGACCCAGGTTCCTGGCCACGCATAAGGGCGAGCCTAGCGAGAGTCGGGAGATCGTCATGGCGGTATGGGCGTTCCCGGCGGCATCAGGTGAGTGCTTTGTGACCTTGTCGGGTGAAAGGCGGGTTTCAGGCAGGGTGGCCGGTCAGCGAGCGCTGGTCGAGCGCCTTGAACACCGTCGCCTTGGTGATCTCGACGGCCGCCCCCATGATGGCCTTCTGGCTCTTCTTGTCGGGCTTGCTGCCGTCCTTGTTCTGGAACCAGATCATGACCGCGTAGTGGCCGTGCGCCCACACCTGGGCGCCGCCGCTGCCGGAGCCGACCAGCTTGGTGACCGAGTCCTTGCCGGGCAGCGGCTTGACGTAGTTGCTCTGGCTGCCGGCGGAGGCGACCTTGGTGGCGTTCTTCCCGGTCTTGAGGTTGGCCACGCCGACGGTCCCGATGACCTTGCCCGCCTTGTCGCGGAAGCTGGCCCGGATGAGCTGGGTGCACTTGCCGGACTTGAGGGCCTTCTGCAGCTTGCTGCCGAGCGCGCCGTCGCCGCACTTCTTGAGCTTGCTGGTGATGGTCATCTCGTACGAGTGTCCCGACGAGGCGAACTTCTTGGTCGGGAACAGCTCCTTGACCGTGAGCGGCTCGGGGTCCGTGGACCGGTCGGCCGCGTAGCCGAACTTGCCGGGCGGCGTCGTCGGCAGCGGCGCGGAGGTGCGGGTCGGGGCGATGGCGGTCGACTCGGAGCCGGCCTTGAACATCATGATCAGCCCGACCACGAGCGCGGCGAGCACCGCGACGCCGCCCAGGGTGAACCAGAGCGGACCGCGCGACTTCGGGCCCTCGGCGTACGGGCTCCACGTGGCGCGGCGTTCCTGGCGCCGGGGCTCCTCGACGACGGGCGCGGGCTGCGCGGGCGCCTTGTCCTGGTACGGCGGACGCGCGAAGGCGCTGGTCTCGGGGGTCGCGAAGGCACTGGTCTCGGGGGTCGCGAAGGCGCTGGTCTCGGGGGTGGGGGCGGCCTCGGGCCCAGGGGCGTCGTCACGCTTCCTGCGGAAGCGGCCGGCGAGCCGCTGGGTGCTGCTCTCGCTGTCGTCGGGAAAACCCATGCGGGCGAGATTACCGCGAGGTCGTCAGGAATATCCGAAGTCCTGCGTCCACCACGGTCCGCCGGGGCCGGACACGACGCCGACGCCGATGGCCCGGATGCGGCAGTTGAGGATGTTCTGGCGGTGGTCGCGGCTGTCGAGCCAGCCCTGCACGGCCTCCTCCGGTGAGGCGTAGCCGCGGCCGATGTTCTCGGCCGCGCCGGCGCGGTACCCGGCGCGCTCCATGCGGTCCCACGGTGACGCGCCGTCGGGCGACCCGTGCTCGAAGCGGCCGCTGCGGGCCATCTCCGTCGAGTGGGCCCGGGCCGAGCGCGTGAGCCTGCCGTCGACGCGCAGCGGGGCGCAGCCGTGCCGGGTACGGGCGGTGTTGGTGAGGCCGACGACCTTCGCGGCCATGGCGGGCAGGACCTGCAGGACCTGGTCGCCGCCGAGCACGCGCACCGGGTCGCCGGCGGTGTAGCCGGGGACGAGGTCGCCGGTCGGCGTCTTGGAGGGTTGGACGCGGCTGCGCCCGCGCGGCATCGCCGTGGCCGTGGTGGTGGAGCGGGGGATCCGGTCGGCGCGGGGACGCGCCGGCTTGGGCGTCGGCTTCGGCGTGGGGGTGGCGACGGGCGGCGCGGTCTCGCTGAGGTAGATGTGGCCGGTCGGCTCGGCGCCGTCGCCCATCCGCGTCCCCAGCAGCACGCCCGCGAAGAACAGCGCGGCCATGAGGCAGACCAGCGCCCCCAGGTGACTCCGGCGCCGTGCGCTCCGCTGGGTGTGCCGGGGGTGAGAACTCTGCCACATACCGCCACCAACGATAGAGATGTGGGGTCCTGGTAAAGAAGGGATTGCCGGGAACCGAAATAGAACCGTTCTGTGGTCGGGCAGCCGGTCGGGTAGAATCGTGCGAGGTTACCGGTCTTTTGACCTGCGCCCCTCAGGGCGGGTAGCCTAATCGTTCGTTGTGTGCATAGGTCCTGCGTGACCGATGCGCGGCGCGTCCGGCGTCATCTCCCATCCTTGTGGAGACGGAAGGTCCGGGCCGTCGTGTGCCCGCACCGACCGAACCCAGCGCTGCCGCATCCGGCAGCGCGCCGAAGACGCGAGCATAAAGAAGGCTACGACCGTGCGCACGTACTCACCGAAGCCCGCCGACGTCCAGCGTCAGTGGTACGTCATCGACGCGACCGATGTCGTGCTGGGCCGGCTGGCCAGCCACGTCGCGACCCTGCTCCGCGGCAAGCACAAGCCGATCTTCGCCAATCACGTCGACACCGGTGACTTCGTCATCGTCATCAACGCCGACAAGATCGCGCTCAGCGGCAACAAGCGTGAGCAGAAGAAGGCTTACCGCCACTCGGGCTACCCGGGCGGTCTGCGTTCCGTCAGCTATGGCGAGCTCATGGACAAGCGGCCGGACAAGGCGGTCGAGAAGGCCGTCAAGGGCATGCTGCCGAAGAACTCCCTCGGCCGGAAGATGGCCAAGAAGCTGAAGGTCTACGCGGGTTCCGAGCACCCGCACCAGGCCCAGCAGCCGGTGCCGTTCGAGATCACCCAGATCGCCCAGTAGTACTTCGAAAGAGTTAGAGGAGAACCGTGGCTGAGCCCACCGGTGTCGAGACGGCCGTCGAGGCCGAGGTGGAAGACTTCTCCAGCGAGGAGTTCCCTTCCGAGTACACCACCGAATCCGCCGCCAGCGCTGACGCCCCCGTGCGCAAGCCCGTCACCACGGGCAACTCGTACGGCACCGGCCGCCGCAAGGAGGCGATCGCCCGCGTGCGCATCGTCCCCGGCACCGGCAAGTGGACGATCAACGGGCGTTCGCTGGACGTCTACTTCCCCAACAAGGTGCACCAGCAGATCGTCAACGAGCCCTTCGTGGTGCTCGGTGCGGAGGAGGCGTTCGACGTCATCGCCCGCATCGACGGCGGCGGCGTGACCGGCCAGGCCGGTGCGCTGCGCATGGGCCTGTCCCGCGCGCTGGCGATCCTGGACGTCGAGGTCAACCGCCCGCCGCTGAAGAAGGCCGGCTTCCTCACCCGTGACGCCCGCGCCACGGAGCGGAAGAAGTACGGCCTCAAGAAGGCCCGCAAGGCTCCGCAGTACAGCAAGCGCTAAATTGGCGCGTCTTTTCGGCACCGACGGGGTGCGTGGGGTCGCTGGGCGCGACCTCACGGCGGAGCTCGCCATGGACCTTTCGGTCGCGGCGGCTCACGTCCTCGGCGATGCCGGCGCGTTCACCGCTACCGGACGCCGTCCGATAGCGGTCGTAGGCCGGGACCCGCGTGCCTCAGGAGAATTCCTTGAGGCCGCTGTGGTCGCCGGCCTCGCGTCGTCCGGTGTGGACGTGCTGCGCCTCGGCGTGCTGCCCACCCCGGCCGTCGCCCACCTCACCGCGGCGCTCGGCGCCGACCTCGGCGTCATGCTGTCGGCCTCGCACAATCCCGCGCCGGACAACGGCATCAAGTTCCTGGCCCGCGGCGGCTTCAAGCTGTCCGACGCGGTCGAGGACGAGATCGAGCGGCGGCTGGGCGAGGACTGGAGCTTCCCCGTCGGCTCGGCCGTCGGTCGGGTCCGCGACGCCTACGGTGAGGCCGACCGGTACATCAGCCACGTGCTGGCCACGATGCGGGGCGGGCTCGACGGGCTGCGCGTCGTCGTCGACTGCGCCCACGGCGCCGCCCACATGGTCGCGCCCGAGGCGCTGCTGCGGGCCGGCGCGCAGGTGGAGGCGATCGGGGCGCGCCCCGACGGCCTCAACATCAACGACGGCCACGGCTCCACCCACCTGGACAAGCTCCAGCAGGTGGTGATCTCGCGCGGAGCCGACGTCGGCATCGCCTACGACGGCGACGCCGACCGCTGCCTCGCGGTCGACCACACGGGCGCGGTCGTCGACGGCGACCAGATCATGGCGATCCTGGCCTCGGCGATGCACGCGGAGGGCACGCTGGCCAAGGACACCGTGGTCGCGACCGTGATGTCCAACCTGGGCTTCAAGCTGGCCATGCGCGAGGCGGGCATCACCGTGGTGGAGACCGCGGTGGGCGACCGCTACGTGCTGGAGCGGATGAAGGCCGACGGCTACAACCTGGGCGGCGAGCAGTCCGGGCATGTGATCATGCTGGACCACGCCACCACGGGCGACGGGCTGCTCACCTCGCTGCACATGCTGTCGGTGATGGCGTCCTCGGGCCGGTCGCTGCGCGAGCTGGCCTCGGTCATGACGCCGTTGCCGCAGGTGCTCATCAACGTCAAGGACGTGGACAAGGGCAAGGCCAAGGCCGCCGAGCTCGTGTCGGCGGTCGCCGACGCGGAGGCCGAGCTGGGCGACACCGGCCGGGTGCTGATCCGGCCGAGCGGCACCGAGCCGATGATCCGTGTGATGGTCGAGGCGTCCTCGGAGGACCAGGCCACCAAGGTGGCCGAGCGTCTCGCCGACGTGGTGCGGGTGGCCTGCGCCTGAGCCAGGCAGTGAAAGAGGGGTACGGCATGAGCCGTACCCCTCTTTTCCTTCGTTCTCGGCGGCGGGCTACTCGTCGCCGGTGAGGGAGAGGACGCGCAGCCGCTGTCCCGCCCACAGGACCGCCACCACCGTGACGATCACCAGCGCCGGTACGGCGAAGCCGAGCGTGACGTCGGCCTTGAGGAACGGCGAGGTGGAGATCTGGTCGGCGATCGACTGGGCCCACTGCTGGACGGAGAACTTGCGGGCGCCCGGCACGAAGCCGCCCACCAGCCCCTCCCAGACCAGGGCGTAGACGATGCCGATCGTCACCGCGTGGCGCGTGACGACGCCGAGCAGCAGGAAGACCGCCGCGTACGCGATGCCCGCCACGAGCGCGCCGACGGCGAAGCCGGGCGCGATGGCGTCCTCGTTGCCCACGAGCAGCCAGGCCGCGACGTAGGTCGGTACGGCGGCGAAGACGGCCAGCAGCGAGGCCGCGACGAGGAACTTGGTCTGGGCGATGACCGGCCGGGAGATCGGCTTGGACATCAGGTGGATGATCGTGCCGTCGTCGATCTCGGGGGCGATGACGCCCGTGCCGGCGATGAGGCCGAGCAGAGGCAGCATGGTGCCGATGGCGAAGTTCTGCATGAGCAGCATGGTCGAGCGCTGGTCGTCACTCCCCATCAGCCGCAGCAGCAGGGCCAGGCCCAGGAGCGCCATGGGGAGAAGCAGGAGCAGCACGATGCGCCGCCGCCCCAGCAGTGCGCGATAGGTGATCCCGGCAACCACTGTGTTCATGTCAGGAGCTCCGGTTGATCAGGTAGGAGAAGACGCTTTCGAGGTCTTCGTCGGCGGGGGAGACCTCGTGCAGGCTGATGCCCTCGGTACGGGCCACGCGGGGCAGCAGCCGGGCGAAGCCGCGGAACTCCACGGCCCGCACCTCCAGGCCGTCGGGCCCGAGGGAGACCCCGCCCGCCGAGTCGTCGAGCATGAGCGCCGCGGCCAGCCGCCGGTCGTCGCTGCTGCGGATGCGGAACAGGTGCGGCCGGTCGGTCATCAGCCGGCGGATCTCGCGGAAGTCGCCCGAGGCGGCGTGCCGGCCGGCGACGAGCACCTCGATGTGCTGGGCGACCCGCTCGACCTCCTCCAGGATGTGCGAGCTGAACAGGATGGTCTTGCCGGCGGCGCCCATCGACCGGATCAGGTCCATGAGGTGCAGCCGCTGGCGCGGGTCCATGCCGTTGAACGGCTCGTCGAGCAGCAGCACCGGCGGGTCGTGGACGAGCGCGGCGGCCACCTTGACGCGCTGGCGCATGCCCTTGGAGTACGTCTCGACCCGCCGGTCCTTGGGCTCCTCCATCTCGACCGTGGCCAGCGCCTTGCGGGCGGCCTCGACCGGGTCGGGCAGCCCGTGGAGGCGGGCGGCCGACAGCACGAACTGCCAGCCGGTCAGGAAGCCGTAGACGCCCTCCCGCTCGGGGACGAGGCCGATGTGGCGGTAGACCTGGTGGTTCTTCCAGACGCGGGTGCCGTCCAGCGTGACCGTGCCGTTCGACGGCGCGAGGAACCCGGCCATCATGTGCAGCAGCGTCGACTTGCCCGCGCCGTTGGGTCCGAGCAGCCCGGTGACCCCGGGCCCGATGGTCATGGTCACGTCGTTGACCGCGACGACGTTGCCGTACCAGCGCGAGACCTGCGCCAGCTCGATCTTCACCGCGAGGCCGCCTTTCGGTAGCGGAGCGCGAGCGCCGCCACGGCGGCGGCGATGAGCAGGACCACGATCACGAAGGACACGGGCCCGCCGGGGTAGCCGCCCTCGGAGTTGGGCGTCGTGCCGAACACCCACACCTGGACGGCGTCCACCAGCCAGAACGGGTTGAGCAGCCAGGCCCACCGGGCGGCGGCGTCGTTGCCGGCGGACAACAGCGTGCTGTACATGATCGGGACGGAGGCCGACGCCAGCAGGTAGAGGGCGATCACGGAGGCGACGCCGAGCCCGCGCCGCGGCGTCAGCGAGGCGATGGCCAGCCCGAACGCCGCCAGCAGCACCGCGAGCAGCAGCCCGGTGAGCATGGCGCCCACGTATTCCTTGGTGCGGGGCGGCCCGGGGAGGTCGATCAGCAGCTCGCCGGCGAACATCACGGTCAGCGGCACCGCCAGCAGCGCGTAGAGGGCGACGGTCATCGCGACGACCTTGGCGCCGACGTACTCGGTGATCGTGACCGGGCGCGACAGGTAGAGCGGCAGCACGCGGAAGCGCAGGTCGGGCGCCACGACCGTGGGCGCCTGCGCGGCCAGGAAGATGGCCACCACGGCCTGCATGATCACGGCATAGCCGCTGTAGCTCATGCCCGCGCGCCGCATCAGCGCCATGATCGCGATGGACACGATCGCGGGCAGCACCATGATCGCGGCCAGCGAGAACGGCACGAGCTTGCTGCGGGCCGGGCGGCCGAGGCCGAACACGCCGCGCAGGCTGTGGACGGTGAGCGCCCGGGTGGTGTGGCCGCGCCCGAGCCGGGGGCCGTCGTAGTGGCGGTATCCGATGTCGTAGATCTCAGACACCAGCGGCCTCCCTGAAGACGTCCTCGATGCGCTGCCGGCCGCGTTCGAGCCGGATGAGGCACAGGCCGAGGTCGGCGGTCGCGTCACGGATGGCGTCGAGCGTGTCGGGGCCGCTGACCTCGACCAGCAGCATCCGGCCGTGGGGGGCGACGCCGTGGCCCAGCTCGACCAGCCGGTCGGCCAGCGCCTGGGTGCCCTCGTCGACCTCCACCGTGACGCTGCGCGTCGTCTGGGTGAACTCGCCGATCGCGGACGAGCGCAGCAGCCGTCCGGCGTCGATGACGATCACGTGGTCGCACACCCGCTCCAGCTCGCCGAGCAGGTGGGAGGTGACCAGCACGCTGATGCCGAACTCGGCGCCGATGCGCCGGATCAGCGCCAGCATCTCGTCGCGCCCGCGCGGGTCGAGCCCGTTGGTCGGCTCGTCCAGGAGGATGAGCTTGGGGTCGTGGACGAGCGCCTGCGCGAGCTTGACGCGCTGCTTCATGCCGGTGGAGTAGCCGCCGATCGGACGGTAGCGTTCCTCGGCCAGCCCGACGTGACGCAGCACGTCGGCGGCCCGCTCCCGGGCGGCCGTGCGGGGGAGCCCGGACATCCGGGCGAGGTGGACGACCAGTTCGGTGGCCGAGACGTCGGGCGGCAGGCACTCGTGCTCGGGCATGTAGCCGACGAGCCGGCGGATGTCGGCGCCGCGTGTCGTGACGTCGAGGCCGAGCACGCGCGCGCCGCCGGCTGTGGGCGGGAGCAGCCCCAGCAGGATCTTGATCAGCGTCGACTTGCCCGCCCCGTTGGCCCCGACCAGGCCGGTGACGCCCGGGCCGGTGGTGACGGTGAGCCCGTCGAGCGCCGTGACGGTCGGGAAGCGTTTGGTCAGCCCCTCGGTGTCGAGGATGTGCATGATCCGGACACTACCCGCCGGTGCGACCCCGCGGCATCGGCCTCACGGAGGACGTGCGTCCTACTTGAGGCCAGAATCTGTGCTGCACCCAGAGGGTGGCGGTGCCCGCGATCACCATGCCGGCGACGTTCACCGCGAGCTGCAGGACGGAGCCGGAGACCTCGGCCCAGTCGCCGAGCGCGATCGCCACGGCCGCGTAGCCGGCGGCCGGCACCGTGGTCACCGAGATGAAGACGCCGATGAGCGCCGACGACTTGCCGGCCGTGATCGACAGCACTCCGGCCACGCCCGCGAGCAGCGCCACGATGAACGACCACCGGTCGGGCTTGACGATGAACTGGACCTCGTCGTTGCCGAGCAGGCTCGACGGGGCGATCCAGCCGAGCCCGCGCGAGACGAGCGCACAGGCGACCGTGACGGCGATGGCGACCGCGAAGCCCACGACCAGGGTCCTCAAGGCGCCGGTGACCAGCCGCCAGCGCCGGCGCAGCAGCCCGAAGCAGACGGCCGCGATCGCGCCGAACTCCGGCCCGAGGACCATGGCGCCGACGATCAGGATGATGGACTTGGTGAGCACGCCGATGGCGGCGATCTGCGCGGCGATCGCCAGGAACACGAGGTATGCCCAGGTGATGCGCGAGTCGGAGTGGACCCGCTGGGCCAGCTCCTCCCAGACGACCGCGTCGTCGGGCGCGCCGGGCGCCTCCTCCACCGCCTCCTCGGCGGCCCTGGACAGGGACAGGTGGATGGCCTCGGCGGCGATCGAGCCGGCCTCACGCAGCCACGACAGGTCGCTGATCACCTCGTTGGCCGACTCGCGGGCCACGTCGGCGAGCACGAGGTCGCCCGCCGGCTCACGCGCGGCGCCGGGCAGGACGACGATGTTGGTGGCTCCCGCGCACGCTTCCAGCACCGCCGTCACCTCGGCGGTGCGGGAGGACGGGGTGATCAGTCGCAGGTGGAGCATCGGGCCATTCTCGCCGATGGCGGGGGGCGGGTGTCAGGTGCGGCGCAGCCGCACCTTCCGGACGGAGTGGTCGGCGCCCTTCTTCAGGACGAGGTCGGCACGGCCCCGGGTCGGGGCGATGTTCTCGACGAGGTTGCGCTCGTTGATGTCGCGCCAGACGTCGACGGCGAACTTCGTGGCCTCCTCGTAGGACAGTTCGGCGATGTACCGGAAGTACGACTTGGGATCCTCGAAGGCGGTGCGGCGCAGCTTGTGGAAGCGCTCGACGTACCAGGTGCGGATGTCCTCGACCTTGGCGTCCACGTAGATGGAGAAGTCGAAGTAGTCGTTGACCGCGAGCGCGGTGGGCGGGGCCGGCTGGAGCACGTTCAGCCCCTCGATGATCAAGATGTCCGGACTTTTCACGCTCTGGCTCGCGCCGGGGACGATGTCGTACTCCAGATGGCTGTAGATGGGGGCCTTCACCTCGGCCGCCCCCGCCTTCACCTCCGCCACGAACCGGACCAGCGCCCTGCGGTCGTAGCTCTCGGGGAAGCCCTTGCGGTGCATGATGCCCTTGGCCTCCAGCACCGCGTTCGGGTAGAGGAAACTGTCGGTGGTGATCAGCTCCACGTGCGGATGCTCGGGCCAGCGGGCCAGCAGTGTGTGCAGCAGCCGCGCCGTGGTGGACTTGCCGACCGCGACGCTGCCCGCGATGCCCAGGATGTACGGCACCCGCCGCTCGGCGTGGCCGAGGAACGCGCTGAGCACGCTACTGCGCTGCTTGGACCCCGTGTAGTGCAGGTTCAGCAGCCGGGTCAGGGGGAGGTAGATGTCGGTGACCTCGACCAGGTCGATGGGGTCGTCGAGGCCGCGCAGCTCTTCCAGCTCTTCTGCGGTGAGAGTCAAGGGCGTGTTCTTGCGGAGATCGCTCCACTGCTCCCTGCTCAGTTCCACGTAGCCGTTGTTCACCTAGGCAGCGTAGCGACGCCGCCCGCGTCCGGGTCGGCGGGGTGGGTGAGTTGTCCACAGCCTGTGGATGAACCTGTGGGGATTATCGACAGTCAGTTCGGGGAAAGGTGCGCGTTCCCTGTCCGTCGCCCCGTCGTCATCTCCGCGAAAGCGGGCGTGCCGGGGAGCAGGGGCGGCTACTGTTCGGGGAAGCCAGTGTCCCCGGGAGGGTTCATGGACCGTCGTCGCTTCCTGGCCAGGGCCGCCGTGGCGGCCGCCGCCGGCATCGCCGGGCCGTTCGCGGGCGTCGCCTGCGCGGGCGACAAGGGCGGAGCCGTCCGGGTGCAGGGCTACGGCCCGTTGCGGCCCGTGCGCGACAAGCGCGACGGCGAGGTGCGCCTCCACCTGCCCGACGGGTTCGCCTACCGCTCCTTCAACGAGGCGGGCAGCGCGTTCCCCGACGGCTCCACGGTGCCCGGCCGCCACGACGGCATGGCGGCGTTCGCGGGGCCGCGCGACACCGCGTACCTCGTGCGCAACCACGAGGTCGGCGGCCCCGTCGGCGCGTTCGGCGACAAGGACAAGGCCTACGACCCGATGGCGGGCGGCGGCACCGTCACCCTCCAGGTCACCCGGCGCGGCGAAGTGCTCAAGGCCGCTCCGTCGCTCAACGGCACCATGCTCAACTGCTCCGGCGGCCCCATGCCCTGGAAGGCGTGGGTGAGCTGCGAGGAGACCGTCAACGGGCCCGACGTCGGCGACGACCACTCCGGCGGCGACAACTCCAAGCTCACCCGCAGGCACGGCTACATCTTCGAGGTGCCCGTGACCGGCGCCGCGACGGCCAGGCCGATCAGGTCGGCCGGCCGGTTCGCGCACGAGTCGGCCGCCTTCGACCCCGGGTCGGGCGCGCTCTACCTCACCGAGGACTGCTTCAGCTTCCCCTCCGGCTTCTACCGCTACCTGCCGCCCGAGCACCCGCTCAAGGCCGGCCGCCTCCTCGACGGCGGAAAGCTGCAGATGCTGGCCGTCAAGGGCTCCCCGCGCGAGGACCTGTCCGCCGGCCAGCGCCACGGCGCCTCCTACGCCACCGCCTGGGTGGACATCGACGAGCCCGACCCGCGGTTCACCGGCAGACCGTCGAACGACGAGGCCGTCCAGGCGGTCGGCAGGCAGGGCCGGGCCAAGGGCGCCGCGATCTTCTCCCGGCTCGAAGGCGCGATCCACCACCAGGGCACCGTCTACTTCGTCTCCACCCAGGGCGGCGCCACCGCGCCGGGCGACACGGCCCCCTCCGGCTTCGGCAAGGGCCGCGGGCAGGTGTGGGCGTACGAGACGTGGAGCGGCCGGCTGAGGCTCGTGTACGAGTCGCCCCGCTCCACCGTCCTGGACCTGCCCGACAACGTGACGGCCAGCCCCCGCGGCACCCTCGTGCTGTGCGAGGACGGCGACGGCGACAACTTCCTGCGCGGCCTGACCCGGCACGGCGAGCTGTTCGACTTCTGCCGCATGGAGCCCGTCGCGGGCGACCCGGGCGCGGAGTTCGCCGGATCCACCTTCGGCCCCGGCGGCCACACCCTGTACGTGAACGTCCAGTCCACGCACGGCATGTCGTTCGCCATCTGGGGGCCGTGGCAGCGCGGCGCGTTCTGAGCCGCCGCGCGCACGCGGCTAGCCTGGGGACATGATCCTGGGCATCGGAGTGGACGTGGTGGACATCGCCCGGTTCGAGGCCACGCTGGAGCGCACGCCGGGCCTGCGGACGCGGCTGTTCACCGAGCGCGAGCGCGACCTGCCGGTGCGGTCGCTGGCCGCCCGCTTCGCCGCGAAGGAGGCCGTGGCCAAGGCGCTCGGCGGCCCCAGGGGCGTCGGCCACCTGGAGGCCGAGGTGCGCCGTGGCGAGAGCGGCCGGCCCGAGCTGCACATCACCGGCCGCGCCGCCGAGGTCGCCTACGAGCTCGGCGTCAAGCGCTGGCACCTTTCCCTCACCCATGACGCGGGCGTCGCCATGGCCTACGTGATCGCGGAGGGATAGCTTCGGATCATGCGCATCGCCTACACCGCCGACCAGATCAGAGCCGCCGAGCACCAGCTCATGGCCCGCCTGCCCGAGGGCACGCTCATGCAGCGCGCCGCCTCCGGGCTCGCCGCCGCGTGCGCGACGATGCTCGGCAAGGTGTACGGCAGCCGCGTGACCCTGCTCGTCGGCAGCGGCGACAACGGCGGCGACGCCCTGTACGCGGGGGCGCTGCTCGCCCGGCGCGGCGCCCGGGTCGAGGCCGTGCTCGCCGGCAGCAGGACCCACGAGGCAGGGCTGGAGGCGTTCCTGCTGGCCGGGGGGCGGGAGGCCGGGGCGGAGGCGATCGAGCGGGCCGACCTCATCGTGGACGGGCTGGTCGGCATCGGGGTGAGCGGGGCGCTGCGCGAGCCGTACTGGGGGCTCGCCCGGGCGGCCAACGCCGCGGCGGCGCCCACGGTCGCCGTGGACGTGCCCAGCGGCGTGGACGCGAGCAGCGGCCGGGTGGAGGGCGCCGCCGTCGAGGCCGCGCTCACCGTGACCATGGGGGCGCGCAAGACCGGCCTGCTCGTCGACCCGGGAGCCGCCCTGGCCGGCGAGGTGGAGCTGGTCGACATCGGGCTCGGCCCCTACCTGCCCGACCCCGACGTCGTCGGGCTCACCGGCGCCGACGTGGCCGCCCTGCTGCCGCGCCCGGCGGCCGAGAGCGACAAGTACCGCCGGGGAGTGGTCGGCGTCGTCGCCGGCAGCGACCAGTACACCGGCGCGGCCGTGCTCGCCGTGGGCGGGGCCCTGCTGGCCGGCGCCGGCATGGTCCGCTACGCCGGTCCGGGCGAGCCGGTGGCGCAGGTGCGCTCCCGCTGGCCCGAGGCGGTGATCACGGAGCTGGAGCGGCCCTCGCTCGACGGCGTCGGCCGGGTGCAGGCGTGGGTGGTCGGCCCCGGGCTCGGCACCGGCGACTGGGCGCGCGAGATGCTCGCGCAGGTGCTGGCGAGTGACGTGCCCGTGCTCATCGACGCCGACGGGCTCACGCTCGTCGCCCGGGAGCGCGACCTGCTCGGCCGCGACGCGCCCGTGCTGGTCACCCCGCACGCCGGTGAGCTGTCGCGGCTCACGGGGGCCGGACGCGACGAGATCGAGGCCGACCGGCTGAAGCACGCCCGGGGCGCCGCGGCCGACCTCGGGGTGACCGTGCTGCTCAAGGGGTCCACCACGGTCGTCGCCGAGCCGGACCGGCCGGTACGCGTCAACGGCACCGGCACCGCGTGGCTGGCCACGGGCGGCACCGGCGACGTGCTGTCCGGGGTGGCGGGGGCGCTGCTCGCCCAGGGGCTCGGCTGCTACGACGCGGGCTCGTGCGCGGCTTACCTGCACGGGCTGGCCGGGCGGATCGCCTCCTCCGGCGCGCCGCTGCACGCGGCGGGCGTGGCGGCGGCGGTGCCCGCGGCGATCCGCGAGCTGACCGGGCGGTCGGCGTCGAGGTAGTCGCGCGTTTCACGGGGACGGCGCGTTCGTGAGGATGGCCGCGCATTCACCGATCACCGCGGGGCGCGGTGATCGGTGAATGGCGCCCGGCCACGTGGGCGAGCTGCCAGACTGGAGAGATGGGATTCCCGATGGCGACGCCCGCGCAGGCGCGGGTCGACCTGGCCGCGATCGAGCGCAACGTGGCCCTGCTCAAGGAGCGCGCCGGCGGCGCCGAGCTGATGGGCGCCGTCAAGGCCGACGCCTACGGGCACGGTCTCGTGCCGTGCTCCGAGGCCGTCCTCGCGGGCGGGGCGAGCAGGCTCGGCACCGCGTTCGTCCGGGAGGCGCTGGCGCTGCGGGAGGCCGGCGTCACGGCGCCGGTGCTGTCGTGGATCATCGGCCCCGACGAGCCGATCGCCGAGGCCCTGGAGGCCGACGTCGAGCTGTCGGCCTCGGCCGAGACGACCCTGGACGAGATCGCCGCCGCCGCCCGGCGCACCGGCCGCACCGCCCGCATGCACCTGGAGGCCGACACCGGCATGAGTCGCGGCGGCGCGCCCCTCGCCGCCTGGCCCGGCCTGCTGGATCGGGCGGTCCGCCTCCAGGCCGAGGGCGTCATCGAGATCATCGGCCTGTGGTCCCACTTCGCGTGCGCCGACATCCCCGGCCACCCGTCGATCGGGGCGCAGCTCGACGCGTTCGAGGCCGCGCTCAAGCTGGCCGAGCAGGCGGGCGCGGGTGGCTCGCACGTCATCCGCCACCTCGCCAACTCCGCCGCGATCCTCACGCTGCCGCGTTCCCGCTTCGACATGGTCCGCGCCGGCATCGCGATGTACGGGCTGAGCCCCGTTCCGGAGCTCGGCGACTTCGGCCTGCGCCCGGCGATGACGCTGCTCGCCCGGCTGGCGCTGGTCAAGCAGGTGCCCGCCGGCTCCGGCGTCTCGTACGGGCACCTGCACGTCACCGAGAGCGAGACCCGGCTCGGCCTGGTCCCGCTCGGCTACGCCGACGGCGTGCTGCGGCACGCGACCGGCCGGGCCGAGGTGCTGGCCGGCGGTCGCCGCAGGCCCGTGACCGGCCGCGTGTGCATGGACCAGTTCATGATCGACCTGGACGACGACCTGCTGGCCGAGGGCGAGGAGGTCGTGCTGTTCGGCCCTGGGGGGAGGGGCGAGCCCACCGCCCAGGAGTGGGCGGATAACCTCGGCACCATCACGCATGAGATCGTGACGAGGATCGGCGCGCGGGTGCCCCGGGTCCACGTGCGCGACAGCCAGGAGTGAGAAGGGGGCGCGGGGACATGACCACGACGACGCGTCGCAAGGTCGGCATCGCCGGAGCCATCGTCGGCGCCGCGTCGGCGGGTGTCGCGGCGGCGACACTGGCCAAGCGTTACGCGGTGGGCCGGATCAGGTTGCGCCCCGACGCCGAGCTCGGCGAGCCGTTCGGCGAGCTGAAGGGCCGGGAGCGCACGCTCACCACCTCCGACGGGGTGTCCCTGCACGTCGAGGTCGACGGCCCCGAGGACGCGCCGCTGACCGTGGTGTTCTGCCACGGCTACTGCCTCAACCTGGAGTCCTGGCACTACCAGCGCCGTGACCTGCGCGAGAGCCACCGGATCGTGGCGTGGGACCAGCGCTCCCACGGCCGTTCCGAGCGCGCCGCCGCCGAGGACGCCACGATCGACCGGCTCGGCGACGACCTGGCCGAGCTGCTCGAACGGTTCGTGCCCGGCCCGTGCGTGCTCGTCGGCCACTCCATGGGCGGCATGACGATCATGGCGCTGGCCGACCGCCGTCCGGAGCTGTTCGGCGACCGGATCAAGGGCGTGGCGCTCATCGGCACCTCGGCGGGCAAGCTGGCCGAGATCACGCTGGGCCTGCCCGCGCTGGTGTCCAAGGTGGTCCACAAGGTGGCGCCGGGCGCGGTGTCCATGCTGGGACGCCGAGGCGCGCTCGTCGACCGCACCCGCCACGCGGGCAGCGACATCGCGTTCCTCATCACCCGCTACGTCGGGTTCGGCGACTCCAAGAACGTCAGCCCGACCCTGGTCGACTTCGCCGAGTCCATGATCAGGGCGACGCCCACCGAGGTGATCGCCGACTTCTACCCGGCGCTGATGAACCATGACAAGCTGTCCGCGCTGCACGTCCTCGACCCCGTCCCGACCGCCATCCTCGTCGGCGACAAGGACTGGCTGACCCCGCCCGACCACAGCCGCGCCATCGCGGCCGCCCTGCCCAAGGCCCAGCTGACCGAGGTGCCCGACACCTCCCACCTGATCCAGCTCGAACGGCCGGGCGTGGTCAACGACGCGCTGCGCGACCTGATCAAGAGAGTGGAGTTGTAGAGAGTGGGGGAGTCGCGGTGAACACGGAGCGGTTGCCGACCGCCGAGGACATGCGCGCGTACGGGGCCCGGCTGTCCGCCCGGCTGCGCCCCGGCGACCTGGTGGTCCTGTCGGGGCCGCTGGGCGCCGGCAAGACGACGCTGGTGCAGGGCATCGCCGAGGGCCTGAAGGTGCGGGGCCCCATCACCTCGCCGACGTTCGTGATCGCCCGGGTCCACCCGTCCCTGTGCCAGGGGCCGCCCCTCGTCCACGTCGACGCCTACCGGCTCGGCGGCGACCTGGAGGTGGACGACCTCGACCTCGACGCCTCGCTGGAGGAGTCGGTCACCGTCGTCGAGTGGGGCGAGGGGCTCGTCGAGGGCCTGTCCGAGGACCGCCTGGAGATCCACATCGACCGCGAGACGGGCGACGACGCCCGCGTCGTGACCCTGCGGGGAGTCGGCGCGCGCTGGTCCGGCGACTCGGTCTGACCCGACACGCCGGGTGAGCGGCGACAAGAGTAAAACGCGGGTCAACGCCCGGCAATGCTGTCACCCTTGACGTATCCCGCCGATGACGGAAAACATGATCGTTGGCGATGGATTCCCCCAGAATTTCTGGGTATCAGGAGGGGCAGCGTCCACCTTTTTGGTGGATGCTTGGTGCAAGACGGCGAAGTGGGGTGCGCTGGTGCTCGGTGTCAGACGACTCGCGTCCGCGGGAGCCATCCTCATGATCGGCGCACTGGGCTGCTCGGCCCAGGCCGACAGCGGCCCCACACCCACACCGACGGCCACCGCCACGGCCACCACGACCGCCACGAGCACCGCCACCACGACGGCCACGGCCCCCGCCCGCGCCTCCATCAAGGTCGAGCTCAACCCCGACCGGGTCACCGCCGGCGAGACGTCGCGGGTCTGGATCCTGGCCAACTGCCCCGTGCCGACCGGCGGCCCCGCCCACACCGGCACCGCCACCTCGCGGGCCTTCATCAACGGCGTCCCGCTCAACCCGGCCGCCCCGACCCCCGGCCCCAACGCCACCAGCACGCCCAGCCCCGGCCCGTGGGTGCGGGGCGAGGCCCAGGTGTCCGGCACGGTCGCGCGCGGCTCCTACCGCGTCGACGTCAAGTGCGACGGCACCAACGACACCGGCCGCGCCACCCTGCGCGTCGTCCGGGCCGACCCGCTGCCCAGCGACGTGCCCACCCGGGCCCCGCGCGCGGGCGGCGGCGGCACGTTCGGCAAGGACGTGGACGACGACTCCGGGCTGCCGCTCGCCCCGGCCGGGATCGTGCTCGGCCTCGTCCTGGCCGCCGGCGTCGGGATCGCGGTCAAGCGCCGCAGCCGGGCCTGACGAGGACGGCGCCATGGCACGTCCGGGACGCGTGGTGCTCGCCGGGGCCGCCACGGGACTCCTGCTGGTCATGTTCGGCAAGACCCAGCTCGGCACCCAGCAGGCCGCCGCGAAGGTGGTGCCCGAGAGCATCGACATCCCGTCCATCGACGTCGAGGCCCCGCTGATGAAGCTCGGGCTGACCAAGGACGGCGAGGTCGAGCTGCCGCCGTACGAGAAGCCCAAGGTCGCCGGCTGGTACAGCGGCAGCGCCGTCCCCGGCGAGAAGGGCGCCTCGGTGATCGTGGGCCACGTCGACACCAAGACGGCGCCCGCCGTGTTCTACAAGCTGCGCAAGATGCGCAAGGGCGAGCTCGTGAAGGTGGAGCGCAGCGACGGCAAGGTCGCCACGTACAAGGTGGAGGCCGTCGAGCAGGTCCACAAGGACAGTTTCCCGGCCAAGAAGGTCTACGTGGACGACGGCCTCAAGCTGGTGACGTGCGGGGGGACGTTCGACTACGCCAAGGGCGAGTACATCGACAACATCATTGTCTACGCCTCCCGCGCCTGACCGCCTGCACCCGGAAATCGGTTGCGGCGATCGGGATGATGGGGACATGAGCGTGGAGACCAACCCGCCCGCCACCGGCAGCCGGGTCCCCTGGGAGCAGGTGCATCCCGCGGCCCGGGCCGGGGTCGAGGACTTCCTCGGCGGGCCCGTGACCGAGGCCGTCACCCAGGACACCGGCTTCTCGCCGGCCGCCGCCGTGCGCCTGCGCACCGCCGGCGGGCGGCGCGCGTTCGTCAAGGCCGTCGGCCCCGAGCCGAACCCGGAGTCCGTGCGCATCTACCGCGCCGAGGCGCTGATCGCCGCCACCCTCCCCGCCTCGGTGCCCGCGCCCCGGCTGCTGACCACGTTCGAGGCCGAGGGCTGGGTGGTGCTCGTCTTCGAGGACATCGAGGGCCGCCACCCGGCGATGCCGTGGCGGCGCGACGAGCTGGACCTGGTGCTGGCGGCCGTCGACCGGATGTCGGCCGCGCTCACGCCCGCGCCCGTCACCGCGCCGCCCGTCGGGGAGCTGTTCGCCGACTCCTTCCGCGGCTGGCGCAGGCTCGTGGACGAGGACGTCACCGGCCTCGACCCGTGGGCGCTGCGCCACCTCGACCGGCTGGCCGAGCTGGAGTCCGGCTGGGGCGAGGCCGCCGCCGGCGACACGCTCCTCCACTCCGACCTGCGGGCCGACAACATCCTGCTCGCCGGCGACCAGGTCTACGTCGTGGACTGGCCGTGGGCGTGCGTCGGGGCGCAGTGGTTCGACCGGGTGTGCATGCTGCCGTCGGTCGGCATGCAGGGCGGGCCGATGCCGCACGAGCTGGTCACCGATCCCGACCCGGCGATCACGGCGGCGGTCGCCGCGCTGACCGGCTATCTCGTCCGGCAGGGCCGGCAGCCGGATCCGCCCGGGTTGCCGACGCTGAGGGCGTTCCAGCGCGCGCAGGGGACGGTGGCGCTGGACTGGCTCAGACGCCGCACCGGCTGGGCCTGACACCTCCTCCGCCTCAGCCTCGGCCGCGCCTGCGCTCCGGCCCCGGTCGCCTGCGCTCCGGCCTGGCCCGGCCGCGCTCCGGCCCGGCCGCACCTGCGATCCCGCCTGGCTGCGCCCCCGCCCCGCCCGGCCGCTCCTGCGCGCCGGCGTCAGCGACGCGGTTGGCGGTCGGCGGTCCACGGCGGGTCGCTCGGTGCGATGGGAGCGGCGGGTCGCTCGGGGTGGCGGGAGGAGAACTTGGGAGGGTGGGAGCGGCGGGTCGCTCGGGCTGGCGGGAGGACAACCCGGGGTGGCGGGAGCGGCGGATCGCTCGGGGTGGCCGGAGGGGAACTCGGGGCGGGGGAGAGTGCGGACCCGGGTGAGTCGGGGCGATCCGTGCCTCGGAGGCAGATCTGGCGACCTGGTGGGCCGGGTGTGGGGAGCCGAGATGGGCCGGCTGTGGGAGGTCCGGGGACGTGGGCATGTGGGATCGAGGTGTGCCGGTCCTGGGAGGTCCGGGGACGTGGGCATGTGGGATCGAGGTGTGCCGGTCCTGGGAGGTCCGGGGACGTGGGCATGTGGGATCGAGGTGTGCCGGCCCTGGGAGATCGCCTGAAGTGGGCGTGGGGAATCGGGTGAGCGGCCAGGTGTGAGCCGGGCGGCGGGTAGGCTAAGCAGTCGTGCTGGTCCTGGCCTTTGACACCGCGACTCCTGCGGTCACCGCCGCGCTCCACGACGGCGAGCGGGTTCTCGCCGAGTCGACGACGATCGACGCCCGACGCCACGGTGAGCTGCTGGCGCCCACCATCCAGGCCGTCCTCGCCGAGGCGGGCGCGTCGCTGCGCGACGTCACCGCCGTCGTCGCCGGCAGCGGTCCCGGCCCGTACACCGGGCTGCGCGTCGGGCTGATGACCGCGCAGGCGCTGGCCACAACCCTGGCGATCCCCGCATACGGGATCTGCACCCTCGACGCCGTCGCCTACGGCAGCGGTCGCGACGAGCCGTTCATCGCGGCCACCGACGCGCGGCGCAAGGAGGTGTTCTGGGCCCGGTACGCCGACCGGCGCACCCGCGTGAGCGGCCCGGCCGTCGACCGGCCCGCCGACGTGCCCGTCGAGGGCCTGCCGGTGGCCGGGGCCGGCGCCGTCCTCTACCCCGACGCGCTCGGCGAGCCGCTCGACCCGCCCTACCCGTACGCCGGCGCGCTGGCCGGCCTCGCCGTCGAACGCCTGGCCGCCGGTCTCCCGCTCGACCCGGCGCGCCCGATCTACCTGCGCCGCCCCGACGCGGTGGTGCCCGGCGCGCCCAAGCGGGTGACGGCGTGAGGCTCCGCCAGATGACCGAGGGCGACCTGCCCGCGATCATGGCGATCGAGCGGGCGACCTTCCCGTACGACGCGTGGAGCGAGGGCATGATGCGCGGCGAGCTGGCCGAGCAGCCGCGCACCCGCCACTACGTCGTGGCGCTGGTCGACGAGGTCATCGTCGGCTACGCGGGCATGGCCGCCGCGGCCGACCAGGCCGACGTGCAGACCATCGCGGTGCTCCAGGCCCACCAGGGCACGGGGGTCGGCGGCGCGATGCTGGCCGAGCTGCTGCGGGAGGCGCGCAGGCGCTGCGCCCGTGAGATCTTCCTGGAGGTGCGCGACGACAACCCGCGCGCCCGCGGCGTGTACGAGCATTTCGGGTTCGAGGAGATCGGCATCCGCCGCCGCTACTACGACGACGGCACCGACGCGATCATGATGAGGAAGAAGCTGGATGGCTGACGCACCACTGGTCCTCGGCATCGAGACCTCCTGCGACGAGACCGGCATCGGCATCGTCAGGGGCCACACGCTGCTGGCCAACACCATCGCGTCCAGCATGGACGAGCACGCCCGCTTCGGCGGCGTGGTGCCCGAGGTGGCCTCGCGGGCCCACCTGGAGGCGATGACGCCGACCGTGGAGTCCGCGCTCGCGCAGGCCGGTCTGAAGTTCTCCGACATCGACGCGATCGCCGTGACGGCCGGGCCCGGCCTGGCCGGCGCCCTGCTGGTGGGCGTCGCCGCGGCCAAGGCCTACGCGCTCGGCCTCGGCGTGCCGCTCTACGGCGTCAACCACCTGGCCGCGCACGTCGCCGTCGACCAGCTCGAACACGGCCCGCTGCCCAAGCCGTGCATCGCCATGCTCGTCTCGGGCGGCCACTCGTCGCTGCTGCTGGTGCCGGACGTGGCCCAGGACGTGATCTCGCTCGGCTCGACGGTGGACGACGCGGCGGGCGAGGCGTTCGACAAGGTGGCGCGGGTGCTCGGGCTGCCGTTCCCCGGCGGCCCGCACATCGACCGGGCGGCCGCCTCGGGCTCCGGCACGGCCGTCGCGTTCCCGCGCGGCAAGATCGACGACGGCACGCTCGACTTCTCGTTCTCCGGCCTGAAGACCGCCGTGGCCCGCTGGGTCGAGGCGCGGGAGTCGGCCGGCGAGTCCATCCACGTGCCCGACGTGGCGGCCTCCTTCCAGGAGGCCGTGGTGGACGTGCTGACCCGCAAGGCGCTCCAGGCGTGCCGGAAGTACGACGTGCACGACCTGCTCATCGGCGGCGGCGTGGCGGCCAACTCGCGGCTGCGCGCGCTGGCCCAGGAGCGCTGCGACGCGGCGGGGGTGCGGCTGCGCGTCCCCCGGCCCGGCCTGTGCACCGACAACGGCGCCATGGTGGCCGCCCTGGGCTCCGACCTGGTCGCCGCGGGCATCACCCCCTCGACCCTGGAGATCCCGGCCGACTCGTCGATGCCGATCACCACGGTCCACGTCTGAGACCCCCGAGCGTGGGGCTCCCTGTCTCAGGCGGCCCTGCGGGTGGTGCCTATGCTCGCGGCGCCCCTGCTGGTGATGCTCTGTCTGTGGCGCCCCACAGGTGAGGCGTTCTGCCGCCTTCGGGGTGAAACGTCCGCGTCGGGAGCGGGCCCACGTCGGGACCACGCAGGCGGCCAAGGATGCGCGTCGTCACGGCGAGCACCCCGTGAGCCCTCACGACCGGCCATGACAGACGGCAACCAAGGTCGGCGCGTGCGCGTGACCTTGGCTGTGCCGTAAAGAAAGAAGAAACCCCCGGTCGGCGTGGGCGCGTGACCTTGGCTGTGCCGTAACTAAAGATCAGTCTTTGGACCGGGTCGGACGGAGCAGCGCCTCGGCCAGGGCGAGCATGGTTTCCTCGAGGGAGCCGAGGCGCTTGGTGAGGTCGGTCGCGGTGCGGTTGACCTCGTCGCGGTCGGGCCGTGCCTGGACCAGGTCCGTGAGCGCGCCCGCCGCGGCCGCGAGACGGTCGGCCTCCTCCGCGGAGCGGGCGGCGATCGCCTCCTCGATCCGCTCGCCGATCCCGAGCGTCACCGGGAGCTGGCTCACCCGCTGGTTGACCGCCTCCAGGTGGTCGTCCACCGTCTCCAGTTGCTCGCCCGACTGCTCGGCGCGGGCGGTCAGGTCGGTCAGGTGCCGCTCCACGCCGTCGAAGCGGGCCTGCATGCTGCTCTGGATGCTCGTGCCCACCTGGTCGAACCTCGCCGCCAGCGCGGTGTCCACGGCGTCGAGGCGGCCGGCGAGCCCCTCCATGGCGTCGAAGCGGGCCGACAGGTTGGCGTCGACCGTGGTGAAGTGCGCCGCCATGGCGCTGTCGCTGCGGTCGAGCCGGCCCGTGACCCCGTCGAACCCGGCCGCCAGCTTCGTGTCGACGGTCGCGAACCGGCCCGTCACCGTGCTGTCCACGGCGTCGAAGCGGGTCGTCAGGTGCTCCTCGACCTCGTTCAGCCGCTCGTCCAGCGACTCCAGGTCGTTGTCGAGGTGGTTGAAGCGGGCCTCGTTGCGGGTCGCGGTCTCGCCGAGGTGCTGGTCGACCCCGGCCACCCGCTGGTCCACCGCCGCCACCCGCTGCTCCATCGCGGCCACGCGGTCGTCCACGGCGCCCAGGCGCTCGCCGACGGCCACCGAGCGCTCGTCGAGCGTGGCCAGGCGGCCGTCGAGCGTGGTGAAGCGGCCGTCCACCCGGCCGTCCAGGGCGCCGAGCTGCCCGTCCAGCGAGACGATCCGCTTGTCCACCGCCGCCAGCCGGGAGTCGACCCCGCCCAGGCGGCCCTCGACCCCCTCCATGTGCACGTCGAGCTCGTCGAGCCGCGCGGCCACCTGCTGCTGGGCCTCCTCCACCCGGACCGCGACCTGCTGCTGCGTCTCCTCCAGGC
The DNA here is from genome assembly GCF_013363975.1 of Nonomuraea montanisoli. Lineage (GTDB taxonomy): Bacteria > Actinomycetota > Actinomycetes > Streptosporangiales > Streptosporangiaceae > Nonomuraea > Nonomuraea montanisoli. The sequence goes on along the minus strand of NZ_JABWGN010000001.1, from coordinate 715,227 downwards.
TCGCGGCGAGCTCCTGCCGCGTCTCCTCCAGCCGCGCCGCCAGCCGCTGCTCTGCGGTCGCCAGCCGGTCGGTCACGGCGCTCACCTGGCCCGTGAGGACGTCCACGTGCGCGGTCAGCCGCTCGGCGACGGCGTCCACGTGCGCGTTGACGTGCTCGCCGACCGCGGCGGCCCGGGCCCCGGCCTGCTCGGCGGCGGCGGTCAGCCGGTCGTCCAGGCTGCTCGACAGCCCCGCGGACAGCCCGTTCGACAGGTCGGCCACCAGGCCCTCGACCCGGTCCGTGCGCGCCGTCAGCTCGGCGAGCGACCTGTCGAGCCGGGTGAAGCGGCTCGCCGCGGCCTCCATGCTGGAGCCCAGTTGCGCCATGACGGCCGAGAACTCGCCCAGCCGCTTGGCGATGCCCTCGCCGCCGTCCAGGACCGCCTGCAGCCGTTTCAGCGTCTCCTCGACGCCGCCGCCGATGGTGGTCAGGTCGTCCCAGATGTTCGGCAGCTCCACCACGGGGGCGACGCGCTGGTGGACCGACTCCACCCGGGCGTCCACGGAGCCCACCTGCGAGCCGACGGCGTCCACGTGGTCGCGCACCGCCTCGACGTGCTGGGCGAGGCCCTCGGCCCACATGGGCGGCTTGGCCGCGATGTCGTCAAGGCGCCCGCTCACCGTCTCCAGCGTGCCGCTCAACCCCCCGAGCTCCCGCTCGCGCACCTCGCGCAGCAGCCACTCCATGCCTTCGAGCCGCTGGCGGATCTCGTCGAGGACGGCCCCCTGCGTGCGCTGCTCGTAGACGTGGTCCTGCGCGGCGCGCGCCAGCAGCTCACGCATCCTCTCCGGGACCTTGCTGTGGCCGCCCGTCTGCAGGAGGGCGGTGTGGTTGGAATGATCCACCGAAAGGCTCCTTCACTCGCCGACGGTTCATCGCGCAGCGGTGGATAGGTCCGGTTTGCAGATGAAGAAGGAGAACGCGGAAAACCGCAACAGGGGGAGAACTCCCGCCCGCCCACCTTAGCCTTTCGATCAAGCCGCGTCAGTGGTGCGGGAAAATATCGTGGTTGCCGGGGGAACGCCCCGGTTTGCCATTTACGCAGGTGAGGCCGGGCGGCAGATCAGGGCGGCGGGCTTGTCCATGATCCGGGTCAGAATGACCACGGCGGATTCGGTGCCCGAAAGTCGTAGATCACTCCGAAGGCGTTCGATATCGACGGCCGAGGCCCGCTTCTTAATGGTGACATTTCCTATTTTCCGGTCGCGGAGGGCGGCGCGCAGCCGCTTGAGCGAGAACGGCAGCGCCTCCTCCACCTCGTACCGGGCCGCCCAGGGAGTGTCGACCGGGTCGTCGCCCGTGATGTAGGCGATCATGGGGTCGGCCAGCCGGCCGCCGACCAGCTCGGCCACCTCGCCGACCAGATGGGCGCGGATCGCCGCGCCGTCGGGCTCGTAGACGTACCGGCCGAGCGGCCCGGTGGGGGCGACCGCGCCGGTGTCGCGCAGGACATGGCCGCCGGGCAGCAGCGTGGCCAGCCGGACCAGGCCGGCCTCCCGCGCGGCGCCCGGCGACGTCCACAGGGACGCCTCCTTGACCTCGCCCTTGTACGAGACCCATTCGGCCTCGGCGCCCTCCGGGATGAACTCGTACGGGATGCCCGGGGCGACCTTGAGGCAGGCCAGCGGGGCCCGGGCGAGCAGGTCGAGCACGACCGGCCACGGCGGTGAGTAGGCCATGGGGTCGAACGTGCGTCCTCTGGCGGTGCGCCGGGCCGGGTCGGCGAACAGGACGTCGTAGTCCTCGGGCGACACCGACGCGGCGTCCGCCACCCGTACCGTGACCCGCTCGGCCAGCCCGAGCGCCTCCGCGTTGGCCCTGGCCACGGCCACGGTCAGCGGGTCGGTGTCGACGGCGTCCACGAGGCAGCCGGCCCGGGCCAGCGCCAGCAGGTCGCCGCCGGACCCGCAGCACACGTCCACGACCCTCGGCCCTTCGCCCGTCCACCCGGGCCGTTCGCCCCCGGCTCCTCCGCCCGTCCGTCCGGAGACCCCGCCCTCGGGCCCTTCGCCCGCCCGTCCGGAGACTCCGCCCCCAGGGCCCTGGGCTGTCCCTCCGGGGATTCCTTCGCGGTGGCCGCCCCCCGCCGCTCCAGGCGCTGCTCGGTGGTGCCCGGCCCCCGTCTCTCCACCGCCCGCTCCGAGCAGGCCGCGGCCCGTCTCTCCGGGGGCGCCTTCGCGCGGGCCGGGAGAGGCCAGGCCGGGAGAGGGCGCGTCGGGAGAGGCCGGGGCGGCGGGGAACGCGTCGGGAGAGGCCGGGACAGGCGAGGACGCGTCGGGAGAGGTCGGGGCGGGCGCGACGGACTCAGGGCGGCCCCGTCCGGGCGAGTCCCGTTCGACCCCCGGCGCGACCGCGTCCGGGTCGTGGGAGCCCCTCCACACGGCCAGCAGCCGGGCGGCGCGGTGGGCGGCGACCTCGGCGCGGGTGGCCTGCTCCAGGCCGTGCGGCGTGAAGTACATCAGCTCGGCGTCCGCCCCGAACTTGGCGCGCGCCCGCTGCCGCAGCCGCGCCTGCGTGAGCGCCGCCGAGGCGAGCGCGGCGTCGTAGGTGCGGCGCAGGCGCGTCGCCGCCGCCACGGGATCGGCGTCCCGCAGCTCGACCGCCTCCGCGAGCGCGCGCTGCCCGCGCGGGGTGAGCAACTCGGTGAAGGCGTCCAGGTCCACGCCGTACGACGTTAGCGCCCCGCCCGGGGGGCCGGATCCGGGCCCCCTGCTCGACCTGCGAAGATGAGGTATCGCTCTCAGCAAACGTGTTCGTGTTGACTGTCAAGCCCCTCTTGCATATGTTTCCTGTTGGCACTCTCCCCTTGAGAGTGCCAACGTGCGACGAGGCAGGTCTGGCACCCGCGACGGCAGGCCCCGCTGGTCGCCTCTTCTAGATCATTCAAATCTGAAGGGGAGGTCCGATCGTGACGACCGCCACCAAGGTTCCCGTTAAGCCGCTCGGCGACCGCATCGTGGTGCAGCCGCTTGAGGCTGAGCAGACCACCGCTTCCGGCCTGGTCATCCCGGACACCGCCAAGGAGAAGCCGCAGGAGGGCAAGGTCCTCGCGGTGGGCCCCGGCAACTGGGACGAGGACGGCGAGAAGCGGATCCCGCTCGACGTCAGCGAGGGCGATGTCGTCCTCTACAGCAAGTACGGCGGCACCGAGGTCAAGTACGGCGGCGAGGAGTACCTCGTGCTCTCCGCCCGCGACGTTCTCGCGATCATCGAGAAGTAAGCCGGTGGTGTCGGGCCCCGGGCGCCGTAGGCGGCCGGGGCCTTCGACACTAGGAGAGGACTCTCAGCAAAATGGCGAAGATCCTGGAGTTCAACGAGGACGCCCGCCGCGCTCTTGAGCGTGGCGTGAACGCCCTCGCGGACGCCGTGAAGGTCACCCTCGGCCCGCGTGGCCGCAACGTCGTCATCGACAAGAAGTTCGGTGCTCCGACGATCACGAACGACGGTGTGACCATCGCTCGTGAGATCGAGCTGGAGGAGCGCTACGAGAACCTCGGCGCCCAGCTCGCCAAGGAAGTGGCCACCAAGACCAACGACATCGCGGGCGACGGCACCACCACCGCGACGGTCCTGGCCCAGGCCATGGTCCGCGAGGGCCTGCGCAACGTGGCGGCCGGCGCCTCGCCGCTGTCGCTCAAGCGCGGCATCGACAGGGCGGCCAAGGAGATCAGCGACAAGCTGCTCGCCAGCGCCCGCCCGGTCGAGGACAAGAAGGAGATCGCCAACGTCGCGACGATCTCCGCCCAGGACGCGAAGATCGGCGAGCTGATCGCCGAGGCGTTCGACAAGGTCGGCAAGGACGGCGTCCTCACGGTCGAAGAGTCCAACGCCATGGGCATGGAGCTCGAGTTCACCGAGGGCCTCCAGTTCGACAAGGGCTACCTGTCGGCCTACATGGTCACCGACCCCGAGCGCATGGAGTCCGTCCTCGAGGACGCCTACATCCTGCTCACGCAGAGCAAGATCTCCTCGATCACCGACTTCCTGCCGCTGCTGGAGAAGGTCGCCCAGACCAAGAAGCCGCTGCTCGTGGTCGCCGAGGACGTCGAGGGCGAGGCCCTGGCCGTCCTGGTCACCAACAAGATCCGTGGCACGTTCACCTCCGTCGCCGTCAAGGCGCCGGGCTTCGGCGACCGCCGCAAGGCGATGCTGCAGGACATGGCCATCCTCACCGGCGGCCAGGTCGTCAGCGAGGAGGTCGGCCTCAAGCTGGAGAACGTCGGCCTCGAGGTGCTCGGCCAGGCGCGCCGCATCGTGGTCACGAAGGACGCCACGACCGTCGTCGACGGCGCCGGCGACCAGCAGGCCATCGAGGACCGCGTCAAGGAGATCAAGCTCGCCATCGAGCAGTCCGACTCCGACTGGGACCGCGAGAAGCTGCAGGAGCGCCTCGCCAAGCTCGCGGGCGGCGTCTGCGTGCTGCGCGTCGGCGCGGCCACCGAGGTCGAGCTCAAGGAGAAGAAGCACCGTCTCGAGGACGCCATCTCCGCGACGCGCGCCGCGATCGAGGAGGGCATCGTCTCCGGCGGTGGCTCGGCCCTGATCCACGTCTCCAAGGACCTCGACGACCTCGGCCTGTCGGGCGACGAGGCCACCGGTGTCGGCGTCGTCCGCCGCGCGCTGGTCGAGCCGGCTCGCTGGATCGCCGAGAACGCCGGTCTCGAGGGCTACGTGGTCACCCACAAGGTCTCGGAGCTGCAGGTCGGCCACGGCCTCAACGCCGCGACCGGCGAGTACGGCGACCTGATCGCCCAGGGCGTCATCGACCCGGTCAAGGTCACCCGCTCGGCCGTCCAGAACGCCGCTTCGATCGCGGGCATGCTGCTCACGACCGAGGCGCTCGTCGTGGACAAGCCCGAGGAGGAGGCTCCGGCCGCCGGCCAGGGCCACGGCCACGGTCACGGCCACTGAGCACCTGACGGCCGCTCCTCGCGGCCGCTGGGCGCCTGACGGCTCACGCACGGCCCGTCCCCACTCCAGGGGGCGGGCCGTTCGCGTGCCGGGGGTGAGGGGCCCGGGAGCCGTGCGGCGTGGGTGCGAGGTCTCAGGGCCTCGGTGGAGCTCCGTGGGGGCTGGGGGCAGAGACGCGCCTCAGGTTCGGGTGGTGAGAGCTCCTGAGAGCTGGGCAGGGTGCCGCAAATCTGGATGAAGTGTTCGGATAATGGGATGTGACGTAGTACCAATGGATACAACGCCGCATACAGTCTCAGATATGAAATAGTGACTTATCCGGGTAAACCTGCTCTGTCGGCAAAGCGTCGTGTTCCCTGACTGTCCCCGCGCCCCCGTGCTGGCGAATTCCGTGCATTTCGTGTTATGGGGTGAAATATTCCTCCGCCCCTAAAGCCTTACTGTCGTCATTCGATTACGGGCAGTCGCCGTCTCTCCAATGTGACCAATCCGTAGCCGTTCGCGATGACGACAGGCCCGATCAGTGCGGGCATCATGCCTATCGTGAGCGAGGGAAGCGTCGCCGACGCCAAAATTGGGGTAAGGCTCGCGTCGAGACTTCCGGCACGGACGGATGACTCCGACCTTAGGGAACTGACCAGCCTCGCCGTACAGGGAGATCGCGGTGCGATCGAATCCCTGCTCGGCGAGTTGCGTCCGATGGTGGTGCGCTATTGTCGCGCCAGGTTGGGCAGGGTTTCAGGGCAATATCACATTGCCGATGACGTGGCCCAGGAGGTGTGCATCGCGGTGTTGTCCGCGCTTCCGCGCTACCGCGACATGGGCCGTCCGTTCGCCTCGTTCGTCTTCGGCATCGCCTCGCACAAGGTGGCCGACGCGTTGCGCAGCTCCGTGCGCTCGGCCGTGCCGACGCAGGACCTGCCCGACGGGCCCGACGACGGGCCGGGGCCCGAGGAGACCGTGGTCCGCTACATCGAGGTCGAGCACGCCCGCAGGCTGCTTGCCCGGTTGCCCGAGAATCAGCGGGAGTTGCTGCTGTTGCGCGTGGTGTCTGGGTTGTCCGCCGAGGAGACCGGTAATGTACTCGGCATGTCACCAGGTGCGGTCCGGGTCGCCCAGCATCGGGCGCTCGCGAGGTTGAGGCAGATGGCCGAGCTGGAGTCGGCTTGACGCAGGAGCGGACCGGAGCCGGACCGGCTCCGGAGGACGAGAGCGACGCGCTGCTCGACGCCCTCGGCCGTGGGGAGCCGCCCCCTCATGACGATCCCGCCGCGCGGCTGCTCGCCGCCCTGCGGGCCGACGCCTGCCGCGACGGCGGCATGGTGGAAGACGGCATGTCCGCGCGCACGTGGGACGACGGCGTCACCCGTACGGGAGACGGCGGGGCGTCGCCGGTGGGTCAGCGGCGTTCCTCGGTGTCGATGACGCCGTCGACGTAACCCCGGGCGTACTCCCACGTGACGTAGTCGGCCGGGTCGGGGTGGAAGGCCGGCTCGTGCACCTGCGGCCGGCCCTTCTCGATCATCTGGCGGAGGTTGCCGCGCAGCAGGTCCCAGTCGAAGAAGTGCTGCTCGCCGCACTCGGGGCAGTCGAGCACGAGGCCGAGCACGCCCTGGGGCTCCAGGAGGGAGCGGAACACCTCCACGTCGGCGAGGTCCGTGATGGCCTCGTCGCGCTCGGCGGCCGTGAGCGGCTCGGCGTCGTCGAGCTCGCCCATCGCGGCGGACGGGTCGTTCGGATCGTCCGCGAACGGGTCGCGGGGGACGTCTTCCAGCACCTTCCCACCATATGACCGATGCGGCCGCCGTGGTGGTCAGTGGTGCTCAGCGGGATGGTCGAGCCATCCGCGCCGGGCGGCCTCCACGCCGGCGTGGAAGCGGGACTGCGCGCCGAGCCGGGTCATCGCGTCGGCGAACCGGGCGCGCACGGTGCGGACCGACACGCCGAGATGGCGGGCGATCGACTCGTCGCAGATCCCCTGGGCGGCCAGCCGGAGCACCTGGACGGTGCCGTCGCCCTGGCGGCCCCACGGCACCGGCAGGGATCGGGCCCACCACTCCTCGAACAGCGATCTGAGCATGCCCACGACGATCGGCGTGCGTAACAGATAGAAGTTGTAGGCGTGGTCGGGCAGGTTGCCGCCCCACAGCGCGGGCAGGCCGGCGGCGTCGTCGCCGACGGTCATGAACCAGCTCGGCACCCGGGCGAGCGTGCGGACCTCGCCCCCGGTCTCCAGCAGGCGGCCTAGCCCGTCGCGGACGCCCGGCAGCGCCAGCGTCTCCACGGGCACGACGGCGCGGACGGTCATCAGCCCGCGTTGCTGCGCGTCGATCCAAGGATCGGCAAATTTCCGCGAGAAGTCGGTCATGGTGCGCTCGTCGGGGATGGCGGTGAGCACCGTGATCGGCGGCGCCTGGACGGCCATGCCGACGACGCTCTCGTACAGCACGTCGGCCCCGCTGACCAGCTCCACCGGGAACGGGCCGCTCTGGTAGTCGCGCCCGGCGTCGTAGTCACGGATGAGGCCGCGGATCGACCCGAGGGCCGAGTCGATGCGCCGGCTCTCCTCGGCCAGCCGGTCGAGCCGCTCGGCGATCAGCCGGCCCAGCGCCCCCGCGGGGTGGCGGGCCAGGTACTCGCCCGAGTGCTCGTCGACCACGCCGAGGCGTACCAGGTCGTCGAGCTGCCTGCTGACCTTGTCGCGTGGACCGCCCATCGCCTCCGCCAGCTCCGCGAGCGTGGCGCGGTGCAGGCGCAGCACCGCCGTGTAGAGCGCCGTCTGAGCCGGGTCGAGGCCCAGCGCCGCGAGGGGATCGGGCACGTCGGGTGACTCGTTGCGCATGTCGCGTGGCTCCGTTGGGGGACCGGGGGTGCCGCGAGAATAACGCGGCATCCTCGCCCTGTCCGCCCCCTTGCGCGGGATGAGGCCGCATCGGTGCAACTTCGTGCAATTGCACGTTTGCACATTGCGGCGTGCCGCTGGGTAACGCACGCTTGACCGAGAGTCGGCGGACCACCGGGCCAGGCGATGCCGGCCATCAGGACGCGGAGGGGGGTTCGGTGGCGCGACGCGCGCCGGCCCGGCCGCCGATCGCCGGGAGACGGAACGGAATCACCGACCGTTCCGTCCCCCGGCCTTTTTCGATGCCGGGAGTACGACGGACCGTGGGGGTCATCGTCCTCCCGGCATCTCTGCTGTTTGGAGCCAGGCCCTAGACTTGTCCCCATCACGCGCAACGGCAGGAGGGGGCCGCAGCATGTCCAAGTTCACCGAGATGGGTCTGACCTTCGACGACGTGCTGCTCGTGCCGGGCTACTCAGACCTGCAGCCAGGTGAGGCCGACACGCGTTCACGGTTGTCACGCAACATCACGCTGTCCATCCCGCTGGTCTCGGCGGCCATGGACACGGTCACCGAGGCCCGCATGGCGGTGGCCATGGCCCGGCAGGGCGGCATCGGCGTCCTGCACCGCAACCTGGCGGCCGAGGAGCAGGCCCAGCAGGTCGACCTGGTCAAACGGTCCGAGGCCGGCATGGTCACCAACCCGGTCACCTGCACGCCCGACGACACGCTCGCCGACGTCGAGCGGCTGTGCGCGACCTACCGCATCTCCGGCGTGCCCGTCACCGACCACGACGGCATCCTCGTCGGCATCGTGACCAACCGCGACATGCGCTTCGAGACCGACCAGTCGCGCCGGGTGCGCGAGGTGATGACCGCGGCCCCGCTGGTCACCGCCCCGGTCGGCGTCTCCCGCGACGAGGCGTTCGCCCTGCTCCGGCACAACAAGATCGAGAAGCTGCCCCTCGTCGACCCCGACGGCCGGCTGCGCGGCCTCATCACGGTCAAGGACTTCACCAAGAGCGAGCAGTACCCCCTCGCCACCAAGGACGCCGACGGCCGGCTCGTGGTCGGCGCGGCCGTGGGCGTCGGGGGCGACGCCGAGTCGCGCGCCAAGGCCCTCATCGAGGCGGGCGTCGACGTCATCGTCGTGGACGTCGCCCACGGCCACTCCAAGGGCCTGGCCGACATGGTCGGCAAGATCAAGGCCAACAGCAGGGTCGACGTCATCGCGGGCAACATCGCCACGCGGGCCGGCGCGCAGATGCTCGTCGACGCGGGCGCCGACGCCGTCAAGGTGGGCGTCGGGCCGGGCTCCATCTGCACCACGCGGGTCGTCGCCGGGGTCGGCGCGCCGCAGGTGACCGCGATCCACGAGGCGTCGCTGGCCTGCCAGCCCGCCGGGGTGCCGGTCGTCGGCGACGGCGGCCTGCAGTACTCCGGCGACATCGTCAAGGCGATCGCCGCGGGCGCCGACACGGTCATGCTCGGGTCGCTGCTCGCCGGGTGCGAGGAGTCGCCGGGCGAGCTGATCTTCATCAACGGCAAGCAGTTCAAGTCGTACCGGGGCATGGGCTCGCTGGGCGCGGTCCGCAACCGCGAGCGCGGCGGCACCTCCTTCAGCAAGGACCGCTACGCCCAGGCCGAGGTCGGCGGCGAGGACAAGTACATCCCCGAGGGCATCGAGGGCCAGGTCCCCTACCGCGGCCCCGTCGCCGCGGTCGCCCACCAGCTCATCGGCGGCCTGCGCCAGGGCATGTGGTACGCGGGGTGCCGCACGATCCCGCAGATGCACACCGACTGCCAGTTGATGCCGATCACCGCGGCGGGCCTCAAGGAGAGCCACCCGCACGACATCCAGATGACCGTCGAAGCTCCGAACTATCACAGAAGGTAATCCATGACTCAGCAGGTGGAGATCGGCCGGGGCAAGACGGGGCGGCGGGCCTACGCGCTCGACGAGATCGGCCTCGTTCCCTCGCGGCGCACGCGTGACCCGGAGGAGGTCTCGATCGCCTGGCAGATCGACGCCTACCGGTTCGAGCTGCCCGTCGTCGTCGCCCCCATGGACAGCGTGGTCTCGCCCGCCACGGCGATCGAGATCGGCCGGCTCGGCGGCCTCGCGCCGCTCGACCTCGAAGGGCTCTGGACCCGCTACGAGGACCCGCTCCCGCTGCTGGAGGAGTGCTCGCGGCTCGACACGGAGGCCGCCACGAAGCGGCTGCAGGAGATCTACGCGGCGCCGATCAAGGAAGAGCTGATCGGCCGGCGCATCGAGGAGATCCGCGCCTCCGGCGTGACGACGGCCGTGCGGCTCTCGCCGCAGCGCACCGTCCAGTACCACAAGGCCGTGATCGACGCGGGTGTCGACATCATCGTCATCCGCGGCACCACGGTCTCGGCCGAGCACGTGTCGGGCCGGGCCGAGCCGCTCAACCTCAAGCAGTTCATCTACGAGCTGGACGTTCCGGTCATCGTGGGCGGCTGCGCCACGTACACGGCCGCCCTGCACCTCATGCGCACGGGCGCGGCGGGCGTGCTCGTCGGCTTCGGCGGCGGCGCCTCGCACACCACGCGCAACGTGCTGGGCGTGGCCGTGCCGATGGCCACCGCCATCTCCGACGTGGCCGCGGCCCGCCGCGACTACCTCGACGAGTCGGGCGGCCGCTACGTCCACGTGGTCGCCGACGGCGGCATGGGCACCTCCGGCGACATCGCCAAGGCCATCGCCTGCGGCGCCGACGCCGTCATGGTGGGCTCGCCGCTGGCCCGCGCCGCCGAGGCGCCGGGTCACGGCTACCACTGGGGTTCCGAGGCGCACCACCCCGACCTGCCGCGGGGCCGGCGGGTGAAGTTCGACACGGTCGGCACGCTGGAGCAGATCCTGCACGGGCCGTCGAGCGTGGCCGACGGGTCGATGAACCTCATGGGCGCGCTCAAGCGCACGATGGCCTCGACGGGTTACTCCGACATCAAGGAGTTCCAGCGCGTCGAGGTGGTCGTCGCGCCGATCCAGCGCTGACCCGCCACTCTCTCCGGCTCCCGGACACGAGACACGCGAGCCCCCGGTTCCCGGCTGCTGCCGGGCCCGGGGGCTCTTGGCGTCTCCGGAGGGGGGAGAGGAGGGAGGGGTGCCCAGGGACGGCCTGAGGCGGGCGGGGACGTCCCGGGCGGCCCAGGGGCGGCGAGGCGGCTCGGGGACGGTCCTGGGTGGGACAGCGAGGAGACTCCGGGGACGGTCCGGAGGCGATGAGGAGACTCACAGGGGGTGGTCCGGAGGCGATGAGGAGACTCACACGGGACGGTCCGGGGGGCGGTGAGGAGACTCACACGGGACGGTCCGGGGGCGGTGCGGAGAGTCAGGGGGTGGTCTCGTCCCGCCAGATGAGGCTGTTCAGGTCGGCTCCCCGGATGACCTGGACCCGCCACGGCACCAGTCGCAGCACGTGGAGCTCCGGGTCGTCGGGCCCCTTCCAGAAGCCGCCCAGGTCGTACCCGGCGCCCGGCGGGCTGCCCTTGGCGTACAGGTTCCAGACGTGGCGGCGCGCCGCGGGGTCGGCGACCCAGTCGGCGACGGCGTCGACGCTCACCGCGTTCTGGCGGGGCGTCCAGTACGAGAACGTGGTGTGCGGGTTGCCCGCCAGGTGGGCGGCCTTGACGGGTGTGCGGTAGGTGGCGAGCCAGCCGAGCGGCCGGCCGTCCACCACCTCCCAGACGGGGATGAGCACCCGGGCGCGGGGCCGTCCCTTGGCGTCGACGGTGGTCATCGTGGCGTAGACGATGTCGCCGACGTAGGCGGTGAACTGCGGCTCGATCGCCGCGAACGTGGACACCCGGCGGGCCATGGCGCCCCCCTCAGGCCGAGACCCGCGCCGGGGCGGGCTCGGCGGTCTCGGGCGTGCGCGGCCGGCGGGCGGAGCGCAGGCCGAAGGCGGTGACGACGAGGGCGAGCAGCGCGGTGACCAGCGGCACGACGAGGGCCGCCTGGAGCGCGTCGAGCCGCGCGCCGGGATCGCTCGCGTCGCCGAGCGAGGCGACGTTCACGGCGGTGACGGCCGCCAGCCCCAGCGCGGCGCCGAACTGGAAGGCGGTGTAGAGCAGCCCGCCGGCCAGGCCGTGCTCGTGCTCGGCCACGCCTTCCGTGGCGGCCATCGTGAACGGCCCGTACGCGAGGGCGAACGACAGCCCGATCAGCAGCATGGTCGGGAACATGGCGGCGTAGGTCCAGTCGGGGCCGACCGGCAGGAACAGCGCGTACGCGACGGCCGCCAGCACCAGCCCGCCGAACAGCACCCGCGTGTTGCCGAACCTGTTCACCAGGCGCGGCGTCAGGGTCGGGGCCAGCACGGTGTCGATGCCGGCCACCAGCATGGCCAGGCCGGTCTGGATGGTGCTCCAGCCGCGCAGCTCCTGGAGGTAGAGGGTGGCCAGGAACTGGAACCCGGCGAACGAGGCGAGAAACAGCAGCGCGCCGAGGTTGGCGCGGACGAGCGGCCCCGACCGCAGGACGCCGAGCCGGACGAGGGGATGGGCCGTGCGCCGCTCGATCGCCACGAACGCGCCCAGCAGCGCCAGCCCGGCCGCGAACACGGCGACGGTGACCCACGGGGCCCGGTCCAGGTGTTCCAGCCGGATCACCCCGTACACGAGCAGCAGCATCGAGCCGGTGACGGCGAGCGCCCCGGCGATGTCGAACCCGCCGCGAGGCGCCGGCCCGGAGTCCGAGACCGGCTCCTTGACCAGGGGGATCGCCGCCACCAGGATCAACGCGGACAGCAGCACCGGGGCGAAGAACACCCACCGCCAGCCGAGCGCGGTCAGCAGCCCGCCCGCGACGAGGCCGAGCGAGAAGCCGCCGGCGGCGATGCCCGCGTACACGCCGAGGGCCTTGGCGCGACGGGGCCCCTCGGGGAAGTTGCCGGTGACCAGGGCCAGCCCGGCGGGCGCCATGAACGCCGCGGCCACGCCCGTGACGAACCGGGCCAGGAGCAGCGTCCATCCCTCGCCGGCCAGGCCGCCCAGCCCCGAGAACACCAGGAACACCGTCAGCCAGGTCAGGAACATCCGGCGACGGCCCAGCAGGTCGGCGGCCCGCCCGCCCAGCAGCATGAAACCGCCGTAGCCCAGCACGTACGCGGTCACCACGCCGCTGAGCACGTCCGTGGACAGCCCGAGGTCGGCCCGGATGGCGGGCAGCGCCACGTTGAGCATGGCCACGTCGATGCCTTCGAGGAAGACGGCGCCGGCGAGGACGAAAAGGACGCCCCAGGAGCGCGCGCCCATACGTTCGGTGCGTTCGGTGGAGGAGGACATGAGGGCCTTCCGCTTCAATGGTTCTCTTTGGTAACTGGAACCATCTTTGGTCACCGGCCTCATGCTGGGAAGACGGCACTTCAGAGTCACTCGGTTATCCCGACGTCACCGTCCTCCACCTCCCTGTTTCCTGCCGCGTGTCCCGCCGGCGAGACGTCACTCCAGGTTCGTGTGCCGTGAGCGCGACACCTCCACCGGCTCCGCGCGGTGCGCCCGGACCCGGTTCGTGACCAGGTCGGCCAGGACGAACAGGGCGATCTCGTACGCGCTCCCCATGGGCAGCACGGCCGTCGAGGCGAGGTCGTCGGCCATGGTCCGCGCCCGTACGTGGACGACGCGGTCGGCCCGGCCCGCGGGCGGGGCGCCCGGCTGCGCCGTCAGGTACAGCAGGCGCGCGCCGGCTCGGACCGCCACCCCGGCCAGCGCCTCGACCGTGGACAGCCGGCCCGGGCCGCAGGACAGGACGACCAGGTCGCCCTCGCCCACGGCCGGGCAGGTCATCTCGCCGACGTAGTGCGCGTCGAGCCCCGCGTGGAACAGCCGCATCACGAGGCCGCGCAGCGCCAGCCCCTCGCGGCCCGGCGCGTAGCAGGCGATCCGGCGGGCCGCGAGCAGCTCGCCCGCGACCGCGTCGAGCTCGTCCCCGGGCACGCTCGCGACCGCGGCGGCGATCTCGTCCACGGCCCGCGCGGCGTCACCGGCGAGCCGGTCGTGCGTGGTCATCGCGCCCTCCTCGACGGGGGCCGACGGGCGCCGACCCCCCGTCACCCCAGTGTCCCCGCTCCGTGACCACGCTGTCGTACGCCGGGCACGGGCAGTGATCGTTCTTGACCGATCTCCGAGGGCGTGCGACGTTGCGACCATCGCCCGTTCCCAGCACGCCCACCATCCACGGGCGTGCGCAGCACGAGTAAGGAGGAGACACGGTGATTCGAGCCATCAGCAGGATCAGCGACAGACTGCTCCAGCGAGTCGCCCCCAGGATGACGGCGGACGCCGTCTGCGGTGGCTGGCAGGCCTGCTGCTCCGGCGGAAAGGCCGGGGTCCGGCGAGCCGACCCCGAGCACGGTGGTTGGTGCACCCCCTGTTACACGACCTCGCAGAACTGCTAGCCGGTTCGGCGGTCGCGTGAGTCCCGGCGCCGCCCGTACGGAGGGGGTGGCGCCGGTCGGCCGCCGGCCAGGGGGCCTGGCCGGCGGTCCTCGTCATGACGTCAGGTTGGGGGACAAGCCATGCCGTTTCTGACCGCTCTGGTGATCCTTTTCGTGGCGCTGGGCATCGTGAACCTGTTGCTGACGTTCGGCGTCGTCCGGCGGCTGCGCGAGCACACGCGGGTGCTGGAGCGGCTGGTCCGGGCCGGCGGCACCCACGCCCCGCCGGAGTTCACGGACCTGCCGCGCGCCGGTGACGCGGTGGGCGCGTTCACCGCGACGACGGTGGACGGCGAGCCCGTCTCGCCCGAACGCCTGCCCGGGCGCACGGTGGCCGTCTTCCTGGCCCCCGAGTGCGGCTCCTGCCGCGACAAGGTGCCCGCGATCGCCGCCTGGGCCGGGGACCGCGACCGGGAGCAGGTCCTCGTCGTGCTCGACGGCCAGGTCACCGACCCGGCCGACATGGTCCGGGCCCTCGGCCCCGTCGCCCGGGTGGTCGTGGAGAAGGAGGGCACGCCCGTCGCCGACGCCTTCCACGTGCGCAGCTTCCCCGCGTTCTGCGTCGTCGAGCGGGGCAGGATGACGGAGGTGGGCGTGGACTTCTCCCGCCTGCCCGCCCCGGCCCGCGCATGAGCGAGCAGCCCGCGCCCGGGATGCGGGCGGCGGCGGTCCACGCGGCCGCCCTGCTCCGGCGGGCCGCGCCCGCCCACGCCGCCGGATACCTGGCCGTCTCGCTGGCCGGCGCCCTGGTCCCGGTCGCGGTCGCCTGGATGACCAAGCTCACCCTCGACCGGCTCGCGTCGCCGGGCGCCGTGGGCGCGGTCCTCGGGCTGGCCGCCGGCCTCGCCGCCGCCGGGCTGGTCGGCTCCGCCACCCCGCAGTCCGGCCAGTATCTGCGCGCGGAGATCGACCGGCGGGGCGGGCTGCTGGCCAAGGACGAGCTGTTCGCCGCGGTCGAGCGGTACGCGGGGCTGGCCCGCTTCGAGGACCCGGCGTTCCTGGACCGACTCCGGCTCGCGCAGCAGAGCGCCCAGAGTCCCGGCTACCTCCTGGACGCGATGTTCTCGGTGGGGCAGGGCGCGCTGGCGCTGATCGGGTTCGCGGGGTCGCTGACGGTCGTCAGCCCCTGGCTCACCGTCGCGGTGCTCCTCGCGTCGCTGCCGGCGTTCGTCGTCGAGCTGCGCCTGGCCCGGCAGCGGGCCGCCATGGCGTGGGACGTGGAGCCCGTGCACCGGCTGGAGTTCGCGTACACGATGTTGCTGAGCACGGTGGAGGCGGCCAAGGAGATCCGGCTGCTGGCCGCCGGGCCCTGGCTGCGCGGGCGCATGACCGGCCAGCTCCGCCGGGCGAACGCCGCCAAGCGCGCGATGGACCGCCGCGAGCTCGGCCAGCAGACGGCGCTGGCGCTGCTCGCCGCGGTCGTCTCCGGGGGCGGGCTGGTCTGGGTGATCCTGGGCGCCGCGGGGGGACGGCTGACCGTGGGCGACGTGTCCATGTTCGTGGCGGCCGTGGCGGGCGTGCAGTCGGCGGTGGACGGGCTCGTCCGCGGCATCGCGATGACCCACCAGCGGCTGCTGGTGTTCGGTCACTACCTCGCCGTGGTCGGCGCCGGGCCCGACCTGCCGGAACCGGCCGCGCCGCGCGAGCTGCCGCGGCTGTCGCGCGGCATCGAGCTGCGGGACGTGTGGTTCCGCTACGGCGACGACCACCCGTGGGTGCTGCGCGGGGTGGATCTCGTCATCCCGCACGGGCAGGCGGTGGCGCTGGTGGGCCGCAACGGCAGCGGCAAGAGCACTCTGGTCAAGCTGCTGTGCCGGTTCTACGACCCGAGCCGGGGCGCGATCCTCTGGGACGGGGTGGACATCCGCGACGTCCCCGTCACCGAGCTGCGGCAACGCATCGGCGCGGTGTTCCAGGACTTCATGACCTACGACCTCAGCGCCCTGGACAACATCGCGATCGGCGACCTGTCGGCCCTCGACGACCCCGAGCGGGTCGAGGCGGCGGCCCGGCGGGCGGGCGTCCACGACGTGCTGGCCGCCCTGCCCGAGGGGTACCGCACGCCGCTGACCCGCACGTTCTTCAGCGAGACCGAGCGCGAGGGCGTGGCGCTGTCCGGCGGCCAGTGGCAGCGCGTGGCGCTGGCCCGCGCCTTCCTGCGGGCCGACCGCGACCTGATGATCCTGGACGAGCCCAGCGCCGGGCTCGACGCGGAGGCCGAGCACGACGTCCACGCCATGCTGCGGCGGATCCGCGGCTCGCGCTCCAGCCTGCTCATCTCGCACCGGCTCGGCGCGGTCCGCGACGCGGACCTCATCGTCGTCCTCGCCGACGGGGTCGTCGCCGAACGCGGGGGGCACGACGAGCTGCTCGCCGCCGAGGGCACCTACGCGCACCTGTTCGGCCTCCAGGCGGCCGGCTACGCCGGGGAGCCGGTCACGTGACCGGCCTCGCGGTGGCCGTCGTGCTCGCCGCCGTCGCCGTGGTGTGGACGCGCCTGCGGTACGTCGTGGTGCGGGTGAACGGCGACAGCATGGCGCCCACGTACCGGTCCGGGGACCTCGTCCTCGTCCGCAGGGCGCGGCCGGGGACGGTGCGGCGGGGGCAGGTCGTGGTGTTCGCCGAGGAGACGCCGCCGGAGATCGCCGCACTCCTGCCCGGCGGCCGGAGCTGGGCCGTCAAGCGGGCGGCGGCCGTGCCGGACGACCCCGTGCCCGCCCGTCATGAGGCCGGCCCTCACGGGGGCGGCAGGGTCCCGGCGGCCTGTCTCTTCGTGCTCGGCGACAACTCCGAGCATTCCTTCGACTCCCGGCATTTCGGCTTCGTGCCGGAGGGGCGGGTGCTCGGCGTGGTCGTCCGCCGGCTCGGCTCCTGACCTCCGGCGGAAGCGGCCCGGCCGCGCTCGGCCCCCTAGGATCCGGGTGTGGCCGATCTTCAGTGGACGCACCGGGTGGAGATACGGGACGACCGGGTCGTCAAGCGGTACATCGGCGAGGACACGGAACTGGCCGGGCGGGAGTGGCGGGCACTGACGCTGCTGGCCGAGCACGCCCCAGGGCTGGCACCCCAGCCGATCGCCCTGGAACCGCCCGTCCCGGCCCCGCCGGGCGCGGCCGGGACGGGCGCGTCCAGTGGGGCCGTGACGATGTCGCGGCTGCCCGGCGTCGCGCTGCGGTCCCTGCCGGACGCCGGGGCGTACGCCGCGCACCTGGCGCGGGCCGTCGGCGAGCTGCACGCGGCGGTGCCCCGGGACGTGCTCGCCGGCGTGCCCGAACGCCCCTGGCACCTCGGCCCGCTGGTCGCGCAGGTCAAGGAGTGGTGCGCCCGCTGGAAGCCCCGCGAACCCCTCGCCGATCAGGCCGTGCGCGAGGGGGCGCGGTGGCTGGCGGGATGGCGTCCCGGCGACGAGGGCGTGACGCCGGTGTTCGGCGCGGGAGACGGCAACCTGGCGAACTTCCTGTGGGACGGCGTCCGGGTGCGGATCGTCGACTTCGAGGAGTCCGGGCGCAGCGACCGCGCGTTCGAGCTGTCGGAGATCTCGCAGCACGTGGCGATGTGGGTGGATGGCGAGGTGGACGTCCTCGCCCACGTCGAGCTGTCCCCGGCCGAGGGGCGGCGCCTGACCGGCTGCCGGCGGCTGCACGCGCTGATGTGGCTGTTCCTGCTGTCGTCCGAGGGGCCGCGCAACCCTCCGGGGACCTTCCGGCGACAGGCCGGACGCGTGCTGCGATCATTGGGCGCATGAGGCAGGCGCTCGCCGCCGATCTGGCGGCCGTGGAGAAGCTGGTCCGTGAGGCGTACGAGCCGTGGGTGGAGATCGTCGGCGGGCGGCCCCTGCCGATGGACGCCGACTACCCCGCGCTCGTCGAGGCCGGTCACGTGCACGTGACCGACGCCGTCGAGGGGCTCATCGTGCTGCTGCCCGAGGACGGCGCCCTGCTGATCGAGAACGTGGCCGTGCGCCCCGAGCTGCACGGCCGGGGCATCGGCCGCGGCCTGCTCGCCTTCGCCGAGGACGAGGCGCGCAGGCTCGGCCTGCCCGCGGTGCGCCTCTACACCAACATCCGGATGACCTCCAACATCGCCCTGTACACGTCGCTGGGCTACGTGGAGACCGGCCGGATGAGCATCGAGGACCGCACCGCGGTCGTCATGCGCAAGGAGCTCAGCCCCCCAGCACCCCCAGCAGGTGGGTGACCTCGCGGGTGACCGCGTCGCGGCCGGACCGCATGTACTTGCGGGGGTCCACGACCTTCGTGTCGTGCGCCAGGTGGTCGCGGATGGCGCCGGTGAACGCCTTGTTCAGGTGCGTCGAGATGTTGATCTTCTTCATGCCCTGGCGTACGGCGGCCCGCAGCGTGTCGTCGGGCACGCCCGAGGAGCCGTGCAGCACCAGCGGCACCGGCACCGCGGCGCGCAGCTCGGCGATCAGGTCGAGGTCGAGCACGGCGTCCTTGGTGGTCATGGCGTGGGAGCTGCCCACGGCCACGGCCAGCGCGTCCACGCCGGTGCGCGCCACGTAGTCCACGGCCTCGTGCGGCTTGGTCCGGGCGCCCGGCGCGTGGACGCCGTCCTTGCCGCCCACCTCGCCCAGCTCGGCCTCCACCCATGCGCCGCGCTCGTGGCACCAGGCGGCGACGGACGCGGTGGCGGCCACGTTCTCCTCGTCGGGCAGCGCCGAGGCGTCGAACATCACCGACCGGATGCCCAGCTCCACCGCCTCCTCGACCAGGGCGCGGTCGGTGGCGTGGTCGAGGTGGACGGCCACCGGCACCGCGGCGCGGCGGGCGATCGCCAGCGAGGCGAGCGCGACGGGCTCCAGCGCGCCGTGGTAGCGGACGCAGTTCTCGCTGATCTGGAGCACCACGGGCACGCCGAGCGCCTCGGCGCCCGCGACGATCGCCGTGGCGTGTTCGAGCTGGATGACGTTGAAGGCGCCCACCCCGGCGGGGGACGTGCGGATGATGTCGCCGGTCACGGCGAGAGGCATGGCGGGCTCCTCCTGGCTCAGGTGATCTCGATGAGCGGGTGCGTCCGGGCGTAGACGTCGCGGTCGAAGTCGCCGGCCACCGGGGCGGCCACGGCCGCCGCCCCGAGCGCCGCGGCCGTGCGCAGCCGCTCGGGCCACGGGGCGCCCTCGACCAGGCCGAGCGCGAGCCCGGCCACCAGCGAGTCGCCGGCGCCCGTCGGGTTGCCCTCCACCCGGTACGGCATGCGGGCCCGGAACGTCCCCTCGGGCGTGACCGCGTACAGGCCCTCCTCGCCGAGCGAGACGACCACGGACTCGGCCCCGAGGGCCCGCAGGTGCTCGGCCCCCTCGATCGGGTGGCCGTGCGGCGGCACGGCGCGGGCCAGCTCCTCGGCGTTGGGCTTGACGATGGCGGGACGGCCGACGGGCGCGTGCCGCAGCGCCGCCCCGTCGGCGTCGACGATCGCCGGCACCCCGTGGTCGGCGGCCAGCGCGGCCAGCTCCGCGTACGTGCCGGCCGGGACGCCCCGGGGCAGGCTGCCGGAGATGACCACGGCCTCCGCCCGCTCCAGCAGCGAGGCGTACACGCGGGCGAACTCCCGCAGCTCCGCCTCCGACACCTCCGGGCCGGGCTCGTTGAACAGCGCGGCCCCGCCGCCCCCGCCCGCGACGGCCAGCGTCGTACGGGACTCGGCGGCGATCGGGACCAGCGCCCGGGGCAGCCCGGCGGCCTCCAGGTCGGCCTCGATGGCCTGGCCGACGGGCCCGCCGGCCAGGCCGGTGACCAGCACCTCCCGGCCGAGGCCGCGCAGCACGCGGGCCACGTTGACGCCCTTGCCGCCGGCCCGCCGGTGCACGGCCTTGACCCGGTTGACCCCGGCCCAGTCGATCTCGGGCACCTGGTAGGTGACGTCGAGGGCGGCGTTGAGCGTCACGGTGAGGATCATCAGGGCTCCGTGACCCAGGAGCCGCGCCGCATCACGCCGGCCACCTCCAGCTCGTCGGTGAGGACTACCAGGTCGGCGGCCTTGTCGGCGGCGATCGAGCCGATCGTGTCGTCGAGGCCGAGCACGCGGGCCGGGGTGAGCGAGGCCGTCACGGCCGCCTCGGGCAGCGTCAGGCCCACCTCCTGGACGGCGCGCCGGAAGGCGGCGTCCATGGTGAGCGTGCTGCCCGCGATCGAGCCGCCCTCGGTCAGCCGGGCCACGCCGCCGGACACGGTCACCTGCAGCGCGCCGAGCACGTACGCGCCGTCGCCGGCCCCGGCCGCCGCCATCGCGTCGGTGATCAGCGCCGTGCGGTGCGGGCCCGCCGCCGAGCAGGCCAGCCGGACCATCGCCGGATGCACGTGGACGCCGTCGTTGACCAGCTCGACCGTGACCCGCTCGTCCTGGAGGAGCGCGGCGACCGGGCCGGGGGCGCGGTGGCCGAGCGGCGGCATCGCGTTGTAGAGGTGGGTGGCCACGGTGGCGCCCGCCTCGATGCCGTCGAGGGTCTGCTCGTAGGTGGCGTCGCTGTGGCCGAGCGCCGCGAGCACGCCGTGCGCGCGCGCCGCGCGGATGGTGTCGAGGGCGCCCGGCAGCTCCGCGGCGATCGTCAGCATGCGGACGTGGCCGCGGCCGGCCTTCACCAGCCGCTCGAACTCGCCCGGCGACGGCTCGCGCAGCAGCGCGGGGTCGTGCGCCCCGCAGCGGGCCGCGGAGATGTACGGGCCCTCGAAGTGCAGGCCGGCGAGCAGGCCGTCGTCGCACAGGTCGGCCAGCGACGACGCCGCGGCCTCCAGCTTGGGCACCGTGGCGGTGACCAGGCTGGCGACCATGGTCGTGGTGCCGTGGCGCCGGTGCAGCTCCACGGCGGCCCGCGCGGCGTCCTGGTCTCCGGTGGGGAAGGAGCCGCCGGCGCCGCCGTGGTTGTGGATGTCGACGAAGCCCGGGACGACGTACCGTCCGCCCAGGCTGTGCCCGGCACGCGGCGCGCGGCCCTGGCCGACGTGCGTGATGCGGCCGTCTTCGATGGTCAGCCAGCCGTCGTGGACGCCTTCGGGGGTGACGACGCGGGCGTCGGCGAGAGTGAGGCTCATGAGGAAAGGATCACAGATCGCGTGAGGTGCAACGGCTCGTCGGGGTCGAGGCCGCGGGCGGTGGCCCGGGCGACCGCGACGCGCTGGGCGCGGATCAGCTCCGCCATCGGGTCGAGCCCGCTCTCGAAGAACGTGCCGCCGGTGGCCTCCACCTGCTCGCGCAGGCCCTCTGGGGCCTTGCCGAGCATCCAGGTGACGCGGCCGGGCCCGGCGATGCTGATCGGGCCGTGCCGGTACTCCATCGCCGGGTACGCCTCGGTCCAGGAGCGCGACGCCTCGCGCATCTTCAGCGCGGCCTCCTGCGCGAGACCCACCGACCAGCCGGTGCCGAGGAAGCTGAACTGCTCGGCCTCCACCAGGGCCGGGTCGAGCGGCGCGGCCAGCACGTGCTCGGCGTCGGCGACGGCCGGGCCGAGGTCCTCGCCGAGGCTGGCGCGCAGCATCGCGAGCTGGGTGGTGGCGAAGCGGGTCTGCACGACGGAGCGCTCGTCGGCGTAGTCGAGCACGATGACCTGGCCGGCGGCGGTCATGATCGGGGTCTTGGGGTCGGCGGTGATGGCCGTGGTCGGCGAGCCGGTCCGGGCCAGGAACTCCAGGACCTCGGTCGTGGTGCCGGAACGGCTCAGCGCGAGGATCCGGTCGTAGCGGCGGCCCGTGGGAGCCTCGGAGGCGGCGAACGCGTCGGTCTCGCCCTGGCCGGCGCGCTCGCGCAGGGCCGCGTACGCCATGGCGACGAACCACGAGGTGCCGCA
This sequence comes from Nonomuraea montanisoli, assembly GCF_013363975.1. Taxonomy (GTDB): domain Bacteria; phylum Actinomycetota; class Actinomycetes; order Streptosporangiales; family Streptosporangiaceae; genus Nonomuraea; species Nonomuraea montanisoli. The sequence continues at coordinate 693,168 of NZ_JABWGN010000001.1, read as the reverse complement.
GCCGACGACGGCGACCCGCTCGCCGGGGACGGGCAGCGCGCCCGCCGGCACGTCGGCGACGGCGCGACGCCAGCACTCCGGCTGGGAGGCGATCTCGGCTTCGGTGTGGGTGGTCACCAGTTACCTCCCGGTGCAGAATTTGCTTGTTCCTGTGCTTTTTATAGCAGAACAGAGCAGAATTGTGCAGGTGTGGCTGGCCCGGTCCTCGGTGTGCCAGGCTGGCAGCCGACGGAGCCCTGAGGAGGCGAGCGTGTCCCGATACGACCGGTGGAACGCCATTCTTGAGCTGCTCGCTCAGGAGGGCCGCCTGTCCGTCGAGGAGGCCGCGCAGGCGCTCGACGTCTCCGCGGCGACCATCCGCCGCGACTTCGACCAGCTCGCCCAGCAGCAGATGCTCATGCGCACGCGGGGCGGCGCCGTCGCCCAGAGCGTCAGCTACGACCTGCCGCTGCGCTACAAGACGGCCCGGCACGCCGACGAGAAGCACCGCATCGCCGCGGCCGCCGCCGACCTGGTCTCCGCCGGGTCGGTGGTCGGCATGAACGGCGGCACCACCACCTCCGAGCTGGCCCGCTCGCTCGCCATCAGTCCCGCCCTGGAGTCGGGGTTCACGGTCGTCACCAACGCGCTCAACATCGCCTCGGAGCTGACCGTCCGCCGCCACGTCAAGATCGTGGTCACCGGTGGCGTGGCGCGCCAGCAGTCGTACGAGCTGATCGGCCCGCTCGCCTCCGGCGTGCTGGAGCAGGTGACGCTCGACGTGGCCTTCCTCGGCGTCGACGCCATCGACGTGGAGCTCGGGGCCTCGGCCCACCACGAGGGCGAGGCGAGCGTCAACCACCTGCTCATCAGCCGCGCCCAGCACGTGGTGGCCGTGGCCGACGCCTCCAAGGTGGGCCGGCGGGCCTTCTCCCGGATCTGCCCCATCGGCGAGATCGACACGCTCGTCACCGACGACCGGCTCCCCGACGAGCAGGCCGCCCGGTTCGCCGAGGCGGGCGTCAAGGTGATCCGCGCCTGACCGCCCCGGTGTGGCCAGGGCAACACCCCCGGCGTTACATGCCGTTCGGCGGGCGGGTAGGTATGGGAGCGCAAGCGGACGAACCCCGTACCCAGGGAGTGTTATGACGGCGGGAAGGGGCGAGGCCCGGCTCGGGCCCGCCGAGCGGACGGCGGCGCTCGCCCGGATGAGCGCCGAGGAGCTGGACGTCGTCGTGGTGGGAGGGGGCGTGGTCGGCGCGGGCGTCGCGCTCGACGCCGCCACCCGGGGCCTCGACGTCGGGGTGGTGGAGGCGCGCGACTTCGCCTCCGGCACCTCCTCCCGCTCCTCCAAACTGATCCACGGCGGGCTGCGCTACCTGGAGCAGCTCAACTTCGAGCTGGTCCGCGAGGCGCTGCAGGAGCGGTCCCTGCTGCTCCAGCGCATCGCGCCGCACCTGGTGCGGCCCGTGCCGTTCCTCTTCCCGCTGACCCACTTCGCGTGGGAGCGGCCGTACGTGGGGGCCGGGGTCGCGCTCTACGACACGCTCGGGTTCGCCACGGGCCTGACCCGGGGCGTGCCGGGACACCGGCACCTGTCCCGCTCCCGGGCGCTGCGGCTGGCGCCCGCGCTGCGGAAGTCCGCGTTCACCGGGGCCGTGCAGTACTGGGACGCCCAGGTCGACGACGCCCGCTACGTGATGACGCTGCTGCGCACGGCCGCCTCCTACGGCGCGCACGTCGCGCCGCGCGCCCAGGTCGTCGGGTTCCTGCGCGAGGGCGAGCGGGTCACCGGGGTGCGGGTGTGCGACCTGGAGAGCGGCGACGAGTTCGAGATCCGCGCCCAGCAGGTCGTCAACGCCACCGGCGTGTGGACCGACGACATCCAGGAGCTCGTCGGCGGCCGGGGTCAGATCCACGTGCGCGCCTCCAAGGGCATCCACCTGGTGGTGCCGCGCGACCGCATCCACTCCTACACCGGCATCATCCTGCGCACCGAGAAGTCGGTGCTGTTCGTCATCCCGTGGGGGCGGCACTGGATCGTCGGCACCACCGACACCGAGTGGACCCTGGACAAGAGCCACCCGGCCGCCTCCCGCACCGACATCGACTACCTGCTCGACCACGTCAACGAGGTCCTGTCGGTGCCGCTGACCCGCGACGACGTCGAGGGCGTCTACGCGGGGCTGCGTCCCCTGCTGTCGGGCGAGTCCGACGAGACCTCGAAGCTGTCGCGCGAGCACGTCGTCGCCCACCCGGTGCCGGGGCTCGTGATGATCGCCGGAGGGAAGTACACGACGTACCGGGTCATGGCCAAGGACGCCGTGGACGCCGTGGCGCACGGGCTCGACCAGCGCGTCCCGTCGTCGTGCACCGACCGGATCCCGCTCGCCGGCGCCGAGGGCTACCAGGCCCTGTGGAACTCCCGGCACCGCATCGCCCACGACTCCGGCCTGCACGTGGCCCGCATCGAGCACCTCCTGCAGCGGTACGGCTCGCTGATCGACGAGGTGCTGGAGCTGATCCGGGAGGACCGGACGCTGGCCAGGCCGCTCAACGGCGCCGACGACTACCTGCGCGCCGAGATCGTCTACGCCGCCACCCACGAGGGGGCCCGGCACCTGAACGACGTGCTGACCCGCCGCACCCGCATCTCCATCGAGACCTTCCACCGGGGCCAGGCCGTCGCCCAGGAGGCGGCCGAGCTGATGGCCGGCCCGCTCGGCTGGGACGCCGAGCAGGTCAAGGCGGAGGTCGAGTACTACACCAAGCGGGTGGAGGCCGAACGCCTCTCCCAGGAGCAGGACACCGACCAGGAGGCCGACGCGATCAGGCTGGGCGCCCCCGAGATCGTCCCGGTCGTGACCCCGGAGCGCCCCTGATTCAGCCTGCTTGACGGGTCATGTGCATGTGCCAGTTGGTGATCCAGGTCTGCCCGTCGTCCACGGAGAACGCCTGCTCCCAGTGGGCGGTGTCCGCCGTGATCTCCGACCAGACGAAGCGGACCTTCACCTTGCGGCCGTCGTGCTCGTCGTCCCCGTGGAAGACGCCGACGCCGTCGTCGCCGAAGCGTCCGGTCACGGGCGGGAACAGCGTGCCGGTGCGCTTGCTGCCCCAGTACAACGACCACGCGTCGGCCGCCGGGTCGTACAGCCGCAGGGTGAGCCCGGCGAACTGCTTGGTCGGGAACTCGATCTCGTCGAAGCTGGCCCGGCCGTCGAAGTGCGCGGAGGCGCGGGTGACACCCGGGAACTCCTCCCAGCGGTCGTCGCCCTCGATGGGGTCGAGGAAGTCCTTCCGCCAGCGGTTCACGACGTCATAGGTGCCGGTGAAGAAGCTGAAGCCGGTGCTGTTGTCCATGCGGGGAAGCTAGGCGGGGGTCACTGACAACTTCTGTCAGCGTCATCGGGACTTCTCCGACGTACGACGTCGGTGTGAACCCGATCGGCCGCTCGCCCGACTGTTCAGGTGACGGGAGGCGAGATGACCGACGAGCTGCTGGTGGTGCGTGCGCAGTTGGGCGACCGGGCGGCGCTGGCCGAGCTGGTGACCCGCTGGCACGGGCCGGTGTGGACGTACGCGCGCCGCATGCTGGACGCCGGGCGGGCCGACGACGTGGCCCAGGAGATCTGGCTGGCCGTGGTCCGGGGTCTGCCCCGGCTGCGGGAGCCCGGCCGGTTCGCACCCTGGCTGTTCACGATCGCCCGCCGGTCGGTGGCCGACCGGCTGCGCGGCGAGTACGCCGGGGCATGGGAGGAGCTCCCGGCGGACGATCCGGCGGCCGGAGACCGCCCGGCCCTCGGTGACCCGGCCGTCGGTGACGAGGCCGAGGCCGTGGTGGACCGCGCGGAGCTGGTGGACGCCCTGTCGGCGCTGCCGGTGCCCGAGCGGGAGATCCTCGTCCTGTTCTACCTGGAGGACCTGTCCGTGGAGGACTGCGCGCAGGTGTGCCGGGTGCCGGTCGGCACGGTCAAGTCGCGGCTGCACCGGGCCCGCCGGATGCTCCGTGAACACCTGGAGGAAAGGGGATACCGGCCATGACGGAGGAGGCGCGCCGGTCGGCGCGGGAGACGATCGAGCGGCTGGAGTCGTCGCTGTCGCGCGGGATGCGCGTCCGGGCGGTGGCCGCGCTGGTGGCCGGGCTGTCCGGCACGGTGTTCATGGCGGCGCTGTGGCTCGGCGAGGACGGCGCCCTGCCCGGCCGCACCCGGCTGGCGTTCGCGCTGCTCACGGCGTTCTGCCTGGCCTGGGCCGGGTACGGCGGGTGGCTGCTGACGCGCAGGGTGCCGCTGTTCGCCACCGACCAGGTGATCGCCGCCTGGATCGGCGTGGCGGCCTCGATCACCACGACCGCGCTGGTGGCCGCCGTGGCCGCCCAGCGCGGCACGGGCCCGGTCCCCGCGCTGGCCGTCGGGGGGCTGTTCGCCGTGACGGCTCTGACGCTGGCCGTACGGGCCCACCGGCGACGGGCCGCGCTGCTGCGCCGGATGCGCGAGCTGACGGCCGGCCCCGAGGACGGGTGAGACGAGGACGCCGTCGTCGCCGGCCGGCTCGGGCGCGACACACCCGGCCACATCGCCGCCCCTTCTGTCAAGGTCTCCCGGCCTCCCAGGTGGGCTGGCATCAGGGCTCTGACCTGCGCGTTACCTTCTTGGCCGCGCCAAGGTGTTCCTTGCGTTCCACGTGTGCGTACGGTTACCGTATGAATACTCTGAGTGAACGCAGAGACGCATCGGGAGGATCATCGTGAAGAGAATCGCCCTCGTCCCCGTGCTCGCGGCCGCCATGGTCGCGGTCATGGGCAGCGCCGCCTACGCCTCGCAGTACATCGCCTACGAAGGCCCCGGCTTCACCGGCCGCCAGCAGTTCATCGACGCCTGCGGGCCGTCCAACATCCACTATCACGGGTCCTACAAGTGGTACGGCGACGGCCAGAGCGGCCGCATGTACAACCAGCCCAACGCGCAGGGCGTGATGCACTTCGAGCTCGCCTCCAACCGCAACGCCGAGCAGCGCACCCCCGTGGGCTGGCAGAGCATCTTCATCGTGTGCTGACCCCCGCCTGAGCCGGACCTGGGCGCCCGCCGGACCCCACACGGCGGGCGCCCGCCCATGTCGCGGCGTGCCCGGTATCCTCGGCGGCGACCGCCGGCACCCGACCACCTGAGTGAGCCGCATGGAAATCTGGATCAACCCGCAGTGCTCCAAGTGCCGCTCCGCGCTGTCCCTGCTGGACGCGGAGAACGCCGACTACACCGTGCGGCACTACCTCGACGAGCCGCCGACGGCCGAGGAGCTCACCGCGGTGCTCGCCCGGCTCGGGCTCGAACCGTGGGACATCACCCGCGACGGCGAGCCCGTCGCGGCCGAGCTCGGGCTGGCCGGCTGGCCCCGCGACGCGCGGTCCCGCGAGCGCTGGATCGCGGCCCTGGCCGAGCATCCCGTGCTCATCCAGCGCCCGATCATCACCGCCGACGACGGCACGGCCACCGTGGCCCGCACCCCCGAGGCCGTCCGCGAGGCCCTGGGGCGCGGGGGCGCCTAGAAGGGCCTGGAAGGGCCTGGAAGGGCCTGGAGGGGCATCGCCCGGGGCTCAACGATTCGCCGGAGTTCTGGCCTTCCGGCGCTCCAGCCACCAAGATCTTCCTCATGCAGATCGGGTTCGCGGTCCCCCAGTACGGCGTCTTCGCCGATCCGGACTTCATCCGCCGGGCGAGCGCGGACCTGGAGGCCATGGGCTACCACAGCCTGTGGGCCGGTGACCGGGTGCTGGTGCCGCTGGCGCCCAGCGACCGCTACCCGGGCGGCGACGGCGAGATCCCTCCGGCGTTCACCCGGTTCTTCGACCCGCTCGCGGCGCTGACCCTGGCGGCCGTGAGCACCCGCGACGTGCGGCTCGGCACCAGCACGCTCAACGCCCTGTGGCAGCCGCCGGTCGTGCTCGCCCGCGCCCTGGCCTCGCTCGACCTGGCCAGCCACGGCCGGCTGGACGTCGGCATCGGGCTCGGCTGGCTGCGCGACGAGTACACCGCCGCCGGAGTGCCGTGGCGGGGCAGGGGGCTACGGCTGGAGGAGACGCTCGACCTGATGGAGGCGCTCTGGGCCGACAAGGTGGTGGAGCACGAGGGCCCGCTGTGGACGGTGCCGCCGTCCCACGTCGACCTCAAGCCCTTCCAGCACCCCCGCCCGCCGATCCTGCTCGCCGGGTTCACCCCGGCGGCGCTGGAACGGGTGGGCCGGCGCGCCGACGGTTGGCTCGGCGCGGCGATGCCGCCGGCCTATCTGACGTCGCTGTGGGAGGTGGCGCTGCGGGCCGCCGAGCGGGCGGGCCGCGACCCGTCGGCCCTGCGCCTGGTCGTGCGGGTCAACCCGGTGATCACCGACGCGCCCGCGCCCGCCGACCGGGTGCCGCGGGCCGGGACCGTCCGCCAGCTCGCCGACTACCTGCTGGGCCTGACCGAGCTGGGCGTCCACGAGGCGTTCGTGGACGTGCAGCCGGCCGAGTCCTCGCAGGCCCGGTTCATGGAGGTCGCCCAGGAGCTCATCGGCCTCGTGGGAGGGTGACGGCCGCGTTACGCCGCCGCTCCGAGTGGGAGGGTGACGGCCGCGTTACGCCGCCGCTCCGATGATCGCCGGCATGCGGAAATCTCTTGTTCCCGTTCTCGTCGCGGCCGTGCTGGCGGCCGCGATCCCGTCGAACGCCGCCGCCGCGGACACCCCGGCCATCACCTGGGCCCCGTGCGCGGAGGATTCCACCGCCGAGTGCGGCACGCTCACCGTCCCCGTCGACTGGGATCACCCGGGGAGCGGATCGATCGACCTGGCGCTGGCCAGGCGCAAGGCCAAGAACCCGGAGCGGCGGGCCGGCTCGCTGGTGGTCAACCCGGGCGGCCCCGGCGTCTCGGGCGTCGAGTTCGCGCTGCGCGCCGACGACTACCTCGGCAAGGAGCTCACCGGCGCCTTCGACGTCGTCGGGTTCGACCCGCGCGGCGTGGGGCGCAGCCACCCGGTCGTCTGCTCGGCCGACCTGCTGAGGCGCGCCCCCGAGCCGATCATGAAGAGCCGCGCCGACTTCGACGCCCGGCTCGCCTACAACCAGCGCCTGCGCCAGGACTGCCGGGCCCGCACCGGGCCGCTGTACGACCACGTCGACACGCTCAGCGTGGTGCGCGACGTGGACGCGCTGCGCGCCGCCCTCGGCGAGGCCAAGCTCACCTACTACGGCGTCTCCTACGGCACGCTGATCGGCCAGCAGTACGCCGAGCGCTACCCCGGCAAGGTGCGGGCCCTCGTCATGGACAGCTCCTTCGACCACAGCCTCGGCACGGCCGCCTACCTCGACACCGCCGCCACCCATGCCGAGGACTCCTTCGACGCGTTCGCCGCCTGGTGCGACCGGACCACGGCGTGCGCGCTGCACGGCAAGGACGTGCGCCGCCTGTGGGCGGACCTCCTGGCCAGGGCCGACCGTGGCGAGCTCCGCGACCCGTACCAGCCGGACCAGCGGCTGAGCGGCTGGGACGTGGTGAACCAGGCGTTCGCCGCGTTCTACGGACCGTACTGGAACGAACTGGCCGAGTGGCTCGTCGCCGCCGACACGGGCGCGAGTCCTCCGGCGCGGCGCGTCCCCGCCGTGCCGGGAGAGGGCGCGCCGACGGGACGCGCAGGGGAGGAGGTGGCGCCCTTCGCGCGCACGGTGTTCTGCCAGGACTTCCACCTGCCCGTCCGCGACTACGACGAGTACGCCGCCCATCTGCGCAGGCAGTCCGCCATCGCCGGGGACATGCGCTACAGCCCGGCGGCGCTCTACTCGGTGGCCGCCTGCCTGGGCACCCCCGCTCCCGTCCCCAACCCCCAGCACCGGCTGGCGGTGGACGGCACCCCGCCCCTCCTGATGGTGAACTCGCTGCACGACCCCGCCACCGGTTACCTGTGGGCCCTGGGCACGGCCCGGCAGATCGGCCGCGAGGCCGCGCTCCTCACCTACGAGGGGGCGGGGCACGCCGTCCTCGGCCGGGGGGACTGCGTCACGAACGCCGTGAACGGCTACCTGGTGTCCCTGACCGTCCCGGCTCCCGGCGCGCGCTGCCCCGCCCTTCCGGTCAGCTGAACGGGATCCACGACCGCCGGGCCAGCGAGGCGGCGTCGTTGACCTGGACGCCCGTGTCGGAGACCGTCCAGATGGCGTCGCCGATGACCATCGAGCGCTGGATCCCCGGCTGATAGACCATGTCCGACTGGCGCTTCCGCGGGTGCTCGATCATGCCGGCCCGGGTGATCCCCGAATCGGTGATCTTCAGGACCACCGCGCCGTTCCGTTCGGCGCCCGGCCCGTACGAGTTGAGCGGGACGACCGCCGTGCCGGTCTTGGGCCAGAACAGGAACGCGTGCGGATCCCACTCGGCCTCCGAGCCGGAGTCCTTCTGGAAGAGCTGCGACAGGCGGCGCGGGGCGGCCGGATCGCTCACGTCGAACAGCGACACCTGCGTGCCCAGCGTGCGGCCCTTCTCGCTGGCCTCCTGGCCGATGCCGATGAGCCGGCCGTCGCCGCCCGGGTGCAGGTAGGCGGAGTAGCCGGTGATCTTCAGCTCGCCGGAGACCTTCGGGGCCGCCGGGTCGCGTAGGTCGAGCGTGTAGAGCGGGTCCACCTGCTTGAACGTGACGACGTAGCCCACGGGCCCGATGAAGCGGACCGAGTAGATCCGCTCGCCCTTGCCGAGGCCGCCGACCTGGCCGGTCTCGGCGAGGTCCGACATCCTGAGCACGTGGACGCCGCTCTCGCTCCGCTCGCCGTCGGCCGAGGTCACGGTGGTGGCGACGCGCAGGTGGCCCTCGTGCTCGGACATGCTGTACTGGTTCAGCAGCCGGCCCGGCACCTTGCCCGAGGCCGCGTAGACCGGCGCGCCGGGGCTCCCGATGTCGAAGCGGTGCACCTCGGTCTCCTCGGGCGGGACCGCCGGGGTGCGGACGGCCTTCGGGGACTCCGTGGGGGGCTCGGTCGGGGAGACGCTGGACGTCGGCGTGTCGCTGGTCGTCGGGGAGGCGGTGGGCGTCCGGATCTCGCTGATGGTCGGCAGGGTGCTCGGCGTCGCGGTGACGGTGGGCTCGGCCGGGGTGGGATCGTCGATCGGGGCCTGGGCCGTGCCGCTCGGCGCGTCCGGCACCGGCTCCGCCACGTCCTCCACGACCGCCGGGTCCACGGGCCACCAGCGCGGGTTGCTGGCCACGTACAGGCTCTGTCCCGTGCCGTACACGATGTCGCCGTCGGCGGCCAGGGTGATCGGGTCGGTGCCCGCGTCGGTGACCCCCTGCGCGAGGTCGAGGGTGTGGACGGTCAGCAGCGAGGCACCGGTGTAGTCGGCGGGGTGGCTGATCCGCTCGCACGGCACGGACAGCTCGCGCTTGGCGCCGGAGGCGTCGATGATCTCGACCTTGGGCTGCCACGCGCCGGCGGGGGCCGTGCGGACCGCCTGCTGGTTGAGCCTGCGCCGTTCGGCGTCCGTGGCGTCGTCCTTGGCCTGGGGCAGCGTGATGTCCGGCTCCGAGCGGGTGACGATCCGGACGACCGAGCCGACCATCCGGGCGTCCACGTACTGGCCGCGCGGCCGGATCGTGGACAGCACCTTCGGCTTGCCGCTCAGGTCGACGAGGACGTACCGGGTGTCGGACTTCATGGGGGCGATCGACTTGTACATGATGCCGCCGCCGCGCAGCAGCACCAGCGCCCGGTCACCGGACATGAGCAGGTCCGCGGGCAGGAAGGCGGGCTCGTCGTCGCCGGTCAGCCTGAGCTTGGCCGTGACCTCGCGCGTGGCGGCGTCGATGATCCGCAGCGTGCCGCCGGTGACCGTGACGACGCGGGCGCCGTCGGTCTTGACCAGGTCCGGCTCGTCCACGCCCGCCTCGTGCGTGTTCGTGGTGGAGTGCTCCTGCGCGACCGTCGACTTGGCCTGCGGCACGGCCATCGCGGTGTCGCGCCGCTCCATCATGAGCATGGGGCCGCCGAAACCCCACGGCCCGACGGTGCGCGCGGCGTGCTCGCGCAGGCCGGCCAGCATGTCGTCGCAGCCGCTGTACGCCACCAGCCGTACGGCCCCGAGCGGTCGCCGGGCGGGGGAGGAGTCGGGCCCCGCCTCCCCGGCCGGGGAGGTGCAGGCGGCGGCGGCCGTGACGAGAGCGAGGGCGGCCGTCGCCGTACGGGTCAGGGTCTTCATGACCACCATCACGGATGGGGGATCGTGCCGGTTCAGCCGCCCTTGCCGGGGTTGACGGTGAAGACCGGGCTGAAGTCGAGATCGTCCGGGACCTCCAGCAGCTTGCGCACCAGCCGGCCGTCGAACCCGACGACCTGGATCTGGTCGGTGGAGGCGTTGTCCTGCTCCCAGCAGTAGAGGTGCGTCTCGTCGAACCAGCCGAGCACCTTGTCGCAGTCGGAGGAGAACTTCCGCACCCGCTCGCCGGTGGCGGAGTTCCACACGCAGTGGTCGCCGTCGCCGCCGCCCGGGCAGTTCGTCACGAACGCCTTGCCCGACGGCGAGAAGATGTCCTGCGTGCCGGACGCGAGCGAGCCGACGCCCGGCACGTCACGCACGGTCTCGCCGGCGGCGTCGAAGAAGCGCAGCCCCTTGCCCGAGCCGTACAGGTTGACCACGCCCCGCTGCTCGGCGTCCCAGCCGAACCCGGTGGTGGGCGGGGCCTGGCCGCCCGGCAGCCGCACCACGCCGGCCTTCGCCTCGGCCACGTCCACCAGGACGAACCCCGGGTACAGCCAGTCCTCCTTGCCCTGGGCGTTCTTGGTCTCCTTCTCGATGTTGAGCAGCAGCTTGGAGCCGTCGCGGGACCACGAGCGGATGCTGCTGATCTGCGGCTTGCGCACGGTCTTGACCGTGGAGGTCGCGCCCGAGGTGCGGTCGGTGATGATCACCGAGTCGTAGCCGTCGCCGGTGTACTTGCGCCCCCGCGTGGCGAGGTAGCGGCCGTCGGGGGAGACCAGCGTCTCCCAGTTCGCGCTGTACTTCTGGAAGGCGCCGCCGCGCAGCGTCTTCCTGGCGTAGTCGATCCAGTCGTCGGACTTCTTGTCGTAGACCTCGTACGAGGTGAGCGTGACCGGGTCGGCCGGCAGCTCGTACAGGTAGATGGAGCCGCCCGCCAGCCGCTTCCTGACCGGGGTCTGCGTGACGCGCTCCGACGGCGTGGCGGTCGAGCGCCTGGACGGGTTCGTGGCCGAGGCCGTCGGCGTGGCGGTCGTCGCCTTGCGCTGGGACACGATCACCGCGACGCCGGCCAGCAGGAGCAGCGTGACGGCCGCGGTCATGCCGACGATCATCGGGGCCCGGCTCTTGCGGCGCGGCGGTGAACCGGGGGTCATCGGCGGCGGAGGGGTGGAGAAGCCGGGACCCGGCACCGGTCCCGACGGCGGCCCCTGCTGCTGGAGGGGACCCCACGGCGGCGGCGCCTGCTGGAACCGGCCGCCCTGCCCGGGCGCAGTGGGCTGAGCCGGCTGCGCGTGTGCCGCCTGCCCCTGTGACGCCATCTGCCCGTGCGCCGCCTGCCCGTGCGCCGCCTGCCCGTGCGCCGCCTGCCCGTGCGCCGCCTGGTTGTGCGCCGCCTGGTTGTGCGCCGCCTGCGCGAGTGGCGGCAGCGGCTGTCCCGTCTGGCCCGGCTGCTGGATGAGCCGCATGAGCACCTGCTCGGCCGTGGGCCGCCGCGCCGGGTCCTTGTCGAGGCACGCGGTCACCAGCTCGCGCAGCGGCCCGTCGAGGACTCCCAGGTCGGGCGGGTTGTTGAGCACCCGGTTGATCACGGCCGGCATCGTGTCGTTGCCGAACGGCGCCCGGCCCGACGCCGCGTACACCATGGTGCTCGCCCACGAGAACATGTCGGCGGCCGGCCCGGCCGGGTGGCCGAGGATCTGCTCGGGCGGCATGTACGACGGCGTGCCCACCGGCATGCCGCTGATCGTCGAGGTGGCGTTGAGCGCGCGGGCGATGCCGAAGTCGATGACCCGCGGCCCGTCGGCGCCGAGGATGACGTTGGCCGGTTTGACGTCGCGGTGGACGATGCCCGCCTGGTGGATGGCCGCCAGCGCGGTGGCCGTGCCGATCGCCAGCCGGTGCAGGGACGCCCCGGCGCGCGGTCCCTCTTCCTGCACGATCCGGTGCAGCGACGGCCCCTCGATGAACTCGCTGACGATGTACGGCCGGTCCTGCTCGACGCCCGAGCCGAGCACGGCCGCCGTGCAGAAGGGCGCGATGCGCTGGGCCACCTGTGCCTCGCGCAGGAACCGCTCGACGCTCACCCGGTCGGCCGCGAGGTCGTGGCGCAGCCACTTGACGGCGAACTGCGCTCCCGCGGGGTCCTTGGCCAGGTAGACGACGCCCTGGCCGCCTTCGCCGAGCCTGCCGGTGAGCTCCAGGCCCGCGAGCCGTTGCGGGTCGCCGGGTCTGAGCGGAGCGATGGAAGGCATGAGGGGATTGTGGCCCTTAGCCGTTCATCCGCAAAAACTACCGGTCGGTAGCAACTCCGGAATATCCTTCTGACCATGCACGTGACGACGCCTGAGCGCGTGACCACGGCCCATGTGACCTCCAGCGGGGAGACCCAGGAGATCAGCACGCCGTTCACCGGCGAGCCGCTGGCCCGGATGCCCCTTTCCAGCGCCGACGACGTCAGCCGCGCCCACGCCCGGGCCCGCGCGGCCCAGGCCGAGTGGGCCGCGCGGCCGGTCGCCGAGCGCGTGCGCCCGTTCCTGCGGCTGCACGACGCGCTGCTCGACCGCCGCTCCGAGGTCCTCGACATCCTCCAGGACGAGACGGGCAAGGCCCGCCGCCACGCCCTGGAGGAGGTGCTGGACGTCGCGGGCTGCGCGCTCTACTACGCCCGCCGCGCGCCGCGCCTGCTCGCCCCACGCCGCCGGCAGGGGATCTTCCCGGTGGCCACGCGGGTCAGCGAGCTGCGCCCGCCGAAGGGGGTGGTCGCGCTGATCTCGCCGTGGAACTACCCGCTCTCCCTCGGCGTCACCGACGCCGTGCCCGCCCTCCTCGCCGGCAACGCGATCGTCCACAAGCCCGACACGCAGACCGCGCTGTCCACCCTGTGGACCATCGAGCTGCTGGCCGAGCTGGGCATGCCCCGCGAGATCTGGCAGGTCGTCCTCGGCGAGCCCGCCGAGGTGGGCGAGGCGCTGCTCGACGGCGCCGACTACGTGGCCTTCACCGGCTCCACCCGCGGCGGCCGGAAGATCGCCGAGGAGGCAGCCAAGCGGCTCATCGGCTGCTCGCTGGAGCTCGGCGGCAAGAACCCGATGCTGGTCCTCGACGACGCCGACCTCGACCGCGCCGTCCAGGGCGCCGTGCGGGCCTGCTTCACCAACGCCGGCCAGCTCTGCCTGTCGATCGAGCGGCTGTACGTCCACACGAGCGTCTTCGACGCCTTCGCCGAGCGCTTCGCCGCCCAGGCGCGCGGCATGCGGCTGGCCGCCGGGCACGACTGGTCGGCCGACATGGGCTCGCTCACCTCGCGCCGCCAGCTCGACACCGTCACCGCGCGCGTGCAGGACGCGCTGGCCAAGGGCGCCACGCTGCTGGCCGGCGGCAGGGCCAGGCCCGACGTCGGTCCGCTGTTCTACGAGCCGACCATCCTCACGGGCGTCACCGAGGACATGGACCTGTGCCGGGAGGAGACGTTCGGCCCGGTCGTCGCGCTGCACCCGTTCTCCTCCGACGACGAGGCCGTGGCGCTGGCCAACGACACGGTCTACGGGCTCAACGCCTCCGTCTGGACCTCCGACCCGGCGCGCGGCCGCGCCCTGGCCGCCCGCGTCCGGGCCGGCACGGTCAACGTCAACGAGGGGTACGGCGCCGCATACGCCTCGTACGACGCGCCGATGGGCGGCATGAAGGCGTCCGGCCTCGGCCGCAGGCACGGCGCCGAGGGGCTGCTGCGCTACACCGAGGCGCAGACCGTGGCCACGCAGGCGCCGTGGCTCGGGTTCGAGCCGCCGGGCGGCATGCCGTACGAGAAGTGGGCCGGCGTCCTGGCCGGCACCCTCAAGACCATGCGCCGCCTGCGCCTCAAGTGACGGCGGGGAATACCCGCGGCCCTCGCCGTGTCGTAGCCCACCATGGAGATGCGTTATGTGGGCGGCCCCACGGCGGTACTGAAGATCGGCGGCGTGCGCCTGCTGACGGACCCGACCTTCGACCCGCCGGGTGACTACCCGATCGGGCAGCGGGTGCTCACCAAGACCGGCGGCCCGGCGTTCGGCCCGGACGAGGCGGGCCCGGTCGACGCCGTGCTCCTCTCGCACGACCATCACCCCGACAACCTCGACCGGGCGGGCCGCGCCTACCTCGCCGCCGCGCCCCTCGTGCTGTCCACCGCGTCGGCGGCCGAGCGCGTCGGCCCGCCCGTGCGCGCCCTGCCGAACTGGGACCACGTCGAGCTGCCCCGCCCCGACGGCGGCGTGCTGCGGATCACCGGCGTGCCCGCCCAGCACGGCCCCGACGGCAGCGAGCACCTCGTGGGCGAGGTCACCGGGTTCGCGCTGAGCGGCGACGGGCTGCCGACGGTGTACGTGAGCGGCGACAACGCCTCCCTCGACGTGGTGCGCGCCATCGCCTCCCGGGTGGGACCGGTGGACGTGGCCGTGCTGTTCGCGGGCGCGGCGCGCACCCCGCTGGTCGAGGGCGCGAACCTCACGCTGGCCGCCGACGACGTGGTCGAGGCCGCCGGCCTGCTGGGCGCCCGGCACGTGGTGCCGCTGCACTTCGAGCACTGGGCGCACTTCTCGCAGGGACGCGACACGCTGGCCGCGGCGCTGGCCCCGCTGGGCGACCGGGCCCGCCTGCTCGCCCCCGGCGAGCGGATCACCCTGTCCTGACCGCGATGCCTCAGCCGGGGAGCGTCTCGCCGCCGATCGGGGCCAGGATCTCGCCCGTGTAGTACGACGACAGGCGCTCCGCCGCGAAGAACACGTACGACGGCGCGATCTCGTCCGGGTGCGCGGGACGCTCCATCGGCACCTGCTTGCCGAACGAGCCCACCTTCTCCTCCGGGAACGTGGCCGGGATCAGCGGCGTCCACACCGGCCCCGGGGCGACCGCGTTCACCCGGATGCCCCGGTCCACCAGGTTCTGCGCCATCGAGTAGGTGAAGGCGTTGATCGCCCCCTTGGTGGCGGCGTAGTCGAGCAGCGTCTTGTTGCCGCGCAGCCCGTTGATGGAGGAGGTGTTGATGATCGCGCCGCCCTCGCGCAGGTGCGCCAGCGCCGCCTTGGTGACGCGGAAGTAGCTGTGGATGTTGACCGCGAACGTGTACTCCCACTGGTCGTCGCTCAGCTCCTCCAGCCCCTCCACGGGCTTCTGGAAGGCCACGTTGTTGACGAGGATCTCCAGGCCGCCGAGCTCCTGGACCGTCTGCTGGACGACCGACGCGCAGTGGTCGCGGTCGCTCAGGTCGCCGGGGATGAGCACGCAGCGCCGCCCCTCCTGCTCGACCAGCTTGCGCGTGTGGTTGGCGTCCTCGTGCTCGGTCAGGTACGCGATGGCGACGTCCGCGCCCTCCTTGGCGAAGGCGACGGCGACGGCCCGGCCGATGCCGGAGTCGCCGCCGGTGATCAGGGCGCGCCGGCCGGCGAGCAGGTCGCGCCCCACGTAGTCGCGCATCTCGTCACGCGGCTCGGGCGTCATCTCGCCGCTGCGGCCCGGGTACGGCTGGGACTGCTCGGGTGGTGTGCTGTTGGATTGTTCGGCCATGCCGAGCGCTTGCCCTCGAGCGGCCGGGCCTAACGTCGCGCCGGCGGGCGGCCCTGATGCCGCGTCCTCAGCCGAGCGGGTGGCTGACCCATACGTTGGGCTCCACGTAGACGGCGTGATCGTGCGTCACGTCGCAGTGGACGGGCGTGAGGGCGCCGGGCACCTCGACCGGGCCGCTGCGCTCGAACGGCAGGCCGGTCCAGGCGCGCCACTCGGCGAGCGATCCGGCGATCACCATCGAGCGGGACGCCACCCGCACGATCCTCCCGCCGGCCCGCACGTGGACGCGCAGCCAGGCGTCGTGCGGCAGGCCGTCGGGGCGCGTGCGGAAGGCGTACTCCTCCATGGGGGTGTGCGGCTCCAGGTGCTTCTGGTTGGGCCGGACCGGCGCGACCAGCTCGGAGAAGCCGAGCCGGGCGGCGTGCTCGCGCATCGCGGCGACCATCTGCGGCGACACCCCCGACCCGAGCCGGTCGCGGCGCACCGTGATCTCCAGGGCGCTGACGCGGTCGGTCCCGGCGGCCGAGTCGCGGGCGATCCGGCCCCGGCGGATCACGGTGTCCCAGCCGCCGTCGGGCAGCGGGTCGTCCTTGCCCGGGTACGGGATCATGCAGCCGCGCGCCACGAGCCGGCCGGGCTCGGCCTCGTCGTCGGCCACGAGCACGAAGTCGGCGAAGGCGCCCGCCGCGGCGGGGTAGAAGAAGTCCGCGACGGGGTCGTTCATCATGAACCCGGCCCACGCGTGGTCCATGTCCCAGAGCGTGGAGGCGAACTCGGGACGCTCGGCGAGCGTGGTGATCCGCAATGGCATGCGGATCATTGTCACATCTCGGACGGCCGCTGCACGGGCTGATGCTCGGTCTTGAAGATGAGGGTCGTCTCCAGATGGACGATCTCCTGGCGTACCAGGAACTTCTCCAGCACCAGCCGGTGCAGGTGGTCGGCGTCGGCCACCGCGACGTGGACGAGGAGGTCCTGCGGGCCGGCCACGTGGAACAGCGTGATCGTCTCCGGCAGCGCCAGCACGAACGCCCGCAGCGGATCGACGAGCCGGCTGGCGTGCGGCCGCACGCGCAGGGCGAGCAGCGCCTGGAGCGGACGGCCGAGCCGCGCGGTGTCGACCGTCGCGCGGAAGCCGGTGATGATGCCCCGGCGGCGCAGCGAGCGCACCCGTTCCAGCGAGGTGGAGGGGGCCACGCCGAGCCGTTCGGCGAGCTCCTTGTTGGGCAGCCGCGCGTCGTTCTGCAACTCGGCGAGGATCGCCAGGTCGATCGAATCCAGTGCGGCGTCATGCTTCATGGGCGGCCTCCCGTTCGGGGAGGGTAGCCGTTCGCCGACGGATCGACCACCGATGCCCGGCATGCGGACAACCGGCGGAATGGCGCCCCGGAGTATTGCGCAATTGCGAAGGCTTTTCCCTTCGCGTCATGCCGCGCTTTTCCGCTGCTCGGGGATTGTTCCTTTTGATGGTGAGAATGGTGCACTCATAAAGTTGGAGATTCTATGAAATGCACTGGACTGACCGGTGAGTTGCTGTAGCGTTCGAGGCGAGTGCTAGGGAGGATTCGGTGCGGGAACTCTCCGGCAAGGTCGCGGTGGTCACGGGTGCGGCGAGCGGCATCGGCCGGGCGCTCGCCGTCAGATTCGCGAGTGAGGGCATGTCCCTGATGCTGGCCGACGTCGATCCCGGCGGGCTCGCGGAGACGGCGACGCTGGCGGGCGACACGAAGGTGCTCACGCAGATCACCGACGTCTCCGACGAGGCCGCCGTGCTCCATCTGGCCGACCGGACCTTCGGCGAGTTGGGCGCCGTCCATCTGCTGTGCAACAACGCGGGCGTCTACCAGGGCGGCCACCTGTGGACCCGTACCCGCGAGGACTTCACCTGGGTGCTCGGCGTCAACCTGTGGGGCGTGCTGCACGGCATCAACGCGTTCGTCCCCCGCATGATCGAGCAGGACACCGAGGGCCACATCGTCAACACGGTGTCGGTGGCCGGCCTGTTCGCCGGGCCGCACGCGGGCGGCTACGCCGTCAGCAAGTACGCCGCGTTCGCCGCCTCCCAGGCGCTCGCCCACGACCTGGTGGCCTCGGGCTCCAGGCTCCGCGTCACCGCCCTGTGCCCCGGCGCGGTCCGCACGCGCATCAACCACTCCGGGCGCGTACGCCCGTTCGACCTGACCGTCGCGCCCAGTCCCGACGAGCTGGAATCCCAGGAGCGGGTGGACGCCGGCGTCGCGCGCGGCATGGATCCGGCGCGGGTCGCGGACATGGTCGTCGACGCCGTGCGCGAGGAGCGCTTCCTCCTCCTCACCCACCCCGAGTACGGCGGGAGCATGCGCCGGCAGACCGAGACCCTGCTGTCCGGCGGCCTCCCGACGCTGCGCGGGGCGGCCCGGGAGGCGTGACCCGGACGGGGGCGTGACCAGCGGGGGCGGCCGGTCAGGGACGAACGCGGCCTGCCGATAGACTGGTGACACCGCATTCGCCTCTGGGGGGTTTCTTCGGTGTCTGAGTTCGACACAGTTCTCGTGGTCGACTTCGGCGCGCAGTACGCGCAGTTGATCGCGAGGCGGGTGCGCGAGTGCCACGTCTATTCCGAGATCGTCCCCTCGACCATGCCGGTCGAGGAGATGCTGGCCAAGCGGCCCAAGGCGATCATCCTGTCCGGCGGCCCCTCGTCGGTCTACGCCGAGAACGCGCCGGCCGTCGCCGACGGCCTGTTCGACACCGGTGTGCCCACGTTCGGCATCTGCTACGGCTTCCAGGCGATGGCGCGCGCGCTCGGCGGCGAGGTCGCCCGCACCGGCGTCGCCGAGTACGGCGGCACCCAGCTCGACGTGCTGTCCGAAGGCGTCATCTTCGCCGGCCTGCCCGCCACGCAGAAGGTGTGGATGTCCCACGGCGACAGCGTCAAGGCCGCGCCGGCCGGCTTCCAGGTGACCGCCTCCACGCGCGAGACCCCGGTCGCCGCCTTCGAGCACCGCGAGCGCGGCCTGTACGGCGTGCAGTTCCACCCGGAGGTGCTCCACTCCGAGCACGGCCAGGCGGTGCTCAAGCACTTCCTCGACGCGGCCGGCTGCCGCCCCACCTGGACCATGCTCAACATCGTCGAGGAGTCCGTCGAGGCGGTGCGCAAGCAGGTCGGCGACGGCCGGGCGATCTGCGCCCTGTCCGGCGGCGTCGACTCCGCCGTGGCCGCCGCCCTGGTCCAGCGCGCCATCGGCGACCGGCTGACCTGCGTCTTCGTCGACCACGGGCTGCTGCGCAAGGGCGAGGCCGAGCAGGTCGAGCGCGACTTCGTGGCCGCCACGGGCGTCAAGCTGCGCGTCGTCGACGCCGCCGACCGCTTCCTCAAGGCGCTGGAGGGCGTCAGCGACCCCGAGGAGAAGCGCAAGATCATCGGGCGCGAGTTCATCCGCGTCTTCGAGGACGAGCAGCGCGCCATCCTGGCCGACGGCCCGGTCGACTTCCTGGTGCAGGGCACCCTCTACCCCGACGTGGTCGAGTCGGGCGGCGGCACCGGCACCGCCAACATCAAGTCCCACCACAACGTCGGCGGCCTGCCCGAGGACCTCCAGTTCACCCTGGTCGAGCCGCTGCGCACGCTGTTCAAGGACGAGGTGCGCCGCGCCGGCGAGGAGCTGGGCCTGCCGGCCGCCATGGTGTGGCGCCAGCCGTTCCCCGGCCCCGGCCTCGGCATCCGCATCGTCGGCGAGGTCACCCGCGAGCGGCTCGACCTGCTGCGCGAGGCCGACGCGATCGCCCGCGAGGAGCTGTCGCGCGCCGGCCTCGACCGCGACATCTGGCAGTGCCCGGTGGTCCTGCTGGCCGACGTCCGCTCGGTCGGCGTCCAGGGCGACGGCCGCACCTACGGTCACCCGGTCGTGCTGCGCCCCGTCACCTCCGAGGACGCGATGACCGCCGACTGGGCGCGCGTGCCGTACGACGTGCTGGCGCGTATCTCCACCCGCATCACCAACGAGGTCCGCGAGGTCAACCGGGTGGTGCTCGACGTGACGAGCAAGCCGCCGGGCACCATCGAGTGGGAGTGACGGCGGGCGGTGCCGGCGGCTCGTCGCGGCGAGTTCTGGCGTCCCCTGGCGGCGGCTCATGACGGCGGGCGATGGCTCGCCGGACGGGACCGGCTCCGGTCCGATCCCGCCGCGTGACCTCCTCGACCGGATCTCCGGCCATGGGGCGATCCAGATCGTCCTGGCCGCCTCCGACGGCCCGATCCGGTTCACCGACCTGGAGCGGGCGGTCGAGGGGGTCAGCCGGCGCATGCTCACCCTCACGCTGCGCCACCTGGAGCGTGACGGGCTGCTGGAGCGCCGGGTCCATCCGACGGTCCCGCCCGAGGTCGAGTACCACGCCACGCCGATGGCGCTGGAGCTGCGCGAGGCGCTGCTCACGCTGACGGACTGGGCGCGGCGGCACGGCGCGGGAGTGGAGGCCGCCCGCCGGAGATACGACGCCCGCCAGTCCGCCGCCACGTCCACCTGACCCGTTACCTGGCCTGACCCGCACCGGGCTCACCGCCATGACGTCCTCGCCCCGTGCGGAGGGTGCTCGCGCGAGGAGGGGCCTGCCTGCACCAGAGGTCGCGGCCCTTACCGGCGGGGTCTCAGGCGGCAGGCCCGAACCAGCGGGTGAGGGCCGTGCGCAGCGCCCCCAGCTCGCCCTCGTCCGGCTCCGGCGAGGACGACGCCCAGGCCACGTACCCGTCCGGGCGCACCAGCAGCGCGCTCACCCCGTGCGAGGCGCCGGAGCAGCGCCCGGTGACGGTGCGGACCCGGTCGTACCGGCCGGACGCCTCCTTGGCCGCCGCCGCGTCCCCCGTGAAGTCCAGCAACAGGGGCCGCGCCGTCCGGGCCAGCTCGGCGAGCCGCACGGGGCCGCCGTCCGCCTCGATCGTCAGGTCCGGCGCGAAATGGCCGGCCAGCGGATGCGCGTCCGCGCTCCCCATGTCGTAGCGCACGTCGGACCCCGCCATCGTGGCCGCGATGTGGCGGGCGTTGCCCGGGTCGCGCAGCAGCTCGGCGAACAGCACGCGCAGCGCGGTGGTCTCGGCGCCGGGCGCGATGAGCGCCGACTGCGCCTGCGTGTGCGTGACGACCCGCTCGGCCGCCGGTCTGCGCTCGCTCTCGTACGTGTCCAGCAGCTCCTCGGACGCCTGCCCCCGGACGACGGCGGCCAGCTTCCAGCCCAGGTTGACCGTGTCCTGGAGGCCCAGGTTCAGGCCGGGGCCGCCGATCGCGCTGTGCACATGAGCGGCGTCGCCCGCCAGCAGCACCCGCCCGGCGCGGAACCGGTCGGCCAGCCGCGTGTTGCCGCCGGTCAGCAGGCGCAGCAGATGCGGCCCCTCGCCCTCCGGCGGCCCGAAGGGCAGGTCCACGCCGAGCACCCGGCGAGCGCTCTTCCGCAGCTCGTCCAGCGACATCGGCGGCGGCTCGCTCTCGCCGGAGCCGCCCCATTCCATGGTGGTCAGGATCGTCGGGCGGCCGGGGAACGGGCCGTACGCGATCAGGCCGTGCTCGGTGCGATGGTGCATGAACGGCGGGATGACGCCGTAGCCGGGGACGTCGAGCCCGCCGGTGGCCCCGTCGATCAGCGACTCGGGCACCGACACGTGCGCGCTGCGGGAGACCGTGTCGTCCCTGGTCACGCCGGGGAAGCCGATGCCGGACAGCTTGCGCGCGAGGCTCCGGCCGCCGTCCGCGCCGACCAGGTAGCGGGCGCGCAGCCGGTACGGGCCCCCGGGCCCCGCGATCTCGGCGGTGACGCCCTCCGCGTCCTGGGACAGGCCGGTCAGCTCGTGTCCCCGGCGGATCTCGACGCCCAGCTCGGTCGCGCGCTCCTCCAGGATCTGCTCGACGCGGCGTTGCGGCACCCCGAGGATGTGGAGCGGGTTGTCCTCCACCGCGCTCAGGTCCAGCGGCAGGGCGCCGAACACGAAACCGGGCACGGGCCGGGGCGGCTCCGCGCTGCCCGTGAGCCGTTCGTGCAGGCCGCGGTGGTCGAGCAGCCGGACCACCTGGCCGACCAGGCCGTTGGCGCGGTTCTCCTCGGCGCGGGCGGTCAGCCGCTCCAGCACCACGGGCCGCACCCCGGCCAGGCTGAGCTCGCAGGCCAGCATGAGCCCGTTCGGGCCGCCGCCCGCGATGACGACGTCGGTGCTGTCGTGGGGGTAGGGGTCAGTGCTCATGGCGATCCTCCTGATCGTCGTGATCGACCTGATCGTCGAAAGGGCATGACGCATCGGCCCGGCGGCGCCGGGCTTCGTACGATGTGGGATCTTGTGAGTGTCGGAGGGGCTACGGGGCGGTGAGTCCTGTGGCGAGCCGGCCGAACGCCTCGCGGATCAGCTCCTCCATGGGCGCGTCCGGGGTGTGCAGCCGCTGCTGCGTGACCGCCGAGATGGCCGCGCCGATGGCGCCCGCGACGAGCTTCGGGTACAGGTCGGTGGTGACGTCGGTGCCCGTGCGTTCGGCGACCACCTCGGCGAACTCGGCCTCCGCGGCCATGTACGCCTTGGCGAACTCGCCCTGCAACGCCGGCTCGGCGAGCATCAGCTTGAGCCCCGCCGCCCGCTGGCCGGACGCGTCGCCCTGCGGTTCGAGGCCGAGCGCGAACTGGGAGAGCGCCGCGTCGATGATGGCGTCCCACAGCGGCTTGTCCGCCGGCTGGGCGCGCAGCTCGGCCGCGATCGCGTGGGCCCGCTCGACGTGCCGGGCCGCGATCGCCTCTCCCTTGCTGGAGAAGTAGTTGTTGAAGGTACGGGTGGAGACGCCCGCCGCGGCGGCGATGTCCTCCACCCGTACGTTGTCCCACCCGCGCTCCACGGTGAGCTGGATGGCGGCCCAGCTCAGCGCGATGCGCGTCTCTCGCTTCTTGCGCTCGCGCAGACCCGGGCGCTCACGGTCGTCGATTCCCACGGTCTCCACCATACATAAACTTGCGGGCTCGGCAAATATGCCGGGTCCGCAAAATTTATCCGCCCTCGGCGTCCGTGGCCGCCTCGGAGCCCTTGGCCGGCTGGGGGCTCTTGGCTGCGTCGGGACTCTTGGCCGGTCCGGTGGCCGGTCGTCTCGTCCCGCGCAGCAGCCGTACCAGGCTGCCGAACAGCAGCGGCACCATGAGCATCCCGACGAGGAGCGGCGTGGCCATGTACCGGAAGTCCTGCGCCGAGATGTTGGCCAGCACGGCGAGCTGCTGCCCGGCCACCACCGCCACCACGGCCGGCACGTACCTGTTGCGCAGCGCCCACGCCGCCAGCCCCGCCGCGAGGTACGACAGGTACGCCCACGTCGCGCCCCGCCACAGCCACCAGTCGTAGCCCGGCTCGGCCGAGGTCACCAGCCACGAGTCGGCCACCCGGTGCAGGTGCTCCGACTTCGGCCGCAGCGAGAACATCCACCGCTGCGGGTAGTCGGGCACCTTGTTCGGGCCGACGTACGTCTCGGCGCTCGGCCGGCGCGAGAAGTGGTACGTCTCCCCGCCCACGGCCCACTCGTTCTCCACCGGGCTCCAGGCGATCGAGCCCCGGCACAGGCGGGCGTCCACGACGTCCATGGGCCGCTGCGTGAGCAGCCGCCGCCACAGGTCCAGCAGCTCGCCGGCGTGCCGGTCGGCCTGCGGCCAGCTGAAGTCGCGCCGCCAGATCAGCGGGTTGATCGTGTAGCAGGTGCCGCCCTCGCTCCACCGCGACAGGGGGGCGACGGAGGTCATGAGCGTCCGGTCGCGGTCGTCGAACAGCTCCGGATGCTCCCGGTAGAGGACCGCGATGTCGCCGTACGCCGTGTGGTACACGTACGTCTTCGACGGGGCCTCGATGCCCACGCGCGGCAGCACGAGGTTGGTCAGCAGCAGCGGCACGGCCGCCGCGACCAGCCCGGTCACCGCCAGCCGTACCCGTGCGCCCTTCACCACGACCAGCATCACCGCCACGGCGACGCCCACCACGAGGAAGCCGTTCGCCCGGAACAGCCCCAGCGCCAGCATGAGCGCCCCGAGGCCGGCCAGCCGCCACATGGTGACGCGCCGGGCCGCCGCGAGTCCCGCGCAGGACGCCGCGATCGCGACCGCGCACAGCGTGAACGGAACGTCCTTCCACAGCGCCACCGAGAACGCCCCCACCGGAGGCAGGAACGGCAGCACGACGGCCACGGCCGTCGTCGCCAGGCGAGGAGCGCCGAGCGCCTTCAGCGCGGCGGCCAGGTAGGCGAGGGTGGCGGCCATCGCGGTCGTCTGCAGCAGCGTGACCGCGCCGATGTCGCCGGTCAGGCGCACGCTGAGCCACAGCAGCGCGTCGTAGGTCACCGAGTGGTCGCTCACCCAGGGGCCGACCATGGTGTGGCTCAGGTACAGCACCGAGTCGCGGCTGAACAGGCCCGGATAGTACGCGAGCCACCAGCACGCGAGCACGGCCTGGATGGCGAGGAAGGTCGCGAGCGTCGCCCAGCGCGATGGCTTCGCGGTCTCCGTCAGCATGTGCTCCCAATCCCGGCTGCCGGGGCCGTCGCCCCGACCTGCTTACTACCGCGAACTAGGGAAAACTCACACCCGCGTCCGGCGTTCTGCCGCCGAGCAGGGTGGGGACGGTCACCAGGTGGTAGCCGCGCTTCTTCAGCTCCTTGAGGATCGTCGGCATGGCCTGGACCGTCTGCGGGACCGTGTCGTGCATGAGGATCACGCCGTTGGGCTTGGCGAGCCGCAGCACCGCCGCCTTGATCTTCGCCGGGTCGCGCAGCTTCCAGTCGAGCGTCGTGCCCGTCCACAGCACCTGCGAGAGGTCCTGGGAGCCGGCGAGCCGCAGCACCCGGTCGTCGGTGTTCCCGTACGGGGGCCGGAACATCCGCGGCCGGCGGCCGGTCACCTGCTGGATGGCGTCCTGGGTGAGCCGGATCTCGTCGATGATCTCCTGGTCGAGCAGGGTCGGTAACGACGGGTGCGAGTAGGTGTGGTTGCCGATCGCGTGCCCCTCGGCCATGGTCCGCTTGACCACCTTGGGGAGCTCCTCCACGTGCTTGCCCATGAGGAAGAACGTGGCGGGGACATGCTCGCGCTTGAGCACGTCCAGCAGGGCGCCGGTGCGCTTGCCCGGGCCGTCGTCGAAGGTCAGCGCGAGGCAGGTCACCTTCGCGCAGTCGACCCGCGCCTTCGCCCCCGCGGCCGGGGCGTCGTTCGACACGGCGGCCGGTGCGCCGCTCACCACCAGTGAAGCCGCCAGCAAGCCCTGAATCACCACAGGAGCCACCTTATGGCCAAACCCTCTGCCCCGCGTGCGCCCCGGCTCCTACGCGCGAACGGCAGGAGGAGTGACGACCTCCCGCCACTTTCAACGTATAGCGGGCCGGGGGGCTTGCGGCAAGACCCGGGTCGTGCCGCAGAATCTCCGACCGAAGCGCCCGAGGGCCGGCAACCTGCGCGCTCACCTGGCCGTTGACGGCCACGATGACGTACATGGGGGAAACAGTGGTTGATACGGACAGCAGTGCAACGACGTCCTTCTCGCTCGGTGGCTCCGTGCTGGGATTCGAGGAGATCGACCAGAGCCGGGTCGCGGTCGTCGGGGGCAAGGGCGCGCATCTGGGGGAGCTCTCGCGGATCGAGGGCATCCACGTGCCCGCCGGCTACTGCGTGACGACGGACGCCTTCCGGCGGGTCCTGGCGGACGCGCCGTCGCTGGAAGACCGGCTCGACCGGCTGTCGCGCCTGGCCCCGGACGACCGGGACGCGATCGGTACGCTCAGCGCGGAGATCCGCGCCGCCGTCGAAGGGATCCCCATCCCTGACGACCTGGCGGCGGAGATCACTCGCCCGCTCGCCCGTCTGAACGAGCAGGCCGCCTACGCCGTCCGATCCAGTGCGACGGCCGAGGACTCGCCGACGGCCTCCTTCGCGGGCCAGCACGACACGTACCTGAACGTCGTGGGACCGGAGGCGATCCTCCACCACATCAGGTCGTGCTGGGCGTCGCTCTTCACCGAGCGAGCCGTGACCTACCGCCTGCGCAACGGTTTCGACCACCGCAAGGTCCACATGGCCGTGGTCGTGCAGCGGATGGTCTCGCCGGACGCGTCCGGCATCCTGTTCACGGCCGACCCCGTCACCTCGAACCGGAAGGTCGCCAGCGTGGAGGCCGGCTTCGGCCTCGGCGAGGCCCTGGTCTCCGGCCTGGTGAACGCGGACGTCTACAAGGTCCGCGACGGCGAGATCATCGACAAGACGGTCGCCGCCAAGCAGTTGGCCATCCACGCCTCGCCGGAAGGCGGGACACGGCGGCAGGCGATCGAGCCGGAGTCGCAGCGGCAGCCGGCGCTGACCGATGCGCAGGTCGTGGCGCTCGCGCGGCTGGGCCGGCGGATCGAGGCGCACTTCGGCCGCCCCCAGGACATCGAGTGGTGCCTGGTCGACGGTGGCTTCCAGATCGTCCAGAGCCGGCCGATCACCACGCTGTTCCCCATCCCCGCAGCCGGGGACGGAGCCGACCACGTCTACGTCTCCGTCGGTCATCAGCAGATGATGACCGACCCGATGAAGCCCCTGGGCCTGTCCGTCTGGCAGTTGACCACGCCACGGCCCATGTCCGAGGCCGGCGGGAGACTGTTCGTCGATGTCACCGAGGGCTTGGCGTCACCGGCCGGCCGCGAGGTCCTCCTGGAGACCCTGGGGAGGTCCGATCCGCTGATCAAGGACGCGCTGCAGACCGTTCTCGACCGCGGCGACTTCGTCCCGGCACCGCCGGAGGAGGGGGCCGGCTGGCCGCCCGCCGGTGGCGCGCCGGCTCCGATCGAAACCGATCCGGCCATCGTCGACGAGCTGATCGCGGGCAGCCAGGCGTCCCTGGCCGCGGTCGAACGCGACATCCGGTCGAAGCACGGGTCGGAGCTGTTCGACTTCATCCTGGAGGACTTGCGGGAACTGAGGCGGCTCCTGTTCGACCCGCGGAGCCTCCAGGTGATCATGGCGGCGATGGACGCGACGTGGTGGCTCAACAGGCAGCTGCACACGTGGTTGGGCGAGGAGAACGCGGCCGACGCACTCACCCAGTCCGTCCCCGGCAACGTCACGTCGGAGATGGGACTCGCCCTCCTGGACGTCGCGGATGCGATCCGCCCGCATCCGGAGGTGGTGGCCTTTCTGCGGGACGTCGAGGACGAAGATTTCCTGGACGAACTACCCGAACTCCCGGGCGGGCGCGAGGCGCGGGACGCGATCCGGGCCTACCTCGACAAGTACGGCATGCGCTGCGTCGGTGAGATCGACATCACGAGGCCGCGCTGGAGCGAACGCCCCGTCACCCTCGTGCCCGTGATTCTCGGCAACATCGAGAACGTCGAGCCCGGCGCCGGCCGGCGGCGCTTCGAACAAGGGCGACAGGAGGCGCGGAAGAAGGAACAGGAGCTGCTGGAGCGCCTGCGGGCCCTGCCGGACGGGGAGCGGAAGGCCGAAGAGACCAAGTCGATGATCGACCGCCTGCGGACCTTCGCCGGGTACCGGGAGTATCCCAAATACGGCAAGGTCAGCCGTTACTTCGTCTACAAGCGGGCTCTGCTGGAGGAGGCCGGGCGTCTCGTGCGGGCCGGCGTGCTCCGTGACCGGGAAGACATCTTCTACCTCAGGTTTCAGGAGCTGCACGACGTCGTACGCACCGGACAGGTCGACGACCGGCTCATCCGCCGGCGCAAGGAGGAGTTCGGCGCGTACCAGGCGCTCACGCCTCCCCGAGTGCTCACCTCGGACGGCGAGGCCGTCGCCGGGTCGTACCGACGCCAGGACGTGCCGGCCGGCGCGCTGGTCGGTCTACCGGTGTCCGCCGGGAACGTCGAGGGGCGCGCCCGCGTCATCCTGGACATGACCGAGGCCGACCTCGAAGCGGACGACATCCTGGTCACCGCCTACACCGATCCGAGCTGGTCGCCCGTGTTCGTCAGGGTAAAGGGGCTGGTGACGGAGGTGGGCGGCCTGATGACCCATGGCGCGGTGATCGCCCGGGAGTACGGCTTGCCGGCCGTCGTGGGGGTGCAGGATGCCACCCGGCTGATCCGGGACGGGCAGCGGATCCACGTGAATGGAACGAACGGGTACATCGAGATCCTGTCCTAGCGTTCCGTGGGATCTCGCTGGCCGGGCGGCGGCGGGGCCTACCGCTCGGCGCGCCCGCGACGCTCGACGCCGCCGGGCCGGCCGGGGCGCCGCGAGCCACGGCGCCGGGGGGCGGCCGCGGTGGCCGTGGGCCTATAGGTCTGCTGGGTCCTGCGAGTAGGTCTGCTGGGACCTGCGGGCGATGAGACCCATCGGCCTGTCGGCTTACTGGATGGTCACCAGGCGGGAGAACTCGGCCGGCAGGTCGACGCCGTCCCACACCCGGTGGAACCCCAGCGCCTTCCCGATCGGCACGATCCTGTCCAGCCCGCGCCCGCCCAGCGCCCGAGCCAGCCCGGCCAGCTCCTCGCGGGCGAACCCGAAGTGCGTCAGCGTCTGATCCTTGCGCCGCACCACGTCCGCCAGCTCATCGAGCGAGCTGAGCCGGGCGTGCGCGAACGTTCCCGTGCCGAGCCACCGCCGCGGAGCCACGCCGGGCGTCGTCAGGATCACCTGGGCCAGGACGTTCCCGCGGAACTCGACCGCGTCCGCCACGCCGTCGGCCGCCAGCCCGTACGCGGCCACCCGTTTCTCGACGGCCATCGCCGTGTCCACCGTCCACCCGCGCCGGGCCACGGCCTCCGCCAGACACGCGGCGAACCCGTCGCGGGCCACGTGACACTCGGTGGGGGAGCCCACCCAGAAGACGGTGCCGGGGGAGGAACAGGCGGCCTGGTCGAACCAGTACGCGTCGACCGCGAACCCGTCGGCCACCGCCTCCCGCGTCGCGGGCGTCGCCTCCAGCCACGCCCGCGCGCGGATCACCGCGAACGACGACCGGTCGGGGAAGGCGAGATCGAGGGCGTGCGGGGCCAGCGGGTGCCGGCGGATCTCGTTCACCGTACGGTCACCGCCCCAGATCACCCGCAGGTCGCACGCCGCCGACAGCACCGCTGTGGGTCCCGCCGCATTCCCGGGACCGGGGGCCGTGGAGGCGACGGGCTGGGGGTGACTGACGGAGCCGGTTCGAGGCTGTTTGCCGGAGTCGTGGCGGTCGTGGTCGCTCTGGGAGTGATCGACGGAAGCGTGGTTGGTGGAGTCGGTCTGACGGTGGTCCAGGGCCTGGTCAGCGGCGGTGGGGCGTTCGAGCTGCTTGGAGAAGGGCTCGGCGTGGCTCTTGCGCGGGGCGGCCCTGTGGTGCTCGTAGGAAACGATGCGCTGGGTGCGGGCCACGACCGGATCGGCGTCGTCGAGCGCCTGGCGCATGATGTCGAGGATCGCCTCGGCCGCTCCGCCCGCGCGTGCCGACAGCCGGACGACGTTGCGGTTGCCCATGAGGGCGGAAAGGGCCCAGGAGTAGACGAAGACGGTGTCGACGTTCGCCGGAGCGACGTGGAACACCAAGCCACGCGGCACCCGCAAGAACTCCCCGGCCCCGGCCGCGCCGGTCTGCCGCGGCTCGTCGCCTCGCGGCAGGCCCGCCGCTCGCTCCAGCTCGCTCCGCCGCAGGAAGAATCCGAGGGACGCCAGCTCGGGATGCCGCCGCGCCACCTCGGGCGCCCGCAGCCTCCGCCCGACGTCCTCAAGGAACGCCCGCATCCGCTCGTCGCCCACGACCAGCCTCGGCGCAGCGGCCATGTCGTCAAGCAGCTCCCACACGCCGACGGCGCCCTCAAAGGGAAACCGCACGTCCACCGCCCCCTCCGAGAGTGATCGCGCCCCGGCGCCGCCGTCAAAGCGGGATCGCGAGCCGGCGCCCTGCTCGGAGCGGTACCGCACGCCGTCGGACCCCTCTTCAGGGGCCCGTGCGGGGGTGGGGTCGGCGTCGCCCGTCATGCGGCCGCCGTCCCGTCCGTGGCGTCACCACGTTCGGACGTTCGCGGAGACGTCGGCGGCATCGGCCTGTCCGCGGCGGCATCGCGCCCGTTCGCCTGTGGAGACGCCTGCGGAGATGCCTGCGGAGGCGCTTGCGGAGGTGTCTGCGGAGGCGCTTGCGGAGGCGTCCGCGCCACCATCGACCCGCCCCACGAGTCGCCCATGATCGCGTCCGACGCCCCGCCCGTCGGTGCGCCCATAGTGTCGCTGCACCCCCGTGCCTCCGCGCGCGGCAGCCGGCCCAGCACCGAGAAGCGCTTGCCCGGCCAGATGCCGTCGTCCACCCCGTGGATCACCCCCAGGTCCTCGGTCAGCAGCACGTGCCCCGGGTACGACGTCGGCAGCGTGCTGACCACCTCGATCAGCCCGGGAACGCCCGGCGGCGCCTCCTCCCACGTCTCCGGGTCGCGGATCACCACGTCGGCGAAGTCGGGACAGTACAGCCCGTCTCCCTCCGGCCCCTCCAGGAAGATCGTGCCGATCTGCTCCACCATGCCGTAGAAGTCGTGGATGCGGGTCAGCCCGCACTCGCTCGCCAGCCGCCCGCGGAACTCCGCCGCGTCCACCGCCCGTTCGGCCAGCTTCTTCCACCCGCCGGAGTGGATCAGCACGCCGCGCGACAGGTCGAGCCCCAGCTCGCGCAGGTGCAGCCACACCATGTACGTGAACCCGAAGATCAGGAACGGCCGGCCGCCGTGCCGCGCCAGGAACGCCTGCACCGCCGCCGCGTCCACCTCGCCGCCGTCGTCCAGCACGAAGGTGTGGTCGCGACCGAGGTTCATCATGCCGAGCACCCCGGCGCCACGCGCGCTCAGTGTGGCGGCGCGTACGACCGAGCGGGTGTCGACGATCAGCATGGGCAGCCGCCGCTCGCCGAGCACCTCCCGCAGCGTCGCCGCCAGCATGCGCGGCTGCGCCGCCGCGGCGTGCCGGTCGAGGTGGACACGGCTGGGCCGTTGCCCGGTCGTGCCGCTGGAGGTGAGCACCCGGAACACCTCCTCCTTGGGCACGCTGCGCAGCTCGTGCGTCTTGAACATCCGCACCGGCAGCCACGGCAGGTCCGCCACGCGCTCGTACGGCCCGTGCGACCCGATCGCCGCCAGGATCCGCCCGTACGGCGGGCAGGCGTGCCGGTGCCGCTCGGTCAGCTCGGCCAGCCGGGGCACCAACGCCCACTCCCGGTCGTCCGCCGTCAGCGTGAAGACGCTCATGCGGTCTCCCCGCGCCTCGGGGGACCGGCGGCGGTCCGGCCGCCCCTCCGCGGACTCATGTCCGTGCCTCCAGCGCGCCGTAGTCGACCTTGCCCGTGGTCAGCAGCGGGAGACGGTCCACGGCGCGGACGTCGAAGCCGCTCCAGTGCAACCGCAGCTCCGTGCTGAGGCGGCGGGCGAGGCGGGCGCACGCGTCGCGGTCGAGCCCTTCGGCCCACACCGTGACCCGGTCGTCGCCGCTGGTCACCGCCACCGGCCCGCAGTCGCGCAGCAGCCCCTCGACGTCGTCCAGGCTGACCCGCACACCGAAGATCTTGGCGATGCGTTTCATCCGCCCGGTGAGGTAGAGGAAGCCCTCGTCGTCGAGGTGGCCGAGGTCGCCGGTGCGCAGCACGCCGCCCAGGTCGTCGCCCCTGGCCAGGTCGGCGGCCGTCTCCGCGTAGCCCATCATCACGTTGGGCCCCTCGTACACGATCTCGC
Organism: Nonomuraea montanisoli; assembly: GCF_013363975.1. Taxonomy (GTDB): domain Bacteria; phylum Actinomycetota; class Actinomycetes; order Streptosporangiales; family Streptosporangiaceae; genus Nonomuraea; species Nonomuraea montanisoli. The sequence continues at coordinate 661,778 of NZ_JABWGN010000001.1, read as the reverse complement.
CGTCGGCCACGCTGAGCCGGCCACCAGGAACGGCGACCCCGGCCGAGCCCGGCTTGGCGGCCAGCCGGTCCGGCGGCAGGACCGCGACACGCGCCGTCGCCTCCGTCTGCCCGTACATGACGAAGAACCGGTCGGCCCTGCCGGAGAACTCCGTCACGAGCTCCGGACGCAACCGGCCGCCCGCCTGTGTGAGCGTGGTCAGCGTCGGGTGCTCCTTGGCGTCGAAGCCGAGCCTGCGCAGCATCTCGTACTGGTACGGCACGGCCGCGAGCGACGTGCAGCCGTGGGCGTCGAGGTGGGTCCAGAACGACCGCTCCAGCAGGCCCGCGTCGGTCAGGACCACCGTGGCCCCCGCTGCCAGATGGCTGTTGAGCACCGACAACCCGAAGCTGTAGTAGAGCGGCAGGCTCGTCGGCGCGACGTCGCCGGGCTCGATGGCCAGGGCGGTGGCGATGGCCGTGGCGTTGGACAGCACGGCCCGGCGCGACAGGCGCACGAGCTTGGGGCTGCCGGTCGAGCCCGAGGTGGCGAGCAGGACGGCCAGGTCCGGATGGGGATCGTCGGCGTCGCGGCGCCCGCGCGGCGCGCTCTCCACGGCGTGGGCGAACCCGAACAGCGCCGCCGGCCGGAACCTCCGGATCAGCCCGGTCAGCGCCCCCGCCGAGAGGTCGGGGTCGAGCAGAGCCACCGGCCTGCGGGTCCGCCACGCGGCGAGGTAGCGCACCACCGACGCCAGGTCGTTGCGCATGCCGCAGAACACCGGGCCCGGCGGCAGACCCGCGAGCACCTGCGCGGTGCGCTCGACGCGTGCGGCCAGCAGGTCGCCCGTGAGCTCGCCCGGCTCTCCGGCGACGACGAGCCGCGCGTCAGGGTGCGGGAAACCATCCATCAAGTCCTCCCGAGTGAACCGTCGCCTTCAGGCGACGGGGGAATCGGGAGCGGGAGGGCCGTCAAGGCCTGAGCGTGCCCTGACCTTTCTGGTCTGCGCATCAAAGAACTCCGTCCATCGCGTATTAGATGCGTCACGCTGTTATATTGATCGCGTGGCTAGTCGGGTGCGCACCTCCCCCGGCGCGGCGTACGACCTGGGTTACCACGTCGTGTGGTGCCCGAAGTATCGCCGCCCGGTCCTTGGCGGGCGGGTCAAGACGCGCCTGGAGCAGTTGATCCACGCCAAGGCTGACGAGCACGGCTGGGAAATCGTGGTGCTTGAGGTGATGCCCGACCACGTGCACCTGTTCGTCAAGCCGCACCCGAAGAACTCTCCGTCGTACGTGGCCAACCAGTTCAAGGGGTTCACCTCCCACCACCTGCGGGCCGAGTTCGGCCACCTGCGTTCCCGGTTGCCCACGTTGTGGTCGAGGTCCTACTTCGTGGCCACGGCCGGCGCCGTGACCGCTGAGACTGTGCAGCGCTACATCGACACGCAGTACGAACGGCCGTCCAAGGGCGGTGGCAATGCGTAGGTCGTTCAAATTCCTGCTGCGCCCCACCAGCAAGCAGGCCGCCGCGCTCGCGCACTGCCTGGAGGACCACCGGCAGCTGTACAACGCCGCACTGGAGCATCGCCGTATCGCCTACCGCAAGGCGGGCGTCACAGTCCGCTACGGCGACCAGTCGGCCGACCTCAAGCACATCCGAGCCGACGATCCAGGTGGCCAAGCGCGTTGGTCCTTCTCCTCCCAACAGGCCACCCTGCGCCGGCTTGACAAGGCGTTCGCCATGTTCTTCGCCCGGGTCAAGGCGGGACGGACACCGGGCTTTCCCCGCTTCAAGGGACGGGGATGGTACGACACCGTCGAATGGCCCAAGGACGGGGACGGCTGCCGGTGGGACTCCCAGCCCCATCACCCGGTCACCATCTACGTGCGGCTTCAGGGGATCGGCCACGTCCGGGTGCACCAGCATCGCCGCGTGCTGGGCAACATCAAGACGATCAGCGTCAAGCATGAGGCCTCCCGCTGGTTCGTGGTGCTGTCGTGCGACGACGTTCCCGCCGAAGCATTGCCCGCTACGGGTGCCATGGCCGGGATCGACATGGGCGTCGCCTCGCTCGCCACCACCAGCGACGGCGACCATCTGGAGCACAAACGGCACTTCGCCGCCTCCGCCGGCCTTCTCGCGGCCGCGCAGCGTGGCCTGGCCCGCAAGAAGCGGGGTTCGAACAGACGTCGCAAGACTGTGGCCCGCGTTGCGGCCCTGCACGCCAAGGTGCGCCGCCAGCGTCTGGATGCCGCGCATAAAGCAGCCAAGGCGCTGGTGGCCGGCTATGACCTGATCGTGCACGAAGCACTCAAAGTCACCAATATGACCAAGCGGGCAGCACCCAAACCGGACGGCAACGGCGGCTATCTGCCCAACGGCGCCGCTGCGAAGTCCGGGCTGAACCGTTCGATCTTGGACGCGGGTTGGGGGGTGTTCCTGACGATCCTGTCGCACAAGGCTGAAAGCGCCGGTCGAGAGCTGATCGCGGTGAATCCTGCCAACACCTCCCGTACGTGCGCCGAGTGCGGGCATTGTGCGAGGGAGAACCGCGTCACTCAAGCCGAGTTCCGATGTCAACAGTGCGGCTACGAAGCGCACGCCGACGTCAACGCGGCGATCAACATCTTGAGGGCAGGGCTTGCCCTTCGCCGGGTCGCGCGAGCGGCTTAGCGAGAAGCCGCTCGCTTCAGGGAGCGGAGGAGTCACCGTGTCGGGACCTCACAGCACCACCAGCCCGCCGTCGACACCGAGCACCTGGCCGGTGACGAACGAGGCGTGGCCGGAGAGCAGGAACGCCACGGCGGCGGCGACCTCGCGCGGCTGCCCCACCCGGCCGAGCGGGGTGGCGGCGACGGTCGTGGCGCGGGCCCGGTCGTCGAGCGTGGCGAGCATGGCCGTCTCCACGAAGCCGGGGGCCACCGCGTTGACCCGGATGCCGGCGGGGCCGAGCTCCTTGGCCGCGGACACGGTCAGGCCCAGCAGCGCGGCCTTGGTGGCGGAGTAGACGGCCTGGCCCACCGAACCGCGCCGGGCCATGATCGAGGAGACCAGCACCACGGCGGGGCTCGTGCCCCTGCGCAGCAGCCTGATCGCCGACTGCAGGGTGTGGACCGCGCCCACCGCGTTGACGTCGAACAGCCGGGACACCGCCATGCCGGGCAGCAGGCCGAGCAGCGCCGCGTCGTGGGCGCCCGCGTTGACCACGAGTGCGTCGAGGCGGCCGTGGCGTTCGCGGATCCGGCGCATCATGCTGGACACCGCGCCGGGGTCGGCCACGTCGCCGTGGACCGACCAGGTGCGTCCGCCGGTCTCGGCGGCCACCTCCGCGGCGACCTTGGCGGCCCGCTCGGCGTCGCGGCCGTGGACGATCACCTCGTCACCGGCCGCGGCGAGCGCCACGGCGACGGCTCGCCCGATGCCGGAGGTCGAGCCGGTGACCAGCGCCACTCGCGAGGTGCCGGCCGTCGGGACCGGGGCCGCGATCGCCTCGTCGACGGCCTTGTCGTCGCCGTCGGCGGCCCGGCCGGGCGATGGGTCAGAACGCGGCGCCGGCACCGTGCTTCTCCAGCAGCCGTGCCGCCTGGGCGAACGAGCTCATGTCGATGATCTCGTCCGTTTCGAGCATGATGTCGAACTCGTCCTCGATGGCGGCGACCAGCGCCATGTGGGCAAGGGAGTCCCATTGCGGGATCGCCCGGTATTCGAGCTCGTCGACGTCGGCGCCGTCCGGAAGGCTCAGCGCGGCGCGGAAGACGCCGCGCAGGCGGTCGAGGTGGCCCATGCTCCCTCACTCTCCGTGGTCGAACCAGAACGTAGTGTATCGGTGATCCTCCATGGCTCAAACCGAGCCCCCGTCGCGAGTAATGGAACCGTATAAAGCTGGGTGATGTCCGGGCGAGGATGCGAATGTCCCTGAGGGCGCGCCAACCGCTACAGGGGGAATGATGGACGAATCCAATCACTGGTACGGGCACTCCCGCATACTCGCCCGATACTGCGGGCTCCCGGACGACGTTCCCCGCCGCATACAGGGATTCGTCCAGCATGGCTGGAACTATCTCCACGGATACCCACCGAACGACCATTGGTGCACACCGGGATATCCCCGGTTCATCTGGGCCGACGTGCTGCGTCGGCGCGGCTGGTCGATGGGCCGCCGCGGCCATTACCTCATCGGCGCGCCGTGGATCTACCTCCTCGCCCTGGAGCCCGATCTGGGTCTTGTGCCGGAAGAAGAGCGGGAAGGCACGATCTGGTATCCGTTCCACGGCTGGGAGAAGAATGCGGTGATCGGCGACCACGGCCGGCTCGCCGCGTACATCCGCGAGGTGGAAAGCGGTCCGGTGACCGTATGCCTTTACTGGCTCGAATTCGCAAATATCGGTATCAGGGGGGCGTACGAGTCGGCCGGATTCCGCGTCATCTGCCACGGCAGCCGCGGTTCCCGATGGGACGACACCGGACGCGACTTCCTGCGGCGCCAGCTCACCGAGCTGCGCCGTCACCGCAGGGTGGCCTCCAACCGGCTCGGCAGCGCGCTGTTCTACGGCGCGTCGGTGGGCTGCGACATCGCCGTGTACGGCGATCCGATGCAGTTCGAGGGCGAACGCCCCGAATACGGAGGTACGGCCCGTCGCATGCGGCTCTGGCCTGAGCTGCACGGCGAGCACGTCGACCGTGGCCTGGCCGCCGAGGCCGCGCTACGGGAGCTGGGATTCGACTATCAGGCGACACCTGAGGAGCTGCAGCGAATGTTCGGCTGGAAGCGGGTGCGATGCGCATGACCGAGGTGCCCGGCAATGTCCGATTGATCGGCGGCGAGATGCTGCTGTGGTCCGACGCCGACGCGGTCACCGACTGGCGCGGCGCCGGGCTCGAACTGGTCCGGCGGCTCGTCCCTCCCGGCGGGAGGGTGCTGGTGGCCGGTCCGCACCCGAAGGGCCTCATCGGCGCGGTGTCCGGCACCGCCTCCTCGGTGGCCGTGCTCGTGCGGTCCTACCCCGACGCGTGCGCCCTCGGCGAGCGTCACCCCGCGCTGGACGTTCACTGCGGACGGCTCCGGGCGCTCACCGGGGTCCAGCCGTACGACCTGGTGCTGGCCCTGGACGGGCTCGAACGCACGCACTCCGCCGAGGAGCCGGCGCCGCCGTGGCGGGCGTCGCTCCAGGCCCTCGCCGCGCTCGTGGCGCCGGGCGGGCGGCTCGTCCTCGCGGTGCCGAACGACCTCGGCGTCGACCGGTTCGTGGATGCCCGGCCGCCCGACCGTGAGGGCGCCGACGGGCACTGGGAGCCGCACGGCTTCGACCCCAGCCATCCCGGCGGTCCGGAGGCCCTGGACGCGGCTCTGGAGGCGGTGGGGGTCGTGGCCGAGCGGTGCTACGCCGCCTACCCGTCACGGTGCGCGCCCCGTGCCCTGTTCGGACGTGAACTCCTGCGCGAGGACCTGCCCGAGGCGCTCACGGTGCCGCTCACGGCGCCTGGCGGCGACACCATGCTCGTGGCGGACCCGCTGCGGCTGACCCGGCTGGCGTTCCGCCACGGGCTCGGGGAGCACCTGGCGCCGCTCTGGCTCACGGTGGCGACCCGCCCCCGAAGCTCCGCCGCCGAGGACGGGCCTCACGGGGCGGAGGCCGAGGAGGGTTCTTACGAGCCGGGCGTCGCGGCCGCCGAGGAGGGGCCGTACGAGGCAGGCGCCGGGATCGACGAGGCTCCTTACGCGCCGGGCGTCGCGCCTGCGGAAGAGCCGGGCGTCGCGTCTGCGGAAGAAGGGCCTTACGCGTCGGACGTCGTGGCAGAGCACGCCTGCGCGCCGGACGTCGCCGTCGAGGACGCCCGCGAGCCGGCGGCCGTGGCCGACGCCCCGCGCGACGTCCTGCCGGAAGGGCTGGTCGAGGTCGGCCGGGCCGTGCACGAGGTCACCGCCACCTCCACCAGGCGCCTGCCCGGCGGGACCGCGCGCCCCATCCCGCGCGGCCGCATCGTCGAGGAGGTGCTGGTCGAGGCGTGCGCCCGCGAGGACGTGCGCGCGGTCCGCGACCTGCTGGCCGCGCTGGCCGCGTGGGTGGCCGACGGAGGGGACGCCCCCGCCGACAACCTCGTCTGGGACGGCGAGCGGTTCACCGCCATCACCCCGGTCCCCGCCCCCGGCAGTCCGGAGTCCGTGCCCGTGGTGCTCTGCCGGATCCTGTGGCGGTTCGCCGTACGGCTGCTCGCGGCCGGACACCACCATCCGTGGCCGTGGCCGCTCGACGCCGGGCAGCTCGCGCTGACGCTCTGCGGCATGGCCGGTCAGACCTGCGACCAGGACGACCTCGACCGGGCCCGCAAGCTGGAGGCCGAGCTGGGGCAACCCGTGGGGCCCGCCGAACTGGCCGGGGCCGCCCCCACCTACCGGGACCTGCTGAGCGCCCGTGACCGGGTGACCGAGCAGCTCACCGCCTCGCTGGCCCGGATCGCGCGCCTGGAGACCAAGCTGAGCTACCGCGAGCGCGAGCTGGTGCGCACCCGCGCCAAGTTGCGCAAGAGCCAGCGGAAGGCGGCCACGCTGCGCCGGACGCTCGGGTACCGGCTGTCGCGCCGCCTGTCCCGCCCGCGCCGGGCCGCCCGCAAGGTCCTGCGCCTCCTGACCCGCTGAACGCCCTGCCCCATGTCCCGCTGAAGCCCGAACGGGAGCGGGAGCAACCCCCACGGCCGGAGAAGAGAAGGTGGTTTCGTGCCGATCCTGTCGGTGGTCGTCCCGTTCCACGACGTCGAGGAGTACCTCGGCCCCTGCCTCGACTCGCTGACCACGCAGACGCTGCGCGACATCGAGGTGATCTGCGTCGACGACGGCAGCCGTGACGGCGGGCCGGCCGTGGTCGAGGCCAGGTGGGCGGCCGACCCTCGCGTGCGCCTCGTCCGGCAGGCCGGCGGCGGCGTGGGACGGGCGCGCAACCTCGGCGTGCGGCACGCGACCGGCCGCTACCTGGCGTTCGTGGACGGCGACGACCTGGTGCCCCGGGACGCGTTCCGCCGCCTGGTGGCGTCACTGGAGTCCACCGGCTCGGACCTGGCCTGCGGCAACGTCATGCGCCTCCACCGCGACCAGCTCGTGCCGTCGTGGGCGCACCGGCAGGCGTTCGCCAGGCGGCTGGAGCGGACCCACATCACCCGCCACCCGCTGCTGGTCCGCGACCGCATGCTGTGGAACAAGGTCTACCGGCGCTCCTTCTGGGACGCCCTCGCCCTGACGTTCCCGGAGCGCCTGTACGAGGACCAGCCCGTGGCCATGGCCGCGCACGTGGGCGCGACCTCGGTGGACGTTCTGAAGGCCGTCGTCTACCACTGGCGCCGGCGCGACTGGTCGGTCACCCAGCGCAGCCTGGAGCCGGGCAACGTGCGCGACCGCCTGCTGTCGGTGCTGGAGACGGCCACGCTGCTCGCCCGCCGGGCGCCGGGCGTCAAGCGGCGCTTCGACCGCGACACCCTCGACATCGACATGAGCGTGGCGGTGGCGGCGGTGGCCCGCACGGGGCCGGCGACCGACCCGGCGCTCCTGGACCTCGCGGCCCGCTACCTCGACGGCGTCGCCCCGGAGGACTGGCTGAGCCTGCCGTACCGGCGAAGGCTGCTGACGCACCTGCTGCACCGGCGACGGGTGGAGGAGCTGGCGGCGGTGTACGCGGAGGAGCGCGAGGGCCGTCTGCGGCCGCCGCTCGCCTCCACGGGGTTCGGGCTGGGCGGCAGGCGCTGGTACGGCCGGCATCCCGCCCTGCCCGCGCACCTGTCGGAGGTGACCGACGAGCTCGACCTGGAGACGCGGCTGCTGTCCACCGGCTGGCGGGACGGCCTGCTGCGCGGCGAGGGCTGGATGTCGGTCGGCCGGTTCGACGCGCGGAGCCTGGGACGCGCCCGCGTCCGCGTGTGGCTCCGGGAACGCTGCACGGGCGACACCGTGCCCCTGTCGGAGGACAGGGTGATGCCGGCCAGCCTCGGCCTCCCCCAGGAGGACGGCGGGGTGGCGGCCGAGCACGGCTTCCCGTTCGGCTTCGCCTTCGACCCCGCCACGCTGTCACCGGCGCGGCTGGCCCGGCGCGGTCACTGGGAGCTGCGCGTCGAGCTGCGGGCCGGTGGGCTGCGGCTGGAGGCGAAGGTCGCGGGGCCCCGATGGCTGCCTCCGGCGGTGCCGCCGCCGGTGCGCCGCGCGGGGTCCTGGCTGGTGCCCGTACGGGCCGGCAAGGGGGTGTGGGGGCTGCGGGTGCGCGGCGCCGAGGCGCTGATCGGCGAGTGCCGGATCGAGGGCGGCGACCTGCTGGTGGCGGGCGAGCTGACCGACCCGGGCGACGGCGAGCCGGTGCTGCGGCTGATCCGGCGCGGCGACGGCGAGGAGGTCTACTTCCCGGCCACCCTGGACGGTCACGTCTTCAGCGGCCGGATCCGGCTCGGCGACATCGAGCCGCCCGTGGGCCGGGTGCCGCGCTGGGACGTCCTGCTCGACCAGGGCAGGAAGCTCCGCCCGCTGGTACGGACCCGGGCCCGCCCGGCCGCGACCGTGGCGGGCCGCAGGTTCGTGGCCGACCGGGGCGACGACGGCTGCCTGATGCTGGTGGAGCACTGCCCGCCGATGGAGAACCAGAGGTAGAACGGCCGTCAGACCAGGATGGCCAGCAGGCACTCCACGACCCGGTCCTGCTGAGCGTCGGTGAGGCCGGGGAAGAGCGGCAGCGACAGCTCCTCCGCGTAGTACGCCTCGGCCCGCGGGCACATGCCGCGCCGGTAGCCGAGGTCCTCGAACACGGGATGCCAGTACGCCGGGATGTAGTTGACCTGCACCCCGATGCCGGCCGCCCGCATGCGGTCGTACACCTCGCGCCTGCGCCCCCCGCCGATCCGCACGGGGTACAGGTGCCAGGCCGGCTCCACGTACGGCCGTCGCTCCGGCAGCCGCAGTCCGGGCACCCCGGCCAGCAGCGCGTCGTAGCGGGCCACCAGCTCGGCGCGGCGCGCCAGGAATGCGGGCAGCCGCCCGAGCTGGCTCAGGCCGAGCGCGCACAGCACGTCGGGAAGCCGGTAGTTGAGGCCGAAGTCGTGCACCTCCTGGTGCCAGCCGCCGTGGCCGGGGTCGCGCTGCTCGGCCGGGTCGCGCACCAGCCCGTGGTTGCGGAAGCGCGCCGCGCGGGCGAACCGCTCGCCGTGGGGCAGGGCCAGCGCGCCGCCCTCGGCGGTGGTGACGGTCTTGGTGGCGAAGAACGAGAACGTGGTGACGTCGGCCAGCGACCCCACCGGCCGGCCCTTGTAGGAGGCGCCGAGGGAGTGGGCGGCGTCGCCGACGAGGAGCGCCCCGGCCCGGTCGGCGAGGGCGCGCAGCTCGTCGTAGTCGGCGGGGTGGCCGGCGTAGTCGACGGCGGTGACCGCCCTCGTGCGGCCGGTGACCGCCGCGCCCGCGGCATCGGGGTCGAGGTTGCCGGTGTCGTCGCAGACGTCGGCGAAGACGACCCGCGCCTCCCGCAGCGCGGCCGTGGCGGCGGTGGCCACGAACGTCAGCGGCGAGGTGACGACCTCGTCGCCCCGGCCGACGCCGGCGGCGGCGTAGGCCACGTGCAGGGCGGCGGTGCCGGAGGTGACGGCCAGGCAGGGGACGCCGCCGGTCCAGCGGGCCAGCCCGGCCTCGAACGCGGTGACCGCCGGCCCGGTGGTCAGCCAGTCACCGCGCAGCACCTCGGCGACGGCCCGCACGTCGTCCTCGGCGATCGACTGCCGGCCGTAGGGGATCACCAGCGGCCGTCCGCGAGCATGCGGCGCAGCTCGTCGGCCGACAGCCACAGGTCGTTGGTGTCGGAGCGGTAGGCGAAGCCGTCGGGCAGCGGCTCGCCGTCGGCCGGCGGCTCGTAGCCCCACGTGGCGATGGCGGGCCGGACGACGTAGCGGTCGCCGAGCCGCAGCGCGCGGCGGCCGTCGTCGGGCCCGATCATCTCCTCGTGCAGCTTCTCGCCGGGCCGGACGCCGACCTCGTAGACGGGGGCGTACGGCGCCACGGCCTCGGCCAGGTCGGTGATGCGCATGCTGGGGATGCGCGGCACGTACAGCTCGCCGCCGCGCATGATGTCGAAGGAGTCGACGACGAAGCGCACCGCCTGGTCGAGGGTGATCCAGAACCGGGTCATGCGCTTGTCGGTGATCGGCAGGCTGGCGCCCTCGGCGGCGAGCCGCTGGAAGAACGGCACCACCGAGCCGCGGCTGCCCACCACGTTGCCGTAGCGCACGACCGCGAAGCGGGTGGCGTGGCCGGCCGCGTAGTGGTTGGCCGACACGAACAGCTTGTCGGCCACGAGCTTGGTCGCGCCGTACAGGTTGACCGGGCCGGACGCCTTGTCGGTGGACAGGGCGACGACCTTGCGCACGCCGCTGTCGATGGCGGCCTCGACGACGTTCTGCGAGCCGGTGACGTTGGTGCGGACGTACTCGAACGGGTTGTACTCGGCGGTGTCGACCTGCTTGAGCGCCGCGGCGTGGACCACGAAGTCGACGCCGTGCATGGCGCGGGTGAGCCGGTCGCGGTCGCGCACGTCGCCGATGAACCAGCGCAGCCGCCGGTCGTCGCCGAACGTCTGGCGCGACTCCCACTGCTTGAGCTCGTCGCGGGAGAAGACCACCAGCCGCCGCACGTCGAGGACGTGCAGGGCATGGCGGATGAAGGCCTTGCCGAAGGACCCCGTGCCTCCGGTGATCAGTACGGACGATCCGCTCAGAATGCTCACGTGACCCCCTGAATCGTGTTCACGCCCTGTAGTCGCCGGAGCTGAGCCGGTAGCATAGCGCGATCGTTCAGCAACGCACGGTCACACGGGGGAATGGGGCTTCAGTGCGGATTGTCGGAATCATTCAGGCACGGACGGGGTCCACGCGCCTGCCGGGCAAGGTCCTGCGCGACCTGGGCGGCCGGTCGGTGCTGAGCTGGGTGGCGCGGGCCGTGCGGCAGGCGGACGCGGTGGACGAGCTGGTGGTCGCCACCACGACCGAGCCCGCCGACGACGCCGTGGTGGCCGAGTGCCTGCGGCTCGGCCTCGCCTGGCACCGGGGGCCGGTGGACGACGTGCTCGGCCGCTTCCAGCAGACGCTGGAGCTCCACCCGGCCGACGCGGTGATGCGCTTCACCGCCGACTGCCCGCTGCTCGACCCGGCGATCGTCCGCGAGGCCGCGCTGGTCCACCGGGCGGTGCCGGGCCTCGACTACCTGAGCACGAGCCTGACCCGCACCCTGCCCCGCGGCCTCGACGTGGAGATCGTGAGCGGGCAGGCGCTCGCGCGGGCCGGGCGGGAGGCGACCGCCCACCACCGCGTCCACGTCACCTCCTACGTCTACACGCACCCGGGCGCGTCGCGGCTGCTCGGCCTGGCCTACGCCCCGCCGGCCGCCGACCTGCGCGTCACGCTCGACACCGAGGACGACTGGGCGCTCATCTCGCGGGTGGTGGCCGCCTTCGGCGACCGGTGCGTGCCGTACGCGACGCTCGTGGGCTGGCTGCGCGCCCGGCCGGAGATCTGCCGGCTCAACGCGCACGTCCAGCAGAAAGCGCTGCAGGAGGCATGATCGGCCGGGTCGGCGTCCGTTGCGACGCCGGCGCCGGCAGGGGCGTCGGCCACCTGGTGCGCTGCGTGGCGCTCGCCGAGGAGCTGCGCGGGCGCGGCGTCGAGGTCAGCTTCCTGGGCGATCTGGCCGGTTCGGCGTGGGCGCGGGCCCAGCTCCTGGCGCGCGGCCTGCCGCTCGTCCCGGCCCCCGCCGCGCCCGGGCGGCTCGCGGAGCTGGTGGGCGACCTGCGCCTCGACGTGGTCGTGCTCGACTCGTACGACCTGGCCCCCGGCACGGGCGCCCGGGTCAGGCGGACGGGCGCGGCCGTGCTGGCGATCGTCGACGGCGACCCGCTCGGCCAGGAGGCCGACGTCTACCTCGACCAGAACCTCGGGGCCGAGCTGCGGCCGTTCCCGCTGCTCGCCGAGCGGCTGGCCGGGGTGCGCTACGCGCTGCTGCGCGACAGCGTCCGCAGGCTGCGCCGGACGGCCGGGCCGCGCGGTGACGTGCCGCGCGTGCTGTGCTTCTTCGGCGGCACCGACAGCGCGGGCGTGACGCCGGCCTGGGCCGAGGCGCTGGTGGCGACCGGCGTGCCGTTCCGCGCGACGGTGGTGAGCCCGCGGCCGTTCGCGGCGGACGGGCCGATCACCGTCATCCCGCCCACCGACCGGCTGCCCGAGCTCATGTCGGAGGCCGACCTCGTGCTCACCGCCGCCGGCTCGACCATCTGGGAGCTGCTCTACCTCGGGGTGCCGGCCGCGCTGACCTGGGTGACCGGCAACCAGCTCATCGGCTACGAGGCGCTGGTGGGCGGCGGCATCGCGGCCGGGCTCGGCCCCGCGCCCGGCGCCGTCGCCACCGAGATGCTGACCCGGCTGCTCGCCGACCCGGCGCTGCGCGAGGAGTACGGCAGGCGGGGCAGCGGCCTCGTGGACGGCAAGGGCCGCGAGCGCGTCGCCGACGCGCTCCTCGCCCTGCGGTGAGCCCGGAGCGCGCCACCTCCCAAGTCAGGTCAGGTCAGGTCTCCGATGAGGTCCCAGGTCAGGTCAGATGAGGTCCCAGGTGAGCGGCGTGCCCGCCGGCACGTCGCGGGTGAAGCGGCGCCCCGTCACCTCCGCCAGCGCCGCGGGCGGCAGCCCGCCGGCGGGCCGGATCGAGCGGACGTTGCGCTCCGTCACCGGCTCGCCCGCCCGCACCCCGGCGACCACGTACAGCGACCGGCGGAACCGCAGCCCCTCCCGCTCCGACGGCCGCGGCCCGAGGCGGGCCTCGCCGAGCGCCTGCCAGGCCCGCTCGCTCTCCACGACCAGCGCCGCCAGCTCGGCCGGCTCCAGCGAGAACGCCGCGTCCACCCCGCCGCCCGCCCGGTCCGGCGTCACGTGCTTCTCGATGACGCAGGCGCCGAGGGCGACCGCCGCGAGCGCCGCGCCGATGCCCGGCGTGTGGTCGGAGACGCCGACGACCGCGCCGGTGAGCCCGGCCAGCAGCGGCAGCCGCCGCAGGTCGCTCTCGGCGGGTGAGGCCGGGTAGGAGGCGGTGCAGGCGAGCACGGCCAGCTCGGCGCAGCCGGTCTCGCGGGCGGCCGTCACGGCCGCGTCGATCTCGCCGGCCGTGGCCATGCCCGTGGACAGCACGAGCGGCTTGCCGGTGGCCGCGACCAGCCGGATCAGCGGCAGGTCCACCAGCTCGGACGAGGCGATCTTGTACGCGGGACAGCCGAGCTTCTCCAGCAGCTCGACGGCCGTGGGGTCGAACGGCGAGGAGAACACCACGAGCCCCAGCTCGCGCGCCCTGGCGAAGATCGGCTCGTGCCACTCCCACGGCGTGTGGGCCCGCCGGTACAGGTCGTAGAGCCGTTCGCCGCCCCACAGCTCGTGGCCGGAGCCGAGGCGGAAGGCCGGGCCGTCGGCGTCGATCGTGATGGTGTCGGGCCGGTAGGTCTGCAGCTTCAGCGCGTGGGCGCCGCTCGCGGCCACGGCCTCGACGATGGCCAGGGCGCGGTCGAGGCTGCCGTCGTGGTTGCCGGACATCTCGGCGACGACGAACGGCGGCTCGCCGGGGCCGACGCGGCGGCCGGCGATCGTCAGGGGCCTCATGCCCGCTCCTCTCGGGACGCGCGGGTGACCTCGACGGTCACCACGTCCACGGTCTCGCCGTCGATGACGCGGCGGTAGCCGCCGGTCTCCTCGAAGCCGAAGCGGCTGTGCAGGAGGCGGACCGGCCGGTTGCCGGCCAGCACCTCGCCCCGCAGGGTCGTCAGCCCGAGCGGCCCGAAGGCGTGGTCGATCGCGTCACGCTCGATCCCGAACCATGCGGAGATCAGCCCGCCCGACCGCTCCAGCCCGTCGAGGTCGAGGTAGAAGCCCCAGGAGGCGACCGGCCGCTCCGGGGAGAGCCCGGAGAAGGTCACCACGCCGCAGGCGGTCCCGCCGTGCTCGTAGACGAGCACCCGCCGGGAGGGGTCGGCGCGCACCCCGGCCCACCAGTGGGCGTGCTCCTCCTCGCCGATCGCATGGGTGGTGAAGCTGGCCGCGCGGACCTTCGGGTGGTTGCGCCAGCGGAGCATGACCGGCAGATCGTCGTCGTGGACCTGTCTGAGCACCGGACCTCCTCACGCTCTGTGTCTGGTTACGTCCACACCGTAGCGGACTATGCGCCCGGTAAAGAGCTGATCAGGGTGGGGCATCGACAGCGGCCACCGGGCCATGGCGGCGGGATGCTGCCCTCGGACCCGTCCCCCGACACACAAGGAGCCCTGGCATGGCGCCCCTGGTCAGCGTCGTCGTCCCCTTCTACAACGTGGAGCAGTACATCGCCGAGTGCCTGGAGTCGCTGGCGACCCAGACGCTGAACGACATCGAGGTCATCCTGGTGGACGACGGCTCGGTGGACGGCAGCCGCCGGATCGCCGAGGGGTTCGCCTCCCGCGACCCGCGCTTCACCGTGGTGCGTCAGCCCAACCGGGGGCCCGGCCCGGCCCGCAACGAGGGCGTCCGGTGGGCCCGCGGGGCGTACCTGGCGTTCGCCGACAGCGACGACGTCGTACCGGCCGAGGCGTACGAGCTGCTGGTCTCCTCGCTGGAGCGGACCGGCTCCGACCTGGCGTGCGGCGGGGTGCGGCGCATGGCGGACGGCGAGCTGTCGCCGTCGTCGCTGCACGACAAGCTGTTCAGGCGCGAGGTGCGGCGCACGCACATCATGGACCGGCGGGCGCTGGTCAGGGACCGCACGGTGTGGAACAAGCTCTACCGCAAGGAATTCTGGTACGAGCACCGGCTGCGGTTCCGGCAGGGCATCTACGAGGACGTGCCGCTCAGCATGCGCGCCCACGTGCTGGCCGCCAGCGTGGACCTGCTGCCGGACGTCGTCTACCACTGGCGCAGGCGCGAGGCCGGGGGCACCTCGATCACGCAGCGGCGGGCCGAGCTGCCCAACCTCGCCGACCGGCTGGAGGCCATCCGCGCCGTCCGGTCGTTCCTGCAGGAGGAGGCGCCGGAGCTGACCCGCTCCTTCGACGGCCTGGTGCTGGAGAAGGACATCGTCTTCCTGTTCCAGGCGCTGGAGCACGCCGACGAGGACGAGCTGGAGCCGCTGCTGGATCTCGCCCGCCAGTGGCTGGCCGTGCTCAATCCGGGCGTGCTGGCCACCGCGCCGTCGCTGCGGCGGCTGGAGCTGCACCTGGTGGAGCGCGGGCTGGTCAAGGAGCTGCGCAGGGTGCGCGAGTTCAGGAGGTCGTCGGAGGAGGCCGCGCGCATCGTGCCGCGCGGGCTGCGCCGCGTCGGCTGGTACGGCGACTACCCGTACTTCCGCGACCGGTCGCTGCGCATCCCCGACGAGGTGTACGACGCCCGCGACGAGATCAAGGTGCTGGCCAGGGTCGAGGAGTGCCGGTGGGACGGCCAGGGCTTCGCGGTGGTCGGCGAGGTGGCCCTGCACCGGGTGGAGCGCAGACCGCGCAAGATCGAGGTGTGGCTGAGCGACGGCAGCCGCAAGGTGCCGCTGCCGTCGCGGCGGCTCGGCCCGGGACGGCTGATGGCCGAGATCGACCCGCGGCGACTGCGCCGCGGCGGCCCCACGTGGCGCCTGCACGCGCAGGTGGAGGCGCGCGGGCTGGTGATGGAGGGCTGCTTCCGCGACGGGGACGGCAACCGGACGTGGCGGTTGTCCGTGCCGGGATGGTCAAGAACGGGCATGGACATCACCCAGTAGTTCCAGAGAGTGGTTCTGAGGTCACGGCGGGTAGTCATCCTGGAATCCATGAGGTCCTATTCGCTCGATGACGTCCATGCGGCACGCAAGCGGAGAGACTCCTGGTGGACCGTGTACCTCGTGGACCCGCTGGCCTGCCGGACGGCTCTGCTGGTGGCCAACCGGACGCGGATCACGCCCAACGAGCTCACCGTGGCGTCGCTGGTCATCGGCCTGGTCTCGGCCGTCTGCTTCGCCCTGGACCTGCTGGTCGCGGGCGCGGCGGCGTTCTACCTCAGCTTCATGGTCGACTGCGTGGACGGGAAGATCGCCCGGCTCAAGGGCACGGGGACGCCCTTCGGGCTCTGGCTCGACTACGTGGGCGACCGGGTGCGGGTGGTCCTCTGCGCGACCGGCCTGGCCTACGGGCAGTACGCGCTCACCGGTGACGTGCGGTTCATCGTGCTCGGCGCGGGGGTCGCCGTGCTCGACCTGTTCCGGTACGTCAACGCGCCGCAGATGAAGCGGGTGCGGGAGATCATCAGGGAGTCGCGGGTGGAGGCCGCCGAGCTGGCGGAGGCCGCCCGGGTCTGGCACCGGGAGTACGCCACGGCCGTCCGTGAGCCGGTTCTCGACCTGCGGATCGTCGACGAGCCGTCACTCGGCGAGGGCGACGACGAGCCGGTCGGCGCGGCCGTCGACGACGACGAGGCGGTGGAGCACGTGGCCGCCGCCGCCCGCCGGCGGGGCCGCAACCGCAAGTTCTCCCGGCGGCTCAACAGGTACCTCGCCCGCCGCCGCATCCGCACCCACCTGATCAGCGGCATCGAGTTCCACGCCGCGGTGTTCGTGGTCGCGCCGGTCGTCGGCGTGGCCGCGCTGGTGCCGGTGTCCGCGGTCGCCGGCGTGCTGCTGCTCGCCAACGAGATCTTCCTTGTCTACCGGATGTGGCGCTTCACGCGCCGGCACACCGTGTCCTCCCGGCAGGAGAGCCGAGAGCACGTTCTCGTCTAAGTTTTCGGGGGTTAGTACGTAATGTCCGATCGGCCTGTCTTCGTCGTCGGCTGCCCGCGCTCCGGCACCACGATGCTGCAGCTCATGCTCCACTCCCATCCACGCATGGCGGTCCCGCCCGAGACGCGGTACGTCGTGCCCGTGTACCAGCGCCGCCGCGAGTTCGGCGACATGCGCCTCGCCCAGCGGCGCGCCGCCCTCGCGGAGTGGATCGCGACCGACCGCACCACGAAGTTCAAGGAACTCAAGATCGACAAGGATGAGTTCGTCCGTGAGTGCGTCGAGGGCCCCGGTTCGCTGGGCTCGGTGATCGGCACGACGTTCCGCATGTACGCGGAGAGGTTCGGCAAGCCGCGCTGGGGCGACAAGCGGCCGAGCTACGTCAAGCAGGTGGACATCCTGCTCAGGATCTTCCCCGACGCCCAGTTCATCCACCTCATCAGGGACGGCCGCGACTGCGTCTCCTCCCTGAAGGAGATGCCCTGGTACACCCACAACTCCTTCCACGCCATCTCCACCTGGGCCGAGGCCATGGACGCGGGCGTCAAGCTGCGCCGCACGATGCCCGCCGACAGCTACTACGAGCTGCGCTACGAGGACCTGACCGACGACCCGTCGACCGAGCTGAAGAAGCTCTGCCTCTTCCTTGAGGAGGACTTCGACCCGGCCATGGTCTCGCCGCGCGAGGCGGCGCAGGTGGCCGTGCCCGTCCACAAGGTCTGGCACAGCAACACCCACGGCGAGGTGCTGCGCACGCGGGTCGGGAGCTGGACCGGCCGGCTGGAGGGCTGGGAGATCTCGCTGGCCGAGCAGGCGCTCGGCGACCGGTTGGTGGCCAACGGGTACGAGCTCAGCGGCGCGCCGGCGCCGTCCAAGGAGCACGTCGCGACCCTCCAGCGGGTCATGCAGAAGCGCAAGGCCGCCCGCTCCCGCAAGCGCCTGCGCGACCGCTTCCAGCGGCTGCGCGAGCCCGGGCCGGTGGCGGCGCTGCTCACCTCGCGCCAGCGGGCGCTGGCCGGGCTGCCGCCGCAGCCGGCCGAGGACAAGCACCCGTCCGTCACCGCCTGACCCGCCCTCTGCCGAGGGACTCCCGGGGTCACCGCCTGACGAGGCTCCCGGAGTCACCGCCTGACGTGGACGAACAGGGTCTCCCAGGCGTCCAGCACGCGGTCGGGGCGGAACGCCTCGGCCCGGGCGCGGGCGGCGGCGCCGAGCCGTCGCCGCTCCCGGGGCGAGCCGGCCAGCCGGCCCAGCTCCAGGGCGAACCCGCCGGTGTCGCCCGGCGGCACCAGCACCGGGCCCGCGGCCCGTACCCCTCCCGACACGTCGTACGCCACCGCGGGCACCCCGTGTGCCGCCGCCTCCAGCAGCGTCAGCGGCAGTCCCTCGTGCTCGCTGGTCAGCGCCACCAGCGAGGCGGCCAGGTACTCGCCGGGCATCCGCTCGGCGGGCACCCGCCCCCGGAACACCACCCGGTCGGCCACCCCCTCGCGCGCGGCGTGCGCGCGCAGCCGGTCCAGCTCGGCGCCGTCGCCCACGAGGTGCAGCTCCCAGGGCGGTGGCGCGCCCGAGGCCGCGAACGCGGTGATCAACCGGTCGAACCGCTTGACCCCTTCCAGGCGCCCCACGCCCAGCACGCGCGGGGCCTCCAGCGTGGAGACCCGCTCCGGCCAGCCGGGCAGCGGGTTCGGCAGCGACCAGGCGTTGGGCAGCAGCGCCCCTTCGGAGAAGCGCCAGGCGTCGTCCTCGCTCAGGAACACCGCCTGGTCGAGGCCCGGGTAGTGGCGGCGGATGGAGCCCAGGTGCCAGCAGCCGCCCGCGTGCTCGTACGAGCCGTGGTACTGGCCGATCGAGCGCAGCCCGTCCGGCAGCAGCGGCGCCACCCGGGCCACCACGCTCGGCGAGGTCAGCACCGCGAACCCCGGCGCGCAGTCCCGCAGCAGCCGGGCCAGGCGCCGGTCGGCCCGCGCCCGCGCCAGGCGGCCGGGCCGGCCCGAGCGGGTCCGGCTGACCACGTGGCGCCGGTAGCGGGGCTCGGCCACGTACCGGAACGGCGCGGCCGAGCGGTGCAGGCCGATCACCCGGACGTCGTGGCCGCGCCCGGCCAGGCCCTGCGCGAGGGTGTGCGTGACCCGCTGGATCCCGCCCAGCGTGTCGGCGTCCAGGCACGCGAAGACGACGTTCACGCGGCCCACCCCGTCCCGGGCCCGGAGCCGAGGTCGCCGAAGAAGGCCGTCACGACCCTGGACGCCGCGTCGCCGCGCTCGTCGGCGCACCACAGCTCGCGGAAGGCCGCGTACCGGGCCGCGTGGGCGGCGTGGACCTCGGCCAGGTCACGCAGCCGGTCGATGAGCTCCCCGGTGGTCGTCACGCACGGGCCCGGGGCGATCGCCGGCAGGTCGTGGTACACGCCGCGCTCGCGCAGCCGGTAGTCGTCCCAGTCGTCGATGAGGAACAGCATCGGCTTGCCCGTGATCGCGTAGTCGCACATCACCGACGAGTAGTCGGTCAGCAGCGCGTCCGAGGCCAGCATCAGGTCGTTGACCTCGGGATAGGTCCCCGCCGGCCGGACGAAGTGCCGCAGGTGCTCCGGCACCGTGTACCGCTCGACCGGATGGGTGCGCAGGACCACCACCCACTCGGCGGCCAGCTCCTCGGCCATCAGCTCCAGGTCGGCCCGGACCGACGCGCCCCCGCCCTTGGCCCGGTCGCGGTAGGTGGGCGCGTACAGCAGGATCCTGCGGTCCGGCGGGATCTCCAGCCGGGCGCGGACGTCGGTCCGCGACACCCCGCGGACCAGCGCGTCGCAGCGCGGCGTGCCGTAGCGCAGGATGGGGCCGGTGTAGCCGTTGGCGCGGGCGAACAGCCGCGAGAACTCCTCGCTGGGGGAGACGAGCGCGTCCCAGCGGGCCACCGCGGCGCGCCACACCTCGCGCGGCCGGTCGAAGTCGGCGCGCAGGTCGGGCGCGTCGAAGCCGATGGACTTGATGCCCTGCCCGTGCCAGGTCTGCAGATAGCGGGTGCGGCGCGGCTTCGGGTAGTCGAGCGGGAAGCCGTGGCTGTCCACCCAGATGCCGGCGCGGGCCAGCGTCCAGACGTAGCGCCAGCTCCCGCGGCGCACCGCCCGCGACCCGGCGGGGACGTCCGCGCGGCCCCTGACCACCGACCAGACCGTCTCGACGGGCAGGCCACGCCGCTTGACCTCGTCGTGGACGGCGCGCGGGCTGCCCGTGCATCCCTTGCCGACGTCCGACTCGAACAGGGCGAGGTCGTGGCGCGCCGGCAGCAGCATGGTCAGCGCGCGGTAGACCAGCAGCTTGTGGCGCGGCCGGCCGGCGATCCTGATCAGCCTGCGGGCGATCCGGCGCGGCAGCGAGCGGACGCTTCGGTGCTCGCGGGCCCGCAGGTACGCGGTGTGGCCGCACGGTTCGAGCCGCACGCGGCGCAGGTCGATCGGCTCGGCGCCGGGATGGACGATGAGCCGGTCGCAGGTGGTGTGGCCGGTCGCGAGGCTGGTGAAGGCGATGCGCGGCTCACACCCCCGCCGCACGGTGAAGGTCACCTCGGTGGTGTAGCCGCCCTCGCCCGACGGGGCGGGCCGGATCGGCACCTCCTCGCCGCCGAGCCGCAGGCATGCCCGCCACTCCAGCGGCAGCGCGCCGAACGGGTCGTACGTGCGCACGGTCATGCGCACCCGCTCGCCCTCGGCGGACAGCTCCGTCACCTCGTGCCGCAGGCGGCTCGCGCCGAAGGGCAGCTCGGCCAGCCGCAGGGCGGTGATGTCCATGCCGGGGGAGACCGTGGTGCCCCAGTACGTCCGCCCGCCGGCCCGGACCGCGGCGCGCGGCGGGGCGTGGTGGCCGGTCAGCGAGCCGGCGGCCACCATGAGGTCGTCGATCCGGTCCTCCAGGATGAGGTGGCAGCACACCCGGGTCATCGGGTCGAGCCGGCCGACCACCTCGGCGGGGATCCGCTCCATGTACGGCCGCACGACCGAGGCGAACTCCTTGACCCACACCCTCTCGCGCCGGGGCAGCGGGTTGAGGTAGACGCGCAGGTCCTGGCGCAGGAACCGCTCCTGCCGGTCCGGCACCAGGTCGGCCAGGCCGTGCGCGCGCAGCACGTCGTCGCTGCGCCAGGCGGCCACGAGCCGGTGGCGCACGTTCTCCATCTCGCGGATCCGCAGCGAGATGCTGGTCGGGCCGGACGAGCCGTCGCGCAACCGGTGCCACAGGTAGACGGGCCACGGCACGACCGCGAAGCGGCGGGCGACGGCGTACGCCTCGGTGGCGAAGACGTGGTCCTCGTAGTGGATGTCCTCGGGGAAGCGCAGCCGGTGCTCGCGCAGGAAGGGCACCCGGTAGAGCTTGTTGGTGGTGAACGAGTCGAGGAACAGCCGGGGCTCCGCGCGGATGCCGTCCACGACCCGCCGGGCGGCGAACAGCTCGGGGTAGTAGGGCTCGCTGCGGCCGGACCACTCGTACAGGCGCGAGATCTGGCCGGAGACGAAGTCCGCGCCGGTGCGCCGGATCTCGGTGAGCAGGCTCTTGCAGGCGTGCCGCGGCAGCTCGTCGTCGCTGTCGAGGAACATGACGTACGGCGAGGTCGCGGCGTCGAGCCCGTCGTTGCGCGGGGCGCCGCAGCCGCCGCTGTTGACCTCCCGGCGCAGGTGGCGCACGCGCGGGTCGGACCGCGCGAGCTCCGCGGCCACGCGCGCGGTGTCGTCCGTGCTCGCGTCGTCGGCGATGATCACTTCCAGGTCGTGCTGCGTCTGGCGGAGGACGGAGCGCACGGCCCGGGGCAGGCGGGCCGCGTCGTTGTAGGTGATCACGACGACTGTGCAGTCCGGCATGCCGCCTCCCCCCGTGAGAGCGTCACGTGGGGAGGGGATTCCCGGAGTTCGGAGTAACTTGTCCGGATTTAAGGTGTTTTGGGGATATCTATCGCATCAGCCGCCTGATCGACATTCACCGCATCAGCCGCCGGATCAGCCAGATCGCGAACGCGAGCGCCACCAGCGCGCCCGCTACGGGCGCGAGCCGCTTCAGCAGCGGCGCGCCGGCGATCTCCAGCAGGTCCAGGGCCTCCTCGTCGGGGCTGCGCGAGGTGCGCAGCGTGCCCGCCGGCCATGACTCGGGCTCCGGCTCGGGCTCGGGCACCGCGGCGAGATGCCGCTCTCCCGCCGCGGCCGGGCCGACCGGCCCTCCTGCGGTGACCGCCTCGGCGGCCGGGACCTCCACCGGGGCGGGAACCTCGGCCGGGGCCTTCGCCGGGGCCGGGACCGCCGCCGCGGGCGCGGTCTCGTGGGACGGCTCGGTCAGCAGCTCGGCCAGGTTCGCCGCGAACCTGTCGATGAGCTTCTGGCCCACCTCCGCCATGACCCCGCGTCCGAACTGCGCGGGCCGCCCCGTCACCTGGAACGACGTCTCCACCGCCACGGCGGTCGTGCCGCCCGCGGCCGGGGCCAGCCGGGCCTTGACCGTGGCCGACGCCGTGCCGGCCCCGCGCGCCTCCTTGCCCGACCCCTTGATCGTGAGCGTGTGGGAGTCCTTGTCCACGTCCTCGAACCGGGCGGAGCCGCGGTAGGTCACGGTGATGGGCCCCACCTTGACCTTCATCCGGCCGGTGAACTCGTCGCCCTCGAAGACGTCGAGCGTCGCGCCCGGAAGGCACGGCGCCACGCGCTCGACGTCGAGCAGCACCGCCCATGCCTGCTCGACCGGGACCGGGACGGTGAACTCGTGCTCGAACCGCATCGCCATCGGAACGCTCCTCACCTTCGACACTACGTCCGGACGGGGACGCCCGGGAAGGGGCGCCCCCGCTCGCGTCACGGCGCTCCGGCGGCCTTGCCGATCGCGCGGTAGGTCAGCACCTTGGCCAGGTGCCTGCGGTAGTCGGGCTGCGCGTGGAGGTCCGCCGGGGGCGAGGTGCCCTCGGCCGCCGCCTCGCAGGCCGGCCGTACCTGCTCGCCGACCTCCACGCCGCGCAGCGCCGCCTCGACCGCGCGGGCCCGCAACGGCGTGGAGCCCATGTTCGTCAGGCCGACGCGCGCCTCCTGGATGGCGCCGTTCGAGCGCTTGACGGCCGCCGCCACGCCCACGATCGCCCACGCCTGAGCGGTCCGGTGGAACTTCTCGTAGTGGTAGCCCCAGCCCTCGCCGAGCTTCGGGATCCGCACCCCGGCCAGGATCTCGCCCGGCCGCAGCGACGACTCCAGGTAGTCCACGAAGAACTCCGCGGCCGGGATGTCCCGCTCGCCGCGCGCGGACCGGGCCACGAACACCCCGTCCAGCGCCAGCACCACGGCCGGCAGGTCACCCGCCGGGTCGCCGTGCGCCAGCGAGCCGCCGAACGTGCCGCGGTGCCGCACGGCCGGGTCGGCCACCGTGGCGGTGGCCATCGCCACCAGCGGGCAGGCCGCGGTGACGACGGGCGAGCGCATCACCTCGTCGTGCGTGGTCATCGCGCCGATGTGGACGTGGTCGCCCCGGTCCTCGACGCCCGACAGCCCGGGCAGCCGGCCGATGTCGACCAGCGTCGTCGGGTACGACAGCCGCAGCCGCAGCAGCGGCAGCAGCGACTGGCCGCCCGCCAGCACCTTGGCGTCCTCGTCGGAGGCCAGCGCCTGGCACGCCTCCTCCAGCGAGCCGGCGCGCAGGTAGTCGAACCGCGCAGGGATCATGACCGCACTCCTCCCCGGGTGCCCTGGACCGCCCGCCACACGCGCTCCGGCGTGCAGGGCATCTGGACGTCGCGGACGCCGCGCGGGCGCAGCGCGTCCACGACCGCGTTGACGACGGCCGGCGTGGAGGCGATCGTGCCCGCCTCGCCCACGCCCTTGACGCCCAGCGGGTTGCCCGTGGAAGGCGTCTCGGTGCGGTCCGTCGTGAAGGCCGGCAGGTCCGCCGCCGACGGCAGCAGGTAGTCGGCCATCGTCGCGGTCAGCAGGTTGCCGTCCGCGTCGTACACCGCCTCCTCGAACAGCGCCTGGGCGACGCCCTGCGCGATGCCGCCGTGGACCTGCCCCTCGACGATCAGCGGGTTGACGACCTTGCCGACGTCGTCCACCGCGACGTACGAGCGGATCTTGACCATGCCCGTCTCGGTGTCCACCTCGACCGCGCACAGGTGGGTGCCGTGCGGGAAGGAGTAGTTGTCCGGGTCGAACGTCGCGTCGGAGTCCAGCCGCGCCTCGACGCCCTCGGGCAGGTCGTGCGCCGTGAACGCGGCGAACGCCAGCTCCTGGATCGTCCTGCTCGCCCCGGTGCCCCGCACCTTGAACGCCCCGGCCTCGAACTCCAGGTCGTCCGGCGAGCACTCCAGCAGGTGCGCGGCCAGCTTCCTGGCCTTGTCCTTGACCTTCTCGCACGCCTTGAGCACCGCGACGCCGCCGATGACCAGCGAGCGCGAGCCGTAGGTGTCCATGCCCTTGTGCGCGACCGCCGTGTCGCCGTGCAGCACCGTGATGTCGTCGAACGGCACGCCGAGCGCGTCGGCGGCGATCTGGCTCCACGACGTCACGTGCCCCTGCCCGTGCGGCGAGGTGCCGGTGATGACCTCGACCTTGCCCGTGGGCAGCATCCGCACCGAGCCGTGCTCCCAGCCGCCGGCGCCGTAGTTGGCCATGCCGAGCAGGCGCGACGGCGCCAGGCCGCACATCTCGGTGTAGGTGCTGACGCCGATGCCGAGCTGCACCGGGTCGCCCCTGTCGCGCCGGTCCGCCTGCTCGGCCCGCAGCTTGTCGTAGCCGAACAACGCCATCGCCCGGTCCGTGGCCGCCTCGTAGTTGCCCGAGTCGTAGGTCAGGCCGGAGATCGTGGTGTACGGGAACTCGTCGTGCCGGATCCAGTTGCGCCGCCGCGCCTCCAGCGGGTCGATCCCCAGCTCGGCGGCCAGCTCGTCCATGACGCGCTCGATGGCGTACGTCGCCTCGGGCCGGCCCGCGCCCCGGTAGGCGTCGGTCGGCATCTTCGTGGTGAACACGCCCGTGCAGGCGAACTCGTAGGCGTCCATCTTGTAGATCGCGTTGAACATCGACGCGCCCAGCATCGGCACCCCCGGGGTGACGAGCATGAGGTAGGCGCCCATGTCGGCCAGCAGCTCCACCCGCAGGCCGCGGATGCGGCCGTCGGCCTCGGCCGCCAGCCGGATGTGCTGGATCTGGTCGCGGCCGTGGTGGACGGTCAGGTTGCCTTCGGTACGCGACTCGCTCCATTTGACCGGGCGGCCGAGCCGGCGGGTCAGCAGCAGGCACAGCACCTCCTCGGCCGTGACCTGGAGCTTCGAGCCGAAGCCGCCGCCCACGTCCGGCGCGATCACCCGCAGCCGGTGCTCGGGGATGCCGGTGGTGACCGCCAGCATGACCCGCAGCACGTGCGGGATCTGCGTGGACGACCAGAGCGTGAACGTGTCGCCGTCGGTGCTCGCGAGCACCGCGCGCGGCTCCATCGCGCTCGGGATCAGCCGCTGCTGGATGTACGTCCGGTCGATGACCACCGGGGCGTCCCGGAACGCGGCCTCCACGTCACCCGAGGTGATCGTGGTGCTGAACGCCTTGTTGCCGCTCTCGTGCACCTTCGGGCTGTCCGGGGTGAGCGCGTCGTGCATGTCCATGACCGCCGGCAGCGGCTCGTAGTCGACCTCGATGGCCTCCAGGGCGTCGGCGGCCCGGTAGCGGTCGGTGGCCACCACGCAGGCGACGGCCTCGCCGACGTAGCGCACCTCCGACACCGCCATCGGCGGGTGGTCGGGGATCACGATGTCCTCGCTCACCGGCCACGCGCACGGCAGGCTGCCCTGCTCGTCCGCGAAGTCCTGGCCGCTGAAGGCGGCCAGCACGCCGGGCAGGTCCCGCGCGGCCGACACGTCCACCCGGGTGATGCGGGCGTGCGCCATCGGGCTGCGCAGGAACATCACCTGGAGCATGCCCGGCTGCTGAAGGTTGTCCGTCCAGCGGGTGTGCCCGGTCAGCAGCCGGGCGTCCTCCTTGCGCCTGCGGGCCCGGCCGATCTCCCCGCGGCCCGTCGGCTCCGCGATCTGGCCGCTCTCCGCGATCTGCTCGCCGACAAGTCCGGCGTCCAGCTCGGTCATGGCGTCCGAACCCCCTGCCCCATCTCCTGGGCTCCCCGCTTCACCGCGCGCACGATGTTGCAGTAGCCGGTGCACCGGCACAGGTTGCCCTCCAGGCCGTGCCGGATCGTCTCCTCCGACGGGTCGGCGTCGTCCCTCAGCAGGTCGATCGCCGCCATGACCATGCCCGGCGTGCAGTAGCCGCACTGCAGCGCGTGCTCCTCGTGGAAGGCCCGCTGCATCGGGTGCAGGGCCCCGTCCGCGCCGAGGCCCTCGATCGTGACGACGTCGCAGCCGTCGGCCTGGACCGCGAGGACGGAGCAGCTCTTGGCGCTCCTGCCGTCGAGCATCACGGTGCAGGCTCCGCAGTTGCTGGTGTCACAGCCGATGGGTGTGCCGGTCTTGCCCAGACGCTCTCTTAGGAGGTGGACGAGGAGGAGCCGCGGCTCCACGTCCTCCTCGTACCTGATCCCATCGACGGTGATGGTGATGCGGGGCATAAGTCCTCCCTCGAGGCAGGGGGGAATAAGTGGATAAATGCCAAATTACGCCGGGCTTTTTCCCGGTCAAGGGTTCACTTACCCCGTACCACTCGTTCCCACGACCCCGAGGAGGCGGCTGAGCCCCCGGAGGAGACGCTTCGCTCAGCGGCCCCTGGCGACCCTGGCGATCCTGGCGACCACCGCCACCAGGCCCGAGAAGCCCAGCCCGACCACCAGCAGCACCAGCAGCCCCAGCGGGTCCTTCAGCTCGCCCGTCAGCACGAGCGCGCCCAGCGCCACGAACAGCATGCCGCTGAGCAGCGCCATCCAGTCCGTGCGGTGGGTGCGGCGCGCCGGCTCCAGTTCCTCGCCCGCATCACGCTCACGCGGCACGGCGCACCTCCATGTCCCCGAAGCCGCCCCTCAGGTTCAGCACGATGGTCGACACCGGTCCCTTGGTCGTCGTCTCGGGCTCCAGCACCTTGTCGAAGCGGATGTCCGTGCCGCCCCTGATCGACTGGTCGATCTGGATGTCGCCCACCTTGTTGCTCGCGTGCACCTCGACCCGGGCCTCCGACGGCACGATCACCGTCAGCTCGCCGAGGTTGACCCGCGCGTTCAGGGTCAGGCTCGTGCCGGGCGTCATCCTCAGCTCCGACAGGTCCAGCCTGCCCTCGCCCAGCGCCACCTCGTACGGGCGGTTCGCCTCCGCGGCCGTGTGCGGCGTCCACACGTAGTCGCCGATGTTGCGCGGCAGGCCGCCCACCATCATGGCGAACGCCAGCAGGAACGCCACGCCCGTGCCCGCCGCCACCAGCCCCGCGCCGCGGCCCCACCAGGTGGCGACCAGCAGGCCGGCGCCGATCGTCACGAGCACGGCACCGCCGACGACGGCCGGGCTCACACCCGCGCTCGAGCGGGCTTGGACGGCCACGATGATCCCTCCAACGATGAAGGCCAGCAGCAGGGTGATGGGGCCGATGAACGACGGGGGCCGCCGCGGCCTGCGGGGCCGCGGCACGGGCCGGCCGTACAGGACCGGGTCGTAGGGGGAGTAGCCGGCGCCGGCGCGTCTGCGCGGGTCCAGCGGCTGGTACGCGTCGCCCGGCGGGAACGGCGGGCGCGGCGGGAAGGCGTCGCGCGGCCGCTGCGGGCCGCTCGGCTGGAACGGCCCCCGGGGCGCGAACGGCTCGGCCGACGGCGAGGCGGCCCTGGCGGCGCCCTCGCCGCTCTCGGCGGTCTGCGGCTCCTCGGTGCGGAACTCGGGGGCGTCCGGCCCGTCCGTGGCGCGGAGCCCGGAGGCGTCCGGCCGGTCCGCGGCCGCGGCCTGCCCGGGTGCGGCGCTCGCCGCGGGTCCGAAGGGGGGCGCCACGTACTCCTGGGTGGACGGGCGCGCCGTCCCCTGGGCGAAGGCCCGCGTGACGCCCTGCGACGGCGCCCCCGGCTGGTACGGCCGGGCAGCGGCCGGCGCCGGCGGGTAGACCGGCGGCGGCGGATAGGCGCCCGGCGCCGGGCGGCGGTTGAGCCGCTCCGGCATCGAGCGGAGCAGGCCGAGCAGGTCCACGCCCCTGGAGTGCGCCGCGAGCAGCGAGACCGCGAGCAGCAGGCCCACCACCAGCGTGCCCGTGTCCAGCCAGACCGTCGTCAGGTTGATCGCCAGACCGAACCCGAACACCGCCGTGAGCAGCGCCATCACGGTCTCGGCGTCGAAGTCGCGCCGGGTCCACTGCTCGATCCAGCCGGGCCGGCCGTTCGGCTCCTTCATGAGCAGGAACGCGGCGATGTAGAGGAAGATGCCGATGCCGGAGCCGAACAGCAGCACCGCGAACCCCACGCGGAACACCACCGGGTCGATCCCGGTCTGCCGCCCCAGCCCGGCGCAGATGCCGAGCAGGAAACGTCCCTCGGAGCTGCGGCGCAGCGACCGGGGAGGCGCGGCGGGCGTCTTCGGCGGTGCCTCTGTCATGCCCCTATCGTGGCCCGGGGGCGTGGCGCGTCGCATCCGGGACACCCCTGACCGGACCCGGGGGTCGTTCCCTGATGCCGCTTTCGCCCGCTCCGTGTGACGATGACGGTGTTATGGCTGACCAGAAGACTCTTGCCGAGCCCGGTGGCGACGCGCCCTACCGCCGGATGACGCGGCCCATGGAGGGCCGCCTCCTCGGAGGCGTGGCGCAGGGCATCGCCGCGCAGCTCAAGCTCGACCCGGTCGTGATCCGGCTGATGTTCGTGCTGCTGAGCGTGGCGGGTGGACTCGGCGCGGTGGCGTACGCGGTGCTGTGGATGATCGCGCCTCGTGAGCCGTACGAGGGGGCGCCGCCGCCGCGCGACTGGAGCCAGCTCGCCGCGTTCAGCGCGATCGGCGTGGCGCTGCTCGCGTTCGGCTGGCTGACCGGGGCGTCCAAGGGCGGCATCGGCATGCTGCCGTTCGCGGTGGGCGGCATCGGCGCGCTCATCCTGTGGCAGCAGGCCGATCCCGAGCGGCGCAAGGGCTGGGTCAGCGGGGCCACCAAGAGCATCCGCGGCAACCGGGTGCGCACGCTGCTCGGCGTGACGCTCGTCGTCATCGGCGCGATCGGCTTCCTGGCCGCCGAGGGGGAGCTGGCCGACGCGCAGCCGGGACTGCTGTTCACCGGGGTCGTGGTCGGCGGCCTCACCGTGATCGCCGCGCCGTGGCTCGCCGGCCTGTGGAAGGAGCTCCAGCTCGAACGGCGTGAGCGCATCCGGCAGGAGGAGCGGGCCGAGGTGGCCGCGATGGTCCACGACTCGGTGCTGCACACGCTCACGCTGATCCAGCGGGTCGCGCACGACCCGCGCGAGGTGGTGCGCCTGGCCCGCGCGCAGGAGCGCGACCTGCGCAACTGGCTCTACCAGCCGGCGCAGGACGCGGACGCGACGCTGGCCGCGGCCGTCCGCCGGATCGCCGCCGAGGAGGAGGACGCGCACGGCGTCGCCATCGAGGTGGTCTGCGTCGGCGACATGGACATCGACCCGGGCGGCCGGCTCGCCGCCATGCTGAAGGCGTCGCGGCAGGCGATGGTCAACGCCGCGAAGTACTCGGGAAGTCCTACCATCTCGGTGTACGCCGAAGTCGAGGGTGACGAGGCCACCATTTTCGTGAAGGATCGCGGCAAGGGGTTCGACCTGGACGCGGTCCCGCTCGACCGGATGGGCATCAGGGAGTCCATCATCGGGAGAATGGAGCGCCACGGCGGCACGGCCAGGGTTCGCACCGAGCCCGGCGAGGGCACCGAGGTGATGCTGACGATGAAGATCGCGAAGGACTGAAGCAATTAAGATCGCGAAGGACTGAAGCAATGAAGATCGCGAAGGATCGACTGCCATGACGCGCGTACTGATCGTGGACGACCACCGGCTGTTCCGTTCCGGGGTGCGGGCCGAGCTGGGCGACTCGATCCAGGTGGTAGGCGAGGCCGAGGACGTCGAGACGGCGGTGAAGGCGATCGCCGAGCTGCAGCCCGACGTGGTGCTGCTGGATGTGCACATGCCCGGCGGTGGCGGCCAGGAGGTGCTGCGCCGGGTGCTCGGCTCGGGCTCGCAGGTGCGTTTCCTCGCCCTGTCGGTGTCGGACGCGGCCGAGGACGTGATCGGCGTCATCCGGGGCGGCGCCCGGGGTTACGTCACCAAGAACATCAGCGGCAGGGAGCTGACCGACGCGATCCGCCGGGTGGCCGAGGGCGACGCGGTGTTCTCGCCGCGCCTGGCGGGGTTCGTGCTGGACGCGTTCGCCTCGTCGGAGGCGCCGTCGATCGACCCGGAGCTCGACTCGCTGACGCAGCGCGAGCGCGAGGTGCTGCGGCTGATCGCGCGCGGTTACGCGTACAAGGAGATCGCGAAGGAGCTGTTCATCTCGGTGAAGACGGTCGAGACGCACGTGTCGTCGGTGCTGCGCAAGCTGCAGCTGTCCAACCGGCACGAGCTGTCGCGCTGGGCCACCGCGCGCCGCCTCGTTTAATCCTCCTTTAGTCCGGGATTTCTGGCCTAAAAAGGCTGCGTTAGGGAAATTTCGGTGTATGGGAAGGGATGTGCCGGTCGTCGTTTTCAGCCGGGACGACCGCCGGAAATATCGGGAAAAGGTCCGACGATGCCTTGATGTCTTTGCCCAGATGCTCCGCGAGTCCCGTTTCGAGGACGAGCGGCCGCTGGCCGGCCTGGAGATCGAGCTCAACATCGTCGACGCGATCGGCGAGCCCGCCATGTGCAACGCCGCCGTCCTCGGCGCCATCCAGGAGCCCGACTGGGCCACCGAGCTGGGCCAGTTCAACATCGAGATCAACATCGAGCCCCAGGACCTGGGCGGCGACGGCGCCCTCAGGCTGGAGGACGACGTCCGCGCCCGCCTCAACCACGCCGAGTCGCGCGCCCGCTCGCAGGGCGGCCATCTCGTCCTGATCGGCATCCTGCCCACGCTGCGGGAGGAGGACATCAGCGAGGCCACCCTGTCCGCCAACCCCCGCTACCGGTTGCTCAACGAGCAGATCTTCGCCGCCCGCGGCGAGGACCTCCACCTGTCCATCGAGGGCCCCGAGACCCTGGACACGCACGCCGACAGCATCACGCCCGAGGCGGCCTGCACCAGCGTGCAGCTCCACCTCCAGGTCAGCCCCGAGGCGTTCGCCGCCCACTGGAACGCCGCCCAGGCCATCGCCGGGCCGCAGGTGGCCGTCGCCGCCAACTCGCCGTACCTGTTCGGCAAGGAGCTGCACCGCGAGACCAGGATCACCCTGTTCGAGCAGGCCACCGACACGCGGCCGGACGAGCTGAAGGCGCAGGGCGTGCGCCCGCGCGTGTGGTTCGGCGAGCGGTGGATCACCAGTGTCTTCGACCTGTTCGAGGAGAACGTCCGCTACTTCCCGGCACTGCTGCCCCTGTGCGAGGCCGAGAACCCCGAGGAGACGCTGAGGGCCGGGCACGCCCCCGAGCTGGCCGAGCTGACCCTGCACAACGGCACCATCTACCGCTGGAACCGGCCGGTGTACGCCGTCGCGGGCGGCCGGCCCCACCTGCGCGTCGAGAACCGCGTGCTGCCCGCCGGCCCGTCGGTGGTCGACATCGCCGCCAACGCCGCGTTCTACTACGGCCTGATGCGCGTCCTGCCGCACGCCGGGCGCCCCATCTGGAGCCAGATGTCGTTCGCCGCGGCCGAGGAGAACCTCAACGCCGCCGCCCGCCACGGCCTGGACGCCCAGCTCTACTGGCCGGGGCTCGGCGAGGTGCCGGCCGCCGAGCTCATCCTGCGCCGCCTGCTCCCGATGGCCCACGAGGGGCTCGCCGTGCGGGGCGTGGACTCCGCCGTCGCCGACCGGCTGCTCGGGATCATCGAGGCGCGCTGCCTGACCGGGCGTACCGGGGCGAGCTGGCAGGTGGACAAGGTGAACGCGCTGGGCGGCGACAGGTACGACGCGCTGCGGCGGATGACGCTCGACTACATTACGCACATGCACGCGAACGAACCGGTGCACACGTGGGACGTGTGACCGACGTGGATGCGGGAACGGTGAGGCGCCGGGGACGCGGCGGCATCCTCGCCCTTGCGCTCATGCTCGCCTGCGCGCTCGTCGCGTCGTGCGGGCTCACCCAGCGCGCGTCGCGCAACGTCCAGGGGGACGACAGCTTCGAGGGCGACGTGCGGGCGGCCCGGTCCCTGACGGAGGCGTTCTGGGAGCGGCAGTTCGCCGCGTCCGGCCGCGCCTACCAGCCCATCACCCGTTTCGTCGCCTACTCGGGGAGCGACGGCCCGAGCTGCGCCGGCGAGCCGGCCGTACCGCAGAACGCCTTCTACTGCCCGGACGGCCACTTCATCGCCTACGACCGGGACTGGATGGAGAGCCTCTGGAACGAGATGGGCGACGGATCGGTCTACCTGATCATCCCGCACGAGTTCGGGCACGCCGTGCAGGCTCAGCTCCAGACCGGCTTCCGGCTCAACGTCCAGGCGGAGCTGCAGGCCGACTGCTACGCGGGCGGCACCCTGTCGGCCCTGGTCGGGTCCGGCGCGCTGCGCGCCGAGCCGGGCGACGAGGACGAGCTGCTGCTCAACCTGGAGGCGGCCGGCGACCCCACGGACGACTGGCTCGACCCGGCCGCCCACGGCACGGCCGAGCAGCGCCAGCAGTCCTTCGCGACCGGGTACAACCAGGGCGTCACGGCCTGCTGACCCGCCGCCCCGGTGCGGGTCGTACGTCCGACGCCCGCTCAGGTCGTACGTCCGACGCCCGCTCAGGTCGTACGCAAAGGTCAACCCAGAGGATGATGCGGCCGATCATGCCCCGGCAATACCGTTGGCGCCATGCCATTGGAGGAAACCGGCTGGCTGCGAGGGGGCGCCTGCAGATCCAGCGATCCTGAGCTCTTCTTTCCGCTCGCGCCCTCGGCGGCCCAGGAGCGACGCGCCAAGGCGGTGTGCGCCCGCTGCGAGGTTCTGGCGGAGTGCAGAGCCTACGCGTTACGCGCGGGGGAGACGGAGGGCATCTGGGGCGGGCTCACGCCCCAGGAGCGCCGCCGCTCCCGCTTCCCGGCAGGCTGGCGCACCCGCGCCTCAGCCTGACGGGCGCCTGCGGGCGCCCCTTCAGCACGCGATCGCCCACATCTCCCGCACTGTGCTGTGCGCTTTCCGCATGCCCACGACCCGCGTACACGGTCGTGCGCCCTTCCACGCGCCCGTGCACCGGATGTCCCGCAGTGGGGGCGAGGGGTGCGCCGTTCCACGCGTCCCACGTCCCGTCCACGAGGGCCGCGCCCGTGCACTGCGCACCGTGCGCCCGCGCGCCGAGTGTCCCGCAGTGGGGGCGAGGGGTGCGCCAATCCGCGCGCCCCGCGTCCGCGCACGAGGGCCGTGCGCCCTTTCGCGCGCCCATGAAACGGCGCCCGCCAGCTCCCGGGCCGGGTGTCCGTGAACCGGCGCCCGCCAGCACGCAGGCCGGGTATACGCGGGACCGTGTGTTCGCGGACTGTGTGTCCGCGGGCGTGCGGGCGGAGGGTATGCGGGCGTGCGGGCGGAGGGTATGTGGGCGTGCGGGCGGAGCGTATGCGGGCATGTGGGCGTGCGGGCAGAGGGCGTGCGGGCATGTGGGCGTAGGGCATGGGGGTGGGGGGGGACGTAGCCTGCAGGGGTGCTGATCGCGTCGATCGCCGTGCTGGCCGCGGCCAACGTGCTGAACAACCGGGTCGCCCCCCGCCTGGCCCCCCTGACCTCCGCCGCCGCGACCGCCGTGCTGGTGGCCATGGCGCGCCGATCAGGGGCGTCCTGGGCGGAGCTCGGGTTCGAGCACCCCCGCAGGGGTGCCCTGACCGGAGGCGCCCTGGCCGCGGGCGTGGCCGCCGTCTACACGGCCGGCGTCGCCATCCCCGGCACCCGGCGGCTGTTCCGCGACGAGCGGGCCCTGTCGCTGTCGCACGCCCGCGCCCTGGAGGAGGCCCTCCTCCAGGTGCCCGTCGGCACGGTCCTGCTGGAGGAGGTCGGTTTCCGGGGCGCCCTGTACGGCATGCTGCGCCGCACCCACGGCACGGCAGCGGCCACGGCGGTCTCGTCGGTGCTGTTCGGGCTCTGGCACGTGCTGCCCGCG
This sequence comes from Nonomuraea montanisoli, assembly GCF_013363975.1. Lineage (GTDB taxonomy): Bacteria > Actinomycetota > Actinomycetes > Streptosporangiales > Streptosporangiaceae > Nonomuraea > Nonomuraea montanisoli. The sequence continues at coordinate 627,903 of NZ_JABWGN010000001.1, read as the reverse complement.
ATCGACATGGCCCGCGCCAACCCGGCCCTCGGCGCGCTCACGGCGGGGGAGAAGCCGGGCCCGCTCGCCACGGGCCGCGTGGTGGCGGGCAGCGTGCTGTCCACGGGCGCGGCCGGGGTGCTGTTCTGCGAGCTGCGCCGCCGCGCCGGCCTGCTGGCGCCGTCCATGCTGCACACGGCGACCAACTCCCTGGGCTACTTGTTCGCCCGCCTCGCCGCCAGGTGCGACGCCAAGTCTTCACCCGAGGGGTGAGGATTCTCCTCCGGTGGCGAGAGGGGCCCTGAAGGCCTCGGTCGCGATGCCCTAGCGTCTCCGTGACGTCTTTCCGTGTTCGCGTGTTCACAGTGAGTGCGTATATCAAGATCACGATCTGTGATATACCCTGGAGGTAGCGGAGGTGATGCCCCTTGCGTACGGTGATCGACATCGACAAGGAGCTCCTGGAGGCCGCCCAGCGGCGGCTGGGCGTGACGACCATGAAGGAGACCGTCCATACGGCCCTGCGGGCGGTGCTCGAACGGGACGAGGAAAGAGCCGGCGCCATCGAAGCGTTCGAGTTCTGGCGCACGGAGGGGAGCCCGGACCTGCTGGATCCGGAGATCATGAAGGGTGCGTGTCAGCGACCGGAGTGATGTATCTCCTGGACAAGAGCGCCTTGGCGCGCATTCGCACCAGTGAGGTGGTCGCCAAGGCACTACACCCGCTCTTCGCCGCGCGTGTCATCGCCACGTGCACCGTCGTCGACCTCGAGCTCTTCTACAGTGCCCGAGACTACGAGCACTATCAGCGCATCGTCCGTGCCCAGCGACAGTGCATCATGCTGCCTGTCGACGACCAGGTGCAGAAGCGCGCATGTGTCGTCCAGGAAGAGCTCGTGACGAAGGGGCAGCACCGCGGGGTCAGCCCGAACGACCTGCTGATCGCCGCCTGCGCCGAGGTTCACGGCGCCACGATCCTGCACTACGACCGGGACTTCGACATCATCGCCGAGGTCACCGGGCAGCCGTCGCTCTGGGTCGTGCCGCCCGGGTCCGTCTCGTAGCCGGCTCGCGGCGCCGGTCCGCCCCCCAAGGATCGGCTCCTGCCGGGAGGGCGGGAGCCGTGACGGTCAGGCCGTCGGTACGACCTGGAAGCCCTCCGCGTAGTGGCCCGGGCCGAAGCCGGCGCGCTCGCCCCAGCTCGCGAAGCGGCCGCGGACGAAGTCGGTGAAGCCCTCCACGTGCGCCACCTGGCTGACGTGCGACTGCAGCGCCGTCAGCTTGCGGTCCATGGCCTCCGTCACGTCCACCCAGTGGTCCGGCGTCGAGCCGCCCGTCAGCCACACCTCGCGCACGGTCCACGCCTCCAGCCCCTCCTCCGTCAGGAGCTCGGGGAACGCGTACGGGTTGCGGGCGTCCGGGTAGACCGCGTCGAGGGCCGAGCCGCCCACCGCGCGGTGGTCGGGATGGCTCGGGGCGATGAACTGGTAGTTGCGGTCGGGGTGATGGGTGATCACGAGGTCGGGCCGTACCTGGCGGATGACGCGGGCGATGTCGCGCCTGAGCTCCAGCGAGGGCACCACGCTGCCGTCGGCGTAGCCGAGGAAGCGCACGTCCGTGACGCCCACGGCCTTGGCGGCGGCCGTCTGCTCGGCCCGGCGCAGCTCCGCCATGCCGGAGTTGTCCAGCTCGCGCTCGTTGCCGCCGGCGTCGCCGTCCGTCACGACCAGGTAGGTGACCTCGACACCCCTGTCGCCGAACAGCGCCACGGTCCCCGCCGCGCCGAAGTCGACGTCGTCGGGGTGCGCCGTGACGGTGAGCACCCGGGTGATCTCGCTCTCGGCCAGCATGGTCGTCCTTTCCCATTCCCTCACGTCCTTGACCGGACGTCGTTCCGCTCGCGTCCTTGACCGGACGTCCGCGTTCTGCTCGCGTCCCTGACCGGACGTCCGCGTTCCGCTCGCGTCTTCGGCCGGACGTCCCGTTCCGCCCGTGTCCTCTGCCGGACGACGGACGGCTCCAGGATCTCCCTTCTCGTGACAACCGGAGCTCCCGGGGTCCGCATTCCGGGCGCCGTTTGTCGGTGGGGAGTCATAACCTAGGTGGGTGCCGACCCACGTCTCTGTTGACCACCCCTTGCTCGACGGCCTCAACCCGCAGCAGCGCGAGGCCGTGATCCATCACGGCAGCCCGCTGCTGATCGTGGCGGGGGCGGGGTCGGGCAAGACGCGGGTGCTCACCCACCGCATCGCCTACCTGCTCGCCGAGCGCGACGTCCACCCGGGCGAGATCCTCGCGATCACCTTCACCAACAAGGCCGCCCGCGAGATGAAGGAGCGCATCGACAAGCTCGTCGGCCCGCGTTCCAAGGCGATGTGGGTGATGACGTTCCACAGCGCGTGCATGCGGATCCTGCGCCGCGAGGCCAAGCGGCTCGGCTTCCCCTCCAGCTTCTCCATCTACGACCAGGCCGACTCCCAGCGGCTGATGGCCATGGTCTGCCGCGAGATGGACCTCGACCCGAAGCGCTACCCGCCCAGGTCGTTCTCGGCCCAGGTGAGCAACTTCAAGAACGAGCTGATCGACTACGAGACCGCGCTCGACAAGGCGGGCTCGCACCTGGAGAAGGTCCTCGCCGAGGCGTACAAGAGCTACCAGCTCAAGCTCACCGAGGCCGGCGCGATGGACTTCGACGACATCATCATGAACACGGTGACGCTCTTCCAGCTCTTCCCCGAGGTGGCCGAGCACTACCGGATGCGCTTCCGGCACGTCATGGTCGACGAGTACCAGGACACCAACCACGCCCAGTACATCCTGGTGCGCGAGCTGGTCGGCCGGCCCGAGCTGCGCACCAGCGACGGCGAGCTGGTGCGCTCGGGCGCCGACCAGTCCGAGCTGTGCGTCGTGGGTGACGCCGACCAGTCGATCTACGCCTTCCGCGGCGCGACGATCCGCAACATCCTGGAGTTCGAGCGCGACTACCCCGACGCCCGCACGATCCTGCTGGAGCAGAACTACCGCTCCACCCAGAACATCCTGGCCGCGGCCAACGCGGTCATCTCGCGCAACGAGTCGCGCAAGCCCAAGAACCTCTGGTCCGACCAGGGCGACGGCCCCAAGATCGTCGGGTACGTCGCCGACAACGAGCACGACGAGGCCATGTTCGTCGCCCAGGAGGTCGACCGGCTCACCGACGAGGAGGGCGTGCGGGCGGGCGACGTCGCCGTCTTCTACCGCACCAACGCCGCCTCCCGCGTGTTCGAGGAGATCTTCATCCGCACCGGCCTGCCGTACAAGGTCGTCGGCGGTGTGCGCTTCTACGAGCGCAAGGAGGTCAAGGACCTGCTGGCCTACCTGCGGGTGCTGGCCAACCCGGCCGACGTGGTGTCGCTGCGGCGCATCCTCAACGTGCCCAAGCGCGGCATCGGCGACCGGGCCGAGGCGATGATCGAGGCGTTCGCCGCGCGCGAGCGGGTCACGTTCTGGGAGGGGCTGCGCCGGGCCGGCGAGGCGCCGGGCATGGCCACGCGCTCCCTCAACGCGGTGCGCGACTTCGTCGCCATGCTGGAGGAGCTGATCGCCAAGGCCGAGGGCGTGCCGCCGTCCGCGCTGGCGGAGGAGGTGCTGGTGGCCACCGGCTACCGCGCCGAGCTGGAGGCGTCCGAGGACCCGCAGGACGAGTCCCGCCTGGAGAACCTCAACGAGCTCGTCTCGGTCGCCTCGGAGTTCGAGGAGGCCAACCCCGAGGGCACACTGGTCGAGTTCCTGGAGCAGGTGTCGCTGGTGGCCGACGCCGACCAGATCCCCGACGCCGACGGCGGCCAGGGCGTGGTGACGCTCATGACGCTGCACACGGCCAAGGGGCTGGAGTTCCCGGTCGTGTTCCTGACGGCGATGGAGGACGGCGTCTTCCCGCACGTGCGCTCGCTCGGCGAGCCGAAGGAGCTGGAGGAGGAGCGCCGGCTGGCCTACGTCGGCATCACGCGCGCCCAGAAGCGCCTCTACCTGACGCGGGCGGCGGTGCGCAGCTCGTGGGGCGCCCCGTCGTTCAACCCGGCGTCGCGGTTCGTCAGCGAGGTGCCGGGCCAGCTCATCGACTGGCGCACACCGCCGGAGAAGACCGCCTGGAACGCGGCGACGCGCCGCGAGCCGGCCGCCGCGACGGCCGCGCCGAAGAAGGGCGGCAAGGCGCTCCCGTCGCTGACCCCCGGCGACCGGGTGTCGCACGACGCGTTCGGGCTGGGCACCGTGGTGTCGGTGGACGGGCAGGCCGAGAAGACCAAGGTGAAGATCGACTTCGGGAGCGGGGGAGAGAAGACGCTGCTGCTGGCGTACGCCCCGCTGGAGAAGCTCTGAGCCCAGGCGACGGCCACGGCCGGTGAGGCTCGCGCTCTCACCGGCCGCGCGTCGCGGACGTCAGCCCTTCTTGGCGGTGGCGGTGTCGGTGCCCAGGGCGCTGCCCTGCTTCCACTGCGTCCAGTTGAGCTGCCAGTAGCTCCAGCCGTTGCGCCAGTCGAGCTTGCGCTTGGTGCCGGTGATCTTCACGACGTCGCCGCGCTGGGCAATCGTGTAGAACCAGCGGGCGCCCTCGGGGGTGGCGCGGACACAGCCGTGGCTCTGGTTGGAGCGGCCGAGGTACTGGTAGTAGCCGGCGCTCTGGTGCACGTACTCGCCGCTGTCGGAGATCCGCACCGCCCAGGGGATCTCCTCCTTGTAGTACTGATCGTCCTCGGGGTCGGTGATGCCCATCCAGGACGAGGTCATGGTCTCGACCCGCTTCTTGCCCATGGTCAGGTGGGTGCCGCTGGTCGTCAGGTACACGTCCACGCCGTTGCGCACGAGGCCGCCGCGGCCGGCGCTGATCGGGATCCGCTTGGCGAGCTTGCCGTCGCGGTAGGTCTTCATGACGTGCCGGCGCGTGTCGACCACCGAGATGTTGGCGGTGCCCACGGCGAAGCGGCGGGAGACGTCCTCGGCGGCCTCGTTGCCGGGGAGCTGGCTGAGGTGCGCGCTGAACAGCACCTTCTGGTGCGGCTTCCAGTACGTCTTCGTGCGGTAGATGACCTTGCGGTCGGAGACCCAGCGCCAGGCGCCGTCGGTCGGCTTCTCGGCCTCCACCTGGAGCGTCGCCTCGGCTGCCGCCTTGTCGCGCACGTCCCGGTCGAACGTCACGATGATCGGGAAACCGACGCCGACCTTCTCGGTGGTCTCGCCCATGGGCGTGATGTCGGCGATCTCCAGCTTGGGCTTCTTGGGCGCGACGTGCTTGGCCGCGCCGGCGGCCTGGGCGAGCGGCGTCCTCGCCGCTGTGGCGGCCTTGGCGGGAGCGCTGACGGCGGGGGCCGCCTGTGCCCGCGTCGCGGGCGCGCTCTCCGCCGCGCAGGCCGTCATCGAGACCAGAGCGGCCAAGGCGAGCAGGGCCGGCTTCCGGAAGAGGGGATTCACGGGGTACTCCAGGACTAAGTGCTTCGCATGCGTCTCATAGGTAGACAAACAAAACGTGCGTTGAGAGCGCCGGAAGTTGTAACGATCACGTAACGCTGTCCGGCCGGTGGCGGAGCGATGCCGCCCGGCCGTCCTGAATGGTCACGAGCGCTGCGCGCGGTGGCCGAGGATGGTCGGGCACGGCGCGCGGCGCCGCGTGGCCCCGCCGGGCCGAGGCGATCGCCGGCGGGTGCGGTGGGGAGCCACGCCGGGCAGGCCGGCGGGCGGTGAAGCGTGAGAAGCAGGGGGCTGGCATGAGCGTGTTGATTTCCGGCGGCGCCGGGTTCATCGGGAGCACGGTGGCCTCGGCGTGCCTGGACGCCGGGATCGAGCCGGTGATCCTCGACAACCTCGTGACGGGGCGGCGCGAGTTCGCCGAGGGCCGCGCCTTCTACGAGGGCGACATCAGCGACGGAGCGCTGATCGACAAGATCTTCGCCGAGCGGTCCGACATCGAGGCCGTCATCCACTGCGCGGCGCTCATCGTGGTGCCCGACTCGGTGGCCGACCCGGTCGGCTACTACCGGGCCAACGTCGCCAAGAGCCTGGAGTTCGTCGACCACCTGCTGCGCAACGGGTGCGAGCGGATGGTGTTCAGCTCGTCGGCGTCGATCTACCGCACCGGCGAGGACCACACCGTGGACGAGGGGTCGCCGCTCGACCCGCAGAGCCCGTACGCGCGGACCAAGGCGATGTGCGAGGCCATCTTCGCCGACATCGCGGCCACCCGGCCGATCAGGATCCTGTCGCTGCGCTACTTCAACCCGATCGGCGCCGATCCGCAGATGCGCACCGGGCTCCAGCTCCGGCGGCCCAGTCACGCCCTGGGCAAGCTCATCGAGGCGTACGAGGAGGGCACGCCGTTCCAGATCACCGGCACCGACTACCCGACTCGGGACGGGTCCGGCATCCGCGACTACATCCACGTCTGGGACCTCGCGCGGGCCCACGTGGAGGCGCTGCGGCGCTTCGACGGCCTGTTCCCGGAGGGGGCGGTCATCAACCTGGGCACCGGGTCCGGCACGACGGTGCGTGAGCTGGCCGAGGCGTTCAACCGCGTGGTGGATCGCCCGGTGGAGGTGGTGGAGACCGAGCGCCGCCCGGGTGACGTGGCCGGGGCGTACACGCGCAGCGACCTCGCCGAGCGGCTGCTGGGCTGGCGCGCGGGCTACTCGCTGGAGGAGGGCATCAGGCACTCGCTGGCCTGGGCCGAGGTCCGCGACTCCCGCCTGTCGTAGTCGTAGGAGTCCGGAGGGGCGGCGGGCCCGGCTGCCGTAGACGCCTGGCTGTCGTGGGCGCCCGGACAGGCGTCGCGCCCGCCTCCCGCGCCAGCACGGGGGAGACGGGCGCGACCGGTTCTCAGTGAGCGATGGCGCTCAGCGGGAGCGTCTTCGGGCCGGGGACCACGATCGCCTCATCGAGGGTCTTGGCGACCTCCAGCTCCGGCGGGGCCGTGACGGTCACGGGCGTGCCCCAGTCGCTGAAGGTGGTCTCGACGCTGATGGCCACGCCGTTGGCCTCCTTGGCGCCCAGGGCCGTCGCCGGGATGACCGACACGAGCCGCGTCGGCAGGCCCTTGGCGTCCACGGTGAGCTTCCAGCTGATGGCGCCCTTCGCGGACGACTTGCTGGGGGCGAACAGCACCATGAGCCCGCCGAAGAGCGGGGAGTTCTTGCTCAGGTCCTTCGCCTGGATCTTGCCGGTGTAGCCGTCCTTCGTCGCCTTGGCGCCCTTGAGCATGGTCTTGAGCGTGGCGGGCTCGGAGAGGATGTTCAGCGGCTGGCTGTACGCGGTGGTCGCCCCGATGGGCTGGACGCCGGGAACCCGGATCCAGGACTTGTTCGAGTTGAACACGGCGCTCCACAGGCCGCCCGTGAGGTAGGTGTAGCGCCCCTTGGTGACGATCCGCTCCGGCATCGTCAGCGCGGTCACGAGGTCGAGATTGAACTCCTCGTCCCCCAGCTCCTTCAGGGTGTCGGCGAGCTTCTCGGCCTCCTCCCGCTTGATGTTGAACTGGCCGGTGACGTCGGAGGCGACGACGCCGGAGGGGCCGAACTCCAGGGAGCCGCTACGCCGGATGCTCACCTGGCGCTGGGCGCCGGCGACGATCTTGACGCGCTCGGCGAACTTGACGCCGTGACCCGCCACGAACTGCTTCTGCACGGGCGCAACCGGGTTCACCGGCGCGGCCAGGGCCGGGCCGGCCGAAATGATCATGGCGGTGGACGCCAAGGCGACGCCGGTGAGGATTCGCTTCATTTCCATCCTTGTCGTTTCTCATTCGAACGTTCGTGGATCATGGCAAAGAAAGATCACGAGGATATCTCGGGTGAGGGCCGCCATGGCGGGAAATATGTGTATTTCTTGTGCAGGTTGTATCTCGTTCTGACGGCGTGCAGAACATGACCGGTATCGCGGTCGACCGGAAAGCGCGACGCTCTGTGAGTGGCGCGTCACGTCGGCGTTTCCGTCCGTGTCGCGCGCCTGCTCGACGGCGGCGCGGCGGGCGGAGAACGGCCCGGGGCGTTCGCCGGTCCGTTCTTCGATGCCGTCTCTCGGATGTCTCTCGCGCGGCCGGATCCCCGTGCGGATGTAACACGTTCTGATTTCGATCTTGGGTGAGGGCTTTCGCGCGAGTGATGCCGAAACGGTCTTCCGGCCGTGCGGGACGCCGCTCGTCCCGGACTCGGAGTGCCGGCGCCCCCTTCGGGTGGGAGTGCGGCCTGAGGCGGCCGGGGTCTTACCTCGCGCGATCGGGCCCGCCGCGCCGGGACCTGATCGCGCGGAAGCCCCGTAGGCCGCGCGGGCTTTGTCAGTAAATGACGTTGTAAGGGTGTTTTTGGTCGTTCGCAGTCTTCCGATGGAGGCAGACATGGTGCGGAAGTGAGATCACCGTCACATCACGGCATATCCGCGACCCGGTGACCAGGGGACGTCAAGCTTGGGGCTAGGCTTCACTGGCGGAAACGCCCGGCACGCACGGGGTGGCCCGGGCCGTCGAACATCAGTCGGATAAGCAAGGACGGACCCTCGTGGACCTGTTCGAACATCAGGCGAAGGAGCTCTTCGCGGACTACGGCATCCCGGTGCCCAAGGGCATCGTCGCCCACACCGTGGAGGAGGTGCGGGCGGCTGCCGAGCAGCTGACCGGCCGTGTCGTGGTCAAGGCCCAGGTGAAGACCGGTGGGCGTGGCAAGGCCGGTGGCGTGAAGGTGGCCGACGACGCCGCCGACGCCGTCGAGAAGGCCCAGGCCATCCTCGGCATGGACATCAAGGGCCACACGGTCCACAAGGTGCTCGTGGAGGAGGCCAGCGCGATCGCGGAGGAGTACTACTTCTCCTTCCTGCTCGACCGCGCGAACCGTACCTTCCTCGCGATCTGCTCCGCCGCGGGCGGCATGGACATCGAAGAGGTCGCCCACACCTCGCCCGAGAAGGTGGCGAAGGTACCCGTCTCCGCCATCACCGGCGTCGACCGGGACACGGCGCGCGAGATCGCGGTCGCGGGCGGCCTGCCGGAGCAGTCGCTCGACGGCGCGGCCGAGCTCATCGAGAAGCTCTGGTGCTGCTTCGTCGACGAGGACGCCTCCCTCGTCGAGGTCAACCCGATGATCCTGTCGGCCGACGGCCAGGTGAAGGCGCTCGACGGCAAGGTCACGCTCGACGACAACGCCTCCTTCCGACAGACGGAGCACGAGGCGTACGCCGACAAGGCCGCCGAGGACCCGCTGGAGGCCCGGGCCAAGGAGAAGGACCTCAACTACGTCAAGCTCGACGGCGACGTCGGCATCATCGGCAACGGCGCGGGCCTGGTCATGTCCACCCTCGACGTGGTCGCCTACGCGGGCGAGGCCTTCCCCGGCAAGCCGTCCCCGGCCAACTTCCTCGACATCGGCGGCGGCGCCTCGGCCGAGGTCATGGCCGCCGGCCTGGAGATCATCCTCTCCGACCCGTCGGTGAAGTCGATCTTCGTGAACGTCTTCGGCGGCATCACCTCCTGCGACGCCGTCGCCAACGGCATCGTGGCGGCCTTCAAGCTCCTGGAGAGCCGCGGCGAGGCCGTCACCCACCCGCTGGTGGTTCGCCTCGACGGCAACAACGCCCAGCTCGGGCGGCAGATCCTGGCCGACGCCGCGCTCCCGCGCGTCGAGCTGGTTGACACGATGGACGACGCGGCCAAGCGCGCCGCCGAGCTCGCTGCGGTAGGTGCGTGAGACATGGCTATCTGGCTGACCGAGAACAGCAAGATCATCGTTCAGGGCATGACCGGCGGCGAGGGCACCAAGCACACCCGCCGCATGCTCGCCTCCGGCGCCCGCGTCGTCGGCGGCGTCAACGCCCGCAAGGCCGGCATCACGCACGAGGGCCTGCCGGTCTTCGGCACGGTCAAGGAGGCCATGGAGAAGACCGGCGCCGACGTGTCGGTCATCTTCGTCCCGCCGGCGTTCACCAAGGACGCCGTCAAGGAGGCCATCGACGCCGAGATCCCGCTCTGCGTGGTCATCACCGAGGGCGTGCCGGTCCACGACTCCACGGAGTTCTGGGCGTACGCGGTGGCCAAGGGCAACAAGACCCGCATCATCGGCCCCAACTGCCCCGGCATCGCCTCGCCCGGCGCCTCCAACGCCGGCATCATCCCCGCCGACATCACGACCGCGGGCCGCATCGGCCTGGTCTCCAAGTCGGGCACGCTGACGTACCAGCTCATGTACGAGCTGCGCGACTTCGGCTTCTCGACCGCGGTGGGCATCGGCGGCGACCCCGTCATCGGCACCACGCACATCGACGCGCTCCAGGCCTTCCAGGACGACCCGGGCACCGACGCGATCGTGATGATCGGTGAGATCGGCGGCGACGCCGAGGAGCGGGCCGCGGCCTACATCGAGCAGCACGTCACCAAGCCGGTCGTCGCCTACGTCGCGGGCTTCACCGCCCCCGAGGGCAAGACGATGGGCCACGCCGGCGCGATCGTGTCCGGCTCGGCCGGCACGGCGCAGGCCAAGAAGGAGGCCCTGGAGAAGGTCGGCGTCCGCGTCGGCAAGACCCCCTCCGAGACGGCCCGCCTCATGCGCGAGATCATGCAGGCGCGCTGACCCGGCGACCATCCGCGGAAGGCCCCGCACCGGCTCCGGCCGTGCGGGGCCTTCCGCGTTTCCCGCCGAGTTACGGTCTGAAAGGGCGGCAGAGCCGGATAAAGCTGGCCGCTGCGGCGCGTCAACCAAGCGCCGGTCGGAAAAGATTGAGAAAATCGCCTACTGTGACGGCGCTTCTCGACCAGCTGCGGACGGCCCCCCGTTCGGTCCTCGGCAAGATCCCGGGGGTCTCTGACGACGACGAGTCCCGGCGTCCGCTGCCCGTCTCGGGGATGCTCGCCGCGGCCGCCACGCTCGGCGTCGGGCTGGCGGCGCTCACCACGCTCACGCTGGTGGGCTGGATCGCCGCGCCCAGCGGGGCGCTCGGCTCGGGCCTGCCGGGGGTGTTCCGCACGGCGGCGCAGATCTGGCTGGCCGCCCACCACGCGGGCTTCGCGATGCCCGGCGGCCGGGTCGGGCTGCTGCCGCTCGGCCTCGTGGTGCTGCCCGCGATCCTGCTCTACCGCGCCGCCCGCTGGATGGCCCGCGACGCCGACCTGCGGCTGCGGCTGCCGGCCCGGCTGCCGAAGAACAGCCCGCGGGAGAAGGCCAACGCCCGGCGACGGGCGCAGCTCGTGCTCGTGGCCCAGGCCGGGGTCTCGCTGGCCGCGCCGTACGCGCTGCTGGCCGGCCTGATCGCGCTCGTGGCGCGCAACGAGGTGACCCAGCCCTTCATCGGCGAGGCGCTGCTCAGCCACTTCATCCTCGCGTTCCTGGCCGGCTCGGTCGCGACCGCGCGCACCATCGGGCCCTGGCGGGCGATGCTGCGGCTGCTGCCGGAGCGGGTGCGCGCGCTGACCGTCGGCACGGCGGTGGCCACGGCGGTGCTGCTGGTCATGGGATTCGCGCTGGTGCTGGTGGCCGTGGTGGTCAACTTCGGCCAGGTGCGCGAGCTGACCGACGTGCTCTCGCCGGGCCTCGTCGGCGGGCTGCTGCTCCTGCTGGTGCAGGTCCTGTACCTGCTCAACGTGGTCATCTGGGCGCTGTCGTACGTCGCCGGGCCGGGCTTCGCGATCGGCACCGGCACGCTGGTCGCGCCCACGGGCGTGCAGCTCGGCACGGTGCCGAGCCTGCCGCTGCTGGGCGCGCTGCCCGACAGCGGTCCCGTGCCGGCCTGGATGATGGCCGTCGTCGCGCTGCCGTTCGCGGCCGGCGCGGTGGCGGGCGTGGTGGTCGCCCGGATCTCGCCCTCGCCCTCGTACGAGGCCGCCCCGCTCTGGGGCTTCCTGACCGGCGTCACGACCGGCCTGGTGGCCGCGGTGCTCGCGGCGCTGTCCGGCGGCCCGATCGGCGGCGGCAGGCTGGCGGCCGTCGGCCCGTCGCCGTGGGAGGTGGCCCTGTCGGTCGCGCTGGAGGTGGGCGTGGCGGCGGGCATCTCGGCCGGGGTGACCAACATCCTGCTGCTCAACCGGCGGGCCCGCGTACCGCTGGACAAGGCGGCGGCGCCCGTGCGCAAGGCCGGGGCCGCGATCGCCCGCGCGGCGAGCAAGGTGGGGCTGGCCGAGTCCGACGGCAAGCCGCTGCCCGGCCACTGGCTCGACGCCACCGAGGCCGACACGCAGCCCATCCCGGTCATCCGCGACGACTGGACGGACGAGCACGCCTCGGCGGAGGCCGAGACCCGCGCCCAGGCGCGGCCCTGGGCCGGGGCCGGTCGCGCGGGTGCGCCGCGTACGGACATCGTGGACGTGTCGGACGACCGCGGCGGCCACGTCATCTACGTCGACCCGTACGCCTGGGACCGCGACCGCGAAGACCGCGACTAGCAACGGTACGGACTTCGGAGGCGCCTGCTGGAGGTGCAGTCCCGGCAATAGCTGTCGGAAATACTGGTATTTGCCAGATCTGGGGCTGCCGTGACGGATGATGTGGGCAGGATGATCGGACGACGGTCCCGGTCTCGGCGATCAGGATGTCCGACGCTGGAGAAAGGGTCTGTCACGTGAGTCCATCCCCCAAGGCGCTTCCCATCGGGGGCTTCGTCTTCTCCGCCGCAGGTGTCGCCGTCGTGGTCCGGAAGATGCTGTCCGTCACCTACCCCGACGGCGACCCGGCCAAGGCGCGCGAGGCCGCGCGGCTGTTGCGGCAGCTTGCCACGCGGGTGGACGTCAGTCTGGAAGAGGTCCAGGAGATCGCGAGCAGGGTGTGGCGGCCGCCCAGCCACGGCGCGGGCATCGAGGCGTTCGAGAAGTACTTCAACGAGAAGGTCGCGCCCTATCCGCCGCATGTGTCCGCGTACATCCGCGGGCTGGCCGACGCGATCGACGACTACGCCGAGATGCTCGAGCGGACTCAGCACGCGCTGAAGACGATGGCCATGATCCAATGGTTCGAGCTGCTGATGTTCTTCTGCTGGCCCGCGATCGACAAGAAGGTCCAGACGCTGATCAACTGGGCGATGCGTAAGAGGCAGGCAGGGCTGCTCCTCAGGATGTTCGAACACGCTGTGGGGAAGAGGTTCATCTACGCCGTGGGAGGCAGCCTCGCCTACACGGCCCTCGACGAGGCGCTCGTCGACGGGATCAAGCTGGCGAGGGGCGAGGACATGGGCTCGTGGGGTGACCACGGCATGTACATGTTGAACAACTTCGCCTCGGCCATGGTCTTCTACCATGTGGATCCGGCGAATTTCCGGTGGGTCAGGAAGCTGCTGCCGCAGGGCATGAAGCAGATGAAGCTGCTGCCGGAGAACCAGGCGGCGAGGAACGCCGTCGTGTTCCTGACCGGGTCCAGCATCTTCACCACCACCTCGAACGTGATCAGCAGGCCCGGCGACGTGGTCGACGACCCCCTCAGCCTGCTGCCCACCTGGAACCAGATGCTCGCCAAGCTGGGTGTCGCCGCGGGCCAGGACCAGTTCAGGCGCTGGCGCGGGTTCTACCCGGCGCCGGCGATGCCCAAGTAGTCAGTCCTCGTCGAGACGCCTGGCCTCGTCGGCGAACGGGGTCAGGCCGTCCGTCATCATCCCCGCCATCTGTCTGGTCAGGTCCGCGGTGGCGTCGCTCGCTGCGGCGAGCACCGCCTCCGCCAGCGCGTCCGCCCCGAGCCGCATCGCCCGCGGGTCGATCCGCAGGCCGCCGAGCGCGCCGCTCGCCAGTACTTCGGCCCGCACCAGGCCGTCGGCCGCCTCGCCCGTGCCGCGGACGGCCTGGACGCGCTCCTGCAGCTCTTCCAGCGGCCGGATGTCCGCTTCGAACTGGGCGAGAAAACGGCTCATCTCCGCGTCGAAGAAGTCGTCTGGTGTGGTCATCAGGTCTCCAGGAACGTCAGGGTGTGAGCTTTCCGTCCGACTCCGAGAACTTCGGCGGGTCGGACACTTTCGGCAGGGACTCGATGGTGGCCCAGTTCGCGATGTCCAGGGTGGTGTTCATGCCGGCCAGCCGATCGGCGACTTCGGGATAGACGTCGCGCAGCGCGTTGACGTACGTCTCGACCTTCTTCAGCGCCGTGGAATAGCCCTGCCTGAACGTGTTCCCCGCATCGTCCGTGCCGGCGAAGTTCCCCAGCGCGGCGATGGCGTCGAAAATCGCGCGGGTGTACCCGGCCAGCTCGCTGTGCTCGGCGGTGAAACCGCCGGCCGCCTTCGTGAAGGTGCTCCCGCGGACATCCAGCCCCGGACCGGCTGGGCGTTCAGGGGCGGGCGAGGTCGGCGGAGGCGTGATGGTGGGTGGGGGGTTGGTGGGAGCGGGGAAGACCGGCGTCGGGGTGGGGCTCGGCTGCGGGGAACTCGGTGTGGGAGAGGGGTGCGGAGCCGAGGGGCTCGGCGTGGGATCCGGCGTCGAGGGGCTCGGCGTGGGCGTCGGGGAGCTGGGACTGGGCGTGGGCGTCGGGGAGCTGGGACTCGGTGTGGGAGTCGTGGGGGTGGGGCTCGGGGACGCCGTCGGCTCGGACGTGGGGGTGGCTGTGGGGCTCGGCTGCGTCGGGGTCGGGGTGGGCGTTTCGGTGGCGGTCGGAGTGGGCGACGACGTGGGGGTTATTGACCGATTGATCGCATCTGCCACGGACATGACATTCTCCTCAGTCGGTGCCCCTGATCGTGCCATCGCGTAGGCGCAGGACAACAGCCCTTTCGCGATTGCCTACATTACCTACAGGAATAGTGTAGACAGAAGACCAGTCGTCCTCACCGGGCCCGAGGACCGCGAGACGCGGAGCGTCAGGGCTGGACGGCGCCCAGCACGTCCAGCACGTCGGAGGGCAGCTTGCGCTGCGCCGCGTCCCTGAACGCCGCGAAGCACTCGCCCTGCGCCGAGACGGTCCCCGCCCCCTTCATGCACTCCTGGTACGCGGAGTACTCGTCCATGAGGTAGAGCTGCAACGCCGTGGCCAGGGCCGACAGGGCGAGCGCCACGGCCGACACGGCGATCCCGCCGATCGCGGTGCCCGTGGGCAGGCCCGCCTCCCTGAGCCGGGGCAGCGCCCGGATGCCCGCCATGAGGGCGAACGCCGCCATCACCAGCCCGGCGAGCGGCAGCATGAACGTCATGGCCAGCGCTGCGATGGACAACCAGATCGCGCGGCGGCCCGCGGAATCGGCGGGTTGCTGACCCGCCGGCGCCTGCACCGGTGACGACACCTGACCTCCTCTGCGTGACCGGGCGAGGAGCGGATACGCTGGCAGCCCACCCCGGTTTTCTCATTGGAGTGCGCGTGTCAAAGGCTGGGCGGCTCGTCGTCCTCGTCTCCGGCTCTGGAACCAACCTACAGGCCCTTCTGGACGCTTCCGCCGACCCGGCGTACGGGGCGGAGGTCGTCGCCGTCGGAGCCGACCGCGACGGCATCGAAGGACTGGCCCGCGCGACGAGGGCAGGTGTGCCGACTTTCGTGGAGAAACTGGGCGACCACCCGACGCGGGCGGAGTGGGACGAGGCGATCGCCGCCCGGATCTCCTCCTACGAGCCGGACCTCGTGGTGTCGGCCGGCTTCATGAAGATCCTCGGCGCGCCGACGCTCGGAGCCCACCCGGTGCTCAACACCCATCCCGCGCTGCTGCCGTCGTTCCCCGGCGCCCACGGCGTGCGCGACGCGCTGGCGCACGGGGTGAAGGTGACGGGCTGCACGGTGATGCTGGCCGACGCGGGCGTCGACTCGGGGCCGATCATCGCGCAGGAGGCGGTGCCGGTGCTGCCCGACGACGACGAGGCGGTGCTGCACGAGCGCATCAAGGTCGTCGAGCGCCGCCTGCTCGTGGAGATCGTCGGCCGGATGGCCCGTGAGGGCTGGACGGTCAGCGGACGCACGGTCCGCATCGGCAATGGAACAGGAGAGGAATCCAAGTGACTCGCATCGCCATCCGGCGCGCGCTGATCGCGGTGTACGACAAGTCCGGCCTGGAGGAGCTGGCCAGAGCTCTCGACGGCGCGGGCGTGGAGATCGTTTCCACGGGCGGCACCGCCGCCGCGATCGCGTCCTACGGCGTGCCCGTGACGAAGGTCGAGCAGCTCACCGGGTTCCCCGAGTGCCTCGACGGCCGGGTCAAGACGCTCCACCCGCGCGTCCACGCCGGGCTGCTGGCCGACCTCACCAAGCCGCACCACGTGGCCCAGCTCGACGAGCTGGAGATCGACCCGTTCCAGCTCGTCGTGGTCAACCTCTACCCGTTCGAGCAGACGGTCGCCTCGGGCGCGAGCGACGCCGAGTGCGTGGAGCAGATCGACATCGGCGGCCCGGCGATGATCCGCGGCGCCGCCAAGAACCACAGCACGTGCGCGGTCGTGGTCAACCCGTCCTTCTACGGCGGCGTGCTCGACGCGCTCGCCCAGGGCGGCTTCACGCTGGAGGAGCGCCGCCGGCTGGCCGGCATCGCCTACTCCCACACCGCCTCCTACGACGTGGCCGTGGCCAACTGGTTCTCGGCCACCGCCGCCGAGAGCGGCGACGCCTGGCCCGCGTTCGCCGGCGAGACCTGGACGCTGAAGACCCCGCTGCGCTACGGCGAGAACCCGCACCAGCGCGCCGCCCTCTACACCGAGGGCGAGGGCGGCCTGGCCAACGCCGAGCAGCTCCACGGCAAGGAGATGTCCTACAACAACTACCTCGACGCCAGCGCGGCCTGGCGCGCGGCCTGGGACTTCGCCGAGCCCGCGGTGGCGATCATCAAGCACCAGAACCCGTGCGGCATCGCGGTGGGCGCCGACGTGGCCGAGGCGCACCGCAAGGCCCACGCCTGCGACCCGGTGTCGGCGTACGGCGGCGTGATCGCGGTCAACGGCGAGGTCACGGCCGAGCTGGCGGGCCAGATCGCCGAGGTGTTCACCGAGGTCGTCGTCGCGCCCGCGTTCGCCGAGGAGGCGCTCGCGGTGCTGACGCAGAAGAAGAACATCCGCCTGCTGCTCTGCCCGCAGCGCCCGTCGCGGCCCGCCGAGTGGCGCCAGATCGACGGCGGCCTGCTTGTGCAGACCGTCGACAAGGTCGACGCGCCCGGCGACGCGCCCGAGAACTGGGAGCTGAAGGCGGGCGCGCCCGCCTCGCCCGAGGTGCTGTCCGACCTGGCCTTCGCCTGGCGGGCCTCCCGCTCGGTCAAGTCCAACGCCATCCTGCTGGCCTCCGACGGGGCGACCGTGGGCGTCGGCATGGGGCAGGTCAACCGGGTCGACTCCTGCCGCCTCGCGGTGAACCGCGCCGGTGAGCGCGCCGCCGGATCGGTCGCCGCCTCCGACGCGTTCTTCCCGTTCGCGGACGGCCCCGAGGTGCTGATCGCGGCCGGGGTCAAGGCGATCGTGGAGCCCGGCGGATCCATCCGCGACCAGGAGGTCATCGACGCCGCGGAGAAGGCGGGCATCACGCTCTACTTCACCGGGACGCGTCACTTCTTCCACTGAACCCGGTCAGAAGGTCTCCGAGCACGGGGCGCGTGCGGTTACCCTGTGGTCCCCGCCTCAAACCTCGCCTCGGAGTGCCCCTATGGCCTTGCTCGACTCGATCCTGTACGCCTTCGTGACGTTGAACGGCCTGTCGACGAGCCCCTTCGTGCTGATCGCGCTGGCGTTCGTGGGCGCCTACCTCGGCGCGCGGCTCGTCGAGGTCATCCCGTACACGCGCAGGATCATCGAGCGGCGCAACGCCGCGGCCGGCGAGGCCGAGTAACCCTCGCCGAGCCGCGTCGCCTCTCTTCGGCCGGCTCAGACCGGCTGTGGCGGCGTCCTTGAGGCCGGGCTCAGCGCGTCGCGCCGTGGTGGTCCCACGCGAGTCTGGCCGCGCCCGCCAGCGCGGCCCGTACGCCCAGTGTGGTCGGCTTCACCTCCACGGCCCTGACGAACGCCAGCCCGGCCACCTCGTCGAGCGCGCGATCCAGCGGCTCGAACAGCACCGGCCCGGCCGCCGACACGCCGCCGCCGATGACCACCCTGGTCACCTCGACGGCGGCGGCAGTGGAGGCGATCATCCCGGCCAGCGCCCGCGCGCCCCGCTCGAAAGCGGCCACCGGCACCGGCTCGCCCCTCGCGGCGCCGGCGGCCAGGGTCCGCGCGTCGGCGGGCTCGCCCTCGGGCGCCTTCCACCCGTTGGCCAGCGCCCAGTGGGCCAGGTTGGGGCCGCTGGCGTAGCGCTCGACGCAGCCGCGCCCGCCGCATTCGCACAGCTCGCCGTACGGGTCGATCGTCATGTGCCCGACGTGCCCGGCGTTGCCGGTCGGGCCGAGCAGCGGCGCGCCGTCGATCACCAGCCCGCCGCCGATGCCGGTGGACACCACGATGCCCAGCAACGCGGAGCTGCCCCGCCCCGAGCCGAGCCAGTGCTCTCCCAGAGCGAAGCACTGGGCGTCGCCCGCGAGCACCGCCGGAGCCCCGGTCAGTTCCCGCACCTCGTCGCGCAGCGGGTACTGACGCCAGCTCGGCATGTTCACCGGGCTGACCGTGCCGTCGGCCAGGTTGATCGGGCCCGCGCAGCCGATGCCGACCGCGAGCGGCGCCGGGCCGTCGCCGACGACCTCGCCGATCAGCCCGGCCAGGGCGGCCATGACCTCGGTACGCGGCGTCGGCCGGGTCGCGGAACGGGCGGCGGAGCCGTCGGCGTCCACCAGAGCGGCGGCCAGCTTGGTGCCGCCGATGTCGATCGCGAGGACGCGGCCCATCAGTGCTGGTGGAAAGTGTCGGGCCGGTGGGGGGCGCGGAGGTGGTCGAGTCCGGGCACGAGTCGGATCCTTTCGGCGCGCTGGTCGAGCCACCGGGGGCACGTGTGGCGGCGGCCGGTTCCGCTGTGGGCGGGGTCGAGCCGGCGCCGGGGCCGTCGCGTCCCGGCGGGTTCGGGTCGGTGGACAGGTGGCTGGCGAGCGTCACACTATGCCGTCCATGCTGCGGTGACAACGATGTCAATCGGCCCACCCGGCTTGCCGGTACCCCGCCCCGACATGGAAGGATGGGTTGGCATGAGCGCAGTGAAACTCGATGGCAAGGCCACCGCCGCCCGCATCAAGGCAGACCTCACCAAGCGGGTGGCCGCGCTCAAGGAGCGAGGTGTCACGCCCGGCCTCGGCACCGTCCTCGTCGGCGACGACCCCGGCAGCCAGATCTACGTCGCGGGCAAGCACCGCGACTGCGCCGAGGTCGGCATCGCCTCCATCCGGGTCGACCTGCCCGAGACCGCCACGCAGGCCGACGTCGAGGCCGCCATCGACGAGCTCAACGCCTCGCCCGCCTGCACCGGCTACATCGTCCAGCTCCCGCTGCCCAAGCACCTCGACACGATGGCCCTGCTGGAGCGCATGGACCCGGCCAAGGACGCCGACGGCCTGCACCCGGTCAACCTCGGCCGGCTCGTCCACATGGTCGACGCCCCGCTGCCCTGCACGCCCCACGGCATCGTGCTGCTTCTCCAGGAGTACGGCGTGCCCATCAAGGGCGCCGAGGTGGCCGTGGTGGGTCGCGGCATCACCGTGGGCCGCTCGCTCGGCCTCCTGCTCACCCGCCGCAGCGAGAACGCCACCGTGACCCTCTGCCACACCGGCACCCAGGACCTCGCGGGGCATGTCCGCCGGGCCGACATCGTCGTCGCCGCGGCCGGCGTCCCCGAGCTCATCACCCGCGACATGGTCAAGCCGGGCGCGGCCGTCCTCGACGTGGGCGTCTCGCGCGTCAACGGCAAGATCGCCGGCGACGTGGCGGCGGACGTCGAGGAGGTGGCGGGCTTCCTCACCCCGAACCCGGGCGGCGTGGGGCCGATGACGCGCGCGCTGCTGCTGTCCAACGTGGTGGAAGCCGCAGAGAAGGCTCTCGCATAGGGCTCAAGGCTTCAAAGCAAGGCCCTCACAAAGGGGCGCTTCGCGCGGGGGGCTCGGACAGCGCTCCCCAGGGGGCTTCGCCCCCTTCGACCCCCAAAGGCATGGCCCTCGCTCCGCTCGGACGTTCCGAGCGGGGCTTCGCCCCGCACCCCTACCGGGGGCCTACCGGCCCCCGGACGCCCGGCCACCGGACGCCCGGCCACCGGACCCCCGGCCACCGGACCCCCGGCCAGTTGGGCATGGCATATAGAGGGCGCCTCGACGCACTGTCTTCTCGTCCCGAGGCAGGAGTGGGCATCGCGAAATGCTTTCTTCACCTGCTGGACTGGTCCCTGATGAGAAATCGCTCGTTGGTGAGAGCCGCAGAGGAGAGGATGCCCTCCCCGGCGGTGACGACTCGTAGCGCATTCATCTGTCACAGATCAGCGGGCGCACCAGAGATACTCGCGTTGAAGGACGCGCTACGACTGAGGAGCCATACCGGCTGTG
This sequence comes from Nonomuraea montanisoli, assembly GCF_013363975.1. Classification (GTDB taxonomy): domain Bacteria; phylum Actinomycetota; class Actinomycetes; order Streptosporangiales; family Streptosporangiaceae; genus Nonomuraea; species Nonomuraea montanisoli. The sequence continues at coordinate 607,600 of NZ_JABWGN010000001.1, read as the reverse complement.
GCGCTGACCGAATCCCGCCGACAACAACAGCCTCCTGCGGGGACCCCGCTCCGGGATGATCGCCATCAGGGAACACCGCATCCATGATCAGTGGCTGAGGTGGGCCTGATCAGCCGCAGCGCCCGTCTACCGGGCTCTGCCTGACAGCAGCGCCGTCCAGATCGCGCGAGCTGCAACGATCGAGCACTGCCGAGTCTCGTGAACCACGTTCCCCGCTCTGGCCTGCAGAGTGCGGCGGATAGCCACGTGAGCCGAACATGATCGCGTCGGGCCAGGGGTACGTGCGGGCTCAGGCAGTCTTCGCCGGCCGTCATGGCCCGCCTGTTGCCCCGATCTTCGGCGCTCGGCGGAGTTCGGCGTACCGAGCGGCGATCCTGCGTGCGGCGCGCTCTGGCTCCAGCACGGAGTGATGCGCGTACAGCCACCGGCCCGTGCTTGAGCGACGTCCCGTCCACCACCGGTACCAGAAGCCGTCCGTCCACACCACGAGCCCGGTCCATACCGATACCAGCGCGAGCCCGCGCCCGTCGTGGACGTCGGAGGAGATCTCCATGCGCGCCAAGGTCGCGCGGAGTTGGTCGGCGGTTTCCAGCGCAGAGAGGGGCGAGAGGGGGCTGACTCCGGCAGGTACAGCGTCGAGGGCGACCGGTCGAGGCGGCTCGGGGCAGCAGGCGCACCGATTCCACGCGGTTGTCTGTTCGTGCCGCATGTGACGTTCCCTCCTGGTGGGGGACGTGGCCTCTGGTCACGCCACGCAGGAGGAACCGTAGGTGCGGGCCAACGGGGGAACCCGCACGGTGGTGAAGGTCAAAAGACCGCACAAAAGTGCGGGTCAGACGATGCCGGCCCGGTGAGCCAGTCCGCGAAGCTGCGGAGTGCTCACGCGATGTTCCCGCTTGAGCAGTTGGGTCATCAGCTCTCGGGGACGACCGCCCTAGCGAACGAGTTCGGGGGAGAGTCGTTCGGCTTCCAGGAGCATGTTGACCGACGCGGCATCCTTGTGCTGCAAGGCATAGGCGCGGGCGAGGTCCAGGTGCACCTGGGCGCGGCGCCCGACCAGGCCGCCGGAGAGCTGTGCCAGGTTGAGGGTCTCGCCCTTGCCGATCGCTTGCCGGGCGTCGCCGAACTCGACGGCCGCCGAGATCTCGTGAATGGTCACGTTGGTCGTGCCGAACGCGGTCCAGAAATCGTTGCGGTCTTCGCCGAGAGTGCCCGCGATCTGCCGGGCCTGCGTGAGGAAGGTGCGCACTGCGGCCTGGTCGTACGCGGCAGCGGCGGCGGTGACGGCGACCAGGTGGAGCGCGCCGACGATGCACAGAGCGCGCGGCGTGGGACGCCTGGTGACGCGCTGCAAAGCGTCGGCCGCTTGGAGAACCAGGTGCAGGGCGCGTTCCGTCTCACGAAGCCGTACCAGGACGTAGCCGAGCCGGTAGGCGCTCACGGCGGCGAGAACGGGCCTGCCCGCTTCTTGCGCGGCAGCCAGCGAGCGGTCGGCGGCCACCCAGGCGAGTTCCGCCTCTCCCACGCGGCGCAAGGTCGTGGTGGCCGAGTGGTAGGCCAGCGAGCGAAGGGTCTGGTACGCCCGGCGCTGGGCGACGGGGCCATGGCGGCTCCCCAGTTCGGTGGCCACGATCAGGCGAGGCAATCGCCTGCCCACCTCGTCGTAGCGCGTGGTCTGGTAGAGCCGGTTCACGCGGCGGATCCCGTGCCGCAGCCATACGACGCTCTCCGGAGAGCTCTGCGCATGCCGTGGATCGATCATTGAGGAGAGGCCGTCATAGCCCATCATCGCCTGCCGGATGGCCGATGCAGCCTGGTAGCGCGTCATCGCCTTCGTCTTCTTCACGGTGAGTTCGCCCACGGGCAGGCCGAGGATGTCAGCGAGGGCATTGATCACGGTGTGGTTGTCCACGGTAGGTTGCCCGCGCTCCACCTGGCTCAGCCAGCTCTCGGAACGGCCGACGAGACCAGACAGGACCGCCTGGGGCAGTCCACGGCGACGGCGTGCCCGAGCGATCCGCTGGCCGATCTCCTTGCGGGCGTCCATGCCATCACCCCTGTGTCAGTCGTCCCCGACAACGGCGTGTAGCTCCTGCATGATGCGGTCCCAGGATGGCATGCGGGACTGGGGCGGAGCGGCGGGATCGAACAGGACACGCACGCCCATCTCCCGCAGCGTGTCCAAGCTCCGCCGGAACGCGAGGTGCCGGGCAAGCGCGTCCTTCAGCAGCGGCACGGCCAAGATCGGGACGCCGAACCCCATCACCTCGCACAGCAGGCCGACGGCGAAGGTGTCGGCGATGCCGTTCGCCCACTTGTTGATCGTGTTGAACGTCGCAGGAGCGACGATCACGGCGTCGGCAGGAGGAAGGCCCTTGGGGTCCTGCGGCATACGATACGTGCTGCGGACCAGGTCACCGGTCAGACGCTCCAGCTCTGCGACATCAAGGAAGCGTTCGCCCATCGGGGTGGTGACCACGTGCACCCGCCACCCGGCCGCCTGAGCCATGGGGACCAGACGGTGGAGATCGGCGGCGGCAGGTGCGGCACACGCGACCACATAGAGAACGCCGGGCGTGTCCTCGTGCGACTCCATGCGCGTGATCCTATGAAACCGGGGAGAAGGCCGTTGGGGTTCCGCCGTGGGGAAGAGACACCCCTGACCGGTTGCGACTTCGCCCGGCCATGTGGGCACCGTCGCCCGACGCTCGGATGTCCCGACAGGTGAAGGCTCTGCCACAATGCGCGGGCATGAGGATCTTGCGCGGCCGGACGATGCTGATCGCTTGCGTGCTCGCGTTCGCATCCTGCGCCGCCGAACCATCGCCGGTGTCCGCCCCGCCGTCTTCGCCGGGCTCGCCGAAGACCGCCGCGTCGAGTGCGGCAGCACCACAGTCGTCCCCGACGACCTCGGCGGTTCCGGCACCTGGCTGGCAGTCGGTCGAGCCGGACGACGAGCAGCCGGATGGCATCGCTTTGAGCGATGTGGCGGCGACGGGCCCTGACAAGGCCTGGGCGGTCGGTAAGCATGCGGACGCGGAGGACGAATCTCCCTCCGGAGTCCTGCTGCGCGTGGACGGCTTGCGATGGCGGTCCGAGCAGGGCATAGAGGGTCGCATCCTCGGCGCGCTCAGCTCGGACTTCAGAGCAGTGGACGCCGACGGGTCCGGCAACGCCTGGGTCGTCGGCAGCGTCGACTCCGAGGGCGAGGGCAACACGTCCATCGACGAGGTCCCCTTGGCCTTGCGCTGGAACGGCCAGGACTGGGACATCCACACGCCCTTCGCAGAATCCTGGGACCTGTCCACGTCCCTCGAAGACCGCAAGGATCGTTGGCGGACCGACCGGCTCGCCGACGTCGCGGTGGACGGCCGGCGGGCGGCGCTGATCGGGCTGCGTGGCTCGCAGGGCGCCGGTGCCACCAGCTCGCCTGTCCTCTTGACGTGGAACGGCAGGCGTTTCAGCAGGCGGGAGTATCAGCGTGGCGGCAGGTTCAACGCCGTGGACGCCGGAGCGGGGCACCTCTGGATCGTGGGCATGTCGTCCGGCGGCCGATGCGCGGATTCACACCCGGCGATCTGGCACAGCGCGTCCCCCGGCACTGCGCCGACGCGGATGAGGCTCCCCGGGCTGGGACGCGGCTCGTTGCGGCACATCTGGCAGAACGGCCCGTCCGACGTGTGGGCGGTGGGGGAGACCGGTACACGGCGGGCCTGTGACGAGTACGGGCGGCCGGGTGGGCCGCTGGTCCTGCACTGGGACGGCGCCTCCTGGAAGAAGATCGAAATGCCCCGTTGGAAGGTCAACCTGCGGAGCGTCACCGCCTTCGCCACTGACGACGTGTGGGTGGCCGGTGTCGACCACGGCGAGGACGAACGACCCACGCAGGTCACGTTGCTGCACTACGACGGACGCCGATGGACCCGCGACCACCGCGACGTCGGCGGCGAGATCTGCGGCGACGGCTTCACGATCACTCGCTTGCCCACTACCTCGCGTCTCCTGCTGGCCGGAAGGGCGCACTGCGGCGACGACACGAAACACGTCCTCCAGGTCCGCCGTTAGCAGGGGGATCCCCCGTGTGTCGTCCTGTTGCCCTTGAAGGGCTTGCGTCTCGCAGGCACCTTCATGGGCGTTCACCAGCCCATCATTCCGCCAGGCATCCACGGGGAGCCTGGTTGTGGTGAGGGCGAGGGAGCGGAGCCGCCCGGCCAATTACCCGGACCGTCCCACGACGGGCCGCATGGCATCCGCCAGCCGGAGCCGAACCAGTCAGCCAGATAACGCTGCATCCGGAACATCTCGGCGTGCTGGCTATCGCGCACCGCCCCGGCGAACTCGGCGACCTCCTCATGCTGGATGCCGCCGTGCATGAGCAACTGCTGCGACATCATCACCGCGATCATGTGGTGCGGAATCATGTCCTGCAGGAAAGCCTCGTCCAGCGCATCACCCGAGAGCTTGGACAGATCGCGCATCATCGGCCGGTAGGGTGCGGCTTTCCGGCCTGGATACCACGTGGCCAGCCAGCTCTTCATGGTCGCGATCTCGGCGCTCTGCGTCTTGACGATGGAGGCGCCCAGGGCGCGCATCTCGGCCCGAGGCGAGCGCCGCAACTGGCCGGCTGCTGCGACCGCCTCCTGGTGGTGGGCCACCATCTCGGCCAGGTAGGCGGCCTCGTCACTGACCACGATCCGCTGCATCGAGCCCATCGGGCAACCGGCCTGCTGCCACCCGACGGCGACGGGTTCCGGCGCGCGGCCTGCTGCAGCCAGGGCAGCCCCGCCGGCCGTAATGGCGGTCAGCACCGCCGCGGCGGCGAGCGCCGCCGTTCCCGTACGTTTCATCTCGCCCCCCGCTCCTGCGGCAGATGGCCTTGACCTTCAGCCTGGTCTCGGTCCAGTGGCGCGACCAGGGCCGTTCGGCCTTCATCCGGGGGACCAACGCTGTCCGGGCGGACGGTGCAGGCTGGGCTGCGGCGGCCAGGGCTCTGGTTACGTCATCGCGAGGGTTCACCCGTGCGGGGGAGCCCTGGCCGAGGTGGCGCGGACGGGTCCTGAGCCCTCCCTTGAGCGCGTTGCTAACGTGTGCTCGTGCCCAAAACGGACAAGGTGCGCCGTCGCTGAGAGCGGCGGCGCAAACCCCTGGTTCTCGCCGTCGCTCCTGACCACTGGCCAGGAGCGCCTTCGTGGCGCTCGGGATTCCCCTGTTCCGGAGCGCACCCATGTTCGCCTTGTCTGTTCGTCAACGTCGGCGTGTCCTTGTCGCCGACCTCATCTCCACCGCGGTGTTTCCGCTCGCCATCACCGGCGCGACAGCAGTCGTCCTCGAGGTGACCGCGCAGCTCCCCGGTCCGGATGCCCTGGGTCCGTGGAGCGTTCTCGCCTACAACGGGCTGTTCGCCGCGGCCCTCCTGCTGGCGGGGGTGAGCGCGGATCGCGCCGCCCGCACCCGGTTCTTCGCCGTCGGCAACATCGTCGTCGCGGCCACCGGGGTCTTGTCCGCCCTCGCCCCGGACCTGCTCTCTCTGGTGGCCCTGCGCACAGCCGCCGGTGTCGGGGCGGCCATGTGCGCCGCCGGCGGCTCGTCGATGATCTTGGCTGTGTACCCCCCGGAGGAGCGGCGTCGGGTGTATGGCTACGCGGGCGCCGTGCTGGGCAGCAGTCTGGCGCTGGGCCCGGTCGTCGCCCAGGCCCTCATGGCCATCGGGGGTTGGCCCCTCGTGTTCGTCGCGCCGGGGGCTGTCGCGGCGCTCGCAGCCCTGGCCACGCTCGGGCTCCCGGGTCTTCGCAGCCCCGAGGTGTCCGATGACTTCGACCGTGCCGGGGCTGTCCTGTTCGGGGTGACCATCGCCGCCGCCGTGACCGCGCTCGGGCTGGGCCTCGGGGCCGGCGTCCCGTGGTGGGCGCCGGGTGGGCTCGTCCTCGTCGCCGTGGCCGGCGCCATCGCGCTCGTCCGGGTGGAACGGCGTGCGTCTGATCCCGCGATCCCCTTGGACCTGTTGCGGATCCCCGCCTATCGCGCGTACGCCGTGGCGACGGGTGCCTTCATGGGGATGCTGGTGGTGGGGCTGACCGTGCTCCCTCGGCTTGGCTCTGTCCAGAGCATGGGTTCGGGCGAGTCAGCGGTCATGCTCAGCCTGCTGACCGTGCCGTCAACGGTCCTTCCGCTCGTCGCCGCGCGCCTCGCGCGCCGATCGGCACGGCCGCTGGTGACGGTGGCCCTGTCCGCCTGTGCCGTCACCGCCCTCATCCTGCAGATCACCGACCATCCTGCCGCTCTGCTCGTCGCGGCCGCCGTCATCGGGCTGTGTCTCGGCCTGACCGAAGGCGTACCGGACGGGCAAGCACTCACGTACGTGCCCTACCACCGCGGAGGGGCGGGCGCCGCACTGTTCAGCACGACACGGATGAGCCTGGAGACGCTCACCCTGGCGGCTGCCACCGGGATCATGGCGGCTCTGGGGCCCTCATCCGGAATGGCAGTCGCTGGAGCCGTGTGCCTCGTCGCCGGCGTCATCGTCCATCGAAGCGTCCCCTCCCGCGACACCTAGTCCCGGAACGCACACGTCTCGTCGATCACCAGGGCGAGGGAGTGGGTTCACCCGTGCGGGGGAGCCCTGGCGGAGGTGGCTCGGGCGACGCTGAGGACATGGTGAGTGAGCGAATCGAAGCACCTGTCCCGCGTTGGGCCGTCCGGGCGGCGTACGCGTCCGCGCTGTCGGCGACGATCGGGTTCATCCCGCTGCACGCGGTATGGGCGCTGGGAGTTCCCCTCTGGGCCGACGCGGACAAGTTCCGGGACTGGTACGCGCAAGGCGGCGGTCCCTATCTCTTCGTCCTCTGCGCCATGGCGGTGCTGGCCGGAACCCTGGCGCTGAGCCTGGTGCGACCGTGGGGCCTGGTCTTCCCGCGCTGGGTGCCGCTGGTGTCCGGGCGGAGGGTGCCGCGCCGGACGCTTTCCACCACGGCGTTCGCGGTGTCGGTCTTCCTGCTCGGGTACACGGCATGGGCCGCATGGCGGACGGCCGCCGACTTCGGCGAGGACGGCATCTTCAGTCCGTGGATCGTCGTCTACGGGATCCCGCAGTTCCTGGTCTGGGGCATCGGGCTGTTTCTCGCTGCCTGGTCGTACCGCGCCCGGAGCAGTCGCGGCCGCGGTGTGTCGTGACGGTTTGCTCACCGTCCGGCCGACTCCGGTATTCCGTGCCGAGGTGCGCTCACCACCGTTCAAGCGGGCTTGAGACGGTCGAGCACGGTCCTGCCGCGCCCCCACGCATTCCTGACCACCAGCGCGGCCATGTACATGCTCACGAAGGCGCTCACCGCCATGATCCCCACGAACGACCACGATGCCTGCTCCAGCCCCATCGCCAGCAGAACCACGACACACAACCAGGCAGCCGCGTTGGTGACGGCCGCCCCCATGAGGATCCGGCCGGTGCCGCGCACGTATGACCCGAGTGAGGGGACGCCCATCGCCATCATGGGCAGCGCCAGCACTGTCGCCATGATGATCGGCACGAGGAAGCCGCCCACCATCGCCTCGCCGAGCGGCCCGACGGGATAACCGATGTCCAGGAAGGCCATGCCGACGAAGCCCAGGCCGATCATCGCGACAGGAACGGCGAGCAGCACGGCCGTCACGAAGATCCGCCCCGCCGTGATCCGCGTGACCCTGTCCCCCGAGCGGCGCATCGCCGTGAGACAGGTGAAGACCAGCGGCACCACCGAGAGCACGGCCGCGGCAGCCGCTGTGGCATACAGGAGTCGAGCCAGGCCATGCAACTGCTCGGCGAGCATGCCTCTGCCGGCAGCCTCGGCCCACACGCCGTGCAGGCTGGCCAGGTCAGCCGCGTCGCGCATACCGGGATTCCACAGGAGCAGGAGGCCGGCTCCCGCGCAGGCCAAGATCGTCGCAAGAGGAACCCTCAAGGGCCCGGCACCCGGAACGCGTCGATGGTGGAGCCATGCGTCGGCCGCACCCACGACCAGGTCGACCACCGTGCGTACACGTGCCGGCCGCGCGTCGATCACATCGGCGACCTCCTCGCCGTAACGCTGCCGCCACGCCTTCGGGTAAAGGCTGATCATCGCCTTGGCCACGGCCCGCATCATGCCGGCCCCCAAGCGATTCCCGTACGCCTGGCGCCCGCCTGCTCGATGCGCCGCAGCGTGGCGAGCTGCTCGCTCAGCGCCGCCCGCCCGCCGTCGGTGATCCGGTACGGCTTGCGCCGCTCGGCGGACTCAACCGGCTCGATCCAGCCGCGGTCCTCCAGACGCATCAGCGCCCCGTAGAGCGTGCCCGGCTCCAGCGCGGTCCCTGAGAACTCCTCGATGTCGTTGATCATCCGATATCCATGCTTCTGCCCTTCGGCCAAGCTGATGAGCACCAGCAACGCCACGTCTGTGAAGCGGCCGAGCTCCTGCGTCTTCCTCGCCATGTATTCAGTAAAACTTAGTAAGTCGTACTGAGCAAGTGGGTCGCCTCGTTACCTTCCGGCGTCCGCCCCCGTCATACGAGCGACGGCCGGACCTGCCCACGGTCGTCGAATCGACAACGAGATGGGAGACCAGGATGCTGACGAACATCATGTACGTGACGATCAACGTCACCGATCAGGATCGCGCGCTGACGTTCTACACCGAAGGGCTCGGCCTGGAGAAGCGCGTCGACTACCCGGGGCCGGAAGGACGCTTCCTCACCGTGGGCGTCGCCGGCAGTCCGGTCGAGATCCTCCTCTGGTCGCATGCGCCGGCCCTGGGACAGCCGGTCGACAAGCCGGGGGCCGCCGGCCGGCTCATCCTGGAGTCGGACGACCTGAGGAAGGATTTCGAGGTGTTCCGCCGGCGAGGCGTAACCTTCGATCGGCCCGAACCGGAGGACTACCCGTTCGGCGTTCGCATCGAGGCGGTGGACCCGGACGGCAACCGGATCTCGCTCCGCCAGCAGCGCCGCCGCAACCGTGCCGACGGCTGACCAGCCGTAGGCCACGCGACGATCCAGGTCCCCGTCATGACCCATGAGCAAGCAGATCCGAGGAAGACCGCACGATGACTGACACCAGCCGGACGGACCTGCTGGCCGAGGCGTTCGAGGCCCACCGCGAACGGCTGAGCGCGGTCGCCTACCGCGTGCTCGGATCGCACGCCGACGCCGAGGACGTGGTCCAGGAGGCCTGGATGCGGCTCGCCCGCCAGGACGCGACGATCATCGAGAACCTGGCGGGCTGGCTGACCACGGTGGTCGGCCGGATCAGCCTGGATGTCCTGCGATCCCGCCGGACCCGCCCCGAGGCGTCCTACGGGGACGGGCTGTCCGAGCTGGTGATAACGGTCGACGACAGCGCTGAGCCCGAGGAGACCGTGGCGCTCGCCGACTCGGTCGGGCTCGCCCTGCTCGTCGTCCTGGACTCGCTCGGGCCGAGTGAGCGGTTGGCGTTCGTGCTGCACGACCTGTTCGGGGTGCCGTTCGCCGAGATCGGCCAGATCCTCGGCAGGTCCGCCGACGCCACCAAGATGATCGCCAGCCGCGCTCGCCGGAAGGTACGGGCGACCGAGCGGCCGGCGATCGTCGGACGAGAACAGCGACAGGTCATCAAGGCCTTCCGCGCGGCGGCGGCGGACGGGGATTTCGAGGCGCTGCTGCGCGTGCTCGACCCGGACGTGAGGCTGACCGTCGACACTCCGGGCGGGGTGGTCGTCACCCTCGGCGCCACCGCGGTGGCCACCGGCGCGAAGCTGCTCTCCGGCGCTGTCGCACGCCATCGAGCGGTGCTCGTCAACGGCCTTCCCGGGTACGTCTCGTGGCGCGAGGACGGCACTCCGCTCTCGATCATCTCGTTCACGGTCGCCGGCGGCCGGATCGCCGCCATCGCGATCGTGGCCGACCCCGCCGGGCTCGCCTCGATGCACCTGCCCGATCCCGCGTGAGTCACGCTCACCTCGCGGGACGGCGGCGGGACTCGTGGACGACGCCGCGGCGTTCGTACTCCAGCACCATCTCGGCGTTCATCGACATCTGCGTGCCGTACGCGCGCTGGATGAGCCACAAAGCCAGTTCCAGGCCGCTCGTGACGCCGGCCGAGGTGACCAGGTCGCCGTCATCGACCACGCGTGGCCCCAGCATGCCTCCACCGGGCCCGTTGACGACCTTTCCGCCCTGCTCGGCCAGTTGCTTCTTGCAGCCGTGATGCGTGGTGCACGGCCGGCCGCGGACCAGACCCGCCGCGCCCAGCAGCAGCGCGCCGGCACACACCGACGCCATGGTCAGCCCCCGTCTGCGGGCCGCGCGCAACGCGGCCGGGATCACCCCGCGCCTGATCTCGGCCGCCACGCCGGGCTTGCCGGCGTCCCGGACATCGCCGCCCGGCACCAGGATCACGTCCGCCTCCCCGGGCGCCCAGTCGCCGCCTACGTCGATCCGCGTGCCGCAGGCGGCCGTCACCCTGCGCGTCCCTTCGACGGTGACCAGCCTCGTCTCGACGGGGGCGCCGAACTTGCCGGCGATGTCGAGGGTTTCCAGCGGCGCGGCGAAATCCAGTTCCTCGACACCGTCGAACAACACGATGTGCACGCGTTGCCGCGCACCGACGGCCGGCTCCGCCGCGGCGGCGGCCACGGTGTCCGGCAGGGCGGCCGCGGTGATCGCGGCGGTCATGCCCATCAGAAGGTTTCTGCGTTCCATGGCCCCCAGTGTCGGGATCGACAGGATGACCGGACCAGGGCCGGCCGTGCCGTGCTGCGATACGTTCTGGCCATGCACACGGTGGCGGTACTGGCCTTCGAGGGGGTCGTCGCGTTCGATCTGGCGGTGCCGTGTCAGGCGTTCTCCGCGGCTTGGCATTCCGACGGAACGCCTCGCTACGAGGTCCGGGTCTGCGGCGATCAGGACGTCACCGCCACCGCGGTCGGCGTCCCGAGCTTCCGGGTGCGCTGCGAGTTCCCGCTGGACGCGGCCGCCGACGCCGACACGATCGTGGTGCCGGGGCTGGCCCGGCACGCCCAGCCGCCGGGACCACGGGTGCTGGAACTGCTGCGCACGGCTGCGGGGAACGGCGCACGGATCGCGTCGATCTGCACGGGCGCGTTCGTCCTCGCCGCCGCCGGGCTGCTGGACGGGCTCCGGGCCACCACGCACTGGCGCGCCGCCCAGGATCTCGCCCGTTCCCACCCGCGGGTCACGGTGGACCCAGCGGTCCTGTTCGTCGACAACGGGCAGGTGCTGACCTCCGCGGGCGCGGCCGCGGGACTGGATCTGTGCCTGCACATGATCCGCACCGATCACGGTGCCGCGGCGGCCGCGGGTGCCGCACGTACCGTGGTGATGCCGCCGCAGCGTGACGGCGAGCAGGCCCAGTTCATCCGGCACCCCGCCCCCCGCAGCGACGGCCCGACCCTCCAGTCGACCTTGCAGTGGATGCACGAGAACCTGCATCTGCCTCTGACGTTGGGCGACATCGCCCGGCACGCGCACGTGAGCGTCCGCAGCCTCAACCGGCAGTTCCAGGCGCAGACGGGCACCACGCCACGGAAATGGCTGCTGACCGCGCGGCTGGACCGCGCCCGGGAGCTGCTGGAGACCACCGACCTTCCCGTCGAGCGGATCGCCGCCCTGGCCGGCTTCGGCTCACCTGTGACGCTGCGCTCGCACTTCGCCTCGCGCATCGGCCCCAGTCCCAGCTCCTACCGCGCCACGTTCCGACTCCAGAGGCAGGTCAGGCCATGAGGTCGGGAACGTCGGGGGCTTCCGCTCCCGGCTGTGCGGGGTGGAGCGCGGCGAAGGACAGGAGGAGGGCGGCGGTACGCGGAGGATCTTCCATGATGGGCGTGTGCCCGACGCCGGGCAGCAGCTCGACGGTCGCGTCCGGGACGACGCGGTAGTCGGCGGCGGACGACGAGCGCCATCTCCGGTCGTCCTCGCCGAAGATCACCAGCAGCGGCTTGCCGAGGGCCTTCAGCCGCTCGGGGAGCGTCCGCTGCTGCAGGTAGATCTGGCCCGCCTGCATCGTCGCGGCGAACGTGCCGAAGGTCATGCCGCGCACCCTGTCCACGAACTCCTGGGGGATCTCGAAGTCCGTGCCGAAACCGGTGCTCGCCAGCAGGCGGATCTGCTCGTCGGTCGGCGGCCACCGCGACGGGTCGACGGCGGCGGACTCCTGGGCGATGAAGGCGTCCATGCCGGGGCCGGTGTTGATGAGCGTGAGCGCGGTCACCAGGTCGGGACGCTGCTCGGCGAGGGCGGTCGCGGCCAGGCCGCCGCTGGAGTGGCCGACGACGACGGCCTGCCCGACGCCGAGCCGGTCCAGGGCCTCGCCCACGCGACGCGCCTGGTCCGGGACCTGGTAGATGCCGTCGGCCGGTTCGGCCGAGCGGCCGTGCCCGGGCAGGTCGACGCGGATGACGCGATGGGACTCCGTCAGCAGCGGGACCAGCATGTCCCAGGAGCCGGCCCAGGAGACGGTCCCGTGGATGAGCAGGAGCGCGGGGGCGTCGCGGGGGCCGTCCTGGCAGACGTGGAGGTCGCCGTCGTCCAGGGGCAGGATGGTGCTCTCGGTGTCCGGGGAAATGGTCATGGGCCCACTGTCGCCGCCGGTGCGGGCCCGTGGATTGGACGAATGTTCCCGCCGCAGAACACCTGCCGGACGAGCTGGTCCACCAGCTTCTGGAAGTCCTTCGCCGGGCCCCTGGTGGCCTCGTCCACCCAGGTCACCGAGGCGGTCAGGGTCGTCCTGCCGTCGGGCGAGCTGTACATCAGCGCCCCGTAGCCGTGCGGGGGGCTGCCGTTGTGCTGGTAGACGGTGCCGCAGTTCGGGCCCAGGTCCTGCACGAACAGCCCGAAGCCGTAGTTGAGCTTCCCGTACGGCTTGCGCATCTCGGCCAGCAGCGGGGCCGGCAGGAGCTTGCCGGCGTTCAGTGCGGAGATGAACGTGTGGAGGTCCTGGGTGGTGGAGATCAGGTCGCCGGCGCCGGCCAGGATGGAGAGATTCTGGCGGCTGATGTCGACCACCTTCTCCTTGCCGCCCTCCTCGTACCGGTAGTAGCCGTGGGCGTGCGGCCCGGGGAGCTCGGTCCGGTCGCCCGGCACCATGGTGCCCCGCAGCCGGAGCGGCCGCAGGATCCGCCGCTTCACCTCCTGCGTGTAGGTGTGGCCGGTGACCTTCTCGATGAGCAGCAGGGCCACCGTGTAGTTGGTGTTGGAGTAGTTCTGGTCCGTCCCCGGTTCGAACCGCGGCTGCTTGGACAACGCGAACCGCACCAGCTCCTCGGGCTGGTAGCTGTGGAACCGGTTGTCCAGCCAGTCCTTGCCGGTGGCGGGGAGTCCCGGCACGTACGTCCCGTCCTCGTAGAGCTCACCGCCCGCGTAGTTGAACAGACCGCTGGTGTGCTGCAGCAGCATCCGCACGGTGATCCGCGGGTCGAGCCCGAGCTCGGGCAGGCGGCCGGCCACGGGATCGTCCAGCTCGATCTTGCCCTCGGCCACGAGCTGCAGGACCAGGGTCGCGGTGAAGGTCTTGGTGATGCTGCCCACCCAGAACGACCCGTCGGTCGACGGCTCGCCGCTCTGGCCCAGCTTGCTCACCCCGGCGCTGCCGGCCCATTCGCCCCGCTGATCGTGCACCCGCACCTGCATCCCGGCGAACCCGGCATCGACGAACGCCTGGACGGCCTTCTGCAGCTCCGGGCGATTCTGCCCGGCAGTGGCCGTCGCCGTCGGCCTGATGTCCGCGGTGGTGGCCAGCGCGGGTGTGGCCGCCCCGGCCAGCAGCGCGGCGGCCAGCGCCGCGACCCCCACGCGCCGGAAGGCCCGACTGCTGACGCCGTCGGAGACGAGCTCGCGCCGGTATGCCGTTCGCGGTCCCGAGGCTGCGATCGCTGAAGAATCGTTGTTCATGGCGTCCACGTTCGCCGAGCGCCCTGACACGGGACCGTCGCCGTGCTGACACGGCACCGCGGCAGCCCTGATTCGGGGCGCTCGGCGAGGCGGCGTCAGCGCTGCTGGGTGCGGAGGTGGATGCGCTCGCCCTGCTTGCCGAAGAGGCTGAGCACCTCGACGCTGCCACGTCCGGCGGCGCCGAACCAGTGCGGGATCTGGCAGTCGAACTCGGCCGCCTCCCCGGCTCCCATGACGAAGTCGTGCTCGCCCAGCTTGACGCGGAGCCGCCCGCGGAGCACGTAGAGCCACTCGTGGCCCGCGTGGGTGCGCAGGTGGGGCTCCTCGTCGTGCGCCGGGATGATCATCTTGTACGCGCGCGGCTCGCCCTGCTGGCGCGACAACGGGATCAGCACGCGGCCGTCCTTGCTGGTGGGCTCCTGCGGCACGCGCGGGTCGACGATCCGGGGCGCGGTGACGATCTCGTCGAACGGGATGCCCAGGGCCGCGGTGATCGGCAGGAGGAGTTCGAGGCTCGGCTTGCGCTGGGCCGACTCCAGTCGCGACAGCGTGCTGGTCGAGATGCCGGTGGCGCGCGCGAGGTCGGCCAGGCTGACGCCCTTCTTCTCGCGGGCGCGTCGCAGCCGGGGAGCGATCTGCTCGATCACGGCGCCGACGCTCGGTTGCTGCTCGTCCATGCACCGCAGTCAACCAATGCGTCCCGGAAACGGCAACGAACTTTGTCGATTCCGGCCCGTCCCGGCGATCCTCCCGGTGGAGGTGATCCGAGTGGACACGACAACGGATCCGATGTGGGACACGATCATCGTCGGAGGTGGGGCCGCCGGCTTGACGGCCGGGGTCGTGCTGGCGCGAGCGCAGTTCACGACCCTGGTCGTCGACGGCGGTGAGCCCCGGAACGGGCCCGCCGAGCACATGCACGGCTACCTGACCCGGGACGGCATGGCGCCGAAGGAGTTCCTCGCGACCGGTCAGGACGAGTTCATCCGCTACGGCGGGAGCCTCGTGCGGGGCTCGGTGAGCGACGCGCGGCGCGCCCAGGACGGCACGTTCGAGCTGCGGCTCGACGACGACCGCGTCCTGTGGGCCCGGTCGGTGCTGGTCGCGACGGGGCTGACGGACGAACTGCCCGACATACCGGGACTGGCGGAGCGGTGGGCGTCCGAGGTGCATCACTGCCCGCACTGCCACGGTTACGAGGTGCGGGGGCGCGCCATCGCCGTGATCGGCGGCGCGATGGCGGCGGTGTCGGCGCATCTGGCCGCGCTGATGCGCCGCTACAGCTCCTCGGTGACGTTCTGCGTCAACGGCGCCGAGGTCGGCGCCGCCGAGCGTCGCCGGCTCACGGCGTACGGGGTGCGCCTGGTCGACGCACGCGTCACCCGGGTCGCGACGAACGACGGGACGGGCGACGGGACGAGCGACGGGACGACGTTCGACGACCCGGTGGTGATCGAGCTCGACGACGGCGGGACGGTCGCGTGTGAGGCCGTCTTCGTGGCGCCCCGCCCCGTGCCCCATGACGCGATCCTGACCGCGCTCGGCGCGGGCAGGGACCCCGCCGGCGGGCTCGTCGCCGTCGACCCGCACGGCGCCACGGACGTCCCCGGGCTCTGGGCGGCCGGGAACGTGGTCAACCCCCGGGCGCAGGTCGTCACCGCCGCCGGCGCCGGCTCGGTCGCCGCCATCAACATGACGGCCTGGCTGCTCGACCGGGAGCTGTCCGCCGCCGCCCAGGCCGACGGGCCCGACGCGGGGAGCGCGATCTGATGGCCGGGACCACCACCACGCGGACGCCCCGGAAGGCGTCCTCCGACCGGTTGCCGGCCGGCGTGTACCTGCTCGGGTTCAGCCTGTTCGCGATGGGGACCGCGGAGTTCCTGCTGGCCGGCGTGCTGCCGGCGGTGGCCGTCGATCTGGACGTCACGCTGTCCTCGGCCGGGTTCCTGATCACCGCGTTCGCGCTGGGCGTCGTGGTCGGCGGGCCGCCGTTCGCCGTGCTCAGCCTGCGGTGGCCGCGCCGCACCGCCCTGGTGGCGACCCAGGGGCTGTTCGCCGCCGCCATCGTCGCCGGACTGCTCGGCGGCTACGAGGTCCTGCTGCTGACCAGGGTGGTGTCGGGCATCGCCTACGCGGGCTTCTTCGCGGTCGCGTCGGTGACCGCGATCGGCCTGGTGACGCCGGACCGGAACGCCCGCGCCTCCGGAGTCGTGGTCAGCGGCCTCAGCGTGGCGATGGTCGCCGGCGGTCCCGCGGGCACGCTGCTCAGCCACTTCACCGAGTGGCGCGGCGGGTTCTGGGGCGTCGTGGCGCTGACGGCCGCCGGGATCGTCGGCTGCGTCGCCGGGCTCCCCGCCACCGCCGCGGACGTCGACCGGCCCGCCCGGCCGAGCGTCGCGCGGGAACTGGCCACGATGCGGCGTCCGCTCCTCTGGGGCATCTACGCGATCACGATCCTGACCACCGCCGCGTACATGATCACGTTCAACTACCTGGCGGCCATGCTGGCCGGCATCACCGCGGTCCCGGAGGTCTGGATCCCGGCGATCCTCGCGCTGTTCGGCGTCGGCGCCTTCGTCGGCCTGTCCGTCGGGGGCCGCGTCTCCGACCGGCGGCCCCACCTCGCGCTGCTCACCGGCGCACTGGCGATCGCGGTCCTGTCGGTCGTGCTGGCCGTCGTGATGCGGGAGGTCTGGGCGGTGGTGCCCGCGGTCTTCCTGCTCGGCGTCGCCGCGTTCGTGCTCAACCCCGCCCTCTACGGACGCGTCTTCGCCATCGCGGCCGACGCGCCGACCCTCGCCGGCGCCACCACCGTGTCGGCGTTCCAGCTCGGCATCAGCATCACCCCCGTGGTGGCGGCCGTCTCGCTCACGCAGGGGGCGTCCCTCACCTCGGTCTGCCTGATCGGGGCCGGGCTCGCCGTGCTGGCCGTGCCGTTCATCCTCCTGGATCGGGCCCGTCAGGGCAGGTGAGCGCCTGGGGTGTGGCCGAAGGCGCGCCGGAAGACGTCGATGAACGCGCTCGCCGACGACCAGCCACAGCGGTGCGCCACGGTCGTCACCGGGATGTTCTCGGCCAGCAGGACCAGGGCGTGGTACAGGCGCAACTGGGTGCGCCACTGCGGGAACGTCATGCCGAGGTCGCTCCTGAACAGCCGCGACAGGGTGCGGTCGCTCGCCCCCACCTGCCTGCCCAGGGCGGCGAGCGTGCGGTCGTCGGCCGGGTCGGCGCGCAGGATGTCGCACAGCGCCCTCAGGCGCGGGGCGGTCGGGGCGGGCAGGTGCACGGGCTGCTGGGGCGAGGCCCGCAACTGGTCGAGCAGGACCGCGCGCAGGCGTCCGCGCTCGGGGCTGTCGTCGTCCGGGGCGCGGGTGTAGGCGAGGATCAGCTCGCGCAGCAGCGGGCCGACGGTCAGCACCGTCGGCGCGTCCAGGCCGAGCGGGTTGTCGCCCGGTGGCAGGCCGACGAAGTGGAGTTCGAGCTCGCCGTGGGCCCGGTGGGCGTGCACGGTCCCGGCGGGCACCCAGATGGCGCGGGTCGCCGGGGCGATCCACGAGCCCGCGTCGGTCGTGATGGCCAGCACCCCGCGCGCGGCGTAGACGATCTGGTGGTCGTCGTGGCGGTGGGCGTCGATGGCCGCCCCCTGCGCCAGCCACCGGGCGTGGGTGGGCGCGATCGGCTGATGGCGGATGTTCGTCATCACTTGGCAGGTTATCGGAAGTACGACACCCCGCCTCCGGGCGAGCATGGCGGGGTGGGAACGAAGAACCGGGCGATCGTGCTGCTCTCCGTCGGGCATGCCTGCGTGGACGTCTACCAGGGGGCCGTGGCGGCGCTCGTGCCGTTCTTCGTGGCCGAGCGCGCCTACACCTACGCGGTCGTGTCGGGCATCGTGCTCGCCGCCTCGCTGCTGTCCTCGGTGGCGCAGCCGGTGTTCGGCCTGCTCACCGACCGATGGGCGATGCCGTGGCTGCTGCCCGTCAGCACGCTCCTCGGCGGGGTGGGCGTCGCGCTGAGCGGGCTGAGCGGCTCGTACGCGCTGACGCTGGCGTTCGTGGCCGTGTCCGGGGTCGGGGTGGCGGCCTACCACCCCGAGTCGGCCCGGGTCGCCCGGATCGCCAGCGGGGGCAGCCACAGCGCGATGGGCTGGTTCTCGCTCGGCGGCAACATCGGCTTCGCCTGCGCGCCGCTCATGGTCGCGGCCGTGGTCGCCGGCGGCGGGCTGCGGCTCTCGCCGCTGCTCGTGGCGCCCGCCGCGGCGGGCGCCGTGCTGTGCCTGCCCGTCCTGCGCGCCCTGGGACGGCCGGCGCGCGGCGGCTCCGGCGGCGGCCTCCCCGAGGGGGGCGACGACAGGAGGGCGTTCGCGCGGCTGTCGCTGGCCGTGGTCTGCCGGTCGATCGTGTTCGTCGGGCTGAGCGCGTTCATCTCCTCGTACGTGCCGGAACAAGTGGGCGACAGCGGGACGGCGGCGGGCACGGTCGCGCTGTTCGTGCTGTACGCGGGCGGAGCGGTGGGCACCGTGCTGGGCGGCAGGCTCGCCGAGCGCTGGGACCGGGTCACCGTCGTGCGGTGGGCGTACCTGGTCACCGTCGCGGCGGTCGCGGGCACCGTGTTCGTCCCGGGGCCGGCGGTCTACCTGTTCGTGGCGCTGACCTCCGCCGGCCTCTACGTCCCGTTCTCGCTCCAGGTCACCCTGGCCCAGGACTACCTGCCCACGCGCGTCGGCACGGCCAGCGGGATCACCCTCGGCCTGACGGTCAGCGTCGGCGGGCTCGCCAGCCCGGTCATCGGCGCGGTCGCCGACGCCACCTCCCTGCGCACGGCCCTGGCGCCGCTGGTCGTGCTGCCGCTCCTGGCCTGGCTGCTGTTCCGTACGCTGCCCGAGCCGGCCGTGCCCGGCGGCGACCGGCGCTCTCCGGCGCGCTCGGCGGGGTGAGGCGCGCGCCGGGGCGCTGCGGGTTCATCCCGCGGACGCCTCGCTGCCCCGGACGGGAGACTCCGTCTTCACGTCGATATGTCGACATTGTCGCGAGACGCCTCCAGGGAAGGACTCGCGCCGATGACCATCTCTCTCGCCACCGGCCCGCTCGACACCGGCTCTCTCGACACCGGACGCTACACGGTCGGCCTGGCCACGAGCGCCGCCGACCTGCGGGCCGCCCAGCGCCTGCGGCACGAGGTCTTCGCCGAGGAGATGGGGGCGCGGCTCGACAGCCCGGTCTCCGGCCTCGACGTGGACAGGTTCGACGCCTACTGCGATCACCTCCTGGTACGCGACGGGGACGCGGTGGTCGGCACCTACCGGCTGCTCCCTCCCGGGCGGGCGGACCGGCTGTACTCCGACACCGAGTTCGACCTCGGCACCCTCGCGCCCCTCAGGAAGAACCTGGTCGAGGTGGGCCGCACCTGCGTCCACCCCGACCATCGGAAGGGCGCGGTGGTCGGCCTGCTCTGGGCGGGCATCGCGCGGTACATGGTGAGCGGCGGCCACCAGTGGCTGGCGGGCTGCTGCTCGGTCTCCCTCGACGACGGCGGCGCGCTCGCGGCCGGCGTCGCCGGACGGGTGCCCCTGGGGCCGGAGGAGTATCGCGTCACGCCGCGCGACCCGTGGCGGGCGAGGGGCGCGGCCGGTTCCGACCGGTTCGTGGTGCCCGCCCTGCTGCGCGGCTACCTGCGGCTCGGCGCCTGGGTGTGCGGCGCCCCCGCGCACGACCGGGCCTTCGGCACCGCCGACTTCTTCGTGCTGCTCTCGATGGCCCAGGTGAACACCCGTTACCTGCGGCACTTCCTCGGAGAGCCGCGGTGAGCGTCGCCGCCCGGCCGGTGGAGATCAACCCGTGGCTGCGGATGGGGCCGTGCTCGCCCGCCGCCTGCGTGGAGCCCCCGGTCGCCGCCGCGGGGGTTCTCCGGCGCGTGTCGCGGCTCTGCGCGGCGGCGCTCGTGCTGCTGGCCGGTGTCCCGGTCGCCCTCCTGGTCCGCAGGGCCCGTACGACATGGCGGGCGCGGATGACGACGGTCTGGGCGCGGACGCTGCTGCGCGCGCTCGGCGTCAGGGTCGAGGCCGCGGCGGGCGCCGCCCTTCCCGCGGGGACGCGGGCGGCCGGGCCGGGAGAGGGCGCGGGGGTTCTGCTCGTGGCCAACCACGTCTCGTGGATGGACCCGCTGGTCATGGCCGCCGTGGTGCCGTCACGCCCGCTGGCGAAGCGGGAGATCGGCGCATGGCCGCTCATCCGTACGCTGGCGGCGGGCGCCGGGGCGGTGTACATCGACAGGGAGCGGCTTTCCGCGCTGCCGTCGGCCGTCGCGACGGTCGCGGGCGCCCTGCGCGCGGGCGACACGGTGGTCGCGTTCCCCGAGGGCACCACCTGGTGCGGACGCGGGATGGGGGAGTTCCGGCCGGCCGTGTTCCAGGCGGCGATCGACGCGGGGGCCGCCGTGCGCCCGGCGACGCTGCGCTACCGCGAGGGTGCGGCGACCTCCACCCGCGGCTGCTACGTCGGGGACGACTCGCTGCTCGCCTCCCTGCTGCGGGTGGCCGCCACCCGCCGGCTGGTCGTCGAGGTGACGCTCCTCGCCCCTGTCCGCACGGCGCCCGCCGGGAGGCGGCCCGAGGCGCGCGCGGCCCTGGCCAGGATCGCCGAGGCTCAGGTCCGCGCCGCCGTCGAGCGGCCGTCGGGGGCGATCAGACGGGGGCGGGCGGCGCGGACGCCCGTCACGGTCTGCACCGCGCAGGCCGCGATGCCCGCGAGCAGCGGCACGGTCCAGCCGCCCGACTCCTGCCGCAGCAGGCCGATCAGCAGCGGTCCCAGGGCGGCCAGCACGTAGCCGAACGACTGCGCCACCGCCGACAGCGCCGTGACCGACGCCGGGTCAGGGGCGCGCTGGGTGATGATGAGCAGCGCCAGCGCGAGCGACGCGCCCTGGCCGAGTCCCAGCACGATCATCCACAGCCACGGCACGGTGGTGGGCGCGGCCAGCACGCCCACGTACCCGGCGACCGTGAGCACCGACGACGCCACCACGTGCGGCACCTGCGACCTGCGCCGCCCCGCGTGGACGGGCACCGTGAAGGTGGCCCCGACCTGGGCCAGGTTCGTGAGGCTCAGCAGGTAGCCGGCCTGGTCGGCGGGCAGGCCGGCGTCCTGGAAGATCGTGGGCAGCCAGGCCAGCATGATGTAGAAGGTCAGCGACTGGAGCCCCATGAACGCCGTCACCCACCACGTCGTCCCGCTCCGCAGCAGCGCCGCGAACGGCCTGGCCCGCACGGCCGCGCCCCGGGCGTCCGGTTCGCTCCGGGGGGCCGGTTCGTCCCGGGGCCGGCGGAACGCCTGGGGCAGCCAGAGCAGCGCGGCGGCCAGCGCGGGCACCGCCGCCAGCGCCGACACCTCCCGCCAGCCGTACCCGGTGAGCCGCTCCAGCGGCACCATGAGCGCCGCCCCCGCCCCGGCGCCCAGGACCAGGGCCGAGACGTAGACCGACGTCCAGGGCCCCACATGGTCGGGGAAGTGCTGCTTGACCACGCCGGGCATGGCGACGTTCATGACGGCGATGGCGGTGCCCGCCAGGGCGGCGCCCAGGTAGAGGGCGGGCGCGCCGTCCGCGGCCCGGACGAGCACGCCGACGGTCAGCAGCAGCAGGCCCGCGAGCAGCGTCCGGTCGAGCCCTGTCCGGCGGGCCAGGAACGGGGTCAGCCAGCCGAACAGTCCCAGGCACAGCACCATGACCGTGGTGATCGCCCCGCCCGCCGCGGGTGTGAGCCCGACGTCCGTCATGATCTCGTCGAGGAGAGGGGAGAGGCCGGCGAGGGCCGGGCGGAGGTTGAGCGCGGCCAGCACGAAGCCGGCGTACAGCAGTGCGGATCTCGCCGAGGACATCTGGCCAGGGTACGACCCGGTCACAGGCCGCAGTCAGAGGGGTGCGCGGCTACGCATGGTCATGGCTGGTGGTCCCGGTCCACGGCCACGGTCACGTCGAGCAGCAGCGGCTCGTCCCGGACGGCCAGCGCGGGCATGACCTCGTCGAGGGCGGCCGTCAGCTCGGCGTGGGTCTCCACCCGCAGGGACGGGCAGCCCAGCGACCTGGCCAGGCCCTTCACGTCCACCTCGGTGAAGGCCGGCCACGGGACCTTCGCGCCGTGGTGCTCCGCGAGCCGGTCCAGCACCGCGTACCGGCTGTTGGACAGCACGACGAACAGCGCGCCGGCTCGGTAGTGGGCGGCGCTCCACAGCGCGTGCAGGCCGTACAGGGCGGAGCCGTCGCCGGTCACGGCCACCACGGGCCGGCCGGGCAGGGCCATGCGCAGCCCCACGGCCGCCGGCAGCGCGAAGCCCAGGCCGCCCATCGCGGCCGACACGAACCCGAGCGGGTTGCGGGCGGGCACCAGCCGGTGCAGGTCGAGCCTGGCCGACGGGCACTCCTCGACGAGCACGGCGTCGGCGGGCATGCGGCGGGCGAGCTCCCGCAGCACGTGCGCGGAGCTCAGCGGCCGTCCTCCGGCGGGGACCGGCGGCACGTTCTCCGGCGCCGACCGCACATGCGCGGATGGGCCGTCGCCCACGGCCCCGTCGCCCAAGGCCCCGGGGAGGCGGGCGGAGAGGAGGGCGGTCAGGTGGGCGCAGGTCGCTGCCGGGTCCGCCAGGCAGGCCAGGTCGGCGGGGCTGCGATGCGCCTCCGACGGGTCGTCCGTGACCAGCGCCACCGTCGTGCCCGGCTCCACCAGCGGCCCGGGCGTGTACGAGTACTGCCGGAAGACCGGCGCGCCGACGGCGAGCACCACGTCGTGTCCGGCCAGCGCCGCCCGCAGCCGTGGGCGGTCGGCGGGCAGCACGCCCGCGAACAGCGGATGGTCCTGCGGGAACCCGGCCCGCGCCCCGAACGGCTCCTGCCACACCGGGCACCCGAGCAGCTCGGCGAGCGCGACCAGCGGCTCCCACGCGCGGCACGCCCCCGCGCCCGCGACGACGACCGGCGCCCGCGCCCCGCCCAGCAGCTCGGCCAGCGGCGTCAGGTCACCCGTCGAGCCCCCGCCGTCACCCGCGCCCGGACGTGCGGGCGGGCGCAGCAGACGGGCCGGCGCGGCGAGGATCTCCCCCTCGTACGGCGCGTCCCAGTCGTCCATCGGCACCACCACCAGCGCCGGCCCCCGGAACGTGACCGCCTCGTGGGCGGCCCGCGCCACGGCGCCCGGCACGTCCTGGGCCCGGACCGGCTGGTCCGCCCACACCGGGTAGTCGCCCGCCAGCCCGGTCAGCCGTCCCGCGAGGAACGGCTCCAGTGCCAGGTGCCGCCGGTCCTGCTGGCCCACGAGCACGACCAGCGGCACCCGGTTGACGCGGGCGGTCGCGATGGCGCCCACCGCGTTGCCGAGCCCGGCCGTGGTGTGCAGCACGGCGAGCGCCGGCGCGTCGTGCCCCATCGCCCACCCGGTGGCCATGCCCACCACGGAGCCCTCGTGCAGGCCCAGCACGAACGTCAGGTCGTCGGGCAGCCCGCCGAGCAGCGTGACCTCCGTGGATCCCGGATTGGCGAAGACCGTGGTCAGCCCGGCCCGCCGCAGAACGTCGAATGTCGCTTCTCGTACGCTCACCGCGTCCCCTTCACGTGCTGGATCCCAGTGTCGCCCGCGCCCCCGGCGACAGCGGGGACCGGCACGCCGAGGACCCCGGCGATCCGGGACGAGTACGCGAAAGCGAGTGGCCGTCCGGGGTGCCGTTCGCGATCATGGCAGGCGTGCTGACCATGAGGATGAACGACGCCGCGGCCGACCTGCTCGGCATCATGAACGGGCTGGCGGTCGCCGAACCGCCCGGCGGCCTGTCACCCGGCCTTCGCGAGTGTCTGACGGACGGCATCGTCCGCCGGGGCGAGGTGGTGACCTGGGAATCGGACGCCGAGCGTGCCGAACGCGCCCCGGCGGCCCAGGACGACCTCACGTCCTGGGAGCGCACCCTGACGTCCTTGCACCTGGAGGACCACGTCCCGGTGGACGTCGTGCTGGACGACGAGGGCGCTCCGTGGATCAGCGAGGAGGACCAGCGGACCCTGCTCGTGCACGGGATCGCGTTCGCCCTGGAGTTCGGCAAGGGCGTTCACGCCCTGGAGCCGCCCACCGCGCTCAGGCTCGTCGTCGACGTCAACGAGACGAACGGCACGTTCAGGTTCAGCCGGATCAGGCCCGCAGATCCGGGGAACGACACGGAACTGGACGGCTACCGGCACAGCAGGATCGTCATGATCGACGTCGAGCCCGCCCGGGTGAGGGGCGACTAGGGGACGAGGACGACGCGGTCGTCGCTCTCGGTGGTCCATGCCTGCGCGACCTGGGCGAGGGGTACGGCGCGGGCCCGTACGTCGATCGCGCCCGCGGTCACCGCCGCGGCCAGCTCCGGCAGCTCGGCGAGGAAGTCGCGGGCGGGGACCGAGCCGATGCCGCTGCCGACGATCCGCATGCGGGCGGAGCGCAGTGCCGCGGAGGGGATCGGCGCGGTCTGGCCGGCGATCGATCCGATCTGGATCCAGGTCAGCGGGGCCGTGCGGTCGGCGCGGGCGGTGAGCATCGGGATCATGGCGCCGGCGGCGAGCTCGCCCCACACGTAGTCGATGACCACGTCGACGTCGGCCGCCTGGCCGATCCGGTCGTAGGCGATCGTCTCGTCGGCGCCGAGCGCCGTGAGCGCCCGCAGGCGGGTGGTGTCGCGGCCGGCGGCGATGACCTGGGCGGCGCCGAACAGCTTGGCGATCTGGACCGCCATCCGTCCGGCGTTGCCGGTGGCGCCGAGGACGAGGACGCGCTGACCGGCGTGGAAGTCGACCCGCCGGCGGAGCGCGACCCAGGACGACATGGCCGGGTTCATCGCGGCGGCGATGCGCACGGGGTCGATGCCGCCGGGCAGGATCACGCTGCGGCGAGGATCGATGAGGGTGCGCTCGGCGAACGTCCCCAGTGCTGTGTCGTCCAGGACGACGTAGCGGACGTTGCCCTCCTCGTCGCGCACCACGCCGTCGACGCCGGGGACGAGCGGGTACGCGCCGCCGCTGGAGTAGTGCGAGCCGTTCGCCTTGGCCCTGGTCAGATGGTGCAGCCCGGCCGCGAGGACCTCGACGACCAGCTCGTCGCCGTGGCGGGGCGCGGGGTCGGGGTGGTCGCGATAGACCGGCGGGGCATCGGATGCCTGGATGACGGCAGCGTGCATGGTGACCTCCGTGAGATGGTTTGTAATACCAACTACCGACATAATGGTTGGGAATACAAACCATGTCAACCGGGCTAGCATGACGGCATGACCACCGCCGACGACGTCATGGACGCCCTCGTCCGGACCACCTTCGAGGTGGCAGGCGTGCTGACCCGCATCGGCGGCGAGCACGATCTGTCGCTCACCCAGCTACGGGTGCTCGGCATCCTGCGCGACCGCCGCGCCCGCGTCACCGACCTGGCCACCTACCTCGGCCTGGACAAGTCCACGATGTCCGGCCTCATCGACCGCGCCCAGCGCCGAGGGCTGCTGACCCGCGGCAAGAACCCCGAGGACGGCCGGGTCGTCGAGGTGTACATGACCCCGGCCGGGCTCGAACTCGCCCAGCGCGTGGAGGACGACATCCGGCGCGCCCTGGCGCCCGCGACCGACCGCCTCGACCCGGAACAGCTCGACCGGCTCGTCAGCCTGCTCGACACCGTCTTCGCCCGGTCGTCGCGCACGGACGCCGTGCCTCAGGTCACCAGGCCCCTGCGGTAGGCGTAGACCACCGCCTGCACGCGGTCACGCAGGCCGAGCTTGGTGAGGATGCGCGACACGTACGTCTTGACGGTCTCCTGGCTGATCACCAGCGTGGCGGCGATCTCGCTGTTGGACAGCCCGTCGGCGATCAGGCGCAGCACCTCCAGCTCCCGCGGCGTCAACGCGGTGTCGCCGGGCGTGTCCTGGGCCGGGCGGATCCGGGACGCGTACCTGCCGACGAGCTGCCGCGTCACCTCGGGCGCCAGCAGCGCGGCGCCCGAGGCGACGGTGCGGATGCCGTGCAGCAGTTGCGCCGGCGGCGCGTCCTTGAGCAGGAACCCGCTCGCCCCCGCGCGCAGCGCCTCGTAGACATACTCGTCCAGGTTGAACGTCGTCACCACCAGCACCTTGATCGGGGACTCGACCCCGGCGCCGGCCAGCAGGCGGGTGGCCTCGATGCCGTCGAGCACCGGCATCCGCACGTCCATCACGACGATGTCGGGGCTCATCCGCCGGGCGAGCTCCACCGCGGCGCGGCCGTCACCGCACTCGCCCACCACCTCCAGATCGGGTTGCGCGTCGATGATCGTCGCGAAGCCGGTGCGGATCAGCGCCTGGTCGTCGCAGACCAGGACCCGGACCGGCGCGCTCACGACCGGCTCCCCGCGGGGATGCGGGCCCGTACCACGAAGCCGCCGCCCGCCTGCCGACCGGCGCTGAACTCGCCGCCCAGGGCGTCCACCCGCTCCCGGAGCCCGGCCAGGCCCCGCCCGCTCCCGCCGGGAGAGCCGGCCCGGGAGCCGAGGCCGTCGGTGCCGACCTCCACGCTGATCTCCTTCTCGCCGTAGCGCACCCGGACCGTGGTGGGACTGCCGTGGGCGTGTTTGAGGGCGTTCGTCAGGGCTTCCTGGACGACCCTGTAGGTCACGAACTCGGCGCTGCCCGCCGATTCCGCCGGGTTGCCCTCCTCGGCGAACTCCACCGGCTGCCCGGCCTGGCGGGTCTGCTCCACGAGCGTGCGGAGCTCGCCCGCGGACGGCATGCCGACGTCGGTGTCGTGATCGGCCTTGAGCAGGTCGAGCATGTGCCGCAGGTCGCCGATGGCCCGCCGGCCGGTGTCGGTGACGGCGCTCAGCGTCGCGTCGAGGCGATCGGGCGCGGCCGTCAGGTAACGGGCCGCCTCGGCCTGCACGACCATCGCCGTCACGTGGTGCGTCACGACGTCGTGGAGCTCGCGGGCGATCCGGGTGCGTTCGGCGGCGCGGGTGGCCTCGGCGACGTGGCGGCGGCGTTCCGCCTCGGCGGCGCGGGTGGAGCGCAGCCAGGCCCCGATGCCCCACGCGAGGGCCAGGGCCAGGTAGAAGACCACGTAACCTTCCACCCTCTCGCTCGCGCCGATCCGGCCGAGCGCGAGTGCCAGCGGCACGTACGCCACGGAGAGGAGGACCACGGTGGCGCGCCGGTGGCGCTCCAGGTGGGCGCCCGCGCTGATGAGCGCGATGGGCATCGCGCTGCTCGTGAACACGTGGTAGGCGCGGAGCTGGTCGAGGACGAAGCCGAGCGACACCAGCGCCAGGCACACGGCCGGCCACCGCCGGCGCACGGCGAGCGGAAGGGACTCCAGGGCGATCACCACGAACGCCAGCGCGTCGAAGGGCCGGGCCGGCAGGTCGCCGACCTGCGTCCCCTTGCCGTGCAGCGCCGGCAGGAGCGACGCGACGGCCAGCAGCAGCCCGAACGGCAGATCCCGGACCACGACGTCGCAGCGCCGCCACAGGTCCGTGATCCGCCGTAGATCGATCATCGGGCGAGCGTAGCGGTCGCGCCGCGCCGGATCGGGACCACGTTGCCGCGCCGGCGGGCCAGCCACATGAACGCGACTGTCAGCAGCAGGCCGAACACCACCGCGTACGGGCTCGCCTCCGGCCCGAACGAGCCGCCCGTCAGCAGGGCGGGACCCGAGGTCACGCCGTGCAGCAGCCCCTGCGTCGCGCCGTTGCCCGAGACCTCGGTGCCGAAGATGCCGGCCGCCGCGAAGTTCCAGCCGAAGTGCACACCGATCGGCACCCACAGGGTGCGGGTGGCGGCGTAGGCGGCGGCGAGCATGCCGCCCGCCTCGATCGCGATGGCGATCGCGCCCCACAGGTCGGCGTGCGGGTTGAACAGGTGCGACAGGCCGAACAGCAGCGCGGTCAGCGCCAGCGCCGGCCACGTACCCGTGCGTTCCTCGACGATCCTGAACAGGATGCCGCGAAACAGCAGCTCCTCCGTCACGGCGGCGGCGGCCATGAAGCCGAGCAGCCCGGCCGCGCCCGCCGGTGATCCCAGGCCGTCGATCCGGTAGCCGCCCATGAAGGCGATGTTCACGATGACGGCCGCGAACAGCGCGACCCCGATCAGCGTCCCTCGCGCGACGGCGAGGGCGGCGCCTCGCGCCGCCACCTCCACCGGCGCGCGCTGCTCGGACCACCGCACCACGCGGGCGTAGACGAGTACGGCGAGCACGGCCGTCGCGAGGCCGAGGAGCAGGGTGAGGAGTGGGTTTCCCTGCACCGCGCCCACGATCGCGCCGCCGGCGAAGGCGACCAGCGCGACGGGCACGAGCTGTTTCAACAACCGCATGACGACTCCCTGGCTGGGGGACTTGGCGACGGGATGCCGTCGCTACGCCGGAAACGCTAGAGATTCGGCGGTCGGGAGTCGTCCCCGTGCGGTGGACACTCGCGGGTAGCTCGCACGGGGGACAGCGTCTCGGCGCGGGCGGTGAGGCGTTCCCAGTTGCGGTGGGCGATGTCGGCCTTCTGCTCGTCGGTGAAGGGCGCGTCCTCCAGGAAGGATCGGGCGGCGCCCTTGCTGGTGTCGACATAGGGGAAGCCGCCGGGGCGGGAGCCGTAGGTGAAGGGGTAGTCGGTGGAGTACAGCATCCGGTCGGTGCCCATGACCTCGGCGGTCCAGCGCAGGTAGCGGGGGCTGTTGGTGCCGCTGCCCGCGACCCAGAAGTTCTGCGTGAAGTAGTCCGCGAGCGGTCGCTGAAGGCCGCCGGCCTGGGCGAAGAATCCGGTGTGGTCGAGGTAGAACAGGACGACCTCGCCCCAGTGCCCGGCGATCACCTGCAGGTCGGGGAAGCGGTCGAAGACCCCCGAGAAGATCATGCGGAGGTACTGCACGCCCAGGTCGTAGTACCAGCCGATCGCCGCCCCGGCCAGCGGCGTGCCGATCGGGCCGATGCCGGAGTAGTAGGCGTCGATCACCGGCTGGACCGGCATCTGCGGGTGGAAGTGCAGCGGCACGCCGAGCCGCTGCGCGGTGGCGTACACCTCGTCGTTGTCCGGGTGGTCGGCCAGTTTGTCCCCGGTGCGGCCGTACAGCATGGCTCCGGGGAAGCCCAGCTCGCGCACCGCGCGCTCCAGCTCGGCCGCGGCCGCGGCCGGCGACTGGGTGGGGATCGCGGCGAACGCCTGGAAACGGTCGGGGCGGGAGGCGACGATCTCCGCGAGTTGGTCGTTGGCCTCACGGGCCACCGTGATCGCGTCGGCCTCCGGCAGGTCCTGCACGCCCGGCGACGACAGGGACAGCACGGCGACGTCGATGCCCTGGTCGTCCATGTGGGCCAGCCGCTGCTCACCGACCTCGCGGAGGTTCCTGGCGATCGGGCTGTCGCCGAAGCCGCGGGCGGGGATCCGCGGCGATCCCGCCCGCTGGTACGCCTCGAGGACGGCGGGTACGACGACGGTCTCTTCCACTCCGATGATCCGCAGACGGTCGGGCATGACGATGCTCCTCGCACTGGTGCTTCTGGTGGACGCATCGATAATAACGACGTTAACCAGTGTTCGATAACATCGATAATAACCCCGGTATCCGGATCGCGTTATCATTGGTGGATGCCGGTTGATCCAGACGCCGCAGGGCCCAGTGCCACGGCGCGCGAGCAGACCCGCCGCCGGATCATCGACGTCGCGATCGACCTGCTGGAACGGGGGGGCCGCGACGCGATCACCACCCGCGCGGTCGCCGACGCCGCCGGTCTGCAGCCACCGGCCCTCTACCGGCTGTTCGGCGACAAGGAGGGGCTGCTGGACGCTGTGGCCGAACACGGCTTCACCCGGTTCCTGGCCGCCAAGCACATCGACCCCGACCCGCAGGACCCGATCAAGGAACTACGCGTCGGCTGGGACATCGCGGTCGAGTTCGGACTGGCCAACCCCGCGCTGTACGCGCTGATGTACGCCGAACCCGCCAGGTCCACCACCGCTTTCCGGGCCGGCCTCCAACTCCTCATGGAGCGCATCCGCCGCCTGGCCGTCGCGGGCCGGCTGCGCGTCGAGGAGGGCCTCGCGGCCCAGATCATCCACGCCACCGCCCGCGGCGCCGTCCTGACCTGGCTGTCCCTGCCCGAGTCCCAGCGCGACCCCGCACTCCTCCTCGAACTGCGCGAAGCGATGATCATCACCGTCACCACCCAGGAACCGGCCGTGCGCGAACAGGGCCCGGCCGGCGCCGCACGCGCCCTGCGCGCCGCGCTGCCCGACCAGAGCGTCCTCAGCCGCGCCGAACAGCGACTGCTGACGGAATGGCTGGACCGCCTGTCCGCACGGCCCGCCCTCGACCCGGACGCGTGAGCCTTCGTCAGGTGGTGGGTCTGCGGGCGGCGAAGCGCTCGATCACGCCGAGCTTGAACCGGTCGTGCCGCTCCACCACGTACCCCATGGCGGTGACCCGCGGCAGCGGCCGGCGGCGGAAGTGCTCGCCCTGCAACGGAACGCTCACCAGGTCGGCCGCCGCCTGCAGGACCCGGACCGGCCAGGAGGACGAGGCGACGTGGTCGGCCAGCAGGAGCAGGCCGCCCGGCCGCAGCACGCGGTTCATCTCGGCGAGCGCCCGCGACTCGTCCGGGATCGCGCACAGCGCGAACGTGCAGACCACCGTGTCGAAACAGGCACCGGGGTACGGCAGCGCCTGCGCGTCGGCCTGCCGCAAGTCGGCCGGAACGCCGAGTGAGTGGGCGCGGCTCCTGGCCACCGCGAGCATCGCCTCGCTCCACTCGACGCCGGTCAGTCGCACGTCGTCCGGGTAGTGCGCGAGGTTCAGGCCGGTGCCGATCGCGACCTCCAGCACCTCGCCGGCGGCCTGGCGGCAGAGCCACTCGCGGGTGTCGCCGAAGAAACGGCGCTCGGCGAACGCCATCCGCCGGTCATAGGTCACGGCCTGGCGGTCCCAGTAGCCGCGCAACCGGAGGTCCCGTCCGTCGGAGTCGGCCACCGCGTCACCAGCCCTTCTCCCGGCCCTGCGATCGACCCTACCTACCGGGATCACCGCCCGCGCGCTCCCCGCGGGTGCCTACTGCTGGGGACGGGTCCCCGGCTTGTCGACGACCTTCGTCTCCAGGTGCGCGGACCACACCAGGGGGGCGCCCGCCTTGACGGTCCCGGCCAACTTCATGACCTCGGGCGGAGCGGCCGGTCCGCCCTCGCCGGGGAACGGGTGGTCGGCGACGTTCTCGCCGTAGACGCCGAGGAAGCGGTAGTCCTCGGCGCCGACGATGATCTCAAAACGTTCCCGCACCCCGGTGTAGGCGAAGGCGACGCCGTGGCGGCCCGCGGCGTCCACGGCGTCCTGCTTGACCGAGACACCGTCGATCTTCGGCAGGGCCCGGAACAGCGCCGCGCGGACCTGCGGGGTGAGCGGCTGCCCGCCCATGAGCGTGCTGATCGTCTGGAACGCGCGCTCCTGCTCGGGCATCCCCATCTCGAACGGAGAGGCGGGAGTCGCGGCGACGGACGCCCTGACCTTGGCGAGCACCGCGTCGGGCGTGACGGGCTCCTGCGCCAGGTCGGCGCCCTTGAGACCGGTGCCCACCTTCTCGATGATGATCTTACCCGTGCCGTCGTCCATCGCCAGTCGCTCGCCGTCCAGGCTGTACCAGAGCTCCAGGGTCTCGCGCTTGTCGAGATCCACCTCGGGCCGGGGCTCGGCGATCAGCGGGGCGAGCGACTCCTTCACGTACAGCCACTGCCCCGGAGAGGGGGTTCTCGTGTAGGCCTCGTCGTGGTCGCGTTCGGCCGCCTTGGCGGCCCGCTCGCCGAGCTCCCTGACGTCGGCGTACGCGGTCGAGCGGTCGTCGCCGCGTACCATGCCGTAGCCGACGAGCAGGGCCGAGGCCGCCACGGTGGCGATCCCGAACCGCCAGGCCAGGCGCGGGATGCGGAACGTGCGCCGCCTCGCCGGCCGGGGGAGCGGTTCGCGCATCGCCCGCATGAGCTGGGCGCGTGCCGCGTCCTTCGCCTCGCGGGTGATCACCGGGGTGGTCCCGAGGAACTGCTTGATCTCGTCCATCATGCGACCTCTCGTGTCGGATCGTCGCCCCCGAGGGCGACCCGTGCCTTCTTGCGCGCTCGGTGGAGACGTGAGCGGACCGTCCCGATCGGCACCTTGAGCACCGCCGCGACCTCCTCGTACGTCAGTTCGCCCCACGCCACCAGCAGCAGCACGTCGCGGTCGGCGGAGGACATGGACGCCAGCGCCCCCGCGAGCCGGCGGTCCACCTCCTGCGCGGCCACGCGGCCGACGACCGTGTCGGCCATCGGCGGCTCGGACAGCGGGTTCGCGCCGGTACGGCTCAGGGCCCGCAGGAACCGCTCCTCGCCGCGCCGATGTTTGGCGATGAGGTTGGTCGCGATGCCGTAGAGCCAGGGGCCGGCGAGCCGCTGGGCGGGGTCGTAGGAGGCGCGGCTGCGGAAGGCGGTCAGGAACGTCTCGGCCGCGATGTCGTCGGCCGCCTGAGTGCCGAGCCGCCTGGCGACGAAGCGGTGGATCCGCTCGATGTAGCGGTCGAACAGGCCGGCGAACCGTTCCGGGTCTTCCCGTGACCAGCGGATCAGCTCGGCGTCGTCCACCTCGGCTGCGTCCACCTCAGTTGTGTCCACCTCAGCCGTGTCCACCTCAGCCGTGTCCACCTCAGCTGGGTCCGCCGGGTGCGTTTGTGTCATGTCCGTCTTTTCCCGATGTGGCGGATCGAGTTCTCGCCACCCACGCGACGCGCTGCGACTGTGATCCAGATCACGGTTGAGGTTGACCTCGGGTCAGGGTGGAAGCTCGCCGCAGCGACACGACGTCGCCCCGGACACAGCAGATCAGAAGGAGCCGACCACCATGTCCCTCACCCTTTCCGACCAGGACAAGAGCACCCTGCGGACCGCCGCGTACGGCGCGGTCTCGCTGATGGCCGCCGCCGGCGCCGCCGGCCGGCCCCACAGGGTCGCCACCGACGGCGCCCTCGCCCTGGCGTCGGCGACCGGCCTGGTCGGGCACGTGCTCGCCGTGAAGGCGAAGGACGTCGACCTGAAGGGCACGTCCACCGCCGAGCTCGCCGACCAGGTGCTGCCGGCCCTGACGGCAGCCATGAGCCTGCTGAAGGAGCGGGACCCGGCCGAGGCCGGCAACTTCCGCGGCACCGTCCTCGTCGCCGTCGACGCCGCCGCCCGGACCCGTCAGGGTGAGCCGAGCCCCACCATGGCCGAGATGGCCCGCAAGATCACCGCGGCCCTCGACGCCGCCGAGGCGGCCACCGCGGACGGCGGGGCCGTGCCGGAGGCCGCGGCCGGGCAGGATCGCCCGGAGCTGCGGAAGGCGATCGAGGAGATCGTCGGCTCCGGTTTCACCGGGATCACGCTGCGGGTGCACGACGAGCGGGGCGAGTGGGCCGCCAGCGCCGGGGTGGCCGAGCTGGGCGGCACCGCGAAGCCGCCGATCGACGGGCACGCCCGGATCGGCAGCAACACCAAGACCTTCACCGCGGCGCTGGTGCTGCGCCTGGTGGCCGAGGGCAGGATCGAGCTGGACGCCCCGGTGGCCGACCACCTGCCCGAGTTCGGCCTGGACGAGCAGATCACGGTGCGGATGCTGCTGCAGCACACCAGCGGGCTGTTCAACTTCACCGGCGAGGTCCAGGACGACGGGACGCTCGCGCCGGGGATCCCCATGCCCTACGGCCCCCTGGGGAAGGAGTGGCTGGACGACCGTTTCCACGCCTACCGGCCCGAGGCGCTGGTACGGCTGGCGCTGTCCAGGCCGGCGCGGTTCGAGCCGGGGACGGACTGGAGCTATTCCAACACCAACTACGTGCTGGTCAGGCTGCTGATCGAGAAGGTCACCGGCCGGTCCTTCGCCGAGGAGATGCGGCGGCTGATCCTGGAGCCGCTCGGCCTGTCGGGCACCGTGGTGCCGGACGCCTCGCCGGAGATCCCCGCGCCGCACGCCCACGCCTACTACCGTCACGAGGAGGACGGCCGGACCAGGACGGTCGACATCACCCGCCACAACCCCTCCTGGGTCTCCACCGGCGGTGACATGATCTCGACCACGCGCGACCTGCACACGTTCATCTCCGCGCTGATGGGCGGCGAGCTGCTGCCGGCCCCGCTGCTGGCCGAGATGTGCACGCCCGAGACCAAGGTCGGCTACGGCCTGGGCGTGTTCGTGCAGAAGACCGCCGGCGGCGGCACCGTCATCACCCACAACGGCGGCATGGCCGGCTACGCCACGCTGATGTACAGCACCCCCGACGGCAGCAGGACCCTGACCGCCGCACTGAACTGTGTGGACGACGCCGACCTGTCCATCGCGACGGCGTTCCAGAGCGCCCAGCAGAGGCTCGTCGACGAGGTGTTCGGCGGCGGGCAGGCCGGTCCGGCTCAGCCCTGAACGCGGGGCGGGCTCGAAGACAAGGCAGGCTGAGCAGATAAGGCAGGCTGAGCAGATGAGGAACGGAGTCACGATCGGGCAGGCGGCGGCATTCGTCGGTGTCACGGTGAAGACGGTGCGGCACTACCACAAGCTCGGGCTGGTCGAGGAGCCGGAGCGCGACAGCTCCGGCTACCGGCGGTACGGATCGGCCGAGCTGTTGCGGCTGGTGCAGACCCGGACGCTGGCCGCCGCCGGGGTGCCGCTGGCCGAGATCGGGCCCCTGCTGGACGCCGACGCCGAGCGGTTCGCCGCCGCGCTCGCCGACGTCGAGCGGCAGCTCACCGAGCGCATCGAGGAGTTGATCGCGCGACGTGACACGCTGCACCGGCTCGCCGACGGCGACCGGGCCCTGCTGCCCGACCGCGCGGTGGCGCTGCTGGAGCGGCTGTCCGGTCTCGGCTTCCCCGCGGAGGAGGTGGCGGCCACCAGGGAGGGCTGGGTGCTGGCCACGGCCCTGGTCCCCGAGGGCTTCGACGACTACCTCACCCATGTCGAGCACGCCCTCGAAGACCCCCGGTTCGTCGCCTTGATCAAGCGCGGCGCCGAAGCCGCGGCCTGGGAACCGGACGACCCGCGCATCGCCGAGCTCGCCGCCGCCATGGCCGACCACTTCCTCGCCAACCCCGAACACCTGAAGATCGTGACCGGTCTGCAAGCCCGCACCGAGGCCGCGACCCGGTACAAGCTGATCTCCCTTCACGGCGAGGAGCAGGGATCGGCCGCGGCCCAGGGGGTCGCGCTCGTCGAGACCAAGCTCCGCGCCGCCGGCGTCCGCATCCCCAGACCGGACTCCCACTGACCGCGCCGTGCTCCGGTCCCCGCGCCCGGGCGACCTGCCCACGGGCACACCGCCATGGACGTTCCGGTGGTACGCCGTGCAGCACCCCACCTCCCGTTCTCCCGGCAAGCGCCTGTCCGTCCTCGCCAAGGACGTCCTCACCGAGTCAGCCAGGACCGGGGGGCGGTAGGCCCCCACACAGGGGCGCTGCCCGAGCGCCGCTCCGCGCGAAGTGCCCCCCGTGAGGACCGTGCTCGTGCGGGCGTCAGCGGAGGCGGTAGCGCTCCGTGGCCTCGCGGGTGGCACGGATGGCGGCGTCCGCCGTGTCGTACGTGCGCTGGGCGAGCCCGACGAACACGCAGTCCACGATCAGGAGCTGGCTGATGCGGCTGGCCAGCGCCCCCGGCCGGTAGGCGGTCTCCCGTCCCGCCGACACCATCGTGTGGTGGGCCAGGCCCGCCAGCGTCGAGCGCGGGTTGTTGGTGATGCCCACGACCATGGCGCCGGCCTCGGCGGCCGTGCGGGCCGGGACGAGCACGTCGGGCGTCTCCCCGCTGCAGCTGATGGCCACCGCCACGTCGCCCTCCTTGAGCAGGGCGGCGCTGGTCAGCGCCAGGTGGGCGTCCGCGAACGGGTGGCTCGACAGGCCGATCCGCAGCAGCTTCTGCGACATGTCCGCCGCCACCAGGCCCGACGCGCCGACCCCGTAGACGTCCACGCGGCGGGCGGCGGCGATGGCCGTGACCACCTCGCCGAGCTGTTCGGGGTCGAGCTGCGCGGCCGTGTCCGCCAGCGCCTCCGACTCGGCCCGCGCGACCTTGGCGATCACGTCGGTGAGCGGGTCCTCGGGGCCGAGGTCGCCCGGTACGAGGCGTTCGGGCTCCTTGGCGACCGCCACGGCCGCCGCCAGCGCGAACCGCAACTGGGAGTAGCCGCTGTAGCCGAGCACCCGGGCCGTGCGGACGATCGTCGCCTCGCTCGTGCCGGACACCGAGCTGAACTCGGTGATCGTGCTGCGCACCACCAGCTCGGGGTCGTCGAGGATGATGCGGGCGATGGCCCGCGCCGCCGGGGTGAGGGAGGGGAGCACGGCGCGGACGGCGGCGGCGGGGTTGGCGGGCTCGGGAGGCAGGGCGGCCCGGCTCGGACGGGCAACCCCGGTCCCCGCCCCCGCCCCCGCCCCGTCCACGGACCCACCGGCGGGGCGGTCAGTCCCACCGGTGGGGTGGTCAGTCCCACTGGCGGGGCGGTCGGGGCCGATGGCGAGGCCGTCGGGTCCACCGGCGAGGCGGTCGGTCATCGGGTCAGCCATTCGGCCGCCGCGCGCGCCGACACGCGGGAGATGCCGTGCGTGGCGACGTGCGCCGCGCCCTGGGGCGGCCCGGCGATGCCGGTGTCCACCACGATCGTGTCCGGCCGCGCCCGTACGGCCTGCTCCACCCGTTCCCGCACCCACGCGTGCCGGGCCGCGTCGTGGACGGCGAGCACGACGGGCCGCTCGTCGAACGGCGGCAGCTCGCCCCCGTCGGTCATGCGCACCCGCTCGGTCCCCGGCAGCAGCTCGGCCAGCGCCGCCGTGAGGCCCGTCGGCATGGACGGGTCCACGGCCTGGCTGAGCCGCGTGTTGACCTCCACGACGAGCGGCGAACGGGTGAGCCGGGCCGTGCCGGTCGTGGTCAGGGCCGCCCTGGCCGCCTCCAGGCCCACGCCGGGGTCGGCGTCGGCGACGGCCTTCTCGCGGGCCGCCGCCTGCTCGGCGTACCAGCGGGAGACCGCGCGCACCCGCGACGCCGCCTCGGCCAGGCGCTCCTCCGGCAGGACGCCGTCCCGGACCGCCGCCACGACGGCGGAGCGCAGCTCGGCCAGGCCGTCCTCGGTGACCAGGCCGGCGCAGACGGCGTCGGCGCCGGCCGCGAGCGCGCGCACCGCGATCTCGCCGGGGGAGTGCAGCGCGGCGACCGCCCGCATCTCGATGGCGTCCGTGACGAGCATCCCGTCGAAGCCGAGCTCGTCCCTGAGGAGCCCGGTCAGGATCGTCCGGCTGAGCGTCGCGGGCGCGTCGGGGTCCAGGGCGGGGACGAGCAGGTGACCGCACATGATCGACCGGACGCCGGCCTCGACGGCGGCGCGGAACGGCGGCAGGTCGCGCTCGGCCAGCGTCTCGCGCGTGACGTGCACGGTGGGCAGGTCGAGGTGCGAGTCGGTGATGGTGTCGCCGTGCCCCGGGAAGTGCTTGGCGCAGGCCGCGACCCCGGCGCCCTGCACGCCCCGCACGTACGCGGCCGTGTGCCGGGCGACCAGGTCCGGCTCGGGGCCGAACGAGCGGACGCCGATGACGGGGTTGGCGGGGTTGGCGTTGACGTCGGCCGAGGGCGCGTAGTCGAGCGTGATGTCGGCCTCGGCCAGCATCCGCCCGATCTGGCGGCCGACCCGCTCGGTCAGCTCCACGTCGTCCACGACGCCGAGGGCGCGGTTGCCGGGGAACGAGCTGCCCCGCTCGACCTCCAGCCGGGTCACCGCGCCGCCCTCCTCGTCCACGGCCACGACGACGGCGGGGTTCTCGGCGCGCAGGCGGCGCACCACCTCGGCGTCCGGCCGGTTGCGGGCGAACAGCACCACGCCGCCGAGGCCCTCGCCCAGCGCCCGGCGCATCCAGTCGGGAACCTCCACGCCGTCGTAGCCGGGTTGCAGCACGGCGTACGCGAGCCCGTACAGGTCAGTGGTCATGGGACCTCCTTCGCCGGTCCCGTGACCAGGCGGCTGTGGGGGACGATGATGTCACCGGTGACGCCGGGGCAGGCGTGCGCGGCATTTTCCTTCACGATTATTGAACTGAAGGTAATTTTCTGTCATCGTCGCCCTCGACACAACCGCTTCCGAGAGGCCACCCCCCATGCCGAGCAGAAGGACAGTCCTCAAAGGTCTCGCCCTCGCCGCCGCCACGTCCACGGTGCCACTGCCCGCCTACGCCGACCCGACCACCAGCCCCACCGCCGAGGGGGCCGCGTACGTCCCGCCGCTGCACCAGATGCGCGGCATGTGGATCGCGTCGGTGGCCAACATCAACTGGCCCTCGAAGCAGGGGCTGTCCGCCGACGAGCAGAAGGCCGAGTTCATCGCCTGGGCCGACCTGGCCGTGCAGCGCAGGCTCAACTCGGTGTTCGTGCAGATCAGGCCGACCGCCGACGCGTTCTGGCCGTCGCCGTTCGAGCCGTGGTCGCACTGGCTGACCGGTGTGCAGGGGCAGGACCCCGGCTACGACCCGCTCGGCTTCGCCGTGGCCGAGGCCCACAAGCGCGGCCTGGCCTTCCACGCCTGGTTCAACCCGTACCGGGTGTCGATGCAGACCGACCCGTCCAAGCTGCACCCGGACCACCCCGGCCGCAAGCACCCCGACTGGATCCTGCCGTTCGGCGGCAAGCTCTACTACAACCCCGGCCTGCCGGAGGTCCGGAAGTTCTGCCAGGACGCCATGCTCGACGCGCTCACCCGCTACGACATCGACGGCCTGCACTTCGACGACTACTTCTACCCGACCAACACCACGGCCTTCGACGACAGCGCCGCCTTCGCCCAGTACGGCGCCGGCTTCCCCGACCTGGCCACCTGGCGGCGGCACAACGTCGACCTCATGGTCTCGGAGATGCAGCAGCGCGTACGCGAGGCCAAGCCGGAGGTCGCCTGGGGCATCAGCCCGTCGGGCATCTGGCGCAACAAGGCCAGCGACCCGCTCGGCTCCGACACGAGCGGCGGCCAGTCGTACGACGGCCTGCACGCCGACACCCGCGGCTGGGTGAAGAAGGGCTGGCTGGACTACATCGCGCCGCAGCTCTACTGGTACATGGGTCAGCCGCCCGCCGACTACTCCAAGCTCGTCCCGTGGTGGTCCGACGTGGCCAACGGCACCGACACGCTGCTGTGGATCGGCCAGGCCGCCTACAAGGCCGGCGACCCGGCGCAGGTGGCCGACTGGCAGGACCCCGCGGAGCTGTCCGACCACCTCACGCTCAACCGCGCGCACCCGCAGGTGTCCGGCGACATCTGGTACAACGCCAACGACGTGCGCGTCGACCGCATCGGCTCGATCAGCACGGCGGTCAACAACCACTACACGCGTCCCGCGCTCGCGCCGGTCGTGCCGCGCCTGGCCGGCGGTGAGCCGCCGCACCGGCCCGTGCTCGCCTACGCGCTGCGCCGCTCCGGCGGCGTCGAGGTGCGCGCGGTCGCGACCGGGCGCGACGAGCCGTTCCTGTTCGCGATCTTCCGCTTCTCCGGCAAGCCCGGCCAGGCCGCGTTCGACGACGCCCGCAACCTCGTGGCCGTCGTCCCCGGCGACCGGCAGGTGCGCTGGCTCGACCCCGAGGGCAAGCGGGGAGACCACTACCACGTGGTCGCCGTGGACCGGGTCAACCGGACCAGCAAGCCCAGCAACGGCTTCGTGGTCATCTAGCACGGGCAAGGAGCGCGATGCGGGTTCTGGGCCTCATCTCCGGCACCTCGCACGACGGCATCGACAGCGCCGTCGTGGACTGGTCGCTGAGCGACGGCGTCCTCACCGGCGTGGTCGAGCACACCGGTGAGGAGCCGTACGAGGCCGGGCTGAGGGCCCGCATCGTGGCCGCCCTGCCACCGAACCGGGTGGACATGGGCGAGGTGTGCGCGCTCGACACCCTCATCGGCCAGGCGTTCGCCGAGGCGGCGGAGCGCGTGCCGCGGGCCGAGCTGATCTGCTCGCACGGGCAGACGCTCTTCCACTGGGTCGAGGACGGCCGGGTCAGGGGCACGCTCCAGCTCGGCCAGCCCGCCTGGATCGCCGAGCGCACCGGCCTGCCGGTCGTCTCGGACGTCCGGGCCCGCGACGTCGCGGCCGGCGGGCAGGGCGCGCCGCTCGTGTCGTACCTGGACCTGCTGCTCATGGCCGGGCTGCCGGGCCGTTCCGGCGCGCTCAACCTGGGCGGCATCGCCAACCTGACCGTGCGCGAGCCCGCGATCGCCTACGACACCGGGCCGGCGTGCGCGCTCATCGACGCCGCCGCCCCGCCGTACGACGAGGACGGGGCGCTCGGCGCGGCCGGCACGGTGGACGAGGCACTGCTGGCGGAGCTGCTGGCCGAACCGTACTACGCCGAGCGACCGCCGAAGTCCACGGGTAAAGAGTTGTTCGCTCCCGGCTACGTCAAGGCCGACCTGCCGCTCCCCGACCTGGTGGCCACGCTGACGGCGCTGACCGCCGAGACCGTGGCGGCCGAGATCCGCCGGCACCGGCTCGACACGGTGATCGTGTCGGGCGGCGGCGTCCGCAACCCCACGCTCATGGGCATGCTGCGCGCCCGCGTGCCGGACACCCGGCTGCTCACCAGCGACGAGCTCGGCGTGCCCGCCGGCGCCAAGGAGGCCATCGCCTTCTCGCTGTTCGGCTGGCTGACCGCGCACGGCCTGCCCGCCACCGTGCCGAGCTGCACCGGCGCCACGGGGGCGCGGGTGTTGGGCACGCTGACGCCGGGCTCCGATCCGCTGGCGCTGCCGGCGCCCCTCGCCGAGGCGCCGGTGGCGATCCGCTTCGCGTAGCCGTCCGTACGAGGGACGGCCGGCGAGGAGTGACCTACGAGGCCCGGCGGCCCGCCGCGGACGGCTGGTCGGCCGGGGTGCCCGTGCGCTGCGGCGGCACCACGGGGGTCGGCCGGACCAGGCCCAGCGCCACCACCTCGTTGGCCAGCCGGGTGCGCCGGTTGGTGCCCTCCGGGATGCGGAACTTCTGGTACAGCCGCAGCAGGTGCTGCTTGACCGCGGCCTCCGTCACGACCAGGTCGTCGGCGATCTCACGGGCCGTCGCCGGGGCCACGAACGCCTCGTCGGACAGCGCCGGCCGGCAGAGCGAGGTCAGCACGTCCACCTCGCGCCTGGTCAGCTCCGGCGCCGCCGCCCTGCGCAGCTCGACCTCCGGGGTGAAGTCCTCGCGGGGGACCCCGCCGATGCGGCCGCGCGCCGCGCCGAAGGAGACGACGTCGCCGTCGTCAAGGACCCTCCGGGCGATCGGCCTGCCATTCACCCGCGTGCCGTTGCGGGACAGGCCCAGATCAACGACGTACAGGTAGGGTCCTCGCCTGACGAACTCGGCATGGAGCCGAGACACGCTGGGGTCGGTCAGCCGGATGTCGACACCGCGGCCCCTTCCGACCGTCGTGATCTCGGGGCGCAACGGGACCACCTCGCCGGTGTCCTCGATGCGTATGAACGGCCCCTCCACGGCAGTTCCTCCCCAGGTAGCCCGCCGTAACTCTTACTACAGCTCCGGCTTACCCAAACGAGGGGATGGGGAATCGCCTTTGCCATAAGGAGAATGACACGTGAAATTGGTCTGGACCTTCGCGGACGGTTTTGCCTGCTCACGGGTAGACTTCCACCGAAGATAACCGGAGGAAACACTCATGGCGGACAAGCCCACGAAAGGCCTGGCCGACGTCGTAGCCGCGTCCACGGCGCTGAGCGACATCGACGGTAAGGCCGGTCGCCTGTTCTACCGGGGATACGACATCCACGACCTGGCAGGCAGAGCGACGTTCGAAGAGACCGCCCATCTGCTCCAGCGGGGCAAGCTGCCCAACCGGGAGGAGCTAGACGCCTTCGGGGAAGAGCTGGCGCGTGGCCGCGAGCTCGGAGCGCTCGCCGCGGCGAACATCGCCGAGATCGCCGAGAAGCAGAAACCGATGGAGGCCCTGCGCAGCCTCGTCTCGCTGTCCGCCGCGGACGATCCCGACCGTGACTCGATCGCCCCGGACGCGAACCTGCGCAAGGCCGCCCGTCTGACCGCGCAGCAGCCGCTGCTCGTGGCCGGCTACCACGCGGCCCGGACCGGGGGCACCCCGCCGGAGCCGAACCCGGAGCTGAGCATCGCGGGCAACTTCCTGCTCCAGGTCACGGGCCGCGAGCCCGGGGCGCGCCAGGTGGAGATCTTCGACGCCTGCCTGGTGCTGCACGCCGACCACACGATGAACGCCTCCACGTTCGCCGCCCGGGTGTGCGCCGCCACGCTGTCCGACATGCACTCCGCGATCGTGGCCGCCATCGGCACGCTCAAGGGCCCGCTGCACGGCGGCGCGAACGAGCAGGTCATGAAGACCCTGGAGTCGCTGTCGCCGGACGACGTGGCGCGCTCGGTCAGGGAGAAGCTGGCCGCGCACGAGAAGATCATGGGCTTCGGCCACCGGGTCTACAAGACGGAGGACCCGCGGGCCACGCACCTGCGCCGCATGTCGCAGGAGCTGGCGGAGGCGGCGGGCGACGACACGTACTACCGGATGTCCAAGGAGATGGAGGAGGTCGTCCTCGAGGAGAAGGGCCTCTACCCGAACGTCGACTTCTACGCCGCGACGGTCTACCACTACCTCGGCATCCCGACGGATCTGTTCACGCCGGTCTTCTCGATCAGCCGCATGGCGGGCTGGACGGCCCACGTGATCGAGCAGCACGCCGACAACCGCCTGATCCGTCCCGACAGCGAGTACATCGGAGAACGGGACCAGAAGTGGAAGCCGATCGAGGAAAGGTGACTCCATCGGATGAGAGTTGGGGGCCGTACCCGCTGATCCTGGCGGGTGCGGTCGCGGCCGTCGCCGTGACCCTGCTGGTGGACCCGCGGTGGGGCGGGTTCACGCTGGGCGGCGCGGTGATGGTGGCCGCCGCCCTGCGCTTCGCGGGGTACGGCGGCCAGCTCGCCGTGCGCAGCAAGAAGACGGATGTCGTCACGCTGGGCGTGTTCGGCTTCATGCTCGTGCTGACCTCCCTGTTGCTGGGGAACAACGAGCTCAAAGCCCTCATCATGTCCCTTTTCGCACGCTGACTCGGCGGTCCGATAGCCTCGACGCATCAATTCATTGAAGGGGAACCATTCGCATGCCCAAGATCAAGGTGGAGGGTCCGGTCGTCGAGCTTGACGGCGACGAGATGACCAGGATCATCTGGCAGTTCATCAAGGAACAGCTGATCCTTCCCTACCTCGACGTCGACCTGAAGTACTACGACCTCGGCATCGAACACCGCGACGCCACGGACGACCAGGTCACGATCGACGCCGCCAACGCCATCAAGCAGTACGGCGTGGGCGTGAAGTGCGCCACGATCACCCCCGACGAGGCGCGGGTGGAGGAGTTCGGCCTGAAGAAGATGTGGCGGTCGCCGAACGGCACGATCCGCAACATCCTCGGCGGCGTCATCTTCCGTGAGCCGATCATCATGTCGAACGTGCCGCGCCTCGTACCGGGCTGGACCAAGCCCATCGTGGTCGGCCGTCACGCGTTCGGCGACCAGTACCGCGCGACCGACCTGAAGATCCCCGGCGAGGGCTCGCTGACCCTGACCTTCACCCCGAAGGACGGCTCCGAGCCGATCGAGCTGGACGTCTACGACTTCCCCGGCCCGGGTGTCGCCCTGGCGATGTACAACCTGGACGAGTCGATCCGCGACTTCGCGCGCGCGTCCATGCGGTACGGCCTGGCCCGCAACTACCCGGTCTACCTGTCGACGAAGAACACGATCCTCAAGGCGTACGACGGCCGCTTCAAGGACATCTTCGCCGAGGTCTACGAGAACGAGTTCAAGGCCGACTTCGAGAAGGCCGGCCTGATCTACGAGCACCGCCTGATCGACGACATGGTCGCCGCGGCCCTGAAGTGGGAGGGCGGCTACGTCTGGGCGTGCAAGAACTACGACGGCGACGTCCAGTCCGACACCGTCGCGCAGGGCTTCGGCTCGCTCGGCCTGATGACCTCCGTCCTGATGACGCCCGACGGCCGCACCGTCGAGGCCGAGGCCGCCCACGGCACGGTGACCCGGCACTACCGCCAGCACCAGCAGGGCAAGCCGACCTCCACCAACCCGATCGCCTCGATCTTCGCGTGGACGCGCGGCCTGGCCCACCGCGGCAAGCTCGACAACACCCCCGCGGTGACCGAGTTCGCCAACACGCTGGAGCAGGTCTGCGTCGAGACCGTCGAGGGCGGTCAGATGACCAAGGACCTCGCGCTGCTGGTCGGCGGCGACGCCGAGTGGCTGACCACCCAGGACTTCCTGGCCGCGCTGGACGAGAACCTCAAGAAGAAGATGGCTTGATCGTCGCGTTGGGGGAAGGGCCGCCTCAGGGCGGCCCTTTTCGCTGTTCCGGGCCATCTCTTGGGACTTCGGCGGGCGTGGCGTAGTTGATCACCGGGGTAGGAGCCTCCCAAAGGAGTCGTACCTGTCTCGGGGGGTTCGGATGCGACTGCGTGTCTCGATCGGGGTGGGCCTGGCCGCGGTGGTCGTGCTCGCGGGCTGCGGCAGTGATCCCGCGCCCAAGTCCGGCACCGGCAAGGCCGACACGGCGGCCCAGACCAAGCAGACCCGCGCGGCCAAGCTCGCGGCCGCGGCCAAGGTCAAGGCGAACGAGCTCGGCCAGGTGCCGGTGCTCATGTTCCACCGCGTCATCAGGAACCCGACGACCACCGACGACAGGACCCCCGAGCAGTTCCGCGCCGACCTCGAACGGCTGGCCAAGGACGGCTACGTGCCGGTCACCGCGGCCGAGTTCGTCACCGGCAAGATGGACATCCCCGCGGGTGCGCACCCGGTCGTGCTCACCTTCGACGACTCCTCGCCGTCGCAGCTCACCCTGGACGAGGTGGGCGTGCCCAAGCCGGAGACGGCCGTCGCCATCCTGCGCGAGGTGGCGGCCAGGCACCCCGGGTTCCGGCCGGTCGCGACGTTCTACGTGACGCGCGACATGTTCGGCAAGACCGTGCCTGAGGAGCAGGCCGAGACGCTGCTGTGGCTCAAGCAGAACGGCTTCGACATCGGCAACCACACGCGCGACCACGTCA
Organism: Nonomuraea montanisoli; assembly: GCF_013363975.1. Lineage (GTDB taxonomy): Bacteria > Actinomycetota > Actinomycetes > Streptosporangiales > Streptosporangiaceae > Nonomuraea > Nonomuraea montanisoli. The sequence continues at coordinate 562,616 of NZ_JABWGN010000001.1, read as the reverse complement.
ACCTGCGCGGCAAGTCGAAGCAGGAGGTCGAGGAGCAGATCGGCTCGATCGCCCAGCAGATCGGCGCCCTCACCAGCGTCAAGCCGGTCACGCTGGCCCTGCCGTACGGCAACCAGCCGAGCCACAAGGAGTGGGCCGCCCGCGGCAAGCTCGGGAACGTGTCCTACGACCACAGCGGCGTCTTCCTGGCCGGCTACACCCCGGCGGCGTCACCGTTCAGCCGCTCGTTCGACCCGCTCGGCATCCCGCGCATCAGGGCCATGGACAAGAAGGGCGACTGCGCCCAGTTCTGCTCCACGGCGTGGCTCGACTGGTTGAAGAGCAACCCGGACATGCGCTACACCTCGGACGGCGACGTGACGACGGTGGCGTTCCCCAAGTTCAAGGACCCGTTCCTGCGCACCACGTACAAGACCCGCGCCCTGCCGTACTGACGCGCCGGTAGCCGATGTTCCTGTCCCCGCGGCCAAGCTAGCGGACGTGGTCGATGACGAGCCGCGTGTCGTTGGATGGGGCGGTGAGCGGGTCGCCGGCAGGTCCTTTACCAGCCTGCTCGGCCGGGTGGCAGGTCTTCGAACTGCTTGTGGAACGGTTGAGTGGCTTGGGGACAATTCACGCGCCTCGACCTAAAACTAACCACGTGATTCGCATATTGGGCAACGGAGTTCTTCGAATTGGGAGGAATCGGATTCCTGCGCCCAGGGCTACTAGGAAAGCCGGATAGTCGCCAGGACAATTCGGCCTCCTGGTCCGTGGTGACCGGTGATGCGGCAACGCGGTTAAAGTTGTCGGTCCTGCTGTGTAGGTTGGCGATCGTGGCGGTGGCAGTGACTGTGGGCGGGCACGACGGGTGTGCCCGCTACACATACCGGCTGCGTCTGTCGTCTGCGGCGTGTGCCGGACTGCTGGCGGAGTGGGATCGGTGTCGCTGGGTGTGGAACCAGTGCGTGGCCACCTCCCGCGCCGCGCACCAAGCAAGGCTGGAGTGTGGTCCGGCGAGGCTGGACAAGCTGCTGACCGGCTGGCGGGCCGAGCATGAGTGGCTGGCCGGCGGGGCGTCGGTGCCGCAGCAGCAGATCATCCGTGACTTCGCCCGCTCCCGGACCAAGGCCCTGAGGGACATCAAGGCCCGGCTGCCACTCAAGCGGCGGGCGGGGATGCCCCGGTTCAAGAAGAAGGACCTGGCCCGGCCGAGCTTGAACTACAGCCGGCGCGGGTTTCGGCTCAAGGATGGCCGCCTGCATCTGGCGGGCGGGATCGTACTGACAGTGGTGTGGTCGCGGCAGTTGCCCGCCGATCCGTCGTCGGTGCGCGTCTACCTTGACAGTCTCGGGCATTGGTACTGCTCGTTCGTCGTGGCGGCGCGGGTGGAGCCGTTACCCGCGACCGGCCGGGTGATCGGGATCGACTGGGGTGTGGCGCAGGTCGCGACCACCACCAGCGATGATCACGACCTCGTGCACGCCGGGCACGGCCGAAAGGCGGCCGAACGGCTTGCCCGCTACCAGCGGATGATGGCCCGCCGCAAACCTCGGCCCGGCCAGCCCGCGTCCCAGGGCTACCGCACGGCCAGGCGGCAGGCCGCCCAGGCGCACCGGAAGGTGGCCCGGCAGCGGCAGGACGCGGCGCGGAAGTGGGCCAAGAAGGTCGTGCGCGACCATGACGTGCTGGCGGTGGAGGACTTCCGGCCGAGGTTCCTGGCCAAGACGAGCATGGCGCGCAAGGCCGCAGACGCGGCCATCGGCGCGGCCAAGGCCGGGCTGGTCACCATGGCGCGCAAGCACGGCCGCGACGTGCGCTTGGTGCATCCGGCGCACACCACGATGGACTGCGCGCGGTGCGGAGCGAGAACCAAGCACGCGCTGCCGCTGTCGGAGCGCACCTACACCTGCACCACGTGCGGAGCACTGTCCCCGAGGGACAAGAACTCCGCCCGCGTGATGCTTGTCCGGGCTGGTCTGGCCCCGGCTGGTGCTGACCGCGTAAGACCCGACCGTCCGCCGGACAGCCGGGCAGCGTGAGCCAGGAATCACCCGCTTTCGGGCGGGGGAGCAGTCAAGAACGGTTAACGCCTCCCTGAGGACTTCCCGCGCGTCGTAAAGTTTGCCTCATCGGGTCATAAGTACAATGTGGGGAAGACGAATGCCGCAGATCTCGCCGCTGGTGACCGGCGACCCCGGCGAGGTGGGGTCGTTCCGGCTCACCGGACGGATCGGGGAGGGCGGTCAGGGCATCGTCTACCTGGGCGTCGACGAGCAGGGGGAGCGTGCCGCCATCAAGCTCCTGCACGTCAAGTTCAGCGGTGACCAGATCGCGCGCTCCCGCTTCGCCAGGGAGCTCAAGGCCGCCAAGCGGGTGGCGTCGTTCTGCACCGCCCGGGTCATCGAGGCCGATCTCGACGGCGACACGCCGTACATCGCGAGCGAGTACATCGACGGGCGCGCCCTGCGCGACATCGTCGACACCGACGGGCCGCTGCGTGGCACGGTCCTCGACCGGCTGGCCATCGGCACCGCGACCGCGCTGACCGCCATCCACCACGCCTCGATCATCCACCGCGACTTCAAGCCCGACAACGTGCTCATCGCGGCCGACGGGCCGCGCGTGGTGGACTTCGGCATCGCCCGCATCATCGACTCGACCGGGACCATCACCAGCCGGGCCATCGGCACCCCCGCCTACATGGCGCCCGAGCAGATCGCCGGCGACGACGTGGGGCCCTACACCGACGTGTTCGCGTGGGGCGCGACCATCGCCTTCGCGGCCTCCGGCAAGGCCGCCTTCGAGGGCAACTCGATCGCCGTCGTGCTCAACCGGATCCTCAACCACGAGGTCGACGTGAGCATGATGCCGGAGCCGCTGCGCGGCGTGGTGCGCTCCGCGCTGGCCAAGTCGCCCGAGGAGCGGCCCTCGGCCGACCAGATCCTGCTGCGGCTGCTCGGCCAGCCGGAGACGTCCGGGGCCTCGACGGCGGTGCTCACCCGCGGCGTCCAGGTGGCCAGCGACGACACCACGCCGTTCCTGCGGGTCTCGTCCACCCTCGCCCCTCCCGGCGCGCCGCGCACCACCACCGGCGGCGGTCAGTCCGCGCCCGGTGCCCCCCAGACGCACGGCGGGGGGACGTCCGGGGTTCTCACCGGCACGCCCGGCGCGCGTCAGGGCACGGCCGGGCACACCGGCGCGCCCGGCCAGACCGGAGGGGCCTCCACGCCCACCGGCGGCGGGTTCGGGTACGACTCCGACGACCCCGACGCCGAGACCTCGCTCATCCGCTCCTCCGCCCTGCCCTCCGAGGCCCCGCCGGGAGTCGCCGACCACGACCACCGGACCGGCCACGACCACCGGACCGGCCACGACCATCGCGCCGACCACGACCATCGCGCCGGCCGCCCCGCGCAGGACGGCCGACAGGCGCTCGCGGGGCTGCTCCTGCCCGCCGGGCAGCAGGCGCCCGCCGACCGGCAGCCCGCGGCCTTCCAGGGGGCCGAGCACCAGCCTCCTGCGGCGTTCCAGGGAGCCGAGCACCAGGCTCCTGCCGCGTTCCAAGGGGCCGAGCACCAGCAGCCCGCGGAGGTTCGGGGGGCCGAGCACCAGCCGTCCGCCGGGCACACCGGCGTGCCGCCCACGCCCCCCACCCAGCTCGGCGGCCGTGGCCGCCGCCGCAAGGTGCGGTGGATCATCCTGGCCGCCGTGCTCGCCGTCGTGGTGGCCGCCGTCGCCGTCGCCAACGACTGGCCGCGGCGCATCTTCGGCCAGGGCGCGATCGGCTCGACGACCCCGTCGACGAGCGCGTTCGACAGCGTCGTCGACAAGGTCGCGAGCACCGGCAAGCTCGTCATCGGCGTGAAGGGCGATCTGCCCGGCATCGGTCTGCAGCGCGACGGCGGCTATGAGGGGTTCGACGTCGAGCTGGGCAAGCGGATCGCCGCCGAGCTCGGCGCGAAGGACACCTCGTTCGTCCGGGTCAGCGTCGGCAACCGCGACGACATGCTGGCCGACGGCTCCGTCGACCTCGTGCTCGCCACGTACTCCATCGACAAGAGCGGCGTGGAGTTCGCCGGCCCGTACTACCTGGCCCACCAGGACGTGCTGGTGCCCGACGGCACCGGCATCGAGAAGATCGAGGACCTGAAGGGCCGCAAGATCTGCGCGGTCAACAGCCCCTCGGTCGGCAAGGTGCAGGCACTCGTGGACGTGGAGCCGGTCCGGGCCGGCAACTACGCCGAGTGCATGGACAAGCTGCGCAGCGGCCGCGTCGACGCGGTGCCCGGCGACGACCTCATCCTCGCCGGGTTCGCCGGCCGCGAGCCCCTCCGCTACAAGATCATCGGCGCGAAGCTGAGCAACGAGCGCTACGCCGTCGGCATCCGGGGAGGCGACGTGCGGACCTGCGAGGCGGTCAAGGGGGTGATCGCCGACTTCTACCAGATGGGTGTCATGAAGGAGCTGTTGACCAGGTATTTCGCCAAGGTCGACTTCACCTTGGAGCTGAAGGCGCCCGCGATGGAAGCCTGCGGGTGACGAGCGGGTAGCATCCCAAAGTCAATGATTCGTCCTGCGAGTTAGGGGAAGGCCATGGCCACGCCCGTCAAGGTCACCGTCACCGGAGCCGCCGGTCAGATCGGCTACGCGCTGCTGTTCCGCATCGCGTCGGGCCAGCTGCTGGGCGCGGACGTGCCGGTCAAGCTGAGCCTGCTGGAGGTCCCGCAGGCCGTGAAGGCGGCCGAGGGCACCGCGATGGAGCTCGACGACTGCGCGTTCCCGCTGCTGTCCGGCATCGAGATCACCGACGACCCCAACGTGGCGTTCGCCGGCGCCAACGTCGCCCTGCTGGTCGGCGCCATGCCGCGCAAGGCCGGCATGGAGCGCGGCGACCTGCTCGGCGCCAACGGCGGCATCTTCGGCCCGCAGGGCAAGGCGATCAACGACCACGCCGCCGACGACATCAAGGTCCTCGTCGTCGGCAACCCGGCCAACACCAACGCGCTGATCGCGCAGCAGCACGCCCCCGACGTGCCGGCCGAGCGGTTCACCGCGATGACCCGCCTCGACCACAACCGCGCGCTCTCCCAGCTCGCCGCCAAGCTCCAGGTGCCGGTCGCCGAGATCAAGCACATGACGATCTGGGGCAACCACTCGGCCACGCAGTACCCCGACCTGTTCCACGCCGAGGTGGGCGGCAAGGTCGCCGCCGAGCAGGTCGACTCCGAGTGGCTGCGCGAGACCTTCATCCCGACCGTCGCCAAGCGCGGCGCCGCGATCATCGAGGCGCGGGGCGCGTCCAGCGCCGCCTCGGCCGCCAACGCCGCGATCGACCACGTCCACGACTGGGTCAACGGCACCGAGTGGACCTCGGCCGCGGTCGTCTCCGACGGCTCCTACGGCGTGCCCGAGGGCCTCATCTCGTCCTTCCCGGTCCGCGCGACCGGCGGCCGGTTCGAGATCATCCAGGGCCTGGAGATCGACGCGTTCTCGCGTGAGCGCATCGACGCCAGCGTGGCCGAGCTCGCCGACGAGCGCGACGCGGTCAAGTCCCTCGGCCTCATCTGAGAGCTCCTCTCGGCTGAAAGCAGGCGCGCGTCCCGTCCGCGGGGCGCGCGCTTCGTTTTGCGCGGACCCCGCTGTGCCGCGGACCCCGCTGTGCTGTGGATCCCGCTGTGCGCCCACCCGTACGCGACGGCCTACGGCTGGGCGGCCGAGGTGACGGGAGCGGGGGTGTTCGCCTCACCCGATCCGGGGCAGGGTGACCCCGAGGGGGCAGAGGGAGCTGATGAGGCCGTGGCGAACACGACTCCGGCGGCGGCCGCGACGCTGCCGAGCACCACGGTGGCGCCGAAGAGCAGCTTCGTGACCCATGGGGAAAAGCTCCTCACATTTCGGTATCACAGCACATATCGCATGGCCTCATGCGTCATTCGCCGGAAAGCGCGTCCCAGGCGTCGGCGACGATGTCGCGGATGGACGCCCGCTCGGCCTTCCAGCCCAGCTCGCGCTGGATCTTCTCCGACGACGCCACGAGCACGGCCGGGTCGCCGGCCCGGCGCGGCCCGACGACGGCGGGGATGTCGTGGCCGGTGACCTCGCGGCAGACCGAGATCACCTCCTGCACGGAGAACCCGGTGCCGTTGCCCAGGTTGTAGATCTTGTGCTGTCCCTCGGTGACGGCGTCGAGCGCCAGCAGGTGGGCGCGGGCCAGGTCGCTCACGTGGATGTAGTCGCGCACGCAGGTGCCGTCGGCCGTCGGGTAGTCGGTGCCGAACACACTCACCGACTCGCGCTCGCCGGTGGCGACCTTGAGCACGTTCGGGATGAGGTGGGTCTCGACCGTGTGCCGCTCGCGGAGGCGGCCGTAGGCGCCGGCCACGTTGAAGTAGCGCAGGCTGACCGCGCCGAGCCCGCGCAGGCCCGCGTAGGCGGTGAGCGCCGTGTCGACGGCCAGCTTGGAGGCCCCGTACGGGTTGGTCGGGCGGGTGGGGTCGCTCTCCACGATGGGGGAGCGCTCCGGCTCGCCGTACGTGGCGGCCGTGGAGGAGAACACGATGCGGCGCACACCCCGCTCGTGCATGGCCTCCAGCAGCGCCAGCGTGCCGCCGAGGTTGTGCGACCAGTACAGCCCGGGCTTCTCCACCGACTCGCCCACCAGCGACCTGGCCGCGAAGTGCAGCACCGCCTCCACGCCGGCCAGCGCGTCGCCCGCCTCGGTGATCGAGCCCTCGACGAACCGGGCGCCCTCCGGCACCGCGTCCGCGTGGCCGGTCGAGAGGTCGTCCAGCACCGTCACCTCGTGCCCCGCCTCGACGAGCTGGGCCGCCACGACGCTTCCGATGTACCCCGCGCCCCCTGTGACCAGAAGCCTCATGATGTCTACTCCTGTGCGAATATGTTTGATTATGTACGGCTTGCCGTTCAGCATACGCCCCAAAGGCGTTGAGTACGCTGCCAACCACCATGTTTGACACCGTCGTCGCGAACATCGCCCTCGTCCTGGTCTTCATTCTCGTGGGCGGCTTCTTCGCGGCCGCGGAGATGGCGATGGTCAGCCTGCGCGAGAGCCAGGTGCGCAAGCTCGCCGACCGGGGCCGCCGCGGCGAGCGGGTTGCCAAGCTGGCCCGCGACCCCAACCGCTTCCTGTCGGCCGTGCAGATCGGCGTGACCGTGGCCACCATGCTCTCGGCCGCGTTCGGCGCCGACCGGCTCGGCATGCAGCTCGTGCCGGTCCTCAGGGGCTGGGGCGTGCCGCCCGCCGTCGCCCCGGTGCTCGCGCTGGTGCTCGTCACGCTGGCCATCTCGTACGTGTCGCTGGTGCTCGGCGAGCTGGCCCCCAAGCGCCTGGCCCTGCAGCGGGCCGAGGGCCTGTCGCTGTTCGTCGCGCCCTTCCTCGACTCGATCGCCACCCTGTCGCGGCCGGTCATCTGGGCGCTGTCGAAGTCCACGGACGGCGTGGTGAAGCTGCTCGGCGGCAACCCGCAGGCCGACCGGGAGGAGGTCACCACCGAGGAGCTGCGCGACATGGTCGTCGGCCACACGGACCTGACCGCCGACGAGCGCCACCTCATCGCCGAGGTGTTCGCCGCGGGCAAGCGCCAGGTGCGCGAGGTGATGCTGCCCCGGACCGAGGTGGAGTTCATGGAGGCCGACACGCCGCTGGCCGAGGCGGCCGTGCTCGCCGCCGGCATGCCCCACTCGCGCTTCCCGGTCTACCGCGAGTCGTACGACGAGGTCATCGGGTTCGTCCACGTCCGCGACCTGCTGGACCCGGTGCTGACCGGCCGCGTGGAGCCGATCAGCGAGCTCGTCCCGATCAGGCCGGTCAAGTACGTGCCCGCCTCCAAGCGCGTCCTCACCACGCTGTCGGAGATGCGCGACGAGGGCCATCACCTGGCCATCGTGATCGACGAGTACGGCGGCACGGCCGGCATCGTCACCCTGGAGGACCTGGTCGAGGAGCTCATCGGCGACATCAGGGATGAGTACGACATCGAGGACGACACCGTGGTCCTCCCGGCCGGCGAGATCGAGATCGACGGCCTGACCAACCTCAACGACTTCGCCGCCGAGACCGGCATCAAGCTGCCCGACGGGCCGTACGAGACGCTCGGCGGCTTCGTCATGGCGATGCTCGGCCACGTCCCCGACGTGGGCGAGACCGTGGAGATCCCCGGGTTCGAGCTCACCGTGACCGAGCTGGACGGGCGGCGTGTCGCCCGGGTGAGAGTGAAACGCGGTCCGGCCGTCGAGTCGCCGCCCGACCCGGATTCCTGACACAATTGTGTGCCATGGCCAGACCTCGTGTTCTTTCCGGCATCCAGCCCACCGCGGACTCCTTCCACCTGGGCAACTACCTGGGTGCGGTCCGCCAGTGGGTCCCGATGCAGGAGACCCACGACGCCTTCTACTGCGTGGTCGACCTGCACGCCATCACCGTGCCGACCGAGCCGGCCGACCTGCGCCGCCGCACCCGCGTGGCCGCCGCGCAGCTCTTCGCCGCCGGGCTCGACCCGGAGCGCTCCACGGTCTTCGTGCAGTCGCACGTGCGCCAGCACAGCGAGCTGGCCTGGATCCTCATCTGCCTGACCGGCATGGGCGAGGCCGGCCGGATGACGCAGTTCAAGGACAAGGCCGCCAAGTTCGGCGAGAGCGCCGCCAGCGTCGGGCTGTTCACCTACCCGATCCTGCAGGCCGCCGACATCCTGCTCTACCAGGCCGACAGCGTCCCGGTGGGCGCCGACCAGAAGCAGCACCTGGAGCTCACCCGCGACCTGGCGCAGCGCTTCAACCACCGCTACGGCGAGCTGTTCACGCTCCCCGCTCCGTACATCCCGAAGGAGGTCGAGAAGATCACCGACCTCCAGGACCCGACGGCCAAGATGTCCAAGTCGTCCTCCAGCCCGGCGGGCATCCTCGACCTGCTCGACCAGCCCGGTCCGCTGCGCAAGAAGGTCATGCGCGCGGTCACCGACACCGGCTCCGAGGTGCTGTTCGACGAGGAGAACAAGCCCGGCGTGTCCAACCTGCTGCGCATCCAGTCGGCGCTGACCGGCACGCCCATCCCCGAGCTGGTCGCCCGCTACGCGGGTCAGGGCTACGGCACCTTCAAGAAGGACGTGGCCGAGGCCGTGGTCGAGACGTTCACGCCGATCCGCGAGCGCACCGAGAAGCTGCTGGCCGACGAGGCCGAGCTCGACCGCCTGCTGGCGATCGGCGGTCAGCGTGCGCGCGAGGTCGCCGAGGAGACGATGGAGCAGGTCCGCGACAAGGTCGGCTTCCTGGCGAGCCTCTGACCCGAGCCTCCGAGCACCGCACACGGCGAGCTCGGAGCACGCACATGGCGCGCCTCCGGGCGCGCGGACGGCGGGCCTCCGGGCACCGCACACGGCGTCCGGCTCCTGATCGAGCCGGGCGCCGTCGCGCGTTCCGTCAGCGGATCCTGCGGCGGCCGACCGCCACGAGGATCTCGCGCAGGGCGTCCGCGGCCCGCCGCACCGTCTCCTCGGGGACGCCCGCCATCACCTCGCTGTTGGCCTTGCCCGCGAGGTCCAGCGCGGTGTTGGCCACCTTCAGCCCCTCGGGGGTCAGCCGCACCCACCTGCTGCGGGCGTCGCCGGGATCGGCGGCGCGCTCGACGTAGCCGGCGGCCGTCAGGCGCTGGAGCACGTTGCTGGTGCCGCCGGAGGTGAGGAAGAGCGACTTGGACAGCTCGCTCGGCTTCATGGCGTGCGGGGGCTCCGCGCGGGCCAGCGCGGCGAGGATGTCGAACTCGGCGTAGGTGAGGCCCAGCCCGGCCAGCTCGGCCTTGATGGCCTCCTGGAAGAGCATGTCGAGGCGGGACGCCCGCTTGCTGAGCTCCAGCCCGGCGATGAGGCCCGACGGCATGCCGGAGTCGCGCCAGCGCGGGACGAGCCCGTCCACCTCGTCGTTCTTCATGGAACGAGGATACTTGTCGCCAGATTGCTTTTCCAAAAGCTATTCACTAAGCTTTTTTGCATGCAAACTCTGATCAAGAACGGGATCGTCGTCGACACCGAGCCGCAGCCGGTGGTCATCGGCCGGGCCGACGTGCGGATCGAGGATGGCCGGATCGCGGAGGTCGGCCCTGACCTGACCGCCCCGGACGGCGCCGAGGTCATCGACGCGTCCCGGCACATCGTCATGCCCGGTTTCGTCGACTCCCACCGTCACACCTGGCAGGCCGCCATCCGGACGACCACCGCCGACCTCGCGTTCGCCGGCTACGCGGAGCGCATCTTCGGGCAGCTCGGCCCCGCCTTCCAGCCGGAGGACGTCCTCGCCGGCAACCTCGCCGGAGCCCTGGAGAGCCTCGACGCCGGCGTCACCACGCTGCTCGACTGGTCGCACATCCAGCATTCGCCCGAGCACACCGACGCCGCCGTGGAGGCGCTGCGCGCCTCGGGCATCCGGGCCGTCTTCGGCTACTGCCACCAGGGGCCGCTCTCCGAGCTGGCCAGGGAGACCCGGCGCGTCCGCGACGCCTACTTCTCCTCCGCCGGCCTGGTGAGCATGGCCTTCGCCGCGCTCGGGCCGGAGATCGCGCCCGAGGAGCAGGCGCTGGCGGAGCTGGAGACGGCCCGCGAGCTGGACCTGCCCGTCACCGTCCACCTCGGCGGCCAGGGGCCGGACAGCGCCACCAAGGGGCTCGCCTTCCTGGAGTCCCGCGGGTTCCTCACGCCCGGAATGACGTTCATCCACGCCAACCACTACTCCGACGAGCAGTTCAAGGTCATCGCCGGAACGGGGGGCGGCGTGTCCGTCTCGCCCGTCGACGAGATGACGCTCGGCATGGGCTACCCCGTGACCGGGCGGGCGCAGGCCGCCGGCATGCCCGTCTCGTTCAGCGCCGACACGGTGACGTGCGCTCCCGGCGACATGTTCAGCCTCATGCGGACCGCGTACACGCTGGAGCGCGGCCGGCCGGACGGCGTCGGGCTCGGCTTCACCACCCGCGACGTGCTGCGCATGGCGACCATCGACGGCGCCCGGGTGGTCGGGCTCGGCGACGTGACCGGGTCGCTGCGGCCGGGCAAGCAGGCCGACCTCGTGCTGCTCGGCACGGACTCCCTCGGCCTGGCCGCCTCGTACGACCCGATCGCCGCGATCGTGCTCAACGCCGACACGAGCGCCGTGGACACCGTGCTGGTCGGCGGGCGCGTCGTCAAGCGCGACGGGCGGCTCGTGGGCCAGAACGTGCCGGCGGCGCTCGACGCGCTGGCCGCCGCCGCCGGCCGGGTCACCGCCGCGCTCGTCTGAGCCGCCGCGCTCGCCTGAGCCGCCGCGCGCCCAAGCTGCCGCGCTCACCTGAGCCCCCGCGCCCGCCCGGACCTCCGAGTCTCCGCGTTCGCCCGAGCCACGCCCTTCGAGCGGCGGAAACCGTCTCTGAGCGGCGGAAATCGTGGCCTGATGCGAGACTTGACCGGCCGGTGCGGGGCAGGAGCCACTGGCCGAGGCGAAAGGTGGCGCGAGAGCGATGGGCCTGTCCGAGCGGATCGAGGCGGTGAAGGCGCGCGGGCGCCGTCTCAGGGATCACTGGCGAGTCCGCAGGCCGTTCATCGACCATTGGATCAGGACCGTGCAGCGCTACCAGTTCCAGTCGGGCGACCGGCTGGCCGGCGCGGTCACGTACTTCGCGTTCCTGTCGTTCTTCCCGCTCGTGGCGCTCGGCTTCGCCGTCTTCGGCTACATCCTGGCCAACGACGAGGCCGCCATGAAGGCGCTGAGCAAGGCCATCGAGGAGCAGCTTCCCGGCATCGCCGACCAGATCGACGTCCAGGGCATCGCCACGGCCAAGGCGACCGCCGGGATCATCGGTCTGCTGGGCCTGCTCTACGCCGGGCTCGGCGCGGTGGACGCGCTGCGCGGGGCGTTGCGGGAGATGTCGATGACCACGGCGCCGCCGCTGGACTACTTCCGCGGCAAGCTGCGCGACCTCGTCACGCTCGTCCTGCTGGGCGCGGCGCTGCTGGCCTCCGTCCTGGTCACCGGGTTCGCCACCCAGGCCACCACCTGGGTGGTGCGCTTCCTCGGCCTGGACGACACGCCGCTGAACAACGCCGGACTGTTCCTGACCGGCCTCGGGGCCAGCCTGGTCGCCGACTGGCTGCTGTTCGTCATCGTGCTCGGCTGGGTGGCCAAGCCGACCCAGCCGTTCCGGGTGGTCGCCAAGGGCGCGCTGCTCGGGGCGGTTGGTCTCGGGCTGCTCAAGCAGGCGGCCGGGCTGCTGCTGAGCCACACGCTCAACAACCCGCTGTACGGGGCGTTCGCCGTCATGGTGGGCCTGCTGCTGTGGATCAACTTCTCGGCCAGGCTCATCCTGTACGTCGCCGCGTGGACGGCCACGGCCGGGCTCGGCCCGCCGCCCGCGCCGTCGCCGATCCCGTCGAACGGCTCCTCGGCGGGCCTGCCGTCACAGGCTTGACCGGTCGCCGGGCGTCAGGGGCCGCCCGGGGACCAGGAGCCCGGCCGTCAGAGGCGTGACCGCCTGCGCCACAGGCCGAAGCCGAGCCAGCACAATCCGAACAGCAGCCCGCCGCCGATCACGAGCAGGCCGGTGCGCCGGCTGGAGTCGGTCTGCGCGGCGGCGGCCGCGCCGAGCAGCGACGTGGAGGGCCGGGCGCTCGCCGAGACGCCCGGGGCGGGCGCCGCCTGCTGCTCGCGCACCGGCACGGCCGCGGGCAGCGGATCGACCAGCCGCCCGACGGGTGTCACCTTGCCCCGGTTGGCGAACCCCCAGTCGAGCAGCCCGGCCACCTCCTCCCAGAAGTAGCCCTCGTGCCGCATGATCGCCACGATGATCGTGTGGCCGTCGCGGGTGGCCGCGCCGACGAAGCTGCCGAGCGCCTTGGACGTCCAGCCGTTCTTGACGCCGATCATGCCCTTGTAGCGCCACAGCAGCTTGTTGTGGTTGCTGATCTCGTAGTAGTCCTTCGGCGCCGGGAACCTGGCGACCTTCGTGCTCACGTACCGCCGGAACTCGGGGCTGGCCAGGCCGGCGCGGGCGATGAGCGTGAGGTCGTAGGCCGAGCTGCTCTGGCCCGGCTGGTCGAGGCCGCTCGGCGTCCGGGCCACGGTGTCGTTGGCCTGGAGGTGTCTGGCCTCGGCGTTCATGTCGCGCAGCGTCTTCTGCAGGCCGCCGTTGGCCTCGGCCAGCGCCATCGCCGCGTCGTTGCCGGACGACATCAGCAGCGCCTTGAACAGGTCGTCCACCTTGTAGATCGGCTTGGTGGTCAGGCCGACCGCGCTGCCCTCCTGGTTGACGGCCACGCTGCTGGGCCGGACCGTCCTGTTCTTGTCGAGCAGCGGGATGAGGGTCACGGCGGTCAGGATCTTGAGGGTGCTGGCCGGGAGGTACCTGCCGTGGGGATTCTTCGCCGCGAGCACCTCGCCGGTGTCGGCGTCGGCGATCACGTACGAGGTCGCCTTGGTCTTGGGCGGCTCCTTGACGCCGTCGGGCGCCACCATGCCGTGGCGGACCAGCCGTTCGCCCCCGATCGGCTCCGGCACCGCCGGTGAGCTCGCGGTGGGCATGGCGGGCGTCGCCGGTGAGGCGCTGACGGGTGACGTCGGTGAGGCGTGGGCGGTCCCGGTGAGCGTGACCGCGGCGAGGAGTGCCGTGGCAGGCACCAGTTTCGTCCACATGGCGATCTCAGAGTAGCTTCGAGTTCTTGCGCATGTGCCGACACATTCCCCGGGGGGTCCTGCCTCGATACTAGAGGGGTGGGTATGTCGCGAAAGATCGCCGGATTCCTCATTCTTCTCGGGATTTTCATGATCTTTGAGTGGGTGAATCTGGGGTTTAACCTGGCCGACGGGCATCCGACCGCGTTCTACGTGGTGCACGGCATTCTGATCGCCGTCAACCTCGTCCTCGGTGCCGTCGTCGGCGTCATCGGCTGGAAGGCGCTCCGCAGAGGGCGAGACGGGTCAGACGATGAAGCTCGTCGGCCTCCTCGCGCGAGTCGCCGATCGAGGTGAAGCCCAGCTTCCCGTGCTCCGGGATCGCGCCCAGCAGGTGGAAGACGTTCCCCTTGCGGGCCGCGTGGTCGAAGCCGAGGCCGAGTCGCTCGGCCATCCGGGTCACTTCGCCGGGGGAGCGTCCGCGCAGGCAGGACGACGAGCAGTTGTCGGTGGCGGTGTAGTACTTGGGCCGGCCGTCGGCCATGAGCAGCCCGGTGTCCGGGTCGTAGGTGGCACCGGTGGTCAGGACCGCGGCGCCGAACGGGTGGGTCGTGCCGCCGATGCGCAGGTTGATCTCGCACAGCAGCGCGGCGTAGCCGGCGTCGGCCTTGAGCGCGAAGAAGTCCATGCCGAACAGCCCGACCACGCCCCGCTGGGCCAGGATGGCGGCGATCCGGGCGGCCGACGCCCCGACCTCGGCCCGGTACTCCGGGGCGGCGGGGAACGTGCAGCCCTGGTAGACGTCGTTGTTCGCGCCGCCGAGCACCTGGTCGTGCGTCGCCACGACGTCGTGGTGGCCGCCCGGCGTGATCCGGGCCAGCGCGCTCGGGTAGTACAGCGGCCGGTGCTCGATGAACTCCTCGACCACCGCGCCCCGTTCGAAGATCTTCGCGGAGAAGGTGTCCCAGGTCTCGCCGTCGGCGGAGAAGCTGAAGCGGGAGGCGCCGGACTTGCTGACGATGGCGTTGCCGAGGCCGGAGTAGCCGTCGTTCAGCTTGACGATGACGCGCTCGCCCGGCAGCGCGTCGATGGCGTCCTGGATCTCCGCCTGGGTGCGCAGGTCGCCGAAGCCGCGCGCCATGGGCACGCCCGCCTCCTGGCCGACCTCGCGCGAGCCGCTCTTGGAGCCGTAGTGGGCGAGCGCGGTGGCCGGTCCGTAGAGGGGCACGCCGAGTGACGAGGCGAGCTCCTCCTCCAGCTCGCTCAGGACGAACGGGACCATCCAGGCGTCCTCGCCGTCGATGGCCGCGCGGACCTGCTCGATCATCTCGGGCCGGGCGAGCAGGCTCCGGGTGAGCGGCTGGGTGCGGGGGTCGTCGAGGCTGATGAGCGTGAGCCGCTTGGCAGCGTCCTCGGGGTCCGGCAGGAAGCCGAAGTAGTAGTCGACGATCTCCTGGTCGATGGGCATGGAGGAGAGGTAGACCACCTTGACCCCGGGCTCGCGGAGGCTGAGGAGGAGGAAGAGCAGGCGCTCCTCGTAGCACCTCGCGGCCGTGATGCGGCGCAGCTCGTCCTGCGGAAGGGAGAGCGAGGGCACGACCACCAGGGTCCCCTCGCTCGGCTCGAAGATGCTCAACCGTGCATACTTCTCCCCGAACGGGATTTTAGTGATCATATTGCGAGTGAAGCACGCATTATTCGCGAAAGCAGCCGTCGCCGCAGTGTCATGACCATGACAGAAGGTGACAGGATTCGGAATCGGGCAGCATGTTTGAAAGTGGTGTCAACGGGTCACCATCTAATGATCCGTTGTGACTATTTCAAGGTCACTTGCCCCCTCACAAACGGTGATGGCACCGGGTTACGGGCATGCCGTCGGCTAATTTTTGGGGTAGTTGTCCGCGGGACGGTACGCGGGAGCGATAAAGTCGAAGCATCGCCATCGGGTTCACGGTCACCCGCCGTGGTCCCGGGCTGTCGCGGTTGCCCTCCACACGGAGTCCTCCGGCCGCGCCCGTTGCCGACGACCCCTGGCACAGCCTCGGGGGGCCGGCTTTCGATCCGCCGGGTCGCTGCCCTGACCGGACAGCGGCCTTCGTGAGACCAGACGGGACTGTAACGACATTTGACGATATGAGCCGTGGGCGTGGGGCAGTAGACATCCCACGGCATGGGACGGGACGGTGACTGATGCGGGGACGTGAGCTGCGAGGAGAACTCGACGCGTTCCTGGGCGAGCACGAGCACGACCTGGTGGAGTTCCGGCGCGACCTCCACCGGCACCCCGAGCTGGCCTTCGCCGAGTACCGCACGACGCAGCGCATCGCCGACCGGCTCACCGCCGCCGGCCTCATCCCGTCCGTGCTCCCGCGCGGCACCGGCCTGATCTGCGACGTCGGCAGCGGCGACGGCCCCACTGTCGCGCTCCGCGCCGACATCGACGCCCTCGGGCTCCAGGACGAGAAGGACGTGTCCTACCGCTCGACCGTCCCGGGCTCCTGCCACGCGTGCGGCCACGACGTCCACACCACGATCCTGCTCGGCACCTCGCTCTTCCTCGCCCAGCAGGCCGCCGCGGGGCTGCTGCCCGGCCGCGTGCGGCTGATCTTCCAGCCCGCCGAGGAGTTGCCCGGCGGTGCGCTGGAGGTCATGGCCCACGGCGGCATCACCGGTGTCGACCGCATCTTCGGCCTGCACTGCGACCCCCGCCTCGACGTCGGCCACGTGGGCCTCAAGCCCGGCCCCATCACCTCCGCCTGCGACAAGCTCGTCGTGCGCGTCTCCGGCCCCGGCGGCCACACCGCCCGCCCCCACCTGACCGCCGACCTCGTCTTCGCGCTGGCCAAGGTGCTCACCGAGCTGCCCGCCGCCCTGTCGCGCCGCGTCGACCCGCGCAGCTCGCTCAGCCTCGTCTGGGGCAAGGTCGAGGCCGGGTCGGCCGCCAACGCCATCCCCGACGACGGCGTCGCCGAGGGCACCGTGCGCTGCCTCGACGAGAACGCCTGGCACGCCGCCCCCGACCTGATCAAGGCCCTGCTCGACTCCGTCGCCGGCGCGTACGGCATCGAGGCGCAGATGGAGTACGTCCGCGGCGTCCCGCCGGTCGTCAACGACGAGATGAGCGTCGAGATGCTCGCCGAGGCCGCCCAGCGGGCCCTCGGTCCCGGCTCCGTCGCCCCCACCCAGCAGTCGCTCGGCGGCGAGGACTTCGCCTGGTACCTGGAGTCGGTCCCCGGCGCGTTCGCCCGCCTCGGCACCCGCACCGTGGGCGGCGAGACCTACGACATCCACCAGGGCACCTTCGACGTCGACGAGTCGGCGATCGGCATGGGCGTGCGGCTCATGGCCGCCACCGCGCTGACGGCCCTGTGGGAGTCCCGCCCGGTCACCGTCACCGACCCGATCACCTCGCTGGCCTGATCCTCGACCCCGGCGCGACGCGCCGGGGTCGACGCGCGTCACAGGAAGGGCAGGATCGAGGCCGGCAGCGTGAAGGTGGAGCGCGACGGGGCGAGCGTGATCCTGGTGCCCTCCGGGTAGCGGAGCGTGAAGTCGCGGTCCGTCGACAGGATGACCAGCCCCAGCCGGTGCCCCTTCTTGAAGACGTGGTCGGTCGCCTGGAGGTCCCACCGGAAGGCGTACTCCCGGCCCGGCCTCAGCGGCTCGGTCACGTCGGGGCGGTGCCGGTTGCGGGTGTCCAGCCAGCCCCGGGAGACGATCATGTACGGGGTGGTCGCGGTGCCGAGCGTCCGCAGGGTCGTGCAGCCCGTGTCGCCGGGCACCCCCTGCCCGTAGCAGAGCGTCTCGCCGGTCGGCACCAGCGTCCCGGTGGGCCGCACGTCCGTGCCGTAGTCCACCAGCAGCGCCGTCAGGTACGGCGACGGGCCGCCCGACAGCGAGGCCGTGACCGCCACGGACGGCGTGCCGGAGACCCGCACGTCGGCCGGGAGCGGCGCGGTGAGGTAGGCCAGGCGGTTCGGGTCGGGCGCGGGCGCCGACTCGGCGAGCTGCTCGGCCGTCCGCGTCTTCTGGTCCGTGAACGCCTCCCTGGAGATCCCCGCCCGGCCCATCCCCGCCTGGGGCGTCAGCCCGAGCCGGCCGCCCGTGCCGAGGTGCAGCCGCACCGGCGTCGTGCCGGGCACGGGCCACGACCGGTAGCGCTGCCAGGTGCCCGGCGCGGTCTCCACGTCGGCCTGCGGCTCGCGCATGACCCCGTTGTCCAGGCCGTACAGCCAGTGGTCGAACCAGCCGTGGAGCTGCCGCAGCCATTCGACGGTGCGCAGGTTGAAGGGGTTCATGTGCGTGCCCTGGTGCAGCCAGATCCTGCGCGGCACGTCCCGCCTGGACAGGGCCCGCCACCACTGGGCGAACTGCCCGGTCTTGACGTTCCAGTCGTTGAGCCCGTGGACCAGGAAGACGCTGGCGCGCACCTTGTCCACGTCGCGCAGGTAGTCGCGGGCGTCCCAGAAGCGGTTGTAGTCGCCGCTGATCCGGTCCTGCTCGGCAGTGATGCGCTCGACGAGCGGGCCGCACACGCGCTGCCCGTCGGCCCTGGTGAGCACGTACTTCGCGAGCACGTCCGCGTCCTCGCCCTGGAAGCCGCCGGGCGCGACCACGCCGCCGCCCGAGCGGTAGTAGTCGTACCAGGAGGAGATCGAGGCGATCGGCACGATCGTCTCCAGGCCCTCGACGCCGGTGGAGGCCACCGCGTTGGCCAGCGTGCCGTTGTACGAGACGCCGATCATGCCCACCTTGCCGGTGGCCCACGAGGCGGCGACGGGCTCGCCCTCGGCGGTGAAGCCCCTGGCCCGGCCGTTCAGCCAGTCGATCGCGGCCTTGGGGCCGGCGGTCTCGTTGCGGTCGCCGGTGGTCGGGCAGCCGGTGGCGCGCCCGCTGCCGAGATTCTCCACCAGCGCGATCGCGTAGCCGCGGGGCACGAAGTAGTTGTCGTAGTAGCCGTCGAACGGCTCGGCGAGCAGCTTGTCCGCGCCGCGGGCGCGCAGGGTGGGCAGGGGGTTGCCGTCGGCGTCGACGTCCACGACGTGGTTGGCCACGTCGTTGCCGCCCGCGTAGTACGGGCTCGACTCCATGATCACCGGAACCTTGAGCCCCTGGTCGGTCTCCTTGGGGCGCAGGATGTCCACGGCGACGCGGTCCGGCGCGCCGTCGCCGTCGCTGTCGGTGCCCGCCACCTCGACGTACACGGTCTGCTTGATCGCCTCGGCCCGGGAGAAGACCGGCTGCGTGGCGCCGTCGGCCACGAGCGGCCGCGTGGCGTCGGCCATGAGCAGCTGTGTGGCGTTCGCCACGAGCGGCCGCGTGGCGTCCGCCACCGCCGGCGGGCCCCACGCGAGCGCGAGCGGGAGCGCGAGCAGGACGGACAGGGGCACGGCGAGGACCTTGCGAGGGCGCATCAGCTCTCCAGACGACCATTCCACCTTTGATCGAATCTCTGCCATGATCGGAGCGGGGGCAAGGGCCCCTCCCTGGTCAAAGTCCGGCAAAGGTTGCCGAGGGCTCCTTTGGCGTCCCTGTCTTCGCAGATCAGGTCACGGACGCGAGAGATGTCGATAACGGAGCGGTTGCGACCCCGGGTGCCGGTTTGGACCCTCCTGACCGAGCAACTATCTTCCGTTTGAGTTGCCGTACTTTTCTTCGCGCCTGCGATGAAGTCTGACGGCGGGTAATTGGAAGGGAGTCGACTTGCTCGGCAAGCGATTCGGCAGGATGGCGGTCGGCACGGTGGCCGGCGCCATGCTCATGGCAGCGGCGGCCTGCGGCGGCAACAGCGGCGGGGACACCTCGGCCAGCGCCCAGCCCAGCGCGGGCGCCAGCAGCGACGCGCCCAAGGCGGGCGCGCTCAAGGTCGGTCTCGCGTTCGACGTCGGCGGGCGCGGCGACAAGTCCTTCAACGACGCCGCGTACACCGGCCTGGAGAAGGCCAAGGCCGAACTCGGCGCGGACATCAAGGACCTGAGCCCGGCCGCCGACGGCTCCAACCGCGGTGAGCTGCTGCGCCAGCTCGCGGACGCCGGCTACAACCCGATCATCGGGGTCGGCTTCGCCTACGGCGAGGACATCAAGAAGACCGCCGAGGAGTACCCCGACATCCAGTTCGCGGTGGTCGACTCCGCCTCCAACGCCCCGAACGTGACGGGTCTGCAGTTCGCCGAGGAGCAGGGCTCCTACCTGGCGGGCGTCGCCGCGGCGCTGAAGGCCAAGAGCGGCCACGTCGGCTTCGTCGGCGGCGTCGAGAACGACCTGATCAAGAAGTTCGAGGCGGGCTTCGTGGCCGGCGTGAAGTCGGTCAAGAAGGACGCCAAGATCGACGTCAAGTACCTCACGCCCGACGGCGACTTCAGCGGCTTCAAGGCCCCCGACAAGGGCAAGGTCGCGGCCGAGAAGATGTACCAGGACGGCGCCGACATCGTCTACCACGCCGCCGGTGACTCCGGCCTCGGCGTGTTCCAGGCGGCCGCCGCGGCCAAGAAGCAGGCCATCGGCGTCGACGCCGACCAGCGCCAGACCATCAAGGAGACCGACCTGCAGTCGGTCATCATGACCTCGATGCTCAAGCGCGTGGACGTCGGCGTGTTCGAGTTCATCAAGGCGTTCCAGGGTGGCGCCAAGGGCGGCAGCAACACCGTCTACGACCTCAAGGTCGACGGCGTGGGCCTGGCCACCACCGGTGGCGAGATCGACGACATCAAGGACAAGCTCGACGCCGCCAAGAAGGACATCGTCGACGGCAAGATCACCGTTCCGGCCAAGCCGTAACGGGTGACAGGGACAACGACCGAGGGCCCGGAGTCCGTACCCCGGGCCTTCGGTCTATTGCGCCCGCTCCACCCGGGCCGGAGGCGCGGGAGCGGACCAGCGACCCGGAGCGGAGCGAATGAGGAACGGTGAGCGACCAATGAACGCCGACGCCCCCGCCACGGCGCGACCCGCCGTCGAGCTGGAGGGCATCACCAAGCGATTTCCCGGCGTCGTCGCCAACCACGACATCCGCATCACCGTCGAACCCGGCACGGTGCATGCGATCGTCGGGGAGAACGGCGCGGGCAAGTCGACGCTGATGAAGATCCTCTACGGCATGCAGAAGCCGGACGAGGGCACCATCAGGATCAACGGCACCGAGGTGTCGTTCCGCACGCCCAGCGACGCGATCGCGGCGGGCATCGGCATGGTGCACCAGCACTTCATGCTGGCCGACAACTTCACCGTGCTGGAGAACGTCGTCCTCGGCGCGGAGCCGAAGAAGGCCGGCGCCCTCGACACCGCCCGGGCGCGCGCCCGCATCGAGGAGCTGTCGTCCACCCACGGCCTGCAGGTCGACCCCGACCGGCTGGTCGAGGACCTCGGCGTCGGCGACCGGCAGCGCGTGGAGATCCTCAAGGTCCTCTACCGGGGCGCCCGCATCCTCATCCTCGACGAGCCCACCGCGGTCCTCGTGCCGCAGGAGGTGGACGAGCTCTTCGAGAACCTGCGCGAGCTCAAGGCGGGCGGCCTGACCGTCATCTTCATCTCGCACAAGCTGGACGAGGTGCTCAGCATCGCCGACGCGATCACCGTGATCCGGCGCGGCACCACGGTCGCCAGCGTCGACCCGCGCGAGGTCACCGCCCGGCAGCTCGCCGAGCTGATGGTCGGCAGCGAGCTGCCCACGCCCGAGACCCGCGAGTCCACGGTCACCGACACCGTGGCCCTGAGCGTGTCGGGGCTGACCATGGAGGCCGACGGGTTCCGGTCGCTGCCGAAGGGCACCCCGATCGCCGAGTACACGGCGGGCCTGCGGGCCGAGGGCCGGCGGCTGCTGCTCGACGACGTGTCGTTCGACATCCACCGGGGCGAGATCCTCGGCATCGCGGGCGTCGAGGGCAACGGCCAGAGCGAGCTGATCGAGGCGATCATGGGCATGCGGCCCGTGCACGGCTCCGTGGAGCTCGCCGGCGCCGACATCAGCTCCTGGAGCACGCTGAAGCGGCGCGAGGCCGGCATCGGCTACATCCCCGAGGACCGCCACCGGCAGGGGCTCCTGCTGGAGGCGTCGCTGTGGGAGAACCGCGTCCTCGGCCACCAGACCCGCAAGCCGTCCCGCAGCGGCGTCTGGATCGACCGGCGCGCCGCCAAGGCCGACACCCAGCGCATCATCGAGGAGTACGACGTCCGCACCCCGGGCGTCGACACCCTCGCCCTGGCCCTGTCGGGCGGCAACCAGCAGAAGCTCATCGTCGGCCGCGAGATGAGCGGCGAGCCGGTGTTCCTCATCGCCGCCCACCCCACGCGCGGCGTCGACGTGGGCGCCCAGGCGGCCATCTGGGACCACCTGCGCGCCGCCCGCGCCGCCGGGCTGGCGGTGCTGCTCATCTCGGCCGACCTGGACGAGCTGATCGGCCTGTCCGACACCCTGCACGTGATCTACCGGGGACGGCTCGTCGCCCGGCTCGACCCGTCCGACGTGACCCCCGAACGGCTGGGCGGCTACATGACCGGCGCGATCAGCGGCTCCACCGCCGAGCCTGCCGGGGAGGAGGCGTAATGCCCGCGGGGCTCTACCGGGCGCTGCTCACCGTCGCAGGCGCCGCCATCGCGATCGTGCTGGCGGTGGCCATCTCCAGCGTCGCGATCATCGCGGCGGGCGCCAGCCCGGAGGCGGCGTTCGCGGCGCTGTTCAACTTCGGCGAGACCGAGCGCGCGGTGGTGAACGGCATCACCACCATGATCAACCGCTCGGTCCCGCTGTTCATCGCGGGCCTGGCCGTGGCGGTCGGTTTCCGGATGAACCTCTTCAACATCGGCGTCGAGGGCCAGTACCGGATCGCGGCGATCTGCGCCGCGTTCGTCGGCGCCCAGTTCTCGCTGCCCGCCCCGATCCAGATCCTCGTGATCATCGTGGTCGCGGCGGCCGTCGGCGGCCTGTACGCGCTGATCCCGGCGGTCATGAAGGTCACCCGGGGCGTGAACGAGGTCATCGCGACCATCATGCTCAACTACATCGCCATCAACCTGGCGGCGTTCCTCGTGCGCGGTCCGTTCACCGGCGAGCGCGCCAAGGGCCAGCTCACCACGAGCACGCCCACGCTGCCCGAGTCGGCCTGGTTCCCCAACCTCAACGGCCTCTTCGAGATGTTCGGGCTGCCCGCGCCGCGCGGCGGCGGCCTGTGGGGCTTCCTCGTCGTGGCGGTCCTGCTCGGCGTGGCCGTCTGGGTGCTGCTGGAGCGGACCAAGTTCGGCTTCGAGGTCAAGGCCAGCGGCCTCAACCCGATGGCCGCGCTGGCCTCGGGCGTCAAGCCGAAGAAGATGGTCATCGCCGCGATGGTGCTGTCCGGCGCGATCGCGGGCCTGATCGGGCTGCCGGAGATCCTCGGCGACAAGCACAACTTCGGCTCGAACTTCACGCCCGGCCTCGGCTTCCTCGGCATCGCCGTCGCCCTGCTCGGCCGCAACCGGCCGGCGGGCATCGCGGTCGCCGCGCTGCTGTTCGGCTTCCTCGACCGGGCGCAGGGGCCGCTGCAGTTCGCCAACGTGCCGCCCTCGGTCATCGCGATCATGCAGGGCGCGATCGTGCTCCTGGTGGTCGTCGCCAACGAGATCACCAGCAGGATGGCGCTGCGGCGCGAGGAACGGCGGGCCGCGCGGCAGCTCGGCAGGAACACTCCGGTTGAGGTGGCAGCATGACGACCGTCGCGGGCTCGACCCGGATCCGCAAATACCACCTGGCGCTCATCGGCGTCGCCGTCCTCGTCCTGCTCCTGTCGCTCGTCCGGGTGATCTCCGGGGAGAACGACCTCACCTCCTCCGGCACGTTCGCCGCCGCGCTGATGCTGGCGGTGCCGATCGGACTGGCCGGTCTCGGCGGCCTGTGGGCCGAGCGGGCCGGCGTGGTCAACATCGGCCTCGAAGGCATGATGGTGCTCGGCACCTGGTTCGCCGGCTGGGCGGGCTACCAGTGGGGGCCGTGGGCCGCGCTGATCGCCGGTCTGCTCGCGGGCGCGCTCGGCGGGCTCATCCACGCGGTCGCGACCATCACCTTCGGCGTCGACCACATCATCAGCGGCGTCGCCATCAACCTGCTCGGCCCCGGCATCACCCGCTTCCTGTCGGAGGTCCTCTACAAGGAGGGCACCCCGGCCGCCGCGGCGGGCGCCGGCATCACCACCTCACCCCCGCTGTCGTCGCAGGCGCCCACGCCCAGCCTGCCGCTGCTGTCCTCCGGCCCCGACTGGCTGGGCGGCCTGGAGCGCACCCACTGGTTCCTCGTGGCGGACGTGGCGGGCATCCTGCGCGGGCTGACGCACAATGTGAACGTGCTGGTCATCCTGGCCGTGCTGCTGCTGCCGCTGACGTTCTTCGTGCTCTGGCGCACGGCCTTCGGCCTGCGGCTGCGCTCGGCGGGCGAGAACCCGTGGGCGGCCGAGTCGCTGGGCGTCAACGTCTACCGCATCAAGTACGTCGCGGTCGTCATCTCCGGCGCCTTCGCCGGCCTCGGCGGCGTCTTCCTGGTCTTCATCAGCACGAAGTACGTCGAGGGCCAGACCCAGGGGCGCGGCTTCATCGGCCTGGCCGCCATGATCTTCGGCAACTGGCGGCCCGGCGGGCTCACGGCCGGCGCCGCGCTGTTCGGCTACGCCGAGGGCCTGAAGCTGCGCAGCTCGGAGGCCGTCACGTCGATCCTGCTGTTCGCCGCCATCCTGCTGCTGATCTACGTCGGCATGCGGATCGTGGCCATGCTGGCACCGGCCCAGACCGAGGTGGCCGTCACCCGGACTCCCAAGCAGTACACGGTGCTGGCCGCCGCCGCCGTGGGCGCGCTCGCGCTCCTGTGGCTCTGGATCGTGGTCGACAAGCTGCCGAACGAGTTCGTCTTCATCACACCACACGTGCTCACGCTGCTCGTGCTCCTGGTCGCCTCGCAGCGGCTGCGGATGCCCAAGGCCGACGGCGTGCGCTACCGCCGGGGGGAGCAACACTGATGGGCACCGACACGAGCGTCGACTGGGACGGGCTGCGGGCCGCCGCCACGGAGGCCATGCACGGGGCGTACGCGCCGTACTCCAAGTTCCCCGTCGGGGCCGCCGCGCTGGTCGACGACGGCCGCGTCGTGACCGGCTGCAACGTGGAGAACGCCTCCTACGGGCTCGGCCTGTGCGCCGAGTGCGGCCTGGTGTCGGCGCTGCACGCCACGGGCGGCGGCCGGCTGGTGGCCTTCACCTGCGTGGACGGCCACGGCGAGCTGCTGATGCCGTGCGGGCGCTGCCGGCAGTTGCTGTTCGAGTTCGGCGGCGAGGACCTGCTGGTGGAGACCGTGGACGGACCCAAGCCGATGGCCGCGATCCTGCCGTACGCGTTCGGCCCCGACGACCTGTCGCGGAGCGCCTGATGGACGCCATCGAGGTCATCGTCGCCAAGCGCGACGGCCGCGAGCTGACGACGGACCGGATCGACTGGGTCATCGACGCCTACACCCGCGGCGAGGTCGCCGACGAGCAGATGTCGGCCCTGGCCATGGCGATCCTGCTCAACGGCATGAACCGCGGGGAGATCGCGGCCTGGACCCAGGCCATGATCCGCTCGGGCGAGCGCATGGACTGGTCCGGCCTCGACCGGCCGACCGCCGACAAGCACTCGACCGGCGGCGTCGGCGACAAGATCACGCTGCCGCTGGCGCCGCTCGTGGCCGCGTGCGGCGCCTACGTGCCGCAGCTCTCGGGCCGCGGCCTCGGCCACACCGGCGGCACGCTCGACAAGCTGGAGTCGATCCCCGGCTGGCGGGCCTCGCTGTCCAACGACGAGATGCTGGACGTCCTGCGCTCGGCGGGCGCGGTGGTGTGCGCGGCGGGCTCCGGCCTGGCGCCCGCCGACAAGAAGCTGTACGCGCTGCGCGACGTCACCGGCACGGTCGAGTCGATCCCGCTCATCGCCTCGTCCATCATGTCCAAGAAGATCGCCGAGGGCACGGGCTCGCTGGTGCTCGACGTCAAGGTCGGCTCCGGGGCGTTCATGAAGACCGTGGAGCGGGCCCGCGAGCTGGCCGAGACGATGGTCGCGCTCGGCACCGACGCGGGCGTGCGCACGGTGGCGCTGCTCACGGCCATGGACCGGCCGCTCGGGCTGGCCGTGGGCAACGCCCTGGAGGTCGAGGAGTCGGTCGAGGTGCTCGCCGGCGGCGGGCCGTCCGACGTGGTGGAGCTCACCGTACGGCTGGCGCGGGAGATGCTGGAGGCCGCCGGGATCGCCGGCAAGGACCCCGAGCAGGCGCTCAAGGACGGCTCGGCGATGGACCACTGGCGCCGCATGATCGCCGCCCAGGGCGGCGACCCCGACGCGCCGCTGCCCCGCGCGGCCGAGACCATGACCGTCGCGGCCCCCGCGTCGGGCGTGCTGGCCGGTCTCGACGCCTACGCGGTCGGCCTGGCCGCCTGGCGGCTCGGCGCGGGCCGGGCCCGCAAGGAGGACCCGGTGTCGTTCGGCGCCGGCGTCACCCTGCACGCCAAGCCGGGTGACGTGGTCCGCGAGGGGCAGCCGCTCATGACGCTGCACGCGGACGAGCCCGCCCGCTTCGAGCGGGCGCTGGAGGCCCTGGAGGGCGGCTACGAGGTCGGCCCGGCGGCGGGGGAGCACCTGTCGCTGGTCATCGACCGCATCACGGCGTAGCGCCCGGCGACGCTCACGAGCCCGTGCGAGACCTCTCGCACGGGCTCCGCCGTGTCCGGGGACCCGGCGCCCCGGGCGACGGGACGCCTGGCTACCGGGCGCCTGGCGGCGCGGGCAGGGCGCGTCCGGCTTCGGGGACGCGAGCGACGGCTCAGGCGACGGGGCGGGCGCGTCGGCTCAGGCGACGGGGACGGGTGCGTCGGCTCAGGCGACGGGGACGGGTGCGTCGGCGAAGACCTCGGCGAGGACCGCGCGGTGGGTCGGCAGCGCCGCCGCGTGGCGGGTGCGCCCCTCGTCGGTCAGGCACACGAACACGCCGCGCCGGTCGACGTCGCACGCTCCGCGCAGGACGAGCCCGGACTTCTCCAGCCGGGCGACCACGCGTGACAGCGCGCTCTGGCTGAGGTGGACCTCGTCGCACAGCTCCTGGAGCCGCAACTTGCGCTCGTGACCGGCGAGCCGGTCGAGCACCTCGAACTCGCTGGCGCCGAGCCCGTGCTTGTCGCCCAGCTCGCGCTCCAGCATGCACATGGTCCTGGCGTGCTTGGCCAGGACGTCGTGCCACACAACGACGAACGCCTCGTCCATGACGCGGAGGTTACCACTCCGCGAAATCCCATGCAACGGAATTAAATGCGTTTGCATTAGATGCGGATGCATGTAATGTACGGACCCATGTCGTCTTCCTCATCTCGTTGGGGCGCGCTCGCCGTGCTCTGTGCTGTGATCTTCCTTGACGCCCTTGACGTGTCGATGGTCGGTGTGGCGTTGCCTTCCATCCAGCACGATCTGGGGTTGTCCACGTCATCCCTCCAGTGGGTCGTCAGTGGTTACGTGCTCGGTTACGGCGGCTTGCTCCTGCTCGGCGGCAGGACCGCCGACCTGCTCGGGCGACGCAGGGTGTTCCTGGTCGCTCTGGGCGTCTTCGCCGTCGCCTCGCTGCTCGGCGGCGTCGTGGACGACGGGACGCTGTTGATCGTCGCCCGTTTCGTCAAGGGCGTGGCCGCCGCCTTCACCGCCCCGGCCGCCTTGTCGATCATCACGACGACGTTCCCGGAGGGCCCGGAGCGCAACAGGGCGCTGAGCATCTTCACCGCCTGTGGCGCCAGCGGCTACTCGCTCGGCCTGGTGATCTCCGGTCTGCTCACCGAGATCGGCTGGCGCTGGACCCTGCTGATGCCCGTGCCGATCGCCATCATCGCGCTCGTCGCCGCGCTGAAGGTGCTGCCCCGCGTCGCCGAGGACCGCGCCGAGGGCGGCCACGACCTGCTGGGCGCCGTCCTGATCACGGCCTCGATGCTGCTGCTGGTCTTCACCGTCGTGCAGGCGCCCGAGGCCGGCTGGGGCTCGGTGCGCACCATCGGCTCGCTCGTGGCCAGCGCCGCGCTGCTCGGCCTCTTCGTCGTCGCCGAGCTGCGGATGCGTCACCCGCTGGTGCGTCTCGGCATCCTGCGCTCCGGCTCGCTCGTCCGCGCCAACCTCGGCCTGCTCATCCTCATGGGCTCGTACGTGGCCTTCCAGTTCGTCGCCATGCAGTACTTCCAGAACCTGCTCGGCTGGTCCGCCCTCGGCACGGCCCTCGCCTTCCTGCCCGCCGGCCTGCTGGTCGCGGTGACGTCCACGAAGATGGGCGACTTCGCCGACCGGTTCGGCACCGGCAAGCTCATCGTCATCGGCGCCGCCGCGCTGGCCGGCGGTTACGCGATGTTCCTCGGCATCGACGAGCGGCCCAGCCTGGGCGGCCTGGTCATCCCGGGCATGCTCCTGCTCGGCGTGGCGTTCGCGCTGTCGTTCCCGTCGCTGAACATCCAGGCCACCAACGGCGTGGACGACGACGAGCAGGGTCTGGCCTCCGGCCTGCTCAACACCTCCGGCCAGGTCGGCGGCGCGATCGTGCTGGCCGTGGTCACCGCGGTCCTCACCTCCGGCCCGGCGGGCGGCCTGTCCATCGGCGCGCTGCGCTCCGCGATCGTGGTGTCGCTGATCCTCGCCGTGGTGGGGCTCGGGATCTCGGCCTTCGGGCTGCGTCCCGCCAAGCCCGCCCTGGCGGAGGAGCCCGAGGTCAAGGCGTACGAGACCGTCTGACCCGCAGCCGCCCACCGGAGATCCCGGACCGGGGGCGCGACTCCTGAGCGCGAAGGGCCCCGCGACGGCGGCGGGGCCCTTCGCCATGTGCGGGCACCGTGACGACATGCGGGCACCGTGACGACGTGCGGACACCGTGACGACCGCGCCCGCCGGTCGTCACGGACCGCGCCGCCGATCATCACCGACCGCGCCGGTCGGGCTTCGCGGAGGCCCCGGCCGGGCATTTCCCCGGTATGAGCACGTCATCCCCGGCCCCGGCGCGTCCGGCGGCGCGGCTTCGCCTTCTCACCGGGCTCGCCGTCCTGGCCGCCGTGGCGCCCCTGGCGGCCTGCGGGGCCGGCTCGGGCGGCGCCACCACCGCGACCGTCTCCCCGGAGCCGACCGCCCCCGCACGGCCCGGCGAGGACACCGCCTCCGGCCCGGCCGCCACCCCCGCCCCCTCCGCGTCCGGCACGCCCGCCACCGGGACCGCCCGCCCTGACGAGCTCGCCCCCACGCCCCTGCCGACCAGCACCGCGCCCGTACGGGTCGAGCGCGACCGCGGCGAGCCCGTCGTCGTGACCGGGGTCCGCGCCGGCCGCCACGAAGGGTTCGACCGCGTCGTCGTGGACCTCAAGGGCGGCATGCCCGGCTACACCGTCCGCTGGGTGGACGAGCTGGAGCAGGACGGCTCCGGCAAGCCCCTCGACCTGGACGGGCGCCCCTGCCTGTACGTCCTCCTCACCCCCGCCCAGGCGCACACCGACGACGGCACCCCGACCTGGACCGGCACCCCGCTCACCCAGCCGCTCGGCAACGTCGCCCGGATCCTCAAGGCGGGCGACTTCGAGGGACGGGTGAGCGCCGGGATCGTCGCCGCCTCCAGGACGCCGTTCCGGGTGCGCGAATACACCCGGCCCGACCGCCTGGTCATCGACGTGGCACACTGACACGGTGTTGACATCCTCCCCCGCCTGAACGCGGGGGGATTCCAACGGCAGCTACCCCACGAGGAGAAGGTCGCGTTGAGGTTCGCGGTGCATCGGCCCGGCAACCCGTGGCCCTTCCCGCGCAGACACGGCATGCCCTGCCGCCAGTTCGATGTTCCTGGCCGCGTTCACATCAGCGTTGCAGGCGTATCCGCAGGACCGGCAGCGGAAGTCGGCTTGGCTCTCGCGCGACTTCGCATCCACGATCCCGCACGCAGAGCACCGCTGGCTCGTGAACGCGGCGTTGACCTTGGCGATCCGCCCAGGTGCCTTGTGTTCCAGTCGTTGGACGAGCCGGCCCCATGCGGCGGCCATGATCGACCGGTTGAGGCCCGCTTTCTGGCGGACGTTCCGGCCGGGCGCTTCGATGGTGCCTTTGGCCGACGTGGTCATGTTGCGGATCTTGAGGTCTTCGACAGCGATCATGTCGAACCGGCGTGCCGGATCGGTGGAGGTCTTCTCCACCCAGTCCTTGCGTCGGTGGGTCTCTCGCGCCTTCAGCTTGGCGATGGCCTGCTTGACCTTGCCGCGCCGGTTCGATCCCCGCTTGGCCCGTGCCAGCTTGCGCAGGAGCCGCAGCAGGCGCACCTTCTCGGGGTCGCGCAGGCCGGGAGCGTTCAGCATCTCCCCGGTGGACAGGGCGGCCGACACGGCAACACCCCGGTCCACGCCCACCACCTCGCCCGTGTCGGGTGCGGGGATCGGTTCCGGGATCGCGGCGAATGCCACATGCCAGCGTCCCGCCCGGTCGCGGGTGATGCGGTAGGACTTCACGCCGTCGATGACAGTACGCGACCAGCGAAACCGGACCCAGCCGATCTTGGGGACCTTCACCGCGCCGACGTTGCCGGACAGGCGGCGTACGTCGCCCGCCTTGACCGCGACGATCCGGAACCCTTCGCCCTGGGCGCGCTTACGCCACGTCGGGCGGCGGTGCGTCCCGCCGAAGAAGTTCGCCAGGGCTTGGGCGAAGTCCTTGAGTGCCTGCTGCTGCACGATGATCGACCCCGCCCGCAGCCACTCGGATTCCGCTCGCGCCTCGGTCAGCTGGCGGCACTGCTCGGCGAACCCGGGTGCGCTCTTGCGTCCCGGCCGCCAGAGCGCGTGCTGCTCACACGCCAGATTCCACACGTACCGGGCGTGCCCGCAATGCTCGGCCAGCGCCTGCTCCTGGGCAGGCGTCGGCGTCAGGCGGTAGCGGGACATGCCGATCAACCTACCGACCGTCACCGACAAAACCGGGAGATCAGAGTGTCCGACCGTTCCGACTTTCCTGCCCGCCCTGAAGGACGGGGCCTCCAGCCTGTAGGTATTCGGTGAGAAGGATCGAAGGACCCACGCGGATCCCGGTGCCCGGCGGCAAGCTCATCGACGAGCACATCGGCCGGGTCAACAGCGGCGACGAGGCGATCTCCGTCGCGCACATGGTCGCGCCGCCCGGCTGGGAGGAGCCCGCGCAGACGCCGTCGTTCACCGAGTACACCGTGGTACTGCGCGGCACGGTCCTCGTCGAGCACGCCGGGGGCGTCACCGAGGTGTCGGCGGGGCAGAGCGTCGTGTCGGAGCCGGGGGAGAAGATCCGCTACAGCGCCGGGCCCGAGGGCGCCGAGTACGTCGCGGTCTGCCTGCCCGCCTTCAGCCCCGAGTCCGCCGGCCGCGAGTGACCGCCTCCCGGCGATGACCGGGCGGGCGTGTCGTACGCGTTCCCTGGGGCGGACGAGAGGCCACATATCATGGCCTGATGAGCCCCACGCTTGACGAGATCCGCCGGGCGCCCAAGGTGCTGCTCCACGACCACCTCGACGGCGGCCTGCGCGCCGAGACGATCGTGGAGCTGGCCCGGGCGGCCGGATACGGCGGCCTGCCCACGACCGACCCCGACGAGCTGCGTCAGTGGTTCGAGGAGGCGTCCGACTCCGGGTCGCTGGAGCGCTACCTCACGACGTTCGACCACACGGTGGGCGTCATGCAGACCCGCGAGGCGCTGATCAGGGTGGCCGCCGAGTGCGCCGAGGACCTCGCCGCCGACGGCGTCGTCTACGCCGAGGTCCGCTTCGCGCCCGAGCAGCACACCACCGCCGGGCTCAGCCTCGACCAGGTGGTGGAGGCCGTGCTGGAGGGCTTCCGCCAGGGTTCGGAGGGGCGCGGCATCCGCGTCGGCACGCTGCTGACCGCGATGCGCCACGCCGCCCGCTCGATGGAGATCGCCGAGCTGGCCGTGCGCTACCGCGACGTCGGCGTGGTCGGCTTCGACATCGCCGGCGCCGAGGCCGGCTACCCGCCCACCCGCCACCTCGACGCCTTCGAGTACCTCCAGCGGGAGAACGCCCACTTCACCATCCACGCCGGCGAGGCGTTCGGGTTGCCGTCGATCTGGCAGGCCATCCAGTGGTGCGGCGCCGACCGGCTGGGACACGGCGTGCGCATCATCGACGACATCTCCGTGGCCGAGGACGGCACCGCCAAGCTCGGCCGCCTGGCCGCGTACGTGCGCGACAAGCGCATCCCGCTGGAGATGTGCCCCACCTCCAACCTGCAGACCGGCGCCGCCCGCTCGATCGCCGAGCACCCCATCGGGCTCCTGCGCCGCCTGTACTTCCGCGTCACGGTCAACACCGACAACCGGCTGATGAGCTCGACCAGCGTGTCGGAGGAGTTCGCCAAGCTGGTCGAGGCGTTCGGCTACGGCTGGGACGACCTGCAGTGGTTCACGGTCAACGCGATGAAGTCGGCGTTCCTGCCGTTCGACGAGCGGCTGGCGCTGATCAACGGCGTCATCAAGCCGGGGTACGCGCGGCTGAAGTGGCAGCCGTGAAGCAGTCCTACCGGTCGAGGTTCGCGTTCGTCCTCGGATGGGTGTGGGTGGCGTTCGCCGCCCTCAACGTCTACGACCTGATCGCCCGCTACAACGGCAAGCCGGCGCTCGTGGCGCTGGCCGTG
The DNA here is from genome assembly GCF_013363975.1 of Nonomuraea montanisoli. Classification (GTDB taxonomy): domain Bacteria; phylum Actinomycetota; class Actinomycetes; order Streptosporangiales; family Streptosporangiaceae; genus Nonomuraea; species Nonomuraea montanisoli. Next base: position 530,334 of record NZ_JABWGN010000001.1, on the reverse strand, counting down.
CTGGCCGTCCTGACCGCGCTCGTGTACGTGGTCGCGCTCCGGCCGGTCACGCGCTTCACCGAGGACGCCCTGATCGGCCGCAACCCGCTGCGCACGACCGCCGTGCCCTGGGCGTCGGTCGAGGAGGTCACCGTCTCCCACTCCATCAACGTCCGCCACGGCGCGGGCGAGCTGCTGCGGCTGTGGACCCCGGTCAGCAGCGCCCGCGAGCGGGCCAGGGCGCGGCGCCGGGGCGCCGCCGCGCCGCCGCAGCGGGGCCGCTTCCGCACCGAGCCCACGCTGACCAAGGGCGAGCAGAACGCGGCCGACGCGCTGTCCGGCAAGACCCACGCCGACTGGGTGGGGGAGCAGATCACCGAGCGCGCCGAGTCGGCCCGGCACCGCGGCAAGGAGGCGGCTCCGGCCCGGGTGTCGTGGGCGTACGACTCGTTCGCGGCGATCGTCCTCGCCGTGGTCATGGTGGTCGTCGCCGTCGCCGCGGGCTGACGCCCCCCGTCGCCGTACGGTGGCGCCTCCGGCACCCGGTTGACCCTGACACCGTGTGAGGTCCTACACCTGGAGCGGTCATGTTCGGCATCGGAGACTTCGCCAGGCTCGGGCTCGTGTCGGTGCGCATGCTGCGCCACTACGACGCCATCGGCCTGCTACGCCCCGCGCACGTGGACCCGGTCACCGGCTACCGCTCCTACCAGGCGGCCCAGCTCTCCCGGCTCAACCGCGTCGTCGCGCTCAAGGACCTCGGCTTCACCCTGGAGCAGGTCAGAGCGATCCTCGACGACGAGGTGAGCACCGAGGAACTGCACGGCATGGTACGGCTGCGCCACGCCGAGCTGGAGGCGCGCATCAGCGCCGACCGGGCCCGCCTGCGCGGCGTCGAGGCGAGGCTCCGCGCGATCGAGAGAGAGGGCGGCATGGGAACCGCGGACGTGGTGGTCAAGAAGGTGGCGCCGATGCGGGTGGCCGAGCTGAGCGCGCTCGCCCCGAGTTACGAGCCCGAGGCGATCGGCCCGGTCATCGGGCCGCTCTTCGGCGAGCTGTGCGCGCGGCTGGACGCGGCGGAGGTGTCGCCGGTCGGTCCGTCGGTCGCGTACTACCTGCCGGAGGGGGACGGGCCGGTGCGGGTCCACGCCGCGTTGCCGGTCTCCGCCGAGCCGCCCGCCGGCGGGGGGCTGCGGGTCGTCACGCTGCCGGGCATCGAGACGGCGGCGACGGTCGTGCATCACGGGTCCATGGACGGGGTGGGAGCGACGTTCCAGGCGCTGGCGCACTGGATCGAGGAGAACGGGTACCGTTCGCTGTCGCTCGGCAGGGAGGTGTACCTGCACTGCCCGGAGGAGGAGGACGCGTGGGTGACAGAGCTGCAGATCGAGGTGACCTCGCCCGGCACGGCCCCGCGGACCTCGGCGGCCACGGGCCTGCGGACCTCGAACGGCACCGCGACGAGCTGACCGGCTACTGCTACCGCATGCTCGGCTCCGGGTTCGAGGCCGAGGACGCGGTGCAGGAGACCCTGGTCAAGGCGTGGCGCGGCCTCGACCGCTACGACCCGGGCCGCGCCTCCGTCCGGTCCTGGCTGTTCGCCATCGCCACGAACGTCTGCCTGGACATGCTGCGCGGCCCCCAGCGGCGGGCCCGCGCCATGGACCTCGCCCCGGCGGCCGCCCCCGGCGCGGGACTGGGCGCGCCGCTGCCGGAGGAGCGCTGGGTCCTGCCGCTGCCCGACGGCCGCCTGCCGCCTCCCGACCCGGCCGAGCTGGCGGTGGCCAGGGAGACGGTGCGGCTGGCGTTCGTGGCGGCCCTGCAGCGGCTGCCGGCGCGCCAGCGGGCGGTGCTGATCCTGCGCGAGGTGCTGCGCTGGAGCGCCGCCGAGGTCGCCGGCCTGCTCGGCATGAGCGTCGCCGCGGTCAACAGCGCCCTCCAGCGGGCCAGGGCCGCCCTCCCGGCCGCGCCGGACACGTCGTACGAGGAGGTGGACGAGGACCTGCTCGGCCGGTACGTGGACGCCTTCGAGCGGTACGACGTCGAGGCCCTCGTCGCGCTGCTGCACGAGGACGCCACGATGGCGATGCCGCCCTACACCTGGTGGCTGCGCGGCCGGGACGCCATCGGCGCGGTCCTGCGGGCGGCCGGGGCGCCCTGCGCGGGGTCCCGGCTGGTGCCGGCCGGGCGGGCGAACGGCGCCGCGGCCTTCGGCCAGTACCGGGAGGGGCGGCCGTTCGCGCTGGTGCTCTTCGAGACCTCGGGCGGGCTGGTCACGGGCCAGACCACCTATCTCGGGGACCGGCTGTTCCCGATGTTCGGCCTGCCGATGAGTTCGTCGCCCCGGCTCCGTACCAGTGGGTGAGAGAAGGAGGAACCCATGACCATGCCCCGCATCGTGGAGCATCCCGACCGCCCCTACGTCGGCGTGCTCCGGACCATCACCATGACGACCTTCGGCGAGGTGGCCGACCGCATCCCCGAGCTGATCGCCTGGCTGGGACGGCAGGGCGTCGCCCTGGCCGGCGCGCCGTTCCTCAGGTACCGGGTGATCGAGATGGCCGCCGACCGCCTGGAGGTGGAGGCGGGCGTGCCGATCGCCCGGCCCCTGGACGGCTCACTCGCGGAGGAGGCCGGCTTCTTCGCCGCCGCGCTCCCGGCCGGGCGCTACGCCACGGTCACCCACCATGGGCACCCCGACCGCCTGGCCGGCGTCATCGGCGACCTGCTGGCCTGGGCGGAGAAGGAGGGCCTGACGTGGGACCTGGCGCAGCGCGACGGCGTCGAGCGCTGGGGCTGCCGCCTGGAGCTCTACGAGACCGACCCGCGCGTCGAGCCCGACCCGGCGAACTGGGACACCACGCTGGAGTTCCGCCTCGCCTGACCGTCACCAGAGCACCTGAGCGCCTGAGCGCCTGACCGTCATCACCGGAGGACCGCCGCCCGCCATGTCACAGGCGGGCGGGCTGTCTCGTCTCGGGTAGCGGAGACAGACACGTGCGTCGGGAAGGTGATGGTCATGCGGGTGTTCGTGGCCGGCGGGGCCGGGGTGTTGGGGCGGCGGCTGGTGCCACGGCTCGTGGCGCGCGGCCACGAGGTGACGGCGACCACGACGAGCGCGGCCAGGCTAGGCCTGCTGGAGCAGTTGGGCGCCGAGGCGGTCGTGATGGACGGGCTGAACGGGCGGTCGGTCGGTGAGGCCGTGGCCCACGCCCAGCCGGACGTGATCGTTCACCAGATGACGGCTATTTCCGGCAAGCCTGACATCAAGCACTTCGATCGCTGGTTCGCCGTCACCAACCGGCTGCGCACCGAGGGGACCGACCACCTGCTGGCCGCCGCCGAGGCGACCGGGGTGTCGCACGTCGTCGCGCAGGGCTACGCCTCGTGGAACGGCATCCGCCAGGGCGGATGGGTCAAGACCGAGGAGGACCCGCTGGACCCCACCAGCACCGGCCAGGGGGCACGGGCGATCCGGCACCTGGAGGACGTGGTGCTCAGGGCCGGGGGCGCGGTCCTGCGCTACGGCGCGTTCTACGGGCCCGGCGCCACCGACGACCAGGTCGAGCTGGTGCGCAAGCGGCAGTACCCGGTGGTCGGCGACGGCGCCGGCTACAGCTCGTGGGTGCACCTGGACGACGCGGCGGGCGCCACCGTGCTGGCGGTGGAGCAGCGGGCGAGGGGCGTGTTCAACATCGTGGACGACGAGCCGGCCCCGGCCCGCGAGTGGCTGCCCCACCTGGCGGCGTGCGCCGGGGCGAAGCCGCCGATGCGCATCCCCGTCTGGCTGGCCCGGCCGCTGGCGGGCAGGGCGGCGGTCGCGATGATGACCGAGGGGCGCGGCTTCTCCAACGCCAAGGCCAAGCGGGAGCTCGGCTGGGAGCTGCGTTACCCGTCCTGGCGGCAGGGTTTCGAGGAGGAGCTGGCATGAGCAGGGCGCAGGAGTTCCAGGAGCTGCGGCCGTTGCTGTTCTCGATCGCCTACCGGATTCTCGGCAGCGTCAGCGAGGCCGAGGACGCGGTGCAGGAGACCTGGCTGCGCTACGAGTCCTCCCCGACCCGGCCCGCCTCGGTCAAGGCGTTCCTGTCGGCCACGGTGTCGCGGATCGCGATCGACGTGCTGCGCTCGGCGCGCGTGCGCCGGGAGGAGTACGCCGGGCAGTGGTTCCCCGAGCCGCTGCTGGCCGACCCGTACGAGGACCCGGAGCGCTCGGCAGAGCTGGCCGACTCGGTGTCGATGGCGGCCCTGCTGCTGCTGGAGCGGCTCAGCCCGCTGGAGCGGGCGGTCTTCGTGCTGCGGGAGGTGTTCGGGTTCGGCTTCGCGGAGGTCGCCTCGGCGGTGGGCCGCTCGGAGGCCGCGTGCCGCCAGCTCGCGGTGCGGGCGCGCCGCCACATGGACGCCGGACGCGCCCGGTTCGAGGCGGATCGCCGGGAGCGGGAGGAACTCGCCGGACGCTTCTTCGACGCCTTCCGGGAAGGGGACGTCGACGGGCTGCGGGAGTTGCTGGCCGCCGACGTGCGGATGGTCGGTGACAGCGGCGGCAAGGCCCCGCTGTGGGGCAAGGGCGTCTTCGGCGCCGAGAACGTGGCCCGGGTGCTGGGCTCGATCGTCGCGCCGTTCCTGCGGATCGGCGGCGCGGTGGAGCCGCACGAGATGAACGGCCAGCCGGGCGCGATCTTCCGCGACCGGGACGGCAGGGTCGTCAACACCTTGCTGCTCGACGTCCTGGACGGGCAGGTCCAGACGATCCGCGCGGTGATCAACCCCGACAAGCTGCGGCACCTGGGGCCGGTGGCGGACGCCTGGGCGGTCGTCCGCGAGGCCAACCAGGCCCGCCGGCCCACGCACTGAACGACAGGAGACCTTCACCATGATTCTGGTGACCGGTGCCACCGGCAACGTCGGGGCCGAGGTCGTCCGCATGCTGCTCGACGGGGGCGAGAAGGTGCGCGTGATCAGCCGCGACCCCGCCGCCCACTCCTTCCCGGGCGGCGTCGAGGTCCTGCCCGGCGACCTGACCCGGCCGGAGACCCTGACGGAGGCGCTGTCCGGCGTCGAGCGGGCGTTCCTGTTCCCCGTCTTCGCCGGGCTCGGCGGATTCCTCGACGCGGCGCGGGCCGCCGCCCTGCGGCACGTCGTGCTGCTGTCGTCGCAGACCGTCACGTTCTCCACGCCCGGGTGGATCGGGGAGCAGCACCTGCGGCTGGAACGGGCCGTCGAGGCGTCCGGGCTGCCGTGGACGTTCGTGCGGCCTGGCGCGTTCATGACCAACGACCTCGCCTGGGCGCCCCAGATCCGCGACGACGGGGTCGTCCGCGGGGTGCACGGCGAGTCCGCCCTGGCGCCCGTCGATCCGCGCGACATCGCCGCGGTCGCCGTACGCGCCCTCCTCGACCGGCGTACCGGCGAGGCGTTCCTCCTGACCGGGCCCCAGACGCTGACCCAGATCGAGCGGGTGCGGATCATCGGGGAGACGATCGGGCGGCCGCTGCGGTTCGAGGAGCAGAGCCGCGAGGAGTTCCGGGAGCGGATGCTGCGCCACGGCATGCCCGCACCGGTGATCGACGAGCTCATCGACGGGTTCGCCGCGAGAGTCGGCGAGCCGGACGAGGTGGTGCCGACGGTCGAGGAGGTCACCGGGCGACCGGCGTTCACCTACGCCCAGTGGGTGGCCCACCGCGCGGCGGCGTTCGGCGCGGCACCGGCCTGACGACGCGCCGCTGGGGCGCGGGACGTCCGGCCGGGTGCGGCGGTCGCCCGGCCGGATCCGCGAGGTCAGTGCAGGTCGAGGGCCTTCGTCAGGTCGGCCCTGAGGGCGTCGAGGGCGCGCTCGGCCTCGGCGCGGGCCGCCGGCACGTCGCCCGTGACCGGGACCACCACCTCCAGGTAGCACTTGAGCTTGGGCTCCGTGCCCGAGGGACGCACCACGACGCGGGCGCCGCCCGACAGCGTGTAGCGCAGGCCGTCGGTCGGCGGCAGGCCGCCGTCGCCGCGGCTCAGGTCGTCGGCCCGCTCCACCGTGCGGCCGCCCAGCGCGGCCGGGGGAGTGGCCCGCAGCCGGGCCATGGCGCCGGCGATCAGCGACAGGTCCTCGACCCGGACCGAGAGCTGCGAGGTGGCGTGCAGGCCGTAGCGGCGGGCCTGGTCGTCCAGGAGGTCGAGCAGCGTGCGGCCGTCGCGCTTGGCCGCGGCGGCGATGGCCGCGACCGTGAGGGCGGCGCCGATGCCGTCCTTGTCGCGCACCGGCAGCCCCGCGCCGGACCCGACGCTGTAGCCGATGGCCTCCTCGTAGCCGAACACCAGGCCCGGACCCGCCTTGATGATCCACTTGAACCCGGTCAGGGTCTCGCCGTAGCGGACGCCGTGGGCGCGGGCGATCTTGCCGAGCAGGGTGGAGGAGACGATCGTCGTGGCCACCATGCGGTCGCCCGTGGTGTGGGTGATCACGTGCTCGGCGAGCAGCCCGCCCACCTCGTCGCCCGTCAGCATGCGCACCGACCCGCCGGCCAGCGGCACGCCCACCGCGCACCGGTCGGCGTCGGGGTCGTTGGCCAGGACGAGGTCGGCCCCCGTGCGGGCGGCCAGCGCGGCGGCGAGGTCCATGGCCCCGGGTTCCTCGGGGTTGGGGAAGGCCACCGTCGGGAAGCCGGGGTCGGGGTCGCGCTGCTCCTCGACCCCCATCGGGCTCGCGAAGCCCGCCCGCAGGAACGCGTCGGTCAGCGTGGCGCCGCCGACGCCGTGCAGCGGCGTGTACGCCACCCGCAGGTCGCGGGCGTCGCCCAGCGGCAGCGTGGTCACCGCGTCGATGTAGTCGTCCACGAGCTCTTCGCTCAGCTCGGTCAGCGTGCCGGGCGTGCCGAGCGGCAGCTCGTCGACGCGGCCCACGGCCTCGATCGCCGCGGAGATCTCACTGTCGATCGGCGGCGTGATCTGCGAGCCGTCGCCCCAGTAGACCTTGTAGCCGTTGTCGCGGGGCGGGTTGTGGCTGGCCGTGACCATGACGCCCGCGTCGGCCTCCAGGTGGAGCACGGCGAACGCGAGCACCGGCGTGGGCAGCGGGCACGGCAGGATCGAGGCGTGCAGCCCGGCGCCGGTCAGCACGGCGGCCGTGTCGCGGGCGAACACGTCGGAGTTGCGCCGGGCGTCGTAGCCGATGACCACGTGCCTGCCGGGGCCGAGCACCGTGGCGAGACCGGCGGCGGCGCGCATGACGGTGACGCGGTTCATGCGGTTGGGCCCCGCGCCCAGCTCGCCGCGCAGCCCGGCCGTGCCGAACTCCAGCCGGCGCCCGAACCGGTCGAGCAGCGCCTCGGTGTCGCCCGCGTCGAGGAGGGCCGACAGCTCGGCCCGGGTCTCGGGGTCGGGGTCCTGGGCCAGCCAGGCGCGGGCGGCGGCGACCAGGTCGGTGGAGGAGGTGTCGCCGGTCATATGCGGTCGATGACCTTGGCCAGCAGGATGCCCATGCGGGCGGCCGTGGCGCGGCCGACCTCCAGGACCTCGGTGTGGTCGAGCGGCTGGTCCGACAGGCCCGCCCCGGGGTTGGTCACCAGCGAGACGCCGAGCACCTCCAGCCCGGCCTCGCGGGCGGCGACGGCCTCCAGCACCGTGGACATGCCGATGAGGTCGCCGCCGAGCGTGCGCAGCATGCGGATCTCGGCGGGCGTCTCGTAGGTGGGACCGCGGAAGGCGACGTAGACGCCCTCCGCGATCGAGGGGTCGACCTCGTGGACGAGCGCCCGCAGCCGCTTGGAGTAGACCTCGGACAGGTCGATGAACGTGGTGCCGGTGATCGGGTTGGCGCCGGTCATGTTGATGTGGTCGCTGATCAGCACCGGGTCGCCCACCCGCTGCGTCTCGGGGCGCAGGCCCCCGGCCGCGTTGGTCAGGACGAGCGTGCGGACCCCGGCGGCGGCGACGGTGCGCACGCCGTGGACCACCGCGTCGACGCCCCGGCCCTCGTAGAGGTGGCTGCGGCCGAGGAGGACGAGCGCGTGCCGGCCGCCGCCGGTGCGGACGAGGCGGAGCTTGCCGCCGTGCCCGGCGACGGCGGGGGCCGCGAAGCCGGGCAGGTCGGTGAGCGGGATCTCCGTCACGACCTCCCCGAGCGCGTCTGCGGCCGGGACCCAGCCGGAGCCCATCACGAGGGCCACGTCGAAGGTGTCGAGGCCGGTCGCGGCTTTCAGCGCCGCGGCCGCCTCACCGGCCAGTTTGTACGGGTCGTTGGTCACCTCAGTAGTTTAGGAGGAGCCTGTCGAGCACCCGCACGCCGAACTGGAGCGCCTCGACCGGCACCCGCTCGTCCACGCCGTGGAACATCGACGCGAAGTCCATGTCCCCCGGCAGTCGCAGCGGCACGAAGCCGAAACCGCGCACGCCGAGGTCGGCGAAGAAGGTCTTGTTGTCGGTGCCGCCCGACATGCAGTACGGGACCGCCCGCGCCGTCGGGTCCTCCGCCTTGAGCGCGGCGATCATCGACTCGACCAGGGCGCCGTCGAACGAGGTCTCCAGCGCGATGTCGTGGTGGACGAACTCGCGGCGCACGTTCGGGCCGATCAGCTCGTCCACGGTCTTGAAGAACTCGTCCTCGTGCCCGGGCAGGAAGCGGCCGTCCACGACGGCGCTCGCCCGGCCGGGGATCACGTTGGACTTGTAGCCGGCGTCGAGCTGGGTGGGGTTGGTGGTGTGGCTCAGGGTGGCGCCGACGAAGCGGACCAGCGGCCCGATCTTGTCGAGGACCGGCGCGGGGTCGTTCTCGTCGAAGGGGATGCCGAAGGCGGCGGCGACCTCGGTGAGGAACGTGCGGACCGTCGGCGTGAGGGTGATGGGCCACTCGTGGGCACCGATCCGGGCGACGGCCCGGGCGATCTCGGTGACGGCGTTGTCGGAGTTCAGCATGGAGCCGTGCCCGGCGGTGCCGTCGGAGAGGAGCCGCATCCAGGCCAGGCCCTTCTGCGCGGTCTCGATGAGGTAGAGCCGCAGCGACGGGTCCACCTCCAGGGAGTAGCCGCCGACCTCGCTGATCGACTCGGTGACGCCCTCGAACAGCTCCGGGTGGTGCTTGGTCAGGTGCTTGGCCCCGTACACGCCGCCCGCCTCCTCGTCGGCGACCCAGGCGAAGACGAGGTCACGGCGCGGCCGGCGGCCGTCGCGGGTGAGCTGACGCAGGACGGCGAGCATCATCGCGTCCATGTCCTTCATGTCGACGGCGCCGCGGCCCCAGATGTAGCCGTCGCGGATCTCGCCGGCGAAGGGGTCCACGGACCAGTCGGCGGCGTTGGCGGGCACCACGTCCAGGTGGCCGTGGACGAGCAGCGCCGGCAGCGACGGGTCGGTGCCCTCCACGCGGGTGATCACGTTGCCGCGGCCGGGGGCGCTCTCGATGTAGGTGGCCTCGATGCCGACCTCGGCGAGCCGGGCCATGACGACCTCGGCGGCCGCGCGCTCGCCCGGACCGCTGCCGTCGCCGTAGTTGCTGCTGTCGACGCTGATCAGCTCGGTGCAGAGCTCGGCGACCTCGTTCTCGGCGGGGGTCGTGGCAGGGGTCTCGGCGGAAGTCATGGTGTCCTTTCCAGGGTGAGAAGGCCGGACTTGCGGAGATGGCCGCGCTTGTAGGCGCGGGTGATCAGGGTGACGTCGGTGCCGGTGACCTCGTGCAGGTCGCCGACGACCTCGGTGAGCAGGCGGTACAGGGCGGCCTCGTGGGCCAACGCCACCTGCACGATGAGGGAGTGGGTGCCCGCCGTGGCGGCGCAGTAGCGCACGTGGGGGTGGGCGGCCAGGGTGCGGCCGACCCTGTCCAGCCCGTCCGGGCGCACCTTGAGCCAGAGCTGGGCCTCCACCTCCAGGCCGAGCAGGGCGGGCTCGACCTCGGCCCGCAGCAGCAGCACCCGGCGTTCGAGGAGCGAGGCGACGCGCCGCCGGGCCGTGGGCACGGAGACGTCGAGCCGCTCGGCGATGGCCGTGAAGGCGATGCGGCCGTCGGCGACGAGCAGTTCGGCGATCTCCTGCTCCAGCGGCGACATGCCGTCCTCGTCGGGCAGGGGGCCGCCCGCGGCGGCCGGGCGCAGCTCCGCCACCTCCTGCTCGGTGAGGTACGGCGCGTGCCACTCGGCCACGGTGCGGAACGTGTGCAGCACGACCTGGGTCTGCGTCTGCAGGACCCCGTCGATCGCGGGCACCTGCGCGGTGATGATGTCGTGCAGCGCCTCGCGCGAGGGGGAGACCAGCTCGCAGCCGATGTCGGCGACCCCGGTCAGGGCGTAGACCGAGCGGGTGTCGGGCCGGTCGGACAGGGCCTTGGCGACCGCGGCGGCGGTGCCGGGCCGGACCTGGACGTGCAGGTGGACGGGGCGTCCGTGACCGGAGCGGAGGTCGTCGTAGATCGCGGTGACACGGACGGCTCCCTCGGCGACCAGACGCTGCAACCGGCGGGCGACCGTGCGCTCGTGTTCGCCGACCGCCCTTCCGATCTCACCCCACGCCGCGCGCGGGCTGACCTGGAGGGCGGCGACCAGCCGGCGGTCGAGAACGTCCACTGAGAGCCGTTTCTATGTCGGGTTTGTAAATATGTGCCGTGATATTTGACTGTTTCGGTCGTCCACTTGCACAGTAGGCCATACCGCACCTTTCAGCAAAGGAGCCCCCGTGGCGACCTCCCCCGTTGCGTCGTCCACTGTCGGCATCCCCCGCAGTCGCGTCCGCCAGCTCATGGCGGCCAGCGTCGGGAACGTCGTCGAGTGGTTCGACTGGTACACCTACAGCTTCCTGGCGATCTACTTCTCCAAGCAGATCTTCCCCGAGACCAGCAACAGCCTCGTCCCGCTGCTCAGCGGTTTCGCGGTCTTCGCCGTCGGCTTCTTCATGCGGCCCCTGGGCGGGCTGCTCGTGGGCGCCTTCGCCGACCGGTTCGGCCGCAAGGCGGCCATGACGTTCACCATCATCCTGATGGGCGGCGGGTCGCTGCTGCTGGCGGTCACGCCGACGTACGCCGCCGCCGGGGTGCTCGCGCCGATCGTCCTGACGCTGGCGCGGCTCATCCAGGGCCTGTCGGTCGGCGGGGAGTTCGCCGCCGCCACCACGTTCCTCGTGGAGTCGGCCCCGCCCGGACGCCATGGCCTGTTCTCCAGCTTCCAGTACGTCAGCACCACGATCGGCCAGCTCCTCGCCTCCGGCCTGGCCGCGGTCCTCGCCAAGAGCCTCAGCGAGGCCGACATGGGCTCGTACGGCTGGCGCATCCCGTTCGTGGTCGGTGCCGTCATCAGCCTCGTGGGCCTGTGGATCCGCAAGGGCGCCGAGGAGACCAGCACGGTCGCCGCGGAGATCCGCGAGGGCAAGGCCGAGCGCCCGGCCCTGTTCGAGTTCCTCGTGCGCTACCCGACCAAGGCCGCGCTCATCGTCGGCATCACGGTCGCCGGCACCGTCTCCTACTACACCTGGACGACGTTCCTGCCGACCTACGCCCAGCTCACGGTGAAGTTCGACAAGGCTGACGCGCTCACCGTCGGCACCATCTCGCTGCTGTTCTTCATGGTCCTGCAGCCGCTGCTCGGCATGCTGTCGGACCGGATCGGCCGCAAGCCGATGCTCATCGTCTTCGGGCTGGGCTTCCTGATCCTGCCGGTGCCGCTGCTCGGCATGCTGTCGAACTCCTTCGCCAGCCTGCTGTTCGTCCAGTGCCTCGGCATGGTCTTCCTCGGCTGCTTCACCTCGATCTCGGCCGCGGTCAACTCCGAGCTGTTCCCGACCCGGGTGCGCGCGGCCGGCGCGGGCTTCCCGTACTCGCTGACCGTCGCCATCTTCGGCGGCACGGCGCCGCTGATCGGCACCGCGCTGCAGGAGGCCGGCAACATGCACCTGTTCCCGTGGTACGTCTCGGCGCTGGCGCTGATCTCCACCTGCGTCTACGCGTTCGCGCTGAAGGAGACCAAGGACCAGCCGCTGAGCTAGGCGCGCCCGGTCACGTGCCGAGCGACTTGCAGGGGCGCCCGCGCAGCTCCTTGACGTAGTCGTCGGGCGCCCCCGCCCGCTCCGCCGCGTCGGCCAGGATGCCGAGGTAGCGGGCGGAGGGCAGGCCACCCTCGTAACCGTCGAGCACGTAGAACCAGGCGACCTGCTCGCCCTCCAGGGTCTGCACCCGCAGCCGGACCTTGTGGTAGAGGCCGCGGACCGCGCCCTCCCACTGGTCGAGCGAGTTCTCGTCCCACTCGGGCACGTCGTACAGGACCACGAAGACGTGCTCGTCCGGGTCCTCGACGATGGTGGACAGCGCGCCCTCCCAGCCGATGTCCTCACCGCCGAACGTCAGGCGCCATCCCTGGAGCCAGCCGACGCCGCGCACGGGGGAGTGCGGGGCGCGCATGGCCATCTGCTCAGGGTCCATGTTGCTGCCGTAGGCGGCGTAGACAGGCACAGCTCACAAGGGTAGCGCGACGAGGGCCGCCCCGTTCGTCGGCAGGCCGGACGATGCGGGAGAATGGTACACGTGACAAGGATCGTGATCATCGGTGGCGGACCCGGCGGATACGAGGCAGCTCTGGTGGCCGCGCAGTTGGGCGCGCAGGTCACGATGGTCGAACAGGACGGGCCCGGCGGGGCGTGCGTGCTGACCGACTGCGTGCCGTCCAAGACGCTGATCGCGACCTCCGTCCGCAAGCAGGCACTGCTCGACGCCCCGTCGCTGGGTGTCGGCTTCTCGGGCGGCGGTGACGGCGACATCGGCGCGGCGACCGTCGATCTGCCGCTGGTCAACAAGCGCGTCAAGGAGCTGGCCCAGGCCCAGTCGGCCGACATCGAGGCGCGGGTCGCCGCCGAGGGCGTGGAGATCATCAAGGCGCGCGGCCGGCTGGTCGACCCGCAGGTGGTCAAGGCCGGCGACCGGACGATCCGGGCCGACGTGGTGCTCGTCGCCACCGGCGCGACCCCGCGCGTCCTGCCCGGCGCCGAGCCCGACGGCGAGCGCATCCTCACCTGGCGCCAGCTCTACGACCTGGAGGAGCTGCCCGAGCACCTCATCGTGGTCGGCTCGGGCGTCACCGGCGCCGAGTTCGCGGGCGCCTACCGCTCGCTCGGCGCGGAGGTCACGCTCGTCTCCAGCCGCGACCGCATGATGCCCAACGAGGACGCCGACGGCGCCGAGGTGCTCGAAGAGGTCTACCGGCGCCGCGGCATGAACGTCATGGGCCGCTCGCGCGCCGCCTCCGTCAAGCGCACCGCCGACGGCGTCGTGGTGACGCTGGAGGACGGCCGCACCGCCGAGGGCTCCCACGCGCTGATGACGGTCGGCATGGTGCCCAACACCGGCGGCATGGGCCTGGAGGAGGCCGGGGTCCAGCTCGACCGGGGCGGGTTCATCAAGGTCGACAAGGTCTCGCGCACCTCCGCGCCCGGCGTCTACGCGGCGGGCGACTGCACCGGCGTGCTCATGCTGGCCTCGGTGGCGGCCATGCAGGGCCGCATCGCCGTGTGGCACGCGCTCGGCGAGGCCGTCCAGCCGCTGCGGCTGGCGACCGTGGCCTCCAACATCTTCACCGACCCCGAGATCGCCGCCGTCGGCGTGGCGCAGCGGTCCATCGAGGCCGGCGAGATCGAGGCCAACGTGGTCAAGCTGCCGCTCGCGACCAACGCGCGGGCCAAGATGCAGGGCTTCAACGACGGCTTCGTCAAGCTGTTCTGCCGGCCGCACACCGGCATCGTGCTGGGCGGCGTGGTGGTGGCGCCGCGCGCGTCCGAGCTGATCCTCGCGGTGTCGGTGGCGGTCCAGCAGCGGCTGACCGTCGACCAGCTCGCGCACACGTTCGCCGTCTACCCGTCGCTGTCGGGCTCGATCACCGAGGCGGCCCGCCGGCTCATGCAGCCGGAGGCCGCCATCGGCATCTAGCCGTCCCGGGCGGGTCGCAGCGCGACCCGCTCGCGGCGGTGGTCGGGCGGTGAGTACGTGGCGACGACCGGGGGCACGCGCAGCGCCGGATCGTCGTAGGCCGCCCGCAGCCGCTCCGGCGTCAGCGCCGGATCCTCCAGCAGGGCCGCCAGCTCGTCGGCGAGGGGGAAGGCCGCCTCGCCCGGGGGCTGCGGGGAGTCGAGCATGCCCCACAGGTCCCAGCTGATCATCTCCTGCTTGTTCATGGCGGCCAGGTCGAACACCACGTTGTGCACCAGGTACGGCCACGACCTCAGCGAGGGCCGCTCGATGCCGGGGGCCACGACGAAGCGCTCCGGGTCCGCCTGACCGTCCCGGCACAGCCGCCAGGCCCTCGCCCCGGTCAGGAACCGGTCGCGGGGCATGTCGGTGAGCGGGAGCGGCCGCGTCTCGCCCGGCGGCGTCCAGCCCTCCTCGAACTCGGGCTCCACCAGCCGCCAGCGTCCCTCCGCCGGGTCCCACACCTCGGGGATCATGTGATCCAGCCACCAGCCGGGCATGAGGTAGTCGGCGAAGCCGTACCTGGCCCGGGCCGCGATGCCGTGGTGCCGCGCGATGGCGAGGAAGATCACCGTGTGGTCGCGGCAGCAGCCCACCACCCGCTCGGCCGGCGCCCGCCGGGCGAGCGGCGAGTCGGGCCGCAGCTCGGCGGCGCGGTTCAGCAGGGCGTCGGCGTAGCGCAGGTTGATCTCGCCGATCCGGCCGGCGTCGATCCCGTGGCCGGTGATGTCGCCGTAGGCCCAGTAGTGGAACACCAGCCGGGCGGCGGCCTCGCGGATCGAGGCCAGGTCGGCGGGCACGGCGTCGATCCACCGGCGCCGGTCACCGGGATCGGTGACGGTGCTCTGGGACGAGTAGAACTCGATCATGGCGCTGCCTCTCGCGTCGCGGGCCCCGCCGCACAGTGTGGGCGCCCGCGCCACCCGGCACCACTGGTTTTCCGGGGCGCCGAATCGTTGACGTTTGTTGGTATGGAGACCAAACTAATCCACGAGCTGGCGCAAGCCCTGGAAGGAGCCTCCATGCCCTACCGCCCCCCGCTGGTCGCGCACGAGTACTTTGTCGCGGACCCGCCCGAGCTCCCCGTGCGTACGCACGGCGAGGGCGGCCTGTCGGCGGTGACCGCCGCGGAGCTGGTCGCGGCCGACGGTGCCGAGGTGATGCTGAAGGCGGTCACCACGGCGGAGGAGGCGCTGGTCGTCCAGGTGGGCGTGGCCGGGGAGGGCGTCATCCGGGTGCGGCTGTCGGAGGACGCGTCGGCCCGGCCCCGTTCGGAGCGGGCCGTCTCGCTGGTGACCCCCGGCACGTACGCGGGGGCCCGTGCCGGGGTCACCCCGGGCGAGCCGATCGTGATCGACGCGGGCTCGATCCGGGCGGAGATCAGCCTCGCGCCGTGGCACCTGCGCTTCGTCGACGCCTCGGGCAGGACGCTGGTCGAGCAGGATCGCGGGCACACCGACATCAGCGGCCGGCTGCGCACCCTCCCGTTCGGCCGTTCGAGCACCGGCGCGACGGCCGTCGCCTACCACGAGAGCTTCGCCGCCGCCCCGGACGAGGCGTTCACCGGGTTCGGCGAGTCGTTCACGCCGCTGGACAAGCGCGGGCAGCGACCGGTCATGTGGAACTTCGACGCCTTCGGCGCCGAGTCGCAGCGCGCCTACAAGAACGTGCCCCTGTACCTGTCGAGCAGGGGGTACGGCGTGCTGCTCGACAGCGGCGCGCCGGCGGAGTTCGACGTCTGCCAGTCCACCCACAGCGTCGTGCAGATCCTCGTGCCCGACGACGTCCTCGACTACTACGTGCTGGCCGGGCCGACCCCGGCCGAGGTGCTCGACCGCTACGACCGGCTGACCTGCCGCCCGGCGCTGCCGCCGAAGTGGGCGTTCGGCACGTGGATCTCGTCGGGGTTCTTCGTGGACAGCCAGGAGCGGGTGCTGGCCAGGGCGCGCACGATCAGGGACAAGGGCATCCCGTGCGACGTGCTCCACCTCGACACGTACTGGCAGAAGGAGGGGCACTGGTCGGACCTGCGCTGGGATCCGGAGACCTTCCCCGACCCGGAGGCGATGCTGGCCGAGCTGGACGGGATGGGGTTCAAGGTCTGCCTCTGGATGAACCCGTACGTCTCCCACCTCAGCCCCGCCTTCCTCGAAGCCGCCCAAGCCGGATATTTCCTGAAAACGGCGGGCGGGGAGGCGTACGTCGCCGACTGCTGGCACGGCTCGTTCCCGCCCTGCGGCATCGTCGACTTCACCAACCCCGAGGCCGTCGCCTGGTTCCAGGGCCTGCTGCGGCCGCTGCTGCGCCAGGGCGTCCAGGCGTTCAAGACCGACTTCGCCGAGGGCGTGCCGCACGACGCCGTCGCCGCCAACGGCATGACGGGCACCGACCTGCACAACGTCTACACGCTGCTGTTCAACGACGCCGTCGCCGACGTCACCCGCGAGGTCCACGGCCACACCCTGGTCTGGGCGCGCTCGTCGTACCTCGGCGGCCAGCGGCACAGCGCCCAGTGGGGCGGCGACACCTACACCAGCTACGCGGCCATGGGCAGCACGCTGCGCGGCGGGCTCGCGCACGGCCTGTCGGGCGTGCCGTTCTGGAGCCACGACGCGGGCGGCTTCACCGGCCGCCCCACCGACGACCTGTACGTGCGCTGGACCCAGTTCGGCGCCCTGTCGCCGCTGCTGCGCCTGCACGGCACGACCAGCCGCGAGCCGTGGCAGTTCCCGGCGGTCGAGGAGCAGGCCGTCGAGGCGCTGCGGCTGCGCTACCGGCTCATGCCGTACCTCTACTCGGCGGCCGTCGAGGCCGCCAGGACCGGCGCCCCGATGATGC
The DNA here is from genome assembly GCF_013363975.1 of Nonomuraea montanisoli. Taxonomy (GTDB): domain Bacteria; phylum Actinomycetota; class Actinomycetes; order Streptosporangiales; family Streptosporangiaceae; genus Nonomuraea; species Nonomuraea montanisoli. The sequence goes on along the minus strand of NZ_JABWGN010000001.1, from coordinate 513,602 downwards.
GCGCCCTGTGCGTGGACCATCCGGACGACCCGGTCGCCTGGCAGGCCGACCTGGAGTACCTGCTGGGGCGTGACCTGCTTGTCGCCCCCATGACCTCGGCGGACGGTACGCGCCAGGTCTACCTGCCGCGCGGCGAGTGGGTCGACTACTGGACCGGCGAGGTGCTGGCCGGCCCCCGCTACGTCCGGGTCGGCAAGCCGCTGGAGCAGATCCCGCTGTTCGTCCGGCACGGCGCGCTCCTGCCGGTCACCGGCCCCGGCGACACGGTGACCACGCCGGGCGAGCTCACCCTGGTCGCGTTCGGGGGCGGCGACAGCCGTACGGAGATCCACGACACCGACGGCGAGACCGTCGTCGTGGCCACCCGGGACGGCGACACCCTGCGCGTGGCCGTCACCGGACCCAAACGGATCACCACGGTCGAGTTCGCCCCGGTGGCGGGCGCCCCCGGCCGGGCCGTCATCACTCAGGAGAACGCATGAAGAAGTCGATGGGCGTCGCGGTGCTGGCCGCCGTGGCGCTGGCGCTCGCGGCCTGCGGGTCCGGCGGTTCCGGCGACGCGGGCGACGGCGGGAGGACCGCCGCGAGCGGCGAGCCGCGCGTGCTCAAGCTCTGGCACTACGAGACGGCCGACAGCGCCATGGGCAAGGCGTGGGCCGAGGCCGTCAAGCGGTTCGAGGCGGCGCACCCCGGCGTGACGGTGAAGTTCGAGGAGAAGGGCTTCGAGCAGATCCAGAAGACCGCCAGCATGGTGCTCAACTCCGACGAGGCGCCCGACGTCATGGAGTACAACAAGGGCAACGCCACCGCCGGCCTGCTGTCCAAGCAGGGCCTGCTCACCGACCTGAGCGAGCAGGCCACCAAGCGCGGCTGGGACAAGCTGCTGCCCGGCGGCCTCCAGGTGACCGCCAAGTACGACGACCGGGGCGTCATGGGCTCCGGCAAGTGGTACGGCGTGCCCAACTACGGCGAGTTCGTGATGGTCTATTACAACAAGGAGCTGTTCGACAAGCACGGCGTCAAGGTGCCGACCACGTTCGACGAGCTCACGGCGGCCCTCGACACGTTCGTCAAGGCCGGGGTGACGCCGATCGCCACGGCCGGCGCCGAGTACCCCGCCCAGCAGATCTTCTACCAGCTCGCCCTCACCAAGGCGCAGCGGCCGTGGGTGGACGCCTTCCAGTCGTACAAGGGCAAGGTGGACTTCCACGGGCCCGAGTTCAGCTACGGCGCGCAGACCCTGGCCGACTGGGTGAAGAAGGGCTACCTCGACAAGAACGCGGCCGGGCTCAAGGCCGAGGACATGGGCGTGGCCTTCATGAAGGGCACGTACCCGATGATGATCAGCGGGAGCTGGTGGTACGGCCGGTTCGCCTCCGAGATCAAGAAGTTCACGTGGGGCCACTTCCTGTTCCCCGGCGCCACCATGTCGCCCGGCTCCAGCGGCAACGTGTGGGTCGTCCCGGAGAAGTCGGAGAACAAGGACCTCGCTTACGACTTCATCGACATCACGATGAGCAAGGACATCCAGAACCTGCTGGGCAACTCCGGCGGCGTCCCCGTGGCCGCCGACCCGGCCGCGATCACCGACCCGAAGAGCAAGGAGCTGATCGAGAGCTTCAACAAGCTCACCGCCGCCGACGGCCTGGCCTTCTACCCCGACTGGCCGGCGCCCGGCTACTACGACGTGATGGTGGCCGGCGTGCAGAACCTCATCAACGGCAGCAAGGCGCCGGCCCAGGTCCTGGACGAGCTCGCCAAGCCGTACGCGGACAACCTCGCCGACATCGGCAACTAGATGAGGGCTCGCACCAAGGGCTACTGGTGGTATCTGGCCCCCAGCCTGGTCCTGTTCCTCGCCGTGATCGTGGCGCCGTTCCTCATGAACGTCGCCACGAGCTTCACCCGCTGGTCGGGCGTGGGCACGCCGCGCTGGGTGGGGCTGGACAACTACACCCGGCTGCTCGACGACGAGCGCTTCTGGCAGTCCTTCCAGCACAACGTCGGCCTCATCGTGGCCATGGCGATCGTGCCCACCGCGCTCGGCCTGCTCCTCGCGGCCGTCCTGTTCGACTACATCGGCCGCCGGTTCGGCGCCCGCACGGCCGCCGCGCTGCGGGCGACGTACTACCTGCCGCAGGTGCTGCCCGTGGCGGTGGCCGGCGTCGTGTGGGGGTGGATGCTGCACCCGTCGTACGGCGCGGTCAACCAGATCTTCGGCCTCAAGCTCGACTGGCTGGGCGACCCCGACCTCGCGCTGGCCACGGTCATGGCGGTCATGGTGTGGTTCCAGCTCGGCTACCCGGTGGTCATCTTCATGGCCGGGCTCCAGCGGGTGGACCCGGCGCTGCACGAGGCGGCCGAGATCGACGGGGCGTCGTGGTGGCGCAGATTCTGGCACATCACGATCCCGCAGATCCGGCCGGAGACGTTCGTGGTGCTGCTGACCTGCACGATCGCGGCGCTCAAGGTGTTCGGGCCGATCTACGTGCTCACGCGCGGCGGGCCGGGCAACGCCACGATGGTGCCGTCGTACTTCTCGTACCTGAGCTTCTTCCAGAAGAGCAACGTCGGCTACGGCTCGGCCATCGCCACCGTGCTCGCCCTGATCATCATCGTGGTGACGTTCCTGTTCCTGCGCGTGCAGGAGCGTGAGTCATGAGGGCGGGACCGGGCCGGTGGGCCGTGCTGGCGGCGCTGGTCGTGCTCGCCGCGGTCATGCTGTTCCCGTTCCTGATCGTGGCGGTCAACGCCGTGAAGTCGCCGGCGGAGTACGGGGCCGAGGGTCCGCTGAGCCTGCCCGGCGAGCTGTACCTCCAGGGCATCGCCGACTTCTGGAAGCGCGTCGACTTCGGCGCCAAGCTCTGGAACAGCCTCGTCATCAGCGGCTCGGTGGCGGTGCTCGCGGTCGTGCTGTCGGTGCTCAACGCGTACGCGCTGGGCATCGGGCGGGTGCGCGGCCGGCTGTGGATCCTCGTGCTGTTCCTCGTGGGCAACACGCTGCCGCAGGAGGCGCTGGCCTACCCCCTCTACTACCTGTCGAAGGAGGTGGGCCTCTACGACTCCAAGGTCTCGGTGATCATCGTGTTCACCGCGATCCAGGCCGCGTTCGGCACCTACCTGCTCAGCGCCGTCCTCGGCCAGTTCCCCCGGGAGATCCTGGAGGCGGCGGCCATCGACGGCGCGGGCCGCTTCCGCGCCCTGTGGCGGATCGTGGTGCCCATCAGCCGGCCCACGATCAACGTCCTGCTGATCTTCTTCTTCATCTGGACGTGGAACGAGTTCTTCCTGCCGCTGATCTTCCTCATCTCCAACGACAACCAGACGGTGCCCGTCGCCCTCGGGGTCCTGCAGGGCGAGAAGTACATGGACGCCACCATGTCCAGCGCCTCGGCGCTGCTCGGCATCGTCCCGGCGGTCGCGTTCTTCCTCATCTTCCAACGCACGCTCACCCGAGGCGTCACGGTCGGCGCCGTCAAGTGAGCCTCCCGCTCTGGAGATTCCATGCCCCCACGCTTACGCCGCACCCCCGTCCTGGCCGTCCTCGCGCTGGCGGCCTCGTTCCTGGCCGCGCCCGCGCAGGCGGCCGAGGAGCCGCCCTTCCGTGATCCCGCCCTGCCGCTGGAGCAGCGGATCGACGACCTGCTCGGCCGGCTCACGCTGCCCGAGAAGCTGGGCCTGCTCCACCAGTCGCAGCAGGCCATCCCGCGCCTCGGCGTCCCGTACCACAAGAACGGCACCGAGGCGCTGCACGGCGTCGGCTGGTCCAACGACCTCGACGACGGCTGGAAGCAGAAGTTCGCCGGCGGCACGGTCTTCCCGCAGGCCGTCGGCCTGGCCAGCACCTGGGACCCGGACCTGATCAAAAGGGTCGGCTCGGCCGTGGGCGACGAGGCGCGCGGCTACAACGCCGTCAACCCCACCCTGTGGGGGCTCCAGGTGTGGGCGCCGGTCGTGGACCTCCTGCGCGACCCCCGGGCCGGGCGCAACGAGGAGGGCTACTCCGAGGACCCGCTGCTGACCGGCGCCATCTCCACCGCGTACGGCAAGGGCCTGCAGGGCGAGGACCCCTTCTACCTGAAGGCGGCGCCGGTGCTCAAGCACTACCTCGCCTACAACAACGAGACCGACCGCGGCGTCACCTCCTCCAACCTGACCCCCAAGCTCAAGCACGAGTACTACGAGAAGGCGTTCCGGGCGGCGATCTCCGCCGACGCCGCGACCGGCGTCATGGCCTCCTACAACCTGGTCAACGGCCGGCCCAACCACGTCAACCCCGACCTGGACGCCGTCGTACGGTCCTGGACGGGCAGGACGCTCTACAACGTCAGCGACGCCTGGGGCCCGTACGCGCTGACCGAGTCGGAGAAGTACTACGACGACAAGGCCGAGGCGTTCGCCGCGGTGCTCAAGGCCGGGCTCGACAGCTACACCGTGGACGACAGCAACTCCGGGCCGACCGCGCAGCTCCTCACGGCCGCCCTGGACCGCGGCCTCATCACCCAGGCCGACGTGGACGACGCCGTCCGGCACGTGCTGTCGATCCGGTTCCGGCTCGGCCACTTCGACCCCGACGGCGGGCCGTACAAGAAGATCACCAAGGACGTGATCGACAGCCCGGCACACCGGACGCTGAACCGCGAGACCGCCGGCAAGGCGGCCGTGCTGCTGCGCAACTCCGGCATGCTCCCGCTCGCCGGGCCCAGGAGCGCCGCCGTCGTCGGCCCGCTGGCCGACCGCCTCTACCGCGACTGGTACGGCGGGCAGGCGTCCTACCAGGTGACGCCGCTCGACGGGATCAAGGAGCGCGTCGCCGGCGTCACGAGCGGCGCCGGGCTGGAGCGGATCGCGCTCAGGCACCTCGGCACCGGCAAGTACCTCACGGCCACCGGCACCGGCCCGGACGACAACGCCGCCCTCGTGGACGCCGCCCCCACCCCCGCCTCCCAGTGGGACCTGACCGACTGGACCGGCGGCGTCTCCACGCTGCGCAACGCCGGCAACGGCAAGCTGCTCGGCGGCGACTGGCGCTCGCTCGACACCGACGACGCCGAGCCCGACGGCTGGTACGTCCAGCAGCAGTTCGCGCTGGAGAAGCAGGGCGACGGCTCCTACCTGGTCCGCTACGCCGGCTACGAGAGCGTCGAGGGCTGGTACGGCCTGCCCGACCCGTACGTGACCGTCGACGCCGACGGCACGCTCGGCCTGGCCCCCAAGGCGCAGGCGGCCCGCTTCGCCAAGGAGGTCGTCTCCGACGGCGTCGCCGCGGCGGCCGAGCAGGCCCGCAAGGCCGAGGTGGCGGTCGTGGTGGTCGGCAGCCACCCGTTCGTGGCGGCCCGCGAGTTCCACGACCGCGCCAACCTCCAGCTCGGTGAGGGGCAGCGGCGGCTGATCGACGCCGTGCGCAAGGCCAACCCGAGGACCGTGGTCGTGCTGGAGACCAGCTACCCGGTCATCGTGGACGCGCCGACGCTGCTGTGGACCACCCACGCCGGCGCCGAGACCGGCCACGCGGTCGCCGACGTGCTCTTCGGCGACGTCAACCCGGCCGGGCGGCTCACCCAGACGTGGTATGCCACCGACGAGCTGCCGAGCCGCTTCGACTACGACCTGGCCAAGACCGGCATGACGTACCTGTACCAGCGGAGCCGGCCGCTCTACGCCTTCGGCCACGGCCTCAGCTACACGACGTTCGGCTACCAGGGCCTGCGCGTCCAGGGCGAGCGGGTCAGCGTCAAGGTCACCAACACCGGCAAGGTGAAGGGCGAGGAGGTCGTCCAGCTCTACACCCACCAGCAGCGCTCCCGCTTCCAGCAGCCGGTCAAGCAGTTGCGCGGCTTCCAGCGGATCGCGCTGGCCCCCGGCGAGAGCAGGACGGTCACGTTCCCGCTGAAGCGGTCGGACCTGGCCGTGTGGGACCACACCCGGGGCAGGTGGGTCGTGGAGGCCGCCACGCACGACGTGCTCGTGGGCTCCTCCTCCGACCAGGTCCGGGCCCGCACGACGCTCCAGGTCGCCGGCGAGACCGTCCCGGTGCGCGACCTCGCCAGGACCACCCGCGCCATGGACTTCGACGGCTACTCCGGGGTGGAGTTCGCCGACGAGTCCAAGGTCCGCGGCGACGTCGTGGCCGGGTCGGCGGGCGACTGGATCTCGTTCACAGGGGCCTCGTGGGGCTCCCGCCTCACGGCGGGCGTCGCCTCGGCCGGCGGCGGCTCGGTCGAGCTGCGGCTCGGCTCGCCCACCGGCGCGCTGCTCGGCACCGCCCAGGTGCCGGCGACCGGCGGCGTCTACGCGTACGGGGCGGCGAGCGCCACGGTGAAACCCGGGAAGGGCGACCTGTACGTCGTCTTCAAGGGAGACCTGCGGCTCAGGGACCTGCGGCTCACCCCGACCATCACCCCGACGACGGGGAAGGCGTGCGCCGCGACCTACACCGTCGGCAACCAGTGGCCGGGCGGCTTCGGGGCCGAGGTGACGGTCCGGAACACCGGCTCGTCGGCCACCACCGGCTGGAAGGTCACCTGGACGTACGGCGGCGACCAGAAGATCACCCAGTTGCGGAACGGCGCCCTCAGCCAGTCCGGCGCCGCCGTCACCGTGACCGACGCGGGCTACAACGGCGCGATCCAGCCGAACGCGACAACCTCGTTCGGCTTCAACGCCTCCTTCACCGGCGCCAACGCCAACCCCACGGTGACCTGCGCGGCATCGTGACCTGAGCAGGGGTGACCGGGGACTCCCGGTCACCCCTTGACCGCTCCGATGAGCACGCCCTCGGTGAAGTGCCGCTGCACGAACGGGTGGACGAACAGCGCCGGCAGCAGCGCGATCACCACGATCGACATCTGGATCGCCAGGTCGCGTTCCAGTACCCGACGGCGTACAGCAGGCCGATCACCGCGATCACGCCCCGCGACATCGGCAGGACGATCCGCCGCAGGATCGTGAACTCGCTCGCCCCGTCGATGCGGGGCCCGAACAGGAACGTCAGCAGCACCAGGAACAGCAGCGGCCGGTGCAGCAGCGAGCCGGGCCGCGACAGCACGGCCCGCGTCACCACGCCGTCCGCGAACAGCTCCTGGTAGGCGGCGAACGACATCTCGCCCGGCACCGTGACGAGCCCGCCCGCCCGGGTGACCGCCTCCTGCGTCGACGATCGCGGCATCCTGTTCGGGGGGTGTCGAGGCACGTGACATCGCGGCTAGAATTAGTTCGTCTTCCAACCAAACAAATTAGAGGAGGGTGGCCGCCGCCACAAGGGACCGCCCGGATCACAGGTTGGTGAAGGGCGCCCGCGATGCGGCATGCTGGGGACACCTCCTTGGCGGGAACGGGGCTTCATTGATCACATCCACGACCGGCCCGCAGCCGGCCGACTTCGCCGATGTGCGCGCCACCAACCTCGCGGTGGTGCTGCGCTTCGTGCGCGAGCACGCGCCGTGCTCGCGCGCCGACATCGCGGCCTCGACCGGGCTGAACAAGGCGACCGTCTCCAGCCTCGTCGCCGACCTCATCGACCGCCGGCTGGTGCGCGAGACCGGGCTCACCGAGAACCGCGTCGGCCGCCCGGCCACGATGCTCGTCCTCGACGGCTCCCCGTACGCGGCGATCGGCGTGGAGGTCAACGTGGACCACGTCTCCGCCGTCGCCACCGGGCTCGCGGGGGAGCGGCTGCTCACCTGGCGGCGCGCCTTCTCCATCGGCGAGTCGGCCGGCCAGGACGTGGCCGCCGTCGCCGCCATCGTCCGGCGGGTCGTCGGCCGCATGGCCCGCGACGAGCGGCAGGTGCTCGGGCTGGCCGTGGCCGTGCCCGGCCTGGTCGACGTGCAGGGCGTCGTGCGCATCGCGCCCAACCTCGGCTGGCGCGACGCCGACATCGGCGGCGACCTGGCCAAGGCGCTGCGCGACCCCGGCTTCACCGTCCAGGTGGACAACGACGCCAACCTCGCCGCCCTGGCCGAGCAGCGCTTCGGCGTCCGAGCCGGGGCCGCCGACCTCGTCTACCTGACCGGCGAGATCGGGGTGGGGGCCGGCATCATCCTCGACGGGCGGCTGCGGCGCGGCGCGCTCGGCTACAGCGGGGAGATCGGCCACGTGCAGCTCGACCCCGACGGGCCCGCGTGCCGCTGCGGGCGCCGGGGCTGCCTGGAGGCCGTGGCCGGCATCGGGGCCATCCTGCGGCGCGACCTGTCGCCGGGCGAGATCCCGGTCGAGATCGAGGACACCGTGCGCGCCGCCCGCGCCGGCGACGCAGCAGTCCTGGCCGCCCTCGACGCGGCGGGCCGCAGCCTCGGCCGGGGCGTGTCGGTGCTGGCCAACCTGCTCAACCCGGAGGTCGTCGTCCTGGGCGGCTACTACGTGCCGCTCGCGCCGTGGCTGCTGCCGGCGGTGCGGGAGGAGGTGTCGGGCCGGGCGATCGCGCCGGAGGGCGGCGGGTGCGAGGTCGTGGCCTCGACCCTCGGCCTCGACGCGGCGGCGCTGGGCGGGGCGGCCCGGGTGCTCGACTCGGTCGACTCGGGCCGGCTTCCGGGGGGAATATCGCGAATCTCCTGAGTTGGCTCTTGACCTCGGTCACCGGGACGGGCACCCTTCAGGGAACCCACCGAAATCCCCGCGTAACTTCCCGGCCGGTCGTCGAAGCGCTTCGACAGTCTCCGAGTCTCAGAGGGATGGCCATGCCCGACCCGTTCCGCGCCCCGATACAGGACCCCGCCCCGTTGCAGGACCTCGCCCCCTCTTCCGAGCCGCTGCCCGCTCCTTCCGGTGAACCCGCGGCTTACCTCGACCCGGGGGCGCCGCTCGCTGAGCGGGTCGCCGACCTGCTCGGCAGGCTCACCCTCGACGAGAAGCTGGGCCTGCTGCACCAGTACCAGGCGCCGGTCGGGCGGCTCGGCGTCGGGCCGTTCCGCACCGGCACCGAGGCGCTGCACGGGCTCGCCTGGCTCGGCCCCGCCACCGTCTTCCCGCAGGCCGTCGGCCTGGCCTCCACCTGGGACCCCGAGCTGGTGCGCCGGGTCGGGGAGGCCGCCGGCGACGAGGTGCTCGCCTTCCACCACAAGGACCCGGCCGGCGCCGGTCGCAACGTCTGGGCTCCGGTGGTCAACCCGTTGCGCGACCCGCGATGGGGACGCAACGAGGAGGGCTACTCCGAGGACCCGTGGCTGACCGGGATCATGGGCGAGGCGTACGCCCGCGGGCTTCGTGGGAGCGATCCCCAGGTGTTGCGCACGGCACCCACGCTCAAGCACTTCCTCGCCTACAACAACGAGACCGACCGCTGCGCCACCTCCAGCAACCTGCCGCCGCGCGTCCTGCACGAGTACGAGCTGCCCGCCTTCCGGCCCGCCATCGAGAGCGGCGCGGCCGTCGCCGTCATGCCCTCCTACAACCTCGTCAACGGCCGGCCCGCCCACCTCAGCCCGCTGATCGACAGCGTGCTGCGCGCCTGGGCCCCCGGCGATCTCCTCGTCGTCAGCGACGCCTACGCCCCCGCCAACCTGACCGGCGTCCAGGGCTACCACGACACCCTGCCGGAGGCGTACGCGCACGCCGTCAAGGCCGGGCTCGACAGCTTCACCCAGGACGACGACCGGCCCGACGCCACGCTCGGCCACCTGCGCGAGGCGCTTCGGCTGGGGCTGCTCGCCGAGGCCGACGTGGACCGGGCCGTCCGGCACGTGCTGTCGATCCGGTTCCGGCTCGGGGAGTTCGACCCCGCCACGCCGTACGACGACGTCACCGAGGAGGTCGTCAACTGCCCCGCGCACCAGGACCTCGCCCGGGAGGCCGCGCGGCGCTCCATCGTGCTGCTGGCCGACGACGGGCTGCTGCCGCTCGGCCCCGTCACCAAGGTCGCGGTCATCGGGCAGCTCGGCGACACGCTCATGGAGGACTGGTACAGCGGCACGCTGCCGTACTCCGTCACCGCCCGCGCGGGGCTGGCCGAGCGGTGCGCGACCGTGTTCTGCGAGGCCGTGGACCGGGTGACGCTCACCGCCGAGGCCGGCCCCGTGACGGCCGACCCGGCGGGCGGCCCGCTGAGCGCGGGTCCGCCGAGCGCCGGATCGGCGGCCCCGTGCGGGGGCGGCCCGGCCGACTCCCTGGACCTGTTCGACCTCTTCGACTGGGGCGGCGGCGCCTACGCGCTGCGGGCCGCCGCCACCGGCCGCGTCGTGTCGGTGGACGACGGGGTGCTCGTCAACGACCAGCCCGGCCCGAACGGCTGGGAGGTGCGCCAGACGTTCCGCGTCGAGGACCGGCCCCGCGGCCTGATCGCCCTGCGGCACATCTCCACCGGCTGCTACGTCGGCCGGGGCGACGACGGCGTCCTCCGTCTCGTGGACGACGCCGACCGGGCCGTATGGCTGGCCATGGAGGTCGTCAGGAGCGGCGCCGCGCGGGCGGCCGAGCTGGCGGCGGACGCGGACGTCGCCGTGGTCGTCGTCGGCGACCATCCGCTCGTCAACGGCCGTGAGACCGAGGACCGCGCCGGCCTGGCCCTGGCCCCCGCCCAGGACGCGGTCGTGGCCGCCGTCCTCGCCGCCAACCCGCGTACCGTCATGGTGATCACCAGCGGCTACCCCCTCACCTGGAGCACCCCGGACGTGCCCGCCGTCCTCTGGTCGGCGCACGGCGGCCAGGAGTACGGCCACGCGCTGGCCGAGGTGCTGTTCGGCGACGCCGACCCGGAGGGGCGGCTCACCCAGACGTGGTACCGCTCGGCCCAGGAACTGCCCGACCTGCTCGACTACGACATCATCACCGCCGACGCCACGTACCTGTACTTCCGCGGCACGCCGCTCTTCCCGTTCGGGCACGGACTCAGCTACACCACGTTCGACTTCGCCGGGCTGCGCGTCCGGGTCGCGGACGGGGTGGTGACGGCCGAGGTCACGGTCACCAACACCGGCGCCCGCGAGGGCGTCGAGGTGGTCCAGTTCTACACGCACCAGCGGCGCTCCCGCGTCAAGCAGCCGCTGCGCCGGCTGCGCGGCTTCGAGAAGGTGCGGCTCGCGCCCGGCGAGAGCCGCGTCGTGACGCTCCGGCTGCCGGTGGAGGAGCTGGCGTTCTGGGACGTGACGCGGGGCAGGTTCGTCGTGGAGAGCGCGCCGCACCAGCTCATGGTCGGCCGCAGCGCCGCCGACCTGCGGCTGTGCGCCCCCTTCGACGTGCCCGGCGAGACGATCCCGGCCCGCGTCGGGCCGCTGCGCGCCATGGACCACGACGAGTACGACGCGGTCGCGTTCGTGGACGCCGGCCCGGTGGCGGGCGAGGCCGTCCGGTCGGAGGTCGGGGGCGCGTGGATCGCGTTCCGGCAGGTGGACCTGGCGGGCGTCGCCTCGTGCGCGCTCACGGCCGGCTCGGCCGACGGCGGGATGATCACCCTGCGGCTCGGCGACCCGCTCCACGGTGAGGCGCTGGCCGCCTTCCCCGTGCCCCGCACCGGCCGCCACGCCCTCCAGCCTCTCGCCCAGTCCCTCCAGCCCCTCACCCAATCCCTTCAAACCCTCACTCAGGACGTCACCCGGCCGCTTGCGCGCTCCGGCGGGGTCCACGATGTTTATGTCGTGTTCGAGAACGAGGGCGTCACGCTCGCCGACCTCACGTGGGGCCCCGCGGCCCCCCTCACCGGGGGAGCGGGCGCTTGAGCGGGCGCGCGGTCACCATCGCCGAGGTCGCCCGCCACGCAGGCGTCGCGGTCAGCACGGTCTCGTACGTGCTCAGCGGCAAGCGGACGATCTCGGCCGACACCCGCAGGCGCGTGCTCGACAGCATCAACGCGCTCGGCTACCACCCGCACGCCGGGGCCCGTTCGCTGGCCAGCAAGCGGTCCAACGTGATCGCCCTGGTGCTGCCCCTGCGGGCCGGCATGCACGTGCCGGTGCTCATGCGCTTCGCCACCGCCGTGGTGACCGCCGCGCGCCGCTTCGACCACGACGTGCTGCTCCTGACGGCCGACGAGGGCCCCGAGGGCATCCGGCGGGTGGCGGCCAGCGCGCTCGTGGACGCCCTCGTCCTCATGGACGTCGAGCTGCACGACCGCCGCGTACCCCTGCTGCGCGAGCTCGCCGAGCCGAGCGTGCTCATCGGCTTCCCCGCCGAGCCCGCCGGCCTGACGTGCGTCGACCTGGACTTCGCCGCCGCCGGCGCCCGCTGCGTCGCCCACCTCGCCGAGCGCGGGCACCGGCAGGTCGCCCTGCTGGGCGCCCCGGCCGTGGTGTACGAGCGGGGGACCGGCTTCGCCCGCCGTACCCGGGAGGGCTTCACGGCGGCGGTCGCCGCGCACGGGCTGGAGGGGGTGGCGCTGCCGTGCGAGGAGACGTTCGACGAGGTCCACGCGACGGTCGCCGGCCTGCTCGCCTCCCGCCCGGCGCTGTCGGGCCTCGTGGTCCACAACGAGGCGGCCGTCAACCACGTCCTCGGCTCGCTGCGCCAGCTCGGCCGCCGGGTGCCGCAGGACGTCGCGGTGGTGGCCATCTGCCCGGACGACGTGGCCGAACGCGCAGGTCCGCCGCTCACGTCGGTGCTGATCCCGGCGGAGGAGGTGGGCCGGGAGGCGGTCCGGCTGGTGATGCGGAAACTGGAGGGCCTGGAGGTCCCGGACTCCACCTTGCTCCCGCCCCACCTGGCCATCCGCGCCAGCACCTGAGGTCCTGAGCGTCTGGTCCATGTGAGCCTGTCGGTGTCCGGATGAACCTGTCGGATGGGATGTCGGGGATCTGGGGTAACCGTCGGGGCTGGTAGTGCAACATCCAGTCTTGTGAGTGACGGCCCGGCGGCCCCGCGTTTCCCAAGCCCGACCAGCGCAGCCACGACCGGAACCAGCGCAGCGCCTACTGGTTCGCACTCGATCGCCAGGGCGGCCGCGGATCACCGCCATCTGCGCCCCGTCCCCGCCCGAGCTGATCTTCCCTGGCAGGAAGACTGCGGTAGGTCGGCTGCACGCCGGCATTCAACAGTTCAGCCTCCCGAGCCGTCTATCCCCCGACGGAACGAGGAAAGGCAGAGGTTATTGGAAGACGAGCCCCGCTTCGAGGAGTTCGTGGCGGAACGTGCCGACGCCCTGCTGCGCTACGGCTACCTGCTCAGCGGCAACCCGCACGACGCGGCCGACCTCACGCAGGAGGCGCTGGTCCGGCTGCATCAGGCCTGGCCGCGGGTGCGGCGGAAACAGGCTCCCGAGAGCTACACCAAGATGATCATGGCGCGGCTGCACATCAGCGCGTGGCGGTTACGCAGGCGCGAGCGGCCGGGCTGGGCGCTACCCGAGACGGCGCGGTTCGACACACCGCCCTCCGACAGCGACCAGGGCCTGTGGCAGGCGCTCGCCACGCTGCCGCGCAAGCAGCGGGCCGTGCTGGTGCTGCGCTACTACGAGGACCTGTCCGACACGGACATCGCCGACGTGCTCGGCATCTCCCGGGGGACCGTGCGCAGCCACGCCTCTCTCGGCCTGGCCAAGCTCCGTTCCCTTCTGCCCAGCACCTCAGAGATCAACGGGAGCCCCGCATGACCGACCCATTGGAATCTCGTCTGCGCGCGCAGCTGAGGCACGCCGCCACGCGCGCGCCGCAGGCCCCGCCGAGGTTTTCCACGGAGGTGGTGTCCCGGTCGCGGCGGCGCAGGATGCGCAGGAACGCGCTGGTGGCAGGCATCTGCGTCGTCGCGATCTCCGCGCCGATCGCGGCGATGGCCACGCGCGGCACCGACGAGCGCGGCGATGTCGCCACCGTCGCCACCGAACCCTCACTTGGGAACCCCGTCTGGGACACGACCCCCATCGGGAAGCGCCTGACGATCGACAACCCCTCAGAGAAGCGACCCATCTCGTTCTGGTACGCCAGGACGAAGAGCGGCGCCACCGTCTTCTGCCAGGAATCCACGTCCAGGTCCGGATGGCGTTGGCAGTTCTGCGGCGACGAGTCGGTCGACGGCGAGGAGGCCACGGACCAGGGCTCCACCCAGTCGTTCCCGCTCCCTGCCAGGGGGAAGGTGCTGCATTACGGCACCGCGCAGGCCAAGGTCGTCCGGGTCGCGGCCGTACTCAAGGAAGGCGGGCGGGTCACCGGCACCCTCCAGACACCGCAGGGCGCTCCTCAGGCTGTCTGGACCGTGACCGTCCCTGCGGACAAGACGGTGACGGCGCTCGAGTTCGCGGGCGGCGACGGCGGGACGATCAAGCGGATCAAGCCGCGGCCCATGGTGGTGCCCGAGGCCGACGCGAAGCCGGTCGGCCCCACCGTGGAGATGCCCGGCAAGCTCGACGCGGGTCTCTACGAGACGCCCGACAAGAGTCTGATCTGGAAACTGGACGGGCAGGCCGTGGGAGTGAACGGCCTGTCACCCGGCATGGCGGTGAGCGAGAGAGGCGGCCCCGACCGGGCGCTGATCGACATGGGCGGTAGGCCCATGAAGGTGGAGCTGCGAGAGCACAAGGAGCACTGGTTCGGCATCACCAGCACCAGGACCGCCCGCGTCGCGCTGGTCTTCAAGGACGGCACGTCTGTGAGCGCCGATACCAGGCCCGACCCGTGGAGGATCGGCGGCTTCCGGATGTTCGCCGGGACGCAGCGGCGTACCGACGACCTGTACGCCGAAGGCTTCAAGATCGTCGGTTACGGCAAGGACGGCATGGAGCTCTGGCGGGAGGATCATGAGCCAACGCGCTAGGAGCGGGGGTTGCGTGCCTGTCCCTGGTGCTGCCTGCTGACTTCCTGCGGCTGGTTCACCCAGAGGCCGGCCTTACGCGGGCTGCCTGGAGCTGGCCCGACTCGGCGGAGAGCTGATCTCTGGGGAGCCCTGGCTCCCGGAAGAAGATGCAGGGCAGGGCGGACGAGGAGCGGACGCGGCTCCACCCCCCTCTCCACCCTTCGGAGGTGCCGTTCCACCCCGCCTGATCCCTACCGTCCAAGCCATGGACAAACGCTCTGGACCGTCGGGCCGGCTCTGGCTCGAGGTGCTGTACCGGCTCCTGGACGCCAATGGGGGGAAGATGAACGGCAAGTTCCTGCTCGCGGTCGTGGTCGTGGCACTGCTGGTGGTCGCCGGCTTCGTGGCCTTCCGGCTTATCTTGGTGGACATGATTCTGTCCTTGCGCGACTCGCACTAGGCGATGCGGGAGGTGTGGGGACGGGTCGTGCGCCTGCTGGCGGCCGACGACCCGGAGACCGGCCGCCTGGTCAGGCTGCTGATCACCCTGGTCCTCGCCTGGTCGCTCGCCACCACCTCGCCCGAGCGCGTACCCGCACTGGAGTGGGCGGCGCTCGGCGCGTCGATGGCGTGCTGGCTCGCCTTCGTCGTGCTCGACGGCCGGTTCCCGCGCGTGGCCGTCGCCCTGCTCGGGGCCGGTTCGGTGGTCGCGGCGCTGGTGTCGGGGTCGGGCGAGGCGGGGCCTCCGGTGTTCGTGTTCGCGATGCTGCTGCTGTTCGCGGCGCACGGGACGCCGGGTATGGGGGCGATCGTCGCAGTCGTGGCGACCGACATGGCGGTCATGGCCGGCAGCATGCTGTGGTGGGGGCAGCCGCGCTCGGCGATCGTGGTCCGCGGGGCGGTCGTCCTGTGCACGGTGCTGTTCGCGTTGCACCGCCGCCAGTACCGCATGGCCCAGCAGGACCGGGCCAGGGCCATGGCGCTCGACGAGCGGGCGCGCATCGCCAGGGAGCTCCACGACGTGCTCGCGCACTCCCTGGGCGCGCTGGGCGTGCAACTGGAGGTCGCCGAGGCGATGCTGACCGAGCGGGGCGACGTGGAGCAGGCCGTGGCGCGGATCCGCAGGTCGCGGGCTCTGGCCAGGGAGGGGCTGATCGAGGCGCGCTCGGCGGTGGCGGCCCTGCGCGAGGACGTGCCGCCGCTGCCGGACGCGTTGAGCCTGATGGTCGCCGAGCACCGCAGGGACCACGACGTGGCCGCCGAGCTGCGCACCACGGGCACGCGACGGCCGATCACCCCGGCGGCGGAGGTCTGCCTGCTGCGCACGGCGCGCGAGGCGCTCACCAACGCCGCCAAGCACGCTCCGGGCGAGCCGGTCATGGTCGAGATCGGCTACGGTGACGCCGGGGTGCGGCTCGTGGTGCGCAACCCGTACATGGGCGGAAACGGCGCGGCGTCCTCCGGGCACGGCCTGCAGGGCATGCGCGAGCGGCTGGCGCTCGCGGGCGGGACCCTGAGCGCCGGGCCGGCGGGCGGCTTCTGGGAGGTACGGGCGGAGGTGCCGGAATGAGGGTCGTGGTCGTGGACGACCAGCAGCTCATGCGCGAAGGTCTGGTGGCGCTGCTGGACCTGGTCGACGACGTGGAGGTGGCGGGCGACGCCGGCGACGGCGAGGAGGCCCTGCGCCTGGTGGCCGAGCTGCGTCCCGACGTCGTGCTCATGGACCTGCGCATGCCCGTGATGGACGGTGTCGAGGCCACCCGGCGCATCGCCCGCGACCATCCGGAGGTGGCGGTCGTGGTGCTGACCACCTACGACGACGACCGGTCCGTTGACTCCGCCCTGCTGGCCGGCGCCTGCGGCTACCTCACCAAGGACGCCGGGCGCGCCGAGATCGCCGCCGCCCTGCGCTCGGCCGCCGCCGGTCAGTCGACGTTCTCGGCCGCGGTGTCGCGCCGGCTGGTCGAGGCGCTGTCCCGTGCCGCGCCGCCGCCGGTCTCGGCGTGTCCCGACGGGCTGACGGTACGCGAGGTCGAGGTGCTGCGGCTGGCCGCCGGGGGACTGAGCAACGCGGAGATCGGCTCGGCGCTGTTCATCGCGGAGACGACGGTCAAGACGCACATCAACAACGCCTTCGCCAAGATCGGCGTCCGCAACCGCACCGAGGCCGCCGCCTACGCCCGCGACAGGCTGCTCTGAGCCTCGCGGAACCGGACGCTGCTCGTGATCACGTAAAACTCGTGATCACGTAAAACGACGCGGTGCGCACGTCACGCGAACTTCCAGCTCGGTCACACCGCTCGGCAGCAGTGACCGGACGGACGACCGGGCTAGGGCGGACACCGCCGATGGAGCACGGCGGGTCCGGAGACCCCGGTGTCGGGCGCCCCCGACTTTCGTCAGGGGGCAAGGACGCCGAAAGGAGGGTCCCAACCGCTCGCCGCACCCCCTACAGTCCAGGCCAGGACCAGCGACAGAAGGGGGCAGGCGGTGGGCGGACGGCGCCGGGCTGCGAGTATGCGGAGCGTGCGCGACCTGCCCGCGGATGTTCCCGGCCTCCCCGGACCCGCCGACCTCGGCGGCACCAGGGGCCCAGGCCTCCCCGGCCCCGCCGACCGCGGCGGCTTCAGAGGCCCCGGCCGGTTCGGTCGCTTCCCTTTCTTCGCCCGCGTGGAGCGGCACAGCGGCGTCGCTCTGTGGCTGCTGCTCGCCGCCCCGGCGCTCGCCGGTGCCCTCCTCCTGCACGGCCGGGAAGCGCTCGTGTCGGCGGCCGGGGTGCCGCTGCTGGGCGTCGCCGTGGCCGTGCGCGAGCGGTGGCCGCTCGTGGCGCTGGCCGTGCCCGTCGCGCTCGGGCTGGCCCTGGACGTGGAACTGCTCGCCGCGCCGTACTGGCCCGCGCTCGCCGCCCTGGCGTGGCTGGCGGGGAGCCGCGCGGGAGCCCGTCCGGCGCTGTGGTTCCACGCCGCGGTGGCGGTCGCGGGGCTGCCCCTGTGCCTCGTCCTGTCGCCCGACCACCTGTGGGGATGGCCGTCGCTGCTGCTCGTCCTGCTGATCGTCGTGGTCCTGCCGTGGCAGCTCGGCCGCTACCGCCGCCGGTACGCCGCCCTCGCCCGCGCCGGGTGGCGGCTGGCCGACCGCATGGAACGCGAGCAGCGCATCGTCGCCGACCGAGCCCGCATCCGCGAACGGGCGCGCATCGCGGGCGACATGCACGACTCGCTCGGCCACGACCTGACGCTCATGGCGATGCGGGCCGCCGCGCTCCAGCTCGACCCCGCGCTCGACCCCCGGCACCAGGCCGTGGTGGCCGAGCTGCGGGAGGCCGCCGCCGAGGCGACCGAGCGGCTGCGCGACATCGTCGGCGTCCTGCGCACAGGCGACGACGAGGCCCAGGTCGAGCAACCCTTCACCTCGCCCGAGCAACCCTTCACCTCGCCCGAGCAACCCTTCGCCCCGGGCGAGCAACCCTTCGCCCCGGGCGAGCAACCCTTCGCCCCGGGCGAGCAACCCTTCGCCCCGGGCGAGCAACCCTTCGCCCCGGGCGAGCAACCCTTCGCCCCGGGCGAGCAACCCTTCGCCCCGGCCGAACGACTCGGCGACGTGAATGCCCCGCACTCGCTGTCCGAAGGTGCCCGCGCCGCCGGTGATCCTCTTCCGCCTGGCGAACGGCGCGATGCCGCCGACGGTCCTCTCCGCCTGGTCGAACGGGCTCGCGCCGCCGGGATGGCCGTGACCCCGGAACGCCTGGACGACCTCACCGGCATCCCCCCGATGACGGTCCTCGCCGTGGGGCGCGTCGTGCAGGAGGGGCTGACCAACGCCGCCAAGCACGCCCCGCGCGCACCGGTGCGTGTCCGGGTCATCCGCGAGGACGGCACGCTGCGCGTGAGCGTCGCCAACGCCGCGCCCGTGGCGCCCGCCGTGGACGCGGTCTCGGGCGGCGCCGGGCTGGCGGGCCTTGACGAGCGGGTACGGCTGGCGGGCGGCGTCCTGCGCGCGGGGCCCGTCCGGGGAGGCGGGTTCGAGGTCGTGGCCGAGCTGCCCACCCAGGCGAACGCGGCCGCCCGCCCGCTCACCGGGGCCGACCTGAGCACCTCGGCCCGGGAGCTGGCCCGAGCCGAGCGGGAGGTGCGCCGAGGGCTGGCCCAGACCGTGCTCCTGCCGCTGGCGGTGTTGACCGGGATCCTGGCGCTGATGATCCCGGTCTGGTCGGTCAGCACGTCGCTGTCCGTCCTGCCGCGGGGCACGTACGACGGGCTGGCGGTGGGGGCTCCGCGCGGTGAGGTCGAGGCGCGCCTGCCCGCGTTCACCCGGGACGGCCCGCCCGACGGCGCCCCGCCCGCCCCGGACGGTCAGAGCTGCGTGTACTACACCGTGCGGGCGTTCGACGACGGCGCCTACCGCCTGTGCTTCGCCGGCGACCGGCTCACCTCGAAGTCCATGGTCGGCCACCGGAAGTGAGGCCGAGCGTCACGGGAGTGTGACCGAGCGCCTCGCGCTGCCGGTCAGGCGTTTCCACACCCGCGCTCGACCGGGGCCCCTCCCTCGCGAGAGGCATTCCCAGGACCCGCGTCCGCGGCTCGTCGGCGCCGCCGCCGCCCTCCCGACGATCCCCACCTGCTCCGGCGTTCCGGGCGCGTGACACAGCCGCGGACGTACCGGCAGAATGTGCCGGTCCGTTCCTGATCATGATGAGAGGGCCCATGAAACGCTGGATCACCCTGCTGGCCGTGAGCCTGGTCTCCACCGCGTTCGTCACGCCACCCTCACCTGCCCGGGCCGCCGTCGCCGACCCGGTCGCCTCGCTGAACAAGCAGATCGCCAAGCGTCAGGCGGTGCGGGTGGTGGAGTTGAGCGGCCTGTACCTCAGCCGCGACGAGGACATCTTCCAGGTGGAGAACCGGGGCGTCCTGATACTCGGCGGGACGGGCGTGGGCGCGGCCGACATGACCCGTACCCTTCGTCCCGGGTTCCGGATGCGCGATCAGATGAAGGCGGGCGCCTGGGACGCGGCGAAGGTGGCGGCGGAGTCCAAGCCCAACCGCTCGATCGCGGTCGACGGACAGCTCTACCGGTCCGGCACGCTGTACGCGCCCGTGGTGCCCGAGGGCAGGACGTGGGCCGCGGCGGGACGCAGGAGCGCCACCGCGGCGGCGTACGGGGACCAGCCGATCAACGTGTTCGAGCCTGCCACCTTGAAGACGCTGCTGGCCACGGCGTCCAGCAAGCGACCCGACACCTACGGCTCCGACCTGAAGGCGACCATGTACCGTGGCGCGATCACCTTCAAGCAGCTGCACACGGTCTCTCCCACCTTCCGCGCCCTGATCGGCAGCCGGTCCCTTTCGGCGGTCGCCACGACGAAGATCGACTGGGCGTTGCACGTCGACGACGAGGTGGGTCAGGCCCTCACCTTGAGCGCCAGTTGGCCCGTCTCCGGCGGGCGCCGGGTGGGGGTCTTCACCCAGTACCCTGGCCGCGACCACCCGAGAACGCTGCGCATGCGCGTCTCGGCTCCGCGTCCCGCGCAGGTGGCGCCGGAATCCTCGCTGACCGGGACGCTGCCCCGCCCCAGCGCGCTGCTCGACCTGAGCTTCCCGGCCGGAGCCTAGATGTGGTGACCCGCGGGCTGGTCGACGTGGGCGATCGGAGGCCGGCCGCCGAGCGCGGTGTGGCAGCGATGGTGGTCGCAGGTGCGCGGGAAGTCCTGCGGAGCCGCGGTGCGTGATCGACGGCCGGCCTCATCGACGCGACGGGCGCGCCCCCGCAGGGACGCGCCCGATCATGCCGTGTGACGTGACGGTCTACCAGTCGCCGCCGCCGCCGCCGAAGTCGCCACCACCGAAGTCGCCGCCGCCGAAGTCGCTCCAGCCGCCGCCACCGCCGCCACCGAAGTCGCCTCCACCACCGCCGAAGTCGCCGCCGCCCCCGCCGAAGTCGCCCCCGCCGTCGGAGTATCCCTCGGCGTAGCCGGCGCCGTAGCCGCCCCAGCCGCCGTGGAACATGCTGCCCATCATGGTGCCGATGAACATGCCGGTCATGATGTCGCCGAAGCCGCCGTAGTAGCCGTAGGCGTACGGCTGGTAGGCGGGACCGGCGTCGTAGTAGGGCCGGCGCTCGCCGTTGACCATGACCTCGCGGGTCTGCGGGTCGAAGCCGCGCTCGACGGCCTCGGCGTCGGCCGCGCAGGCGGGCACGTCGCGCACCGCGCCGCCGGCCGGGGCCCAGCGCACGTCGCGCACCGACGGGCCGTGCTGCGGGTTGAAGAAGCAGGGCGCCCGCCGCTCGGGCACGGGCTGGTTGTTGACCTTGGCCTTCACGACGGCCAGCGCGTAGCGGCCGTCCTCCAGCGTCTGGGTGACCTCGCGCACCTGGTCGGCCCGCTGGATGGCGGCGAGCTGCGTCTTGGCCTTCTCGTAGGAGTCGAGCGCCTGCTGCCACTCCTGGATGTTGGAGCCGCCCTGACCGGCCAGGGTGACGTCGGTGTCGAGCGCGGTGATCTCCTCACCGAACTTGGTGACGTCCTCCTCGACGGTCTGCTTGACCGCGGCCAGGTCCTTGGCGTCCTGGATGGCCTGCTTCTTCTTCTTGTTCTTGGAGTACAGGAAGTAGCCGCCACCGCCGACCAGCGCGATCGCGCCGAGGCCGACGAGCACGCCGGCGCCGCCGCCGTCGCCGCCCACGGGGCCGGAGTCGAGCGCGGCCCGCTTGCCCTCGGCCATCAGGTTGACCCGGGAGACGAACTCGTCGATGCCCGCGGTCAGGTCGTCCTTGTGGTTGCGGACGGCCAGCTTGGAGAGCTGGTCGGTCATGCCGGCGCGGCCGAAGTTGGACATGGCGTACAGCGAGGTGCCGTCGAGCACGGCCACGGTCACCTGGCCGCCGCCCTTGGCCTGCACCGTGGCCTTGCCGAGCCCGCTGACGTAGCTCTTCGGGTCGGTCACCGTGCCGTCGGGCAGCGCGGCGACGTAGACGTTGCTCTTGGAGTCCTTCAGCGTGTCGCGGATGGCCGACTGCTGGTCCGAGGTGAGTGGCGAGCCCGGCTCCACGTACAGGCGGTCCTTCTTGTCCTTCCAGTAGGACACGATGGACTGGGCGTCGGGCGGCGCCGTGGCCGCCGTGGCGGCGGGGGACAGCGCGAGGACGACGAGTAGACCGGCGAACAGAGCCGCGGTCGCGGCCCCGGCTCGGCGCAGCGAATGGGTCATGGGCAGCATGCCTCCTTCGTCCTTGAGGACGAACGGGCGGTCGGCGAAGTTCCTCACTGTGGCAGGTAACTCGTTTCGTATGAGGTGGGTGCGGCGCGTGACGGGCCTCCTGGGAGGCCGGTGAGGTCAGATGTCCTACCCGGTCTCCTCCGGGGCAGACCTCCCCCGGGACAGGCTGCCCGGTCAGGCGTCCTTGATCTCGCAGAGCGTCGCGCCCGCGGTGACGGGCTGTCCCACGGCCGCGCTGAGCCCGGTGATCGTGCCGGACTTGTGGGCGGCCAGCGGCTGCTCCATCTTCATGGCCTCCAGGACCACGACGGTGTCGCCCTCGGACACCGTGTCGCCGTCGCTCGCCACGACCTTGACGATCGTGCCCTGCATGGGGCTGACGAGGGCGTCGCCGCCCGCGGCCGCCTTCTGCGCGCCGCCGCCGCCCCGCTTGGGCCGCCGGCCCGCCGCCGGGGCGGGCGCGGCGGCGGCCGTCGAGCCGAGGCCGGCCGGCAGCACGACCTCCAGCCGCTTGCCGCCGACCTCGACGGTCACGCTCTCGCGGGCGGCGGGCTCGGCCGCGGCCTGCTCGCCGTCGTACGGCGGGATCGTGTTGTCGAACTCGGTCTCGATCCACCGCGTGTGGACGGAGAACGGCTCGGCGGTGAAGGCCGGGTCGGACACGATCGCCCGGTGGAACGGCAGCACGGTCGGCATGCCGCCGATCTCGAACTCGGCCAGCGCCCGGCGGCTGCGCTCCAGCGCCTCCCGCCGGGTGCGCCCGGTGACGACGAGCTTGGCGATGAGCGAGTCGAACGTGCCCGGCACGGTCATGCCCGCCTCGTAGCCGGAGTCGAGCCGGACGCCCGGCCCAGCCGGGGGACGCAGCTCGGTCAGCGTGCCCGGCGCGGGCAGGAAGTTGCGTCCGGCGTCCTCGGCGTTGATCCGGAACTCGATCGAGTGGCCGCGCAGCGCCGGGTCGTCGTAGCCGAGCGGCTCGCCGTCGGCGATGCGGAACATCTCGCGGACCAGGTCGATGCCGGACACCTCCTCGGTGACCGGGTGCTCGACCTGGAGGCGGGTGTTGACCTCCAGGAAGGAGATCGTTCCGTCCTGGCCGACGAGGAACTCGCAGGTGCCGGCGCCGACGTAGCCCGCCTCGCGCAGGATGGCCTTGGAGCTGGAGTAGAGGATCTCCCGTTGCGCGTCGCTCAGGAACGGCGCGGGCGCCTCCTCCACGAGCTTCTGGTGGCGGCGCTGCAGGGAGCAGTCGCGGGTGCTGACGACGACCACGCCGCCGTGCCGGTCGGCCAGGCACTGGGTCTCGACGTGGCGGGGGCGGTCGAGGTAGCGCTCGACGAAGCACTCGCCGCGGCCGAAGGCGGCCACGGCCTCGCGCACCGCCGACTCGTACAGCTCGGCGACCTCCTCGATGCGGCGGGCCACCTTGATGCCGCGACCGCCGCCGCCGTACGCGGCCTTGATGGCGATCGGCAGGCCGTGCTCCTCGGCGAACGCGACGACCTCGTCGGCGCCGGAGACGGGGTCCTTGGTGCCGGCGACCAGCGGCGCGCCGACCTTCTGGGCGATGTGCCGGGCGCGCACCTTGTCGCCGAGCGCGGCGATGGCGGCGGGCGGCGGCCCGATCCAGACGAGGCCGGCGTCGATCACGGCCTGCGCGAAGTCGGCGTTCTCGGACAGGAAGCCGTAGCCGGGGTGGACGGCGTCGGCGCCGGAGCGGCGGGCGACGTCCAGCAGCTTGGCGATGTCGAGGTACGTCTCGGCGGGGGACTGGCCGCCCAGCGCGTACGCCTCGTCGGCCGTCCTGACGTGCAGGGCGTCGAGATCCTGGTCGGCGTAGACGGCGACGGCGGCGATGCCGGCGTCCTTGCAGGCGCGGGCGACGCGCACGGCGATCTCGCCCCGGTTGGCGATGAGAACCTTCTGCACCGACGTTCGTCCTTCCTCGACGGGCACTCAACGGAGTCTAGGTGCCGGCCTTCGCCTTCCCCCACGCGCCCCGGTCCACGCGGGAAAAACCGAATGATCCTCTGGACGACCATAGCCGCTCGGCATAACAGGGGCGATGGGCCCCCGCCACGCGCCTATGGTGAGTGCGCTATCACGACGATCCAGGAGGTATGCATGGGCCAGAGCCTGCTCGGTGGCGACCCCGCGGAAATGCAGTCGATGGCGACGCAGTTCACCCAGCAGTCGGAGGCGGTGCGCACCACGATGACCGCCCTCGACCGCGAGGCGTCGAAGGTCGGCACTGCCTGGACCGGCCCCGGGGCCGAGCGCTTCCAGGGTGCCTGGCAGAACTACCGGACCGCGTTCCAGCGGATGACCGAGGAACTGCAGGAGGCCGCCCGGGTCATCAACACCTACCGCGGCAACATCGAGTCCGCGACCCGCTGAGCACCGCCCGGAGCCCCGGCGCCCGCCCGCCGGGGCTTCGTCACGCCGGACGTCCGCGCCAGGCCGGGACAAGCTACGCTTTTCCGCCATGATGGGTCGCGTCGTCCTGGCAAGCCTGCTGGCCCTGCAACCCGTGCTCGCCCCCGTGGCCGCGCCTGCCGCGCGGGCCGTGACGGCGCCGCAGGAGTGCGACCCCGGGAAGGGCACGGTCAAGCTCTCCGCCCAGGAGCCGTGGGCGCAGAAACGGCTCGACATCAAGAACGCCTGGCATCTCACCAGGGGCGCCGGCGTGACCGTGGCCATCATCGACAGCGGCATCGACTACCGGCACCCGCAACTGCGGGTCTCCAAGTTCATCGACGTCACCCACACCGGCTACCGCGACTGCGTGGGGCACGGCACGGCCATCGCCGGCATCCTGGGCGGCAGGTACGTCACGGGGGTGCCCTTCCACGGCGTCGCGCCCGAGGCGCAGATCATCTCCATCAAGCAGAGCAACAGCAAGGACGGCGACGTCCGCGACCTCGCCACGGGCATCAAGCAGGCGATCGACCTCAAGGCCGACGTCATCAACGTGTCCATCAAGGCCTCGGACCACCCAGCCCTCCGGGCGGCCGTCCAGGAGGCGCTGGAGCACGACATCGTGATCGTGGCCGCGGCCGGCAACGTCGACAACGACGAGGGCGTCGCCGAGCCCGCCTACCCGGCCTCCTACGAGGGCGTGCTGTCGGTCGGCTCGGCCGCCCCGGACGGGCGGCGCGCCGACTCCTCCAGCACCGCGACGCCGGTCAGCGTCCTCGCGCCGGGTGTGGGCATCACCGCGCCGTGGCCCGGCGGCGGGTACCAGGTGAACCTGGAGGGCACGAGCTTCGCGACGCCGTTCGTGGCGGGCGTCGCCGCGCTGGTGCGCTCGCACTTCCCCAAGCTCGACCAGCAGCAGGTACGGCAGCGCATCATCGCGACCGCCGACGGCACCGTCGGCAAGGCCACCGGGACGGGGATGGTCAACCCGACGCTGGCCGTGACGGCGGTGCTGCCGTACGAGCCGGCGGACGCCCCCGTGGTGGCACAGCCCGCGGCCTCCCCGCTGCCCGCCGGAGCCATAACGAAGGTGCCGCCACCCGATCACAAAACCGTCAACGTGGCGCTGGGCGTCATGGGCGGCGCGATGGCGCTGGCGGGCATCGCCGCTGCTGGGACGTGGGTGCTGCCGCTGGGAAGGCGCCGGCGGTGGCGCGCGGGCCGTCCGTCGTGAAGATGTCCTGACCGTGAACTGTCAGGTGGCTGCCCGAAACTCCTGATACAAAAGTGGCGACTTTGGTTGAATATGCCTCAGTTCATGCTTTGACCTGAAGGGACCACAATGCACCCTCTGCGGCCGGGGGATCCTGAGCGGTTGGGCGTGTACGCGATTTTCGGACGGCTCGATGAAGGGGCGCGCGGCGCCGCCTTCCTCGGCCGTGAGGCCGACGACGCGCCCACGCGAGTCATCAAGTTACTGCCGGCCGTCCCGGGTGCCGGCCCCGAGGAAGCCGAACGTCTCACCGGCGTCCAGCGCATCTCCAGCGTCTACGTGGCCCGCACGATCGAGGCGGGCATGCACGGCGAGCAGCCGTACGTCGTCCGCGAGCACATCGAGGGCCGCAGCCTCGCCGAGACCGTGGCCGCCGACGGCCCGCTCGACGGCGACACGCTGGAGCGCGTCGCGGTCGGCGTGCTGACCGCGCTGACCGCGATCCATCTGGCCGGGGTCACCCACCGCGGCCTCACCCCGCACAACGTCATCCTCGGCCCCGAGGGGCCGCGCGTCACCGACATCGACCTCGGCGAGGCCGTCGGCGAGGTCGGCTACCGCTCGCCGGAGCAGATCGGCGGCCTGCGCTACGGCCCGTACGCCGACGTCTTCGCCTGGGGCGCGGTGATCGCCTTCGCGGCGACCGGCCACGCGCCGTTCGGCCAGGACGAGCAGGCGGTGCTGAACGCCGAGCCCGAGGTCGGCGCGCTCGCCGACCCGATGCGCCGGGTCGTCCTCTCGGCTCTGTCCAAGGACGTCGCCCAGCGCCCCACCACGTACACCGCGCTGCTCCAGCTCCTCGGCGACAAGGGCGCGATCGGCGCCGCGGACGGCTCCGTCCCCGGCGGGCCGGTCGCCGGCAGCGTCATCGCGCCGGTCCCGGTCCCGATGCAGCCCACCGAGCACCTTCACCAGCCGTCGCAGGAGATGACCGAGTACCTGCCCCCGCTGGAGGGCGTGCCGGTCCCGAACCCGCAGCCCGCGTGGGGCCCGCCGCCGGTGCCCCAGCCCGCCAACGGCTGGGACGGCCCCAACGGCCCGCACGGTCCTCAGGGGCCGAACGGGCCGCAGCAGGTCTACCAGATGTCCGCCGGTGGCCAGCAGCAGGGCGGCTCGCCGCGCCGGTCGTTCCCGGTCGGGCTGGTCGCCGCCGTCAGCGCCGCCGTGGTGCTCTCGGCCGTGGGCCTGTGGGGCGCCGGCCGGTACGCGGACACGCAGACCCTCACGCCGGTGGCCGCGCAGGGCACGACCACCCCGAGCGGCGGCGTGGCCGCGATCGGCGGCTCCGGCGGCGACGCCCCCGTGGGCCAGCAGCCGGCCCAGCCCGGCCAGCCCGCTCCGCAGCAGACGCAGCCGGAGCTGACGGTGCCCTGGGCCGCCTCCGCCAGCCCGGACCCGACGGAGGTGGCGCCGATCGTGCTGCCGACCGAGTGGCCGACCACGGAGGGGCCGACGCCGCCGGAGTTCAGCACGGTGCCGACCCCGGCCGCGATCCCCACCCAGCCGGTGGTGACGCAGCCGACCGCGCAGCCGACCGTCCCGGTCCAGCCGACGGCGACCACTCCGGCGCAGCAGCCCACGGAGACGCCGACGGAGCGGCACACCCGGAAGCCGACCAGGAAGCCGGAGGAGGACCCGTCGCCGGCTCCGACCGAGACGAAGGCGCCGGAGCCGACTCCGACCCCGACGCAGGAGCCCACGAAGGAGCCGACCAGGGAGCCGGAGCCCACCCGGGAGCCGACCAGGCAGCCGGAGCCCTCGAAGGAGCCCACGAGGGAGCCGACCAGGCAGCCGGAGCCGACGAGGACCACCGAGGCGCCGAAGCCGACGCCGACGAGGACCACGCAGTCCCCGAAGCCGACGCCGACGCCGACGAGGACGACCCAGTCTCCGAAGCCGACGCCCACGAAGACGACCGAGGCCCCGAAGCCGACGCCGACCAAGACCACCGAGGCGCCGACGACGAATCCCCACAGCCCCACCGCGGTGTGCGGCTCCGGGTACTACGTCCAGCGGCAGGCCTCGTTCACGGGCGGTACGGCGTTCCTGCTCTACAACAACGGCACCGGCCAGAACTGCGTGGTCACGCTCAAGACCACGGACATCGGCAAGAAGACCTCCGTCAGCGCCACCCTGGACGTTCAGGGCGGCGGCAGCAAGACCGACAGCGGCAGCTACGACTACTACGCCGGCCCGGTCTATCTTCCGGCCAAGGGCAAGTGCGTGAAGTTCTCCGGCAGCACCGCCAGCGGCAGCGGCGGCCAGGGCTGGGACAACTGCGGCTGACCCCCGCCGGCCCCTGACATGACGGCGGCCGGGAGGACGATCCTCCCGGCCGCCGTTCCCGTGTCCGTGGGCTCAGAAGTCGTCCTGGCGGCGCCGGCGCACGCCGTCCATGCGCTCGCCCATCTCGCGCCGGTACGCGTCCTGCATCTCCTCCACGTCGCGCCTGAACGTGCCCAGCGCGGAGGGGTCGGGGGCCGGGGAGAAGGCCATCAGCTCGCGGGCCTGGCGCTCGTGGTCCTCCTGGGCGGCCCGCACGGCCTCGACCACGTGCTCTCCCAGCTCGTCCGGGTCGAGGCGCATGGCCCGGGCGCTGATCCGCACCTCGATCGGCCGGCTCTCGGAGTCCACCCGCGCCGTCACCGTTCCCGCGCGGTTCTCGCCCGTTCCGGTCAGTCGGCTCAGCTCCTGCATGGCCTGCTCCAGCTCGCGCATCGTGCGCTCGCTGTCCCGCAGGATCCGGTCGAGGTCGCCGAGGTGGGGTTCCGTGAAGTCCATGCGTTCACGCCACCGCCGGCAGGTGAACGCATGCTGATCAGTGCCTGACGGGGCGTCTAACTGATCATTAAAGCTGTCCGGATCACGATTCGCGCCCCTCTGAATCATGCAAAATCCGTACATGTGAGCACATTGGCAGCCACGCCCGGGCAGGAAATCAACGTCACGTCCCACACGATCGCGCATGTCCGCGACCGGTGCGACGACGAGCTGAAGGAGTGGCTCGTCCACCTCCGGCACATCGTCGCCACGCTGACCATCGACCCGCCCGGCTTCGGCATCGTGGGCGACCATGTCATCGGAACGACCTACGACGCCATCCGCCGCGAGGCCGACGGCCTGCTCGGCGATGCCCAGGAGGCGGTCGAGAGCTGGGTGCGGACGCTCGACCAGTGCCAGCGCAACTGGCGGGCCGCCGAGGACCACAGCATCGTGAAGTACCGCTGACATGGGACCCTTCGGCAGCTCCGCGTACGGCCCTCTCCCCATTCTCGGACCGTACAGCCCGTACCCCAAGCCCCCGACACCCGAGCCGCTCGGGCCCAAGGTGCTGACGCAGGTCAAGCGGCTCGGCAAGATGTCGCTCTGGCTGGTGCCGGCGGGCGTCATCGCCAGCATGGCCATCGCCAACGAGCCGGCCATGGCGCAGGCCGCCGCCAACTGGAAGTACGGCGTGTCGGCCCGCCTGGACGACGGCATCAAGCAGCTCCTGCCGCAGCTCACCCGGGCCTCGCAGAACGGCTGGATCGCGGGGGACCAGCAGGAGTTCGAGCGCGTGGTGTCGCTGTTCAGCCGGGAGGTCGGCGCGCTGCGCGGCGCCCTCGGCGAGATCGCGGCCGTGCTGGACGAGGTCGCCGCCGGCTACCGGAGCTACTGGGTGCGGCTCGCCGTGCTCGCCACCATGACGGCGGTGCTGCTGGTCTTCGCCAAGAGGCTCAAGGCGTTCCCGCACACCAAGTTCTGGGGCGGCATGCTGGAGGCGGCCATCGCGGCCGGGGCCAACGGCGGCGTGGCCGCCATGACGCTGATCCTCGGCTCCTCCCTGCAGGGCGCCCTGGACAACGTGATGACCATGGTCCGCAGGCAGCACCAGTTCGGCTACGTGCTGCCGAGCGGCGCGGCGGCCGTGGACTTCACCCAGGCCACCATGAACGTGAGCAAGTACCCGTCCTTCCGCGCCCCGGCCAAGCCCGGTGACCTGCCGCCCGGCTACGACCAGTTCGACTGGGTCGAGCCCATGCAGAAGAAGGGCGAGCCGAGGACCCCCTGACCGTGCCGGCTCAGTAGGGCCGGTACCCGCCGCCGCTCTCCAGCGAGCTGATGCCGGGATGCCCGGCCAGCGAGCCGTAGCGGCGGTAGGTGTAGAGGACGCCGGCGATGATGTTGTCCACCGGCTCCAGGATCTTCCCGTGGCCCGGCAGCGCGTTCGACTGGAACGTGGGCGGGATCGTCTGCATCAGGCCCTGGGACGGGATGCCGTTCCTGGCGTTGATGTCCCAGTTGTTGATGGCGCTGGGGTTGCCGCCGGACTCGTGGTAGATGATCGTCCAGATCCGCTGGATGTCCCTGGGGTCGTCCGGGTCGAGGTCCTTGAGCTTGTTCAGCAGGCCCCGCTGCTTGGCCTCGATGGCCGAGGACATCTCCGGCGACCTGATGACCCGGATCGCCTCCTTGATGTACGCGACGATGTCGGCCCGGGGCAGGGGGACGCTGCCCGCCGACGAGGTGCCGCCGGCGTAGGCGTACCCGCCTCCGCCGCCCCCGCCCGCGACGCTTCCGCTGCCGCTGACGCCCATCGTCACGCCGGACTCGTCGGTGGCGGCGGCCTGGAGCGCCGTGCGGTCCTTGGCGGACGTCCTGATCCACTCCACCTTCTTGGTGCCCGGCTCGAAGTCGGCGCCGCCGGCGCCCCTGATCGCGCCGAAGAAGCCGAACTCCTTGTCGGAGCCGACCTGGCCGTCCAGGGCCTTCTTCACCTCGCCGAGCACCGAGTCGGCCTTGGCCACGATCTCCTGGGCGCGGGTGACGTTGCCGCTGACGATCGTCGTGGCGGCCAGCGCCGTCTCGGCGTCGCTCTCCTTGGCGTCCGGGTTCAGCTGGAGATAGCGCTGCTTGTACGTGTTCGAGCGGGACACCGCGTCGTCGTACAGGGCGCCGATCTTGGAGTACGCGTCCTCCAGGGTGCTCGCGGCCCGGTCGAGGGCGTCGGCGCAGGCGTTGAGCGCCTCCTTGAGGCCGGTGCCGGCCTTCGGGTAGGCGCTCATGTAGCCGGCGAAGGCGTCGGCCGAGGCGCCCTCCCACGCCGCGTTGACCGCCTTGACGGCCGAGGGGAGCTTGCCGGTGGCGCTCGCGACGTGGCCGGCGGCCACCCGCAACGCGGCCGCGTGGTCGCGGATCGCCTGCGGGTCGCCCTTCACCTTGGCCCGCAGCGAGGCGATCCCGGCCAGCGTCGCCGGAGTCCCCCCGCTCATACCGTGGCCGCCTTCGTCGCCTTGCGCAAGTTCGTCTCCACCTGGTCGATCGCCTTCTCCACGCCCTGGAGGCGGCTGCGGCCCGTGCCGAGCTCCTCCTTGAGCGCCGACCAGACGTCGTTGACCTTGCCGGCGAGCGCCCCGGAGTGGCTCAGGTCGCCGAACATGCTCGCCTGCGCGGCGTCGGCGGGCTTCTTCGCCGAGGAGTCCTGGAAGACGTCCTCCACGGTGAGCATGTTCGCCGCGGAGCGGGCCCTCTTGCCGCACGTTTCGAGAGCCTGGAAGTGGACGTCCACCCATTCACTCATGGAACTAACCGCCTTCTTGCTACGAAGCGAGCGAAAACCGAGCATAGTGGACAACAATCTTGATGTCCGTGATGAAGGAGAAACTCTTGGGGCACCCGTCCGACGGCTACGACGCGAGCGCGTCCGGCATCCGTCGCCGGGCCGAGGAGGCCCGCGAGGAGGCCGACCACGCGCGCGCCCTGCGTGACGAGCTGCTCGGCGTGTTCGCCCGTGAGGGCCGCCCCATGGGGGACGACATGTACGGCGCCGAGCTCGACAAGTCCTTCCCCAAGCGGCGCGACGCGGTCATCGAGGAGTTCCACGCCTACATCGCCGAGCTGGAGGGCACCCACGAGGGCATGCGCACCAGCGCCAAGAACTACGACACGGCCAGGCAGCAGTCGGAGCGCTGAGCACGCATGTGGATCGACGGCATCCCGGTGCCGGCCTGGATCCGCCCGTGGGTGGGGTGGGTGCTGGGGACCGACTGGCCGAAGGGCGACGAGAACGCCCTGTTCCGGCTGGCCGACGCGTTGCTCGCCGCCGCGAAGGGCGTCGCGCGGGGGGCCGACGGCGACGGGGCCGGGCTGCTGCGGGGCATCGGCGACTCCTGGGACGGCGCCGCGCTGCGCGCCTTCGTCGCGCGGGTCCGGCGGGAGGTGGGCGGCCGGCGCGCCTCGCTGGTGTCCCGGCTGGTCGGGCTGGCCATCGCGTGCAACGACCTCGGGGTGCAGATCCAGTTCACCAAGCGGCTGATGCGCCTCACGGTGTTGCTGCTGGTGGTGCAGCTCGTGGCCCTGTCGCTGGCCCTGATGACCCCGGCGGGACGCCTGGCGCTGCGGCTGATGAAGCTGCGGGCCCAGGCCGCGCGGTGGACGGTCAAGCAGTTCGCCAGGCGGCTGCTGCTCAACATCGCGCTGTTCGGCGGCCTGATGGGCGGCCTC
The DNA here is from genome assembly GCF_013363975.1 of Nonomuraea montanisoli. Lineage (GTDB taxonomy): Bacteria > Actinomycetota > Actinomycetes > Streptosporangiales > Streptosporangiaceae > Nonomuraea > Nonomuraea montanisoli. Next base: position 481,559 of record NZ_JABWGN010000001.1, on the reverse strand, counting down.
GACCTCCTGGTGCAGGCGACGCAGTCGAGGCGCGACGGCGTGGACTGGAAGCAGGTCGGCACGTCCGCGGGCATGGGCGCGCTGAACGGCGGGCTGATGACGGGCCTGGCCTGGGCGATGCCCGTACGGTCGCTGTGGACGCTGATGGCGCACTCCGCGCTGGCCGGCGGCGGGGCGACGCTGGTCTCCGAGCTCCTCGACGGCAGGGACGGCGTCGACTGGAAGCTCGTGCTGAAGGGCATGACCTCGGGCGCCGTCGGAGGCGCCGACGCCCACTGGGGGACCTGGAGCCCCGGGGGCGGCGTGAAGCACCTGGGGGGCGCCGCGAAGGCGATCGACGCGGACCTCGACGCGTCCCCGTCCCTCCCTTCCGGGCCGGAGCCCGCCCATCGCGGGGTGAAGGGGGACCCCCTCCCGCCCGGTGACCATCCCGCCGACGGAGAGTCGGGAGGAGCGCGAAGGCGGCCGGACGTCGACGTGCCCGCCGGAGAGCACTCCCGGCACACGGTCCTGGCGGACGCGCCGCAGGCCGGGCCGGACCGTGGAGGGCACGTCCAGACGGCCGACCGCGGCACGGTGGACGCGATGATCAACCGCGCCGTCCCGCACGACCCTCAGCCCACCCACGCCTCCTCCTCGGACACCCCCGCCCCGCACGCCGCCCGGCAGGGGGACGGCGGCCCGCCCGCGGGCTCGGTGCGCTTCGAGGACTCGGACACCACGTTCACCGGCCGCCGCACCGAAGCGGCGGCCTCCCACCATCCCGGCGAGCACGGTCAGGGGGCACGGGGCGACGACCCGGCCGTGGCGGCCGCCCAGCGGGAGCAGGCGGACGTCCCCGCGTCACCCCGTGCCGCCCGTGACGGCGTCCCGAATCCGATCGTCCGCCTTCCGGGCGGCGCCGTGGTCAGCCCGGACATGCGCCCTCCCCTCCTCCCCGTCCACACCGTGGAGGAACTGGCCCAGCTCCGGGGCGCCCAGGCCAACCGCATCGAGCCGCGCGAGGCTCTGCGGGCGAGCGAATGGGCCCACCTCCGCGAGGACGCCCCCGCGTACCGGGTGGAGGACCGTTCGGGCGTGAACCGGGACAACCGGTTCCCCGAGACGGAGGCGACGGCGCGCAAGAAGGCGGACCTCGACCGGTCGGCCGACGTGACGGTCCGCCGCATCGGCGTGCGCGCGGGTGGTGAGACGCGATGGGTCACCGAGGTCGAGGTCAAGGTCCGCTGGGTGGCCGGCCTCGGTGTCACGCACGCCAAGGCCCTGTACATGCAGGCGAGCGCGATGGACGGCGTCGACCTCTACTTCAACCACCAGCACCGGCTCTCGGACGGCAGCCAGCTCCACGTCAGGCTCACGTTCGAGCGGGCCGACGGCGCCAAGCCGGGCGCCGACGACGTGGTCACCTTCCTGGGGGGAGAGGGGCGCGCCACCCAGGTCACCTGGTACGCCGGTGACGCGCCGCACATCCAGGCGCACGAGCTGGGGCACCACCTCGGCCTGATGGACGAGTACCGCGACGCCCGCTACGCCGAACGCCGGACGCTGACGAGTGGCGGTCGCGCATTCGGCCCCAACCTCATGGCCGACGCGGCCGCCCCCCGCTGGGGCGACGGTGAGCTGATGGTCGACCACCTCGGTCACGAGGTGCCGCCGCTGGCCGGTCTGCGGGACCATCACCTGCAGCGCATCGAGGGCCTGTTGCGGCGGGCGGAGGCCGAGGGCCGGCGGGTGGACACGCCCGGGCATCGCGAGGGCGGGAGCGTCGGCGAGGCCGGTTACCGGGTGCGGGCCCACGAGTTCTCCCGCTCGGAGCACGTGGCCGACAACCTCGCCATACCGCCCCACCTGCGCGACCTGCTGCACCAGTACCCGCACCAGAACGGCGACCTGCTCGACCATTTGCGCGTGCTGGACCATGCCGACTGGCTCTTCGAGAACGGCGTCACCAGCTGGGACCAGATCGATTACGTCAGGAACCTGCACGAGGCCATGCGCACGATCTACGGAGCCGCTCCGGCCGACCTGAGGGTCAAGGACGTGGAGCGCGCGGTCCAGCTCTTCTACTACCTCGGCGCGGACCTCGACGGCCGCTCGATCCTCGAGGACGCCGCCACCGTCCTGGGGGACAGCGAGCCGGTCACGCCGCGCACGCTCGAAGGACTGGCCCGCCTGGCGGAGTGGAACAGCCACATGTACGGCACACCGCGGGCGCACGAGATCGGCCCGGAGGCGCTGCACAGGGCGGCGGCGGAGTTCTTCGCCAAGCCCCCCGGCCCCGAGCTCACGCGGCGGGCGGCCGAGCTGTTCGCCACGGCGGCCGAGCACTCCACGATGTTGTCCGACGGCAGGGTCGATCACGGGGTGATCACGCAGAAGCTCCGCGAGCTGCAGAACGGCCCGTGGTGGGGCCGGGCCATCGACGGCGAGGACTTCGGCCGGATGGTGGACCGGCTCTACGGCGTCGACAGCCGGCCGGGCGGCACCATGCCGTCCCCGGCACGGCCGGGCGGGCCGGACGAGCCGCACCCGTTCCCGCCCAACCACGAGATCGCCCCGAGGGAGCGGGCCGCCGTCGCCGCCATGCTCGACGACTGGGGAGCGCACCCCTTCGCGCTCGACCCCGAGCACGCCGTGGCGCCGTCCCGGTCGGAGGCCCAGCGCGCCCACGCCGACGTCCTGACGCTCCGGGCGGCCGATGCCGGGGCGTCCCGCGTCGAGCAGCGTCGCTTCGAGGGCTACGACGCCGCGGGTGAGCGCAGGCACATCACCGAGTACACGGTCCGGCTCCGGTTCGCCTGGCCCGACCTGTCGCCGCAGGAGATGCGGGCCTTCAACGCGCGCCTGCAGGAAGGGCTCGACCGGTACGTCAACGGCCGGCACCGCACGGCCGACGGGGACCAGCTCCACGTGCGCGTCCAGGTCGAACGGGCAGTGGGCCCCTGGATGGGCACGGTCGCTCGCGGAGACCACTCCACGGCGCGGGGACCGCTGGACTTCCGCACCGAGGCACCCGACCTCGTCCTGGTACAGCAGGTCGTCCGCCAGCTCGGCATGGAGCCGGTGAAGGCGCCCACCTGGCTCGACCCGGCATGGGCGGACCGGTCCGACCTCGTCCGGCATGACACGGAGACCGCTCACGCCGGTGTCCAGGACGGCTCCGCTCCCGAGCCCCGCGCCTCGGCCAACGACGCCGGGCCCCGCGCTCCGCTGGTCGCGGCGGGGGAGATGCGGGAGATCCTCCGGCAGGAGTACGCCTACGCCCTCGACCCGCGCAGGACGGTGAGCGAGCGTTCCATGGCGGAGGTGCGGCAGGACGTCGAGGCCCACGTCGTCACCCGCGACGCGGCGCACACGCTGGAGGTGCGCAGAATGCAGGCGCGCGCCGCGGACGGGCGGCTCCAGCGGGTCACCGAGTTCACGCTGACCCTGCGGTACGGCGCGCCGAAGGACCTGTCGCCCCAGGCGGCGCTGAAGCTCTTCTCCGACGTGCGCGATGCCGTCGACCTGCATTTCAACCATCAGCACCGGCTCCCGGTGGACCGTTCACAGCTCCACGTGCGCGTGCGGTTCGAGCGGGCCCCGGCCGGCGCCGGCAAGGGCGAGCGGGTGGAGCTCACACGCCGCGTTCCCGAGCGCTGGAAGACCTGGGCGGAGCAGCCGATGCTGGCCGAGCTGGCGCCGCTCCACCTCCACGCCCAGAAGATCGGGCAGCTGCTCGGCCTGGATCTGGAGTCCCTCGACCCGCGCATGCGCAAGACCACGCGGGTCCTGGACCTGGAGCAGCCGGCTCGCGACGGCAGCGTCATGGGTCCGGCCGTCGTGCAGTGGGCCCGCCCGGGCCGGGGCTGGGTCGGCGTGCACGACCTCCAGCGACTCGCCGTGCCCGAGCTCGCCGGACTGCGCGACCGCCACCTGTGGGCCCTGAACGAGCACCTCATCCGCGAGGACGTCCCCGAGCCGATGATTCCCCTGCACCGGCTGCCGCACGGCGAGCCCCTCGTGCCGACGCCCTGGAGCAGGACGGACCCGGAGCGCGGCATGGTGCCGAACCACATCCGGGTCCTGCTGAAGCGCTTCCCCGTGGACGGCTCGTGGCTGGAGCACGCCCGGCTGCTGGACCGCGTCGTGACCCTTTTCGGCGACAACCGCGTCGGCGACCGGCTCACCTTCAACCAGATCACGCCCGAGCACCTCCGCTACACCAGGGCGCTGGGCGACCTCGCCGCCGAGGTGTACGGCGCGCACCGCGACCACTCGTTCAACGCCGAGGAGCTGATCCGCCTGCACGGCCTGACGGTGTGGCTCGGCCGGGGCCCGTACGAGGCGCTCCCGGACGGCGGCTGGCTGCGGGACGCCGTGAACGAGCTGCTGGGCCGGCCGCCGGAGCAGCCGCTCACCGAGAAGGACGTCCACTTCCTCGGCGGGCTCGCCGGCCGTCACGACCGGACGCCCCTGGGGGTGCGGGAGGAGCGCTCGCCCGCCGCGCTGCTGGAGCGGGCCAAACAGGAGCTCGACCAGGCGCCGCTGACCGTCCGGGCCGCGCTCGACGACGCCGCCACGCCGCTGGAGCGTGCGGCGGCCCGGTGGGGCGACCGGGGCGAGGACGTCGTCGAGGCGGCGCCGCACGAGCTGCCGCCGGGAGAGACCCTGCGGGACGTGCTGCGCTCCGAGAGCGCCGACCCCGACGCCGTCGAGGCGTGGCTGCGCCGGGTCGCCGAGGTCGAGTACCCGGGAGCGAACGTCCGCGCCGAGCTGGGCGAGTGGAGCCTGAAGCGCGGCCGGCTCTACTTCTCCCTCGACTACCGTGCCGTGGAGGGCCCGGGGGCGCGGGGGCTTCCCCTGGCCAGGGCACAGTACGTCCTGTCGGTCACGACGGACGGGCGGCTGGTCGCCACGCACCACGCGCCCCGGCTCGCGCCGTCCGCCCGGCCGGTCGACGCCCAGCGCGTCAAGCTGGCGTGGACGCGGCGCAGCGAGATGCTGGACAACGCCTACATCGCGACGGGGGTCACCGAGATCCGCTATCCCGGGTACGACGTGGTCAGGCTGATCACTCCGCCCTGAGTGACCGCGTATGGGCCCGGGGACAGCGCCAGCGGGGTCTCCGCCAGCCGCGTCTCGGCGACCGGCTCCTCCTCCGGCATGCGCCACACCCGTACGGTGCCGTCGCCCGTGCCCGCCGCCAGGACTCCGGGGCCGAGGAAGCCCAGGCACCGGACCACGCCGGGGGCGCCGCCGAGCACGGCGACGTCGTCGCCGGTCACCGGATCGCGTACGGGGATCCGGCCGTCGTAGCTGCCCGAGGCGAGGACGGTGCGGCCGTCCGGGGCCTCGCCGAACGCCAGCGCGTACACGGGGAAGGGATGCCCGTGGGCGATCAGCAGCGGCTCGCCCGTCTCCGCGTCCCAGACCCGGACGACCCGGTCGTACCCGCTCGAAGCGATGACCCGTCTGCCGTTCACCCGGCCGGTGACGACGGCGGTGACGCCCGCCGTGTGGCCGAGCAGGCGGCGCAGCGGCCGTCCGGAGAGCACGTCCCAGGTCCGCACGGTCCCGTCCAGGCCGCCGGACACCAGCAGCCCTCCGTCGAGCACGAGCCCCGTCACGGGCCCGGAGTGCGGCGTGGGCACCACGGCCACTCCGCTCAGGGTGTCGTGGAGGCGCACGGCGCCGGAGGCGGTGCCGCAGACGATCGTCGTCCCGTCCAGCGCCAGAGCGGTGACACCGCCGTCCGTCCAGACCGCCTCGGTCGCGACGCCGCCGCCTGGCCCGTGCGCCTCCTCGGCGGCGGCGGGCGCACCGTCCGCGAGCCGCCAGACCCGCACGACTCCGTCCGGGAACCCCGCGACGACGCGTTCCCCCCGATGCCCGGCACTTCGGGCGACCGCCGTCGCCGGGGCCGTCGAGAGGACCGTCAGGGGCGTGCCGTCCGCCTCCCAGACCCGCACGCCGTCCCCCGCACTCACGACCCGGTCATCCGCACCCGCGGGTCGGTCATCCGCACCCGCGGGTCGGTCATCCGCACCCGCGGGTCGGTCGTCCGCGCTCAGCAGTCGGTGGTCGGCGGTGTCGCCGTCCAGCGCCGTGAGGCCGGCCGCCCACGCGCCCGCACGCCAGCGCGCCGTCGGCGCCGCCGCCCGCAGGTCCCAGACCACCACCTCGCCGTCCAGACCGCAGGAGGCCAGCGCCGCCCGTCCCCCCACCATGAGGAACGCCAGCCCGGTCACGCTCGCCCCGTGCCCGTCCAGGGTGCCCGCGGGCTCGCCGGTCACCGGGTCCCAGAGCCGGACGACCCGGTCCGAGCCTGCCGAGGCGACGAGCCCCTCCCGGGCGGCGACCGCGTTCACCCAGCCGTCGTGGCCGCCCAGAACCCGGAGGAGACGGCCGTCCGCCGCGTCCAGGAGGCGGACCACCCCGTCCTCCCCACCCGTGACCAGCAGCGTGCCATGGACGCAGGCGGCTGTGACCGCGCCCTCGTGGCCGTCCGGCACGGCGCCCAGGGAACCCTCGGCGTCCCAGACCCGCACCCGGCCGTCGTCGCCGCCCGTGTAGACGAGTCCGCCGCTCGCCGCCAGCGCCCTGACGGGGCCGCCGTGCCCGGTCGCGGCGTGCAGCCGCCGCCCGTCCGCGGTGTCCCAGACCCGGATGACGCCGTCGTCGCCGCCGGTGGCGACGAGGTCGCGGCCGCCCGTCGTGCCCAGCGCGAGGGCGTGGGCGGGCCTGTCCGTCACGGTGGCGCCGCCCAGCGGCTCCTCGTCCGGCAGGCCGTACAGGGCGAAGGCGACGCCCGGGCGGGACACGGCGTACGCGGGCCGCCCACCGGCCACGCCGAACGCGGCGGCGCCCGGCGCGCCGAAGCGCCCGCTCACCGGGACGCCCGACGACGCCCCGGCCCCACCGGGCGGCGCGGCGGCGGCAGGCTCAGGTGAGGAGTCAGCGGAGTCAGGAGAGGAGTCAGCGGAGTCAGGAGAGGAGGCGGCGGGGTCGGGTGAGGAGGCAGCGGGGTCCGGGGCGCGGCGGCGGACCAGTGGGGGCAGCTCGTCCGGTACGCCCGCCCCCCGCTCGCCCAGCGCGTCGCCGCCGACCTGCCGCACCAGCGCGTCCAGGATCCGCAGCGCGCCCCCGAGCCCGGCCGCCCCGCCGCCCGGCCAGGGCACCACCAGCGTGCCCGCCGATTCCGTCCCGGTGACCGTGATCTCGCACAGCGGGCCGCCCGGCACCGGCGGCTCCGGGGCCGCGTCCGGGAAGCCCGCCTCGCGCAGCGCGTCCAGCAGCCACGGCCACACCGCCGGGTCCGGCTCGGCCGTCCAGCCCCGCACCCCGGCGGCCGTCTCGTGCCGGAGCCGGACGACGCCCTCCGGCCCGGCCGTCAGCTCGACCAGGCCGGGGAAGGACGGCCCCGCCACCCGGTAACGCACCTCCGACATGGCGGCCAACCTACTCGGACGGCTCCAGGTAGGCGGTCTGGACGAGCCGCGCGCCGAACCGGCGGTCCACGTAGAAGCCGCGGCCCTGCGGCAGCGGCTGCGGCCGGACGTTGCCGAACAGCGCACCCTCGTCCTTGTTGCCGGACATGATCAGCGCCGGGGAGGCCATCTCCTTCATCCGCTGCACCGCCGAGTCGTACAGGGCCCGGCTGGCGCCGCCCATCTGGCGGGCGAGGATCAGGTGCAGGCCGATGTCGCGGGCCTGCGGCAGCAGGTCGGCCAGCCCCTGCAGCGGGCTGGTCGACGAGGTCGCGACGAGGTCGTAGTCGTCGACGACGATGTACAGGTCGGACCCCTCCCACCAGCTCCGGGAGCGAAGCTGCTCGGGCGTCAGGTCGGCGGGCGGCAGCCGCTTGAGCAGGGCGCTGCGGGCGTCGTTGACGAGGTCCGTCGCGGCCTTGCTGGAGGCGGCGTAACCGATGCGGTGGTCGGTGACCGCCGTGTCGAGCAGCGACCGGCGGTAGTCGATCACGATCATCATGGCCTCCCTGGGCGTCTTGCGCGCGACCAGGCCCTCCATGATCAGCTTCAGCACGTTGCTCTTGCCGCACTCGGTGTCGCCGAACACCACGAAGTGCGGGTCGGTGTCGAAGTCGAGCAGCACCGGCGACAGCGACGCCTCGTCGATGCCGAGCGCGATCCGGCCCGGCCCGGTCTCGTCCGGTCCGGGCAGGGACGCGGCGGGCAGCAGCGACGGCAGCAGGCGCACCGGAGGGGCCTGCGGGCCCTGCCAGGAGGCGCTGATGATGTCCACGAGCGACCGCACGCCGTCGGCCAGGTCGTCGGTGACGCGGACACCGTCGATGCGCGGCAGCGCCGACAGGAAGTGCATGCCCTCCTTGGTCAGGCCGCGGCCCGGGGTGCCCTCGGGCACGGCCAGCGCGGCCTTGCGGTTGACCTCCGACTCGTACGCGTCACCGAGCTTGAACTCCAGCCGCGTGCCGAACAGGTCACGGATGCTGGCCCGGAACTCCGACCACTTGTTGGTGGAGGCGATCACGTGGATGCCGTAGCCGAGGCCGCGGGCGGCCAGGTCGGTGATCACGGCCTCCAGGCCCTCGAACTCCTGGCGGATCGTCAGCCAGCCGTCGACCACCAGGAACACGTCGCCCCAGCCGTCGCCCTCGATGGTGCCGTCGGCGACCTGCCGCCGGTAGGTGATCATCGAGTCGATGCCCCGCTCGGTGAAGTCGCGCTCGCGCCGCTGAAGCAGGCCGGAGACCTCGGCGACGGTCCGGCGGACCCGCTCGGCGTCGAGGCGGCTGGCCACGCCGCCGACATGCGGGAGTCCCTCCAGCGAGCCGAGCGTGCCGCCGCCGAAGTCGAGGCAGTAGAACTGCACCTCGCGCGGCGTGTGGGTGAGCGCCATGCTGGTGATCAGGGTGCGGATCGTGTTGCTCTTGCCGCTCTGGGTGCCGCCGGCGACGCCGACGTGGCCCGCCGCGCCCGACAGGTCCAGCCAGTACGGGTCGCGCCGCTGCTCGAACGGCTTGTCGATGATGCCGACGACGGCGTGCAGGCGGCCCCGGCCGTCCCAGCCCGGCGTGGACAGGCCCAGCTCGGGGGTGACGGACAGCGGCGGCAGCAGGTGCGCGAGGGTGGGCGGCTCGCCGAGCGGCGGCAGCCAGATCGGGTGGGCGGCCGGGCCCTGATCGGCCAGCCGCTCCACGACGATGTCGAGCAGGCTGCGCTGCGGCCCCTTCTCCTCGGCCGGCGCCACCTCCTTCGCGGGCTGCTCGACCACGGGGATCGGCACGTGGCCGGGGCCGTACTCGACGATCTGGGTCTGCAGCACGGAGCCGGCGTCGGCCGGGACGTGGCGGGGGTCGGCCTGGTAGGGCCCGGACACGTACGCGGCCTTGAACCGGGTCATGCCGGTCGTGTCGAACTTGAGGAAGCCGTTGCCGGGCGCCGGCGGCAGCTCGTAGGCGTCGGCCACGCCCAGCACGACGCGGCTCTCCATCGCGGAGAACGTGCGCAGGCCGATGCGGTACGACAGGTGGGTGTCGAGGCCGCGCAGGCGGCCCTCCTCCAGCCGCTGCGAGGCGAGCAGCAGGTGTACGCCGAGCGAGCGGCCGAGCCGGCCGATCATCACGAACAGCTCGATGAACTCCGGCTTGGCCGTCAGCAGCTCGCTGAACTCGTCCAGCACCACGAACAGCGTCGGCAGCGGCGCCAGCTCGGCGCCCTGCTCGCGGGCCCGCTCGTAGTCGCGCAGCGAGGCGTAGTTGCCGGCCGCCCGCAGCAGCTCCTGGCGGCGCACCATCTCGCCGTGCAGCGCGTCGTGCATACGGTCGACCAGGGGGAGCTCGTCCTCCAGGTTGGTGATGACCGCGGAGACGTGGGAGAGCGACTCCAGGCCGAGGAACGTGGCGCCGCCCTTGAAGTCGACGAGGACGAAGTTGAGGATCTCGGAGGAGTGGGTGACGGCCAGGCCGAGCACCAGCGTGCGCAGCAGCTCGCTCTTGCCGGAGCCGGTGGCGCCGATGACCAGGCCGTGCGGGCCCATGCCGCCCTGCGCCGACTCCTTGATGTCCAGCTCGACGACGCGGCCGTCGGCGCCGAGGCCGATGGGCACGCGCAGCCGGTTGCGGCCGGCTCGCGGCCGCCAGCTCAGCGCCGTGTCGAGGCGCAGAGGGTCGCCGATGCCGAGCAGGTCGGTCAGCGTGGTGTTGGCCGCGAGCACGTCCTCCGGCTCGCCGGCGTTGTTGGCCGAGGCGCGCAGCGGGGCGAGCTGCCTGGCCAGGCCCTCGGCGCGCAGGTAGTCGAGCTGGTCGGCGTCGCCGAGGCGGGTCTTGGTCTCCTTGCCGGTGTGGTCGATCTTGACCATGTGGAACCCGTCGGGCTGCACGTCCAGCCGCAGGGTGCTCTTCTCCTCGACCGCGCCGGTGTTGCCGGACAGGTCGAGCACCGTGACGCCCTGGATGGCGTCCGTGCCGAGCTGCGAGTCGTGCGGCACGTGCCCGCCGTCCACGATGAGCACGTGGTACGGCAACGAGTCACCGGCCGAGCCGGGCCGGAACCGGGCGCGCTCCTTCAGCTCGTTGCCCACGAGGCGGTCCAGCTCGCCGAGGTTCTCGGCCATGAGCCGGACCTGGCCGGCGCCGTCCATCTCGTCGGGGTGCAGCGCGTGCGGCAGCCACTTGATCCACTCCCAGTGGGCCATCCACTCCTGGTCGGCGCACACCATGACGCGCAGGTCGTCCGGCGAGTGGAACACCGCCATCTGGCCGACCATGGCCCGCACCATGTCGCGCACCGCCACCGGGTCGCCGGTGATCCTGATCCGGGCGAACGAGCCGAGCGCGACGGCCACGGGCAGCCGTGCCACCGTGGCGTGCGCCCGCACGAACCTGCGCAGCGCGCCGGCCGACAGGGCGTCGAGGTCCTCGACGGGCTTGGAGTCCGGCGGGATGAGCTGGATGGCCAGCTTCTGCACGCCCGTGCCGAGCCGTACCGTGCTGAAGTCGTCGTCGCGGGGGCGGCGCTCCCACAGGCGGGGGCCCATCGCGATCCACCACAGCGCGTCGGGCTCGGGGCCGCTCCACTCCAGCGCCTCGCGCTGCTGCTTGGCGGCCCGCCTGACCTTGGAGCGCACCTGCGACAGGTAACGGAAGAAGTCGCGGCGGGAGCCGTTGAGCCGGTACCTGCGCTCGCCGGCCTGCCGGCCCATCTGGCCGATCGTCATGCCGACCATGGACACCGCGAACATGCCGCTGGCCACGTACATGATGGGGTTGGAGTTGCCGCCCGCCGTGAACATCAGCGCCATCGCCGCGCCGCCCGCCAGCATGGGCAGGTACGTGAGCACGATCATGAACCCCTGCCCCTGCACCTCCGGGATCTCCGGCGGCGACTCCAGCAGGATCTCTCCGCGGGGTGGTTTGGGGCTCGGGCGCCGCTCGGGACGCCTTACTACGACGATGCTCACCGTGAGACGGTCCTCCGTATCGGTTGGTGCCCTTCTTACCAGAAGGGACCCAGTATGTTCTCTGTTGTCCATGGCGTTCGTGGGACGGAGTGACGACACATGGGACCTATGGTCCATGGACCGGCCGTATCGGGGCCGATCCCGCACGGCCCGCCGGCGGGGCCTCCCGGCCCACCCGGGCCGCCGTATCCACCTGGGCCCCCGCATCTGCCGGGACCGCCGCAGGGGCCCTTCCAGGGGCCGATCCGGCAGGGCGCGCTCGCGCAGGTGCCCGTGCCGCTGCCGCCGCTGTGCCACGTGACGATCGTGGGGCCGAAGAAGAAGGCCGACCTGGCGCTGCCCGCCGACATCCCCCTCCCGCACGTGCTGCCGAACCTGCTGCGCGCGCTCGACGAGGTGGGCGGCGACGCGGCGGCGGCCCCCGGCTGGACCCTCCAGCGGCTCGGCGGCGCCCCCCTCGACCTCGGCCAGAGCCTCGGCGAGCTCGGCATCCTCGACGGCGAGGTGCTCTACCTGCGCCCGCGGGAGGCGATCCTCCCGCCCGCGCTGTTCGACGACGTGGCCGACGTGGTCGCGACCGGCGTGAAGAACGCGGCCGGCCCCTGGACCAACCGGCACACCAGGCTCGCGGGCGCCACCGGCGCCCTCGGCGTGCTGGTCGCCGGCGCGATCGCGCTCATGACCTCGGGGGCGCCGGCGCTGGTCGGCACGGTGGTCGCCGGGGTGCTCTCCGTCGTGCTGCTGGCGACGGGCGCGGTGCTGTCCAGGGCGGTCGGCGACTCGCTCGCGGGCGCGCTCATCGGTCACGCCGCGCTGCCGTACGGCTTCCTGGCCGGGCTGTTCGCCCCGGCGAGCGGGGGCGTGCTGGCGAGCGTCGGCGCGCCGCACGCGCTGGCCGCGTTCGCCTGCACCGCGCTGGTCGCGACGATCGGCGGCGTGCTCATCTCGGACGGCGTGCCGGGCTTCCTCGGCACGTCCATCGCCTCGGCCGCCGGGGCCGTCGGCGCGGCCGTGATCATGGTGTTCGCCGCGCCGCCCGCGGGCGTGGCCGCCGTGGAGATCTCGGTGCTGCTGGCGCTCAGCCCGCTCGTGCCGACATTGTCGTTCCGCCTGGCCAAGGTGCCTCTGCCGGCCATGCCCACGACGGCCGAGGAGCTGCGCAGCGACAACCAGCGGCTCGACAGCGCGGGCATCCAGGAGCGGACCGCGATCGCCCAGCGCTACGCGACCGGGATGATCATCGCCATCGCGCTGACGTCGCTGGTCACGATGGCGCTGCTGTCCACCGACGACGGCTGGATCGCCGACCTGATGATCGGCACGCTCGGGCTGACGCTCATCATGCGGGCGCGGATCTTCCGCGGGGTCCGGCAGCGGCTGTGGCTCATCATGACGGGGCTGGCGGCCTTCGGCGTGCTCGCCTTCACGCTCGGCTCCGGCTCGGGCGTGATCGGGGCCGTGGTCGTGGCGATCGGCGCGCTGTGGCTGGGCCTGATGGCCGTCGGGATCGGCCTGTTCCTGCCCTCGGGCAAGCCGTCGCCGTTCTGGGGGCGCGCGGGCGACATCCTGGACGTGGTGCTCATCGTGGAGCTCTTCCCGCTCGCGCTCGGGGTTCTTGAGGTCTATTCGTGGGTGCGCGGATTGTCTGGCTGATAGGTTGCTGCGCGATTTAACTGTGATGCGAAGGTGGAGCGGTAATGCAGGAATTCGGAGACTTCGCGAACATCGACATCGACAAGCTGCTCAAGGGGGCTGACGAGCAGTTCGCCCGGATCGAGGAGCTCCAGACGTCCATGTCCACGATCGTCGGTCGCGGGCAGGACGAGGACGGCCTGGTGACGGTCGAGTACGGCAGCGAGGGACTGCGTGATCTCCATCTCCACCCCAAGGCGATGCGGCTGTCCTCGGGAGAGCTGGCCGACCTGATCAAGGTGGTCCTGCGGGACGCGGCCGCCGACCTGCAGACCCAGATCAGCGGCGCCATGTCGGAGGCGTTCGGCGAGGACGACAACCCGATGAAGTTCGTCAACAATCCCGACGAGGCGCTCAACAAGATCAAGGAGGCGGAGGCGGCGTACAACCGGACGTTCGAGGACGTCATGGGCGAGCTCGACCGCATCCGCCGCCGCCTCGACCTCTGACCCGCCGGGCTCCAGCGATCGGGAGCCCGGCGGCTCCGCGCGGGTCGGGGGCGGCCGCGCGGGCCGGCGGCCTCAGGCGTCGCCGAGCGGCTTGCCCTTCTTGTCCGTCGTGGGCAGGTCCGGGATGTACACCTGCTCGAACTCGGGGACCTTGTCGACGGGATGCGCGGCGGCGCGCAGCGCCGACATCGAGTGCTGCGCCAGAACGGCCTTGAGTGCCATGGCCACGGTCGCCGCCGTGATGTAGACCTTCACGTTCTTGCCCACGGCGCCCCTCACCGCCGCCAGCAGCGCGTTGCCCGAGGCCACGGTTGTGATCTCCGAGGCCACCGCGGCCGGCCCCAGGATCTTCCCCGCGCTGTTGGCCCAGGCCACCAACAGCATGATGCCCCCGGTCGTGACGCACCCGACGGCACCGCCCATCGACCAGGCGGCCAGCGATTTCAAGATGTCCTGCAGGGTGTCGAAGATCTCCTTGACCTCGGTGGCGTCCGCGTCGAACTTCGAGGCCGTCGTGTTGGCCTCCTCGCGGCCCATCTTCTCCCAGTCGTCCTTGCTGACGCCGTGGATGACGGTCTTGAGACTCCCGCCGGCGACCTCCACGTCGACGGCCATGGTCCCGCAGTTGACGGCCTCGTCCCAGATGTCGCTCGGACTGGAGAACAGGGTGCCCCAGGAAGTGGCGAGGTACCGGGCGATCATCTTGAGGATGGGGTTGGTGGCTATGCCCGCCGCGGCCACGCTCGAGGCGATCCCGGAGGTGTAGAGGGTCGTACCACTGGCGTAGAGGTCCATGTTCGTCCCGGCTCACTTCTTCTTCGCGTCGCTCGCGTCGTCGGCGCTACGAATGACCGCGGCGCCGGACCTGAGCTGTTCACGGTGAATGTCCAGTTGCTTCTTGGCGTTCTTCAGGTAGTCGGCGGCGGTGGTGCGGGCGTCGTCGTAGGCCAGGCCGTACGTGAAGTGCCCGGCCACACCGAAGCCGGGGTAGCCGAGGCCGCCGTTGCGGACCTTGTGCTCGGCCTGCCCCATCCTGTCGGCTGGCGTGTCACCGTTGCCGTCCTTGGTGGAGCCCACCTTGTCGCCGAGCTGCTCCAGCTTCTCGGGGACGGCATTGCGCCAGCCACCACCGACGCCGCCCTCCGTGAGGCGCTGCTCCCGGCTGTTCTTGTGTTGGTCACCGGCGCTGCCGCCACCGCCGGCGCCGCCGGTCCCGCCGCCGGTCCCACCGCCGCCGGTGCCGGTGCCGTCCCCTCCTCCGCCGGTGCCGCCACCGCCCAGGCCGGCGCCCTTGTCACCGTCGCCGCCGCCACCGCCACCGGTGCCGCCACCAGTGCCGCCGCCGGGAAGACCGCCCAAGCCGCCGCCGGTGGGGTCTTCGGCGCCAGGGGTCGTACCGGTGCCGTCGCCCGTGCCCGTGCCGGTACCGGTGCCTGTGCCGTCGCCCGTTCCGGTGCCGGTGCCGGTGCCGGTGCCGTCGCCCGTTCCGGGGCCGGTGCCTGTACCGGTTCCGTCTCCGGTGCCGGTGCCTGTTCCCGTGCCGTCGCCCGTTCCGGTGCCGGTCCCGTCGCCAGTGCCCGTTCCGGTGCCGTCGCCCGTTCCGGTGCCTGTGCCGTCGCCAGTGCCAGTGCCTGTGCCGTCACCTGTGCCAGTGCCGGTCCCGTCCCCGGTCCCTGTGCCGTCCCCGGTGCCCGTCCCTGTGCCGTCGCCGGTCCCGGTGCCAGGGTCGCCGTTCCCGGGATCGCCGGTGCCCTGGTCCCCCGTGCCGCCGGTGCCGTCCTGGCCGGAGTCGCCCTGGCCGTTGTCGCCCGATCCGTCGTTCTGCGACCCGTCGTTCTGCGACCCGTCGCCCTGGGAGCCGTCGCCCTGGGAGCCGTCGTCCTGCCCGTTCGAGTCGCCCTGCTCGTCGCCGGTGTCGTCGCCGTCCTTGCCGTCGGACACCGGGTCAGTGGCCTCCTCCACGGGCGCGTCCGGGCCTTCGGGGTCCAGCGGGTCCACGGCCTGGTTGTCGTCCGTCCCGAGGTCCGGGTCGTCCTGGGCGTCGGACGGCTCCCACTGCGGGTCGCCCACGGCGGCCTGCGGGTCCACGGAGCCGGGCTCGGTGTCGACCGGCTCGTCGCCGCCGTTCTGGGAGTCGCCCTGGCCACCGCTGTCGTCCCGGCCGGCGCCGTCCTGACCGCCCGTGTCGTCGCGGCCACCGGTGCCGCTCCGGACGACGGTCCCGTCGTCGAGGATGACCTCCAGGTTCGCGTCCGGCCCGTTGACGCCCCAGCCGATCCCGTCGTCGCCCGTGCCCGCGTCACCCGTGCCGGCCTCGCCCTCCGGCACGCCGTACCTGCCGTCGTCGTCTCCGGGGCCGCCATGGTCACCACCGTGACCGCCATGGCCCCCATGCCCCTCATGACCACCGTGGCCGCCAGGACCGTCATGGCCGCCGGGCCAGTCGTGGTGTCCGGGCTCGCGCGGCCCCCCGGGCTCGCCGGGACCGCCAGGTCGCCCGCGCGGGTCGGGCTCGCCGACCGCGATCCCGGCCGCGCCAGGAGGCGGGCTGCTCCAGTTGAGCAGGCTCTCGATGCTCGGCCGATCCCCGCCCGTGACCTCAGTCACCGATGCCCCTCCAACCACGCTGGTCAAACGGCGAAACGTTGGAAAAGCCTAGCCGCGTGATCGGCGAACCGTACAGACAACAACCTTTACCGCGTGTAGCCACCAAAGCCTCTTCAAGGCAGTCAGGAAAACGCATCGCGCCTACCAGGGCGTTTCCCGAAAAGTCGCCCTTCCGTGATCTTTCTGTTATGTTAAGTCTCTGTTATTTATGGGGCGCGTGGTAGCTAACATGCCCTTTGATGATGTTTTGCGGGGATCATCGGGTCGCGCGACCCGGGGTGCCGCGACAGATCACGCCCTGCTGACATGGAGGTCCAATGGCGGACATCGACGCCGCTCTGGCGGCAACCAGCCCGACGTCCCTCAAGAAGGCGGCGGGCTACTGCCAGACCACTGCCCAGTACATCGAAGGCCAGCGCCGACGTGTCCAGGACATCAAGGCCTACATCATGGCCAACTGGGAGTCCAACGCCGCCAGGGCTTTCGGCCGGGCGCTCGACCAGTGGGACATCGAGTTCAACCAGGTCATCAAGATTCTCGAGGGCATCTACGACAAGCTCAACATCGGTGCGGGTGTGTACGCCAACGCCGCCGAGCACGACATGGACCTCGTCCACGGCCTGATGCAGACCGGCCAGAGCGGCGGCATCGACTCGCTCATCAACGCGAACACGCCGGCTGCCCGCTAAGCGCCTGAACGACACGGAGGATCATCATGCCGAACCCGAACGACTACCTCGACGACCGCGTAAAGATCCACTTCGGCAACATGGACCTCGCGTACGAGGACCTGAAGAAAGTCATCACCGAGCTCGACAAGGCCACGGACGACCTCTACCAGGACCTCCACAACGAGCTCCACGAGATCTGGGTCGGCGGCGCCCGCACCTGGTTCGAGGACAAGAAGCGCGAGTGGAACGAGCACGAGGTCCGCATGGGCGAGCAGCTCTTCAACGCGGCCCAGGTGGTCCAGATCGCCAACGGCAACTACAAGAACGCCGAGAAGCGCAACATCGCGATCTGGTCTGACTGACGCCGCACGCGGCAGCCGTTCTCTCTCTCGGTCATCGCGTGGCGCGGTGGCCGAGTTCGCTCGTCTAGGGGGTTGGGATGACCCAGAAGGACGCGATTGACGGGGGTACCGATCCCCTGTACATCGATCCTGATCTCTTCGATGGCGGCGGGGCGCGGGAGCACTCGCCCTCCGCGATGCGGAAGATCGCCGAGGAGCTGAAGACCGCCATCAGCGCCCTGGAGGGCTCCGGCTCGGCCAAGGGGGGCGCGACCGGCTCGGTCAATGCCATCCTCGACCACTGCCAGCTCACCGAGGCGCAGATCGGCACCTGGCACGACGCCAGTGCCTTCGCGTCCACGGTCGGCAAGAACAGCGGCGGGCAGAAGTTCGCCGACGTGTACAAGCAGTACATCCAGGCCCTCAAGGACGTCGTCGCGGCCATCGAGGCGAACGCCGCCAACCATGGCGCCGCCGACGTCGCCACCGAAGGCGGTAAGTGATGGCCGAGCGCAAGACGGGCCGGCAGGTCGTCGTCATCCTGTCCTTCGACAAGATGCCCGAGGGCGGCACGGTCAACGCGTCCAAGGACGAGATCCTGCAACTGCTGAACAAGACGCAGCCGTCGCAGATCGAGGACGCGGGCTTCGCGTACGAGAAGGCGGCCAGCGCCGTCGAGAGCAGCATGAAGACGCTGGAGGAGCACGCCGGCAAGATTCTCCAGGTCTGGAAGGGCGCCGACGCCACCAAGGCCAAGCACGCCATCCAGATGATGCACGCCACCGGCGGCGAGCTGGCCACCAAGCTGGAGATGATGGGCTCGGCGCTGCGCCAGTACGCCGGCTACATCCCCGAGACCATCTCCAAGGTCGAGGGCATCAAGGCCACGGAGGAGAACGGCGGCGGCGGCACGTACGGCGACGCCGAGACCAAGACCGCGGCCGAGGCGGCGGCCAAGAAGGCGGCCGAGGACCGCGAGGCCCAGCAGGCCATGCGGGACCTCAACAAGAAGATCGTCGACCTGTACACCCTCCAGGTGCCGCACGACGTCTCCTACGAGCTGCCCGCCGTGGCGGTCCCCGGCGGCACGGGCTCGTACGCCACCCCCAAGTACCCGACGAGCGTCGGCGGCATCGACGGCGGCGGCAACGGCGGTTCGGGCGGCGGCTCCGGCTACGACGGGACCGGCGGCTCCACCGGGACCGGCGGCACCGGCCACACGGGCGGCTCGGGCGGCACCGGCGGCACCGGCCACACGGGTGGCTCCGGCGGCCACGGCGGCTCGACCGGCGACCACGGCGGCACCGGGGGAACCGGTGGCACCGGCCACACAGGCGGCTCCGACGGCACGGGCGGCACGGGTGGCAAGGACGGCTCCGACGGCGGCACGGGGACGGGCACCGGCGACGGCTCCACCGACGGGCAGAACCCCGGCGGCCCGAACGGCCAGACCCCGGGCGGCCCGGACGGGCAGACCCCCGGCACGCACGACCCCGGCTCCACCTCCGGCAGCCGGGACGGCACCACCCCGCCGGTCCTCGGCCGTGACGACACCCCGTCACGCCAGACCCAGATGGAGAGCTACCAGCCGACCAACACGCTGACCACGCCCACCACCACCGGCTGGTCGCCGACGACCACGACGTACTCCAACCCGTTCACCACGCCCACCACGACGGTCGGGCCCCTGAACACGGTCACCCCCACGGGCGGCACGCCGTACGTGCCGTCGGTGCTGGGCAACCCGCACGGCGGCGCGGGCTCGGTGGCGGGAGAGGTGCTCCCGGCCGGCTCGTTGCGCGGGTCCGCGACCAGCGGCTCGACCGGCATGCCCGTCGCGCCGCTCCTCGGCGGCGGCGCGGGCGGTCAGGACGGCGAGGAGCTGCCGCGGAACTACTACCTCGCGCAGGACTGGGACGTCGCTGGGGTGCATGGCTTGCCCGGCGGGGTCCTCGGAGGACAGGAGCAGGTGTAGGCGACATGGCGAACCCGGCGAACGGATCGAACGACGCGTTCGGCGCCCTCAGCACGAACGGCGCTCTCAACGGCCTGACGGCCGGGGCGGTGTCGCGCGTCTCGTTCACCGAGGGGAAGCTCGCGAGCGCCGGCAAGGGGCTCGACCAGCAGAAGGACACGCTGTCGAGCCTGGACGGCAAGAACGGCGGCCTGGGCGTGCCCTGGCCGCACTTCTCCCTGATGGGCATGGGCGTCAACACCGTGCACGAGAAGGCGATCACGACCCACAACGACGCGGGCAAGCTCGCCCAGGAGTCCCTGGACAGCTGGAAACGGGCGCTCTACGACTCCGACGCCAACTACACCGGCGCCGGCAGCGACACCATGCAGCAGATCAACAACGGCCTGGGGAACCTGGGCGGCCTCGGCGACATGAGCGGCCTGAAGAACCTCCCCGGCCCGGGAGGGCTGCCCGACCTCGGCGGCAAGGGGCTGCCCGACCTCAACGGCGACGGCATCCCCGACGTGGACGTCAACGGCGACGGGATCCCGGACAAGGATCTCAACGGCGACGGGATCCCCGACGTCGATCTGAACGGCGACGGCATCCCCGACGTGGACGTCAACGGCGACGGGATCCCGGACAAGGACCTGAACGGCGACGGCATCCCCGACGTCGATCTGAACGGCGACGGGATCCCGGACTCGCCGAAGACGAACATCCCGAAGATGCCCAGCACCGACCTGCCGAAGATGCCCAGCACGGACCTTCCGAAGATGCCGAGCACCGACCTGCCGAACGGTCCGGGCGGGGTCGACACCAAGGTGCCCGACATCAACTCGGCGCTCAACGGCCAGCGGATGCCCGACATGTCCGGCATCAATACCAAGGTCCCGACGGGCACGGAGCTCTCCGACTACCAGGCGCCCCAGGTGAGGACGCCCGACATGAGCGCCCTCAACGCCGACCCGAACAGCGTCGCGAGGGCCGTGAACCCGGTCCAGACCTCCACCAGTCCGGGCACCAGCGGTGGCACGTTCAACGGCGGAGGAGCTAACGCGGCCGCCCTGCAGGCCGGCCTGCGCTCCGCGACGGCAGGTCTGACGGGCAGTGGCATGCCGATGGCGCCGATGATGCCCATGAGCCCGCCGCACAGCCAGGACCAGTCCGGCGACAGCGACGACAAGTACGGGCTCCGCGCGGAGGAGAGCGTCTGGGGCGGCGACGATCCCACGGCGCCCACCACGATCGGGGTGGACACCTAAATGGCCGACGAGAGAATCATGGCCGCCGCCATCGCCACGGCGACGGCGGCCGCGGGCCTCATCGGCGGCAAGTGGCCCTGGTACGTGGTGGGCATCATGGGCACGTTGTACGGCCACGTCAGCGGGATGGGGCAGACGACCCAGCTGTGGAAGACCACGGGGGAGCAGGGCCTGATCGGCGAGCTCGACGAGCTCATGGAGGATATGGCCGCCTTCAAGAAACGCCTCCAGGACGAGGGCAAGTGGGAGGGCTCCGCCTGGGAGGCGTTCGAAGGCGTCTACGACTCGTTCCGGAAGGGCGCCGAGGACCTGGGCAAGCTGCGCAACCTCAACGGTGACGGGGTGAAGGCCGCCGAGAAGATATTCGGCTACGTCGTGCTGCTGTGCGGCGTGGTCGCGACGGGCATGTTGATCTTCGGTATCCGCAAGCGGATCATGAGCCTGGTGCACCCGGCCGGCGCGGTCATCGCGGAGGGCGAGTCCGCCGTCCAGGGCGCCACGACGACCGGCGTGGCCAAGGGCACCGCGAAGAAGCAGCTCATGGTCCTCGCCTCCCTCGGCGGCGTTCTCTACATGGCCAACCAGCAGGCCGAGATGACCGGCAAGCTCTTCCCGATGATGAAGACGGGCCTGCCGACGGAGATGAGCTCCCTGAAGAACGGCACCGGCATGCCGCCGTTCTCCGGCACCGCGCTCCAGTACGACAAGAGCCTCGGCCTCAGCCAGAAGATGGACGACCCGAGCAAGACCATGAAGATCTAGGACTTCGGCTCGCGGGCGCCGGGGCGGCCGGGGGTGTCCTCCGGCCGCCCCGGCGTGCCTCAGTCGTCCAGCGGGATGCGCAGGATCTGGCCCGGCCGCAGGTTCCGCGGGTCCGGCCCGATGGCGTCCCTGTTGGCGTCGTAGATCTCGCGCCAGCGGTTCGCATCGCCGTACACCTTCTGCGCGATGGTCTCCAGGTCGCCGTTGACCGGCCAGTAGCCGACCTTCGCCGTCTGCACCCGCGGCGGTTCCTTCAACGTCTGCTCGCCGGTGCTCGGCTGCTGCCACTGCGGCAGTTCCTCGGGCTTCTCCGTGGTGTGCAGGGGGCGCCACACGCGGAAGACCGCCGTCGGAAGGGCCTGGTAGAACGTCTTGTGCCCGTTGCCCCGGCCGCCGATCGTCGGCAGCTTCTTCTTGAGCGCCTCGTACGCCGGGTTGCGCAGCGCGACGAAGCCGCCGAACGCCTCGCCGGACTCGACCACGGCCTGCCCCGACTTGGTCAGGGGCGCCGTGAAGGACCCGGCGGTGCCGCCGCTGGCGAGGCCCTTGGTGCTGAGGCCCGAGAGGGGCGCGAAGGTGGCGGCCAGCGTGGCGCCCGTGGTGATGCGCGCGGCCTGGGCGAAGGTCAGCGGGTCGAGGTTGAAGATGCTGTTGCCCTGCATGCCCTGGGAGAGCATCTGGGAGCCGATGACGCCGGTGTAGACCCAGCCGGAGGTCTTCGCGAAGCTGGAGAAGCTCGTCTTTCCGGCCTTCTCGGCGTAGCCCGCGTACTTGGTGAACTTCGCGAGCTCCACCTCGACCCTGGACATCGCGGCCGCGGCCTTCAGCGAGCGCAGCTTGGCCGCTCCCGGCATGCGCAGGAGGAGCCGGCCCACGACGGGCAGGTTGCGCAGCGCCAGCGCGCAGGTGCGCAGCATCGACAGGAACCTGATCAGCACCTGGAGGGCCATGCCGACCAGGCGGGTGGTGCGCAGGTACGCGGCGTAGGTGGCCATCTGGGCGGCGATGACGCCGCCCCACGTGCGCGCGATCCACCTGAGGGCCATGAAGACGCCGGCCCAGATGGCCGCGGCCTTGAGCAGCTCGATCAGGGCTGTCTTGGTCATCGCCGAGGAGTCGGCCACGGCCCGCAGGATCTTCGCGATGCCGGTCGCGCTGGTGGCGACCGCCTGGCGGTTCTCGTGCTTGACGACCTCGCCCCAGACCTTGCGGAACTCGTCGGCGGCCTTGCCCTTCCACTCCTTGATGATCCGGTCCATGTAGCCGTCGCTCTGGCCCTGGGTCCGGGTGTCGAGGACGTCGAAGATCTTGTCGAGCTTCGCGGCCATGAGCTCATGCGCGTCGGCCGCGTGCCGCAGCCGCCCCTCGGCGTCGTCGCCGCCGACCAACGAGGGGATGGAGTACCACATCGCCTTGATCGTGGCGATCAGCGGCTCGGGGTTGAGGACCGAGCCGAGGTCGAAGTCGAACGGCCACCTGGTCCAGTTCCACTGCAGCGGGTTGATGTGGCCTTCGGTCATGGTGTCGCCTTGCCCTGGCTGGCCGCCTCTGCGACCTTGTAGTTGTACGCCGACGCGTCGAGGGAGTCGGACAGCCACTGCAGCGCGTCGTGCAGGTCGTTCAGGTAGTCGACGACGGACTCGTACCGCTTGTCGTTGAAGTTCATCTCCTGTGTGCCGTCGACGTAGGAGGCGGCCAGCTCGTCAGCCTGCGGGGCTTGGGAGAAGTCGCTCTTGGTGAGCCTCGCGGGCCCGAAGGCGGCGATGCAGTCCTTGACGGGCTGCATCTGGTTCGCACAGGACTGCACGGCCTTGGTCAGATTCTTCGGTATGACGTCGTACCCATTGGCAGCGTCCCCCATATGCCCCCCAAACCACTAAAGGAACACTAAACCCCCTGATACTACCGTTTACCAGTATTTACCGTCCATGAAATGCGCAGTTCACGACCCCGAGGAGCGCAGCCCCGCCGTGTCGGCCATCGGGGTGAGGGCCGCGGCGGGATCCAGTGCCGGCCCGTCCGGGATCAGCCGCAGCAGGAGGGGCGGCAGGGGTGCCACGTCCGCGGCGCTGTAACCCAGTTTCGTCACGACGTCGGGCGTCACCAGCCGGAACTTCTTGCCCTGGTCGCTGATCAGGTAGAACTGGGTGACCGACGGGAGCTGACCCTCGCCCGGCAGCAGGCCGGCCACGGCGGCGCCACCCGGCGGCAGCACCACCTGGTCGAACTTGTCCGAGCTGCCGGTCGACTTCGGCGCCCGGATCTGCACCGTGCTGCCGACCGTCAGCCGGCCCTTGACCGAGCCCTTGAGCAGGTCGGCGTACACCATGCACAGCGGGGCCGACGTCGCCGGCGCCTGGAAGCGCGGCATGGTCTCCGGCATGCCGCCGCCCCTGATGTTCTGGGCGGACTGCTTGGTGGCGTTGGCGCTCGCCGCGTCGATCGGGATCTCCCGCACGCGGTTGCGGCCGTATGCGACCTGGCTGGCGGGGTCCTGGATCAGGAGGGTCGCCTGGGTCTGGGTGATGGGCGCGAGGCCGTCCGAGAGCAGCACGTACCAGCGGGCCGGGCTGCCCGCCAGCGCGTCCACCTTCAGGACCTGCCCGACCCGGAAGGACGTGCCGGGGAGCCGCCTGCCGCGTCCGGTGATCGTGGGCGCGGCGAACCTGTTGCCCTCGGGGATGGAGTTGATCCACGAGAGGGGCACCCGGCGCGGGGCCTGGTCGGTGAGCCGGTCGACGTTGTTGACCGCCATCCGCTGGTTGGCCCACAGCACCCAGTTCTTCCCGCCGTCGTTCACGAGCAGCGCGTCGGCGGCGCCGGGGGACACGCCGCCGACCTCGGTGCCGCCGACCAGCGTCACGTACGACCGGCGGGTCCCCGCGGCGTCCTGGCCCTCGGTCACGCAGGCCGACCACGGCGTCTTGACCATCCGCTGCGGCTTGGGCAGCGAGTTCGGCGCCCCCGCGATGCCCACCATCGGCCCGCGCGAGAAGCCCGCCAGCGACTCCGACGACACGTTGCGCACCTTGACCTGGTCGCTGTCCAGCAGCAGGCGCGCCGAGACGTAGTTGGCGACCGGCAGCAGCCGGCTCTCCTGCTCGCTGTAGACATAGGTCGCGCCGGTCTCCTCCTCGACGAGGAGCTGCCCGGGGTCGGTGAGCTTGGTGGCCCCGCCCGGCTTCAGCATGCCGTAGATGCCGAAGCCCGCCGCGATGAGGATTCCGATGAGCACACCGGCGAACGTCGCGACGTTGTGCCGGCGCATGGGTGATTCGGGCAGGTCAGGCTCGCCCTGCAACAGGGCCATGCCGAGGCGCTGGGTCATGAACCGATGCGCCTGGTAGAGATCCTTGCGGGTCTGCATGCCACTCCGTTCCGGTCCGGCTCCCGCGTAATGTTACGGCTGAGCGGCATGGGGGATATGTCAACTTCTGTACGGCACGATAGCCATGCGAGTAAAGTTGCGGATCAAGAGCCAGTGGGGAGGGTGTCATGCCTGCCAAGGATCACCGGCATTGCGGCCAGAAGTGGCCCGGACTTGATGCCGACCGCGACGGTGTCGAGCATCCCGAGGATCCCAAGACCAAGTTCCAGGGTCTCGCCGACCGGCTCACCGCCGAACTCACCGCGCTGACCGGTATGAAGCCCGGCTCCGTGTCGGACGTGCAGGCCAAGGCCGACCTGTCATCGCTGCGCTACGAGTTCAAGCAGGTCAAGCGCTGGGACGGCGGCAAGGTCTTCCTCGATACGGCGCAGAAGGGCCAGGAGCAGCTCACCGACATCTACACGCAGGTGAACGAGAAGCTCCGCATCGCCATCGACCTCATCCTGGTCGGCGGCGGGATCTACGACAAGGCCAACCAGCAGATCTCATTGGACACGTGATCGCACATGGCTGATTCCACGAAGAGCCCCAAGGCGACACACTGGATCAAGACCCAGTGCGACAACTTCAGCGTCGACGACGACGGCAGGAGCGTCGCCGAGGTCAAGAACTTCATCTTGAAGCTCGCGCCCGAGACCTTCGACGGCGCCGCCACCGCGTACGCCGACGCGGCGGAGCGGCTGGCGAAGACGCTGGACGTGATCGACGAGGTCAGCGGCGAGCTGGCCAAGATCTGGAAGGGCAAGGCGTCCGTGGACGCCCAGAAGGCGCTGCGGCAGCTCCACGACACCATCGTCAACCTCTCCGGCGGCATGGACGGCATGGCCAAGCCGATGCAGCACCTCGCCGACCGCGTCCGCGAGCACACGGACTTCGTCCAGAACAAGGCCATGGCCTGGAGCGACAACCAGTTCACCTTCAACGACTCCGTCGCGGACTTCTACCACACCATCGACCAGGGCATCGAGTGGGGTTCGCAGGACGAGTTGGCCGGCAAGCACCTCGCCGCCTTCAACAAGGACCTGTACGAGGCGTACGCCCACTTCCCGGACTTCGTCCAGAAGGACCTGCCTGACATCAAGGACCCGACGCCGCCGGGCGCCGACGGGATCAAGGATGTCAACTTCGACAACCCCTTCAAGAAGGGCGGGGTCATGCCCGCCGGGTACAACGGCGGGGACTTCAACGGCGGCGGCCTCAACGGCAACGGCATCAACACCCCGGGCGGCGGCCTGGGCCTCGACGACCCGAGCAAGCGCGACGGCGGCTCGGGCGACGTCAACGTCCCCGGCATGCCGGGCGGCCCCGGCGGCTCCACGCCGGGCGGCGGCACCGGCGGAGACACGGGCACGGGCGGCGTCGGCACGCCCGGCGGCATCGACACCTCCGGCGGCGTCAACACCCCCGGCGGCGGCGTCACGGACCCCTCCCAGGGCGGCACCACGCCGGGAACCCACATCACCGACCCCAGCAAGGGCATCACGGACCCGAGCAAGGGCATCACCATGCCGGGCGGTTCCACGGCGACGCAGCTCGCCGACTACCAGCGGCCCAACGTCCCGGACGCGACCACCTCCGGCTGGAACCCGACCAGCTACACCTCCCCCACCACGACCGGCCCGAACAGCACCACCAACCCGCACAGCACCTCCTCCCCGTACGGCGCCTACAACCCCAACGGCACCTACAACCCCAACGGCGCCTCGACGGCGGACGGCGTCTCCACGACGGGCCGCGGCGACGGCTCGGCGGCGGCCAACGCCCAGCAGCTCGCCGCCCGCGGCTCCACCAGCGCCGGCGGCTTGGGGTCGGGCTTCCCCGTGGGGCACATGGGCGGGGGCGGCGGTGGCGAACAGGAATCGGACCGGCAGAGCCAGTACTGGCTGCACATCGACGACGAGCACTGGACGGAAGGCGCCTACGACGACGCCGTCTCCGACAAGCTGGGGTAGCGCCGCGGGCCCTGGGATCGCGCGGAGCGGCCAGGGCTTTCGGCCGGACGGTCCACCGTCCGCACGGCCGATGCCCTGGCCCCTGCATCCGTTCGCGGTGTTGTGATCAAGCCGCCGCGGTCAGGGCGTCGACCGGCCGGGTGCGCAGCGCCGCCACGGCGGTCGGGATCACGGCCACCATGACCAGCAGCAACGCCCCCGCGACGATGGCGGCGTACATCCAGGGCGGCCCGGAGGGAAGCGGGGAGCCGGTCTTGACGAGGCTGTAGGGGATCGTGGTCGCCGCGGCGGCGGCCGTGCCGAGCACGACGGCCGGCGCCGCCGTCATCGCGGCCTCGACCGCGACCATGGCCAGGACCTGTCCGCTGGTGGCGGCCGACAGCCGCAGCAGCCCGAACTCGCGGCGGCGCCGCCGGGTGGCCGCGATCAGCGTGTTCACCACCACGATCGCCGAGAAAGCGATGATCATGGCGACGACCAGGTAGTTCACCGAGGCGAGCTGCGGGCTGACGTCACCGGCGGCGTGGGGGACGCTGTCCTCGGTGGTCTGCATGTACAGGGTTCCGCCGGCGATGCCGACCAGCAGGATCAGCGGGGAGGCCACGCTGCCGCTCTGCCTGGCGCGGGCGTGGACGTTGCGCGCGGCCAGCCGCGCGGTCGCGCCGAGCCGGGCGTCCGACAGCCGGCGGACCGGCCGCAGGGCCGCCGGGCTGAGCAGCGCCAGCCCGACCGCGACCGCGACCCCCGCCGGGCCCGCGGTGCTCGACAGCAGCGGCCCGTCGTCCATGAACAGCGTCCCGGCCGACAGGCCCAGCCCGGCCGCGAGCAGAATGATCCCGGCCGTCACCCGGCCCCGGGCCAGTGCCCGGCCGGGCTCGGCGGGAGCCGCCGCGGCCAGCGCCCGGACGGGCGGGATCGAGGCGGCGCGCCGGCTGGAGATCAGCGCTCCCGCGAGCGCCGCCAGCAGGGAGGCGCCCGTGCCCGTCACCACGCACAGCCAGCCCGTCGCCAGGCGCGTCTCCGCGCCGACCAGCCCGCTGCCGACCAGCCGGCCGAGGACGACCGCCCCCAGCCCGAACCCGGGCAGCAGGCCCGCCACCGCCGCCGGGACGGCCGTGATGAGCGTCTCCACCACCACGTTCTGCCGGATCTGCCGGGGGGTCGCCGCGATCGACCGCAGCAGCGCCAGCTCCTGCTCGCGGTGCTGGATCGTCAGGGAGACGGTGGAGACCACCCCGAACGCCACGATCGCCACCGTCCAGCCGCCCAGGATCGCCGGCAGCATGATGAGGAAGCCGCTGTCCCGGCCGGTCGCCAGGCCGGTCTCCAGCAGGCTCGCGAACGCGGTGAGCAGCGCGGTGCCGGCCGCCATGACGGCGGCCGAGGCGAGCGAGGAGGTGCGGTGCGCGCGTACCGTGGCCCAGGCCAGCCGCCACCTCATCGGACGTCACCACCCCTCCGGACGCCGCCCTGCTGGACGCCGCCCTGCTGGACGCCGCCCTGGCGGATCGGCGCGGCCGGGACGTTTCCGCCCTGGGGGACGGGCGTGGACAGGCGGGCCATGCGCGCGGCCACCGAGGCGGGGTCGGGCCGGGTCATGCTGTCCACGATCCGGCCGTCGCTGAAGAACACGACGGCGTCGGCGTAGGCGCCGGCGACGGGGTCGTGCGTCACCATCACGATCGTCTGCCCGCCCGCGTCGACCGCCTCGCGCAGGATGCGGAGCACGTCGCGCGCGGCCTGGGTGTCGAGCGCTCCGGTGGGCTCGTCGGCGAAGACGACGGCCGGCCGGGACAGCATGGCGCGCGCGATGGCCACCCGCTGCTGCTGCCCGCCGGACAGCTCGGCGGGACGGTGGTCGAGCCGGTCGCCGAGCCCGAGCCGCGCGAGCAGCCCCCGCACCTGCGGCCCGTCCACACGGCGGCCGGCGAACTCCAGAGGCAGAGCCACGTTCTGCGCCACGGTCAAGGTGGGCACCAGGTTGAACGACTGGAACACGAACCCCATGCGCTCGCGTCGCAGGCGGGTCAGCGCCGTCTCGTCGGCGTCGGTCAGCTCGTGTCCGTCGAGGACCACGGACCCGGAGTCGGGCCGGTCGAGCCCGGCCGCGCAGTGGAGCAGGGTGCTCTTCCCCGATCCGGACGGTCCCATGACGGCGGTGAAGGTGCCGCGCGGGATCGACAGCGACACCCGGTCCAACGCGGTCACGGCCGTGTCGCCGGCGCCGTGACGTTTCGTCACGTCGCGGAGCTCCAGGGCGTGCGTGGTCTTGTTCGTCACTTGATGTGCGTACGCTGCACGAGTCATAAATACACCGTACTGCATATCCGATTACTGCATTTGAAAAGGGATGAACTATAATTTCGTCACGAATAAGCGCTGTGACGAAATACGAGCTGAGGAGCCCGGTGTACGCAGGAGGCCGGCGTAGATGAGCAGCGATGCGCGAGGAACGGCGCCCGCGAACGGCGCCCGTGAGCGGCGACGCGCGAGGAGCGACGCCCGTGAGTGGCGATGCGAGAGGAACGGCGCCCGTGAGCGACGCCCGTGAACGGTGATGCGAGAGGAACGGCGCCCGGCCCGTGAGTGGCGCCAGCGTGATGCGGCCGCCGCGCACCTTCAGGTCGAGGCGTGGCCGAGGCCGCGCAGGGGCAGGCCAACGCGTGGCGAGCTCGTGGAGGGTCGCTCGCGCCTGGTTGGACCGACGTGTGGCGAGCTCGTGGAGGGTCGCCCGCGCCTGGTTGGACCGACGCGTGGCGAGCTCATGGGGGCGACGCACGGCTGGGCCGACGCGTGGTGAGCTCATAGAGGGAGGGCGGCTTGCGATGTGGAGCCGGCGTTGCGGTGGGCGGTGGCCTGTGATGAGGTGCGGTGATCATGATGACCTGTGAGATGTGCGGCAGGGCGTTGCGCCCAGCCGAACGCGGCCGCCCGCGGCGCTACTGCTCGCGCGCCTGCCGGACGCGTGCCTACCGGGCCCGGATGGCCGAACGCCCGGCCACGGTCGAGGCACGCCGGCAGCCGCAGTCGCCGGGCAACGTCGACGCCGTCCTGGACCGGGAGGTCATCGTCCGGGCCGCTCTGGCCCGCGCCCACCGCGAGGGCGTCGCCGCCGTCTCGATGCGGAGCATCGCCGCCGACCTCGGGGTTGGGGTGATGTCGCTCTACCGGTACGTGGCCGGGCGGGAGGAACTCAACGACCTCATGGTGGACACGGTCTTCGCCGACCACCCCCTCCCCGAACCCGGCCCCGACGGATGGCGCGACAAGCTGGAGCTGTCCGCGCGCCAGGAATGGGCGCTGCACCGCAGACATCCCTGGCTGTCGCAGCTCGTCGTGGCCACCACCCGGCCGCCCAACGCCCCGCACCTCATGGCGTACACCGACTGGCGCATGCGCGCCCTGGCCGGCCACGACCTGGACTTCGCCACACTGACCAAGATCGCCATCATGATCGGCACCTATCTGCAGAGCGCCGCCGCGCCGCTGGCCTACGAGACGCAGGCGGCCCGCAGGAGCCGCCATACCCGGGAGCAGTGGACGGCGGCCCGGCGCGAGAGCTTCGACCGCTCCATTCGGGAGGCACGGCTGCCCATGGTGTCGGAGTTCGGCCCGGAGGCGTTCGAGGCGGCCGAACCGGACAACATCTTCGAGTTCGGACTGCACCGCATGCTCGACGGCATCGCCGTCCTCCTCGACCGCACCAGCCAGGCAGCCGCAGAGGTGCGGGAGCAGTGACCTGGCCCCCGCCACAGCCGCCGGCCCAACACCCGATTCAGACCCCGTACCCCAGCCGCCGACGTCCCGCCCACGTCCCGCCGGCGTCGGTGTCCCGCGCCCGCTCGCCGATCCGACACCCGTGTCAGTGTTCCCGTTTCCAATCCGCTGGTCCGCGGCCCGTGTCAGTGTTCCCGTTTCCAATCCGCTGGTCCGCGGCCCGTGTCAGTGTTCCCGTTTCCAATCCGCTGGTCCGCGGCCCGTGTCAGTGTTCCCGTTTCCAACCCGCTGGTCCGACGCCCACGTCAGTGTCCCCGCGCCCCACTCGCCGATCCGACGCCTGTGTCAGTGTCCCGCTACGCGAACACTCGTCCGACATCGGGGGGTGACCGCCCCTCCCTGCCCCTCCGCGCACCCCACTGTTACCCCGCGCAGCCCAGTAAGCTCCCACCCCGCCACTGCTCCAGCACCCTGAACGCAGCGCCAGCGCCCCGAATGCACGTTGTGTCCACCCAACAGACCAAACCGTCGCGGCGGTCTCCCCGTACCGGCCGAAAGTACGGTGTCTCAAGCCGCGAACCCTGCTTTCGACCCGTGCCGCTCCCAACCCCGGGCCCGCAGGATGAGTCCTCATGTCACACGAAGAACTCCCCCCGGCTGAGCCAGCCCGACACCACCCCGACTACCCCGACCCCGACAGCCGTCCACCCGCCCGCCCACACACAGCCGCACCGGCACCCGCCCCCTCTCCGAACGCCGCATTACTACCCGCTCCTCAATACCGCCCCGCAGCATCCGCACCAGCCCCCCAATCCCACTCCGCCGCACCAGCACGGGGCCGCCCTCGCATTGCCGCACTCGACGTCATCCGCGGGTTCGCCTTGTGCGGAATCCTGCTGGCCAACGTCAAGCCGATCGCCCACATGGTCGACGCCGTATCGGTAACGCAGGCTGTGGGGACGAAGGGGCAGAGCGGTGAGGAATGGCCGAGCCTGTTCGTCGACCAGCGCTTCTTCCCGATCTTCTCCCTGCTGTTCGGTGTCGGCTTCTCGCTGCTGCTGGACTCAGCGAGCCGAACTGTCCCGCGCCCCTGGGTGCTCCTGCTGCGCCGCCTCCTGGCGCTGCTCGCCATCGGCCTGGTGCACATGTTCCTGCTGTGGCGGGGCGACATCCTGACCATCTATGCCGTCGTCGGCCTGGTGGTGCTCCTGCCCTCGACCTGGTTGCCGCGCTGGGCCGTCGCGGGGCTCGCCGCCATCCTGATCGCGTTGCCACCGGTTCTGGGCAGCAACGGCGTGCCGGAGGTGCCCGGACTGTTCCTGCTGGGCTCGGCGCTGACCCGGTACGGCGTGATCGGCAGGATCGAGCGTGCCACATGGGGACCGGTCGCGCTGTTCCTGGTCTTCGTGGCTGGAGCGGTGCCCGCTGCTTGGCTGCAGATCGAGGCATCGGCCGATGACGCGCACTTCAACCCCTGGTTCGGCATCGCCGGGCTGCTGACCGCAGGCACGTACGTGTGCGGTGTGCTGCTCCTGCTCAAAACCCCGCTCCGGTCGTTGCTCCAGAGGGTTTTCGCGCCGCTGGGCCGGATGGCGCTGACCAACTACCTGACCGCCACCCTCCTCGTCCTGGTGACCGCCCGCCTCATCGGCAGCTCGCCCGACGGCTGGACCTCGGCAACGGTTGTGCCCATCGCCGGCGGCATCCTCGCTGTCCAGTGGCTGTGGTCCACGCTATGGCTGCGGACATACCGCCAAGGTCCCCTGGAATGGCTGTGGCGCTGGGCCACCTGGGCCTGCCGCCCGCCCCTGCGATGACAATGACGACCCAACCCCGGGGGCGCCGCCGCAGCGGGACGGGAACCTGCCCCCCGCGCCGGTAGGGGAACCTGCCCCTGGGGCGGGAGGAGCATCGGCCTCTGCACCGAGAGGAGCATCGGCCTCTGCACCGAGAGGAGCATCGGCCTCTGCGTCGCGGGAGGCACCTGCCCCGGCGTTGGGAATGGGCGCCTGCTCCCGCGTCGGGACGGGCACATGGCGAGGCGTGCCCTGCTCCGCCCACAGCCCCACCCTCTCACCTTGCCGCTCAGCAGGACGCGAACGTGGCACGGATGTCCCCACTGCCCGTCTCACTTGGCCCCTGCCCCGGCCGAGCCTGGCGACTGACTTCACCTCCAGGACGCGGACGTCCGGGACGACGGTCTTCAAGGTGGCCTGAGGGTTGACGGCCTCCAGGTCGGCGTCTTTCGGGACGTCGGCCTCTACGGCGGCGTCTTTCGGGGCGACGGCGTCCACGGCGGTGTCTTTCGGGGCGACGGCGTCCACGGCGGTGTCTTTCGGGACGTCGGCCTCTACGGCGGCGTCTTTCGGGGCGACGGCGTCCACGGCGGCGTCTTTCGGGACGTCGGCCTCTACGGCGGCGTCTTTCGGGACGTCGGCGTCCACGGCGGCGTTCTCCGGGACGGAGGTCTCCACGGCGATGGCCTTCAGGCGGTGACCGAGCTCGATGACGCCGCATCATGCACCCGGCACCATGCACAGGAAGATGCCGTGCATGCACAAGGGGATGCCGTGCCCTACACACCGCCCTCCGGGAGGGCTGCCTGGATGGGGGTCATGGTGCCCATCGTGACGAGAAGCCCTCGCCCCGGCGGACCCCCAACGGCGCCACGCGGCAGCCGTACCGACAGCAGATCCCCATCCGCCGGACTCTGCACCGACAACAACACTCCCGTCCGTGACTTACGGGTCTCCGCCACGAACCCCCGATAGGCCTGCGTCAGATCACCGGTGGACCCCGCGATGATCAGCCCGTGGTCTCCGTCGCGCCCGGACCGCAGCACCTCCTCCAGTGCCATGCCCAGAGGGCCGTCCGGGCTGATCAGCTCCGCGTCGTCCACGAGCACCACGTACTCCTTGTGCTCGGCCAGCAGTTCCTGGAGATCGGTGGCGTTGCCGTCCAGGACCGCCACGGCACCCCGCAGGTCACGCAACGGGCTGCGTCTCGGCGCGACCGCCACCACCGGCGTGCCGTGCGCGATGAGTGAGTGAGCGGCGGTGAGCAGCACCGAGGACCGGCCGGAGCGAGGAGGTCCGGCGATCACCGCGCCGGGCCCCTGG
This sequence comes from Nonomuraea montanisoli, assembly GCF_013363975.1. Lineage (GTDB taxonomy): Bacteria > Actinomycetota > Actinomycetes > Streptosporangiales > Streptosporangiaceae > Nonomuraea > Nonomuraea montanisoli. Next base: position 448,218 of record NZ_JABWGN010000001.1, on the reverse strand, counting down.
GCGTACAGGTCGATGCCGAGCGGCGCCAGAGCGTCCCCGCCCGCTCCCACCAGCGCCCACAGCGGCGACGGACGGCTGAAGGCGGGGGCCAGGGCTGCGGCCTCGCCGGCGGTGATACGCATGGGCAACGCGTCCACCCGCAGCGGAGGCTCACCCTCCCGCAGCCACGCCCCTCGATCGGCACCACCCGGGCCGGCAACCATCGTCCCCTGGCCCCTTTCGTGGCCGGACGCCGATCGCGCGAGGTCCTGCAAGGCTCCCACCTGGGCCGGGCCGGAAGGATCAGCCGTCAGAAGGGCGATCTGACTCTCGACGACGCCGTGCTCGCCGATCGACAGCGCCCGTCCGGGCGGCATGGACGAGGGCAAGCCCTTGAGAGGGAACCCCGCGAGCCCGTAGTCGGCGGGATCGGCCAACCGCAGGATCAGCCGGTCGTCGAACACCGTGGAGACCTGTCCCATGAGGCACGACCTGTCGCCCGTCACCACCGCCCGCAGGCCCACCGCCGGCCCTTCCCGCAGCAACTGCAGCACCGCGTCGATCAGCCGCCCGTAGTCGTAGCTCTCGAACGCGGCGACGTACCCCTCCCAGCGGTCCAGCATGAACACCAGCCACGGAAGCCGGTGACCCGCCGCCCGGTACTCCGCCAAGGACGCGTGCCCCGCCTCCGCCAGCAACTGCTGACGACGACCGACCTCGGCCCGGAGCCGGCCGAGAAGGCGTTCGACCCGGTCGAGCTGGTCGCGTGTCACCACGGCACCGCAGTGCGGCATCGCCACGAGCGGCAGCAGCGCCCCGGAACCGCAGTCGATCGCGTGCACGTGGACGTCGGCCGGGGACGCCTGCGCCGCGATCGCGCCCGCGACCGTGCGGAGTGCCGTGGACCGTCCGGTGCGCGCCGACCCGGCGATGAGCAGGTGACCACCGTGAGGCAGGTCGAGCGCGAGGGGGCGCCGATCCTGCGCCCATGGCCGGTCGATGACGCCGAACGGGATCGGCTCCACCTCCATGAAATCGGACGAGCCAAAATCGGAATGCGTCCCCATATGTCCGATCCGAGGGCCCGGCCCGGCATACACATCGGGATGCCCGGCCGGGCGGCCGTATGTCCCCATGGCGCTGGTCTGCTGGTTCCAGCCTGTATGCGCATCAGGGCCTTCGTCCGGACCTCGGCGCGTCCCCGTGGGGTCGTTCTCGGAGACCGGCCCGGTGTACGCCTCAGGACGTTCGACCGGGCCTCGCGGGGGCCCCGTGCGACCGGTCGGAGAACTCCACCCTGTGTGCTGCGCATCAGGGCGTTCGGCCGGATCGTCGTGTGACCCAAGGAGGCTGCTTCGAGGATCCGGTCCGATGTACGCGTCAGGGTGTGCGGCCGGATGGCGGTGCGTGCCCGAGTAGTCGATCTGGGGGATCGCTCCGGTGTGCGAGTCAGGGTGTTCGGCTGGATGCCGGTGTGTCGCCGAGCGGCCGCTCTGAGGGGCCGGTCCGGTGTGCGTCCCTGGGCGTTCAGGCCGCTCCTGACGCGTGGTCGACTCGCCACCCATTCCCGTGTACGCCCGGGGGCGCCCGGTCATGGCATGGACCTGGTCGAGAACCAGATGTGCCGGCAACGGCTCCAGCCACGGACTGGGCTGCCGCCGTACCCCGGTCAGCCGGGTCGCCTCCACGATGGCGTCCGCCAGGATGGACAGGTCGGTGACGGTCGACTCCTCCGGAGGCTCCGGCGGCGCGGGCAAGGGCCGGCCGAGAGACCGCCAATCCACATCCACGACCCGTACGCTCCCCGGACCGCCGTCGCTCATCTCGAACCGACCAGTGCACTCGCCCGGTCTCCCGAGGTCGGCGGGGCCAAGGACGTCCAGCGCTTCATGAAGCCTGTCCTGGCCGAAGCCGCGTCCGGTGACTCCGGAGCCACGTCCGGCGACTCCGGGGTCGCCGACGAAGCCGGGATCGGGCGCAGAGCCGTGCCCAGGCATGCCATCCGCCCCTGGCGCCTTGCCGCGTACCGACAGGCCGTCCGTACGGGGCAGTGGGGTGACACCGGGGAACCGGTCGCCCGGAGAGTGGCTGCCTCGGCCGGACAAGCCGGATGATGCGCCACCTGCGCGAGTCGGGTCGTCGGTGATGCCGTCCGAGGCTGGCATGGCTGGCATGTCTTCCGGTGGCCATCCGCCAGGAGTCACCTCTCCTGGTGCCCATCCAGGAGAGGTGTCACGGGTATCCGGTTCCCCTCCAGGAGACGTGCCACGGACATCCGGTGCCTGTTCAGGAGACGTGCCACGGACATCCGGTGCCTGTCCAGGAGACGTGCCACGGGTATCCGGTGCCCGTCCAGGAGACGTGTCGCGGACGTCCGGTGCCTGTCCAGAAGGGGACGTGTCGCGGGCGTCCCTTCCGCCGGGAGTCGCGCCACGGCGAGCGTCTCCGGGGTCCTGGTCAGCCGGGGATGTGCCCCATGCCCCTAGCGGGTCGGGAGGGGCGCTTCCCGGTCGTGTGGCGCTCGGGGGCATGGTGTGCGGAGGCCAGTCTCGGGCTGGGCCGTCAGCGGTCGGTGCACCATGCGGCATGGAGCGAGCGGCATCATCCGCCGTACCGCGCCGTGGCGTGAGGTGCCCGTCGGCGGCGGGGAGGCCGGGTGCTTCCTCGGGGAGGGCGTCGTAGGACGGGCGCGTGTAGGGGGCATGGTGGCGGCCGTCGCTCCTTCGCCCGGCCTGCGGGGCGTTGGCGGCGTTGCCGGGCAGGGGGCGGGAGCCGTAAGGATGGCCGTCGGGGCGAGGGCGCGAGTGGCGCGGGGCAGGCTGTCCACCTGCGTGCCCGCTGCTGTCGAAGGCTACTGGGCTGGTGCCGCCACCACGACCGGCGCGGCCGACGCCGTCGGCACCGTCGTCTCCTCTGCTTGTGCTGTCATTCGCAGGAGACGGTGCCCCTGGGAGGGGGGAGTCGTCACCTCCGAAGTGTGGTGCCGGGAAGAGGCCGTCATCTCCAGGGGATGGTGCTGAGAGAGGGGCGCCACCACCGAAAGGCGGCGGAGGAAGGAAACCGTCGCTTCCGGGCCGTGGAGCTGGGAGGAAGCCGTTGTTGTCCAGCGATGACGCTGGAAAGAGGCCATCGCCTTCAGGAGATGAGGCCGGGAGGAAACCGTCGCGTCCAGGGGGCCGCGTCACGAGGAGACCGTCGCCTGCAAGGGGCGGTACTGGCGGGAGGCGGTCGCTTCCAGGGGGCGGAGCTGGGGGAACACCGTCGCTTCCCTGAGGTGACGGCGCGAAGGGGTCGTCATCTTCGGGGACTGGAGCCGAAAGGAGAGGGCGAGGGGCGTGAGGGCGGAGGACGGGGCTGCGGCCACCCACTCTGGCTGTCTGGACGGCCGTCGCCGCGCCGGCCCCCGACTTCACGTAGCAGCGTCCGGGGGTGCTCTTCGAGATGTGCGCGGCGTCCGGCATGTCGATGACGTCAGATGACTCCATGGGCTCCGTGACCCGGAGGGCGATGCGGAGCGAGGTGTTGGCCTGGATCTCGGCCGTGACGACGCCGGCGGGGCGCTGGGTCGCGAGGATCAGATGGATGCCCAGCGAACGGCCCTTGCGGGCGACGTCCACCAGACCGGCGACGAAGTCGGGAAGCTCCGCCACCAGTGCCGCGAACTCGTCGATGATCAGCACCAACCGCGGCAGCGGATCGCCGGTGTAGTCGTCGATGTCCTTGGCCCCCGCCGCCTGGAACAGGCGCTCGCGGCGCCGCAGCTCCGCGGCGAGCGAGTCGAGTGCCCGCTGGGTCAGATGGCCGTCGAGGTCGCTGACCATGCCCACGGTGTGCGGCAGCCGGACGCACTCCTTGAACGCGGCCCCGCCCTTGTAGTCGATGAGCACGAACGTCAGCTGGTCGGGACGGTTGACCACGGCCAGCGAGCAGATCAACGTCTGGAGCAGCTCGGACTTGCCCGCACCCGTCGTGCCGGCGATGAGCCCGTGCGGGCCGTCGAGGGCGAGGTCGACCGCGAACGGCCCCGCGGGGCCGATGCCGATCATCGCCCTGGTGGAGCCGCGCCCGCGCCAGCGGGCGGCGACGGCCTGGCCGGTGGGCGTGGCGAGGCCGAGCAGGTCGAGCAGGCGCGCCGCGGCGGGCAGGTTGCCCGCGGGGTCGTCCCGGCTCACGTCACGGATGGGGGCCAGGGCGCGGGCCAGCCGGTCGCACCAGGTGGGCGACACGAGGTCGGCCAGGACCGGCCCGATGACGTCCAGGCCGCCGCCGCGCAGCCGCACGTAGCCGTCGGTGCCGCACGCGGCCGCCGTCGCGCACTCCTCCGGCAGCAGCCGCTGGTCCTCGTCGATGGCGAGGGTGTAGACGCCGGCCCGCGGGCCCTGGCGCAGCACCTGCGGCATGCCGGGCAGGCCGCGCAGGGCCTGGGCGCCGTCGAGCAGGACCAGCACGTCGTACGGACGGTCGTCGTACGTGGAGAAGACGGGTCTTTCGGGCCCGCCGAGATCGTCCCAGCCGGTAGGGATCTTGCCCAGTTCGGGGATGGCGGTGTTCTGCCGCTCGTCGATGAGCGCGGCCAGCTCGGCGACGCGCCGCGCGGCGGACTCCGGGTCGGTGCCCACGAGGGCCACGCAGTCCTCTCCGGCGCGGGGCGCGCAGTGCGGGAGCCAGCGCACCCAGCCCCAGCGCCGCTCGCCGTCACCGCGCGCGGACAGCACCACGATGGCCAGGTCGCGCGGACTGTGCAGGGTGGCGGCCTGGCCCACCAGCCAGCCCGCCAGGCCCGTCGCGGCGTCGCGCGGTCCGGTGATGCCGGCGACGCCCAGCCGGCGCATGGCCAGCGCCACGGGAACCGCCCGGCAGACCGGCGGGTCGATCGGCCCGCCCTGCTCCTCGGTCAGGTCGAGGTCGGCGGGCAGATCGGCCAGTCCGATCCGGAGGCGGAGCGCGTCGGGATCGTGGATGCGGCGCTCCCACAGGCGCCTGCGCGGGCCCGTCGCCGTGAGCAGCACCTCGGCCGGGTCGGGGGCGTCGGACCGGCGCGTCACCTCGTCGCGGGCCCTGGCCTGCTCCACCGCCCGCTCGTACGCCCTGAGCCGCTCGTGGAACTCCTTGAGCGCCTTGCGATGCTGCTTGCGGCCGTGCCGCCGGTCGCTCCACCACTGGCCGATCATGATGACGGGCGTCATCAGGGCCATGAGCAGGAAGTACCACTGGTGCATGACGTAGGCCAGCGTGCAGCCGAGGACGGCCGGCAAGAACGCGGCCAGCAGTTGCAGCCGCATGCCCTCGGAGCGGCGCGGCTCGGCGGGCCGCTCGAACGCGCGCTCCCCGGCGGAGCGGCGCAGCCGCGGCGGCCGGTTGTAGGCCACCCCACCCTCGGGCCTCGGGGCCAGATGCGCGTCCTGGGGCTCGATCGCCGTCAGCGCGAACACGGACGACCCGCAGGTCAGCACCGCGTGCTCCAGCCAGTCGGCCGGTCCGTCGAGCGGGCGGCCGTCGAGCTCGGGCGGCTGCCACGACTCCGACGCGGCCTCGGCGGCCTGCCGCTCCGCGACCCGCGCCGTCATCTCGGCCACCTCGTCGGCCCACCGGCCCTTGAGCTTGAGCCGTGGAGCGTCGGGGACGGCCCGGCGGACCGGCTCGGCGGTGATCGCGCCGGGGGTCACGCGCAGGACGACGGCCTCGGGCGCGAGCGCGGGGTCGGCCACGGTGAGCGCGCACATGGGGTCGGAGCCGATGACATGGACGCCGAGGCCCAGCCGATGGACGGCGCCGGCGGCGGGACCGCCCACCACGCGCACCTCGGCCACCCCGCCAGGCTCCTCGACGATCGTCGCGGGCGCCAGGTGGGGGTCGAGCGTCACCTTGTCGCCGTCGCGCAGCACGGCCGTGGCGGGGGCCCGGGGATCGAGGGGCCGCCCGTTGCGCCACAGCGTGCCGCCCGAGCCGGCGTTCCGTCCGCCGGGCTCGGTCCGCTGCGTACCGCGTCCGGCACCCGGCGCGCCCGTGTCTGCCCGTCGCGGGCCACGCTCGGCCCTTCGCGCGCCTGGCTCGGCGCCCCATGACGGAGAAGCGGCCCCGGAGGGGTCGTAGGGGGCGCGCGCACGGGGTAGACGGACCACGTTGGTGAGCGGCTCCCGTTGGTCGAGCGCCTCACTCACCGCGGCGACAGTGGCTCCGTCGTCGCCGTCGAGAACGATGTCACGGTCGCCCCGCTCGCCGAGCACGGTGAGCATGATCCGCATGTGCCGTCTCCTCAGTCGGATCTCGGCGCCAAGGTAGCGCCCGCGGCGAGATTAGGCTTCCGGGTTGACGCCAATGGCATGGAAACGGCGGGCTGTGGATAACCGGGCGTCCCAGGAAATGGCCTGTGGATGACACGCCCGGGTTTTTCGCCGCCGAGCGTAGTGTTCGTGGTGGCGCACCCGGCCGTTCGCCTCCGGTTTCCGGTGAACGGTTCCGGTTTCGCCTGCGCTGGGTGGATGGCGAATCCCGGTTCGTGTTCGGGCAGAGTGAGCGAAGTACGCATCTATGTCGCCGGCTAACCGTCCCGTTCTCGTCTTCGGCGAGCGGGCGAGCGGGGGAGCAGGTGGGCGGGGGAGCTGGTGACGGCAGGGCGGGCGTGCAGGCGCGTGGGAGAGCGGTTGGGCGGGTGAGCGGTCGACGTCCTGCTTCACTTCTCCGGCGGCCGGATCAGCAGCCGGAGGCCTGCTGACCTCGTACCGGAGCCAGCATCGAAGCCGTCCGAATCCGGCGAGGAGCCCCGACGGCCTCAGGGTTGAACCGCCAGATCGGTACGGTCCGCTGAAATGTGACATAAAGGCCCGAAACATATAGGGACTGATGTGACAGTTGTGACACATAGCCCCAAAACGCCAATGCCGTCAACTTGGTAGAAACAATAAGTATTGAATACGTTGAGTTGACAGGTTCCCACCTGCGAAACGAGCATGGTTCCTCGCATTCCCGCCCCGCCTCGCGGTCGGGCTGCACATAATGGCGTGAATTCCGAAAATTCCACTAAATGGGAGCCCCCCACCCATGAGGACCAGCGAAAAGCCCGCCGTCGACGCGGCGGGGTTGGCCGGGCCGGCCTCGCGCAAGCTGCCCGTCCCTCCACGTGAGCGGAAGCCTGCGCTGGCCGCCCTCGCGGTGCTCCTGATCCTGGGCGGGGCGCTCGCGACGACGCTGCTCGTCATGCGCAGCGGCGACCGGATCTCCGCCGTCCGCGTCACCCAGCAGATCGGCGCGGGCCAGCAGTTCACGGCGGACGCCCTCGAAGAGGTGCAGATCGCCGACACCGGCCTCGACTACGTGAGCTGGGCGCAACGGCAGCAGGTGCTCAACAGCTTCGCCGCGGTGACCATCCTCCCCGGCACGCTGCTCACCAACACCATGGGTGTGAGAGCCAGTTCCGAACTCGTCCCCGGCAAGGCCAAGGTGGGGCTCGCGCTCAAGGCCGGCCAGGCGCCGGCCGGGCTGCGGCAGGGCGACCGGGTGCAGGTCGTCTACGTCCCCGCCCGTACGAGCCAGGCCGAGAGCCGGGTGCTCGCCGACAAGGCGCTCGTCTTCAGCGTCGGCGCCCCCGGCCGCACCGGGAGCAGCGGCGGCAACGGCCTGATCACCGTCATCGTCGACGCCACCGCCTCACCCGAGATCCTCCGCTACGCCTCCAGCGGCGAGATCGCGGTGGCCGAGCTGCCGGGAGCGCGCTGACGTGGCGCTCATCGTGCTGGCCGCCGACAAGGGCGCGCCCGGAGTCACCACAGCCGCCACGGCCCTGGCCGCCGTCTGGCCGCGGCCTGTGCTGCTGGCCGAGTGCGACCCGGCGGGCGGTGACATCGCCTACCGGCTCCCCGCGGCCGACGGCGGTGTGCTCAACCCCGGCAAGGGCCTGCTCACCCTCGCCGCCGGCGCGCGGCGCGGTCTGGAGCCGGGCCAGATCCACCAGCACACCCAGAAGATCGTCGGCGGGCTGGACGTCCTCGCCGGTCTCACCCACGGTGAGCAGGCCGCCGGCCTGACCTGGCTGTGGGGCCCGCTGGGCCGGGCGCTGGCCGCCATCCCCCAGGCCGACGTGATCGCCGACTGCGGCCGCCTGGGCGCCCATCCCCAACTCGGCGACCTGCTCGCCGAGGCCGAGACCGTGCTCCTGCTGACCAGAGCCACCCTCGACCACGTCGCCCACCTGCGCGAACGCCTGTCCATCACCAAGGCCCACGGTGTCGTCGTGATCGCCGACCCGCGCAACTACCGCTCCTCGATCGACGACGTCCGCCGCATCGTCGGGCCGAGCGTGGCGTTCGTCCACGGTCTCGCCCACGACCCCAAGGGCGCCGAGCTGCTGCGCGGCCAGTGGGGTGGCCGCCTAGACCGTTCTCTGCTCATCCGTACGGCACGAGACCTCGCGGGACGGCTGGTGAGCCGACCATGATCGACCACAGCCTCGTCAAGCGGTTCCGGCAGGAGGTCGGCGACCGCCTGGCCCACCAGCGCAGGCTCGACCAGGCCAACGGCCTGGCCGCGATGACCGGCGAGGACGAGCGCCAGTTCGCCCGCGCGCTCATCTCCCAGGTGCTGGAGGAGCACGCGCGCAGCGAGATCGGGCTCGGCCGCACGCCGCCCACGGTCGAGGAGGAGGAAGGGCTGGCGGCGGGCATCCACGCCGCGCTCTTCGGCGTCGGCCGCCTCCAGCCGCTGCTCGACGACCCCGACGTCGAGAACATCGACATCAACGGCTGCGATCGCGTCTTCGTGAGCTACGCCGACGGCCAGGAGCTCATGCAGGAGCCGGTCGCCGACTCCGACGACGAGCTCATCGAGCTGATCCAGATCCTGGCGGCCTACTCCGGTCTGTCCAGCAGGCCGTTCGACACCGCCAACCCGCAGCTCGACCTGCGGTTGCCCGACGGCTCCCGGTTGAGCGCCGTCATGGACGTCACGATCAGGCCCGCCGTGTCGATCCGCCGCGCCCGCCTGGGCAAGGTGTTCCTCAGTGACCTGGTCGGCAACGGCACCATCAGTCCTGAGATCGGCAGATTCCTCACGGCCGCGGTCGCCGCGCGCAAGAACATCATGATCGCCGGCTCCACCAACGCCGGAAAGACGACCCTGCTGCGAGCCCTGGCCAACGAGATCCCGCCGACGGAGCGGCTCATCACCGTCGAACGCGCCCTGGAGCTCGGCCTCGACCAGTTCCCCGAACTGCATCCCAACGTGGTGGCCTTCGAGCAGCGCCTGCCCAACTCCGAGGGACAGGGCGAGATCACCATGGCCGAGCTGGTCCGCCGTTCCCTGCGCATGAACCCCAGCCGCGTGATCGTCGGCGAGGTCCTCGGCGACGAGATCGTCACCATGCTCAACGCCATGACCCAGGGCAACGACGGCTCCCTGTCCACCATCCACGCCAACTCCAGCATGGAGGTGTTCAACCGCATCGCCACCTACGCGCTCCAGGCCAGCGAGCGCCTGCCCATCGACGCGACCCACATGCTCATCGCCGGAGCCATCGACTTCGTGGTGTTCGTGGAGAAGCGCAATGACTACCAGCGCGGCGGCACCCTGCGCCGGTACGCCTCCAGCATCCGCGAGGTCAACGGCTGCGACGGCCGCGTGCTGTCCAGCGAGGTGTTCGTGCCCGGACCGGACGGCCCGGCCGTGCCCCACGCTCCGATCGCCTGCCTGCAGGAGCTCATGGCCCACGGCTACACCCCGGGGGTGTGGTGATGACCGGCCTCGACCCGCTCGCCCTCCTCACCGGCGCCGCCGTCGGCGGCGGCCTCTACCTGCTCGTCCTCTCCCTGTACGGCATGCGGCCCCGCCCCGCCCGGCAACGCCGCGACCTGGTCAGGATGCTGACCACGCGCGGCGCCATCGCCGCCGTGGCCGCGGCGGTGGTCCTCGCGGTGACCCGCTGGCCGGTGTTCGCCGCGGGCACGGTGCTGCTGGTGTTCGCCTGGCGCGGTCTGTCCGGCGGCGCCGCCGAGGAACGCGCGGCCATGCGCCGGCTCGAAGGGCTGGCCGCCTGGACCGAGTCGCTGCGCGACACCATCGCCGGCGCCGCCGGCCTCGAACAGGCCATCCCGTCGTCCATCAGGGCCGCCGCGCCCACGCTCCGGCCTCATCTGCGGGCCCTCATCGACCGCCTGCACACCAGGATGGCCCTGCCCGATGCGCTCGCCCTCTTCGCCGACGAGCTCGACGACCCGTCCGCCGACCTGGTGGTGGCGGCGCTCATGCTCAACGCGCGGCTGCGCGGCCCCGGCCTGCGCGACGTGCTGGGCGCCCTCGCGGTGTCGGCGCGCGAGGAGCTCGACATGCGCCGCCGCGTCGAGGCCGAGCGCCGGGCCACCCGCCGCAGCGTGCAGATCGTGGTGATCACCGCGCTGGTGTTCGCGGGGCTGCTGGTCGTGTTCAACCCGTCGTACGTCAGCGAGTACACCAGCCTGCTCGGCCAGGCCGTGCTGGTGGTCGTGGCGGGGTTGTTCGGGGCCGGGTTCGCCTGGATGCGGCGTTTGGCCCGCTTCGACAAGCCCACGCGGCTCCTCGTCGGAGGCAGCCATGGATGACGTGCTGACCGCGAGGGGATCGGAGGCCGGGGCAGCCGTGATCGAGCGCGTGCCTGCGATGTGGATGCCCGCCGCCAGCCCTTCTTCTGCGGTGTCTGCGGCGTCGTGTGGCCTGCGGGCGGCCGGGGCTGAAGGCGCGCTTGTGATGGCGCCGGGTTGTCCCGGGGGTGTCGTGGTCGGGGGCGTGCTCGTGGTTGCGTCGGGGTGCTCGGGAGCTGTCGGGGGCATGCCTGTGGTGGCGCCGACTTGTCCGGGAGGCGGCCGTGGTTGAGGGAGTGCTGGCGGGCGGTGTGCTCGGCCTCGGGCTGTTCCTGCTGGTACGGGCGTTGTTCCCGGCCCGTCCCGGCCTGGTGGCGCGGTTGCTGGCGATCGAGGCCGTGCGCGAGGACGCGGGCGCGCCGCGTGTTCAGCTCGTAACCGCCGAGGAGGAGGCCAGCGCCTTCCGGCGCGGTCTCGGCGTACGGCTGGCACGGCTGTACCGGGCACGCGGCTGGGAGATCCGCTCCACCAAGTCCGACCTGGCGCTGGTGGGACGCTCGTTCGAGGGCTTCCTGGCCACCAAGGCGCTGCTCGCCGCGGCCGGGCTGCTGGCCTTCCCCGTGCTGATCGCCTGGCTGTTCCTCATGGGCTGGGGGGTGTCGCTGACGATCCCGTTCTGGGTGGCCGTGGCGGCGGCCGCCGTCTTCTTCTTCCTGCCCGACCTCCAGGTCAAACGCGACGCGGCGGCCAAACGGCGCGACTTCCGGCACGTCGTCAGCGCGTTCCTCGACCTCGTCTCCATGAACCTCGCCGGCGGGCGCGGCGTGCCCGAGGCGCTCATGATGGCGGTCACCATCAGCGGCGACCAGCCCAACTGGGCGATGTCCCGCATCCGCGAGGCGCTGAGCGGCGCGCGGATCGTCGGCATCACGCCGTGGCAGGCGCTCGGCCAGCTCGGCGAGGAGATCAACGTGGACGAGCTGCGCGACCTGTCCGCGGCGCTCGGCCTGGTCGCCGACGACGGGGCCAAGGTACGCGCCTCGCTGACGGCCAGGGCCGCCACACTGCGCCGCCGTGAACTGGCCGAGGTCGAGGGCCGGGCGGGCGAGCGCTCCCAGTCGATGCTCGTGGCGCAGCTTCTGCTCTGCGCCGGGTTCGTGATCTTTCTCAGTTTTCCGGCCGCTATGAAGATGTTGGGGTCCTGATGAACCATCCCTGGATCGTCTACCTGCGCGCGTACCTCGGCGTGCGCATCCACCGCGCCCGCACCGCGCCCAGCCGCGGCGCCTCGGCCGTCGAATGGGTGATCATCACCGCGATCATCGCCGGCGTCGCGCTCGGCCTGGCCACGCTCATCCGGACGCTCGTGGAGCAGAAGCAGGGCGACATCCAGACCAGCTTCGGTGGCGGCAACGGCAACACATGATCGCCGCCCGCCCCCCTCTCCGCCGTCGCCCGCGCTTGCGAAAAGTGCGTGCGCGGTTCGCGCGTGCTCGCCCGGGCTCGCAGGGGCTTCGTCCGAGCTTCGGGAGTGCTCGCCTGCGCGCCAGGCAGCCGTTGCGCTTCCAGGGTGCTCGCGCGCGCTCGGAGGGCGAGGGGCTGTGTCTCCAGAGTGCTCACCCGCACTTTGGGGGATTTCGCCTGCGCTTCCAGGGGGTTCGTCAGGGCTTCGGGAGTGCTGGCGGGCGTTTCGGTAAGCGGTCCGGGCGCGAGCGTGGGGCCACCGTGATCGAGCTGGCGCTGCTGATGCCGGTCGTGCTCGCCGTCGTGCTGCTCATCGTGCAGGTGGCGCTGTGGTTCCACGGTCGCCAGGTGGCCGAGGCGGCGGCCCGCGAGGGCGCCCGCGTGGCGCGCTCGGCGCCCTTCGACTCGGGCGACTGGGAGACGGCGGCCACGACCAAGGCCACGGACGTCATACGCGCCATCGGGCCCCAGCTGCTGGCCGGCGCGACGGCGACGACCGCCGAACGCGAACCCGACCAGCGGTGGGTCACCGTGACGGGTAACGCGGTGCAGGTCATCCCGTTGCTGCCGCAGCTCACGTTCACGATCACCGCCACGTCGGGTGGGCCGGTCGAGTGCTTCCGTCCCGACAACGGGGGCGACGACTGCCAATGACGGGGAACGGGGCGGGAGCGTACGGGGCGGCGGCCTGCTGCCGGGCTGGAACGTGCGGTGCTGCAGGCGGCGGACCGGTCCGGTACGGGGACGTTCGTCCTGAGTCGAGATGCGGGACGGTTGATCGTAAGCCGAGGCGTGGAGCGGCCGGCCGTAGGCCGCGGTACAGGGCGGTTGGCCGTAGATCGAGGTATGGGGCGGTTGGTCGTAGGTCGAGGTGGCGCGGGGATCGTGGGTCCATGGCGGTGGAGACCGTCATGCTCGCGCCCGTCTTCCTGCTGTTCCTGATGTTCCTGGCCGGAGCCGGGCGGGTGGTGGAGGCCCAGGGCGAGGTCAACGGCGCCGCCCGTGACGCAGCCCGCGCCGCCTCCGTGCAGCGCGATCTCGACGCGGCGGGACGGGCGGCCGAAGAGGCCACCACCGCGGCGCTTCAGGGGAGTTGCGCTCAGCCCGCGGTGTCGCTCGGCAAGTCCCGCTTCGAGGCGGGTGGGCAGGTGTCGGCCGAGGTCACCTGCGAGCTCGACCTCGGCTTCCTCGGGTTCGGGGCAACGCGGCGGATGACGGGGACCGCCGTGGTGCCCCTGGAGCAGCTCAGGAGGGTGGAGTGAACACGCTTCAGCGCAGCCGAAGGCAGTCGGAATTGCGAGGACTGGCGGGACCCCCGGGGCTGGCGGAACCGACAGGGCTGCGTGGACTGCCGGCACCGAGAGGTGGCGGGTGGGAGCGCGGGTCCATGTCGGTGTTCACCGTGCTGTTCTCCGTCGTGGTGTTCATGCTCGCCGGGTTGCTGGTCGACGGGGGAGCGGCCATCAACGCGCGGCTCCGGGCGGCCGACATCGCCGAGCAGGCCGCCCGCGCCGGTGCCGACAAGATCGACGTCGACCACCTGCGCGCGACCGGCGAGACGCGGTTGCTCGACCAGGGCCAGGTCTGCGCCCGCGCCGAGGAACTGATCACCGCGCAGGGCGGCGACGGGGTGGGCTCGGCCTCGTGCGAGGTGGGCGGCGACCAGGCCGTGGTCACGGTCGGGGTGAACGTCGCCTGGCGGGCGTTCTTCCTGGGCGCGCTCGGGTTCCAGGGCGGCGACATGCGAGGAGAGGCGTCGGCCGGGCCCGAGGCGAGATGAGCCAGACCGATTCCCGCCGGTCGATGGATGCGGGAGCGATGAGCACCCACGCTTGAACTGAGAAAGGAGAGGCGATGCCGACGCCAGAGCCACCCGGACCGCCATGGCGCGACCCCACCGGCGACCGGCCACGCCTCCCCGGCCGACCGGTCCCGCCGGTTCCTTCCTCTGCGCCAGAGCAGGGTGATTCGTCGGCCGTGCCCGGATCGCGGCGGCCGGGTGATTCGCCGGTCGCTCCAGGCTCACGGCGGGCTGGTGATTCGCAGGTCCCTCCTGGCTCGCGGCGGACCGGCGACTCGTCTGATTCGTCCGCGAGTGGCCGGCCGGCCGCAGGGCTGTGGCAGGCGCCGCGTCCGTCCGAGTACTCAGGGGACTGGCGCTCCGGTGGTACGGGGCGGGGGCGGTCTGAAAAGGAACGTTCCCGGGATGAGCGAACTGCGGTCGAACAGGCCGCCGAGGACATGCGTGGCCGGGCGGGGGCGCGTGACACCGGGCCCCGGGAGGCTCGGGGCTTCGGCGGTGATGAGGCGCGGGAGTCGATGTCCGCGCAGGAGCGGGTTCGGGAAGCCTGGCAGAGCCGCGAACGCGAACGCGAACGGCAGGCCGATCGGCGGGATCGCGAAGGGCAGGCGGGTCGTCGGGGTCGCGAGGGTCAGGTGGATCGGCGGGGTCGCGAAGGTCAGTTCGCGCGCGGAGGTAGGCGAGGCGCTGAGCGGGATGAATGGTCAGCGGGCCAAGGGGCGGCAGGACCAGAGCGAGAAGGGCAAGAGCCGGGGCTAGAGAGGCGAGGGCAAGGGCGAGAGAGGCGAGAGCGAGAGGGGCGAGGGCTAGAGGGACGAGGGCTGGGGCTTGAGGGGCCGGAGCGAGAGGGGCGAGGGCTAGAGGGACGAGGGCTGGGGCTTGAGGGGCCGGAGCGAGAGGGGCGAGAGCGAGAAGGGCAACGGCTGGAGGAGCAAGGGTGGGCAGGGCAGCGGTCGGCGCGACCAGAGCGAGCGGGACAGGCGTCGGCAGCGCATGAGCGAGGAGGGGGCAGGCAGCCGGGCCCGGTGCAGGGGCGGGGCTTCGAGCAGGCGCGCGGCCAGGTATCCGGGCAGGCGCGCGGTCAAGGACCTGAGCAGGCTCGCGGTCAAGGACCGAGGCAGGCGCGCGGTCAGGGACGTGGGCAGGCTCGCGGTCAAGGACCGGGGCAGGCGCGCGGTCAGGGACCTGGGCACGCGCGTGTCTCCCCCCGCCGAGGTTCCGGGGACGTGGCCGCCGGGCTCGGGGCCCTCGTCGTCCTGGTCGCGCTCGTCGGTGGCGTGCCGTACGCGCTGCTGAGGTTCGCCGGGCCGCCCATCGCCCCCGAACTGCTCGACCTCGACCTGCTCACCAGCAGCGTCGGGCCGTCGACGATCGTGGCCATCCTCGTCCTGTTCGTGTGGATCGCCTGGCTGCAGCTCGTCGCGTGCGTCATGGTCGAGGTCTACGCGGGAGTGCGCCGGGTCGGCATGCCGGCCCGGGTCCCGTTCTCCGGGACCACCCAGGCGCTGGCCAACCGGCTCGTCTCGGCGGTCCTGCTGCTGTTCACCGCCGGGGCCGTGGCCGTGCCCATCGCGCGCCTCGGCATGACGCCGCCCGCCGCGCCGCCCGTGGCCGCCGTCGCCTTCACCGCGCCGATCGCCGACCAGCCGGAGGAACAGCCCCAGACGGCGCGTGCGAAGAAGGTGTACGTCGTGCAGCCGCCTCACGGCCGCCACCACGAGAGCCTGTGGGAGATCGCCGAGAAGTGCCTCGGCGACGGCCGCCGGTATCCCGAGATCTTCCGGCTCAACCAGCACAAGGAACAGCCCGACGGCACCCGCCTGCGGATGGCCGACCTGATCAGGCCGGGCTGGGTGCTCGACATGCCCGACGACGCCCGTCACGCGCACGTCGTCCCCGCCGACCAGGCGCGGGCGCAGACCCTGCGCGAGCATCCGGGGCGGGTCTCCACGGGGCCCGGGCGCGCCGCCGACGAGGTACGCCAGGAGGTCACGCACCACGCCCCGAGGCACCAATCCCCCCAACGGCAGGGCCCCGAACACCACCAGGCCCCCCAACAGCAACAGCAGGATCAGCGCGAGCAGCAGGGCCTCGACCTCGTCGACTACCTGGCGGGCGCCTCGCTGGCCGCCGCCGGGCTGCTGGCGTTGCTCGGCCGGCGGCGCCGCGAGCAGCTGTGGCGGCGCGCGTTCGGCCGTCGCATCGCGCGGCCGCGCGGCGACGCGGCCAGCGCCGAGGTCGCCCTGCGCATCGGCGCCGACGCCCCCGGCACGCGCCTGCTGGACATCGGTCTTCGGGTGCTGGGCGCCGAACTGGCCGCACAGGGCCGCACACCGCCGACCGTGTACGCGGCGCACCTGTCGGCCCGCAACCTCGACCTGTGGATCCATCCACCGGACGGCGACGCCCCCGCCCCGTGGACCGTGCAGGACGGCGGCCAGGTGTGGCGGCTGCCCGCGCACGAGGGACGCCTGCTGGCCGAGCGCTGGGACGCCACGGCCGCATTCACCGCCACCGCCCATGCCACCGCCACCGCCACTGTTACCGGTGATGTCGCTGGGCTGAGGCCGTACGCGGGTGGTGGGTCTGGTCCGGCGGGTGGTGTGCCGTACGCGGGTGGTGGGTCGGGTCTCGCCGGTGGTAGGCCGGGTGGTGTGCCCTACGCGGCTGGTGGGTCAGGTGCGGCGGGTGGTGTGCCGTACGCGGGTGGTGGGCCGGGTTCGGTGGGCGGCAGGCCGGGTGCCCCGTACCCCGGGCTCGTGTCGCTGGGCACCGACGCGGGCGGCAGGGTGCTCGTCGACCTGGAGGCGGCACAAGGTCTGATCAACATCCGGGGCCCGCAGACCACCGCGGCGCTCGCCGCGCTGGCCGTCGAGCTCGCCACCAACCGCTGGTCCGACGGCATGAGCATCACGCTCGTCGGGTTCGGCGAGGAGCTGACCGCGATCGCGCCCGACCGGGTGCGGTCGGTGGGCAGCCTGGCCGAGGTGCTTCCGGAACTGGAGGCGTCCGCCGCCCCCCGCCAGGAGGTGCTGACCGGCCGCATCACGGGTCGCCGGCGCGACGCCCACTACCTGCTGTCGGCCGTCACCCCCACCCAGGAGGAGGCCCGCCGGCTGGCGCTGCTCGCGCGCAACGACACGGCCGGCTACGTGGTGACCGGCGACGTCCCCCACGCCACCTGGACCCTGGAGATCACCCCGGAGGGCAAGGCGAGAATCGCCGAGCTGGGGTTCGAGGTGACCGCCCAGCTCCTGCCGCGCCGCCACTACCAGGCGCTCGTCGAGCTGTTCCGTACGGCCGGCCGGTACGACGGCGAGCCGATCGCCGACGCCGAGCCGCTGGAGGACCTCCAGCCCCCCGCGGTGGAGGTCCGGATGCTCGGCCCGATCGAGATCGCCGGGCTCGCCCCGCTGGAGGAGGGCCGGATGGCGCTGGCCGCGGAGATGCTGGTGTACCTGGCCACGCATCCCGGCGGGGTCCACCCGGTCGTCCTGGGCGGCGTGCTGTGGCCACGCGGTGTGCAGGCCATGGTCCGCGACGCCACGATCGCGCGGGTGGCCGACTGGCTCGGCGAGGCGCACCTGCGGGTGGACGAGGCGGGCCGGCTGAGCCTCGGGCCGGGGGTGCGTACGGACTGGGCGCTGTTCCGCGAGCTGGTGCGCCGGTCGCATCGCGACACGGCGGCGCGGACCGTCCTGCTCGAACGGGCCCTCGGACTGGTGCGCGGCCCGCTGCTGAGCGGGCGGCCGCCGGGCCGGTACGCCTGGCTGGCGGCCGACGATCTGGAGTACGACGTGTCGGCTGCCGTCGCCGACGCGGCCCACCGGCTGTGCGAGCTACGGCTCGCGCAGCGGGAGCCGGAGGCGGCGGTGGCGGCCGTACGGGCGGCGTTGCTGCTCGCGGCCGACGACGAGGGGTTGTGGCGCGACCTGCTGCGCGCGACGCACGCGACGCGCGACTTCGTGCGGCTGCGTGCGGTGGTCGACGCGCTGACCAGGAGATCGGGGGCGTACGCCTACACGGGCGGGCTGGCGCCGGAGACCGAGGCGCTGATCGATGAGCTGTTGCCCGCCTGGCGCATCCACGTGGTGAGGGAGTCGACGGCATGACATCCGCAGGAGGGTTCCGGGTGGGCGGGACGGCTGGTGGCGCGCGTAGTGTGCGGGGGTTCCGGCTGGGCCTGATCCCCTCCCTCGGCGCGCGGACCGTGCGGGGATTCCGACTGGGTGAGATGGTCGGCGGCGCGCGGGCCGTGCGGGGGTTCCGGCTGGGCTGGACGGTTGGTGGCGCGCGTACTGTGCGGGGGTTTCGGCTGGGCCCGATCCCCTCTCTTGGCGCGCGGACCGTGCGCAGGGTCCGGCTCGGTGAGAGGGCCGGTGGTGTGCCTGGGGCCGGGCGCTTGAGAGGTTTCGTGGCGCTGGTGCTGGCCGCGTCCGTCGTGCTCGCCGGATGCGGTGAGGCCGCGCGCCCGTACACGCCGGGGGACGGCTCGGGCACGGGCACGCCGGCCGTCGGCGCCTCCCGCGAGCCAGGCACCCCGAGCACGGCCGACACCCTCAGCACCCCGCCGAGCGCGGAAAGCTCGGGCAAGCCGTCGGCGGGCAGCCCGGCGGTCCCGCGCGGCACCCAGACGGTGCGGATCGGCGACGCGCTGCGGGTCCGCATCGAGTGGCCGTCCGGGGCCGATCCGCTGGTGCGGCTCGTCGCCGACTACTACGTGGCTTCGCGCCGAGCCGTCGTCACCGGTGACGACGGATACCTCGACAACCTGGAGTACGACGCCGTGGACATCGCCGGCCGGTGGGTGGACGAGTTCGCCGACCAGGAGCGGACTCTGCGCGGCGTCGCCCGCCTGTACAACCTGCGTGTCGCGTCCGTCATGGGTAAGGGCGCGCAGGTCAACGCGTGCGTCGACGAGACGGGGGTGCGCCTGGTGTCCACGCGCACCGGCAAGGCGGTCTCGCGGCAGCCCGCCTGGACGCGCGCCCCGTACATGCAGGGCGTGGCCGCGCACCGCTACGACGGCGGTGTGTGGCGCATCCGGACCTTCGTGACCGGTGAGGAAGGGTGCAGCCGATGAAGCCACTGATCGCGACGCTGGTCGCCGGCCTGCTGACGACCGCCGCAGGCGTCCACGCGAACGCCCCGGCGATCGACGGCACCGTCGCCGTGAGCGTCCCAACCGTCGCAAGCGTCCGGCCTGTCGCAAGCGTCCAGCCTGTCGCGAGCGTCCGGCCCGTCGCAAGCGTCCGGAAGGTTGCAAGCTTCCAGAACGTCGCGGGCATTCAAAACGTCGCGGCGGCGCCCCCTGTCTCGGGGGTTGCCACGGCTGTGGGCGTCCAAAGCGCCGCGGTGGTCCGAAGCGCCGCGGTGGTCCGAAGCGTCGCGGGCGTCCAGCGCGCCGCGGGCGTTCGAAGCGTCGCGGTGGCTCCGGGCGTTCCGGGGGTTCCCGCGGCTGCGGCAGTCCAGGGGGTCGCCGCCGTGGCGGTCCAGGGCCACGCCGCCGCGGGTGTTCGCGTCGCCGCAGCCGTACGCGAAATGGCTCCCGCGCGCGATCCCGGCGGCGGCTCTCCCGAGGTGACGGGGGCGCAGAAGGGGCGCACCAGCGTCATCAGCCTCAAGAACTCGCGGATCGTGCTCAGCGGCAACGGCGTCAGGGCCGGCCGGCGCGACGGCTACCGGCTGACCAGCCCCTGCTGGTACGAGCCGGGCCCGACCCCGGAGGAGATGCTCAAGCAGCAGTCCGACTCGGCCACCCACTTCAACCGGATCAAGGCCGGTGAGGAGAGCTTCCTGCGCTTCCTGGAGCAGTTCAAGGACAAGATCGGCAAAGAGGGGCGCTGGTGGACCCCCGCCTACAACGAGGACGACCCGCGGGGCATCTCCTGCTGGACGGGGCTGGAGATGTTCATCTTCGTGCCGCCCGACACCACGCCGCCCCAGGGCATCACGATCCGCGAGCTGACCGACATCGCGCGGGCCGCGCTGACGGTGCCCGAGCCCAAGGTCCGGCTGAACCCCGACGCCAAGAGCTTCGTCAACCTGCCGACCTGGGTATGGCTGGACGGCGTCGGCGAGACGAGGCGGACGGCCACGGCGACCCTGCCCGGCGTCATGAGCGCGACCGTGGTGGCCACGCTCAAGAGCATCGACATCGACCCGGGCACCTCCGGCGACCGGGCGAAGGTGGCGGAGGACTGCGGGCCGGCGGGCAAGCCGTACGTGAAGGGCGGCACGTACAGCTGCGGCGTGAGCTACCTGCGCGCGTCGCTCGACCAGCCGCGCGAGGTGTACCAGCTCACGGTGACGACGGTCTGGCCGGTGGAGGTGGCCAACCCGGGAGTGGACGTGCAGTACCAGCCGGTGCGGGTGGGTGTCACGCGGGACGTGCCGGTCGGCGAGGTGCAGAGCAGCGTCCGCGACGACGGCACAACCGGCTGAGCGAGCCTCCCCAACCGGCGCGACGGGCACCACCGGCTGAGCGCGCGGCCCCAAGCGGCACGACGGCGTCGGCTGCGCGGCGGCGCCGGCTGCGCGGCGGCGTCGGGTGCGCGGCGGCGGCGAGAGATCAGGCGATGACGGCGGCCAGAGGGGCCAGCTCGGGCACCTCGGCCGCCTCCGCCAGCACCTCCTTCAGGACCGTGTCGTGCGTCGGCTCGGCCGCGGCGAGCAGCTCCCGCCCCTCCGGAGTCACCTCGGAGTAGATGCCGCGCCGGTCGTCCTCGCACAGGTACCGGCGGAGCAGGCCGCGGTTCTCCAGCCGGGTGACGAGCCTGGTGGTGGCGCTCTGGCTGAGCACGACCGCGCGGGCGAGCTGCTGCATGCGCATGTGCCAGCCGTCCTGCCCGGCGAGCACGTCGAGCACGGTGTATTCGCTCACACTCAGCTCGTGCTGCTTCTGCAGGGCCTTCTCCAGCCGGTCCTCGATGCGCGCGTGCAGCGCGGCGAGCCGGCGCCAGCCCTGCGCGCGGGCCTCAGCGGCGTCATCGGGCAGCGGCATGTGACACCTCCCAGACATCGTTGTAGTGTGAGTTAGTCGGCGTGTGCAAATAATGCTCACGCTTACTAACGTCGTCTGAGGAGTATTCTATGCCTCTCGCTCTGTTCGCCCTCGCGATCAGCGCCTTCGGCATCGGGACCACGGAGTTCATCATCAACGGGCTGCTGCCCGACCTGGCGGCGGACTTCGGTGTCACCATCCCCACCGCCGGTCTGCTGGTCTCCGGGTACGCGCTGGGCGTGGCCGTCGGCGGACCGCCGCTGACCATGCTCGGCGGCCGGCTGCCCCGCAAGACCATGCTGCTGGCCCTGATGGTGCTGTTCATCGCCGGCAACCTGCTCTCCGCGCTCGCGCCCTCGTACGGCGTGCTCATGGTGGGCCGGGTGCTGGCCGCCTTCGCGCACGGCGCCTACTTCGGCGTCGGCTCCGTGGTGGCCGCCGACCTCGTCGCGCCGCAGAAGCGGGCCAGCGCCATCGCGCTCATGTTCACCGGCCTGACCCTGGCCAACGTGGCCGGCGTGCCGCTCGGCACCTGGGTCGGCCAGAGTCTCGGCTGGCGGGCCACGTTCTGGCTGGTCGTCGCGATCGGCGTGGTCGGCTTCGCCGGCGTGCTGGCCCTGGTGCCGCGCCGGCCGCGCCCTGAGGGCGGCGTGCTGCGCGAGCTGGCCACGTTCCGCTCGGGCGGGGTGTGGCTGGCGCTGGCGATGACGGTGTTCGGATTCGCCCCGGTGTTCGCGGTCATCACGTTCGTGGCGCCCATGATGACCGACGTCGGCGGGTTCTCCGCCGGTGCGGTGCCCGTGGTCATGGCGCTGTTCGGCGTCGGGCTCGTCGTGGGCAATCTTCTCGGCGGGCGGCTCGCCGACCGGGCCGTCATGCCGGCCATCTACGGCTCGGTCGGGCTGCTCACGGTGCTGGCCGTCGTGCTCGCGCTGGTCGCGCGCAACCAGATCGCGTTCATGGTGGTGATCGCGCTGTTCGGCTTGGCGGGGTTCGCCACGGTGCCGCCGCTGCAGACCCGCGTGCTGGACGCCGCGGCGGGCGCGCCCACGCTGGCCTCGGCCGCCAACATCGGCGCCTTCAACGTGGGCAACGCCATCGGCTCGTTCACGGCCGGCCTCACGATCGAGGCCGGGCTCGGGTACGTGGCTCCCGCCTGGACCGCCGGCCTGCTCGGCGTCGCCGGGCTGGCGGTGGCGGCCGTGGCGGGACTCCACGCCCAGCGCGTACGAACGCGGGATCAGGAGGCGCGGTTCGCGGACTCGTGCGCGAGCAGCCACTCCTTGACCGGCACGCCGTAGAGGTAGCCGCCGTAGCCGCCGCTGCTGGGCAGCACGCGGTGGCACGGCACGAACGGCGCGATGAGGTTCTGGGAGCAGGCCGAGCCCGCCACCCTGGCCGCCGTCCGCGGCAGGCCGGCCCGCTCGGCCAGCTCCGCGTACGACACCGTGGTGCCCGCCCGGACCTCGCGCAGCGCCTGGTGGAGCCGCTTGCGGGTCGCGCTGCCCGGCTGCTCGACCGGGATCTCGTCGAGCGCGTCGAGGTCGCCGTCGAAGTAGTCGCGCACCGCCTGGCTGATGGGGCCGAGGTCGTCCACGACCTTCATGCCCTCCGCCTGGAGCTCCGGCGTGAGCCGGGCCAGCATCTCGCCGGGCTCGCCGGTGAAACCGGCCGCGACCAGCACGCCCTGCCGTACGAGCAGGGAGAGGGAGCCGATCGGGGTGGGCAGGACCTGTGCTTCGATCATGATGAACTCCAGAGGTGCAGGGCGGCGTAGGCCCGCCAGGGCCGCCACCGCTCGATGTGGTCGTGAGGGATGCCCAGGGCGGCCATGCGCTTGGTGAGCACCAGGTCGCCGGTGGGCCAGGCGTCGGGATCGCGCAGCGCGCGCAGCGCGATGTAGCTGGCGGTCCACGGGCCGATGCCCGGGACGTCGAGCAGAGCCTGCACGGCCTCGGCGGGCTCCTGGCCGCCGTCGAGGTCGAGCAGGCCGTCCGCCACCCGGGTGGCCAGTTCCTTGAGGGTGAGGACGCGGCGCCCGGTCAGGCCGAGCCCCTCCAGGTCGGCCTCCAGCAGCTCGCCGGCCGAGGGGAACAGCAGGCCGGGCGTCTCGGGGTTCTCGCCCCCCGCCGGACGGCCGGCCCGGGTGACGATGCGTCCGAGCAGCGTACGGGCGCCCGCGACGGAGATCTGCTGCCCCACCACGGCCCGCACCGCCAGCTCGAACCCGTCGAACGTCCCCGGCACCCGCAACCCCGGCCGGGCCTCCACCAGAGGGCGCAGCGAGGTCTGCCCGAGCGCGTCGGCGATCGCGCCGGGGTCGGCGTCGAGGTCGAGCAGGCGGCGGCAGCGGGCCACGATCCGGGCGAGTTGCCGCGTGTCGTCCACCGCCACGTCCAGCGCGATGTGCCCGGGGCGCGGGGTGAGCGTGATGACGCCTCCGGGCACGGCCCGGCTGTAGGAGCCGGCCGTGACCGTCTCCAGGCCCGGGATCGCGCGCGAGGTCAGGAACGAGAAGACGCCCTCCACGTCGTACGGCTCCCGCCGGTGCAGCCGCAGCCGCAGCGGCGACCCGACCAGCGGCGCCCGCGCCCCGTCAGCCCGTGTCCCGTCAGCCCGTGCCTCGTCGGCCAGTGTCCCGCCGGCCCGCGCCCGGCCGGTCCGCACTCCGTCAGCCCGCGCTCCGTCGGCGCGCGCTTGGGAGCTCCGCGCGTCGGCGGCGGACCGGGTGGGGCCGCCGGCCGTGGCGCGCAGCTCGCTCGGCGTGAACCCGTACGTCTCGCGCATGGCCGCGTTGAACTGCCGCACGCTGCCGAACCCGGAGGCGAACGCCACATCCGTGACCGGCAGGTCCGTCTCCGTGAGGAGCTGCTTGGCCAGCAGCAGCCGCTTGGTCCTGGCCACGGCCAGCGGCCCGACGCCCAGCTCGGCGACGAACAGCCGGTGCAGGTGGCGCTCGGTGATGTGCAGCCGCGCGGCCAGCCCGGCCACGCCCCGCTCGTCGGCCGCGCCGTCGTCGATCAGGCGCAGCGCCCGGCCGACGAGGTCGCCCCGCACGTCCCAGCCGGGGTCGCCCGGGGACAGCTCGGGCCGGCACCGCTTGCACGGCCGGAAGCCGGCGGCCTCCGCCGAGGCGGCGTGCCGGTAGAACCGCACGTTCCTGGAGGCGGGGGTGCGCGCCGGGCAGATCGGCCGGCAGTAGATGCGCGTGGTCGTCACCGCCGTGTAGAAACGCCCGTCGAAGCGGGCGTCCCGGGCGGAGACCGCCCGGTAACAGGAGTCGAAGTCGAGCTCGAGTGGTGACATGCCTACGACGGTATGCGCAGGCACCGACAGGCGGCTGGCGGAAATCGGACCTCAGCGTGAAAGCGCAGGTCAGCAGGTCGTACGGGGTGACTGGCGGAAATCGGACCCAACCGGAGGGCGAGATCAACACCGCCGGCGCGGCGTCGACGCCGGCGCGGCGTCAGCGCTGGTGGCGCAGCGGCGAGAGGACGACCGGCAGCCAGCTCAGCGCCATGATCACCGCGCCCGTCCAGAGCGCCGCCCGCACGCCCCACACCTCGCCCAGCACCCCGGCGAGCAACCCGCCGAGACCGACCGCGCCGGTGAGGACGAGGCGCAGCGTGGCGTTCACCCGGCCGAGCATGCCGTCGGGAATCATCCGCTGCCGCACGCTGACCAGCAGCACGTTGTTGACCCCCGTGCGGAACGCCAGCACGAACCACGCTGCCGCCGCGGCCCACAGCCACGGGCCGCGGTCCAGGAACGGGACCACCAGCGCGGCCGGCACGGCGGCGAGGCTGACGAGCAGCGTCGCCCGCCCGGGGCCGAGGCGGCGGCCGAACAGGTGCGCCGAGAACGACCCGGCCAGCCCGCCCAGCCCGCCCGTCGCGAGGTACGCCCCGAGCACCCACTCCGGATAGCCGAGCTCCCGGACCAGGAGGACGGGCAGCAGCACCGAGCACAGGGGGAAGGCGAGGTTCGCCATCGCCCCCATCGCCGACATCCCGACGAGGACCGGGTTGCCGAGCAGGAAGCGCACGCCTTCGGCGATCTGCCGGCCCAGGCCCAGCCCCTGCCCCTCCGTGGGGGCGGCCCGGCCGGACGGCGGCTCGGGGACGTGGCGCAGCCAGGCGGCCGACCACAGGTAGCTGACGGCGTCCAGCAGCAGCGCCACGGGCGCGCCCACGGCCTGCGCCAGGACCCCGCCCACGCTCTTGCCGGTGACGTCCATGCCGGCCGAGGTGCCGACGAGCAGCGCGTTGGCCGCCGTCAGCCGGTCGCGCCCGACGAGCGCCGGCAGCACGCTCACGGCCGCCAGGTCGAACACCAGCGTCGCGGCCCCCCCGAGCATCGCCACCGCGTAGAGCTGTCCCATGCCGAGCCATCCCGCCCACCAGGCGACCGGTACGGACAGCAGCACGATCGCCCGAACCAGGTCCATGACGACCATGAGGCGTCGCCGCCGGGCGCGGTCCACCCAGACGCCGGCGGGCAGGCCGAGCACCAGCACCGTGAGCGTGCCGAGCGCGCTGAGCAGCCCCACCTCGCCCGGGCCCGCGCCGAGCGCCGTGACCGCGAGCAGGGGGAGGGCGACCTGGCTGATCTGGCTGCCGAGCCCGCTGACCGCGCCGGCGGTGTAGAGGTTGCGGAAGCCACGCTGCCGCAGTAACGGCATCTCGGCGGAAGCGACGGAAGCGACGGGAGCGACCGGACCAGGAGAGGAGGTAGAAGCCATACCGCTGACGATGCTGAAATATCGGGGTACAGCGCTATCGATGAAGCGAGGCGTTCATCCAATGCCCCTCACCCTGTCCTTCACCGCCCAGGACATGGCCAACATCCGCTTCGCCGTCTCGCCCATCGGCGAGGTCGTGGCCAGCGCGCGCGTGGTCAAGGACCCCGCCGCGCACCCCGCGCTGCGCCCCTGGGCCGAGCAGGTGCGCCGCCGCCTGGCCGACGTCGACTGGCGCCTGCTGTCGGACCTCGTGCCCGTGCCGACCGTCTCGATCGCCGGCTTCACCTGCACCCCGCCGTCCACCTCGACGCCCGACCTGGAGGTGGAGCTGGCCACGATGCGGGCCGCCGGCGACCGCGTCCGCTCCGACCTCGACACCGTGGGCGGCCCCCGCACCCCGCGCGTCCAGGCCCTGTACGACGACCCGGACACGGGGCTCGAACGCCTCGCCGAGGAGGTCGGCGCCTACTGGGAGGCGGCCATCGCCCCGTACTGGCCGCGGATCAGGTCGCTGCTCGACGGCGAGGTCCTGCGCCGCGCCAGGCTGCTCGCGGAGGGCGGCGCGGACCGCATGCTGGCCGACCTCGACGACTCGGTCACCTGGCAGGACGGGCGGCTGCACCTGCGGCACCGCTACGTCTCCGGCGTGCGTTCGCTGCGCGGGCTCGGCCTGCTGCTGGTGCCGTGCGTGTTCGCCTGGCCCAGGGTCTTCTCCGTCACGACGCCGCCGTACCAGCCGACGGTCCGCTACCCGCCCCGCGGCGTGGCGACGCTCTGGGAGCGGAACACCGTGGACGCGCCCGAGGCGCTGGCCACGGTGCTCGGCCGCACCCGGGCGCGGCTGCTGGCCGAGCTCGACCAGCCCGCCTCCACGCAGGACCTGGCCCGGCGCACCGCGCTGACCGAGCCCGGCGTGAGCCGGCACCTCGTCGCGCTGCGCGCCGCGGGCCTGTGCACGGCGCACCGCACCGGCAGGTACGTCCTGTATGCGCGCACGGCGGTGGCCGAGGCGCTCCTCGCCCACCGCGGTTGAGGGCTGAAGGCCAATCGGCACGTGCTAAGTTTTGTTGGCATGTGCCGCTGGATGTTGACATGACCGACTCCGCGCCGGCGGGCGACGACCTGGTGCGGGTGCTGGCCACCCTCTCCAACCCGCACCGGTTGCGCGTCGTCGCGGCGCTCACACGCGGGCGCACCTACGTGAGTCAGCTCGCGCGCCAGCTCGACATCAGCAGAGCACTCCTCCAGGTCCACCTGAAGAAGCTTGAGGCGGCCGGTCTGGTCAGCTCCCAGCTCGAACTGTCGGAAGACGGAAAAGCGATGAAGTTCTACGAGATGAAACCGTTCTCGATCCACCTGACCCCGGAGTCCATCGCGGACGCCGTGGAGACACTGACCGACGAGAAGGGATCTTCCCGGTGAACGAGCACGAGTGGCAGGAGGTCATCGGCACCATCGGCATCTTCGTCCTGCTCACCGCAGTGATCATCACGGTGCTCTGCCAGGTGGCCGTCACCTGGCGGGCCAAGGCGCGGCTCGCGCGCGAGAGCGAGTACCGGGCGCTGGCCGAGAGCGCGGTCGCGGGCCAGCGGGCCGTCGAACGGCGGCTGGAGGAGATAGGCCGGCACGTCTCGGAGCTGAGCGGCCGTACCGACTCGATCGAACGGATCCTCAAAGACGTCGAGTGACCCCGTGGACAACCCTGGGCCGCCGAGCGGCAACTCGACGGCCCAGGCACGGAGCAACGAACCACCTCGCCCAGGGCGAGTTTCCACAGGTACGTTCCACCAAGGACAGGAGAGCAGCCGATGCTGCCCGAAAGCAAATCCACCTCCCCTCCACCCCCCGGTCCGGGCACACCCGCACGGTCCCGGACCCGTCCCGGCGTCGTCGAGACCGTCGCGAACTGGTCGGCGCGTCACCGCGTCCTGGCGATCTGCGGCTGGCTCGCGCTGGTCGTGCTCGCGGTCCTGGCGGGGGCGTCGACCGGTGGCGAGCACGCGCGGGCGGTCGATCCCGGCGAGGCCGGCCGAGCCCAGCTCATGATCGACGCCCAGCGGGCGGTCGGCTCCGTCCGCGAGAACGTGCTGGTCCAGCCGCGGCAGGCCGGGGGCGGCCGGCGGTTCACGGACGACCCGGACCTGCGCGAGGCCGTCGGCGACCTGGTGAGCCGGCTGCGACGGACGGGGGCGGCCGTGCGGGACGTCGGCTCGCCGGCGAGCGCCGACGGCGAGCGCTGGATCTCGCGTGACGGCCGCTCGGCGCTGGTCACCTTCGAGGTGGCCGGCCCGGACGAACGCCTGGAGGA
This sequence comes from Nonomuraea montanisoli, assembly GCF_013363975.1. Taxonomy (GTDB): domain Bacteria; phylum Actinomycetota; class Actinomycetes; order Streptosporangiales; family Streptosporangiaceae; genus Nonomuraea; species Nonomuraea montanisoli. The sequence goes on along the minus strand of NZ_JABWGN010000001.1, from coordinate 420,375 downwards.
CAACCACGCGGCGGCCGAGCGCGCCGTGAAGGAGGCCGGGGAACGGCATCCGGACGTGCGGTTCCTCCAGGCGGGCGACCGCAGCCTGTCGGCGGCCGTCAACGACGGGATCAAGGACGACTTCGCGCGGGCCGAGCGCACCTCGCTGCCGCTCACCGTGCTCGTCCTGCTGGGCGTCTTCGGCTCGCTGGTCGCGGCGGGCATACCGCTGCTGCTGGCGGCGACCGCGCTGGCGGGCACGTTCGGACTCCTGGAGCTCGTCCGCCTGTGGGTGCCGTTCAACAGCGCCGCCTCGGCCATCGTGCTGCTGATCGGGATGGCCGTGGGCGTCGACTACTCGCTGTTCTACCTGCGCCGGCTCCGCGAGGAACGGGCCACGGGCAAGGGGGCGCGCGAGGCGCTGCGGGTCACCGCGCACACCTCGGGCCACGCCATCGTGGCGTCCGGCGTCACCGTGATGGTGTGCGCGCTCGGGCTTCTGCTGACCGGGGTGGACGTCTTCAAGGGGCTCACCGCGGGAACGCTGCTGGTGGTCGGCCTGTCCGTGCTCGGCTCCGTGACGGTGCTCCCGGCGCTGCTCGCGGCGCTCGGCGACCGGGTGGACCTGGCCCTCATCCCCTGGCTGGGGCGGCGGCGCATCGCCGCCTCGGAGTCGCGCCTGTGGGGCCGCGTCGCGCGGGCGGTCGTCCGCCGGCCCGTGGTGAGCGGCGCGGCGACGGTCGCGGTCCTGCTCGCCATGGCGCTGCCCGTGCTGGGGATCCGGCTGCAGGACGCGGCGGTGACGGCCAGCCTGCCGCCCGGCACGTCGGCCGCCGTGGACGCCGCCTCGGCCATGCAGCGCGCGTTCCCAGGCGCGGCGACCGCGGCGCGGCTGGTCGTCACCCGTACGGACGGGACGTCCGCGGACACCCCCGCCGTGCGCCGGGCGATCGGCGCGCTGCACGGTCAGGCCGCCGCGAGCGGGGGACTCCTCCTGGAGCCGATCACCACGGTGCCGGTCGGCCGGGCGATGGTGGTGCGGGTGCCGCTGGCGGGCGCGGTCACGGACCCGGTGGCCGACCGCGCGCTGACCGCGTTGCGCGAGCGCGTCCTGCCCGCGACGCTCGGCGCGGTGGACGGTGTCGCCTACGCCGTCGGCGGCAAGACCGCCATGCCGCACGACTTCGCCGAGCAGGTCGACCGCCGTACCCCGGCCGTCTTCGGGTTCGTGCTGGTGCTGGCGTTCGTGCTGCTGGCGGTGACGTTCCGGTCGTGGGCCGTGTCGCTGATGTCGATCGGGCTCAACCTGCTGTCCATCGGGGCCTCGTACGGGGTGCTCGTCTGGGTCTTCCAGGACGGCCACCTGGAGTCGCTGCTCGGATTCACCTCGTACGGCGGCGTGGTGAGCTGGCTGCCGCTGTTCATGTTCATCGTGCTGTTCGGGCTGAGCATGGACTACCACATCTTCGTGCTCAGCCGGATCAGGGAACGCCGGGCCGGCGGCGCCTCCGCACGGGAGGCGGTGGCCGGGGGCATCGCGGCGAGCGCCGGGGTGGTCAGCGGCGCGGCCCTGATCATGACGGGGGTCTTCACCGTGTTCGTGACCCTGTCCGCCATCGAGTACAAGATGCTGGGTCTCGGCATGGCCCTGGCCATCCTGCTCGACGCCACCGTGGTGCGCGGCGTGCTGCTGCCCGCCGCGATGTCCCTGCTCGGAGAGCGGGCCTGGCGGGGCCCGCTCTCCGGCGGTCACTTCGACGAGACGCCGACCCCGAGGTCGAACTCCCGGTAGACCCGCGCCCAGAACCCGTCGCGCAGCCACACCCTGGCCTCGGGGAAGGGCCGCAGCGAGTGGCCCAGCTCCTTCTCGGCCTCGATCAGCAGCTCCGTGTCGATGACCGTGGGCAGGATCGGCCCGGGCAGCAGGTCGCGGATGTTGTCGCGGCCACGCGTGAGGATCCACTTCTGGGCCACGTGCTCGCCGACGTCCTCCACCCGCGGGCGGCTGGGCCCCAGCTTGGCGACCTGGCCGGGCTTGACCTGAGGCTTGCTGGGCGCCCGTCCGGCGAACACCTGCGCGGGCGACGGCGCGGCCACCGGCGGGGCGACCGGGACGGGCTGCGGAGCACGGCTGAAAAAGGGCCTCAGGAAATCAGCGGAGATCACTTCGACGGTGTCGGACTCCCACACGAGCCGCTCGGCCTGGTTGGTGCCGTACGGCGGCTCGACGCCCCACAGGTGGATGCGCACGCCGTACGCCTGGGCGGCCTCCACCGCGGGCACCATGTCCTCGTCGCCCGCCAGCAGGATCGTGTCGGTCACCGCGTGGTGGCGCGCCAGCGCCTCCAGGTCGCTCCTGATCTGCGCGTCGACGCCCTTCTGCTGGCCGCGGGCGTTGAGGTTGCCAAGCCGTACCTTCACCCACGGAAGCTGGGCGATGACCCGCTGGTCGACGGTGGGCACGCGGTCGCGGGCGGCGTCATACCAATAGATCCGCAGCAGCTCACCGGAAATACGGGCCATCGCGTGTTTCTGCAGACTCTGGATCAGCTCGTCCGCGGCCACCCGGTATTCTTTGCGTTCCTTGGCCCCCAGCAGGACTTCCCCCGCGGCGGCGTACAGATATCCGACATCCACGAGGACGGCGTACTTGGCCGCCACAGGATGCGGCATGAGGTCTGGGATGGCCATGATGTCCTCCAGGCCGCAGCGTTAGTTGATCGGCCGACTATATACTCCTGCTTTTTTCTAGATAGTCCCAAGTCCCTGGGGAGTTGACACCCGTTTCCTGGGATCTCGCTAGGGCAGGGCGCTCATCCGCCAAGCCGCCTTCCCCGGAGAGAGAGGCTTACGCATGCTTCTAGCTGGGTTTCGCCACATTTGTGGAGCCGGGGCGGCGGCCGGTCGCGCGGGCGCCGCCCGGGTGGCCAGAACGGCCACGAGTGCGGCGATCTCCTCCGGCGTGGCGTCGCCCCGGACGATCCTGAGGTGCGGCTTCATCGAAACTCCTTGAACGTGGAGACTTCGGGCTTCAGCACTGGGGAGGAAACGCGACACCGCGCCGTGCTGTTTATGACAGTGCTTTTCGATAGGCTTCGAACGTGCGTACGGCTTACAAGGTGCGGGCGTACCCCACCACCGAACAGGCGGCGGTACTGAACCGCACGTTCGGCTGCGTACGCGTGGTGTGGAACCGGATCCTGGCCTGGCGGCATGCCCGCTACCACGGCGAGCGGGTCACAACGAGCTTCACGCAGGCCAACGCCCATCTCACGGCGATGAAAGCGAGCGATGAACTGGAGATCATCAACCCACGCCATCTGGCCAAACGGGAGCACAACCTGGCTCGCTACCAGCGGCGCATGGCACGCAGGCAGCGCGGTAGCGCCAACAGGGCCAAGGCGAAGGCGAAGGTCGCCCGCGCGCACCGTAAAGTCCGTTCGTCCCGCACCGACTTCCTGCACAGAACCTCGGCGCGGCTGGTTCGCGACCACGACGTGATCGTGATCGAAGACCTCGCCGTCAAGAACATGGTCCGCAACCGTAAGCTGGCCAAAGCGATCTCCGACTCCGGTTGGGGCGCCTTTCGCCGCATGCTGGAGTACAAGGCGGCCAAGAACGGTCGCCACCTGATCGTGATCGACCGCTGGTACCCCTCTTCCAAGACCTGTTCGGCGTGCGGACATCTGCTGGCCGAACTCTCTCTCAGCACCAGGACGTGGCAGTGCCAGTCCTGCGGTACCCGGCATGACCGGGACATCAACGCCGCGAAGAACATTTTGGCGGCAGGTCTTGCCGTGTCGGCCTGTGGAGGTGACGTCAGACATTCCGGGTCCTCCCGGGTGCAGTCGCCGGTGAAGCAGGAATCCCAGCCTGTGATGGCTGGAATCCCCCGCCTTTAGGCGTGGGGAGGAAGTCAAAGCGGGATGTTCCCATGCTTCTTGGCGGGGAGCGAGGCACGCTTGTTGCGCAGCGCCCGCAGCGCCCGCACCACCTGGGCGCGGGTCTCCGACGGCTTGATCACGGCGTCCACGTAACCGCGCTCGGCCGCGATGTAGGGGTTGGCCAGCGTGTCCTCGTACTCCGTGACCAGCCGGGCACGCTCGGAGTCGGGGTCCTCGGCCGCCGCCAGCTCGCGCCGGTAGAGGATGTTGACCGCGCCCTGGGCGCCCATCACCGCGATCTGCGCGGTCGGCCAGGCCAGGTTGACGTCCGCGCCGAGGTGCTTGGAGCCCATGACGTCGTACGCGCCGCCGTACGCCTTGCGGGTGATCACGGTGACGAGCGGGACGGTCGCCTCGGCGTAGGCGTAGAGGAGCTTGGCGCCGCGCCGGATGATTCCGTTCCATTCCTGATCTGTACCCGGGAGGAATCCTGGAACATCAACAAATGTCAGGATTGGGATATTGAATGCATCACATGTTCGTATAAATCGGGCAGCCTTCTCGGAGGCGTCGATATCCAGACATCCGGCGAAATGCATGGGCTGGTTGGCCACCACGCCCACCGATTGCCCGTCCAGCCGGCCGTACCCGACCACCACGTTCGGCGCGAACAGCGCCTGGACCTCCAGGAACTCCCCGTCGTCCAGCACGTGCTCGATCACCCGGTGCATGTCGTACGGCTGGTTGGCCGAGTCGGGGATCAGCGTGTCGAGCTCCGGATCGGGCTCCAGGTCGGCCGCAGCCTCGAACGCCGGAGCCTCGTCCAGGTTGTTGGAGGGCAGGTAGGACAGCAGCGCCTTGACGTACTCCAGCGCGTCGTCCTCGTCGGTGGCCTGGTAGTGGGCCACACCCGACTTGGTGTTGTGCGTGTGCGCCCCGCCCAGCTCCTCGAACGTGACCTCCTCACCCGTCACCGTCTTGATCACGTCCGGGCCGGTGATGAACATCTGCGAGGTCTGGTCCACCATGACGACGAAGTCCGTCAGCGCGGGGGAGTACACGTGGCCGCCCGCCGCGGCGCCCATGATGAGCGAGATCTGCGGGATCACGCCGGAGGCGTGCACGTTCCGCTTGAAGATCTCCGCGTACAGGCCGAGCGCGACCACGCCCTCCTGGATGCGCGCGCCGCCGCCCTCGTTGATGCCGATGATCGGGCAGCCCGTCTTCAGCGCCATGTCCAGCACCTTGACGATCTTCTCGCCGTACACCTCGCCGAGCGAGCCGCCGAACACGGTCACGTCCTGCGAGAACACGCAGACCTGGCGCCCGTCCACGGTGCCGTAGCCGGTGATCACGCCGTCGCCGTACGGCCTGCGCCGCTCCAGCCCGAACATCGTCGAGCGGTGCCGGGCGAACTCGTCGAACTCCACGAACGAGTCCTCGTCCAGCAGCGCCAGCACCCGCTCCCGGGCCGTCATCTTGCCCCGCGCGTGCTGCTTCTCCACCGCCGCGGCTGAACCGGCGTGAACGGCCTCGTCCAGCCGCCGCTCCAGATCAGCGATCTTCCCGGCCGTGGTGTGGATGTCCGGCAGTTCTGGTATGGCGTCCGCTGTCATGCGCGCAAGGGTAATCCCTCCTCCTAGAGTGGATCCATGACGGACGCGGTTCGCACGCACGCCCTCCTCAAGCGCTACGGACCGCAGGTCGCTGTGGCGGGTGTCGATCTCGTCGTCCCGGCGGGCAGCTTCGCCGGGCTCGTCGGCCCCAACGGCGCCGGCAAGACCACCACCCTGAGCATGGTCACCGGGCTGCTCCGCCCCGACGGCGGCCGCGCCGAGGTGGGCGGCCTCGACGTGTGGCGCGACCAGCTCCAGGTCAAGGCGCGCATCGGCGTGCTGCCCGAGGGGCTGCGGCTGTTCGAACGGCTCTCGGGCCGGGAGCTGCTGCTCTACTGCGGCCGGCTGCGCGGCATCCCCAAGGCCGACGTCGAGCGGCGCGCCGCCGAGCTGCTGCGCGTCATGGACCTGGAGGACGCCGCGGGCAAGCTCGTCGTCGACTACTCCACCGGCATGCGCAAGAAGATCGGCCTGGCCGCGGCGCTGCTGCACAACCCGGCCGTGCTCTTCCTGGACGAGCCGTTCGAGGGCGTCGACCCGGTCAGCGCCAGCACGCTGACCGAGGTGCTGCGCCGCTACACCGCCTCCGGGTCCACCGTCATCTTCTCCAGCCACGTCATGGACCTGGTCGAGCGGCTGTGCGACTGGGTGTCGGTCATGAGCGGCGGTCACATCGTGGCCCAGGGCCCGATCGGCGAGGTGCGCGGCGGGCACAGCCTCAACGAGGCGTTCCTGCGGCTCGTCGGCGGCCCCCGCACCGGCGGCGACGCGGGCCTGTCCTGGCTCGGCGCCCAGCCCACGAGCCCACGGGCTTCGGGGGAGGAGGCGTGATCGGCGCGGCCGTGCTGTTCGCGCAGCTCAAGCTCCGCCTCATCGCCGGGGCCCTGCGCGGCGACCTGCAGCGCAAGCTCGGCTTCGTCTTCACCCTCGTCATGGCCGCCGGCATCGCCGTGCTCGGCTTCGGCCTCATGACGCTCGTGCGCCTCGCGCCGCGCGACGTCGCCACCGACGTCGTCATCGTGGCCTACGCCGCCATCCTGGTGGGCTGGCTGGTGGTGCCGCTGCTCGCGTTCGGGCTCGACGACACGCTCGACCCGGCGCGCCTGGCGCTGTTCCCGCTGCGCACGCGCGACCTCGCCACCGGCCTGCTCGCCGCGTCGGCCACCGGCGCCTGGCCGGTCGCCACGCTGGCCGTCGTCGCCGGCGCGCCGGCCGGCCTGGCCGACGGCCCGGGCGGCGTGCTGGTCGGGCTGGTGGCCGTGCTCCTGCAGTTCGCCCTCTGCCTGGTGTTGTCCCGGCTGGTCACCACGTCCCTGTCGGGCGCGCTGCGCACCCGGCGCGGCCGCGACCTGCTGGCCGTGGCCGCCCTGTTCGTGGTCCTGCTCGCCCAGCTCCCCAACCTGCTGCTCAACGCCAACCTCGGCGACCCCGGCGCCATGCTGCGCGGCGCGGCGGGCGTCCTGAGGTGGACGCCGCCGGGCCTGCTCGCCCATGCGATGGCCGACGGCGGGCTCGCCGGCCTGGCCGAGGTCGCCGTCGTGGCGCTGCTCGTCGTGCTGGCCGCCTGGCTGTGGATCAGGGCGCTGAACCGGGTGCTGGTCACCCCCGACGCCTCCACCCAGGCGGCCTCCGTACGCGAGGGCGGCGGGCTGGTCGACCGGTTCCTGCCCGACGGGCCGCTGGCGGCCGTGGTCGCCAAGGAGCTCAAGTACCTCCGGCGGGAGCCGCGCTTCCGGGTGCTGTGGTTCAGCGCCATCGCCGTGAGCGGCGTGATCGCGTTCTCGCTCAGCAACAACACCCCGGGCGGGGCCGGACCGTGGCTGCCCGTCGCGGTCACCTCGATGGCCGCCGTCATGATCGCGCTCCAGTCGGGCAACGTCTTCGGCATCGACGGCCCGTCCCTCTGGATGAACGTCATGGCCATCGGCTCCGAGGAGGGCTTCCGCACCGACCTGGCCGGACGGCACCTGGCCAGTGCCGTCGCCGCGACGCCGCTGCTCGTCGTCGTCGCCGTGGCGGGGTCGCTGTTCACCGGGCATCCCGGGGCCATCCCCCTGGCCGTCCTCGCCGCCTGGGGCGCGCTCGGCGTCGGGCTCGGGGTCGGCGCGGTCACCAGCGTCACCATCCCGTACACGGTGCCCGAGCGCATGAACGCCTTCACCGGCGCCGCGCCCGGACAGGGCGGCCAGGCGTTCGCCTCCGCCATGGGGGCGTTCGCCGGGATCTTCGCCCTGTCGCTGCCGCTCGCGATCCCGATCGCGCTCGGCCTCGTCTGGCTGTGCGCCGTCGCCCCGGTGTACGGGCTGCTGATCGAGACGCTCGGCCGCCGGCTGGGCGCGACCATCGGGTTCGCCCGCATGCCGGAGCTCGTGGCCGCCGTGTCCAAGCCCACGTGAGCAGTGGTCTAGTCCATTAGGTGAGACCGGACTACGGCCTCCGTCGGCGACTGGATACCCTTCGAGACATGATTGACCAGGGGATCCAGCGTCGCAGCGCCGCCGTCACCGAGATGCCCGACGAGCTGCGGCACGATGTGCGCCTGCTCGGCAAGCTGCTCGGTCAGGTCATCGCCGAGCAGGGTGGCGAGGACCTGCTGGCCGACGTCGAACGCCTGCGCAAGGCGGTCATCGCCGCGCGCCGCGGCGAGGTGTCGGCCGACGAGATCACCGCCATGGTCGAGGCATGGGAGATCGACCGGGCGGTCCAGATCGCCCGCGCGTTCACCTGCTACTTCCATCTGGCCAACCTCGCCGAGGAGCACTACCGCATCCGCACCCTGCGCGAGCGCGACACCGAGGGCGGCGTCCAGCGCGAGTCGCTGGCGCAGGCCGTCCACGAGCTGGGCGCCGACCGCGTCGCCGAGCTGGTGGAGAGCCTGGAGCTGCACCCGGTGCTCACCGCGCACCCGACCGAGGCGCGCAGGCGGGCCGTCGTCACCGCGATCCAGCGGATCAGCGGCCAGCTCACCGAGTACAACGCCCCCGGCCGCGGCGCCTCCGAGCGCGCGGAGAGCCGGCGGCGGCTGCTGGAGGAGATCGACCTGCTCTGGCGCACCGCCCACCTGCGCCCGAGCAAGCTCGACCCGCTCGACGAGGTGCGCACCGCCATGGCCGCCTTCGACGAGACGCTGTTCCGCGTCGTGCCCCAGGTCTATCGCTCCCTTGACGCGGCGCTGGCCGACGGCACGGGCACCCGGGCGCCGCTCGCCCGGCCGTTCATCCGCTACGGGAGCTGGATCGGCGGCGACCGCGACGGCAACCCCAACGTCACCGCCAAGGTCACCCGCGAGGCCGTGCAGATCCAGGCCGAGCACGTGCTGACCGCGCTGGAGAACGCCACCACCCGCATCGGCCGCACCGTCACCGCCACCGCCCAGTTCGCGCCGCCCTCGCCCGAGCTGAAGGGCGCCATCGACGCGGCCGAGGACGCCCATCCCGAGCTGGTCTCCGAGCTGGCCACCCGCTCGCCGCGTGAGCCGCACCGGCAGTGGCTGCTGTTCGTGGCCGCCCGCATCGCCGCCACCCGGCGCCGCGACCTCGACCTCGCCTACCTGTCGCCCGGCGACCTGCTCGCCGATCTGCGGCTGGCGCAGGAGTCGCTGGCCCGCCACGCCGCCCGGCAGGCGTACGGGGAGCTGCAGCACCTCATCTGGCAGGTCGAGACGTTCGGCTTCCACCTGGCCGAGCTGGAGGTGCGCCAGCACTCCCAGGTCCACGCCGCGGCCCTGGAGGAGATCCGGGCCGGCGGCGAGCTGTCGGAGCGCACGGAGGAGGTGCTGTCCACGATCCGGGTGATCGGCTGGATCCAGGAGCGGTTCGGCGTGCGCGCCTGCTCCCGCTACGTGGTCTCCTTCACCCGGGGCGCGGACGACATCGCCGCCGTCCACGAGCTGGCCGAGCACGCGCTCGGCTCGCGGGCGCCGGTGCTCGACGTGGTGCCGCTGTTCGAGTCGGGCCAGGACCTCGCCAACTCGCCCGACGTGCTGTCCGGCATGCTCGACATCCCGCGGGTGCGCGACCGGCTCGCCACCACCGGCCGGCGCATGGAGGTCATGCTCGGCTACTCCGACTCCGCCAAGGAGCTCGGCCCCGCCGCCGCCACGCTCCGGCTGTACGAGGCCCAGGAGCGGCTGACCGCCTGGGCGGCGGAGCATGACGTACGGCTGCGCATGTTCCACGGCCGCGGCGGCGCGCTGGGCCGCGGCGGCGGGCCCGCCAACCGCGCCGTGCTCGCCCAGGCGCCCGGCTCGGTCGCGGGCCGGTTCAAGGTCACCGAGCAGGGCGAGGTCATCTTCGCCCGCTACGGCCACCTGGCGATCGCCCGGCGGCACATGGAGCAGGTGGCCAACGCCGTGCTGCTCGCCTCCTCGCCCGTGGTCGGCGCCCGTACGGCCGCCGCCGCCGAGCGGTTCCGCCCGATGGCCGAGCGGGTGGCGACGGCCTCGGAGACCGCGTACCGGTCGCTCACCGAGGCGCCGGGCTTCCCCGAGTGGTTCGGCCTGGTCAGCCCGCTGGAGGAGCTGGGCTCGCTGCGGCTCGGCTCGCGCCCCGCTCGCCGCGGGCTCGGCGCGCCGCGCTCCCTGGACGACCTGCGCGCCATCCCGTGGGTGTTCGCCTGGGCGCAGACCCGGGTCAACCTGCCCGGCTGGTACGGCCTGGGCACCGGCCTCGCCTCGGTCGGCTCGCTGGACGAGCTGCGGGCCGCCTACCAGGAGTGGCCGCTGTTCAACGCGATGCTCGACAACGCCGAGATGTCGCTGGCCAAGACCGACCGCTCGATCGCCGAGCACTACCTGGAGCTGGGCGGCCGGCCCGACTTCGCCCGCCAGGTGCTGGAGGAGTACGACCTGACGCGGCGCCTGGTGCTGGAGGTGACGGGGCACACGCGGCTGCTGGAGAACCGCAAGGTCCTGTCGCGGGCCGTCCAGCTCCGCGACCCGTACGTGGACGCGCTGTCGCACCTGCAACTGCGCGCGCTGCGCGCCCTGCGCACGGGCGCCCCGTCGGAGCACGAGCGCGAGCGCCTGTCCACGCTGCTCCTGCTCTCGGTCAACGGCGTCGCGGCCGGCCTCCAGAACACCGGCTGAGCCGCGGAGCCTCCGGTGAGCAGTCCGTGAACTGCTCACCGGAGGGCCTGTCTCACCCGACAGTGCCGGGGGGCGTGGTGCCGCCTGCCCGGCGCTGTGCGCTCAGTACGGAGTCGAGCAGGCCGGGGAAGAGCGCGTCGAGGTCCTCTCGCCGCAGGCGTACCAGCCGGGATCGGCCCCGCACCTTCGTCCACGTCACGCCTGCCTCGCGCAGCACCCGGTAGTGGTGCGACAGAGTCGTCTGATGCACGTCGATCTCGGCGCCGATCGCGTTGCAGAAGTCCTCGCCCATCTGGTCGAGCCGCAGGACGAGGTCCAGCCGCACCGGATCGGCCAGCGCGCGCAGCACCTCCACCAGCCGGATGGCCTCGGTCGCCGGCTGTGACACCTCACGCATCGCCGCCCCCTGTGTTCCGCACGCCTGCCACGTTACCCAACGCATGGATACATGGACAAGCATCCATGTATCGCCTAAGGTTCCCTCGGTACGTCCGAGGTTCCTCCGGAAAGGCGGCAGCACCCGGTGTTGAAACGACTTCTTCCGCTGGCCCTGGCGACCTTCACCGTCGGCACCGACAGCTACGTCATCGCGGGCCTGCTCCCGGCCATCGCCACCGACCTGCGGGTCTCCACTCCCGCCGCCGGGCAGTTGGTGACGGTGTTCGCCCTGGTGATGGCCCTGTCGGCACCCGTCATGGGCGCGCTCACCGGTGGGCTCGACAGGCGGACCGCGCTGCTGATCGCGTTGAGCGTCTTCGTGGCCGGCAACGCCGTCACCGCCCTGGGCGCCGGCTACGCGGTGGTGATGATCGCCCGCATGGTCACCGCGGTCGGGGCCGGAATGATCAACTCCGCCGCCTCCAGCACCGCGGGGGCCATCGCGCCCCCGGAACGCCGAGGCGCGGCCCTGGCCTTCGTGATGGGCGGCCTCACGCTGGCGACGGCGCTGGGTCTGCCGCTCGGCACGCTGATCGGCCGTACCGACTGGCGCATCACTCTGTGGGCCGTCGCCGGGATCGGCCTCGTCGCGGCCCTCGGTGTCGCCGCCGGCCTGCCCAAGGTGACGCTCCCCGCCGCCTCGCTGGGCGACCGGCTGCGCCCGCTCAGGCAGGGCCGGGTCCTCGCGTTGCTGGCCGTCACCATGCTGGTCTTCCTCGGTGCCTACACCCTCTACACCTACATCGGCCCGGCCCTACGGGACGCGACCGGCGGCTCCGCATCGCTGCTCGCCGTCACCCTGCTGGCGTGGGGAATCGGCGTCCTGGCCGGGAACATCGTCGCCGGACGGCTGGTCGACCGGCACGACCCCGCGCGCGTGTTGACCGGTCCTCTCGCCGTCGCCGCCGTCGCCCTCGCCCTGACTCCGGTGGCGACCGCCACGTTCGTGTCCGCCCTGGCATGGGCCGCGATCTGGGGCGTGGCCCTGGGCGTCGTCGTCGTGCCCCAGCAGCACCGGCTCATCGCTCTCGGCCCGGCCGCGGCACCGGTCCTGCTCGGCCTCAACTCCTCGGCCATCTACGTCGGGATGGCTCTCGGCGGCGGCCTGGGCGGACTGGCCCAGCAGTGGTTCGCCATCGCGCCCGCCGCGCTGGGGCTGCCGGCCGCCGCTGTCACGACCTTGGCGCTGCTCCACCACCTGACAACCGCGCGCCGCCATGCCTCAGCGGCACCTCAGCCGGCTCCTTCCACCCGGGAGAAGGCCGAGACATGACGCCGCGAGCCCGGTACCCCTCCATCCGGAGGGGTACCGGGCTCACTTCCGGCCGCTCCGAAAAGCGGCGGCTCCCTCACGTGGTGACCCGGCGCTCAGCTCAGGCCGGCGAAGAAGGCGTGGACGTCGGAGGTGAGGGCGTCCGTGGCGGTGTGGGCCGTGTAGTGGCCGTGGGCCGGGGCCGGGAGGGTCTTCCACGAGACGATCCCGGCGTGGTCGCGCTCGGCGAAGGCCCGGATCGACTTGAAGTCGCCCTCGCCCATGGCCAGCGCCATCGGCACCGTCGTCGGCTCCTTGCCCGTCTGCTCGCCGCCCTGCTGGGCGCGTGCGTTCTCCCAGTACAGGCGCAGCGCCGAGCCGGCCGTGCCGGTGAACCAGTGGATGGCGGCGTTCAGCAGCACGAAGTCGTCGTCGAGGTCCTCGTCGAAGAGCTGGGCCAGCCAGCCGACCAGGCCGGCGGGCGAGTCGGCGATGGCGTGGGCGAGCGTCTGCGGCTGCTGCGAGTGCAGCACGTTGAAGGCGCCCTTCTCCTTCCAGAACCAGTCGAGCACGGCCAGCCCCTGCTGGTCCTCCTCGCTCAGCCCGGCGAACTCGGCCGGGTCGCCCGAGGGGAACGAGAAGATCTGCGTCACGTGCACGCCCACCACGTGGTCCGGGGCGACGCGGGCCAGCTCGGGGGAGATCATGGAGCCGGCGTCGTTGCCGACCGCGCCGTAGCGGTCGTAGCCGAGACGGGCCATGAGCTCCGCCCAGGCGCGGGCGATGCGGACGTTGTCCCAGCCGGTCTCGGTGGTCGGGCCGGAGAAGCCGAAGCCGGGCAGCGACGGGATGACCAGGCGGTAGTGGCGCGACAGCGGCTCGACGGCGTCGAGGTACTCGGCGATCGAGCCGGGCCAGCCGTGGGTGAGGATGAGCGGCAGGGCGTCCGGGTTGTCGGAGCGGACGTGGAGGAAGTGGATCCGCTGGCCGTCGATCTCGGTGGTGAACTGCGGGAAGGCGTTGAGGCGGGCCTCCTGGGCGCGCCAGTCGAAGCCGGCGCGCCAGCGGGTGACGAGCCGCCGCACCCGCTCGACGCCGACGCCCTGGTCGACGCCGGGGATCTCGTCGGCGAAGCGGGTCAGCGCGAGGCGGGTCTGCAGGTCGTCGAGCTCGGCCTGGGGGATCTCGACGCGGAAGGGGCGGATCTCGGCGCTGATGGCGGTCATGCTGACACCTCTCCGAAAGGAACGGAACGCTTTGTTCTGTCTCCAGAATAGCAGAACGGAATGATTTGTTCCACTAGCTGGCGGCGCGCGTGGGCGGCCGTCAGACGCGGACGCGTTCGTGTCCCGCGTAGATGTTGCAGCGCTCGCCGCGCAGGAAGCCCACCAGCGTCATCCCGAACTCCCGGGCCACGTCCACGGCCAGCGACGACGGCGCGGACACCGCGCACACCACCGGCACCCCGGCCGCCAGCGCCTTCTGCATGATCTCGTAACTGGCCCGGCCGCTGACCATGAGCACGTGCCGGTCCAGCGGCAGCCGCCCGGCGAGCGCCGCCCAGCCGGTCAGCTTGTCCACGGCGTTGTGCCGGCCCACGTCCTCCCGTACGGCCAGCGCCTCGCCCTGCGGGGTGAACAGGCCGGCCGCGTGCAGCCCGCCCGTCTTGCCGAAGACGCCCTGCGCCGCGCGCAGCCGGTCAGGCAGCCCGTACAGCACCTCGGGCGTCAGCTCGACGTCACCGGACGGCACGGGACGGCAGCGGTCGTGCAGCGCGTCCAGGCTGGCCGAACCGCACACGCCGCACGCGCTGGAGGTCAGGAAGTGGCGATCCAGCGCCGGCAGGTCGGGGATCGGTCCGCGCACCCGTACGGTGACGGTGTTGTAGCGGGCCTCGGGCGGCACGTCCTCGTCTGTGCAGTAGCCGATGGCCGCGATGCGGCCCGGCGTCACCAGGCCCTCCGCGTGCAGGAACCCGGCCGCCAGCTCGAAGTCGTGGCCCGGCGTCCGCATGGTGATCGCCACCGTGCGGCGGGCGCCGTCGAGCGAGGTCAGCCGGATCTCCAGCGGCTCCTCGGTGGCCAGGTCGTCGCGGCGCTCACGGGCGGTCGCGCCGGTCAGCTCCCGGACGCGGACGCGGGCGGTGGGCCCGGGGCGCTCGCTCATGCCCGGCTCACCGTCACCATCGCGTTGTAGTCGGGAATCCGGGCGTCGGGGGAGCGGCGTGACTCGTCGAGCAGCACGTTGCCCTCGGGCCAGTGGATCTGCAGGTTGCCCGGCACGATCGGCGCGCGCAGCACCCTGCCCCGGTAGGAGCGCTCGCCGGAGCGCAGCTCGACCGGGGTGCCGTCGGGCAGGCCGAGCCGGTCGGCGTCGTAGGCGCTCATCAGCACCGCCTCGCGGGCCGCGCCGTTGAAGCCGTCGATCCGCTCGTGGACCATGCTGTTGAACTGCTTGCCGCGCCGCGTGGCCACCATGAACGCCCCGTCCGGCCGCTCCAGCGCGGGCAGCGGCACGGCCGAGAACCGCGCCAGCCCGTCGGGGGTCTGGAACCGGCCGTCGGCGAACAGGCGCCGCCCGCCGTACTGGACGTTGTCGCCGAACGCCCCCAGCCCCGCGACGCCCGCGTAGAACGGCACCGCCCGCTCGATCTCCTCGCGGATCGCGGGCGTGCCCGTGAAGCGCACCTTCGGCGCGAGCGCGGGCCGGACACGGGCCGCCAGCTCGGTGAAGATCTTCCACTCCGGCCACGCCTCGCTCACCCGGGGTCCCTCCACCTCCGGCGAGAAGATGATCCGGCGCTCGGTCGAGGTCTCGGTCACGCCGCCCGTCATCTCGTAGCGGGTCTGCGCGGGCAGCAGCAGCACGTCGCCCTCGGACGGCGCGAGCATCTGGGACGACAGCCCGATGTCGACGTGGACGCGCAGACGCGGCCGGCGCAGCGCCTCGCGGCAGTAGTCGGGGTCGGGCAGCACCTCCAGGAAGTTGCCGCCGCTGGAGACCAGCACGTCCAGCTCGCCGGCGTGGGCCGCGTCGATCATGTCGGTCGCGGTCAGGCCGGGCGTCGAAGACACCTCGAAGCCCCACAGGTCGGTGAACCGCGCGGCGTTCTCGGGGGTGACGGGCAGCCCGCCCGGCAGCCCGGTGGCGTACGCGCCCATCTCGGCGCCGCCCTGCACCCCGCTGTGCCCCCGGATCGGCATCAGCCCGCAGTGCTCGCGCCCCACGAACCCCCGGGCCAGCGCCAGGTTGACGATCGCCCGCACGTTGTCCTCGCCGAAGGTGTGCTGGGTGACGCCCATCGACCACACCAGCACCGCCGACTTCGCCTCGGCCAGCAGCCGGGCCAGCCGCAGCATCTCCTCGCGCGAGGAGCCCGACAGCGCCTCCAGCTCCTCCCACGACTGCCCGGCGACCGCCTCGCGCGCCCGCTCGAACCCCGTCGTACGGTCCGCCACGAACGTCTCGTCCACCCAGCCCCGCTCGACCAGGTGCTTGAGCACCCCGTTGAGGAAGCCGATGTCGCCGCCCACGTTCACGCCGAAGAACTCGTCGGTGACCCGCGTGCCGAACACGGCCGACTCCGCGTTGGAGGGCACCCAGTACCGCTCCATGCCCGGCTCGCGGTAGGCGTTGACCATGGCCACCCGGGTGCCGGCCTTCTTGGCGTGGTAGAGGTACTTCATCGCCACCGGCTGGTTGTTCGACGGGTTGGAGCCGATGAAGACGATCAGGTCGGAGCCGATCCAGTCGGTGTAGGAGCAGGTGGTGGCCGCCGCGCCGATCGTCTGCTTGAGCGCCACCGTCGAGGGCGAGTGGCAGATGCGGGCCGCGTTGTCGATGTTGTTGCTGCCGAGCGCCCGCACGGCCTTCTGCGCGGCGTAGTAGTTCTCGTTCGGCACGCCCCTGCTGGTCAGGTACACGCCGAAGCGCGCGTCGCGCAGCCCGGCCGCCGCGACCGACAGCGCCTCGTCCCACGTCAGGCGGGTGAAGCCCGGCTCGCCCGCGCGGCGCAGCATCGGGTACGGCAGGCGTCCCAGCTCGCGCAGCTCCGCGCTGCGCCGCCCGGCCAGCGCCGACACGTCGCCCAGCAGCGAGGCGTCCAGGGCGGGCATCGTGTTGAGCGGCAGCAGGCGGAGCCTGATGTTGCACAGGTGGATCTCGTCCATGGTCCAGTCGCGCATGCCCTTGGTGCCGAGCGCGCAGCCGTCGCACGTGCCCTGGGTCAGGATGCGCCAGGCGTACCTCCTGCGTCCCTTGACCGCGCGGAACGCCTTCAGCAGCTCCAGGTAGTTGTTCGGCTTGCGCAGGCCCAGGCCGAACGGCCGCCAGGACGCCCAGTTGCGTGGATCGAGAAGCTTGCTCACCCCTCCATCTTCTTGCTCCTGCTCCGGCGGAGGGAACCCCGGTGGTCAGGTCAGGGTGCCGGGTCGGCGAAGATGGACGTGTGCCGGACTCGCGCTACTCCGATCTCGACCGCCCGCCCCTGTCGGAGGCGGCGCTCAACCGCGCCCTCGTCCGGCCGGGCAGCCTGTGGACGGGCGTCACCGTGGTCGAGAGCACCGGCTCCACCAACGCCGACCTCGCCGTCCTGGCCCAGCAGGGGGCCGCCGAGGGCACGGTGCTGGTGGCCGAGGAGCAACAGGCCGGCCGGGGCCGGCTGGGCCGCGCCTGGAGCGCGCCCGCCCGATCGAGCCTGATCGTGTCGGTGCTGCTGCGGCCGGAGCCGCCGATCGCCACGCACGGCTGGCTGCCGCTGCTGTTCGGCGTGGCCGCCGCCTCGGCCGTGCGCCGGCTGGGCGAGGTGGACGTGCGCCTCAAGTGGCCCAACGACCTGCTCATCGGCGACCGCAAGCTGGCCGGGGTGCTGGCCGAGCGCGTGGAGGGCGCCGTGATCGTCGGCATGGGGCTGAACGTGTCGCTGCGGGCCGACGAGCTGCCGGTGACGACGGCCACGTCGCTGGCCCTGCAGGAGTCCGCCTGCCTCGACCGCGACCCGCTGCTGCGGGCCGTGCTGCGCGAGGTCGAGAGCCACTACGCCGACTGGAGCGAGGCCGGCGGCGACGCCGACCAGGCCGGGCTGCGCGCCGCCTACCAGGCGTCCAGCGCCACGATCGGGCGCGAGGTGCGGGTCGAGCTGCCCGGCGACCGGTTCCTCACGGGCCGGGCCACGGGCGTCGACGCGAGCGGCCGCCTGGAGCTCACCGCCGAGGGCCGCGACCACGCGCTCAGCGCCGGAGACGTCGTCCACCTGCGCCCGTCCGCCTAGCCCTGGAGCTCCGGCGCGCGACGGCGTAGCCGCGCGTCCCCTGAGGTGGCACGATTTGCGCATGACCATCCCGGACCACCACCTCACGCAGGGTGAACGCCGCGTCAGGTCCTTCCACCCCCACTGGAAGCGCCTCGTCGGCCCCGCCGCCGCGCTCGTGCTCATCGCCGCGGCCTCGGGCGCTGCGCTGTTCCTCATCCCCGGCGGCTGGGAGTACTCCTCCTACGCCAGGATCGCCGTCTGCGCGATCGCCCTCGTCCTGCTGGTCGTCTGGTCGTTCGTCCCGTACCTCCAGTGGAAGAACACCGGCTACGTGCTGACCACGCACCGCTTCACGATCAGCTCCGGGGTGCTCAACAAGTCGACCGACGAGATCCCGATGGCCAAGGTCAACACGGTCAGCTCCGACCAGACGTTCGTCGAGCGGCTGCTCGGCTGCGGCACGCTCACGGTGGAGTCCGCGGGCGACCGGGGGCAGATCGTCCTGCGCGACATCCCGCACCTCCAGGAGGTCCGGGCCGACCTGTTCCGGCTCCTGGAGGACGCCACCGACGGCGACATCGACGGCCGTTGACCGCCGAGGACAGGCCCGGCGGGCCGGCGGCCGAGGCCGAGCCGCGCGGGCCCGCCGCCGAGGACAGGCCCGGCCGGCCGACGGCCGAGGAGATCGGGCTGCTGCTGGCCGGGATGCCCGCCCGTCTCACGCGCACGGAGGTCGCCGCCGGCGCCGGCGTGTCCCAGCGGCTGGCCGAGCGGATCTGGCGCGCCCTCGGATTCCCCACGCTCGCCGACGACGCGGTCGCGTTCTCCGAGGCCGACGTGGCCGCGCTGGAGAGGGTGCGGAAGATGCTCGACCGCGGCCTGCTGGACGAGCCCACGGCCATCCGCATGGCCCGCGCCCTCGGCCAGACCACGGCGCGGCTCGCGCAGTGGCAGGCCGAGATCATCATCGGCCACCTGCTGCCCGCGGAGGGCGAGCCGTCCGACGAGGACCTGGAGCGTGTGGTCGCCACGGCCCGCGAGCTGCTGCCCGACTTCGAGCAGCTCCTCGTCCACGTCTGGCGGGCCCAGCTCGCCGCCGCGGGCACGCGCCTGCTCGCCCTGGCCGACCTGCGGCCCGAGGCCGCCCTGGGGCGCGTGTCGCTGGCCGTGGGCTTCGCCGACCTGGTGGCGTTCACCCGGCGGGCCAGGGAGCTGGACGAGCGGGAGCTGGCCGAGCTCGTCGAGGGGTTCGAGGCGCGGGCGGCCGACATCGTGGCCGCCCACGGCGCCCGGCTGGTCAAGACCCTCGGCGACGAGGTGCTCTTCACCGCGCCCACCCCGGCGGGGGCCGCGGCGATCGCGCTCGACCTGGCCGGCACGGCCGAGCTGCGCATCGGCCTGGCGTACGGGCCGGTGGTGCCGATGATGGGCGACGTGTACGGCACCACGGTCAACCTGGCCGCCCGGCTGACCGCCGTCGCCCGGCCGGGCACGATCGTCGTGGACTCCGGCATGGCGGAGGGCCTGACCGAGGCTCCGGCGGGCGAGCCGGGCTTCGAGGTGCGCCCGATGCGGCGCCGGAGCCTGCGCGGCCTCGGCACGGTGCGGCCCCATCTCTTGCGGCGATCATCCTCCTGACGCAGGATGGCTGCCATGCCGTACGAAGTGCGGGGCGTCATCGCCCGAGGTGAAGGCAGGGAAGTCTCCGTCGAGAAGGTGCTCGTGCCCGACCCCGGGCCGGGCGAGGCCGTCGTCGCCGTGCAGGCGTGCGGGGTCTGCCACACCGACCTCCACTACCGCGAGGGCGGCATCAGCGACGACTTCCCGTTCCTGCTCGGCCACGAGGCCGCGGGCGTCGTGGAGGCCGTCGGCGAGGGCGTGACCGGGATCGAGCCGGGCGACTTCGTGATCCTCAACTGGCGGGCCGTGTGCGGCCAGTGCCGGGCGTGCCTGCGCGGCCGGCCGTGGTACTGCTTCGCCACCCACAACGCCACGCAGAAGATGACGCTGGAGGACGGCACCGAGCTGTCGCCCGCGCTCGGCATCGGCGCGTTCCTGGGCAAGACGCTGGTGGCGGCCGGGCAGTGCACCAAGGTCTCGCCCGAGGCCCCGGCGACCGTCGCCGGCCTGCTGGGCTGCGGGGTCATGGCCGGCCTCGGCGCCGCGCTCAACACCGGCGGCGTCACGCGCGGCGACTCGGTCGCGGTCATCGGCTGCGGCGGCGTCGGCGACGCGGCCGTCCTGGGCGCCCAGCTCGCCGGCGCCTCGACGATCATCGCGATCGACGTGGACGACCGCAAGCTCGCCTGGGCCCGCGACTTCGGCGCCACCCACACGGTCAACTCCCGCGAGAACGACCCGGTCGACGCGGTGCGCGACCTCACCGACGGGTTCGGCGCCGACGTGGTGATCGACGCGGTCGGCCGCCCCGAGACGTACCGGCAGGCGTTCTACGCCCGCGACCTGGCCGGCACGGTCGTGCTCGTGGGGGTGCCCACCCCGGAGATGACGCTGGAGCTGCCGCTGCTCGACCTCTTCGGCCGCGGCGGGTCGCTGAAGTCGTCCTGGTACGGCGACTGCCTGCCGAGCCGTGACTTCCCCATGCTCATCGACCTCTACCTGCAGGGGCGGCTCCCCCTCGACAAGTTCGTCACCGAGACCATCGGGCTGGACGACGTCGAGGAGTCGTTCGCCAAGATGGAGCGCGGCGAGGTGCTGCGATCGGTGGTGGTCCTCTAATGCTCGACAAAGTGGTGACTTCCGGGACGTTCTCGCTCGACGGCGGCACCTGGGACGTCGACAACAACGTCTGGCTGGCCGGTGACGCGCGCGAGGTCGTCGTCATCGACGCCGCCCACGACGCGCGGGCCATCGCCGAGCGCGTCGGCGGGCGCGCGGTCCGGGCCATCGTGTGCACCCACGCGCACAACGACCACATCAACGCCGCCAGGGAGCTGGCCGGCCTGACCGGCGCGCCGATCCGGCTGCACCCGGCCGACCAGGTGCTGTGGGAGCAGGTGTACGGCGACGCGGTGCCGTACGAGCCGCTGGCCGACGGCGAGAAGCTGGAGGCGGGCGGCGTCACGCTGGAGGTGCTGCACACCCCCGGCCACTCCCCGGGAGCGGTCTGCCTGCACGCCCCCGACCTCGGCGTGCTCTTCAGCGGCGACACGCTGTTCAAGGGCGGCCCCGGCGCGACCGGCCGGTCCTACTCGTCGTTCGACACCATCGTCGCCTCGATCCGCGAGCGGCTGCTCACGCTGCCGCCCGAGACCGTCGTCCACACCGGCCACGGCGAGTCCACCTCCATCCGCGCCGAGGCGCCTCACCTGGAGGAATGGCTGGCCAGAGGACACTGAACCCTTACCTCGATGTGGCGGAGGTAACGTAGGCAAGCCTTACCAAACTGGGCTACATTTAGGTTTGCCTAACCTACCGGCTGTCCAGATTGAGAGGCTGTTCCCCGCATGTACGTGTGTGTCTGTCGTGCCGTGACCGAGAACGAGGTGCACGACTGCATCGCCGCCGGCGCGCGGACGGCTCGCCAGGTGCGCGACACCACTGGTGCCGGTGGGGACTGTGCCTCTTGTGTCCGGAAAATCTGTGCGATGCTGAAACGGTCTGAGGAACTGACGACCGCATAGCACGAGGGGCCCGTACATGCAGGGCGACAAGCAGATCATCGAGTTGCTCAACGAGCAGCTGACGGCCGAGCTCACCGCCATCAACCAGTACTTCCTGCACGCCAAGATGCAGGAGAACTGGGGCTACACGAAGCTGGCCAAGCACACCCGCGACGAGTCGATCGACGAGATGCGGCATGCCGAGCGCCTGACCGACCGCATCCTCTTCCTCGAAGGGCTGCCCAACTATCAGCGGCTCGGCACGCTGCACATCGGGCAGACCGTCGAGGAGCAGCTCAAGGCCGACCTGGAGGTAGAGCTGTCGGTGGTGCAGCGACTGCGCCCGGCCATCACGCTCATGCGTGAGAAGGGCGACGTCACCTCGGCCCGGATCTTCGAGGAGATCCTGGCCGACGAGGAGCACCACATCGACTACCTCGAGACCGAGCTGGCGCTCATCCACAGCCTGGGCGAGCAGCTCTACCTCGCCCGCTACACCGAGCCGCCGAGCGTCTGAGCCACGACGCGACACGCCGTCACACGCCACGCCCGCCGGGGCTCCTCCGGCGGGCGTCGCTGTTCCCATAAGCGGCTGACGCGATGCGTGGGAACAGCGTGGCGGGATGGAAAGAACAAGACCGTACATTCCTCGCGGATTTTCATCCGCGACACGCCCGAGTGCGAAACACGCGCGCCACGCGGCATTTCCGGCCGTCCCGCGATCCGATTCCGCGCGCCGGCCGCCAATCGCGGTAATTTAAGCCCGGCTAACCGATATTTATCAGCGTTTGCCCAGGTCAATGGATAGGTCAACGACGAGTCAAACCGTGCGCTGTGCCCGGGAAACGATCGCCTAAGGTCCTACGATCGCTTCATGACCTGCGTACTTCTCGCCGAGGATGACACCTCGATTTCCGAGCCGCTCGCGCGCGCTCTTCGCCGTGAGGGCTATCAGGTTGAGGTGAGCCCTGACGGCCCGCAGGCCCTGGAAAGGGCTCTGTCGGGGGGCATCGACCTGATCGTCCTTGACCTCGGTCTGCCAGAAATGGATGGGCTTGAGGTCGCCCGCCGGATCCGTGCCGAAGGACACGGCACTCCGGTTCTCATACTCACCGCCCGCGTCGACGAGGTCGACACCGTCGTCGGCCTCGACGCCGGCGCCGACGACTACGTCACCAAGCCGTTCCGCCTGGCCGAACTGCTCGCCCGGGTGCGCGCGCTGCTGCGACGGGGCACGTCCGAGACTCCGGTGGTCCAGGGCGTACGCATCGACGCAGACTCCCGCCGCGCCTGGATGGGGGAGAAGGAGCTGCATCTGACGACCAAGGAATTCGACCTGTTGCGCGTGCTGGTCCGCGACGCCGGCAAGGTGGTCACCCGCGAGCAGATCATGCGCGAGGTGTGGGACACCAACTGGTGGGGTTCGACCAAGACGCTCGACATGCACATCTCGTGGCTGCGCCGCAAGCTCGGCGACGACGCGGCGAAGCCCCGCTACATCACCACCGTCCGGGGAGTCGGCTTCCGCTTCGAGCGCGAGTAGGCGATGCGCCGCCGCCTGCTCACCTCCACTCTGGTCGTCGCGGTCATCGCGGTCCTGCTGCTGGGGGTCCCCCTGGGCATCGTGGTCAGCCGCCTGATCGTCGACGAGGCGGCCCAGGAGCTCAGGGCGGAGGCGACGCGACTGGTGGGGGAGGTGGAGTACGCCCGCATCCAGGAGACGCCGCTGGACCCTCAGCAGCTCGAACAGAAGTATCCCGGCCGCTACATCCAGATCTACGAACGAGCGAACCCTCCCAAGGCGACCATCGTCGGCAAGGCGTCACCGCCCGGCCACCAGATGGCCGAGGACGCGCAGTCCGAGAACGGCATCTATGTCCGGGTGAGCCGCGACCGGGACCAGGTCGAGCAGGACGTCCGAGCGCGCCTGCTGCTGATCGTGGCCCTCGCCGGCGCGGCTCTCGCGGTGGCCGTGGGCCTGGCCATCGTGCAGTCGCGCCGGCTGACGCTGCCGCTGCTGGACCTGGCCAAGATCGCTGAACGGCTGGGCTCCGGCGACGCCCGGCCGAGCAGACACCGCTACGGCATACCCGAGCTGGACCAGGTGGCCGAGGTGCTCGACCGCAGCGCCACCCGCATCTCCGACCTGCTCACCCGGGAGCGGGAATTCGCCACCGACGCCTCCCACCAGCTCCGCACGCCGCTCACGGGGCTGACCATGCGCCTGGAGGAGATCGTCGCCGCCTCCGACCAGCCCGGGGTGGTCCGGGAGGAGGGCGAGGCGGCCATCGTGCAGGCCGAGCGCCTCACGGCCGTCATCGACGAGCTGCTGGCCGCGGCCCGCCGCCAGCGTCACGCGCAGGCCGAGCCCGTCTCCATCGACGAGGTGCTGATCCAGCAGATCACCGAGTGGGAGCCGGTCTTCCGCGGCCTGGACCGCACCCTGCTGCTGGAGGGCACCCGCGGGCTCAAGGCGCTGGCCACCACCGGCGGCTTCGGGCAGGTCATCGCCACCCTGCTGGAGAACTCCCTGCGTCACGGCGGCGGCACCGTCGTGGTCACGACCACGCAGGGCGACAGCTACATCGTCATCGAGGTGGCCGACGAGGGGCCCGGCATCGCCGACGACATCGCGCCCAAGGTCTTCGAGCGGAACGTGAGCGGGGGAGGCGGCACGGGACTCGGCCTGACCCTCGCCCGCGCGCTGGCCGCGGCCGACGGGGGACGGCTGGAGCTCGTGCGTCGCCGTCCGGCGACGTTCGCGATCTTCCTGCGGCCCGCCGACGAGGACAACCGGACGCGGGTGGTGAGCGGACCCGCCTGACCCGTGTCGCGTGGCTCAGCGCTCCTGGCGGACCTCGGCGTCGGGCAGCTCGGCCGGGATGGGCTCCGTGGCCTCCAGGAACACCCACCGCTTGTACGACCAGAAGCGGAACAGCGTGCCGAGCCCGACGCCGACGATGTTGGCGACGTTGAGGCTGAACTGGTCCTGCAGGTGCAGGGTGTAACTGGTGAAACCGATCGCCAGCAGGCCGAACAGCAGCGCGATGCCGTTGAGCAGGAAGAACAGGAAGTACTCACGGCCGAGCCCGCTCTGCTCGCGGTGGCGGAAGGTCCAGAACCGGTTGCCCGCGTACGCGAAGGTGGCCGAGATGACCGTGGCGAACACCTTGGACGTCAGCGGCCCCCCGATCAGCCAGAGGAAGGCGTTGTAGAGGCCCGTGTCGATGACGAACGCCGCGGCCCCGATGAGCCCGAACTTGGTCAGTTCGTGCAGCAGGGACGAGAACCGCTGGTAGAGGACCCTGATGAAATCCACGTCTCCGGCTTGGTCCTTCCCGCTCTGCGTCCTGACTGCCAGGTGTCCGCATATGTGACAGTTGCCCGCAGCCGGGCCTGACCACTCCAGCGTACTGGTGAACACCCGTCGCATGGTCCCGAGCGGTAAAGATCGGGGCCCCTACCAACAGCCCCACGAATATGCGCCTATGCCCGGACAAATGTGAATCTTGGGTATTACGCTGCGGAAGCAGATCATCGGTGCGTCCCCGCGCGCCGATGTCGGGCTCAGACGGATCGCCGTTCCCACGGCCACAACCCTCGGGACCCCACCGTGCCGTTACGACTGCTCACGCTGCTCGCCGGCCTCTCCGTGCTGGCGGCGGGATGCGGGGGGACGACGCCCGCCGACGTCGTGGTGGCCGACGGGGAACCGCCCACGGCCACGGCCTCCCCGCCGCCCCGGGCGGACGCGACCACGGCCGAGCCCGCGTTCGGCGTGCTCACCGAGCTCGACGAGGCCTGGGAGCAGCGTGACTGCATCGGCATCGCCGACCTCACCGCGTGGGCGGAGAAGCCGCTGGGCGGCCGTGCCTGCGAGGGCACCCGGAACGGCCGCCCAGCCCTCCACAGCGACCCCGTCTTCTTCCTGCCGGACGAGCCCGGCTGGTTCGCGGCGCTGGCCAGGAAGCCCTCGCCCGCGTACTTCGTGTTCGTCTTCGAGGACGGGCGCTGGCGGCTCGGCGCGGGACCGATCCCCGCGCGCGGCGAGCCCGTCCGGCCCGGCGGCGCGGGCGTCACGGCCGATCCGGACCTGCTCACCGAGGCCGCGCTCGTGCCGCAGCGGCACCTCACGTTCCTGACCGACCCCGCCGGCGTCAACGGCGTGCGCTTCGCCGCCGGCGATCCCATGCGCGGCCTGCTGGCCGAGATCCTCGCCCGGCCCGCGCAGGTCCGGCCGGACCGGCTGGACATCGACGTCGAGCTGGTCGACGGGCCGCCCCGCGCGGTCGCGCTGTCGGCCGACTCCGTGCTGGTCTTCGACGTCGTACGGCTCACCTACCGGCAGCGGCCCAAGGCCGGGAGGACGGCTCTCAGGCACCCCCTGGAGGGTCTGTCGCCGGAGGGGACGGAGCTGGTGGAGCTGGCCAGCGTGCTGAGCGCCACGAAGGGCCTGACGACCGTGGGGACGCGCCGCGGCGTCGCGGACTGACTGCTCGGGCGGAGCAGCCTGTACTCGCCTGCTGACTGCCTGGTCGGGCCGGGTAAGCTCACGACACGTGAGTTCTTACCGCCCCATCGGCCCGGTCGTCGGCGTGGTCGGCGCGGGTCAGCTCGCCCGGATGACCCAGCAGCCCGCCATCGCGCTCGGAGTCGAGCTGCGGGTGCTGGCCAACGCGTCCGACGAGAGCGCCGCGCGCGTGATCGTCGACACGCGGATCGGCGACTACCGCGACCTGGCCGACCTGCGCGACTTCGCCAAGGGCTGCGACGCCATCACCTTCGACCACGAGCACGTGCCCACCGAGCACATCAGGGCGCTGGCCGCCGACGGCTTCACCGTCCACCCCGGCGCCGACGCGCTCGTCCACGCGCAGGACAAGGCCGTCATGCGCGAACGGCTGAGCGCCGTCGGAGTCCCCTGTCCCGCCTGGGCCCGCGTGTCCGGCGTCGAGGACGTCACCCGGTTCGCCGGCGAACACGGCTGGCCCGTGGTGCTGAAGGCGGTCCGGGGCGGCTACGACGGCCGCGGCGTGTGGGTGTGCCGCTCGGCCGACGAGGCCGCCGAGGCGTTCGCCACCGGCGTGCCGCTGATGGCCGAGGCGTTCGTGCCGTTCGAGCGGGAGCTGGCCGTCCTCGTGGCGCGCTCGCCGCACGGCCAGGGCGTCAGCTACCCCGTCGTCGAGACCGTCCAGCAGGACGGCATCTGCGTCGAGGTGCTCGCCCCCGCGCCCGGCCTCGACCCGGAGCGCGCCGCGCAGGCGCAGAACATCGCGCTCCGCATCGCCCACGAGCTCGGCGTGACCGGGCTGCTCGCGGTGGAGCTGTTCGACTCGGGTGACGCGCTGGTCGTCAACGAGCTGGCCATGCGGCCCCACAACAGCGGCCACTGGACCATCGAGGGCGCCCGGACGTCGCAGTTCGAGCAGCACCTGCGGGCCGTGCTCGACCTGCCGCTCGGCTCACCCGCCATGGCCGCCCCGGTGGTCGTCATGGCCAACCTGCTCGGCGGCGACGACCCCGACCTGTTCAAGCGGTACGAGCACGTGATGGCCCACGACCCGGGCGTCAAGGTGCACTTCTACGGCAAGCAGGTACGACCCGGCCGCAAGATCGGGCACGTGACCGCGCTGGGCGACGACCTCGACCAGGTCCGCGCCCGCGCCCAGCACGCCGCCGTCTACCTGACCACGGGGGAGTACACGTGAGCGTCGGCATCGTCATGGGCAGCGACTCCGACTGGCCCGTCATGCGGGCGGCGGCCGAGGCCGTGGCCGAGTTCGGCGTGCCGTTCGAGGCCGACGTGGTCTCCGCGCACCGGATGCCGGTCGAGATGATCGACTACGGCCGGCAGGCCGCCGGGCGCGGCCTCAAGGTCATCATCGCCGGGGCGGGCGGCGCGGCCCACCTGCCGGGCATGCTGGCCTCGGTGACGCCGCTGCCGGTCATCGGGGTGCCGGTGCCGCTGAAGTACCTCGACGGGATGGACTCGCTGCTGTCGATCGTCCAGATGCCCGCCGGGGTGCCGGTGGCCACGGTCGCCGTGGGCGGGGCGCGGAACGCGGGGCTGCTGGCCGTGCGCATCCTGGCCGCCGCCGACCCGGAGCTCCGGCGTCGCATGGAGGAGTTCCAGGACCGGCTGAAGGAACAGGCCCACGCCAAGGGCGAACGCCTGCGCGCGGAGGCGTCCACGATGGGCGCGCGGGCAGCCGAGGGCTGAAACGGCCGTGGCCTCCGCCGCTCGACGGAGGCCACGGTCGCGCTTTTCACGGAAGCCATGGTCAAGAGGACGCCGTGACGGCGGCCCGCCGTCATCCGGTCAGAGGCCGTCTTCCTGGAGGCCCTCAGCCCCGTGCGGTGGGTGGCGGGTGGGGTGGCTGTGCCGTAAAAGATGGAAAGATCACGGCCGCCCGAGGGCGCGATAATGCCAGCCCGCCGACCGCCACGCCTCGGCGTTGAGCGCGTTGCGGCCGTCCACGATGCGGCGGGTGGCCACCGCGGCGCCCAGCTCCTCCGGGTCCAGCTCCACGAACTCCTGCCACTCCGTCAGCAGCAGCACCACGTGGGCGCCGCGCACCGCCTCCAGAGCCGACTCCCCGTAGCTGAGCTCGGGGTGCGCCTTGCGGGCGTTGTCCAGCGCGATCGGGTCGTAGACCGTGACCCGGCCGCCCTGGTGGCCGATCGTGACCGCCACGTCGAGCGCGGGGGAGTCGCGGATGTCGTCGGAGTTCGGCTTGAACGCGGCGCCCAGGACACCGACCGTGCAGCCGTGGAACGAGCCGCCCGCCAGCTCGCGGGCCAGGTCCACCATGCGGGCGCGGCGGCGCATGTTGATGGCGTCCACCTCGCGCAGGAACGTCAGCGCCTGGTCGGCGCCCAGCTCGCCGGCCCGGGCCATGAACGCCCGGATGTCCTTGGGCAGGCAGCCGCCGCCGAACCCGAGCCCGGCGTTGAGGAACCGGCCCCCGATGCGGTCGTCGTACGCCAGCGCCTCGGAGAGCTGCTTGACGTCGGCGTGCGCGGCCTCGCAGACCTCGGCCATGGCGTTGATGAAGGAGATCTTGGTGGCGAGGAAGGCGTTGGCCGCGGTCTTGACCAGCTCGGACGTCGCGAAGTCGGTGACGACCATGGGCACCTCGCCCAGCGGCTCGTAGACCTCGCGCAGCACCTTCTCGGCCCGCTCGGAGCGGACGCCGATGACGATGCGGTCCGGCTTGAGGGTGTCCTGGACGGCGAAGCCCTCGCGCAGGAACTCGGGGTTCCAGGCCAGCTCGGCCTGGACGCCGGCGGGGGCGAGGCGGGCGAGCCGGTCGGCCAGGCGGCCGGCGGTCCCGACGGGCACGGTGGACTTGCCGACGACCAGGCACTCCCGGTTCAGGAGCGGGGCGAGGGAGTCGATGGCCGCGTCCATGTAGGAGACGTCGGCGGCGTACTCGCCGCGCTTCTGCGGGGTGCCGACACAGATGAAGTGAACGTCGCCGAACTCGGCGATCTCCTCGTAGGAGGTGGTGAAACGCAGGCGGCCCGAGTCGAGCCCGCGGCGCAGTACGGGTTCGAGGCCGGGCTCGTGGATCGGCAGCTCACCGTTGTTGAGCCGATCGATCTTGTCGGCGTCGATGTCGAGGCCCAGGACGTCGAATCCGAGATCCGCCATGCAGGCCGCATGGGTGATGCCCAGGTATCCGGTCCCGATCACCGTGAGGCGATATGGCACGTGTCGGCTCCTTTCGATGCGCCAGGGCATGTTACCGGCCCGCGTTATCTCGTTCTGTGCCACCTGTGCCATTTCACAAACCGTACCGGCTGGTAACAAACTGGTCGGACGTCCTAGTATCTGAGCATGAGCTTCCCTCTCTACGCGCCCACCGAAGAGCACGACATGCTCCGGGAGACGGTCCGGGCCCTCGCCAGCGAGAAGATCGCCCCGCAGGCCGCCGAGGCCGACGAGACCGGGGAGTTCCCCTGGGACGTCTACAAGGCGCTCGTCGCGGCGGACCTGCACGCCGTCCACGTCCCCGAGCAGTACGGCGGCGCGGGGGCGGACGCGCTCGCCGCGGTCATCGTCATCGAGGAGGTGGCGCGGGCCTGCGCGTCGTCCTCACTCATCCCGGCCGTGAACAAGCTCGGCACCGTGCCGCTGCTCCTGTCGGCCTCCGAGGACCTCAAGGCGCGCTACCTCGCGCCGGTCGCCAGCGGCGAGGCGATGTTCTCGTACGCGCTGTCGGAGGCCGAGGCCGGCTCGGACGCGGCGTCCATGAAGACCCGCGCGGTCCTCGACGGCGACCACTACGTGCTCAACGGCGCCAAGATGTGGATCACCAACGCGGGCGTGTCCGAGTACTACACGGTCATGGCCGTGACGGACCCGTCCGCCGGGGCGCGCGGCATCTCCGCGTTCGTCGTGGAGAAGTCGGACCAGGGCGTCTCCTTCGGCCCGAAGGAGCGCAAGCTCGGCATCAAGGCGTCGCCGACCCGCCAGGTCATCCTGGAGGACGTCCGCATCCCCGCCGACCGCATGATCGGCGAGCCGGGGACGGGCTTCAAGACCGCCCTCGCCACGCTCGACCACACCCGCGTCACCATCGCCGCCCAGGCCCTCGGCATCGCCCAGGGCGCCCTGGACTTCGCGGTCGGGTACGTGAAGGAGCGCAAGCAGTTCGGCAAGCCGGTGGCCGACTTCCAGGGCGTGCAGTTCATGCTCGCGGACATGGCCATGAAGCTCGAGGCGGCCCGGCAGCTCACCTACCACGCGGCGGCCAAGTCGGAGCTCGCCATGCACGGGCAGCCGCAGAAGGACCTCACGTTCCTGTCGAGCGCCGCCAAGTGCGCCGCCTCGGACGCCGCCATGGAGATCACCACGGACGCGGTGCAGCTGCTGGGCGGGTACGGGTACACGCGAGACTTCCCGGTGGAGCGCATGATGCGCGACGCCAAGATCACCCAGATCTACGAGGGCACCAACCAGATCCAGCGCATGGTGATGGCCCGGCAGTTGTTGAAGTAGTCCCTCCAGGGGAGGTCTGGGGCCCACCAGTAAGGTCCTCGCCTGGACGCGCTTCGCGCGTATGGGCTCGGGCAGCCACATCGGGGGGCACGGCCCCCCGAACCCCCAGCCAGAACCCGCTCCGCCACTCGTGGGCCATGACGCCTCACAACGACGCAGACCACAGGCGGCCGGTCGCTCCATCCCCAGAAATACCTGGAGAGTTTCAGAAGCGCCAGTGGATGTGGCATAGGGAAGCCATCGTGGTCGTCCTGGCGTTCGGCTGAGGACCCTCAGCGATCCGGCGCCAACGCTGGGCGGCCACACGAGATCAAGCGTCTGTCAGCCTCCGTCGTCTGCCGTGGAGTAGTTGCTTGCCGAGTGTCCTCAGCCTGTTCAGCTTGCGGTCCATCGGATCGCCTGCGGCCGCCTCGAGCAGGTATGAACGCAACAGTGCTTCTGTGTCGCGCGTCATGTGAAGCCGATCAAGCATTTCCTTGAGGGAAAGCGCCAGGGGACGCGTACCGGCATCGTCCGCGGGAGCGGCCCTGTCCTGCTCACCCTCGTTCAGCAGTTTTCCTACGGCCTGATGCGACATGCCCAGCAGGTAACCGATGTCGCGGTGGACGTAGCCTCTTCGCGCCAGGTCGGCCGCCGTCGCTCGCGTCGCTTCGGCGGCCTTCTGCCTGACGAGGGTCGCCGAGAGGCGTGTCACCAGCGTGGCCTCCAGCTCTGTAGCCACTTTGCCTACGCTCCAGCGCTGCTGTCCACCACCATCTGTTGTTGGGCGCCCGCCGGGCTGGCGGCGTCAGGTCGAATCGTGCGACGCCGCTCTGAGGCGCCCCATAGCGCCGATAACAGAAGTACACTTCTGAGAAGTGTGGTTCTGCAGCTTTGCGGCGGTGGAGGGCGCGTAGTGATCACCAAGCCAGAGCGGGTCTTCGGCCGTGCCCGCGAATGGGAAGGGCTCTTCCGGTTCGTGGCCGGCAAGGGACCAGTCACGGGTCAGAACGGCGCGGCTCTCGGCGTGGTCTCCGGGCGTCGGCGTCAGGGGAAGAGCTTTCTCCTCCAAGCCCTGACCGAAGCCGCGGGCGGCATGTACTTCGCCGCCACCGAGGCTACCGAGGCCGAGTCGTTGCGGCTGTTCACCGAGGCTCTGACGCGCTACACGCGTGAGGTCGTCGACATCCCGCCGAGGGACTGGAACGACGCGATCATCCTCCTCTTCCGGGCCTTCCGTGACCGGCAGGTGCCGGTGATCATCGACGAGTTCCCGTTCCTGTCCAGGAGCTCGCCGGCGCTGCCGTCGATCATCCAGCGTGAGCTCGGCCCCGGCGGCAGCGGGCGCCAGAGCCGGGCACGGCTCGTCCTGTGTGGGTCGGCCATGTCCGTGATGGGCGGACTGCTGGCGGGCCAGGCCCCGCTGCGTGGCCGCGCGGGGCTTGAACTCGTCATCCATCCTTTCCGCTATCGGGAAGCAGCCGACTTCTGGGGCATCACGGATCCGAGGCTCGCCGTGCAGGTTCATGCCGTTCTGGGCGGGACTCCGGCGTACCGGTACGAGTTCACTCAAGGTGACGTGCCCGCGGACCTGGACGACTTCGACGCCTGGGTGATCCGCACCGTCCTCAACCCGCAGACGCCGCTGTTCCGCGAGGCGCGTTACCTGCTGGCCGAGGAGCCCGAGATCCGGGACCCCGCCCTCTACCACTCCGTGCTCGCCGCCATCGCGAGCGGCAACTCCACCAACGGCGGCATCGCCAGCTACGTCGGACGGAAGTCCGATCAGATCACCCATCCGCTCCATGTCCTGGAAGACTGCGCGCTGGTCGCACGCGAGCCTGACCTGTTCCGTTCCGGACGCGCCCGTTACCGCATCGTGGAGCCGTTGATCACCTTCTACGAGGCCATCATGCGACGGCGGTGGCCCGAGCTGGAGATCCATCGGGCGGAGCGCGTGTGGGGCTCGGTCCGGCAGAGCTTTCTGGCGCAGGTCGTGGGGCCGCACTTCGAGATGCTGTGTCGTGACTTCGCCGTCGACGCGGACCAGAACCTCTACGGCGACTTCCCGGCCGAGGTCGGAGCCGGGACGGTCCCCGATCCGGCGCGCCGGTCCCAGATCGAGATCGACGTGGCCGTTCTCGCCGCGCAGGAACCGGGCCGGCCGCGGCGCGTCCTGTCGCTGGGTGAGGCCAAGTGGGGCGAGGTGATGGGACGTGCGCACCTCGCACGGCTTGAGCGGGCGCGGGCGCTGCTCGAAGGCAAGGGGTACGACACGCGCGACACCGTCCTGGCCTGCTACGGGGGATCGGGTTTCGCGACTGACCTCACCTCCGCGGCCGAGACCGACCCGAAGATTCTCCTCGTCGACCTGGACCGTCTCCACGGGTACACGCAGTGACTGCGCCCTCCAAGCTGCGTGATCTTTACGCTGTGGCCCTGGGATGCCGGCATCATGCGGCATGGACGTCGATGACTTCTGGGGTCTGATCGAGCGTTCCGGCGTGGAGGCCGGCAGGAGGAAGGCGCGTGTCGCGTGGTTGGTGGACGAGCTTTCGCGCCGGCCGGTCGAAGAGATCGTCGACTATGAGGTCTGGTGGACGATCACCCAGAATCGCGGCTGCACCGTCGACCTGTATGCGGCGTACTGGTTCGTGTTCCTCAGTGGTTCGCTCGACGGTTTCGAGTATTTCGTGAGCTGGCTCGTGAGCCTGGGACGTGAGACCTTCGAGTCCGTTGCGGACTGCCCCGATCGGCTGATCGAGGTGCCTCAGGTGCTGCACCTGCTGGAGCTGGACAAGGCGTATGCCAGCGGCAGGAAGCGCCGGCCGTCGGATCCCGAGCAGATGAGGGAAGAGAGTCCCGAGTTCGAAGTTCTCGCCTACGTGGCGCACCACGCCTACGAGCGCGTGACAGGGCAGGGTTCGGACGGGCTCGGCGAGGCCGCGGAGGCTTGTCGCGTTTCCGGTGCTTTCCCGTTGGTTCCGGCGATCGGCGGCGTTCCCCGCGGCGAGGACTGGGATTTCGACGACGAGCAGGAGGTGGCTCGCAGGCTTCCTCGGATCGCCCGCCACCTCGGGCTTCGAAGCAGTCCCACCCCCTCGCCCTGACCCATCGAGGACGCCCGACACGGCGAGGAGAGGGCGGCGGCCGGGTCAGGTCGGTGCGGGTACCGACCGCGCCTCCGCGCGAGCGATGCGCGCCTTGACGTCGCGGAAGTGCAGCCGCATCGCCTCCCGTGCGGCCTCGGCGTCCCGAGCGCGAAGCGCGGCCACGATCCGGCGGTGGTTGACGACGATCTCCGCGGTCCGCTCCTCCGGGGGGCCGAGCGTCGGCTCGACCTCGTGGTAGACGTCCCAGAACAGGCCGATCAGCTGTAGCACCAGCTCGTTGCCGCACGATTCGTAGAGCAGTGCGTGGAACGCCCGATCGGCTTCCCGGTCCCGATCCATGCCATTGACCAGGGAGTTCAGCGCGGCGAGCCGGGGGGCGCTGGTGTTCTGGGCCACCTGGCCGATCAGCTCGGTCTCGAGCAGCTCGCGTACCTCGACCAGGTCGTGCAGCGCGCGGATCCCGCCGCCCGGCCCCGAACGCACCTGGAAGGCCAGCGACGGGGTCAGGACGTCGAGCGACGCGTGCCCGACGAACGTTCCGTGGCCGTGCCGGATCTCGACGATGCCCAACGCCTTCAGGGCCCGCACGGCCTCGCGGACGCTGTTCCGGCTCGCCCCGAGCAGATCCATCAACTGGACCTCGGTCGGCATCGGCGCCCCGGGGGCCAGCCCGCGCTCGTGGATCAGGGCGACGATGCGCTCTTGAAGCGACGCGCTGTCACGCGTACGCATGCTGCCTCCAGGCTCGTCGTAGACCTTGTCTCAGAACATCCCACCTCTCGGTCCGGTAAGGCCAGGCGAAGCGGGAAAGTTTACGTCGACGACATGGAGGGGCCACCGGACGGACGCGGATCGGTCGCCGCTCCCTCAAGACGGCCTGGGGCGTTCGCGGCGTGGTCGTCCCGCTGCTCGTCCGGGACATCGGCGCGGCTGGCCGACAGGACGTGGGATGTCCTCGGCCGCTCGTTGATCCACCACCGGCATCCGGGGACCGTCAGGACGCGGCGATGGCGCTCGCCGGGAACCGGTGAGCGCCATCGTGAAGCGGTTCGTGTCCTCTCAGCCGACCTGGTCGAACGGCAGCCGCAGCCCGAGCTGACCGCCGATCGGGAGGTTCCGCAGTCGGATCAGGTCCAGCTCGGCGCCGGTGAGGGCGCGCCGGTAGACGCGTACCTCGTCCAGCGTGCCGTGGAAGCGGTCCACACCGTCCATCCGCTGCCCGATGTGGACTCCCCCGAGCCCGAACTCCTTGCCGAGGGTCAGCGAACCGGCCGGCGCCGCCGCCGACGAGACCTGCGCGCCGTCCACCAGGAGCCGGAGCTCGCCGCGTACCCGCTGGAGCGCCACGAAGTGCCACTGCCCGTCGTTGTACGCGCTCGGCGACTGCACGGTCACGTTGAACCGGTCGACGGAGAGGACCGCCCGGATGCGGTTGCTGGCCGGTTCGGCCCGCAGCCACAGCGCCGGCGGGTTGGTGCCCCGGTTCACCCGGTAGAACCAGAGGATCGCGTGCGCCCCGGCCTTGTCCGAGTACCGGATCCAGGAGGTCAGCGTGAAGTCCCTCGCGCCGAGGTCGACGGAGTCGTTGAACGCCAGCTCCACCCGGTCGTCCACCCGGTCCAGGGCCAGCCCGTCGCCGAACTTCCCGTCGGTGGTCTGCGCGCCGCCGCGGACGTACGCCTTGTTGCGGTACGGCGAACCGTCCGGCGTCGTCGGGCCGGGCGCCGGGGGCTCGGGGATGCCGGGCGGGGTGCCGTTCGGCGTCTCCAGGTACGCCTCGTTGAACCGCGCGAACCGGATCTGCTCGTACGGAGTGATGGTGCCGGCCTCGTACATCAGGGCCGCCTCGTCACCGTCCAGACGCACCATGTCCGAGTACGCCGACGGTCCCCAGTAAAAGACCTTGCCTTCGTTCCAGGTCTCGAAGCTGCGCCCCTCGTCGTAGGACGACCGGATCCCCATCGCTTCCCGGGCGCCCGGGTGCATCGGCGAGGAGAAGAGGACGCGCTCGTCGCTGAAGCGCAGCAGCGACGCCTGGACGTCGGTCATCGCCAGCGCCGGCATGGTGCGGAACGGGGCGTCCCACGTCTCGCCGCCGTCGCTGCTGGTCGCGTACGCCCGGCTGCCCTCGTCGGTGCCGCGCTCACGGGCCGAGGCGTAGATCCGGCCGTCGGTGAGCTCGACGACGGTGACCTCCTGGGCGATGACCGTGCCGTCGTCGCGGGACGTCTCGGCGCCGATGTTCCAGCTCACGCCGCTGTCGTCGCTGTAGAGCAGGTGCGTGCCGTAGACGTGCTCGCCGACCCGGTCCCAGCTCTCGAAGTTCGCCCCGACGACCAGCCGGCCGGCGTGCGGGCCGCGCTTGAGCTGGATGCCGTGCATCGGGCCGGTGGCGTACCAGAAGTTCCACCCCGGGCGCTTGCCCTCGGTCATCTCCCTGGCGGCCGACCAGGTCGCCCCGTGGTCGTCGCTGAACTGCACCCAGGGGTCGCGGTCACAGCCGTTCGGGCACGGCTCCGCGCCGTTGTGGGTGCTCACCAGCACGACGCGACCGGTGCGCTCGTCGACGATCGGCACGGGGTTGCCATGGGTCGTGCCGTTGCCCTCCGAGACCACCTGGAGTGGTCCCCAGGTTCGCCCGCCGTCGGCGGAACGGCGCAGCACGAGGTCGATGTCCTCGTCGTCGCCGCAGTCCTTCACCCGCCCCTCGGCGAACGCCAGGAGCATGCCGTTGGTGGCCCGCACCACCGCGGGGATCCGGAAGCAGCCGTATCCGAAGTCGCCCTGTTTGTAGAGCACCTGCTCGTCCACGAACGGTGCGGTGCCGGCGGTCGTACCGGCCTGGAAGGTGTCGGCCTGGGAGGTGTCGGCCTGAAAGGTGCCAGCCTGGGAGGTGCCGGCCGGCGTCGCGGACGCCGGCGCGGTGAATGTGCTGACGAGTAAGCCGGCGAGCACCATCACGGCGCTCGCACGGCGGCGGCGGGAGTGCCGGGTACGGCTCTCCGGGGGGTGGCCATCGTGCATGTCCTCGCCCTTCCTGACGGGAGGAGATTATGAGCGGACATCCTACGTCCAACGTTGGATGTTCGATAGGCGTTGGACGTCTCCTCTGCGGCGAGGTGATCACTCTGGTCGCGGCATGCGGGGTGGCGGGCGGAGCCGCTGGGAGTGCCGTCCTTGAGGCTGTCGTCCCGGTCGGCGGTTGTTCAGGAGGGGCCTGTTATGGTCATCCGTATCCCCCAAAACAGTAAAAATTTCTGCATGGGAGAGAGCCGTGAGGACTGTCAGGAAGATCGCAATCGCCGCCTCCATGGCCGTCGGAGCAGCCGTTCCCGTGGCCGTGATGGCGGCGCCCGCCGCGAACGCCCAGGGGACGGCCTTCATGGCCTACCACGGTGTGAGCGCGGCCGAGCAGAAGGTGCGCTTCGAGAGGTTGCGCAGCCAGGGGTACCGGCCTGTGGCCGTGGACGTGTCCGGCGGCGGCCGGTACGCGGCAGTGTGGATCAAGGATGGCGTGCAGCCCTGGGCGTTGTACCAGGGCATGTCGGCCAAGGGTTACCAGCAGCGGTTCGACCAGGCGTTGAAGGGCGGGATGCAGCCGGTCTCGGTGGCGGCCACCGGGGCCGGTGACGGCGCGCGGTTCGTGGCCGCGTTCGCGAAGACCGGCGCGAAGTTCTTCGCCAAGCACGGGCTGAGCGGCAGCCAGCTCGCCGCGGCCAACTCCTCGGCCAAGAGCCGCGGGTACGCGCTCACGTCGGTCGACGCGTACGGCACGGCCGGCGACACCCGGTACGTGGCCGTCTGGACGCAGGGCACGCGCGGTGACTGGGACTGCACCGTCGGCAAGACGCTCTCCCAGCACGAGGCCGAGTTCAAGTCCCGGACGAAGCGCGGGTATCGGCCGACCGAAATCGCGGTCGCGCCCGACGGCACCTACACGGCCGTGTGGCGCAAGGACGGCCTCAAGTCGTGGGCCCACTACGTCGAGATGAGCGGCTCCGGCTACCAGAAGCGTTTCGACCAGCTCAAGGCCAAGGGGCTGCGGCCGGTGCAGGTGGACGGCGAGGGCGGCCACTACGCCGCCATCTTCGCGGCCGACCGGTAGCCCTCACTCCGAGTTCTCCAGTCCCCAAGTCCCAGCTTCCAAGTCCCAGGCAGAGCGGCCCGTCGGACGAGTGCCCGACGGGCCGCTCCCGGTCTCGCCGGTCCCGCCCCAGCTCCTGGTCCCGCCCCAGCTCCCGGTCCCAGTCCTGGTCCCGGTCGCGCCGCCGGGGTGGCCAGGCGTCAGCGGGCGAGGACGTCGATGTTTCCCGATGTGCTCTTCGCCACGATGGTCCGGTCGCTCGGGACGTTCTTGACCTCCGAGCGCTCGTCGCCGTACCGGCTCTCCGCCGTCACCCGGTACGCCCCCTTGGGCACCGTCGTCCTGACGTACCCGTCGTCCGACACCACGTCCACCTGCGACGGCGGCACGTCGAACGACAGCCGGACGGCCCCCTCGCGGGTCCGCACCCGCACGCTCGCCGACTTCAGCCGCTCGCCCGCGACCAGCCCGTCGTCCCCGTTCAGCCGCAGCCGTCCGGACGTGCCGTTGGCCTTGATCGGTCCGTGCGCCGACACGTCGGCGTCCTGGGTGAGGTCGTCGAGGATCACGCCCTCCTCCGAACCCTCCACGACGAGCCGCACGCCGGGCGGCACCCGGACGTGATACCGGGCGCCGCAGTCGCCGAACACCATCGTGCAGTCGGCGCCGAGCCGCAGCACCCCGTCCTTGAGCGACCAGGACGCGTTGTCCTCGCCCGCCGCCTTGCCGCGCACCCAGCGGTCCACGCGCACCGCGCCCGGCTCGCCCGGCAGGATCCGCAGACCGCCCATCGAGCTCCTGACGGTGAGCTGCCCGCCTGCGTGCGCGAACGCGCGGCTTTCGTGCACCTCCTTCGCGTCCAGCTCGACCCCGCAGCCGCCCGTGACCGTCGCGAGCACGGCCACCGCCGACGCCGCCGCCATCGCCCCCAGAATCCGTCTCATGGGGTGATCGTCGTCTGGCCGCGCCGCTGCGCCATCGGCCATCCGGCCGAGTGGGGATCCACCGTTCGGCCGCATTTCCGCCGCGAGATCTTCTGCAGAGTTCAGAGGGCGGAGAGGAGTTCGCGCACGTGGGACAGCGGATCGTCGCCCATCGGCCGCACCGCGACCGTCGTCGCCCCCGCCTCCCACAGCGCCCGCACCCGCTCGGCCGCCTCCTTCGGAGACCCCGCCGCCATGAAGACGTCCTCGGGCGCCACCCCCAGGAACGTGGCCTGCTCCTCCAGCGCGACCCGCATCACCTCGGGGGTGTCGTCGCCGACGCACAGGAACGTGAACGCCACCAGCTCATGGCCGTCCGAGGCGCCGATCTGCTGAAGGATGCCGGGAATGCGGGCGGGCTCCAGGCCCTCGGGGATGATCGTGCCCTGCGCCACGCGGCCCGACAGCGCGAGCGAGCGCGGCTTCACCACGCCGGCCAGCAGGGGCGGCGGCTCGGCGGGCGGGTGCACGAGGGAGACCCCGTCCAGGTGAACGGCCCGGCCGTGCAGGGTGACGGTCTCGCCGCGCAGCAGCGCCCCCACGGAGGTGATCGTCTCCTCCAGCAACGCCATCGGCGAGGGGGCGGCGGCGCCGACCCGGCGCATCCAGTCCTGGACCCCGTGCCCGATGCCGGCGGCGAGCCGGCCGGGGTGCAGGCGGGCCAGGTTGGCCAGCTCCATCGCAAGGAGCGCCGGGTTGCGCAGCGGGGCGGGGGTGATGCCGATGCCGACCCGGATGCGCTCGGTCACGGCCAGCGCGGTCGCGGCCGAGGACACGGCGCCCGTCCATCCCAGGTCCTCCACGACCCACAGGTCGGCCACGCCCAGGCCGTCCAGCTCGCGGGCGAACGGCACCAGCAGCTCCGGCGCCAGGTCGCGGTCGAACATCACTCCGAGTCTCACAGCAGCCTCCCCTGTCACGTCGGTCAGGCGGCACGGCCGTCTGCCCCTCCTCGGCCCGCCCTTGGGGTGACCCCCGAGGGCCGGGGGAGCGGTGAGGCGCGAGGCGGCCGTCCGGCCTTCGAGTATCCAGTACGGGGGATGTGCGCGGCGCAGGGGACGTGTGTTCCCGTCCTGGCGAGTACCGGCGCCGCGACCATGGCGGACGGGAAGTCGCCCGGCGGGCGGTTCAGAATCCGACGGTTTCCCGGAGCAGCAGGACGGTGCCGCGTCCAGGCTGGTGTTCCGCGTTGAGGACGAGAAGGCGGTTGACGGCGCTGGGGCACCCGTAGACCTCCAGGGAACGAGCGTTCTCCAGCGGCAGGCAGTGGGCCTCGATGCGACGCAGCGCGGTACTCAGATCGGGCACCACCTACGGGCGACCGGATCAAGAACATCTGGGTGGTACGCAACCCCGACGAACTCCGTCGCTGGACGACGGGCTGAGGCGCGTCCGCCGGCCAGGGGTGCCGGGGGGTCCCAAGGGGTCACAGGGGAAAGGGCCGAGACCGGCCGCCGCGGGTCAGGCCGCCGCGGCCGACATGGCCGAGCAGGCCTCCTCGATCGACGAGGCCGTCTCGAAGTGACGGTCCAGGTTCGTGATCGTGAACAGATGGCTGATCATGCCGTCCACCAGTACGAGGATCATCCGGCCGCGTGAGTGGTGCACGTGGTTGAACGCGCCCACCAGCACTCCCAGCCCCACCGAGTCGCAGAACGGGACCTCTGTCAGGTCAATGACCACGTTGGCGGAGTCGCTCCTGGCCAGGACGTGGTCGAGTTCCGCCCGCAGGCGCGGGGCTCCGGCCACGTCGAGGTCACCGACGACGCGCACAACCGTACAGGGGTCCTCCCGCCAATACTTGACCACCATGACGGTCCAGTGCCCGAAGTAAGAACACTTATGCCTATTTCTTGCATATGTTCTGAGTTGCCGTTTTCGCAGCCGGCGTGGCGGTTGACGAGGGCTTAGCCCCGGGCGTCTGCACGACCGGCTTCTGGATCTTGGGATCGTCGGTGCCCACGATGACCTCGACGCCCTTGACGTCGCCGGCCTCGCGCAGCTCCGCGCCGGGGATCGCGGCCGCGACGGTGCGGGCGGAGTCCTCGCGGTCGGGGGCGTAGCGGATGACCGTCTTCTTGTAGTCCTTGTTCGTGGTGTTGCCGGGCTGGTCCGGCACGCGGAACCCGGCCGCCACCAGCGCCTCCTTCGTCCGCGCGCCGAGCCCCGTGACGAGCGTGCCGTTCTTGACCGTGACGGCGATGCGCTCCGGCGGGATCGCCTCGCCGGCGGGCTTGCCCGTGGGCTTGGCGGTGGCCGAGGTGGAGGAGGACGGCGAGGGGCTGGGCTTGACGAGGTCCTCGTCGGCGGCGATCCGGCGGAACAGCTCGCGCGCCGCCACGTCGTCCCACAGCACCGCCGACTCGCCGGTCGGCGCCTTGAAGTCGACGTTCTTGAGCGGCACGTCGGCGAACGCGACGTCGTCCAGCGACACGTCGCGCATCTGCTCGACGAGCCCCGTCAGCCCGTCGTCGGGGTCGACCTTGATGGTGCGCAGCGTCGAGTTGACGAACCCGGCCAGCTTGCCCGGGTTGGCGAGCGTGCCGGCGCTGAGGGCGCGGTCCAGCAGCGCCGAGATCACCTGCTGCTGCCGGTCGATGCGGTCGAGGTCGGAACGGGCCGTGGCGC
Organism: Nonomuraea montanisoli; assembly: GCF_013363975.1. Classification (GTDB taxonomy): domain Bacteria; phylum Actinomycetota; class Actinomycetes; order Streptosporangiales; family Streptosporangiaceae; genus Nonomuraea; species Nonomuraea montanisoli. The sequence goes on along the minus strand of NZ_JABWGN010000001.1, from coordinate 379,455 downwards.
GGGTGCGGGCGTAGCCGAGCGCCTGGGCGCCGTGCAGTTCGTGGGTGCCGGCGGTGAGCGCGAGCCCCGTCTTGGGGTCGTTGATGGGCACCGGGGTGCAGACCGTGACCCCGCCGAGCGCGTCCACGACGTCGATGAAGCCGAGGACGTTGACCTCGATGTAGCGGTTGACGGACAGCCCGGTCACCTGCTCCACGGTCTCCTTGGCGAGCCTCGGCCCGCCGAACTGATACGCGGAGTTGATCTTGTGCTGGCCCTTGCCCGGGATGGTCGTCCAGGTGTCACGGGGGAGGCTCACCACGGTGATCTTGCGATGGTCCTCGGACAGGTGGATGACCATCATCGTGTCGGTCCGCTGCCCGACCTCGCGACCCAGCTTGAGCTGGTTCTGCTGCTTGCGGGTGAGGTCGTCGCGCTTGTCCACGCCGACGAGCAGGATGTTCATCGCGCCGCGGGACACCGGCTCGGTCACCCCGGCGTCCACCGTGCCGATCTGCCGGGGGGTCGCCCACACCACGCCGGTGCCGACGAGGACGCTCGCGGACAGCAGGCCCGAAATGATCAGGTTGCGCCGGCGCGCCTTCGCGCCGCGGCCCGGCCTGCGCCTGCGACCGGGTGCGAGCCTGACGCCGCCGTAGGCGTCGCCGCCCACGTGTACCCCAGCGTCCTCCTCGCCCGGGTCGCGCATCCGTCCCCCTCTTGTTCCGCCGCGAGGATCGGGCTTTCGATTGCCCTCCTCCCCTGCTCGTACAGTAGCGTGAGCCCCGCCATGAAGCAGTTCCCCGACTCGCCGCACGCGCCAGCGGAGACCCGTAGCTGGCCGCCCATCTCCGTCGTCATGCCCGTCCTCAACGAGGAGCGGCATCTTCGCGAGGCCGTCGACCAGGTCCTCGCCCAGAGCTATCCCGGCGAGATCGAGGTCGTCCTCGCCGTCGGACCGTCCCAAGACCGCACCCAGGAGGTCGCCGACGCCATCGCGGCGGCCGACCCGAGGGTCGTCGTCGTGCCCAACCCGACGGGCCGCACCCCCAACGCGCTCAACGCCGCCATCGCGGCCTCGCGCAGCGGCGTCGTCGCCCGGGTCGACGGGCACGCCATGCTGCCGTCCGACTACCTGCGGGTGGCGGTCGAGACGTTGGAGGAGACCGGCGCCGACAACGTGGGCGGCGTCATGGCGGCCGAGGGCGTGACCGCCTTCGAGCAGGCCGTCGCCTGCGCCATGACGTCCAAGATCGGCGTGGGCGCCGCCGCCTTCCACGTGGGCGGCACGGCGGGCCCGGCCGACACCGTCTACCTGGGCGTGTTCCGGCGCTCCGCGCTCGACCGGGTCGGCGGCTACGACGAGCACTTCCAGCGCGCCCAGGACTGGGAGATGAACCACCGCATCCGCCAGAGCGGCGGCCTGGTGTGGTTCCAGCCCCGCATGCGCGTGACCTACCGGCCCCGGCCCAACGTCAAGGCGCTGGCCAAGCAGTACTTCCACTACGGCCGCTGGCGGCGCGTCGTCTCACGCACCCACGAGGGCACGATCAACCTGCGCTACCTCGCGCCGCCGGCCGCCGTGCTGGCGATGGCGCTCGGGCTGGTCGTCTCGCCGTTCTTCCCGCTCGGGCTGATCATCCCGGGCGGCTATCTGCTGGCCATCCTGGGCGGTTCGGTGCTGACCGGCAGCGGCTACCCGATGAAGGTCAAGGCCAGGCTGCCGCTGGTGTACGCCACCATGCACGTCTCGTGGGGCTGGGGCTTCCTGACCAGCCCGCGCAAGCTGGCCCGCCCGTCGCCCCAGCAGGGCCACCTCTCACTCCACTGACCCGTCCGTCTCGGGCGCGCGTCCACCGTTCCAACGGGTGCGCGCGCCCCCACAGGTCAGCGCGCCGACGACGCGTCCACGACCTGGCCCGTGAGGCGTGACGCCAGCACGGCCAGCCACGCCCCGGCCGTCTCCTCCGCCGTCCCACCGCCGGTGACGCAGTTGACCCGCACCCCCTCGCCGGCCCACGCGGCCGCCAGCGACCGGGCCAGGGCCGTCACCGCCGCCTCGGCCGGCGCCCCCAGCGGGTCCTCCGCCCCCGCCGGGACGCACAGCAGCAGGCCGCCGCCGCTCTCCATCAGCCGCGGGTACGCGGCCCGCGCCACGTTGACCGGCCCCAGGTACCCGGACACCGCCGCCTCGGCCACGCTCTCGTCCGCCGCCTCCATGAGGCCCCCGGCCCCTCCCGCCGCGACGGCGAGGACGAGGTGGTCGATCCGCCCCACCCCGGCCAGCGCCTTGGCCAGGGAGCGCGGGTCGTCCAGCCGCAGCCCGTCGCGCTCGCACGACAGGACCACCGCCCGCGCCCCGTGCCGGGACGCCAGCTCCGCCGCCTCCCGCACCCCCGCGCCCCCGGCGTCGAGGAGCACCACCGTCCGCCCCGCCAGCGCGTCCTCCTCCGGCAGAGCCGGGACGGGTGACGCCTCGAACAGCGCCGCCGCGATCCGCGCGTCCACCGGATGGGTGATCTTCAGGTTGCGCTCGCTGCCGGGCACGATGTGGATCGGCACGTCAGGCAGGTAGCGCAGCACCACCCCGCAGTCGTCGGTCGCCGGCCGGTCGGCGAAGCCCGGGTCGGCCAGCGCCCGCTCGTACGCCTCCCTGATGACCGACAGGCGGAAGCACTGCGGCGTCTGCGCCCGGCGCAGCAGTGACCGGTCCAGCACCTCCGTGATCGTCTCCCCGCCGGGCCCCGGCTCGACCGCGAAGATCGTGTCGGAGCTCGGGATGGCCACCTCGACGGCCCGGTGATCCCGCAACGCGCGCACACAGTCCGTGATGATCCGGGGCTCCAGCAACGGCCGGACGGCGTCGTGCAGCAGCACGTCGCACTCGTCCTCGCCGATCGCCCGCAGCGCCCGCCAGGTGCTCTCCGTACGGCTCGCCCCGCCCTCGACGACCTTGGTCACCTTCCGGAACCCGGCCCGCGCGACCAGCTCCCTCGCCTCGTCCACGAGACCCGGCGTCATCAGCACGACGACCTCGTCGATGTCGGGGGAGCCGTCGAACAGGGCGATCGAGTGCTCAAGGATGGTCCGTCCGGCGACGGTGGCCAGCTGCTTGGGCCGGCCGAGCCCCATGCGCTGCCCCACTCCGCCCGCCAGCACGACCCCGACGGCGCGCAACCCAGAATCCATACCCGGAGCGTAACGGTCTGGGTCCGTGATATCCCGTCGCCCTCTCGCTACGCTGAGTCCACGCACTCCCTCACGACCGGGAGGACCCTGCGCTTGACACCTTCCTTGACCCGCGCGAGCTCCACGGCCTCCGTGGTCCTGCTCGCCACGACCCCGGCATGCAGGCTCTCCTGCGCCGACGGCACGTTGCTCGACCGGCTCGGCGACCAGCTCGCGGCGCTCTCCGTCCGCGACGTCCAGGTGCTGACGCCCGGCGGCGCGCTGCTCGCGCACGGCGAGCAGCCCGAGCCCGAGCATGCCGCCCACGCCGGAGGGCTCGGCGCCGACCTGCGCGCCGTGGCCAAGCTGGCCCGCGGCTCGACCGGCCCGCTCGTCGTGCTGCCCGCCGACCTCGTCGCCCACAACGACGCGCTCGGCCTGCTGCTCCAGCATCCGGCGCGCGGCTCGGCCGCGCTCGTCTCCTCCGACGCCGATGTCGGGCCGCTGCGCCCGCCTCTGCGGGTGGAGGGCGGCCGGGTGGTGGCCGCGGCCAGCTCGTTCCACACCGTGCCGCAGGCCAACGCCACCTTCCGCGGTGTGCTCCAGGCGGGCGAGGCCGACCTCGGCTCGCTCGCCGACGTCGCGGAGGAGCTGGCCGACCTCGCCGAGAGCGGCCGGCTCGGCCCCGTCAGCGCCGTCGAGGCGGTCGACCTGCTGCTCGTGGGGCTGGTCAGGGCGGGGGCGCGGGTCCGCGCGGCCCGGCTCGGCCCGCTGCACGCCGACCGGGTGACCGGGCAGGCGGGCGCCGACGGCGCGATCACCCGGCTCGCGGAGGTGGACGAGGACCAGGTGCGCCTCGACACCGCCGTCAAGGACCGGGACGGCTTCTTCACGACGTTCTTCGTCTCCTCCTGGTCGCGCCACCTGGTGCGCCCGGCGGCGCGGCTCAGGCTCACGCCCAACACGGTCACGGGCTGCTCCGTCGGCCTGGCCGTCCTGGCGGCCGTCTGGTTCTCGGCCGGCACGCGGGGCGCGATGGTGCTGGGCGCGGTGCTGGTCTACCTGTCGTTCGTGCTCGACTGCCTGGACGGCCAGCTCGCCCGCTACACCCGCGCGTTCACGCCGCTCGGGGCGTGGGCCGACGGCATGGCCGACCGGCTGAAGGAGTACGTCGTCTACGCGGGTCTCGCCCTCGGCTACGCCGGCGGCCTGCCGTGGCAGCACGGCGGCCCCGACGGGATCTGGTACCTCGCCGTCGCCGCGATGATCGTCCAGGTCGTACGGCACGCGATCGACTTCGCCTACGGGGGATCGGTGGCCGACGCGGCCAAGATCGGCGCGCTGTGGGCCAAGCCGGTGCGCTCGCTGCTGGAGGAGACCGACGGCCGCGCCGGCGCTCCCGCGCAGGGCGTGCTGGGCCTGTCCCACCGGCTGGAGCGCGACTCGCTGATCCACTGGGCGAAGAAGATGATCGTGCTGCCCATCGGCGAGCGGATGGCCCTTATCGCGGTGACCGCCGCGCTGTTCAACGCCCGCGTGACGTTCGCGGCGCTCATCACCTGGGGCGCCGTCGCGGCCCTCTACCAGCTCACGGGGCGGATCGTGAGGTCGGCACGATGACCGGTGTCCACCAGCCCACCGGGCGGATCGCGAGGTCGGCACGATGACCACCGTGCACATGACGCCGGTGCCGAGGAGCACGGTCGTCACCTACCGCGACGACGGGCCGCTCTCGCGCGGCATGGGCGCGCTCGTGGCGGGCCAGCTCCCGCCGCTGCCGCCGGTCGTGGCCGGCGCGTTCGTCACCGGCGTCCTGCTGATGCTCGGCGTGGCCGGGAGCGACGGGCTGGCGCTCTTCGCGCCCGCCGTGACGCTGCTGCTGGCCGGGCCGGGCAGCTCCCACCCGCACGACGGCCGCTTCGACTGGTTCGTGCCGCCGGTCCTGCGGGTGATCGAGTACGCGTTCGTGGCGGCCTGCGGGTTCGCCCACGGCGTCCACCCCGTGCTGATCATGCTGCTGCTCGGCGCGCTCGCCTTCCACCACTACGACCTGGTGTACCGGCTGCGGCAGCGGGTCTACCCGCCGCCGTGGCTGTCCACGTTCGGCCTCGGCTGGGAGGGACGGATGCTGGTGATCGCGCTGGCGGGCGTCGCCGGCGTGATGACCTTCGGTTACGCGCTCCTCGCGCTCTACCTGTGGGGGCTCTTCGGCTGGGAGAGTCTCACGTGCTGGCTCGCCGCACCCCGCTCCGCGCCGGAGCCGGCGGCCGAGGCGGCCGACATGGGAACGCAAGACTAACGGCGGATTACCCGCACAGGCCCGAAAGCCAACTAACCTTTGGGCCTACGGTAGTCATGCTCGACTGAGGAGTGCACGTTGCTGGGAATGGTGCTGGCCGCTGGAGCCGGAAGACGTCTGCGGCCGTACACCGACACGCTGCCCAAGGCACTCGTGCCGGTCGACGGCGAGACGACGATCATGGACATCTCGCTGCGCAACCTCGCCGAGGTCGACCTGCGCGAGGTCGTGGTGATCGTGGGATACGCCGCCCAGGCCGTGCACGAGCGCAAGGAGGAGCTGGAGCGCCGCCACGGGGTCAAGCTCACCCTCGTCCACAACGACAAGGCCGAGGAGTGGAACAACGCCTACTCCCTCTGGTGCGCCCGCGACTACTTCGCGCAGGGCGCGCTGCTCGTCAACGGCGACACCGTCCACCCCGTCTCGGTCGAGAAGACGCTCCTGTCCGCGCCCGAGACCAGCGACATCCTGCTCGCCGTCGACGACGTGAAGAAGCTCGCCGACGAGGAGATGAAGGTCACCCTCGACGGCGGCGCGGTCAGGCGCATCACCAAGCTCATGGACCCGGCCGAGGCGTACGGCGAGTACATCGGCGCCACGCTGATCCGGCCGGGCGCGGCCGAGCGGCTCGCCGACGCGCTCCAGGCCACCTTCGAGCGCGACCCGCAGCTCTACTACGAGGACGGCTACCAGGAGATGATCGAGCGCGGCGAGCAGATCCACGTCGCGCCGATCGGCGAGGTCGACTGGGTCGAGGTGGACAACCACGACGACCTGGCCAAGGCCCGCACCATCGCCGTCCGCTACTGAGGGGGCCGCGATGCCGCTTCCAGCCGCTTCTGAGGGGGCCGCATGCCGCTCCTAGCGCGGATGCTGCCGGCGCCGCTGACCATGGAGGTCAGGCGGGGCGCGGTGGCGCAGCTCGGCGCGCTGCTCGCCGACAGCCGGGTGGCGACCTCCGGCCGCGTCGCGGTGGCGGTCGGCCCCGGCCAGGGCGACCACATCGAGGGCCTGATCGCGCCCACGCTCGACGAGGCCGAGGTGTTCCGGGTGGCCGACGGGTCGGTCGAGGCGGCCGTCTCGCTGGGTGCCGACCTGCGCAAGGGCGCCTACGAGGTGGTGGTGGGCGTCGGCGGCGGTCGCACGATCGACGCGACCAAGTACGCCGCCTCGCTCGCCGGCATCCCCATGGTCGCCGTGGCCACCAACCTGTCCCACGACGGCATCTGCTCGCCGACGGCCTCGCTGACGTACGAGGGCGGCAAGGGCTCCTTCGGCGTGCCGATGCCGCTCGCGATCCTCGTGGACCTCGACTTCGTGCACAACGCGCCCGAGTCGCTGGTCCGCTCCGGCGTGGGCGACGTGGTCAGCAACCTGTCGGCCATCGACGACTGGATCCTCAGCAACGTCGAGCGCGGCGAGCCGATCGACGGCCTGGCCTGCTCGATGGCCCGCACCTCGGCCGAGGCGCTGATCGGGCGCGACGACTCGATCGAGTCCGACGCGTTCCTGACGGTCCTGGCCGAGTCGCTGATCCTGTCGGGCATGTCCATGGTGATCGCCGGGTCCTCGCGGCCGTCGAGCGGCGGAGATCATGAGATCCTTCATGCCGTGGATCAACTCTTCCCGGGCACCTCCAACCACGGCGAGCTCGCCGGCATCGGTGCCGCCTTCTGCTTCTTCCTCAGGGAGGACGAGGCCCGGCTCGCGCAGGTCACCGGATGCCTGCGCCGCCACCGGCTGCCCGTGTCGCCGGCCGAGATCGGGCTGAGCGCGGAGCAGTTCGCCGAGGCCGTCGCGCTGGCGCCCGCCACGCGCCCCGGCCGCTACACGATCCTGGAGCACCTGCGCATGAGCGACTCCGAGATCCGCGATCGGGTTGAGGACTATGTCCGGGCCTTCGGTAGCTGAGCTGCGCCAGGTGGCCCAGCCCCCGGGCCACCTGGAGCGCCGCAACGGCGAGCACTGGGCGGGCGTGCTCTACATGCGCCGCCTGTCCATCTACGCCACCTGGCTGCTGGCCAAGACCCCCGTCACGCCCAACCAGCTCACCTGGCTGATGACGGTGGTCGGGATCCTGGCCGGGGTCGTGCTGGCCCTGCCGGGCCCGTGGGCCGTCGTGCTCGCCGCCCTGCTCACGCAGGTCTACCTGCTGCTCGACTGCTCCGACGGCGAGCTGGCCCGCTGGACCGGCAAGACCTCGCTGGCCGGCGTCTACCTCGACCGGGTCGGCGCCTACTTCACCGAGGCCGCGCTGCTGGCCGGGCTGGGCTGGCGGGCCTCGGCCGTCCTGCCCGACTGGTACACCGTGCTGGGGTTCGCCGGGGCGCTCGGCGCGATCCTGATCAAGGCCGAGACCGACCTCGTGGACGTGGCCCGGGCCAAGGGCGGCCTCGCGGCCGCTGGCGAGGCGGCCGGGGTGCAGTTCCGCTCCGGGCTGCTGAGCCTGGGCCGGCGGGTGCTGGCGGCGACGAAGTTCCACCGGATCGTGCAGCCGGTCGAGCTGTCGCTGCTCGCGCTGGTGGCGATGGTGATCGATCTGGTGATCGGCGATCTCACGGCCACGCGGGTGCTGGTCGTCGCCTGCTGCGTGGCGGCCGGCCTGCAGGTGGTGCTGCACCTGGTGAGCATCATGGCATCGAGGCGGCTTGCTTGATCAGAAGCCCGGAACCGGTTGCCCGTCCCGTCCGTCGTATTGATCGGACCTCCGTCGTTCGGCGGGGGTTCACGGCCGGTTCCGATACGCTTAGCTCCACCAACATCAGGACCATGCGACCAGCAGACTCGGTGATCATGAAAGAATGCTCCGCCCGTGCCTTCGACGCGTCAGGACGATGATTCGTTGAAGATCTCGTGCGTCATCCTCACCATGGGCAACCGGGTCGCGGAGCTGAACCGGGCGGTCGAGTCCGCGCTCAACCAGATCGACGGCGACGTCGAAGTGGTGATCGTCGGCAACGGCGCCGACGTGCCCGCGGTGTCGGCGACGCCACCCGAGGGCTCGGCCGCGACCGTCAAGACGGTCCGGCTCGACCGCAACACCGGCATCCCGGCCGGCCGCAACCGCGGCGTCGAGGAGTGCTCCGGTGACGTCGTGCTGTTCCTCGACGACGACGGCTGGTACGCCAACCAGAAGGTCGTCTCCCACGTCCGCGACCGGTTCGCCACCGAGCCCGACCTCGCGGTCATCTCGTTCCGGGTGATGGACCCGGAGGGCGGCACCGGCCAGCGTCGCCACGTGCCCCGGCTGCGCGCGGGCGACCCCGAGCGCTCCTCGCCGGTCACCACGTTCCTCGGCGGCGCCTCGGCCATCAGGCGCTCGGCCTTCCTCCAGGTGGGCGGGCTGCCCGAGCGGTTCTTCTACGCGCACGAGGAGACCGACCTGGCCTGGCGGCTGCTCGGCGAGGGCTACCGGATCGAGTACGACGCCGAGACGGTCATGTACCACCCGCAGGTCCCGCCGACCCGGCACGCCGACTTCCACCGGCTCAACGCCCGCAACCGGGTGTGGCTGGCGCGGCGCAATCTGCCGTGGCCCCTGGCCGCCCTCTACCTGCTCGACTGGGTCGTGCTGACCGTGATCCGCGAGCGCGGTTCCGGCCCGGCGCTCAAGGCGTGGTTCTCCGGCTTCTTCGAAGGGCTGCGCACGCCGGCCGGTGAGCGCCGTCCCATGGCCTGGAGCACGGCCTGGCGCATGGTGAAGCTCGGCCGTCCCCCGATCGTCTGACGACCCCCGCTCGCCCCTTCGGGGGCGATCAGGGGTTGATCGCGTCGCCGAAGGTCATCTCCACGCGCGCCACCGTGGACGACGTCAGGGCCCGCTTGGGCAGGCCCAGCTCGCTCAGCTCCTTGGCGACGGGGTGGTTGCCGAGCCGGATCAGCGCCCCGCCGGGCCGTACCCTGACCCCGCGCGCCCGCACCGACCACGGCACGCGCCGGGTGAGCCCGTCGCGGTGCGTGTAGGCGTCGAGCGGCGTCATCGGCCCGGGACCGGGCACGGGCACCCCCGGTTTGAGCAGCATGTCGAGCACGAGCCGCCCGTCCTTGCGCACGATGCAGCGCTTGTACGGCGACGACAGCCGCAGCTCGATGTCCGCCAGCTCCTTCGGGAAGCCCCAGATGCTCCGCCCGGCCTCCAGCGTGAACCCCTGGTCCACCGGCAGCCAGTGGATGAACACCCCCGCCTGCCTGAGGTCGGCCAGCCCGGCCGCGCCCGCCACCCCCGGCGGCCGCACCATGAACGCCATGCCGAACTCGTGGTACCGATCGAGGTCGCCGTCGCGGTAGTCGACGAACGTCAGCACACAGACGGCCTTGCCCGGGAACACCTCGGCCACGTCCAGCCCGGAATAGGCGATCACCGCCCGGGCCGCGTCGGCCCGTACGGGATACATCGCGCTGCAGACGGTCGCGTCGCGCACCTCGACAGGCATGGTGACCGTACGCCCTTGGATCACATGCGATGCCATGCGTCCAGTACATCAACCGGAAAGGGATGTGACCATTCCAGGGGCGGTCTCGTCTGGGCAGATGTGACATCACCGACCACGCGGAGGCCGTCATCATCGAGGAGCTGTACCGCGAGCACTGGGCGCTCGTGTGCGGGTTCCTCCTGCGCCGCACCCGCGACCCCCATCTCGCCGAGGATCTCGCCCAGGAGACGTTCGTCAAGGCCACCCGCGCCCTGCTCGGCTGGCGCGGGGAGAACGCGGCGGCCTGGCTGCTCACCATCGCCCGCAACGTCCTCATCGACCACGTACGGCGCTCCCGCCGGGAGCTCGCCCTACCCGACGCAGACGAGCTCGGCGTCCCCGCGCTGCACGTGGACGCCGTGGACGTGCGCGACGCCCTCGACCGGCTGCCGGAGCGGCACCGCAAGCTGCTCACGCTGGTCTACCTCGAAGGCTTCTCCCTGGTGGAGGTGGCCGCGATGACCGGTACGAAGCACGCGACGATCAAGACCGCGGTGTGGCGCGCGCGGAGCGCGTTCGCCGAGACGTACGGAGGAGTGCGATGAACGAGGACGAGCCGGTGCTGGAACTGCCGGACTTCGACCCCAAGGCGACCCGCAGGTCGGTGCGCCGGGGAATCGTCAGGACGGCGTCGCTGGTGCTGGCCGTGCTGGTGGCGGTCGCGCTCGTGGCGACGCTCGGCTCGGCGGTGGTGCAGAAGCGCGGCGACCGCGAGCAGCGCATGACGGACGTGCTGGGCACCGCCTTCAAGATCTACAATCCGGCGTACAGCATCGTGGTGCAGGACTGCTGCCAGACCACGCCGCTGTCCATGTCGTTCACCGTCGACGCCATCGAGCGGCGGGCCGAGGGCGGCTTCGAGGGCCGCGCCGCCGGCACGTACACCATCACCCAGGACTTCTTCGGCCGGGTCGGCCGGCTGCCGCTCGGCAACTACGCCAACACGCGGCTCAGCACCTCGCTGGCCAACTTCGGCACCACCCTCGACCAGAAGGACCAGGTGCGCAAGGTGCTGGCAAGGCTGCCCGACGGCCTCAACGCGCTGGCCGTCGTCGAGTTCGACAAGCCGCTCTCGCTCGGCGAGCTGGGTGCGTTCCCCGCCGCCTGCGCCGCCCGGCTCGTCTACGAGCGGCGTCCCGGTGCGACCCCGATCACCTGGGACACGACCACCTGGGACCGGGTGCTGCCGGGCATGCGGATCGACCTGCCCTGCGACAAGTCGACGGCGCAGGACCTGGAGCATTTCCGCCGCTGGGTCGGCATGCTGCGCGACCACGACGAGGGGAACCTGCGCCGCTTCGACCTGTCCCTGGCCCGGCTGCGCAAGGCGTCGGCCGACGGCCTCGTCTACGGCTACGTCGACTCCATGGCCAGGATCAAGGACCTGCGCAAGCTCATCGAGGACCCCCGGGTGCGCACCGTCCACCTGGCCGACGTGACCTTCGACCTCGATGACCCCCGCTAGGCCGTCCGCGACAGGGGCGTCTTGACGGCTCGGCTCCGGATCGGGACCGGAAGCCCGGCCCACGCCTCCATCTGCGCCACGAACGCCGGCGCGTGGTCCGGCCAGTGGTGCCGCACCCGGGCCTCCGCGTGGCCGCGCACGCCGTGCGCCGACCGCCGCGCCGGGTCCTCCTTGAGGTCGAGCACGGCGTCCACGACCGCGTCCACGTCCAGCGGCACCACGATCCCGCAGCCGGTCCGCTCCACCAGCGAGGCGGACTGCGCCGTGGCGATCACCGGCACCCCGCGGCCCATGTAGTCGAGGACCTTCGTCGGCACCCCCGTCACCGTCTCGGCGGCCAGCGACAGCCCGGCCAGCGCGCCCTCGGCCATCCGCAGCGCGTGCCGGTTGGGCACGTAGCCGTACCAGTCGAGCAGCCCGACCCGCTGGGCGTCGCGCAGCAGCGGGCGCACGGCCGGGTCGGCGGCGCCGATCAGCTCCATGCGGATCCCGTGCGGCACCAGCCGCTCGGCCACGCCGATCAGCTCCGTCACGCCGCGCTCGGCCGACAGCCGGCCGAGGTGGACGACCCGGGTGTCGCCGGGAACGGGCGGCGCCGCGGCCACCATGGTCGCCTCCGGCACCTCGGAGGAGGTGCAGAGGTGGTGGCGCCGCTCGGCCCGCGCCAGCCGCCGCGCGGTGACGGGCTCGCGGACGTCCCACACGACCGGCGGGCGGCGGTGGGGGAGCAGGCGCAGCAGCGCGTGGTCGTGGACCAGCAGCAGGTCGGCGCCGCGCAGGCCGCGTCTGAGCGCGGCGCCCGCCCGGCCGAACCCCGCCTCGTACGGCACGTCGATCGGGGTGATCCCCATGGGGGGCGTGACGTTGAAATGGGTGAAGGGCGCGACGTAGGACACCTCGTGGCCCGCGTCGAGCAGCGCCCGGATCTGCCGGTGCATGATCCGGGCGTCCTCGGGATGGTGGACGATGGTGGCTACGCATACCCGCATGCGTCGATGCTCGGTGCTTACCAGGTCATAAGCGTTAATGCGGGCCGAACTACCGCTTAACTTCCGGACGGGCGTCGATATAGCCAGGTCAGGCGTGGTTCAAGCACCCACTTGAACACCGTGCGGGTCTCCGGCAGGCACAGCACGATGGCCAGCGCGAAGCAGCTCGAACTGATCGCCAGCACACCGAGCGGGCCGTGCAGCCACGGCAGCTCCAGCCAGCCCTTCTCCTTGGCGATGAGCACCGGGATGCCGTGCAGCAGATAGCAGTAGAGGGTGCGGGTGCCGAGGTCGGAGTACCACGTCTCGCCCCGGGGCACGAGCGCGAGCACCGCGAAGCACACGGCGAGCGAGCAGACGAGCAGCCCGGTGCGCACGCCGAGGCCCATCCACCAGGACAGGTCCATGTCCTGGTAGCTGTGCTTGAAGTAGAAGGGCTTCAGCGTCGCCTTCGGCGCGATGTAGACGGCGACCGCGGCGGCGGAGGCGAGCACCACCAGCGAGACGATCTTGATCCAGCGCCGGTTGAGCAGGTCGAAGTGCTCGGGCTGCATGATCAGGCCGATGACGAAGAACGGCATGAGGCCGAAGAAGCGGTCCATGCTGAAGTCGCCGGAGATCTGGGAGTACCCGGCGAACAGGTAGATGGCGATGGCCACCGGCACGGGGTACTTCATCCGCTTCCACACCGGTGTGGACAGCCGCCAGAACAGCAGCGCCAGGAGGTACCAGTTGAGCCAGGCCGGGTCGATGATCGTCAGCGACCACTTCTGGCCCAGCGCGGTGCGCAGCGCCGCGTAGCCGACCTCGACGATGACGTACGGCACGACGAACGTGTCGACGAGCTTGTTCGTCTTGGCGTTGGAGTTCCAGAAGTTGCGGGACAGGTAGCCGCTGATGATCACGAACAGCGGCATGTGGAAGGTGTAGATGAAGATGTACGCGGCGCGCGAGGAGTCGGCGTCGAGCGTCGGCACCAGCGCGTGGCCGATGGGCACCAGCGCGATCAGGAGGAACTTGACGTTGTCGAGGTAGGGGTCGCGCTTGCGCCGGGGCGGCTCCTGCTGCGCGCCGGGCTTGGCCTGCTTCTCCGGCCCGCCGGGCGCTTTCCGCGGCGCGGTGGGCGCGGTCCCGGGGGTCTTCTCCGGCGCACCGGCCGGGCGGTCGTCCGTGGTGGTCGACGCCTCCGGCCCGTCAGTCGCGCCGGGGGCGGCGGGGCCGGGCAGGACGCCGTGCGGATCGGTCTGCTCGCTCCAGAACGTCTCCTCCGGCAGCGGCCACCGGGCCCCCGTGCTCGCGGGGCCGGCGTTCTCACCGGGGCCCCCGGAGTCCGGGGGAGTGGTGACCGGGGACGACGGCTTGGTCTCAGACACTACGGAGTCGCTCAGCTTCGCTCGGGGCCGGGGGATACGCGACGGCCGCCACGCCTTACTGACGCCCTGACGGCGGGGGACGAGCGGTGTCGCCGACCCGCACCACGATATCCCGGCCGAGACGGTCCTGTCTCTCGACGCGCTCCGGAATGCCCGCTTACACAGGGAACTCTGAGGTCACGTGCAGACGTTCTTCTGGGCCGAGGCGGTGATGGTGTTGTTGGTGACGCTGTCAGGAAGCTTCTCCACCTTGACCCCCTTGAAGTCCTCGCCGACGATCAGCTGGATCACCGGCGCGCCCTCCGCCTTGGTGCCGCCCGAGGGCAGCGCGACCGGCGAGGTGTAGGCGTCGGTGGACGTGGGCCTGATCTTGCCCGCCGTGGGGCCGGGCTTGGGCACGAGCATCCCGGAGAGCACTCCGGCGTAGTCGGCGCCCTCAGCGGCCTTCTTGGCGTAACGGACCTCGGTCTTGGCGATCGCCTTGCCGCCGGGGGCCTGGTAGTTGCCGAGCCCGACGACCTTGAAGCCCTGCTTGCTGAGCTGGTCGGCGACCTCGCGGGCCTTGCCCCCGGTGGGCGTGCCGTTGAGCACCTGGACCTGGACCTGCTCGGGCTTGAGCGCGACCTTGGGCGCCGAGCTGGCGGTGGCCGACGGCGTCGCCGCGGGCAGCTCGACGTCGGTGCGGATGGCGTTGAACAGCTCGCCGGCGTCGGGCTGCTTCCAGACGACCCGGTTCGGGTCGTCCGGGTCGGGGATCCACGGGATCGTGGTGAACTTGACGCCGTTCGCGGTCAGCTTCTCGGCGCTCTTGGCGATGTCGAGCAGCTTGGCGGTGTCGTCGGCCAGCGCCGGGTCCATGGTCACGGACTGGGCGGCGGCCTTGATGAAGCTGGTCAGCTTGGCGGGGTTGCTGAGCAGCTCGCCGCTGGTCGCCTTCGCCACGACCTTGCTGAGGAAGATCTGCTGGCGCTTGATGCGCTGGATGTCGCTGCCGTCGCCGTAGTGGCGCAGCCGCACGTAGCCGAGGGCCTGCTCGCCGTTCAGCAGGCTCTTGCCGGGGGGCAGCTTGAGCTTGGAGAACTTGTCGTCGACGCCGGACTTGAGGCAGATCTGGATGCCGCCGAGGGCGTTGACGATGTTCTTGAACCCGCTGAAGTCGACCTCGACGAAGTGGTCGATGCGGATGTTGGTGAGGGTTTCCAGCGTGGACATCGTGCAGGAGATGCCGCCGGAGCTGTAGGCGGCGTTGATCTGGCCGCGGTAGGCCGGCATCGGCTGCTTGGTGGTCTCGTTCTGGCAGGTGGGGATCTGCACCATCGAGTCGCGCGGGAAGCTGATGAGCTGGGCCTTGTCGCGGCTGGGCGACAGGTGCAACAGGATGATCGTGTCGGTGCGCTTGCCGCCCGCGTCGGCGCTGCGGGCCAGTTTCTGGCCGTACTTCGCGTTGCCCTCGCCCGCGCGGGTGTCGGAGCCGACCAGGAGCACGTTGAGCGCGCCGGTGCTCGGCGGCCGCGGGGTGAGGATCTTGACGGGCTTCTTGTGGATGTTGCCGAAGGCGTCGCGGTAGACCGTGTAACCGGTCAGCGCGCCCGCGACCATCACCGTCGTGACGCCGATGCTGATCCAGGCCAGGACGCGCATCTTGTTGACGCCGCCGCCCTTGCCCGGAGCGGCCCTGCGACCGCCGCGCGGGGGCTCGTCACCCGGCGGAGGGGGAGGCGGCGACGCGGCCGCTCTACGGGACATACGGTGGCCGGGCTCTGCCGGGGCGACCCTGCGGTCCTGCACGGACACGCTCCTGTAGTCACTCATACGCCCCCTCGCCTGGTCTGTGGCGCCTCACGCGTCGGCATGGCCTTTCTGCGCCACGAGACTAGGTCACGTACGGCGTACCCGTAGCCATGACCGGCGGAATTCGCCGTGACCCGGGCGTGCTGTTACCGGCCAAAAGCATACTCAGAGCTGGACATTTCGTGGAATATCATCGCCGAATTCTTGACGTTCGGGCTGTTCGGAACGGGCGCAGACGGCCGCGGCCAGGCAGGCGAGAGGCACGGCCGGCAGGACGTACCGATAGTCGAACTCGGCGACGGCCGGCGGCGCCACGAGCAGCACGACGGCCACCGACCAGGGCAGCGCCCACGGCGGCAGCCGCCTCGGCCGGACGGCCGCCCGCGGGCCGTCGCCCTCCGCGGGCCGCCGGCGTCTGAGCATCCGCACGGCGCCGGTCACGGGCGGCGCCAGCAGGATCACGAGCACCACGGTCCCGGGCAGCCGGGCCACCCCCTGGTAGGCGCGCATCCATCCGGCGTACGACTCGGCCACCTCCGTGCCGATCGGCCCCCGCTCGTACCTGCGGCCCAGCTCGACGCCTTGCTGCGCCGCCCAGCGCCCCGGCGGGGGAGGCGAGACGGCCGGGAACTCGTAGTAGCCGTAGATCTCCTGGTCGGGATAGACCGGGCGGCCCCACACGAACGTGCGCCCCAGCTCCGACAGCACCGAGGCGGCGTAGTCGAGCGGCTGCGAGCGGATCGCCAGCGTCGCGAACCGCGCGGCCAGGTCATCGTTCGCCTGGGTGAACGTGATGCCGGGCAGCTCGACCAGCGGGGAGTCGGCGGCCCACAGGTACTCCTGCGACGGGGGCCGCCGCTCCGGCGGGCGGGGGTCGCACAGCACCCGCAGGTCGGCGGGCGGGTCCATCCGGGCGCAGTCGGCGAACGACATCGTGCGCGCGTACAGGAACGCGCCGTTGGCGCCGACGAGCCCGGTGCGCTGGTACGTGCCGTAGAACCAGGCCCCGTAGACGGCCAGCGGGACCAGCGCGGCGGCGAGCAGCACGGCGGCGCGCCGCAGCCGGCCGTCCAGCACGAACCACACCGCCACCACCACGATGAGCGGCTGGCCGACGGTCCTGGTCAGCGTCGCGGCGGCCAGCAGCAGCCCGATGGCCACGGCCCGCCGCCGGCCGCCCAGCGCCAGGACCACCGCCGTGACGAGCAGGAACATGAAGAGCGTGTCGGAGACGAGCAGGTGCTCCAGCTCGACCTGGTAGGCGTCGAGGAGCACCGGCGCCGCCGCGAGCGCCGCCGCCCACGGGGGGATGGGCCGCCCGCGCCCCGCCCGCCGGGACCCCGCCCGTCTCCGCCGGCCGGACCACCAGGGGATCGCCCGGCGCGCGGCCACGTACACGAGCACGCCCGTGGCCAGCCCGAGCAGATGCTGCGCCGCCGCGACCACGGCGAAGGAGTGGAACGGCTCCAGCAGCCGCAGGAACGCCGAGTAGCCCGCCGGGCGTACCAGGTCGGGCCGGGGATGGAAGACCGTGACGATGTAGGTGTAGGAGTCGGGGAACCACAGGACCGGCCGGTAGCCCAGCATGGCGAGCACGCGCAGCGCCGCGCCCGCGGCCAGCAGCCCGAGGAACCACGCGTGCCGCCGCGCCCGCGCCGCGGCGCCCGCCACGACCCGCCGGGGAGCGCGCCGAGCACCGGCGACACGCCGGGCAGCCCGCCTAGCACCGGCGACCCGCCGCCTCCCGCCGCTTCCCCCGGGCACGCTCTCGCTCCGCCGGGACTCCGGCGGGGTGGTGGGTTCGGCGTTGCGCACCGACTCGTCCGTCACCGGGCGCTCCAGGAGGCGGGCACGAGCCGTCGCCCCTCCGGGCGGGCGGACGGGTCGGACGCGGGACGGTGGCGCACGTCGGTACGCTACCCGCGTTCGGCCGTCCGCCGTCCCACCTGGTCATGGCCGGGCCGCGTCACCCGGGTCGCGTCACCGGCCGCACCCGCGGGTCGGATACCCTCGCGATCACCGATGGGATCCGGCGGGCTCGACCAGGCGCGAAGGGCCTCGGCGGGCAGGGTGCTCGCCGTGGCCTCGGTGCTGCCCGCCCTCGTCCTGGCCGGCTGGCTGCTGGCCGGCCTCCCGCTGCTGCTGGCCGGGGTCTACCGGCCACTGCCCGCGCTGCTGCTCGGCCTGCCCGTGATCGCGCTGCTCTGCCTGGCCGCCCTCCGCCTCCCGGCGGGTCCACCTGTCGCCGACGGCGCGGGCGCGTCCGAGGGCCCGCTCGAGGCGGGGCGCTGGCAGGTGATCGGGGTCGGCGCGGTGGCGCTGGCCTCCGGCGTGTTCAACGCGCTCCTGCACAGCGAGCAGCTCGTCGTCCGGCGCGACCCGGCCACCTACGCCCAGTACGCGATCTGGCTGGCCCGCCACGGCTCGCTCCCGATCCCGTCGCAGGTGGCGGCGTTCGGCGGGCCGGACCAGGTGCTCGTGTTCCACAGCATGGGCTTCTACCCGGCGAACGGCGCGGTGGTGCCGCAGTTCATGCCCGGCCCGCCGCTGCTGTTCGCCGCCGGGCAGTGGGCGGGCGGCCTGCTGCTGACCCCGGCCGTGCTCGGCGCCCTCGCCGTGCTCACGGTGGCGGGGGTGGCGGCGCGGCTGGCGGGGGCGCGGTGGGCGGTCCCGGCGGCGCTGGCGTTCGCGGTGTGCCAGCCGGTGCTCTACACCTCGCGCACCACGCTGAGCGAGATCCCGTCGCTGATCCTGCTGTTCGGCGGCATGGCCCTGCTGCACGACACGCTGTCGCGCGCCGTCGCGGCCCCGGGCGCGCCGGGCCGCCGGTGGGCCGAGGGGGCGGTGGCCGGGCTGGTGTTCGGGCTGGCCGTGCTGGTCCGGATCGACGGCCTGCGCGACGTGCTCCCGGTGCTGGCGTTCGCCGGCCTGCTGGTCGCGATGCGCCGCTCGGGCCGGCCGGAGGGCGCGGTGGGGCCGCCGCTGCTGGCGGGCGTCGCCGTGGGCGCCGGGCTCGGGCTGTACGCGGCGTACGAGCTGGCCCGGCCGTACCTGGAGTACCTGTCGCGCTCGGTCCGGCCGCTGCTGCTGATCTGCGCGGCGGTGCTCGCGCTGACCGTGGCGGGCACGGCGGCGGCGCCGTGGCTGGGGCGCCTGCCGCGCCCGCGGTGGCTCCCGGCGGCGGGCGCCGCGCTGACGGTCCTGGTCATGGCGGGGCTGGCCGCGCGGCCGTGGTTCCAGACCGTGCGGCGCGTGCCGGTGACCAAGGAGGACCGGCTGACCTGGCGGTTCATCATGGACACGCAGCGCGCCAACGGCCTGCCGCCCGACGGCGAGCACCTCTACTTCGAGCAGTCGCTGCACTGGGTCTTCTGGTACGTGGGCGTGCCCGCCGTGATCCTGGCGACGCTGGCCGCGGCCGTCCTGGTGCGCCGGCTGCTGCGCGACGGCCGGCCGTTCCCCTGGCTGCTGCCGCTCGCGGTGATCGGCTGGACCACGGTCTCCACGCTGCTGCGCCCCGAGATCACCCCCGACCACCCGTGGGCGTCGCGCCGCCTGGTGCCCGTGGTGATCCCCGGCCTGGTCGTGCTGGCGGTGTGGGGCCTGCGGTGGCTGCGCGAGCGGCCCTGGTGGCTCCGGTACGGTCCGCGCACCCCGGCCCGGGTCACCGCCGCCGGCGTCGCGCTGCTGCTGCTCCCGCCGGTCGTGACGTCCATCGGCACGGCGTTCACCCCCGTCGAGCGGGGTGAGGCGGCCGCCGTGGCCGCCATGTGCGCGCGGATCCCGGCGAACGCGTCCGTGCTGGTCGTCGAGCGCGTCACCGGCGACCGGCTCACCCAGGTCGTGCGGGGCTCCTGCGGCGTGCCGACGGCGAAGGTCGACATCACCGTGGGCGACACCGCGCCGGGCGACACGGTGCGACGGCTCGCCTCGCGGATCAGGGCGGCCGGGCGCGTGCCGGTCGTGCTCGCCGCCGACGTGGACCAGGTCGCGCGGTACGGCACGCCGACGCAGCTCATGGGCCTGGTGACCCGCCAGGACGAGCGCTCGCTGACGGGCCCGCCCGACGGCACGTGGGGGCTGCGGATCAGCGCCTGGATGGCCGTGGCCTGACCCGCCGCCCCGGCTCCGCCACCGCCCCCGGACCCCGCCGAGCACGCCGCGGACCCCGCCGGGCGCGCGTCGGACGGCGGCGGCGCGCGGCCCGATGTGGACCCGGTCCGCCGCCGGGCAGAGTACCCTCGACGCACGTGAGCACGCCCGAGACCGGCCAGAGTGGAACCACCGTGGATGAAGCGCCCTACGTCACGATCGTCCTGCCCTGCTACAACGAGCAGGACCACGTCATCGACGAGGTCGAGCGCATCACCCGGGCGATGGACTCGAGCGGCTACACCTACGAGCTGGTCGCGGTCGACGACTGCTCCACCGACGGCACCCTGGCCCGGCTGGAGCAGGCCGCGCCCCGCTTCCCGCACCTGAGGATCCGCGCCTTCCACCGCAACGGCGGGTCGGGCACCGTGCGCCGCATCGGCACCCAGGAGGCGCGCGGCGAGATCGTCGTCTGGACCGACGCCGACATGACCTACCCCAACGAGCGCATCCCCGAGCTGGTCCAGATCCTGGAGAAGGACGCCACGATCGACCAGGTCGTCGGCGCGCGCACCACCGAGGAGGGCTCCCACAAGCTGCTGCGCGTGCCGGCCAAGTGGGTGATCCGCAAGGTGGCCGAGATGCTCGCCGGCCAGAAGATCCCCGACCTCAACTCGGGGCTGCGGGCGTTCCGCAAGCCGGTGGCCCGTCCCTACCTGCGGCTGCTGCCCCCCGGGTTCTCCTGCGTCACCACGATCACGCTGTCGTTCCTGATGAACCAGCACGACGTCCACTACCTGCCGATCGAGTACGCCAAGCGGGCCGGCAAGTCGAAGTTCAGCTTCGTCTCCGACGCCTACCGCTACATCCTGCAGGTGCTGCGGATGATCATGTACTTCAACCCGCTCAAGGTGCTCATGCCGCCGGCGCTGTGGCTGGTGGCGATCGGCCTGGCCAAGGGCGTCTACGACATGGTCCGCAACCCCTTCTACTTCCCGGCCAACACCGTGATGATCTTCCTGTCCGGTCTGCTGATCGGCTCGGTCGCGCTGCTCGCCGACCTGATCGTGCGGTCGCGGGGCGAGTAGCGTGCGCGTCGCGATCGTCGGCCCCACCTACCCGTACAAGGGCGGCGGCGCCCAGCACACCACCGAGCTGGCGCACCGGCTGTCCGCGCTGGGCCACGACGTGGTCATCGAGTCCTGGCGCGCCCAGTACCCGTCGTTCCTCTACCCCGGCCAGCAGACGATCTCCGCGCCCGAGGGCCGGCCGTACCCCCGGACCGAGCGCCGCCTCGACTGGCGCCGCCCCGACGGGTGGGTCGCCGCCGGCCGCCGGCTGCGCTTCGCCGACCTGGTCGTCCTCGCCGTGCTCAGCCCGGTGCAGGTGCCCGCCTACCTCGGCATCCTGTACGGCCTGGGCCGCCGGACCCGCGCCGTCGCGCTGTGCCACAACGTGCTGCCGCACGAGCGCAAGCCGTACGACCGGCCGCTGATGCGGGCGCTGCTGCGGCGGGTGGACGGCGTGCTGACCCATTCCGAGCAGCAGGCCGAGCTGGCCAGGTCGCTGACCTCCGCCCCCGTCGGGGTGGCCGGGCTGCCGCCGCACCTGCCCTCCACC
Source organism: Nonomuraea montanisoli (assembly GCF_013363975.1). Taxonomy (GTDB): domain Bacteria; phylum Actinomycetota; class Actinomycetes; order Streptosporangiales; family Streptosporangiaceae; genus Nonomuraea; species Nonomuraea montanisoli. The sequence continues at coordinate 358,207 of NZ_JABWGN010000001.1, read as the reverse complement.
CACGCCGAGCGGTCCACGGCCGTGCACCGGCGGCTGCTGTTCTTCGGCATCGTCCGGCCGTACAAGGGGCTCGACCTGCTGCTGCGCGCGCTGCCCGAGGGCGTGTCGCTGACCGTGGCCGGGGAGTTCTGGGGCGGGCTTGAGGAGACGAAGGCGCTGGTCGCCGAGCTGGGCGTCGCCGACCGGGTCGAGCTGCGGCCCGGTTACGTGGCGGCTGAGGACGTGCCGGGGCTGTTCGCCCGGGCCGACGCGCTGGTGCTGCCCTACCGCAGCGCGACCGCCAGCCAGAACGTCTGGCTCGGCCACGAGCACGGCGTGCCGGTGATCGCCACCCGGGTCGGGGCGCTGGCCGACCACGTCACCGACGGGGTGGACGGGCTGCTGGTCGAGCCGGGCGACGCCGGGGCGCTGCGCGCGGCGATCGAGCGCTTCTACGCCTCCGGCGAGCCGGAGAGGTTGCGGTCGGGGGTCAAGGCGGTCGATCCCGAGCCGTTCTGGTCGGCGTACACCTCGGCGCTCCTGGCGCTCTGACGGCCCAGCAGGAACGCGACGCCCGCGGCGGTCACGTCGGCGAGCGTGAACACCAGCCGTGAGGCCACGGCCACGGCGAGCGCCGCCCCGGTGCCGACGACCGGCGTGAGGACCAGCACCATCGCGCCCTCGCGCACCCCGACCCCGGCGGGCACGAAGAACGCGAGCAGCCCGGTGGCCCAGGCGAACGCGTAGGCCCCGGTGGCGACCACGTACAGGTCCCAGCGGCCGGCGAGCAGCCAGGTGTGCAGGCCGAACACGAACCAGCCGAGCGCCGTCCAGCCCACGGCGGCCACGACCGCGCGGCCGGGCAGCACGCTCTCCAGCGGCTCCCTGCGGGCCAGGCGCAGCGCCAGGTTGAGGCCCCAGGTGAGCACCTTCGGGTGCAGGCACAGGATGATCACCGGCACCAGCAGCAGGAGGTACCACGCCTGCCGCACGACCTGCTGGGTGGCGAGCGTGGCGGCGGCGACGGACAGCGCCACCCCGAGGTTGATGACCAGCGACAGCGAGATGCAGGCGAACGTCCGGCGTGGCGGGCTGCCGTGGTCGCGGCCCAGGTCCATCGTCGCGGCGTACGCCCAGACCGAGCCCGGGATGTACTTGCCGAGCTGGCCCACGAACATGATGCGGCCGGCGACCCGCAGCGGCAGCGGCGAGCCGAGCCCGGCCAGCACCCGCCGCCAGGCGAGCAGGCTGCAGAACTGGCCGGCCAGCACCGCGGCGAACGCGCCGGGCAGCGCCCAGGGCGACAGTCGCGCCACGGCCGTCGTGGTCTCGTCCCAGTTGCGTGCCAGGCCGTAGCCGAGGAAACCGAGCGCGACCAGCGCGAGCACGATGCGCAGCAGGCGGCGGAGCATCCGCCAAGGGTACGCGTGATCAGCACGGGCGGATAGAGGGCGCGGGGGCAGGAGGGGCGGGCCACGGCGGGCCCGCGCCGGACGTCCCGGCCCGCCCGTCGCGTCCGGACGGGCGATCGGCGGCCCGGGGCGCGGGTACTGTTGGGCGTCGTGGGAAAGGAACGGGTCGCGCAGCTCGAGTACTCCGAGTTCCAGGCGGCGATGCTCGACGAGGCCAAGCGCAGGCGCAAGGCCGCGAAGATCATCGCGGTGCTGGAGCACTTCCACGGCCCGCTCGACGGGCTGGTCGTGGGCGACGTCGGCTGCTCGGCCGGGTTCATCGCCGACGAGCTGGCCGGGGCCGGCGCGGGCCGCACGCTGGGCGTCGACATCGACGTGCCGGGGCTGCGCAGGGCGGCCGACCGCTTCGGCGCGCGGGTGGCGTTCGTCTGCGGCGACGGCACGGCGCTGCCGTTCCCCGACGGTTCGATCGACGTGCTGGTGTTCAACCACATCTACGAGCACGTGGTCGACCCCGACGCGGTGGTCGCCGAGATGCACCGGGTGCTGTCCGACAAGGGCACGCTCTACCTCGGCCTCGGCAACCGGCTCGGGATCATGGAACCCCACTACAAGCTGCCGTTCCTGTCCTACCTGCCGCCCGCGCTGGCCGACCGCTACGTGCGCGCCTTCGGCCGGGCCGACCACTACTACGAGCGCTTCCGCACCCGGCGGGGGCTGCGCCGCATGCTGCGCGCCTTCCACGTGTGGGACTACACGCTCCCGGTGCTCGCCACGCCCACCAGCTTCGCCGGCTCCGAGCTGTTCCCGGGCACGGTGGGCCGCGTGGCGCAGGCCGTGCTCGCCCGCGCGCCGCGCGCGCTGCTGCGGATGACGCTGCCGCTCGTGCCCACGTACCTGTGGGTGGCCACCAAGACGCCGCGCCGCCCGGCGGGCGCCGCGCTCCCGCAGCCTCCGCAGCCGCTGTGAGCACCGACGTCGGCGCCGGGCGGCGGCCGGTCGCCCGCAAGGTCGTCCGCTTCGGGTTCCTGCTGATCGCCCTCGGGTTCGGCGGCTGGGCCGTGGCCTCGCAGTGGGACGACGTCGTGGCCGGCCTCGCCAGGCTGACCTGGCCGATGGTGGCCGGCTCGCTGGCCGCCGTGGTGGCCGCGCTGCTCGGGGCCATGCTCACCTGGCGCACCCTGCTGGCCGACCTCGGCTCGCCGCTGCCGTACCGGCCGGCGGCCAAGGTGTTCTTCGTCGGCCAGCTCGGCAAGTACATCCCCGGCGCGGTCTGGCCGGTGCTCGCCCAGATGGAGATGGGCCGCGACCTCGGCGTGCCGCGGGCGCGCAGCGCGGCCGCGTTCTTCCTCATGATGCCGATCCAGCTCGCCACCGGCCTGCTCGTCAGCGCGGTGACGCTCGGCTGGGACCGTTTCGGCTGGCTGCTGCTGCTCGCGCCGGTGCTGCTGGTGCTGCTGGAGCCGAAGGTCGTCAACGGCCTGATCGGCTTCGGGCTGCGCAAGCTCAAGAGGGAGCCGCTGGAGCGGCCGCTCACGCGCCGGGGCATGCTCACCGCGCTCGGCTGGGCGCTGGCCGGCTGGGCGTGCTACGGCGCCCACCTGTACTTCCTCATCCCGCGGGCGAGCCTGGTGTTCGCCGTCGGCGCGTTCGCGCTGACGTGGTGCCTCGGCATCCTGACCTTCGTCGTGCCCGCGGGCGCGGGGGTGCGCGAGGTGGCCATGGTGGCCGTGTTGTCCCCGGTCCTGGACCGGGGATCGGCCATCGCGGTGGCCCTCTGCTCCCGGGTGATCATCGTGATCGGCGACCTCATCTGCGCGGGTTTGGCGGGACTCGCCGCACGACGCGGCGACGTGTGATTTGAGCCCCGATTTGGGGGAGGCTGGTCATAAGCTGAACCCAGAGGGGGACGCCAGGGCTCCCGCGATGATCTTGAGGGGAGAAGATCTTCGTAATGCCTCGAGTGCTCGTCGACGCGGCGGCCGTCCCCGCGGACCGTGGCGCGCTCATCCGTTACGTGGACGGGCTGGTGGCCGCCCTCGACGCCGCCGGAGCCGACCTCGTGGTGGTCTGCCAGCGACCCGACGCCGGCCGCTACCGCCGTCTCGCGCCCACGGCCGACGTCCGGCCGGGCCCCGTCTCGATCACCAACCGCGCCGCCCGCCTCACGTGGGAGCAGACCGGCCTGCCGCTGCTCGCCCGCCAGGCGGGGGCCGAGGTCATCCACGCGCCCTACTACTCGATCCCGCTGCACGCCGGGCTGCCCACGGTCGTGACCGTCCACGACGTCACCTGGTTCACCGAGCCGGAGCACCACAGCGCCGCCAAGGCGGCTTTCTTCCGCTCGGCCACCCGCACCGCCGTGCGCCACGCCGCCCGCGTCATCGTGCCGTCCAAGGCGACCCGTGACGAGATGGTGCGCGTGCTGGCGGCCGACCCCACCCGTATCGACGTCGCCTACCACGGCGTCGACCAGGCGTTGTTCCACCCGCCGAGCGAGGAGGAGCGCCGCCGGGCGGCCGACCGGTGCGGCCTGCACGGCCAGCCGTACGTCGCCTTCCTCGGCGCGCTCGAACCCCGCAAGAACGTGCCCAACCTCATCCGCGGCTTCGCCGCCGCCGTCAAGAACATCGACGAGCCGCCCGCCCTCGTGCTCGGCGGCGGCATCCACGAGGACGACGTCGACGCGGCCTGCCGGGAGGTCGAGGCCACCGTGAAGGTGGTGCGCCCCGGGTTCCTGCGCATGCCCGACCTCGCGGGGTTCCTCGGCGGCGCGCTCGTGGTGGCGTTCCCGTCGCGCGGCGAGGGGTTCGGGCTGCCGGTCCTGGAGGCCATGGCGTGCGGCGCGCCGGTGCTCACCACACACCGCGCCTCGCTGCCGGAGGTGGGCGGCGACGCCGTCGCCTACACCGAGCCCGACGCCGACAGCATCGCGCTGGAGCTCGGCCGGCTGCTCGCCTCGCCCGAGCGCCGCCTGGCGCTCCAGGAGGCGGGGCTCGCGCGGGCCCGCGAGTTCACGTGGAAGGCTTCCGCCGAAGCGCATCTCGCCTCCTATCAACGCGCGGTCGAATAGTTCGGTAACCTCGCGGAGTGATGGAGAGCTCTTTGCCAGGCCTCGAGGCGATCCTCCTGGTCGGCGGCCAGGGCACGCGCCTGCGTCCGCTGACACTCGGCACGCCGAAGCCGTTGCTGCCGACCGCTGGGGTGCCGTTCCTGGCGCACCAGCTCGCCCGCGCCCGCTCCTTCGGGGTGCGCCGGATCGTCTTCGCGACCTCCTACAAGGCGTCGATGTTCGAGCCCGCCTTCGGCGACGGCTCCGCGTTCGGACTCTCCCTGGAGTACATGACCGAGGAGACGCCGCTCGGCACGGGCGGCGCCATCCGCAACGCGGCCGAGGCGCTGACCTGCGGGCCCTCCGACCCCGTGCTGGTGCTCAACGGCGACATCCTGTCGGGGCACGACATCGGCGACCAGGTGCGCGCCCACGTCTCCAGGGGCGCCTCTGTAACGCTCCATCTGACGGAGGTGGACGATCCGACCCGGTTCGGCTGCGTCCCCACCGACGACGAGGGCCGGGTCACGGCGTTCCTGGAGAAGACCCCCAATCCTGTCACCAACCGCATCAACGCGGGCTGTTACGTCTTCACCCGCTCGGTCATCGACAGCATTCCGCGCGGCGAGGTCGTCTCGGTCGAGCGCGAGACGTTCCCCGGGCTCATCGAGTCGGGCGAGCTGGTCCTTGGCTACGCCGACCGCACCTACTGGCTCGACGTCGGCACCCCGGCCGCGTTCGTGCGGGGCTCGCGCGACCTCGTGCTCGGGCGGCTGGCCTCGCCCGCGCTGCCCGGCCCGCCCGGCGAGTACCTCGCGCTCGACGGCGCGGTGGTCTCACCGGAGGCCAAGGTCAACGGCGGCTCGGCCATCGGCGCCGGCACGGTCGTCGAGGCGGGGGCCGTGGTGTCGGGCAGCGTGCTGAGCGACGGCTGCGTGGTGCACTCGGGCGCGACGGTGGTCGACTCGGCCGTCGGGCGGGGGGCACGGGTGTGCTCGGGCGCGGTGGTGCGCGACGCCGTCATCGGCGACGGGGCCGTGGTGGGGGCGGGCAACGAGCTCCAGCACGGCGTGCGTGTGTGGCCCAACGTCGAGCTTCCCGAGCGGGCCGTGCGCTACTCCACCGACGTCTGACACTTCCCCCGGCCTGTCACACCCCTTCGAGGGGCACCCCACCGCAGGGCCACCCCTCTCCGGGGGCTCCCCTCCGTAGGGTCACTCCTCTCCGGGGGACGCCCCCTCCGCATGGGCACCCCCTCCGCGAGGGCGCCTCTTCTGAGGGGGCGCGCCGTCGCTGAGGTGCGCGTTGCGTGCGGGGTGACCCTCTTCACGAGGAGGGCGCATCCTCCCTGGGGGACGGCCCCCTCCGCATGGGCACCCCCTCCGCGAGGGCGCCTCTTCTGAGGGGGCGCGCCGTCGCTGAGGTGCGCGTTGCGTGCGGGGTGACCCTCTTCGCGAGGAGGGCGCATCCTCCTTGAGGGGCACACCTTTCCTGGGCGCCCGACACCCCTCGGCGTCCGCGGCCGGGCCGGTGAGGCGGCACACTGGACGGGTGATGGAGCGCAGGTGGGAGCCCGGTGGGCCGCTGGACGTGGGGCTGGCGCTGGCCCCGCACCGGCGCGGCTCCGGCGACCCCACCTGGCGGCAGACCCCCGACGGCGCCGTATGGCGCACCTCCAGGACCCCCGACGGCCCCGGCACCCTGCGAGTGGGCGTCCACGGCGGCGCGGTGCTCGGCCGGGCGTGGGGCCCCGGGGCCGGGTGGCTGCTGGAGATGATGCCGGCCTGGGTGGGGGCCGACGACGACCTGACCGGGTTCGCGGTGCGGCACGAGGTGCTGGCCGAGGCCGCCCGCAGGCACGCCGGGCTGCGCATCGGGCGCACCGGCCGCGTCATGGAGGCCCTGGTGCCGGCCGTGCTGGAGCAGAAGGTCGTCGGCCGTGAGGCGTGGCGGGCCTGGCGGTGGCTGCTGCACCGCTACGGCACGCCGGCCCCGGGCCCTGCCCCCGAGGGCATGCGGGTGGTGCCCGAACCCGAGGTGTGGCCGCAGGTCCCGTCCTGGCACTGGCACCGCGCGGGCGCCGAGGCCGTGCGCGCCCGGACCATCGCCACGGCCGCCTGGCACGCCGCCAAGCTGGAGGCCGCCGCCACCACCGAGGAGCTCGACCGGCTGCTGCGGGCGCTGCCCGGCGTCGGCGTGTGGACGTCGGCCGAGGTGCGCCAGCGCGCCCTCGGCGACCCCGACGCGCTCAGCGTGGGGGACTTCCACCTGGCCAAGCTCGTCGGCTACGCGCTGACGGGGGAGAAGACCGACGACCCGGGCATGCTGCGGCTGCTGGAGCCGTACGCCGGGCACCGGCACCGGGCCTCCGTCCTGGTCATGCTCACGGGCCTGCGCCCGCCCGCGCGCGGCCCGCGGATGGCCGTGCGCGACTACCGCTCCTTCTGACCTCGGGCCACCCCTGGGTGCGGGGGGCGAACTCAGGTCGTCGTAGTGTGCCTCGTATGAGTCTGGTCAGTGACAGCGCGCTGCGTCGCGCGCTCGCCCGTGCCCGTGACGGCAAGGCCCTCGACGTCACCGAGGCCGCCGTGCTCCTGCACGCCCGCGGCGAACATCTGGACACCCTGCTGGAGCACGCGTCCCGGGTACGGGACGCCGGGCTCGCCGCGGTGGGACGGGAAGGAGTGATCACCTACAGCCGCAAGGTGTTCATCCCGTTGACCAGGCTGTGTCGCGACAAATGCGGTTATTGCACGTTCGCGACCGCGCCGCACAAGCTGCCCGCGGCGTTCCTCAGCCCGGACGAGGTCCTGGAGATCGCCCGGCAGGGCGCGGCGATGGGCTGCAAGGAGGCGCTGTTCACGCTGGGCGACCGCCCAGAGGACCGCTGGCGGCAGGCCCGTGAGTGGCTGGACGCCCACGGGTACGACGACACCCTGTCGTACGTGCGGGCCATGGCGGTGCGCGTCCTGGAGGAGACCGGCCTGCTGCCGCACCTGAACCCCGGCGTGCTCGGCTGGCGCGACCTCCAGCGCCTCAAGCCGGTGGCCCCGTCCATGGGCATGATGCTGGAGACCACCTCGCGGCGGCTGTTCGAGGAGAAGGGGCAGCCCCACTACGGCTCGCCCGACAAGGACCCCGCCGTGCGGCTGCGCGTGCTGGAGGACGCCGGGCGCTCCAACGTGCCGTTCACCACGGGCATCCTCATCGGCATCGGCGAGACCGTCGAGGACCGGGCCGAGTCGATCTTCGCGATCCGGCGGGTGGCGCGCGAGTACGGCGGCGTCCAGGAGGTCATCGTGCAGAACTTCCGCGCCAAGCCGGACACGGCCATGCGCGGCCTGCCGGACGCCGACCTGGAGGAACTGGCCGCCACCATCGCGGTCGCCCGGCTGGTGCTCGGCCCGCGCATGCGCCTCCAGGCCCCGCCGAACCTCGTCGACGCCGAGTACGAGCTGATGATCCGGGCGGGCATCGACGACTGGGGCGGCGTGTCGCCGCTGACCCCCGACCACGTCAACCCGGAGCGGCCGTGGCCGCAGATCGACGCGCTCGCGGCCCGCACCGCCGGCGCCGGCTTCCGGCTGCGCGAGCGGCTGACCATCTACCCCGAGTACGTGCTGGCGGGGGAGCCGTGGCTGGACCCCCGGCTGTTCGCGCACGTCCAGGCGCTGGCCGACCCGGACACCGGCCTGGCCCGCGAGGACGTGACCCCGCGCGGGCTGCCGTGGCAGGAGCCGGACGGCGGCTTCACCGCCTCGGGCCGGGTGGACCTGCACGTCGAGGTGGACACCACGGGCCGCACCCACGACCGGCGCGACGACTTCGACCACGTCTACGGCGACTGGGAGGCCCTGCGCGAGCGCCTCGACCCGGCCGCCGCGACCGGGCCCGCGGCGACGGCGGGGGCGGGATCCGGCGCCGGCACCCCCTCCGACGTCCGGCAGGCGCTGCGCCAGGCCGAGCGCGACCCGGCCGGCCTCAGCGAGGACGAGGCCGTGGCGCTGCTGTCGGCCGACGGCGACGCCCTCGACGAGCTGGCCGCCATCGCCGACGACCTGCGCCGCCGGACCGTGGGCGACGACGTCACGTACGTGGTCAACCGCAACATCAACTTCACCAACGTCTGCTACACCGGCTGCCGGTTCTGCGCGTTCGCCCAGCGCCGCACCGACGCCGACGCGTACACCCTGAGCCTGGCCCAGGTCGCCGACCGGGCGGAGGAGGCGTGGCTCGCGGGCGCCACCGAGGTGTGCATGCAGGGCGGCATCCACCCCGACATGCCCGGCACCGCGTACTTCGACCTGGCCAGGGCGATCAAGGAGCGGACGCCGGACATGCACGTCCACGCGTTCTCGCCGATGGAGGTCGTCAACGGCGCCAGCCGCGCCGACCTGTCGATCGAGGAGTGGCTGCACGCCGCCAAGGAGGCCGGGGTCGACTCGCTGCCGGGCACGGCCGCCGAGATCCTCGACGACGACGTCCGCTGGGTGCTCACCAAGGGCAAGCTGCCCACCGCCGAGTGGATCCAGGTGGTCACCACGGCCCACCGGGTGGGCATCCCGACGACGTCCACGATGATGTACGGCCACGTGGACACCCACCGGCACTGGGTCCGGCACATCAAGCTGATCAGGCGGCTGCAGGAGGAGACCGGCGGCTTCTCCGAGTTCGTGCTGCTGCCGTTCGTCCACACCAGCGCGCCCATCTACCTGGCGGGCATCGCCCGGCCGGGGCCCACCGCGCGGGAGAACCGGGCCGTGCACGCGCTGGCCCGGATCCTGCTGCACGGCGCCATCTCCAACATCCAGTGCTCGTGGGTCAAGCTCGGCGACGACCTGTGCCGCCAGGTGCTCGACGGAGGCGTCAACGACCTCGGCGGCACGCTCATGGAGGAGACGATCAGCCGCATGGCGGGGTCGGAGAACGGCTCGTACAAGACGATCAGCGAGCTGCGCGCGATGGCGGGCGCGACCGGGCGGCCGGTCCGGCAGCGGACCACCGAGTACGGCGTTCCGGACGAGGAGCGCCTGGCCGCCTCCCTCGCGAGCGACGGCGTCTGCACGAGCGTGCGCAGGGTCTTGCCGCTGGCGTAGATATAACATGTTCTAACTTGCACTTGCGCCTCGCCCCGGAGGCGCTGGAAGAATCATCACTCCCCTGGAGAGAGGGTTCATCGTGCGGTTGGGTCGACACCGCGCCGCGTTAAGCGCTGAGCTGCGGCGGAGGAAGGCACTCCGGCGAGGGCTGATGGCGGGGGCCACCGCCGTGGTCCTCGTCGCCGGCACGCTCGTGGTGCTCCTGGGCGGCGGCGGGGCGCTGTGCGCCACGCGAGAGCCTGTTCTGGTCAACGTCGCGGCGGCGGTCGACGTGGCGCCCGTGGCGATGGAGGCCGCCTCCCGCTTCAACGAGACGAAGACCGCCTCGGGCGGCCGGTGCGTGCTCGTCCAGGTCACCGAGCAGCCGCCGGCCACCGTGCTGCGCACGCTGATCGGTGACCGGGCGGGTGTGCTGCGCCAGCGGCCGGACGGCTGGATCGCCGACTCCTCGGCCTGGATCCGGCTGGCCCGCAAGCAGGGCGCGAGCGGGCTGCCGGCCGGGGAGAGCGTGGTGGCGACCTCCCCGCTGGTCTTCGCCACCCGCTCCTCGCTCGCGCGGACGTTCTCCGTCGGCGGCACCCAGATGAACTGGCGGATGGTCTTCCCCGCGACCGTGCGCGGGCGGCTGCTGCCGACCGAGCAGGAGCCGGACGTCGTGCGCGTGCCCGACCCGTCGCTGGTCGGCGCGGGCATCGCCACCGTGGCCGCGGCCCGGGACGTGGTGGGCGCCGGGGCCGAGGCCGACAAGGCGCTCACGGCGTTCGTGCGCTGGGCGCAGGCCGGCTCCGCCCCCGACTACCGCACGATGATGGCCGCCGTGGACGACCGCGCGTTCTGGAAGCGGCCGGTCGTCATCGTGCCCGAGCAGTCGGTGTGGGAGCACAACCGGCGGGCGGCGTCGGCCGACCCGGTCGTCGCGCTGCGCCCGCGCGAGGGCACGATCATCCTGGACTACCCGTACGTGGTGACCGCGACCGACCCGGACGTGGCCGAGGCGTCGAAGGTCTTCGCCGACTGGCTGCGCGGCGGGGAGGCGCAGGACCTCGTGCGGCGGGCCGGGTTCTGGTCCGGCGACGGCGCGCGCGGGCCCGTCTCGCCCGGTCCGCAGGTGCCGTCCGAGACGCCGATGACGCGGCCGTCGGTGTCGCCGGAGGACATCGACGAGGCGCTGCAGGCGTGGAGCAGGCTCGCCCCGCCGACCAACATCCTCGTGCTGGCCGACACCTCCCGGCACATGGCCGAGCGGGTCAAGGACACCACCCGGGTCGGCATCGCCCTCCAGGCCGCCAAGCTCGGGCTGCGGCTGTTCCCCGACTCGACGCACATGGGCATGTGGGAGTTCGCCGACGGGCTGGGCGGCGCGAAGGGCTACCAGGAGCGCGTCTCGCTGGGGCCGATCACGAGGCCCGACACCGGCCAGGTCATCCGGCGCAGCGTGCTCGACGAGCTGACCAGCACGATCACTGCGCACCCGGACCGCGACAGCTCCCTCTACGACGGGATCCTCGCCGGGTTCCGCGAGGTGACCCGGGAGTACCACGAGGAGATGAACAACACGCTCCTCGTGATCACCTCCGGGAAGGACGACGGGCGCGGCGTGACGCTCCAGGAGCTGGTGGGCAAGCTCAAGGACGAGTGGCGGCCGGACAGACCCGTGCAGATCGTCGTCATCGCGTTCGGCGCGGGCGCGGACCGCGACAGCCTCGGCCAGATCACGGCCGCGACGAACGGGTCGCTGCACGTGGCGCAGCAGCCCGGCGAGATCATCGACGTCTTCCTCGCCGCGCTGGCCCGCCGCCTGTGCCACCCCACCTGCAAGCAGACGCCCTGAGCCGGAAGCGCGAAGGCGCCGCCCCGGCTGCGCGGGGCGGCGCCCGGTCATCGGAGGGACGGGCGGATCAGACGCGCTGCCAGAGCGCGGGGACGTTGGGCGGCTCCCAGCCGGCGATCGCGGTGTGCGCCTGGAGGCACCGGTAGGAGGCGCCGCCGTAGGTCACCACCGCGCCCACGGCGTAGGCCGTGCCCGCCTTCCACGTGCCGCCGGGGTTCGAGGTCGGCGTGGGGGTGGGGGTGGGGGTGGGCGTGACGGTCGGGGTCGGGGTGGGCGTCGGGTTGCCCCCACCGCCGCCGATCTGGAGGTCGATGCAGGAGTAGAAGGCGTTGGCGGTGTCGGAGATGTTCCAGATCGCCAGGACCTTCTGCCTGCCGGTGTAGCCCGAGAGATTCACCGTGTGGGAGACCGTCGCGGGCGGCTGCTGGCCGTTGCCGTTGAAGGAGGCCACCCTCGTGTCGCCGATGTAGTACTCGTAGGAGCTGGTGGCGTGCCGGGCGGTGAACGTCCAGGTGAACGTCACGCTGGTGCCGACCGAGGTCGCCGGCCACGGCTTGCTCTCGTCGCTGAGCTGCGCGAAGCGGGAGACGTTGGCGTGGCAGGTGCGCAGCCCCTTCGGGCCCTCGACGCTCTGCGGCTCGTAGATGATGTCGCCGCAGTCCGGCACCTGGCCGCGGGCGCAGAAGGCCTGGCGGCTCGGTGGCGAGTTGACGTACCCGTGGGCCATGGCGGGCTCGGCCACGAACACCGCGGCGGCGATCGTGATCACCGCCACGGTGACTAACGTGAGCGTCCTTCGCATTGAAAGTGCTCCTTTACCTGGGGGGTTGCCCCAAATGTAAAGGAAACTTTCCTAATGGTAAATGGCCGATGACATGCCCTGTCAGGGCTTCACCGCGTGAGGATGAAGTCGGCCGGGTCGCGCGGGGCGCGGTCGCGGGGTGGCGCGGCGGCGTGGCCCACGGCGACGCAGCCCATCGGGTCCCACGTCTCCGGCAGGTCCAGCACCTCGCGCACCACCGGACGGCAGAACATCGTGGACGACACCCACGCCGATCCCAGCCCCTCGACGGCGAGCTGGATGAGCAGGTTCTCCACCCCGGCGCCCATCGCCACCACGAACATCTCCCGCTCCGAGGCGTTGCGCCGGTCGTCGCGGTAGGTGTGGGAGCCCTCCATGACCAGGCACGGCACCACGAGGTACGGCGCGTCGCGCAGCACGTCGCCCCGCCGGATCCGCTTGGCGACCGACTCCTCGGTGAAGCCGTCGCCGCGCAGGTCCGCGATCCAGGCCTCGCGCATCGCGTCCACCAGCTTGAGCCGGGCCGCCGCCGACTCCACCAGCACGAACCGCCACGGCGTCGTGTGGTGCGGCGCCGGCGCGGCGATGCCCGCGGCGACGGCGCGCCGCACCGCGGCCGGGTCCACCGGCTCCTCCGAGAACGCGCGGATCGTCCGGCGGGCGAACACCACGTCCCGCGACCCGTACCGGAACAGGTCGTCGTCGGCCGGCCGGATCAGCGGGCGGACGCCGGGCCCGTCGTCGTCCGTGACGAGGTGCCCGAGGCCGCGCACGATCGCGACCGGCACGCCCGCCAGCTTGCCCTTGACCAGCTCGGCGGCCGAGGCGATCTCGTCGGCGAGCGCGGTGACCGTGGCGTTGAGCGGGTTGCCGTGGGTGTCGGCGCCGCCGCGGAAGTCCTCCAGCGGGACGACGCCGGCGGCGCCGACGGCCAGGTCGGTCAGGCCGTTGCGCCAGGGGCGGCCGAACGTGTCGGAGACGATCACGCCGACCCGGGCCCCGAGCCCGGCCCGGACCCGGCGGGCCGAGGCGTCGGCGTCCTCCGGCAGGAGCAGGACGGTGCCCGCCTCGGTGTTGGAGGCGTCGACCCCGGCCGCGGCCATCACGAAGCCGTGGCGGGTCTGGGAGATCACGGTGTCGCCGCGCCGGGCGACGACCCGGGCCGTCTCCTCCTCGATGGCGGCCGTGCGGTCGGGCGCGCGGCGCACCCGCCCCTCGGCCTTGCTGACGATCTTGGAGGTGATGACGACGATGTCGCCGTCGCGCAGGCCGGCGTCGCGGAGCAGGAGCGCCAGGTCGTCGCCCGGCCGGACCTCACCGATGCCGGTGACGGGGACGACCTCGACCGACCCGGCGGTCGTCGGGCTGGCGGTCGTCGGGTCGGTGGCCATCGGGCTGGTGGTCGTCGGGCTGGTGGTCGTCGGGTCGGTGGTCATCGGGCCAGCTCCAGGGCCAGGTCGAGCGCGCCGCGGGCGATGTCGGCCGCCACGTCGGCGCCCGTCTCGGGGTCGCGCATGAGGATGGGCCGGGCGACGACGCGCACGCCGTCGAGCCGGACGCCGGAGTCCTCGGGCGCCACCAGCCAGCCGTCGATCAGCTCCGCGCCGTACAGGTCGAGCACCGCCTGGGCCGTGGTCTCGACGCCGATCGCCGTGAGGCAGGCGTCGGCCATGCCGCGCACCGGGGCGCCGCCGATGATGGGGGAGACGCCCACGACCGTCTTGGGCAGCAGCGCCTCGCGGATGCCGGGCACCTGGAGGATCGTGCCGATGCTGACCACCGGGTTGGACGGCGGCAGGATCACCACGTCCGCCTCCTCGATGGCCTCCAGCACGCCCGGGGCCGGCTTGGCGCCGTCCACGCCGACCAGGGCGATCGACTCGGCGGGCACCGAGGCGCGCAGCCGCACCCACCACTCCTGGAAGTGGACGGCCCGCCGGCCGCGCTCGTCGGTGATGACGACGTGCGTCTCGCAGCGGTCGTCGCTCATCGGCAGCAGCTCGACGCCCGGCTGCCAGCGCGCGCACAGCGCCCGGGTGATCTGCGAGAGCGGGAAGCCGGCCTCCAGCATCTGGGAGCGGACGATATGGGTGGCGAAGTCGCGGTCGCCGAGGCCGAACCACTGCGGTTCGACGCCGTAGGCGGCCAGCTCCTCCTTGACGACGTGGGTCTCCTTGGTCCGGCCCCAGCCCTGCTCCTCGTTGATGCCGCCGCCGAGGGTGTACATGACCGTGTCGAGGTCGGGACAGACCCGCAGGCCGAAGAGGGTGATGTCGTCACCGGTGTTGCCGATCACGGTGATCCGGGCGTCGGGCGAGGTCTCGCGCAGTCCGCGCAGGAAGCGGGCGCCGCCGATGCCGCCGGCGAGGGACACGATGTGCATGCCGACCAGTCTTCCACCGGCCTCTGACACGCCCGAGACGGCCTCGGCGTTGCCGATCCGCAACCCTCCGAAAAACACGGCATAGCGGGCGATGTGGGGCTTTTGGGGGATAAGTGGTTGGCGGGACTCCCGTCATCCATGGCGGTGATGTGGCAAACTCCCTTCGGGCTAAAGGGTCCGATGGGAGTAGTCGTGAACAAACTTGACGCAGCGCGGCTGAGGGAGCCGGCCGCCTGGCTGATGCTGGCAGCGGGCGCGATCAACGTCCTGCTCGCCGTCGGCCGGGTGCTGATCGGCACGACGACCCCGTACGGCGGCGGCTCGTCCCTGATGGACCGCGCCTTCACCAACTTCTCCGGCCTCACCAGCCCCGTGGCCGTGGCCCTGCTCGTCGGCTCCGTGCTGCTGGTCACCCGGTTCGGCCCGCCGTCGTCCAAGGCGCGGCCGATCATCCTCGGCGCGACCGGGGCGCTCGGCCTCGCGGCGCTGTTCGGCGCGCTCGCGCTGCTGCTCGGGCTGCTGGCCGGCGGCGGCGTCCGGCTCACGGTGGAGTTCCTGCTCTCGGGCGTGCCGCAGCTCGGCCTGACGGCCATCGCGCTGGCCTTCCTGCTCCCTCAGGCCATGGCCGCGAACTCCGGGCAGGGCTCGCGTTCCGGCTTCGGCGCGACGCCGTACGGCAACCCGGTCCACGGCAGCGGCTCCGACGCGTTCGGTCCCGGGTATGCCGCCGACCCGCAGGGCCGGCCCGGCCAGTACGGCGGGCAGCCCGCCTACGGGCAGCAGGGCTTCGGCCAGCCCGACGGCGCCTCGCACGGCCAGCAGGGCTTCGGCCAGCCCGACGGCGCCCCCCACGGCCCGCAGGACCCCTACCAGCAGCCGCAGCCCCCGCAGCAGCCCGTTCCCCAGCCCCGCGCCGCGCTCCCCGCCGCTCCGGGCGACAGCAAGGCCGACGCCGACCCCCGGCCGGGCCACTCCGACCAGGGCTTCGCCCAGCCGGAGCAGCAGCCCGCCTACGGGCAGGCCGACCTCGCGGCCTCCTTCGGGCACACCGACCCCGCGACCTCCTACGGACCGGGCGAGCAGCAGCCGGCCTACGGGCAGAACGAGCAGCAGCAGCCCTTCGGCCAGCCCGGTGCGACGCCGTTCGGCCAGCCCGACGTCCACCAGCAGCCGTCCTACGGCCAGCCCCAGCCGGGCTTCACCCCGCCCGACCAGCAGCCCTTCGGAAGCCAGCCGGAGCACCAGCCGTTCGGAAGCCAGGCGGACCACCAGCCCTTCGGCGGGCAGCCGGAGCATCCGCAGCAGCCGTTCGGCGGGCAGCCGGGTCACGGCCGGCCCGACCAGCAGCCCGCGTACGGCCAGCCCGACCCCGCGAGCGCCTTCGGCCAGACCGACCCGGCGAGCGCCTACGGGCAGGCCGACCCGGCGAGCGCCTACGGCCGGTCCGAGCAGCAGCCCGCCTACGGCCAGGCCCCGCCGAGCGGCCAGCACGGCGCCCCGGCCGGGCAGGGCGCACAGCAGTCCCCGTACGGCGGCCCCGCCGAGCCCGAGGGCTTCGGCCAGACCAGCCCCACCCAGGCGTTCCCCCCGCAGTCCGGCCAGCAGACCTACAGCCCCCAGGCCCCGGCCCAGCCCTCCTACACCACCGCCGACTACACCCCGGCCGACACCGCGCCCGGCGGCGGCTACCCGCAGCAGAGCGACTACCAGCAGACCGAGTACCAGCCCGCGCCGTACGTCCCCGCCGACAGCCACCCCGGCGCCTACGGCCAGTCGAGCGCGTACTCCTCCCTCGACTCCCTGGACGCCCTGGACTCGCCCGCGTCGCCGTCCTCGCCGTCCTCGCCGAACGTCTACTCCTCGGCCGACTCGGGCCCCGGCACCTATCCGACGCTGGACACCCCGCTCACGCCGTACACCCCGGCCGACTCCCAGCCGGGCGGCGGCTACACCCCGGCGGACACGCGGCCCGGCGGCTACACCCCCACCCACTCCCAGCCCGACGTCTACGCCCCGGCCCCCGACTCCCAGGCGAACCCCTACGCCACGGACCCCCAGGGCGGCACGCCGTACACGCCCTACACGCCGCAGCCCCCCAGCGGCGTCCAGCCGGCGGCGCCCTACGCCCCCTCCCACGACGCCGGGGCCGGTTACCAGCCGCAGGCCCAGCAGCCGAACGCCTTCAACAGCCCCGCCGACCCCGTCCACACCTCCGGCGAGACCTCGCCGAGCGTGCCGTACCCCCCGGCCGGCCAGGAGGCGCGCCCCGCGTACGAGGGGCAGGGCGGCCAGCCGTTCACCGGCTACTCCGGCCACGAGTACGCCCAGTCCGCCTACCAGGAGCCGGACCCGCCCGTCGACCCGCGCTCGCAGCAGCTCCTCGACGCCTACCAGCAGGCCGAGACGTATCAGCACTCCGGCCAGCAGACCGGACAGCACTCCGGGTACCCGAGCCAGCAGCAGCAGCCCGGGCCGTACGACGCGCTGTACGGGAACCCCCAGCAGCAGACCGGCGCCCCGCAGCAGCAGGGATACGGCCAGCACGCCCAGCAGGGCTACGAGCCCCAGCCGGCGCACTACGAGCCGCAGCCCTACCAGCAGCAGCCGCCCTCGCAGGGCTGGCCACAGGGCAACCCCGAGTCGACGATCCGGCTCGACCAGCAGCAGCAGCCCTACGGAATGGGCGGCGCCGACCGGTCGCGCGACGGCGACGACCCGATCGACCCCACAGCCATATACACCCCCAACGAGCCACGCAGGTAACGAACCGGCAAAGCACGGCTAGAGAGTAGGTGGGCCACGGGCGGGGCTCTATACCGCCCTGGTACGGTTCCGACCGCTGACAGCGTTGAACACGCCAGGCCAACGCCATGGATCACGTGGTGATGGGTCAGGTGCGAACATCACATGCCATGCACACCGGGGCGAGAGCTGGCCTTTCCCCGGATACCGGCATGCCGCTTGACGTCACGTACAGCACACGCGTGTAATTACAACCATGTTGTTACGCCTTCCCGTGGGTGGGTAATAAGGGAGGCGTTCATGGGGGGCTCCATTGCGGGCGGGCGGCAGGGAGGTGTGCAGTGACCGATCTGGTCATCGCACAGGATCAGCTTGACGCTGAAGAACTCGGATGGCAGGAGCGCGCCCTGTGCGCGCAGACTGATCCTGAGGCGTTCTTCCCGGAAAAAGGCGGCTCCACCCGAGAGGCCAAGAAGGTCTGCCGATCCTGCGAAGTACGTGCAGAGTGTCTTGAATATGCACTTGAGCACGATGAGCGGTTCGGCATCTGGGGTGGACTGTCCGAGCGGGAGCGCAGAAGGATCAAGCGCCAGGCCGTTTAGAGATATCTGCCGAAAGGGCCACGCGGAGCTCCGCGTGGCCCTTTCTCATGCGCGCGAGCGGGGGATACGGGCCGGTCAGCGGCGGTCGTCGTAGCCCGGGTCGACCGTCTCCGGCGACAGGCCGAGCAGCGTGGCGACCTGCTCCACGACCGTGTCGTGGACGAGCGCCCCGAGCGTCTCGCGGTCGCGGGCGCGCGCCTCCAGGGGGCGGCGGTAGAGCACGATCGACGCCGGGTCGGCGCCCTTGGCCACCTCGGCCCGCCCGAACGGCACGGGGTCGGCGCCCATGCCCGGCCCGTCGCCCAGCTCGCTCAGCGGAGGCACGTCCTCCACCGCGAACTCCACCGCCGAGAGCTGCTTGCCCCACTGCGGGCGCAGCCGGTCGACCGCGTCGAGCACCAGGTCGTCGAACCGCTCGCTGCGCGAGCGCGCTATGGGCACGTGGGAGGGCGCCAGTGGACCGCGCAGGCCGCGACCATGCCGATCGCGCCGCCTCGGGCGCCGCTCGTGTGTCACACGGCAAGTCTAAGGGGACCCGGCCTCCGGGGCCGAGGACGACGGCCATCGGGGGCATGTGGGTGGAAACGCTGCGACAGGCGGCCGAACACTGTGACACTCGGCCGAACGCTGCGACAGGCGTCCGAACGCTGCGACAGCTGTCCGAATTGTGGCGACACGCTCGTTAAGAGCGCTCAGATAGTGGCGCCCCGCCCCCTTACCGGATACGGTCCCTCCGTGAGCCCCGTCCGCCGCTGTTCCCGCACCGCCTGCAGCCAGCCTGCCGTCTTCACGCTCACGTACGTATACGCCGACTCGACCGCTGTTCTCGGCCCCCTGGCGACGTACGCGGAGCCACACTGCTACGACCTGTGCGCCGAACACGCCGAGCGGCTGACCGCCCCCCGCGGCTGGGAGGTGGTGCGCCTGCCGACGGACGGCGCCTCGCCCAGTTCCGACGACCTGGAGGCGCTGGCCAACGCCGTGCGCGAGGCCGCCCGGCCCACCCCCGGCGGCGGCGAGCCGGTCGGGCAGGGCGTCGAGGTCGGCCGCCGCGGGCATCTGCGCGTTCTTCGTTCCGCCCAGCAGCACCGTGACCGGTAGGCTCGTCCAGACGTAGCAGACCTAGGGGCGGAGCTGGAGAGTGGGCGACCTCGCCAAGATCTTCAAAGCTTACGACGTACGCGGAGTGGTGCCCGACGAGCTGGACGAGCCGGCGGCGGAGGCCGTGGGGGCGGCGTTCGCGGAGGTGACCGGGGCGGAGTCGGCCGTGGTCGCCCATGACATGCGCGAGTCGTCCGTGCCGTTGAGCGCGGCGTTCGTGCGGGGCGCGCGCTCGCGCGGCGTGGACGTGGTCTACGCCGGGCTCGGGTCCACCGACCTGCTGTACTACGCCAGCGGCAGCCTCGGGCTGCCCGGCGTGATGTTCACCGCCAGCCACAACCCGGCCCGCTACAACGGCATGAAGATGTGCCGCGCGGGCGCGGTGCCGATCGGCGGCGACACGGGCCTGACCGAGATCCGCGACCGGGCCGCCGAGCTGCTGGCCTCGGGCGGCGCGCTCGCCGGCGGCGGCGCGAACGGGGCGCTGATCGAGAAGGACCTGCTCCAGGGCTACGCGGGCCACCTGCGCACCCTCGTCGACCTGTCCGGCATCCGGCCGCTCAAGGTGGTCGTCGACGCGGGCAACGGCATGGGCGGCCACACCGTGCCCGCCGTCTTCGACGGGCTGCCCATCGAGACGGTGCCCCTCTACTTCGAGCTCGACGGCACCTTCCCCAACCACGAGGCCAACCCCCTGGAGCCGGCCAACCTGCGCGATCTGCAGCGCGCGGTCGTCGACAGCGGCGCCGACCTCGGCCTGGCCTTCGACGGCGACGCCGACCGCTGCTGGGTCGTGGACGAGCGGGGTGAGTCCGTCTCCCCGTCGGCGGTCACCGCGCTGGTCGCCACCCGCGAGCTGGCCAAGCACCCCGGCGCCGTGATCATCCACAACCTCATCACCTCGCTCGGCGTCCCCGAGATCGTCCGCGAGCAGGGCGGGCGGCCGGTGCGCACCCGCGTGGGCCACTCGTTCATCAAGGCCGAGATGGCGCGCGCCGGCGCGGTCTTCGGCGGCGAGCACTCCGCCCACTACTACTTCCGCGACTTCTGGTACGCCGACTCCGGCATGCTGGCCGCGCTGCACGTGCTCGCCGCGCTCGGCGAGCAGGACCGGCCGCTGTCCGAGGTGGTCGGGGCGTACGCCCGCTACCACGCCTCCGGCGAGATCAACAGCACGGTCGACGACCAGGGGGCCGCGCTGCGCCGGGTGCGCGAGGAGTTCGCGGGCCGGGGCGGGTTCGACGAGCTCGACGGGCTGACCGTCACCGGCTCCGGCTGGTGGTTCAACCTGCGCGCGTCCAACACCGAGCCGCTGCTCAGGCTCAACGCCGAGGCGGCCGACGAGACCACGATGAAGGCGATCACCGACGAGGTGCTCGCCGTCGTAAGAAGGGTGTCAGAGTGAAGATCGACGACTGGCTGCTGGAGATCCTGGCCTGCCCGGCGTGCAAGTCACCGCTGCGTGCCGAGGGCGGGGCCGGCGACGAGGCCGGGGAGCTCGCCTGCACCGGGTGCGGCCTGGTCTACCCCGTGCGCGACGACATCCCGGTGCTTCTCGTCGACGAGGCCAGGAAGCCGTGATCTGGGAGCCTGACCGGCTCGACGACCAGCAACACCTGACCGACGGCGACCCGGGCGGCATGCTGCTCGCGGTCGCCGCGTCAGCGGCCCAGGTGCGCACCGGGCACCGCGTCGCCGTCGAGGCCGGACTGCCCGGCCGGGTCGGGCAGTACCGGCCGCGCGCCGTCGTGGTCGTCGGCATGGGCGGCTCGGCCATCGCGGGCGACATCCTCGCCGCCGTGGCCGGCCGGGGCGCGCCGCTGCCGATCGTCACCGTGCGCTCCTACCAGCTCCCCGGCTGGGTGGGCGCCGCCGACCTGGTGATCGCCGTCTCCTGCTCGGGCCGTACGGAGGAGACGCTGTCGGCGACCACGGAGGCCGTGCGGCGCGGCTGCCGGTTGCTCGCGGTGGGCAGCGCGGACTCGCCGCTGGAGGCGATCGCCCGGCAGGCGTCGGCGCCGTTCGTGCCGGTGCCCGCGGTCGGCCAGCCGCGCGCGAACGTCTGGCTGCTGACCGTCCCGCTGATCGTGGCCGCGTCCGCGCTCGGCCTGGTCCGGGCCGAGGCTTCGCTGTTCGAGGAGGTGGCCGTGACGCTGGAGGCCATCGCCCACCGGTGCCGGCCCTCCAGCGAGTCGTTCATCAACCCGGGCAAGACGCTGGCCATGGAGCTGGCCGAGAGCGTGCCGATGATCTGGGGCACCTCGCCGCTCGCCGCGGTCGCCGGCTACCGGCTGGCCTGCCAGCTCAACGAGAACGCGAAGTACCCCGCCGTCTTCGGCGAGCTGCCCGAGGCCAACCACAACCAGGTGGTCGCCTTCGACGGCCCGTTCGCCCAGCGCGACATCTTCTCCGACGAGCCCGGCCGCGGTCTGCGCCTGGTGCTCGTGCGCGACAGCGAGGAGCATCCCCAGGTGACGCGCCGCCGCGAGGCGTCGGCGCGGCTGGCCCACGAGCGCGACGTGCCGGTCAGCGAGCTGGCCGCCGAGGGGGAGCATCCGCTGGTCCGGATGGCCTCGCTCATCGGGATCGCCGACTACGCGAGTGTCTACCTCGCCCTCGGGTACGGCATTGACCCGACCCCGGTGTCGGCCATCACCGAGCTGAAGGCCAGGATTGCGGAATAGGATCCCCTTCCCGGGGCAATGAGTACATGATCTTTATGAGTGGAGCAGACCGGTGAGCGCGAGCGGCGGTACGAAAGCAATCATCGCGGCCCTGTCGGCCAACCTGGCCATCGCCGCATCGAAGTTCGTGGCCGCGTTCTTCACCGGCTCGTCGTCGATGCTGGCCGAGGGCATCCACTCGGTGGCCGACTCGGGCAACCAGTTGCTGCTGCTGATCGGCGGCAAGCGGGCGCAGCGCGGGCAGGATCGCGAGCATCCGTTCGGCTACGGCCGCGAGCGCTACTTCTACGCGTTCGTGGTGGCCGTGGTGCTGTTCACGATCGGCGCGGTCTTCTCCCTGTACGAGGGCATCCACAAGCTCTCCTCCGAGGAGGGGGTGGAGTCGCCGATCTGGGCGTTCGCCGTGCTGATCTTCGCGATCATCGCGGAGGGCTTCTCGTTCCGCACGGCCATCCGCGAGGCCGCACCGCTGCGCGGGCAGCAGTCGTGGTTCGCGTTCATCCGCCGCTCCAAGTCGCCCGAGCTGCCGGTCATCCTGCTGGAGGACCTCGGCGCGCTGCTCGGCCTGATCTTCGCGCTGTTCGGCGTCACCATGGCGGTCATCACGGGCAACCCCGTCTGGGACGCCATCGGCACGATCATGATCGGCCTGCTGCTCGCGGTGATCGCCGTCATCCTGGCGGTCGAGACGAAGTCGCTGCTGCTGGGCGAGAGCGCCACCCCCGAGATGGAGCGCCAGATCTGCGACGCGCTGGAGGCCGCCGACGAGGTCGAGCGGGTGATCCACATGCGGACGCTGCACCTCGGGCCGGAGGAGCTGCTGGTGGCGGCCAAGATCGCGGTCGCGCACAACGACACGGCGTCGGAGGTCGCGCGGGGCATCGACGAGGCGGAGCGGCGTATCCGCGAGGCCGTGCCGATCGCCCGGGTCATCTACCTGGAGCCCGACCTCGACCGCTCCCGCACCACCACCGCCTGACACCCGGCCCTCACCGCCGCGCGCCCGGCCCTCGTCGTCCGGCACCCGGCGCTCACCGCCGGGTGCCCGGGGTCGGTGTTCAGGTGAGCGGTGCCGCCTCGTTCCCGACCAGGCGCGCGCTCCGGCGTCCGAGGCGCGGCCGGCCGAGGGTGATGAACGCCTCGGCCTGCAGCGCCGACACGCCGATGCGCGGCAGGTCGCGCGCGTTCGGATAGACGACGAAGCGCGGCTCCCAGACCGGGCGGAACTTGGCGTTGAACCGGTAGAGCGACTCGATCTGGAACCAGTGCGACAGGAAGAGCAGCAGGCCGCGCCAGGCCCGCAGCACCGGCCCGGCGCCGAGCCGCTCGCCCCGCGCCAGGGCCGCCCGGAACATCGCGAAGTTGAGCGAGACCTGGTCGACGCCCATCGAGGGCGCCGCCTGCAGGGTCTTGACGATCAGCAGCTCGTTGAGACCGGGATCGGCGTCGCGGTCGCGGCGCATCAGGTCGAGCGAGATGCCGCGCGGCCCCCAGGGCACGAAGTGCAGCACGGCCCTGATCTGGCCGTCCTTGTGCGCCGTGACCACCATGCAGCGGCCGTCGCCGGGATCGCCGAAGCGGCCGAGCGCCATCGAGAACCCGCGCTCGGTCTCCGCGCCGCGCCAGGAGGCGGAGGCCGCCCTGATCCGTTCCTTCTCCTCCTCCGTGAGCTCGCCCACCCTGCGCACGAGGCAGGTGTAGCCCGCCCGTTCGGTCCGGTTGGCCATCTGGCGGACGTTGCGCATCGCCCGTCCCTCCAGGGTGAAGTCGGCGACCTCGACCACCGCCTCGTCCCCGATCTCCAGCGCCGACAGCCCGGCCTCGCGGGTCCACACCTCGCCGCCCGTCTCGCTGCAGCCGATCACGGCCGGCACCCAGGCGTGCCTCCTCGCCTCGGCCATGAAGACCTTGATCACCGCCGGCCACGCCTCCCGGTCGCCGATCGGGTCGCCACTGGCCAGCATGACGCCCGAGACCACCCGGTAGGCGATCGCCGCCTTGCCGGAGGGCGAGAAGATCACGCTCTTGTCGCGGCGGAGCGCGAAGTAGCCGAGCGAGTCGCGCGCGCCGTGCCGGTCGAGCAGCTCGCGCAGGCGGCTCTCGTCCTGGTCGGTCAGCTCGGCGGCCGGGCGTTCGGGGCGCAGGGCCAGGTAGGCGGTGGTGACGGCGGTCAGGGTGCCGAGCGCGAGCAGCGAGAAGTAGACCAGGTCGCCCACACGCGGCGCGACGAAGGTGACCGGGCCCTCGATGCCGACCAGGCCGAGGACCACGTGCTGGAGCCGGTCGAGGACGCCGGGATCGCCGGCGATCGCCCGGGGGCGCAGGCTGACGATCACGTACCCCAGGGCGAGGTCGAGGGCGCCGAACGCGAGCAGGTTCCACAGCGCCCGCCACCGGCTGCGCGGATCGGACAGCGCGTAGAACTCGCGGCGGTTCATGAGCAGCGCCACGAGGAAGAGCAGGCTGATGGCCGCCGTGACGGGACGCAGATGGATCAGGGCCAGGATCGCGCTGACCGGCAGCAGCGCCACGACCGCCCGCCAGGCGCGCACCTTCCTGCGGCGCAGGGCGTGCGCGAGCATGATGAGCAGGATGCCCACCACGAGGGAGGTGGCCCGGGCGACGGTCGTCACGATGCCGGGCAGCGCGTCCGACCACGCCGCCATCCCGCTGCGGCCCAGGCGGGGGGCCACGGCCTTGACGATGTCGAGGAGTCCGACCATCAGGGCCGCGTAGCCCGCGACGGCGGGCACCCAGGGATGCGAGATCTTCTTCACCATCCGGATTCAACGCCCAAGGCGATAATCCGCGTGTTAACCACGGTCTTACGGCGTGGCGGGTAAGCCTCTGGAAGATGGGACTCACTTCGCTTCCCCTCCAGCTTATGACGGGCGCGCTGGCGATCGGCGCGCTCGTCGCCACGGTCTGGGCGTGGCCGCGGCTGGCCGGGCGACTGGCCGGACGGCGCTGGACCGCCGTCCTGGCACGGGCGGGGGTGCTGGCGGGCAACCAGGTGCTGACCCTGGCGGCACTCGGACTGTTCGTCAACAACTACTTCGGCTTCTACGGCTCGTGGGACGACCTGCTCGGCACCGACCCCGGCACGGCGGCCATCACGATCGCCGGGCAGGGCCTCCAGGTGCTGGACAGCCAAGCGGTGCGCGGCGGGCGGATCGAGCACGTCATCATGCCCGGCCCCACCACGCACCTCAGCGAGCAGGCGTACGTCTTCCTGCCCACGGCCTACCTCACGGACCACCGGCGGCGCTTCCCCGCGATCCTCGCGCTGACCGGCTACCCGGGTGACCCGCGCAACCTGATGACCCGGCTCGACCTGCCCGGCCGGCTCGCGACCGCCATCAGCCGCCACCAGGTGCCCCCCGCCGTCCTCGTGATGATGCGGCCCAGCGTGGTGCTGCCGCGTGACACCGAGTGCGTGGACGTGCCGGGCGGGCCGCAGATCCAGAAGTACTTCGCCGACGACGTGCGGCGGGACATGACGACCGCGTACCGGGTGGCGCCGGGCAGGGAGTACTGGGGGATCATCGGGGGCTCGACCGGCGGGTACTGCGCGCTCAAGCTCGCCATGACCCATCCGCAGGCGTTCTCGGCGGCGGTGTCGCTGTCGGGCTACTACCGGACGATCATCGACGGCACCACGGGCGACCTGTTCGGCGGGCAGCAGGCGCTCGAGCACGACAACGACCTGATGTGGCGGCTGGCGACGCTGCCCGCGCCCCCGGTCAACGTGCTCGTCACCAGCAGCCGGAAGGGGGAGAGCGACTACCGCTCGACGCTCGCCTTCCTGGCCGCGGTCAAGCCGCCCATGCAGGCGTCGTCGCTGATCCTGCCCAGCGGCGGCCACAACTTCAACACCTGGAACCGGGAGCTGCCGCAGGCCCTGCCGTGGCTGGCCCAGCAGCTCCACGCCCCCAGCGGCGAAGCCCCGTCGTCCACCGCCGCCCCCAGCGGCGGCCCGTCCACCGGCGCCCCCGGCTGACGCGTCCGGGGGCGCCGCTCGCGGCGGCGTCCTACTCGTGCCCGGTCAGGCAGGACGTGCCGCTCTCGCTCTGGTCGAACAGGCAGCGGCCCTTCTTGTCCAGGCTGACCACCTTGCGCACGCCGTCGAACTGCTTGAGCGTCCTGTCGATGGTGTGCAGGGCCCGCGCGTCGCCGCCGACGCCGTCGCCCACGACGGTGCGGCAGAAGCGCAGCGTCGCCACGCCCTTCTTGAACGCGACGGTGAAGTCGGCGCCGCACGACGACCGGCCGCGCAGCTTGCCCGTCAACTCCGAGTGCAGGCCGCGCCGCCGCTCGGCCTTGGTGGGGCCGGCGATGAGCTGCTGGACGGCGAACCTGGCCACCCCCCGGTCCGGCGCCTTACGGGTCACGGCCACGACCTTGCCGGGAATGCCGTCTCCCTTGGAGAAGTACACCTTGACCTCGTGGGGCGTGCCGGCCGCACCGCCGGCCTGGGCGGCCTGGACCGGGGAGTCCGGGGCGTGCGCCGCCGGGGAGCCCGCCGCCTGCGCCGGGGAGAGCGCGAGGACGGTGGCCACTAAGAGCTCTTTCATGATTTCTTAGACGTATGCGCGGGGGCGCTGGTTCGAAGCAGCCGCAGCGCCTTCTCCTTCTCGAAGTCGAGCGCGCGGCGCGGCACCGCGATCCGCCCGATCCGTATGCCGAGGTCGCGCACGGCCGCGGCGACGGTGGGCTCGCTGAGCACCCGCAGCGCGAACGCCAGCTCGGCGGGGGAGACGTCGAAGCGTTTCTCCAGCTCGACGCCCTGGGCCACGGCCGCCAGCTCCTCCGGCCCGAACCGCCGGTGGGCGCCCTGCTCGCGAACCGGGGGCAGCAGACCGAGCGCCTCCCGGTAGCGCAGCATCCGAGGGGACATGCCGAGCCGTCGCGCGGCCTCCGTGATACGCATCCTTACATTCTTACGTCAGTTTCGGGGGTGCCGAGATGCGACCTCGCCGGAATGACGCCTAGACTCGTCGGCGACACCGTCCCGATGCGAGACACCGTCCCGATGCGAGGGGAAACCATGGACTTCAAGGTCGCCGACCTTTCACTTGCCGACTTCGGCCGCAAGGAGATCAGGCTCGCCGAGCACGAGATGCCCGGGCTCATGGCGATCCGTAAGGAGTACGCGGCCGCGCAGCCCCTCCGCGGTGCGAAGATCATGGGCTCCCTGCACATGACCATCCAGACCGCCGTCCTCATCGAGACGCTGGTCGACCTCGGCGCCGAGGTGCGCTGGGTGAGCTGCAACATCTTCTCCACGCAGGACCACGCCGCCGCCGCGGTCGTCGTCGGCCGCGACGGCACGGTCGACGACCCCAAGGGCGTCCCCGTCTTCGCCTGGAAGGGCGAGACGCTGGAGGAGTACTGGTGGTGCACCGAGCAGGCCCTCACCTGGCCCGGCGACGACGGCCCCAACATGATCCTCGACGACGGCGGCGACGCCACCCTGCTCGTCCACAAGGGCGCCGAGTACGAGAAGGCCGGCGCCGTCCCCGCCGCCACGGCCGAGGACCCGGAGGAGTGGCACGTCATCATCGACCTGCTCACCCGCACGGTCGGTGACGACAAGAAGTGGACCCGGATCGCCGAGCAGATCAAGGGCGTCACCGAGGAGACCACCACCGGTGTCCACCGCCTGTACGAGATGCACAAGAACGGCCAGCTGCTGTTCCCCGCGATCAACGTCAACGACTCGGTCACCAAGTCGAAGTTCGACAACAAGTACGGCTGCCGCCACTCGGTCATCGACGGCCTGAACCGGGCGACCGACGTGCTGATCGGCGGCAAGGTCGCCGTGGTCTGCGGCTACGGCGACGTCGGCAAGGGCTGCGCCGACGCGCTGCGCGGCCAGGGCGCCCGCGTCATCGTCACCGAGATCGACCCGATCTGCGCGCTGCAGGCCGCCATGGACGGCTTCCAGGTCACCACCCTCGACGAGGTCGTCGGCATCGCCGACATCTTCGTGACCACCACGGGCAACTTCAACATCATCACCGCCGACCACATGGCGCGGATGAAGCACCAGGCGATCGTGTCCAACATCGGCCACTTCGACAACGAGATCGACATGGCCGGCCTCGCCAAGCTGCCGGGCATCGAGAAGCGCAACATCAAGCCGCAGGTCGACGAGTGGGTCTTCGCCGACGGCCACTCGATTCTCGTGCTGGCCGAGGGCCGCCTGATGAACCTCGGCTGCGCCACCGGCCACCCGAGCTTCGTGATGTCCAACTCGTTCACCAACCAGGTGATCGCGCAGATCGAGCTGTTCACCAAGACCGGCGAGTACCCGATCGGCGTCTACACGCTGCCCAAGCACCTGGACGAGAAGGTCGCCCGGCTCCACCTCGACGCCCTCGGCGTCAAGCTCACCGAGCTGACCAAGGAGCAGGCCGCCTACATCGGCGTCCACGTCGAGGGCCCGTACAAGCCCGACCACTACCGGTACTGATTTCTCGTGCCGAGGCTCCGGAGGGGCTTTCCCTCCGGAGCCGGTTTAAGATCATTTTCTTTTACGGCAGGCCAAGTCACCCGCACTCGCCGACGTCCCCTCCGTCTGTCATGGCCGGTCGTGAGGGCTCACGGCATGCGCGCCGTTACGAGCGCACTCTTGGCCGTGTTCTTCGGTTGGGGCTTGGCACGTGGATCTCTCGGACAGTGGTGAGCGGCAGATCTCCTGGGCTGCTCGGTCGATGCCTGTTCTGACGGCGATCGGGGAGCGGTTCGGGGCCGAGCGGCCGCTGGAGGGGTTGCGGATCGCCGCGTGCCTGCACGTCACCGCCGAGACCGCGGTGCTCATGGGCGCGCTCAGGGCGGGCGGCGCCGAGATCGCGCTGGCCGCCTCCAACCCGCTGTCGACGCAGGACGACGTGGCCGAGGCGCTGCGCGGCTACGGCATCGCGGTCCACGCGCGGGCCGGCGTGGACCGGGCCACCTACTACCGGCACATCCACCAGGCCCTCGACCTCGGGCCCGACCTGGTGCTCGACGACGGCTGCGACCTGGTCAACACGTTGCACACCGAGCGCACCGACCTGCTCGACGGAGTGAGCGGCGGCTGCGAGGAGACGACCACGGGGATCATCCGGCTGCGGCAGATGGCCTCGGAGGGCGCGCTGCGGTTCCCGGTCGTGGCGGTGAACGACACGCGGACGAAGCGGATGTTCGACAACCGCTACGGCACCGGGCAGTCCACGCTGGACGGGATCATGCGGGCCACCAACACCATGCTCGCGGGGCGGACCGTGGTGGTGGCGGGGTTCGGGTTCTGCGGACGGGGCGTGGCGGAGCGGGCCAAGGGGTTCGGCGCGCGGGTCGTGGTGACCGAGATCGACGCGGTCAAGGCGCTCGACGCCACCCTGCAGGGCTACGAGGTGCGGCCCATGGCGGAGGCCGCCGCGGCCGGCGACCTGTTCATCACCGTGACGGGAAACCGCGACGTGATCCGGGCCGAGCACCTGGCCGTCATGAAGGACGGCGCCATCCTGGCCAACGCGGGGCACTTCGACGTGGAGATCGACGTGCGGGCGCTCGACGAGCTGGCCGTCGAGGTCCACCGCGGCGTGCGGCCCAACACCGACGAGTACGTCCTGCCCGACGGCCGGAGGCTGCTGCTGCTGGCGGAGGGCCGCCTGGTGAACCTGACGGCCGCGGAGGGGCATCCGGCGGCGGTCATGGACATGTCGTTCTCGGCGCAGGCCCTCGCGGTGGCCTGGCTCGCCGGGGAGCGGGCCGGGCTCGCGCCCGGGGTCTACGACGTGCCCGAGGCGATCGACCAGGAGGTGGCCCGGCTCAAGCTGGCGGCCACGGGCATCGGCATCGACGCGCTCACCGAGGAGCAGGAGTCCTACCTCCACTCCTGGCGCGCCGGCTCCTGACCCGTCCGGCGCGGCCGTCCCTCAGCGGATGGCGGACATGCGGCGGATCTCGGCGGACTGACTGACGGAGATGTCCTCGGCGATCTCCTGGACCCGCTGGTGCGAGCCCTTGGTGAGGACCTCGGCCGACATCGTGAGCGCCCCCTGGTGGTGGGCGGTCATGAGCTGGACGAACAGGCGGTCGAAGGCGGCGCCCTTGGCCGCCTTCAGGGCCTCCATCTGCTCGGGCGTGGCCATCCCCGGCATGCCCTGGTGCGCGGCGTGGTGGTCGGGCACCTGCTGGCCCTGCGCCTTGAGCCAGTCGGTCATCATCGCGATCTCGGGGCCCTGCACGTCGTTGATGCGGGCGGCCAGCCGCTTGACCGCGTCGCCCTCGGCCCGGGAGCCGGCCAGCAGGCTCATGTCCAGCGCCTGCCGATGGTGAATGATCATGTTCTGCATGAAGCGGACGTCGGCCGCGTTGGCCCGCTGGGGCGGCACGGCGGTGGCCGCCTCGCTCGGCGCCAGCGTGCGGGCCTCCTCGCCGGGCTTCCCGGGGGCGAGGACGGGCGCCGTGTCGGTCACCGTGGGGACCGGGGGAGCGGCCGTGGGGGCGTCCGTGCAGCCGGTGACCAGCAGGTAGGCGCAGGCGCCGACGATGAGTGCGCTGCGCACCCGACCTCCTTGACCGCGGGGAGTTGCGACGTTGCACTGTAGACGGTCCAGCAACCGCCCGTAAATACGGCAAGTCAGCAAATTTCTTGACATAGTGCTCGCTAGGCGACAGATGACAAGACGGGTCAGAATTTTGTCATTTATATAGGCTTTATCCTCCGAGAGGAGCCTCCGAGTGCTCACCCTGCGAAGGAGTCTCGTAGCCGTGGCTGCGGCCGTCGCCTTAGGCGCGATGGCGATGCCCGCCTCGGCCGCGGACATCCCTCCGGCCGACACCGTGGTGACCAGCCCCAACGTCTCCCACGTGCTCAACATCCCGAAGCCGGCGCCCATCGCGGGCACCATCAACACCGACATCGCGTTCCAGAGCGGGTACGCGTACGTCGGCAACTACGGCGGGTTCTCCATCTACGACGTCCGCGACCCGAAGCAGGCCAAGCCGGTCAGCTCGGTCGTCTGCCCGGGCAGCCAGATGGACGTCAGCGTCTACGGCAACCTGCTCTTCAGCGCCGTGGACAGCTCGCGCAGCGACGACTCGTGCAACAGCACCGCGCTGTCGGCCGACCACAAGGAGGCCTGGGAAGGCGTCCGCATCTTCGACATCAGCGACAAGGCCGCCCCCAAGTACATCAAGTCGGTCGAGACGAACTGCGGCTCCCACACCCTCACGCTGGTGCCGGGCAAGGGGCGTGACCGCCACCGCAACGTCTACCTGTACGTCTCCTCGTACAACCCGGCGGCGAACTTCCCCGACTGCCAGCCGCCGCACGACAAGATCTCCATCATCAAGGTGCCGCTGGACGACCCGACCGCCGCGGCGGTCGCGGCGACGCCGGTCGTCTTCCCCGACGGCGGCAACGAGACCCAGCCCGGCCTGCTCCTGCCCACCAGCGGCTGCCACGACATCACCGCGTACGCGGAGAAGGACATCGCGGCGGGCGCCTGCATGGGCGACGGCGTGCTGTTCGACATCTCCGACCGGCTGAACCCGCGGGTCACCGCCCGGGTCACCGACCCGAACTTCGCCTTCTGGCACTCGGCGACGTTCAGCAACGACGCCCGCAAGGTGGTCTTCACCGACGAGCTCGGCGGCGGCGGCGCGGCCACCTGCAACGAGGCCACCGGCCCGAACCGGGGCGCCGACGCCATCTACGACGTCACGCGGCGCGGCCTCGTCTTCAAGAGCTACTTCAAGATCCCGCGCTACCAGGCCGACAGCGAGAACTGCGTCGCCCACAACGGCTCGCTGATCCCGGTCAAGGGCAAGGACATCATGGTCCAGGCGTGGTACATGGGCGGCGTCTCGATCTGGGACTTCACCGACTCCAGCAAGCCCAGGGAGATCGGCTACTTCGAGCGCGGCCCGCGCGCCGACGGCAGCGGCGGCGGCGTCTGGTCGGCGTACTACTACAACGGCCACATCTACGCGGCGGACTTCCACCAGGGGCTCGACGTCATCAAGATCGACGATCCGCTGGTCAGGGGCGCCGAGCGCGTCCGCACGGACCGCCTCAACGTCCAGACCCAGGAGTCCTACCGGGGAGGTGGCTGGGGGCACGACTGACCCTCTCCCGAACCGGCTGACCTCACAGGCGTGACCGGCCCGGCGTGCCGGGCGGTCTCGTGAGCGTAGGGCCGGCCCGCCTCCTCCGCGGGCCGGCCCTCGCCATGCCCGGACCCCCATGCACCACAGAAGATGATTTTCCTGCGATAGTGGGGCGGCTGACTTCATCCCCGACCAGGAGGTCCTCCGTGGCGTCCAGAATCGGCCGTGTCCTCAAGCTGGGCCGTGTCCTCGTGCTGACGGGAGCGGTGCTGGGTCTCGTGACACCCGCGGCCCAGGCCCGCGACGACGGCGCCAGGACCAGCTCCACCATCAAGCACGTGGCCAACATCCCCAAGAAGGGGGCCTTCGCCGCGTCCGAGGCCTACAGCACGGACCTGGCGTTCCAGGGACGCTACGCCTTCCAGGGCAACTACCACGGCTTCACCGTCTACGACATCAAGGACCCGGCCAAGCCGGCCGTGGTGAGCCGTGTCTCCTGCCCCGGCGGCCAGAACGACGTGTCGGTCCACGGCGACCTGCTGTTCCTGTCGGTGGACGACCCGGTCAAGGGCGACTCCTGCCGCGCGGAGCCGACGTCGCCGGCGTTCAGGTCCGCGTGGGAGGGCATCCGGATCTTCGACATCTCCGACAAGTCCCGCCCGAAGTACATCAAGTCCGTCCGGACCGACTGCGGCTCGCACACCAACACCCTCGTGCCCGACAAGACGGGCAAGGCGGTCTACCTGTACGTGTCCTCGTACGGACCGCAGAACGACTTCCCGCACTGCAAGCCGCCCCACGACAGCATCTCGATCGTCAAGGTGCCGCTGGACCGTCCCACGGCGGCCAAGGTGGTCGCCAAGCCCGTGCTCTTCCCCGAGGGCGGCAACGAGAAGCAGGAGACGCTGCTCGCGCCCACCAGCGGCTGCCACGACATCACGGTCTTCGCCCGCAGGAACCTCGCCGCGGGCGCCTGCATGGGCGACGGCGTGCTCATGGACATCTCCGACCGCGAGCGCCCGAAGGTCACCGCGCGGG
Source organism: Nonomuraea montanisoli (assembly GCF_013363975.1). GTDB lineage: Bacteria > Actinomycetota > Actinomycetes > Streptosporangiales > Streptosporangiaceae > Nonomuraea > Nonomuraea montanisoli. The sequence goes on along the minus strand of NZ_JABWGN010000001.1, from coordinate 325,381 downwards.
TGACCGACGACAACTTCGCGTTCTGGCACTCGGCCACCTTCAACGCCGCCGGTGACAAGGTCGTCTTCACCGACGAGCTCGGCGGCGGTCTCGGCGCCGCCTGCACCCAGGCCGTCGGCCCGCAGCGCGGCGCGGACGCCATCTACACCGTCGAGGGCGGCCGGCTCGTCAAGCAGGCGTACTTCAAGATCCCGCGGCACCAGAGCGCCGGCGAGAACTGCGTCGCCCACAACGGCTCGCTGATCCCGGCCAAGGGGCGCGACATCATGGTCCAGGCGTGGTACCAGGGCGGCGTGTCGGTCGTCGACTTCACCGACGCCACCAAGCCCCAGGAGATCGCCTACTTCGACCGGGGCCCGCTCTCGCCGCGAGACTTCGGCGGCGCGTGGTCGGCGTACTACTACAACGGCCACATCTACAGCAGCGACATCCAGAAGGGTCTGGACGTGCTGCGCATCACCGACCCGCGCACGGACTCGGCGGCCGGGAAGCGGCTGAAGGTGCTCAACCCGCAGACCCAGTAGGAACTCACTGCGGAGGGGCGAACCCTCCGGGGGTGCTCTGCGGCCCCTCGGAGGGCGGCTCCGGCGTGAAGGGCGGCGGGGGAGCGAAGGACGGCGGGGGAGCGAGGGGCGGAGGCGGGAACCCCTGCGCCGGCGGGAAACCCTGTGCCGGGGGGAAACCCTGCGGCGGCGGGAAACCCTGCGTGTGCGGCGGGGGCGCCTGGCGGCCCCAGGGGCCCGTCACGCGGGCCAGCCGGATCTCCTCGCGCCGCCGCCGCTCGGCCAGCACCGCGCTCAGGTACGCGTGCGGCGGCACCCCCGCCGGGGCCGCGGGCGAGACGTACGCCGCGACCTGCGTCGCGATGCGCACCCCCATCTCGTGCCGCACGGCGGGCGCGAGGTCGTGCCAGCGCAGGAGGTACTGCCGGGCGGCCGTCGCCGCCTCCTCGGGGAGCTGCGACAGCTCCAGCGTCGCCGCCCACGCCGCGAGCGGCGGCGGCATGACGATGAGGTGGCCGTTGTCGCGCGGCGCCCGCTCGGCGATCACGATCGTGCCGGCGAAGACGTCGCCCAGCCGCTTGCCCCGCTGCGAGATCAGCGAGGAGATCAGCGCCGGCGCCCCCGTGAACGCCCAGATCTCCAGCATGCCCGCCAGCCCGCGGAACAGCGCCTGCCGGAACCGCTCGGGCCCGCCGTCGTCGCCCACGACCCGCAGGCCCAGCGCCAGCTTGCCGAGGCTGCGCCCCCGGGTTGCCGTCTCGAAGATCACCGGATAGCCGACCAGCACGAGCACCGTAAAGATGATCATGACCGCGGCGAGCAGCGCCGGGTCGCTGACGATCGCGAACGCCTGCACCGCGACGAGCGCGCCGATCAGCACCGTCAGCTGCACGACCATGTCGATGGCGAGCGCCAGCGCGCGGGACGGGAGCTGCGCCACCCGTACCTCGACGACGACGGCGTCCCCGGTCACGACCTCAGACATATGTGGAGCCTAACGGCAATGGCCCGTTGATCGACCGGCCACAATGGTCGGGTGGACATCGACGCGTTCGTCACGGCGCACCGCGGGGCCTGGGACCGGCTCGACCATCTCGTCAAGCACCGCAAGTCCCTGAGCGGGGCCGAGGTGGACGAGCTGGTCGACCTCTACCAGCGGGTGTCCACCCACCTGTCGATCGTGCGCTCCTCGTCGACCGACGCGATGCTGGCCGGGCGGCTGTCCGCGCTGGTCGCCCGCGCCAGGTCGGCCGTCACCGGGGCGCACGCGCCGGCCTGGCGCGAGCTGGTCAGGTTCGCGACCGTGTCGTTCCCCGTGGTGGCCTACCGGGCGCGGTGGTGGTGGCTGGCCACCGCCGTGGCGTTCCTCGCCGTGTCGTGGGTCATGGGCGCGTGGATTGCGGGCGATCCGCAGGTGCAGGCCGCGATCGCCAGTCCCGACCAGATCAAGCAGCTCGTCGAGCACGACTTCGCCGACTACTACTCCGAGAACCCCGCCGCGTCGTTCGCGGGCCGGGTGTGGATCAACAACGCGTGGGTGTCGGCGCAGGTCATCGTCTACGCCGTCTTCCTCGGGCTGCCCATCCCGTACGTGCTGTGGCAGAACGCGGCCAACGTCGCCGTCTCCGGCGGCCTCATGGCCGCGCACGGCAAGCTCGACATCTTCTTCGGCCTGATCACCCCGCACGGCCTGCTGGAGCTGACCGCGGTGTTCCTGGCGGCGTCCGTGGGCATGCGGCTGGGCTGGACGGTCATCGACCCGGGGCCGCGCAGGCGCGCCGAGGCGCTGGCCGAGCAGGGGCGAGCCGTGATGAGCGTGGCGCTCGGGCTGGTCGTGGTGCTGTTCGTGTCGGGGCTGATCGAGGCGTTCGTCACCCCGTCGGGGCTGCCCACGTGGGCGCGCATCGGCATCGGGGCGCTGGCCGAGGCGGTCTTCATCGCGTACGTGCTGGTGTTCGGGCGGCGGGCCGCCCGCCGGGACGAGACGGGCGACATCGAGCACGCCCCCGACGTCGCCCCCAGCACCTGACGCACGGAGGGCCCGCGAGCGGGCTAGAGGCGGCCCGCGGCCTTGAGCGCGAGGTACGCGTCGGCCAGGGCGGGCGCGATGTCCTCCGGCGGCGCGTCCACCACCTCGACCCCGTGCCGCCGCAGCCGCGCGGTGATCCGGCGCCGGTCCAGCCGGGTGCGCTCGGCCGCCGCCGCGTCGTACACCTCCTCGGCCGTGCCCTTGCGCGCCGCCATGTCCGCCACCCGGGGGTCGGAGACGGCGGCCACCAGCACCAGGTGGCGGGAGGAGAGCTGCGGCAGCACCGGCATCAGCCCCTCGTCCAGCGCGGCGGCGTTGAGGTCGGTCAGCAGCACCACCAGGCAGCGCCGCTTGGCCCGGGCCAGGATCGCGGACACCATGCCGCGCGAGTCGGCCTCCACCAGCTCCGCCTCGATCGGCGCCATCGCGTTGACCAGCGACGACAGCAGCTCGGTGCGGGAGGCGCCCGACACCCAGGCGCGTACGGCGCGGTCGTGGGCCAGGAAGTCGACCCGGTCGCCGGCGCGGGCGGCGAGCGCGCTCAGCAGGAGCGCCGCGTCCATCGACCAGTCGAGCCGCGGCCAGCCGGGCACCGGCCGCGCCGCCGCGGCCGCCCCGTGCCCGCCCACCGGCCCGCCTCCCTCGGAGGGGGCCCCGGCCAGCGGGACCGGCGCCTCGCCCACCCGGCCCGCCGAGGTGCGGCCGGTGTCGAGGACGATGAGCACCCGCCGGTCCCGCTCGGGCCGCCAGGTCCGTACGACCACGTCGTGACGGCGGGCGGTGGCCCGCCAGTCGATCGAGCGCACGTCGTCGCCCACCACGTACTCGCGCAGCGAGTCGAACTCGGTGCCCTGGCCGCGCACGAGCGCCGGATGCCGGCCCTCCAGCTCGCGCAGCCGGGCCAGCCGCGCGGGCAGGTGCTTGCGCGACAGGAACGGCGGCAGCACGCGCACCGCCCACGGCGAGCGGTGCCGTCCCTGGCGGGCGGCCAGCCCGAGCGGGCCGACGGAGCGCACGGTCACCGCCACGGACTCGCGGTCGCCGCGCCGGGTCGGGGTGAGCGTCACGGTGAGCCGGCGGCGCTCGCCCGGCGGCACGTCCAGCCGCATCACCCGGGGCGACGCCCCCGCCGACGGCGGCCAGGCGTCGCGCAGCACGCCGCGGACCCGGCGCGAGCCGGGGTTCTCCACGACCAGCTCCACCGCGGCCTGCTGGCCCAGCCGCACGAGCGTCTCGCCGGAGCGGTGGAGGCGCAGCGGCCGGACGGACCCGGCCAGCGCGAGGTCCACCAGGATGGCCGCGGCCAGCACCAGGCACACCCCGGCCAGGGCCGCCCCCGGCCGGGGCGCGACCAGCACCACCACGACGCCGAGCGCCGCGACCAGCGCGGCGCGTCCCGTCAGAGCCATCAGCGCGGGACCGGGACCGAGGCCAGGATGCCGTCGAGCAGGCCGTCCGCGGTGGCGCCCTCCAGCTCCGCCTCGGGCCGCAGCTGCACCCGGTGCCGCAGCGCGGGCCGGGCCAGCGCCTTGACGTCGTCGGGCGTCACGTACGCGCGGCCCGACAGCCACGCCCAGGCCCGCGCGGCGCCCAGCAGCGCGGTCGCGCCGCGCGGCGAGACGCCGAGCTGGAGCGACGGCGAGTTACGGGTGGCGCGCGCCACGTCCACGATGTAGCCGAGCACCTCGGGGGCCACGTGGACCGCCGCCACCGCCTCGCGGCCGGCGGCCAGGTCGGCCGCCGTCGCCACGGGGCGCACGTGGGACAGGTCGCGCGGGTCGAACCCGAGCGCGTGCCGCTCCAGCACCGCGATCTCCTGGTCGCGCGGCGGCAGCGGCACGGTCAGCTTGAGCAGGAACCGGTCGAGCTGGGCCTCGGGAAGCTGGTAGGTGCCCTCGTACTCGACGGGGTTCTGGGTGGCGCAGACCACGAACGGGTCGGGCAGCGGCCGGGCGTCGCCCTCGACGGTGACCTGCCGCTCCTCCATGGCCTCCAGCAGCGCCGCCTGGGTCTTCGGCGGGGTGCGGTTGATCTCGTCGGCGAGCAGCAGGTTGGTGAACACCGGCCCCTCGTGGAACTCGAACTCCGCCGTCCTCGCGTCGTACACCAGCGAGCCCGTCACGTCGCCCGGCATCAGGTCGGGCGTGAACTGCACCCGCTTGGACCCCAGGTCGAGCGCCTTCGCCAGCGTGCGGACCATGAGCGTCTTGGCGACGCCCGGCACGCCTTCGAGCAGCACGTGCCCCCGGCACAGCAGCGCGATCACCAGCCCGGTCACGGCCGCGTCCTGGCCGACCACGGCCTTGGACACCTCCGCCCGCAGCGCCCCCAGCGCCTCGCGGGCCGCCTCGCCGCGGCCCGTCACGCGGGTGGTCTCCTCAGTGTTCACCGACCGTCCTTTCGATGGAGTCGAGGTATTGGGCCAGGGCGACGAGCCCGGCGTCGTCGGTGGGTTCGTGGCCGTACAGCGCGGCGCCGACCTGGACCGCGTCCTGACCGGTGCGCGCGGCGACGGCCGCGACGACCTCGTTGCGGCCCGCGTCGGGCGCCAGCCCGAGCCGGGGGAGGAGCCGGTCGATCGCGCCGGCCCGCAGCACGTCGGCCGCGCGGCCCCGCGCGCGCCTGGCCCGGTACAGCCGGCCGCGTCCTTCGACGGTCTCGGCGGCCCGCACCACGACCGGCAGCCGCTCGGTCACCACCGGGCCGAGCCGCCTGCCCCGCCACAGGCCGGTGACCAGCACGGCCACGGCCGCCATGGCCACCGCCCAGCCGACGCCCGGTGGCATCAGGTCGTAGACCGACTGTCCGTCGGGGCCCGCCACCGTGTCGCCCGCGCCGTCCTCCGGCGGCTCGACCAGCCAGGTGACGGCCTTGGCCGAGCCCAGCAGGTTGAGCGCGAGCGCGGCGTTGCCGTCCTCGGCCAGGCGCCGGTTGGTCATGAACTCGCCGCTGCCGACGACCGTGGTCGTGCCGCCCGCGTTGGGCATGCTGACCAGGGTCCAGCCGTCGTCGTCGGCCGGGTAGCAGCCGGTCGCGCCGCGCGGGGCGGTGAAGGACGCGCCGCCGATGAAGGCGCTGCCCGCGGCCCGCGCGGCGGGCAGCGGGCACTCCGGCTCGCGCGAGCGCTCCCCGACCTGCGCGGAGCTGCGCACGCCCGGGGCGAGCAGGTCGACGCGGTAGAGGTCGCCCACCACGACCCGGTCGCCGGGAATGGTGGCCAGCCCGGCCGGGTCCAGGACGTAGCTCGTGTCAGTGATCAGCAGCACCCGGTCGCCGCTGCGCGCCAGCTCGCGGGCGCGCGTCACCGAGTCGGCCCGGTCCACGGTCACGCCGCGGGCGCGCAGGAGCTGGGCCAGCGCCTTGGAGCCGGCGAGGGAGGTGTCGTCGGGGTCGAGCCGGCGCGACGGGCCGCCGCCGCCGCCGAGGGCGACGGTGGCGACCGCGGCGGCCACGATGAGCAGGCCGAGCAGCATCGCCATCCGGCTCGCCCGCCACAGGGAGCGGGCCGTGGGCGAGGTGGGCGCCGACTGCCGCGTCTCGGCCGGTCCCATGCCGGTGAGACTCATGCCCGGCCCTCCCCGCGCCGCTCGCGGGCGCTCACGCCGGGGCTCCCAGAGGTGCGGGCCGGGCCTGGCGCAGGCGCTCGTCGAGGTCGCGCATCGCCGCGTACGCGGCCGGGGTGCCGGCCACGCCGCCGTAGGTCACGTCGTCGAACGAGCGCGCGGCGGCGGCGAGGTCGCCGGCGAAGTCCGGCAGCGCCCGGCCCGCCTCGGCCGCCAGCTCGTCGGCCGTGCGGCCGGGCTGGCCGTCGACCAGCGCGCGCTCCTCCAGGTCGCGGGCGATCGCGCGCAGCCGCTCCTGGATCGCCTCGGTGTGGCGGCCCTCGGCGGCGGCGCGCTCGGCCGCCTCCCGGTGCTCGGCGGCGGTCATCACCCGCGCGCCGAACACGCCGTGCGCGGGCGCGTTCTCGCGGGCCGCGCGCCGCAGCCGCCAGGCGCCCAGCGCGACCAGGCCCACGAGGACGAGCGTGATGAGGATGGCCGCGACGAAGCCGCCGGCGGTGCCGCCGCCGGCCACCGCGTCCAGCAGGTCGCTCAGGAACTGCATGAAGTGCCGGTAGAGCTGGTCGAGCAGCGACTCGTGGGCGTACTCGGGCCGGGCGAGCTCCTGGGCGGCGCGGCGCGCGGCCTCGTCGCGGCCGATCGGGCTCGCCAGGACCACCATCACGGGGCCGGGGTGTGGGTCGGACGCCAGAGGTCGTCCGCCGAGGCGTGCACCCAGCCCTGCCGCTGCTGCTCCACGGCCGCGGTCTGCAGGACGAGGTCGAACGCCTCGCTGCGCATGCGGCGGTCGGCGTACAGCAGGCCCGACACGCCGGCCTCGATCGGGTAGCTGATCATCGCGCCCACCGTGCCTCCGACGGTGATGAGCACCGTGGCGCCGACCGTGGCACCCGCGCCGTCGCCCAGCAGTCCCAGGAACGTGCCGACGAAGGTGAACGGCACCTGCAGGATGCTCGCGACGACGCCCACGATGAGGGAGGTGAGCAGCATGATGCCGAAGACCCGCCAGAAGTCGCCGCTGACGAGCTGCCAGGAGCGCCGCAGGGCCGCGACCGGGCCCATGCCCTCCAGCACCACCGCCGGGGCCGCGAGACCGAACTTGGTGCGGAAGAACACCAGGTAGGGCAGGTACAGAAGGACCATCACCAGCACGACGGCCGCCAGGCCGCCGCCGGAGACCGACCTGGTGGCGTACAGCGCCACGAGGATCAGGACGAAGGCCACCAGGGGGACCAGCAGCACGGCGACGAGGATCCCCACCATGCCGAACAGCGCGGGCAGGCGCCCCCGGGTCAGCCGCCACGCCTCGCCCGCGGTGATGGAGCCGCCGAAGACGGCCCGGCCGAGGATGCGCGTCAGCACGCCGGTCAGCACGGTCACGACCACGAAGCTGACGGCCGCGGAGACCGCGGCGCCTCCGTACTGGGCGGCGAAGCCGCCGTACAGGCCGGTCGGGTCGGTCGCCGCGTACGGGTCGGTGTAGGTCTCGCGGAGGGTCGAGCGCATCGAGCCGAGCACGAACGCCTGGCCCACGGCGACCGGCAGGGAGGCCAGCAGCGCGGCGACGGCCGAGAGCCCGAGCACCGCCTTGGGGTTGGAGCGGACCAGCTTGATGGCGCCGTCGAGGATGTCGCCGAGGCGCAGCGGACGCAGCGGGATGATCCCCGGGCGCGGCGCCTGCGGGATGCCGTAGGCGTACCCGTGGCCCGGCCCGTGGCCGGGGCCGCCCGGCTGCGGGGGATGGGGCGGGTACGGAGCGTGAGGGTCCTGCTGGAAGGGGGCCTGGGGGCCGGCGCCGTGCGGAGCTCCCGGGGCGGAGCCGGGGGCGGTCCACGGCGAGGCCTGCGAAGGGCCGTAGGGTGGGGGCTGCTCGGCCGCCCAGCCTGGTGGCGTCTCGGGCGAGGGGCCGTGACCGTCAGACATATCCCAATCCTGGCACGCTGGGGGACGCGGTGGTGTCGGGGAGGGCATTCGGCGCGACGGTTGCCCCCATTCCCGGGCGAATCACGGCGTGATCTCGTCTAGGGATGGCAGAAAGGCGGTCGGTTACCGCAGACTGATATGGCGATCGTGGGGCGAGTCTAAAATTGGTCTTTTGAAGGTCCCCTGTCCCACACATGAGCCGACCAAGGGTAACCTTCAGCGATCGTGCGGGTATGTCCCAGAATGCGTAGAACGAATGAGGGGCCATGAAAGGTCGCGTGCTGGTCGTCGATGACGATGCCGCTCTCGCCGAGATGCTGGGCATCGTGTTGCGCGGAGAGGGCTTCGAACCATCCTTTGTCTCCGACGGCGACAAGGCGCTTGACGCGTTCCGGGACACGCGCCCGGATCTGGTGCTGCTCGACCTGATGCTCCCGGGGGCCGACGGCATCGACGTGGCCCGCAGGATCAGGGCCGAATCCGGGGTCCCGATCGTCATGCTCACCGCCAAGAGCGACACGATCGACGTCGTGCTCGGCCTGGAGTCGGGCGCCGACGACTACATCGTCAAGCCGTTCAAGCCCAAGGAGCTGGTGGCGCGGGTGCGGGCGCGGCTGCGCCGCACCGACGAGCCGACCCCCGAGATCCTGCAGATCGGCGACATCACGATCGACGTCGCGGGCCACTCCGTCAAGCGGGCCGAGGAGACCATCAACCTCACGCCGCTGGAGTTCGACCTGCTCGTCGCGCTCGCCCGCAAGCCGCGCCAGGTGTTCACCCGCGAGGTCCTGCTGGAGCAGGTCTGGGGCTACCGGCACGCCGCCGACACGCGCCTGGTCAACGTGCACGTGCAGCGCCTCCGCGCCAAGATCGAGAAGGACCCCGAGCACCCCGAGATCGTGGTCACCGTCCGCGGCGTGGGGTACAAGGCCGGCCCCGCCTAGCGGGCACTTCCGCGCGCCATGCCCCCGACGACGAGGAAATCTCTCCGTCGGCGGACGCTCCGCCAGATCCTGGGCGGGGTCCGCCGGCGGGCGCGGCGTGCGGTGGGAGCGGTCCGCCGGGCCTGGCGGCGCTCACTCCAGCTCCAGGTCGTCACGAGCACGCTGGTCATCTCCGTGACGGTCGTCGTCGTCCTCGGCGTGTTCCTGTCCGACCAGATCAACAAGTCGGTCATCGCGAGCAGCCAGGCGTCGGCCGCCAGCGAGGCGTTCGCCGACCGGGTCCAGATCGCCGCCGCGCTCAGCCAGGAGCCCGACGACCAGGCCAAGCCCGCCGACACCGGCAAGAGCGCGCCGGCCGACCCCCTCGACGCCGTGATGAACACCATCACCGGCTCCGGCGAGAACGGCTCCAAGAAGCGCTACGAGGTGCTCGTCCTCAACACCGCCACCCCGGGCGCCTCGCGCGCCTCCGGCAAGGTGTCGCCGCGCGACGTGCCCCTGGCCCTGCGACAGGGCCTCGAACGGCAGGCCAAGAACCTGCGCTACGACAAGCCGCTGCGGCACCAGGCGCTCATCCGCTTCAGCGGCGAGACCCAACCCCGGCTCACGCTGGTCATCGGCGGTCTCATCCCGCCCGACGCGGGCGCCAGCTACGAGGTCTACCACTTCTTCCCGCTCAACGACGAAGAGCAGATGCTCTCCAACGTCCGCCTGGCGATCGTCGTGGTGGGCTTCGGGCTCGTGCTGCTGCTCGCCGCGATCGCCTACCTCGTGGCGCGCCAGGTGGTCACCCCCGTGCGGCTGGCCCGCCAGGCCGCCGAGCGCCTGGCCGCCGGCAAGCTCGACGAACGGCTCAAGGTGCGCGGCGAGGACGACCTGGCCCGGCTGGCGACCTCGTTCAACGAGATGGCCGGCAACCTCGCGCTCAAGATCCACCAGTTGGAGGAGCTGTCCCAGGTGCAGCGCCAGTTCGTCTCCGACGTCTCCCACGAGCTGCGCACCCCGCTCACCACGGTGCGGATGGCCGCCGACCTGCTCTACGACGCCCGCGAGGACTTCGAGCCGATGGCCGCCCGCTCCGCCGAGCTCATGCAGGCCCAGCTCGAACGCTTCGAGTCCATGCTGGCCGACCTGCTGGAGATCAGCCGCTACGACGCCGGCGCCGCCACCCTCGACCTCGACCCCGTCGACGTGCGCGACGTCGTGCTGCGCGCCATCGCCGACTCCGAGGCGCTGGCCGAGCGCCACTCCACCCGCTTCGAGCTGCGGCTGCCCAACGAGCCGTGCATGGCCGAGATCGACAACCGCCGGGTCGAGCGGATCCTGCGCAACCTGCTGTTCAACGCGATCGAGCACGGCGAGGGCCGCGACGTGGTGGTCACGGTGGGCGCCGACCGCGACGCCGTCGCCGTCGCCGTGCGCGACCACGGCATCGGCCTGAAGGCCGGCGAGGAGACGATGGTGTTCGACCGGTTCTGGCGGGCCGACCCCTCGCGGGCGCGCACCATCGGCGGCACCGGGCTCGGGCTGGCCATCTCGCGCGAGGACGCCACGCTCCACGGCGGCTGGCTGCAGGCGTGGGGGCAGCCCGGCGAGGGCACCCAGTTCAGGCTCACGCTGCCCAGGACGGCGGGCGCCGACCTCAAGGGGTCGCCGCTGTCGCTGGTGCCCCCCGAGATCGAGATGCGCCGCACCTGGCGAGGCCAGATGACCCCGGTGCTGCTGCCGGCGTCGGGAGACGGAGCCGGACATGAGGAGCTCTAGGCGGCTGGCCGCCGCCCTGGCCCTCGCCGTCGCGGCGTGGGCGGGCTCCGGGTGCGCGGTGATCCCGGTCGGCGGCCCGTTCCCGGTGGACGAGGCCGGCGGCGGCGACCCCATGAGCAAGCCGTTCCAGCGCATGATCGCCGTCTCGCCGCAGCCGGCCTGGGCGCCCCTTCAGGTCGTCCAGGGGCTCCAGGCCGCGATGGCGGCCTACGCCGACGAGCCCGACGTGCTGTCCACGTACCTCACGCCCGCCGCCGCGAAGACCTGGAAACCGGATGGTCCCATCACGGTCATCGCCAACCGCCCCAAGTACGACTATGTCGGCAAAAGCGATGGCGACCAGGTGGTCATCCGGCTCACCGGCACCCCGGTCGCCCGCATCGAGGCCGACGACACGTACATGCCGTACTCGGCCGCCGTGGGCGACATCTCCGTCGATTTCACCCTGGTCAAGGACGCGCAGGGCGGCTACCACGTCCAGTCGGTCGAGCGGGGCGTCGGGCTGCTGCTGACCATGGACGACGTGGCCCGCGCCTACCGGCCGACCAAGCTGTACTTCCTGGCCGGGCCGCCCGGACCGAGCCGGCTGTTCGCCGAGCGGCGGCTCGTCGTCGACCGGGTGTGGCTGCGCGTCAAGCCGACCGAGAACTTCGCGCAGACCATCGTCCGCCGCCTCCTGGAGGGGCCCAGCAAGGCGCTGCACGGCGCGGTCGGCAGCGTCTTCCCGCAGGGCATGAGCATCCGCTCGGTCCGCTCCGACGACGACCGCGTCGTGGTCGACCTGCACGGCCCCATCGCGCCCGACGACCTGTACACCGACGGGCTCAAGGCACAGCTCAAGTGGACGCTCAACAACAACGACATGGCCAACGGCCGCACCATCGAGGTGCAGCTCGACGGCGAGCCGTTCTACTCCTCCGACCCGCTCGTCATCCGCGCCGACGACATGCGCGAGGACTGGCTCGGCAGCAACGTCAGCCCGGCCTACTACGTCAGCCGGGGCGCCGTGCACTCCCTGGGCGACGACCGGCCGGGCAACGCCGTCCAGGGCCCCGCCGGCCAGCCGAACGAGCTCTACAGCCGCCTGTCGATGTCCGACGGGGGCGCCATGGTGGCGGCGCGCGGCACGCCGGCGGCCGGGGGCGGCATCTGGGTCACCCGCGTCGCCCCCGACGGCCGGTGGCAGCGCTGGATCCAGGGCCGTCAGGAGGACCTCACCCCGCCCTCCTGGCACCGCGACGGCACGCTGTGGACCTACGACCGGGCCAACGACACCGTCCTGCGCTGCGACCCCGCCTCCGGCCGGGGGCCCGAGCGGGTGGCCGCGCCGGGCCTCGACGGTCTCGACGTCACGCGGCTGCGCGTCTCGCGCGACGGGGTGCGGGTCGCGGTGACGGTCGGCAAGAACGAGGTCCGGGTCGGCGCGATCACCGGCGGGGGCGGCGCGCCCATGCTGGGCAACTTCCAGACGCTGATCACGGTGACCGACGAGGAGATCAGGGACATCGCCTGGCGCGACGGCGAGCGGCTGCTGGTGCTCATCCAGAGCAAGAACGCGCAGAGCGTCAGGGAGATCTACGTGGGCGACGGGCAGAGCACGGAGCTCCCGGCGACCAACAAGCGGCTGGAGTCGATCAGCGCCCTGGGACAGCGGCTGCTGGCGGCCACGGAGGGCCGCAAGGGGATCCTGGAGTTCAACCAGGACAAGCAGGGGTGGGTGTCCAAGGTCGACGAGGGCGACGCCGCCAACCCCATCTTCTCCCTGGGCTGACCGCCCCGCCCAGGCCGACCGCCCGGCCCAGGCTGACCGCCCCGCCCAGGCTGGCCGACCCGCCCAGGCTGGCCGACCCGCCCAGGCTGGCCGCCCTGCCCAGGCCGACTGACCCCCAGGCTGACGGGCCCGCAGGGGCTGTCCGCCCTCCGGCCCTCTGCCCCCCTCCGCCCCCTCCGCCCCCTCCGGCCCTCCGCCCTCCGGCCTTCCCGCTGACCGGCCTGCCGGTGCTGTCAGGCGTGTCGGTCTCCGGTCCTCCCGGCTGGACACCACACTCGCGCCGTCCCCACCGGGCCCACCATCCCGCCTCCTCACCGGCTTCCCTCCATGCCCAACCGGGCGCACCATCCCGCCCGCCCTCACCCGCTCCCCTCACCCCCACCGGGCCTACCACCCCTCAGCTCCACCGCCCTGCACCGGCCGCGCAGAGGGGCACGGGGGGCTTGAACGCGCCCGGCGTTAAGGGACGCACGGGGCCGCGCAGAAGGGGCACGGGGGGCGTGAACGTGCCCGGCGTGAAGGGACGCAGGGGCCGCGCAGAAGGGGCACGGCGGGACGCGAACGCGCCTGGCGCGAAGGGGTGCACGCGCCCTGCACGGGGCGTGCGGAGGCGCGACGGGGTGCACGCGCCCTGCATGGGGGCGTGCGGAGGGGCGGGACGGTGTGCGAACGCGCTCGGCGCGAAGGGACTCACGCGACCTGCACACACCTGCGGCGGCGACGGTACGCGGGGATCGCGACCGGGGCCTCACGACCCCGGCGGGAATGTCGGTGGCGTCCTGCATGCTGGGGCGCGTGCTGACCGCCGTGCTCGACGTGCTCCTGCCGCGCCCCTGCGTGGGGTGCGGCGCCGCCGGGGCGCCCCTGTGCGACGCGTGCCTCGCGCCGCTCGTCGCCCCGGCGGCCCGGACACCGTCCCCGCGCCCCGCCGGGCTCCCGGTTTGCTGGTCCGCCACCTGGTACGAAGGCCCGCTGCGGCGAGCCGTGATCGCCTACAAGGAACGCGCCCAGACCGGCCTGGCGGTCCCCCTGGCCGCGTTGCTCGCCTTCACCGTGGCCTCGGCTCTCACGGCCGGCCGCCCGATCGAGGGCCCGTTCGCGGCCGGCCGCCCGATCGAGGGCCCGTTCGCGGTCGTGCCGGTGCCGAGCGCCCGCCGCGCCCTGCGCTCGCGGGGCCACGACCCCATGGGGCGGCTCGCCGAGCTGGCCGTCCACGCCCTGACGCGGCTCGGCCGTCCGGCCGTGCTGTGGCGGGCCCTGACACCGGCACGACGCGTGGCCGACCAGGCGGGGCTCGACGCGGCCGAACGCGCCGCGAACCTGGCGGGCTCCCTGCGTGTCACCGGCCGCGCCGCGAACCAGGCCAGCTCTCTACGCGTTGCCGCGAACGTGGCCGGCTCTCTGCGGGGCGCCGGACGCGAGGAGGGGCCGAAGGCGGCCGCCGCGGCCCCGGCACCGCTCACCCTCCATGGTCACGGGACGGACAACTTTCGGACGCCCGCCAAGCCCGGCATACCCGTGGTGCTCGTGGACGATCTGGTGACCACCGGCGCCACGCTGGCGGAGGCGGCCCGGGCGCTCCGGGAGCAGGGGTCGGACGTGGTGTGCGCCGCGACCGTGGCCGCGACACGCCGAAGATCCTGAAATGTCCGAAGGTCACCGTGGGTGACGACCGGCCGCGCGGAGTGCTCACGTGTGGGTCACATGTGACTACCCCCTGTGCGGACGAGAGCCAGCTCAGAGAGATCATCATGAGGTACATAAAGGTAGGGAGATCCTAAACGGGGGCAACTTTCCCCCGAGTCACACCAAGCGAAAATCACAGAAAGTGATCCTTTGAGCAATCCCCAGGCTGACATTCGGGTCCGATCCGGATAGCGTTCTGACATGGCACCCGTTCGGGTCCGTGGTTGCGTAGAGCCGGGAGTCCCGGCTCTGCTAGCCGATGCCAGCCGCAGGCGAAACGGTCCACGTAAGGCGACTCTTTGTCGACCGATCACGGTGCGGCTTAGGGGTAAGTCCTGCCTTCCCGAGGGTCCAGATGTCCCTCGTCAGAAGAGAAGGGCAGTAGTGGCATCAGAGCTGCGAAACCCTCAGCAGGCGGATGTGGGGTCGAAGACCAGGTCGGCCGAACGGGTGCCGCCCGAAACTCCGGTGATGGAAGGCCGAAAGCGGGGAACGGTGAACAGGAGGCAAACAGAAGACCCTGCCCGGCAGGCGCGTCGCCGGGCGCTCTATCTCAGTCGTTAGGCGAAGGGGGGCTGTTGCATGGACATCATCGTCAAGGGCCGGCACACAGGAGTGAGTGATCGGTTCCGCGACCAAGTGACGACCAAGCTGGCCAGGATCGAGCGTCTCGACAGCAAACTGATCAGAGTCGACGTGGAGGTGTCGAAAGAGCGCAATCCGCGCCTCGCCGCGCAACGCGAGCGCGTCGAGCTGACCATCCATTCCCGGGGGCCCGCCATCAGGGCCGAGGCCTCCGCCGACGACCGCTTCTCCGCCCTCGACATCGCCCTGGACAAGCTGGAAGGCCGCCTGCGCAGGCTCGCCGACCGGCGCAAGGTCCACCACGGCAACCACTGCCCGCCCTCCGTGGCGGAGCTCACCGCGTCGCTCCCTGACGCCGCGGATCTCGCACCCGCCCCATCCCCGCTCGCCACCGAGGCACCCGAGCCCGAGACCGGCGAGCTTCCCGACGACACCCAGTACGACGACCGGCGCTACGACGACATCGTCCCCATCGAGATGGAAGGTGACGGCCCCCTCATCGTGAGGGAGAAGTTCCACCGAGCCGAGCCCATGACCATCGACCAGGCCCTCCTCGAGATGGAGCTGGTCGGGCACGACTTCTACCTGTTCCGAGACAAGGAGAGCGGGCAGCCGTGCGTCGTCTACAACCGGCGCGGGTACAACTACGGCGTGTTGCGGCTCGTCGAGCCCTGATAGCGTCTTAAAGGATCTTCTCGACCAACCGAGGACCCGGCACTCGTGTCATCATCGGTCCAACGGCTCTGGCCCCCCCGACGAGGAGGAGACGTGAGCGAGCTCAGTCAGGTGCGTGTGAGCGAGCGAAGCGAGGTCGCGATGCTGACCGAGGAGGCCTCGTGACCGAGCCCGACGAGGGCGGCGCGCCCGGCGGCGAGCCGATCCGCGTGCTGATCGTGGACGACCACGAGCTGATCAGGCGGAGCCTGGCTCTGGCGCTGGCCGCGGAGCCGGACATCGACGTGGTCGGAGAGGCGAGCGACGGGCAGGAGGCGGTCGAACTGGCCGACCGCCTCATGCCCGACGTGGCGCTCATGGACGTCCGCATGCCCCGGCAGGACGGCATCGAGGCCACCAAGGGCATCCGGGCCTCGGTGCCGAGCACCCGCATCATCATGCTGACGGTGAGCGACGAGGAGGAGGACCTCTTCGAGGCCATCAAGGCCGGTGCGACGGGCTACCTGCTCAAGGACGTCCAGATCAACGACGTCCCGGCGGCGGTGCGCGGCGTCCACGAGGGCCAGTCGCTCATCAACCCGGCCATGGCGGCCAAGCTCATCACCGAGTTCGCGAACATGAGCCGCAAGGAGGCCGAGCGGCCCCCCCAGCTGCCGGTCCCACGGCTCACCGAGCGCGAGATGGAGGTGCTGCGCCTGGTCGCCAAGGGCATGAACAACCGGGAGATCGCCAAGCAGCTGTTCATCAGCGAGAACACGGTGAAGAACCACGTCCGCAACATCCTGGACAAGCTGCAGCTGCACTCGCGCATGGAGGCCGTGGTCTACGCCGTGCGCGAGCGCATGCTGGAGATCACCTGACGGCCGTCTCCAGGTGGGCGGCGAGGCCCGGGGCGGCCCGTTCGACCCGTACGGCGTCGCAGCCCACCCACTCGGCGGCCGACCAGAGGGCGTCGCGCAGCGCGTCGGCCCACCGGGCGCCGCTCAGCCCGGGCTCCAGACTGAGCTGCCGCGCCACCAGCGTGGAACCCTCGCGCGCGGGATCGACCCTTCCGATCAGCCTGCCCCCGGCCAGCACGGGCATCGTGAAGTAGCCGTGCACGCGCTTGTGGCGCGGCACGTACAGCTCCAGCGTGTACGCGAAGCCGAAGACCCGCTCGGTGCGGCCCCGGTGCCAGATGAGCGAGTCGAACGGCGAGACCAGCGTGGTGCGGTGCCGGCCGCGCGGCTCGGCGGCCAGCGCCTCGGGGTCGGCCCACGCGGCGGCGCCCTTGACCGTCTTGGCCCGGACGGCGGCCCGGCCTGAACCCGCGGCCCGCCCGTTGACCGCGATCGTCACCTTGCCGCTGCCGCTGCCGCTGCCGCTGCTGCCGCTCGCATCGCCGTCGCCCGCGCTCCGGCCGTCCGCGCTCGCGCCGCCGCCGGACGCGCTCCCGCCGTCAGCGCTCCCGCCGGACGCGCCGCCGCCGTTCGTGCTCCCGCCGTTAGCGCTCCCGCCGCGCGGCGCGTCCCGGACCGGCCAGCCCGACACGGTCACCGGCACGAGCCCGGCCGCGCCGCTGAGCAGGCACTCGTCGAGCATCGCGGCGTACTTGCCCTTGAGCCGCAGGAAGTCGATCAGATCGCCCCGGGTCGCGACGCCCAGCGCGCGGCCGGCGACACGCGCGAGGCGTACGACGCACTCCTCGTCGGTGAGGTCCTCGGCCAGCAGGTCGGCGGGGACGACGCGCTCGGCGAGGTCGTAGACCCGCCGCCAGCCGACGCGCCGGGTGCAGACCAGCTCGCCGATGTCGAGCAGCCACTCCAGCGCGATCTTGGACTCGGACCAGTCCCACCACTCGCCGGCCTGCCCGTCGCCGTCGGACCGCCTGGCCGCCCGCGCGCCGCCCACCTCGGCGGTGGTGACGGGGCCGGACTCGCGCACCTGCCGCAGCAGCTTCTCGACCTGGTCGTAGGGGACATCGTGCCAGCGGAAGCCCCGCTCCCGGTAGGCGCGGCGGCGGAAGGCGTAGAGCGGCCAGTGCTCGATCGGCAGGATGCAGGCGGCGTGGCACCAGTATTCGAAGCTCTGCGCCGGGTCGTGCCAGTAGGCGCGCTCGACCGCCGCCCTGCCGACGGCTCCGAGGCGCGCGTAGGCGACCAGCTCGTGGGACCGGGCCAGGACCGAGATCGTGTCGAGCTGCACCGCGCCGAGCCTGCGCAGCATGCCGCGCGGGCCGCCCTTGCGCCCCTCGGCGCCGAGCAGGCCCTGCGCGCGCAGGATGATCCGGCGCGCCTCGTCGGCGGTCAGGTCGGTCATCAAAACTCCTTAAGGCTGGAGCCCCCGGGCCTCAGCCCTGGGGAGGAAAAGCTGGACACCACCTGCACATGCTTCACGCCAAGCGGGTGTTCTTGAGTGCGTGATTCGTCAAAATGGATTTGTGAGAACGGCGTACAAGTGCCGGGCGTACCCGCCGCCTGAGCAGGCCGGCGTGCTGAATCGCACGTTCGGCTGCGTACGCGTCGTCTGGAACCGCACCCTGGCCTGGCGGCACGACCGCTATCGCACCCAGCGGGCGAAGACCGGTCTCATCCAGGCCAACGCCCATCTCACCGCGATGAAGGCCACCGACGAGCTGGCATGGCTGAACGAGGTCTCCTCGGTCCCACTGCAGCAGACGATCCGCCACCAGCAGACGGCGTTCGCGAACTTCTTCGCCGGACGCGCCAGATACCCGCGTTACAAGTCTCGCACTGGACGGCAGTCGGCCGAATACACCCGGTCCGGGTTTCGCTACCGCGACGGGCGGCTGCTCCTCGCGAAGATGGACAGGCCCCTGGCCTTCGTCTGGTCCTGGCCCGAGGTTGACCCGGCGTCGATCGACCCGACCACGGTGGCCGTCTCCAAGGATCCGTGCGGACGGTGGTACGTCTCCTTCGCCATCGACGTCCCCGCCCCGGACCAGTTGCCCGTGATCGGAGCCATGGTCGCTGTTGATCTCGGGGTGAAGGACTTCGCCATCACCTCCGACGGCGAAAGGATCCCGAACCCGCGCCATCTGGCCAGGCGGGACCGCAACCTGGCCCGCTACCAGCGCCGCCAAGCGCGCAAGATTCGCGGGTCGAGCAACCACCGCAAGGCGAGAGCGAAGGTTGCCCGCGCCCACCGGAAGGTGCGCGCGTCCCGGACGGACTTCCTGCACAAGACCAGCACGCGGCTGGTGCGCGACCACGACGTGATCGTGATCGAGGACTTGGCCGTGGCCAACATGGTCCGCAACCGGAAGCTGGCCAAGGCCATCTCCGACTGCGGGTGGGGCGCCTTCCGCCGCATGCTCGAATACAAAGCGGCCAGACACGGCCGTCAGCTGATCGTGGTCGACCGCTGGCTGCCCAGCTCCAAGACCTGCTCGGCCTGCGGGCACCTGCTCACGCAGCTTCCGCTCGGCATCCGGACGTGGCAGTGCCCGTCCTGCGGCACCCGGCACGACCGGGACGTCAACGCCGCGAAGAACATCCTGGCGGCAGGTCTTGCCGTGACTGCCTGTGGAGGTGACGTCAGACATTCCGGGGCCCTCCGGGTGCAGTCGCCTGGGAATCAGGAACCCCAACCTGTGAAGGTTGGCATCCCCTGCCCTTAGGCATGGGGAGGAAGTCAAGTCAGCGGTTCCGTACGGCAGGCGAGCATGCGGCGCATGCTAGCGCCGCCCACCGACAGAAACGCGAGCGCGGGGCGGCTGGGGAGAATCTGGAGGAACCTCTCCGCAGGTAGCCGGGTCGGAGCGTCCACCACAAACCTGGCCGCTTCGCCGCACGCCCGCCTCCGAGAACGACGCTCTCCACGCTCAGGGCCGTCCGCGCCCGAAGGCCCGCGACGGCGGCGCCCGAGAAACCGCGGCCGGCTTCGCGGCGCGCCCGGCAGCGTGATGTGGGGCCGGCCGCACGCCCGAGAGCAGACATCGGGCCGGGCGGCCTGGGAGGGGACGCCGGGTCGACGACACGCCCGAGGCCGGGGAGGGACAACGGCCGCCCTCGCCCGCGCTCTGGGACGGGGCGACAGGAGCGCGGAGCGCCTGAAGGTCAGCATCAGTCGCGTGCGGAGACGCCAAGGAGAGCGCGTGGGGTGTCAGCGACAGAACGACGACATGCGAAGGAGCGGCGTCGCGTGGTGTGACGCCGCTCCTGCGCCTGGAAGACCGTCTGGGCTCGGGGTCAGCGGTGGTCTTCGACGGACATGCCGACGCGGGGGGCGTCGATCACGACGTCGGAGAAGATGTCGAAGACGAGCGCCAGGATGCCGCCCACGACGATCACCCCGGCGCCGACCCAGACGAGCGTCCAGCTCGCCAGGGTCAGCCCGACACCGCCGACGATGAACCCGATCAGCATGACGGTGACCGCGAGCCACGAAGACGCGCGCCCGCCGTGACTGCCGAGATGCTCAGTCTGCTCGCTCTTCTGGCCCTCAACCATGACAAAATCCTTCCCTTTGCCGGATATCCCGCTATTTGGTGCGAGCCGGCTGTCAACCGGCATACCCTCTGCCTCGCCCCATTCTCCCAGACATCACCTGCGCCCTCGATGTCGCGGTGGCTGTGTCTGCTGGCGGAACCGCCTACCATGGCAACGGGGAAGTTTGTCTCGGCCTCTCCTCCTGGCGGCGCCGCCGGGGTAGACCTGCGAGGAGCTTTACATAAAGTGGCAGCCATTCTCGACAAGATCCTGCGTGCCGGCGAGGGCAAGATCCTCCGCAAGCTCAAGCGGATCGCAGACCAGGTCAACTCCATCGAGGACGACTTCACGAGCCTGTCCGACGCGGAGTTGCGCGCGCTGACGGACGAGTTCAAGCAGCGCTACAAAGACGGGGAGTCGCTCGACGACCTGCTTCCCGAGGCGTTCGCCACCGTGCGCGAGGCGGCCCGCCGCGTGCTCGGCCAGCGCCCCTACGACGTCCAGATCATGGGCGGCGCCAACCTCCACATGGGCAACATCTCCGAGATGAAGACCGGTGAGGGCAAGACCCTCACCTGCACCCTGCCCGCCTACCTCAACGCGCTGGCCGGCAAGGGCGTCCATGTGATCACGGTCAACGACTACCTCGCCAAGCGCGACGCCGAGAAGATGGGCCGCATCCACCGCTTCCTCGGGCTCGACGTCGGCGTGATCCTGGCCGGTCAGCAGCCCGACGAGCGCCGCAAGCAGTACGAGGCCGACATCACGTACGGCACCAACAACGAGTTCGGCTTCGACTACCTGCGCGACAACATGGCCTGGTCGCTCGACGAGTGCGTCCAGCGCGGCCACAACTTCGCGATCGTCGACGAGGTCGACTCCATCCTCATCGACGAGGCCCGCACGCCGCTGATCATCTCCGGTCCCGGCGAGCAGTCCGGCAAGTGGTACGCCGAGTTCGCCAAGATCGTGCCCAGGCTGCGCCGGGGCGTCGAGGCGAAGAACCCCGGCGAGGAGAGCACCGGCGACTACGTCGTCGACGAGAAGAAGCGCACGGTCGGCGTGCTGGAGGCGGGCGTCACCAAGGTCGAGGACTGGCTCGGCATCGACAACCTCTACAAGCCCGAGCACACCCACCTGGTCGGCTTCCTGAACAACGCGCTCAAGGCCAAGGAGCTGTTCAAGAAGGACAAGGACTACATCGTCGCCGACGGCGAGGTCCTGATCGTCGACGAGTTCACCGGGCGCATCCTGCACGGCCGTCGCTACAACGAGGGCATGCACCAGGCCATCGAGGCCAAGGAAGGCGTGCAGATCAAGGACGAGAACCAGACTCTCGCCACCGTCACGCTGCAGAACTACTTCCGCCTCTACGAGAAGCTGTCCGGCATGACCGGCACCGCCGTCACCGAGGCCAACGAGTTCCACAAGACCTACAAGCTCGGCGTGGTGCCCATCCCCACCAACCGGCCGATGATCCGCAAGGACCAGGCGGACGTGGTCTACAAGACCGAGGACGCCAAGTTCGACGCCGTGGTCATGGACATCAAGGACCGCTACGAGCAGGGCCAGCCGGTGCTCGTCGGCACCACCTCGGTCGAGAAGTCCGAGCGGCTGTCGCGGGCCCTCAAGCGCCAGGGCGTTCCGCACGAGGTGCTCAACGCGAAGAACCACGCGCGTGAGGCCGCGATCATCGCCGAGGCGGGCCGCAAGGGCGCCGTCACCGTCGCCACCAACATGGCCGGCCGCGGCACCGACATCATGCTCGGCGGCAACCCCGAGTTCCGCGCCGACCTGGAGCTGCGCCAGCGCGGCCTCGACCCGGTCGAGACACCGGAGGAGTACGAGAAGGCCTGGCCCGAGGCGCTGGAGAAGGCCAACGCCGCGGTCAAGGCCGAGCACGACGAGGTCACCCGGATCGGCGGCCTCTACGTCCTCGGCACCGAGCGCCACGAGTCGCGCCGCATCGACAACCAGCTCCGCGGTCGTTCCGGCCGTCAGGGCGACCCCGGCGAGTCGCGCTTCTACCTCTCGCTCGGCGACGACCTGATGCGCCTGTTCAACTCGGCCCGCGTCGAGATGATCATGACGCGGCTCAACATCCCCGACGACCAGCCGATCGAGTCGGGCATCGTCTCCAAGGCCATCGCCTCCGCCCAGCACCAGGTCGAGCAGCAGAACTTCGAGATCCGCAAGGAAGTTCTCAAGTACGACGAGGTGATGAACCGCCAGCGCAAGGTCATCTACGCCGAGCGCCACCGGGTGCTGGAGGGCGCCGACCTGCACGAGCAGGTGCGCGGCTTCGTCGGCGACGTGATCGACGGCTACGTCGCGGGCGCCACCTCCGAGGGCTTCGCCGAGGAGTGGGACCTCGACAAGCTGTGGAAGGCGTTCAGCGAGCTCTACCCGATCCAGGTCACCGTCGACAACCTCGTCGAGGAGGCCGGCTCGCGCGAGGAGCTCACCGCCGAGTTCATCAGCGAGAAGATCAAGCAGGACGCGCTGGCGGCCTACGACCGGCGCGAGCAGGAGCTCGGCTCCGAGGCGATGCGCGAGTTCGAGCGCCGGGTCATCCTGTCCGTCCTCGACCGCAAGTGGCGCGAGCACCTGTACGAGATGGACTACCTGCGCGAGGGCATCGGCATGCGGGCCTACGCGCAGAAGGACCCGCAGATCGAGTACCAGCGCGAGGGCTTCGAGATGTTCGCCGCGATGCTCGAGGGCATCAAGGAGGACTCGGTCGGGTTCCTGTTCAACATCGAGGTCGAGGTCCAGCAGAACCCGATCGTCGAGGAGGCGGAGGAGGACGCGATGGTGGCGGAGACCCGCTCCATCATCGCGCGCGGCCTGCGCGGTCCCGAGCGGCCCGCCGAGCTGGAGTACTCCGCGCCGGGCGAGCAGGGCGAGGTCGAGCACACCCGCGTCCGCACCACCGCGGCGGAGCGGGCGGCCTACGGCAACGTCGAGCGCAACGCGCCGTGCCCGTGCGGGTCCGGCAAGAAGTACAAGCGCTGCCACGGCGACCCGCGCAACGCGGCCTGACCCGGTCGACCGCGGCTGAGGTTTCACGGCCCCGCTGCTCTCGCTCAGGCGAGGGGAGCGGGGCCGTTCCCCGTCAAGGGGCGGCCGCCGGACGGCTTGTCCCGTCCGGGAGGCCGTCAGGCGGTCTCGAAGTCGGTGACGAGCCACTGCACGCCGCGTCGTTCCAGGCGTACG
The DNA here is from genome assembly GCF_013363975.1 of Nonomuraea montanisoli. GTDB lineage: Bacteria > Actinomycetota > Actinomycetes > Streptosporangiales > Streptosporangiaceae > Nonomuraea > Nonomuraea montanisoli. The sequence continues at coordinate 302,292 of NZ_JABWGN010000001.1, read as the reverse complement.
GCCAGGACGTGGCTGCGTTCGCCGCAGTGCAGCAGCACGCACATCTCCACCACCCCGTCCGCGGGCTCCGTCACGCGGGGGACGGCCGCGAACGGCGGGCGGCGCGTGTCCAGCATGCGTCCCGCCCGCAGCAGTTCCCGGTACGCCTGGTCGGTGAGCCGGTCGGCCACCGTCTCGGGCGGCCGGCGGCCGGTGAGCACCTCGGCCAGGGCCTGGCCGAGCAGGCGCAGAGCTCGCTCGTCCGGCGCCGAGCCCGGCGGGCCCCACACCAGATGCCGCGTGTCCAGGGCGAGCGAGCCCACCACCTCGGGCGGTTCGGCGTCTGCGGCTCGTGTGCGAGCGAAGGGCGTGTCGCGAGCGAAGGGCGTACGGGGAAGGGGCGGCATGGGTCCTCCAGAATCGCGGGGGAGACGATCGCTACAAGGAGTTTTCGGCCCGGCCCCCGGATACGTCGGCCGCCAGCTTTCCGGATCGGGGCGGCGGTTCGGGGGAGTTGGCGGAGAAGATCACCCGGAGCTGGAGTGGTGCCCGCGCGTTGCCCGCGGCCTTCCGGTCGTGCGCGTCACGACATCGGGCGGTCCGCAAGACTTCCGGCCCGGAGAATAAGAGCGAAACGGCCGACAGGAAATCCCCGGCCCGCCCTCGCTCAGCCCGTGTCCCGGTCGCCCGCCGGCCCCGCGCCCGTGTCCGGTCCCGCGCCCGCGCCCATGTCCCTGCCCGTGTCCGGTCCCGCGCCCGAGCCCGTGTCCCTGCCCGTGTCCGGTCCCGCGCCCGTTCCCCCGCCCGTCTCAGCTCCCGTCCCCGTCTCCGTCCCGGTTCCGGACGGTTCCGGCTGGGAGGGGGACGGGCGGGCGGCCCTGTCGCGGGGGGTGCGCGGCTCGCCGGAGTCCACGTCCGGCTCCGGCTCGCGTCCCGGCGTCAGGATGTTCAGCCGCCGGATGAGGAAGCTGAACACCACGTAGTACACGACCCCGTACACGACCCCGATCGCCAGGATCCCCGGCAGGTTGCGGGTGTTGGACTTGCTCACGTTCAGCAGCATGTCGAGGAGTCCCGCGGAGAAGCCGAACCCGAGCTGCCCCCCGACCAGCATCGTCACCGCCATCGCGATCCCGGTCAGCACCGCGTGGACGACGAACAGCAGCGGCGCGACGAAGATGAACGCGAACTCGATCGGCTCCGTGATGCCCGTGACCACGGAGGTGAGCGCGGCCGAGAGCATGATGCCGCCCACGGCCCGGCGCCGGTGCGGCGGCGCGGCCCGCCACATGGCCAGCGCGGCGGCCGGCAGCGCGAACATCATGACGGGGAAGAACCCGGCCATGAACTGCCCGGAGTGCTCGGCCCCGCCGAAGTAGCAGTTCCAGTCACCGCCGAGGACCCGCCCACCCACCTCGCACTGCGGCACCACGTGCCACACGATCGAGTTGACGAAGTGGTGCAGCCCCAGCGGGATGAGCAGCCGGTTGATCACCCCGTAGATGCCGGTGCCGAGCGGTCCGAGCGTGGTGAGGGCCTGGCCGGCGTCGCCGATCCAGCCCCCCAGGACCGGCCAGATCCAGCCGATGACGACGCCGAGCACCAGCGCCACGATGGCGGTCACGATGGGCACGAAGCGCCGCCCGCCGAAGAACGCCAGCCACGACGGCAGCTTGATCCGGTGGAAGCGCTGCCACAGCAGGGCGGCGACGAGCCCCATCATGATGCCGCCGAGCACCTTGGTCGGGTTCTGCAGCCCGTGGTCGACGACCTCGTTGATCCCGCCGTCCTCGACCTTGCGCAGCAGCACGGTGCCGCGGATGGACGAGCCGAAGAACATCACCTTGGACACCCGGTCGAACACCAGATAGCCGACCACGGCCGCCAGCGCGGTCGTCCCGTCGGCCTTGCGGGCGAACCCGATGGCCACGCCCACGGCGAACAGCAGCGGCAGGTTGTCGAACAGGGCGCCGCCCGCCGCGGCCAGCACCGGGGCGACCCGCGCCATCCACGCGAACCCGGCCACGTCCGCCAGGCCGCCGGGGGCCGGGCCGTTGGAGCCGAGCATGTCGGGCTGCCCGAAGCGGACGAGCAGCGCGGCGGCCGGCAGGGCGGCGATGGGCAGCATGAGGGAGCGGCCCAGCCGCTGGAGCACGCTCATCACCCGCGCGAGCCGGGGCCGGAGGGCGGTCAGGGCGCGGGCGAACGGCGAAGGCCGGGCGGTGGTCTCGTTCACCGGACGTTCCTCCTGAGGGTGGGAGCCGGGCCCTCACCCCCGTCTGGCGGGCATTTCCAGGCTGGTGCGCAACTGGTAGCGGTCGGCGCGGTAGGTCGAGACGCCCAGTTCGGCGCAGACGCCCCCGGAGAAGGACCTGCGCTGCAGCAGCAGCACGGCGCCGCCGCGCGGCAGCTTGAGCAGGTCGGCGTCGCTCGGGTCGGCGATGCCCCCGTCGATGGTCAGCTCCCCTGCGTCCATGACGAGGCCGTAGCGGGTCTCCAGCAGCTCGTACAGCGACTTGTCGGCCAGGTCGAGGTCGCCGAGGCCGGGGGCGAGGCGCACGGGGATGTGCGCGCGCTCGATGGACAGCGGCTCGCCGTCGGCGGTGCGCAGCCGCTCGATGAAGTGGACCTCCTCGCCCGGCTGGATGCCCAGCTCCTTGGCCAGGTGGGCGCTGGCCCGCACGACGCGCCGGTCGAGGTCGCGCGAGCCGGGCTCCATGCCGCGGGCGCGCATGTCGTCGGTGAACGAGGTGAGCTGGAGGGCCAGCTCGATCTTGGGCCGGGCGACGAAGGTGCCCTTGCCGGGCACCCGGTGCAGCCTTCCCTCGGACACCAGGTGGTCGACCGCCTGGCGCACCGTCATCCGGGACAGGCCGAAGCGCTGGCACAGCTCCCGCTCGGAGGGGATGGCCGCGCCGATGCGCAGCTCATCGCTGTCGATGAGGTCCAGCAGGATCTCGCGCAGCTGGAAGTACTTGGGCACCGGGCTGTCCGGATCGATGTGGGCCACGGATCCTCCCCTCGATCTGACCTGGGCAATGGGCTATGGTTCGTACTGGTCTAGTCCGGACTAGACCACATGTCGCAAAACAGGGTCAAGTCCAGACGGTAACGATTGCGAGCGTGAGATGACCAGCAGAATGCGCAGCGAGATCGCCGAGCAACCCGCGGCGCTGAGGGCCACACTCGACGCGCTGCTGCCCCGGGTGGACGAGGTGCGAGCGCTGGGCGGGCAGACCCGTCAGCTGCTGTTCATCGCCCGCGGCACGTCGGACAACGCCGCAGTCTACGGCCGCTACCTCATCGAGTCGCGCGCGGGCCGGCTGGCCGCGCTCGCCGCGCCGTCCATCGCGACGACCTACCGGCGCAAGCTCGACCTGGACGGCGTCCTGGCCGTGGCGATCTCCCAGTCCGGCCGTACGGAGGAGATCGTCGAGACGCTGGCCTGGGCGCGCGACTGCGGGGCGAAGACCGTCGGCATCACCAACGGCGGCCCCGACAGCCCCCTCGCGCAGGCCGCGGACCTGGCGCTGTGCACGCTGGCCGGCGAGGAGAAGGCCGTGCCGGCCACCAAGACCTACACCACCCAGCTCGCCGCGCTGGCGGTGCTCGCGCTCGGCCTCGGCGCCGAGGTGGACGAGAAGGACCTCCAGCGGGTGCCGGACGCCGTCGAGCGGCTCATCGAGGCGCCGGGCGACCTGGACGCCGTGGTCGAGGGCCTGGCCGACAAGCCCGGCGCGGTCGTCTCGGCCCGCGGCCTGGCCTTCTCCACCGCGCTGGAGACCGCGCTGAAGCTCAAGGAGGCGTGCTACCTGCACGCCATGGGGCTCTCGTACGCCGACCTGCTGCACGGCCCGATCGCGGTCGTGGACGCCGATACCCCGGCGCTGCTGCTCGCCGCCGAGAACAGCCCCACGCTGCCCGGCACGGTCGCCCTGGCCGAGCGGGTCGTCGCGGCGGGCGCGCCCGCGTTCACGATCGGCGGCGGCGCGGCCCTCGCCGCGGCCGGCACGGCCTCCCTCAACGGCCCCGACCTGCCCGAGTGGGTCGCGCCGATGGGCCTGATCGTCCCCGGCCAGCTCCTGACCGAGGCCCTGGCCCGGCGGCTCGGCGTGGACCCCGACGCCCCGCGCGGCCTGAACAAGGTCACGCAGACCGACTGATCGCGCACGGTCGTCCGGCCTGGTCGGACAGCCGTCTAATCTGGTCGGACAGTGAGGAGGAGGACGGATGGCGGCGGATGCGAGCGCGATCATCGCCGGGCTCGGCGGTGCCGGCAACATCATCGACATCGAGCCCTGCATCACCCGGCTGCGGACCGAGGTGCGTGACGTGTCCAAGATCGACCGCGACGCCCTGTACGCGGCCGGCGCCCACGGCGTGATGGCCGCGGGCAACGTCGTCCAGGTCGTCGTGGGGCCGGAGGCCGACACGATCGCCAGCGACATCGAGGACCTCATCGGCTAGAGGGCGAGACCATGACGACTGTTCTCGCCCCCGTCGAGGGGGCGGCAGTGGAGCTGGCGGCCGTGCCCGATCCGGTGTTCTCCGCGGGGATGGTGGGCCCCGGAGCGGCGATCGACCCGCTGCGGGAGCCCGGCAAGGCCGTGGCTCCCATAGCCGGGAAAATCATGAAACTGCATCCGCATGCCTACGTGATCGTCGGGGACGACGGCAGAGGTGTGCTGGTTCACCTCGGCATCGACACGGTGCAGCTCAAGGGCGAGGGCTTCGAGCTGCTCGCGGCGGAGGGCGACCGGGTCGGCGCCGGCCAGCCCGTCGTGGCCTGGGACCCGGCCGCGATCGAGGCGGGCGGCCGGTCGCCGGTCTGCGCGGTGGTCGCGCTCGACGCGGACGCCGCCGCGGTCCGGGGTGTGGCACCGGGAAGCGTGCGGGCAGGGGAGGAGTTGTTCCGTTGGCTCTGACCCGTGTGGCTCCGGCGCCGTCCCGGCGTCGATGATGGTACGAGACCCGGCACTCCGCCGGGGCGGCAGAGAGGTCCGGCGTGGTCCGGACCGGCGAAGGAGGAAGAAGACCCATGCCTGAACGCAAGGTCACCGTGGTCGCGGACGTCGGGCTGCACGCCAGACCGGCGGCCACGTTCGTACGGGCGGCGGCCAAGGCGCCGATGGACGTCTGGATCGCCAAGCCGGGCCGTGACCCGGTCAACGCCAAGAGCATCCTGCAGATCCTCGCGCTCGACGTGCAGCAGGACGAGATGGTCGTGATCAAGGCCGAGGGCGACGGCGCCGACGCGGTCCTCGACGAGCTCGCCGGCATCGCCGGATCGCCGTGACGCTGACGGGGGCAGGGGTGAGCCCGGGCGCCGGACACGGCCCCGCGTACATCCTGACGGCATCCGTTCCCGAACCCCCCGAGGACTCCGCCCACACGGGCGGCGCGGACGCCGAGAAGGAACGCGCCCTGGCGGCCCTGCGCCAGGTGGCGGACGAGCTGGAGGCCCGCGCGGCGCGGCTGGAGCGGCCGGACGACCCGGCCTCCGGCGGCACGGGCCGCGAGGGGGCCGACATCCTTCGGGCGCAGGCGCTCATGGCCGTCGACCCCGGGCTGGCCGTGGAGGTGGAGGCGCTCGTCGACGAGGGGGTCGCCGCGCCGCGGGCGGTCTTCTCCGCCTTCGTGAAGTACCGCGACGCGCTCGCGGGCGCGGGCGGCTATCTGGGGGAGCGGGTCGCGGACCTCGACGACGTCCGCGACCGTGCGATCGCCGCGCTCACCGGCCAGCCCCTGCCGGGCGTTCCGGCCGAGCCCGCCCCGCCCGCCGAGCCCGGCGGCGCGCCCCGGCCGTACGTGCTGGTCGCGCGCGACCTCGCCCCGGCGGACACCGCGCTGCTGTCGCGCGAGGTGGTCGCCGCGTTCGTCACGGAGCGGGGCGGCCCGACCAGCCACACCGCGATCCTCGCCCGCGCGATGGGCGTGCCCGCCGTCGTCGGCTGCGCCGGCGCGACCGCCATCCCGCCCGGCGCCACCGTGCTGGTCGACGGCTCCTCCGGCGAGGTACGGCCCGACCCCTCGGCCGAGGACCTGGCCCGGGTGGCGGGCGTCGAGAAGGCCCGCCGCGCGGCGCTGGCCCGGGCGGGCGAGAGCGGCGCGACCCGTGACGGCCGCCCCGTGCCGCTGCTGGCCAACATCGGCGGCCCCCAGGACCTCGACGCCGCGCTGCGCCACGGGGCGGAGGGCGTCGGCCTCTACCGGACCGAGTTCCTCTTCCTCGGCAGGCGGCACGCGCCGGACGCCGAGGAGCAGGAGCGGGCCTACCGCGCGGCGCTGGCCGCCTTCCCCGGCCGCACCGTCGTGGTGCGCGCCCTCGACGCCGGAGCCGACAAGCCGCTGGCCTTCCTGCCGCCGCCCGGTGAGGAGCCGAACCCGGCGCTGGGCGAGCGCGGCCTGCGGCTGCTGCGGCGCTTCGGTGACGTCCTCGACGCCCAGCTCGGCGCCCTGGCGCGGGCGGCCGCGTCCGAGACGGCCGAGCTCCAGGTCATGGCGCCCATGGTGGCGACGGCCGAGGAGGCGGCCTGGTTCGCGGAGGCGTGCCGGGCCAGGGGCCTGCGCAAGGCCGGGGTGATGGTCGAGGTGCCGGCGGCGGCGCTGCGGGCCGCGAGCCTGGCCGCCGAGGTGGACTTCCTGTCGATCGGCACCAACGACCTGGCGCAGTACGCGTTCGCCGCCGACCGGGAGCTCGGCACGCTCGGCGACCTCCAGGACCCGTGGCAGCCCGCCCTGCTCGACCTCGTGCGCCTGGCCGCGGCCGGGGCGTCCGAGGCGGCGCGGCCGTGCGGGGTGTGCGGCGAGGCGGCGGCCGACCCGGCGCTGGCCTGCGTGCTCGTGGGGCTCGGGGTCACCTCGCTGTCGATGGCGGCCGCGGCGCTGCCGGCCGTACGGGCCGGGCTGGGCGAGCACACGCTGGAGCAGTGCCGCGAGGCGGCCGAGGCGGCCCGCTCGGCCGGCGGCCCGGGGCAGGCGCGCGCCGCCGCCCGCGCCTGCCTGCCCGCTCTCGACCGCCTGGGCCTCTGAGCACGCCTTCCCGAGACCGCCCGGAGGCCCGCCGGGGACCGAGGGCGGCCGTGATCGGACATCACTCCCGGATCGGGCTTCGGGGGTGTCGCGGCCTGGATACGGTGGAGGGCATGTCTGGACGGATCGGCATGGCAGGGCTGCTCGTGTTCGCGCTCACGGCGTGCGGGGGAGGCGGCACGGCGGGGGCGACCCCCGGCACGCGCGCTCCCGGCACCCCCACCGCCCCGGCGGCCCCCACGGCCACCGCCACTCAGGACACCCCGGCGGACACGACCGGCACCGCCGTGCCGAGCCGCGTCCCCGCCGCGAACGGCGACGTGAGCCGGGTGCTGGCCCGCATGAGCGTGGAGGAGAAGGTCGGCCAGCTCTTCATGCCCGTCCTGTACGGCACCGCGGCCGACTCGGTCTCCGGCGAGAACCAGGCCAGATACGGCGCCCAGACCCCCGCCAAGGTGATCGCCAAGTACCACCTCGGCGGCGTCATCCTCTTCCCGGCCAACGTCAAGAGCGTCTCCCAGGTCGTCGCGCTGACCAACGGCCTCCAGGCGGCCTCCCCGCGCGTGCCGCTGATCATCGGCACCGACCAGGAGAACGGCCTGGTGTCCCGGATGGGGGCGCTGATGACGAGGTTCCCCGGCGCCGCCACCGTGGGCGCCACCGGCGACCCGGCGCGCTCGCGGGCCGTGGCCAAGGCCACCGGCGAGGAGCTGCGCGCGCTCGGCGTCAACCTCGACTTCGCCCCGGTCGCCGACGTCAACGTCAACCCGGACAACCCGGTGATCGGCCGCCGGGCCTACGGCGACGACCCGGCCAAGGTGGCCGCGATGGTCTCGGGCGCGGTCAAGGGCTTCGGCGACGCGGGCGTGGCCTCCAGCGCCAAGCACTTCCCCGGCCACGGCGACACCGACGTCGACAGCCACACCGGGCTCCCGGTGATCAAGCACACGCGCGCGCAGTGGGAGCGGATCGACGCGCCGCCGTTCAAGGCCGCCGTCGCGGCCGGGGTCGACGCGGTGATGAGCGCGCACATCGTGTTCCCCAAGCTCGACTCGTCCGGCGACCCGGCGACGCTGTCCAGGCCCATCCTGACCGGGCTGCTGCGCGAGAAGCTCGGCTTCAAGGGCGTGGTCTCGACCGACGCGCTCAACATGGAGGGCGTGCGCAAGAAGTACGGCGACGGGGAGGTGGCCGTGCGGGCCGTGCTCGCGGGCGCCGACCTGCTCCTCATGCCGAACGACCTGTCGAAGGCGTACACCGCGGTGACGGCGGCCGTGAAGTCCGGCCGGATCAGCCGCGCCCGGCTCGACCAGTCCGTGACGCGGCTGCTGACCCTGCGGCAGAAGCGCGGCTTCCTGCGCGAGGCGCCGCGGGCCTCGGCGGCCGAGGCGGCCGGCGTGCTGCGCTCCGCCGAGCACCGCCGGCTGGCCGCCCGCGTGACCCGTGAGGGCAGCTAGCGCGACGCTCTAGGCTTGGAGCCTGACCTGTCCGAGGAGGCGGTGTGGTAGCCGGGGTTCTCATCGACTGGGGCGGCGTGCTGACCACCAGCCTGTCCGACTCCATCGCCAGGTGGATCGTGGCCGACCGCATCGACCACGCCCACTACCACGCGGTGATGAGCGAGCTGGTCCGCCAGGCGTACGACGGCGCGGCGGAGGGCTCGCAGGAGACGGTGGTCCACGCGCTGGAGCGCGGCGAGCTCGACGGCTCGGCCTTCGAGCGCGACCTGGCCGCCCGCCTGCTGACCCTCGACGGGGTGCCGCCGGAGGCGGAGGGCCTGCTGGAGCGGATGTTCGCCGGCTTCGAGCGCGTCGAGGCCATGCACGACATGCTGCGGGCGGTCAGAGGCCACGGGGTGCGCACGTGCCTGCTGTCCAACTCGTGGTCCAACGCCTACCCGCGCGACGGCTGGGACGAGCTCTTCGACGCGGTGGTCATCTCCGGCGAGGTCGGCATGCGCAAGCCGGAGCCCCGCATCTTCCGGCACGCCCTCGACCTGCTGGCGCTGCCGGGCGAGTCGTGCGTGTTCATCGACGACTTCGAGGCCAACATCGCCGCGGCCCGCGCCCTGGGCATCCACGGCATCCACCACCGCGACGCCGAGACGACGATCGCGCAGCTCGAGTCGCTGCTCCAGATCCCCCTCCGACCGGCATGATGGTGCCTCCGCACGTTGTGAAAGGTTTCTGATGCGCGTCTACCTGCCGTGCACGCTGTCCGCCCTCGCCCGCGCGGTGGAGGCGGGCGAGCTCGGCCCGGCCCCGCTGACCGGTTACGCGGTGACGCCCGCGCTGACCGAGTGGTACGCCTCGGGCGACACCGAGGAGCTCGAATATGTCGCGCTCACCGAGGCCGCCCGCGCCTCCCTGCGGCTGCTGGCCGCCGAGCGCCCCGCCGGCGACGCCGGGCAGCACGCGGAGCCGGTCAAGAACGAGGACGGCTCCGTGTGGGTGCCCCGGCGCGTGGTCGTGGCCGCCGAGGTGCCCGACGGCACGCTGACGGCCGGCGCCGACCTGGAGGAGCGGGCCACGGTGCGCCTGTCGCGCCCGGTGCCGATGGCGAAGGTCGCCTCGGTGCACGTGGACGACCTGTACGCCGTGCCCGACGTCGGGGCGGCCGTCGCCGCGCTGCCCGCCTCCGACGCGGGCGACGACGACGCCCGCTTCACCGTGGACGGCGCCGAGGCGCACGAGCTCATGTGGTACGCGACGCAGGAGATTCCGCATCTCCTGCATGGTGATCATTAGGGGCATGTTAAATCGGCAGTAAGGGTCCTTGACCTTTTCTTGACCAAGGTCGCTAGGATCACAGGCCGGACTACGTCCCCTACAGAAGGAGTCGGTTCCTGTGAAGCTCCGAGCAGTCGTGACCGCGGTCGGCGCGGTGGCCGCGGCCGTGGTCGTCATGTCGCCCGCGCAGGCCGCAACCGCCCAGGCCCGCGGATACGACCACAAGGACCCGTACCAGACCGGCTGTGGCAACTCCGCCCGCGCGGTCCGCACCGGCAACATCAACAGCCGGCTCGAGGGCAAGATCGGCACGGTCAAGCTCATGTACTCGTTCTCGTGCAAGACCAACTGGATCGAGATCAACACGATCACCGCCGGCTACGGCTCGATCACCGTCCAGAACGCCAGGGGCACCATCGACACCTTCCAGTTCAGGAAGGGCAACGGCGGCCGCCACTGGGGCAACATGGTCAACGGCAACAACATGTGCGCCTGGGGCAGCGCCAGCGTGAAGTGGGGCAGCGGCATGGGCGGTCAGGTCGGCACCGGCGGAACCGGTCAGGCCTGCAAGTAACTCCGCACGCACGGACTACCGCCGCGGCCCCGTGCGCCGCGGCGGTCCGTTCACCGTTTTGTCACAGGGCCCGGCTACCCTGAAGCCTGTCATGACGAAACACATCATCTGGGACTGGAACGGCACCCTCTTCCACGACATCGACGCCGTCGTCGGAGCCACCAACGAGGTCTTCAGAGCCTACGAACTGGCCCCCCTCACGGCCGACGGCTTCCGCGCCGTCTACACCCGCCCCATCTGGCTGGCCTACGAGCGGCTGCTCGGCCGTCCGCTGAACGAAGGAGAGTGGGAGACGCTCGACGCGGGCTTCCACGAGCACTACTACCGGCTGAGCGGGGTGTGCGGCCTGGCCGAGGGCGCGCTGGCCACGCTGGCGAGCTGGACGGGCACGCAGTCGCTGTGCTCGATGGCCCCCCACTCCCACCTGCTGACGATCATCGAGACCTTCGGCATCACCGGCCACTTCAACCGGGTCGACGGGCTGGTCGGGGCCACCGGCGGCGAGAAGGCCGCGCACATGGCCGCCCACATCCAGGCGCTCGACGTCGAGCCCGGGCAGGTGCTGGTGATCGGCGACAGCGTCGACGACGGCATCGCCGCCCGCCACGTGGGCGCGCGGGCCGTGCTCTACACGGGCGGCATGACCTCGCGGGCCGACCTGGAGGCCACGGGCCTGCCGGTCGTCGACACGCTGGCCGAGGCCATCGACCACATCTGACAGCGGTCACGCCCGACAGCGGGACGGTCCCGGCGGACCGGGGCGCCGGATTCGCCGGGTTGGCCGTACCCTTGCAGGGTCCCCCCAGGAGGCCGCCATCAACCGCCTAGTGCTCTGGAACATCGACCTGACCCTGGTCGACGTGGCCATCGTCACCCGTGACGCCTACGCCGAGGCGTTCCGCGCCGTGACCGGCCGCCCGCTGGTCAAGCTGGCCCCGGCGCTGGGCCGCCCCGACTCCGAGATCGTCTTCGAGACCCTCGCCCTCAACGGCGTCGTGGCCGAGGACGCCCACCTGCCCAAGTTCCTCGACGCGCTGGCCGCGGCCTTCGCCGACCGGCGCGGCAGGCTGCCGCGGGAGGGCAGGGCGATGTCCGGGGCCAAGGCCGCGCTCAAGGCCGTGGCCCGGCTCGACGGCGTGGTCCAGTCGGTGCTGACCGGCACCATCAAGGGCAACGCCGTCCACAAGCTCAAGGCGTTCGGGCTGGACAAGCACATCGACTTCGAGCTCGGCGGCTACGGCGAGGAGGCCTACCCGAAGGCGACGCTGCTCCAGGTCGCGCAGGGGCGGGCCCGGCAGCGGCTGGGCACGCCGTTCACGGCGGCCAACACCGTGGTCATCGGCGACTCGGCGCGCGACGTCCAGGCCGCCCGCATCGGCGGCGCGGCGATGATCGCGGTCGCGTCGGGCCGCTCGACCGCGGGCGAGCTGCGCGAGGCCGGGGCCGACGTCGTGCTGCCCGACCTGTCCGACGCCGCCGAGGTGGTGGCCGCCGTCGCGCGCCTCACCACCCCGCCCTGACCTCAGCCCGTCCGGGGCTCAGGCGAGCGCCTTGAGGAAGCGGGCCGCGACCGGGGCCGCCACGGCCGAGCCGGCCCCGCCGCCCTCCACGATCACCGCGAACGCCAGGTCGCCCCGGTAGCCGACGAACCACGAGTGCGCGGGCGGCTCCTTGCCCGACCCGTACTCCGCCGTGCCGGTCTTGCCCGCCGTGCCCTCCGGGAAGCTGACGGCCTGGGCCGTGCCGTCGGTGACGACGGCCGGCATGAGGTCGCGCAGCGCCCGCACCACGTCGTCCTCCAGGCGGCGCGGCCGGAGCGTGTGGTCCGGCATCCGCTCCTCCGGCACCAGCCGGGGCGGCCACCAAGCGCCGGCGGCGATGGCCGCCGCCACGGAGGCCATGTTCAGTGGGCTGGCCAGCACCCTGCCCTGCCCGATGGAGGCGGAGGCGAGGTCCGTGTCGTCCTTCGGCGCCGGGAACTCCGCCTTCACGGCCGGCACGCCCGGCGTGATCGCCGCGCCGAAGCCGAAGCTGGCGGCCACCTTGGCGAGCCGGTCGGCGCCGAGCCGGTCCACGCTCATCGCGCCGAACGTGGTGTTGCAGGAGTGGGCGAAGGCGTCGCGGAAGGCCAGCGTGCCGTAGTCCTTGAAACCGGCGTTGTGGAAGGGGAAGCCGCCGATGTTCTGCTCGGCGGGGCAGGTCACCCGCGCGTCCGGCTTCGCGCCGTCCGCGACCAGCGCCGAGGCGGTGACGACCTTGAACGTGGAACCGGGCGGGTACTTGCCGAGCAGCGCCCGGTTGAAGCCGCCCGGCTTGTTGACCACGGCGAGGATCTCGCCGGTGGAGGGCCGCAGCGCCACCAGCGAGGCGGGCTTGTCCACGCCCTCCAGTGCGGCGGCCCCCGCCCGGTGCACCTTGAGGTCGATCGTGGTCTTCAGCGGCACCTTGCCGCCGGCCCCGACGAGCGTCTCGACCGGTCTGTCGCCCTCGTACAGCTCGATCGTGGTCTCCTTGTAGGGGGCGAACCAGTCCGGGTACGTCCGCTTGAGGCCCTCGACGAGCTGCTGCACCGAGCCGGGCGTGTCCGGGGTGTCGATGCGTTCGCCGCCGGCGGCCAGGACGTGCGCGGGCTCGCCCGGCCGGGTGATCGCCCGCAGCGACCTGCCCTTCTTGAGCAGGCGGTGGATGGTGGCCGGGGTCCAGGCGACCTTCCACCTGCCGCCGCGCTCGACGAGCTTGAGCTCGCCGTCGTAGTCCCAGTCCCTCCTGCCCTGGACGACGGCGTGGAAGGTCACGGCGCCGTCGTCCCCCACGGTGCTCGCGAAGACCCCGTTCGGTAGGGGGCGCCGCAAGGAGATGTGCTCGGCCTGGAGGTCGGTGAGGAAGCGCCGGTGCCACTGCTCGAAGTCGGCGGGCGGGTCGGCGACGAGCTCGCGCATCTCGGCGTAGCTCTGGTCCGTCCACGCGTCCAGGTAGTCGTCGGCGGTCTGCTCGGGCGTGCCCTCCGTGCGCAGGAGCCAGAGCGTGCCACCGGCCGCGAGGGCCGGGACGAGCAGCGCCGCGGCGACCCACCGCCACCTGCGCCTTCTGCGCGGACGCCGCTCGTCCTCCCTGAGGTGGGCGTAGATTGTCCCCGTTGGTGGTGCCATGGGGTGAGAAGACCAGAGCCCTCGCGGTGCTGTCCAATACCGATATGAGCCGACCATGCATATGAGTTTGGCTATAGTTGCTGCTCATGGACCTCGTCCGGCACCTTCGCTACTTCATCGTGGTCGCGGAGGAACTCCACTTCGGCAACGCCGCGATCCGGCTCGGCATGGCGCAGCCGCCCCTCAGCCAGCGGATCAAGCGCCTGGAGGAGGAGCTCGGGGTCCGGCTGTTCGACCGCTCCGCCCGGCAGGTCCGGCTCACCGAGTCCGGGCGGCTGCTGCTCGGCGAGGCCCGCGAGATCGTCTCCCGGGCCGACCGGCTGCGTGAGCTGGCCCGGCACGGCCAGGGCACCGTGCTGCGCGTCGGCGTCCCGCCCGACCTGGCGCCCGCCGTGATCGCCGGGCTCGTCGCCGGCTTCCGGGAGAGCCATCCCGAGGTACGGCTCGCGCCCGCCGAGATCTGGACGGCCGAGCAGGTCGCCGCGCTGGCCGAGGGCGCCATCGACGTGGGCATCGTGCGCCACCCCCTCGCCGCGCCCGGCCTGCTGTTCGGCCCGCCCCTGATCCAGTCGCAGGGCGTGCTGCTGGCCGAGGACGACTCGCTGGCCCGGGGCGGCGAGCTGCACCTGGCCGACCTGGGCGGCCGTGAGCTGCTGATGCCGCCCCGCGAGGGCGAGCCGGGCGTCCACGCCGAGGTGCTGGCCGAGTGCCGCCGCCACGGCTACGTGCCGCCGCAGGTGCACGAGGGCGCCGGCCTGGGCCTGGTGCTGGCGGGGGCCGCGGTGGCCTTCGGGCCGCGTACGGACCTGCCGGGGCTGGCCTGGCGCCCGCTGCTAGGCTCGCCCATCGCCGGTCGGGTCTCCACGGCCTGGCGGGTCGAGACAGAAGCGGTCGCCGCCTTCTCGGCGGTGGCCGTACGAACGCTGAAGGAGCGCGCCGGTATGGCGGACGAGGGCGCGGTGCCCGTGCGGCGGGTCAGCCGTCGGCCGGGGGTGCTGGCATGAACGAGCCGGACTTCGGTGCGGTCTTCCGCGCGGCGGGCGTCACCGGCTGGCTGCACGCGACGGACATCGACACCGGCCGGCACGTGGGGCACGGCTCCGACGTGCCGGTGCCGACCGCGTCGGTGTTCAAGGTGCCGCTGCTGGTCGCGTTCTGCCGGCAGGCCGACGCCGGGCTGCTCGACCCGGCCGCGCGGGTGACCGTGCGGGCGGACGAGCGCGCCTTCGGGCCCACCGGGCTGTCGGCCATGCTGGACGACGTCACGATGTCGCTGCGGGACCTCGCCTACCTGATGATCGCGGTCAGCGACAACACCGCCGCGGACGTGCTGTCGGCCCGGGTCGGGTTCGAGGCGGTCAACGCCATGCTGGAGGGGTTCGGGCTGACGGGCACCTTCGTCCAGCAGAAGTCGGCCGACCTGTACGCGAGCATGGCCGAGGACACCGGGCACGGCTGGCCGTACCTCGATCCGGAGGAGATCGACCGGCTGAGCGTGCTCGACCCGCCGCGCACCAACCGCAGCACGCCGGGCGAGACGGCCGAGCTGTTCGGGCTGATCTGGCGCGACGAGGCCGCCTCGCCCGCCTCCTGCGCCTGGATGCGCTCGGTGCTCAACAAGCAGGTGTGGCCGCACCGGCTGGCCTCCGGCTTCCCGTACGACGACGTGGACGTCAGCGGCAAGACCGGCTCGCTGCCGACGCTGCGCGCCGAGGCCGGGGTGGTCGAGTACCCCGACGGCGGCCGCTACGCGGTGGCGGTGTTCACCCGGTCCTTCAGCCCCGCGGTCAACCAGCCGCGCGCCGACGCGGTGATCGGCACGGCCGCGCGTATGGCGGTGGACCACCTAAGGCGCTAGCTAGTTGTGTGGCGAAGCGGGTATGACTTCGGCCCGACCGGGCGACAGGATGGGGCACATGGTTGCTGAAGGGGCACTTCTCTGGGAGCCGACCGAAGAGATCGTCAAGCGCGCCAAGCTCACCCGATACAAGGAGTCGATCGGGAAGGCGGGGGCGGACTACGAGGACCTGTGGCGGTGGTCCGTCGAGCGTCCCGAGGAGTTCTGGACGTCGATCTGGGACCACTTCCAGGTGGTCGGCGAGCGTGGTGACGGACCGGTCCTCTCCGGGACGATGCCGGACGTCGAGTGGTTCGCCGGAAGCAGCCTCAACTACGCGGAGAACGCGCTGCGCCACTCCGGCGGCACGGCCGTGGTGTTCGTCTCGGAGGACGGCGCCCGTCAGGAGATCAGCCACGACGAGCTGCGCGAGGAGGTCGCCCGCGTGCGGGCCGGGCTGGCGCGGCTCGGCGTCGGCCGCGGCGACCGGGTCGCGGCGTACCTGCCCAACATCCCGCAGGCGCTCGTCGCCTTCCTGGCCACCGCCTCCCTCGGCGCGATCTGGTCGGCCGGCTCCCCGGACTTCGGGGTGGCCAGCATCGTGGACCGCTTCCGGCAGATCGAGCCCAAGGTGCTCATCGCCGTCGACGGCTACCGCTACAACGGCAAGGCCTACGACCGCTCGGAGGCGGTGAACGAGATCGCCGCCGCGCTGCCCTCGCTGCGCGCCACGGTGTGGATCCCGTACCTGTCGGCCGCGGCCGAGGGGCTGCCGCCCCAGCGGGCCGAGCCCGCCCCCGGCCCGGCGCGCGCCGTGCCGCACGGCGAGGTGATCGGCTGGGAGGGACTGCGCGCGGAGTCCGGGCCGCTGGAGTTCGAGCGGGTGCCGTTCGGCCATCCCCTGTGGATCCTGTACTCCAGCGGCACCACCGGCCTGCCCAAGCCGATCGTCCACGGCCACGGCGGCGTGGTCCTGGAGCACCTGAAGTCCCTCTCCTTCCACCAGGACCTCGGTGAGGGGGATGTGTTCTTCTGGTACACCACCACGGGCTGGATGATGTGGAACTACCTCATCGGCGCCCTGCTGGTGGGGGCCGTCCCGGTGCTCTACGACGGCTCGGCCGCCCATCCCTCACCGGCCACCCTGTGGCGGATCGCCGCCTCGGAGGGCGTGACGTACTTCGGGGTGGGCGCGCCGTACATCATGGCCTCGCTGAAGGCGGGGCTGCACCCCGAGGGGCTGGAGCGGCTGCGCGGCGTCGGCTCCACCGGCTCGCCGCTGCCGCCCGAGGGTTTCGCCTGGGTGCACGAGGAGCTGCCGGAGGTGCCGATCGGCTCGTTCTCCGGCGGCACGGACGTGTGCACCGGCTTCGTGGGCGCGACCATCACGCACCCGATCCGGGCGGGCGTCATCCCGTGCCGCTCGCTGGGCGCCGCGGTGGAGGCGTACGACCCCGAGGGCCGGCCGGTCACCGGCGAGGTGGGGGAGCTGGTGCTCACCCGGCCGATGCCGTCGATGCCGGTCATGTTCTGGAACGACCCGGACGGCGCGCGCTACCGCGACAGCTACTTCGACGTCTACCCGGGCGTCTGGCGCCACGGCGACTGGATCAGGGTCGACGAGGACGGGAGCTGCGTCATCTACGGCCGCTCCGACTCGACCCTCAACCGGGGCGGCGTCCGGATGGGCACCAGCGAGTTCTACCGGGTGGTCGAGCGGTTCGAGCAGGTCGCCGACAGCCTGGTCATCGACACGGGCGTGCTCGGCCAGGAGGGGCGGCTGCTGCTGTACGTGACGCTGGCCGAGGGCGCCGAGATGACCGACGAGCTGACCCGGGCCCTGTGCGCCGCGCTGCGCGACGAGCTGTCGCCCCGGCACGTGCCCAACGAGATCCGGGCCGTGCCGGGGATCCCGCGCACGCTGTCGGGCAAGAAGCTGGAGGTGCCGGTCCGCAAGATCCTGCTCGGCACCCCCGTCGAGCAGGCCGCCAACCCCGACGCCATGGCCAACCCGGAGGTCCTGGAGCACTTCCGGCCCTCAGACCCCCTGCGGGAGCCGGAACAGGCGTGACGGGTCGTAGGCGGTCTTGACCTGGGCCAGGCGGGCGGCGTTCGGCCCGTAGTAGGCGGCGCGCCAGTCCTTCAGGTCCGGGTCGATGTAGTTGACGTAGGCGTGGTCGCCGAGGTGCGGCGCCATGGCGGTGTGGATCCGGCGCAGCCAGGACCGGTCGCTGCCCTCCTGGTAGTACTGCACGCTGTAGAGCGCCGACCGGTGCGGGAAGGCGGTCGCCTCCGGCCGCACCCGCGCCACGGCGCCGCCCATGGCGTCCAGCAGCACCGAGTGCGGACCGGGCCGGCCCACCTCGGCCACCATCGCGCGCACCCCGTCGGGGGTGAGCGGCCGGTAGGCCAGGTGCGACTTGGCGGCGAAGCTCGCCCGGCCCAGCCGGCCGTGCGGCGAGGGGTGGCACTGGTCCACGGTCAGCGAGGAGCAGCCGCCCATCACCTTCATCGCCTGGAGGTACGACGTCCGGTAGACGGTGCGGGAGACCGGCCGGCCGATCCGGGCCACGACGGGCGCGAGCAGCCGGTCCAGCTCGGCCCTGGAGCCCAGGTGGACGCCGGTGATCCGCACCTCCGGACCGCCCGGGTCGCGGGTGAGGTGCAGCGTGGACCACAGGTCGTCGGGCGCGCCGGGCGCCCACGCCTGCCAGGCCGTCAGCGCGGCGGCCGCCTTGGCCCACGGCCAGCGCAGGAAGAAGACGTTGAGGTCACGGGTGGCGTGGGTGCGGAAGGTGAACGACACGGCCACGCCGAAGTTGCCGCCGCCGCCTCCCCGGCAGGCCCAGAACAGGTCGGGGTGGGTCCGCTCGTCGCAGTCCAGGACCCGCCCGTCGGCCGTGACGATCCGTACCGACTCCAGCGTGTCGCAGGTCAGCCCGTACTTCCTGGACAGCACGCCGATGCCGCCGCCCAGCGCGAGGCCGCCCACGCCGACCGTGGGGCAGGTGCCCGCGGGGATGCCCACCCCGTGCCCGGCCAGCGTGGAGAACACGTCGATCAGCTTGGCCCCCGCCCCGACCGTCGCCCGGCCGCCCGCGTAGCGGACCTTGTTCATCCGGGAGACGTCCACGACCAGGCCGGTGCCGGTGGACCAGCCCGCGTAGGAGTGGCCGCCCGAGCGGGCGGTGACCGGCAGCCCGTGCGCGCGCACGAACGCCAGGCTCGCCGCCACGTCCGCGGCGCTCTCGCAGTAGGCGACGCCGCTCGGCCTGATCCGGTCGAAGACCGGGTTGAACAGGCGGCGGGCCGTGCCGTAGGCGGAGTCGCCGGGCAGCACGAGCGTGCCCGACAGGCCGCGCCGCAGCTTCGCCCAGTCGGGCGCCTGCGCCCGCGCGGGGCGGGCGGCCACCAGGGCCGGCGCCGTGATCAGCGCCGGGGCCAGGGCGGCGGCGCGGAGGAAATGGCGGCGGTCCATGGTCGGCTCCCCGCGGTCATCGTTCAGCACATCCGTTGAGATGCAGTCGCGGATGGACGGGTTCATCACAATCTGATGCCGGAGGGAGGGCCCGCGGGCCCGCCGGAGCCCCTCCCGGCGGGCCCGGGGCGGTCAGCCCGTGCGGGCCATCGACGACTCGGCCAGGCGCAACGCCAGCGCGGGACACATGTCCACCGCCCGGCGCGCCTCCTTCGCCATCCAGCCCGGCACGGTCTTGAAGGACGGGAACCCGTACTGGTCCAGCTCCACGAACTCCGGCAGCAGGTGGGCGCAGAGCCCGTGCCCCTCGCAGCGGCTCCAGTCCACGTCCAGCCGGTACTCCGGCTCGACCTCCTGCTCCGGCAGCGGCAGCACGCCGAGCACCGGCCGGCCGCACGAGCCGAACTCCAGGTGCAGCGCGATGTCGTTCTCGAACGCGTCCAGCGCCGACAGCACGAACCTGGCCGTGCCGTCCGGGTGGAAGCACGCGCCGCGCCGCTCGACGGCCCGCACGGACCGGCGCACGGCGTCGGTCGAGCCGGTGCCGTCCACGAGCGCGAGGATCTGGCGCGCCACGTCCGGCAGGCCCAGCCGGCACGGGCCGCACTGGCCGGCCGACTGCGCGGCGAGGTACGCGGCCACGCGGGCCGCCTCGCCCAGGGGGCAGGTCGCCTCCCCGAGCGGCACGATGATGCCCGCCCCGAGGTCGGCGCCGGCCTGCTTCATGCCCTCACGGGAGATCACCGCCGACACGGCGGCCTGGGGCGTGAGGAACGCGCCGTGGTAGCCGCCCATGAGCACGCCCTCACCCGGCTCGGCGTCGCAGAGGTCGAGCACGTCGGCCAGGAGCGTGCCCGTCTGCGCCTCGATGACCGCGTTGGTCGCGGCGCCGCCGCTGACCGTGAGCAGCACGGTCCCGGGCTCCTTGCTGGTGCCCACCTCGGCGTACTTCTCGGGGCCCAGCTCGGCGAGGACGGCGAGCTGGGCGAAGGTCTCGGTGTTGGACAGCAGCGTGGGCAGGCCGTCCACGCCGCTCGTCGCGGCGCGCTTCTTGCGGCCCGGCGGGATCCCCTCCAGGCCGTTCACGGCACGGACGAGCGCGCCGCCCTCGCCGGAGATGAACCGCTCCTCCAGCCCGACCACGCGGATCGGGATGTGGCTCTCGGTCGCGCCCGCCACCTTGGCGGCGCGCCGCTCGGCCACGGCGGCGGCGATGGAGGACTCGGCCACCTCGCCGCGGGCGGTGGCGACGACCACCTCGCGGGCGTTCAGCGCCTCGGCGGCCAGCACGGCGCCGTCGAGGACGAGATGGGGGGCGCGGATGAGCAGCATCGCGTCCTTCGAGCTGGCCGGCTCGCCTTCGGCGCCGTTGACCAGCACCACGCACTCGCGGGAGCCGGAGGCGTCGGCGACGGCGCGCAGCTTGCGGCCGAAGGGGAAGGCGGCGCCGCCCCGGCCGCGCATGTCGACCTCGTTCACCTCCGCGATGAGGGTCTCGATGTCGCGGGGGGAGGGCTCGCCGTGCAGCGTGCGGTGCGCCGGCAGGTCGAGCCGCCTGGTGTGGTCCAGCCCGGCGGTCAGCCGGGCGGGGCCCAGCCGTAGCACGTCCGGTGCTCGGTGCGGGATCACGACGTCTCCTGGATGGTCGTCTCCTGGGGGGCGAGGAGAGTGATCTCCTTGGTGGTGCGAAGGCCCCTGGGCGTGGGGGCCTTCTCGGGGGAGCCGCGGTGGCCCGCGGGGGCGGGCGGCTCCTGGGAGCGGCGGAGTCCCCTTCGGGCGGGGGACTCCTGGGAGGCGCGGAGCGGGATCATCCCGCCTCCCGGTACTTCCGCCGCGCGGCGGCGGCGGCCAGGCTGACCGGCGCGTTGACCTCCTTCGGGCGGCGCGCCGCGGGCGCGTCGGAGACCGCGGGCGTCGGCACGACCTCGGCCCGCGTGGACGGCCGCAGGATCGTGGCCAGCACCCGGACGAGCAGGGCCGAGCCGACCGCGGCCAGGCAGGCCGCGTACGACCAGGTGACCCAGCCGGCGGCGGTACGGCCGGCGGTCAGCCCGTGCAGGATGGACACCGGCCAGGCCAGGTACGCGCCGCCGTGCAGCGTCCGCCACATCCACGGCTTGCCCGTCACCGCGAACCGTCCCCGGATGACGCCCGTCACCACGACCGCGATCATGAGGTTCGAGGCGAGGGCGCCGAAGCCCACCCAGATCCCGGCCACGGGGATCACGGCCGCGGCCGGCGGGACGTGGCCGAGGCTGATCATGAGACCGATGTGGGTGAACATGTACCCCATGCCGATCGCGGCGGTGGCCCGATGCGCGAGCTGGGCCCGGACGCGGTTCGACGGGGACAGGAAGACGCGCTCGGTCGTCAGCAGGCCGAGCCCGACGGTGGCGGTCAGCAGCACCAGGGCGAAGACCCCGGCGTAGAACTCGAGGAAGCTCACCCCCTGACCGAACACGGACATGCCGCGATCGGTCCTGGTCAGGGCGAAGGCCGACAGGCCGAGCGCCATGATGGCCACGCTCAGGCCCAGCCGGACGTTGCGGGTGTCCAGCTTGGCCGGCGCGTGCCGGGGGTGTCGTCTGTGGAGCATTCATTCCCTCCAAGGTCGGTTGAGGGTGCGCCTCGGGAGGGTCCGGGCCGTCCTGACCGCGCCGTCCACCCAGATCGCCCGTCCGGTTCCGCCGGCCCGTGACCGCCGCTCCGGCTCGCCGGGGAGCCCGGCCCTCGGGACAGAGGGCCCGGCCCCGCTCGGCCCGGCCCCTCGGGGGAGGAGGGCCGGGCTCGTTCCGGCCGGGCCCGGGGAGGCGGGCCCGCGTGCCGGTGCGGCGGGAGAGGGTGGCGTCGGGTGGCGGGCCGGCGGGCGACCCGGTGGACGGCGCGTGGTCAGGTCAGCAGCGGCGGCCCCGGTTGATGCAGTTGACCACGAAGGCCATCAGCCGGTCGGGCATGACGTTGGCGAAGTCGGCGTGGTCGGTGATGGGGTTGTGCTGCTGCTCGGGGAAGGCGTCCACGGCGAAGGAGGGACCCTGGGGAACGCTGTAGACGAGGGTCATCCGCAGCTGCGGAACAGCCTTCATGCCTCCGGGGCAGGCACCACTCTGGTCGGGGAAGACCACGTGCGTCCGGTGGTTGGCGCTGTCGGTGTTCTGCCCGTCCCAGCAACTCGGGAAGTCCAGAATACGCACGACCCCAGTACCGCGCGGGCAAAGCGGGTATTTCGTGGTGATTCGGTTCTGGAAGCCGGTGCAGGTCCAGGCCGCGCGGGCGTTGGCCCCGCCGTTCGTGGCCGCCTTGGCGTCACCGGTGATCAACCGCAGGAACCGCGGCATGGCCGTCACCCGGGAGACCGCGTTGCCCCGGAACTGGAGCGTCACCGCACGGGCACGCAGCACCTGGCCGACGTTGCCGTCCGGGTCGCCGGTGTTGACGTCGACCTTGCGGTCGCGCAGCACCGGCCAGAAGTACGTCGACCTGTCGCCGAACCGGCACGTCGTCCCCGCCGCCGAGAGGCTCTCGTCGGTCGAGAAGCCGTTCGTGGACAGGTTGCCCACGTAGTCGTGCAGGTGGTGGGCGCCGTTCGAGACACCCGGCGCGACGATGAAGTTGTCCGGGTTGTTGTGACCGTTGCGGTTGGTGCCGCACGCGGAGACGAACGTGCCGCGGGAGCCGCCCCGGCCGCGCGGCGGGTCGATCGAGGTGGGCTGGACCTGCCGGATGTCGACGAAGTCGGTCAGGAACGGGCCCAGGTCGGCGCACTCGTCCTCGCCGCCGGCCGTGGGGGAGGGCGACGGGGTGGGCCGGCGGGTGGGCTGCTGCTGGTTGCCCCGGCCGCGCCGGCGGAACAGGGTGTTCGGGTCCTGGGTCGGCTCGCCGGCCTGCTGGTCGTCCTGGTTCTGGCCGTTCCGGTCGGCCTGCTGGTCGCCCTGGTCCTGGTTGTTGTTCTGCCCCTGGTCCTGGTTGTTGTTCTGGTCCTGACCGTTCCGGTTCTGGCCGTTGCGGTTCTGGCCGGTCGGGTCGGGCGCGGGGGAGAGCGCCCCGCCGCCGGTGCCCTGCTGCTGGAAGCCCTGCTGCTGGTTGTTGCGGCGGTTGTCGCGCTGCTGGTTCTGCTGCTGCTGCCCCTGGTCCTGGTTCTGGCCTTGATCCTGGTTACGGCCCTGGTCCTGGTTGTTCTGCCCCTGGTCCTGGTTCTGGCCCTGGTCCTGGTTCTGGCCGTCCTGGTCGTTCTGGCCCTGGTCCTGCTGCCCCTGGTCCTGGCCGTCCGGCGCCTGCTCGTCCTGCCCCTGCCGCTGCGCCCGGGTCGTCTGCTGCCCCTGATGCTGCTCGGCGGGGTCGCAGTGGTCGGCGAAGGCCGGACTGACGCTGAAGACGGCCGCGGACACCAGACCGCCGGCCACCATGGCCAGGGCGGACACGGCCGCGGCCATGCGTCTCGATCTACTCATGGTTGTCTCCTTGTTTCGACCGCCGCGGGGGCGGGTGGAGTGGCCGAGGGGGTCGGGGGTTCGGGAAGCGCGTTGTGGTCCACCAGCCCGGTGGACTCGAGCAGCGTCATGTGCTTCATGACCACGGTCACCGCCTGCTGGGCGAACTTGCGCACCTCGCTGTTGCGCGTTCCTGCCCGGACGCCCGCCACGACGGTGAAGACCTTCCCGTGCGCCGCGCGCAGCAGGTTGGCGAAGTCCCGGTCGAAGGCGGGGCCGTTCTCGGCCGCCAGTTGAGCCATCCAGCTCTGCTGGTCGGGATTGGGCTGGTCGGGCAGTGGCACGCCCAGCTTGGCCGCGTACTGGCGGGTGACCACGTCCAGCTTGGAGTGGTCCTCCACCAGGTGCATCCCGACGTCCTTGACCCGCTGGGACGCCGCGCGCTCCTGCGCGTACCGTCCGACGGGTATCTCCCATAGGCCTGCCTGACGTACCTTGACCAGAAGGTCGCGGTCGGCCGGCCCCAGCGGGCCGGAGGGCAGCACCGTCCACTCGGCGGACACGGGCGCGGCCGACGATGGCATGACCAGGAAAATCGTCGCCACCGCGGCCACGGCGAAGCCGCCGAACATGAGGACCTCACCGCGTAGAAGCCTGTGCATGGTCGGAGGTACGCGGAGCCTCGGGGACCGGTTCACTTCTAGCGGCGAATAGTCAGAAATGACTGGAGTTATCGGAGTGGCTACCGGACTCATAACGAAGGTGTAAAGATGTGCCCCGTGCTAAGTCACCTCGACGGCAGGTTCGAGAGTGCGGATGCCGAGGCGGAGCACCGCATCGCGGTGCTCTACCAGGAGTTCGGCGGCCCTCTGCTGCGCCACATACGCAAGTCGACCGGCAACGATCTGCAATGGGCCGAGGACGTCGTGCAGGAGACGCTCGTCCGGGCCTGGCGTAACTCGGCAAGACTGC
This sequence comes from Nonomuraea montanisoli, assembly GCF_013363975.1. Classification (GTDB taxonomy): domain Bacteria; phylum Actinomycetota; class Actinomycetes; order Streptosporangiales; family Streptosporangiaceae; genus Nonomuraea; species Nonomuraea montanisoli. The sequence continues at coordinate 278,115 of NZ_JABWGN010000001.1, read as the reverse complement.
AATGGGAACCGAGCCTCATATGGGCGTGGCTGCTGACCGTGGCCCGCCGCATCGTGATCGACGGTCGCCGGCGCAAGAGCGTCCGGCCCCATGAGGTCGAGCCCCCCGAAGTCGACATGTTGGCGGTACCTGACGGCTCCGAGCGGGCGTTGTCGGCGATAGTCGTCGCCGACGCGCTGCGGAGCCTGTCGGAAGAACACCGCGAAGTCATTGAGCAGACCTATCTCAGGGACCGTACGATTAATGAGGCGGCGGAGATTCTGGGGATCCCGCCGGGTACGGTGAAGTCCAGGCTCTATTACGGGATTCGGGCTCTGCGCGAGCTGCTGCGGGACAAGGGGGTTGCCGGCTGATGCACGAAGAGGTGGCCGCCTATGTCCTCGGTGTCCTCGACGAAGAGGACCTGGAGGCGTTCGAGCGCCACCTCGACACGTGCCCGTCATGCCAGGAGGAGCTCAAGGACCTGACCGCGCTCCCCGGTCAGCTCGACGAGCTCAAGCACCCCTCCGCCTCCGAAGACGATCCCCCCATGTCGATGTCACGTTGACGTCTTCGCCCTTTTCGGGTGATATCGGTACGGCAAGGCATGCGTCCGGCTGTCCATGGCCGGGCGATCTGGGGGAGGTGTTCGGTGGGGCCCGACACGGCTGCGCCCATCCTCCCGTACGGGTGGGCCGGCGAGGACGGCGGCCCACTTCGGCGTCCGTGCCGTACGGCGGGTGCGCCCCAGGTGTGGGATGCTGGTAGCACCGTCTTTCCCCAGCGTGGCCTGCCGCTCCACAGCGGCGGCCCCGGCATGCCGGCGGCACCGGATTCGTCCGGCGTGCCCGTGCGCCCACGAGGCGCGGCCAGGCGTCCGACCGGCGCCACGCCGGGCACGGGCGGACCGGCGGGCCCCTCCCGTGCGTGGGCGATGAAGCGCGCGCACTATTTCCCGCCTTTTGGGGAACCAGAGGCCTGGCTATGAACATGTATGGCAAACCCTCACAAAGGAGTGAGAGCGACATGCCGCTCGACGAGGCCAAGCTCGACGAGGCCAAGGACGAGTTGCTCCAGCGAGCCGCGCAGCGATACGCGGCCGTGAGCGACGACACGAGTCCCGACGAGGCGCTGGGCCTGCTGCGGGTCTACTACCGGCACGTGGCGCCGGAGGACCTGCTCGACCGCGGTCCCGTCGAGGTCTACGGTCCCGCGATGTCCCAGCGACGGCTGGCCGCGGTACGCCCGCAGGGCCGCCCGGCGGTCCGGGCCTACACCCCCACGGTGGCCGAGCACGGCTGGGACCCGGGCGCCTCCGTCGTGGAGGTCGTCACCGACGACATGCCGTTCCTCGTCGACTCGGTCACGATGGAGCTCGACCGGCACGACATCGGCATCCGCCTGCTCGTCCACCCCCAGATGCGGGTGCGCCGCGACATGACGGGCCGCATGCTCGGGCGCGGCCAGGAGGACGTCACCGGCCAGCTCATGGTCGAGTCCTGGATCCACATCGAGATCGACCGGCAGGCCGATCCGGAGGCGCTCAAGCGGCTGGAGGACGACCTCCAGCGGGTGCTGACCGACGTCCGGCACGCGGTCGAGGACTTCTCCAAGATGCGGGCGCTGGCCGAGCAGACCGCCGAGGACCTGTCGATGAACCCGCCGCCGCTGGAGCCGGCCGAGGTCGAGGACAGCATCGACCTGCTGCGCTGGCTCGCCGACGGGCACTTCACCTTCCTCGGCTACCGCGAGTACCGCCTGGAGAGCACCGACGAGGGCGACGCGCTGCGCGCGCTGCCCGGCACCGCGTTCGGCATCCTGCGCGACGACAAGATCGGCTCGGCCAGCTTCTCCGTGCTGCCGCCCGAGGTGCGCGCCAAGGCGCGCGAGAAGCGGCAGCTCATCATCACCAAGGCCAACTCCCGCGCCACCGTCCACCGGGCCGCCTACCTCGACTACATCGGGGTGAAGCTGTTCTCCCCCATGGGCGAGGTCATCGGCGAGCGCCGCTTCCTCGGCCTGTTCACCCACGTGGCCTACAACGAGTCGATCTCCCGGATCCCCGTGCTGCGCCGCAAGCTGGCCGCGGTGCTGGAGATGGCCGGGCTCGCCGCCGACAGCCACGACGGCAAGGACCTCATCGAGATCCTGGAGACCTTCCCCCGCGACGAGCTGTTCCAGACCTCGGTCGAGCAGCTCCTGCCGATCGCGCTGGGCGTGCTGCGGCTGCGCGAGCGCAAGCAGGTCAAGCTGTTCCTGCGCCCCGACGACTACGGCCGCTCCATCTCCTGCCTCATCTACCTGCCGCGCGACCGCTACACCACCCAGGTGCGGCTGAAGATGCAGGAGGTGCTGCTGAAGGCGCTCGGCGGCAGGTCGCTCGACTACAGCGCGATGATCGGCGAGTCGGCGCTGGCCCGCCTGCACGTGGTCATCCGCGGCGAGCGGGGCAAGCAGCTCCCGCAGCCGGAGGTGGACGTCGAGCAGCTGGAGGCGCGGCTGGCCGCGATCACCCGCTCCTGGGCCGACGACCTGGCGGTGGCGCTCACCGACACCGTCTCCGACGACCAGGCGCCCCGGCTGGTCCGGCGCTACCAGCAGGCGTTCCCCGAGGGCTACAAGGCCGACTTCACGCCCGAGACGGCCGTCGCCGACGTGCGCCGGCTGGAGCGGCTGGTGACCGGGAGCGACGGCGACGCCGTCGACATCGACCTGTACGTGCCGGACGACGCCGAGGAGGGCCAGCGCCGGCTGAAGATCTACAAGGTCGGCGAGCCCATCTCGCTGTCCAAGGCGCTGCCGCTCATCCAGCGGCTCGGCGTCGAGGTCGTGGACGAGCGCCCGTACGAGATCGACACCTATCGCAGGGCCGCCCCCGACTCGGCCGCCCCGGCCGCCACGGCGGACGACGACACGCGCAACTGCTGGATCTACGACTTCGGCCTGCGCTTCACCGCCTCCGAGGCGGCCACGGGCGACGACGTCAAGCGGCTGTTCGAGGCCGGCCTGCTCGCGCTGTGGCGGGGCCGCGTCCAGGCCGACAACTTCAACGCGCTGATCCTGCGCGCCGGGCTGACCTGGGAGCAGGTCGAGATCCTGCGGGTCTACGCCAAGTACCTGCGCCAGGCCGGCAGCGCCTTCTCCGAGCGCTACATGGAGCGGGTGCTGATCGGCAACGTCCGGCTGTCGCGGCTGCTGGTCAGCCTCTTCGAGGCCCGGCTCGACCCGCGGCGCCCGCAGGACGCGCGCGACGACCTGGCCGACGCCCTGCGGGAGGAGGTCCTGGGCGCGCTCGACGAGGTCGCCTCGCTCGACGAGGACCGGATCCTGCGGGCGTACCTCGAGATGATCGAGGCGACGCTGCGCACCAACTACTTCCAGAGCGTCGACGGGGTCCGCAAGGACTACATCTCCCTCAAGTTCGACTCGCAGGCGATCAGCGTGCTGCCGCTGCCGCGGCCCAAGTTCGAGATCTTCGTGTACTCGCCGCGGGTCGAGGGCGTCCACCTGCGCTTCGGCAAGGTGGCCCGAGGCGGCCTGCGCTGGTCCGACCGCATGGAGGACTTCCGCACCGAGATCCTCGGCCTGGTCAAGGCGCAGATGGTCAAGAACACCGTCATCGTGCCGACCGGGTCCAAGGGCGGGTTCGTCGTCAAGCGGCCCCCGGCGTCCGGCTCCCGCGAGGAGGTGCTGGCCGAGGGCGTGGCCTGCTACCGGACGTTCATCTCGGGCCTGCTCGACGTCACCGACAACCTCGTCGACGGCAAGGTCGTGCCGCCGGCCGACGTCGTCCGGCACGACGGCGACGACCCCTACCTGGTCGTGGCCGCCGACAAGGGCACCGCGACGTTCTCCGACATCGCCAACGGCGTGGCCAAGGACTACGGCTTCTGGCTCGGCGACGCCTTCGCCTCCGGCGGCTCCATCGGCTACGACCACAAGGCCATGGGCATCACCGCCCGCGGCGCCTGGGAGTCGGTCAAGTACCACTTCCGCACCACCGGCGTCGACGTCCAGACCACCGACTTCACGGTGGCCGGCGTCGGCGACATGTCCGGCGACGTGTTCGGCAACGGCATGCTGCTGTCGCGGCACATCCGCCTGGTCGCCGCCTTCGACCACCGGCACATCTTCATCGACCCCGACCCGGACGCGGCCACCTCGTTCGCCGAGCGGCAGCGCCTGTTCGAGCTGCCCCGCAGCTCGTGGGCCGACTACTCGGCCGAGCTGATCTCGGCGGGCGGCGGCGTCTTCCCGCGCACCGCCAAGTCCGTCTCCATCACCCCGCAGATGCGCGAGGCGCTCGACCTGCCGGCCGGCGTCACGTCCATGGCGCCCAACGACCTGATCAGCGCCATCCTGAAGGCCCCGGTCGACCTGCTGTGGAACGGCGGCATCGGCACCTACGTCAAGGCGAGCGTCGAGTCCCACGCCGACGTCGGCGACAAGGCCAACGACCCGCTGCGCGTCGACGCCGCCGAGCTGCGCTGCAAGGTCATCGGCGAGGGCGGCAACCTCGGCTTCACCCAGCTCGCCCGCATCGAGTTCGCGCTCAACGGCGGTCTGGTCAACACCGACTTCATCGACAACTCCGCGGGCGTCGACACCTCCGACCACGAGGTGAACATCAAGATCCTGCTCGACCAGGTCGTCCGCGACGGCAGGCTCACCGACACCCAGCGCAACGAGGTCTTCACCTCGATGACCGACGAGGTCGCCGACCTGGTCCTGCGCGACAACCACGCGCAGAACGTGGTGCTGGCCGCCGCCCGCTCCCAGGCCGTGGAGATGCTCCACATCCACGCCCGCTACCTGCGCCGGCTCGAACGCGACGGGCTGGTCAACCGGGAGCTGGAGTTCCTGCCGTCGGACAAGACGCTGGCCGAGCGCCGCCAGGCGCGGCTCGGGCTCACCGCGCCGGAGTTCTCGGTGCTGCTCGCCTACACCAAGCTGGTGGTGGACGCCGAGCTGCTCGCCTCCGACCTGCCCGACGACCCGTACCTCGCCTCGTGGCTGGTGTCGTACTTCCCGTCGGCGCTGCGCGAGCGGTTCCGCGAGTACATGGACGCCCACCCGCTGCGCCGCGAGATCATCACCACCTGCGTGGTGAACGAGCTGGTCAACTCCATGGGCACCACGTTCATGTTCCGCCTCGCGGAGGAGACCGGCGCCTCGACGCCCGACATCGTGCGCGCCTACCTCGTCGCCCGCGAGGTCTTCGACCTGCCCAGCTTCTACCGCCAGGTGGAGGCGCTGGACAACGTCGTGGACACGAGCACCCAGATCGCCATGTTGCTGGAGGCGCGCAAGCTGGCCGAGCGGGGCACCCGCTGGCTGCTCACCAACCGCCGCCCGCCGCTCGACCTCGCCGCCGCGGCCGGGTTCTTCGTCAAGGGCGTCAACGGCCTGCTCACGCACATGCCCAAGCTCCTCGCCGGCCCGGACCTGGCCGCCTTCGAGGAGCGCCGCGACGCCTTCGTGGCCCGGGACGTGCCCGTGGACCTGGCCGAGCGGGTGGCGGCGATGGTGCCCGCCTACTCGACGTTCGACCTGGTGGAGATCTCCTCGCTCACGGGACGGCCGGTCAACGAGGTGGCCGAGGTGTACTTCGACCTGGCCGACCGGCTCCAGCTCGCCCGGCTCAGGGAGCGCGTCATCTCCCTGCCGCGCGACAACCGGTGGAACTCGATGGCCCGCTCGGCGCTGCGCGACGACCTCTACGCCGCGCACGCCTCGCTCACCCGCGACGTGCTGACGCACAGCACGCCGGGCCTGTCGCCGGAGGAGCGGCTGGCTCTCTGGACGGACGCCAACTCGGCCGCCGTGGGCCGTGCCCGGCAGACGCTGTCGGAGATCTGGGAGAGCGACAACTTCGACCTGGCCACGCTGTCGGTCGCGCTGCGCGCCGTCCGCACGCTCGTCGCGACCAGCAACCTGCCGCACGGGGAGGAGTGAGGGCGGCGCCGTAGGAGTGCCTCGGGCGGGACCACCCACCCGAGGCGCCGCCCGGCGCCTGCTGTCACGTGCCGGAGATCACTCGCCCGAGGCGCGGGTGAGGCCGCCCTCGTGGGCGATGACCCGGGCCGCCGCCGGCGCCGACGCCGGCGGCACGGCCGTGGCGTACTGGTGCGTCTCGGTCAGTTTGAGCGTGCGCCGGACCTTCGGCTCGTCGATCGCCCACTGGGCGTCGTCGGGCACCGGGATGAAGTCCTTCACGTTGGTCGCCGCCGTCGTGGTGGTGTTGCGCGACAGGGAGTACTGGATCAGCGCGCCGCCGTCGCGGGTGCGCAGCGCGTAGACGGGGTAGTCGTTGCCGCTGAAGATCGAGTCGTAGCTGAGCCCGGCGTCCTTGGCCGCCTTGCGCTCGTCGTTGATCTCCTCGGCGAGGTCGGTGGTGTAGGGGCCGGGCGCGATCAGGCCGGCCGCCACGCCGGTGGCCCCCGCCTCGGCCGCCGTCGCGTGCAGCGGCCCCATGTACTGCGGGCTGATGGTCACGCTCTTGTCGCCCGGGTCGAGCGCCGTCGCGTAGCCCTCGGCGTCGAGCTGGACCGGCGGCGGGTCCTGCCCGTCGAGCAGCCGGGTCACCGCGCTGATCTGCCACTTGGCGTCCTTGTTGACCTTGGCGAAGGTCAGCAGCGTCGGATGACCGTCGCGGGCCACCAGGGCGGTGAACCACGGCGACTCCGAGCCGGCGGGGAAGCGGGGCACGTACAGGACGGGCGAGCCCCATTCGTAGCGGGGGGGATGGTAGCCCGTGGACTGGTAGGCGGCCGTGGTGAGCTGGGCTTCGGCGTCGCGGGTGAGGTCGAGCGCGTCGCGCAGGGTGCCGTCGTGCAGCTTGGGCGCGGCGGCCCGCAGCACGTCGTCGGTGGCCGTCAGCGTGGAGAACACCTCGCCCGCCTCGGCCCGGGTGACCTCGGGGGGCGGCAGCGCCGGCGTGGCGGTCGCCGACGAGCTGACGGCGGCGCGCGTCACGGGCGCCGCCGAGGGCGCGGCGGAGCCGCCTGAGCAGGCGGTCGCGCCGGCCAGCAGCCCGGCGGCGAGCGCCAGTGTCCTGAGCCGACCGGATGCACGCACCTCGCCATGTTATTCGTGCGCGTGAGGGTCGCGTACCCTTGGGAGACGTGGCAGTCATCGATCCGGCAGAAGAGATCAACGAGCTCGCGGGCACGCTCCGGAGCATCCAGGACGTGCTCGACCTCGACGCGATGCGCAAGCAGATCGAGGAGCTGGAGCAGCAGGTGGCCGCCCCCGACCTGTGGGACGACCCCGACCAGGCGCAGAAGGTCACGAGCAAGCTGTCCCACCTGCAGGGCGAGCTCAACCGCGTCGACGGGCTGGCGCGCCGGCTGGACGACCTCGGCGTGCTCTACGAGCTGGCCGCCGAGGAGGGCGACGACGACACGCGGGCCGAGGCCGACAAGGAGCTCGCCACGCTGCGCTCCGACATCGGCGCGCTGGAGGTCCGCACCCTGCTGTCGGGCGAGTACGACGCCCGCGAGGCGCTGGTGACGATCAACTCGCAGGCCGGTGGCGTCGACGCCGCCGACTGGGCCGAGATGCTGCTGCGCATGTACCTCCGCTGGGCCGAGCGCAAGGGCTACCCGACCGAGGTCTACGAGACCTCCTACGCCGAGGAGGCCGGCATCAAGTCGGCCACGTTCACGGTCAAGGCCCCCTACGCGTACGGCACGCTGCGCGGCGAGCACGGCACCCACCGCCTGGTGCGCATCAGCCCGTTCGACAACCAGGGCCGCCGCCAGACGTCGTTCGCCGGCGTGGACATCGTGCCGGTGGTCGAGCAGACCGACCACATCGACATCAACGAGGACGAGATCCGCGTCGACGTCTACCGCTCCTCCGGCCCCGGCGGCCAGGGCGTCAACACGACCGACTCGGCCGTCCGCATCACGCACCTGCCGACCAACATCGTGGTCTCCTGCCAGAACGAGCGCTCCCAGCTCCAGAACCGCGCGACCGCCATGGCCGTGCTCCAGGCCAAGCTGCTGGAGCGCAAGCGCCAGGAGGAGGCGGAGAAGATGTCGGAGCTGCGCGGCGCCACGACCACGTCGTGGGGCACGCAGATCCGCAACTACGTGCTGCACCCGTACCAGATCGTGAAGGACCTGCGCACGAGCACCGAGGCCGGCAACCCGTCGGCCGTGCTCGACGGCGACCTCGACCAGTTCATCGAGTCGGAGATCCGCTGGATGCGCCGGCAGGAGTCGGAAGCGGCCCTCTAGGGGCCGTCCGAAGGCCGACCCGGGCGCCGGGCGCCCGGGGCTCCTAGAGGCCGCTCAGGTGCTTCAGCACGAGGGTCAGGAACAACAGCGCGAGCAGCAGCCCGGCGATGAGAGCGGGTGACAGCCCGGCGAAGCCGTGGTTGTGCATCCGCTCGCGGTTGGCGCGGCAGACCGCGCAGCGACCCTCGATGACCGGGTGGGCGCACTGCGCGCAGACGAGGTGTTGGCAACTCATGTCAGCCCCAAGTGTAGCCGCACAATCGTTTTGTTTCCGTTATGGACGTTCCATGCCAGTCTTCCCCCTAGACTGTCCCCTGGCCAATCGGAACGTCGATCATCGGTAAAGAAAGACGTCCCCGACGGCCGAGCGGCGGGAAGTGGGCATGTGCCACCCTCGCTTCCGTCCTGACCCCTAGACTGGCATGCCGTGATGCTCTCGTGATCCATTTCGATAATGTCACCAAGGTCTACACGAACCAGAACCGGCCCGCGCTCGACCACGTCTCCGTTGACGTGGACAAGGGCGAGTTCGTGTTCCTCGTCGGTCCTTCGGGATCAGGCAAGTCCACGTTCCTGCGACTGGTCCTCAAGGAGGAGCGGCCCAACTCCGGCGCCATTCATGTCGCCGGCAAGGACCTGGCTCGCCTCTCCAACTTCAAGGTGCCGCACCTGCGCCGCCGCATCGGCTGCGTCTTCCAGGACTTCCGGCTGCTGCCGAACAAGAACGTCTACGAGAACGTGGCGTTCGCCCTGGAGGTCATCGGCAAGCCGCGGCGCTTCATCCGCAAGGTGGTGCCCGAGGTCATCGAGCTGGTCGGCCTGGAGGGCAAGGCGCACCGCATGCCCGACGAGCTGTCCGGCGGCGAGCAGCAGCGTGTCGCCATGGCGCGCGCGTTCGTCAACCGGCCGATGATCCTGCTGGCCGACGAGCCGACGGGCAACATCGACCCGGCGACGAGCATCGGCATCATGAAGGTGCTGGACCGCATCAACCGAACCGGCACTACTGTCGTCATGGCCACGCACGACGCGGCCATCGTCGACTCCATGCGCAAGCGTGTCGTGGAGCTGGAGGACGGCAAGATCGTCCGCGACCAGTCGCGTGGCGTCTACGGCCAGGCGTACTGACAGGGAGCAGCAGGCAAACCATGCGGGCGAATTTCATCTTCTCCGAGGTCTGGATCGGCCTCCGTCGCAACCTGACCATGACGATCGCGGTGGTGATCACTGTGGCGGTCGGCATGGCGATGCTGGGCGTCGGCCTGATGATCAACTCGCAGGTCTCGATGATGCAGAGCTACTGGTACGACAAGGTCGAGGTCTCGGTTTTCCTCTGCAACCAGGGCACCGCTTCCGAGAGGTGCAAGGGCAAGGGCATCACCGACGAGGAGACCACCGCCCTGAAGGCCCAACTCGAGAAGATCCCCGGCGTCGCCCCCGGTGGGGTGATCTACGAGAACCAGCAGCAGGCCTACGAGAACTTCAAGCAGTCCTTCGCCACCAACAAGGCGCTGATCGACGCCGCGACGGTCAAGGACATGCCGACCTCGTTCCGGCTCAAGCTGACCGATCCGGAGAACTACGAGCCGATTGTGAAGGCGGCGGAGGTGCTGCCGGGCGTCTCTCAGGTGATCAACCAGAGAGAGCTGATCGGCAAGTTCTTCAGCATGCTCGACACGCTCCGCTGGGCGGCGATCACCATCGCCATCATCCTGGTGCTCGCCGCCGCGCTGCTGATCGGCAACACCGTCCGGCTGTCGGCCTTCAACCGCCGCCGTGAGACCGGCATCATGCGCCTGGTCGGCGCCTCGAACCTCTACATCCAGCTGCCGTTCGTGATGGAAGGCATGATCGCCGGCCTGATCGGCGGTGTGCTCGCCGCGGTCCTGCTCATCGCGGCCAAGGTGTTCATGTTCGAGGAGATCACCAAGTTCATCGCCATCGGCGCGCCGCTGGGCTGGGACGAGGTGGCGACTTCCATCACCCTCACCATGGTGATCGGCGTGCTGATCTGTGTCCTGGCGTCGTTCGTGACGCTCCGCCGCTATCTCAGGGTCTAGAGGAACGCCGGTAAGGTCGAGGCATGCCACGTGAGACGGGGCGGAAGGTCATCGCCCAGAACAAGCGTGCTCGGCACGACTACCACGTCGAGGACACCTACGAGGCCGGCCTCGTGCTGCAGGGCACCGAGGTCAAGTCCCTGCGCGAGGGACGCGCCTCGCTCATCGACGGATACGCCACCATCGACGACGGCGAAGCGTGGCTGCTCAACGTCCACATCCCCGAGTACACCCAGGGCACGTGGACCAACCACGCCGCCCGCCGCAAGCGCAAGCTCCTGCTGCACCGCAAGGAGATCGCCAAGCTGTCCGCCAAGGTGAAGGAGGGCGGCCTGACGATCGTGCCGCTCTCCCTGTACTTCAAGGACGGCCGGGCCAAGGTCGAGATCGGCGTGGCGCGCGGCAAGAAGGACTGGGACAAGCGGCAGACGCTGGCCGAGCAGCAGGCAAAGCGGGAGATGGCCAGGGCACTGCGCCACCGCAACCGATGAGCCGTCCCCGCCTTCGCCGTACGCTGTCCGCGTTCGCCACGCTCGCGGTCGCGTCCACGACTCTGACCGGCTGCTTCGACGAGTCGTCGCCGCACGACGCGCTGCGCGACTTCCTCGTGGGCTGGCAGACGGGCGACTACGAGCTCGCGGCCCGCCGCACCGACGGCGACGAGGCGGCGGTCCGCAAGACGCTGGCCGACGTGAAGCTGGAGCTGGACGCCGCCTCCTTCCGCTTCAAGATCAAGAACGTCAGCCTGAACGGCGACGAGTCGCGGGCCGACTTCCGGGCCGAGGTGGACCTGGGCGAGAACAGCCCGCTCTGGGGCTACGACGGCGTGCTGCCCCTGCACCTCGTCGACGGCGTGTGGAAGGTGCGCTGGTCGCCCTCGGTCATCCACCCGCAGCTCAAGGAGGGGCAGCGGTTCGCCGTGGACCCCGAGGCGATCCCGCGCCAGCCGATCAACGACCGCAACGGCGACTCGCTGCAGAGCCCGCAGGTGCTGTACGTGGCCGGCGTGGTGCCCTCGCAGCTCGGCGCGCAGGCCGAGGAGGTCGTGCAGCAGCTCGCCAAGTACACCGGGTTCCCTCACGACCGGCTGCTCAACCGCATCCGGTCGTCCCCGCCGCACCAGTTCGTGCCGCTGGCCCACTTCGGCCGCACCCGGTACCTGGCGCTGAAGAACCAGCTCGACAAGATCGAGCAGCTCACGGTGCAGGAGCAGCCGCAGCCGCTCGCCCCCAAGGAGCCCAAGGACCTGGTCGGCAAGGTCAGCGCGATCACCGCCGAGGACGAGGCGAAGCTCGGCGGCCCGCAGCGCGCGGGCGACTCGATCGGGCAGAGCGGTCTGCAGAAGGCGTACCAGGACTACCTGACCGGTTCCACGCAGACCAAGGTGGTCATCCTCGACGCCAAGACCGGCAAGGACGTCGCGGTGCTCAAGGAGTGGCCCGGCCGCGCGAACCAGTCGGTCAAGACCACCATCGACAGCGCCGTCCAGCAGGCCGCCGACCAGGCGGTCGAGCAGAGCCAGAGCGGCGCCCTCGTCGCGGTCGACAAGGCGACGGGCGAGATCCGGGCGGTCGCCACGAGCGGCATGAACCAGGAGAAGGACGCCCTGGCCGGCAAGTTCCCGGCCGGCACCGCGTTCTCCATCGTCGCCACCGACGCCCTCGTCAAGGGGAACGTGAGCCCGAAGCTGCGGCTGGCGTGCCCGGCGGAGCGCACGGTCGGCGGCGCCCGGTTCGTCGAGGTGGGCCAGGCGGCGGGCGTGAGCGAGCCGGCGCCGACCCTCACCGAGAACTTCGCCAGGGGCTGCGTCACCGCGCTCGCCTCGCTCGCCCGCCGGGTGGACGCGGGGGCGCTCGCGCAGAGCGCCAAGGCGTTCGGCTTCGGGCAGCCGTGGCAGCTCCCGCTCAAGTCGTTCAGCGGCTCGGTCGGCGAGCTCGGCAGCGACGCGGACAAGGCCAGGGCCATCGCGGGCCAGAGCGTCCAGGTGAGCCCGCTGTCGATGGCGCTGGTCGCGGCGGCCGTCGGCTCCGGCACGTGGCGGCCGCCCGTGCTGGTGACCGACCCCAAGTCGCCCGACCCCACGGGCGAGATCGCGCCCGCGCCGGCGCCGCAGCCGGTGCCGCTCGACCCGAAGGTCCGCGCGGCCCTGACCGCGATGATGCAGGCGGGCGCCAAGGGCTCGCCCGCGCAGGCGGGCAAGGGGCAGGTGTACGGGGTGTCCGCGGCGGCGGGTGACGAGGACAGCCGGCAGCGCTGGTTCGTGGGCTGGCAGGGCGACCTGGCGATCGCCGTCCTGGCCAAGAACTACAACCCGGCGGCCATCGCGGGCGACTTCTTCGGCGCGCTGCGCGACCAGGGCTGAGGCTCGGTTCCGGGGCGTTCGGCGCGTTCCACGGGGGCGCCCGGAGCGGGGCGCGTGCGGCCATGCCGTTCCATGGCGAGGTCCTGAAGCAACGCTGACGCCGGGAAGCAACCCGCGGGGCCTCCGGCGGCGTCTTACAGAATGACTGGGCCGCTCGGGGGGTTGCGGTTCCAGTCGTCGCGATGAGACCAGGACTTCATCTCGGGGGAAGTCCTGCCGTCGGACCGGCTCGACCCTGCCGGTCGGCCCCCGGGAGCGTGCGCTTCGAGCCGCGTTCCCGGGGGTTTCGCCGTCTTGGTGACAGGCGAACCTGGGGGACACCGGGAATCAAGTTGGCGTCGCAGGCGTTGTGGGTTGTATCTTCATGTTGCTCGGTCATCGCGTGCAAGCGCGGAGACCGTGTTGACAATTGCACAGGGGGTGACTGGCTTCGACTTTGACCTTGCAAGTCAGGTGAAGCGGGCCGAGGACTGCGGACATAACCTCGTTAATCCTGTGACCGCAAACAACAAGTGCCAATTCCAAGCGCACTGTGGTAGCCCAGGACTCCCTGGGCCTCGCTGCCTAAGTAGCGAAACCACTGTCAGCCCGGGAGCGCCTTCGGCCCGGGATCTGGCATCGCTAGAAGGCTCAACCGATCAACCCGGCCACGGGGGTGATCGGGAAACCAAACAGTGGCTGAGCCCGTCGGTGACTCGCCTGCGAGATCGCCGGGGCTGAGAAAAGCACAGCAGGCTGCGCCCGGAGAAGCCCTGTCTTGGGGTTGAAGGACGCGGGTTCGATTCCCGCCACCTCCACTCATGTCAAAAACGGCGGTGTCCTCACGGACACCGCCGTTTTTGCGTTGTACGCGCAGGAGCGCGGCTCAGAGGGGGTCGGCCGCCTTCACACGGTGGAGGTGGATCAGCGAGTCGTAGGCCTTGCCCAGGGCCAGGGGCTTGGTGAACATCTCGGGCATGTACGTGGCCGGGATCGTGTAGGTGGGGCGGGCGGTGTCCAGCCAGGTGCGGACCGCCGGGTTCTGGCCGGCCTGGCGCAGGCTCAGGAGATAGTCGCGGTGGCGGACCTTGTCGAGCGTGTGCTCGCTGCTGCCGGTGCCCGGGGCGCCGGTGTCGAAGACCCCGATCTTGCCGGTCTTCGGATCCATGGCGCGGAACCGGCCGCTGTGGATGGTGGTGCCGATGGCGACGTAGGACTTGCCGGCCATCGCGCGCAGATGGGCGCCCTGGGTGACCGGGTACATGTCCGGCCAGGCCGAGACGTAGCCGATGTGGCCGTTGTGGGCCGCCGCCACCGTCTTCAGGCCGGTGTGCCGGTTCCACCACCATGTGTTCTCCGCCATGGACCTGTCGCGGTGGCGGTGCATGGCGGGGCCGTCCAGGGTGTACAGCGTGGCCATCTGCGCGATGACCCGCGCCTCCTGGGCCACGATCGGAGGAGCCTTCTCCACCAGGCGGTAGGCGGCCTCGGCGTTCTCGGCCAGGGTCTTGTGCCGCTCCGCCGGGAGGGCGGCGAGGGCGTCCATGCGCTCCGCCGTACCGCCGGGAAGGGCGAGCAGATCGGCGTAACGGCGGCGCAGCTCGGGCGCGATCGCGGGCTTGTTCTTCTCGGCCCAGGCGATCACTCGCCGGTACTGGTCCGGATGGACGTCGCCCATGTCGAAGCCCATGACCCGCAGCTTGTGGCGGGCCGTGCGGTTGTACTCGCGCATCCAGGTGTAGAGGTCCATCCACTCCTTGGTCTGCCAGAAGCCGTAGGCCTGCTGGAAGTCCTCGCGCATGATCGTGCGCAGGTCGCCCTTTCCGGTGCGGATGTACTCGTCCAGCCGGACGCCCGCCGACCAGGGCGCCTCAAGGGCGATCGTGGTGAAGCCCTGGTTGCTGACCAGGTGCCGGAACATCCGATTGCGTACGGTGAACAGCTCCTTTGACCCGTGGGTCACTTCGCCGATACCCACGATCGAGGCGTCGCGGGTCATCTCGGACAGCGCGTCCAAGTCGCTCAGTGGGCGGGCGTACCGGTCGAGCCCGGCCACGACCCCCTTGTCGGACTTGTCGGACTTGGCGGAAGTGGCGTGGGCCGGGGTGGCCAGGATCGGCGCGGCCAGCGCCGCGACCAGGCCGAACGTCAGTAGGGAGAGCTTGTTCATGCGTTCAACCGTAGGGATCGGCCCGCGCCGTCTCGATCCCGTGGACCGGCCTCTTGCCGGTAAGGCTGGCACCACCGTGTCAGTGCTTGCGGCGCCAGAGCTTGCCTGTCGTCAGGTCCACGTAGTAGACGCGTTCGTGCAGGGACCCGCGGACGAGGAAGGGTCCCTCCTTCGACCAGCCGAGGCCGGCGCCGAGATACTCGTCGCCGGGGAACCTGAGGGCCACCCCGGAGAGGTGTTCGCCGGTCTTGACCAGATAGGTGTCCACGCGTTCTTCGGCGTTCCGGACGATCGCGAGCAGGGCTCCGTCCGGGTGAAGGAGATAGGTGGCCTGGGGATGTCTCCGAGGCAGGGTCATGCGGGTCCGGCCGAGATGATCGACCACCAGGACGTGGGACGCCGTCGTCGCCACGATGCCGTGCTGGTTGATGTCGTGCACCTGCCGGGCGCCGGGGATGGTGATCGTGGCCCACGTTCGGGTGTCGGTGACCTGTGCGTCGTCCTTGGCGAGGGCGACGTACCTGTTCTGGTGGGCGAAGGTGACGCTGGGAACCGCGCTGTCGGCGAGGACGCCCGTGAGCGCACGGGTGCGGTCGGCGTCCTGGTAGCTCATGCGACGCTCGCGTCTGTCCAGGTAGACGAGCGCCTTGTGGTCGGGGCTGCGGACGAGGGGGGCTCGCTGCGGGGCTCCGCCCGTGCGGATGGTGTACGGCGCGGCCTGCGGGAACGGGCTGCCGTTCACCAGCCACCACCGGCACGGTTCGTCCATTTCGTCGAACCACGGGCACTTCGGGTCTTTGATGCTGTTCACCGTAGTGAAGGAGCCCGTTGAGGAGGAAACCGGTGCGGGCGTCGAATATTCGGGGAGGTCCGGCTCTGTCGGTTGCCCAGGGGTGAGCAGCGCACCCGACAACGCGATGACGGTCCCGGAAAGATAAAGGCTTCGGGTCGACCATTCTCCGATTTCATCGGGAGTTCCGGCTTTCCGGGCGGCGGCCAGAAGTACGGTCGCCGCCACAATGAGCACGATGGCGGCGTGCGCGAGACGCGCCGGAGTGGGGCCCTGGTTCAGCAGCAGAAAGCCGGACGCCACCACGGCTCCGCCGGAACCCAGCAGCCATGCCGTCCGATAGATCTCCTGTCCGTGCGTGGGTGGTCGCCGTATCGCGTCGATGAGGGGAACGGCGGACCAGCCCACGACCAGATAGAAGGGGTCGTCGGTGAGCCCGGTCGCGAGAGCGGCCGGTATGACGGCGATCAGGCGCCGTCGCCGCAGGCGGGCGACGTGGTCGATGATCCGGCGGGCGTTGTCCGGCGTGACGGACAGGCCGGCGAGCGCGGCGAAGCGGGTGAGCCGCTCCCGAGTGACCGGCATGGCCGCCACGAAAACCGTGATCATGCCGGCAGTCCAGGAGAGTATCGTCACGAGTTGCCACCATATATGGTTCGATATCGTGACTCCGGACGATATATGGAAGCAATTAGGTATCGCCTCGTGGCATGCCTACCGCGTGCGATTACAGATCGTGGTCCATTGTTGCCTGGCGTCGCTGGTCATGGCCGCGGGTCTGTGGTGGACGGGGGCGATGACCCCGCATATCCGGTGGGGCGTCGACACGTTGTTCACCCGCGCCGATGTGGACGCGAATGGTGTCCTCTACGGCGACGTCGATATCGAAGTCGAGAATGAAGGGTGGGCGACCTTCACGCTCACCGGGATCTCGGCGGACATTCCCGGCCTGCGTTTCCTGCCTCCGGACGAAGGGCGCCAGGAACCCGCCACGCTCACCGCGCGACGCGGTGACATGGAGGTTCTCAGGAGACGCGTGGTCATCACCGACTGCGCCGCGGTGCCGCACGAGCCTCGGCCGATCCGCTTCACGTACCGAACCTGGCTCGGCGGGGGATCCGCGGAGGTGATCTGGGACTCGGGGCGGTTGGACGGCCCCTCGAAGAGCCTGCCGATCGCCTGGCAGCGCGGGCTCGCCGGCAAGATCTGCAACGAGGCGGTGAGCCCGGCATGGTGAAAGGCCCGCCACCCGAGTCCGCCCAGGCGGGACTGCTGCCGGTCACGAAGATCGCCATAGGCTTGGCCATCGCCTTCGTCGCTCTGCGGATCAACGGCTTCGACCTGCTGCTCGACCCCGTGGGATGGGGGCTGTGCGCGTCCGGGCTGGCGCAGTTGCGGCGATCCGCCGACGACGGCTTCGACCGGGCCCATGGCATGGCCGTCGCCATGGTCTGGGTGGAGATCGCCTCCTTCACCCTGTCCATAGCCGGCCCGAGTGACTCGCCGGTCAGGCGGGCGGTCGGCGCCCTCATCGCCGCCGGCGCCCTGGCCGCGGTCTGGCTGGTGGCCGACCCTGTCGTCCGACGGGTGCGTTCCGGCGGCGACGCCTCCAGGGCCGCGCTCCTCGACGTGTTGCGCTGGGCCGTGGTCGCGCTGGGCTGGCCCGGTGTGCTGGCGGAGTACGGCTACGCCGCCCTCGGCCCGGTCGTCACGGTCGCCTGTTTCGCGACCGTGCTGAGCCTGATCGTCGTGCTCTACGCCTCGGCAGGTCTGGCGTCCCTCTCCCCGGGATGGTCACCTGACGTCCCGACGGGCAGACCGGCATCATGACGGATTCCGGCGAGGGCCCGGCACCCCGTACAGTCACGGCCATGACGATCGAGCTGTACCCGCTGGGGACCGTGGTCGGCGGACGCGCCGAGCCTTACGACGACGACTGGAACGCCGAGGAGGCGGTGATCCGCCTGGATGGCGAGCGCTTCGGACCGGAGTCCTTGGCGGGCCTGGAGACGTTCTCGCACCTGGAAGTGGTCTTCCAGTTTCATCGCGTGGACCCGGAATCGGTGCAGACGGCCGCGCGCCGGCCCCGGGGCAATCCGGACTGGCCGCTGGTGGGGATCTTCGCGCAGCGGGGCAAGAACCGCCCCAACCGGCTGGGCGTCTCCCGCTGCCGCCTGCTCGGGGTGGACGGTCTCGACGTGCGCGTGCGCGGCCTCGACGCCATCGACGGCACCCCGGTTCTCGACATCAAGCCGTACATGGTCGAGTTCGGTCCGCAGGGTGAGGTCGTGCAGCCGTCCTGGGTGACCGAGTTGATGCGCGCCTACTACTGAGGAGCGGCATGTCGCACGGGCGCCAGGGCGCGTCCTGCGCGGTCACGGGTGTCGGCGGTAGCCGTAGGTCTGGTGGCGCGGGGTGAAGCCGATGCTCTCGTAGAGCTTGCGGGCCGCGAGGTTCTCGGCGTTGTGGTTGACGGTGACGGTGGTCAGCGGCCGCATGCGGTGCATGGCGTGCAGCATCACCGCACGGGCCAGGCCCCGGCGCCGGAAGTCGGGGTGGGTGCCGACGGGCTCGAAGTGGCCCAGGCCGTTGCGGTCGTCGGTCCAGTAGACGGCGAAGGCCGCGATGCGGCCGTCCGGGGCCTCGGCGACGATCTCGCGGGCGGGGTCGTAGCCGGGCTTGCGCATGACCTCGTCGAGGTATTCGGCGGTGGTCCAGCCCGCCTGGAAGGCGCCGTTGCGGGCCTCGGCCAGGTGGGCGGCGTCTGACAGGCGGGCCTGGCGGACGGTGAAGCCCGCGGGGGGCTCCGGCTCCGGCGGGGTGCCGGCGAGCGCCATCTCCTGGACGTCGTCCCAGACGCGGAAGCGGGTGAAGCCGAGGCGTTCCAGCAGCTCGATGCGGATGTGGTCGCAGTCCCAGACGTCGGTGAGCACCTCGTCGGCGTCCCGGCCGGTGGTGGCGGCGGCGTCCTCGATCATGGTGATCTCGGCTTCGGCGCCGCGCAGTCCGGGGGCGGTGAAGACGTCGAAGGCGTTGCCGAAGCGGGTGTTGACGGTCAGCCCGGCCGGCGTGCCGGCGTGCTCCCAGACGTGGACGACCTCGCCGACGGGACGGCGCCCGCGCAGGTTCTCGTAGATGCGGTGGGGCAGCTCGCCGATGTGGTCGTAACCGCAGCGGCCGGCGCAGGCGATCCAGCCGGCCATGCCCTCCTGGAGCAGGGGCAGGTCGGCGTCGACGTAGGGGCGCTTGCTCAGCATCGCGCCATTGTCGTGGGCGTGGTCACGCGACGGCGATCGGTTTTCCGGGTGGTGCCTGCCCCACCACGAGAGGCCGGGCCGCGTGACTGATCGCGGACGCTGGACGATCAAGGATGAGGACGTCACCCGGAAACAAGGAGATGTCCACGATGGTGGGTAAGTACCTCGCCGCGGCCACCGCCGCGATCGTCCTGCTGAGCGCCTCTTCCCCGGCCCTCGCCGCCGCCCGCGAGAGCGTCCACACCGCCGCGGCCCCTCGCGAGAGCGTCCAGGCGCGGCTGGACCGGCTGACCACCCGGGACGGCATGGCGGGAGCGGTCCTGTCCGTACGCGACCGGAACGGCCGGACCACCACCTGGACGTCGGGAACCGCGCGGCGCGGCACCGGCGCCCCGATGGTCGGCGGCGACGGCCGGTTCCGCGCGGCCAGCGTCACCAAGCCCGTCATCGCGGCCGCGGTCATGCGCCTGGTCGAGGCGGGCAAGGTGGACCTGGACGCCGAGGTCGAGCGGTACCTGCCCGGCGCGCTGGGCGGCGCGCCGATCACGGTCCGCCAGCTCCTCCAGCACACCAGCGGCCTGCCCGAGTACTTCGACCTGGTCGACTGGACCAAGCCCGCGGTCCCGGCCGAGCACCTCAAGCTGGCCCTGACCCGCGAGCCCGTCGGCAAGCCCGGCGAGCGGTGGTCCTACTCCAACACCAACTACCTGGTCGCCGGCATGCTCATCGAGAAGGTCACCGGCGAGGACTTCCGCCGGGTCACCGAGGAGGGCGTGCTGAAGGGCCTGCCCGGCACGTACTGGCCCAAGAGCGGCGAGCTGCCCATCCGGGGCCGGCACGCCCACACGTACGGCGTCAACCCCACCGCCCCGGACGCGGGGGAGACGGACCAGACCCGGCTGCCCGGCCACGCGTTCGGGGCGGGCGGGGGCCTGATCTCCACCCCCGAGGACCTGAACCGCTTCTGGCAGTCCGTTCCCGAGGCGACGCTGCGCACCATGACCGCCCACGCGGTCCCGGGCGACGACCCCAAGGGCAGCCGCTACGGCCTGGGCGTCTACACCTACCCGCTGAGCTGCGGACCCGTCTGGATGCACGACGGCGGGCTGCCGGGCGTGCGGGTGCTCAGCGGGCGCGACCGCGCCGGCCGGGCCGCGACCGTGTACGTCACGGGCACCCCGAAGGACGACGGCCACCTCTTCGCCGCCTTCGACGCCGCCCTGTGCGCCCCCACTAGCTGATCAGGATCCGCGTCAGGACGGCTCCAGGAGCCAGGCGAGCGTGGCCGGGGTGGCGTCGAAGTGGCCGGCGTGTCCCGCGTCCGGCTGCACCGTGAGCGTGGCGGTGGGGATGCGGGAGGCGAGCCAGCGCGCGTGGGCGGCCGGCACCACGGAGTCCAGCTCGCCGTGCCAGAGCCGCACCGGCACGGTGATGGAGCCCGGGTCGAAGCCCCACGGGCTGCCGAACAGCGCGATCACGTCGTCCGCCCAGCCGCCGAGGCCGGGGCGCACCGCCTCCGCGTACGCGGCGCCGAGCATGGCGCTGACCTCGGGACGGCTGAGGACGGCGGCCTCGGTGTCCGGGAGCTTGGGCGGCGCCGAGGCGTCCGCGCCGAGGTGGGCCGTCATGGCGTCGCGGTCCAGCAGGGCCACCTCGGAGCTGCGGACGTTGCCGTCCATCATCCCGGCCGTCCAGTCGAGCCCGTCGGCGTCGCGCGGAGCGAGCGCGGCCAGCGAGGCGACGCGCAGCGCGCGGTCCGGGTGGCGGGCGGCGAAGGCCAGCGCGTGCGGGCCGCCGCCGGAGACCCCGTAGACGGCGAACCGGCCGAGCCCGAGGGCGTCCGCGACGGCGGCGACGTCGTCGGCGCCGTCCACGACGCGCCGCCCGGGCCGGGCGGTGGAGCCGCCGAACCCGGGACGGTCGAAGGTGATCAGCCTGATGCCGAGACCCGTGTACAGGGAGTCGTCGGGATGGCGGGCCAACCGGCTCATGGGGCTGCCGTGCAGATACAGGACCGGCGTGCCGTCGGGCACGCCCCATTCCTCGACGGCGAGCGTGCGGCCGTCCGAAGTGATCACTTCGCGCATCCCGGCAATCTAGCCGGGAGCGGACCCATGGCCCATGGCGTTTCGTTCTTGGCGGATCTTCTCACGGCGTAAAGCCCGCGTGCACGGGCCCTCATCCGAAATCGGGCACGAAAGCGCAGGTCAGAGGCTCATGTGGACGGAGCGGGATTAGAGGCCGACGGTGGGGAAGTGGAGAAGCGAGTCCGGGGCAGTCCCGGTTGTCCATGGAGGGCAATGTGATCATTCTTGGTCTGATACTCGTGGTGCTGGGATGGCTGCTCGGCATCTCGATCCTCTACACGATCGGCGGCATCCTGCTGCTCATCGGCGTCGTCTTCCTGGTTCTCGGCTCGGTCGGGCGACCCGTGGGCGGGCGGCGGTACTGGTGGTGAGGACGGTCGCCGGCGCGGTGGACAGGTGTCCGCCGCGCCGGCGACCGAGCCGCCGACGGGAACGCACTGATGCGTTCCTCGCGCTCTGCGCTTAACCTGGAGGAACGGTGCCGGTCATCGGCTGACCGCGTGACCGGTGGGGGAGCCGGCAGGGGGCGGCGAGAGCGTGTACAGGCCGTGCTACATCCAGTGCTGACGTCCGCTGAGACGTCCACGTTCATCGGGCGCCGGGGCGAGGTGTCCGCGGCCCGGCGGTTGCTGGCGCGGGGGCGTCTGCTGACGCTGACCGGCGCCGGCGGGGTCGGCAAGACCCGGCTGGCGATGCGGGTGGCCGAGGCGCTGCGGCCGGCCTACGACGACGGGGTGGAGATCGTCGAGCTGGCTTCCCTGGAGGACCCGGAGCTGCTGGTGCCGACGGTCGCGACGGCGCTGGGCGTCCGCGACGCGGGGCCGTCCCCCATGAGCGTGCTGGTCGACTACCTGGCCGAGCGGCGCGTGCTGCTCGTCCTCGACAACTGCGAGCACCTGCTGGACGCGTGCGCGAAGCTCATCGACGGGCTGCTGCGCGGCGCCGGCCGGCTGCGCGTCCTGGCCACCAGCAGGCAGACCCTCGGAGTGGCGGGCGAGCAGGTGCTCGTGGTGCCCTCGCTGTCCGTGCCGGACCCCGCCGCCGCGCCGCGGGACATCACGCGCAGCGAGTCCGTCCGCATGCTGGCCGACCGGGTGGCGCGGGTGCGTCCCGGCTTCACCCTGGACCGCGCGGACGCCCGGGTGTTCGCCCGGCTCTGCCGCCGGCTCGACGGCATCCCCCTCGCCATCGAGCTGGCGGCCGGACGGCTCGCCTCCACGCCGGTGGAGGAGCTGGAACGCCGCCTCGACGAGCGGTTCGAGGTCCTCGACGCCGGCGCGGGCGGCGGCGGGCCGCCGCGCCACCAGACGATGCGCGCGGCCGTGGACTGGAGCTTCGACCTGTGCACGCGGGCCGAGCAGCGGCTGTGGTGCCGGCTGTCGATGTTCGCGGGCGGCGTCGAGGTGGAGACGGCCGAGGAGGTCTGCCAGGGCGACGGCATCGAACCGGCGGACGTGTTCGAGCTGCTGGCCGGGCTGGTGGACAAGTCCATCCTGGTCGCCGAGCCGCACGAGGACGGCGTCCGCTACCACATGCTCGACAGCATCCGCTCGTACGGCCGGGAGAAGCTGGCGGACAGCGGCGAGGAGGAGGCGCTGCGGCGGCGCTTCTGCGACCACTACCGGCGGCTGACCGCCGAGCGGCGGGTGGACCGGCTGGTGCCCGAGCAGCTCGCCCGCTACCGCGTGCTGGCGGCGGAGCTGCCCAACATCCGCGTCGCGCTCGACCTGTCGTACGCCCGGCCGGAGGACGCCGCCGACGGGCTCGACACGGTATCCGCGATGTGGGGGTACTGGATCCTCGCGGGCTCCGTCACGGAGGGCCGCCACTGGATGGACCGGGGACTCGCTCTCGTGCCGCCGGACGCGCGGGCCCGCCGGACGGGGCTGTGGGCGGCCGCGACGCTCGCCCTCTACCAGGGTGACTGCGCCGAGGCGCAGGACATGCTGGAGGACGCCCAGCGGCTGGCGCGCGAGGCGGGTGACGACGAGACGCGGGCGTTCGCGACGCAGGTCTCCGCCATGGTCGCCTTCTCGGAGGGCGACGCCGGGACCGGGATGGAGCTCATGGAGAAGGCCCGGGCCGGGCACGTCGACCGCGGCGACCTCAGCGCCCTGGGCATCAACCTGTACTACGACGCCTCGTTCAGCGCCGAGCAGGACCCCGAGCGCGCCGGTGAGCTGGCCCAGGAGTTCCTGACACTGTGCGAGAAGCGGCGCGCCGAGCCCTCCCGCGGGTACGCGCTGTTCGCCGTCGGCGTCACCGCCTGGCACCAGGGCCAGCCGGAGCGGGCGGAGGCGATGCTGAAGGAGGCGATGGCGATCAGGCGGACCATCAACGACCGGTGGGGGCTCGCCGAGTGCGTCGAGGTCCTGGCCTGGATCGCCGGGGCGTACGGCCGGTACGAGCGTGCCGCCCGCATGCTGGGGGTGGCCAACGCGCTCTGGCAGGAGATGGGCGCCTCGCCCGCCACGTTCTGGCCGCACAAGCGCGACCACGAGAACTGCGTGGCGCGCACCCGCGAGGCGCTGGGACCGCGGGAGTACGGGGCGGCCTTCCGCAGCGGGGAGCGGCTCGGGCTCGACGGGGCCTGGTCGTACGTGAGCGAGGACTGAGCGGGGCCTGCCCGTACGTGGGCGAGGACTGAGCGGGCACGTGGGTGCCCCGGGGCCGCGACCGGGCGGGCGGGCATGCGTGCGCCCCGGCGCCGCGGGCGGGCGCCGGGGCGGGCGGCGTCACCGGGACGTCGCGGGCTTGATCTTCGGGCAGTTCGCGCCGTTCGCGGGGGCGGTCCGCGTGAGCAGGTACCGGTCCACGTAGCGGTCCACGCACGCCGAGCCCTTGCGGTACGCGGTGTGGCCGTCGCCGTCGAAGGTGAGCAGCACGCCGGACGAGAGCTGCGAGGCCAGCGCCTGCGCCCACTTGTACGGCGTGGCCGGGTCGCGCAGGGTGCCGATCACCAGGATGGTCGGCGCGCCGTCGGCCCGCAGCGGCCGGACCGACGTCTTCCGCCTGACCGGCCAGTAGTCGCACGGCGAGGTCCCGTTCCGGGGGTCGGGCTTGTGCGTGGACGGGTGGTCGAGGCAGTCGACGGCCTCCTGCGCGGCGAAGCTGTTGGCGTAGGTCCCGTCGGCCCGGCGCTCGTTGTACAGGTCCGCGAGCAGCAGCAGCCTGGTCCCGTCACCCTGGAACGCGTCGGCCAGCGCCTGGCGCAGCACGGGCCAGGCCGACTCGCTGTAGAGGGCCGACATGATCCCCGTGATCGCGATCGACTCGCTGGCCTGCCTGCCGTCGTACTCGTTGCGCAGCGGCGCCTTGTCCACCCGCTTGAGCAGCGCCTCCAGCTTCGTGTTGGCCGCGCTCGGCTTGTGCGTGCGGAACGGGCAGTCCGCGTGCCTGAAGCAGTCGCGCAGGAACGAGTCGAAGGCCACGCCGAAGCCGCCGGACTGGCCGGTGCCGACCTCGTCGCCGGTCCGGGTGGGGTCCATGGCGCCGTCGAGCACCAGGGCGCGCACCTTGCCGGGGAACAGGTCGGCGTACGTGGCGCCGAGGAAGGTGCCGTACGAGAAGCCCACGTACGTCAGGCGCGACTCGCCGAGGGCGGCGCGCAGCACGTCCATGTCGCGGGCCGCGTCGGGGGTGCCGAGGTGGGGGAGCAGCCTGCCGGAACGGGCCTTGCACGCCTGGGCGAACTGCTTCTGGGCCAGGTCGAGGTTCTTGACCTCGAAGGCGGTGTCCGGCGTCCGGTCGATGGCGTAGTAGGCGTCGAGCTGGGCGTCGGTGAAGCAGCGCACGGCAGTGGAGGCGCCGACGCCGCGGGGATCGAAGCCGACCAGGTCGTACCGGGCGCGGACGGCGGGGGAGAGGAAGGCGTCGGCGTTCTTGGCCGCCTCGATGCCCGACCCGCCGGGCCCGCCGGGGTTGATGACGACCGACCCGAGCCGCCTGCCGGTGGCGCGCAGGCGGGTCACGGCGATGTCGATCCGGTCGCCGGCCGGCTTGGCGTAGTCGAGCGGCACCTTGAGCTTCGCGCACTGGTAGGCGCCGCCGCACGCGCTCCAGGCCAGCCGCTGGCCGTAGTAAGCGGCGAGCGCGGCGGGAGCGCCCGGCGCCGTCTGGGCGACCTGGGCGTTCCGCGCGACCGGGGCGGGCGGGGAGAGCTGGGCGGCCTGGGCGGGCTGCGCGGTGGCGGCCAGGCCCGCGATGAGCAGGCCGGCGAGTGCGGGTGTGATCACCCTCGGTAGGCGTCGCATGGCAGTGTCCTCGTCTGGCGGCCGCGTCTGGGTTTTCGCCTGGTTGGCCCCTGATTATGAGGACGGGCCGGTTGCGAGGGCCTTGATGGCCGCTGACCAGTGACAACAGTGAAAGTTGAGGCGTTTGCGGCGATTGTGGGAGAGTCTTACACCTGCGGTGATCCGGGGCTCCCGGTGCCGGAGGCGTTCCCCCCGAAAGGTGATCCACGATCATGCGGAAGACGATCGCGCTGGCCGTCACGGCCGTGGCGCTGACCGGCTGCGGGGTGATCCCCGGTGGTCAGCGGAGCGGCGGCGGCGAGAGCGGGCAGGCGCAGCAGACCACGGCGCGGACCGAGACCACCCCCGCCACCACCGCCCCCGCCGCGCCCCAGCAGACCCAGGTGATCGCCAGCCGCGAGGCGAGCACGACCTCCGGCGGCCAGAGCGGCAAGGCGCGGGTGGACATCACCGGCCTCAAGCGCCAGGGCAGGACCGCCACCCTCACCTGGACCGTCACCGCCCTCGACGGCAAGGTCAACCTGCACAACGGCATGGGCGCCGGTCCCCTCGACATGACGGTGTCCGCCGTCTCGCTGATCGACCCGGTCAACGCCAAGCGCTACCGGGTGGCCCGCAACGGCACGAACGCCGACAGCGAGTGCGTCTGCTCCAAGACCCAGGGGCAGTTCCTGGAGAACGGCGCCACCAGCTCGCTCTACGCCGTCTTCGCGGCTCCGCCCGCGGACGTCACGAAGATCAACGTGGAGATGCCGATGATCGGCGTGCTCACCGATGTCCCGATTTCTTAGCGTCGCCTCGCTCGGCGTCGCCGCCGGGCTGCTGCTGCCGGCGACCCCGTTGTTCAGCCCCACCGTCCCGCCCGTCCCCTCGGACGCGTACGCGCCCGTGGAGGACCTCGTGCTGCCCGTCGAGGACGTCATCGGCGAGGTCGAGTCGCTCGACGGCGCCCAGAGCGAGACCAAGCAGGGCACCCGGGTCACGGTCGCGCTCACCAGCGACGTGCTGTTCGCGCTGGACAAGTGGGCGCTGACCGGCGCCGCCCGCAAGCGGCTCCAGGGCGTCGCCGACCAGGTCGAGGCCGAGGGCGCGGGCGGGGTCGTCAAGGTGCAGGGGCACACGGACGACCAGGGCTCCGACGCGTACAACCTGCGGCTGTCCCAGCGCCGCGCCCAGGCGGTGGAGCAGGCGCTGCGCGGGCTGCTCGCGGGCGCGGACGTCACGCTCCAGGCGCAGGGGTACGGCGAGAGCCGCCCCAAGCTGCCGAACGTCGTCGAGGGCAAGCCCGTGGAGGGCAACCGCGCCCGCAACCGCCGCGTGGAGATCGTCTTCGACGCGCGCCAGTGACCCGCGCTCCATCGCCGTCAGTCGCCGGGCAGCTCTCCGAGGGTGGCCGTGACGGTGGCCTGGCCGCCGTCGGAGCGGACGAGGCCGACCTTGACCTGGTCGCCGGGCTTGAGCGTGGTCAGCGTCTCCGACAGGGCCGCCATGGTCGGAGTCTCGGTGTCGTTGATCGAGACGATCACGTCACCCGGCCGGATGCCGGCCTTCTGGGCGCCGCTGCCGGACTCGACGCTGATCACCCCGACCCCGGCGGGCTGCCCGTCCTGGCCGACGACCGTGCTGCCCCGGACGCCGAGGGCGGCGCGGTGCGTGTTGGTGACCTTGCCCTGGCGGATGATCTGGCCGGCGATGTCCGTCGCGGTGTTGCTGGGGATGGCGAAGCCGATGCCGGGCGCCGCCCCGCCGCCCAGGTTCGGGTCCGTGGCGGCGAGCGTCGGGATGCCGATGACCTGGCCGGAGAGGTCCACCAGGGCGCCGCCGCTGTTGCCGGGGTTGATGGCGGCCGAGGTCTGGATCGCGTTGGCGATCGTCGCGCCGGGCGACTCCGGGTCCTGCGGCTCGCTGACCGTGCGGCCGAGGGCGGAGACGATGCCGTCCGTCACGCTGCCCGACAGGCCGAGCGGGTTGCCCATGGCCAGCACGAGCTGGCCGACGCGCAGCTTGGCGGAGTCGCCGAACCGGGCCGGCTTCAGCCCCTTCGGGTCGTCCACCTTGATCACCGCGAGGTCGCCGGCCGGGAACGACTTGACCAGCCGGGCGCTGCGGCCGGCCCCGCCGGTGGCGAGCGTCACCTGCATCCGCGTGGCCTCGCCGACCACGTGCGCGTTGGTGATGACGTGGCCCGCCGTGTCGTACACGATCCCGGAGCCGAGGCCCACCTTGGTGGTGATCTGCACGATCGACGGCAGGACCTCCTTGATGACCTGCTCGTACGCGGACTCCAGCGCCTGGGGCGACGGCGGGGCGCCCGCGCCGGCCGGAGGGCTGGTCGTCGCGGTGGACGGGGCGGTGGACGGGGCGGTGGCCGTGGCAGTGGACGGGGCGCCTCCAGAGGGCGTCGTGGGACCGGCGGCGCCGGCGGACTGGAGCGCCGCGCAGCCGGTCAGCAGGATGGTCATGGCGAATCCTGCGACGATCTTCCTCATGCGCTGGTACCTGCCCGGTGTGCGGAGAAAGATACGCCATTGTGACGTTTGTCCCGTTGGAGGGGGTCGGGGGGAGTTTGCCGATGTGTCGCGGCGTGCGGGTGGGGGCCGTCGCTTACAGAATAAAATTCTGGGCAGGACATGGCGGAAATATCCCGGCGTGAAGTGACGTAACCTCAAGGTCATGGCGGACGTCGGTGACCAGCAGCCCTCTCAAGATGCTCCCACGACCCCCTTCCGGAAGATCGTCGTGCCCGCGGACGAGACGGCCGGCGCCGCGGATGAGACGGTCTGGATCTCCCGGCCGCCCGCGCCCCGCCCGTCCGGTCCCACGGAGCCGCCGTCGCGGCCGCTGCAGCAGGGGCCGCAGCAGGGGCCGGCGCCGCAGTCCGGGCCCCGGCAGAGCCCGCCCTCCGGCCCCCAGCCCACCCCGCCGCCCGGCCCGCAGCCCGCCTCGCCATACGGTCCGCAGCCTCGTTCCGGTCCTCAGGCTGGTTCCTCGTACGGTCCGCAGCCTCGTTCCGGTCCTCAGGCTGGTTCCTCGTACGGTCCGCAGCCGCGCTCCGGACCCCAGGGTGGTCCGTCCTATGGCGCGCAGCCGCGTTCGGGGCCCCAGGGCGCTTCGCCGTACGGTCCGCAGCCCCGTTCGGGACCCCAGGGCGCTCCCCCCTACACCCCGCAGCCGCGCTCCGGCCCGCAGGGCGGTCCGTCGGGGGCCGGGACGTGGGCGGGCGCGGCGACCCGGATGGGCTCGGGGCCGGGATCCTCGCCGCAGCAGTACCCCATGCCGCCGACCCTTCCCCCGGTGCCGCCCAAGTCCGGCCTGGTCAGCCGCATCGGTGACATCCCCATCCGGGTCGTCTACCTCCTCGGCGCGATCATCGCCACCGTGGCCGCCGTGCTCCTCATCTTCATCCTCTTCTCCGGCGACGTGCCCAAGGACCAGCAGCCGCAGGGCGGCTCGATCCCGCCGCCGCCCGCCGCCGCCGAGCCGACGGCCGCCGCCCCGTCGGCCACCGCCTCGGCGGCGCGGTCGCAGGTCGCGGCGGCGCTGCCGTCCGTGCCCGCCGCCAAGGAGTACGCCGTGCTGCCCGGCACGGCCTCGGTCGTGATCGGCCTGGTGGACGACCAGAAGGCGGGCCTGTCCTACCCGCGCCTCGGCTCGCCGTGGAAGACGGCCATGGTCGCGCCGTTCACGGTGGCGCAGCGCGCCGGAAAGGCCGCCGCGCCGGGCACGCCGGGCGCGCTGATCGGCTCGGCGCCGCTGCCGGGCGCCGCGCCCGCGACCCCGCCGGCGAAGGAGTCGGACTACCGCAAGCTCGCCGCGCGCGCCGCGAAGTGGGCGCTCGCCGCCCAGTACCCGCCCGGCGCCACCCTGACCTGGACGGGCTCCGAGCGGGCCGCCCTCGGCAAGGGCTGGACGCTCGCCTTCGAGGTGGCGTACGAGACGGATGACGGGCGGCGGGTGGCCCAGGGCCTCGTCTCGGTCGTGAACGCGGGCCGGGCGAAGCCCGCGATGCTGTTCGCCTCGATCCCGGAGAGCGGCAAGTCCCGCTGGCGCGACCTGAACACCCTGGCCGAGCGGATCGCCCCCGCCTAGAGGGTGAGGTCAGGAGATCCAACTGCTCGGCGACGCCGGTGCGCGGGCCCGCGCACCGGCGTCTCATGCCGGCCGCCGTCGCCTGGTGAACGTCTTCCCTTAGCCCCAGAAGCATCCTCTAGAATATGGTTCTGGCATGACCGGGACCGCGGCTGGAGGATGAGCTATGGCGATCGGGTTGAACGAGGAGCACGAGGCGCTCCGCGAGTCGGTGAGCGGCTGGGCCGAGCGGAACATCCCCGCCGAGCCGCCGCGGACCCCGACGGACGAGCGGCCCTCGTTCTGGTCGGGGCTCGCCGAGCAGGGACTGCTGGGGCTGCACCTGCCCGAGGAGGCCGGCGGCTCCGGCTACGGGCTGCTGGAGGCCGCGGTGGCCGTCGAGGCGCTGGCCGAGCGGCTGGCGCCGGGCCCGTACGTGCCGACCGTGCTCGCGAGCGCGGTGGTGCACGCCTCCAAGCGCCATGACCTCCTCCAGGGCCTCGCCGACGGCACGCTCACGGGCGCCGTGGCGCTGACCGGCGCGGCGTTCGGCGACGCCGACAGGCTGACGGGGACGCTCGCCGACGACGGGTCGCTGGTGGTCTCGGGCTCCGTCGAGCCGGTGCTGGGCGGGGCGTCCGCGGACGTGCTGGTGCTGCCCGTCTCCGCCGGGGGCGGCGAGGTGTGGATCGCGCTCGACGCCGCCGCCGCGGCCGTCACCCCGCTGAAGTCCCTGGACCTCACCCGGTCGTCGGCGAAGGTGGAGCTGGCGGAGGTGAGCGTGCCCGCCGGGCGGGTGCTGGAGGGCGTCGAGGGCCTCGACGTGCGCAACCTGGCCGCCGTCCTGCTCGGCGCCGAGGCCGCGGGCCTGGCCGCGTGGTGCGTGCGCGCCGCCTCCGACTACGCAAAGGTACGCGTCCAGTTCGGCCGCCCGATCGGCCAGTTCCAGGGCATCAAGCACAAGCTGTCGCGGATGCTGGTGGCGCTGGAGCAGGCCCGCGCGACCGTCTGGGACGCCACCCGCGCCGAGGGCGCCGAGCTGGAGTACGCCGCCGCGATCGCCGGGGTGATGGCGCCCGACGCGGCCGTGCGGTGCGCCCAGGACGCGATCCAGACGTTCGGCGGCATCGGCTACACCTTCGAGCACGACGCCCACCTCTACTACCGGCGCGCGCTGACGCTGCGCGCGCTCCTCGGCCCGTCGGCCGGCTGGGCCGCCACGGTCACCGACCTGGCGCTGCGCGGCGTGTCCCGGGAGATGGAGATCGACCTGCCGGAGGGCGCCGAGGAGCTGCGCGAGTCCATCCGCGCCGAGATCGCCGAGATCAAGGCGCTGGAGGGCGCGGAGCAGAAGCGCGCGCTGGCCGCGCGCGGCTTCGTCATGCCGCACCTGCCCAAGCCGTGGGGCCGCGCGGCCTCGCCCCTGGAGCAGGTGCTGATCGCGCAGGAGCTGAAGGCCGCCCGGGTACGCCTCCCCGCCATGATCATCGGCGCGTGGGTGGTGCCGTCGATCGTCTCGTACGGCACGCCGGAGCAGCAGGAGCGCTTCCTGCCCCAGACGCTCAGCGGCGAGATGATCTGGTGCCAGCTCTTCTCCGAGCCCGGAGCCGGCTCCGACCTGGCCTCGCTGCAGATGAAGGCCGAGCGGGTCGAGGGCGGCTGGCGGCTCAACGGCCAGAAGATCTGGACCTCCGTCGCGCACGTCGCCGAGTGGGGCATCTGCATCGCCCGCAACTCCTCGGCCGGCTCCAAGCACGAGGGCATCACGTACTTCCTCGTCGACATGAAGGCCCCCGGCGTGACGGTCCGGCCGCTGACCGAGATGACCGGCGAGAACCTGTTCAACGAGGTGTTCCTCGACGACGTCTTCGTGCCCGACGACCTGGTGGTCGGCGCGGTCGGCGACGGCTGGCGGGTGGCGCGCAACACGCTGTCCAACGAGCGCGTCTCGCTCTCCTCGGGCTCGGGCGGCACCGGGGCGTCGGTGCCCGACCTGCTGGGGCTGGCCGGCCGGCTCGGGCGAGAGCTCACCCCGGTCGAGGCGCACCAGGTCGCCGAGGTGATCTGCGAGGGCCACTCGATCAACGCGCTGTCGCTGCGGGTGACGCTCAAGCAGCTCGCCGGCTCGGAGCCGGGCGCCGACGCGTCTGTGCGCAAGCTGCTGTCCACCGCCCACGCCCAGCACGTGTCGGAGACCGCGGTCTCGCTGCTGGGCCGGGCGGCGGTGGTGGCGGCCGACATGTCGCTCGGCGACGCCGGCTACTGGAACCGGGCGGTGCTCGCCACGCGCGCCATGACCATCTACGGCGGGACGACGGAGGTGCAGCTCAACATCATCGGCGAGCGCATGCTCGGCCTGCCCCGGGACCCGGAGCCCGGCCGCTGACCGCGGGGGCCGCGTAGGGGTGGGGGCCGGCCACCGATCGACCGGCCCCCCACGGGGGATCCGCGGGGCGGACCGGGAGGCTCAGGGGCCGACCGGCTGGAGCGGGGTCGGGGTGCCGTTCGCCGCGGGGCGCGGCACGCCGAGCCTGATCTCGCCCACGCACACCGTACGGCCGTCGAGCGTGCGGATCGCCACGTCGGCGCCGCCGCCCTTGACCGTGGCGAACGTCCAGCCGAAGTCCTTGCCCGCCGGCACCGTCGTCACCCCGCCCCCGAGCCGCACCGCGATCGTGGACGGCGTGGGGTTGAGGTAGCCGACCTGCACGGTCCACTCGCCGTCCGGCACGGCCGCGGGCAGCCGGAAACGCTTCTCCCGGGAGGAGACCGGCGTGCAGCCGCCACGCTGGGGGATCGTCATGCCCTGGATGTCCACCGGGCGCAGGCGGCCGGCGTCGTCGAAGGCCAGCGGGTTGGCCACGGGGCCGGTGAGCCGCCGGGTCCAGGTCACCGGGTTGGGCGCGACGGGGCCGAGCACCCGGGAGACCAGCGCGTAGTCGCGGAAGAACAACGGCAGCACCACCCGCGCGGGCACGTGCGCGTCCAGGATGACCGCGTTGATCGGGGCGCGGGCGAGCGCGGCGCGGCCCGTCGCGACGTAGCTCTTCACGTGGTCGCCGAGCGGCATCCGCGTGTACGCGACGGCCGTCCAGACCGAGCCGGCGAAGAACGCGGCGGCCACCGGCACCCACGCGTACCGCAGCGCGGCGCGCACCCACGGCAGCCGGCGCGGCCCGGGGGCCGGGCGCCGCCAGGGGGCCCGCTCGCCGAGGACCGGGATGTACGCGAGACCGATCACGACGGCGAGCAGCATCGCGGTCGAGGAGACGTACCGCAGCTCCTGCCCGCCGAGGTCGGGGCCGAGCTGCACGATGCGCCCGATCATGACCGGCACCACGTCGGCCAGCACGAAGTAGCCGAGCAGCGTCAGCCACGCCAGCCAGGCCCGCCTGCGGTACCACAGCGACACGCCCACCGCGAGCACAGCGACGCCCAGGGCGGCCCAGGCGAGCGCCTGCGGGGCGGCGGCGATGGCGTAGTCCTCGCTGATCGGGTACCACTGCCACGGCCCGCCCAGGGCTCCCGGCACCAGCGCGGCGGACAGCAGCTTCCAGGCGAAGCTCGCGGCCACGCCCGGGTCCGGGAAGGCCGGCCGTACCGTGTCGTTGGTGAGCTGCACGGAGGTGAAGAGCTGCCGGAAGAACACCACCGCGTAGCCCGCGACGACGGCCAGATGGAGCAGCCAGGCGCCGGCGCGGCGGCGGGCCCCGGGGAACCAGCCGATCGTCAGCACGAACGCCAGCACGAGGATGAACGGCGCCTTGACGAAGAACACCATGGCGAGCACCGCCCAGGCGGCCACGGCCAGCGCGTGCCGGAAGCGTCCGGTGCGGGCAAAGCGGACCTGCGAGCCCAGCGCCATGGCCAGCGCGATCTGGAACGGCAGCGTCTCGATGACCACCGCCCACCACGACAGCGACGAGACCAGCAGCGGCGTCAGGAGGTAGAACCCGAGCGGCACGAGGATCGCCGGCCGCGTGCCGAACAGCAGCCGCAGCAGCCTCAGCAGCGCGAACGCGGCGGCCGCGAGCAGGCCGAGCGTGACGAGGTGGGCGAGCACGTCGTTGTAGACGCCGACCCGTCCCATCGCCCAGTGGATGGCGAACGGCCCCGGCATCAGGTGCCCGTAGTCCACCCGCATGAGGTAGTCCCAGGTCAGGCCGTGCTCCAGGCCGCGGGCGATGAAGGTGAAGTCGTCCTGGCGGAAGTAGGTCCGGCGGATGAAGTCGAACCGCCAGACGAGCTGGACGGCGATCATGGCGATGGCCGCGGCCAGCACGATGTCGCCGTGCCGGCGCGGACGGGCCGCCGTCTCGCCCTGCGGCGGCTGAGCCGGCGTCTCCTGGTCCTGCGGCGGCCGAGCCGCCGTCTTCTCGTCCTGCCTCGGGCGGGCCGCCGCCGCCTCCTCGCTCGTCACCCCGTCCTCCCGCTGAGCGGTCCCCCCGGTTCCCCGCTGCGAAGCGTATCCAGGCGGGGATTGAGGTGGAATGCCCGTTGTGTGGTTGTGATGTCATAGCGGGATGTCCCGCACCCCGGCCGCCGCCCTGCTCGGTCTCGTGCTGGGCTGCCTCGCGCTCGGGCCCGCGCTGGGGTGGGGGTTCGTGCTGGCGCAGGACATGGTGTTCGTGCCGGACCCGGAGTTCTCGCGTTTCACGTTCGGGCTGTCGGGCGGCGCGCCCCGGGTGGTGCCGAGCGACGCGGTGGTCACGGCGCTGTCGGCCGTGCTGCCGGGTGAGCTGGTGCAGAAGGCGGTGCTGCTGCTGGTCTTCGTGCTCGGCTGCGCGGGCGCGGCGCGGCTGGTGCCGTCGGACGGGGTCGGGCCGGGGCTCGTGGCCGGGGCCTTCTACGTGTGGAACCCGTACGTGGCCGAGCGGCTGCTGATGGGGCAGTGGGCGCTGCTGCTGGGGTACGCGGGGCTGCCGTGGGTGGTGGCCGCGGCGTCGTCCCCGGCCCTGCGGGTGAGGCGGCTCGCGGTGGCGGTGCTGCCCGCGGCGGTGGGCGGGTTCGCGGCCATGACGGTCACGGCGCTGACGGCTCTTCCTGTCGCGGCCCTTCCGGGTGCGCCTTCGGCCTGGTGGCCGAGGGTGCGCCGGGTCGCCGTGGTGGGCCTGGTGCTGGGGGCGTTCAGCCTGCCGTGGCTGGTGCCGGCGCTGCTGCGGCCAGGCGCGGTGACGGGCGACGGGGTCGGGGTGGAGGCGTTCGCGGCGCGGGCGGACGGGCCGTTCGGTGCGGTGGGCAGCGTGCTGGCGCTGGGCGGGATCTGGAACGCGTACGCGGTGCCGGCCGGGTTCGGTACGCCGGTCGGCGCGGCGGCGCGGCTGCTGCTCGCCCTGGCCGGGATCGCGGGCTTCGCGGCCTTCGCCGGCTTCTCCCGGCGGGGCCGCGCCGTCCCCAGGGACGCAGGCGTACTCCGGGACACGGAGGTGCCCTGGCGGTGGGGGCTGGTGGCGGCGGCGGTGGCCGGGTTCGGGGTGGCGTGCCTGGGCGTGACCGCTCCGGGCCGGGCCGTGCTCACCTGGCTGATCCACCTCTGGGGCGGGTTCGCGGTGTTCCGGGACGCCCAGCAGTTCGTCGCGCCCCTCGCGCTGCTGGAGGCCGCCGGCCTGGGGCTGGCCGCCGCCGCGGCGTCCCGGGCGCTCGCGCAAGGCGGCCGGTGGGTTGCCGTGCTGGTTGCTGTGCTGGTGGCCGTGCCTCTGGCCGTGCTGCCCACGATGGCGTGGGGCGGGGCGGGGGCGCTGCGCGCGGTGGCGTACCCGGCGGGCTGGACGGCCGCCCGCGAGACGATCCGCCGCGACCCCGAGCCGGGCGACGTGCTCGTCCTGCCGTTCGAGTCGTACCGGCGCTTCCCCTGGAACGGCGGGCGTCCGGTGCTGGACCCGGCGCAGCGCTTCTTCGGCGGCCGGGGCCGGGAGGTGGTCGCCAACGACACCGTCCGCGTCGGCGACATGGTCGTACCCAGCGAGGACGAACGGGCGCAAATGGTAGAACGCGTACTAGAAGCGCCCGCTCCACGCCTTGCGGGAGCGGGGTTCCGGTACGTCGTCGTGGACGCGGGGACCCCGGCCGAGCGCCGCGACTTCGACCGCCTGCTCCAGGGGGCCCGGCTGCTCGTGGACACTCCTGACCTGCGGCTGTATCGTTTCGGCGGGCCGATTGCTCAAGGTTCGTCCGAATAGGTCCATTGATCAGTGGCTTTATTAAGATTTCGTTTAGCTACTTCCGAGTAGCGAGAATTGGTTCTAGGTTGGTGACGGTCCCCCGCAAGTGCCGCGCCCCAGGAGGAACCCCCCAGTGATAAAGATCCTCTTAGCAGCGATCATCGGCATCGCCGTGGCCGCCCTCGTCGCGACCGTCACGACGGTCTCCTTCACCGGCGCCACCGCGACGCCCGTGAACCAGCCGCTCTACAACTACGGCGACCGGTAGTCACCACCGTCATGCCGCCCTCCCGCCAAGGGGACGAGAGGACGAGCCGACCACCACTGCTCGAGATCGTCATTCCTGCCTACAACGAGGAAGGACGACTCCCCGGGGGGCTCCTGCAGCTGTGCGCGAAGCTTGCCCGCATGCCGTTCCCGACCGCCGTCATCGTCGTCGACAACAACAGCACGGACTCCACCGCTGAGATCGTCAGGACCTGGCCGCGGGGGAAGGTCCCGGTCCGGCTGACCCGGTGCGAGGTCCCCGGCAAGGGGGCCGCCGTCCGCGCCGGCCTGCTGGAGACCCGTGCTCCGTTCGTCGGCTTCCTGGACGCCGACATGGCCACCGACCTGAGTGCCATCGACGTCGCCTTCGGTCTGCTGCTCTCCGGGGAGCGGGTGGTCGTCGGCTCCCGCGCCCACGCCTTCTCCGACGTGGAGAACCGGCACAGCCGGGTTCGTGAGCTGGGCGCCGTCGGCTTCCGCGCGCTGGCCAGGGCGCTGGTGCGCGGGGTGAGCGACACCCAGTGCGGCTTCAAGTTCTTCGACGGCGCGCTCGCCCGCGAGGTCGCCGCCCGGCTGCGCACGCCCGGCTTCGCCTTCGACGTCGAGCTGCTCGCCCGGTGCGCCGACCGGGGCGCGAACATCCTGGAGATCCCCGTGCAGTGGCGCGACATGCCCGGCTCGCGCTTCTCGCCGGCCCGGCACAGCGCCGGCATCGTGCTGGAGCTCGGCCGGATCTGGCTGACGCTGCGCCTGGAGCCGCGCGCGGCGGCCGCTCCCGCCTGGGAGCCGCCGCTCGACCCCGTCGGATATCCGTGAACATCGCCGTCGTCAACTGGCGCGATCCGTGGCATCCGGCCGCCGGAGGCGCCGAGACCTACGCGTGGGAGATGGCCCGCCGCCTCGCGGCGGCGGGCCACACCGTTCACTTCGTGACCGCGCGCGCCCCCGGGCAGCGCGCCCGCGAGGAGATCGACGGGGTACGGCTGGCCCGCATGGGCGGGCCGTTCTCCGTCTACGCCCGG
Source organism: Nonomuraea montanisoli (assembly GCF_013363975.1). Taxonomy (GTDB): domain Bacteria; phylum Actinomycetota; class Actinomycetes; order Streptosporangiales; family Streptosporangiaceae; genus Nonomuraea; species Nonomuraea montanisoli. The sequence continues at coordinate 241,417 of NZ_JABWGN010000001.1, read as the reverse complement.
GTACTGGCCTGGCTGCTGCCCCGCCGCTCGCGGTTCGACGTGGTGCTCGACTGCCAGAACGGGATCCCGTTCTTCACCCCGTGGGTGCTGTCCCGCCGCACCGGCGTGATCTGCGTGGTCCACCACGTCCACGACCGGCAGTTCGGCGTCCACCTGCCGCGCTGGCTCGCCGCGGTCGGCCGCTTCCTGGAGGGGCCGGTCTCCCGCTGGACCTACCACCGCCACCGCAGCGTGGCCGTCTCGCCGTCCACCGTGGAGGCCATGCGCGGGCGGCTCGGCTGGACCGGACCCATCCACATCGTCCCCAACGGCGTGAGCGTCGGCGCGCCCGCCGAGATCCGCAAGAGCGCCGCCCCCCGGCTCGTCTGCGTCGGCCGGCTCGTCGCGCACAAGCGCGTGGACCTGCTCATCGACGCCGTGGCCGAGCTGAGGGAGCGCTGGCCCGGCCTCACCGTGGACGTCGTCGGCCGGGGCCCCGATGAGGCGCGCCTGCGCGCCCGGCTGCCGGAGGGCGTCACCATGCACGGATACCTGTCCGAAGCGGACAAGGAACGGCTCATCGCCTCCGCCTGGCTCCAGGTCAACGCCTCCCAGGGCGAGGGCTGGGGGCTGTGCGTGCTGGAGGCCGCCGCGCTCGGCGTCCCGACGGTCGCCTTCGACGTGGACGGGCTGCGCGACGCCGTACGGCACGGCGAGACCGGCTGGCTGCTGCCCGAGGGCACCGACCTGGCCAAGGGCGTCTCCGCCGCGCTCGACGAGCTGGCCGGCGGCCGGAGCGACGCGTACGCGGACCGGTGCCGGTCGTGGGCGGCCCGGTTCTCGTGGCAGAGCAGCGCGGAGCGCATGGCCGAGCTGATACGCGGCCGTCCGGCGCCGGCCCCCGTGCGGGCCGTCCCGGCGCCCCTGAGGGAGGAGCGGTGGTAGGCGCCGAGACGGCGGGAGTGGTGACCGACAAGGCCCGGCACCGGCTGTGGCTGCTGCTCTGCTGCCTCGGGTTCGCCGTGCTGACGTTCACCACCAGGCCCGGCAGCATCATGGGCGACACCAAGATCGACCTGGCGCTCAACCCGCTCGGCTGGCTGGAGCGCGCCGCCCACCTGTGGGACCTCCAGCACTTCGGCCAGCTCCAGAACCAGGCCGCCGGCTACCTCTTCCCCATGGGCCCCTTCTTCGCCCTCGGCGAGCTGATCGGCGTCGAGCCGTGGGTGACCCAGCGGCTCTGGCTGACGCTGCTGCTCAGCGTGGCCTTCCTCGGCGTGGAGCGGCTGACGCGGCAGCTCGGCATCGGCACGCCGGGCACCCGGATCGCCGGCGCCCTGGCGTACGCGCTGGCCCCGCGCGCGCTGTCCATCCTCGGCGAGATCTCGATCGAGTGGCTGCCCGCCGCGATGCTGCCGTGGATCCTCATCCCGCTGCTCACCGCCTCGGAGACCGGGCAGCGGGCCCGCGGCGCGATCCGCTCGGCGCTGGCCGTGGCGCTGTGCGGCGGCGTGAACGCCGTCGCCGTGCTCGCCGTGCTCGTCGCCCCGGTCGTCTACATCCTGACCCGGCCGAGGCCGGTGCCGCGCTGGCGGATGCTCGGCTGGTGGTCGGGCGCGGTCACGGTGGCCACGCTGTTCTGGTGGGCGCCGCTGCTGCTCGTCGGCCGGTACGCGTTCTCGTTCCTGCCCTACACCGAGAACGCGTCCACGACGACGGCGGTCACCTCGCTGACGAACGTGCTGCGCGGCACCTCCGACTGGGTGCGCTTCCTGACCGTCAACGGGGTGGACCAGCAGCCGCCCGGCTACGCCATCGCCACCTCGGCGGCCATGGTCGTGGTCACCGGCGTGCTGGCCGCGCTCGGCCTGGCCGGGCTGGTGCGCCGCGACCTGCCCGGCCGCGGCTTCGTGATCACGTTGTTCCTCGTGGGCGTCACCACGCTGGTCGCCGGGCACACGAGCGCGCTGGAGCCGATCGTCGCCGAGCCGATGCGCTGGCTGCTCGACGGTCCGCTCGCGCCGCTGCGCAACCTGCGCAAGTTCGACCCGCTGGTGCGGCTGCCGATGGCGTTCGGCCTGGCCCACCTGCTCGCCGTCACCCATCGGCGGGCCCGCGCCGCGCGGCCCACCGCCGGGCTGCCGCTGGCCGCGCGCCTGCGGGCCAACGTCCGGCTGCCCGTGCGGGTGGTCGCCCTGGCCGCCGTCGCCGGGCTCGTGCTCCCGGTCTTCAACCAGGGGCTCGCCATGCCGGGCTCGTTCAAGGAGGTGCCGCTCTACTGGCGGCAGGCCGCGGCCTGGATCAACGAGAACGCCGGCGACGACGGCGTGCTGGTCGTGCCCGGAGCCAAGTTCGGCGAGTACCTGTGGGGCCGCCCGGTGGACGACCCCATGCAGCCGCTGTTCAAGGCCCGCTGGACCACCCGCCAGGTCACGGCCGCCGGCTCGGTCGGCCTGACCCGGCTGCTCGACGCCGTCGACCAGCGCCTCACCTCCGGCGAGGGCTCGGCCGGACTCACCGAGGTGCTGCGCCGCCTCGGCGTCCACTACCTGCTGGTCCGCAACGACCTCATGCGCGCCAACCTCCAGGGGGCCTGGCCCGCCCGCGTCCAGGAGACGCTGCGCGAGTCGCCCGGCATCAGCCGCATCCGCGCGTTCGGCGGCGAGGTGGGTGACGGCTTCACCGACGACGCGGTCGACTCCGTGGACTGGCCGGCGCCCGCCCTGGAGCTGTACGAGGTGGCGGGCAACTCCGACCTGGTCGGCGTGGAGGCCGCGGGCGACGCGGTGCGCGTGCGCGGCGGCCCCGACTCGCTGCTCACGATGGGCGACCTCGGGCTGCTCGGCACCGGCCCGGTGCTGGTCAACGACGACGCGAGCACGTACGAGGTGCCGACCGTCGTGAGCGACGCCCTGCGGCTGCGCGAGCGGCAGTTCGGCGAGATCCGGACGAACTGGACGCCCACGCTGACCGCCGACCGGCGCGCCGACTTCACCGGCGTGCGCGCGCTCGACCTGCTGGAGAAGGACTGGCTGGAGGAGACCGCGACCGCCGAGTACGACGGCATCTCCGCCATCACCGCCTCCTCCTCGGTGGCCGACGCCGACGCGATCTCCGGCCTGAGCACCCCCGGCCGCGGCCCGTGGGCGGCCATGGACGGCGACTACGAGACCGGCTGGGAGAGCGGCGGCTGGCACCGCCCCCAGGGCGAGTGGCTGCGCGTCGACCTGCCGCAGCCCCGTGAGATCCCCGACTTCAAGGTCACCTTCACCAACAACGTGCTGCTCGGCCAGTCGATCAGGCGGGTGGCCGTGGAGACCGAGGCCGGGCGGCTCGTCCAGGACGTCCGGCAGACCAACGAGCCGCAGACGCTGCACGCCCCGCCCGGGACGACGACCTGGCTGAAGATCACGATCCTCGCCACGTACGGCAGCGACTGGAGCTTCGTGCAGCGGGTCGGCATCACCGAGATGACGATCCCCGGCGTGCTGCCGGGCCGCACGATCAGGCTGCCCGGCCGCAGCGGCGACGCGTACGTCATGGACCGCGGGCTCGACGCGCGCCCCCAGTGCATGCGCAACCGCGACCGGTGGGTGTGCAACCCGCTGCTCGCCCGGCCGGGGGAGGAGGGCGCCGGGTTCGACCGCACCTTCACCGCCGAGCGCCGGCACGCCGCCACCCTGCAGGGCACGGCGATCCTGCGCGACTCCGCCCTCGTCGACCGCTACAGCCGGCTCAGCGCCGACCTCACCCGCGTCCAGGGCACCTCGCAGATCAGCAAGGACCCCGTGGTCGCGCCGAGATCGGCCTTCGACGCCGACGCCGCGACCACCTGGGTGCCCTCGCCCAGCGACGCCGAGCCCACGCTCACCCTGCGCTGGAACGGCAAGAAAACGATCTCCCGCCTCCAGGTCGCCCGGCCCGGAGGCGACAAGCAGCCGCTCGACATGATCATCGCCGGCGACAAGGGCCCGGTGCGCAGCGGCCGCGTGGACGCCGGTGGCGTCATCAGGTTCAAGCCGATCACCACGAGCCAGCTCAAGCTGCGCTTCTTCCCCGTGTCGCGGCGCCTCCAGGTGACCGAGCTGATCATCCCCGGCGTCAGCCCGGCCAGCCGGCCCCAGGGCATCCCGTTCCGGCTGCCCTGCGGCCAGGGCCCCGAGCTGCGGGTCAACGGCAAGGTCGTCCAGACGCGGGTCACCGGCACCTACGCCGACCTGCTCGAACAGCGGCCCGTCCGCTTCACCGGCTGCGGCAGGGTGACGCTCTCGGCGGGCGACAACCGGGTGCGGGCCGCCGGCTGGGACCCGTTCGCCGTCGACGGGCTGGTGGTCGGCGCGCTGCCCGAGCAGCCGCTCCAGGTCGAGGGCGCCGCGGCCCCCGGCACGTGGACGCAGTCCGAGCGCGAGGTCCGGGTGACGGCGCCCAAGGACTCCTTCCTCGTGGTCAACGAGAACTACAACGCCGGCTGGCGGGCCAGCCTCGACGGCCAGACGTTGCGGCCGGTCCGCATCGACGGCTGGAAGCAGGCGTGGGAGCTGCCCGCCGGCACCTCGGGGACGGTCCGGCTGGAGTACGGGCCCGACCGGCCGTACTGGCTGGCCCTGGCGCTCGGCCTGGGCGGCATCGCCGTGCTCGCGCTGCTCGCCCTGGTGATGCGCGGCCCGCGCCCCGAGCACGTGATGGAGACCGCCGAGGCCGGGCGCTCGCGGCTGTCCGGCTGGCGCATGCCGTACGCGATCGCCGCGGGCATGGCCTTCGGCGCCTGGGTGGCGGGCTGGGCCGGCATGCTCGTGGTGCTGGCCGCCGTCGTCGCCGTCCTGTGGACCCCGGCCCGGCGGGCGCTGCCCCGGTGGCTCGCCCCGCACTGGGCCGCGGCGCTGCTGTTCTGCCTCGCGACCGCGTCGCTGGCCGCGGCCATGGCGCTGCGCGACTACGGCGCGGACGTGGACGTGCTCACCGACCACGTCCCGCAGCTCGTCGCCTGCGCCGCCATGGGCGTGCTGTTCGGCCGGCTCGTCAGCGAACCGGCTCAGCCGGGCGCTCCGCCGGAGCTTCCGGCGGAGGAGCCGATGCTGACCGGCGCCCGGTCAGCTTGAGGGCCCGCTCCTCGATGAGGTGGTAGCTGGCCACGCTCACGAGGAGCGAGCCGACGAACGTCAGGATCGCCACCTTGACGAAGTCGCCGCTGAACGGCTGGCTGTCGGTCACCTTGTAGTACAGGGTGATCACCGGCGCGTGCCAGAGGAAGAAGCTGTAGGAGATCCGGCCCAGGTACGCGGTGACCGGGTTGCCGAGCACCCGGTGCCGCAGTGAGTCGCGCCGGGCCGCCAGCGCGAACGGCGCGACGACCAGCACGGCCACCGTGGCCTCCAGGATCATCCGCCAGATCGACTGCGACAGGCTCGGCAGGTCGAGCGTGCGCGGGCCGGCCACCTCGGTGCTCAGCACCACGTACAGCAGCAGCGCGAGGACGAGGAGCTGCGGCGCGAGCGCGTCGACGACCCGGCTCTCCTTGATCCACACAGACAGCACGGCCATGGCCATGCCGGCGGCGAAGTAGATGAGGTGGTGCGGCAGCCAGAGCGCGAGCTGCGGCTGGTCGAAGACGTGCGCCGCGACCGCGCTGCCGATCGAGACCAGCGGGAGCACGGCGATGCCGCCGAGCAGCCGGACAGCCCGGTTGCCGCCGCGCCGGGCCCAATGGTGCAGCAGCCAGGCGAGCACCGGCAGCACCAGGTAGAAGGCCATCTCGATCGGCATCGTCCACATCTGGTAGAGGCCGTCGGGGGCGCGGGTCTGCTCGGTGTAGTTCTGGAGCAGCAGCAGCCACTTGGCCCAGCCGCCGGCGTCCAGCGAGCTCCACGCGAGCAGCGCGAGCGTCGTCACCACCCAGTACGCGGGCATGACGCGCAGCACGCGGCGCCACAGGTAGCCGCCGGCGCGGGGCGCGGGGGTGTCCTCCAGCACCGCACGCGCCCACGGGCGGTACAGCAGCAGGCCGGACAGCAGGAAGAAGATCGGGACCGCGATGCCCAGCCGGGTCGTCATCCAGGCGAACATGCCGTCGCGGTACATCACGCCGGTGTTGCCGGCCACGTGCAGCACCCACACGCCGAGGGCGGCCAGGGCGCGGATGCCGTCGAGGGCGGTGTCGCGCCGGGCGGGCGCGTCGAGCGGCGCCACGCGCAGCTCGCCGGGCGGCCCGGGCGGCTCCCCGCCCTCGGCGGCGGCCTCCTTCGGGGCGGCATCCCTGGGGGCGGCCTCCGTGGCGGCCTCCTTCGAGGTGGCCTCCTTGGGGGCGGCCTCCTTCGGGGCGGCCGCCTTCGGCGTGCTCCCCTCGGGGACCGCGGGCTGGGCGGGCGCGGTTTCTTCGGAGGACGGGGCGGATGCCGTCGTCACGGGCGCTTTCTCAGGACCAGGACCAGATTCCACGTGGCGAACTCCCTGACGATCGGGACCTTGAGCATCGGGCGGTACCACCAGGGCAGGTAGCGGGGGAACGCGTCGACGAGCTCGACCCGCCGGTCCCCGCGCGCCCAGCGCAGGCCGTGGGCGACGGAGACGGGGTAGAGGCTCCGGCCAAAGTGGTTTTTGGGCGGCTTGCCGTACTTTTCCTGATATTTCTGGGCGGCGCGGTGGCCGCCCAGGTAGTGCCAGGGCGAGGTCTCGTGACCGCCCCAGGGGGAGAGCCAGTTGGTGTAGGCGAGGAAGACCAGGCCGCCGGGCCGGGTCACCCTGACCATCTCGGAGGCCATCCGCCACGGCTCCGGCACGTGCTCCAGCACGTTCGAGGAGAAGCAGACGTCCACCGACGAGTCGCGCAGCGGCAGGTCGAGCGCGCTGCCCAGCACGCCGCCGCTGGGCGCGCCCTGGCCGGCCAGCTCGCCCGCGTCCACGTCCACGCAGACGCAGCGGGCGCCGTGACCGCGGAACTCCGAGGCGAAGAAGCCCGGACCGCCGCCCACGTCGAGCACGAGCCGGTCACGCAGGTCCACGTACCGGCGCAGGAGCCCGGCCGTGTCCGCCGCGAGCGTCGTGTAGTAGCCCTGCTGGTCGCCCTGCTCCGTGCGGAACGCCCGGAAGAGCCGGATGGACCGCGCCAAGTCAGCGCGCATGGGCATATTTCCCGCTTTCATAGGGAGAACCACGATAGAACCTGTTTCTATCAATTTGATTGCGGCTCCGTACCGGCCAGTGACGCATGTCACTCACTGTCATACTTTGATGCCGGATGTTCCGGCAAGACGACAACAGGTTCTAGGATCGCGGAGGCCTTTGATGGGTCGCATCTCCACGCTCGTCCTCATCGGGGTCGGTGCCTTCTTCATCGCCCTGGCGCCCCTCATGAAGTTCTGGGCCGCGGGGAAGATCATTTCCGCCCCGGCGAACCAGTGGGGGGTCACGCGACTGGAGGCCAAGGGAGCCCAGTACTTCTCCACCCAGGATCTCAAGGTCCTCACCGCCGACCTGGACGTCATCGTCACCACGCGCGGCGACGTGAAGGAGGCCAACTCCAGCCGGGTCGTCTGGGACGAGGCGACCATCGTCAACGACGTCACCAACCACCGGCCGCAGATCGTCATCAGCGACCGGCGCAGCGCCTTCGACAAGTACACCGGCGTCGGCATGAACTGCTGCAACGTCAACATCAGCAAGACCCCGGTGACGCTGGAAGGGCAGATCTACAAGTTCCCGTTCGACACGGAGAAGAAGACCTACCGGGTGTTCAACTCCACGGCCGGCAAGGCGTTCGACGCGCAGTTCGTCCGCGAGGACACCGTCGACGGCCTGCCCGTCTACGTCTTCGAGCAGACCGTGCCGCCCACCAAGACCGAGACCCGCAGCGCCCCGGCCAACGTGCTGGGCATGACCGGCACCGCGATGGTGCAGGTGGACCGCTGGTACGACGGCAAGGTGACGTACTACATCGAGCCCACCACCGGCAGCCCGGTCCGGCAGGACCAGCAGCGCCACGAGGTGCTCAAGACCCAGGACGGCGTCGAGCGCTCACCCGCCTTCGTCGCGGACGTCAAGATGACCGACCGCACCGTGAACGACCTGGTCACGCAGGCCGAGGACGGCAAGTCGAAGATCAACCTGCTGCGGAACATCGTCCCGCTCGTGCTGCTGATCGTCGGCGTCGCCCTGGTGGGCGCCGGCATCCTGCTCGGCCGTCGCTCCCCGCAGGCGTCCGCCTGACTCTCCGCCCCCGATCCGGAAAGGCCCGCGCCCACGGCGCGGGCCTTTCCGCGTTCCGGCGTCACGACGTTCGCGGCGCCGCGAGGCCCGGTGTCACGCCGCGTTAATAGAACGCGTTCCGATTCGATGTTACTGACGGGTACCGACCAAAGGTTCTAGAGTAGAACGCGTTGCAGTTAGCCGTAATCCGGTCGTATTGTCGGGCCATGCGGACACGTGTCACGGACATGTTCGGAATCGAGCTGCCCATCTTCGCGTTCAGCCACTGCCGGGACGTCGTCGCCGCGGTCAGCCGCGCCGGCGGGATGGGCGTCCTCGGCGCCCTCTACTTCACCCCCGAAGAGCTCGAGATGGAGCTCAAGTGGATCGACGACCACGTCGACGGCAAGCCGTACGGGGTGGACGTCGTCATGCCGGCCTCGTACGAGGGGGCGGACTTCCCCGCGGAGGAGCTGGTCGGGCGGCTCCAGTCGATGATCCCCGAGGGGCACCGCGCGTTCGTCGAGAACCTGCTGGGCTCGTACGGCGTGCCGCCGCTGTCGGCCGACGCCGAGGCCGGCAAGGTCCTGCTCGGCTGGACCGACGCCACCGCCCGGCCGCAGGTCGAGGTCGCGCTCCGGCACCCGATCGCGCTGCTCGCCAACGCCCTCGGGCCGCCCCCGGCCGACGTCGTCGAGCTGGCCCACTCCCACGGGGTCAAGGTGGCGGCGCTCGCCTCCACCCCGCGCCACGCGCGCAAGCAGGTCGAGGTCGGCGTGGACGTGGTGGTCGCCCAGGGCACCGAGGCCGGCGGCCACACGGGCGAGATCACCACCATGGTGCTCATCCCGCAGGTCGTGGACGCCGTGGACGTGCCCGTGCTGGCCGCCGGGGGAATCGGCGACGGCCGCCAGATGGCCGCCGGCATGGCGCTGGGCGCCGAGGGCGTCTGGACGGGCTCGCTGTGGCTGACGGTCGAGGAGGCCGACACGCCCGAGATGGCCAGGCAGCGCATCCTGGAGGCCACCTCGCGCGACACGGTGCGCTCGCGGAGCTGGACGGGCAAGCCGGCCCGGCTGCTGAGGAACGAGTGGACCGACGCCTGGGAGTCGCAGGAGTCGCCGGGGACGCTGCCGATGCCGCTGCAGTTCATGCTGGTGTCGGACGCCCTGCGCCGGATCGGCCGCTCGGGCGCCTCCGAGCTGGCGACCTTCCCGGCGGGCCAGGTCATCGGCCTCACCAACCAGGTCCGCTCCACCCGCGACGTCATGTACTCCCTGATGGAGCAGTACAGCGAGGCCCTGGAGCGCCTGGAGCGCATCACCGGCGACTGAAAGGTCACACGGGCACCACGGTGACCAGCCCTTCAAGGCCGACGAAGTCATCGGTGTTGCGGGTGTAGAGGGGCAATCCCCGGCTCGACGCGATCGCCGCGATCATCAGGTCGACGCGTCGCGGCCGGGGATCCCGCTTGGCCTCGATGGTCAGGGCCACGAGACTGCCGTACCGTGCCGCCGCTTCGGCGTCGAAGGCGAGTGGCTCGAAATCGACCACGGCCGCCCCCAGCTTCTCGACGCGAGCGGCGCGAGCAGCCGCGGTCTTCGCCATGGCAACACCCTGGTGGAGCTCCGCCAGGGTGAGGGCGGTGAGTTCCGGGATCTCCGGCAGTGCGTCAGGAGAGAGCTCGGCGAGGTCGATGTAGACGCACGTGTCGATCACTCCGCGAGGATGGCGGTCAGGCATCGCGCCCCTCCCAGGGGTCTGCTTCGAGGCGATCCTCGGTGCCGAAGAACTCGTCGGCCTCACGGCGCATCGCGGGGTGGTCGACGCGGGGCAGAGTGCGATGCTTGGCGATGAGCTCCTCGGCGCTGAGGCGGCGTCGGCGGGGAAGTGGCCGCAGCTCGGCCACTTCGACGCCGTTGCGAGTGATGTGGAAGACCTCGCCCGCCTCCACCTGATCCATGACCGAGGCGGAGTCGTTGCGGAACTCGCGCTGAGTGATGACCTTCATGCCAGTATTGTAGCTCCCTGTAGCGCGAGGGGCTACATGCTTTACCTGCCCTGGTAGCGGGCCGAGCGCTTCTCCTTGAAGGCGCGGGCGCCCTCGCGGGCGTCGGCGGAGCCGATCACCGGCCAGCCCAGGTCGTCCGACACCTTCAGCGCCTCGACCTCCGGCAGGCCGAGCGTGTCCCGGTACGTGCGCAGGATGGCCTGGACGGCCAGCGGCCCCGAGGCGGCGATGTCGGCCGCCACCTCCAGGGCCGTGGCGAGGGCCTGTCCGTCCGGCACCACCCGGTTGACCAGTCCCATCGCCAGCGCCTCCGCCGCCGTGATCGACCGGCCCGTGAGCAGGAGGTCCATGGCGTGGCAGTATGCGATCTGGCGCGGCAGCCGCACGGCGCTGCCGCCCATGGGGAACAGCGCCCGCTTGGCCTCGTACAGCCCCAGCGTGGCCGACTCGGCGACGATCCGCAGGTCCGTGCCCACCAGCAGCTCGGTCCCGCCGGCCACCGCGTACCCCTCGACGGCGCACACGACCGGCTTGGTCGGCATCTCCTCGCGCAGCAGCCCCTTCCAGTGGAAGTTCTGGATGCGCGCGGCCCGCGCCTGCACGTCCGGGTCGGTGGACGGCGTGCCCATCGCCTTGAGGTCGGCGCCCGCGCAGAACGTGCCCTCGGCGCCGGTCAGGACCGCGACGCGGACCCCCGCCTCCTCCGACACGTACGCCCACGCCGAGGCGAGGCCGACCAGCATGTCCGAGGACAGGGCGTTGCGGGCCTCGGGGCGGTTCATGGTGACGACCACGACGTGGCCGTCGCGTTCGACGCGGCAGTGCGGGGTACTGATCGGAAGGAGCTCCACGGACGCCTCCGGATGCTTGTATCAAGCGCTTGGTAGGCAGTGATCCTACCCCGGCGCGCGACGCGCGAAAGGTGCCGTCCTCGTGCGATCAAGCGCTTGCTCTGCTCTCTCCGACCGGGTTACGCTGCCCAAGCAAACGAGAACAAGTTCTCGTTTCCGCCTGGCAGGCCGGAGTCCTGTGGCGATCCCCGGTCTCCCGGCGCCTCGACCACTGACGAGGAGTACCCATGGGCACGCTCGGTTTCTGGAGGCTGGCGCAGGCGGATCCCGGCTGGATCGCCGCCGTGGACCCCGACGGCACGCAGCATCGCGCCGGCGACCTGCTCGCCCGCTCCAACCGCCTCGTCCACGGCCTGCGCGAGCTCGGCCTGCGGCCGGGGGACGGCATCTGCGGCCTGGTGCCCAACGGCGCCGACGGGCTCGTCCTCTACCTGGCCGCCCTCCAGGCCGGGTGGTACTACACGCCCGTCAACTGGCACCTGACCGGCCCCGAGATCGCCTACATCGTCTCCGACAGCGAGGCCAAGGCGTTCTTCGTGCACCCGCGTTACGCCGCCGAGGGCACCCGGGGCGCCGAGGCCATCGCCCCCGAGCGCCGCTTCGCCCTGCCCGAGGGCGCGGAGCTCCCCGGCTTCCGGCCCCTCACCGACCTGACCGGCGGGCAGCCGGACACCGCGCCGCCCGACCGCACGGCCGGGCTCACCATGCACTACACCTCCGGCACCACCGGCAAGCCGAAGGGCGTCCGCCGCCCGCTGAGCGGTCTCGACCCCGACGACGCCGCCGAGATGATGACGTTCCTGCTCGGCCTGTTCGGCATCACGGCCGGCCGGCCGAACGCGCACCTCGTCACCTCGCCCAACTACCACACCGCCGTCACCCAGTTCGGCGGCACGGCCCTGCACATGGGCCACACCCTCGTCTACATGGACAAGTGGGACGCCGAGGATACGCTGCGGCTCTGCGAGCGCCACCGGGTCACCAACTCCCACATGGTGCCGACCCACTTCAAGCGGCTCCTCGCGCTGCCCGAGGAGACCAGGCGCGCCTACGACCTGTCCTCGCTGAAGTGGATGATCCACGCCGCAGCCCCCTGCCCGGTGCCGGTGAAGCGGGCCATGTTCGAGTGGTGGGGCGACTGCATCTACGAGTACTACGCGGCCACCGAGGGCGGCGGCACCCTGGCCACCCCCGAGGGCTGGAAGTCCCACCCGGGCACGGTCGGCAAGGCGTGGCCCATCAGCGAGCTGCTCATCGTGGACGACGACGGCAAGCCCGTACCGACCGGCACCCCCGGCACGATCTACATGAAGATGATGGGCGCGGGCTTCGAGTACAAGGGCGACCCGGCCAAGACCGAGGAGAACCGCCTCCAGGACCACTTCACCGTGGGCGACGTCGGCTACCTGGACGAGGACGGCTACCTCTACCTGTGCGACCGCAAGTCCGACATGATCATCTCGGGCGGGGCCAACATCTACCCCGCCGAGATCGAGAACGAGCTGATGATCCACCCCAAGGTGGCCGACGTGGCCGTCTTCGGCATCCCCGACGACGAGTGGGGCGAGCAGATCAAGGCCGTCGTCGAGCCCGCCCCCGGGGCCGAGCCCGGACCGGAGCTGGCCGCCGAGCTGCTCGCGTCGCTGGAGGGGCGGCTGGCCCGGATGAAGTGGCCGAAGACGGTCGACTTCATCGAGGAGATGCCCCGCGAGCCCAACGGCAAGCTGCTCAAGCGCAAGCTGCGCGCGCCGTACTGGGAGGGGCGCGATCGCGCCATCTGACGAGGACCCGAGACCGAGCACCGACAACGGAGCGGAGGGCGTGTGGAGACGAGCGAGCCGCTGGTCGCCCGGCATGTGCTGGAGTTCCCCGGCGGGTACACCCGGACCACGGGACCGGTGATCGGGCGCTTCCTCACGGAGCTGCGCGCCGGCCGGATCGTCGGGGTCAGGACCGCCGAGGGCCGGGTGCTGGTGCCGCCCCTGGAGTACGACCCGGCGACCGGCGACCCCGTCACGGACGAGTACGTCGAGGTCGGCCCGGCCGGCACGGTGACCGCGTCGGCGTGGGTCCAGGAGCCCCGCCCCGAGCACCCGCTCGACCGGCCGTTCGCCTGGGCGCTGATCAGGCTGGACGGCGCCGACACGACCCTCGTCCACGCCGTGGACGCCGGTGACCCCAAGGCGCTGCGGCCCGGCGCCCGCGTCTGGCCGGTGTGGCGGGAGCGGCGCGAGGGCGGGATCACCGACATCGCCTGCTTCCGGCCCGAGGTGACGATGATCGTCTCGCCGGTGCGGCCGGAGTACCGCATCCAGGCCGGCGGCGCGCTGCGGACCTTCCTCGAAGGCGTCCGGCGCGGCGTCTTCCTCGGCGGCCGGTGCGCCACCTGCGCCAAGGTGTACGTGCCCTTCCGCGCCTCCTGCCCCGAGTGCGGCACCCGCATCGCCGAGCAGGTCGAGCTGCCCGACACCGGCACGATCACCACGTTCGCCATCAACAACCTGCCCGACCCGCGGGCCCCCGAGGTGCCGTTCGTCTCGGCGTACATCCTGCTCGACGGCGCGGACATCCCCATGATCGCGCTCGTCGGCGGCGTGCCCGCGCACGAGGTGCGCCAGGGCATGCGGGTGCGCGCCGAGTGGGTCCCGGAGAGCGAGCGGACGCTGTCCATGGCGAACGTCCGGTGGTTCACCCCCACCGGCGAGGAAGACGCGGAGCTGTCATGAGAGACGTGGCCATCGTCGCCTTCGCCCAGACCGAGCACACCGCCTCCGACAGCGGCCAGTCGGAGCCCGAGCTGATCCTGCCGGTCATCGAGGAGGTCAAGGAGCGGACCGGCCTGCGCAGGTTCGGCTTCACCTGCTCGGGGAGCTGCGACTACCTCGCGGGCGCGCCGTTCTCGTTCGTCTCCGCGCTCGACGCGCTCGGCGCCTGGCCGCCGATCTCCGAGAGCCACGTCGAGATGGACGGCGCCTGGGCGCTGTACGAGGCGTGGGTGCGGCTCCAGCACGGCGACGTGGACACCGCCCTGGTCTACGGCTTCGGCAAGTCGTCGCTCGGCGACCTGCGCTCGATCATGACGCTCCAGCTCGACCCGTACTACCTGGCGCCCCTCGGTCTCGACCAGGTGTCCTTCGCCGCGCTCCAGGCCGCCGCCGTCCGGGCGGACCGGGCCGAGCTGGACGCGATCGTCCGGCGCAGCCGGGCCGCCGGGCGGGACAACCCGTACGCGCTGGACCTGCCGGACGAGCTCACGGACGCCGTCGCGCCGTCGCGCGCATCGGATGTCGCGCCGTCGCGCGCATCGGATGTCGTGCCGTCGCGCGCATCGGATGTCGTGCCGTCGCGCGCATCGGATGTCGTGCCGTCGCGCGCATCGGATGTCGTGCCGTCGCGCGCATCGGATGTCGTGCCGTCGCGCGTGTCGGACATCGAGCCGCTGCGGGCCTCCGACGTCGCGCCGATCACCGACGGCGCGGCCGCGGTGGTGCTCGCGGCCGGCGACGCCGTCGCGGAGCTGTGCGCCCGTCCCGCATACATCAGGGGCATCGCTCACCGCATCGAGCCCCACTACCTGGGGATGCGGGACCTCGCCCGGTCGGCCTCCGCGGCCGACGCCGCCCGGGCCGCGGGGGTCGGCAAGGGCCCCGTCGAGGTGGCCGAGCTGCACACCCAGTTCGCCCACGAGGAGATCATCCTGCGCCGGGCGCTGGAGCTGCCCGCCGACACGGTGGTCAACCCGTCCGGCGGCCCGCTGGCGGCCAACCCCGTCATGGCCGCCGGCCTCATCCGTATCGGCGCGGCGGCCGCGCGCATCCACGACGGCACCGCGTCGCGCACCGTCGGACACGCCGCCGGCGGCCCCTGCCTTCAGCACAACCTCGTCACGGTCCTGGAGGGTTGAGATGGGCAACCGCTGTGCGGTGATCGGCGTGGGGCAGACGCGCTACACGACCAAGCGCCGCGACGTGTCGATCGCCGGGCTGGTGCGCGAGGCCGCGCTCCGGGCGCTGGAGGACGCCGGCCTGACGTTCAAGGACATCGACGCCGTCGTCGTCGGCAAGGCGCCCGACCTGTTCGAGGGCGTCATGATGCCGGAGGCGTACCTCGCCGACGCGCTCGGCGCGGCCGGCAAGCCGATGATGCGCGTCCACACCGCGGGCAGCGTCGGCGGCTCCACCGCGCTGGTCGGCGCGAGCCTGGTGCAGGGCGGCGTCCACGACCGGGTGCTGGTCGTGGCCTTCGAGAAGCAGTCGGAGTCCAACGCCACCTGGGCCCTGTCCACGCACCTGCCGTTCAACGCCTCGCTGGTGGTCGGCGCGGGCGGCTACTTCGCCCCGCACATCAGGGAGTACATGCGCAGGACCGGCGCACCCGACCACATCGGCACGCTGGTGGCGGTCAAGGACCGGCTCAACGCGCTGAAGAACCCGTACGCCCACCTCAGGATCCCCGGCATCGACCGGGCCATGGTCGAGTCGACGCCCATGCTGTGGGAGCCGATCCGCTACCTGGAGACGTGCCCGTCCAGCGACGGCGCCTGCGCGATGGTGCTGGCCTCGGAGTCGGCCGTCACCGGCACGCCCGCCTGGGTCCACGGCACCGCCATGCGCTCCGAGCCGATCTTCCGGGCCGGCCGCGACACCGTGAACCCGCAGGGCGGCAAGGACTGCGCCGCCGACGTCTACCGGCAGGCCGGCGTCACCGACCCGCGCCGGCAGATCGACGTGGCCGAGGTGTACGTGCCGTTCTCCTGGTACGAGCCGATGTGGCTGGAGAACCTCGGCTTCGCCGCCGAGGGCGAGGGCTGGAAGCTCACCGAGTCGGGCGCCACCGCCCTCGACGGCGACATCCCGTGGAACGCCTCCGGCGGCGTGCTGTCCAGCAACCCCATCGGCGCCTCCGGGCTGATCAGGTTCGCCGAGGCCGCGCTCCAGGTGCGCGACATGGCCGGTGAGCACCAGGTCGACGGGGCTCGGCTGGCGCTCGGCCACGCCTACGGCGGCGGCGCCCAGTTCTTCGCGATGTGGATCGTCGGACGGGAGCGGCCCTGATGGAGTTCAACCACGCCGACCTGTTCGAGGGCGTCGCCGACGTCGCCGGGGACCGGGTGGCCGTCGTCTGCGGCGAGGAGCGGCGCACCTACGCCGAGCTGGACGCCGAGGCCAACCGGCTGGCGCACTTCCTGCTGGAGCGCGGCGTCGAGCCCGGCCAGCACGTGGGGCTGCACCTGTACAACGGCGTGGGGTACGTCGCGGGGCTGCTGGCCGCGCTGAAGATCCGGGCCGTGCCGATCAACGTCAACTACCGGTACGTCGAGGCGGAGCTGCTCTACCTCTACCGCGACTCCGACCTCCGGGCCCTGATCTACGACGTCGAGTTCGAGGCCCGGGTGGCGGCCGTGGCCAAGGACGTGCCGACGCTGCGCCACCTCGTCGCCGTGGGCGGGCCTCCGGCCGTGGCGGACGCGGTGCCGTACTGGATGGCGCTGGAGAGCGGCAAGGCCGAGCGCGGCTTCGCGCCGCGCTCCGGGCAGGACGTCTACATCATCTACACCGGCGGCACGACCGGCATGCCCAAGGGCGCCATGTGGCGGGTCGAGGACATGTTCATGGCCTTCGGCGGCGGCAACCCGTACGGCGAGCCGCGCGCCACGCCCGAGGAGGTGGTGCGGGCGGCGGCCACGGCGGGACCCCTGGTCATGATGGCCACGCCGCCGCTCATGCACGGGGCCGCGCAGATGGCCACCTTCATCGGCTTCTGGATGGCCGCGACGCTGGTGTACGTGCGCAGGTTCGACGCCGCGGGCGTGTGGCGGGCGGTCGAGCGGGAGAAGGTGTTCACGATGAACATCACCGGCGACGCGATGGCCCGCCCGCTCGCCGACGAGCTGGCCCGCGGCGGCCGCGACCTGTCCTCGCTCGGCGTGGTCAGCTCCACCTCGGCCATCCTCAGCGGGTCCGTCCGCGACCGGCTCCAGGAACTGCTGCCCCACGTGATGATCCTCGACAACTTCGGCTCGACCGAGTCCGGCTTCACCGCCTCCGGCGTGCCCGGCTCGACCCCGGAGAAGGGCCTGCGCTACCGGCCGAACGCCGGCATCGCGGTGCTCGACGAGCGGCTGCGGCCGGTCGAGCCCGGCTCCGGGCAGCTCGGCACCGTGGCCAAGGCCGGGCGGATCGCCTTCGGCTACTACAACGACCCGGACAAGACGGCCCGCACGTTCGTCACCGACGCCGAGGGGACGCGCTGGCTGCTGACGGGCGACCTGGCCACGGTGGACCCGGACGGCACGGTCAACGTGTTCGGCCGGGGCTCGCAGTGCGTCAACACCGGCGGGGAGAAGGTGTTCCCCGAGGAGGTGGAGGCGGTGCTCAAGGGGCATCCGGCGGTCTTCGACGCGGTGGTCACGGGGGTGCCCGACGAGCGGTGGGGGAGCAGGGTGGCGGCCGTGGTCGAGCCGCGTCCCGGCGTCACGGTGACGGCCGCCGAGCTGGACGCGCACTGCCGGGAGCGGCTGTCGGGGTTCAAGGTGCCGCGGACGTACGCGTTCGTGGCGGAGATGGTGCGCTCGCCGGCGGGCAAGGCCGACTACCGGTGGGCGCGGGAGACCGCCGAGGCCGCCTCCGCCTCGTGAGCTACGCCTTTCGGTGAGCCTCGTGAACTGCGCCTTTCGGTGAGCTACGCCTTCTCGCCCGTGAGGACGGCGGCCAGGCCGAGGTAGACGACGCCGGTGCCGACGTCGAGCCGGCGCCGGGCGCGCGCCGAGCCCCGGATCCGGCCGGCCAGCGCGGACGACGCCAGCGCGTACGCGCCGTCGCTGAGCAGGCCCAGCGCGATCCACAGCGCGCCCAGCAGGAGGATCTGCGGCCCGATCGGCCCCGCGTGGCGGTCGGTGAACTGCGGCAGGAACGCCAGGAAGAAGATCGCGGTCTTGGGGTTCAGCACGTTGACCACGAACCCCTCCCAGAACATGCGCCGCCGGCTGTGCCGGGGGATCGCGAGGGCGTCCTCGTCCTCCTCGCCGGGCTTGCGGTGCAGCAGCTTGCGCAGGCCGAGCCAGACCAGATAGGCGACGCCCGCGTACTTGACCACGGTGAACGCCGTGGCGGAGGCGGCCAGCAGCGCGCTGATGCCGAGCGCCGCGGCGGCCACGTGCACCAGCGACCCGGCGTGCACGCCGAGGACCGACACCAGCCCGGCGGACCGGCCCTGCGACACGCTGCGCGTGACGATGAACAGGACCGCCGGACCCGGCACCAGGAGCAGGGCCAGCGTCGCGGCGCAGAACACGGCGAGGGTCGCGATATCGGGCATAAGACCATCGTAGGAACCAGGTCAACGCCTTTTCCGTCGAAGCGTGGGGAAAGGGGGTGCCCGTGGGACGAAGGACGCCCATGCTCATGGGCCTGCTCGGTCTCGGCCTGGCCGTCCTGGGGCTGGGCCTCTATGTCAGCCGATGCGACACCAGCTTCGGGCTCTTCCTGTTCGAGGCGGTCGCGTACGTGGTGGGTGCGGGCCTCGTCGGAGGTGCCCTCATCCTCCGCTACCGGCCCGCGGTGGGCTTCTCGGTGCTGATCCTCCTCGTCGTCGCCGCGCTGACCTTCCTCGGCGCGGTCCTGGCGTTCTTCGCCTCGTTCGACCGCTGCTTCGAGTTCTGAGGTCAGAGGCTCGACCGGAGAGCCTGGAGCAGGGCCTCGGTGCCGGGTGGGTGGGGTGGCTCGCCGTACACGGCGGCGTAGACGTGCCTGGTGGAGCCGGGGATCTCGGCCACCGCGACGTCCGGGTGGCGGTGCGCGCGCAGCGCGAGGCCGGGCAGCACGGTCACGCCCATCCCCGCCGCCACGAGCGCCTGGACGGCCACGATGTCGTCGCTGGTGAACGACAGGCGCGGCTCGAACCCGGCCTTGGCGCACAGGTCGAGCAGGTGGCTGCGGCACCGGTCGCAGCCGGCGATCCAGTCGGCGTCCGCGTACGCGGTCAGGTCGCCCGCCTCGCCGGTGGCGACCAGCATGCTCGGGTCGTCGAGGAGGTGGATCATGGTGATGCCGTCGTCCTCGGGCGCGGTGTCGTCGTAGCGGAAGACGACCGCCACGTCGGCGCGGCCCGCGCGCAGCAGCCTGAGCGCCTCGGGCGGCTCGGTCTCCGTCAGGCGCAGTTCGAGGCCCGGATGGTCGCGGGCCAGCCGGGTCACGGCCGCCGGGACGAACGTGCCGAGCGCCGACGGGAACGCCGCCAGCCGCACCCGGCCGGAGCGCAGGCCGACGTGCGCGGCCAGCTCGTCGGCCGTGGCGTCGATCCGGGCGAGGATGTCGGCCGCCCGGGCGGCCAGCAGCCGGCCCGTCTCGGTCAGCCGGATGCCCCGGCCCACGCGCTGCACGAGCCGGGCCCCCGTCTCCGCCTCCAGGCGGGCGAGGTGGTGGCTGACCGAGGGCTGGGAGTAGTGCAGGTCCCGGGCCGCGGCCGTCACGGATCCCGTGCGGGCCACGGCGTCGAGGACGCGTAGCCGTACGACGTCCAGCATCCATCAATCATATCTATGGGTCACTCAGAAGACTTCTGTTGGACCTATCGGTGTCGGTGTAGCACCGTGGAAGGGGAAGGCAGGTTATCTGCATTCCCGAGGGGGATACCATGGAAATGACGACCATCACCGCACGGCCGGGCCTGAGCGGCCTGGTCACCGGCATCGGACGCATCACCGCGCTGGGGCTCGGCCCGCGCCCCACCGCCCGCGAGGTCGCGGCGCTGCTGCGCGACAACCTGCCCGGCGTCGGCATCCTGACGCCCGAGGAGCGCGCCGGCGCGCCCGGCGGCTACGTCTCCCACCTGCTGCACGCCCAGGCCGACTTCTCCATCTCGGCCGTGGTCTGGCAGCCCGCCGCCGAGACCGTCGTCCACGACCACGTGTCCTGGTGCGCGTTCGGCGTCATCAGCGGCATCGAGCACGAGACGATCTACCGCGACATGGGCGACCACCTCGTCGAGATCGGCCGCGCCGCCAACCGCCCCGGCGACGTCAGCGGCTTCGCGCCGCCCGGCGACATCCACCGCGTCCGCAACACCAGCGGCGAGGTGGGCGTGTCGCTGCACGTGTACGGGGCCGACATCAGCAAGCTCGGCAGCAGCATCCGCCGCACCTACGACCTGCCGATCCGGATCAGCCGGCCGAGCTAGCCGAGCCGGCCCAGCTAGCCGAGCCGGCCCAGCTAGCCGAGCCGGCCCAGCTAGCCGAGCTGGCCGAGGTAGCCGACCAGCCGCTCCGCCAGCTCGGCCGGACGGGCCAGCATGGGGCAGTGGCCGCCGGGGATCTCGTCCGGCGTGATGCCGAGCCGCCGGCGGACGACCTCCCGCATGAACGCGGGGGTGAAGAACCGGTCGTCCCGGCAGAGCAGGAACCGCGTCGGCACGTCGGGCCACCTCCGCAGCGGCCACGGCTCGCCGTCGGCCGTGCCCGAGTGGCGGCGGGTGTGGGCCATCAGGTCGGCCGCCAGGTCGGGCGGCACGTCGTGCAGGAAGACGTCCACCTCGTCGCCGTCGCCCGGCGAACGCCAGCCGGTGTTGTCCCACCAGTCGGCCGGCCGCTCGCCCGGGGCCGGGATCATCGCCGTCACCAGCACCAGCAGCTCGGCCCGTACGCGCTCGCAGACCAGGGGCGCCACGAACCCGCCCCAGGAGTGGCCGACGACGACCACGCCGGACCGGTCGCCGACCGCCTTGACGACCGTGTCGGCGCAGTCGCCGAGCCCGGCGGACTCGTCGTCGATCGGGAGGTCCACCGCCACCGCGTCGTGGCCCCGGCGGCGCAGCTCCGGCACGACCAGCCGCCAGTCGCGGGCGCTCCCGCCCCCACCGTGGATCAGCGCGAACGTCGCCATGTCTCTCCTCCTCCAGGACGGGCCCGGTCATGCGGACCTGCGAGGGCGGGAGAACTCATCGCGGTACCGGCGGTCACTCTCCGGTGGCCCCGTCGATGCGCTCGCGCAGCAGGTCGGCGTGGCCGTTGTGACGGGCGTACTCCTCGATCATGTGGACGAGGATCCAGCGGTGGGAGTACGCCTCGCCGTGGCGCAGCCGCTTGCCCAGGGCGTCGAGGGGAAGGCCCGCCGACACCGTGCGCGCGTGCTCCACCTCGCCCCGCCAGACCGCGAACGCCTCCTCGGGAGAGGCCTCGTCCACGTCGTCGAAGTCGGCGTCGCGGTTCGTCTCCTTGCCCCACAGCCACGGCACGTCCTCGTCGCACAGCACCTGCCGGAACCACGCCCGCTCCACGTGCGCCAGGTGCCGCACCAGCCCGAGCAGCGACATGCCGGACGGCGACACGGCGCGCAGCCGCAGCTGCTCACCGGTCAGCCCGGCGCACTTCAGCTCCAGAGTGTCACGTTGCCAGTCGAGGAAGCCGGCCAGGGTGTCGCGTTCGTCGGCGGCCAGCGGGGGATCGATACGGTCGTCGCTCATGCGTCGCACGGTACCCGCCGCCACGCACCACGCGAATCGGGGGATCTTGTCGGAGCCCGGTGCGAGACTCTCCGGGCAGACGATCCCCCACCGAAAGAGGCCGAGATGCCCGCGAACCCCATTCCTCCCGACCCGATCACCACGGCGGTGCCGGACGAGGCGCGGCCGGGGCTGGAGGCGTACCGGGCGGGCGACGTCGCGGAGGCGCGGTCGGCGCTGCGGGCCGTGGCCGGGTCGGGACGCACGTCGGTCTCGGGCTTCGCGGCGGCGGCGCTGGCGGGGATCGAGCTGGGCGAGGACGACCTCGACGAACCCGGGTGGAAGCTGCTGAGGCGGGTGGCGGCGGGCGAGGACCCCTGGCTGGGCCCCATGGCGGCGGTGCTGCCGTCGGCGGGGCTGTACGCGGCGTTCGAGTCCCTCGACGCCGGCCGGCGGCCCGCCGACCATCCGCTGGTGCGCGGCGTGATCGCCCAGCTGACCGCAGACCCGGAGGCCGCCGAGGAGGGCTTCATCCGGGCGGCCGATCTCGGCGACGCCGACCCGTGGACGCGTGACCTCGCCGCCGCGCTCCACGGCAACCTGCTGCTGCAGACCGGCGCGGACCCCGCGGCGGCCGAGGAGCCGCTGACGAGGGCGCTGAAGTCGGACCACGAGCTCTACGCCGGTTATGCCGGGCACCTGCTGGGCCATCTGCTCATCGGCCAGGGCGACCTGGAGCGGGCGGGCAGAGTGCTGCAGGCCGCGCACCTCGTGTCCCATCCCCGCAGGGCCGGGGCCGAGGGGCTGTATCCCTGGGTCTGCGTGCGGTACGGCGAGCTGCTGGCGGGCGCGCCCCACCTGTCGGTCGTCGAGGAGCTCATGGCGCACAACGGCATGAGCGAGTCGTACTGGGTGCGGGAGGCCTTCGAGGGCGCCTTTTACTTCACCGACGTGAGCCGCCCGGCACTCGCCGAGATCGGGCTGTCGCTCTTCCCCGCGGACTTCCCGGAGGTGCGGCACGCGCTGGAACGGCTGCGGCGGTGGAGCGAGGAGCGGTACGACCGCGCACGCGCGCTGTTCCTGGCGTTGCACGACCACGTCGCGGACAGCAGGGACGCGGACCGGTCGCAGGGGCTGCGGGAGCTGCGGGCCGCGTTCGACCGGCCGGTCCAGGACCAGCGCGACGGCCTCCCGCGCGTCCCTTAGGTCGGGGCTCGTGACGAACGACTACTCCGAGGTGTTCGCGCGGTTCGGGATCGAGCCGCAGGAGTCGGTCTACCCCTACGCCCCGGTGTTCCGCGGCGTGATCGGCGGAGCGGCCGTAGCCGTCAAGCGGACCCGCGCGGCCGAGGCCATGGGCCGGTGGGTGCGGCACCTCGCGGGCCTTAGCCTGCCCGTGGTGACGCCGCTGGCCGGGCCGCACAGGATCGCCGGGGACGACTGGGTCGCCTATCCGTGGATCGACGGGCGCGGCTACGACGGCTCGCCGGCGGACATCCGCGCCGCCGGCGACCTGCTGGGCCGCCTGCACGCCGCCTGCACGCCGCCGGCGGCGCCGCGGACTCGCCCGGACTGCCCGGTTTCGCGTGGCCGGACCACGACGAGGATTCGATCGACGACGACGTCGCGGGTCGCGACAAGGTTCTCAGGGTCAACCTCGTGTACGGCGCGGCCGGGCCCGTCCTGGTCGATCCCGACAACGGCGAACGGGCGCCGAGGCTGCTCGACCTGGCCCTGGCCGTGCTGCTGTTCGGCAACGACCTGCCGGACGGACCGCCGAGGCTGTTCGACGCGGGGGAGTGGGCCGTCTTCCGCGACGCGTACCTGCGTCACGTGGGGCTGACGGCGCGGGAGTGGGACCTGTGGCCGACGGCTCTGACGTACATGCTGCTGGAGTGGGGCGTGTGGGCCGCCATCCACGGGGACGAGGTCGGCGACTGGGACGACCCGCGGCAGGCGGCCTTCCTGGCCGACCTCCTCGCCGTGGACGTCACGCGCTACCCGCCGGCCCGCGCCTGACGTCCGCTAGGCGCTGCTCTCCAGGCTCTCCAGGCTCTCCAGCAGGCGGACGATCTCGGCGTGGCCCGTGCCCAGCGTCCGCCCGGAGCGCAGGTCGCCCCGCTCGCCGCGGACCTCCACCACGACCCCTTCATCGCCGCCCTCCGACCGCTCGCGGCGGACCGCGACGCTTCCCCCCGGCGGGACCGTGACCTCCGCGAGCAGCTCCGCCTCGATGTCGCGGCCCACGTACGGGCGAGCGAAATCCGCCGGGCTCCGGCCCCCGCGGTCGCGGTGCGCGGGGTCGGCCCCGTGGTCGAGCAGCGTCCGCACCACGGCGGTGGCGCCGCGCTGGGCGGCGTGGGACAGCGCCGTGCGGCCGATCGCGTCCTCCACGTCGGGCGCGGCGCCCCCGGCGAGCAGGGCGCGCACGACCGCGAGGTGCTCGGTCGAGGCGGCCCAGTGGAGCGCGGTCCTCCCGGTGATCGCGACGTCCTCCCGCCGATCGGGGTCGGCGCCGCCGTCGAGCAGGGCGTCGACCACGTCGAGGTGTCCGCAGACCGCGGCCGCGCACAGCGGCAGCCCCTCGCCGTCGCCCCCGCTCTCGTGGTCGGGATCGGCGCCCGCGGCCAGCAGCATGCGGACGATCTCCGCGCGGCCCTGTACGGCGGCCCGGTAGAGGGCGGTGCTGCCGTACTCGTCGGGCTCGTCCGCTCGCGCACCGCCGGCGAGCAGCCGCCGCACCTCCTCGGCCTCGCCGTACGCGGCCGCCGCAACCAGCTCCTCTGCGCTCATGAAGCTCAGTCTGGTACGAGGCCGCCGCGATGATCCACCGGTTAACGACCCGAGGAGGGCCGGGTCCCGGGCCGTGTGCCACCATCGTTCCCCTCAGCACCAAGGAGCGACCCCCAGGATGAACACCCCCTCACTGCGCCAAGAGCCGGTCGAGCAGCCCTCTCCCGCCCCCTCGAACGGCCACGGCGACGGCGACGGCGAAGGCGGCGGCGGGGTGCTCACCATCCTCGAACGCATCGGCTCCGTCGTCGTGCCCGTGGGCGTCGGCCTGTACGCGGTGCTGTACCTCGGCATCGAGCAGATCTACTGGGTGTTCGGCATCAACCCCCAGCAGGCCGGCATCGACCAGTCCGTCCTGCTCGGACGCCTCATGGGCACGCTCATCCTGCTCGTGCTCGCGCTCGTCCCGGCCGTGGGCGCCGTCGTCGGGCTCGGCTGGCTCATCGACCGGATCACCCGTGGCGCGGCCGGCCGGCTGCTCGCCGCGGTGCGCGCCCGTCCCTGGACGGTGGCCGTCCTCGCCGCGCTGTGGTGCGGCGCGACGTACTGGGGCCTGGTCAACCTGGTCGCCGACCTGACGGTGGGGCTCATGGTCGTCGTCGCCGTCGGGCTGGGCGTCCTGGCGTTCGTGGTGCCGTTCCGGCTCATGCGCCGCAGGCCGGTCGGCCGCGCCGGCATGAAGATCCTCGTGTGCGCCCTCACCGGCCTCGGGGTCGGCTTCGTGCTGATCCTGAGCATGATCGAGGCCGCCGTCGAGGTGCGCGACACCGGCCAGGCCGACGACCTGCTCGGCTACGTCGGCTTCCAGGACCAGTGGGCCGTCCTGAAGAACGCCGAGAACGACAAGCCGCTGTACGGCGGGCGCTGGATGATGCTCCTCGGCGAGAGCGACGGCACGTACGTCCTGTACGACTGCGACAAGCAGGAGACCTTCCGCCGCCCCATCGAGACCACCAACCTCGCCCACCTCCAGCTCGACCCGGAGCGGGTGGAGGGGTACCGCTGCGGAACCATGATCGAATAGGGATCGCCGAGTTCAGGAACGAACGTTCTTGACTGTTCATTCCTAAACTGCCATGCTCAAGCCATGGGACGACCCCGAGGCTTCGACGAGGCGACCGTGATCCGGTCGGCGGCCGAGCTGTTCTCCACCCGGTCCTACGACGGCATCTCCATGGACGACCTGGTGACCCACCTCGGCGTGCACCGCAACAGCCTGTACAAGACCTTCGGCAGCAAGCGGGGGCTGTACCAGGCCGCGCTGCGCTGGTCCCTGGAGCACCACATCGCCCCCCTCATCGACCGCGTCGCCGGCGCCGGCGACCTCGCCCAGGCGCTGCACGTGGCCGTCGGCGAGCCCGCTGAGGAGGCCGGCCTGAACCTGCTGCTGATGGCCGTGGTCGAACGCGCACCGGTGGACCGCGAGGTCGCCGACCAGCTCGCCCCCGTCCTGGCCGCCTTCGACCAGGCCGCCAGGACGGCGGCCGGGCAGCACTCCCCGGCCGGGCAGCACCCCCCGGGCGAGCAGCACTCCCCGGCCGAGAACGCCCGGCAGGACGAGGACGACGTGGCCTTCGCGCTCACCGCGACGATCCTCGGGCTCCGGCTGCGGGCCAGAGCCGGCACCTCCGGCACGAACGTCGACCAGGCCGGCGCCGCCCTGGCCCACCGGCTCACCCGCCACCCGTAAGGAGCTTCGACATGGCACAGATCAGCATCGACGGCGACACCCTGGTCGTGGAGATCGAGGGGCTCGACAAGCTCTGGGCGCTCAAGAGCCGGCTGGCGATCCCGCTGGCCAACGTCCGCGGCGCCACCGCCGATCCCGGCATCGTCAGCGGCTTCTTCAAGGGCCTGCGCGCTCCCGGCGTCAACATCCCCGGCGTCATCACGGCCGGCACCTTCCGCCTCGACGGGGAGAAGGTCTTCTGGGACGTCCACGACGCGGCCAGGACCGTGGTCATCGAGCTGGCCGACGAGCGCTACGCCCGCCTCGTGGTCGAGGTCGCCGACCCGCGGGCCACCGTGGCCCTCGTCGAACAGGCCACCACCAGCCGGTGAGGCTCAGCGGGGCCCGGCGAGCGCCAGGCCGGGGTGGGAGAAGTCCATGTCCTTCATCCGGGCCGCCTTGCCCTTGGTCCTCCAGCGGAGGATCAGCGGGGAGGTGATCGGCATCTTGCTCATCCGCACCATCGCCTTGCGCCGCGCCAGTTCGAAGCGGGTGGCCGGGACGAACAGGCTGCGCATCTGCAAGCCGTTCCCCTGGAGGTAGCCGATGGAGGGCCGCAACTGCCGCTCCCATGCGGCCAGCGCCCCGGTCACGCTGCCGGGGTGGCGGGCCAGCATGGTGCCCAGCAGGTCGGCCCCGGCCATCCCGCTCGATGCGCCCATCCCCGCGTACAGGGTCACGCACCAGGCCGCGTCGCCGACGAGCACCACCCGGCCGCGGTGCCAGCGGTCCATGCGCACCTGCTCGACCGAGTCGAACAGCACCTCGTCGGCCGACTCCAGCGTGTCCAGCGCCGCCCCCAGCGCCGCGCCGGTCGGCTCCGGGCCGAACACCTCGCGCACCCGGTCGATCATGGGGCGGGTGAACTCGGCGTCCACGTCGTCGGTGTGGTAGCTCAGCATCGCGGTCGGCGGGCGGTCCTTGAAGGGGAAGATCCACAGCGACCGCTGCGGTTCGGCCAGGATGACGGAGTCGGTCCGGTCGTGGCCGGGGAGCGCGTCGGTGAGCTGGAAGGCGACCACCATGTAGTTCATCCGGCGCAGGTAGTCCTCGTGCGGCCCGAACGCCAGCCGCCGCACCGTGGAGCGCAGCCCGTCCGCGCCGACGACGAGATCGAAGCGTTCGGTGACCGTGGTCCCGCGGGCGGCGTCGGCCAGTGTGACGTCCACGCCGTCGGGGTCCTGCTCGATCCGCGTCGGCACCGTGGAGTGACGGATCTCGACATCGGGCGGCAGCGCGGCGAAACCGGCCTCCTCCACGTCTGCCCGCATCATCATCCACGGCCGGCCGGGAAAGTCCTTGAAACCCAGCCCGGGGCGGCGGTTGCCGGCCCGGTCGATGTCGTAGGCGGAGCCCTCCGGCCCCCGATCGGTGAGGTTGTCCAGGATGCCCAGGCGCTGGGCCGCGGCACGGCCCGCGCCGAACAGCGCGATGAAGTATCCACCGGACCGCCGGGTGGCGGCCCGCTCGACGATGACCGGCGTCCAGCCGATCTGCCGCAGCCGCAGCGCCGTCGCGATCCCGCTGACGCCCAGGCCGACCACCAGAGCCCGGCGGCCACCGTTGTTCGTCGTGTCCATGCGGTTTCTCCTTAGCGGGTTGCCGGCGACTCCTGCCGGTGACGGCGGGGTGCCGGTTCGTGGATGGCGTGACCTTCCGTGGAGTACGACAGCGCAGCACCCCGGAATGTGAGGCCGCGCAGCTCACCGCCGCGTCCGCGCGCACGGCCCCGCCATGCCGTACGCGACCCGCGCGAGCTCCGCCCGTGGACGACGCCCCGCCGTCATGCCCGCCAGGAGCATAACGTCATAGCAATACTGATCTTATGCAAGATGGCCATGCGGCCATAGTGTCGAGGTCGTCAGCGCATCGGGAGAGCCGTTCGCGCCTCCGGACAAGAGTGAGGAGGGATCCACACGCTCACCGTGGCCGTGGTCGACCTGCACCCGCTCCCCGGCCACTTCGAGGAGGCCGCCACTTACGGCTGCCAGGACTTCGAACTCTGACCCGCGGAATTCTGGTAAGAAGACCGATACCAGGAGTATGGTCTCAAGTATGGCAACCAAGAAAGTGACGGTGACGATCCCCGAGGAACTCCTCGATGAGATCCGCGCCGAGGCGGCAGAGCGTGGCCTGTCGGCCTATGTCGCCGAGGCGCTGCGCGTCAAGCGAGACCGCGACCGGTTGCTGGGGCTGGTGAACTGGCTTGAGGAAGAGTACGGGCCGGTCACCGAGGACGAACGTGCAGCGGCGGGCAAGGAACTTGACGAGCTCGACGCCGAGCACGAACGCCGCCGCGCCGGCGGGAAGCGCAAGGCAGAAGAGGCGGCGTGAGCAGGCGAAGCGGCGAGTGCGGGCAGCCGCCACGGATCTTCATACTCGACTGCGGGGCCCTGTCCCTCGCCGTGCGGGGCGACAGGAAGATGATCGCGTTGCTCGACCTCGCCGCCCGCGGCCAGGCCGACGTGGTGACGTCTCCCATGACGGTGGTCGAGGCGTGCGACGGAAGGATCACTGAGCAACGCTGGGACTGGGTGCTCTCCCGGCTCAACGTCGCCGACCTGGGAAAGGACCAGGCCCGCCGGGCCCGCCGGCTCCTGACGGAGGCCGGGCTGCACGGCCACAAGTACGCGATCGACGCCGTGCTCGCCGTCGTCGCGCGACAGCAGAAAGGTCAGGTCACCGTCTTCACCTCGGACGTGGACGACCTGGAGAAGCTGGTCCCGGACTCGATCGTCGTCAAGAAGGTGTGACACTCTGCTTCCGTCGCCTCCCGTCGGGAGCGCCCGGACTGACGAGGGTCGACGACAGCACCCCGCACAGATGCTCGGCCTCGCGCTCGTCCACCGCCTCGCCTCTCTCGCCCGGGATGGCGTGTCAGCATCGATGCATAAGCCCCGGGAATGCCTCTGCTTGCACGCAGCCCGGGGCACAGCTCTGTTTGAGGGTTCTGGAGCTACATCTAAGGTGCTTCGCCCCTGTGAGAGTTTCGCAATTTTAGCATAATGCCATGCTGCGTTCCCTGAACTCGCCCTGCACCGTCCAGGCAGATCAAGGCGCTTGGAAGCATGTGCGGATGGATATTCCTTCGCTTTGTGCGGGTCCTGTCAAGTTGTCTTGGCGCCGACCGACCAAGGCGAAGAACGGCGCCTTGCCGATCGCCAGAAGACGCCTTGATCTTCAGCGCAGCGGGTGTCGACTGCCGTGCTTCGCGTCGTGGCCTGCTGACCTGCCTGGCTGACCTGACGTGATGCTGACCTGTCGTGATGTGGTCATGGCCAAGGTGGGGGAGCGCGAGGCGGCGGGAGCCCCCTCGCCCGGGGTTCGGGGCGCAGCCCCGATCAGGACGTCCGAGCGTGAGCGAGGGCCGCGCCCTTGTGGGGGTGTGGAGGGCGCCGAGCCCCCCACCGAGCGCTGCCTGAGCCCCCACGTCGCGAAGCGACCCCCGAAGGTGAAGACCTTGGGTTGAGAACCACCCGGAGAAGTCCTCGAACGTCTCAGCCGTGGAGTGAGGTCCAGAAGTCGTAGTCGTGGTCGCGGGCGAAGTCGGCGGGCTTGATGCCGTCGTCGCCGGGCGCCAGGGACTGGACGTACGGGCGGGCGGTCGTGAAGGGCTGCCAGGTGGGTGCGCCCGAGCCGTTGGGGTCGCCGGTGCGGGCGAACCGGGTCCAGTAGCCGATCATGTGGTCGGCGAGCCGGCGCTGCGGGCCGGTGAGGGGCTGGGTGTAGCCGACGTCGAACAGGTACGGCAGGTCGGCGGCGTGGTAGGCGCCCATGTCGTACGGCTTGGGGAAGGCGGCGAACCAGGGCGCGTCGGCGTCGGCGAACTCGAAGGCGTAGGTCGGGACGTGGCGGGAGAGCGCCTTGCCGGTGTCGAGGGCGGGTCGGGCGTACTGGGCGTCGGTCAGGGCGGTGGCCAGCGCCTGGCTGGGCGAGGCGTAGGCGGACAGGGGGTAGCGGACCAGGACCTTGTCGGCGTCGGCGCCGAAGGCGGCGCGGATCTCGTCGTCGTAGCGGTCGGCGGGGATGGGGCCTCGGTACTTGGCCATCTCCAGGCCCCAGACGTGCATGCGCTGCTCGTGGCGGTTGATGCCGTACAGCACCGGCACCCGCTGTGAGCGGCCGGTGGCGACCGCGCGGGCCGGGTCGAGCGGGAGGAACGCGCCGCCGGTGACCGGGCCGAAGCCGGGCTGGGCCGGGTCGGAGGCGGCCTGCAGCAGCTTGTCGGCCGGGACGGCGCGCAGTTGCTCGGCGGTCGGCGACTCGCCGACTCCCAGCCGCTCGACCAGAGCCTGGCCGTCGCGTTCGGCCTGGGCGCGGGGACGCGGGTTGTTGGCCATGGCCAGGGAGGGCGCCCATGGGGCGGTGCAGGGGGCGCTCTGCAGGATCGCGCGGTGGAACAGCCCGGCCGATCCGGGCGCGGCCAGGTGGGCGCAGACCGCCACGGCGCCGGAGGACTCGCCGAACAGCGTCACGTTGCCGGGGTCGCCGCCGAAGGCGGCGGCGTTGCGCCGGACCCAGCGCAGGGCGGCCTGCTGGTCGGCGAGCCCGTAGTTGCCGGACAGGCCGTCGGCGTCGCGCAGGGCGGGGTGGGCCAGGAAACCGAAGGCGCCGAGCCGGTAGTTGACGGTCACCACGATGGCCTCGCCCTGGACGGCCAGGCGGCGGGCGTCGTAGAGGTGGCCGGCGCCGTCCTTGAAGCTGCCGCCGTGGAGCCACACCATGACGGGCAGCTTCTCTCCGGAGCGGGCGCGAGGGGTGGTCACGTTCAGGTAGAGGCAGTCCTCGCTGAGGCTGTCGCCGCCCAGGTGGTCGCCGGTCTGCGCGCACATCGGGCCCGGGGTGGTGGCCTGGAGCGGCTGTGTCCAGGCCGGGGCGGGACGCGGCGCCCGCCAGCGCAGCTCGCCCACCGGCGGGGCGGCGTACGGGATGCCCAGGAACGAGCGATGGTCGTCGGCGACCATGCCCCGCACGGGCCCACGGTCGGTGCGGACCAGCGCGCCGCCTTCCGCGGCCGCCGCCGAGGGGCTCAGGATCGCCCCTGCGACGCCCAGGGCCGTCAGTCCTGCCGCCACCTTGCCCATGTCGGTCATCTGTCCATCTCCTCGCATCAGTGATCTCACGTACGGATCTCCCGTACGGCGAGAACCGTACAACCGACTTAGGCGATCGCGCAAGACGATCGACTTAGGCAATCGCCTAAGTCGATCGTCTGATTCTTGGTATAGGGTGCGAGCCATGGGGAACCGCGAAGATCTGATCGCCGGGGCCAAACGCTGCCTGTACGACAAGGGCTACGCGCGCACCAGCATCCGCGACATCACCGCCGCCGCCGGCGGGGTCAGCATGGCGGCCGTCGGCTACCACTTCGGCTCCAAGGAGGCGCTGCTCAACGAGGCCCTGTCGCAGGCTTCGCAGGAATGGGGCGAGCAGCTCGCCCAGGCGCTGGCCGCCGTTCCCGCCGACCCCGAGGCCGGCCCGCTGCAGCGCTTCGAGGCGGCCTGGACGCGGATCCTCACGACCTTCGAGACCTACCGGCCCCTGTGGGCGGCCACCTTCGACGTCATCGGGCAGGTCCAGCACGCCGAGCAGGCCCGCGCCCACCTGGCCGCCGGCCTTGAGCACGCCCGTCTCGGCCTGGCCCAGGTGCTCGCCGGCCTCGACCCCGGCCATCCCGACGCCTGGGCGGTCGGCGGCTTCCACCAGGCGCTGTTGACCGGCGTCATGGCCCAGTGCCTGATCGACCCCGAACGGGCCCCCACCGGCCACGACCTGGCCACCGCCCTCGCCCTGATCAGCGGCGGGTCCCCGGGATCCCGCCGGGAGCAGGAGGCAAGGCGGGACGCTTGATGCTCTGACTGACGCCGTCGGTCGCAGCCATGGCTGTCATCCTCTGGAGGCAGGGGAGTGGCTGTCGTCTCACCGTGGTGAGAGGAAGCTCCGCCGGAGCCTTCGCGAGGTGGGTGGGTGGTCGCAGGCGTCCCCCGAGTCGGGGTTCTGGCGGCGGTGGCTCCGGCCGTGGGCGGTGATGAGCCGATCCCACATGACGACGGCCACCCGGTGAGGGCCTCGCGCGGTCTCTTCGTAGCCCTCCCGGGTCAACCGCAGAATCAGGTACTGGCCACCCTGCGACACCAATTCATAGGCGCAGCAGGACGCGGTGTCCCTGATCCGGCATGGCTGGTCTGGGCGCTGGAACGGCTCCCACCTCAGGTGATCGGGTTCAAAGGGAGCAGGCTCGGTCCTCATCGTCGACTCTTTCCGGCTGAGAGTGACCTTTGTGGGGCTTGGTCGGCGCGTCGGCGGGATCCGGGGCGGGTTGGAACTCCTGAGGGCCTTTCTGCCCATCGCGGCAGGTAGAGGTGGGAAGCGAGCAGCGCGCCCCGGCTTGAGCCAAGGTCATGGAGGTGCTTCGGTGGGTACGGGCGGAGCCCGGTGGTCAGGGCGTTCACGGGACTCTGCCGTCGCTGTGCAAAATCACCGTTGGTGGTCCGTTGGGCTCCGTGGTGGGCCAGCCCGATACTCGCCACAGCGCATAGCCGGTGCTTCCCGTCATGGTCATACAGGTCAGCAACAGCATGCGCGTGGCCTTGTCGAGCTGGTCCGTCGGGGCCTGCAAGGTGCCGCTCGTCGACCACGTCTGTCCTTGATCGAGTGACCAGTCGAGCTGCACAGTGCCCACCGGCAAGGGAGCGACTCCCCGGCGGCCGGTCCGGCGTCGGTCCGTGGTGGCGTGCATGGCCCCACATTGGCCCGTCCGATGATCCCTGGGAACGCCAGATGGAGGGGCAGTCAAGGGGCAGATGGGGGGCAGATCCGTGGGCGCCCCGGTGGGTGCTCGTGCCACGATGCCCACACGGAGCCACGAGAGGAGAGCTCGCTGTGGCAGAGCCGAACCACCAGTTATGGCAGGCCAGGCTGCGGTTGCCGCGCCCTTGTGGGGGTGTGGGGGGCGCCGAGCCCCCCACCGGGCGCTGCCTGAGCCCCCACGTCGCGAAGCGACCCCCGAAGGTGAAGACCTTGGGGTGAAGCCCCCCAGAAAAGTCAGACCCCGAGCGCTGACGGGGCGCCGAGTTCCGCCAGGAAGAGGGCCTCCGCCGTGGCGACCCGGCGCAGCTCCTCCAGGTCCACCCGCTCGTTCGGCGCGTGCACCGCCGCCTCCTCGTCCTCCGCGCCGAACAGCAGGATCTCCGCCGCCGGGTACTGCCGCAGCAGCGTGTTGACCAGCGGGATGGAGCCGCCCGCGCCGACGTCGCGCGGCGGGCGGCCGAAGGCGCGCTCCATGGCGCGGTTGAGGGCCGCGCGGGCCTTGCCGCCGGAGTCGGCCTGGAAGCCGGACCCCACGGTGAAGTCGCCGAACGCCACCTGCGCGCCCCACGGCGCCACCTGGCGCAGGAACTCGACGACGGCGTTGACCGTGGTCTTCGGGTCGCCGGCCGGCGGGATGCGGACGGTGACGCGGGCCCGGGCCGCCGGCTGGACGGCGTTGATGGCGCCGGAGACCGTGGGCACGTCGAGGCCGGTCACGGTGATGGCGTACGACGCCCACAGCCGGTCGGCCAGCGAGCCGGAGCCGACGAGCGAGACGCCGTCGACCACCCCGGCGGTCCGGCGGAACTCCTCCTCCGACGGCCCCTGCCCGAGGAACGTGCCGCGCGGCAGCCCGGGGACGCGGACGTCGCCGTTGTCGTCGTGCAGCGAGGTGACCATGCGCATGAGCGCGGCGAGCGCGTCGGGGGCGGCCCCGCCGAACTGGCCGCTGTGCACGGACTCGCGCAGCGTGCGGACCTCCATGGTGAACGCCGCCATGCCGCGCAGGGACGTCGTGACGGAGGGGTCGCCGACGCGCGGGTTGCCGGTGTCGGCGACGACGATGGCGTCGGCCCGCAGCAGGTCGGGGTTGCGGTCCACGAACGCCTCGAGGCGCTCGCCCGCGTACTCCTCCTGGCCCTCCACGATGACCTTCACACCGACGGGGAAGCGGCCCTGGAAGGCGCGCAGGGCGAGGACGTGCGAGATGACGCCGGACTTGTCGTCGGCGGTGCCCCGGCCGTAGAGCTGCCCGTCGATCAGCGTGGGCTCGAACGGCGGGGTGCGCCAGGCGGCGGGGTCGCCGGCGGGCTGCACGTCGTAGTGCGCGTACAGCAGGACCGTGGGCGCGCCGGGGGGCGCGGGCGCCTCGCCGTACACGGCGGGGAAGCTGCCCTCGACGGGGATCTGCCGGACGTGCGGCAGCCCGACCGAGCGCAGCAGCTCCTCGGTCAGGGCGGCGGCCGCGTACACGGGTTCCTCGGGATGCCCGGGGAAGGCGACGGACGGGATGGCGGCGAGCCGCCTGAGCTCGTCGACGCCCTGTGGCATGGCGGCGGCGACGGCCTTCTCTATCTGGTCAGGAGTCACGGGACGATCCCCCGGGGTTGTTTCGATAGTCAACGTCTCATTGGATCACAGACGCCCCCACAACGCGGGAAACGAGCAGGACCCGCGCGCAAATCTACTGCGGATTTCGTAGCGGTTACATAGCGGTTCTGCGGATCTCGGTTTTCTTGCAGAGTGTCGCGACGCTTTCACTTGGCAATCCGCAGGTGAACATGCACACTGTGGTGAGATCAGACGCAAGGGAAGATAACCATGACGCAGCCGGAAAACGACATCCTCAAGGCCGCGCACGACAACCTGTGGCTGCACTTCACCAGGCATAGCGCCTATGAGCAGGCAGAGATCCCGACGATCGTCCGGGGCGAAGGTTCGTACATCTACGACATCCACGGCAAGCGCTACCTCGACGGGCTGGCGGGACTCTTCGTCGTCCAGGCCGGTCACGGCCGCAGCGAGCTGGCCGAGGCCGCCGCCAAGCAGGCCCAGGAGCTGGCCTTCTTCCCGCTGTGGTCCTACGCCCACCCGAAGGCCGCCGAGCTGGCCGAGCGGCTGGCGGCCATGGCGCCCGGCGACCTCAACCGGGTCTTCTTCACCACCGGCGGCGGCGAGGCCGTCGAGACCGCGTGGAAGCTGGCCAAGCAGTACTTCAAGCTCACCGGCAAGCCGCTCAAGCACAAGGTCATCAGCCGCCAGATCGCCTACCACGGCACCCCGCAGGGCGCCCTGTCGATCACCGGCATCCCGGCGTTCAAGCAGATGTTCGAGCCGCTCGTCCCCGGCTCCGTCCGCGTGCCGAACACCAACCACTACCGCGCCGACGAGATCACCGGCGTCAAGGGCATGACGCCCGAGGAGTACGGCATCTGGGCGGCCGACCGCGTGGCCCGCGCCATCGAGATGGAGGGCCCCGACACGGTCGCGGCCGTCTTCGCCGAGCCGGTGCAGAACGCGGGCGGCTGCTTCCCGCCCCCGCCCGGCTACTGGCAGCGCCTGCGCGAGATCTGCGACGAGTACGACGTGCTGCTCGTCTCCGACGAGGTCATCTGCGCCTTCGGCCGCCTCGGCACGATGTTCGGCGGCGAGAAGTTCGACTACGTGCCCGACATCATCACCTGCGCCAAGGGCATGACCTCCGGCTACTCGCCGATCGGCGCGATGATCGCCCACGACCGGCTGTTCGAGCCGTTCAAGGACGGCGACAACATGTTCGCCCACGGCTACACCTTCGGCGGTCACCCCGTCTCGGCGGCCGTGGCGCTGGCCAACCTCGACATCTTCGAGCGCGAGGACCTGCTCGGCCACGTCACCCGCAACGAGCCGCTGTTCCAGGCGACGCTCGACGGCCTGCGCGACCTGCCGATCGTCGGCGACGTGCGCGGCTCCGGCTACTTCTGGGGCATCGAACTGGTCAAGGACAAGACCACGAAGGAGACGTTCACGGCCGACGAGTCGGAGCGGCTGCTGCGCGGCTTCCTGTCCAAGGCGCTGTTCGACGCGGGCCTCTACTGCCGCGCCGACGACCGGGGCGACCCGGTCATCCAGCTCGCGCCCCCGCTCATCGCGGGGCCGCGCGAGTTCGACGAGATCGGGTCGATCCTCCGGTCCGTCCTCACCGAAGCATGGTCCCGCCTGTAACACCTCCCCTCCGGCACGGTGCGCGCCGTGCCGGAGCACGTCCCGAAAGGATTCCGCGATGAAGATCGGCGTGCCTGCCGAGGTCAAGAACCATGAATACCGGGTCGCCGCCACGCCCGCGGGCGTCCACGAGCTGGTGCGCCACGGCCACGAGGTGACGGTCCAGCGCGGCGCGGGCCTCGGCTCGCACATCCCGGACGAGGAGTACCTCGCGGCGGGCGCGAAGATGATCGACGGCGCCGACGACGTGTGGGCCCAGGCCGACATGGTGCTCAAGGTCAAGGAGCCCATCGCCGAGGAGTACCACCGGCTGCGCGAGGGGCTGGTGCTGTTCACGTACCTGCACCTGGCGGCGTCGCGGCCGTGCACCGACGCGCTGCTGTCGGCGGGGACGACCGGCATCGCGTACGAGACGGTCCAGGTCGGCAACGCGCTGCCGCTGCTCGCGCCGATGTCGGAGGTCGCCGGACGGCTGGCCCCGCAGGTCGGCGCGTACAACCTGATGCGCTTCAACGGCGGCCGCGGCGTCCTGCCGGGCGGCGTGCCCGGCGTGGCTCCCGCCAAGGTGGTCGTCATCGGCGGCGGCGTCTCCGGCCTGAACGCCGCGCAGATCGCCGTCGGCATGGGCGCCGACGTCACCGTGCTCGACACGAACGTCGACCGCCTGCGCTTCATCGACGCGATCTACCAGGGCCGTCTGAAGACCCTGGTGTCCACCTCGTACGCGATCGAGCAGGAGGTGCTGCAGGCCGACCTGGTCATCGGCGCCGTCCTCATCCCCGGCGCCAAGGCGCCGACGCTCGTCTCGAACGACCTGGTCTCGCGCATGAAGCCGGGCTCGGTGCTCGTGGACATCGCCATCGACCAAGGCGGCTGCTTCGAGGACTCCCGCCCGACCACGCACGCCGAGCCGACCTACAAGGTCCACGAGTCGGTGTTCTACTGCGTGGCCAACATGCCGGGCTCGGTGGCCAACACCTCCACCTACGCGCTGACGAACGCCACGCTGCCGTACGCGGTGAAGCTGGCCAACCTCGGCTGGCGCGACGCCCTGGCCAAGGACCCGGCGCTGGCGGCCGGCCTCAACACGCATGACGGGAAGCTCACCAACGCGCCGGTCGCCGAGGCGCTGGGGCTGCTCTGCACGCCGGTGGCCGACGTCCTGGCCGCCTGACCCGTCCGACGCCGCCTCAGCGGACGACACCGCCTCAGCGGACGCCGCCGCCTCAGTGGACGCCGCCGTCTCAGTGGACGGCGCCGCCTCAGTGGACGCCGAGGCGGCGCCGCAGGTCGCGGGCGGTCTGCAGGACGTGCTCGACCTCGCCCTGGCTCGGCCAGGGCGAGCTGCCGGGCCGTAGCAGCGTGCCGCGCACCGAGGCGAAGTGCTCGATCGCGCTCGCGTGCAGGCCGCTGCGCTCCACCAGCCACCGCACGACGCCGCTGTGGTCGCGCAGCGGCCTGGTCACCAGGTCCCAGGTGCCGAGCAGCTCCGACAGCTCGTGCACGGCCAGCGGCACGCCGCCCCGGCGGCCGGTCGTGGCGGCGGCCAGCTCGGCCCGCGCGGCCAGCTCGGGCTCGGTGACCCGGTCCCAGCCGGGCGGCGGCGGGCTGGACAGCCACCGCTGCGCCTCGGCGTACTCCCCGGCCGCCGACAGCAGCCCGCCCAGCTCCACGGCCGCGTGGTGGTGCCCCGCCTGCGCCGCCACCCGCAGCCAGTGCCGGCCGGAGGCCAGGTCGCCGTACTCGGCGATGAGCAGCAGCGCGAAGCCGTAGGCCGATCCCGGGTCGCCCGCGGCCGCCGCCCGGCCGAACCAGTGCCCGGCGCCCGCCGGGTCGCCCAGCTCCACGCACACGTACCCGGCCATCCGCTGGTCGTCGGGCCGTCCGGCGTTCGCGGCCCGCTCGTACCAGGCCCGCGCGGTGCGCACGTCGCCCCGCGACAGCGCGATGCCGCCGAGCTTGGACGCCGCCCCCGGATGCTCGCTGGTGGCGGCCAGCCGGTAGTACGCCTCGGCGCCCTCGGGGTCGCGGCGCGCCTGGAGGAGCAGCCCCAGGTGGTAGGCGGAGTCGGCGTGGCCGCCCCGGGTGGCGTGCTCCCAGCAGCGCGCGGCCTCGGCCTCGTCGCCCGCCGCGTACGCGAGGAAGCCCAGGTCGTGGGCGGAGGCGTGGTCGCCCTCCCCGGCCGCCCTGCGGTGCCACTGCCGCGCGGCCGGCAGCTCGCCCGCGTCCTCGCAGATCAGCGCCAGCCGGCGGGCCGCGGCCCGGGAGCCGGAGCGGGCCGCCCGCTCGAACCAGGCGCGCGCGGAGGCGAGGTCGCCGCGCTGCTCCAGCAGCAGGGTGGCGAGGTTGACCGCGGCCTCGACGTCGCCGAGCCCGGCCGCCCGCTCGTACCAGGCGACGGCCTCCTCCAGGGTGCCGTGCTTCTCGTGCCAGACGCCCAGGTTGTAGGCGCTGTCGACGTTGCCGGCCGCAGCGGCGCGTTCCCACCAGTGCCGGGCCGCCGAGCGGTCGCCGCGCTGGGCGCAGAGCTTGCCGAGCCGGTGCGCGGCCCGTGGGTCGCCCGCCTGCGCGGCCAGCACCAGCTCCGGCTCGTCGCCGACCCGGGGGGCCGGAACGGCCGGTGCCGCCACCTCACCTTGCCACCACGCCATGCGCACAGGGTGACATGTGACCGAGCCGACGCGGAACGTAATCGCCGGAGGCTAGGAGAAGTTGTACTCGCCGCCGGTCGGTGATCCGGGCGTGAATGCGGGCGACCTCGAGTCTCGCCTTCGTCACCAGCCACTGCGCCGACGACACCTCCATCTCCTACGTGGTGTCAGGGCCCTCGTCGACCTCCTGGCCGTTGGCCTCATTGGCGCGGTCGATCTCGGCCATGTGCTCCTCCGCCCAGGTCCGCAGCCCCGCAAGCGCGGCTTCCAGGGACAGCCCGAGTCCGGTGAGCCGGTAGAAGACCCGCGGTGGCACGGTCGGTTCGACCCGGCGCGACACCAGCCCGTCGCGGGTCAGGCTTCGCAGCGTCACGGACAGCATCTTCTGCGAGACGCCGGGCATCCGGCGTCTCAGCTCCGCGAAGCGCACCTCGTCCGGTGCGGCGTCGGCGAGCGTCTTGACGGCCATGGACGTCCACTTCGTGCCGATGCGGTCCAGCAACTGCCGCGTCGGGCAGTGGGGATCGAAGAGATCGCCACGTACCCCACGACCGGCGGCCCGGGCTCCTCGGGTGGTCACCTGTGGCTCACCACCTTCCCTGAAAGTGCCGTCTAGGAAGCGGCCGGAAAGTTACCTATCGTTTTGTGGTCACCAATGGTAACCACCAGCCGGGGAGCCGTCATGCCCGTCACCACCGCACACCGACTGCGTCGCATCACGACGAACGGCGTCCGACTCAACGTCGCGATCGCCGGGGACGGACCTGCGGTTCTCCTGCTGCACGGCTTCCCGCACACCTGGCAACTCTGGAGCGGCCTCATGGGCCGGCTGGCCGGGCGGTACCGGGTCATCGCCCCGGACCTGCGAGGCTTCGGCGCCAGTGCACGTGCCGTCGAGGGTTACGACGCAGGCACCCTCGCCGCCGACGCCGAAGGGCTGCTCGACGCACTCGGCGAGCCCTCGGCGGCGGTGGTCGGCATCGACGCGGGCACCGCCCCCGCCGTCCTGCTCGCGCTCCGCCGGCCCGGCCTCGTCCGGCGCCTGGTCGTGATGGAAGCGCTGCTCGGCCGCCTGCCCGGGGCAGAGGACGTCGTCGCGGGCGGCGCCCCGTGGTGGTTCGGCTTCCACGCCGTCCCCGGCCTCGCCGAGACCGTCCTGGCCGGCAACGAGGCCCCGTACATCGACTGGTTCCTCGACTCGGGAACGCTCGGGCGAGGAGTACCCGACGACATCCGCGCCGCCTTCGTCCACGCGTACACCGGGAGCGAGGCCCTGCGCTGCGCGTTCTCCTATTACCGGGCCCTGCCCACCAGCGCGCGGCAGATCCAGGACGCCGTCGCGACGGCTCGGCTGACCATGCCCACCATGGCCGTCGGCTCTCACCCCGTCGGCACCGCGCTCGAGCGCCAGCTCCGTCCCATCGCCGATGACCTGGTCGGACACCATCTCCAGGACTGCGGCCACATCATCCCCCTCGACCGCCCCGACGCGTTGTTCGCGCTCCTCGCTCCCTTCCTCTCCGCCGATCCCGGCGATCCGTCCCGCGATTCCTCCCCAGGGCTCAAAAGAAGGTGATGAAGCCTGTGTACATGCCCATCGCGCAGACGTAGCGCAGCGTTCCGCGCGGCTGGGGCGGAAGCCGCACGGTCGCGGGTAAGGGCACGTCGCGGCCGTCGATGGTGACGGTACGGGTGCAGCCGCCGGGGTCGGCGAGCCTGAAGACGATCTCGACCGGGACGCCCGCCGGGGCCCTGACCAGCCCGGGGCGGTAGCCGTCGCGGGTCGCCCACACCGTGACCGGCCCCTCTGCGGGCCTGTCCCCGCCGGTGACCGCCTCGGCGGGGGGAGTGCCGCCGGGGAGCCAGCCGCCCAGGTTGAGCCCCGAGCCCGCCGTCCACAGCCCGGCGGCCAGGGCCACGACGCCGGCCAGCCGGGCCACGCGGGTGCGCGAGACGCGCCGCAACACGTACCCCAGCAACGCGAACGCGGGCGCGCTGCCCGCCACGAACCCCGCCATGACCGCTGCCCCGCCGAGCGCCGAGGAGCTGGTGACCGCGACCATCTCGACGCCGAGCGTCACGCCGCACGGGACGAGCACGGTGGCCGCCCCGAGCGACCCGGCCAGGGCGAGCGGATGCCCCCGGGCGAGCCGGTCGCGTGCCCGCGCGAGCCGCGCGCCGTCGTGCGGGGCGCAGGCGTGGTCCGGGGCACAGGCGTGGTCCGGGGCGCAGGCGTGGCGCGGGCCGCAGGCATGGCGTGGGCCGCGCAGCAGCCGTACGGCGAACACGACGACCGCGCACCCCGCGCCCACGAGCAGGGCCGCGCGGACGGGCGGCGGCGGCTGCACGGCCGCGCCCAGCCACCCGAGCAGCGCGCCGAGCACGGTGTGGGCCGCGAACCGGCCCAGCAGGAACCACCCGATGACGACCCGGGCCGCCACAGCCGTCCCGCCCGGCCTGTCCGGCCCGGCTGAGGGCCCGGACAAGGAGGGGTCCGACAGGCCCACGAGGAGCCCGCCCTGGACCGCCGTGCAGGACGCGGTGCCGGCGAGAAGGCCGGCGGCGAGCCCGGAGACGAGCAGAGCGGCCGCCTGCATCCTCGCCCTCCACTCCCGTCGGCGCCCTGACGGCGCTCTACCGGCAACCTAACGTGGTGTCCCGGATGCGGCCAGTGAGAGTTATGTCTCTCCCGTGTCGCCGGACCTGGACCCGCGGCGGCGGGGGAGGCGCACGGTGAGCAGCTTGGCGCGCGGCGCGACCCGCTCGGCCAGCGCGAACAGCGCCTCCGTGCGCGACCGGTCGGCGTCGAGGTGGGTGAAGAGGTTGACGCCCAGGTAGAAGGTGATCGCCGCGTACGCGAGGTCGCGCGGCGGCAGCAGCTTGGCCAGCGGCGACCCGCCGATGACGCGGTCGAGGTTGCGCTCCACGAACGCGATCCACGGCTCCGACCGCCGCACGATCTCCTCGCGCAGCTCGGGCCGGGCGATGCTGGCCCCGACCAGCTCGGAGAACACCGTGATGTGGCCGCCCTCCAGGTCGGCCCGGTAGATCTCGGTGGCGACCGAGACCAGCTCCTCCAGCGTGCGGGCCCCGGCCACGGCGGCCTCGTAGGCGGCCATCCGCTGCTCGGAGGAGCGGTCGAGCGCCGCGAGCAGCAGCGGGTCGACCCCGCCGAAGTGGTAGAAGACCAGCGCCGAGTTCACGTCGGCGGCCTTGGCGATGGTGCGGGCGCTGGTGCCGGCGTAGCCCTCCGTGCGCAGCGTCTCCGCGGCGGCCTCGATGAGCCGCTCCCGGGTCTCGGCCCCTGCCTGCTTCGTCATCGATCTTCCCTCTTGCCGGTTCGGTGCGCCTCATCATACGGTTTAATCACTTGATTAAACCGATCGCTCAAGGAGTCTGTCATGTCCGCGGAACCGGATCGCGCGCATCAGCGCAGGTCACGTCAGGTGCTGGCCGGTGCGCTGGCGGCGTTGTTCGCCGCGTTGCTCGCCTACCGGGTGCTGCACGTGGGGCACCTGGAGCAGTCGGCGGCGTTCTACGTGGGCATCCCCGCCGTCATCGCGATCACGGTGGCGCTCGCCGCGCGGCCGAAGAGCGCGCTCGGCACGACCATGGCCGTGATCACCATCGGGCTGGCGCTCTCCGGGCCGCTGCTGGGGGAGGGGATCGTCTGCCTGGTCTTCGCGGCGCCGCTGTTCTACCTGGTGGGGCTCTTCGTGGGGCTGGGCATCGACTTCTTCCGCACGAAGGGGACCGGGGTCGGTCTGCTGGTGACGCCGCTGCTGTTCGCCCTGGTCAGCGAGGGCGCCACGGGGGTCACCTCGCTGCCCAGGGAGAACATGGTCACCGTCACCCGCCACACCGGCGGCGCGGACGTCGAGGCGGCGCTGGCGCTCGCGCCGCGGTTCCCGCCGGTGGAGTCGGCGTTCCTGCGCCTCGGCTTCCCGCGACCGCTCGCGGCCGAGGGCGAGGGACTCCAGGTGGGGGCGACCCGGCGGATCACCTTCACGCCGCGCCGCTCGCTCGGCATCGGCGCTCCCCTGGAGCCGCGCTCGATGACGCTGCGGGTCAAGGAGCGCGGGCCGGGCGTGGTGGTGTTCGACGTGGTGGCGGACACGACGCTGGCGCGGTGGCTGGACCTGGAGCAGGCCCGGTTCGCGTGGACGCGCTCGGACCTGACCGTGTCGCTGCGCTACCGGCGCACGTTCGACCCGGCCTGGTACTTCGGCCCCATCCAGCGGTACGGGCTGGGCGAGGCGGCCGGCTACCTGGCCGAGACGTTCGCCCGAGCCGGCACGACGTCCGCGTCATGAGCGCCGCGCTGATCAGGGCGGTGGCCCTGCTGGGCCCGGTCCTCGCCGTGGCGGCGGTCGTCGCCGTGCGGCGGCCGGAGGAGCCGCGGATCGCCGCCGCCCTGCTCGCCACCGGCTGGAACGCGCTCGCGCTGAGCGGCGTCAACGCCCTCGCCCTCCACCTGGGCTGGTGGAGCTTCCACGCGGAGGGGGCCGTGGCGCTGGGCGTGCCGGTCGACCTGCTGCTCGGCTGGGCGGTGCTGTGGGGCGCGGTGCCCGCCCTCGCCGCTCCCGGCGCTCCCGTGCCGCTCACGGCCGCCGCGCTGGCCTGGCTGGACCTGGCGCTGATGCCCCTGGGACGGCCGGTGCTGGTGCTCGGGCCCGACTGGCTGCTGGGCGAGTCGGTCGCCGTCGCCTGCGCGCTGGTGCCCGGGCTGCTGGTCGCCCGCTGGACGTGGACCGGCCGCCGGTTGCGGGCGCGGGCCGCGGCCCAGGTGGCGCTCGCGGCCGGGCTGGGGGTGGGGCTGCCGCTGCTGGTGACGGGGGCGTGGCGGCAGCCCGCCTGGGCGCTCGGCCTGCTGGCCCAGGCCATGGCGGTGCCGGGGCTGCTCGGGCTGGCCGCGGTGCGCGAGTTCGCGGTGTCCGGCGGGGGGACGCCGCTGCCGTACGACCCGCCGCGGCGGCTGGTGACCGGCGGGCCGTACGCGTACGTGCGCAACCCCATGCAGGCCGCCATGACCGGCGGCTACCTCCTGCTGTCCACCCTCGACGTGGTGTTCCTCGGCGCGGCGGCGGTCGCGTTCGCCTACGGCGCGGGCCTGGCCGCCTGGCACGAGGGGGAGCAGCTCGCCACCCGGTACGGCGCGCAGTGGGAGGCGTACCGGAAGGCCGTGCGGCCCTGGCTGCCCCGCCTGCGGCCGGTCGCGCCGCCCCCGGCGGTGATCCACGTGTCCCGGACGTGCGGGCAGTGCGCCCCGGTCGGCCGCTGGCTCGCCCGCCGGGACCCGGTCGCGCTGGAGGTGGCCGCCGCGGAGGATCACCCGCGCGGGCTGCGCCGGATCACCTACGAGCGGGCCGACGGCGTCACGTCGGAGGGAGTGCGGGCGCTGGCCGCGGCGCTCACCCACGTCCACCTCGGCTGGGCGCTGATCGGCTGGCTGGTCATGCTGCCGGGGGTCGCCTGGTTCGCCCAGCTCTGCGTGGACGCCCTGGGCGGCGGCCCCCGCACGCTCACTCCGGACGGCGCGCCTCGATGAGGACCCGGCTGGAGTGCGCCACGAACGGCCCCTCGGCCTCGATGCGGTCGTGCAGGTCGCGCAGCCGCGCGAGGTGGCGCTCGACGGTGAAGCCGGGCACGATCCAGATCACCTTGCGCAGGAAATAGATCACCGCGCCGACGTCGTGGAACTCCATCCGCAGCCGCTCGGTCCGCAGGTCCACCACGGTGAGCCCGGCCGCCTCGGCCTCGGCCCGGGCCGCCTCCGGGGCGCGGGCGGAGCCCTCCAGCGGGCCGAGGAAGAACTCGGCC
This sequence comes from Nonomuraea montanisoli, assembly GCF_013363975.1. Classification (GTDB taxonomy): domain Bacteria; phylum Actinomycetota; class Actinomycetes; order Streptosporangiales; family Streptosporangiaceae; genus Nonomuraea; species Nonomuraea montanisoli. The sequence continues at coordinate 196,951 of NZ_JABWGN010000001.1, read as the reverse complement.
AGCTCGAACACGCTGCGCGGGCCCACCTTCTGCGACAGGTACGCGCCGCCGGGCCGCAGCACCCGGGCGATCTCCGCCCACCACGTCCGCACCGGATGCCGGCTGGTCACCAGGTCGAAGACGCCCGAGCGGAACGGCAGGCGCGGCTCCTCGTCGTCGGCCACCAGCGCCGCGCCCCGCGCGCGCAGCCGGGCGGCGGCCAGCGGGATGTTCGGCGGCCACGACTCGGTGGCCACGGTCACGGGCGGCAGCACGGGCAGCCCGGCCAGCACCTCACCGCCGCCCGTCTGGATGTCGAGCGCCGCCGATGCCCCGGCCATGCGCTCGGCGAGCAGCCGCGCGTAGCCCCAGGAGGGCCGCTCCTCGCCGGCGCGGCCGTCGAGCCAGGAGAAGTCCCAGCCCTCGACCGGCGCCGCCGCGGCCTCCGCCACCAGGTCCTCGAACGTCCGTCGCATTCGGCCAGACTTCCAACTCCCGGCCGCCCGCCTCAACCGGATTTGTCCCCGCCGGTCACACCCAGCCAGGTCTGACCAGGCCGGACTCGTACGCGATGACGACGAGCTGGGCGCGGTCGCGGGCGCCGAGCTTCATCATGGCGCGGCTCACGTGGGTCTTGGCCGTGGCCGGCGACATGAACAGCTTGGCCGCGATCTCGTCGTTCGTCATGCCCGCACCCACCAGCGTCAGCACCTCGCGCTCCCGCTCCGTGAGCTGGCGCAGCGTCTCGGTCGCCAGCGGCTCCTTGGCGCGCGAGGCGTACTCCGCGATGAGGCGGCGCGTCACGCTGGGCGAGAGCAGGGCCTCGCCGGCAGCCACCACGCGGACCGCCTGGATGAGCTCCGCCGGTTCGGTGTCCTTGACGAGGAAGCCGCTGGCGCCGCCGCGCAGCGCCTCGAAGACGTACTCGTCGAGCTCGAACGTCGTCAGGATGATGACGCGCGGCCCCTCCGGCATGCGGCGGGTCGCCGTCAGGCCGTCGGTGCCGGGCATGCGGATGTCCATGAGCACCACGTCGGGCCGGTGCTCGGCCGACAGCCGGACGGCCTCCGCGCCGTCGGCGGCCTCGGCCACCACGGTCATGTCGGGCTGGGCGTCCAGCAGCGCGCGGAAGCCGGCGCGCACCAGCGCCTGGTCGTCGGCCAGCAGCAGCCTGATCATCACGTGTCCTCGGGGGAGAGCGGGTCGGAGGGGAGGGGGAGGCGGGCGGAGACCTGGAAGCCGGTGCCCGACGGGCCGGCCACCAGGGTGCCGCCCAGGGCGGAGGCGCGCTCGCGCATGCCCGGGATGCCGTTGCCGGTGCCGTGCGCCGACAGTTCCGGGGAGGAGGTCGCTCCGGTGTCGGTGACGGTGACGGCCAGCTCCCGCTCGCCGTACGCGAGCCGGACCGTCACACGCGCGCCGGGCGCGTGCCGGGCGACGTTGGTGAGCGACTCCTGCACGATCCGGTACGCGGCGCGCTCCACCTGCGGCGGCAGCGGACGCGTCCCCTCGCGGCGCAGGGTGACGTCCAGGCCGGAGCGCCCGATCAGGTCGTCGAGCCGGTCGAGCCCGGCGGTGGGGAAGCGCGGCGCGCCCTCGCGCAGCACGTTGAGCACGGAGCGCATCTCGCCGAGCACCTCCTTGGAGGCGGTCTTGATGGTGGCCAGCGCGGTGCGGGCCTGGTCGGGGTTGTCGTCGATGAGGTGCAGCGCGGTCGCGGCCTGCACGTGGATGAGCGAGATGTTGTGCGCGAGCACGTCGTGCAGCTCCTGCGCCATGGTCAGCCGCTCCTCGCTGGCCTGCCGCCTGGCCTCCTCCTCGGCCGTGCGCTGCTGCTGCGCCCGGCGCTCGCGGGCGATCGCCCACAGCTCGGAGCCCACCATCACGAGCATGATGAACGCGGTGATCGCCAGGTCGTGGAAGAGCCCGGGCGGCCCGACGGTCCCGAAGTGCCCGTAGGCGAGGAACACCACGAGCGTGACCCCGGCGAAGCTCCAGGCCACCGCCCGCCGCCCGACCAGGACCAGGGTGATCAGCGTGATCGTCGGGGCGATGTAGACGGGGCCGAGCGGGTAGTTGAGCCACGTGTACGCGTAGGTGACGAGCAGCGCGACGGCCGCCGAGCCGACCGGGAACCTGCGGTGCACCACCAGCGCCGCCGGCCCCACGAGCAGCAGCGTGTAGGACAGCGCGTCCAGCGGCTTCCTGATGTGCAGCTGCCCGTACGCGGCTCCCTGCGACGTCACCACCTGGGCCACGGCGACGATGAGCCCGAGGACGGGGGCGTATCGGGACTTCTTTCGCACGTCCCCCACGCTAAGGCAACCGGACGGCACGCCGCGTCCGTCCCATGTGGGAGGGGGCCCTACCACGACGGGCGTACCTGGGCCATCGTGGAGGCCATGCGCCGTGTGATCGCTCCCGCAGCGGCAATCCTCGCCACGCTGGCCACCGCCTCGCCCGCGACGGCCGCAGCCGCTCCCTCGACCGCTCCCGTCCCCGTCACGTCCACCGCCGCCCGCAAGGTGCCCGTCGCCGAGGGGTACGGCGGCGCCGTGGCCACCGTCGACCACGACGCGAGCCGCGCCGCCATCGCCGTGCTCCGGCAGGGCGGCAACGCCGTCGACGCCGCCGTGGCGGCCGGCGCCGTGCTGGGCGTCACCGAGCCGTACTCCGCCGGCCTGGCCGGAGGCGGCTTCATCGTCTTCTACGACGCCAGGCACCGCAGGGTCCACACCATCGACGGCCGCGAGACCGCGCCCCGGGCCATGACCTCCACGACGTTCGAGGGCATCCCGTTCGAGGAGGGCGTCACCAGCGGCCTGTCGGCGGGCGTGCCCGGGGCGGTCGCCCAGTGGGACCTGGCGCTGCGCCGGTTCGGCACGATCTCGCTCAAGCAGGCGCTCCAGCCCGCGATCGAGGTCGCGTCGCAGGGCTTCGTGGTCGACCAGACGTTCTTCGACCAGACCCAGGCGAACGTGGCCAGGTTCAAGGACATCACCTCCACCGCCGCCCTCTACCTGCCGAACGGCGCGCCGCCGCCCGTCGGCTCCGTCTTCCGGAACCCGCAACTCGCCGACACCTACCGCGAGCTGGGCAGACGGGGCCCCGGCTGGCTGTACGGCGGGCAGCTCGGCAAGGAGATCGTCGCCACCGTCAAGCAGCCGCCCGTCGCCCCGGGCGCCACCCGCAACGTCCGGCCCGGCCTCATGGAGCTGTCCGACCTGCGCGCCTACCGGGCGCTGACGCGCGAGCCGACGCGCGTCGACTTCAAGGGCCTGCGCGTGTACGGCATGGCGCCCCCGTCCTCCGGCGGCTCGACCGTGGGCGAGGCGCTCAACATCGTCGAGGCGCTGCCGCAGGCCGGCCTGCACGAGTACCTGGAGGCGTCCCGGCTGGCCTTCGCCGACCGCAACGCGTACGTCGGCGACATCCCCGGCGTGCCGCTGAAGGAGCTGCTGTCCGACGGCTTCGCCAAGGAACGCGCCTGCCTCGTCGGCCCGCTCGCGATGACCGAGCCGGCCAAGCCCGGCGAGCCGGACGGCGACTACCGCGGCTGCGCCGACCCGGGCGGCTCGTCCACGCCGACCGCAGCCGAGGGGCCGGAGACCACGCACCTGGTCGTGGCGGACCGCTGGGGCAACGTCGTCGCCTACAACCTGACGATCGAGTCCACCGGCGGCAACGGCATCGTCGTGCCGGGCCGCGGCGTGCTGCTCAACAACGAGCTGACCGACTTCACCTTCGGCCCCGCGCCGGGCGACCCCAACCTGCCGGGCCCGGGCAAGCGCCCGCGCTCGTCCATGGCGCCCACGATCGTCTTCCAGAACGGCAGGCCGGTGCTGGCGGTCGGCTCGCCCGGCGGCGCGACGATCATCACGACGGTGCTGCAGATCCTGCTCAACCGGTACGTGTGGGGCATGGGCCTGCCGGAGGCCGTGGCCGCTCCGCGCGCCTCGCAGCGCAACGCCACGCAGACGCAGGCCGAGCCGGCCTTCCTGGAGGCCCACCGGGCCGAGCTGGAGGCGCGCGGGCACAGCTTCGCCAGTGTGGCGGAGATCGGCGCGGCCACGGCGCTGGAGTTCACCGGCCCGGGCAGGGTCCGGGCGGTGGCCGAGCCGGTCAGGCGGGGCGGCGGCAGCGCCCTGGTCGTCAAGCCCGCCGGTTGACTGCTCCTCCGCCTGTAGTTGAGGGTGGAGGATTCCTGGCTCACGCTGCCTGACTGTCCGGCGGACGGTCGGGTCTTACGCGGTCAGCACCAGCCGGGGCCAGACCAGCCCGGATGAGCATCACGCGGGCGGAGTTCTTGTCCCTGGGGGACACGGCTCCGCACGTGGTGCAGGTGTAGGTGCGTTCGGACAGCGGCAGTGCGTGCTTGGCTCTTGCTCCGCACCGCGCGCAGTCCATCGTGGTGTGCGCCGGATGCACCAGGCGCAGGTCGCGGCGGTGCTTGCGCGCCATGGCGATCAGCTCGGCCTTGATCGTGCCGATGGCGGCGTCGGCGGACTTGCGCGCCATGGTGGTCTTGGCCAGGCACTTCGGCCGGAAGTCCTCCACCGCCAGCACGTCATGGTCGCGCACGACCTTCTTCGCCCACTTACGCGCCGCGTCCTGCCGCTGCCGGGCCACCTTCCGGTGCGCCTTGGCGGCCTGCCGTCTGGCCTCGCGGTAGCCCTTGGACGCCGACTGACCGGGCTGAGGTTTGCGGCGGGCCATCATCCGCTGGTATCGGGCGAGCCGTTCGGCCGCCTTGCGGCCGTACCCGGCGTGCGCGAGGTCATGCTCGTCGCTGGTGGTGGTCGCGATCTGGGCCACGCCCCAGTCGATCCCGATCACCCGGCCGGTCGCGGGTAACGGCTCGACCCGCGCCGGCACGACGAACGAGGCGTACCAATGCCCGAGAGCGTCGCGGTAGAGGCGCACCGACGACGGGGCGGCGGGCAACTGCCGAGACCACACCACCGTGAGCACGATTCCGCACGCCAGATGGAGTCGGCCGTCCTTGAGCCGAAAACCACGTCGGCTGTAGTTCAAGCTCGGGCGGGCCAGGTCCTTCTTCTTGAACCGCGGCATCCCTGCCCGCCGCCTGAGTGGCAGCCGCGCCTTGATGTCCTTCAATGCCTTGGCCCGGGAGCGGGCGAAGTCACCTACACAGCAGCCCCGACAGATTTCTCCGTGTTCCCGCATCATGCGGTCACTGCGAATCGGACGCCGAATCGCCACGGCGGCGATTCGGCTTTCCTGGCCATGCTGCGCGGGAGTCCGAGTTCCTGTTCTGCCTGAAGGCCGAAGGAGGAAACATCGGTGAATCGAGCGAAACCGACTGGTCGGTATGGCATGGGCCGGACAATATTCACGCGGGCGCACGAAAAGCGCCGATGGCCGTCGTCGTCGGCCGGCCGTCGGCGCCGTGCGGGAGGCCGCCCGGCCTAGCGCAGGACGAGGAAGGCGGCGATGCCGATGACGAGGACGGCCGCGACCACCGCGATGATCGGGACGAGGGGAGACTTCTTGGGCTCCGCGGCGGCCTCCTGGTCGGAGCGCTGCGCGAAGGCGCGGAACTGCTGCGTGGTGCCCGCCGGATCGATGGGCTGCTGGTGCTGCTCAGACATGGGCAGCAGCCTAGCGGGATCACCTGTGGCATTTTGTGCCTTTTTCGCGATCGGCTTCATGCGATCGGCGGGCAGGCTGGGTGCGGGACCGGTCCCGTCGCCGGATAGCGTTGAAGCATGCTGAGGACCGTGCTCTCGCCCCGCATGCTGGGGCTCCACCTCTTGACGGTGGTGGTCCTCGTGGCGTTCATCCTGCTCGGCCGCTGGCAGCTCGGGGTGTTCCAGGACTCCGGCAAGCCGCGCGCGGCCGCCGATCCCGCGCCCGTCGCCGTCACCGCGCTCGCCCCGGTGGGCGCCCAGATGGACGGCAGGTCGGTCGGGCGGCGCGTCACCGCGAGCGGCGTCTACGACGCCTCCCGCCAGCTCCTCGTCGTCGACCGGCAGCCCGACGTGGACGCGCCGGGCGGCAAGGTCGACCGCGACCGGGGCTTCTGGGTGCTCACCCCGCTCCGCCTCGGCGACGGCACGCTGCTCCCGGTCGTCCGCGGCTGGACGGCCACGGCCGACGCCTCCGCGCTGGCCGTCCCGTCCGGCGAGGTCACCCTCTCGGGCCGGCTGCGACCGCAGCAGGGCACCGACAGCGTCCAGCGCCGGCCCGAGGAGCTGCCCCAGGGCCAGGTGCAGACCGTGTCCACCGGCCAGCTCGTCAACCTGTGGAACGGCGGCAGGATCCGTGACGGCTACGTCGTCGCCCAGCCGCCGTCGGGCGCGCTGACCCAGGTCAAGGTCGCGCCGCCGGTCGTCGGCGGCACCCTCACCTGGCGCAACCTCGCCTACGCCGCCAACTGGTGGATCTTCGCCGGGTTCGCCGTGTTCATGTGGTTCCACTTCGTCCGCGACGCCGTGCGCACGGACCGGGAACACCACAAGCAGTCCCCTGAGATGGTTCTGGAAGGTTGAAACGGTGGAATCGGCTCTGAAGCCCTTCCGGGTGCTCGCCTACTGCGTCGGCGTGATGCTGCTCGTGCTGTGCACGGCCATGGTGCTGAGGTACGGCTTCGGCATCGAGGGCATCTCGAAGTTCGTGGCGCCCGTCCACGGCTTCCTCTACATGGTCTACCTGGTGGCGGTCATGAACCTGGGCATGAAGGCCCGGTGGAGCTGGCCGTACATGCTGGGGATCATGCTGGGCGGCACCGTGCCGTTCCTGTCGTTCCTCGTGGAGCGGCGCGTCACCCAGCGGGTGCACGCGCAGACGGCGGCGGCAGGGGCCTGACCCCCGCCGCCGTGCGCGCCCCGCTCGGGATCAGTGGCCGATGCCGCGCCTGCGGGCGCGCTTGAGCCGCTCCCGCTGCGACGGGTCGAGCATCAGGTAGCCGACCACCGGTGCGGCCACGACGCCGAGGACGACCAGCAACGTGAGCCACCCGGGCAGGAAGATCAGCGAAAGCAGGACGGCGGCGCCGGCGCCGACGGCGTACTTCTGGACTGGCGACATCCTCAACATCCTCCGAACGCGGAGCGCGCGCCCCGCCTCTTCCACATTCTGCGTCGCCGGTCCAACGAGTGGGGGCGCGCCGGGGTTCCGAATCGCGATGTATCTCAAAAGCCGGGCGCGTCCGGCCCGGCGGACCGGTCCAGGGCCAGGCGCCGCAGCGTCCCGGACACCAGCTCGACCGGCGGCGGCCCGGCCGGGTCGAGCATCGCGCGGATCAGCGACCGCAGCGGCTCGGCGCCCGGAGCCGGGGACGCGCCCGGCGGCCTGCCCTCGACGGCGAAGTGCAGCGTGGCCGCCAGCGACCACAGGTCGGCCGAGGGCCGCAGCTCCGGCTGCGGCAGCCCGAACCCCGTCAGCAGCGCCCGGCCCGTCGGCGTGAGCAGCACGTTGCCCGGATCGACCCGGCCGTGCACGATCCCCAGCGCGTGCGCCGCCGACAGCGCCTCCAGCACGCACACCCCGGCCCTGGCGGCCTGGGGCGCGGGCAGGGGACCGCGTAACCCCACGGTGCGCTCCAGCGACGCCCCCGACACGAACTCCATGACCACCCAGACGACGCCGTCCTCGGCCACCACGTCGGCGACCGGCACCAGCGAGCCGTGCCGCAGGTCGGCGAGACGGCGCGCGTCACCGGCGGCCCGCTCCAGCAGCTCCGCCGGCGGGCGCAGCTCCCGGACGACGACGTCGCGGTGCGCCGGCTCGTCGAAGGCCAGCCGGACGGCGCCCCCTCCGAGGGGGTTCAGCAGCCGGTAGCGCCCCGCGAGCTTCGTGGTCTCTCCCATGCCCTGATCTCCCCCATCCAGGTGGACGATAGCTCCCCGGCGGCGGCCCCGGCCATCATCCCGGTGAGCCGGGCATGACCACCGTGCGACGGCCGTTCGGTCTGCACTGGATGTGCACGATTCGGTGAGTGCCGTCTGCACCGGGCACTTCTAGGCTTTCGTCCGTGGCAGAGCGGCGACGGGTCCTCCTGGTCGAGGACGACGAGACGATCGCGCGGGCGGTCCGCGACCGCCTGGCGGCAGAGGGCTTCGAGGTGCGCGTGGCGGGGGACGGCGAGGCGGCCCTGGTCGAGTACGGCCGGGCCGAGCCCGAGCTGGTGATCCTCGACCGGCTGCTGCCGGGGCTCGACGGGCTGGAGGTGTGCCGCCGGATGCAGGCGGCCCGCCCCGTGCCGGTGCTCATGCTGACCGCGCTCGGCGAGGAGACCGACGTGCTGGTCGGGCTGGGCGTGGGGGCCGACGACTACCTCACCAAGCCGTTCAGCATGCGCGAGCTGGTGGCCCGGATCCACGCGCTGCTGCGCCGGGTCGAGCGCGCCGGACAGCTCGCGGCCGAGGACACGGTCATCCGCGTCGGCGAGGTCGAGATCGACACGGCGGCGCGCCGGGTCTTCGTGCGCGGCACCGAGGCGCAGCTCACCAGGACCGAGTTCGACCTGTTGCGCCGGCTGGCCGAGCGGCCGGGGCAGGTCTTCGAGCGCGACCGGCTGCTGTCGGACGTATGGGGCTTCTCCGAGGCCGCCGCCACCCGGACCGTGGACAGCCACGTGCGGGCGCTGCGCCGCAAGCTCGGCTCCGACGTGGTGCGCACCGTCCACGGCGTCGGGTACGCGCTGGTGCGCCGATGAGGCCGCTCGACTCCCTCGGCCGGATCAAGGTCAAGCTCGGCATCGTGATCGTGCTGGCCGTCGGCACCGCGTTCGTGGTGAACGAGGTCGGCATCAACTCCGGCCTGTCGCGCGAGCTGCGCATCGCCGTGGCCGTGGCGCTCGCGCTCATCATGGTGCAGGTGCTGGCCATGGGCATGACCAGGCCGCTGCGCGAGATGGCCCGCGCCGCCCAGACCGTCGCCAAGGGCCGCTACGACCTGCGCGTGCGCGCGACCTCCCGCGACGAGGTGGGCGAGCTGGCCAGGGCCTTCAACGCCATGGCCGCCGACCTCGGCGAGGTGGACCGGCAGCGCCGCGAGCTGGTCGCCAACGTCAGCCACGAGCTGCGCACGCCCATCACCGCCCTGCGCGCCGTCCTGGAGAACGTCGTGGACGGCGTCTCGGCGGCCGACCCGGGCACCATGAGCACCGCGCTGGCGCAGACCGAGCGGCTCGGGCGGCTCGTGGCCCAGCTCCTCGACCTGTCGCGGCTGGACTCCGGCGTCCGCCTCATCGAGGCCGAGCCGGTCGAGCTCGCGCCGCTGCTGGAACAGGCCGTGCGCGAGGCGGAGCTGGCCCGCGAGGACGTCCGGATCGTCGCGCGGGCCCCCGGTGGGCTCGTGGTGCGCGCCGACCCCGACCTGCTGGCCCAGGTGCTGGCCAACCTGCTCGACAACGCCGTACGGCACAGCCCGCCCGGCGGCGTGGTGACCGTCGCGGGGGCCGCCGAGGGGGACGGGGCGCGGCTCACGGTCGCCGACCAGGGGCCGGGCATCCCGGCGTCGGCCCGCTCGCGGGTGTTCGAGCGGTTCTCGCGCCTGGACGCGGCGCGCGCCGCCGACGCCGGCGGCGCGGGGCTGGGGCTGGCCATCGTCAAGGAGATCGTCGAGCTGCACGGGGGCGGCATCCGCATCGGGGACGGCACGGGTTGCCGCATGATCATCGACCTGCCAGGGAGGACAGCCATGGGGGACAGACGGGGCGCCGCACCGCCGCCGGACCGGGAGGAGCGCCCGGCCTCGGGAGACGCGATCGCGCCGGAGGCCACGGGCCCGGCCCTGGGGGACGGTGTGCGCCCGGCCGCCGCGCTCCCGGGTCCGGCGGAGGAGACGGCCGTCGAGCCGGTGCCGGAGGGGAAGCCGGGTCCGGCGTCAGAGGGGGCGCTGCCGGTGCCGCCCGCGGGGGCCGGGACCGGCGCGCCGGAGCCCGTCCACGCCGGGCGGCCTTCGGGAGAGGCGCCCGTGCCCGCGCCCGCGTACGCGGCCGCGCCCGGGCCCGCCGCACCGTACTCGGGCGTGTCCGGACACGGCGCCCCGTATTCGGGCGTGTCCGGACACGACGCCCCGTACTCGGGCGTATCCGGGCCCGGCGCGTCCGGCCCCGGCGCGTCCGGGCCCGGTTCCGTCGCGAGGCCCGCCATCGCCGCCGCGTACGCGGCCCCGCCCGTCCCCGGGCCGGGGGACGTGTTGCTCCGGCTGATCGTGGGCACCGGCCTCGGCCTGGTCGCCGGGTTCGCGGTCGGCGTCGTCGCGGCGGTGTTCGTCAGCTTCGCCCTGGGGGACGGATTCGGGCTGATCGCGCTGGTGCTGTGCACGCTGCTGGCCGGGGCGCTGGGCGCGATCAAGGGCGCGTCCCCGCGCCGCGCGCCCGCCCGGCCCTTCGGGCCCGCCGGGCCCGGCCAGGGAGGCGGCCAGGAGGGCGGCCAGGTGCCGCCCCCCGTCTACGTGCCCCCGCCCCTCTTCCCCCGCCCGGAGCTGCCGGGGACGCCGCGCTGGCTGCTGCCCGCCGCCGCGGGGACGGGCGTGTTCGGCGCGGTCGCCCTGCCCGGCGCGCAGGCCGGCCTCGGCGTGGTGCTGGTGGCGCTGGTGCTCGGGGCGGCGGCCCTGCCCGCGGTGCTGCGGCGCCTGACGCCGTGGACGTGCGCGTACGCCCTCGTCGCGTATGTCCTGATCTCCATGGCGGTCCTGCGCGACGCCGACTGGCTGGTCGGCGTGCTGCTCGTGGCGGGCGCCGCGCTGGCGGCGCTCGCCGTGTCCGGGGCGGGGCTCGGCTGGATCGGCGCGATCAGGGGCGTGCTGTCGGTGCTGCTGGCGCTGCCTCCCGTGCCGTGGTTCCTGGCCGAGCCGCTGAAGCGGCTCACCGCCCGGCGGCGGATCCTGCCGGTGCTGGCCGGGCTCGGCATCACGGCCGTGCTGGTGGCGGTGTTCGGGGTGCTGTTCGCCTCGGCCGACCGCGTGTTCGCCTCGTACGTGCGACGCCTGACCGCCACCCCGGAATGGGCCGAGACGCTTCCGCTGCGCGTCTTCGTGTTCGCGGTCGTGGCCGTGCTGCTGGCGGCCGTGGTGCTGGTGGCGCTGCGTCCCGTCAACGACCCGGCCGGGCCCGAGGTCAAGCTGACCGTGAGCCGCAGCGTGTGGCTGCTGCCGCTGACGGCCGTGAACCTGCTGTTCGCCGCGTTCGTCGCCGTCCAGATCACCGCGCTGTTCGGCGGGAACGCCTGGGTGCTGCGGACGGCCGGGCTCACGTACGCGGAGTACGCCAGGGAGGGGTTCTTCCAGCTCGTCGTGGTGAGCGTGTTCGTGCTCGGGATCGTCGCGGTGGCCGCCGGGGTGCTGCGCGTGGGGCGGCGCGAGCGCTGGCTGCTGGCCGGCCAGCTCGGGGTGCTGTGCGCGCTGACCCTCGTGGTGCTCGCCTCCGCGCTGCACCGGCTCTCCCTCTACACGGACGCGTACGGGCTGTCGCGGCTGCGGCTGTCGGTGCAGGCGACGTTGTGGTGGCTGGCCGCGGTGTTCGCGCTGGTGCTGCTGGCCGGGGCGGTACGGCTGGCGGGGCGCGGCGCCGCCTGGCTGCCGCGTACGGTCGTGCTGGTCACCGGGGTGGCCCTGGTCGGCTTCGCCGTCGTCAACCCGGACCTGCGCGTGGCGCAGACGCAGGTGGCGGTGCGCGGGGTCGCCAAGATGGACTCCGACTACCTGGGCGACCTGGGGGCCGAGGCGGTGCCGGCGCTCGACCGGCTGCCCGAGCCGCAGCGCAGTTGCGTGCTGGCGGACGTGGTGGCGGCCAACGACCTCGGCGACGCGGACCCGTGGAACGGCTGGAACCTCGCCCGCGCCCAGGCCCGCGCCGTCCTCGCCGAGCACCCGATCCGTCCCGGCGCCTCCTGTCCCCGGGCCGCGTCCCGCACGCTCGACTGACGCCCGCTCCGCAGAGCTGTCCCAGCCCGCGGCCACGGCACACATTCCTGTTCCCGCAGGTGGACGGTCTCTCGCGTGTCCCACCCTGTCCCACGGACGATGCGCGCGACCTCGCCGCGGTGGTCGTATGAGTCCCGCACGGCCACCCCGATGAGAAAGGCAGTGACGGGACATGAACCAGCACGTCAGCGAGAACCCGGTCGGCGTCGAGGACATCGAGCGGCGGCCCGGGCGACGCGGAATGCGGATCACGCTCAACGGCGTCCTCTGGGCGCTCCAGGTGCTGTTCGGCTTCTTCTTCGCCGGCAGCGGCTTCGGCAAGGTGCTGCTGTACGACGGGGCTCTGTACGCGGCGGCGCCCCGGGCCGTGGCCTGGTACGCCGCGGTGCCGCAGCCCCTGATCGTCTTCATCGGGGTCGTCGAGGTCCTCGGCGGCGTCGGCCTGGTCCTGCCGGCGATGACGGGCGTCAAGCCGAGGCTGACGCCGCTCGCCGCCGCCGGCCTGACGCTGACGATGATCCTCGCGGCCGGCTTCCACGTGGTGCGCGGCGAATACGAGCTGGTGCCCGCGACTGTCCTGCTGGGAGGCGTCTCGGCGGTCGTCGCGGTCGGCCGGTGGAGGCTCAGGCCCGTCGCGCCCGCGACCATCACCACCTCGGGCGTGCTCAGGTCGTGCGCGGTCCTCGGCGCGCTGGCCCTGCTGGTCTTCGCTCCGACGTGGTACACGATGACCAACGTCCACTTCTGACCACCCAGCCCGGTCCCATCCGCAGAGGTCCGGCGGGAAGTCGGACCCGCCGCCCTCCCGGATCCCCCCACGCCTTCCCCAGAAGTGCGCCACCAGGTCCGGCGGGAAGTCGGTCGAGCAGGGGGGACGGGAGATCGGGTTTAATCCTTGGGTGGCATTCGATGTGATCATCACGGGCGGCCGGGTGCTCGACGGCACCGGCGCCCCGCCGTACCGGGCCGACGTGGCCGTCACCGGCGACAAGGTCGCGGCCCTGGGACGGCTGGACGGCGCGGACGCCGCCACTGTGATCGACGCGACCGGCCGGCTCGTCTCGCCCGGCTTCGTCGACTGCCACGTCCACGGCGACGCCACCGTCCTCGACCCGGCCGTGCAGCTCGCGGCGCTGCGGCAGGGCGTGACCACGTTCGTGCTCGGCCAGGACGGCCTCTCCTACGCCCCCGGCTCCGCCGCGACCGTCGCCTACGCCACCCGCTACTTCGCCGCCGTCAACGGCCCCCTCCCCGCCGTCCTGGGGGACGGGCCGCTGAGCGTCGACAGGCTGCTCGGCGCCTACGACCGGGCCACCGCGCTCAACTCCGCGTACCTGCTGCCCCACGGCACCATCCGCTACGACGTCATGGGCCCCTCGCCGCAGGCCCCGTCGCGGGAGGAGCTGGCCGCGATGCTCGACCGCGTCGAGCGCGGCCTGTCGGAGGGCGCCGTCGGCCTGTCCACCGGCCTCGAATACCTGCCCGGCCGCTACGCCGCCGCCGAGGAACTGGCCGCCCTGTGCGCGCCGCTCGGCGGCCTGCCGTACGTCACTCACATGCGCGCCTACGGCGCCGGGGCCGGGGTCGGGATGTCCGAGGTGAGGGAGATCGCCCAGCGCTCCGGCGCGGCCGTCCACGTCTCCCACCTGCACGGGCCCGCCGACGTCCTGCTGCCGCTCGTGGAGGAGGCGCTGGGCGCGGACGTCGACCTGACCTTCGACACCTACCCCTACCTGCGCGGCAGCACGATCCTCGCCATGGTGGTGCTGCCCCCCGACGTGCCCGCCGCCGAGCCCGGCCGGGCCCTGGAGACGCTCTCCTCCGGAGAGCTCGACGCCTGGTGGCCGGGGCTCGCGCAGACCTGGCCGCGGCTGACCGTCTCGCACGCGCCCGGCCTGGAATGGGCCGAAGGGCTCAGCATGGTCGAGGCCGCCGAGCGGGAGGGCGTGGAGCCGGCCGAGTTCTGCCGCAGGCTGCTGGTCGAGACCCGGCTGGAGGCCGGCTGCGTGCTGGCCCGGCCGGACGAGGGCCCCGAGGGCGAGGAGTCGGTCCGGCGGATGCTGCGCCACCCCGCGCAGACCGGCGGCTCCGACGGCATCCACGTGGGCGGCCATCCGCACCCGCGCGGGTTCGGGGCGTTCGCCCGCTTCCTCGGCACGCACGTGCGCGAGCTCCGCGACTGGACGTGGGAGCAGGCCGTCGTCCACCTGGCCGCGCATCCGGCGCGCCGCTTCGGGCTGGCCGACCGGGGGCTGCTGCGGGCGGGGTTCGCGGCGGACGTGGTGGTGTTCGACCCGGCCACGGTGGCCGACCGCGCCACCTACGACTCGCCCCGTACGCTCGCGACAGGGGTGGACGACGTGCTGGTGTCCGGCGTGCCGGTCCTGGCGGGCGGCGAGCCGACCGGGGCCACCCCCGGCCGGGCGCTGCGCTCGCGCTGACACCCACCCCACACGAGCATGAGGAACCGGGAAGAAGGAGGAGACGTCGTGCGGGAAGCCATCGGCCGTTCGATCTTCGACGGCGGCCTGCCGTTCCCCATGATGGTCGTGCACCGCGAGGCGCTGGAGCACAACATCGCCACCATGGCCGCGTTCGCCCGCGACCACGGTCTGGAGCTCGCCCCGCACGCCAAGACCCACATGTCGCCCGAGATCGCCGCCCTGCAACGGGAGGCGGGCGCCTGGGGGCTGACCGTGGCGACGACGCGGCAGGCCATGGCGGCGCGCTCGTTCGGCGCCGCGCGGATCGTCGTGGCCAACCAGTTCGTCGACCCGGCTGGCCTGACCTGGGCCGCCGCCGAGCTGGCCCGCGACCCCGGCTTCGACCTGCTGAGCTTCGCCGACTCCGCCGCCGGCGTGGACATCCTGGCCAAGCACGCCGGTCCCCGGCCGTTCCGGGTGCTGGTGGAGCTGGGCCACCACGGCGGGCGGGCCGGCTGCCGGTCGCTGGAGGAGCTGCTGGAGGTCGTCCGGTACGTCCAGGAGAGCCCGGGGGTGGAACTGGCCGGCATCGCCGGCTACGAGGGCGGGCTGTCCGGCGCCGACGAGGTCCGCGCCTACCTGCGGCGCCTCCAGGACGCCGGCGAGCACCTGCGCCTCCGGCAGCCGATCCTGACGGTCGGCGGCAGCCAGTGGTTCGACGTGATCGGCCGCGAGCTCGCCGCCACCAAGGCCACCGTGGTGCTGCGCAGCGGCGCGTACGTCACCCACGACGACGGCTACTACCGCGAGCGCACGCCGTTCAACCGCGTGGAGGGCGAGCTGCGGCCCGCGCTGGAGGTGTGGGCGCACGTGCTGTCCACCCCCGAGCCCGGCCTGGCCGTCGTGGGCATGGGCAAGCGCGACGCCCCGTACGACGAGGGCCTGCCCGTACCGAAGCGCGGCGGCGTCACGGTGATGCGGATGCAGGACCAGCACACCATGGTCCAGGCCGAGGGGCTGCGTCCCGGCGATCTGCTCGCGTTCGGCATCTCGCACCCGTGCACCGCGTTCGACAAGTGGCGGGCGCTGCCGGTCGTCGACCGCGACTACCGTATCGTCGGCGAGATCACCACTCTCTTCTGAGGAGCACGCATGAAGAAGGAGCTGCGCAGCACCGAGGGTGCCGCGCCCGTCGGCGCCTACTCCCAGGGCCTGGTCGTCGGTGACTTCGTCTACACCTCCGGCGCGGGCCCGCTGCACCCGGACACCGGCGAGATCGTCGGCGACGACGTGGCGGCCCAGACCCACCAGACGATGCGCAACCTCGGCGCGATCCTGGCCGCCCACGGGCTCGGGTTCGACGACGTGATCAAGGCGACGGTGCACCTGCAGCACCTCAAGCGCGACTTCGCCGCCTTCAACGAGGTCTACAAGTCCTACTTCACCCAGCCGTACCCCGTGCGGACCACCGTCGGCTCCGACCTGATGAACATCCTCGTGGAGATCGACTTCGTCGCGCACAAGAGCGCCTAGGCGGAACTGCCGGAAACTGTAAGGTCGGCTCGTGGACAGTTCGGTGTTCGTCTTCGTCGAGGATCTGCGTGGTGAAGGCGTCGAGCGGGTGCTCGACAGGATCGGCGGCTACGGCGTCACCGGCGTCACCGTCGGCGCGGTGCACCACGCCTGCCGCGACGTCACCCCGCACGGGCTGTCCCGGCTGACCGTCCGCCACGACGCCGCCCACTTCACGCCGCCGCCCGAGCTGTTCGCCGGGCTGCGGCTCAAGCCGCCCGCCGGCCACGCCGGCGCCCTGGACGGGCTGGCGGAGGCGTGCGCGCGGCGCGGCCTGAAGCTGCACGGCTGGACGGTGTTCCTGCGCAACGCGACACTCGGCGTCCGCCACCCGGACGTGACCGTGCGCGACTGCTTCGGCGACCGCGGCTCGCCCACGGACCTGTGCCCGGCGCATCCCGACGTGCGCGACTACGCCGTCGCGCTGGCCCGCTCCGTCGCCCGGCTCGGCGTGGAGAGCGTGGTGGCCGAGGCGCTGCACTTCAACCCGCAGCAGGCCGAACGCTCGTTCGTGCCGCTCGGGCCGATGGACACGTACCTGTTCGGGCTCTGCTTCTGCGACTACTGCATGCGCCGCGCCACCGACCTCGGCGTCAACGCCGAGGCGGCGCGCGAGGAGTGCGCCGGCATCGTGGGGCGCGTCCTCGACGGCGAGCCGCCCGCGCAGGGCGAGGTCACCAGGGCCGCGCTCACCGCCTACGCCGGCCCCGAGGTCGTGGCCTACGCCCGGGCCCGGTCCGAGACCGTGACGACGCTGGTGTCCGAGGTCGCCTCGGCCGTCGCCGCCGAGGGGGCGCGGCTCGTCTTCATCGACTCCACCGGCGCGGTCAAGGGGTACACCGACGGGCTGCCCACCCCGGGCCTCGCCGCGCACGACGCCTGGCAGCTCGGCGTCGACCTGGTCGCGCTCGGCGACCTCGTGCCGGCCTTCGGGGTGCTCGCCTACGCCCGCGACGCGGCCCGGGTGGCCGACGACGTGGGCGCCTACCTGCGCTCGGTCGGCAAGGACCGCGAGGTGCGGGCGGTGCTGCGGCCCGGCCACCCCGACAGCGACTCGGCCGACCGGCTGGTGGCCAAGGCCCGCGGGGCCAAGGCGGCGGGGGCGGCGGCGGTCGACTTCTACGCGTACGGGCTGGCGCCCCACCCGGTCCTCGACCGCATCCCGGCCGCCCTGGCGGAGGCGCAGTAGTCATCCCGCTCTCCGCGGGGCGAGTAGCCCGCTCTGCGCGGGGCGAGTCATTCCGCCTTGCGCGGGGCGAGTCATTCCGCCTTGCGCGGGGCGAGTCATCCCGCCTTGCGCGGGGCGGTCGCGAGGCCGTCCAGGACCGCCGACACCGCCTCCTCCGCGAACCCGCCGGTCACCGGCTGCCCCCGGAACACCGCCCGCACCCACACCGCCCCGGCCAGCAGGTCCACGATCAGCATCGGGTCGGCCGTCCCGCCGAGCTCGCCCCGCCGTACCGCCCGCTCGAACACCGGCCGCTCCCGCGCGAACCGGTCGGCGAAGAAGCGCCGCCCGTCCAGCTCCGGATGCCGTACGGCGGCGCCCAGCGCGGCGAGCGCGATGTCGCGTGCCGGAGGCCGCGTCAGCAGCCCGGCCATGGCCTCGACCAGGGCCACCAGGTCGCCGCGCAGGCTGCCCGTGTCGGGCGGCTCGAACCCCAGCACGTCCGCCTCCACCAGCGCCGCCCCGAGGAGCGCCGCCTTCGACGGCCACCAGCGGTAGATCGTCGTCTTGTTCACGCCGGACCGCTCGGCCACGCCCTCGACCGTCAGCCCGTCGTAGCCCCGCTCGGCGACCAGCCGCAGCGTCGCGTCGAAGATCTCCTGCTGCTTCCTGGGCGCCATGCCGTCATTTTCTCCCGGTGAACGCCGTGACCACGCCCATCCCCAGGTAGACCACGCCGCTGACGTACCGCAGGGTGCGGGCCCGGCGGGCCAGCCGGGTGCCGAGCGCGCCGGCCGTGAGCGCGTACACGATGTCCGACAGCAGGCCGAACACGAGCAGCGTCACCCCGAGCACCACGATCTGCAGGGCCGGCGAGCCCGCGCGCTGGTCCACGAACTGCGGCAGCAGCGCCAGGAAGAACAGTGTGACCTTGGGGTTGAGCACGTTGACCACCACCCCTTCGAGGAACACCTTGGGCAGCGGCTGCGGCCGCAGCGCCCGGCCGGCCGCCTCCTCCTTCGAGGTGAGCGCGCGGACGCCCAGGTAGAGGAGGTAGGCGACGCCGGCCCACTTGACGATGCCGAACAGGGCCGCCGACCTGGTGATCAGGTACGACAGGCCGGCCGCCGCGGCGGCGATGTGCACGAGCGTGCCCGTCTCCACGCCGAACGCGCTGGCCAGGGCGGCGCCCCTGCCCTGCGCGAGGCCGCGGGCGGCGATGTAGAGATGATTGGGGCCCGGGATGACCACGAGAGCCAGGCAGGCGCCGGCGAAGAACACATATGTCGACCAACTGATCACGAAATATCAGCGTAGAGATGGGTCTTTACCGCTATGAAGGCCAATGGCGGGCGGTAGGAATGGGCCAATGGATTGTCGGCGGGTCGTGGCATAGTTGCTCAACGTGAAGGGTCTCCTGGTGGGTCGCGGCGCCGAGCTGGCGCGGCTCGTCGGCGTGCTGCAGTCCGCCGCGACCGGCACCGCCGGTGTCGCGCTGGTCGGCGGTGACGCGGGCATCGGCAAGACGCGCCTGGTGACCGAGCTGGTGGCCGAGGCGCGCGAGCGCGGCTTCCACGTGCTGTCCGGGCAGTGCGCCGAGCTCGGCGACGCCCTGCCGTACCTCCCGCTCGCCGACGCCCTGCGCGGCGCCGAGCCCGCGGTGCGCGAGGCCGCCGCGGGCCACCCCCTGCTCGGCCAGTTGCTGCCCGGCGTCGAGAGCGCCCCGTCGGCCGGCCTGACGCAGCAGCGGCTGTTCGGGTCGCTGCTGGGGCTGCTGGCGGGCATCCAGCCCGTCCTGTTCGTCATCGAGGACCTGCACTGGGCCGACCGCTCCACCCGCGACCTGCTGGTGTTCCTCAGCCGCATGGTGCAGACCGAGCAGGTCTGCGTGGTCGGCACCTACCGCACCGACGACCTCCACCGGCGCCACCCGCTGCGGTCCGTGCTGGCCGAGCTGAAGCGGCTGCCGACGGTGACGGGGGTCGAGCTGGGGCCGCTCGACACGGGCGCGATGTCCGACTACGTCGCCACCATGGGCGAGGTCGACGCGCAGGAGCTCGGCGTGATCGTCACCCGCGCCGACGGCAACCCGTTCTACGCCGAGGAGCTCTTCGCCGCCATGTCCGAGGGCGACAGCCTGCCCGACGGCCTGGCCAGCCTGCTGATGTCGCGGGTCGAGGTGCTGTCCGAGCCGGGGCAGAGCGTGCTGCGCGCCGCCGCCGTGGCCGGGCGGCGGGTCGAGGACGAGCTGCTGCGCGAGGTCTCCGGGCTGCCGCTCGCCGACTTCGAGGAGGCCGTGCGCGAGATCGTCTCGCGCGGGCTGCTCCGCGTCGACGGCTACGGCTACGCCTTCCGCCACGCCCTCCTCCAGGAGGCCGTCTACACCGACCTGCTGCCGGGCGAGCGCACCCGGCTGCACGCCGCGTTCGCGCGGCTGCTCACCTCGCCCGCCGAGCTGGCCCACCACCACCTGGCCGGCCACGACCTGGCCGGAGCCCTGGCCGCCTCCGCCGAGGCCGGCCGGCTGGCCGAGCGGGTCGGCGCGCCGGCCGAGGCGCACCAGCACTACGACCAGGCCCTGTCCCTCTGGGAGCGGGTGCCCGACGCCGAGGCGCTGACCGGCGAGAGCCGGGTCTCGCTGGCCTTCCGCAGCGCCCTCATGGCCGCCGACAGCGGCGACAACCACCGGGCCGTCACCCAGCTCCGCGCCCTGCCGCCCACCTCCGGGGTCTGCGAGCGGCTGGCCTACTACTTGTTCGAGATGGACGACCAGGACGGCGCCATCGCCGCCGCCGAGCAGGCCGTCGCCATGGCCACCGACGACGCGTGCCTGGCCCGCGCCCTGGCCACCCACGCCCGCACGCTGACCTGGAGCTCCCGCCACGCCGAGAGCCAGGAGCTCGCGCTGCGCGCCCAGGAGGTCGCCCGCGCTGCGGGGGCGCGCGACGCCGAGGTCAGCGCGCTGCTCACGCTCGCCCTGCACGCCGAGCTCCACGGCGACACCGACAAGGCCCACGACCTGGTCTCCGTCGCCTCCTCCGAGGGCACCGGCGACCTCGCCATGGACCTGCGCGCCCGCTTCCACCACGCCCGCATCCACTATGAGACCGGCTACCTCGCCTTCGCGGCCACGGCCGCCGACGAGGGCATCCGGGTGGCGTCCGAGACGGGCCTCACCTGGAGCACCTACGGCACCGACATGCGGTTCCTGCGCTTCCTCATCCACTACGTCGCGGGGGAGTGGGACCAGGCCGAGACCGTGGCCGCCTCCTTCGGCTCCCGGGTGGGCACCGCGCCGGAGGCGACTCTGTCGTCGTTCGCGCTGTTCCTGGAGGTGGCGCGCGGGCTGCCGGCCGTGGAGAGCAGGCTCGGGTGGCTGCGGCCGTTCTGGTCCGACGGGCTCGTCGCGTACATCGCGCGCGGGCTCGCCGCCGAGCACGCGCTCTGGCAGGGCGACCCCGAGCTCGCCCTCGCCCACGTACGCGCCCTCCTCGACATGCTGCAGCCCGGCGACCCCGCCGTCCTGCGCATCGCCGCCATCGGCCTGTGGGCGCTCGGCGACCTCGGCGTCGTCGAGGACGCCGACGAGATGGTCGAGCAGGCGCGCTTCGCGGTCACCACCGGCCCGGTCGGTCAGCGCGGCCCCATGGGCCTGGAGGGGCGCGCGTGGGCGCTGCGCGTCGAGGCCGAGTGGCATCGCGTGCACGGCCGGCTCGACCCGGAGCTGTGGCGGCAGGTGGTCGAGGCGTTCGACTACGGCTTCGTGTACGAGACGGCCCGCGCCCGCTGGCGCCTGGCCGAGGCGCTGCTCGCCGCCGGAGACCGGGACACCGCGCAGACGGAGTGGGCGCTGGCCCAGGAGGCCGCCACCACGCTCCGCGCCGCCCCCCTCGAACAGGCGCTGGCCGACTTCGGCAAGAGAGCCCGCTTCACCGCCGTCACCGGGGCCCGTGCGGCGGCCCCGGAGTCATCCAACGGCGGGCTGACGGCCCGCGAGCTGGAAGTGCTCGCCCTCGTCGCCGAGGGCCTCACGAACAGGGAGATCGCCGAGCGGCTGTTCATCGCCCAGAAGACGGTGAGCGTCCACGTCTCCAACATCCTGGGCAAGCTCGACGTCTCGACCCGCACCCAGGCCGCCGCCACGGCCCGCGCCCACGGCCTGCTCGACTGACCGGCCCAGCTGCTCGGCCTGTTCGGCTCAGCTCCGGGCCAGGGCTGCCAGGTCGCGCACCACCTGGATCAGCTCGGCGGGGTCGAACGGCTTGGTGAGGTAGGCGTCCACCCCGATGTTCATGCCACGCCGCTTGTCGTCGTCCTGCGCCCGCGCGGTGATGAGCACCACCTTGATGTGACTGGTCGCCTCGTCCGCCCGCAACCGCTCCGCCGTCACCCACCCGTCGAGATACGGCATCATCACGTCCAGCGTGATCACGTCGGGCATGACGTCGTGCACCCGCTCCAGGCAGTCCTGCCCATCGGTGGCGGTCGACACCTCGAACCCCTCCAGGCTCAAGTTGACCGCGATGAGCTGACGGATGACCTCGTCATCGTCGACGACCAGCACTCTCCCAAGAACCTCACCCACGGCGGCAAAGCTACTCGTAGTGGCGCCGTCACGTGCGGTTTTCCAGCGATGTGTGATCGGAGGTTTATCGTGGTGCGGAGTGGTGCCTGAATACTGGTAGCCTTGTCACACGTTCGGCCCCCTTAGCTCAGGGGATAGAGCACCGGCCTCCGGAGCCGGGTGCGTAGGTTCGAATCCTACAGGGGGCACAGAGAACAGGGGGAGCGGGGCCGTCAGGGCCCCGCTCTTCTGCGTTACGGACCGGGCTGCACGGGCTCGGCAGCTTCGACCGGACGCAGCGGCTCACCGCCGCTCAAGGCAGCGGCTTGCGGAGTTCGTCGGCGTCCTCCACGACAGCGCCCTGCCTGATGACCCTGTACCGCCCGGCGGCGACACCATGCCTGAAACCATTTCGCCGACGCCCTCCAGGACTTCGACAGCGGTTCGCCTCATAGCCCCGGGTCGGTAGTCGGCGTCAGTGGTGCCGGCTGCCTGGTCGACCTGGGGCCGCCGGGGCCGGTGGATCGACTGGAAGCCGCGGCCCCGCCACCCGATGGTCCAGGGCTTCGCTGGCTGACCTGCGAGCAGCCCATGACGGCCCTGCTCGTGTCGATGGGCCGGTCTCCTCGGCGGGTTCGCTCTTTCGGTGGTCCTCTTCATCGCACAGTTGCTCATCGACTCGCGACGCAAGTAGCGGCATATGCGTGGGATCCTGCGCCATCACTACCGGGGCCCGTTCACGCCCTCGGCCCGCTACCAGGGCAGCGGGCCGTCCTCGCTGAGGAACCCGGCGGTCGGGCCGTCCACGCCCAGCGTCGCCAGGCGCACCACGACCGCGGCGCCCTGCGCGGGGGTGAGGTGGCCGGTGTGGTTGTTGCTGTCGGTGTCGACGTAGCCGGGAGCGGCGGCGTTGACGAGGATTCCGTCCTTGCGCAGCTCGTTGGCGTACTGCACGGTCAGCGCGTTCAGGGCGGTCTTGGACGGCGTGTACGCGGCCGAGGGCAGCAGTGCTGCGAAGGGGCCGTTCGGGTCGCTGGTGAGGGTCAGCGATCCGGCGTGACTGCTGACGTTGACGATGCGTGGCGCCGGTGACCGCCGCAGCAGCGGCAGCATGGCGTTGATCACCACGATCACTCCGAAGACGTTGGTCTCGAACACCCCCCGCACCAGGTCCAGGTCGATCGCGCTCGGGACCTGGTCATAGGCGTCTTCCGGTGAGACCTGCCCGGAGCCGGTGATGCCGGCGTTGTTGACCAGCACGTCGAGGTGGCCGAAGCGCTCCTCGATCCACCTCGCGGCTTCCCGGACGGTGGCCGGGTCGGTGACGTCCAGGGTGACCGCGTGGGCGTCGCCGCCCGCCGCGCGCAGCGCCGCAGCGGTCTCCTCCCCGCGCCGCATGTCCCTGGCACCGACCAGGACCGTCATGCCGAGAGTGGCGAACTGCTCGGCGGTCGCGCGGCCGATGCCCTTGTTCGCCCCGGTGATCATCGCCACCTTCTGGGGTGTGGATTCGTTCATGATCAAGCTCCTCTACGCGAGGGTCGGTGTCGTGGAAATGTGTGCTGTACGGGTCGCTCACGCGTCGTTCTGACGCACAGGAGATGCCGGCAACCCGCTGGTGACCATCGCTCGTGGGATGCTCGCCGCTGACATCGATGACGTCCAGCGGAAGATGTGGCCGCGGTGAGCGGACGTCGATCTGGGCGCGCGGTGCGGGATGGCGGGCCCAGGGGTCCGGATCATGGCCCGCCGGTCGTCGCCTCGCTGCGTGCACTGGCCGACGCGAGGAGTCCTGCGTCGGCCAGGACTGACCGAGCCGTTGCCGACCACGCCCGACGCGGCCGAGGACGTGGAGCCGGCAGGGGTCGTTCCCGCGACCGAGACCCACGGCACGTTGCAGGTGTTCCATCGGCCGGTCGATTCTCCGGAGGACTGGAGCGCGTCGTGGTCGTGATCGAGCCCGAGCGACGGACCCTCGGCATCAGGCCTCGAGGACGAAACGCTGTCGGGATCGGGCTGGAGTCATGACACCTGGAGGCCCTGACGCCAGGACGGGTGCGCCGGGCGCCAGCCCAGCTCGCGCTTGGCCTTGGCGTTCGACGCGCCGCGGAGCTCGGTCATCAGCACGACGCCGGCCTCCCCGGCGGCCAGCCGCCCGACGAACCGCGGCACGCGCATCGGCTTCTTGGCGCCCAGCTTGCGGGCCAGCTCCGGCAGCCACTCGGCGACCGTGGCGGGGTCGTCGTCGACGATGTTGTAGACACCGCGGGCGCCCTTCTCGATCGCCGCGACCGTCGCCTCGGCCGCGTCGGCGATGTGGATGAACGACCACACCCCGCCGCCCTCGCCGACGATCGGAAACTTGCCCTTGCGGATCGCCTCGAGCTGTTGGGAACCCGGCTCCATGGAGGTGCCCGGCCCGTAGAACGCGCCGTAGCGCAGCACGATCCCCTCGGTCCAGTCGGCACCCAGCACGGCCTTCTCCAGATGCCCGATCGCGGCGATCATCGGGGCCATCTGCCTGATCGGCGACGGGTCCAGTCGGTCCTGTTCGGTCTTGACCGGCCCGCCTGCCCGGGCATAGGTGAACGCCCCGTTGCTCGCCGCCACGAAGCGCCGCACCCCTGCCGCGCGCCCTGCCGCGAGGAGATTGTCGGTGCCCTCGATCCGCAGCCGGTCGGTGGCGGCGAAACTGCGATCGAAGTGGCGGGTGTCGATGTGTCCGATGGCGGTCAGCTGATGAACGATCGCATCCGGCTTCGCCTCGCGCACGGCCGCCTCGACCTGGCCGCGATCGAGCGCGTCGGCGACGATCGGCACCGCGCCCTGCTCGGACAGCCTCGCCTGGTTCGACTCGTTCCGCGTCATGGCAAAGACCTCGTGCCCCGCGCCGGCCAGGCGAGGCACCAGCTGCTTGCCCATCGCTCCGGTCGCTCCTGCCACCAGCACTCTCATGTCAGCTCCTGTTTCCGGTGTGTTCATGCCTTCATCGCCACAGCAGTGCAATGAATGCCGCCATGTGCATTTATTGCACTGCTGTGCAACTGATGCACAACGATATACTTGTGTAGGAAACGCCGTCAACGCGGCGGTGACCAGCGGACCCGAGGAGGGGCAGCAGCCTGATGACGACTGACTCACCAGCGCGCAGCGGCGGCCGGGAGGCGCAGCGGCGCCGCACCCGCAAGGCGATCGTGGATGCGGCGGTACGCCTCAGCGCCGGCGGGGCGACGCCATCCGTCGACGAGATCGCGGCCGCCGCCGACGTGTCGCGGCGCACGATCTACATGTACTTCCCGGCCCTGGACCAACTGCTCATCGACGCGACCGCCGGCGCGCTCAACGAGCCACCCGTCGAGGCGGCGCTGTCCGATCCCGCGCTCGCCGACGACCCGGCAGGCCGAGTCGACGCCCTCATCCGGACGCTGCTGGAGCACTCGCCGCAATCGCTACCCCTGGGACGCCGCATGATCCGATTGACCGTCGACCCGCCCCCGAACGGCGCCCCGGAGCCGGTCGGCCCACGCCGCAGCCAGCGCCGCATCGAATGGCTGGACAAAGCCTGCGAACCACTGCGCGACATTCTCAGCGAGCAGTCCTACCAGCGCCTCATCTCCGCGTTGACCATGGTGATCGGCTGGGAGGCGCAGATAGCCCTGCGTGACGTCCGCGGACTCGACCCCCAGGCCGAGCAGGACGCCATGACCTGGGCCGCCCGCGCCCTGGTGGAGACGGCGATCAGGGAGCACGATCGTCGACAGTGACCGGGCTCACCGTCACCGCGGCGCGCACCCGGCCTGGCCGAATCCGGCCGCCCCGGTGACGGGCGGTGGCGGTAGCCGGGCCCTCGATCTGACGCCACCCGAGCGGACCCGGTGACCGGCTCGACCTCAACCCCGCTCGTCCCGGCCGTCGCCACCGCCGCCCGCACGGGCTCAGAAACGGTAGCGGAGAATACGTGCCCCTTGCCGGGACAAGGCCGTGCTGCGGGCGGTGAGACGGGTCAGCGCGCGCAGGGGTTGCGGGAACCGGGCTGTCTCCGGTGCGCGGGTGAGGATCTGCTCCTCGATCAGTTCGAGGCCGGCGTCCCAGGACTCCGGTTCGCGTGGGTCGTCGAAGCCCTGGGCGGCTGTGATGCCGAGCGCCTTGATGGTCGGGTGGTACTTCATGGCCCAGGCGGCGAAGCGGGTGTAGCCGTTGAGCGCGAGCTCGCCCGAGGGGAAATGGCCGGTCAGCGCGCGGGTCATCGCCTGGAAGGAGTCGCCGGGCATGAAGGGGAGCAGCCCCTCGGCGACGATCATCGCCGGCCGGTCGCCGGGGATGGCGGTGAGCCAGTCGGAACTGGTGAGGTCGGCTCCGACCAGGCGGGAACGGCCGGGCAGACGTTCGGCGCGCAGCTGCACCACTTCCGGGAAGTCGATGTCGTACCAGTCGACGCCGGGCGGGGGATCACAGCGGAACACCCTGGTGTCCAGGCCACAGCCCAGGTCGAGCACCACGCATCCGGGGTGAGCGGCGATGTAGGCGCGGACGACGTCGTCGAGCTTCTTGGCGCGCAGTGCCGTGGTGAGGACGAGGCTGGGCTTGACCTTCAGCTTGCCGAAGTCGTAGTCGACGGTGCCGGCCAGGTCGGCGGAGAGCGTGTCGCCGAGGATCGGGCTGGGCTGCCCGGCGTCCAGGGCCCTGGCGTGGAGAGTGAGCAGCAGCGTTTCCTGGATCAGCCCGAGTTCGGGTCGCCAGCGGTGCATGGGGATTCCTTAACGGTGTAGCGGATGGCGGGCCGCGAGGTTCTGCAGCCACGTCAGGGAGTCGTGGGCGGCTCTGATGCGCTCGGTGCGATGCCCCTCGCCGCCCGCGATGTCGAACCCTTCGTCGGCGATCTCGCCGAACGCGCTCAGGCTTTCGAGCTTGCGCTGGATGACCTTCTGCCAGGCATCGTCTTCGATGCGGTAGTAGGAGACGCGATCGCCGGGCCTTCTGATCTTCTTGACCAGGCCGATGACCGTGAGGAAGCGCATGTTGGAGGTGAGCGAGGCCCGGCTGGCCTGGATGACGTCCGCGATCTGGCCGGCGGACTGCTCGGCCGGATCGCAGATCATGAGCCAGCCGAGGATGCGTCCGGTGATGGGCGGCAGCCCCCACTCCTCGACGCAGAAGGCGGCCACCCGCTCCACCCAGCGCAGCAGCCGGTCCTGCTGTTCCTCAGTGCTCATCGTCGCATCCTCCCTTGTCGATCGTGTGCCGGTTCACTGTGTCATGGCGGCCACCGACTCGTAGGTGGGTGTCGGGGTGATGTCCGCGAGCCGGGTCCTGCGCAGGTGGAGGTCGAACCAGTCGATCGCGAGCGCCGTCGCCTCCTCCAGGCCGGAGCCGGTGTAGAGGCCGAGCACGTCGTAGGGCAGCACCGCGAGCCGCTTGGGCTCGCCCGCCTTGGCGAAGGCGCTTTGCGCCTCCTCAAGCATGTGGTACGGGTCCCAGCCGCCGTTGGCGATCATCAGCAGGGGCGTCGGCGCGAGCCGGTGGATGAGGTTCTCCGGCGCGAAGGTGAGCAGGTGCTCGGCCGAGTCGAGGGTCTTCTCGTTGCGGTAGGTGGGGAACAGGCGGGTCGACATGTCCGGGGTGTCCTTCACGCTGTCGCCCTCCAGCGTCAGGTGCGGCACGCGAGCGCTCTGCCCGCCTTCGTTGCGCCGCTGCCAGTCCTGCTGCAGCCGGTCGCGCAGCGCGTGGACACCGGCACGGCCCAGGAGGCGTTCCAGGTATCGCCATCCGTTCCACACGCTGGGGCTCTGCACGACGACGCACTTGATGCGCCGATCGAGCACGGCGGCCTGGGCCGCCACCGAGCCGCCGACGCTCACCCCCCACACCCCGATCCGCTCCGGCCGCACTTCGGGACGGGTCTGCAGGTAGGACACAGCGCTGCGGAAGTCCTCCACCTGCCGCTCCGGGTAGTCCAGGCCGCGCGGCTCGCCTTCGCTGGAGCCGACCGTGCGGTAGTCGATGGCCAGCACCGCGAAGCCGGCCTTCACGAAGTACGGCGCGAAGAACGCCAGCGCCTCCTTGACCATCACCCCGCTGTGCCCGAGCACCAGCCCGGGGACCGGGTCGCTGGTCTCGGGCAGGTAGAGATCGCCCGCGCAGCGGGTGCCGAGGCTGTTGAAGGTCACGTGTTCCATGGCTGGCTCCTTACCTGTTGGCTAGTTATTTCAAACATGACTGAAATAGCTAGCAATGTCAATCCTGAGGCTTTCCTGGTGGTTCGCCCAGCGCTACGAGGCCACCAGCGCACAGCTCGGCCTGGTGTTCTTCGCCGCCAACCTGCTCCTGGCCCTCGCGCAGCTCACCGCCCCCATGCTGGTGTCCCGGCGCGGACTGCTGGCGGCCATGCTGCTCCCCCATCTCGCCGCCGACCTGCTGCTGGCCGCCATCCCGTTCGCCCCGACCCTCGGCAGCGCGGTCACCCTGCTCCTGCTCCGCCAGGCCCTCTCCAAGATCGACGTCCCGGCGAGGCAGGCCTTCACCGCCGCCGTCGTCCCCCCGGCACACCGAACAGCCGCGGCCAGCATGACCAGCGTGGCGCGGAGCGTCGCGGTGTCCGTCAGCCCTCTCGCGGCCACCACCCTGTTCACGGGAGCCCTGGTGATGCTCGGGGCGCCCCTCCTTGTCGGTGCCGCCTTGGGCATCGGCTACGACATCACGCTATGGCGCGCGTACCGGACGGCACCCATGGCCGAACGCTGAGCGTCAGTCGGCTCATCCACGGCCGAAGCCGCCATCGGCGCACCGCCGCGGCTGATATGCACCTAGGTGTGCGGCCGGCCGCGGAGGGGCCGGCGCGTCAAAGACGCGGGGGCGCGCCCGAACCTGAGCTCACCGGCATTCAGGACACCCCCGCACCGCCTGGTCCTGGCTCCGCGTCGCCCCGAGTACCCGATGCCCGGCGGGCGGCGCAGCTGTGGTCTGGTTCGTACAGGGGGCACACAGGACAGGGGACCCAGCCGCTGTCCCGCCAGAGGGAGTCCGGGCCACCACTCGTGGACGTCTGCCTGGTGTTTCGTCTCACTTCATCGGGCTTGGTCCGGAAGCCGTAAGTCCTCTGAGGATGAGGCTGAGGCGGACAAGGATGGCGCCCATTGCGAAGAAGATCAGTCTGCGGAGACTGATCTGGATGGGAATCGAGCCCTACAACGAGCTGCTTGGCGATGGGTGCTGGCGAAGCAGGAAGGTGAGGGGCGGCTGCCGAGCGGTGGCATGATCGGCGCGTCCTCGGCACCGACACCCTCAACACGCAAGACGTACCCGAACTCCTCGACCGCTGCCTCACCGGACTACACCCAAGATCGGGTGAGACCCGCGCAGCCAAATGCCCACCGAGCCGGAATCGTGACCTTTCACTCCGCTACCTGGCGGCTGACGTTCGGGAGCGGAGCGCCCCGACAGCTTGTGCTCGCTGATCGAGACCACACCAGATCCCCGGGCTCGAGCGTCGGCTCGGTACCATCTCACCGTGACCGCCTCCAGTGCCCGCACCACGGTCTTCGACGTCGACGGCACGCTGTGCTTCGACGGACGGGCGATCGACAGCCGGATCCTCGCCGCCATCGAGGCCTGTGAACGTTCCGGTCACCAGTTGGTCTTCGCGTCCGCCAGGCCGGTTCGCGACCTCCTGCCCGTCCTCAACGGGGCTTTTCCCGCCGCCACCCTGATCGGCGGGAACGGCAGCCTCGTCTCCGTCGGCGGCCGGCTCCGGGCGCGGGCGGCGTTCGGTGCCGGCGAACTCGACAAGCTGCTGGTCGAGGCCGAGCGGTACCAGGCGGGCTACCTCGCCGACGGCCCTTGGGACTACGCATACACCGGGCCGGCCGACCACCCGATCCTCAGCCGCGTCGACCAAGGCCGCCTCGCCCGTCGGGTCGACCTCGCCGACCTTCCCTCTGTCGTGAAGTTCCTCGTGGTCGACGCGACCGACATGGCAGCCCTCGCCGAGGCCGGCCGCGTGCTGGGGATGACCGTCAACCATCACCTCGACGAGGCGATCATCGACTTCGCCCAGGGCACCACGAACAAGTGGGAGGCCCTGACCTCGCTGGGCATCGACGAGTACAACGCCTTCGGCAACGACATCAACGACGTCGACCTGCTGCGTAACGCGCGGCACGGGGTCCGTGTCGGCGCTCACCCCAGCCTGGACGGCATCGCCCGTATCACCGTCGCGCCTGACCCGGACGCTGTCGCCGCCGAGATCTTCAGGCTGGCCGCAGCGACGCCTCTGACCGGAGACCCAGGCCTCACGCCCCAGTAAGCTCCTGCGCGACTGCCGACAGACCCGCCGTACGTGTGCCGTACAAGGAGCCGCCGGCGGAATGGCCTGAATGTCCAGCACCCCACCTCAGCCCGCCGCTCCGGGAACGTCGCGGCTGCGCGGCTACAGGTGCGATATTCCTCGGGCGACGGCCGCGGACGCCACGGACCAGGCGGCCACAGCACTGCCCGGCCCCGCTGCGGGCCGGGCTCAGCCGCGCGGCGCGTACATGATCACCAGGACGCCGGCCAGGCAGACCAGCGCGCCGATGACGTCCCAGCGGTCGGGCCGGAACCCGTCGACCACCATGCCCCAGACCAGCGATCCGGCCACGAACACCCCGCCGTAGGCGGCCAGGATGCGGCCGAAGTTCGCATCCGGCTGCAGCGTGGCGACGAACCCGTACAGGCCCAGCGCGATCACGCCGGCGCCGATCCAGGCCAGGCCGCGCTGTTCGCGCACCCCTTGCCAGATCAGCCACGCCCCGCCGATCTCGGCGAGCGCGGCCAGGGCGAACAACACCAGGGAACGGACGATCGTCATGGCAGGCAGTACAACGCATCCCGGCAGCCGGCCCTTCGCCGGGCCGCCGCCGGGGCCGGGGCAGCGTGGCGGGTGCTCAGCATCCGCAGCCGCCTGCGTCGCACCCGCAGGTGCCCGCGGTAGGTGCGCGTGAGGCGCGGCGGTGCAGTGCGCGGTGGTCATGGTGGGCGCTCACAGCGGTCACCTCTCCTCACGGGTGCGGCCGGCGGCCAGGTCGGCGAAGGGCAGTGGGCAGTCGGGGCAGGTGCAGTGGGTCAGGCTGTCACAGCCGGCGCTGACCACCGCGCTCAGCGCGCGCCGGATGGTGGTCAGGTCGGCGATCCGCGCGTCGACCTCGGCGATCTTTTCCTGGGCGCGCTCGCGCAGGTCAGGAGTGGAGTGGCCGCGCCGGCCGGTGTCGATCAGCTCGGCCACCTCCTCCAGGGTGAAGCCGAGCCGCTGTGCGGCTTTGATCACGGTCAGCAGGGTGACGGTCTCGGGTGGGTAGGTGCGATGCCCGCCGGGGCTGCGCGCCGGTTCGGCGATCAGCCCGCGGCGTTCGTAGTAGCGCAGGGTCTGCGGGTTGACTCCGGCCTGCTCGGCCACCTGCCCGCTGCGCAGGTAGGGCCCGCCCGATCCCTGCAGCTCGATGTCCTGTCTCACGCCGGCCGCCCCGCTCCGGTGGTCGCGCGGCCGGCGTCGAAGGTCAGCCCGGCGTCGGCCCAGTCCTGCTTGCCTCCGGCGTGGAGGCGCACGTCGGCGTGGCCGAGCCGGGCGAACGCGGCAGCGGCGATCGTGGAGCGGTTGCGGTACGGGCCGGAGCAGTAGACCACCACCGTGGCCGCCCGATCGGGGGCGACCTGATCGGCCGGTTCAGCGGACACCTGACCGGGCACGTCGCGGGCGCCGCGGATGTGCTCGACGGCGAAGCCGTCGGCCGGCAGGGCCTCCACCAGTTGCCCGGTCCCGGTCTCCAGGAGCGCGAGTAGGTTCTCGCGGCTGATGCGGTCCGTCATCATCGTCTCCCTCGGCTCAGAGCGCGGCCACGGTGCCGGTCGCGGTGTTCGCGCGGGCCTGCAGTGCGTCCAGCACGTCGACGTGCTCGGCCGGCACCGCCACCTCCAGCGCCAGGCTGCCGCCGGCGATGGTGAGGGTGAAGGTGAAGAAGGAACAGCAGCCGTTCTCCCGGGCCGTCAGTTCGGCGACCCGGGCGGCGTTATCGGGGCTGAAGACGAGTTCCAGGCGCAGCCGCGTCTCCTCCGGACGCTGCACGACCTGGACCGCCTCGGCGAACAAGGCGTCGAACTCGGCCACGCGAAGCGGCTGCTCGGCGGTGGGCAGGGTGCACGCAGTGGGAGCCCATCCCAGGTCAAGGGCAATGTCTTCGGTCACATCTCGACGGTAAACCTGTACCTAGGTACCGAATGCAAGCCCCTGATGGCGTACGTCGAGATCTGGTCCGAATCGAGGGCTGTTCTACCAGGACGCTGGCATGTGACGCGCGGTCGCGCCCCCCTGCTGCGGCAGGGCTGACGGGGAACATGGCTTTGTTCACGGGGATCCACAGCAGCAGGCCGGAGAAGTGGTGGGCGGCCGGGAGCGGTTCGTCGCATCGGAGCAGTTCGTGGCCGGACGCCGGGTGCCGGTCGCGGTGGGGCGATGTACCGGACAACGCGCCCGAGTTGCGCACCCGCGCGGCGGGTGGGTCCCTATGTGCGACCGACGCGACCTGCCCAGGATTCGCGGCTCAGGGGGCGAGGGGGCCGATGTCGGCGGCGACTCGGATGAGGGCTCGGATGAGGTCGTTCTCGGCCTCGCTACGCCATACCAGGGCATACGACAGGGCATCGATGTCCCGCACGGGCAGGTAGGTGATGTCGGGCCGGTTCCAGTAGCGCGTCATGTGGGCGGGGAAGAGGTTGACGATTTCCCCGGTGCTGGTCAGCGTGAGAATTTCCTCGGTGTTGCCCACCCGAGGGCCGCGCTCGATCGGGCGACCTGAACGGGTGTGAGAGGGGATGAAGCCCTCGGCCCAATAGTCCGGAACCGAGGGAGCGTCGCTGTGCTGGAAGTCGGCGAGCATGTCCAGGCGAACGGAGCCGTGCCGAGTGAGCTCGTGGTCGGCGGCCATGGCCAGCACCCGTGGTTCGATCAGCAGAACCGGGCCCACTGCCAGGTCGGATTCCTCGACCGGCAGCCAGCAGACCAGGGCGTCGATGTCGCCGCGGCGCAACCCGGCGAACGGATCGACGAAGGAGGCTTGCTGAATCTGCAGCTTCCACTGCGGGTGGCGGGCGCGGAAGGTGTCCCAGTAGGGGCGCAGGTCCTGGACGTTGATGGGCAGCATGCCGACGCGCAGCACGGCGGTGATGCCCTGGGCGGCAAGCTTGGCGCGGCGCATGCCGTCCTGGAGTCCGAGGTAGACGGGCCAGAGGTCGTCGCGGAGCTGCCGGCCAAGCGGGGTCAGCCGTACCGTGCGGTTGGTCCGCTCGAACAACAGAGTGCCGATCTGGCGTTCTTGTTTCTTGATGGCCTGGGTGATGCGGGCGGGGGTCACGCGCAGCCGTTCGGCGGTTCGCCCGAAATGCAGCTCTTCGGCCAAGGTCAGGAAGATCTCGATGTCGCGAAGTTCCACGATCCTCCTTCCACGTTAACGCAGAGGTTAATGTGGCCTTGCGTAGCTTGTCGTTGTTTCTGAGGTTTGTGCGCGTCGATCCTAGTCACCGGATGATTCTGCGATTTCTGGAGTGACACAATGACGAGCCTGCCGGACAGGACAGCCCTGGTCACCGGTGCCTCGCGTGGCATCGGACGGGCCATCGCGCGGCGATTGGCGGCCGACGGAGCGCTGGTGGCCGTGCACTACGGCGGCAACGAACAGGCGGCCCGCGAGACCGTGCAGCTGATCGAAAAAGACGGCGGGCGGGCCTTCGCCGTCCGGGCCGAGCTGGGCGTCCCCGGCGACATCGACACCTTGTTCACCGCGCTGGAGGCCGGGCTGCGCGCGCACACCGGCGAGGCCCGGCTGGACATCCTGGTCAACAACGCCGCGATCAACACCGGCGAGACGATCGAGACGATCACCCCCGAGGCGTTCGACCGGCTGATCGCGGTCAACACCAAGGCCCCGCTGTTCATCACCCAGCGGGCCCTTCCCTTGCTGAACGACGGTGGCCGCATCGTCAACATCTCCACCGGTGCGACCAGGATCGCGATGCCGGACCAGCCGTACGCGATGAGCAAGGCCGGCGTGGAGGTGCTGGGTCGTTCCCTGGCGCAGGTGGTCGGCGCGCGCGGCATCACCGTCAACACCGTCTCTCCCGGCCCGACCGTGACCGACATGAACCCGTGGATGATCGACAACCCGCAGGTTCAGCAGATGGTGGGCAGCGGCAACGCCATCCCCCGGGTCGGTCAGCCCGCCGACATCGCCGAGGTGGTCGCCTTCCTGGCCTCCGAGGCGGGCGGTTGGGTGACCGGACAGGTCATCGACGCCTCGGGTGGCTGCTTCCTCGGTCCGCGCGTCTGACCACGACCGCACGGCGCCGACGACATCCGCGCGGATCCGGGCTGCGACCGGCTTGCGCTGACAGGCTCGCCGAGCACCGTCGGCGTCCTGTCAGGCGGCTGTCGGCGCCCGCCCCGAGGGTCATATCCGTCAACCAACCTCTCAGACCATGGAAGCACCATCATGAACAGCAAGACCTGGGCCGCGGCACTGACCATCGGCCTGGCCGCCGCCACCGTGGCCACCACCCCCGCCGCCGCCGACACCGGTGAGACGAAGGTCGTCGCCGCGCTCGACGCCGTGGCCGAGCCGCTGGCCTCCGCCACCCCCCAGGCGGACCAGCGCGACCTGAAGGCGTTCGGCGCGATGGTGGCGGGCGCGAAGGTGGTCGGCGTCGGCGAGGCCACCCACAGCACCGCCGAGTTCTACACCCTCAACCACCGGCTGCTGCGCTACCTCGTCACCGACAAGGGCTTCACCACGTTCGCCCGGGAGCTGAGCTGGAGCACCGGCGTGCGGCTCAACGACTACGTCCTCAACGGCGAAGGTGACCCGCGCACGATCATGCACAACGAGGTCAAGGGCCCCTACGACCTGTTCGACAACCGCGAGTTCCTCGAACTGATCACCTGGATGCGCTCCTACAACGCCACGCACCAGGCCAAGGTGCAGTTCATGGGCGCCGACCTGCTCTATCCCGGCGACGTCCTGTTCGACAAGGTCCTCGCCTACGTCAAGCAGCACCATCCCGACCTGCTGGAGCAGTTCACCCAGCTGTACGACGGGCTGCGGCCCACCACCCCCAACGCCGGGCAGTACATGGGCATCGCGCTGTCCCAGCCGCTGGCCACCCGCCAGGACCACGCCCAGCGCGCCACCAAGGCCCTGCACCTGCTGGCCGAGCAGGCACCCGGCGCCGACGCCGAAGACTACCGGTGGGCCCTGCAGCACGCCCGGGCCCTGTCGCAGACCTTCACCGACTTCGCCTTCGACCAGGCCACCGCCGACGGTCGCCGCCAGGCTCAGGAGTACCGGGACAAGGCCATGGCCGACAACGTCATCTGGTGGAACAAGACGACCGGCCACAAGATCCAGATGTCGGGGCTGAACGCGCACATCAGCTACACCCCGATCGACACGATGTTCGTCCCCGCCCCGATGGGCGGCGTCCTGCACGAGCGTCTGGGCCGCCGCTTCGTCACCGTCGGCACCTCCTTCGACCAGGGCGGCTACAACTTCCTGATCGACAAGGGCGAGTGCCCGGCCGGTTCACGTCCGGCTGAGCGGCCTCTCACGTGCAAGGGCTCGGTGGAC
This sequence comes from Nonomuraea montanisoli, assembly GCF_013363975.1. Taxonomy (GTDB): domain Bacteria; phylum Actinomycetota; class Actinomycetes; order Streptosporangiales; family Streptosporangiaceae; genus Nonomuraea; species Nonomuraea montanisoli. The sequence continues at coordinate 161,704 of NZ_JABWGN010000001.1, read as the reverse complement.
GCCGCCGGCAGCGACTACAACGAGTACGTCTTGGACCAGGTCCGCTACCGCGACTTCATCCTCGACACCCGCACCGCGCCCCAGGCCGCGCGGACCTGGCTGGCCGAAAGCCGCCCCACCCGTCTCATCGGCGGCGGCTTCTGGTCACCCGAACAGGCCACCAAGGTCGCTGTCGGCAAGTCCTTCGACATCGTGATCCACCTGCACAAGGTCAAGGCCGCCGCGCTGCTGCCCTGACACCGGCCGATAATGATCGCGGCCACCATGCCGATCCCGAACCCGGCCGCCACCCCCGCAACCGCCCGCGGCGGGCCGGCCAGCAGCAGCGAGCCGGTCGTAGTGGTGTGGGTCAGCCCTCGGCCTGCAAGTTGACCGCGACCGTCCAGCGCGCGACCAGGTCCCGCCACTGGAGAGCTGTCACTCAGGGGTGTCGGTCCACTCGGGGGCAGGGATCGAGTGGACGACCGAGTCCCGCCGGCCGTACGCTCACGCCGCATCTGTCACCGGGCTGTTCTTCGCCCGAGCCGCGCCGCTCCATCGGCCCGCCACGGATTCGTGTTCACTTCTTCTTGGGGAAGGCGGCGCTCAGCGCGGAACCGCGGGTGACGAAGGCGACGCCGATCAGGGCCGGCGCCGACAGGCCCTGGAGCACGGCGTACCACGCGGGGCAGAGGCCGGGGATCAGGTCGACGCCGATGATCGCGATCGGCATGACGGTGGACAGGGTGCGCACGCGGTCGAACGCCTTGTACGACCCCTCCGAGGCGCGGACGGTCATCCGGTGGATCAGCGGGGTGACCGCGAGCAGGACGGCTCCCCGGATCCACATGAACGAGGTCGCCTCGTGGCCGGTGAACGCCATCACGGCGACCACCCCGAGGACGACGGCGCTGACGGCACCGAAGAGCGTGACGCACTTCTTCACCGTGGCGAAGGCCTCCTGGGTGCGGGCGTCGCCGAGGTGCGCCGTCGCGGTCGTGCTGTCGCTGGAGCTCGCCATGACTGTTCTCCTCCGTGTCGTTGACGAGGCGATGCTATGGAGCGCCTGGCCTGGCCCGATATGGGCTTGGCCGTACGGGCGGGTGGGGCCGGACCCACTCCTGGGCCGGTGACCGGAGGTCAGGAACGCCACCGTGAACAGCACGACCTTTCGGTTGGGCCGGCACCGCCCCGGCGTCAGCCGCGCTCCAGCGCGGTGTCCAGGAGGCCGAGCGGCGGAGCGCCGAGGTCGAACAGGGCGGTGTGGAACCTGCGGAGCGAGTACCCGGCGCCCCAGCGCTCGCGCGCCTGGTCCCGCAGGTCGCGGATGGCCAGCTTGCCCCACGCGTACCCCCCGCAGAGCGGGTCGAGCAACAGCCGGTGCGCCGCCCTGGTGGCGGTGCGGCCCCGCAGGAACGCGTCCTCGGTGAACCGGCGCGTCGCGTCCGCCACCGACAGGTCCCCGCTGTGCAGCCCGATCGAGCAGATCAACCAAGCGCTCGCCGCCCGGCTGCTGCCCGAGCTGGCGGCCCTCGCACCCGAACGGGACCCCATCCGCCGGGAGCGGCTCGCCACCATCACCCGCCTGCTGGCCGAGCAGCTTCCGCACTGGCGCTGGCAGGAACCGCGGGGAGGCTCCGCCCTGTGGATCCGGCTTCCCGCGGGCACCGACGCCCGGATCTACGCACAGGTGGCCCTGCGCCACGGCGCGGAGGTCGTCCCGGGCGCCACGATGGATCCGACGGGCGCCCACGACTCTCGGCGGCCTGGGCCGCACTCATCGCGAAGTAGCTCATGGCTCGCGGGAGTCCGGGCAGCTCGCGCGCGCTCTGGTCCATGAGCGCACGTGGGAGACGTCGAGGAGCTCGGCTCCGTCTCCGAGCACCGGCCGGGGGTGAGGCCTCCACCTGCCGTCGTGGCGGGTGAGGCGTGCCCGAGCAGGGGTGCGCGGTGGCCAGGTCCACGCCGGTATCGAGGAGTTCGCCGGTGAACAGAGATCGGCGGGACTACGTGCCAGTGCACCACCTCCCACTCTTGAACTTGTCGTCGATCTTGACCTTGGGCGCCGAGTCGGCGACCGAGATCTCGAGTTGCGCCGTGGCGGCCACCAGGGTGCCGGCCGGTGCCTTGGCCGCCTTGGCGTCGACCACCACGCTCCGGTCGCCGAGCAGCGCGTAGGTGTCCCTGTCGAAGATCAGTTCCCAGCGCACCCCGTCCGGGCTCACGAAGCCCACCCCGATGCCCTTGCGGCCCGCGGCATCCTGCACCTCCTCGTCGATGGTGATGCCGGGGAACGTGCTCAGGGCCTGATACAGCGCACTGCGCTGCGCGGCCGGCAGGTACGTCTGCCACAGCAACTCGCGTGCGGCGAGGAAGGCGAGGAACGGTGTCAGCTTTTTCGCCTTGGGCTTCCACATGGCGTCAAGGTGGGCGCGCATGCCCTCCACGTCGGTCGGCAGCCTTTTGATCGTCGGGTAGTCCTTCTCGGCGTTCTTGCAGTAGACGATGGGGTCAACCCTGGTTCCCATGTCCTCGTAGGCGGACTTCGGGATCGGCTGGCCGGCATAGGCAAGCGGCTCAATGACCGTCTGTTCGCGCACCCCGTCGACGAACTGCCCCCGCTGCCTTTCGCCCGCCCGCAGCCAGACGGTGTCCTTGAAGCGCAGGTAGTAGTGCTTTCGGGACCTGTCGTAGGGCACCAGTGAGTAGTCGGTGGTCTGCAGGGTTTTCACCACGATGTACTGATCCTCGCGCGGCTCTATCTCGTCGACAGCGGCCTTCGCCGCGCGGTGGAGTACTTCGGCGGCCGACAGCAGCTTCATCTCGTGAGGCGGGTTCGGGGCGGGCGGGACCTTCACCATGACCAAGCCGACGGCCAGCGCCAGCCCTCCGGCGACGGCGAAGGTGTACGGCCTGCGCCAGGACCGGCGGGGTCGGCCGGCCATGAGAAGCCGATCCCTGGCCAAGGCCTTGACGCCGGGGTCGTAGGGCGCCACTTCGGGCCGGGCCTCGTTGATCAGGTCGAACTCGTTCATCGGGTGTCCTCCAGAACGTTGCGAATCTTGGCCCGGATCCGGGACAGGCGGGAACGGACGGTGCCCACCGGGATGTCGAACGCCTGAGCCGCCTGCTCATAGGACAGCTCGGCCCAGGTGACCAGGAAGAGCAGCTCACGCTCCGCCGAAGAGAGCCTCGCCAGCGCATCGGCCAGGCGGGGCCCGAGCCGCTGGGCGTCGATCCGGTCGATGCTGCGCTGCTCGAAAGGGTTCTCGTCGTGACTCGGAACCCTGGCCAGAGCCCGCAGCCTGCGCAGCTCAGTACGGCGGTGCTTGGCGATCAGATTGGAGGCGATGCCGTACAACCAGGGCGCGGCGTCCGATCTGGACAGGTCGTAGCGGGAACGTTTGCGGAACGCCGCCAGGAACGTCTCCGCCGTCACGTCGTCGGCCGCGGAGAGGTTCTCCTGGCCGAGGCGTCTGGTGGCATATCGGTGGATCTCATCCGCGTACCTGTCGAAGAGGCTCGCGAACCGTTCGGGGTCGGCCAGCGACTCCTCGATGAGGGCGGCGTCGGTGATGGCCGCCACTGGGGTGAGTCCTCTCATAGGGAAGTCCTTCCGCAGGGCGCGTTCGCACCCTTCACCCCTAACTCACCCGCACCAGGCTTCCGGTTCCCACCGATCCAACGCGAACTCGACCAGAAGTGTCCGAAGTGCTGGTTCCGGACTCAGTCGCTTGCGCACTGAGAAGCGGCGCCGCATGCGCGGCGCCGAGAGCTGATACGCTCCCAGGCGTGATCCAGAAGTTCATCCGTCTTCGTAACAGCTGAAGCGGTCTGCCCGCCGGTCGTTCAGCGACCTGCGCCAGTTGAGGCGACCCCGCCGACAGGTGCCGTAGCACCAGTAGCGCACGGGGCCGCCCGCCGTCGACCGCCGGCTTCATCTCACGGCCTGCCCTGCCGCGTTCTCACCCGGCAGTCGCACGCCGCCTCCGGCAACGCAGGCATGTTCGCCATGCCTTCCATCGAAACGGACTGTTCTTCATGCGATCCACCTCCAACCGCTCGTCGTCGCCTACGTTCGTGCTCGTCCACGGCTCCGGCACCAGCTCCTTCATGTGGGCACCCGTCCAGCGCGAGCTGGCGCTGCTCGGTCACCGCAGCTTCGCCGTCGATCTGCCGGGCCATGGCCTTGACGCGCAGTACCCGCTCGCCTACCAGGCCCCCCAGGACCTCGACGCGTGGGCGGCCGAGCCGTCGACGCTGGCCGGGGTCACCCTGCAGCACAATGTCGACACGGTCGTCGACGTGGTCCGGCGCGTGGCCGAGCACGGGCCCGTGGTGCTGGTGGCGGCCAGCCTCGGCGGGCTCACGATCAGCGGCGTGGGCAACGCCATCCCCGAACTGGTGGACCGGCTCGTCTACATCTCCGCCTGGTCGTGCGTGCAGCGCGCCAACCCGATCGAGTACATGCAGGAGCCCGAGTTCGCCGACAACCTGATGGGCCCGCTGTACGCGTTCAACGTCGGCGACCCGGCCCAGCTCGGTGTCGGCCGGGCCAACTACCGCACAGCGGACGCGGAACTGCTCGACGCGCTCAAGGCCGCCACCATGGCCGACGTCACCGATGAGCAGTTCCGTGCCTTCCTCAACATCCTGCAGCCGGACGAGTCGATCGCGGTGATGACGGGCGACGCTCGCGTCCAGGCCGACACCTGGGGCACGATCGCCCGCACCTACATCCGGCTCACCGGCGACCGGACCCTTCCGGTGGCCATGCAGGACAGGTTGATCGCCGAATCGGACGCCCTGACGCCCGATAACCCGTACGACGTGCACAGTCTGGACACGTCACACGTGGGGTTCGTGTTCAGGGCGCATGAGGTGGCCGCCATCCTGGACAAGGCCGCGATCTAGCGACAGGCCGGGGACGGCTGGGCTGTCAGGCGGCCCGCCGTCCCCTCCGGCCTCCCGGTTCGCTCCTGGGTCCTCATGGGCGCGGCGCCACCCTTGAGCGCAGCGGTGACCGGGGGTGGTGCTCGCCGTACTGCCTGCGTAGGCCTGGAGTCAGCGGAACCGGTCTGCGTTCTCGATCGCCCAGTCGTCGTAGGTGCGGAGTGAGCGGCCGATGATCTCCCGCACGGAAGGCCGTTGCTCGAGCGTCCATCGGGTGAGTTCGGCCAGGTGCGCGCCGTACTCCTCAAGGGCGTACAGCGTCACGTCGCTGCCGCTGTCGGGCCAGCCACGACGGCGCCAGTTCGTGCGGCTGTCGCAGGGCGTCAGCTCGACGGTGTCGATGTCGCGGCCGATGGCCTTGGCGATGCTCCGCACGCGGGAAAGGGTGCTGAGCGGCAGGCCGACCGCCTCAAGGATGGCGCCGACGTAGGCGTCGTCACGCAGTGCCGCCACCGCGACGGCAGCCAGGTCGTCTTCGTGGATGAACGGGTAGTGGCCCTCGTTAAGGAAGGCCTCCCGGACGACCAGCTCGTGTCTGATAGTGTCCGGCCAGTCCGATCCCGTGGCGGGATAGCTGCCCTCGACGAGGGACCCCATCACAGCCGAGGGGCGGATGTGGGTCCACTCCATCCCCGAACGCTCGACGGCCTTCTCGACGGCCAGCCAGAACCACGTCTCCGGCGGATACGCCTCCTCGTACTCCGGCCCGTGCGAGGACAGCACCACGATGCGCCGGACACCGGCGGCCAGCGCGAGCGTCAGCGCATCCCGCACGGTCGAGGGCTGGGCGCCGGCGAGGAAGATGCCGCCGACGCCGTCGAAGGCCTCGGCGCACTCCCACGGCCGGGTGATGGACCCCTCGACCAGTTCGACCGCATCAGGCCAGCCCGCCAACTGGTCGGACTCGGCGATCACGCGCACGCGATCGCCGACGGCGAGCAACTGCCGCGCCAGGCTCCGTCCGACGATCCCCGTCGGGCTGCTGCCGGCGTCCTTCCGCGCGCTGACCACGGTCAGCAGCCGCAGGTCTCCGGATTCCGGCGCGCTCTTGATCCGCTTGATTTCACCCATGGCAAGACTCTCCAACGGTCGACGGAGATCTTGCGCCTTCCAGCGTGGGCCTCAAGACCATCGGAGGAAGGTTGCGGATCCGAGGTCGTCAACACTAGCAACACCACAGGCTCAACCGGAGATGGCGAGCTCGTGAGCGCATCCTCTCGCCGTCGCTGCCGCCGGGCCCCCAGGGCGGCGAAACGCATCGTGAACACGGCCGAAGCGGCATGGGCGCGCTACTCGGCGTGCTCAACTGCGGCTTTCGGGAGGGCGAGCATCACGAGTGCCGTGACCAGGTAGAGCGCGGCGGAGACGATCAGGACGACGCTGAGCGCGTGGCTGTGGTCGGGCAGCGCCGGTGCTCCGGTGGCCGAACCGGTGACGGTGGTGAAGAAGATCGTGCCGAGTACGGCGATGCCGACGGCGCCGCCGATCTGGTTGACGGTGGAGAGCACTCCGCCCGCGGCGCCCGCGTTGCGTCCGGGGACGCCTGCGAGGACGACGTTCACGAGGATGGGCGCGGCGAGACCGAGCCCGAGGCCGCCGATGAAGAGCGCGAGGGCGAGGAGCCAGTATCCGGGATCGTTGCCGTCCCTGACGATGAACCACAGGACGAGCTGAGATGCCGCGATGGTGAGCGAGCCGGTGATCAGGAGCGCTCTGCCCGCTTTGGCGGCGAGAGCGACGCCGAGGCCGGAGGTGATGATCGAGCCGAGCGCGTACGGAAGGATCACCAGGCCGGTCTCCCACGCGGTCCGGCCGGTTCCGTTCTGGAGGTAGACCGAGAGGGTGAGGAAGGACGGCCCGATGCCGCCGAAGAAGAGCACCGAAGCGCTGAGGCCGACTGCGAAGGCGCGGACTCTCAGCAGAGCCGGGTCGAAGACAGGTTCGCTGCCGCGTCCGGTGAGGCGGCGCTCGTAGGCCAGGAAGATCGCGAGCACCGTGGTTCCGGCTGCGAGGAGGGCGTAGCTTGCCCAGGTCCATCCCCATGTCTCCGCCTGGATGATCGGCAGCAGCAGGAGAAGGATGCCCGTGGCCGCGAGGAGCGCGCCTGTGAGGTCCAGGCGCGCGGTCGAGGCGGAGCGGGACTCCGGCAGGACCCTCGCGCCGCTGATGAGCGCCAGAACGGAGACGGGTACGTTGATCCAGAAGATCGTGCGCCAGCCCAGGCCGAACAGGTCGGCGTCGACGAGCAGCCCGCCCAGCAGCGGGCCGGCGACCGAGGCGAGGCCCTGGACCGCTCCGTAGGCGCCGAACGCCTTGGCGCGCTCGCCCGGAGCGAATGACGCCCGGATGATCCCGAACACCTGCGGGACCATGATCCCGGCGGTCAGTCCCTGCCCGGACCGCATGCCGATGAGCATCCCCGGATCGACGGCCAGCGCGCACAGCGCCGAGGTGACCATGAACCCGGCCAGCCCGATCATGAACAGCCGCTTGCGGCCGTACTGGTCTCCGAGCCGCCCGCCGGTGATCAGGCCCGCGCCCAGGGCGAGGGTGTAGGCGGCGATCGTCCACTGGATCTGAGCGTCGCCGGCGCCCAGGTCCTGGGCTGTCGCCGGGGCCGCGACGGTGACGATCGTCGCGTCGAGAAGGTCCATGAACGAACCGAAGAGCACCACCAACAGCGCCGTGGACGCGGCGGAGCCGGCGATGTGTGTCGGGGAAGCCTCAGCGGCGCGGATGCCCTCTTGGGGGCTCGGTGAACCGGTCATGCCGGCCACCATCGCCGGCGTAGTTGCCATCGAGTGACCGCTGTCAGGGAGAGAATCGGAGAATCATGGCTGCCACCTCCGCGCGGGCCCTCAAGCTGCTGTCGATCTTCGGGATCGGTGCGACCCTGACCGCCGAGGAACTCGCCGCCCGGCTCGGAGCGTCGGTGAGAACCGTGCGTCGCGATATCGACACGCTCCGGGAGCTCGGGTACGAGATCGAGGCCGTCCGCGGGGCCGGTGGTGGATATCGGCTCGGTCGCGCCTCCCGCTTGCCGCCGGTCGTGTTCGACGAAGACCAGGCCGTCGCCACGGCCGTCGCGCTCCAGACCGTGCCGAGGGTCCTCTCCGGCATCCGCGAGAACGCGGCCCGCGCCCTCGCCACGCTGCACCAGGCGATGCCCGCGCGCAGCCGCCTGCACGCCGAAGCGTTCACCGTCTCCTCGGCCCGCAACTACTGGGAGTTCCCCGCGCCGCCGATCGACGCCGAGATCGTCCGCGCCGTGGGCAGCGCGATCAACCGGCGGCACCTCGTTCGCGTGGACTACGCCGGCGACGGCGCGCCCGTCACACTCACGTTGGAACCGCACGACCTCGTGGTCTGGGCCGCACGCTGGTACCTGGTCGCCTTCGATCCGGATGCGGACCGATGGCGCGCGATGCGCGTGGACCGCATCGAACCGCACATGCCCACGCACACCCCCTTCGCCCGACGTGACATCCCGCACGGCGATCCCGTCGCCTTCGTCATGACCGCACACGACCGCGGAGACGCCGCTGCCGAATGGCCATGCCGCGGTTCAGCGGTCCTCGCCCTGCCCGCCTCCATCGTCGCCCGGTTCGCGCCCGGCGGCTCAACGGTCGAGTACGACACCGAGACCACGTGCCGACTCACACTCGGCGCATGGTCATGGCCAGGAGTGGCAGGACTGCTCCTCACCTTCGACGCCGACATCACCGACATCGAACCGGCCGAACTCAGGCAAGCCCTGCACTGCCTGCGCATTCGCATCAGCAAGGGGCTGGGACCCGACCGACCTCACCAGTGACTTCCACACCCCTCCTCGATAGTGGCGACACTGATGCTAGCGCCGCTAGACAGGCGAGCGACGGTAGATGTAGTGTCGCTCTTGTTCCTAGCAGCGCTAGTCCCGCACTGGAGGCGACCCCCCATGCTCAGAAAGCACATCGGCACCGCGATGGCCGTCCTCGTCGTCCTCGCGCCGTTCGTCTTCGGCCTCAACTTCCTGTTCAACGGCCCCGGCGCCGCCTCGGGCTTCGGCATCACCCCCTGGCCCCAGGGCGACGCCGAGGGCTACTTCATCGTCAAGGGCGTCCGTGACCTGACCGTGGCACTAACCGCCCTGACACTCCTGCTGCGCGGCCACCGCCGCACGCTGGGCATCGTCATCCTGATCGCGACGTTGATGCCGCTCGGCGACGCGTACGCGGTGTTCACCCACGGCGGCACGCTCGTGCAGGCCCTCACCATCCATGTCAGCGCCGCCGTCCTCATGCTGATCGGCGGGGTACTGCTGCTGACCGAGAAGCAGGCATAGCCAGGACCAAGGCGGCGGTCCCGCCGTCGCCGCCAGGGCCAGGTCCAGGATCGGTTACGGATCGCTCAGGAGATGCGGGTCGCCTTCTCCGCCGTCCTGCGGAACTTCGCTCCGTCCCACCTGTACGTCTGGCTGACGATCAGATCCGGGCAGCAGTTGGGGGCCCGGTCGCTGACCACCTTGCCGCGCAGTTGCACGCTTCCGCCGCGGATCGCGACCTGCAGGGACTTGTAGTAGCGGTTCGTGCCGAGCTTCCCGAGCAGGTGCGGGGCCGAGGGCTTGGCGGCTCCGTCGTAGACGAAGGCGATCAAGGGATTGCTCGACGTCGTGCTCGGGCACGACGACACGACGACGGTCTCACGCCGGCCGTCACGGGTGCGGTCGCCGACGGCGGCGACGCGGGCGCGCACCTTGTACCAGGAGGCATTCGGTCCTGGCTTGGGACACTTCAGCGCGGGCTCCACCACGGACGCCCAATCGACCGGGTCCAGCCGGTTGGCGGCCTGGCCGGCATTCTGCGCGATGGCGGAGCCGGCCCGTCCCGCAGCACCATCCACGGTGGCCGCGTGGGCGACGCCTCCCCCCAGGGCCGTCGTCAGGCAGGCGGCCAAGGCGGCGGCGCTCGCCCGGGCTCCGCGTCGGCGGGCTCGCTGGCGGCTGATGTGCTCGATGGATGAGTTCATAATCACTCAGACGCGCCGAACCCCGGAGATGTTGTGCATGGCCTTGCTCACGCAGTGCGGCGCGGCGTCCGACCTTGATCAGTACCCGCATGGACGGCTAGCCTGATCGCCGTGCTGCTCGACCACACCGCCAGGGAGTTCGGGACCGACTGACGATGAGCGCGGAAGAGGATTTCAACCAGGTCGGCGCCGAGCTGGCCGACCTGGGGGTACGGGTCTCCAGGATGATGGGGAATCCTGCGCTCAAGGATCAGGCGGGGAAGGTGTTCGCGAGCCTGCAGCGCGACGGCGCGATGGTGTTCCGGCTGGTCAGGGACACCCCAGAGCACACGGCCGCGCTCCAGCTGGCCGGTGCGTCCCTGTTCGACCCCTCGGGGCAGGGCAGGGTGGTCAAGGACTGGGTGGTCGTACCCCACTCCTGGGCCGAGCAATGGACGGATCTGGCCGAGGCCGCCCTCAGCCGTCCACGCTGAGCGCGGCGACTGGTTCGAGACGATCTGCGTACCCGGGGAGTGGGTGCGTCGGCCGGGCAGCAGCATGCGCCTGGGACGTAGCCGCCCGTGAGAGCCGGAGCCGGCTCCGGGGTCAGGGCCTTGAGGGCTGCTGTCTTGGTGGGTGCGGGGTGCTTCCGGAGGCAGGCCCGAGCGGGCTTGCTCCAGGTCACCGGCCCAGATGCGGAAGCCGGCGGTAGCCGTACAGGCCGACCTCGTTCAGCAGGCGCGGGCCCACACACAGCCGTTGGAGGCGGCCGGGTCTCAGTGGCGGATGCGGTGACGAGTTGGCCCGTCGCCATAGTCGCCAGGTAACTGGTAGCCTGGCGACTATGATGCAATGGCAACAGCGGTCCACTCTCGGGCTGGCCGTGCTGTCCCTCCTGCGCGAGGCGGAACAACACGGAGAAGGGGCGATGCATCCGTACAAGATGCAGCGCCTGATCAAGGAGCGGGGCAAGGACGAGGTCGTCAACGTCGGCCAGCGCGCCAGCCTCTACCGCACCATCGAGCGCCTGTGCAAAGCCGGGCTGATCGAGGTTCGGGAGAGCAGGCGTGAGGCGGGCCGCCCCGAGCGCACCCTGTACGCCCTCACCGACGAGGGCCGCTCGATCTGGCGCGAATGGATGCTGGACGCGCTGGCCAACCCGGCGCGCAAGTATCCGGAGTTCCCGGCGGCGATCTCGTTCATCCCGCTGCTGGAGGCCGGAGAGGTGTGCGAGCAGTTGGAGAAGCGCGAGGTTCACCTCGCCGCCGAGCTGGCGCGGCTGGAGGCGCTGGTGACCGAGGGCGGTTCGTGGGGGCGGCTGTTCGTGCTGGAGATGGAGTACCTGCGCGCCACCACCGCCGCCGAGCTGGAGTGGGTGCGCTCCGTCGCCGGTGACCTCCGCTCCGCCGCCATCACGTGGAACCACGACGCGCAACACGACGACGACGCGCAACACGACGACGACGCGCGGCAGGACGAGGAGGAGCGATGATCATCATCATTGGCGCGGGCACCGGCGGGCTCTGCCTGGCTCAGGGGCTCAAGCGCGCGGGCATCGACGTCGCCGTCTACGAGCGGGACCGCACGCGCCGCGACGGCCTGCAGGGCTACCGGGTCGGGATCGACGCCGACGGCAAGCGTGCGCTGAAGGCCAACCTGCCCCCCGACCTGTATGCCACGTTCCTTGCCACCTGCGCGCAACGCCCGATCTACGGCAACCAGCTCACCCACGACCTGAAGCTGCTGTTCTCGGCCGGCCCGGACGACCTGAAGGAGGAGGACCGCCCGTCGGAGGACGAGCAGGACGAGTCGGTCAGCCGCATGACGCTGCGGCAGTTGCTGCTCACCGGCGTGGAGGACGTCGTCCACTTCGACCGCGAGTTCACCCACTACGAGCAGCGTCCCGACGGCAGGGTGACGGCGCACTTCGCCGACGGGGGATGCGCGACCGGCGACCTGCTCGTGGCCGCGGACGGCGCGAACTCGCGCGTACGAGCCCAGTACCTGCCGCACGCCGAACTCGTGGACACCGGCCTGATCGGCATCACCGGCAAGACCGCGCTCACCCCGGAGACGGCCGCCCTGCTGCCCCAGCGCATGATCGAGGGAGTCAGCATGGTGCACGGCCCCAAGGGGTTCATGTGCGTCATCCACGTCATGCGCTTCAAGTGGGACGCCGACGGCAGGCCGCGCACCGGCATCGGCGCCACCGACGCCGAGGCCATCGCCGCCTGGCCGGGCCTGCTCTACGACAACAGCCGCGACTACATCATGTGGGGCTTCGCCGCCTCCGAACGCTGGCTGCCCGACGACATCGCCCGCCTGCGCGGCGGCGACCTCCAGCGCCTGGTGCTGGAGCTGACCCACGACTGGCACCCGAACCTGCGCGCCATCTTCTCCCAGGGTGATCCGAGCAGCAGCTTCCCCCTGCGCATCCGCACCTCGGAGCCCATCCCCGCCTGGCCGGCCGCCAACGTCACCCTGCTCGGCGACGCCATCCACACGATGACTCCGGGCCGCGGCGTCGGCGCCAACACGGCACTGCGGGACGCCCGCCTGCTGACCCGCAACCTCGTCCGCGTCCAACGCGGCGAGTTGCCGCTGCTGGACGCCGTCCGCGACTACGAGACCCGGATGACGGCCTACGCCTGGGACGCGGTCGTCAAGTCCCGCGCCCAGATGGACGGGGGCTCGGTCATGCACCGGGGCGGGCTCACGGGCGGGCTGGCGCGGGCGGGCATGCGCACGGCGATGCGCGTCATGAACCAGCTGCCGCCGGTCAAACGCAAGCTGGCCGGCGCCGAATCCGCCTTCCGCGGCGCGGGCCGCGACGACGAACCCTAGGAAGCCCTCCGTCCTCCGCTACGCGCCGTTGCGCGGCTCCCGGTCGGCGAAGAGGAGATGGGGCGCCCCGGCCTCGGCGTGCCGTGGCGTCACGACGCGGGGCGTGAGGCGCTGCCTGACCGGCCGGCCGGGCCTCTCCGACGCGGCAAGCCGTGTGAGACTTTCCTTCCCAGCAACCGCAACGGAACGGACACGTCATGCGCATCGGCGTCTACCTCGCCCACCCCCGGCCGGACAGTTTCAACAGGGCCCTGTTCGACGCGGTCGTGGATGAACTCCGGGGCCGGGACGTCGACGTCCGCGCGCACGACCTGTACGCCGAGGGCTTCAACCCGGCCCTGGCCGCTGCCGAGACCGAGACCGTGGCCGAGGTCGCGCCGTCCGCCGACGACCTGGTCCAGGCGCACCGGTCCGAGATCGCCGATCTGGACGCCCTGGTGTTCGTGCATCCCAACTGGTGGGGCATGCCGCCCGCGATACTGACCGGATGGGTGCAGCGTGTGCTCGTCCCCGGCGTCGCCTACAAGCTCGGCACCGCCGACGGTGAGCCCGCCGGGCTGCTGAAAGCCGGCCGCGCGCTGGTGCTCAACACCTCCGACACTCCGGCCGAACGTGAGCGGGAGGAGTTCGGCGACCCGTTGCAGCGGATCTGGAGCGCTTGCGTGCTGCCCTACGTCGGGATCACGGACCTGCGCCGGACCGTCTTCCGCACGGTGACGAACTCCGATGAACGGCAGCGGGCCGACTGGCTGCGCGAGGCTCGCGAGCTCGCGGCTGCCCTGCTCGACCCGCGCAACGCCGACACGTAGGCAGCGACGGCGGCGCTTGGACAAGCTCTGGCGACGCGGACACGTAGTCTGCCTTCCTGCAGATGACGTTACGCAGTGATGTCAGGACAAATCCTTGACTCCGCCGCCCGTCGCGAGGCAGTCTCGGTGCATCGCCGATGCCGCCCGCCGAGTGCCGGGACGGGCCGCGGTGAGGGACGACCCCAGCGACGCGAATGGACGGGGTGCCGCATGCGCATCGGGCTCGCGGGCGTGGGAAGGATAGGCGCCTTCCACGCCAGGACTCTGGCCGCTCTCGACGACGTCGACGAGTTGGTCGTGACGGACGCCGACCGCCAGGCGGCCGAACGCGTCGCCGCCGAGCTGGGGCTCCAGATGGCCGGACGCGTCGCCGCCGGGCTCCGGATTCAGGTGGCACCGGACGCCGATGCCCTGATCGCGTCGGGTGTCGACGGGTTCGTGATCGCCACCGCCACCCCGGGGCACGCGCCGCTGCTGCGCCGGGCCGTCGCCGCCGGGATGCCCGTCTTCTGCGAGAAGCCCGTGGCGGCCACCCTGAAGGAGACCATCGAGCTGGCCGACCTCGCCGAAACCTCGCAAGTGCCGATCCACGTCGGCTTCCAGCGCCGCTTCGACGCGGGATACCTGCGTGCGCGGGCCGCGGTGGCCTCCGGCGAGCTCGGCTTCGTCCACACCATCCGGGCCGGCACCCACGACCAGGCCCCGCCGCACGCGTCCTACGTCCCCACCTCCGGCGGCATCTTCCGCGACTGCAACGTGCACGACTTCGACATCCTGCGGTTCGTCACCGGACGCGAGGTGGCCACCGTGTACGCCACGGGCGCCAACAAGGGCGCGGCCTTCTTCGCCGAGGCCGGGGACGTCGACACCGGCGGCGCCCTGCTGACCCTGGACGACGGCACGATCGCGCTGATCTCCTCGACCCGCTACAACGGCGGCGGCCACGACGTGCGCATGGAGGTCCACGGCGAGAAGGGCACGATCGCCGTCGGCCTGGACCACTCGCTGGCGATGCGCTCGGCCGAGGAGGGCGTCGACTTCCCGCGCGGGCCGCGGAAGTGGTCGTTCATGGAGCGCTTCCTCCCGGCGTACCAGGCCGAGCTGGCGGCCTTCGCCGCCGTCGCCCGCGGGGAGCGGCCCTCGCCGTGCACGGTGCGCGACGCGCTGGAGGCGTTCCGCGTGGCCGAGGCGTGCGAGCTGTCGCAGACCGAGCGCAGGCCCGTGGCCCTGTCCGAGATCGAGGGGATCGGCGGCGGGGCGTGACGCACTCACCCGTCGCTCGTGCCGCCGTCTCCTTGGCGCTCTGAAGGTGGAGTACGCGTACCAGCGTCCCGGACGCGCCAGGAGTAGATCACGGCGGTGATGCTGGCGCCGACGATGCCCGCCAGCGCGAGGGGGATGAGGATCGCCTCGGGGACGATGAGCGCAGCCACGGTCAGGATCGCGCCGACGGCGGTGAAGAGGCGGCCGCCGAACCGGTGGGTCAGCACCCAGCACCGCTCGTCGGCCAGCGTCCACGGGGTGCGGACGCCGGCGATCCCGTTGGGACGCAGGACGGGCAGGGCCCTTCCGATGACCACGGTGAACAGCCCGAGGACGGCGCCCACGACTCTGATCAGGGGGACGCCTCCGTTGACCGCGCCGAGCACCGAGGCCGCGTGTATGCCGGTCAGCAGGCCGAGGACGCCGATGGCGATGGTGTTGTAGCCGCGCGCGGAATCGGCGAGTCGCCGGCGTTCCGGTACGACGCGGGGGAGCACGAGCAGGATCGCCGCGAGCACCAGGATGACGACGGGCAGCGTGATCAGTGCCTCGCTCTTGCCGCCCAAGCGGTCGACCTTGCCCGAGGCGCCCCAGTGCACGGGTATGCGGGCGTCGTCGGGGATGCGGTTCCACGCCCACAGCGACAGGGCGGCCGTGCAGGCGAGAAGGAGGCCGGCGCCGATCGCGGTGGGGCGGGTGTTCATCAGGGCGGGAGCGCTGTGGGGCGTTCGGTCGCCGCCGTCGGCGGGCGGGGTGCGATGACCCGGCATGGGGTGCCTCCAGGATCCGGTCCGATGTCACGTTGCCGACCAGACTTCCCGGCGCTCCATGATCGACGATAACAGCGGGCAGGCGCGGCGGCCAGAGGGGTGGTCGGAATACGCGCGCTCCGTCGTCATCGCTGGCGCGCTCTCGCATACGTGCGTGTGTGCGGGCGCGTGCGTGTGCGTGTGTGGCGACGGCGGGCGTGGCGGGTCGGCGGCGCGGTTCGTCCCTACGGCTGATCGCCGATGGCCAAGATCGGCTGAACGGCCGACTCTCCGCCCGTGGGACGTCCGGAACACTCCAGTGATCGTCAACCGGCGAACGAAGAGACGAACGACGGAGGAGTGCTCCTGATGAAGCCACCGAGATGGGCCGTGGCGCTGAGCGCGGCAGTGGCCGTGATGGCCGCGACCGTGCCCGCTGCCCCAGCCATGGCCGCGACCGGGCCCACCGCCGCGGCGGATGCGAGCCCGGCGCGATGGACGGCCGCATGGGGAGCCGCGATGCAGCGGCCCACGCCCGGCACCGCGGACAACGGGCCGAACTGGTCGGTCAAGGGCTTCGACGACCACACGCTGCGGCAGGTGGTCAGGATGACCGTGGCCGGATCGCACGTGCGCATCCGGCTGTCCAACGTCTACGGCACCCGCCCCCTGGCGATCGCCGGTGCCCGGGTCGGCAGGTCGGCGGGGGGCGCGATGGTGTGGCCGGACAGCTCCCGCCCGGTGACGTTCGCCGGGAAGCCGTCGGCGGCCATCCCGCCGGGGAAGGAGCTGGTCAGCGATCCCGTGGCGCTGACCGTCTCGCCCCTGGAACGGCTGGCCGTCTCGGTCCGCGTGCACGGCGCCACCGGACCCGCCACCTTCCACCGCTTCACCACCGCCACGTCCTACCGGGCCCACGGCGACCATCTCGGCGACGCGAACGCCGGCGCCTTCGGCGAGGCCACGTCCGCCTGGTACTACCTGACCGGCGTCGAGGTGGACAACCCGGCGGCCACGGTGGTGGCGTTCGGTGACTCGCTGGTCGACGGCGTGGGCTCCAGCGCGGGCGCCGACGTCAGGTTCGTCGACCAGCTGGCCGAACGGCTCGGCACGGGCGACCGGCCGCTCGCCACGGTCAACGCGGGCATCGCGGGCAACAGCCTGCTCAGCGGATCGCCCTGCTACGGGGACCGGGCCACGGACCGCTTCCGGCGGGACGTGCTGGACCGGCCGGGCGTGCGGGCGGTGATCGTGCATCTCGGCGCCAACGACCTCGGGCTCCCGCAGGTCGGCGGCGCGTGCGTCGGATCGGCCGGCAAGGTCACGCTCCAGCGGCTCATCGACGGGCACCGGGCCCTGATCGAGGCGGCCCACGCGCGTGGCGTCAAGGCCGTCGGTGTCACCATCCCGCCGCTGCGGGGCGCCCTGTTCCCGTTCTGGAACGAGGAAGTGGAGAAGGCGAGGATCGGGCTCAACCGGTGGATCCGGTCGGGCGGCGCGTACGACGCCGTGCTGGACGCCGACCGCGCCATGGCGGACCCCGCCGCCGCCGGCCGGTCGAGGCCGGGCTACCTCTTCATCGACGGGCTGCATCCCGACGACGCCGGGCACCACGCCATCGCCGCCGCCCTGGACCTGGGCGCGACAACGGGCTGGGAGAGGTAGTTCGTCTCGCGAATTGTAGCGCCTTGGAAATGTTAGTCTGAACGCGTGGCTAAGCAAGATGAAGGACAGATCGGAGTGGTGGCCGCGCTGGTGCGGTCCACGTTCCTGGTGAACGCCGTGTACGCCGAGTCCGCCCGGGAGTACGGCCTCACCTCGCAGCAGGGCCAGTTGCTGTGCGTGCTGATGGCGCGGTCGTACGGCATGAGCGACCTGGGCGCGGTGCTGGGGCTGGCCAAGTCGAGCCTCACCGGACTGGTGGACCGCACCGAGCGCAACGGCCTGGTCCAGCGCAGACCCGACCCGCAGGACTCGCGGGCGGTGCGGATCGCGCTCACCAGGAAGGGCTCCAAGGTCGCGGAGGAGTTCTACGTCGAGACCTGCCGGCGGGTCGAGAACCTGATGGCGGGCCTGTCCGGCGCCGACCGTGACACGCTGGCCGGCCTGCTCGGCAGCGTCGTGGAGGACAACAAGGTTCCCGTGGTCTTCCTGGAGTCCGGAGGAGGGGCCGGCCTGGAGCACGAGCGGTAGAGCGCCCCCGGGTTGCAGTTCGTGCCACGAACTAATATGGTTCGTAGCACGAACTCAACCTCTTTTGCAGATCGGGGCGTGACATCATGAGTGGTCGTACGGTGGTTGTCGTCGGCGGCGGTTACGGCGGTTCGGCGCTCGCCAGGGCGCTGGACGCCGAGGCGGAGGTCGTCCTCGTGGACCCGCGCGACGCGTTCGTCAACACGGCGGGCTCGCTGCGGGCGCTGACCCGGCCCGAGTGGGCGGGCAACATGTTCTTCCCCTACGAGCAGTGGCTGACGCGGGGCAGGGTGGTCCGCGAGCGCGCGGTCTCCGTGGACGACGGCGGCGTCACCCTGGCCTCGGGCGAACGGATCGAGGCCGGCTATCTGGTCCTGGCGACGGGCTCCAGCTACGCCTACCCGGCCAAACCGGTCTCCGACTCCACCGACGAGATCCTGGACGATTTCCGCCGGACCCACAAGGAGCTGGCCGGCGCCGAGCGGGTGCTGATCCTCGGCGCCGGGCCGGTCGGCCTGGAGCTGGCGGGGGAGATCAAGGAGGTCTGGCCGCACAAGCAGGTGACCGTCGTCGATCCGGGCGAGCGGCTGCTGCCCGCGTTCCCGGAGGAGCTGCGCCAGGACCTGCACCGCCAGCTCGACGAGCTGGACGTCCGCCTGCGGCTGGGCGCCGGGCTGATCGCGCCGCCGCCGACCGGGCCCGGCCAGGTCGAGACCTTCACCGTCACCACCGCCGGCGGGGAGGAGATCACCGCCGACATCTGGTTCCGCGCCCACGGCGTGCGCACCAACAGCGACTACCTCGCCGACGGGCGGCTCACCAGCCGCAACGCGCAGGGACAGGTTCCGGTCACCGAGACCCTCAACGTCAGCGGATACGACCACGTCTACGCGATCGGCGACATCACCGACGTGCCCGAGGCCAAGATGGCCGGGTACGCCATGCAGCACGCCGACGTGGTGGCGCGCAACATCGTCGCCCAACTGAACGGCGAGCGGCCCGCGGCCACCTACCAGCCCCTGCCGCATCCCATGATCCTGCTCCCGCTCGGGCCGCGCGGTGGCGTCGGCCAGTTGCCCACTCCCGACGGCCCGGCCGTCGTCCCGGCGGAGACCGTGTCGGCGTACAAGGGGGCCGACCTGTTCACCGGCCGCTTCACCGAACAGTTCGGCTCCGCCTGAGCCGGATAATCGGGAAATTCGAAAGGAAAGGCAGAACCTTGTCTGGACACGACGTCGTCTTCGGTTTCGGGGCGCACAGCGGCACCCACGAGGCGCCGGAACTGCTGCGCATGGCCCAGCAGGCCGACCGTGACGGGCTCGACATCTTCTCGCTGTCGGACCATCCCTACATCGGCGGGCGCCTCGACGCCTACGCCGCGCTCGGCTTCATTCTCGGGCGGACCCAGCGCATCGCCGGCTTCGCCAACGTCACCAACCTGCCGACCCGGCCCGCGCCCATGCTGGCCCGGACGGTGACGTCGCTGTCGGCGCTGTCGGACGGCCGCGTCGTGCTCGGCATGGGCGCGGGCGGGCTGTGGGACCGGATCTCCGACATGGGCGTCCCGCGGCTGTCGCCGGGCGATGCCGTGGACGCCTTCGAGGAAGCGATCGTCCTGGTCAGGAAGCTGTCGGGCGGCGGCCCGCCGGTCACCTTCCAGGGCCGCCACTACCAGGTGAACCGGATCGAGCCCGCCCCCGTGGCCGCGCCCCCGGTGTGGACGGGCTCGAACGGCCCGAGGTCGCTGGCCGCCACCGGCCGGGTGGCCGACGGCTGGCTCCCCGGCCACGCGGCGGACTGGCGCAGCGAGCGTTACCGGACCTCGCGGCCGATCATCGACGAGGCGGCGGCGGCCGTGGGCCGGGACCCCCGCGAGATCCGCACGGTCTACAACTTCCCCGGCCGCATCACCGACCGCCCGCTCGCGGCCACCCGTGACCAGGACGGCCGGTGGATCGGCGGCTCCGTCGACCAGTGGGTCGAGGAGCTGACCGAGGCCGTGCTGGAGCACGACGCGTCGGGCTTCATCCTCTTCGCCCCCGACCACGGCGCCTCGGAGCTCGTCACGCTCGGCCGCTGGGCCGCGGAGATCGTCCCGGCCGTGCGCGAAGCGGTCGCAGGGAAGAAGAACGGCTGAGGCCGTGGTCAGCGGTGGCGAGGGGGAGAACGGCCGGGGCCGTCGTCAGCGGCGGTGGACGGGCGGCCTGCGGTACACCTCTCGTCGCGGCCGAGGACGGGCTCGGGGCCTCCGGTGTTGCGCACGACGGTGACGTGCCGGTCCTCCGGTTCGAGGCCGGACTCCAGGGCCCGGCGGGGCAGGTCGGTCAGGATCGTCCGGTCGCCCGGGTAGTGGCGGTCGTGCGCCTCGACCATGCGCAGGACCGGCCAGAGCGAGGCCGGGGTTGCGCAGGTGGATGAACAGGAAGCTCGGGCCGCCGCGCGCAGCTCGGGAAAGGGCTCGACGCTCCGGACGCGGTGCGTACATACGCCGCCGGAGCTCGGTGATCGCCTGCCCGGCCTCGCGCCAGTCCATCCATCGCGCTCGCATCGCGTCCGTTCCTCTCCATGGAGGACGCCACAATCACACGCGCCTCCACGTCGGGACGTCAGGATCACCCGCGACGCCTGCCGATCATCCGGGATGCCCCGGAGCCGCCATGGACGGCTCCGGGGTTTCGCGGAAACCCGGATCAGCAGTTCACCCAGGAGACTTTCATCTGGCCGTCCTGCGTGCCCCACTCGCCCGACTGGTTGCATCCGAACCAGCGCTGTCCGACGAGCGTGTCGCCGGACCAGTAGCTGATGACGGTGAGGAGGTCACCGCCGGGCGGGGGAGGAGGAATGGCATGAGCCGGGGTCGATCCGAGGGCGAGCAGACCGGCGGCCAGTGCCGCCGTGACGATCCCACGCTTGATACTCACGAAGGTTCCTCCAGGTCAATGCGTTGGTGGACCAGAGCGAACGTCGACGCCGTGCACGTGAATCGTCCTCACGATAACCGCGTTGATCAAGGCTGTCAGCAACAGACGGCGCTTACCGGACATCAACCGTCCGTCAGGCGAGCTCGTACGTCCAGCCGGAGGCGAGAGGGGAGGAGACCGAGACCCCGCCGCCGGAGCGGGTGACCGTGAACGGCGTCGCCGCGCCCGAGGCGTGGTCGGTGACCGTGAGGGCCGTCTCGCCGTCCGGACCCGGGTACACCCGCAGGGTCAGGCCGTCGAGGTAGTCGTAGTCCGGCTGGTCGTCCCTCGCGCCGACGGGCAGGACGGCGCCTTCCCGCACGTAGATCGGCATCGAGGTGAAGCCGTGGGTCTCGGTGCGCCGGCGTTCGCCCTCGACCCGCTCGCCCGTCAGGTAGTTCGTCCAGGTGCCGGCCGGCAGGTAGACCTCCACCGTCCCGTCGGGGGTGAAGACGGGCGCGACGAGCAGGTCGGGGCCGAGCATGTACTGGGTGTCGAGGTGGGCGACGTTGCGGTCGCCGGGGAAGGCCATCGCCATGGGCCGCATGACGGGCGTCCCGCGCTCGTGCGCCCGGGCGGACGCCCGCCTGTGCGCAGCGCGCCGGTCAGGTGGACGATGTCGCGATGCCCCAGCTCCAGCAGGTGCCGCACGGCGACGCCCCGGCCGGACAGCGGGGAGCCGTCGCCGTCCGCCCCGCTCAAAGGTCACGGATCGCGCGAGCGGCGTTGATCAGGCCGATGTGGCTGAAGGCTTGCGGGAAGTTCCCGAGGGCTTCTCCCGTGGCGGAATCGACCTCCTCGGCCAGCAGGCCGACGTCGTTGGCGTAGGAGGCCGCGGTCTGGAACACGTGCCTGGCCATGGCGCGCCGACCTGCGAGCGCCGCGGCGTGTGCGAGCCAGAAGGTGCAGAGCAGAAAGGTGCCTTCCTGGCCGAGGAGTCCGTCGGCGGCGTGGTAGCGGTGCACCAGGCCGCGGGCGTCGGTCAGCTGCGCGGCCACGGCGTCCACGGTGGCCCGCACGCGCGGGTCGTCGCCGGGCAGGAACCCGACCATGGGCATCATCAGCGCGGACGCGTCCAGGTCGGGAGCGGTGAACGACTGGGTGAAGGCGCCCACCTCGTCGTTCCATCCGTGGGTCAGGATCGCGGCACGGATCTGGTCGCGGGTGTGCGTCCAGTCGGCGACGCGGCCGGTGGCCCCCAGCAGAGGCGCCAGTGCGACGGCTCGGTCCAGGGCCGCCCAGCACATGAGTTTCGAGTGCAGGAAGTGCCTGGCGGGGCCGCGCACCTCCCAGAGACCCTGGTCCGGCTCCGGCCAGCGGCGGGCGGCGGCGTCGGCCACGCCGATCAGGAAGGAACGGGTGAGCGTGTCGAGCGCGCCCGCGTCGCGGTAGATCTGGTGGGCCGCGTCGAGCAGCTCCCCGTAGACGTCGATCTGGCGCTGCAGCCAGGCGTCGTTGCCGACGCGTACCGGGGAACTGCTCCGCCAGCCCGTCAGGTGGGGGAGCGGCCGTTCGCTCAGGTCCCGCTCGCCGCCGACCCCGTACATGATCTGCAGGTCGGCGCCGCGGTCGAGCTGGGTCGCCGAGGCGCGGGCGAGGAAGGCGAAGAAGGCGGTCTCCTCCCTCTCGCACGCCGCCGTGGCGAGCGCCTGCAGGGTGAAGCTGGTGTCGCGGATCCAGGTGTAGCGGTAGTCCCAGTTACGGTCCCCGCCGACGCTCTCCGGCAGGGAGGTGGTGGCCGCGGCGACGATGGCCCCGGTGGGGGCGAACGTCAGCGCGCGCAGCACCCGGCCGCTCTGGGCGACCTGGTCCTCCCAGGGACCTTGGTAGCGCGCGTGCAGCCGCGACCAGGAACGCCAGCCGGCGACGGTGTCCCGGAGGCGGCGGCGGATGTGGCGTGGATTCAGCGGCGGCGCCTCGGCGCCCCATGCCCATCCGGACTGCAGAGCCAGTTCCAGGTGTTCGCCCGCTCGCAGCGTGAGGGTGGTGTCGGCGACCGCCCCGCTCACGCGCAGGTCGACGGGCGTCGACAAGGTGAGCACGTGGGCGCCGCCGTGGGCGACCAGGCCGCCGCGGACCGGCCGCATCAGCGGCCTGACGAGCCCGAACTCCGGCCGTGGAGAGTACGCCACCTCCACGGTGACCTGTCCTTCGACACAGGTCACCTGGCGCAGGAGGACACCCGGCGAGGACGCGCCCATCGCGTGTCCCCGTTCACGGTGGCCCAGCGCGAGGGCGTCCACCAGGACCGCGGTCCCGTCCGGGCCGTGGAAGGTGGTCTCCAGCACCAGGCTCCCGTCCAGATATCTGCGGGTGACCTCGGTGTGCCGGACGGGGCGGACGGACCAGTACCCGGCGTTCTCGTCGAGCATCCGGGCGAAGATCGACGGGCTGTCGAAGCGCGGCACGCACAGCCAGTCCACCGAGCCGTCGGAGGTGACCAGGGCCGCCGATCGGCAGTCTCCCAGCAGGGCATGGTCGCTGATCGGCCGGGTGCTCAAGGGAGTCTCGTCAACCACTCGGCGAGGATCGCGGGGACCGTGGCGCCCGGGCATGGAGCCGTGGCCTGGCGACGACCCTGTGCCGGCGCAGCCGGATGGCGTAGGCGATCGCGGACCCGGCGAAGAGCACGCCGGTGACCAGCAGCCACCGGCCGAGGTACGGGCTCGTGTCCAGCCCCGTCGACCGGTGGTAGGTGTCGCCGGCCAGACCGAGGATGAGGGGGAACCAGATGAGGAGCAGGAGCCCGGACAGCGCCGCCGGCACCCGCAGGTAGTTGATCGACGATGGCCGTGCGGGGTGGCCGGACGGTCGCCGGCGGCGACGCCACGGCCGCCGCTGAGCCGTGACGTCGGAGACGGCGTACAGCGGATACAGCAGCAGGTCATGAACGATCGCGGCGCCGACGAACCACACCACGAAGCCGACCCAGATGCCCGCGGCGACGACACGTGTGGCGGCGTACCCGGTCAGGGCGAAGCAGGCGAGCAACGCCAGAAGGTGCAGAGGGTCGGCGCCGTAACGGGCGGCCGTCCAGCGATACGCGCGGCGGATCCGGGAAGGCATGTCGTCACTCATCTCGCCGTGGGATGGAAGCTGATCCTGCGGACCCACTTCGTGTTGTGGACCCCGGGGGCGTTCGGGACGATGATCCTGGCGGGGAAGCCGTGGTCGAGCGACAGGTCGGCGCCGTTGACCCGCAGCGCGAGCAGGGACCGGGGGTCGGACATCTGGCCCGCGCTCAGCGAGGCCTGGCCGAAGGCGCCCCCACGCTGCAGGGATTCGACGACCGCGTATGCCGTGCCGGGCATGATCCCCGCCAGCCGGGCCAGATCGGCAAGCCGTACGCCCGTCCACGACTGTTCCGCCGACCACCCTTCCACGCACGCGATCGGCAGCACGTAGGTGTGCAGCGGCAACGCCAGCAGGTCCGCGCGGCTCAGGATCGCCTGACGTGCTCCGGCCAGTTCCAGCCTCCATCCCGGGCCGGTCTCCGCCAGACGGACGCCCATGGCGCTGGCGGCCTTGTTGACCTGGAAGTCGTTGGGACCCGCGCCGTAGTCCCGCCCGTGCGGGGCCAGCAGCGCCGTGCGGCGCAGGGGGCCGTCCATGGTCTGGCCGACGGACAGGCCGAACGTGAGCAGCGAGGCGCCGCCCACGAAGGCGAGCACCCCCCGCCGGGACATCGTGGGCTCCGCCGGGGACAGGGGCGCCAGGCCATCCGGATCGGGCGGTTCGGGCCGGGTGGCGTCCAGCCCGGTCCGCAGTTCGCGGCGGATGCTCCGTGACCGCAACGATCGGACCATCTTCGGCAGTTTGACGGCGACGTGAACGGCGAAGGCCGCGAGGAAGATCCATGCCCCGTACAGATGGGCCGGGTAGAACGAGAACGGGAAGACGTAGAAGAGCTGGATGTTCAGAATGCCGGTGACGAACTCGAACACCGCGCCGCCGACCAGAAGCAGCAGACTGACCCGCTCCACGGCCTGGGCGGCGGAGCGGGCCGGCGGCCAGATGAACAGCCTCGGGATCACCGACCACAGCTTGGCCAGCAGCACCGCGGTCAGCGTCAGCCCGAGGACGACGTGCACTCCTTGGGTGACCCGATACAGCGAGGCAGGATAGGTCGGCCAGTCGAAGAGGTAGAAGCCCAGCCATCCCCGTTCCGGGGTGGTGTCGTTGTCCGGCACCCGCGGGTCGTAGGCGGCGTAGGACAGCATCCCCGTGATCGCGATGATCGGGATGCCGGCCAGCAGGACGAGGCCGAACACCGACGTCAACCATGGGCCGCGGATCGGGCTGCGCCAGAACTCCGGCCGGAACGGACCCGGTGGAGGATGGTCTCGCAGCCAGGCGGCGGCTTCGCGTCCGGGGCGTCCGGTCGTGCGCTCCCCCGACGTGGGCTCGCGGTCGTGATGAGCGTCCCCTGGGGACGGCTGATCAGACACCGAATCACCCCAAACCTGCGCTTCGCCGCAGCGGACGAGCCCCTAGGCGATAAATGCCGGAAAGTGAATCCTCTGTCCTATTTGCCGGAAATACCCGCTCGTCGTCGTGACGTAACTCACGGTCAGGTGACGCTCACCCGAGCCGCCGTGCGGCCTCCGCGCAGGAACCGCGCCCCATGGGCAGCCACAACGTCGAGGGCGCCGGAGGCCCCCCGCCGACCGGCCTGAAGACGCCGTCCGGAACGTCGGCCAGCAGCTTCTCCGGGCAGCGGCGGTAGTACCGCGTCAGGTCCGCGGGGAATCCCCGGAGATCGGCCGGCCGTGCGACCACGATCGCCGCGAATCGACGTTCCGTCACAGCCCGGCCGATGCTGCGTTCGAGTGCCTCGCGGGCGGCGGGATCGCTGCCGCGCAGGACGTCCGCGGCGGCGGCACGATGCGCCACGGGCGGAAGCCCGGCCAGCACGCTCAGCCCCGGATCGGCGAAGATCGCCACCGGACCGTCGAAACCGACCAGCCACGCGCGGAGCCGGTCACCGACGCGGCGGTCGGCGGGACCCGGGATGGTCCGGCCGGCGGCGGAGGCGCCCACGGCCAGGACGGCGAACTGCGCCAGGACCAGTACCCCGGCCACCACCGTGCGCGGGCTCGGTGTGGCGCCGCCCATCCCGATGCCGGCGAGCAACGCCACGGCCGCGTAGACCGGGAGCAGGTTGTTCACCGCGCCGCCCGAGTGCAGAAGCCCGGCGTAGCCTTCCGCGGCCAGCGCCAGGCAACCCAGAGCGAGGATCGGCGGTATCCGCCGCACCGCGAGAAGGGCCGCCACCAGGGCGATTCCGAGCGTGGGCAGCAGGTACCAGGTCCAGAAGCCGGCCAACGCGGCGCGCTCCAGCGGATGCCGGGCGAGGACCTGGAAGACGTAGAAGACGTACCAGCCGTGACTGCTCAAGCCCCACACGAGCGTGGTCAGGCCCACCACTGCCGCGAATGTCGCCGCCAGCACGCCTCCCAGACGCCGCCGGGGCCCGCACAGGAGCGTCACGCCGATCACCGCTGCTTCGGCGAGCGCGCCCTGTTTGGTGAGGAAGGCGGCCGAGAGCAGGAGCCCGGCGGCCAGCGCCTGGCCGGGCCGGCGCATCCAGCGAGCCACGTGGAGCCCGGCGAGGCTGAGGAGGAGGAACAGCGAGTCCACCCGGGCGACGTCGAACCACGAGGCGGCGGCGAAGTAGGTCGCGGCGTAGAGCCCCGCCGCGGCCACCCCGGCGGCCGGATCCCCGGTCTCACGCTGAACCAGCCGTGCGAGGACGACGAAGCAGCCCAGCGCGGCGACCAGCGAGAGCAGGCGAAGCGGAAGATAGGACAGCCCCAGCAGGCCCGCCGGGATCGCCGACGCGGCGAAGTACAACGGAGGATAGGCGTCGGGCACGTAGTCGACCGTGGGGGCGGAGTAGAGCGGCCGACCGGCGAGCAGACGTTCCACCTCGACGAGGGAGTTTCCCTCCAGCCACTCCAAGGCGTACGGGTAACCCAGGCGGCTCACGGCGACGTACCCGAACACCGAGATCGCGGCGAGTCCCGCTGCCGCCGCGAGCAGGTGCGGAAGCCGGGCCACACCGGTCACGTTAACCACGAAGCGCCGGCGGTACGGCCGACGCCGCCGATGAAACGGTCTCGACACGGTCAAGGACCATCCGGACGCCCTGTGATGCCCCGTCCCCTGCGAGGATCCGGCAATAGCGTCGGTGAGGTGCGGATACTGGTCACCGGCGCGGCTGGGTTCATCGGAAGTCATGTGGTCGAGGCGCTGTGGGCGGCCGGCCACGAGGTGACCGGCCTCGACCTCCGGGCGGGTGACGGTCACGTGGTCGGTGACGTGCGCGACGCGGATCTGCTCGCCCGGCTGCTGCGCCGGGTCGACGCGGTGGTCCACCAGGCCGCGAAGGTGGGGCTCGGTGTCGGCGTCCTCGACCTGCCCCACTACACGTCGGTCAACGTGCAGGGCACCGCCGTGCTGCTCGCCGCCATGGCGGAACACGGCGTGCGTCGCCTGGTCCTGGCCTCGTCCATGGTCGTGTACGGCGAGGGCGCCTACGAGTGTCCAAGACACGGCCTGATCCGGCCGGGCCCCCGCGCACCGGAGGATCTCGCCCGCCTGTCGTTCGAGCCCTGTTGTCCGCGTTGCGGGGCGGAGCTGTCACCCGTCGCGATCGACGAGGACGCGCGTCCGGATCCCCGCAATGTCTACGCGACCACCAAGCTCGCTCAGGAGCATCTGGCCGCCAACTGGGCGCGGGAGACGGGCGGGACGCTGGTCTCCCTGCGCTACCACAACGTGTACGGCCCGAGGATGCCCAGGGACACGCCGTACTCCGGTGTCGCGGCGATCTTCCGGTCGGCTCTGGAGGCCGGCCGGGCGCCTCGGGTGTTCGAGGACGGCCGCCAGCGACGCGACTTCGTGCATGTCCGGGACGTCGCCCGCGCCAACCTCGCGGCCCTCGAAGCCGGCACCGCTCCGGGAACGCCGACGACCTGCAACGTGGCCAGCGGAGAACCGCATACGGTCGGAGAGATGGCCGCCGCGCTCGCGGGCGCACACGGAGGCCCCGCGCCCGTCACGACCGGCGAGTACCGCCTGGGCGACGTGCGGCACATCATCGCCGCCCCCGACCGCGCCACGCGTGAGCTCGGCTTCCGCGCGAAGATCGGCTTCGTCGAAGGCATGCGGGAGTTCGCCGTGGAGCCCCAGGCGTGATGAGGGCGTTTCTCGGCTCAGGTGCCGATCCATGAGGGTCGACGTGGTGCTGCCCTGTCTGGACGAGGAGGCCGCCCTGCCCTGGGTCCTCGGGCGCATGCCGGACCGCTTCCGGCCGATCGTGGTCGACAACGGCTCGACCGACGGGTCCGCGCGGGTCGCGGCCGAGCTCGGCGCGACGGTGGTGACCGAGCCCCGGCGCGGATTCGGCGCCGCCTGCCACGCCGGGCTGCTGGCCGCGACCACCGACGTGATCTGCTTCATGGACGCCGACGCCTCGCTGGACCCCCGGCAGCTACCGCTGGTGGCGGGGCCCGTCCTGGACGGCGAGGCGGAGCTGGTCCTCGGCCGTCGCGTCCTCGCCCCGGGGGCGTCGTGGCCCGTCCACGCCAGGCTCGGCAACGGGGTGCTGGCCTGGCGGCTGCGCCGCCGGACCGGCGCTCCGTTGCATGATCTCGGGCCGATGCGGGCGTGCCGCCGCGCCGACCTGGTGGCGCTGGGGCTGGCCGACCGGCGCTGCGGATATCCCCTGGAGATGGTCCTGCGCGCGGCCTCCGCGGGCTGGCGGATAGCGGAGACCGAGGTGGACTACCTGCCCCGGACGGGCCGCTCGAAGGTGACCGGCACCGTGCGCGGCACGCTACGGGCCATCGGCGACATGCGCCGGGTCATGGCAGGCCGAGAGGGCCGGGCATGAGCGGGCCCGCGCCCGAAGGCGACGGCGACAACCCGGCCCCTCGCGGGGGGAGCCCGGAAAGCCTGGGACGAGGACCGGGCGAGGCCCAGGTGGTGGTTTTCGCCAAGGAGCCGGTACCGGGCAAGGTCAAGACCCGGCTGACCCCGCCCTTCACGCCGTGCGAGGCCGCGGCGCTGGCGGCCGCCGCATTGGCGGACACGCTGCGGACGGTCGCCCGCGTGCCGGCCATCCGTCACGTGCTCGTGCTCGACGGCTCCGCGGGAGCCTGGCTCCCCGAGAGTTTCACCGTGCTGCCACAGCGCGGCCGGGACCTGGACCAGCGGCTCGCGGCGGCCTTCGAGGACGCCCACCGCCTCCTGCCCGTCCCCACCGTGCTCATCGGCATGGACACGCCGCAGGTCACACCCGGCCTGCTGACCACCGCCCTGTCCTCGCTCGGCCCTCACGACGCGGTGTTCGGCCCGGCGGAGGACGGCGGATTCTGGCTCCTCGGGCTGCGCGTCCCCGATCCGGCGCTGCTCCTCGGCGTCCCGATGTCGGCGCCGACCACGGGCGCCGCCCAGGTGCGCAGGCTCACCGAGGCCGGGCTGAGCGTGGCCGTGCTGCCGCGCCTGACCGACGTGGACACCGCGGCGGACGCGTACGCGGTGGCCGCCCTCGCCCCATGCTCGGCCTTCGCCGCCGCCCTCGCCGGAACGGGGCGGTTCCCCGGCGGTCCTTCGGCGGAACGCATGACGTCAGGTCCGCATCCCGAGTGACGGGAGCGCTCGTACCGGAGGACGTCAGCGCCGGCCGTGGCGGCGGGCCTCACGCTGGAGGGGACCAAGGCGGCCTGATTCGACCCGTGGGCGGGCGCCCGGCTCGACTCGCGGGCGAGCGCCGCACGGCGGCTCGCCCGCGAGCGGGGGAATCCCCGGCTCAGACCAGGTCGATGCGTTCCTGGGCGATCGGGTAGCCGGCCCTGGCGAACGTGGCGACCATCGGCAGGTTGGTCTGGTCCGTACCGGCCACGACGCGGTCCACCCCCTCGGCGGCCAGCAGGTGCGTGGCCTCGACGAGCAGGTCGTAGGCGTAGCCGTTGCCGCGGTGCTCGGGCACCACGCCGATGAATCCGACGATCGCCGCGCTGTGGTTGGCGGCGGGGACGGTCAGCCCGACGAGGTCACCGTCGGGCGTGTAGGCCAGCCGCCACCACTCACGCGGGCTCGGCAGCCAGCGCAGCAGGTCGAGCTCCTCCCGGGCGGCCGCGTCCAGCCCGGACTCGGCGGTGGTACGGCGCGCGTGCGCGTCGAGGCTGCCCTGATGGATGCGGCGGAAGACGTCGAGGATCACCTCGTCGTCGGGTTCGGGACGGAACAGGAGCCGGCCCGGACGCTCGGGCAGGCCGCAGCCGGGTGTCCACTCGTACCGGTAGCGCTCGACGAGCGGCGACATGCCCGCGGCCACGGCCGCCTCGATGCGGGCCTCCACCTGTTCGCGCACCTCGGGGGTCTCCCGCCAGCCCTTCGGCAGCTTGATGGAGTACTCGGCGCGCAGCGGCGCCGTGCGCAGCAACTTCACCGCCGCGTCCGCGTCGGTGAAGTCGAACCAGTCGAGCGCCATGGGCTCGGCGTCGTCCGGCCCCGCCCACCAGGCGGCGCGGGCGACGACCCGGCCCTCGCGCAGGGCCACCCACGACCATTCCGGACGGTATTCGCCGTCGGCGGCCATGGCGGTGTAGGTGCCGCCGAACGCGGCGAAGCCCACCAGCCCGGGGTCCGGCAAGGAGTCGAAGAGGTCTTCCTCCCCTGCCACGAGGGGACGGATCACCAGATCGTTCATGCGAGAAAGTCCTTACGGGTAGCGACGCGCTCCCGTTCAGACCCTCGGCGCCCTCGGAACGAGGCGGAAGCGCATGACAGTCATCGTGGTCATGGTCTCCACCTCCTTGGTTCCTCTGCTCATCGAGAGCTCATCGAGAGCGCGGGAGCAGCGTAGCAGGATCGACAGACGCTCAGTCGTCCACCCCGCGCGTGCGCAGCGCCTCGCCGAGCGTGTCGGCGTGCCGCAGGACGCTGATCAGCAGCGGCACGGCGAACGCCCGCACGCTCCACTCGACGCCCCGGGCCCGCTGGGCCTCCCTGACCTGCGTCGCCAGCCGCGAGACGACCGGCACGCTGCGCACGGTGAGCGACAGCATCAGCGACAGCCGGAACGGGTCGAGGCCGACGAACCTCGCGGGCGCCAGGCAGCGTTCCAGGCAGGCCATCATGGCGGCGGTGCGGGTGGTGAGCGTGACCAGCCCCGCCAGGGCGACGGCCAGCACCATCCGCAGCGTGGACGTCACCGCGACCGGCAGCCCCGCCGACAGCGCCTGCACCGCGAACAGCGCGACCGCGAACCAGCGGACGGGCCGCACCTGCGCCCAGCCCGCCGCCCAGCCGACGCCCGACACCGCGTACAGCAGGACGACGACCACCGCGGCGCCGCCGAGCGCGATCGGCGAGCCCAGGAGCACGAGCGCCGTGCACGCCAGCGCCAGCGCCAGCAGCTTGGCGCCGGCGCCGAGGCGGTGCAGCGGTGACCGGCCCGGGACGTAGGCGCCGGTGAGCCCGCTCACGCCATCAGCTTCCGGTAGTGGCCGATCGCCGCGCCGGGCTCGTCGTCGGCGACCACGCGGCCCCCGTCCAGCACCACGACGCGGTCGAAGTCCTCCAGCAGCGTCAGGTCGTGGGTGACCACCACCACCTGGTGCGGCAGGCCGCGCAGGACACCCGCGAACTGGCGGGAGTGGCGCAGGTCGAGCAGCGTCGTCGGCTCGTCCATCACCAGGACGCGGGGCTCCAGCACCAGCACCGAGCACAGGGCGAGGAGCTGCTTCTGGCCGCCGGAGAGCTGGTGGGCGGGGTGGTCGGCGTGCTCCGACAGGCCGTTCTCGGCGAGCACGGCCCCCACCCGGCGCTCCACCTCCTCGGGCCGCAGCCCCTTGCGGCGCAGCGAGAAGGCCACGTCCTCCGCCACGGTCGGCATGACGATCTGGGCGTCCGGGTCGGTGAAGACGAATCCCACGTCCCGCCGGATCCGGGCCCCGTGCCTGCGGGTGTCGCGCCCGAGCACCGTCACGCTGCCCGACGTCGGCAGGGCCAGCCCGTTGATCAGACGGGCGAGGGTGCTCTTGCCGGAGCCGTTGGCGCCGATCACGCCGACGCGTCGTTCCGCGAGCGACAGCGTGACGCCGCACAGCACGTCGCGCAGCCCGAGCCGCACATGGACGTCGGAGAACTCGATCACTCACACCACCTCGAACAGCGCGGCGACCCCGAGGCCGCCGCCGACCGCCGCCGTCGCCAGTCCCAGCGTTCCCGGGGGCGCGCCGGCCCGTACGAGCCGGCCGAACAGCCTGGTCACCACGACGGCGCCGCTGGCGCCCCAGGGGTGGCCGAGGGCCAGGGAACCTCCATCAGCGCACACCCGATCCCGGTCGCCGTCCAGCGGGTCGAGCCCGAGGGCGTCGGTCACCGCCAGCACCTGCGCCGCGAACGCCTCCACGATCTCCACGGCGGCGACCTGGCCGAGCGTCACCCCGGCGCGTTCGAGCACGCGCCGGACGGCCGGCACCGGACCCCATCCGGGCAGCGCCGGGTCGCAGCCGACGACCGCGCCCGCCCGCAGCCGCAGTCCCGGCAGACCGGCCCGCAGGCGGTCCGGGACGACGGCGACCGCGGCGGCGCCGTCGCTGATCGGGGAGGAGTTGCCGGCGGTCACCGTGCCTCCGGCGACGAACGCGGCCGGCAGCCGCGCCAGCGACGCCGTCCGCAGGGGGCGGGGCCGCTGGTCGTCCGTCCGTCCGCCGACGGGGACGATCTCCTGCCCGAAGCGGCCCGCGTCGCGCGCGGCCAGCGCCTTGGCGTGGCTGTGGGAGGCGTAGGCGTCCTGGCGTTCCCGGCTCACGCCGCGGGCTGCCGCGAGCGCCTCGGCCGCCGGGCCCATGTCGGGGTCGGGATGTCCGGCCGGCGCGAACGGCGCCCGCTCGTACGGCACGGGCGGCCCGTCCCCTCCGCCGCGGTGCGCCCGCAGCGGAGCGGTGGACGCGCTCTCCGCGCCACCCGCGACGACCAGATCCGCCTCGCCGGCGCGGACCGCCTGCCCGGCGAGCAGGATCGCCGCCAGGCCGCTGCCGCACTGCCGGTCGACCGTGACGCCGGGAACGCCGTGTCCCAGCCCGGCCGCCAGCGCGGAGACGCGGGCGACGTTGCCGCCGGGGCCCATGCAGTTGCCGAGGATCACGTCCTCCACCGGCATGCCGAGGTGGGCGACGTCGCCGGCGACCGCCGCGACGACGGGGGCGGCGAGCCGGTCGACGGTCAGGTTCTTGAACGCGTGCCCGGCGGTGCCGACGGCGGTGCGGCGGGCGGCCACGACGACCGGCGCGTCGCGCGTGTGGGTCACCATCTCAGCCGCCCGTCCCGGTCGTCATCGGGTTCGCCCGTCCCGGTCGTCATCTCAGTTGAGCCGCCTCAGGCCGGGGTCGCCGTCGGCGAGGCGGGTGGCGACCAGCCCGCGCGCCGGCTTGCCGGTGGGCGTGCGGGGCAGTTCGTGGACGGCGTACCAGCGGCGGGGCCGCTGGGCGGTGTCGAGGCCGCTGCGCGCCGCCGCCTCCAGGCTGGCCCGCGGCGGCGGAGCGGTGTCGCGGGTCTCCAGGACGGCGGTGACCACGGACCCGAGCGAGGGGTGCGGCGAGCCGACGACCACGAGGTCGCCCACGCCCGGCACGCTCCGCAGCACCTCCTCGACGTCCTCCGGCACGACGGTCGCGCCGCCGGTCTGGATCGCGCCGTCACCGCGCCCGCGCAGCCGCAGCACCTCGCCGGGCCGGTACGGCTCGGCCAGGTCGCCGACGGTCATCCAGCCGGCGTCGTCGGCGCGCAGCGGTCCGGCGGCGCCGGCCAGGTAGCCCTGGGACAGCCAGGGGGAGCGGGCCCAGACCTCTCCGAGCCGCTGTCCCCGCGGGACGCGGACCTCGACGTCGACGCCGGGGAACGGGCGCAGCCCCGCGCCGTCGGCGTCCATGGCCACGAAGGACAGCTCGGTCGCGCCGTAATAGGAGACGACGTGGACGCCGGCCGCCGCCGCCCGCTCGCGCGCGCCGGCCGGCAGCGCGGCGCCGCCGATCACGGCCGTGCGCAGCGGGCTCGCGGTCCGGCTCAGGGCGTCGAGCACGGTGGGCAGCCGGTGCGGTACGAGATGGACGACGGTGGCCTCGGCCAGGTCGGCGGCCAGGTCGGCCGGTGACCAGCGGCCCGGCAGGACGGCCGTCGCGCCGGTCGCCAGGGTGTGCACGGCGGCGAAGGCGTACAGGGAGGACACCAGCGGCCCGGGGATCAGCACGACGTCACCGGGCCCGATCCCCGTGAGGCGGTCCAGGTGCGGGAAGGAGGCCGTCCACGACGCGCGGGTGCGCACCACGGCGCGCGGTCTGCCGGTGCTGCCGGAGCTGAAGCAGGCCCACGCCGGGTCGTCGGGAGCTCCGGCGCCGGACATCGGGGGTGGGGCGGCGGCTGGTGCGGACAGAGGGGCGTCGACGAAGGCGTCCAGGGGGACGGCCCGCGTCACCTGTGCGCGCCGCTCGGGCCCCCACGAGGGATCGCACACCAGCGGCGTGGCCCCGGCCAGGTCGGCGGCCAGCACGGCGACGAGCATCTCGATCGGGTCGTCGAGGCTGACGGCGACCAGCGCGCCCCGCCCGGCCCCCGAGCCGGACGGGGGAGGGGCCGCTCGGCCGAGGAGGTCCGGCAGTCGCCGGGCCGCTCCGGCGATCCGGGCGGCCAGCTCGGCGTAGCTCAGCTCTCCCGAGCGGCCGCGGACGGCCGGGTGGTGCGGGCGGTCCGCGGCGTGGCGCAGGACATGTGCGGAGACCGGCATGTCGGGGTCAGAGCCTCCCCTTGGCCGCCGCCGCCCGCTCGCCGCCCGCGGCCGGATAGGCACGGAACACGCCGCGCGCCACGACCGAGGCCAGCACGGCCTTGACCAGGTCGCCCGGCACGAAGATCGAGCTCAGCGCCCAGGCCTTGGCCAGCGGGAGACCGGTGACGGCCGCCTGGACCGGGACGCCCAGGAGGTAGACCACGCCGATGCCGCCGGCCAGGCACGCCGCCAGGAGCCGCGTGATGCCGGGCGTCCGGTCGCCGTTCCCGGCGATCCAGCCGACCACGGCGGCGCCCGGGAGCCAGCCGATCAGGAATCCGGCGGAGGGCCCGGTGAACACGCCGAGGCCGCCGCGCCCGCCGGCCAGCAGGGGCAGTCCCGCGGCGACCAGCACGAGGAGGACGGCGATCGCCAGAGCGCCCCGCCGGGCGCCCAGGACGGCGCCCGCCAGCATGACGCCGAACGTCTGCAGGGTGATCGGCACCGCGTTGCCCAGCAGGTTGACG
Source organism: Nonomuraea montanisoli (assembly GCF_013363975.1). Lineage (GTDB taxonomy): Bacteria > Actinomycetota > Actinomycetes > Streptosporangiales > Streptosporangiaceae > Nonomuraea > Nonomuraea montanisoli. The sequence continues at coordinate 126,661 of NZ_JABWGN010000001.1, read as the reverse complement.
GCGCCGGGCAGCCCGAGCACGGCGATCAGAGCGGCGAAGACGCTGATGCGGGCCAGGTCGCCGGTGGCGAGCCGGCGGCGGGGCCGGTGGTCCGGTGACTCCTGCGGTCGGGACGGCACCTGTTCGTCGTGTGTCATAAGGCAGATCTCACATCAGGACGTCATCGGTCAGACATGGCGGGATCCCACAACATTTCCCGCTCTCCTCTGACGGAGGGCGGGTGGCGGCCCAGCCGCCGCCGAGCCCGGCGCGCGCCCGCGCCATGATCCCGCCGTGGTGCCGGGGCCGGGGCCGGTGCCGCGCCGTGCCAAACGGTGTTCACCCTACCCGCGCCCGGTCCGTACCTCTGCCTGGGCGGACCTGGCCCGGGTGCGGAGCCGCGTCAGTGGTGGCGTGGGGCGGCGGCGCGGGGCAGGAGCCACACCAGGGCGCAGCAGACGAGTGTGGTGACGGCCGTCACGGTGAGGCTGCGCGCGGCCGCTCCGGCCTGGCCGCCGGTCAGGGAGCCGAAGTAGACGGTGGTCACGGCGGCGGCGCCGACGGCGTTGGCGAGCTGCTGGACCGCGGTGAGCGAGCCGCCGGCGCTGCCGGACTCGGCGGGGTCGATGTCGCCGACCGTGATGACGTAGACCGTTCCGGAGCAGGTGCCCATGCCCAGGCCGACGACGAGCACCGGCGCGACGAGCGACCAGCCGCCGGCGGCGGTGCCTGAGGTGAGGACCAGGGCCAGCAGCCAGCCCGTCCCGGCCAGGGTGACGACCAGGCCGGCGACGATGAGGCGGCGGCCCAGCCGGGCGATGAGCCGGTGGGAGGCGACGGAGGCCACGACGATGCCCGCCGCCACCGGCGCCAGGCCCAGCGCGGCCCGCACCGGCGTGAAGCCCAGGCCCTTCTGCATGAACAGCGACAGCACGTACAGCAGGCCCGACACCGCCGCGAAGTAGGCGGCGCCGAGGACGAGCCCGGAGGTGAACCCGCGGTTGAGCAGCAGGGACGGCTCGATGAGCGGGTTCGCCGCCGTGCGCTGGCGCCGGGCGAACAGGGCGAAGAACGCCAGGCCGGCGGCCAGGGACAGCAGCGGGACGGCTCCCCAGCCGTGGGCCGAGCCGTCGATCAGACCGTGCAGCAGGCCGAGCATGGCCGCGGCGAGCAGGGCCGCGCCGGGGCCGTCGAGGGAGACGGCGTCGTCGCCGCGGTCCTTCGGCAGCAGGCGGGCGGCGGCCAGGACGATGACGCCGCCGAGGACGATGTTGATCAGGAACATCGCCCGCCAGCCGAGGCCGAACAGGTCCGCCTCGATCAGGCCGGCCGCCAGCACGGGACCGCCGACGGCGGAGCCGCCCAGGGCGGGCAGGAACGCGCTGAAGGCCGTGCCGAGCTGGTCGCGCGGGAAGACCGCGCTCAGGATGCCGAACCCCTGGGGGATCAGCAGGGCGCCGAAGGCCCCCTGGACCAGCCGGGCCGCGATGAGCGAGGCGGGGTCGGAGGCCAGGCCGCAGGCGACGGAGGCGAGGGTGAATCCGGTGATGCCGGCCAGGAAGACGCGGCGGCGGCCGTACTTGTCGCCGAGCCGTCCGCCGGGCACGAGCAGGACGCCCAGCGCGAGGGCGTAGCCGGCGCCCAGCCACTGGACCAGGGCGTCACCTCCGCGCAGGTCGGCGGCGATGGTCGGCGCCGCGACGTTGGTGATGGTGGAGTCGAGGAGGTCGAGGACGCTCGCCGCGATGACGACGGCCAGGACGGCGCGGCGCCTCGCCGGCGAGAGGGCGGGGGCCGCGGCGGAGGGGGCGGCGCGGGCGGGGGAGGGCACAGGGCTCTCCTTCCTGAGGTCGCACGCGACGCGTTCGTGTGCGTCGCGCAAATGTTGCGTGACGCACATGAATGTGGTGGATGGGGCGCCGGATGTCAAACAGAAAAAGAGCGCCGGCCCGGGGGCGAATCCCGGGCCGGCGCTCTCAGGCGTCCGGCGTGATCAGGCCACGTCGAACCGGTCGAGGTCCATGACCTTCGCCCACGCCGCGACGAAGTCGTTCACGAACTTCTCCTTCGCGTCGTCGCTCGCGTAGACCTCGGCGAGCGCGCGCAGCTCGGAGTTCGACCCGAAGACCAGGTCGGCCCGGGTGCCGGTCCACTTGACCTCGCCCGTGACGGAGTCGCGACCCTCGAAGGTGTTCGCGTCCTCGGACGTCGACTTCCACGCCGTGCCCAGGTCGAGCAGGTTGACGAAGAAGTCGTTGGTCAGCGCCCCGGGGGTCGCGGTGAACACGCCGAGCGGCGACTGCTGGTGGTTGGCGCCCAGCACGCGCAGGCCGCCGACGAGGACCGTCATCTCGGGCGCACTCAGGGTGAGCAGGTTGGCCTTGTCGAGCAGCAGGTACTCGGCGGGCAGGCGGTTGCCCTTGCCGAGGTAGTTGCGGAACCCGTCGGCGGTCGGCTCCAGGGCGGCGAACGACTCGACGTCGGTCTGCTCCTGGGAGGCGTCCACGCGGCCCGGCGTGAACGGCACCTGGACGTCGAAGCCGGCGTCCTTGGCGGCCTTCTCGACGGCGGCGGAGCCGGCGAGGACGATCACGTCGGCCACCGAGACCCGCTTGCCGCCCGTCTGGCCGGCGTTGAAGGCGTCCGCGACGCTCTCCAGGGTGCGCAGCACCGTCGCGAGCTGGTCGGGGTCGTTGACCTCCCAGCCGCTCTGCGGCTGCAGGCGGATGCGGGCGCCGTTGGCGCCGCCGCGCTTGTCGCTGCCGCGGAAGGACGAGGCCGACGCCCACGCGGTGGACACGAGCTGCGAGACCGACAGGCCCGAGGCCAGGATCCGCTCCTTGAGGGCGGCGACGTCGGCGGCGTCGATGAGCTCGTACGTCCGCTCGGGCAGCGGGTCCTGCCACAGCAGCACCTCGGACGGGACCTCCGGGCCGAGGTAGCGCGCGACCGGGCCCATGTCGCGGTGGGTCAGCTTGAACCACGCCCGCGCGAAGGCGTCCGCGAACTCGTCGGGGTTCTCCAGGAAGCGCCGCGAGATCGGCTCGTAGATCGGGTCGAAGCGGAGCGAGAGGTCCGTCGTGAGCATCGTCGGGGCGTGGCTCTTCGACGGGTCGTGGGCGTCGGGCACGGTGCCCGCGCCGGCGCCGTCCTTCGGCCGCCACTGGTGGGCGCCGGCCGGGCTCTTGAACAGCTCCCACTCGTAGCCGAAGAGGATCTCGAAGAAGCTGTTGTCCCAGGTGATCGGGGTGTTGGTCCAGATGCCCTCAAGGCCGCTGGTGATGGTGTCGCCGCCCTTGCCGGTGCCGAAGGTGCTGCGCCAGCCGAGGCCCTGCTCCTCGATCGAGGCGGCCTCGGGGTCGGCGCCGACGTGGTCGGCCGGGCCCGCGCCGTGGGTCTTGCCGAAGGTGTGACCACCGGCGATCAGGGCGACCGTCTCCTCGTCGTTCATCGCCATGCGGCGGAACGTCTCGCGGATGTCGCGGGCCGCGGCGATCGGGTCCGGGTTGCCGTTCGGGCCCTCCGGGTTGACGTAGATGAGACCCATCTGGACCGCGCCGAGCGGGTTCTCCAGCTCGCGGTCGCCGGAGTAGCGCGCGTCGCCGAGCCAGGTGGTCTCGGGGCCCCAGTAGACGTCCTCGTCGGGCTCCCAGACGTCGGCGCGGCCGCCGGCGAAGCCGAAGGTCTTGAAGCCCATCGACTCCAGGGCGACGTTGCCGGTGAGGATCAGCAGGTCGGCCCAGGACAGCTTCTTGCCGTACTTCTTCTTGACCGGCCACAGCAGGCGGCGGGCCTTGTCGAGGTTGCCGTTGTCCGGCCAGCTGTTGAGCGGCGCGAAGCGCTGCTGACCGGCCCCGGCGCCGCCGCGGCCGTCGCTGATCCGGTAGGTGCCGGCGCTGTGCCAGGCCATGCGGACCATGAACGGGCCGTAGTGGCCGAAGTCGGCCGGCCACCAGTCCTGCGAGGTCGTCAGCACCTCGGCGATGTCCCGCTTCACGGCCGGCAGGTCGAGGCTCTTGAACGCCTCGGCGTAGTCGAAGTCCCCGCCGAGGGGGTTGGCCACGGCCGGGTTCTTGGCGAGGATCTTCAGGTTGAGCCGCTCGGGCCACCACTGGTGGTTACCGCCGCCCTGGGTGGGGTGCGGGGCGCGCTCGTGCGCGACCGGGCAACCGCCGGCTTCGCCCTCTGTCTTGGGGTCGGTGACGATTGCGTCGTGGTTCTCGGTCAAGGGAATCCTTCCGGACTAGGCCGATCCGTGCTCAGGAAGTGCAGGCGGTGGAACATTCGGGGCACAGGCCCCAGTAGATGACCTCGGCCTCGTCGATCGAGAAGCCGTGGTCGTCGGAGGCGTGCAGGCACGGCGCGTCACCGACCGCGCAGTCGACGTCGGCGACGACGCCGCACGAGCGGCACACGACGTGGTGGTGGTTGTCTCCGATGCGCCCCTCGAACCGGGCGGGGCTGCCGGCCGGTTCGATCCGGCGTATGAGGCCCGCCGCGGTGAGCGCGTGCAGGGCCTCATAGACGGCTTGCAGGGAGATGTGACCCACGCGGTCGCGCACCCCGGAGGCGATCGCCTCCACGTCGAGGTGGTCACCGTGCCGGACGGTCTCGAGCAGCGCGACGCGGGCGGCCGTGACCCGCAGGCCGGCGCCGCGCAGCTCCTCGGCGGTGGTCGGAGTCGTGGGCGCGCTCATACCGCCGAACCTACCTTCATAAACACGAACACTACAAGAGAACGAACGACCCAAGTTTGGCGCCACGCCGGGCCCCGGCCGTGGTCAGCACGCCTTTTCCCCCGGTCGGCGGGGTCCTCCGGGGGCGGTCAGCCGGTCTCGTCGCGGCGGGCGCGGGCCGCCTCGGCGCGCAGGCGGGCGGCCCGCTCCTCCAGAAGGCGCGCCTGCTCCTCCGGCGAGGGCGCCACCTCGGGCTCCGGATCCTCCTCGTACGGCTTGGCGGCCTCGGCCCTGAAGACGCGCAGCGAGCGTCCGATCGAGCGGGCCACGTCCGGCAGCTTCTTCGAACCGAACAGCATGAACAGCACCAGCCCGATGACGAGGAGCTCGCCGATCCCGAGATTCTCCATGGTCCCCCCGTGGTGGAGCGCACGGTCAAGCCGTCTGCCATCCTACGTCCACGCAGGTCAGCGGGGGTGGGACCGGCTCAGGCGACCTGGTAGACGAGGTGCTGAACCCCCGTGCGGAAGGTCTCCGCCGAGACCAGCGTCAGCGGGACGGGGTTCTCGCCGTCCTCGAACAGCCGCCTGCCCCTGCGCACGGCGACGGGGTGCACCAGCAGGCGCAGCTCGTCCAGCAGTCCCGCGTCCAGCAACTGCTGGACGACCGAGATCGAGCCGCTCATGGCGATGTGCGTGTCGCCCGGCTCGTTCTTCAGCGCGGTCACGGCCTCGACGAGGTCGCCCCGCAGCAGCTCGGAGTTGCGCCAGGTGAACTCCAGCGGCTGCCGCGACACGACGATCTTCCGCGCGTCGCCGAGGGCCTTGGCCATGCCGGCGTCCTCGCCGCCCGCGGTCTCGCGCTCCGGCCACGCCCCGGCGAAGCTGTCGTAGGTCTCGCGCCCCAGCAGCACCGTGTCGGCGGTGGCCAGGGCGTCCATCACGGCGGCGCCCATCTCGTCGCTGAAGTAGGGCAGGTGCCAGGCCGCCGGGTCCTCCACGACGCCGTCGAGCGAGATGAACAGGCTGGCGATGATCTTCCTCATGGTGTTCCTCCTCGGTGAGGGGGCGGTCCGTCGCCCCCGCTGTGGTCTGTATGTCTACAGCCTGCGGGAAGGCGCTTACGGCTTTCCTAAGGAGGACTTATGGTGCGGCCTACGGGCGGATGGCGCCGACGAGGCGGCCGCGCCAGTAGCCGTCCAGGTCGCTGATCTTGATGACGTCGCCGGTCTGCGGCGCGTGGACCATCTTCCCGTCGCCCGCGTACATGCCCATGTGCCCCAGCCCCTTGCTGAAGAGCAGGTCGCCGGGCTGCAGGGCGTTCAGGGGGACGCGGCGGGCGGCGCCCCAGCCCCACTGCGTCCAGGTCGTGCGGGGCAGCGAGACCCCGGCGGCGCGCCAGGCCGCCTGGGTCAGGCCGGAGCAGTCGTACGAGCCCGGCCCCGTGCCCCCGAACCGGTAGGGCTTGCCGATCTGGGCGAAGGCGAACTGCAACGCCACGCGGGCGTTGCCGGAGGCGGGCCCGGAGTACGTCATGCCCGTGCTCCTGGGGTCACCGGTCCTGAAGGAGCCGATCCGGCGCAGCAGCCTCGTCTGCTCGGCGATCAGCTTCTCCACCTTCGCCCTCTCGCCGCGCACCTTGTCGCGGGCCGCCTCGGTCTCGGCCAGGACGCGCCGGGCCTCGCCGTACCGGTCGCGTAAGTCCTTGGTCGCCGCCTGGAAGGCCCGCAGCCTGGCCGCTCTGGTCTCGGTGATCCGGTCGAGGGTGGCCATGCCGCCCAGCACGGCTCGCGGGTCGCCGTCGGCGACGACCCCGCCCCAGCCGGGCAGGGGCCCCGACCGGTAGTCGCTGACCACCGCCGCCATGAGCTCCTCCCGCAGCTCCGTGGCCTGGGCGTTCTTGCGGGTGAGCTCGGCGTCGAGGCCGTCGTGCCGCTTCCTGGCCTTCTTGTACGCCTCTGTGGCCTGGTTGTACCGCTCGACCATCTGGTCGGCGCGTTCGTTGAGCTTCTGGAGCTTCGCCCGGACCTTCGCCGGCGACGGCTCGGCGACGGCGGCTCCGGGGGTGACCACCAGGACGGCCGACGCCAGTGCCGCCGCGACCGCGATCTTCCCGAGCCCTGCCGGCATGGCCACTACGACGCCTCCTCGTAGATCTCGAAGCTTGGGCGACATAGTACAGAGGGTCTGTGCTGTTCTGCCTCTCGCTTCGTGTGCGTGCTGACGCGACGGCGTACTAGCCGCGGTAGTGGCGGGCTCGTACGGGCCGCGTGAGGAGATACGCGTGCCGGCCGCGCCGCGTTCACCGCCGCCGCGGCTTCGCGGGGATCAGTCCAGCCAGCCCAGCCGGGCGGCGCGCACCCCGGCCTGGAAGCGGCTGGTCGCGCCCAGCATCGCGGTCAGCTCGCCGGTCACGCGGGTGACCGTTCGGGTGGACACCCCGAGCGTGCGGGCGATGGCGGAGTCCTTGGCGCCGTCGGCCAGCAGCCTCAGCACCGCGCGCTGCTGATCGGTGAGATCGGAGGCGTCGGACGAGCGGGGCACGTCCCCGAGCTCCGAGGCCGTGATCCAGCAGTAGTCGTAGATCGCCGCGAGCGAGCGCACCAGGCCGCCCTCGCGCACGAGCAGCGCGCCGGCGTCCATGTCGGCGGGATCGGCCTGCAGGATCGCGGTGTGCCGGTCGTAGATGAGCATGCGCGCCGGGATCACCGGGGTGGCCCGCACCTCGATGCCGTGCCGGACCCACCGCTCGGCGAACTCGCGCAGCAGCGGGGTGGAGAAGGCGATCTGCGCGTGGAGGCTGCGCACACGCACGCCTCTGGCGGTCGACGCCCTGCTGCGGGCCAGCCCCGCCTCCAGCGACTCGCGCGTCCAGGCCGCGACCGGGTGCATGCCGGCGACCTCGTGCGCGGTCATCTCGTTCAGCTCGTCGATCCGCTGCTGGAGCCGCCTGTTGTCGTCCTGGAGGGGGAAGAACTCGACGTGGGTGTCCTGCTCCGCGCGGCTCGGCAGGGTGAGGTAGCGGCGCGCCACGACGGAGGCGCGGACGTGCTGTTCCACCAGGCGGTCGAGCAGGCGGTGCCCGTCCTGGAGCCCGCGGGCCAGCGCCGCCGTGGCCTCCACCGGGGTCTCGTTCTCCGGGTGCAGCAGGCCGAGCCGGCCGAGCCGCTCGCGGGCGCGGGCGATCTCCGCCTCGGGCAGGTCCATGGCCGCGCCGGCCTCGGGCAGCGACTCGCCGCGCTCGCGCATGCGCGTGTACAGCGACCGGACGACGTGGTCGTCTTCCTCCGGCATCCGGCCCCTCCTGCCCTCCGTACGATCGCACATCGTAGCGGAGCTCGCGAAAGGCTTCCGGTTCGCGCCATGGCATGCTCTGGACACGGCGCGGGCCTGTGCTGGGGGCTTCCTGTGTACGACGATCGCCAGTAGTAAGCGAACGTCGCCCGAAGGGGACACACCGTGATCACTGTTGCGTACAGCCTCGTCACCTACCAGGTCGCCGGCCTCGCCCCGGACGCCTGCGACCACTGCGTGAGCGGCATCAAGGCCGAGCTGATCCGGCTGCCCGGGGTGGTCGGCGTGGACGTGACGCCGTCGGCCGCCAAGGTCAGCGTTCTCACCGACGGCCCGGTCGAGGCCGAGGCGATCCGGGCGGCGCTGGAGGCGGCCGGCTGCCCCGGCGTGGAGGGATGAGCGCGGCGCGCCGCGCATTTCCCGGCGCGCCCCGGTGAGACGGCGGCGGGGAGACGGGGGACAGGTCCCGTCTCCCCGGCGTCAGCTCTGGAACTCGGGGTAGCCGTAGCCGACGACCTGCGACTTGGGCCGGACGCGCTGTTCCACCCGGCCGTCGCCGGTGTTGCCCTCGATCGTGGTGATCGTGCCGTTCCCGTTGTCCTTCTTGACCAGGCCCACGTGGTCGATGCTGCGGATGCGCCCGCCGTTCCAGGAGAAGAACACGACCGCTCCGCGCTCGGCCTTCCTGCCCCACCGCTCGTGCCGCTTGAACCACCTGGCCCAGGTGACGGTGTAGGCGTCCGCGCCCATGCTGTCCCGCATGCCCGCCTTGTCGGCGACCCAGGAGACGAACATCGCGCACCAGGGGGCGTTGCGGTAGGAGCGGATGCTCCCGCCGTCGCGGGCCACGGTCTGGGCCGCGCGGGGCGAGGACATGTACCAGCGGTGGAAGCGGGTGCCGCCGCCGGCCTGGTTCTCCTTCACGCCGAGCTGGGACTTGGCCACCTTCAGCAGGGCGTCGGGGGTCAGCAGCGCCTTGTGGACCTGGGCGGTCTTCGGGGCCGGGGCGAGTTCCTGGGGCGGGGCGGCGTTCGCGACCGGGGCGCCGTTCTGGACCGGAGCGTCCTTCTGGGGTGGGGCGTCCGCCTGGGCGGGGGTGCCAGCCTGGGCCGGGGCGTCGTTCCGGGCGGCGGGGACGGCGCCGGGGCGGGAGGCGGCCGTCCGCTCGGCGGACCCGGGGTCGTCGGCGTGGGCGGGGAGACCGGACAGGACGACGCCGGCGGCGATCGTGACGCCGAGGGCGAGCCGGGGGAGGGCGGCGGACGTGCGAGCACGAGAGGGGACGTGCATGGCCATGCTGGGGGTTTGCTCCTTGCTTCCATGCCGCCTACCGGGTTAGCTGACGGGTTCGGGCGTGGAAGTGCCCTACGGGACGCCGTCGTGGACGGTGTCCCGATTCACCCCAAGGGGATTGGGTCCCCGGCTCCGCGATGACCGCGGACTCGGCGGCCGCGCCACCGCGGCGGGATCGGGATCCCGCCTGGGCGGCGCGGTCTTGGCAGTGGTGAGGCGCCCGGCCGGTGTGTCTCCGGCCGCACGTCTCGGGGCGCTCAAGGTAAGTGATGGGTATAGGGCGCGGCAAGAGGAGGTTTGTCGGGTTTTGTCATGAAACATCCCTGAACTGGGGTTTTATGCAGAATTCTTTACCTTTGGGTAGATCGGTTGTCGCGACCGCGCGCCCGGCGTGGATGTGACTACTATCACTCGTAGTCGGGTTCGAGGCCGGCCAGGAGGTTGAAGGAGCCGGTCAGCAGGTTGAGGGCGACCAGGCCGGGGAGCTCGGCGATGATCCGGTCGCTCCAGCCCTGCTCGCGGAGGCCCGCCACGTCCTGGTCGGTGATCGAGGACGGCTCGGCGAGCACGCGGACGGCGACGCCGATGAGCGCGGCCTCGTGCGGGTCGGCCGAGGTGCCCCGGCGGGCGAGGGCGATGTCGGCCTCGCCCAGTCCCGCCGCCTTCGCGGCCGACGTGTGGGCGTCGAGGCAGAGGCCGCAGCCGATCCGCTCCTGGACGGCGAGCGAGATCTTCTCGCTGAGGGCGCGGGGCAGCTTCGAGCGGCGCATGGCGCGGGACAGGTCGAGGTAGCCCTGGAGGACGGCGGGGGAGTGGGCCATCGTGGAGACCATCTCCCCGACGCCGCCGCGCCTCTCGATGATGTCGTTCAGCAGTTCGCGCGACTTCGCCGGCGCCTGCGCGGGGGCGAGTGTGGTCAGGCGTCGCATGCGATCACTCCTCGGGTCTCGGGTGGCGATACTATACCCCCGCACCGTATCTAGGAGGCTGGACATGACACCCGGAGGACGACTCGCCGAGCACCTGACCCGCTGGCTCGGCGCCTGGCCGCCCGCGTCCGAGCTGGACGTCGTCGGCGAACCCGCGCGGACGCGGCCCGGCTGGGACGGCGGGCTCCATCCCGTCCTGGGGATCGCGTCGCCCGAGGGCGGCGTCCTCTCGGTCCCGCCGGAGCACGCCGAACCGGTGGCGCGCCGGCACGCCGAGGAGCCCGGCCTCGCCGCGCTGGGTCCGCGCGTTCCGGCCCTGGTGGGGTATCCGGAGCGCGAGTGGTTCACCGCCGTCTACCGATGGACGCTCTCCCCCGCGTCCCTCCCCGAGGCCGGGGTGTGGACCGCGGCGGAGCACCCGGAGACGCCGGCGTGGCTGCGGCCCTTCGGCGGGGACGTGCTGGTCGCCCGGGACCCGGAGACGGGGGCGCACCTGGCGGGCGTGGGGATCAAGAAGCACGACGCGTACGGTCACGAGCTCGCCGTCGTGACCGCTCCCGAGGCGCGCGGGCGCGGGCTGGCCAGGGCGCTCGTCGCCCAGGCCGCCCGCAGGGTGCTCGACGAGGGGGCGGTGCCCACCTACATGCACGCCCCCGGCAACCTGGCCTCGGCCGCCGTCGCCGCCGCGGCCGGCTTCCCCGTCCGCGGCTGGACCGCCTTCGGCCTGACCGAGGAGCCGGCGCCGCCCGCGACGTGACACCGCCGCCCGCGACGTGACACCGCCGCCCGTGACGTGACGCCGCCGCGCGCAGTGGCGGCGCCCGCCGCCAGAAGGCCGCGTCAGAAGGCGTACGTGCGGGTGACCGCCAAGAGGCCGCCGTCCTCCCTGGTCGAGGCCACCAGGGACGGGGGCATGGCGGCGAACCCCGGCACCGCCCGCAGGCCGTCGGTCTCGGCGACGGCCGTCACGCGGACCGGGCCCGCCCCCGCCACCCGCAGGGTGATCTCGGCGCCGCTCGCGGGCAGGCCGCGGAAGCGCACCTCGCCCGGCCAGGTGCCGGCCCGCGTGCCCGTCACGGGCACGGTCACGGGCGTCAGCCCGCGGGCCGCGGCCGTCGCCCCGACGACCGGGCGCTCGACGCGCAGCGTCATCGAACGGGCGCCGCGGCCGGCGCGTACCCGCAGCCGGATCGCGTCGCCCTCGCGCCCCAGCAGCGTGAGGCGGGGAGCGGCGGCGGGGGCGGCGGGCGCCGGCCCGGTCCACAGCGCCCCGCGGGCGTAGCCGGGCGGGAGACCGGTGGTGTCGTGGCCGGAGACGTAGCGCCTGGTCCAGGCGGGCGGGTCGGTGTCGGCGCTGACCCAGTGGGCCGTCCGCGTGTCGGCGTCCATCACGTAAGCCAGATGCGTGCGCCCCGGATCGGCCGCGTCGAAACGATCCACGGCCAGCCCACCGGCGGCCAGGGCGAGCGCGAGCGCCGCGGCGACGGCCGGCACGGCCACGCGCCACCGCCGCGGCGCCAGCAGCTCGGCGAAGGGCAGCAACGTCAACGCGAACAGCGCCACGACCAGGGCGGCGGCCCCGCCCAGGGCCAGCCCCAGGCCCTCGAAGACCAGCCGGGCCATCGCGGGCAGCAGCATCGCCGACACGGAGGCGCCGGCCGTCAGCGCCGCCACCCGCCACCGGGGCGGCAGCAGCACCGCGCCCAGCCCGCCGAGCGCGCCCGCCAGCGCGGGCAGGCTGAGGACGAACGCGGCGCCCGGCGCGTACGCCGCGCACGCGACTCCCAGCCCCGCCGGCCAGGCCAGCGCGCCGACCGCCGGCGCGGCGGGCCCGGCCACGCGCCGCAGCGCCACGTACCAGGCCAGCACCGAGGCCACGGCCAGCAGCGCGACGGCCGCCTGGAACGGCCCCGGCCGGTGCAGCAGCCCGCCCATCACGTCGTACACGGGCCGCGCCCCGGTCATCATCTGCCACTGCCCCTGGGCCAGCGCCACGGCCAGCGCGAGCGGCACGATCCCGGACACCGCGCCCGCGGCCAGGCGCGGCAGGCTGAGCAGCCGCCGGCGGCGGGCCACCAGCGCGAGCCCCGCGACCGCGGCCACGGCCAGCAGGGCGAGCGGCCACACGAGGCCCTGCGGATAGCGCACCATGACGCCGAGGACCCGGAAGTACGTGGCGTCGTGGCCGGCCCGCAGCGTCGCGAGGTCCGCGTTCCCCAGCGTGCGGGCCAGCGCCAGCATCGTGGAGCCGTGGTGCTGGAGGCTGCCCCGGTCGAGCTGGTCCAGGGAGTCCTGGGCGGTGTGGTAGCGCGAGGAGCGTTCGAGGTAGGCGAAGTTCATGCCGGTGAACCCGGCCTTGGTCAGCGGCGTGAAGTCGGTGTTGTTCGGCAGCAGGCGGTAGATCGCCATCAGGGACGAGTTCCCGCGCGGGTGCGGCACGGCCTGCCCGAACGCGCGCACCAGCTCGGCGTCGCCCGGGGTGGTCTCGAACAGCATGGAAGGCCCGGCGACCCCGCGGGCCTCGAAGTTCAGCAGCACCCCGCCCCTGCGGCCCAGCGGGTGCTCGCGGGCGAACGCCTCCGCGCCGAGCACGCCGTCCTCCTCGCCGTCGCTCATCAGCAGCACGAGGTCGTTGCGGAGCGCGGCGCCGCCGAGCGCCCGTACGGTCTCCAGCATCGCGGCGACGGCCGCGGCGTCGTCGGAGACGCCGGGCCCCATGGACGCCGAGTCGTAGTGCGCCGCGATCAGCACCGTCCCGGTCGGGTCGCTGCCGCGGCGCACGGCCACCAGGTTGTGCACCTGCCCGAACGAGGCCAGCCCGGTCGAGGCGTTCGCGCCGATCGCCCGCTGCGTCATGACCTCCAGCCCCGCCGCCCGCAATTGGCCGGCCAGGTAGTCCCTGGCCCGCTCGCCGGCCGCGCCGCCGATCGGGCGCGGCTCGGTGGCGAAGCGTTCGAGATGCCGCAGGGCCCGCCCGGCGCTGAACTCGCCGCCCGGGGCCGAGGCGGGCAGGGGTTGCGTGGTGCTGTCCGCCATGGCGGTCAGCATGATCAGCGCGGCGAGCACGAGCAGGGCCGACAGCCCCGCCACGGCCCGGCGCGGCGCCTCGATCAACGTTCCGGTCATGACGAGGAACGCTAGGTCCGCGCCCTTACGGGGGGTAATGAGGCGTGTGCCCGGATTGACCTGCGGTTTTCCTCAGGACGCCCGCCGGGATCGCGCAGCCGCGTCCTGATCGTCCCCGCGGGCAACCAACCGGGCGCGGGCGTAGTCCAACCCCGCGTGAGCAACGCACTGATCGACGGGGACCCGCAGCGGCTCGGCGCGTACTGGCTGGCCGGGCGGCTGGGCGTGGGCGGCCAGGGCGTCGTGTACGAGGCGTACGACCAGGCCGGCACGCGGGTGGCGGTCAAGGTGCTGCGGGGCGACCTGGCCGGTCAGAAGGAGCTGCGGGGGCGGATGGTCAGGGAGGTGGTCGCGGCGCAGCGGGTGGCGTCGTTCTGCACCGCCCGGGTCCTCGGCGCCGAGCTCGACGGGCCCAGGCCGTACATCGTCAGCGAGTACGTCGAGGGCCCGAGCCTGCGGGCGGCCGTGACGGGCGGCCGGCGCTTCGCCGGGGACGACCTGCACCGGCTGGCCACGGCGATCGCCACCGCGCTGACCGCGGTCCACGACGCGGGCGTCGTCCACCGCGACCTCAAACCCGACAACGTGCTGCTCGGGCCCGACGGCCCCCGGGTGATCGACTTCGGCGTGGCCAGGACGCAGGAGATGTCGCTCACGACGACCGGGGTGGTGGCGGGCACGCCCGGATACATGGCGCCCGAGGCGTTCTCGGGGGAACGCGTGGGGCCGGCCGCGGACGTGTTCGCGTGGGGCGCCGTGGTGCTGTTCGCCGCCACCGGGAAGGACCCGTTCTCGGGCGAGTCGCTGGGCGCGGTCATGCACCGCGTGCTCTCGCACGAGCCCGACCTCGCCGCGCTGCCCGCCTCGCTGCGCGGCCTGGTGCGCGCGGCGCTGGCCAAGGACGCGGCGCGCCGCCCGCGCTCGCGCGAGCTGCTGCTGGGGCTCCTCAACGCGGACGGTCTCGCCGGTCGGGCGGACGGACCGGTCGGGCGGGCGGACGGTCTCGCCGGGCCGGACGGGGCGATGGGGGAGACGGCGCGGCTGCTCGCGCGCGGCGCGGACGACGGCGGGCGGCTCGGGGCGCCCGGCGACGACCCGGCGCTCGGCGTCATCGCCGAGGACGCCTACGCGGCCCTCTCGCCCGCCGACCGGGAGCTCGTGCCGGACGTCTTCCTGCGCCTGGTCACGGTCACCGACGACGGCCTCCTCATGCCGCGCGAGGCGCGCAGGTCCGAGCTGCCTCCCGGCGCCGATCGCGTGCTGGCCGCGTTCGCCTACCTCGTGTCGGCCGTGGACGGCGAGGAGCGGCTCCGGCTGCTGCGGCCCGCCCTGCCGCTGGCCTGGCCCCGGCTGCGCGCCTGGATCGCGGCCAACCGGGACGGGCTGTCCATCCACCGGCAGATCTGGACGGCCGCCGAGCGCTGGCAGGAGCGCGGGCGCAAGGACGCCGACCTCCTGCACGGCAGCTCCCTCGACGACGCCCTGCGCTGGGCCGCCGCCGAACGCCGCAACATCACCCTCACGCGCGCCGAGCGCGACTTCCTGGAGGCGGGCGCGGCGCTCACCAGGCGCCGCTCGCGGCGCACCAGAGTGCTGGCGGCCGGCCTCGGTGTGTTGCTGGTGGTGTCGCTGGTCGCGGGCGGCCTCGCGGTACGGCAGAGCGTCACCCTGGCCGAGCAGGGCGAGACGCTCGCCCGGCAGCGCGACACGTCCGAGTCCGCCCGGCTGGCGGGCGTCGCCGAGTCGGTGCGCGGCCGCGACCCCGTGCTCGCCATGCTGCTGAGCGCGGCGGCCGGTCGGCTCGCGCCCACGGCCGAGGCGCGGTCGAGCCTGTTCGCCTCGCTCGCCGACCAGGCCACCGGCGCCTTCCACGACCCCGCGACGGGCCCGGACGTGGCCCGCGCGCTCAGCGCCGACGGCCGCACGCTGGTCAGCGTCAGCCCCGGCGAGGTACGGGTCTGGGATGTGGCGACCGGCCGCCGCACGGGCGGCTTCACCGGCGAGCTCACCGCGCCGGGCCGGCCCGCCGCCCGCTTGCGGCAGGTCGCGATCAGCGAGGACGGCCGGCTCCTGGCCGTGGCCGACACCAAGGGCGTGGCGCTGTGGAACCTCGCCAACGGCGCCCGGGTGGGCCCGCGCGTGCCCGCCAGCGAGGAGATCGACCTGGAGATCTCCTTCAGCGGCGGCCTCCTCGTCATCGACACCGGGCAGGGCAAGACCATCCGCGACCCGCGCACCGGCCGGAGCACCATGCTGCCCGAGCTGGACAAGGTGGCGGTCCACCCCGGCGGCGACTACGTCGTGGCGGGCGGCAAGCGGTGGGCGCTGCCCTCCGGCAAGGCCATGCCGGGCTTCCCCGGGATCTGCTCGAACTGCGCCACCCGGCCGAGCTTCAGCCGCGACGGGCGGCGGCTGGCCATCGGCGACGACAAGGGGCTCACCGTCTTCGACGCCCGCACCCGCGAGGAGCTCGTCTTCCTCGCGGACTGGAACCGCATGATGACACCGGTGTTCGACCGGGACGGCCGGGTGCTCGCGGGGCTGGGCCCGACGCTGCGGCTCTACGACGTGGACTCCGACGAGCCGCTGGTGTACGAGCGCACGCCGCCCGACCTGGCGTCCGCGGTCGGGTTCGGGCCGGACGGCGTGCGGTACCTGAGCGGGGACACGGTCGTCACGCTCCCGCCGTACACGGTGGAGGCGGAGCCCGTGGACGAGGCGGAGCTCGACCCGAGCGGCCGGCTCCTCGCCTCCCACGCGCTGAACGCGTCCGAGGTGCGGGTGGCCGACCCCCGCGCGTGGGACGCGTCCCGGGCGCGCTCGGCCGGCCGGGCGCTGGCGGCCGGGCCGTCGGACCCGTACGACAGCGAGCTCACCTTCAGCCACGACGGCCGCCGGCTCGCGCTGCGGCGCAGCGACGACGCCGTCGTCTGGGACACCGCCACGGGAGCCGAGCTGGCCAGGGTGCCGCTCACCGGCATCACCGACGGCTCGCTCCCCGGCCCGGCCGGGCTGTGGACGGCCGGGGCGAAGACGTTCACCCTCTGGGCGCTGCCCGGCGGGCGGCGGGTCAAGCAGGTGCCCAGGCCGCGCCTGTCCGGCTGGACGGTGACCGCGCAGGGCCGGCTCGTCGGTCTCGACGCGGACCGGCTGCGCATGATCGACCTGGAGAGCGGGCAGCCCTACGGCCCGCGGCTGCCGTTCCCGGGCGCGACCGAGGACGTCTGGTTCGACGCGGGCGCGAGGCTGGTCGCCGCGGACTTCGCCGGCAAGGTCGGCGTCTGGGACACGCGCACCGAGGCCCAGGTGGGCGACTGGCTGCGGGTGGGGGAGGCGCCGTGGGCGGCGGCGTTCTCGCCCGACGACCGGCTGTTCGCGTTCGCCTCGCAGGACAAGACGCTGACCGTCTGGGACGTGGGGCGGGGACAGCCGGTCGGGCCCGTGGTGCGGCTGACGGACAGCGCGCGGTCGGTCGTCTTCACCGGAGACTCGGCGGAGGTGGTGGCGATCGGTCGGAAGGCGCGACTGACCCGGCTGCCCGTGGCGGTCGGGCCGCTGATCGGGGCGGTCTGCGCCCGGGCCGGGCGCAGCCTCACCGCGGCGGAGTGGGCGCGCCACCTCCCCGGCCGGACGTACCGGCCGGGGTGCTGATCCGGCCGGGGCGTCGTCGGCCCTGGCCGGATCAGTACGCCGGGGCGTCGTCAGCCCTGGCCCGACCAGTACGCCTGGGCGCGCTGCCAGGCCGCGGCGCCGACCGCGCGGCCGAGGGCGCGGCCCTGCAGGTCGCCGGCGCGGAAGTGGATGCCGCCGTAGCGCCGCGACAGCCCGGCCTGGTCGGCCGCCTCGGAGAAGGTGTGCCAGCGCAGCGTCACGTCGGCGGCCGGGGTGACGCCCGGCTCCACCTGTGACGAACCCTTCGCGATCACGGCCTGGCCGCCGAACGCGTCGCCGCCCGTGAAGCTCCGCAGCACCTCGGCCGCCGCCCCGCTGAACGTGCTGTGCCCCGAGACGTACTCCGCGAACGGCGGCGTCGGGAACGTGGGCACCTGGTAGGGCACCCAGGTGGCGCCGTCGATCACCCGGCCGCCCCAGGTGGGGATCCGCCGGCCCTGGTACAGGTGGCGGACCGCGGTGATCGGGCGGGCGGAGTCGTGGTCGCGCTTGACCTCCCAGGCGGCGATCCCGGCGTCCATCACCGAGTTGGCCAGCGCGAAGAACATCTTCACGTCCTGGTCCAGGCCGTGCCCGTCGCGCGCCGACACCTGCTGGGCGAACAGGCACCAGTGGCCGGGCGGGGTCTCGCTGTTCGGGCCGTCGGCCCAGTACTCGGCGATCGCCTTCTGGCGGTCGGTCAGCGCGGCCGTGCCCGCCACGATCTCGGCGGCCTGCGCGCGGAAGGCGGCCGTGCCGTTCGCCGCGGGCGCGGGCACGCCGTCGGCGAGGTCGCGCGCCCGGCCGCTGAAGGACGCCACCCCGCCCCAGTGGGGCGCCAGGAACGGCGGCGTCACCAGCACCCCGGCCTTGTTGCGGTACGTGAGCGGCTGCCAGCGGCTCGGGTCGTTGACCGAGGTCAGCGGATCGGCGACGACCATCGGGGCGTTGACCGGGGCGTAGCCGGTGGTGTCGGCGTAGCCGCCGAGCTGGTTGGAGCCGTCGGCGTGCCGGTGGTCGAGCACCGCCGAGCAGGCGGCCAGGCCGGTGCGGGCCGGCTGGCCGGAGGTGTCGGCCGGGTCGTAGCCCAGCTCGGTCATCAGCGCGTCGAAGGCGGGCCGTTGCGCGGGGTAGAGGTCGGCGGCGGCCTGGTGGGCGGCGTAGCTGACGGCCTCGGCGCGGTTGGCCTCGGTGCGCTCCGCCTCGGGCCGGCGCAGCGACCCGCCCAGGCGGGTGCCGACGGCGACCGCGTCGTAGGCGGCCCACGCGTCGTACGCGCAGGTGTGGACCACGGCCAGGGCCCTGGCCGCCTGCGGCGGGCCGAGGGTGCCGGTGCGCACGGCCGCCAGCAGCGCCTCGTTCCACCGCACCACGACGTTGCCCCCGGCCCCGGTGTGCGCCCCCGCGGGCGCCGGGGAGCCCGTCGCCGGGTGGGCGGGGGCGGCGGGCAGGAGGAGCGTGGCGGTGGCCGCCACGGTGAGCGCGAGCGCGCGTAAGGACGTCCGGTCGGGCATGGCAGATCTCCTCGCGTGGCGGGCCCCCGTGCATCTGGCCTGGCGATCATGCCATGCTCGAACGCGTATTCGAGCTAACTGGAAGGTGGGGGTTGTCTATCCAGGTGTCCCTCAGGTGTCGCCCGGGTGTCGCCCGGTCGCCCGGTCACCGGGTGTCGCCCGGTCGCCCAGGTGA
Organism: Nonomuraea montanisoli; assembly: GCF_013363975.1. GTDB lineage: Bacteria > Actinomycetota > Actinomycetes > Streptosporangiales > Streptosporangiaceae > Nonomuraea > Nonomuraea montanisoli. The sequence goes on along the minus strand of NZ_JABWGN010000001.1, from coordinate 108,025 downwards.
CGCCCGGTCACGGGAGCGGGTGGCCGGCGTGGGGGTTGGCGGCCGCGCCCTCGGTGCTGAGCAGGACGAGCGCCGCGTCCGGTCCGAGGCCCAGGGCCGCGCGGCGCTCGCCGTTCCCGTCGCCGGTCAGGGCGGCCCGGACGCCCGCGAGCGAGGCGGCGCCGCAGGGGCCGGAGGAGACGCCGAGCGCGGCGAGGTCGCGCGCCGCGCAGGCGGCGTCGGCGTCCGTGACGGCGACGGCCGCGTCCAGGCCGTCCTTCAGGTACGGCCAGGCGGCGCTCGACGGGGTGCCGCAGTTCAGCCCGGCCATGATGGTCTCGCCGGTGGCGACGGCCACCGGCTCCCCGCGTACGAGGCTCGCCAGGACGCAGGCGGCGGCGCCGGGCTCCACGGCCAGCAGCGCCGGGGGAGGCCCGGCCGTACGGCTGCGGTAGTGCGTGACGACGGCCTGGGCGAGCGAGCCCACGCCCACCGGCACGGCCACCAGGCCGGGCGAGGTCACACCGGCGGCGGCGAGCTGCGCGTCGGTCTCGGCGAGCAGGGTGGAGTAGCCCTCGACGATCCAGCCCGGGATCCGCTCGTAGCCGGGCCAGGCGGTGTCCTGGACGAGAAGCGCGCCCGGAGCCGCGGCGGTCTCGGACGCCAGGCGCACCGCGTCGTCGTACGACCCGGCGACCTCGGTGACCTCGGCCCCTTCGGCCGCGATGGCGGCCACGGCCTGCGGATGCACGCCGCGCGGGACGAGAACGCGGGCCCGCAGGCCCAGCAGCCGGGCGGTGCGGGCGACGGCGCGGCCGTGGTTGCCGTCGGTGGCGGTCACGAGGGTGACCGCCCCGCCCCGGCCGTCACCGTCCGCCGTGCGTTCGGCGAGGGCGCGGTGGACCGCCCACGACGCGCCGAGCGCCTTGAACGCGGGCAGTCCGAGGCGGGACGACTCGTCCTTGACGAAGACCCGCCCGACGCCCAGCTCGGCGGCGAGGGCGGGCAGCTCGGCCAGGGGGGTGGGGGCGTAACCGGGCAGCGAGGCGTGGAAGTCGCGCACCTCCGCGGGAGCGGGGGCGCACCTCCAGTCGCGGGCGCCCGTCCGCGCGAACCAGGCGGGCGTGGATGACGATGAGCGTGGTGGCACCTGATCAGCGTGCCATCCCCGGGTCCGGCGCGTCTCCCGCACCCCCTGCCCGGACCGCCTCCGTCCCGGACCGCCCAGCCTTCGCCGCGGACCGCCTCCGTCCCGGACCGCCCGGCCTCCGCCGGGTCAGCCTCGTCCGGTCGGCTTCTCAGGCCGAGCGGTGGACGACCCGCCCGTCCAGCATGGTCAGCCACGCGTCGACGCCCGGCAGCGCCTCAGCAGGCAGGCTCCGCACATCCGCGTCGAGCACCGCCACGTCGGCCAGCTTGCCCGGCGCGAGGGACCCGATCCGGTCCTCCATGCGCAGCGCGTACGCGGCGTCGAGCGTGTGCGCGCGCAGCGCCTCCTCCAGCGTGATCGCCTGCTCGGCCCCGATCGGCCCGCCCTCCCGGGTACTGCGGCGCACCGCGTTGGCCACGGTCTCCATGGGCCGCAGCGAGGAGACGAACGAGTCGCTGGACAGCACCGGGCGCAGCCCGGCGTCGATCTCCTCGCGCATGGGCTGGAGCCGATGCGCCCGCTTCTCGCCGAGCCGGCGCACGAAGTCGGTGCCGCTGTCGTGGAGGAAGTTCGGCTGGTTGACCGGGATCACGCCGAGCGCCGCGAAGTCCCGTACCTGGGCGGGCGTGGGGTGCCCGCAGTGCTCGATGCGAGGCCGCGCGTCGTCACCCGAGACGGCCACCGCGGCCTTGACGGCGTCGAGGGAGTAGCCCATCGCCCGGTCGCCCTGGGTGTGGATGCCGATCTGCCAGCCGGCCGACGCGGCCCGCCGCACCAGGTCCGTCAGCTCGTCCGGCCGGTGGTAGAGCGAGCCCGTGAAGCCCTCGCCGTACGGCTCCTCGAACATCGCGGTGCCGCCCAGCAGCGTGCCGTCGCAGTAGAACTTCATCGCGCCGAAGCGCAGCCGGTCGTCGCCGAACGGCCCGGCCAGGCCGATGGAGGACAGCTCGTCCAGCATGTGCGACAGCGGCATGACCACGGTGCGCACCGGCAGCGTGCCCGCCTTCCACGCCGACCGGTACACCAGCAGCTCCCGGCGCGACACCTGCGGGTCGCACACGGTGGTCACCCCGGCCCGCAGGTAGGTGTCCCCGGCCATCTCCAGCCAGGACCGGAGCTGCTCCTGGGGCAGGTCCACGTGGAAGTTCGGGCCGTGGCAGCCGATGTCCACGGCCACGGGCAGCAGCAGCTCCATCGCCGAGTCGAGCACCATGCCGGTGAGCCGGCCGCCCGCGTCCCGCACGAACGAGCCGCCCGCCGGGTCGGCCACGTCCTCGCCGATCCCGCGCCAGGCCAGCGCGGCGGAGTTGATCACCGCCTGGTGCCCCGACACGTGGTAGACGATCACCGGGTGGTCGGTGGTGGCCTCGTCGAGCTGCCGCCGCGTCGGCCGGCCGCCCGGGAACTTCGCGTCGTCCATCCCGTACGCGCGGATCCACTGACCGGCGGGGGTCCGGGCGGCCTCCGCGGCGACGGCGGCGACCAGGTCGGCGGCGCTGCCCACGGCCGGGTAGCGGGCGTCCACCGCCACCAGCGTCTCGGCCGTGGACAGCAGGTGGTTGTGCGGGTCGATGAAGCCGGGCACCACGCTCCGGCCGCCGGCGTCGACGACCTCGGCGCCCGGTCCGGCCGCGGCGAGCACGTCCTGCTCGCGGCCGACGGCCAGGATGCGGCCGTCACGCGCGGCCACGGCCTCGGCGGCCGGGTTCGCGGGGTCCATGGTGATGACCTTGCCGCCGGTGATGACGGTGGTGGGCACGAGGCTTCTCCTTCTACGACTTACGTCTTCTGCGTCTTCTGCGTCTTCTGCGAGGTCTGCGGCCGGCGCGGTCAGGCCGTGGTGGCCGTCGACGCCGCGGGGGCGGCGGGGGCGGCGGGGGCGCGGTCCAGGTGGCGGGGCGCCACGGCCAGGCAGACCACGCTCAGCACGCACATGCCGGCCAGCAGCGCCACGGCCGGCCACGCGGCGCCGCCGGCCGCGCCGACCAGGGCGGTGGCGACGAGCGGCGACAGGCCGCCGAAGATCGCGCCGGCCCCCTGGTAGGCGAGCGAGATGCCGGTGTAGCGGACCCGGGGCGGGAACATCTCCGCCAGGATCGCCGCCATCGGCCCGTACGTGCCGGAGGTGGCCAGGCGCATCAGGGCCAGCATCAGGAAGATCAGGAAGGTGCTGTGCGAGCCGAGCACCGTGAACTGCGGGACGGCCAGCACGGCCGTGGCGGCGAGGAACCAGATGACGACCTTGCGGTTGCCGAACCGGTCGCCCATCCAGGCCATGCCCAGCGTGGCGACCAGCTCGACGAACGCGGCCAGGCTCAGGCCGTTGAGGATGAGCTGCTCGGACTCGCCCGCGTACGGGCCCGTGGCGTACGACAGCAGGAACGTCGTGAGGATGTAGTAGCCGCCGATCGCCACCGGCAGCGTGCCGATGCCGAGCAGGACCGAGCGCCACGACCCGCGGAACACCTCCTTGATCGGCACCCCCTGCCGACCGGGCCGGTCGGAGACGGCCTCCTCGAACACGGGCGACTCCTCGACCCGCAGCCGGATCATCAGGCCGACCAGCACCAGCACGGCGGAGACGATGAACGGCACCCGCCAGCCCCACGCGTGCAGCGTGTCCTCGCCGAACAGGCTCATCAGGCTGAACGCCCCCGTGGCCAGCAGCGCGCCCGCCGGGTTGCCGAGCTGGGCGAAGCCGCCGTAGAAGGTCTTCCTGCCCTCCGGCGCGTGCTCGACCGCCATGAGCGCCGCGCCGCCCCACTCGCCGCCGACCGCGAGCCCCTGCACGAAGCGGAGCACCACGAGCAGCACCGGCGCGAGCGCGCCGACCGAGGCGTACGTGGGCAGGACGCCGACGGCGAACGTGGCGGCGCCCATCATGAGCAGGGTCACCACCAGCGCGGACTTGCGGCCGACCCGGTCGCCGAAGTGGCCGAACACGATGCCGCCGAGCGGCCTGGCGAAGAAGCCGACCGCGTACGTGGCGAAGGACGCCATGAGCGCGACCGTGGGGCTGGAGGCGTTGGGGAAGAACAGGTCGTCGAAGAGCAGCGCGGCGGCCGTGGCGTAGACGTAGAAGTCGTACCACTCGATCGTGGTCCCGACGAAGGCGGCGCCGGCCGCCCGCGTGGCGCGGTTCATGGGTCCTCCGGTTCTCAGGGGGTGCGACGACGATATGCGCAGGTCAGGGGGATCCGACCCGGGACGAAACGCACCGTCGGCGGTGAATTAGAGTGCGGTATGCACACCGCTGAGGAGCCGGCATGGCGCTGACCGGGGAGCCGGCATGGCGCTGACGACCGCCCAGGCCATGACCCTGCCCGGCATGGAGATGCGCCTGCTGGCCGGGCGCGCCGGGCTGACCCGCGTCGTGCGGTGGGCGCACGTGTCGGAGCTGGCCGACCCCGTGCCGTGGCTGCGCGGCGGCGAGCTGGTCATGACCATCGGCCTCGGCCTGCCCGCCGACGGCGAGGGGCGGCGCGCCTACGTCGAGCGGCTGTCGGGCGCGGGCTGCGCCGCGCTGGCCTTCGCGCTCGGCGAGGCCGTGACCGAGGTCCCGGGCGACGTGCTGGCCGCCGCCGACGCGTGCGGGCTGCCGGTCCTGGAGATCCTCACCCCGTTCATCGCCGTGACCGAGGCCGTCGCCCGGTGGCACGCCGACGAGCGGGTACGCGGGGAGCGGCGGGTCGTGGCCGCCCAGGAGGCGATGGCCCGGGCCGCGCTGGTGTCGGGCACCGCGGGCATCCTGCGCGCCCTGGCCGAGCACGCCGGGGGCGAGGTCCTGCTGCTCGACCCGCACGGCGGGCCCAGGGCGAGCGTCCCGGCGGGCGAGCGGCCGTGGCACGCCAGGGCCGTGGAAGCGGCGGGGAGCGCGGCCCGGCGCAGCGCCAGCGTCATGGACGACGGCATCGAGGCCGTCCAGGTGCAGAGCCTGGGCTTCTCCGGCCCGCCCACCGGCTGGCTCGCGGTGCGCACCGCCTCACCCCTGGCGTGGCACGTCAGGATGCTGACCAACCACGCCGTCTGCCTGCTCGCCATCGAGCTGCTGGGCGTGCGGGCGGGGCGGGCCAGGTCGCACGCCCAGCGGGCCGCGCTGCTGTCCGCGGTGCTCGACGGCGGGCTGTCCACGCGTCAGCTCGGCGAGCTGTGCTCGGTCGCGGCGCCGCCGTACGAGGTGGTCGTGGCGGGGCCGCGGGTGCCGGTGGAGGCGGCGGTCGAGGCGCTGGCCGACGTGGTCGCCGACGCGGAGGCCGAGGAGCTGGCGTTCGTCTGTCCCCGGCCCGAGGGCGTGCTGTTCGTGCTGCCGGAGGACGGGCGGCGGCGCGGCGAGGAGCTGTGCACGCGGCTGGGCGCAGCGGGGGGCGGCTGCCGGGCGCTCAGCCTGGACGAGCTGCCCTCGGCGGCGCGGCACGCGGCGGCGCTGGCCGGGCGCGGCGACGGCTACACCCACGTGGACGACCTGGAGGCGTGGGCGCTGCTCAGGGACGCCGTCGATCCCGAGGCGGCGCGCCGCTTCTCCGGCGCGGTGCTGCGTCCCCTGCGGGAGTACGAGGCCCGGCACGGCGGTCACCTGGTCGCCTCGCTCCGCGCCTACCTGGAGGCGGGGGAGAACCTGGAGATCGCCGCCCGGCGGCTCGGCGTGCACCGCAACACACTGCGCCGCCGGCTGGCCGCCGCCGAGCGGGTCTCGGGGCGCCCGCTGACCGACCCCGGGCACCGCCTCCAGCTCTGGCTGGCCGTCTCGCTCGGCGACCTCGTGCCCCCGGGCCGCGTCACGGGACACCCGGCCGAGTGAGCGCCGCGGGGGTGGACCGGCCGGGCGCCGGGGGTCCCGCGCCGGTGAGCGGCGTGGGCGGGGGTGATGCCGCGTCGGATAGTGGCGTGGGTGGCGGTGATGCGGCGCGGGTGAGTGGCGCCGGTGGGGGTGATGCCGTGCCGGGGAGTGGCCCGGGTGGGAGTGATGCCGTGCCGGGGAGTGGTCCGGGTGGGGCTGATGGCGGGCTGGTGAGCGGCGCGGGTGGGGGCGATGCGGGGCTTGTAAGCCCCGGTGGGCTCGATCTGCATCTCGACGTGCGCCGGGGGCGGGGCGAGCTGGGGCGTTCGCTGGAGTCGGCGCTGCGCGAGGCGGTGCGCACGGGCCGCCTGACCGCCGGGACCCTGCTGCCCGGAAGCCGCGCCCTGGCGGCCGACCTCGGCGTCGCCCGTGGCACCGTCGTCCAGGTCTACACCCAGCTCATCGCCGAGGGCTGGCTGTCCGGGGCGGCCGGGTCGGGCACCCGCGTGGCGGCGCTCCCCGCGACCGCCGCCGAACCGGCCGTGGCGGCCGAGCCGGGCGGCGGCGGTGGCCCGTGGACATCCGTGGACCTGCGTCCCGGCCGGCCCGACGTCAGCGCGTTCCCCCGCACCGCCTGGGCCTCGGCCGTACGCCGGGCCCTGGCCGCCGCCCCCTCCCGGGACCTGGACTACGGCGACCCGGCCGGGCTGCCCGCGCTGCGCCGGGTCGTCGCCGGCTACCTCGCCCGGGCCCGCGGCGTGATCGCGGACCCCGAGCTGGTGGTCGTGGTCGGCGGGTTCGCCTCCGGTCTGGCGCTGCTGGCGCGGGCGCTGCGCGGCACGGGCCGTACGCACCTGGCCACCGAGGACCCCGGCCTGGCCCGCCACCGCGACCTGGTACGCGCGGCCGGCCTGGCGACCGTGCCCCTGCCGGTGGACGCCGACGGCGCCGACCCCGACGCCCTGACCGGCGCGTGCGGCGCCGCCCTGCTCACGCCCGCCCACCAGCACCCGTGGGGTGTGGTGCTGGCGCCCGAGCGGCGCGCCGCGTTCGCCGCCTGGGCGCGCGGGGCCGACGGTTACGTCATCGAGGACGACTACGACGGCGAGTTCCGCTACGACCAGCAGCCCGTCGGGGCCCTGCAGGCGCTGGCCCCGGACCGGGTGGTCTTCGCCGGGAGCGCCAGCAAGACCCTCGCGCCGGGGATGCGGCTCGGCTGGCTGGTCGTCCCGCCCGCCCTCCGGGAGCCGCTGCTGCGGGTCATCGAGGAGACCGGGGCCGCGGTGCCCGCCGTGCACCAGCTCGCGTTCGCCGACCTGGTCGCGCGGGGCGAGTACGACCGGCACATCCGGCGGGCGCGCCTGGCCTACCGGCGTCGCCGCGCGGAGCTGGCCCGGCGGCTGCCGTACCCGCTGCCGGGCGTGGCGGCGGGACTGCACGCGCTGCTGCCGGTGCCCACCGCCGGGCACGAGCGGCGCCTGGTGGAGGCGGGCCGCCGGGCGGGGGTGGGCCTGTTCGGGCTGCACGCCTCCGGGTACTGGCACGAGCCGTCGGACGAGCGGCCCGCCGCGCTCGTCCTCGGCTACGCGACGCCGCCCCGGCACGCCTGGCGCCACGGCCTGGAGACGCTCGGCCGGCTCGTCGACGAGGTCCTTCCCCGGTGAACCCGCCAGGCCCGGGCCCGGGGGCGGCGGGGCTCACGTCTCCTGGGCCGCGCCTGAGGGGCGGGGAGCGCGGCGGTCGCGGCGGGCCTCCAGCTCGGCCTCGTCCACGAGGGTGAGCATCGGCTCGCCCGGCACGCCGGCCATCACCACCACGAACCTGCTCCACGCGTCCGGCAGGTTGTTGCCCGCCTGGTAGTGGATCACGTCGCCGCCCGGCTCCCAGAACGCCTCGCCCGCGCGGATCACCCGCTCCTGCTCGCCCTCCAGCTCGAAGATCATCTCGCCTTCGAGCATGTAGCCGAACACCGGGCCGGAGTGGCGGTGCGGCGGCGTGCCCGGGTGCCCTGGCGGCAGCTCGACGGTCGCCGTCATCATCTCCACGTTCTCGGGCATGAACGGCGGCACCTGGTGGTCAAGGGTCGTCAGGATCGTCGTCTGCTGCTGTTCTGTCGTCATGCGACCGAGGCTAGGCCGCCACCGGACCAGGAAAGTAGACCACTTCACCGCTGTTCTGGTGGACCGGTGCGCGGCACAGGCATAGATCGGAGTCCCGGCCGCGTCCTTGCCTGGTGACAGAGCAAGGAGGACGGGTGGATCCAGGATGCGAGACGGAGTTCCGGGAGTTCGTCGTCGCCCGGTCGGCGGCGTTGTTCCGCACCGCGTACCTGCTGACCGGTGACCGGCACGCCGCCGAGGACCTGGTGCAGTCGGCGCTGACCAAGACCGCCGCGCGGTGGGCGAAGCTGCGCGACACCGGCGCCGCCGAGGGGTACGTCCGGCGGGCCATGTACCACGAGCAGGTGAGCTGGTGGCGGCGCCGGTCCCGCGTCGCCGAGGTGGCCGCCGAGTGGCTGCCCGAGGAGGCCGGCGGTGAGCACGCCGACGCCGCGGAACTGCGGCTGGTGATGCGGGAGGCGCTGGCCCGGCTCACGCCCCGGCAGCGCACCATGCTCGTGCTCCGCTACTTCGAGGACCTCTCCGAGACCGAGATCGCGCGGCTGCTCGGCGTACGGGTCGGGTCGGTCCGCAGCCAGATCTACCGGTCGCTGGAACGCCTCAAGCAGGCCGCGCCCGAGCTGAGCGCCGTGAGGGAGTTGGGATGAACATCGAGGACGTGCTGCGCGACACCCTGGCCGACATGGCGCACGAGGAGCCGCCGCCTCCGCCGGAGCGCTTCCTCCGGACCGCTGTACCGAGGCCGCGTGGGGTGAGGCCGCGTGGGGTGAGGCCGCGCGGGGTGAGGCCACGTGGGGTGAGACCGCGCGGGATGGCGCTGGCGGCCGCGGCGGCCGTCGCGGTGCTGGCGGCGGGGACGGTGGCGGGCGTGCGGGGGCTGTCCGGTGAGCGGCCGGCGCCGGCCGTCGCCACCGGGCCCATGACGCGCGCCACGGGCGAGGACGCCGCGAGCGCCGCGCCCGGACGGGTGACAGCCGTGACCGTGCGCGATGGGTACCGGCTCGCCGACGTGCTGCGGAAGCTGGCGCAGGCGAGCGGCAGGCCACTGGCGGAGTTCGAGCGCGCGGCGAAGGACGGCGCGGCGCTCGGCCTGCCCGACTACGCGAAGGGCTCCCTGGAGGGGTTCGCCTCGCCCGGCACCTACGAGGTGGCGCCGGGCAGGAGCGCCCAGCAGATCCTCGCCGACATGGTGAAGCAGCACCGGAGCACCGCCGACTGGCTGGGGCTGGTGGAGGGCGCCCGCCGCCTCGGCCGCGGCCCGCGGGACGTCATGATCGTGGCCAGCATCGTGCAGGCCGAGTCGTCCAGCCTGGCGGACATGCCCAAGGTCGCCCGGACCATCTACAACCGCCTGGACCACCGGCCCCCGATGATGCTGAAGATGGACAGCCCGCTCATGTACGCCCTCGGCAAGTACGCCGTCGAGGCCAGTGACGACGATCTGAAGAGCCGGTCACGGTACAACACCTACCGCTACCACGGTCTGCCGCCCGGCCCCATCCTCAACCCGGGCCGGGACGCCATCGAGGCCGCCCTGCGCCCGGCCACCGGGTCCTGGCTGTACTACGTGGTGGTGGACCCGAAGACCGGGGCGACGAAGTTCGCCGGCTCGCCCGCGGAGTACGAGACCCTCGTCAAGGAGCGGAAGAGGAGGACCCGGGCGGAGCAGTGAGCCGCCCCTGACGGGGCGGCCACGGTCCGGTCAGCCCGCCAGAGCCTTCCTCAGGGTCTCGGCGAACGCCTCGGCGTGGGACATGAACCCGCCGTGCTCGCCCGGGAACTCCACCGGCGCCGAGCCGAGCAGGTCCGCCAGGGCCGTCGAGGTGCGGTACGTGACCAGGCCGCCCGACTCGGCGCCGATGCCCACGACCACGCGCCCCGGGCATGACCTCAGGGCGGCGACGTCGGGCACGTACCGGGTGGTGCCGCGCAGCTCGTGGGTGAAGAAGCGCGCGCTGTCGGCGAGGTCCTGCTCCGAGAACTCGCCCTGCGGCGGGCCCGCGGCCTCGACGTCGAACCCCGCGGCGGTCATGAACTTCGCCCACGCCGGGCCGTGCCCCTCCCGGCGGAAGGTCTCGATGATGTCGTCCGTCACGGCGCGCCGCTCGGCGGCGTCCGGCAGCAGCTCCAGCACCGGCGGCTCGTGCGCCACGACGGTCCGCACCCGGCCGGGGTGGCGGGCGGCCACGGCCAGGCCCGTCACCGCGCCGCCGCTGCTGCCGAACAGGTCGGCCGTGTCGGCGCCGAGGTGGTCCAGGAGGGCGGCGACGTCATCGGCCCGCAGGTCGGGGGTGGAGTCCTGCTCCGGGTCGTCGAGGACGCTGCGGGAGATGCCGCGCGGGTCGTGCGTGACGACCGTGTGGTCGCCGGCGAGTGCCTCGGCCAGCGGCGTGAACGGGGCGGCGCCCATGGGGGAGCCGAAGAGCAGGAGCAGCGGGCCGCTGCCCCGCACCTCGTAGTGGAGGCGCGCGCCGGGGACGCGCAGGGTGTGGGTGGTGGCGGTCATGGGCGGTGGTCCTTCCGTGCTTGTTCGAACGTGCGAAGGTACGACCTCCGGGACGGCCGAAACTCATCGGTGGCGGGGGCCGCCGGTCGCGGGGGTGTGAGGCGGTGCTCCGGTGGTAAGCCAGCCATAGGACATACAGCACTTAAGGGGACATCATGGTTGAGCGGTTGAGCGTCGAGGAGATCGACACCGCGCTGGCGGCGCTCCAGGGGTGGCGGCGTGAGGACGGCGCGCTGGTCAAGGACGTGCCGATAACGCCCGACAGCTACGGCTGGCTGAGCGAGGCGGTGATGAACGAGGCCAACGAGCTCGACCATCATCCCGACATCGAGCGCACCGGCGACGGCGTCCGGTTCACGCTGCGGACGCACAGCGCGGGCGGGGTGACGGAGAAGGACGTGGAGCTGGCCGCCCGGATCGACCGGGTGCTCAGCGGAGCGGCCCGCGACCGCGGCTGATGCTCAGGATCGCGGCTGATGCCTCAGGACCGCGGTCAGGGGCGTCCGGGGACCGCCATCTCGCCCAGCTCGGACCAGTCCTGCTGCGGGACGTCGGCGTTCACGATGCGCGGCGTCTCCGCCAGGTGCGGCGGCAGCGTGCGCTGAGCCGTGCGGAAGTGCTCCGACGTCACGTGCGCGGCGCCCGCCTCGCTGTCGCGGAACGCCTCGACCAGGACGTACTCCTGCGGATCGTCGAGGCTGCGCGACCAGTCGAACCACAGGCACCCCGGCTCGGCGCGCGTGGCCCGCGTGAACTCCGCGGCGATCTCGGGCCAGCGGTCGGCGTGCTCCGGCAGGACGCGGAACTTCGCGGTGATGAAGATCATGGATGTCCCCTGGGCTCGGGTGCGTCGGCACTGGTGACCCCACGAGACTAACCCAGCCTCGCCCGCCACCCGGTGTCCGGCGAAAGGCGCGCCGCCGGGTCGCACAGGCAGCAGCGGCCGAAGTCGTACGGCCGGGCCCACGCGTCCGCGAGCCGCGTGTCGGCCCACGGGTCCGTCAGGCGGGCCACGACCAGCGCCACCACCTCCTCGGCCCCCGCCCGGTACAGCGCCGAGGCGGCGCTCTGCACGCGGGCGCCGCCGGCGAACAGCTCGTCCAGCAGCAGCACCCGCTCGCCGTCGAGACGGCCGAGGACATGGAAGGCCCGTTCGTCCGGGACGTGGCGGGCGAGCGCGGCCTCGGCGGCGCGGTCGCCGCCCGGCATGAGGACGGGCCGGTGCGGGCCGCGCAGCGCGGCGACCCACTGCACGACGCGCGGCAGGAGGTCGAACGCCTCGACGGGCCGGTCGGCTCCCACCCCGGGGACCGTGGTGACCAGCGTGAACGGCCCGCCCGCCGCCCGCGTCAGGCAGGGCAGGTGGGCCCGGTGGAAGCGCGCGAGCGTCGCGGCGAGCAGCGTGGCGGGGCTCGGCCCGCCGGGCGGGGTGCGGCGGCGGGTCAGGAGGTCGTACAGCCGCCTGTCGTCGCCCGTCCATGCGCACAGCGAGACGGGCACCACGTGCGGGGTGTGCCGGTGGAGCCCGGCGGTGGTGCGGAGGCAGCCGGTGCACAGGTGCGCGGTGCCGTGCGGCTCGCCGCGCGCGAAGCGGACCTCGGCCGGTGCGGAGTGGCAGACGCGGCAGAGGCCGGGGCGCGCGGCCGGGACGTTCCGGAAGAGGCCGAGGTGCCGCTCCGTCACCGCCCGAGCGTCCCCCATGGTCAGCGGGCGTCCGGTTGCCGGGTCACATCTCCCAGAGTGACCAGCGCGCGGGGCAGGCCGTCACTATCCCGGACGACAGTGCCCTCTCTCCACCGGGACCGCTGAGTCATACAGTTTCGGGACATGAGCAACAAAGCGCCCCGATACCTGTACCTCACCCGCCACGGCGAGGCGTCCGCCGACGAGACGACGCTGACGGAGAGCGGGAGGCGCCAGGCCGTGCTGCTGGGCAGGCGGCTGCGGGACGTCCCGCTCGCGGTGCTCCACCACGGCCCGCTGCCCAGGGCCACGATGACCGCCGAGCTGATCGCCGGGCAGCTCGGCGACGTGCCGGTGCGGGTCGCGGAGGCCGCCGGGGACTACGTGCCGTACGTACCGCAACGGGAGGAACTGCCGGTCGAGGCGGCCGATCACCTCATGGGCTTCCTCGGCGAGATCCCCGCGGAGGAGCGGGAGCGCGGCGCCACGCTGGCGAAGGAGGCGCTGGAGCGGTTCACGGGCTGCGCGGAGGGCGGCGAACCGCGCCACGAGCTGGTCGTCACGCACAACTTCCTGATCGGCTGGCTGGTCCGCGCCGCCCTGTACGCCCCGGAGTGGCGCTGGCTGGGCGTCAACCACGCCAACGCCGCCCTGACCGTCATCCGGTACGCGCCGGGCCGGGCCCCCTCCGTCATGTGCTTCAACGACATGGAGCACCTGCCCGTGGGCCTGCGCTGGACGGGCTTCCCGCCGGAGAGCCGGACCGTGTGACCGCCCCGCCGGGGTGAGGTCAGAGCCGGCCGTTGTGGTGGAGGACGGTGACGGCGTGCACGGTGGCGTGCCCGCGCCACTCCAGCGGGCTCGCCGCCGAGAAGTGGGCGTAGTCGACGCTCCAGCCGCCGTCCTCCGCCTGGCCCGCGGCCAGCCGGTCGAGGTCCGCGTCGACCGCCTCCTTGACGAACAGCGACCGCGACGGGCCGTCCGGGAACGGTGAGAAGTCCAGCGGGCGCAGCCGCTCGTCCTCCTTGCCGCCCTCGACCCGCATGAGGCCGTCCGCCGGGACGAACGGGCGCAGATGGTCGAGGAGTGCCGCCACGCGCGCCGGGTGGGCGGCGTGGGCCGCGTCGAGGAGGCGCACCGCGAAGGCCAGCTCGTAGGCGTGCGGCGCCCGCTCGGTCGCCGCGATCGCGTCCAGGCAGTACGCGGTGGCCCGCTCCAGCCACGGATGGGCGGCGACGGCCGCGTCGTGCGCGGCGACCCGGTGCGCCGCGGCGGCCGTGACCGCGGTGATCTGCAGCGAGGAGACCCGCGGGTCGGCCCCCGCCCACCAGGGGGCGGTGCCGGCCGCGACCGTGGCGGGCAGGGCGAACGGCAGGCCGCCGTCCGGCAGCGAGACCGACCCGAGCCAGTCGCACAGCCCGGCCGCCCGCGGATCGGTGACGGGCGCGACGTCCTCGAACACCGTGAACGCGTGCATGGCGGCGCCCGGCTGGCTGTCGGGGGTGCGCAGGTCGGGTTCGAGGCCCCAGCCGTAGCCGCCGTCCTCGTTGCGGTACGCGTCGAGGGCCGACAGCACGGCGGCGGTGTCGCCGGGAGCCCCCTCCAGGAGGCCGGTCAGCAGGGTGAAGCGGCGGCGGTCGAGGACGCGCGCGTGCGTCGCCATGAAGGCCGCGGCCGCGGAGAGGTCGATGCTCATACCCTCAGCCTGCCCACCGGGCGGGCCCGGGTCTTGTCGGAATCGGACGTGCCGGTTCCCGGCGGAAAACATGACACGCCGTGTCGGGTTTCGGTGTCAGCCTGGAGCCATGACACAGACGTTGCAGGGCAGGGTCGCGCTGGTCGCCGGGGCGACGAGGGGCGCCGGACGGGGCATCGCGGTGGAGCTCGGCGCCGCCGGGGCGACCGTGTACGTGACCGGCCGCACGACGCGGGACCAGCGCTCCGAGTACGACCGGCCGGAGACCATCGAGGAGACCGCCGAACTGGTGGACCGGGCCGGCGGCCGGGGCGTCGCGGTCCAGGTGGACCACCTCGACCACGACGCGGTCCGCGCGCTCGTCGAGCGGATCGACCGCGAGCAGGGCCGGCTCGACGTGCTGGTGAACGACGTGTGGGGCGGGGAGAAGCTGGCCCAGTGGGAGACGCCGCTCTGGGAGCACGACCTCGACGGCGGGCTGCGGCTGCTCCGCCTGGCCGTCGAGACGCACATCGTCACCAGCCACCACGCGCTCCCGCTGCTGACCAGGAACCCGGGCGGTCTGGTGGTGGAGATGACCGACGGCACCAAGGACTACAACGACCGCAACTACCGCGTCTCGTTCTTCTACGACCTCGCCAAGACCGCCGTCATCCGGCTCGCGTACTCCCAGGCGCACGAGCTGAAGCCGCACGGCTGCGCGGCCGTGGCGCTGACGCCGGGATGGCTGCGCTCGGAGATGATGCTGGACAACTTCGGCGTCACCGAGGACGACTGGCGGGACGCGACCGCCGCGCAGCCGCACTTCGCCATCTCCGAGTCGCCGCGCTTCACCGGGCGGGCGGTGGCGGCGCTGGCCGCCGACCCGGAGGTCGCCCGGTGGAGCGGGCGGTCGGTGTCGAGCGGGGAGCTGGCCCGGGAGTACGGGTTCACGGACGTGGACGGCTCGCGGCCCGACTGCTGGCGGTACCTGGTGGAGGTGATGGACGCCGGCCGCCCCGCCGACACCACCGGTTACCGCTGACACCACGGGCCACGGCTGACACCGCCGGCTACCGCTGGACGCCGCCGGGGCGCGGATCGGGGCGGTGGGCCGGGCCGTGGGAGTCGGCGCAGTGGCGGTCCGGCTCGCCGATGGTCAGCACGTCGGACGGGGCGTGGTCCACCTGCAGCGTCGTGTGCTCGATCCCGTACCGGTCGTGGACCAGCCGCTCGGCCGCCAGCCGTACGGCGTGGCAGTCGTCGCCCGGCGTGACCAGCACGTGCGCCGACATCGCCGGGTAGTTGGAGGTCACCTCCCAGATGTGCAGGTCGTGCACCTCGACGACGTTGTCCAGGGCGGCCAGCTCGCGGCCGATCTCGGCGGGGTTCATGCCGACGGGCGCCGCCTCCATGAACACCCGCGCCGAGTCGCGCACCAGCCCCCACCCGGCCTTGAGCATGAGCGCGGCCACGACCAGGGCGGCGACCGCGTCCGCCCTGGTCCAGCCGGTGAACAGCACCACGGCGCCGGCGACGGTCGTGGCGATGAACGCGAACAGGTCGTTCAGGATGTGCTGGTAGGCGCCCTCGACGTTGAGGCTGCTGCGGTTGGCCCGGGCCAGCAGCCAGGTGGCCGCCAGGTTGACCGCGATGCCGGCCAGGCCGGTCAGCACCACGTACAGGCCCTCGACCTCGGGCGGGTTGGCGAAGCGGCGCACGCTCTCGACGATGAAGTACGCGCTCAGCAGCAGCAGCGTCACACCGTTGATCTGCGCCGAGACGATCTCGGCGCGCTTCAGCCCGTACGTGAACCCGCCCTGCGGCGGCCGGGCCGCGATCCGCATCGCGACGAGGGCGAAGACGATGGCGATGGCGTCGGTGAGCATGTGCCCGGCGTCGGAGATCAGCGCCAGTGACCCGGCGACGAACCCGATGACCACCTCGATCGCCATGAACCCGACGATCAGCGCCAGGGCGGCGGTCAGGTAGCGGCGGTCGCCCGCCACGCTGACGGCATGCCCGTGGCCGTGACCCTGTCCGTGTCCGTGGCCGTGCCCCCGCTCGCGGTCGCTCATGGGTGCGCCTCCTCCTCGACACCTGCAACATCTGAATGACTGTTCACATGTTGAGTTTATGGGCGGGCTCCGCTCGCCTGTCAATACGGGCGTTCAGGACTCCTTGCGTTCGGGATGGATGGCCTGGGTGTGCTCGGTGTGCGCCAGGGCGAGGTCGAGCAGCATGCGGACGTGGGCGTCGTCCAGCCGGTAGTAGGCCATGCGGCCGGCCCGCCGTACGGCGACGACGCGGTGCGCGCGCAGCAGGCGCAGCGCGTGGGAGGTGGCCGACTCGCTCAGACCGGTCACCACCGAAAGGTCGCACACGCACAGCTCTCCGTCGAGGAGCGCCAGCAGAAGCCGCAGCCGCCCGGGGTCGGAGAGCAGGCCGAAGATGTCGGCCGTGTCGACGAGGTCGGTCTCGGCGGGCATGCGGGAGCTGACGGCGGCCACCCGGTCGGCGTCGACCACCCGGGTGGCGCAGCCCTCCAGGGCGGTCATCTGTTCCTGTGAAGAACTGTTCATATGACCGAGCCTAGCTGGGCGGATGTCAGGCGTCGAGCGGCATCTCCCGCCTCAGGAGGTCTGCGCCACGGCGGCGGGCGGCGCGGCGGAGGACGGGAGGGCGCGGTCGGGTCCCTCGGCGAAGGCGGCGTCGAGCCGGGTGACGTCGAGGATCCGTCGCAGGACGCCGTGCACGTTCGTGAGCGTCATGGTGCCCTCCAGGACTGCCACGGCCTGCTGGGCCCGCAGCAGGGCCCCCAGGCCGGAGCAGTCGCAGAAGGTGAGGGCGGTGGTGTCCACGGCGAGGTGCCGATGACCGTCGAGCAAAGCGGCCTCGACGGCGCCGTCCAGGCGCACGGCCGAGAGGGCGTCGAGATCTCCGATCAGGGCGATGACGGTGTGGTCCTGGTCGTGCGCCAACTGAATGGTCAGGGCTGTCACGATCGAGTCCGATCCACGGTGCGAAAGAAATCGCCTATGCGCTCAAGCCGAGCGCGAGCAAGTCACCGCTCCTGTCAGCCTACGCGTATCGCCCGCCCCGCGCCCCCTTGTCGCGCAGGGGCCTGGCCTCAGTGGTGGTACTGGTGGACCACGGCGTGCCCCTTGCCCCGGCTGATGAGCCAGCGGTTGACCGGCGTGGTCAGCAGGAACGCCACCACCAGCGACCCGGCCAGCGAGGCCCAGAACAGCCCGCTCGTCAGGCCCGCGTCCATCGCGCCGGGCACCAGCACCATCACGGCGTTGTCCAGCAGCTCCATGACGATGATCGACACCGTGTCGGCCGCCAGCGCCACCTTGAGCGCCGAGCGGAAGTCGAGGCCCGCGCGCATCACGCCGCGCATGGTGAGCGCGTACCCGAAGACGAACGCCAGCGCCACGGACAGCACGACGGTGCCGGCGTTGTGCAGCCCGGCCGCGGTGCCGATGACCATGCCGAGCACCTCGCCGATGGCGCAGCCGGTCAGGCAGTGCAGGGTCGCCTGGGCGGCGGCCTGCCACGTCGCCGCGGGCGCGCCCGCGTGGTGACCGGCGTGATGACCGGTGTGGCCGTCGGCCTGCGGGGCGTGGTGGCCGGCGTGGGGATCGCCGTGCGGGCCGGTCGGGTGGCCGGTGGGGCCGGTGGGGTTGTCCATGGTCCTGCCTTCCTTACGTCCCGGCCATCATACGGATAGGGGGTATATGTGTCACGTGGCGACCCCCGGGAAACGGCTGGTCGTCAGTGACCGTGCCCGTGTCCGTGGCCCACGAACGTCCCCGCCGGCCTCCCGCCCGGCACCAGCGCGAGCGAGACCACGGCGGTGGCCGCCGCGGCGACCGCGCACACCGTCAGCGCGCCGGTGAAGCCGCCGATCCCCGTGGCCCCCGGAGTCAGACCGGCCGCGGCGACGGACGAGACGACCGCGACGCCGATCGACCCGCCCAGCTCGTGGAAGGTGTTGACCACGCCCGACGCCACGCCGGCCTCGCCGCTCGGGACGTTGGCCATGGTCGTCGTGGTGGCAGTGACGAACGCGGGCCCGATGCCGAGCGCCGCCACCACGAAGCCCGGCAGCAGCGTCGTGTAGGCGCTCGCGCCGGGGTCGATCCGCGTCATCAGCCACGCCCCGAGCGCGGTCAGCGCGAACGCCGCCACGGCGACGGGCCGCCCGCCGATCCTGCCGATCAGGTGCGCGCCGAGCTGGGCGCCGGCCGTGATGGCGACCGCGACCGGCAGGAACAGCAGGCCCGTCTCCAGCGGGCTCATGCGCAGCACGTGCTGGAGGTGGAGCGAGCTGAGGAAGAACAGGCCGAGCATGAGACCGGTGGCCATGAGCATGACGAAGGCGCCGGAGAGCACCGGGCGGCGGGTCAGCGTCGCGATCCGCATGAGCGGCTCCCGCGCGTTCCGCTCGACCAGCACGAACACGGTGTAGAGGACGGCCGAGCCGGCCAGGGGGAGCAGGGTGCGCGTGGAGGCCCAGCCCGCGTCGCCCGCGCCGACCAGGCCGTAGATGAGCAGCCCGGTGGCCAGGGTCACGGCCGCGGCCCCGGGCACGTCGATCTCCGCCCGCTCGCCGTGCGCGGTCTGCTCGCCGTGCGCGGCCCGCTCGCCGTGCGCGGCCCGCTCGTCATGCGCGGCCCGCTCGTCATGCGCGGTCCGCTCGGGAGCGGGCACGACGGCCGGCAGGGCGGCGATCACGAGCACGCCGATCGGCACGTTCACGTAGAACACCCACGTCCAGCCGGGCCCGGCCGTCAGCAGCCCGCCGAGCAGGACGCCCGCCGCGGCGCCGGTGCCGCCGATGGCCGCCCACACCCCGAGCGCCCGGCCGCGCCGGTCGCCGTGGAAGGTCCTGGTGATGACGGCGAGTGCCGACGGCGACATCAGCGCCGCTCCCACCCCCTGGAGTGCGCGGCCGGCGATGAGCGTGGCGCCGTTCGCCGCGACCCCCGCGACCAGCGAGGCGAGCGTGAACACGGCCAGTCCCGCGAGCAGCGTCCGGCGCGCGCCGAGCGCGTCCGCGAGCCTTCCGCCCAGGACCATGAGCCCGCCGAAGCACAGCGTGTACGTCGTGACGACCCAGGTGAGCGCCTCGCGGCCGAGGCCGAGGTCCGCCCCGATGCTCGGCAGGGCCACCTGCACGACCGTGATGTCGACGATGAGCATGAACTGCGCCAGGCAGAGCAGGGCCAGCGCGGCCCATCCGCCGGTGGCCCGCGCCCCGTCCGGGGGCGCGGGCGCGACATGTCCGTGGCTCACGAGATCTCCTTAACTTGAACACTGATGTACGAGTTATGGGAGACACCATACCCCCGTACGGCACATCCAGGACACAGGGATCCCTCGGAAGGCGCCGCGCCGGTCAGCCCAGGACGATCCATTCGGCGGGGGTCCGGCAGGCCGAACGCCTGAACGCGTCCGACCAGTGGGTGGTCATGAAACGGATCTTCGACTGATGGAGAAGCCCGCGCACGGTGGAGTGGGAAGCCCGTACTCGACCGTCTCCAGCTCTCCTTCTCCGGAGGGCGGCGATTGCGTCAGGAAGCATTCGTAGTTCGGGCTCTCGATGCTGTTCACCACCCGAAGCATGCCCGATGCCTACGCCCGAGGCGCGGTCATCGGGGCGAGGACGAAACGGGTGGTGGCCCACACCGCGTACAGCAGCGGCGCGCACGCCAGCAGCAGGCCCGGCAGCGGCCTGGCCAGCACGACCCCCACGGCCAGGGCGAGCACCACGGTGTTCGCGGCGGCCAGGTACCAGCGCCGCACCACCAGGTACACGCACGGCCGCACCAGCGCGCGCAGCCGCACCGGCCCCGCCCCGCCGCGGCCACCGCCCGGCGTGGCGGGGCCGCCCGGCTCGGCGACCAGCGCGATCAGGGCGATCACTGTGGCGACCACGAGGGCCACGGCCGTGACGAAGAAGGGCGCCAGCGCCGGACCCCAGGTCGTACGCGCCACCACGGCCGCGTCCACGACCAGCACGCTCACGGCCGCGGCGCCCGCCGCCCAGACGGCGAGGGCCGGGCGGGCCGCGCTCCGGTAGCCGGCCCAGAACGTCCGCACCACGGACGAGGAGCCCGAGCCGAGCGCGGCGAAGCAGCGGAACGCCCCGGCCAGCGCCGGCGCGCACACCAGCGACAGCACGGCGAAGAACGGCCACGACGCCGCCGGGTCGCGCACCAGCGCGAGAGCCGCGAACAGCGGGGCGCAGGCGACGGCGAGCATCACGTTCGTCGCCAGGCAGGTGTAGGCGGCGGCGAACACCTTCTCGTACGTGCCCTGCCGCGCCGGCCGCAGCAGACTCCGCGCGCTCGGCGACGAGGGCCGCCCGGTCATCCCTTGAGCCCGCTCGTCGCGATGCCCTGGATGAAGTAGCGCTGCCCCAGCAGGAACACCGCCAGGATCGGCAGCACCGACAGCGTCGCGCCGGTCATCATCATCGCGTACTCGGCGTCGTACTGGCCGATGAACGAGCGCAGGCCGAGCTGCACCGTCCACAGGTCGTTGTCCGTCAGGTAGATGAACGGCCCCATGTAGTCGTTCCAGGTGTTGACGAACGTGAGCAGCGCCAGGCTGGCCAGCGCCGGCTTGGACAGCGGCAGCATGATCCGCCAGTAGATGCCGTACTCGCTGAGCCCGTCGATCCGCGCCGCCTCGCACAGCTCGTCCGGGATCGACAGGTAGTACTGCCGCATGAGGAACACGCCGAACGCGCCGAACGCCTGGAGCAGGATGATCGCCAGGTGCGTGTTCGTCAGGTCGGCCTTCTGCATCATGATGTACTGCGGCACCATGTACGCCTGCCAGGGCACGGCGATGGTGGCGATGTAGGCCAGGAAGAGCGCGTCGCGGCCGGGGAAGCGCACCTTGGAGAAGCCGTAGGCGGCGAAGCTGCCGCTGAGCACCTGGAGCACCGTGATCGTCACCGACAGGAACGCCGAGTTGCCCAGGTAGGTGAGCAGCGGGATGCGCTCCCAGATGTCGACGAAGTTCGACCAGCGCAGCTCGTTCGGGATCCACTGGATCGGCACGGTGAAGACCTCGTTGTCGCGCTTGAGCGACGACGACAGCATCCACGCGAACGGCACCAGGACCAGCGCCGCCATCACGGTCAGCGCCGCGTACGCCAGCACCCGCCGCACCAGCGCGGTCATGAGGCGCTCCTCCGTTCGTTGATGCGGAACTGGACGACCGTCACGGTCAGCACGATCAGGAAGAGCACGAGCGCGATCGCCGACGAGTAGCCGAACCGGCCCTCGGTGATGCCCTCGCGGTAGACGAGCTGGGCCAGGACGAGCGTGCTGCGGCCGGGCCCGCCGTCGGTCATGACGACGATCAGGTCGAGCACCTTGAAACTCTGGATCGTCAGCATGACCGCGACGAAGAACGTCGTGGGCCGCAGCGACGGCACCGTGATGCCCCAGAACCGCTGCCAGGCGTTCGCGCCGTCCACCCGCGCCGCCTCGTAGTACTCCTTCGGGATCGTCTGCAGGCCGGCGAGGTAGAGCACCATGTAGTACCCCATGTCCCGCCACACGCTGGTGATGATGACGGCGGGCATCGCCCAGTCCTTGCTGGCCACCCAGCGCGGCGGCTCGGACACGCCGATCGCCTCCAGCACCTGGTTGATCGGCCCGGCGGTCGGGTTGAACAGCATGTTCCACACGACCGCCACCGCGACCAGCGACGTGATGTACGGGAAGAACGCCGCGGTGCGGAAGAACGGCACCCCGCGCAGCTTCCGGTTCAGCGCCATGGCCAGGCCGAGCGCGGCGGCCAGCGTGAGCGGGATGTGACCGGCCGCGTAGAACAGGGTGTTGCGCAGGGCGACGTGGAAGTTCTCGTCGCCCAGCATGCGCGCGAAGTTGTCCAGCCCCACCCATTCCGGGTCGCCGTAGGAGTCCCACTCCAGGAACGCCAGCGCGAACGCCGTCAGCATCGGGATGATCGTGAACAGCAGGAAGCCGGCGAAGTTCGGGAGGATGAAGCTCCAGCCGACGAGGATGTCGCGCCAGGCCCGCCGCCCGCGGGGCCGACCCCGCGGCGCGGCCGGCGCCGGTCGTGTGATCACCTGAGCCATCAGAACCTCCCGAGGGGACCGGCGGTTTCAGCCGTCGGGGAAATCGGGAGCGGGAGGGCCGCCCAGGCCCGAGCGTGCCCGCAACTGCCAGGTCTGCGCATCACAGATTTCCTTCCGACTTTGGCGGCGCCCGGCGATATCGTGGTCTTGTCGTCACAGATCGTGAGAGGTGGCCGTGCGCAGGTCGGTGAAGTTCCTGATCCGTCCCACCAGCAAGCAGGCCGCCGCGCTCGCGCAGTGCCTGGAGGACCACCGGCAGCTGTACAACGCCGCGTTGGAGCACCGTCGCACCGCTTATCGCAAGGCCGGTGTCACGATCGGCTACGGCGAGCAGTCGGCGGAGCTGAAAGAGATCCGCAAAACGGACCCTGACGGGCAGGGCCGCTGGTCGGCGGGTTCCCAGCAGCAGACCCTGCGCCGTCTGGACAAGGCGTTCGCGGCGTTCTTTCGCAGGATCAAGGCCGGGCACAAAGCCGGGTACCCGCGGTTCAAGGGGCGGGGCCGATTCGACACGGTCGAATGGCCCGCGACCAAGAACGGCGCGAGCTGGGACTCCCAGCCACACGAGCCGGCGACACGGGTCTACCTGCTCGGCATCGGACACGTGCGGGTGCATCAGCACCGTGCCGTGAAGGGCCGGGTCAAGACGATCAGCGTCAAGCGGGATGGCGCACGCTGGTACCTCGTGCTCTCCTGCGACGACGTGCCCGCCGAGCCGCTGCCCGCCACGGGCGCGGTCGCGGGGATCGACCTGGGCGTCGCCTCGCTGTTCACCACGAGCGACGGCGAACACGTGGCTGGCCCGCGCCACCTCCTCACGACCGCTGACCGGCTCGCGGACGCTCAACGCGATCTCTGCCGTAAGGAACGAGGGTCCGAGCGGCGCCGCAAGGCTGTGGCCCGCGTGGCCGCGCTGCACGCCAAGGTGCGGCGGCAACGCCTCGACACAGCACACAAGGCCGCGCTGACGCTGGTCCGCGGCTATGACGTGATCGTGCACGAGGACCTGCGGATCGCGAACATGACCCGCTCGGCGTCCGGCACGATCGAGCAGCCCGGCCGCAACGTCGCTCAGAAGGCGGGGCTGAACCGTTCGATTCTCGACGCGGGTTGGGGGGTGCTGCTGCGGGTCCTCGCGTACAAGGCTGAAAGCGCCGGTCGGGAGCTGATCGCAGTCGAGCCCCGCAACACTTCCCGTACCTGCTCGCGGTGCGGGCACTGCGCGAGGGACAACCGCCTCACCCAAGCCGCGTTCCGGTGCCTGGGGTGCGGGCATGCCGCGCACGCCGACGTGAACGCGGCGATCAACATCTTGAGGGCAGGGCTTGCCCTTCGCCAGGCTGCGGAAGCGGCTTAGCGAGAAGCCGCTCCCTTCAGGGGGCGGAGGAGTCACGGGCGTCCTTTGCGAGCTCGGGGGGCGGTGACGGATGGCGGGTGGCGTGCGGCGGGGCCGCACGCGCGGGTCGCCCGGGAGGCCGCACACCGGGTGCACCCGGACGGCCGCACGTGGGACGCTAGTTGAGGACCTCGCTCTTGACCCGCTCGCTCATCGACCGGATGCCGTCGGCGGCCGACTTCTCGCCGACCATGATCAGCTCGTGCTCCTCCTTGAGGATGGTGTCCACGTCGGAGGTCTTGTCGCTGACGGGCATCTCCAGCACGACCTTGTCGGGCTCGAACGCCTTCTTCGACGTCTCGTCCGTGGGCATGCCCTTGAGCTTGAAGTACGCCTCGGTGATTTCGGGGCTCTTGAACGCCGGCACCACGCCGATCCCGCTGAGCGCCTGGGCCCCGGCCTTGCCCGCCGCGAACTGCACGAACTTCTTGGCCGCGTCGGTGTGCTCGGCCTTCTTGTTGACGGCGAACGCGGTCGGCGAGCCGAACGTCGTCACCCCCGTCGCCCCGGGACGCTGCGGCATCGGCGCGATGGCCCAGTCGACGTCGATCTTGCCTTCGGCCTTGCCGCTCAGCAGGTTGGCGATGTACCAGGTGCCCATGGGCAGCATGGCGGTCGCGCCGGTCTCGAACATCGTCTTGTAGTCGGACTTCTGCGCGCTCGCGGTGCCGAAGTCGAGGGTCGCCCCGGCCTTCTGCAGGCCGAGCGCCACGGCGTACTGGTCGGCGAAGAAGGAGTAGTCGCCGCCGAGCTGGTCGCCGCCCGTCTGCGCCGCCGCGATCGCCTGCACCACCGAACGCCAGGTGTGCTGGTAGGTGCCGTAGACCTTCTTGCCGCCCGCGTCCTTGGTGAGCTGCTGCGCCAGCTTGACGTACTCGTCCCAGGTCATCGTGCCGGGGTGCTTGACGCCCGCCTGGTCGAACAGCTTCTTGTTGTAGTAGAGCAGCCAGAAGTCCTGCCGGTACGGCAGCGCGTAGTACTTGCCGCCGACATCGAAGGCGTCCAGGCCGGCGAGCTGGGCCGCCTCGGGCCCCTTGGCCAGGTCGGTGACCTCGGTGAGCTGGCCGCGGCTGGAGTAGCGGGAGTAGTCGGTGACGTTCTTCATGGTGATGACGTCGGTGTCGTCGCCGCCGGCCAGCATCGTGGTGACCTTGTCGGCGTAGTCGTCGGCGAGGATGTCCACCGGCTTCACCTTGATGCCGGGGTTGGCCGCCTCGAACGCGTCGAACAGCGCCTTGAACTCCGGCGTCTTGCCCATGTTCCAGACGGTGACCGACAGGGTGACGTCGCCGCCGTCCCCGCCGGCGTCGTCCTTGGAGCCGCCGCAGGCGGTCGCCGCCAGCGAGAGCGCGGCCAGCGCCGCCATGGTCCGCAGGAACGGGCGGCGCCCCGCGGCGCTCGCCGAGCTGTCAGAAGAGATCATGTTGATCCGGTCTCCTTTCCGTCGAGCCGGTCGCCGGGACTCAGGCGCTGACCTTGAACTCGTCGGCGGTGACGGCCGCGCGGGGCGGCCGGCCGTGCAGGTAGCGTTCGAGCTCGTCGAGCGCGCTCTCACTCATCCGCCGGGTCTCCGATCCGAGCGACCCGGCGATATGGGGGGTGATCATGACATTGGGCAGGTCGTACAGGGGCGAACCGGCCGGCAGCGGCTCGGGGTCGGTGACGTCGAGCATCGCGTCCAGCCGCCCGCTCACGCACTCGCGCTCCAGGGCGGCCGTGTCGAGGACGGCGCCGCGCGCGGTGTTGATGACGGTCGCGCCGTCGCGCAGCATCGCCAGCTCCGCGGCGCCGATCAGGCGCCGGGTGGACGGCAGCGCGGGGACGTGCAGGGTGAGCACGTCGCTGCGGCGCAGCAGCTCCGGCAGCTCGACCAGGTGGGCGCCCGCCGCCGCCACCTCGGCGGCGTCGGCGTACGGGTCGGCGACGAGGACGTCCACCTCCAGGTCGCGCAGCCGCTCGACGACCCGGCGGCCCACGCGCGAGTAGCCGACGACGCCGATGGTGCGGCCCCGGTTGCTCAGCTCCCCGCGACTGCTCGCGAACGACCAGTCGCCGCGGTGGCGCCGGGCGTCCTGGGCGAGGAACGGGGCCTTCTTCCCGGCGAAGATGATCGCGGCCAGCGTGAACTCGGCGACCGGGATCGCGTTCTCGTCCGCGGCGTTGGTCACCAGAATCCCGCGCCGCCACACCTCGTCGGTGACGAACGTGCGCACGGTGCCGGCGCAGTGGAAGATCGCCCGCAGGCCCGGCGCGTCGGCCAGCCGCTCCTCGGTCAGCCGGGGACAACCCCAGGAGGTGACGAGCACCTCGACCTCGCGCAGCCGCCGCCGTACCTCGGGGGTGTCGAGGTCGCCGGTCACGACGGGGTCGCCCAGCTCCGCGAGTTCACGCAATCGGCGGAGCTGTGGCTCCTCGAACAGCGTGCTGTACGTGGCGGAGTCCATGACCAGCAGGGCCTGTGGCCGTCTCAATCGGGTTCCCTTTCGGCGGCAAGCGCTTACCAGTGCCGCCGATCCTGTCCGATCGTTACGATCGCGTCAATAGCTCATTAATCAGAACGATCAGGTTTATCTGAACGATATTGATCGTTTCTGTGCGACTGGGCGCGAACAGTGGCACTAGGCCGGGCGGGGTGAGGGCGGTGCCGAGGAGGCGCGCACGATCAGCCGCGGCTCGATCACGACGCGGTGCGTCGGCCGCTGCGGGTCTTCGTCCGCGAGACGCTCCGCCAGCAGCCGGTACGCCGCCCGTCCGATCGCCGCCTTGGGCGGCCGGACCGCCGTCAGCGGCGGGTCGCACAGCTCGGCCACCTCGTCGTCGTACGTCACCACCGACAGGTCGCCGGGCACCCGGATCCCGCGCTCCTGGCAGCGCTCCACCAGGCTGATCGCCTCGGGGTCGGAGTGGACGAGCAGCGCGGTCGTGCCCGAGGCGACGCACACGTCGAGGACCCCGTCCAGAGCCTCCGGCCAGCCGGGATCGCGCTGGTCGACGGTCGTGAGGTCGGGGACGCCGTCGAGGGGCAGGCCCAGCTCCACGCACGCCTGCCGCCACCCGCGCCGCACGTGCGGGGCCGTCGGGCTCTGCGTCGTGGTGATCACCCCCACCCGCCGGTGGCCGAGCGTCGCCAGGTGCCGTACGGCCATCGCCGCCCCGAACACGTGGTCGCTCACCACCGACTCCATCGCCTCCTGGTGCGGCCCCACGGTGGCGGCCCGCTCGACGAGCACCACCGGCACGCCCGCGCCCTGGAGCCAGCGCACCAGCTCCTCGCCCTCGTCACCGGTCGTCGTCGGGGCCACCAGCAGCCCGTCCACGCCGGCGGTCTCGACCAGCCGCGAGAGCTGACGGCGTTCGTCGGCGGCCTGGTAGGTGGCGCCGCGCAGGACGAGCCGCGCCCCTGAGGCGGCCGCCGCCTCGCGGGCCCCGCGGATCACGTCGGGCCAGTAGTAGTCGAGCGACGGCACCACCATGCCGATCGTGGCCTGCGCCGCCTCCTGATCCGGCACGCCCGCCCATCCACCGGCCCCCGGTTGCCCGCCGGTCCCCGGCCGCCCCGGGAGAGGGGGCGCAGCGGCGATGCCCGGGTGTCGGGTGGCCGCGGATGCGTCCGCGGTCCGCGAGTGTCCGGTGGCCGCGGGAACGCCGACCGGCCCCGCACCTGGAACGAGACCGGTCCCGGTCGCGGGAACGCCGACCGGCCCCGCACCTGGAACGAGACCGGTCCCGGTCGCGGACACCGCGTCCGCGGGGCCCGCACCTGACCCCGCGAGGGACGGGACGGAGGCGGGGCCCGTCTCCTGGCCGGGCTCGGGAACCGGCGGCGTCCTCTGGGGGGTGACTCCCGGCAGCGTGTCGGCCACCGCGCCCCCGTGCAGCACGGCCCCGCCGCGCACTCGCCGCAGCAGTCCCTGGGACGACAGCAGCGCGATGTCGCGGCGGACCGTGATGACCGAGACGTCCAGCTCGGCCGCCAGCTCGTTCACGCGGACGACACCGCGCCGGCGCAGCAGCTCCACCACCTGGGCCCGCCGCTCGTCGGGCAGCAGCTCCACCGCCTGCGCGTGCCGCTCGCCGGGCGCCGGGTCGTCCGGCCCGCGAGAAGAGCGAGCGAGCGGGGCCCCGGGGTCGAGAGCGCCGGGATCGAGGGCGCCGGGGTCGGGGGCCTCGGGGGCAGGGGCGCCGGGGCGCGGGTGGTCGTGGGCGGTCATGGGTGCACCTCCACCCGGAGTTCGAAGGAGCCGCGCGCCGTGCCGGGGAGCCGCAGCTCCAGCCGGGTCAGGTGCTCGCCCCACACCTCCGAGAGCATCGGATCCTCCAGCGTGCGGACGGTGAGGGCGGCCGTGGCGCGCGCCGGGTCCCACGTGACGAGCGCGGCCCGCGCGCCGTCCGGCGGCCGTACGACGACCCGTCCGTCGTCGTGCCGTTCGACCTGTCCCGCCAGCAGGTAGTGCAGCGCGCTCGGCTGCCCGTCGGCGGCGAAGGCCCAGGAGTCCTCGACGGTCACGAGCGCCGCCCGGCGGTCGAGGCGGGCGACGCGCCGCCAGCGCTCCAGCCCGGGCACGGGGTAGGCGGCGGCGAGGTCCATGCGGGCCTCGAAGCGTCCGGGCTCGTCGGCGACCTCGACGTCACGCGCCCGGAACGCGCGGCCCTGCCCCTGGGCCGTGCCCCGGATCTCGGGAACGTTGTGCCAGGAGCTCTGCATCGTCCAGATCGCGTACCGGTCGGGGCCGAAGGTCTGCGCTGTGTACGTGGGCCGCCCGGCGTCCACCAGCGCCGGCACCCCGTCCACGGCGACGACGACGGAGCCGACGTCGTTGTGGTTGTGGTGCTCGCCGTTGTGGCCGCCCTTGACCGCGAGCGTGAGCCCGCGCGCGCTGCCGGCGACCTCACGCGCGATGCCCACCTGCGTGCCGGGGAACCACACGGCCGCGTTCACCGGCGCGTCCCCGAGCGCGTCTACGTGCGCATTCCCGGACCCGTCACCTGCGGCGGCGGGCGGCGCGGCGCTCGCGTCTTCGCCGCGCTCGGGCCGGTCGTGTGCCGTGGCCCGGCCGTCGGCCGCCCACCACTCCGGATCGGCCAGCTCCCGCAACG
The DNA here is from genome assembly GCF_013363975.1 of Nonomuraea montanisoli. Taxonomy (GTDB): domain Bacteria; phylum Actinomycetota; class Actinomycetes; order Streptosporangiales; family Streptosporangiaceae; genus Nonomuraea; species Nonomuraea montanisoli. The sequence goes on along the minus strand of NZ_JABWGN010000001.1, from coordinate 79,517 downwards.
CCCTGCCCAGCTCCGCCGTCACCGCGATCCCGTCGGCGCGCCGCGAGCAGGCGTGCCGCACCGCGTCCGCCTCGCCGAGCCGCCGCCCCCACCGGTACGGCACGTGCCACGGCTGGTCGGCGGGCGGCCGGGCCCGCGCGTCGGCGAGGTTCAGGTACCAGGGGCCGCCGAGCCGCATGAGGTGCGGGAAGCGGAGCGTCGCGCGCACCACCGGCACGTCGGCCGCGGTCAGGGCCCCGGAGGTCGCGTGTTCCAGGACGTCCAGGGCCTCCAGGGCGCGGCACGCCCCGTTCCACCAGTATTCGTACCCCTCGTCGATCGAGCCGTCCTCCGGCAGGGCCGCCAGGTAGCGATCGAGGCCCTCCACAGCCCACGCCACCTGCGACGCCCGCTCCTCGCCGGGCTCGCCGAGCCGGAGCGCGGCCACCAGGAGGTTGCCGCAGATCCACGGGCACCAGTTGTGGACGTCGCCGTCGAGGCCGAGCCAGTGCCAGTCGCGCCGCTCGGTGAACGGGCGCAGCACGCGCGCCCGCGCCTCCCGGCGGACCCGCTCGCGCAGCCCGGGATAGCGGGCGTCGAGCCGGTCGCCGAGCACGTGGTCGGCCCAGGCGAGCTGCGCCGCGACGTCGGCCGCGCCCAGGTCGAGGTGCGGGGCGGCGGTGTCGGGCAGCACGGGGCCGCCCGGCCGGCAGGCGTCCTCGTGCGCCGGCCAGCACCAGGTGGTCTGCTCGCAGAGCAGCAGCATGCCGTCGGCCACCTCGTCCACCCACCGCTCAGCCGCCCCCGGCCCGGCCTCGTCACCGCCACCACCGCCCGGAACGCCGTCGCCGGTCGTGGCGAGGGCCATGAGGACCGCGCGGGTGAGCCGGTCCTGGCGTTCGAACACCTGCGCCTCGTACGCCGTCCGGTTGCCGTCGCGGAAGTAGCGGGTGTACTGCGAGGCCAGCGGCTGCGGCCACGGCGTGCCCCGCTCGGCCTCCGCCCGCTCCTGTACGGCCCGCAGCGCCCGCCCGGCGTGCGGCCCGAGGCGGTCGCGGAGCAGCTCCCGGCCCCAGGAGCCCGGCACCGGCAGCGCCGCGTCGGGCGGCAGCAGCGCCCGCGCCAGCGCCCCGGCCGTGGCGGCCTCGCCCCAGACGGCCAGGAGCGGCCCGGCCTTGCGATCCGAGAGCTCCGTGAGCTCCGGACCGGTCGCGGTGTTCGTCATGGTCCTCCTTGCCCGGCCCCCATCGTAGCGATCGAAAGTGATCGAAGCTGAACCTTTTCCGGCAAGGAAGGCAGAAGGTGCGCGTCAGCCGACAGCCAGCGACAGGCGCCGGGGCAGGCCGGTGTTGCGGCGGCCGCCGAGCAGGTGGACGGCCAGCTCCAGCGCCTTGCGCTCTCCCACCAGCACCACCCACGCCCGGGCCCGCGTCACCAGCGTGTAGAGCAGCCGCCGCCGCAGCATGACGCCGCCCGCCTCCACCACGATGGGCGCCACCACGAACGGGTACTCGCTGCCCTGCGACCGGTGGACGCTGATCGCGTACGCGTGGGTCAGGTCGTCGAGCTCGTCGAAGCCGTAGGTGACCGTGTCGCCGTCGTCGATGCGGATCTCCAGCAGCCGCTCCTCCGGCACCAGCCGGGTGACCGTGCCGGTCTCGCCGTTGAAGACGCCCTTGTCGTAGTTGTTGCGGATCGGCATGACGCGGTCGCCGACCCGGTAGACCGACGAGCCGGACCAGTGCTCGGGAGCGCCTTCGCGGGCCGGGTTGAGGCGGTCCTGGATGAGGCGGCCCAGCTCGGCGGTGCCGGCCGCGCCCTTGCGCATCGGGCACAGGACCTGCACCTGGCCGGGCTCGACGCCCTGCTTGCGCGGGATCGCGACCGTCGCGAGGTGGACGACGCGCTCGGCCACGGCGGCCGGGTCGTCCAGCTCCTCGAACCAGAAGCCGCCGCCTCCGGGCAGCGGGGGCAGCTCGCCGGCGCGGATGAGGTGGGCGCCCCGGATGATGCCGCTGCCCTCGGCCTGCCGGAAGACGTGGGTGAGCCGCACGCGCGGGATCTCCTCCACGCGCAGCACGTCGGCCAGCACGCTGCCCGGCCCGATGCTGGGGAGCTGGTCGCTGTCGCCGACGAGCAGCAGGTGGCCGCCCGAGGGGATCGCCGAGCACAGCCGGGTCGCGAGGTGCAGGTCGAGCATGGACGCCTCGTCCACCACGACGAGGTCGGCCTGCGCCGGCGCCTGGTCGAACAGCGCGTCGGGGTCGGGCTGGTGGGCCAGCATCCGGTGGACGGTCATCGCGGGCAGGCCGGTCAGCTCCGACAGCCGCTTGGCCGCCTTGCCCGTGGGCGCGGCCAGCGTGACCGTGCCGCCCATCGCCCGCACGGTGGCCGCGATCACCCGGACCGTGTGGCTCTTGCCGCAGCCCGGCCCGCCGGTCAGGACGGACACGGTGCTGGTCAGCGCCATCGTGACGGCCGCCCGCTGGTCGTCGTGGAGGTCCTGGTCCTCGGTGAACGGCCGCATGGGCAGCGTCGAGCGGGCCTGCCAGAGCCGGCCCAGCTCGCCGGCCAGCTTGACCTCGCGCGCGTGCAGCTCCTTGGCGTACACGACGACCTGGTCGGGCCCGGCCTCGACGACCACCCGCCGCTCGGCGGCCAGGGCGTCGACCATCGGGCGCACCTGGTCGGGGTCCTGCTCGACGAGCTCGGCGGTCTGGGCGACCAGGGCCGTCATGGACAGGTAGCAGTGGCCGCCCCCGGCGGCGGCGTTCTCCAGCCGGTCGAGCAGCGCCGCCTTGATCCGCTGCGGGCTCTCGCGCGGCACCCCCGACTGGAGCGCGATGCGGTCGGCCGTGTGGAACGCCACGCCCCGGACCCGCCCGATGAGCTGGTACGGGTCGGAGGCGAGGACGTCGGCCGAGTCCGTGCCGTACACCTGGTAGATCTTGGCGGCGAGCAGCGGGCTGACGCCGTAGCCCTGGAGCACGACCATCAGCCCGGCGATCGCCTTCTGCTCGCGCCACGCCTCGACGATCTGGCTCTGGCGGGCCGGACCGATGTTGAGCACCTCGGTCAGCCGCTCCGGCGCGGTGTCGATGACGGTCAGGGTGCGCTCGCCGAAGTGGCTGACGATGGCCTGGGCCAGGCGCGGGCCGATGCCGCGGATCAGGCCCGAGCCGAGGTAGAGCTGGATCGCCCGCACGGTGGACGGGACGATCCGCTCGCACGCCGTCACCTGGAACCGGCGGCCGTGGCGCTCGTGCTCGCCCCACCCGCCGGCCAGCCGGAGCGTCTCGCCCGGCTGGACGCCGGCCAGCGCCCGCCCGGTCGCGACGAAGCTCGGCGCGACCGGGCCGGGGCCGGTGTCGGTGCTCACCCGGGCGACGGTGTAGCCGTCGTCGCGGACGTGGACGAGCTGCTCGACCGAGGCGTCCACGGCGACCGAACCGTTCGCGGCGGCAGAGCCGTCCACAGTGACCGAGGCGTCCACGGCGAAGATCCCATCATCCTGTACGGCCTCGCCAGCTTAGAAGAGCGGGCCGACAGAACGGGCAGGACCTAGTTCCACTGGGAGATGAGTTTGTCGTAGTCGACGGTCTCGGGCCTGCCCCGCTCGTCGGCCAGCTTCGGCACCGGGGCGCCGGGCTGGTCCAGCCAGTACTGGGCGGGCTGCTCGGGGTTGAGCTTGGGCGCGCAGTTCCCGCCGTAGCCGCGCCGCTCCAGCCGGGACAGGATCTCGTCCTGCTGCTTGGCCAGGTTGTCCATCGACTGCTGGGGCGTGGTCTCGCCGGTGACGGCGGTCGCCACGTTCTGCCACCAGAGCTGGGCGAGCTTGGGGTAGTCGGGCACGTTGGTGCCGGTCGGGGTCCACTGCTTGCGCGCCGGCGAGCGGTAGAACTCGATCAGGCCGCCGTACTTGGCGGCGTTCTGCTTGAAGTAGTCGCTGCGGATGTCGCTGTCGCGGATGAACGTCAGGCCGGCGATGGACTTCTTCAGCGACACCGACTTGGACGTGACGAACTGCGCGTACAGCCAGGCGGCGGCGCGGCGCTCCTTCGGGGTGTTGCGGAGCAGGGTCCACGAGCCGGCGTCCTGGTAGCCCAGCTTGTTGCCCTCCTTCCAGTACACGCCGTGCGGGCTCGGCGCGATGCGCCACTTGGGGGTGCCGTCGGCGTTCACGACGGGCAGGCCCGGCTTGGTCATGTCGGCGGTGAAGGTGGTGTACCAGAAGATCTGCTGGGCGATGTTCCCCTGCGCGGGCACGGGCCCGGCCTCGCTGAAGTTGCGGCCGGCCGCCTCCTTGGGCGCGTACTTCTTCAGCCACTCCACGTACTTGGCCAGCGCGTAGACCGACGCCGGGCCGTTGGTGTCGCCGCCGCGCGTGACGGACGAGCCGACGGGCCGGCAGTTCTCCACCCGGATGCCCCAGTCGTCCACGGGCAGGCCGTTCGGGATGCCGGGGTCGCCGTTGCCGGCCATGGACAGCCACGCGTCGGTGAACCGCCAGCCGAGCGACGGGTCCTTGCGGCCGTAGTCCATGTGGCCGTAGACCTTCTTGCCGTCGATCGTGCCGTTGCCGTTGACCTTGTTGGTGAAGAAGTCGGCGATGTCCTCGTAGGCCGCCCAGTTGACCGGCACGCCCAGGTCGTACCCGTAGGCGTCCTTGAACTGCTTCTTGATCTTCGGGTCGGTGAACCAGTCGTAGCGGAACCAGTAGAGGTTCGCGAACTGCTGGTCGGGGAGCTGGTAGATCTTCTTGTCCGGGCCGGTGGTGAAGCTGATGCCGATGAAGTCGTCGAGGTCGAGCGTGGGGGAGGTGACGGCCTTGCCCTCGCCGGCCATGTAGTCGGACAGCGGGAAGACGTAGGTGCCGCGCGAGTGGGTGCCGATGAGGTCGGAGTCGTTGACGTAGGCGTCGTAGATGTTCTGGTTGCCCTGGATCTGGGTCTGCAGCTTCTCGATGACGTCGCCCTCCTGGATCAGGTCGTGCTTGACCCTGATCCCGGTGATCTCGGCGAACGCCTTGGCGAGCTGCCGTGACTCGTACTCGTGCGTGGTGATCGTCTCCGACACCACGTTGATCTCCATGCCGCGGTACGGCGCGGCGGCCTTCATGAACCAGTCCATCTCGGCGAGCTGCTGGTCCTTGGACAGGGTGCTCGGCGTGAACTCCTGCGTGACCCACTTCTGCGCCGCCGCCTTGCCGCCGGCCTCGGTCCAGTCGCTCTTGCGCGGCCCGTCACCCTGCGAGCAGGCCGCGGCGAACAGGACGAGCGCGGCCGCGGCGGCGGCCGTCCTCGTCCGGGTGACTCTGGTGTGGAGCGGTAACGGCATGGTCCGTCCTCTCTCTCAACCCCATATCCCGATGACCACCGCCACCAGCAGCGCGCACCCCAGCGCGAGCCACATCGACAGGTCCGTGACGGCGATCCAGCCCGCGAGCACCACGGCCGCGCTGATCAGCCCGATGTAGAGCCGGTCGCCGCGGTCGGTCTCGATGCGCAGGAAGCCCCGGCGCGCCACCGGCGGCGACACCTTCGCCCACACCGCCATGACGCACAGCAGCGCGCCCAGGCCGGCGAACACCAGCGCGGTGGGCGCCGTCCAGACCATCCACTCCAGCACGGCGGGACGCGGACCCAGCGGACCCATCACACCCTCCCCAGCGCGAAACCCTTGGCCACGTAGTTGCGGACGAACCAGATGACCACGGCCCCCGGGATGATCGTCAGCACGCCGGCGGCCGCGAGGAGCCCCCAGTCGACGCCCGCGGCGCTGACCGTGCGGGTCATGGTGGCGGCGATCGGCTTGGCGTTCACGGAGGTGATGGTCCGGGCGATCAGCAGCTCGACCCAGCTGAACATGAAGCAGAAGAACGCGGTGACGCCGATCGCGGAGCGGATCATCGGCAGGAAGATCCGGACGAAGAAGCGCGGCAGCGAGTAGCCGTCGATGGCGGCGGTCTCGTCGATCTCGCGCGGGATCCCGGACATGAACCCTTCGAGGATCCACACGGCCAGCGGCACGTTGAACAGCATGTGCGCGATGGCGACGCCGAGATGCGTGTCGAACAGGCCGACGCTCTGGTAGATCTGGAAGAACGGCAGCAGGAACACGGCCGGCGGCGCCATCCGGTTGGTGAGCAGCCAGAAGAACAGGTGCCGGTCGCCGGCGAACCTGAACCGGGAGAACGCGTACGCCGCCGGGATCGCCACGACGAGCGACATGACCGCGTTGAGCGACGTGTACACGATCGAGTTGAGGTAGCTGGAGTACCACGACGAGTCGCTGAAGAACGTGGCGTAGTTGTCCAGCGTGGCCCGCTGCGGGACGATCGAGAAGCCGCCGAGGATGTCCTCGTTCGGGCGGATCGACATGCCGAACATCCACAGCAGCGGCAGCATGAGCGTGGCGGCGTAGAGCCAGAAGACGGTCCTGGCCCAGGGGAGCTGCCGCCCCGCCCGCCGCGCCACGGCGGGCTCCGGTGAAGAAGCGGGGGCGCCGGTCATGCCGCTCACCTCCCGCTCCGGGTCAGCACGGTGAAGAAGACGTACGAGACGATCTGCACGATGAGGAAGTAGAGCAGCGAGAACGCGCCCGCGGGCCCGAGGTCGAACTGCCCGACGGCGATCTTCGACAGCAGGACGCTGAGGAACGACGTGGCGTTGCCCGGCCCGCCGCCGGTCACCACGAACGGCTCCGTGTAGATCATGAAGCTGTCCATGAACCGCAGCAGGATCGCGATCGTCAGCACCCCGCGCAGCCGGGGGAGCTGGATGCGGCGGAACGTCGCCCACGCCGACGCGCCGTCGATCTGCGCCGCCTGGAAGTACGGCTCCGGGATCGAGCGCAGCGCCGCGTACGCGAGCAGCGCCACCAGCGGCGTCCAGTGCCACACGTCCATGACGAGCACCGTGATCCAGGCGTCCGTCGAGTCCAGCGTGTAGTTGAAGTCCACGCCCGGCACCTGGTTGATCGCCCAGCCGCCGAGCCCGATGTCGCCCCGGGCGAAGATCTGCCAGATCGTGCCGACGACGTTCCACGGGATGAGCAGCGGCAGCGCGACGACCACGAGCGCCGCCGACACCGTCCAGCCGCGGCGCGGCATCGCGACGGCGATCGCCACGCCGAGCGGGATCTCGATCAGCAGGACCTGCGCCGAGAACATCAGGGTCCGCAGGAACGCGCCGCGCACCTCGGGATCGCGCGTCACCGAGCGGAACCACTCCAGCCCGACGAAGATCCGGTCGCTGGGGCTGAAGATGTCCTGCACGGAGTAGTTGACGACCGTCATGAGCGGGATGAGCGCGGTGAACGTCACGCAGACGACGACGGGCAGCACGAGCAGCCACGCCCGGTTGTCCTTCGGCTTGGCCTCGGGCCGCCGGTCCGGCTCCTCGGCCGCCGTCACGGCGGGGTCCTCGACCGGTTCGGTGACCGTCATCCAGCCCTCCCGTTCAGGGGGACGACCTGCCCGCAGCGGACCTCGTCGCGGAACAGGAAGACCCGGCCGCCGGTGAAGCGCACGAACTCGGCCGCTCCCGGCTCGTACGGCGAGCCCGCCTCGGCCCGGGCCACCAGCGGATGCCCCCCGGCCCGCACGTGGACCAGGTCGTAGGCGCCCATCCGGTCCACAGCGGTCACCTCGGCGGGCAGCCCCGGCGAGCCCGGCCCGTCGCCGAGCCGGGCGAACTCGGGCCGCACCCCGACGCGCACCGGGCCCGCCGGCAGCGGCTCGTCCGCGCGCCCGACCACCTGCCCGCCCACCCGGACCAGGCCGTCCGCGACCTCCCCGGGAAGCGTGTTCATGCCGGGCGAGCCGATGAAGTGGCCGACGAACTCGTGCGCGGGCGACAGGAACAGCTCCGCCGGCTCGCCGGCCTGCACGATCGCCCCGTCCTTGAGCACGACCACCTCGTCGGCGAACGTCAGCGCCTCGGTCTGGTCGTGGGTGACGTACACCAGCGTGTGGCCGGTGTCGCGGTGGATCTCCTTCAGCGTGCTGCGCAGCGTCCATCGGATGGCCGGGTCCACCACGGTCAGCGGCTCGTCCAGCAGCACGGCCGCCACGTCCGAGCGCACCAGGCCGCGGCCCAGGCTGACGATCTGCTGGCGGCCCGGGTCCAGCCGCCGCGACCGGCGTCCCAGGTGGGCGTCCAGGCCCAGCATCCGCGACACCGCGCGCACCCGCCGGTCCACCTCGTCCTTCGGGTAGCGCCGGTTGCGCAGCGGGAAGGCGAGGTTGTCGTAGACCGACATCTCCTCGTACAGCACCGGGAACTGGAAGACCTGCGCGATGTTGCGTCCCGCGGTCGGGACCGAGGTCACCTCGCGCTCGCCGAACCAGACGCGGCCGGTCGTCGGCGTGATGAGGCCCGACATGATGTTGAGCAGCGTCGTCTTGCCGCATCCGCTGGGTCCGAGCAGCGCGTACGCCCGGCCGGAGCGCCACGTCCAGGTCATCGGCCGTACGGCCCACGTCCGCCCGCCGTCGTAGCTGTGTCCCACGTCCTCCAGGCGGATGTCAGCCATGCAGGTCGACCTCCGCGGCGGACTCGGCGAGCAGCCGCCCGCCCGACTCGTCGAACAGGAAGGCGTGCGCCGGGTCCACGTACGCCGTCGCCCGGTCGCCGGGGGTGAACGCGCGCGGCCCGTCGAGCTGGGCCACCAGGTGCCTGCCGCCGGGCAGCAGCAGGTGGACGAACGTGGCGCTGCCCGTCACCTCGGCCAGCCGGACCTCGGCCGGGAACTCCAGCGCGCCGTCCCCGGCCGGGTCGATGGACACGTGGTGGGGCCGTACGGCCAGCACGACGTCACGGCCGGAGGCGTGCGCGCGCGGCGCCGGGAACGAGGCGCCCAGGACCTCGACCCGGCCCTCCCGCACGGTGCCCGGCAGCAGGTTGAGCGGCGGGTCGCTGAGCGCGGCGGCCACGGCCAGGGTGGGCGGGTGCGCGTAGAGGGCGGCGACCTCGCCGGTGTCCAGCACCCGGCCCTCGCCGAGGACCACGGCCGGCGCCGCGAACGCCAGCGCCTCGGCCGGGTCGGACGTCGCGTACAGGACCAGGCCGGGCGACTGCCTGAACATGCTCTTCAGGTCGGAGCGGAGCTGCTCGCGCAGCTTGAAGTCGAGGTTGGCCAGCGGCTCGTCGAGCAGGAGCAGGTCGACGGGACGGGCCAGCGCGCGGGCGATCGCGGTGCGCTGCTGCTGGCCGCCCGACAGCTCGGCCGGCCGCCGCTCCAGCAGCTCGGCGATGCCCATCAGCTCGGCCACCTCGCGCACCCGCCGGTCGACGTGCTGCTGGGGGAACGAGCGGTCCAGGCGCAGGGGGGAGGCGATGTTCTCGTGGACGGTGAGGGAGGGATAGTTGACGAACTGCTGGTAGACGAAGGCGACGGAGCGCTTGCGCACCGACACGCCCGTGACGTCCTGGCCGTTGACGACCACCCGCCCCGAGTCGGGCGGCAGCAGCCCGGCGGCCACCCGCATCAGGGTGGTCTTGCCGGCCGTCATCGGGCCGAGCAGCGTCGTCATCCCGCTCGGTAACTCGAGGTCGATGCCGTCGAGCCAGACCTCTCCTCGTCTGCGTACGCGGACGCCGTCGAGGGTCAGCGCCATGTGCCCGGTCCTCTCTGCCGGTGCCGGATCGGTTGCTGCGAGAGTCGGGTGAATGTCCCTCCATCTAACATGAGCCGCTTGTGCCTGCCTAGGCCGTTTCCGGCCCGTGCGATCCGCGCCGGGCGGTCCGCGCCGGACGCCGCGGCGCGGACCGCACCGGGGGTTCGTGGAGCTACTTGCTGATGCGGACGGCGTCCGCGATGACGTAGCCGGTACCGCCCGTCCACCGGCTCACGCCGACCACGTTGGCCGTGCCGGCGTTGAGGGAGAACGTCCCGAGGCTGCGCCAGGCTCCGCCGCCCGAGCGTTGGTCGACGTACACGGTCTGGTTGCCGCTCGACGTCGCCACGACGTACGGCGCCGAGCTGTTGTAACCGGCGTCGGCCGGATACCAGACCTCGACCTTGTAGGTGCCCGCGCTCGGGATGTTCGCCTGGTACCAGGCGACGTCGCTGGCGGACACCGGGTCGGCGAAGCGGTAGTCGGCTCCGTAGCGCTGGCCGGAGTAGGTGGAGGTGCCCCAGTTGGCGCTGGCGGTGAACTGGCCGGAGGTGGAGTTGTCGACCGTGGCGCTCCACGTCGGCGTGCCGCCGCCGGTCACGTAGTTCATGTACGTGGTCCAGTTCCAGTACTGACCGGGGTCGGTGTGGTCGGCGCCGGGGACCTCGTTGTGGCCGATGATGTGCGAGCGGTCCTTCGGGATGCCGTACTTGTCGCAGACCCAGCGGGTCAGCGCGGCCGAGGACCGGTACATGGCGTCGGTGAACCACGAGGCCTCGCTGACGTAGCCCTCGTGCTCGATGCCGATGGAACGGGTGTTGTAGTCCCAGTTGCCCGCGTGCCAGGCGATGTCCTTGTCCCGCACCATCTGGGTGATGGCGCCGTTGGAGGACTTGACCACGTAGTGGGCCGAGACCTTGGCGCTGGAGTTCTGGAACCAGGAGATGGTGCCGGCGTACGAGCCCTGGGTGACGTGGATGACCACGCGGTCGATGTTGTACGACGACTCACGGCTGGAGGCCGTGTAGTTGCTGGAGCTGGCGGCGACCCAGGTCGCGTTCGGGTAGTCGGCGGCGGCCAGGAGGCCGGAGGAGCTCTCGGCCTTGGCACTGAGGTCGCGGGCGCCCGCCAGGTCGCCGCGGTCGGCGGTGACCTCCTGCGGCTTGACCGTCACGCCCTTGGCCTGGATGCCGAGGCCGAGCAGCTCGTAGACGGAGTCGGCGTACAGGCGGGCCAGCTCGGGCGAGGAGGCGTTGCCGTACTTGGCCACGGCCTGGTACCAGCGGCCGGAGTCCTTGCGGGCGGCCTCGTCGAGCCCCTGCTCGTCGGCGAGGGAGCGCAGGACGGCGGCGCCGCCCGCGATGTTGGCCGTGTCGTCGGCGCGCAGCTTCTCGGCCGGGAGCTTCGTCAGCTCGGCGGCCTTCTCCAGGGAGTGGTTGACGGGGTTGCTGACCAGGTGCATGACGCCGTAGCCGCCGCTGGCGCTGGGCTCGCCCTGGTGGCCGTCGAGGTGGGTCTCGGCGTAGGCGAGGGCGACGAGCAGGTCGCGGGGGACGTCGTTCTGGGCGGCGGCCTTGGCGAAGGCGGCCTGGAGGGGGGTCTCGCGGGCGGCCTGGGCGGGGGCGGCGCCGACGGCGAGGCTGGTGAGGAGGGCGGAGGTGACGAGAGCGACTAATCGCGTGCGGGCGAATGTCATGGGGAGCTCCTCGTTGGGGGTGACGGTCGCACAGTAGGCGCATTCCATGACAGATGTCGATAATTGACATTAATGGGGAGTTAGAAGAAACTTTTCGCCCGCGCGATGGGATTGTCAGGTTTTGAGGGGTCTTGAGACACTTGCCGGCGTAAGGTGGCCGTGAAGTTGGGCCCCCTCGGATCTGTGAAGACTATTGCGCTCCGAGTAGTGGTCGCTGAAACTTCTCTTCGTGACCACGCACCACGGGAGCCTGTCAAGCCGGCTCGCCGCGTCCGCCCCCCGCGCCTTACCTGCCCCCCGCTCGTCCCGCCCCTCCCGCTCCCTGCGTGCCGCCGTGGCCGCGCTCGTCGCCGCCGCCGCCACGCTGCTCGCCCCGGCCGCGCCCGCCACCGCGCAGGGCTCCGCCGCGGTCACCGCCGCCTGCACCGCCGACCCGGCCAAGCCGAAGCGCCAGCTCCGGGCCATGTGGATCTCCTCGGTGGCCAACATCGACTGGCCCAGCGCCCCCGGCCTCAGCGTCTCGGCCCAGCAGTCCGAGTTCCGTGCGTGGCTCGACCTCGCCGTGCAGAAGCGGATGAACGCCGTGGTCGTGCAGGTACGGCCCACGGCCGACGCGTTCTGGCCCTCCACGTACGAGCCGTGGTCGCAGTGGCTGACCGGCACCCAGGGCAAGGACCCCGGCTACGACCCGCTCGCGTTCATGGTCAGCGAGGCCCACGCCCGCAACCTGGAGTTCCACGCCTGGTTCAACCCGTACCGGGTCGCCAACCACGACGACCCCACCAAGCTCGTCTCCACCCACCCGGCCCGCACCCACCCGAGCTGGCGCTTCGCCTACGGCGGCAAGCTGTACTACAACCCCGGCATCCCCGCCGTGCGCGCCTTCATCGAGGACGCCATCATGGACGCCGTCACCCGCTACGACCTCGACGGCGTCCACCTGGACGACTACTTCTACCCGTATCCGGTCAGCGGCCAGACGATCCCCGACTCGGCCACCTACGCCGAGTACGGCGGCGGGTTCTCCAGCATCGCCGACTGGCGGCGCGACAACGTCAACAAGCTCGTCCGCGAGATGGACCAGCGCATCCACGCCGCCAAGTCGTGGGTGACGTTCGGCATCAGCCCGTTCGGCATCTGGCGCAACTCCTCGACCGACCCGCTCGGCTCGGCCACCTCCGGCCTCCAGTCGTACGACGCGATCTACGCCGACAGCCGGCAGTGGGTGAGACAGGGCTGGGTCGACTACCTGTCGCCGCAGATCTACTGGCACATCGGCAACACCGCGGCCGACTACAAGGTGCTGACCGCCTGGTGGTCCGACGTGGTGCGCGGGACGGGCGTCCAGCTCGTCATCGGGCAGGCCGCCTACCGGGCCGGCGCCTCCGGCCAGGACGCCGCCTGGCAGGACCCCGCCGAGCTGAGCGACCACCTCACCTACAACCGCAGCAGGCCCGAGGTGCTCGGCGACGTCTACTTCTCCGCCAAGGACGTCAAGGCCGACCGGATCGGCAGCTTCACCAAGGTCGTCTCCACCCACTACACCAGGCCCGCGCTGCTGCCCGCCCGCGGCACGGCCGCCGCCCCCGCGGCGCCGGCGATCAGCGCGGCCACGCGCGGCTCGGGCGGCGTCGCCCTCACCTGGCAGGGCTCCGGCACCGCGTACGCGGTCTACCGGGTCGACGGCTCGCCCCCGACCGCCGACCCGTGCGCCTTCGCCGACGCCCGTAACCTGCTGACCACCACCCGCAAGACCACCTTCACCGACGCCACGGCCTCGGCCACGGCCGCCTACACGTACTACGTGACCGCGCTCAACCGCACCCACCAGGAGAGCGACCCCAGCGCGGGCAAGGCGGTGGCGGGCAGCGGGACGTCGTTCAGCGTGACGGTGGACAACGCGGACGCCGGCTTCACGGCGAGCTCGTCGTGGGGCACCTCCACGTACTCCTCACAGCTCCACGGCACGGACTACCGCTTCGCCGACCCGGTCTCCGCCAGCGACCCGGCCTGGTTCAAGGCGGCGATCCCGAGCGCGGGCAGCTACAAGGTCGAGGTCTGGTACCCCTCGAACGCGGGATACAACAGCGCGACGCCGTACGTCGTGGCCGCGAGCACCGGCAACCAGACGGTCACCGTGGACCAGCGCACGGGCGGCGGCGTGTGGCGCACGCTGGGCACGTACACGCTGAACGCGGGCACGTACAACGTGGTCGGCGTCAGCCGCTGGACCTCGACGACCGGCTACGTCATCGCCGACGCGGTCCGCATCACCAAGATCTGACGCTCAGGCCCGCCCCCGGGGGCCATCCTCGGAGGCGGGGCCGTGGGTGAGATCTACAGCTCGCAGTTGATCTCGGTCTCGGCGGTGCAGGTGTCGACGCCGTCGCCGCCGTTGATGTGGTCGGTCCCGGCGCCGCCGCTGAGGATGTCGTCGCCGGTGCCGCCGCTCAGCGTGTCGGCCGCCGAGCCGCCGAAGACGCGGTCACGGCCGGGGCCGCCGCTGAGCGCGCTCGGGATGTTGGTGTTGTTGCGCACCGCGTCGTCGCCCAGGGAGGCGGTGACGCTGAGGCGGGTGACCCCCACGGTCGAGCAGCGGACGAGCGCGCCGAGCTGCTGGCAGCCGGCGCCCGCGGTGACCTGGGCGAGCGTGTCGGTGACCGTGAGGGACGCGCCGGCGCTGCCGTTGACGTCGAGGCCGTTGGCCTCGGCGCCGGCCCGCACCACGATCGTCGAACCCGTCCTCGACACCACGACCGGTGCGAGGGCGGCGCGCGTGGAGGCATGCGGGGCTGAGGCGCCGTAGGCGTGGGCCGGGGCGCCGAGGAGGAGGGCCGATCCCGTCAGGGCCGCTCCCGCGAGCAGCGCCTTCCCCCAGATGGAACGAGACATGGGTGTTTTCTCCCGTGTGTTGGTGAAGTGGATGGGCCCCCTGGTGCAGTCGTGCGGAAGTCCTTCTCCTCTCCGCTTCCGGGCGGCTCGTGTCACATGCCGACATGGAAGCAGGGGCGAAGGGGGATCGTCCTGGTCGTCTTACGCGGAACGCGCGGTTACTTCGCCCTGGCGCGGCCGTCCTCGTCGAGGTAGTCGCGCCACGACCGCTTCGGCCGGTAGCCGAGCAGGCGCATGGCCTTGGCGGAGGACAGGCCCGAGGAGTCCGGCCGCGACAGCTCCCGCAGCTCGATGGCGCCGCCGTGGACGCGGCGCAGCGTCGTGGCGAAGTCGTGGCCGCCCGCGTTGTCCGGCGCGGCGATGTAGAACACCTCGTGGCCCGGCAGGTCGGACTCCACGGCCAGCACGATGGCGTCCGCCAGGTCGTACACGTCGGTGTAGCTCCACAGCCCGGCGCCGATCTCCCCGGGCTCGCGGACCTGCGGGCCGAGGTTGCGCTCGTAGTTGCCCTCGTGCTGCACCCAGCTCGGCCGCAGCGAGACGCACCGGATGTCGGAGCGGCGCACCGCCGCGTCCATGAGCTGCTCGCCGAAGTGCTTGGACAGCGCGTACGGGTCCTGCGGCCGGATCGGGTGGTCCTCGTCCACGGGCGCGTAGTCCGGCAGGAACGGGCGCTCGCAGAAGAAGTAGCCGGGAACGGTCTCGCTGGAGATGTTCACGAAGCGACTTGAGGGGGCGCTACGGGCGGGTGAGGTGGGCGTCCAGGTCGCGGGCCAGGCGGAGGACGCGCGCCGTGCCCTTGCGCGCGGCGAACGCCGCCAGCTCCGGATGCCGTCCCCGCGCGCCGGACCAGCGGGCCGTCCGCTCGGCCAGGGCGACCAGCTCGGTGTCGGCCTTCGTCGCCCGCGCGCCCGGGCCGGGCAGCAGCGGCGGCAGCGCCGTGGTGAGCACGCACAACACGTCGTGGTGAGCGCCGTTCAGCGCCTCCGCCTCCAGCAGGGCGGCCAGGTCACGCGTCTTGACCTCGCCGCGCAGCACCCGCTCCGCCAGCCACCCGCCCAGCTCCTCGGCCGGCAGCTCGCCGGACGCCGCGATCCGCCGCAGCGCCCGCAGCGCCGGCCCCGAGCCGTCATGGATCCACGCCCAGGGGAGGATCCGCTGCGCGAGCAGCAGGGCGAGGGCCCGCCCGGCCGGACCGGAGGCGTCGGCCAGCAGCTCCGGCACGGACGACGGCATCCACCTGATCTGCAGGGGCTCGTGGCCGACCAGATGGGCGGCGACCACCTCCCGATGGGACGGCATGACCGCGGGCCAGCGCTCCATCATGTCGCCCAGGTGGCCGTCGAAGACGTAGTGGACGTGCCGGGGCTGGTCGGTCAGCAGCTCGTCGACGAGCGGCAGGCCGGTGGCCGCGGCCTCGACGGTCGTCGTCATCCAGCCCACCTTCCGGGGCCCCTCGCCCTCGCCCAGCCGGGTGACCCGGACGACGGGGTCGGGCAGGCCGCCCTCCCGCATCCAGCGCGCCGCGCGCCGGCCCGCCGCGGAGGTGAGGGCCCCGGCGCGCTCGGCCACGGCCGGGTCCACGGCGCGGGGCAGCCGCAGCAACGCCTGCTGGAAGTCGGCGGGCAGCGGCTCGCGACCGGCGGCCTCCAGCTCCTCAAGCCGCGCCACCAGGTCGGCGGGATCGAGGTGGCCCGTGGACAGGCTGGGCGTGGCCAGCAGCAGCGGCGGCAGCGTCCCCGCCGCCAGCGCGGCGTGGATCTCCGCGTACCGCCGCAGGATGAAGCGGTGGAACGGCGACGCGCGCGACGGCTCGGGCACCCGGTCGGGCTGCCCGGTCTCGGGCGACGTCCCGTTCAGGAACGCGGCCGCCTTCAGCGCCAGCGTCCGGAGGCTCTCGTACGGCAGTCCCGGGCCCGCCAGCTCGACGGCGAAGGCGCGCATCCAGATGTCGTGCCCGCGCCATTCGCCCTCACGCAGCCCCCAGTCGTCCTGCCGGGCCAGCGGCATGAGCGCCGCCCGCAGCGCGTCCCGGTCCCGGGCGGCCAGCCGCACGAACGCCGCCAGCGACCGCTCGGCCGACGCCCCGTCCTCGTCGAGCGCCATCGCGGCCAGGCTCCGGGTGTCGCCGGGCGGCGCCACGGCCGGGACAGGGCGAGGCGGTACGGGCAGCGTCGCGGGGACGGGCTCGTCCTCCCGGCCCTCGGAGACGTGTTCCGGCTCCGGGACCGTCTCGCCGCCGAAGGCCGCGGCCATCCGGTTGCGCAGGTCCGGCGGCAGCTCGCCCGCGCTGTCGCGCAGGGTCGCGACCGCGTCCGCGGGGAAGCGGCCGGCGTGCCGTACCGCGACGCGCACCGCCCGGTCCTGCACGGCCCACGCCTGGTGACCGAGGGCCGTGGCCAGGACCGGCACGAGGTCGCCGGCCCGCTCGGGAGCCTGCTTGACCAGCTCGGCCAGCCAGGCCAGCCCGGCGCGGGCCAGCCCGCCCTCGGCCCGGAACACCAGCCCTTCCAGCGCCTCGGCCACGTCCTCCGGCGCGAGACCGTCCAGGTCCCGCACGTGCCGCAGGGCCGGCTCGGCCACCGGGCCCGGCGCGGCCGGCAGCAGGCGCAGGTAGTCGCGCGCGTGCGGCGCGACCTCGGCCGGCGTCGGCTTCAGCTCCTCGTGCAGCCGTACGAAGAACCGCAGGTCCGGCCCCTCGCCGCCGCGCAGGAACCGGCGCCGGCACCCGTCGAGCAGCATCTCGCGCATCGACCGGTCACGGGCCGCGAGCCTGGTCAGCCGCCCCAGCTACGTGCGGTCGTCACGCAGCACCCGCCCGACCCCCTCGGCCTCGAACAGCCGCGGCACCAGGTGCCGGGTCAGCGGGTCGCCCGGCCTCGGCGCCTGCCGCGCCCACCCCATGACCAGCGGATCGTGCTCGGGCGGAGTCGCGCCGGTGCGCCGCAGCAGGGCCAGCGCCAGCTCCAGCACCCGATCGGCCCGCAGCGGACGCCGCCGGGCCCGGACGCGGAGGGCCAGCCGCACCGCGAGATCGGCCTGCCAGGCGTCGGGCCGGGCGGCGACCACCTCCAGGACCGGCTCCAGCGTCCGCTCCAGCTCCATGGGCGAGTCGATCCAGAGGTCGAACTCGCGCCGGGTCACCCAGGCGGCCACCGCCGCCGCGCCCCCGATCGTCGCCGCCCCCGCCACCCGCATGGGCTCGATCCAGCGGTCGGTCGCGGGCCTGACCTCCTCGTCCTCGTAGCCGTCCTCCCACGTCATGGAGTAGGCCATGTTGTACTGGTGTTCGCTCAGCTCTCCGGCCGCGTACAGGCGCGCCAGCTCGTCCTGCCGCTCCTTCCTGGCGCGGTCGGCCCGCGCGTCGTGGGCGGCCACCTCGTCCCACACGATCCGCCGGACCTCGGCGACGTACCCGGGCAGCTCGCGCGCCACCTCCCGCCGGGCCGGCTCGTCCAGCGCCTTGAGGGTCTCCACCAGCGCGGGCACGTCGCCGGCCGCGATGAGGTCGCGCACCGGCGGCCAGGCGGCGTCGTTCGCTTGCATGACTCTCCTTGGGGGGTGAGGTGATCTCGGGGGGTGAGGTGATCGCGATCGTGGCAGAGCCCGCCGACAATTCCGGGAACCCTGTTGTGGATAGGGTGATGGGCGACCTCGGCGCGGCGGGCGACGCGGAGGGGCGCGGCGGGATGCGGGGTGGCAGTGCTGGCGGTGCGGCACCGGACTCGGTTCGTCCTCCAGGCGATGGGGGTCTGCGCGGCCGTGGCGGTGGTGGCGGCGGCCGGCCTGATATGGGGGCTCGGCGCCGCGCCCAGGACCGGCGCTCCCGGCTGCCCGCCTCGCGACACCCGCGTGACCGCCCCGTACGCGATCAGTGGCTACTGGATGGAGCCCCGCGCCGACCGGTGCGACACGCGGCGGACCCTGCAGGCGATCCACGCCGCCGGAGGCGACACGATCATCACGTTCGGCCCCCGCTTCGCCGCCGCCCGGGTGGACGGCGCGGGCCGCGTGCTCGCCGCCGAGCGCGGCGGCGCGGGCCGCACCCCGGTCGCCGACGAGAGCGGCGAGGCGGACACGGGACGGGGACCTGGCGCGCGGGAGAGCGGCGAGGCGGACACGGGACGGGCACCTGCCGCGCACGAGAGCGATGAGGGCCGTGCTCCGGCCGGCGGAGGGCCCGGCCGGCGGCTCGACCCCGTGTTCGCGGGCTGCGTCGAGCAGGGGCGGCCGTGCTACGTGGCCGCCCGCGACGCGGCCCGCGGTCAGGAGATCCGCCGCGTCTTCACGTACGTGACCAGCGAGAGTCTCGGCCCCGGCGCCCTGCGCTGCCCCGGGCTCGACCGGCGGATCGACAGCGGGGGACGCGTCTACTACCGGCTGCTGCTCGGGCCGTCCTGCCAGGCGGGTCCGTACGACCTGGTGCTCGTCGCGGCGGACGGCGACGGCGTCGGCAACCTGCTGGAGGAGGCCGCCGCGTACGGGATGCGGGTGTACCCGGGGCTGCCTGCCGCGCCGCAGGACCCGGCCAAGCCGTGGCAGCCCGACGCCGCCTCCACCGGCGCGCTGAACGCCTTCACCGAGCGGGTGCTGACCGGCTACCGGGAGCGGTTCGGCGCGTCACCGGCGCTGGCGGGCGTGTATCAGTCGTTCGAACTGGCCATGCGCGAGCGCGGGCCACGCGACCCGGTGCTCGCGCTCTACCGGGCGCAGCACGCGGTGGCCGCCGCCGTGCTGCCGGACCGGACGATCGTGGTGAGCCCGTACTGGGACGCGCGCCGGTCGCGGGGCTTCCCGCCGGGCGTGGTGGGTGAGGGCTTCGCCGACATCGCGGCCACGCGGGCCGGCCTGCCCATGGCCATCGCCATCCAGGACGGCCGGGGCGTCGGCAAGGTGCCGGTGTACGGGGCCGGCCAGGACGGCGACCCGGTGGACGCCCGGCTCGTGCCGGTGACGGGGGCGGTGCCGTACCGGGAGGCGTACTACGGCTCGACCGCCGACTACGTCGCGGCCGCCGCGCGCCGCGCCGGGCCCGGCGCCGAGCTGTGGGTGAACGTCGAGGTCTTCGAGCCCACCCCGGTCGCGGGCGAGTGCGGCAGGACCGACCCGCTGCCGCTGCGCGGGCGCGCCACGAAGAGCCGGGTGGACCGGCAGGTCATGGCCGTCGGCCGGTACGCTACCAAGATCATCGCGTACGGCTGGGACCCGTTCCTGACCTGCCGGGACCGGCCCGGCGCGCCGTCGCTCGCGGACGCGATCACTGCCGGGTGGAACGACCCCCTCGTCATGAGCGCGACGCGGCGGACGGTGGGAGGGCGCGACGGCATCGAGGTACGGGGGCTCAACCTCGGCGGCGGCACACTGCGGGTGACCTACCAGGAGGCCGGGGGAGTGGTGAAGACGGTCACCCTCACCCCCGAGCCTGCGGCCAACGGTCGAGGCGGCACCCCCGAGCCCGGAGGCGACGCGCGGGACGGCGGCGGCCAGGGCCGGGACGGCCGGTCGGGCGGGGTGGCCAGGGAGACGGTGCGGGCGCCCTTCGACCCGGCCGGGATCGACCCCGACCGGCCCTGGCTCATGGTCACGGCCGTGAACGGCGCGGGCCGTACCAGCAGCGCCGGCTTCACTTTCCGGTAGCGGCAGGTTCAGGGCCGGAAGCTGGCCCGGTACTCCGTGGGCGTGCGCGCGGTCAGTTGCCGGAACGCGGCGTTGAACGCCGACAGCGAGGTGTAGCCGACCGTGAAGGCGATCTCGGTGATCGGGGTGTCACCCGCGGCCAGCTCCTCGATCGCGCGCAGCACCCGCATCCGGCGCAGGACCGCCCGCCAGGTCATGCCGGTCTCGTCCTCGAAGCGTCGGGCCAGCGACCGGGGCGCCAGCCCCACCTCGGCCGCCACGTCCTCGAAGCTGATGTCGCTCCCGAGCCGCTGCTCGGTCAGCCGCAGCGCCCGGCGCAGTTCGGGTGACCGCCCCGCCGGGACGACGACGGGGCTCGGCTGTTCGGCGAGCCGCCGGCTCACCGCGGCCAGCGCGGTGAAGAGCGTCTCGGCGTACGCCGGAAGAGGTTCGTCGCTCTCGCGCCAGGCGCCGCACTCGGTCACCAGCGCGCGGGCCAGGGGACTCAGGTCGAACACGGTCAGCGGCGTCGGCGGGGCCGGGACGAATCCGGTGTCGAACAGCACCGACGCGGTCGTGACCGGCTGCGGGACGCTCACCTGTATCGTCGTGCCCGCCGCGATGAGCGCGGCCCGGGCCGGCGGCAGCAGCCACGCCTGACCCCGCGCCTCCAGCCGGAGGGCGCCGGCCGAGGCGCAGAGCAGGTAGTGGCGGTCCATCGTGAACTCGCGGGCGGGCTCCCGCGGGAACGTGCGGACGAAGCTGTACGCCTTCCGGGTCATCCGCGCTCTCGCATGAGCCCATCGTAGGGAGCCGCCATGACGCCGGTCAGGCGGCGATCTCCATCGGCTCCGCCCGGAAGCGCCGGCTCACCGGCGACCCGGTCATCATCGGCCGGAGCACCGCGCCGGCGCGCGCGAAGACGTCGGACTTCAGGTAGCCGTCGAACGACTCCTCGTCGTCCCACTCGTGGGTCACGGTCACCCGGGTCTCGTCCTCCCGCGAGGCGAACACGCGGTAGGAGAGGTTGCCCGGCATCGCGCGCACCAGGTCGCTGTCGCTGTCGAGGTGGGCCAGGGCCGCCGCCCGGTCGGAGGCGGCGGTGTCGAAGTCGACCATGGCAATGATCATGAGAATCTCCTGGATCGGGGCGGCGACTGCCGCGAGGTGATGTCCCGATCCTCGCAACGACCTGGTCCGGCCGGCTTCCGTCAGCCGGACGCGTTCACGCTTCCAACGGCCACGTCGTCCGCATCGGGACGGTCAGGTCAGGGTCGCGGCATGGGGGTCCCAGTCCGGCGGGAGGGGCTCCGGCACGGCCGGCGCGGAGCGGACCCGGCGGAACTCGCCGCGCTCACCCGACTCCGTGACGGCCGTCATGATCTCCAGGACGTGCAGCGCCAGCTCGCCCGACGCCCGGTGCGGGACGCCCGCGCGGAGCGACCGGGCGAGATCGAGGACGCCGATGCCGCGCCCCGCGACCGTGCCCTCCACCGGCAGCTCCCGCCAGTCCATGTCGTGGAGCCCGCGGGCCAGCAGCGGCCCCTCGAAGGTGTTGGGGTCGGGCAGCGACAGCGCGCCCTCGGTGCCGACGATCTCGATGAGCCGCCTGTTGACCGGCGAGTCGAAGCTGAACGTCGCCGCCGCGCCCGCGCCGCCCGTGAAGTCGATCAGGGCCTCCACGTGCGTCGGCACCTCCACCGGGAACACCGTTCCCGCCTTCGGCCCCGACCCGACGACCCGCTCGGCGCGCGCCCTGCGGGTGGTCGCCGCAACCCGGGCGGCCGGGCCGAGCAGGGCGGTCAGCGTGGTCAGGTAGTACGGACCGAGGTCGAACAGCGGCCCGCCGCCCGGCTGGTAGAAGAACTCGGGGCTCGGGTGCCACGACTCCGGGCCGAGGTTCTGGGTCGCGGCCCTGACCGCGAGCGGTTCGCCGACGAGGCCGGAGCGCAGCGCCCGCAGGGCCGACTGGATGCCGGCGCCGAGGAACGTGTCCGGGGCGTTGCCCACCCGCAGTCCGAGGTCGGCGGCCAGGGCCAGCACCTTGGCCGCCTCCTCGGCGTCCAGCGCCAGCGGCTTCTCGCCGTACACGTGCTTGCCGGCCCGTAAGCAGGCCAGCGCCACGGCGGCGTGCGCGGCCGGGACGGTGAGGTTGACGACGATCTCCACCTCGGGCAGCGCCAGCACCGCGTCCAGGCCGCCCGAGACGGGCACGCCGTAACGCTCGGCGACCTCCGCCGCGCGCGCCTCGTCCAGGTCGGCGACGCCCAGCACCCGTACGTCGGGGAAGGCCGTGAGGTTGCCCAGGTACTGACCGCTGATCACACCCGCGCCCACCACGGCCACCCCGACCGGCCCGCCGTTCACACGCCCTCCAGGGAGTTCAGGTGGCCCCGGCTGGCCGCCAGGGCCTCGAACACGTCGCCCGCGCAGTGGTCCAGCTCCACGATCCGCCACGCGCCGGGCGCCGCGGCCAGGACGTCCGGCACCGGCATGACGCCCGCGCCGACCGCCGTGTGCGGCGACTCCTTGTCGCCGGGCCCGTCCTTGACGTGCAGCGCGAGCACCCGGTCGCCGAGGCGGCCCAGCAGCGCGGGCACGTCCGCGCCGCCGACCGCCGCCCAGTACGTGTCCACCTCCAGGAACACCTCCGGCGCCAGCAGCCCGGCCAGCTCCTCCAGCGCGTGCCGCTCGCCGAAGCGCGGTTCGATCTCCCACCAGTGGTTGTGGTAGCCGATCCGCACGCCATGGGCGGCGGCCCGCCCGGCCAGGCCGTTCAGCAGGTCGGCGGTGCGGGCCAGGCCGTCGCGGGTGGTGAACTCCTCGTGCGGGACGCCGCCCGGGATGACCGCCAGCTCCGCGCCGACCGTGGCGATCGCGTCGAACACCTTCGCCGGTTCCTGGTCCAGCAGCGCGTACGCGTGCGTGATCGGCACGGACAGCCCGAGGTCGTCCGCCACCCGGCGGAACCCCTCGGGGTCGGTGGTCGGGTCGAACGGCTCCACGGCGCCGTACCCGAGCCCGGCGACGCGGCCCAGCACCCCGTCGCGGTCGGCGGCGAGCTGGTCGCGGACGGTGTAGAGCTGTAAGGCGAGGGGGTTCGTCATGCCGCCGCCCCGCCGCGCACGCCGAGCAGGTGCTCCAGCGCGAGCTGGTTGAGATGGGTGAAGTGGTAGCCGCGCTCGGCCGCCGCCTCCGGGTCGAACTCCTCGGCGGCCAGGTCGGCGAGCGTCTCGCCGGGCGCCAGCGTGGGCACGGCGAGCTGGTCCACGCGGGAGGCGACCAGCGCCCGCTGGACCTCCGGGTCGGCGCGGAAGGCGCGCGCCTTCTCCCGCAGGATGAGGTACGTGCGCATGTTCGCGGCGGCCGACACCCACACGTCGTCGGGGTCCTCGGTGCGCAGCGGCTTGTAGTCGAAGTGGCGCGGCCCGTCGTAGCCGCCGTGCTCCAGCAGGTCCACCAGGAAGAACGCGCTCTTGACGTCGCCGTGGCCGAACACCAGGTCCTGGTCGTACTTCGGGCCGTGCTGGCCGTTCAGGTCGATGTGGAAGAGCTTGCCGTGCCAGAGGGCCTGCGCGATGCCGTGAACGAAGTTCAGGCCGGCCATCTGCTCGTGCCCGACCTCGGGGTTGAGGCCCACCATCTCGGGGTGCTCCAGCTCGTTGATGAACGCGAGCGCGTGCCCGATGGTCGGCAGCAGGATGTCGCCGCGCGGCTCGTTCGGCTTGGGCTCGATGGCGAAGCGCAGCTCGTAGCCCTGGTCGATGACGTACTGGCTGAGCAGGTCGAGGGCCTCCTTGTAGCGGGCGAGGGCCGCGCGCACGTCCTTGGCGGCGTCGGACTCGGCGCCCTCGCGCCCGCCCCAGCACACGTACGTCCGGGCGCCCAGCGAGGCGGCCAGGTCGATGTTGCGCATGACCTTGCGGAGCGCGTGCCGGCGGACGTCGCGGTCGTTGCTGGTGAACGCGCCGTCGCGGAAGACGGGGTGCGTGAAGAGGTTCGTGGTGGCCATGGGGACCTTCATCCCGGTCTCGCCCAGCGCCTTGCGGAACGCCTCGACGGCCTTGTCCCGGTCGGGCTCCACGGCGAGCAGGTCGTCGTCGTGGAAGGTGACGCCGTAGGCGCCGAGCTCCGCCAGGCGGTGTACGGTCTCCACGGGGTCGAGCGCGGGCCGGCTGGCGTCTCCGAACGGATCACGAGCCTGCCACCCGACCGTCCACAGGCCGAATGTGAAGCGATCCTCGGGGGTGGGGATGAACGAGCTCATGGTGCCCTCTCGCCGCTCTAGGATTAAGTCCACAATCTGCACATAATCCTCGGAGGCAGATGTGGCATCGTCAAGAGGCGTGCGGCACGATTCCATGCGCGCCCGCAATCTCGCCGTCGTGCTCGGTGAGATCCGCGCGGCGGGCCCGCTCACGAGGGCCGCCCTGGCCGAGCTGACCGGGCTGACCAAGACGACCGTGTCGAAGCTGGTCTCCGACCTGCTCGACGCCGGGGTCGTCGTCGAGAACGGCGCCGTCCGCGACGGCGAGCGCGGCCGTCCCGGCGTCGCCGTGAGCGTCAGCGGCCACCGGATCGCCACGCTCGGCCTGGAGATCAACGTCGACTACCTGGCCGCCTGCGTCGTGGACCTCACCCGCACCGTGCGCGTCCGCCGTGTCCGCCCGGCCGACAACCGCGGCTCCCGCCCCGAGGCCATCCTCGCCGACCTGCGCGAACTGGCCGGCCAGGCCGTCGCCGACGCCGAGCGCGCCGGGCTGCGCATCACGGGCGCCGCCCTGGCCGTGCCGGGCCCCGTCCAGGACGGCCTGCTGCGCAACGCGCCCCACCTCGGCTGGCGCGACATCGGGGTGGCGGCCCAGCTCGGCCTGCACGACCTGGCCTGCGAGGTCGACAACGAGGCCAACCTCGCGGCGCTCGGCGAGCTGTGGTTCGGCTCCGGGGAGACCGACTTCCTGTACGTCTCGGGCGAGATCGGCATCGGGGCCGGGCTGGTGGTGGACGGGTCGCTGTTCCGCGGCACGTACGGGCTGGCCGGCGAGCTGGGGCACGTCGTCGTCGTGCCCGACGGGCCCGCCTGCCGCTGCGGCGGCCGCGGCTGCCTGGAGGTGTACGCGGGGCAGGACGCGCTGCTCGGGGCCGTGGTCCCGATGCGCGGCCGGGTGGCGGCCATGCCGGGCGCCGCCGCCGCGCTGCCCGCCGCCTCGGCCTCGATCGACGGGCTCGTGTCGCTGCTGGAGGCGGGCGACCGCGCGGCCCTCGCGGCGGCCGGCCAGGCGGGCGAGGCGCTCGGCCTGGCCCTCACCTCGGCGGTCCACCTGCTCGACCCGGGGACGATCGTGCTGGGCGGGGTGTTCGCGCGGCTGTTCCCCTGGTTGGAGCGGCCCGTGTCCGACGTGCTGTCGGCGCGGCTGCGGCAGATGCGGCGCACGCCGCCGCGGGTGGCGATGTCGGCGATCGGCGCCGACGCGGCGGTCCTGGGGGCAGCGGGCCTGGCCATGCAGCGGGTGATCGCCGACCCGGCGGGCGTCCTCGCCCTCTGACCCGCGCCGTCCCCGGGCGGGCGCCCTGGCCCTCTGACCCCGCGCCGACCCGGCGGGCGTCGTGGCTCTCTGAGCCCGCGCCGACCCGGCGGGCGTCCTGGCTCTCTGAGCCCGCGCCGACCCGGATCCCGGCGTCAGGTGGCCAGGGCGCGGACGATGACGTCGGCGAGCAGGGCGGCCTGCGACCCGTCCTCGTCCAGGTCGGGGTCGAGGATCGTCACCTGGAAGCCGGCCGCCCCGGGCAGCCGGAGCAGGCCGCGCAGCAACCGCACCAGCTCGTCGGCGGACAGTCCGCCGGGGGCGGGCGAGTCGACGGCCGACAGCACGGACGAGTCGAGCACGTCGGCGTCCACGTGGATCCAGAACCCGTCGAGCTCCTCCCGCGCCAGCACGGCCGCCGCCGCCTCCTCGCCCCGGGCGGGCACCTCGGCGGCGGGCACGTACGCGAGGCCGGAGTCCGCGACGTCCCGCAGATCCTCGTCGTCCCGCACCCCGAGCACGATCACGTCCTCGTCCCGCACGTACGGCCGCAGGCCGTCGATGTCGGTCAGATAGCCGTCGCCACGCCCGGTCACCAGCGCCAGGTCCTCCCCGGCCGCCGCGCCGACGTGCGGCGAGTTGCCCAGGTGGCGGAAGTCGGAGTGCGCGTCGAGGTACGCCAGCCCGTACCGGCCCTCGCGCCGCAGCGCCAGCGCGGCCCCGAGCACGATCGAGCAGTCGCCGCCCAGGACCACGGGGAACCGCCCCTCGCCCCGCAGCGCGGCGATGCGCTCGGCCAGCCTGCGCGTGTAGGCGGCGATGGCCTGGCCGTTGCGCACGCCGTCGCCGGGCTGCCAGGTGGCCACGTACCGGGGCGGCACGACGGCTCCGGCGTCGCTCGCGCCCAGCCGCTGGAGCAGCCCGGCGTCGCGCAGCGCCCATGGGGCCTTGTAGCAGCCGGGGACGGTGTCCGGCGCGGGCGGGCGCAGGCCGAGGTTGGAGGGAGCGTCGAGGACGGCCAGAACTCTGTCAGTGGTTATACTGCTCATACTCCTGACGGTAGCACGGGATGATGGGATGGCGGAATGCGGGTTTTCGCGGAGACGGGTCTGGTGGCGCTGGACCTGGCCAACACCTGGGACGCGTACCTGGACGAACCGGAACGGCTGCCGGACGCGGCGGCGCTGCGCCGCTTCTGCGCCGAGCTGTCGGTGACGTCGGACGACGATGGCGGCGCTGAGGACGGTGGCGGCGCTGAGGACAGTGGCGGCGCTGAGGACGGTGGCGGCGCGGGTCCGGAGAAGGTTGCGGATCGGGGAGATGCGGCGGATCTGGTGGAGGTCCGGGCGGTGCGGGATCGGCTCCGGGCCGTTCTGTCCGGAGCCGATCCCGCGGACCGTTCACAGGCGCTCGCGCGCTGGACGGCCGAGCTGCCGCTGCGACCCGCCGTCGAGGAGGCGGACGGCGTCCCCCGGCTGCGGCTGGCCGCCGTTCCCGGCGCCTCGCTCCCCGGCCGTCTGGCCGTGCGGGCCGTGCAGGAGCTGCTCGACCTGGCGGCGGAGGGCGACTGGGAACGGGTGCGGATGTGCGCCGCCGCCCCGTGCCGGGACGCGTTCGTGGACCGCAGCCGCCCGGGCCGGCGCCAGTTCTGCTCGACCCGCTGCGCCAACCGCGCCCACGCCGCCGCCTCCCGCGCCCGCCACCGCTCGTGACCGCCGCCCCTCAGCGCTCCCATGGCGCCTCAGCCGGCGCGGATCCCTGCCGCGGTCACTGCTTGACGTCGGGCACCGCGGCCTCCCGCGTCGAGAGCCGGGCAGGACGACGAGCCTTCCCCAGCCCCGCGAGCGCGCCGAGGAGGGACGGCAGCGCGCCGGCCACGAAGCACGTGGCCAGGGCGTGGCGTCCGATGAGCAGCCCCACGGAGGCGGAGCCCGCCGAGTGCCCCGTGTTGAACGCCGTGTTGACCCACGCGCCGGCCTGCGTCCTGGAGCCGGGGTCCGCGACCTCGTCCGCCAGCATGTACGCCGTGGTGAGAACGGGGGAGACGAACAGCCCGGCGACGCCGACCAGCAAGGACAGCGCGACCATGTCCGGGGCGAACCCGGCGGCGGCCAGGGACAGGGCCAACGCCGTCGCCAGCAGGGGAAGCCAGCGTTCCAGGCCGAGCCGCCACGACACCGCGCCGTAGGCCAGGCCGCCGACGGCGCTTCCGGTGGCCAGCGCGGCCTCGACCCAGGCCACCGCGGCGAGCTGGCCGTGCCGTTCGGCGAAGGCCACGATGAGCAAGCTCAGCGCGCCCAGGCACATGCCGACGCCGCCGGCGACCACGATGGGCCGCCGCAGGCCAGTGGCGCCCGCGACCGGACTCCGCCGCCCTACGGTCCGCCCGTCATCGACCGGTTGAGAGACGGCAGGCACCTCGGCCGCCGCCCGCGACCTTCCGGATACGGCCGGACGCTCGGCGGGCGGAGGTGCGGCGGGGGGACGTGTGGCGGGCGAGAACGCCAGCGCCAAGGAGCCGCCCGTCACCAGCCCCGCGCTCAGCGCGATCCCCAAGGAGGGATGCGCCAGTCCCGTCAGCACCCCCGCGATCAGCGGCCCGATGACGTAGAGCAGTTCTTCCGCGACGGTGTCGAGGGAGTAGGCGCGTCGTAGGAGCGGGCCCTCGGGAAGCAGGTCGCGCCACAGCGTGCGCATGACGGGGCCGAGCGGCGGAGTGAACGCCCCCGTGAGGCCGGCGAACAGCCACAGCACGGCGCCGGGCGTCCCCGGCCGCCAGGTCAGGACGGCGACCAGGCTGAGCAGCAGGGCGTACGCGGCGGCCATCGGAGGGAGGGCCCGGCGAATCCCGTACCTGTCGATCAGCAGCGCGCGGAGCGGGGACAGCAAGGAACTGGCCAGACCGAACAGCGCCATCGCGGTGCCGGCCATGGTGTAGGAACCGGTGGCCCGGGTGACGGCCAGGACCAGCGACAGGAAGACGATTCCGTAGGAAAGCCGCCCGACCAGCGCGGAGACGAAGGTTCGGCCGGCGAGAGGAGCCCGGAGAACGGCGTGGTAGGACGCCGCTGAGGGAGACGACATGAGAAGACCTCGTGAAAGGCAGCGTCAGGCCGCGTGTGCGGCGAAGGACGCTGCGGACCTAGGGGAGACCGCTGCGCGTCGAGCCCATGGTGAACGGGCGACGCGTGAGCCGGTCTCTAGGCACGAGGGTGAATCATGGACACGACGTTAACACGAGGCCGGGCATCCCTTGAAGGCGTCACGCGATCGCCGAATCCTCACGGCCCGCGGTGAAGCGTGCCGCCACCAGCCCCGCCGCCATGCCCGCCCCGCACACCAGGATGAGCCAGCCGTACGGACCCCGCGGCGCCCACTCGTCGTAGGCGATCGTCCATCCGCAGAAGGCCACGTCGACGGTCAGCAACCACCCGATGACCAGCCCCGGGACCCGGGTGAGGCGCTGCCCCAGCATGGCGGCCAGCGCGACCGCCTGCGCGATCCCCGGAGCGGCCAGGAAGACGCTCTCCCAGGCAGGGGAGAAGCTCCCGCCCGCCAGCGTGCCCTCGATCCAGGTCGCGCTGGGCATCGCGAGGAGGGACGAGGGGAGGGCCATCATCAGCATCGTCAGCGATCCCTTCAGTCCGTAGCTGAGGGGGCCGGAGACGATGAGCCAGGTCAGCCAGGACACGGCCCCCGCGTAGGACAGCCCGGTCACGCCCGCGGCCCAGCGTGATCCGAGCGCACTTGATCCACCCATGCCGACATTGTGCCGATGATCTTCCGCTGTCGAGGCAGGCACGAAGTCGGGGCGGCGTCATCCCCCCAATTCTGGGGATACGCACGCTCTGCGTCTCGCCCGACACTGGCTGTGGCCGGACAGCACGCCGGCCTCGACATCGCAGGAGGGGACATGGCGCCGACGACGCAACAGGACAACTGGCGGTTCTGCAACAAGTGCTACTGCCTCTGGTGGAACGGCCGGCCCGACAACGGGCACTGCGCCGGGGGCGGCGCGCACGAGGGACACGGGAGCTGGAACTTCTACCTCCCGGCGAACCCGGCCGAGCACATCTGACCGACTCATCCGGCAGCCGTCCTCCCCGCGACCCTTGGCGGCCTTCGTGGGGAGGACGGCGCGGTGGCTGTCACCTCGGCCGGCTAACCCCCGGCGCCCGGTAGGTAAATCGTTGTCCCCGCCGTCCGGGCCTTCAGTGCGGCGGGTACGCGAGCCGCGACGCCTGGCGCGAGATGGGCTTCGGCCTTTTCCGGGTCAACGAACGCGTAGTCGTCGAGTTCGTCGTGCTGCAACCGAATGCGAGTGTCGTGCAGATCACCGGCATCGAACAGCAAATACAGGATCGGACGTGTCCGGGCGCCGTAGGCGGGGGCCCAGTCGACGACCAGCAGTCGCTCGACGCCGACGTGGACGCCGAGTTCCTCCTTCAACTCGCGGGCGCACGCTTCATGGGGTGGTTCACCGTCGTCGACCATGCCACCCGGGATCAGCCAGTGCGGCCGATAGTTGGGTTTGACGATGAGCACGCGGCCGGCTGGGTCGGTGATGAGCGCGCCGGTGGCGATATGCACCGCGGCGAGTTGGGCGTAGTAGATCTCCGGCTCGACGAAGGTCGGTCGGCGGTTACTTGCCGGGTGATTCGTCATGGTGTGGTGAGAAGTTCCCTGGCGTGCTCGGTGTAGTCGCGGACGCATCGTACGTCCTGGTGGGGTTTGAGGCGCCGGGCGAAGTCGCGTAGGCGGGTGCGAAGTCGGGCCGACGCCAGATGTGGGTGTGCGGTGAGGGCCTTGCTTGCGGTGGCGCAGGCGGCTTCGAGGTCACCCTGAGCTGCGTGAACGGTGGCCAGGAGGGTCTGGTGAAGCGCCAGGGTTCGCACGTTGGAGGCCGGCAGGTCGAGGGCCAGCTCGGCGTGTCTAGCGGCCTCATCGTGCAGGCCGAGATCGCGCAGGGCGTGCATCACGGATCCGGCGTGGTGGGCGGGGGTGAAGGTGGCCAGCCATTCCGGGTCGGTGGCGGGAACGGAGCGGCTGATGGCGCGGTCGGCGCGGCGGATGGCGGCGCGGGCCTCGCGGTGGTCGCCGGCGAGCCCCCAACCTCGGGCTTCGACGACCGCGAGCCGGGCCAGGAGCGTATGGGGGGCGGCCCGTCCGGCTCCGGATCGGGCTGCGCGTGCGAGCCGGGCAGCGTCGCCTCCGTGGCCGACCTCATTGCTCAACGGCGCCGAACACCTCGCCGGCCATTCCGACACCGCCGGAGACGACGCAACGTACGTGGTGTTCGGCGACAACCTCTATCCCTCGTGCAATGTCCTGACTGCGTTGCAGCGGGCGCCCGAAGGTGTGGCGGTGCTCGCCCGCGACTACGAGCCCGAGCTGGCAGAGCGGCGCGGCGTCATCGTCACCACACCTGGCCCGCAGGGTGCTCCACGCATGATCGATCTGGTGGAGAAGCCCGGCCCGGCCGCCGCGCGGAAGCTACAAGCACGCCATGGGACGGCAAGCCTGATGCTTCTCGAAGGCCGGGTACGCCTCGATGACGCCTTCATCGCCTTCGCCCGTGACCGACACGCGGGCGCCCGGTTCGGCACGGAGCCGAAGCTCGCCCTCGCACTGGGCGCCTACGCCCGCACCCGACCTGTGTGGGTCGTGCGCACCGGCGCCGACGTCATCGATCTCGGTGCGCCAGACGTACAGCACACCATCTCGCCGGCGCCATCCCAGCCTCCGGCCTGACCGGACACTCCCCACCCATGCGAGAGGACCACCGTGAAGCGACTGATCGTCGACACCCGCGCCAGCTCTTGCTACTTCCGCACCTCGGTACCAGGAGACCAACGCAGAGCCCTCGTGCAGATCACCGAACGGCGCAACCTGCATCCGCGTCGACCTCGACCTCGACGCGGCCCGGCTTCCCTGCGACGATCCTTCCGGTCCTGAGACGATCGAGCTGTTCTAGGCCGGCGCCAACGCGGCGCGCACCAGCGAATCGTAGGTGTCCGTCGTCCGCTCCAGGCCCACCCCGAGTGAACGCGCCAGCACGTCCAGCTCCCGCTGCACCCCGATGCCGGCTACCTCACCCGCCACCGTCCGCTCGAACTCGACGAACACGCCCGCGTGCTCGACCTCGTCCACGCAGACGGTCACCTCGTCCAGCCGCGCGCTCCGTCTCGACTTCACGATGCGCACCGTGGGGTGGAAACCCATCGCGACGATCACGTCATGCATCTGCTCGCGATCCGCGATCTCAGTCTCGTGCTCCAGACACGCCATCGCGTTGTCCAGCGGCTTCTTCAACGTGAACAGATGCCGGCCCTCCTGCGTCCGCAGCCGCAAGAAGGTCACGCTGATCTTCGACTGGCCGTAGGCCCAGCCGCTCCGGGCGTATGCCTGGTCATCCTGACGGACCGGGGCTGAGAGTATCGCTCCCCGCGCGGTCAGCGCCTCCTCCAGCGCCGTGAGGTCATCCACCCGATACTTGACCTCGATCTCCCGTATCCCAGCTGCCACGCCAGTCTCCCCGTCCGTCGCCAACCACAGAGCCTAGCGACGTGGGCCGCGGCGCATGGAGCAGTTCTCCGGTCGTTCGGGGCAGGCATCTTCTGGGACGTGGTCAACGCTCGGGGGTGCAGGGGGCCGGGAGGCCCCTTGCCAAGGGGGTGCGGGGGAGCTCGGCTCCCCCACACAACACAGTCCGAGTCGAGTCGCGCGAAGCGCGTCCCTTCGAGGGCCTTGCCTTTGAGCTCAGGCCCTAGGAAGCGTCAGGCGAACAGGGCGCGGCCCCAGTAGTCGCCCGCGTCGCGCACCCCCGGCGGGCAGGCGAACAGCCCGCTCGACACGTGCTTGATGTACTCGTTCAGCGCGTCGTGCTTGGCCAGGTTCGTCTGCACCGGGACGAACGCGGTGCGCGGGTCGCGCTGGTAGGCGATGAAGAACAGGCCCGCGTCGAGCCGCCCGAGGCCGTCGGAGCCGTCCACGTAGTTGTAGCCGCGCCGTAGCAGGTGGGCGTTGCCGTTGTGGCTCGGGTGGGCGAGCCGGACGTGGGCGTCGGCCTTGATGTACGGCTGGCCGTCGGGCCCCGTGGCGTTGAAGTCGGGCGTGTCGAACTCGGCCTTCCTGCCCAGCGGCGCGCCCGCCCCCTTGTCGCGGCCGAAGATGGCCTCCTGCTCGGACAGGGAGGTGCGGTCCCACGTCTCGATGGTCATCCGGATCTTGCGCGTCACCATGTACGTGCCGCCGGCCATCCAGTCGTTGCCCGACGCCCACAGGTGGTCGCGCAGGAGCTGGGCGTCCTCCAGCTTCATGTTGTTGGTGCCGTCCTTGAAGCCCATGAGGTTGCGCGGCGTGGCCTGGGCGCGCGAGGTGGACGACGTGCGGCCGAAGCCGAGCTGCGACCACTTCACCGACACCTTGCCGAACCCGATGCGGGCGAGGTTGCGGATGGCGTGGACCGCGACCTGCGGGTCGTGGGCGCACGCCTGCACGCAGATGTCGCCGCCGGAGATCTCGGGCACGAGCTGCTCGCCGGGGAACTTCGGCAGGTCGGCCAGCGCCGCCGGCCGCCGGGACGCCAGCCCGAACCGGTCGTCGAACAGCGACGCCCCGAACCCGATCGTCAGCGTCAGCCCCGAGGCGGGCAGGCCGAGCGCCTCGCCCGTGTCGTCCGGCGCCGCCTCCGGCGAGCCGCCGACCGCCCCGAACGTGCCCGCGTCCTTGCCCTGGGTCAGGCGGGCCGCCGCGGCGGTCCACTCCTGCAGCAGCTCGGCCAGCTCGGCCCGCTTGTCGGTGGTCACGTCGAAGGCGACGAAGTGCAGCCGGTCCTGGGCCGGGGTGACGATGCCGGCCTGGTGCTCGCCGTAGAAGGGGACGGGGTCGGAGGTGGAGGCGGCCTGGGCCACCGGCTCCTCCAGGAGGGAGCGGGTCGCGACGGCGCCCGCCCCCACGGCCGCGACGCCCGCCGCGCCCAGCCCGAACAGCTTCCTGCGGCTCATCCGCCCGCCGCGCTCCGCGAGGTCGCCGCGCTCCGCCGGACCGCCGCGCTCCGCCTGGGGCCCGTGCTCCGTCTGGTCGCCGTGCTCGTTCATCGTCACGCCTCTCCGTCCGGCCGTCACTTCGCCACGATCGGGGCGATCTTGCTGATCGGCTCCCCGAGCGCGTTGATGGCGTCCGAGAGCTTCTTCAGCTCCTCCTTGGACAGCTCGTTGTGCGCCTTCCAGCCGTCGCCCTTCTGGTGGACGGCCAGGGCCGCCTCGGCCGCCGCGAACTTCTCGTCGAGCGTCTTGACCAGGTCCGGAGCCCGCTCCTCCAGGACCGGCCGGAGCGCCTGCACGGCCGCCTTGGAGCCTTCGACGTTGGCGTCGAAGTCCCACAGGTCGGTGTGGGACCAGATGTCCTCCTCACCGGTGATCTTCCCGGTGGCGACCTCGTCGAGCAGCTCCTTGGCGCCGTTGGCGAGGTTGAGCGGGGTCAGCTCGGTCGCGTTGGCCTTGGCGACGATGGTCTTGACGTCGGCGATCAGCTTGTCGGCGATCGGGCCGTCCTTGGCGACGTCCTTGTTGATCCAGAGGTCCTTCTCGATGCGGTGGAAGCCGGTCCACTCCTCGCCCTGGGCGAGGTCGGCCTCGCGGGCGTCGATGGCGGGGTCGAGGTCGCCGAAGATCTCCGCCACCGGCTCGATCCGCTCCCAGTACGTACGGGACACCGGGTAGAGCTCCTTGGCCTTGGCGATGTCGCCGCCCTTGACCGCGTCCACGAACTCCTGCGTCTTGACCAGCAGCGTGTCGCTCTGCGACTTGACGTAGCGCTTGTACTCGGCGGTCGCCCCGGCCAGCTTGGCGTCCTTGGTCAGCGGCTTGTGCTCGCCGGTCACCTTGAGCGGGTTGCGGATGCCCTTGCCCACCATGCCGGGCTTGCAGGCCGTCTCGTACGCGCCGGCGGGCAGCTCGGCGACCACCTCGCGGGTCAGGCCGGGCACGATGTTCTCCACCTCGGCCATGACCCGGTCGCCCGGTGCGTACACGTAGAACTCGGTGACCTTGCTGCCGCCGTTGGTGATCGCGAACGTGCTGGTGCCGGCCGCGACCTCGGTGGCGGCCACCTTGCACTCGGTGTCGGACGCGGCCACGGTGATCTTGCCAGGCTTGCCCGGGGCGGCGGCGCCGGTCGTGGCCTGCTCACCGGAGCCGCAGGCGGCCAGGCAGAGCAGGGCCAGCACGCCGGCGGCCGGCCCCAGGGCGTAGCGGGCGCGGGGGGTGCTGATGCGCATGGTGTTCCTCATCGGACTGCGACTCTCCGGGCGGTGTTCGATCGGCCAGTGTTCGATCGGGCGGTGTTCGATCGGCCAGTGTTCGGTCGGGCGGTGTTCGGTCGGGTGGGCATGGTCAGGCGGAGGGCCGGGGGGCGGGGGAGGCGGACGCCGGCGTGGGCGTCGTCCTCGTGCGCTGCGGACGGAGGAACAGGAAGAGCGTGGGAACAACGTAGAGCAGCCAGGCGAGGGCTTCGAGGACGCTGGGCTGCGGCGTGAGGTTGAGGGTGCCGGCCAGCAGCGCCCCGTACCAGGAGTCGGCCGGGACGACCGCGCTGACGTCGAAGGCGTACGTCGTGAGCCCGGGCAGCACGCCGGCCTCCTGCAGGTCGTGGACTCCGTACTTGAAGATGCCGGCCGCGACGAGGATGAGCAGCAGCCCCGTCCAGGTGAAGAACTTGGTGAGGTTGATCCGCAGGGCGCTGCGGTAGAGGCCCCAGCCGATGAGCACGGAGGTGAGCAGGCCCAGGGTGATGCCGGTCAGCGGCGCGGCGGTGGCGGTGGCGCCCTGCACCGAGGCGAAGAACAGCAGCGCCGTCTCCAGGCCCTCGCGGGCGACGGCGAGGAACGCCATGACGACGACGGCCAGGGAGCCCATCTGGAGGGCGTCGGTGAGCTTGCCCCTCAGCTCGCCGGAGAGCGCGCGGGCGGCGCGGCGCATCCAGAAGATCATCCAGGTCACGAACACGACGGCCAGGAGCGAGGTGATCGCGTCGAACAGCTCCTGCCCGGTGTGGCCGAGGTGGGCGGCGGTGAAGGTGAGCAGCGCCCCGAAGCCCACGGACAGCGCGACCGCGCAGCCGACGCCGGCCCACACCTGCGGGAGCCTTTCCTTGCGGTCGCTCTTGACGAGGAACGCGATGAGGACCGAGACGACGAGGGTCGCCTCCAGTCCTTCACGTAGTCCGATCAGGTAGCTGGCGAACACGGTCACTCCCGCAGCGGCGTAGGAAAGGCTTACCTAAATTAGGGCAGGTGGAGCCTACCTAATGCAAGCGGCTGCTCTGACGCCCCCCTCGGCGTCGCGTCCAGCCGCAGGTCAGCGTCATGACCGCAGCCCGGCGAACGTCTATGGTGGCCTA
This sequence comes from Nonomuraea montanisoli, assembly GCF_013363975.1. Classification (GTDB taxonomy): domain Bacteria; phylum Actinomycetota; class Actinomycetes; order Streptosporangiales; family Streptosporangiaceae; genus Nonomuraea; species Nonomuraea montanisoli. The sequence goes on along the minus strand of NZ_JABWGN010000001.1, from coordinate 43,789 downwards.
ATTCACCGCGTCCAACCGGTAAAGCGCGGTGCGTGCGTTGCCCCTGGGACCGGCCGGACGGGGAAGGTTGCCCCAAGAGTCCGTACGGGGGGATCGCGATGGACGGTCAGACGGGTGACGTCTTCGGTGTGCGGGTGGCGGGACTGCCGTCCGACGGGCTGGAGGAGTTGCGTTTCACGCGCACCTGGGCGCTGGTGGACGAGATCCTCGCGGAGGAGCGCGGAGAGGGGTCCGGCGACGGGCCGGACGGCGACGCGTACGGCGAGGGCGGCCACTCGTTCGGGCGCGACCCGTACGGCGCCCCCGTCCTCGACGGCGAGGACGGCGAGGAGGGCGGCGGCTGGGCCGACGAGGCGCCGGGGGCGCTGGCCGACGCGCTGGCCGCCGACCTGGCCGACCGGGCCGACGCCCTGCGCTCGGTGGGCGGCGACGACGCGTTCCTGCGCGGCCTGGCCTGCTCCTGTCCCCGGCTGTCGGCCACCCTGGAGGGCTGGCTGGCCCGGCCGGGCGCGGTGCCGAAACGGCCCCGGCTGGCCCGGCTGGCCAGGAACGTCGCCCGCACGGCGGCCACGGCGAGCCCGCACGCCGCCTTCACGATCAGCGGGCTGGGACGGTGGGAGGACGCGGGACCGGCCGTGACCCCGGCCGGCGAGCTGCGCTGGAGCGCCGTGCCCGAGGTGGACCTCGCGACGGTGCGGCGCGTCTGGGCGGCGCTGGCCGACCGTCCGGGGCTGCGCGAGGCCGTGCGGGTGCGCGTCAACCCGAGCCTGTGGCAGGAGGACGGGAGGATGTGGTTCCTCGGGGCCGCGCCCGGCGCCGAGGAGGCGGACGGCAGGCCCTTCCGCGAGCCGCGCGAGGCGGCGGAGCCCGTCGCGATCCTGGCCGAGCCGGCCGTGGCCGGGGCCCTGGCCTGGGTGCGGGCCACGCCGGAGCCGACCGTGGGCGCCCTGGAGCGCGCCGTCGCCGAGTCCGGCGTGGTCAGGCGGCTGCTGGCCCTGGGGCTCGTGGAGCGGGTGCGGCCGTTCGCCGACCAGGCGCTGGATCCGCTGGCCGACCTCGCCGCCTGGGTGGAGGAGGTCCTGCCGGACGACTCGCCGGACCGTCCGTGGCTGCCCACCGCGTTGCGCGAGGCGGTCCAGGCCACGTACGGCGAGCGCATCCGGCCGGTGGCGGGCTGGCTGCTGGCCCGGCTCGGCGACACGGCCGGCCTCGGCGAGCGGAGCGTCCGCGTGGAGACGGCCGTCTCGACGGCGTCGCCGGTCGTGTGCGGGCGGGGCGCCTGGCAGCCGGTGCTGCGCGACCTGGACGCGGTGCGCCGCCTGGCCGCCGTGCTGGACCCGGACCTGCCGGTCCGGCTCACCGCCGCCGAGCACTTCGTGGAGCGCCACGGCGCCGACGCCTCGGTGCCGTTCCTGGCCTTCCACCGCGACGCGCCCGCCGCGTGCGCGGACCTGCGGGCGCTGCTCGACCGCGCCGGGCCCGCCGCCGGGCCGACCGCGCGCCGGGCCAACCGGCTGCGCCGCGAGACGTGGGACGCGCTGTTCGCCTCGCCGCCGGACGAGCGGGGCGTGCTGGTGGCCGATCCGGACATCGTGGACAAGATGGCGGCGTCCTGGCCCGCGTACGTCCGGCCGCCCGGCTCCGTCACCTGTTACGGCCACCTGACCTCAGGGCACGAGTTCGTGCTCAACGCGCTCACCGCCGGGTACGGCCGGGGCGCCGGCCGGATCCGGCACCTGCTCTCCCGCGCCGGCGTGAGCGTGCCGGACGGCCCGCGGCGGCCGGTGGCCGAGTGCCTGGGCAGTTTCGGCAACCACCTGAACCTGCGTCCCGCCTCGGCCGTGGCCGTGGACTACCCGTTCACCGTGGCGGAGGGCGCGGCGCTGTCGCTGACGGACCTGTGCGTCTCGTACGACCCGGGCACGCTGCTGCTGGTGCTGACCGGCCCGGACGGCGAGCCGGTGCGCCCCGCCCACCTCGGCGTGTCGGCGCCGCGCGCGCTGCCTCCGGCCTGGTCGTTCCTGCTGCGGGTCTTCGGCGAGCCGGTCGGGCTGGCGGCGGCGCCGTGGCGCTCGGCCGCGGCCGTGGACGAGGTGCAGGCCCGGCCCCGCCTCCGGCTCGGCCGGGTGGTGCTGGCGCGGGCCGGCTGGCGGATGCCGGTCGGGGAGCTGCCGGTGCCGTACGACGGGGAGGGCGACGCGGCGTACGTGCTGAGGACGGCGCGCTGGCTGGAGCGGCACGGGATACCGCGGCGGTTCTTCGTGCGTTTCGCCTCGGGGCGGCGGGCCGCTCGCAGGCCGTTCTACGTGGACGTGACCGACCACTTCCTGCTGCTGGCGATGGCCCACGCGGCGGCCGGCAAGGACGGGAACGTGGTGCTGGAGGAGGCCCTGCCCGACCCGGCGGACGCCCCCGTCTACGGCGCGCACGGCCGCCGGGTCACGGAGTACGCGCTGGACGTCTCGGGCTGAGGTCCCTCAGAGGCGTCACGGGGTATCGGTCAGGGGCGTCACGGAGTACGCGCCCGCCGTGTCGGCCTGACGTCCGACATGGACGGCACGTCGCGCATCGTGCGCAGGAACACCGTCCCGAGCAGGGCCCCGACGAGCAGGGGAGCGCCGTGGTTGTCGCCCAGGGCGGCGAGCGCGGCGCCGCCCGCGAGCAGCGCGCCCGCCGCGATCCGCGGGGGGACGGGGAGCCCGGCGCGCCCGCTCAGCACCCACGCCGCCAGGCCGCCGGCCAGCCCGGCGACGGCCACCGAGCTGCCCGCGCCGTAGTCGCTCATCACGTAACTGAAGGCGTTGCCGGCCAGGCCCCCCGCCAGGTACAGGGCGGCCCAGCGGGCCCGGCCGAACGTCCGCTCGGCGATGACGCCGACGAGGAGCAGCATCACCCCGTTGAAGACGACCTGGTGCCAGCCCTCCGGGTTGACGAGGATCGGGGTGATCAGGCGCCACCCTTCCCCGTGGAAGAAGTCGTCGGTGCGGACGAGGACGGGGGCGAAGCCGGGGACGAGCAGCCCGGCGGCGGTGGTCGCGGCGGTGACGCCGAAGACGGCCCAGGTGAGCAGGGGACGGGCCGCGGGAACGCCCGGGGACGAGGGAGGGTTCACAGCTGCTCCTTTCGGGACGACGATCCTTCCAGGGGGACGTTCACGCGACGGGGGCGGGCTCGTTCAGCGGCTCGGGCTGCCGTTCGGTCGTGCGCAGCACGGCGGCGCAGACGAGGGCGACGGTCATGACCGCGGCGGCCACCGCGAACACCACGCCCAGCGACGAGACGAACGCCCCGACCGCCGCCGGATGGGTGGCGACGCCGGAGATGTCGAGCCCTGCGGTCCTGGCGGCGAGCACGCGGGCCAGCAGCGAGCCGAGGACGGCGGAGCCGACGGCCATGCCGAGGTTCTGGAACCAGCGGATGCCGGTGGTGGCCACGCCGAGGTGGGCGGCCGGCGCCTGCTGCTGGACGACCATGATGAGCTTGCCGAGGAGCTGGCCGAAGCCGACCCCGACGAGCAGGAGAGCGGCCCGCACCAGCCACAGCGAGGTGTCCGGGCGCAGGAACGCGAGCCAGACCAGGGCGATCGCCGTGGCCCCCGTGCCGGCGACGAGGGAGGCGCGCACGGAGGCGTTGCGGCCGAGGAAGCCGGAGGCGGTCAGCCCGAGCGCCATGAAGACGAGGTAGCCGGCGGCCCCGGTGGCGGTCACGCCGCGCGCCACCTGGAGGTAGAGCATCAGGTAGACCATGGTGCCGACCATGGCGACGCTGCACAGGGCCTGCACGAGGAAGGCGGCGCGCAGGGCGGGGACGCGGAAGAGGCTCAGCGGCAGGACAGGGTGCTCGGCGGTGGCCTGCCGCCGGAGGAACAGCGCGAGCGACACGATCGCGGCGGCGCCCAGGCCGAGGATCATCGGCGAGCTCCAGGCGTACTCGGTGCCGCCCCAGTCGCACACCAGCAGCACGGAGCAGGCGAAGGCGGCGGCGAGCGCGGCGCCCGCGACGTCGACGGAGCCCCTGACGGCGCGCCGGGGGATGCGGACGGCCCACAGGGCCCCGCCGATGATCAGCGCGGTGATCGGCAGGTTGACGAGGAAGGCCAGCCGCCAGTTGCCGTGGTCGGCGAACAGGCCGCCCAGCAGCGGGCCGACCGCGAAGCCAATGCCCGCGACGAGCCCGGCGGTGGCCCCGGGGCCGGCCTTGTCGCCGGGCCGGCGCAGGTGGGCCATCACCACCATGGTCACGCTCATCAGGCCGCCCGCGCCGATGCCCTGCACCGCGCGGAAGACGATGAGCTGGCCCATGCTCTGCGCGAGCCCGCACAGCAGCGAGCCGAGCGCGAACGTGCCCACCGCGCCGAGGAAGACCTGCTTGGCGCCGAGCGCGTCGCACAGCCGGCCGTACAGGGGGAGCACGGAGGTCGCGCCCAGGGCGAACGCGGTGACGAGCCAGGCGACGTGGTCGAGGCCGCCGGCGGGGTCGAGCTCGCGGACGATCGGGACGATCGCGGAGGAGACGATGTTCTGGTCGAGGACTGCCACGACGATCGTGAGCAGGCAGAGCAGCTTGGCCACTCCGAGCCGGGTGTCGGTCATGGGAGTACTCTAGGACGAATTTTACACCGAGACAACTTTTTGTCTGGGTGTAGTATTACCCCCATGGAACTCGGCTTGCGGGAGACGAAGAAGCTGCAGACGCAGCGCCAGCTCTGGCACGCGGCGGTGGGGATGTTCGTGGAGCGCGGCTTCGACAACGTGTCGGTGGCCGAGATCGCCGCCGCGGTGCAGGTGTCGAAGAAGACCGTCTTCAACTACTTCCCGACCAAGGAGGACATCGTCATCGCGCCGATGGAGGCGCATGTGGACGACGCCGCCCAGGTCGTGCGCGAGCGGGCGCCGGGCGAGACGGTCGTGGCCGCGCTGCGCCGCCACTTCCTCGACCTGCTCGCCCGGCACGACGCGTCGGTCGGGCTCAACGACAAGCCGGCGGTCCTCGACGTCCAGCGGCTCATCCGGACCACGTCCTCCCTGACGATCAGGGTCTTCGCCTTCCACCAGCGCGCCCAGGAGCTGCTGGCGCGCGAGCTCGCCGTCCAGTCGGGGCACGACGACGTGACGGCCCGCGTGGCGGCGGCGCAGATCGGCTCCACGCGCAACGCCCTGATCGCCGAGAACCTGCGCCGCCTGCTCGCCGGTGAGCCGTCCGACGCCGTCTACCCTGATGCCCGGGCCGACGCCGAACGCGCCTTCGACCTGCTGGAGCACGGCCTCGGCGACTACTGCGGACGTACGGAGGGGACCGCGTGAACGCGAGCGAGAAGGCACTCATGACCGCCCACCGTCTGGCGGACTTACGCCGGTGGCGCGAGGCGGCCGAGGCCCTGCGCCCGGCGCTGGGCTCGCAGGACACCGCCTACGAGGCGTACTGCCTGCACGCCCACTGCCTGCTCAACGCCCGGTCGGTGCTGAGCCCCCTGTGGTGGTCCGAGTCGCGCGGGGCCGTGCGGGCCGCGCTCCGCCTCGACCCGCACGGCGCGTGGGCGCATCGCCTGCTGGCGCTGCTGCTCCTGGACGAAGGCCGCAAGGCCGCCGCGCTGCGGGAGGCCGAGGAGGCGGTCCGGCTGGCCCCCGGGGAGGCGCAGGAGCTGGACGTGCTGGCGCGCTGCCAGCTCGCGTGCTTCAAGGTCGAGGAGGCGCGGCGCACGGCCGGCGCGGCGGTCGAGGCCGATCCGGAGAACCCGTTGGCCTACCTCACGCTCGCCGAGGTGGCCCGTGCCAGGAATGAGTGGGCGGACGCGGAGCGCGCCTACCGCGACGGGCTCCGGCTCGACCCCGACCACGAGGGCCTCGCCCTGGGCCTCGGCGAGCTGCTGTTCATGCGGCGCCGCACCCTGGAGTCGGCGGAGGTCTATCTCGGCGCCGCCCGCGTCAGCCCGGAGAACGACGCGCTGCGCAAGGCGTTCAGCGAGATCTGGTTGCACCTGCGCATCATCAGGGACAGGTGGCAGCGCAACCCCCGCTCGACGGCGGCCCCCGCGATCGCGGACCTGGCCGAGGTGGTCGGGCCGGCCCGCTCCGAGCCGATCGACGCCGCGGTGAGGGCGCTGCTCGCCGCCACGTCGCAGTCCCGCGTCACGGTGGAGAAGCTGCTCGGACAGGCTGTCGACGTCTTCGGCTCGGTCGCCGAGCTCATGGGAGCCGACTCGTACGCGGGCCTGGATCCCCGCATCGAGTTGAAGCCGTTCGACTATCCGATGCCGCCCGTGCCCGGCCCGCCGGCCGATTCGGGCTGGGACGTGCTCGACCTGGCGGACGACCCCGTGCGCGGCGACGTCTCCCGCTTCTGGCTCGGGAGCGCGACGCTCGGCTACGAGGGTGAGCTCACGGCCGAGTACGCCGCCGAGTTCGACGCGGTGGCCGACGGCAGCGCCGGCCTGCGCGTGCGGGACGGCGACGACGCCGACTTCCACGAGCTCATGGTGGAGATCCACGAGGAGACGACCCGGCTCGCCCGCACCTATCGCGCCTGGGCCGACGCGCTGTCGGCGTTCGCGGCCGCCGTGCAGCTCGCCAAGGAGCAGTCGGCGGAATCGAGAATCTGGGCGGCGCACGCGACCCGCTGGCGCGACCACGCCACCACGGCCGAGCAGGCGCGCGAGTGGGAGGACGAACGCCAGGAGGCGATCCGCTCCGCCCACGCCGCGGCCCGGCTGCGCGACGAGGCCGAGGCCCGCTGCGTGGCGGCGCTCCGCGCAGCGCTGCCCCGGTGACACCGCGACAGCGCTGCCCGGCGTCCCTCAGCGCGCCCCTTCCGCTCCGAGGCTCGCCGACAGCAGGTCGAGCAGCGGCTCGCGCCGGACGCACCGCTCCAGCAGGAACGAGTCGGCCAGCGCCCGTAGCTCGTCGTCGCCGAGGCCCCGGAACAGCTCGGCGTACTCCGGCAGCAGCGCCTGCGCGAGCAGGATGTGCCTGATGAGGTCGTCGGTCTGGTAGCGGGCGCCCCACGGGTACGGGTCCCAGCCCGGCGCCTCCTCCTCCAGGAGCCGGTGCAGCGGCGCCAGCTCGGCGGCGGTCTCCTCCATGGTCGAGCCCCACCGGTCGACGCCGAGCCGCCGCTTCTTGGCGATGAACGGGCCGAACCGCTCCAGGTACGGCCCGCGGGCGCAGACGAGCCCCTGCAGGCCCACGTCCTTGTACGTCCACAGCGACCAGCCGGCCCCGTACGCGTCGTAGATCTCCAGCTGGTCGCGCAGGATCCGGTAGCGCTGCCCGTCGACGTCCGGGTCGCCGGTGTAGACGGGCCCGAACTCGCCCACCCACAGCGGCGTCCCCGTCTCCCGCTGGAAGCGCGAGCGCCGCTCGAAGGTGCGCTCCAGCGCGTCGCGGTCGCACCACTCGCCGCGCGTGTAGCCGGGGTACGGCCCGCCGTGGGCGAACCCGGCCAGCGCGTAGTCGTGGCAGACGAACACCGTGTTCTCGTACATCTCACGGAAGACCGTGAAGTCCGTGGCGTAGGTGTTGCCGTCGAGGAACAGCACGTGCCGCGGATCGGCGGCGCGCAGCGCCTTCACCAGCCGGTCGTAGAACGGGCCGACGACCTTGCCCGACGGGTCGCCCGGCTCGTTGACCGGGTTGTAGCCCGCCACCCACGGGTGGTCGCGGTAGTGGTCGGCGATCGCCTCCCACAGGTGCACGACCCGGTCCTGGAAGTGCCGGTGCCGCCAGAACGCGGCGATGTGCGTGGGGTTGTCGGAGTGCCAGTGCTGGTTCTGCGAGCCGGGCAGGGCGTGCAGGTCGATCACGCTGTACAGGCCGTGCGCGCCCAGCAGGTCGATCACCCGGTCCAGGTGCCGGAAGCCGTCCTCGACGATCTCGAACGGCCGGTCGTCCGACTCGAGGTGCCGGTAGTTGACCGGGATGCGCACGCAGTTCATGCCCAGCCCCGCCAGCAGCGCCGCGTCGTCCTCGGTGAAGAACGAGCTGAGCAGCCGCTCGAAGAACAGCGCCGCCCGCTCCTCGCCCAGCACCTCGCGCACGGCCAGCCGCATCGACGACTCGTCGCCGGGGTAGCCGGTGATGAAGTTCTCCATGTTGAGCCAGCCCCCGAGGCCCACCCCGCGCAGCCGCACCGGCGTGCCGTCGGAGGTCAGGAGCCGTGTTCCGGACACGTGCAGCATGGTCACCCTTTCGTCGCTCCCGCGGTCAGTCCGCCGATGAGGTGCCGCTCGGCGACGGCGTAGAAGCCCAGCGCGGGCACCATGGCCAGCACCAGGTAGGCGAGCACCCGCGCGATGTCCGAGGTGTACTGGCCCTGGAACTGCTGGACGCCCAGCGGCAGCGTCCACGCCGTCTCGTCGCTGAAGACCACCAGCGGCAGCATGAAGGTGTTCCAGCTCCCGACGACGGCGAGCACCGAGACGGTGGCCAGCGCCGGGCGGGCCATCGGCAGCAGGATCCGCCAGAAGAACCCGAACGGCGTGCAGCCGTCGATGGTGGCGGCCTCCTCGATCTCGCCCGGGACGCTGCGGAAGAAGCCGCGCAGGATGATGATCGTCAGCGGCAGCCCGAACGCGGCCTGGGTGAGGATCACCCCGAGCGGGTTGTCGAGCAGGCCGAGGGTGCGCAGCATCACGAAGATCGGCAGGATGGCCACCGCGAACGGGAACATCAGCCCCACGGTGAAGACCGTGAACAGCAGCTCCCGGCCCCGGAAGGCGAAGCGGGCGAACACGTAGGCCGCCATCGCCGACAGCAGCACCACGATCGCCGTGGTCGCCACCGCGATGAACGTGCTGTTCCAGAGCTGCCGCCAGAACGAGCCCGAGCCGAGCACCTGGGTGTAGTTCTCCGTCACCCACGGGTCGGGCAGGCCGAACGGGTTGGTGGAGAGCTGGTCGGTGCTCTTGAAACCGCCGAGCAGCGCGTACACGATCGGCACGAGGATGAACGCGCCCACGATCCAGGCGATCGCGTGCAGGGGAAGCGTGGTGCGTCTCACCGGTGGTCTCCCATCGACGTCGTCGCGCCCTCCAGGTCCCGGCGCATCACGAACCGCTGGTAGACCAGCGCGAAGACGAGGCTCAGCCCGAACATGACCACGCTGATCGCGCTGGCGTAGCCCACCTGGTGGCGGCCGAAGCCGAACTCCATCATGGTGACCGCCATGGTCTCGGAGGCGTGCGACGGGCCGCCCTCGGTGAGGATCCACACCAGGTCGAAGAGCTGGATCGTGTAGATGACGGACAGGAACACGCTGATCCTGATCGTGGGGCCGAGCAGGGGCAGCGTGACGTGCCGGAACACCCTCCACGGCGTGGCGCCGTCGATCTGCGCGGCCTCGATCAGCTCCTCCGGGATGTTCTGCCGCCCCGCCAGGTAGATCATCATGTGGAAGCCGAAGTACTTCCACGTCATGACGAGGAACACCGACGGCAGCACGGTGCCCGTGTCGGCCAGCCACTCCGACTCCAGCCCGAAGACGCCGAGGAGCTGGTTGGCCAGCCCCGCGTCCGGTGACAGGAGCAGCGAGAACAGCACCCCGGTGATGACCTCCGACAGCACGTACGGCGCGAAGAACACCAGCCGGTAGACGGCCCGGCCGCGCACCCGCTGGTGCAGCAGCATGGCGATGGCCAGCGAGAACGGCAGCTGCACGCCCAGCGACAGCAGGATGATCACGCCGAGGTGCCAGACGTCCTGCCGGAAGACCTCGGTGCCGAAGAGCCGGGTGAAGTTGTCCAGGCCGACGAAGTCCGTCGGCAGGCCGCCGAAGCCGTTCCACCTGAACACGCTGGCGTACAGCGCGACCGCGATCGGCGCGACGACCAGCAGCAGGAACAGCACCAGGGCCGGCAGCACGAACAGCGTGATGGTCATCCAGGGCCGGCGCCTGCGCCGCGGCGGCCGGGCGCGGGCCGCGAGCGCGGGCGCCTGCGGCCCTCGCGTGAGCGTCGTCATTCGCTCTTGGCCACTTCCGTGACGGCCTCGGCGACCTGCTGCGGCGTCTTGGTGCCCGCGATGAGCTGGGCGACGCTGTCGTTCACCTCCGCGCCGACCGCGGGCGGGTACGCCTGGTCGAGGTAGAGCTGGAAGCCGGTCGCCTTCGCCAGGGACTCCGCGACGACCTTGAGGTTCGCGTCCTTGACGGCGCTCTCCTCGCCCTGGAGCACGGGCAGCACGCCGCCCTTCTCGACGGCCCTGCTGTGGTTGGCCTGCTCGTCGAAGAACTTGACGAACTCCAGCGCCTCCGGCGGCGCGTCCGCGCCCACGGCCAGGCCGCCGCCACCGCCGAACGCGTCGGTGACCGCGCCCTTGCCGCCGTCGACCGCCGGGAAGGGGAAGAAGCCGAGGTCGTCGCCGAGGCCCTTGCCCGACGACTTCTGCACGGCCGGCGCCCACTGGCCCATCAGCTCCATGGCGGCCTTGCCGTTGGAGACGCTGGCGGACTGCCCGTCGGGGGTGGAGTAGCCGGCGCCGAGGAAGCCCTTCTGGAACGGCTGGAGGTCGGCCAGCGCCTTGAGCTGCTGCCCGGCGGCCACGAAGTCGGGGGTGGTGAAGTTCTTGTCGGTCGCGGCCTGCTGCAGCGCGGGCACGCCGCCGATGCGCATGGCCAGGTACGCCCAGTAGTAGTGGCCCGGCCACTTCTCCTTGCCGGCCAGCGCGATCGGGGTGGTGCCGGCCGCCTTGAGCTTCCTGACGTCGTCGAGGAGCTCGGCCCAGGTGGCGGGCGGCTGCTGGATGCCGGCCTTGGCGAAGAGCTTCTTGTTGTACCAGAAGCCGACCATGCCGATGTCGGTCGGCAGGCCGTAGGTCTTGCCGTCGAACTGGTAGGCGGCCAGCGACGCCTTGGTGAAGCCGCCGAGGATCGGGGCGACGTCGGCGGAGAGGTCCTTGACCAGGCCCGCCTCGATCTGCTGTTTGAGGACCCCGCCGCCCCACGTGGCGAACACGTCGGGGGCCTTGCCGGACTGGGTGAGGGTCGTGATCTTCGACTTGTACGCCTCGTTCTCGAGGACGGTGGCCTTGATGGTGACGTTGGGGTGCTTGGCCTCGAACTCCTTGGCCCGCTCAGCCATGATCGTCTTCATCGGCTCGGTGGTCGACAGGTGCCACAACTCCAGGGTCACCTTGGCCGGTGAGCCCGCCTGGCTCTGTTTCGGCTCGGCCGCGCCGCCTCCGCCGCCGCATCCGGCGACGAGTACGGCCGTCGCGATCAGCAGGAAACCGCGTCCTCCCATAGGGGTTCTCTCCTCAGGTCCGCAGGCCGAAAGTTTCGTAAAACCCCCCGATAATTTCGCTGACCGGAGCATAGGTAAACGGCCTGTTACGCGTCAATAGCAGCAACGGAAGCGTCGCTCGGCCGAAAGTTTCGGTACACTGTGGACCCATGTCAGCGAAGAGGCGGGTGACGATCGCCCTGATAGCCGAGGAGGCCGGGGTGTCCATCCCCACGGTCTCCAAGGTCATCAACGGCCGTCCCGAGGTCGCGCCCGCGACCCGCTCCCGCGTCGAGCGGCTGCTGCAGCAGCACGGCTACCAGCGGCGCGCCAGCACCGGCGACACCCCCGCCGGGCTCGTCGACCTCGTCTTCGCCGAGATCGAGTCACCGTGGGCCATGGAGATCGTCCGGGGCGCCGAGAGCGCCGCCCACGAGGCCGGGTCCAGCGTCGTCATCTCCGTCCTGCACACCCACGCCGGGCCCGGCCGCGACTGGATGGAGCGCCTGGCCGGCCGCCGCACCGACGGCGTCGTCATCGTCGCCTCACGCCTGTCGGCCGGGGTGCAGGACCAGCTCCGGGCCCGGTCGCTGCCGTTCGTGGTGGTCGATCCCGAGGGGGAGCCGGCGCCCGGCGTCGTCTCGGTCGGCGCCACCAACTGGAACGGCGGCCTGGCCGCCACCCGCCACCTCGTCGAGCTGGGCCACCGCCGCATCGCCATGATCAGCGGGCCCGCCGACATGCTGTGCAGCCAGGCCCGCATCGACGGCTACCGCGCCGCCCTGGAGACCGCCGGCATGCCGGTCGCGCCCGAGCTGATCCGGCGCGGCACCTTCCTCGTCGACTCCGGCCACGACAACGGCCACGCCCTGCTGTCCCTCGACGATCCGCCCACGGCCATCTTCGCGGGCAGCGATCTCCAGGCGTTCGGCGTGTTCGAGGCCGCCCGGCAGCGCGGCCTGCGGGTGCCGGAGGACCTCAGCGTGGTCGGCTTCGACGACCTGCCGCTCGCCCGCTCGGCCTGGCCGCCGCTGACCACCGTCCGCCAGCCGCTGCAGGAGATGGCCGCGCTGGCGACCCGCACGGTGCTCGCGATGGGACGGGGCGAGCTGCCGGAGACGCGGCGCGTGGAGCTGGCCACGGAGCTGATCGTCCGCGAGAGCACCGCGCCGCTGCGCCCCTGACGCGCCGGTCAGCGGTGGAAGAAGGCGCGTCTGACCTCCGTGGCCTCCACGCCGCCCACGCACCGGTAGAAGCGCGCCCCGGCCGTGAACTGCGCCGCCGACGGCGGCATCACCTCCGGCCGCCACACCCGGCGCTCGCCCTTTCCCGCGGCGTTGCGCGAGGCCAGCAGCACGCGGGACGAGCACACCCGCTTCACGGCCGGGTGCCGGGACAGGTCACGGTAGTCGTAGGTCGTGGAGTCGTCCGGGATCGGCGCCACCGCGTACGTCTCCCAGGAGTGCGTCTCCTCGCAGCCCAGCCGCCGGGCCGTGGTGTCGCCCGCGATGATGACCAGACCGCCCCAGCACTCGGCCTCCTTCACGCACGCCGCGCCGGCCGCCGCGGCCGCCGCCGGGCAGCCCTCGGTGTAGGTCTCCAGGTCGCCGAACGGGCCCTTCCCGGGGCGGCCGGTGGTCCGATCGGTTCCGGCCTGCTGGGGATCGGCGACGGCCGAGCGGGCGGGAGGGTCGCCGGTGAGGCGGTCGTACACGACCACGCCGACGCCGGTCGCGGAGACGACGGCGAGGACGGTCACGAGCGTCAGGAGCAGCCGCGAGACGCCGTGCCGGGCCGCCGCCTCGGTGTCGCCCTCATGAAGGTCGCGCCGCCGCGCACCGCGCCCGTCCGTCTCCGCGGCCGGGAGCGAGGGGAGCGAGGGCGGTTGTGGGGCGGGGTAGTCCGCGGCGGGGAGCGAGGGGCGCTCCGCGGCGGGGAACGCGGGGCGTTGCGCGGCGGGGAGCGAGGGGCCCGTACCCGCGAACGGGGCGTGCGCGGGTGAGGCGGGCCCCAGGGGCACGGCGGCGAGCTCGTCGCGCAGGGTGGCCGCGTCCGGGGTGCGCTCGCGCGGGTCGGAGGCCAGCGCCCGCCTCAGCACCGCCGTCAGCTCCGGCGGCACCCCCGGCAGGTCCGGCACCGGCAGGCGGTGCAGCGCGAGGATCACCGCCAGGTGCGGCACGCCGCTCTCCGGGAAGCGCGGCGGGCGTCCCGACATGAGCGCGTAGACGGTCGCGGCGAGGGAGTAGACGTCGGCGGCCGGCGTGGGCTCGGCCAGCTCGAACGCCTCCGGCGGGGCGTAGGCGGGCGTCAGCGACTCGCGGGTGACCGAGCTGTCCGGGCCGTGCCCCGAGGGCATCGTGGCCAGCCCGAAGTCGGACAGCGCGACCCGGCCGTACCGGTTGAGCAGGAGGTTGGCGGGCTTGACGTCACGGTGCAGCACGCCCTGCGCGTGCGCCGCCGCCAGCGCGTCGGCGATCCGGACGCCGACGTCGCGCGCGTCCGCCGCGGTGAGCAGCCGTCCCTTGAGCGACCCGCCGGGACACAGCTCCAGCACCATGTACGGCCGGGCGTCCGGCAGCAGCCCGGCGTCGTAGACGGGCACCACGTGCGGATGCCCGGACAGCGCCCCCGCGGCCGTGACCTCGCGCATGAAGCGGCGCCGGTCCCGCTCGGACAGCAGCACCCGGTTGTCGACCTTGAGCGCGACCTCGCGGCCCACCGACGTCTGCTGGGCCCGGTAGACGACGCCGAAGCCGCCCTGCCCGAGCACGCCACGGATTTCGTACCCGGGGACGGATATTTCCGACACGCGCGGAAGCGTAGCGCGTAGGGCCGGTTTCCCGATCAGGCTCCCGGGCAGCCGGTACGACATGCTGCGACATCTCGTGAACGGAGCCATCGGCGGAGCCCTCGCCACGGCGGCGATGAGCACGGTCATGGTGGCCGGCCAGCGCGCCGGTCTGATGGGGGACCAGCCGCCCAAGCGCATCGTCCGCGCGATCCTGCCCGGTCACCCGCGCAAGCCCAAGCCGGGGGAGGGCGTGCTGGCGACGGCCGCCCACTTCGCGTTCGGGATGGGGTCCGGCGCGCTGTTCGGCGTGCTGACCCGCGGCCGGGGCCGGGTGCCGCTCGGCGTCCTGTACGGCCTGGCGATCTGGTACGGCAGCTACGCCGGCTGGGTGCCCAGGCTCACGACCCTGCCGCCGGCCCACCGCGACCGGCCCGGCCGCCAGGCGGTGATGGCGGCCGGTCACGTCGTCTACGGCGTGGCCCTGGCGAACGCCGTCAACCGCCTCGACCACCGCGCGGCCGAGGCGGCCTGACCTGACTCGAGCGGGAGGCGCCCTCGCCTCCGCGTCAGGAGGCGGGCTCAGTAGGCGGTGGAGGCGGGCTCGTGCCCGTACGCGTCCTGCTGCGCCGAGTACCGGCGGACGCCTCCGGTCGCCGGGACCGTCCCGGCCAGCCCGGGATCGCCCGACAGCAGCGTCTCGGCCGCCTCCTGGGCGGTCACCCCCCTGGCCATCACCAGGGCGGCCAGCGCGCCCGCGACGTACGCCGCGGCGGCCGACGTGCCGGCCCAGCTCGCGTACCCGCCGAAGTCCACGGGCCGCTCGTACTTGCTGACGACCAGGACGCCCTGGGCGTTGCGCTCCACCAGGGACGCCCGCCGCAGGAACAACCCGTCGTGCTCCCCGGGCGCCATGAGGCTGATCCACGGCGCCGACTGCGAGTACGGCGCCCGCTCGCCCTTCTCGTCCAGGGCGCCCACGGCGATCACCCCGGGCAGCGCGGCCGGGTAGATCGTGCTGTCGCGCGTCGGGCTCGGGTAGGGCCGCGTCACGGGCAGCCCCCAGTTGCCGGCGCTGGCCACGTGCAGGCATCCGAGCCGCGACTCGGCCCGTTCCAGCACGAACGGCGCCCTGCCGTCCCAGGTGGTGCCGCCGAGCGCGGTGAGCAGGATGTGCACCTCGCCCCGGAACAGGACCATCGCCTTGGCCAGCGACCACGAGTCGACCTGGTTCTCCTCGTTCAGCGCCTGGCGGATCACGATGTCGGCCCCGGGCGCCTGCCGGGCCACGATCCCGGCCAGGTGGACGGCGTGCCCCATCGTGGCGGGCGCGTCCGGCCGCTCCTGCTCGCCGAACGCCGCCGAGTCGGCCAGGTAGTGCCCGGCGAGGGCGGGGTGGCGGTAGAAGGCGCCGTCCAGGATGCCGACCCGCACGCGGGGGCCCTGGTAGGTCGAGCGGGCCGGGATGACCACGTCGGGCTCGCCGGACAGCCGCCGCGGGTTGCCGTCGAGGCCGCCCGTGTACGGCAGGCCGTCGGCGTGCATGCGGACCTTGGCCATGCGCGGCACCCAGGAGCCGTTGCGCAGCCGGTCGCGCAGGTGGAACAGCAGCCGGTCGAGGTCGGTCGGCGGGGGCGCGCCCGGCGGCAGCCCCGCGGCGCGGGCCTCGGCGATCATCCGCTCGTCCAGGTCCCGGGCGAAGGGGAAGCGGCTGAGATCGCCCACCTGGACCCTGGTCAGGCCGAGCACGAGATCCCGGTCGGGCGGCGCGGCCAGGAAGCCCTCCAGCGCGGCCAGGACCGGCCCCTCGTCCCGGGTCTCGGCCACGAGCTGGTCGTCGAGGTAGCGGTCGGTCCTCGTGGCGCCCTCGGCGTACGGCATGGCGTTCCTCCTTCGGTACGGCTCGTATGGAGAGAGGGCGCGAGTCGTCCCCTGATACACCGTTCCGTCAGAGGGTGATCCAGCTCGTCGACACCCTGACCCCGTCGCCGGTGCGGCACTGCAGGTGGAACGGGTGGTCCGGGATGGGCCTGATCGTGAAACCGCCCACCTCGTCGCTGCGCACCGTGGCCGTGACCCCCGACAGGACGCGCACGTTGATGTCGGTCGCCTGGCCCGGCACGATCTGCCCGACGAGGGCGTCGCCGGCCACCTCCAGCTCGATCGTCAGCGACTGGCAGACGAACGTGAGCGCCCGCAGCGGCGCCGACTCCGACCGGGTGAGCGCGGCCGTCCGCTCACCGTCCGTCTCGGAGTCGTAGGCCAGCCGGGCCAGCTCGTCGTCGATGGAGCGCCAGGTGAACGCCGCCTGCGCCGACGCGACGACCTCCCGCGGCACCTCCTCGACCGCCCGCATCGCGACGGCCAGCTCCGCCAGGATCTCCTCGTCGCTCCAGGACCGCCCGGTCCGGCCGGGGTCGTCGCCCCGCCGGCTCTCGGGGGCGTCGCCCCACCGCCGCTCAGACATGACCGCCGCCTTCCGGGCCGAGGTGATCGTGCAGGTACGGGCTCTGGCGCAGCCTGTCCAGGCACCGGGCGCGTCTCGGCCCGATCCCGCCGACCGGCGTGCCGAGCCGCCGGCCGATCTCCGCGTACGGCAGGGGTGGGTCGCGCATGAGCAGCGTGAGCAGCTCCCTGCACATGGCGGGCAACTGGGCGAAGGCGGCCCGTAAGGCCGCGTGGCGCTCCGCCCGCTCCAGCTCCTGCTCGATCATCGCCGTGGCCTCGTCGTCGTCCGCGAGGTCGTCGTTCATCGGCTGCTCGGTGACCTCGCGTCTGCGTACTGCCCGCAGGAGGCGGACGCATTCGCGCTGCGTGGTGACGGCCAGCCATCCCGGCAGGGCGGCGGGGACGCGCAGGACGGCCAGGTGTTCGACCAGGCGCAGGCAGACGGTCTGCGCGACGTCGTCGGCGTCGGGCCGCGACAGGCGGTAGCGGCGGCAGATCGACCAGACGAGCGGGAGGTAGCGCTCCACCAGCTCGTTCCACGCGCCCTGGTCGCCCTTGCGGGCACGGGTGACCAGGGCGATGACGATCGGGTCATCGCGCATGGGGCGCCTCCCCTCCGGAGGGACCACCGAGGCGAAGCGCGGCGTCTCCCTGAGCTCGTATTGTCGGGACTCCGTCGCCGTACGGCAACAGCCTCTCGTTCACGTGGAGGGCGCTGTCGCCCGGCTGATACATCACAGGCGGACGATGTTCCGCCAGACTCCTGAAGGGTGACGCCGACCCCCACCGGCAGCGCCGAGACGCCCGCCCGCACGCTCGTCTCCACCGCCCGCCCGCCCGTCCCCGCCGGCCGGGCCGAGACGCTGCTGCGGCTGGCCGAGGCCGACCCCGGGCGGCTGCGTCCCGTCGCGGCCAGGGTCGCCAGGGCGGCCCGCGCCGAGGGGGACGCCGCCCTGGAGTCCGCCGCCGAGCGCGCGCTGGGCGTGGCCGCCGTCCACCTGCTCGACCTGACCACCGCCGCGCGCCACTTCCGGGCCGCGATCCGGCTCGGCGAGCGGGCCGGTCTGCCCGAGCAGGCCGCGGAGGCGCGCATCCGGCTGGCGTTCGTCACCAGCCTGCGCGGCCGGCCGCAGGTCGCGCTCGACGAGCTCGACGAGCTGCTGCCCGTGCTGCACGGCGTCCTGCGGGCCCGCGCCGAGGCGCAGCGGGCGGCCGTGTTCAACCATCTCGGCCGGGCCGAGGACGCCATGGCGGGCTATCGCGCCGCCGTCCCGGTGCTGCGCCGCGCCGGCGACCACCTGTGGCTCCAGCGTGTGCTGTCGAACCGGGCCGTCATGCACGGCTACCGGCAGGAGCTCACCGCCGCCGAGTCGGACCTGCGCGAGGCGGAGGACCTGTGCACCGCGCTGGACCTCGACCTGTCGCTGGCCATCGTCCGGCTGAACCTCGGCTGGGTGAGCGCCCTGCGGGGCGACGTGCCCGCCGCGCTCGCCTGCTTCGACCGCGCCGAGGAGCGCTTCCGCGCGCTGGGCACCCACCAGCTCGGCTGGCTGCTGGCGGATCGGGGGGAGCTGCTGCTGTCGGTGGGCCTGGTGTCGGAGGCGCGGCTGGCGGCACGGGAGGCGGTGGACCGGCTCCAGCGGACGCGCCGGACGATCGGCCTGCCGGAGGTGCGGCTGCTGCTGGCCCGTACGGCGGGGCTGGACGGGGACGACGGCGAGGCCGTGCGGGAGGCCAGGCGCGCCGTCACCGAGTTCACCCGGCAGGGCCGGCCGGAGTGGGCGGCGCTGGCCAGGTTCGCGGTGCTGCGCTCGCTCGCGGCGTACCCGGCGACGGGCGCCGACCGGCCCCGTGGCGGCGCGCACCCGGCGGCCATCGAGCGGGGCCCGGCGGCTTCCGGGAGGTTGGAGCGGGCGCCGGCTCCGGGGAGGTTGGAGCGGGCGGCGGTGGAGCTGGACGCGGCGGGCTGGCCGGGCGCGGCCGTGGAGGCCCGGGTGCTCGCCGCCCGGCTGGCGCTGGAGCGCGGCCGGGTCGCCCAGGCGCGGCGGCAGCTCGAACAGGCAGCCCGGCCGCGCTTCGGCGGCCCCGCCCTGACCCGGGCCCGCGCCTGGCACGCCACCGCGCTGCTGCGCCTCACCCGCGGCAACGAGCGGGGCGCGGCCACCGCCGCCCGGGCCGGGCTGCGCGTGCTGGACGAGCACCGGGCCACGCTGGGCGCGACCGACCTGCGCGCCTACAGCGGCCAGTACCGGCTCGACCTGGCCGCGCTCGGCCTCGGCGTGGCGCTGCGCGGCGGCCGGGCCGAGGCGGTGCTGGCCTGGGCGGAGGAGGGGCGGGCCAGTCACCTGCTGATGCCGCCGGTCCATCCGCCCGACGATCCCGGCCTGGCCAGGGCGCTCACCGAGCTGCGGTCCGTCATGGGGGAGATCAACGAGCTGCGCCGGGCCGGGCGGCCCACCGGCCGGCTCGACCAGCGCCGCCTGGCGCTGGAACGCGAGATCCGCGACCACCACCGCCGCCTGCCCGCCGGGGGCCCGGCGTCGCCCGGGGCCCGGCAGGCGGGCGCGGCCATGCTGTCGGGGGCGCTCGGTGACGCGGCCCTGGTCGAGTTCGTGCTGCTGGAGGGGGAGCTGCACGCGGTCACCATCGCGGGCGGCCGGCTGTCGCTGCACCACCTCGGGCCCGTCGCGCCGGTCAGGGACCTGGTCGACCGGGTGCCGTTCGCGCTGCGCCGCCTGGCCCGCCGCACGTCCGCCGCCAACCGCGACGCGGCGGCGGAGCTGCTCCGGCACGCGGCGGGCCGCCTCGACGCCGCGCTGCTGCGCCCGCTCGCGGCCGCTGTCGGCGACCGGCCGCTCGTCGTGATCCCCACGGGGCCGCTCCAGGCGCTGCCCTGGTCGATCCTGCCGTCCTGCGCCGGCCGGCCGACGACCGTCTCGCCGTCGGCGACGCTCTGGTACGCCGCCGCCTGCGCCCCTCCTCCCCGCGACGGCGAGGCGGGCGGGCACGTGCTGGTCGTGGCGGGGCCCGGGCTGCCGGGGGCGCTGGGGGAGGCCGAGGCGGTGGCGCGCCTCCACGGCGTGGACGCGCTCACGGGGGTCGGCGCCGGGGCGGACGCCGTGCTCGCGGGGCTCGACGGGGCGCGGCTCGCGCACCTGGCGGCGCACGGCCGGTTGCACGCGGCCCATCCGCTGTTCTCCTCGCTGCACCTGTCGGACGGCCCGCTCACCCTCTACGACCTCGAACGGCTGCGCCGCGCCCCGCGCGTGGTGGTGCTGGCGGCGTGCGAGAGCGGCCGGTCCATCGTCCGCGCCGGTGACGAGCTGCTGGGGCTGAGCGCCACGTTCCTCGCCCACGGCGCCCGTACGGTCATCGCCTCGGTGGTCCCCGTGCCGGACGCCGAGACGGCCTCGCCCATGGTGGCCCTGCACCGCCTGCTGGCCGCCGGGCACTCCGCCGCCACGGCGCTGGCCGAGGCGCAGCGGGAGGTCTCGGGCGACCTGCCGGGGGCCTCGGCGGGCTTCGTCTGCATCGGCGCGGACGCCCGGATGGACCCGCCGGGCGCATGAGCGGACCTTCCCGGTGGCGAGGGGGGTAGGGTCGGCGCACGTGAGCACCGAGCTGGAGGACCTGGCCGCGCGGCTGCGCGCGTTCGCCCGGGCCCGCGACTGGGAGCAGTTCCACACTCCGAAGAACCTCGCGATGGCGCTGGCCGGCGAGGCGGGCGAGCTGGTGGCCGAGTTCCAGTGGCTCACGCCGGACGAGTCGGCGAGCCTCGACCCCGCCACGCTCGACCGGGTCCGCGGGGAGCTCGGCGACGTGACGGCCTACCTGGTGCGGCTGGCCGACGTCCTCGGGATCGACCTGGTGGAGGCGGCCCGGGCCAAGCTGGACGAGAACGAGCGCCGCTACGATGCCGGGCTCTACCGCGGCTCGGCCAGGAAGGCGCCCAAGCCGCCGCCCGACCCCGGACACTGACCGACGCGGGCGACGGCCGCCGTGGTGTTCAGCTGGGTGATCTCCATGTCTGCACAGTGGTGGAAGGGGCGTCCGGCGCGCTTCTCGCCGGCTTACGGTCGCGCATAAGGTGACGGGCATGCGATTCGGCGTGCTCGGCCCGCTGGCCGTCTGGACCGACGCCGGGGAGAGCGTGGCGATCCCCGGCCTGAAGGTGCGTGCGCTCCTCGCCGACCTCCTCGTCAGCGAGGGGCACGTCGTGTCCGCCGACCGGCTGGTGGACGACCTGTGGAGCGGCGAGCCGCCGGGCAACCCGGCCGGCGCGCTCCAGGTGCGCGTGTCCCAGCTGCGCAGGGCGCTGGAGGACGCCGAGCCCGGAGGCAAGAACCTCGTCGTCTCCCGCGCTCCCGGCTACCTTCTCCAGGCCGGGCCCGGGACCGTGGACGCCGCCCGCTTCACCGACCTGGTGGCGCGCGCCGAGACGGCCGACGGCCCGCGCGCCACGGCCGCGCTGCTGGCGGAGGCGCTGGGGCTGTGGCGGGGGGCCGCGTTCGCCGACTTCGCCGACGAGGACTTCACCAGGGCGGCGATCGTC
Source organism: Nonomuraea montanisoli (assembly GCF_013363975.1). Classification (GTDB taxonomy): domain Bacteria; phylum Actinomycetota; class Actinomycetes; order Streptosporangiales; family Streptosporangiaceae; genus Nonomuraea; species Nonomuraea montanisoli. The sequence goes on along the minus strand of NZ_JABWGN010000001.1, from coordinate 22,789 downwards.
CGCCTGGAGGAGCAGCGCCTGGCCGCGCTGGAGCGGCACGCCGAGGCGCGCCTGGAGCTGGGCGAGCACGGGCTGCTCGCGGGCGAGCTGGGCGACCTCGTCGCCCGCCACCCGCTGCGGGAGCGGCTGCGCGCCGTCCACATGCGCGCCCTGTACCGGGCCGGACGGCAGAGCGAGGCGCTGGCCAGCTACACCGAGCTGCGCGAGCGGCTGGCCGAGGAGCTCGGCCTCGACCCCGGCCGCGAGCTGGCCGAGCTGTACCAGGCGATCCTCGGCCAGGACCCCGCGCTCAGCGCCGCGGCCGAGCTGCCGCCCACCAACCTGCCCGCCCCCGTCAGCCGGCTGATCGGCCGTGACGACGCGGTCGCCGAGGTCGCCGCGCTGCTGGAGGACGAGCGGCTGGTCACGCTGACCGGCAGCGGCGGCGTCGGCAAGACCCGGCTCGCGCTGGAGGTCGCCCACCGGCTGTCCGGCGCGTACGCCGACGGCGCCTGGCTGGTCGAGCTGGCCGCGCTCGACCACGCCACGGGCTCGCCCGCCGAGGCCGTCATGGAGGCGCTCGGCATCCGCGAGGGCACCGAGGGCGCGGCGCCCGCGGCGCGGCTCAGCGAGGCGTTGCGCGCCCGCGAGCTGCTGCTCGTGCTGGACAACTGCGAGCACGTGGTCGAACGGGTCGCCGAGCTGGCCGAGGCGCTGCTGCGGGCCGTACCGGGGATGCGGGTGCTGGCCACGAGCCGCGAGCCGCTGGCCCTGCCCGGCGAGACGCTGTGGAGCGTGCCGCCGCTCGGCGTGCCCGACCTCACCGCCTTCGACGCCGTCCTCGGCGCCTCTCCCGCCGTCGCGCTGGCCGCCGCGGAGGGGTCCGACGCCGTGCGCCTGTTCGTGGCCCGTGCCGCCGCCTCCACGCGCGGCTTCGCGCTCGACGCGGACAACGCCGAGGCGGTCGTACGGCTCTGCCGCCGGCTCGACGGCATCCCGCTCGCGCTGGAGCTGGCCGCCACCCGCGTGCGGGCGCTCGGCGTGCGGGGCGTGGTGGCGCGGCTGGACGACCGGTTCCGGCTGCTCGCCGCCGGTCACCGCGGCGCGCCGGCCCGCCAGCAGACGCTGACCGCGGTCATCGACTGGAGCTGGAACCTGCTGACGCCGCCCGAGCGGGTGGTGCTGCGCCGCCTGGCCGTCCACGCCGACGGGTGCACGCTGGAGGCGGCCCAGAAGGTCTGCGCCGGCGACCATCTAGACGAGCTGGCGGAGCTCGACGTCATCGACGTGCTCGCCCGGCTGGTGGACCGGTCGCTGGTGGTGGTCGTCGAGGGCGCGGCGGGCGTGCGGTACCGGCTGCTGGAGTCGGTGTCCGAGTACTGCCTGGACCGCCTGGCCGAGGCCGGGGAGCTGGAGGACGTGCGGCGCGCCCACGCCCGCCACCACCTGGCCCTCGCCGAGCAGGCGGAGCCCGCCCTGTACGGGCACGACCAGCGCGCGTGGCTGCAACGGCTCGACGCCGAGGCGGCGAACCTGCGCGCGGCCCTGGAGACGGCGGCCCGCGGCCACGACGCGGACACCGCGATCCGCCTGGTCAACGCGCTGAGCTGGTACTGGTACCTGCGTGGCAGGCCCGGCGAGGCCAGGCGCTCGCTGGAGACGGCCCTCGCCCTCCACGGCGAGGCGCCCGGCCGGGCGCGGGCGGCGGCCTGGCGGGCCGGGTTCACGATGATCCTCGGCGACGAGGCCACCTGGGACACCGCCGCCGTCGCCGACCCTCGCGAGAGGGCCAGGGCCGAGCTCTTCCTCGGCATGGCGACCTCCGACCTGCCGACGGCGCAGGAGCTGGTGGGCGGAGCGTTGACCACGTTCCGCGCGATCGGCGACGAATGGGGCGTCGCCGCGGCCCTCAGCAAGCGGGCCCGCGACGCCTTCACCGCCCGCGACGTGGTCGCCCTCGAACGCGACAGCGAGGAGAGCGTCCGCCTCTTCGACAAGCTCGGCGACCGGTGGGGGCTGCTCCAGGCCACGGAGTGGCTGGCCGGCCTCGCCGCGATGAAGGGCGACGCCGATGCGGCCAGTCGGCTGTTCGAGGACGGGCTGCGGGTGGCCGAGGAGCTCGGGATGGGCAACGAGGCCGCCCGCCGTACGGCGTGGCTGGGCTGGAACGCGCTGCAGAGCGGCGACTACGAGCAGGCGATGGAGCTGTGCGGCCGGGCGCTGCGGCTGTCGGTCGAGCAGGGCTTCCGCGAGGGCACGGTCATGGCCGAGATGGGCCTCGCCTTCGCCGCGCGCCGGGCCGGGCGGCTCGACGTGGCCGAGCGGCACCTGCTGCACCTGCTCGAAGGCGTGCCGCGCCACCCCGACGCCGAGCCCGCGCTGCACCTGCCCAGCACCCTCGTCGAACTGGGATACCTGCGCGAACGGCTCGGCGACGCGGAGCAGGCCCGCGCGCTGCACCAGGAGGCGCTGACCGCGGCGCAGCGGGTCGGCGACCCGGCCACCGTCGCGTCCGCCGTGGACGGGGTCGCCTCCGCGCTGGCCGCCCTCGGCTCGCCCGAGCGGGCCGCGCGGCTGCTCGGGCTGGCCGCCGCCGCCCGCGAGGCCAGCCAGATGCCGGCGGGGCCGTCGCAGGCGGAGGAGATCGGGCGCGTCGTCGAGCGGGTGCGCGCGGCGCTGGGCGAGGAGGCGTTCGACGCGCTGTACGAGGAGGGCGGCCGGCTCAAACCGGCCGACGCGCTCGGACTGTGAGGGGCGGGCCTTTGAGGGGCGGGCCTTCGAGGGGCGGGCCTTCGAGGGGCGGGCCTTCGAGCGGCGGGCCTCCGAGCGGCGGGCCTTTGGGCGGCCGGCCTGAGGCGGGTCGTCATGCCTGGGCCACGTGCTCGGCCAGCCGGTCGAAGAACTCGGTCCAGCCCGCCTTGGCCTGCCGGGCATGCTCCTCGTCGGTGTTGACCCCGAACTGGTGGAAGCGCATCGCGGTCCTGCCGTCCGTCTCGGTCAGCTCCAGCGTGACCACCGAGGCGGGGCCGTCGCCCGGGTTGTCCGGGTCGCCGGTGGTGAAGACCAGCCGGCCGGGGCCGTCCACCTCGCGGTAGGTGCCGCCGAGCGGGGCCTCGAAGCCGCCCTCGCCGACCAGGACCACCTGCCACGCGCCGCCCGGCCGGACGTCGGCGACGATCCGCTCGGCCGGGGCGGTGAAGGAACGGGGGCCGAACCAGCGGGACAGGCGCCGCGGCTCGGTCCAGGCGGCGTAGACCTCCTCGCGGGGGGCGTCGAGGACCCGGGTGATCTCGAACTGCGCGGTCTGCGTCATCGTCGTGCCTTTCGTTCGCGGGTTCGTCCGTCTGACGTGTCCCACGATGCCGGGGCCGCCTTACGATCCTCTTCCGGCGTCCTTAAGGCCGTCCGTCAGGTCGCCTCCACCATGGGGTCGGCGGCCAGGTAGCCGGTGAGGTCGGGGTCGTGCGGCCGGGCCAGCACGTGCTCGACCCAGGCCCGCCGTTCGCAGTCGATGGCCACCAACTGCCAGACGCAGCCGATCGGCGCGTCGAGCGGCATCCGGCGCAGGTCGGTCGAGCCCCGCTCGGCCCGCCACATCCGCTGGAACAGGATGTCGGAGCGCCACCAGCAGACGCTCGCCCACAGCGCGTCGGTGCCGCGGTCCACGATGACGAACGCCACCCCGCCCCCTTCGGGCAGGTCCTGCTCGGCCGCCTGCAGCGCGGCCTCCACCTCGAAGTCGTCGGGCAGCTCCTCTTCCGCGGTGATGCCGATGACCTTCACGCTCCACCCGGCCGTCATCGTCACGCCTAAGGACCGGGTCCGGCGGGGCCGGTAGGGGGATCTCAGTGGCTCCAGAGGGGTCATGGATCAGAAGGTAGTCCCGTACGGGGAGCGATCAGAAGCCCGTTCGGCACTTACGTCGAGGGGACGCGCCGCGTGATCGAGACTGTGGACGGGATAGGCACGGTTGGATAGCCTTTCCAGGGATTTTTCGGGCTTTTTCCGCGATTTTCGGGGACTCAAAGGGGCCTATGAACGGGCTGGCTGACGAGGACTTGGCACTGCTCCTGCTGATCCGCTGCTTCGAGCGGAAGCTGCTCGCGCTCTTCGCGCAGGGGGAGCTCAACGGCACCACCCACACCTGCCTCGGGCAGGAGTACGTCCCCGTCTCGCTGCGGCCCCTGCTCCGCGACAGCGACTGGATCTTCAGCAACCACCGCGGCCACGGCCACTACCTGGCCCGCTTCGACGACCCCGAGGGGCTGCTGGCCGAGATCATGGGCCGTAAGGGGGCCGTCTGCGACGGGGTGGGCGGCAGCCAGCACCTGCGGCGCGGGCGCTACCTGTCCACCGGCGTGCAGGGGCAGAGCCTGCCCGTGGCCGCCGGCGTGGCGCTCCACCTCAAACGGCACGAGCCCGGCGCCCTGGCCTGCGCCTACATCGGCGACGGCACCTGGGGCGAGGGGGCGGTGTACGAGGCGCTGAACATGGCCGCGCTCTGGCGGCTGCCGCTCCTGGTCGTCGTCGAGCACAACGGCATCGCCCAGTCCACGCCCACGTCGGCGCAGATGGCCGGCACGGTGGCGGGCCGGGCGGCGGCGTTCGGCGTCCGGCACCACGCGCTCGACGACCTGGACGTCGCCGCCGTCAGGCGCGAGGTGGCGCCGCTGATCGAGGAGGCGCGGACCGATCCCGGGCCGCTGGTGCTGGAGTTCCGCACCCACCGGCTCGGTCCGCACAGCAAGGGCGACGACGTCCGGCCGCCCGGTGCGCCGCTGATCGACTGGTACGCCGCCTACCGGGCCGCCCACCCCGCCCAGTCGGCCCGGATCGAGGCCGCGGCCCACGACCGGGTCGAGCGCGTCGCCGCCGAGGTCGCCGCCCGGCCTCCCGCGTCGTGGGGTGGCTCATGAGAGTGGGGGAGAACCTCAACCGGGCCCTGCACGGGCTGCTTCGGGACGACTCTTCCGTGTACGTCCTCGGCGAGGACATCCTCGACCCGTACGGCGGCGCCTTCAAGATCACCAAGGGGCTGTCGGAGCGCTTCCCGGACCGCGTGCTCGCGACGCCGCTGAGCGAGGGCGCCATCGCCGGCGCCGCCGCCGGGCTGGCGCTGGCAGGCGAGAAGGCCGTGGTCGAGATCATGTTCGGCGACTTCGCGGCCCTCGCGTTCGACCAGATCATGAACTTCGCCGCCAAGTCGGTCACCATGTACGGCCGGCGCGTCCCCATGCCGCTGGTCGTCCGCTGCCCCTCCGGCGGCCACCGCGGCTACGGCCCCACGCACAGCCAGACCCTGCAGAAGCACTTCCTCGGGGTTCCGGGGTTGTCGCTGTTCGAGGTGACGCCGTTCCACGACAACCGCGCCGTGCTCGACCGCATGCTCGCGCTCGGCGAGCCGTGTCTGCTGTTCGAGGACAAGGTCCTCTACACCCGTCCCATGTACGGGGAGGGGGCCGTGGACGAGCTGTTCGCCTGGCGGCCGGTGGACGACGTCGCCGTGGTGGAGCTGGCCGACGGCGGCGACCCGGACTACACGCTGATCGTCCCCGGCGGCCTCGTCCACCGGGCGGTGTCGGCCATGCGGACGCTGCTGCTGGAGCACGACCTGGCGGGGGCGCTGCTCGTGCCGTCGCGGTTGCACCCGTTCGACCCGGCGGGGGTGCCGGAGCTCGTGCCGCTGCTGGCGCGTACCGGGCTCGTGTGCGTCGCGGAGGACGGCACGGCCGGCGGCACGTGGGGCGAGCACGTCGCGGCCGGCCTGCACACGCGGCTGTGGGGGACGCTGCGCCGCCCCGTCGCCCTGGTCAGTTCGGCCCCGAGCGTCATCCCGACGGCCGTCCACCTGGAGCGGGAGGTGCTGGTGCAGGACACGACGATCCGCTCGGCCGTACTGGAGGGTCTGCATGGGTGAGCTCCGCGTCCCGAAGCTCAACAACAACGACTCGGAGTACACGCTGCTGGAGTGGCTCGCCGCGGACGGCGCGCCGGTGCGGCGCGACGAGCCGGTGGCGACGCTGGAGACGTCGAAGGCGGTGGAGGAGCTGACGGCGGAGGAGGACGGCACGCTCACGCACCTCCTCACGCAGGGCGCCGTCTGCCGCCCGGGCGACCCGTTGGCGCGGATCACGTGTGATGGTGCCGAGCCGGCCGCGCAGACTCCCGCTCCGGTCCTCGCATCGCAGGAAGGGGGACCGATTGTCACGGCCCCGGCCCAGGAGCTCATCGACAGCCTCGGCCTCGACCCGGCGCTGGTCCGCACCCTGGACGTGAAGGTGGTGCGCCGCGCGGACGTCGAACGCCTGGCCGCGTCCGGCTCTTCAGCCTCGCAGGCGGCCCTCTCGGTTCACCAGAGGGCGGTGGGACGGACCGTGACGCTCTCCCACCGGACCATCCCCGCCGCGTACACCGCGATCAAGGTGGACGTGGGAGCGGCCCTGGCCCTTACCCGCGACCTCACCAGACGACTCCGCAAGCTGGTCGGCCTCCCGGACCTGCTCATCGCCGCGGTCGCGTCCCTGCACGACAGGCACCCGATGTTCTTCGCCGGACTCGTGGACGAGGCGACCGCCGTGATCCCCGAGACGCCCGCGGTGGGGGTGACCATCGACCTGGGCACGGGCCTGTACGTCCCGGTCGTCCGCGGCCGCCCGGGGCTCCCCGAGATCGCCGAGACCATGACGGCCTACCGCAAGCAGGCCCAGCACGGCACGTTCAAGGAGGCCGACCTGCGGGGCGCGAACATCGCGGTCACCCTGCACCACGACCCGGACATCGTCCTGGCCGTCCCGATCATCGCCCCGGGCCACGCCTGTGCCCTCGCCCTGGCCTCGCCGCAGCCGGAGGGCGACCGTACGGTGGCGACGATCGGCCTCGCCTACGACCATCGCCTCAACAACGGCCGCGACGCGGTCCTCTTCCTCCATTCGCTGAAGGAGTCGCTGGAGTCACCGGGGGAGTTGTGAGCCTCTGTGCCTCCGGACTCCCTACTGGTGCAGGCTCCAGTGCAGGGACATGGAGCGAGCGAGGCGGTCGGCGCGGATGAGCATGCGGCTGCCGTCGATGTGGGCCTGGTCGTGGACCAGGGCGGCGCCGTCCAGACTCCGCGTGACGCGCTCGCTGGAGAACACCGGGCTGCCGGCGGGCAGGCGGAGGATCTCCGCCAGACGGGCCGGCAGTGCGACGGGCCGGATCGCCTCGGTGGCGGAGGCGATGGCGGCGCCGCACAGGGTGGCGAGCGCGTGGTAGAGGGGCATGACCTCGAAGTCCTCTCCCCGGATCATCGAGGCGTACGGCTCGGGCACCCAGGAATCCTGGTGGATCGCGGGATCGCCGTCCACCAGGCGCATCCTCTCCAGACGCAGCCCCCAGGCGTCGTCGGAGGCCCCCAGGCTCGCCGCCACCGCTGAAGGCAGCCGGCGGACCTCGACCGACAGGACCTTGGTGGCGACGTCGCGCCCTTGGGCGCGCAGATCATCGGCGAGGCTGCGCAGGGTCTCCAGCCGGTAGGCCGCCACCGGAGACGTGACGAAGGTGCCCCGGCCCGGCTCCTGGACCACGAGCCCCTGGTCGGACAGGGCTCGCAGCGCCTGCCGCAGGGTCATCAGGGTCACGCCCAGGGAGGCGGCCAGCTTGCGCTGCGCGGGGAGAGCCTGGCCAGGACGGTAGACGCCGCGGCGAATCCGGTCGGACAGCTCGTCCTGAAGGATCCGGTACTTCGGCCGCGGTGGGCTTCCGGCGCCGCCCGAGTTCTCCATGAGGGCTCATCGTATCCAAGCCCCCGCGGGCCGGAAGTCGCCGCTGGAACCCCTGTCCGTGGGCGTCGAGGACGACGCGCCGGAGCGCTGCGGGCTTGCGCGGCGCCGGGGCCTCGCCGATACTCTCCCCAACAGTTCTAGAACGGAGGCCGCATGAGTCTCGTGTTGTGGGGTCCGGGGGACGACCTCGCCCACCGGCATCGATCGATCATGGATGACCCCGGCGCCGCCGGTCGATTCGGTCGTTTCGGCGGCCGGTTCGTACCGGAGTCACTGGTGCCCGCCTGTGAAGAACTCGAAGAGGCGTTCCGCGACGCCTGGGGGGATCCCACGTTCCGTGCGACGTTGAACCAGACGCTGGAGCTGTACGCAGGTCGCCCCACCCCCGTCACGCCCGCCTTGCGGCTCTCCGCCGAGCTCGGCGTGACGCTGCTCCTCAAGAGGGAGGACCTGGCGCACACCGGATCCCACAAGATCAACAATGTGCTGGGGCAGGCTCTGCTCGCCCGGCGCATGGGGAAGACGCGCCTGCTGGCCGAGACCGGAGCCGGTCAGCACGGAGTCGCCACCGCCACCGCCGGAGCACTGCTCGGTCTGGACGTCACCGTCTTCATGGGGGAGCGCGACATGGAGCGCCAGGCGCTCAACGTGTTCCGCATGCGCCTGCTGGGCGCCGAGGTCATCGGCGTCTCCAGCGGCAGCCGCACCCTCAAGGACGCCTGCAACGAGGCGCTCCGGCACTGGGTGGCGTCCGCGGACGACGCGCACTACTGCATCGGCTCGGTGATGGGCCCCCACCCGTACCCCTGGCTGGTCCGCGAGTTCCAGCGCGTGATCGGCGAAGAGGCGCGCGGGCAGTGCGCGAGCCTGTTGCCGTGCGGCACCCCCGACGTGGTGGTGGCGTGCGTGGGCGGCGGTTCCAACGCGGCGGGCACGTTCGCGGGCTTCGTCGACACGCCGGCCCGGCTCGTCGGGGTCGAGCCGGCGGGCGGGGCGGCGATGACCGCGGGAGAGCCGGGCGTGCTGCACGGCTTCTACTCCCACGTCCTCCAGGACGAGAACGGTCAGATCCGAGAGGCTCACTCCGTCTCGGCCGGACTCGACTATCCGGGAATCGGGCCGGAACACGCTCATCTCGCCGACCTGGGTCGCGCCTCCTACCTCTCGGTGACCGACGACGAGGCGATCGCGGCGGTGGCGCGGCTCGCCCGGGCCGAGGGAATCCTCCCGGCGCTCGAATCGGCCCACGCCCTGGCCTGGGTGCTCCGGGCGGCCGGCACGCCCGAACTGCCGCCAGGCTCGACGGTGCTCGTCACTCTGTCCGGTCGCGGCGACAAGGACGCCGACCAGCTTGCGAGGTTGCCATGACCGAGGAGTCCTTGGAGACGTACCTGAGGGCGCGGCGCGACGCGGGCCGGGCGTTGCTGGTGCCGTACGTGACCGGTGGCCTGACCGACGACTGGCTTGCGTACGTGCGCGCCTACGCGGACGCCGGTGCGGACGCGGTCGAGATCGGCCTGCCGTTCTCCGACCCGATGCTCGACGGGGGCACGATCCAGGAGGCGTCGGACCGGGCGCTCCGGCGGGGCGTCACGCCCGACCGGCTGCTCGACGAGATCGCCTCGGCGGCCGTCGAGGTGCCGCTCGTGGTCATGACGTACAGCAACATCGTGTTCCGGGCGGGCGCTAAGGCGTTCTGCGCCCGGCTGGCCGAGGCGGGTGTCAGCGGGCTGGTCGTGCCCGACGTGCCGCATGACGAAGCAGGCTCGCTCTCGGTGGCCGCCACCGCTGCCGGAATCGATCTCGTGTTGCTCGCCGCACCGTCCACGCCGCCGGCGAGGCTGCGCAGCATCGCCGAGGAGAGCCGCGGCTTCATCTACGGTGTCACGGTCATGGGCACCACGGGCGAGCGCGCTTCGATGCCGGACTCCGCCCGGTCGGTGGCGGCACGGCTGCGCGAACTGACCACCCGCCCCGTTCTGCTGGGGTTCGGCATCTCCACGCCCGAACATGCCGTGGAGGCGTGCAGGCACGCGGACGGCGTGGTCGTGGCGTCAGCGCTCATGCGACGGGTCCTCGATGGCGCCACTCCGGCTGAGGTGGGTTCGGACGTCGCCGCCATCCGCCGGGCTCTGGACACGCAGGTCACTGCGTCTGCCGATGCCTTGCGGCAGGCGCTCGGCAACGAAGGACGGTGATCTTCGCGGACACGCGGCCCGGACATCGCCCTGGCCATCCCGATCATCGCCCCGGGCCACGCCTGCGCCCTCGCCCTGGCCTCGCCGCAGCCGGAGGGCGACCGTACGGTGGCGACGATCGGCCTCGCCTACGACCACCGCCTCAACAACGGCCGCGACGCGGTCCTCTTCCTGCAGGCTTTGAAGGAGGCGCTGGAGTCGCCCGAGCAGCTGTGAGAAGTTCACTGCGGAAGCCTGAGCTCAGTGGTATTGCGGAGAATCTGCTGCCAAAGACCCAGTACGCGGGTGCGTGTCATGCCACGGCCGATCTCCAAGACCGTGGGCGACCCGGACCGGGCCCGTTCTATGCGTCGTATGAGAAAGAGGCCGCCCTCTACGCATTGTTCGTATTCGACATTGCCGTGGGCGACGACCTCTTTGGTCCTCGACCGCGTGCCCCGAGCGATATAGGGGAACCACTCAAGGCTGGACTTGCGCGGCGCCGTCATGGGTCGACGCGGGTGTACTGGAGGGGGTTGGGGTATTTCGTCGGGCCGTCGATTCGGCCTAGATTTCGATGCCAGCGGGGAAACGTTTTGATCGCCACATCGAAAACGACGACTTCACCCCAGCCGTCGTCATCCAGTCCTTCGATCAACCACGTCCAGGCGAACATGAGGTCGGTCGTAAGGATCGCTCCGGATACCTCTTCGGGCTTCATCGCGTTGATGTAAGCCTGTGCGAGGTAGACGCTTGTCGTGTTTCTCGGAACGAAGATCGACATCCTGTTGATCTCGACCGGAACTTTGTCGGACGGGTGTGCCTGACGGCTGGTCAAGGACTCCATACCAGCAAGGTACGAATGGTGTTTGTCGAGGGTCCACGATGTTGCTTGAGGTTTCTCGCAGACCCTCGCAACATCCCGTTTTGGTCAGCTCTGTCCGCTCCACTTTCGCTGCGCCGCAGCGAATAGAGCCCGCGCTTCGTCGCCGTAGACCGCCGATTCGGACAGCGCTTGGAATGCTTTCTCGTACAGGGCGACATCGCCTGGTGCCTTGACGCGAACCTGCCCCGGAATCGTGTCCACGCGTACCTGCTCGGTGTCGTAGATCCAGAAGTTCTCCGGCGGCCAGATGCCGGTCTCGGGTCGCCAGATGACCACTCCGATACTGACGTTCACGCGTCGCGTCAGGTCGATGAGCTGGTCCATCTGCGCCGCCATCTCGGCCGACGCACAGTACGGCGTGTGAAGCGCCTGCTCGCCGATCAGGAACGCGAACCGGCGCGCGCCGGTCGTCATGACGTCCTGCTGCCTCATGCGTGCTTCGACGGCGGTGTCCACGTCGTCCGGGATCCCCCGGAAGCCGACGATCTTCTTTAGGTGCCCGCGCGCGTACGCGGGGGTCTGGATGAGTCCAGGGATCGCGCTGTGCTGGAAGACCCGGAACTGGCTGGTCCGCTCGTACAGCGGAAGGAAGGATCGTTGCACCTGACCGATACCGGTCTCCTCGAGCCGCCGCCACTCGGTGTAGAAGGCGTTCACGTTCCGGACGCTGGCGACCAGATCCGTCGTCTGAGACTCTGCCTCGCAGATCCGGCACCAGTCCCGGACGTCGGTCTCGCTCGGGAGTTGCTTGTTGTTCTCGAGCTTGGAGACCTTGCTGAAGTGCCATCCTGCCTGTTGTGCCAGGTCGCGGCCGGTTATACCGGCCGCGCTCCGGATCTCGCGGAGGCGGGCCGCGAGGATTCCTCGCGCTTCCTCCAGGCGGTGCTGCGGACTCGACATACGTTTGACCTCCGTATATGCCGTGGGCCAGGGACTGAGGCCACCATAGCTCGGATGTTGCGCCTTGTTCCTTGCCTGGAGGGAATGCCTGTGTGTCTGTTGGTCGGTCAGGACGTGCGGTCCCGTGGTGCCGCAACGCGTCGCTCGGTTGAGACATATCGACACTCAAGGCCAGGCGAGCTCAGGCGATCGCGCCCACGCCTCCGACTGGGTGTTCTGGCCGGCATCGCTCGAGACCAACCGTGGTGCTCAGACCTCGCCGTGCTCCGCCTGCGAGACTTGGCACCTGGACGCGCTCACTCGGTCCACCACCTCAGCCCGAGTAGCCTCGGCCGGCAGATATCCGTCGATATAGGCCTGGTTGTGCCGCCGGGCTTCCGTCACGGCCTCTTCTCCGCCGGAAGCGGCCACGACGTCGGCACGGACGTTGCTCCACTTGGGAAAGTTCGTCATCGTTCTTTCTTCCCAGCTTCGCGCCCGCTCGTGTGTGCGGCTTGGAGTACCTCTGTGCGAGGAGTCTCATGCCGATACCAGCCTGACCAGTCGGCGGCCCTTGACTCTCACTGCCAAGAGGATGACCGGGCGCCGGGAGGTGGTGGCAAAGATCGTCTGACAAGTGGCTCAAGGGGCGGGGATCAAGAGCGGTAAGTCACCATCCGTGATCTTTGTATGACTTGATTCGATCTTGTGGCCGTTTCAGGCGGAAGTTACGCTTCGTCCGTTTGAGCAACGCGCTCCGAGCCGCGCGAGTCAGAGACCTTGTCATCTGGCTGAGACGGGGGTGGAGCTTCGTCCGGCGTTCCCCGGGACGCCCCACGTGGTTCGGAGTGTGACGGCGTATGCGCCGCTTGCTGCCTTGGGATCGCCGTGCCCGCATCCTGGTGATCACGCTGTTGGCCGTGATGCTTCCCGGGCTGCTGGGGCTCGATCCCCAACCGGTGGTGGCGGCCGCCTCCGTGGAAGTGCCGCAGGCCGCGGGAGGCTCGGCCGAGACGCCGAAGCAGTCTTGGGGAACCGCCGCGGGCTTACCGTCGCTGGCGCCGGCGAATGCCACCCGCACGACTGCGGATCCAGGGACGCCGAAGGGCAAGGCCAAGCCGCTGAAGAAGGCGTTGCCGCAGGAGGAACGTTCCGGACTGGTCAGGGTGCGAAGCACCGCGTCCTCCCGCCAGACATCTCCCACCCCCAGCCCGACAGCGACGAAGGCGGGCGTGGCCTCCACCCAGGCTTGCGGGCCATGGGCTCCGTGCGATCCCCCCTGTGGCTCGTACTCGCCGTGGCAGAAGGGCGTGTACGTGGCGTACGGCACCTATGTCGCGGCGGGGCAGCGCATTTGGAAAGCTATCCAAAACATCCCGGCGAACCTGAACATATACCCGCCGCATGAGCAGCCGACCGGCTGGATGCAGATCGGCGACTGCCCCAAGCCGCAGCCGCCCACCGTGACCTCGATGTCCCCTGACAACGGCATTCAGATCATGTCGACAACGCCGACCCTGGCCGTCACCGCCACGACCTGGTACACCGGCAAGATCAGCTATGAGTTCGAGATCTGCGAAACCCCGTGGATGTCCCGCTGCTCAAACCACAATCCGTACTGCTGCAACGAGTCCAGCAGTTGGACCATCCCGGAAGGCACGCTGGCGTGGGGCCGCCAATACTGGTGGCGGGTCAAGGTCACTGACGCCTCGACGATCGGCGGGCAGAGCCGCTATTCCCAGGAGTACACGCTGGTGGTGGGCGTGCGGCAGCCGACTATCACCTCGCAGTTGTCGATACGGGGCATCAACGGGCAGGAATTCAACCAGCAGTCCGGCAACTACACCACGACCTCCACCGACGCCGTGGTGGCGGCCGCCGGGCCGCCGTTGTCGGTGGTGCGGTCGTTCAACAGCATGGACCCACGGCGGGACGGCGCTTTCGGCGCCGGCTGGGCCACTCGATGGGACATGCGGATCACCGCTGAGAATGTGGCGGGTCGCGAGGCCGCGCTAGTCAACTACCCCGACGGCCGTCAGGTCCGTTTCGCCAAGAAGAGCGACGGAGCCTACCAGCCGCCACCCGGCATGTACGCCACGCTCTCCAAGGGCAGCGATGGTAGCTGGCGCCTGATGGACAAGTCCTCCACCTCCTACCTGTTCGACAGCGGTGGCCGACTCCTCAAGGTTACCGACAACCGGGGACGCGTCCAGGAGCTCACATACGGGACCGACGGCAAGCTGTCCAAGGTGACAGCACCCGGTGGTCGCTCGCTCACCTTCTCCTGGACTGGCGCGCACGTCACCGCGGTGTCGACCGACGCAGTGGACGGCAAGCCGCTCACCTGGTCCTACACCTACAACGGCGACGTGCTAGAGAAGGTCTGCGACCCGGCAGACGGCTGCACGCTCTATGAGCACAGCCCCGGCTCGCTGTATCGCAGCACCATCCTGGACTCTGATCCGCTCGGTTACTGGCGGCTCGGCGAGCAGGAGGGGTACCAGGGTAAGGACCTGGGCTGGGGTGCTGAAGACATCTTCTACAGTCAGGTCACTCTGGGTAGGTCAGGTGCGCTGGCCGGAACCGCTGACACGGCCGTGGACATCAGTGCCTCGACCAGCGAGAACATCAGGCTGCCAAACGGCATCATCCCCCGGGTGGGCAAGTGGGCTTCGGTGGAGACGTGGTTCAAGACCACCGGAACCGGCACGATCATGCGGGCTCACGCGTACTACGACACGACGTCGAGCCCGCTGCTGCAGATCACGTCGGCCGGCAAACTGTCCGCGTCGCTGCACCAGACGACCACCCCGATCGTCAGCAACGCCACAGTCACGGACGGTGCGTGGCACCACGTCGTACTTGCCGCAGGTGGTGACGTACAGACGTTGTACCTAGACGGCCAAGCCGCCGGCACTCTCAACGCCCCCATCACCGGCACCAGTGCACTGGACTACCTCGACGTCGGTGGCGGAGGACTGACAGCTTCCATCGATGAGATAGCCATCTATGATCGCCCCCTGTCGGCGGCCGAGGTGGCCCGCCACTACGCCGCCCGCCTTCAGGCGCCCTACCTCCTCACCAAGATCACGCTCCCGTCGGGCCGGGTCTGGGCCGTCAACACCTACGACCCCGCCACCGAGCGCATCAAGACCCACACCGACCAGCACGGCGGCACCTGGCAACTGGGCGAGCGCACCGTCGACCGCGCCGCCGGCACCTCCACAGTCGTGGTCACCGACCCGAAGAACGAGAAGATCACCGCCGTCCATGACGCCTGGCGCGGCTACCGGCTGATGTCCAAGACCGACCAGCTGGGCAAGGAGACCAAGTACTACTACGACTCCGGCGGTTTCCTGTACGAACGGATCGACCCCAACAACAACTGGACCACGTGGCAGAACGACGAGCGCGGCAACACCCTCTCCACGGAGACCTGCCGCACCGTCGACAGCTGCCAGACCGCGTACATGGAGTACTACCTCAACAAGGACGACAAGTTCGACCTGCGCAACGACCGCGTCCTGAAGGTACGTGACGCCCGCTCGGCCAGCTCCACCGACAACACGTACGCCACGACCTTCGAGTACAACCAGTACGGCGAGCAGACCAAGCAGATCACTCCGGCCACGCCCGACTTCCCCAACGGCCGCTCGGCCACGATCGCCTACACCGACGGCACCGAGCCCGCCGTACGCGGTGGCACGACCCCGGCCGGCCTGGTGAAGTCGCGCACCGACGCCCGGAACAACACGACGAGCTACCGCTACACGTCCGCGGGCGATCTCGCCGAGCAGACCATGCCCGAGGGTCTGGTCATCGCGTCCGAGTTCGACGTCCTGGGACGCGTGACGAGCGAGACCGAGATCTCGAAGGCCCAGCCGGACGGCGCGAAGACGACCTACACCTACGACCTGCTGGGACGCGTCGCCACCCAGACCAGCCCAGGGGTCAAGAACGAGGTCACCGGCGTCACCCACACCGCGCAGAC
The DNA here is from genome assembly GCF_013363975.1 of Nonomuraea montanisoli. Classification (GTDB taxonomy): domain Bacteria; phylum Actinomycetota; class Actinomycetes; order Streptosporangiales; family Streptosporangiaceae; genus Nonomuraea; species Nonomuraea montanisoli. The sequence continues at coordinate 7,117 of NZ_JABWGN010000001.1, read as the reverse complement.
CACGTACGCGTACGACCCCGACAGCAACACCCTCTCGGAGACCGTCAAGGACCTGACCGGCGGCGACCAGGAGCAGGTCTTCGGCTACACCTACGACACCCACGGCCGCGAGGAGACCGCCACAGATCCCGAGGGCGGCGTCATCCGCACCGCCTGGGACGAGATCGGCGGCAAGGTCACGGTGACCGACGAGCTCGGCTCGATCTTCGGCTACACCTACACCAAGCGCGGCGAGCTGGCCTCCCGCACTCTGAAGAACTGGACCGGCAGCCCCGTCGCTCCGACCGCCCCCAAGGAGATCACGCTCGAGTCGTTCTCGTACGACGACGGCGGGCGACTGGCCACGCGCAAGGACGCCATGGGCCGCACGACCTCCTACACCTACTACAGGGACGACCTGCTCTCGGAGACCACGGCCACCGACGCCAAGCTGAACGGCTTGACCACCACCACGAACGTGGTCCTCGAGAGGAACACCTACGACGCCGCAGGCAACGTCACCCGGCAGGTCGCCGGTGGGAACAAGGTCCGCGTCGACTACGTCTACGACGCCGCAGGAAGGCTCACGTCCGAGACGCTCGACCCGGACGAGCTCGGCCGCAAGACGGGCTACACGTACGACGCCAACGGCAACATCCTCGCCTCCAAGCAGTCCGCGGCCGACACCACCCGCGTCGAGACGACCGAGTACGCCTACGACAAGGAGGACCGTCTCGTCCGCCAGACCGTCAAGAACGACGGGGCAGACGTGACGACCACCTGGAAGGTGGACGACCGGGGCCTGGTCGTGGAGGCGGTCGATCCCCGGGGCAACGCGTCGGGCGCCGACGCGGCCGCGTTCACCACGACGCTCCGCTACGACCTGAACGACCAGCTGATCGAGGTCAAGTCACCGCCGGTGAAGGTCGAGAAGGCCGGAGCCGCCCGCGACGACCGCGTCACCACGAAGTTCGGCTACGACGCCGTCGGCCGGCAGACGCACGCCGTCGATCCGGAGGGCCGCATCACCACATCGGGCTTCGACCGCGCTGGTCAGCTCAGGTCGGTGACGGGCATGCCGTACACGCCGCCCGGCGGCACGGCCGTCACGCCCAAGGTCCTCTACGAATACGACAAGGCCGGCCGCCTGACGAAGACGACGAACCCTCGCGGCCAGGTCACGACGATCGAGTACGACGCGCTTGACAACCCGGTCCGCGCCACGGACCCACCGGCGGCGCAGGGGCAGCCCGCCGGCCAGTGGATCTCGGACTACGACCTGCTGGGCGAGGAACTCGCGGCCATCGACCCGACCGGCGCGCGTACCGAGGCCACGTACGACGACCTCGGCAGGCGGATCACCAGCACACTCGTGGAGCGCAAGCCGACCAATGCCGCGTACGTCACCAAGTACGAGTACAACGACGCGAGCGCCCTCACCAAGGTGACCCCGCCCAGCAACAAGTCCACCACCTACACGGTCAACGCCGCGTCCGAGGTGCGCACGGAGACGGACCCGGTCACCAACACGTCGACCTTCGACTACGACGTCGTCGGCCGTCCCGCGAAGGTCACGAACGCGCTCGGCAACGCCCTCATCGCCGACTACGACCTCGCTGGCCGCCTGACCGGCCTGAAGAACGTGGACAAGCAGGGCGCGACCGTCAAGACGCGCGGCTACGGCTACGACCTCGCCAGCAACCTCACCAAGGTCACATCCGGCGAGGGGCACGTCACCAAGCGGACGTTCGACGCGACCAACCAGCTGACCGAACTCGTCGAGCCCGTCTCGGACACCGAGTCCATCACGACCAGCTTCGGCTACGACGCCTCGGGGGCGCGGACCCGCCTCACCGACGGGCGCGGCAACGCCACCTGGACCGCGTACAACACGCTCGGGCTCATCGAGACCCTCACCGAGCCCTCCACCACCGCCCACCCCAACCTGGCGGACCGTACGTGGACCCACGTCTACGACGTCGCGGGCAACGAGACGGCGCTGATCCAGCCCGGCGGAGTGCGCCTGGACAGGGAGTTCGACCAGCTCGACCGGGTGACGAAGGTCAGTGGCTCGGGCGAGGGGCTGTACACCGACGACAAGACGTACGGTTACGACCTGGCCGACCGCGTCACCAAGATGAACGACCAGGTCCTCGAGTACAACGACCGCAGCCTGCTGACCAAGGTCTCCGGACCGACCGGTCAGACGAGTGCGTTCGCCTACGACTCGATGGGCAACCCGGCCCAGCAGATCGACGCGAGCGGCACCACGACCTACACCTGGGACGACGACAACCGCCTCAGGACGGTCACCGATCCGGTCAGCGGCCGCACCAACACCTACGACTACGACAAGGCCGACCGGCTCAGCACCGTCTCGTCCACCAACCCGGTCAACACCCAGGTCTACACGTACGACGCCGTGGACCGCGTGGCCACCCACACACTGAAGAACAGCACCGGCGGCCAGTTAGCCAAGATCACCTATGGCTGGGACAAGGACGACAACCTCACCTCCAAGATCACGGAGGGGACGGCGGGAGCCGGGAACAACACCTACGGCTACGACCACGCCGGACGCCTGACGTCCTGGAAGGGCCCGGACGGCACGACCACGACCTACAAGTGGGACGCCTCCGGCAACCGCATCCAGGCCGGAAACAAGACCTACACCTACGACGAGCGCAACCGTCTGACGTCCGGTGACGGCACGGACTACACGTACACGCCGCGCGGCACGCTGGCGACGGAGACGAAGAACGGCACCACGAAGCATCTGACGTTCGACGCCTTCGACCGCCTCATCAACGACGGCGACGCCACGTATACCTACGACGCCTTCGACCGCATGGCCACCCGGCAGACGCGGACGACGCAGCAGCGCTTCGCATACGCGGGTCTGTCCAACGACGTCGTGGCCATCACCGACCAGGCGGGCGCGGTGCAGTCCAAGTACGGCCGCGACCCCTTCGGGGGGTTGGTCAGTGTCAAGGAGGGGGCGAACGCGGCGCTCGGGGCGTTCACCGACATCCACGACGACCTGGTTGGGACGTTCTCCGGTACGGCGTTGTCGGGGTCGACTGCGTACAACCCGTATGGCGAGGTTCTGGCACAGACAGGGACGAAGTCGGCGCTGGGTTACCAGGGTGAGTACACGGACCCGGACAGCGGCAAGGTCAACATGCATGCCCGGTGGTACCAGCCGGGCACCGGCTCGTTCGGCTCCCGCGACACGTGGACATTGTCGGCGGAGCCATCTATTCAGGCGAATCGGTACGCGTATGTCAATGGAGGTCCTCTAAGCAATATTGATCCGACTGGTCACCATCCCGATTCTGGGGGCGGTCAGACCATGTCGGCCTCTATTGGTGGTCGTGGAAGCACAACAGGAGGGGTCGGAAACGCTGCCCCCGCATTGGGTGGAGCGGCGGCAGCGGCGGGGGCTCGTGCTGCGATGAGTCGCGCAGTGGCAGCCGTTGTGGCGGCTGCTCGTGCTGCCCAAATTGCCATAAAGGCTGCCGTTATATCGGGCCGCCTTGCACGAGAGGCGGGGAGAGCGGCTCGCGCTGCGGCGGTGGCAGCAGCAGCAGCCTCCAAGGCGTCCAGTCAAGGCAAGGGGGCAGTCAAGCCCGGAGGCAAGACCAGTACCACCTCAAGCTCTTACGGTGACGACAGGCGGGAACCAAGGCAGCCGGTCAAGCCGAAGACGAAGGTACGTGGAAAGCCGCAGGATCAGCGCCCGACAACCACCACTTCGACTCCTCACCAGCAGCCTCGCGGATGTTCAGCAGCCGGCAGCTGTGGCCAGCCGAAATGTTCGTCCCCTGCATGCAGGAAGATCCCAACCCAGAACCTCGACGACAAGAAGGGGCGAAAGCCCACCAAGCAAAGCACGATCCACGGGCCTTGCAAGAGCCCGTGCACACCTCCTCCCTGTCCTGAGTCGAGATGCGGGACCCCTAAGAACTGCGCCCCTGGCCAACCGTGTGCGCACCCGGACCAGATCTTCATCAATGGTGACGCGGTAGCGGAACTCTACGGAGTCGATCCCAATGCCTATGAAAACCCCATCATCAACTGTGATGCCTCTCGATATGGGACAGGAACGTGTGAAGACGGGGTAGCCGCTGTCGACCCCGAGAACACGGAGATCGAATCGGGCGACCCTCCGCCGCCCCCGATCTTCAACTGCGACACTGGCAACAGTTTCGTCGAAGGCACCAAGGTGCTCATGGCGGACGGGGGCGCCAAGCCGATCGAGAACGTCAAGATCGGCGACAAGGTGCTCGCGGCCGATCCGTCGACGGGCCGCACTGAGCCCCAATCGGTCATTGCCCTGATCGCCGGCCAAGGGATGAAGCGGCTGGTCAAGATCACCATAGATGCAGACGGGAAGAAGGCTGAGCTGAATGGCGCGGTCGTCGCCACAGACAACCATCCCTTCTGGGTCCCGGCACTCAAAGTGTGGATCCCGGCCGGCCAGCTAGAACCCGGCATGTGGTTGCAGACCGCAGCCGGCACGTACGTCCAGATCGCAGCGATCGCTAGCTGGACCGCTACTCAGCGGGTCTACAACCTGACGATTGACCGCGCGCACACCTACCATGTCGTCGCAGGCGACCAAGCAGTCCTGGTCCATAACACCAATCCAGATTGCGAGACGTTCTATCACTACACGAATGAGGATGGCATGAAGGGAATCCTTGATAGCGGGGAACTCAGGCCGTCTCTCAAGGCGAATAATCCTAAGGACGCTCGTTATGGGGACGGGCAATATCTGTCTGACATCGCGCCCGGTACTAAGACTTGCGGCCAGCTCTCCTACTGCTTCTTGCGGGTGCCGTATGCTGGGCGCAGGTTCACCCACTACGTAGAAATTGATGTTACTGGGCTCGATGTCGTCAAAGGTCGGGATAACGTGTTCGTAGTCCCCAATGATGGCCCCCTGGACATCCGCGATAGGATCAGGGGCTGGGGAAGGAACTGAGCTATGCGCTATCTCAAGGTCATTTGGCGCCATGACTTCGACGACTACCCCGTAGAGCTCTATAGTGAACTTGACAACGAAGGGTATGAAGTTCGCAAGGTAGAGATCTACAGGTCCGGCCGCCGCGATTACGCGGACTTCGCGAAGTCGACAGGCCAAACTGGACTCGGAGAGATACCGGTTCCAAGCATCGAGGAAATCGCCGAACAGGAAGAGTTCACACCAGCCTGGATAAATGCCGATGAGTTCGAGAGAGTTTGGGATCTAGCCGTGCTTGAAAGCTGATGCTATTCAAGCATTTCGTTGACGGCTACGGAGATCGTGATCGTTTTCTGACGGCTACGTGTCAGGCTGGTCGCCGAGAGCGCCTGTCATACGTTCGATGGCGTCGCGTTGGAGGCGGAGTCGGACGTGGGCGTATTCGTCGGCGGTGATGGCGATGTGGGTGTGGCCGAGCAGCTCCTTGATGACGATAAGGTCCACGCCTTGATCCAGTAAGAGTGAGGCGCAGGAATGACGCAGGTCGTGGAAGCGGATTTTGCGAAGTCCGGCTCCACGGGGGAGCTATGGAAGTCGCAGTTGACGTTGCTGCTGGAGCGGGGGCCGGTCTTGGTGGTGAAGACCAGGCCGGTGCCGGTCCAGTCTGGTCCCGCGGTGGCGCGGTCGGCGTCTTGCTGGGTGCGGTGGCGGGTCAGGGAGATGATGCATTCGCGGGGCAGGGCGATGCGGCGTTCGGAGCTTGGGGCTCGGTGGCGGTGGTGACCAGGCCGGCGCCGGGGACGTATTGCAGGGTCTGGCGGATGGCCAGGGTGCCGCCGGACAGGTCCAGGTCGGATCAGCACAGGCCGAGTAGTTCGCCGCGCCGCATGCCGGGTGCGTAGCGCGAGGTCGAACAAGGCGTGCACGCGAAAGCCCTAGCTGTACTGACCTGAGAGGTTAGGTACACGGCTGGCGGGTGGACGGCCGCTGAGTGCGGTGTGTGCTCGATGGTGATTGTAGGCGTGGAGCCAGGGGCCGAAGGCGTGGCGGCGTTCGGTCTCTGAGGTGTAGGGCTGGCTGTAGGCCCACTCATCGGCCAGGGTGTGGTGGAAGCGTTCGACTTTGCCGTTGGTCTGCGGCCGGTAGGGGCGGGTGCGTTCATGGGTGATGCCCAGACTGGTGAGGGTGTCGCGCCATAGGAACGACTTGTAGCAGCTGCCGTTGTCGGTCAGAACGCGTCGGATCGTGATGCCCAGGCCGGTGAAGTGGGCATGGGCGCGGTGCCAGAACGCGGCAGCGCTCTCTTTGGTCTCATCGGGCAGGATTTCGGTATAGGCCAGGCGCGAGTAGTCGTCCAAGGCGGTGTGCAGGTAGCAGTAGCCGATCTTGGGTTTGCCGTGCTTGTAACGCGCGGTCGTGGTGGCCTTGCGGTTGTGGTGACCGGTCTGCCGATCGGTGATGCGGTGGCCGCCGCCGTCGGGGATGTTGCCGAGTTTCTTAACGTCCACATGCACCAGCTCGCCGGGCCGATCGTGCTCGTAGCGGCGGATGGGTATGGCGGTGGCCCGATCTTGGTGGGTCAGTCGGGCCAGCTGGTAGCGGGCCAGGACCCGGTGCACGGTTGAGGGGTGCAGGCCCAGCAGGTAGGCGATACGGGCCGGTCCCCACCGGCGTGTCACTCGCACCTTGATGATGCGTCGTTCGGTTCGGGCTGGGGTGCGGTGTGGGCTGTGGTGCGGCCGCGATGAGCGATCGGCCATGCCTGCTGCGCCATGCTGGCGGTAGCGGTCGGCCCACCGTTTGGCCGTGGTTACCGCCACCTGGAAGCGTTCGGCGGCGCGGCGCAGGGGCCAGCCGTCCTCGACGACACAGCGGGCCAGCCGGAGCCGGCCCGTTTCGCTCAAGGGGGCGTTACGGTGGGACACGAGGGCCTCCGGGAAGCTCGGCGTTGATGTCGCAATCCACACCGAACCCGTAGGCCCTCCCTCATTTCAACAACCCCGAAGATCGTGTCACCGTGTACTCAACCTCTGTGGTCAGTACACCTAGGGCCTGTACGGAGTTGAGATCAGAGGGATTGCCTGCGGTATGGCCGACGGTCCTGGTAGGCCATCGGGCATGGCGCGTGGAGACCTCACCGACGAGGAATGGTCCTTGATCGAGCCCCACTTA
>NZ_JABWGN010000019.1 GCF_013363975.1 Nonomuraea montanisoli | reverse complement strand
CTCCATTAAAGGTCTGATACCCAACTAAAAAGGAATCCGTCACCGGCTTTCGCCGATATGACGGGGTCATGCATTGTTCATGCACTGGCTTTTAACACACTGTTGAGTTCTCAAGAAACGGACGCGTACTCTTCAGTACTGCAAGAGGCGCAGACTCCGTATCGCTATCTTATCAGACTCTCTGATCTGGTGTCAATCTCCAGATCGGTGATCACCTGGTAAGAGGCAACCCCCGCAACTTACCGTGCCACCCCGGTCGTGTCGAATCAACCGGATTTCCGGTGACACGGACGCGCCCAGAACGGCCCGGACCTGCACGCGCCGAAGCACGCCGGCCGAGTGGCTCGCTGTGAAGGGATTTGCCCTGGGGCCCGGCCGCCATCTGGCGTCCGGCTCACTCCCGGGCGAAGACAAAGACTAGGTCGCCATCCTCTCCTCGTCAAATCAGCCCACACACCGGCGCGCCTCCTCGCCTCGGGCCCCTCTCCCCCACCGCGGCCGCGCCCAGGGGGAGGCTCAGGGACGCTTCGTCAGCGCGCGCACCTGCTCCGCCGAGGTGAACAGCTCCGCGGACATGCCCGCCTCGCGCGCCGCCACCACGTTCGCCCCGTTGTCGTCGATGAACAGCACGTCGGACGGCGCCACCCCCAGTCGCTCCGCGCAGATCTCGTACGCCCGCCGGTCCGGCTTGGCCACCCCGATCCGGCACGAGAACGTCAGCGACGCGAACCCGCCGAGCCATGACCCGTGCCGCGTCTCCCACACCGGCACCAGGTCCTCGATGATGTTGGACAGCAGCCCGAGCCTGCGTCCCTGGCCGGCCAGCTCGCGCACCAACCCGACCATCTCCTCGTCCACCTGGCACCAGCTGTCGAGGTCGGCCTGCCGCAGCGCCGGGACGTCGGCGAACCGCGCACCCAGGTGGTCGGCCACCGCCGCCCAGTACGCCGCGCCGTCTTGGCCCGCGTCATAGGCGGGACGGCACGCCCAGTACGCCTCCCAGAACCGCTCGCCGGAGACCCCGGCCAGCTCGACGAGCCGCCGCTTGGCCTCCTCCGTCTGGGTCCGCGCGATCACGCCGTACAGGTCGAAAACGATCACATCAGCCATATCCCCGAGCTTATGCGCGTATTCTGCCCCGGTGATGACCGCCGCCACAGTTGCCCCGATTGCCCCGAGTGTCACCCGTACCCGCTGGTGGGGCGCCTGGGCGGCAGGGGCGGCGGGCGGTCTGGCGGCGCTCAGCGGCTCCGGCTCCGCCTCCCTCAACGGCGACGAACTGGCCACGATCAGCGCGGCCTCCCGCTCGCTGTCCGGGTTGTGGGAGCTTTCCCGGCACATCGACGGCCATTTCCTGCCGTACTACCTGTTCATGCATCTGTGGACCCAGTTCGGTACGGCCGAGCTGTGGCTGCGGCTGCCCTCCGCGCTGGCGATCGGGGTGGCGGCGGGCTTCCTCGCCGACCTGGGACGGCGGCTGCACAGCGGCCGGGCGGGGGTGACAGCCGCCGTGCTGTTCGCGGTCCTGCCGTCCGTGTCCTACTACGGCGCGTTCGCCCGGCCCTACGCGTTCGCGGCGGCGGCCGTGGTGTTCTCCTTCTGGTGCCTGCACCGCCTGACCCGCGCGACTCCGCGGCGCGGGTGGGTGCTGTACGGGGTGTCGGTCGCGCTGGTCTGCTCGACGCACCTGTTCGCGGTGCTCACGCTGCCCGCCCACCTGCCGATCCTGCTGTCGGCGCCGCGACGTCAGGACCGGCTCCGGGAGCTGCTGACCCGGGCCCTGCCCGCGCTGGCCGCCGGGTGCGTGCCGGCGCTGGTGCTCGGCCTGGTGGGGTACGGCGAGCGGCACGCGGTGAGCTGGATCCAGGAGCGCGGGCCGGAGGTGCTGGTGAAGTTCCCCAAGATGGCGGCGGGCGCGGAGACGGCCGGCGTGGCGGTGTTCGCCGTGGCGCTCGCGGGCGTGGCGCTGACGTGGCCGCGCGAGCGCACGTGGTCGGCGGCGCTGGGCGCCTGGCTGGTGGGGCCGCCGATCCTGCTGCTCACGGTGTCGCTGCTGATCACCCCGTTGTACGTGGACCGGTACCTGTTCGTCACGTCCCCGGCCCTGGCGCTGCTGGCGGCCCTGGCCGTGGCGGCCGTGCGGCCCCCGGTCGCGGCCGTTGCCGCGGGGTGCCTGCTGGTCGGCGTCGCGGCGGTGGCCGGGCTGGACCGGCACACCGAGCTGAGAGCCTTCAACGGCAGGTTCGAGGACTTCCCGGGCGCGGTGCGGCGGGTGGCGGCGCGGGAGGGGGACGCGATCGTGTTCGGTCAGAGCTCGGTGCGTGCCGGTTTCGACTACTACGCGCCCCCGGACCTGGCCCTCGACGTTCTGCGGCTGGGTCCCGCGCCGGAGGCGGGCGGGTTCGGCTTCCCCGAGCGTACGGACGTCGCCGAGGCGCTGCGGGATCAGAAGCGCGTGTGGGTGGTGTGGCGCGGGACCAAGGCGTCAGGCGACAAGCTGCCGCGCGTGAAGGCCGTCAAGGAGGCGGGATTCAAGGCGGTCTCGTCGTGGCACTCGGCCGAGTTGCCGGGGCTCACCGTCGCCCTGTTCACCCGTTCCGGAGCCGACGCCGCCCGACGTTGATCCCGTCGAGGGAGAGTCGAGGGAGGCATGAGCGCGGGCCCTCCCCTGAGGGAGGACCCGCGGTCACGGAGCCGGGTCAGCCGACGACGACGCCGCCGATCGACTTCTTGCCGCGCCGCAGCACCAGGAAGCGCCCGTGCAGCAGGTCGTCCGACGCCGGCACGTACGCCTCGTCGGTGATCTTGACGTTGTTGAGGTACGCCCCGCCCTCCTTGACCGCCCGGCGGGCCGCGGACTTCGACTCGACCAGCCCGCTGTCGGCCATCAGGTCGACCAGCGGCGCCCCGAGCGCCGGCACGGCGGCCTTGGGCACCTCGGCCAGGGCGGCCTCCAGCGTCGCGGCGGACAGTTCCTCCAGCGCCCCCTGCCCGAACAGCGCCTTGGACGCCGCGATGGCGGCCGCGAGCTCGTCGGCGCCGTGGACCAGGGTGGTCAGGTCCTCGGCGAGCGTGCGCTGCGCCTCACGGGCGAACGGCCGCTCGGCGACGGCCTTCTCCAGCGCGTCGATCTCCTCGCGGGTGCGGAAGGTGAACACCTTGAGCAGGCGGATCACGTCGCGGTCGTCGGCGTTGAGCCAGTACTGGTAGAAGGCGTACGGGCTGGTCAGCGCGGGGTCGAGCCAGACCGCGCCGCCGGCCGTCTTGCCGAACTTGGTGCCGTCGGCCTTGGTGATGAGCTTGCCGGTGAGCGCGTGCACGTGGGCGCCCTCGACGCGGCGGATCAGGTCGACGCCGGCGGTGATGTTGCCCCACTGGTCGCTGCCGCCGACCTGGAGCGTGCAGTTCTGGCGGCGGTAGAGCTCCAGGTAGTCGTTGGCCTGGAGGATCTGGTAGCTGAACTCGGTGTAGCTGAGCCCCTCGCCGCCGAGCCGGGCGGAGACCGACTCGCGGGCCAGCATGCGGTTGACCGGGAAGTGCTTGCCGACGTCACGCAGGAAGTCGATGGCCGACAGCTCGGCGGTCCAGTCGAGGTTGCTGACGAGCTCGGCGGCGGTGGGGCCGGGCTCGAAGGACAGGAACTTCTCCACCTGCGTCCGGATCTTACTCACCCACTCGGCGACGACCTCGCTGGTGTTGAGCACGCGCTCGGTGCTGCGGCCGCTCGGGTCGCCGATCAGGCCGGTCGCCCCGCCGACCAGCCCGACCGGCCGGTGGCCGGCCCGCTGGAAGCGGGTGAGGATCAGCAGTGTCGCGAGGTTGCCCATGTGCAGGGACGGGGCGGTCGGGTCGAAGCCGGCATAGACCGTGATCGGCCCCTTCGACAGCGCCTCGCGCAGGGCCGCGATGTCGGTGGTCTGCGCGATGACGTCGCGCCAGTGGAGCTCGTCCAGAATGTCGGTCACGGTGCTGGCTTTCCGATAGACGTTGAGTGGTTACAGCCTGCCCGATCGCGGCCTCACCCCGCCACTTGGAATACGCTCGGCAACCATGTGGAGGGTCCATCGCGAGCTGGCCGTTTCGAAGATCTTAGGGGCTCTGGGGTGCGCGGGGCTCGCCGTCTTCTGGTACGCGAACGGTGACGTGCGCGGGGTGATGCTGGCCGTCCCGGCGGCGCTGCTCGTGGGCGCCATGGGGCTGCGCGATCTGCTCGTGCCCGTCCGGCTGTCGGTGTCGGAGGACGGGATCACGGTGGTGCACGGGTTCGCCGGGCGCAGGCACGTGCCGTGGGCGGACGTACGGGACGTCAAGGTGGAGGTGCGCCGCAGGTACGGCCTGCGCAGCGAGATGCTGGAGATCGACACGGGCGATCACCTGCACATCTTCAGCGCTCACGAGCTGGGCGCCTCCCCCACCGAGGTGGCGGCGGTGCTGCGGCGGCGCGGCACGTGAGCCCGGTACGGCGACACGGTCGGGTCGCCGTCGATCCAGAACCGCCACGGCGTGTCCTTGGCGGTCGAGATCCCGGTGCGGGGACCTGACCGGATCGCGTCCGGCTCGGGCGGGACGCCCTCCAGGACGACGGCGGCTCCGGCGGGGACTCCGGTCAGTCCGAGCTCGGTGAAGCGGCCCGGCGCGCCGTCCAGTACCGCGTCGAGCCCGTTGTGCTCGCGTGTCAGGCCGAGCGCGGTGGCCAGCCGCGCGGGGCCGCGGGCGAGGTCGCGTTCGGGGATGCGCCGGGTGCGGTCGCCGTTGACCAGGCGCCGCTCCCGGGCCACGTCGAGCCCGGCCAGGATCTCCCCGGCGCGCAGCAGCACGGCCGAGCCGTGGTCCTCGGGCAGGCACACCAGGTTGGCGCAGAAGTGCATGCCGTAGGTGAAGTACACGTACAGGTGGCCCGGCGGCCCGAACATCACCGCGTTGCGGGGCGTCCTGCCCCGGTAGGTGTGGGCGGCCGGGTCCTCGCCCGGCCCGCCGTACGCCTCGACCTCGGTGAGCCGCACCGCGACGGGGCCGTGCACGAGGACGCGCCCGAGCAGGTCGGGCGCGACCTCGTGGGAGGGCCGGTCGAAGAACGAGCGCGGCAGCGGCGCGGAGGTCAGGAGCCCGCCGCCCATGCGGCCTGGGCGTCGACGGCCTCGCGCAGCGCGGCGATCTGGTCGCGGACGCGGTCGGGGGCGGTGCCGCCGTGGGCCTTGCGGGCGGCCAGCGCGCCGGGCACGTTGAGCACGTCGCGGACGTCGGGCGTCAGGTGCTCCGACACCTTGATCAGCTCGTCGTCGGTGAGGTCGCCCAGGTCCTTGTCGTAGGACTGGCAGTACACGACCAGGTGCCCGACGGCCTCGTGGGCGTCGCGGAACGGCACGCCGCGCCGGACGAGCAGCTCGGCCAGGTCGGTGGCCAGCGCGAACCCGTCGGGGGCCGACGCCTGGAGGCGGGCGGTGTTGACGCGCATCGTGGCGACCAGGCCGGCCATCGCGGGCAGAACCAGCAGCAGGGTGTCGACGGCGTCGAAGACCGGCTCCTTGTCCTCCTGCAGGTCACGGTTGTAGGTGAGCGGCAGGCCCTTGAGCGTGGTCAGCAGCGACATGAGGTTGCCGATGAGCCGGCCGGACTTGCCGCGGGCCAGCTCGGCCACGTCGGGGTTCTTCTTCTGCGGCATGATCGACGAGCCGGTGGAGTAGGCGTCGTCCATCTCGATCCAGCGGAACTCCTGCGAGGCCCACAGCACGATCTCCTCGCCGAGCCGCGACAGGTGGACCCCGATCATGGCGGCGTCGAACAGGAACTCGGCGGCGAAGTCGCGGTCGGCCACGGCGTCCATCGAGTTGGGCGCGGCGCTGTCGAAGCCCAGCTCGGCGGCCACCGCCTGCGGGTCGAGCGGCAGCGACGAGCCGGCCAGCGCGCCGGCGCCGAGCGGCGAGACCGCGGCGCGCTTGTCCCAGTCGGTGAGGCGGTCGATGTCGCGGGCGAAGGCGTGGACGTGGGCGAGCAACTGGTGGCCGAACGACACCGGCTGCGCGTGCTGCAGGTGGGTCATGCCCGGGGCCGCGGTGTCGGCGTGCTGCCCGGCCTGCTCCATGAGCGCCGTCTCCAGCTCGACCAGCCGGGAGACGATGGTGCGGGCGTGGTCGCGCAGGTAGAGACGCAGGTCGGTGGCGATCTGGTCGTTGCGGCTGCGGCCGGCGCGCAGCTTGCCGCCGAGCGAGCCGAGCCGCTCCAGCAGGCCGCGCTCCAGCGCGGTGTGCACGTCCTCGTCGGCGACCGTCGGCCGGAACTCGCCCGCCTTGCAGGCGCGCTCCAGGTCGTCCAGCGCGCCGATCATGCGCTCCAGCTCCTGCTCGTCCAGCAGCCCGGCGCGGTGCAGCACGCGGGCGTGGGCGCGCGAGGCGGCCAGGTCGTACGGCACGAGCCGCCAGTCGAAGTGCACGCTCACCGACAGCCGGGTCAGCGCGTCGGCCGGGCCCCCCTCGAAACGTCCGCCCCAGAGCCGCATCGGCTTCCCCTCACTCACGGTTGTCATCTCCTCCTCGGCAAGATTGTCTGGCCGCGCCGGCGCCGGATCTCCTGCGCGACCTTAGTGCACGTCACCCGTGCCGGGCGTCCCGGGCCGCCGCGATCTTGGCGGGAAGGCTGAAGAGCTGGACGAAGCCCCTGGCCAGGGACTGGTCGAAGCTGTCGCCGGTGTCGTAGGTGGCCAGCGAGAAATCGTACAGGGACTGGCCGGATCGCCGGCCGGTGACGGTGGCGCGTCCCCCGTGCAACGTCATGCGGACGTCGCCGGAGACGTGCTTCTGGGCGTCGGCGACGAAGGCGTCGAGCGCGTCCTTGAGCGGCGAGAACCACAGGCCGTCGTAGACGAGCTCGCTCCACCGCTGGTCGACGCCGCGCTTGAAGCGCGCCAGGTCGCGTTCGACGGTGACGTTCTCCAGCTCCATGTGCGCGGTGATGAGCGCGACGGCGCCGGGCGCCTCGTACACCTCGCGGGACTTGATGCCGACGAGCCGGTCCTCGACCAGGTCGACGCGGCCGACGCCCTGGGCGCCGGCGCGCCGGTTGAGCTCGTCGATCACCTGGTACGGCGTGAGCGGCCGCCCGTCGAGCGCGACCGGGACGCCCTGGTCGAAGGTGATGACCACCTCGTCGGGCTCGCGCGGGGCGGCCGGGTCGGCGGTGTAGGCGTAGACGTCCTCGGTGGGGCCGTTCCAGATGTCCTCAAGGAAGCCGGTCTCGATGGCGCGGCCCCAGAGGTTCTGGTCGATGGAGAACGGGTTGCTCTTCGTCGTCTCGATCGGCAGGCCCTTGTCCTCGGCGAACTCGATGGCCTTGTCGCGGGTCCAGGCGAAGTCCCGGGCCGGGGCGACGACGCGCAGGCCGGGGGCGAGCGCGGCCAGGCCCGCCTCGAAGCGGACCTGGTCGTTGCCCTTGCCGGTGCAGCCGTGGGAGACGACCGTGCCGCCGAACCGCTCGGCCGCCGCGACCAGGTGCCTGACGATGAGCGGCCGCGACAGCGACGACACGAGCGGATAGCGGTCCATGTAGAGCGCGTTGGCGCGCAGGGCCGGCACGCAGAAGTCGGCGGCGAACTCCTCCTTGGCGTCCACCACGACCGACTCGGCGGCGCCGCAGTCGAGGGCGCGCTTGCGGATCACGTCCATGTCCTCGCCGCCCTGGCCGAGGTCGACGGCGACGGCGATGACCTCGGCGTCCATCTTCTCGGCCAGGAACGGGATGGCGACGGACGTGTCGAGCCCGCCGGAGTACGCGAGGACCACTCTCTCGCTCATGTCGGGAACCTCCCGGGTGTTTCTAGGCGCGGCGGTCGGCGGCCTTGAGCAGGGACTCGGCCACCGCCTGGCCGCCTTGCGGGTCGCGGCTGATGACGAGGATCGTGTCGTCGCCCGCGACCGTGCCGAGGATGGACTCCCAGTCGGCGTGGTCGATGGCCGAGGCCAGGAACTGGGCGGCTCCGGGCGGCGTGCGGACGATGATCAGGTTGGCCGACGCCTCGGCCGAGACCAGGAGCTCCTCGGCGATGCGGTGCAGCCGCGCGGCGGGCGACTCGCCGGTGCCGAGCCGGGCGACCGGGATGCGGCCGCCGCCCTCGCCGGGCAGCGCGTAGACCAGCGAGCCGTCCTCGGCGCGCAGCTTGAGCGCGCCGAGCTCGTCGAGGTCGCGCGACAGCGTGGCCTGGGTGACCTCGACGCCGCTCTCGGCCAGCAGCTTGGCCAGCTCGGGCTGGGAGCGCACCGCCTGCCGCTGGAGCAGGTCGGTGATCTTGGCCTGGCGGGCGGCCTTGGTCATGGGGATGGTCACGGTCGCGTCACCAGCCAGTGCAGGAGCGCCTTCTGGGCGTGCAGGCGGTTCTCGGCCTGGTCCCACACGGCGCTGCGGGGTCCGTCGAGGACGTCGGCGGTGATCTCGTAGCCGCGGTAGGCGGGCAGGCAGTGCAGCACGATCGCGTCGTCCGCGGCGTGCTCCAGCAGCTCCGCGTTCACCTGGTACGGCATGAGCGCGGCGACCCGCTCCTCCTTGCCGTCCTGGCCCATGGACACCCAGGTGTCGGTGGTGACGACGTGGGCGCCGGCGGCCGCGGCGGCGGGGTCGGAGGTCGCGAGGACCGAGCCGCCCGTGCGGGCCGCGATGGCGGCGGCCCGGTCGAGGACGACGGGGTCGGGCTGGTAGCCGGCCGGCGCGGCGACGCGCACGTGCATGCCGGCGGTGGCGCAGCCGAGCAGGTAGGAGTGGGCCATGTTGTTGGCGCCGTCACCGAGGTAGGCGAGCGTGAGCCCGGCCGTGCGGCCGAGGCGCTCGCGGACCGTCTGCAGGTCGGCGAGGATCTGGCAGGGGTGGAACTCGTCGGTCAGCGCGTTGACCACGGGGACGGCGGAGGCGGAGGCCATGGCCTCGATCCGCTCCTGGCCGGAGGTGCGCCACACGATCGCGGCCACCTGGCGGTCCAGGACGCGGGCGGTGTCCTCGATCGGCTCGCCGCGGCCCATCTGGGAGGATCCTCCGTCGATGACGAGCGGCAGGCCGCCCAGCTCGCCGACGCCCACGGCGAACGACACGCGGGTGCGGGTGGAGGGCTTGTCGAACAGCACGGCGACGGTCTTCGGTCCCTCGAACGGGCGGTAGCCGTAGCGGTCCTTCTTCATGGCCTCGGCCAGGTCGAGCACCTCGGCCTGCTCGGCGGGCGACAGGTCGTCGTCCCTGAGGAAGTGTCTCACCGGGCGGCCTCCGTGAGGATCGCGGGGAACGCGGACACGAACGCGTCGATCTCGGCCTCGGTGACGACGAGCGGCGGGGCGAGCCGTACGGCGTCGGGCTGCAGCGCGTTGACGAGGAACCCGGCGCCGGCGGCGGCGTCCTGGACGCGGCCGGAGACCGGCTCGGTCAGCACGGCGGCCAGCCAGAGGCCGCGCCCGCGCACGCCCTTGAGCAGCGGGTGGCCGATCGCCTCCAGGCCGTCGCGCAGCCGGGTCGCGACCTGCTGGACGTGGCCGAGGTCGACGTTGTCGAGCACGGCCAGGGCGGCGGCGCAGGCGACCGGGTTGCCGCCGAAGGTGGAGCCGTGGTCGCCCTTGGCGAACAGGGTGCCGGCCTCGCCGAAGCCGACGCACGCGCCGATCGGCAGGCCGCCGCCGAGGCCCTTGGCCAGGGTGAGGATGTCGGGGGTGAAGCCGTCGGCCTGGTGGGCGAACCAGTGGCCGGTGCGGCCGATCGCCGACTGGATCTCGTCGGCCACGAGCAGCGCGCCGGTGGCGTCGCAGATCTCGCGGGCCGCGGCCAGGTAGCCGTCGGGGGGCGGGACGACGCCGGCCTCGCCCTGGGTGGGCTCCAGGAAGACGGCGATGCAGTCGCCGGTCACGGCCTCCTTGAGCGCGTCGGCGTCGCCGTAGGGGACGAAGCGGACGTCGACCGGGAACGGGCCGAACTGGTCGCGGATGGCCTTCTTGCCGGTCAGCGACAGGGCGCCGATGGTGCGGCCGTGGAAGCCGTTCTCGGCGGCGACGAAGTAACTGCGGCCCTCGCGCCGGCCGTACTTGAGCGCGAGCTTGTAGGCCGCCTCGTTGGCCTCGGTGCCGGAGTTGGCGAGGAAGACGCGCGCGGGCGCCTTGAGCAGCTCCTGGAGCCGCTCGGCGAGCAGCACCTCGGGCTCGTGCAGGAACAGGTTGCTGGTGTGGGCGATGGTCGCCACCTGGCGGGAGACGGCCTCGACCAGCGCCGGGTGGGCGTGGCCGAGGGAGCTGACCGCGATGCCGCCGATGAAGTCGAGGTACTCCTTGCCGTCCACGTCCCACACGCGGGTGCCCTCGCCGCGGGCCAGCGCGACCGGCGGGACGCCGTAGTTGGGCATGAACGCCCGCTCGAACCGGTCGAACAGGCTGGGCTGCTCACTCATCGGGCATCACCATGGTTCCGATTCCTTCGTCGGTGAAGATCTCCAGCAGGAGGGCGTGGGGCACCCGTCCGTCGAGGACGTGCGCCTGGGGCACGCCTCCCCGCACCGCGGTCAGGCATGCCTCCATCTTGGGCACCATGCCGCTGGACAGGGTGGGTATCAGGTCCTCCAGCTCGGCGGCGCCGAGCTGGTCGATGACGTCGGTGTCGTCGGGCCAGTTGGCGTACAGGCCCTCGACGTCGGTGAGGACGATGAGCTTGTGGGCGCCGAGCGCGACGGCGAGCGCCGCGGCGGCGGTGTCGGCGTTGACGTTGTAGACCTGGCCGTCCTCGCCGCGGGCGATGCTGGAGACGACCGGGACGCGGCCGTCGTCGATGAGCGCGAGCACCGCGCCGGGCTCGACCCTGACGATGTCGCCGACCTGGCCGATGTCCACGGGCTCGCCGTCGACGACGGCGTGCTTGCGCTCGGCGGTGAACAGGTGGGCGTCCTCGCCGGACAGGCCGACCGCGAACGGGCCGTGCCGGTTGATCAGGCCGACGACGTCGCGGTTGACCTGGCCGACCAGCACCATGCGGACGACCTGCATGGCCTCGGGCGTGGTGACGCGCAGGCCCGCGGTGAAGGTGGACTCGATGCCGAGCCGGTCGAGGTGCTCGCTGATCTGGGGGCCGCCGCCGTGGACGACGACCGGCCGCAGGCCGGCGTGGCGCAGGAAGACGATGTCCTCGGCGAAGCCGGCCTTGAGCGCGTCCTCGGTCATGGCGTTGCCGCCGTACTTGACCACGACGGTCGCGCCGTGGAAGCGGGTCAGCCAGGGCAGCGCCTCGATGAGCGTGCCGGCCTTGGCGTGGGCGCCGTTCGCGCGCAGCGAGGGGCCGGTTCCGGAAGCGGCGGTCACGACGAGTACGCCGAGTTCTCGTGGACGTACGCGGCGGTCAGGTCGGTGGTGTGGATCGTGGCCGACTGGGCGCCCGCCGACAGGTCGACGGTGATGGTCACGTCGCGGGGGCGCATGTCCACCTTGGACCGGTCGTCGCCGACCGCGCCGCCGCGGCAGATCCAGATGCCGTTGATGGCGACGTTGACCCGGTCGGGCTCGAACGCGGCGGAGGTGGTGCCGACGGCGGACAGCACGCGGCCCCAGTTGGGGTCCTCGCCGTGGACGGCGCACTTGAGCAGGTTGGAGCGGGCGACGGCGCGGCCGACCAGCAGCGCGTCCTCCTCGGTGGCGGCGCCGACCACCTCGATGGCGACGGCCTTGGTGGCGCCCTCGGCGTCGACGAGGAGCTGGCGGGCCAGGTCGGCGCAGACCTCGGTGACCTTCTGCTCGAACTCGGCCAGGTCGGGCACGACGCCGGAGGCGCCGCTGGCCAGCAGCAGCACGGTGTCGTTGGTGGACATGCAGCCGTCGGCGTCGAGCCGGTCGAAGGTGCGGGAGGTGGCCCGGCGCAGCACGGCGTCGAGCTGGCCGCTGGTCAGGTCGGCGTCGGTGGTGATCACGCAGAGCATGGTGGCCAGGGCGGGGGCGAGCATGCCGGCGCCCTTGGCCATGCCGCCGACCATGTAGCCGTCGGCCCGCTTGAACGAGATCTTGGAGACGGTGTCGGTGGTGCGGATGGCGTCGGCGGCGGCCAGGCCGCCGTCGCGGGAGAGCTGGGAGCCGGCCTGGTCGACGCCGGGCAGCAGGGCGTCCATGGGCAGCCGCTCGCCGATGAGGCCGGTGGAGCAGACGGCGATCTCGCCGGCGGAGTCGCCGATCACGTCGGCCACCCGCTCGGCGGTGGCGTGAGTGTCCTGGAAGCCCTCGGGGCCGGTGCAGGCGTTGGCGCCTCCGGAGTTGAGGACGACCGCCCGGACCCTGCCGCCGCTCAGGACCTGCTGCGACCACAGCACGGGGGCGGCCTTCACGCGGTTGGCGGTGAAGACGCCGGCGGCGGCGCGGCTGGGCCCGTCGTTGACGACGAGGGCGAGGTCGCGGGAGCCGCCGGACTTGATGCCGGCGGCGATGCCCGCGGCCCGGAAGCCGAGGGGGGCGGTCACGCTCATGGGGCGACTCCTGTCGTGGGGAGACCGAGCTCTTCGGGCAGGCCAAGGGCGAGGTTCGCACTCTGGAGCGCGCCTCCGGCGGTCCCCTTGGTGAGGTTGTCGATGGCGATGACGGCGATGAGGCGGCCGGCGCGCTCGTCGAGCGTCACCTGCACGGCCGCGGTGTTGGCGCCGTACGTCATGGAGGTGGCGGGCCAGACGCCCTCAGGCAGGAGCCGGACGAACGGCTCGGTGGCCAGGGCGCTCTCGTACGCCTCGCGGACGGCCGCGCGGGTGAGCCCGGGGGCGGCGGGGGCGGTGCAGGTGGCGAGGATGCCGCGGCTCATCGGGGCGAGCGTCGGGGTGAACGACACGCGCACCGGGGTGCCGGCGACGTTCGACAGGCCCTGCTCCATCTCGGGGGTGTGCCGGTGGACGCCGCCCACGCCGTACGCGCTGACGGAGCCCATGACCTCGCTGCCGAGTAGGTGGGTCTTGAGCGACCTGCCCGCGCCGCTGGTGCCGCTGGCGGCGACCACGACGACGTCGGGCTCGGCCAGGCCGGCGGCGAAGGCGGGGGCCAGGGCCAGCAGGACGGAGGTGGGATAGCAGCCGGGGACGGCGACGCGGCGGGCGCTCTTGAGCACCTCGCGCTGGCCGGGCAGCTCGGGCAGGCCGTAGGGCCAGGTGCCGGCGTGCTCGCCGCCGTAGAACTCCTGCCAGGCGGCGGGGTCGGCGAGCCGGTGGTCGGCGCCGCAGTCGACCACGAGCGTGTCGTCGCCCAGGTCGGCGGCGACGGCGGCGGAGTGGCCGTGCGGCAGCGCCAGGAAGACGACGTCGTGGCCGGCGAGCGCCTCGGTGGTGGTCTCCTCGATGACCCGGCCGGCCAGGGGCGCCAGGTGGGGCTGGTGGGCGCCGAGCGGGGTGCCGGCGCTGGAGGCCGCGGTCAGCGCGCCGATCTCGAACTCGGGATGGCCGAGCAGCAGCCGGAGCAGCTCGCCTCCCGCGTAGCCGCTGGCACCCGCGACCGCCGCCCTCATTCCTACCTCCATGTCTGCATAGTCATGCATCACTTCTCATGTCCTTGCTTGCAGAAATGATGCACGGCAGAGCAAGAACATGCAAGTCGGAGGGGGTGCGGCACGCCGCGGACGAGGGCGTTTCCCCTGCGCACGGTGCGAACGGAATGTTGCTCTAGCGCACCGTACCTACCGGTCGGTACTGTGAGGCTTCCGGACCAGCCGTCTCATCGCGGGAGTCTGCGCATGACGCTCACGCATGCCCAGGTGGAAGCCCAGCTCACCGGGCCCGGCCAGCTGTTCGAGGTGGAGGAGATCGGCCGCACCGGGATACGCACCTGGAAGCACGCGCCCGCCCACTTCCGAGCCCTGCTCGACATCAGCCGCTTCCACGGCGACAAGGTGTTCCTCGTCTACGAGGACGAGCACATCACCTTCGAGGAGCACTACCGGCGGGTGGCGGCGCTGGCCACCCGGCTCGTGGAGGACTACGGGGTCACCAAGGGCGACCGGGTGGCCGTGGCCATGCGCAACTACCCCGAATGGGTCGTCGCCTTCTCGGCCGCGCTCGCCGCCGGCGCCGTCGCCGTGCCGCTGAACGCGTGGTGGACCGAGCCCGAGCTGGCCTACGGCGTCTCCGACTCGGGCGCCAAGGTGCTGATCGCCGACGCCGAGCGGGCCGCCCGCCTGGCCGCGACCGGCCTGCCGCTCATCGTGGCCCGGGGCGAGGCGCCTCCCGGCGCGCGCACGTTCGCCGAGGTCGTCGGCGAGCCCGGCCCCGAGGTACGCCTCCCCGACGTCGAGCTGTCGCCCGAGGACCCCGCCACGATCTTCTACACCTCGGGCACGACCGGGCACCCCAAGGGCGCGCTCGGCAGCCACCGCAACCTCGGCCAGTCGCCCATGACCGTGGCCTACGGGCTCATGCGGGCGGTCGCCCTGGCCGGCAGGGACGTCTCCGAGGCCGCCGGCCAGCGGCGGGTGACGCTGCTGGCCGTGCCGCTGTTCCACGTCACGGGGTGCTTCTCGGCGCTGACCACGACGATGTTCGGCGGCGGCGGGCTGGTGCTCATGTACAAGTGGGACCCCGCGCAGGCGCTGCGCCTCATCGAGCGCGAGCGCGTCACCGTCATGATCGGCGTCCCGACCAACGCGTGGCAGCTCATGTCGCACCCCGACTTCGCCAAGCACGACCTGTCCTCGCTCAACACCGTCGGCTACGGCGGCGCGCCCGCCCCGCCCAAGCTGCTGGAGCGCATCACCGCCAACCTGCCCCAGCGGGCCACCTCCAACGGCTACGGCATGACGGAGACGACCGCCCTGGCCATCGGCAACGGCGGGCCCGACTACCTGTCGAGGCCCGACAGCATCGGCCTGCCCTCGGCCGTGGTGGACGTGCGTGTGGTGGACCCGGCCGGCGAGGAGCTGCCGCGCGGCGAGGTGGGCGAGCTGTGCGTGCGCGGCCCGAACGTCATCATGGGGTACTGGAACAAGCCGCAGGCCACGGCCGAGACGTTCGTCAACGGCTGGCTGCACACGGGCGACCTGGCGAAGATCGACGAGGAGGGCTTCGTCTACATCGTCGACCGGGCCAAGGACATAGTGATCCGGGGCGGCGAGAACGTCTACTGCGCCGAGGTCGAGGCCGCCCTGTTCGAGCACCCCGCCGTGGACGACGCCGCGGTCATCGGCGTGCCGCACGACGAGCTGGGCGAGGAGGTGGGCGCGGTGGTCCGCCTCGCGCCCGGGTCCTCCGTCACCGCCGACGAGCTGCGGGGGTTCCTGGACGGGCGGATCGCCAAGTTCAAGATCCCGGTCCACGTGTGGTTCCGGGAGGACGAGCTGCCGCGCAACCCGGGCGGCAAGATCCTCAAGACCCGGCTGCGCAGGGAGATCCTGGGGTCGTAGCCGCTCCCCTCGGTCGTGGCCGCCGGACGTCGTCCGGCGGCCCTTTTTTCGTTCGCCCACGCGCAGGTCGGCGGGGAGATAGGCGCCCGCCTTACCTGGCGCGTAATCGCGTGGCCCCCACCCCGGATGACACCTTTTCGGTTGTCGGCACCGAACACCGACACCAAGACCGGAACACCAGGACCGGAACACCGAGAAGGAGCCCACGATGACCGCCGTGACCGTCACCACCGACCGGACCAAGTTCCTGCGCCTCGCCCTGGCCGCGGACGCGGCCGTCACCGGGGTCAACGGCCTGGCCTACCTGGCCGCGGCGGGCCCCCTCGCCGACCTGCTCGGGCCCGGCGCCGGGCTGCTGCGCGGGATCGGGGCGTTCCTCCTCGTGTACGCCGTGGCCGTCGGGGTGCTGGCGACCCGGACGGCGGTCAACGCCGCCGCGACCAAGGCGGTGATCGCCGTGAACCTCGCCTGGACGCTGGCCAGCCTGGTCGCCGCGGTCGCCGAGTCCGGCGAGTTCACGGTGCTCGGCCTGGTGTGGACCGTCGCCCAGGCCCTCGTCGTCGCGGTCTTCGCCGAACTGCAGATCATGGGCCTGCGCCGGGCGCGCTGACCCTCCCGCCCCTCCATCTCGTACGAAAGGTTGAGAAATCATGAACGCTGAGCTGGTCGAGCGCTACGTCGCCGCCTGGAACGAGACCGACGCCGCCGCCCGCGCCAAGGCCGTCGCCGAGCTGTGGACCGAGGACGGCGCCTACACCGACCCGCTGGCCCAGGTGCGGGGCCACGAGGCGATCGCCGCCGTGATCGAGGGCGCGCAGGGCATGTTCCCGGGCCTCGTCTTCAGCGCCGGTGAGGTGTTCGACGCCCACCACGACATCGCCCGCTTCACCTGGCACCTCGGGCCCGAGGGCGGCGAGCCGGTGGCGGTCGGGTTCGACGTGGTGGAGCTGGCCGAGGACGGCAGGATCGCCCGGGTGCTCGGGTTCCTCGACAAGGTCCCGGCCGCCTGACCTCCCTCCCCCGCGCCTTCGCGGTGCGCCTTCCCCCTCCGCCGAGCGGCCCCCGGAACGTCACCGGGGGCCGCTTGGCGTTCCCGCGTACCTGCTGAAAAGCGTTTGCCCCGATCCGCGCGAACCAGGACAATCAGCGGCCGTGCCGCGAAGACTTCTCGACCTGTTCCGCCGCCTGATGCCCGACCTCGGGCCGCTGCGCGACTCCCGCGACTACCGCCTGCTCACCGCCTCCGGCGTCGTGACCATGTTCGGCACGTTCATCACGGTCGTGGCGGTGCCGTACCAGATGAAGGAGCTGACCGGCTCCCCCCTCGCGGTCGGGCTGGTGAGCCTGGCCGAGTTCGTGCCCATGGTGGTGTGCGGGCTGTGGGGCGGCGCGATCGCCGACGCCCTCGACCGGCGCAAGGTCATCCTGCTCAGCGAGCTGGGGCTGGCCTTCACCTCGGCGATGCTCACGGTCAACGCGCTGCTGCCCGACCCGCAGGTGTGGGTGCTGTACGTGGTGGGCGCGCTCTCGACGGCCATCGGCTCGCTGCAGCGGCCCAGCGCGGAGTCGCTGACGCCGCAGGTCGTGCGGCACGACCAGCTCGGCGCCGCCGCCGTCCTGCAGAGCCTGCGCTGGAACGTCGGCGCGATCGTCGCCCCGGCCCTCGGCGGGCTGCTCGTGACCTCGTTCGGCACGGCCACGGCATACGCGGCCGACACCCTGAGCTTCGTCGTGTCGCTGCTGCTGCTGTGGCGGATCGCCGCGCGCCCGCCCGCCGAGGAGGCCGCCCCGGCGTCGCTGCGCTCGCTGGTCGAGGGCGTCCGCTACGCCGTCGGCCGGCGCGACCTCATGGGCACCTATCTCGTGGACATCGCGGCGATGGTGTTCGCCATGTCCACGGCGCTGTTCCCGTTCCTGGCCGACCAGCTCGGCGCGTCGAAGGCGCTCGGCCTGCTCTACTCGGCGGGAGCCGTGGGCGGCCTGGTGGCCACGCTCACCGGCGGCTGGACCTCCCGGGTCCACCGGCAGGGCCTCGGCGTGATCCTCGCGGCGGCCGTGTGGGGCACGGCGGTGGCGCTCGCCGCGGTCGCTCCGAGCGTGTGGCTGGTGTTCGCCTGCCTGGCACTGGCCGGCGCGGCCGACATGATCAGCGGCATCTTCCGGATGACGATCTGGAACCAGACCATCCCGGACGAGCTGCGCGGGCGCCTGGCGGGCATCGAGCTGCTCTCGTACGCCAGCGGCCCGATGCTGGGCAACGCGCGCGCCGGGCTGATGGCCGGCTGGGGCGGGGCCCGGTTCTCGCTCGGGGCGGGCGGGCTGCTGTGCGTGGCGGCGGTGGCGGCCCTCGCCGCGGCGCTGCCGGGGTTTCGGAGGTACGACGCCCGTACGGACGAGCACGCGCTGGCCGAGAAGGCGCGCCGCGAGGAGCGGCAGGTCACCGAGGCCGGCACGGCCTGAGCGGCGTCACCCGCTCTCGCGCCACCCGTCGTACTCCTCCACCAGGGCGTCGACCCGCTCCCATTGCGCTTTGTCCAGCCCTTCGGCCACGACGAGCCACTGCGCGTCCTCGGCGTCGTCCTCCCCGGCCAGGGTCTCGCGCACCACGCGGGGCGTGCCGAGCTCCGGGAACCACTCGCCCAGCGTCTCCGCGACCTCCTCGGCGTCGTCCCGCTCGGCGAACACCAGCAACTCCCTCATGACATGGCATTGTGCCGCAGATTCATCAAACGCCGCGTGTTGCGAGGTTTACTGACCGTGAACACGGTAGCTTGTTACCGTAGGACCATGACGGCAGAAGCGGTGAGCCTGGAGATGGAACGACGTTCCCTACCCGACTGGGCCTTCCCGCCACCGGGAGGCTTCAAGGCCGAGGACCTCGATCACATTCCGGATCTGCCTGCGCACACAGAGTTGATTGATGGAAGCTTGGTCTTCGTGAGCCCCCAAGCTTCCTTCCACATGCTCGTGGTGGATCTCCTCGTCACCGCATTGCGGCGCTGCGCCCCGGACGACGTGCTCGTTCGGCGAGAGATGAGCGTCATCCTCGACGAGGATCTGCGGCCGGAACCGGACGTCTGTGTCATCCGGGCGGACGCTGAGAAGAGCCTGCGCCAGACGTTCTACCGGGGCTCCCAGGTCCTCCTCGCCATAGAGGTCGTATCCCCCGAGTCCCGCAGACGTGACCGGCAGCGTAAGCCCGTGCTCTACGCGGAGGCGGGAATCCCGCACTTCTGGCTGGTGGAGGACCACGACGAGAAGCCCGTCGTCCACGTCTTCGAACTGCAGCCGGCCACGCGCACGTACGCACCGAGCGGTGTCTTCCACGACCGCCTCAAGCTGACCGTCCCGTTCGACATCGACATCGACCTCACCGAGATCGAACGGATCTGACGCGCACGACGAAGGGCCCGGTACCGCAGTACCGGGCCCTTCGCACGTGGATCGTCAGACGCCGCGGAGCTGGGCCCCCACGCGGTCGGCCGCCAGCGCGACCGCCGCGTCACGCGCCGCCGTCGTCTCCTCGACCGTCAGCGTGCGGTCGGCGGCGCGGAAGCGCAGCGTGTACGCCAGCGACTTGTGGCCCTCGCCCACCTGCTCGCCGGTGTAGACGTCGAACAGCCGGATCGACTCCAGCAGCTCGCCCGCCCCGTCGCGCAGCGCCGCGGCCACGTCGGCCTCTGGCGTGAAGTCGGGCACGATGAGCGCGACGTCCTGCGTCGCCACCGGGTAGGCCGACACCCGCGGCGCGTCCACCGGACCCGGCAGGACCGCCTCCAGGCGCGACAGCTCCAGCTCCATGGCCGAGGAGCGCGGCGGCAGGCCGTAGGCCTCGATCACGCGCGGGTGCAGCTCACCGGCGTGGCCGACGAGCGTGTCGCCCACGTAGAGGGCGGCGCAACGGCCCGGGTGCCACGGCTCGTGCTGGTCGGCGACCACCGACAGCTCGATCCCGGCCTCCGCGGCGACGAGCCGCGCGGCCTGCACGGCGTCGGCCCAGCACTCCTGCCGGCCGCGACCCCACCATCCGGACCGGTCGAACTCCCCGGCCAGCACGACCGCGACGCGGCGCGGCTGCTCGGGCAGCGCGGCCTCGATGGCCGCCAGCTCCTCCTCCGCCGGCCGGCGGTCCACGCCGGGCGTCGGGGCGACGGCGGGGGCGTCCTCGCGCGGCCGGTACACCGCGCCGGACTCGAACAGGGCCACATCGGTGAAGCCGCGCCCGACGTTGCGGGCCAGCGTCTTGAGCAGGCCCGGCAGCAGCGTGGTGCGCAGCAGCGGCTCGTCGTCGGCCAGCGGGTTGACCAGCCGGGCCGCCCGGCGGCGGGCGTCGTCGGCGGGCAGCTGGAGGCGGTCGAGGTCGGCCTCGCCGATGAACGGGTAGGCCAGCACCTCGACGTACCCGGCGGCGGCCAGGGCCCGGCCGACGCGCCTGCGCAGCCGCTGCTCCTCGGTCAGCCCGGCCCCGGCCGGGGCCTTGGGCAGGACCGACGGCAGGTGCTCGTAGCCCTCCAGCCGGATGACCTCTTCGGCCAGGTCGTTGGGGTCGGTCAGGTCGGGCCGCCAGGACGGCGGCGTCACCGTGATCATGTCGGGGCCGGTCACGGCCAGCCTGGCCGCCAGCTCGCCGCCGGTGACCACGCCGGTCGGGTCGACGGCGCCCCTGCGCACGGCCGGGTCGTCGCCGTCGGCCACGACGCAGCCGATCTGCTCCAGCCGGCGGACGACGGTCTCCTTGGTGTACGGGACACCGGCGACCGTGCCGGGGTAGCCGGCCGGGATCGCGATGCGGGGCGGCTCGGCCTCGGCCTCCGCGTGCGTGACGCCGCGCCCGGGGGTGCCGCCGCCCAGCTCGGCCAGGAGCTGCACGGCCCGCCACGACGCGGGCAGCGGCAGCTCGCGGTCGACGCCGCGCTCGAAGCGCTTGGACGCCTCCGACACCAGCTTGTGCCGGCGCGACTCGCGGGAGATGCCGGTGGCCGAGAAGTGGGCCGCCTCGATGACGATGTCGGTCGTGGACTCGGAGATCTCGCTGTCGAGACCGCCCATCGTGCCCGCCATCGACAGCGGGCCCGCCTGGTCGGTGATGAGGATGTCGTCGGCGTCGAGGTCGCGGACCACGTGGTCGAGCGTCTCCAGCCGCTCGCCGGGCCGCGCCCTGCGCACGACGATCTCACCGGTCAGCTTGGCCCGGTCGAAGGCGTGCAGCGGCTGGCCGAGCTCCAGCATGACGTAGTTGGTGACGTCGACGGCCAGCGAGACCGGCCGCATGCCGGCGCGCGCCAGGCGCACCCGCATCCACAGCGGGCTCGGCGCGGCCGGGTCGAACCCGGTGATCTCGCGCAGCACGAACCGGTCGCAGGCGGTCGGGTCGCCGATGGAGGCGGGCCAGGCCGTGCCCTCGGCCTCGGGCAGCTCGACGTCGGCGGGGTCGCGGAACGGCACGCCGAAGGCGGTGGCCGCCTCACGGGCCACGCCCCGGATCGACAGCGCGTAGCCGATGTCGGGAGTGATCTCCAGCTCGATGACGTCGTCGCGCAGGCCGAGCAGCTCGACCACGTCGGCGCCGACCGGGGTGTCGGCGGGCAGCACCATGATGCCGCCGTGCTCCTCGCTCAGGCCCAGCTCACGCTCGGAGCAGATCATGCCCTCGGACATGCGGCCGTAGGTCTTGCGGGCGCCGACCTCGAACCCGCCGGGCAGCACGCCGCCCGGCAGCACGACCGGGACCCGGTCGCCGGCGGAGAAGTTGGTGGCGCCGCAGACGATCTCGCGGGGCGTCGCCTCGCCCGTCTCGACCTTGCAGTGCCGGATCGGCTTCTTGAACCCGGTCAGCTCCTCGATCTCCAGGACCTCGCCGACGACGACGTTCTTGACGTCGTGGCCGTAGGAGGCGATGGACTCGAGCTTGAGACCGGCGGCGGTGAGCCGGTCGGCCACCTCGTGCGCGGTGACGGCGGGAAGATCGACATACTCCCGCAGCCAGGAGAGCGGGACCCTCATCAGATCTCCATTCCGAACGGGAGCGTGAAGCGCACGTCTCCCTCGACCATGTCGCGCATGTCCTCGGCGTTGTGGCGGAACATCAGCGTCCGCTCGATGCCCATGCCGAACGCGAATCCCGAGTACCGCGCCGGGTCCACCCCGCAGGAGACCAGCACGCGCGGGTTGACCATGCCGCAGCCGCCCCACTCGATCCAGCCCTCGGACTTGCAGGTGCGGCAGGGCGGGTTGCCGGGCACCGCCGAGGCGCCGCGGCAGACGAAGCACTTGAGGTCCATCTCGGCCGACGGCTCGGTGAAGGGGAAGTAGTTGGGCCGGAACCGGGTCGTGATGCCCTCGCCGAACATGATCTCGGCGAAGCGGTCGAGCGTGCCCTTGAGGTGGGCCATCGTCAGGCCCTCGTCGATCGCCAGCCCCTCGACCTGGTGGAAGACCGGGGTGTGGGTGGCGTCGAGCTCGTCGGTGCGGAACACCTTGCCCGGGGAGATCACGTACACGGGCAGCTCACGCTGGAGCAGCGCGCGGATCTGCACCGGGGAGGTCTGGGTGCGCAGCACCATGCCGGAGTCGGCGGAGCCGACGAAGAAGGTGTCGTGCTCGGAGCGGGCCGGGTGGTCCTGGGCGATGTTGAGGGCGTCGAAGTTGAACCACTCGCCCTCCAGCTCGGGCCCCTCGGCCACCTCGTAGCCCATCGCGACGAAGGTGTCGGCGATGCGCTCCTGCATCGTGGTCAGCGGGTGGCGGGCGCCGCGCGGCTGTCGGTCCCAGGGAAGGGTGACGTCGACGGCCTCCTCGACGAGGACGCGCGCGTCACGCTCGGCCTCCAGCTCGGCCTGGCGGGCGGCCAGGGCCTGGCCGATCGCCTTGCGGGCGGTGCCGACGCGCTTGCCCGCCTCGGCGCGGGCGGCCGGCGGCAGGGCGCCGATCTCGCGGTTGGCCAGGGCGATGGGCGAGCGGTCGCCCGCGTGCGCGAGGCGGGCCTGCTTGAGGTCGTCGAGGCTGCCGGCCGACGCGATGGCGTCGAGGGCCTCCGCCTCCATGCGGGACACCTCGTCGGCATGCAGCGGTGTCACCTCGACGGGGTCGTAGTCAGACAAGAGTGAGCTCCGTATCCAGGGCTTGAGCGGTCAAGAGTCTAACGGTGGAAGCCCACCGGCCGACTCGCGCATTCGGGCGAAGCGCTTCAGGCGAAGTCGGGCGTGCCGGTGGGCACGGTAAATCGGAACTCCGCGCCGCCCTCGGGCGCCCGCTGCACGGTGATCGTGCCGCCGTGCGCCTCGACCAGGCCCTTGACGATGAACAGGCCGAGCCCGGTGCCGCCGCGGCGGCGGCTGTTGCCGCGCCAGAACTGCCGGAAGACGCGCGGAGCCAGCTCGGGCTCGATGCCCTCGCCCTGGTCGCGCACCGACACGGCCACTCCCCATCCGACGGACTCGATGACGATGGTCACGGTGCCCCGGCCGTGGCGCACCGCGTTCTCCACCAGGTTACCGAGAATCTGGTCGATCTTGTCCTGGTCGAGCCACATCTCGGGCAGGTCGTCGCCGACGACGAGGCGGAAGCGGTCCTCGGGCTCGCCCGCCGCCACGCGCCCGGCGACGACGCGGCGCGCCCGCGCGGGCACGTCGACGACCTGGCGGCGCACCTCCAGACGCCCGGACTCGATGCGGGACACGTCGAGCAGCTCGGTGATGAGCCGGGTCACGCGATCGGCGTCGTTGTTGACGGTCTCCAGCATGACGCGCTTCTGCTCGTCGGTGAAGCGGGTCCACTTGGCCAGCAGCGTCGCGGTGAAACCCTTGACGCTGGTCAGCGGCGAGCGCAGCTCGTGGGCGACCGTGGAGACCAGGTCGGCGCGGCTGCGCTCCAGCCGGGCGCGGGCACCGCCGTCCCGTAACGTGATCGTCACCCGCGCGACGTCGCCGCCGCGGGCGGGCTCGCGCACCAGCCGCGCCGCGACGTGCAGCTCCTGCCCGCCCGGCAGGTGCAGCGGGCGCTCGGGCACGCGGGTGCGGGTGCGCAGGCCGCCCTGCGGGTCGAGGGCCTTCCACCACTCGCGGCCGTCGTGGTCGCGGAACGGGAAGACCTCGTCGATGTCCTTGCCCACGGCCCGCGCGGCGGGCACTCCGGTGAGCCGGACGGCGGCCCGGTTGACGGCGAGGACGCGACCGAACCTGTCGGTCACGATGAGGCCGTCGGGGAGGTCGTCGACGGCGATCGAGCACGCGGCGACGATCTCCTGACCGCCGGTGTCCGCTCCGTGCACGACCTCGCCTCCTCCGCCTACAAGGCCGACAATAGCGGGTTTCCCGTCGCCTAGGGGACTCGCCGCGAGGCTGCCTATGGCAGCGGGGTGGCCGGTTCATGCCATCGCCCACGACAGGTCGGCCTTCCGTCCCCGCCCCGTCACGCGAGGGACAGGTGTGGCCTCCCGGGACCAGCTCCCATGATCATCGCTAAGGGCCTCAGGTCGTGCTGAGGGCGGGCCTCAGGGGGCGCACGGGTACGGGCCTCAGGTCGCGCGCTGGGCGCGGGCCTCAGGTCGCGCGCTGGGCGCGGGCCTCAGGTCGCGCGCTGGGCGCGGGCCTCAGGTCGCGCGCTGGGCGCGGGCGGAGGCGTACAGGCAGACGGCGGCGGCGGTCGCCAGGTTGAGGCTCTCGGCCCGCCCGTAGATGGGCACCCGGACCACGTCGTCGGCCTCGGCGAGGATCTCCTCGGGCAGCCCCCACGCCTCGTTGCCGAAGATCCACGCCGTGGGGCCGGACAGGTCCACGTCGTCGAGGGTGTGCTTGCCCGCGCCGTCGGCCGCGAGGACCCGCAGGCCGCGCTCCTTGAGCCGGCGCACGGCGGCGGACACGGGCGCGCCGGTCACGACCGGCAGGTGGAAGAGGCTGCCGGCGCTCGCGCGCACGCACTTGCCGTTGTACGGGTCGACGGAGGCGTCGGTGAGGATCACGGAGTCGGCGCCGGCGGCGTCGGCGGCCCGCATGACGGTGCCGGCGTTGCCGGGGTCGCGCACGTGCGCGAGCATCGCCACCAGCCTGGGCTCCCCGGTCAGCGCCTCCTCCAGCGGCACGTGCACCAGCCGGCAGACCGCCAGCAGCCCCTGCGGGGTGACGGTCTGGGACAGCTCGGCCATGACCTCGCCGCTGGCCCGGTGGATCGGGACGTCCTGCGCGACGGCCTCGGCGACGATCTCGGGGTGGCGCGACTCGGCCTCGGCCGTGGCGAACAGCTCCACCGTCACGCCGTCGAGCCTGAGCGCCTCACGCACCGCCTGGGGGCCCTCGGCCAGGAACTTGCGGTCCTGCTCGCGGAAGGCCCGCTTGGTCAGCCGCCGGGCCGCCTTCACGCGCGGCGACTTGACGTTGGTCAGCTCGGATCCCGCCATGCTCTTCCTGCTCCCCCTGACTGTGCTGCTCGCACTGGCCGCACATACGGCAAAGGGCCCACCGTGAGGTGGGCCCTCGGCTGGAGCCCAAGGTGGGGCTCCCTCACATGTCTCAGCTCGCGGCCGGAGCGTTCACGTTCGCCGGCAGCGCCTTCTTGGCGGCCTCGACGAGCGTGGCGAAAGTCTGGCTGTCGTTGACCGCGAGGTCAGCCAGGATCTTGCGGTCGACCTCGACGCCCGCCAGGCGCAGCCCCTGGATCAGGCGGTTGTAGGTCATGCCGTTCTGACGGGCAGCGGCATTGATGCGCTGGATCCACAGACGACGGAAGTTGCCCTTGCGGTCCTTACGGTCGCGGTAGGCATAGGTCATCGAGTGGAGCATCTGCTCCTTGGCCTTGCGGTACAGCCTGGACCGCTGGCCTCGGTAACCTGCCGCCCGCTCGAGGACGACCTTGCGCTTCTTCTTGGCGTTGAGCGCCCGCTTCACGCGTGCCATGTTTCTTCTCCCCGGGGGTTCGCGCTACTTGGCGAGCAGCTTCTTGATCTTCTTGGAATCGGCGTCGGAAAGGACGACCTCGTTCTTGAGACGGCGCGTCAGCGTGGACGACTTCCACTCGTTGTAGTGCGCGCGGTTGGCACGGCGACGCTTGATCTTGCCCGTGCCGGTGAGCCGGAACCGCTTCTTCGCACCACTGTGCGTCTTCATCTTCGGCATGTCGCCGTCTCTCCTCAATTCGGTCGTGCCGGTGGCCGGGCCGGTGCTGGCCGACCCGGTCGCGGCGTCTTCGTCGTGCTGGTGGCTGCTCGGGGTGCTTGTAAGGCTAACCCCTACCGCGGGTCACGCTTCCTGTTCGGAAGGAACCTCTGCGGAAGCATCGTCGCCACGCTGAGCCTTGGCCGCCGCCTTCTCGGCCTTGGCCTCGGCCTTCTTCTTGTGCGGACCGATCACCATGATCATGTTACGGCCGTCCTGCTTGGGCTGGGACTCCACGAAGCCGAGCTCCTGGACGTCCTCGGCCAGCCGCTGCAGCAGCCGGAAGCCGAGCTCCGGACGGGACTGCTCGCGACCACGGAACATGATCGTCACCTTGACCTTGTCCCCCGCCTTGAGGAACCGCACCACGTGACCCTTCTTGGTCTCGTAGTCGTGCGGGTCGATCTTCGGCCGGAGCTTGATCTCCTTGATGATCGTGTGCGCCTGGTTCTTGCGCGCCTCGCGCGCCTTCATCGCGGACTCGTACTTGAACTTGCCGTAGTCCATGAGCTTGCACACGGGCGGTCGAGCCGTGGCCGCGACCTCGACGAGGTCAAGGTCGGCTTCCTGGGCGAGCTTCAGGGCATCGTGAATGGAGACGATGCCGACCTGCTCGCCGTTCGGGCCCACGAGGCGGACCTCGGGAACTCGGATACGCTCGTTGATGCGGGGCTCAGTGCTGATGGGGCCTCCTAGGTTTGCGATCCCTACGTGCTCGTCGTGCCGGGGAGCTTCCGCGAAACGCGAAAAGCCCCGCACGTCGCGCATGCGGGGCCACTGAGCTCTTCGGCGTCGTGGCCTTCAAGCTCCCCGGAGTAGTCCGGCGTGATCCTTTACCCGGACGCCTCGCGGCGACTCGGGTGGGAGGGAGACCTCCGCTTGCGCGTCCAGCAAGTCATGCCGGACCGATCAGAGAGCTACATTACCACAACCGTGTGGCTAGCTCGAATGTTCCCTCCCGGCAGCCTGCGCCTCCGCTAGAGTCGGCAGCGTGAGCACCCCCTGTCCAGTCTGTCCAGATTGGAGGCAATGATGAGCGTCTGGCAGTTGCAGGAAGCGAAGCAGCGCTTCAGCGAGGTCGTGCGCCGGGCGCACGACGAGGGCCCGCAGATCGTGACCCGTCACGGGGAGGACGTGGCGGTCATCATCGACATGGCGGAGTACCGCCGGCTCAAGGGCGACGAGCCCGACTTCAAGGAGTTCCTGCTCAGCGCGCCGGATCTGAGCGAACTGGATCTCACGCGTTCCAAGGACCTTCCTCGCGAGGTCGACCTCGGGGATGTCTGGTGAGCTACCTGCTCGACACCAACGTCGTCTCCGAGATGACCAAGCGCACCAGGAACCCGAACCTGCAGGCCTGGCTGGACGCGGTCAACGGCCCGACGCTGTACCTGAGCGTCCTCGTCCTCGGCGAGATCCGGAAGGGCGTCGAACTGCTGCGTCGTCGCGACGTGACACAGGCGGGCGCGTACGAATCGTGGCTCGACCGGCTGCAACGGGAGTTCAGAACACGCATCCTCCCGGTGACGCTGGACGTGGCCGAGGAATGGGGACGGATGAACGCCAAGCGCCCCCTTCCCGTCGTCGACGGTCTCATCGCGGCCACGGCCAGCGCGCACGGATGGATTCTCGTCACGCGGAACGTCAAGGACTTCGCCGACCTCGACGTCAAGATGGTCGATCCGTTCGCGTGGTCCGCCTGAGGATCTCGGCCTCGCCGGCCGCGCGCATGGCCTCCACCGGGACGTCCGTGCGGCCGGTCATCAGCTCCACCTGCCGCACCGCCTGGTGCAGCAGCATCGCGAAGCCCCCCACGACCGTGCCGCCCGCCGCGCGCACCGCCGAGGCCGCGCGGGTCGGCCAGGGCGAGTAGACCACGTCGAACAGCGCCGGCACCCCGGCCAGGGCGTCGGCGTAGGCGTCGGCCGCGCCGCCCGGCAGCGTGGAGACGACCAGGTCCACCCCCAGCGCCGCGTCGAGCTTGTCGAACGTCTCCACCGCCAGCGCCACGCCGAGCCGTTCGGCCGCCTCCGTCGTCTCCGTCGCCCGGGCCGGGTCGCGGACGAGCAGCGTGGCGGAGCGCAGGCCGAGGCCGCGCAGCGCCGCGAGCGCCGAGGCGGCCGTGGCGCCGCCGCCGAGCACGGTCGCCGAGCCGGGAGCGGGCACCCCCGCCTCCGCGAGCGCCTGCCGGACGCCGTGAACGTCGGTGTTGTAGCCGTGCGCGCCGCCGTCGCGGAACACCACGGTGTTGGCGCCGCCGACCTCGGTGACCGGTTCGGTCACGGTGTCGAGCAGGGGCAGCACCGCGCGCTTGAGCGGCATCGTGAGCGACAGGCCCGCCCAGGCGTCGCCTCCGTCGGCCCCGTCGGAGGGAGCTCCGCCTGAAGGGGAGCCGCCTGAAGGGACTCCGTCGGCACGGGCTCCGCCGGCGGGGTTCTCGCCGCGCACCGGCCGTAGCCGCCGGAGGGTCTCCGGCAGCGCCGCCTCGTCGCACTCGATCGCCTCGAAGCTCCACCCGGCCAGCCCCATCGCCGCGTACGCGGCCCGGTGCAGGCAGGGCGAGAGCGAGTGCGCGATCGGTGAGCCCATCACCGCGGCCCGCATGATCACCTGCCCCTTCACGCCTTTCCGAACTGCGAGCACCCTATCGCCCCGCGAGGAGGCGCCCCGCGTCCCAGGGCCCCGTCCCCCACGCGCCGGACGGAGCGGCGTACCGCGGGTCTCCGCACACGACGAGACGGCGCACCGTACCCGGCGAGGCGGCGCACCGCGGTCTCCGTACCCGGCGCGGACGCCTCCGGACACGGCGAGGGCCGCCCGCGTGCGTGCGGGCGGCCTTCGTGACGACCGTCCTCCCCCGGCGGCCCCTCGTGCGCGCGGACGGATCCCGCGCCCGAAGGGCCCTGGTCGTTCAGCCGCCGTTGCGGTGGTACTCGTCCAGCAGCTTCTTGAACTCGGCGTCCGTGGTGGCGAACTTGGTGACGTTGCTGTCCGGGTCCGTGGCCACGAAGTACAGCCAGTCGCCCTTCTCCGGGCTGAGCGCCGCCTCGATCGCGTGCTCGCCCGGGTTGGCGATGGGACCCGCCGGCAGCCCTTCGTGCATGTACGTGTTGTACTTCGTGTCGATGCGCGTCTCGGCGAGCGTGGCGGCCGTGCGGTACTTGCCGAGCCCGTACATGACCGTGCTGTCCATCTTGAGCTTCATCGGCGGCTGGTGCTGGAGCCGGTTGTAGATCACCCGGGCGATCTTGGGCATGTCCTCGTACCGGCCGGCCTCGGCCTGGATGATGCTCGCGATCGTGATGATCTCGCCCGGCGTGCGGCCCAGGCTCTTGGCGCCGTTCTCCAGGCCCGTCTTGTCGGCCTCCTGCTCGAAGCGCTCGACCATCTTGCCGAGGATGTCCGCCGGGGTGTCCTTCGGCTGGAACTCGTACGTGGCCGGGAAGATGTAGCCCTCCGGCTTGCCCTTGGCGTACCGGGGCAGGTCCAGCGCGCGGGCGCTGCGGGCCGCGGCGAGGAACTCCTTCTGCGGCTTGCCGGTCTGCTTGGCGAGCTGGGCGAGCGTGTCGGACAGGCGCAGGCCCTCCCTGATCTGCACCCGGACCAGCAGGCGGTTGCCCGAGTCCAGGAGCTTGACCGCGAGGGCGGCGGACATGCCCTTGCGCATCGTGTACGAGCCGGGCTGGAGCGAGGCGCTCTTGCCGGCGGTGGCGATGGCGTTGGTGAACGCCTGGGCGCTGGCCACGACCCCCTGCCGCTCCAGCTCCAGGGCGACGTCGGAGGCGCTCTGGCCCTCCTTGATCTCGATCACCACGTCGCCCTTGCCCTGCCCCGTGTAGTCGTCGGGGACGAGGGCGCCTCTGAGCCACTGGTAGCCGAAGTAGCCGCCGCCGCCGATGATGCCGGCGAGGACGATGAACGCGAGAAGCGGGGCGATGAAGCGGCCGCGGTTGCGGCGCCTGCGCCGCCTCCGGTTGCCGCTTCTGCCGGAACCACGGGACCGGCGCCGGTCACGACCTTCGTCGTCGTCCTCGGCGCCCAGCAGGAAATCCATATCGAGCTCGCTCATAGGTGCGCTGGCCAATCTCCCGGTTCGGCACGCCCGCCGTCAAGCGGCCGGACCGAACGATGGGGGGTCACCGTACGGAACGGGGGGATCCGCCGGTCGTGCGCCGATGCCCCGGGGCCGTGACTCTCCGTAGCCGTGCGGGGCGACGGAAGGAGCGGCGGCGTCCCGGCTCCGTGACTCCGCCCGCGGATCTCGCCGATCCTCCGGGGGGTGAGGGGCGTCGCGGGGAGCATCAGTTCGTCCCGAGGTTTTCGTTCAACTCTTCCCGGTATCTCACGAACTCGCTCTCTTTGTCGGTGAATTTGGTGATTCTATGCGTCGGATTGGTGGTCACGAACCAGTACCAACCTCCCTTGGCCGGGTGGAGCGCCGCGCGCAGCGCCCGCACCCCGGGGTTGGAGATCGGCCCAGGTGGCAGCCCTCTGCGCGTGTACGTGTTGTACGGAGAGCCGACCTTGGTCTCGCCGGGCGACAGGCGGGTCGCCCGCTTCCCCAGCGCGTACAGGGCGGTGGAGTCGATCCGGAGCGGCAGGTCGCGTCCCAGCCGGTTGTAGATCACCCTGGCGATCTTCGGATAGTCCGCGGCGCGGCCCGGCTCGGCCTGCACGATGCTCGCCACCGTGACGGCCTCCAGCGGGGTCAGGTCCATCCGGGCCGCCCGCTCCTCCAGGTCGAGCCGGTCGGCGACGGTCGCGAAGCGCTGCACCATCGCCGCGAGCAGCCCTCTGGCGGTCGTGCCGTTCCCCGCCTCGTACGTGGCGGGGAACAGGAAGCCCTCCAGGCCCCGGGCGTAGTCGGGCAGTCCGACCTGGCGCGAGTCGACCGCCCGCAGGTCGGCCAGCGGCACGCCGGCCTGCTTGGAGATGCGCCGCAGGGCCTCGTCGAGCCGCAGCCCCTCGGGCAGCGTGATCCGCCGCACGGGCTGCGCGCCGGACGCGACGGCTCCGCCGTCCTCGGGCTGCTCGTCCGGGCTCAGGTACGGCTTGAGCAGCCCGTACGCGGCCGCGGCGAGGACCAGCGCGAAGAGCGTGAGGCCGCCGATGACGACGGCGGCCCGGCGCACGCCTTCGCGCCGCCCCACGGGCAGCGGCAGGGTGTCGGCCTCGTCGTCGCCTTCGCCCCCGCGATCCCCCTTGGCGCTGCGGTTCTCTTCGCCGCTGCTCTTCTCGGCCGCTTCGTCGCCTCGCCGCTGGGGCACCTCGCGACTCGGCCTGTCCTCCCCTCGCGCCCGGGTCGTGTCGCGCCCCAGCCCTTCCGCGGCGTCGTGCCCTGGGGCGTGGGCCGCGGCGTGCTCCTCGCTTGGCGTGGAGGAGGGGGTCGGTAGGTGGGGGTCGTCGGCGCGGGGCTCCTCGTCGTGCCCCCGCGCCGCTCCCCCGCTCACCGAGTCGCTCCGCGCCAGCCCGGGCGGGGTCCGCTCAAGGCGCCGGCCCCGGTCGAGCGACAAGGCCCGGTCAAGCGACAGAGCCCGGCCAAGCGACAGAGCTCGGTCGAGCGAAGGGACCAGGCAGCCGATGAGCGGCCCGAGAGGCCAGTGCGGCGCGCCCTGCTCACAGGGCGGCTCGTCAGTTCGACGCGGCCGGCCCCCGTCGTAGGACGACTCGTCAGCTCAGTGCGACCGACCCCCGTCGTAGGGCGACTCATGGGACGAGAGCGACCCGGTCCCGTCAAGGGACAGCTCACCCGATCAGAGGGACCGCCCCCCTTCGCGGAGGGGCTCATCCGATCACAGCGCCCCTCCCCCCTCGAAGGACGGCTCATGAGACCGGGGTGACCGGCCCCCCTCGGAGGGCGGCTCATGAGGCCGGCCCGGCGTCCGCCGTGGACGGCGGATCGACGGGCCTGCCCGGCGGCGCGCCGGTGGCTCTCTCGGAGTCCAGGGCGTCCTGCAGCAGCACCACGGCCGCCGCCTGGTCCACCACGTCGCGCTGCTTCTTGGCGCGCACCCCGCTGGCCCTCAGCCCCTGCTGGGCGGCCACGGTGGTGAGGCGCTCGTCGAACAGCCGGACCGGGGTGGGCGCTAGCCGCCCGGCCAGCGCGACCGCGAACGCGCGGGCCAGCTCGGCGGCCTGCCCCTCGCGGCCGGACAGGGAGGTGGGCAGGCCGACCACGACCTCGATCGCCTCGTGCTCCGCCACGATGACGGCGATGCGGTCGAGGTCGCCCTTGCCGCGCCTGACGGTCTCGACCGGCGTGGCCAGCATGCCCGACGGGTCGCTGCGGGCCACGCCGATCCGGACGGATCCGACGTCCACGCCGATCCGTGAACCGAACCGCATGTCAGCCGAGCTGTCCCTCGATGGCCTGCTCGACCAGTCGCAGGGCGTCGCCGATCGCCTCCGGGCGCGTGCCGCCGCCCTGCGCGACGTCGTCCTTGCCTCCACCGCCACCCCCAAGAGCCTTGGCGGCGACGCCGACCAGTTTCCCGGCCTTGAGCCCTCGCTCGCGTCCCGCCTCGTTGACCGCGGAGACCACCACGGGTCGGTCGGAGGGGACGCCGGCGATCACGACGACCGCAGGCCTGTCGGCCGGGAATCTGCCACGCACATCAAGCGCGAGCTTACGCAAATCATCACCGGTCGTGCCATCAGGCGCGCGGTGTGTCACCACAGAGACGCCCTGCTGGTCACGGGCCTGCCCGGCCAGCTCGCCGGCCACCTGGAGGACCTGGGCGGAACGAACCCGCTCCAGCTCCTTCTCGGCGGTGCGCAGCCGGGTGACGATGCCCTCGATGCGCTCGGGCAGCTCCTCGCGGCGCGCCTTGAGCTGCTCGGTGAGCTGGGCGACCAGCACGCTCTCACGGGCCAGGAAGCGGAAGGCGTCGATGCCGACGAGCGCCTCGACGCGGCGCACGCCCGCGCCGACCGACTGCTCGCCGAGCACCTTGACCAGGCCGAGCTGGCCGGAGCTGTGGACGTGGGTGCCGCCGCACAGCTCGCGCGAGTAGTCGCCGATCTCGACCACGCGGACCTCGTCGCCGTACTTCTCGCCGAACATCGCCAGCGCGCCCATCGCCCGGGCCTCGGCCTGGGAGGTGTAGAAGGCGTTGACCTTGAGGTCGTTGATCAGGACGGCGTTGACCTCGTCCTCGACGTCGCGCAGCACGCTCGGCGGGACGGCGCCGGCCGCGGTGAAGTCGAAGCGGAAGCGGCCCGGGGAGTTCTCGGAGCCGGCCTGGGCCGCCGACTCGCCCAGCGCGTTCTTGAAGCCGCGGTGGACGAGGTGGGTGGCGCTGTGGCTGCGCGAGATCGCGCGGCGCCGCTCGAGGTCGATCTCCGCCTGCGCCTCGTCGCCGGTGCGCAGCTCGCCGGAGCGGACCTTGCCGCGGTGGACGACCAGGCCCGCGAGCGGCGACTGCACGTCGACGATCTCGACCTCGGCGCCGGCCGTGCGGATGACGCCCTGGTCGGCGAGCTGGCCGCCGCCCTCGGCGTAGAACGGGGTGCGGCCGAGCACGACCTCGACGGTCGAGCCGGCGCCCGCCGCCGGGACGGGCACGCCGTCGACGAGGACGCCGACGACGGTGGTCTCGGCCTCGGTCTGGTCGTAGCCCAGGAACTCGACCCGGCCCGCCTTCTCCAGGAGCTGCCCGAAGACGGAGATGTCGGCGTTGCCGGTCTTCTTCGCCGCGGCGTCGGCCTTGGCCCGCTCCCGCTGCTCCTTCATGAGGCGGCGGAAGCCCTCCTCGTCGACCTCGAGACCGTGCTCGGAGGCCATCTCCAGGGTCAGGTCGATCGGGAAGCCGTAGGTGTCGTGAAGCTGGAACGCCTGGTCGCCGGAGATCGTGCTGCCGGACTTGCGCTTGGTCTCCTCGACGGCCACGTCGAAGATCGCGGTGCCGGTGCGCAGCGTGCCGAGGAAGGACGCCTCCTCGGCGTCGATGACCGCGTGGATCTGCGGCGCGTCGGCCTTGAGCTGCTCGTACTGCTGGCCCATGACGTCGATGGCGACCGAGGTGAGGTCGTGCATGTAGCGCTCGTCGCCGGAGCCGAGCAGGCGCAGGTTGCGCACGGTGCGGCGCAGGATGCGGCGCAGGACGTAGCCGCGGCCCTCGTTGGCGGGCATGACGCCGTCGGCCACGAGCATGGTGCCGGTGCGCACGTGGTCGGCGATGACGCGCAGGTTGACGTCGGCGCGCGGGTCGCGGCCGTAGCGGGTCTTGGTCAGCTCGGCCGCGCGGTCGAGGATCTTGTAGGTGGTGTCGATCTCGTAGATGTTGTCGACGCCCTGCAGTATCGCCGCCATGCGCTCCAGGCCCATGCCGGTGTCGATGTTCTTGCTGGGCAGCTCGCCGCTGATGTCGAAGTCGATCTTGCTGCGGACCTGGCTGAGCTGGTACTGCATGAACACGAGGTTCCAGACCTCGAGGTAGCGGTCCTCGTCGGCGACGGGGCCGCCGTCCTTGCCGTACTCGGGACCGCGGTCGTAGTAGATCTCCGAGCAGGGGCCGCCGGGGCCGGGCACGCCCATGTGCCAGTAGTTGTCCTCCAGGCCGCGGCGCTGGATGCGGTCGGCGGGCAGCCCGACCTTGTTGTGCCAGATGTCGAACGCCTCGTCGTCCTCGTGGTAGACGGTCGCCCACAGCCGGCTCTCGGGGAAGCCGAAGCCGCCGTCGGACTCACTGCGGGTGAGCAGCTCCCAGGCGAACGGGATCACCTCGGCCTTGAAGTAGTCGCCGAAGGAGAAGTTGCCGAGCATCTGGAAGAACGTGGCGTGACGGGTGGTCTTGCCGACCTCTTCGATGTCGGGCGTGCGGACGCACTTCTGGGCGGTGGCCAGCCGTGACCCCGGAGGCTTGCGCTGCCCCAGGAAGTACGGCTTGAACGGCACCATACCCGCGTTGACCAGGAGAAGCGTCGGGTCCTCTGCGATCAGGCTGGCCGAGGGCACTATCGTGTGCCCACGCTCCTCGAAGAAGCGCAGGAAGCGGCGCGCGATCTCTGCCGACTCCATGGTGGCCATCCTTTGCGTTAGTCGTGTGTGATCGATCTGCGGCGTCAGTCGCCTTGACCAGCCTGGTCAAGGCCGAACCTGGCGCGCAACTCGGTTTCGCGCTCGGCAGCCTCGCCGAGGGCGTCGGAAGTAAAGTCTCTCACCCGCGCGAGCATGCCCGCCGCGCCGGCGGCCGTGCGGCGGGCCACGTGGTCGGGTTGGAGCGCCTGGAGCCGGCGCATCACCCACAGGGCGATGAACGCGCCCAGGGACAGGTAGAACAGCCGCCGGATCACGGGCGCCGCCCCGCCTGGCCCACGGACCGGCGCCCGGCCTGGCCGGCGGGGCGGGCCCCGCGCGGACGGCGGGCCTCGATCGCCCGGCGGACGCCGTGGACGAGCGAGGACACCTTGATCAGGGGGCCGGTGAAGATGGTCTGCGTCACGGCGCTGAGCTTGGCGGCGTGCCCGCTGACCTGCTTGAGGTCCTGGGCGATGGCCTCGACGGCGACGAGCTGCCGGTTGGTCTCGTTGACCGTGACGCTGACGTCGTCGAGCAGCGGCGCGACGCGGCTGCTGAGGTCGGAGACCGCGCGGGTGGTCTCGGTCAGCAGCCTGGCGAGCCTGACGAGCACCATGGTGAGCACGCACACGAGGACGATCCAGCCCGTGGCCGCGATCAGCCCGGCGACCTCTCCAGCGGTAAGCATCCGGTCATCTCCCTCGTACGCTGCGCCGGAAATGCAAGAACCCTATCGCGTTCGGGGACCCAGGTTACTGGGCACCGCGCGCGCGGCCGGATCCGCCGCACCGTGATCACCCGCGCCGCGGCCGCCGGGCCGCGGTCATCCGCAGGTGCGGACCGGGGTCGGCGGGCGGGGCGAGGAAGCCGTGGTCACGCGCAGGTGCGGACCGCAGGGACGTCGGGGGCGTACTCCCGCCACTGCGCGTCCGTGAGGCCGGTGCCGACGAGGCCGCACAGCCTGCGCTCCCAGGAGGCGGGGTCCACGTCCCAGAGGACGACGGCGCGGTCGTCGCCCGCCGAGGCGAGCGTGCGGCCGTCCGCGCTGAAGGCGAGGATGAGCAC
The DNA here is from genome assembly GCF_013363975.1 of Nonomuraea montanisoli. Classification (GTDB taxonomy): domain Bacteria; phylum Actinomycetota; class Actinomycetes; order Streptosporangiales; family Streptosporangiaceae; genus Nonomuraea; species Nonomuraea montanisoli. The sequence continues at coordinate 151,922 of NZ_JABWGN010000019.1, read as the reverse complement.
CTCGCGTGTGTGGCCTGTCAGGGGTGGGCTCAGCCGGGTCCTGGCGGCGGCGTCCCACAGGACGACCCGCCCGTCGTCGCCGCCGGTGGCGAACGTCCGGCCGTCGGGGCTGACGACGACGGCGTTGACCGGCCCGGCGTGGCCGGCGAGCGGGGCCGTGAGGGGGCGGCGGGCGGCGCCGTCCCAGAAGGTGACGCCGCCGTCGAGGCCGCCGCCGGCCAGCGCCATCGTCGTGCCGCGGGGGCCGGCGGCCATGCCGCCGACGACGGCGGGCCGGTGGACGCGGGCCGAGACGCGGTGACGCGTGTCCCACCAGGTGAGCGTGCCGTCGGCGCCGGCCGACACGAGCGTGCCCCCGGCGCCGTACGCGAGGCCGGTGATCCCGTTCTGCGCGCCCGTCGGCGGCGGGCCGGGGAACGGGCCGGCGACCAGCGCGCGTCGCGGTACGTCCCAGAACGTGACGCCGCCGCGCAGGTCACCGGCCGCCAGGGTACGTCCGTCTGGGGCGAAGGCGAGCCGCGCCGGGACCTGCCGGTCCGGTGCGACCAGGCGGCCGAGGACGGCGTGGCGGGCGGTGTCCCAGAGGGTGATGGCGGCGTCGTACCCGGCGGCGGCGAGCGTGCGGCCGTCCGGGGCGAAGGCGACGGCGGTGCTGACCGTGACGGTGTCGTCGCGCAGCGGCTCCCCGCGCGGGGTCGCCCTGGCCGGGTCCCACAGGATGATCGCGTCGTCGTCGGAGGCGGCGGCGAGGGTACGCCCGTCGGGGCCGAACGCCAGGCCGGTCACGCGTTCGGTGTGGCCGGTGAGCCGCCGGTCGAGGCGCCCTCCGGCGGCCGGGTCCCAGAGCACGACGCGGCCGGCGGCGTCGCCCGTGGCGAAGAGCGTCCCGGCCGGGCCGCCGGAGGTGGCGGCGGAGGCGACCGTGGTGACGGGGCGCGGGCCGGTCGTGAGGCGCGTGGCGCGGGGCTTGGCCGCGGTGAGGTCCCACAGGTCCGCCGCCCCGTTCTCGGAGACGGTGACGAGGGTGCGGCCGTCCGGGCCGAACGCCACGCCGTGGACGGCGTCGCCGACACCTGTCGGCCGGCGCAGGAGGCGGGCGCGGCCGGTGCGCAGGTCCCAGAGGGCGACGGAGCCGTCCATGCTCCCGGACGCGACGATCTCCCCCTCGGTCACGGGCGCGACGGCCGCATGATCGGGTCCGGGCACGGAGCCGCTGCGGGACGCGACGGCCCCGTCCGCCCTCCCGCCCCTCGTGATCCCACCAGTGGCGCCGTCCGCCATCCGGGCGCTCGCGACCCCGCCGGTGACGCGGTCTGCCCTTCCGGCCCTCACGCTTCCACCGGTGACGCGGTCTGCCCTCCCGGCCCTCACGCCCCCGCCGGTGACGCCGTCCCGCATCCGGGCACTCGTGAGCCCGCGGGCGGCGCCGTTCGTGACCCCGGCGCCCGAGGTCGCGCCGGCGGGCCCGGGTGCCGCGCCTGAGCCGCCCGGCGCGAAGGCGACGCCGTAGACCGGGTCCGCGCCGCCGGCGAGCGGCGGGCCGTGGCGGGTGCCCCGGGCGGCGTCCCAGACGATGACCTTGCCGTCGTCGCCGCCGGAGACCAGCAGGCGGCCGTCCCGGTTGAACGCGACGCTCGTCACCTCCGCGGTGTGGCCGGTCAGGGGACGGCCGTGCCGGGCGCGGCGGGCGACGTCCCACAGCAGTACGGCGCGGTCGGTCGCCGAGGCGAGCAGCCGGCCGTCCGGGCTGAAGGCCACGCCGCTGACGGCCTTCGCCGGCGCGGGCAGCGCGGGACCGGTGCGCGCGCGACGGGCCACGTCCCACAGGTACAGCCGGCCGTCGTAGCCGCCCGACGCCAGCAGCCGGCCGTCCGGGGCGAAGGCCAGGCTCTTGACCGTGTCCGTGTGCGCCGGAAGGCTCGCCAGGTGGCCGAGGCCGCGCACGTCCCACAGGTCCAGCCGCCCGTCGTACGTGCCCGTGGCGAGCGTGCGGCCGTCGGGGCTGAAGGCCAGGGCGCTGACCGGGCCGGACAGGACGGGCAGGAACGCGGCCACGCGGCTGCGCCGCAGGACCTGCGTGAGCAGCGCGCTGCGCGCCTCGGCGGTGTCCGCCAGCCGGAACGCGGCCAGGCTGAGCCTCGTCGACAGCACGGGGTCGTCGTCGAGCAGCGGGATCGCCTCGGCGGCCAGGCGGCGGGAGGCGGCCAGCAGCGCCCGCCGTTCGGCCAGCTCGCCCTTGGCCGCGGCCTCCTCCCGGTTGCGCGCCGCCACCACCGCCATCGTGCCCCCCAGCACCGCGAGCACGGTCAGCAGTGCGGCCGCCGCCCGGGTCAGCCGCAGCGTACGGCGGTGCTGGCGGAGGTCCTCGCCGATCAGCTCGTCCTTGTCGATCCCGTGCAGAGGCGCGGCCACGTCGGCCACGCAGCCGTGCAGGCGCGGCTCGCGGGGCGACAGGCCGGTCCGCCCGCGCGCCCACCGCAGGTCCACCCAGAGCGGCTCGCCGCGGAACCAGTCCAGCGACTCGGCCGGCAGCGCGGACGTACGGGACGGGTCGAACCCGCCCAGGTCGTCGTCCCAGGCCAGCTCGCCGCCCGTCAGGACGATCAGGACGGTGGACGGCGACCGGTTGTCCCGCCACCACCGCAGCTCCCGGCGCACCCAGCGGGACGCGGCGGCCTCCGGCGAGGCCAGCAGGACCAGGTGACGGGACGCGGTCAGCGCCCGCTCGATCGACGGCCACAGCTCCGGAGCCGCCGGCAGGCTCGCCTGGTCGCGGAAGACGCGCAGCGCGCGCCGCCGGTACCAGGGTTTGCCCATGGCGCGCAGACCGGCTTCCAGCAGCGGCGCGAGCCGCGCGTCGGCGGTGTGGCTGTAGGAGATGAACGCGTCGTACACCGCCGCCTCGGCCACGTCCCGTCCCCTCCCGCGCTGCCGGTCGCCCAGCGCCGACGGTACGTCTCCTTCGCGCGTCCCGCAGGAGAAACCCGCGCGTCCCGTAGGAGAGGACGGACGTCGCGCGGCAGGGGGCGGGCGTCGCGCAGGCGGGACGCCCGCCCCCTGCCGCGACGGGCCGCGCCTTCCGTTGCGGGAAGCGCGTCGGGCGCGGAGGGCCCGCCTCGGAGCGCTGGAGGTGAGGGTGCCCGGTCGGAACGCCGGCGCAGAGCGGCAGGGGCAGAGCGTCCCGAACCTAGGGCTCCCGGTGGGTGGCCGGTTCCGAGCGTCGCGTGGGGCGTTCCCGCGTACGGTGCGGAGCGTCGGACGGACCCCCGGCTCCCCGGGGCGTCCTCAGGACGGTTCAGGGAGTCCGGGACGGAGCGCGGCATGGACGGCGGAGACGACGGCGTCGCTTCAGGAGGCGGCGCGCGCCCGAGCGCGCCCCGCCGATCCCGTGATCGCGAATCGGCCGAGCGCGCGCCGGGCCCGCGCGCATCGGGTGCGCGCCGATCGACCTCCCGTCAGCCGGGCTCGGGCCGGCCGAGCCCCCGCCGGCCGGGCTCACTCGGGCAGGGCGCCCGTTGGCCGAGCCTCAGTTGGCCGGGTCTCCAGCGGTGGCCGGGACTCCGGTGGGCGACCCCTCGGGGGACGGATCCTCGGGGGACGGATCCTCGGGGGACGGGTCCTCGGGGGACGAGCTCGCGTCGGCGTGGCTCGCGCGGACCGGGTTACGACGCGTTCGTCTCCTACGCGCACGGCCATCACGATCGGCTGGCCGTGGCGCTGCAGCGGCGCGTCGAGCGCTTCGCCAAGCCCTGGTACCGCAGCCGCGCCCTGCGCGTCTTCCTGGACCGGGCCAGCCTGGCCGCCGCCCCCGAGCTGTGGCCGTCGATCGAGCGCGCGCTGGAGGCGTCCGCCTGGTTCATCCTGCTGACCTCGGCGAAGGCCGCGTCCTCGCCCTGGGTGGACCGGGAGGTCGCGTGGTGGCTGGCCCACCGGTCGCCGCGGCGGCTGCTCGTGGTGGCCCTCGACGGCGGGCTCGCCTGGGACCAGGCGCGGGGCGACTGGGCCGCCACGGCCGCGGTGCCGGCGGCGCTGCGCGGCGTGCTCCCCCACGAGCCGCTGTGGGTGGACCTCAGCGGCCTCACGGGCCCCAAAGGCCTCAGCGGCCTCAGCGGTCCCGACACGGCCAAGCCCGACACCACCGAACCGGATACCACTGAGCCCGACACCACCGAACCGGATACCACTGAGCCCGACACCACCGAACCGGATACCACTGAGCCCGACACCACCGAGCCCAACACGACCGAGCCGGACACGACCGGCCCTGCCGTACCGGACGAGCTCGTCATCCCCGACGACCTCGTCGCCGCGGTGGCCGCGCCGCTGCGCGGCCTGCCCAAGGACCTCCTGGTGGGCGAGCACCTGCGCGAGCGCCGCCGGACGATGCGCTGGGTGCGCCTCATGGTCACCGTCCTGACCGTCCTGCTGGTGACGGCCGTGGCGGCGGCGAGGATCGCGGTGGGCGAGCGGAACGAGGCGCGGACGCAGGCGCGGGTGGCCACCTCGCGCCAGCTCGCCGCCGAGGCGGTCGCCGCGCTCCCGTCCGACCTGGACCGCGCCCAGCTCCTCGCCGTCGCGGGCTGGCGGACGGACCGCAACCCGCAGACCCGCTCGGCCCTGTTCCAGGCGGTGACCGCGGCCCCGCACCTGGTGGGCTACCTGCACGCCGGGGCGCGGGTGTCGGCCCTGGCGGCGTCCGGTGACGGCCGCGTCGTGGTCGCGGGCACGGCCGACGGGCGGCTCGTGCGCTGGTGCCACGCCTGCGGGACGCGCGAGGAGGCGAAGGTGCACGAGGAGACGAAGGTGCCCGAGGAGACGAAGGTGCGCGAGGAGGCGAAGGCCGCCGGGCGGCCGGTCTGGGACGTCGCGACCGGCACCGACGGCTCCGTGGCGGCCGCCGCGGACGGCGAGAGCGCGGTGGTCTGGACGCGGGGGCGGCGGGTGACCCTGGAGGCGGGCCGCTGGCCGGTCAGGGCTGCCGTGTCGCCTTCCGGGCGCTTCGTCGCGCTGCTGGAGGAACGGCCCGGCGCGGAACGGTCCGTGCTCGCCGTGCACGACCTCGCGCGGGGGACGACGGAGCGGCGGACGCTCCGCCGCGTCTACGTGCGGGTCGCCTTCACCGGCGAGTCGGCGATCACGATGGTCCACATGCACGGGCTCTGGGAGCGCCGGGCCGTCCCCGGCCTGCGGCGCCTCGCCGGATCCGGCCTCACCGGCACCCCCGCGGGCGGCTACACGCTGGGGGTGGCCGCCGACGGCCGCCACCTCGGGTTCTCCAAGTACGGCGAGGTGACGACCTGGGCGGCCACCGGTCCGTCCGAGCCGGTCATCCGGTCGGCCACGGTGCCGCGCGTCTTCGCGGAGAGCCTGGCGATCAGCGAGGACGGCAGCCGGGCCGCGGTGGCCCAGAGCGGCACGATCCGGGTGGTGCCGCTGGAACCGGGCCTCTCGCCGTCCCCCGTCATCGCCGAGCTCACGGGGAACGCCGACACCGACCGCGTGGTCTTCGCGGGCGGCCCCGACCGGCTGGCCTCGACCTCGGGGAGCGACGTGGTGCTGTGGGACCTGGGGCGGTTCTCCCGCCTCGGCGCGGCCACTAAGGTCCCCTCCCTGGAGGAGGACGCCACCGCGGGCGTCCCGCCGCGGCTGGAGTTCTCCCCGAGCGGGCGCCGGCTCGCGCTCGTCAGCGCCGTCGGCCGCGTCGTGACCACGTTCGACGTGGGTCCGGGCGGGCTGTCGGAGGTGTCGCGGAGCGAAGGGGAGGTCGCGGACGCGCAGAGCGACGTGCCGCTGTGGTTCGGCGAGCGGCTCGCGCGGCTCGGCCCCGACCGCTCCGGTCTGAGGCTGCTGGACGACGGGAGCGGCCGGGTCCTGGCCCGGTGGCGGGTCCCCGCCGCGGAGTCGCAGGTCCCGGAGGTACGCCAGGTGCGGGGCACCACGCGCCTCGTGGGGGTGAACAGCACCGGAGCGGTGAGCACGTACGACACACGGACCGGGCAGGTCCGTCGGCTCCACCAGGTGCCCGGAGTTGTCTGGTGGGGCAACACCGCCATCAGGCCGGACGGCGCGGGCGCGGTGACGGGAGCCCTGAACGGCGAGGGGACGGCCTACGTCGACCTGCTCACGGGAGCGGCGCACGACGTGGGAGGGGGACGGTCCTCGGGAGTCGTGTTCGCCCGGGACGCGCTCGTCATCCAGCGCGAGAGCGGGCCTCTGGAGCTGTGGGACGTCCAGGGCAGGCGGCTGCTGCGGACCCTGCCCGGTGTCGGCAACCCGGCCGGCGCCCTCGCGGTGAGTCCCGACGGCGGCCTGGTGGCGCGCGTCCGCGCCGACGGCGTCGCCCTGCTCACCGCGCTGGGCACCGGGGATCTGGTCGGCACGTTCCCCCTCCCCGTGCCGGAGAACGCGACCAGCCCGACGCCCTGGGACGGCACGGCCATGGCCTTCACCCGCGACGGCCGGCACCTGGTCACCGCCACCTCCGGCGGCCGGCTCGCCCTGTGGCCCGTCGATCCCGCGGACTGGCGGCGCATCGCCTGCCACACGGCCGGGCGCTCCCTGACCCCCGCCGAGTGGAACGGCGTGACGGCCGGCGATCCCCCGCCCGCCTCCTGCGACCGCTGACCACCGGCCGGCCGGTCGGGGGCACCGCGGTCCGGCCCGTCGGGGGCTTCGCGGTCCGGCCCGTCGGGGGCTCGGCGGTTCAGGAGCCCCGGAGGAAGTCGCGGATCTTGGCCCAGCGGTCGGCGACCGGGGCCTCGGCGCCGTGCCGGGTGGGCTCGTAGTAGCGCCGCTGCCGCACCTGCTCGGGCGCGTAGTCCTGCCGGACGAGGCCGTGGTCGAAGTCGTGCGGGTACTTGTAGCCCTCGCCGCTGCCCAGCTTGGCGGCGCCCGGGTAGTGGGCGTCGCGCAGGTGGACGGGCACCTGGCCGATGAGGCCGCGCCGGACGTCGCCGGCCGCCGCGCCGATGGCCTTGACGACGGCGTTGGACTTGGGGGCCAGCGCGCAGTGGATGACGGCGTGGGCGAGGTTGATCTGCGCCTCGGGCAGGCCGATGAGCTGGACGGCCTGGGCCACGGCCACCGCGGTCTGCAGGCAGGTGGGGTCGGCCATGCCGACGTCCTCGGAGGCGAAGATGACGATGCGCCGCGCGATGAAGCGCGGGTCCTCCCCCGCCTCGACCATGCGGGCCAGGTAGTGGAGCGCGGCGTCGGCGTCGGAGCCGCGCATCGACTTGATGAACGCGCTGATCACGTCGTAGTGCTGGTCGCCCTGCCGGTCGTAGCGGACGGCCGCCTTGTCGACGGCCCGCTCGACGACCTCGACGGTGATCTCGTCCTCCAGCAGGGCCGCCGCCTCCAGGTACGTCAGCGAGCGGCGGGCGTCGCCGCCGGCCAGCCGTACGAGGTGGTCGAGCGCCTCGGGGGCCAGCGTGGCGCGGCCGGCGAGCCCGCGCTCGTCGGCGGCGGCCCGCTCCAGCACGGCGCGGATGTCGTCGTCGGTCAGCGACTCCAGCGTGAGCAGCAGCGAGCGCGACAGCAGCGGCGAGATGACGGAGAAGAACGGGTTCTCGGTGGTGGCGCCGATGAAGGTGACCCAGCGGTTCTCGACGGCGGGCAGCAGGGCGTCCTGCTGGGCCTTGTTGAAGCGGTGGACCTCGTCGACGAAGAGCACGGTCTGCCGGCCGGTCATGCCCAGCTCGTTGCGGGCCTGCTCGATGGCGGCGCGGACGTCCTTGACGCCGGCCGAGACGGCGGAGACCTCGACGAAGCGGCGCTTGGTGACGTTGGAGACGACGTAGGCGAGCGTGGTCTTGCCGGTGCCGGGCGGTCCCCACAGGAAGAGCGACATGGGCGCCTCGCTCTCGACGAGGCGGCGCAGCGGGGTGCCGGGGCCGAGCAAGTGACGCTGGCCGATCACCTCGTCGAGGGTCCGCGGCCGCATCCGGACCGCGAGCGGCTGAGGTGTGGCCTGCTCGGCCGCCGAATCGAACAAGCTCTCCACAGCGTGAGATTACAGGGTGCGCCGCCTTCAGCGGTCCACCTCGGGCAGCGGTCCGGAGATCAGGAGCTCCACACGGCTCTGGCTCCGGAGTCTCCCGCGCGGAAGCAGAAGTAGGCGGTCACGGCGGCCAGCACCACGACCAGCGCCGACAGTCCCCGCGTGGCGACAGGGCCGAAGCGGTCGCGGGTGGAACCGCGCGCGGCCGTGGTGGCGTACACGAGCACCAGCGAGCCCAGCGCGAGAGCGCTGACCGACAGCAGCAGCGGCACGGCGAAGGACTCGTGCGTCTCGATCCGCGCCCCCAGCGCGCCCCCCGCCGCGGCGAAGCGGGCCTCACGCAGCCGCTCGCCGCTCTCCTTGGCCGCGAAGACGGCCGCGGGCGCGGCCACGGACAGCAGCACGAGGGCCCAGGCCAGCAGCGGCCGCCGGGCCGGGAGCAGCGCGTACGCGACGACGACCACAGCGAGCAGCGGGGTCAGGACGACGGCGAAATGGATGATCAACGGGTGCGCCGGCAGGCCCAGGATCTGGTCGAACATGGCTCGGGCTCCTTTTCGTCCTTATTTCAACTACACGTGCCGGAGCGCGATATGGTTCCGACCTGCCGCGCAACACTGACCGGTTTTCATCACTTACGTCCATCACATTCAGGTGCCGGTAGCATTCGCGGAGTTGTCAGGTCATGTGTCGGCAAAGTGGAGGACATACCGGTGAGCGGCGAGGACCGCCAGAGCCAGCTGGCGCGGGAGCACAAGGAGCGGCAGGCGGAGCGTGCCGCCGCGCAGTCCGCCAAGGCGCGGCGGAACACCTTCATCGGCGCGGGCGTTGCCGTCGCGGTGGTGGCCGGCGGCATCTTCGCCGCGACCACCCTGGTCAACCGGGGTCCGGCCAAGAACGTCGCGGCCGAGAGCACGCCGTCCGCCTCGGCCAGCCCGTCGGCCGCGCTGCCCACGGCCAAGCCCACCCCCACGCACACCGGCCCGGTCACCTGCACCTACAAGCGTGACACGTCGGACGTTCCGCAGAAGTACGTGGGCATGCCGGGCAAGCGGCCCAACACGAAGCTCAAGACGATGACCCTGGTCACCAACCACGGCAACGTCGTGATCGACCTCGACGCGGGCCTCACGCCGTGCTCGGTCAACTCGATGGCGTTCCTGGCCAAGAAGCACTTCTACGACAACACCAAGTGCCACCGCCTGGTGACGCCGGAGACCTCGGGCCTGTTCCTGCTCCAGTGCGGCGACCCGAAGGCCAAGGCCGACGGCAAGAACCCCACCGACGGCCAGGGCACCGCGGGCTACGTCTTCCAGGACGAGGCCGTCGGAGCCGTCCCGTACACCAAGGGCGTGGTCTTCCTGACCCAGCCGCAGGACGCCGCGGGGCAGAACAGCAGCCAGTTCGCGATCTCGCTGTCGGACGAGAACGCGCAGATCGAGCCGCAGTACTCGGTGCTCGGCATGGTGAGCTCCGGCCTGGACATCATCGAGCGGGTCGCCAAGGACGGCGTCATCGTCAACACCCAGGACATCACCGGTGACGGCGGCTCCACCGCGCCGAAGAACCCGGTCATCATCAAGCAGGTCATCGTGAAGTGACCCACCGCGTCACCACGTCGACGGCCGCCTCACCGGACATCACCGGGAGGCGGCCGTCGCCGTCTCCCGGCGCGCAAGCGAAGCGCCCCGCCTCCCTGAAGGAGGCGGGGCGCTCTCAGGACGCCTGTGCGGGCCTGTGACTACGCCTCGGCCTTGGGCTGGGCGTCGACACCTGCCTCCTTGCGCTGGGCGGTCGTGATGGGCGTGGGAGCCCCGGTGAGCGGGTCGAAGCCGGACGCCGTCTTCGGGAAGGCGATGACGTCACGGATCGACTCGCCGCCCGACAGCAGCATGCAGATGCGGTCCCAGCCGTAGGCGATGCCGCCGTGCGGCGGCGGGCCGTACTTGAACGCCTCCAGCAGGAAGCCGAACTTGCTCTCGGCCTCCTCCTTGGAGATGCCGAGCACGTCGAAGACGCGCTGCTGCATCTCGGCGCGGTGGATACGGATGGAGCCGCCACCGATCTCCATGCCGTTGCAGACCATGTCGTAGGCGTAGGCCAGGGCCTCGGCCGGGTGGTCCTGGAAGTTGTCGGCCCACTCCGGCTTGGGGCCGGTGAACGGGTGGTGGACGGCCGTCCAGCCGCCCTCGCCGTCCTCCTCGAACATGGGCGCGTCGACCACCCACAGGAACGACCACTGCGACTCGTCGATCAGCCCGCAGCGGCGGCCGATCTCCAGCCGGGCGGCGCCCAGCAGGTCGCGCGAGGCGTTGCGGGCGCCCGCCGCGAAGAAGATCGCGTCGCCCGGCTCGGCCTTGACCCCGGCGGCCAGGCCGGACAGCTCGCCCTCCGACAGGTTCTTGGCGACGGGGCCGCCGAGGGTGCCGTCGGGCTGCACGAGCACGTAGGCCAGGCCCTTGGCGCCGCGCGAGCGGGCCCACTCCTGCCAGCCGTCGAGCTCCTTGCGGGTCTGGGAGGCGCCGCCGGGCATGACGACCGCGCCGACGTACTCGGCCTGGAAGACCCGGAACGTGGTGTCGGAGAAGTAGTCGGTCATGTCGACGAGCTCCTGGCCGAAGCGCAGGTCGGGCTTGTCGGAGCCGTAGCGGGCCATCGCGTCGGCGTAGGTCATCCGCGGCAGCGGCATCGGGATCTCGTAGCCGAGCACCTCGCGCCACAGGCGGCCGATCAGCTTCTCGCCGACCGCGATGACGTCCTCCTGGTCGACGAAGGACATCTCGACGTCGATCTGGGTGAACTCGGGCTGCCGGTCGGCGCGCAGGTCCTCGTCGCGGTAGCACTTGGCGAGCTGGTAGTAGCGCTCCAGGCCGCCGACCTGGAGGAGCTGCTTGAACAACTGCGGCGACTGCGGCAGGGCGTACCAGTTGCCGGGCTGGAGGCGGACCGGCACGAGGAAGTCGCGCGCGCCCTCCGGGGTGGAGCGGGTCAGCGTCGGCGTCTCGACGTAGACGAAGCCGAGCTCGTGCATCACCTCGTTGGCCAGGTAGGTGGCCTTGGAGCGGGTGCGCATCGCCTGGGCGACCTGCTGGCGGCGGATGTCGAGGTAGCGGTACTTGAGGCGGGCCTCCTCGGAGACGCCGACGTTGCCCTCGATGGGGAACGGCAGCGGCGCCGACTCGCTCAGCACCTCGACCTCCTCGGCCACCACCTCGATGGCGCCGGTGGGCAGGTCGGGGTTCTCGTTGCCCTCCGGGCGCACGCGCACCTGGCCGACGACCTTCACGCAGTACTCGGCGCGCAGGTCGTGGGCGTGGTCCTCCTCGCGGAAGACCACCTGCGCCGAGCCGGAGGCGTCGCGCAGGTCGATGAAGACCACACCGCCGTGGTCACGGCGCCGGGCCACCCATCCCGCGAGCGTCACCTGCTGCCCGGCGTGCTCCTCACGGAGCGACCCGGCCGTATGCGTGCGAATCACTGCACTTTCCCTTTCAGAACGTCGACGACCTGGGCCAGCGGCACCTCGGTCTGCTCAGCGGTGGTCAGGTCCTTCAGTTGGACGGCCTCGGCCGCCAGGTCGCGCTCGCCCAGGATCAGCGCGAAGCGGGCGCCGGAGCGGTCGGCCCCCTTCATCGCTCCCTTGAGCCCCTTGCCGCCGAAGGCCATGTCGGCGGCGACGCCGGCCGCCCGCAGCTCGCTCAGGAGCTTGAACATGGCCCGCGCCGCCTCCTCGCCCAGCGCCACACCGTACACCTCGCAGCGGGGCGGGGTCGCCGGCGCTACGCCCTCGCGCTCCAGCGCGATGACGGTGCGGTCGAGCCCGAGCCCGAAGCCGATGCCGGGCAGCGGCGGCCCGCCGATCGCCTCCGACAGCCCGTCGTAGCGCCCGCCGCCGCCGATGCCGGACTGCGCGCCGAGCAGCGGGTGGTCGAACTCGAAGGTGGTGCGGGTGTAGTAGTCGAGCCCGCGCACGAGCCTCGGGGTGTCCTCCCACGGGATGCCGAGGTCGGCCAGGAGCTGCTTGACGCGGTCGTGGTAGGCCTTGCAGTCGGCGCAGAGGTGGTCGCCGATGAGGGGCGCGTCTTCGAGCTGCGCGCGGACCTCGGGGCGCCGGTCGTCGAGGACCCGCAGCGGGTTGATCTCGATGCGCGCCCGGGTCGCCTCGTCGAGGTCGAGCCCGCGCAGGAACTCCTGCAGCCGGGCCCGGTAGATCGGCCGGCACTCCTTGCAGCCCAGCGAGTTGAGCAGCAGCCGCACCTGGGTGAGGCCGATCGAGGAGTACCACTGCCAGGCCAGCGCGATGGTCTCGGCGTCGACGGCCGGGTCCTCGCTGCCGATCGCCTCCAGGTCGAGCTGGTAGAACTGCCGGTAGCGGCCCTCCTGGGGCGCCTCGGCGCGGAACACCGGCCCGTCGGTCCACACCTTCACCGGGAGCTGGCCGCGGTGCAGGCCGTACTCCAGGACCGCGCGCAGCACGCCGGCGGTGAACTCCGGGCGCAGCGTCAGCGACCGGCCGCCGCGGTCGGTGAAGGTGTACATCTCCTTGCTGACGACGTCGGTGGACTCGCCGACGCCACGGGCGAAGAGCTGGGTGTCCTCGAAGACCGCGGTCTCCATGCGCGCGTAGCCGGCGCGCCTGGCCGTCTCCGCGAACGCCGCGCGGATCGCGGAGAACGTCGCCACCTGCGGCGGCACGTACTCCTTGACACCTTTGGGTGCTTGGAAGTTCATCAGATCCCTCGTGTGGGACCGGCGTGCGGCGCGGCCTCCTTGAGATAAGGATTGGTGGCGCGCTCGTGGCCGATCGTGGTCTGTGGTCCGTGGCCCGGCAGGACGACCGTATCGTCAGGCAGCGTCAGGCACTTGGTGGCCAGGCTGCGCAGGATCGTCGGGTAGTCGCCGCCCGGCAGGTCGGTGCGGCCGATGGAGCCGGCGAACAGCAGGTCGCCCGCGAACATGATCGCGTCGTCGGGCAGCCGGAAGCTCACCGACCCCCTGGTATGGCCTGGCGTGTGGTCCACCGTGAACTCCAGCCCCGCCAGCGGGAGCGTGGCGCCGTCGGACAGCTCGCGCACGTCGTCGGGCTCGCTCAGCGTGATGCCGCCGAAGAACTGGGAGCCGGGCCCCGACCAGCCCGCGGCGGGGTCGGACAGCAGGTGGCGGTCGTCGGGGTGGATCCAGGCCGGCACGTCGCGCGCGCCGCACACCGGCGCCACCGACCAGACGTGGTCGATGTGACCGTGGGTGAGCAGGACGGCCACCGGCTTGAGCCGGTGCTCGCGCAGCAGCTCGTCGACCCCGTCCACGGCGTCCTGACCAGGGTCGACGATCACGCACTCCTCGCCCGCGGCGGGCGCGATGACGTAACAATTGGTCTGGAAGGCCCCTGCGGGGAAGCCTGCGATGAGCATCTGCCTCAGGTGATCTCGTCAAAAAAGCCAATGGGAATGTAACCGAAGGGTACCGGTGCGGGTCGCCGGGCTGCGAATCATTGCCCGTTGGCCGATACGATTCGCCCACCTCAGTTGATTGACTATGGGAGGCAAAGCGGTGGCCACGGGGAAGGACCGGCAGAAGCAGCTGGCGCGCGAGCACCACGAGCGCCAGTTGCAGCGCCGCATCGAGCGCGAGCAGAAGGCCAAGCGCACCGCGATCATCGGCTCCACGGTCGGGGTCGTGGTCGTGGTGGGCGGCATCGTGGCCGCGGTCGCGCTGCTGGGCGGCGACCCCGCCAAGGAGGCGGCGGCCTCGCCCACCGCCTCGGCGCAGGAGACCTCCGCGCCCCAGGACACCGCCTCGGCCTCGCCGGCCGCGCAGGCCAAGCCGTACGATCCGAAGACCGGCACGTGCGGCTACGTGGCCGACACCGCGGGCGGCAACGTCAAGAACGTCGGCATGCCGCCGGCGAAGGTGTCGCTCAAGCCCGCCACGAAGCTGATGACGCTGAAGACCAGCCTGGGCGACATCGAGGTCACCCTCGACAACGCCAAGGCGCCCTGCACCGTCAACTCCCTGGCGTTCCTGGCCAAGAAGAACTACTACGACGGCAGCAAGTGCCACCGCCTCGGCAGCGACAAGTTCCCGATGCTGCAGTGCGGCGACCCGACGGCCAAGGCCGACGGCAAGAGCGGCGGCGACGGCACCGGCGGCCCCGGCTACGTGATGGCCGAGGAGAACCTCCAGGGCGCCGCGTACAAGCGCGGCGTCATGGCGATGGCCAAGACCCAGGCGCCGGGAAGCACGGGCAGCCAGTTCTTCCTGGTCTACGGCGATATCGGACTTACCCCGGATTACACGCCGGTGGGTACGATCACGAAGGGGCTCGACATCCTGGACAAGGTCAACAAGGCGGGCGTCATCGGTGACGCCGGGGACGGCACGGGAGCACCCAAGGAAACCGTCGAAATCAAAGACGTGACAATAGCTGGCAAGAGCTGACGTAATACAACAAGGGACGTCATGTCCCGAAGGGTCTGATGGAAAGTGCGGGAGGACACGGTGAGCACCGACCCGTGGGGCCGGGTAGACGACGACGGCACCGTCTACGTGCGTACGGCTGAGGGAGAGCGCGCCGTCGGCTCCTGGCAGGCCGGTGAACCCGAGGAAGCGCTGGCGTACTTCCATCGCAAGTACGACGAGCTGGCCGGCCAGGTTCAGCTGCTGGAGCAGCGGGTCAAGGGCACCGACCTGGCGCCGGCCCAGGCCGAGGCCAGCATCGTCAAGCTGCGCGAGGCCGTGGCCGAGGCGCACGCGGTGGGCGACCTCGGCGCGCTGACCGCCCGGCTCGACGGCCTGTCCGAGCTGGTCGCGCACCGCCGCGAGGAGGTCAAGGCGGCCCGCGAGCACGCCCGAGCCGAGGCCAGGGCGGTCAAGGAGCGCATCGTCGCCGAGGCCGAGCGCATCGCCGACGAGACGACCCACTGGAAGACCGGCGGCGAGCGGCTGCGCCAGCTCGTCGAGGAGTGGAAGGCCGCCGACCGCATCGACCGGGTCACCGAGGCGGCCCTGTGGAAGCGGCTGTCGGCCGCCCGCACCGCGTTCGCCAAGCGCCGCAAGCAGTACTTCGCGGGCCTCGACGAGCAGCGGGAGGGCGTGCGCGCCGCCAAGGAGCGCATCGTCGTCGAGGCCGAGGCCATCGCCGGCTCGACCGACTGGGGCGGCACGGCCGCGGCGTACCGCGACCTGATGCAGCAGTGGAAGAGCGCCGGCCGGGCCTCGCGCGAGGTGGAGGACGAGCTGTGGGCCCGCTTCAAGGGCGCCCAGGACCAGTTCTTCCAGGCGCGTTCGGCGGTGTTCGCCGAGCGCGACGCCTCGCTCGCGGCCAACGCCGAGGTCAAGGAGCAGCTGCTGGCCGAGGCCGAGAAGATCCTGCCGGTCACCGACGTGCGCGCCGCGCGGGCCGCGCTGCGCCACCTGGTGGAGCGGTGGGAGGCCGCCGGCCCGGTGCCGCGCGACCAGCGCGACCGCCTGGAGGGCGGGCTGCGCAAGGTGGACGACGCCGTCCGCCGGGCCGAGGAGGCCGAGTGGAAGCGCTCCAACCCCGAGGCGCGCGCCCGCGCCCAGAGCACCGTCGACCAGCTCCGCACCTCGATCGAGCAGCTGGAGAAGCGCCTGGCCAAGGCGCGTGACGCGGGCCGGGCCAAGGACGTCAAGGAGGCCGAGGAGGCCCTGACGGCCCGCCGCTCGTGGCTGGAGGAGGCCGAGCGCACCCTGGCCGAGTTCAGCTGACCGACCGCGGACCCGCGCGGGAGTTCAGCTGACCGACCGCGGACCCGCGCGGGCGACGGGGGTCGTCCGCGTGGGCAGGGCGGGTCGTCCGCGTGGGCGGGGCGGTCAGCTCCCGGCGCCGCTGACGCGGTAGACGTCGAAGACGCCCTGGATGTTGCGCACGGCCTTGAGCACGTGGCCCAGGTGCTTGGGGTCGCCCATCTCGAAGGTGAACTTGCTGACCGCGACCCGGTCGCGCGAGGTGGTGACCGAGGCGCTCAGGATGTTGACGTGCTGGTCGGACAGCGTGCGCGTGACGTCGGATAGCAGGCGCGGCCGGTCGAGGGCCTCGACCTGGATGGCGACCAGGAACACCGAGTCGTCGCCGGGCGACCAGCTCACCTCGACCAGGCGGTCCGGCTGCTCCTTGAGCTGCTGGACGTTCGTGCAGTCGGCCCGGTGGACCGAGACGCCGTGGCCGCGGGTGACGAAGCCGACGATCTCGTCGCCGGGCACCGGCGTGCAGCATTTCGACAGGCGCACCCACACGTCGGCGTCGCCCGCGACGACCACGCCCGCGCCGCCTCCGCCCCTGGGGCGGCCGCGCAGCCGCGTCGGCAGCGATGTCTCGGCGATGTCCTCCTCGGCGCTCTCGACGCCGCCGATGGACGTCACGAGCTTCTGCACGACCGTCTGGGCGGCCACGTGGCCCTCGCCGACGGCCGCGTACAGGGCCGACACGTCGGGGTAGCGCAGGTCGCGAGCCAGCGCCAGCAGCGCCTCGCCGGACATCAGCCGCTGCAGCGGCAGCCCCTGCTTGCGCATGGCGCGGCCGATGGCCTCCTTGCCCGCCTCGATCGCGGTCTCGCGGCGCTCCTTGGAGAACCACTGCCGGATCTTGTTGCGGGCCCGGCCCGACTTGACGAACTTCAGCCAGTCGCGCGACGGCCCCGCGTCGGGCGACTTGGAGGTGAAGATCTCGACGGTGTCGCCGTTGCCCAGGCGCGACTCCAGCGGCACCAGGCGGCCGTTGACGCGGGCGCCGATGCAACGGTGGCCGACCTCGGTGTGGACGGCGTAGGCGAAGTCGACCGGCGTCGCGCCCTCGGGCAGCGCGATGACCTGCCCCTTGGGGGTGAACACGTAGACCTCGGAGACCGACAGGTCGAAGCGGAGCGACTCCAGGAACTCGCCCGGGTCGGAGGTCTCCTTCTGCCAGTCGAGGAGCTGGCGCAGCCAGGCCATGTCGCTGCCCGGCTTGACCTTGCCCTGGGGGCCGGGGGCGCCGACCTCCTCCTTGTACTTCCAGTGGGCGGCCACGCCGTACTCGGCCCGGTGGTGCATGGCGTGGGTGCGGATCTGCAGCTCCACCGGCTTGCCCTCGGGGCCGATCACCGTGGTGTGCAGCGACTGGTACATGTTGAACTTCGGCATCGCGATGTAGTCCTTGAACCGGCCGGGCACCGGGTTCCATCGCGCGTGGATCGTTCCGAGGGCCGCATAGCAGTCGCGTACGCTGTCGACGAGGACCCGGATGCCGACCAGGTCGTAGATGTCGTCGAAGGCGACGTCGCGGGCGATCATCTTCTGGTAGACGGAGTAGTAGTGCTTGGGCCGGCCCTTGACCACCGCGCGGATCTTCGCGTCGCGCAGGTCGCCGGAGACCTTCTCGATGACCTCCTGCAGGAACAGGTCGCGGCGCGGGGCCCGCTCCGACACCATGCGCGCGATCTCGTCGTAGCGCTTGGGGTAGAGCATCGCGAACGCGAGGTCCTCCAGCTCCCACTTGATCGTGTTCATGCCCAGGCGGTGGGCGAGCGGGGCGAAGATCTCCAGCGTCTCGCGGGACTTCTGGTGGCGCTTGTGCTCGGGCAGGTAGCGCATGGTGCGCATGTTGTGCAGCCGGTCGGCCAGCTTGATGATCAGCACGCGGATGTCGCGGGACATGGCGACGACCATCTTGCGCACGGTCTCGGCCTGCGCCGCGTCGCCGAACTTGACCTTGTCCAGCTTGGTCACGCCGTCGACGAGCGAGCCGATCGTGTCGCCGAAGTCGGCGCGCAGCTCGTCGAGGCCGTAGGAGGTGTCCTCGACGGTGTCGTGCAGCAGGGCCGCGCACAGCGTCTCGTCGTCGGTGCCGAGCTCGGCCAGGATCGTCGCGACGGCCAGCGGGTGCGTGATGTAGGGGTCGCCCGACTTGCGCTTCTGGTCGCGGTGGTGGTGGGCGGCGACCTCGTAGGCGCGCTCGATCAGGCGCAGGTCGGCCTTGGGATGGGTGGCACGGACCGTGCGGAACAGCGGCTCCAGCACCGGGTTCATGGCCCCACCCCCAAAGCGGCGCCGACGCGTCGCAGGAGCGCCGCCGGCAGGTTCGGCACTTCCTGCGTCGGTTACGTCGGGCACGACCACATCACGGGGCACACAGACTCCTCATGTTCGAGTCCAGGTCCCCCAGTGTATCCAGGCGTGAAACCTGGCCTCCCGCGGGTCCGGCTCAGACGATCACCAGGGAGCGCAGGTCCACTCCCTTGAGGCGCTCGCGCCCCTTGAGGAAGGCCAGCTCCATGAGCATGGCGACGCCGACGACCTCCGCCCCGGCCCTGCGCACGAGCTCCACGGTCGCCTCCGCCGTGCCGCCGGTGGCGAGCACGTCGTCGACGATGAGCACCCGGTCGCCCTGGTTGAAGGCGTCGCGGTGGACCTCGATGGTCGCGGAGCCGTACTCCAGATCGTAGGACTCCTCGAGCGTTTCGGAGGGGAGTTTGCCCTTTTTCCGTACGGGCACGAATCCGGCCCCGGCCCGGTAGGCGACGGGAGCGGCCAGGATGAAGCCCCGCGCCTCGATGCCGACGATCTTGTCGGCGGGGTGCCACCCGGCCACCTCGTCCACCACGGCCGCGAAGGCCGCGTGGTCGGCGAGCAGCGGGCTGATGTCCTTGAACAGCACGCCGGGCTTGGGGTAGTCGGGCACGTCCCTGATCCGGTCGAGGATCAGCGCGCTGAGGTCGGTCATGTCGGGACTCCTTCAGGAGGTCTCGTGTCGCTGACGGGCGTCACGGGGCGGGGCGGACGTGCGGCGGGGTGACCGGCGGGCGTCGTGGGGCGGGGCGGACGTGCGGCGGGGTGACCGGCGGGAATCGTGGGGCGGGGCGGACGTGCGGCGGGGCGGACGTGCGGCGGGGCGGGACGGCGTGGTGCCGGCCCGCCCCGCGTGTCATGCTCAGCCCTTGGCGACGGCCGCGTTCTCGGAGCCCTTGGGCCCCTTGCCGGACTTCTTGCCGCCACCGCCGCTCGCGGCGGCGACGCGCCGGGCGATGGCCTGGTACTTCGGCTCGCGCTCCTTCAGCGTCACCAGCAGCGGCGTGGCGACGCACAACGAGGAGTACGTACCGACGATCATGCCGACGAACAGGGCCAGCGACAGGTCCTTCAGCGTGCCCGCGCCGAGCAGCGTGGTGCCGATGAACAGGATCGCCGCCACCGGCAGGATGGCGACCAGCGAGGTGTTCAGGGACCGGATCAGCGTGTGGCTGAGGGCGTTGTTGGCCGCCATCGAGTACGTCTGCTTGGACGTCGTGCCCAGCTTGGCCGTGACCTCCTTGATCATGTCGAACACCACGACCGCGTCGTAGAGCGAGTAACCGAGGATGGTCAGGAAGCCCAGCAGGGTGGCCGGGGTGACCTCGAAGCCGGACCAGGCGTAGATGCCCGCGGTGATGACGAGGTCGTGGACGAGCGCGACGATGGCGGCCAGCGCCATCTTCGGCTCGAACGCCATCGACAGGTACAGGATGATCGCCAGCATGAAGACGCCCAGGCCGATCCAGGCCTTGTGGGAGACCTCACCGCCCCAGGAGGCGCCGATCGACTGCACGTCGATCTGCTCCTTGACGTCGTACTTCTGCTTGATGATCTGCTGCAGCTTGGCCGTGGTGGCCTCGGAGAGGTCCTCGCTGGTGATGCGGTAGCGCTGGTTGGTCGTCTGGACGATCGCCTGGTGCACGCCCTCGTCGCGGAACGTGGTGCGGACGTCCTCGACGGTCGTGGCCACGGCCGGCTTGAACGAGATGACCGAGCCGCCCTTGAACTCCACGCCCAGGTTGAGCCCGTTGATCAGCAGACCGGCGATGGAGATGATCAGCAGGAAGCCGGACAGGCTGTACCAGAGCTTCCAGCGGCCGACGAAGTCGATGTCGATCTCGCCGCGGTAGAGGCGACGCCCCAGTCCCATGTCAGGCCTCCTGCGGGGTGGTCGTACGGCCGGCGGAGCCGGAGTGGTCGGCGCTCATGCGCTCGGAGTCGAGGCCGGACAGCGGATGTCCCTTGGCGAAGAACTTCAGCCTGGCGAGCATCGCGATGAACGGCTTCGTGAACAGGAACACGACCACGATGTCGATGAGCGTGGTCAGGCCCATGGCGAACGCGAAGCCGGCCACGCCGCCGACCGCCAGCGCGTAGAGCACAACCGCGGCGATGAACATGACCGCGTCGGCGATCAGGATCGTGCGCCGGGCGCGCACCCAGGCCACCTCGACGGCGGCGCGCAGGGTGCGCCGCCCCTCCTTCATCTCGTCGCGGATGCGTTCGAAGTAGACGATGAAGGAGTCGGCGGTGATGCCGATCGAGACCACCAGGCCGATGATGTGCGGCAGCGAGAGCCGGAAGTTGGCGTTGTGGCCGAGCACGACCACGGCCGTGTAGGTGAGGATCGTGGCGACCACGAGGCTCAGCACCGCGACGATGCCGAGGCCGCGGTAGTAGAGCAGGCTGTAGACGACCACGAGGGCCAGGCCGATGATGCCGGCGATCAGGCCGCCCTGGAGCTGGTCCTGTCCGAGGGTCGAGGAGACCGTCTCGGCCGAGCTGCGGTTGAACTTCAGCGGGAGCGCGCCGTACTTGAGCTGCTCGGCCAGGTCGGTGGCGCTCTTCTGGTCGAAGCCGCCGGTGATCTCGGCTCGGCCGCCGGGGATGGCGCTGATGATGTTGGGGGCGGTGATGACGACGCCGTCGAGGACGACCGCGACCTTGTTGCGGGGCTCCGGCGCGCTGACGGCCTGGCCGGTGAGCGTGGCCCACGTGCTCGCGCCCTTGGACTTGAAGTCGAGCTGGACGAGCCACTCGGTGGTGCCCTGGCGCACGCCCGCGCTGGCGGTGTCGATGTCGGTGCCGACGACCTTGGCCTTGTCGAGGACGTACTTGTAGCTGCCGTCGCTCTCACAGGCCGCGTACTGCTTGTTGGCGTCGTCCTGGACGCCTTGGCCGCGCTTCTTCGGGTCGGTGCAGTCGAGGGCCTGGAACTGCTTGAGCACCGCCGGGTCGATGCCGGTGGTGTCGATGTTGGGATTGGCCGGCTGCTGGGTGCTGCTCGGCGTGGCCGCCGGGGTCGGGGTGGCCTTCGCGTCCTGGCCCTTGTGCCGCTGCTGCCGCTGGTCGGACTGCGCGCCGCGGGTGGTCTCCGGCTTGGCGGCCTGGCCCGTGGCGGTGGGCGTGGGCGCGGTCAGGGCCGAGGACAGCGCCTTGCCCGTCGGCGACACGGACGGGCCCGGCGTGCCCGCGGAACGGGTGGAGGACGGCTGGGGCTTGGCCGACGACGAGCTCTTCGGCGACGCCGAGCCGGACGGGGTGGCGCCCGGCGTCGGCGCCTGGGTGGGGAGGTCCTGCGGGAGCTGCGTGGCCTCCATGGCGAGCACCTGGCGGAAGCGCAGCTCCGCGGTGGTCGAGACCAGCCCGATCGCCTCGTCTCGCCCGACGCCCGGGATCGAGATGATGATGTTGTCGCCGGACTTGGCGACCTCCGCGTCGGAGATGCCGTTGCCGTTGACCCGGTCGCGGATGATGTTGACCGCGCGGTCGAGGATCTCCTCGGGCGGCGAGGCACCGTTCTGGGTCACCGGTGTCAGCGTCAACGTCGTGCCGCCCGCGAGGTCGAGTCCGAGCTTCGGCGTGAACGCCTTCTGCAGGAACATCGTCCCGCCCAGGGCGAGAATGAGCGCCAGGAGCAGCAGGAGCGTCCGCCCCGGCTTGCTGTGGCTGCTGGTCGGTCGGGCCACTGGTCGTCAGTTCTTTCGGATAGAGGTTTGTCGCAGAAGCCTAATCAGGACTTGCTGGTGTCCTGGCCGTCGTTGCGCTCGGTGGCGGTGCCGGTCGTGCCGTCCTTGTCCGTCTCGACGGCGTCGGACACGTCGTCCGCCTGGGGTTCGTCGGCCACCGGCTCGCCAGGGGTGACGACACGCCCGATCGCGGCCTTCACCCACCGGGTCTCGATCCCGGGAGCCACCTCGAGGACCACGTCCTCATTCTCCACCGCGACCACGGTGCCGAACAGGCCCGTCGTCGTCATCACGCGCGCCCCGGGGGTCAGGCTGTTCTGCATCTGAGCCGCTTCCTGCTGACGCTTGCGCTGCGGACGAATCAGCAGGAAGTAGAACACCACCACCAGAAGAATCAGCGGCAGGATACTCGTGAGTTGACCCGTGTTCATATGGGGCGACCTTCCATCTTCGTACAAGAAGTTGACACCGGCGTCGCGCCGGAAATTCCGGGCTGTGCCTCCGGGGCCGCGCCGCTCAGCCCGTCAGCCTACACAGCCAGCCAAACCACGGAGTGTAGGCCGTTGTTGCGAAACGCGGCAACGAGGCAGCGTTTCGCCGCGCGGGGAAGTTCCCCATTCGAAACGGTTGCAACCGTTCTGTAATCAGGCGAAATGTGCCGCTCCGAAGGCGTCCGGGGGCGGGGTCATTCCCAGATGATGCCAGGCCGAGGCGGTCGCGACCCGGCCGCGCGGGGTCCTGGCCAGCAGTCCCTGCCGGACGAGGAACGGCTCGGCGACCACCTCGACGGTCTCGGGCTCCTCCCCCACGGCCACGGCCAGCGTGGACAGGCCCACCGGTCCGCCGCCGAACTTGCGCAGCAGCACGCCGAGCACCGCCCGGTCGAGCCGGTCGAGCCCTTCGGCGTCGACCTCGTACAGGTCGAGCGCGGCGGAGGCGACGTCGCGGTCGATGACGCCGTCGGCGCGCACGTCGGCGAAGTCACGGACCCGGCGCAGCAGCCGGTTGGCGATGCGGGGCGTGCCGCGCGAGCGACGGGCGATCTCGTGCGCGCCCTCCGGCGGCAGGGTCACGCCGAGCAGCCGCGACGAGCGGTCCAGCACCTGCTCCAGCTCGTCCACCTCGTAGAAGTCCATGTGCGCGGTGAAGCCGAAGCGGTCGCGCAGCGGCGCGGGCAGCAGGCCGGCGCGGGTGGTGGCGCCGACGAGCGTGAACGGCGCGATGTCGAGCGGGATGGCGGTCGCGCCGGGCCCCTTGCCGACCACGATGTCGACCCGGAAGTCCTCCATGGCGAGGTAGAGCATCTCCTCGGCGGGCCGGGCCATCCGGTGGATCTCGTCGATGAACAGCACCTCGCCCTCGGCCAGCGTCGACAGGATGGCCGCCAGGTCACCGGCCCGCTCCAGGGCGGGGCCCGAGGTGATGCGGAGCGGGGCGCTCAGCTCGGCCGCGATGATCATAGCCAGTGTCGTCTTGCCGAGTCCGGGCGATCCGCTCATCAGCACGTGGTCGGGCGGCCGGCTGCGGCGCAGGGCGCTCTCCAGGACGAGGGAGAGCTGCTCGCGCACGCGGCCCTGGCCGATGAACTCGCCCAGCCGCTTGGGGCGCAGGGCCGCCTCGATCTGCAGCTCGTCGCCTTCGGCGTCGGGCGACACGAGGTCCCGCTCCAGGCTCACTTCCGCGTCCCCCTCACGCTCTGCCCCCTCACGCTCTGCCCCTCCGCTCCGCGCCGTGCCGGGTGCGCGGGTCCTGCGAGAGTACGGCACACGCGGGCTTCCCGTCCGGGCGGGAAGCCGCGCGGCGGGTAGGCGGGTGGGAGGGTGCCTGGCGGGAGGGCGGGTGGGCCTGGCGGGAGGGCGGCTGGGAGGGTGCCTGGTGGGCGGCCGGGCGGGCCCGGTGACCCGTCGGCGAGGTGGGCGGTCGTGGGGTCATCGGACGCTCAGGGCGCGCAGTGCGGACTTGAGCAGCGCGGCGACCTGCGGCTCGCGGCCCTCGGCGGTGTCGGCCTCGGCCTGCGGCTCGACGGCGAGGACGGCCTCGTCGGCGTCCTTGGCGGAGTAGCCGAGGCCCACGAGACCGGAGTGGACCTGCTCGCGCCAGAGCGGAGCGGGA
This sequence comes from Nonomuraea montanisoli, assembly GCF_013363975.1. Classification (GTDB taxonomy): domain Bacteria; phylum Actinomycetota; class Actinomycetes; order Streptosporangiales; family Streptosporangiaceae; genus Nonomuraea; species Nonomuraea montanisoli. The sequence continues at coordinate 128,051 of NZ_JABWGN010000019.1, read as the reverse complement.
CGGTCGCCGTTGAGCGCGGCGTCGAGGGCCGCGTCGGGCGTGCCGAGGCGGTCCTTGAGCTCCAGCACGATGCGCTGGGCCCCTTTCTGCCCGATGCCGGGGACCTTGGTGAGGGCCTTGAGGTCGGCGGCGGCGACGGCGACGCGCAGCGCGTCGGGGGTGTGGACGGCGAGCATGGCCAGGGCCAGCTTGGGCCCGACGCCGCTGGCCGTCTGGAGCAGCTCGAACACGGCCCGCTCGTCCTCGGTGGCGAACCCGAACAGGGTGAGGGACTCCTCGCGCACCACCAGCGAGGTGGCGAGGCGGGTCTCCTCGCCGACCCTGAGCCGGGCGAGGGTGCCGGGCGTGCAGTGGGTGAGGACGCCGACGCCGCCGACCTCGATCACGGCGCCGTGGGGCGTGACGGCGGCGACCCGGCCGGCCACTGATGCGATCACGGTGTCACGTCCTTCTCCGGAGTCTTCGCCGGGGCCTTGCCCTGCGCCTTGCCCTGCGCCTTGTCGGCGGCCCTGCCCGGGTCGCCCTGCTGGTGCGTCGCGGGCGCGCCGGAGGGGGCTCCGGCGGCGGGTGTCCCGGCGGCCATGGTGGCACGGCCGGGGGTGCCCGCGCGGGCCACTATGGCACGCCCCGCGGCGTCCGCGCCGGTGCCGGGGGCGCCGGCCCCGTCGGCGGAGGTCCCGGTCCCGCTCGCGGGGGTCTCAGTCGTGCGGACGGGAGTCACAGCGGAACGGGCCTCGGAGGTGCGGGCTTCAGTGGTGCGGACCCCGGAGGTACGGGCCTCACTGGTGCGGGCCTCGGGGGTGCTGGCCTCAGGGGTGCTGGCCTCGGGAGTGCGGGCCTCGGGGGTGCTGGCGGGGCTGATGCGGGCTCCGAGGGTGCGCGCTCCGACGGTGCGGGCCCCGGCCGTACGGGCTCCGGTGGTGCGGGACGAGGCGGCGGGACGGGCGGCGCCGGCCATCGCCTGGGCCAGGCGGTGCTGGGCGCCGCCGCGCCACACGTGGCAGATGGCCAGGGCGAGGGCGTCGGCGGCGTCGGCCGGCTTGGGCATCTCCTTGAGCCGCAGCAGCCGGGTGACCATGGCGCCGATCTGCTTCTTGTCGGCGGTGCCGCTGCCGGTGATCGCGGCCTTGACCTCGGACGGCGTGTGCAGGGTGACGGGCAGGCCGCGCCTGGCGGCGCAGAGCACGGCGATGCCGGCGGCCTGGGCGGTGCCCATGACGGTGCGGACGTTGTGCTGGCTGAAGACTCGCTCGACCGCCACGGCGTCGGGACGCACCTCGTCGAGCCACTGCTCGATGCCGGCCTCGATGCCGACCAGGCGCGCGCCCAGCTCCTCGTCGGCCCCGGTGCGCACCACCCCGACGGCCAGCAGGCTCAGCGGCGCGCCGGGACGGCCCTCGACCGCCCCGACGCCGCACCGGGTCAGCCCCGGGTCGACGCCCATCACTCGCACCCTCGCGCCTCCGCCCGTACGCCTCGGGGCTCACCGCTCCCCGCCGAACACGTGTTCGGCAGGAGACTCTACCCCGGCCGGCGTGCCCACGCACCGGGAAACGCGCGGACGTCGGGAAACGCCCGCGTGCCCCGGGCGGGGGGCACCTGTGTGCGGCGGGGCCACGTGTGCGTGTCCCACCGGCGTGCTCAGACGTCCCGCACCCCTGCGGGCCACCATGGGCCGCCCCCGGCTCCGGAAGCCGTCACGAGCCATCTCATGGCCCGGTGGGCGGGTCTGAGGCGCGAGTCCACCGCCGCAGAGAGAGCCCGCGGATAGAGCCGCGGACAGAACGGAAGGCCGCCACCCCGGGAAGGGCGAAAGGCCGCCCCCGCGCACAGGACGGAAGGTCGCCGCCGGGCGTAGGACAGGAAGCCGCCGCCAGGCTCAGGACGGAGGCCGCCGCCGCGAGTAGGCCGGGGGGCCGCCGCCGGGCGCAGGCGGGAGCCCGCCGCCGTGAGTGGGCCGGGAGGCTCTGTCAGAAGTAGTCCAGCATGTACGGCCGGGCCGCGAAGGCCGCGTCCAGGGCCTCGTCGCAGGAGTCGTCCCCCGACAGCAGGCCGCTGCGGCGCAGCGTGACCGTCGGGACCCCCGCGTAGAGCGCGGACAGCCCGTTGATCCCCAGCCGGGGCCCGGCGAAGGAGCCCGCGCCGGCCGGGAGCGCCGTGGCCGTGCCCTTGCCGTCCGCGACCGTGAGCCGCCACCGCCCCGTGTTGCCGGCGCGTACGGTGTCCTCGACCTCGACGGTGGCGTCCAGCGCCGCCCCGGGCGGGAAGCCCCTGCGCTCCACCGCCGCCTCCACGTCGACGACCCGGAACATCCAGCGCACCGCCGTGAGCCGCTCCTCCGAGCGTTCGCGCAGCAGCCACAGGACCGGGTCGTCCGGGGCGACCACGGCCAGGACGGTCTTGGTGACGGAGGAGGCGGAGCCGACCAGCGACCACAGGGCCCGGGCGGTCTCCGGCGAGCCGGCGACGAGGTTGTCGACGCGCATGCGGTCGCCGTCCCAGCGGTAGACGGCGTAGCCGTCGGGGGCCAGGTAGAGGAAGTCGTCCTCCTGGGACAGCCAGTGGGCCCAGGTGCGCTCGTCCCAGGAGATCGGGCCGGAGGAACGGGCCGCGCCGTGCAGGCGGTGCAGCAGCGCGACGACCTCCGCCGCGTCACCGGCGCCCATGCGGCGCACCGGCACGTCGCCGGACGGCCGGATCTCGCGCAACGCCTCGGTGGGGATGGTGACCAGGTGCCGGGCGCCGGCGTGCTCGTACCCGGTGGCGCGGTAGACGGGGGTGGTGGCCGGGTAGAGCGCGGAGACCGCGTCGCCCAGGCCGGCGGCCCGCTCGACGACGGCGCGCATGAGCCGCGTGCCGACGCCCTTCCCTCGGTACTCGGGGTTGACGGTGACGCCGGCCACGCCCGCCAGGGGCTGCGGCCGGCCGTGCCACCACTGGGTGAACGCCCGCACCCGGGCCGCGCCGGCCAGCCGGGAGCCCTCGAACACGCCCAGGTAGCGGCCCTCGTTCAGGGCGGGGAGGACGAGGGCGCGCCAGCTCTCGCGCTCGGCCGGAGGTACCGGCCCGAACGAGCGTCGGCGGACGTCCAACAGGTCGTCGTAGTCGTCGGTGGTCAGGTCGCGAATCTCCACAAGGTGACAACCTACGCAGCCGGGGCGGGGTTGCGCGCGCCGGCCCCCGGCGCCCCGGCGCGCAGCGCCAGCCGGTGGAGGTAGAGGAGCTGGGCGGCCCCCGCCGCGAGCAGGGCGATCAGGATCACCGGCAGCGGCGTGGACAGGCCGGCGGAGGGCCAGCCGCCGTACTGGCGGAGCTGGAGGAACTGGGTGGCCGGCGCGGTGGTCAGGCCGGGGTCGTGGACGACGAGGAGCGGCCAGAGGAGGTCCTGGCCGTTGAGCAGGGTGACGACGAGCGCGAGGATGCCCGCCATGGGCAGGGAGGGCCTGACGACTCCGCCGACGAAGTCGCCTCCGGACCGCTCGGCCAGGCCCTTGCACAGCAGCGTGAGCAGGAACAGGCAGGGGACGCTGACCAGCACGGGCGGCACGAGGGCGACGAAGGTGTCGATCAGCCCCAGGTTGCGCATGTCGGTCCAGCCGGCCACGCCGAGCGGCCCGACCCCGACGAACAGCCAGGGCGCGAACAGCAGGAGCAGCCACTCGCTGCGGCGGCCGAGCGGCCGCAGCCCGCCGATGCCCAGCGCGCCCAGGTAGGCGACGCCCACCGAGACCAGGGCGCCGACGACGGCGGGAACCCACGTGTTGACGTGGGTGGCCAGGCCGGCGGGCCCGGAGGAGGGCCGGGTGAGAGCCGCGAGCCACGGCCAGGTGAGGACGAGGGCGGCGGCGGCGTAGGCGACCAGGGCGGCGATGCCCGCGGCCCGCCCGGCGACCGAGACTCCCCGCCCGCCGCTCTCCGGCGCGCCGCTTCCCGGCGTGCCCATGGTGCCCGGGTGCGCCTCGTACGGCACCGGCTGCTCCGTGCCCGGGACGGGCATCGCCGCCCCGTACGCCACGCCACCCCCGGCGCCGCCCGGCCCGAACCCGTGCCCGCCCGCCGCCGGGACGGCCTGGCGCGGGGCGGTGTCCTCCGCCGGCTCGTACGGCTCCCCGGAGACGCTCTCGCCCCCCGGGGCGACCCAGAGCCGCACCCCGGCCGCCACCACGACGACCGCGGCCACGAGGCCGAGCACGCCCAGGATGAGCCCCGTCAGCGTGGCCACCGCCGCGCCCATGCCCGGCCGCCCCTGGACGAACGCCTGGGTGTACTGCATGCCCGCCAGCGTCTGCGCGCCCCCGGGACGCGTGCCGCCCGTCAGGAGCGCGGACAGCGTGAACGTCTGGAGGCCGGCCGCGAGTGTGGCGAGCGCCACGACGACGCCCACGGCGATCATGCTGCGGGTCACGGCGCCGCCGCGCAGCGCCGGCAGGAACGCCATCACCGCGAGCGCGCACACGACGCCGAACGTGGCCGCGGCGACGATCAGCCGCAGGCCGGAGGGCGCCGTGGCCGGGTCGCGGAGCATGGTGGCGAGGGTGACCGGGCCGGACGCGCCGGGCCTGAGCCCGTACAGCCAGGAGACGGCGACGGCCGTCGGCGAGAAGACCACGGGCGCCAGCGACAGCACGACCAGGCCCGCGCGCCGCGGCCAGGTGCCGGCCCGGTCGAGCGCGAACGCCAGCAGCGGCCCGGCGATCAGCGCGACCAGCAGCGGCATGAGCACCAGCGACAGGCTGAACCCCAGCGCCGTCCAGATCTCCCCCGCGCCGGTGAGCTGGACGTAGTTGTCCAGGCCCACGAACTTACGGGGCGTGAGCGAACCGCCCGACTCCAGGCTGAGCCGGATCGTCTGGACGGTGGGCAGGAGCAGCGAGATCAGCATCCCGAGCCCGGCCGGCATGAGGAGCACCCAGCCGAGCGCGGACGACGGGGGTCGGGGAAGGCTGTCGGAGGTCACGTCCCACGACCCTACGCCGATCGTGGAGCGCCCCGCACGCACCGGGGCCGCGGGAGCGTCTCCTGGCGGCATGCCGCAGGCCGCCCCCACAGAGGAGGCGGCCCGGGAGGAGGGGAGCCGGGAGGCTCAGGCCTCCAGCTTCTCCATGACCTCGTCGGAGACGTCGAAGTTGGCGAAGACGTTCTGCACGTCGTCGCTGTCCTCCAGCGCGTCGATGAGGCGGAACACCTTGCGGGCGCCGTCCTCGTCGAGCGGCACCGTCATGGTCGGCATGAAGTTGGAGTCGGCCGAGTCGTAGTCGATGCCGGCCTCCTGGAGCGCCTTGCGCACCGGGACGAGGTCGCCGGCCTCGGAGACGACCTCGAAGGAGTCGCCGAGGTCGTTGACCTCCTCGGCGCCCGCGTCGAGGACGGCCATGAGGACGGTGTCCTCGTCGAGGCCGTTCTTGGGGACGATGACGACGCCCTTGCGGTTGAACATGTAGGACACCGAGCCGGGGTCGGCCAGCGAGCCGCCGTTGCGGGTCAGCGCGACGCGGACCTCGGAGGCGGCGCGGTTGCGGTTGTCGGTGAGGCACTCGATGAGCACCGCGACGCCGCCGGGCGCGTAGCCCTCGTACATGATGGTCTGCCAGTCGGCGCCACCGGCTTCGAGGCCGCCGCCGCGCTTGCGGGCCCGCTCGATGTTGTCGTTGGGCACGGAGTTCTTCTTCGCCTTGAAGATGGCGTCGAAGAGGGTGGGGTTGGCGTCGGGGTCAGGGCCACCGGTCCGGGCCGCCACCTCGATGTTCTTGATGAGCTTCGCGAACAGCTTGCCGCGCTTGGCGTCGAGCGCGGCCTTCTTGTGCTTCGTCGTCGCCCATTTGGAGTGGCCGGACATTACCTAGAGCTCCCTCACCATGTCTACGAAGTATCGGTGCACCCGCGTGTCCCCCGTGAGCTCCGGGTGGAACGAGGTCGCGAGCAACGGCCCTTGACGGACCGCGACGATCCTATCCCCAGGCTGGGCCCTGCCCAGCACGTCGACGTCCGGGCCGACCGATTCGACCCACGGAGCGCGGATGAACACCGCGTGCACGTCCTCCCCCGCGAAGTCGAGGTCGGCCTCGAAGGAGTCGACCTGACGGCCGAAGGCGTTGCGCCGGACGACCATGTCGATGCCGCCGATGGTCTGCTGGCCGGCGATGCCGTCCTCGATGCGGTCGGCCAGCATGATCATGCCCGCGCAGGAACCGTAGGCGGGCATGCCGGCCTTGACCCGCATGCGCAGGGGTTCGAGCAGCTCGAAGATCTCGGCGAGCTTCCACATCGTGGTGGACTCGCCGCCCGGGACGACGAGGCCGTCGACGGCCTCCAGCTCGGCGGGCCTGCGTACGGCGACGGCTCGCGCGCCGGCCTCGGTGAGCATGCGCAGGTGCTCGCGGACGTCGCCCTGGAGGGCGAGCACGCCGACGGTGGGCTGGCGGCTCGCGGGCGCGTCGGCAGGCTCGCTGGCGGGCGTGCTGTCGGGCACGGTGACGGGCACGGTCGTCCTTCCGTCGGGGTGCGGGTCCGGTTCATTCAACACCACGGCGGGGTGGTGTCTTCCGCCGGGATGCCCAGGGACCCGGGGGATGGGATCAGGCGGGCGCCGCGTCGCGGACGCCGTGGTCGAGGTCCACGCGGGCCAGCGGGCGCAGGTGGTGGCGGCGCGTGTACAGCACGGCCATGCCGATCGCGCAGCAGACGGCGCCGGCGGCGTAGGGCACGGCGACGCCGATCTCCTCGCCCAGCTTGGTGGCGACGAACGGGGCCAGCGCGCCGCCCATCCAGCGGACGAAGTTGTAGCCGGCGGAGGCGACCGGCCGGGGCGCGTCGGAGACCTCCATGGCCGACTCGGTGAAGACGGTGTTGTTGAGGCCGATGGGGATTCCGGACAGGATCGTGCAGACGACGACGCCGACGCGGGCGCCCGTTCCGGCCGACACGGCGATGCCGATCTGGAGCACGGCGAGCAGGCCGAGGGCCAGGTGGAGCACGTTCACCGAGCCGATGCGGCGCTGCAGCGGCGGCGCGCCGAAGACCGAGGCGAGGGCCACGCAGACGCCCCAGCCGAAGAAGACGGCGCCGATGCCGTACGGCGACATGCCGAGGATGAACGGGGTGAAGGCCAGCACGGTGAAGAACGCGAAGTTGTAGAACAGCGCGGTGAAGGCCGTGGTGGACAGGCCGCCGTGGGCCAGGGCGCGGATGGGGGCGCTCAGCCTGGTCCTGACCGCGGGCGTGGGCGTGGCGCGCAGCAGCGTGGCGATGAGCACGAAGCCGGCGGCCATGAGGGTGGCGGTGCCGAAGAAGGGGGCGCGCCAGTTCCAGTCGCCGAGCAGCGCGCCGACGAGGGGGCCGGCGGAGATGCCGAGGCCGAGGGCGGCCTCGTACAGGATGATGGCCGACTCGGCGCCGCCGCTGGCCGCGCCGACGATGACGGCGAGGGCGGTGGCGACGAACAGGGCGTTGCCGAGACCCCAGCCGGCGCGGAAGCCGACGAGCTCGGCGACGCTGCCGGAGGTCCCGGCGAGCGCGGCGAAGACGACCACGAGCGCCAGACCGGCGAGCAGGGTGCGCTTGCCGCCGATGCGGCTGGACACCCAGCCGGTGACGAGCATGGCCACGGCGGTCACCAGGAAGTAGCTGGTGAACAGCAGCGACACCTCGCTGGGGGTGGCCTTCAGGCCCAGGGCGATGGACGGGAGGATCGGGTCGACGAGGCCGATGCCCATGAAGGCCACGACCGCGGCGAACGCGGTGGCCCAGACGGACGTCGGCTGGCGCAGGATTCCGCCACCGGATGACATGGTGCTCCTTCTCCGGATCGTGCGGGTGTAACGGGATTCGCGGGTGTAACCGATGGGTGCGCGGTCAGGTGCGGCCGAGCTTGGCCAGCACGGGCAGGGCGGCGGCGAGCGTCTCGCGCTCCCGCTCCGTGAGGGCTTCGAGGTCCTGGCCCAGGCGGGCGATCCTGGCCCGCCGTACGGCGAGCAGGCGGGCGCGGCCCTCCCCGGTGAGCTCGACGGTCCTGACGCGGGCGTCGGCGGGGTCGGCGCCGCGGGCGACCAGTCCGGCGTCCTCCAGCCGGTTGATCTGCACGGTCATGGTGGGGAGCTGGACGGCGTGCTCCTCGGCCAGCTCGGTCATCCGCCGGGGCCCCTGTTCGAGGGAGCCGAGCACGGCGTACTGCTGGCTGGTGACGGGCTGGCCCGCGGTGGTGCGCCTCAGCAGGAGGACCAGGTGGCGCAGGACGGCGGAGACGCCCTCGGCGAGCACGCCCGGGTCCGCCTCGCCGGGGTCGGGAGCGCTGGGGTCGGTCATACTTAGCCCAACTAACTTAGCTGAGCTAATATTCCGGGTGAAGCCGAGGCCGGCCCGGTGAAGCCGGGCCGGCGTACGCGAGAGCGGCGCCCACGTGACGTGGACGCCGCTCGGCGGAAGGCCGTCATCGGCCGGGAGGTGCAGGTCAGGGACGCTCGGTCTCCAGACGGACCGTCTCCTCGATCGACGGGGCGCCGAGGGTGCGCGCCGCCGGGTCGAGCGGCCGCAGGTACGTCTGCTGGACGCCGGGCACGCGGTCCTCGACCACGAACGTGGCCTTGGTGTGGACCTCGGCCCCCGGCGTGCGGACCTGCGGCACGACCCGGAAGTCGGCCGTGATCGCGTCGCGCTCGATCTTCGTCAGGACGTAGCCGCGCTGGTTGTTGTAGAACTTCAGGTGCGGGTTGATCTTGAGGAACGGCTGGGAGGCGGGGTCGGAGTCGGCCCCGTCGCCGCCGGTGGTGATCGAGGTGGCGACCAGCTCGGAGCCGACCGTGGGCCCGGTGGGGTCGTCGTAGTTCAGCTTGAGGTCGCTGGCCCAGTGGGCGTGGACGTCGCCGGTGAGGACGACCGGGTTGCGGACCCCGGCGTCCATCCAGCCCTGGGTGATGCGCTGGCGGGAGGCGACGTAGCCGTCCCAGGCGTCCATGCTGGTGATCTTGGCCGGGCCGGCGTTGTTGTCGCGCTGGGCGAAGAAGACCTGCTGGCCGAGGATGTCCCAGTGGGCGCGGGAGTTGTGGAACCCGTCGATCAGCCACGCCTCCTGCTCGGCGCCGGTGATCGACCGGTTGGGGTCCACGGCCGCCGGGCAGTCGCGGTAGCCGTCGCCGCAGCCCTGGTCGTCGCGGTACTGACGGGTGTCGAGCATGTGGAAGGTGGCCATCCGGCCCCAGCGGATCCGCCGGTAGAGCTGCATGTCGATGCCTCGCGGGATCGAGGTGCGGCGCAGCGGCATGTTCTCGTAGTAGGCGCGGAAGGCGGCCTCGCGGCGGGCCAGGAAGTTCGGCTGCGGCACCTCGGGCTTCTCGGGCACCTCGTCGGCCCAGTTGTTGTCCAGCTCGTGGTCGTCCCACACGACCAGCCACGGCGCGGCGGCGTGCGCGGCCTGCAGGTCGGGGTCGGCCTTGTACTGGGCGTGGCGCTGGCGGTAGTTGGCCAGCGTCTCGGTCTCGGGGCCCTCGTGGTCGCGGACGTTGCCGCCCGGGATCGTGTAGGTGTCGCGGGCGTACTCGTACTGGTAGTCGCCCAGGTGCAGCACCAGGTCGGGGTGCTCCTCGGCCAGGCGCCGGTACGAGGTGAACAGGCCGTGCTCGTACTGGGCGCAGGAGACGAACGCCATGGCCAGGCCGCCGCCGTAGGCGAGGGGGTGCGGCGCGGTCCGGGCGCGGCCGACGGGCGAGACGTACGGGCCGACGCGGAAGCGGTACCAGTAGTCGCGGTCGGAGCTCAGGTGGTCGACCTCGACGTGGACGCTGTGCCCCCACTCGGGCGCGGCCACGGCGACGCCCGCGCGCACGACCCGGCGGGCGTTCTCGTCGGCGTAGATCTGCCACTGCACGGGGAACGGGCGCTGCGGCATGCCGCCGAGGCCGTCCTCGGCCAGCGGCTCCTGGGCCAGGCGGGTCCACAGCACGAAACCGGAGTGGTCCGGGTCACCCGAGGCGACGCCCAGCGTGAACGGGTCGGTCCGCAGGCCGCGCGAGGCGAGGGACTGGGCGGTCTCGGCGGCGGGGTCGGGAGAGGGGGTGGGGTCCGCGTGCGCGGCTCCCGCGGGGAGCGCCGCGGCGGCGCCCGCCGCTAACCCGGTGACGAGGAAGTGCCGCCGGTTGAGCTGGGACATGCGTGGCTCCTGGGACGATCAAGGGTGGAGGACGTCCGTAGCCTGACGGAGTCCCATGACGTTCCGGTGAACACCACACAACACGAAAAAGGCGACATCCTTCGCGGATATCGCCTAATCGGGAAATTTCCATCAGGGAGGCCGGCGCCCGCCGGACAAGATCATGCCCTAGCGGCACGCCACGCCCCGAGCCGACGCGCCGATGATCGGCCCGCGCCCCGCTCCGCCATCGGGCGGGCGGGGCGCGCACGCATCGCACCCCGCCGACGCGCCCCCGCGGGGCGGGCAGGACGGCGACCGCCCGCGCCCCGGCGGCCCCGTGCGGGGCGCCGCGAGGCGCGGGCGGTCTCCGGCAGGACTACCAGCCGCGCTCGGCCAGGCGGTGCGGCTGCGGGATCTCGTCGACGTTGATGCCGACCATGGCCTCGCCCAGGCCGCGCGAGACCTTGGCGACGACGTCGGGGTCGTCGTGGAAGGTCGTGGCCTTGACGATGGCCGCGGCCCGCTTGGCCGGGTCGCCGGACTTGAAGATGCCGGAGCCGACGAACACGCCCTCGGCGCCGAGCTGCATCATCATCGCGGCGTCGGCCGGGGTGGCGATGCCGCCCGCGGTGAACAGCACGACCGGCAGCTTGCCGGCCCGGGCCACCTCGGCGACCAGCTCGTACGGCGCCTGCAGCTCCTTGGCCGCGACGTACAGCTCGTCCTCGGGCAGGGAGGTCAGGCGCTTGATCTCACCGCGGATCGTGCGCATGTGGGTGACGGCGTTGGAGACGTCGCCGGTGCCGGCCTCACCCTTGGAGCGGATCATGGCCGCGCCCTCGGTGATGCGGCGCAGCGCCTCGCCGAGGTTGGTCGCCCCGCACACGAACGGCACGGTGAACTGCCACTTGTCGATGTGGTTGGCGTAGTCGGCCGGGGTCAGCACCTCGGACTCGTCGATGTAGTCGACGCCCAGCGACTGGAGCACCTGGGCCTCGACGAAGTGGCCGATGCGGGCCTTGGCCATGACGGGGATCGACACCGCGGAGATGATGCCGTCGATCATGTCGGGGTCGCTCATCCGGGACACGCCACCCTGCGCGCGGATGTCGGCCGGCACGCGCTCCAGGGCCATCACGGCGACCGCGCCGGCGTCCTCGGCGATCTTCGCCTGCTCGGGGGTGACGACGTCCATGATGACGCCGCCCTTGAGCATCTCGGCCATGCCGCGCTTGACACGGGCCGTTCCGGTGACGGGGCCGGTGGCCGGCCCGGGGGTGGACGGAGCTTCGGGCGTGCTGCTGGACACGGTCTTCCTCACGAACTCTGCTGTCGAGCCGGCCGCGCCCGTCGTCCCGTCATCGGGGGTCGGGGCCGGCTGCCTCTCCTGTGCCTACGGTCAGTTGTCAAACCCATGGTAGGTCCTGAGGGGCCCTCCACCCGACACACCACCATGTCATGATTTATCCCGCTATTTGTACGTCACGGCGTGACGGGCTTGCGGCTGGCCAGCGCGATCCACACCTGGCCCGGGGCGAAGTTCATCGGCTCGCCGCTCTCGGTGGTGAACGTCGTGCCCTCCTCCTCGGACTTGCGTTCCCAGCGCGCCTTGTACGCCTTGCCGTCGCGCAGCACGACCGCCGACCCCTTGCCCACGGAGTGGACGAGCGGCGTGTAGCTCTGGTTCTTGTCGTGGAACTGCGAGCGCTCGGTCTTGGTGTACTGCACCACCACCGTGGGCGCGCTCTGCTGGCCGCCCTCGGCCGCCATGTCCTTCTTGCCGTCCTGCCAGATCAGCCACTGCTTCTTCTCCTCCGACCAGGCGAAGGTGAAGCGCGCGCCGGGCCAGCGGACCGTGTACGACTTCTTGTCCACGCCGCCCTCGGCGGGGGCGTCGCCGAAGGCGAGGCCGATGTCCTTGGCCTTGCTCGCCTTGGGCGCCTTGGCGAGCAGCTCCTTGGTGTTGGCGAACAGGTTGTAGGGGGCGATGCGGCCCGGCTGGCGGAAGTACGCCCCGGGGGCGCGGCTGTCGGAGACGTCCCACAGCGACGCCTGCGCGATGAACGGCAGCATCTTGGTCTGCGCGCCGGAGTAGGCGAAGGCCGGCTTGCCGAACTGCGGCACGATGTGCAGGTCGGAGATGCGCGCGCTGCGGACCGGGCCGACCTTGGGCGGCAGCTTCGAGGAGAAGATCGCCATGAGCCGGGTCAGGCCGGCCTCGACCTGCTCGACGTAGACGATGTCAGCGCTCTTGAGGCCGAGCTGCGGCTTGCCGGCCGCGGTGTTCTCGATCTTCACCGCGAGCACCGGCTTGAGCCCGGTGGCCGGCTTGCCGGTGAACGGATGGAGGTCCGGCTCGTCCGTCGGCTCGGCGGAGGCCGGCGCGGAGGTGGCCGCCTGGGGGACCTTGCCGGGGGCGGGCTCGTCCGACGAGCACGCCGCCAGCGGCGGCACGACCGCTGCTCCTGCCAGCGTGACGGCGATCAACCGGGATAGGCGCACCTGTACGACTCCTCCGCTTCGGCCCGGAAAATGGAAGAAGCTTACCGGCCGAGCCAAATCGGGGTCATTCAGTTGCCATGGCCGCCGGAGGATCGTCGTCGATCTCGAAGAACGACGGGAACTCGGTGTGCCCGGCCAGGCGCAGGGTCCGGGCCAGCCAGCGGCGCTGCGCCGTACGGGTGACGCCCACGGCGTTGTTGTAGAAGCGGCGCGAGTAGACGACCTTGGCCACGGCCGCGTCGAGCTCCTCCAGCAGGTCTGGGCCGCCCGGCGCCTCCGACAGCTTCTCGCGGAAGCGCTCCTGGTCCACGGCGGCGCGCAGCGCGCCCGACAGGTCGCTCTCGGCGTGCTCGCGTTCCTCGGGCCCGGCGATGCGGGCCTCGTGGGCCGCGGCGGCCAGCACGAGCGAGGTGGCCGGGTCGAGCAGCCGCGAGCCGGCCAGCTCCAGCACGACCGCCCGGCGGCGCATGAGGGCGGCGTCCAGCGCCTCGCGGGCCAGCTCCAGCCGGATGTGCAGCCGGTCCAGGCGGCCCGCCCGCCAGGAGACGTACACGGCGGTGAGCACCACCACGATGCCCGCGATCAGCACGATCAGGGTGGACGTCACAGGTCTTCCTCCACGCGGCCCGCCCCCGCGGTCGTCACCGTCTCGTACACGCGGACCACGTCGCGCGCCACCGTCGACCAGTCGTACTTCTGGACCGCGACCAGCGCCTCCTCGGCCAGCTTGGCCCGCCGCTCGGGCGCGTCGAACAGCGCCGCCGCCTCGCGCGCCAGCGAGGACGGGTCGCCGTTGGCGAACAGCGCCCCCGCCTGCCCCTCCCCCAGCACCTTGCGGAACGCCGGGATGTCGCTGGCCAGCACGGTCGCCCCGGACGCCATCGCCTCGGCCAGCACGATGCCGAAGCTCTCGCCGCGCGTGTTGGGCGCGCAGAAGACGTCGACCGAGTGGTAGGCGCGGATCTTGTCGGCCTCGCTGACCATGCCGAGCACGGTCACCCGGTCGTGCAGGTCGCGCGGCACCCGCTCGTAGACGTCCTTGGCGTCGCCGGGCCCGGCGATCAGCAGCTTCAGGCCGGGCCGGGCCGGGCCCAGCTCGGCGAAGGCGTCGAGCAGGATGGGCAGGCCCTTGCGCTCCTCGTCCATGCGGCCGAGGAAGCCGATCGTGGACCCGTCGGGCCCCCAGCCGTCCAGCGGCTCGGCCGAGGTGTAGCGCGCCACCGTCACCCCGTTGGGGATGAGCACGGTGTCGCCGCCGAACTGCTCGACCAGGCTCTTGCGCGCCGCGTCGGACACGGCGATGCGCCCGCTCAGCTTCTCCAGCGCGCTGCGCAGCAGCGGCTCGGCCACGGCGATGGCCCGCGAGCGGGTGAACGAGGCGTGGAAGGTCGCCACGATCGGCCCCTTGGCCGCCCAGCACGCCAGCACGCCGAGGCTCGGGATCAGCGGCTCGTGGATGTGCAGCACGTCGAACTCGCCCGTGCGCACCCAGCGGCGCACCCGCGCCGCCGACAGGAAGCCGAACGACATGCGCGCCACCGACCCGTTGTACGGCACGGGCACCGCGCGTCCGGCCCCCACCACGTACGGCGGCAGCTCGTCGTCGTCGGCGGCCGGCGCGATGACCGAGACCTCGTGGCCCTGGGCGATGAGCGCCTGCGCCAGGTCGTCGATGTGCTGCTTGACCCCGCCCGGCATGTCCCAGGAGTAGGGACACACGATGCCGACTCTCATCGCGGGAGGTCCTCCAGCCACAGCCGCTGCAGCATGTGCCAGTCCTCGGGGTGGGCGGTGATGCCCTTCTCGAAGACGTGGGCGAGGCTCTGCGCCATCGCCGCCACCTTCTCCTGGCGGGTGCCCTCGGCCGGCACCGGGATCTCCTCGTGGATGTCGATGCCCCAGTCGTCGCCGTGGAAGTAGACGGTCGCCGGCAGCAGGGCCGCGCCGGTCTGGACCGACAGCAGCGGCGGCCCGGCGGGCACCTTGGTGCGGGCGCCGAAGAAGTCGACCTCCACGCCGCTCTTGGTCAGGTCGCGCTCGGCCGGCAGGCAGACGACGCCGCCCCGCCGTACGCGGATGGCGAGGCTCGCGAAGTTGTGGCCGTCGCCGCCCGTGAGCGGCAGCACCTCCATGCCGAGCCCCTCGCGGAAGGCGACGTAGCGGCGGAACAGCGACTCGGGCCGCAGCCGCTCGGCGACCGTGGCGAACGGGTGGCCCACGCCGACCAGCCAGGCGCCCGCCTGGTCCCAGTTGCCCATGTGCGGCAGCGCCAGCACGACGCCGCGCCCGGCGGCCACGGTGTCGAAGATGTGCTCGGCCCCGGTGACGTGGGTGCGCCGCACGACCTCCTCGACCGGCAGGGACGGCAGCCGGAAGATCTCCTCGAAGTAGCGGAAGTAGGACCGCATGCCGGCTCTGGTCAGCTCCCCCAGCTCCGGGCTGCCGGGGGCGAGCCCGGTCACCCGCGCCAGGTTGGACTCCAGGCGGAGCACGGACTTGCCGCGCCGCGCCCACACCCGGTCGGCGGCCAGCCGGAAGGCGCCCGCGGTCAGCCCGCGCGGCAGCAGCGGCACGAGCCGCCAGCCCGCCGCGAAGCCCGCGGCGACGACCCGGTCGGTGACGGACGGCTTCTCGCTCATCGCTCCCTCGTCTGCCGGTGGACGTGGACCACGCGCTGCACCACGGTGACAGCGCTGGCCGCCGCGAGCAACCACATGCCGGCCGCCAGCACGTACGGCACCCCGAGCCCGGCGAGGAAGCTCGCCACCAGGGCCACCACGAGCCGCTCGGGCCGCTCGGCCAGCCCCACGTCGCACGTCAGCCCCAGCCCCTCTGCCCGGGCCTTGGCGTAGGACACCAGGGCGCCCGCCACCAGGCAGAACAGGGTGACCGACGCCATGAGCACGTCGTCCTGGAAGAAGAAGTAGAGGATCAGCCCGCAGAAGATCGCGGCGTCGGCGACCCGGTCGAGCGTGCTGTCGAGGAAGGCCCCCCACGTGCTGCCGCCCCCGCCGCCGAGCCGCGCGACCACGCCGTCGAGCAGGTCGAACAGCACGAACACGGTGATCACCAGCGCGCCGGCGGCGAGCAGCCCCGCGGGGAAGAACAGCAGGGCCGCGGCCACGGTGCCGAGGGTGCCGATCGCGGTGACCATGTTCGGTCCGATCCCGTGGCGGACCAGGGCCCTGCCCAGCGGGGTGAGTATCCGGGTGACGGCCGGACGCAGGAGTTTCAGCATCGCGCTCTGATCGTAGGCCATCCCGGGCCCGGCCACTTTCTTTGCCTCACCCCCCTTGTGATATCCGCCACACGGGTATTTGGTGAACACACCGCGTCTGTTCATGCGGTCCTGCTTCACCCTCCGCGCGGGCGCGGCGTTGGAACTCGAACCGACGACACGGGAGAGGATGCCCGGCCGGGCGCCTGGCCGCGGGTCAGGCCGCCGAGCGGGTCGTCTCGTCCCACGAGACCGGAGGCGATGTGGCGGAGAAGAACCCGGGCGCGGCCATGGGAGCCGCGGGCAGGGCACCATCGGCCGACAGTGCGGACGCGATACGCAACGTCGTGCTGGTCGGCCATTCGGGAGCGGGCAAGACGACCCTCATCGAGCAACTGCTGACCGCCACCGGCACCATCCAGCGGGCGGGCCGGGTGGAGGACGGCAACACGGTCAGCGACTTCGACGAGGTGGAGGTGCGCCAGCAGCGGTCGGTGAACCTGGCCCTCGCGCCTCTCACGCACAACGGCGTGAAGATCAACCTTCTGGACACCCCCGGTTACGCCGACTTCGTGGGCGACCTGCGCGCCGGCCTGCGCGCCGCGGACGCCGCCCTGTTCGTCGTGTCGGCGGCGGAGGGCATCGACGGGCTCACCCGGATGCTGTGGGAGGAGTGCGCCCGGGTCGGCATGCCCCGCGCCGTCGTGATCACCAAGATCGACCATCAGCGGGCGGACTTCGACGAGGTGCTCGCCACCTGCCAGGACGTCTTCGGTGACGGCGTCGCCCCCCTCTACCTGCCGGTGATCACCAACGGGCACGTCAACGGCCTGATCGGGCTGCTGTCGCAGAAGTTCTACAACTACGCCACCGGCACGCGCACCGAGAAGGACCCCGGGGCGGAGTACGAGAGCCGGATCGAGGACTACCGCGGCGTCCTCATCGAGGGGATCATCCAGGAGAGCGAGGACGAGTCGCTCATGGACCGCTACCTCCAGGGCGACCCGATCGACACGAAGGTGCTGATCGAGGACCTGGAGAAGGCCGTCGCGCGCGGCAGCTTCTACCCGGTGCTCTGCTCGGGCATCGGCGTCGGCGCCATGGAGGTGCTGGAGCTGATCACGCAGGGGTTCCCGTCGCCGCTGGAGCACCCGCTGCCCGAGATCACCACCCTGGACGGCAAGCCGGTCGCGGACGTCTCCTGCGACCCGGACGGACCGCTGGTCGCCGAGGTGGTCAAGACCACGAGCGACCCGTACGTGGGCCGCATCAGCCTCGTGCGGATCTTCTCCGGCACGCTGCGCCCCGACATGACCGTGCACGTCTCCGGGCACGGCCTGGCCGACCGCGGCCACGAGGACCACGACGTCGACGAGCGCATCGGCACCCTGACGTGTCCGCTGGGCAAGCAGCAGCGGCCCGCCGCCAAGGGCGTCGCGGGCGACATCGTCGCCGTCGCCAAGCTGTCGCGGGCCGAGACCGGCGACACGCTGTCGGAGGTGGAGCGGCCGCTGCTCATGACCGCCTGGCAGATGCCCGACCCGCTGCTGCCGGTGGCCATCCAGGCCAAGTCCAAGGCCGACGAGGACAAGCTGTCGCAGGCGCTGGCCCGGCTCGTCGCCGAGGACCCGACGCTGCGGCTGGAGAACAACCCCGAGACCAAGCAGCTCGTGCTGTGGTGCATGGGCGAGGCCCACACGGACGTGCTGCTCGACCGGCTGGCCAAGCGCCACGGCGTCGAGGTGGAGCGGGTGGAGCTGCGGGTGCCGCTGCGCGAGACGTTCGGCGGCAGGTGCCAGGCCATGGGCCGCAACGTCAAGCAGACGGGCGGGCACGGCCAGTACGCCATCTGCCACATCGAGGTCGAGCCGCTGCCCTCCGGCGGCGGTTTCGAGTTCGTGGACAAGATCGTCGGCGGGGTGGTGCCGCGGCAGTTCATCCCGTCGGTGGAGAAGGGCGTGCGGGCCCAGATGGAGCGCGGCGTCGTGGCCGGCTACCCGATGGTGGACGTGCGGGTGACGCTGTACGACGGCAAGGCCCACTCGGTGGACTCCTCCGACATGGCCTTCCAGATCGCGGGCCAGCTCGCGCTCAAGGAGGCGGCCGCCAAGGTGCCGACGCTCCTGCTGGAGCCGGTGGACGAGCTGTCGGTGCTGGTGGCCGACGACTACGTGGGCTCGGTGATGTCCGACCTGTCGTCGCGGCGCGGCCGGGTGCTCGGCACCGAGCCGGTCGGCACGGGCCGCACGCTGGTCAAGGCCGAGGTGCCGCAGCTCGAGATCACCCGGTACGCGATCGACCTGCGCTCGATGTCGCACGGGACGGGGGCGTTCACGCGGACGTTCCTGAGGTACGAGCCGCTGCCGTCGCACCTGGCGGGCAAGGTCACGGCGACCGACTGAGCCCGGGACCGGAGAGCGGGGCGCGCCGCCAGGGCGCGCCCTCCTCTCCCATGCCTTTCCTTCACTCCCGCATCACGAACAGATTTCTTTTTTCCGGCCGGAGCATGCGGGACGGGGTGCGAGACTGGGGACATTATGCGTACCGGACGCCCTCTGCTCGCCGCCGCCGCTCTGGCCGTCCTCACCACGGGCGCCGCCTTCGTGTTCGGCCCCGGCCCCGGTGAGCCGCCCGCGGCGGGATCAGCCAAGAAGAAGACGGCCGCCGCTCCGGTGGCCTCCTGCGAGGCCGACGCCCGCTACCCGAAGCGGCAGTTGCGCGGGGTCTGGATCGCGACGGTCAAGAACATCGACTGGCCGTCCAAGACAGGGCTGACGCCCGAGCGGCAGCGCGCCGAGTACGTCCGCATCCTCGACGGCGCGGTCAAGCGCCGGCTCAACGCGGTGTTCGTCCAGGTGCGGCCGGCCTCCGACGCGCTCTACCGCTCGTCGCTGGAGCCGTGGTCGCAGTACCTCACCGGAACGGCGGGCAAGGACCCGGGCTGGGACCCGCTGCCGTTCCTCGTCGCCGAGGCGCACAAGCGGGGGCTGGAGTTCCACGCCTGGTTCAACCCGTACCGCGCCTCCTACGACGGCGGCGCGGGCAAGCTGCCCGCCGGTCATCCGGCGCGTGAGCATCCCGGCTGGACCGTCGCCTACGACGGCCGCCTCTACTTCAACCCGGGCCTGCCGCAGGTGCGCGAGCACGTCGTCAAGGTCGTCACCGACGTGGTCAAGCGCTACGACGTCGACGGGGTCCACTTCGACGACTACTTCTACCCGTACCCCGGCCAGGGCGGGGCCTTCGACGACCGGGCCGCCTTCGCGAAGTACGGCAAGGGCCGGAGCCTGGCGGACTGGCGCCGGCGGAACGTCGACACGCTGGTCGCCGAGGTCGACGCGGCGGTCCACGCGGCGAAGAAGCACGTGAAGTTCGGCATCAGCCCGTTCGGCATCTGGCGCAACAAGGCGCAGGACCCGGCCGGATCCGCCACCTCGGGCATGTCGGCCTACGACAGCATCTACGCCGACGCCCGCGCCTGGATCAAAGCGGGCACGGTCGACTACGTGATCCCGCAGCTCTACTGGCCGATCGGCTTCAAGGCGGCCGACTACAAGGTGCTCATGCCGTGGTGGGCGCGCCAGGTCAAGGGCACCGGCGTCGACCTCTACATCGGCCAGGCCGCCTACCAGGTCGGCACGCCGACCGACAAGGCGTGGTCCAAGCCGGGCGAGCTGGCGGCGCAGCTCACGCTCAACCGGGGGCACAAGCAGGTCGGGGGCGACGTCTACTTCAGCGCCAAGAACGTCCTGGACAACCCGCTCGGCGCCATGGACCGCGTGGTGGCCGGCCACTACGCCCGGCCCGCGCTGCTGCCGCTGATCAAGGAGCGCGGCGGCGACGCCCCGGCCACGCCGGTGGGTCTCAAGGCCGGCGCGGGCAAGGAGGGCGCCGCGCTGACGTGGACGCCGTCGGAGGGGGCGCGCGCCTACGCGGTCTACCGGCTGCCCGCCTCGGGCGCCGACTGCCACACCGAGGACGCCCGCGACCTGGTGGCGCTGGTCACCACGCCGTCGTTCGCCGTGCCCAAGCCCGGCACGTACCTCGTGACGGCCCTGGACCGGCTCCAGCACGAGAGCGACGCCGCCAGGGTCACCGTGCGCTGACCGCCCCCTCAGACCGGGCGCCCCCCCAGAACCGGCCGGCCCCCTCGGGAAGGTCAGTCCCAGGCGCTCGCCAGCAGGTCGCGGGTGTCGCGCAGGAGCTGCGGCAGCACCTTGGTGCGGGCCACCACCGGCATGAAGTTGGTGTCGCCGCCCCAGCGCGGCACCACGTGCTGGTGCAGGTGGGCGGCGATGCCCGCGCCCGCGACGTCGCCGAGGTTGAGCCCGACGTTGAAGCCCTGGGCGCCCGACGCCTTGCGCAGGGCCCGCAGCGCCCGCTGGGTGAACTCCCCCAGCTCCAGCACCTCGGCCCGGTCCAGCTCGTCGTAGTCGGACACGTGGCGGTACGGCACGACCATGAGGTGACCCGAGTTGTACGGGTAGAGGTTGAGCACCGCGTAGACCACCTCGCCGCGGGCCACCACCAGACCGTCCTCGTCGCTCATCCGCGGGATGGCGTCGAAGGGGCACCCGTCGCCGGGGCCGGTGCCGGTCGGCTTGCCCTCGCCCTTGATGTAGGCCATGCGGTGCGGGGTCCACAGCCGCTCGAAGTTGTCGGGGTCGCCCGCTGCTGGCTGATCGTGCATATCTAGCAGCATAGGGCCCCCTCCCGGGTGTGGGAGGGGGCCCTATGAGGCGTGTGCGTCAGACCTGGATCCGGCTCTCCACCGCCGCGACGATCTCGTCGACCGCGTCGTCCACCGGCACGCCGTTCTTCTGCTCGCCGTTGCGGTAGCGGAAGGACACCGCGCCCTTGGCGACGTCGTCGTCACCGGCCAGCAGCATGAACGGCACCTTGGCCTTCTGCGCGTTGCGGATCTTCTTCTGCATGCGGTCGTCGGAGGTGTCGACCTCCACCCGGATGCCCCGCTCACGCAGCCGCTTGGCGACGTCGTGGAGGTAGGAGGCGTGGGCGTCGGCGATCGGGATGCCGACGACCTGCACCGGCGCCAGCCACGGAGGGAAGGCGCCCGCGTAGTGCTCGGTCAGCACGCCGAGGAACCGCTCGACGGAGCCGAACAGCGCCCGGTGGATCATGACCGGCGTCTGCCGGCTGCCGTCGGCCGCCTGGTACTCCAGCCCGAAGCGCTTGGGCTGGTTGAGGTCGAGCTGGATGGTCGACAGCTGCCAGGTGCGGCCGATCGCGTCCTTGGCCTGCACCGAGATCTTCGGGCCGTAGAAGGCCGCGCCGCCCGGGTCGGCCACCAGCTCCAGGCCCGACTCGGTGGCCACCTGGCGCAGCGCCTCGGTGGCCTCGTCCCACTCGGCCGGGTCGCCGATGAACTTCTCGGAGTCGTCGCGGGTGGACAGCTCCAGGTAGAAGTCGGACAGGCCGAAGTCGCGCAGCACGCTGAGCACGAACCGCAGCAGCGACTTGATCTCGTCGGCCATCTGCTCGCGGGTGGTGTAGATGTGCGCGTCGTCCTGCGTCATGCCGCGCACGCGGGTGAGCCCGTGGACCACGCCGGACTTCTCGTACCGGTAGACCGAGCCGAACTCGCACAGCCGCAGCGGCAGCTCGCGGTAGGACCGCCCGCGCGCCCTGAAGATCAGGTTGTGCATGGGGCAGTTCATCGGCTTGACGCGGTACTCGACGCCCTCCAGCTCGAAGGCCGGGAACATGTCGTCGGCGTACCACGGCAGGTGGCCGGAGGTCTCGAACAGCGACGACTTGGTGATGTGCGGGGTGTTGACGAACTCGTAGCCGGCCTCGGCCTGCCGGCGGCGCATGTAGTCCTCCATCTCCTTGCGGATGATCCCGCCCTTGGGATGGAAGATCGGCAGGCCGCTGCCCAGCTCCGGCGGGAAGCTGAACAGGTCGAGCTCCGCGCCCAGCTTGCGGTGGTCGCGCTTCTCGGCCTCTTCGAGCAGCTTGAGGTATTCGTCCTGCTTGTCGCGGGACTCCCACGCGGTGCCGTAGATGCGCTGGAGCTGCGGGTTCTTCTCGCTGCCGCGCCAGTAGGCGCCGCCGGAGCGCATGAGCTTGAACGCCGGGATCGACCGGGTGGACGGCACGTGCGGGCCGCGGCACAGGTCCTTCCAGCGCAGCTCGCCGCTCTTGGCATCGAGGTTGTCGTAGATGGTGAGCTGGCCCGCGCCGACCTCGACCGACTCCTCGTCGGCCGCGCCGCCCTTGAGCCCGATCAGCTCCAGCTTGTACGGCTCGCCGGCCAGCTCCTCGCGGGCCTCGTCGTCGCCGACCGGGCGCCGGGAGAACAGCTGGCCCTCCTTGACGATCTCACGCATGCGCTTCTCGATGCGCTTGAGGTCGTCGGGCTGGAAGGCGTGCTCGACGTCGAAGTCGTAGTAGAAGCCGTTGTCGACGGGCGGCCCAATGCCCAGCTTGGCGTCGGGGAACAGCTCCTGGACCGCCTGGGCCATGACGTGGGCGGTCGAGTGGCGCACGATGGCCCGGCCCTCGGCGCTGGAGATCTCGATCGGCTCGACCACGTCGCCGTCGGCGAGCTCCCAGGCGAGATCGCGCTGCTCGCCGTTGACCCGGGCGGCGATGACGGTGCGGCCCTCGGCCTCGAGCGCGTCGCCGGCCGTCGTGCCGGCCGCCACCACACGCTCGGCTCCGGCGAGGGTGATGTGTAGCTCGGCTGACACGGTGGCTCCCTGATGCTAGGCGCCGGGTGGCCCGGATGGCGTCCGGCGGTGATGGACACCGATGCTATCGCGGGTGATACCCCAGCCTGGTCAGTGCTTGGCGGCTGCCGTCGAACACGTTGCGGTCCACGGGGCGGCTGGAGTACTGGTGGATCGTCCACTCCCCCCACGGCGCGGGCACCTGCGGGTCGCCACGCGCGTGGCTGGGGCTGGCGATCCACAGCGGGTAGCCCTCCAGCCCGGCGCAGTGGCCGGAGTGCGCGAACGACGGGTAGGTGTAGACGAACGGGCGCACGCCCGCGTGCAGCTCGACGTAGCGCAGCCAGCGGCGGGCGTGCCGGGCGACCTGCGCGGGCTTCAGGCCGTCGCTGGCCTCCAGGTCGAGGGCGATCAGGTCGCCGCGGCGCAGCCCGCCGGCGCGGCGCAGGGCGGCGAGGAAGTGGCGCGCGTGCTCGGCCGCGTCGCCCTTGGGTCGGGCGAAGTGGTAGGCGCCGCAGACGACCCAGTTCTCCCGCATGCCCTGCCAGTTGCGGCTGAAGTAGCGGTCGGTGAAGTCGCCGCCCTCGGTGGCCTTGGCGAAGGCGAAGGCGACGCCCTCCTCGGCGTGGTGGGCCCAGTCGACCCGGCCCTGCCAGTTGGACACGTCGATGCCATGCAGCAAGCGCTTCACCTTGCGGAAGTCTAGGCGCGCGCCTCCCGGCGGGCTCCCCGACGCGCCGTCGGCCTCCCGGCGGGGGCCCGGCCCGCCGCCTGGAAGCCGGCCGCCGTCAGGAGCCGGCCGCGTCGCGAGCCGGCCGCCGTCAGAGGAGCCGGCCGAGCAGCGCGAGGGTGCGCTCTCGCTTGGAGTAGGGCGAGGCCACGAAGTCCGTCACGCCGGCCCGGCGCAGCTCCTCGAGCTGGGCCAGCACGGAGTCCTCGTCGCCCACGACGGCCACCTCGCCGGGCCCCGACACGCCTTCCTTGTCGAGCATGGCGCGGTACGACGGGAGCTGGCCGTACATGGAGAAGACCTCGTCGGCGCGGGCCCGCGCGGCCTCGGTGTCGTCGGTGACGCAGACGGGCAGGGCGCAGACGACGCGCGGCCGCGGGCGGCCCGCCTCCTCGGCGGCGGCGGTGATGGCGGGGACGACGTGCTCGGTGACGGTCCTGGGGCCGGTCATCCACAGCACGGTGCCGTCGGCGCGGGAGCCGGCCAGCTTGAGCATGCGCGGCGCGAGCGCGGCGATGAGGACCGGCATGCCGGCCCCGGGCGTGCTCAGCCTGATGTCGGCCTTCAACGTCTCGCCCTCGACGTGGACGTGCTCGCCGCGGGTGGCGGGCAGCAGGATGTCGAGGTATTCGGCCATGTGCCGGGCCGGGCGCTCGAAGCTGTAGCCGAACATGTTCTCGATGACGACCTGGTGCGACAGGCCGATGCCGAGCGTCAGCCGGCCGCCGAGCGCGGCGTTGGCGGTCATCGCCTGCTGGGCGAGCGCGGCCGGGTGGCGCGGGTAGGTGGGCACGACGGCGGTGCCGAGCTCGATGCCCGGCGTGCGGGCCCCCGCGACCGCCAGGGCGGTGAGCGCGTCGAGGCCGAAGATGTGCGACATCCACGCCGAGGCGAAGCCCGCGTCGCTCGCCTCGGCGATGCCGTCGCCCAGCTCCTTGATCGGGTCCGGCCCCGTGGGCTCGTTCAGGAACAGTCCGATGCGCATGGTGACCGAGCTCCATTCTGGTCTGGTGAGCGCGAGTCTAACCGCGGCCGCCCGGGGGGCCGCCACGCGACACGGGAGATCACTGAGGCATCCGTGAGGGGCGTTTGTAAGGTGGGAGCATGAGCCACGATCGCGCCGGACAGCCCGCTCAGCCCGCCGACCTCGTCGACGTCGCCCGGCTGGTCACCGCCTACTACGCACTCCACCCGGATCCGCGGGAGGTGGCGCAGCGGGTGGCGTTCGGCACCTCCGGGCACCGCGGCTCCGCGCTCGGCACCGCCTTCAACGAGGACCACATCCTGGCCACGACCCAGGCGATCTGCGAGTACCGCGCGGCGCAGGGCACCGACGGGCCGCTGTTCCTCGGCGCCGACACGCACGCACTGTCGGAGCCGGCCCAGGTCTCGGCGCTGGAGGTACTGGTGGCCAACGGGGTGGACGTGCTGGTGGACTCCCGCGACGGCTACACGCCGACGCCGGCCGTCTCGCACGCGATCCTCGCCCACAACCGGGGCCGCTCGACCGGCCTGGCCGACGGCGTCGTGGTCACGCCGTCGCACAACCCGCCGGCCGACGGCGGCTTCAAGTACAACCCGCCCAACGGCGGCCCGGCCGACACCGCGGCCACCTCGTGGATCCAGGACCGGGCCAACGAGCTGCTGGCCGCCGGCCTGGCCGGGGTCAAGCGCGTGCCGTACGCCAGGGCGCGGCGGGAGGCGGGGCGCCACGACTTCCTCGGCGCGTACGTGGACGACCTGCCGTCCGTGGTGGACCTCGACGCGATCCGCGCGGCCGGGGTGCGGATCGGCGCCGACCCGCTGGGCGGGGCGAGCGTGGCCTACTGGGGCGAGATCGCCGAGCGGCACCGGCTGGACCTGACCGTGGTCAACCCGCTGGTGGACCCGACGTGGCGGTTCATGACGCTCGACTGGGACGGCAAGATCCGGATGGACTGCTCGTCGCCGTACGCGATGGCGTCGCTGATCGCCGGCCGCGACCGCTTCGACGTCGCGACCGGCAACGACGCCGACGCCGACCGGCACGGGATCGTCACGCCCGACGGCGGGCTGCTGAACCCCAACCACTACCTGGCGGTCGCGATCGACTACCTGTACGCGCACCGCGACGGCTGGCCGGCCGGCGCCGGGGTGGGCAAGACGATGGTCAGCAGCTCGATCATCGACCGGGTGGCGGAGTCGCTGGGGCGGCGCCTGTACGAGGTCCCGGTCGGGTTCAAGTGGTTCGTGCCCGGGCTGCTCGACGGCTCGCTCGGGTTCGGCGGCGAGGAGAGCGCCGGGGCGTCGTTCCTGCGCCGCGACGGCTCGGTGTGGACGACCGACAAGGACGGGATCATCCTGGCGCTGCTCGCCTCGGAGATCACGGCGGTGACGGGCGCGTCGCCGAGCGCCCGCTACCGGGAGCTGACCGCCCGCTTCGGCGACCCCGCCTACGCCCGGGTGGACGCGCCGGCGACGCGCGAGGAGAAGGCGGTGCTGGGCCGGCTGTCGGCCGACCAGGTGACGGCGACCAGCCTGGCCGGGGAGCCGATCACGTCGGTGCTGACGCGGGCGCCGGGCAACGACGCGCCGCTCGGCGGGGTGAAGGTGGCCACCGAGAGCGCCTGGTTCGCGGCGCGGCCGTCGGGCACCGAGGACGTCTACAAGATCTACGGCGAGTCGTTCAAGGGGCCGGAGCACCTGGCCAAGGTCCAGGAGGAGGCCCGGACCCTGGTCTCCGCGACGCTCGCCGGGGCCTGAGAAGCCGTTTGATGCCCGTGGGGGTGTGGCGAGCTGCGATAAAGCCGGGCAAAATGGGGCGGCAGCGGCTGTTTGGCGTACAAGATGGCGACATTCTGCAATGATCTCGTCGTTGGACCGCCGGAGTATGTAGCCCCCCACGGACAGTGACTGATGCCCACATTCGAGGAAATAGCCGCCTTCGTCACGGATAAGCCGGTCGCCACCGCTGTCATCGCCCTCCTGGGCCTGCTCGCCCTGGGCGCCGCCTTCCTCCTGCTCCGGCTCGCCTGGCGGGCCGGCGCGTTCCTGATCGCCCGGTACGTCTCGCCGCGCCCGATCGAGGACATCCTGACGATCGTCGCCGCGTCCATCGCGACCGGCGTGTCGGCGCAGGGCATGTGGCGCTTCTCCGGTGACGTGCTCGGCCTGGACGGCCCGCTGCGGCTGCTGCTGTTCGCGTTCATCGAGGTCGCCATCATCACCTCGGCCGTACGCGCCCGGCGCAACATGCGCGAGAACTTCTCCGCCGGCATCGACGGCATCGCCGTGTGGGCGCTGACCTGCCTGACGGCCGTGCTGTCCAGCATGGACGCGCGCAGCCTGCCCGAGGCGGTCTTCCGGCTCGCCGCTCCGCTCGTCGCCGCCTGGCTGTGGGAGCGCGGGATGGCCATCGAACGGCACCGCATCCGCGGCACCGGCCGCATCAACTGGCGGCTCACGCCCGAGCGGCTGCTGGTGCGCGTCGGCCTGGCCGAGGTGAGCGACCGTACCGCGAGCGAGGTCGACGCCCACCGCCGGCTCACCCGCGTCGCGCTGGCCGCCAAGAAGGCCAAGGCGCTGCGCGAGGCCGGCGCCTCCGACCGCAAGATGCGCGCCGCGCTGGCCCGGCTCGACAAGGCCATGGACCAGGCCGTCGAGCACACCGGCCTGGCCGTCGACCCGGCCCGCCAGGAGGCGCTGCTCGCCCAGATCGCGGCCCTGTACAACACCACCGCCCTCATCGACGCCGACCCGCGCGTGCCGTGGGAGCCGCACGCCGACCACCGCCCCGTCCCGGCCCGCCCCGCCCTGCCGGCCGCGCTGGCCGAGCTGGTGGAGGACGAGGACGAGGACGTCACCGTGCTCGACACCACCCCGCAGGTGGTCGACACCGCCCAGCGGGCCGCGCTCATGCGGGCCGCCCGCGACTACTGGGACCGGCAGATCACCAAGGGCATCGTGCCGCGCACGGTCGACATCGCGCAGGAGATCGGCATCTCGCTGGCCACCGCGCGCCAGTATCGTGCCCTGTGGAAGCTGGAGCCGGAGGCGCACGCCCTCATCGAGGCTCTGTTCCAGCAGCACGGCATCGTCGACACCGGGGCCTTCCCGGTCCTCGGCGCCGACGGGCGGGTGCTGACCAAGTCCTGAGGGCGCGGGAGGCCGGGTGAGGGAGCGCACGCTCGAACGGGTCAGGAAGCTGCTGGCCAAGGCCGAACGCACCGACAACGAGCACGAGCGCGCCACGTTCATGGCGGCGGCCTCGGCGCTCATGGCCAAGTACGGCATCGACGCCCTCGACCCGGGCGAGCAGCGCCAGGCCCCCGGCGACCGGATCGTCACCCTGCCGGCCCCGTGGGCGCGGGAGAAGGCCCGCCTCGTGGGGCTGGTGGCGCAGGCCGTGCGCTGCCGGCCGCTGCTCATCGGGCGCGGTGACGGCGGACACCGGGTGCACATCTTCGGCTTCGCCGCCGACCTGGAGCGGGCCGACCTGCTCGCGACGTCGCTGCTGCTCCAGATGGCCTCCGGTCTCGCGCGCACCCGCCCGCCGGTCGAGGCGGCCGCCGCCCGCGCGTACCGGCGCTCGTGGCTGCTGGGCTTCGCCGACGAGGTGTACCGGCTGCTGCGCGAGGCCGAGCGGCGCGCCGAGGCCGAGCACGTCGCCCCGTCCGCGAGCACGGCCCTGGTGCTGGCCGACCGGCGGGCCGAGGTGGAGCGCGCGGTGGCGGCGCGCTACCCGCGGATCCGGGTGACGGTGCCGCGGATGAGCGGCACCGGCTACCATGACGGGGCCGCCGCGGGCCGCCGCGCCGACCTCGGCCGCACCCGCGTGCCCGACGCCTCCTCCCCCGAGCTGGCCCGCTGATCGCGGTCTAGGGTGAGGCGCATGGAGATCGGCTGGACGGACCTGGCGGGAGGCGCGCCCGCGTCGCCGGGCGCCTGGACGGACCTGGCGGGGGACTCTTCCGCGGCGCTGGCGACCGGGGCGGAGCTGGTGGCGCGCTGGAGCGAGCCGCA
Organism: Nonomuraea montanisoli; assembly: GCF_013363975.1. Classification (GTDB taxonomy): domain Bacteria; phylum Actinomycetota; class Actinomycetes; order Streptosporangiales; family Streptosporangiaceae; genus Nonomuraea; species Nonomuraea montanisoli. Next base: position 99,786 of record NZ_JABWGN010000019.1, on the reverse strand, counting down.
CCGCCGCTACCACACGCTCGACCACCTGGCCGCCGTGCTCGCCGCCGCCGACCGGCTGGCGGAGGCCGCGGCCGACCCCGCCGCCGTACGCCTGGCCGCGTGGTTCCACGACGCCGTCTACGACGGGCGGCCCGGGTGGGACGAGGAGCGCAGCGCCCAGCTCGCCCAGGCCCGCCTCCCCCGGTGCGGGGTGCCGCCCGCGCGGGTCGCCGAGGTGGCCCGGCTGGTGCGGCTGACGGCCGCCCACGACCGGGTCGCGCCGGGCGACGCGAACGGGGAGGTGCTGTCCGACGCCGACCTGGCCGTGCTGGGGTCGCCGAGCCGGGAGGCGTACGACGCCTACGCGGCCCGGATCCGGCAGGAGTACGCGCACGTGCCCGACGAGCCGTTCCGCGCGGGCCGGGCGGCCGTGCTGGAGCGGCTGCTGGCGGCGCCGCGGCTGTACCGGACCCGGGCGGCGTACGAGCTGTGGGAGGAGCGGGCCCGCGCGAACATGCGCGCCGAGCTGGCGGCCCTCGGCGCCGGCCGCCCATGAGGCGGGCGTCCGAACGCGGCTCTCGGGAGGGCCGTCCGTGAGGTGTGCGGTCAGGCCGGCTCGCGCGGCCGTTCCTCGGCGTCCCCGCCCGGGACGCGGCGCTTGCGGCGGCGCAGGCCGGCGGCCACGAGGCGGCGCAGCAGCTCCCGCGAGCCGACCGCCTCGGCCCCCAGCTCCACGGCCCGCGCGTGGACGGTCTCCGGGACGTCGTAGTGGTCACGGTCGAACGCCCGCGCCGGCACCCCCAGCAGTGCGGCGAAGGCGTGCAGCTCCTCCAGGGAGTGGTCGCTGACCAGGTGGGACCAGAGCAGGCCGCGTGGGCCCGGCCAGTTCGGGGGGTCGATGAGCACGGTCACGTGCCCCAGGGTAGGACCCTCCCGCGTACGGTGAGCTCGCCGAGGTCGGCCACGACCACGTCCGCGCCGTGCTCGCGCAGCTCCTCGCCGCGCTCCTCCCCGCGCTCGGGGCGGCCGACCGCGACGACGAGCCCGAAGCCGGCCTTGCGGGCCGCCTCGACGCCCGGCAGCGCCGCCCCCACCACGGCCGTGCGCGGCGGGGGCGCGGCCAGCCGGCGGGCCGCCTCCAGGAACAGCGCCGGGTCGGGCAGGCCGGGCAGGTTCAGCAGGGCCGCGTCGTCGCCGTCGACGAGCGCGTCGAACAGGGGGGTGACGGCGGCCGAGGTGATCAGCTTGCGGCCGTGCATGCTGGCCGAGACGGCCGCGGTGCGCGCTCCCCGGTGACGCAGCTCGTGCAGCAGCGCCACGGTGGACGGGAACGCGGCGACGCCGTACTTGTCCACCTGGTCGACGAACAGCCGGTCCTTGGCCCGGCCGAGCCCGTGGACGGTCGGCGCGCCCGGCTCGTCGTCGGGCGATCCCTCCGGCAGCTCCAGGCCGCGCGAGGCGAGGAACGTGCGGATCCCGTCCAGGCGCGGCCGGCCGTCGACGTGGCGCAGGTAGTCGTCCCTGATGTCGAAGGGGGCCGAGCGGCCGCGCAGGAAGGCGTCGAAGACGTGCTTCCAGGCGGCCGCGTGGCCCCGCGCGGTGTCGGTGACCACGCCGTCGGTGTCGAACACGACGACGCTCACCGTGGTCAGGTCGATCGCGGGCTCGTTCACACTTGTGAACGTAACCCCATTACCAGGCGACGGGTAGCTTCTCCACGCCGTGGACGATGGACAGCGCCCGGAACGGCACCTCTCCGGCCACGCGCAGGCCGGGGAAGCGGCGCAGCAGCGCCGGGAACGCGATGCGCATCTCCATCTGGGCCAGCGGCGCGCCGATGCAGCGGTGGATGCCGTGGCCGAAGGCCAGGTGCGAGCCCGCCGTGTCGCGGTGGGGCTTGACCTGGTCCATGTCGTCGCCGAGGTTCGGGTCGCGGTTGGCGGCGCTCAGCGAGCACAGCACCATCTCGCCCTTCTTGACGGTGTGGCCGTACAGCTCCAGGTCCTCGCGGGCGAAGCGGGGGAAGGCGACCTGCACGACCGTCATGTAGCGCAGCAGCTCCTCGACCACCTCGTTGACGTGGCCGTCCACCTCGCGCACCTTGGCCGCCTGCTCGGGGTTCTGCAGCAGCCACAGGGTGCCGAGCGAGAGCATGCTGGTGCTCGTGTCGTGGCCGCCGGTCAGCAGGCCGTCGGCCATGCTGGCGAGCGTGCGGTCGTCGAGCTCGTCGCCGTGGTCGCGCAGGAGCTGGCCCAGCAGGCCCTCGCCGGGGGCGAGCCGCTCGCGCGCGACGAGGTCCGTGAGGTACGTCATCGCGTCGTTGACGGCCTGCAGGGACGCCTCGGGCCCGGCGGTGAGGTCGAAGCGGTTGGTGCTGATCCGCAGGAAGTCGGCCCGCTCCTCGTACGGCACGCCGAGCAGCTCGCACACCACCAGCGACGGGATCGGCAGCGCGAACGACTCGACCAGGTCGGCGGGCGGCCCGGCGGCCTCCATCTTGTCGAGGTACTCCTCGACCAGGGCCTCGATGCGGGGCTCCATCCGGCGCAGGCGGCGCACGGTGAACTCCGGGGTGAGGTAGCGGCGCAGCCGGGTGTGCTCGGGCGGGTCGCGGAAGCCGAGGCCGCCCGGGTCCTCCTGGTTGGAGCCGAGCCCGATCACGTTGCCGAAGTCGTTGCTGAAGCGTTCGTGGTCCCCCAGCACGGATCGCACGTCGTGGTAGCGGGTGACCAGGTACACGGTCTGCCCGCCCGGGATCTCCATGGGATAGACGGGATGATCGGCACGGATGCGGGCGAGCTCCGCTACCGGGTCGAAACCCTCCCTCATGAATTGAACGAGGGGGAACTCTGAGTCTGACATCGAATCCATCCTGTACGGGGAGTTATCGCACATCTAGGGAGGAACCCGGAACGATGGTCCCATCTTCGGGGTGTGGGTTCGGCCGCGGCCCATGCCAGGGGTGCGGGATGGGACGGCTCGCTCCATTCTGTGCCACCGGATGCCGCGGCGCGATGACGTCTTCCGGAGCCTTCCAAGACCGACGAGGCGGCCTCCGAGCCGGGCCGTCACCCCTTCAGGCCGGTGTGGGCCAGGCCCTCGACGAACTGCTTCTGGGCCACGACGAAGACCACCAGCACCGGCAGCGCCGTCATGGAGGCCGCCGCGAGCTGCACGTTCCACATGGGGCCGCCGTAGGCGTCGACGAACTGCGTCAGCGCCTGGGGCAGCGTGAACTTCTCCGGGCTGGAGAGGAACACGATCGGCTCCAGGCAGAGGTTCCAGCTGTGCAGGAAGGTGAAGATGGCCAAGGCCCCGAGGGCGGGGCGGGACAGCGGGAGGGCGATGCGCCGGAACGTGGCGAACCGTCCCAGGCCGTCCACGGCCGCGGCCTCTTCGGGGCGCCGTCCTTGAGCAGCGAGGCACGGGAGATCTGGGTGATCGTCATCGCGGCCTCACCGGCGAAGAAGTCGGCCGTGGTGCCGGGGGCGGGCATCGCCTTGTCGGTGAAGATCGCCTTGTGCAGGAAGCCCATCGCCTCGATCATCTCGGGCTTGCTGAAGCCGCAGGTCCTGCCGTCCTCGCTCCATGCCTCGGCCCCCCAGCCGCCCCAGACGGAGGCACACGCTCTGCCCGGCCTGTTTGAGCAGGTCGGCGTTCCCGAAGACCCCGAACGGCGAGGTGCAGAAGGGATAGGCGAAGAGCGTGCCTTCCTTCTGCGACGAGTTCTCGAAGATCCACGCCAGGTCCGGCGCGTTCCCGCCGGCGATCTGGGTGGTCGGCGTGGTCGTGTAGGTCTCCACCGGAAGGGTGTCGCCGAACGCGTGGAGCGCCCATGCCAGCGGGTGGACACTCGCGCCGAACGCCGGAGTCGCCCGCGCCGGCGGCTGGAGCGCCGAGGCCGCGCGCATCTGGCTCCGGACGCCCATGAGAAGGTCGTCAGTCGTGGCGGCGGCGCGCGTCGGGCGACGCTCGCTAGCGATCTTGACGCACGTATGACGCACGATCACGAAAGAGGCCCTTCCCGGGTCTCCCCGGGAAGGGCCTCTCACCTGCTGGTGGGCGATACTGGGATCGAACCAGTGACCTCTTCGGTGTGAACGAAGCGCTCTCCCCCTGAGCTAATCGCCCTGCTGTGCGGCCCCTTGCGGCTGCCGACGGGAAAACCATACCGCACTCCGGGACCTCCTGGCGAAGCGGCGGCGCGCCGGGAGGCGGTCAGGGGCGGGGATTCGAGGGAAAGGGGGTGGTTGCCCGTCGCCGGAGCGGGTCGGTGGCATACCATCGACGTGTTCCGGTAGGAGCCGATCGTGATCTTTTCTCCGGAAACGTTCATGAAGGGTTTCACCGGATCCGGCTGGGGAGCGCGCAAAGCCCTCGCAAATACCAGCCGACTGATGACGTTTGGCCAGATAGATGCCCGAATGTCCAGCTGTGAGGTGCGTTACAGAAGGCCCTGGGAGCGGAATCTTTCCTACAGGTTTCTTCGTTCCGCGTCATAGCTCAGGACGAAGTCCGTCAGAGCAGTGAAAGCCCCGAAGAGGGGACCTACGACAAAAAGGTTTGGCTGACGATGAACAGCACCACCGTCTCCGCCGAGCTTGGCCTTCGGCTTGTGGTCCCCGACCGAACGACCGTCCCCCTGCTCGCCGGCCTCAGCTACACCGCCGACGACCCTTACGCGATCCGCATGGCCTTCCACGTGGGGAACGACGAACCGGTCGAGTGGATCTTCGCCAGGGAGCTGCTGACCGTCGGCATCGTGCGCCGGGTCGGCGACGGGGACGTGCAGGTGTGGCCGGCCCGCTCCGACGGCGAGCGCACGCTGCACATCAGCCTGACCTCCCCCTTCGGCCAGGCGCTGTTCGAGGTGCCGCTGACGCCGCTCACCGAGTTCCTGCACCGCACGTACGAGAAGGTGCCCGCGGGGCGCGAGACCGACTTCATGGACCTCGACGCCGAGCTGACCAACATGCTGTGGCCGTCCTGAGCCCTCGCGGCGCGTGACGGACGTCCCGTCACCCGAGGGAGTGGGGCGACGGCGGAGCGAGGACCTCGGCGATCAGTTGGGTGTCGGTGTACTCGGTGATCTCGGCGATCCTGCCGTCGCGCATGACGAAGATCCAGCAGTAGCGGTTCGGGTAGTCACGCCCCGACGCGGTGACGCTGTGGTTGCGGCCCTCGACGACGACCACGTCGCCCTCGGCCAGGAAGCGCTCGGCGCTGACGACGTTGCGTCCGCCGAGCTGTTCGGACAGCGGGCGAAGCAGTTCCTCCAGCACGGCACGCTTGCCCTCATAGGTGCGTGACCACGCGGTACGCCCGATGATCGTCCAGCGGACGTCGTCGGCCAGGGCGTCGACGAAGAGCCGCCCGTCGCCCTTCGCGGTCTCGGCGAAAACCGCCTGCAGAAACACCTTGTTGTCGTCTTCGGACATCTGGCAGACCTCCCGGTGATCCGGGAGACGATCTTAGGGCGGCATGGAGGCGGCGTCATCCGGGAATCAGGCGCCGGGCAGCGCCTCCAGCGTCCGTCTCATGCGCGCGATCTCGACGTTCTGTCCCGCGTACACGTCGCGCGCCATGCGCCGCATGCCCACGTCGCGCCCGGCGGAGAGCTGCTCGCGGGCCATCCGCAGCGCGCCCTCGTGGTGCCTGATCATGAGGCGCAGGAACAGGCGGTCGAAGGCGGCGGCGCGGGCGGCGCGCAGGGCGTTCATCTCCTCCAGCGAGGCCATCCCGTAGCCCGCCGGGCCGTGCTCGTGACCGGCCGGGACAGAGCGGCCCAGGTCGGCGAGCCAGCCGGTCATCACGCTGATCTCGGGCTGCTGGGCCGCGGCGATCTGCGCGGCGAAGCCCCGCACGGTCGCGTTCCCCGTGCGCTCCGCCACCAGGGCGGTCATCTCCAGGGCCTGGCGGTGGTGCGGGATCATGCCTTCGGCGAAGCGGACGTCCGCGGCGCCGGGCTCCCGGTCGGCCTGGCCGACGTGCTCCCCCGGAGTCGCCGTACGGGCCGGGGCCCCCGGCTCGCCCGGGACGATCACCGGCGCGCCCGTGCCCACGGCCGAGGGCCCCTCCGGCCGCTCGGCACACGCGGTCACCGCCAATATCGCCATAATTGCGACAAGAGCACGTACGAACCGGGATCGTGCTGACATAGCTTCCATAGTGGGACACAAGACGAGGGGTACGTGCGTGATCTCTGCCAGGGTTCGGGGGGCGGTGTTGTGCGCGGTCGCCCTGCTCGTGTCCGCGTGCGCGTCGGGATCGGACCCCGGCGGGTCCACGCCGCGCTCCGGAGGCACCGCGCGGGGGTCGGGTGACGACTCCGTGATGACCAGCTCCAACCTCAAGCTCGTGGCCAACGTCCCGCGCTCGGCGCCGCTGGACAACGAGATGGACTGGAACACCGACCTGGCCTTCCAGGGAGACTACGCGTTCGTCGGCAACTTCGGCGGGTTCTCCGTCTACGACATCAGCGATCCGGCCAAGCCGAAGACGGTCAGCCAGGTGGCCTGTCCGGCCCAGCAGAACGACGTCTCCGTCTACGGGGACCTGCTGATCCTGTCGGTGGACGAGCCCCGCAGCGACGCGGGCTGCGGCTCCGACGAGGACACGCGCGCCTGGGAGGGGCTGCGCGTCTTCGACATCAGCGACAAGGCCCGCCCCAGGTACGTCTCGTCGGTGGCGACCGAGTGCGGCTCGCACACGCACACCATGGTGCCCCAGGGCGAGACGCTCTACGTGTACGTCTCCTCCCCCGGCGGCGAGGCGGACTCGGCGACCTGCACGCCGGAGCACCAGGTCATCCAGGTCGTGGAGATCCCGGTCAAGGACCCCCGCTCCGCGCGGGTCGTCGCGAAGCCGAACATCTTCCCCGAGCGCCAGAAGGGCAGCGGCGGCTGCCACGACATCACCGCGTACCCGGAGAAGAAGCTCGCCGCCGCGGCCTGCTTCGGCGACGGGGTGCTGCTCGACATCTCCGACCCCGTGAACCCGAGGGTGCTGCAGCAGATCCGCGACGAGACCAACTTCCAGATCTGGCACTCGGCGACGTTCAACAACGACGCGACCAAGGTGGTCTTCAGCGACGAGCTGGGCGGCGGCAGCGCGCCCACCTGCGACCGGAACACCCCGCAGACCAAGGGCGCCAACGCGGTCTACGACATCGTCGACGGCCGGCTGGAGCGGCGCGGCTACTTCAAGATGCCCCGCGAGCAGCAGAAGGACGAGAACTGCGTCGCCCACAACGGCTCGCTCGTGCCGGTGCCGGGCAAGGACGTCATGGTGCAGGCGTGGTACCAGGGCGGGGTGTCGATCTGGGACTTCACCGACTCCTCGGCGCCCAGGGAGATCGGCTTCTTCGAGCGCGGGCCGTACCCGGACGGCGGCGACGACCCGGTGGCCGGCTCGTGGTCGGCGTACTACTACAACGGCTACATCTACTCCAGCGACATCCGCGAGGGGCTCGACGTGATCTCCATCGACGACCCGCTGACGAACCCCGCCAAGAAGGTCAAGATGGACGACTTCAACGTGCAGACGCAGAAGTCGTACTGAGCCGGCACGTGGGGGCGTCGCCCCGCGCCCGGGCGGCCGGTCATGCGGGCCGCCCGGGCCCGGACGTCACGGGTCGAGGTCGCCCGCCGAGCGCTCGGCGAAGACCCGCATGGCCTTGGCCGTGATCGGGCCGGGCGCGATCGGCAGCTCGGTGTCGTCGACCAGCCTGATCGGCTGGACGTCGCGGGTGGTGGAGGTCAGGAACGCCTCCTCGGCCTCGTACACGGCCGACAGCGGCACGTCGGTCTCCTCGCCGCCGCACCATTCGAGCACCAGCGCCCGCGTGACGCCCGCCAGGCAGCCGGACGCGAGGGTCGGGGTGAGCAGGCGGCCGCCGCGGACGATGAAGATGTTGGAGCCGGTGCCCTCGCACAGGTCGCCGGCGATGTTGCCGAAGATCGCCTCGCCGCCGCCGCGGGCCTTGGCGTAGGCCAGGGCCTTGGCGTTGTCGCCGTAGGAGGTGCTCTTGACGCCGGCCAGCGCGCCGCGCTCGTTGCGCGGCCAGGGCACGACGGTCACGTTGGCGGTGACCGGGAACGGCTTCTGCTCGTCGACGATGACCACGGCGGTGGTGCCCTGGTCGCCGCGGTCGGAGCCGAGCGGGCCCGGGCCGCTGGTGTAGGTGATGCGGATGCGGCCGAGCGCCCAGTCGGGGGCGACGGCCAGGCACTTCGCGACGCCGTCGGCGATGGCCTCGACGTCGGGCTCGGGCAGGTCCATGCGCTGCGCGGAGAGCTTGAGCCGGTCGAGGTGCCGGGTGAGCGCGAACGCGCGGCCGTGCACGATCTTCACGGTCTCGAACACGCCGTCGCCGACCATGAGCCCGTGGTCGAACACCGAGACGGTCGCCCGCTGGGGGTCGATCAGCTCCCCGTTGACCCAGACAGGGATGTTCATCAAGTGCCTCCTGATGATGCCAGTGAGATGAGCCTGGACGCCTTCAGCTCGGTCTCGAGCCACTCACGCCGGGGATCGCTCTCCCAGGTTATGCCCGCGCCCGTGCCGAACCGGATCTCGCCCGCGGCGATCCAGAACGTGCGGATGCCGACGGCCAGCGCCGCCCTGCGTCGGTCGGCGTCGACCCAGCCCACCGCCCCACAGTACGGCCCCCGGGGCGCGGGTTCGAGCTGATTGATGATCCTCAGGGCCGACGACTTGGGGGCCCCGGTGACGGAGCCGGGCGGGAACGTGGCCGCGAACAGCTCCGCCCAGCCCGCGCCGGGCCGCAGCCGGGCGCGCACCGTGGAGACCAGATGCACGAGGCCGGGGTGCTCCTCGACCGCGCACAGCGACGGCACCTCGACGGAGCCGACGGCGGCGACCCGGCCGAGGTCGTTGCGGACCAGGTCGACGATCATGACGTTCTCGGCGCGGTCCTTGTCGAGCAGGTCGGCGGCGGTGACGCCGGTGCCCTTGATCGGGCGCGACTCGACGACGTCGCCGTCGCGCGACAGGTAGAGCTCCGGCGAGGCGGACACGACGGTCGTGCCGGGCAGGTCGATCACCGCGGCGTACGGGGCCGGGTTGCCGGCGGCGAGCCGGGCGGCCAGGGCCAGCGGGTCGGCGTCGGCCGGGACGGGCGCGCTCAGCACCCGGCACAGGTTGGCCTGGTAGACCTCGCCCCGCTCGATGTGGTCGCGGATCGTCTGGACGCCGCGCTCGTAGGCGGCCTGGTCGAGGGAGCTGTGCCAGCGGCCGGGCGGCGGACCGTGCCAGGGGCGTCGGGGGCGGGGCAGCGGAGCGGGACGCACCCGGTCGAAGCGGGCGCAGGTCACCTTTCCCTCGTAGTCGGCCACGACCGCCCACCAGCCGTCGCCGTCGAGGGCGGCGAGGTCGGTGGTCAGGTCGCGCAGGCCGGTGGCGAGGAGACCGCCTACGTGGGCGAAGGCGTCGTGCACGGCTCCCATTGTCCCAGCAGCCGGAGGAACTCCAGCGCCGCGGGCAGGGGGTTCGCGGGCACGACCGCGTAGACCTTGCGCGCGGGGGCCGTGCCGCGCAGCGGGCGCAGCACGATCGAGGGCGGCACGCCCCGGGCGGCCAGCTCGGGGACCAGCGTGACACCGAGCCCGGCGGCGACGAACCCGAACTTGCCCGTCCACTCGGCCACGCGCAGGCCGCCGCGCGGAGTGAAGCCGGCGGCGGCGCAGGCGGCGGTCAGCAGCGTGGGCTGACCGCGCGGGGCGGCCTCGATCCACGCCTCCCCCGCCAGGTCACGCAGGTCCACGGTGTCCTCGCGGGCCAGCGGGTGCTCGCGCGGGAGGGCGACGAGCAGCCGGTCCTCCCGCAGCAGCACGGCCCGCCCGGGGCCGTCCTCGGGATCTCCTCGCCGCGACGCCCCCTTTCCCGAAGCGCCCTTCCCCGAGGAGGCCTCTCCCGGTCTCGGCTCTCGTGGAGCCGCCTCTCCGGGGACGCGACCTGTCCGGGCGAGGTCTTCCGGAACCCGGCCTGCCAGGGCACGGTCTTCCGGAACGCGGTCCGCCGGGGCGGAGTCTTCCGGAACGCGGCCTTCCGGGGTGGGGGCCTCGGGGACGAGGTCTTCCGGGGCGTACGCGCGGGGCGTGAAGCCGGCGGGCAGGCCGGCCGGGTAGTCGCTGATGACCGCGATGTCCAGCGACCCGGCCTGGAGGCGTTCGACCAGCCGGGAGGTCAGCCCCTCGATCACGCGCGGCTCGACGCGTGGCCGGACCCGCGAGAAGTGCCGGAGCGTGCCGGGCACCATGTCCACGTTGGCCGTGGCGAACGCGCCCACCCGCAGGGTGCCGCCGCTGCCGCCGTGGATCGCCGACAGCTCCTCGCCCGCGCGTTCGAGCCGGTCGAGGACGGCGACGGCGTGGCGGTGCAGCGCCCGGCCCGCCGGGGTCAGCCGGACGCCCCGGGCCAGACGTTCGAACAGCGGCCCTCCGGCGGCGCGCTCCAGCGCGGCGACCCGGCGGGAGACCGCGGACTGGGTGTAGCCGAGCAACTCGGCCGCCGCGGTGATCGAGCCGTTGCGGGCCACCTCGTCGAACAACCGGAGGGTGGCGGTGTCCAAGGTATTCGTGTCAGTCATGGCTGCCATGCAATCTAGTCGCTGGTGGAATCCCTCGGTACGGGGTTCACTGATCCTCATGACCGCATTCGACGGAAATATCTTGGGAAAGATCGTTTTTCTTGGACAGGGACGGATGGGTGTCCCCATGGCGCGGCGCCTCGTGGACGCCGGCCACCAGGTGACGGTGTGGCGGCGGGGCACGGGCGTGACGGCGGCCGAGGCGGCCGAGGGCGCCGAACTGGTCGTCACGATGCTGCGCGACCCGGCCGCGGTCCGCGAGGTGCTGGCGGCGGCGCTGCCCGGCCTGGCTCCCGGGGCGACGGTGGTGGAGATGTCGACGATCGGCCCGGAGGCGGTGCGGGAGCTGCGGGCGCTGCTGCCGGCGTCCGCCGGCCTCGTGGACGCGCCCGTGCTCGGCAGCGTCGGGCCGGCCGCGGAGGGCACGCTGACCGTCCTGGCCGGAGGGCTGGACGGGCTCGACGCGCCGGTCGCGGCGAAGGTCCGCGAGCTGCTCGCCGTGTTCGGCGCCGTGCGGGAGGCGGGGCCGCTGGGCGCGGGCGCCGCGCTGAAGGTCGCCGTCATGAGCGCGATCGTCCCGGCCCAGGTGCTGGTCGCCGAGACGTTCGCGTACGGGACGGCGCACGGCGTGGCGCGCGAGGCGCTGGCCGACGTGCTCGCGGGCACCCCGCTCGGGGCGCTGGCGGAGCGGCTGCGCGTGCCCGCGGCGGAGACCCGGTACGCCCTCGGACTGGCGGCCAAGGACCTGGGCCTCGCGGCGTGGCCGGAGGCGACGCTGGCCACCGCGGCCCGCAGGCGGCTCCAGGAGGCGGAGGCCGCCGGGCTGGGCGGGCGCGACCTCACGGCGATCGCCACCCACCTGGCGGCCCCCTCCGCGCCGCGGGCCGTGCCGCTGAACCCGCCGACCGTCCCGGCCACGAACGGCATGTACTCCCACGCCGTCCGGGCCGGCGACACGCTCTACGTGTCGGGGCAGGCCGCTCTCGACGAGCGGCACCAGGTGGTGGGCGAGGGCGACATGACCGTCCAGGCCGAGCACGTCTTCCGGAACCTGGAGCGCATCCTGGCCGACCAGGGGGCGACGTTCGAGGACGTCACCTTCATCCGGACGTACCTGACGGACATGGACATGCGGATGGAGTACGGCGCGGTGCGGCGCAAGTACATCACCGGGACGCCGCCCGCGAGCACGACCGTCGAGGTGCCCCGGCTGTTCATGCCGGGGCTCCTGCTGGAGGTGGACGTGATCGTGGCCCTGCCCTGAGCGCGCCGTTCGCCGCCCTCAGTGGGGCCCGGGCTCAGTCGAGCGGGCCCGTGACCGCCTCCACGGCGGCGATCAGGGAGCCGTCCGCCACCAGGCGGACCGCCCCGTCGATCTCCGGCGCCAGGAACCGGTCGGGGCCCGGGCCCGGCACCGTCTCGCGCAGCGCCCTGACCACGGCCGCCGTGGCCGGGGCGGGCGCCAGCGGGGCGCGCAGGTCGAGCGCGCGGGCGGCCGTCAGGATCTCGACCGCCAGCACGCGCGTCAGCCCGTCGACGGACCGGCGGAGCTTGCGCGCCGCCGACCAGCCCATCGAGACGTGGTCCTCCTGCATGGCCGAGCTGGGGATCGAGTCGACGCTGGCCGGCGCGGCCAGCCGCTTGAGCTCGGAGACGATGGCCGCCTGGGTGTACTGGGCGATCATGTGGCCGGAGTCGACGCCGGGGTCGTCGGCCAGGAACGCGGGCAGCCCGTGGTTGCGGGCCACGTCGAGGAAGCGGTCCGTGCGGCGTTCGGACATGGAGGCGAGGTCGGCGGCGACGATGGCCAGGAAGTCCAGCGCGTACGCGACGGGGGCGCCGTGGAAGTTGCCGTTGGACTCGACGCGGCCGTCGGCGAGCACGGCCGGGTTGTCGACGGCGCTGGCCAGCTCCCAGGTGGCGACGTTGGAGGCGTGGGCGATCGTGTCGCGGGCCGCGCCGGCGACCTGGGGGGCGCAGCGCAGGGAGTAGGCGTCCTGGACGCGGGTGCAGGCGTTGGGGTCGCGGTGGCTCTCCATGATGGCGGAGCCGGCCAGGATCCTCGTCATGTTGGCTGCGGCGCGGGCCTGGCCCGGGTGCGGGCGCAGCGCCTGGAGCTCGGGGGCGAAGACGCGGTCGGTGCCGAGCAGCGCCTCGACGCTCATCGCGGCGCTGAGGTCGGCGGTCCTGACCAGGCGGGTGAGGTCGTCGATGGCCAGGATCAGCATGCCGAGCATGCCGTCCGTGCCGTTGATGAGCGCGAGCCCCTCCTTGGCGGCCAGCTCGACGGGCTCGACGCCGGCCTGCTTGAGCGCCTCGGCCGCCGAGGTGAGCCGGCCGGAGGCGTCGCGGACCGGGCCCTCCCCCATGAGGGCCAGCGCCACGTGGGCCAGCGGGGCCAGGTCGCCGGAGCAGCCCAGGCTGCCGTACTCGTGCACCACGGGCGTGATGCCCGCGCTGATGAGCGCGGCCAGGGTCTTGGCGGTCGTCGGCCGGATGCCGGTGTGCCCGGTGGCCAGCGTGTGCAGGCGCAGCAGCATGAGCGCGCGCACGACCTCGGTCTCCACCTCGGGGCCGCTGCCGGCCGCGTGGGAGCGGACCAGCGACCGCTGGAGCTGGGCGCGCAGCGCCGGGTCGATGTGCCGGGTGGCGAGCGCCCCGAAGCCGGTCGAGACGCCGTAGGCGGGGACAGGGCTTTCGGCCAGCTCGTCCACCCGCTGTCGTGCCGCCGCGATCGCCGCCACGGCGTCGTCGGTGAGCTGGACCGCGGCGCCGAGCCGGGCCACGCGGATGACGTCGTCGAAGGTGAGGGGTTCCGGGCCGACGTTCACGACTTCGTTGTCGCGCATGGTGTTCTCTCTCGTTCAGGTAACCGGCGTATGCGATGTTAGCTCCTTACCGGAGAACAGCGCCGCCAGCCCCTCCCTGCCCTCTTCCGTGACGTTCACCGTCCGTGGGACGGGTCCTCTGACGTACCAGCCGCGTTCGAACAGCACGGCGGTGATCGCGGCGCCGAGCGCCCCGCCCAGGTGGGCCCGCCGTTCGGTCCAGTCGAGGCATTCCGGGGCGAAGCGGCGCCTGGCGCGGCGCGCCCCTTCGACGTCCACGCCCAGGCCGCCGAGCAGGCGCTCCCCCTCCGGGGTCACCTCTTCCCCGGCGAGGCAGCCGGCCTCGCGCAGCCGGTCGAACAGGCCGACGCCGGCGCGTCCGGCCAGGTGGTCGTAGCAGGTGCGGGCCTCCTCCAGCATGCGCGCCTGCCGCGACTGGCGCAGGGACCGCACGGCCGGGCGGCCGCCGACCCTGGCCAGCACCTCCAGCACCTCGGCGATCTCGTGCCCGGCCAGCCGGTAGTAGCGGTGGCGGCCCTGCCGTACGACGGCGACGAGACCGCCGTCCAGCAGGCGGGACAGGTGCGCGCTCGCGGTGGCGGCGCTCACCCCCGCCATCCGGGCCAGCTCGCCGGCGGCCAGCGCCTGCCCGCCCAGCAGGGCCGTGAGGATGGCGGCCCGGGTGGGGTCCGCGATGAGCGCCGCCACGGGCGCGATGTCGGCGTCGGCCGCGACGTGCTCCACTGCTGCCATGCCTCCGACCTTAGCCGGAGCACGTTTCGTCGCAGGTCGAAGGATGCGGGCGTCCCGGCGCCTCCGTGACAGGCATGCTTCGACGGCCGTTTGAGTGCTTCCGGTGGACGATCGGCGCCATGACCGACAACCCCGCGCTCCTCGTGGCCGACTCCGTGAACCGTTGCCTCGCCCTGGCCGAGACCTGGCTCGCCTGGGACGGCCGCCCCGTCCTGACCGACGGCGCCAACCTGTGGACGCCCGCCAAGGCGGCCCGCCGCATCCAGGACCACCTGATCGACCACCTCGCCGAGGTGGAGGCCCTGCTCGCCGGCGCCACTCCCACGCCCGACGCCTGGCACGGCCGGATGGTGACGCTGGACGCGGACTGGGCCCGCTTCACCGAGCTGGACCTCGCCGAGGCGCGCTCCCGCTGGCCCCGCCTCGCCCAGTCGTACGTCAACCGCTACGCGACCGTCCCCGACGCCTGGGACGTCCCCCGCGACCCCAACTGGACGCTGCGCCAGATCGCCGAGCACGTCGCGGGCGTCGTCTGGTACGCGGAACAGGTCGGCGACCTCCGGTTTGGGGACTCGGCCAGGATTCGCTAGAGTTCTCTCGTCACCGCAACACAGCGGCGGCGACGCGGAAGTGGCTCAGTGGTAGAGCATCACCTTGCCAAGGTGAGGGTCGCGGGTTCGAATCCCGTCTTCCGCTCGGAGCTTCCGGCTCGGTGGAGTGGCCGAGAGGCGAGGCAGCGGCCTGCAAAGCCGTCTACACGGGTTCAAATCCCGTCTCCACCTCCGCAACGGACGATTAGCTCAGCGGGAGAGCGCTTCCCTGACACGGAAGAGGTCACTGGTTCAATCCCAGTATCGTCCACCACACCTCACCCCAGGTCATCCGACCTGGGGTTTCGTGTTTGTCGGGGCCTCCTTTCGAGGCCCTGTTCCGTCGTGTGGCGTTCTCCGTGGGCGTACGGGCTGCCGGGCAGCCGGGGGGCGTGCGTCCGGCGGGAAGGCACCGGGCCGCGCCTCCTGGAGAACGGCGGGAAAACACCGGGCGCCACGTCCTGACGACGGGGGAAGCACCGGGCGCGGGCCCGGACAGCTTGTGGGGAAGCACCGGGCGCGGGCTCGGGACAGCGGTGGGGAAGCACCCCGCCCGGCGCCGAAAATGCGGTGGGAAACTGTCGGTACCCGGTGATAGAAAGCAGGTTCGACAACCATCCGCCTGCCGCCTGGGGGAGCCCGGCCTGTGACCTCCATCAGCACGCCGGAGTTCTCCGTCTCCGGCCCGCGCCACGACCGTCGCGGCCCCGTCCGCTGGCTCTGGTCCCATCTGCGCCGCCAGCCCCTGCACCTGACCGGCTTCCTCGGCGGGTCGCTGGTCATGGTGGTGCTCAACGCGACCGTGCCGTCCCTGACCGGTGGCGCGTTCGACGCCGTGCTGGGCGAGCGGGGGGAGCCCGCGGAGGCGCTGCGGCTGATCGTGCTGGCGCTGCTCGCGATCGTGCTGGCGCGCGGGGTGTTCGACCTGGTCGCCCGGATGTCGAGCGAGGTGCTGGCCAAACGGCTGGAGCGCGACGCCCGTGACGAGCTCTACGTGAGCCTGCTGGGCAAGAGCCAGACGTTCCACAACCGGCAGCGGGTGGGCGACCTCATGGCCCGGGCGGCCAACGACATCCGGCAGCTCTCCACCATGGTCACCCCGGGCCTCGACCTCATCGTCGACTCCGGGCTCACCGGGATCGTGCCGCTGTTCTTCATCGGGGCGGTCAACCCGCGGCTGCTGCTCGTACCGGGGATCTTCGCCGTGCTGTTCATCGCGGCGCTCTGGCACTACATGCGGCAGCTCAACCCCGTGGCGAGCCGCATGCGCGAGGAGTTCGGCGACCTCAACGCCTCGCTCAGCCAGGCGGTGCGCGGCATCGAGGTGATCAAGGTGACGGCGCAGGAGGAGCAGGAACGGCGGCGCTTCCGGTCGTACGCGCGCCGCTATCGCGACTCCTTCGCCCGCAACGGCCTGGTGCAGGCCCGCTACCTGCCGACGCTGCTGTTCGCGTTCGCGATGGCGGGGGCGCTGTGGCACGGCCTGGCCCTGCACGGAGCCGGCGTGATCAGCACCGGCGACCTGGTCGCGTTCATGGGGCTCATGGCCATGCTCGGCTTCCCCACGCAGATCTCGATCTTCACGTTCTCGCTGGTGCAGATCGGCATCGTCTCCTCGCGCCGGATCCTCGACATCATGACGTCCGAGAGCGAGCTGGCGCAGCGCGCCGACGGCCACACCGCGCCGATCAGCGGCGAGATCGTCTTCGAGGACGTCACCTTCGGCTACGGCGAGGGCGAGCCGGCGCTGCACGGCGTGTCCTTCACGGTGCGCCCGGGCGAGACCGTGGCCGTCGTCGGCGAGACGGGCTCCGGCAAGAGCACGCTCACCAAGCTCGTCCCCCGCATCTACGACGTCACCGCGGGCCGCATCCTCATCGACGGGGTCGACGTCCGCGACTGGGACCTCGACTCGCTGCGTTCCCAGATCTCCACGATCGAGCAGGACATCGTGCTGTTCTCGCGGTCGGTGGCCGAGAACATCGCCTTCAGCCTGGGCCAGCGGGCCGACCGCGAGGCCGTGGTGCGGGCGGCGGAGGACGCGCAGGCGGCCGAGTTCATCGGCGAGCTGTCCGACGGCTACGACACGGTCATCGGCGAGCGGGGCGTCACGCTGTCGGGCGGGCAGCGCCAGCGGCTGGCGATCGCACGGGCCCTGCTGACCGACCCGGCGATCCTGGTCCTGGACGACTCGACGAGCGCCATCGACTCCGCCACCGAGGACAAGATCCAGCAGGCGATCGGCCGCATCCAGGAGGGGCGCACCACGCTGCTCATCACGCACCGCCTGTCCCAGATCCGCTGGGCCGACAAGGTGCTGCTGCTGAGACGCGGCGAGCTGGCCGACTACGGCACGCACGACGAGCTGATCGCCCGCAGCCGCCTCTACCGGCGGATCTTCTCCCACTACGACGAGGTCGACCTGGACGGCGACCGGGACGGGAAGCCCGGCGACGCGGAGCTGGAGGAGGCGGGTCAGGCGATGGCCGGCGAGCAGGGAGGGGTGCGCTGATGGGCTTCATCATGGACGGCCTCGACGCCGAGGACTACGACCGCACGTACGGCGACCGCGAGCTGCTGCGCCGCATCCTCTCCTACTTCCGGCCGAAGCTCGGGGCGATGGTGCTGGTCGCCGTCATGATCGTGCTGAGCTCCGCGAGCCAGGCCGCCATGCCGCTGGTGGCGAGCTGGGGCCTCGACGAGATCCAGAACGGCACCATCGCCGAGACCGGCTGGCGGCTCACGCTCGGCCTGCTGCTGGCGGGCGCGCTCGGCTGGGGATTCAACTTCGTACGCCAGTGGCAGAGCTCGCGGATCACCGGCGACGTCGTGCTGCGCCTGCGCGAGGACGCGTTCGACGCGGTGCTCCAGCGCGACCTGTCGTTCTACGACGAGACGCCGTCGGGCCGGATCGTCAGCCGGGTGACCTCCGACACCGACGACTTCGCCACGGTCTCCACGCTGACGATGGACCTGATCAGCCAGGTGCTCATGGTGGGCCTGGTGACGGTGCTGCTGTTCATGCGCAGCGTCGAGCTGGCGCTGCTGACGCTGCTCGTGGTGCCCGTCGTGGTGGGCATCGCGCTGCTGTTCCGGCGGATCGCCCGGACGAGCACGCGCCGGGCGCAGCGCTCGCTGAGCCGGGTCAACGCCAACCTGCAGGAGACCATGGGCGGCATCGCCGTGGCCAAGAACTTCCGGCAGGAGCGGCAGGTCTACGACGAGTTCCGGCCGATCAACCAGCAGAGCTACAAGGTGACGCTGGGACAGGGGTTCGTGTTCTCGTCGATCTTCCCGGTGCTGTTCCTGGTGGCGGGGCTGGCGACGGTCGCGCTGACGCAGCTCGGCGGCACGGCCGTGCTCGGCGGGCGGCTGTCGGCCGGCGACTGGTACCTGTTCCTGCAGGGCGTCGCGCTGTTCTGGTTCCCGCTGACGTCCATCGCCGCGTTCTGGTCGCAGTTCCAGCAGGGGCTCTCGGCGTCGGAGCGGGTGTTCGCGCTCATCGACGCTCCGCCGCGGGTGGTGCAGAGCGACGCCCGCGACGTCGGCCGGGTGGCGGGGCGCATCGAGTTCGAGCGGGTCACCTTCGGCTACGACCCCGACGCCCCGGTGCTGCGCGACTTCGACCTGGTCATCGAGGCGGGCGAGACGGTGGCGCTGGTCGGCCACACGGGCGCCGGCAAGTCCACGCTCAGCAAGCTGATCACCCGGTTCTACGAGTTCCAGGAGGGCCGCCTGCTGATCGACGGCCACGACATCCGCACGCTGGAGCTGGGCGCGTACCGCAGGCAGATCGGCGCGGTGCCGCAGGCGCCGTTCCTGTTCAGCGGCACGGTGGCCGACAACATCCGCTACCCGCGAGCCGAGGCGACCGACGAGGAGGTGCTGGCCGCCGCGACGGCGGTCGGCGGCGGCGACTGGATCGAGGCCCTGCCCCACGGGCTGGCCACGGACGTGGGCGAGCACGGGCGGGCGCTGTCCATGGGACAGCGGCAGCTCGTGGCGCTGGCCCGGCTGCTGGTGCAGGACCCGGCGATCGTGGTGCTGGACGAGGCCACGGCCAGCGTCGACCCGCTCACGGAGGCGCAGATCCAGGAGGGCCTCGACGTGGTGCTGGCCGGCCGTACGTCGATCGTCATCGCGCACCGGCTGTCCACGATCGAGCACGTCGACCGGATCATCGTCCTCGACCACGGCCGGATCGTCGAGGAGGGCGACCACGCGACGCTGCTGGCCCGCGGGGGGAGGTACTGCGAGGTGTACAACACGTACTTCCGCCACCAGTCGCCGCACTACCGCGCGGGCACGGGGTTCGTCCCGGTCGCGGCCCAGGGTTGATCGCGGGGCCCGCCTCGCCGGAGGGATCGCTCTTCACAAGAGGGCGCGCTTCGCGCGTTGGGACGTTCAGGCGTGTTGCCCAGAGGGCTTCGCCCCCTTTCGACCCCCAGGCGGGGGCCTGCCGGCCCCCGCACTCCCGCGACGCCGGCCGGTGAGCCACGAACCAGGAGCGGCGACAATCTCGGCGAGGCGTACGAGGATCCGCCTCATGATCGGCGAAATGCCTCCTCTGCGCCTCATTCGATCGAGGTGTCGCACATCGGAGCGTCGCGGCGGCCGCGGATGCCCTGCTGGTGGAAGCCGGCGGCTCCGCGCAGCCGGCCGGGAAGTGATCTCGCCCTCGCGTCCGCACCTCGGATTCATCGAGAGAGCGTCTGCGCACATCAGCGCATGTTCCCCTCATCCCTGGAATGAGGTTGCGATGTCGTGGAGCAGCGGGATGTGAGCAGCGGCCGCCGTCCGGGGAGGGCTGTCATCGTCCCGCTACGCGGGCTGGACGGGCCACTCGTCCGGGAATGCTTGGACGGGCCACTCGTCCGGGAATGCTTGGGCGGGTCGCTCGTCCGGGGGGCTGTGCCGGTCACTCGTCCGGCTTGAAGGTGAAGGACGGGGGGGCCTTGAACGACGGGTCCGGCTTGCCGTACACGAGCGCGATCTGCTCGTGCGCCTTGACCACGATGGCGGCGGGGTCGCCCGTGACCGGGACGCCGTTCACCTCGGCGGCCAGGGTGCGGCCGGCGCCTGCCCTGAGCGAGCCGATCTGGGTCGCCGACAGCGTGACGCCCCACTGCTTGAAGAGCTGGCCGAGGGTGAAGACCTCGCCCTTGGTGTGCGGCTCGACGTGGATGACGCCCCGGTCGTCGTGGGTGTGCAGGGGCGACATCTCCTCGCCCACGATGCCGATGTCGGCCGGCACCTCGACCTCGTCGCCGTCGACGAAGACGCTGAGGTGGGCGTGGTAGTGCTCGGCGTGGCCCATCGGGCCGTGGGTCAGCCCGGCGGCCCGGATGCCGGGCAGCGGGTCGGCGGGGATGGGCCAGGGCGGCGTGCCGCCGTCCGCGGGGCGGGGGGCGTGGGCGCGGACGTACTGGAAGACGGCGACGCCACCGGCGGCCAGCGCGACGGCGGCCAGGGCGGCCACCAGGACGCGGGCGCCGCGGCGACGGTGGGTGGCGGCGGCGTCGGCGGTGTCCTCGACGGCGGGCGCGGTGGGGTCGGTGCGGGGTTCGGGGGCGGTCTCGGGGGGATCGGCGAGCCGCTGCTGCTGGTGAATCGCCTCGGGTGACATGGGCCCATGATGAGCGAGGAGACCCGTGACGGGGATGGGCCGCGCACAGGCCGGATCCGGCCGTCTTTACCTGCCACCGGCACGGGGTCGCACCGTCGCCCTCTCCTGGTCCGGGACGGCGCATGCTCTGGGGACGAGGCTCAGAGGACTGCCTGCGCCAGGGGCACCCTCCCCTACCGGCCCGAGACAGGGCATCGCCTGACAACAGGGCTCACAGCACGGCCTGTGCCGGGGCGCGCACGCCGTCGTCTGTCGCGTCCGAGGAGGTGCACCGGGCATGGCCATGCCGGGATTCCGTACACCGACCCCTACCGGTTTCAAAGCAGGGGCAGGGCGCTCCTGGGACAAGGCGGACGCAGGTGGATTTGTCTCGTCTCCTGGGGCGTGCGTGTTCGTGGGGCGGGAAGGCTGGGATGATCGGTGGGAGCGGGTGGCGCATCCCGCGCGGAACGGAGCCCGGATGAAAGTGATCGTCTTCGGCGCGACCGGCATGGTCGGGCAGGGCGTGCTGCGGGAGTGCCTGCTCGACGACCGGGTGGAGGCCGTGCTCACAGTGGGCCGGACGCCCACCGGACGGTCGCATCCGAAGCTGCGCGAGGTCGTCCACGCCGACCTGCTGGACCTCACGCCGATCGAGGGCGAGCTGGCCGGTCACGACGCGTGCTTCTTCTGCCTGGGCGTCTCCTCGGCGGGCATGGGCGAGGACGAGTACCGGCGTGTCACCTACGGGTACACGCTGGCCGCGGGCACCGCGCTGGCGCGGCTCAATCCCGGCTCGACGTTCGTGTACGTGTCGGGCGCCGGCACCGACTCGGGCGGCCGGGCGATGTGGGCGCGGGTCAAGGGCGCCACCGAGGAGGCGCTGCTGGAGCTGCCGCTGGAGGCGTACATGTTCCGGCCGGGCTACATCCAGCCGGTTCACGGGGCGAGGTCGCGGACGCGGTGGTACCGGCTGGCGTACGTGGTGACGGCGCCTATGTATCCGATCCTGAGGCGGATGTTCGCGGCGAGCGTGACGACGACGGAACGGATCGGCCAGGCCATGATCACGGTGGCCGAGCACGGCGCCCCCGAGCGGATCCTCGACCCGGCGGCGATCAATGCCCTGGCGGCGGCCCGCGCCTAGGCACGCCGAGCCAGCCGCCTCCGCTTCACTTCCGGGCTTCCGGTTTCCTCCCAGGCGACCCGACCCGACGCCGGTGCCTCGTCAGCCTCCCGGCTCGCCGGCCGCCTTCGTCGGTCGTGCCCGGAGGCTGCAGAGGCTTCGGGTTGCCGGAGGCTTCGGGTGTCGTGCGCTCACCGAAGCGCCGGCCACGTCCTACCGGTGCCGGCGAGCCTTTGGAGCACGGGTGTCACCCCAGCGTCGGCGGGGCCCCTTCCAAGGCCGGCCCCTCACGCCTCCCAGGCCCGTGCACTTCTGCGTCTTCCAGCTTCATGCGCCTTCCAGGCCCGGCCTTCCTGCGTCCTCCTGCGCCTTCCAGCGGATGATCGAGCGGGCGGATGATCGAGCCAGCGCCTCACGTGAGTACCTGCCGAGCCGGCACCGCTTGAGCCGAGCGCGACTCAAGCAAGCCCCACCCAAGCGAACACCTCCTGTCCCAAGCTCCCCCATCAAGCACCGCCACCCCTGACCAGCACCTTCACGAGGATGTCGATCTTTGTCAGCGGCTGCCCCTAGGGTGCTCGCATGGAAGTACAGGCCTTGGAGCAAAGGCTTCGCGAGTGCCCCGACGACGAGGCCGCGTGGGGCGCCTACGGCGACCGGTTACGCCACCGGGGCGACGTCCGCGGCGAGCTGATCCGTCTGGAACACCGCCACGCGCACGCCAGGCCGGCCGACCGTGACGACCTCAGGCACCGGATCGACCTGCTGGTGGAGGAGCACCGGCAGCGGTGGGACGCGGAGCTGCCGCCCGGGGTGAACGTCGAGACGCGCCGGCACGGGTTCGCCGTGCAGGTCGCCGTCGAGTGGTCCGAGCAGGCGCCGGCACTCATCGAGCAGGCCCTGCGGGGCCGCCTGGTGACCGGGTTGCGCATCAGGGCGGGCGCTGAGGCGGCGGACGCGGACGCCGACTACTACGGCGACGAACCCGACTTCGACGAGTACGACATGCCGCTGCCGCCCCCGCCCCACGAGGCCGGCGCCCTGGCGGGGATCGACCTCGGCGGGCTCGCCGAGCTGAGCCTCGCGTACTTCCGCTTCGGCGACGCGGGCGCCGAGGCACTGGCCGCCGCGGTCTCGGACGGCCGGATCGAGACCCTGGACCTGCGTCACTGCGGCATCGGCGACGCCGGCGTGACGGCCCTGTGCGCGTCCCCGGCCTTCCGCGGCGTCCGGCGGCTGCGCCTGCAGCGCAACCGGCTCACCGCCGAGGGCGTGCGCGCGCTGGCGGGCTTCGAACGGCTCGAAGAGCTCGACCTCCGCTACAACCCGATCGGCCCGGCCGGGGCGCGGGCGCTGGTCGAGGCGCCGTTCGCCGGCTCGCTCAGGCGCCTGTTCCTCTACGGCCATGACGTCGGGGACGCCGGCGTCCGGGTCCTGGCGAACGCCCCCCAGCTTCCGACCGCCCTGCGCAGCCTCTGGAGGAGCGTGTGAGCGTCCGACTCCGCGACCGGTTCTTCGCCCTGTCAGCCGGTCAGGCCCCCGCCGGCGAGGTCGCCCGCTATCTCGCCGAGGTCGACGCGACGGACACGGAGCCCGCGGCGACGCTGGACGGGCTCGCGATCTCCTGGCACCCCACCGCGCGGTTCAAGGCGGTGCGCTTCGTCGACGCCGAGCGCATCGACGAAGGCGTGCGTGAGCGGTTCGCGCGCCCCAGCGAGCCCGCGCCGCACCTGGCCGCCGTCTTCGTCGATCCGCGCGAGCTGTCGTTCCGCACCTTCGAGAACATCGTGCCGCTCGACCGCTGGTTCGCCGACGTCCCCCTGGAGCTGGAACTGGGCGAGCCGGCGGAGCTGGCGAAGGACGTGTACGCGGCGTCGCTGCGGCTGACGGACGCCGGCCGCGCCCGCCTCGAAGGTCTCGACACGCTCGGCCTCCACGTCCCGCCGCTCAACGCCGCGACCCGCGGCGGCGAACGCTTCATCTTCCATTCGGCGCTGCTCGCCGAGGCGCTGACCGAGGCGGTGCGCAGGGCGATGCCGGGGCCGATGCTCGACGGCTTCTCGCACGTCAACCCGGTGTTCCGGTGCAACGGTTTCGAGCCGGGCGACGCCAACTTCCACCGCCACCGCGACACGCCCTACTACGACGCCGCGCGCGGGCACGTCTCCCGCTACACGGTGCTGCTCTACCTCACCGGCGGCACGGGAGAGCCCGCGCTCGACCTCACCGGGGGCACGGCGCTCGCGGACATCGAGAGCTTCACCTGCGTCGTCTTCGACCAGCGGTACGAGCACGAGGGCGCGCCCTACCGCGACGGCCGCAAGGTCTTCCTGCGCACCGAGTTGATCTTCGCCGCGGATACCGAGGCCGCCCACGACCCGGAGATCGGCGCGCTGTTCGGCAGGGCCTGCTACCTGACCGGCGAGAGCGTCTTCGCCCCCGAGCTGGCGCGCCACGCCGACGCCTACTACAACCAGGTCGCAGCCGCCCACTGGAACGGCCTCGCCCCCGGCCCCGCGCGCGAGCCGTACCTCCACAAGCGGTTCCGCGGCGTGGACTTCGTCGCGAACGGCTACGACTTCTGGTTCGCCAAACGCGATGGGCTGTCGCTCGCCGAGTGCGCCGCGATCACGCTGCTCGACTACTTCAACTGCAAGCTGGGCGACGAGTCGTTCCGTGACGTGTGCGAGTCGGCCGTGATCGAGGCCGAGGACGACTCCTGGATCCCGGCTTTCCTCAGGGACAAGGGCGGGGCCGCCCCGGAACCGGCGGTGGCGCCGTTCGACAAGTCCCTGCTCTTCCCCGAGTCGGAGCTGCCGGACGGCGTCTGCTGCCCGTTCCACGACTTCGGCGCGTTCGACCCGACCCGTTTCGACGAGATCATCGACCTCAACGAGCGCGCGCAGAGCTTCGCCAAGGCGCACATCATGCCGGCGCCGATCCTGATGCTCGGCGAGGACGTGGTCCTCGATCCGGAGAAGTTCCTGATCCGCGGCAACCAGATCCACGTGCTGGGCAAGGAGTCGCTCACCCCGGTGAACTTCGCCGCGTGCTGGAACTCCGGCGGCGACCCCGGCAACTACATCGACGTGGCGGCGACCGTCGGCGCGGAGCACTTCCTCGTCCCGCCGATCCTCTTCTCCGAGACCGGCGGCTGCCACCACCTGCGCTTCGACTTCTTCCGCAACGGCTGGACGGTGAAGCACCGGCGGGCGACCGTGCCCGTCCCCAAGATCAGCGCGCTGGACGAGCTGGACCTCCATGAGCTCGAGGAGGGCGCGCCGCAGCCCTGGCTGGAGGCCGTCGATCCCGACCTGGTCGCGGGCGGCTCGCGCAAGCATCCGACTCCCTGGTGGGCCGAGGAGTCGGCCCTGGTCGACGAGCTCTACGACCATCTCGGCGACTACGCGTACGAGGGCTACGAGCGCGACGAGGACGAAGAAGACGACGACGAAGAGGAGTAGGGCGGAGAGCGGGGCCTGACCGACCTCCGCGGCGCGGCCGCCTCCGCACCACCCGCGCGCGGCGCCCCGGCCCACGATCATGGTGGAATAAGCCGGGGCGCCTTTGCGCTGAGGTAGCTGTTCAACTTTCAATTGTCATTGGTGGTGACTAAGATGCAGTTCGGCGTCTTCAGCGTCGGCGACGTGACCATGGACCCGACCACGGGCCGCACACCGACCGAGCATGAGCGCATCAAGGCGATGGTGACCATCGCCCAGAAGGCGGAGGAGGTCGGCCTGGACGTGTTCGCCACGGGTGAGCACCACAACCCGCCGTTCGTGCCGTCCTCGCCGACCACGATGCTCGGCTACATCGCGGCGCGGACCGAGCGGCTCGTGCTGTCCACGGCCACGACGTTGATCACGACCAACGACCCGGTCAAGATCGCCGAGGATTTCGCCATGCTGCAGCACCTGGCCGACGGCCGGGTGGACCTGATGCTGGGCCGCGGCAACACCGGGCCGGTCTACCCGTGGTTCGGCCAGGACATCCGCCAGGGCATCCCGCTGGCCATCGAGAACTACGCGCTGCTGCACAAGCTCTGGCGCGAGGACGTGGTGGACTGGGAGGGCCGCTTCCGCACGCCGCTGCAGGGCTTCACCTCCACGCCGCGTCCGCTCGACGGGGTGCCGCCGTTCGTGTGGCACGGCTCGATCCGCAGCCCGGAGATCGCCGAGCAGGCCGCCTACTACGGCGACGGCTTCTTCGCCAACAACATCTTCTGGCCGAAGGAGCACTTCATCCGCCTGATCACCCTCTACCGGCAGCGGTACGCCCACTACGGCCACGGCACGCCGGAGCAGGCGATCGTCGGCCTCGGCGGGCAGGTGTTCATGCGCAAGAACTCCCAGGACGCGGTGCGCGAGTTCCGCCCGTACTTCGACAACGCCCCGGTGTACGGGCACGGGCCGTCGCTGGAGGACTTCATGGACGAGACGCCACTCACGGTCGGCAGCCCGCAGCAGGTCATCGACCGGACGCTGACCTTCCGCGAGCACTTCGGCGACTACCAGCGCCAGCTCTTCCTCATGGACCACGCCGGGCTGCCGTTGAAGACCGTCCTGGAGCAGCTCGACATCCTCGGCGAGGAGGTCGTGCCGGTGCTGCGCCGCGAGTTCGCCAAGGACCGCCCGGCGCAGGTCCCCGACGCGCCCACCCACGCCTCGCTCACGGCGGCGGCCCAGACCTCCGCCACGGTCTGAACGCCACCGTCCGAACGACACCGTCCTGACGACACCGTCCGGATGCCGCCGTCCGGATGCCGCCGTCCGGATGCCGCCGTCCGGATGCCGCCGTCCGAACCCCCCGACGACACTGAACAGGAGTGTGACCATGAAGCTCGTCGCCGTTTCGGCCGGGCTCAGCGAGCCGTCCTCGACCCGGCTGCTGGCCGACCGCCTGCTGGAGGCCGCCCGCCGCCACCTGGAGGCCGATGGCGACCGGCACCCGGTGGAGGTCCGCGTGGTGGAGCTGCGGGACCTGGCCGTGGACATCGCCAACGCCTTCGTCACCGGTTTCCCCGGCGCCCGGCTGCGCGCGGCCATCGAGGCCGTCACCGAGGCCGACGGGCTGATCGCGGTCACGCCCGTCTTCACCGCCTCCTACAGCGGCCTGTTCAAGTCGTTCTTCGACGTCGTCGAGCCGGACGCGCTGGCGGGCAAGCCGGTGCTGATCGCCGCCACGGGCGGCACGGCCCGGCACTCGCTGGCGCTGGAGCACGCGATGCGGCCCCTGTTCGCGTACCTGCGAGCGGTCGTGGTGCCGACGGCCGTCTACGCCGCCTCGGAGGACTGGGGCGGCGGGGGCGACGCGTTCACCGACGGACTGGGCGAGCGGATCGGGCGCGCCGCCGGCGAGCTGGCCGCGCTCGTCTCCGGCCGTCCCCGTCAAGCCGCGGAAAAGGACGCGGAAAAGGACGTGGTGAAGGCGGTGGAGAAGGCTGCCGGACAGGTCGAGGAGGTCGTGCCGTTCGAGCAGCAGCTCGCGGCGCTGCGCCCCTGAGCGGGCGGCCGCCGATTCCACCGGATTCGGCATTTCGCTTGACTCCTGCGAGTCGGGTTCGTTAGGAAGGCTTCCTAACGAACCCCGGCTCATAGGAGCTCATGTGTTAAGCACTCTCCTCGCCCCCGCCCTGGCGCCCGTGCTCGCGCTGACTCTACAGGCGCCCGTCGATCTCACCGATCCGCACAAGAAGGACATCGCCATGCAGCTGGTGTCCAGCGCGGAGAACTCGTCGCTCGACTGGAAGGCCCAGTACGGCTACATCGAGGACATCGACGACGGCCGCGGCTACACCGGCGGCATCATCGGCTTCTGCTCCGGCACGCACGACATGCTCAAGCTCGTCGAGGTCTACACCGAGCGCAAGCCCGGCAACGTGCTCGCCAAGTACCTCCCCGCGCTGCGCAAGGTCGACGGCAGCGACTCCCACAAGGGCCTCGACCCGAACTACACCAAGGACTGGAAGACCGCGGCCAAGGACCCCGTCTTCCAGCAGGCCCAGAACGACGAGCGCGACCGCGTCTACTTCGACCCCGCCGTCAACCAGGCCAAGAGCGACGGCCTGCGGGCGCTCGGCCAGTTCGCCTACTACGACGCCATGGTCATGCACGGGCCGGGCGAGGACAAGCTGAGCTTCGGCGGCATCCGCAAGTCGGCCCTGGCCAAGGCCAAGACCCCGGCGCAGGGCGGCGACGAGACGGCGTACCTCAACGCGTTCCTGGACGCCCGCAAGGCGGCCATGAAGGCGGAGGAGGCCCACGAGGACACCAGCCGGGTGGACACGGCGCAGCGCGTCTTCCTCAAGAAGGGCAACCTCGACCTCGACCCGCCGCTCACCTGGAAGGTGTACGGCGACAGCTACACGATCAAGAAGTGACGGGCCCGCCCGGCCGCTCCCTCGCGGCGCGGCCGGGCGCCCGATGCGCGGCGTCACCTCCCGGGACGGACGGACACCACCGTGTACGCGGTGTCCGGCGCGGCCGGGGTGGTGAAGCGGGCGTTGGGCAGGTAGAGGCGGCCGCCGAAGGCCGCGACCGTGCTGGGCACGTCGAAACGCGGGTCCGTCAGCCGGCGCTCGACCCGTCCCGACGAGCCGTCACGGCTGAGCCGCACCACGGCGATCCGGTTGAGCCGGTTCTGCACCGCGTACAGCGTGCGGCCCGACAGCAGCAGGCCGTCGCCGTTGACCAGCCTCTCACCGCCCAGGTCCACCTCCGTGGTGACCCCGGTGGCGGGATCGACCTCGAAGAGCTTGCCGGTGTTGGACTGGACGACGATCAGCGACCGGTGGTCCGGGGCGAGCACGACGCCGTTGGCGTTGTTGCCGGGGGCGTAGCGGATGGCGCCGGTGAGCGGCACCTTGACCGCCGCGGCGGGCAGCGAGCCGTCGCGGCCGAGCGGCAGCCGGTACAGCGCGGGGGCGGCCGAGTCGGTGAACCAGACGGCTCCGGGCGTCAGCACGACGTCGTTGACGAACGTGGGCGCACGGGCGAGGGGGTACGACCGGAGGACCTCGCCGGTGCGGGCGTCCACCACCCGGGCGTTCCCGCCGGTGCCGCCCGCGACGAACAGGCGGCCCCGCCCGTCCGCCTTGAGGCCGAGGGAGGGCGTGCCCGGGCCCCGGCTGAAGACCGCGCCCCGGCCGGTGCGCAGGTCGGCGCGGTAGAGGGAGCCGGTGGCGCGGGAGCCGAGGTAGGCGACGGGGCCGGGGCCGATCGCGATGCCCTCGGGCTGGAAGCCGGCGGGCAGCGCGAACGACTCGACCAGCCCGGCCGACCGGGCCACTGCCGGAGCCGGAGCCGGGGCCCGGGTGGGGACCACCGCCTGGGCGGGGGCCGCGGCCCGGGCGGGCGCCGGGGTGACGGCGAGGGTCATGAGCAGCACGGCGCCGAGCGCGCCCGTCGTCATCGCCGGTCTCATGAGACCCACTCTGCCCCCGCGCCCGGCGCCGAAGAAGACCGGCCCGCCCGGTTCACCGGCGGCCGCCAGGAGTCAGAGATCAGGACTCGCCGGGGATCACCTCTCGCCAGGAATCAGGACTCGCCGGGAATCGCCTCTCGCCGGGGATCAGATCTCCACCAGCTCCACGTCCAGCAGGTCCGCCAGCGCCTTCAGCTCGCCGATCCGGTGGCCGGTGCCGAGGGCCCAGTGGTGGGAGATGCCGGAGGCGCTCCAGGCGTCCGTCCACTCCCCCGGATCGCGGCCGAAGTCCACCCGCGACGTCGTGTTGCCGATCTTCAGGTGCGGGCCGTCCACGGTCACCCCCTCGGAGGCGACGAACGCGAAGCGCCCGTCACGCCGCTGGATGAGCCCGAACGCCGTCACCGGCCCGTGCGCCACGTCGAACTCGACCGAGACGCCCCAGCCGCGCTTGCCGTGGAAGACGCCGAGGCCGCGCAGCAGCGGGCGCCGGGCGCTGATGGCCAGGTGGGCGGGCCCGTCGTGGCCCATCTCGACGTGGCCGCGCAGGAAGTCCAGCGCCTGCAGCTCGGTGAACGAGCCGCCCGCGCCCAGCCGGTCCATGATCAGCATGGCGAGGGAGGTGCGCAGCTCGTACTCACCGGCGGCCGGGACGCCGCGGGCCGTGAGCAGCGACGCGCCGAGGATCATGCCGGCGCCGAGCCGCTCGTGGATCTCGCCGTCGAGCCCGCGGTGGTAGTAGGCGAGGCTGTCCAGGTCGAAGTCCTCGACCAGCCGGTCGAGGCCGAGGGAGACCCGGGCGGCCCACTCGAAGTCCTCGGGCACGACCGTGTCGGCCAGCTCGAACACCTCGCGGGCCAGCCCGATGCGCTCCTTGACCTCGGCCTCGCCCACCTTCTCCACGCGGACGCGCAGGTCGTCGAACTCCAGCACCTCGACGTGGCCGCCGAAGTTGACCGGCACGAGCGTGAGATCGGTGGAGACGTCCAGCATGCCCGGGTAGAGGTGGCCCATCAGCCCGTGGCGGCCCTTGCGCAGGGCGGCGCGCACGCCGGCGGCCTTGACCCACCGCTCGATGCGCTCCCACGCGCGCGGGTCCTCCAGGTAGCCCGACACGGAGCGGAACGGGATGCCGGCGCGCATGAACGTGTTGGCCATCTCCGGCAGCGGGCAGGCGCCGCAGTAGGCCAGCCACTGGCCGGTGTCGAAGGTGTCGTGGTCCATGGACTCGGTGGGCTGCAGGTTGATGAGCAGCACCGGCGCGCCGCTGCGCTGCGCGATCGGCAGCAGCATGGTGGCGGTCATGTAGGTGGTGAGGAAGCCGACGATGAGGTCGCAGCCGGCCTCGCGCAGCCGTTCGGCCGCGACGGCGCCTTCCTGGGCGTCGGAGATGAAGCCGACGTCCACCACCTCGCAGCCGAGCTCCCCCATCCGCTCCGACACGCGCGCGGACGACCGCTTGAGCTGGGGAAGCAGGTCGGGGAACTGCGGCCAGTACGCGCCGAGCCCGCCGGCGACGAGCCCGACCTTGGTCCGGGGTGCGGTTGTCCGTTCGAGCGGCATCGTTGCCTCCTGGGGTTTGGAGCCGGTTCTGGGGGTAGCAGGGGTGCGGGGACAGAGGGAAGACGGTGCCGCCGGCGGAGGATGACCGCCGGCGGCACCGCGCGTCACCGGGGGAACAGGACGGCTAGCGGAGGAACGCGGCGGCCACGCCCGCGTCGACCGGGATGTGCAGGCCGGTGGTCTGCGCCAGGTCCCCGCCGGTGAGCGCGAAGACGGCCGCCGCCACGTGCTCGGGCAGCACCTCCCGCTTGAGCAGCGTCCGCTGGGCGTAGAACTCGCCGAGCCGCTCCTCCTCCACCCCGTACACGGCCGCGCGGTTGGCGCCCCAGCCGGAGGCGAAGATGCCGGAGCCGCGCACGACGCCGTCGGGGTTGATGCCGTTGACGCGCACGCCGTGCGGGCCGAGCTCGGCGGCGAGGAGCCGCACCTGGTGCGCCTGGTCGGCCTTGGCGGCGCCGTAGGCGACGTTGTTGGGCCCGGCGAAGACCGAGTTCTTCGAGGAGATGTAGATGATGTCGCCGCCCATGCCCTGCTCGACGAGCACGCGGGCGGCCTCGCGGGAGACGAGGAACGAGCCGCGGGCCATGACGTCGTGCTGGAGGTCCCAGTCGGCGAGCGTGGTCTCCAGCAGGGAACGCGACAGCGACAGGCCGGCGTTGTTGACGACCAGGTCGACGCCGCCGAAGGCGAGGACCGCCTGCCGTACGGCCTCGGCGACCTGCTCCTCGGAGGTGACGTCGGCCTCGGCGGCGATCGCCACGTCCTTGGGGCGCAGCGCCCTGGCGCCGAGCTCCGCGGCGACCTTGCCGGCGGCGGCCACGTCGCGGTCGGCGACGACCACGCACGCGCCCTCGGCGGCCAGGCGGCGCGCGGTGGCGGCGCCGATGCCGGAGCCGCCGCCGGTGACCAGGGCGATCCGGCCGGCCAGCGGCCTGGGCGCGGGCATGCGCCGCAGCTTGGCCTCCTCCAGCTCCCAGTACTCGATGCGGAACTTCTCCGACTCGTCGATCGGCTGGTAGCGGGACAGGGCCTCGGCGCCGCGCATCACGTTGATCGCGTTGACGTAGAACTCGCCGGCCACGCGCGCGGTCTGCTTGTCCTTGCCGAAGCTGAACATGCCGACGCCGGGCACCAGCACGATCGCCGGGTCCGCGCCGCGCATCGGCGGCGAGTCGGGGGTGGCGTGGCGGGCGTAGTAGGCGGCGTACTCCTCGCGGTAGGCGGCGTGCAGCTCGCGCAGGCGGGCGACGGCCGCCTCCAGCGGGACGTCCGGCGCGAGGTCGAGCACGAGCGGCGCGACCTTGGTGCGCAGGAAGTGGTCCGGGCAGGACGTGCCGAGCGCGGCGAGCCTCGGGTGCTCGGCGCGGGCGAGGAAGTCGAGCACCTCGGGCGCGTCGGTGTAGTGGCCGACCTGGCGGGCGTCCGTGCTCGCCAGCCCGCGGACCACCGGGAACAGCTCGGCGGCGCGCCGGCGGCGGGCCTCCTCGGCCAGCGGCTCGTGCACGACCGGGCCGAACGGGTCGGGACGGCCGTGCTCGGCGATGTACCGCTCGGCGGTGCGGATGATCTCCAGGGAGTTGGCCCGGCACTCCTCGCTGGTGTCCCCCCAGGCGGTGACGCCGTGGCCGCCGAGGACGCAGCCGATGGCCCGCGGGTTGGCCTCCTTGACGGCGGCGATGTCGAGGCCGAGCTGGAAGCCGGGCCGCCGCCAGGGCACCCACACGACCCGGTCGCCGAAGACCCGCGTGGTCAGCTCGGGGCCGTCGGCGGCGGTGGCGATCGCGATGCCGGAGTCGGGGTGCAGGTGGTCGACGTGCGCGGCGTCCACGAGGCCGTGCATGGCGGTGTCGATGGACGGCGCGGCGCCGCCCTTGCCGTGCAGGCAGTAGTCGAACGCGGCGACCATCTCGTCCTCGCGCTCCGGCCCCGGGTAGACGCCGGTCAGCGCGCGCAGCCGGTCGAGCCGCAGCACGGCGAGGCCGGCGGCGGTGAGGGTGCCGAGGTCGCCCCCGGACCCCTTCACCCACATCAGCTCCACCTGCTCGCCCGTCACCGGGTCGGTCTCGCTGCCCTTGGCGGAGGCGTTGCCCCCGGCGTAGTTGGTGTTGCGCGGGTCGGCGCCCAGCGCGTGTGCTCGTTCGAGCAGTTCCCGTACGGCCTGCATCAGGCTCCCCACCCTGCCTGCGCGCCGCCGACCCTCTCGGCGGCGATCTTCTCGAAGTAACCGGACCTGGCGTAGGCGGCCATCGGGTCCGGGTCCAGCCCCATCTCCTCGCGCAGCTCGGCGAGCAGGGGGCGGACGTCGGTGTTGTAGGCGTCCATGAGCGCGGCGTTGGCGCCGAGCACGTCGCCCTCGCGCTGCGCGGCGGCCAGCGCGTCACGGTCCACGAGGAGGGCCTTGGCGGTCGCCTCCTGCACGTTCATGACCGACCGGATCTGGCCGGGGATCTTGGGCTCGATGTTGTGGCACTGGTCGAGCATGAACGCGGTCTCGGCGGTGTAGCCGCCGCCGCGGATCACCTCGTACATGATCCGGAAGAGCTGGAACGGGTCGGCGGCGCCCACCATGAGGTCGTCGTCGGCGTAGAAGCGGGAGTTGAAGTCGAAGCCCCCGAGCTTCCCCTCGCGCAGCAGGAACGCCACGATGAACTCGATGTTGGTGCCCGGCGCGTGGTGGCCGGTGTCGACGACGACCTGCGCCTTCGGGCCGAGCTTCAGGCAGTGGGCGTACGCGGCGCCCCAGTCGGGCAGGTCGGTCATGTAGAAGGCCGGCTCGAACAGCTTGTACTCCAGCAGGAACCGCTGCCCCTCGCCCAGCCGCTCGTAGACGGCGGCCAGCGCCTCGGCCAGGCGGTCCTGGCGGGCGCGGATGTCGTCCTGGCCCGGGTAGTTGGTGCCGTCGGAGAACCACAGCTTGAGCGTGTCGGACCCGGTCCGGTCCATGATGTCCACGCACTCCAGCAGGTGGCCCAGCGCCTTCTTGCGCACCGCCGGGTCGGGGTGGGTGACGCTGCCCAGCTTGTAGTCGTCGTCCTGGAACACGTTGGAGTTGACCGCGCCGATGGCCACGCCCAGGTCGGAGGCGTGCCGGGCCAGATCGGCGTAGTCGTCGACCTTGTCCCAGGGGATGTGCAGGGCCACGGTCGGCGCGACGCCCGTGTGGCGGTGCACCTGCGCGGCGTCCGCCAGCTTCTCGTACGGGTCGCGCGGCACGCCCTGCTGGGCGAACACCTTGAACCTGGTGCCGGAGTTGCCGTACGCCCAGGAGGGCGTCTCGATGCGCTGCCGGCGCAGCTCGTCCTTGATCAATGCCTTCCCCGATTCACTCTGTCCTGACTCAGTCAAGGTGGAACACTTCTTCCAGCGGCGCGAACGCCTCGTCCGCACGGCCCGTCTCGAAGAACGGCGCCATCTCGGCCTGCCACCGGTCGTTGACCTCCGTCCCGGCCATCCGCTTCCGGGCGGCCTCGAAGTCGTCGGTCTCCAGGTAGCCGACGAGCAGGCCGTCCTCGCGCAGGAACAACGAGTAGTTGCCCCACCCGGCCCGCCGCAGGGCGTCGAGCATGTCAGGCCACACGGCCCTGTGCCGCTCGCGGTACTCGTCGAGGCGGTCCTCGCGCACCTTCAGCAGGAAGCACACGCGCCGCGCGCCACCTTCGCTCGCCATCACTGGCCCTCGCCCTCTCGCTGGTCTCTGTCGTGGTGAGGTCCCCGCCGGACGGGCGGGGACCGGGTGGAGCGGTCCGGGAGGAGCCGCTAGAAGTCGAACTGGTCGATGTTGGCGGCCTCGAAGGTGAACGGCGGGCCGAGGATGACCTCGCCCTTCGCGCCGATCGTGCGCTCGCCGAGCTTGCCGGCCTTGAACGTCTCGCCCTGGGCGCCGGTGATCTGGCCGGAGACCAGGGCCGCCGCCGCGTAGGAGGCGAGGTAGCCGAGGTCCTTGGGGTTCCACAGGGCGAACTTCTCGACCGTGCCGTCCTTGACGAACTGCCGCATCTGGTTGGGGGTGCCGAGACCGGTCAGCACGACCTTGCCCTTGTACTTGGAGCCGGAGATGTAGCGGGCCGCGGCCGAGACGCCGACCGTGGTGGGCGAGATGATGCCCTTGAGGTTCGGGTACGCCTGGAGCAGGCCCTGGGTCTCGGTGAACGACTTCTGGTCGTCGTCGTCGCCGTAGGCCACCTTGACGAGCTTCATGTCCTTGTAGTCGGGCTTGGTCAGCTCGTCCTTCATGTACGTGATCCAGGTGTTCTGGTTCGTGGCGTTGGCCGTGGCCGACAGGATGGCGATCTCACCCTTCTTGCCGATCAGGTCGGCGAGCAGGCGGACCTGGCTGCGGCCGACCTCCTCGGAGCTGGCCTGGTTGATGAACAGGTCGCGGCACTCGGGGGCGGCGTCGGAGTCGTAGGAGACGACCTTGATGCCCTTGGCGCGGGCCTGCTGGAGGGGGCCGCACACGGCGTTGGCGTCGTTGGCGGCGATGAGGATCGCGTCGTGGCCCTGCTGGGTCAGGGTGTTGATGTAGGAGATCTGGGAGGAGGCGGAGGCGTCGGACGGGCCGACCTCCTTGGCCTCGCCCTTGTACTCCTTGGCGGCCTCGATGCCGGCGTTGTCGACGATGGTCTCGTACGGGTTGTTGATCTGCTTGGGGAGGAACGCCAGCTTGAGGCCCTCCTTGAGGGGGGCGTTCGGGTCCGCCTCGGCGGCGGCCGAGGAGGAGGCGGGGGCCGGCGCGGGGGCGGAGGTGACGCTCGACTTGGTGGTTCCGCCGCACGCGGCGACGGCCAGCGCCAGCAGGGTGGCGGCGGCGGTGAGGCGCATCGGGGTCATGGGGTTCCTTTCAGGGCGGGCCTGACCACGGAGACGAGACGGGGGGTGAGCACCGACACGATGAGGAGGAGCCCGGTGACGATCGACTGGATCTCGGTGGAGACGTCGCCGAGCATGAGCAGGTTGCGCAGGAGCCCGATGAGCAGGACGCCGGCGATGACGCCCCCGAGGGTGCCCTTGCCGCCGTCGAAGTCGACGCCGCCGAGCAGGACGGCGGCGATGACCGCCAGCTCGACGCCGAGGCCGTTGTCGGCGCGGGCCGAGCCGTACCGCAGGGTGAAGACCACCCCGGCGAACGCGGCGACGGTGCCGGAGAGCGTGAACAGCAGCAGCTTGATCCGCTTGACCCGGATGCCGGCGAAGAACGCGGCCTGTTCCTGGGCGCCGATGGCGTACAGGGCGCGGCCGAAGCCGGTGGCGTGCAGGACGACGCCGGTGACGACGGCCAGCAGCACGAACAGGGCGACGGGGTACGGCACGGGCGTGCCGGGCACGTCGTCCACGGCGAGCGCGGTGTAGGCGGGCGGGAACTGGGCGACGGCCTTGTCGCCGAGCACCACGTACGCCAGGCCGCGGTAGAGGGCGAGCGTGCCGATCGTGACCGCGAGCGACGGCAGCCCGAGCCGCGTCACGAGCAGCCCGTTGACCAGGCCGCACACCGCGCCGACGAGCACGACCAGCGGGATGATCGTCTCGATGGCCATGCCGCCGTCCCACAGGGCGCCGACCAGCGCGCTGGACAGGCCCAGCACGGAGGCGACCGACAGGTCCACCTCGGCGGCCACCACGAGCAGGGTCATGGCCAGCGCGATGAGCGCGATCTCGCCGAGGTCGCCCAGCGCGAACGACAGGTTTCCGGTGGTGGCGAAGCCGGGCACGCCCAGCGAGCCGGCGGCGAACACCGCGACCAGCAGCGCGCCGACCAGCACGTCCCAGCGCAGCACCCGGGTCATCGGCGGCCTCCCTTCCGCAGCAGGCGGGCGACCCGGACGGCGAGCACCCGGTCGACGCTGATGGCCAGCAGCAGCAGCGCGCCGGTGATGGCCTGCTGCCAGAACGGGTTGACCCGGAGCACGACCAGCGCGCTGCCGATCGTGGTGAGCAGCAGCGCGCCGAGCGCGGCGCCGTACACGCTGCCGACCCCGCCGGTGATGGCCACGCCGCCGACGACGACGGCGCTGACCACGAGCAGCTCCCAGCCGTTCGCGGAGTCGCCGACGACCGTGCCGAACCGGGCCAGCCACAGCACCCCGCCGAGCCCGGCCAGGCCGCCGCTGACCAGGTAGGCCGCGAGGACGCGCCGCCGGACCGGCACGCCGGCCAGGCGGGCCGCCTCGGGGCTGGAGCCGATCGCGTAGAACTCCCGACCGCTCGGGTAGGCGCGCAGGTACGCCCCCACCGCGAGCATGACCGCCAGCGTGATGAGCGGCAGGTACGGCACGCCGAGCACCGCCCCGTTGCCCAGCGCGAGCAGGGCGGGCGGCAGGTCCACGGCGTTGATCTGCCGGCCGTGGGCGATGTAGTGGTCGAGGCCCTGGATGACGTACAGCGTGCCGAGCGTGACGACGAGGGCCGGCACCCGGCAGAAGCTCACCAGCAGGCCGTTGACCAGGCCGCAGGCGGCGCCGACGGCCACGCCGAGCAGCACGGCCGGCACGAGGCCGGCGCCGCGGGCCAGCACGTCGCCGGTGACGAACGCGACCAGCCCGACCACGGAGCCGACCGACAGGTCGATGTTGCGGGTGATCACCACGACCGACTGGCCGACGGCCAGCAGGGCGAGGATCGCGGTGTTGAGCAGGATGTCCTCGACGCCCTGGCCGGACAGGAAGTTGCCGTTGATCCCGGCGGTCACGGCGACGAGCACGGCCAGGGCGGCGACCAGGCTCAGCTCGCGGGCGCGGAAGACGAGGTCCACCAGGGCGCGGGCCCCGCGCGCGCCGACCTCCCGGCCCGGCGGCGCGGCGGTCGCGGTCATGCGCTCCCCTTCCCGGCGGTCATCCGGCCCTCCTCGCGGCGCTCATGCGGCCCTCCTCGCGGCGCTCATGCGGCCCTCCTCGTGGCGGCGTTCATCACGCTCTCCTCGGTGGCCTCGGCGCGCGGGATCTCGGCGCTCAGCCGTCCCTCGCGCATGACGAGCACCCGGTCGGCCATGCCGAGCACCTCGGGCAGGTCGGAGGAGATCATCAGGACGGCGATGCCCTGCCCGGCCAGCTCCGACAGCAGCCGGTGGACCTCGGCCTTGGTGCCCACGTCGATGCCGCGCGTCGGCTCGTCCACGATGAGCACGGACGGCTCGGTGGCCAGCCACTTGGCGAGCACGACCTTCTGCTGGTTGCCGCCCGAGAGCACGCCGACGCCGTCGCCGAGCCGGGCGAACTTCAGCCGCAGCCGCGCCGCCCAGTCCGCGGCCCGGTCGCGCTCGGCCCGCCGCGAGATCGTCGCGCCGCGGCGCAGGGAGCGCAGGCCGGTCAGGCCGATGTTGCGCTCGATCGACATCTCCATGACCAGGCCCTGCTGGCGGCGGTCCTCGGGGACGAGGGCGAGGCCCGCGCCCATGGCGGCGGTGGGGCTGCCGGGCGGCAGCTCGCGGCCGTCCACGGTGACGGTGCCGGCGTCCCACCGGTCGATGCCGAAGATCGCGCGGGCGACCTCGCTGCGGCCGGCGCCGACCAGTCCGGCCAGGGCGACGATCTCGCCCCGGCGCACCTCGAAGGAGACGTCGGTGAAGACGCCCTCACGGGTCAGCCGCTCGACCTTGAGGGCCACGTCGCCGACGGCCGCGTCCTGCTTGGGGTAGAGCGCGCCGAGGTCGCGGCCCACCATGCGGCGCACCAGGTCGTCGTGGGTGAGGCCGGCGACGAGCTCACTGGCGATCCACTGGCCGTCCCGCAGGGTGGTGACGCGCTGGCAGAGGGCGAAGATCTCGTCGAGCCGGTGGGAGATGAACAGGACGGCGCAGCCGTGCTCGCGCAGCGCCTCGACCACGGAGAACAGCCGGGCCGCCTCGGCGCCGGACAGCGCGGCCGTCGGCTCGTCCATGACCAGGACGCGGGCGTCGCGGGAGAGCGCCTTGGCGATCTCGACGAGCTGCTGGTCGGCGATGGACAGTCCGCGCGTGGGGCGGCCGGGGTCGAGGTCGACGCCGAGGCGGCCGAACAGCTCGCGGGCGGCCGCGCGCATGGCGGCGCGGTCGATGCGGCCGAGCGAGCGCCGGGGCTGGCGGCCCATGACGATGTTCTCGGCGACGGACAGGTCGGGGAAGAGGGTGGGTTCCTGGTAGATGACGGCGACGCCGGCCTGCTGGGCGTCGGCGGGGCCGGTGAAGACGACGGGCTCGCCGTCGAGCAGGATCCGGCCCTGGTCGGGGCGGTGGACCCCGGCGAGCGTCTTGACGAGCGTGGACTTGCCCGCGCCGTTCTCGCCGGCGAGGGCGTGCGCCTCCCCGGCGTGCAGCTCGATGGAGACGTCCCGCAGCGCCCGGACGGCGCCGAAGGACTTGCTGACGCCGGCGAGTGCGAGCGTGGGGTGAGCGCTCATACAGCCTCCGCGCAACAAACGTTTTAACACGATGTTTCCGGAATCTAGGCGCTGCGCCTGCGGGCGTCAATGGGGCATACTCCGCTATGGCGCCATTGTGATTGATACGTTTTAATCAGGCCATGCGATTCACCGCTGTGGACCTGGGCGCGTCGAGCGGCCGTGTGATGACCGCCGACATCACCGCCGGCACGATCGAGCTCGCCGAGGCGCACCGCTTCCCCAACCGGCCGGTCCGGGTGGCCGGGACCCTGCACTGGGACATCCTCGCCCTCCACCAGGGAGTGCTCGACGGCCTGCGCAAGGCGGGGCCCGCCGAGTCGGCCGGGATCGACTCCTGGGCGGTGGACTACGGCCTGCTCGACGCCGCGGGCCGCCTGATCGGCAACCCGGTCCACTACCGCGACTCCCGCACGGCCGACGTCACCGAGCGGATCGACCCGTACGAGGTGACGGGGCTGCAGTTCCTGCCGTTCACCACCGTGAACCAGCTCCTGCGCGAGCGGCTCGACGGCGCCGAGACGCTGCTGATGATCCCGGACCTGATCGGCTACTGGCTGACCGGCCGGATCGGCGCCGAGCGCACCAACGCCTCCACCACCGGCCTGTACGACGTGACCCGCCGCGACTGGGCCTGGGACCTGGTCGACCGGCTCGGCCTGCCCCGCCGGATCCTGCCGCCCATCACCGACGCCGCGTCCGGCCCCGTGCGCGACGACGTGGCCGCCGAGCTGGGCTACTCCACCGTCGTCACCCAGGTCGCCTCGCACGACACCGCCTCGGCCGTGGTCGCCGTGCCCGCCGCGAGCCCGGGCTTCGCCTACATCTCCTGCGGCACGTGGTCGCTCGTCGGCGTCGAGCTGCCCGCCCCCGTGCTCACCGAGGCGAGCCGGCTGGCCAACTTCACCAACGAGACCGGCGTGGACGGCACCGTCCGCTACCTGCGCAACGTCATGGGCCTGTGGATCCTGCAGGAGTGCCTGCGCGTCTGGGACCATCCCGACCTGGAGGCGCTGCTGGCCGAGGCCGAGAAGGTCCGCGTCGAGGCGGTCATCGACCCGGACGACCCGACGTTCCTCCCGCCGGGCGACATGCCGGCCCGCATCGACGCCTACTGCGCGCGCACGGGGCAGCGCCCGCCGGAGGGGCGGGCGCAGGCCGTACGATGCATCCTGCAGAGCCTCGCCCTCGCCTACGGCAGGGCCGTCGACGACGCGGCCCGCCTCAGCGGGCGGCCCGTCGAGGTCGTCCACCTGGTCGGCGGCGGCTCGCGCAACGCGTTGCTGTGCCGGCTCACCGCCGAGGCGACGGGGCTGCCGGTGGTGGCGGGCCCGGTCGAGGCGGCCGCCCTCGGCAACGCGCTGGTGCAGGCGCGGGCCCGCGGCCTGGTCGGCGACCTGGCCGAGATGCGGGATCTGGTACGACGGAGCGCGGACGTGCGCACCTATGAGCCCCGGGGGCGTGAATGGCCACAGTGAGCATCAAGGACGTCGCGGCCCGGGCGGGCGTGTCGCCCGGCACGGTGTCCAACGTGCTCAACCGGCCCGAGAAGGTCGCGGGCGGCACCCGCACCCGGGTCGAGGCCGCCATCCGGGAGCTGGGCTTCGTGCGGCACGGCTCGGCGTCCACGCTGCGGGCCGGCCACAGCCGCACGATCGGGCTGTCGGTGATCGACATCGGCAACCCGTTCTTCACCGACGTCGCCGCCGGCGTGGAGGACATGGCCAGCGAGCGCGGCTACGCGGTCATCCTCGGCAACTCCTCGGGCAGCCGGCTGAAGGAGGAGCGCAACCTGCTGGTCTTCGCCGAGCAGCGGGTGCGCGGCGTGCTCATCACGCCGTCCGACGAGGACCTGGGCCGGCTGGAGCGGCTGCGCGAGCGGGGCATCGCCCTGGTGCTCGTCGACCACCCGGCCGAGCGCTCCAGTCAGTGCGCGGTCGCGGTCAACGACGTGACCGGCGGCGCGATGGCGGTCGGCCACCTGCTGCGCGGCGGGGCCGGGCGGATCGGCTACGTGACCGGGCCCGCGGCCATCCGGCAGTGCCAGGACCGGCGGCGGGGCGCCGAGCAGGCGCTCGCCGCGGCCGGGCGCGACCCGGCGGAGCTGCGCGAGATCGCGATGCCGGCGATGACGGCCAAGGCCGGTCAGCAGGCGGCCGAGAAGCTGCTGGCCGAGGACACCCTGCCCGACGCGCTGTTCTGCGCCAACGACCTGCTGGCGCTCGGCATGCTGCGGGGGCTGCTCCAGGCGGGCGTGCGGGTGCCGGACGACGTGTCGCTGATCGGGTACGACGACATCGACTTCGCCTCTGCCTCGACCGTGTCGCTGTCGTCGATCCGGCAGCCCACGTACCAGCTCGGCCGGGTGGCCACGGAGCTGCTCCTGGACGAGTGCGACAACCCCGACACGCACGCGCACCAGCAGATCATGTTCCAGCCGGACCTCGTCGTGCGGGAATCGACGCGGTAGGTTGGGGCCCTGACCGGATGACGGGGGTTGGGGCGTCATGTCCAACGGTGTACGTCATGTGCTCGGAGTGGTCGCGGGGATCATCCTGCCGCCGCTGATCGCCGTGATGCTCATGTACGGCGTCACCGAGGTCAACCTGAGCTTCCACAACTTCGTCGTCTCGTGGACGGGCCTGGCCCTGGTCGTGCTCGCGGGGGCGCTGCTGGCCGTGCTGGCCGCCTCCCGGGTGTCGCCGGTCGCCTCGCTGCTGGGCGGGATCGGATTCACCCTGCTGGGCGTGCTGCCCTTCATCGAGATCATGTCCGGGCCGATCGTGCCGGACCGCCTCATGTCGGGCTGGCTGCGCAACGGCTACCTCACGCTGGGGCTCACCGGGACGTTCCTGCTGCTCGGGATCGTGCTGCTGGTCTCGTCGGCGTTCCCCTCGCGCTGGCGCGGATCGCGGCCGGTGGTGGTGACGCCGGGGTACGTCTCGCAGGGGCAGGTCTCGCAGGGGCAGGTCTCGCGGGAGTACGGTGCCCCGCAGTATGGTCCCCCGCAGTACGGGACGTCGCAGGGACACGGGGGCTCGCCCTCCTACGGGTCGCCGCCGTCGTACGGGCAGGTGCCCGACGACACGACCCGGCCGATGCACCGCGAGTGACCCGCCCGGCGGTGCTCCGCCGCCGCGGCCGGCGGTGCGGGCTGGCAGAATGCCGCCCATGCGCGACATGGAGATCGGCGGCTTCCTCGAACGGCTGGCCGCCCGCGAGCCCGCGCCGGGCGGCGGCGCCACCGCCGCCCTGCACGCGGCCCAGGCGGCGGCCCTGCTCGGCATGGTGGCCCGGTACACCACCGGCGACCGGTACGCCGAGCACGCCGAGACCGTCGGCGCGGTGACGGCCGAGACCGACACGCTGCGCGAGCGGGCCCTGGACCTCGCGGCCGAGGACGCGGCGGCCTTCACGGCCGTGACGCAGGCGTACCGGCTGCCCAAGGGCGAGGAGCGGAGCGCGGCCATCGCCGCCGCCCTGGCCGGCGCGGCCGAGCCGCCCGCCCGGGTCGCCGGGACGGCCGCGCGCCTGGTGGAGCTCTGCGAGACGCTGCTGCCGATCGGCAATCCCAACGTCGCCACCGACGTGGCGGCCGCCGCGGAGGCGGCCCGGGCCGCGCTGACCACGGCGCGGGTCAACGTCGAGGTCAACATGGGCGGCATCCGGGACGAGCGGGTGCTGGAGGGGCTGCGCGGGCGGCTGGCGGGCGTGGACGACGCCGTCGCCCGGGCCGAGCGGGTGACACTGGCGGTGCGGAAGGAGCTGGCCCGATGACGCCTTCCGTGCGCTTCGTGACGTCGGCCGTACGGAAGGAGCCGACCCGATGACCGGCTCCCCCGGGGTGGAGCTGCGCGGCCGGGAGACCGCCGCGGCGATCAAGGAGGAGGTCGCCGGCCTGGTGCGGTCCTCCGGGACGACGCCGCGGCTGGCCGTCGTGGTCGCCACCGACGACGAGGCGACCCTGTGGTATGTGCGCTCCATCGCCAAGGCCGGCGGCGGCGTGGGCGTCGCCTGCGACGTCGTGGATCTCGGCCCGGCCGCCCCGGCGGAGGGCGTCAGGGCCACGCTCGAACGGCTCAGCGCCGACCCGGGGGTCCACGGCGTCATGCTGCAGACCCCGCTGCCCGAGGGCGTGCCGGCGCAGGAGCTGGTCTCCTCGATCGACCCGGCCAAGGACGTCGACGGCGCCAACCCGCTGTCGCTCGGCCGGCTGGCCGCCGGGCTGCCCGCGTTCGCGCCCGCCACGGCCGCCGCGGTGATGGCGCTGCTCGACCGGCACGGCGTCGCCCTGGAGGGCGCCCGGGCGGTCGTGGTCGGCCGGTCCACCGTCGTCGGCAAGCCGCTGGCCCACCTGCTGCTCGACCGGCACGCCACCGTGACCGTCTGCCACTCCCGCACCCGCGACCTGGCCGCGGCGACCTCCACCGCCGAGGTGCTGGTCGCGGCCGTGGGCCGGGCGGGGCTGATCGGCGCGGAGCACGTGGCGCCCGGAGCGGTCGTGATCGACGTCGGCACCAACCCGACGGACGACGGCGGCCTGACCGGCGACGTGAATTTCGACGCGGTCATCGGCAGGGCCGGGGCGCTCACGCCGGTGCCCGGCGGGGTGGGGCCGGTGACGACGGCCCTGCTGCTGCGCCACACCGTCACCGCGGCCGGGCTGACGTGACCCGTCCCCCTTCGACGACGATCCCCTGTACCCGCCGGAAGGTGGAAACGCGTGATGCCTGACGTCCTGATCGTGCAGAACAGCAGGAGCGGCGGCCCCGGCCGGCTCGGCGGCTGGCTGGAGGACATGGGGCTGCGGCTCGACGTCGTCCACGCCTACGACGGCGCGCCCATGCCCGCGGAGCTCCACCACGACGGAATGATCATGATGGGCGGCGGCTACCTGCCCGGCGAGGACGACCGGGCGCCGTGGCTGGCGCCCACACGCGGGCTGGTGGCCGAGGCCCTGGCCGGTCAGGTCCCCTTCCTCGGCATCTGCCTGGGCGGGCAGATGCTCGCCGAGGTGGCGGGCGGCGAGGTGACCGGCGACGCGGGCGCGCCGGAGAACGGCAGCGTGCCGGTCACGCTGCGGCCCGAGACGGCGACCGACCCGCTGTTCCACGGGCTGCCGCCGGTCGTGCCCGCCATCGAGCACCACGTGGACGCGATCACCGCCCTGCCGCCGGACGCGGTCTGGCTCGCCGAGACGGAACGCTGCCCGTACCAGGCGTTCCGCGTCGGCGGGCGGGCGTGGGGCGTGCAGTTCCACCCCGAGGTGCTGCCGGAGCGCATCCGGACGTGGGAGGTGGACGGCTTCGACCCGGACGAGGTGTACGCGGGGGCGGTGGCCGACGAGCCGATCTCCACGCCGATCTGGCGCGAGGTCGCCACCCGCTTCGCCAAGCTCGTCGCCGAACGAGGCTGACCGCCGCAGCCTCAGGAGGCGTACGCGTCGTGGCCGGGCTAGGCGGCGTACGCCTCGTAGCCGAGCTTGGCGGCGACGGCGAGGCCGCAGGCGGCGGCGAGGTAGCGCAGGCTCTGCCCCGGCAGCCGCCGGGCGATCTTCGGCCCGATCCACCCGCCGAGCAGGAAGCCGGCCGCGAGCGGCCCCACCGCCACCCAGTCCACGGGGCCGAACAGCGCGAACCCGATCGCCGCGACCGCGTTGGCCAGCCCCGACACCACGTTCTTGACCGCGTTGGTCCGGGCGGGCGCCTGGTCGAGCATCGCCGACAGCACCGCGAACATGAGGATGCCGCCCGCCGCGCCGAAGTAGCCGATGTAGACCGCCACGACGAACAGCGCGATCCGGGCGAGCACGCCGTGCTCCTCGTGCTTGCGCGCCGACGGGGGCCGGACGAGCAGCAGCGAGGCCCCGGCGATGAGCCACGGCGCGATCAGCTCGAACGTCCGCGACGGCGTAAGCAGCAGCAGCGCCGCGCCGGCCGCGCCCCCGAGGGCGGCGACCCAGCCGAGCCTGAGCACCCGCTCGCCCTGCCCGGCCAGCTCGGGCCGCGAGCCGG
Organism: Nonomuraea montanisoli; assembly: GCF_013363975.1. Lineage (GTDB taxonomy): Bacteria > Actinomycetota > Actinomycetes > Streptosporangiales > Streptosporangiaceae > Nonomuraea > Nonomuraea montanisoli. Next base: position 54,924 of record NZ_JABWGN010000019.1, on the reverse strand, counting down.
CCGCCGCGCCGAGACCGGTGAACAGCAGGGCCACCGTGTTGGTGACGTTGGCGGTGAGCGGCGGAAGGCCGAAGGCCAGCAGCGAGGGATAGGACACGATCGAGGCGAGGCTGACCACGGTGCTGACGATCCCGGCCGCCACACCGACCCCGAGAAGCCCCAGCACGTCACCCACGATCACTTGGACATGCTAGAGGCTGTCCCGTTTGTCCTGGTGAGCCGGTACTCCCCTGTCACGTACCGGCTACATTGATCATGTGCGCGTGAACCAGCTTCACCCGTGGCCGGCCACCGTCGAGGAGGCACAGGCCATCCAGGACCGGCTGCGCCCCCAGGTCGAGCTGACCGGACCGGCGTCGTTCGGCTTGGTGGCGGGCCTGGACGTCCACTACCACGGTGACGACCGGGTGCGGGCGGCCGTGGTCGTGCTCGACGCCGCCACGCTGGAGGTGGTGGAGCAGGTGACCGCCGAGGGCCGGGCGCGGTTTCCGTACGTGCCCGGGCTGTTCGCCTTCCGTGAGCTGCCCGCGCTGGTCGAGGCCCTGGAACGGCTGAAGACCACGCCGGAGCTGCTGGTGTGCGACGGGTACGGGGTGGCGCACCCCCGGGGGTTCGGCCTGGCCTGCCACCTCGGGGTGCTGACCGGGCTGCCGGCGATGGGGGTGGGCAAGACGCCGTTCGTCGGCGAGCACGCGCCTCCGGAGGCGGGGCGCGGGTCGTGGACGCCGATCACGCTGGGCGGGGAGACGGTGGGCCGGGCGGTCCGCACCCGGGAGGGGGTCAAGCCGGTGTACGTCTCCCCCGGCCACCGCGTCTCCCTGGAGACGGCCACGGAGCAGGTGCTGCGCCTGTCCCCCCGCTACCGGCTCCCCGAGCCCGTCCGCCACGCCGACCACCTCGCCCGCCACCCCGCCTGACCGTCCGCCTCGGGAGCAGGCGGACGGGGGTCACACGCCGGCGTGCTCCAGCGGGGTGAGGATGGCCTGGGCGTCGGCGCCGCCGAACCAGAGGCCGATGACGAACGCGGCCGTGGCCTCCAGCAGCGTGGCCCGGGCGAGGCCGCCGCCGTCCAGCGGGGTGCAGCCGAGCTCCGCGACCAGCCCCCGTACCTGCTCCAGGGCCTCCGGGTCGTCGCCGCAGAGCGGCACCGCCAGCGGCCTGCCGCCGAAGACGGGCGGCGTCATGCGCCAGACGTCCACGTGCCCCAGGTTGAACGCTTTCACAACGTGGGCCCCTGTGATGTCCGCCGCCATCCGGGCGATCTGACGCGCCGGGTCGTACGAGTCCGGCGTGGCGGAGTTGGTCACGTCGATGAGCGGCTTGCCGCGCAGCGCCGGGCCGGCGGCGGTGAGCACGTCGCACAGGCCCGCCTCCCGGACGGCGGCCATCACGACGTCGCCGAACGCGGCCGCCTCCGCCCACGTGCCGGTCAGCACGGCCCCAGCTGACGCGCCGGCCGCACCGGTCATCCGCGCCGCCGCGGCGGCCGTCCTCCCGGGGTCGCGGCCGCTGATCATGATCTCGTGGCCGGCGCGGGACCACTGGGTGCCGAGGGCGTCGGCCATGCCGCCCGCGCCCAGGATGCCGATCCGCATGGTGTGCTCCGTTCGTCGGAAGGGGTGGTGACGAGGACGACGGTACGGATGGCGATGCACACCATTCGGTTCCTTTCGCGCACGGTCGGGCCTTTCGCGTACGCAGGTGGAGACTGGACCGGGACGACACGCGGCCCGCCGCGCGGGTCATCATGGACCAGGACACGTTCTGGCGGCTGGCGAGCAGGGGGATCACGGTCGAGCAGGCCCGCGCCCGCGCGGCGCTGACCGGCGATCCGGCGCTCGGCTCGGCGGTGACCACTCTGCTGGCCGTCGTGGCGTGAGGCTGGTCCGACGAGGGAGGGTTCATGGCGTTTCTCGCCGACTGCCAGGCCAGGCTGGCCTTCGATCTGATCGCCAACACCTGGAACGCGGTGGTGGTGTGGGGCCTGCGGCACGGTCCGCGCCGCCCCGGGGAGTTGCGGGCGGCGATCGGCGGCATCAGCCCCAAGGTGCTCACCGAGACGCTGCGCCGCCTGGAGGCCAACGGGCTGGTGACGCGGCGGGCGTACGCCGAGGCGCCGCCCCGCGTGGAGTACGCGCTCACCGAGCTGGGCGAGACGCTGCTGGAGCCGATCGAGCGGCTCGGCCGGTGGGCCGCCGAGCACGCGGACGACGTGATGGCCGCCCAGGACCGCCAGGAGGCGGCCGATGAGCTGGAGGAACGCCCCGCGGGATGACCGCGACGGCCACGGAGCCGACGTTTTCCAGAGCTGAATCGATCAAATATGAGAAATTATCAGGAAAGCCGGACAGCCCGATCGCCCTTGCTCCACTCTTGATCACTGATGTCCGGCCCAAGATCACGGAGCCGGGGTTCGCAGATCAGTGGAGGTTCGATGCCCAACCGTTTACGCGCGTGGCTGGCGGCCGTCGTCGTGGTCGCCGGAGCGGGGGCCGGGACGGCCCCCCAGGCGTATGCCGAGGTGGGCGCCGAGACCGCCGCCCAGGGCGTCACCAGCGCGCGCGGGGCCCAGGCCGCACCCAAGAGCGTCACCGTGGACGTGAGCCAGGACACCTACCTCAGCCAGGCCAGCCCCGCGCAGGAGCACGCGGCCCACACCTGGCTGTCGGCCTGCCCGAGCACGTGCGACGGCAAGGTGGGCTCCGAACGGCAGGCACTGGTCAAGTTCACGGTCGCGGGGCTGCCTGCGAACGCCTCGGACGTGCAGATGACGCTCAAGCTCCAGGCCGCCCGCACCACCGACAGCTCGGTGGCGGCGCGCAAGGTGAGCGGCGCCTGGACGGACGCCGCGACCTGGGCGAACCGCCCCGCCCTGGGCACCACGCTGGCCACCGCCAAGGGCCTGACCTCCGGCGAGGACGTCGCGCTCGACGTCTCCGCCGCGTTCACCGGCAACGGCGCCTACGCCTTCGCGATCACCGGGACGGCCGGCGCGCAGGCGGTCTTCCACTCGGCCGAGGCCACCGCCGGCGACGGCCCCCGCCTGACCGTCACCTACACGGAGGGCGCCCCCGGGGACGACGACGAGAGCGGCGCGACCACGGACGGCCCGCTGCCGTTCACCCTGGCGTCCACCTCGAAGCTGCGCGCCTCCGGCAAGAAGGTGTTCGCCCACTACTTCCCGCCGTACCCGATCTCCCTGGACAACCAGGCTCCGGCGAGCGACTACTACGCCCGCAACTACCTCAAGCCCGAGGGCGAGAGCGGCAAGCACTCCGCGTACGGCGGCCTGCTGCGCGACCGTCCGATCGGCAGGTCGCCGCTGTCCGGCGAGTACGTGCTGGAGGACCTCAAGACCGAGGTGCGGCAGGCGATCGCGGCCGGCCTGGACGGGTTCACCGTGGACATCCTCTCGGTGTCGAGCAACAACTGGACGCGGGTGCAGAACCTGGTCAAGGCGGCCGCCGCCGTCGACCCCGGCTTCAAGATCGTCCTGATGCCGGACATGAACGGCCTGTCCTCGGTCGACAGCGCCACGCTCGCGACGGCGCTGGCCAAGCTCGCGTCGTCGCCCGCGGTGTACAAGCTGGGCGACGGGCGCCTGGTCGTGGCCCCGTTCAAGGCGGAGAACCGCACTGCCGCGTGGTGGTCCACCTGGATGAAGACCATGAAGGACGCCCACGGCGTCAAGGTCGCGCTCGTGCCGACGTTCCTGGACTTCAACAAGAACCGGGACGCGTTCGCCTCGATCAGCTACGGCTTCTCCAACTGGGGCAACCGCAACCCCGCCGCCAACGCGAGCCTGGCCCCGAACATCAGCCGCGCCCACACCATGGGCAAGATCTGGATGCAGCCGGTGTCGGTCCAGGACTCCCGCCCGAACCAGGGTATCTACGACGAGGCGGGCAACACCGAGAACCTGCGCCTGACCTGGAAGGGCGCGATCGACGGCGGCGCCGACTGGGTGCAGCTCACCACCTGGAACGACTACTCCGAGGGCACCCAGTTCGCCCCGTCCGCGAACAACGGGTGGACGTTCCTGGACATCAGCTCGTACTACCTCACCTGCTTCAAGCTGGGCTGCCCCAAGGTGACGAACGACGTCCTGTACCTGACCCACCGGGTCCAGACGGCCGCGGCGCAGCCGACGTACGCGGAGACCAAGCTCATGAGGCTGCGCGGCGGCAGCACGCCGGCGCGTGACATGGTCGAGGTGCTGACGATGCTGACCGCGTCCACGCCCGTCACGGTCACGGTGGGCGGCCAGAAGCAGACGTACACCGCCCCGGCGGGCGTGTCGGCCAAGACGTTCCCGCTGACCGCCGGGGCCGTCTCGGTGTCGGCGACGCGCGGCAACGCGCTCGTCGCCAAGTCGCTCTCGGCGGCCGAGGTCAAGGCCAGGCCGTACGTGCAGACCCTCCAGTACTACGGGGTGAGCAGCGGCCGTTAGGTCCCCTCCCTCCCGGTACCGCCGGAGCCGCCCCCTTCCTTCCCGGGGGCGGCTCCCGGCATGTCCGGAGCCCTACAGCCAGCCCTGGGCCTGGGCGTGGCGGACGGCCTCGACGCGGTTGCGGGTGCGGGTCTTGCCGATGGCCGACGACAGGTAGTTGCGCACCGTGCCCTCCGACAGGTGGAGGCGGGCGGCGATGTCGGCGATCGTGGAGCCGTCGGCCGCGGCGGCGAGCACGTCCCGCTCCCGGCCGGACAGCGGGTTCGGCCCGGCGCTGAGCGCGGCGGCGGCCAGGCCGGGGTCGATGACCCGCTCACCGGCCCGCACGCGGCGCACCGCGGCGGCCAGCTCGCGCGCCGGGCTGTCCTTGACGAGGAACGCCGCCGCGCCCGCCTCCATCGCCCGGCGCAGGTAGCCCGGCCGGCCGAACGTCGTCAGGATCACCACTCGGCAGCCGGGCAGCATCCGGCGGATCTCCTCGGCGGCGGTGATGCCGTCGCCGCCGGGCATCTCGACGTCGAGCAGCGCGACGTCCGGCTCGGTCTTGCGCGCCACGGCCACCGCCTCGGGCCCGGAGGCGGCCTCGCCGACCACCTCGATGTCGTCCTCCAGGCCGAGCAGGGTGACGAGCGCGCCGCGCACCATGGCCTGGTCCTCGGCCAGGATGATCCTGATCACGTCCGCTCCGCCCCGGTCGCGTCCGGCACGGCGGTCACCGGCGTCACTGCTCCGCCTCCGGCGGCGCCCGGTTCAGCCGGGGCGTTAGGGTCCGCCAGGGCATTGGGTTCGTTCGGGTCGGCCTGGGCATTGGGTTCGTTCGGGTCCGCCTGGGTGCCCGGTTCCGCCGGGGCGCCCGGGTCGGCCGGGACCGGGACGCGGACGGCGAGGCGGAAGCCGCCGCGCACCCGGCCCGCCGTCATCGTGCCGCCCGCCGCCGCGACCCGCTCCGCCAGTCCGGCCAGCCCGTTGCCCTCCCCCTCCGCCGCGGGCCCGCCCAGCCTGTACGCCTCCCCCTCGGCCACCGGCCCGGCAAGTCCGTACGCCTCCCTCTCCGCCACCGGCCCGGCAAGTCCGTACGCCTTCCCCTCCGCCACCGCCCCGCCCAGTCCGTACGCCTCCCCCGACGCCGCATGCCCCGCGTGGCCGCGTCCGTCATCGGTGATCTCCAGGGTGGCCTCCACCCCGTCGTACGTCACGGTGATCTCGCAGTGCCGCGCCCCCGAGTGGCGCAGCACGTTCGTGCCCCCCTCACGGACCGCCCACGCGAGCAGCCCGTCGAGCGCCGGCGGCAGCGGCGTCCCCGTCAGCCGCACGAGCGTGTCCGTGCCCGCCGACTCCAGCGCGGCGCGGGCCCCGTCGACCGCCTCGGCCAGCCCCCGCTGCCGGTAGCCGGTGACGGCCTCGCGCACCTCGACGAGCGCCTGGCGGGCCACCTCCTCGATGTCGCGGATCTCCCGCAGCGCCCGCGGCGACTCCTCGGCCAGCCGCCCGGCCAGCTCGGCCTTCATGGCGATGAGCGACAGGCTGTGGCCGAGCAGGTCGTGCAGGTCGCGGGCGATGCGCAGGCGCTCCTCGCCGGCCGCGAGCCGGGCCACCTCGCCCTGGGCCTCCCGCAGCCGGGACACCAGCAGCCGGGTGTTGCGCACGTTGGTGAACAGCACCGCCAGGGTCGCGACCTGGAAGACGAACATGATCAGCGTGCCCGGGTCGGCGTCCGTGACCACGCCGAGCGCGACGAGCGTGACGCCCATGGCGGCGACGGCGACCACGGCCGCCCGCTTCGGCAGCGCCATGGCGAAGGCCACGCTCATGTAGACGGGCAGCGCCAGCCACCCCGAGCCGAAGATCGGCGGGAGGACGACGGCGAGCACCGTGGTGAAGCCGAGCAGCGGGTACGTCCAGCGCCCCGGGCGGCCGAACGTCCGCTGGCTGAGCACGATCCCCGCGTAGGCGGCGGCGAACGCGACGAGGGCGACGCACGCCCACGCCGCCCGGGCCCCGGTGACCTCCCCCTGCATCACCCCCAGGACGGGGGCCACGAGGTAGACCAGCCCGACGGAGATGGACAGCAGCCGCCTGACGGGCGAGACGCCGTCAGGCGGCTCCGGAACGCTCATCGACTCTCCTTGCGCGGGGGACCCCAAACTTTAGCCCTGGGGAGGAAACGCGGGCCGGCTCGCACGGCGGATGCGAACATGGAAGCGATTCTCAACTGATGGCCTGGTACTGGGTGAGGTATGGCGCAGATCGTGAAGCGGGCCTACAGGTACCGCTTCTATCCGACCCGCGGGCAAGCCGAACAGCTTGCCCGGACGTTCGGCTGCGTGCGCCTGGTCTACAACAAGACCCTGGCCGAGCGGACCCGCGCCTACACGTCGGACGGCCGTCGGGTCTCCTACGGGGAGTCCTCGGCCACTCTCACCGCGTGGAAGAAGACCGGCGAGCTGGCGTTCCTGAACGAGGTGTCGAGCGTGCCGCTTCAGCAGGCGCTGCGCCACCTTCAGGCGGCGTTCGCGAACTTCTTCGCCCGCCGGGCCAAGTACCCGACCTTCAAGTCCCGCAAGAAGTCGCGGGCATCGGCCGAGTACACCCGCTCGGCCTTCACCTGGCGAGATGGGCGGCTCACCCTCGCGAAGATGCGCGAACCGCTGGACATCGTGTGGTCGCGGCCCCTGCCGCAGGGCGCGCAGCCGTCCACGGTGACTGTCTCCAAGGACGCGGCGCAGCGCTGGTTCGTGTCGATCCTGGTCGAGGAGGCGATCCGCCCGCTGCCCCCGGCCGCCACCCGGGTCGGCTTCGACGCCGGGGTCGCCGCGCTGGCCACGTTCTCCACCGGCGAGAAGATCGTCAACCCGAAGCACGAACGGGCCGACCGCCGCAAACTCGCCCGAGCCCAGCGGGATCTCGCCCGCAAGGAGAAGGGGTCGGCCAACCGGCAGAAGGCCAGACTCAAGGTCGCCCGCATTCACGCTCGGATCACCGACCGGCGGCGAGACTTCCTGCACAAGCTCACCACTCGGCTCGTCCGTGAGAACCAAACGGTCGTGATCGAGGATCTCACCGTCCGCAACATGGTCAAGAACCACAGCTTGGCCCGCGCCATGTCCGACGCCTCCTGGCGCCGGATGCGGTCCATGCTGGAGTACAAAGCCGCCTGGTACGGGCGGGAACTGGTCGTGATCCACCGATGGTTCCCCTCCTCGAAGCTGTGCTCGGCCTGCGGTGCCCTGCACGAGAACATGCCGCTGGCTGTCCGGGCGTGGCAGTGCGCGTGCGGCGCGCTGCACGACCGCGACGTCAACGCCGCGATCAACATCCTCGCCGCCGGGCTGACGGAGAGGTGAAACGCCTGTGGAGCCGGTGTAAGACCTCAAAGGCGCAAGCCCGGCGGGCGACTGGCGGTGAAGCAGGAAGCCTGACCCGTAAGGGTTCAGATCCCCCGGCTTCAGCTGGGGGAAGAAGTCAAGCGCGTACGGTAGCCCGCCGGTAGGCGAGGACGGCGAGCACCCCGAGGGCCGCCGCCCAGCCGGCGACCGTGAGCGCGTCCGACAGGGGCACCCCGTGGCCGGCGATGACGCTCCAGCCCATGTCGGCGTAGGAGTAGGCGGGGGTCGCCTCGGCGATGGTGCGCATGGTCTCGCCCATGGTGGTGACCGGGAACCAGAGCCCGCCCACGATCACCAGCCCCAGCATGGTGATCATGGTGACGGGCTGGACGGCGTCGGGCCGCAGCAGCGAGCCGATGACCAGTCCCAGCGCGACGAACGGCACGGCCCCCGCCCACAGCGCCCCCACCAGCGCCGCCCACTGCCCCACGGACAGGGACACCCCCTGGGTGAGCGCGCCGGCCAGGCACACGAGCAGCATCGAGGGCAGGACCAGCAGGAGCGCGCCCACCAGCTTGCCCACGATGATCATCCAGCCGGGCAGCGGCGTGACCTGCAGCTGCGGCAGCCAGCCGGAGGCGCGTTCCTGCGCCCACGGGCCGGCGGTGTTGACCAGCGTCCCCGAGATCGCGCCGTAGGCGGCCATGGAGACCATGACGTACGCGCTGAGGGTGACGCCGCCGTCGGTGGTCTCCTTGCCGAAGACGTTGGCGTTGAGCAGGTAGATGACCAGGGGGAAGCCGATCCCGAGGATCACGTACCTCCGGTTGCGGATCATGCGGAGGATCTCCAGCCGCACGTACGAGGCGAGCATCAGGACTCCCGGGTGAGGGCGAGGAAGGCGTCTTCGAGGTGGCCGCCGGAGACCTCCAGGTCGTGGACCTCCAGCGTGGTGCCGCGGTAGAGCGCGGCGGTGGTGAGGGCGGCGTCGTCGGTGCGCAGCCGGGCCACGCCGTCGCGGATCTCGACCGAGGTGACGCCCGGCAGGGCGTCCAGGCCGGCGGCCGGCTGGTCGCCGAGGCGGAAGGTGACGAGCCGCCCGCCCGCCGTGGCCTTGATCTCGGCGGGGGTGCCGTCGGCGGCCAGCCGGCCCCGCGCGATGACGAGCACCCGGTCGGCGTTCTGGTCGGCCTCCTCCAGGTAGTGGGTGGCGAACAGCACCGTACGGCCGCCCGCGGCGTAGGCGCGCATGCCGTCCCAGAAGCGCCGCCGCGACTCGACGTCCATCGCGGCGGTCGGCTCGTCGAGCACGAGCAGGTCGGGGGCGCCCGCGACGGCCAGCGCGAACCTGACCCGCTGGGCCTGGCCGCCCGACAGCCCCTTGGCACGCCGCTTGACCAGGGAGCCGAGGTCGGCCAGGTCGAGGATCTCGGACAGGGGCAGCGGCCGGGGGTAGAGGCCGCGCACGAAGCCGACGAGCTCGCCGATGGTCAGCTCGGGCATCAGCTCGCCCTGCTGGAGCATCGCGCCGACGCGGCCCTGGGCGACGGCCTGCTCGGGGGTGCCGCCGAGGACGCGGACCGTGCCGGCGGTGGGCCGGGCCAGGCCGAGCAGCAGCGACACGGTGGTGGACTTGCCGGCCCCGTTGGGGCCGAGCAGGGCGATGGCGCCTCCCGCCGCGGCGGTGAGGCTCAGGCCGTCGACCGCCCGTACGTCGCCGAAGTGCTTGGCGACGCCGGTCAGGGCGAGGGCGGGGCTGGATGGGATGGTCTCCATGGCTTCCACGCTAGGAGCGGCCCGGGCGCCTCCCTGGTGCCGTGCGTCCTGCCTTCACGCTGACATTTGTCATGCTCCGGGCGCGCGGGTCAGGGGCCGTAGAGGCGTTCGAGGACGACGGCCACGCCGTGGTCGTCGTTCGACAGCGTCCGCCGCTCCACGGCGGCGAGCACCAGGTGGTGGGCGTTGGCCATGGCGTACCCGGCGCCGGCGAAGGCGAGGACGGCGAGGTCGTTGGGCATGTCGCCGAACGCCGCCACCTCGGCCGGGGCCACGCCCCGCTCCGCGCAGAACCCGGCCAGCGTGCCGGCCTTCGTCACCCCCGGCGCGCTGATCTCCAGCAGCCCGCCCACGCCGGAGTGCGTCACCTCGGCCCGCCCCGCCACCGCCTCGGCCGCGGCGGCGGCCATGTCGTCCACGGGATGCTCGCCGGACCAGGCCAGCAGCTTGACGAACGGCTCGCCCGCGTCGCGCACCGACCGCACCTCGCGCCGTTGTCTCGGGTCGTGGTGGTGGACGTCGTAGCCGGGCTCGGCCAGCACGACCGTGCCCGTCTCGACGGCGAACGCCACGCCGGGCAGCGCCCCGGCCAGGACGTCGATCACGTGGGCCGCGGCCTCGGGGTCGAGGTCGTGCCGGGTGACGATCTCGCGCGCGGCCAGGTCGTACACGATGGCGCCGTTGCTGCACACGGCGGTGCCGCTGACGCCGGCCGCCTCGGCGATCGGGTCGACCCCGCGGGGCGCGCGGGCGGTCACGAACACGATCTCGGCGCCGGCCGCGCGCGCCAGGCGCAGCGCGCGGCGGGTGCGCGGGGAGACGGAGCCGGTGGAGTCGAGCAGGGTGCCGTCGAGGTCGGTCGCCACGACGCGCGGCCGGACCGGGTGGTCGCTCGCGGGGGGAAGGTCGCTCGGAGGGGTCACGCGTCGATTATCGCGGCCTCAGTCGTCCCGGCCCCGTCGCGGCGGACCCGGCGGAGGCCGATAGGGTGCGCGCGTGACCGACACCGTCCGCCAGGACAGTCCCGCCGGGTCCGCGCTGAGGTTCGCCACCGAGCTGGTCGCCTGGGTCGCCACCCCGTGGGCCCTCGCCTCCCGCTCCGTCGCGCTGGCCGTGCTGTCGGTGATCGTGCTGATCGGATTGCCGACGCTGTTCTCCACGCCCGGGGACAAGCGCAACGTGATCGTGCCCGTGCCGGGGTTCGTCACGATCCTGCTCGTGCTGCTCCAGCTCGTGGCGGCGGTGGCCGCGTCGTGGGCGGCCTGGCCCGCGCCGGTGGCGGTCGTCGTGACGGCGCTCGCCGTGGCGACCGTCGCGTTCGAGGTGCCGCGCTGGCGGTGGCTGCTGTCGCGGGGCGTCCACCCCCCGAGCGGCGCCCTGTAGGCCGCCCGCCCCCAGAGCGGAGCCCGGCAGAGGCGTCAGAGCCGCATCTCGGACGGCAGGCGGGTCGCCGCGTCCAGCAGCTCGATCCCCAGCAGCTCGCCCGAGACCCCGTAGTCCAGGACGGCCCCGTCCACGGTCTCCTGGCGCACGGCCTCCCCGGGCGCGATCTCGTGCTTCATCGCGATGTAGGCGACGTCGTGATCCTTGTCCCAGGTGAGGTAGACGGTTTTCGGCCGCCGGCCGTCCGGCTCCTCCTCCCAGCTCAGCAGCCCCTCCTTGGCCTCGTGCGAGCCGGCCAGCGCGGCCCGGACCATGGCGAGCGCCAGGTCCACCGCCTCCAGCGCGTCGACGCCGGTGACCTTGCGCTCGTGCTCCCATCCGGCCAGCCCGTCGATCCGGTACGGGCACGACCAGTCGCCCGTGGGCTCCTCCACGGGCACGCCGACGCTGACGGTGACCTCGCTCGGCGGCTCGGTGCGAAGCGTCAGCGTCCGGCGGGCGATCTCGTACATGCAGGTGATCTACCCCGGGGCGACCGGCGGGTACCCCGCGGACATTTCCGGCACATCACCTGATGGTTTCCTTGACGCAGATGGCGCGGATCGCCGCCGTCGCCGACGTCCACTACGTCCCGGTGGCGCCGCACAACCCGCTCGGCCCGCTCGCCACCGCGGCGAACGCGCACTTCGCGGCGGCGACGACCAACTTCGCCATCCTCGAGTACAAGCCCGACGAGGTGTCCTGGTGTCCCGACCCGTACCTGCCGGTGGACGGGCGCCTGGAGCTGCGCCCGGAACAGCCCGGCTGGGGGGATTTGACTGCTCCCCCGCCTGAAGACAGGGGATTCCTGGCTCACGCTGCCTGACCGTCCAGCGGACGTTCAGGTCTTCCGCGATCAGCACCAACCGGGGTCAGACCAGCCCGGACCAGCATGACGCGGGCAGAGTTCTTGTCTCTGGGACAGACGGCTCCGCACGCGGCACAGGTGTAGGTACGTTCGGAAAGAGGTAGCGCGTGCTTGGTTCTCGCTCCGCACTGGGCGCAGTCCATGGTGGTGTGCGCGGGGTTGACGAGCATCAGGGTGCGGCCATGTTTGCGGGCCATCTCGATCAGGGCATGCTTGGTCGCGCCGATGGCCGCGTCGGCAGCCTTGCGCGCCATGCTGGACTTGGCCAGGAACTTCGGCCGGAAGTCCTCCACCGCGATCACGTCATGGTCGCCGACGACTTTCCTGGCCCACTTGCGACCAGTGTCCTGGCGCTGGCGGGCGACCTTTTTGTACTGCTTGGCGCGCAGCTTCTTCGCCTCGCGGTAGCCCTTCGAGCCCGGCTGCCCTCGGACGGGTCCGCGACGGGCCATCATCCGGTCGTAACGGGCCAGCTTCGCCCGGGCCTTCTTGCCGTAGTCGGCGTGCGGCAGGTCATGGTCGTCACTGGTGGTGGTGGCGACCTGTGTCACGCCCCAGTCGATGCCGATCGCCCGCCCGGTGGCGGGCAGCGGTTCGGCCCGGGCGGGAACGACGAACGAGGAGTACCAGTGGCCCAGACCGTCCCGGAAGACGCGCACGCTCGACGGGACGGCGGGCAGGTCACGGGACCACACCACGGTCACGATGATGTTCCCGGCCAGATGCAGGCGCCCGTCCTTGAGGCGGAAGCCGCGCCGCGTGTAGTTCAGGCTCGGATCGGTCAGGTCCTTCTTCTTGAAGCGAGGCATCCCGGCCCGCTGCCGGACGGGCAGCCGGCCAGTGATGTCCTTGACCGCCTTGGCGCGGGACCTGGCGAAGTCACGGATGATCTGCTGCTGCGGCACCGACGCCCCCGCCGCGAGCCATTCATGCTCAGCCCGCCAGCTGGTCAGCATCTTGTCGAGCTGGGCCGGGCCGCAGCTCTGCGGGTCTTCCGGGTGAGTCTTGTTGTGCAGGTGCACCGTCCTGGACGTGGCGACGCACTGGTTCCACACCCATCGGCAACGATCCCACTCGCCCGGTAAGGCGACCTGGGCGACCGGCGACACACGAAGCCGGTAGGTGTATCGGGCGTGCCCGGCGCTCTCCCCCGAATTCGCTGCCGCCTTCATGACCACTCAATCTACCGAGGAGGTAAGACAGAAATTGAGCGTTCGCCGCGGTCAGACTCCGGATCACCTGGGCGGCGATCCGGCTGGGCCTGCCCTGCTCCGCGGGAGTCCGATTCCTTCTGGACCTGAAGGCTGAGGCATCCTCGGATAAATGTGGTGACCTGATCCGCGCCGTCCCATACCGCCCTCGTCGCAAGGCTTTCCGGGCTGCTCCGGCCCGGTTTACCCTGCGAACGTCGGCGAGGGTGGGGGGCGGGACGATGACGGAGCCGTTCGGGACCAGGCTGCGGGCCAGGCTCGACAAGTACGGGCCGCTGTGCGTGGGCATCGACCCGAGCCCGGCGCTGCTGCACGCGTGGGGCCTGGACGACTCGCCGGCGGGGCTGGAGCGCCTCAGCCGCACGGTGGCCGACGCCGTGGGCGACGTGGCGGCCGTGGTCAAGCCGCAGCCGGCGTTCTTCGAGCGGTGGGGCAGCCGGGGGTTCGCCGTGCTGGAGTCCGTGCTGGCCGACCTGCGCCAGGCCGGGCCGCTGGTCGTGCTCGACGCCAGGCGCGGCGACACCGGCCCCGTCATGGCCGCCTACGCCGAGGCGTACCTCGACCAGGGCAGCCCGCTGGCGGCCGACGCGGTGACGCTCAGCCCGTACTTCGGGTTCGGGGCGCTGGAGGGGGCGATCACCTCGGCCGTCGCCAACGACGCCGGGGTGTTCGTGCTCGCGCGCGCCGACGGGCCCGAGGGTTTCCGCGACCCGTTCGCGGCGCGGGTCCTCGCGGGGGTCGAGGCGGCCAACGCGGGCCGGGCGCCGCTCGGGCCGGTCGGTGTGGTGGCCGGTGGCGTGCCGGCCTCCGCCGTGCCGGATCGGCTCGGCCCCGACCTGCTGGACCGGCTCGACGGCCCCGTCCTCGTGCCGGGCGTCGGCCCGCGTGGCCTCTCACCCGCCGACCTGGCCCGGCTGTTCCCCTCGGTACGGCACGCGGTGGTGCCGGCCGTCTCCGGCGCCGTCCTGGCCGACCCGACGCGGGTGCGCGAGCTGACGCTGCGCTACCGCGACGAGTGCGCCCACCACCTGTCCGCCCCGTGACCCGGCCGGGCCGGGGCGGTGGTCAGCCGGTCGGACCGGCGTCCGGACGGACCTCCGGCTCCTCGCCGGTCTCACCGTCGCGGCCCGCGTCTCCCCCGGCGTCGGCTTCCTCGCCGCCTTCCCCGCTGCCTTCCCCACCGCTGGCCCCACCGGCGGCCTGGGCCTCGGGCGGGTCGGCGGGGATGGGGCGGCCGGAGTGGGACGTGCCGGCGCCCGACCGCTCGGCTACGACGTCGCTCTCCGCGTTGAGGCCGGTCACGGTGTCGGGCAGGTCGTCAGGACGATCGTCGTGCTTGTCGCTCATGACCGGTTCCCTGCCCCGCCCGGCGCCGCTGATGTGGCCCGGGGCGGGGTGAATCCGATCACGCCTGCGAGCCGGCCAGCATCTCCGAGACCGAGACGAACGTGTACCCCTCGGCGCGCAGCGCCGACACCACGCCCCTGATGGCCGCCCGCGTGTCGGCCCCGCTCCCGTACCAGGGATGCAGCAGGACGATCGACCCGGGCCGCACCTCGGCCCGCACCTCGGCCACGATCTCCTGGGCCGTCGGCGTCTTGCCGGAGTCGGGTTCGACGTCCCACATGACGGTGGTCTGGTGGTGCTCGGCCAGGTACATCGGCAGCGTCAGGAGCTTCTTGCCCGTCGGCGGCCGGAAGGTGATGTTCCCCCTCTGACCGGCGGCGCGGATGAGGGCGTTGGTCCGCTCCACCTCGTCCTTCACGGTGTCCGGCGAGACGAACACCATCCGGCGGTGCGTGTAGGTGTGGTTGCCCAGCTCGTGCCCCGCCGCGACGAGCGCCGCCGTCTCCTTCGGGAACCTCTCCATCTGGGAGCCGACGACGTAGAAGGTGGCCCGGGCGTCCTCGGCGGCGAGCGCGGCCAGCACCTCGGCGGCGTGCTCGTCCGGCCCGTCGTCGAAGGTCAGCGCGACCACCTTCTCCGGCG
Organism: Nonomuraea montanisoli; assembly: GCF_013363975.1. Taxonomy (GTDB): domain Bacteria; phylum Actinomycetota; class Actinomycetes; order Streptosporangiales; family Streptosporangiaceae; genus Nonomuraea; species Nonomuraea montanisoli. The sequence continues at coordinate 39,882 of NZ_JABWGN010000019.1, read as the reverse complement.
TGTCGAACCGCGACACCAGCGTGCCGGCGACCTGGTACGTCCGCGAGTTGACCAGCCGGTACAGGCCGGTGGCGGCCAGCGCGAGCACGGCGGCCACCGCCAGCGTCACGAGCAGCCGGCGGCGGCGCCTCATCGGACCTTCCCCACGATCATGATCATGGGGGAGCAGTCTAGGGGAGCGGGCTAGAGGGCGGCGTCGATCTCCGCGCGGCTCGGCATGGAGGTGCTCGCGCCCTCCCGCTGCACCGACAGCGCCGCCGCCGCCGACGCGAACCGCAGCGCCTCCTCCGCCGGCCGGCCCTCCGCCCTGGCGACGGCGAGCGCGCCGACGAACGTGTCGCCCGCCGCCGTGGTGTCCACCGCCTCCACCTGTACGGCCGGCACGCGCAGCCGCTCGCCGGAGCGCGAGCCGTACAGGGCGCCCTCGGAGCCGAGCGTGATCACGACCTCGGGCACGCGTTCGAGCAGGCGGGACAGCGCCTCGCCGGGGTCGGCGGCGCCGGTGATGGCGGCCGCCTCGTGCTCGTTCGGGACGATGAGCGCGACGGCGTCCAGCAGCTCGTCCGGCAGCGGCTGCGCGGGCGCCGGGGTGAGGACGGCCGGGACCCCCGCCTCGCGGGCGGCCCGGGCGGCGCCGATGACGGCCTCCATGGGCAGTTCGAGCTGGAGCAGCACCGAGGCGGAGGCCGCGATGACCGCGCGCTCCTCCTCGGAGGGGGCGGTGACCTGGCCGTTCGCGCCGGGCACCACGATGATCGAGTTGCCGCCGTCGTCGTCCACCACGATGTGCGCGATGCCGCTGGGGCCCGGCACCTGGCGCAGGCGCTCGACGTTCACGCCGGCGACCGCGAGCGTGTCGCGGATCTCCGCGCCGAACGCGTCGTCGCCGACCGCGCCGAGGAAGGAGACCTCGGTGCCGGCGCGGGCGGCGGCGATCGCCTGGTTCGCGCCCTTGCCGCCGGGCACGGTGCGGAACATCCGCCCGGTGACCGTCTCACCGCGCTTCGGAGCCTGGTCCACGTACGCGACCAGGTCCATGTTCGCGCTGCCGAACACCGAGATCATGCCCACATCAACTCCCTGGTGCGCCGGGCCAGCTCGTCCAGCCCGATACCGTCGAACCCGGTCAGGCTGCTGGCCAGGCTGTTCCTCATCTTCCACCGGGCGGGCACGCCGCCGTTCAGCGCCCCCGCCACCGAGCCGACGGTCGCGCCCGCGGAGTCGGTGTCCCAGCCGCCGGCCACGGCCCCGGCGATCGAGGCGGTGAAGTCGCCCCGGCCGTGGACCAGGGCGGCCGCGACCAGGGCGGCGTTGTTGATCGTGTGGACCCAGTGCAGGCCCGCGTGCCGTTCGTGGAGGCGGTCGAGGACGCGTTCGAAGTCGGGCTCCGAGGCGGCGTCCTCGGCGGCCCGCCGCACCGCGTCGTGCAGCCGCGAGGCGGGCGGGACCACCGACAGGCCGGCGGCCACCACCTCCTCCACGGAGCTCGCCACGAGCGACTGCGCGCACAGGGCGGCGGCGAACATCGCCCCGTAGACGCCGTTGGCGGTGTGCGTCAGCCGGGCGTCGCGCCAGGCGTACTCGGCGGCCGTGGCCGGGTCGCCCGGGTTGACCCACCCGTACACGTCGGTCCGGATGAGCGCGCCGATCCACTCGCGGAACGGGTTGCGGTGCGTGGCCGTCTCGGGCGGCTCGACGCCGGACAGCAGGTTGCGGTACGCGACCCGCTCGGCGGTGAACGTGCGGCCGGCCGGCAGCTCGTCCAGCCACAGCTTGGCCACGTCGTCGGTGGTGAAGCCGCGGCCGTGCCGCTCCAGGACGGTCAGGGCCAGCAGCGGGTAGTTGAGGTCGTCGTCCTCCGGGACGCCGTCGATGTTCTCGGCCAGCGAGTTGACGGCGCTGCGCCGGTTCCAGGGCCAGCGGGCGGCCACCTCGGCGGGCAGGCCCCGCGCCGTGAACCAGCCGCGGATCGGCCAGTTGCCGGTGGCCTGGGCGATCTCCCGGACGCCCTCGCGCGGGATCTTCTCCACGGGCTTGCCGAGCACGCACCCGGCGGCCCGCCCCTCCCAGGCGCCCAGCAGCCGCGCCGGATCCACCCCTGCCCCTGACGGCGAGCCGGTCAGGGGGGAGGCGGCGGGCGCGGGCGAGGGCGATCCGGGTGAGGCGAGGGGCCGGCCGGCGGGCCAGGCGGGGGTCGCGGCGATGATCGCGTCGAGGTCGGTGGGCTCGTCCAGCGGCGACGGGATCGCCGCCAGCTCGTCCAGCAGCCGCTCGGCCAGCGGACGCAGCCGCAGCGCTCCCGGCTCGGACGCGCCCGCGCGGGGCGGCGCGTCGTGGCCACCGGCCGCGCGCCAGCGGGCGGCGATCTCCCGCACGTCGCGGCCGTCCTCGGCGGCCTGGCGCAGCTCGTGCCCCACCAGGTCCTCGGGCTGCACCCAGGTGAGGCGGATCACGCCCCGCCCTCCACACTGCCCGTCGCGCCGTACGCGGAGCCGCCCGTCGCGCCGTCCGCGGTGAGCAGGGCGGCGAAGGCGCTCTCGTGGGCGCGGCGGCGCGCCTGGTCGTCGGCGTGGACACGGCGCGCCACCCGCGCGATCGCCCGTCCCGGCTCGACCAGGTCCGTACGGCTGGCCCGCCCGATCTCCTCGGCCCACTCCCCCGGCACCGCGGCGAGCCCGCCGAGCGCGCCCGCGATGGCGCCGCCCATGGAGGCGATCGAGTCGGCGTCGCGCCCGTAGTTGACGCCGCCCAGTACCGTCTCGCGGAAGTCTCCCTTCGCGATCACGAGGAACCCGAGGGCCAGCGGCAGCTCCTCGATGCTGTGCACCCGGCTCGGCCGGCGCGCCCCGAGCCCCTGGTCGCGGTAGGTGTCGGCGACCGTGTCGTAGGGCCGCATCGCCGCGCGCAGCGTCTCGAACGAGCCCTCCCAGTGCCCGAGCCCGCGCGCCGCCTCGCAGACCGCCTCGATCGCGGCCCTGGTGCCGTCCTTGGCCAGCCGCAGGCAGGCGGCCACGACCGAGTCGGGGGTGGCGCCCGGGCGCATGGCCTCGGCGACGGCCGCGGCCATCACGCCGGCGGCCTCGCGCCCGTAGCTGGACTGGTGCGCGCCGGTGAGATCGATCGCCTCGGCGTAGGCGGCGTCGGGGTCGGCGGCGTTGACGACGCCGACCGGCGCCACGTACATGGCGGCGCCGCAGTTGACGATGTTGCCGACGCCGGCCTCGCGCGGGTCCACGTGGCCGTAGTGCAGGCGGGCGACGATCCATTTCTCGGCGAGGAAGATCCGGTGCAGCGGCAGCGCCTCCGTCTCCAGCTCGGGGATCCAGCGCCGCTCCCCCATCAGCTCGGGCACCAGGTGCTCGGCCATCGCGTACGCGTCCAGGTGGCCCTGGACCTTCTCGTAGACGCGGATGAGGGCGTGCGTCATCAGGGTGTCGTCGGTGATGTGGCCGTCGCCCTTGTGGTACGGGGCGATGGGGCGGGCGTTGCGCCAGTCCTCGTTGAACGGCGGCACGATGCCCTCGACCGGCCCCCCGTACCTTCGGGTGATCTGCTCGGGCGTCCAGCCCTCGGTGGCGCCGCCCAGCGCGTCGCCGACCGCCGCGCCCGCCACACAGCCCACCGCCTTGTCGGTGAGCAGGTCTGCGGGCTGATCTGCGAGCGGCGTCATACGAGTTCCTCCGTGAGTTCGATGAGATCTGTTCCCGCCAGGTGCGGCAGGCAACAGCCGGCCAGCGTGCGGGCCGAGGCGGTCCACCCCTCCGGGATCGCCTCGAAGCCGCCGCACGCCCCGGTGATCGCGCCGGTCAGGGCGGGCGCCGAGTCGGCCAGCGGCGCCAGGCAGGCGGCGGCGGGCACGGCCCGGCCGAGCGCGCCGCCCGACACCTCGGCCAGCGCCAGCGCGACGGGCACCGTCAGGGCGGCGCCCACCGCGTAGCTGTAGACGTGGTCGAGCAGGGCGGCGTCGAGCGCGGGCACGGCGGCGAACGGGTCGCCCGCCGCGCGCGCCGCCTCGATCGCGAGGCGCGCGTTGTGCCCGATGGCGGTGTCGCCGGGCAGGACGGCCAGCGCCGCCTCGACGGCCTGGGCCGCCGACCCGGTCGCGACCGCCGCGGCGACGGCGGCGGCCATCGCGAGCGCGCCGAGCACGCCGTCGCCGGCGTTGGTCACCCGGGCGTCCCCGGCGGGGTCGCGGCCGAGCGCGCCGAAGGCGACGGCCCGCACGGCGGCGGCGTCGTCGAAGTGGTGCGGGTTGTCGTGGCCGCTGGCGGGCGGCTCGACGCCGCGGGCGAGGTTGTCCAGCGCGGTGGCCACCGAGATGCGCGCCCGGAGGTCCGGGCTCTGCTCGCGCAGCTCGCGGAACGCCTCGGCGCGCGGCCGGTCGATGGTGAGCGCCGTCCAGGCCAGCCACTCGGCGTCGTCGGACGGGCCGAGCGCGAGCGGGGCGACGGGCTGGTTCAACGCGAACGGCACGGGCAGGGTGGTGACCCGGTGCTCCTCGGCGAACGCGTCGAGCTCCCGGTGCAGGCGCCGGCTCCACGGGGCGTGCAGGGCAGAGCGGTGCCGGCCGGCCGGCCAGCCCACGGCGTCGCCCACGGCGAGCCCGGCGAAGGCCCCCCGGATTCTGTCCCCCGACATGGTCGTCTACTGTCCTTTCGCCGTACGGCTTCCGCCGCCCGGTCCGTCTGCTGGTGCGCCCGCCCGCGGGTCCGCCCGATCGTCGCCCGCTTCGGCGCCCGTTTCGTCGCCCGCCACCGCGGCCGGGCGGTGGCGGGCCGCCGCGTCCGTGAGCTCGTCGGCGACGGTCAGGACGTGCCGGCCGGCCACCACGGGCAGGCAGGTGCCCGCGACCGGGCCGATGCGGGCGGCCCACCGTCCGGGCACGCCGCCCTCGCCCCGCCCGGCGCCCGCGACGGCGCCGGCGATGGCCCCGATGGTGTCGGCGTCGCGGCCCAGGCTCACGGCGAACGTCACGGACGCCTCCACGTCGCCGTCGCCGGCCAGGTAGGCGGCCAGGGCGAGCGCCACGGCCTCGGGCGCGACGTCGGTCCACGGGTAGTGGCTCACCACGACGGCCTCGTGCAGCGCCTCCACCAGCGCCGCCTCTTCGCCATCCGGCTCCCGCCCCTCCTCTGCCCGCTCCTGAACGGCAGGCGGGTCCTCCGCGACAGGCCGGTCCTGAACGGCAAGCGGGTCCTGCATGGCGGGCCGGTCCTGCATGGCGGGCCGATCCTGTCGGATGCGGTCGAGGACGGCGACCGCGCGGGTGACGGCGCGGGCCGTCCACGAGTCCTCCGGCACCACCGACAGCGCCGCCGCCACCACCTCGCGCGGCGGCAGGCCCGCCATGGCGGCGGCCACGGCGCCCGCGACGGCGCGCCCGCCGAGGACGCCCTCGCCCGACTGGCTGACCCGACCGTCCTGCTCCACGAGCCGCGCGGCCTCGGCCGGGTCGCCCGGGCAGAAGATCCCGTACGGCGCGGCCCGCATGGCCAGCCCGTCCGACCAGCCGTGCTGGTGGACCAGCCCGGTCATCGGCGGTTCGAGGCCACGGCGAAGCGCTTCGACGGTGCCCAGTTCCGAGAACCCGGCCCCGCGCATGGGGCCGGTGATCCGCGGCAGCACCTCGGCCCGGTAGGCGGCGGCCACGTCGGCCGAGGTGAGGGCGTGCCCGTGCCGGACGAGCTGGGAGGCGGCGAAGATGGCGTACTCGGTGTCGTCCGTGCCGCCGCGCTCGATCTCGGTGAGCCGGCCCCAGCGCCGCCGGATCTCGGCCGGGGTGAGGTTCTCCGCGGGGGCCCCGAGGGCGTCCCCGGCCGCGAGGCCGAGCAGACACCCCCGGGCCCGGTCGCGGTGGGTCCCCGCCTCGGGACGGGTCACCGCTGCGCGATACGTCACCGCTGGTACCGCTCCAGCACCTTGTTGCCGTCGTCGACCAGCTTCTTCGCCACGTCGTCGATGCTGATCTTGTTGGCGAAGTACTCCTGGAGCGCCGGCGTCGCGACCTTGCTCTTCCACTCGTCGAACCCGTTGACCTTGAGGAACGGGGCGACGACGAGGTTCTTGGCCGAGGCCGTGGCCACGTCCCAGCCGTTCTCCTTGGTCGTCATCGACGGGTCGGCGGCGGCCTTGACGGAGGTCGGCAGCAGCCAGTCGCCCTTGGCGAGCTTGGCCTGGTTGGTCGGGTTGAGGAAGTACGAGATGAACTTCAGCGCCTCGTCCGGGTGCTTGCTGTCCTGCGCGACCGACAGGGTCTGGGAGACCGCGCCCTGGTCGGTGGTGGTGCCCTTGAGCGGCGGCAGCGTCACCCACTCGAAGCCCTTCGGCGCCTGCTCGGCGACCTGCTGGCGCAGGTAGACGCCGGCGGGCAGCAGCGCGAACTTGCCGGCGTAGAAGGCGGGCAGCGGGTCGGCCGTGCCCTGGCCCAGGGCCGCCGGGTCGGCCGACTTGTCCTTGTAGAGCTGGTCGTGGATGCGCTGGAGGACCTCCTTCTCCTCCGGGCCGACCTTGACGGTGGTCTTGCCGTCGACGGTCTGGAAGAAGGTGCCGCCGAAGTTCAGCGCCAGGTTGAGGCTCTTGTTGACCGGCGACTTCATCGGCCAGGCCACGCCGAACGCGTCACCCTTGGTCATCTTCTTGGCGGCCGCGGAGAACTCGTCCCACGTCCACGGGTTGTCGGGGGTGGGGATCCGCACGCCGGCGCCGTCGAGGAGCTTCTTGTTGGCGATGATGACCTGCGACTCCTGCAGGAACGGCACGCCGTACACGCCCTGCTTGCCCTTGCCGTCGTCGAAGGTGACGGTGTCCCACGACTTCTGCGGGATGTCGCTCTTCAGCTCGGCGGGCAGCTTGTCCGACAGGTCGAGCAGGTAGCCGTCGGAGGCGAAGCCGGACAGGGCGGGCGAGTCGTTGTGGATGACGTCCGGCGCGGTGCCGCCCGCGAACTGGGTGACGAGCTGGTCGTTGACGTTGTCCCAGCTGCCCTGGACGTAGGTGACCTGGATGGTGGGGTTGGCCTTGTTCCACTCGTCGACGATCTGCTTGTTGGCGGCGACCGACTCCTTCTGCCAGGCCAGGCTGAGGAAGTTCAGCTTCACCGGCTCGCCGGGCTTCCCGGCCGCGGAGCCGCCCTTGTCGCCGCCGCCGCTGCCGCAGCCGGCGGCCAGCGCGACGATCGCCGCCGCCGCCAAAGCGGACTTCATACGCATGAGAGCCTCCTACTAGCCCTTGACGGCGCCGGCCATCAGGCCGGACTTCAGTCGCCGCTGGATGATTGCGAAAAAGATCAGGCTCGGGATGGTCGCCATGAGCGACGCCGCGGCCAGCGGGCCGAGCCGGGCCACCCCCTCCGGGCCGGTGAAGCGCACCAGCGTCAGGGGGAGTGTCATCACGTCGGGGTCCTGCAGGATCACGAGCGCGAAGAGGAACTCGTTCCACGACGAGATGAACGCGAACAGCAGCGTCGCGACCACGCCGGGCGCGAGCAGCGGCGCCACCACGCCGACGATGGTCCGGATCCGCCCGGCGCCGTCCATGGCCGCGGCCTCCTCCAGCTCGGCCGGCACGGCGCGCACGTACCCCTGGAGCATCCACAGCGCGAACGGCAGCGTGAACGTCACGTGCACGACCACCAGGCCGGGCAGCGTGTTCACCAGCTCCAGGTCCCGCAGGATCATGAAGAGCGGGATGATGATCAGGATGAACGGGAAGACCTGGCTGACCAGCACCCACCCGATGGCGATCCGGTTGACCAGGCCGCGGTAGCGGGCGATCGCGTACGCGGCGGGCAGCGAGATCACCACCGTGATGACGCTGCTGGCCAGCGCCACGACGAGGCTGCGGGTGGCCGCGCCGACGAGGTCCTGCTCGCCGAACGCGTCGGCGAAGTTGGCCAGCGTCGGCTCGCGCGGGATCCAGGTGGGGTCGGCCAGCGCCATCTCGCGCGGCGTCTTCAGCGCCGTGGACAGCAGCCACAGCAGGGGGAACGCCAGGAAGACGACGTAGGCCAGCAGGGCGAGGTACTGCGGGACGCGGCGCAGCCCGGCGGCCCCTCCGCGGGTGGTGACCGTCACTTGGCCTCCCTCATCTGGCGCCACAGGTACAGGCCGAGCGCCGCGAGCACGACGACGGCCATCGCGAGGCCGAGCATCGAGGCGTAGCCGGCGAACCGGTACCGGAACGCCTCCTCGTAGGCGAACAGCATCGGCAGCCGCGTCTGGCCGCCCGGCCCGCCCTGGGTGAGCACGTAGACCAGGCCGAACTGGTTGATGTTCCACACGAAGTCGAGCGAGGTGATGGCCACGATGACCGGCTTGAGCTGCGGCAGCGTGATGTTCCAGAACTTGCGCCAGCGGCCCGCGCCGTCGACCTCCACCGCCTCGTACAGCTCCCTGGGGACGTTCTGCAGCCCGGCCAGCAGGACGACGGTCGTCTGCGGCATGCCGGTCCAGACGCCCACCACGATGATCGCGGGAAGCGCGAGGGAGAAGTCGGCCAGCCAGTTGACGTGCGTGCCGAGCACGCTGTTCAGGATGCCCGCGTCGGGGTGGTAAACGAGCTTCCACATCAGGCCGATGACCACCGGCGGCATCGCCCACGGCACCACCGCGAGCACCCGGGCCACGCCCCTGAACCTGAGGTCCTGGTTGAGCAGCAGCGCCAGGCCGAGGGCGGCGAGGAACTGCAGGCCGGTCACCGAGACCGCCCAGATCATGCCGATCCGGAACGACGACCAGAAGTCCTCGGCGGTCAGCAGGTCGCCGAGGTTCTCCAGGCCGACGAAGCTCGTCTCGTGGTTGCGGGTGTTGCGCGCGTCGGTGAACGCGAGCGCGATGCCGTACAGCAGCGGGCCCACGCTGAACAGCAGGACCGGCACGAGCGCGGGCAGCATGAGCACCCACATCTCGCGGGTCTGCCGCGAGAACCTCCTGCGCCGCGCGTGCCGCGCGGGCGGGGTGGGCGGCGCTGGCCTGGTCGCGGTCGCCGTCATGACGTGCCCCCTCCTTCCGTGCTCCTGCTCTGCGTGGCCGCCTGTCCCGCCGCTCCGGTGACGTCCCGTACGGCCGGCGGCTCCGGCGTCGTGGAGGCGCGCACCACCAGCCGGGGCGGCACGGTCACCACGCGGGGCTCGTGCTCGCCGTCCTGGAGCCGGTCGAGCAGCAGCTCGGCGGCGACCCGGCCGCGCTCGGCGGACCCGAGCGAGACGCTGGTGAGCGACGGCCACGAGGCCGCGGCGAGGTCCGTGTCGTCCATGCCGACCACCGCCACGTCCTCCGGCACCCGCTTGCCCGCCGCGCGCAGCACGTCGAGCGCGCCGAGCGCGATGAGGTCGTTGGCGCACATGAGCGCGTCGACGTCGGAGACCCGGTTGAGCAGGGCCGCGACCGCGCGGCCTCCTTCCGCCCGGTAGAAGTCGCCGATCTCCACCAGCTCCTCGTCGTACGGCAGGCCCAGCTCGGCCAGCGCCTCGCGGTAGGCGGCGCCGCGGGCCGCGCCGGGCACGGTGTCGGTGGGGCCGTTGACCAGCGCGATGCGGCAGCGGCCGAGCGCGTGCAGGTGGTCGACGGCCAGGCGCACGCCGGTGCGGGAGTCGGCCCGCACGTTGTCGACGGGCGTGCCCTCGGGCACGGAGCCGATGACGACGACGGGCGCGCGGGCGGCGCCCAGCATCTGCAGGTGCGCCTCGGTGACGCGCAGCGGCACCATGATCATGCCGTCGACGTAGCGTTCGCCGAGGCTGTGCAGCACGTCGATCTCGTCGGCGACGACGGCGCCGGTGGAGTGCAGCACGAGGCGGTAGCCGGCGGCCTTGAGCACCGGCTGGATCTCGCGCAGCATGGCCAGGTACGCCGGGTTGCCGACGTCGGCCATCGCGAACGCGACCTGGTGCGTGCGCCGGGACTTCAGCGACCGGGCCACGGCGTTGCGCACGTAGCCGAGCTCCTCGGCCGCCGCCATCACCTTGCGCACGGTCTCCTGCCGGGTGGGCAGGCCGTTCAGCACCCGCGAGACGGAGGCGATGGACACGCCCGCGCGCTCGGCGATCGTGGTGATCGTGGGTCCCTGTGCCAAGGTCGTCCTTCCGTGCTGTAAACGTTTCCGGCAAGGATCTGTAAACGTTTACGGTGTTTCGGACATGAAACCGGCAGGCATCATGCCGGTCAAGTCACGATCACATAACACCAGGTCAACGGCGTGCCAGGCAAAGCCTGGCTCGGCTTCCGGCGGGAAAACGGTCATGAAACGGGCACGGAGGGTGCGCCCGTGTTCCGGAGGCGGCCCGAGGGTGCGCGAGCGCCACGGCCCCGGTGCCTTCGCGCGCGTCACGGCGGGCGACCGGTGAGGCGGAGGAGCGTGCCCCTGGAGGGCCGCCGGCCACGGTCGGCGGGTGGGCCCTCCCGTGCCGGCCGTAAAGATCCGTAGAGGAAGGCCCACCCCGGCGGCGGCGTCAGGACCGGACCGGCACCTCGACGCGCGGGTGTTCTGTGGCCAGGGAGCGGATGGCCGGTGCGCCGGCGAGGGCGACGACGGCCGCCAGGACGGCCGGGACGATCAGCGCGACCGGCAGCGACGACTCCTCGGCCACGAACCCCAGCACGGCGGGCCCCACCAGCATTCCGCTGTAGCCGAACGCCGTCACCAGCGACAGCGCCCGCCCGACCTGGCCGCCGGCGGCGCCCACGGCGCTGAAGATGACCGGCACCACCGTGGCCAGCCCCACCCCGGCCAGCGCCCACCCCGTCCACGCGCACGCCACCCGCACCGCGTCGCCCACCAGCGGCGACACGAGCACGAGGAGGTAGCCGCAGGTGGCCAGCAGGCCGGCGAGCTGGATGGTGCGCACGGAGCCGAGCCGGGCGCGGATGGGGTCGCCGAGCAGCCGGACGGTGGTCATGGCGACGGAGAAGATCGTGTACGCGACGGGCGCGGCGGCCGGGTCGGTGCCGAGCACCCAGCGGGCGTGCAGGGCGGCCCAGTCGATGGCCGCCCCCTCGCTCAGGTGCCCCGCGAACGCGGCCAGCCCGAGCATCGCCACCAGCCCCCACCGCAGCCCGGGGCCACCACGCCGCCCCCCGTTCCCGCCACCCGGAGCCGCCTCGTCCGCCGCCGCGCCGGCCCGGTCGTCCGCAGGCGGGACGGAGCGCGACGGGCGGGCCGGGAGCAGGCGCAGGGCGAAGGGCACGTACACGAACGGCACCACCACCGCCGCCGCCACGAGCAGCACCTGCGCGTCCAGCCCCGTCTGCAGCACCAGCGCCGTCAGCCCGCCCCCGGCCGCGCCGCCGAGGCTCCACGTGCCGTGGAACGCCGAGATGATCGGCCGCCCGTAGGCGTGCTCGACCTCGACGGAGTGGGTGTTCATGGCCACCTCCGTCACCCCGAGCCCCATGCCGAACACCACGGCCAGCACGGCCAGCCACGCATACCCGGGAGCGAGGGCGGGCCCCAGCAGCACCGCCGCCGACAGCGGGCCGGACACCCAGCACACGGCCCGGCTGCTCCACCGGTCCACGAGCGGGCCGGTGACCAGCATGGACACCAGCGCCCCACCGGAGATCAGCAGCAGCACGCTGCCCAGCCGCGCCGGTCCGAGGTCGAGCCGGTCGTTGAGGGACGGCAGGCCGGCGGCCCACAGGCCCATCACGAACCCCGCCAGGAAGAAGTAGCCGAACACCGCGCTCCGGGCACGACGCGCCACCGCAAGACTTATGTTCACGGCTAGAGCATAATCAGAGGTGCAGGGACGGCACAACGGCGGAACCCTGGCGCGACCGCCGCGAAGCGGCCCGACGGCCAGAGCGCTGCACAGCCGTGGTAAGTGAACCGACGTGCGTGACAGATGGGTGTGACACACGACGTGACGCGCCCGCGAGCGACGTGGAGGCGTGGCGGCGTGCGTGGCGTGGATGCGTGGCGGCGCGGGTGCGTCAATGCGTGGCATGCGTGGCGTGCGTGGCGGCGGCGTCTGGACGCGGGTGGCGGAGAGTGCGGCAAAGGCGCCGCGCGGAGAGAAGGGAGCGCCGGAGATGCGAGCGGAGCACGAGGCGGAGTCGCGAGGATGACGGGCGGACCCACCGCGGCAACGGGCGGGCACTCAGGGGCAGGGGCGACGACCAGCGGGGCGTTGCGGGCCCACAACCGGGTGCGGCTGCTGCGGGCGGTGCACGACTGCGGCGCGTCCCTGACCCGCTCGCGGCTCACCCGCGACCTCGGCCTCGCCCGCGGCACCGCGTCGGTGCTGGTCGGGGAGCTGGCGGAGAGCGGGCTGCTGCACGAGGAACCGGCGCCCGAGCACGGCCGGGGCAGGCCCACGCAGGTCCCGGGCCCGCATCCGCGCGGCCCGGTCGCCCTGGCGGTCGACGTGCGGGAGGACGCCTGGGAGGTCGCGGCGTGCGAGCTGGGCGGGCGCGCCACGGTCCTGGAGGTGCGTCAGCACGACGGGACGCCCGAGGGTGCGCTCGTGCCGCTCGGCGCGGCGCTGCGCGGCCATCTCGAACGGCTGGTCCCCCGGGTCGTCGGCACCGGCGTGGCGCTGGCGGGTCCGGTGCGTCCCGGCGGGCTCGTCGACATCGCGCACCTGCGCTGGAACTCGGTGGACGTCCCCGGCCTGCTGGCCCTCCCCGGGCCGCTGGTCGTGGGCAACGACACGGCGTTCGCCGGGCTGGCCGAGGCCCGGCGGGGCGAGCTGCGCGGCGTCGCGGTGGGGTTGCACCTGCACGTCGACTTCGACCTGGGCGGAACGCTGATCGTGGACGGCCGCCCGCTGGCCGGGGCGACCGGGGTCGGCGCCGAGTTCGGCCACATGCCGCTCATCGGCGGTGACGCGCCCTGCATGTGCGGGGCGTACGGGTGCTGGGGACAGGAGGTGGGCACGAACGCCCTGCTGCGCCACCTCGGCCTCGCCCACGGCGGCGGGCGGGGCCGCGACCACGCCGAGCGCCTGCTCTCCGCCGCCATGGCGGGCGACGAAGGAGCGGTACGGGCCGTGACGTCCTGTGCCGGCGCGCTCGGCCGGGGCATCTGCGCCCTGGTGAACGCGCACGACCCGGAGGTGGTGACGCTGTCGGGGTTCGGCGTGGATCTGCACCGGCTGGCGCCGGCGGAGCTCATGGGGCGGTTCGAGCGCGGCCTGATGGCGATCCGCCGGGAACGGCCGCCCAGGATCTCCCCCTCGGCCCTCGGATGGCGCGGCGCGCTGATCGGCGCCATGGAGTCGGTCTTCGACGCCTTCCTCACGGTCGACGCCGTGGACCAGTGGCGCCGCGCCTTTTCCTGAGGCGTTGACCACTTCCTGAGGCGTTGACCACGTTCCCCGGCCCGTACGGCATGGTCGGCCCGCGAGAAGTGGCCGCGACACGCCCGAAAACCAGAATGTGATGCAAAACACGCGACAGGGGTGAAACGCCGCCACGGACCGTAATCCTGCACGTGTCCGGTGATCTACCAGCACTTCCTCCCGGACCATCCATGAGGCCGTCACTGTCAGTCAGGGACCCCCGTAAGGAGGCGGCGTCCTGCGGAGCGGCTCGGGACCGGGACGCCCGTGCTGGAGGGCCGTCCGCGACCCGCGCGGCCCGGCCGCACGCGAGGCGGCGCGGGAGCGGAGACGCGCCCCTCCCGCCGAGAACGCCGACGTAGGCGGCCATCTGCGCTTTCACCGCCGCCCGCGCGGCGCTCGGCGAGCGGCCGGGACCGCGTCCCCGCGCCAGGCGGCCGCCGCCGCCGCGCCGGGATCGGCGGCGGGTCTCCCCCGGCTTCCGGCGGAGCCGTCCGCGCCCTGGCCGGAAGCCGTTTTCCCTGCCCGCGCCGCGATGGTCCGGGAGCGCGCCCACCGGCGGCGCCGCGCAGACGTCCCCGCTCCCCCGCGCGGGATCACGTGACCCGCCGAGGCGGCCCCGCAGGCGCGGCGCACGGCCTGAGCGGACGCTTTCCGCACCAAGAACCGCTGGTATCCGCCATGATTAGCCACTGCACTACGGGTAACAGAACCCCGAACGTTTAACTCCCCGAGGAGACAGAGATGGCACTTCCCACTCTCACCCCCGAGCAGCGCAAGGCGGCTCTGGAGAAGGCGGCCGAGGCCCGCGCCGCGCGCACCGCTCTGCTGGCCAAGGTCAAGGCCGGCGAGATGACGTTCTCGCAGCTCCTTGAGCGCGATGACGACATCGCCAAGAAGATCAAGGTGTCGCAGGCGCTGCGCGCGGTCAAGGGCGTCGGCCCGGCCAAGGCCACCGCGCTGATGGAGGAGGCGGGCGTCGACGAGAAGCGCCGCCTCGGTGGCCTGGGCGCCCAGCAGCGCAAGAAGCTGGTCGAGGCGCTCGGCTAGACACCGGGTGGCCGGGTCCTGGAGACCGGGTGGCCTGGTCCGCGCGGGTCCGCCGCGCGGGCCGGCCGGCCGCCCGGCCCGGAACCCCCACAGAATCCCCACAACCCCCGCCCCCGCCCCCGACAGCCCGGTGACGGGCGAGGACCAGCGGGACGGGCCCTCCGCAGGGCGATTCCGCGCCCTGGCCGCAGGCCCGCCGGGCGGCCCGAGGAAGACGGACCGCCGGAGCCGCGCGGGTCAGGAGCGCAGGTAGGCCAGGACGGCGAGCACGCGCCGGTGCTGATCGCTGTCGTCGGCGTAGAGGCCGAGCTTGCTGAAGATGCTCCTGATGTGCTTCTCCACCGCCCCGTCGCTGATCACGAGCTGCCGCCCGATGGCCGGGTTGGACCTGCCCTCGGCCATGAGCCCCAGCACCTCCCGCTCGCGCGGCGTGAGCTGGGCCAGCGGGTCGTTCTTGCGCCTGCGCACCATGAGCTGCGACACCACCTGAGGATCGAACACGGTGCCGCCCGCGGCCACCCGCCGCAGGCCCTCCAGGAACTCGTCGACGTCCACGACCCGGTCCTTCAGCAGGTAGCCGACCGCGCCCCGGGCGTCGGCCAGCAGGTCGTCGGCGTACGACACCTCGACGTACTGCGACAGGATGAGCACCGGCGCGCCCGGCACCCGCTTGCGGGCCTCGACGGCGGCGCGCAGGCCCTCGTCGGTGAACGACGGCGGCATCCGCACGTCCACCACCGACACGTCCGGCCGGTGCTCGGACACCGCCGCGACGAGGGAGTCGCCGTCGCCCACGGCGGCCACCACCTCGCAGCCGAACTCCTCCAGCAGCCTGACCAGGCCCTCCCTGATCAGGACCGCGTCATCGGCCACGACTACGCGCACGGCACCTCCGCCACGATCACTGTCGGCCCGCCGTCGGGCGAGTCGACCGTGAGCTCCCCGTCGACTGCGCGGAGCCGGTCGGCGAGCCCGGCGAGACCGTGTCCCTTGGCGACGTGTGCGCCGCCGACACCATCATCCCCGATCGTCAGCATGAGGATGTTGCCGGTGCGGCTGAGCTGGACGGTGCAGACGGTGGCGCGGCTGTGCTTGGCGACGTTGGTCATGGTCTCGGCGACGACGAAGTAGATCGCGTTCTCGACGGCGGCCTGGAAGCGGCCGACGACCTGCACGTCCAGCTCCACGGGCACCGTGCAACGGCCGGCGAGGGCGGCCAGCGCGGGCGCGAGGCCACGGTCGGACAGGATGGGCGGCGCGATGCCCCGCGACAGGGCGCGCAGCTCGTCGAGCGTCTCGCGGGTGGCGGTGATCGCGGAGCCGATCGTGGCCTGGGCGGCCTCCGGGTCCTTGGCCATCTGCCGCTGCGCGCGGGACAGCTCCATCGCCAGCGACACCAGGCGCTGCTGGGGGCCGTCGTGGATGTCGCGCTCCAGCTTGCGCAGCGCGTTGGCCTCGGCGGAGACGGCCGCGGCGCGGCCCTCGGCGAGGTCCTCGATGCGTTCCTGCAGCTCGGCGACGCCGGTCAGCAGCGCCCGGCCCAGTCCGGCGCGGATCAGCGCGGCCGCGCGCACCATGAACGGCAGGACCAGCAGCCCCAGCACGCCGAGCGACACGTGGAAGACGACGTTGACGCCGTAGCCGCGGCCGAAGCCGAGCAGCTCGGGCAGCTCCGTGTTGCCCGGGATGCGCGAGGTCACGACGCCGTAGAGGGGGTAGCTCAGGCCGAGGAGGGGGATGGCCCAGAACACCACGGTCAGCACGAACGCGATGATCGCCATCGGCAGGTTCAGGATGCCGTGCAGCAGGTCGAGCCAGGACTGCCCGCTGGTCAGCGGGTTGACCAGCCGGCGGAACCGGCCGGCTCCCTCGGGCGCGGGCTTGTAGCGGGGGCGTACGGGCGGGCGGCGGAGCACGTCGGACAGCCAGCCGCGCTCGGCGTCGGCGAACCCGCGTGCGATCATGAGGACGCCGGCCAGGAGCGGCACGCCGACCCACACGACCGCGGTGCCCAGGCCGGCGGCGAACCCGGCGATCAGGATCGCGAAGCCGATGACCGTGGTGGGGAAGCCCACGAGCGTGTAGCGCGTGTCGAGCAGGACACGCCTCATGAGGGAGCGCATGGCGCAACGGTATGCCCACGTCGTCCCCGATTCGACCCGGTGCGCAGGCATGCCGGGGTAGGGCCTGCCCTACCCCCGCCGGTGGTGCGATCTTGACCCGCGATTCGGCGGCTCGCGGGAATGTGCCGGGACGGCCGCGCCGGAAGTCTGGGGAGGTACCCGCCCCCGCGCTTCCCGACGAAGCCGCTGAATCGAGGCTCCCCCATGACCGTCCTCCTCGACCGTCCGGCGCCGCCCGGCGTCCCCGTCGCGGCGGCCGCGCCGCGCGTCGCCCGGGACCCGTTCATCGACGTGCTACGCGTCCTGGGGATCGCGCTGGTGGTGCTCCAGCACTGGACGATCCCCGTGCTCGCCTTCGACGGGACGACGCTGAGGACGGGCAACGCGCTGGCGACGCCCGGGGTGTGGGTGGTCACGTGGCTCAGCCAGGTGATGCCGCTGGTGTTCTTCGCCGGCGGCGCCGCGAACGCGATCAGCTTCGGCCGCGCCCGGCACGACGCGCCGCGGTGGCTGGCGGCCCGGCTGCGGCGGCTGGCCTGGCCGCTGCTGCCGCTGGCGGCCGTGTGGATCCCGCTCCCCCACGCGCTCGCGGCGCTCGGCGTGCCGGCCCAGCCGCTGGAGACGGGCGCGCGGCTGACCGGCCAGCTCCTGTGGTTCCTCGCCGTCTACCTCATCGCCGTGACGGCCACGCCGCTGATGGCCCGCCTGCACGAGCGGTACGGCGGGCGGGTCCCGGCGGCGCTGGCGGCCGGCGCGGTGCTGACAGACGTCGCCCGCTTCTCCACGGGCCTCGACGCGCTGGGCTACCTCAACATCGTGTGCGTGTGGCTGGCGGTCCACCAGCTCGGCCTGCTGTACGCGGAGGGGCGGCTGACCCGGCCGGGCGTCATGGCGGCGGGCGGATTCGGGGCCGCGGCGCTGCTGGTGTGGGCGGGGCCGTACCCGGGCAGCATGATCGGCCTGCCCGGCGCCGGTATGTCGAACATGGCTCCCCCGACGCTCGCCATGCTGGCCGTGGCGTTCGGGCAGGTGGGGCTGGCCCTGCTACTGCGCGAGCGGATCCTGCGGCTGCCGCTGGGCGGCCTGCTGTCCTGGGCGGGGCCGCGGATCATGACGGTGTACCTGTGGCACATGCCGGCGTTGTTCGCGGTGACCGGGGTCGTCGTGGTGGGGCTCGGCGTGGACACGCCGGCGCCGGGCGGCGCCGGCTGGTTCGCCGGGTGGCCGTTCTGGTTCGGGGCGCTGTGCCTGGTGATGTGGCCGCTGCTGAAGGTGTTCGCCCGGTTCGAGGAGCCGCCCGCGCTGCCGTACCGGCCGGGCGGGTGGCCGCGGATGCTGGTGGCGGCGGCGCTGGCCGGCGCGGGACTGCTGACGCTCACGGTGGCGGGGTTCGCGCCGGGGATCGCGCCGGTCGCGGCGGTGGCGGCGCTCGGCGGGGCGCTCCTGCTGACGGCCGGGCCGCGCCGCCCGGCCCCGGCCCTGGTCCGGTGAACGCCCGGAAACACGCCTGTCATGCGACGGCCGCCACAATGGCATGACATGACGACACCACGACCGCCGGCCGAGTCGGACCTTCCCGCCGTCGCCGCCATCTACGCGTACTACGTCGACAAGAGCGTGGCCACCTTCGACGAGATTCCGCCCGGGGTCGAGGACTGGCAGGCCAAGGCCGCGGCGATCACCGGGGCCGGGCTGCCGTTCCTGGTGACGGAGGAGGACGGCGAGGTGACCGGCTTCGCCTACGCCGGCCCGTTCCGGCCCAAACCCGCCTACCGGCACACGGCGGAGGTCACCATCTACCTGGCGCCCGGGGCGACGGGGCGCGGCCTGGGGCGGCTGCTGCTGGGCGCGCTGATCGAGCGCGCCGCCCGCGCCGGGACGCGGCAACTGGTGGCGGTGGTCGCCGACAGCGGCGACCCGGCGTCCTTGAGGTTGCACGCGGCGTTCGGCTTCGAGCAGGCGGGGCGGCTGAGGGGCGTCGGCTACAAGCACGGCCGGTGGATCGACACGATCCTCCTCCAGCGCGCCCTGCACCCCTCCGACGCGCCCTGAAGGCCCGCCGCTCCCCTGTGCACGCCCACAACAGACGGTCAGCACCGCACAAGCGGTTCGACCACCGGGGTTTGCGCCCCCAACCCCTGCGCACGCCCACAACAGACGGTCAGCACCGCACAAGCGGTTCGACCACCGGGGTTTGCGCCCCCAACCCCTGTGCACGCCCACAACAGACGGTCAGCACCGCACAAGCGGTTCGACCACCGGGGTTTCTTCGGCAGGATAGAGGGCGTGAGCCTTCTCATCGACCGCCTCCCCGAAGAGATCGACGCCGAACCGGACGCGATCTTCGACGCCTTCGTCTCCTGGAACTCCGAACGCGGGCTCACGCTCTATCCCGCCCAGGAGGAGGCGCTCATCGAGGTGGTCTCCGGCAGCAACCTGATCCTGGCCACCCCGACGGGCTCCGGCAAGAGCCTGGTCGCGGCGGGCGCCCACTTCACGGCGCTCACGCGGGACCTCCGCACCTTCTACACGGCGCCGATCAAGGCGCTGGTGTCGGAGAAGTTCTTCGACCTGTGCGCGATCTTCGGCACCGAGAACGTCGGCATGATGACGGGCGACGCCAGCGTCAACCCGGGCGCGCCCATCATCTGCTGCACCGCCGAGATCCTCGCCAACGTGGCGCTGCGCGACGGGGCGGCGGCCGACATCGGCCAGGTCGTCATGGACGAGTTCCACTTCTACGCCGAGCCCGACCGCGGCTGGGCCTGGCAGGTGCCGCTGCTGGAGCTGCCGCACGTGCAGTTCGTGCTGATGTCGGCCACGCTGGGCGACGTCACGATGTTCGAGCGCGACCTGACCCGGCGCACCGGCCGGCCGACGTCCGTGGTCAAGCACACCGAGCGGCCCGTCCCGCTGGTCTACTCGTACCGCATGACGCCGCTGCACGAGACGCTGGAGGAGATGCTCAGCACCGGGCAGGCGCCCGTGTACGTCGTCCACTTCACGCAGGCCGCCGCGATGGAACGCGCGCAGGCGCTGATGTCGATCAACATGGCGACGAAGGCGGAGAAGGAGGCGATCGCCGCGATGATCGGCGGCTTCCGCTTCACCACGCGCTTCGGCCGGGCGCTGTCGCGGCTCGTGCGCCACGGCATCGGCGTCCACCACGCCGGCATGCTGCCCAAGTACCGCCGCCTGGTCGAGCGGCTGGCGCAGGCGGGCCTGCTGAAGGTCATCTGCGGCACCGACACGCTGGGCGTCGGCGTCAACGTGCCGATCCGCACCGTGCTGTTCACCGCGCTGTCCAAGTACGACGGCAACAAGGTGCGCCGCCTGCGGGCCCGCGAGTTCCACCAGATCGCGGGCCGGGCCGGGCGGGCCGGGTTCGACACGATCGGCTACGTCGCCTGCCAGGCGCCCGAGCACGACATCGAGAACGCCAAGGCCCTGGCGAAGATCGGCGACGACCCGAAGCGGCGGCGCGGCTACGCCCGCAAGAAGCCGCCGGAGGGGTTCGTCGGCTGGAGCGAGGAGACGTTCGAGAAGCTGCAGGGCGCCGAGCCCGAGCCGCTGGCCTCCCGCTTCAAGGTGAGCAACGCGATGCTGCTGGCCGTCATCAACCGGCCCGGCGACTGCTTCCAGGCGATGAAGCACCTGCTGACCGACAACCACGAGGACCGCAGGTGGCAGCGGCGGCACATCAGCCAGGCCATCGCCATCTACCGGTCGCTGCTCGCGGGCGGCATCGTCGAGCAGCTCGGTGAGCCCGACGAGCAGGGCCGCCGGGCCCGGCTGACGATCGACCTGCAGGAGGACTTCGCGCTCAACCAGGCGCTGTCCACCTTCGCCCTGGCCGCCTTCGACCTGCTCGACAAGGAGTCGCCGAGCTACGCCCTCGACATGGTCTCCATCGTCGAGTCCATCCTGGACGACCCGCGCCAGATCCTGTCCGCCCAGCTCAAGAAGGCGAGGGGCGAGGCGGTCGCGCAGATGAAGGCCGACGGCATGGAGTACGAGGAGCGCATGGACGCCCTCGCCGAGGTGATGTACCCGATGCCGCTGGAGACCCTGCTGCTCGGGGCCTACGAGACGTACCGGCGGGGCCACCCGTGGGTGGGCGACTACACGGTCAGCCCCAAGTCGGTGGTGCGCGACATGTTCGAGCGGGCGATGACGTTCGGCGAGTACATCCAGTTCTACGAGCTGGCCCGTTCCGAGGGCACGGTGCTGCGCTACCTGGCCGACGCCTACCGCACGCTGTCCCGCACCGTGCCCGAGCACCTGAAGACCGAGGACCTGGTCGACCTCATCGAGTGGCTGGGCGAGCTGGTGCGGCAGGTCGACTCGTCGCTGATCGACGAGTGGGAGAAGCTGACCAACCCGGCGGAGGCGCTGGAGCGGCACGAGCAGCTCGAGACCAAGGTCCGGCCGGTCACCGCCAACCCGCGGGCGTTCCGGGTGCTGGTGCGCAACGCGATGTTCCGGCTGGTGGAGCTGTGCGCGCTGGAGAAGGAGGAGGAGCTGGAGGAGCTGGCTCCCGACGTCGACTGGGGGGCGGCGCTCGACGCGTACTACGACGAGCACGAGGAGATCCACACCGACGCCGACGCGCGCGGGCCGGCGCTGCTGCGCATCCAGGAGGAGAGCGGGCTGTGGAAGGTCCGCCAGACGGTCAAGGACCCGGCGGGCGACGGCGACTGGGGCATCGACGCCCAGGTCGATCTGGCGGCCTCCGACGAGGAGGGGCGGGCCGTCCTGCACGTCCTCGGCCTCAACCGGCTCTGACGGCGCCGGACGGCCCGTACGAGGTCAGGCCGGTGGGAGGGTCAGCACGGCGGCCGGCAGGTGGCGCAGGGCCGGCGGGATGACGACGGTGCCGTCCGGGTCGATCTCGGCGGCTCCCTCGCCCCAGTGGGCGCCCGGGCGGCCGAGCAGGTCGGCGGGCAGCCGGAAGGCGCCGTGCGCCGGGTCGAGCGCGATCACGTTGAGCGTCCCGTCGGGACGCACGGTGTAGCGCAGCGGCGCCCCCACCGGTTCGGCGTGCCGGCGCCAGGGGCGGGTGCCGTAGACGGCGTCCGGGTGGGCGGCCAGCCACCGGCCGAGCTCGCGCAGCCGGCCGACCTGCGCCTCGGGCAGTGAGCCGTCGCCGCGCGGGCTGATGTTGAGCAGCAGGTTGCCGTTCTTGGCGACGGTGTCGACGAGGAGGTGGACCAGCTCGGTGGCGTCGATGAGGTGGGTGTCGTCCTCGGCGCGGTTGTAGCCGAACGAGGCGCCCAGGCCGCGCGTCGCCTCCCACACCCATGCGGGCGTGCCGGCCTCGGTGCGGTACTCGCGGGTGCGGAACCCCAGGTGCGGCACGCCCCACCGGTCGTTGACCACCCCGTCCGGCACGAGGCCGTAGTAGTGCTCGAACAGCTCGGCCAGACTGTACGGCCCGGCGGCCTTGGCCGAGTCGGGCCAGTCGATGTCGTTCCACAGCACGTCGGGCCGGTGCGCTTCGACCAGCTCCCGCACCTGGTCGAAGCAGTGGCGGGCGAAGGCGGGGTCGTTGCGCCGGTAGGTGAACAGGTCGGTCAGCGACCGGATCGGCGGGAAGTGCGACACGTGCCAGTCGAGCGCCCCCGAGTAGTAGAGCCCGAAGCGCAGCCCCGCCGACCGGGCGGCGCCGGCCAGCTCGGCGACGACGTCGCGGCGGGGCCCCCGGTGGACGCTGGAGAAGCCGGTGGTGGCGGTGTCCCACAGGCAGAAGCCGTCGTGGTGCTTGGCCGTCGGCACCACGTAGCGCGCCCCGCACGCGGCGAACAGCCGCATCCAGCCGTCGGGGTCGTACCGCTCGGCGGTCCAGGCGTCGGCCAGGTCCTCGTAGGAGGTGCCGACGCCGAAGGCGGCCTCGTGGTGGGAGGCGGTCGGCGAGCCGGGGATGCGCAGGGTGTTGGCGTACCACTCGGCGTACTGGTGGTGGCTGTACTCGAGCTCCACGGGCACGTCCTCGCCCGGCCGGCGCGGCGGCGCCCACCCGGCGACCGAGTACAGCCCCCAGTGGACGAACAGGCCGAACTTGGCGTCCCGGTACCAGTCGGGCACCGGTCGGTCGGGGTAGCGCGGCGCGTCCTCACCGAGGTCGGGACCGGTCCGGCGATCGAAGAAGAGCATGGATTCCTTTCAGCGCCCGGCCAGCCCGGCCGTGGCGATTCCCTTCACCAGGTGTTTCTGCAGCGCGATCAGCAGCAGCAGGGTGGGCAGGATCGAGATGACGGAGGCGGCCATGACCAGGTGCCACTGGTTGCCGTTCTGGCCGAAGAACAGCTGCAGCCCGAGCGGCACGGTGCCCCTGGCGTTCACGTCGTTGATCATGATGAGCGGCCACAGGAAGCTGTTCCAGTAGCCGATGAAGGTGAACACGGCGAGCACGCCCAGCGCGGGCCGGGCGAGCGGCAGCATGACCCGCAGGAAGACGCGCAGCTCCCCGGCGCCGTCGAGGCGCGCCGCCTCGCGCAGCTCGCCGGGCACGCTCTTGAAGAACTGCCGCAGCAGGAACGCGCCGAAGGCGGTGAACGCCCACGGGAAGACGAGCGCCTGGTAGCTGTCGACCCAGCCGAACGCCTGCATGAGCAGGAACATGGGGACGACCAGCACCTCCTGCGGCACCATCATGGTGGCCAGGAAGACGAGGAAGATCCCGTCCCGGCCGCGCCAGCGCAGCGCGGCGAAGGCGTAGGCCGACAGCGCCGAGGCGGCCAGCACCACGAGGGTGCCCGCGCCCGCCACCAGCACGCCGTTGCCGATGTAGCGCTCGAAGGGCACGTAGGTGAAGACGTCGGCGAAGTTGCGCCAGCGCACCTCCGAGCCGACCAGCGCTCCCGGCGAGCCGAACGTCTCCCCCGGCGGCTTGAGCGCCGTGGCGACGGCGAAGATCAGCGGGTAGAGGAACGCCAGGGCGACGGCGGCCAGCAGGACGTGGGACACGACGCGGCTAGCTCTCATAGTGCACCCACCGTTTCTGGCCCACGAACTGCACGGCCGTGACGCCGAGGATGATCGCGAACAGCAGCCACGCGCCCGCCGCGGCCAGCCCGAGGTCGCGGGACTCGAAGCCGGCCTGGTAGACGTTCATGACCAGGGTCTCGGTGGCGTTGCCGGGACCGCCCGCCGTGAGGATGTAGGGCTGGGTGAACACCTGCAGCGCGTTGATCATCGTCATGGTGGCCGCGAAGAACAGCGCCGGGGAGATGAGCGGGAGCTGCACGCTGACGAGCCTGCGCAGCCCGGTCGCCCCGTCGAGCGAGGCGGCCTCCAGCACGCTGGGCGACATCTCGTTGACGGCCGCGGAGAAGACGATCATGTTGTAGCCGAATCCCTGCCACACGCTCATCGCGACCACCGCCAGCAGCGCGGTGCGGCCGTCGGCCAGCAGGTTCGGCTCCCCGCCCACGGCCTGGAGGAGCAGCTTCCAGATCACCGCGTTGGCCACCATGGGCGTGATGGCCGGGACGAAGAACAGCACCCGCCACAGGTTCGCCCAGCGCGAGCGGTGGATCCAGAACGCCAGGCCGAGCGCGAGCAGGATGTTGAGGGGCACGTACAGGCCGGTGAAGACGAAGGTGTTGCGCAGCGCGGTCAGGAAGTCGGGGTCCTCGCCGAGCAGGTAGCGGAAGTTGTCCAGGCCGACGAACTCCCGCGTGCCGAGCATGGGCCACTGGAAGAAGCTCATGACGACGGCCATCCCGACCGGGAACAGGGTGAACAGTCCCAGTCCGAGCACGCTCGGCGTGACGAAGCCGAGCGCGCTCCACTGCTCTGTCGTACGCGGTCTCACTGGCCGCTTCACTGGCCCCGGGCGCTTTGCTGCTGGATCGTGGCGAGGGCGTCCTTGGGCGACTGGTCGCCGGTGTAGACGCGGATGAGGTACTGCGCCATGAGCTTGCCGACGCTGTCCCAGTTCTTCGTGGTGAACAGCGGGACGCCGCCGGCCAGGCCGTCCTTGACCGAGGCGATGGCGCCGCGCACCGCCTCGGCGTTGCGCGGGTCCTGCTTGACCAGGAACTCCTCGTAGGTGGCCTGCTGGCCGGTGCGCGAGGGGAAGCTGCGGCCCTGCCCGGCCAGGTAGGTCTGGGCGTCCGGCCCGGTCAGCACCGAGACGGCCTTGGCGGCCTCCGCCGGGTACGGGCAGCCCTTGGCGACGCCGAAGCCGGAGGCGGCGAGGTAGGTCTTGGACCCGCCGGACCCGGCGGGCAGCGGCGCGAAGCCGACGGCGAACTTGGCGTCCTTGAGCGCCGAGCCGATGTTCCACGACCCGTCGACCGCCATCATCGCGTTGCCGTTGACGAACTGCGTCTCGCCCCAGCCCACGTCGGAGGAGCTGGCCGGCACCAGAGCCGCCTTGGCGGTGGCCAGGCCGGCGTACCAGGTGAGCGCGTCCACCATCGGCCGGCTGTCGAACTGCAGCTTCACGTCGGGGGTGACCGGCTGGGCGCCGTTGTAGGACAGCATCAGCGACAGCGCGTGCAGGTCGGCGAAGGACATGCCGAACCCGGCCTTGCCCCCGGTGGACAGCTTCCTGGCCGCCTGCTCGAAGTCGGCGACGGTCCAGCCGCTCTTCGGCTCGGCGACCCCGGCCTTGGTGAAGGCGTCCTTGTTGTAGTAGAGGAGCATCGAGGCCAGGTCGTACGGCAGGGCGAGCTGCTTGCCGCCCAGCTTGAGGGCCTCCAGCGCGGCGGGGGCGAAGCCCTGGGCGTCGGCCTTGCCGTCGAGCGGTTCCAGCAGGTCGGCGTAGGCGCTGAGGCGCAGGCTCTGCATGGACACCACGCACGGCTGCTTGCCGGCGGCGAACTCGGTCTGGAGCTTGGTGAAGTAGTCGTTGAACGGCGCCGTGCGGAGGTTGACCTTGATGGTGGGGTGCTGCTGGGTCACCAGCGCGGCCAGATGGTCGAGCTGGGCCTTCTCGTCCTCGCTGCCGGCCCACATCTCCCAGTCCAGCGTGACGGTGCCGCCCGTGTCGCGGGCGCCGCCCGACGTGCCGGTGCCTCCGCCGCCGCCGCACGCGGCGGTCACCATCATGCCTGCCAGGCCCAGGGCCAGCAGGACGCCTCTGCGCATGTGCATCTGCGCTCCCTCCTGGACGCCGCCCGTGATATTTTTCGGGGGCGAATTTATTATGGTGGCTGACCTTAGGGTCGGGATGCGCAAGGCGTCAAGAGAGGCAGAATGAGCGGTATGCCCCCACCCCCGTACCGGGAGGACCTGATCAAGGCGGAGATCCTCGCCATGCTCGGGTCACGGCCGCTCAACCGGTCACAGATCGCCGCCCGGCTGGGCCTCGGCGCCGCGACCGTGACGGAGCACACCCGCCGCCTGATCGACCTGGGCTTCCTGCGCGAGCTGCCACCGCAGGTCAGCGGCAGGGGACGGCCGAAGGTGCCGCTGGAGGTGGTCCCGGACGCGGCGTACACGCTGGGCCTGCGCGTGCACTCCGACCACCTGATGGGCGTGCTGGCGCGGCTCGACGGCGGCGAGGTGGCCCGCTTCACCCGGCCGTTCTCTCCCGCGGACGATCCGGTGGGGCAGCTCGCGGCGGCGTGCGAGGACGTGCTGAGCGATCCGGCCACCGGGTCGCGGGTGCTCGGCATCGGGCTGGCCGTCCCGGGCGTGATCGACCCCGGCACCGGGACGGTCCGGCTCTCGCCGCGCATGGGGTGGACCGACCTGCCGCTCCAGCCGCCGCTGGCCGCGCGTCTGCCGGTGCCCGTGCTCATCGACAACGACACCAGGGCCTCCACCACGGGAGAGCTGCTCTACGGCACCGGCCGCGACCACGACGACTTCCTGGTGCTGGCGATCGGCGACGGCGTGGGCATGGGCATCGTGCTGGGCCGCCGGGTCCACCGCGGGCCGGACGGGGTGGCGGGCGAGTTCGGCCACGTGCCCACCGGTCCGGACGGCCCGGCGTGCGTGTGCGGCCGGCGGGGCTGCGTCGACGCGTACGTCGCGGACTACGCGCTCGCCGCCGAGGCCGTCAGGCGCGGCCTGGCCGCCGCGCCGCCGCCGCTGGAGGAACTGCGCCGCATGGCCGCTGACGACGCGCCGGGCGTGCGCGGCCTGCTCGACGAGGCCGGCGAGATCCTCGGCCGGGCCGTGGCGGGCGTGGTGAACGTCCTGGCCGTACGGGCCCTGACCGTCATCGGGGAGAGCCACGTGCTCTGGCCGTACCTGGCGCCCGGCTTCCACCGCGCGGTCGACGGCGGGGTCATCGCGGCGCTGTCCGGACTGGAGATCACCCTGCGGCCGTGGGACGACAGCGGCCACGCCCGCGGCGCCGCCAGCCTCGTGCTGGCCGCCAGTCTCGCCTCGTGAGCCGCCGGTAGACCGGCTGGAGCAGCCGGAGGCCGAGGACCGGCTGGTCGCCGCCGATCCGCGGGCGTTCCTGGTGCTTGGTGCTCAGCGCGATGTTCCGGCTGGTGGAGCTGTGCACGAGCCGCCACGCGGACACGGTGGCCATACCGCATCGATCCGCAGCGGCATCGTTGTGTGGGTTGCGCCGGTCAGGTGGTACGCCTCGTCGTCGCGGAAGGTGTATTCCTAGGGTCAGATCAGCGCGGCGAGTTGGTTGGCGTGGCGACGGGCGAAGTCGGCCAGGCCGCGCTCGACGGCCGACGAGCCTTGCTCCGCCGGATTCCGTCGCTTGGTGTGGCAGGCAGCTCGACCACCGGCAGACAGACCACACGTCTGCAGGTGGGCGCGCGTCGCCTTGGACAGGCGCCGGCCCTCGCGTCCACACCCACATGGCCTTAGCGGTGAGGTGAGCGTGCGTGGCGTCCGGCGAGCCGGCGCGAGCCGAAACCGAATCCCTCGGCATGTTGCAACAGCCCTGTCACATTCTCCGCCCGGAGCCGGCGTGGCACTGACGGTGATGGGCGGATGCGGCAGCAAGCATGCAGTGGCACTCCTGATGGAAAATCGCTCCGACCGCAGGCGTTGATTTCGATCCTCCACAGGGAGGCCCACCGAGATGGCTCTGTCTGAGCACTCCGCCCCCGGGGAAGGATGCACGAATAGGTTTTGGAGGCGGTGGGACACACCGACCCATCCCCCCTCAGACTCGAGGCATCGCCAGGAAGGGAGTAGAAGTCAGATGCCAGACGTCCTTGCACGCGCCGACCCCGCTCTGCTTCTCCATCAGTCCGCTCACGTTTGGCGGATCGCTGTGCCGGCGACCCCGGCGATGCTACTCGCGGATTGCGGGTAGCGATTATGGCGAGAATAGGAACGCTTGGGATCGAGGAGGAGTTCTACATAGTGGATGCGGCGACACGTGCTCCCGTGCCGGCCGCGGAGACCGTCCTGTCCGCTGTGGATCAGCTGGACATATCCGTAACAGGCGAATTGACTCCCATGCAGATCGAGCTCAAGACCCCTGTTTGCGGAAATCTTACCACGGCCGCCCTTGCTCTTATACGCGGCCGCCGCATTCTTGCCAAAATAGCAGCTCAACACGGCTGGAAGATCCTGGCCTCGGCCACGCCACCATTAGGCGATGTACCACCGCCCCCGCTGCGGGATATCCCTCGCTATTCAGCGCTGTTCGACAGGTTCGGCGCACTGCTCGAGGAGCAGGGGACGTGTGGTCTGCATGTGCATGTGGGTGTTTCGAACATCGAGGACGCTGTACGGGTCTGCGGATACCTGCGGCCATGGCTGAGCTATTTGCTGGCGATAAGCGCCAACTCGCCTTTTCACCTAGGACGCGACACGTGCTACGCCAGCTGGCGAGCGATCATAGCCGGTCGATGGCCGACGATCACCGCGCCGCCTGTAATGTCGGACCACGCCGAATTCAGCACGACGGTCAGGCAATTCCAGCGTCATGGGGTGGCGCTGGACGCAAGCGGCGTCTACTGGTGGGCTCGTCCGTCCGTTGCCTTTTCCACGGTCGAAGTCAGGATTGCGGACAGCCAACCAACTGTCGCGGACACCATGCTCATCGCCGCGCTTGCGCGCGCATTGGTCCTGGAGGCGTTGCACGACATCAGGACCGGTGCCATGCCGCCACATCTCGATGACGCCAAAGTGAATGGGATGATCTGGCGAGCCGCACGAGAGGGGCTGGAGGGAATGATCATAGATGCCGGTACCGATGAAGTCGCGCCGGCCTTCACGTTGATAAGGCGGCTCTGCTCCCGCCTCCGCCCTCATCTGGAGAAGGCAGGAGACTGGAGGACTGTCGAGTGTCTGCTGGATCGGCTCCACCGACTGGGGTCCAGCGCGCAGCGACAGCGTGTGGCGGCGCAGCGTGGCGGTCTCCGGTCAACCGTCGACTCGCTCAGTCTGCAGCTCGGCATCCGCTAGATGAAACCAGGCGGGCGATCCGCGACGAGACCAAGAACGATCGACGGCCATACAACCGGCCTTCGCGTGCAGAAAGAGCCGGCAATCTCACCAGGATGGTCCGCTTCGAGTGATCGAACAGGCCAGAAGTGCACTCGCCCGGAGCAATACGCGAGGTATCGCGATATTCCGGTTGAACTTGGGGCAAATGCTGTTATCTGGGAACCCCGTCCGGCTCATCACCAGCGGCTGCGACTACGGACCACTCAGAGCCGTCAAGACGGAGTTCCCTCATCAGTGCAGGTATCCTCGCATACGATCGCGCGATACGATAGTTTAGGTATATCCAACCGCTATCGAGTCCGAGGAATCACAATTGATGGGCGACCACGGAATCAAGCCCGGCGTCTACGAGCATTTCAGCGGCAATCGCTATCAGGTGATCGGTTTCGGTCACGGCGTGGAAGGCACCGGCGCGGATGAACAGGTCGGCGAGGAGGTGGTCGTCTACCAAGCGCTATTCGACTCACCTGCGTACGGCGACCGCCACATCTGGGTGCGCGGAGTCAAGAACTTCACCGAGCATATCGAGGTTGCCGGACAGCGGGTGGAGCGGTTCCGCTATGTTGGCGAAGCAACTGACGAATGATCGAAATGGCTATCGTGGCGTAAGGCGATAGGTGCCCGCCTGGATGAGGACCGCACCGATCCAGCACCACCACGGCAGTCCCCCCAGGTAAACCCAGATCCCGGACGTCAGCGCCAATGCAGCGGGGTAGATCCAGGGCGTGTGCCGTTGGTAGCCCAACAGCACAGGTATGGTCTGCACACCCTCGCGCGCGTCCTTGCCGGCGTCCCGCAAGTCTCCGATGAGATTGCGCATTGTCATGATCACGAAGACCAGGACGCACAGGGCAGCTGGAACGCCAGGAATGAGCAGTACCAGAGTCACCTTGAGGCCACCGTTGAGCAGCGGGGACACTGCGGCACAGGAAGGCCAGCGCTTTTTGAGCGCATAAGCCACGGCAAGCACAAAAAACGGCAGGAGCCACACACTGTGGAGTACGATCGCGCCCGCGATCCACGGGATGACCCATGCATACCATGGCCACAGAAGCCGGCCGGCGTCGCGGTGCCGCCACTCCAAATGGATGAGAAAACCGAACCACAGCAGGCTGATCCCGAACGCAACCGGTAATGCGGCACCCAATGCGGCCAGCAGTAGGACAAGGTCGACGAACGAATAGATGCGCAGTTGCCCGACATAGTTGACCAACTCTCCCAGCCTGGCCCGAGCCAGGCTGGGAGAGGAAGGATCAGGGACCATCAGGGCTCGCCGAACGTGCTGTAGAGCGTCTTGGTCACCAGGAACTCCTCGAGCCCCTCGGCACCGAGTTCACGGCCGAGCCCCGACTTCTTGACCCCTCCCCATGGGGCGTACTCCATGAAGTAGCCGAAGCAGTTGATCCAGCATGTCCCGGCGCGCACCACCGCGGCGAACCGGTCGGCCACCTTTCGGTCGCCGGTCCACACAGAGGCCGACAGCCCGTACTCCGTGTCATTGGCCGCGCCCACACCCTCATCGAAGCCGTCGAAGGGATAGACACAGCCAACTGGACCGAAGACCTCCTCTCGGGAGATCTCCATGGAAGGGACGGCACCAGTGATGATCGTTGGCTCGTACCAGAGCGCGCCGATCTTCGAGGGCCTGCCGCCGACTGCGGCCTTGGCGCCGGCGGCCAGTGCGCGCTGGACATAGCCATCAATCCGCTCAAGGTGTGCGCGGTCGATCTGCGGACCTTGCTCGGTGGCCTCGTCCATCGGGTCGCCGAGGCGGCGCGCCAGCGCAGCGGCGCCCAGACGCTCGAGGAACTCATTGAAAATGGGGCGCTCGACAAAGGTGCGGCTGGCAGCGCAGCAGTTCTGGCCTTGGACGGAGAACATCCCGTCGATGGTGCCCGCAACCGCACTGTCCAGATCTGCGTCAGCAAAGATGACATTCGGGGACTTTCCGCCCAGCTCGAGCGTCGTACGTGCGACACCATTCGCCGCACGCCGCGCGATCTGCTGACCAGTGGCGACGCTGCCGGTGAACGTCACCATGTCTATCCTGGGGTCAGCGACCAATGCGCCGCCGGCGACCGGCCCTTCTCCCATGAGGATGTTGACGACTCCGGGCGGGAATCCGGCCTCCGCGACGAGGCCCGCGAGGTACTGCGCCGACAGCGGAGCGCGCTCGGCGGACTTGACGACCACCGTGCACCCGGCCGCCAGGGCCGGCGCGAGCTTCCACGACATGCACGGAAAGGGGAAGTTCCATGGCAAGATCGCGGCGCAGACCCCGATCGGCTCCCGACGGGTCCAGACACGAACCTCTCCGACCGAGGGGAGCGTCCGATCGACAAGGCCTTCGGCCAGGTCGGCGTAGTAACGGTAGACGGTGGCGGCGTGCGGGACGTCCCACCCGCGTACGCCTTTGAGCAGCTTGCCGGTGTCTGCGGACTCAAGCAATGCGAGCTTCTCGGCGTCGCGGTCGATGAGTTCGGCCAGCCGCCTGAGCACCACGCCGCGCTCTTGCGGAGTCATCCTCGGCCAAGGGCCCGAGTCGAAGGCATGACGCGCCGCGGTCACTGCCGCATCGACGTCGTCCGTGTCGACGCAGGGCATTTCGGCCAGCGTGTTCTCGGTGGCCGGCTCCAGTACCGATAGTGTCCGGTGGCTCTTAGGTTCCACGAAGGCACCGTCGATGAACGGGCGTAGATCAATGTTGGGCAGCACCTCGGCGCGAAGGCGTTCCCGGTTGCTCTGCGGGCTGTGACCGACCATGGCATTTCCTTTCCACGCTTGTCCGCGAAGCGGTCATTCAGCATTGGATGTCGGTGGGCGCTACCTACGAAAGAGCTCGGTGGGGTAGCGCAGGAACATGTTCTCCTGCGGGAAGAAGAGGTGCGGGCATTCATCGGGGAGTTCTAGCTCCGACTTCGGCATCTGGAACAGTCGGGCCGCGTCCGCCACCGTTTGCGCGCTGCCTAGTTGCCGGTTCTGCGCCTGCTCGTTGAGAAAATCAAGATTGTCGGCCATGTTGCGCGTGGCACCCATCTCGACCATCCACTGCACCTGATCGTCAGCAAGCGTGATCCACGGGAAGTAGCCGATCCCGCCACCGTAGTAACTGTAGTCCTCGCCGGCGCCTTTCGAGGGCTTGGCCACGAGTTGAACCTCCGTGCCGAGCGCACGATAGCGCAGCACGACGTGCCACAGTATGCTGAGGAGCATCCTGCTCGTGTCGCTTATTTCATATTCGGGCAGTGGAAGCAGGCGCTGACTGACGAAGTCGTGCCGCCCGGCTCCGATCTCTCCCGTGGCACTCATGAAATGGTGGTATGCAGTCGAGAACAGCCATAGATTCGCTGTTCCGTACAGTGATTCGGGGCAGTAATTGCGGACCACATCCAGGCAGCCGGCAGCCTCGTACATACGCTTTCTGATGATGCTGAGCGCACCGGCCAGACCAAGTCTGAAGTTGACGTCGCGAAACACCGGCGGGTCGAGCTCGGGCTGGAATCTCGGCAGCTCGGTGAGAAGGAAATCCCAGCTCCCGGTGGGAGAGAGGCGGAGGCTCTCCCTCCGGTCGAAGACCCGGGGGATCACCTCGCGCAGCTTCGGTGCCCCCAGAACCTCCGGACTGCTGAGCCTGCCGAAGAACTTCGACACCCACAATGCACTCCACAGCAGGGAGAACGTGGCTAGGTTCAGGCTGTTCTGCAGCGGGATGTAAAGCGTGCCGCCATGCCGCTGCCATTCAGTGCGGCGGAAATATTCGGCGAGGTTCAGCCCGTACCATGCGAATCGGTCGGGAGGCGCCACCAGCAGCAGATCGTTGGGCACTTGCTGTGGATTCTTCTGTACCGCCAGCGCGAGCATGAAGGTCGAGCCGGAAAGGCTGGCGTCACGCAATGCCTGGAGATCTTTGAACTTCATCCGGAATTTGAGGGCCGGCACGCCCAGCGGGCTGTCGGGCTCCGGAGTGAAGCGGTCAGTGGCTTTGATCTGCCAGGTGATGGCGACCGCTTCGGCCGGTGACCAGAGCGGCGGAATCTCGACCCGATAGTCGATCTTCTGGCTGTCCGGACTGAACTGGGCAGGCTGAGGAGCACCAGCGTTGTGCAGCCACCAGTCAAGGATATCGAGAAATGTGCGCTCCGCTATTCGGCCACGCTGTTCGGCGTCGCGGCCGCTGCGGACACCGTCCCGGCTTATGACGACCCCCTCCGCGAATGCAGACTGGAGGGAGCCTAGCAGCTATCCACGACTCTTTGCAGATGGACTTGCGTAACCATTGAGGCGACATCAATGATCATAACGAATTGGGGCTATACATGGCCATGATTCAAGCCGGTCCGATATTTATGGGGAAAAGTTCTTCCGTGATTCCAATATACTCCCTCGCCTGAATCAGCTCGGCAGACAGGCCACTGTCGCGAATCTGAGCAGCCGTACTCCGCGAGCGATACACGACTTTTGCCGTGCTTCTGACGCCGTACACGAACCCAAGCAGCCGAGCTGTTCGCTCCACCAGTTCGTCGCCACCTGTGGGGAGCGCCCCCTCGGTCAGTGCGCCGGACGCCCAGGCGATCACTCCGAGCCAGGCATCGGTGAGCGCCGTCGCGAGGAGAAGATTGCGGTGATAGCAGCTCAACCATCGGGTCTTCCCTCCGGCCAAGAATCGGTAGGGGGCCCAGATGACCCTGGCCCGATCCTTGCCGTAGATCAGCCCGCCCGCCCGCTCAGCACGTCCTGTGATCGTCTGCTCCGCGAGAGGTCGCGGCTCACCGACCTCCTCCAGGCGGTTACGGTCGGCCAAGGCGTCAAGCAAGCGATGGGTGTCGCCGCCACTGGCTGTCCGGAACTCTGTCAGGGCACCCGTCGCCTGGATCACGGAAACGAGGACGAAGGGCTCCGGGCAATAGCCCGGGTCGGGCTCCTGATCGGCACGACGCGCCTCGTCGACGCGGGTCAACAGATCCGATGCCATCCCGCTCAACCGCCGCCAGCCTGTATCCGGTTCGTCCGCCATCCGATAGAAGGACTCCCGTTCGAGCGAAGCCAGCGAGGCGGCAAGCTCGGCTGCGCTGAACTCGCCCAACAGAATGTGGGTGAGCGCGATCGTGTTGCCCAGCGGATGACAGAAGCCGTCGAGCATGGCCCGGTGCTGACCATCCCTCGTCACCGCACGCGTCGATCGCGCCAGGCGGAGCGGTATCTGAGCCCGCCAGGCCCGCTCGGCGGACACCTTCGCGTAGTCGCGGTAGCCCGATGTCCGATGCCAGAAGTTGTTGATCTCTGCGATTGCGCCGTCACGCTGCGTCCAAGGGACGGTGAGGATCGATCCGGGATCCGCGACCGTCGGCCATATGCCGGCAGACAGCGGCTGCACGCTCGCGTTCACTTGTGCATGGTGGAAAGCGCGCTGATAGTGCGCAGGCAGTGTCAGCCGAGGAATGACCGGTGACGACGGTGCGGGCCGTAGCAGTGCGGGCGTGGTCTCGGTCCATATATGGGACACGCGTACCTGCAGGAACCTCGCGGACATGTTGCCCCCGGTTAACAGTTCTTGTAGCTTGTGTTTGATTCGTTCCAAGACTCGCGGCGCGGCCCGCCGACGGCCTGGGATTGACCGGGTGAGTGGAGGAACTCATTCAGGGGCAGTCTCCGGGAGACTGCCCCGCCTTGCTATTTCCAGCCGGAACTCGTGGACTGCCGCAGCAGGCACGCAGGCTGGACCTCATCCACGATCTTCGACGGCCCGACGAGCTTGGGCCCGCAAACCGGGCCCGGTGCCCAAGCGAGCCGCACGGTGGAGGTCTGACGGACCGCTTTCAGCACAGCTGCCGCAGAGGCCGTCCCGTCCAGCACCTCCCGTAGCCGCTCGACATCCGCATCAGCCGCCTCTTGCTCGAAGGAATACCGGATGGCCGGGACCACCCAGACCGAACCGTCCTGGCGTGTTCCCGGCGTGAATGTGTAGAGCTGCTTCGGTGGCGCCCCGCTGCGCAGCTCGACCCGCACCTGCGGCAACATCACCGATGCGCCCGCGGCCGACAGGCGTTCCAGAAACTGCTGTGGCCGGTCGGAAGGGCGTGGAGTGCGGCGGTGTTCCCGCCACACGAGCACGAACCGTGGGATGCCGAAGGCACACAGACCGATCAGAACGGACGCCAGCCATACCGCCAGCAGGTCGTCCACACCGTAGCCGGTGAGGTAGGTGTGCGGATCTCCCAGCAACCACGTGACCAGCCAGAACATCGGTATCGCCAGAACCGAGAGCGTGGCTGACAAGGTCAGGAACTCGGGAGCGCTCACCTCGAGGGACGGCAGCACCTCGTCGGCAGCGTTGTACCGACGAGCGACCAAGCGATAGGACATGAGCGCCAGGAAGCCCGGCAACACCAAGAACGATGGGATCCCGATCGCAGTGAGGAACTCGGACTCCCCGAGCACAGCGTACGTGACTTCCTGACTTGCAACGACGGCGACCGGACGCAGACGGCCGTTCTCGGCGTAATCACCAGTCACGCCATAAAGCATCAGCTGGCGGCCGGTCCGGGCCTGCTTCGTGGCTTCGACAAGGAAGTCGTATATGGCGACGGCGCCGGGTTCCAAGGATTCAGGGACGACACGTCGACTTATTTCCCCTGGCGCGCATCGCTCCTCGACACAGCCGCGCAGTCCCGGCGGCAGCCGAACCCACACCTCACGCAGCTGAACGGCGACCGTGCCAACGTTCTGCACGGTGACGTTGGTCAGAACGGGTCGCCGTTCGGCCAGATCCGGATGCGCCGAAGTCACTGTCATCTTGAGAAGTTCGGAGTGACCGGAGCCACGGCGAACCTCAACCGGCAGGTGCGCGAGGGTCAGGCCGGACACCTTCTTGGCCCGCGCCACCAGCACCAATTCGCCGGAGGTGAGCTGATCCGAGATCATCGTGACGCTGACCCGCCAGCCGCTCGAAGGGGCGATCGGACGCGGGTCAGGTGGAGTCACCTTCAGATCCGGTCGCGGCACCGTCGTCAGCGTCACATCCGCGATGGTCATGTCGTCGGGCAGTCTGGCCAACACGTCCACCGTCGCGGTCTCACCGGCCACCAGGCTCAACTTCGCCGGCGCCACCACAAGCCTGATCTTCCCTGCCCCGCTCGCGATGCCGGGAAGGCAAAACCAGAACGCGAACGTCAGGCCGAGCAAGACGATCGCTTTCACTTGCACGTCCTGTCGTCCGTCGGCGCCGATCCCCGGCCGCTATCCGACATCCGAGCTTGTGCTCTCCATAACGTCTCATCGGACTTGTTGAAGGCAACACGGAAGTAGTCGAGGCCGTCAGCCGGAGAAGCATAAAACAGCGATCCGGGGGCTACTGCGACACGGCGATTCTCCAGCAGCCAGTCGGCGTACGAACATGAATCCTGCCCGGCATCACCGGCGTCGACCATGAAGTAGCAGCCGCCCTCGGGGGCTATGCATTCCAGCCCTCTCCCCTGGAAGATCGCCATAGCGCGGCCGAGACGTTCCTCCATCCCTACGCCGCCATTCCCGCCCGCGTGGCCGCAGGCGTCCAGTTGCACGAAAGCCTGCTGAAGGGGCGCTGCCGCGCCACCGGTCAGGGCAACGTGGACCTGGCGAAGAACCTGAGTGGTCGCCGCCCTTGCCCAAAGGAAACCTTGCCGCCAGCCGCTGACAGCATGGCTTTTGGAAAGGCTGCCCACCACGACCGCTCGAGGAGCGAGCTCGGCGACATCCGCTACGGACACATGGCGCCGGTCACCGAATACGAAGTCCGCATACACTTCGTCGCTCACCATCACGGTGTTCCAACGCAAACACAGCTCGGCGATCTCGGCGATCTCGGCTGCTTCGAAGACCCGCCCCGTCGGGTTGTGCGGGGTGTTCAGCAGGAACACGCGGCTCCGCGCCCCGAACGCCCGACGAAGCTCGGCTGGATCGTAGCGCCAGCGGGGCGGACGCAGTCTCACCAGGCGAGCCTGCCCGCCGGCCAGCCGGATGGCGTCCAGATGGTTCTGATAGAGCGGCTCGAATGTCACGACCTCGTCACCCGGCTCCACCAAGGCCAGCAGCGCCGCGGTCAGCCCTTCGGTCGCCCCACACGTGATCGTGAGTTCCGTCTCGGGATCAGCGTTTCGCCCGAACGTGCGCGCGAGCGCAACCCGCGCGGCCTTCGCCCCGAATGGATCTTCATACTGATTGCAACCGCTCTTGATCGCGGCACATACCGCACTGATCATCGCGACAGGGGTCTCGGGATACTCGGGATTCCCCACGGCGAGATCGACGGCACCGCGACTGCGCACGAGG
Source organism: Nonomuraea montanisoli (assembly GCF_013363975.1). Taxonomy (GTDB): domain Bacteria; phylum Actinomycetota; class Actinomycetes; order Streptosporangiales; family Streptosporangiaceae; genus Nonomuraea; species Nonomuraea montanisoli. The sequence continues at coordinate 2,742 of NZ_JABWGN010000019.1, read as the reverse complement.
CGGATCCAGGCCCCGATCCCGCCCGAGCTGAGGTTATTCGTGCGGGACGCAAAGTAGATCTTCGCGCCTGCGGCCTCCGGGGCTTCCATCGTTCGCCTCGCCTCGGGAACGTCTCGATCGCTGCCGTAGGGTCATTGATTCGAGAGCATCGTCTGCGACATCATCCATCAAAGTGGCGAGCGAGGTGTTCTGCAAGCATTATCGTCGACAAGTTGGTGTTCGCCGATGGAATACACGGCATAATCGAGGCGTCCGCAACCGTGAGCCCGCCCAGCCCATAAAGCGTGCCCTCGCTGCTGACGACTGCACCCTTTGCCGGATCTGGACCTATTCTGCACGTGCCGACCGGATGGTGGTAACTCCGCACATTCTCTCGAAGCCACCGCTCCATGAGGCTGCCGTCCTCCTGTACCTCCCCGGGAGGTTGCGCATCCTCTTTCGATTCCAGGAGGCCGGCTATCGGGTCGGCAGTGGCAATCTCGCGTGCGGCCCGCATGCCCTCGGCCAGTGTCAGTGTGTCTGCCCGCTCGCGCAGAAGGCCCCGATGGATGAGGGCCGGCTCGTATGGATCCGGCGAGCACAGTCGCAGACTGCCTTCGGAGGTCGGCTTCAGTGCCGAGATCAGGAACCGCGCGAAGTGTTCCCGCCGCGCCCTTCCTGTGCGCATGAGCACTTGGAGGCCGGGAGCCCGGACCGAACCGCTCCCCCGGCATAGACCGTGGCCGACCCCGGACAAGTGGTGGACCGGCTTCACGCCAGCTCTGGCCAGCTCATTCGCAGGCCCGACTCCAGACCGCATCAGAACGACCGGGCTACTGAGGGCGCCTGCGGTGAGGACGACCTCACCGGCTTCGATCCGCTCGCCGGACCTGGCCAGCACGACGGCAGCGGCGCGCCCGTTAAGGCCATCGCGCAGCTTATTCGCTTCCCGTTCAGTTGGTTGAGGGGTAGTCGACCCGCGCCTACGACAGAGGGAGCATTGTGATCCCCTACTGAGGGATGTCCGACTTCCGCGGCCGCTTGCAGAAACGCCACCTGCAATGGCTCCATCTCGGCCTCGTCGGGGCGACGGATCAGCAACGGACCATCATCGCCGTGCCAGAGCAGGTCACCAAAATCGAGGTCCCTCTCGATCGACCGGAACGACCCCAACACCTCGTCGAAAGACCAGCCCGGATTTCCGGCGCTCGCCCGTCGGCATAGTCCGCCGCCGATCCGCGCTAGGCGAGACATCCATTTATCGCCGACGAGCCGCCGACCAGCTTCCCCTGAGGGAGAGCGGTGCTCCTCCCATATCCATCCGGCGCGCTGCGTAATCCCCAGTCATGGCTCGTCGCGATCCGCTGCCCGTTCGCGATCGCGCCCGGAAGCTCCGCCGGGTCCACCTAATCAGGACCGCGCCTCCAGTGGCAGAGATCCGGCCCCGATAATCACACAATCATAGGATGTCCGGCCGCCCACCCCATCGTCATACCCTCTTCAGACTTCCACGCACCGGCATGAATGGCGAATGTTTTCCTGAACCGGCAATTCCGTGAACATTTTCATCTTCGGGCGGCGTGAGCGAAACGGTGATTCTGAAGGACGGCGACGGCCTTGCAGAGGTGGCCCCCCGGAAGGGCTGCATGTGTCTTCGCCCCGGACGTCCATAGAATCGTCCCACGTCGCCGTTGACACACCGACATTCGGCGCCGAGCTCGCCGGAGCGCTCACCCTGCCACCAGCCCTCCGCTACCAGGCATAGTGGTCGCGTCCGTGGATGGCGGATGCTTCGCACTCTCTCCCCCATCAGCGAGAGCATGCGGGCGGGGCCAGTGCTCGTGATGTCGAACACGTCCATCGCATCACGCGCAGTGTCCGAACCGCCGCCAGATCAGCGGATGTGCTGGGAGCCCGGCGGCCCCCGGGCCGACGCCGGGCTCGACGTCCCCCGTCGTGGCAGGACGACGGGGGAGATAGCCGTGTGCCGGAACGGACTGGCAACGGCGTTCCGGCACACGCCTGTTTCTCAATCTTCGCGAAGAGTGGGTCCTGATCGGGTCATGAGAATGTCTCAAGATCGGGACATTTCGCACTGTGCGACGGTGCAGATCTTGCCGAGCATCCGCCGGGCGTCCTTGACCTGCTCCCGGTAGTCGGTCTTGGCGGGTTTGCCCCACTCCCCCGCCCGCGTGTAGAGGATCAGGGCGTCGGCGCGGCGGACGACCACGGCGCGCTCGCCGCCGATGGCCGGCTTGCCGCCTTGGTAGCTCTGGCCCGACAGGGTCACGGCCTCGTCGCCCAGGGCCAGGGGCGCGACGGCGTAGCGGTAGCCGCCGGTGCGGCAGGCCGTGGCGGCGGCGCGCAGGTCGGTCATGGCCTTGCGCGCGGCGGCCTCGGAGGCGTACAGGACGACCTGCTCGGACTTGGAGTAGTCGGGCACGGCCGTGTAGACGATGGTCTTGGCCGCGGTCCGCCCGGCCTGGCCCAGCCTGGGCCGCTCGCACGGGTCCACCACGAGGGGGGCGGTCTTCCTGCCGCTGACGCTCCAGCTCGTCTCGGGGTCGTCGTCCTTGACCGAGGCGGCCTTCTCGTACAGGAGGAACCCGTTGGGGATGGAGACGGCGGCGGCTAACTGTATTGACCCGCAGGGTTGTTGACGCGGGTGATCGGTGGTTGGCCTCCGAGCGCGGTGTGGCAGCGGTGGTGGTTGTAGGTGTGCAGGAAGTCTTGCAGAGCGGCGGTGCGTTCGTCGTTGCTGGC
>NZ_JABWGN010000018.1 GCF_013363975.1 Nonomuraea montanisoli | reverse complement strand
ACGCGGGCGACCTGGTCGAGCAGGCCGTCCTGGTCGAGGCCGCGCGCGAACTTGTGCGCGGCGGCCATCGGGCCGCCGGTGTGCGAGCTCGACGGGCCGATGCCGACCTTGAACAGGTCGAAGACGCCGATGCTCATGCCACGTATTCCGCCGCCGCGTCCAGCAGCCACTCCGCCAGGTACGCCGCGAACGACGAGCGGACCAGCAAGAGGAAGCCGTCCTCCCGCGGGATCAGCACGACCTGGGCCCTGGCCAGCGTGGTCTGCGCGCACGCGCCCGGCCCGAAGACGGCCGGGTGCAGGTCGAGGGCGCAGCCGTGGGCCAGCAGGTCCCGCGCGCGCGGGCCGGTGACCAGCAGGGCGGTGCGCTGGGCCGACACGTCCACGATCGACCCGTGCCGGTCGCCGAGCCCCTTGCGCAGCAGCTCCACCCGGTGGCCCTCGGGCGCGACGACCAGCCACTCGTCCGGGCCGAGCCACGCCACGGTCACCTCGTCGGCCCCCGACCCGGCCCGTACGGCCGTGCCCGGCTCGACCGGCAGGGGCACGCCGAGCGCGTCCCCGATGTCCCCGGCCGCCGGGGACGACGGATCGACGCGCACATCGATCTGGGTGAGGAACGGCAGCTCCGCCAGCCGCAGCGCCCCACCCCGGGACGCGGCCTCGAACCGGCCGGCGTAAGCCGCGGCCGGACTCCTGCGCTCAGCCATCACGGCGCGCTCCTTCCGGGTCGTACAGGACGTGGGAGGTGACGGTGACGGGCACCAGCGTGTCCCCGACGGGCGCGTACAGCCGCTCGCCGTGCCGGCCCTGCCCGCCCCGCACCAGCGCGAGCGCGAACGTGCGGCCCAGCGCCGCGCTGCGGTAGCTGGACGTCACGTGGCCGAGCATGGGCACGGGCGGCTCCGGCAGCGTGCCCGTGGACACCAGGTGGGTCCCCTCGGGCAGCAGGACCTCCGGATCCTCCGGCAGCAGGCCGACGAGCTGCTTGCGGTCCGTCCGCATGGTGTCGGCCCGCGAGAAGGAGCGCTTGCCGACGAAGTCGGGCTTCTTCTTCGACACGACCCAGGACATACCCAGGTCCTGCGGCGTGACGGTGCCGTCGGTGTCCTGGCCGACGATCGGGTAACCCTTCTCGGCCCGCAGCACGTGCATGGTCTCGGTCCCGTACGGGGTCACCAGGCCGGTGTCCATGATCTCCGTCCACAGGCGCAGGCCGTCCCAGGACGTCACGTTGATCTCGAAGGCCAGCTCGCCGGAGAAGCTGATCCGGCACACCCGCGCGGGGACGCCGGCCACCTCCGCCTCGCGCCACGTCATGAACGGGAAGTCGTCCACGCCCACCGCGAGGCCGGGCGCCAGGCCCGCGAGCACCTCGCGCGAGCCGGGGCCGACGAGCGCGACCGTGGCCCACTGCTCGGTGACCGACGTGAGGTGGACCCGCAGCCACGGCCACTCGGTCTGGAGCCACTCCTCCATCCAGTCGAGCACGGCCGCCGCGTTGCCGGTCGTGGTCGTGACGAGGAAGTGGTCGTCGGCGACGCGGATCACGGTGCCGTCGTCGAACACCATCCCGTCGGGCCGGCACATCACGCCGTAGCGGATGGAGCCGACCTTCAGCGAGCTCATCAGGTTGGTGTAGAGCCGGTCCAGGAACTCCCCGGCGTCGGGGCCGATCACGTCGATCTTGCCGAGGGTGGAGGCGTCCATCGCGGCCACGCCCTCGCGCGCGGCCGCGCACTCGCGCAGCACCGCGGCCTCCATGTCCTCACCGGGACGCGGGTAGTACCAGGGGCGCTTCCACTGGCCGACGTTCTCGAACAGCGCGCCGTTCGCGACGTGCCACTCGTGCAGCGCCGTCACCCTGACCGGGTCGTGCAGCGCGCCGCGGTCCCGCCCGGCCAGCGCCGCGAAGCTCACGGGCTGGTACGGGGCGCGGAACGTGGTCGTGCCCAGCTCGGCCACCGGGACGCCCAGGGCCTGGGCCACGACCGCCGAGGTCAGCAGGCCGGAGGTCTTGCCCTGGTCGTGTGCCGTGCCTGCGGTGGTGTAGCGCTTGACGTGCTCGACGGAGCGCAGCCCGGCGCCGGTCGCCCGGTGGACGTCGGCCACCGTCACGTCGCGCTGCAGGTCCACGAAGTGGCCCGTGTAGTCGTCGGCCGGGACCAGCCAGTACGCCAGAGGGGCCGCCTCCGGCGTCTCCTCCGCCCGCGGCGCCTCCACGGGACGGGACGCCGACGCGGCTCGGGACGCCGACGCGGCACGAGCGCCCGCGCCGGTGCCGTCGGCCAGGCAGCCGGGCAGCGCGAACACGCCCCTGGCGGCCCCGGCCGCCTCGACCGCCTGGGTGGAGGCGTCCGGGACGAGCGTGCCGATCGCCTCGTCGTAGCGCAGCGTGCCGCCCGACTGGCTGAACAGGTGGACGACCGGGTTCCAGCCGCCCGACACGAGCAGCAGGTCGGCGTCGATGGAGGAGACGCCGCCTGAGGAGACCGGGGAGACCTCGACCGAGGAGACCTGCCCGTCGCCCCGGGCGGCCGTCACCACGTGCCCGGCCAGCAGCTCGACGCCGCGCTCGCGCAGCCGGGCGGCGACGAGCTCACCGGCGGCGGGCCGCGGGTCCACGACGGCCGCCACGTCCACGCCCGCGTCGGCGAGGTCGAGGGCGGCGGCGTAGGCGCCGTCGTTGGCGGCGAACACCACGGCCCGGCGGCCCGGCAGCACGCCGTACCTGGTGGCGTAGGTGCGGGCGGCGCCGGCCAGCATCACGCCGGGCAGGTCGTTGCCGGCGAAGGCGATCGGCCGCTCGTGCGCGCCGGTGGCCAGCACCACCCGCCGCGCCCTGATCCGCCAGACCCGCTCGCGGGCCACGTGTGCGGGAGCCGCCGCGCCCAGGTGGTTGGTGCGCCGCTCGACGGCGACCAGGTAGTTGTCGTCGTAGTAGCCGAAGACGGTGGTCCGCCGCAGCACCCTGACCTCGGGCTGCTCCTCCAGGTGGGCCGCCGTCGCGGCGGCCCACTCGGCGCCGGGCACGCCGTCCACCTCGTCGCGGGAGCCGAGGAGGCCGCCGCCCGGTTCGGGCTGGTCGTCGGCGAGGATCACGCGCGCGCCGGTGGCGGCTGCGGCGCGGGCCGCGGCCAGTCCGGCCGGACCGGCGCCGACCACCAGGACGTCGCAGTGGGCGTGGACGGCGTCGTAGCGTGCCGGGTCGGGCCCGGCGGCCAGCCGCCCCTGACCGGCGAGGCTGCGGGCCACCAGGCCGTCGTACAGCTCGACGGTGGTGGCGGTCAGCATCGGCTCGGGGAACGGCTCCTCGATCTGGACGACCGCGTTGGGCTCCTCGCCGCCCGCGGCGAAGACGCCGCGCGGGCGGCCCAGCCTGACGCTCGTCGCGACCTGGCGCACGCCGTTGGCCAGCAGCGCGGAGGCCAGGGTGTCACCGGGGTGGCCGGTGTACTCCTGCCCGTCGAACCGGAAGCGCAGCACCCGGGAGCGGTCGATCCGGCCGCCGCCGTCGCGCCTCACGACGCCACCGGCCGCGGCTCGCCGACCCGGTAGACGCCGTGGATCTGGTTGGTCGCGGTGTCACGCAGGGCGTTGAACCAGCGGCGGCAGCCCGCGGAGTGGCTCCACCGCTCGGCGAACACGCCCTTGGGGTTGTCGCGGAAGAACAGGTAGCGGGCCCACTCCTCGTCGGAGAGCGCGGCCGGGTCCTCCGGGTAGGCGACGTGGGCCTGTCCGCCGTAGTGGAACTCGGCCTCCTCGCGAGGCCCGCACCATGGGCAGGGAATCAGCAGCATGTGACGTCCTCAGTGCGCGACCGCGGCGGCGCCGTGCTCGTCGACGAGCGCCCCGGTGACGAATCGGTCAAGAGAGAAGGGAGCGGCGAGGGGGTGCGGCTCGTCGTGGGCCACCGTGTGGGCGAAGCACCAGCCCACGCCGGGCGTGGCCTTGAACCCACCGGTTCCCCAGCCGCAGTTGAGATACAGGCCGTCGACCGGGCTCAGCCCGACGATCGGCGAGGCGTCCGGCGTGACGTCCACGACGCCGCCCCAGGTGCGCAGCACGTGCGCCCTGGCGAAGATCGGGAACAGCTCCAGCGCCGCGGCCATCTGCTGCTCGATGATGTGGAAGGCGCCGCGCTGGCGGTAGGAGTTGGCCGCGTCGATGCCCGCGCCCATCACCAGCTCGCCCTTGTGGGCCTGGCTGACGTACACGTGGACGGCGTTGGACATGACGACCGTCGGGTGCACCGGCTCCAGCAGCTCGGAGACCAGCGCCTGGAGCGGGTGGCTCTGCAGCGGCAGGTCGATGCCGGCGGTGGCGGCCACGACCGAGGTGTGCCCGGCGGCGCACAGCGCCACCCGGCCCGCCGCGATGCTCCCGCGGGTGGTCTCGACGCCGGTGACCCGGCCGTCGCTCACCCGCAGCCCGGTGACCTCGCAGTTCTCGATGAACTCGACGCCGAGCGCCGCCGCGGCGCGGGCGAACCCCCACGCGACGTAGTCGTGCTTGGCGATGCCGGCGCGCGGCTGGAACGTCGCCCCCATCACCGGGTATCGCACGTCCGGGGAGATCTCGACGATCGGGCAGACCTCCTTGACCTGCCGCGGGTCCAGCCATTCGGCGTCCACGCCGTTGAGCCGGTTCGCCTCCACCCGCCGGACGCTGTCGCGCACGTCCTGCAGGCTGTGCGCCAGGTTGAGGACGCCGCGCTGACTGAACAGCAGCGGGTAGTCGAGCTCGTCCTCCAGCCCCTCCCAGAGCTTGAGGGCGTGCTCGTAGATCCCGGCGCTCTCGTCCCACAGGTAGTTGGAGCGGATGATGGTGGTGTTGCGGGCCATGTTCCCGCCGGCCAGCCAGCCGCGCTCCAGGACCGCGACGTTGGTGATGCCGTGGTTCTTGGCCAGGTAGTAGGCGGTGGCCAGGCCGTGGCCGCCGCCGCCGACGATCACCACGTCGTAGGAGGACTTCGGCTCGGCGGCGTTCCACAGCCGGTCGGGGTGCTCGGGCAGGTCGGCGCCGGGCGGGCGGGGGCTCATCGGGCCTCTCCGTGGAGGGAGTGCTCGATGGCTCCGTAGAGCGGGTGCTTGCCGGCGAGCGCCTCGACCCGGCCGCGCAGGTGGTCCAGGTCGGCGCCCGGGGTCAGGGCGCCCACGATGACGTCGGCGACCTCGGTGAAGTCCGCGGCGCCGAATCCGCGGGTGGCCAGGGCGGGCGTGCCGATGCGCAGGCCGGAGGTGACCATCGGCGGGCGCGGGTCGAACGGCACGGCGTTGCGGTTGACCGTGATGCCCGCCGCGTGCAGCCGGTCCTCGGCCTGCTTGCCGTCCAGCTCCGAGTCGCGCAGGTCCACCAGGACGAGGTGGACGTCCGTGCCTCCGGTGAGCACCTTGACGCCGGCGGCGACCGCGTCGGGGGCGAGCAGGCGGTCGGCGAGGATGCGCGCGCCCTCCAGGGTCCGCCGCTGCCGCTCGCGGAACTCCTCCTCCGCGGCGATCTTGAACGCGACCGCCTTGGCGGCGATGACGTGCTCCAGCGGCCCGCCCTGCTGGCCCGGGAACACCGACGAGTTGATCTTCTTGGCGAGGTCCTCCGTGGACAGGATCACGCCGCCGCGGGGGCCGCCGAGGGTCTTGTGCGTGGTCGTGGTGACCACGTGGGCGTGCGGCACGGGCGACGGGTGCAGGCCCGCCGCCACCAGGCCGGCGAAGTGCGCCATGTCCACCATCAGGTACGCGCCCACCTCGTCGGCGATCCGGCGGAAGGCGGCGAAGTCGAGGTGGCGCGGGTACGCCGACCAGCCGGCGATGATCAGCCTGGGCCGGTGCTCGCGGGCCAGCCGCTCGACCTCGTCCATGTCGACCAGGTGGTCGCTCTCGCGCACGTGGTAGGCGACCACGTTGTAGAGCCGGCCGGAGAAGTTGATCCGCATGCCGTGGGTGAGATGCCCGCCGTGGGCCAGGTCGAGGCCGAGGATGGTGTCGCCCGGCTCCAGCAGCGCCGACATCGCGGCGGCGTTGGCCTGGGCGCCCGAGTGCGGCTGCACGTTGGCCGCCTCCGCCCCGAACAGCGCCTTCACCCGGTCGACGGCCAGCCGCTCGACCACGTCCACGTGCTCGCAGCCGCCGTAGTAACGCCGGCCCGGGTAGCCCTCGGCGTACTTGTTGGTCAGCACCGAGCCCTGGGCGGTCATGACCGCCTGGGGCGCGAAGTTCTCCGACGCGATCATCTCCAGCGTCGATCGCTGCCGGGCCAGCTCCGCGCCGATGGCGGCGTGGATCTCCGGGTCCACCACGTCCAGCGGGGTGTCGATCATGTGAGGTCCTTTCCTAACCGCGCAGCCGGGTCATCGCCGGGTCGAACAGGGGCTCCTCGGCCACGACCGCGTCCACCCTGCGGTCGAAGTAGCCGATCTGGACGGCTTGGCCCGGGTCGGCGAGCGAGGCGGGCAGCCACGCGTAGGCGATGCCCTTGCCGATCGTGTAGCCGTAGGCGGCGCTGGTGACGTGGCCGACGGGCCGCTCACCGTCGTACACGGGCTCCTTGCCCATGACCACCTCGTCGGTGAGCAGGCAGGTGAGCTTGCGGGTGACCGACTCCTTGCGGGCGAGCAGCGCCTCGCGCCCGATGAAGTCGCCCTTGTCGAGCTTGACGGCGAACCCGAGCCCGGCCTCGTACGGGTCGTGCTCGTAGGTCATGTCGGTGCCGAAGGAGCGGTAGCCCTTCTCCAGCCGCAGGCTGGTGAAGGCGCCGCGGCCGGCGGCGATGACGCCGTGCTCCCGGCCGGCCTCCCACAGGGTGTCCCACAGCTTGAGCCCCATGTCGGAGGTGGTGTAGATCTCCCAGCCCAGCTCGCCCACGTACGACAGGCGCAGCATGGTGACCGGCACGTTGCCGATGTAGGTGCGGACGCCGCGGAAGTAGCGCAGCGCGGTCAGGTCGGTGGCGGTCAGCGGCTGGACGAGGTCACGCGCCTTGGGGCCCCAGACGCCGATGCAGCAGGTGCCGGGCGTGATGTCGCGGACGAACACGTCGGCGGGCCGGTGGCGTTCCATCCAGTCGAGGTCCAGGTTGCCGTTGGCGCCGACCTGGAACTCCTGGGCGCCCAGCCGGGCCACGGTGACGTCGCTGCGGATGCCGCCGTCGGTGTCGAGGAGCAGGCAGTACGTCACGGAGCCGATGGACTTGTCCACGTCGCCGGTGGTGAGGCGCTGGAGGAAGGCGACGGCTCCCGGTCCGGAGACCTCCAGCCGCTTGAGCGCGGTCATGTCGTACATGGCGACGCCCTCGCGGGTGGCCTGCGCCTCCGCGCCGACGATCGGCGACCAGTACCGGGCCGCCCAGTCCCCCGGCGTGGGGATCTCGCGTCCGGACAGCAGCGGCGCGTTGGCGGCGTACCACTGCGGGCGCTCCCAGCCCGACGCCTCCAGGAAGGCCGCGCAGAGCTCCTGCTGCCGCGGGTGGAACGGGCTGGTGCGCAGCGGACGGGGCTCCCGCATCGGCTGGAGCGGGTGGATGATGTCGTAGACCTCGACGTAGTTCTGGCAGCCGCGGGCCAGCACGTAGTCGGGCGCGACCTGGTGCGGCTCGAACCGGTTGACGTCGCACTCGTGCAGGTCGAACGTCGAGCAGTGGCCGTCGACCAGCCACTCGGCCATCGCGCGGCCGACCCCGGCGGAGTGGGTGACCCAGACGGCCTCCGCCACCCAGAAGCCCTTGACCTCGGGCGACTCGCCCATGAGCGGCAGGTGGTCGGTGGTGAAGGAGAACAGGCCGTTGATGCCCTCCTCCACCTTGGCCGAGCGGGTGGACGGGAGGAGCTCCTGGGTCTCGCTCCACGCCTCGGCGAAGTCGTCGGGCGTGAAGGTGAGCACCGACGGCATCACCTCGGCCTCGTCCACGGACAGGATGTCGTCGGCGCTGACCGGCATGGGCCGGTGGCCGTAGTAGCCGATGCCGAGCGTGTCGAAGCGCTCGCGGAAGTACAGGTCGGCGTCCTGGTGGCGGAGGATCGGCCGGGAGCACTCGACCTTCTGGCCGGCCAGGCCGGGCACCTGCCCGGTCCAGGCGAGCTGGTGGGCGACCGGGGTGAGGGGCAGGTTCATGCCGACCATGCGGGCGACCCGGGGGCCCCAGATCCCGGCGCAGCACACCACGATGTCGGCGGGGATCTCGCCCTGGTCGGTCACCACCGCGGCGACCCGGCCGCCCTCGGTCCTGACGTCCAGCACCTCGTGGCGGGCGAGCACCCGCACGCCGCGCTCGCGGGCCCGGGTGAGCTGGGCGTCGACCGCCTTGACCGCCTTGGCCAGGCCGTCGGTGGGGATGTACAGCCCGCCGAGCACCTTGTCGGCGTCGAGCAGGGAGTGCCTGGCCGCGCTCTCCTCGGCCGTGAGCAGGTGGGTCTCGATCCCCCAGGCCGTCGCCCAGCCGTGGCGGCGGTGCAGCTCGGCGAGCCGCTTGGGGGTGGTGGCGACCTCAAGCCCGCCCACCTGGTGGAAGCTGTCCAGCTCGACGAACTTCTCCACCGTGTAACGGGCCATCTCGGTCATGGTCTTCGACCCGTTGATCTGGAACACCAGCCCAGGGGCGTGTGACGAGGAGCCGCCGGTGGCGGGCACGTCCCCCTGGTCCACGACGGTGACGTCGGTCCAGCCGCGGGCGGACAGCTCGTCGGCCAGAGCCGCGCCGACCACGCCCGCGCCGATGATGACGACGCTCGGGACCGTCATAGCCACCTCCGTTGTTGCGATATATGCAACCAAGCGCACTTTCCGCAACAAGAGTCACCCGCCGCATTCCGGGTGTCAAGGGGGTGTTCGTCGGATTCCGTACGGTTTTCCAGGCGGTTTGCCGACCGCTGGGAAACGCCAACGCGCCCGGCCCGATCGCGGTCGTCGATCGGGCCGGGCGCGGGGTTGCGCGGGCAGGCGTCAGCTCGTGGGAAGCCAGGCCTTGACCTTGTCGGGGTTGTCGGCCACCCACTTGGCGGCCGCCTCGTCGGCCGACATCTTGTCCTGCGCGATGTACTTCGCCACGAGGTTCTGGTCGTCGTTCGTCCAGGTGAAGTTCTTCACCAGGGTGTAGGCGGGGCTGCCCGAGTCCGCGAACTTCTTGCTCACGATCTTGTCCAGCTCGTACGGCGGGTAGTCGCACGCCACCTTGGCCGGATCGGCGTCGCAGCCCTCGGTGTAGGCGGGCAGGTTGACCTTGACCAGCTTCACCTCCGACAGGAACCACTGCGGCTCGTAGAAGTAGCCGATGACCGGTTTCTGCTGTTTCTCCGACTGGCGGAAGGCGGTGATGAGCGCGGTCTCACTGCCCGCGTACACGACCTTGTAGTCGAGCTTGAGGTTCTTCACCAGGGCCGCGTCATTGGTGACGAACGACGGGTCGCCGTCGAGCAGCTGCCCCTTGCCGTCGGATTCGGAGGTCTTGAACAGCGAGGCGTACTTGTTGAGGTTCTTCCCGTCGGTGATGTCCGGGTACTTCTTGGCCATCCACGGCGCCACGTACCAGCCGATGACGCCCTTGTTGCCGGTCGGCCCCGCCGACACGGCGACCTTCTGCTCGTCGATGTACTTCTTCTTCAGGTCGTCGTGGGCCCAGTTCTCCACGACCGCGTCCACCTCGCCGGTCGCGAATCCCTGCCAGGCCACCTCCTCCTTCAGGTCCTTCTTCACCACCTTGCAGCCGAGCTGTTTCTCGGCCACCTGGGCGATCACCGCCGCGTTGGCCTCGTAGCCGACCCACGGGTTGACCGCGAGGTTGAAGGTGCCGCAGCCTTTCGAGCCGCCGGTCGAGGCGGTGCCGGTCTCTCCGACCTTCGCTCCACCGCACGCGGTGAGCAGAAGTCCGGCACCCGTCACGAGCGCGGCGGCCCTGACCTTTCCGCTCCTGGTAACTGCCACCTGGTCCTCCTGGGTTTCTCGGGCCGAGAACCGGCCGGTGTCGTTCACTTGTGGTGCGGCCCGCCGTGCGCCGCCACGTCCGCCCGCTGGGTGGCGGCCCGCATGACCCGGTCGAGCACGATGCCGAGCACGACGATCGCGAGCCCGGCGGCCAGCCCCTTGCCTCGTAGCTGGTGCTGCGAGAAGCCGGCCACGACGTCGTAGCCGAGCGCCCCCGCGCCGACCAGACCGCCCACGACCACCATGGACAGCACGTAGATGAGTCCCTGGCTGGCCGCCAGCGTCACGGCGCTGCGCGCCATCGGGAGCTGGACCTTGGAGATGAGCTGCCAGGTGCTCGCCCCCGCCGAGGTCGCGGCCTCGACGGTGGTGGGCGAGACGCCCCTGATGCCCTCGGCCACCAGCTTGATCGCCACGGGCGCCGCGAACACCACGGCCGCGATGATCGCGGTGAACCGTGTCGCGCCGAACAGGCCGAGGATGGGCACCAGGTAGACGAAGGCCGGCATGGTCTGGCCGGCGTCCAGCACGGGCCGCAGCACGGTGTCCGCCCGGTCGCTGCGGCCTATCCACACGCCGGCGACCACGCCGAGCAGCATGACGAGGACCGTCGCGACGATGGTCGAGGCCAGCGTGACCATGCTGTCCTGCCACAGCCCGAGCAGCACCAGCAGCAGCAGCCCGGCCGCGGTCACCAGCGCCGCCCGCACGCTGCCCACGAGCAGGGCGAGGGCCACGGCCACGATCGTGACCAGCCACCAGGGCGAGCCGGTCAGCAGCGCCTCCAGCCGGTTGAGGAACTGGTTGGTCAGCAGGTTCTTGAGGGCGTCGGTGTAGGTGACCAGGCTGTCCTGCACCCACTGGCTCGCGGCGTCGGCCGCGCGGCGCACGTACGGGCCGGCGTTCGCCGCGATGGGGAACTCCGCCGCCCAGACGTAGGTGTACGACAGGTACGCGAGCACTCCGGCGACGCCCAGGACGCCCGCCACCTCCAGGCGGCGGCCCCGCGTCGTGCGCATCCGCCCGGCCCGGCGCTCCGCCTCCACCCGGCGGCTGGCCGCCGAGGTCACCCGGTCCAGCACCACGGCCATGATCACGATGGCCAGCCCGGCGTTGAAGGCGGTGCCGACGTCGAGGGTCTGCAGCGCCTTCAGCACCGTCTGCCCCAGGCCGGGCGCGTCGATGAGCGCCGCGATGGTGGCCATGGACAGGGCGGCCATGATGGTCTGGTTGACGCCGACGATGATCGTCTGCTTGGCCATGGGCAGCCGCACGTGCCGCAGCGCCTGCGCCGGCGTGGCGCCGAGCGAGGTGCCGGCCTCCAGCGTGTCGGAGGAGACCTGCCGGATGCCGTGCGCGGTGATGCGGATGGCCGGCGGGATCGCGTAGATCATCGTCGCCACCGTCGCGCTGGCGGGCCCGATGAGGAAGAACAGGGTGAGCGGCGCGAGGTAGACGAACGTCGGCATGGTCTGCATGAAGTCCAGCACCGGCGTCACCAGGCGGTGGAACCGGTCGCTCAGCCCGGCGCAGATCCCGAGCGGGATGCCCACGGCCAGCGACAGCGCCACCGCGGTCAGCGTGAGCGCCAGCGTGTCCATGCTCTCCTGCCACAGGCCCAGCGCGCCGAAGGACAGGAACCCGGCGGCCGTCAGCAGCGCGACCCTCCTGTTGCCGTACAGCAGGGCGACCGCGGTGGCCAGCCCGGTCACGCCGAGCCAGCCCAGCACGGGGACCGGCCGGCCCAGGGCGGGCTGGCTGATCAGGGCCTGGACGGCCGTCACGGCCTCGTCCAGGAAGAGCCGGATGTAGTTGATGAAGTAGAGGAAGAACGGGTTGGTGTTGCGGCTGTCGTCGATCGCGTCCATCGCGTCGCTCAGCGCGCCGTGCAGCGGGGTGAGCTCGGCTCCGCCCAGCGCGAGCGTGTCGTGCCCGCGCAGCAGCGCCCAGCCCGCCGCCCACACCGCGATCGCCAGGGCGATCAGGTACCTGCGGGCCGGCAGCCTGGCGGCCACCGCCGTGGTCGCGGAGACGGCTGTCATCCCTCCGCCTTCCCGGCGATCACCTCGAGGATCTCCGCGCTCGTGACCACTCCCAGCAGGTTTCCGCCGTCGGTCACGCGCACCGGCCGCTCGGCGGAGAGCACGGCGTGGACGGCGTCGCGGATGACCACGTCCGGGCCGAGCTCGGGACCGTCGAGCGGCTCGCCGGGCTGCGGCGGGCGCATGACCCAGCGCAGCGTGAGCACGTGGGAGCGGGGGACGTCGCTGACGAAGTCGCGCACGTAGTCGTCGGCCGGCGCGCCCACGACCTGGTCGGGCGTGCCGATCTGGATGACCTCGCCGTCGCGCATGATGAGGATCCGGTCGCCCAGCCTGAGCGCCTCGCTGAGGTCGTGGGTGATGAAGATCATCGTCTTGCCGACCTCCTGGTGCAGCCGGCAGACCTCGTTCTGCATCTCGCGCCGGATCAGCGGGTCCAGCGCGGAGAACGGCTCGTCGAACAGCAGCACCTCGGGGTCGGCCGCGAGGGCCCGGGCCAGGCCGACGCGCTGCTGCATGCCGCCGGAGAGCTGGTCGGGATAGGAGTTCTCGAAGCCGTTGAGGCCGACCAGCCCGATGACCTCGCGGGCCCGCTCGTAGCGGTCCTGCTTGGCCACCCCGCGGATCTCCAGCCCGAAGGCGACGTTGTCCAGCACGCACCGGTGCGGCAGCAGGCCGAAGTGCTGGAAGACCATGGCCATGCGGTGCCTGCGCAGCTCGCGCAGCCGGCGCTCGTCGGCCTTGCGCACGTCCTCGCCGTCCAGCAGGATCTCGCCGGCCGTGGGCTCGATCAGCCTGGTCAGGCAGCGGACCAGGGTGGACTTGCCGGAGCCCGACAGGCCCATGACGACGAACACCTCGCCCCGCCGGACCTCGAAGGAGACGTCACGGACGGCGGCGACGCAGCCCGACTGCTCCTTGAGCTCCTTGCGGGTGAGCGAGCTGCCCACGACGCTTTCCGCTTTCGGGCCGAACACCTTCCACAGTTCGCGCACGGAGAGGATCGGGGGGGCATCGGTGTCGGGTGCACTACGTTCGGCCACTGACGGTGCGGTCATGACCACCTCTCAGAGCGTTGGTCTTCGGAGCGTCAGTTCGCTGGGAACCACTTCTGGGCGCGCGGGCGGATGTTCTGCCACACATGCTTGATCTCTCGGTACTCGTCCAGCCCGGTCGGCCCGAGCTCGCGGCCGATGCCGGACTGCTTGAAGCCACCCCACTCGGCCTGCGGCACGTAGGGGTGGTAGTCGTTGATCCACACCGTGCCGTGGCGCAGCCGGCCGGCCACCCGCTGCGCCTTGCCCGCGTCCTGGGTCCAGACGGCGCCGGCCAGGCCGTACTCGGTGTCGTTGGCGAGCCGGACGGCCTCGTCCTCGGTGGTGAAGCGCTCGACGGTCAGCACGGGGCCGAACGACTCCTCGCGCACCACGCGCATGCCCTGCTTGCACTCGTCGAGGACGGTGGGCCGGTAGAAGAAGCCGGGGCCCTCGGGCCGGTAGCCGCCGCAGCGCAGCACGGCGCCCTCGGCGAGGCCCGCGGCCACGTACTCCTCCACCTTGGCGAGGTGCGCGGCGGAGATGAGCGGGCCCGTGTGGGCCTCCGGGTCGTACGGCCCGCCCAGGCGGATCAGCTCGGCCCGCCGGACGACCTCGTCGACGAACGCGTCGTGCAGGGAGTCCTCCACGAGCAGCCGGGCACCGGCCGAGCACACCTGGCCCGAGTGCAGGAACACGGCCGTGAGCGCGAAGTCGACCGCCGCTTCGAAGTCGGCGTCGGCGAAGACCACGTTGGGGTTCTTCCCGCCGAGCTCGAGTGCCACCCGCTTGACCGTGGACGAAGCCGCGGCCATGAGGCGCCGCCCGGTGTCCAGGCCGCCGGTGAACGACACCAGGTCCACGTCCGGGTGCTCGGCGAGCGGCGCGCCGGCCGCCGCCCCGGCGCCGAGCACCAGGTTGGCGACGCCCGCGGGCAGGCCCGCCTCCTCCAGCGCGCGCATCAGCAGGATCGCGGTGCTCGGGGTGAGCTCGCTGGGCTTGAGGACGAAGGTGTTGCCCGCCGCCAGGGCGGGGGCGACCTTCCAGGTCGCCTGCAGGAGTGGGTAGTTCCAGGGGGTGATCAGGCCGCACACGCCGACCGGTTCGTACACGATCCGGCTGATCGCGTCGTCGCGGCCGGTGTCCACCACGCGTCCCGCGTCGGTGCCGGCGACGCCGGCGAAGTAGCGTAGGGAGGAGACGGAGTCGTCGACGTCGTACTCGCTCTCCACGACACGCTTGCCGGTGTCACCCGACTCGGCGCGGGCGAACTCCGCCCGGTCGCGCTCCAGCAGGTCGGCGACCCGGTGGAGGAGGGCGCCGCGCTCCCGGGCCGGGGTGCCCGGCCAGGGTCCGTGGTCGAACGCCTGCCTGGCGGCCTGGATCGCGGCCACGGCGTCGGTCGCGGTGGCTTCTGCGACCGTGGTAACGAGACTGCCGTCGGCGGGCGAGTGAATGCTGCGCTGGCCACCGTCGGCTGGCTTGGTCCACGTGCCGCCGATGTAGAGATCGGTCATCGGCACACCTTTGATCGTTGCGTACTGCGCAAGGCAATGCTTAATGGGGAACAGAATCGACGGCCGTTCCCGATTCGTCAAGACCTGGGGCAAATCCCCGCCGAATCCTTACGCTGCGCTTTCGCTCTTCCCCGCCCCCTCTTGACTGGAGCGTGCCAGGACATCACGCTGTTGCGTATACATCACCGTCTTGCGTCATACGCAACACGCAACACCAGGAGGTGCGATGTCTCCTCGGCCCGATCCTGGACGCGAGTTCATCCTCACGGTCTCCTGTGCCGACAAGCCGGGCATCGTGTACGCGGTGACGAGCTTCCTGGTACAGCACGGCGGCAACATGCTCCAGAGCAAGCAGTTCAACGACCGCCGGGGCGGCGGCTTCTTCATGCGCGTGCACTTCGCGGCCCAGCACGGCCTCGACGAGCTGCGCGCCGGCTTCACCTACGTCGGCGAGTCCTTCCAGATGACCTGGCGGCTCAACGACGCCGCGACGCCCACCAGGTCGCTCATCATGGTCTCGAAGTTCGGCCACTGCGTGAACGACCTGCTCTTCCGCAAGCAGGTCGGCGGCCTGAACATCGAGATCCCGGCGATCGTCTCCAACCACCCCGACCTCGAACCGCTGGCCGCCTCCTACGGCGTGCCGTTCCACCACCTGCCCGTCACCCCGGACACCAAGGCCGAGTCCGAGGCCAGGGTGCTGGAGCTGGTCGAGGAGTACGACGCCGACCTCGTCGTGCTGGCCCGCTACATGCAGATCCTGTCCGACGACACGTGCAAGCGGCTCGAAGGCCGGGCCATCAACATCCACCACTCCTTCCTGCCGGGCTTCAAGGGCGCCAAGCCGTACCACCAGGCGCACGAGCGCGGCGTGAAGCTCATCGGCGCGACCGCGCACTACGTCACGGCGGACCTCGACGAGGGCCCCATCATCGAGCAGGACGTGGCGCGGGTGGACCACGAGCTCGACCCGGAGGACCTGAGCGCGGCGGGCAGGGACGTCGAGGCACAGGTGCTCGCCCGGGCCGTGAAGTGGCACAGCGAGCACCGCGTCCTGCTCAACGGGGACCGCACAGTCGTCTTCCGCTGAGGGCGACGGAGAAGAGCCAGGAGGCGGTGGGGACCGCGGCGGGCCCCCACCGCCTCCTTTCTATGCCTGGGCTCTATGCCTGGGCTCTATGCCTGGGAGCGGTGCCGGTAGAACGCGGTGGTCTCGGGCGGGAGCGGGGTGTTGCCGAGGATCAGGTCGGCCGCCTTCTCCGCCAGCATCATGACCGGCGCGTAGATGTTGCCGTTGGTGACGTACGGCATGGCCGAGGCGTCCACCACGCGCAGCCCCTCGACGCCGTGGACCCGCATGGTCTCCGGGTCGAGCACGGACATCTCGTCGATGCCCATCCTGGCCGTGCAGGAGGGGTGCAGCGCCGTCTCGCCGTCCCGCGCGACCCAGTCGAGGATCTCCTCGTCGGTCTCCACGGACGGCCCCGGCGACACCTCGCCGGTGCTGAACGCGCCCAGGGCGGGCTGGCCGAGGATGCTGCGGGCGACCCTGACGGCCTCCACCCACTCCCTGCGGTCCTGCTCGGTGGACAGGTAGTTGAACCTCAGGGCCGGATGCTGCCGGGGGTCGGTGCTCTTGATCTTCACCGAGCCGCGGGCGTCGGAGTACATCGGCCCGACGTGCACCTGGTAGCCGTGCCCGCCCGCGGGCGCCGAGCCGTCGTAGCGCACGGCGATGGGCAGGAAGTGGAACATCAGGTTGGGGTACTCGACGTCGTCGTTGCTGCGGACGAACCCGCCCGCCTCGAAGTGGTTGGTCGCCCCGGGCCCCTTGCGCAGGAACAGCCACTGCGCGCCGATCCACGGATGGCGCCACTTCTGCAGGTTGGGCTGCATCGAGACCGGCTGGGAGCAGCCGTGCTGGATGTAGACCTCCAGGTGGTCCTGCAGGTTCTCGCCGACGCCCGGCAGGTCGTGCACCACGTCGATGCCGAGGGCGCCCAGCTCCTTGGCGTTGCCGACGCCGGACAACTGGAGCAGTTGCGGCGAGTTGATGGCGCCGCCGGCCAGGATGACCTCCTTGGCGCGCACGGTGCCGCCGTCGTACTCCACACCGACCGCCCGCGTGCCCTCGAAGAGGATCCTCGACACGAACGCGCGGGTCTTGACCGTGAGGTTGGGCCGGTTGAGCACGGGGTGCAGGTAGGCGCGGGCGGCGCTGAGCCGGCGGCCGTTGCGGATGTTGCGGTCGAAGCGGGCGAAGCCCTCCTGGCGGTAGCCGTTGACGTCGTCCGTCAGGGGGTAGCCGGCCTGCTGGACGGCCTCGAAGAACGCCCCGAACAGCGGCGTGGTGGCCGGCCCGCGCTCCATGACCAGCGGTCCGTCATGGCCGCGGAAGGGCGTGCCCGGATCGCCCAGGCAGTTCTCCATCCGCTTGAAGTACGGCAGGCAGTGGGCGTAGTCCCAGTTCTTCATCCCCGGGTCGGCGCCCCAGCGCTCGTAGTCCATGGGGTTGCCCCGCTGGAAGATCATGCCGTTGATGCTGCTGGAGCCGCCGAGCACCTTCCCGCGGGCGTGGTAGATCCGCCGGTCGTGCATGAACGGTTCCGGCTCGGACTCGTACCGCCAGTCGTAGAAGCGGTTGCCGATCGGGAAGGGGAGGGCGGCGGGCATGTGGATGAACACGTCCCACGGATAGTCCGGCCGGCCGGCCTCCAGGACCAGCACCCGTGTGCCGGGATCCGCGGAAAGCCGGTTGGCCAGAGCGCAGCCGGCCGAGCCGCCTCCGACGATGACGAAGTCGTAGTGGTGTGACGTCATAGTGCCTCGTCTCATCGCACGTTTCACCAAATCGTAGCGCCATACGCACTGCGTTTCACTAGTCGCAACAACAGATCTTTTCCTGCTGCGATCGACGGAAGTTCCTCAAAGCACTTACAGTTTCGCTATGAGCAACGAGTCGGGCAGTGGCGGTGTGCAGTCGGTCGACCGGGCGATCAGCGTCCTGGAGATCCTCTCCCGCCGGGGCGAGGCGGGAGTGAGCGAGGTCGCGGCGGAGATCGACGTGCACAAGTCGACGGCGTTCCGGCTGCTCGGCGCGCTGGAGGCACGCGGCCTGGTCGAACAGGCCGAGGACCGCGGGAAGTACCGGCTCGGCTTCGGCATCATCCGCCTGGCCGGCGGGGTCAGCACGCAGATGGACGTCACCCAGCGCGCGCGGCCCGTCTGCCACCGCCTGGCCGAGGAGATCGGCGAGACGGTCAACATCGCCGTGCTCCGTTCAGCCTACGCGGTCAACCTCGACCAGGTCCGCGGCCCCTCGGCCGTCACCGCGTACAACTGGGTCGGCCAGATCACCCCGCTGCACGCCACCTCCAGCGGCAAGGTGCTCCTCGCCTACCTCGACGACAACGAGCGCTCCCGGCTGCTGTCCGGCGTCCACCTGGAGAGCCTCACGCCACGGACCGTCACCGACGTCGACAAGCTCCAGGAGCAGCTCGCCGAGGTCCGCACGACGGGCTGCGCCTACACCCTGGAGGAGCTGGAGGACGGGCTGAACGCCATGGCCGCGCCCATCCGCGCCTACCACGGCGAGGTCGTCGCCGCGGTCAGCGCGTCCGGGCCCGCCTACCGGTTCAGCGGCGAGCGCATGCGGGAGCTCGCCCCCGTCCTCATCGGCGGCGCCGAGGAGATCAGCCGCCGGCTGGGCTACGCGGGCTAGCCCGCACCAGCCGGATCACCACGCTCTTCGAGGTCGGGGTGTTGGAGGTCTCGGCCACCGAGTCGAGCGGCACCAGCACGTTCGTCTCCGGGAAGTAGGCCGCGCAGCAGCCGCGGGCCGTGGGGTAGGCGATCACCCTGAACCCCGGGGCCGTGCGCTCGCCGTCCGGCCACTCGCTGACCAGGTCCACCAGGTCGCCGTCGGCCAGCTCGCGCTCGGCCAGGTCATCGGGGTGCACGAAGACCACCCGGCGGCCCGCCTTGACCCCGCGGTAGCGGTCGTCGAGGCCGTAGATCGTGGTGTTGTACTGGTCGTGGCTGCGCACCGTCTGGAGCAGCAGGCGGCCTGGAGGCACGTCCAGCACCTCCAGCGCGTTGACGGTGAAGTTGGCCCTGCCCGTGGCCGTCGGGAAGCGGCGCTCGTCCCTCGGCGCGTTGGGCAGCGCGAACCCGCCGGGCGCCCGCGCGTTGAAGTCCTCGAAGCCGGGGACGACCCGCGCGATGCGGTCCCTGATCGCGCCGTGGTCGCGCTCGAACTCCGCCCACGGCACGTGCGGGTCGTCGCCGAACAGCTCCCGGGCCAGCCGGCAGACCACCGCCGCCTCCGAGAGCAGGTGCGGCGAGGCGGGTCTCAGCCTGCCCCGGGAGGCGTGGACGAGCCCCATGGAGTCCTCGACCGTGACGTAGCCCGCCTCGTCGCGCTCGGTGCGTCCCAGCACCGGCAGGATGAGGGCCTCCTCGCCGCACACCGCGTGCGAGCGGTTGAGCTTGGTGGACACCTGCACGGTCAGCCGGGTACGGCGCAGCGCGGCCTCCGTCACGTCGCTGTCGGGTGTCGCCCGGACGAAGTTGCCGCCCATGCCGAAGAAGACCTTGACCGACCCGTCGCGCATGGCGCGGATCGCGTCCACCGTGTCGAGCCCGTGGCGGCGCGGCGGCTCGAACCCGAACTCCCCGCCCAGCGCGTCGAGGAAGGCGGCCGAGGGCTTCTCGTAGATGCCCATGGTCCGGTCGCCCTGCACGTTGGAGTGGCCGCGCACCGGGCACACGCCCGCGCCGGGACGCCCGACGTTGCCGCGCAGCAGCAGGAAGTTGACCACCTCCCTGATCGTCGCCACCGAGTTGCGGTGCTGCGTCAGCCCCATGGCCCAGCAGACGACGACCGAGCCCGCCGCGCGCACGTCGCGGGCCGTCTCCTCCAGCTCCTCCCGCGACAGGCCGGTCGCCGCCAGGACCTTCTCCCAGTCGAGGTCGCGCAGGTGCTTCTCCCACGCCTCGAACCCGTACGTGTGCTCATCGACGAAACGCCGGTCGGCGGTGTCGAGCAGCAGCAGCGACAGCGCCTGGAACAGCGCCATGTCCCCGTTGAGCCGGATCTGCAGGAAACGGTCGGCCAGCGTGGTGCCGCGGCCCAGCCCGGAGGGGCGCTGCGGGTTCTTGAAGCGCAGCAGGCCCGCCTCGGGCAGCGGGTTGACGGCGATGATCCGCGCCCCGCCGCGCTTGGCCCGCTCCAGCGCGGTCAGCATGCGGGGATGGTTCGTGCCGGGGTTCTGCCCCACCACGAAGATCAGCTCGGCGCGGTGCAGGTCGTCCAGCGACACCGTGCCCTTGCCGATGCCCAGCGTCTCGGTCAGCGCCGAGCCGCTGGACTCGTGGCACATGTTCGAGCAGTCCGGCAGGTTGTTGGTGCCCAGCCGCCGCACGAGCAGCTGGTAGGCGAAGGCCGCCTCGTTCGAGGTGCGGCCCGAGGTGTAGAAGACGGCCTCGTCGGGGCTGCCGAGGGCGCGCAGCTCCCTGGCGACGATCTCGAACGCCCGCGCCCAGCCGATCGGCACGTAGTGGTCGGAGCCGGGCGGCTTGTGCATCGGCTCGGTCAGCCGTCCCTGCTGGCCGAGCCAGTAGTCGGTGCGGGTGGCCAGGTCGCGCACCGGATGGGCGGCGAAGAACTCCGGCCCGACCCGGCGCGTGGTGGCCTCCTCGGCGACGGCCTTCGCCCCGTTCTCGCAGAACTCCGCGGGGCTGCGGTGCTCGCCCTCCGGCCAGGCGCAGCCGGGACAGTCGAAGCCGTTCTTCTGGTTGACCAGCAGCAGCGTCCGCACGGAGCGGGCGGCGCCCATCTGCTGGTGGGCGATCTGCATCGCGTGCCCCACCGCGGGCAGGCCGCCCGCCCAGTCCTTGGGCGGGCGGACGCGCGGGTCCTCCTCGTCCTCGCCGCTCACCGCTAGCCGATCCGGTCCTGGACCCACTCGTGGAAGGCGCCGATGTGGTGCTCGCTGGGGACGAGCACGCCGCCCTCCGCGTACGTGCGCGAGCTCATCGCCGGCTGGCAGCGCTCGCAGGCGTCGAAGTCCTGCTCGTTGACCCGGTGGAAGAGCTCGACGGACTTGTCGAGGTCCTTGCCGCTCGCCACGACGTCGGGCAGGTACAGCCAGTCGCACTCCACGACCGTGCGGTCCACCGCCAAGGGGAACATGCGGTGCAGGATAACGTGATCGGGCACCAGGTTGATGAACACCTGCGGCTTGATGGTGATCGCGTAGTAGCGGCGGTCCTGGTCCTCGCTCACGCCCGGGATGCGGTCGAGCCCGGCCGAGCCGTCCACGGTGAAGCCCTCGATCTGCTCGCCGAACTCGGCGCCGTGGCCCACGAAGTACTGCGCGGCGTAGCCGTCGGCGAACTCCGGCAGGACCTCGGTCAGCTCGGGGTGGATCGTGGCGCAGTGGTAGCACTCCATGAAGTTCTCGACGATGAGCTTCCAGTTGGCCTTGACGTCGTAGACGATGCGCCGGCCCACCTCCAGCTCGGCCACACCGTAGTTGTCGATCAGCTCCAGGGAGCCCAGCCGCTCCACCACCGCGCCCTGCACGTCCTGCTCGAACGACGGCGGGTTCTCGGCCAGGCAGACCCACACGTAGCCGAGCCACTCCCGCACGTGCGCCTTGACCAGCCCGTACTGCACGCGGTCCAGGTCGGTCATCTTGCTCAGGTTGGGCGCCGCGATCAGCTTGCCGTCCAGGTCGTAGGTCCACGCGTGGTACGGACACTGGAAGGCGCGCTTCACCTCGCCCGACTCCTCCGTGCAGAGGGTCGCGCCGCGGTGCCGGCACACGTTGTAGAAGGCGCGGATCGACCCGTCACGCGCCCGGCTGATGATCAAGTTCTCGGTGCCGACCTGCACCGTCTTGAACGAGCCCGGCTTGGGCAGGTCGGACGAGCGCACCACGCAGAACCACATCGCCTCGAAGATGTTCTTCTGCTCCAGCGCGAAGAGCTCCGGATCGGTGTAGTAGCGGCCCGGCAGGGTGGGGATCACGCTGGAGGTGGTCGATGGTGAGGCGGTCACGGGAGTACTCCTCTGGTACGGGCCGGGTCAGTGTCCTCGGCGGATCCAGTCCTCAAGATGGGGAGCCTCGGCTCCGATGGTGGTGTCGTCGCCGTGGCCGGTGTGCACCACCGTCTCGGCGGGGAGTGTGAGCAAGGTCCCGCTGATCGACGCGATGATCGTCGGGAAGTCGCTGTACGACCTGCCCGTGGCCCCCGGCCCGCCCTGGAACAGGGTGTCGCCGGAGAACAACGCGCCGAGCTCGGGCACGTACAGGCTGACCGCTCCCGGAGCGTGCCCCGGAGTGTGCAGGACATGCACGGCCAGGTCGCCGACCCGCAGGATCTGCCCGTTCGCCAGCGCCCGATCGGGCGTCGCCGACGGGTGCGCGAGCTTCCACAGCACCTCGTCGTCCGGGTGCAGCAGCACGGGCGCGCCGGTGCGCGCGGCCAGCTCGGGAGCGGCGTTCACGTGGTCGTCGTGGGCGTGCGTGCACACGATCCCGGTCACGCGCCGGCCGGCCACGGCCCGCTCGATCGCGTCGGCGTCGTGGGCCGCGTCGACCACGAGCACCTGGTCGTCGTCGCCGATCAGCCAGACGTTGTTGTCGACGTCCCAGGTGCCGCCGTCGAGGGAGAACGTGCCTTTGGTGATGATTTTGTCGACCATCAGAGCACCACCACCGACCGCAGCACCTCGCCGTGGTGCATCTTGGCGAAGGCCTCCTCGACGTCGTCCAGGCCGATGGTCTCGGTGACGAAGGCGTCCAGCTCGAAGCGCCCCTGCAGGAAGAGGGAGACCAGCATGGGGAAGTCGCGGCTGGGCAGGCAGTCGCCGTACCAGCTCGACTTCAGCGCGCCGCCGCGGCCGAAGACGTCGAGCAGCGGCAGCTCCAGCGTCATCTCCGGCGTCGGCACCCCGACGAGCACGACCGTTCCGGCCAGGTCGCGGGCGTAGAACGCCTGCTTGTACGTCTCGGGACGCCCGACGGCGTCGATCACCACGTCCGCGCCGAAGCCGCCGGTGAGCTCCCTGATCCGCTCGACGGGGTCGCTCTCCTTGGCGTTCACGGTGTGCGTCGCGCCGAAGCCGCGCGCCCACTCCAGCTTCCGGTCGTCCACGTCCACGGCGATGATCGTGGTGGCGCCGGCCAGCCGCGCCCCGGCGACCGCCGCGTTGCCGACGCCGCCGCAGCCGATGACCGCGACCGAGTCGCCGCGGCCGACCGCGCCGGTGTTCACGGCCGCGCCGAGACCGGCCATCACGCCGCACCCGAGGAGCCCCGCGGCGGCCGGGGAGGCGGCCGGATCGACCTTCGTGCACTGCCCCGCGGCCACCAGCGTCTTGTCCGCGAACGCGCCGATGCCCAGCGCGGGGCTGAGCGGCGTGCCGTCCAGGAGCGTCATCTTCTGGGTGGCGTTGTGGGTGGCGAAGCAGTACTGCGGGCGGCCCCTGAGACAGGCGCGGCACGACCCGCACACCGCGCGCCAGTTCAGGATCACGAAGTCACCGGGGGCGACCTCGGTGACGTCCGGGCCGACGGCCTCGACCACCCCGGCCGCCTCGTGGCCGAGCAGGAACGGGAAGTCGTCGTTGATGCCGCCCTCGCGGTAGTGCAGGTCGGTGTGGCAGACGCCGCACGCCTGCACCTTGACCAGCGCCTCGCCGGGACCCGGGTCCGGCACCAGGATCGTCTCCAGGCTGACCGGCTTGCCCTTGCCCGTCGCGACCACGCCGCGTACTTCATGAGCCATGATTCACTCCTGTTTCAGCCGGCCTGCACCGGCGCGGTCTCCAACTGGCGGCGCCAGCGCGTGAACAGCCGGACCTGGTTGACGCCCAGCACCGCCACCGGGCGGTCTCCCTGACGGTAGACGGCGAGGAAGCTGCCGCCCGCCGGGTCGCCCTCCTCCACGGTCACCGTGTCCGCGTCGCGGGCGTGCCCGATGAACTGGATCTTCACGTCGAACTGGTCGGACCAGAAGTAGGCGGGGCGCGCCGGCTCGGGGCGGGCGGTGCCGCCGGACAGCAGGGTCGCCGCCGCGACGACGGCCCGCTGGCGGGCGCCGGTCCAGTGTTCGATCCGGTGGTGGCGGCTCCGTACCGGGTCCCACCAGGCCGCGCAGTCGCCGACGGCCACGACGCCGGGGACGGAGGCGCCGCCGCCCTCGTCGCAGAGCACGCCGTCGCCCAGCTCCAGCCCGCTGCCCCGCAGCCAGGCGATGTTGGGCACGGCCCCGATCCCGGCGACCACGACGTCGGCGGGCAGGTGCGTGCCGTCCGACAGCCGCACGCCGTCGGCGCGGTCCGTGCCGGTCACCTCCGTCACCTGGACGCCGCGGACCAGCCGGACGCCGCGCTGCTCGTGCAGGTCGGCCACGGCCTGCGCCATCGTGAGGCCGATGACGCCGGCCAGCGGCGCCGGACCCGACTCGACGAGCGTGACGTCGAGGCCGAGCTCGCGGGCGGTCGCGGCGACTTCGGCGCCGATGAAGCCGCCGCCGATCACCACCAGCCTCCTGGCGGTCCCGAGGTCGTCGCGCAGGGCACGGGCGTCGTCCAGGGTGCGCAGCGTGTGCACCCCGGCGAGCCCCTCGGTGCCGGGCAGCGTGCGCGCGGCCGCGCCGGTCGCGATGACGACGCCGTCGGCGGCGAGGGAGGTGCCGTCGCTCAGCGTCACGCGGCGGGCGGTCGCGTCGAGGTGGGTGGCGGCCACGCCGAGTCGCCACTCGATGCCCGGCTCCTCGTCCTCGCCCTCCAGGGCCAGGTCGGCCTCGCCGATCGCGCCCTTGAGGAAGTCCTTGGACAGCGGCGGGCGGTCGTAGGGCCGGTGCGGTTCGTCGCCGATGACGACGAGCCGCCCGGCGTAGCCCTGGCTGCGCAGCGCGCGAGCGGTGAGCAGCCCGGCCAGCGAGGCGCCGACGACGCAGACGGTGTTCACGCCTCCCCCTTCAGGGTGACGCCCGGCGGGAGGTTGGGCGGCGCGTCCGACGGCACGACATAGATGGTGTCGTCCTCGACGACGACCTCGTGGGTGCGGACCGGCCGCTTGGCGGGCGGGGCGTCCACCTTTCCGGTGCGCAGGTCGAACCGCGAGGCGTGCAGCGGGCACTCGACCTCGCAGCCCTCCAGCCAGCCGTCCGCCAGCGAGGCGTCCTGGTGGGTGCAGGTGTCGTCGATCGCGAAGATCTCACCGTCGTCGGTGTGGAAGACGGCGATGGGCGGATCGACGTCGAGGCGGAGAGCCTCGCCTCGCGGCAGTGACGCGAGAGGGCACGCAGGGATCATCGTGGCACACCCCGGTTTCACAAAGAGCAACGTCTAGCGCTATACGCAACAGAGTGCGGGTGCGGAATGCGGATGTCAATACCGGTTTGCGGTCACCTGGTATGGGATTGCCTGTTTACCCGGAAAGCTGCGGGCCCTCCGTCTTCGGGTGGGGCTCCTGACCGGCTTCGCGTAGGGTGGCCAGATGAAAGGTGCTGCCACCATGGCGTTCGTGGTGCTCGCGTCCATTTCGTGCGGCGGCGGCGGCGGTCAGCCGGCCCCGGCCGGGTCCTCAGCCGCTCCGTCCACCCAGAGCCTGCCGTCGGCTCCCACGTCCGCGACCGGCGGGGCGGGCGCCACCACACCGGCGCCCACGCCCTCCCCGACGAGAACCGGGCCGCCGCCGTTCGCCGCCAAGGTGACCCCGATCGCCCGCAAGCGCCTGCCGTACTCCTGGCGTCCCGGGTGCCCGGTCTCCCACCAGGACCTGCGGCTGGTCACGATGACGTACTGGGGCTTCGACGACCGCGCCCACACCGGCGAGCTGGTCGTGCGCAAGACCGTCACCGACGACGTCGTGACCGTCTTCAAGAAGCTGTACGCCATGCGCTACCCGATCAGGCAGATGCGGCTCGTGGACGTCTACAAGGGCGACGACTACGACTCCATCGACGCCGACAACACCTCGGCGTTCAACTGCCGGGCCGCCACGGGTTCGAGCAACTGGTCCAACCACGCGTACGGCGAGGCCATCGACCTCAACCCGCGCGAGAACCCGTACGTGACGGCCTCCGGCAGCACCGCCCACGCCAACGCCAAGAAGTACGCCCACCGTCCGATGCGCGGCGAGGGCGTCATCAACGCGGGCGACCGCGTGGTGCGCACGTTCGCCGCGGTGGGCTGGGGCTGGGGCGGCTCCTGGTCCGGCACCAAGGACTACCAGCACTTCTCCCGCAGCGGGCGTTGAGAGCTGGAGTGATGCCGCGACCTGGCCATTGACCTGCGGTGCGGTCACTCACCGTTTCTCGGCTTCTCCGGTCGCCTCACACCCTCGTGTGCCCTCGTTGTGCCCTGTGTACTGGAAGGTGTCGCCGGAGGTGCTTGCGATACCTTCCAGTACACAGGCGACCGGCAACCTGATCGGGTGCCTCGCGGCCACTGACCTACGTATACATACTTCTACATACTTCGGCGAGGAGTCCGGTTGGCAGTCAGGACGACACGACCCCATGTCGCCCGAGTCCTGGAGCAGACCCGCGCCGCCCTCTTCGTCTTCGACGACGCGATCTGCGGCCTCTCTGACCAGATGGACCCGGCACCGATCGCCAGGGAGATCCACGACCGGCTCTTCGCCTCGGGGCACCGGATGCCGTTCCTCGTCGCCATCAACTCGGACCCGATCGATATGATGTGGTACGCCCAGGACGTCAACCGGGACATCGGCGCCGAAGCGGCCCGGCTCGTGCGCGACGCCGAGATCACGGCGGCACGCACGGCCGTGCCCGTACCAGGAGTACGCGAAGCGCTGCACGCCTGCCACGCCAGCGGCAGACGCATCGCGGTGGTCGGCGACACCTCCTCTGACGCGATGGAGACCTACCTGGACCTGCACGGCCTCCGACAGTTCGTCGGAGGGGTCGTCGGCCGTGAGTGGCTCATCCCGCTGCCGGCCGACGACTGGACGGGCGAAGCCCTCCTCAAAAAGACCGTGCAAGAACTCGACGCCAAGCCCGCCGACTGCGCCCTGGTCACCCTGAGCCCGGAGTCCACGCGCCTGGCCAGGCGCGCCGGGATCCGCTCCCTCGGAGTGGTCAACAAGCGTGGCCCCCGCAAGCGCCTCGCCCATCCTCCCGACGCGGTGGCCATCTCCTCCATGGCTGATCTCGCCGACGGCTTCGCAACGGTCCCTGTCCTGAGCACTTGATTACGAATGAAAACTTGATCGCCCAGAGCCGTCCAGGACGGGCGACAAGACCTGCTGGAGGCTTCACTTGACGAAGGCGCCATCCACTCGTATCTAAGATCGCCCAAGCCCGTTGTTAGCAGCCGCGTCTGCAAGATCGTAGGCACCGCCAAGCAGCCCATGTGGAACGGCGATTGGCGCAGCTAAGTGGGCCATTCGCCCGCACCTGGTGCGGCTCACGATCACCTCGATCAACTCTGGACCGCCCCCCTACGTGAACCCTTCAAGGTCCATGGACGGCGATCTGGAGTCTGATTGCTGGACTGCCTCGGATTCGCCACAATCAGGCCGCCGCCTCCCCCGCCTGACACCTCGGCCAGCTCGTACATCAAGAGGCCAGCGTCTCGGCTCGTCGTGAGCCGCAGAACGCACTTCCCCGTCCGTGCCGGACCTCTGCTCGGGCCCCGGGGCGCCCCCGACACCGCAAGATCATCATGCCGTAAGAGGTCGACCGCAATCGGATGCAGAAAAACGTGGTCCGATTCGCCTGTCGGCTTCGGAGATCCAGTATGGTAGACAGCACACGATGATCGGTAGGGAGGTGGACAATGGACACGCGCTCCGATGCGCCCGTGTGGACCCTGAAGCCGGGCGAGCAGATCGAGCGCAAGCAACTGCACGCCACTTATGGGGGACGCACTCAGGCCGGCATTGCGCCATCCAGCCTCACTCCCAACGTCTTCCTCTTCACCAATCTGGTGGAGAGTGAGAGGCAGGGCTACTTCGACGGCTGGATGCCTGACGGACTGTTCCACTTCACCGGCGAAGGCCAATACGGTGACCAGCGGATGATGTCCGGCAACGCGAGCATCCTCAACCACAAAGCGGAGGGACGCGCGTTGCGCGTCTTCCTGGTCGCGAGCAGGGCCCTGACCTACGTCGGTGAATTCGAGCTCGACGACACTGAGCCCTATTACGAGATAGACGCGCCAGACGCCAAGGGTGGCAGATTGCGCAAGGTGATCGTCTTTCGCCTTCGCGCTGTTGATGCCGAGGTACTTGCTCCACAATCGAGCCTAGCCCGCCTGCTTGCAGCCTCTCCTCACAAGGTACAAGAACTTCCTATTGAAGCGCATCCGGTCACGGAACGTACATTCGTAACGCCCTCCCGTCAGGTGGATCAGGTTGATCGGACCGAGAACCAACTACTAGTGGACTTCAGTGGCCATCTCCGCGGTAAGGGCCACACGGTGACCCGCCATCAGTTCCTGCCTGAGGGCGAGAAACGTCCTCTGTTCACCGACCTGTATGACGAGAACCTTCAGCTGCTGGTCGAAGTCAAGGGCAGCGCCACCCGGACGTCGGTCCGCATGGCCATTGGCCAGTTGGCCGACTATGGCCGCTTTCTACCTGACGCCGCCAGAGCCATTCTGTTGCCGGCCAAGCCAGCGCGCACCGATCTGATCGAGCTCGCTCACAGCCAAGACATCATGATCATTTGGCCGGAGGGGGGTGGTTACAGCAGCAGCCGAGGTGATGCCCTCTAGGGTCGGAACCGAAGGAACGCACATTCTCTCTTAGAGATCAAGCGTCCACGGGCTCGCCTGGGGCACTGCGCTGCTCTGGATCCGAAGCGAGCTCTTGAAGGCGCTCTAACGAATAAGACCCGGCCCGTTGCAGCGGTCCGAGTCCTATTCAGCACGCATCACCGGACCACAGTCCTGACGCTGGTACATGCTTGTTCATATTCACGGTATCTGCGTCTCAGGGCGGGATGCAACGCGCCCCATGGTTCGGTGGTGTTCAATCACCGCATCACAGGAGGTCAGGTGCCTAGGAACGCACCAGCCGAGCCGCCCCCCGACAAGGCCCCTAAGCCCGACGAGCGGTTCATGCTCACTGTTTCTTGCCCCCCAGCGGCTCTCGTGACGATCGCTGTGGTGATCATCATAGCCATCCTCATCGCCAACGGATTCGATCCCACGGCAGTCTTGGAGGCGTTCGCTAAGTCCCGCCTGTGAGCACAGGCAACGGATAGCCATCCAGTGCTGGCGGACCTGTCAAGCCGGCCCGCCAGCAGCATCTCTCACTCAACCCTTCAGGGCGCGTGGCTCGCTGCTCGCTGGTGGCGGTCCGCGGCGTCGTCTCCGTTCGTCAGTCCAAGCCGTCCGGTGGCAGGATCCAATCAAAGAGGGGCTGGAGCAGCTGATCACTACGTGCCCCTACCGCAAGCGTCGAAGGCCGCGTTCCTTGCGGCCTCCCCGCTGGACGCCGGATGCCGCCCAAGAGCCAACACTCGACTACATGCGCAAACGGAAGCCGGTCACAAGGTCGAGCGGTCTTTATCCTGGTCAAGCCGCAGATGCGGGCCGGTGCCGCGTGCTCATGTGCGACGGCGTTGCTGTACTCCGCTCCTGTACAGCAGTAGGGCAGGCGACCAGCCCGCCTATCCGTTGGCAAGGGGACCCGTACCGCAGGGCCGCCAGGCCCGAGGAACGGAAGCCCCGCGGCAGCCAGACCCCCGGCCCTGCTGAAATTTTCCCCTAATGGAGAAATTCCGGTTGTTTATAGGGATGTGAAGGGTCATTTACCGGGATTAGCTGATGTGCTTGACTCCTTCCCTGTAGCCACACCCTCCGGGAGGAGGCATGGGGGAGTTCGTCGGGATCGACCCTCACGGCGCGGATCAACTGCTCCGGCAGATGGAGGCCAGCAAGGACATCCTGGGCCGCACCCGGCACGGTCTCGAGGCTGCCATCGCGGAAGCGGGCGCATCGTGGACCGGTCAGCAGGGCGTATCAGCGATGCACCGGTCTTGGGCGTTCTTGGACGACACCCAGCGGGACCTCAAATGGAGGATCGACACCCTCAAGCAGATGGTTCCGTCATCGGGGAACGGCCTGTTAAGCGGGGTCTTCACGTTCGCCAGCGAAACGGAGGCCGCTCGGCAGGGGAAAGCCGACGCTACAGGCATCACCGGGGCGCTCAAGCAACATGAGATAGAGACCTCGGTGGAGAGCTGGCGCAAGGTCACTGCCGCGACGGCAGCGACCAAAGCGAAGTTGAACGATCCCGCCTACGCCGCCGCCTTGCTGGCCTCCCTCGGGCCGGACAGATTCCGTGCGCTGTTCCTGCACTGGATGAGGGACTTCCGCCCCAACTGCTCAAGAAGGGGAAGGAGACACTTGGTCCGTTAGCCGAGGCGTACGCCAACGCCGAACGCGCGGGAAGGCTGGGCGAACAGTGGGCCGAGAAGCTCATGAAGACGACCCCACCCGGCGTGTTGACGGCTCTAGTCGCGATGTCCAAACCCTCGACAAGGCTCCTCAATCAGGTGGCGGTGCGGGTGCTCAGCCGTCCCCTCACCGCGAATCTCCCGACCAGCGAGAACTGGAACCTGAACGTGCTGGTGGAGGCGTATGACGCCGATCCGCAGGCGTTACAGGCGCTGCTGGCCGAGAACAAGGACGCCCCTGGTTGGTTGCTGCACCCGCAGCGCGCCCGGATGAGTGGCATCCCGGATTTCGAGAAGAAGCTGGCCGGCGTCCTGGACAAGGCGCTGCAACCCGGTACGGGAGCGGACAGTGTGCGTGCTCAGGCGTGGGTCAACATCATTCGGGAGATGGGCGCCGAGGACAGTCCGTGGCTCGGCGGCTCGTGGGGCACGTTTAAGGAGTCGCCGATCAGTGAGACTCTCGCCAAGAACGTTGCTCCCTACCTCGACCAGCTCGCCCGCGCACAGTCCAAGCGCGACTCGCCTGAACTGACACGGCTGTATCCAGGGCCGCCTTGGGACGGCCTCGACCCTGAGACCGCGTCCCGGTTCATGGGCGGGCTCATGCAGGACAAGGACGCGGCGGCAACGTTGATGAAGGCGGCGCAGGATTACAGGCTTGGAATGGACATCGGCCGGTTCAGGCCGTTCGGGGACGAAGCCACACAGCGCGAGTTCACCTCCCGTGCGGCGCTCGCTGGAGGTGCGGCCAATCTGATGTTGAGCGGTTCGACCTATGCGGAGTGGTCCGATGATGAGTACGCGGACTGGCTCGCCGGAGTCGCGCTGATCCCCATCTCTTGGATGTCCAACAGGTACTGGCCAATCCAGGATGCCAAGGCGGCCACCGTCCGAGACGTCGGGCTGGATGAGGCCAAGGACGGCCTCAAGGGGATGATCACGGATTACTTCGACAAGAAGACGCCGGCCACGGCTGCGACCGTAGCGGACGCCATCGTGCGGCAACAGGTCCAGTGGGTGAACGAGTCGCTCGCCCGGCATGGTCAGAAGCCGTTGACCGAAGAGCAGCAGAACGAGGTGCGGATGGCGATCCGCGGAAGGCTCTACGACGGCTTGAAGAACGCCCTGGAGACGCGAGGAGGCTGAGCATGAGCATCCCCACCCAAGGTCAGCTCCTCCAGCAGGCCGCCGAAAAAGAACAGCTCGCCGCGGACCTCACCCGGTACGCCGAACAACTGGCCGAGGTGTTCGCCGGCGCGCTGGCCAGGCCGCAGGGTACCGAGGCCTTCTGGAAGGGACCGGCTGCGGGCCGCTTCATCACGCAGGCCGTGCAGCTGGCTCGTGAAGTCGAGCTGCTCCGGGATGACTGCGCATCCACCGCCGACCGTCTCCGCAGGCAGGCCCAGGCAGCACGCGCCGAGGCCACACAGATGCCCTCCTAGAGAGATCGCTAGCCGTCGCGTTCGTAGCAGCTCGTCTTGCCCACGATCATGATGTGGGGCTTATGCCCATTGCGTACGGTCACGAAGAAAGTGACGCCGGTCTGCGGGTTCCGCAGGACGGCAGCGCCGAGGTTCTCGTCGCCAAGATCGGCATCGTCCACGATCACGTTGTAACCGCGCAGCTGTAGCCAACTCGCCATCAAACCGGCCACGTTCGATGGTGAGTGGACGTACGGGGGGCCGGTGAGGTCACCCCGCGCCCGGAAGAACCGCTGGACCTGACCCTTCAGGCACCCCACTTCGCTTTCCCGGTCCGCTCTTTCAATCGCGGCGGCGGATCCAGTGGCGGCCAACTCCCTTGAGGCGAGCAATTTGTCGTCATCTGCGACGAGCTGCTTGGCCGCCTCCGCCAACGTCGGCATGTCGGCGTCCCCTGAGCAGCCCGTCAGCACCACGAGCGAGACGAGCATCGCGGCAGTCGATAACTTGCGGGCACCCTGGCGCACGCCCCGGACACTACCTAACCCTCGCCTCGGGGTACACCTTGTATGCGTGTGCGCTATGCGACGAAACTCGGGCACCCGCTACAGGAGAGCGCGGGCTGAGACGGACGCTCATATGGTCTGGCCTGCTGAAACGCAGCGATGGGCTCGCTCGGTCCGATTGATCATCCCGGGGATGTCCCACGCAGCTCACCGTCTCTGGTCACCACGTCTTTCGATGGCAAGTCGACCCAGAGTGCAGGGCCGCCGGGCCCGAGCACCGGAAGCGGCGCGGCAGCGAATTAAACCGCAGGCACCGACTCGTCGTCCACCTGCTCGCCCAGAGCTTCGGCGATCGCGGCGAACTCGTTGAGCGCTGCTTGCAGGT
The DNA here is from genome assembly GCF_013363975.1 of Nonomuraea montanisoli. GTDB lineage: Bacteria > Actinomycetota > Actinomycetes > Streptosporangiales > Streptosporangiaceae > Nonomuraea > Nonomuraea montanisoli. The sequence continues at coordinate 196,000 of NZ_JABWGN010000018.1, read as the reverse complement.
CATCGACGATCTCGCGCGCGATCACGGCCGGGGGAAGCAGGCTGTCTGAGTCTTCTAGAGCCGGATCCTTGAGCCATGTGATGTCCAGGTTTACCTTGTCGCGCTTGAGGAGGTCGGCAACGTCGTACGCTGCAAAACGCTCGGTCGCTACCCGGCCTTTACGTGACTTCCCCGGCAGGTATGCGGTAACGAAGTCGTCCAGGTGGTGGCGTCGGAGCTGCCTGGTCTTAAGCGTGAAGTGCTGGCCTACCCGGAAGTCGTAGACCCACAGTTTGGAGGTGCACGGTTTCTTGTCAGCTCGGGGGGCCTTCTTGTCGAAAAACAGAACGTTTGCCTTCACGCCACCGGCGTAGAAGATGCCGGTGGGTAGACGCAACAAGGTGTGGACGTCGAAATCCTGGAGCAGTCGCCGCCGGATTGCCTCACCGGCCCCGCCCTCGAAGAGCACGTTGTCCGGCAGGACGACTGCGGCACGGCCATCGACCTTGAGTGCGGACATGATGTGCTGGAGGAAGTTGAGCTGCTTGTTCGTCGTTGTAGAACGGAAGTCGGTCCGGTCGTAGGAGATGTCCTCCTTGTCCAGCCTGCCGTCGGTGCCGTAGACGGTGATGGAGGACTTCCTGCCGAATGGCGGATTGGCGAGCACGAGCGAAACCCGCTCATCGCCGGTTGGCTGCTTGGCCAGAGCATCACGGACGTCGATCAGCGAAGGTCCGTCGCTCGTACCAATGCCATGAAGAAGCATGTTCATGGCGGCGAGGCGCGCGGTCCCTGGAACCAACTCGACGCCCCGAATGGCGCCCGACGAAAGGTGATCTTGCTGGGCCTTCGTCATGCGTCCGGCGTATTCGCGAGCGATGTGAGCGTGGGCCGCGATGAGGAACCCGCCGGTGCCGCATGCAGGGTCCAGAATCGTGTCATCCGGGGTCGGGCGTACCGCGTCAATGATCGCGTCGATCAGTGGACGAGGCGTGAAGTATTGGCCAGCGCCGGTCTTGACATCCTCAGCGCCCTTGGCCAGCAGACCTTCGTAGGCGTCGCCCTTGATGTCGACCCCGGCAGCGGCCCACTCCTGTTTTCCGATCAGTTCGACGGCGAGTTTTTGGAGTTTTGCCGGGTCGGTAATCTTGTTCTGAGCCTTAGCGAAGATCGTCCCGAGGTTGGTGTGCGGGTTTTTTGCCAGCTCTACGAGGACGGTCCGGTAATGGGTTTCTAGCTCTTCACCCTTCTTTGCGATTAGAGACGGCCAGTCCAAGTGCTCTGGAACAATCCGCTTTGGCTCTTCGGATAGGTCGCTTTGATACTGCTCATCGGCGATCTTCAAAAAGAGCAAGTAAGAAAGCTGCTCCACGTAATCAATCGTGGAAAGTCCGTCATCGCGAAGAACTGTGCAGTAGTTCCAGAGCTTTGAGACGAGAGAGTTTGTCTCAGCCTGGACTGCGGCGGTTGTGCTGGAAGGCGTGTCAATGGTCACAGCGCTAGCTCTTCCTGCGTGCCAGTTGGCACAACTGTGATCTTCGGCGGTGGAAGTGTAGTCTTGTTCGGGCCGGATTTACGAGGGCGAAGACTCTTCGGCCGGCTGTAATGCTCCCTCTCGATTCGCTTGAGAATTTCTATGGCTGGTTCATCGGCCGAGTCCTGCCGGGCCAGACTTCCTGTGAAAGCTTCCACTAGGAGAGAGCGTCTAAGGTGCTTGGATCGCTTCTGTGCCATGGCGGCTTCCTCCATCAACCGCTCTACCACTGCGAAGTGGTCCAGGGCGGCTTCAACTATGCGAGCCTGTACATCGAGTGGAGGTATCGGGATGTCAAGCGCTTCAAGGATGCTCTGATTGATCTTGTAGATTCCTGCAGTTGTCCGCGCAGCGGACTCAATCTGGCGACGTACAGTTTGCGAGTCCCATACAAAAGCCAGGAACTCGGGATCGACGACATCCGAATTCGGCCGCACGCGGATCATTGTATCCGGGAAAGCAACCGGATCGGGGTCATGAACAGCGAGAGCCCCGCGCCCGACCAGGCGTAGGGAGCCATTCCCTCTACTCACCATGAAGTCGCCGCGCTCAACTAGGAACGGCGTGGCATCTTCTCTCTGCCACGCCCCGCCCTTCCGTGCCGAAAGGTCTAGGACCCTGTTCTTGATCGCAGTGAGGCGGAGGACAGGGAAGCCATCGTCGTCTGTGGGAACCGATCGACCATTAATAAGGGGCGAGGCTAGAAGTGTTTTAAGCTTCCGGGTCGACGAGAGCCACGGGTCGAGAAGCTCGCGACGCCGTGTGTTATCAAACGAGGTTGTAGATTGGCGAACTCTAGCGATGTAACGATTCGCCGCATCAAGCCGGGACAGATGATCTTCGAGTACCTCGACGATGCGGAGTTGCTCGGCCAACGGCGGAAGAGGGATCGGGAGTTTGCGAATTTCACCTAGACCAAGGCGTGGCCGCCCCACTCCCCGGATCTTGCTCATGGCAACGGCCCGTGTCGCCGGCGCTTGCAACGCGTAAAGTACCCACTTGCTATTTACGTCAGGATGCAACCTGGCGCGGATCACATCGGCTTTTACGATGGCCGGGCCTTCGAGGTCCGGAACAAGAGCGACCCTCGGCAACTCCTCGCCGAGAGATGCCAAAATGAGATCGCCAGCCTGGACATCATGATTCTTGAGATTCTCGTAATGTTCCAGGCTGATATAGGCCCGTTCGTCGCGAAACTCACCGTCGCCCACATTCTGAAGGCGAAGCACTCTCGCACCCGAATCGGTGTAGTGCGACGACTTGAGGTTTGAGCCGAACGGGCCGTCGGTGATCGCCCGCGGCTCTGCGGCAAGGAGATCCTCAAGTGTCGCCCATACCCACCCATCCGGCAGCGCCTCGCTCAAGCCAGTTCTCGATCCATCTCGTCGATCAGTTCACGGGCACGGTCCCGGCCGCCGAAGTCTCGAACGAGACCGGCCTGACCGCCGCGCGGTGTAAAGGTTACGCCCTTGATGGCCTCGACTGTGATGCCAACGCCAATAGCGATCTCATCCTTGATCCGCTCCAGCCACCATCGCTGGTCCGGGGTAAACGCCGTTCCGGCCTGCTCCTGGCGAAGCAGCCACGCCGCGAATCGCTCTTCAACGACGCTACGGTAGGGCTTGAGGTCAGAGTCCAGCCCAAGCTCGTACCGGATGAGACTGACCAGATCGGGCACCTCTGCGTTGCCTAGAGGTGAGTCCGCTGCCCGACCAAGAGTCTCGTAAGCGTCCCACAGTACGCCTGGGGTCCAGGCGTGTGGCGGTCGCTTGATCTTGGCGGCGAGTGCCTTGAGCTTGGCGAGCGCGTCGCGTCCGCCACCGCGGCTCTTGCTCAGAACTTGGATCGCGGTGATCTCGTCGCGGTGCTTCTCCAGGTATGCATGCCACGACTCGACTGTGGAACCCGCGCGCTCCTCGCGGGGCACTTCGACGAAGGTGCGGACCTCGTCCTTGGTCGTCGCGTCATAAGTGATGTCATGGTCGCGACGGATTTCCAGGATTCGTTCCCGATATGCGGGGTTCCCGGTGAGCGGTGCGATCGCCTCCTCCACGAGCTTTCGCGCAGCCGCCTTTCCACCGCTCTCACGGGCTTTCTCTTGCTCATCGGGGTCGATCGCCTTAACGATCGCGCTGGCGAGCGCTGTGATGGTCATGCCGTTGCCGACAGTCGCTAGCTCCTCGCGTTCTTCGGGAGTGATCTGCTGGTTGAGCCGGGCCAGTCGGCCAGCGAGGGCTGCGGCCTCGGTGAGGTTGATGGCTCTGGTCGCGCACTTCTTGAGGAGCGTCTCCAAGCTGATCTGCTTGTCGGTCGCTGACATCAGTGGCTTGGAGTCCACTTTGGGTGAATCGGTTACGCCCGCCGCGTCGAGCAGGATGAATCGGGTCTTGGCGATGTCTTCCGACGCGTCGGGGGTGACTTCGCGCAGCTCGTCGGAGTCGAGCGTCCTTGATCCTCGCCCCTTCATCTGCTCGAAAAGGACCGCGCTACGGACGGCCCTCAGGAAGATGACGCACTCCAATGCACGCACGTCCGTCCCCGTGGCGATCATGTCGACCGTCACCGCAAGACGGAGTCGCGCGTCCTGCCGGAGATCGTTGATCAGGTCGTCCGGGTTCTTCCCGGCCTTGCGAACCTTGTACGTGATCTTTGCGGCGAACTCATCGCCTACGCTGAAGACCTGCTTGGCGATGGTCAGCACGTCTTCGGCATGATCGTCGGTCGCCGCGAAGACAAGCGTCTTGGGCAGTACTTGACGGTCGGGGAACCACCGCTGCCAGTTGTCTCGGTAGGTGGTGAGCACGGTACGGATGTGGTCCTCGGCAATGACGTTCCGGCCGAGTTGCTGCTTGCCGTAGATGAAATCGCTGTCGAGTTGCTCCAGCCGTTGCGCGCGGGTCGCGCGGTTCCGCACCCTGACCGTGGTGCCCTCCTCAATGAGAGACCCTTCCTCGCCGACCTTGGTCGAGAGGCGGACCACGTCGAAGTCCACATTGACGCCGTCGGCTACAGCCATTTCGTAGGTGTACTGCGAGACCAGGTTCTGGTTGAAGAACCCCAGGGTCTGCTTGGTCGGCGTCGCGGTCAGCCCGACAATATGGGCGTCGAAGTAGTCGAGCACGCCGCGCCATAGTCCGTAGATCGAGCGATGGCATTCGTCCACCACGATCAAGTCGAAGGACTCCGGTGGCACGCGCGGGTTGTAGCCGACGGCTACCGGGGCGTCGGTCTCGTAGTCGGCATCGCTGTCTTCGGCCGCGTCGTCCTCTGCGTCGTTGTTGACGACGACTTCGCCGCGCAGCAGCGCGTACATCTTCTGGATCGTGCAGATCAGTACGCTTGAGGAGTCTTGGATGCAGTCCCCGGCCAGTCGTTCCACGTTGTAGAGCTCGTTGAACTTCCGGCCGTCGTCCGGGGTCACGTAATTGCGGAACTCGGCGAGGGCCTGGCGGCCGAGGTTGTTCCGGTCCACAAGGAACAGGACGCGGCGCGCCTTGCCATGCTTGAGCAGCCTGTATGCCTCGGTTACGGCAGTGAACGTCTTTCCTGCGCCGGTCGCCATCTGGATGAGAGCACGCGGCATGTCGAGCTCGAGGGACGTCTCCAGTCCGGTGACCGCGTCGATTTGAGCTGGGCGAAGCCCGCTGGTCTCCAGGGCGGGCATGTGCTTGAGCCGGGCACGATAGGTCGGGGTCTCCGGGAACTCGTCGGCCTCTCTCATCCATCCTGAGATGGTCTCCGGCCGGTGGAAGGAAAAGACCTCTCGGCTGCGGGCCTCCGGGTCCAGCCGATTTAAGAACACGGTCTCCGCACCGGTGGATGCGTAGCGGAAGACGAGAGGCTCGTCCTTGTGCCATACCGCCAGAGCGTGCTCTTTGAGAGTGCCTGCGGCGTATCGCGCGTTCTGGGCCTGAGCCGCGCTGAGGGTTTCCCCCTCGCGCTTTGCCTCGATCACCCCAACGATCTTTCCGTCCACGTAGAGCACGTAGTCGGCTGAGCCCGATGCGAGACGGAACTCCCTGACAGCGACACCACGGCCGGCGAGTGGGTTGAGTTCCCTCATATCCTGAACCAGCCACCCCGCTTCAGCTAGCTGCTGATCGATAACGCGTCGGGCCTGCGCTTCATTCAGCGGGGCTGGGCGTCGCGCACGGTCGACGAGAGTGGCACGGTCGAGAGCTGAAACCTGCTTCGGCGCGGCCTTATATGCCTTGAAAGATCCTTCCTGGGCCCCTCGTAGCCTGGCCATCTCCGCAAGGAGCGCCTCATTCTCCGCTCGGAGCGCTTCGTGGCGGGCATTCGCCTCGTTGACCATGGAGTCAGCGATCACTCGTGCGCGCTCGCGCTCCTGGAACAGATCAGAGATTTCGCTGAGCCGTAGCTGCGATTCGGCGAGCGCCGCGCGATCTGCCTCCAGCGCCTCCTGTAGTGCGGCAACCTCGGCAGGATCGACGACGACCGGTGCCACTGGTGGCACGAATGCGGTGACCGTGCGGTCTCCGGTCAGAGTCCGGTTTAGCCACGTCCCGAGCTCCCAGGCGACTCGGATCCCTTGAAGAGCCCGCGTCGTATCGAACATGTGGCGGTGCGTCGCATGGTTGCCAACCTGCCGCAGGGTGTCGAACCCCGTGCGGATATTCGATGGCACCAAGCCTGCATTCGCTAAGGCCTGAACTCGGTGGACCTGCTTGTCCCCGGCGACCCTCAGCCCTGCCCGCGTGAGCAGCACTTCAGCCAGTACCTCGCCGAACTGGCGCGTGTGAACGAGGGCGGCGTTCGAGTCGGTAAACACGATGGCTTCGGCTTGGGCGCCATAGAGGGCAAGGAGGGGGCTATGGCTGAACAGATGCCCGAAGTTCACGGAAGAACGCGCAAGGTCAGACAGCCGCTGGTCCACGTTGCCCTCATCTGGAGAAGTCCGACATCTACCCCTCGAAAGATCATACGCAAAGTTTGTCCAACCCCTGCGTGTCTCCGAAGTTCGGGAGGGGCTTACCCGGCAAGGTCATGGAGTTACCAGGTCCGCGCGGGAATCGTGCGCGTGGGGCGCGCTGGCCGCGACCGGCCGAAGAGCCGCAGCGCGGCCAGCCGGCGGCCCATGCGCTGCGGGTCGCCGTAGGCGGGCCGCTTTAAAGACGTGGAGAAAGTCCTCATCCGGCAAACGATCATGGCTTTGACCTGGCGCTTTGTGGCTTCGTTGGTGCTCCGCATCGGAGCTGCGGGGCTACAGCACCCACACCGAACCGGACGGCGTCCTGCGGGTGCCGTGCAAGACCCGCCGCGCCTCCCGCTGCCCGGCCTGCGCCGAGACTTACCGCGCCGACACGTACCAGCTCGTGTGGGCGGGCCTGGTCGGTGGCAAGGGTGTCCCCGAGACGGTCGCCGCGCACCCAGCGCTGTTCGTGACACTCACCGCGCCGTCGTTCGGCACGGTGCACGTCCGGCGGGAGAAGAACGGGAAGGTCCTGCCTTGCCACGCTCGCCGCGACGCCGGGACCTGCCCACACGGACAGGTCGTGTCCTGCACGTCTCGCCACGCGGCCGATGATCCGCGCCTCGGCGAACCGCTCTGCCCCGAGTGCTACGACTATGAAGGATCGGTGCTCTTCAACGCCGTAGCTCCCGAGCTATGGCGCCGCTTCACCGAAGCCCTCCGCCGACGCTTCGCCCGACTCTCCGGCCTCACGCTCAAGGAACTGCGCGAACAGCTCACCATCTCCTTCGCCAAGGTCGCCGAATACCAACGGCGCGGCGTCGTCCACTTCCACGCCGTCATCCGCCTCGACGGCCCCACCGGTCCGACCTCGTCGCCGCCGGTCTGGGCCACCGCCGACGCCCTGGAGCAAGCCGTCCAGCACGCGGCCGGTGCAATCACGGTCGAGGTCGAGCCCCTGGCCCGCGTCTTCCGCTGGGGCACCCAGCTCGACGCCCGCCCTATCACCATGAACGGCGACCTCACCGAACAAGCGGTCGCCGCCTACATCGCCAAGTACGCCACCAAGGCCGCCGAATGCGTTGGCACCCTCGACGAACTGGCCCTGTTCCCGCTGCGCGACCACGCCCGCCGCCTCATCGCCGAATGCCTCCGCCTGGGCGCCCTCGACGACCTGGCCGACCTACGGCTCATCCAATGGGCCCACATGCTCGGCTTCCGCGGCCACTTCTCCACCCGATCCCGCCGCTACGGCCCCACCCTCGGCGACCTCCGCGCCGCTCGTGAGCAGCACGCTCGCGATAACGCCATCACCACCGGCAGGCTGCCGCTCTTCGATGACGACACCGTCCTTGTCGTCCGCGAATGGGCCTACGCAGGGAAAGGCCACTCCGCTGGAGACCTGATTCTCATCGCTGCCATCACTGGCGCGTCCACGTCCGCACATGCTCGCCCCGACCGAGAGCAGGCGTCATGACCGTACCCACGAGCGAAGAGCGAATGTGGACGGTACAGCGGCTCTCTGACTTCCTCGGCATACCGACGACCACGCTCTACCAATGGCGCTACCTCGGCAAAGGACCGAGGGGATGCAAGATCGGACGCCACGTCCGCTACCTCCCCGAGGACGTCTACGCCTGGGTGCGTGAGCAGTCATGACGGTCTACGACAGGTGGCACAAGTCCAGACCACGCCCGGGGGACGCCAAGTGCGCTGAACACAACCGCGTGCCCTCGTCCGACCACAGCAAGGGCGAGCGCTGGCAGGTCCGTTGGCGCGACGACCACGGTGAGCAGCGGAAGAAGAACTTCGACAAGCGCGCCGCAGCCGACGCGTTCGACGCCAAGGTCAAGAACGAACTGGCCGTCGGCACGTACGTGGACCCCAGCGCCGGTAAGGTCCTCTTCCGCCAGCGCGCGGACGAATGGCTGAGGTCAGCGCCGTTCGACGAGGCCGTTCACGACCAGGTCGCGATGAGGCTCCGCAACCACATCTATCCCGTCCTGGGTGACCGGGAGATGCGCGTACTGGCCAACCGGCCGTCGATGGTCCAAGCCTGGCTACGCGGGCTACAGGGCGAACTGGCCCCTTCCTACATCAAGGTCCTGCTGGCGCACGTGTCCGCTGTCTTCTCCGCGGCCGTGGACGACGGCCTCGTCGCGCGGAACCCCTGCAAGGCATCGGTCGTCCGAGCACCCAAGGTCTCGCGCGACAGGGTGAAGCCGTGGACGTACGAGATGGTGGAAGGCATGCGGGCCGCTCTCGGGCAGAGGTACGCCGCGATGGTCGACATCGGGGCCGGCCTCGGTCTGAGGCAAGGCGAGATCTTCGGCCTGGCCGTCGATGACGTCGACTTCCTCCGGCGGGTGGTCCACGTGCGGCGCCAGGTGAAGATCATTCGTAGCAGGCAGGTCTTCGCTCCACCGAAAGGCGGGAAGACGCGCGACGTTCCGCTTCCGGACTCGGTGGCGCTCCGGCTCTCCGCTCACCTCGCCGTCTTCCCCGCCGTGGATGTCACGCTGCCCTGGCTGGCGCTCGCCGGCAAGCCGGTGACGCACCGGCTGCTCTTTGCCACGCCGAACGGCAACGCGATCCACTGCACGTACTTCAACCAAGGACAGTGGCGGTTGGCCCTCGTCCGCGCGGGCATCGTGCCCGCCCCTCCCCAGGGTCAGATGCCCGAGTCGCATCGCGAGCATGGCATGCACGCCCTCCGTCACTTCTACGCCTCCGTCCTGCTCGACGGGGCGAGAGCATCAAGGCCCTGAGCGAGTACCTCGGGCACCACGACCCGGGCTTCACCCTCCGCACGTACACGCACCTCATGCCGTCCAGCGAAGACCGCACCCGCAAGGCCGTCGACCAGGTCTTCGGGGCACACTCACCGAAGCCGTGTGCCCCCGATGTGCCCTCTCAGGAAGCCTGACCCACGTCACCGCAGGTCAGAAGCCCAGACAGCGACTACCAGCACTTCTCCCGCAGCGGCCGGTGAGCCGATCCGCTACTTGTTCACGTCGTTGACGCCCGGCACGACCAGGAAGCTGTCGGCTTTCCGGTAGCCGGTCAGCCGCCGGGCCCGGCCCGTGCCGGCGTCCACCGCGTACGTGGAGAAGCGCCCCCCGAACAACCCGTACACCACCGTGAACTCGTGCCCGCTCACCCACGGCCCGGTGCTCAGGATGCCGCCCTTGTCGTCCGGCAGGCCGCGGATGGCCAGCTTGCGCACGGTTCGCCCGGTCCTGACGTCGAGCACGGTCAGGGTGTTGTCCTTCAGTTCGCGCAGGTCCCGGTCCCAGTGCAGGGCGACCACCGTACGGCCGTCGGGGCTCACCTCGTTGAACATGATGTGCGGGCCCTTGAAGCGCACCGGCTTGCCGCCTCCGGTGACGGGCATCAGCCACAGATCCGTCTTGACGTACCGGACCAGCTCGACGACACCGCCCTTGACGCCGACCGCCTCGTACCTGCCGTCCAGCGGCACCGTCCTGCCGGTGCGCACGTCGATCAGCGTCCCGGGGTACTTGCTGCCCACGCGGGGGTCGAAGACCAGGTACCGGCCGTCGTCGGAGACCACGAGCATGGAGCCGGCGCCGATCCGGTCCTCCTCGACGGTGACGGGAGAGGTCGTCTCGGCACCGGTGACCAGGTCGCGGACCACGTGGGCCCGGGCCTGGCGGCTGTAGTACGCGAGCATGCGCCCGTCCCGGCTGATCGAGATCGGCGCGACCCGGCCCGCGGCCGTCTCGCCGACCGCCTGCGGCACGCGGTACGTGACGCCGGCGGCGGTGACCACCCGCCACTCGACGGCGTCGCAGCTCACGTTCCGCTGAGCGTCCACCTCACACAACGTCCGGTACGCGTAACCGAGCGGGCCGACCTTCCCGGCCGGCAGGTCCGGCACCGTGCCGGTCCTCTGGGACACGGCCGGCTGCTGCCCCTGCCAGGGGACTGTCGTGGCGGCCGTCGCCGCCGCCAGCACCACGGCCGTGGCCAGGGCCGCCGCGCCCGTGGTGAGACGACGGCGCCTGCGGTAGCCGGCGATGGCCGCGTCGGCCAGGTTCACCGGCGGCGCCTCGTCGGCGATGTCGTTCAGCGTCTCCCGCAGCCGCGTCACCGGGCCACCTCCACGATCTCCGGTTCGGACAGCAGGTGCGCCAGCTCGGGCGCCACGGCGCGCAGCCGGGCCAGCGCGTGGTGGGTCTGGCTCTTGACGGTGCCGACGGCGCAGCCGAGTATCTCGGCCGTCTGGGCCTCGCTGAGGTCCTCACGGAAGCGCAGCACGATCACGGCCCGCTGCTTGGGCGTCAGCCTGTCCAGGGCCTGGCGCAGCACGATGCGGTCGAGCGTGGCGTCGTCATGCGAGACGTCGCGTTCGGGCAGGTCGCTGCTCGGCACCTCCGGGCGTGGCCGCCGCTTCCAGGAGATGTACTGGTTCACCAGCGCCTTGCGCGTGTACGCCTCGGGATTGCCGTCCTTCGACAGCTTGTGCCACTGCCGCACCACCTTCATCAGGACGCTCTGCAGCAGGTCCTCGGCGAGGTGGGCGTCGCCCGTCAGCAGGTAGGCGGTGCGCATGAGCGCCTGCTGGCGGGTGAGCACGAACTCGCGGAAGCCGTCGTGACGATCCAAGATGATCTCCTCTCGCCCATTGCCAACGCCACCCGGCGGGCGAAAGGTTGCAGGTCTCCGTCACATGGGTTTGCCGGCCCGCAGTCCCAGCACGCGGGGCACGGGACCGCCCGGGGGCTCGACGGTGCGGGCGATCACCAGGCCGGCGGCGGTGAAGGCGTTGAGCAGGTCGGCGAGCGGCACGTGCCGCATGCCGAGGCGCGCCCTGATGCCGTCCTCGCGCCACCACGGGGCGGCCGCGTGCCGGCCCGCCGTGCGGTACGTGGGATGGACGACGCGCCCGCCGTCGGCGCGGTCCTCGGTGTGGGGGCCGGTGAAGCACGGATGCGCCCCGAAGAACACCAGGGTGCCGCCGGGGCGCAGCACGCGGGCGGCCTCGCGTGTCACCACGGCGAAGTCGTCCACGTCCGTCGAGATCCACAGGGCGGCCACGGTCGTGAACACTCCGTCGGCGAACGGCAGCGCCGCCGCGTCGCCGCGCAGGATGGCCTCGCCGGGGCCGCGGCGTGACCGCGCCAGGCGGAGCTGGTCGGCGGAATGGTCCAGCCCGACGATTGTACGGCCCGTGGAACGCAGGGTCTCGGCGTTCTGGCCGGTCCCGCAGCCCAGGTCGAGGCAGAGTCCCGTGCCCGGACCGAGCAGGTCGAGCAGGAAAGGGCGATTGCCCTCGGCCCAGGCGGCGTTGACCTGGTCGTACCACTCGGCGAGGCCGTCATAGCGGGGGGATGCCATGGGCGCCGTCTCCTCCGGGTCGGCTACCCGGCGATCTTACGTCAGGGGGTCCAGGTCGACCGGAGCCGTCCACCGTGCGATGTCCACGGTGAACCCCTCGAAGATCGCCTGCCCCGTCCCGTCGCCCTCGGCGAACAGGCCGAGCACGGCCCCCACCCAGCGGCCCTGCGTGGCGTGGAACGGCTCGCCGAGCGGGCGCGGGCCGTCCCCGGTGTCGGCCAGGAACGTGACGACCGCGCCCTCCCCGACGCGCGCGCCGAGGGTGACGGCCGTCCCCTCGGGCACGCTGATCTCGGCGGAGCCCGCGCGCACGACGGCGGACCCGTCCGGCGCCGGCTCGACCGTCACGGACGCGGAGGTGTGGCCGACGACGGCCAGCCCGGCCCGGCCCGCGCCCTTGAGCACGACCCGCGTGGTGACCGTGCAAGGGTCGCCGGGCAGCCGCTGCGTGAGGACGGCCGGGCGTTCCCGCAGGTCCGCCGGGCCGGGTACGCAGGTCAGCCGGAGCGTCCCGTCGCGCAGCTCCCACCAGGCGGGGTCGGGATCGGCCTGCCAGCTCCACTGGAGGCCGAGCCCGGGCCCGGCGAAGTCGTCGGACGTGGCCGGCGCGGCCGGCTCCCCGCCGGGCACCGGCACCGGGCCGCCCGGCACCGGCACGCCGTCCGCGCCCATGACCGGCCAGCCGTCCCGCCACTCCATCGGCTGGAGGTGGACGACCCGCCCGTACGGGCCGCGGTCCTGGAAGTGCATGAACCAGTGCTCGCCGGACGGAGTGTCCACCCAGCCGCCCTGGTGCGGGCCGTTCACGTCGGTGCCGCCCTGCTCCAGCACGATCCGGTCCTCGTACGGGCCGAAGATCGAGCGCGACCGGAACACCGACTGCCAGCCGGTCGCCACGCCACCGGCCGGGGCGAAGATCCAGTAGTGGCCGTCGTGCCGGTAGAGCTTGGGGCCCTCCAGTGTGCGGTAGCCGGGAAGGCGGTCGGCGTCCACGACGAGGGCGCCCTCGTCGAGCACCTCGCGGGCGTCCGGCGCCATGCGGTGCAGGGTCAGCCGGTTGCTCACCCCCGCCCTGCTCCTGGCCCAGGCGTGCACGAGGTACGCCTGGCCGTCCGCGTCCCACAGCGGGCACGGGTCGATGAGGCCGAGACCGGGCTTGACCAGGTGCGGCTCGGTCCACGGTCCTCGGGGGTCCGCGGCGCTCACCTGGAAGATCCCCACGTCGGGGTCGCCGTAGAAGATCCAGAAGCGGCCGTCGTGGTGGCGCAGCGACGGGGCCCACACGCCGCAGCCGGGTCGCACGTCGGCGTGTCCCCGGGTCACGGCGTGGCCGATGATCGTCCAGTTGACCAGGTCGCGGGAGTGCAGGATCGGCAGCCCCGGCACCTTGGTGAAGCTGGAGGCGGTCAGGTAGAAGTCGTCGCCGACGCGGATCACGTCGGAGTCCGACCAGTCCGCGTTGAGCACGGGGTTGCGGTAGAGGGGGGCCACGGTGGAAGTCTCCTGGGTCGAATGGTGCAACCGGTTGCAGGAAACGATCCGCGAGCGCCGGGGCGATGTCAAGGCTCGCGACCGACCCCGACGCGCCGAGCAGCGGAAACGCCCGAAGCTCGAAATTTTCGCGTTCACGGGGGTGGCCTGGACGCGAGGCTACCGGCACAGTTGGGACATGACGGCCGAAAGCACGCCACCTTCGTTGCCCAAGCTGGCGGTCATCGCCCGCGAGGCCGGAGTGTCCGTCGCAACCGTTTCCAAAGCGTTGAACGGCCGGTCGGACGTCTCCGCGCACACCCGCCGCCGCGTCGCCGACGTGCTGGAACGCCGTGGCTACCCCCGGCAGCGACGCAGGCGGCGCCGCGGCAGCCTCGTCGACGTCATGCTCCAGGGCCTCGACTCGCCGTACGCGCTGGCGGTCCTCGGCGGCGTCGAGGCCGCGGCCTGGCGGCTGGGCGTCGACGTCGTCGTCTCGGCCGCGACCGGCCGCACCAGGAGCGGCCGGCCACCGGCCGCCTGGCTGGACCGGATGAGCGCCCGCGACAGCGCCGGCATCCTGCTCGTACGGACCGCGCCGACCGCCTCCCAGCGCTCCTGGCTGAGCGACCGCGGGATCCCGGCGGTGATCGTGGACCCGCGCCGCGATCCCCCGCCCGGCGTGCCCGTCGTCGTCTCCGCCGACCAGGCCGGCGCCCGGTCGGCGGTCGAGCACCTCATCGGCCTGGGCCACCGGCGCATCGCCGTCGTCACCGGCCGTCCCGGCGTGCCCTGCGCCGTCGAGCGGCTGGCCGGGTACCGGCAGGCCATGACCGGCGCGGGCCTGCCCGCCGACCCGCGCTGGGAGGTCCGCGGCAACTTCCGCAGCGAGGACGCCCTGCGGGCCACCCACGAGCTGCTCGACCGGCTGCCGGCCCCGCCGACCGCCGTGTTCGCCTGCTCCGACGCGATGGCCGCCGGGGTGGTCCAGGCGCTCGCCGAGCGCGGCCACCGCGTGCCCGCCGACGTCAGCGTGGTCGGCTTCGACGACTCCGTGGCGGCCGCGCACGTCACGCCCCCGCTGACCACCGTCCGCCAGCCCTGGAACGCCCTGGGCGCCGCCGCCCTGGCCGCCCTGCTGTCGGCCGACGCCCCGGCCCGGGTGGAGCTGCCCACCACCCTCGTCGTCCGGGCCAGCACCGCCGCCCCCGGCTCGTCCGGCGTTGATCATTCCGAACCCGTGCCGCCGCGCCTAGGCTGAGGACGCGTGGGCTTTCCAGGGGCGCCCGTGAGCAGGGGAGAACAGAGACCATGGCGGCTGGCGACGGCGACGGGTGGGCGGAGTGCGGCCGGGGCCACCGGCACTGGGGGCTGCACGGCGCCTCCGGGCTGCTGGCCGTCCACCACGACGCGCACGGCGTGCCGTACGTGCTCATGCAGAAGCGCTCGTGGTGGAGCCACCACGGCGGCACGTGGGGGCTGCCGGGCGGCGCGCTCGACAGCCACGAGGACGCCGTCGCCGGAGCGCTGCGCGAGGCCCGCGAGGAGGCGGCCGTCCCCGGCGACGCCCTGCGGGTCAAGGGTGTGTACGTGGACGACCACGGCGGGTGGGCGTTCGAGACGGTGATCGCCGAGGCGCCCGAGCTGCTGCCCGCCGTGCCCGCCAACCGGGAGAGCGCCGAGCTGCGCTGGCTGCGCCTGCCCGAGATCTCCGCGATGCGGCTGCACCCGGGGTTCGCCGAGACCTGGGGAGAGGTCCAGGAGGAGCTGCGGCCCGAGACGCTGGTCCTCGACGTGGCCAACATCGTCGGCGCCCGCGCCGAGCACGGCTGGTGGAAGGACCGGCTCGGCGCCGCCACCCGCCTGCTGGAGGACGTGTCACGGCTCGGCCTGACCCACCCCGTGCTGGAGCGCTGGTACCCGCGGATCGTGGCCGTCGTCGAGGGCGGCGCCCGCGAGGTGCCGGACGTGCGGGGCGTC
This sequence comes from Nonomuraea montanisoli, assembly GCF_013363975.1. Classification (GTDB taxonomy): domain Bacteria; phylum Actinomycetota; class Actinomycetes; order Streptosporangiales; family Streptosporangiaceae; genus Nonomuraea; species Nonomuraea montanisoli. Next base: position 180,743 of record NZ_JABWGN010000018.1, on the reverse strand, counting down.
CAGGTGGTGGCGGCCACCGGCAGCGGCGACGACGCCGTCGTGGAGGTCGTCCGCCGGGCGCGGCCGTGGGAGCGGGTGCTCGTCGTGACCGCCGACCGGGGCCTGAAGGAGCGCGTCACCGACCTCGGCGCCACCACCGCGGGCCCCCGGTGGCTGCTGTCACAGCTCGACCGGTAGGAGCCGCCGCTCCGGTACCCCGGCGGCACCGCAGCCGCTAAGGTGGTGTGCGCACTGGAGGGTTCGCATAGTGGACGAGTGCAGCCGCCTTGAAAGCGGCCAGGTCAGCGATGGCCTCGTGGGTTCGAATCCCACACCCTCCGCTCGGCTCCCGCGCCTCCGGGTCGCCTAGTCGCGCGTCCCGGGGGCCGCCATCGCCTCCCTCGTCCCGGCGAACCCGTCGCCCACGTACGCCGCGAGTTGCAGGAAGGCGTCGCGGGTCGGCTCCTGCAGCCGGTCCAGGTCGATCTCCGCGCCCTCCTCCAGATGCGGGTCGTACGGCACGCGGATCACCGCCCGGCACCGGGCCGCGAAGTGGGCCTCCAGCTTGTTGATGTCGACCGCCGACTTCGTGCGCGGCCGGACGCTGCACAGCACGACGGTGGCGTTGCGCACCAGGTCGGCGTAGTGGTGCGCCTCCAGCCAGTCGAGCGTCGCCGACGCGGCTCGCGCGCCGTCCACCGACGGCGAGCTGACCAGCACGATCTGGTCGGCCAGGCCGAGCACGCCGCCCATCGCCGAGTGCAGCAGACCGGTGCCGCAGTCGGTGATGCAGATCGAGTAGAAGTTCTCCAGCACCTGCGAGACGGCCTGGTAGTCGGCGCCGCTGAACGCCTCCGACACCGACGGGTCGCGGTCGGAGGCCAGCACCTCCAGCCGCGAGGGCGCCTGCGAGGTGAACGCCCTGATGTCCACGTACCTCTTGACCTGCTCCCGCTCGTTGAGCAGGTCGCGGACCGTCGCCGAGGTCTCCAGCACCAGCTTGTCGGACAGGGTGCCGCGGTCGGGGTTGGCGTCGACGGCGATGACGCGGTCGCCGCGCGTCGAGGCCAGGGTCGCGCCGAGGCCGACCGTGGTCGTCGTCTTGCCGACGCCGCCCTTCAGGCTGAGGACGGCCACGCGGTGGTGCCCCGTGGCGACCGGGGTGCGGGCCCTGGACAGCAGCTCGCGGCGGCGGCGCACCTCCGGCGGCTCGCCCGGCTTGATCCAGCCGCCGGACGCCTTGTAGACCAGGCGCCGCCAGCCCTTGGACGGGGCGTTGCGGCGGCCCCGCAGCAGGGTCTCGGGGTCGAGGCTCTCGGCGGTCGGCTTGCCGGTGACCGGCGGGCGTGGGGACGCGCTGAAGACCGGGACGGGGGCGGGGCGGCGCGGCCGGGGCGCGGGCGGCTCGGCCCGCTGCGCGGGAGGCTGGGGCGGCGTGCTCGGTCGGTGGTGCTCCCGCGCCGGTTCGGGGTGGTCCGGCGGCTCGGGACGGTCGAGTGCGCCGCCCTGGGCGGCCCGCCGGCCGGACGGCGCGCCGAACGCGGGCGGCTGGGCGAGGGGCCGGACGTCGACGGTGTGCCCGTCCTCGTGGTCGTGGGGGCTTCCCGCGGCGCGCCCGGGCTCGGCCTCGTCGTCACGGGGGCGGGACAGGGCGGGCCTGGTGTCGTCGGCGACTCGTCCGCCCTCGGGGGCATGCGCGCCCTCGGGGGCATGCGCGTCCTCGGGGGCATGCGCGTCCTCGGAGGACGACCACACGTCGGCGGCGGTCGCCGCGCTCTCGGCGGATCGCGCGCTCTCGGCGGGCCGTGTGTTGTCGGCGGGTCTTGTGCGGTCGGCGGTCCGCGCGTTCTCGGCGGGTCGTGTGCGGTCGACGGTCCTGGCGTCGTCCGACGGACGTGCCTCGGCCGGTGGACGCACCTCGCCGGACTGGCGCGTCCCGTCCGACGGGCGCGCGTCGTCGGACGGCCGCGCCTCGGACGGGCGGGGGGCGAACAGCGGCGTGTCGGACGGCGGTACCGGCTGGGGGTCCCACGCGGACGGGGGCCGCAGATGGGGAGAGGTCGCGTCCGGAGAGTCGGGATCGGGTGCCGCGCCTCCCGCCTCGGTGCCGTCCGCCTCCTCACGACCGAGGGCCTCGGAAGAGCGGGCCTCAGGGGAGCGGGCCTCAGGAGAGCGGGCCTCGGCGGACGGGGCCTCCACGGGGCCCGCCTCGGAAGTCCGCTCCTCAGGCGTCCGCGCCTCGGACGTTCGCGCCTCAGGCGTTCGCGCCTCAGGCGTTCGCGCCTCGGACGTTCGCGCTTCGGACGTTCGCGTCTCGGCGGGCGTCTCGGCTGGGCCGGACGTCTCGCCAAGACCGGGCATCCCGGGCGTCGCGGACGGGCCGGACTCGGCGAAGGGAGGCGTCAGGGAGGGGTGGGTCTCGGACGGATGCGCGTCGAAGGCGCTGAAGCGCTCCGGCGGCAGCGGCCACTCCAGGGGCTCCGGCCACCCGGCGCGCTCCTCCGCCCCCCGTCCCTCGGCCGCGGGGTCGTCTCCGTCGCGCGTCGGCCGGGGCTCGGGCAGCGAGGGGTACGTGTCGGCGTCGTCGGCCCGGGGCAGCGGCTTGAGCGGCTCCAGGAACGCGTCGGGCCCGGCCGGCGCCAGGTCGTCGCGCCCGTCCCGCGGCTGCGCCTCGAACGGCGCCGCGGGCGTCTCGAAGGCCGACGCCTCGCCGAACGCGCCCGGCCGCCCACCCTGATCGAAGGACGACGCCCGCTGGTCGTACGAGGACGCCTGGTCGTACCCAGGGGTCTGGTCGTACCCGGAGGTCTGCTCGTACCCGGACGGCTGGCCGAACGGCGACGGCGGCTCCAGCCACTGCGTGGAGACGTCACTCTCGCGCCCGGCGTCCTCGTCCGCGCCGGACGGCATGTCGGGCCCGTACAGCGACCCGGCCGCGGCGCGGAACAGCGGCTGCGGCGGCGCCTCCGGCGGCGTCACCGACCGCCACGGGTCCTGCGGGTACGGCGAAGCGGACCGCTCGTCGTCGGAGCCGGCGGAACCGCCCGGGACGGACGCCTCCTCCGTCTCCTTGATCGCGTCGAGCCAGGCAAGCTGCTCCTCGAGCGATTCCTCACGATCGTGTCTCGCCACCGTGTTCCCCCTCGGCTGGGTGTAAAGGGGCAGCAAATATTCTGAAGATTAACGCCATGTGTTCCCATGGTCGCAGCCAACCCACAACTTCTTTGCCCGGTTACCGTGGTGCCATGCGAGCCATCGAGATCGTCCGGCCGGGCGGCCCAGAGGTCCTGGAGTGGCGCGAGGTGCCCGACCCGCGTCCCGAGCAGGGCCAGGTCGTCATCGAGGTGGCCGCGGCCGGGGTCAACAGAGCCGACGTCCTCCAGCGCAAGGGGTTCTACGACCCGCCTCCCGGCGCCCCGCCGTACCCGGGGCTGGAGGTCTCCGGCGTGGTGGCGGAGGTCGGCGCGGGCGTGCCGGGGTTCGCGCCCGGCGACGAGGTGTGCGCGCTGCTGGCCGGCGGCGGCTACGCCGAGCGGGTGGCCGTGCCGTGGGAGCAGGTGATGCCGGTGCCCGAGGGCGTCCCGCTGGTGGACGCGGCGGCGCTGCCGGAGGTGGCCTGCACGGTGTGGTCCAACGTGTTCATGCTGGCCCGGCTGCGCAAGGGCGAGACGCTGCTGGTCCACGGCGGGGCGAGCGGGATCGGCACGTTCGCGGTGCAGCTCGCCAAGGCGCTCGGTTCCCAGGTGGTGACCACCGCCGGGAGCGAGGCCAAGCTGCGGCGGCTGCGGGAGCTCGGCGCGGACGAGACCATCAACTACCGCGAGCAGGACTTCTCGGACCTGGTGCGGGCCGACGTGATCCTCGACATCATCGGCGGCCCCTACCTGGCCGGGAACCTCAAGGCGCTCAACCCCGGCGGCCGGCTGGCGATCATCGCCCTCCAGGGCGGAGCCAAGGCCGAGATCGACCTCGGCGTCCTGCTGACCAAGCGCGCGTCGGTCCACGGCACCACGCTGCGCGCCCGGCCCGTCGAGGAGAAGGGCGTCATCGTCCGCAGCGTCGCCGACAACGTCTGGCCGCTGGTCGGCGCGGGGGCGGTCCGTCCCGTGGTGCACGCGCGGGTGCCGATGAGCGACGCGGCCGAGGCGCACCGCATGCTGGATTCCGGCGAACACATCGGCAAGATCCTGCTAGTACGGTGAAACCTATGAGTGCTGAGGACAACAACACCTCTCGCATCGTGGTGGTCGGTCCCGACTTCCAGGGCCAGAGTGACAGTGGTGAAGACGAGCGCTCGGTCACCAACCTGGTCGAGCAGCCCGCCAAGGTCATGCGTATCGGCAGCATGATCCGCCAGCTCCTGGAGGAGGTCCGCGCGGCCCCTCTGGACGAAGCCAGCCGCAAGCGGCTGAAGGAGATCCACCAGTCCTCGATCAAGGAGCTGGAGGACGGCCTGGCGCCCGAGCTGGTCGACGAGTTGGAGCGGCTGTCGCTGCCGTTCACCGACGACAACGGCACGCCGCCGAGCGACGCGGAGCTCCGCATCGCCCACGCGCAGCTCGTGGGGTGGCTTGAGGGGTTGTTCCACGGGATCCAGACCACGCTGTTCGCGCAGCAGATGGCGGCTCGGGCCCAGTTGGAGCAGATGCGCAGGGCGCTGCCCGGCGTGCCGCACGGCGACGCCCCGCCCGGCGGCTCCGGCCCCTACCTGTAGCCGGGAGCCTTGGAGTCGGGGGACGGCCCGTAGAGCCGCTCCAGCACACGGGCCACACCGTCGTCGTCGTTGGCCGCCGTCATGTGATCGACCGCGGCCAGCACGTCGGGATGCGCGTTGGCGACGGCGTACGACGTGCCTGCCCAGCTCAGCATGGGCAGGTCGTTCGGCATGTCGCCGAACGCCACGACCTCCGACGGCTTGATCTCGTGCCGCTCCGCGAGCACGGCCAGCGCCGTGGCCTTCGTCACACCGTGAGCGCTCATCTCGATGAGGCTGCGGCCGCTGGAGTGCGTGGCGGTCACGAGGTGCCCCACGAGCTCGTGGACGGTCGCGTGGAGCGTGTCGGGGTCCATGCCGGGGTGGAGGGCGAGCAGCTTGGCGCAGGGCTGCGACGTCAACGTGCCCACGCCGACCCGCAGACCGCCGACGGCCTTGCTGTCCCAACCGCCGAGCGGGAATTGGGACTCATGCGCAAATCCCCCCTCATACTCGACCGAAAATGCGAGTTCGGGCACGTTCGCTCTTAGCTGAGCGACGACTTGTTCCAGTACATCCACCGCGATCAGGTGTGATTCGACTATGCGTTCCGTATGCAGGTCGTAGATCAGCGCCCCGTTCGCACAGATTGCCAGCCCTCGGTGACGCAGCGCACCCGCCACTCCGCTCATCCACCGCGGCGGGCGGCCGGTGACGAACACCAGCATGGCACCCGCCTCCTCGACTCTGGCGAAGGCCGCGGCCGTGCGGGGAGAGATGGTTCCGTCGGCGCGCAGGGCGGTGCCGTCGAGGTCGGTGGCCACGAGACGCGGCGCGGGGAGACTCTGCATAACACGTTCCAGTTTGCCGGGTGATGCCGCCGGCCAGAAATCTTCCCAGGGACGGGAACACCGACGCGCCAGAATGGTGTTAGATGTGGAGGCGTTGTATTAGCTGATCCCGTAGTGAAAACCAGCATGACATTGTCTGAGCCACCCCGGGTGCTTGCTGTACGACACACCGGGACCCGCGAGGTGCGGGTCCCATAGATTCACATCCTGAGGGAGAGCTTTTATGGCTCAGGGAACCGTCAAGTGGTTCAACGCTGAGAAGGGCTTCGGCTTCATCGCCCCGGACGGCGGTGCGCCGGACGTGTTCGTGCACTTCTCCGAGATCGTCGGCAACGGCTACCGCAGCCTTGAAGACGGCCAGCGGGTCGAGTTCGAGATCACGCAGGGCCAGAAGGGGCCGCAGGCCTCCCAGGTCCGTGCCATCTGACCTGTAGCAGCGAGTCAGGCCGGTGTTCGCTTCCAGCGAACCCCGGCCTTTCGCGTTCCCGGGTCCGCCCGCTTTCCTGATCACGAATGTGACTCACCTCACGGATCGCCGAACCCGCACCCCTGGACGATCATCAACCCAGGTATATGAGGTACGCGTGGCTGTGCCATCCGGTGACCGCGGCCGGCGTCGTGGTCCTGCTTCTCAACGACCACCTGCTCAAGCGGGTCTGGCCCGGGTTCGTCACCGGCAAGCTGAGTGACGTCGCGGGGCTCGTGGTCGCGCCGCCGCTGGTGGCGCTCTTCTTCCAGGCGCTCTCCCCGGCGCTCTTCCCGCGCCTCTTCCAGCCGCTCTTCCCGCGCCTCTTCCAGGCGCTCTCCCCGCGGCTCTCCTCGGGGCTCTCCCCGCGGCTCTCCTCGGGGCTCTTCCAGGGGCGCTTCCCGGACCGCTTCCGGCATCGGGCGGACCTGGCGGCCGTGGTGCTCACCGGCGCGCTCTTCACGCTCGCCAAGACGACGCAGACGGGCGCGGAGGCGGCTTCCCATGTCTTCACCCTCGCGGCGGGTCCGTCGCGCGTCCTGGTGGATCCCACGGACCTCCTGGCCCTTCCCGCGCTCGCCCTCGCGTGGTGGGCGCGGCGGCGCACCCTCCACGCCGACTCGCGGCGCGTACGGATGCTGGTGACCGTGCCGTTCGCGGTGCTGGCCGTGGCCGCCACCGCGGGCGCCGTCCCCCCGGTCGGCGCCGACCGGGTTCACGCCGACGACAGCCGCATCGTGGTCACCACCACCTCCGCCGAGAGCGGGCCCGTGACGGCCTACGGGATGGCGTCCGTGGACGGCGGGCGCACGTGGGAGTCCTGGAAGGGCCGGCCGATTCCCGCGGCCCAGGCGACGGCCTGCGTGCCGGGGGACGCGCGGCGCTGCTACGGCGTCGTGCCGGGACGGATGGCCGTGCGGGAGTCCGACGACGGAGGCGAGAGCTGGCGCACCTCGTGGGTGCTCTCCGAGGGCCGGCGCGAGCTCCTCACCAGGCGGAACCCGCTCCCTGACGCGCCGAAACCCGTGGCGCGGGCGCTGGCCGTGCAGCGGCGGGGCGCGGGCCACGTGGTCGTGGTGGCCGCCGACTACGCGGGGATCGCGGTGCGGGACGTCTCCGGCGTCTGGCTACTGGCGGGCTGGCCGGACAGCGAACGCGCCACCGACAGGGCGAACGCCTCCGAGGGGCCGGGCGCGTCCGAGGAACCAGACGTCTCCGAGGGACCAGACGTCTCCGAGGGGCCGGACGCCTTCGAGGGGCCGGACGCCTTCGAGGGGCTCGACGCGGACGCGTGGGCCCTGTTGGGCACCGAGCGCAGGGTGGCGTACGCCGTCGCCCTCGTCGTGCTGCTGGGCGCCGCAGGGGCCGCGATGCGGCGGTTCGACGTCGCCTACGCCCTCTGCGCCGCGATCGCCAGCGCCGCGCTGCTGTACACGGGCCTCAACCTGTGGACGAACCAATCCATCCTGGGCATCGACCTGTTCGCGCTCTTCTTCGGCGGCGGGGCGACGCTGCTGGGGTGCCTCGCCTGCCTGTCCCTCGCCGGGGCCGGCGGCGCCACGTGGCCCACCGTGCGCATCGGTCTCGGCGGCGCCGTGCTCGCCTTCGCCGGCGTGTACGGGCCCTTCTACGGCTGGGTGCTGGGCGTGCCGGACCGGTACGGCCAGGCGGTGGCCGCCGCGGTCGTGCTCACCCTGGGAGTGATGGCCGGGGTCACCGTCCTGGTCAGGCGCGAAGCCCTGAGGGAGGACGCCCTGAGAAGCGCCGCCATCGAGGCCGCGCGCCGCCTCGACAAGCCCCGCTCGCCGGGAGAAACGCCACTCTGAGGCGGACCGCCCTTCGTTCCGAGGCGAACCACCTCCCCTCCGAGGCGGACCGCTCTCAAGGAGCCGGGACCTGCCTCCAGGGAGACGCGCCCACCCCGGGACGTACCGCCTTCAGCAGACGCGGCCTCCGAGACGTACCGCCCCCCGGAATGACTGCGAACCGGCGGGCGGGCGACGGCTGGCCCGGGACACGAGTGTCACGCCCCCGGGCCGAGCGTCCGGCTACTTCGGCGGCTCCAGCACCTCAAGGCCCACGTACGGGCGCAGCGCCTTGGGCAGCACGACCGAGCCGTCGGCCTGCTGGTGGTTCTCCAGGATGGCGACGATCCAGCGGGTGGTGGCCAGCGTGCCGTTGAGCGTCGCCAGATGCTGCGGCTTGCCGTCCTTGTCGCGGAAGCGCACCGCCAGCCGCCGGGCCTGGAACTCCGTGCAGTTGGAGGTCGAGCTCAGCTCGCGGTAGCGGCCCTGGCTGGGGATCCACGCCTCGCAGTCGAACTTGCGCGCCGCCGACATGCCGAGGTCGCCCGCGGCCGTGTCGATGATCCGGTACGGCAGCTCCAGGGCGTCGAGCATCTCCTTCTCCCAGGCCAGCAGCCGCCGGTGCTCCTCACGGGCGTCCTCGGGCCGTACGTAGGAGAACATCTCCACCTTGTCGAACTGGTGGACCCGGATGATGCCCCTGGTGTCCTTGCCGTACGAGCCCGCCTCGCGGCGGAAGCAGGACGACCAGCCCGCGTAGCGCAGCGGCAGCTCGTCGGCGTTGAGGATCTCCTGGGCGTGGTAGCCCGCCAGCGCCACCTCGGAGGTGCCGACCAGGTAGAGGTCGTCCTCGGGGAGGCGGTAGATCTCCTTGTCGTGGGCCACGTGGAAGCCCGTGCCCTGCATGGTCTCCGGCTTGACCAGCACCGGGGTGATCATGGGCGTGAAGCCGTTGGCGATGGCCTGCTGCAGGGCCATGTTGAGCAGGCCGAGCTGGAGCCGGGCGCCGACGCCCTTGAGGAAGAAGAACCGCGAGCCGGACACCTTGGCGCCCCGCTCCATGTCGATGGCGTCGAGCAGCTCGCCGAGCTCCAGGTGGTCGCGCGGCTCGAAGTCGAAGCGCCGCGGCTCGCCGTGGGTCTCCAGGACGACGTAGTCGTCCTCGCCACCGTGCGGGGCGTCCTCGTCGACGATGTTGGGCACGGTCTGCACGAGCTCGTCGAGCTCGGCCCCGAGCGCCTCGGCCTCCGCCTCGGCGGCCTTGACCTCGGCCGCGAGCTCCTTGGCCCGGGTCAGCAGCGCGGCCTTCTCCTCGCCCTGCGCCTTGGAGACCGACTTGCCGAAACTCTTCTGCTCGGCGCGCAGCGACTCGAACCTGGTCAGCGCGGAGCGTCGGCGCTCGTCGAGGTCGAGCAGCGTGTCGACGACGGCGTCGTCCTCACCGCGGGCACGCTGCGACGCCCGGAGCCGGTCGGGGTCCTCACGAAGGGTACGCAGGTCAATCACAAGGAAAAGGCTACCGGCGCGGAGCGTCTCCTCGCCCCTCGATTAACCGCACCGTGTCCCGCGCCGTGTCCCGCACTGTGCCGGCACCCGACCTGACCCGCGCGAATCCGCAACCGGGACGCGCGTCAGACCTGACCGGCGCGCCCCCGGGACCTGGACGCATGCCCGACCTGACCCGCCCGGACCCCGGGACCTGGACGCGTGTCAGACCTGACCCGCGCGGATCCTGGCCAGCCAGTCGCCCGCCTCGGTGAACTCCTCGTCCGTCGTGCCGCGCTTGACCCGGGGCACGACCCCGTCGGCCCGCGGGTAGCTGCCGAGGAAGCGCACCTCGCCGCAGACGCGGTGCAGGCCCGAGATGGCCTCGCCGACACGGGCGTCGGCGATGTGGCCCTCGAAGTCGAAGTGGAAGAAGTAGCGGCCGATGCCGTCGCCGGTGGGCCGCGACTCGATGCGCGTCAGGTTGACTCCGCGCACGGAGAACTCGGTCAGCATCTCCAGCAGCGCGCCCGGGTGGTCGTCGGCCAGGAAGACGACGAGCGTGGTGCGGTCCGCGCCGGTCGGCTCGGGCAGCGGACGGCCGGGACGAGCCACCTTGACGAACCGCGTCACCGTGTCGGTGCGGTCGCCGATGTCGCCGGCCAGCTCCACCAGGCCGTAGTGCTCGCCCGCGATGCGCGCCGCGATCGCCGCGTCATACGGGGAGCCGGGCAGCGACACCTCCTGAGCCGCGGCGGCCGTCGAGGGCGCCGCCACCACGACCGCGTCGGGCAGCTCACGCGAGAGGAACGCGCGGCACTGCGTGATCGCGGCGGGATGGGTGTAGACGCGCTTGATGTGCGGGATCTCCGTGCCGGGCCGGGCCAGCAGCGAGAAGCGCACCGGCAGCAGCAGCTCGGCGTCGATCAGCAGGGGCTCGCCCCAGGCGAACTCGTCGAGCGTCGTGGTGATCGCGCCCTCGACGGAGTTCTCCAGCGGCACGACGGCGCCGTCGGCCTCGCCACCGCGCGCGGCGGCGAGCGCGGCGCTCACGGTCGCGCAGGGCAGACGCTCGGCGGCGGGGTCCAGAAGCCGCAGGGCTTCCTCGGTGAAGGTACCTTCGGGCCCGAGATAGGCGAGTCTGGGCATGACTACAGAGTATCCGCAGCTTGTCGGGCTGCGCGCGGCTTTGGCGCGACGGATCCGAGCCCGAGCCGGGCGGCCCGCACCGCCTCCTCCTCTTCCGGCGACAGCGGCTGCTCCCCCTTGCCGCCCACCACGCATCGCACGTACGTGCGGGTCTCGGAGCAGCCGTTGATCGAGGTCAGCACGATGCCGTCGCCCAGGCCGTTGATCATCGCGACGGAGAACGACAGGCGGCCGGCCATCTCCTCCAGCGCGTCGTACCGGTACACGGCCACGTCGCGGATGGCCCTCAGGTCGCCGGCGGCGGAAGCCTGCCGTACGAGCATGCGGCGGCAGTCGTCGATCTCCTCGCGGGCCCGCCGGAGCGTCAGGTAGCCCACGACCGCGCCGCCCGTCGCGGCGGCGACGCACATCCCCACGGCAATCAGCACGCTACAGAGGGTAATGGGCGGGCAAGGCGCCTGGCGAGGGCTGGACGGCCCGCCGTTTCGGCAGCCAGGACCCCAGCAGCCAGACCAGTGCCAGCGCGCCGAGCCCGAACGCGTTCTGCACGATCTTGCCCAGCACGGGGCTGAGCACCGGGATCTCGGCCGCCTTCAGCGCCACGCCCCACCAGGGGATCGGCAGCACGTAGTACAGCCACACGCCGGCGGCCACGCGCAGCCGTACCGGATCGCGGCCGTCACCCACCAGGGCGCCCAGCACGACGACCACCCAGGCGAGGTGGTGGATCCACGCGACCGGCGACAGCAGCACCGCCATGAGCCCGACGAGCGCGACGGCCGCGACGTGATCGCCCGCGCGGTACGCGTCGCGGGCGGCGCGGAAGCCGTACCAGCCGACCACGGCCACGAGCGCCACCCACAGGACCGAAGTGAGCGTGTCGTTCATGTACAGGCGCATCAGCATGCCGCGGATGGACTGGTTGGTGGTGCCCGCGTTCGAGCCGAGCCGGTTGGGATCGAACAGCGCCGAGAACCAGAAGCCGGCCGCGTCCCGGGGGATCACCGCGAACGGCAGCAGCGTGAGCAGCGCCGTCACGAACGACGCCATGAACAGCGTCCGCCACTGCCGGGTGATCAGCAGGTAGACGAGGAAGACGCCGGGGGTGAGCTTGACGGCGGTGGCCAGCCCGATCAGGAACCCGCGCGGCCACCACGGTCGGCGCGCCACGCAGTCGGCCAGGCACAGGGCCACCAGCATGATGTCCACCTGCCCGAACCGGACCTGGTCGCGGATCGGCATCAGGTACGTGCACGCCATCATCAGGAACGCGAACAGCCAGGGGGCGTGCCGGGTGCCGCCGGTCAGGATGCGCCGGAGCGCGACCTGGGTCCGCCGGAGCACTTCCGGAAGACCCGCGGCGCCCGGTGCCGCACGGCGTTCGTCCGGGTCATGCTCGCCGGGGGCCTGCTCTCCGGCGACCTCTTGGGCGCTTCCGAGGGGCCGCGTGAGGACGTCCCGGAAGGCGAATCCCACGGTCACGGCCAGGGTGACGAAGATCCCGGCCGTCCACACCCACTGGGCCGTCCCCCAGGACATCTCCGCCAGCGCCACGGCCAGCATCGCCGCCACCGGCGGATAGGTGAACGGGAGGAGCTGGGGTGCCGGGGTGAAGTACTTGTACACCTCGCCGCCGTCCAGGAGCACCTGGCCGCCGGTACGGTAAACATCGAGGTCGACGAGGCGCTGGTCGTCGGAGTTCGTCAGCCAGTGCAGCACGAGGGGGGCCACGGCCCACACCACGACGACCGCCGCCACGGCCCACGCCCACCACTGCCGCCGGCGCACCGACGTCTCGCCACCTGTCACGGTGTGGCACGTTACCGTGGCTGTTGCCATCGAGGGTCAGACACCGGGGGTCCCGTACATGCCGCATGCCACGTTCAGCGCGCCCTCACGCGCCCAGCGGCCCCTGTGGCTGTCCGCCGCCTCCAGGGTCACGGCGGTCATCCTCAGCACGATGGCAACGACCGTCTTCCTGAGTCACCCCGGTGCCGCGACCGTCTCTCTCACCGCCACGCCGGTCTCCGCGGCCACGACGGCCACGAAGCCCGTCACGACCAGCGAGCCGGAAGACGCCACGAGCAGCGCAACGCGGTACGCCACGGGCGGCGAAACGCGGTACGCAGCGAGCGGTGAAACGCGGTACGCGACGGGCGGTGAAACGCGGTACGCAGCGAGCAGCGGAACGAACGACGCCACTACCGGCACGGCTGGTACGGCTGGCACGGCCAGCGAGGCCAACACGACCGGCAAGACTGACACGACCGGCAAAGCCGACTCAACCGGCAAGGCTGACACGACCGGCAAGGCCGAGCGGCGCGAGTTGACCGGCCGGGTGGCCCTCATCGGCGTACCCGGCCTCGAATGGAGTGACCTCGACCCCTCCCGCACCCCCAACCTGTGGAAGCTCGCCGGAGAGGCCGGCTCCGCGTCGCTGTCCACGCGTGCCGTCCCGCCCCCCGACCGCGGCATCACCTGCCCCATGGCGGGCTGGCTGACCATCTCGGCTGGTCAGCGCTCCGGTACGCCCGGCCGGGGCTGCCCCGCCACGCCCCGGCCGCAGCGGAACGGTGAGGGGGCCAGTGTCCCGGGATGGGCTGCGCTGGCTGCGTACCAGTCGGAGACGGGGTACGACGCGCAGCTCGGCATGCTCGGTCAGTCGGTGATCGACGGAGGGGGCAAGGTCGCGGCCATCGGCCCGGGCGCGGCCGTGGCCGCCGCCGACAAGGCCGGAAATATCACCACATACGCCGACTCCGCCGAAGCCCTGCCGGATCTCTCCCCCTATCACCTGATCGTTCAGGACATCTCTCCCCTGGCCGACGCCTGGCTCCGCCAGCCCTTGGACGAGTACGGCGTGCCGACGCCCATGTCCGCCGCCACCAGACGGCAGGCCGCCGCGCAGGCCGACCGCCAGATCGGGACACTCCTGTCCCGGCTCCCGGCGGGCACGACGACTCTCGTGGCCGGCATCTCGGACGTCACCCCGAACGCCCACCTCCACGTGGCCCTCGCCACCGGCCCCGCCCCCACCACGGCCCTTCCCCAGGCGGGCCGGAGTCCGAACCCGGCAAGCACGACCACCCAGGTTCAAAGCCCCGCCGGCACGACCGACCAGAGCCACAACTCCGCCAGCACGATCGCACAGAAGCCCAGTTCCGCTGGTACGGCCGACCAGAACCACGGCTCTGCCGACGCGTACCGCCATGGTCACCTCACCGCCACCTCCACGCGTCAGGACGCCCTGGTCACGATCACCGATCTGACGGCCACGGCGATCGGGGCGCTCGGACTGGAGCCTCCGCGCCAGGTCGTCGGCCACGTCTGGGAGAACGGCGGCCCCGCCCCGGCCACGACGGCCGAGACGGTGGCGGAACTGGCGGACGCCGACCTGGCCAGCCAGGTGCTGCGCGAAGTGCGCGGCCCGTTCTTCGCGGTCTTCGTCTCGGTACAGCTCCTCTTCTACGCGTTCGCGGCCCTCGCCCTCCGCCGCCGCCGCAAGTCCCCGAGCAACGGAGCCCATTCCCCCGCGGACGGCCGCCCCACAGCACAGGACCGCCTCACAGACACCCATCTCATGAACGCCAAGCCGGCCAAGAGAGCAACTGCGGACGCCAAGCCGGCCGAAAGCGCGGCTACGGACGCCAAGCCGATCGAGAACGCGGCCGTGAAGGCCGAGCCGGTCGAAGGCGCGGCTACGGACGCCAAGCCGGTCGAGAGCGCGGCTGTGAAGGCCGAGCCGGCCGAGACCGAAGCGGTCGGCATCGAGCGAGCAGAGACCCCAGCTGTGGAGGCCACGTCTGCGGAGACCGCCGGTGACGTCGCCGGGGAGTCGCGGCTGCTGAGCGTCGTGCAGGTCGTGGCGGTGGTCAGCGGGGCCATCGCCGTGTCCACGTTCCTGGCGCAGCTCGTGCCCTGGTGGAGCCTGCCGATGCCGATGGCGGGCGTGATCGGCACGATCCTGGGCATCGCCGTGCTGATCAGCGGGGTCGCGTTCGGCGGGCCGTGGCGGACGCACGTGCTCGGGCCGCTGACCGTGGTCGCGGGCGTCACCTCGGTGGCGTTGCTCGCGGACGTGATGACCGGCTCCACGCTTCAGGTGAACGCCGTCACCGGGTACGAGCCCGTCACCGGCGGCCGGTTCTACGGCTTCAGCAACATCGCCTTCGCCGTCTACGCGACCGGCACCATCCTCGGCCTCGCCGGGATCGCCCACTGGCTCCTCGGCAGGGGGGCGCCCCGGCTCGTGACGCTGCTGGTCTGCGCCGCCTACGGGGGCCTGGCGGTGTTCGCCGACGGGTGGCCGGCGTGGGGAGCCGACTTCGGCGGCGTGCCCGCCTTCGTGATCGGACTCGCCGTCTTCCTGATCATGCTCGCCGGGCGCCGGGTGTCCGTCGTGAAACTGCTCCTGGTGGCGTTCGCGGGCGCCGCGCTGATCGGCGCCATCGCGTTCTTCGACTGGCTGCGGCCGGCGGCACAGCGCACCCATCTGGGCAACTTCGTCCAGCAGATCATCGACGGCCAGGCGTTGACCGTGGTCGGCCGCAAGTTCGGCGCCATGATCGGGGTGACCGTCGGGAACTGGTCGCTGACGCTGCTGTCGGTGGTGGCGCTGGCCTTCCTGTTCCTGGTGCTGGACCGTCCGTCGCGCTGGGGCGCCTCGGCGCTCGGCCAGGCGTACGCGCTCGCGCCGCCCCTCCGGGCCGGCCTGTTCGGCGCGCTGACGTGCGCGTTCATCGGGTTCCTCATCAACGACTCGGGGATCGCCATCCCCGCCATGGCGCTCACGATGGCCGTCCCGCTGGCGCTGGCCGCGTCCGTACGGGCCCTGCAGCTCTCCAGGCCCACCACACCAGAGCGCCCGTCAGAGCCAGCAGCACCCACGGAACGACCTGGGGCCTGACCACGGCCCTGAGCCAGCCGAGGTCGTCCGGGAGGACGATCACCCGTGCCGGGAGGTAGGCCAGGGACAGGGCCAGCAGGTGCGCGACCAGGAAGCCGTCGAACGCCGTGGCCGCCACCAGGGCCAGCAGCGCGAACGCCATCCCGTCGTACCAGGGCAGGACGTACGGGGTGGCGAACACGTACGCGCCGACCAGCACGGCGGCCACCACCTCGGCCGGTAGCCCCTCGACCTGCCCGACGCCTCCGGCGGCCGGCGACCCGACGGGGGTCAGCCGCTGCGACAGCCGGAACAGGGACCAGGCGACGAGGACCAGGACCAGCAGAGAGCCGATCTGGATCTCGCCCCGGTAGGCGCTTCCCGGGCCCACCAGCGTCTGCAGCCAGCCTTGGACGAGCTTCCAGTAGGAGGCGTGGGAGATCGCCTTGCTGGTGCGGGTCACGGGGCTGATGGCGTCCGTGCCCACGACGGCGTAACCGGCGATCACCACGGCCAGTGCCGCGCCGGCCATCAGCGCGAGCCGCACCGGCCGGCGGCGCAGCTCCCATGCGGGCCCCAGCGCCACGAGCCCGGCATTGACCTTGATCGCCACGCCCAGCCCCAGCAGCGCCCCGGATCCGAGCGGACGGGCCCGGGCGAGGAGCGCCGCGATCATGCAGGCCACGGCCAACGTGTCCACATGCATGCCGGCGACCAGTTGGTACAGCAGCAGCGGGTTGGCCGTCCACAGCAACGCCGCCCGGAGCCGTCTGGCGGGATCACGCCTGGTGGAACAGTCGATCAGGAGACCCGTCGCGACGAACGCGGCCGAATTCAGCACAGCCAGGACGAACATGGTCAGCCTGAGCGAGTCTCCGCCGACCCAGCTCGCCAGCGCCTGCGCGCCCGTCGCGATGGGGCCGTAGACACTGGGCTCCTCGCGCCACGGCTCCTCCACGGCTCGGGCGATGGGATCGCCGGGGAGGTCGACCGCGCCATGCGTGTACGGATTGACGCCCAGGACGACCATGCGGCCGTACGCGGCGTAGTTGAGGTGGTCGCCGGAGCCGGAGGGCGGCAGGAACGCGAGCAGACCGGCGGCCACGCAACCGACGAGGACGAGGAGGCGGGCGGTGGCCGACAGGCCGACACGGCCCGGCCGGTGGGCGGTGGCCGACAGACCGTCACGGTCGTCCTGCTGGCGGGCTGTGGCGGGGCCAGGAGTGCGTTCTGCGCCGCTGGGGTCGCCTGCGAGGTCGGCGGGAGTGCCCCCAGTGTGTTCGGTATCGCGTGTGGGGTGGCCAGGGGGCCTCTCGACGCGATCATCAGGGTTTGGGGGGTGGGTGGCAGTGCTCTCCACGTGGTTGGCGCCGCCTGTGGCGGGGTGGGAGGCGCCTGCGACGGGGTGGGAGGCCCCTGTGGCGGGGTGGGAGGCGCTTGTGGCGGAATGTGTGGTGCCTGCGGCGGGGTCAGTGGCGCTTGGGGCGAGGTTTGGAGCGCTTGTGGCCGTGTTGGGGGCGCTCGGCGCGTGGGCGGGAGCGGCTGTGGGACGGGGTGAGGCGCGGCGGGTGGCGGCCAGGCCGGCGAAGAGACCCAGGCCGCCGAGGACGATGGCGGCCGCAGCCATGGCGATCACAAGGTGGGGGTCGGGCCGGACGTCCAGCGAGAACGGCGGCAGCCAGGCCGGGCCGCCGAGGTCAGGGACCATGGCGGACGGACCGAGGAGGCCGATGGCGATCGTCAGCAGGATGGATGCGATGATCGCGATCATGGCCGGCCCCGGAAGCCGGTGGGTCGGCTTTCCGCTCTCGTTCTCCGAAGTCACCCGCAAATTCCAGCACACCGGTCCGAGCACCTGGTCCGTCTATCCCCAGCCTGTGGATAACTTCGCGGTTCTGGTGGATGAAGGGGGCTGGGGAGGGCTCTCAAGGCCGTCTGGGAGCGTCCGGATCGATTTCGGGCGCGCCTGAAGCGCTGTTTCGGACAGATTCAAGCTTGCTGGGGTGATCGGGATCCCCCTGGGCGGATGGGTGGGCTGGCCGTGCGCCTGTGCGCGTCCGGTTGTGGACCCATGAGGCGTCCCTTTGAAGGTGTGGCGAGCAGAACGGCCGGTCGCTGCTCACCTGCCATCGGTTCGCCCGAGCCGAGTGTCGATCACGCGCACCGGAGCGACAGGGCCGTGGAGGGCAACCGGTCGAGCACACGAGCGCGTCGAAGCCGCCGCTCACCTCAAGGAAGCCGCCGCTCACCTCAAGGAGGAAACCGGGCGATGACGCCGCTCACTCCAAGCAGGGAAGCCAAGCGAAGCCGCTCTTCGTCCCAGCAGGACAGCCGAGCCAAGAGGCTCTTCGTCCCGACAGGACGGCCGGGCGAAGAGGCCGGCCGGAGGGGGGTTCGTGCGCGGATTTGGCGGGGCGTGGAGGGGGTGCGGGGGATCGACCGGGTTTGCGTGGGGCCGGTCAGCGGTTGGGGCGGAGCTTGTTGAGGTTTTGGGTGATTAGGGGCTCGCGAGTCGCGAGTGCGAGTGCCACGTCGCGGAGTTGGCGGGCACGGTGGAGCTGGGCGCGCCAGTCGGTGCCCGTCGCACGATGGCTCATCTCCACCTCGACCTCCACCACGCGGTACCCCTTGCGCAGCAGGTCGATGGTCAGTCCCGTCTCCACGCCGAACCCGTGAGCCAGCGGCCGGGCCGCCTCGAAGGCGTCGCGGGTCAGGCAGCGCTGGCCGTTGAGCGGCTGGGTGGCCGTGAAACCGGTGGCGCGGCGTATGCCGTCGCGCGACAGCCGGACCACCACGCCGTGACCGCCGAGCTTGACGCGCGTGGCGAACACCGCGATGGACATGTCTGCCTTGCCCTCGCGGATGGGGGTGATCAGGGCGGCCGCCGCGCGGGCGGTGTCCCCGAGGTCGGCGTCCAGGAACAGTAAGTGGCGGGAGGTGTCGTCGTCGAGCAGGCGCACGGCCTCGGCGCCCGTCTCCATCGCGGCGGCCTTGCCACGGTTGCGGCTGTGGCGCACCACTCGGGCTCCCGCCGCACGCGCCGCCTTGCCGGTCTGGTCGGACGATCCGTCGTCGACGACCACCACCAGGTCCACACCTGGCAGCGCCAGGGCGGCGGTCACGGTGGCGCCGATGCGCCCGGCTTCGTCCTTGGCGGGAATGATGACCGCTGTGTCGCCGCTCACCACGCCTCCCCGTCAGTCATCGGAATCGAGATCGGGCCAAGAGAATCAGGTCTCAGTCGCCGTCGGCAGCTCAGGCGTCCGAAGGTGCCCGTGTGTGTGAACGTCTCCGGGCTCGCGGAGGTGCCCGCGCTCAGGGGGGTCTCGGTGCACGCGAAGGTCCGCAGATCTGCGCAAGTCTCCGTGCCCGCGAAGGTCCTCAGGTCCACGCGAGTCTCCGTGCCCGTCAAGGTTTCCACGCTCGCGAACGCTCTCGTCCCGTGCGCCGCTCTCCGCGCGCTTCCGCGTCTCGCCATGGGAGAGGGCGACAGGTGGGCGTCCTGGGTGCGTGTAAGGCGCGCCCTGCATGTGGGCGTCAGGCGAGCGCCCAAGGTGCGCGTTCGCACAGGGCTGGGCCGCATAGGGCTGGGTGCGGGCGTCGGGCCCGCACCCAGCATGGTCGTACGGCCCGCCCCTCGCGAGGGCGGTTGGTCCGTCGTGGGCCGGGGGGTCGGGTACGCGCGTTGCAAGGGCGGCCTCACGACCCTTCGGTGATCAGAAGCTCCTGCGGCACCGCGTCGTACACGGTGAAGACCGAGTCGAGGCCCGTGACCTGCAGGATCTTCCGTACGGCGGGACGAGGGGCGGCCACGTCGAGGGCGCCGCCCCGCTCCTTCATGCGTTTGAGCGCAGAGAGCAGGACGTTCATCCCCGTGGAGTCGCAGAAATCCACGCCGGACATGTCGATGACCACGCGGCTGGGCCCGTCCTGCAGCAGGCGAGTGAACTCGGACTGCAGGTGGGGTGCCGTGTAGAGGTCGATTTCGCCGGTGATGGCGACGAGCGCCTGACCGGCATGTGATCGAGTCGAGACCTTGAGCTCCACAGGGGCAGGCTAGCGGCGCGAAGCCTTCCGGTCACGTTGTCACGCCGAGAGGCGAACCGCAGGTTTTTGTCCTCCGTTTGGGCTCCACAGGAACGCAGAGTACGCGAAGCTTGACGGTGTGACACCGGCACGGCCGGAAGGGGGCGGCCCGGCACCCGCGTCCGGTCCCCGCTCCGATGCCGCACCGAGACGGATCGCCGCACCGAGAAGGAGGGGCTGGGCGCGACCACGGGCCCGAGTATCTGATGAATACCGAAGAACCCGAAGATCCTCAGCGTCGACGGCTCCGCGAGCACCTGGAGACCATCCTCATCCGCACCGAGAAGGCCGCTCCCTGGCATGACGAGGCCGGACGCCTGCGCAGTCTGGTCAATCACGAGGGATTCGTCCCTGTACGTACACGGTTGGCGATCGAGGACCTGGAGTTCCTGGCGGGCGCCCGCCAGGAAGTGCTGACGTTCGCCGAGCTGACCCTGCGACTGCTCGACCTGCATCAGCCCCGCGACGCCGGCGGCATCACCAGCGACTCCGCCCATCCGATCCTGCGCTGCCGGAGCTGCATGTGGCGCTGGCCGTGCCCGACATTTCGGGCAATGACGGAGTCGTTCGGCGGGGCCCTCGACGCCCTCTCAGAGCCCGCATGAAGCTCCGCTCAGAGCCCGCATGAAGCTCAGAGCCCGCATGAAGCTCAGAGCCCGCATGAAGCTCAGAGCCCGCATGAAGCTCCGCACGCCCCCAGCCCTCAACGCACCAACGGCAGCCGGATCTCGAACCGGCAGCCCGGCCCGTCGTTGATCACGCCGATCATCCCGTCGTGCGCCTCGACGATGCCCTGAGCGATGGCCAGCCCGAGCCCGGCCCCACCCCCCTCCCGGGCCTCCCGGGTGGGGGTACGGGCAGCCTCGCCCCGGAAGGCGACCTCGAACACCCGAGGCAGGTCCTCCTCCGGTATCCCGCCGCAGCAGTCCGACACCGACAGGCAGGCCATCCCCGAGTCCACCCCCGCCCGCAGCACCACGGTCCGGTCCGAGGGAGTGTGCCGGATCGCGTTGACCACGAGGTTGCCCAGCGCCCGCCCCAGCGCGGTGGCGTCGGCCTCCACGGGCACCGGCTCGGCGGCCTCGGCGGTCAACAGCACGCCCTTGGCCCTGGCCAGCGGCTCGGCGCCGGCGACCGTGTCGGCCACCAGGTCGGCCAGCCCGACCCGCGCCCGTGACAGCCGCAGCGACCCCGCGTGGATGCGCGACAGCTCGAACAGGTCGTCCACCATCGCCGACAGCCGCTCCACCTCCAGCTTGATCTGCCGGTGGTAGCGCTCGACCGTCGCCCGGTCGGTGACGACCCCGTCCTCCAGCGCCTCGGCCATGGCGCGCATCCCGGCGAGCGGCGTGCGCAGGTCGTGGCTGACCCACGCGACCAGCTCGCGCCGCGCGCCTTCGAGGGCGCGCTCGCGGGCGTACGCCTCCTCCAGGGTGTCGGCGATCGTCTGGAGCTCGGCCGGCAGCCCGGACGGGGCGGTGAACGGCGGCTCCCGTACGGCGGCGACCAGCCTCCTGCTCTCCCCCACGACCCTTCTGGCCAGCACGTACGCCACCCCGAGCCCCACCAGGCCGCCCACCGCGACGACGCTGAGCACGATGTCCCTGACCTCGCCCTCGATGATCATCTTGAGGGTGATGGCCACGACCCCGGCCAGGGTGGCCGCGATGGACACGACCATGACCACGGCCAGCATCACGCCGATGGACCTGCGGCGCAGCGCCCACATGGCCCACACCCCGACGAGCGCCACGAGCAGCCCCAGCCCGGCGGTGACGGCGACGATCAGCCCGAGGTCGTCCATGGCCGCCCCGGCCCCCAGGGCCGCCCGCACGTTCACCCCCCGGCCTCCAGCGGCTCGAACCGGTAGCCGACCCCCCACACCGTCACGATCCGGCGCGGCTCCGTCGGGTCGGGCTCGATCTTCTCCCGCAGCCGCCGCACGTGGACCGTCACCGTCGAGGAGTCGCCGAACGACCACCCCCACACCTGGTCGAGCAGCGCCGACCGGCTGAACGCCTGGCGCGGGTTGCGCATCAGGTACGCCAGCAGGTCGAACTCCCGCGCCGTCAGCATCACCTCGGCGCCCCCCAGCCGCACCTCGTGCGCGCCCACGTCCACCACCAGATCGGCGTCGCGCAGCACCCCCGTGCCGCCGGGCACGGACGCGCCGCGCGCCCGCCGCAGCACCGACTGCACCCGCAACGCCAGCTCGCGCGGGCTGAACGGCTTGGTCACGTAGTCGTCGGCGCCCGTCTCCAGCCCGACGACCCGGTCGATCTCCTCGCCCAGCGCGGTCAGCATGATCACCGGGACCGGCCAGCGCTCCCGGAGCTTGCGGCACACCTGGAGCCCGTCGATCTTGGGCAGCATGAGGTCGAGGACCATCAGGTCGGGCGGCCGGGCGAGGGCACGCCGCAGGGCCTCGGCGCCGTCGCCCACGCACTCCACCTCGTGGCCGTCGCGCTCCAGGTACCGCGCCACCACCTCGGCCACGGTGGGATCGTCGTCGACCACCAGGATGCGCGCGTTCACGCTTTCACCGTACGGCCCGCACCCCCGGCAGGACACTCACGTCATCGCTTCGTAAGCCTCGCGGATCTTGGTCGCAGGACGTACGGTGTGCTCATGAGTCGAGTCGTCATGCTCGTGCTGGGCGCCCTTCTGGCGCTCTTCGTGCTGTTCAACTTCATCCTGCCCATGGTGGTGGGGCTGCTGAAGGTGGCGCTGATCATCGGGGTGATCGGCCTGCTCGTCTTCGTCGCCGTCTCGCTGGTCGGCAAGACGTCCTCGCGGTGATCCCGCCGGAAATCTGACGTGACCCTGTTCCTGCTGGACCCGTGGCTGGCCGGCGTCACCATGGTGGCGGTCCTGCTCCTCGTGAGCTGGGCCGCCAGGCTGCTGCCCGTCGCGAGCGGCCGGGCGCCGAGCTTCCCCCTGGTGTACGCCCGCCGTACGGCCTTCCAGCGCCAGCGTGACCCCGGGGCCGCCGGCCGGCCCCGGCCGAGAGCGCCATCACGCCGCCCCGCTTCCACCTAGCGGGGCTCGCCTTCCTTTTCGGGCCCGCTGAGGGCTCGTCATCGAGACAGAGCCCTCGTTCACCCTGTACGTCGAGGAAGGGCTCATGTTCGATTCTCTTGTCACGTTTCTCATTGGCATGTCCGGAGGCCACGCGGCGCTCGCGATCGTGCTGTTCACGGTGGCCGTACGGCTGCTGCTGCTCCCGCTGAGCGTCCGCCAGGCGCGTGCCGCGCGCATCACCGAGCGGCTGGCGCCGAAGGTGCGCGCCCTGCGCGAGCGGTTCGGGCGCAACCCGGAACGGCTCGCCCGGGAGATGTCCGCGCTCTACGCCAAGGAGGGAAGCTCGCCGATGGCGGCGCTCCTGCCCGGGCTGGCGCAGGCGCCGTTCATGTGGCTGGTCTACCGGGTGGCCACGCACCCGACCGCTCTGGCCGGGCACGATCTGCTGGGCGCCCCGCTGGGCCAGCAGATTGCCGGAATTGTCGACAATTACGGACTGATCAGTTGGCCTGTTTCGGTCTTTGTCGTGGTGATCGTCCTGGTCATGCTGGTGGCGTGGCTCCAGGCGCGCCGGATCGCGGCCACGCTGCCTGCGGAGCAGCCGCCGCTGCTGCGGAGGATCATGCCGCTGATGCCGTTCGGCTCGGTGCTCGCCGCCCTGGTGCTGCCCCTGGCGGCTGGTCTCTACCTGCTGGTGTCCACCGCGTGGACGTACGGTGAACGGACGGTGCTGACGCGCCGGCTCGCCTGAGACATTCGTCACAGAGCCGTCCGGCGAAGCCGCGAGGCCGGTTCAGCCGGCCTCGCGCAGGGCTGCGACCTGCCCGTTCATGCCGTTGCCCGTCCCGTTGGGGGCGGGCAGGATGGCCCAGACCGTGGTGGTGTCGCCGTCGTGGCGCACGCCCCAGCTCTCGGCGACGTACTCGACGATGCCGAGCCCCCGGCCGCCGAGCGAGGACAGCGTGGGACGGCCGGCCCGCGGCTCGGTGGCCGCGCCCCCGTCGCTCACCGCGACCTCGATGTGGTCGTCGTTGCGCAGCCACGCCACCTTGACCATGCCCGACGGCAGCGGATGCGCGTGCCGCAGCGCGTTGCTGAGCAGCTCGCTCACCACGAGCACCGCGTCGTCGATCGCGGCGGCGAAGACACCGCAATCGTGCAGGTCAGTGCTCAGACGCTGGCGGGCAACGGCGACGCTGGACGGCGCGTACGGCAGCAGCACCACGCTTGACACACCCACCTCCCCGTCTTCATGTGCCCCCCGCGGGAACACCCCCGGTACGACCGAAATGCCCCGTTACTCAATCCCAGAAACCGGATCTCGATCACAGCTTGTCCACATCGGACGATAGGTCAGCTCAACCGTGACCACCTCGTTACCACACCGGTGTGTCGGATCCGATAGGGGGAGCCGCGGCGAGCACCATCCGCATCCGGGTGCCTCCACCCGGTCGCGGATGGGCGCTCACGTCGCCGCCCTGGGCCCGCGCGAGGCTGCGCACGATGTAGAGCCCGAGCCCCACTCCGCCGAACCTCCTCCGGTCGCCGCTCTCCACCTGGACGAACCTCTCGAAGATCCGCTCCCGGTCCGGCGCGGCGATGCCGACGCCCTCGTCGTCCACGACCACGACCACCCTGTCGCCCTCCGGCCACGCCTCGACCCTGATCAGCCCGCCCTTCGGTGAGTACTTGAAGGCGTTCTCCAGCAGCTGGCCGAGCACGATGTCGGTGGCCAGCGCGTCACCCTTCACGTACGGCAGGCCGTCGGGGATGTCCACCTCGACCTGGTGCGTATCGGACAACTCGGGCAATCCTAACGTCGCCGCATTGATCCGCTCAGCCAGGTCGAAGGTCTCCACTCGTACCTTGAGCTCGTCGGCGCCCGCCCGCGAGCCGAGCAGCAGATGGTCCATGAGCTGTCCCAGCGACCTGGCCCGCTCGGCGATCGTGTGGACGGCCGAACGGCGCTCCGGGTCGCTCAGCTTGTCCCAGCGCGAGTCGAGCGTGCTGGCGAAGCCGCGCACGATCGTGATCGGGGTGCGCAGCTCGTGGCTGGTCGTCGCCAGGAACAGGTCCTTGGCCTCCTCCAGCTCCTTGGCCCGGGTCACGTCGCGGAAGTCGACCACCGTCTCGCCGGTCGCGTCCACGCGGGCGCTCACCACGTCGAGCCAGCGGCCCGTGTCGAGCTGGAACGTCAGCTTCTCCCCCGGCCTGGGCAGCGGGAACGGCGGCGGCCCGCCCCTCACCGCGTCGGCGGCCAGCCCGGTCAGCTCGGCCGCCGCGGGGTTCCACCGGATGACCCGGCCGGCCCCGTCCAGCACCGCGATGCCGTCGGCGCTGGCGTCGAACACCGCCTGCTCGTGCGCCCGCTGCCGCACCGCCTCCTGGTAGGCCATGGCGTTGCCCACGGCGATGCCGGCGTGCCCGGCCAGCAGCTCCAGCAGCTCCAGCTCCAGGTGGCCGGGCTTGCGCCGGGCGTACAGCGCGTACAGCGCGCCGTACGGCCGCCCGCCCACGGCCGCGAGGCCGAGCGCGATCGTGTGCAGGCCGCTCAGCTCGGCCCACACCAGCTCGTCCAGCCCCTGCGACTCCAGCAGGACCGTCTTGCCGGTGCGCAGCAGCTTGTCCACCAGGCTGGTACGCAGGCCGGCCGTGGCGCCCTTGAGCGTCTCGGGCAGCCGGTGGGCGCTGACCAGGCGCAGCCGCTCGTCCTCGATGAGCACGAACCCGCCCGCGTCGGCGCCCGTCAGCTCGGTCAGGCTGCCCGCGATCCGGTCGAGGACGGCCGGCAGCTCCAGCTCGGCGTTGATGTCGCCGACCACGTCGGTCAGCCGGCGCACCAGGCGGACCCGGCGCGCCATGCGCTCGCTCGCCGCCTCCTCGGCCGCCGCGCGGTGGTGGACGCACACGTAGCCGACCACCGAGCTGCCGATGACCAGCGGCCCGATGTCGACCGTCACGTCGAGCACGCGGCCGTCGCGGCGTAACCGCTTGGTGCGCAGCGTCACCTGGTCGCCGGTGCGCGCGCGTTCGAGCACCGCGTTGTGCTCAGCCGTCAGCTCCCCCGGCACGATCGGCGCCCTGCGGCCCAGCATCTCCTCGGCACTCCAGCCGAAGAGCCGCTCGGCGGCCGGGGTCCAGACCAGCACGGTCTGGTCCCGGTCGAGCGCGATCAGCGCGTTGGGCGAGCCGGCGAGCACCGCGCGAGCGATCTCGTCGTCACTGCCGGCCCACTCGTCACCCACACCTCCATAGTGCCCGCGCTGCGGGGCCGCCGTCGGCCGATCCGTCCGATACGCTGCCGATCACGACCTACCAGGTGAGAAGAGGGTGAGCGGATGTCGAGCGGCGACCTCGATGCCCTGCTGCGGGTGACCTCCGCCACCTACCGCGGGGAGACGCCCCCGGACATCGCGTTCGGCACCTACGACGGCGCCGTGGGGCGCCTGGTGCTCGCGGTCTCCGGCAAGGGGGTCGCGGCCTGCAGCTTCGAGGACGAGCACACGGTGTACGAACGGGTGATGCGGCACGTGGGCACGTTCATCGGGCCCGACCCCGGGCGGCTCGACCCGGTGCGCCGCGAGCTCGACGCGTACTTCTCGGGGCGGCTGCGGGCCTTCACCACGCCGGTGGACCTCGCCCTGGCCACCCCGTTCGCGCGTACGGTGCTGCAGAAGACGATGGCGGTGCCGTACGGCACGACGACGACGCTCGGCGAGATCGGCGAGCGCATCGGGCGGCCCCGCGCGCTGCGGGCGGTCGGCAACGCGCTGATGGCCAACCCGGTGTGCGTCGTCGTCCCCTGCCACCGCGTCGTGCCCGGCGACGGCGAGCTCGGCGACTACGCCGGGGGCGTGGCCGCCAAGCGGCACCTGCTCACCGTCGAGTCCCGCTCCTGAGAGCGGGCGGGCGGTCGCCCCGGCGGGTGACCAGGCCGATGGCGAGCGTGACGAGTGAGGCCACGAGCGCCGCGCCCAGCGCGCCGTTCATCCACGGCTGCCGGGTGAAGCCGATCGCCGCGCGCGCCCCCGCCCACAAGCCGTCCCAGGCGGCGACGGTCGGCGTCGAGGTGGTCAGCCAGTACGCGGCGAAACCGAGCACCCAGGGCACCAGCATGGACCAGCGGGCCGGGGCGTCCTCGTCGGTGTTCCACCGGGCGGCGCCGCCGAGCAGGAAGTAGTCCACGGCGAGCACCGCGAACATCGGCACGAACACCGCGCCGATGACGCCGAGGAACGCGCCGTAGGAGTTCACGTCCACGAGCAGCGCGAGCCCGGTGGTGACCACGCCGATGGCGACGGTGAAGATCCGGCGGTCGACGCGCGGCATGAGGTTCTGCAGCGAGACGGTGGTCGAGTAGACGTTCGCGAACGACTGGTCCGTCTCGCGCAGCACGAGCACGGCGAAGAACAGCGCACCGAGCGGCGCCGCGACGAACGCGCCGAACACCGCGGTGGAGTCGGCCTGAATGGCGGCCGCCCCGGTGATGGCCACCGCGTACACGCCGAGCCCCAGGCACGCCACCTGGGCCAGCGTGTAGCCGCCGACGACGCCGGTGAACGCGGCGGCGCTCGACCTGGAGTGCCGGGCGAAGTCGGCCGCCATCGGCACCCACGAGACCGACAGCGCGATCACGTAGTCGACGGCCGGGGCGAACGCCTGCCACGAGCCGCCGGTCTGCGGCTGGACGTGGCCGAGGAAGTCCACGGCGAACCAGATCAGCGCGAGGATCACGGCGACCGTGACGTACCGGCGCAGCAGCCGCACCGAGCCGAGCGGCCAGATGGTCAGCGAGGTGGTGAGGACGCCGGCCGCGATCACCCACACCGCGTACGGCACGGCCGGACCGAAGATGGCGGTCGCGCCCATGGCGATCACCCAGAGCTCGAAGGCGCCCCAGCCGACCATCTGGATGATGTTGAGCACGGTCGGCACGTACGACAGCCGCGCCCCGAACAGCCCGCGGAGCAGCACCATCGCCGGCCGGCCGGTCTGCGTGCCGGGAACGGCGGCCAGGCCCACCATCGCGGTGCCGATCAGGCTGCCCACCACCGTGGCGGTGAGGGCGGCGGCGAGGCTCAGCGGCGCGCCGCCGAGCGGGTCGAGCAGGAAGAGCGCGCCGGAGAAGCCCAGCAGGCTGACGCCGAGGTTGGCCCAGAGCGCTCCCTGGTCGAGCACGCCGAGCGTCTTCGGCGGGGGCTCGTCGAGGGTCAGCGGGACTTCGTTGACGGCATGCGTCATCACACACTCCCTACGCCGGCATTACCCGGACAGGTTCATGCGGTCGGCAGCAGCGATAGCTGCCCTCTCAGCCCGGTGACCCCGAGCTCCCGCGTTGGCTCATGAAGTTGGCGCCCTCATATTGCCTCACGAGAGGGCATATGGCCACACTCAGGGGCGGCGGATGGCGACGGCGGTGTACGGCGTGGTGGCGGTCGGGGTGGTGTCGAAGCGGGCGTTGGGCAGGTAGAGCCGGTCCCTGAAGGCGGCCATGGTCGCCGGTACGTCGAAGCGGGGGTCGGTCACGCGCCGCGTGACGCGGCCGTCGGTCCCCGCCTCGTTCAGCCGCAGGACGGTCACGGTGTTGAGCCGGTTCTGCACGGCGTACAGCGTCCGGCCGCGCAGCAGCAGGCCGTCGCCCTCCTTCAGCGACTCGCCGTGCAGGTCCACCCGGCGGGTCCGGCCGGACGGGCTGACGCGGAACAGCCCGCCGGTGTTCGACTGCACGACGAGCAGGCCCCGGCCGTCCGGCGTGGGGGTGATGCCGTTGGCGTTGAAGCCCTTGCGGTACACCATGTCGCCGGTGAGCTTGATCCGCTGCGCCGCGGCGGGCAGGCGGCCGCCGCGCAGCGGCAGCTTGTACAGCACGGGGTTGGTGGAGTCGGTGATCCACGCCGCGCCCCGGGTGAGGGTGAGGTCGTTGACGAACGCAGGGCCGGTCGTCAACCGGTAGGTGGCCAGTGCCTCGCCGCTGCGCACGTCGAGGACGCGCAGGTCACCGCCCGTGCCGCCCGCCACGAACAGCCGTCCGCCCGAGTCGACCGTCATGCCGAGGGCCGGCGTGCCCGGTCCCCGGCTGAGGATCCCACCGCGCCCGGTGCGCAGGTCGGCGCGGTAGATCGAGCCGTCGGCCATGGAGCCGACGTAGGCGTACGGGCCGGGGCCGATGGCGATCCCCTCGGGCTGGAAACCGTCGGGCAGCGAGATCGACCGCGGGAACCTCGCGGCCTGCCGGTCCGCTGCCGCTCCCGCGGACCCGCCCATGGTGACGACCAGGGCGAGCGTGGCGGGAACCACGACGAGGAGCTTCATCATGCCCTCCGGTCGGCCGCGGTGAACGCCGCGGCGTGGTCGCGGACGAAGTCGGCGATGTCGCGGGGGCGGCGGCCGAGGAGCTCGGCGACCGTGTCGGTGGTGAAGTCCCCCCAGCCGGAGGCGTACGCCTGCGCGTACTCCTCCAGCATGTCGACGATCCAGGGCGGGACTCCGTAACCGAGCAGGGTCTTGCGCTTGGCGTCGTCGCTGACCGGCAGGTACGCGACGGACCTGCCGAGGGCGAGCCCCAGCTCGCCCGCCACCTCCTCGAACCCGAGCGAGCGAGGGCCGGTGAGGGTGTACGTCCTGCCGTGGTGGCGATCCGGGTCGTCGAGCAGCACGCGGGCGGCGCACTCGGCGATGTCGCGAGCGTCGATCATGCCGACCCGCGCCGCGGCCATGTTCAGCTGGAACGTGCCGGCGGCGGCGATGTCGCCCGTCTCGTTCAGCAGGTTCTGCATGAACCAGTGGGGACGCAGGATCGTCCAGCGCATGCCGCTCTCCTCGGTCTCCCGGTCGGAGAGCGCGTGCAGCCGGCCGCTGCGGTTGGGCGCGTCGTGCGCCGCGCCGACGACGGACAGGCGCACGACGCGCTCCACGCCGGCCTGGCGCGCGGCCCACAGGGCGTTCATGTGGTGCTCCGGGGCGCGCGGGCCGTTCGGGGTGAGCAGCCACACGTCCTGCACGCCCTCGAAGGCGGGCGCGAGCGACCGCGGGTCTTCCAGGTCGCCGACGACGACCTCGGCGCCGCCCGCTCGCGGGCTCCTGGCGCGGTCGTGGACGAGGGCGCGGAGGTTCACCTCGGCGCCGCCCAGCGCGTCGATCAGCGCGGTGGACACGGTTCCGGTGGCTCCGGTTATGAGCACGGTGCGTGGCACGGTCATTCTCCCTTTGTGGTGGTGGTGACGGGGGTACGGATCGAGGCCGGCGAGCTCTTGCCCGCCGCGCGGCTGACGGTGACGCGCTCCAGCACCCACAGCACGACGGTCCCGGCCGAGAGGGCGGCGCCCAGGACGGACACGCCGGCCCAGCCGGCGTACGCCCAGACGATGGAACCCAGCGCGGACCCCACCGCGCCGCCGACGAAGAAGGCGGTCATGAAGGCGGAGTTGATCCGGTTGCGGGCCTCGGGCCGCAGCGCGTAGACGACGTTCTGGCTGCTGTTGAGCACCGCCTGATGCGCCAGGTCCAGCACGACCACGCCGACGAGCAGGAGGACCAGCGAGCTCGCCCCGGCCGCCATCGCCGCCCAGGACGCCACCAGCAGGACCGTCCCGGCGCCGCTCACGACCTGGACCAGCCCGCGGTCGGCCAGCCGCCCCGCCACCGTGGCGGTCAGCGCGCCCACGGCGCCGACCAGCCCGAACAGGCCGATGGCCGACTCCGACCACGCGTACGGCGCCCCAGCCAGCAGGAAGGTCAGCGACGTCCACAGCACGCTGAAGGTGGCCAGGCTCAACGCGGCGATGCCCGCCCGCCACCGCAGCAACGGCTCCAGCCGGAACATCGCCACGGTCGAGCGCAGCAGGGCGAGGTACGACTGGCGTGGGCCGTCCCCGCCCAGCCGGGGCAGGAAGGCGCGCAGCAGCACGGCCATCAGCGCCATCAGCACCGCGCCCACCCAGTAGACGGTCCGCCAGCCGCCCAGCTCCGACAGCGCGCCGGAGGCGGTGCGCGCCAGCAGCAGGCCCAGCATCAGTCCGGTCATCACCGTGCCGACCACCTTGCCGCGCTCGGCCGGGTCCGCCAGCGTCGCCGCGAACGGCACCACGACCTGCGCGCCCACCGAGGTCAGCGCGGTCAGGGCCGTGCTGACCATGAGCACCGCGCCGTTGGGCGCCATGGCCGACACCAGCAGGAACACCGCGGTCGCCGCGTAGAGCGTGACGGCGAGCCGCCGCCGCTCCATCAGGTCGCCGAGCGGCACCAGCAGGATCAGCCCCAGCGCGTACCCGGCCTGCGCGGCCGTCACCAGCAGCGCCGCCGCAGAGGGCCCGACCTCCAGCTCACGACCGATCAGGTCGAGCAGCGGCTGCGCGAAGTAGTTGCCCGCGACGGCCAGGCCGGTCGCGACCGACATGAGCAGGAGCAGCCCGCGCGAAAGTCCGCCGGATGTGTGAGGTCTTGTCGCTGTCATGCCCCCAAGCCTCGGGCTCAGGGCATCAATGAGTCCAACGCATGTTTGTCATCGGACCGATCGTGCATCACGATTGATCCATGGAGCTGCAGCAGATGCGCTATGTCGTCGCCGTCGCGGAGACGAGGAACTTCACCCGCGCCGCCGAGCAGTGCCTGGTCGTCCAGTCCGCGCTGAGCCACCAGATCGCCCGCCTCGAACGCGAGCTGGGCGCCAAGCTCTTCGAGCGCACCAGCCGCCGCGTACGGTTGACTCCCGCCGGCGAGGCGTTCCTGCCCGCGGCCCGTCAGGCGCTCGACGCAGCCGAACGAGCCCGCGCCGAGGTGGCGGCGGCGGCGGGCGAGATCCGGGGCCGGTTGGCCGTCGGCGCCATCCCCACGGTCGCGGCGGTCGATCTGCCGGCCGCGCTGAAGCGCTTCCACCTGCGGCATCGGCAGGTACGGATCACCCTCCGCTCGGGCGCGAGCGAGCGGCTGATCGAACAGGTGCAGCAGGGCACCCTGGACGCGGCCTTCCTGGGGCTGCCTCTCGGTGTCCGCCCCAAAGGCGTCCGCGGGCGCGAGCTGGCGCGCGGCGACCTGGTGGCCGTGGTGGCGCCCGGCCATCCGCTGGCGGAGGAGGAGCGCGTGGACCTGCGCCGGCTCGCGGACGAGCCGTTCGTCGACTTCCCTCCGGGCACCGCCGCGCGGGCCCAGACGGACGAGGCGTTCGCGGCGTCCGGGGTCCGGCGCGAGGTCGCCTTCGAGGTGACGACCGTGGACTTCATCGCCCGCCTGATCCGGCAGGGCCTGGGCATCGGGATGATGCCCGCCGCCTTCGTGTCGGAGCTCCCGGGCCTGCCCGTCCTCCAGCTCAGCGACGCCCCCGCCCGCATGGAGCACCTGATCTGGAGCCGGTTCGCCCCCTCTCCTGTCGCCGCGGCGTTCCTGGCCACCCTCGGCGTCTCGGCGGCGGAATGCTCAGGGGCGCCCAACCGGTGACGTCAGGCGCCGGGGGCGCGGACGTACGGGGTCGTGGTGCCCAGCGGCTCGAACCCGAGGCGCAGCAGGATCGGGCGGCTCTCGTCGGAGGCGTCCACGTGGAGGTAGCGGTAGCCCCGCTCGACGGCCACCCGCGCCCGGTAGGCCACCAGCGCCCGGTACACGCCGCGCCCGCGCCAGCCGGCCACGGTGCCGCCGCCGAAGAGCCCGGCGAACTCGGTGTCCGGGTCGAGGTTGAGCCGCGCCCCGCTGATCGGCCGGTCTCCGGCCATCGCGACGACCGCGACCATCGACTCGGGCCGCTCGCTCAGCCGGCGCAGCACCCGCTCGCGCAGCCCGGGCAGCGACATGCCGAACGCCTGCTCGTGCGCCTGCACGAGCAGGTCGATCCCGGCCGGGTCCTCCGCCACGCGCAGCTCGACGCCCTCGGGCAGCCGCGGCTCCGCGGCCACGGCGGCGGCCTCGGCCGCCATCAGCGTCTCCTCCGGCTCGGCCGTGAAGCCCGCCGCCAGCAGCCGCTTCGCCAGGTCGGCGGGCCGGTCGTGGGAGTACAGCTTCCACTCGAAGTCGCGCTTCAGCGCGGCGAAGTAGGCCCGCTGCCCCGCGATCTCGGCGTCGGCCGTCTCCTCGTCGAGGTCCGACCACAGGATGCCGTTCCAGCCGCCCTTGGCCGCCTTGCGCACCACGCGCCCCACCCGCTCGCCCTGGCGGATCCGTACCTGGCGCTCGTAGGCCGCCAGCACTTCGTCACGATTCACCGGCACAGCCCACCAGCCGGGAGGCGGGCCGGGCAACCGGTTTGCGGCTCAGGCCACGAACGGCGGCCGGCCGGTCTCACTGACCATCGGGCGGCTCGCGCCCTCCCACGACTGCATGCCGCCGCCGACGTTGACCGCCTCGCGCCCGAGGTGGTTGAGCCAGGCCGCGACCTGGTAGGAGCGGCCGCCGACCCGGCAGACGACGTAGACCTGCCGGTCGGCGGGCACCTCGTCCACCCGCCCCTGGATCTCGGTCATCGGGATGTGCACGGCCTCGGGAGCGTGGCCCGCCACCCACTCCTCACGCTCGCGCACGTCCAGCAGGAAAGCGTCGGCGGGGACGTCGCGTGCCTCTATCTCGGGAACCGTCATGCGTCCATCATCTCGCGCCCGCGGTCGTAGGCCGCACGGGCCTCGGCGATCTCCTGCTGGTGGTCCTCGGTCCAGGTCACCAGCGCCTTGATCGTCTCGTGCAGGGTGCGGCCGAGCGGGGTGAGCGCGTAGTCGACGCGCGGCGGCACGACGGGGTGGACGGTGCGGCTCACCAGGCCGTCGCGCTCCAGGTGGCGCAGGGTCACGCTGAGCATGCGCTGGCTGACGCCGTCGATCTCGCGGCGCAGCTCGCTGAAGCGCAGGCTCCGGCAGTCGAGCAGGGCGATGACGAGCAGCGACCACTTGTCGGCGACGCGGTCGAGGATCTGGCGGACCTCGCAGCCCTCACGCGTGTCCCACTGCCGGACGTCGTAGTCGTCGGTCGTCTCGCAGGAGGCATGGTCGTCCATGACATCCCATGCTGGCGCAGGTGGCGGACGGTTACAAGAGGTAACCGATACTACTTCAGGAGGCGCGACAGGCGCCGGTCGGCGAGCGGCTTGCCGCCCGTCTGGCAGGTCGGGCAGTACTGCAGCGAGGAGTCGGCGAACGACACCTCGCGGATGGTGTCGCCGCAGACGTCGCACGGCTGGCCGGCGCGGTTGTGGACGCGCAGGCCCGACTTCTTCTCGGCCTTGAGGTCCTTGGCGGCCAGCCCCCGGGCCCGCTCCACGGCCTCGCGCAGCGTCTCGACGATGGCCTCGTGCAGGTCGGCGATCTGCGCGTCGGTCAACGTGGAAGCGATCTTGAACGGGGACATCCTGGCCGCGTGGAGCACCTCGTCGGAGTAGGCGTTGCCGATGCCCGCGATGACCTTCTGGTCGCGCAGCAGCCCCTTGATCTGGGTGCGGTTGCCGCCGACGATCCGCTTGAGCGCGTCGGCCGTGAACGTCTCGGCCAGCGGGTCGGGCCCGAGCGAGGCCACGCCGGGCACCTCGGCCGGATCCCGCACCACGTACAGGGCGAGGCGCTTCTGCGTGCCCGCCTCGGTCAGCTCGAACCCCGGCGCCAGGCCCTCCTCGTCGGGCGCCAGCCGCAGCCGGGCCGCGAGCGGCCCCTTGCCGGGACGCACCGGCTTGGCCCCCGACAGGTCGTCGCGCCAGCGCAGCCAGCCGGCCCGCGCCAGATGGATGACCAGGTGCAGGCCGTCGCAGTCGAGGTCGAGGAACTTGCCGTGCCGGGACACGCCGGTCACGGTCAGCCCGCCGAGCGCGCTCACCGGCGGGTCGAACGTCTTGAGCGCCTGGATGGCCACCACGTCGACGGCCAGCACGGTGCGGCCGACCGCCCGCTCGCGCAGGAAGCCCGCCAGCGACTCGACCTCGGGAAGTTCCGGCATGCCCTCAGAGTACGTTCACGGCACGTCCCAGAAGGCCAGCTCGTGCGCCATGCCCTCGCGGAAGAGCCGCTCCGCCCGCGCCGGGTCCGGAGCCGCCTCGTCGATCATCTGCGCGATGCGCCCGGTCAGCGCCGCGAAGCCGGGGTCGGCGTAGGTGTCGACCCACGCGCGGTAGCGCGGCTCGGCGGGCGGGTCCTGCGCGAGGATCCGGCCCAGCGTCGAATATCCCCACATGCACGGGTAGAGCGCCGCCAGCCCCTCCGCGTACGTGGCGGCCGACTCCAGCAGGAACGACGTGTACGCGGCACACGCCGGCCCCTTCACGGCCCCCTCCAGGTCGGCGCCGAACTCCGCCGACATCGACCGGTGCAGGCTCAGCTCGTCGTGGAAGGTCGCGTGCGCGAGGTCCACCAGGTCGCCCAGGTGCCCGTCGGGCGCCTGCCAGGCCAGCCGGGCGAAGACCCGCACGTAGTCGAGCAGGAACAGGTAGTCCTGCTCCAGCCAGGACCGGAACACCGGTTCGGGCAGGTCGCCGCGCCCGATCCCGGCGACGGTGGGGTGGGCGAGCTGGGCGTCGAGCAGCGGGCGGCCGACGGCGTGCAACTTCTCGGAGATGGCCATGGACGGCCACGTTAATCGCCGTGGGCGGGCGTTAGTGTCGAGGGCATGACTGTGACGATCGCCGAGGAACTCCTCCTGCTCGCCTACAGCGAGGACGAGGGCAAGCAGCTCGTCAGCTCCGCCCAGCTCGACCCCGCGCTCGGCGGCGCGATCCTGGCCGAACTGGCCGTCAGCGAGCGGATCGCGCTGTCGGACAAGACCGTGACGGTCACCGACCCCACCCCCCTCGGCGACGAGGAGCTGGACGGCGTCCTGGCCCGCATCGCGGCGGAGGGCAAGGAGCGCAAGCCCGTGTGGTGGGTGCAGAAGCTCATGTCCGGCAAGCCGCGCCGGCGGCTGCTGACCCGGCTCGTCGAGCGGGGCGTGCTGGCCGAGCAGCGCGGCAAGGTCCTCGGGATCTTCACCACGACCCGCTGGCCGGAGGCCGACGGGTCCGTCGAGGCGAACGTGCGGGAGCGCGTCGCGAGCGCGCTCGCCGGAGCCGACCCCGACCCGCGCACCGCGGTGCTGATCGCCCTCCTGCACGCCGCGAAGATCGACCGCAAGGCGTTCCCGGGGGCGAGCAAGGAGCGCGTCAAGGAGATCGCCGAGGGCGCGTGGGCGGCCGACGCCGTGGCCAAGACCATCGCGGCCATCAACGCGGCCATGATGGCCGCGGTCACCTCGGCCACCATCGCCGCCACGACCAGCGCCGCCACGAGCTGACCCCGGCCGGGCCGGCCGTTCCGCCGCCCCTCTCCGGACCGCGCCGCGCCCGGCCACCCGTGTGGAGGCCGGGCCCGGCGGGCGGGATCAGTTGGCGTCGAGGATCTCCTGCGGCACCGGCTTGTCGCTCTTCAGCGCGTCGAACAGGACGAGCGCGCGGGTGCGGTCCCACTTGACCGCCGAGCCGCCGCCCGCGATCTCGTTGCCGCCGAACGGCACCACGGTCGTCACCGGGCTGTCGCCCATCGCGAGCCCCAGCGACAGCATGTCGAGCGCCCCGGTGTCGGAGTCGACGGTGACGGCGTCGGTGGCGCTCATGGCCAGCGGGATCGAGGTGAAGGGGTTGAGCAGCACGCCGGGGCCGGCGGCCTTCTTGACCACCGCGCCGAGGAACTGCCGCTGCCGCTTGGTCCGCTCGAAGTCGGGCAGCGCGCCGCCCTTGCGGGTGCGCACGTAGCCGAGGGCCTGGCTGCCGTTGAGCACCTGGGGGCCCTTCTTCAGCTTGAGCCCGGCCTTGGGGTCGTCCACGGCGGCCCGTACGTCGATCTCGACGCCGCCGATGGCGTCCACGATGCCGACGAACCCGGCGAAGCCGATCTCCATGTAGTGGTCCACGTGCACGCCGGTGACGGTCTCGACGGTGCGGACCAGCAGCTTCGGCCCGCCGATCGCGTACGCGGCGTTGAGCTTGTTGCGGCCCTTGCCGGGGATGGTGACGGCCGAGTCGCGGGGCAGGCTGACCAGCGTCGGCTTGTCGCTGCCGTCGGGGATGTGCAGCAGCATCATCGAGTCGGTGCGCTGCCCGGCCGCGCGGCCGGTGGCCAGCTTGCGGCGCTGCGCCGCCGACAGGCCCTTGCGGCTGTCGGAGCCGACGAGCAGCCAGTTGGTGCCCGGGGTGTCGGCCACGCGGCCCGGGTAGTCCTCCAGGACGCCCTCGATGCCGACCAGCCGCGAGTTGATCCAGAAGAACAGCCCTACGGTGGCGACCAGCAGCACGGCCACCACGGCCGCCAGGATCTTGAGGATGGTGCGGCCCGAGGGCCGCTTCCTGGGCGAGCGCGGGCGCGCGGGGCCGGGCGGCTCGCCGGGGCCCGGGGGCTCGCCGGGGCCCGGGGGCTCGTCCCGCCTGCCCAGGGGCCTGACGGGCGACTTGCCCGAGCGCTCACGCCCGTACACCCGGCCCGCCCCGGGGCGGGGCGCGTCGCCGGCGGACGGGGCGGGCTCGGAGTGGGCCGGCAGCAGGTGCGTGGACGCCGCCTCGGGACCGGCCCCGGGCCGCCCGCCGGGCGGCGGCCCCGAAGGCGGAAGGGGCGCGTCACGGCCGGGCATCGGGGGTCGCTGGTGGGCCGGGGCGCCGCCCGAGAGCGGGCCCCCGTCGTTGCGGGGAGGCAGCGGGCGCCCGTCGCCCGGCGAGCGCATGGCCCGCGTGCGGTCGTCCTCAGACACTTCCCTCTACTTCCCTTCGGCTGCCATAAACGCTACGTCGTACCTGCACCAGTGAAGACGGCCCGCTCGGCTTTTCCCACGGAAAAGTACGCAGAACTAGCGGAGAGTCACGCTGGAAACATAGTGGAGACGTGGATCGTTACGGTTATGGACGACCTCTATCGAAGGGATGATCGTGTCCGCTCCGGACCCTTGGAGTAGCGGCCCGTGCGTGCGCACGGGTGCCTCTGAGAGCTCACCATGGTGAGCGCCTATCTGGGCCTGCTGGCCCTCCTCCTTCTCACCGCGGCGACCGGCTACTTCGTCGCCCAGGAGTTCGCCTTCGTGGCGGCGGACCGGACCGCCCTGCGCGAGCAGGCCGCGGCCGGCGACAAGGCCGCGGACAAGGCCCTGCAGGTGACCTCCCGTCTCTCGTTCATGCTCTCCGGCGCCCAGCTCGGCATCACGGTGACGGCGCTGCTGGTCGGCTTCCTGGCCGAGCCGGCGATCGCCACGCTCGTACGGCCCTGGCTGAGCGGCACGGCACTGCCCGACGCGGCCGTCACCGGGCTGTCGGTGGCCGCCGGCGTGTTCGTCGCGACCATCGTGCAGATGGTCCTCGGCGAGCTCGCGCCCAAGAACCTCGGCATCGCGCGGCCGGAGCCGGTCGCCAAGTTCCTGGCCGGTTCGACGCTGGCCTACCTGGCCGTGGTGGGCCCGGTGGTCCGCCTGTTCGACTCGGCGGCCACCGGCGTGCTGCGGCGCGTCGGCATCGAGCCCGTCGAGGAGGTGGAGCACGGCGCGACGCCCGAGGAGCTGTCGCGGATCATCGCCGAGTCCACGCGGGCGGGCGAGCTGCCGCCGCGGCTGTCCGACCTGCTGGAGCGGGCCCTGGAGTTCGGCGACCGCATCGCCGAGGAGATCATGGTGCCGCGCCCGCGCGTGGTCGCGCTGCGCGACTCGCAGCCCATCTCCGACCTCGTGGACGTCATGCGCGAGCGCGGTCACTCCCGCTACCCGGTGCTGGGCGCCGACGGCGACGTGGCCGGCGTGACGGGCGTGCGCGAGCTGCTGGCCTCCGGCCTGGACGCCGCCGCGGGCGGCACGATCGGCGACGTCATGCGTCCGGCCCGCCTGGTGCCCGACTCGCTGCCCCTGCCGGCCGTGGTCGAGGAGATGCGGGCCGCCAAGGACGACATCGTCTGCGTCATCGACGAGTACGGCGGCCTGGCCGGCGTCATCACCATCGAGGACCTGGCCGAGGAGCTGGTCGGCGAGCTCGTCGACGAGAACGACCCGGAGCCGGCCGGCGCCCTGGAGCGCGCCGACGGCGGCTGGGACGTGCCCGGCCGCCTCCGCCTGGACGAGGTGGAGCGGGCCACCGGCGTGGCCCTGCCGGAGAGCGACGACTACGACACGCTCGCCGGTCTCATCCTGGCCCGGCTGGGCCGCATGCCCGAGGCGGGCGACCAGGTGGTCGTGCCGCTGGAGACCGAGCCCGACCTGTTCGCCGACGACGACGGCGGCGAGCGGCTGGCGGAGCTGACCGTGCTCTCGCTCGACCGCCGCGTGCCGGGCCTGGTGCGCCTGTCGCCGGTGCTGCAGACGGAGGCCGTCCGATGACGATGATCCTGCTCAGCCTGGTGCTGCTGGCGCTGAACGCGGTCTTCGTGGCCGCGGAGTTCGCCTTCGTCTCGGCCCGGCGCCACCGCCTGGAGGAGGCGGCCGGCGGCGGCAACCGGCTGGTCCGCTTCGTGGCCCGGTCCGCGGTGGGCGGCGGGCGTCAGCTCTCGATGATGCTGGCGGGCGCCCAGCTCGGCATCACGCTCTGCACGCTGGGCCTCGGCCAGGTCACCGAGCCGGCGATCGAGCACTTCCTGGAGCCGGTCTTCGCGGCCGTCGGGGTTCCGGAGGCGCTGCGGATGCCGATCGCGCTGACCATCGCGCTGGCGCTGGTCACGTTCCTGCACATGGTCATCGGCGAGATGGCGCCCAAGTCGTGGGCGCTCACCGCGCCCGAGCGGGCCGCCATGCTGCTGACGGTGCCCTTCCGCGCGTTCGTGACCGTGACGCGGCCGCTGCTGTCGGCGCTGAACGGCCTGACGAACCTCATACTGCGGGGCTTCGGCGTCAGCCCCCGCGACGAGCTGGCGACGACCCGCACCCCGCGTCAGCTCGCCATGCTGGTGGGCGAGTCGGGCCGGATGGGGCTGCTCGACAGGGACGAGCACGACCTGCTGACGCGGGCGCTGCGGCTGGAGGCCGAGGGGATCGAGCGGCTCATGGTGCCCATCGGCCGGGCCGTGACCGTGCCTCCGGAGGCCGACGCCGCGACCATCAGGGGGGCCGCCCGCGAGAGCGGCCACCTGCGGCTGCTCGTCGGTGTGCCCGGCGAGGTCAGGGGCGTGCTGCACGCCCGTGAGGCGCTGCTGCAGCCGGACGCCACGGCCGCGAGCCTGGCGCGGCCGGCTCCGCGGCTGGCGTGCGTCACGCAGGTGCCCGAGGCCGTGACGGCGCTGCAGGAGGCCCGCGCGCACCTGGCGCTGGTCACGGGGCAGGACGGCGAGGTCATCGGCATGGTGACGCTCTCGGACCTCATCGGGGAGCTGCTGGACACCCGCGCCGCCCTGACCGCCCCTGTGCCCGCCTGACGCGCATCAGCTCGCCGCGGCCGGTCCTTCCGGATCGGCCGCGGTGCGGTGCCGCGTCCGGGACGCCGCGCCGGGCCACCCGGAAACTCGCAGGAAAGTCCCAGCTCAGCCCCGAAATGTGAGCTAAATCACGCAAGCCATCCGAAAGTGATCTGCAAGCGGAGGCATCTACCGTCGTCGCTCGGGGAGCACACGCGGAGCACAGACGCGCGCGCCAGGTCCGGACAAAGAACAAGCCCCGGCTCTTGCGAACCGGGGCTGTCTTCGTCAAGGTGGGTCTGCCGATTCCATCGGCGAACCCGTGGTGGGCGAGGAGGGATTTGAACCCTCACGTCCTTTCGGACACACGGACCTGAACCGTGCGC
Source organism: Nonomuraea montanisoli (assembly GCF_013363975.1). Taxonomy (GTDB): domain Bacteria; phylum Actinomycetota; class Actinomycetes; order Streptosporangiales; family Streptosporangiaceae; genus Nonomuraea; species Nonomuraea montanisoli. The sequence continues at coordinate 140,655 of NZ_JABWGN010000018.1, read as the reverse complement.
GTCTGCCGTTCCGCCACCCGCCCTTTGTTGGGTGCGGAGAAACAGTAGCACGGAACAGCCGGTGGTACTGAACCCGGATACGATCGCATAAGACACGGGAGCGGATGAGCTGGGCGCGACGGCTGACCAAGCGCCGGGATCGCCGTGACGTGGGACGAGCGGAGCCAGGCGCGCGAGCGTCTGGAGGCCGCGATCATATGCACGGAGGAAGGGAGGTACCCGGTGGGAGTCCTTCAGCGCTTCGAGCGAAGGCTCGAAGGCTTGGTTGAGGGGGCCTTTGCGCGGGCGTTCAAATCTGACCTTCAGCCGGTCGAGGTCGCCAGCGCGGTTCAGCGGGAGATGGACGAGCGTGCGGCGATCGTCGCACAGGGTCGCACACTCGTGCCCAACGACTTCGTGGTGGAGCTGTCCACGACCGACAGTGAGCGGCTTGAGGTCTACGCCGACAGCATCAGCCACGAGCTGGCCAACCTCGCCAGGGAGTACGCCAAGGAGCAGGGCTACTCCTTCGTGGGACCGGTCCGGGTGCGTTTCGAGACCGCGGCGGACCTGGCTGTGGGGTTGTTCCGCATCAGGTCGGGCGTCATCCGCGGCGCCACGGTGGAGCAGGACGAGATCCGCCAGCCCGCCAGCGACCTGCCCCCTTCCCGGCCCAACGCGTTCGGCGGGCGGCCCCGGCTGCTCGTCTCCACCCAGGACGACCCGCAGGGCGACCGCTCCTACGAGCTCACCACCCCGGTGACCCTGCTCGGCCGGGGCACCGACTGCGATCTCCGCCTGGTCGACCCTGGCGTCTCGCGCCACCACGCCGAGCTGCGCGTGGAAGGGCCCCAGGTCCACCTGGTGGACCTGGGATCGACCAACGGCACTTTCGTCAACGGCCAGCCGGTACGCAGAATCGAGCTCCAGAACGGCACGCGAGTGACGTTGGGGCGCACGACTCTGGTGTTCCGGCGCGATTAGGGGTAGACAAACGGTCCATGTCCGAGCTCACGCTGCTGCTGATCCGGCTCGCCTTCCTGGCGGTGCTGTGGTTCTTCGTCATTGCCGCAGTCGGCGTGATCCGGACTGACTTGTTCGGATCACGTACGGCTGCGGCGGGCCCACGGAAGAGCGCGAAACCCACCAAACCCGCCGCCAAGCCGAAGAGCAAGAAGGGCGAGCCACGCCAGCTCGTCGTGACCGGTGGCCCCTTGCAGGGCACCACCATTAACCTCACGGAGACGCCCATCACCATCGGCCGGGCGAACGACGCCACGCTGGTAGTCAGCGATGACTACGCTTCCAGCCGGCATGCCCGGCTCTTTCCTCAGGACGGTCAGTGGATCGTGGAAGATCTCGGTTCGACCAACGGCACGTATCTCGACCGCTCAAAAGTCACCCGTCCGACCCCGGTGCCGCTCGGTGTTCCGATCCGCGTCGGCAAGACAGTCATTGAATTGCGCAAATGACCATCGCACTCCGCTACGCCGCCCGCTCGGACGTCGGCCTCCTCCGCGAAGGGAACGAGGACTCGGCGTACGCCAGCGGCCGCCTGCTCGCCGTCGCAGACGGCATGGGCGGGCACGCACACGGCGAGGTGGCGAGCTCCGTCGCCATCGCCGCAATGGCCTCCCTGGAGGAGGCCCAGCAGGGCGGTGACCTGCTCAACGCCATCGAGGCAGCAGTACGCGACGCCAACCGCAGGCTGCACGAGATGGTGGGGCGGGACCCGAGCCTGAAGGGCATGGGCACCACGCTCACCGCCATGCTCTGGAACGGCACCCAGGTGGCCCTGGTGCACGTCGGCGACTCCCGCGCCTACCTGCTCAGACGCGGGGAGCTCTACCAGATCACCCACGACCACACGCTGGTGCAGCAACTGGTCGACGACGGGCGCATCACTCCCGAGGAGGCGGCGACGCACCCGCAGCGCTCGATCCTGCTGCGGGCGCTCGACGGGAGCGGCGAGGTCGATCCGGACCTCACGCTCCGCGAGGCCCAGGTGGGCGACCGCTACCTGCTGTGCTCCGACGGGCTGTCCGGCGTGGTGAGCGCGGAGACGCTGCACGCGACGCTGACCAACATCGACGACCCAGAAGAGGTCGTCCGGCAGCTCATCGACCTGGCCAACAGGGGCGGCGGGCCCGACAACATCACCTGCGTGCTGGCCGACGTGGTCGAAATCGCCGACGGCCAGCAGGTGCCCGTCGAGGCGGCGGTCGTCGGCGCGGCCGGCATGAACCGGCTGAGACCGGGCCCGCAGGAGACCTCCCCGGGGCGATCGAGCGCGGTGACCGCGCCCCAGCCGGTGATCACTGATGACGAGTTCGACGAGCCGGGCGCGCAGGCGTCCGGCCGGCCGGGCCGCCGCCGTCGGGTGTGGCCCGTGCTGGTCTCCGTGCTCGGCGTCGGGGCCGCGGTCGTCGGTGTCGGCGGCTATTTCGGCTGGCAGTGGACCCAGGAGCAGTTCTTCGTCGGAGCCAGGGGCGACGAGGTGGTCGTTTTCCAGGGGATCCAGCAGGAGGTGGGCCCCCTCCAGTTCTTCTCGGTGGCCAAGCACACCGGCAAACCGCTGTCCCAGCTCTCCCCTCTCGACCAGGAGCTGATCAAGGACGGCATCGAGGTCGCCAGCGTGAACGAGGGCGTCGACCGCATCAACGGCCTGAAGTTCACCGACGGTCAGACCGATTCCAAGGACAAGGCGGCGCCCGACGCGAGCGCGTCGGCCTCCCCCGACTCCGCCAAGGCGTCCCCCAGCGCCACGAAGGCATCTCCGAGCGCCACGAGGACGAAGCCCTAGATGAGCGAAATGGCCGCCACCCCCGTCCCCCTCCCGGCCAAGCGGCGAGGGGCACAGCTGCTCATGCTGGCGCTCGCCGTCGGCATCGTCATGTTCGCCTACGCCAACGTGGGCCTCGCCATGGACGGCAAGGTCCCGGCGGGCATGCTGACGTACGGGCTGGGCCTGGGCGGCTTCATGCTGGCCGCCTACCTGGTGCTGGCCAAGTGGGCGCCGTGGGCCGACCCGCTGATCCTTCCCCTGGTCACGCTGGTCAACGGCATCGGCCTGGTGATGATCTACCGGATCGAGGCCTCCAAAGCGCCGGGGGCCTCGGCCACCAACCAGCTCATCATGACCGGCGTGGGCGTGGTCCTGTTCGCCATCACGCTGATCGTGCTGCGCGACCAGCGCGCGCTGCAGCGGCTGACCTACACCGCGGGATTCGTCGGCCTGTTCCTGCTGATCTCCCCGCTCATCCCCGGGCTGGGCAAGAGCGTCAACGGCTCCCGCATCTGGATCGGCTTCGGGCCCGCCACCATCCAGCCCGCGGAGCTGGCCAAGATCGCTCTGGTCGTCTTCTTCGCCGGCTACCTCGTGGCCAAGCGCGACGTGCTGGCCCTGGCCGGGCGGCGGCTGCTCTTCATCGACCTGCCCCGCGCCCGTGACCTCGGCCCGGTGCTCATCACCTGGGCGGTCAGCCTCGGCGTGCTCGTGCTGCAGAAGGACCTCGGCTCGTCGCTGCTGCTGTTCGGCACCTTCATCGCGATGCTCTACATCGCCACGCAACGCACGTCGTGGGTGCTGATCGGCATCCTGCTCTTCGTCGGCGGCGCGTTCCTCGCCGGTCAGCTCTTCGACCACGTGCAGGCCCGCTTCGAGGTCTGGCTCGACCCGAGCCGGCAGGAGTTCTTCGACCGCGAGCTGGGCGGCAGCGCCCAGCTCATGCAGGGCCTGTTCGCGATGGGCGCGGGCGGCATCCTCGGCACCGGCCTGGGCGAGGGCCACCCGTATCTGATCCCGCTGTCGTTCTCCGACTTCATCTTCCCCGCCACCGGCGAGGAGCTCGGCCTGACCGGCCTGATGGCCCTGCTGATGGTCTACGCGCTGATCGTCGAGCGCGGCCTGCGCACCTCGCTCGCGGCCCGCGACCCGTTCACCAAGCTGCTGGCGGGCGGCCTGTCGTTCCTGCTGGCCTGGCAGGTGTTCATCATCGTCGGCGGCGTGACCAACCTCATCCCGCTGACCGGTCTGGTCACCCCGTTCATGTCGCAGGGCGGTTCGGCCCTGCTGGCAAACTGGATCCTCATCGCCCTCCTGGTACGCACATCTGACGCGGCGCGCCAACCGCCGCCCCAGGCGATCCAGAACGAAGGACTGACACAGGTGTTCCAGCGATGAACAGCACCGTCAAGCGCATCGCGGTGGCCTGCCTGGCCATGTTCGCGCTGCTCATGGCCAACGTGAACTACGTCCAGGCGGTCAAGGCCGACAAGTACTCGGAGGACTCGCGCAATCTGCGCAACTTCTACGAGCGCTATGCGGTGCAGCGCGGGCGCATCACGGCCGGCGGCAAGGAGATCCTCGCCCAGTCGCGCGACACCGGCAGCTCGGAGTTCCGCTTCGTCCGTCAGTACACCGACGGCAAGCTGTACGCGCACATCACCGGCTTCTTCTCGCCCGAGAGCGCGTCCGGCATCGAGGCGGCCGAGAACAAGCTGCTCGACGGCTCCAGCTCCGACCTGCTGCTGCGGCGCAGCATCGACCTGTTCACGGGCGAGCCCACCAAGGGCGCCAACGTCGACCTGACGATCAATCCGAGGGCGCAGAAGGCGGCCTACGACGCGCTGCGCGAGAGCGGCAAGCGGGGCGCCCTGGTCGCCATCAACCCCAAGACCGGCGCGATCCTCGCGATGGTGTCGCTGCCCTCCTACGACCCCGCCGAGCTGTCGGGCACCAACAAGAAGCAGGTCTTCACCCGCTACGACGAGCTGGCCAAGGACAAGAACCAGCCGCTGCTCAACCGCGCCATCGGCCAGACCTATCCGCCCGGCTCCACGTTCAAGGTGGTCACCGCCGCCGCGTACCTGGAGGACGACGACTCGCGCGGGCCGAACACGACCGTGGAGGCTCCGCAGCGGCTGCCCCTGCCGGGCACCACCATCAGCCTGCCCAACTACGGCGGCGCGGCCTGCGGCGCGGGCCAGGTCCCGCTGGTCTTCGCGCTGGAGAAGTCCTGCAACACGCCGTTCGGATCCATCGGCATGGAGCTCGGCTACGACAAGATGAAGGAGCAGACCGAGAAGTTCGGCATGGGAGAGCAGATCGGCGTCCCGATGTCGGTGACCCAGAGTGACTTCGGCCCCGAAGAGGACAAGGCGGCCCTGGCCATGGCCTCGATCGGCCAGCGCAGCAACCGGATGACGCCGCTGCAGATGGCCATGATCGCCGCGGGCATCGCCAACAACGGCACGGTCATGAAGCCGTACCTCGTCAACAAGATCACCGACAGCAAGGGCGACTCGATCGAGGACGCCGACCCGCAGGAGCTGAGCGAGGCGGTCAGCCCCGAGACGGCCGGCAAGCTGCGCGAGATGATGGTCAGCGTCGTCAACAACGGCACGGCCAACCTCGCGCAGATCCCCGGCGTCCAGGTGGCCGGCAAGACCGGCACCGCCGAGACCTCCGACAACCGCCCGCCGCACGCCTGGTTCATCTCCTTCGCCCCGGCCAACGACCCGCAGATCGCGGTCGCGGTCATCGTCGAGTCGGGCGCCGCCAACGTGGGCGCCGAGGCGACGGGCGGCCACACCGCCGCGCCGATCGCCAAGCAGGTGATGGAGGCGGTGCTGAAGAATTGAGCGACGCTGACGTGCCGGGCCATGCGGCTCGGTAACCGCTACCTCCTCCTCTCCCGGATCGCCGCGGGCGGTATGGGAGAGGTTTGGCGTGCCCGCGACGAGCTGCTGGGCCGCGAGGTGGCGGTCAAGGTGCTGCGCAGCCACATCCACGCCGACCCCACCTTCCGCGAGCGCTTCCGCAACGAGGCGCGCATCACCGCGGCGCTGTCCGACCCCGGCATCGCGCAGGTCTTCGACTACGGCGAGCAGGACGACCTGGCCTACCTCGTGATGGAGCTGGTCCACGGCGAGCCGCTGTCGGCGATCCTGGCCCGCAACGGCGCCCTGGGGCCCGAGGTGGCGCTGGACGTGCTGCACCAGACGGCCAAGGCGCTGCACGTGGCCCATGTCTCCGGGGTCGTCCACCGCGACGTCAAGCCGGGCAACCTGCTGGTGACGCCCGACGGCCACATCAAGGTGACCGACTTCGGCATCGCCCGGGCGCTGGAGGCCGCACCGGTGACGCAGACCGGCACCGTGCTCGGCACCGCCCCGTACGTGAGCCCCGAGCAGGCGCAGGGCCTGCCGCTCACGCCCGCCACCGACCTGTACTCCCTGGGCATCGTCGTCTACGAGTGCCTGGCGGGCCGCACCCCGTTCCGTGGCGACACCCAGGTGGCGGTCGCGCTCCAGCACCTCAACGAGCAGCCGCCGCCGCTCGGCGTCGACGTGCCGGCCCCGGTGCGCGACCTGGTCATGGCGCTGCTGGCCAAGGACCCGGCCTCGCGGCCCGGGTCCGCGCGGGAGCTGGCCGACCGGGCGTACGTGCTGCGCGACTCGCTGGTGGGGCACGAGCGGGGCGTGGAGCTCAGCATGCTCACCGACCCCGACGGCTTCAGCGTCCACGGGCGCGACCCGTACGGGACGGGCGGGGGCACGGGCGGCGGAACCGTGCCGGCCGCGAGCCCGGTGCGCCCGCACGACAGGGACTCCACCTACGACCTGATGGGCGGCGCCGCGCCCGCCACGGTGTCGGCGTCCCCGTCGCGGCGCCACCCCGGCAGGCCCGGGCGGCGGCGCGGCCCAGGTGCGCGGGCGCTGGCCGTCGTGGCCACGGCCGGCTGCCTGGCCGCGGTGGGGCTCAGCGCCATGACGCTCCTCCAGCAGCGCGACGTGCCCGCCAGGCCGCCGGACATCACGGACCCGTCACGAGCCGGCTCGGCCACCCCGACCCCGGACAAGACCCGCCCCAAGCCCAAACGCACGCGAAGACCGCCCGCGATTACGGCGAAGTCCACGCGGCCGGTACCCTCACGGTCGGCTACCGTTGACAAGTCGGCGACTCCTACCCAGAAGCCGACACCCCGACCCACCCCGACCACCCGAACCCCGACCCCCACACCGACCCCGAAGCCCACGACGACGCCAACAAGTCCGACACAGAGCGCCTCACCTGACCCTGGGGAGACAAACCCGCCGAAGGAAGGGACGTGATGTGCCATGGGGGTCGATGATGGACACCGGCGGCTCCGCGCAGACCGCGGTACCCAAGATGAACGGTAAGGGACAGTGCAGGAAATGACTCAGCCTCGGCTACTCGGAGGTCGCTACGAGCTCGACGGTGTCGTCGGGCGCGGCGGCATGGCCGAGGTGTATCGTGCCCGAGACATCCGGCTGGACCGCATAGTCGCGATCAAGACCCTCCGGTCGGACCTGGCGCGCGATCACACCTTCCAGGCCCGTTTCCGCCGTGAGGCGCAGTCCGCGGCTTCGCTGAACCACCCGGCCGTCGTCGCGGTCTACGACACCGGCGAGGACGTCACCGACGGCACCCCCGTGCCCTACATCGTCATGGAGTACGTCGACGGCCGCACGCTGCGCGACCTGCTCCGCGCCGACCGGCGGCTGATGCCCGAGCGGGCGGCCGAGCTGGTCGACGGCATCCTGCGGGCGCTCGACTACAGCCACCGCGGCGGCATCGTGCACCGCGACATCAAGCCGGCCAACGTCATGATCACCCGGGCCGGCGACGTCAAGGTGATGGACTTCGGCATCGCCCGCGCGATGGCCGACTCGGCCGCGACGATGACGCAGACCGCGCAGGTGATAGGGACCGCCCAGTACCTCTCGCCCGAGCAGGCGCGCGGCGAGCGCGTCGACGCGCGCAGCGACATCTACTCCACCGGCTGCGTCCTGTACGAGCTGCTGACCGGCCAGCCGCCGTTCACCGGCGACTCCCCCGTCGCGATCGCCTATCAGCACGTGCGCGAGGAGCCGATCCCGCCGTCGCAGATCGACCCCGAGATCCCGCAGTGGGCCGACGCGATCGTGCTCAAGGCCATGGCCAAGGACCCGGCGCACCGCTACCAGAGCGCGAGCGAGATGCGGGCCGACATCCAGCGGGCGATGACCGGCATGCCGGTCGACGCCCAGACGATGGCCATGAACAACACCTATGCGCCGTCCACCCGCATGATGACCTCCACGCAGGCCGCCGCGAATCCGGCCACGCAGCGCACCACCGCCGTGCCGCCGTACGAGTACGACGAGGGCGGCGCGGGCAGGGGCGGCGGCGGCCGTCGGCGGGCCAACGGCGGCGGCGGGGGCAACACCGCGCTGAAGACCGCCGCGTGGATCCTGGTGCCGCTGCTCGTCATCGGCGCGTTCATCGGCGTGGGCTACGCGTTCCTCAGCAACAACGAGGGGCCGAAGGCGGAGGCCATCAAGGTCCCGTCGCTGCAGACGCAGACCGAGCAGGCCGCGGTGGCCGAGCTCACCGGTCTCGGTCTCAAGCCCGAGGTGGTCAAGGACTACAGCGACGAGTTCGACCCCAAGACCGTGATCAAGACCGACCCGGCCGAGGGCACGGAGGTCAAGAAGGGCGACACGGTCAAGGTCTTCGTCTCCAAGGGCAAGAAGAAGGTGAAGGTCCCCGAGGGCCTCATCGGGGTCACCAAGGAGGAGGCCACCCAGATCCTCAAGGACGCCGGGCTGACCGCCACGGTCAAGACCAAGGGCACCCGAGGGAAGCAGGGCACGGTCGTCTCCACCGACCCCGTCGCCGGCGCCGAGGTCGAGGACGGCGGCAGCGTCACGCTGTACGTGCCCAAGGAGCTGACCTCGCTGCCGGACGTCACCGGCATGACGTCCGAGGAGGCCAAGGCGGCGCTGGAGTCGGCCGGCTTCCAGGTCAGGATCTCCAAGCAGTTCAGCGACCAGGCCGAGGACACGGTCATCCAGCAGAACCCCGGGCCCAACGCCAAGCTGTCGCCCGGCACGACCGTCACGATCGTGGTCTCCAAGGGGCCCGACCAGTCGCAGACGCAGCCGACCGATCAGCCGACCTTCACCCAGCAGCCCGACCCGTCGCAGCCCACCGACGAGCCGACGGACGAGCAGACGACGATCGAGGAGCCCGGCGGCGACGACGGCTTCTGACGCCGAGGGCGTTCTGAGCGGCTGAAGGGCCGCCTCCCGCGTGGGGGGCGGCCCTTCCGCTTCCCGGGCTCCGGGCGGCGCTCCGGGCGTCCAGGAACCCTCTGGACGCCCTGGCGGCTCTCCGGGGCTCTGCGGGACAACGAGAAGCGCCCCCGCCGCTCGGGGGCAACGGCGGGGACGCTCATCTGTGTGTCGTACCGGCGGGCCCGCGTGTTACACGATTCGCCGGGCCGCTCACGGGAGAGTGCGCAGCCAGTTGGCCAGCAGCCGGTGGCCGTGCTCGGACAGCACCGACTCGGGATGGAACTGGATGCCCTCGACGGGGGCCGTGCGGTGGCGCAGGCCCATGATGACGCCGTCCGCGGTGCGGGCCGTCACCTCCAGCTCGTCCGGCACCGTGCCGGGGCGCACGGCCAGCGAGTGGTAGCGGGTCATCCGCACCGGCGAGGGCAGCGACGCGAACACGCCCCGCCCGTCGTGGGAGATCGCGCTGGTGCGGCCGTGGACGATCTCGGGCGCGCGGTCGACGGTGGCGCCGTAGGCGTGGGCGATGGCCTGGTGCCCGAGACAGACGCCGAGCAGCGGCCGGCGCTCCTCGGCGGCCCGGAGCACCAGGGGCACGCTGACGCCCGCGGCCTCGGGCGTGCCGGGCCCCGGGCTGATGACGACGCCGTCGAACCCGGCGGAGTCGGTCACGGCAACCTCGTCGCGCGGGCGCACGTCGCACGTGGCGCCCAGCTCGCGGAGGTACTGCACGATGGTGTGGACGAAGCTGTCGTGGTTGTCCACCACCAGCACACGGGTCATTGCGTAACGGTCACCTCGTCCAGCGTCACCAGGGGTTCGAGCAGCGGGAACACCCGGTACCACAGTACGGCCACCACGATGCCGGCCAGCACGGCGGCCATGAGCGCCTTGGCCGCCGCGGGGCCGGGGAGCCTTCGCCAGATCCAGCCGTACACGTGATCAGACCTTCCTGAGCTCGACGCGGTCGAGCACCCCGTGCACGATGTAGCGCTGCGCGGCGGAGTACTCGGGGTGGCAGGTGGTGAGCGTGATGAACGCCTTGGAGGGCTTGCTGTCGGGTTTGCCGGGGACCGGGGCGATGACGTCCAGGTCGGTCGGCAGCACGACCTCGTGGTAGGTCACGCGGTAGGTGTAGCGGGCCTCGCGCGCGTCGACGACGATCTCGTCGCCCCGCTTCAGCTCGTCGATCTCGTTGAACGGCGCGCCGTAGGTGGTGCGGTGGCCGGAGACGACGAAGTTGCCCCTCTGGCCGGGCATGGCGGTGCCGGGGTAGTGGCCGGGCCCCTTGCGCAGGTGCTCGGTGGTCACGCCCTCGATCACCGCGTACTTGTAGTCGTTGCCCAGCCGCGGGATGCGCAGCAGCGCCACCGCGTGACCGAGCTTGATCTTCTTCAGCCGCTTCGGCCTGTCCTCGCCCTGCGGGCCCGGGTCCGCCTGCTCGCGCGCCAGCTCCTGCTCCAGCAGCGGCTGCTCGCGGTCGGTGTAGGCGCCCGTCCCCCAGAGCAGGTAGGCGCAGAACAGCAGGAGTACGAGGCCCGCGGTGATGCTCAGCTCTCCCGCGGCCCGCAGCATGGCCCTCACCTCATCAGCGTAAGCGCATGGCTACGTTCGGTGAGGGATCGCCATCTCCCTCGCGTGGCGACTATCCTGGCCCAGTCTCAACTACGCTTACCGAAGAGCCTGTGGACGATCCGGAAGCCCAGGCGCTCAGCAGGAGTCATCCAGTGCCCAAGTCGAAGACGCGCAAGAAGGCGGTCTACACGCCGCCGCAGAAGTCCCAGCAGGTCAAGATCAGCCCTCGCTGGCTGGCGCCGACGATGGTGGCTTCGTGGATCATCGGCATCCTGTGGATCGCCACGTACTACATCGCCCCGCAGCAGGCGCCGCTGATCAAGGATCTCCAGGCGTGGAACCTGCTGATCGGGTTCGTCTTCATCATCTTCGGTGTGGTGCTCTCCACCCGCTGGCGTTAGATCTTTCCACAGTCTTTTCCACACCCTGGGGACACCGGGTCACCGATCGTTCACCCCATGGTGCCGGTGAGGGCGGTGGTCCGCAGCGCGACGAGCGCCACCAGCACGACCAGTGCCCCCGCGAGCGCCAGCGCGTGCCACAGGAGCCGGTTGCTCCTGGGCGCGTAGGCGAGCGCGGCGGCGATGGCCGAGCCGGTGATCAGGCCGCCGATGTGGCCGGTCCAGCTGATGCCCGGCACCACGAAGGTGATCACCAGGTTGATGCCGATGAGCACCGTGAGGTAACGCACGTCGAGGTTGAGCCTCCGGCCGACCACGAACGCCGCGCCGAACAGGCCGTAGATCGCGCCCGAGGCGCCTACCGAGGGCTGGTTGAGCGGGTCGATCCAGTAGCCGAGCACCGAGCCGCCGAGCGCGCTGAGCAGGTAGAGGGCCAGGTAGCGGGCATGGCCGAAGGCGCGCTCCAGGCTCGGGCCTAGGACGTAGAGCGCCCAGCAGTTGAACAGGACGTGCATCAGACTGCCGTGGACGAACGCGGCGGTGACCAGCCGGTAGTACTCACCGAGCGCCGCCACCCCGTTGGGCCACATCATGAGCCGGCTCGTGATGTCGCCGCTCGTGAGCTGCTGCACGCCGAAGATCAGGACGTTGAGCCCGAGCAGGATCCACGTCACGTACGGCGTGCCGACCACCGCGGCGCCGAACGTGGACCTCGCCTCCCGCAACCCCTTGTTGCCCTCGGCCACGCACTCGGGGCACTGGAAGCCCACGGCGGCGTCGCGCATGCAGTCGGGGCAGATGGGCCGTTCGCAGCGCTGGCAGCGGACCCAGGTCTCGCGCTCGGGGTGCCGGTAGCAGGTGGGCACCGCCTCCGCGGGCTGCTCCGGGGGCAGGGGCGGCTGGCTGGTCATGCCCGCAGCCTACGGCCTCGCCGACCCTGCCGCGTGCGCCCCGCCCGCCCGCGGGGCGTGGCGGTCAGCGGCTCTCGCCGGCCCCTGCCTCCCGGGCCGGGCCTCAGCCCTGGACGCGGTCGATCGTCACCGACTCCAGCACGACGTCCTCGGCCGGACGGTCGTTGCGGCCGGTGCGGGTCTTGGCGATCGCGTCGACGACCTCCTGGCCCTCGACGACCTCGCCGAAGATGGTGTGCCGGCCGTTCAGGTGCGGCGTCGGCACGACCGTGATGAAGAACTGCGAGCCGTTGGTGCCCTTGCCGAAGCGGATGCCGGCGTTGGCCATGGCGAGCAGGTACGGGCGGTTGAAGTAGAGGTCCGGGTGGATCTCGTCGTCGAACTCGTAGCCCGGGCCGCCGATGCCCTGGCCGAGCGGGTCACCGCCCTGGATCATGAAACCGGAGATCACCCGGTGGAAGATCGTGCCGTCGTAGTACTTGCCGGTGCTCTTCTCGCCGGTGCCCGGGTGGGTCCACTCGCGGCCGCCCTCGGCGAGCTCGACGAAGTTGCGGACGGTCTTGGGCGCCTGGTTCGGGAAGAGTTCGACCTTGATGGTGCCGTGATTGGTCTGCAGGTTTGCAATCAGCTTCTCAGCCACGAGACAGCTGCCCCCCTCTATACACAGGGTTGTTCTGTGGTCGTTTGTTGACTATGGCCGTTCGGCCTCCCGGCCATCCTCCCACGGCTCGTCATGATTGAGCCGCCTTCTACCGGGAAGGTCAGGCTCGGGGCCCCGAACGACAGGGGAGGTTGTCGTGTCCCTGACACTGAGGAAGCGCCGCGTGGTCATAGAGGTTCCCGCCACGTGGATGGGCCGGATGAAGGCCCGGGCCGTCCAGACCGGCCAGCGTGTTACACCGATGGCGGATCAGGCCAGGATGATGGCCGATCAGGCGAAGGTCATGGCCGACCAGGCCAGGACGAGCGCCGCCCAGCGGATCGAGGACGCCCGTTACTGGGCGGCCCCGGTGCTGGAGGACGCCGCGCATCGCGTGGAGGACCAGCTCGCCCCCAAGGTCAGCTCGATGCTGACCGCGGCGGCCGACAAGATCGACCCGACGCCCGCCCGATCGCGGCGTTGGCCGATCATGGTTCTGATCACCGGTCTCGCTGTGGGCGCGATGGGCTACATGGCCTATCGTCGCAACGCGCAGCAGTGGACGGAGCAGATGAAGGACTCCGCGTCCGACGCGTCGCGTTGGGTGAGCGAGAAGGCGGACAGGACCGCCCAGTCCGCGGAGAACGCCGCGTCCACCGTCTCGGAGAAGGCGGACGAGGCAGCGCACAAGACGCAGTGAACCAGCGCGAAAGTGCGCCCCCGAGCTCTGGGGGGCGCACTTTCGCGTTTCCGGAGCCTGCCCCTCGTTGACTCCGAACCAAGCGCTTGCTAGAACCGGCGGCATGAGCCTGTCACCGCTCGACGACTACCCGGTCCACCAGGCCGCCCAGGTCATGCGGCACGTGACCACCTCCGACCGCAACTTCTACGACCGCTACTACTTCAACTGCCACGCCGGCACGGACGAGCTGATGCTGATCGTCGGCCTGGGCCAGTACCCCAACCTCGGCGTCACCGACGCGTTCGCCTGCGTGCGCCGCCGAGACGCGGGCGACGACCTGCACCGGGTGGTGCGCGCCTCCCGCGAGCTGGGCGCCGACCGGATGGACACCGGGATCGGCCCGTTCCGGGTCGAGGTCATCGAAGGGCTCGAACGGCTGCGCGTGGTGCTGGAGCCGAACGAGCATGGCCTGTCCTTCGACCTGACCTGGAAGGGCACGATCCCGGCGACGCTGGAGCCCCGGCACTTCCTGCGCTGGCAGGAGCGGGTCATGTTCGACTCCGTCCGGCTCGCGCAGACCGGGCGCTGGAGCGGGCACATCCGCGTCGGGTCCGAGGAGATCCCCGTCACCCCGGACCGCTGGCTGGGCACCCGGGACCGGTCCTGGGGCATCAGACCCGTCGGCGAGCCCGAGCCCCCGGGCGTCCAGGCGAAGAACCCCGGCACGTTCTACTGGCTGTACGCGCCGATGATGTTCGACGACCACGCCATCCTCTGCATCGTGCAGGAGGACGAGCGGGGGCGCCGGGTGCTGGAGGAGGCCACCCGGGTGTGGTCGGACGGCCGGGAGGAGGAGTACCTCGGCCGGCCCGAATACCGCCCCGTGTACGCACCCGGCACCCGCGACGTGGTCGAGGCCACCATCACCTTCGCGCCGCCCGGGGGCAAGCCGTTCGACGTCCGCTGCACGCCGCTCCTGCCGGTCCACCTCATGGTCGGCACCGGGTACGGCCTGGAGCCGGACTGGAAGCACGGCATGTACCAGGGCGCCGGACCCGTCGTGCAAGGGGTCACCTACACGCTGCCTGCCGACGCCGCCCGCATGTGGGGCATGGTGGACGCCGTGGGCCGCTTCGAGTACGACGGCCTGGTGGGGCACGGCCTGTTCGAGTACTGGGCGCTGGGCCCGCACCCGTCGTTCGCCTGACCGGGCCCCGGGCCGGCTACTTGCCCCCGGCCTCGCAGGTCACGGTGGCGGCCGGGGCCGTCACGCCCTTCGGCGGCGCGCCGTCGGGACCGTCGGCCGGGAGGGCGGGCACGCTCTGCACGTCCAGCATCTCGCCCTCCTTGATCTTGCCGCTCACCTTGGCCTTGTCGCCCTCCTCGATCCGCGCGACGCCGGCCTCGTCCGCGGGCTCGGCCCGCTCGACGCGGAACTGCGGCGTGCCCTCGGGGAGGGCCTGGGCCAGCTTCTCCTCCTCCTCGGGGGTGAGCGGCTTCCGCTCGACCCTGGTCAGCTTGCCCGGCTCCGCCGGCACGCCCTGCTCGTCCTCGGAGATGGCGAGCGTGCCGTCCTTCAGCTTCTCGACCTTGATGGCCTTGACGGCCTTCGAGAAGTTCACCACCTGGCCGTCGCTCGTCCGGCAGACGACCGTGACGTCCGGCGTCGGGGCCGGGGTCTCGTCGGCCAGGGCGGACCCGCTCAGGATCGACAGCGCGAGGACGCCCACCGCGCCCAGGATCCCGACACGCCTCTTGAACATGGAATCTCCCTTTCGTGGAAGAGATCGGACGATCTGACGGACCGACCATGGCCCCTCGTACCTGAAGCGAGCCTGAACGCAGCCGAAATGATCTTCAGGTTGGCTTTAGGTGGCGTACGGCACGCTGGTCGGCGTGCGGGTCTTACTGGTGGAGGACGAGCGGCGGCTGGCGGGCCTCGTCCGCGACGGGCTGTCGGGCGAGGGGTTCGCGGTCGACGTGGCCCACGACGGCCGCGACGGGCTGTGGATGGCCACGGAGAACCCCTACGACGTGATCGTCCTGGACGTGATGCTGCCCCGGATGAACGGCTACACCGTGTGCGCGCGGCTGCGCGAGGCCGGGAACTGGACGCCGATCATGATGCTCACCGCCAAGGACGGCGTCTACGACGAGGCCGAGGCGCTCGACACCGGGGCCGACGACTATCTGTCCAAGCCGTTCTCGTACGTGGTGCTGCTGGCGAGGCTGCGGGCCCTGGTGCGCCGGGGCGGCAGGGAGCGGCCGGTGTCGATCACGGTGGGCGACCTCGTGCTCGACCCGGCCGGGCTGCGCTGCCGCAGGGGCGAGGTGGAGATCGCGCTGACGCCGAAGGAGTTCGCGGTGCTGCACGGACTGGCGCGGCGGGCGGGCGAGGTGGTCTCCAAGAGCGAGCTGCTGGCCCAGGCGTGGGACTTCTCCTACGACGGCGACCCGAACATCGTCGAGGTGTACATCAGCGCGCTCCGCCGCAAGATCGACCAGCCGTTCGGCCGGTCCTCACTGATCACGGTGCGCGGCGCCGGTTACCGCCTGGAGGCGACATGAGCGGCACCATGGGCCGCGGGGTGAACAGGGGCACGGGGCGAATGTCACCGGCTCGGCCGCGGGTGAGGGTCCCGGCGATGCTTCGCGGGGGACTGCCGTCCGGGCTGTCCGCCGAGCTGTCCGCCGGGCTCTCGTCGGTGCGGCTGCGGGCCACGGCGGCGGCGACGCTGGTGGTGGCGCTCGCCCTGGGCGCCGCCGCGGCCGTGCTCGTCGTCACGTTGCGCGGCAGCCTGGAGGCCAGCACCGACGCCGAGGCCGCGCGACGCGCGGTCGCGGCCGCGCCGCTGCTGATCCAGGCGGTCCAGGGCACCGAGGCGGCGCCCACGACCGACGACGTGAGCGGCACCACGGCGAGCACCGCGCCCGACGGCATGACCGGCACCACGACGAGCACCGCGCCCGACGGCATGACCGGCACCACGACGAGCACCGCGCCCGACGGCATGACCGGCGCCGCTCGCACCATGCCCGACACGACCGGCACCGGCCCCGAGAGCACGGCCCGCACTGTCGTCGTACCACCGGACCACACCGTGGTCGTGCCACCGGTCGGCCAGGTCACGGCGCTGGTCGGCCGGGTCCAGGAGGCACAGTCGGCTCCCGCCGAGGCCGATCCCCCGGCCCTCGCCAGGAGCAGCGCCAAGTCTGCTCGGCCGAACGCGTCGGGCGTCCCCGGCACGGAGGTCAAGCCGGTCGGCGATCCCGACGTCGTCCTCGTCGACGCGGCGGGGAAGGCGACCGTCGACCAGGGATGGGCGCAGCCCGACCTGTACGCGGTGGCGGCCCTGAAGGTGGACACCAAGAAGGGCACGTCCACGGTGTGGGCCCGGGCCTCCCGGGCGGGGGCCGACGAGGCGTTGCAGACCCTCGACGGCGCCCTGCTGCCCGGCGTGCCCGCGCTGCTGGGCGTGGTGGCCGCGATGACCTGGTTCTCGGTGAGCCGGGCGCTGAAGCCGGTCGCCGCGATCCGCGCCAAGATGGCCGACATCACCGCCCGGGACCTGCACCAGCGTGTGCCCGTACCGCGCTCGCGCGACGAGATCGCGGCCCTGGCCACGACCGTCAACGGCACGCTCGACCGGCTGGAGACGGCCGTCGGCACCCACCAGCGGTTCGTCGCCGACGCGGCGCACGAACTGCGCAGCCCGATCGCCACCCTGCGGGCCCGGCTGGAGCTGGCCCCGCCGAGCGAGCTGACCCGCGAGGCGCTGGCCGACGTGGAACGCCTCCAGACCCTGGCCGGCGACCTGCTCATGCTGGCCAGGCTCGACGCCGGCGAGCCGGTGCGGACGACGTCGCTCGACCTCGGACAGGTGGCCTTCGAGGAGTCGGTGCGCTCGGGGCCGGGCGCGGAGCCGAAGGTCGTCGTGGACATCGAGCCCGACGTGGTGGTCCAGGGCTCGCGCGGCCACCTCGCCCGGCTGGTGACGAACCTGCTCGACAACGCGCGCCGGCACGCCGAGACGACGGTGACGGTGCGGGTGCGGCCGGACGACGGCATGGCGGTGCTGGAGGTGTTCGACGACGGGCCGGGGATCCCGCCGGAGCACCGGGAGGCGGTGTTCGACCGGTTCACCCGGCTGGACGAGGCCCGCGCCAGGGACGACGGCGGCGCGGGGCTGGGGCTGCCCATCGCCCGGGACATCGCGGGCCTGCACGGGGGCACGCTGGTGGCGATCGACGGCGGCTTCCGCGCCACCCTTCCGGCGATCTCCCCTGACAGCGCCCCCCTCACCGCGACCTCCTCTGACCACGCCCCCTCCTCGCGAGCACCTGAGTGCCCGTCCACCCGGCATCGCCCCAGCACCCCGCCCACCCCTCGCCTGACCGCGCCTCCCACGTGAGGCACACCCTCCCCTTGCAGGCGGCTCCCCGCTCCGTGCCCTCTCCCGCCGCCCCGCTGACCGTCTTCCAGGTCCCCGCACGGAAACCGAGGGGTGGGAGCCGCCGACCGGGACGGGGGCACGGACTGAAGGTCAGCGGACCGAGGACCGTCACCGCAGACGCGAGCCGGGGACCGAGCGTCAAGGGCCGCCGACCGCGGGCCGCAGGACCCCGGCCAGGGCCGTGAGCCGCCGACCGAGGGCGAGGGCCCGGGGTTGAAGCTCCGGGGCCCGAGGATCGTAGGCGCGAGCCGGGGACGGACATCAAGGGCCGCTGACCGAGGGACGGGAGCCGCCAGCCGGGGACCGTGAGCCGAAGACCGGCGACCCGTGAGCCGAGGACCAAAAGCCGTGGAGTGGGCCGGGGAGGCGGGGGCGGTTACGGGGTCAGGTGGACCGGGCAGCCGATGGCGGCGCCGATGCGGGTGAGGCCCGTCGCGAAGGAGTCGCGCGTGGCCTGGTCGTAGCCGATGAAGAACCGGTTGGCCAGCGGCACCCCCCAGCGCAGACTCGTGGCCACGTTGTAGACCCGGTGCGTGAGCAGGGTGCCGTCAGGATGGGGCGCGAGCGTCCACTCGCCCCGGTACCACCAGCCGCCCTGGAGGGCGATCATCCGGTCGGTGACCTCGACGGTGCTCCTGTGCCCCGGGAAGTCCTCGACGGTGAAGCGGTCGCTTTCGGGCACCGGCTCCGGCAGCAGCGCCTCCCTCAGGGCCTCCCGCACGCGCCCCACCGGCGCCTCGACCACGCCCGACACCTCAGTGACCAGTTTCCTGTCCTTGCCGCTCATGCCCGCCTCCTTGGGAAGCCCGCTCCAGCAGTGACTGTTTGACCGTGTCCGGCCAGTCGAGCGCGCCGCTCTCCAGCCGTTCCAGCACCCCCCGCACCCAGGCCAGCTCGGCCGCCTGGGCGGCCCGCTGGTAGTCGAGCTTGAGCGCCAGCACCTCCGGCAGACCGTTGTCGGCCATGCCCGCGAGGTGCGCGTCGAGGCCGGCGACCGCCGCCTCCAGCGACGCGGCCCGGCTGCGCAGCGCGCGCCGCGCCTCGGGCACCGGCAGCGCGCCGATCAGCGAGATCCCCGCGACGAGCACGCGCTGGTCGGGGTCCGGCCGCTCCAGCAGGCGCCGCAGGCGCGTGGCCAGTTCCTGGCGGCCCTCGGCGGTGATCTCGTAGACGGTCCGCTCGGGCCGCCGTCCCTCACGCCCGGTGGCGGAGGGGGTGATCAGCTCGTCGCGAGCCAGCCGCTCGACCGCGTGGTACAGGCTCCGGGGCAGCCCCGTCACGTAGTCCTTACGCGTGTCGACGATGAGGCGCTGCAGCTCATACGGGTGACCGGCGCGCACCGAGAGCAGGGCGAGCACGGTCAGCCCGACCAGGTCATGGCGTTGCGCCATAGTGCCTCCTTCTATAGTGCACTTTGCACTATAGAAGGGTCCGCCGAGGGTGTCGAGGGTCCGCCGGAGCGGGATCCGTCAGGCGGGGCTGGCGTCGAGCTGCAAGAAGGCGCGCTCGATGATCTGGCGGCTGACGTCCTCGGGGTACGGGAACTGCTTGATCAGGTCGCGCAGCCCCTCCACGTGCGCCCGCCTCGCCAGCTCGGCCACGGCGACCAGCTCGGCCCGCTGCGCCTCGACGAACGCGCGGTCCACCACCGCGCCGTGGCCGGGCACGATCACCTCGCCGGGCAGCTCGGCCAGCATGGCGGCCGTCGTCGCGGGCCAGTCGAGCGGGTAGGAGTCGCTGAACGCCGGCGGCGCCCCCTGCTCGACCAGGTCACCGGCGAACACCACGCCGGCGTCGGGCACGTGCGTCACGATGTCGTTGCTGCTGTGGCCCAGCCCGAAGTGGCGCAGGTGGACGATCCGCCCGCCGATGTCGAGCGAGGCCGCGGTGGTGAACGTGTTGTCGGGCGGATCGATCACCACCTCCTCGAACTCCTCCCGCCGCTCCTCGGGCATCATCCGGATGATGTTGGCCCGCTGCTCCTCACCGTCCTGCTCCATCTCCTCGGCGCAGCGGACGTGTCCCCAGATCTCCGCCGGGCGGAACAGCGCGTTGCCCCAGACGTGGTCGAAGTGCGTGTGGCTGTTGACGACCGTCCAGGGGCTGCTCGTGATCC
The DNA here is from genome assembly GCF_013363975.1 of Nonomuraea montanisoli. Classification (GTDB taxonomy): domain Bacteria; phylum Actinomycetota; class Actinomycetes; order Streptosporangiales; family Streptosporangiaceae; genus Nonomuraea; species Nonomuraea montanisoli. The sequence continues at coordinate 120,813 of NZ_JABWGN010000018.1, read as the reverse complement.
GCCGGATCGCGTCGATCAGGTCGGCGGCCTCACGGTGCGACGCCCTGGTGTCGAGCACCAGGCAGTGCCCGTCGCCCACGACGAGGCCGACGTTCATGTCGTACGACTTGTGGCGCCGGACGTAGACCCGGTCGCCGACCTCCCGCCATTGCTCTCTCATGGACGAAACCTTACTGACGGCGGAGATGGGCGAGGACGGCCAGCACGCGCCGGTTCCCGTCGACGGCGGGCGGCAGGTCGAGCTTGGTGAAGATGCCGGCGATGTGCTTGGCCACGGCCGCCTCCGTGACGTACAGCTCGCCGGCGATCGAGGCGTTGGAGCGGCCCTCGGCGATCAGCGCCAGCACCTCGCGCTCCCTGGGCGTCAGCCGCAGCAGCGGGTCGCGGGGGCGCCGCAGGAGCTGGCGCACCACCTCGGGATCGACGACCGTGCCGCCCGCCGCGACCCTGTCGAGCGCGTCCACGAACTCGCGCACGTCGCCGACGCGGTCCTTCAGCAGGTAGCCGACCCCGGCGCCGTCGCCGGAGTCGAGCAGCTCGGCGGCGTACGTCTGCTCCACGTACTGGCTGAGCACGAGCACGGCCGGGGCCGGGCGCGCGCGGCGCAGCTCCAGGGCGGCGCGCAGCCCCTCGTCGGAGAAGCCGGGCGGCATGCGCACGTCGGTGACCACGACGTCCGGCCGGTGCTCGGCGACGGCCTCGACGAGCGACGGCGCGTCGCCGACGGCGGCGGGCACGGTGTGGCCGAAGCGTTCGAGCAGACCGATCAGGCCCTCGCGGAGCAGGACGGCGTCCTCGGCGATCACGACGCGCACGGGATCTCCACACGCATCCGGGTCGGGCCGCCGGCCGGGCTCGACAGCGACAGCCTGCCGCCCACGACGGCCAGCCGGTCGGCCAGCCCGGTCAGGCCGGTGCCGCGCCCGGGGTCGGCCCCGCCCCGGCCGTCGTCGTGGATCTCCAGGACGAGCGTGCCGTCCGCCGCGCCGCCGGTGACCCGGGCCGCGCTCGCGCCGCTGTGCCGGGCGACGTTGGCGAGGGCCTCCGTCACGACGTAGTACGCGGTGACCTCGACGGCCGCCGGCAGCCGCTCCTCCAGCGCGAGCCGCACCTCCACCGGGACGGGCGAGCGGCCGGCGACGTCGCGCACGGCCGCGGGCAGGCCCCGGTCGGTGAGGACCTGCGAGTGGACGCCCCTGACGAGCGCGCGCAGCTCGGCCAGCGCCTGCTTGGCCTCGCCGTGCGCCCGCTCGACCGCCCGGGCCGCGGGGCTGTCCTCCGGCAGGTCCAGCCGCGCCAGGCCGAGCGTCATCGTCAGCGCCACCAGCCGCTGCTGGGCGCCGTCGTGCAGGTCACGCTCGATCCGGCGCCGCTCGGTCTCGAACGCGTCGACGAGCCGGGCGCGCGAGCGCAGCACCTCGGCCAGCTCGGCGGCCTGCGGGGCGAGGATCGCGCGGGTCATGGCGCCCCGGGCGCCCGCCCAGGCGGTCAGCGTGTACGCGGCGACGGGCACCAGCAGCATCCCGGCGGCCGAGGCCGCGACGGCGGCCACCGGCTCCACCTCGGGCTGCACGACCGGCGACAGGATCAGCAGCACCGGCCCCGCCGCGCCGAACGCGGCCATGACCAGGTCGATCCACCACAGCACGAGCAGCGCGAGCCCGCCGAGCGCCACCACCCGGCCCTCGCGCCCCCGCCCGGGCGGCTCACCGGCGTCCCCGCCCGGCTCAGGGGGCGCGGCGGGCAGCGGCACGCCGTCCACCCGGCCGCTCGGCCCAGAGGGCACGGCCGGCAGCGGCACGCCGTCCACCAGCCGCAGCCGCCACCGCTCGTACCTCCCCGCCACGGGGGTGAGCAGGGCGGCCACCGCCACGCAGGCGACCAGGACGGCCGACGAGGACGTCAGCGCCACGGCGGTCACGGCGCCGAGAACGGGCAGGCCGGGCACCGCCCCGGCCAGCAGGTAGGCCAGGGAACGCCACGGCCAGGCCGACCGCAGGAAGGTGATCGGCCGCTGGGCGAGCGCTTCCAGCGCGGTCCTGACGAGCACCCCGCGACACTATCCGCGGGTCACGCCCGAGGTCAGTAGTGCCAGGTAGACCTTCCCGCCTTCTCCCCGGACGCCTCCGCCACCCCCAAGCGTGGAAGGATCTTTCGGACGCACAGCCTCAAAAGGGGGATGAATGGACGAGATCTTGCGCGTGGACCAGCGATCGCTGCTGGACGCCCGCCTGGGCGCGGAGGACATGGAGGACCGGCTGGAGCGGGTCGCGCGGCGGGCGCTCATCACGGTCTCGGCCCCGGAGCCGGCGGACCGCGAGCAGCCGGGGGCCGAGTTCGACGCCGAGTACGCGCGCTTCGTCCGGCACGCCGCCACCGCCTTCGACGCGACCCTGCGGGAGGTCAGGGAGCACGCCCGCAAGCTGCGCGAGACCGCCCGCACCCACGCCTCGGCCTCGGGCGCCAACGAGGACCTGGTCCGCCGCCTCGCCGACGGCCGCTGAAGGGAGCCAACCGGACATGGGATGGGAACTGCCTGCCCAGCTCAGGCCGATCCACGAGCAGTTCAAGGACGACGCTCCATGGCCGGACGCCGACGAGGACGACCGCCTGCTGCGCGTACGGGGCTGGCTGGACCTGGCCGACGAGCTGAGGAGCACGGCCGCCGAGCTCGACGCCGGCCACGACGGGGTCGTGCGGGCCAACGCGGGGGGCGACGTCGAGGCGTTCAAGGAGAAGTGGGAGTCCGCGGAGAGCGTGCGGCACCGCCTGGGGGACGGCGCCAAGGCGGCCGACCTCGCCGCCGTGGGGACCCTGATGACGGTCGTCTTCAGGGTCATCTGGAAGGCCCTGGTCGTCTATCTGCTCACCGTGCTGCTCGTCGCGTTGGTCAGGGCGATCGCGGTCACGCCCGCCGGCGGCTTCTGGCTGACCTTGCGGTGGTACGTCACGCGGCGGCTCTTCCGTTCCATGCTCACCGAGATCAGGGGCAACATCGGCGTGGTCCTGGCCCAGACCCTTCGCGAGGCCATGGAGCTCCTCCTGATCAGCGGGGCGGTGCCCCTCGGGCTGATCGGTCTCGCGACGTGGGACGCCGGCAGGCGGACCTCGTGGATGAGGACGGACGACGACGCGCGGCGTGAGGTGGAGCGGGTCCTCAACGAGACCCCGAGAGGACGCGCGGCGCTGGCATGGGCGCGCGAGCACAACGTGACCATCCTCTACCAGCCCCCCGGCGAGGGGGACGACAATGTCCTCGGCGTCTACCACGACGAGTACAACGTCGTGGAGATCTACCTCCGGGACGGCGACACCCCGGAGGGCCTCGCCAACACGCTGATCCACGAGCTCAACCACGCGCAGCACCGCAGGACCCCCGACCCGACCGAGATGAGCCGCGACGCGTACGTCGAGGCGGCCATCCGCGAGGAGGCGCAGGGCAATCTCCAGGCGTACCGGTTCTCCGAGGAGCTGGAACGGGTGCGCGGTCAGGACCTCGACCACCAGAGCGAGGCCACGTACGACGACGCCTACTCCCGGGCCGTGCGGGACGCGCGGGCCCGGCGGGAGGAGGCGGGCGGTCCGCCGCTCACCGCGGCGGAGGAGCGCCGGATCGGCGAGCGGGCCGCCGCGGAGGCGCTGTACGACGAGCTGAGCAACCCCGAGGGCGGCAGCGTCTATCCCAAGTCGTACAGCGAGGACTGGGACGACAAGCGAACCGCGGTCCAGCGGGTGTGGCAGCACATCATCGACTGACCCCGGCCTCCCCGGCGGGGGCCAGGGCGGTCAGGACGGGCGTGGTGTCGTCGGCGGGCGGCGGCACCGGGTCCGGGCGGCGGTCCACGGCCTGGAGAGTGAGGGCGCCGGCGGCCAGGACGACCAGGCAGACCACCACGATCAGCACGCGCCGGCGCAGGCGGCCGCCCGGGGCGAAGGCGAGCCGGAGCCGCCAGCCCAGCCCCGGTGGCTTCAGGCGCACGCCGGCCGTCAGGCGGGCGAAGGCCGCGTCGACGTCCAGCTCGGGCTGGTCTTCAGGCGGGTTCACAAGACAGCGATCCTAAAACACGGCAAACACCATCAACGAGTTTTACGATCACATATTGATCACATACTCGGTTATGTCATTGCCGGACCGCTGAATTCGGCGGTGAAGCGTTCATGAGAGATGTACGGCGTGGCGTCCTTTTCCGCCGTGAATGCTCGCCATAATGAGGTGATCAACGTGGTCGCGAACGCCCGGCGGGGGAGGATTCCATGCGTTCCGTGGCAGGAATGGCCGCCGTCGCCGTCCTCCTGACGAGCCCGGCCACGCTCGCGGCCCTCCCGTGCCCGCCGGCCGCCGCGGCCACCGGCCGCGGCCCGCTGCCCAAGGACTGGAAGAAGGTCACGTCCCTGCGGATCCTGCCGCAGTGGCCGCGCCAGAACGACACCGTGCGCGTCTTCGTCCACTGCCCCACGAAGGCCAACCACGCGCTCATCGGGTCCACCGCGTTCACGCTGAAGGGCTCGTGGCGGATCTACCGTGAGGTGGGGCTGGGGCTGTCCGACCGGGGGCTCGGCCGGCGCGGCATCGGGATCTCCTACTACGCCTTCCCGGGCGACCACCTGGCGCACCTCAAGTGCGTGAAGGTCACGATCAACGAGCACACGCGCATCAGGAAGGTACGCGTGATCAGCCGCTTCACCGTGCCCCTGGTGGTGCGCCCGTTCCGGCTCGGCCGGTTCTTCTGACCCGGATCGCGGGAGGGACGCGCCTGCCGCATCACGCCATGTCCGGATCTGTCTGGCGTCGGCCGGGGGCGGTGCCGTACATCTGACGCATGACCACGTACTCCGCCGTCGTCACCACCGGCATCTACTGCCGGCCCGGGTGCGGCGCGAAGCCGCTGGCGAGGAACACCCGCACGTACGAGCTGGCCGCCGCGGCCGAGGCCGCCGGGTTCCGCGCCTGCCTGCGCTGCCGGCCGTACCGGGTGGCGGGTCCCGTCGCCGCCGACGCGCCGGAGCTGGTGTGCCGGGCGTGGCAGCTCATCATCGACGGGGTCCTGGACGAGGGCACGGAGGCGGCGCTCGCGCGACGGGTCGGCCTGTCGCCGCGCCACCTGCGGCGCCTGTTCCTCAGGCACCTGGGGGCGAGCCCCGACCAGCTCGCCCGCTCCCGCCGGGCGCACTTCGCGCGCCGGCTGCTCGACGACACCGACCTGACGGTGCTGGACATCGCGTTCGCGTCGGGGTTCGGCAGCCTGCGGCAGTTCAACCGGATCATGCGGGAGGTGTTTCGCGCCTCGCCGACCGACCTGCGCGAGCGGCGGCACCGCGCGGACCGGCTCGCCGCCGACGGCGGGCTCGCGCTGCGGCTGCCGGTCCTGCCCGGCTACGACTGGGACGCGGTGCGGGACTTCCTCGCCGCGCGGGCGGTGCCGGGGGTGGAGGCGGTGGAGGGCCGTACGTACCGGCGCACGATCACCGTGGACGGCGCGCCGGGCCTGCTGGAGGTGTCGCCCGGCGACGCCGCGGGACACCTGCTGCTGGTGGCGCACCTGCCGTACTGGGAGGGACTCATCCACGTGGTCGACCAGGTGGGGCGCCTGCTCGGCACGGAGACCGACCACACGGCCGGCGTCGCCGCGCTGTCCGCCGACCCGGTGCTCGGGCCGGTGGTGCGGGAGCGGCCCGGGCTGGCGGTGCCGGGGGCGTGGAGCGCCCTGGAGGTGGGCGTACGGGAGCTCCTCGGGCGGGGCCGGGACCCGGAGGAGGCCGCCCGATGGCTGAAGGCGCTGGTGGAGGCGCTCGGGACGCCCGTACCGGGACTGCCGGACGGGCTGACCCACGCGTTCCCGCCGCCGGAGGCGCTGACCCGCGCCCGGCTCGAGTCGCTGACCGTGGACCCCGACGGGCGGCTGCCCGCGGAGGACGCGGAGGCCATCGCGGCGCTGGCCGAGGGGGCGGGGACGCTCGGGTACGGCACGAGCCCCGACGCGCTCGCGGCGCTGCCGTACCTGGACGAGGACCTGCGCCAGGTCCTCGGGCTCCGGCTGGGGCAGCGCGAGGCGTTCCCGCTCGCGGACCCCTCGCTGCGAGCGGCGCTGGAGGAACTGGGCGCGCCCTCGGGAGGCGCCGACTCGTGGACGGCCGGCCGGTGGCGTCCCTGGCGTCCTCTCGCCGCCACCCACCTCATGGCGTACGGCGACCGCCGGAGAAAAGCCGCCTTTTCTCTTTCCGCCGAATGAAACCGCTCAGAATTCTTTATATCGGGGCACGAAATCATCGCCGCCCGGACCGGAGGGAATTCCTCGCGCCTGTGCTGACGGCCCGCCGGGGACCCCGGACGGCGCCCGGGGTCCCCGACAGTGGTCGTTCAGCTCGTCGGCTGGTCGCCCAGCCCGTTCACGAGCGCCATCCGGTCGAAGGCCACCCGCGTCACCGGAGTCTCCTCCCCCGCCTTGGTGACCTCGTACTCCAGCAGCCCGGCCGTGTCCTCGGCGAAGGTCAGGCGGAACTCGAACTCACCCTCCGGCGAGTCGAACCGGCTGGTGAGGGCGACCCCGGTGCGCCCCAACCCGTCCGTGGCCCGTCCCTGCGCGGTGATGCCCGGCTGCTCGGCCAGCACCTTGAACAGCGCCGACCGCGTCCCCGGCGTGGTCGGCGAGACGAGCAGGTCGAGCGCGGTCTGCGGCATGTACTCGGCGAACGAGCGCCCGTTCGCGCCGCTGCGCGCCGGGCTCTTGGCGTACAGCTCGCGCAGCCGGCGCTCCAGCGCGTCCTTCTCCGTCGGCAGCTTGCCGACCTCGGCCATGGTCAGCGTGGGGTTGTCGATCGACACGATGCGCGACTCGCCGCCGTCGCTGGTCCTCGGCTTGTCCTCGCGCAGGACGGGCGAGCCGGCCGCCTTCCACTTCGCCTCGTCCTCCGGCGTGGCGAAGGTGATCTTGACGTCCTGGTTGGTGACCGAACGGTTCCCTCCGCTCTGGGCCACCGACTGCCAGGAGTCGACGGTGTAGGCGGCCACGGCCTTGTACGGGACCTGGGAGGTCTTCAGCTCTCCCACGCGCTTCTGGAACTCCGCGTCGGCCGCCCGGAGCTCGGCGGGCCGGTCCTTGAACTCGCTCTTCTTGGCCTCGTACTCCTTGTCCAGCGCCTTGAGCCTGGCCATGTACTCGCTCTCCGCCACCTGGACGCGCTCGAAGACGCGCTGGCGGGTGTACCAGTAGCGGCCGGAGCCGGCGGGCTCCCGTGCCACCGTCTCGGCCGCCGCCAGCAGGAACGTCCGGGCGTCCACCGGCCCCCGGTCCGCCGTACGCGAACCGGCTGTGACCTGGTGCCCCACGGCCGGGACGTCCCGGCCCACGAGCCCGGGAACGGCGACCGCGGCGGCGGCCGCGAGCCCGAGCGCGGCGGCCGCGGTCAGGAGGAGAACGGGGCGGCGGGTCATGAGAATCCTCTTTTCGTCGGGTGAGAAGGAGTCGCGTGGGGTGGCGAAGGCGCGGGCGAGGTCGTCGGCGCGGCGCCGCTGATGGGCGGCCTCGGTCAGCTCCTCCAGCTCCACCGGCTTGAGCTGGGCGAACAACCGGTCGGCGGGGTCGTCTCCCGTGCTGGGCGGGTACGGCATCAGGTCTCCTCCGAAAGTCGGGCGTGGTGGGTGGAGCGGAGGTCGGCCCGCGCGGGCCGGCCCTCCGCCTCCACCCGGAGGGCCTTGCTCAGGCGCTTGCGGGCGCGATGGAGCCGCACGTTGTACGTACGGGTCGAGCACCCCATGACGGCGGCGGCCTGGTCGGGCGGCAGCCCGTGCCAGGTCGTGAGGACCATCGCCTCCACGTCCTGCTCCGGAAGGGCCGCCAGCACGGCCAGCGCGGTCTCGCGGTCCACGACGTGCTCGGCGACGTCCCAGATCAGGTTGTCCTTGGCCGTGGTCAGAGCCGCGATCCGGCCGACCAGCGCCTCCCGGCGGTCGCGGGAGACCCGCTGTTTGGCCAGCAGGTTGCGGGCCACGCCCAGGAGCCAGGGCAGGGGCGGTTCGGGCAGCTCGGCCAGCCGCCGCCAGGCGATCAGGAAGGTCTCGCTGGCCACGTCCTCCGCCACGGCGCGGTCGGCACGCAGCAACGCGTAGCCGAGCACGCTCCGGTGATGGCGGTCGTAGAGGCCGGTGAATCGTTCTTGGGGATCGTCCACACCCAGTAGTCCCTCGGCGGCGCGCCCGATTACCGCCCGGCCCCGGAATTCATGTCACCAGGCGAGGTGCAGCTCCTCCGGGGAGCGGTGGATCAGGGTGGGGGCCATGGCGACGTCCTGGCGCTCCAGGCGCAGGCCCGGCAGCTCGCGGATGAGGATCTCCAGCGTGATCCGCACCTGCTCCTTGGCGAGCTGCGAGCCCGGGCAGCCGTGCGGGCCGTGGCCGAAGGACAGGTGGCGCGCGGCGGGCCGGGTGATGTCGAAGGCGTCCGGGCGGGTGGTCGGGTCGGCGTCGCGGCCGGCCGAGGCGTACGAGACGAACACCACGTCGTCCCGGCGCAGCCGCGTGCCGCCGAGTGTCACGTCCTCGGTGACCGTGCGGCGGAAGCCCTGGATCGGGGCGTCGAACCTGACCGCCTCCTCGACGGCCGCCGGGACGAGCTCCGGCCGCGCGCACAGCAGCTCCCACTGGCTCCGGTCGCGCAGCAGGTTGAGCACGACCGAGCCGAGCAGGGCGGTGGCGGTGAGGTGGCCGGCCAGCAGCAGGTTCTGGACGTTGGAGACGATCTCCCTGCGCTGGTCGTGCGTGAGCTCGCCGGAGCCGGGGGCGAGGCCGCGGACCATCTCCGTGATCAGGTCGTCGCGGGGCTCGGCCCTGCGCGCGCGGGCGTACCGGTCGAGGAGGTGGTGCAGGGCCACGATCTCCTGGGCGGCCTCGACCTGCTCGTCCTCCGTCAGCGGGGCGAACAGCAGCGCCTCGGCCTGGTGCCCGCCGTGGATCGCGCCGGGGGTGTCGGCCGGGTCCAGGCCCAGGAGGTGGCCGATCACCTCCGCGGGCAGCGGCCTGGCGTAGGCGTCCATCCACTCGACCCGTCCGTCGCCGGCGAACCCGCCGACGAGCGCCTCGGCCCGTTCGGTGACGAACGGCAGGGCGGCGGCCACCCGCATCGGGGACAGCCCCCGGGTGAGCGGCCTGCGCAGGCGCCGGTGCGCCTCACCGTCGGCCGAGAGCACGGCCTGCGCCCCGCCGTACCCCTTGACCAGCTCGGACAGGGCGCGCCTGCCGGGCAGGACGTCCGGCCGCAGCGCGCCCGCCGACGAGAACCGGTCGGGGTGGCTCAGCACCTCGCGGACGTCCTCACGGCGGCTGACCAGCCAGGCGTCGAGCTCCGGCACGAACGTCAGGCCGCGCGTGTGACGGGCCTCGGCGTACACCGGGTACGGATCGCGGTAGAACCGGTGCAGCCGCTGCAAGCGCTCTAAGGCGTCAGAGGTCACCCGCCCATCGTGACAGAGGGCGCGCGGTATGTCAGAAAAGCGTCAGCGGCTCGTCGTCGGAAACCTGGCCGTCGGACGGCGACACGGGCTCCGGCAGCGGCTCCAGCCCGGGCAGCAGGGCGCGCACGTCCTCGTGGAAGCGCCGGGCCAGCGGCAGGGCCTCGGCGTTGTCCGGGGTGTGGATGAACACCGTCGGCGAGCGGCCCTCACGCAGCCACCCGGCGACCGTGGCGACCCACGGCCGCCAGCCCTCGACCGTGCGGGTGACGTCGTCCCGGCCGAGGTAGCGGACGATCGGGCGGTCGGTGAGCGCGGTGGCGCGGCGGGGCACGCGCGGCTTCTTCATCCACGCGTCGCGCTCGGCGTCGCTGGTGGGCGGGGTGTCGAAGAACGCGGTGGTGTCGAACGGGATCCACTCGGCTCCGGCCCGGCCGAGGACCCGCTCCAGCAGGCCCGTGGCGCGCGCGTCGGCGAAGAAGGCGCGGTGGCGCACCTCGACGGCGTACCGGTGGTGCGGGGGCAGCCGGTGGAGGAACGCGGCGAGCGCGCCGACGTCGTTCGGCCCGAACGAGCCCGGAAGCTGGATCCACAGGGCGTGGGCGCGCGGCCCGAGCGGCTCGACCGCGTCGAGGAACGCGCGCAGTTCCTCGTCGGCGCCGGTGAGGCGGCGCTCGTGCGTGATCGGCTTGGGCAGCTTGACCACGAACCGGAAGCCGGGGCCGGTCTGCTCCGCCCACGTCTCCACCGTGCTCCGCGACGGGGTCGCGTAGAACGTGGTGTTGCCCTCGACCGCGTCGCACCAGGTGGCGTAGGCCCGCAGGCGCTCGGACGGGGGAAGGGGATGCGGCAGGAAGCGCCCCTGCCACGGGGTGTGGGTCCACATGGCGCATCCGACGTGAAGCCGCATGCCGACGACGCTACACGCCCTCTTCTGCCGGGCCTTCTGACGGGTCTTCTGCCGGGCCTCCTGCCGGGCCTCCTGCCGGGCCTCCTGCCGGGCCTCCTGCTGGGCGCGGAGCGTCCGGGGTGGCGCCGACGGTCCGGGCCAGGTCGGCGGGCAGCGGGTACGGGCGCTCGCGGGGCAGCAGGTCCGTGACGTCCCGGCCGGCGCGCAGGGCCCGGTGGACGTCGTGGACCATGCCGGTCACGTCGGTGATCCCCGTGATCCACTCGTCGAGGTAGCGGGTCACGGCCTCGCCGGACAGGCCCACCTGGATCGACCGGTACGGCAGGGCGTGGTGGCGCGGGTCGCGCTCGGGATCCCACTGGACGCGCACCGGGCTGGCCCGCAGCCGCCGCTTCCACTCGGCCGCGTCGGCCCCGGGCTCGGGATGGCTCAGGCAGGCGTGCTCCAGCGCCCACGAGAACCCGGCGCGCGTGATGTCGACGGCCAGGACCCTCGTCTGCCCGGGCTTCGTGGCCCAGCCGCAGCGGTACATCATCCACAGGAACGACGGCTTGATCCAGGTCATCCGCTCGCGCTTGAACGGCGGCACGAAGCGCCGCGCGGCGACGGCCGGCTCCGCGATGGCGGGGTCGTACGCCTGGTAGACGGTGATGGTGGTGTCGGTGTAGACGGCACGGATCTGCCGATAGGGGACGTTCATCCTGGTGAGGATGCGGAACCCGCGCCCCCTCCCGCAACCGGATTACCGCGGCGGTCAGTCCCCCAGCCCGTGTCCCTGGAAGAAGCGGAGAATGCGCTGGGCGCCGTCCGGGGCCATCATGACCTCCGTGACCCGGACGCACCGCGCGGCGACGGGGGCGGTGCGCTCGAACATCTCCTTCTCGTAGCGCGCGACGGCCGCCGCCGGGTCGCCGGGGTCGGCGACGAGGGCCAGGGCGAGTTCGAGGGCGTCGAGCATGGCCATGTTGACGCCCTCGCCGGCCGGCGGCATCAGGTGGGCGGCGTCGCCGATCAGCGTGACACCGGGCGTGGTCGGCCAGGTCAGGCCGACCGGCAGCATGGTGAGCGGGCGCGTGATGACGGAGTCGTCGCAGGCCCGGATCAGGGCGGTCACGTCCGGCGCCCAGCCGGCGAACAGCTCCGCCAGCGCGGCCCGGGCGCGTGCCGGGTCGTCGAAGGGGACGCCGCAGGTGGCGAACCAGTCCTCCGGCGTGTAGAAGCCGAGGTAGACGCGGACGCGGCCGTCGCCGTTGCGCTGCGCGGACAGGGACTGGCCGGGGCCCATGACCCAGTAGTTGCCGCGTCCCAGGACGGCGGCCAGATCCGGGTGCGTGCGGTCGATGTCGGGGATGCCGATCTCGACGTAGTTGACGCCGAAGTGGAACGGCCGGACGTCGGTCACCAGCGGGCGTACCCGCGAGGAGGCGCCGTCCGCGCCGACCAGCAGGTCGCAGACGGCCGTGGAGCCGTCGGCGAAGTGCAGCGTGTGGCCGCCCTCCGGCCGGGGGACGGCGTGCCGGAACGCCCGCCCCCACACGACGGCGTCCTCCGGGAGCGAGCCGAGCAGGACGTCGCGCAGGTCGGCGCGGTCGACCTCGGGGCGGAGGAGCGGGGCGTCGTCGGGGGTGTCCTCCTGGAGCAGCAGGGCGCCGGTGTGGTCGAGCAGCCGCTGGTCCTGGCCCTCGCGGCGGGCGACGGCGAGGAACTCCGCCTCCAGCCCGGCCTCGCGCAGGGCGCGCTGGCCGCTGTCCACGTGCAAGTCCAGCATGCCGCCCTGGCCGCGCGCGGCGCGGGACGGTTCGCGCTCGTACACGACGGCGTCCATGCCGTGGAGGCGCAGGAGGCAGGCCAGGGTGAGGCCGCCGGGCCCGCCTCCGACGATGGCGATGCTCAGGTTCACGGGGTTCTCCTTCTCGCGGCTTCGATACGTCGTATCACGTCGATACACTGTATCGCTCGATGTGCCGTATTCTAAGCTCGTACGAACGGCACCGCGCAAGAGGAGGCGGCACGATGGCGGCGCGACGAGAAGCCGGGGAGGGCGAGCCCACGCTGATCTGGGAGCGCCCGGAGCCGCCGAGCAGGCCCGCCCCGAGCCCGCTGAGCAGGGACAGGATCGTGCGCGCCGCGATCGAGCTGGCCGACGCCGACGGGCTGGAGGCGGTGTCGCTGCGCAAGGTCGCCGCCGCGCTCGACGCCGGCCCGATGCGGCTGTACGGCTACCTGTCCACCAAGGAAGAGCTGCTGGACCTCATGGTCGACGCGGTGTACGGCGAGATCCCGCCACCGGTGCGCGCCGGCGACGACTGGCGCGGCGCCCTGCGCGCCCTCGCCCACGGCGTCAGAGACGCCGCCCTGCGGCACGAGTGGCTCACCGACCTGCTCAGCGGCCGGCCGAGCCTCGGCCCCCACGCCCTGGCCCACGGCGAGGCGTCACTGGCCGCGCTGGACGGCGCCCCGGGGTTCGAGCACATCGACACGATCGCGCTCGCCGTCGGCACGGTGAACGTCTACGTGATCGGGGCGCTCCAACGGCAGATCGCCGACCTGCGCGCCGCCCGGACCACCGGCATGGACGAGCGGCAGTGGCAGCACGCCTCCTACCCGTACCTCGCCCGGATGCTGGCCACGGGGCGCTACCCGACGGTGGCCAGGTTCGTCCGCGACGCCAGCCACATGGACGCGGCGGGCACGTTCGAGGCGGGCCTGGACTGCGTCCTCGACGGCATCGCCGCCCGCCTGCCCCGCCTGTGATCCACCGACTCATTCATCCCCTGGTGGGAGCCATTGCCGTACATGGTGTCGTGGAGTCTCGGCCGCGATGTGCCACAGCTTGCCCGCGCCGTACCACCTGTACTCCACACCGGCACTCCGCATCGCGCGTTTGAACTCGTCCTTGCGCTCGTAGGGCACGTAGAGGTACAGACGTCCATCCTTGACGCTGCCCGCCGCGACAGCCGCGCCTTCCGAAGAGGCTGCGGGCTGTCCTCCGCCCCACACGCGCACCGGCCGTTCCATGCGGGCACGCTCGACGATGTGCCGGACCCGGCGACACGACGTCGGGTCGGTGATGCGCATCATCAGGTCCGTGGGCCCGGTGTTCGCCAGGAGGTTGAGGGATCCGTGCCACAGGACCGTCTCGTCGATGATCAACAGCTTCTCGTGCATGCGCTCACGCACGGAGACCTGGCAGCCGGCGGCCTCCATCTCCCGGACGAGGTCCTTTCTTCGTGGATCATCACTCTGGTCGCGTGTGTGCACAGTGACCTGAACACCGTCTCCGATACGCGTAGCGAGGAGTCCCAGCCACTTACGGACAGGGACGGGGTCGAGGAAGGCGCAATGGATCTCGATGGTGCGACGCGCTCGGGCGATGTCCCAGGCGACCGCTCGTGGCACCTCATCGGCAGGGAAGAACGAGGGACGGGCCAACTCCTCCTCCGGCAGGCCCGCGAGGTCGGCCGCGCTGCGGAACGGCACCAGGTCGTCGACCGACAGTCTGCGGGCGCGCCGTTCCAGGAACGTCAACATGCGGGCCGCTTCACTGACGGGATTGAGCCTGCTGCGCAGGAACTCGATGTCGGCGACGACGACAAGATGATCCTGGGCCCGGCTCAGCGCCACGTTGAGCAGCCTGCAGGTGGACGACGACAGGCCCAGGTGGTCATAGAAATACCCGAGCTTCCGGCCCGCGCCGGCCACCGTATCGATGATCACGAGGGGACGCTGGCTTCCCTGGAAGCGATGAACGGTGTCGATCAGGCCCTCGTACGGCTCGCCGAACCGGTAGGCGAGACTTTCGCGCAGCGCCTTCACCTGAGCCTTGTACGGCGCGATCACTGCGAGACGATCGGTCGGCTTCTGCCCCGCCGGAAGGTCGGTCCACTTTCGCGCGGGCAGGACGTCGTCGAACTGCAAGCCTCGGATGAGCTCGTGGACCACGGCCTCGTGGACGGCGTTGGTGGTGTGCGAACTGGAACGTGACGTGGGGTCCGGCAGACGACGGGGCGTCGTGTCCACGAGGACCAGAGGGCTTTCGAGCAGGGCGGACACCGGAAGCCGGCTGAGATCATCGCGACCGGTCCGCAGGGGCGAGTCCGGATAGGCGACGGTGTTGACGATCTCGCAGATCGCGGGACGCATGCGGTATTGCGTGTCGAGGCATACCATGCGGCGATCGCCCCGGCGCGCCGTGCCGGTCGAGTCCACCAACCCCGCCGTGGCGAAGGGGTCGCTGTCCATCCATCGAGCGGCGTGCTGTCTGTCCCCGTCGGAAGCTCGCCGATCACCGCTCGCCTTCGTGACCGCGGGAAGCTGTCGGAAGTCGCCGGCGATGACCACCCTTCGAGCGGCCAGCCCTGCGGCGCACCAGGCCGAGGGCGTGTTGACCATCCCGGCCTCGTCGATGATCACTACGTCGATCGTGTCGAGCAGTTTGCGGGACTGCACTGCTCTGGCAACCGTCGTGCCCATCACCTGGCAGTTGCTCCGCACCACGTCGGCGACCTTCCGCAACTCCTGCTCCAGAGCCGTCGCCTCACGGCGCAACCCGTCGGCCTCCTCCCGCAGGTCCCCGAGGGCTGCGACTCCGCGTAGCCGTTGGCCCAGGACCGCCAGATACTGTTCGAGCGTGCTCACGTCGCCCGCGTGCCGGTGCTGCTCCGTCACGGCCAGGGCGAGACGCCGGTCGAGCAGGATGACCTCGTCACGGCGCTGCCACAGCATGCGATCGAGGGCGTCCAGCTTGGCCTGCTTCCTCTTCGCGAACAGGCCGGACGGGGTGCCGATGCCGCACATCTCCTGTTCGATGTCGCTGACCGCGCCATGCAGCTCTCCCATGTGCCGTTGGAGAACCTTGACCTGACGGACGGCCTCATCACGCCTTGCGCGGGCCTGCCGTAACCGGTCGCCGGCGCTCCTCGCCTCCTCGTGGAGATCGAGGTCTCGCTGCACCATGGCCAGTCGTTCCTGAACGGCGGCGAGCCGGCCGGTGAATGCAGCGGACACGCGCGCCACGATCCGCTCTGTGTCGATCTGCTCGCCGAAACGAGCGGCCAGCCGAGGGAGATCGATGTCGCCGGCACGCTGCACGAGGCCCACGTCGAATCGCTCCTCTTCCGCGAGGAGGGCACAGATGCGCTCCAGTGCCTGGTCGACCGCGACCCTTTGTGGGAGCCACGAAGAGCACCCGGAGCCCCTGGCGGTAGCACCCCTCGACGATGCAGCTGACCACGTCGGTCTTTCCCGTGCCAGGTGGCCCCCAGACGAAGGTGACCTCGCTGCCCAGGGCTTGCTCGATGGCGCGTCGTTGCGCGTCGTTCAGCGCGCGCTCTGCGTAGCCGCGGATGAACCGCTCAGGCGTGGCGCACCGCTCGACGCGTGGCGTCCCCCGGCCGACCGTCCACCCCGCAGCGGTGACATTCATCGGCCCGTCAGGCTCACCCGCCGACTCCAGGCGCTCGATGAGGGCTTCCAGCCCCGCGGTCTCGTCCTGCCGTAGCTGAACATTGCCGGGCCGGTCCCCGAGATCAGCGGACGTGCGTACCTTGACCTTGCCGTCCGGCATGCGGGTCACTTCGGCCCGCCCCCACTCCCCCCGCGATCGGGACGGCCGGATCAGCAGCCTGTCGCCGGCGAAGGCGTCCTTCCACGCCTTGCAGAAGAAGAGATACTCCCGCGCTGCATGGTTGCCGCCGATCCTGCGTCCCTCGGTGAGGGTGAGCTTCTCTCCGTCACCGTCCCCGCGCAGCTCCGCGGCGATCTCGAGGCGCACGGAGCGCACCAGTTCGTCGACGGGAAAAGGTGATCGCGGCGAACTTGTCATCCCACTCCCGGTGTCTTCGAAGGTAGGCGGGCCAGGCACAGCGCATACTCCGCCGGTCACTTCTCGGCGCGGGGTATGACGACGAACTTGTCGGTCTCGGTGAGTTTCCTGGCGGGACAGCCCCCCTGTGAGGGAAGCACCACGAGGGGGGCGTCCATGGTTCCTCCCACGGCCACACCGTCGAAGACCTTTCCACTGCAGGGGTCACCTCCGTTCCCCGGCGTGACGACCTGAACACTCGTTGGGCTTTTCACCTTCATAAGAGCAGGTGGGAGCGTCTGCAACCAGACGAGAGCCAGAAAGCTGACGACAAATGGTAGGCCCGCCAGTCTCATACCTCTCCGCAACCGGTCATATCGCCGCTGCGTTTCGAAGGACGCGGCGGCATCGACAACGGCTTGCACGCGCCTGTCCAGATCGACGATGAGATTGGCTAAAGCGGCGCTATCGTCACGATTGTCTGGATCATACTCTCGGTCACCTATTTGTAGATTTTTGCCGGTTCTAGGAAATGCAGATGCCTTGTAGGCCGCCACACGCTCCATGTTGAGCTGCCAGATCGCATCTCTCGACACCCCCAGCAACTCCGTCCGACGCTCTCGAACCAGGTGGGAGATGAGTGCCGACTTGGGAGGCCCCAGGCGAGGACCAGGAAAGTCACCGTTGTCCGCGCGATCGAGATCAGCCAGCTCACCAATACTGCGGCGTGGAACGGCCAGGACCGCGGCAGCCCCATAGAGCGTCCACACAACAGTGGCCAGAGCGATCAGGACCGCCAGCAACGCCACCGGAACTGCCCATACTCCTACAGCGTCGAGCTCCGCGAAGTCGCGTAGTTGGACGCCCGCCACTAATACGGCGACCACCGAAGCGCTGGCTCCCACGAGCCAGCGCGCGGCGGCCCGCAGATCGGCGGCGTGCGACACATCATTCGCCGTTGATGTGGACGGCTCGCCACCCTGGATGGTCATGACAGATCCTTGTCCGTATCGAGGCGTCGGCTCGCATGGGAAGGGGTACTTGTAGTACAAAGGTAGTACGCTGATTTGCGGGGAACATCCATGACTGTTGACAACTCACTACCAGGTCGAGGGGACGTGCTTATTTACAAGATGCGCGACCTCAACCAGAGAACCGCCGAGGTAATCCAGGAGATAAATGACTCCGGGAGGCCAGCCGTCATCACGCGGCACGGCACGTTCGTGGCCCTCATCACTCCTTTGCTCAACAAAGGGCTCGAGGGGGAGTTGATTGCTCGCTTTCTGGAGCGAGAGGCCGCCGAGAGCGGGCACAAGCCCGCACCGACCGACACGGAAACGGAGGCCGGCGGCCGGTCGACCGAAGAAGTCGCCAGGAGGCTCGGGCTCGAATGGCCCTGACCGGTCACATCCCGGGCCGCAGCAGTTTTTCGGCGGGAAGTACACGCTCGACATGAACGGCCACGTGCCCGCCCCTGGCCGCGCGATACTCGTGGTCCGTCGGCGCGCGGTACACCATGACGTAGTCAGCCGCCTCGTCGTCACAGGAATCCGCGTCCGCTGAGGCCCGAACCGGACGGCACCACGCCAACACGCCCTTCCTGCCGGGGATCCAGCCTTCGCCGGCCCGGCCTTCACGCGGAGGGAAGCAGAGGTTGTCCGCCGCGGCCAAAAGCCTGCGCACGACGTCCGGCTTCCCCGTCTCCTCAAGATCATCGACCGCCGACTCGCCCCATCTGACCCTGGACACGTTCCCTCCCGACTGGCACGACTTCTCCCCTGGCTGCCCAGAGCCGTGTCGGTGCCTAGCGCCGTCCGCCGCAGCGACCTCCTCAGATCTCTGGCTGCTCATCCCGCGACGCGGCCCTGCGCGCCACCGCGATCCCCCTCTGCTCGCACACCCCCACCCAGTGTCACCGCTCATTTGAGACCGCGTGCAACATAGCAAAATGCTATGTTGCACGCATATCCTAGCAGTGCACCCGAACTGCTGAGCGAACCACCAAGCCGCCGCCCCAGGGCGCGTCTACGCTGCCCCTTTGCCGCAGGAGGGGCATGAGGGGCCGTCACGCACATGGAGTACCGTGGGCTCCCCACCGCAGGCCGCCCCTGGACGTGGCGCACCGGCGACTACTAAGGGCGAGGTGAAGTGGAGTGGATCAGCGCGGCCCCGTCATCCAGGGGGCACTCCTCCGGAGGAGGCTCGCCGAGCTTCGCAGACAACGCGATCTCACGCAGGATGAGGTCGCCAAGGCCCTGGGCTGGCACACGTCGAAAGTGATCCGGATAGAAGGCGGCCGGACGGGAGTGACGAAAGTCGATCTCGATGCGCTGCTGCGCCTTTACCGGACAGCTGATTCAGCTGTCGCGGAGGAACTGCACCAGCTCAACAAAGGAGCGCGCACAAAAGCATGGTGGAATGATTTCAAGAATGACGTGAGCGACGCCTACCTGTCGTATGTGGGGTTCGAGGCCGGCGCCTCCGTCATCAGGCAATTCCAGCCTTTGGCCGTCCCTGGCCTGTTGCAGACACGTGCCTACGCGGAAACCATCGCCCACACCAGGACCGACAGAGCGACCCATGAGCGCGTCGTTCAGCTGCGCCTGCTGCGTCAAGAGATGTTGAGACAACGCGAGAACGCACCTCGCGAGATTTTCGTTCTCGACGAGGCGGTCATTCGTCGGCGCGTCGGCATCAGGGTCGACCGGTCCATCATGCCGGACCAGCTCCGCCACATGGTGGCCGTCGCCCAGGAAGGCGAGCACGTCAGCATCCGGGTGGTTCCGTTCGAGGCCGGCTCGCACGTCGGCATGATCCGCGGCTCGTTCACGCTGCTGGAGTTCGGCGACGGGCTCGGTGAGGTGCTGCATCGCGAGAACAGCGACCTTCATGAGACCCTGATCGGCGGCGATTCCCTCATCTCAGAGGTCCGTACCGATTTCGAGGCCATTCTGGAAGAGTCGCTGAGCCCATCGGATTCCCTTTCCCTGATTACCCGGGCCGCCGATGAGATGCGCTGATCCGACGCGTCCGGGAGCTCATCACCACGAGCGTTGACCCTCTGTACGATCTTGACCCGGCGGGCTATTCTCATACCGACACGGGGAGGATGGCTTCATGACTCAGCGGCCTGGCGATCCGCCTGAGCTGATCTGGCGTAAGAGCTCCGCCAGTGTGACCGGTGAGTGCGTCGAGGTTGCGTTCGGTCCGGAATCCGCTTACGTACGGGACTCAAATTCACCGGAAGGGACCGTGCTCGAGTTCAGCCGGTCCGACTGGGTCGCTTTTGTCATCGGTGTACGAAGAGGCGAGTTCGACTGGCCGCGACACCCGACCACAGAACCCTCCGCATGACCGGAATCGTGTGACACCTCCGAATATTTCCGATAATAGAGGCCCTACCTAGCACAAACGCTGGCACGTTGTCGTCCTTTTCCGGATGGACCGCGGAAGCGCGTTCCCGACCGGCTACGGTGCCGGCGTGCCGGCCCAACGGAACGCGGCCATCACCGTGCCGACGAGGGCCGTGACCGCGCCCGAGAGCACGGCCAGCATCCCGACGACCAGTTCGCCGTCCGGGTCCCCGATCCCGGGAGGACGGCTCTCGGCCCAGCTCATCGTGGGCCACCCCTGCGTCATGACGACCAGCCCGAACAGGGTCGTGACGGCCGCCAGGACGTACCCGGGCGGACGGGTCCACGTCCGGGTGGCGACGAGCACGATCCCCGCCACCAGCCCGACCGGGACCGTGATGATCTGCGCCAGCTCCAGGGACGTCAGGAAGTCGAGCCGCGCCCACGCGAGACCGTCGCGCTGATGGCCCATGAACGGGAGCGGCAGCAGACCGCCGCAGAGCAGACTGAACGCCAGAAGCCGGAGTAATGCCACGATCACCATGATCGCGGATGTGGATCTTCGCCGTTCACCCCCGGCAGGTGCGGAGCATGTTGAGCAGGGCCACCCTCTCCCGGCGGGTGACGGAGAGCCGGTAGTGGTGTTTCACGGTGATCCACGAGGTGGCGTAGCGGCACCAGTAGGCGCGGCGCGGCGGACGCCAGCTCTGCGGCCCCTGGCCGCCCTTGGCGATGTTGGCGGAGTGGCTGACCGTGATCAGCTCGGGCCGGGTGAGGTCGTTGGCGAAGGCCCGTCGCCGCGCCTGGCTCCACGTGCGGGCCCCGGAGCGCCAGGCGTACGCCAGCGGCACGACGTGGTCGACGTCCACCTGCTTCTCGCTCTTGAGCCATTTGCCGTCGTACGGGCTGTACCAGAGCCCTTTGACCGGATGGCAGGCGGCGTTCCTGCGCACGCGCCGCCCGTCGCGGGACAGCACCACCTCGCGCGCGTCGCAGGCGCCCTTGTGGTGCGCCCACCTGGGCTGGAACCGCCGGTGACTGTAGCCGCGGAGGGACAGGGGACGGGCGACCTTGAGCTGGACGAGCATGCGCCGGGCCAGCGCCCCGGCCCCCGCCTCGACCTGTGATCGCTTGCGCGGGGTGGCTCCCGCCGGAGGGGCCGCGACGACGGCGGCGATGGGGAGGGCCACGAGGGTGAGTACGGCGACCTGGACCGCCCGCCTCAAGAAGATCATGACTCCACCCTTACCAGGAAGTCAGGAGTGGCGGCAGCGATACTCCGCGCACGAAAGGGTGAGCCAAGGGTCTCCCGCCGTCGCCAGATCAGGACGCCAACCGGCCCTGAGCTGCCCCGAGCCGGGAGGCGGCGGCGCGGGGGAATCGGTCGACGACAAAAGCCGGAAATTTTCCTTCAAAAATTATTGATGAAGAGAACTTTCGGCGATACCTTCACGATCAACCCGTCGTTCCCCCCAGGCGGTGAGATGTCGAGACGTTCCCTGACAGCGGCCCTCCCTTCCCGTCGAGTCCATCATCAGATCATCATGGCCGTCGACGCGTACCCGTCGCCAGAGGGCTCATCGGCATCGAGGAACTGGGCGCCGTATCCCCCCATACGCACCTGTTCAGAGAGGCGAACATGCCCGCACCCAGCCGGCTGACCTGGCCGAAATCCCTCACATTAGCGATCCCCACTCTCCTCGTGACCCTCGCGGCGGCGGTGCTCTCCCAGCCCGCGCCCGCGTCCGCGCACAGCTCCGGTGTCCTCGCCGTGGCCCACAAGAGCCCGTTCAACTGCGGAAAGACCTTCTACGCCAACAACTGGACCGGCGGCCACAACCCCGAGGGCTCCATCGACTGGCAGGACTACGGAGGCGATGACGTCAACGGCGAGACCGTGCGCGCCACCGCCGCCGGCACCGCGTACTTCTACGACGCGGGCAGCACGAGCTACGGCAAGTGGGTGGAGATCCGTCACAGCGACGGCACCAGGACCCGCTACGCCCACATGTCCAGCATGGTGAAGGGGGCCGGCAGCACCCTGTCCGTCAGCCAGGGCACCGCGATCGGGACCGTCGGCTCGACGGGCAACTCCAGCGCGCCGCACCTGCACTACGAGCAGCGGACCTCCGGCGGCGGGATGGACACCAGCCCGACCGTCGAGGGCGTGACCGTGTCCCTGGGCCAGAAGAAGGCCATCACCAGCACCAACGGCTGTGGCGGCGGCGACAACCCGCACACCCCCGAGGGCGTCTGCGGCAGCGGGTACGCGGTCATCGACTCGGCCGCCCTGACCGGCGGTCGCACCTATCTGCTCTACAACTCCGGCAACGGCTACAACTGCGTCGTCACACTGAAGACGTCGAACCTCGGCTCGGCGTCGGCGATGTCTGCCTTCCTGGAGCCGCAGGGCGAGAGCAGGACGACCGACTCCGGCAGCTACGACTACTACGCGGGACCGGTCAGGCGTGACGCGGCCGGGCAGTGCGTCCGCTGGGGCGGCTCGATCGGTAGCAGCTCGTACACCAGCGGCTTCGAACACTGCGACTGAGGTCGTGCCTGACTGACCCCCCTCCTCGATCGCGAAGGCCACCACCCGGCTCCCGGGTGGTGGCCTTCTGACGTACGACGTACCGGCACGCACCGCCCCGGCGGCGTGAAAGCATTTCCGCCCAGCGGGAAAGAACGGGCGTGATAGGCCACAACACGCGCACCAGAGCCGGCTCAGGGATGCCCCCTGACCTCTTCGACGCGCATTTCGCCGAGATCCACCGCTACATCGCGCGGCGACTGTCCGAGGACGTGGCCGACGACCTGGCCGCCGAGGTCTTCGTGGCGGCCCTGCAGAGCGCCTACGACCCGGCGATCGGCGCGGTCCGGCCCTGGCTGTACGGCATCGCCACCCACCTCGTCGCACGGCACCGGCGGGCCGAGATCAGGCGCTGGAAGGCGATCAGCCGGGCGGCCGAGCGCGACAGCGCCGGCCACGAGGACGAGGTGCTCGACCGGGTGACGGCGGCCCGCTTCACCGGCCCGCTCGCGGGGGCGTTGGCCGGGCTGAAGCGGCGCGACCGCGACGTGGTGCTGCTGGTCGCGCTCGGCGGGCTCAGCCACGCCGAGGTGGGCCAGGCTCTCGGCATCCCGCCCGGCACCGTCGGGTCCCGGCTGAGCCGGGCACGCAAGCAGCTTCGCCGGGCGCTCGGCGACGTCAACCCGCTGAAGGAGGACTCCGATGGATGAGCTCGACCTGCTCGACCGCGCGCTGCCCGACGCCCGGCCCCCGTCGGCCGAGGTCGTCGCCCGGGCCCGGGCCCGCCTGACCGGTCCGTCGTATCTCCCGGCGAGGCGCCGCACCTGGATGTGGATGGTGACGGCCGCCGCGGCCACGGCGGCGATCGTGACGCTGGTCTTCTCCCTGGTCGCACACCTGACCACGGCCCCTCCGGCGGCGGTCGCGCCGAAGCCCGGCCAGGCGTTGTACGACCTGGCCGACCGGATCGAGAAGCTGCCGGCGACGAGCGGCGCCTACTGGCGGCAGGTGTGGGTCAACGGGAACTACATGAGGGCCGGCGGCCTCACCTATCTGGTGAGCTCCAGCCATGAGATGTGGCTGCCACGTGACCCCGCCGACCGGGTGCTCACGCTGTCGTGGTCCGAACCGATCGCCTCCCCGGCCACGCCCGCGGACGAGCGCGCCTGGCGGGCCGCCGGGAGCCCGAGCCGTGTCAAGTTCTCCTGCATGGACGGCAGGCGCTGCCCCTACATCTCGGTCACCCGGACGCCGAGGCAGTGCATGTACGCGTGGGACGCCTCCTCGGGAGGCGTCCTGCCCGATCACACCGTCGGCGACCTGACCATGGCCGACCTGGCGGCGTTCCCCACCGACCAGGACCGGCTGCGGGAGAAGCTCCGCGAGTTCCACGAGCTCTGGTACAAGCGCGGATTCAAGCAGTCCTTCGAGAAGTTCCTGCCCACCACCGCGAACCTCCTGAGCCAGCCGCTGCGCCCCGACCAGCGCGCCGCGCTCATCCGCCTGCTGGCCGGGCTGCCGAGCACCAAGGTCGTCGGCACAGTGACGGACCCCCTGGGCCGGTCGGCCCTCTCGGTGGACTTCGGCACGCCCGGAAGCACGCTCGTCTTCGACCGCAAGCCGAGCAGGGAACTGCCGGTCTACCCCAGGACGCTTCTCGACCCCGGCACGGGCGCGACGCTCGCCGACGTCTCCTACGCGACCCGTACGGCCTTCGGGGCGACCAAGGATCAGCCCATGACCTTCATGGCCGCGAGCCCGGGGACGGGCTGGACCGCGAAGCGTCCCGTCATCCCGGTGGGGTGCAAGGAGAACCCACTGTACAAGTCTGCAAAAGGATGAACAAAAAGATGAAATGGGGTGATCGGGCCGCCAATGATGCGGAATGACCCGGTTCGGCTTGACTAGCGATCTTAGATGCACAAGATTGTTCGCGTCTTTCCGACCCGTTCCCAGGGAAACCCCATGAATCGAGCCATCCTCGGCGCCGTCGCGATCGCAGGCGCGGTGCAGCTCACCGCCATGCCCGCGCAGGCCGCATCCACGATCGACCCGGTCAAGGCGCTCAAGGCCGAACTGACCCGCGGCAGGGCCGTCAACGTCCAGGCCACGGCGAAGATGACCTTCACCCCCACCCTGGTCACCACCTCCAGCCTGGAGGGCACCATCGGGTTCGACCAGCGCGGCGCGGCCGCGTCGGACGTGGCGCAGACCGTGCGCTACAGCAAGGACCTGCTGCGCAGCATGATGAGGCTGGACCGCGAGGAGACCGAGGCCCTGCAGGAGGGGCCGGTCCAGATGATCTCGTCGCGGACCGCGAGCTACGTCGCCGGCCCGGTGGTGGACCGGGCGCTGCAGATGCAGAAGGCCGGCTGGGTGCGGTACCGGAACACCGAGCTGCCGCCGAGCAACCTCATCCTCGAGGTCCTGGAGCCGAACACGCTCAAGACGCTCCTGGCCAAGCCCGCGACGGTGCGGGACGGCGTGGTGAAGGGGTCCGTCAAGACGAGCAAGCTGGCGGCGGTGTCCCCCGCCTTCGCCTCGCGCTTCGGGACGCACTCCAAGAAGGGCCGCGACGGCAAGGTCTCCTACACCCTCTGGCTCGGCCCGACCGGCCTGGTGGAAAGGGTGTCGGCCAAGGCCGTCATCCCGTTCTACAACGGCTCCGTCCAGGTCGAGTCGAGCACCCGATTCCAGGACTGGGGACGCCAGGCCACCGTCCTGCTGCCCCTGGAGGGCGACGTGATCGACCAGGGACAGGTCAAGGACTCCGTGCCGCAGGACGTCCCGGGGATCTGGAACTAGCCCCGTCTCACTTGCCGCCGCCCGCGACCAGGCCGGAGTAGGAAGCGATCACCTTGACCTGGTCCGGGTCGGCCTTCTTCGGGGGGATGCGGGCCACCACCTGGAACAGGTCGGTGATGGTCATGTACCTGTAGTACTTGCCGCGCAGGATGCCGCTGTCCTTCTGGAAGACGTAGTTGCGCTCCGGCCCCGGTCGCACGTCGTAGCGGATGGTGCGCTCGATCGTGGTGAAGGTCAGTGCTCCGCCGTCGGCGGTGCGCAGCGTGTACGACGGGTAGCGGGTGGCGGGGCGGGCGGTCACCGTGCTGCTCGCGTACTGGTTCATCCTGATGCGGGTGCTCGCGGCGTTCGTGGTGATCCGGTCGGCGGCGAACAGGCTCTTGTCGGCGGCGCCGCCCTTGCCGGCCAGGTGCGCGGCGTACTTCCCGGCGAAGTCGGCGGGCGACATCAGCAGCCCGGCCGAGTCCGTGGGAGCGACCTCGGTGGCCATGTCCGAGGCGTCCACGGCGATCTTGGGCAGGTCCGCGGCGGTGGTCCCGTCGAAGGTGTCGGGCGAGTACATCTGCCGCCAGCCGTCACCCTGCCGGGCGAAGAGCAGGTACGTCGGCTCCTTGTCGGTGGTCGTCTTGCGCTGCCAGTGCGCCGTGGCCAGGAACCAGGGCTTCTGCCCGGCGGCCGGCACATGGAAGGCGGGCTTGGTGTAGCCGAACGGCTGGTACGTGATGGTCCTGTTCAGGACCCGGCTCGACGCGTACGAGGCCTTGTCGATGGCGAAGCTGGAGCCGCCTTCGTAACCGGCCAGGAGCTCGGCGCTGCGGGCCTTGTTGGCCGCGTTGTTGCGCTTGACGTAGTCCGCGAGGATCGAGGTGGCGTCCTGGTCGGAGACGGCGCGGGCAGCCGCCGGCGCGTCGCTCCTGGCGGGCGTGGCCGTCGTGCTCGCCGGGGGGCTCGCCTTCCCGCCCAGGCCGGGCAGGGCCGAGCACCCCGCGAGCAGGCATCCCGCCATCACGCCGCCGATCGTCCAGCCGTACCGTCGCACTATTCGTACCTCTGACTACTGAGGGACTAAAGTGCCTAAACGTAGCAGCAGTGGCGATGTCGGGCGCCAGGGACGTCTCACCCTCCCTTGACCGGGAGCCGGAGGGGGCGATGAATCAGCCCGTCGCTGCTCCAGCGGAGCGTCGCCAGGTCCTCCTGGGGACGGAGCGTGGGCAGCCGGGTCACCAGGGCGCGGAAGGCCTCCTGCAGCTCCATCCGGGCCAGGTTCGCCCCGAGGCAGTAGTGCGGACCGTGGCCGAAGGCCAGGTGCGGGTTGGCGGCCTTCCCGGCGAACCTGTGGATGTCGAACCGCAGCGCGTCGTCGAAGACCGCCGGGTCGTGGTTGGCGCCCGAGGGGTTGGGCAGCACGACGCTGCCCTTCGGGATCACGCCGCTGGGCAGCTCGACGTCCTCGGTGATCAGCCGGAGCAGGCCGTTGCCGCCGGGACCCTCGCAGCGCAGGATCTCCTCCACCGCCGGCTCCAGGAGCTCCGGCCGGGCCGCCAGCTCCGCGTACTGCTCGGGGTGGCACAGCAGGCGGAACACGCCCCGGATGATGATCGACGCGGTGGTCTCGTGACCGGCCATGATCAGGGTGAAGACCATGTGGGTCAGCTCCGCCTCGCTCAGCCTGTCGCCCTCGTCGCGCGCCTCGATGAGCAGGTCGATGAGGTCGCCGCCGCGCCTGACCCGGTGCTCCGCGATCAGCTCGCCCGCGTACGCCATGAACGCGGCGAATCCCTCTCCCCTGGCCTCGGCGCTCGCCTCGGAGGTGGACAGGAACATCTCGGTCCACCCGCGGAACTGCTCGAAGCGGTCCATCGGGACGCCGAGCATCTCGCAGATCACCCGCGCGGGCAGCCGCAGGGCGAAGTCGGCGACCAGGTCGAACTCCTGGCCGGCCGCCTCGACCAGCTCGCCGGCGATCGCCGCCGCGCGCGGCCGCCACCGCTCGATGTGCCGGGGAGTGAACGTGCCCTGCATGATGCGGCGGTAGCGGGTGTGCTCGGGCGGGTCCTGGTTGATCAGCGCCGAGGGGTCGTCCTCCAGCGCGGTGCCGCTGACCATCCGGGGAAGGCCGGGCGCGCGCAGGTTGCGGCTGCTGGCCGGCGAGGTGAGAACGGCGCGGACGTCCTCGTACCTCACGATCATCGGCACCTGGTCGCCGCTCGGCATCACGGTCGGCTCCAGCGGCGCCTCGGCGAGCCTGCGGAGCAGGTCGGGAGAGGGGGTGCCGAGCGGACCGGGCGGGAGATCCGGCCAGGGTGATGTGGTGCTGGACCGTGCTGTCATGATCGCCTCCTGGCGACGCCGGCCAACGAGTCCCCTGGAACGTACGGAGCGGTCCGTAGCCGGTCAATGACTCACGGGCCACATCAACGGGCCCCGGCGAGCACGCGAAGATGGGGCTGCACGTCCGGGTGGGTGGGGCTGGACCCACTCCAGGGCCGATCCGGCGGGATTCGGGCTCCGAGGGCCGCACAGTGGAGACACCGAGCCGTACCGAAAGGGAAGAACGATGCGACAGTGGGGGGCGAGCGCCTGCGTGGGGTTCGCGCGCGCGTGCGCCGTGGTGGTCGTCGCCATGCTGGTGCCGGCGGTGTGGGCCGTCGCCGTGGCGCTGTGGATGTGGTGGGGTGGCGACCCGTGGACGTGGATCGCGCCGTTCGTGTGGGCGTGCATCGGCACGTTCGCCCTGTCGCGCCCGGTGTGCCGGATGACCCGCTCGCTCGTCGCGAAATGGACGGGGGTCGTCATCCCGCCCGGATACCGGCAGGCCGGGCCGGTGACGCGGATGTCCACCGGCTACTGGTGGAACGGCTTCAGCTACGAGCGCACCAGGCGCGACGCCCTCATGGACCAGCGGATGCGGCTCTGGTGGAAGGATCCCGCCGTCTGGCGCGACCTGCGGTTCACGGCGATCGTGCCGTTCACCGCGGGCGTGGTCGCCGCCGTGCCCCTGGCCGGGCTCGCGGCGGCGGTCCTCGGGTTCGGCACGTCCTCGCCCCTCGTGGGGGTGCTCGGCCTGGTCGTGGCCGTCGCCGCCGCCCGGTACGCCTGGCGGCCCGCCGTACCGGTGGCCGTCCGCCTCCTGCGCCCGTCGCCCGCCATGGCCCTGGCGGACCGGGTGGACGAGCTGACGAGCCAGCGCGCGGACACCACGGTCGCACAGGCCGCCGAGATCCGCCGCATCGAGCGGGACCTGCACGACGGGGCGCAGGCACGCCTGGTCGCGCTCGGGCTCTCCCTGGCGACCGCGGAGAAGCTGATGCGGACCGACCCCGACCGGGCCATGGCACTGCTGCGGGAGGCGCGGGCCGGCGCCGCCACGTCGCTGAACGAGCTGCGCGAGCTGGTCAGGGGCATCAACCCGCCGGTGCTGAACGAGCGCGGGCTCGTCGACGCCGTCCGCGCCTTCGCCCTGGACAGCCCGCTCGAAGCGACCGTCAGCGCCGACGTCCGGCTGCGCCTGGACCCGCCGATCGAGTCCGCCGTGTACTTCGGCGTCGCCGAGCTGATGACCAACGCGGTCAAGCACGCCCACGCGACCCGGGCGCGGATCTCCTTCGCCGGGGACGAGACCGGCATCGTCGTCGACGTCGAGGACGACGGCCGCGGCGGGGCCGGCGTGCGGGCCGGCGGCGGACTCGAAGGGCTGCGGCGCCGCCTCGCGGTCTTCGACGGGACGCTGGAGGTCACCAGTCCGGCGGGCGGTCCGACGCGTGTGAGGATGGTCGTACCATGCGAATCGTTGTAGCCGAAGACCTCTACCTCCTGCGCGACGGGCTGGTCCGCCTCGTCGAGGCGTACGGCCACGAGGTGGTGGCCACGGCGACCACCGGCCCCGAGACGGTCGAGGCGCTGCTGAAGTGGCGGCCCGACGTCGCCGTCATCGACGTCCGCATGCCGCCCACCCAGTCGGACGAGGGCCTGCGCGCGGCCCTGGCCGCCCGCGGCGAGGTGCCCGGTCTGCCGGTCCTGATCCTGTCGCAGCACGTCGAGCAGCTCTACGCCCGCGAGCTCCTGGCCGACGGCGCGGGCGGCGTCGGCTACCTCCTCAAGGAGAGCGTCTTCGACGCCGACCAGTTCATCGACGCCCTGGAACGCGTCGCCGGAGGCGGGACCGCCATGGACCCGGCCGTCATCGCGAAGCTGCTGTCCAGCGGCTCCTCGACCCGGCGGCTCGGTCAACTCACCGAACGCGAGCACTCCGTGCTCGGCCTCATGGCCGAGGGACTGTCCAACCAGGCCATCAGCCGGCGGCTGTTCCTCAGCGAGGGCGCCATCAGCAAGTACACGACCTCACTGTTCGGCAAGCTCGGCATCACCGACGACGACAACAGCAACCGCCGCGTCCTCGCCGTCCTGACCTACCTGAACGCGTCCTCCGCCCCTCAGGAGACCTAGGCGCTCCTCAGGGCGGCCTAGGAGACCGGGTGCGCCGCGGCGCGGGCGTGAGCGGCCATCAGGTGGTCGATGAGCGCCAGCAGGACGTCCCGCCCCGCCGCCCGGTCGCGGGCGTCGCAGAGCACCAGCGGCACCTGCGGGTCGAGGTCGAGCGCCCTGCGGATCTCCTCCTGCGTCCGGTCCCGGACGCCGTGGAAGCAGTTGACGCCGACGACGAAGGGGATGCCGCGGCTCTCGAAGAAGTCGATCGACGCGAAGCTCACCTCCAGCCGGCGGGTGTCGACCAGGACGACCGCGCCCATCGCCCCGTTGACGAGGTCGTTCCACATGAACCAGAAGCGTTCCTGCCCGGGGGTGCCGAACAGGTAGAGCACGAGCTCGCTGTTGATGGTGATGCGCCCGAAGTCCAGCGCCACGGTGGTGGTGGACTTGCCGCTCACGCCTTCGAGGTCGTCCACGCCGATGCTGGCGTGGGTCAGGTACTCCTCGGTGCGGAGCGGGGCGACCTCGCTCACCGAGCCGACCAGGGTGGTCTTCCCGACGCCGAAACCACCGGCGACCAGGATCTTCACTGCCAGGGGAGCGCGAACCCCGGGGTCAGAGCTTGCGAAGCCCATCCCTCACCGCCTCAAGGATTGACATGCCAGGTAATCCGCCCGCCTGCGCGAAGGCGAGCGGCGGCCGGGAGCGCACATGACCGGCCTCGATCAGATCACCGATGAGGATCTTGGTCACCGACACCGGGAGGTTCAGCGCGGAGGCGATCTCGGCGACCGCGAGGGGCTGCTTGCACAGAGCGAGGATGGTGCGGTGCTCCGGTTGCAGCCTTCGCAGGCCGGGCCCGTTGTCCGCGGGCGCCTCGGAGATCACCGTCACCAGGGTGATCAGCGTGAGGTCGTCCCGCTCCGGGGTGGTCCGCCCGCCGGTGATCGTGTAGGGACGGACAAGGGGCTCGTCAGCGTGGTCGTCGTCGAAGCCCTCCGTCCAGTGCTTCATCCGCGTCTCCCCGCCTCGTCGGCCGGCGGGGTACGCGCGTCGGTGCCCAGCTTCTGGCCGACCTGCTGGATCAGGGTGTGCATCGCGACGCTCATCAGCTCGGCGTCGACCTCCTGGGACGCGACCACCGCCAGGTGGGTGCCACGGCCCGCGGCCGTGATGAACAGCCACAGCTCGGCCATCTCGATGATGACCTGGTGAACCGGTCCGCCGCTGAACAACTGCCCGACGCCGCGGGCCAGGCTCTGCTGGCCGGTGGCGATCGCGGCGAGGCGTTCGGCGTCCGAGCGTTCGATGGTCCGGGAGCGGCTGATCACCAGGCCGTCGTCGGACAGCACGATGGCGTGCCTGGTGCCCGCGACCTGATCGACCAGGCCGTCCAGGAGCCAGTCCAGGTCTGTGTCGGTGGCGGTGGTTCGCTGCGTCATCATCGATCTTCCGTCGTAGGGGAAGGGGGCTCGGAGGGTCCGTCCGGCCCCGGCTGGAGGGCGTCGTCGTCACCGGTCCGGCGCCTGCGGGACTGCCTCTGGAAGGCGCCGATCGTGGCGCTGGACCGGGCGGGCTGGTCGCGTACGGACCAGATGTCCTGGTCGGTGCGCTCCGCCCGGTCCGCGGGGACCTTGAGCTCGGTGACCAGGTTGGCCTGGCGCACCCGCTGGGGCAGCGGCCGGCTGCCGGGCGGCGCGGGCGCGTCGCCGCGCTCGGGTGATCCGGCGCCGGGCGCCGTGATGTAGGCCATCGCGCGCCCCCGGGAGCGAGTCGGCAACTGCGTACTGTCGCGCGGCTTCTCGTAGGGCCCCTCGTCGGGCTCCTCGTCGGGCCTCTCGTGGCGGCCCTCGTGCGGCTTTTCGCGGGGCCTTTCGAAGAGGCTGTTGGAGGGCGGCCGCGGGTCGGCCGCGCCTTCCTGCGGGTACGGGTGCGCGTGCGGGCCCGTGGCGTCCTGGGGGACCGCCTCGGGGCGGGCGGCCGGGCCCGGCACCACGCGGGGACGGTCCACCACCAGCGAGTCCGGCAGCAGCACGATGACCCGGGTGCCGCCGAAGGCCGACTGCCGCAGCTCCACCTGCAGGCCCAGGCCCGCGGCGAGCCGGGCGACCACGTACAGGCCGAGCCGCACGTCGTCGGCCTGAGCCATCACGTCGAGCTGCGGCGGCGTCTGCATCAGGGCGTTGGCGGCGGCGTACTGCTCGGGCTCCATGCCGAGGCCACGGTCCTCGATCTCCACGGCGATGCCCCTGCTGACCATGGCGGCCCGCACCTCGACGGGGGTCGGCGGCCTGGAGAAGGCGGTCGCGTTCTCCATGAGCTCCGCCAGGACGTGGACCAGCGCTCCCACCGCGCGCTCGGCCACCCACGGCTCGCCTTCGACGTCGATCGTGATCCGCCGGTAGTCCTGGACCTCGCCCTGCGCGGCGCGCAGGACGTCGAGCAGGCGTACGGGCTTGCGCCAGCGGCGCTGCGGCTGGCCGCCGCCGAGGATCACCAGGTTCTCCTCGTAGCGACGCAGGCGAGCGGTGAGGTGGTCCAGGTCGAACAGCCCCTCCAGCACCTCGGGGTCCTCGTACCTGCGTTCCAGCTCGTCCAGCTTCTTCAACTGGAGGCCGATGAGGATCTGGGTGCGGCGGGCGATGCGCTGGAGCATGCGCTGGAAGCCGCGGTGCTGCTCGGCCTGCCGCACGGCGGTGGAGACGGCGCTGCGGCTCGCCATGTTCAGGGCCTGCCCGAGCTCGCCGAGCTCGTCGGGAGTGGGCTCGACCATGTGTACTTCCGCCTCCACCTCGACGTCCTCGCCGCGCTCCAGCCGGGCGACCACGTCGGGCAGCTGCTCCTGGAGTTCCAGGGCTTCCTGCCGGAGCTGGAGGATGCGCCGCCGGAGAACGGCGGTGAGGCGCCAGCTCGTGACGATCACCAGGACCACGGCGAGCACGCTGACGCCGGTGATGCTGAGGAAGATCACGAAGAGCTGTTTGGCGTGACTGTAGCCGATCTTGGCGACGTTGACGAGCCGGATACTGAGCAGGTCCAGCAGCTGCGGGCTGATCGCGTCGACCGAGGAGCGCCAGGTGGAGGCGACCGGGCGGAGCTTCACCTGGTTGTCGTCGGCGCCGCCTCCGGAGGCGATCAGCCGCTCCTCCAGGTCGACCATGGTCTTCCATGCCTTGCTGGTCGTCAGCGTCCGATAGCGGCTCTCGTTGCCGACGAGACTGGGCACCACCCGGGACCGCATGAGGTGATTGCGGGTGCCGGCGGCGTCGGTGACCAGGGCGTACTCGTCCCTCGTCAGGCGCCCCGCCTCCCAGCCACGGGCCAGGACGGCGTCCTCACGGCCGATCATGTCGACGACCCAGAAGAGGTCGACCAGCGTCTGCGCGCTGCTGCTGACCTCGCCGTGGTCGGTACGGCTGAGGGCGGTCAGCACGCCGAGGTCCGACTCGATGACGCTGTTGAAGTAGTCGTACACGTTCTGGGCGCTGGACCAGCCGGCGTCCACCGCCCGGCGCTGCTGCTCCAGCAGCCCGAGCGCGCGGTCGGTGCGCGCGACGGCGTCCGTGGTGCCCTCCGGCGCCTTGGACGTGTCCAGCTTCACCAGCGGGCGGAAGGCGACCACGGCCTTGTCGGTCTCCCTGCGCTGCTTGGCGAGCTTGTCGGCGGCGGCCTCTCCGGGGGCGGCCTGGACCTCCGCGGTGATCCGTCGTTCCCGGTCGAGGTTGAAGAACAGGTTGGCCGCGGGCCGGCCGACGGAGACGGCGGCCAGCTCAAGCTGGGCCACCTCCGCCTGCCACTGGCTGAAGAGCTGGAACATGCCCGAACCCAGCAGCGGCGCGAAGGCCGCGATCGGGACGACCACGACGATGATCAGCACGGTGCGCAGGCGCAGCCGGCGACGACCGGTCAGCCGCCGCGGCCCGGCTCCGGCGGACTCCGGTAAGCCGTCGCGGTCGGTTCCCGTTCGTCGTCGCCCGACCCTGCCCAAGCCAGCCACGTGCGGGACACTCTCCTCGGTGCGTTCATCACGAATATCGCCAAAGTAGGCGATTGGTGCCCGATAGTAGCCACACCACACATGACCCGAAAGCCCCAGGTTCACCGCCGGCACCGCCGAAGAGCACCGGCGTCGTTCGCGTTACGCTTCGACGGTGACGAACGTGGTCTTCCCTCCCAAGCTGAAGGCAGGCGACGTCGTACGGGTCGTGGCGCCGGCCAGGTCCCGCGCGATGGTCATGGAGCACGATCACACCGGCGTCATCGCGTCGCGGTTCGCCGAGCTCGGCCTGACGCTCACCTACGGCCGCCATGTCGACGAGCGGGACGCGTTCGACTCCTCCAGCGTCGCCTCGCGGGTCGCCGATCTGCACGAAGCCTTCGCCGACCCCTCGGTCGCGGCGATCCTGACCGTCATCGGCGGCTACAACGGCAACGAGCTCCTGCCGTACCTGGACTGGGAGCTGATCCGCGCCAACCCGAAGATCCTGTGCGGGTACTCCGACATCACCGCCCTGCAGAACGCCGTCCTCGCGCGAACCGGGCTGGTCACCTACTCCGGTCCGCACTGGTCGACGTTCGGGATGCGGGACCACTTCGAGCAGACCCTGCGCTGGTTCACGTCGGTCCTGTTCGACACCGCTCCGGTCGCGCTGGCCCCGGCCGCGCACTGGAGCGACGACCTCTGGTTCCTCGACCAGGACAAGCGCGAGCTGATCCCCAACGACGGGTGGTGGCTGATGCGGCCCGGCAGCGCCGAGGGCCGCATCGTCGGCGGCAACCTCTGCACGCTGAACCTGCTGCAGGGCACCCCGTACATGCCGTCGCTCGACGGCGCGCTGCTGATCATCGAGGACGACCTGGAGTCGCACCCGGAGACGTTCGCCCGCGACCTGACCTCGCTGCTGCAGGTTCCCGGCGCCGCGAACATCCGCGGGCTGGCGATCGGCCGGTTCCAGCAGGCCAGCCGCATGTCCCGGCCGCTGCTGGAACAGATCATCGGCAACCAGCCGATATCGGCCCGCATCCCGGTCCTGGCGAACATCGACGTCGGCCACACGTACCCCTTGGCGACCTTCCCGATCGGCGGCCAGGGCCGGCTCGTCGTCACCGACACCGAGACGAGTCTGACCCTGCTGCGCCACTGACCCGCCGGCGTTCGCACGTCAACCACGCGCAGGTGGTGAGGACGTGGCGGGAGGCGCGGTCTGACCGGAGGGCAGCGGGGCGATGACGTTGTTCACCAACGCGGTCGCCGTGGTGGCGGTGGCGGTGGCGATGACGACGGCGGCCAGGGGTGCGGCCAGGGCGCGCAGAGTGCGGACGTCCCTGAGGCGTCCCCATGGCTCAGCGGCCAGCCACATCAGCCGCCACTCCCACCACAGGCCCAGCCCGATGCTGACCACGGCGATGTTGCCGACGGCCACCAGTACGCCGATCCAGGCCTGCTGCGGGGTGGGAAGGTTCTGCTGGTCCAGATGGGGTGTGGTGACGGCGATGACCAGCGTCTGCATGTAGGCCGGCAGCTCGATCAGCAGCGCGGCGACCAGGAGTGCCATGGATTCGGTGACGGGGGTGAGGCCGCGTACCCGCGGATAGAAGTACCCGAAGACCATGCAGAGCACGGGCAGGGACAGCAGCGACAGGGCCGCCAGCAGCACCTGGTCGTCCTCGCTCTGCCCGCTGTCGATCGAGGCGATGATGCGCACGGTGGAGAACGGCAGACTGAGCAGCAGGCCGGCCGCCAGACCGGCCAGCGCGTTCTGCCAGGGCGTGCGTCCGGCGAGCGTGGTCAGCGCGTAGTCGGAGTCGATGGACCGGCTGTGGTCGTCGCCGGCGCGCTCCAGGGCAGCGCGGCGCTCCTCGATCCCGGCGGGCGAGGCGTCGTCCGGCTGGCGGCGGCGCAGCAGCTCCGTCAGGGCGGCGCGGGCATGGCGGCGTCTGATCAGGTCACGCACGAGCAGGCGATGCTCCTCGGCGGTGACCTGCTCGTCCAGGTAGGGGGTCGGTGCGGCCGATGGCCGCAGCAGCCACACCATCCCCGCCCATGCCAGGACGAACGTCACCCCGAAGTACTCCAGGGTCGTCCAGACCTGCACGTGCAGCAGCAGGACGTAGAGCATCGCGGTGTGGAAGGCGACCGGGGAAGTGAGCGCTGCGGGGTCCCGGCCGATGCGCCGCGTCCGGACGACGAGCACGGCCAGGGCCAGCGCGAGCGCGCCGAACGCCGCGAGGGCGGTCACCGTGGGCAGAAGTGGGAACTCGGGCTCGTCCCGTCCCCAGGAGAACAACGTCCTGGACAGCAACACGTAGCCGAGACCGCCGAACGCCACCCACACCCCGCACACCCAGGCGACCGCCACCCGCGGTGACCAGCCGCGGCCGGCCTCCGCGACCCAGCCCAACGCCAGGAGCGACAGTGACAGCAGCGGCAGCACGAGCGCCACGACCGGGTCGATGACGAACCCCAGCGAAACCGCCCGGACCAGGAGGATGAGTCCCGCGGTCAGGGACAGCAGCCCGACGGCGGGCAACGCCCGCCGCCAGCGGGGCACCGCCAGGACCACGCCGGCCACGGCCGGCGCGACGGCGGTCCACCCCAGCGCGGCCGGGTGTCCGGTCACCACCAGCAGCGCCCAGAGGGAAAGGATCATCCCCGCCAACGTCGCCATCACCGAGCCGGCCACGACCAGCAGACCGCCTCCGCCGGGCACGACCCGCATCGCGGAGCGCAACGACAGGAGCGGAACGCCGATCGTCGCCAGGGCGAGAGCGGCCCACGCCCACCAACCCCCTTCGCCGCCCAGCCAGGAGGGCGACGGCACCGTCAGGCAGGTGACCGCCAGCAGAACCGGCAGCACCTGGTTGCGGCGGCGGCGCCACCACGCTCGCCCCAAGGCCCGAAGGGCGGCGTTGAGCAGCAGCAGGATCGCGACGAGCCCGGACACCCACTGCACCACGGTCCAGATGCGCTTGAGCGGTCCGGTATCCGGTTCCAGGGTGTCCCCCTCCGAGGTGGCCTCCTCCTCTTGGCCCTGGTCGTCCTCCTCCTGGGAGTCGGCGCTCGCGACGAGCTGTCCGATGATCGGGTCACCCGTGAGGTACTCCGACACTGACGCGGTGCCGCCGTCGGGTACGAAGGCTGCTCTGATCTCGCGGTCGCCGTGCAGCCGTACCGAACGGCGGTCCTGCTCGACGATGGGGCCGTACACCCCGGCCAGTGTCGATCCCGTGGCCGAGATGCGATGGCTCCAGGTGTGCCGCCACCGCGGCCATGGCGATCACGCTGAGGACCAGCGCCGTCGCGCTCACCCATCGCAGCACGCGATCGCGGGGCCCGGGTCGCGCGCGAGGAGCCTTCGGGGAGGGCTGCTCCGGCAAAGGGGAATGGTCCGGCCTGGCCAGGCGGGGACGCAATCACTTCCGCACAACCCGATCCTTGCCAGGCCCTCCGCTCGGTGGACCAGTTGCCCTCATAGTCCGCGATGGCCTGTCCGGGGCAGGTCGAACGAGTAGTAGAGCACTTCGGGGGACCTTGACGGCGATGGCCACGGACCACTTCTCCGGCGACTGGGTGAATCGCTGGGCCGGTGGTAATAGACGCCGACCGGGACGATGCGCAATGGCTGCCCCTTCTCCCCCAGGATGCGGATCGGCGGGCCGAACTTCAGCGAGTGATCCGGCCACGGCGATACCCTCGACCTGGCCGTCGATGTCGGATTCGGCATCGGCATCGGCATCGGCACGAAGATCCGCGCTCGCCTGGGCCTTCGATCACGTGCCAGGGAGTGGCCGTTCACCTGCGGGGCTGGTGCTTCTCACGCTGTCGCCTCCGCTTCACGGACGGCTTGCGTCTCTGGAAGCCGTCCGAGCGGAGCGAGGCCCGCCAGGGGTCGGGCCTTTGGCCCGACTGGGAGCGACGCCTGAGCCCTTGGCGCGAAGCGCCCCCAGAACGAAGACCTTTGCGCGGGGCGCCCACAAGCGAGCAGCAATATCGGATGGGCGTGAACTCTTCGGCGGAGCAGCGGTAAGTACAGGCGAATCTGCCCGCTTGCCGCACCTCGGCACCGCGCGAAGGAGCTGACCAGTCCATGGCCCGACCGGCGACAGCCGAGGCCACCGACGCCGATCTGATCCGCCGGTCGTTCGAGGAGCCGGAGGCGTTCGCCGCGGTGTTCGACCGGCACGCGCCCGCCCTGCACCGCTACGCGGCCCGCCGGCTCGGGCACGACGCGGCCGAGGACGTGGTGTCCGAGACGTTCCTGGCGGCGTTCGAACACCGGCACCGCTACCAGTTCGGCTGGGACGAAGCCCGGCCCTGGTTGTACGGCATCGCCTCGAACGTGATCGGCAAACGGCGGCGGCGCGAGGTGGCCCGCTATCGCGCGTACGTGCGCGGCGGCGTGGACCCGGCGGAGATCACCGGCGGGCCGGTCGAGGACGGAGTGGGCACGCTCGCGGTCAACAGGCCGCTGGTGGCCGCGCTGGCCGGCTTACGCACCGGCGACCGGGACACGCTGCTGCTGGTGGCGTGGGCGGAGCTGACGTACGAGGAGGTGGCCGAGGCGCTGAACGTCCCGGTCGGGACCGTGCGGTCCCGGCTCAACCGGGCGCGCAAGAAGGTCCGCCAGGCGCTGGAAGGAGCGAACCATGGATGAGATGGCGCAGCTCGCCCGACTGTGGGCCGAGGTCCCCGAGGCGACCGAGGGCGACCTGGCCGGCTCCCGCGCCGCCCTGATGTCCCGGCTCGCCACTCCGCGCCGCACGCGGCGTGCCGCCCCGGCGTCCCCGTCCGGGCGTCCGCGCCGCGGGTGGCGTGCCGCACTGTCGGTCCGGCGCGTCGCCCTGGTCGGGGTGGTCGCGACGACGCTCACCGCCGGCATCCTCGTCGCCCAGGTGGGGCTGGGCGGTTCGGCCCCGCGCACCCCGGGATATCTGATCGGCGCGCCGCCGGCCGACGCCAAGGCGCTGCTCTCCCTGGCCGCTCGGGCCGCCGCCGACCAGCCCGACACGGTGCCGGCCCGCGGCCAGTACGTCCACACCAAGAGGCTGGTCCAGCGCAGCCTCTACGGCGAGGACGAGGCGGGCCGGACGCAGTACACCAAAGTGCTCGTCAACGAGGAGCGCTGGGAGGGCGCGGACGTGGGCAAGCCCTGGCTGAGCCGCGAGCAGCCCCTGTCGGCCGTGGGCCCGGCGCCCCGGACCGTCTGGGACCACGGTACCGAGGACACCGTGTACGAGCCGGCGACCTGTCCCGGCGAGCCCGCGTACACCCGGCTGGGCGCCTGGCCGACGGACCCCGCACAGGTGCGCGCCAAGCTCGTGGCCGAGACGGGCGAGGACCCGCTGCGCGTCTGGTCCTCACTCCAGGGTCTGGTCGCCGAGTCGGTGGTGCGTCCCAGGCTGAGCGCCGCGCTGTACCAGGTGGCCGCCGGGCTGGACGGCATCGTGCTCGTCCCCGACGCCGTGGACGCAGCCGGACGCCCCGGCCTGGCCGTCGCCATGGACGACCGCGACGGCCGCCGGTCCGAGCTGATCTTCGACCGGCAGACCTACCGCTACCTGGGCGAGCGCACGGTGAACCTCAGGGACCGGAAGGTGAAGCTGCCCGCCCGCGAGGTCATCGCCAAGAAGGGCACGGCGAACGGCACGGCCGTGCTCGTGGTCGATCTCGTCCCGGGGCTGCCCGAGGTGTCGCCGGACGCGTCCCGCATGAAGATCCCCTGCTGAGACTTCCCCGGATCCGGCCTTTTCGGCCGGGAGTTCTGTTTCGCATGTCCAGATTCGAACGAAGGAGTACACCCATGTTCATCGCAGCCAAGGCCGTCGCGGTCACCCTGCTCGTCGGCTCGTTCGGCGCCCTCACCTCGCCGGAGACGCAGGCCGCGTACGAGAAGAAGGCCGCCATCGAGGAGACGCGGGTCGCCTGCATGAAGGAGCAGGGCCTGACCTACCTGGCCCAGCCGGTGACCAAGCGCAAGTGGCAGCCCGGGGAGCGGGAACGGCTCACCGGTGGTTACGAGGCGCTGCGCGCGTACCGAGCCAAGTACGGCTTCGGTGTCTGGTCCCCGCTCGTCCATCCGCGCGACACGGTGGTCAACCCGGTGTCCGGGGAGAACCCGAACAACGACAACATGATGGCGATGTCGCAGGAGGAGCTGAAGAAGTGGCGCGCGGCCGACGACCGCTGCTTCGCCAAGGCCGCCGAGCAGCACCTGGGCAAGACCGTCACCTCGTACGACGGCTACCTCACCCAGCTCGACGCGGCGCTGGACGCGTCCCTGGCTCCGCTCGACAAGGACGAGCAGCTCACGCGGCTCGGCCGGCAGTTCGCCACGTGCCTGGGCGTCAGCGAGACCAAGCCCTCGGTCCTCGCCGAACTCGGCAGGACGCAGTACACCAAGCAGGCCTCGGAGGTCGCCAGGAAGACCTGGAAGGGCAAGCTGCCGAAGGCACCCGACGGCCGCACCGTGATCCTGAAGCCGCACCTGAAGCCCGCGGAGGCCAAGCCGTACCTCGACAAGGAGATCACGTCGGCCCTGAAGGACCTGGAGTGCGGGAAGTCCTTCTACGCCGCCTACTCGCCCAAGGCGTGGGCGGCCAAGGAGCGGGTGTACCAGGAGTTCGCCGTGGACTTCGCGCTCTGACCTGAGCACGGAAAGTCCGTTTGAAGGTTTTCCTTCGTGTCGCGGCCGGATCGCGGAAAAGCTTCCACAGACGGTTCAGAGATACCGTCGAAGGCATGGATATCAGCGTCAAGGACGCCGTTCATGCCGTCGACGCCGCCGCCGTCCTGAGGCTGTTCCCGGCCCGGCCGCGACTCCTCGCCCTGGGCGAGCCCACCCACGGCGAGGACGCCCTGCTGGACCTGCGGAACGAGCTCTTCCGGCAGCTCGTCGAGCAGGAGGGCTACCGGACGATCGGGATCGAGAGCGACTGCGTGCTGGGCCTGGTCGTGGACGACCACGTCACCTGGGGCACGGGCACCCTGGACGAGGTCATGGAGCGCGGCTTCAGCCATGGGTGGGGCGCGTCCGCGGCCAACCGGGAGCTCGTGCGCTGGATGCGCGCCTACAACGACGGCCGGCCCCCGTCCGAGCGGGTGCGCTTCGCCGGTTGCGACGGCCCGCTGGAGATCACCCACGCCGCGAGCCCCCGGCAGTCCCTCACCGCCCTCCACGGCTACCTCACGGCCCATCTGGACGCGGACCTGCTCCCCTGCACCGCGGAAACCCTCGACCGGCTGCTCGGCGCGGACGACCCATGGGCCGATCCCGCCGCGATGACGGACCCGTCCCGGTCCGTGGGGCGGTCTGCCGAGGCCAGGGAGCTGCTGCTGGTCGCCGGCGATCTCGTGGCGCTGCTGGACGCGGAGACGCCGCACCTGATCGCGGCGTCCTCGCAGGACGACTGGGACCGGGCACGCCTGTACGGGCGCGCCGCCACCGGCCTGCTGCGCTACCACTTCTGGCTGGCCGACACCTCACCGGGCCGCATGGCGCGGCTGCTGGGCCTGCGGAGCGCGATGATCGCCGCCAACCTCCTGGCCGTCGCCGAGCGGGGACCGGCGCTGGTCCACGCCCACAACCTCCATTTCCAGCGACACAGGAGCGCGATGCGGCTGGGCGACCTGCCGGTGGAGTGGTGGAGCGCCGGCGCGATCGTCCGCGCCCACCTGGGTGAGGAGTTCGCCTTCCTGGCCACGGCCCTCGGCACGATCCGGCACCAGGGAGTGGACGCCCCGCCCCCGGACACCGTCGAAGGGATCCTGTACGCGCTCCCGGGGGAGCGCTGCGTCGTCGACGGCCGCCGGCTGGCCGCCGCCCTGGGTGACGCGCCCCCCGCGCCCCGGGTGTCTTCCTGGTTCGGCTACTTCCCGCTCGACCCGGCCCACCTGGCGGGGAACGACGGAATCGTGTTCGTCAAGGACGTCCGGCGGAGCTAGGCCGCCGCCCCTTCCTCCACATCCTGGCGTGGGCCCGCAGCAGCACCGGCATCAGCAGGTACACCACCGTCGGCACGACGATGCCGGTCACGATCAGCGTCCGCAGCGGCATCGGCAGGGGCGCGAGCACCCCACCGAGCAGCGACTGGACCGCCATGATCATCGAGTAGACCGCCAGCCAGGTGAGCAGCGCCCGGTGGTGCACCGACGGCGGGGCGGGCGCGACGGCGGCGGGCCTCGCGCGGGTGGCGGAGGTGGCATGGGCAGCGTGTGCGACCGGCATGGCGGTCCCCTCTCTGGAACGGGCGAGAGCAACTCCAACTCGCTGGTTGGAGTTTGCCACACGTACGACCCAAACTCCAACCATCCAGTTGGAGAATGTCCTATGCTGAGGTCATGGCATGGGACACCGCCCGAACCAGGCAGCTCCTCCTCGACGCCGCCGTCGAGGAGTTCGCCGAGCACGGCCCGCAGGGCGCCCGCGTCGACCGCGTCGCGGCGAAGGCCGGGGTGAACAAGGAGCGCATCTACCAGTACTTCGGCAACAAGGATCAGCTCTTCGGCGCCGTGCTCACCCAGGAGCTCGAACGGCTGGCCGCCGCCGTCCCCCTGGACGCCGCGCAGGCCGCCGACCTGGGCCAGTACGCCGGCCGGGTCTTCGACTACCACGGCTCCCACCCGCACCTGGTGCGCCTGCTGCACTGGGAGGGCCTGCACGCCGGCGACGCCGAGGTCCCCGCCGAGGCGGCGCGGACCGCCCACTACGCCGGCAAGGTCGCCGCGCTGGCCGCCGCCCAGGAGGAGGGCACCCTCACCGGCGCGCTTCCCCCGGCCGACCTGGTGTACGCGGTGATCGCCCTGGCCGGCTGGTGGTTCTCCACCCCGCAACTCGCGCGCATGATCCGGGCCGGCGCCCCGGACGACAGCCCCGCCGCCCGCCGGGAAGCGCTGGTCCGCCTGGTCCGCGCCCTCGTCGCCTGACTCCCCGAAAGTTTCACCTCGTGGTGGCGATCACCGTCGTCCCCTCGAACGGTTACCTGACGACCGCCAGACAGTCGGGGCCGCCGTACGCCAGCCGGCGGAAGAACGACAGGACGCCGGTCAGTCCCTGCGCCCACGAGAGCGAGCGGGCGGGAGGGTCGTCGGACGCGAAGAAGGTGGGGTGCGTGGGCGAGCCGGCGCTCCGGAGCAGAAGATGGGCGGCCAGGTCGTACGCCGCCTCCCGATAGCGCTCGGACTGTTCCAGATCGGCCAGGTCCAACAGGTGGTTGCCGACGCCGGCCACGCCGCAGCACCGGCCGAGCGCGCTCAGGCGCGACATGCGGGCGACGCAGACGTCGGCTCCCTGACGGGCGAGGTCGGACAGGGACGGGTCGCCCAGCACCTTGCTCGCGTGCAGCAGGGTCGGCCCGATCCCGGGGAGGCCGCGGCACCAGGACATGGTCATCGGCTCCGCCGCCGGGTCCTGCGCCTCGCGGACGAGGACCCGGGTGCGCTCCGACAGGAGGCGCACGCGGTCCGCGGCGGCTTCGAGCACCCACG
Organism: Nonomuraea montanisoli; assembly: GCF_013363975.1. Classification (GTDB taxonomy): domain Bacteria; phylum Actinomycetota; class Actinomycetes; order Streptosporangiales; family Streptosporangiaceae; genus Nonomuraea; species Nonomuraea montanisoli. The sequence continues at coordinate 78,057 of NZ_JABWGN010000018.1, read as the reverse complement.
ACTCGCCGGTCTCCTCGGCGAGGGCGAGCAGCAGTTCGGCGGTGCCGGCCAGGCCGTGCGCGCGTCCGGCCGCCAGGTCGGCCTCGCCCGGCCGGGAGGTGCGAGGCGGCGGTGGTTCGGCCGCGACGATCCGGGCGCAGCGCCGCGCCGCCTCCAGGTCGGCCGGGTCGCCGCTGACGCGGTGGAAGTACAGGTGTCCGAGGCCGACACCCGCCTCGCCGTCGGTCAGGTCAGCGGCCTCGGCTCTCCACTCGGGCGGCGGCAGACTCCGGCCCGGCCAGCCCGCCAGGCTGATGCCGCAGTTGCCCGCTTCCTGGAGGAACATGTCCGTCCCGGTCACGCCGGTGAACAGGCCCGGCTGCGGAGTCAGCGGGGCCGTGACGCGTACGGTGAAGGCCACCAGCTCACGCAGCCTCCGCTCCGCGGCCGGCCGATGCCGATGGTGCAGCAACTCCAGACCGATGCCCGCGCTGCCGCTGTAGACGCTCGCGTCGTTGGCGGCCTTCGTGCTGGCCGGAGCCTCAAGGACGCCGTCCACCAGATCGAGCAGGTCGCCCAGGAGGTTGTCGAGCACCTCGGCGGCCACGTCCGCGGTGACCACCGGCGCCGGCGGCGACGACGGGAAGACCGTCCGGCGGCCGTCGCCTGACGCGAGCCGCCGTAGCGCGGCGCGGGCACGCTCCTCGTCGCCGAGCAGGTCCACGACGGCGGACATCGTTCCCGACGGCGTCCGGCCGTGGTACCGCGAGATCGTCTGCAGCGCCCGCGTCCTCGGCAGCTCCGGATCGTCGCCCAGGGTCACCGGGTGGAGGCCCGTCGCCGCGTACACCAAGGTCATGCCGAGCGCGTGGAGGTCGTCGGCGTCGCGCGGCGGCTCGCCGCGCACCTGCCGGGCGGGCGCGTAGCCAGGGGTCATGCCGGACAGGTGCAGGCCGTCGTAGGAGGCGAGTCCGAAGTCGATGAGGCTGGCGCCGTCACCGATCACGACGTTGGCGGCGGACAGGTCCCGCATCATGACGCCGCGTTCGTGCACCGCGGTGAGGATCCGGGCCAGCTCGCCCGCCAGCCGATCGAGGCTCCGCGCGCCCGCGCCGGGCCCCGTCCGGTACGGACCGTTCCGCCGCACGTCCTCGGCCAGGCTCAGAGGGCCGCGGTCGGTCGTGACCAGGAACTCGTCCTCGCCGTACCGGAAGTGGTCGAGAAAGCGCGGCACACCGGCGACTCCGTCGAGAGCTTCCAGGACGCGACGCTCGTTGCGCAGCCGCAGCCGGCCGTCGTTGCCGTCGCCGTGTTCGGCGACGAAGGCGCGCGCCTGCTTGACGACCACCTGGTGGCCGGTCCGCTCGTCGACCGCGCGGTAGACGTTGCCCTGGGCGGCCTCCCGGATCCCGACGACGACGCGGTAGCGTCCGCTGAGCAGGAGGTCGTCGCGGGAGCGGCCCGGGGCGGGGTCGGGGTGAGCTCCGGCGAACGGGTCCTCGACCCACGACGGCTGCCGGTAGCTGAGCCCGGCGGCCTCGTCGAACTCCTCGCCGGCGGGCCCGCGCAGCCGCGTGATCGACTGTCCGCGCACGTCGGTGCTCCGCCGGGTGACGAATCCCCCGTACCGGTAGTACACCGGAGCGTCCGCGGACACTCTCCGGTCGCTGAGGACGCGCGGACCTTCGTGGCCGCGCAGGGTCCGGGCGAGCCGCAGCCCGACTTCACGGACGAGATCCTGGTCCGGATAGACGGTGAACGCCTTGCCGACGCTCTCCGGGACCGTCCGGCCGTCGTTCAGCTCGTGGAGCACCTGTCGCGAACGGGCCAGCTTGAACACACAACCCTCGGCCACCAGGAAGGGGACGAGTTTCTCCACCAGCGCGGGAAAGTTCGAGGCGCGAGAAGATATGTGTAACTTCCATCCGTGGTCCGGTAAAACGGCTCCATCTGGCCTGACAACCAGCCAGACAGAGCCGCCTGTCACCGTGTGGTCAGCGCCGACGCATTGCCTGACGACTTGTTCCACCCATTCCCGGGAACCGTTCTCGCTCATCTTCCGCCAGCCCCCGTCTGGGTGAATTCCGGTACGTCCGGACCGCGTCGACCCCGGTGATCAGCAGATCTTCGAGATACCGGGTCGCGTGACCGGGCAACGGTCCTGGTCGACCTGGCTTTCCCACCGCTGCTCGAACTCGACGACCGGCTCCATCACGTCGGTCCCGGCCACTCGGGGTTCCATCCTCAGAAGTGCCGACATTGTGTGTCCCTTCTGCCCATTACAGCCTGTCCGATATCAGCGCAATGCTAACAGTCGGGGATGTTGTGTCAAGATCTCTTTCTGTGCGTTCGGTCTGACATCAGCCGATGACCGGGCGTGTCGAGGGAACGTTCCAGGCGGCCCTGAATAGGCAATTCCCAAATGCACAAATAGGAGTTCCGTAACGGCGGAAAATCACATCTCCTCGCCGGGCCGGCTCGAATCCGATGCGGGCTCCAGGCCGAGTCGGGCAGCCAGGCCGGCGACGGCGGCCGACAGCTCGGGCGGCACGGGGCGGCGGGTCACCATGAACAGGGTGAGCCGGCCCGGAATCGTCATCGGCGAGATCTCCTCCCCCGGCTCGGCGTAGGAGACGCCCAGCCCGCGGGGCAGGACGATCGGGCAGCCGAGCAGCCGGCCCATCCGCACGGCCGTCTCCGCCGTGGCCGCCCTTCTCGGGCGTCCGCCCAGCTCAGAGATCCGCCGGTGCAGCGTGGCGGTGGAGGTGTCGTAGGTGTACGCGACCACGTCGAGCCCCGCGAACGGCTTGCGTCCCGAGCCGAGGCGCACGCCCTCCGGGAGGAGCACGGCCGGCCGGTCGCGGGCCACGGGCAGCGCCGTCACCGTGGCGGGCAACCGCATCTGGTTGGCGATCGCGACGAACGCCACGTCCAGCGAGCCCTCACCGACCCATTCGACCAGCCGGTCGCCGTGATCGGCGACCTGGTGCACCGTCACCTCGCCCAGCAGATCCCCCAACGCCGGGAACACCCACGAGGCGAGGCTGGCGAACGTGCCGGCGGTGATGCTGCCCCCGCGGGCAGCCGCCCGGGCGCGATCGAAGATCGCCTCCAGGTGCTCCAGCACGTGTGCCGCCTCCACGGCGAGCGCCCGGCCGGCCGGCGTCGGCCGCGCTCCGGTCGTGTCCCGGTCGAAGAGCCGTTCGCCGATCCGCCGCTCCAGCGCGGCCAGCCGGTTGCTCGCGGCGGGCTGGCTGATGAGCAGTTCCCGTCCGGCCGCGCCGAGCGAGCCGTGCCGGGCGAGCGCCTCGACGAGCCGCAGGTCCTCCACCGTGGGCAATGAGCTCATAAGCCAACGTTATGAGCTCACATGGCGATCCACGACCTACCTCGAAATTTCGCCAGATTTCAGGATTGCTTCGTGACTCCTCGCCGTGACATCGCCGCCATGCTCGCGACCACGTTCATCACCTGGATGGGCCAGCGCACCACCGCCGTGGCGCTCCCCCTCGTCGCGCTCGCCGAGACCGGATCCCCCTGGACCACCGGGCTCGTCGGCGGAGCCGTCGGGCTGCCCATGCTCACCTCGGCGTGGTGGGCCCGCGGACTGCGGCAACGGCTGACGACCGGCCGCGCCCTCGCCGGGGTGCTCGCCGTCCAGGTGGCCGGACTGCTCGTCGTCCCGATCGGCGCCGCCCTCGGCGCCGTCGGCCCGATCCACCTGGCCGTCACCGGCTTGATCACCGGCTGCGCGACCGCCGTGGGCGCGCCCGCCCAGCGGGCGCTGCTGGCCGACATCTGCGACCGGCTGGGCGCGGGGGTCGCCGCCCGGATGCTCGCCTGGCAGGACTTCGCCCACCGGAGCACGATGATCCTGGCGCCGCCCCTGGCCGGCTGGGCGGTCACCGCCGGCGGCCCGTTCCACCTGCTCTGGGCGGAGGCGGCGGGCGTCGCTCTCGGCGCGGCCGTCCTGCTGACGGTGAGAGGCGACGCGACGGCGGCGGCCATCCCCGGCGGCGGCGAGGCGTCGGGCGCCCCCGGCGCAGCGGAAACGTCCCCCGCCCCCGGCGGAAGGGAGGCGGACGCGCCGGCGCTGCGGCACGTCCTGGCCCGTCACCCGGAGATACGCCGCGCCGTGACCATGTCGGGCGTCGGCGGTCTCGTCTGGTTCGCCTTCACCCTCGGGCTGGCGATCCTCGGCGCCGAGACCGGCCGGCCCGGGCTGCTCATCTCGGCCGGCATGACCGGTTACGGCGCGGGCTCCCTCGTCGGCGCGCTCCTGGCGCCCGCGGTCGTCCCCCGGCTGCCGGCACTGGCCACCATGGCCACCGGATGGATCATCCTCGGGACGGCCTTCATCGCCCTCCCCGCGGTCACCTCGTCGCTTGCGCTGATCGCCTGCCTGGCCGCCGTCGGCGGCTTCGCCATGCCGCTCGGCATCGGGTCGATGAACCGGCTGATCACCGTCCGCACCGACGGCGCGGAACGGCGGGCCGCCTTCGCCGCCGAGAGCCTGGTGCACGACGGGGCGGTGTCACTCGGCCTGCTCGCCGGAGGGGCGGTCATCGGCCTGGCCGGGGCGGGGCCGACGCTGGTCGTCGCGGGCGCCGCGCAGGTCGCCGTCGCGCTGGTCGCCGGCCCCTGGCTGATCCCCGTACCGGCTCGTGAGCACCTCCATCCGGTACGGTCGGCTCTGTAACGATCATGATGGAACGCGAGAGAAGAGGCCCGATGGACGGGGACCGGCTACCGGACGAGGTCGTCCTGGGCATGATCGCCCGGCGGTTGACCGAAGCCATGAACCAGCCCTGGCAGGTGACGGGAGACTTGGCCAAGGGGCCCGGCAGCCTCGCCGTGGCGCTCGGCGAGGACCACACCGGTCATCCCGGTCATGTCGACATCGATTTCGTGCTCAACGTCGACCGGCCCGAGGACACCACGATCAGCGACTGCGCCACGGGATACGGCACGACTCCCGAGGAGACCGTGGACCGCGCGATCGAGATCTGGCTCGGCACCACCGGCAGCGCCCTGCTCGAACTCCTCGCCCAGGACGGCTCCTTCGCCGGGCACTACGCCGCCGACGACCCCGACGGGTTCCCCGGCTGGCACACCATCCACGGCGGCATCACCGGCTGGGGCATCGGCGACGACTTCCAGGCCGTCCAGCACTGGGCCGCGGACAACCCGCTCGCGCCGCACCTGGCCCCGGCGCTGGGAGGCTCGTTCGAGCGTGACCATCTGATCGGCGTCAAGGCGTTCTTCGGCAGCGGCGGGGACTCCGAGACCGCCGAGATCCGGGTCAACGGCGTCCACCACGAGGCGGCCTCGCAGGCCCTGGCCGGCCTGCCCTGGCCGCGGCCGGCCGACGGCATGTCGTACGCCCGGACGTTCCTCCTCCTCGTGCACGACGAGACGCGCGACGGGGTGGGCGACGAGGTGCGCGACGAGACGGCGTGACGTACGGCGGTCAGGAGGCGACCGTCGCCGGCACGGGCTCCTTCGTCGCGGGCTGGGTGACGGCCAGCTTGCGGGCCAGGCGCAGCCGGTACGCGTCCAGCACCACGGCGACCAGGATCACCAGACCGGTGATGATCTGCCGCTCGAAGTCGGAGACGCCCATGAGCAGCAGCCCGTTGGTGAGCACGCCGAGCAGGCACGCCCCGAGGAACGTGCCGGCCATCGAGCCGCGCCCGCCCATCAGGCTGGCCCCGCCGATGACCACGGCGGCGATCGCGTTGAGCTCGTAGCCCTGGCCCAGGATCGGGCTGGCGATGTTGAGCCGGGCCATGTACAGGACGGCCGCGATGCCCACGGTCAGTCCGGCGATCATGAACGCCGCGATCTTGATGCGGGACGTCTTGTGGCCGGACAGGCGGACCGCTTCCTCGTTGTTTCCGGTGGCGTAGATCAGCCGCCCGAAGACCGTGCGCGACAGCACGAACCAGCCGATGCCCGCCAGCAGCAGCGCGACCCAGAACACCGCGGGGACGCCGAGCAGCGTGATGGTGCCGAAGTCGTTGAGCGCGGCGGGCAGGTTGTAGATGGTGGCCGCGTCGGTGTACCGCTCGGCGGCGCCGCGGGCGACGTTGAGCATGGCCAGGGTGACGATGAACGACGGCACCCGCCATTGTTCCGACACGAACCCGTTGATCCAGCCGACCACGGCGCCGACCAGCACGCTCACCAGGATCGCGCCGACCAGCGTCACGACGGAGCCGGATCCGGCCATCATGGTGCCCGACACGACCGCGCACAGCGCCATCGCCGAGCCGACCGACAGGTCGATGCCGCCGACCAGGATCACGAACGTCATGCCCACGGCGAGCACGGTGTTCAGGGTGATCTGGGTCATGATGTTGCGCAGGTTCTGCTCGGTCGCGAAGTTCGGTGCCGCGATGACGAAGAAGCCCGCGAGCACAACCAGGGCGACGCCGATGCCGGCCTCGCCGAGCACGAGCCTTTTGATCATTGTGTTTCACCGTTCTTGAGGTAGCCCGAGTAGGCGAGCGTGAGGATGTGCTCGGCGTCGAAGTCCGGCCTGGCGACCTCGCCGGCGATCTTGCCGCGGGAGAAGACCAGGATGCGGTCACAGACGCCCATCAGCTCCGGCAGGTCCGAGGAGACGACGATCAGGGCCTTGCCCTGCGCCGCGAGGCCGAGCAGCAGCTCGTGGATCTCGTACTTGGCGCCGACGTCGATGCCGCGGGTGGGCTCGTCCACGATCAGGATGTCCGAGCCGGCGTTGAGCCACTTCGCCAGCACGACCTTCTGCTGGTTGCCGCCCGACAGGGTGCGCACGTGCTGGCCGACGCCCGCGGAGCGCAGGTGCAGGCGCCGCCCGAGGTCCTCGGAGAGGGAGCGTTCCTGGCCGAAGCGCAGCAGCAGCCCGCGCAGCTTGGCGAGGGTGACGTTGGCGCTGATCGGCAGGTCGAGGACCAGGCCCTGCGACTTGCGGTCCTCGGTGAGCAGGCTGATGCCGTGCCGCACCGCGTCCTTGGGGTGCCGGATGCGCACCTTCTCGCCGTAAAGCTCGATATTTCCGGACAAGGCGGGGTCGGCGCCGAAGATCGCGCGCATCGCCTCCGTACGGCCCGAGCCGACCAGCCCGGCCAGACCCACGACCTCGCCCCGCCGCACCGAGAAGGAGAGCGGCCCCTCGAAGCCCGCGACCTTGAGCCCGCGCACCGCGATCGCCACCTCACCCGGCTCGGTCGGCGGCTTGACCGGGTACTCCTGCGCCAGGTCCCGCCCCACCATCAGCCTGACCAGGTCGGGCGCGGTCACACCGGCCATCTCGCGGGTCTCGATGCTGCGCCCGTTGCGCAGCACGGTGACCCGGTCGGCCAGCTCCAGCACCTCCTGGAGGTGATGCGAGATGTACACGATGGCCACGCCGCGCTCGCGCAGCCCGCGCAGGATGCCGAACAGGCGTCCGGCCTCACGCGAGGTGAGCGTGGCGGTCGGCTCGTCCATGATGAGCAGCTTGCAGTCGGTGGAGATCGCCTTGGCGATCTCCACGAGCTGCATCTGCGCGATCCCGAGCCGCTCGACCGGCGTGTCCGGCGCGACGTCCAGACCGACCTCGGCCAGCAGCCGCGCGGCGTCCGCGCGCAGCCGCTTCCGGTCGACGACGCCCGCCGTGCGCGGCAGCCCGCGCAGGAACAGGTTCTCCGCCACGGTGAGGTACGGCAGCAGCGCCAGCTCCTGGTGGACCACCGAGATCCCGGCGGCCAGACCGTCGGCCGCGCCGGCCGGCGTGTACGGCACGCCGTCGAAGGTCATCGTGCCGGCGTCCGGCGCGTGAATCCCGGCCAGGGCCTTGACCAGCGTGGACTTGCCCGCGCCGTTCTCCCCCACCAGGGCGTGGATCTCGCCCGCGCGGATGTCGAGATCGACCCCGTCGAGCGCCACCACACCGGGGAAGCGCTTGACGAGGCCGGTGACCGTCATCATCCGAGGTTGTCCTTGGTGATGAGCTTGATCTCGGTCTTCTGCCAGCCGCCGAAGTTCTCGCCGCCGATCATCTTCATGGCGTAGTCGATGCCGTTGGCGGCCTGCTGCGCGCCGTACTGGTCGAGGGTCGCCACGACGGTGCCGTCCTTGACGTACTGCGCGATGGCCGGGATGTTGTCGAACGAGGCGACCTTGATCTGGCCCTTCTTGCCCTGCTCGTCGATCGCCTTCAGCGCGCCGAGCGCCATGTTGTCGTTGCCGGCGAGCACGCCCTTGATGTCCGGGTGGGCGGTGAGCATGTTGCTGAAGACGGTGTGCGCCTCGTTGGTCTCCCAGTGCGCCGTCTTGGAGTCGACGAGCTTGAGCCCGCCCTCCTTGATCGCGTCCTCGAAACCGGCCTTGCGCTGGGCGGCGTTGGCGGCGCCCGGGTTGCCCTCCAGGATGACCACCTCGGCGTCCTTGCCGACGGCCTTGACCAGCTCCATGCCGGACTGCTTGGCGCCCTCGCGGTTGTCGGGGCCGACGAAGGGCACCTTGTCGCCGATGCCGGCGGCCTTCATCGCGCCCTCTTCGAGCTGGACGTCGATGTTGACCACCTTCACGCCCGCGTCGACGGCCCGCTTGAGCGGCGCCACCAGCGCGCGCGAGTCGGCGGGGGCGATCACGATCGCCTTGGCCTGCTGGGTGACGCACTTCTCGACGGCCGCGACCTGGTTGTCGATGTCCGTCTCGTTCTGGATGCCGACGACGCTGAGCGTGAGGTCGCCGCGCTTGGTCGCGTGCTCCTCCGCGCCCTTCTGCATCTGCTGGAAGAACTCGTTGGCCAGCGACTTCATCACCAGGCAGACGCCCGGCTTCTCACCCGGCTTGGGGGCGGCGGCCGGCTCGGCGGTGGTGCCGCCCTCCTTGCCGCAGGCGGTCAGCGCGAGGGCCAGACCGGCCACGGCGACGATCTTCTTGTTCATCTGGTGTCTCCTTCAGAAGGGAACGCCCGCTTGGAGGACGACGTTCGCGTACGGCGTCGCCTCACCGGTTCGCACGACCGCGCGGGCCCGGCCGGTGAGCTCCTTGAGCCGGGTGTGAGGGATGCGTTGTGTTGTTGCCGGGTTCTTGAGCAGTTCGTCGAGGAAGCCGGGCGGCGACTCCTCGGCGACATAGGCGGTCTCGACGACGAGCTCGCCGAGCACCGCTTCCAGTACGGGGAGGAAGGCGGGCTCGCCCCTGCGCCAGACGAGGTCCACCGTCTCGACGCCGGGCGGTACGGGCAGGCCGGGGTCGGCCACCACGATCAGGTCGGTGTGTCCCGCCGCGGACAGGATCTGCAGCAGACGGGGATGCCAGAGGCCGTCATGACGCACGGGCGAGCAGCCTTTCCACCTGGCCGCCGGTCGGCATGGCGGTCTGGGCGCCGTGGGCGGTGGTCGCCAGCGCGCCGGCCGCGCAGGCCCGCCGTACCGCCTCGGCGAGAGGCAGACCGGCCGCGTGGGCGAGCGCGAGCTGCGCGCAGAACGTGTCACCCGCGCCGACCGCGTCGACCACGGGCACCTGGAACGACGGCGCCTCGCAGCCGCCGCCCGCGTCCCGGCCCCGCGCGCCGCGCCCGCCCAGCGTCACCACGGCGGCGCGCGGCCCGAGCGCGAGCAGCCCGGCGGGGTCGGTGCCGCCGCACAGGGCGTCCGCCTCGCTCTCGTTGACGATCAGCAGGTCCACCAGGGGGAGCAGGTCGTCCAGGCCCTGGGTGTACGGCGCGGCGTTGAGGACCACCGGCACGCCGTGGGCCCTGGCCTGCCGTGCGGCGGCCAGGCAGGCGGCGACCGGGATCTCCAGCTGGAGGAGGAGGGCGTCGGCGGTGGCGAGGTCGAGGCCGGTGGTCATGAGGGCGCTGGAACCCGGAGCGGTGAGGTGGAACAGTCTGTTGGCGCCAGAGGCGACGGTGATCATGTTCTCGCCGCCGTCCTCGACGACGATCATCGCCATGCCCGTGGCGGCGGGCACCTGCCGTACCCCGGAGACGTCCACGCCTTCACCCGCCACGGCGGCGAGCAGCTCGCGGCCCAGCGCGTCGTCGCCGACCTGTCCCACCAGGCGCACCCGCGCGCCCAGCCGGGCGGCGGCCACCGCCTGGTTGGCGCCCTTGCCCCCGGCGACCCGCACCACGGCGGCGCCCGCCACCGTCTCGCCCCTGCCCGGCAGGCGCGTCACGGGGACGGTGAGATCCATGTTGAGGCTGCCGACGACGACCAGCTCCAGCTCACGCGCCGTCCCAGGCGTCATCCGAGGCGTCGTCTCACGCGCCGTCCCAGGCGTCATACGAGACGTCGCCTCACGCACCGTCTCACGCACCGTCTCACGCACCGTCGCAGGCACGATCTCAGGCATCGTCCAGCCCGCCCGCGGGGTCGGGGCAGCCGCAGGAGCCGCGCCTGATCAGCGTCGCCGACAGGACCACGCGCTCGCCGCCCGGCGAGTCACCGATCTGCGCCGCCAGCAGCTCCACCGCGCGCCTGCCCAGCTCCTCGATCGGCTGACGCATGGTGGTGAGCGCGGGCACGGTGTAGGAGGAGGCGGCGATGCCGTCGATCGAGCACAGCGCGACGTCGCCGGGCACGCTCAGCCCCAGCTCGGCCGCGGCGCGCATGACGCCGATCGCCTGCTCGTCGCTGGTCACGAAGAGCGCGGTGGGCCGGTCCTCCTGCGACAGGAGCCGGCGGCCGCTGATGTATCCCTGCCGCCGCCCGTACGGGCCGTGGGCGAGCGGCATCGAGGCCGGGTCGAGACCGCCCTCGGTCAGCGCCCGCGACCAGCCCGCGACACGGTCGACGGTCGGGTGGATGTCCTTCGGCCCCGCCACGCAACCGATGCGCCGCTGCCCGTGCTCCAGCAGGTGGGTGGTCGCCTCGTACGCGCCGCCCTCGTTGTCGAGCAGCAGGTGGCTGGCCGGGGTGTCGTCGAGCTCGCGGTCGAGCACGATGCACGGCACGCCGGAGGCGGCGAGCTGGGACCGCCAGGCGCGCGGGCCGTGGGCGGGAATCAGGATCAGCCCGTCCACCTGGCGGTCGATCAGGGTCCGCACGTAGGCGGCCTCGCGCTCGTCGTCGTCCATCGCGTTGCCGAGCAGCACCGTCAGGCCGTGCTGGAAGGCGACATCCTCGATCTCGCGGGCCAGCTCGGCGAAGAAGGGGTTGGCGTTGTCGGGGACGACGAGCCCGATCGTGTGCGTGCGGCTGGTGCGCAGCGAGCGCGCCACGGCGTTCGGCCGGTAGCCGAGCTCGTCGATCGCGCGCAGCACCCGTTCGCGGGTGTGCGGGGCGACGTTCCTCGGCCCGTTGTTGAGCACGTAGCTGACGACGGCCTCTGAGGTGCCGGCCAGCCGCGCCACATCGCGGCGTGTGACCACTACGCAAGTCCCATCTACTCGTGTTGACGCAGTATTCGGTCCGGCTTCCGCGAGAAGCAACACGTGTAGATGTGACGTTATGAAGGCGTTACGCATCGTTTCGAAGTGATCACGGATGGCGGCGGAGGTGGTGCGCCGGCCCGCCGTCGCAGGCGAGCTTCGACCGCGGCGACCTCAAGCCGGCTTTGTCCACAGCCTGTGGACAAAGCCGGCGTCGAGCCCGTACGCACGCCGCACACGTTGCGGTCGGCAGACTCATCATGGCGGATCAGCGACGGACACATCGCTGTCCAGGAAAACTCCTTCCCTCGTGCACGGCGAACGGTGTGAGCGGTCACCCATAATCCTGGAAGACTCAAGACTTCTTGACGACCATCGATATGCCCGGCAGCCTCGGAAAGGCGAATTCCCAGCGGAGGGCGACTGTCCGGATGCGCGCTCCACCGCACCGAAAGACGGTGCGATCAAGTCTTACACACCGTGAAATACCGTGTTAGCGTTCGCCCGCTGAGTACCCTTCCATAACATGGAGGTGCAATGGCGGGCATTTCTTCATGGTTGGCGGCCGGAAAGACCGGGCGGTTGAAACTGCTGACCATCGTGGCCCTGCTGCCGTTGACGGCGTTCAACCTGGCGAGCGCCCCCGCCGCGGCGTCCCCCGCCCCGACCGGAACCGTGGTCCTGGCCGCGGAGCAGCAGCCGAGGACCCACCGCCCCACCCTGGACCGGCTGAAACGAGAAGCGGCACGCAAGGGGATCTCCCTGGAGAAGGCGGTGGACGCCTACCTGGCCAAGCAGGCGAAGACCGACCCGGCGGCCACCGCGAACTGGCCGGACGGCCCGGTGAGCATCCCCGACGTCGCCGTCGACGACCTGTCCGCCGCCCACATCGAGGTCCTGAAGGGCATGGCGAAGGCCCAGGGCGTCAGCTTCAGCGAGGCGATCGACCGCCACGGGGCCTGGCCCGCGGCGAAACAGACGCTGGTGCGACTCCAGCGAGCGCTCGGCGGCGAGTTCGCCGGAGGTGAGCGCGCGGAGGACGGTTCGAATGTCTGGCTCGGCTTCAAGGGGCAGATTCCGGCGCAGGCCGTCGAAACGGCGAGATCCCTCCCGCTCCGGGTCGAGCTTCAGGGAAACCTCGGCTACACCGAGACCGAACTGAACGAGACGAAGAACCGCATCCATCGCGCCTTACTGAAGGATCCTCGATTCTCGAGCGTGGCCAGTTACTACGACTCCAGGTCGGGCACCGTCCACAGCCTCGTGGTCCCCGCGCCCGCGGCCCGAGCGTCCGTCAACGACGAGAGCGCCAGGTCAGCGGTGTCATCCCTGGCGACCAATCCGTCCATCACCGTGGACGTCAGGGTGACCGAAGGCCCGGTCTCGTCCGACTTCGCCGACCCGTACATCCGGGGCGGAGGCGATCTGCAGAACTGCACGTCCAACTTCAACGTGGTGGCGATCTCGAACTACGACACACGGCGCCACACCACGGCCGGGCACTGCGCCAACGGCGCGCAGACGAGGACGTACTGCAATTATCCGGTCGACGGCGGCAACTGCACGTCGATCAGCCTGACGAACGAATGCTGGCTGGGCTGCGCATCCGGTGAAGCCGCACTGTACACGCGGGGAAGCCTGACGCTCACCCGGACCTTCTACTACAACGCCCAGAACAAGGCGTATGTGGACGGCGAGGATCCGGTCCAGTGGGTCGGTGACGCCATCTGCAAGTGGGGGCGATTCTCCGGATCCTCCTGCGGCACCGTGAAGAGGACCAACTGGTCCAACGACAAGTCCGATAATCTCTTCGTCACCAGTATTCCCGTCGGAAACTCCACGTGCAGGCCCGGCGACAGCGGCGGTCCGGCTTTCACGGGAGGCCCGGCGACCGGCAGCTTCACCGCATACGGCCTCCTTGTCGGAGAGGGCGCGCTGGCCGGACAGTCTGGCCTGTACTGCGCATTCAGCCACGTTTCCGTCTACCGTGACGCCTTCGGCTATCGGGTTTGGATCCGGGAATAGGGCACAAGGCGTAACGTTGAGGACCGGGCCGCGACCTTCTGGGCGGCCCGGCTCTTCTCGCCCGAAAGGCGATCTTCGTGAGACGACTATGGAGCATCGTCACCGCATTGAGCACGGCATTGAGCACGGCATTGAGTACGGTCGCCTGCACCGCCGACACCGACCGGCCTGCTCCGCCTCGTGAAGCCTGCGCCTCCGACAAGGTCTGCTATGCCGCTGTCGGCACGGACCCGGCCATAGTCGTTTACCAGGGAGAGTTCTTCTCCACGTTGATGCCGTTGACGGCGCGACTCGAGTGGGACGACTCATGCCTGCTCGTCAAGCGGCACGGCACTACGGAGCACCTGTTCACGACCTTCGTTCCTGTCTGGCCCGAGGGCACGAAGCCCGTCCGGGCAGCCGACGGCAGACGCGGCATCGAGATTCCCAAGGTCGGGCAGCTCTTCGAAGGTGCCCTGTTCGAGATGGTCGGTACGGAGATGCCCGCGATCCGCGACGCGCCTGCGACGTGCGCCGCCCATGACGGGTTCTTCGTCGTCGAGCCTTGGGGGATGCGGCGTTTGCAGACCTGATGGCCTCTGCCGCTCACCTCGTCCCAGGCCGCGAGCGCGTGTCCCCCGCTGGGCGCATGCGAGCAGATGGCGAGGGCAGCGGACCTAAGGTGGTCCCCGTGACCGAGCCGGACTTCCTCCACACCACCCAGGCGTCCTACGACGCGATCGCCGCGCAGTACGAGGAACGCTTCCATGACGAGCTGGCGGCCATGCCGCTGGAGAGGGCGATGCTCGCCGCCTTCGCGGAGCTCGTGGCGGCCTCCGGTGGCGGGCCGGTCGCTGACGTCGGTTGCGGTGCGGGCCATGTGACGGCGCACCTGCACGGCCTGGGGTTGTCCGCGGTCGGGATGGACCTGTCGCCGCGGATGGTCGCGCTGGCTCGGCGGGAACATTTTGAGCTGCGGTTCGAAGAGGGTTCGATGACCGCGCTCGACCTGCCGGACGGGACCCTCGGTGGCGTGGTCGCCATGTATTCGATCATCCACGTCCCCGACGAGCGGCTGCCGGACGTGTTCGCCGAGTTCCACCGGGTGCTGGCGCCTGGTGGCCAGGTGCTGCTGGCGTTCCAGGTGGGCGACGACCATGTACGGCAGACCGAGGCGTTCGGACAGCAGATCGCTCTCGACTGCTACTGGCGCCCGCTGGAGCACGTCGCCGACCTGCTGGGCCGGGCCGGTTTCGTGGAGAACGCCCGGCTGGTGCGCGAGCCCGACGGGACCGCGAAGCTGCAGCGGGCTTGCCTCCTGGCCCGGAGACCGGCATCAACCAGGCACGTTCTCCAGGGCCAGTGACCAGGGGAAGCCGTCGACGCGTTCGGCTCCCGAGCTGGGCGGGGGCGGCTCGAACCCGCCGGGGCCGAGCAGGACCCGCACGCCTTCGGCCCGAAGCGCGGCGACGCTCTGCCGGAACGGCGCACGGGACGCGAGCGCGGTGTTGACGAAGGGCAGGACGACGACGGGGATGCCGAGTCCGGGTGCTTCGGAGAGCAGGCCGAGGGCGTAGGTGTCGGCGATGCCCTGGGCGAACTTGTTGACGGTGTTGTAGGTCGCCGGCGCCACGATGATGGCGTCGGCGCGGGGCGACTTGGGCTCGTGCGGCTTGCGGTACTGGCTGCGGACGGGACGGCCGGTCTGCCTCTCCAGCTCGGCGGCGTCGATGAAGTCCAGTGCCGACGGGGTGGCGATGATCTGCACGGTCCAGCCGGCGTCCTGGGCGAGGGTGACGAGGCGGCCGACGCCGGGAGCGGGGGCGGCGGCGCAGACGATGATGTAGAGGACCATGCCAGGTCGGGTCACGCCTCAGGGAGCGATCAGAACCGGAGTGCCCAGCGGCAGCCCTGCCAGCACCTTGAGCGCGCGAGCGGGCACCCTGACGCAGCCGTGCGTGACCGCCTGGCCGAACACCTTCCGATCCGGCCAGCCGTGGAAGGCGACCGTGCCGGGGCCGCCGCCGAAGGTGTCCAGCGTCTGGGAGTGCGTGCCGAGCGGCAGGATCAGCGGGCTGTAGGTCTTCTTCTTCGGCGACATCAGGGCCAGCAGGAAGGTCCTGCCCACCGGGGTGGGCGTCTGGGGGCCGCCGACAGCCACCGTCCAGGTGCCGAGCTTCTTGCTCGCGTTCATCACGGTCAACTGCCTGGCGCCCAGCTTCACGATCGCGCGATAGCGGCTGCGCGCCTTCTTCAGGCCCTTGGCGTTGATCCAGCCGGTCACATGGTTGGGCTTGCTGGGCAGCAGCACGCGGTACCAGCCCTTGCGCGCCTCCACCACCGGGACCCAGGTCAGGCTGCCGAGCTGCTTCGCCGGGAGGGTGGCCACCGGCGTGCCGCCGGGCTGGGCGTGGACGGCGACCGTACGCACGGGGTGGACCACGACACCGCTCAGCTCGCCGAACGTGTCCGTGTCCTGCGGGAGGCCGTTCAGCTGCGTCAGCGTGGTGGCCTGGGGAAGCGCGGTCGCCGTGACCGAGGCGCCGGCGGCGGGAGTGACCGGCGAGGCGGCGACGTCGGCGGGGGTCGAGGCGACGACCTCGGCGGGGGTCGAGGCGACGAGGCTCACGGCGACGAGCGCCGTGCCGATCAGTCGGCGGGGGGCATCGAGCGGCACGATCGGCTCCTGAGGTTCTCTGGCACACACGACATGAACGTCACACCTCCTGGCCCGGTTAGATAACGGTTTGGAACGTTTGAAGATCCCGGGCCAGGAGTGTGACATTTTTACACATATGAGCCTTGTGAGGCTGTAGCTCTCTTCATACGCCAGAGGTGCGGTTTCGTGACACCCCCCAGACTCTCTCCTGTGCGGCGCTGGTTGTCAGCGGCGCTCATGCTCGCAGTGGCCGCACTCGCTGTGCTCGCCATCTCCAACACCGCCTCGGCTGGAGCGGTCCAGGCGAAGCCGCCCGGCGACAACGGCGACGTCAAGGTCCACCAGTGGACGACGCCAGAGGACGACCAGCGCGACGAGCCGCATGTCTGCGTGTTCTACCTGGTCGGGTTCAATTTCGACGCCGCCGAGAAGGTGAGCTGGGAGATCAAGTCCTGGCCGCCCACGGGTGACCGGACCACGGTGGAGAGCGGCACCCTGGTGCTGGACAAGAGGGGGCATGGCCGTACCGCCGACATGACCCTGCCGAACGGGCACTACAAGCTGTTCTGGACCTTCGAGGGGAAGAAGGGGGCTCCCAAGCAGAAGGTGTTCTGGGTCGAGTGTGAGCCCACGCCCACCCCGACGGTGACGCCCTCGCAGACGCCGACTCCGACGGTGACGCCCTCGCAGACGCCGACTCCGACGGTGACGCCCTCGCAGACGCCCACCCCGACGGTGACGCCTTCACAGACGCCGACTCCGACGGTGACGCCCTCGCAGACGCCCACCACGACGGTGACGCCGACCCCGCCTTCCACGCCCACCGCGACGCCCACCGTGACCTCCACTCCCACGCGGACGCCCCCCTCGACGCCGAGGCCGAGCCACACGCCGACCCGCACCCACCCCGGTGACGGCGACCACGGGACGGTGACCACCCAGGACTGGTTCACGTGGGACGAGCCCGTCACGCACACGCAGGACGAGCCCAAGCCCGCGCCCACCCCGACGCCGGTGAAGACCGACATCCCCGTCACGGGCTGAGAAACGCGACACCTGGCGACAGGGCCCGGATCAACGCGATCCGGGCCCTTCGTCGTCTCTTCGCCGGACATCGTCATCCGCGAGCTCACGGTCGGTCGCGAGCGGGTCTCAATGGGCGGGCAGTGTCGGATGCGGAGCGTCGGGAACGAGGCCGGCCATGTCGTTGGTGACGGCCCATCGTTCGTGCCCTCGCCAGGCGCCGTCGATGAACAGCAGATCCGGCGAGTACCCCTCGTTGCGGAAGCCGAGGCGTTGGACCAGCTTGATGGACGCCTGGTTGTCAGGCTGGATCTGCGCTTCCAGCCGGTGCAGACGCAGCTCCTCGAACGCATGGCGCAGCACCAGGCCAAGACCTTCCGACATGTACCCCCGACCGGCGTAGGGCTCGAAGGCCGCGTAGCCGAGCGAGGCGCTTTGGAAGCGTCCGCGAATGATGCTGTTGATGTTGACGTTGCCCACGATGACATCCGTGTCGCGCAGACAGATCAGCAAGCCGTCGGCGGACTGCCCCTCGTCGAATCGGCCGAGGAACGCCTGGAACGCCTCCGGCGTCGCCGGCAAGGGCATCCGCGGGCCGAACAGGTCGGTGCTGGCATGGACCCGCTCGAGGAACTCATCCTGATCGAGGCTGGTGATCCGGCGCAGAGTGACGCGCTGGGGGCGCCCCAGGTCCTGCGCTGGTCCTGCTGTTTGCTCGGCTTCTTCGATCCGGCTGTTCTGATCCACGGACAGGAACGCTATCGCGCCATCGCCATCGCGACAGCCCCTTTTCCGGGCGCGATGACCTCGCTTCGCCCGCTCACACGGTCGGCTCCCGGCCCGGATCCGTCGGGTCCATTCCTCGATTGACGAGAGCGCGAAAACCCCTGTGCCGGTCCGCGAAAGACTCCACGTACTCCGCCTCTGTCGAGAACAGCGGAACCACACGCAGAAAACCGATCTCGCCGGCCGGCTCGGGGAAGCGAAATCCATAGACGGAGTCCCAGTCGACGAGCATGGCCATGGTGAATCGAGGAAAGACCGGGAGCGAGACGTTCGTCAAGATCTGTCCGTAGCGGAAAAGTCGCCCGTTCTCCAGCGGCGCCGACGCCAGGCCGGCCAGTAACGTCACGTCGCCGTCCGGATCCTGCTGCTCGGCCTCGTCCGGCAGATGAACCATCACGGCGAGCTCGACGGGGAACGGCTCCGCGCGAGAGGGCCGAATCGTATGAGTCGGAGGGTCGAGCAGCTCCGTGTACGCGGCGATGATCGACGCGATGCATTCTTCACTCATATCAAGAGTTCTCCCACCACGATTCGCGACTTCCGCATCCTTCGCTGTTCCACGACGCGGTGCGTCCTTCACGTTGTTCCTTCGAACAGCCCGACCACCTCGCGCGAGATGCTCGATGGCCAACGTTCCAAGGTCGATTAGCCTGTTGATGTGAATCGTGTGCAACGCGCCGTTGGCGCTGTCGTCGGCTCGGCCGTGGGTGACGCGCTGGGCGCTCCGTTCGAGTTCGGCCCGGCGGGCGCGTTCTCCGCCCGCCATCCGGTACCGGGCGTCGGCGGCGAGATGAGCGGTGGCGGCGGCTGGGACGCCGGGGAGGCCACCGACGACACGCAGATGGCCGTTCATGTGGCCGAGTCGCTGCTGGAGCGCGGCGGTTTGGACTTACCGGACATCTTCGCTCGCTTCCAGCGGTGGGCGGCCGACCAGCCCAAGGACATCGGACTGCAGACCCGAGACGTCCTGACCCGTGGCCTGCCCTGGGATCAGGCCGCCGCCGCCCATTACCGGAGCAGCAACCGCGCCGCGGGCAACGGCGCCCTGATGCGCGCCACTCCCTCAGCGGTGTACTTCGCCCGCGACGGGCGCCAGGCCACCATGACCGCGGCTCGGCGCCTCGCCGCCCTCACCCACGGCGACCCGGCGGCCTGGGAAGGCTCCGCGATCTTTCACGACCTGATCCGCGTCGCGCTTGACGGTGAGAGCCCCTTGGACGAGCTCTCCCAGACCCTCACCGCTGTGCACCCCGGCCATCGCGACCGCTACGCCACCGTCCTCGCCCCCGGCTGGCATCCCGACCAGGCCACCGAGGTCAACGGCGCCGTCTGGCCCTGCCTCGGCTCAGCCGTGTGGGCACTGCGCACCACCCGCAGCTACGAGGACGCCATCCGCGCCGCGATCGACCTGGGTGGCGACACCGACACCGTCGCCGCTGTCACCGGCGGCCTCGCCGGAGCCGTGTACGGACCTGCGGCGATTCCCACCGCCTGGACCGAGCCCTTGCATGTTCCGCTGCCTGGGAGCGGCGGCCGAACCCTGCGCCTGCAGCACCTGCTCGACCTGACCCGCCACCTCGTGGAACGTCCAGAACACCGGCCGATCTGAGAACACGGATCACTGAAATGGGCGGATCCGAACCGCGGGGCGGCGCCGACGGGCCTGCGCCGACAATTCAATGCGTCGTAGAGGGGGCGCTCCCGAGCAGGAGAACGGTCGTACGCACCGCACGCCATTGCTGGTGCCGATATCGAACCGGGAATGGTAGACGCCGTCGTACGGGTGGAAGTTCAGCGTCACACGCGCCTGACCGTCAAGCGGCCCTGCTGACGACAAGGCTGCCGCGTGACGAAGAGCTCGGCTCTGCGGCGACTCATAGGAGTGACTCCCCCGCCCTGCCCTGATGGCGTGACCACGTCATCAGCTCGTCCAGAGCACGAGTTTCCCCAGCAGGATCGCACCGAACCAGAAAATGAACAGCATGGCTATTGCGGTGCGAGCCTTAGCGGGCGCCTGGGAAGGAGAAAGGTTCCCGAGATCTCGACAGTGGTCATGGCGTGAAGGCTACAGCGGCCGGAATTCCCCATCCAGCCCGATTTTCCCGGGCACCTCGTCCAACAAACCAGTTGCCCATAGAAGTGATGGCGCTTCGGCGCAACCGAAATTCTTGGGCACCGGGCACTCAATCGGTCGGCAGGACGGCCCCCGCCTCCGAGGCCGGACGGGTGCCGCCATCCCCGATGAGGGCCGCCGTGCCGCTCACCTTGACGCCGGTCGTCGCTCCTGGCAGAAGGTCGACCAGCAAACGGCTGGCGCGTCCCATGTCCTCTCCCTGGCGGATCGTGACCCGTACCGGCGGATCGACCAGACCGAGCTCGCGCAGGTACGCGCCGAAGGCGGCGGCCGCCGCACCCGTGGCGGGATCCTCGTAGATCCCGCCCGGCGGGAACGGGTCGCGCGCGTGGAACAGGGTGGGCGTCTCACGCCACACCAGATGGACGGTCGTCCAGCCACGCCGCGCCATGAGCTCGCCGAGCGCCTCCTGGTCGTAGTCCAGGTCCGCGAGCCTCTCCTGGGAGGCTGCGGCGAGGACGAGATGGTCGTTGCCGGCGTTCGCGACGCGTGGCGGCAGCGCCGGGTCCAGCTCGGCCGCGTCCCACCGCAGGGCCCGCAGAGCGCGGGCGAGGTCGTCATCGTCCACCGGGCCCACCACCGGCGCCACGCTGGTCAGGGTGGCGACGACCCGGCCGTCCTCGTGCCGGGTCTCGACGGCCACCTCACCGGCGGACGTGGTGAGGAGCAGGTCGCCCACCCCGTCCCGCTCGGCCAGCGCGACCGCGGTCGCGATCGTCGCGTGCCCGCAGAAGGCGACCTCGTTCAGCGGGCTGAAATAGCGGACCGTGAAGCGCCGCACCCCGGCGGCCTCCCCTACGAACTCCCCCTCGAACTCATCCTCGAACTCATCCTCGAAGAGGAACGCCGTCTCGGAGAAGCCGACCTCGGCGGCGATCTCCTGCATCCGCGCATCGTCGAGGTGGCGCGCGTCGAGCACCACCCCGGCCGGGTTGCCGCCCTCGCCGTTCACGTCGAAGGCGGTGTAACGCAGAACGCGAGATCGTTCGCTGGAGTTCAGCTGGGCGGTGCCGGAAGCAAGGTGGCGAGGGTCGTTCGTCATGTCGCCCAGTCTGCCCGCAACACTAGAATCGGGTCCAACGATGCCTTTCGATGAACGGATCGCGATTCTCGATGGACACTCGCCTCCTCCGCAGCTTCCTCGCCGTCGTCCGCACGGGAGGAATGACCTCAGCGGCGGCGGAGCAAGGGTTCGTCCAGTCGACGATCACCGCCCATGTGCAGGCGCTCGAACGGCTGACCGGCGCGCGGCTGTTGGAGCGGCGTTCCGGCGGAGTCGTCCCGACTCTCGCCGGATCGCTGCTCGCCGAACGCGCCCGGCAGCTCCTCGACCTCGAGGAACGCATGCTGGCCGAGCTCACCGCCGAAGCCGGCCGCCTCGCCGGCCCCGTACGCCTGTGCGCACCGGATTCCGTGTGCGCCTACCAGCTGGCCCCTCTCCTTCCCGAGCTGAGAACCCGCTTTCCTGACGTGCAGCTCTCGCTGTCCCCTGCCACCACCCGGGCGGCGCTGGCCGCGCTCGCGGACCACAGCACCGACCTCGCCCTCGTCCTCGAACCCTCAGCCGATCCGCCCGACGCCCACGTCACCGGCCTCGCAGTACAGGAGCTCGTCCTCGTCGGCGCCGCCGTCACCGACCTGCCCCGGAACCGTCCCCTCGCTCCAGCCGAGCTGGCGGCGGCCGGCGTGCTGTTGCTGGAGGAGGGATGCAGTTACAGCGACGAGCTCGCCGGCCTGATCGCCGACGTCGCCCCACAGACCATCCCATCCCGCTTCGGCAGCATCGAGACCGTGAAGCGATGCGTCGAAGCCGGGCTCGGCCTGGCCCTGCTCCCGGCTGTCACGGTCGCCGGCGAACTCGCCGAAGGCCGGCTCGCCGCACTCCAACCTCCGCCCATCGCTCCGCAACGCCTGTGGCTCGCCCGCCACCGATCACGATGGCTGCCTCCCGCCGCCGAGGCCGTCCACGCGACGCTCGCAGACCTCCTACAGGATTCCCATGATTCCTCCACGCGGGCGGTCATCCCGGAACTCCAGGTTTCCGCCGGAGGTGGCGGAATGCTCCGCAGCCGTACTCGGCCAGGATCAGGGCGCGGGTGATCCAGCGACCTTCTCAGCAGTCCCCGAACTGTACTCCCCCGCCTGTTCTGGTGCGGATCTGAGACTTGATCAAGGCTGGGCGTGTTCTGGGTGGCGTGTCCGCGCGGGAACCGCACACCGGTGGCACGAGGGACGAAGGCAGCCCTGGTTGGGAAGCCGATGTAGTTCCTAGTCTTTCCTGTGTGAACAAGACGGGATGGTTCGAGAGTGATGAGCTCCTCAACGCTGACGATGAAGCCTTCATCGAGGTGCTGCGAGCAAACGCTACAAACTGGCCTGTCACGCCGCAAGACACTTGCCTCATTCCCCCAGAGGCCGGAGAACCGCTCATCGCCATACTGGACGTCACTCCACCACGAAAGAATCTCCTCCTCTTCACCGTGGGCGTCCACGTCAAGGATGGCCGGCTGCGTGCGGACAGACTCCTCAACCAGGAGTACTGTCTCCCCGAGCCGCCGACAAGCTTCGCGATGAGCGTGTCTGGCACCCCGAGCGGACTCGCGAACCAGGCCGCCCACTGGTTCCTGTCGGCAATGAATCGTCCTGTGGTCCGTCATGAGTGGACGCGATGGGGCGCGGTCTATGCCTACCGGTACCTTTTCCCCGACACGGGCGAGGGGTTGTTCCAGTCGTACCGCTCATTGTTGGCTCCCCGAGGCCAGAAGGACCGCTTGATCGCAGCCGGTCATGTTCGAGGCGGAGGCTGGATTCAGGTCGAAGGCATAGGGGAGCCCGACCGCATAGTCAAGATTCTCGGCCATTTCTGAAGGCCAAAAGGAATCACACCCCCACCCCCATTACCCCCCAGACAGCCCTGGTGATCGCCTTCTGCGTAACCCTTGAACAGTTCGCAAAGCGAGTGGGCGCAATTGCCTCAAGGATAAGGCGAAAGAGGTGGTGGACGATGGCGCTGCAGGGGCCTATCCCTGTGAGTTCGAGATGACCTTCCCGCACGGGTGCCACATCGTCGAGGAGGTCGAGCCGGTCAAGGACTTCGAAGCCTCGACCAACGGATGACTCGTGCAGCCGGAACGGCCGGTGCCCATGCCGTGGCTGCCGCTCGCGCCGGCGGACTTCGACCAGATGACGGCCATGCCGCACATGAACGGCACCGGGCAGGCCGGAACCCCGGCGACAGACAGGGCCTCGATGCCGGTGGCGTCGATGCCGACGGTCGGTGGCGTTCGGCCCTGGCCTGGCGGGCTGATCACGTGTTCCGTGACTCCTCGCTGTTGCCCCTCGATTCCCATCCGATCGGGACCGTTGTGATCCGTCCTGAAGAGACCCCTGGAACTGCATCGAGGAAAGCAACGAGCGGGATCCTGCTGCTTGGCGTCAGCGTTGCCGTATGGCTCCTTCGATGCGCAAGCCCAAGCCAACCATGGCCACGAGCGTGAAGATGCCGAGAACTTGCCAAGAGGGCTTTCCGCCTGCCCAGAAAACTGCACCAACACAGAGCGTGAGGCCGACAGCGATGAGCACGCTGCCCCAGGTACGAAGGGTGTCAAGCTTTTCCCGCTCCGTCGGTGGCGTTGTATGAAGCACGGTTCACTTCCTCCTCGACGTAGTCATGAGGAGAGCATGCCATTTCCATCATCGGTCGGGAAAGCCTTGCGTTTCCTCACGCGTTCCCTGCCTGATCGTCCCGTCGCCGTCGTTCCGCCCAGCAGGGAAGCAAGTCAAAGGTTGAAGGTGAAGGTGGAACTCCCCGCTGGAGAACGACCCTCACCTCCAGCCCTTAGTCTGCTCGTCGGCGCACACATTGCAACCCGAACTGCAACCCGGCTGGTCCAGGTAGCTGACCATGGACGCTCGAGACGCCGTTACGCGGTGACATCGATGCGGCCCTCTGGAGGGGAACACCGGAACAGGTCAAGGCCAACATCGAGAAGTTCCGTATGGCGTCGCTCCGGCAGCTCTGCCAACGAGACCCACGCCGCCTGGTCGGAGCTGCCACCGGTTTCGTTCTGGAGGCATCCTCCGACCACGGCCACTTCGTACAACAGATTCGTCGCGTGAACCTCGGCATCCGGGCTGTGCCATACGTTGGAGTGAACTCCGAGCAACCGGACGACTTTCACCCGGTATCCAGTCTCCTCATGCACTTCGCGGACAACCCCGTCAGCAGGATGTTCGCCGTGCTCCACGCCGCCACCCGGTGGGCCCCAGCGACAGTCCGGCTCTGCGAACCGGGACAGAAGTATGGCGGCTTCTTCGTTGATGCATATCGCATAGGCCCCGACCCGCTGAACCGAATCACGATGGTTCGCCATCTGGAGATGGTGACACATCACGCTTCGTCGGCGGCAGTCCATCCTGTCGATATGGGTGCGTGGCGCAGGCCTTCGTATGGCGTCGCTTGCCTAATAGGAGGTCAGCCACGTTGCTCGCGAGCCAGCCATCCGGCAACCACAGGAGAGCCACCCATTGCCCGAGCGACGGTAATTTGCCCCGTTCACCAGATCTGCCCATACACATCAGGAATGTCACCGTTCGCGATCACGTCGCTCTTCTTACGCTGGTGGGCGCGTGAGCCGTACCCCCGAGCAGGCGAGGGACGCCGGTGGTCACATCGGAAGAGGCACGAACGGCGCTACGAACTATTGCACGGCTGGCCGAGGAGCAGGGAAATGCGCTCGACAAGGCCTTCCGGCTGTTCGGTGACGGGGCCCTGATCGGACCGGGCGCCGAACGGCTGCACGACGGGATGCTTGAACGCCACCACACGGTACAACGCGCGTTCATGGACGCCTTCCACGAGACAGAACGCGTCGCCAGGGCCGGGGGCGAGCCGCCCAGCTTCGCCGCACCGTACCCTCGTCCGACTCCCGCTCCCCTCTCCCCACCCCGCGGCGGATACGTGGGCGGCGATCCCGCACTCATACAGGCTCTGCACGACGAACTGGGCCATACCGGAAGCATCTGGCAGGAGACGGGCCGCGACCTGTCTGGAGTTCTATCAAGGCTCGGACTGGACTCCCGCCCCGGTCAGCACATCGCCCAAGCCGGAACATGGCTGGTCGACCAGCGAACCGACCTGCGACGACGCCGCACCGAACTCCTCAAGACCCCACCGACCCCCTCTCCAGCCCCACCCGCAGACGAGGACGCCTTCGCCAGCGTCACCAACGCACTCACCGAGGCCGTGGACTGGGCAGGCGACCGCTGGGCCGACACCGTACAGTCCGCCGCCAACCTCGCCGGACTGCCACAAGTAGGAAAGCTCGCCCACACCTACGTCGACCGATTGGCCAAGCCGATGTGGCAGGGCGCCGCCGAAGGCGGCGTCAGCCTGATCAAGCAGGGCTGGCAGGCGTCTCTCGGCGGGATGGTCACCGACTGGGACGGCTACCTGAACAGGCTGGAGGGGGCGAGCAAGGCCGGCACCTTCGCCGCACAGCACCCCCTCGAGTTCCTCAAACAGGCCTCCGACTGGAAGACCCTCACCCAGAACCCCGCCCGTTGGTTCGGCAGGCTGGTCCCCGACATAACGCTCGCAGCCGCCACTGCAGGTGCCGGCACAGCCTCTACCGCAGCCGCCAGAATGGGCACCGGCGTGGTCAAGGCTGCCGAAGACGCCGGCGCTGCTGCCAAAGCCGCGGAAAACCTGGCTGATGGTCTTACGCCCGGGACCGCGAGCCGAGGAGCGGCCGGCGACCCTGGCACAACAGGCCCCTCAGAAATCCGACACGGCCCCCTGAACCCTGGCCCTCTTGCCGACCGAGACGCCATTGCCACATTCAGGAGCAACACCTATTCGACAGTCACGACAACCAGTCCGACCACGCTCTACCGAGTCTACGGTGGCACCGCTGGCGAACTCGGAGCATACTGGACGAGGGTGAAACCTACTGGCCCAGTCCAAGCAATTCTCGACAGCGCCTTGTTCGCCAAGTGGGGAAATACGGCAACCAAATGGGTGGAGATCCGCGTGCCCCCTGGAGTCACCTTTTATGAAGGCGTGGCAGCCGAGCAGGGCGGGCTGACTGGAGGGGGCAGCCAGGTAGTGATAACGCAGCACGTTGATCCGGACTGGATCACCGATCGTGGCGAGTTCCCGGCGAGGTGAGATGACCGAGCACTACGACGAGATCCATGGATTTGACAGCCCAGGAGAATTCTCTCGCTTCAAAGAGTGGCTGAGCGCCGCGATAAAGGACGGAGACTTCGAAGAGGTGCCCGTGGAGTCACGGTACTGGAACGTGGAGAACTTCGATGAGAAGTGGTTCCGCGACTTCACCGGAGTAATATGGCGGCTCGTTGCACCTGACCCACCCTTCACGGGAGTCTTCATGGTCGTCTCACACCCGGGAGAACCATCTAGACAGAGCCCATGAACCGGAATACTGACGCATGAGCCAGAAGCACTAATCGGCGTCCACCTTGCACAGGGGCTACGGTCCTTCACGCAGTCGCATCCCAACAATCGCACACAGCATGATTGCCCCCGACTGATTCGGCAGCACTTTCAGTCGTGCAGGGGGTGCGTTTCGATCACATCGTGGAGCAGGTCACCAGGCTTATGCCGACCGTTCAGGAGGTCAAGCAGCTCGGCATGGCGAAGAACGCGCCGCTACTGGCCGTCTTCGGGGCCGTTCGGGATGCCTCTGGCGGCCGTTGGTGCGCCACGTGCTCGTTTTACATACAGCGCCAGTTCCAGTTCCAGCCATGGGAGTCGTAGGCCTCCACGGCGCCCCGGCGTCCTCCTGCGTCGTCCGAATCCTCGAAATACAAGGAGATCATGGCCTTGGTCTCGGCTCCCATGATGATGGCTTTGCTGTAGTAGGTCTGAATCTCCTCCTGGGTGAGCGCAGTGTGAAGCGTGAGCCTGATCCGGTAGTCGCAGTAGCGGCCGCTTCCCATGACCAGGTTCTTGCCGAAGGTGACGTCCCGGTCCATGGGAAAGTAGTCCCGCGTCCTGGGGGGAAGCGGGTAGTCGAGCACTCGCTGGTACAGGGTTTCGAGGCGCGGGTTGTCGCGCCAGATAGGTGCCATGACCAGGCCGGATGCTATGGCGAGCGGCAGAAGGATAGCTGCTAGACATCCCCATTGATGGCGCTTCACAAAGCGCAACCATAGGGCAAAGTCGATCTTTCCCTCAGTCGGCTCACAGCGACCGATGCGCCTACCTCGCGACGAATCAGGGATGTGTCGACCTTATTGGGGTCACACGGATCTATCTCGGTCATCGCGAGACGACTCATAGTTCCGCTCGACGTGGCCGCAGTGGGCTCTGGTGTGCTTGTCGCGGCAGTTCACGTCGATGTCGCCCGCCTCTCTTCCTGAGCCCACCGGCGCGAAGCGCCCGAACGCGAAGCCCCGGGCGCGAAGCGCCCCAAAGGAAGGACAGCCCGAGCGAAGCGAGGCCCTTTGACCAGGCACCCGCCGAATCAGGTGATGGATGGGTGCATGCGAACCTATGTGGAGCCTAGGAGATTCGAACTCCTGACATCCTGCTTGCAAACGGGAGCTGGTCACCACGCAGGGAGGTCCCTGACCGGATCAGGCAGCAGGTGCGGGCTGGCTATGTGTGATCAGGTAAGCCACCGTTGCTGTAGCCGCTGCTGTACGCGGCGCCCCGGACCGGCGCTCCTATCACCCGATGTCCACACCAAGAGGGGACTCCTGGGTAGACGTACGTTTGGTGACCTGCTCACCCTTCTAGATGGCACTGCTGTATCGGAGATACCAGACGATATGAACCTCTTCGCCACCGCCTCAGGCGATGGCAGCGATGTCACCGTCATCGAAGTAGATCGACTGATGGAGCCGACCGCCCAGAGCGGTGGCGTACCGGGCGAGCACGTCCTGCCCGGAGATCTTGCCTTGCTCGATCTGCGAAATACGACCCTTGGTGACTCCCATGCGCTGCGCAATGGCCTGTTGGGTCAACCCGCGGCTACGGCGAATCTCAGCAAGCCGGTGTCCTTGCACCTTGGCGAGGAGTTCCTGCTTGCCCGCCTCAACGACGTCTTCGCCGCCGGCACGTTCGACATGCTCAGCACGAATATCCTTCCAGCGCGCATACCCCGTCATGATCTGCCCTCCTCCGCCTGCCGTTCCTTCATGTAGATCTCGTAGCGCTGCTCAGCGAGCGGGATGGCCTGCTTGTACCAGGCATTCCACTGTCCGGCCTTGTCACCCGCGACCAGCAGGATGCTGGACCGCCATGGATCGAAGGCGAACAAGATCCGCACGGTCCCCGGCCGTAGCTCCTTCAACATTCTGCAGACGCGAAGCGGTGATCGTATCGACAAGCGGCCGCCCCAGACCTGGTCCGCCTTCGGCAAGCGCGTCGATCGCTTGCACAACACGCCTATGTGTCGCGTCGTCGAGTTGCTCGATCCACTCGCGGACCTCGTCGACGATGTAGACGTCCCACTCGCCTGCCACATGCAGCAGTATAGCGACCGGTATACCTCCGCGAGGCGGATGTCAGCGTAAGCCAGATGCAGCAAGAGGTGTGAACCTGCCAGCCTCAAGGCGCGCATGGGGACTCAGCGCGTGGCTGATCCGTTGGTCGGCGTCGCGGGTGGCATGTTGGCAGATATGTTGCACAGCTCACCAAGACGTAGGGGCGCACGAGACCTCCGAAGAATTATTCGTGCTGCACCACGATGGTCCTCAGGGCCGTGGTGCACCTCCGCGCCTGCGTATATCCCTATCGACATGATTGACGCCTTGTTCTCGACTCATTGAGCGGCTTGCGTGTTTTGGGAGGCGTCCGAGCGGAGCGAGGTCCTCCAGGGGTCGGGCCCTCGGCCCGACTGGAAGCGACGCCTGAGCCCACCGGCGCGAAGCGCCCCACGGCGAAGCCCTTCGCGCGAAGCGCCCCCACGGCGAAGCCTCTCGGCGCGACAGCGTCCGAACGCGAAGCCCCGGGCGCGAAGCGCCCCAAAGGAAGGACAGCCCGAGCGAAGCGAGGCCCTTTGTTCAGGGGCGGGAAGCAGACGGGCACCCACCGAATCGGGTGACGGGTGGGTGCCCCTGCGAACCTACGTGGAGCCTAGGAGATGCGAACTCCTGACATCCTGCTTGCAAACGGGAGCCAGTCACGGCGTAGAGGGCTCCTGACCCTGGTCACGTGCTGGCTCCAGTCTGGTGGCGTCTGATCGTGTAAGACGGCGTTGCTGTATCGCGCTGCTGTACGCAGCAACCAGCCGAACGCCGGTCCAGCGGCTACCGCCGGCGCACACACAACAGGATGAGGGTGGTCGTCCCGGCGATGATCGCTTGGAGCGCCGCCAGAAGCAGCACGAGCCGTAGCCCGCGGAGACCGGGCACGTCCAGCATTCCCATGATCCACCACATCACAATGGCCAGGCCCCCGGAGCCGATGAGCAGGAGTCCGACCGTTCGCTTCTGCATGCGCGCTCCATTCCCACTAGCGAGGGGTCACGTATCCAAAGGGTGTCCCTGAGACGTTGAACCGGCCTATCACGATCTTGAAGCCTCTGCCATTCGTGTTCAGCAGGTCCACGGCCGCCGCGACGGCCGCCGACCCAGCCGCGTGAAGGCCGCAGGCCGCGGCCACCACGCCTGCGATCACTGCGCCGACCCCGGCCGTGGGCCCGGCGCTCGCGACGGCGACCCCCGTGGCTACCCCGGCGCAGACGCCGGCCAGCGCTCCCACCATCCCGAAGATGTTCTTGATGAGGGTGGCGGTTGCCGCGTCAATGTAGATGTTGCAGTACTCCTTGAGGTCGGTCTTGCCACACTTCTTGCGAACGCCCTTGGGTACGCAGTTCTTGACCCCCTTGTCGTCCACACACTGCGCCTGCGCGTCGCCGAACAGGTCGCACACGTCCTGCTCCTGCTTGGCCGTCCGGCATTTGACGTAGGAGTTGCTGGAAAGGCGGCATGCGTCGAGGCCGTGGTCGTCCTTGGTCCTGCACTCCTCGAAGTAGTCGGTGCCCTCAGAGCAGGCATGCGCCGGATTGTTCTTGTCCCGACAGTTGAGGTAGAACCCCCACGCTTGACGACAGGTCGTCTTCTGCGTGCCGGAGTCCCGGCATTCCAGGTACTCGGTGTCGGCCTCCTGGCAGGTACCAACATTCTTCCGGCTGTACAGACAGGTCGAGAAGGCGCCGCTGGCGTCCCGGCACACGGATCTACCCCGGTCATCGCGACACGACTCATAGTTCCGCTCGACCTGGCCGCAGTGGGTCCTGGTGTGCTTGTCGCGGCAGTCCACGTAGATGTCGCCCGCCTCGCCGCACACCTTCTTGGTGGAGGAGTACGTGCGGCAGGTCATGTATACACTCTGAGCCTCGCGGCACACGGTCTTCGACGCCTGGCCCCTGCACTGCCGGTACTCCTTCTCCGCCTCCTTGCACTGCTTGCCGTAGTTCTTGACGCAGGACTTGTGCCCCTTGTCGATCTCCTTGTCGACCTTGCACTTCGTCTGGTTGGGCTTCTTCGCGCAAGATGCATGCCCGTCGGGGTCGACGTTGGTGAGCGGGTTGGCATTGGCGTAGGCGTAGCGGTTGAGCTGAACCGACGGGTCCGCTGGCAAGGACACAGAATCTCGTGAGACGAAACTGCCGGTGGCCGGCTGGTACCATCGGGCGGCCATGTTGACCTTCTTGGTGGTGGGGTCGGTGTAGGCACCCTGGTAACCGAGGTCGTGCTTGGCGCCGCTCGAGGTCACCACCTCTCCGAAGGGGTCGTACTGAATCGAATCGACCAGGCTCGTCCCGTCGGCCTTGAAGGTGCCGACGAGGTCACCACGCAGATCGCTGAACGCCAATTGGGCGCCGGCTCCGTCGGAAAGGCTGACGGTATGTCCCGCAGCATCCCGGCCGTAGACGGCCTTCTTGACGTCGTTGGCGTCGATGACGGCGACGATGTTGTTGGTTGTGCCGTCATAGACGTGGAAGGTCGTCTCCTCGCCCTGGGTGCGGGTGGTGACGCGATCGAGGGCATCGTAGGCGTACCGGACTCCATCGTCGTCGACGAGCCGGTCGAAGGCGTCGAACTTCATAATGCGTACCCTGCCGTCGGACTGCTCGGCCAGGGTGCCTCGCGGTGTGTAGGTGAACGTGGCACCGCCGCCCTCGGTGAGGCGGTTGCGTTCGTCGTAGGTATAGGTCTTGTCGCCAGCCCGGACGCGGTTGCCCGCGGCGTCCCACTCGTAGGCGGTCTTCTTGCCGTCGGGGGCAGTCCAGGAGGTGAGCCGGTCGGACTGGTCGTAGGTGTAGGCATTGGTGCTGGTCCCCGCGGTGCCCGTGGTGGACTTGGAGATCAGATTGTCGTTCAGGTCGTAGCCGTACTCGATTGAGGCGATCGGGCTGTTCGACGACGTGGTGAGCTGATCCTTGGTCAAGCGGTTCAAGGAGTCGTAGGTGTAGCTGCGGCGGGCTCCGCTGGCGCCGTACGCCATGCTGGTGAGGCGTGATGCCTTGTCGTAGGTGTAGTCGATCGCGGTGGCGCTGACCGGGTCGACCGACTGGGTGAGCCTGTCGGCGTCGTCCCAGGTGAAGGTGGACGTGCCGGTGACATCGACCCGCTGGACAAGTCGGTTGTTGGGGTCGTAGGCATAAGCGTTGATGTCTCCGCCCGGGCCTGTGCTCTTCAGCAGTAGGCCGCGATCATTGAGGGCGAAACTGAGGCCATTCGCGGTGATGAGCCTGCCAGCTTGATCGTAGCCGAAGGTCTTGTCCTCGGTCGCGACCTCCGCGCCAGTGCCCCTCTGCTTGACCAGCCGGCTCAACTCGTCGAAGGTGCGGTCGACGCGGACGCCACCAGGTATGAGACTGGTAACGGGGTTGCCGCCCGCGTCGTAAACGGTGGTCCAGGTCCGGGCGGCCAGGTCGGGATGGGCCGTGGTGCTGGGTTCGATCATCGACTCGACCAGGCCGAGGCTGTTGTACGTGGTGTAGGTCGCGTTCCCGCGGCCGTCGGTCGACCGAGTCAGGGCTCCGGTGGCGTCATACCCGAAAGAGGTGATGATCTTCTCGGCCGCTGACACTGGCTCATGCTGCTCGATCAACCTGTTGGCGGCGTCGAACCTGCGAGTAGTGGTGTGGCCCTCGGCCGAGGTTTGGCTGATCGCGTTGCCGGCCGCGTCGTAGCTGAACCTTCTGGTGCGCAGAACCGATTCGTTCGCGCCCAGATCCTGTATCTGTGTCTTTCGGCCAGCCAAGTCGAAACTGGCGGTGCTGACCAGTCCCAGCGGATTGGTCGTCTTGATGGGACGTCCCGCCACGTCGTAGTCGAAGGTCGTGGTATTACCGAGCGCGTCGGTCTGTCCGGTGAGCGCACCCGTGGCGTCGTACATACGACTGGTCGTGTCCCCGGTCGGCCGCGTCGTTTTGGTTACCCTGTCGGCGTCGTCATATTCCATTCTGGTGACGAACGCCGCCTGGCTCGGCTTGCGTTCGATGGTGGTCAGAGTGATCTGGCGCCCGAGATCGTCATAGGTGGATTCCGTGCGGGCCCCGGTTGGGTCGGTCTGGAACAGTACTTCGCCGAGCAGGTCGTAGCCGTAGGTCCACACACCGGCTGGGGCCGTGCCCGTCCTGGGCGCGGTGACCTGGACCTTGCGGCCGAGCCCGTCATAAACAGCCATGGTCGTCTGTCCGCGCCGATCGGTGGAGCTGATCAGGTCACCCGCCGCGTTGTACCCGGCCGTCGCCTTAGGCGAGATTGGCTGCCCACCCGGCGGCGTCGCCGGCTACATCGCCAATTACGCCACCAAAGCCGCCGAATGCGTCGGCACCCTAGACCGCCGCATCAACCCCCTCGACAACCTCGACGCCTACAACCTCCGCGACCACGCCAAACGCCTCATCACCGAATGCCTACGCCTGGGCGCCATCGCGGACCTGGCCGACCTTCGCCTCACCCACTGGGCCCACATGCTCGGCTTCCGCGGCCACTTCTCCACCCGCTCCCGCCACTACGGCCCCACCCTCTGCGACCTGCGAGCAGCGCGCGAGCACTTCGTTCACACCAAAGAGGTCACTCGCGGCCGACTGCCCTTCGATGACGACACCGTCCTCGTCATCACTGAATGGCAGTACGCGGGCAAGGGCCACTCCGCCGGCGACCTCCTCCTCATCGCCGCGCTCACCAGCAACCGGCCTGGAGCTGCGCATGAGCGCTGAACTCCTCACCGTGCCCGAAGCGATGGCGCTGCTCAAGGTCAGCCGGTGGACGGTCTACAACCTCATCCGCTCCGGCGAACTCGCCTCGATCCTCGTCGGCGAACGCTGTCGACGCATCCCCGCCACCGCCCTCGACGCCTACGTCACCCGACTCTGCGAGGAAGCTGCCTGATGCCGACCAAGATCGCTCCCGAAGAGCCCAAGCGCCCCCGCAAAAGCCGCCGGACCCGTGCCAACAACGAGGGCTCGATCTTCCCTCACAAGAACGGCTGGGCCGGCTACGTCTGGGTCACCACCCCCGAGGGCAAGAGGACGCGCAAGTGGGCCTACGGCAAGACGCGCGAGGAGACCCACGAGAAGTGGCTCAAGCTCCACGAGCAGGCCCGCAAGGGGCCGGTCGTCACCAAGTCGCCGAAGCTTTCGGACTACCTGGCCTACTGGCTCAAGAACGTCGTGGAACCCAACCTCGCCCCCAAGACCGCCGCGAACTACGAGATGTTCGCCCGCCTCTACATCATCCCCGCGCTCGGCGCCAAGCGGCTCGACAAGCTGACCGTCCGGGACGTGCAGACGTGGGTGAACAAGATCCGCCAGTCCTGCCAGTGCTGCGATCAGGGCAAGGACGCCGCCCGGCCGGAGCACCACAGCAACCCCAAACGCCGTCGGCACTGCTGCGCCATTGGCAAGTGCTGCAAGTCAGCTCCCTCGGAGTGGACCGTCCACGACGCCTATATGACGCTACGTGCCGCGCTCAGCAACGCCGTACGCGAGGAGACCCTGACCCGCAACGTCGCCGCCAACATCAAGATGCCGGTCCCCCGCAAGCGCAAGGTCAAGCCCTGGACGGTGGACGACGCCCGGACCTTCCTGGAGTGTGCGCGCAGCCGGGAAGACCCGATGTACCCGGCGTACGTCCTGGTCCTCGTCCTCGGCCTCCGCCTCGGCGAGGCGCTCGGGCTGCGCTGGGAGGACGTCGACCTCGACCAGGCCGAGATGACGATCGGCTGGCAGCTCCAGCGGGTAGCCGGCAAGCTGCTGCACCGCCGCACCAAGACCGACGCCTCCGACGCGACGCTCCCCTTCCCGGAGATCGTCACGACCGCGCTCCGTGCCCGTCAACGGGCACGTGACACCGCCCGCGATGCAGCGGGCGAGAACTGGCACGAGACCGGCCTCGTCTTCACCACCGCCAGCGGCCGGCCAATCGAGCCGTCCAACTTCCGGCGCAGCTTCGCGAACGCCTGCGACAAGGCCGGGGTGCGCAAGGTGCATGTCCACGCCACCCGCAAAACCTGCGCATCCTTGCTCGTCGCCCTCAACGTCCACCCGCGCGTGGCCATGCAGATCCTGCGCCACTCTCAAATCTCGGTCACGATGAACGTGTACGCCGAGGTCTCCTCAGAGGAGACACGACGAGCCCTTACGCAGCTCGGCAAGTGCTTGGACTCGTAGCCAATGACAATCACGGCCACTTCCTCGTTATGAAGTGGCCGTGTCATGGCGTGAGGCACATAGGCGCCATATCCTATGCGCGGACTCAAGAGTAAGGTTATATTTGCCGGCCATTGGATCTGTCTTCTTTCTCCTCATAAGCGCGGAGCCGACGCATGATGTCCGCCAGCTCTTCGTCCTCGTACTCGACCGGCGCTAGCTCTGGATTTGGCCTCACGGATGTCGATGTCAAGGGCTCACTGATCGCTATGACACGTGTGACGAATTCGTACGCGCTTCGAACAAGCTGTCGATCTTTTGAGACAAGACCAAATTCGAGATGCCCCCGCGCGGACGCCTCTGTCCAGTTGGCGCTTCCTAGCCATACGGATCTCGGCTGGAACTCCTCACCGGTGCACTCCTCGTAGTCCTCCACCAAGACCCCCAGGACAAGGATCTTGCAGTGAAGAGTGGGACTCGTGCCCCTGAAGCCTGCCATCCGGACGGGGCCGACGGTGACACCCAGTTCCTCGTACGGACTGACCGGCTCGTCCCCCCAGGAATCAAAGGGCATGAGGTCATAAAGGTGGCTGATGGCGTGGGTGTTGATGCCCCAACCTCGTGCAGCGAGTTCTTGTGCAGCCAACCCCAACCGTCGTTTAGGAGCAGGCTTGTCCACGACAATGCAGCACGGGTCTTTCTGAAGTCGCTGACTGATTGCTCGGTTATCAAACCATGGCACGCAGCCGATCACACCAGGGATGAGGTCTTCATGGGTTCCGTAGTGATGCTCGTCAAGAGTGGCCGCCAAGCCATCTAAGACGCCACGCCCGAACCATGCGCGCCCGGACGCTCCCTGCGCGCCCCACTCGACAAATTGGCGTATCTCCCAAGGGTTCACTGGTCTCCTCGGCGATGCTTGACGCTTACCGTCATTCTCGACGAGGGTGCCAGAACCCTCCGACAACTTCTAGATCGCCGCCTGTGAGCTGCGGGCATCTACCACTCTGACGGCGCCGATGGCGCGGTTCGTCCGCCAGCGACTGGTGCATGCTTGGCCGACCCAAACAGTCCACCGTCGACATCCGAGACTCACGCGCACATCGAGAGGCTTGGGCTGGGACTGTAGCTGTACAAGATCTAAAAGGCCACTCCCCGATCATGGGAAGTGGCCTTTGACCTGCGGTGGAGCCTAGGAGATTCGAACTCCTGACATCCTGCTTGCAAAGCAGGCGCTCTGCCAGCTGAGCTAAGGCCCCTTCGACGAGATAGCTTACCGGCCCGGCGTCCCTATGTGGTGCGTGGTCATGTCTGTGCTGAGTATGAGGCTGGGGAAGTCGGCGATCGTGTCGAGGATGTGGGTGGCGCCGCCCTTGAGGAGGCGTTCGCGGCTGTGGACGCCCGTCATGACGCCCGCCACGATCGAGGCGCCCGCACGGCGGCCGGAGAGCATGTCGCTCTCGGAGTCGCCGATGACGGCGACCTGGCGGACGTCCTCGATGCCGAGCCGGAGCACGGCGTGCAGGATCATGTCGGGCCAGGGGCGGCCGCGGCCGCCGGCGTCCTCGGGGGAGATGGCGAGGTCGATCTTGTCGTCCCAGCCGAGCACGCTGAGGATGCGGCTCAGGGTGGTCCGGCTGAAGCCCGTGACGAGCGCGAGGCGGAGACCGGAGCCGCGGAGCTTGTCGAGGACCTCGACGACTCCGGGCATGGGAACGAGGCCGGCCCGCTCCAGGGCGCCCTCGTAGGAGCGCTCGAAGGTCAGGTTGGCGGCCTGTGCCTGGGCTTCGTTGTCGGGGAAGATCCCTCGGAAGACATCGATCTTGGGGCAGCCCCGGGACCGGTGTACGTGCACCATGGCGCGCGCGTACGCACCGGTCCCGGGGACGATGCCCTGTGTGGCGATCGCCTCAGCGAAGGCGCGTTCCACCATGGCGATGTCACCTACTGTTGTGCCCGCCAGGTCGAGGCACGCCAGTCTGATGGGGACGACGTCACTCATCGCCTCGCCAGGTCGGTTAGTTCTCGCTGCCGGTGGCCTCGGTCCACAGATCGAGCTCGGCGCGGTCAGCCTGCACCTTGCGCCAGATCAGCAACCCCCCAAGGGCGACCAGCGCCAGAACAAGCAGCTTCTTCACGGTGTGACCCCACTTCTTCGACGGCCTCACCTGCCGGGGTGAGACCCAACGGTTGACATGCAGCCTAGCAAGGGATCGCAGCGGTCCCTGTGTCGCGCACGAACCAGATGTACGGAATGTGCAAAGCAAGGCCAGGCCGGCGCAGGTGAGACCTGCCTTACCCATCCCATCTTGGACAATGATCGGATCTGGCGGGGGCATGGCGCGCGGGTTTTTCCCATCTCACTCATGATTTCCGCAGGGCGTCGTCATCTCGTGATTTCCGCAGGGCCTCGTCATCTCGGCAGCGCGCCGGCGCCGTCCACCGTCGCTCGTCGCCGCGCCCACCGTACGGCCGGCGGCATCGCCGCCCCCGCTCCCACGAAGACCAGCCCCAAGGCCACCCACCCAAGAGTCCCCCACCCCATCACCAGCGTCGTCAGCAGCGCCGGACCGAGCATGCGGGCCACCGCCGTGCCGCTGCCGAAGAACCCCTGGTACTGCCCCTGCTTGTCGTCCGGGGCCAGCGTGAAGCTGATCTCCCAGGAGCCGGAGGCCAGCAGCAGCTCGGCCGCCACCTGGAGCCCCACCCCGGTCAGCAACACCGCCACGGCCGACCAGGGGGACGAGCCGAAGGACGACAGCGCGAACACCCCGCAGGCTCCCAGCATGACCAGTCCGGCCAGCCGTACCGCGGAGGAGGCGTCGGCCAGGCCGCGGATCCGCCGGGCGACCCGTACCTGGAACAGCACCACCCCGGCCGTGTTGACCAGCAGCAGCGCGGACACCGTCCAGGTGGGGGCGGCGGTGCGCTGCGCGATCCACAGCGGGACGATCAGGCTGAGCATCGGCATGTACAGCAGCATGACCGTGTTGATCAGCGTCACCAGCGCGTACGGCCGGTCGCGCAGCACCGCCATCCGGGGATCGCTCGACACCGGCGCCGCGGGCACGGACGGCAGCCGGAGCAGCACCAGGGCGGCGACCACGAAGCAGGCCGCGTCCGCCAGCAGCACCGTCAGATACGCCTCCCGGACGTTCAGGTGCAGGGCGAGCCCGCCCAGCGCGGCGCCGACCGCCAGCCCGGCGTTGTGCGAGGACTGGAGCGCCGCCCGCGCGCGGGTCCGGCTCGCGGTGTCGACGAGGCCGGCGAGCAAGGCCTGGCGGGCGGCCGACAGCCCGGTCTGCGCGGCACCGTACGCGCAGACGACCACCACGAACGGCGCGAACGACCGGACCAGGACGAACGAGGCGACCGCCACGGCGGTGGCGAGGGCCAGGACCACGGCGACGCCGCGCGGGCCGCGCCGGTCGGCCAGGTGGCCGAGCGGGACCCCGGCGACCGCGCCGACCGCCCAGCCGAGCGTGAGCCCAACGCCGACCTGCGCGGGCGACATGCCGACGACGCCGGTGAAGTACAGGGCCGAGGTGACGATGTACGCGCCGTCGCCGGTCGAGGCGACGAGCTGGGCGGCGGTCAGAACCCTGAGCTCGGGGCGTGCCGAGGTCCCCACTTCAAAGCGTGCCGAAAGGCGTGCCGAGGGGCGTGCCGAAGGGCGGGCGAAGGTCCGGAGGCTCAGGCAGCGGGCGAAGGTTCTGCGGTTCGGGGGGGCGGAGGTCCTGGGGTCCGGACGCACGGGTCAGCCCTTGTACGACTCGGGGGTCATGCGGGTGGCCACGCCCATGCGGTTCCAGGCGTTGATCGTGGCCACGGCGACCACCAGCGCGGCGAGCTGCTGCTCGTCGAAGTGCCGGGCGGCCTCGTCCCAGATCTCGTCGGTGACGTCGTGCGTGGACAGGCGGGTGGCGGCCTCGGTGAAGGCCAGCGCGGCGCGTTCCCGCTCGTCGAAGAAGGGCGCCTCGCGCCACACGGCGACGGCGTGCAGGCGGGCGTGGCTCTCGCCGGCCTGCAGGGCGTCGGAGCTGTGCATGTCCACGCAGTACACGCATCCGTTGATCTGGCTGGCGCGCAGCCGGACGAGCTCCAGCAGCGGCGCGGGCAGGGTGCTCTGCGCGACGAAGCGGTCGAGCCCGGCCATCGCGCGGTATGCCTCTCCGGCGAGGGCGCCGAGGTTCATGCGTTCGGTCATGACATCGACCCTAATGAGCACCTTGTCCCGATATAAGCTCCAATTTCTGTCAAACTGATTGGGCCAAGCGCGGTCCAGCAAGAGGGGGCGGCATGGAGGTTCATGTCACGCTGACCGGCCGGGGTGACCTGGCCGCACAGGTCTACCGGCAGC
Organism: Nonomuraea montanisoli; assembly: GCF_013363975.1. Classification (GTDB taxonomy): domain Bacteria; phylum Actinomycetota; class Actinomycetes; order Streptosporangiales; family Streptosporangiaceae; genus Nonomuraea; species Nonomuraea montanisoli. The sequence goes on along the minus strand of NZ_JABWGN010000018.1, from coordinate 39,120 downwards.
TCCTGGAGGCCGTGCTCGACGGCCGCCTGCGCTCCGGGGAGCGGCTGCCGCCGACGCGGGAGCTGGCGCGGCGCCTGGAGATCTCCCGCAACACCGTCGCCGTCGCCTACGACCGGCTCGTCGCCGACGGCTTCCTGGTGGGGCGGGCCGGCGCGGGCACGTTCGTGGCGGCGGAGCCCGTGCGCGGGCGTGCCGCGCCCCGGGGCGTGGTGCTGCCGCGCGCCCTGTGGCGCTCCATGCCGCCCGCCGCGACGCCCATGTCCCCCGCGCGGTACGACTTCCGGGCCGGGGTGCCGGATCCCCGGCTGTTCCCGATGGAGACCTGGCGCAGGCTGGTGGCCCGCGAGCTGCGCGTGAGCGCGATCACCCCGGGCTACGGCGACCCGGCGGGCCACGAGGGCCTGCGGGAGGCGATCTCGCGGCACATCGGCGTCAGCCGTTCCGTACGGGCGGGCGCGGAGGACGTGCTGATCACCAACGGCGCGCAGCAGGCGCTCGACCTCGTCGGACGCGTCCTGATCGAGCCGGGCGCGTGCGTGGCGGTCGAGGAGCCGGGCTACCCGCCGGCCCGGCTGCTGTTCCGCTCGCTCGGCGCCCGGGTCGTCGGCGTGCCGGTGGACGACGAGGGCATCGACGTCTCCGCCATCCCGAACGGGGTCCGGCTCGTGTACGTGACGCCGTCCCACCAGTTCCCGCTCGGTACGCCCATGTCGCTGGCGCGGCGCACGGCGCTGCTGGCGTGGGCCGAGCGGCGCCGCGCGGTGGTGGTCGAGGACGACTACGACAGCGAGTTCCGCTTCGGGGACCGCCCGCTGGAGCCGCTGCAGAGCCTCGACCGCGCGGGCCGGGTGGTGTACGTGGGCTCGTTCTCCAAGACGCTGCTGCCCGCGCTTCGGCTGGGCTTCCTGGTCGCGCCGGCCTCGCTGGCGGCGGCGCTGCGCGCCGCCAAGCAGCTCACCGACTGGCACGGGTCGCTGCCCACGCAGGCCGCGCTGGCCCGCTTCATCGACGAGGGGCTGCTGGCGCGCCACATCAGGAAGGCGACCCGTGAGTACGCCGCCCGCCACGCGCTGATCAGCGCCGCGCTGGAGCGCGACGAGCGGCTGCGCCCGGTGCCGTCGGTCGCGGGTCTGCACCTCTGTGCCCGGCTCTCCCCCGGCGTGTCGGTACGGCCGGCGCCCGGGCTGGCGGTGGAACGGCTCGACGCGTACTGCGCGGAGCCCCCCGCGCTGTCCGGACTGGTCCTGGGCTACGGCGCGATCCGGCAGCCGGACATCCCGACCGGCCTGCGCCTCCTCCGAACATCCCTGCAAGACCAAGCGCCCCTGCGGGACCAGGGCTAGAAGTGCTTGCGGGTCCAGAAGCGCCTGGCCCGCTCCCCCGACAGCTCCGGCTCGTCCGGCGGCGACGGCTGCTGCACGATGACGACCGTGGTCCTGGCGTGGCGCGCGCAGTACATGCTGGTGGACGGCAGGAGCATGCGGCTGAGCAGCCCGCGCCGGCTGCGCCCGAGGACCAGCAGGTCGCCTTCGCGGGCGATGTCCACCAGGTGGTAGCCGGGGTCGCCGACGCGGCCGACCACGACGGTGGCGAGGTCCTCCGGCATGCCGCCCGCCACGTCCTCGAACACCCCCGCGACGATCTCCGCGCAGCGCGCCTCCTCCCCCGCGCGCAGCGCCTGCTGCACCGGCAGCGCCTCGGGGAACGGGTGGACCGGCGCGCGGCTGACGTGCACCGCGACGAGCGCCATCCGGTGCAGCCGGGCGGCTCCGATGGCCCACGCCAGGGCCCAGCGCGAGGCCGGGGTCTCGTCGACCCCCACGATCAGCCTCGGCCCGCCGGGCAGGTCATGATCCACGGCACCCTCCTCGAAGGGGTACTCGACCATATTGCTCCTTGCCGCCGGTTACCTGAAGGTGGCACTTTGCGAACTCTGGAGTTGCCCGCTACCCCGGGGCGTAGCATGCGGGGGTGGAACGAGGCTGGGTGCAGCCCCGTCCCGCCCTCGACCGGCGGCTCGACGGGGCGCTGACGCACAGGCTCACCACTCTGGTGGCCGCCACGGGCTACGGCAAGTCCCTCGCCTTATCCGGTTGGAGCGAGGCCGTCGGCGGCGTGCTCCACCGGCTCGGCCCCGCGGACCGTGACCTGCCGGTTCTCGCCGGAGCGCTGGCCGGGGCCCTCGCGGCCGCCGTCCCCGGCCTGCCGGCCGAGCTGGCCGCCGCCGCGGGGGCGCCGCTCGGGCCCGACGCCGACGAGCTGTCGCGGGCCGCGGCGCTGGCGGGCGCGCTGGCCGAGGCGCTGTCGGCACGGCTGCGGCGCGGCCTGGCCCTGGTGCTCGACGGCCTGGACGTGATCGCGGGCTCCCCCGGCTCGATCAGGTACGTGGAGACGCTGGTGCGGGCCGCTCCGCGCCATCTGCACGTGGTGACGGCCTCGCGCTCTCCCCTGCCGTTCCCGACGGCGCGGCTGCGCCAGGACCACGAGGTGCTGGCCTTCGACGCCTCCGATCTGGCGCTCATGCCGGACGAGACCGCCGCATGGGCCCGTGCGCGGCTGGGCGAGCCGGGGGCCGCGCTCGCCGGGACGCTGCACGAGGCGTGCGGCGGCTGGCCGGCCGCGGTCCAGGCCGCCCTCGACGCGCTCGCCCGCACGGACCCGGCCGAGTGGCGGCGCACGGCCGCCGCTCTGGCGGCCACCTCGGCCACGCTCGAACGGCTGACGCTCGCGGCGTTCCGCGACCTGCCGTCCGCCATGCGCGAGCTGCTGCGGGCGGCGACGGTCCTGCCCGTGCTGGCCGACGGCCTGGCCACCGCGCTCGGCGCGCCGCCGGACACGCTCGCCGCGCTGGCCGGCCGCGGGCTGTTCCTCGACGTCGGGCCGGACGGCCACCGGCTGACCGCGACGAGCCGGCACGTGCTGGTACGGCACGCGCCGCTGGACCGGCACGAGGCCCACGACGTCGCCGCCGTGGCCGCCCGCTGGTACGCCGAGCACGACCGGCCCGAGGCCGCCCTGCGCGCCGCCGTGGACACCGGCCATGCCCCGCTCGTCCTCTCGCTGCTCGGCACGTACGGCCGGCGGCTGGCCGAGCGCGGCGACGATGTGATCGCGGCGCTCGCGCTGCTGCCCGAGGCGACCCGGCGCTCCCCCGAGATGCTGCGGCTGGCCGGGGTCGCCGAGCAGAACCGCGGCGACTGGACCCGGGCCCGCGAGCTGCTGTCGCAGGTGGCGGAGGGTCCGGCGTTCGACGCGTTCGTGGCCCGGCGGCTCGGGCTCGTCGATCACTTGCGCGGCGACCTGGACGCGGCCCTGGCGATGTACGGCCGGGGCGCCGCGTGGGGCACGCCGCCGGAGGACGCGGCCGCCTGCGCCGCGGCGTCGGCGTCGGTGCTGTGGCTGAAGGGCGACCGGGCGGGCTGCGCGGAGCTGGCGGACCGGGCGCTGGAGCAGGCCGGCGCGCTGGGCGACCCGGGGGCGCTGGCCGCCGCCAACACCGTGCTGGCCATGCTCGCCGCGCTCGACGGCGACCGGCGGGCCAACGACGCCCACTACCTCCGGGCTTTGGAGTACGCCGAACGGGCGGGCGACATCGCCCAGCTCATCCGGATCCGCGCCAACCGCGCCTCCCGCCACCTCGACGAGGGGGCCTACGCGGAGGCGCTGGAGGAGACGGAGATCGCCGGGCGGCTGTCGGATCTGGTGGCGTTCGCCCCGTATGCCGCCTTGAACGTGGCGAACCGGGCCAAGGCGCTCATCGCGCTCGGACGGCTGGAGGAGGCGGCCGTGGACGCCGCCGACGCGGTGGCCCGGTGGGAGGCGATGGGGTCGCGCTTCGTCGCGTACGGGCTGGTCCGGCTGGCCGACGTGCACGCGCTGCGCGGCGACCGGGCGTCGGCGATCACGCTCTACCGGCGGGTGGTGGCCGACGCCGCCGGCTCCGGCGAGGTGCAGGAGCTGTCGCACGCGCTGAACGAGCTGGCCGTGCTCCTCGCGGCGGACGATCCGGAGGAGGCGGCGCGGGTGGCCAAGGAGGCGCTGCGGCTCGCCGAGGGCATGGCCGGGGTGGAGGCCCGGCTGGCCGCGGCCCGGGTGGCGCTCGCGGGCGGGCGGCCGCAGGAGGCGCGGGGGCTGCTGGACGAGGCGGAGCGGGTGGCCGGGAGCCGCCGCGACCACGCGGCCCTGGCCGAGGCCGCGGAGCTGCGCGCCGAGCTGGACGGCGACCCCCTGCTCGCGGCCGAGGCGGTGCGCCGCTGGTCGGAGCTGCGCGACCCGGTCGGGCTGGCCAGGGCCGAGCTGGTACGGGCCGAGCTGACGGGGGCGGAGCCGGCCCAGGGCGCGGCCGGCGAGGCGGAGGCGGCCCGGGTGGCGGCGGCCCGGGTGGCGGCGGAGGTCAGGGAGCGCATGCACGCCATCGGCTGCCGCGCGCTCGACGACCGCGTCGACGCCCTGCTGGCCCGGCGCGTCCCCGCCCCGGCGGGCCGGCTGGTGGTGGAGACGATGGGCACGTTCCGGGTGCTGCGTGACTCCGTGCCCGTGCCGCGCTCGGCCTGGCAGTCACGCAAGGCCCGCGACCTGCTGAAGATCCTGGTCAGCCGGCGCGGCGGTCCGGTCGGCCGCGAACGGCTGGTCGAGGTCCTCTGGCCCGGCCAGGAGGACGACGCCGTCGGGCTGAAGCGGCTGAACGTCATGGTCTCCACGCTCCGCGCGGTCCTCGACCCGGCGCACGAGCGCCCGCCGGACGACGTCGTCGTCTCCGACGAGGGGGCGCTGCGGCTGGACCTGGCCCATGTCGAGGTGGACGTCGAACGCTTCCTCGGGCTGGTGGCCGCCGCCGCGCGGCTCGACCAGGCCGGCCGGGAGGCGGAGGCGCTGGAACGCTGGGCCGCCGCCGAGGCCGCGTACGGGGGCGACTTCTGCGAGGAGGACCCGTACGCCGACTGGGCCGTGGGGCTGCGCGAGCAGGCCCGGCACGCGTACGTGCAGGCCGCGGCCCGGCTCGCCGACGAGCGCGCCCGCCGGGGCCGTCACGACGAGGCGGCCCGCTACTGGCTGCGGCTGCTCGAACGCGACCCCTACGACGAGCGCGCCCACCTCGGGCTGGTCCGCGTGCTCGACCGGGCCGGGCGGCGCGGCGACGCGCGCCGGCGCTACCACCTGTACGCCGAGCGGATGCGCGAGCTGGACGTGGAGCCGATGCCGTACCCGGCCTGACCCGCCCGGACCCCACCTGAACCTGACCTGAACCGGGCGGCGAGATGGTGCGCCCATGAGGACGGTCATCGTACGGCTGGTCGAGCCGGAGCAGTCCGGCGGCCAGCTCCGCGGGCTGCTCGAAGAGGTCGGGGGCGAGCCGGTGCCGTTCCACGGGACCGAGGCCGCCCTCGACCTGCTGTACGCGGCGGCCGGGCTGCGCCGCGATCCGCCCTGAACCTCCCGCGAACCTCCCTCGCGACCCTGGGTCGGGAGAGGAGGCACGATGAGCGAGCAACTGGGGAGCTGCTGGCCGTTCGTCGGGCGAGGGGGACAGCTGGCGCGCGTGCGGGAGGCGCTGCGGGCGCGGGCCGGCGTCATGATCGTGGGCGAGGCGGGGGTCGGCAAGAGCAGGCTGGCGGCGCAGGCGCTGTCCGGGCTCGGCGGGTACGGGGTGGTCCGGGCACTGGGCACGGCGACGGCGGCGACGATCCCGTTCGGCGCGTTCGCGCACGCGCTGACCGGCCCGCCGGGCGCGGGGGAGAACCTGCTGCGCTGGGCCGCCCGCCACCTGCGGGCCCGGGCCGGAGGCGGACGGCTGCTGGTGAGCGTGGACGACGCCCACCGGCTCGACCCGGCCTCGGCCGCGCTGGTGCACCACCTGGCGTCCAGCGGCGCGGCGGCGGTCCTCGTCACGGTGCGCAGCGGCGCGCGGCAGCCGGCGCCCATCACGGCGTTGTGGAAGGACGAGGTACTGGACCGCATCGAGCTGCGCCCGCTCGACCGGGACGGGGTCGAGGCGGTGCTGGCCGAGGCGCTGGGCGGGGAGGTGGCCGCGCCGACCGTGCGCCGCCTGGCCGAGGTCAGCGCGGGCAATCTGCTCTACCTGCGCGAGCTCGTCCACGCCGGGCGCGCGTCCGGCCGGCTGGCGGTGCGCGAGGGCGCTTGGCGGTGGTGCGGCGAGCTGTCCTTGACCGCCCGGCTGCGGGAGCTGGTCGAGGCCCGGATCGGGCGGCTGGGACCGGGCGAGCGGGAGGCGCTGGAGCTGGTGGCGTTCGGGGAGCCGCTGGGGGCCGCGCTGGTGGCGGGGCTGACGTCCGCCGAGGCCGTCGAGCGGCTGGAGGACAGGGGACTGGTGGCGGCCGTGGCCGACGGGCGGCGCGAGCACCTGCGGCTCGGCCACCCCCTCTACGGCCAGGTGGTCCGGGACGGCTGCGGCACGCTGCGGGCCCGCCGCCGGCTGCGGACGCTGGCCGCGGCGCTGGAGGCGGGCGGGCCGTCGGAAGCGGGCGGGACGTCGGAGCCGGGCGGGACGCGGCGGCGCGAGGACGTGCTGCGCGCCGCGGTGTGGCGGCTGGACGGCGGCTCGGCGGTCGAGCCGGCCACGCTCCTGGACGCGGCCGCCGTGGCCCTGGCACGGCAGCAGCCGCGGCTCGCGGCGCGGCTGGCGCGGGCGGCGCACGAGGCGGGGGCGGGCGTGTCGGCCGTGGCGCTGCTCGGGCAGGCGCTCGTGGTGCTGGGGGAGTCGGAGACGGCGGTGGCGGCGCTGCGTCGGGCGGCGGACGGGGCGGTCACGGAGGGCGAGCGGGCGCGGCACGCGGCCAGCCTGGGGATCAACCTGGCGTGGGCCGGGGCGGACGCAGAGGCGTGCGCGGTGCTGGACGCGGCGGGGGAGTCGGTGACGGATTCGGCCCTGCGGCGCGAGGTCCGCCTGCACCGGGGGATGGCCGACTTCCTCGCCGGACGCCTGACGTCGGCGTCCCGCTCGCCGGCACTGCCGCGCAGGCCGTCCGGGGCCGGGGCCCCGCTCGCCAGGTGGGAGGTGCAGGCGGCCGGGCTGGAGGCGTGGATCGACGCGTACGCGGGGCGGACCGAGCAGAGCCTCGCCGTCGTCCACCGGGTCCTGAGGGAACTGCCGGACGACAGGTGGCCGGTCGGGGCGCCGCACGCGCTGCCGGCCCTGCTCGACGCGGCGTGTGCGGCACGGGTGTTCTCCGGTCGGCTGGAGGAGGCGGCGCGGACCGCCGAAGGCGGCATGGCGCTCGGCGAGGGCGAGCCGCCGGTGACGGGGTTCGGCGCCCACCGGGCCGTGGTGGCCCGGCTCCGAGGCGACGTCGCGGGCGCGGCCCGCTGGGCCGGCGAGGACGCGGCGCGGCTGCCCGCCGGCACGCCGTACCTGGGGCGCTGCCTGGCCGAGGTGGCCCACGCGTCCGCGCTGCTCGGGCGGACCGTACGGGCCGGGGAGGCACTGGCGGAGGCCGACCGGCTCGCCGCGCGCTGGGCGTTCACCCGGCAGCCGGCGCTCCAGGCGGCCGTGTGGGTGGCGGCGGCGGACGGCGACCTCGACGGCGCGGTGGCCGCGTGCCGGGCGGCCGCCGGACACGCGGAGGAGCGGGAGCAGTCCGGCTATCTGATGTTCGCGCTGCACGACCTGGTACGGCTGGGCCGGCCCGGGGAGGCGGCCGGGCGGCTGACCGGCCTGGCGGAGCGGGTGGACGGGCCGCTGGTGCGGCTGTTCGCCCGCCACGCGCGGGCCGCCGGCGACCCGGGGGAGCTGCGGGCGGTGGCGGTGGAGTTCGAGCGGCTCGGCATGGTGCTGTACGCGGCGGAGGCCGCCGCCCACGAGGCCGCCGCGTACCTCCGCATGGGACGCGGCACGCAGGCCAGGGGAGCGCGGACCCGGGCGTGGGCGCTGGCCAGGCGCTGCCCCGGGGTGACCACTCCGGCGCTGGTCGAGCTGGCCACGCCCGAGCTCACCCCGCGCCAGCGGGAGATCGTCCGGCTGGCGGCGGCCGGGCTGACGAACCGGCAGATCGCCGCCCGGCTCGCCGTGTCCACGCGGACGGCCGCGAACCACCTGCAGGCGGTGTACGACAAGCTGGGCGTCAACGACCGGACGGAGGTGGGCCGCCTGTTCGGCACGCCATGACCATCCTCCGGTGCGCGGTCAGATGAGCGCGAGGAGCCCTTCGAACAGGGTCTCGCGCTCACCGCCGGTGAGCGTCGCGTACGGCTGGGCGGCGCGCCGGTTGGTGTCCTCCTCGATCCGGTCGCGCAGCGGGCCGCACCCCAGCTCGACCACGGCGTCCGCCGTCAGCCCGGCCTCGCGCCAGGCGGCGGCGTGCGCGTCGGCCCGGTGGTAGCGCAGCGCGGCGACCCGGTTGAACAGCAGCACGCCCGGCGGCGTTCCCTCCGGCTCGTACGGGGGCGCCATCACCTCGAACGCGCCGCCCGGCTCCGCCACGGCCCCCGCGAGGACCTCCGCGAGCAGTCCGGCCAGAGCCGGCACGTCGTACGCGGCCCACAGGCGGCCGACGGCCTTCGCGTGGACCTCGTACAGGCCGTGGACATAGGACAGCCCGGCGGCGGTGAGCCGCAGGACGCCGTCGCCGTCCTCGGCGAGCGTGCCCTGGCGGAAGTGGTGGCCGATCTCGGCGTCCAGGTCGGCGGCGCCGCCGTACCGGTAGACGACGGACAGGTCGTCGCGGGTGAGCGGGCGCGCGGGCAGCGCGTACCGCAGGTCGCCGAGGAAACCGGGCGTCACGCCGCAGGTCTCGGCGTGGTCGTCGCGTTCCTGACGGGCCGAGGCGTGGACGTTGACGTGGACCGCGTTGATGACGGGGGCGATGGTCGCGGCGTAGGACGCCAAGTCGTGAGTTACGGGCATTTGGGGCGTCGACTCAGGATTTATCGGCATCGGCCGCCATTATGCCTGCGAGGTCCCGCGCGTAGGAGGGTCTTCACCGCGCGATGTCCTGTCTTGACGGTTCGGATCGGTGGGCGTGGGGTGCTCGTGGGATGATCCAGGCTGTGTCCCTGCCCGCGTCGCTCCCGTTCCGGCTCGCGCGTGCCGCGGTGTTCGCCGTGGTGTGTGTCGGCCTGGGCTGGGGCGCGCACGCGTTCGGCGGGGGCAGCGTGGCGCCGGGCGTGCTGGCTTGGGCGCTGGGCGGGGCGTTCGCGGCGGCGTACGCGCTGTCCGGGCGCGAGCGGACCGCCCGCGTGATCCTGCCGCTGCTCGGCGGGGCGCAGGCCGTTCTGCACCTGGTGTTCTCGCTGGCCCATGAGGCGTCGCCGGTCGCCGCGCTGGCGCACGCCCACTCGGGGCTCGTGCCGGGGCTCGGCATGCTGGTCGCCCACGGGTGGGCGACGCTGCTGACCGGGCTGTGGCTGGCCAGGGGCGAGGCGCTGTTCTGGGCGCTGCTGCGCCGGCTGGCCGTGCGGCTGCTGCTCGTGCGGCTGCCCGCGTCCTGGACGTCGTTCCTTCCCGCCTGTACGGCTCAGCCGCCGGTGCTGCGTCCGGCCGTGCTGCGGTACGCGGTGACCCGGCGAGGGCCGCCGATGGTTGTCGATTCCTTCTGACATCTCCCCTTTTATCGACAACCACACCTGGGACGTGCCGCGTGTCCGGCGTGCCGTGCCCAGGTGGAGAAAGGCGTTACCCGTGTTCTCTCGTCATGTTCTGGTGCTGGCGGCCGCTCTCGTCACGGTCAGCGCGTGCGGCGGTCAGCAGGCCGAGCAGCCCGCGCGGACCGTCGCCTCCGCGTCCGCCGCCCCCGCCCAGGCGAACGCCCCCGCCTCCGGTCAGGCGGGCGCGCTGTCCATCACCGACCCGTGGGTCAAGACCACGAAGAAGGGGATGACCGCCGCGTTCGGCACCCTGGTCAACCCGACCGACTCCGACATCACGATCGTCGCCGGCAGCACGCCGCTGTCGTCGCGGGTGGAGCTGCACGAGGTCGTGGACTCCGGCGGCAAGATGATCATGCGGCCGAAGGAGGGCGGCATCGTGGTGCCCGCGCGCGGCACCCACGAGCTGCGGCCCGGCGGCGACCACATCATGCTCATGGGCGTCACCGAGGAGGTGAAGCCGGGGGTCCGGGTGCCGTTCACGCTGACGGTGAAGGGCGGCTCGCCGCTGGAGTTCACCGCGGTCGGCAAGGACTTCGCGGGCGGCCGGGAGGACTACCAGCCGGGGATGAAGCACTGATGACTCCTCCGCTCCCTGAAGGAAGCGGCTTCTCGCTAAGCCGCTTTTGCAGCCTCGCGAAGGGCAAGCCCTGCCCTCTTGGCGTGCAGGGCGGCGACACGGGCCACAGCCTTGCCTTGCCGCTTGCTGCCTCGCTTCGTGCGGGCGAGGTTTCGCTGCGCGTCCGCGAGGCGGTCGGCGGTCGCGGCCAGGTGCCGTTGATTGTCGATGTGGTCGCCGTCGCTGGTGGTGGCCAGCGAGACGACGCCCATGTCGATCCCGACCACCGCGCCTGTCGCCGGCAGCGGCTCGGCGGGCACGTCGTCGCAGCAGAGCACGACGAACCAGCGTGTGCCCTCCCGCTTGACGCTGATCGTCTTGACCGTGCCCACCACGCGGCGGTGCTGGTGGACCCGCACATGCCCGATGCCGAGCAGGTAGAGGCGCGTCACCGGATCATGCGGTTGGGAGTCCCACGCCGCCCCGTTCTTGAGGGCGGGCCACTGCACGGTGTCGAACCGGCCCCGGCCCTTGAAACGCGGGTACCCGGCCTTCCGCCCGGCCTTGACCCTGCGGAAGAACGCCGCGAACGCCCTGTCCAGACGGCGCAGGGTCTGCTGCTGGGAGCCCGCCGACCAGCGGCCCTGACCGTAGGGGTCGGCCTTGCGGATCTCCTTAAGCTCCGCCGACTGATCGCCGTAGCGGATGGTCACCCCGGCCTTGCGGTAGGCGGTGCGGCGATGCTCCAGCGCGGCGTTGTACAGCTCCCGGTGGTTCTCCAGGCACTGCGTGAGCGCGGCGGCCTGCTTGCTGGTGGGACGGAGCAGGAACCTGAACGACCTGCGCACACCCACCTCCCACGTTCCGTAATCAGACGGCCACGATATCGCCGGGCGCCGACAAAATCCGGAAGGACATCTGTGATGCACAGACCTGGCAGGTCAGGGCACGCTCGGGCCTCGGCGGCCCTCCCACGCCCGATTCTCTCGACGGCTGAAGCCGCCGACCCCCTCGGGAAGTTCTGATGGGCGCCACGATCAGCCGCCGCAGCCTGCTGGCGGGGGGCGCGGCACTGCCCGTGGCGGCCATCCCCGGGCAGGCCGCCGCCGGCGCCGTTCCCGGGCAGGTCGTCGCCGCGGCCGCGGGGACGGGTGACGCGGTCGAGCCGTTCCACGGCCCGCACCAGGCCGGCATCGCGACGGCGCCGCAGGCCCACGCCGTGTTCCTCGGCCTGGACCTGCTGCCGGGCACCGGCAAGGAGGCCGTCGTCCGGCTGATGCAGCTCCTCACCGACGACGCCCGGCGCCTCACCCAGGGGCGGCCCGCGCTCGCCGACACCGAGCCCGAGCTGGCCGTCTCGCCCGCCCGGCTGACGGTCACCTTCGGGTTCGGGCCGGGGCTGTTCGCGGCGGCGGGCGTGACCTCGCCGGTGAGGGCCCTGCCGGCGTTCGAGACGGACAAGCTGCAGGACCGGTGGAGCGGCGGCGACCTGCTCGTCCAGCTCTGCGCCGACGACCCGATGACCGTGGCGCACGCGCTGCGCATGATCGTCAAGGACGCGCGGGCGTTCGCCAAGGTGCGCTGGAGCCAGCGCGGCTTCCGGCGCGCCGCCGGCACGCAGGCGCCCGGGACGACGCAGCGCAACCTCATGGGTCAGCTCGACGGCACGGTCAACCCCTCGAATCTCGACCGTTCCGTGTGGCTGGGCGACGGGCCCGAGGGGATGCGGGGCGGCACGACGATGGTGCTGCGCCGGATCCGGATGAAGCTGGAGCAGTGGGACGCGGCGGACCGGTCGGCGCGGGAGTTCACGATCGGCCGGCGGCTGGACACGGGCGCCCCGCTCACGGGCCGCGAGGAGCGGGACGAGCCCGACTTCAACCGCCTCAACCAGCTCGGCTTCCCCGTCATCGCGGAGTTCGCGCACATCAGGCGAGCCCGGGCCGCCGACGTGGGGCAGCGCATCCTGCGGCGGCCGTACAACTACGACGAGCCGGTGGGGTCCGACGGGACCGCGGACTCGGGGCTGATCTTCGTGTCCTACCAGGCCGACATCGACCGGCAGTTCCTGCCGGTGCAGCGGCGGCTGGCGGAGGGCGACCTGCTGAACGAGTGGATCACGCCGATCGGCTCGGCGGTCTTCGCGATCCCGCCCGGGTGCACGCCGGAGGGCTGGATCGGCGACCGCCTCCTGACGGCCTGACCCCGGGACGACCCGGTGTGGGGGACGGGTGGCCGGGCAGGGGGGCGGCATGTCGTCCGGATCTCTGTCGGAACGTGCCGCCTCCGTCGTCGCCCGGCTGGTCGCCGCGCTGCGCCGGGGCCGGGCCCTGCATCGCGACGGGCTGACCGTCGCCGCGACGCTCGTGCTGGAGAGAGGCCCGGCTCCGGGGCTGCCGGCACTCGCGGAGCCAGGGTCGTACGAGGTGGTGGCCCGCCTGTCCAGGGGCGGATCGCTGCCCGGACCGCTGCCCGACGTGCTGGGACTGGCGCTGCGGCTGCCGGGCGGACGGCCGTCTCAGGGCGACGTGGACCTGCTGCTGTCCACGTGCGTCCCGGGCCTGCCATGGTTGCCGGGTCCCCGCGGGGACTTCACGGCCGGGCCGTACTCCAGCCTGGCCTCGTACCGGCACGGGTCGATGCCGGTCCGGCTCTTCGCGTACCCGGAGAAGTTCGCGGACCCGGGGAACGGCGAGGGGACCGGGGGCGTGCCCGCGCGGGTCGAGGCGCTGCGGCGGGCGCTGGAGCGGGGTCCGCTGGTGTTCCGCCTGCTCGCCGCGCCGGCGGGCCGGCGGCCGGTACGGGTGGCGACGCTCCGCGTGCACACCCCGCTGCCCGGCGCGGACGTCTCCTTCGACCCCGTGCTCAACAGCCACCCGGCCCTGCGCCCGGCGGGATGGCTGGCGCGCCTGCGCCGGGGCGCCTACCGGGGATCCCGGCAGGGCCGCGGCGAGACGGACGAGGCGGTCGAACCCCACCACACCGCCCGCGCCGCGGGCTGAGGACCGGGCACCCGGTCAGGTGAGTTCGCGCTCGCGGCGCTCGGCGCTCTCGCGGGCGTCGTCCACCGTGAGCACGTCCGGGCCCGGCTCCGTGTGGTGGCTCGTCGTGTAGAAGCGCACCTCGTGCCCGTCCGGGTCGTGCAGTTCGGGGAGGATCCAGCCGATCGTGGCGAAGTGGACGCCGGCGTGGGTCTCGCCCAGCGCCACGAGCCGCTGGGCGAGGTCGTCGATCTCCTCCTTGCCGGGCACGCCGATGGCGAAGTAGTCGAACCCCGCGGCGGCCTCGGCCCGCGCCGGGTCGAGGCGCAGGGCCAGCATGGGCCCGCCGTTGGGATGCCGGAGGGCGCAGCCCATGAGGACGCCCTTCTCCCGGAACTCGATCTCCACCTCGTAGCCGAGCCGGGTGTTGTACCACGCCAGGGAACGTTCCAGGTCCCTGACGGGAAGCTTGACGTGGTGGATGCCGTCGAGCCGTGGAGCGTCCGTCATGGCCAACCTCCTTGCAGTCGCACTGCATTCTTGCAGTTATACTGCAACGCATGTCGGACCCCGTCAAGCAGGATCTGCGCGCCGCCCGCGTCGCCGAGACCGAGACCAGGATCCTGCGCGCCGCCGTGGAGCTGTTCCTGGAGAACGGCTACGCCGGCACGACCCTCACCGCGGTCGCCGAGCGGGCCGGGGTGGGGCACCGCACCTTGTACGTCCGCTTCGGCACCAAGGCCGCGCTGCTCAAGCGCGCCGTGGACGTCGCCTTCGTGGGCGACACCGAGCCGGTCGACGTGCGCGGCAGGCCGTGGTTCGCGCTCGCGCTCACCGCGCCCACCGCCGCCGAGCGGATCGAGGCGCTGGCCGTGGGCGGCCGCCTGATGATGGAGCGGGCCGGTGACATCCTGGCCGTCGCCCTGGAGGCCGGGGCCGTCGAGCCGGACCTGGCCGCCGCCGCGCAGGCCGCCCGCGAGGCGACCCGCGAGAACATCAGCGCCTTCTGGTCGCGGATGGACGACGACGGCCTCGTGCCGCCCGGCAGCGATCTCGCCTGGCTGACCGACACCACCACGATCCTCGTCCACGCCGAGACGTACCTGCTGTCCAGGAAGATGATCGGCTGGGACGCGAACGGCTACGAGCGCTGGCTCGTCACCACGCTCACCCGCCTGCTCGCCGGCACGCGCCCCGATCAGGAGAACGCGTTGCCCGGCAGGCACGACGGCGGCCGGTCAGAGGGCGGCCAGACGTAGGGCAGGTCGTCCGGCTCGGCCCCGAAGAGGGGTTCGTAGAAGGCCGGGTCCTTGCGCAGCAGGGCCGAGCGGTGGCTGAGGTGCAGGGCGGCGTCGCCGAGCCACGGCGGCAGCTCGCCGTCCGCCGCCAGGTCCGGCTGGACGCGTACGGTGCGGTGACCGCAGTGCTCGGCCACCTCGCGGCTGATCGTGCCGGCGCAGGTGTCCTGGCGTCCGGCCGCGCACCACCGGCGGCACACCTCCAGGCCGTACCGGGCCAGGGCCTCCTCGTAGCCGGCCCACATGCGCACCGCCGGGTGGTGCCGCCAGCCGTACCCGGGGACGGTGAGGGCGCGCAGGATCTGCAGCGCCTCCACCCGCTGCTTGCCGAGGCGCCGGAGATCCAGCACCTCGGCGCAGTGCGCGAAGTCGGGATAGGGGAGAAAAGTCTGCACTGCTCCACCTCCCTTCCCCGGCCCCCTACCCCGTGGACGCCACCAGATGGGCGGCCGCGAGCGCCGTCTCCGGGTGACGGGCCAGGAGCGCGACGGCCTCCGCGTACGCGGGCGGCTCGTCCGCCAGCCAGCCGCCCTCGCAGCCGAGAAGCGCGCCCACGGCGTCGCAGGTGTCCGGGTGGGCGCGCAGCAGCTCCGCCACCGGCCCGCTCACCGCGGCCCCCGGACCGCCCGCCGCCGCGGGCGACGCGGCGCGCCGCTCCCAGGGCGGCACCCACGCGTCCAGCTCCGCCAGCCCGGCCGGGAACGTGCGGCCCGCCTCCCGGACCAGCACCGGGACGAGCTCACGCGCCTGGTCCCGCAGCGTCGTGATCAGCTTGGGCAGCCACGGCAGCAGCACCGCGTCCGGCAGCCGGCCGAACGCCTTGGAGATCACCTCCACCACGAACGGCGTGAGCGACGGCACCGACTCCAGCGCCTGCACGAACCCGCTGATGTAGAGCGGGAACGACGGCACCACGAGCGGGTTGGCCAGCAGCTCGTCGCACCGCTCCCGCAGCGCGGCGAGCGGCAGCAGCCCGAGCTGCGACTGCGCCGCCCACAGCAGCGCCACCTTGGCGGGCGCCTGCGGATGCGACTGCTGGACGGCCAGTTCGAGCTGGGCCCGGTCGCAGCCGAGCGACAGCGCCAGCCCCTCCATCGAGAACAGGAAGCCCAGCATGGCGCCCACCTGCCGGACCCCGGTGTCCTCGGCCACGAACGCGGTGGGCAGCAGCGTGCAGTAGTGCGCGTAGCCGGTGGTGACGAACGCCTCGCACCAGGCCGGCAGCTCCGGCTCGGCCGCCCGGAAGTGGGCCAGCAGGCGGCGCATGCGGCGCAGCACCTCGGGCGCGTCGTCCACGGTGCGCTCGGCCGACAGCAGCTCGACGGCCCGCCCGCCCAGCTCGTCGGTGAAGCGCCGGCTGCCGAGGAACACGATCGAGTCCTCGACCGCCTCCAGCGCGGTCGCGGCCGTGGCCTGCGGGTTCCAGACCGCCCGGCGCAGGCGCCGCTCCAGCACCTGCTCGACGGTGACGCCCTCGTAGCCGAGCTCGATGAGCGAGCGCTGGTGCTGCCCCAGGGACAGGTCCCAGCTCTCCTGGATCGACCGCTCGCCGAGCCGCCGCGTGCCCATGATGGGGCGCACCGCGCCGTCGGGCAGCAGGTAGCGCAGCATCCACAGCAGGTGCGAGCAGGGCGCGAGATCGGGGTCGGCGTCCAGGTTCATCAGCGCCCGCTGGACCGTGCGCTTGTGCAGGTCGAGCCCGAGAGGCTCCAGCCGGTCGTAGACGTCGCGGGCCAGCGGCGGCATCGACGCGTAGCCGACCTGGCCGATCCGGTCGCCGCCGAGCAGGATCTCGCACAGGTGCCGGACGTCGCGCCGGCCGGGCACCACGTCCTTCTCGATGCAGGTGACGGCCGCGTCCTGGAAGTCGTACGGCGTCGGCCGGGCGCGGTCGCGCATGCCCGCGAGCAGGATCGACGTCTCGTACACGGCGATGGCGTCGGCGGTGCTCGACAGGTAGCCGTTGCGGCGGGCCAGCCGGACGAGGTCGACGCACCAGCCGAGCAGCTCGTCCTCGTCGAGGCCGCCCAGCTCGGGCGGCCTGGACAGGAACCCGCTGAGCCGGTCCGGCACCGGGCCCGGCGCCGGGAGCCCCGGCTCCGCCTTCTTCGGCTTCGCCTTGGTCTGCTGCCCCTCCAGCCGGTACGGCTTGACGCCGCCGCGCGAGACGGCCTTGGCCCAGGTCGCCGCCGCGATCGACACCGAGCCGGAGGCCAGGCCGAACTGCGCCTCGATGGCCGAGTGGCTCGACGGGATGAGCCCGTACAGCCAGCGCGTGCCGGTGCGCGGCGTGACCTGGTAGGTGTCGGACCCGGCGAGCCCGAACTCCTCGACGCGGCTGGCCGCGTGGAAGGCGCCGCACACGTACATGCTGCGCGCCGGGTCGGCCCCGGAGGTGGACAGGTGCTCGCGGATGCGCGTCCACATGTGGCGCTCGCGCTCCTCGTCGCGCGCCAGCCGGTCGCCCCGCTCCGGGGCCAGGCGCCGGAACAGGCTGCCGATCAGCACCATCACCTGCCGGTAGGTGTCGTGGTCGGCGTCGAGGAGGGGCCGTTCGACGTACTGGTCCCACCACTCGGACCAGTGGCGCACCTTGCCGTGGTGCAGCAGGTGGGCCTCCAGCTCGGCGAAGCGGGGGCGCAGGTCGCCGATCTCGATGCCCACGGCGTCGCCGTGCAGCGCCGCGTCCTCGGCGTGCTCCGGATCGGGCTGGGTGACGGGCTGCTCGCCCTCGTCCTTGTCCTTGTCCTTGTCTTTGTCCAGCCACTGGAAGACGTGGTCGGCCGAGCGGTCCACGAGGACCAGCTCGACGCCGGGCGTCTCCAGCGCGTACGCGATGACCTGGTACTCGGCCGACACCTCCGTGATGGGCGCGACCACGCTGAGCGGCCCGGAGCCGGCGGGGAAGCCGTCGAGCTCCGTCGCGAACGCCTGCAACGCCACCGGCAGGCGGCAGTTGCGCAGCTCGTCCAGCAGCGGGCGCAGGTCCTCGCACAGCTCCAGGTAGACGACCTCGGGCCGCTTCTCCCGCAGCCGGCGCGCCATGGCCAGCGCGGAGGCGGGCGAGTGGTGGCACACCGGGAAGATCTCGAGCTGCTCGCGCAGCGCCCGGTCGACGTCGTCCACCAGGCCCGCGAGGATCTCCGACAGCGAGGCCGGGGCGCCGGCGAAGGCCGTCGCGGCCTCCAGCAACTGCTCGCGCAGGGCTGCGAACGGGCCCTCGACGGCCCCGGGCGAGCTCATGACAGGGTGGCGATCGCCTGGCGGCCGCCTTCGAGGAAGTCCGGCCACTGCCCGCCGTCCTTCTTGCTGCGGGGCTCGACGACGCCGTGCCAGTACTTGTTGAGGATGGCCAGGTCCTCCGGGCTGCGGCGGGCCAGCGAGCCGACCAGCGAGCCGGCGAGGGTCTGCGCGCGCAGCGTCTGGTCGCCGAAGAAGTGGCTGTGCAGGATCGCGTCCTCCAGCACGCCGATCTGCTCGGCCGTGGACAGCGACGACTCCAGCCGCTCGTCGTCGCTGGAGGCCGACTCGGAGGCGGCCCGCAGGTCGGCGAAGCTCTGCAGCAGGATGTCGAGCAGTGTGGGCGGCACGTCCAGCTCGATGCGGTGGCGGCGCAGCAGCTCGGTGGTGCGGAAGCGGACGATCTCCGCCTCGCTGCGCTTGTTCGTCACGACGGGGATGCGCACGAAGTTGAAGCGCCGCTTCAGGGCGGACGACAGGTCGTTGACGCCCCGGTCGCGGCTGTTGGCGGTCGCGATGACGGAGAAGCCGGGCTTGGCGAAGACCACGTTGTCGTCGTCGAGCTCGGGGATCGACACGTACTTCTCGGACAGGATCGAGATGAGCGCGTCCTGCACGTCGCTGGTGGAGCGGGTCAGCTCCTCGAAACGGCCGATCACGCCCTGCTCCATCGCCGTCATGATCGGCGAGGGGATCATCGACTCGCGGGACTGCCCCTTGTCGATGACCATGGAGACGTTCCAGGAGTACTTGATGTGGTCCTCGGTCGTGCCGGCCGTGCCCTGGACGACCAGCGTCGAGTTGCGGGAGATCGCGGCGGCCAGCAGCTCGGCCAGCCAGCTCTTGCCGGTGCCCGGGTCGCCGATCAGCAGCAGGCCCCGGTCGGAGGCCAGCGTCACGATGGCCCGCTCGACGAGGCTCCGGTCGCCGAACCACTTCTGCTTGACCTCGCGGTCGAGCCCGTCGGAGCGCTCGGAACCGAGCACGAACAGCCGCACCATGCGGGGGCTCAGCCGCCACGAGAACGGCTTGGGCCCGTCGTCCACGGACTCCAGCCAGTCCAGCTCGTCGGCGTACTTCACCTCGGCGGGGGCACGCAGCATCTCGTCGGTCATGGGCGGGGACTCTCCTAGGTGAGGAAGCTCTTGAGCTCGAACACGAGTTTGCGGATGTGGCCGGAGATCACCGGGGTGCCGAGGTCCTTGAACTTCTGGCGGAACCACGGGTTGACGCTCTGCTGGCCGGAGCTGTTCACGGACCCGACGGGGATGAAGCGCACCCCGGAGCGGTGGACGGCCTGGATCCCGTCGAGCAGCGGCTGCGACCGGTCGAACTCGTAGAAGTCGGAGATCCAGACCATCACGGTGTTGCGCGGCTCGGCGATCTTCGGCCGGGCCATCGCCATCGCGACGGGCCCGTCGTTGCCGCCGCCGAGGTTGGTGCGCAGCAGCACCTCGAACGGGTCGCTGACCCACGGCGTCAGGTCGATCGCCCGGGTGTCGTACGCGATGAGGTGGACGTCCACCTTCGGCAGCCCGGCGAAGATCGACGCGAGGATCGTGCAGTTGACCATCGAGTCGACCATGGAGCCCGACTGGTCGACCACCACGATCAGCCGCGAGGGCGTGTTCTTGCGGGCGGTGTGCCGGTAGAACAGGCGGTCGACGTAGAGCCGCTGGTCCTCGGGGCTCCAGTTGGTGAGGTTCTTCCAGATCGTCCGGTCGAGGTCGAGGTTGCGGAACACCCGCTTGGGCGGCACCGACCGGTCGATCTTGCCGACGCTGGTCTGCTCGACCTGGGTGCGCAGGACCTGGGCGACCTCGTCGACGAACCGGCGGATCAGCGCCTTGGCGTTGGCCAGCGCGATGCCCGACAGGTTGGCCTTGTCGCGCAGGAGCTGCTCGATGAGCGACATGCTCGGGGTGAGCTGCCGGGCCAGCGCGGGGTCGGCCAGCACCTCGCGCAGGCGCATCCGGTTGACCAGGTCGCCTTCGAGACCGCCCAGGACGCCGCCCAGCTCGTGGCCGGCGGGGTGGCCCCGCAGGCTGCCGGGCTCGTGGCCGAGGGCGCGCTCGAACCAGCCGGCGTCCTGCTGCCAGCGGGCCAGGTCGCCCGCGGAGACGGCGCCCGAGCCGGTGGCGAACACGTTGAGCAGCAGCTTCGACACCAGCGCGGCCCGGCGCACCTCGTCGGCGCCGATCTCCTCCGACTCGGGCAGGCCGGGCGCCATCAGGCCGTCGAACTCGGCGGCCAGGTCGGGGAAGCGCTGGACGACGTTGTCGACCGAGACGGACGGGTCGAGCAGGGCGGCGGGCAGGCCGAGGTCGCCGACGACGGCCATGCTGCCGTTCTCCAGGACGGGCTGCTCATCGGCCTCGAAGACGCGCGACAGCAGCCGCCAGTAGAGGAGCTGCCGCCGGTTGGCGTCGGCGGAGCTCGCGGGGGGCTCGGCGACGGACTCGGTGGCGGTGTCGGCGGCGAGGTGCGCGCCGGGCTCGGCTGCGGAGTGCGCGCCAGGCTCGGCCGGGGACTCCGCGGGGGGCTCGGTGGGGGCTTCGCTCATCGTCGCAGCAGCCGTCCCGCCCGCTCCTGGAGCACCGCCACGACGTCGCCGGCCTTCGCCTCGGCCTTGACCGCCTTGGGGTCGGTGGGGCCGAGCGCCCAGTCGCCGTTGCCGGCCTCGACCGGCTTGCGCTTGACCGTCGCCTGCACCGCCAGCGGCTGGAGGGCCCACCGGCCGCCGTCCCACCGGACCAGGCCGACGCAGGCGCTGGACGCCGCCACGAGCTGGGGCGTCAGCGGGCCGCAGGAGGGCAGCCGGTCCATGTCGAGGGCCAGCGTCCGGCCGTCGAGGGCGAGCGTGCCGTCGTCGCCGACCGTGTAGCCCTCCACCAGGACCGGCTCGGCGATCCGTACGGGATGCCGGTCGAGGGGCGGCGCCGGCGCGGCGAGCGCGCCGGCGAGCTGGACGCGGGCCACGGCGAACGGGTCGGCCGGCTCGCCCGCGCGGGCCCGGTCGTCGTGCCAGACGAGGTCGCCGGCGGGCAGCAGCGGCATGTCGGTCAGGTCGAGGGCGCGGTGCTCGGCCAGCGCGGCCAGGAGCACCGGATGGCCCTTCAGCAGCCGCCACACGGAGGGGCCGGTGATGGTGTCCACCTTCATGGCGCCGACGCTCGCGCGCACCAGCCGTTTCGGCTCGCCGCCCGCGGGCTCCAGCACGCCGTGGACCTGGACCTGGACGGCGGTGCCGTGCTCGTGGACGTCCACGCCGAGGACCATCAGCCGCCCGGACACGGGGACCGCCCCGTGACCCCCGGCCAGGCCGCCCGGCTGGGCCAGCAGCATGGCCCGCGTCCACAGGTCGCCCCAGCGGCGGGTGGGCAGGCTCGCCATCAGGCCGATCGGGCTGGAGGCGGCCAGCTCGGCCGCCAGCCCGTCGAGCAGCACCGCGAGCCGGCGCGCGGCCGGCTCGGCGAGCAGCGCCTCGATCGTCTGGCTCGAAGCGGAGACGAGGTCGTGGTCGACGCCGCGCCAGCCGGTGATGGCCACCTCGTGCAGCCAGGAGCGGGCGGCGGCGAGCAGGTTGGCGGGCACGCCCGGCTCGTCCGTCGCTCCCGTGGGAGGAGCGGCGGGCCAGGGCTCGCGGTCGCGGCCGAGCGCGGCGTCGAGCCGGTCGAGCAGGCCGTCGTGGACCGCGCCGAGCAGCGCGGTGCGGGCCCCGGCGAGCGCCGCCAGGTGCTCCTCGCCGACCGACCCCGCGGCGATCTTGGCCGCGGCCTCGGCCGCCCGGTCGCCCAGGGGAGTGCCGGCCATGGCCCCGGCCAGTGCCGTCAGCGCCCCGGCCCGCTCCTCGCCCAACCGGGCGAACCCGTTGGACAGCGCCTCGTCGAACCCCGCCACCAGCTCCAGGGCCTGCCCGGCCCCGGGGACGTCGCCGTCGAGCAGCGCGGCGATCTGCACTCCCAGCATCAGGCACCCGCTCCCGTCGCCGGGAACCAGTGCAGCTCCGCCACGGCCTGGCCCGTGCCCGGCAGCTCCAGGTAGGCCAGGTGGCGCAGGAACCGGCTGAACACCATGGACGCCTGCGTCCGCTCGACCTCGCCGTCCAGGGCGCGGATCAGACTGCCGTCCTCACCGACCTCGACGCGCAGGTAGCGGGCCACCCGGTCGAGACCGTACTGGATGACGGCCTCGGCGACGAGCGCCTCCAGGTGCTTGCACGGCCTGCCGTACAGGCCGCCGCAGGGGCGGTTGTTGTTGGTGCTGCAACTGAAGGCGTGGGTGCCGGCGGCGATCGACGAGACGTACACCCGCTCGATGTCGGAGCCGCTCGACACGACGCCCTGCAGGCGTCCGTCGGCCAGCTCGACGAACGGCACCTTGGCCAGCTTGCGCGGCCGGACGGGCGGCACCACCGGCACCACGCTGCGCTGCTCCCACGCGGTCATCTCCGCGCTCACGAACCCTCGACCTCCCAGCCCGTACGGCTCGCGGACGCCTGATCGTGCTGCGGCACTACGCGAACGGCCGATTGATGATCCGAGAATGTACCGGACCCCACCGACAATCCGGGCCGGAACAAGATCACACGGCCCGAACCGTCAGGAGGCTCCCGATGCGGGGAGGACAGAGGCTGTCAGGAGGGCAGGGCGCGGCGCAGGAATCCGAGCTGGTGCAGCAGCAGGTTCTCGGCCACGGACTCCTCGGCGGGCAGGTGGGTCGTGCCCGGCAGCGGCAGCACCTCGTGCGGCCTCCCGGCCGCGAGCAGGGCCGCCGACATCCGCAGCGTGTGAGCGGGCGCCACGTTGTCGTCGGCCAGGCCGTGGATGAGCAGCAGCGGCCGGGTGAGCGACGCGGCCTCCAGGACGGGGGAGCAGCGGTCGTACGCCTCGGGGTGCTCGTCCGGGTGGCCGAGGTGGCGCTCGCGCCAGTGGGTGTCGTACAGCCGCTGGTCGGTGACGGGCGCGCCCGCGATGGCGGCGTGGAAGACATCGGGCCGGCGCAGCACCGCGAGAGCGGCCAGGTAGCCGCCGAAGGACCAGCCCCGGATGGCCACCCGCGACAGGTCCAGCCCGGGCCGGCGGGCCGCCGCCTCGCGCAGCCCCTCCACCTGGTCGTCGAGCACCGGGCCGGCGAGGTCCAGGTGGATCTCCCGCTCCCAGGCCGGTCCGCGGCCGGGGGTGCCCCGGCCGTCGATCGCGAGCACCGCGAAGCCCTGCTCGGCGAACCACTGCGACACGTACGTCCACCACGCCCGCTCGGCGGTCACCTTGCGCAGGGCCGGGCCGCCGTACGGGTCCATGAGGACGGGCAGCGGCGCGTCGCCGGGCCGGTGCCAGGACGGCAGGAACAGGGCGGCGCGCAGCTCGCGGGGGCCGAGCGTGAGCAGCTCGGTCCGGGGCTCCAGCACGGGGCGCTGCGCGTACGAGACGATCTCCATCGGGCCGCTTCCGGACGCCGGCGAGGACACGGGATGGACGGTGACCCGGGTGCCGGGGCGGTCGAGGGTGCGGGAGAAGAGCACGGTGGTGCCGCCACTGAGCACCGCGCTGTGGACACCCGCCTCGGCGGTCAGCAGGCCGTCGCCGGTGACCGGGCCGGCGGTCAGGGGGTGGGCGCCGGTGTCCGGGTGGTACGACCAGACGTCGGTCCGGGTCGGCTCGTCCGTCGCCGCGAACAGCACGGTACGGCCGTCCACCGACAGCACGCCGAGGAGCTGGAGGCCGGGCGGGCTCACGGGCACGCCGTCGGCCAGCAGCCGGCGCGTGCCGCCGACGTCGCCGCCGGTGAACAGCACCCCGGCCGAGTCCCGGACGGGCAGGCCGGGCAGGAGCTCCACCCAGGCGTCGTCGCGCTGCTCGGCCAGCACCCGGGTGGCCCCGGTGTCCGGGTCCAGGCCGAGCACCTGGACGTGCCGCTGGTCGCGGGTCTGCACGGACGCGTACGGCCCGGCGTCGTCCCAGCCCGCCTCGGTCAGGTACTCGAACCCCTTGGCGTCCCAGGCGACCGGGGTGAGCGCGGCCTCGCCCACGGTGTCCGCGATCCACAGGCTGACCTCGGCGTTGGCCGTGCCCGCTGACGGGTAGGGGAAGCTGCCGGCCGGCCGGGAGGGCTCGGCGGGGTCGGCCAGGTGCCAGCGCCGCACCGGCGAGGTGTCCACCCGGGCGACGAGCAGCCGGGTGCCGTCGGGCGACCACCAGTAGCCGCGGTGACGGCCCATCGACTCGCTCGCGACGTGCTCGGGGAGCCCGAAGGTGACCTGCGGCCCGTCAGGGACGGCCACCGCCCGGTCCGCGCCGCCCGCGTCCTCCAAGATGCCGCCGTGTTCCAGGGTGACCACGCGGAGGGCGCCGCCGCTCACGTACGCGACGCGGCGCCCCGCCGGGTCCGGGCGCGGGTCGAGGACCGGCTCGGCCGCGGCGACCGGCCGTACCTCGCCGTTGCTCACCCGGACCGTCCACAACCGGCCGGACAGCGCGAAGGCCAGCAGCTCGCAGGCCGCGTCGGCGGCGTACACGACGATGCCCGAGGACAGCTCGCCGGCGCGCTGCCTGCGGGTGAGCTCCTCGGGCGAGAGCCGCTCGTCGGCGCCCACGAGCAGCGCGCGGGGGTCGGCGAGGAGGCGTTCGCGGCCGGTGGCGACGTCGAGCGCCCACAGGCAGCTCACCGGATCGTCGCCGGCGCGGCTGCGCAGGAAGACCACGGTGGCGCCGTCGGGGGAGAGGGTGACCTTGCCGGGCGCGCCGAGCGTGAACCGCCGGGTGCGGGCGAGCTGGCGGGGCAGGGAGGGGCCGGACATGCTGCTCCTTCGGGTAGCGCGTGGCGGCGGGGCGGGCCCCGGCGCACGCGACGGACATCCGAAAAGCAGCGTGGCCGCCCCGCTGGAAGCGGGAGCGGCCTTGTCAGTCCGGGTGACTCTAGCAGAAAGCGGCCGCGCCCCGGGCCGCCCACACCCGCCTGGCCGAGCCGACCGAAGCGACCGAGCCGGGCGAGCCTCCGAAGTCGTCGATCTTCTCGTGCGCGTCCAGGTCCTTCGAGTAAAGTGACAGACGCGCATATTGATCGCATCCGTGGCGGATGTGGTCACGACGGGCGTCATGGCGATCCGGTGGGCGGTGTAGATGGCGGGTCTCGATCTCCAGTACAAGGCGCTCGACGACGGTCAGGTCGTCGTGCGTGAGCTGGTCAAGGACTACAGCGCGACGGCGGGCGGCTATCCGGCCGCGGCGGCCGACTCCACGATGTTCGGCAAGCTCGACGGCGCCTCGGCCCTCGCGGGCCTGATCGACAACGTCGAGCGGATCGCCAGCGACGACCTCGAGTACGCCCACCGCCGGCTCTCCGGCGTCGAGTCGGGCCTCGAAGAGGTCGAGACCAACAGCCGCAAGGCCACCAAGGCCGGCACCGTGGCGGCCGTCTGATGGGCGCGACCGAGACCGTCGACGGGCTGCCCGGCGGCGGCACCACCCTGGCCGGCATGTTGGCGAAGGTCAACGGCAACCCGGCCGGCATCCGCGACGTCGCCAGGCGCTGGCGCGGCACGGCGGGCAAAGTCAGCACCGGCACCGGCAAGCTCGGCACCGCCGTCAAGAACATCGACGCCGGCTGGCAGGGCGGCTCCGCCGACGACTTCGTCAAGTACATGCGCAACTACCAGGTCGCGGGCGACGCCCTGCACGACACCCTCAGCGGCTGCGCGGGAAGCCTCGACACCGTGGCCGACGCGCTGGAGACGGCCCACTCGAAGGTCAACGGCATCTGCGCGAACGTGCTCGCCCAGGTCCGCTCGTTCAAGAAGTCGAACCCCGACGCGACCCAGGCGGAGTTCGACAAGGCCATCGCTCCGCTGGTCCGCCAGGCGATCGGCGACGCCGAGCCGCACGTCTCGACCGCCAACAAGGCCGTCGGCGACGCCGAGAAGGCCATCCGGGAGTCGATCAAGGCCAAGCAGGTGACGTTCAGGGGCATCAAGCAGGTGAGCGACGACCCGTTCGGGACGACCGGCTGGCAGCCGACCCCCGTGCCGAAGTTCGGCACCACCTCGCTGGCCGGCTACGACGGCGGGGCGAGCGGAGGCGCGGCGCCCGGCGTCTACCCGGGCTCGTCCTCCGGCGCGAGCGGCGGCGTCGGCACGTCCTTCGCGGGCGGCGGGACACCCGTGCCGATCGTGTCGGGCACCGGCACCGGGGCCGACATCGTCAACGCCGCGCGGCAGCACCTCGGCAAGCCGTACATCTGGGGGGCCAACGGTCCGTCGGCGTTCGACTGCAGCGGTCTGGTCTACTACGCGATGAACCAGGCGGGCATCAAGGTCGGCGACGCGACCGCCGAGTCCTACCGGCTCAGCGGCAACGCCGTCACGGGCCCGCCGCAGCCCGGCGACCTCGTCTTCTTCGGCCAGCCGGCCACCCACATCGGCATCTACATCGGCGACGGCCAGATGATCCACGCCCCCAAGCCCGGCGACGTGGTCAAGCAGTCGTCGGTCGCCAGCAACGCGGGCATCGGCGTCATCTCCTACCGCCGCTTCACCTGACGCCCGGCATACCCGCGCGCCCCTGGGTAGGGGCCCGGCCATGCCAACGCGTACCTCCGACGGCGGCGTCCGGGACAAGTGCGAGCACGCCGCCCGTCGCCTGCTCGGCCTGAGCGAGCTGCGGCCCGGCCAGCTCGACGCCATGACGTCGCTGGCCGAGGGCCGCGACACGCTCGTCGTGATGCCCACGGGCAGCGGCAAGTCGGCCGTCTACCAGGTGCCCGCGCTGCTGCTGCCCGGCCCGACCCTGATCGTGTCGCCGCTGATCGCCCTCCAGCGCGACCAGGTGGAGGCGTTGCGCCGGCAACGGCACGACGAGAAGGCGACCAGCGTGGACGCGAGCACGCCGGCGGGCAGGCGGGCGGCCACGTTCGAGGCGCTGCGCGCGGGCGAGACGGAGTTCCTGTTCTGCGCGCCCGAGCAGCTCGCCCGTCCCGACGTGGTACGCGAGCTGGCCGAGGCGCGTATCTCGCTCATGGTCGTCGACGAGGCCCACTGCGTGTCGTCCTGGGGGCACGACTTCCGTCCCGACTACCTGCGGCTCGGCTCGGCCGCCGAGGCGATCGGCCGGCCGGTGATCGCGGCGCTCACCGCCACGGCCGCCCCTCCGGTACGCGAGGAGATCGTCGAGCGGCTCGGCATGCGCGACCCGCTGCAGATCGTGCGCGGGTTCGACCGTCCCAACATCTCGCTGTCGGTGCGCCGGGAGCTGTCCGACCCCGCCGACGCGCTCGTCGCGGCGGTGCTGGAGCAGCCGTCGCCGGGCATCGTCTACACGGCTACGCGGCGGCGGACCGCCGAGCTGGCCGGGCGGCTGGCGGAGGCGGGGCTGCGCGCCGAGGCGTACCACGCGGGGCTGCGGCGGGGCGAGCGCGACGCGGCGCACGGCAGGTTCATGGCGGGCGAGCTGGACGTCGTGGTCGCGACGAGCGCGTTCGGGATGGGGATCGACAAGCCGGACGTCCGGTACGTCTTCCACAGCGAGATCCCTGGCTCGCTGGACGCCTACTACCAGGAGATCGGCCGCGCGGGCAGGGACGGCGACCCGGCCGAGGCGCTGCTGTTCTACCGGCCCGAGGACCTGGCGCTCCAGCGGTTCTTCACCGGCGCCCTCCCCGACACCGAGACCCTGGAACAGGTCGCCCGGGCGGTCGCGGACACCGGAGAGCGCAAGGCGGGCGCCGCGCGGGAGGCAGGCGTCGAGCGGAAGGTGCTGCGCGAGCGCGCCGGGTTGTCGGCGCGG
This sequence comes from Nonomuraea montanisoli, assembly GCF_013363975.1. GTDB lineage: Bacteria > Actinomycetota > Actinomycetes > Streptosporangiales > Streptosporangiaceae > Nonomuraea > Nonomuraea montanisoli. The sequence continues at coordinate 11,663 of NZ_JABWGN010000018.1, read as the reverse complement.
CGCCTGACCATGCTGCTCGACCTGCTGCAACGCAGCGGAGCCGTGTGCCTGGAGACGCGCCGCGTCACGCCGGTCGACGGCGGCCCCGGCCCGGCCGAGGCCGCCGCGCGGGCCCGGGAACTGGCCGAGCGGCACCGCGAGATCGAACGCACCCGGCACGAGATGATGCGCCGCTACGCCGAGACCCGCGACTGCCGGCGGCGGTTCCTGCTCGCGTACTTCGGCGAGGACCTGGGGGAGCCGTGCGGCCACTGCGACACCTGCCGGGCCGGGACGGCGCGCGAGCCGGTCCGCGGGGAGGGGCCGTTCCCGGTGCACGCCCAGGTGGAGCACGAGACGTGGGGACCGGGTGAGGTCATCCGGCGCGACGAGGACCGGCTGACGGTGCTGTTCGAGGACGCGGGCTACCGGGAGCTGCTGCTGGAGACCGTCGTGGACCAGCACATCCTCCGCGAGCCCGGAAGCTAGCGATGGTGCGGCGCGAGGAGGTGGTGGGTGAGCCAGTCGACGACCCTGCCGACGAAGACCGCCCGGTTGGCCGGGCGCCGGATCTCGTGCCCCTCGTCGGGGAAGAGCAGCTCCTCGCACGCCACCCCGCGCGCCCGCGCCGCCCGGACCGCCTGCTCGGCCTCCTGCACGGGCACGTTGGTGTCGTGGACCCCGTGGACCACGAGGAGCGGGGCCTCCAGCCGGTCGAAGCGCCGCAGCGGTGACAGCGCGCGCAGCAGGTCACGATCGTGCTCCGGGTGCCCGTACTCGCCGACCGCCGCCGCGGCGATCCACGGCTCGGTACGGGCATAGAAGCTCTCGAAATCCGACATGCCGCACACGTCGATGCCTGTCCGGAAGAGCCGGGGATGGGTGACCAGGGCGGCCAGGGTCAGGTAGCCGCCGTACGACCAGCCCATGCACGCGAGCCGGCCCGGGTCGGCGAGGCCCAGCCGTACCAGCTCGGTGGCGCAGTCCGCGACGTCCTCGATGGCGTGGAAGCGCAGCTCGCGGTCGTCGGCCTCGCGAAAGGCCCGGCCGTGACCGGACGACCCGCGCACGTTGGGCGCGAGCACGCCGATGCCCGCGGCCAGGAGGTTGTGGTAGAGCGGGTTGAAGGTCGGCCGTTCCTGGTCCTCGGGGCCGCCGTGCAGGAACACCAGGTACGGCGCGGGCCCCTGGGCGGCCGGCGGCCGGTAGAGCCAGGCGGCCAGGTCGAGGCCGTCGTGCGCCTTGATCCCGATCAGCTCGGCCCGGGGCGCCCGGGCCAACCGTCCCAGGCCGGCCACCTCCTCGTAGCGCCCGGTGGCGAGGTCGCAGAGCAGCACGTGGGAGGGCTGGTCCGGGCTTTCGGCGGCCATGACCGCCGTGGCGCCGTCGAGGCTCATCCGGATCGAGGTCACGACGTCGGCGGGCAGGGGAGGGAGCGGGGTCACGGCTCCCGTGCCGGTGTCCAGGACCGCCAGGGCGGAGCGGCCGTGCTCGTTCCAGACGAGGACCGCCCGCCGCCCGTCGGGGGTCAGGGCGAACTGGTCGAGTTCGGTGTCGTCCCGCCCGGCCAGCACGGTGTACTCCCCGCCGGTCGGCACGGCGTGCCCGCGGCCGGTCGGCATGGCGTGCTCGTGCCCGGCCCGCACGGCGTGTGACCGTGACACGGTCAGGAGGGCCGGGCGGTCGCGGCCCGCGTCGGAGAGCAGGTAGGCCGTCTCCCCGTCCGGCGACAGGATGCCGTAGTCGGTCGAGCCGGGCAGATCGGCGAGCAGCGGCCGTTCGCCGTCCGAACCGGGCCCGCGTCCGGTCAGCGACATCCGCCGCGCGCCCCTCGGCCCCCGGCGCAGCAGCAGCGTGGCGTGGTCGCGGCTCACGGCCTCCGGCCGCAGCAGCGGCCCCGCCGCGACGACCTCGCGGCCTCCCGTCGCGGCGTCCACCAGGACGGCCTCGGTCACCCCCTCGGCCGACGTCTCCGCGACGAGCAGATCCTCACCGCGCCCCGTCCACCGGACGAACGACGCGGAGCCGCCGGGCGGCATGGCGAGCGGGCGCAGATCACCCCCGTCCGGCCGTACCGTCCACACCTGGGTGTGCTCGCCACCGCCGGGCGCGACGAGGACGGCCAGCCGCGCGCCGGTCGGCGCCCACGAGACGTCGCAGACCGGCTCAGGACCGGTCTCGACCGGCCACGCGGACACGCCACGCGCCAGACGGGGTTCCGCGGCCGCCCCCACCGGTTCGAAGCCCGCGCCCGTCGCCCCGGAGCCCGAGCCGGCCCCGGACACGCCGAGGTGGGCGCCGTCCCCGGCGCGTACGTCACCTCGCGCCGGAGCTTCCCCACGACCTGCCGACGCGTGGCCCGGGAGCGGCTGGATCCACACGCGGGGACGTCCGTCCCGGTCGCTGACGTACACCACGGAGCCCTGGTCGGGCGCCGGCGACGGGTTCCAGCACCCCCAGGCGTCCAGGCTCTCGGGGGAGGGCAGCGCGGGGGAGGGCGGCCCGGGGAACGGCGCCATCAGACTCCTTGGGCCTGCAACCACAGCTCCAGCAGCCCGAGCTGCCACAGGGTGTTGACGCCGGTGGTGGCGCGGTCGCGGCCGGGGTCGTCGAGCAGCGTCTTCACGTACTCCGGCCGGAACAGGCCGCGCGAGCGGGCCGCCTGAGCGGTGAGCGCGTCGCAGACCAGGTCGAGCACGGGCCCGTCGAGGTGGCGCACGGCGGGCACGGGGAAGTAGCCCTTCGGCCGGTCGATGATCTCGGCGGGCAGCAGCCGGCGGGCGGCGTCCTTGAGCACGCCCTTGCCGCCGTCGGCGAGCTTGAGCCGGTCGGGGCAGGCCGCGGCCAGTTCGACCAGCTCGTGGTCGAGGAACGGGGTGCGCGCCTCCAGGCCGTGGGCCATGGTCATGTTGTCCACGCGCTTGACGGGGTCGTCGATCAGCATGGCGGTGGTCTCCAGCCGCAGGACGGCGTCCAGCGCGGTCTCGGCGCCCGGCCGGTCCGTGTGGGCGCGCACGTACGCGCCGCTGACGTCGTCGTCGAGCAGGTACTCGGGGCTCACGATACCCGCCAGCTCCTCGTGCGGCCGGTCGGCGAACGCGGCCAGGTACGCATCGGCGGCCTGCTCGCGCGGCACCCCGGCCAGCGGCTGGAACCAGCTGTAGCCGCCGAACACCTCGTCGGCGCCCTGCCCGGACTGCACCACCTTGACGTGCCGGGCCACCTCCCGCGACAGCAGGTGGAAGGCGACGCAGTCGTGGCTGGCCATCGGCTCGCTCATGGACCGCACCGCCTCCTCCAGCCCGGTCACGAGCCGGCTGTCCGGAATACGGATGCGGTGGTGGTCCGTGCCGAAGCGCCGCGCCATCAGGTCGGAGTAGTGGAACTCGTCGCCGCGCTCGCCGCCCGCCGCCTCGAAGCCGATGCTGAACGTGGCGAGCCCCTCCTGCCCCTCCTCGGCCAGGAGCGCGAGGATCAGGCTGGAGTCCAGACCGCCCGACAGCAGCACGCCGACCGGCACGTCCGCCACCATCCGGCGGCGCACGGCCGCGCGCAGCGCGTCCAGCACGGCGTGCCGCCACTCGTCGTCGCCGAGGCCGGCGTGCTCGGGCAGGGCCGAGCGGGTGTACGCGGGGTCCCAGTAGCGACGGTCGGTGCTGGTGCCGTCGGGTTCGTAGGTCCGTACGGTGGCGGCGGGCAGCCTGGTGACGCCGTCGAGGATGGTCCGCTCGCCGGGCACCAGGGAGTGGAAGGTCATGTAGTGGTGCAGGGCGACCCGGTCGATCGTGGTGTCCACGTCACCGGCGGCCAGCAGCGCGGGCAGGGTGGAGGCGAAGCGCAGCCGGTCGCCGTTCCGGGCCAGGTACATCGGCTTGATGCCGAGCCGGTCGCGGCCCAGCGTCAGCCGGCCGGTGTCGCGCTCGGCCACCGCGAAGGCGAACATGCCCTTGAACCGGTCGACGCACGCGCCGCCCCACCGGTGGAACGCCTTCACCAGCACCTCGGTGTCGGAGGTGGAGAAGAACCGGTAGCCGGCGGAGCGCAGCTCCTGGCGCAGCTCGCGGTAGTTGTACAGGCAGCCGTTGAACACCGCGGCGAGGCCCAGCTCGCCGTCCACCATGGGCTGCGCGGCCTTGTCGGACAGGTCGATGATCTTCAGGCGGCGGTGTCCCAGGGCGACCGGCCCCATCGCCCACAGGCCGGAGCCGTCGGGTCCCCGTTCCCGCATCGACTCGGTCATCCGGTCCACAGCGCCCATGTCCGCCGGTTTCCCGTCGAAGCGCATCTCACCGGTCAGCCCGCACATCCGTCCGTCCACCTTCCGTCATCTCACATCAGTCCCCACGCACGACCTCAGGCGGCCGGCCGGTACGACGAGGTGTCGCCGCCCAGCGGCTCCCATCCGCCGGACCGCGTCTCCGCGAGGAGCATGTCCACCACGTCTCCCAGCAGCCCGCGCCGGGCGAACGCCGCGCGCTGGCGCGCCGCCGAGCTGCCCCTGGCCAGCGCCTCGCGGGCCAGCCCCGAGACCAGCTCCCAGTCGCCGGCCTCCTCCAGGTACGGCCGCAGGCCCTCCACCATCCCGGTGATCACCTCGGCCGCGGGCCTGGGCACGCCCTCCACCGGGTCGACCAGCTCGCCTTCGAGCCCGGAGCGCGCCGCCTGCCACGTCGCCGCCCGTACGCCCTCCAGCGGCACCTCCAGCCCGGGGGAGCGCCGCACGTCCTCCAGGCCGCGGGCCACCAGTGCCCGGAACAGCCCGGCGATCAGCACGATGTCCTCCACGCGCGGGCAGGAGTCGCAGATCCGCAGCTCCACGGTCGGCACGTGGGCCGACGGCCGGATGTCGAAGTAGATCATCCCGGGATCGGTGATCACACCCGACTGGATGAGGTCGCCGATCATGCGTTCGTAGTCGGCCGCGGAGTCGTAGCGGGCCATCGGCCCGGCCGTGGGCCAGCGCTGCCACACCATGGTCCGGTAGCTGCCGTACCCCGTGTCGGACCCGAGCCAGTACGGCGAGCTGGAGCTGAGCGCCAGCAGCGGCGGCGCCCATGGCGACAGCCGGTGCGCCAGGGCGAGCGCCAGCTCGCGGTCACGCACCTCGGCGTGGACCTGGGTGCCGCAGATGAGCTGCTCACGTGTGAGGAGCTGGTAGTCGTCGAGCATCTGCTCGTAGCGCGGGTCGGGTGACACCTTCATGCGGTCGATGTCGGCCAGCGGCACGCTGCCGGCCGCCACGATGCCGAGCCCCAGGCTCTCCGCCCTGCTCACCACCATGGCGCGCATGCCGCCGAGGTCACGGGCCAGGTCCTCCAGGTGGCGGAACGGCTTGCTGTTGGCCTCCAGCGTGGAGCACTGGAGCTCCTTGGTGAAGCAGTCCTCCGGCAGCATGTCCAGGAGGATCCCCGCCCGCGGGACCAGGTGCCGGGTCCGCGTGTCGACGACGTGGAACTCCTCCTCGACGCCCAGCGAGATCGTGGAGCCGCTCACCACGACCACCTCCGACCTTCATCAGTTGTCCGCATAGCGGTCACCTGCCCTAAAAAGGTGCTTTAGCACCTCATGGGGCGAATGTGATCATTACTACGGTTTTGGGGGCGGCCTCAGCCGCCGGCCTTCGACACGCCGAAGGCCAGCAGGAATCCGGCCAGCGTGATGAGCCCGGTCATCAGGTGGGCGTTCTCGAACGCCTCGGGAATCATGGTGTCGGCGACCATGGTCAGGATCGCGCCGCCCGCCAGCGCGATGATGCCCGCCAGCACGGCCGCCGGAGCCCCGCCGAGCAGCGTGTACCCCGCCAGCGACGACAGGCCGCTGATCACGGCGATCCCGCTCCACAGCCCGAACACGTACGCCTTCGACCGCCCGGCCCCGCGCATCCCGGCCGCGCTGGACAGCCCCTCGGGCACGTTGCTGATGAACACCGCCGCCACGGTCACCGCGCTCACCGCGCCCCCGCCGAGCAGGCTCGCGCCGATCACCACCGACTCGGGCACCCCGTCGAGCACCGCGCCGAGCGCGATCGCCGTGCCCGAGCCGCTCTGCTCCTGCTCGGACGGCTGCTGCGCGCCGGAGCGCTTGCGATGCCGCGCGCCGCGCCGGGCCAGCAGGATGTTGCAGACCGTGTAGAGGACCGCGCCGGTCACGGCACCGGCGACCGTGGGCGCCAGCCCCGCCCGCTCGTGCGCCTCGTCGATCAGCTCGAACGACACCGCGGACATGAGCACCCCGGCGCCGAACGCCATCACCGACGCGACGACCCGCTGCGGCAGCCGCACCGTGTACCCGATCAGCGCGCCGATCACCAGTGCTAACCCCGCCAGCAGCCCCCAGCCGCCCGCCTGCAACCACTCCGGCATGATCAAGCGGTTTCCCGCCCGGCGACCCCCGCAAACCCGGCGCCGGGGTCGGCCTTGACTTCATGTCGACATGAAGATCCATGCTGATCCGCATGCCGAACACCAGCGAACTCGTCACCCTCCTCGACGCCGCCGACACCCTTCCCGGCGCCACCGCCCTGCGCGGGCGCTCGTACGAACTGCTCCGTCTGGAGGCGGGGGCGCCGGCGGTGGACGTCGGCTGCGGCACGGGCCGCGCCGTCGCGGAGCTGCGCGAGCGCGGGGCCAGGCCGATCGGCGTGGACCTCAGCGCCGACATGATCGGCATCGCCCGCGACAGGTGGCCCGGAGCGGACTTCAGGATGGGCGACGCGTACGACCTGCCGCTCGGCGACGGCGAGGTCGCCGCGTACCGGGCGGACAAGGTGTTCCACGAACTGGGGGACGCCGAGCGGGCCCTGCGCGAGGCCGTCCGCGTGCTGTCGCCGGGCGGCCGCGTCGCGCTCGCCGGACAGGACTGGGACGCGATCGTCATCGACTCGGGCCACCCGCTGGTCACCCGCGCGATCGTGCACGCCCGCGCCGACCAGATCCCCGACCCGCGCGCCGCCCGCCGCTACCGCGACCTGCTCCTGACGGGCGGCTTCACGGACGTCCACGTCGAGGTCCACACGGCGGTCCTCACCGACGCGGCGCTGCTGCCCATGGCCACGAACCAGGCGCGCGCGGCCCTCGCCGCCGGGGCGATCACCCAGGACGAGCACGACGCCTGGCTCGCCGACCAGCACGACCGGGCGCGGCGTGGACGGCTGCTCCTGGCCGTCCCGATGTTCCTGGCCGCCGCGACCCGCCCCTGAAGGCCGACCGGGGTACGCGCCTCGTGCGGAGGCCGGGCCGGCGAAGATCAGCTGTCGTGGTCCTCGAACTCCCAGGCCCCGATGCGGCCGACCTTCTCGGCCAGCTCCCTCCACGTCGGCGCCTCCAGCGTGGCGACACGGTCGGCGATCCAGGCGGTCACCTTGTCGGGGTGGAGCTCCGGCACGAAAAGCAAGTGCCGCCCCAGCAGAAAGGGGTGGCTCCGAAGCCGCTCCGCCAGGGCCGACGGGGTGCAGACCACGAGCTGGAAGCTCTCCGAACCGGGCTCTCCCTGGGGGCCGACGAATATCTGCAGGAGCTCCCAGGCGTGGGCCGGGTCCCAGTCGCTTCCCCGTGTGTCGAGATCGACCCAGTGGAAGTCGTCCACTCGTGCGCGCATGACCCAATGATCCATGCATCGCCACACAAGGTCACTGTAGACACCGGAGCCTGCCCGCGCGTCCGTCCCGAGCCGAGCTCGGCGCGCCGGGCAGGCTTCCCCGGGTCACTCGCGGGCGCCGAGGGCGTCGGCCGGGCGGACGCGCAGGGCGAACCTGGCCGGGACAGTCGTGGCGGTCAGCGCCAGGGCGGCCACGGCGGCGACCACCCCCGCGTACGTCAGCGGCGGCACGTACGGCGACGCCGACCCCGTCATCCCCAGGCTGAACGCCGCCAGCGTGACCAGCGAGATGATCGTGCCGAGGGCCACGGCGACGAGCAGAGCCGTCAGCGTCTCCGTGCGCAGCATCCGGGCCGCCTGCCGGCGCGTCGTGCCGACCACGCGCAGCAGGGCGAGCTCGCGCGAGCGGGCGAGCGTGGACATCGCCAGGGTGTTGACCACGGCGATCGCGCAGAAGGCGATGACCAGCCCCATCGCGACGTAGGCCACCGCCGCGTCGGCGGAGCCCGCCGGTTCGTGGCCGGGGGCGGTCCCCGCGGGCAGCGCCTCGCGCGCGCCGCCGGCCACCAGGACGGTGCCGCGGGGGTCGTCCACGTGGCCCGCGACGAGCCCGTACGAGAGGGTCAGGTCGCCGAAGCCCAGGCCGCGGGAGTAGACGGCGGCGACCTTCACCGCGGCGGGCGTGCCGTCGCCGAGCACCAGGGAGAGCCGGTCGCCGACGCCGACCTCCAGCCTGGACGCGGCGGTGCTGCTGACCGCCGCCGACGTGTCGCCGAAACCGGCCAGCGACCCCGCCACCACGCCCAGGTCCAGCGTCCGGTCCAGGCCGTCGGGCGTGACGGCCTGGACGGCGTATTTCTCCAGGTCGATCCTGACCGAGGTGCGCAGCACCTCGGTGACCGCCCGCACGCCCGGCACCCGGCGCACGGCGGCCGGGGACGCGCCCGGGGCGAGCACGTGGTCGGCCTTGACGCCCGCGGCCACCTCGCCCTGCGCGGCGTGTCCGATCGTGGCCGGCACGAAGAGGATCGTGCAGGTCATCGCCGTCATCAGGGTCAGCGGCGCGATCACCGAGGCCAGCCGTACGGGCCCGGCGAGCAGGCTCTTGCGCGCCAGGTACCCGGCCACGCCGGGCGCCCGCAGCGGCAGCGCCGTCACCGCCCGCGCGACGACCGGCCCGAGCAGGGCGACCGCGACCGTCCACACCAGCGCGGTCAGCATGGTGACCGGGCTGGACGCCGCCTCGGTGTTCAGCCCGGACAGCACGATCGTCAGCACCACCCCGCCGGCGACGGCGAGCAGGCCCGCGACCAGCCGCACCACCGGCAGCCGCGCGGCGGGCATCGCCGTCTCGCCCAGCGCCTCCACCGGCCTGATCCGCGCGGTACGGCGGGCGGAGACCCGCGCCGCCACCCACGCGGCCGCCAGAGTGGTCAGCATCGCGACGATCGCGGGGAACGGGCTGACCACCAGCCGCAGGTTCGCGGGCATGGCGCCCAGTTCCACGAACTCGGACCGCAGCCAGAACCCGAGCAGGATCCCCGCGCCCGAGCCGAGCAGCCCGGCGGCCACGCTGACGAGCAGGGCCTCGCCGCCGACGAGCTTCCTGACCTGCCGCGGCAGCGCGCCGACGGCCCGCAGCAGGGCGATCTCGCGCCGGCGCTCCTGCATGGACAGGGCGAACGTGCCCACCACGACGAGGATCGCCACCAGCAGCGAGGTGCCGCCGAGGGCGCCGCCCAGGCTGACGAGCTTGACCCTGGAGCCTTCCGCCTCGGGGAACTCGACCGCGCCCCGCTCGTCGCCGGTGTAGGCCACGGCGCCCTCGCCGGCCAGGTCGTTCCCGGACCGGCCGTCGCCCCCGGACCGGCCGTCGCCCCCGGACCGGCCGTCGCCCCCGGACCGGCCGTCGCCCCCGTGCCGAGCGCCGATCGCGGACCGGACGTCGACCGCGGGCCACACGCCGATCGCCGTCACCAGCCCGTCGCGCCCGGCCAGCCGGCGGGCCTCGGCGGTGGCGAAGAAGATCGTGTCCTGGCCGGGCAGGGCCTGCGCGGTCACCCCCACCACGCGGTGGCCGGGGATCTTCGCGCCGGAGTGGCGCGCGTCCACGACGACCTCGTCCGCGGCCCTGGGCGCACGGCCCTCGGCGAGCGTGAACGGGGTCAGCGCGGCCGACTCCCAGCCGTGGGCGGTGTGTCCGGCGTACGGGAAGGTGACCTCGGTGACCACCTTCGTGACGCCGGGGACGCGCCGGATCTCCTCGGCGAGGGACGCCGGGATCCACCGGCGCTCGGACAGGAGCTTGGCCTTCTCCTTGCCGCTCTCCTTGGTCTGCCTGACGTACTGGTCGCCGGCCACGACGACCGGGGCCCCGGCGTACCGCTCGGGCGCCACCGAGCCGCGCAGCCCCGTCTCCAGCAGCATCCCGCAGGCGGTGACCAGCGCGGCGGCGCAGAGCAGCGCCACGAACGCGCCGGCGAACCCGGCCTTGCGCCGGCCGATCGTCTTCAACGCGAAGGAGATCATCACTTCCACGCCCCCAGCCGGGTCATGCGCTCGGCGACCTTCTCGGCGGCCGGAGCGGTCATCGCGTCCACGATCCGGCCGTCGGCCAGGAAGAGCACGGTGTCGGCGTACGCGGCGGCCACCGGGTCGTGCGTCACCATCACCACGGTCTGGCCGAGCGTCGAGACCACCTCACGCAGCAGGGTCAGGACGTCGCGGGCGGTCATGGTGTCCAGCGCGCCGGTCGGCTCGTCGCCGAACACCACCTCGGGCCTGGTCACCAGCGCCCTGGCGATCGCCACCCGCTGCTGCTGGCCGCCGGACAGCTCGGCGGGACGGTGCCCGGTACGCCCGCCGAGCCCCACCCTGTGCACGACCTCGTCCAGCCAGGCCCGGTCCACCCGGGCGCCGGCCAGCATCAGCGGCAACGTGATGTTCTCGGTCACGGTCAACGCGGAGACCAGGTTGAACGCCTGGAACACGAAGCCGATCCGGCGCCGCCGCAGCTCGGTCAGCGCGCTCTCGTCCATGCCGGTCAGGTCGGTGCCGCCCAGCCGTACCGATCCCGAGCTGGGGACGTCCAGGCCGGCCGCGCAATGCAGGAACGTGCTCTTGCCGGAGCCGGAGGGGCCCATGACGGCCGTGAAGGTGCCCCGCGGGATGCCGACCGACACCTCACGCAGGGCCGCGACGGCGCCCCGGCCCTTGCCGTACACCTTGCTCACCGTGTCCAACCGCACTGCTTCTGTCATGGCTCCTAGCCTGCTGATCTGCGGTTTCGGCCACCAGAGAGCCGCTCACGACCCCGCCATGACGTCATCATGATCCGGACATAATGGTCAGGTGATTCGTATGCTCCTGGCCGAGGACCAGCACATCATCAGGGAAGCGCTCGTGACCCTGCTCAGCCTCGAACCCGACATCGAGATCGTGCAGGCGGTCGAGTCGGGCGACGCGGCCGTGGCCGCCGCGATGGTGCACCGGCCGGACGTCGTCGTCCTGGACATCGACATGCCCGGCACGATCGACGGCCTCGACGCCGCCGCGCAGGTGCGCACCAGGCTGCCGGGCTGCCGCGCGCTCATGCTCACCGGCCACGGCAAGCCCGGCCACCTGCGGCGGGCGCTCAGCTCGCAGGTGGACGGCTTCATGCTGAAGACCGCCTCGCCGGAGGAGCTGGCGTCCGCGATCAGGAAGGTGGCACGGGGCGAACGGGTCCTCGACCCCTCGCTCGCCGTCACCGCGTGGAACCTGGCCGACAATCCGCTCACCCCGCGCGAGGCCGACGTCCTGCGGCTGGTCGCGGAGGGGTCCGAGCCGCCCGAGATCGCCGAGCGGCTCTTCCTCAGCGCCGGGACCGTGCGCAACTACATCACCGCGATCGTGACCAAGCTCAACGCCCGCAACCGCACCGACGCCGTGCGCATCGCCTCGGAGGCGGGCTGGATCTAGCTGTATTGACCCGCAGGGTTGTTGACGCGGGTGATCGGTGGTTGGCCTCCGAGCGCGGTGTGGCAGCGGTGGTGGTTGTAGGTGTGCAGGAAGTCTTGCAGAGCGGCGGTGCGTTCGTCGTTGCTGGC
>NZ_JABWGN010000017.1 GCF_013363975.1 Nonomuraea montanisoli | reverse complement strand
GCATCAACCGGCTCAAACGGCACCGCGGCATCGCTACCCGGTTCGACAAACTCGCCGTCCGTTACGAAGCCACCATCCACATCGCTGCCATCAACGACTGGCTCGTCATTCTTTGAGACACGTCCTAGACCGCGCACGCCGGTGATCGGCCGCGGCGCGGCCGGGTCCTCGTCCTCGGACCCGGCCGAGCGGCCACGGCGCGATCAGCGTCCGCCGGCAGTGGCCATGGCCCTGATGTCGGACACATGCTCAAGACCCCACTCAGCCAAGGCGTGGACCGTGGCGTTGAGTGAAGCCCCGGCCGGAGTCACGGCGTATTCCACCCTGGGCGGCACCTCGTCATAGACATCGCGCCGTATCAGGCCGTCCGTCTCCATCGCCCGGAGTTGTTCGGAGAGAACCTTCTCGCTGATCCCGGGAATACGCCTTCTCAATTCGCCGAAGCGTACCGGCCGGCTGTGCAGCTCCCAGAGGATCGTCGCCTTCCATTTACCGGAGATCGCCGCCAGGGCGATGCCCAGGCCGCATGCCGCAGGATATTGCCGCATTATTCTCTCCACCCGCTAACCATGATGTAGGTGCTTACAATTAAGTCAGTACTTGTCGGCCTCATCGGGAGCCTCGTACTGTTCATCATGAACGACGAACGACCGAATAAGGAGCGACGAAGATGAACAAGGTGTTCTGGTTCGATGTGCCGGTGCGCGATATCGACCGCGCCTCGGAGTGGTACCACGACGTATTCGGCTGGGACGTGCAGCCCAGGCACCCGCAGGACGGAGGCGACGCGCTCAGCTTCCGTATGGCCTTCACCAGCCAGACGGGCGAAAGGAACACGCCGCTGAAGCCCGGCTCGGTGAACGGCGGCGTGGTGACGCGCGACATCGGCATCACGCAGCCGACCATTCTCATCGAGGTCGAAAACATCGACGAGAAGATCGAGCAGTTGGTCAAGGCCGGCGGTGGGATCGTGACCGAGAAGGTTCACCTGCCCCTCGCGGAGGGATATTTCGCCTACGTGACCGACCCGGACGGCAACGTCCTCGGGCTCTACGAGTGGGAGCAGTAGCCGGCCGACCGGCCCATCATCGGTGGCGCTGCGGGCCGCTGGAATGGATCATCGGCACACGAAGTCCCTGCGAAATGCGCAGACCACAGGAAATTGCATTTCCCAGGGCCTTCGTGTGCTGTCCGGAATGCCTTGGTGTTCCTCGCCACATCTGTCTCTTTCCTGTCCGCTGTCGGTCACGACGGTCGACCAGCATGGCATCGCGCATCGTCGTCCGACACTGGCAGGAGCGCCGATATTCACCAAATTCCTGCCACAGGGTGTGCTCGTGAGTGCTGGTTCCGTTGCGCTGGTCGTGATCGACGACACCATCCCCATGTGGGACATGTACGAGCTGGGCATCGTCTCAGCGGTCTTCGGCGTGGCCCATGACGATCTCGCGAACCCCTGGTACGACCTGCGGTTGTGCGGGAGGCGTCCAGGAGTTTCCTCCCCCCGGCCAGGGTTCGCGCTGAACGCGCCCTACGGATGGGACGAGCTGGAGAAGGCCGACACCGTGATCGTCCCGGCCGTGCCGGAGGAGTGCGTGAGGGGCGACCGCGACCTTCCCGCGGAGCTGATCAGCGCGCTGCGGCGGGCCGGCGCCGCGGGGGCACGCATGGTCTCGCTCTGCAACGGCGCGTTCGGGCTCGCTGCCGCGGGACTCCTCGACGGCCGCCTCGCCACCGCCCACTGGGAACACACTCATGTCCTGGCCGAGCGGTTTCCCGAGGTGAAGGTCGACGACGCCGCGCTGTACGTCGACGACGGTGACGTCCTCACCAGCGCCGGGCTCAGCGGCGGCCTCGACCTGTGCCTGCACATCGTCCGTCGGGACCTCGGCGCGCAGGTGGCCAACCAACTGGCCCGGCGCCTGGTGGTCCCCGCCCATCGGCCGGGCGGGCAGGCACAATTCGTGGAACGCGTCGTCGCCGTGACCGACGACGGCATCGCGCCCGTGCTGCACTGGGCCCTGGAGAATCTCGACCGTCCGCTCACCGTCGCCGACTTGGCCGCGCGCGCCGGAATGAGCGCGCGCAGTTTTCACCGGCACCTCCAGGCTTCGACCGGCATGAGCCCGATGAAGTGGCTGCTCCATCAGCGTCTCGCCCGCGCCCAGGCCCTTCTGGAGACCACCGACCTGCCCATCGACCACATCAGCGAGCGCAGCGGGCTGGGCACCGCCAACAATCTCCGCCACCACTTCGCCCTGCATGTGGGAATCACACCCACCGAATACCGGCGAGCTTTCCCCGCCTCCAGGGCAGGAGGCGGAAGCAAGGCGATCAGAGGGACGTCGGGCCGTAGAGGGCGTGCCGGGCACCGGTGGTGAAGGCCCAGTAGCGGTCCCCGTACGACCAGTGCCACCACTCCGTCGCGTAGTTGACCAGCCCCACCGGCTCCAGCGCCCCGGCGAGGATCTTGCGGTGCCGGCGCGCCGCCTCCGGCAGGTCCGGGGCCGCCGTGTAGCACAGCCCGCCGCTCTGCTCCGGCGTGTCGTTGATCGCCGTGCCCATGTCGTACTCGGCCCCGTCGGGGTCGCACAGCGTGAGGTCCACGGCGGCGCCGGCCGTGTGCGGGGCCACCTCGACGGGTGAGACGTAGCGGCTGGTGGCCGAGCGGAGCTCGTCCGGCGTCAGGCCGGGGAAGCGTTCGGCCAGCTCGGCGCGGTAGCCGTCGAAGATCTGCCGCTGCGAGGCGATCGTCCGGTGCCCCTCGACGATCAGCAGGTGGTACCCGTCGGGCAGGATGCGCTCGGCGCGTTCGAGCCGGTCGACGACGCCCTGCCGCAGGTGGGCGTACGCGCCCTCCGGATCGGCCATCCGCTCGTCCACCCGCAGCCGCCCGCGGACGTCGACCAGCGGCTCGCCGCTGTCCTCGAGGGGAATCGCGGCGACACGCGGATCGGAGATCAGCACGATGTCGCCAGTTGGGTGCCACATGTGCAGCAATTCTCACACAGTGTCGGAGAAGACCTGCTCTCGGGCTTGCTCCAGCGCGGCCACCAGAGCCCCGCGCAGGACGGGGTTGCCGGTCACGCCGGTGGCCGCGACCGTGGACCGGCTGGGGCTGATCCGGGCCGCGGCGATCTCGACGCGGCGGGCGAGCTCGGCCCCTCCCGCCTTGCCCACGTCGCCAGCGAGCACGATGAGCCCGGGGTCGAGGACGACGCTGACGGCGGCGACGGCCACGGCCAGCCGGGCGGCGACCGCGTCGAGGAAACCTGTGTTGCCGGCGGCGACCGCGGCCTCCACCAGCCCGGCGACCGACCCCGCGCGTGACGTCAAGCCGACGGAGGACGCGGGACCACCCGCCACACGCCCGTCCGCATCCGGGTCACCCGCCACACGTCCGTCCGCAGCAGCGCCGTCCGAGGGCAGCGACAAGCCGGACGGATCGGTCAGCCCATGGGCGCGCGCCAGGGCCGTCAACGCCTTCCGGCCCACGAGCCGCTGGTACGACCCCGACTGCGGCCGCCCCACGTCGTCCGGCAGCGGCTCCCCCGGCACCGGCAGCCAGCCGATCTCCCCCGCCCCGCCCGTGGTGCCGCGCCGCAGCCGCCCGTCCAGCATCACACCGAGCCCCTGCCCCACCCCCGCCCACATGACCACGAAGTCGTCGCGCCCGGCGGCGGCCCCGTGGCGGTGCTCGGCGAGGGCGACGAGGTTGACGTCGTTCTCGATGGTCACGGACGCCCCGAGCGAGCGGCGCAGGCTGGCGAGCACGCCCGAGTGCCAGGCGGGCAGGTCGTACGAGAAGCGCATGTCGCCCGTGCGGGGGTCCACGACGCCACGCGTGCCGATGACGAACGACCGCAGCTGCCCGAGCGTGATGCGGGCCGAGGCGCAGGCCCGCCGGACGGCGTCGTTGACGGCGGCGACGGGGTCCTCTCCCCCGGCGGGGTCCACGACGACCTCGACCACGACCCGGCCGGTGATGTCGGCGACGCCGACGGTGATGGAGTCGGGCAGCACCTCCAGCCCGGCGACGTGGGCGCTGGAGGGCACGACGCCGTAGAGGGCGGCGTTGGGGCCGCGGCCGCCGGCCCGTTCGCCGGCGACCTGGACGAGGCCGCGCTCCTCCAGCCGGGCGAGGAGCTGCCCGGCCGTGACCTTGGACAGGCCGGTCCGCTCGCCCAGCTCGGCGCGGGTCAGCGGCCCCTCGGAGATGAGCAGTTCGAGCGCGCTGCGGTCGTTGAGCCGGCGCAGCAGCCTGGGGACGCCCGGGTTGCGTGTCACGGGCTCCCTCCCCTCTCGTCACGAAACGCTAACGCCGGTTTCTTTTAAGAAAGTTTCTTGTTAGTTTACCACCATTCGACACTGACGATCAGCCAGGTGCGGGACCCCCGGGCCCGGCACCCGTATGAGCGCAGACCCCCGACGCGTTTTAGCCGGGAAGGGAGAACCCTAGTGAGGATCGCGAAGACCACGGCCGCTACGGTCACCACGGCCGCCTTGGCCCTGGGACTGGCCGCGTGCGGCGGCTCCTCCGAGCCGTCCAAGAGCCAGCCGGCGCAGTCCGCCTCGGCCGCCGGTCCCAAGTTCGCGGGCCAGAGCCTCACCGTCTGGCGTCTCGGCGACCCCAACGAGCCGTCGCAGAAGTACATGGACGAGCTCGTCGCGGAGTTCAAGACGCAGACCGGCGCCGACGCGAAGGTCCAGTGGATCCCGTGGCCGCAGGTCAACGACAAGTTCACGGCCGCAGCAGCCGGCGGCGAGGGCCCCGACGTGACCGAGATCGGCAACGACCAGGTGCCGCTGTGGCAGAGCCAGGACGCCCTGGCCCCCGTCACGTCGATCACCACCTCCGGCGACCAGGCCCAGATCCCGAAGAACCTCTTCGGCCTGGAGACCATCGACGGCGAGGTCTACGCCATGCCGTGGGGCGCCGGCACCCGCGCGGTCATGTACCGCACGGACTGGTTCAAGGAGCTCAAGATCGAGGTCCCGAAGACCTGGGACGAGCTGCTGGCCGCCGCCAAGAAGATCCAGGAGGAGAAGGGCAAGGACGTCGACGGGTTCGCCTTCAACGGCGGCTCCGACGCCAACCACCTGCTCGGCGCGCTCGCCTGGTCCGAGGGCGGCGACTACGCGGTCAAGGAGGGCGGCAAGTGGGTGGGCAAGCTCACCGACCCCGCCTTCAAGGCCGGTTTCGCGTCGTACACGGGGATCGTCACCTCCGGTGTGTCCGGCAAGTCGCGTCTGACGCAGAACACCACCGACATCCGCACCCGCTTCTCCAACGGCAAGGTCGGCATGTACCTCACGGCCTCGTGGGACATCGCCACCATCAAGGAGGAGAGCAAGGGCAAGATCAAGGACGGCCAGATGGCGTTCTTCCCGCTGCCCTCCAAGAGCGGCGGCGAGACCCCGGCCTTCTTCGGCGGCAACGACATCGCCGTCTGGAACGACGCCAAGAACAAGGAGCTCGCGACCGAGTTCGTGAAGCTGGCCTCCGGCAAGAAGTGGGCCGACCGGTACGCCAAGGACGGCGGCCTGCTCCCGGTCTACCCGGACACCCTGGCCGAGCTGGCCAAGGACCCGGCGCAGGCGCCGTTCGCCGCCGCCTTCGCCAAGGCCAAGGCCTTCCCCGCCGACCCGCAGTGGACCGAGGCCAACGAGACCAAGGCCGTCCTGCAGAACGCGGCCCGCTCGGTCATCGAGGGCAAGGCCACGGCGGATGACGCGCTGGCCTCGGCCAACAAGGAACTCGAAGACATCCTGAACCAGTCGTGACGATGACGGACACGTCAACGCTCGCCAGGGGCGGAGCCACCTCCGCCCCCGGGCGGCGCCGCGGCTCGCGCAGGCCCTCCCGCGCCGGCGGCATGCCGGCGTGGGCGGTGCCCTACGTCCTGCTCGTCCCCGGCATGGTGGTCATCGCGGGGCTGCTGCTGTACCCGATGGTGCAGATGGCGATCATCTCGTTCCAGGACATCAGCCTGCGGGTCATCCGCGGCGTCGCGGAGCCGAAGTGGGTCGGGCTCAAGAACTACCAGCAGATCCTGGACAACGAGATCTTCTGGTCCGCGCTGCGCAACACGGTCGTCTTCGCGCTCGTCACCGTGACGCTCACGCTGGTGCTCGGCACGGCGGTCGGCGTGCTGCTGCACCGGCTGAGCAAGCGGATGTCCACGTTCGTGATCATCGGGATCATGTCGGCGTGGGCGGTGCCCCCGGTGGCGCAGGGCACGATCTGGCGCTGGCTGTTCGACGCCGAGGCCGGCGTCATCAACTGGGCGCTGAACCTGCTGCCCGACTGGCTGTCGTCGCTGGTGTTCGGCCGGACCGACTGGTCGGGCGAGCCGTGGCTCAACGACGCCTGGTCGGTGTACGTGGTGCTGGTGCTGACCGTGGTCTGGGCGTCCTTCCCGTTCGTGGCGGTGTCGGTGCTCGCCGGGCTCAAGGGCATCCCGGCCGAGTTGTACGAGGCGGCCCGGGTGGACGGCTCCACCCCGATGCGGACGTTCAGGACGATCACCTTCCCGCTCCTCAAGCCGGTCTTCGCCGTGCTGACCATCCTGTCGATCATCTGGGACTTCAAGGTGCTCAGCCAGCTCTACGTGCTGCTCAACGGGCCCACCAACCGCGAGGCGTTCAACCTGTCCCTCTACTCGTACGCCGAGGCGTTCAAGGCGCCGCCGAAGATGGGCACGGGGGCGGCGATCGCGGTGGTGCTGACGATCATCCTGCTCTTCGTGACCGCCTTCTACACCCGGCAGATGGTCAAACAGGAGGACCTGGCATGAACCCGCTCGCCCGCAAGCGGCTCGCCCGGGGCGCGCTGAACACGGCCGGAGTGCTGGTCTTCCTCTTCGCCGTCTTCCCCGTCTACTGGATGATCTCGACCTCGTTCAAGGCGAACGACCAGATCTTCACCACGGACTTCATCCCGTTCCCCACGCACTTCACCCTCGACCACGTCGACCGGGTGCTCACGGAGGGCGTGGCGGGCAACCCCATCTGGGTCTACATGCGCAACAGCGCAATCGTGGCGCTCGGCACCGTGCTCGTCGGGTCGGCGTTCGCGCTGCTGGCGGCGACCGCGGTGGCGCGCTTCCGGTTCAGGGGGCGCACCGCGTTCCTGATCACGCTGCTCGTCGTGCAGATGATCCCGTGCGAGGCGCTGGTCATCCCGCTCTTCCTGAACGTCAAGCGCCTCGGCCTGTACGACAACCTGCTCGGGCTCATCGTGATCCAGGTGGGCATCACCCTCCCGTTCGGCGTCTGGATGCTGCGCACGTTCGTCGCGGCGGTGCCCAAGTCGCTGGAGGAGGCCGCGTGGATCGACGGCGCGAGCCGGTTCACCACGTTCAGGAAGGTGCTCTTCCCCCTGGTGGCTCCGGGCCTGGTCGCGACGAGCATCTTCTCGTTCATCACCGCCTGGAACGACCTGATCTTCGCGCTGGTGCTGATGAAGGAGAGCTCCGGCTACACCATGCCGGTCGCCCTGCAGTACTTCTTCGGGCAGCGCGGCACCGACTGGGGCGCCATCATGGCGACCTCCACGCTGATGACGCTGCCCGTCATCGCCTTCTTCCTGCTGGTGCAGCGCCGCATGGTCTCGGGCCTGGTGGCCGGGGCCGTCAAGGGCTGACCCTCCCCTGCCGCGGTCCCCGGCACGGCCGGCGTCCCTCCACACGCCGGTCCGTGCCGCGGACCGCCCGGGCCGGATCTTCCCGCGGCTCGGGCGGTCGCCGCCGGACAGCGAACACGCCACGGAACCACGCGGCGCCCTGCCGCATCCTTCCTCCCACGGACGACTCCTGGGGGGCTCCACGTTCGAGGGGATTCGATGAGTCACAGTGATCGGGGGCTGCGCCGCCTCGCGGCGGGCACGCTGCTGGCCGCGTTCGAGGGCACGACGGCGCCCGGATGGGTGCTGCGCGAGCTGGAGAACGGCCTCGGCGGCGTCACGCTCTTCGGCTTCAACGTCGCCGAGCCGGACGCGCTGGCCGAGCTGACCGCCTCCCTGCGGGCCGCCGGCGACCCCGTCGTCTCGCTCGACGAGGAGGGCGGGGACGTCACCCGGCTCGCCTACCACGTCGGCAGCCCGTACCCGGGCAACGCCGCGCTCGGCGCGGTGGACGATCCCGACCTCACCCGCCGCGTCTACCGGGCGATCGGCGCGGAGCTGGTCGCCTGCGGGGTGAACCTGGACATGGCGCCGGACGCCGACGTCAACACCGCGGCGGACAACCCGGTCATCGGCACCCGGGCGTTCGGCGACGACCCCGAGCTGGTCGCCCGGCACACCGTGGCGGCCGTCGAGGGGCTCCAGTCGGTCGGGGTCGCCGCCTGCGTCAAGCACTTCCCCGGCCACGGCGCCACCACCGTGGACTCGCACCTGGACGTGCCGTTCGTGGACGTGCCGCTGGACGTGCTGCGCGCCAGGGAGCTGGCGCCGTTCCGGGCGGCCGTCGCCGCGGGCACCAAGTCGATCATGACGGCGCACGTCGCGGTGCCGGTGCTGACCGGCGACCGGCCGGCCACGCTCTCCGCGGCCGCGCTCACCGGCCTGCTGCGCGACGAGCTCGGCTACCGGGGAGTGGTGATCTCCGACGCGCTCGACATGCAGGCCATCACCGACGGCGTGGGACTGGCCGAGGGGGCCGTCCAGTCCCTGGCCGCCGGCGCCGACCTGCTGTGCCTCGGGCCGAAGCCGGGGCCGGAGGACGTGGCGGGCATCATCGAGGCGATCGTGGCGGCGACCCGGGAGGGGCGTCTGCCGCTGGAGCGCCTGGAGGAGGCCGCCGCCCGTACGAGGGCGCTGCGCACCTGGTTCGGCACGCGCGCCGGCGCGGCCGGGCGCGGCGGGGGCGCTTCGGCGATCGGCCTGCACGCCGCGCGGCGCGCCGTCCGTCTCGACGGCTCGGCCGGGCCGCTGACCGACCCGCTGGTGGTGGAGGTGGACACCCCGCCGACCATCGCGGTCGGGGACGTGCCGTGGGGCGTCGCGCCGTGGCTGCCGCAGGCCGAGGTCGTCCGGGTACGGCCCGCCGACGCGGACGCGGGCGCCCTGCTGGAGCGCGCCGCCGGCAGGTCGCTGGTCGTGATCGTCAAGGACGCCCACCGCTACGCCGACAGCCGGGCGCTGGTGTCGGCGCTGGTGGCCGCCCGGCCCGACACGATCGTGGTGGAGATGGGCCTGCCGGTGTGGCGGCCGGGCAGCGCCGCCTACATCGCCACGTACGGCGCGGCCCGCGCCAACGCCCAGGCGGCCATGGAGCTCCTCACCGCCTGACGACCGCCCCTCCCCCGAGCCGGAGGCCCGCCGCCTGCCCGACGGGCCTCCTCGGGCATCCGGGTGGACGGCACGAGCAAGCGGGCCGCACCAGCAAGCGGGCAGCACGAGCAAGCGGGCAGCAGGAGCGGGCGGGCGTTCGGACGCTCGGTCGGTCGGTCGGTCCGGTCAGGAGGCGAAGATCTCCTCGTGGGCCTGCTGGAGGGCGGCCAGGACGGCGCCGCGCAGCACCGGGTTGCCCTCCAGGGTGCTGGTCGTCACCTGGGGCCGTACGGGGCAGATGCGGGCGACCGCCTCCTCCACCCGGGCGGTGAGGGCGCGCCCGCCGGCGTGGCCCACCTCGCCGCCCAGCACGACCAGCCCCGGATCGAGGATCACGCACACCGCGGCCACCCCCAGCGCGAGCCGGTGGGCCAGCTCGTCCAGCAGCGGCTCGCCCCGGTCGCCCGCCGCGAGCGCCACCTCCACGCACTCCCGCGCGCCGGCCGCCGCGAAGCCGTAGCCGGCGGCGAGCTCGGCCACCGCCTCGGCGCTGACCAGCGACTGCAGGCCGCCCGCCAGCGCGGGCAGGCGCCCCGGCGAGGTGCGGATCTCCTCGGGCAGCGGCGCGCCCGGCACCGCGAGGTAGCCGATCTCGCCCGCGCTGCCCGAGCGGCCCCGGTGAAGCTTGCCGCCGAGCATGACGGCCAGGCCGAGCCCGCGGCCGGCCCACAGCAGCACGAAGTCGTCGAGGCCCTCGGCGGCGCCGTCGGCGCGCTCGGCGACGGCGGCGAGGTTGACGTCGTTCTCGATGGTGACCTCGCGCTTGAGCTCGCCGGCCAGCGCCTCGTGGCTGCCCTCGTGCCAGCCCGGCAGGTCGAAGGCGTAGCGGACGTCGCCGGTGCGGGGATCGACGACGCCGGGCGTGCCGATCACGACGCCGCGCAGCTTGCCGACGCCGACCTTGGCGCTGCGGCAGGCCTTCATGATGGCGCCGTGGACCACGGGGACGAGGTCGTCGTGGCCGTTGGGGGCGAAGGTCACCTCCGCCACCGTGCGGCCGTGGATGTCGGCGACGGCCGCGGAGACCTGCTCGGGCCCGACCTCCAGGCCGGCCACGTACGCGCTGGAGGGGATGACGGAGTAGAGCGCCGCGTTGGGCCCGCGCCCGCCGGCCTGGGCGCCGACGACCTCGACCAGGCCGCGCTCCTCCAGCCGGGCAAGCGTCTGGGAGGCGGTGACCTTGGACAGGCCGGTCAGGTCGCCGATCTGCCCCCGGGTCATCGGGCCCGTGGCGAGCAGCAACTCGAGCGCGGCCCGGTCGTTGATCTCCCTGAGCAGTCTGGGCACACCAGGGCGTCGCTCCACGCTGAATCCCACCGTCTAATCGAAAAGGTTGTTGGAAGTTTAGCGCTCCTCCCGCCGCTAATCACCGCAGGTGAACGCGAGGATCCCTCGCGACGGCGGCCTCCTGGGCACGCTCCCATCCTGGCCCGGACCGCCGACGGACGTCGAGGGGGCGAAAAGGGGTCCGCGCAAAGGTCCGCGCAGGCAGGACCGCTGCCGCGACGCCGATCTCCGGGCCGTTCCGGCGGCCGTGCGCGTAATCACTGTTGACCAGGGGGGATAATCGACAACATGCGCCTATCCGCTCGTGTCGACTACGCCCTCCGTGCCGCCGCCGAACTCGCCGCAGCCGGTGCCGGCCCGACCACCGTGGGCGAGCTCGCCAAGGAGCAGGACATGCCGCCCAAGTACCTCGAGAACATCCTGCTGCAGATGCGCCGCGCGGGCCTGGTGCGCGGCCAGCGCGGCCCCGAGGGCGGCTACGTGCTGGCCCGCCCCGCGGCCCAGATCTCGCTCGCCGACGTGATCAGGGCGGTGGACGGGCCGCTGGCCAACGTCCGCGGCGAGCGTCCCGAGCACGTCGGCTACCGCGGCCCGGCCGAGTCGCTCCAGCAGGTCTGGATCGCGTTGCGGGCCACCGAGCGCTCCATCCTGGAGGAGGTCACGCTGGAGCAGGTCGCGAGCGGCACGCTGCCCGAGCGCGTCCGCCAGCTCGCCGCCGACCCCGCCGCCTGGGACTGATCCTCCCGGCTGCCCCACCGGGCACCGGGCGGGGCTTCCTAGACTGGAGTACATGCCCGAGGGAGACGCCGTCTACCGCGCCGCGGCGCGGCTGCGGGGAGCGCTCGACGGGCGGGTGCTGACCAGATCCGACTTCCGGGTGCCCCGCCACGCCACCGGCGACCTGCGCGGGCGCACGGTGCTGACCACCGTGTCCCGGGGCAAGCACCTGCTCACCCGCGTGGAGGGCGGCCTGACCGTGCACACCCACCTGCGCATGGACGGGATCTGGCGGATCACGCCGGCCCGCCGCGCGGTGCCCGGGACGGGCGGCGACGGGGTACGGCTCGTGCTGGCCAACGCGGAGTGGGCGGCCGTCGGCATCAAGCTCGGGATGGTGGACCTGCTGCGGACCGCCGGCGAGTCACAGGTCGTGGGGCATCTCGGCCCTGACCCGCTCGGCGACGACTGGGACGCGGCCGAGGCGGTGCGGCGGCTGATGCGGGAACCGGACAGGACGATCGGGGAGGCGCTGCTCGACCAGCGCAACCTGGCGGGGATCGGCACGATCTACCGCGCCGAGACGTTGTTCCTCAGGGGGATCTGGCCGTGGCGGAGGGTCGGTGAGGTGGCGGACCTGGAGGGGGCGGTCACGCTGGCCCGGCGGCTGTTGGACGCGAACAAGGCTCACGCGGGCACCGTGACGACGGGCGATCGCCGTCCCGGCGCGCAGACCTGGGTCTACGGCAGGGCGGGGCAGCCCTGTCGCCGATGCGGCACGCGCATCAGCCGTGGAGAGATGGGGGCACGGCCACAGGAACGGCTGATCCTGTGGTGCGGGGCCTGCCAGCCTCGCTAGGCGGCCACCATGTTCTTGACCTCGGGGAACACGGAGTCGGAGATGGACCCGGGCACCGACTCGCCCAGGGGGAGACGCTCGTGGTCGGGGACGTCCGCGAGAACGGGGGCAGCCTGCAGCTCGGCCAGGGCGAACTGGTCGGACACCTCACGCAGGACCTGCGACAGCGGAATGCCCAGGGCGCCGCAGATCGAGGCCAGCAACTCGGACGACGCCTCTTTCTGGCCACGCTCGACCTCGGACAAGTAGCCGAGCGAGACCCGCGCCAACGTGGACACCTCTCGGAGAGTGCGTCCCTGCCGCACGCGCAACCGCCTCAGCACGTCGCCGAGCAGCTGACGCAGCAAAATCATCTGTCGCTCCCTCCCCGGGGTGGAGGTCTTCACCACGCCCCGCGCGATCGGATCGGGCCGCCCGTCCTTCTTCTTCGCTTGGTACATGCTCCTCGCCGTCGTCATGGGGCCCTGCCGTCCCCGGATCGTCGCTCCCGGCCCGTCATGCGACACACCCGGCCTGCCTGCCGGGCGCTCGCTGCTTGACGTTGGCTCACGGACCTCACTCACAGCTCCACCGTACCTGTATCGACCGACACCGCGTCAGACCGTGCCTGTCATGTTCGCTCGGGACGTAACACGGTAATCACCCGGAATGTTCCCCCTTGTTCGGCTTAAGCACACCTGTAAGTAGATCAACCGCCTCGTCCACCGTCTCTACCCTGATACGTTCGCGGGACCCCTGGAGTCTCAACTCTCGCGCCCAGATTTCTCCCCCGGGCCCGCTGACGGCGACGTGCACGGTGCCGACCGGCTTGCCGTCCTGCGGCTCGGGCCCCGCCACCCCGGTCACCGCCAGCCCGTACGTCGCCGCGCACACCCGGGCCACGCCCGCGGCCATCGCCGCCGCGACGTCCGGGTGAACCGCCCCCTCCCGCGCCAGCAGGTCGTCCGGCACCCCCAGCAGCGCGTGCTTCAGGTCCGTGGCGTAGGAGACCACTCCGCCCCGGAACGCCTTGGACGCCCCCGGCACGGCGGTGATGGTCGCCCCGATGAGCCCCCCGGTCAGCGACTCGGCCACGGCGAGCGTGGCACCCCGCTCCACGAGCAGCGTGATCGCCTCGGCGGCCGGCGCCATGCTCATTCCCCTCTGGCCCGCCGCGCCACCTTGCGGAGCTTGACCGCGCGGACCACGTAGTCGACGCCCGTGGCCACCGTCACCACCAGGGCGGCGCCCATGACCACCCAGCGCAGCGGGTCGGGCACCCCCGGCAGGATGTACAGGACGATGGCCGCGATCTGCAGCACGGTCTTGACCTTGCCGCCGTAGCTGGCCGGGATGATCGCCCGGCGGATCAGCACGAAGCGCAGCACCGTGATGCCCAGCTCGCGGCCGAGGATCACCAGGGTGATCCACCAGGGCAGCTCGCCGAGGATCGACAGGCACACCAGGGCCGCCCCGGTCAGCGCCTTGTCGGCGATCGGGTCGGCGATCTTGCCGAAGTCGGTGATCAGCCCGTACCGGCGGGCCAGCTCACCGTCGAGGTGGTCGGTGATGGACGCCACGGCGAACACCGCCAGCGCCGCCAGGCGCCAGCCCGGGCCCGGCAGGAAGAGGCAGACGACGAAGAAGGGGACGAGCGCCAACCGCAGGACCGTGAGGACGTTGGCGATGTTCCACGGGCTGACCACGCGGCGCTCGTCCCTCGTCATGGACCGGCCTTGATGCGGGCGATCAGGTCGACCCCCTCGGCGTCGACCACGACCGCGCGCACGATCTGCCCCCGGACCAGGCCGATGCCCTGCACGGTCACGGACCCGTCGACCTCCGGCCCCTGGTGGGCGGCCCGGCCCTCGTAGCCGCCGTCACCGAGGTCGTCGTCGATGAGCACGTCGACCTCGGTGCCGATGCGCTCCTCGGCCCGCTGCGCGGTCAGCTCCTCGGCCAGCTCGGTCAGCACCCGCACCCGCTCGTCGATGACGTCCTGGTCGAGCTTGCCGTCGAAGCCGGCCGCCTCGGTGCCGTCCTCGTCGGAGTAGCCGAACACGCCGATGACGTCGAGCCGGGCCCGCTCCAGGAAGCCGACCAGCTCGCCGAACTCCTCCTCGGTCTCGCCCGGGAAGCCCACGATGAAGTTGGAGCGCACACCGGCCTCGGGGGCGTGCTCGCGGATGCTCTCCAGCAGCGCGAGGAAGCGCTCCGGGTCGCCGAAGCGGCGCATCCGGCGCAGCACCGTGCCGCTGGCGTGCTGGAAGGACAGGTCGAAGTACGGGGCGATCCCCTCGGTGCCCGCGATGACCTCCAGCAGCCCCGGCCGCAGCTCGGCCGGCTGCAGGTAGCTCACCCGCACCCGGTCGATGCCCTCGACGGCGGCCAGGCGCGGCAGCAGCTTCTCCAGCGCCCTCAGGTCGCCGAGGTCCTTGCCGTAGGAGGTGGAGTTCTCGCTGACCAGGACCAGCTCGCGCACGCCCCGGTGGGCGAGCCAGTCGGCCTCGGCCAGCAGCTCCTCGGGGTCGCGCGAGACGTAGGCGCCGCGGAAGGCCGGGATGGCGCAGAACGTGCAGCGCCGGTCGCAGCCGGAGGCGAGCTTGAGCGAGGCCACCGGGCTCTCGTCGAGCCGCTTGCGCAGCACGCGGGGGCCGCTGGCGGGGGCCAGCCCCTCGGGCAGGTCGCCGTGGCCCGGGATGGCGGCCCTGGGGGCCGCCGCCCGGTCGACGGGCGAGATGGGCAGCAGGGTGCGGCGATCACGCGGCGTGTGCGGCTTGAGCGGCCGCCCGGCGAGCACGTCGTCGAGGCGGCCGCCGATGTCGGCGTAGTCGTCGAAGGAGATGACCGCGCTGGCCTCGGGCAGCGCCTCGGCCAGCTCGTTGCCGTAGCGCTCGGCCATACAGCCCGCGGCGACCACCTTGGCCCCGGAGTCTGCCGCGGCCAGCAGCGTGTCGACGGAGTCCTTCTTCGCCGAGTCGATGAAGCCACACGTGTTGACGACGACGACATCAGGGTCGTCGTCGTCGAGCTGCCAGCCGGCAGCCTCGAGTCGCGCGGCCAGCTCCTCGGAGTCGACCTCGTTGCGCGCGCAGCCCAGGGTGATCAGCGATGCGGTTCGGCGGGATGACATGGTGAACACTACGGTATCGGGAGTTGGCCACCACCCGATGCACCGGCTACCTCGCAGGAGGCGCCGGCGGCCCGAACGAGCGGCGCACGGTCTGCCCGCGCGACCCCAGCTTGCCCACCTTCTTGCCGTTGACCTGCACCGACACCGCGGTGGCGTCGCTGACCTCAAGGTCGACCCGGTTGGGGGCCCGCCAGGTGGAAGTCATGCCCGCCTCCATCATCCCGGCGAAGAGCTTGCGCCCCTCGGCGTCGGCGACGTTGACGTAGGACGAGCGCTTGGCCTTGACCTGGACCACGACCTGGTTGGCGGCGACGGTCGGCCTGGCGCTCGCGCCCGTCCGCGGCGGGACCGGCTTGGCCCGCTGGTGCACCCCGGGGGCCGGCAGGCTCGGCACGGCGGGGATCTGCTCCACCCCGGCCTCCCGCGTGCCGCCGGCGCCGCCCATGACGCGCACGATGCCGAAGACGACGACGAGGCTCAGGGCCACGCCCAGGGCCATCGACCAGTTGGGCGAGCGCCGCTCGGCCGCGCGCAGCCTGCGGTCGGTGCGGAAGACGCTGGCCATGCGCACCGCGGGCGGTTCGCCGCCGTGCAGCTCGTCGTAGAGGTGGACCATGGCCTCGGGATCGAGGCCGAGCGCCCTGGACAGCGCCTTGATGTGGCCGCGCTCGTAGAAGTCGCCGCCGCACTGCGAGAACTCGTCACGCTCGAAGGCGTGGATGATCGCCTCGCGTATGCGCGTGAGCGCGCTGAGCTGCTCGACCGTCATGCCCGCCGACAGCCGGGCGGCGGAGAGCACGGCCCCGAGGCTCCGCGTCTCCGCGCCCGGTGCCGGCGCGCCCTGCTCGTGTGTCCTCTGGTCCTCCACGGCGCACGCCTCCAAGCCCCCGACGATGCGTAGTCAGTCCTATTCAACCAGTAATCGCCGAGGTTGGACACACCGGGGGTCACCCGCCGCGCAGGTCGGCCAGCAGGGCGGGCAGGTCGTCGGGCTTGACCAGCACCTCGCGGGCCTTGGAGCCCTCGCTGGGGCCGACCACGTCGCGGCTCTCCAGCAGGTCCATCAGCCGGCCGGCCTTGGCGAAGCCGACGCGCAGCTTGCGCTGGAGCATCGAGGTGGAGCCGAACTGGGTCGTCACGATCAGCTCGGCCGCCTGGATCAGCAGCTCCAGGTCGTCGCCGATGTCCTCGTCGATCTCCCGCTTGACCGGCGCCGCGGCCACGTCCTCGCGGTACTCGGCCTGCATCTGCGTCTTGCAGTGCGCGACGATCTCGGCGATCTCCTTCTCCGAGACGAACGCGTTCTGGATGCGGATGGGCTTGCTCGCGCCCATCGGCAGGAACAGCGCGTCGCCCTGGCCGACCAGCTTGTCGGCGCCGGGCTGGTCGAGGATGACCCGCGAGTCGGTGAGCGAGGAGACGGCGAAGGCCAGCCGGGAGGGGACGTTGGCCTTGATGAGGCCGGTGACGACGTCCACGGACGGCCGCTGGGTGGCGATGACGAGATGGATGCCGGCGGCGCGGGCGAGCTGGGTGATGCGCACGACCGAGTCCTCGACGTCGCGGGGGGCGACCATCATGAGGTCGGCCAGCTCGTCGACGATCACCAGCAGGTACGGGTAGGGCTGGTAGACCCGCTCGCTGCCCGGCGGCGGCTGGAGCTTGCCGGCCCGCACCGCCTTGTTGAACTCGTCCACGTGCCGGAACCCGGAGGCGGCCAGGTCGTCGTAGCGGCGGTCCATCTCGCCCACCACCCATTCGAGGGCCTCGGCGGCCTTCTTCGGGTTGGTGATGATCGGGGTGATCAGGTGGGGGATGCCCTCGTACACCGAGAGCTCCACCCGCTTGGGGTCGACGAGCACCATGCGCACCTCGTCGGGCGTGGCGCGCATGAGGATCGAGGTGATCAGGCCGTTGACGCAGACGGACTTGCCCGCGCCGGTGGCGCCCGCGATGAGCAGGTGGGGCATCTTGGCGAGGTTGGCCACGATCGTGCGGCCCTCGACGTCCTTGCCCAGGCCCACGATCATCGGGTGGTGGTCGGCCTGGGCCACCTGCGCGCGCAGCACGTCGCCGAGCGCCACGAGGTCCTTGTCGGCGTTGGGGATCTCCACGCCGATGGCCGACTTGCCGGGGATGGGCGACAGGATGCGCACGTCGGCCGACTTCACGGCGTAGGCGATGTTCTTGGTGAGCGCGGTGACCTTCTCCACCTTGACGGCGGGGCCGAGCTCGATCTCGTAGCGGGTCACCGTGGGGCCGCGGGTGAAGCCGATCACCTGGGCGTCGATGCCGAACTGCTCCAGCACGCTGGTGAGCGCGTTGACCACGACGGAGTTGGCCTTGGTCTGCGGCTTGGGCGGGGTGCCCTGCTTGAGGAACTGCAGGTCGGGCAGCCCGTACGGGCCGGCCTGCGGCGACAGGACGAGTTGCTCGACCTTGCGCGGCGCGGGCGTCGGCTCGGGCGGCTCGGACGGCTCCGGGCGGCGGACCGGCTCGGGCGCGGGCGGCTCCTCCTCCACCAGGCCGGGCACGATCTCGGGCGCGTGGTCGGGCCGCTTGTCCTGGTCGGCGAGGACGGGCGTGTCGTACGGCGGCTGGCCGTCGCGCTCGGGCGCGTCGTCGGCGGACTTGCGGACCCGGCGCGGCCGCCTGGCCTCGGGCCGCGGGGCGCCGGCCGGGGTGGCGCCCTTCTGCTCGAACAGCAGGTGACGCAGCTCCGACAGCCGCTCGGGGATCCGGTGGACCGGCGTGGCGGTGATCACCAGGACGCCGAAGCCCGACAGCATGAGCAGCAGCGGGATCGTGATCCACGAGGGCAGGATGCTCATGGGCGGGGCCGAGACGATGAACCCGATGAGGCCGCCCGCCTGGGCGACCCGGTCCATGCCGTCGTTGGCGGTGCCCGCGGGGTTGGGGTAGGGCACGTCGTTGGCCACGTGGATGACGCCGAGCACGCCGATCAGCAGCGCGCTCCAGCCGATCACCATGCGGCCCGTGTCGGCGTTCTGGTCGGGGTGGCGCAGGTAGCGCCAGGCCAGCAGGCCGAGCAGCAGCGGCAGCGCCCACGCCAGCGAGCCGAACATGGCGCGCACGACCACGTTGACGACGGTGGAGACCGTGCCCTCGGAGGCGCGCCAGGTCATCGCGGCCAGCACGATGGCGCCGGCCAGGACCGCGAGGCCCACGCCGTCGCGCCGGTGGGCCGGGTCGAGCTCGCGGGCGTTCTTGCCGAGCGCGCGGGCCGCGCCGCCGATGCCGTTGGCCACGAGCATCCACAACCCGACGACCAGCTTGCCGATCATCGTGAAGACCCAGGTGATCGGGTCCTGGTGGGTCAGGGACGCCTTGCGGGCCGGCGCGGAGCCCCTCGCCCTCGAACGCCCCGACGACGTGGATCCGCGCTTCGCGGGGGCCGGGCGCGGGCTGGTCGACCGCTTCGCCGGCCCCTTCGATGCGCTTTTCGGCGTACGGGTGGCCATGATGCCAAAGGTACGTCGGAGACACCGGCGAACGCACTCAGGCTCGCCGATGACCCCCGCGATCCGGTATCAGCCGGACACCTCGGACCGCTCGTGTCAGGCCGGGAAGCGGTAGGTCGTAGTGGAGGTGAAGCGCTCGCCCGGCCGCAGCACCGTGGAGGGGAACTCCGGCTGGTTGGGCGAGTCGGGGAAGTGCTGGGTCTCCAGGCAGAAGCCGGCGTGCGGCCCGTACGGCGTGGAGGCGCCGTCGAGCATGCCGCCCGCGTAGAACTGCACGCCCGGCTCGGTCGTGGTGACCTCCATGGTCAGGCCGCTGACCGGCTCGACGACGCGCATGTCGCCCGAGCCGTCGAGGACGAAGCAGTGGTCGTAGGCCCCGTCGAGGCGGGCGCCGATGGCGTGGGCAGTGGTGAAGTCGAACGGCGTGCCCTTGACCGGGGCGAGCTCGCCGGTGGGGATCTTGTCGTCGTCGACGGGCAGGTAGTGCTCGGCGCCGATGCGCAGCTCGTGGCCGAGCACGTCGCCGCCGCCGGCGAGGTTGAAGTAGGAGTGGTTGGTCAGGTTGAGCACGGTGGGCGCGTCGGTCTCGGCGGTGTAGTCGATGCGCAGGGCGTCGCCGTCGACCGTGTAGGTGACGGAGGCGGTCAGCGCGCCGGGGTAGCCCTGGTCGCCGTCGGGGCTGGTCAGGGTGAGCGTCACGGACGTGTCACCGGCGTCGGCGACCGTCCAGACCTTGCGGTCGAACCCCTCGACGCCGCCGTGGAGGCTGTTGGGCCCGTTGTTGACGGGCAGGGTGTGGGTGACGCCGTCGAGGGTGAACGTGCCGCCGGCGATGCGGTTGCCGTACCTGCCGACGACCGCCCCGAAGTAGCGGCTGCGGGTCAGGTAGTCCTCCAGCGTGTCGAGCCCGAGCACCACGTCGACGCCCGACACCTCCAGCGACTGGAGCACGGCGCCGTAGCTGAGCACGGCGGCGCGCAGCCGCCCGGAGGTCAGCTCGAAGCGTTCGACGCGCTCCCCCGACGGCAGTGTTCCGAACATCATGTGCGTGCCTCTCCCGTGGACTCTCGGACGATCAGGGTGGTCTCCAGCATCGTGACGCCCGTGGCCGCCTCGGCGTCGACCGACTGCAGCAGCATGTCGACGGCGATGCGACCGGCCGCGGCGGTGGGCATGGCGATGGTGGTGAGCTTGGGGCGGCTGAGCCGGCCGGCCACGATGTCGTCGACGCCGATCACGCTCACGTCGCGGGGCACCTCGACGCCGCGCTCGGCGAGGCCCTCGATGAGCCCGATGGCGACGAGGTCGTTGTAGGCGAGGACGCCGGTGGCGCCGGAGGCCACCACGTCGGCGGCGGCGGCCAGGCCGCCCGCCACGGTCGGCGGGTTGGGGCCGAGGAAGACGACGTCCACCTCGTTCATCGCGGCGGCCGCCTCCTGCATCTCCTTGCTGGTCCACGACCCGCTCGGGCCGGTGACCACGGCCAGCCGGCGGTGGCCGAGTTCGGTGAGGTGCTCGACGGCGAGGCGGGCCCCCCGCCCGACGTCCATGAGGACCGTGGGCATGCCCTTGACCCTGCGGTTGACCAGGACGAACGGGATCTCCTCGCGCAGGCGCTCTATCGTCCTGTTCGTCAGGCGCGGACTGCACAGCAGGACGCCGTCGACCTGTTTGGTGAGGGTCTGGATCAGATCCTCCTCGGCCTTCGGGTCCTCGTCGGTGTCGGCCACGAAGACGTGGTAGTCGCGCAGCCGGGCCTGGGCCTGGGCGGCCTTGATGAGCGGCGGGAAGAAGGGGTTGGCGATGTCGGCCACGATGAGGCCGAGGTTGTGGGTGCGCCCGGTGGTCAGCGCGCGGGCGGCGCGGTTGGGCCGGTAGCCGAGGTCCTCGGCGACGGCCAGCACGCGGGTGCGGGTCTCCGGGTTGACCAGGTGCGGCGCGGAGAAGGAGCGCGACACCGTGGAGACGTGGACGCCGGAAGCGCGGGCCACGTCGCGAATCGTCACTGCCACGCCTGGCTTCCTCCGACCACAGCTGTACTTTAGTGCAAGCGTTTGTATTGCTGTCAATGAGCCGTCGCCGCCTGGCCAGCACTGTCGGCGCACCACCCTATCCCTATGTTCCCCCAAGTGGGAGGGGCGGCCACCCCATCGCCGCTTGACGTTGCCGGAACGAAACCTCAATACTTTTTGCAACCGGTTGCCGAACCATACCCCCAGGAGTGGTGAAAGATCCGATGACACGAACACTGGTGACCGGGAGCGCCGGCCGGCTCGGGCGCAGCGTGGTCACCACATTGGCGCAGGCCGGCCACGAGGTGATCGGGGTCGACGTCGCGCCGGGCACTCCCCCGGAGGCCGCCTCCACGCTGCCCGCCGACCTGACCGACCTCGGCCAGGCGTACGACGTGCTCAACCGCTACCGTCCCGACGTGGTGGTGCACCTGGCCGCCATCGCGACCCCGTTCAGCCGGCCCGAGGGCGTCATCTACCGGACCAACACCCAGCTCGCCTTCAACGTCTGCGAGGCGGCGAGCGGCACCGGAGTCGGCCGGGTGGTCGTCGCCAGCAGCCCGACCGTCATCGGCTACGGCGCGCCCCGCGGCTGGGCGCCGCGCTACCTGCCGATCGACGAGGAGCACCCGGCCGAGCCGTGGAACGCCTACAGCCTGTCGAAGCTGGTGGCCGAGCAGACCATGGCCGCCTTCGCGCGCGCCTCGGCGACCAGGTACGCGGCCGTGCGGCCGTGCTTCGTGGTGGCCCCCGAGGAGTGGGCCGGCGCGCCCACCCAGTCCGGCCACACGATCGCCGAGCGGCTGGACCGGCCGGACATCGCCGGGGCGTCGCTGTTCAACTACATCGACGCGCGCGACGCCTCCGAGATGATCTCCGTCCTGATCGACCGCATGGGGGACGTGCCGAGCGGCGAGGTCTTCTTCGCCGGCGCGGCCGACGCCCTCGCCCGAGAGCCCCTGGCGGAGCTGCTGCCCGCCGTCAACCCCGCCACCGCGGCCGCCGCCGCCGCGCTGACCGGCACCGCCCCCGCCTTCTCCTCGGCCAAGGCCGAGCGGCTGCTGGGCTGGACCCCCAAGCGCGACTGGCGAACCGAACTGGAGATCGGATGAACCTCAGCGGGATCCTCTTCTTCCCGGTCACGCCGTTCGACGCCGAGGGGCGACTGGCCGAGGGGGTGCTGGCCGAGCACGTCGGGCGCGGCCTCGAACACCGGCCGGGCGCCGTCTTCGTCGCCTGCGGCACCGGCGAGTTCCCCGCCCTGTCGGAGGCCGAGCACGAGGCGGCGGTCCGGGTGGCCGTCACGGCGGCGAGGGGCGGGACCCCGGTGCTGGCCGGCGCGGGCGGGCCGCTCGGCTCGGCGCTGCGCCAGGCGCGCGCGGCCCGCGAGGCGGGGGCCGACGGGCTGCTGCTCATGCCGCCGTACTTGGCCATGGGGCCGCGCGAGGGCTTCACCGCGTACGTGCGGGCGGTCGCCGAGGTGCTCCCCGTGATCATCTACATGCGCGGCTCGGTGGTGCTCACCCCCGAGCAGGTGGTGGAGCTGGCCCGGATCCCCGGCGTCGTTGGCCTGAAGGACGGGCTGGGCGACATCGACCTCATCCAGCGCGTGGTCCTGGCCGTGCGGCGCGAGATCGGGCCGGGCTTCGCGTTCTTCAACGGGCTGCCGACGGCCGAGCTGACCATGGGCGCCTACCGCGGCATCGGCGTCGAGCTGTACTCCTCCGCGGTGTTCGCGTTCGCCCCGGAGATCGCCACCGCCTACCTCGCGGGCGCCGAGAGCCTGCTCACCGAGTTCTACGAGCCACTCGTACGGCTGCGCTCCAAGGTCCCGGGGTACGCCGTGTCGCTGGTCAAGGCCGGGGTGCGGCTGACCGGCCTGGACCCGGGCCCGGTGCGGCCCCCGCTGGTGGACGCCGCGCCCGAGCACGTGGCCGAGCTGGCGGAGCTCGTCCGGCACGGCAGGTCCGTCGCGGCCGCGCACGGCAGGACCGCGGCGACGGCGGCCGGCCGGTGATCCGCGACCTGCGGGTGAGCGCCCGCACGGCCGCCCTGCCGCGCCCGTGGGGGCCGGACGTGCCCGTCAACCACGTGCTGGTCGTCGAGGTGGTCCTGGACGACGGCCGGGTCGGCACGGGCTTCTCCTGGACGCCGCAGATCGGCGCGCGGGCCGTGCGGGCGCTGCTGGAGCACGACGTCCGCGAGGCGCTCGTCGGCTTCGACCCGCACCCGGAGGTGGTGTGGGACCGGCTCTGGCGGCACCTGCGCGAGGCGGGCCCCGGCGGCCTCACCACCATCGCGCTCGCGGGCGTGGACCTCGCGCTGTGGGACCTGCGGTGCGGCGAGCGGGGCATCGTGGACGTGCTCGGCCGCCGCAGGGACACCGTTCCGGTCTACGGCAGCGGCGTCAACCTGCACTACACGCTGGAGGAGCTGGTCGCGCAGGCCGAGCGGTGGAAGGCCGCCGGCCATCCGGCCGTCAAGATCAAGGTGGGCCGGCCCGACCTGCGCGAGGACGTCGAGCGGGTGGCGGCGGTCCGCGAGGTGATCGGGCCGGACCGGCTGCTGATGATCGACGCCAACCAGCGCTGGGACCTGCACCGGGCCCGCCGCGCGGTGGCAGAGCTGGCGCCGTACGGACTGCACTGGCTGGAGGAGCCGCTGCCGGCCGACGACGTGGCCGCGCACGTGGAGCTGCGCCGGTCGGTGGACGTGCCGATCGCGGTCGGCGAGAACGTCTACACCGTCTACGGCTTCCGCGACCTGCTGACCGCGGGCGCCTGCGACGTGGTCCAGCCCAACGTGGTCAGGGTCGGCGGAATCACGCCGTTCCTGCGGATCGCGGAGCTGGCCCGGGCGTTCGACGTGCCCGTCCATCCGCATCTGCTGCCCGACCTGTCGGCGCAGCTCGCGCTCACGCTGCCGCTGCCGTGCATGGCCGAGGAGGTCGAGGAGGCCTCGTTCGCGGCCCTCGGGCTGCTGGAGGAGCCGTACCCGGTCCGGGTGAGCGGTGGGAAGCTGAGCGTCGGCGAGCATCGGGGCCTCGGGCTCCGCTGGAGGTGAGCATGCGGGTCGTACTCGCGGGCACGCGGGGGTTCGGAGCCCACTACCTGGAGCGGCTGCGGCACCTGCGGGACGTGGTCGAGCTGGCCGGCGTCTGCGACACCGCGCCGCCGGAGCCGGGGGCGCTCGACGGGCTGGGCGAGCCGGAGTTCTCCCCCGACCTGCCCGAGCTGGTCAAGCGGACCGGGGCGCGGATCGCGATCCTGGCCACGCCCATCCCCACGCACGCCGAGCTCACCCTGGCCGCGCTGGCGGCGGGGGCGCACGTGCTGGTGGAGAAGCCGACGGCGGCCACGCTGGCCGACTTCGAGCGCATGGAGCGGGCCGCCGCCGAGGCCGGTCTGGCCTGCCAGGTGGGCTTCCAGAGCCTCGGGTCGGCGGCGATCCCGGCGGTGCGCGAGATGATCGCCTCTGGGGTGATCGGCCGGGTCACCGGGATCGGCGTGGGCGGCGCCTGGCCGCGGCCCGCCTCCTACTTCACGCGCAGCCCCTGGGCGGGGCGGCGCCGGCTCGACGGCGTGGACGTCGTGGACGGGGCGCTGACCAACCCGTTCGCGCACGCGCTGGCGACCGCCCTCGCGGTGGCGGGGACCGAGGAGCGCGGCACCGTCGAGGCGGTCGAGACCGAGCTGTTCCACGCCAACGCCATCGAGTCGGACGACACCTCGGCGATCCGCGTCAGGACCGTGGACGGGCCGCCGATCGTGGCCGCGGTGACGCTGTGCGCCGCCGGCCGGGACGAGCCGTACGTGGTCGTCCACGGGGAGCGGGGGCGGATCCGGCTCACGTACACGCTGGACGAGGTCCAGGTGAACGACGGGCCCGTGCGGCGCTTCGGCCGGACCGACCTGCTGCGCAACCTGGTGGCGCACGTCGGCTCCGGCGAGCCGCTGCTCGTGCCGATCGCCAGGACCGGGGCGTTCATGGAGGTCATGGAGGCCATCCGGCTCGCGCCCGACCCGCTGCCGATCTCCGCGGACCATCTCGACCGCTCCGGCGAGGGCGTGGTGCTGCCGGGCGTCGCCGGCCTGGTCGACGCGAGCGCGGACCGGCTCGCGCTGTTCTCCGAGCTGGGCGCCTCCTGGGCGACGCCGCTGCTGGCCGGTGACACGGTCGTCGCGGAGTACGTCACCCGGCCCGACCTGCCGCTCACCGAGTCGCCCCGGCCGTACCTGCACCCGGTGCGCACCCTGGGCGGGACCGTCGTGACCGAGGTCCGGCCGCCGGACCACCCGCACCATCTGGGCGCCGGCGTGGCCGTCACGGACGTGGGCGGGCGCAACTTCTGGGGCGGGCGCACCTACGTCCGCGACCAGGGGCCCACCTGGCTCGACGACCACGGCGTGCAGCGGCACGTGGCGTTCGAGGAGCGTGACGCGGCCGGATTCGCCGAGACGCTGCTGTGGGAGCGGCCGGGCGAGGACCCGGTCGTGCGCGAGGAGCGGACGGCGCGGGCGGTGCCGCTGTCGCGGGGCTGGGCGCTGCGCTTCTCCTTCACCCTGCGCAACCTCACCGGCTCGCCGCTGACCGTCCGGAGCTCGGCCACCAAGGGCCGGGCCGGCGCCGGGTACGGCGGGTTCTTCTGGCGGGCTCCCGCCGGATCGCCGGGGCTGCGGGTCTTCACCGGCGGGGCCGAGGGCGAGCAGGCGGTCCACGGGTCGCGCGCGCCGTGGCTGGCGCTGTCGGCCGAGGACTGGACGCTGGTGTTCGCCCAGGACGACGACCCGTGGTTCGTGCGGGTCGCCGAGTATCCCGGGGTGGGCACGGCGCTGGCCTGGGACACGCCGCTGGTCTTCGACGACGTGCTGGCCCGCCGGGTCACCGTGGTGGTGGCCGACGGCCGCGTGGCGCCCGGGGACGTCCCCGCGCTGGTGGCCGAGGCCACGGGATGACCCTCCGGGCGCCTGGGCTTCGAGCTCAGACGCCCAGGCGGCGTTCCAGCCAGGCGAAGGCGTGCTCCTGCATGGGCACGGTGAACGCGTGCGGCGCGTCGAAGAAGACCCCGTCGTAACCGCCGTCCGGGTACGCCCGCGAGATGATCGCGTGCGCCCGGCGCATCCCGGCCGGGGGGAACAGCTCGTCGCGCTCGCCGTACTGCACCAGGAGCGGCCTCGGGGCCGCCGAGGCGGCCAGGGACGGCCAGTCGCACACCCGCGACAGGCCGGGCGGGTAGAGCATCCAGGTGTGCGAGGCCACGTGGCGGTCGAGCAGCTCGCGGTAGGACGACATCATGGCCACGACGGCGACCGCGCCGATCGCCGGGTCGAACGCCCCGAGCAGCGCGGCGCGCAGGCCGCCGCCCGACAGTCCCACGCAGCCCACGGGGCCCACGTCGGGGCGGGAGCGCAGGTAGGCCGCCGCGGCCAGGTCCTCCCCCGCCACCGCCCCGGCCAGCGACGTGCCGAGCAGCACGCAGTACTTCTCCAGCAGGTGCTCGTGCAGGGCCGCCGCGCGGTCGTAGCCGTCCGCCTCGGACAGTCCCTCGGACACGCCGGCGGCCGCCGCGGCCACGGCCTCGGGCATGGCCTCCAGCGGGAAGCGGCGGCTCCCCCAGCCGAGGACGTCGTGGGCCAGCACGGCGAAGCCGCGCCGGGCCAGCTCCCCGGCGTACGCGCGGCCGCCGTAGATCCGGCCGCGCAGCCGGGTCACCTCGGGGGACGGCGGCCCGGGGCCGTCGGCGATCTTCTCCTTGCCGGCGAACTTCATGCCGGCGTGGCAGTGCAGCGCGACGACGCCCGGCAGCGGGCCGGCCGCGCCGCGCGGCCTGAGCAGGTACGCCCGGGTGCGCGGGCCGTAGCCGACCGACCAGGACAGCTCCTCGCCGGCGAGGTCGCCGGTGGTCCAGGAGCGCTCCACGCGGACGTCGCCGGCCGTGAGGTCGAGCACGCCGGTCGCCTCGCGGGCCGCCCGGCGCAGCTCCGGGGCCGGGGCGGCCTCGGGGAACAGGCCGCGCCCGCGCGCGGCCGCCTCGGCGAGGCCGGAGAACTCCCCGAGATGCCGCGAGATCATCGGCTCAGGCATCGGCTCAGGCATCGGCCAGGCTGGTGCCGTCCTCGGTGAGGGCGACGGGCAGGCCGGTCGCGGCCGAGCGGTTGGCGGCGACGCCCACCAGCACGCTGCGGATGCCGTCGCGGTAGCCGGCCGGGCGGCCGAGCGGGTCGTCGCCGGGGCCGCGGAAGACGTCGTTCAGCAGCAGGCGGTCGCCGCCGCCGTGGCCGCCCGCGCCGCGCTCGATCGGGATCTCCTCCGGCTGCCGCCAGTGGCGGTGCAGCACGAGCTTCTCCCACGCGTCGGCCGCGTGCTCCTTGCTCGCGGCGCTCGGGTCGATGGCGGCCTGCGGCGGGGTCCAGGACCGCTCGCACACCTCCAGCTCGATGCGGCCCTCGGTGCCGGTGAACACGACGCGGTAGCCCTCGAACGGGGCGTGCGCGGTCAGCGAGTAGGTGAGCATCGCCCGGTTGGCGTAGCGGACGAGGACCGCCATGTTGTCGTCGATGGTCACGCCGTCGGCGAAGACGTCCTGGTCGCGGATGTAGCCGTCCTCGTGCTCGGCGTCGAGGTAGAGGCGCTTGAGCCGGGGGTCGGCCGAGATGTCGAGCAGGTACGGGTCGGTGCCGAGTCCCGGCGCGCCGTGCGAGCGCGCGGGACGCTCGCCCCGGGGCAGGGCCGTGCCGTAGAAGCGCAGGTCGGCCTGGGCGAACACGAGCCGGGGAGCGGCCCCGAGCCACCAGTTGACCAGGTCGAAGTGGTGGGTGGACTTGTGGACGAGCAGGCCGCCCGAGTGGGCGCGGTCGCGGTGCCAGCGGCGGAAGTAGTCGGCCCCGTGGATGGTGTCGAGGGCCCAGTCGAAGTGGACGGAGGTGACCTCGCCGATGGCGCCCTCGCCGAGCAGGCGCTTGACCGCCGAGTTGCGCGGGGAGTAGCGGTAGTTGAACGTCACCACCAGCTTGCCGGAGGACCGCTCCGCCGCCTCGGCGATCGCGGCGCAGCTCTCGGCGTCGATGGTGAGCGGCTTCTCCACGATGACGTCCTTGCCGGCGTCAAGGACGGCGCAGACGTAGCGGGCGTGGGTGGCGTCGATCGTGGTGACGACCACCGCGTCGGCCAGGTCCAGCAGCTTGCCGAACTCGTCGGGGCCGAAGCAGGGCACCTCCCGGCCGATGCGCTCGACGTAGTAGGCCATGCGGGTGCGGTTGGTGTCGCAGAGACCGGCGATGGTCCCCGCGTCGCTCCAGTCGCCCAGCAACGCGTCCACGTACATCTGGACGCGGTGGCCGAGGCCGACGAAAGCGTACCTGGTGCTCAACGTGCTCTCCCCGAGATTCGAGATGGTGCGGCCGGGGGCGCACGGCCCCCGGCCCGTGGTGCTGTGGCCGGGCGTCAGCCGGCGATGGCCGCGTTGGCCTCGGACAGGAACTTCTGGGCGCCCGCGTCCGGCGTGGTCTTGCCGAACAGGACCTCGTCGGTGTTGCGCTTGAGGATGTCCTCCATCTGGAGGGCGCCCTTCGGCGGGGCGGTGATCGGGCTCAGCTCGCCCTTGATCTCGTCGATGAAGGCGAGGGTGCGCTGGTCGACCGGGGGCAGCTTGTCCTTGACGGCGGCCAGCACCTTGGAGTTGGTGGGCAGGCCGCGGTCGCTCAGCAGGATCGAGGCGGCGTCCGGGTCGTTGACCAGGAAGTCGATCAGCTTGGCGGCCTCGGCGGAGTGCTCGGACTTGGCGGAGGCGGTGTAGTACATGGCCGGCTGGAGGAACATGCCGGCGCTGGGGGCGCCCTTCTCCCTGGGCATGCGCAGCAGCTCCAGCTCCTGGCCCGACGCCTTGGACAGGGCGTTGAGCTGGTTGCTCCACCACATGCCCATCGCGCCGGCGTTGGTGGCCAGCAGCGACTGCTCGGGGCCGGCGGTCAGCAGTTCGGCGCTCTTGGCCGGCTCGGGGGCCGCCTTGGCCGCGATGAGCTGCTGGCTGATGTTCCACCACGCCTTGATCGTGTCGACCGACAGGCCGATCTTGTTGCCGTCGTAGAACTTCTCACCGCGCTGGGCGGCGAAGATCTGCAGCCAGGCCGGGTTGGGGTTGTACTCGGCGCCCATCGCGCCGCCGCCGCCCGCGGAGATCTGCTTGGCCAGGTTGATCCACTGGTCCCAGGTCCAGGTCTTGTCGTCGGGCAGCTTCTGCTTGCTCTTCTCCAGCACGGAGGGGTTGGCCAGCATGGAGAAGGCGTTGACGCCCGTGGGGACGGCGTATTGCTTGCCCTCCACCTGGCCGCTGCTCAGCACCTGCTGGTCGAGGTCGGCGCTCGGGACCTTGCCGGCCAGGTCCGCCAGGGCGCCGCGACCGGCGTACTCGCTGAGGCCGCGGATCTCGATGCTCATGACGTCGGGGGCGTCGTTGGCCGCCACCTTGGTCGCGAGCTTCTCGTAGTAGCTGTCCCAGTTGGAGAAGTCGCCCTCGACGTCGATCGTCGGGTTCTTCTCCTCGAACTTCTTCAGAGCCTGCTCGGTCAGCTTCTGCCGGGCGTCGCTGCCCCAGTAGGAGAAGACGATCTTCACCTTGTCGCCGGAGCCGCCGCCGTCGCCGCCGCTTCCGCCTCCGCAGGCGCTCGCCGTCGTCATCACGGCCGCCGTCAGGAAGGCGACCGTCCACATCTTCTTACGAGAGCCGAGACTCACAGCTCTTCCTCCTCTAGGAGATTGCGGGGGGTGAATCGGCTACTTGAGGCCGGTGGTAGCCACACCACGGATCAGGTACTTCTGACCGGCCAGGAAGAACCCGAAGATGGGCCCGAGCGAGACGATCGACATCGCGAACATCGGCCCCCACGACGACTCTCCGCTCGAGTCGAGGAACTGGCGGAGGGCCACGGCCACGGTGAGGTTGTCGCTGTTCGTCAGATAGAGGTTCTGGCTAAAGAAGTCATTCCACGTCCAGATAAAGGTGAATATGCCGGTCGTGGCGAGGGCGGGCGTGCACAGCGGGAGGATCACCTGCAGGAAGACCCGCCAGTACCCGGCGCCGTCGATGGCGGCGGCCTCGTCGAGCTCCCGGGGCAGGGTCCGGATGAACTGCACCATCAGGAAGATGAAGAACGCGTCCGTCGCCAGGAACTTCGGCACGACCAGCGGCCAGATCGTGTTGATCCAGTCCAGGTTCGAGAACAGGATGTACTGCGGCACGACCGTGACGTGGTGCGGCAGCATGATCGAACCCAGCATGACCGCGAACCACAGCTTCTTCAGCGGGAAGTTCAGCCGGGCGAATGCGTAGGCGGCCAGCGAGCAGGCGACCAGGTTGGCCAGCACGCTCAGGCCGGTGATGACGGCGGAGTTCCACAGGTAGTACCCGAACGAGTGCTTGAGCGCGTTCCAGCCCTCGGAGTAGTTCTCCAGCGTCACGGTGCTCGGCAGCAGCCCCGGCTCCCGGAAGATCAGCTCCTCCGGCTTGAGCGAGCTGGAGATCATCCACAGCAGCGGGTAGAGCATCAGCAGGCCGAAGCCCGCGAGCATGAGGTGCTTGAGCAGGCGGCCGCCCCGCATCGGGCGGAACAGGAACGGCACCGCGTTACTTCGTGTCGCCATAGAAGACCCAATACTTCGACG
The DNA here is from genome assembly GCF_013363975.1 of Nonomuraea montanisoli. GTDB lineage: Bacteria > Actinomycetota > Actinomycetes > Streptosporangiales > Streptosporangiaceae > Nonomuraea > Nonomuraea montanisoli. The sequence continues at coordinate 208,786 of NZ_JABWGN010000017.1, read as the reverse complement.
CGAGGAAATTCACGCCGGTCAGGCCGGCGATGATCAGCAGGAGAACCCAGGCCATGGCGGCCGCGTAGCCCATCTCGTAGCTCTTGAAGCCCTTGAGGTAGAGATAGAGCGTGTAGAAGAGCGTGGAGTCGACCGGTCCGCCGTTGCCGCCGCTCACGATGAACGACTGCGTGAACGACTGGAACGACTTGATGACCTCCAGGACGAGGTTGAAGAAGATGATCGGCGTCAGCAGCGGCAGCGTGATCGACCGGAACTGGCGCAGCCTGCTCGCGCCGTCCACCGAGGCGGCCTCGTAGTAGCTCTGGGGGATCTGCCGCAGCCCGGCCAGGAAGATGACCATGGGCGCGCCGAACGTCCACACGTGCAGGAGGATCAGCGTGCCGAGCGCGGTGTCGGGGTCGGAGACCCAGCCGGGCCCCTCGATGCCGAAGACGCTCAGCATCGCGTTGAACAGGCCGTCCACGCCGAAGAGCTTGCGCCACAGGATCGCGATGGCGACGCTTCCGCCCAGCAGGGAGGGCAGGTAGTAGATCGAGCGGTAGAACGACAGCCCACGCAGGCCCCGGTCGAGCGCGAGGGCGAGGAGGAGCGCGAAGGCGAGCTGCAGGGGCACCGACACGACGACGTAGACGGTGGTCACCTTCAGCGAGGTGAGGAACCGGTCGTCCTGCGTGAACATCTTGACGTAGTTGTCGGCCCCGACCCACGAGCCCTCCTCCAGGAGGCTGTAGTCGGTGAACGACAGATACAGCGAGGCCAGGATCGGCCCCACCGTGATGATGAACAACCCCAGGAACCAGGGCGCGAGGAAGACGTAGGCCGTCAGGGCCTCCCGCCTTCTGTTAGCGTTCACAGCGCGTTCCGGGGTCACGGACAGCGAAATTGACATGGATTCATGCATCCCTCATTCCAGGGCCTCCCCGGCACCGCGGGATCGGATAGCGCCTTCCTATAGGGATGCGAAAAGTTTCGTCAACCCTTTGCAGGCGTTACAAACCCGTTACCGATATATCGTTAACTCGAAAACCCCAGCTCACGCAGGTGAAGCAGAGCACGGAGATCAGTTAACGTTTTGGGCTCCTGCGCCTCTGGACTACAACCGGTTGCATGTTTGCGAAGGCCGAAGGATGGTTACGGACCGTGGCCGGCGAGAGCCGTGGAACCCTCGCCGGGTCAGGCCCCGCCGGTCACCACGTGCCGCCCAGCTCCTTCAGCGTGAAGACGCCGCCCGCCCGGTCGTGGAGCGGCTCGGTGAGGTCCGGCTCGCCCTGCTCGGCGAGGAGCGGGGCGGCGTGGGACTCCGAGTCGTCCCGGGAGACGTAGCCGATGGAGCGGGCCTCGTCGAGCGACCACCAGCGCCGGGTGTTGTCGGAGACGCCCCAGACGACGTGGTGGCCCGGCGCGGTGAACGCGGCCTCCACCAGCCGGGCCAGGTCGTCGGGCGAGATCCAGGTGGCCAGGCCGCGCGTGTCGGCGGACGCCTCGTTGCAGGTGCCCAGCCGGACCACGGTCACGTTCATGCCGAAGCGGTCGTGGTAGAGGCTGCCGAGCGCCTCCATGACGACCTTGCTGACGCCGTAGAAGGTGTCGGGGCGGGGAAAGGCGTAGTCGGGCAGGTCGGCGCCGCCGGGCGGGCGGGTGTGGAATCCGGCGGCGTGGTGGCTGCCCATCATCACGACGTGCCGCACGCCCTCCTCCCGGGCGGCCTCCAGCAGCACGTGGGTGCCGTCCATGTTGGCCCGCACGATGTCGGCCCACGGGTGCTCGCGGCTCTGGCCGCCGAGATGGAGCACGGCGTCGACGCCCTTCATGGCGGCGGCCATCGCGGCGGGATCGGCCAGGTCGGCCGGCACCTCCTCCTCGCCCGCGCCGGGCGGCGGATCGACCGGTCGCAGGTCGGACAGGCGGAGGACGCGGCCGTCGCGGGCCAGGCGGGGGCGGAGCAGCGTGCCGACCTTGCCGGCCGCGCCGGTCATGAGAATGCGCATGGCTCCCTTGTACACACTTCTGCCTCGAATTCACATTCTTGAATCTTGACCGTGATCTGGGTCACTCGTTACCGTCACCAGAACGAGCTTCACATGGGCGACACTCGTCCACATCTGTGAACAGGAGGCGGTCTTATGTCACGCCAACTGCTCGGGGTCGCGCTCGCGGCGACCCTGGCCGTCACGCTGACAGGCTGCGGCTCCGGGGGATCCGGCTCGGGCGACGACGCGTTGGAGATCTGGATCAGGCAGCAGCCCGACTCCGCCTCCGCGAAGACGGCCGTCAAGCTCGCCGACGCCTTCACCAAGGCCAGCGGGATCAAGACCAAGGTGGTCGCGATCTTCGACGACTTCGAGACGAAGCTCCAGCAGCAGGCGGCGCAGCGCAAGCTGCCGGACATCGTCATCAACGACACCGCGCAGCTCGGCACCATGCACACCCAGGGCTGGATCCGCGAGGTGGACAAGGCCAAGCTGGCCGGCGGCGACAAGCTGTCCGACCTCGCGTGGAAGGCGGCCCAGGCCGGCGACGGCAAGTACTACGCCGTGCCGTTCTCCGCCCAGGCGTTCGCGCTCATCATCCGCAAGGACTGGCGGGAGAAGGTCGGCCTCGACACGCCGAAGACGTGGGAGGACCTCACCAAGCTCGCCCAGGCGTTCACCGACAAGGACCCCGACGGCGACGGCAAGAAGGACACGGCCGGCCTCGTCATCCCCGGCGGCACCAAGCGCGGCTACGCCTCCTGGTACGCCTCCTCCCTCATCTACGCCAACGGCGGCGACTTCGTGAAGGCGACGGCCCCCGGCAAGTTCACCGCCACGGTCGACGACCCGAGGACGGTCGAGGCGGTGCAGTACCTCCAGGACCAGTTCTGCAGGACCAAAACCGTCAACCCCGGCGCGGTCAGCAACGACACGACCGTCACCCACGAGGTGTTCGAGAAGGGCCAGGGCGGCATCTACCTGGTCGGTCCGTACGTGCTGGCCCGCTTCGTCAAGAACGTCGGCACCGACAAGATCGAGGTCGTCCCCGTGCCCAAGGGCCCGTCCGGCGGCCCCGGCACCCTGGGCGAGGGCGAGAACGTCTACCTCATGGCCGGCTCGGACAACGAGGAGGGGCAACGCACGTTCGCCGAGTACGCCGCCTCCGCCGACGGCCAGCGGATCGGCATGAACAAGGACGCCGACGGCGTCATCGTCCGCCGCCGGTGAACACCCAGATCGACATGGCCGCCGAGCGGCAGGACCCGCGCTGGAAGGTCTTCCAGGAGTCCTACGCCAACGCCGTCTACGCGCCGCCGGTGCCGAACTGGGCGCCCATCCGGCAGACCTCGGCCGACGCGATCAACACGGTGTGGGCCGACTGCTCCGCCGACGTCAGGAGCGCGATGGAGGCCCTGAACACGAAGCTGAACCAGGAACTGCAGTCGCAGAAGGCCTCCTGAGCATGAGCCCGAGCGTGACGCTGACGCAGGCGCCGCCCGCCCCGGCCGCCTCCCGCCGCCGCCCCAGGAGGGTGCGGCGGCGGGGGACGCTCGTCGCGTGGGCGTTCCTGGCGCCCGCCCTGCTGCTGTTCCTCTACTTCAAGTTCATCCCCATGGCCAAGGGCCTGGTGATGAGCTTCCAGGAGATCCGCTACCTCGACAGCACGTGGGTGGGTTTCGACAACTACCGGACGATCCTCACCGACGAGGCGTTCATCGCGGCGATCCGGCACAGCGCGGTGCTGGCGCTCGGCACCACGGCCGGCTCGCTCGTGCTCGGCCTGGCGCTGGCCCTGCTCATCGAGGGGCCGGCCCGCTACCTGTGGTTCGTCAGGACCGCCGCGTTCCTCCCGGTCGTGACCACGATGGCGGTCGTGGCCGAGGTGTGGCGGATCATGTACCACCCCGGCGACACCGGCATGATCAACAGCATCCTCGGCTGGTTCGGCGGCGACCCGCAGCCGTTCCTGGCCAGCGAGCACTCCTCGCTGCTGTCGATCATGGGCATGAGCGTCTGGCGCGGCACGCCGTACGACATGATGATCTTCCTGGCGGGGCTCGTGGGCGTGGACCGCTCGCTCTACGAGGCCGCCGCCGTGGACGGCGCGACCACCTGGAAGCGGCTGCGGCACATCACGCTGCCGGCGCTGCGGCCGGTGTTCTGGATCCTGTTCACGCTGGCGGCGATCCGCGGCCTGCGGGTCTTCGTCGAGGTGTACGTCCTGACCAACGGCGGGCCGAACGGCTCCTCCGAGGTGCTCATGACGCTGGTCTACAAGCTCGGCTTCCAGAAGGGCGAGCTGGGCGTGGCGTCGGCGGGCGGCATCCTGCTGTTCGTCGCCACGCTGTTGCTCACCGTCCTGGTCCAGGTCATGCGCAGGAGGCAGGCGGCATGATGCGATTCGACAGCGCCCTCGGGCTGGAGGCGCGCCGGGGGCCGGTCGCGACCGCTGTGAAGGTGATCGTTTACACCGGCATGGTCCTCGTCTTCACCGGCCCGCTGATCGGCCTGCTGGTCAGCGCGTTCAGCCGGACCCTCGACCCGACCAGCTTCTCACTGTGGCCCGACGGTTTCACCCTCGACAACTTCATCGAGGCGGCCGACAAGAACGTCTACGGCTACCTGCTCAACTCGTTCGTGGTCGTCGGGTTCGGCCTGCTGCTGCAGATGCTGGTCAGCGTCTTCGCCGCCTACTCCCTGTCGCGCAAGAAGTTCCGCGGCATGGCGGTCGTCATGCTGATCATGCTGGCCACGATGATGCTGCCCGAGGAGATCATCGCGATCCCGCTGTCGCTGGTGCTGGCCGACCTGCCGCTCCTCCACGCCGACCTCATCGGCACGTACGCGGGGATGATCCTGCCGGTCGGCGCCTGGGGCTTCTCCATCCTCGTCATGACCGAGTTCATGAAGGAGGTGCCGGTCGAGCTGGAGGAGGCCGCGCGCATCGACGGGGCGGGCGAGTTGCGGACGTTCTTCACCATCATCCTGCCGCTGTGCCGGCCGGCCCTCGGCGTGATCGGCGTCTTCGGCTTCACCATGATCTGGGACCAGTACCTGCTGCCCCTGATCGTCGCGCCGGAACCCGGCATGTGGACGCTGCCGATCGCGCTACGCTCGCTGCGCTCCGACGACGAGGTGGGCCTCGGCGTGCTGCTCGCCGCCTCGCTGCTGGCGCTGCTGCCGTCGATCATCGCGTTCCTGGCCTTCCAGCGGCAGTTCATGCGCGGCCTGACAAGCGGCGCCGTCAAGGGTTAGGCGTTCATGTACGTGGACGGCATCCAATATTCTGAACCCGTGGAGCGTCGCCGAGATGGGATGAACATGGAGCCGCAGCTCGTCAAGTCCGCCGAACGGACCGTCCGCATCCTGGAGGCCCTGGCCGCCTCGCCGGACACCCTGACGCTGTCGGAGCTCCAGCAACGCACCGGCTTCCCGCGCAGCAGCCTGCACGCGCTCATGCGCACGCTGGTGGAGCTCAAGTGGGTCGAGACCGACTCGGGCCGCGGGGCGTTCGGCATCGGGCCGCACGCGCTGCTGACCGGCACCGCCTACCTCGACAAGGACCCGGCGCTGCCGTTCGCGCAGCAGACCCTGGAGGACCTGCGCGCGGAGATCGGCCAGACCGCCCACTTCGCCCGCCGCGACGAGTCCCACGTGATCTACCTGGCGACCCGCGAGTCGCGCGAGGCGCACCACGTGATCCCGCGGGTGGGCCGGCGGCTGCCCGCCCACGTCACGGCGCTCGGCCAGGCGCTGCTCGCCCAGCTCACGGACGACGAGGTGGCGGCCCTGCTGCCCGCCCCCCTGACGTCGATGACCTCGCACACGATCACCGACCTGGCCAAGCTCACCGGCGAGCTCGACCAGGTCCGCACCCGGGGCTTCGCCTACGAGCGCGAGCAGGGCACGCCCGGCGTCGCGTGCGTGGCGGTGGCCGTCGACTACCGGATCCCCGCCACGGACGCGATCAGTTGCTCGATGCCGGCGGGGATGTCGCCGGCCGAGGTCTCCAAGGTCACCGAAGCGGTGATCAGGCACACCCGCACGCTGTCCGCCACCCTCCGGCGGGAGGGCATCCGCTAGAAAGGACCGTTCATGCGGCTCGATGGTGTTCTCTTCTTTCCCGTGACCCCCTTCGGGGCCGACGGCGGCGTCGCCGAGGACGTCCTCGCCGGCCACGTCGCCGGCGGGGTCGCGGCCGGGGCGGGAGGAGTGTTCGCCGCGTGCGGCACAGGCGAGTTCAACGCGCTCGACCTCGCCGAGCACCGCGCGGTGGTGCGCACCGCCGTGGCCGCCGCCGCGGGGCGCGTCCCCGTCTTCGCGGGCGCGGGCGGCGTGCCGGCCTCGGCCAGGGCCACCGCGCGGGCCGCGGCCGACGAGGGCGCCGACGGGCTGCTGGTCATGCCGCCGTACCTCGTCAGCGGGCCGCCCGGCGGCCTGGTGCGCTACGTCCGCGAGGTGACCCGGGAGACGGGGCTGCCCGTCATCGTCTACCAGCGGGGCACGGCGCGCTTCACCCCGGCCGCGGTGGCCGAGCTGGCGCAGCTCCCGGAGGTGATCGGGTTCAAGGACGGGCTGGGCGACTTCGACCTGCTCCAGCGCATCATCCTGACCGTGCGCCGGTCCACCGGACGGCCGTTCACGTTCTTCAACGGCCTGCCCACGGCGGAGCTGACCGTGCCGGCCTACCGGGGGATCGGGGTGACGCTGTACTCCAGCGCCGTGTTCGCGTTCGCGCCGGAGATCGCGCTGGCCTTCCACGACGCCGTGACGGCGGGCGACGAGGAGCGCTCCCGGCGCCTGCTGACCTCCTTCTACCTGCCGCTGGTGGAGCTGCGCGACCTGGTCCCCGGGTACGCGGTGTCGCTGGTCAAGGCCGGGGTGCGGCTGCGCGGGACGGACGTGGGCGGGGTGCGGGCGCCGCTGGTGGACCCGTCGCCGGAGCACGTGGCGCGGCTGGAGAAGATCCTCGCGGCCGGGCTGAAGGTGGCGGGGGCCTGACTCCGCCATTGACATCCGCTTTGTCCCGCCCGTACGTTTTGGGAGCGCTTCCAATTCCTCTTCATCGAAGCGTTTCGACATCCAGGCGTTGCGACATCCAGGCGTTTCGACATCCAGCAGGAGGGCCGCCCACGGCCCGCCTCCGCCAGCCGTACCGGCGATGAGACGGGAGCGTGAGCATGGCAGGGCGACCCACCGCGCCCCGAGACGGACGGCCGGGCCTCGACTCCGGACGGCCGGGCCTCGACTCCGGGCGGCCGGGCCTTGGGTCCGGGCGACCGGACCTCCACTCCGGGCGGCCGGACCTCCGTGACGGGCGGCCGGGGCTTCACACCCTGACCGCCGGGCGCGGGCTGCTCTTCGGCGGCGACTACAACCCCGAGCAGTGGCCCGAGCACGTCTGGGTGGAGGACGTCGAGCTGATGCGGGCCGCCGGGGTCAACCTGGTCACCGTCGGCGTCTTCGCCTGGGCGCGCATCGAGCCCCGGCCCGGCGCGCGACTTCGGCTGGCTGGACCGGGTGCTCGGCCGGCTCGCCGAGGCGGGGATCGCCGTGGACCTGGCCACCCCCACCGCCTCGCCGCCGCCGTGGCTGGGCCACCGCCGGCCCGAGACGCTGCCGGTCGACGAGTCCGGTCACCGGCTCTGGTACGGCGCGCGCAACCAGTTCTGCCCCTCCTCCCCCGTCTACCGGGAGCGGGCCCTGGCCCTGGTCGCCGATCTCGCCGGACGCTACGCCGGGCACCCGGCGCTCGCCCTGTGGCACGTCGGCAACGAGTACGGCCAGATCTGCCACTGCGACGTCTCGGCCGAGGCGTTCCGGGCCTGGCTGCGCGAGCGCCACGGCGACCTCGACGGCCTCAACGAGGCGTGGGGCACCACGTTCTGGAGCCAGCGCTACGGCGACTGGGCCGAGATCATCCCGCCGCGCCGCGCGCCGTACCTCGTCAACCCCACGCAGAAGCTGGACTGGGCGCGCTTCTGCTCCGACGCCCTCCTGGATCACTACCGCGCCGAACGCGACGTCCTGCGCGAGCACACCCCCGGCGTCCCCGTCACGACGAACTTCATGGGCCTGTTCAAGCCGGTGGACTCCTGGCGGTGGGCGCCCGAGGAGGACGTCGTCTCCAACGACTGGTACCCCGACCCCGCCGACCCGCTGTTCCCGGTGCGGGCCGCGCTCACCCACGACCTGACCCGCTCCCTCGGCGGCGGCCGGCCCTGGCTGCTGCTGGAGCAGGCCGCCTCGGCGGTCAACTGGCGCGCGCACAACCTGCCCAAGCCCGCCGGGCAGCTCCGGCTGGAGTCGGTGTCGTGTTCGAGGCCCACACGTGGACCGAGCTGATGCGGGCCGAGGGGGCCGAGCCGGTGGCCGTCTTCACCGAGGGCGAGCTCGCCGGGTCACCCGCGGTGCTGCGCCATCGCGCCGGGGCCGGCGTCGCGTGGTACGTGGCCACCCTCCCGGACCACGACGCGCTGGCCGAGCTGACCGGGCGGGCGCTGGCCGACGCGGGAGTGTCCGGGGCGCTGCCCGGACCGCCGCCGCCCGGCGTCGAGGCGGTGCGCCGCGGGCCCGTCCTGTTCCTGCTCAACCACGGCGACCGGGAAGTCCGTGTGCCCCTCGCCGCGCCGGGCGAGGACCTGCTGACGGGGGCGCGGGTCGAGGACGCGGTGACGCTGGGCGCGCGTGCCGTCGTCGCCCTGCGCCCCTGAGACCTTTCCGGATCACCTGCGTATCTTCCGCAGACGCCGCATTCCAAAGACCCCCAGCTCCTCCTCGCCCTCCCCCTCCCCCTCCCTCCTCCCTCCCCCTCGCCCTCCCCGTCCCCTCCCCGCCTCCTCCTCGACCTCCCCGCCGCCCCTCTCGCCCCTGCGCCCTCCGTAAGGCCGGCCATCCCTCCCCCTCCGTCATCAACGCAGGCCCTCCCCCCTCGCCTCTAGGAGTGAATCCCTCGATGCCGACCACCCCAGCCCGCGCCTTCCCCGAGAACTTCCTGTGGGGCACGGCCACCGCCGCCTACCAGGTGGAGGGCGCCGCCGCCGAGGACGGCCGCGGACCCTCGATCTGGGACACCTTCTCCCACACCCCCGGCCGCGTCGACGGCGGCGACACCGGTGACGTCGCCTGCGACCACTACCACCGGCTGGAGGAGGACCTCGGCATCCTGGCCCGGCTGGGCGTCGGCGCCTACCGGTTCTCCGTCTCCTGGCCCCGGGTCCTGCCCGGCGGCGGCGACCGGCTCAACCAGCGCGGCCTCGACTTCTACTCCCGGCTCGTCGACGGCCTGCTGGAGCGCGGCATCGCCCCGGTCGCCACCCTCTACCACTGGGACCTGCCCCAGGAACTGGAGGAGGCCGGGGGCTGGCCGCACCGCGACACGGCGCTGCGCTTCGCCGAGTACGCCCACCGGATGGGCGAGACGCTCGGCGACCGCGTCCACACCTGGATCACGCTCAACGAGCCGTGGTGCTCGGCCTACCTCGGCTACGCCTCCGGCGTGCACGCGCCCGGCCGTATCGACCCGGCCGACGCCCTGGCCGCCGTCCACCACCTCAACCTCGGGCACGGGCTCGCCGTCCAGGCGCTGCGCGCCACCGCCGCGCCGCCGGCGCGGGTCGCCGTCACGCTCAACCTGCACCACGTACGGGGCGTCTCCGAGCGGGACGCCGAGGCGGTGCGGCGCATCGACGCGCTGGCCAACCGGGCCTTCCTCGGGCCGATGCTCGACGGCGCCTATCCGCGCGACCTCATCGAGGCCACGGCCTCGGTCACGGACTGGGCGTTCGTCCGCGACTCCGACGAGTCGACCGCATGCCAGCCGCTGGACCTGCTAGGGGTCAACTACTACAACCCGGTGCTGGTCCGCGGGTGGGACGGGGAGACGCCCCGGGAGACGGCCGACGGGCACGCCGACGGCTCGGCCTCGCCGTGGATCGCCTGCGAGGACGTCGAGTTCGTCCAGCAGCCCGGCCCGTACACGGAGATGGGGTGGAACATCGACGAGACGGGACTGACCGAGCTGCTGCTGCGGCTGCACGGCGACTACCCGGCGCTGCCGCTGGTGGTCACCGAGAACGGGGCGGCGTTCGCCGACGTCCTCGACGGCGACGGCCGGGTGCGCGACGAGCGGCGCGTCGACTACCTGCGCCGCCACCTGACGGCGGTCGCGGACGCGATCGACGCGGGGGCGGACGTGCGGGGGTACTTCGTGTGGTCGCTGATCGACAACTTCGAGTGGGCGCGCGGGTACGCCAAGCGGTTCGGGATCGTGTACGTGGACCGGGAGACGCTGGACCGGACGTGGAAGGACAGCGCCCACTGGTACCGGGACGTGGTCGCGACCGGCAGGGTGCCGGACCCGTCGTGACCCCCGTTCCTTGCGAACCCTCGTCTCCTGAGACCTCCGGCCTTCCCGGAGCCCCCGCCATCGGAGATCACCCCCGGAAGCCCTGCGGAGTACACCGGCTTTCGATGCCCGGAGAGGCGCCGTGGCTCCACCGGCCTGTGACCAGGACCGGAGCCACGGCGCCTGCCGGGGTCAGACCGACAGGGCGCCGTCCACCCGGCGCGGGATGCCGAGCGGGTTGCCGTCCTTCAGCTCGTCGGGCAGCAGCTTCGCCGGCCAGTCCTGGTACGCGGTCGGAGCGAGCCACCGGTCGACGGCCGTCGCGCCGACCGAGGTGTGCGCCGAGACGGTGGTGGCGGGCCAGGGACCGCCGTGGTGCATCGCCCAGCACACGGCCACGCCGGTGGGCCAGCCGTTCCAGATGAGCCGGCCGGCCTTGCGGGACAGCACCTCGGCGATCTCGCCCGCCTCACCCGGCAGGCTGGAGTGGATGGTGGCCGTCAGCGAGCCCTCCAGACGCTCCAGCACCGGCCGCAGGTCGGCGGGGTCGCGGTAGGTGACCACGATCGAGGCGGGGCCGAAGCACTCCTCGGCGACGCGCGGCAGGCCCGCGGCGAACGACTCCAGGTCCGTGGTAAAGACCTTCGGCGTCACCGCCCACGCGCCCTCCCCCGGGTTGCCCTCGGCCAGCAGGGTCAGCGCGCCGAGCCGCTCCAGGCCGCCCAGGTAGCCGTCGCGGATGCGCTCGGCCAGCATCGGGCCGCCGGTGGTGCCCTCGACGGCGGCGGCCAGGGCCTTGCGCAGCTCGTCGTCCTCCGGCACGAACATCAGGCCGGGGTTGGTGCAGAACTGTCCCACGCCCAGGGTCAGGGAGGCGGCGAAGCCGCTCGCCACCTCGGCGGCGGGCGCCGACGGCAGCACGACGACGGGGTTGACGCTGCCCAGCTCGCCGAAGAAGGGGATCGGGACCTCACGCTCGTCGATGAGCGCCTGGATGGCCTTGCCGCCCGCGATCGAGCCGGTGAACCCGGCGGCCACGACGCGGGGGTGCTGGACGAGGTCCTTGCCGGCTCGCATGCCCTGGACCAGGCCGAGGAGGTCGGGGTGCGGCAGGGCCTCGCGCACGATGCCGGCGACGCGCCCGGAGGTGCCGGGGTGGCCGGGGTGGGCCTTGACCACGACCGGGCAGCCGGCGGCCAGGGCGGAGGCGGTGTCGCCGCCGGCGACGGAGAAGGCGAAGGGGAAGTTGCTGGCCGCGAACACGGCGACCACCCCGGGCAGCGGGCGCTTCACGCGGCGCACGTCGGGCCGGGGCGGGGTGGCCGTGGGGTCGGCGTGGTCGATGACGGCGTCGAGGTGGCCGCCGTCCCGGACGACCTGGGCGAAGAGCCGGAACTGGCCGGCGGTGCGGGCCACCTCGCCGCGCAGCCGTACCTCTCCGAGGGCGGTCTCCTGGTCGGCGAGCCGCCACAGCTCGTCCACATGGGCGGTCAGCGCGTCGGCGACGGCCTCCAGCGCGCGTGCCCGCTCCTTCGCGGGGGTGGCGCGCCAGGCCGTGCCCGCTGTCGCGGCGGCGGAGACGATCTTGTCGACCCCGGCGGTGTCCGTCTCGGGGATGGCGTCGCCGGTGGTCTCGCCGGTCCGGGGATCGTATCCGTTGATCATGGATGGGCCCTTCGCAGTCTTGACACTCTCGAAGGTCGATTCTTACAGTTGCGGCATTCGTCCACAAACCTGGCAGTAGTTCACATATATGGACGGGCGGCTATGCTCATCAGAGAAGTCCAGGTCACACCGATCGCGTTCCGCGACCCTCCCCTGCTCAACGCGGCCGGCGTCCACGAACCGTGGGCCCTGCGGACCGTCGTCGAGGTGATCACCGACGAGGGGCTGAGCGGGCTGGGAGAGACGTACGGCGACCTCGCCCACCTGACCAAGGTACGGGAGTGCGCCGAGGCGATCGTGGGGCTGGACGTGTACGCCGCCCACGCGATGTACGCCAGGATCGCCTCTGTCGTCGGCGACGTGGTCAGCGACCTGCACGGGCTGACCGGGGTCGCGACCAAGGAGAAGAGCGTCGACCGGGTGTTCGCGGCGTTCGAGGTGGCGTGCCTGGACATCCAGGGCAAGGCCGCCGGGGTGCCCGTCGTGGACCTGCTCGGCGGGCGCGTGCGCGACGCCGTGCCGTACAGCGCGTACCTGTTCTACAAATGGGCCGCCCATCCCGGCGGCCTCGCGGAGCCCGACCGCTTCGGCGAGGCGCTCGACCCCGCCGGGCTCGTCGCACAGGCGTCGCTCCTCATCAAGGAGTACGGGTTCTCCTCCATCAAGCTCAAGGGCGGCGTCATGCCGCCCGAGGAGGAGGTGGAGGCGATCAAGGCGCTGCACGCGGCGTTCCCCGGCATGCCGCTGCGGCTCGACCCGAACGCCGCCTGGACCGTGGAGACCTCCGTCCGCGTCGGCCGTGCCCTCGACGGCATGCTCCAGTACCTGGAGGACCCCGCACCGGACATCTCCGGCATGGCGGCCGTCGCCCGTGAGGTGTCGATGCCGCTGGCCACCAACATGTGCGTCGTCACCCCCGAGCACCTGCCGCCCGCCATCGCCCAGGACGCCGTCCAGGTGCTCCTCCTCGACCACCACTACTGGGGCGGGCTGGTGCGTTCCTCGCACGTCGCATCGCTCTGCGGCACGTTCGGCCTCGGACTGTCCATGCACTCCAACTCCCATCTCGGCATCAGCCTGGCCGCCATGACCCACCTGGCCGCCGCCACTCCCAACCTCACGTACGCCTGCGACACGCACACGCCCTGGCAGGACGGCCAGGACGTGGTCGCGCCCGGCAGCCTGCGCTTCGTGGACGGGGCGGTGCCGGTGCCGTCCGGGCCGGGCCTCGGCGTGGAACTCGACCGCGACGCGCTGGCGGTCATGCACGAGCAGTACCTGAGGTGCGGGATCACCTCGCGCGACGACCAGGGGTACATGCGGCGCTTCGAGCCCGGGTTCAGCACGCGGCGAGCGTCGTGGTGAACGCCGCCCCTCTCCTGCACCGAGGCCGCGGGGCACGGCCACGCGTCGAGGACTGGGGGCACGTCGAGGACTCGGGGCATGGCCGCGCGTCGAGGACTGGGGGCACGTCGAGGACTCGGGGCATGGCCGCGCGTCGAGGACTGGGGGCATGGCCGCGAACATCGCCTTTCTCCGCCTTCCCCACCCTCGCGGTACGCCCGGATCGACCTTGAGCCACGACCACCGGCAGACCCCCAAAGCGCCCCCTTCTACCGGCACTCTGTTGAGACACCCCACCGGCGCCCTCGAAATCTCGACGGCCACCCGCGCACCCCAAGAAGCCCCACCACCACCTCAGGAACCCGAAAAGTCCCCACAGACCCGCAAAACCAACCACCACCCTACGAACCCAAGACACCCCAGCCCCCACGGCCCAAACAAGCCGAGCCCAAAAAGCCGGAACACACCGACCACCACAGGGGAACCCGAAGACCTTCACCACCACCCGCAGGACCTGAAAAGCCCCACCAGCACCACCCGCAGAACCTGAAAGGCGCAACCGGCACCACCCGCAGAACGTGCAAACGCCCTAGGACCACTGGCAATCCCTGAAGACACCTCAAGACCGACCACCTTGCGCGGAACCTTTACGTGCCCCACGGAAGGACGGCCTCCCTCGTGAACGTCGCCTACGTATACCCCTGGGACGTCGTCGGCGACCCGGCGGCGCCGGAGCGGCTGGCCTCCCTCGGGGTGGAGGCCGTGGCGCTGGCCGCGAGCTACCACGCCACCCGCGCCGCCACACCGCACCACCCCGCGCACCGCGTCCTCGACGTCCCGTATGCCGCCTTCTACCTCCCCGTACGAGCCTCCGCCTGGGGCCGCCTGGTGCCCAAATCACCGTCGTGGACGACCCCCGACGCGTACCTCCAGGCGAGCGACGCCCTGCGCGCCGCGGGCCTCCAGGTGCACGCCTGGACCGTGCTCACGCACAACTCCGTCCTGGGCCGGGAGCACCCGGACGTGGTGGTGCGCAACGCCTTCGGCGACCGGTACCCGCATGCGCTCTGCCCGTCCTCCGCCGACGTCGTGGACTACTGCCGGCGGCTGGTGCGCGAGATCCTGGAGGTGGGCCGGCCGGACGCGCTGATCCTGGAGTCATGCGGCCCCATGGGGTACGGCCACCAGAGCATCCACGAGAAGACGGCCGGCGCCGACTGGACAGGCGTGGACGGCGACCTGCTGTCACTCTGTTTCTGCTCGACCTGCGCCTCTCGCTACCCGACGGGGACGAGGGAGAGGGTCAGGGCAGCGATCGACGGCGTCCCCGCCGGCGACGCACCGAGCCCGCCCGCACCCGGAACGCCGCACGACACCCCCTTCGGCCCCACGCCCGGAAACCCACACGAGCCCACCTTCGGCCCCACACCCGGAACGCCGCACAATACCACCTTCGGCCCCACACCCGGAACGCCGCACAACACCACCTTCGGCTCCGCACCCGGAACGCCGCACGACATCCCCTTCGGCTCCGTGGAGGACGCCTTGGGCCCTCTGGCCAACGACGTACGCGCGCAGCGCGTCGACCTGTCGGCCTCCCTCCGCCGGACCCTCATCTCCGCAGCGCGCGAGGCGGCTCCCGACGTGCCGATCACCATCCACGCCAACCCGCACCCATGGGCCACGGGCGCCTTCGCCGCCCTCCCCGACGGCGAACCGGGGGCTGAGGTGCTGGTGGCCAACTGCTGGGGCGACCCTGCCACGGACACGGCCCGCCTGGCGAGGCTCCTCGAACTGTGCCGCCCAGGTCAGCGCGTCGGAGCCTACGTCCTCGGCCTGCCTCCCAGGCCGGCGGACCCGGAGGTCCAGGCGGAACTCCTGAGGGCGTACGCCAAGGCGGGCGCCTCGGAGTTCCACCTGTACCACGTAGGACTGGCATCACCTCACCGCCTGTCAGCCATGCGCCAAGCCCTCCGCCTGATCGACTGAGTCCGGCCATGCACCAAGCCGAAGAGATGCCGACGCCCCAGCCGATCACCGCACCGGCCCTCAGCCGATCACCGCACCGGCCCCCAGTCGGTCACCGCACCGGCCCCACCAGCCCACTCTCGTACGCCGCGATGACCAGCTGAGCACGATCCCGGGCCTCCAGTTTGGCCAGCAGGCGAGTGATGTGGGTCTTGACCGTCGCCAACGTCACGTGCAGGTGCCCGGCGATCTCTGTGTTCGAGAGTCCTCGGGCGATGAGCACGAGCACATCGCGTTCTCGCTCGGTCAGCCCGTCCAGCCCCTTCGGCCGCACCAAGACCGGCGTACGGCTGAACTCCTCGATCAGCCGACGCGTCACAGACGGAGCCAGCAGCGCCTCACCGCCTGCCACCACCCGGATGGCCGTCACCAGGTCGGCAGGCGGCGTGTCCTTCAGCAGAAACCCGCTCGCCCCTGCCCGGAGCGCGTCGTACACGTACGCGTCGAGATCGAACATCGTCACGATCAGGATGCGGGAGACGTCACCGATACGCCTGGTGGCCTCGATGCCGTCCATCTCCGGCATGCGGACGTCCATCAGCACCACGTCGGGACATTGCTCCAGAGTGACGGCCACCGCTTCGGCCCCGGTGGCGGCCTCGCCGACAACGGTCAGGTCCGGCTCCGAGTCGACCAGCACCTTGAAACTTCCCCTGAGCAGCGCCTGGTCATCGGCCACCACCACCCGGATCACGAGGCACTCCCGTAGGGCAAGGTCGCCAGCACGCGAAATCCTCCTCCGGGGATCGTCCCGGCTTCGAAGACCCCGCCGAACATCGTCACCCGTTCCCTCATCCCGATCAGCCCATGGCCGGCCCCTTCCATCGCCGGCTCATCACCGCCCAGTCCCGACCCGCCGGGCCTACTACCAGTGGGCACACTCTCTACGAACACACCTCGGTTTCCCGTGGCCACACCACAACCCGCAGCCCGGTCATTCGTCACCTCGATCCGTACCTCGCTGGAGCCGACCACCACGGAGACCCGGCAGCGAGCCGGCGCTGCATGCCTGGCGACGTTGGTGAGCGCCTCCTGGACGATCCGATACGTCGACAACTCCACCCCTTCGGGCAGACGTCTCTCCCTCGCACCCCGTCGTCGGCGTCCGCTCTCCTCCCACCCGTCAGTCGGGCCGGGCTCAGATACGGAATCCTCGGCGCCCGGCTCTCCCAGCGCCACCGCCTCCCACCCTTGAGGTGCCGGATACCTGCCTCCTGATCCCATGGCCCCTCCACCAGAAGCCGAACTCCCACCCCCAGCCCCCACAAGACGCCCGCCAGAAACCGGACTTCCTCCTTCCGGTCCCTCAGAACTCCCACCAGGAACCTGACTTTCGCCTCCTGGCCCCACGGCCCCTCCGCCAGGAACCTGACTTCCACCCCCTGGTCCCACACCCCCTCCGCCAGAAGCCCGACTCGCGCCCGCTGCTCTCACAGGCCCCCTACCGGAAACCGATCCTCCGCCCTCTGGCCCCATAAGGCTCCCGCCAGGAGCCCGACTCCCATCTCCTGGTCCCACGCTCCCTCCGCCAGGAACCTGACTTCCACCCCCTGGTCCCACACCCCCTCCGCCAGAAGCCCGACTCGCGCCCGCTGCTCTCACAGGCCCTTTACCGGAAACTGATCCGCCACCCCTTGGCCCCGCAGGACCTCCGCCAGAGACCCGACTCCCACCCCCTGCTCCCACAGCCTCTCCGCCGGAAACCGATCCCCCACCCCCTGGCCCCACAGGACTCCCGTCAGGACTTGGACTACCTGCTCCCGGCCCCACGGGCGCTCCATCAGAGGCCCAACCTCCTCCTCCCGAAGCAGGACCCCCGGCCGCCGGCGCCGGCTGCCTCCTCCCAGGCGCAGCATCGCCCTCCAGCCCCGAGGAGGTGAACCGCAGGTCCAACTCGACCTCCACTCCGGCCAGGCGAGCCCGTTCGGCCAGCTCGCGAATCCCGGTGAGCCTGGGAAGGGGCCCTCGGTCCGGGTCATCCTTGGAGCGGAGGATCCCAAGCAGATGGCGCATCTCGACCAGCGCGCTGCGACTGACCGTCTCGATCACCTTCAAGGCGTCGTACGCCTCTTCCGGCCTGCTGCGTACGACATGGTTGGCCACGCCCGCCTTCACCGCGATCAGTCCCACGCTGTGCGTGACCACGTCGTGCAGTTCGCGCGCGATCCGCAGCCGTTCCTCCGTCACCTTCTGCTCGGCGAGACGCTCGGCGTCGCGCGCCGCGTACATTCTGCGTTCGCGTACGGCGCGCCCGACCGTCCACGAGCCCCCCAGGGCGGCGATGCCGAGCAGCGGCACATCGAGATGCACAATCCAGGAGGGCGCACCCGGCTGCGGGGATCCGCCCATCGCGACGAGCCCCACGAGCGTGATCAAGGTCAGCACGGCGATCGCCATGGTGGGCGCCAGCGCACCCCGGTCGTCGTCGAGCGCCACGATGTACAACGCGTAGGCGGGGGCGACGTACGCGATGCTCACGACTCCCAGCACCACGGCGGCCACGGACACCGTGAGCACGAGGCAGAAGACCGACACTGGCCACACGCGCCGCAGGGCGAGCGGCAGTCCGAGACCGAGCGAGACGGCGAGCCGGACCCATGGCACATCGAAGATCGGCGTGGGCGCCGTCAGGAACAGGAACGAGAAGCACAGCCCGGCCAGGAGATCGAGCATGACCAACTGGCCTCGGCTGAGGCGCCTGGCGAAGAGAGGGTTCGGCTCGTGCACGCGTAGACGGTAGCCAACAGGCCCGCGTCCGCACGTCAACCCAGGGTCTGACATCGAGGTTCGGACCGTGGTCCGATGTGCCGGCGACCCGCCGTACCCCATCCTCGACGGCATGATCCGACTCAACCACCTGACCAAGCGCTACGGCGACACGCTCGCGGTCGACGACCTGTCCTTCACCGTCGAGCCCGGCCACGTGACCGGCTTCCTCGGGCCGAACGGAGCCGGGAAGTCGACGACGATGCGTTTGATTCTCGGCCTCGACACCCCCACCTCGGGCGAGGCCCTGGTCAACGGCCGGCCCTACACGACCTTGGGCAGGCCGATGGCGCAGGTGGGCGCGCTGCTCGACGCCGGCGCGGTGCACGGCGGCCGTAGCGCCTATCACCATCTGCTCTGCCTGGCCCGCACCAACGACATACGCGAGCGGCGTGTGGCCGAGGTTCTCGATCTGGTCGGCCTGACCGGCGTGGCGCGAAGACGCGTGGGCGGGTTCTCCCTCGGCATGAAACAGCGGCTCGGGATCGCGGCGGCGCTCCTGGGCGACCCACGCGTGCTCATGTTCGACGAGCCGGTCAACGGCCTCGATCCCAACGGCGTGCGCTGGATCCGCGATCTCATGCGCTCATTGGCCGCCGAGGGCCGAACCGTCCTGCTGTCCAGCCATCTCATGAGTGAGATGGCCCTGACGGCGGACCGCATCGTCATCATGGGCCGCGGCAAGCTGATCGCCGAGGCCACGGTCCAGGAGCTCACCACTCGCTATCCCACCCTCGAGGACGCCTACCTCGCGCTCACGGCCGGCAGCGTGCAGTTCGGAGCCGCGCGATGAGAGCGGTGGTCTCCTCGGAGCGGCTGAAGCTCCGCTCCGTCGCCTCGACCCATTACGCGCTCGGAGCGGCCGCCCTCATGGTCGTGCTCGGCGTGGTGTGGAGCCTCTACGTGAGCGGGCTGGCGGACGAGCGCGGCTCTGTCCGGGCCGCGGCCCCGGAGGAGGGATTCCTGCCCCTGGTGCAGATCAGCCTGGCCGTCATCGGAGTGCTCGCCATCACGGCGGAGCACGCCACCGGGATGATCCGTACGAGCCTCACGGTCGTACCCCGGCGCGATGTCCTGCTGTTCGCCAAGGCGGCGATCGTCACGGTCATGACGTTCGCGGCGGCGACCGCCATCCTCATGACCACGTACGCGGCGAGCAGGCTGATAGCGGGCGAGCGTCGACTGGGCTTCAACGAGTCATCGTTCGCCGGGAACGTGCCGACGCTGCTGGCCTCGGCGCTGTCGGTGACCGTGCTGGCGCTCGTGGGTCTCGGTCTCGGCGCCGCCGTGCGCTCCACAGCCGCGGCGCTGGTGTCGGTGGTCTCGCTGCTGTTCGTACTGCCAGGGATCGCCAACTATCTCCCCGCGCCCTGGAACACCAGGATCGCGGCCTTCATGCTCCCCAACCTCACACCGCAGCTCACTGGCGAGCGCCTCTCCAGCCGGCTGGGTGACGGGATCCTTCCGCCCTGGGCCGCCCTGCTGGCCCTCCTCGCCTATGCCGCGGTGGCACTCGGGGTGGGCCTGCACATGCTCAACAAGCGAGACGTATGACGAACGTCCAGCAAGCGGAAGGCGTGACGCCCCTCAAGGAGCGGGCCTCATGACGCCGCCTCAGCACATGGGAGGCGCGCCGGCCGTCACGGCTCTCATTCCGCCGCTCGTCCCAGCCATCGCCGCCCGTCAACCACGACAGCTCCTCACAACCCGGCGCTTTCCCTCAACGACATCGCTTCCGCCAACCACCAGCCCCTTCAACAAACCGCCACTACCCCTCGACTACGAGCCGGTACGCATCGCAGGACCGCGGCGATCGCTTCCGTCAACCACCAGAGCCCCTTCAACCACGGCGTTTGTCTCAACCAAGGCCGCACTTCTCCCTGCACCCACGCCGCGTATTGCGGGCCCCACCACCGGCCGTCGAGCCCTCGCAACCACGGCCGGATGCTCCAGGAGACGACTCCCATGCACCTGCTCAGCGCCGAATGGCTGAAAATCCGCTCGGTCCGCTCCACCGGACTCCTCCTACTCCTCAGCCTCGCCGCCATCCTGCTCGGCGTCGCGGTCGCCTCGATGGCGGCCGGCATGTACGACGACGCGACCGCCGCCAAGCGCGCGACCGCCTCGATCGCGGAGCTGGAGGAGGTCGTGATCATCGTGCCCCAGCTCTGCATGGGCATCCTCGGCGTACTGGCCGTCACCTCCGAGTACGCGACCGGCATGATCAGGACCAGTCTGACCGTCGTGCCCAAGCGCTGGCCCGTGCTCGCGGCGAAGGCCGCCGTCGTGGGAGCCATCAGCCTGCTCACGGGCAGCGTGACGATCTTCAGCACCTACTTCCTGGCCCGTCAGATGATCGGCGACCGCTTCTCCGGCACCTATCTGACGCCATTCCTCGACAGACTTCCGACGCTGGCCGCGACGGGTCTGACCGTCTGCGTGTTCGCCCTGCTGGGGCTGGGCCTTGGGGCGTTGACGCGGTCGACGGCTGGCGCCGTGGCCGTGCTCGTCGGCCTCGCGTACGTCATCCCGATGATCATCGGCAAGCTTCCCTCCCCCTGGAAGGACTGGCTCGGCTCCATGATGATCAGTGCCCTGCCTCGCGAGATCAGCGGGGTCCCCTTCAAGAGCTCCGTGTACGGCGCGAGTCTGTCTCCCGCGGCGGCGATCGCCGTTCTTACGGCGTACGCACTCGTGCCGGTGCTGGCGGGCACCTGGCTCTTACGCCACCGAGACACCTGACGTCATTCAGTCCGGAACGCCTACTCCCGGTCCGCCACAATCCGCCTCGACCCGGACATCTGCCCCCCAGGTACAGCTCAACACCGGCATCCAGATAGAGCCACACCTTGCGCGACGAGTGCGCGATGAGATCGACGCTAGCGATGAGCGCCGCTCCCCCTCCGTCTGCCCCTTTCGCCTGATGCCTCCACATTCACCGCCTGACGTCTCCCTCCGCACCGCCTGACGTCACCATCCCACCGGCTGATGTCTGCGTCCCGAACGCCTCACATCTTCCGCCGTACTGCCTGATGCCTTCATCGCACCGCCTGATGCCTGCGACCCAACGCCTCACGTCTCTGCCCCACTGGCTGACCTGGCCGTCCGCAGCGCCTCAAGACTCCATTCCACCGCCTCCGTCTCATCGTCCCGCCGACCGCATCGTCCCGACCGCCTGACGTCTCCGCCACCGCCTCGCGTCTCCATCGCCCCGCCCACCATCTCCTATCTCCATCCCACCGCCTCGGGTCTCCATCGCCCCGCCCCATCGCCCCGCCCACCGCCTCTTGTCTTCGCCCCGTCACTGTCGCCTGCGCCACCGGCTCCATCTCCATCCCACCGCCTCGCTTCTCCATTCGTCCCGCCCACCGCCTCAGCCCCTCATACGTCTTCGCGCCACCGCATCGGATCTACGTCCCACCACCTCACGTCCCCGTCCTCCTGCCTCACCAGGCAGGGCGGCCCCGCCTCCATTGCTGCCTCAAGGCTCCGTTCCTGCTCCATGGCTTCGTCCTCACCGGGTGCGGCGGCCCCTCCTCCATTCCTGCCTCAAGGCTCCGTTCCCGCTCCACGGCTTCGTCCTCACCTGACCGTCCGTTCCCGTCCGGAAGCCCTCCCCTCCGGCGGTCTGCGATGATGCACTCGCACATTGTGATCATCGGTGCCCCGTCCCCGGGGCCCGCCCTGAGGAGACTTCCCCCATGGACCGCAGACGTTTTCTCGCTCTGACCGGCACCGCCGCGGTAGGCGCCGGCTTGGCCACCGCCGGGTTCGGCCCGGTCGCGCAGGCGGCGAGCTACCCGTTCGCCGACGGCGGCGTTCCCGCGGAGGCGCACACGAAGACGGCCGAGCTGGCGCCGTACGGCATCACCGTGATGGCGTTCACGCCGTCGAACGGCTGGGTCGTCGTCACCCAGGACGGCCGCTATTTCGCCCGGGGCATCCCGGACGCCTGCTTCGCCGAGCTGGAGAGATTGATCAAGGGTGGGACGAAGATCCATTGTGTGGCCTTCCCTCCCGCGGGTGGAGACACATGGGTGATCACCGGCGACAAGGGGATGGCGGCCCGCGGACTGCCCGAGGAGTGTCACGCGCGCATCACCGCCAGCTATGACGCCGGCCGGCAAGTGGTGGACGTCGCTTTCCCGCCCGCGGGTGGCAACCGCTGGACGGTGGCCGACACCGGCGGCTTCTACGCCAAGGGCATCGACGACGAGTGCTACCAGATGATGCGCAACCTGACGCAGGGCGGCCGCCGCGTGACCCGGGTCGCCTTTCCCAAGGCCGGCGGGTGGGCGGTTGTGGCGCAGGACGAGTTTCACGTGCGCGGCATCGACGACGCCTGCTTCGAGAAGCTGAACGACCTGGCCGCGGACGGCTGGCAGCTGCACAACGTGGCGTTCTCGCCCACCGGCGGCTGGTCGGTGAGCTCGCGCGGCAAGGTGCCGGCGCTCCCCGCGGATCGGGTGCGGCAGGTCGAGAACGCGGTGGGCGGCGGGACCATCTGGCAGCGGATGAACGCGTGGAAGACGCCGGGCGTGGCGGTCGCGGTGGTCGTCGGCAACAAGATCGCCTGGTCCACGGGCTACGGCTGGCTGGAGGCGGGCAGCGGCGCGGCCGCGCATCCGGAGACCGCCTTCCAGGCCGCCTCCATCAGCAAGGCCGTGGCCTCGGTCGGCGTCATGCGCCTGATGCAGACGCTCAAGCTGCCCCTGACCACCGACATTCGTCCCCATCTGGGCTGGACGCTGCCCCGCCGCGACTGCGTCGCAGCGACGGCGGTACCGACGGTCGACCGCCTGCTTTCGCATCGAGCCGGCGTCATCGGGCGCGGCTCCACCTCCCCGGCGGACGTCTGCTCCGGCTTCGTCTCCGGCACGGGCGGCGGGTTCGCCGGGTACGGGCCCAACACGACGGTCCCGACCCTGCTGCAGGTCATGAACGGCGAGGGCAACTCGCCGAAGATCGAGCTCACCACCAACCCGGGCGCCGAGTTCCACTACTCCGGCGCGGGCTTCGTGCTGCTGCAGCGGATGGTGGAGCAGAAGAGCGGCCTGCCGCTGGCGCAGTACATGGACAAGGAGGTGTTCGCGCCGCTCGGCATGAAGTCCAGCTCGTACGCCCTGTCACCCGGATTCGAGCTGGCCGCCGGGCACACCGCCTCCGGCGCGGTGATCCCCGGCATGCGCAACCGCTACCCGGAGTCGGCCGCCGCGGGCCTGTACACGACGGTGCTCGACCTGTGCCGCCTCGTCAGCTACCTCAACCGGGCGTACACCGCTACCAGCGACATCGCCGGCCCGCTCACCAGGACCTCCGTCCGCACGCTGCTCACCAAGGGCCCCGAGCCGACCATGGGCCGGGGCCTGTTCCTCTCCGGCGCCGGGACCAGGAACTTCTCCTACACCCACGACGGCTCCAACTACGGCTTCAAGTCGGTGTTCAAGGGCTATCCCGAGCTCGGCGCCGGCTATGCCGTCCTGGCCAACGGCAACAACATGACCCTGGTCAACGAGATCGCCTCGGCCATCAGGTCGGCCTACGGCTGGGTCTGACGGGCGTCTCCTCCGCACGCGTCATCCCAAGGTGCGGCGCCGGGACTGCTCGGCCCTTGGCGCTGCGCCAAGTCTCCTCGGCGGCGAGTCCACTCCGCCGCCGCTCAAGAGGCGGGGAGTCACTTCTACCGCTGTGCAGAGGCGGGAAGTCACTTCTACCGCCGCGCAACGAGCGGTGCCATCCCTTCCGCCGCCACGCAACGAGCGGTGACGCGCCCTCCGCCGCCGCTCGGGAAACGGTGACGCCGCTTTCGTCGCCATGCAGGAAGCGGGCACGCCGCGCTGTTCCCTGCGGGCGCGCTCGGGGACGCCGACGCGGCGGTCATCTGCCTGCGGCCCCTGGCCGGGTTGCCCGCCGCCGAACGTGACGCGCTGGAGCAGGCCGCCAGGTTCCTGGCCTGGAGGTGGCCGGGCAGCAGCGACACCGTTTCCACCGCCACGCAGGAAGGGGTGAAGCCACCTCCGACGCCAGCGCCACCACCACATGAGTGGATGAATCTCTAGCGATATCCACTATCACTGTCTATATTCACAAGGATGTTCACCCTCGACGCACTGGTCAACAACAGGTCGCTGGAGCTGCGGATCCTGGAGCCCGGTCCGCCCGGCGCCCTGCGCGAGCCCGCGACCTGGGTGCACAACACCGAACTGCCCGATCCCTCCCCGTACCTCCGGGAAAGGGAGCTGGTGCTGACCAACGGTCTCTGGCAGGAGCAGGTGAGCCCGGAGGAGTTCGTCGCCCACGTCAAGCGCGCCAGGGCGGCCGGGATCGTGTACGGGCTGCGCGCCGAGACGCCGCGCACCCCGCCCGCGCTCGTCGCCGCGTGCCGGGCGGCGGGCCTGCCGCTGTTGGAGATCTCGCAGGCGATTCCGTTCACCGCGGTGTCGCAGGCGGTCTCCGGGATGTACGCCGATGAGCGCCAGCAGGGAGTGATCGGCATGGTGCGCCGGGGCGACGCCCTGGCCACGGCCATCTCCCGCGGCGCCGGCGCTTCCGGGGTTCTGCGCGTGCTCACCCGCGACCACGATCTGCCGCTGGCGGTGGTCGACCGGATGGGCCGGCTGCTCGCGGCGTCCGGCACCGAACTGGACTCCGCGCAGTTGCAGATCGTGGCGGCGGGTCTTTCCCGCCGCCCGCCTGCGCTGGAGCTGGACCTCGGCGGCGGGCACGCCGCGCTGTTCCCCGTGGGCGCGCTCGGGGACGCCGACGCGGCGCTCATCTGCCTGCGCCCGCTGGCCGAGTTGCCCGCCGCCGAACGTGACGCGCTGGAGCAGGCCGCCAGGTTCCTCAGCCTGGAGGTGGCGAGGCAGCAGGCCGTACAGGCGATCGAGATGCGTTTCGCCGGCGAGTTGCTGGAGATGGTGCTGTCCGGCGGGCGCCGGGCGTCGGAGGTGGCCAGCCGGCTGCAGGCTTTCGGCGTGGACCCGGCGGGAGCGCTGGCGGTCTGCACGCTGGCCTTCGCCGACGAGGCCGCCGCGGCGCACAGCCTGGTCAAGACCGCCACCGACCACGCCCCGGCCAAGCCTGTCACGGTGCACGACTCGGCCAAGACCGCCGCGGAGCGCGACCGCGACCTGGCCAAGACCGCCACCGAGCACGGCCTGGCCGAGGTGATCGGTGAGTTCCTCGCGGACGAGGGGGTCCCCGCCGTCGTCGCCGGCGGCACGAACGACGTGGTGGCCCTGCTCACCTGGCGGCACCCCGAGGACGAACTGCCCGTCCTGGCGGAACGCCTGGTCGAGCGGGTGGCGCGGCGGTTCCCCGGGCGGCGTCCCGTGGCCGGTCTCGGGAGTGTCGCCGCGCACGCGGGCGATCTGCGGCAGCCGCTGCTCCAGTCGCGCGAGGCCTGCCGGGTGCTGCGCCGCACGCCCGGCGGCCCGGCCGTGCGCGGGTTCCGCGAGCTGGGGACCCACCGGCTGCTGCTCGGCCTGGTGGATCAGGCCACGCTGAGCGCCTTCGCGCGTGACCTGCTCGCCCCGCTGCGCGCGCACGACGCGCAGCGCCGCAGCGACCTGGAGCCGACGCTTCGGGCGTTCCTCGACCATGACGGTCAGTGGGCGGCCACGGCGGCCGCCCTCCACGTCCACGTCAACACCCTGCGCAACCGGCTGACCCGCGTCACCGAGCTGACCGGCAGGGACGTCGGACGCGTCGAGGACCTCGTGGACCTGTTCCTCGCCCTGACCATCGACGCCATGGAATGAGCCACTTCTCAGACGGCGGGCTCAGACGGTGACGGTCGCGGCGCTCTGCCGCCAGAGGCCGGCGTTGGCCAGAGTCGCCATGGGCTGCAGCATCATGTGGTCGAACGCCTCCACCGGCCGGTCCTCGGCGACGCGTCGCGGCAGGTCGGGGTTCGCCAGCGCGCCCCGGGCGACGGACACCAGGTCGGCGTGCCCGTCCCGCAGCACCTGCGCGGCCAGCGGCAGCTTGTGCATGCCGCCGTTCGCGATGACGGGCAACCCCGTGGCCAGGCGGGCGAGCCCGGTGATCGTCGTCCCGTCGTCCAGCCGCGCCGTCTCGATCCAGTCGCGTCCCTCGCTGGCGATGTGCAGGTACGTCGCCCCGGCGTCGGCGAGCGCCGTGAAGATGACCCGGGCGTCGTACGCGCCGCCGGGCCAGCGGTAGACGAAGTCGTTGACCTTGCCCTGCGACAGCCGTACGCCGACGCAGAAGTCCGGGCCGACCTCGGCGCGGACGGCGGCGACCACCTCCGCGGTCAGCCGCACCCGGTTGGCGACCGGACCGCCGTAGGAGTCGTCGCGGGTATTGGTGTACGTGGTGAGGAACTGGTCCAGCAGGTAGCCGTTGGCCCCGTGGATCTCGACGCCGTCGAACCCGGCGTCGCGGGCTCGTACGGCGGCGTCGGCGAAGCCGCGGACGGCGGCGTCGATGTCGTCCTGGGTCATCGCCCTCGGCGTCGGCCACGAGCCGTGCCCGCCGTACTCGGACATCTTCTCGCCCACGGGCGGCACCGCCGACGGACCCGCGGTGTCGTCGCGGTGGCGGTTGCCCTGGGACAGCGCGCCGGCGTGCATGAGCTGCAGCACGATGCGCGCCCTGGCGGCGTGCACGCGGTCGGTGATGTCGCGCCAGGCGGCGGCGTGGGCGTCCGACGCGATGCCGGGCTGGTTGAGGTAGCCCTGGCTGTAGAGGGTGTCGGTGTAGGTGCCCTCGGTGATCACCAGGCCGAAGCCACCCTCGGCGTACGCGGTGTAGTAGTCGGCCATCTCGGCGGTCGGCGTGCCGTCGGGGGCGGCCGAGACCCTGCTCATCGGGGCGACCGCGAACCGGTTGGCCAGGTGGAGGCCGCCGAGCCGTGCGGGAAGGGACGCGGGGTGTGCGGTGGTCATGTCAGGTCTCCGTTTCTCGATGTGGCCGGTCGTCCAGGCGGCCGGTCCCAAAGCCGGTCGGCAAGTGGCCGGCGCCAAAGCCGGTCGCCCAGGCAGCCGGTTCTCAGCGGTCTCAGTCGGCCGGCAGGAGGTCGATGGCGAGGCGCGTCGGCTGGCCGCCGTTGATGCCCACCAGGTCCTGCGGGCAGGCGGAGAGCACGACCACGCAGTCCATGAGCGCCCGGAAGGTGATCGCGTCACCCGGGCGGCTGACGGCGGGCAGCCAGCGCAGTTCGTCCCCTTCGACGGGGATGCGCATGAAGACGTTGACCGGCTGCGGCGTGACGGGCGCGGTGAGGCCCAGCGCGGCGAGGCCCGCGTGCAGGTTCCCTGCGCAGGAGGGGTGACCCGGGTCCGCGCCCAGCCCCGCGTAGCGGGCGGGGTCGCAGGCCGGGATCAGCATGTCGTGCCGGCCGGGCGAGGTGTCGGAGAGCAGCGTGAGGATCGGCCGGCGGCGGTCGGTGACGAAGTCCTGCCCCGCCGCCGGGAAGAGCCGGCTGGTGGCGGCGCGCGTGTGCCCCGCGCTGAGGTGCTCGCCCGGGTCGTCGGCGGCGAACGCGAACAGGTCGCCGACCTGCCCGCCGTCGAGGTCGATCACGCTGATCCGCTGCCCGGCGGCCACCCGCGCCGCATGGCCCGTGCGGGCCGGCAGGATGGTCCGCCCTTCGGCGGTCGTGGTTTCCATGCCCGCCAGACAACCATCCGCCAGCAGGCTCACACCATGGACAATCACACAGGGATCAGGGCGGAGGGTGGAGAAATCTCCACTCCGGAAATCTCAGCGGACCAGTACGCGGGTCGTGCCGCCGTCGTCCTCTTCGATGTCCCGTACGTGCCGGAAACCGAGCTTGGCCAGCACGGCGGAGGAGACCACGTTCTCGGCGGCCACGGTGGCGAAGACCTCGGTCAGCTTCAGGGTCTCGAAGCCGTACGCGACGATCGCCTCCGCCAGCTCGGTGCCCAGGCCGGACCCCCAGGCCGCCGGCGCCAGGGCGTAGATGATCTCGTGCCCGCCGACGGTCTCGGTGGGCTTGATCTCGGCATGCCCGACATACTCCCCATCCCGCCGGACGGCCCAGACCTCGAACAGGTTCTGCGCGTAGACCTTGGTGAAGATCCGCCCGAACAGCGCCCGGTCGTCCGCCTCGGGGGAGGGACCGTCCCCCATGTACCGCGAGACCCTCGCGTCCTGGAACAGGGCGACGAAGTCGTCTTCGTCCTCGGGGACGTACGGCTCCAGGAGCAGGCGTTTCGTGTGCAGAGTCGGTGTCACGGCGGACGACGCTATCCACGCCCCCCGAGCTGGGCAAACGAATTTTCCAGGTCCGGTGACCGGCGGCCCGCCCCGATCGAGGGCGGGCGACCGTCACCGGACGGACGGAGCGGGCGTCAGACCTCCAGCACCACAGGGATGATCATCGGGCGGCGGCGGTAGGTGTCGCTCACCCAGCGGCCGACCGTGCGCCTGACCACGCGCCTGATCTCCTGCATGTCGATCACCCCGTCGGCCGCCTTGGCCTCCAGGGCCTTCTCGATCTGCGGGATGAACTCCTGGAACTGCGCCGGGTCGATGCCCGAGCCCCGGGCGTGGATCTCCGGCCCGGCGGTGAGCTTCCCGGTGGCCGAGTCGACCACGACCACGACCGAGATGAACCCCTCGTCGCCGAGGATCCGGCGGTCCTTCAGCGAGGTGTCGGTGATCTCACCGACCGAGGAGCCGTCGACGTACACGTAGCCCGCGTGGACGGCACCGACGATCTTGGCGCGGCCGTCGACCAGGTCCACCACGACGCCGTCCTCGGCGATCACGATGTGGTCCTCGGGCACGCCGGTGAGCTCCGCGAGCCGCGCGTGGGCCCGCAGGTGCCGCCACTCCCCATGCACGGGCATGAAGTTGGACGGACGCGTCAGGTTGAGCACGTACAGCAGCTCGCCGGCGGCGGCGTGCCCGGAGACGTGCACCTTGGCGTTGCCCTTGTGCACGACGCGGGCGCCCCAGCGGGTCAGCCCGTTGATCACCTTGTTGACCGCGGTCTCGTTGCCGGGCACCAGCGACGAGGCCAGCAGCACGGTGTCGCCCTCCGCGATGCGGATGGGGTGATCACGGTTGGCCATCCGCGACAGCGCGGCCATGGGCTCGCCCTGGGAGCCGGTGCAGACCAGCACCACGTCCTCCGGCGGCCACGCCTCGATGTCGCGCGAGTCGACGATCAACCCCTGCGGCACCTTGAGGTAGCCGAGGTCGCGGGCCACGCCCATGTTGCGCACCATCGAACGGCCGACGAGCGCCACCTTGCGGCCGTGCCGGGCGGCGGCGTCCATGACCTGCTGGATGCGGTGGACGTGCGAGGCGAAGCTGGCGACGATGACCCGCTGCTCGGAGGTGCGGATGACCTCGTCGATGACCGGCCCGATCTCCCGCTCGCTGGTGACGAACCCGGGCACCTCGGCGTTGGTCGAGTCGGACATCAGCAGGTCGACGCCCTCGCCCCCGAGCCGGGCGAACCCGCCCAGGTCGGTGAGCCGGCCGTCGCTCGGCAGCTGGTCCATCCGGAAGTCGCCGGTGTGCAGGACGATGCCCGCCGGCGTCCGGATGGCGACGGCCAGCGCGTCCGGGATCGAGTGGTTGACCGCGAAGAACTCGCACTCGAACGGCCCGAACCTGTGCCGCTCCCCCTCGACCACCTGAAGCTTGGTCGGCTGGATGCGGTGCTCGGTGAGCTTGGCCTCGATGAGGGCCAGGGTCAGCTTGGACCCGATGAGCGGGATGTTGCGCCGCTCGCGCAGAAGGTACGGGACCGCCCCGATGTGGTCTTCGTGGGCGTGGGTCAGAACCACGGCCTCGACGTCGTCGAGCCGGTCCCTGATGTACTCGAAGTCGGGCAGGATCAGGTCGACGCCCGGCTGGTCCGGCTCGGGGAAGAGCACCCCGCAGTCGACGATCAGCAGGCGGCCCTCGTACTCGAAGACGGCCATGTTCCTGCCGATCTCGCCCAGCCCGCCCAGCGCCACGATGCGCAGGCCCCCCTCGGCCAGCGGCGGCGGGGGACCGAGCTCCGGATGGGGATGGCTCATGCCCGTGCCCCCTTGTTAACTCGTGTTCTCAAAACTGCCGGTTCCTCCCCGTTCTCAGATATCTGTCAACTTCACTCCACCTGCCACCAGGCAGGCGCGCAGCTCAGCGTTCTGCTTGTCCGTCTCGGCGGCCAGCGGCGGCCGGACGGGCCCCACGGGCATGCCGACCATGCCCAGCGCGGCCTTGGCCATGATCGCGCCACCGGCGCTCATCATGATCCCCTCGACCACGGGCGCCACCTGGCGGTGCACGGCGAGCGCCTCGGCGACGTCGCCGTTGCGGTACAACTCGATCATGCGGGCCAGGTGCGCCCCGACCACGTGGCCGACGACGCTGACGAAGCCGGCCGCGCCGACCGACAGCCACGGCAGGTTGAGCACGTCGTCGCCCGAGTAGTAGACGAGATCGGTCGCCGTCATGACCTGGCCGCCGGCGAACAGGTCGCCCTTGGCGTCCTTCACGGCCACGATGCGGTCGTGCTGCGCGAGCCGGATCAGGGTCGTGGTCTGGATCGGCACACCACTACGTCCAGGAATGTCATAGAGCATCACAGGCAGATCCGTCGAATCGGCCACGGTGATGAAGTGTCGGTAGAGCCCCTCCTGCGGGGGCTTGCTGTAGTACGGCGTCACCACGAGCAGGCCGTGCGCACCGGTACGGGCCGCCGCCTTCGCCAGCTCGACGCTGTGACGGGTGTCGTTCGTGCCGACCCCGGCCACCACGGTCGCCCGGTCCCCGACCGTCTCCAGGACGGCGGCGAGGATGCGCCGCTTCTCGTCGTCGGAGGTGGTGGGAGACTCTCCGGTCGTGCCGCTCACGATCAGGCCGTCGTTGCGCTGCTCGTCCACCAGATAGGCGGCGAGCCGCCGCACGGCGTCATAGTCGACCGCGCCGTCGGCGGTGAAGGGCGTGACCATGGCGGTCAGCATGCGGCCGAAGGGTGCGTCCGTGGTTCGGGTTGGCGCTGCCATAGTGCGAACGCTACCTGGATTCCCAAAACCCTTGGACGCCGCCACCCCGCTTCGCCCACCTCACGGGCTGTTCACCGGCCGGCACGCGGGTGCCGGCGGGCCGGGAGGAGATGGTCTCATGGAAGAGGTCGCCGATATGTGCTCGGGGGTACACACATCGACGACCTCTACCGGAGAATCGCCTGCCCTTACACCAGCGTTACAAGGTTTCTCCGATAATTTTGCGCTGCCGCAAAGTTGGGGCTCCAAGGGTCGTCGATGACGGTCGGTTACCTGCCGAATACGGCAACATAGGGCAGCGTCTCACCCGAACCCCCAGGGATGAACTAGTGGCCACCTCAGATCCGGTCTACCTGCGCGTCGTAGAGGACATTCGGCGGCAGATCAACGACGGCACCCTTCCCCCGGGCGCGCCCATCCCCTCACGGGCACAGCTCACCCGGAAATACCAGGTCGGCGAGACCGCGGCCCGCCACGCGCTGCGCGTGCTGGTCACCGAGGGCCTCATCATCGGCCGGGTGGGATCGGGGCATTATGTCAGGGAACGCCCGATCCTGATGCCCCTGCACCGATGGCGTTTCCCCGAACATCCCACCCCGTTCGCCGCCGACCTGCAGACGCAGGGCCGCCGCGTCACCTGGGAGTGGCAGATCGACTCCACCGAGGCCACCCCCGAGATCGCCCGGCGGCTGCGGCTGCCGCTGTCGGCCAAGCTCACCCGCACGCGCTACCTCTACCGCGGCGAGGGGCGTCCGCTCCAGCTCGCGATCTCGTACGAACCCGTGGAGTTCGCCGCGCACCTGGACGAGGAGCGGCGCGGCGTGATGGCCAGGATGTCCGCCCACGGCGTCAGGATCACCGAGATCCGGGAGACCGTGCACACCAGGGTGCCGCGCCCGGCCGAGGCCGACGCCCTGCAACTGCCCGCGGGCACGCACGTCCTGCACGTCGAACGCACCCACTGGGCCGGCGAGCGCCCGATGGAGACCAGCGACATCGTGCTCCCGGGCGACCGGTTCCGCGTCACGTACAGCATGCCCGTCGGCTGACCCTCCGTCCTGCGAAGGACACCCTGCACAGGCCGTTCACCCGGAACGCCTCCTCCCCTGTGCAGGCAGGCCGCGCCGAGACATGGCCCACCCCGGCTTGTCGGTCCTGGTTGATACAACCTTCCTGTGCGAGTCAAAGACCTGCCCACGCGGGAGCGCCCCAGGGAGCGACTCATGACGAGCGGGCCGGCGGCGCTCGCCGACCGTGAGCTCCTGGCCGTGCTGCTGGGCTCCGGCTTCCGCGGAGCGAGCGCGGTGGACCTGGCCTCCCAGGTGATCGAGCACTGCGGCGACCTCGACGGGCTGGCTCGCTCCGAGCCGCACCGGTTACTGGCCGTGAAGGGCGTCGGCCCCGCCAAGGCGGCGCGCGTGGCCGCGGCCTTCCATCTGGTACGCCGGGCGCAGGCCGACCCCGAACGCCCGAGGATCACGAGCACGTCCGACCTGGCCGCGGTGGCGGCTCCCCTCCTTCAGGGACTCTCGCGCGAGCGGCTGGTCGTGGTGGTCTGCGACCCCCGAGGGGCGGTCCTGCGGCGCACGGTCCTCACGGAGGGCGGCGCCGACCACACGGCCGTACCGGTACGGGAGATCGTCACGACGGTCCTGACCTCCGGCGGCGCCGCGTTCGGCGTGGCGCACAACCATCCGAGCGGCTCGCTCGACCCGAGCGACGACGACGTCTCGGCGACGGCCCGGCTGGCGGCGGCCGCGAGCACGGTGGGCCTCCGTTTCCTCGACCACTTGATCATCACAGACGCGGCCTGGAGACGGGTCGCCGTTCCCGAGGCCACCCCACCCGTGCCCGCACCCCGCCAAGCCCCCAAGGCACGCCTTCCGAAAGCCGCCACACCACACCCTTAACCCACACCACATCCGAAAAGCCATGATCCCGCTGAAAGCGCGGAACGCCAGCGTCGGCCCGAGGGCGCGTGCCATCCTTTTGGCGCGGGTCGGCCGTGGCGGAGGTTCCAGGCCGGCGCCCGCAGGACGCGGTCCCGGGCCACCCGGAAAGCACCGGGACCGCGTCCCACCAACGAGTCCCCTCACAGACCCCAGGGGAGCGATCCGGGGCCTGCGAGGGAACCACGTCCGGCCGCCTCTTGCGGCAGTCTGGGCGGCCGGAGTCATATGGCCTCGTGGGGCCCGATGAGAACGAGCGATTGGGACCCACGAGAGCCCTTGCCGAACGGGATCAGGCAGCCCAATCCAGCCGCCGCTTCCCATGCCGCAGAACGCGGGCACGGTTGCGTCGCTGGAAGTGGTGTACGAGTTTGACCTGGTCACAATGTGGCGGCCGTGAAATAGGGACGGCCATCGCGTGATCCTTTGAGTGCTATCCAAGATCAAAGGAGAGGGCGATGGCCGTAGACAACAGTGTGACGGCTGGTCACTGGCTGGCGAAGCAGATCGAGACAAGCAACCCCGATGTGTTGCGATCCATGGTGAAGACCATGGCCGAGGCGTTGATGTCGGCCGAGGCCGACAGCTTGTGCGGAGCCGCCTACGGCGAACGCAACCGGGAGCGGACCAACAGCCGCAACGGCTACCGAGCGCGGGAATGGGACACCCGCGCCGGCACGATCGAGCTGGCACTTCCGAAGCTGCGTCAAGGCTCGTACTTCCCGGAGTGGCTGCTGGAACGCAGGCGGCGGGCCGAGCAGGCGCTGATCAGCGTGGTCGCCACCTCGTACCTGCTGGGCGTGTCGACCCGGCGGGTGGACAAGCTGATCGAGCAGCTCGGCATCAAGAACATCTCCAAAAGCCAGGTCTCGCAGATGGCCAAGATCCTGGATGAGCAGGTCGAAGCGTTCCGCACGCGGACGCTCGACAGCGGCCCGTATACGTTCGTGTGGCTGGACGCGCTGACGCAGATGGTGCGCGAGGGCGGGCGCATCATCAACGTCCACGTTCTGGTGGCCACCGCGGTCAACGCCGACGGCCGGCGTGAGATTCTCGGCCTGGAGGTCACCTCCGCCGAGGACGGCGCAGGCCGGCTGGCGTTCCTGCGTGGCCTTCTCGCCCGCGGCCTGTCCGGCGTCCAGCTGGTCATCTCCGACGCCCACACCGGCCTGGTGGCCGCCATCGGCGCCGCCTTGGCCGGCGCGTCCTGGCAGCGCTGCCGCACCCACTACCTGCGCAACCTGCTCACCGTCGTGCCCAAAACGGCCCAGCCGTTCGTCGCCACCTTGGTGCGCACCATCTTCGACCAACCCGACACGGCCGCCGTCAAAGCTCAACACGTCTGGGTCGTCCAAACCTTGGAGGCCAAGCATCCGGCCGCGGCCGAGCATCTGGACGCCGCCCGCGAGGAGCTGATCGCCTTCGCCGCCTTCCCCAGAGAGATCTGGACCCAGATCTGGTCGAACAACCCGCAGGAACGGCTGAACAAGGAGATCCGCCGCCGCACCGACGTGGTCGGCATCTTCCCCGACCGGCCGGCCATCATCCGCCTGGTCGGGGCGGTGCTGGCCGAGCAGACCGACGAGTGGGTCGAAGCCCGCCGCTACTTGGGCCTGGAAGCCCTCGCCAAGGCCGCCTTCGGGTGCTGCCCGGCGACACCCCCACACAGAATCCACTCCCGCAGACACTTACCGCGTAACCTGCAGAAAGATCACGCGAAGATCGATTCATACACCACGTCCGTGGACGTGACCCGCGGGCACGCCTCTTCTCCGCGGCGGAGCGCTCACGAATCGCCGGACAGCGGCACTGAAAACTGTGGTGCCGGATCAGCGGCAGAAAGAGAACCAAGAAATCATCGGGCCACCCCCGCGAGCACCAGCTGCCAGATTCTGTCCGCATCCTCGGCGCTCATCCGTGAGGTGACCTTCATGATCCTCCGTCTGCCGTGCGTACTTGTCCGGCGGATGAAGCAGACACCTCCGACCTGGCATAACTCGTACACCACAGGCTCGCAGGAGCAAGTGTGCGCCCTCACGCGCACCCGCTTCTCCCACGGGACCTCCGGCTCCCAGTCGATGGCCAGCCCACCGGCACTCTTCGTCCGCACATGGCACCCCGAACACTCCCCGAGTTCCGCTCGCAGGTCGAGATCAGCCATGTCAGCACTCTACGTCTAGTTGTATCTCGATGACTAGTCGCAAGTAGACACACGCCTAAACAGGCAGAGCGTTATGTGAGACCACGTACCCCTTCGCCTATCTTGCGTACGTGCTCGACTACAATGGCGATACCCACCTATACCTGCAGATCGCGGACATTCTGCGGCACAGGGTCTCCGACCTGACCTCCGGACATCCAGTCCCCAGCGAGGCAGACATCCAAGCGGAGTTCGGCGTGGCCAGGACGACGGCCCGGAGGGCCATCCACGTGCTCCGCGAGGAAGGGCTCATCTACACCGTCCAGGGCGAGGGCACATTCGTCGGCGCCCCGGACGCCGCGCCGCGAAAGCAGCGCAAGACGCCGATGTACCGGCAGATCGCCAGCGACATCGCCGAACAGATCAAGGCTGGGCGGTTCCAGCCACGCCGCCCCATCCCCGGGGAAACGGCTCTGCTGCAGGAGTACGACGTGGCCCGCGAGACGGTACGGCGGGCGATGGCCCTGCTGCGCGAACAGGGATGGATCTACACGGTGGCCCAACGCGGAAGCTACGTGTCCCCCAAGGAGGAATGGCCGAGCACCTAGTCCACTCGGCACACCTTCGGATGTCCGGGGTGGAGGACCTGCAAAGTCGCCTGGTCAAAACTTCTCGGAAAAGTCGACTGCTTGTATCGACACGTCTAGGATGCGAGCGTGCTAGACCCGTGAAGGTCCCGTCCCCCTGTATCAGCAGATCGCTCAGATCATCGAGGAGCGGATCCTGCATGGTGAGTTGCCGCCAGGCGCTCCAGTCCTGAGTGAGGCACAGCTGGCCAAAGAGTTCGGCGTCGCCCGTACGACGGCCAGAAGAGTCGCCCGCGAGCTACGGGACCGTGGAGTGGCCTACACGCTCCAAGGAGAAGGCACCTTCGTGGGCCATCCCGACGTCCCGCGCGTGGCCAGAAAGGTCCCGCTGTACGTCAACATCGCCAGCACTCTCGCGGGACGCATCCGAAGCGGCGAGTTCGCGCCGCAGTGGGCGATTCCCAGCGAGAAAGTGGTGATGCGCGAGTTCAGCGTCGCCAAGGTGACTGCTCGGCAGGCGGTGGCACGCCTCAGGGAGCAGGGCTGGGTGTTCACGATCGCGCATCGCGGGACGTACGTGGCCGACCCCGAGGACTGGCCGGATGTGCCGCACTGCTAAGCACCTGGGCGAGAGAGCGCAACGTCCACATTGCGGCAGCCTGCGGTAGGCCACAGAGGGACGTGTGCCACCATGAGTCGCGTGATCGAGATCGGCCCCCTGCGCCCCCAGGATCGTGCCGCGTGGGAAGTGCTCGCCCGCGGCTACAAGACCTTCTACAACACCGACGTCCCCGACCAGGGCTACGAGGACGCCTGGCGGCGGCTGATGGACGGCACCGAGGTGCACGGCATCGGCGCGCGCCTGGACGGGCAGCTCGTCGGCATCGCGCACTACCTCTTCCACGTCACTTTCTGGATGCCCGACTCCTGCTACCTCCAGGACCTGTTCGTCGGCGAGGCGGCGCGCGGGCAAGGGGCCGCGCGGGCGCTGATCGAGCGGGTCGCCGAGAAGGCGCGTGAGCGCGGAGCGGGTCGGCTCTACTGGACGACCAAGGAGGACAACGCCTCCGCGCGTCTTCTCTACGACAAGGTCGCCCGCTTCAACGGCTTCATCCGATACGACTACGCGCTGTAGGGAGCTGTCGCAGTCAATCGGCCAGCCGGTAGTGGACGCAGACGACCTGTGAGGAGTCGTCCACCTCGTACCCCTCGCTCTCCCAGAAGCGGCGGTGGCCCTCGCGCCAGTGCTCGACCGAGCGGAAGCCCTCGCCCTCCGCCTGGGCGAACTCCCAGGTGACCTCACCGAAGGGCACCACCTGGACGTCCACGACCTCCACCTCCGCCGCCTTGGCGCCCGAGTCGTCCACGAGCGCCAAGCGCTCGCCGACCTGCTCCAGCGGCTCGCCCTCCGCGTGGTAGTCGAGCTCCAGCAGGCCGGCCGTGGCCCTCTTCTCGCCGGCCAGGGTGAGATCCGTCAGGCGCCGGCGCATCTCACCCGGCGTGCCCAACTCAAGTACGCGTAGTCCGTCGATCCGTTCCCACACGAAAGTCGATCTTAGACCGTCAGCGGGACGAGGACGATGTGTGCGCCGGCGCGGGCAACCGCCTTGCGCGCCTTGGGGAGAGTCCGTAGCTGCTCGGTCTTGCCCGCTCGTTCCGCCTTGGCCGGCACGTTCGTGGCGATCAGCAGATCCGGCCCCCAAGGGGCGCCGTCGACCGAGGAGATCTCCAGGTGCCGTACGGTGGCCACCCAGCCGGTGCCGAACGCGGCGATCTCGCTCGCCCGCTTCACCTCTCCACGGGCGCGCTCCGCCAGGTCGTGGCCCCGGATGATGAAGGTCGCCTGCCGGGTCGCCCAGCTCGCCGTGTCACCCATGGCCGGGGGGTAGGGCCGAGGACTGCGCAGCCAGCTCCGCAACGACCACGGCAGCCATTGTGGGTGCCGTAGCGGCCTCACGCCTTTCGTATCCCTACCCGGGCGCCGTCATGAGGTCGTGCCCCTCCTACGTGGCCGGGTGCGCGCGATCGTGCTGCAGGAGCCACAACTCGCGAAAGAGCCCAGGCCGAGACGTCAGTTCGGTAAAGGTGCCCGCGTCGCTGACGCGGCCGGCTTGCATGACCACGATCCGGTCCGCGACGGCGGTGTTGGCGAGGTTGTGGGTGACCAGGACGATCGCCCGCTCCTTGGCGAGTTCCCGCAGCCCGCTGAAGATCCGGTGCTCGGCGCGCGCGTCCAGGTCGGAGGTGGGCTCGTCCATCACCAGCAGGCCGGCGTCCCGGTGGATCGCCCGTGCTCCCGCGATGCGCTGCCACTGACCTGACGACAGGGCCTGGCCGCCCCACCATTCGCGGGCCAGCAGCGTGTCCAGGCCGTTGCGCAGCACCGCGATCACCGCGTCGGCGCCGCTGGCGGCCGCCGCGTGCTGCACGGCGTCGTCCGCCCCAGGCTGCGGCTGGCCGAGTTGGATGTTCTCGCGGGCGGTCATGGGCCAGCGGGCGAACTCCTGCGGGACGACCGCGCACTGCCGCCACAGGGTGTGCGGGTCCAGGTCTCGGGTGCTGACGCCGTCCCAGGTGACCACACCGCTGGTGGGCAGGTTGAGCCCGGACAGCAGCTTCATCAGCGTGGTCTTGCCGGAGCCGTTCTCGCCCACGACGGCGACGATCTCCCCTTGGCGTACTTCGAAGTCCACCTCGTGGAGGGTGTCCTTGTCGG
Organism: Nonomuraea montanisoli; assembly: GCF_013363975.1. Lineage (GTDB taxonomy): Bacteria > Actinomycetota > Actinomycetes > Streptosporangiales > Streptosporangiaceae > Nonomuraea > Nonomuraea montanisoli. The sequence continues at coordinate 170,273 of NZ_JABWGN010000017.1, read as the reverse complement.
CCTCGGGATAGCGGTAGGTGACGCGGTCCAACGCTACGTACCGAGGACGTCCGGGCACGATGTTCCCGCGATCCAGGCGCTGGCCGGCTGCCTCGGCGATGAACGCTTCCCAGTCGTCCATGTATCGGCCGGTGCGCATGAGGTCGGCTCCGTAGCCGACGATGCCGTGCAGCCCGCCGGCGGCCGAGCGCAGAGCGAACACCAGCGTGCCGGCGGCGGCCGCGCTGATGTAGCCAGTGCCGAGCAGCACCATCACCCCGGCCCACAGCAACATCGCGGCCAGACCGCCGACGGCCGACCCCAGCAGACTGATCCTGGCCTGTTGCCAGGCGGCTTCATCGTTGGTGCGGTCGACCCGCGCGCCACTGGAGCGGTACTTGTCCAGCAGGTACGGGGCCAGGGTGTCGGTGCGTACCTGGTCGGCCTGGTCCTTGTGGGACAGGTGCCAGCGCAGCATGCTCAGCATCCGCCGGTCGTGGAAGGTCCGCAGAGTCGCCAGGTAGGCGACCCGCTCGCCCGCGACCGACGCCAACGCCCGCGGAACCGCGGTCAGCGCGAGCAGCGGCAGCAGGACGGGCGCCAGCGCACCGATCACCAGGGCCGCGGCGATCAGCGTGGCCAGCGAGGAGACCAGGTTCTGCGACTGGCCGATCATGTCCCGGCTGACTTCGACGCCGCGGGAGGCCTGGTCGTAGCGGTCGTTGAACCCCGGGTGGTCGTATGCGGCCATCTCGGCGTTGGTGGCCGCTTCCAGCATGCGGAACTCCGCTTCCCGGGCGATCCGCGGCCCCAGCCGGTTCGACAGGCCCTGGATCGCGATGGCGAGAATCGCGCGCAGACCGGCCGCCCCGGCCAGTACCGCGATCGACGGTATGGCCGCGCGCAGGTGCGCAGGGTCGCGCGCGGACTGGATCAGCGCGCTGAGCGCCGAGGTGGTGGCGAACAGGCCGAGCGCCTCCAGGAGCCCGGAGACCACCTGGCAGGTCAGCAGGGCGATCGTCGAGCCTCGCTCCACGGCCCAGGCAAGGGCCAGGGAGCGGCCCACCAGCGCCGGCAGGCGCCTGCTCAAGCTGCGCCCGGTCAGGTGCTGCGCCAGCTCGGCGCTGTCTCCGCCCTTGAAGTTGAACGTCAGCTGCTCGGTGTGCGGGTGACGATCGGCGTCGGTGTCGGTGACAGCGGTCTCCTCAGCCACGTCGGCGGCTCCTGTTCCCGGTCCGGAGCGGCCTGCCCGCAGGGCGGAAAGCATGGTGCGCCCCGGTGAAGGACTCTCCATTGGACCCTGATGCGGCAGAACGGCTGCGGGCGTTCCGGGTGTCGGCTCTGCGGGCGTGCATGAACGCATCCCCTCCCATCGCAGTGACGGACAGCAGTCATGTGAGCGCTGCCTGTGACGGTCTCAGATGCCACCGACAATTCCGCCGCCCACCTGATCCGCCGGATCAAGATCGACAGGAGGCGGGTGGTGGCATGAGGCGGATCTGTGGCTCACGCATCAGGCGGCGGTACGTGTCGTGGTCGTAGCCACGGTCGACGAGCACAACCTCGGGACGCTGGCGGCGGCGGCCGCGCATGCCGCGCACCTTGAGGGTGGCGTCCAGCAGCGGGCGAAGCCGGCGCGCATCGCGGCCGGGTCGAACACGTTACGGCCGCCGAACATCACCGGCCGCATCACCGCGGCGGCCTGCGCCCAATCGACCTGCCGACGCTGGGGCCATTCCGTCACCACGATCGCCGCGTCCGCCCCCTCGACGGCTGCTCCTGGACTCGCGTGACGACTCGTCGACGTCCAAGGCTCCGTCTCGCCGGGCGGCCATGGGATCCCAGCAGCTCACCTCAGCGCCCTCGGCAAGCAGCCGGGCCGCCGGCACCGTGCTCGGAGCTTCGCGCAGGTCGTCGGTCCCCGGCGCCGAACACAGCGACCTGACGATTCGGCTTGTCCACCATGGATGACCATCCGTTCTCACGCGGTCGAACCTGCAACGCGAGCCGCAGGCCCGGGTGAGGAACGCCGCAGCCCGCGAAGGACGCTCCACCATGACGCGCCGCTCACAGATCACCGGCTCTACTGGCGAGGCGACGGCCAAGGGCGCATCTTCTGCTGCGTCAAGCGCGGAACAGCGTCATGCCGGGCTCGTGGGAGCTGCCCGGCGAGCATCCGAGGAACGGCGTATCCGAAGAGCGCGCGCACTGCGCGAGGCTCCCCTCACGCATCCATCTACGAGCCGTAGCCGTGGATTTCTTCCAACGTCGTGGTCACGCTGCGGGCGGGCGCTTTGATGCGGACCTTGATCCCCCAGCCGGACAGGCGGAGGTCGCGGATGAAGGCGATGTATCCGCGCGGGTTGTCGTCCATCGCGTCCGGCTCTCGCCATGAGCTCCACGCTCTGCGCACGAGCTGGTCATCCCCGATCCAGAGGCGCCACGAGATCGTCCAGGGTGTGAACTGGCGCACCGCCTGGCCACCGAAGTCGGCCCGCATCCGGGGGCTGGCCTTGAACAGCTGTCCAAAAGTGATGGTGCCCTGGTGGAGCATGGTGTGGGTGCCGTCGTAGACGCCCGCAGGTCGCTTACTCGTCGTTGTGGCGAGAACTGCTGTGAGCATGCCCGGCTCGTCGAGCCGGATACGGCCCACTTCCAGATGCCGCCCGCACTGGGACCTGCCGAGGTCGATCCAGGTCTTGCCCGAGGGGAAGCGAGGGCCGGGATCACCGACTTCCTCGGTGTCATAGCGGTGGCCGCCGACGCAGATGGTCCGGATGCCAGGGCCCCTGAAGTCGTGATCGGTCACGTCGGTCGCCACGACACGGCCGTCCCCGAACGCGGCCGTCCCGATCTCAGGCTTGTGCTTGTCCCACTTGCGGAACACGTTGGAGGAAGAGCGCAGGGTGAGTTTCACACCGCGTCCGTCGATGAGCTGCCGCTGGATCGCGGTCACCGGATCGACGCCGATCCTGGCAGCGTTCGCCGGCGCGGCGGACAGGCCCGCCGTCGCCAGCGCGACGACCGTCACTGCCATGGTTCGCCTCATGCTCGCGGTCTCTTTCCGGCGCCGCCCATACTTCCGCAGCGATCTTGGCAGGCTCCGGTCTCAACATGATCACGCGCAGGCGGCGCAGTGCAGCGTCCATCAGTGACAATGCCACGCCGATGGGTACCGGCTCTGCGTCAGTCAGCTCAGGTAGATGGACTTCCCTTCCCAGAACGGCAGGACGTAGTTGCATTGCTTGCAGATCATCAGTGTCACCGGGTTCTGGACGAAGTTGTGCTTGCTGCTGATGCGGCCCTGCTGCTGGAGGAACTCGGTGTGCCGGCAGAGAGGGCATGCGAGCTGAGGTGTGGTCACGTCGGCAGAACGGGCGCGTGATCACCAGAGTTCCCCACGTATCAGGCTCACATTCCAGGAGGAGCAGTAGTACGGCCCCAGGTCCCGCATGCCTGACCGGTACGCCAATGGGGGCCACCGAACCTCCAACAGGCGAAAGGAACGCTCAGAACACCGGGATGATGTCCTCCGGGTCGATGAAGTCGACCTTCACGCCCTCCAGGTCGAGCTCCGGGATCGCCGGGAAGTCGATCCCCCACCGTTCCACGATGGCCCGGACGCGGGCCATCGCCACCCGCCAGTTCTCCGCCTGCTCCTCGTACGACAGCACCCCCAGACCCGCCTGCCGGGCGTGGTCCATGAGGACGCGGTGGTTGGCGAGGAAGTACGGGGGCAGGTCCCAGAAGCCCTCGGGCGGCTCCCAGAGGATCATGGACAGGAACACGAACCCGGCCCGGAGCTGCCGGGTGATGAGGGTGCGCGTGTCGTCGGTGAGGCCCGGCCACTCGTTCTCCAGGATGGTCATGCAGATCTGGAGATGCCGGGACTCGTCGCGGCCGATGCGGTGGAACATCTCGCCGAACACCGGATGCCGGGTCTCCGACGCCATCCCCCTGAACAGGGTGGACGCGGCCATCTCGCCCATCATGAAGCTGGTGAACAGCACGGGCAGGCTGTACTTGCCGACCGCGCTGGTGTAGCCGTTCCAGTAGCGGCCCCCGTTGTGGTACAGCCAGCCGATGTTGTTGTGGGCGGCGCGTTCGAGGTCGTCTGACGGGGTCCAGTTCAGGGGGCCGCCGGGCCAGAGCTTGGCGATCGTGCGCTGGCAGCACTCCTCGTGGTTCATCTCGTCACGGGTGATGGAGAAGAAGCACTTCCTGACCGGGTCCTCTTCGTGCTTCTCGAACGCCTGAATGGTGGCCCGGGCGAACACGGCCGGGCCCGAGGCGTCGAAGTTCGCCAGCACGGCGAACCAGTACATGACGCCGAGCCGCTGCTCGCGGGTGAAGTCGGCCGGGTCGAGGCCGTCCCAGGGCAGGTCGGCGGGGTTCCAGACCATGCGCTTGGACTTCTCGTAGATGGCCGCGAGCTTGGCGGTCTCGACCCGCCACTCCATCGGGTAGATGTTCGGCTGCGGGATCTCCGGGGCCGGCCAGAAGCCGCCTTCCGGGATGGTGAGGTCTGCCATGTGACACCTCCATCCCTCATCCTGCGCGGCGCCGTCATCTCTTTCAAGCGTCACGTACGGGTGCGCTGCGTCACCGCCACGCACACCAGGACGGCCAGCGCCCCCAGCACCGTCACCACCCCGAACCGCTCCCCCATGAGGACCCACGCCCACACCAGCGTGAGCAGCGGCTGCGTGAGCTGCGTCTGCCCGGCGCGGGCGATCCCGCCCCTGGCCAGGCCCGCGTACCACGGGATGAAGCCGAGAAACATCGACACCGCCGCCACGTACGCGAACCCGGCGAGCGCCTCGGCGGACGGGTGGATCGGCGTCGTCGCGGCCAGCACGGCGGTCACGGGCGCGGTGAGCGGCAGGGACACCACGAGCGCGTACGAGATGACCTGCCAGCCGGGCGTCTCGCGGGCGAGCCGCCCGCCCTCGGTGTAACCGACGGCGGCCGACAGGAGGGCTCCCACCAGCAGCAGGTCGGCCCAGGCGCCCTCCGGTCCGGAGCCGTGCCGGGTGACGGTGAACGCGGTGATGGCGGCGGCGCCGGCCGCGCAGGCGACCCAGAACAGCGGCCGGGGACGCTCACCGGCGCGCAGCACGGCGCAGGCGGCCGTGGCGGCGGGGAGCAGGCCGATCACGACGGCCGAGTGCGCGGTGGTCGCCCCCAGGTCGAGGGCGAGGCCGCTGAAGACGGGGAACCCGAACACGACCCCGAGGGAGATCAGGGTGTACGAACCCCAGTGGCGCCGGGGCGGGAGCAGCGGGAGCCGGGCGGCCCGCAGGCAGACGAGCGCGATCACGGCCGCGACGAGGGCCCGGCCGATGGCGACGAGCCACGGGTCGAAGCCGCGCATCGCGAACACCGTGGCCGGCATGGAGCCCGAGAAGGCCAGCACGCCGAGGAAGGCGAGCCCCGTCCCGCCGCTCTTCCTGGTGACCGGGGGGACCGCTACCAGCGGCTCGACGATAGCGCTATTCTGGTCTTTCATGAACAACGATAGCAGTATCGCCCAGATCGCCGCGATACTGCGCGACGAGGCCGCCCGGCTCCGGCCCGGCGACCGGCTGCCCTCCAGCCGTGAGGTCATGCGCCGCCACAACGTCAGCCCCGTGACCGTGTCCCGGGCTCTGGGCCTGCTGGCCGCCGAGGGCGTGGTGGTCACGCGGCCGGGCAGCGGCGCGTTCGTCGCCCACCGCACCGAGCGGCCCGCCGCCGCGCCCGACCTGTCCTGGCAGACCGTCGCGCTGGGCGACCGGGTGGTCGACGAGTCGGCCGTAGTCACGCTGCTCAGCCCGCCGCCCGAGGGCGTGGTGCCGCTGACCGGCGGCTATCCCCACCCGGGGCTGCGGCCGGACCGGCAGCTCGCCGCCGCGGCGACGCGGGCGGTGCGCCGGCCCGACGCCTGGGCCATGCCGCCGCTGAACGGCCTCGCGGAGCTGCGCCGCTGGTTCGCGGCCGAGGCGGGCGGCGACGTCACGGCCGCCGACGCGCTGATCGTCAGCGGCGGGCAGTCGGCCCTGACGCACGCCTTCCGGGCGCTGGCCGCCCCCGGCACGCAGGTGCTGGTGGAGACGCCGACCTATCCGGGCGCCCTGGCGGCGGCCAAGGCGGCGGGGCTGCGGGCGACCGCCGTGCCGATGGACCGCGACGGCGTACGGCCGGACCTGCTGGCCGAGGCGTTCGCCGTGACGGGCGCGCGGGTGTTCTGCACCCAGCCGACGCTGCACAACCCCACGGGCGCCACGCTGCCGCGCGAGCGCCGCGAGCAGGTGCTGCAGGTCGCCCGGGCGGCGGGCGCGTTCGTCATCGAGGACGACTTCGCCCGCTACCTGACCGACCAGGCGCCGCCGCCGATGGTCTCCATGGACGAGCACGGCATCGTGGTCTACATCGCGTCCCTGACCAAGGTGCTGTCGCCGAGCATGCGGGTGGCGGCCGTGATCGCCCGCGGTCCCGCGGCGCACCGGCTGCGCGCGAACCAGCTCGTGGAGTCGTTCTTCGTGGCCCGGCCGCTGCAGGAGACGGCGGTGGAGTTCCTCGGCTCGGGAGCGTGGGGGCGGCACCTGTCGGCGCTGCACGCCGAGATCGCCACGCGCCGCGACGCGCTGGCGGCCGAGCTGGCCCTGCGCATGCCGCGGGCCGAGCTGCACCTGCTGCCCCGGGGCGGCATGCACCTGTGGCTGCGGCTGCCGCCGGAGGTGGACGAGACGGCCCTGGTGGAGGAGGCCCGGCGGGGCGGCGTGCTGGTGAGCCCGGGGCGGATGTACTACCCGTCGGAGCCGCCGGGGCCGCGGGTGCGGGTCACCCACATCTCGGCGACGCACCTCGCGGAGCTGGCCGAGGGGGTGCGCCGCCTGGCCGAGGCCCTCGACCGCGTCTCCTGACCGGCATGATCGCCCGCACCGGGGGCCGCCCCGAAGGGCCGTGCGAGCCGCCGTACAGTAAGAGCATGCCGGCACCCGCGGAGCTCGTGCGCGACTTCGTGAACACCCTGGACGTGGAGTGCGGCACGGACGAGCTGGCCTGCCCGGCGGAGCTGGCGCTGTGGCTGCGCGAGCGCGGCCTGGCGGGCCCTCTCGACCGCGCCACGGACGACGACCTGGCCACCGCGCTGGCCCTGCGCGAGGGGTTACGCGCGGCCCTGAGACGGGAGACGACACCTCACACGGTGCTGCCGGTGTTGCCGCTGCGTCTGGTGGTCGATCCTCTCCCCCGACTCGTGCCGGTCGACACCGGGGTCCGGGGCGCCCTCGCCGTGATCGCCGGCGCGGTCGCCGACGCCTCCTGGGACCGGCTCAAGGTGTGCTCGGAGATCACCTGTCAGTGGGCGTTCATCGACGTCTCGAAAAATCGATCTCGCTCGTGGTGTTCCATGCGGGTCTGCGGCAACCGCACCAAAACGCGCGCCTACCGGGCGAGGAAGCAGGGTTCGCGTCGTCTCCAAGCCTCAAACACCGATACGGTGTAACTCGTGCCTTGTGGCATGAACGGCAGGCGAAGGAGCGGGCCGAGATGGCAGACGTAGGCGTCCGGGCGGCCCGGCGCGAGGATGTGCTCCAGGTGGCGAATGTTCAGATCCGCGCCTGGCGCTACGGCTATCGGGATTTCCTTCCCGAGGGCCCTTTGGAGCAGATGACCGGCCCGGCGGCCGAGAAGATGTGGCTGCGCCAGTGGGACGAGGCGATCGTCGCCCCGCCCACGTCGAGGCACCGGGTGCTGGTCGCGGTGGAGACCATTCTCGACACCGAGGGGTTCCCCGCGCTGGGCGTCGGAGGCAGCGGCGTGCCCGCCACCCCGCGGGGCGGTGAGCGTGTGGTGGGCCTGGCCTCGCACGCCCCCGCCGAGGATCCGGATCTCGATCCGACCGAGGTGGCCGAGATGCTGACGCTGCTGGTGGACCCCGACTTCGTACGGCGCGGCCACGGCAGCCGCCTGCTCAACGCGACGGTCGACCACCTGCGCCAGGACGGTTACCGGCAGATCGCCACATGGGTGTTCGCCGACAACTACGCGGTGCTGGGCTTCCTGGAGTCGGCCGGCTGGGGCGAGGACATGGCCGAGCGCGTTCTCGACATGGGCCGCCCCATCCGCATGGTCAGGCTCACCACCGACATCAGCTAAGGGATCTCCAGAGATATGGCAACCCCCGGCCAGTGGATCGCCGGAGCGCGTCCCCGCACCCTCCCCAACGCCGTCGTGCCCGTCGTGGTCGGCACCGGCGTGGCGATCGGTGAAGGCCACCCGATCTGGTGGCGTGCGGTCCTCGCCCTCCTCGTGGCGCTGCTGCTGCAGATCGGCGTCAACTACGCCAACGACTACAGCGACGGCGTGCGCGGCACGGACGACGAGCGGGTGGGCCCGATGCGGCTCGTCGGCTCGCGGGCCGCGACGCCGCCGCAGGTGCTCGCCGCCGCGTTCGGCTGCTTCGCCGCCGCGGCGGTGCTCGGGCTGATCCTCGTGATCGCGACCCGGGCGTGGTGGATCCTGCTCGTGGGCGCCGCCTGCATCGCCGCCGCGTGGTTCTACACGGGCGGCAAGAGCCCGTACGGCTACCGGGCGCTGGGCGAGGCGGCCGTGTTCGTGTTCTTCGGTCTGGTGCCGGTGATGGGCACGGCGTACGTGCAGACCGAGCACCTCTCGTGGGCGGCGCTGATCGCCTCGATCCCGGTCGGGTTGCTGTCGTGCTCGATGCTCGTGGTCAACAACCTGCGCGACGTCCACACCGACGGGCCGGTCGGCAAGCGCACGCTCGCGGTGGTGCTGGGCGCCGAGCGCACCCGCACCCTGTACGCGGTGTGCCTGATCGCGCCGTTCGTGGTGGCGGTGGCGATGTTCCCCCTCGCCTGGCTGGCGCCGCTCGCGGTGCTGGCCGCGCCGCTGGCGGTCATGCCGGTCAAGACGGTGCTGCACGGCGCGGTGGGGCCGGCGCTGATCGGCGTGCTCCAGCAGACGGGCAAGCTGCAGATGGCGTACGGCCTGCTGTTCTCGATCGGCCTGGCCGTCAGCCTCTGAACCGCGGTTTGGACCGGCGCTACGCGGGCGCCGGCTTCGCGCGGGCGGTCAGGGTCAGGGCGATGACCGCCAGGTACATCACCGCGGCGATGACCGGGCAGCAGCACCAGGGGCAGGAACAACGGCAGCAGCGACACCCCGGCGACGACGGCCGTGAGGTGCCGGACGATCTGCAGGTAGAGCGTGAACAGCAGCATGACGCCGTTCAGCCCGAAGTTCATGGCCGCGGCGGCGACGGTGCTGACCGCGATGGGACGGCGCCGCAGCAGCGCGGGCGGCAGCATCGGGTGCTCGGCGCGCCGCTCGGCCACCGCGAACCCCCCGCCGCCGAAGCCCGGCACGTCGAGCGGGCGGTCCAGCGGCTCGCTCTCCCCGACCACGACGAGCATCACCGGGATGATCACCGCGATCGCCGGCACGTTGATCCAGAACACCCAGGGCCAGCCGAGGAACTGGACGAGCGTCCCCCGAGGAGCGGCCCGGTGGGCAGGGCGAGGCTGCCGATGGCGGCCCAGGCGCCGATCACCCGCGCCCGGCTCTCCCGGTCGGGATGGAGGCGGCTGATCACCGCCGGCGTGCCGGCGAGCAGGAGGCCGGCGAGCGTGAGCTGGTAGCCGTCCACCACCCACTGGAGGTCGGCGACCTGGCCGCCGCCCATCCGGGCGCCGACGGACGGCAGGGCGATGTTGACGATGGTCACGTCGAGCAGCACGAGGAACATGCCCGCGCACATGACGGCGAACGTGACCCTGTTCCGCCCGGCGCCCGCCGCAGGAGTCCGAAGGGGACCACTCGCGGGAGTCCCTTCGGGGCCCGTCACGGGATCAGGACGAGCTTGCCCGTGGTGCGGCGGCCGGCCAGGTCCTCCAGGGCCCGGCGGGCGTCCGCGAGGGGGTATTCGCCTCCGGCGAGGGGGCGCAGCCGGCCGATCGCGGTGAGCTCCATGAGCTCGCGCAGCGGTGTCGTCATGCCCGGCAGGTGCAGGGAGCCGCCGAGCCAGTAGCCGGTCACCGAGATGTTGCGCTGGGTCAGCAGCCCGGGGTCCACGGCGGGCAGAGGTTCGCCGCCGGAGGATCCGTAGGTGACCAGGCGGCCGAACGGGGCGAGCGCGTCGAGGGCGGCCTCGAAGACCCGTCCGCCGACCGCGTCGAGCACGATGTCGGCCGGGCGGCCCTGGCCGGCCTCGACGACCCGCTCGGCGTAACCGTCGGCGTCGCCGTCCACGGCCGCGTCCGCGCCCAGCTCCAGGACCAGGTCCCGCTTCTCGGCGGTGGAGGCGGTGCCGATGACGCGGCCCGCCCCGAACTCGCGGGCGAGCTGCACGGCGAGGTGGCCGACGCCGCCGGCCGCCGCGTTGACGACGACGGTCTCGCCGGGGCTCAGCCGGGCCGCCGTGCGGAGCAGGTGCCAGGCCGACAGGCCCTGGACGAGCAGCGCCAGCGCCTGCCCGGGCTTCAGATCGTCCGGCACGTCCACGGGGTCGCCGATGAGCGCCTTGGAGGCGTACGCGTTCGTGGCGAAGCCCATCACACGGCGCCCGTCGGCGGTCCGGCCGATCACCTCGGAGCCGGGCACGAAGGGGGTCGTGGTCGCTCCGTAGCTGCCCTCGATGCGCTTGATGTCGGCGAAGTTGATCCCGGCCGCCTCGACGTCCACGAGGGTCTGGTCGGGACCGGGCACGGGGTCGGGCATGTCCGCCAGGGCGAGGACCTCGGGGCCGCCCAGCCGGGTCGCTTGGATGACTCGCATGTCTTCGAGGCTATGACCACTCCCTCCGCGCTCCCGAGGGCGGGGGGCGCGCCCACCGCCCTCAGCGGGTCCATGGCGGGTTCCCGTAACGGACAGGGAGGGATTCCGCAATGGTGGCGGGCCGGGAGGAGTCATAACGTCGGCGGGTGTTCAGAACCACGCTCGCCGCGATCCTCCTCGCCCTCCTCCCCCAGGCCCCCGCCACGTCGATCCCCGCGTCGGTCGACGCCTACGTCGAGCAGTACCGCGCGGCCACCGGACTGCCGGGGGTCGAGGTGGCGATCACCAAGGGGGACCGGATCGTGCACGTCGCCGGATACGGCCGGACCGCCACCGGCGCGCCCGTCACGGCCGACACCCCCATGGCGATGGCCTCGGTCAGCAAGTCCTTCACCGCCCTGGCCGTCATGCAGCTCGCCGAGCAGGGGAAGGTCGCCCTCGACCAGCCGGTGCGCCGCCACCTGCCCGAGTTCACGATGGCGGACCCGCGGGCCGCGAGGATCACCGTACGGCAGCTCCTCAACCAGACCTCGGGCATGGCCGACTCGGCCTTCCCCGAGAAGAGCCTGCCCCAGCCGGACACGCTCCAGGGCGCCGTGGCGCGGCTGAGGACGGCGCGGCTCGCCACGGAGCCCGGGACCGCCTTCAGCTACCACAACACCAACTACCAGGTCGCCGCGCGGCTCGTCGAGGTGGTCAGCGGCCGGCCGTTCGCCGCCTACCTCGGCACGTACGTCTTCGGGCCCCTCGGCATGCGCCACAGCACGACGATCGACACCGACCGCGACCTGCCCGCGAGCGCCCGCGGCCACCTGTACATCCTCGGCCGGGCCGTCGCCCTGCCGGAGCCTCCCGGGTTCGGCAACGGCTCCGGAGGTGTCGTCAGCACCGCCGGCGACATGGCCAGGTGGCTGATCGCGCAGAACACCGGCATCCTGTCGCCGCGGAGCGTCGAGGAGATGCGCACCCCCTCCCCGCGGAGCGAGGACTACGCCCTCGGCTGGATGGTCGGCAGGACCGAGCGCGGCACCCCCGTGCTGGAGCACGGCGGCGACCTGTTCACCTCCACCGCCCACGAGCTGCTGATCCCCGGCTCCGGCTACGGCGTCGCCGTGATGGCCAACACCGGCATGGCCTTCTCCGACGCGCACACCCTCATGAAAGGGCTGGTCGCCCTCATCGAGGGCGGCACCCCGGAGCCGCCGCCCGGCAACCCCACGTTCCTCACCGACCTGGTCTTCGCGCTGCTGACCCCGGTGACCGCCGGGCTGGCCGTCCTGGGCGCCGTCCGTGCCCGGCGGTGGGCCGCGCGCCTCACCCGCCGGCGGTTGTGGCGGCTGGCGCCGTACCTGGTGCCGGTCGGGCTGTGTGCGACGCTCGCCCCGATCCACCGCGTGCTGGCCCACGGCCGCGACGCCATGTGGATCCAGCTCGCCTACCTCTACCCGACGTTCATGGTGTGGCTGGTGACGGCCGCGGTCGCCGGTCTGGCGGTGGTGGCCGCCCGCCTCTGGGGAGCGGCGCGGCTGCGGCAGCACTGACGCTTCAGCGGACGGCTGGGCGACGTCAGTGAACGGCTGGGCGGCGTCAGCGGACGGCGGCGCTCATGACGACCCGCGGCGCCACCTCGATGCCCAGCTCGCGCTCGTGCTGCACCAGCGCCCGCAGCTCGGGCCCCCACTCCCCCTCGGGCAGCACGGCGAACCCGTGGCGTTCGTACCAGGGAGCGTTCCACGGCACGTCACGGAACGTCGTCAGCGTCACCGCCGGCACGCCGCAGGCCAGCGCGTGGTCGCGCACCGCCGCGACCAGCCGCCCGCCGATGCCGCGCCGCATGTGCGAGGGGTGTACGGCGAGCTGCTCCAGGTGCAGGTTGCCGTCCACCTGGCCCATGAGCGCGAACCCGTGCGGAGGGTCGCCCTCGACCAGCACCACGGAGGTGTCCTCGACCTCCTCGATCTGCGTGGTCCCCGGCGGGAACGTGATCCCCACCTGCTCGAACATCGTGTCGGCGGCCAGCTCTATCGCCGCCAGGCCGGGCAGTTCCCCGGCTTCGGCCCATCGCACCATGGCGACACGGTCTCATGTTCGGGCCCGACGGCGCCTCTGTATTAGGGTTCAGAGCGTGTGGCTCGGCGGTGCGGCGCCGAGACCCCTTCCGCACCCCGTGCCCACTCGCCTGTTCGCAGGCGGTGGGCACGCCGTGTCTGGGGAACGCTCGACCTCAGAGGTCGAGCAGCGGTTCCAGGCCCACGGTCAGGCCGGGCAGCTCCCGCACCCGCCGCACGCCGAGCAGCACGCCCGGGGTGAACGCGGACCGGCTCATCGTGTCGTGCCGGATCGTGAGGATCTCGCCGTCGCCGCCGAGCAGCACCTCCTGGTGCGCGATGAGCCCCGCCAGTCGTACGGCGTGGACGTGGACGCCGCCCACGTCGGCGCCGCGCGCCCCGTCGAGCTCGGTGCTGGTGGCGTCGGGCATGGCGCCCAGCCCGGCCTTGGCCCGCGCCTCGGACACCAGCTCCGCGGTACGGCGGGCGGTGCCGGAGGGGGCGTCGGCCTTGTTCGGATGGTGCAGCTCGACGATCTCGACCGACTCGAAGTGGCGGGCGGCCTGCTGCGCGAAGTGCATCATCAGCACGGCGGCGATGCCGAAGTTGGGCGCGATCAGGGCGCTGGTGCCCGGCGAGGCCGCCAGCCAGCCGCGCACGGTGTCGAGCCGCGCGGCGTCGAAACCGGTGGTGCCGACCACCGGGTGGATCCCGTGCGCGATCGCCCACTCCAGGTTGCCCATGACCACGTCGGGATGGGTGAAGTCGACCACCACCTCGGCGCCCCGCAGGCCCTCGACGGCGTCGTCCTTGTCGAGCGCGGCCGCCAGCTCCATGTCGGGAGCCGCCTCGACCGCCTTGCACACCTCGACGCCGACACGACCGCGGGCGCCGAGCACACCTACCTTGATCACACGCTCAACCCTATACGGCGCGTCCGCGCGGGCCACAGGAGGACCCGCGCGCAGCCGTCACGCGCGTGCCGTGGCACAGGTGCCACAGGCACGCGCGATCTCGGGCCGGCGTCGTCACGCGATGGCGAAGGAGAAGTCCTTGTCACCGTACGGGCCGATCACGGCGAGCGTGAGCGGCCGGGTCAGGACGTCGGCGGACACCTCGGTGATCTCGTCCGGCGTGACCGCGTCGATGCGCGCCAGCACCTCGTCCACCGACAGCAGCTCGTCGTAGACCAGCTCGTTCTTGCCGATCCGCGACATGCGCGAGCCGGTGTCCTCCAGGCCGAGGACCAGCCCGCCGCGCATCTGGCCCTTGCCGCGCATGATCTCGTCGGCGCTCAGCCCGTCGGAGACCACGCGGGCCACCTCGTCCCGGCAGATCTTCAGCACATCGTCGATCTTGGACGGGAGGCAGCCGACGTAGATGCCGAACTGCCCGGTGTCGGCGTAGGCCGAGGTGTAGCTGTAGGCGGAGTAGGCCAGGCCGCGCTTCTCCCGGATCTCCTGGAAGAGCCGGGACGACATGCCGCCGCCGAGCGCGGCGTTGAGCACGCCGAGCGCGAAGCGCCGGTCGTCGGTGCGGGCCATGCCCGTGGTGCCGAGCACCAGGTTGGCCTGCTCGGTCGGACGGTCGAGCACGGTGACCGCGGAATGGGTCGCGGCGCCCGGGCCGCTCGTGCGCGGCGGATCGCAGTCGAGGGGGCCGCCGAGGGCGCCCGCCCGCTCGTACGCCCGCGCGACCAGCTCCACGACCTCCTCGTGCCGGACGTTGCCGGCGACCGAGACGACCGTGCGGCGCGGCTCGTAGTAACGGCCGTAGTACTCGGCGATGCCGTCACGGCCGAGCGCGTTGATCGAGTCGACCGTGCCGAGGATGGGCCGCCCGATCGGCGAGTCGCCGTACAGCGCCGCCGCGAACTGCTCGTGCACGACGTCGGACGGGTCGTCGTCGTGCATGGCGATCTCCTCCAGGATCACGCCCCGCTCCGACTCCACGTCGTCCTCGGTGATCAGCGAGCTGGTCACCACGTCGGCGAGCACGTCGACCGCCACGGCGAGGTCCTCGTCGAGCACCCGCGCGTAGTAGCAGGTGTACTCCTTGGCGGTGAAGGCGTTGATCTCACCGCCGATCCCCTCGATGGAGGCCGAGATCTCCATCGCGTCACGCGTGGGGGTGCCCTTGAACAGCAGGTGTTCGAGGAAGTGGGTGGCCCCCATGTGCTCGGAGGCCTCGTCCCGGGAACCGATGCCGACCCACATGCCGACCGCGACGCTGCGCACGGTCGGCATGGTCTCGGTCACCACGCGCAGTCCGCCGGGGAGCACGGTCCGCCTGACCACCCCGGCCCCTTCGCGGCCGGGGTGCAGCGTGGTGGTGAGGGTCACGAGTTGCGGTCGTCGGCGTCGTTGCGGGGGGCGCGCACCCGCGTGCGGGTGCGGCGGGGCCGCTCCTCACGGGGCTTGTCGTCGGCGGCCGGAGCCTCGTCGGCCGGGGCCTGCTCGCCGTCGGCCGTGCCCTTGGCCTCCTTCTCCGCGGCCTCCTTCTCGATGACCTCGACGGGCACCAGGGAGAGCTTGCCGCGCTGGTCGATCTCGGCGATCTCCACCTGGATCTTCTCGCCGACGCTCATGACGTCCTCGACGTTCTCGATGCGCTTGCCGCCGTGCAGCTTGCGGATCTGCGAGACGTGCAGCAGGCCGTCCTTGCCCGGCATGAGCGAGACGAACGCGCCGAAGGCGGCGATCTTGACGACCGTGCCCAGGTAGCGCTCGCCCACCTCGGGCATGTGCGGGTTGGCGATGGCGTTGATCGCCGAACGGGCCGCCTCGGCGGCCGGGCCGTCGGTGGCGCCGATGTAGATCGTGCCGTCGTCCTCGATGGTGATCTCGGCGCCCGTGTCGTCCTGGATCTGGTTGATCATCTTGCCCTTCGGGCCGATGACCTCGCCGATCTTGTCGACCGGGACCTTGATGGTGATGATGCGCGGCGCGGTCGGGTTCATCTCCGCCGGGGAGTCGATCGCCTCCTGCATCACCTCGAGGATCGCCAGGCGCGCGCCCTTGGCCTGCTTCAGCGCGGCGGCCAGCACCGAGGCCGGGATGCCGTCGAGCTTGGTGTCGAGCTGGAGCGCGGTGATGACGTCCTTGGTGCCGGCGACCTTGAAGTCCATGTCGCCCATGGCGTCCTCGGCGCCGAGGATGTCGGTCAGCGTCACGTAGGTGTCGCCCTCGCCGATCAGGCCCATCGCGATGCCCGCGACCATCTCCTTCAGCGGCACACCCGCGTCCAGCAGCGCCATCGTGGAGGCGCAGACCGAGCCCATCGAGGTGGAGCCGTTGGAGCCGAGAGCCTCGGACACCTGCCGGATCGCGTACGGGAACTCCTCGCGCGTGGGCAGGACCGGGATCAGCGCCCGCTCGGCCAGCGCGCCGTGGCCGATCTCGCGCCGCTTGGGCGAGCCCACCCGGCCGGTCTCACCGGTGGAGTAGGGCGGGAAGTTGTAGTTGTGCATGTAGCGCTTGGTCCGCTCGGGGTTGAGCGTGTCGATGACCTGCTCCATGCGCAGCATGTTGAGCGTCGTAATACCCATGATCTGGGTCTCGCCGCGCTCGAACAGGGCCGAGCCGTGCACCCGGGGCACCACGTGGACCTCGGCCGACAGGGCCCGGATGTCCTTGGTGCCGCGGCCGTCGATGCGGACGCCCTCGTTGATGACCCGCTCGCGCATGAGCTTCTTCATCACCGAGCGGAAGGCGGCGCTGATCTCCTTCTCGCGCCCCTCGAACTCGGGCAGCAGCTTCTCGCCGGCCAGCGCCTTGACCTTCTCCAGCTCGGTCTCGCGCTCCTGCTTGCCGGCGATGGTCAGCGCGGCGGCCAGCTCGGTCTTCACCGCGTTCTCGACCGCGGCGTAGACGTCCTCCTGGTAGTCGAGGAAGACCGCGTACTCCTGGGTCTCCTTCGCGGCGACCTGCGCGATGCGCGCCTGCGCCTCGCACAGCACCTTGATGAACGGCTTGGCGGCCTCCAGGCCCTGCGCGACCGTCTCCTCGGTCGGGGCGACGGCGCCGTCGGCGACCAGCTTCAGCGTGTCCTTGGTGGACTCGGCCTCGACCATCATGATGGCGACGTCGCCGTCGGCCAGCACCCGGCCGGCCACGACCATGTCGAACGTGGCCCGCTCCAGCTCGGTGTGGGTGGGGAAGGCCACCCACTGGCCGTCGATCAGCGCGACGCGCACGCCGCCGATCGGGCCGGAGAACGGCAGGCCGGCGAGCTGCGTGGACAGCGACGCGGCGTTGATGGCGACCACGTCGTACAGGTGGTCGGGGTTGAGCGCCATGACGGTGGCGACGACCTGGACCTCGTTGCGCAGGCCCTTGACGAACGACGGGCGCAGCGGCCGGTCGATCAGGCGGCAGGTGAGGATGGCGTCCTCGGAGGGACGGCCCTCACGCCGGAAGAACGAGCCGGGGATGCGGCCCGCGGCGTACATGCGCTCCTCGACGTCCACCGTGAGGGGGAAGAAGTCGAGGTTCTCCTTGGGCTGCCTGGACGCGGTGGTCGCGGACAGCACCATCGTGTCGTTGTCGAGATACGCGACGGCCGAACCCGCCGCCTGACGCGCGAGGCGCCCGGTCTCGAACCGGATCGTGCGCGAGCCGAACGTGCCGTTGTCAATGACGGCTTCGGCGGTGTGGACACCCTCCACGGGGGACCTCCTTTTGGTCGGTCACCCGCGCCCTCTTTTCTCACCGGCACCCTCGTTAGGTGCAGCGCCGGTCTTCGATCGAAGCGCCCGGTCTTGATTACCGGAAGCCACTACCGAGGACCGGCCCGCAGGCGTCGCGGGTCGCATGGTGCTGAGCGGACGCGGGGGCTGTAGTGTCTCGGATCTTCAGTTGTATGCCAGATGCCCGCCGCCGCAGCGGCGACACACCGGCTTCGCACGGCATATGCGAAGGGAGCGACGCGGACGCCGCTCCCTTCTCATGCTATCGCCGCAGGCCGAGCCGCTCGATGAGCGACCGGTAACGCGCGATGTCGACCTTCTGCAGGTACTTCAGCAGGCGGCGCCGGCGACCGACGAGCAGCAGCAGACCACGACGGCTGTGGTGGTCGTGCTTGTGCGTCTTCAGGTGCTCGGTCAGCTCGCTGATGCGCTTGCTGAGCAGCGCGATCTGCACCTCGGGCGAACCGGTGTCGCCCTCGGCCGTCGCGTACTCGGTGATGATGGTCTTCTTGGCAGCGGTGTCGAGGGACACGGCTCTCCTATCGAATCTACGGGCACGCCTGGCGTACAGGAAAGCGAGCAACCGTGCGTGCCTACAGTCGCCGCAGCGAAGGCCTTCAGGGCAGCGCGCTGCGGCGCCGTCACAGAGCCGACATGCAAGAGTACCACCAAGCGTGGCATCCTCGCGTACCGACGTGACTCCCCGTGCTCGTTCCGGCCCCGTCAGGAGGTCAGGCGGCGGGTCTCGGCGACGTCGTCGTTGATCTGCTCGATCAGCGCCTCGATCGAGTCGAACCGGGTGTTGCCGCGCAACCGGGCGGCGAACTCCACCGCGACGTGCACGCCGTACAGCTCCAGGTCGTCGCGGTCGAGCGCGTACGCCTCGACGGTGCGCGGCACGCCCTCGAACGTCGGGTTGGTGCCGACCGAGATGGCGGCGGGCCAGCGCTCGCCCGCGTAGACGACCGGCAGGTTGGCGACGGGCACGCACTCCAGCCACCCCGCGTAGACCCCGTCGGCCGGGATGGCGGTGTTCGGCGGCGTCTCGACGTTGGCCGTGGGGAAGCCGAGCTGGCGACCGCGCTGGTAGCCGCGCACCACCACGCCCTCGACCCGGTGCGGGCGCCCCAGCGCCGCGCCGGCGCCCTCGACGTCGCCGGCCGCCAGCCGCTCCCGGATCCCGCCGCTGGAGACCGCGGCGAGCAGCGGAACGGTCTCGACCGTGAAGTCGTGCTTGTCCCCCAGCGCGCGCAGCGCGTCGGTGTCACCGGCCGCCCGGTGACCGAACGTGAAGTCCTCGCCCACGACGACCGTCGCCGCGCGCAGCCGGTCGGCCAGCACGGACTCGGCGAAGTCGCCGGCGCTCGTGCGCGACAGCTCCAGCGTGAAGTCCAGCACGCACACCTCGTCCACGCCCAGCGCGGTCAGCAGTTCCGCCCGGCGCCGCGGCGTGGTCAGCCGCGGCGTCCGCGAGCCCGGCACGACGACGTCGTCCGGGTGCGGCTCGAACGTGACGGCCACACAGCGGGCACCCCGCTCGCGGGCGGCGGCGACGGCCCGCTCGATCACCCGCTGGTGGCCGAGGTGGACCCCGTCGAAGACGCCGATCGCGACCACGGACCTCTCCGAACCCTGCACACCGGCCCCATTCGCTCGTGGCGGATCACTCCTCCCCAAGCCTGCCATGCGGCCGGGCCTCCACTCCAATCGAGGGGGCGGTCGGGGGTCGACCGAGGGGCGATCGAGGCGGGGTAGCATCGGTCGCACCATGGCTCGATACGCGCTCCTGATCCTGCCCTCCCACAACCGCGTCTACGGCGAGAGCTCCGTCCGGCTGACCCGGGCCGAGCTGGCCGTCTTCAGCGAACGGGCGCTCCAGGGCGCGGTGACCGACATCGGCGAGACGCGCATCGGCGGCCTGCCCTACGTCACGTTCGAGACGCCCGGGCCGCTGGACGGCGACGACGTCGCCCTGCTGTCCAACCTCTCCTCCGTCTACGCCCTGTTCGCGGTCGAGGGCGAGCTGCTGCGCCCGCAGGACATGCGGCCGCTCGACCGGCTGAGCAGCGACCTCGTCACGATCCTGAAGTACGCGGGCAAGACCAACGAGCACTTCACCAAGCTGCTGCTCAACGTGACCGTGCTGGCCTCCGACTTTCCGCTCGGCGGCAAGTTGTCGGTGTTCGACCCGATGTGCGGGCGCGGCACGACGCTCAACCAGGCGCTCATGTACGGCTACGACGCCTACGGGATCGACGTGGACGGCAAGGACGTCGAGGCGTACACCGGCTTCATCAAGACGTGGCTGCGCAACAAGCGGCTCAAGCACACGGCCGAGACCGTGCCGGTGCGCCGCGAGCGGGCGCTGGTCGGGCGGCGGCTCAACGTCGAGTTCGCGCTGTCGAAGGAGGCGTACAAGGCGGGCGACACGCAGCACGTCTCCGTGGTCAACGCCGACACCCTGCGCGGCCGGGAGTTCTTCAAGCCCCGCTCGTTCGACGTGATCGTGACCGACGCCCCGTACGGCGTGCAGCACGGCAGCCACGGCGGGCGGGCCGGCAAGGGGCTGTCGCGCAGCCCGCTGGAGCTGATCGCCAAGGCGGTGCCGGTGTGGGCGGAGCTGCTGCGTCCCGGCGGGGCGCTGGGCGTCTCGTGGAACACCTACGGCGGCGGCCGGGACGAGCTGGCCGCGATCCTCGCCTCGGCGGGGCTGGAGGTGGCCGACCTGCCCGACTTCGAGCACTGGGTCGACCAGGCCATCGTGCGCGACCTCATGGTGGCCCGCAAGCCCTGAGCAGCTCTGCTCCTCAGGAGGCTTCCCGGGAAGCGGATCCTAGGAGGCGAAGACCGCCAGGGGGCGGGCCGTGCGGCCCTGCTCCTCCACCAGCGCCAGCAACTCGCCCTCCGGGCCGAACACGCCGATCGGCCCGGCGCCGAGCCCGGCCGCGGGCAGCCGCCCGCCGTGCCGTACCAGGGTGGCCTGCTCCGCCGTCACGTCGCGCCGGGGGAAGGCCGCCGCGACCGCCTCGCCGATGGGCAGCACGACGCACTCCTCCGCCAGCTCGTCCAGGGTGCGCGCCATCGACAGGTCGTACGGGCCGACCCGGGTGCGGCGCAGCCGCGTCAGGTGGCCGCCGACGCCGAGGCCGGCTCCCAGGTCACGGGCCAGGGCGCGGATGTAGGTGCCGCTGGAGCAGGTGACGACGGCGTCCACGTCCACCACGTCGTCGTGGGCGCGCACGTCGAGCACCTCGAATCCGTACACGGTGACCGGGCGGGCGGCCAGCTCCACCTCCTCGCCGGCGCGGGCCCGCTTGTAGGCGCGCCGCCCGTCCACCTTGATCGCGCTGACCTGCGGCGGGATCTGCATGATCGCGCCGGTGAGCGCGGCGACGCCCTTGTGGACCTCGGCCGCGGCGACGCCGGCGGCCGAGGCCGTGGCGGTCACCTCGCCCTCGGCGTCGTCGGTGTTGGTCGAGACGCCGAGCCGCATGGTCGCCGTGTAGACCTTCTCGGTCAGCGCCAGGTGGCCGAGCAGGCGGGTGGCCTTCTCCACGCCCACCACCAGCACGCCCGTCGCCATGGGGTCGAGCGTGCCCGCGTGGCCGACCCGGCGCGTGCCCGCGAGGCGGCGCATCCGGGCCACGACGTCGTGCGACGTCCAGTCGGCGGGCTTGTCGACGATGATCAGGCCACTGTCGGCCATCAAATCCTCCTGAGGGAACCGTCGCCTGGAAGGGCCGGTGGAATCGAGAACGGGAGGGCGGCGAATACCCGGGCGTGTGGTGACCTGCCCGGTCCGCACATCGAAGATCTCCGTTCGTCACGCATGACATGTGCGGCACTGTGATACTGATCGAGTGACTCGCCGGGTGCGCACCGAGCGTGCGGGCAAGGCGGTCGGCCGTGCGTAGATCGTTCACGTTCCCGCTGCGGCCCACCCGCCACCAGGAGATCGCGCTCGCGCAGTGCCTGGAAGATCACCGGCAGCTGTACAACGCGGCGCTTGAGCACCGCCGCACGGCATACCGCGTGGCGGGCGCGACCGTGCGCTATGGCGAGCAGTCGGCGGAGCTGAAGCACATCCGGGCCGACGACCCCGAAGGCCAGGGCCGATGGTCGTTCTCCTCGCAGCAGGCCACCCTGCGGCGCCTGGACAAGGCGTTCGCCGCGTTCTTCCGCCGCGTCAAGACAGGTCACAAGCCCGGCTATCCCCGATTTAAGGGACGGGGCCGGTTCGACACGGTCACCTGGCAGAAGGACGGTGACGGCTGCCGTTGGGACTCCGGGCCGCACCACCCGACCATGACGTTCGTCCGCCTGCAGGGCATCGGCCACGTGCGGGTCCACCAGCACCGGCGTGTGCTCGGCACCGTGAAGACGATCAGCGTGAGACGTGCAGGCCACCGCTGGTTCGTCGTCCTGTCGTGTGACGATGTGCCCGCCGAGACACTCCCCCCGACGGGAGCGATGGCCGGGATCGACATGGGCGTGGCATCGCTGACCACCACCTCCGACGGCGATCGTCTGGAGAACCGGCGACATCTCGCCGCCTCCGCCGCTCGCCTCGCGGTGGCGCAGCGGGAACTGGCCCGCGCTGCGCGCGGGTCCAGGCGCCACCGCAAGGTCGCGGCCCGCCTGTCCGCGCTGCACGCCAAGGTGCGGCGGCAGCGGCTGGACGCCGCGCACAAGGCCGCGCTCGTCCTCATCCGCACCTACGACGTGATCGTGCATGAAGCGCTCGAGGTCACCAACATGACCCGACGCGCGACCCCCCAGCCGGACGGCCACGGCGGCTACCTGCCCAACGGCGCCGCCGCCAAGTCCGGCCTCAACCGTTCGATCCTCGACGCGGGTTGGGGGGTGTTCCTGACGATCCTGTCGCACAAGGCTGAAAGCGCCGGTCGAGAGCTGATCGCGGTGAACCCCGCCAACACCTCCCGCACCTGTGCCCCATGCGGGCACCGCGCGAAGGAGAACCGCCTCACCCAGGCCGTGTTCCGATGCACGGCGTGCGGACATGTCGCGCACGCCGACGTCAACGCGGCGACCAACATCCTGAGGGCAGGGCTTGCCCTTCGCGATGCCGCGCGAGCGGCTTAGCGAGAAGCCGCTCCCCGTGCGGAGCGGAGGAGTCACTCAGACCTTCCTCAGGAGTTCGCGGAACCTCGCCATGGTCTCCTCGACACCGTCGTGCGAGGTGAAGCCTGCGGCGTTGTGGTGGCCGCCGCCGCCCATCGCCGTGCACACCGCCCCGACGTCGACAGCGCCCTTTGACCGGGTGGACACCTGCCAGGCGCCCTCGTCGTCCTCCTTGCAGACGACGGCGACCTCCGCCTCGTCGGCGCGGCGCACGATGTCGATGACGCCCTCCAGCTCGCTGTACGGCAGGCCGTACGCCGCCCGGTCCACCCGGCTCACGTACGTCCAGACCAGGTCGTCCTCCAGCGTCACCCGGTCGAGGGCGGCGGCGAGCACCTTGAGGTAGCCGAACGGTGACCGGTCCCACAGCTCGCGGGCGATCTCGTCGGTGCGCAGCCCGGTGGCCACCAGGCGGGCGGCCATCTCGTGGGCGGCCGGCGAGGTCGAGGAGTGGCGGAAGGAGCCGGTGTCGGTCACCAGCCCCGCGTACAGGCAGGTGGCGATGTCACGGTCCAGGGCGCCGCCGAGGCGGTAGATGAGCTGCTCGACGATCATGGCCGTGGCCGCGGCCTTGGGGGCGACGAGGCCGAGCGTGCCGAACCCCTGGCAGGAGGGGTGGTGGTCCACCACGACGAGCTCGCGGGCGGCGGCGGCGTTCGCGCCGAGCAGGCCGAGCCGGCTCGCCGACGCCGAGTCGAAGGTGATCATGAGCTCGGGGGCGGCCGGGTAGTCCTGGGGCGGGCTCAGCATCTCCTGGCCGGGCAGGAACCCGAGCAGGCGCGGCACCTCGAACGTGCGGTCGCCGAACGACGCGACGACCCGCTTGCCCAGCGAGCGCAGCACGAAGGCGGTCGCGAGCATCGAGCCGAGCGCGTCGCCGTCGGGCGACACGTGGCAGGCCAGCGCGACCTCGTCCGCACGGGCGATCAGCTCGACCGCGCGTTGCCAGGTCGCCTCGGGGACGCCTTCGCTCACGGGGTCTCCCCCCAGCGGATGTCCGTCCGGCGAGTCTCCACCACTCGCCGGACCACCACCCGCTACAGCTCGGCCGCCCGCCACGACACCGCCCGCCGCGGAGCCGCTCGATCCACCACCGAACGCCTCGGTGCCGCTCGATGCGCCACCCACCTCAGTGGCGCCGGCCGATTCACCGCCCGCCGCAGTGGGGCCGGCCGGTTCACCGCCCGCGCCGGTGTCGTCCGGCGAACCAGCACCCGCCGTCGTGCCGCGCGGCGAACCATCGTCCATCGCCGTGCCGTTCGGAGAACTGCCGCCCGCGGCGGTACCGGCTCTCGGAGGGGACGCCGTCCCATCCGGGACCGTTCGGGTGCCGGACGTGGGCGGGACGGGCGGGACGGGCGGAGGGTCGAGGCGGTCGGCGCGGGCCGCGAGGCCCGGACGCGGCATCGAGGCGGAAAGCCCTCCCGGGTCGGGAGGCACGGCCCGGCCAGGAGATCCACTCCGATCAGGAGGCCCACTCCGATCAGGAGGCTCCGTGCGGACCGGAGCCTCCGCGCGTTCGGAAGGCTCCGTGCGAGCGTGCACGTCGGGCCTCACGGCGCCGGGTGTCCCGCCTGGTCGTCCTCCTCCTCGTCGGCCTTCTTGTAGGGGTCGGCCTCGCCCGCGTAGGAGGCTCCCTCGGCCCTGCGCGCCACCTCGGCGTCCTTCGCCCGGGCCGCGTTGATGAGGGTGTCGAGCTGCCGCGCGCTGTCGGGCAGCGGGTCGTGCTTGAACGTCAGCGTCGGGGTGAACCGCACGCCCGTCTGCCTGCCCACCTCGGACCGGATGATGCCCGTGGCGCTCTCCAGGGCCGCGGCGCTGTCGGCGCGCTCGGCGTCGGAGCCGAACACCGTGTAGAAGACCGTGGCCTCGCGCAGGTCAGCGGTGATGCGCGTGTCGGTCACGGTGACGAAGCCGAGGCGCGGGTCCTTGATCCGCCGCTCCAGCATCTCGGCGACGATCTGCTGGATGCGGTCGGCGAGCTTGCGCGCTCGCGCTGCGTCCACCATGTTCGCTCCCTCTCACGCACGACGTCCGTCGTGCAGTCGATCAGTCTTCGTCGTTGTAGAGCCGCTGCCGTGCCGACAACAGCTCGATCTCAGGCCGGAACGCCACCAGCCGCTCGCAGGCGTCCATGACCTCTTTGCAGTTGCCCGCCGAGGCGGAGACCACCGCGATGCCGACCTCCGCCCGCCGATGCAGGTCGAGATGGCCGGTCTCGGCCACGGCCACGGCGGGAAAGCGTCGTTGCACCTCGGCGACCAGGGGACGCACGACGGAGCGCTTCTGCTTCAGCGAGTGGACGTCGCCGAGCAGGATGTCCAGGGTAAGAGCACCCACATACATCGTTCGCAGCCACCGCTTGTGCTGGTGAGTGAAGCGCACCCCGGGCCTGCTGCGGTGGGGACCAGGCCCGGGCGTGCGAGAGGCGCTCGGCGGATGGTCCGCCGAGCGCCCGGCCGCGTGTCTACGCGCGCGGCTTCTCCCGCATCTCGAACGTCTCGATGACGTCGTCGATCCTGATGTCGTTGTAGCCGACACCGATACCGCACTCGAAGCCCTCGCGGACCTCGGTCGCGTCGTCCTTGAAGCGACGCAGCGACGAGA
Organism: Nonomuraea montanisoli; assembly: GCF_013363975.1. Taxonomy (GTDB): domain Bacteria; phylum Actinomycetota; class Actinomycetes; order Streptosporangiales; family Streptosporangiaceae; genus Nonomuraea; species Nonomuraea montanisoli. The sequence goes on along the minus strand of NZ_JABWGN010000017.1, from coordinate 145,028 downwards.
CGGTGAGGTTGTCCGCCACGACGACGCCGTCGCGGATGATCCGGGCCTTGCTGTTGCGCACGATCAGACCGGAGCGGACCAGCGAACCGGCGACGTTGCCGATCTTCGGCACCTTGAAGACCTCGCGGACCTCCGCCGTGCCCATCTGGACCTCTTCGAACTCGGGCTTGAGCATGCCCTTGAGCGCCGCCTCGATCTCCTCGATCGCCTGGTAGATGACCGAGTAGTAGCGGATGTCGACGCCCTCGCGCTCGGCCAGGTCGCGCGCCCGGGGCTCAGGCCGGACGTTGAAGCCGATGATGACCGCGTTGTCGTCGGCGACGGCCAGGTTGACGTCGTACTCGGTGATGGCGCCGACGGCGCGGTGCAGGACACGGAGCCTGACCTCGTCGCCGACGTCGATCTTGAGCAGGGCGTCTTCCAGGGCCTCCACCGAGCCGGACACGTCACCCTTGATGATGAGCTTGAGCTCGTCGACGCGGCCCTTCTCGAGGTCGCTGAACAGCTCCTCGAGGGTACGGCGACGGCTCGACTTCGCCATGTCGGCGCTGCGCTTGCGCGCCGCGCGCTGCTGGGCGATCTGGCGGGCCATCCGGTCGTCGGTGACGACGATGAAGTTGTCACCGGCGCTCGGCACGGCCGTCAGACCCATCACCAGGACCGGACGGGACGGCGTGGCCTCCTCGACCGCGTCGCCGTTGTCGTCGAGCATCGCCCGGACGCGGCCGAAGGCCTCGCCACAGACGATCGAGTCGCCGACGCGCAGCGTGCCGCGCTGGACCAGGACGGTCGCGACAGGGCCGCGGCCCTTGTCGAGGTGCGCCTCGATCGCGATGCCCTGGGCGTCCATCGTCGGGTTGGCCCGCAGGTCGAGCTCGGCGTCCGCGGTCAGCAGGATCGCCTCGAGGAGGTTCTCGATGCCCGTGCCGTTCTTCGCCGAGATGTCGACGAACAGCGTCGAGCCACCGTACTCCTCGGCCACCAGGCCGTACTCGGTGAGCTGGGCCCGGACCTTGTTGGGGTCGGCGCCCTCCTTGTCGACCTTGTTGACCGCGACCACGATCGGCACGTCGGCCGCCTGGGCGTGGTTGAGCGCCTCGATCGTCTGCGGCTTCACGCCGTCGTCGGCCGCGACCACCAGCACCGCGATGTCCGTGGACTTCGCGCCTCGGGCACGCATGGCGGTGAACGCCTCGTGACCCGGGGTGTCGATGAAGGTGACCTTGCGCTCCTGGCCCTCGTGCTCCGTCGCGACCTGGTAGGCGCCGATGTGCTGGGTGATGCCACCCGCCTCGCGCGCCACCACGTTGGTCTTGCGGATGGCGTCGAGCAGCTTCGTCTTACCGTGGTCGACGTGACCCATGACGGTCACGACCGGCGGACGGGCGGCCAGGTCGGCCTCGTCGCCCTCGTCCTCGCCGAACTCGATGTCGAAGGCCTCGAGAAGCTCGCGGTCCTCCTCCTCCGGGCTGACGATCTGGATGTTGTAGTCGAGCTCGACGCCGAGCGCCTGCAGGGTCTCCTCGTTGACCGACTGCGTCGCCGTCACCATCTCGCCGAGGTGCAGCATGATCTGCACGAGCGAGGCGGGGTTGGCGCCGATGCGGTCGGCGAAGTCGGACAGCGACGCGCCGCGCGGAAGGCGGATCGTCGCGCCGTTGCCACGAGCGACCTGCACGCCGCCGATCGCCGGCGCCGACATGTTGTCGAACTCCTGGCGCCTCTGACGCTTGGACTTGCGGCCACGCGCCGGACGGCCACCGGGACGCCCGAAGGCACCGGCCGTGCCGCCACCGCGACCGCGGCCACCGCCACCGGGACGACCGGCGAAACCGCCGCCGCCACCGCCGGGACCACCCGTGGTCGTGCCGGGACGGCCACCGCCGCCACCAGGACGACCGGCGAAACCACCGCCGCCGCCACCAGGACGACCGCCACCGCCGCCGGGACGGCCACCGCCGCCACCGCCGGGACGACCCCCGGGACCACCGGGACGGCCACCGCCGCCACCGCCGCCACCGGGACCGGCGGGACGGCCCTGCGGCATCATCATCGGGTTGGGACGCGGACCACCGGGACGCGGACCACCCGCACCGGGGCCCGGACGCGGACCGGCGGCGCCGGGCGGACCCGGACGCGGACCGGGAGCCGGCCTGCCCTCGCCGCGGCTCTGCGGCGGACGCGGCATCGCGCCGTCACGCGGCGGCCCGTCACGACGCTCACGCGGACCGGTGCCGCCCTCACGCGGGCCGCCCGGACGCGGCGGACGGGCCTGACCCATGCCGCTGGCGTTGGACGAGAACGGGTTGTTGCCCGGACGGGGACCACGCGGACCCGGCTTGGGACCGGGGCCGGGACGCGGACCGCCACCGGCGGAGCCGGCCGGAGCGCCGGGACGCGGGGCGCCCGGGGCGCCGCCGCCCGAGGCGCCGGGACGCGGCGCCGGACCCGGCTTGGGACCGGGACGGGCCGCGGGGCCCGGACGCGGGCCCGGGGTCGGGCGCGTGCCCGACTCGAAGCGCGCCTGCGGAGCGCCGGACGTCTCGCCGCGCGCAGCCTCCGGCTGCTGCTGCTGGTGAGGCATGGGAACCGGCGGGCGAGGCGTGCCGCCCGCGGGACCCGGACGCGGACCCGGCCTGGGGCCAGGACCCGGACGCGGGGCCGTGGGGGCCGGCGCCTCGGCGACGCCGTTGCCGGCCTGGCCTTCGGCCGGCCGGGGAGCAGCCCTTGGCGGCTGCGGCTTGGACGACGAACCGCCGCCCCTGGAGGACCCACCCTTGGATGCGCCCAAAGCTTCGGTGAGCCGCCGGACCACCGGCGCCTCGATGGTGGAGGACGCCGAACGGACGAACTCCCCCATCTCCTGGAGCTTGGCCATGACGACCTTGCTCTCGACTCCGAACTCCTTAGCGAGCTCGTATACCCGGACCTTCGCCACTGCACTCCCTTACTCGGCCCGGGAGGCTGGCTGTGCCGTCCGGACCGTCGCTACCTTGACGTCTTCATCGCCGCGTGCTCATCAGGCGCTCATAGCAATCTGACTCCGCCCCATCAACTCGGCGTCCTACATGACATGTCGTGGTCCTCCCTGTCCAGGTGCGCTCGCACGCGCGATGCGTCGAGCGGCCCCGGCACGCGGAACGCGCGCGGAAACGCTCGGCGACGCTCGGCAAGCTCGAGACAACTCATGGCCGGGTGCAGTGAAGCCCCCCGGCCAGGAAGCCGTCCTCGCAGGTCAGGGACCACATGATCCTCGACCCGCACCAAGCGGAGCAGCTCGGACTTGGCCGTGCGAACCCTGCAACCCACACAGGTGCGCTGCGGACCCGCCTGGCCACCATATTCCAGCTTACCGTGTCGACGCATCTACGGAACCGGCGGCATCCTCGGCCTGGGTGTCAGGACGGATGTCAATCCGCCATCCCGTGAGCCTGGCGGCAAGCCGGGCGTTCTGCCCCTCTTTGCCGATCGCCAGCGAAAGCTGGTAGTCAGGCACGGTCACCCGGGCCACCCGCCCGTCGAGATCGAGGACCTCGACGTGGGAAACACGCGCGGGCGACAGGGCATTCCCGACGAACTCCCCGGGATCTTCCGACCAGTCGATGATGTCGATCTTCTCGCCGTGCAGCTCGGTCATCACGTTGCGCACCCGTGACCCCATGGGGCCGATGCAGGCGCCCTTGGCGTTGACGCCGGGCTTGCGCGACCTGACGGCGATCTTGGTGCGGTGCCCGGCCTCGCGGGCGACCGCGGCGATCTCCACGGTGCCGTCGGCGATCTCCGGCACCTCCAGCGCGAACAGCTTCTTGACCAGGCCAGGATGCGTGCGCGACAGCGTGACCGAGGGGCCCTTGTGACCCTTCTTCACCTGCACCACGTAGGCGCGGATGCGCTCGCCGTGCACGTAGTCCTCGCCGGGCACCTGCTCGTTGTGCGGCAGGACGGCCTCGATCTTGCCGAGGTCGACCAGCACCACGCGCGGGTCCTTGCCCTGCTGGATCACGCCCGAGACCAGCTCGCCCTCGCGGCTGGCGAACTCGCCGAAATTGATCTCGTCCTCGGCGTCGCGCAGCTGCTGCAGGATGACCTGCTTGGCGGTCGTCGCCGCGATCCGGCTGAAGTTGCCCGGAGTGTCGTCGAACTCGCGGACGATCTCGCCGTCCTCGTCCAGCTCGGCCGCCCAGATCGTGACGTGCCCGCTCGTGCGGTCGAGCTCGGCGCGCGCCTTGGGCGCCGCGCCCTCCGTACGGAAGTACGCGATCAGCAGCGCGTCCTCGATGGCCTTGACGACCAGGTCGAAGGAGATGTCCTTCTCCCTCTCCAGGCTGCGCAGGACGCTCATGTCGATGTCCACGAGGCTCCCCCCTTAGCCCTCGTCGCCGTCATCGTCGACGTCCGCGTACGCGTCGTCCGCGTCGTCGTCGTCGAACCGGCGGAACTCCACCTGCACCCGTCCGCGGGCCAGGTCCTGATAGTCGAGCCGGCGGACCGTGCCGTCGACCTCGAGGTCGACTCCGCCGTCGTCGGCGGAGCGCACTCTGCCCTCCACCACGGTCCCGTCACGCAGCTCCGCCTTCACCAGCCGCTTCGCGGCGCGCCGCCAGTGGCGCGGCTCGGTCAGCGGGCGGTCGACGCCCGGCGAGGAGACCTCCAGCGTGTAGGCCGACTGCCCCATCACGTCGGCGTCGTCGAGAGCCGCGGAGACGGCCTGGCTGACGTCGGCGACGTCGTCGAGGCTCACCCCTCCGTCGCGGTCGACGATCACGCGCAGCAGGCGGCGCCTGCCCGCCTGTGTGACCGTGACGTCCTCCAGATCGAGGCCCTCCGCGCTGACGACGGGCTCAAGGAGCTTCATCAGGTGGTCGCGGGGTGACGCGCTGCCCATATCGACCTCCCCTATTGTCATGTCTCAGCCGGGCGGACCTCGCCTCTGGCTCTCGTGGCTCTCCGTCGCCTGGCCGCTCAGCCAGCGACGACAGTTGACACCCTATCTGTAGGAGGGCGTCCAAAGAGCGCCAGTCGGCGTGGACGCACCCTGCGCACGGCCGAGCGTACGAGCCGGGGGCGGCGGCGCCGTCACGGGCCCCCGGGAAGGCGCGGCCGGAGCGGCGGCGTGAGGACGCGGCCAGGACGGACCGCGGGCGTCGCCGATCACAGACCGCGGGCGTCGCCGATACCGCGGGCGTCACCGATACCGCGGGCGTCACCGATACCGCACCGTGAGCGTCACCGAGGAGGGATCGTGGGCCCCGCCGATGACCGACCGTGGGCCTCGCTTGACGGCGGGCAGGGTCGCGAGCCCGTACGATGCTACGTGCGTCCGTAGTCCGGAGGGCTACTCGCGTCCCGTCCGCGGCGCGCAGGACCGGCCTGGTCCCGTCCCGCCCGGCGGGCTCCTCACGTCCAGCCGTGGCCCATGGGGCTGCGTACGTCCGCGTCCTGGAGGTTCCTTTCCGTGGGCCCTTCCCTCTCCCGGCGAGCCGTGCTGGCGGGCGGAACGGCCGTGGTGGCGCTCACCGGGTGCAGCGGCGAGGACGGCGACCGGCCGGCGGCTGCGCCGGCCGAGCCGCCGGAGCTGGTGCTCGCGCGAGAGCTGATCGCCGACAAGGAACGCGTCATCGGCCTGTACGGCGTGCTGATCGGCAAGGGGGCCGGCGAACTGGCGCCGTTCCGCGACCGGCACCAGGCGCACCTGGCGGAGCTGCGCCGCCGCTTCCCGGCCGCGGCCTCCCCCGCGCCCGGCACCGGCACCGCACCGCCCTCGGGCACCCCCTCCTCCGGCGCCGCGTCGCCGGGCGCTCCCACGGCCGGGGCGGCCAAGGTGTCGCTGTCGTCGCTGCGCGAGACGGAGCGCAGGGCGGCCGCCCAGCGCGTCCGCCGGCTGTCGGGGATCGCGCCCTCGATGGCGCAGCTCGTCGCCAGCATCGGCGCCTGCGAGGCGGCCCACGCCCTGGCCCTGCCGAGGTCCCTGTGAGCCGCGCCGCCGAGATCCACGCCCGGCCTTGCGGCGGGGGCCGCGCGAGACGGTCTGCGCTTGTCGCTGCCGGACGTCCTCCAGCACCCGCCGCGAGCCGCGCTGCGGCTGTTTCCGCGAGCCGCCCTGTGGCGATCGCCGCGAGCCGCTTCGCGGTCGTCGCTGCGGGTCTTCCTCTAGCCGTCGCCCTGAGGCGCCCAGCCGTCGCCGTGGGACGCCCCGTAGTCGTCGCCGTGGGACGCCCCGTAGTCGTCGCCGTGGGACGCCCCGTAGTCGTCGCCGTAAGGCGCCCCGTCGTCGCCGCAGGACCCCCTGTCGTCGCCTTGGGACGCCCTGGAGTCGTCGCTGCCGGGCGCCCCGTCGTAACCGTCGGACGCTCTGGAGTCGTCGCTGCCGGGCCCCCCGGAGTTGTCGCTGTGGGGCGCTCCGGAGTCGTCGCTGCAGGGCGCCCTGTAGCCGTCACTGTGAGAAGGCCTGCGGCCGTTCCTGCCGGATGTCCTCGCCGAGGTGCCTGTGAGACGAGGAGGTCGTCGTGAGCGGTGACGTCGAGAGGCTCGGCAAGGCGCTGGCCGCCGAGCACGCCGCCGTCTTCGCGTACGGGCTGATCGGCGCGCGCACCACCGGGACGCTGCGTTCCAAGGCCGCGCGGGCGTTCGACGCGCATCGCGCCCGCCGCGACCAGCTCCGTACGCTCATCATCGCCCGGGGCGGGCGGCCCGCCGAGGCCGAGGCGTCCTACTCCCTGCCCCTCGTCCCGTCCGCGCCCGCCGACGCCGTGCGCCTCGCGGTGCAGATCGAGACCGGCATGACGGCCGCCTACCTGGAACTGGTCGCCGCCGACGACGCGGCGCTGCGCAAGTACGCGGCGCTGGCCATGCAGGAGGCGGTGGCTCGCTCGTACGCGTTCCGGCCGGCCGTCGGGACGGCCTTCCCCGGGATGCCGGGCGCCGCGTCCCCCGCGTCCTCGCCCGCGTCGCCGTCAGCGCCCACGGGCGGCTAGGTCGCGAGCGCCCGTCCGGGGCGCGGACGGCGCGGATGCGCCCTCCCGCCCGCGGATGCGCCCTCCTGCCGAGCTGACGTCTCCCCGCGCCCGACCACGTGGTGCCGCCCCCCTCGGGATCACGGCGGGCGCTGGATCGTGCCGGAGCTTCACTCCTCGCGGTCGCCTCACTTCCGCCCTCGTGATGCCGACGCCCACTGAAGTCGCCCCGCTCCCGGCCCGAGGTCGCCCTGCTCCCGGCTCTGTGGTGCCCGCCTGTGGGGTCGCCTCGCTCCGGACTCGCAGGTGTGTCCCACTCGGCACTTCGGGAGCCGCCTCCTGCCGCGCCCGGTCCCGGCGAGAACGCGCGAACGCGGCGCGCCCGGGCCGGCACGCGACGGCGCCGGGGCCCGCGGGAGGCTCCGGCGCCGTGATCCGGCTTCTGGGCGTGGTCCGGCGCTCTGGGCGTGGTCCGGCGCTCTGGGCGTGGTCCGCCCTCCGGATGTACTCGGGCCCTCTGAACGTGCTCAGGCCCTCTGAACGAGCGCCAGAGGGCCTGAGACGGCGTACGGCGGCGCCGGAGCCCCTATGCGTCCCGAGACGCCCGGAGGGTCTCACGGCGGCCGTGGAGGCCGGGTGAGCGGTCCGTCAGGCGCGGCAGGCCGCGGTGATGCGGTCGGCGGCCTCGGCGAGCGGGATCTCCGCCTTCTCGCCCGAGACCCGGTCGCGCAGCTCCACCACGCCCTGGGTGAGCCCGCGGCCCACCACGACGATGGTCGGCATGCCCAGCAGCTCCGCGTCCTTGAACTTCACGCCGGGCGACACCCCGGCCCGGTCGTCCACGAGGACGCGCAGGCCGCGGGACTCCAGCTCGGCGGCCAGCTCCAGGGCGGCCTCGATCTGGTTCTCCTTGCCCGTGCCGACGATGTGCACGTCGGCGGGCGCGACCTCGCGCGGCCACACCAGGCCGAGCCCGTCGTGGAGCTGCTCGGCCAGGACGGCGACCGCGCGGGAGACGCCGATGCCGTAGGAGCCCATGGTGATGCGGATGGGCTTGCCGTCGGGGCCGAGCGCGTCGAGCCCGGCGGCGTCGGCGTACTTTCGGCCGAGCTGGAAGATGTGGCCGATCTCGATGCCGCGGTCGATGGACAGCGCGGAGCCGCACCGGGGGCAGGCGTCGCCGGCGCGCACCTCGGCGGCCTCGATGGTGCCGTCGGGCACGAAGTCGCGGCCCGCCACGACGTGGGCGGCGTGCCGGCCGGGCTCGTTGGCGCCGGTCACCCAGGCGCTGCCGGTGACGACGCGCGGGTCGACGAGGTAGCGGATGCCGAGGTCGCGCAGGACCTGCGGGCCGATGTAGCCGCGGACGAGGCCGGGGTGCCTGGCGAAGTCCTCGGCCTCGAAGATCGCCGGCTCGCCGGGCGCGAGCGCCGCCTCCAGGCGCTTGAAGTCGACCTCGCGGTCGCCGGGCACGCCGATGATCAGGGTCTCGACCTTGTCGGAGCCGGGGGTGGTCACCTTGACGACGACGTTCTTGAGCGTGTCGGCGGCGGTGACGGACAGGCCGTGGTGCTCGTTGACGTACGAGACCAGGGTCTCGATGGTCGGGGTGTCGGGGGTGTCGAGGACCCGCAGCGGCTCGTTGTCCTCGATCGGGCGGGCGGCGGGCGCCGTGGTGGTGACGGCCTCGGCGTTGGCGGCGTAGCCGCAGGAGTGGCAGGCGACGAAGGTGTCCTCGCCCGTGGGGGTGGGGGCCAGGAACTCCTCGGAGGCCGAGCCGCCCATCGCGCCCGACGTGGCGAACACGATCTTGTAGCTGATGCCGAGCCGGTCGAAGGTCCGGATGTAGGTCTCGCGGTGCTGCTCGTAGGAGTGCTTGAGACCGTCGTCGTCGAGGTCGAAGGAGTAGGAGTCCTTCATGAGGAACTCGCGGCCGCGCAGGATGCCGGCGCGGGGACGGGCCTCGTCACGGTACTTGGTCTGGATCTGGTACAGCGTGACCGGGTAGTCCTTGTAGGAGCTGTACTCGCCCTTCACCATGTCGGTGAAGAGCTCCTCGTGGGTGGGACCCAGGAGGTAGTCGGCGCCCTTGCGGTCCTGCAGCCGGAACAGCAGGTCGCCGTACTCGGTCCAGCGGCCGGTGGACTCGTAGTACTCGCGGGGCAGCAGGGCGGGGAACAGCACCTCCTGGCCGCCCATCCGGTTCATCTCCTCGCGGACGATCCGGGTGACGTTCTCCAGGACCAGCTTGCCGAGGGGCAGCCACGAGTAGATGCCGGGCGCCACGCGGCGGACGTAGCCGGCGCGGACGAGGAGCTTGTGGCTCGGCACTTCCGCGTCTGCCGGGTCGTCCCGCAGGGTGCGAAGAAACAACGACGACATGCGCAGCGACACGGCTACTCCTTGCTCGGGCCGGATGTGGAGGATTACAGGCTATCGACTCGGGGGAGGGGGTCGCTCAGCATATTCGCGCTCGTCGGCGCATACAGGCGCCGATCAGGAGACGATCAGGCGCCCATCAGGCGCCCATCAGGTGCCGATCCAGAGGCCGCCCCACATCGTGTTCACGAGGGCGAGGGCGACCAGGGTCGCGAGCACGGCCGAGACCGCGAGCGCGCGCAGCCGCCCGGCGAGGGTCCGGCGCAGCCCGAGCACCAGCCCGATGGTCAGGCCGCCCACCACGATGGCGGTGACCGGCCAGAACGCCTGCTCGGTGGCGATGAAGCCGGGCGTGGAGCGGTCTATCACGTCGGCGAGCAGCGCCGCGCCGACGGCGCCCGCCGCGAGGTCGCCCCAGTGGTCCCGCCGGCGCGCGACGTAGCCGAGCAGGCCGAGGCCGACCAGCATGAACAGGATCCAGTTGAGCCCGGCCAGGCTGCCGCCGACGACGTCGAAGGTGAAGTCGCGGCCGTGGACCGCGCTCGCCCCCATGGCCGCGACCAGCGTGGACACGGCGGCGAGGAACGTGCTCAGCGCCGCCCAGCCGAATCCCTGCGCGGTCACGCCCAGCGCGATGGCCAGGGCCAGGTAGGCGTAGGGGTCGTAGAGGCGCACGCACCAGGCCGGCCCGCTGCCGGACACGAACATGCCGACGAGGCCGACGACCAGTCCCCCGATGAAGGCCGTCAGCACGTGCCGCTCGATGCCGCGCTGCCGCCGGTCGTACTCGGCGAAGTCCGCGTACTCGATCGCCGGTTTCTTCATGTCCATCCCCGCTCATACCTCCCCGGGACCTTCGGGAGGGACGACCACAATCCGGTGATGCGGATGTACAAAAAGCGCAAAGCTTCCCAAGTCCGGGCATATCAAGCAATCGCTTGGTAGGCTCTCCGGCGTGACGGTCACCGACGAGCTCCGCGACGTGGTCCGCTCCTACCTGGCCGACCGGCCCGGCGCCTCCTGGGGGATGTTCGCCGGGGAGCTGGGCGTCGCGGGGCTCGCCGTCCCGGAGGAGTACGGCGGGGCCGGGTGCGGACCGGCCGAGGTCGCGGCGGTGGCAGAGGAACTGGGCAGGGCGCTGTCGCCGCATCCGTTCCTGCAGACCGCGGTGCTCGCCGTCGAGGCGGTCAAGGCGGGCGGCGACGCGGCCGCGACGGCCCGGCTGCTGCCCGTCCTGGCGGGCGGGGAGCGCAGCGCGACCGTGGCGCTGCCCGGCGACGGCGACCTGCTCCTGGAGGACGGGCTGCTGTCAGGCGTCGTGCCGTACGCGCCGGCGGGCGACCTGGTGCTCGTGTACGCCGGCGGGCTGCTCGTGGAGGCGGAGCCGACGCGCCGCGCGCCGCACCGGACCATGGACGAGAGCCGTCCGCTGGAGGAGCTGACCTTCGAACGCGTCCCGGTACGCCCGGCCGGCGACGGCTCGGGCTGGACCCGGGTGCGCGACCTCGGCGTCGCCGCCCTGGCGGCCGAGCAGACGGGCGGGGCGGCGCGCTGCCTGGAGATGGCCACGGCCCACGCCGGGGCGCGCCACCAGTTCGGCCGGCCGATCGGCTCCTTCCAGGCCGTCAAGCACAAGCTCGCCGACCTGCTGCTGCTGGTGGAGTCGGCCCGGTCGGCGGCCCTCGGCGCGGCCGGGGCCGAGGCGGCGGACCTGGAGGACGCGGCCGCGATCGCCGGCTCGTACTGCTCGGAGGCGTACCTGACGGCCGCCGGCGAGAACATCCAGATCCACGGCGGCATCGGCGTCACGTGGGAGCACCCCGCGCACCGCTACTTCAAGCGGGCCACGTCGGACGCGCAGCTCTTCGGGCCCCCGCAGGCGCACCGCGCGCGCCTGGCCGCCCGCGTCCTCGGATAGAACCGCGCGGGTGGAACCGCGCGGGCGGAACCGCGCGGCGGCGGGGCCGCTCAGCCGCCCAGGAGCTCCTCCCAGGGGTGGCGGGTGTTGGTGCGGCGCGTGGTGTCGAGCGCCTCGGCCAGCCGCCAGAAGCCCGGCCTGGCGCGTACGCGGTCGGCCCCCATGGGGTCGATGGCGTGCAGCTCGAACCGGACGCCCATGACGTCGAGCACGGCCGACCCCCCGCTGCCCGGACCGGCGGCGGTGACGGCGCCCGGCGCGGCCAGCCGCTCGGCGAGCAGGGCGGCCGCCTCGGACGCGAACGGCCCGTCGCGCCATTCGAGGTGCCAGCTCTCGTCGGAGCCCCGCCACCAGGTGAGGTCGCGGCAGGACTCGATGAAGTCGGCCTCCGTCGCGAGAGCCGCCATGACGCGGCCCAGGGCTTCGTAGCGGCGCGCCCCGGCGGAGGTGAGGTCGTCCTCGTCCTTCGCCCGCCGCAGCGCGTGCTTTCGCCTCACGAGCATCCACTTTGATCGCGACGGCGCCCTTCCCGCAAGGGTTTCCCGCTGATAGTCTCTACCAAGCGAGCGCTTGGTTTACTACTTTCGCCGGAGGCGCGATGACGTCCCTACGGATCAGCCTGGGGTACGAACTGGAGGTCCGCGGGCGCACCCGCGAGGTCGAGCAGCAGGCGTTCCAGAACGTGATCGAGCAGGTCGTGCTCGGCGACCGGCTGGGATTCGACACCGCGTGGTTCGTGGAGCACCACTTCACCCGCGGCTTCTCGCACTCCTCGGCCCCCGATCTCGTGCTCGCGGCCGCCTCGCAGCGGACCGAGCGCATCCACCTCGGGCTCGGCGTCGTGCTGCTGCCGTTCCAGTCGCCCATCCGGACGGCCGAACGGGTCGCCACGCTGGACGTGCTCAGCGGTGGCCGGGTGGAGTTCGGCACCGGCCGGGGCGCCTCCCCTCTGGAGTACCAGGCGTTCCAGCGGCCGTTCGAGAAGTCGCGCCAGATCTGGGAGGACTGCCTGGAGGCGACACTGGCCATCTGGCAGGCCGACGGCGAGCCGGTCAGCCGCTCCAACGAGTTCTTCGAGATCCCCGACGTGGCCGTCTACCCGCGTCCCGCGCAGGTGCCGCACCCGCCGGTCTGGGTGGCCTCCACGTCGCTGGAGGGCTACCTCGCCGCGGCCCGGCACGGCTACAACCTGCTCGGCATGACCATGCTCAAGGGCATCGACGACGTGGCCACCGACATCGCGCGCTACCGCGAGGCGCTGGAGGAGGCCGGCTTCGACCCGGCGACGCGGCGGGTGGCCCTGATGATCCCCTGGTTCGTCGGCGCCACCCGGGACGAGGCCGCGGCCACGGCCGCCGACGCCGTGCTCTGGTACATCCGCCGCCAGGTCAACCTGGTCACCCCGCCCGACTACTACGACGCCCGGCACGCCACCCACCGGGTGCTCGGCCAGCTCGCCGCCGGGATGCCGCCGGAGGAGGCGATGGCGACGTTGCGGGAGCACCTGATGGTCGTGGTGGACGACGTGGAGGGGTCGCGCAAGGCGCTGGCCCGCATCGCGGAGGCGGGCGCCACGGATCTCATCCTCCAGTGCCAGGTCGGCGGCCTCGCCCACGAGCACGTGTGCGCGTCCATGCGGCGCTTCATGACCGAGGTGGCGTCATGACGGCCACCCCGGGCGCGACGCAGGAACCGGGCGCGACGCAGGAACCGGGCGCGGCCCAGGACCCCGGCGCGGCCCAGGACCCCGGCGCGGCCCAGGACCCGGGCGCGGGGCCGTACCGGTGGCTGACGCGCGACGACCTCGGCGCGGCGGCGGCCTCCGCGGGCGGGCTGCTCCACGTCTCCCCCGACGTCTCCGCCGCGTACCCCCTCACCCCCGCCGACCGCGCGGCGGAGGAGGAGCGGACCGCCGCCGCGCTGCGCGCGGCCGGGGTGGGCGGGCGTGACCGGGTCGTGGTCGCGCTGGCCGAGCCGGCGGGCGCGCTGTGGGCCTCGGCCGCCGCCCGGGTGGCCGCCGCCGCGGCCGCGGTGGGACCGCGCGGCCGGATGCGCCTGCACCACGCCCTGTCGGCGCTCGGGGCCACCACGCTGGTCGCCACCCCCACCGGCGCCATGGACTTCCTGGCCCGCCTCCACCTGGAGTTCCTGCTCGACCCGCTCGACCTCGGGCTGCGCCACATCGTGCTCACCGGCGAGATCGCCTCGAAGCGGACCCTCGGCCACCTCGCGGGCGAGTTCGACGCCGAGGTCCACGAGGTGTACTCCAGCCCGTTCAGCGGCGGCGCCCTGGCCTGGCGGGCGTCGGAGGACGCGCCGCTCACGCCGCTCGCCGACGGCCTGCTGCGGCTCGCCTCGCTCGGCAAGGACGACCTGACGCCGGAGGCCGCCGGCCCGGCCGAGCTGGTGATCACACCGGCCGGCCACTCCTCGCTCGGCGACGCCGTGCTGCGCACCGGGCAGGTGGTACGCGGCCCGGCGGACGGGTCACCAGCGCCGGGACGCCCGGACGGCGCCGCCGCGGTCTCCCCCGCGGGCGCGATCCCCGCGCCGGCGCACACCGTGGGCGATCACGTCCTGGTACGCGGGGTGTGGCTGTCGCTGCCGCGCATCGGCCGCACCCTCGCCAAGATCGACGGGGTGGCGCGCTGGGAGCTCGGCGTCAGCAGGCAGGGCACCCTCGACGCGGCGGTGCTGACCGTGACCTTCAACCGGCCGAGCCTCGTGGGCAACCCGATGTGGCGCTCGCGCCTCCAGGAGTCCATGCGGGCCCTGACGCCGATCGCGCTCCAGGTGGAGATCGCGCCCGAGGTCGCCGAGACGTCCGCCCCCGGCATGGTGAACGACCTGCGCGGTCACCACCTCGGCCGCGACAGGGCCCTCGTGACCTGAACCCCGCGGCCCCTCAGCAGCACCTCAGCAGCTCGTGACCCGACCCCTCTTGGAGGCGCGAGAGCCGTGGAACCGGTGCCCGGCTGGGGGACGATCCCCCGCATGCTGCGCGACCAGGCCGCCCGCCACCCGGACGCGATCGTCGTGGCCGGCGAGGCGACGCGCCTGAGCATGGCGGACCTGCTCGGCGAGGCCACGCGGGTGGCGCGGGGCCTGATGGCCCTCGGCGTCGGGCCGGGCGACCGGGTCGCGCTGTGGGGCGTGAACGACCCGTCGTGGGTGGTCCACGCCTTCGGCGTCTGGTGTGCCGGCGCGGTGGTCGTGCCGCTGTCCTCCCGGGCCAAGGGGCTGGAGGCGGCGGCGATGATCCGCAAGACCGGCGCCCGGGTGCTGATCACGGGCGAGGGGGCGGGGCGCACGGTCCTGGCGGACCTCCTGCCGCCGGGGACCGGCCTGCTCCACGCGGTGGTCCCCGCCCCCTCCCTCTCGGGTCCCGGGCGGCTCACGGCAGCCGAGCTGCGGGAACGGGGCGAGGAGGTCGCGCCGGACGCCGCCTGGGAGCGGGCGCTGGCCGTACGCCCGGACGACCTGTGCGAGATCATGTCCACCTCCGGCACCACCGGCACGCCGAAGGGCGTCATGCTGGACCACGCCCAGGTGCTGCGCGGCTACTGGGACTGGGCCGAGATCGTCACCCTGCGCGAGGACGACCGCTACCCGGTCATCGCGCCGTTCAGCCACGGCTTCGGGCTGAACGCCGGGCTGCTCGCCTGCGTGCTGCGGCGCGCCACGATGCTGCCGATCCCGGTGTTCACGCCCGACGGGCTGATGGAGCTGGTCTCCTCCGGCCGGATCAGCGTCCTGGCCGGCCCGCCCACGCTGTTCCACCGGCTGCTGGACGAGCTGGACCGGGGCGCGTGGGACGTCTCGTCGCTGCGCGTGGCCATCTGCGGGGCCGCGGCCGTGCCGCCGCCGCTCATCACCCGGCTGGTCGAGCAGGTCGGCGTGGAACGCGTGATCAACGCGTACGGACTGATGGAGGGCACGGTCGTCTCCATGACGCGGGCCGGCGACCCGGTCGAGGTGGTCGCCGCCACCACCGGGCGGACGGTGCCCGGCATCGAGGTCAGGATCGTGGACGACGCGGGCAAGGACGTCGCGGCCGGCGAGCGGGGGGAGATCCTGCAACGCGGCTACGGCGTGATGCGCGGCTACTGGGACGAGCCGGAGCGGACCGCCGAGGTGGTCGACGGGGACGGGTGGCTGCACACGGGCGACGTCGGCGTGCTCGACGAGGCGGGCAACCTCGCGATCGTGGACCGCAAGAAGGAGCTCTACATCGTCAACGGCTTCAACGTCTCGCCCGCCGAGGTCGAGTCGCTGCTGCTGCGCGAGGGATCGCTGGCGCAGGCCGCCGTGGTCGGGGTGCCGGACCCCGTCTCCGGCGAGGCGGGCCGCGCGTACGTCGTGCCGCGCCCCGGCGCCGACGTGGACGCGGCGGCGCTGCTGGCCTGGGCGAGGGAGAACATGTCCAACTACAAGGTGCCGAAGCGGATCGTCGTGGTGGACGCCCTTCCCGCCAACGCCAACGGCAAGATCGACAAGCTGGCCCTGCGGGCCCGCGCGACACGGGAGGACTCCGAGCCCGAAAAGAGGCTGTCATAGGCGCCCGGCCGGGTAACAATCGCCACGAGGCGGCGATGCCGGCCGGACGACGTGCCCGTGCCGCGCAGTCGCCGTCGCAGGGAGGCGACGTGGCGTTGCGCGTGGCGGTCATCGGATCGGGTCCCGCCGGGATCTACACGGCCGAAGCCCTGGTCAAGCAGTCGTCGGAGCCGGTCGAGATCGACGTGCTCGAACGGCTGCCCACGCCGTACGGGCTGGTCAGGTACGGCGTCGCGCCCGACCACACCTCGATCAAGTCCATCGCCGGCTACCTGCGGCGGGTGCTGGAGCTGCCGCAGGTGCGCTTCCTCGGCGGCGTCACGCTCGGCGCCGACGTGTCCGTGAGCGACCTGCTGAGCGCCTACGACGCCGTCGTGTACGCCACGGGCGCCATGGTGGACCGGCGGCTCGGCATCCCCGGCGAGGACCTGCCGGGCAGCGTCGCGGCCACCGACTTCGTGAACTGGTACTGCGGCCACCCCGACGTGGACGCCGGCCGGTTCTCCCTCGACAGCTCCGAGGTGGCGGTCATCGGCGTCGGCAACGTGGCCGTGGACGTGGTGCGGATCCTGGCCAAGACGTCCGCCGAGCTGAGCGCGACGGACGTGCCGCACGAGGTGCTCGAACGCCTGCGGGCCAGCCAGGTCAAGGCCATCCACATGATCGGCCGGCGCGGGCCGGAGCACGCCAAGTTCACCCTCAAGGAGCTGCGCGAGCTGGGGGAGCTGGCCAACGCCGACGTGTGCGTGCGCCCGGAGGAGGCGGTCGTGCTCGGCGGCGACCACCCGCGCCAGGTGCGGGGCAACATCGAGGTGCTGCGGTCGTGGTCGGAACGGGCCCCCCAAGGGCGCCCGCGCCGCCTGGACGTGCGCTTCTGGCTGCGGCCGGTGGAGATCCTCGGCACCGGCCGGGTCGAGGGGCTGCGGCTCGAACGCACCCGCCTGACGCCGGAGGGGCGCGTGCGGGGCACCGGCGAGTTCGAGACGCTGCCGGTCGGGATGGTGCTGCGCTCCGTCGGCTACCAGAGCGTGCCGCTGGCGGACGTGCCGTTCTCGATGGAGACCATGACCGTGCCGAACGAGGCCGGGCGGGTCCGCGAACGGGAGTACGTGGCGGGCTGGCTCAAGCGCGGGCCGACCGGGGTGATCGGCACGAACAAGTCCGACGCCGCCGAGACCGTCCGCACGCTGCTGGCCGACCTCGCGGGCCACGAGCACGAGCTGAAGACCGACCTCGACACGCTGCTGTCCGAGCGCGGGGTGCGGCCGGTCACCTACGAGGAGTGGCTGGCCATCGAGGCGGCCGAGGCCGAGCTGGGCCGCACGCTCGGCCGCGGCGAGCGGGTCAAGCTGCCCGGGCTGGAGGCCATGCTGCGCGCCTGCCGTCCCTGATCGGCGCCGGCCGGGTGCGGCTAGGGTGCAGGACATGCGGGTGACCATGGGAGACGTGCCGCTGTCCGGATTCGAGGAGGCCCTGCGGACCCAGCGGGCGCGCTATCCCGGCGCCGACCCGGCCTGGCGGCCGGGGTGGCAGCCGGTGCACACGGTGTACGTGCCGGCCGACCGGTTCGACGCCGGCACGGTCGCGGACTGGGGCGGGCGCGCCCTGGCCCTGGCGCGGGCGCACCTGGCCGGTCCAGCCGAGGTCGCGGACGTGTTCGGGGTGCCGGAGGCGCTGGCGCCGGCCGTACATGAGCGGGTGCTGCGCAAGCTCGGCCGCGAGCCGGTCGAGGACCTGCGGATCGACTTCGAGGACGGCTACGGCGCGCGGCCCGGCGAGGAGGAGGACGCGGACGCCGTGCGGGCCGCCGAGGCGGTCGCGCGGATGCGGGCGGCGGGGACGCTGCCGCGGCGCTGGGGGCTGCGGGTCAGGTCGTTCGCCGACGGCGACCCGGCGCGGGCGGCGCGCACGCTGGACGGCTTCCTCACCGAGGTGGCGGAGCGGTGCGGCGAGCTTCCGCCCGGGTTCGTGGTGACTTTTCCCAAGGTGCTGATGGAGGAGTACCTGGTGGAGTTCGCCGACCTGCTGGCCCGGCTCGAACGCGGGCTGGAGCGCGGGCTCGGCGGCGGGGCCGAGGTGCGGCTGCGCTTCGAGGCGCAGGTGGAGGCGCCGCAGACGCTGCCGTTCCTGCGGGGCGACCTCGCGGAGCGGCTGGACGGCAGGCTGGCGGCCGCGCACTTCGGGGTGTTCGACTACACGGCGGCGATCGGCCTGCCCCCGCGCGAGCAGCGGCTCGACCACCCGGCGTGCGATCACGCGCGGCACGTCATGCAGACGGCGTTCGCGGGGACGGCGGTGGAGCTGTCGGACGGGTCGCTGGCGGCCTCGCCCGCCTCGGAGTCGGCGGCGGACGTGCGGGCGCTGTGGCGGCGGCACGCGGAGCTGGTGCGGCACTCGCTGGCCCACGGGTTCCACCAGGGGTGGGACATGCACCCCTCGCACCTGGTGAGCCGGTTCGCGACGGTGTACGCCTTCCATCTGGCGACGTACGACGCGTACCGGGAGCGGGTGCGGGCCTGGGAGGAGCGGCGCGCGGCCGGTGGCGGGGTCATGGACGAGCCCGCCACGATCAGGACGCTCGCGACGGCCCTGGCCCGCGCGGACTCCGCCCTGTCCTGACCCTCGGCCCGGCCGGTCGCGGTACCCCCGGCCTGGCCGGTCGCGGTCCCTCCGGCCTGGTCAGTCGCGGTCGACGAGGGCGCGCCACCGCTGGACGAGCCGCCAGTCGACGGGCTCCGACCAGCTCTCCCGTACGGCCGAGCCGACGTGGAAGGCGCGCACGCCGTAGTCGAGCAGGGCCGGCACGTGCGGCGCCTTGAGCCCGCCCCCGGCGAGGATGATCGAGCCGTCGCCCGCCTCGGCGCGGCTCTTGAGCACCGGCAGCCCGTCGGCCACGCCGGTGGGCGCGCCCGAGGTGAGGACGGTCGCGAGGTTCGGCAGGAGGCGCACGGCCCGCCAGGCGGCCTGCACGTCGGCCGCGTGGTCCACCGCCCGGTGGAACGTCCAGGGCAGCGGCGAGACGGCGTGGATGAGCGCCTCCGTGGCGGCCAGGTCCACGGCGCCGTCCCCGTCGAGGAACCCGAAGACGAAGCCGGCCGCGCCCGCCTGGGCCAGTTCCTTGGCGGCGCGCCGCAGCCGGTCGAGCGTCTCGGGCCCGGCCGTGAACGTCGCGTCGAGGCGCAGCATGACCATCTGGGGCAGCGGGCACTCGGCCGCGATGGCGGCGACGGTCTCCGGCGCCGGGGTGAGGCCGTCGGCCGCCATGTCGGCGACGACCTCGACGCGGTCGGCGCCGCCTCGCTCGGCGGCCACGGCGTCGCGCACGTCCAGCGCGATCACCTCAAGGAGGGATCCGGTCATGAGGAGAGGTTATCGGGTGCTCTACCCCTTTCAGCAGGCGAAGCCCCAAAAGCCCGCTACGCCCCATTCGACCTCGCCCGGAACACCTCCCCCGGCCCCGGAGCTCGCCCGAGGAGACCCTCAGGCGCCGATGAGCTCGGGGAGGGTGAGGTCGCGGAAGGCGGTGACCAGAGTGTCCTCCGCCGGCCGCTGGAAGAGGGCGCCCGAGGCGCGGTGCGGGAGGTCCGCGGTGCGGACGTGGTGGAAGCCGCGCCGCCGGTAGTAGTCCTGCAGGCCCGGATTGCGCTTGGCGCAGTCGAGCCGCAGCCAGCGGCGCCCGGAGGCCCACGCCGTGGCGCCCGCCCAGTCCAGCAGGGCGTCACCCAGGCCGGTCCCGGCCCAGGGCCGGGCCACCGCGAGCTTGTGGACGTACAGCGCGGCGCCGGGGTCGTCGGCGGGCGTCCAGAACTCGGGGTCGGCGTGGTCGTCCAGGGCGATGGTGGCGACCGGGGGGACGTCCTCGTCCGGGTCGAGGTAGCGCAGCTCGTCGTCCAGCAGGTACAGCACGCGCTCCTCGATCAGCGGCTCGATGCGCTCGGGGCCGAAGCCGCCGCGGGGCCACTGGCTCACCCCCTTGGAGTGCAGCCACTCGGCGGTGTCGGCGAGGAGGGTGAGCACGCCCTGCAGGTCGGAGCGGTCGGCCCGGCGCAGTGCCAGCGGGTGCAGGAGGGTGGCCGAGGCGAAGGAGGAGGTGGAGAAGGGGGCCGTGGTGCCGGTGATGGACTGCATGGTTCGCCCTTTCGATGCGGTGAGTGTCCGAGCGGCAGCGCACAGTGATGACGGTGCGGCGCACAAGCTCGGCATAGGTGATTAAAGGCGATATGTACGCATATATGCGCATAAATAGGTTTCGGGGAGTACGCGCAGCTCCCCTAGCCCTGCGAGGCCGGATTACTCGCGGCGGGCCGCCGGCGGGATCACCCCCAACGGAGCTCGTCTAGCGGCGATCGAGCTCGTATCTGATCAAGTGCTTGTCGGCGGGTAGCACCGAGACCGCGACACGCACCGGCATATCAGCCCTGTCGTAACCAACTCGGACATACACGACAACTGGCGTGCCCAGTTCCAATTGAAGCCGTTCAGCTTCCTCTTGGTTGGGCATTCGCGCCCAAATGTCGTCAATCACGCGAACTTGTTCGTGGCCGAGCTCCTCCAGAACACGGTTCGCCCCTCGCGCGATGTCGCCTGGCCTGGCGATTTCCGAGTTGGCCACCAAATCCCGGGGGAAGTAGGAGTCGTTGGTGTTGTACGGCTGCCCGTCCACGAAGCGGAGCCGCCGGCGCACCACGGCGAGCTCCCCGTCGGCCAGCTCCAGGCGGCTGGCGATCTCCTCGACGGGCGTGACGGTCAGCACCTCGATGAGCTGGCTGGGCTCGCGGCCCTCCTGGGTGACGGCGTAGGCGAAAGCCTCACGCAGTTCGCCGCTGGGCTGTGGCTCCAGCTCTCGCTGCGGATAGATGAGCAGCGGCCGGCGATCCCGGACGATCGTGCCGCGGCGCGGGGTGCGGGTGACCAGCCCCTCGTTGACCAGCTCACCGAGAGCCAGCCGGACGGTGTTGCGGCTCACCCCATGGTCCTCCATGAGCTGAGCCTCGGTCGGCAGCTGCGCTCCGGGACCGAGTGCGCCGGAGTAGATGGCCTTCCGTAGTTCGGAAGCCACCTGCTGGTACAGCACCGACCTTGCCACTTTCACCCCTTATTGTGCCAACAATTTAGACGATCTGGTTCTAGCAGGCCACAACCCCTTGACCAAAGGGCCTCGACAGCCGCATCATCCATTCGTTGGTACAAATCCATCGAAAGGCCGGGAGGGGGTGAGGGCCGTGTTGCCGGTCCACGCGGGTACGCCATACCTGCCCTGGCAAGACCCAGACGATGCACCACGTTTACTGCGTTACGCGGTGCGCCGCCATACGTTCGGTCTTACCTGCACGGACACCCGGAATGGCAGTCCCGTACCGACCAGGTCGACCGAGCGTTGCCGGCATCCGGAGTCCTCGCACTCCCCCACCGACTCCGTGCGCGAACCATCGATCTAGGACTCCAACCCTCGCCGGAGTCCTGGCGTCGCCGCGCATGGGGCTGGAAGCGCGTCCTGGCGGGTCCCCCACGCCCGCCAGGGCGCGCGTTCCGTTCCCTGCCCACGCTTTCCCCCGCGGACCGTCCCGCGGCCTCTGCGCGGCCTCCACGGCCCCGCGGGCGGCCCTCACTCCCCGGCGGGTTCCCAGTCGACGAGCGTGAGCCCGCCGGCCCCCGGCGTGAACACTCCCCTGACCCGCTCGCCGCCCACCGGCTCCCGGGCCGCCAGCCACCCGCCGTGCAGCAGGCAGTCCGGCACGGCGGCCGGCCGCACCATGACCACCACGTACGGCTCGCCGTCGCCCGTGCCGAACGCCTGGTGGTTGACGATCCAGCTCTCCACGGTCCCCTCGGGCTCGGCCGCCTCCCAGTGCCACCGCTCCGCCTGACATGCCGCGCAGAACGTCCTGGCCGGGAAGCGCGCGCGGCCGCAGGCCTCGCACCGCTGCACCGCGAACTCCCCCCGCCCGGTCCGCTCCCACCACGCGGCCGAGTCGCGGTCCGTCGTCACCTGGAACACCGGGCGCATGCGATCAGTCCCTCCTGAGGATCAGCGCCGACGTCGCCGGCAGGACGTACCCCGGCTGGGCCGTCGACAGGGCCACCTCCGCGCCCGGCACCTGCCGGTCGCCCGCGTCGCCGCGCAGTTGCGAGACGGCCTCGGCGACGTGGTTCATGCCGTGGACGTAGCCCTCCGACAGGAAGCCGCCGTGGGTGTTGACCGGCAGCTCCCCGTCCAGGGCCGTGGCGCCCGAGGCCACGTACGGCCCGCCCTCCCCCTTCGGGCAGAACCCGTAGTCCTCCAACTGGACGATCACCGAGTACGTGAAGCAGTCGTAGATCTGGGCCACGTCCACGTCCCGCGGGCCGAGGCCGGCCTGGCCGTACAGGCGGGGCGCGAGGGCGGCGGCGGCCGTGGTGGCGGGGTCGGCGGGCCCGCCCGACAGGTGGCTCTCCCCGCCGCCCCAGGCGGCGGCCGAGACGAGCACGGGCGGGCGGCGCAGGTCGCGCGCCCGCTCGGCGGTGGTGACGACCAGCGCGCAGGCGCCGTCGGTCTCCAGGCAGCAGTCGAGCAGCCGGAACGGCTCGGCGATCCACCGGCTGGCGAGGTAGTCGTCGAGCGTGATGGGCGCGCGCATGAGGGCGCGGGGGTTCTTGACGGCGTTGGCGCGCTGGGTGACGGCCAGCCGGCCGAAGTGCTCGGCCGTGGTGCCGTACTTCAGCATGTGGGCGCGGGCGTACATCGCGTACTGCTGGGGCGGCGCGAAGAAGCCGTACGGCGCCTGGTACTGCACCTCGGGGCTCGCGGGAAGGCCGCGGCCGGTGCCGCCCATGCGGAACTCCGAGCGGGCGTTGATCGCGCGGTAGCAGACCACGGTCTCGGCCACGCCGGCGGCCACGGCCAGCGCGGCCTGGCCGACGACGGCGTGGGAGACGCTGCCCCCGCCGAACTGGTCGAGGTGCCAGCTCAGGTCGCGGATGCCGAGCGCGGGCCCGACCAGCGTGGGCGGCGCCGAGTCGCCGACGCGGTGGGTGGCCAGGCCGTCGACGTCGCCGGGGCCGAGCCCGGCGTCGTCCAGGGCTGCCATCACGGCGCGGCAGGCCAGCGTGAGGGTGCTGACGCCCGAGTTCTTGGTGAACGGCGTGTAGCCCACGCCCGCGACGGCCGTACGGTCCCGGAAATCAAGCAAGCGCTTGGCCATCAGTCCACGCTAGGCCGCCCGTCGCGGGCATGTCAACGCGCCCCGGGAGCCGGGACGGCTTGACAGGTTTTCCGCCTCGCGCCTACCGTCCAAGCAAGCGCTTGGTAAGATAACGTCTGTCAGGCGGACTAAGGAGGCCACACGATGAGCACACACGCTGCCCGGCTGGTCACGCCGGACGGCTGTGCCGGCCGTCCCACGCCCTACCAGCGCAGGACCCTCCACGGAGCCGCCATGCCCAACGGCCCTATCCCCCAGAGCGCGAACGGCCACCTCGACGCCTTACGGTTCCGGCAGGTGCTCGGACGCTTCGCCACCGGCGTGGTGGCGATCACCGCACTCGACCCGGCGACGGGCGGCCCGTGCGGGCTGGCGGCCAACTCGTTCACGTCCGTGTCGCTGGAGCCGCCGCTCGTCGCGTTCTGCGTGGCGCACACCAGCACGAGCTGGCCGCGCGTGCGGGACGCCGAGGTGGTGACCGTGAACGTGCTGGCCGAGCACCAGCAGCCGGTGTGCGCGCAGATGGCGGCCAGGGGCGGCGACAAGTTCGCCGGGCTGAAGTGGACCGGCTCCCCCGGCGGCAATCCCGTGCTGGACGGAGCGCTGGCCTGGATCGACTGCGTGGTCGAGGCCGAGCACCCGGCCGGGGACCACGTGATCGTGGTCGCCCGGGTGCTCCAGCTCGACCTCCACGCCGACGGCGGCCCCCTGGTGTTCTTCCGCGGCGGGTACGGGGGCTTCGTTGAGCCTGCGTGAGGAGGCGCGGGCCTGGCTGGAGGAGAACCTGACCGGCCCGTTCGCCGGCGCGCGGGGCCTCGGCGGCCCCGGCCGCGAGCACGAGGGGCACGAGCTCCGGCTGGCCTGGGAGCGCCACCTCGGCAAGGCGGGCTGGACCTGCCTGGCCTGGCCCGAGCGGTACGGCGGGCGGGAGGCGTCCCTGACCGACCAGGTGGCCTTCCACGAGGAGTACGCCCGGGCCGACGCCCCGGCCCGCGTGGGCCACATCGGCGAAGGGCTGCTCGGCCCCACCCTCCTGCGGTTCGGCACGGACGAGCAGAAGGCCCGGTTCCTTCCGCCCGTCCAGCGCGGCGAGGAGCTGTGGTGCCAGGGATACTCCGAGCCGGACGCGGGCTCCGACCTGGCCGGCGTGCGCACCCGCGCGAGCCTGGAGGGCGGCCGGTGGGTGATCGACGGGCAGAAGGTGTGGACGTCGCTGGCCCACGTGGCCGACTGGTGCTTCGTGCTCTGCCGTACCGAGCCGGGCTCCCAGCGGCACCGCGGCCTCTCGTACCTGCTGGTCCCGATGCGGCAGCCCGGCGTCGAGGTGCGGCCGATCGTGCAGATGACCGGCACGTCGGAGTTCAACGAGGTGTTCTTCGACGGCGCGACCACCGACGCCGCGAACGTCGTCGGCGCGCCCGGCGACGGCTGGCGGGTGGCCATGGCGACGCTCGCCCACGAGCGCGGCGCGTCCACGCTGGGGCAGCAGATCGGGTTCCGGCGGGAGCTGGACAAGGTCATCGAGACGGCGCGGCGCACGGGCGCGGCCGAGGACCCGGTGCTGCGCGACCGGCTGGTCCAGTCCTGGCTGGAGCTGCGGATCATGCGGCTGAACGCGCTGCGGACGATGCGGCCCGACCCGGGGCCCGAGGCGTCGATCGGCAAGCTCTACTGGTCGGAGTGGCACCGCAGGCTCGGCGAGCTGGCCCAGGCCGTCCAGGGCCGGGCCGGGCTCGTCGCCCGCGACGGCGACGGCGAGCTGAACGACCTGCAGCGGCTCTACCTGTTCAGCCGCGCCGACACCATCTACGCCGGGTCCAGCGAGATCCAGCGCACGATCATCGCCGAGCGGACGCTGGGCCTGCCCCGATAGAGATCCTCCGGAGACGGGAGCACGATGGGACCACTCTACCCGCGGGCGCACGGCCTGCTCGACGGCAAGGTCACGCTCGTGACGGCCGCGGCGGGGGCCGGCATCGGCTACGCGACCGCCCGGCGCTGCGCCGAGGAGGGCGCCGTCGTCGTCGTGTCCGACCGGCACGAGCGGCGCCTGGGCGAGGCCGCCGAGGCGCTGGCCGACCTGACCGGCGTCAAGCCGCTCGCCGTGCCGTGCGACGTGACGTCGCAGGAGCAGGTGGAGGCGCTGTTCGAGGCCGTGGAGCGGCGGCACGGACGGCTGGACGTGCTCGTCAACAACGCCGGGCTGGGCGGGACGGCCGAGCTGGCCGCGATGACGGACGAGCAGTGGCACGCGGTCATCGACGTGACCCTGAACGGCACCATGCGCTGCACGAGGGCCGCCCTGCGCCGGATGACCGCCCAGGGCACCGGCGTCATCGTCAACAACGCCTCGGTCGTCGGCTGGCGGGCGCAGCGCGGGCAGGCGCACTACGCGGCGGCCAAGGCCGGCGTCATGGCGCTGACCCGGTGCGTCGCGCTGGAGGCGGCCGGGCACGGCGTGCGGGTCAACGCGGTGGCGCCGTCGCTGGCCGTCCACCCGTTCCTGGCGAAGGTGACCAGCGAGGACGTGCTGGCGGAGCTGACGGCGCGCGAGGCGTTCGGGCGCTCGGCGGAGCCGTGGGAGGTGGCCAACGTCATCGTCTTCCTGGCCAGCGACTACGCGTCGTACATGACGGGCGAGGTCGTGTCGGTGTCCTCCCAGCATCCCTGACTCTCACCATATCTTGGCTCACAAGATATAGTGGGTGCGTGAACGTCACGGAGCCCATGTTCCTCGCCCTCACCGCGCTGGTGGACGAGCCCCGGCATGGTTACGGCATCGTCCAGGAGGTCGAGCGCCTGTCCGGCGGGCGGGTGCAGCTCAAGATCGGCAGTCTGTACGGCGTGCTGGACCGGCTGGCCGGCGACGGGCTGGTCGAGCTCGACCGCGAGGAGGTCTGGCGGGGGCGCCTGCGGCGCTACTACCGGCTCACCGACGACGGCGCGCGGGTCCTGGAGGAGGAGGCCGCCCGGCTGGCCGCCAACGCCGCCGCCGCGCGTTCCCGCCTGCGGGCGCGAGGACTGTCCCCCCGCCCGGCGGGAGGCACGACGTGACCGCCCCCGAACCGCCGCCGACCGAGCATCCGGAGGAATGCGTGAACGATCCCGAGCCCGTGCTGCTGGAGCGTCGTTACCGTGCCGCATTGCGGCTCCTGCCCGCCTCCTACCGGGCCGAACGGGAGGAGGAGATGGTGGCGGCGTTCCTGGAGATGTCCGGTGACGTCTCCGACGAGGGTGGGCCGCGGCCGAGGTGGGGCGAAATCGCCAGCGTGGCCGCCCTCGCGGTGCGGGTGCGGCTCGGCGGCGCCGGCGCGCGGGCCGCCGCCTGGGGTGAGACGGTCCGGCTCGTGGCGCTGCTCGGCCTGGCCTTCCAGGCGATGATGGGCCTTCACAGCCTCGTGTGGCTGGCGGCCGAGGCGACCGGGTACCTGTCCGCCCCGGGGATCTCCACCACCCGCTTCCTGGCGGTGGCGGATGTGCTGTGGCTCGTCGCGTTCGCGGCCGCCATGCGGGGGTTCACCGGTCCGGCCAAGCCCGTCGCCGTCGCGGCGGCAGCGGTCTCGCTCGTGCTGCTCGCTCCGTCCGTCCAGCTCACCTGGACCGCGACGCCCGCCGCGCTCATGGTGTCGGCGCCCGTCCTCGCCCTGCTGGCCGGCTTCCACGACGAGGCGCCGGTGACCGTCCGCCCGTGGCGCCACATCCTGCTGCCGGTGGCCGCCACCCTGCTGGTGATGGCCGCCACCCTGCCGCTGTCGCTGCTGCCGTGGGCCATCGCGCCCGAACCGGTCTACGCCATGTCGGTCCTGATCCAGCCCGACGCGACCGCGACCGTGGCGTGCGCCGTGACCGGCGCCGTCGCCCTTCGCCGCGGCTGGGCCCCCTCGGCACGCCTGGCCCTGGCGGTGGCGGCCACGCTGCTGCTCGCGTGGCGTCTCCCCTCGGCGGTGCCGGAGCCGGGCGCCGCGCTCCTGTGGGTGCCCGCCGCGATCCTGTGCGGGGTGCTGGCGGTGGTGATCGTGCCGCTGGCCGTCACCGGGACGCGGCTGCTGCCCCCTGCGCGGCGGGCGAAGCCCGGACCGGCCTCCTGACCGGCCGCCATGCGCGGGCCCGACCCGGCCGGCTGACCGGCCATCACATCCGCCCTGACAAGCTAGGCGGCAGGGGCGGGGACGCCCTACTGTCCGGTGTGTGACTCCTCCGCTCCCTGAAGGGAACGGCTTCTCGCTAAGCCGCTCGTGCAGCCTTACGAAGGGCAAGCCCTGCCCTGAGAATGTTCCTGGCGGCGTTGACGTCGGCGTGCGCGGCATGCCCGCACGCCACGCACTGGAACGCGGCTTGGGTGAGGCGGTTGTCCTTCGCGCAGTGCCCGCATCGCGAGCAGGTGCGGGAGGTGTTGCGGGGATCGACTGCGATCAGCTCTCGACCGGCGCTTTCAGCCTTGTTCGCGAGGATCGTCAGGAACACCGCCCAACCCGCGTCCAGGATGCTGCGGTTCAGCCCGGCCTTCTGCGCGAGGTTGCGACCGGGCATCTCGGCCGTGCCGGACGCCGAGCGGGTCATGCCGGTGATCCGCAGGTCCTCGTGCGCGATCACGTCGTAGGCGCGGACCAGCACCAGCGCGGCCTTGTGCGCGCTGTCGAGGCGCTGGCGCCGCACTCTGGCGTGCAGCGCGGCGACCCGGGCGACGGCCTTGCGGCGCCGCGTGGACCCGCGTTGCTTGCGGGCCAGGTCGCGTTGGGCCGCCGCGAGCCGGTCGGCGGACGCGGCCAGGTGGCGTTGATTGTCGATGTGCTCGCCGTCGCTGGTGGTGGCCAGCGATGCGACACCCATGTCGATCCCGGCCGCGACGCCTGTCGCGGGCAGCGGCTCGGCGGGCACGTCGTCGCAGGAGAGCACGACGAACCAGCGGGCGCCTTCCCGCTTCACACTGATCGTCTTGACCTTGCCGAACACGCCACGGTGCTGGTGGACCCGCACATGCCCGATGCCGAGCAGGTAGAGGCGCGTCACCGGATCATGCGGCTGGGAGTCCCAGGTCGCGCCGTTCTTGACGGCGGGCCACTGCACGGTGTCGAACCGGCCCCGGCCCTTGAAACGCGGGTACCCGGCCTTCCGCCCAGCCTTCGCCCTGCGGAAGAACGCCGCGAACGCCCTGTCCAGCCGGCGCAGAGTCTGCTGCTAGGAGCCCGCCGACCAGCGGCCCTGCCCGTCAGGGTCGGCCTTGCGGATCTCCTTCAGCTCCGCCGACTGCTCGCCGTAGCCGATCGTGACACCGGCCTTGCGGTAGGCGGTGCGGCGATGCTCCAGCGCGGCGTTGTACAGCTCCCGATGGTCCTCCAGGCACTGCGTGAGCGCGGCGGCCTGCTTGCCGGTGGGGCGCAGCAGGAACTTGAACGACCTGCGCACACCCACCCCCCACGTTCGGTAACCAGACGGCCACGATATCGGTCGGCGCCGACAAAACTCGGAAGGACATCTGTGATGCACAGATCAGGCACGTCAGGACACGCTCGGGCCTTGATGACCCTCCCGCTCCCGATTCCCCCGACGGCTGAAGCCGCCGGTCCCCTCGCGAGGTTCTGATGACAACTCGCCCCTCCTTCCTGCTCGACGTTCTCACGGCCGAGTTCGGCGAGTCGATCAAGCGCGAACCGGCCGCGTTCCGGCGCAAGTTCCGCAAGATGGCCGCCTCACCCTTCGCGTTCTACCGTGGCAGCGCGAGCCTGTTCTACGCCGACCTCACCGGCGACTTCGCCGACGACTCCTATCTGGACGGTCCCACCAGCCGGGTCTGGATCCACGGCGACCTGCACGCCGAGAACTTCGGCACGTACATGAACGCCTCCGGCGTGCTCGTCTTCAACGTCAACGACTTCGACGAGGCGTACGTCGGGCCGTACACCTGGGACCTCAAGCGCTTCGCGGCGAGCGTGGCGCTCATCGGGTACGCCAAGGCGCTGTCGGACGAGGTGATCACCGCGCTCGTGCGTGGCTTCGCCCTCTCGTACCTGGACGAGTTGACCGCCATCGCCCGGGGCGGGGACGACGCGATCGGATCGCTCACGCTCGGCAGCACGACCGGCGTGCTGCACCGGGTGCTCCAGACGGCGCGGCTGCGGACCCGGGTGGCGATGCTCGACGTCGAGACCGTCATCGACGACTACGACCGGCGCTTCGCGATCATGGAGGGGCGGGAGCCCGTCGACCCGGACGTGCGCTCGGCCGTGCTCGCCGCGTTCGAGGACTACCTGACCACGTTGCCCGCGCAGACGACCTCCGTCGAGCACGTCATCAAGGACGTGGCGCTGCGCAAGGGGGTCGGCATCGGGTCGGCCGGGCTGCCCTCGTACAACCTGCTGCTGGAGGGGCGCTCGCAGGCGCTGGAGAACGACGTCATCCTCTACATGAAGCAGGCCCAGGTGCCTGCCGTGGCGAGGTACATCACCGACGAGAAGGTGACCGGCTACTTCCTGCACCAGGGGCACCGGACCGCCGAGTCGCAGCGGGCGCTGCAGGCGTACGCCGACCCGTGGCTCGGCTACACCACGCTCGGCGGCGTGGGGCAGATGGTGGCCGAGGTCTCGCCGTACTCCGCCGACCTCGACTGGGACGACGTCAACGAGCCGGCCGAGCTGGACTCGATCGTGCGCGACCTGGGCCGGGCGGTGGCGCGCATGCACGCCGTCGCCGACGACGAGTCCAGCCACGACCTCGTGGACTTCTCGACCGAGGAGTCGATCGTGGCGGTGGTGGGCGGTGACAGCGCCGGGTTCGTCGGCATGCTGGTGGACTTCGCGCACCGGTACGGAACCCAGGCGCGGGCCGACCACCAGACCTTCGTCGACCTCTTCCGCAACGGCCGGCTGCCCGGCGTGTGACCGCCCTCCCGCGTCAGAGCAGCTCGCGCAGCGCCCTGGCCAGGTTGCGGGGCGCCTGCGGCTCGTAGCGCAGGAACAGGTACGGCTCGGTGAGCTCCAGCTCGATCACCACCGGGGTGCCGTCGGGCAGCCGGACCAGGTCGATCCGCGCGTACAGAAGGGCTTGGGGGATGGCGGCAAGCACCTTCTCGGCGAGTTCGACCTGGTCCGGGTCCGGGGTGCGGAGCTGCGCCCGCACGTGGTCGGCGCCCGACTTGCCCGGGGAGAGCATGGGAGTGCGGCGGACGGCGTGGCTGAAGCGGCGGTTGAAGTACAGGAGCGAGGTCTCGCCCTCGGACTCGACCATGTCGAGGTAGGGCTGGACCATGGGCGTGCGCCCGGACGCCTCCAGCCGGGCGGCGTGCGCGGCGGCCTCGGCGCGGTCGGTGGTCCTGATGGTGTCGCGGGCGCCCGCCGAGATCGCCGGCTTGACGACGTACTCCTGCCAGTCGGGGAGGTCCTGCGCCGACCAGTGCGTCGGCACGATGGGCAGCCCCAGGCGGCGGAGGTACGTCTTGTCGGTGTTGTCCGCCAGCACGGACGCGGGGTTGAGCAGCTTCGCGCCTTCCTCGACCCGCCGGGCCCAGGCGAGGAACTCCTCGCGCCGGGAGACGTAGTCCCACACGGAGCGCACGACCACGGCGTCGTAGGCCGCCCAGTCGGCGGCGGGGTCGTCCCAGCGCTCGGCACGCCCGTCGATGCCCTCCTCCCTCCAGGCGGCCAGGACGATCTCGCGCTCGTCGTCGTGGTCGTCCTTATCGTCAAATGTCACATATGCACAGGTAGTCACGGGGACGATGGTACGACCCACCGCCTGGGCGACCCGGGAGGCGGGGAGGGGCCCACCTCCCGGACCGGCTCGCCGCTCACGGAGGGCCGGACGCGGCTCGCCGCCTCTTGCCAGGCGTCGGCCGTCGCGGTGCGCCGCGATCCTTGGGCGGCCTGCCGTGATGTGGGGAGCGCGGAAGACCGATGCGGCGCCCTAGTCGACGCGGTTGCTCACGGCCGCGCCGCTGCGGCGGGCGGCGGTGGAGGTGTTGGCGTTGATCGAGGTGACGTTGGTGGAGGCGCCGGTGCCTCTGTTCTGGACCGCGATGGTGCCGAAGATGTTGCCCGACTGGGAGGACTCGCGGTTGGAGCTGGAGTCGGAGACGGCCGTGTCGGCGTTGGCGGGGACGGCGGCCAGGCTCGCGGCCGTGGCGAGGGTGGCGCCGGTGGCGACCAGGGCGAGCCCGGTGGCGCAGAGCTTCTTCATGCGGATCTCCTGGAAAGGTCAGTACTGGAAAGGTCGGTAGGGGTGGTGGGGCGGACGTCTGGACAGAGGCCGGCCGGAGCCGGATGGCTGCCGGCCCCGAGCTCGGCAGGGCCGAGACGAAGCCGAGGTGGAGCCGTCCGCCGGAGAAGAACCCCCCGGGGGATGAGGGCCCAGGGAGAGTGAGGCCCACCGGGGGAGAGCCTCTCCGGCGGAGGAGCTCCCGGAAGGGGCTGCCTGCCCGGGAGGGAATGGCAGGCATGGGCGGCCTGCCGGGAAGGGAGCGGCAGGCTGCGTCGTGCGCCGGGACGGGGGGCGGGACTGCTACGACATGGACTCGGGCGTGGAACCGGACCGTCACTTCGGTCGAGGGGCGGGCGAACGACGGCTCAGGTGACGATCAGGCCCCGGGTGGAGCAGGCTCGGCGGAGACGGGGTCGGCGGAGACGGGGTCGGCGGAGACGGGGTCGGCGGAGACGGGGTCGGCGGAGACGGGGTCGACTGATGGACGGCGGCGCTGAGAGACCGGCAGCGTTGACCGGGTCGGGACCGGGCGACAGGGGTCGAGCCGGGAGGCAGCGGACAGGCCGTGCCGGGGTCAGTAGAAGACGTAGGTGATGACGGTGCTGCCCTGGGTGGCTGTCGTCGCGACACCGTTGACGTTGTTGACGTTGGTGGATCGGCCCCAGCCGCGGTTGGACGCGCCGACGTCGCCGAAGGTGTTGCCGGACTGCGAGGAGTCGAGGTTGCGACTCCAGTTGTCGGTCCAGGTGTCGGCGCTCGCCGGGGCCGCCGACAGGGTGAGCGCGGCGGTCGCCGCCATGGCGCAGGCGGCGCTCAGACTCTTGATCACGGGGGTACGGCTCCTTCGCCGGTGAGCGGGCGGGCTGTCTGACGGGACCGATCCTATAACGTTGCGTTACTGATCCATAGCATAGAGTGATCAGAACTTTGCTCGGGTCTTCCGCTCACTGACACAAGGTGTCAGTCGACCGCCCCTAACGTCACCCGCGTGATCTACGAGCTTCGGCGCTACACCCTGCACCCTGGGCGGCGCGACACACTGATCGAGTTGTTCGAGCGCGAGTTCGTCGAGTCGCAGGAGGCGGCGGGCATCAAGCTCGCGGGCCAGTTCCGCGACCTGGATGCACCGGACATCTTCTGCTGGATGAGGAAATTTCCGGATATGGAGGCTCGCCGGGTCGCGCTGGCCGCCTTCTACGGCGGCCCCATCTGGAAGGCCCACCGCGATGCGGCCAACGCGACGATGATCGACTCGGACGACGTCCTGCTCCTCCGCCCCGTGGCCGCGTCCGCCGCCCACGGCGAGTCCCCCGGGCGCGCACAGGACTCCCCCGGCCGTCCCGGAGCGGCGGACGAGCCGGTCCCGGCCGACCGCTCCGGCGTCACCGGCGATCCGTTCCCCGCCGCGACCCCGCCTCCCGTGGGGGCCGTCGACCTCTCGCCGTCCGTCTACCTCGCGACCGTTCACCACGTCGTGGGAGACGTGGCCGGGTTCCCCGCCTTCTTCGCCGAGCGCGTCGCCCCCGTGCTCTCGGGGGCCGGCGCGTCACCGGTCGCGTGCTTCGAGACCGAGCGCTCCCCCAACACCTTTCCGGCCCTCCCCGTACGGACCGGCGAGGACGTCTTCGTCTGGCTCGCCCGGTTCGAGCGAGAGGAGGACCTGGGGAAGGTCCGTGAGGCTCTGGACGAGGAGGTGTCCCTGCTCGAAGGACGTGTGGCGGGTCCGCCGCAGCGGTTCCGCCTCTCCCCCACCGCCCGATCCGCCCTGCGCTGACCGGAAGCCCCGACCGCCCCTCGGCTCCCGCCGGGCGGGCGTCACGGCGCGGCGGGACGCCCGGCCCAACGCCACGCCGGCGTCTCCCCTCCCCCGTGGACCTGGACCTCCGCCCCGGTCACGTATCCGGGACCGCCGAGCCACAGGCACACCCGCGCCACGTCCTCCGGCGTCGCCATGCGGCCCGCCGGGATCGCGGCCTCCACCGCCGCACGTCCCCCCTCGTAGTGTTCTTCCGCGTTCTCCGTGGCCGCGAGGCCGACCACCACCGAGTTGACCCGCACCTCCGGCGCCCACTCCGCCGCGAGGCAGCGCGCCAGGTGGTGCAGGCCGGCCTTCGCGGCCCCGTACGCGGAGGTGCCGGGCGAGGGGCGCGTGCCGCTCGCGCTGCCGATCATGATGACGGCCCCGCCCGACGCCTTCAGCAGCGGGTACGCCCGCTGCGACACCAGCAGGGGCGCCGTCAGGTTGAGTTCGATGACGCGGGCGTGCAGGCGGGGCGAGGTGCCGTCCAGGGGCGCGTGGGGCGAGCCGCCCGCGTTGTTGACGACGACGTCCAGCCGGTCGAACCCGGAGATCAGGCGGGCCACGTCCTCGGGATCGCGCACGTCCGCCTGGACGAACGCGGCCCCCGTCTCCCCGGCCGGCGGGGTGCGGGCGCAGATCACGACCGTGGCGCCCGCCTCCTGGAAGGCGCGGGCGATGCCCGCGCCGATCCCCTTGGTCCCTCCCGTCACGAGGACGACCTTGCCCGCGTAGTCGTAAGTCACGGTCACGGGTGCTACCGTACCAAGCAAGCGCTAGGACAAAGCAAGCGCGGGACATGGCAAGTGAGGCGAGCACTCCGGGAGTGGGATGGGAATCACGCTGCGCGCCGGCCCGATCGCCGAGGTCGTCATGGACGTCCCGCCGGTCAACGCCCTCGCCGTACGGCACTGGCACGACCTGGCGGACGCCCTCCACGACGCCGGGCGGGATCCCGCGACCAGGGTCGTCGTCCTGCGCGCCGAGGGCCGCGGGTTCAACGCGGGCGTGGACATCAAGGAGATGCAGGCCGCCGACGGCCACCAGGCGCTCGTCGGGGCCAACCGGGGCTGTCACGCCGCCTTCGCCGCCGTCTACGACTGTCCCGTGCCGGTGGTGGCCGCGGTCCACGGCTTCTGCCTCGGCGGCGGCATCGGGCTGGTCGGCAACGCGGACGTCGTCGTGGCCTCCGACGACGCCTACTTCGGGCTGCCCGAGGTGGACCGCGGGGCGCTCGGCGCGGCGACGCACCTCGCCCGGCTCGTCCCGGCGCACCTCATGCGGGCCATGGTCTACACCTGCCGCAACGTGACGGCCGCCGAGCTGCTGGCGTTCGGCTCGGTGCTCGACGTGGTGCCGCGCCAGGCGCTGCCGGACGCCGCGATGGAGGTGGCCGGGCGCATCGCCGACAAGGACCCGTACGTGATCCGGCTGGCCAAGGAGTCGCTGAACGGCATCGACCCCGTCGACGTCAAGCGGAGCTACCGGTTCGAGCAGGGGTTCACCTTCGAGCTGAACCTCCTCGGCAAGGGCGACGAGCACCGCCACCGCTTCGTGGCGGGTTCATGAGCGAGGTCCTTGGCGAGGAGGCGGGTCCTGGGCGAGGAGGCCGCATGGGCAAGGTCATGACCGTCGAGGAGGTCGTCGGGCGGCTGGAGAGCGGCATGACGATCGGGATCGGCGGCTGGGGGTCGCGGCGCAAGCCGATGGCCCTGGTGCGGGGCCTGCTCCGCTCGCCGCTGCGGGACCTCACGATCGTCTCGTACGGCGGGCCCGACGTGGGCATGCTCTGCGCCGCGGGCAAGGTACGCCGGGTCGTCGCCCCGTTCGTGACGCTCGACTCGATCCCGCTCGAACCGCACTTCCGCCGGGCCCGGCAGGACGGAGCCGTCGAGTTCACCGAGTACGACGAGGGCATGTTCATGTTCGGCCTGCTGGCGGCGGCGCACCGGCTGCCGTTCCTGCCGACGCGGGCCGGGCTCGGCTCGGACGTGATGCGGGTCAACCCGCACCTGCGGACGGTCAGCTCGCCGTACGAGGACGGCGAGGAGCTGGTGGCCGTGCCCGCGCTCACCCTTGACGCGGCGCTGGTCCATCTCAACCGGGCCGACCGGCGCGGCAACGCCCAGTACCTCGGCCCGGACCCGTACCTCGACGACCTGTACGTCAAGGCGGCGGCCGCCGCCTACGTCTCGTGCGAGCGGCTGGTGGACACCGCGGACCTGCTCAAGGAGGGGCCGGTGCACTCGCTGCTGGTCAGCCGGTCGATGGTGACCGGCGTGGTGGAGGCGCCCGGCGGGGCCGGGTTCACCGCGTGCGAGCCCGACTACGGGCGCGACGAGGAGGCGCAGCGGCGTTACGCCGAGACCCCGTGGGAGGAGTACGTGCGCAGTGAGCAGAGCTGACGTCTGTGTGGTGGCGTGCGCGGAGGCGTTCAGGGGCGACGGCGAGATCCTGGCGGCCGGGATCGGCGGGGCGGTCACGGTGCTGGGGGCGCGGCTGGCGCGGCTGACGTTCGAGCCGGACCTGCTGACCAGTGACGGCGCCTGCCTGCTCACCGGCGACGTGCCGGCGCTGGGCGAGGCGCCGGAGGTGGTCGAGGGCTGGCTGCCGTTCCGGGACCACCTGTGGCTGGTGCTGAACGGCCGGCGGCACGTGATGCTGGGCGCGAGCCAGATCGACCGGCACGGCAACACGAACATCTCGTGCATCGGCGACTGGAGCCGGCCCAGGGCGCAGCTCCTCGGCGTGCGCGGCGCTCCCGGCAACACCCGCTGCGACCCGACGAGCTACTGGATCCCGCGTCACTCGCCCCGGGTGTTCGTGCCGGAGGTGGACGTGGTCAGCGGCGTCGGCACCGACAGGGGCGCGTACGGGCTGCGGCGGGTGGTGACGGACCTCGCGGTGCTGGACCTCGGCGGGCCGGGGGGCACGATGCGGCTGGTCTCGGCGCATCCCGGGGTGAGCGTGGAGGAGGTGGTGGCGGCCACCGGGTTCGAGCTGGAGGTGCCCGCCGCCGTGCCCGAGACCCGGACGCCGACGGCCGAGGAGCTGCGGCTGCTGGACGAGGTGCTGGACCCGCGCGGCCTGCGCCACCGCGAGGTCCCCGAACCGCGCGCCGGTGAAGCCGGACGTGCCCGAGGAGGCGGGAGCGCGGGAGAAGGCGGACCTGCCCGAGAAGGCGGACCTGCCCGAGAAGGCGGGAGCCCGGGGTGAGGACCGCGCTGACCGAGCTCGTCGGCTGCCGCCACCCCGTCGTGCAGACCGGCATGGGGTACGTGGCGGGCGCCCGGCTGGCCGCGGCCACCTCCCGCGCGGGCGGCCTCGGCATCATCGCCGCCGCCACGATGTCGGTGGCCGAGATGACGAGCGCGATCAGGGCGGTCAAGGAGCGCACGGACGCCCCGTTCGGGGTGAACATCCGCTCCGACGCCGACGACGCCGCCGAGCGGGTCGAGGTGATGATCCGCGAGGGGGTGCGGGTGGCCTCGTTCGCGCTGGCGCCGCGCAGGGAGCTGATCGCCCGGCTGAAGGACGCGGGCGTGGTGACGATCCCGTCGGTCGGGGCGCGGCGGCACGCCGAGAAGGTGGCCGCCTGGGGCGCCGACGCGGTGATCGTGCAGGGCGGCGAGGGCGGCGGGCACACCGGGCCGCTGGCCACGACCCTGCTGCTGCCGCAGGTGGTGGACGCCGTGGACATCCCGGTGGTCGCCGCCGGCGGCTTCTTCGACGGGCGGGGGCTGGTGGCGGCGCTGGCGTACGGGGCGTGCGGGATCGCCATGGGCACGCGGTTCCTGCTGACCAGCGACTCGCCGGTGCCCGACGCGGTCAAGCGGCTGTACGTGGAGGCGGCCGAGACGCTGGTCACCACGAAGGTGGACGGCGTGCCGCACCGGGTGCTGCGCACGCCGTTCGTGGAGTCGCTGGAGCGCTCGCGGCTGCTGCGCGCGGTGGTCAACGGGGCGCGGTTCAAGCGGCTGTCCGGGCTGTCGTGGGCGGCGATGATCCGTGAGGGACGGCGCATGCGGCACGGCCGCGACCTGACGTGGGCGCAGGTGCTCCAGGCGGCGAACACGCCGGTGCTGCTGCGGGCGGCCATGGTGGAGGGCCGCGACGACCTGGGGGTGATGGCCTCGGGCCAGGTGGTGGGCGTGATCGGCGACCTGCCGTCGTGCGAGGAACTGATCGGGCGGATCATGGAAGAGGCGGAGGCGGCGCTGAAGCGCCTGCCCGGCCCCTGAGGCGGGGAGGCGGTGTCCGAGCTCCTGCCCGCATCTTGAGACGCGTCCCGGGTGAGCAGCGGATCGGGGGCCACGCGCGTTCATAGGTCATGAACAGTGAGACAGCCGCTCGCGCGCCCGCCCCGCCGGGCGCCGAGACGGCGCTGGCAGGCCTGTACCGCGAGCACCGGCTCGCGCTGGTGCGCCTGGCGCTGCTGCTCGTCGGCGACCGGGAGAGCGCCGAGGACATCGTCCAGGACGTCTTCTCCAGGCTGCACGGCAGGCGTCCCGAGGCGCTGAGCCTGGCGTACGTGCGCGTCGGCGTGCTGAACGCCTCACGCTCGCTCCTGCGCCGGCGCGGCGTCGCCGCGCGGGTGCTGCCAGGACGGCGGGAGGAGCCGGTGGGCTCAGCGGAGACGGCCGCGCTGCTCGGCGAGGCGCGGCAGGAGATGCTGACCGCGCTGGGCCGGCTGCCCAGGCGCCAGCGCGAGATCCTCGTCCTGCGCTACTACCTCGATCTGTCCGACCCCGACATCGCGCGGGCGACGCGCGTGCGGGAGAGCACCGTGCGGTCCACCGCCTCCAGGGCCCTGGAGCGGCTCAAGCGCGAACTGGGAGAGCTGGAGGCCACGTCATGACCGGTGTCGAGGAACGACTCAGGGACGCGCTGGCCGCCAGGGCCGCGACCGTGCGGGACGACGGGATGCCGCCGGCCCTGCCCGTGCCGCGCGCGACGCGGTCCGGCGGCAGGTGGTGGGCGCCGGTGGCGGTGGCGGCCGCGATCGTCGTCGTGGTGGCGGCCACCGTGGTGGGCACGCGTACGGTCGCCCCGCCCGTCCCCGCCGCGCGGCCCACCCCCTCCCCTGGCGGCTTCGCGCCGCCGGTCCGGCAGGTGTGGCCGGGCGCGGTGCACGAGATCCCGACCACGGCGC
The DNA here is from genome assembly GCF_013363975.1 of Nonomuraea montanisoli. GTDB lineage: Bacteria > Actinomycetota > Actinomycetes > Streptosporangiales > Streptosporangiaceae > Nonomuraea > Nonomuraea montanisoli. Next base: position 106,897 of record NZ_JABWGN010000017.1, on the reverse strand, counting down.
CCGGCGGCCGGGCGTTCAAGCCGGACGTGTTCGTCAGCGACCGGGTCGTGGTGGGACGGGGACTCACCAGGAACCGGCCCGACACCATCTACGCGTACGACGTGGACAGGCGGCACTTCACCAGGATCGCCCCGGTCGTGGCAGGCGTGGACATGGACAACAGTCCGGTGGTCTTCGGCGACGGCTACCTGGCGTGGTCGGCGATCCACGACGGCAGCATGGAGATCTGGGCCGTCCCCGTCGGCGGAGGGGTCCCGCGCCGCCTCGCCTCGGTCACGGCCCCGACCTCCAGCGAGAACAAGATCTTCGGCGCGCAGAATCTGGCCATATCGGATGGCATGGCCGTGTGGTCGGCGTCGGACGGCGGGGTCTACCGGGTCCGGCTGAACTCGAAGGGCGCCGAGTGGTATCTGGTCCTCGGGTCGAGGGGCTTCCACCTGGTCGAGTGGCCGTGGGCCGGCTGGCCGCGGAAGGAGTGGGGGCTGGACCGCCCCGTCACCCGTCCCATGGAGCACCTGAAGAACGTGGTCACGGGCGAGACCCGCGACGTGAGAGCCCCCTCCGGGCGGACGTCCTGGAACGACTGCGGGCTGACGTGGTGCTTCAACGACGTCGAGGCGTGGCGGCGCGACGGCACGGGCCTGCGCGCGTTCCCGGGGCGGAGGACCACGGACGTGCTCCTCTCGGGCCGCTTCGTCACGCTCCATCAGAGGGACGCCGAGGGCAGGGGCGCCGCGGCGGTCCACGACATCGCCACGGGACGCACCGGCCTGCTGTTCACGACCTCGACCCGCAAGGGCGACAAGGCCCCGCCGACCCTCCATCTGCAGGACGGCATGGTGTGGTACCAGACGGGACGCGGCACGCAGGTGCTCGTCGACCTGGCCCACGCCGCCCGATGACCGTCAGGAGGGTCAGAGCACGGTGATGCCGCGGGCGGCCAGGATGGCGGCCGCCTGCGCCCGGTTGACGATCGCGCCCGCGAACGCCCTCAGCTTGGCGTCGTCGGGCTCGCCGAGGTCGGCGCCGCGCAGGTCGGCCTTGGCGAAGACGGTCCTGATCAGCTTGGTGCCGCGCAGACGGCAGTCGCTGAACGTCGACCCGGTGAAGTCGCAGCCGGACAGGTCGGCGTCGTCGAAGCGCACGCCCTCGATGACCTGCCCGCGCAGGGAGCAGCCGCCCAGGTTGGCCAGCGTGAGGTTGGAGCGGGTGAGCGTGAAGCCGGTGCCGCGCGTGGCGGTCAGCGACGCGCCGATCATGCGGCACCCGGTGAACGCGGCGTCGCTCAGCAGCGCCCCGCCGAACCGGGCGGAGGCCAGGTCGACGTCCGTGAAGCTCGCGTCGACGAGGTCGGCGTCGTCGAAGCGCAGGCCCATGCCGCCGCCCCCGCTGAAGACGGCCCCGTCGAGGTCGGCCGCGCGGAAGTCGGTCCGCTCCAGCACGCACGACTCGAAACGCGCCCCGCCGAGGGCCGCGCCGCGCAGGTCGGCGCCGGTCAGGTCGCAGCCGCGGAAGACGTGGACCTCGCCGGGCGCGAGCCGCTCGCCCAGCGCGGCGTGGGACAGGTCCTCGCCCTCGACGTCCATGCCGTCAGATCTCCTCGCCGCGAACGTCCATCCCGAGATCTCCTCGCCGCAGACCTCCGTGCCGTCAGAGCCTACCGGTGATCACCTCGGCCGCGGCCTGGCCGCAGACGGGCGCGGAGCCGTACGTGGCGATGTGCACGGCGCCGACGTCGGCGCGCAGGGGCAGGCCCATCTCGACCACCACGGTGTCGGGCCGGGCGCTGAGCAGGTGGCGCAGGGCCTGGGTCTGCCACGGGTGGCGGTGCGCGTCGCGGACGGCCACGACCAGCGGCCGCCCGGCGGCCCCGCGCAGGAGCTCCTCCAGCGCCGGGCCCGTGGTGAGCACGGCGGTGAGCCGGGTCACGGAGGTGCCGGGCAGCAGCCGGGCCAGCGGCTCCCCCACGCCCCAGGGGGTGGACCTGTCGATGGCCAGGTTCATCTCGGGGGCCAGCTCGATCACGACGGGCGCGGCGGTGAGCGGCAGCACGGGCTCCGCTGACCTGCGGGTGACGCGGACCGCCCGCCGGGCGGCGACGAGCCCGGCGGGCCCGTCAAGCGCGGGCCCGTCAAGCGCGGTCCCGTCAAGCGCGGTCCCGCCGAGCGCGCGCCCGTCGAGCGCACGCCCGTCGGGCGAGGGCGACGGCGGGGTGGTGGCGCTGCCCGAGGAGGCGGTCCAGGCGCCGAGCTCGCGGACCCTGCGAGCGGCGTCGGCCAGGCGCTCCTCGGGCAGCACGCCCGAGGTGACGGCGGCGGCGACGGCGTCGCGCACCTCGACGGCGGTCGCCTCGTCGGCGTGCTCGCCGCCGACGCAGATCGCGTCGGCGCCGGCCGCGATGGCGCGCGCCGCCGCGCCGCCGATCCCGTACGTGCCGGCGACGGCGGCCATCTCGATGCCGTCGGTGACGATCAGCCCGTCGAAGCCCAGCTCCTCCCGGAGGAGGCCGGTGAGGATCTTGGGGCTGAGGGTGGCCGGGAGCACGCCGTCGAACGACGGGACGAGCAGGTGCCCGGTCATGACGGCCTTGACCCCTTCGTCGATCACCTCGCGGAAGGGGCGCAGCGCGTCCTCGATCCCGCCGGCCTCCACCACGGGCACACCGTGGTGGGAGTCGACCGAGGTGTCGCCGTGGCCGGGGAAGTGCTTGGCGCAGGCCGCCACGCCCGCCGACTGGATCCCGCGGACGAACGCCCGGGCGTGCCGGGCCACCAGCGCCGGGTCGGCGCCGAAGGACCGCAGCCCGATGACGGGGTTGTCGGGGTTGGAGTTGACGTCGGCGGACGGGGCGAAGTCGATGGTGATCCCGGCGGCGGCGAGCTGGGCGCCGAGGTCGCGGGCGAGCGTCTCGGTCAGCTCCACGTCGTCCACGACGCCGAGCGCGTAGCCGCCGGGCCGGCTGCTGCCGGTGCTCACCTCCAGCCGCGTCACCTCGCCCGACTCCTCGTCGACGCCGACGAGGACGGCGGGGTTCTCGGCGCGCAGGGCGGCCGTCAGCGCGGCCACCTGCTCGGGCCCGGCCAGGTTGCGGGTGAACAGCACCACGCCGCCGAGTCCCTCGCCGAGCCGGCGCCGGAGCCAGTCGGGAGGGGTCGTCCCCTCGAATCCCGGCATGAGGACGGCGTCGGCCAGGCGTAGCAGGTTGGCGCTGTTGGGCATGCCTCGCAATCTAATAGGAAAGTTTCCTATTTGCTAGTGGCATTTTCGGCCGTGGGAGCCGTCAGAGCCGTTCCAGGACGGTGACGTTGGCCTGGCCCCCTCCCTCGCACATGGTCTGCAGGCCGTACCGGCCGCCGGTCCGCTCCAGCTCGTGCAGCAGCTTGACGGCCAGCACGGCGCCGGTCGCGCCGAGCGGGTGGCCGAGCGCGATGGCGCCGCCGTTCGGGTTGACCCGCTCGGGGTCGGCGCCGGTCTCCTTGAGCCAGGCCAGCACGACCGAGGCGAACGCCTCGTTGATCTCCACGACGTCCATGTCGCCGATGGACATGCCGGCCTTGCGCAGCGCGTACGCGGTGGCGGGGATCGGCGCCGACAACATCATGATGGGGTCGGCGGCCCGTACGGACAGGTGGTGGATCCTGGCCCGCGGGGTCAGCCCGTGCGCCTTCACGGCCCGCTCGGAGGCGACGAGGAGGGCGGCGGCGCCGTCGGAGATCTGCGAGGCCAGCGCGGCGGTGAGCCGGCCGCCGTCCACGAGCGTCTTCAGCGCGGCCATCCGCTCGGGGCTCGTGTCACGGCGCGGCCCCTCGTCGTCGCCGACGCCCTCGTACGGGGTGATCTCGCGGGCGAAGCGGCCCCCGTCGATCGCGGCGATCGCCCGGCGGTGCGAGGCGTAGGCGTACGCCTCCATGTCCTCGCGGGAGACGTCCCAGGTGGCGGCGATCTGCTCGGCCCCGGCGAACTGCGAGACCTCCCGCGTGCCGTACCGCTCGCTCCAGCCCTTGGAGCCGGAGAACGGCGTCTCGTGGCCGAGCGGCACGCCCGCGTGCATGGCCGAGGAGATCGGGACCATGCTCATGTTCTGCACCCCGCCCGCCACGACCAGGTCGGCGGTGCCGGACAGGACGGCCTGCGCGGCGAAGTGCAGCGCCTGCTGCGAGGAGCCGCACTGGCGGTCGACCGTGACGCCCGGCACCTCCTCCGGCAGCCCGGCGGCCAGCCAGCAGGTGCGGGCGACGTCGCCGGCCTGCGGCCCGATGGTGTCGACGCAGCCGAAGACCACGTCCTCGACGGCGGCCGGGTCGGCCCCGGTGCGCGCCATCAGCTCCTTCAGCACGTGGGCGCCGAGGTCGGCGGGGTGGGCGCGGGACAGGCCGCCGTTCCTGCGCCCGACCGGGGTCCTGACCGCGCCGACGATGTAGGCCTCGTTCATCATCGTATGGTAGCAAGCGCTTGGTCACATCGAGAATGGCGGATGAGCAGGCACACTTCCGTGAACAAGCGATTGCCCCAGGGCTCATAATGGAGAGCGTGACAACGCGTAAGAGCTCCGGCTCCACCACGGCCGCCCCCGCCAAGCGCCAGCGCGCGGGTTCCTCGGGTTCGGCCTCGGAGCGCCGCGACCATCTGGTCAAGCTCGCCGCGGAGATCTTCGCACGCAAGGGCTTCCAGGCCACGACCGTGCGTGAGATCGCCACAGAGGCGGGCATTCTCTCCGGAAGTCTCTATCACCACTTCGACTCCAAGGAGACGATCGTCGACGAGGTGCTGTCCACCTTCCTCGACGACCTCATCGCCCGCTACCGCGCCGCCCTGGAGTCCGGTTCCGACCCGCGCACGGTGCTGTCGGAAATGGTGCGCATCGGCTTCGGCACGCTGGAGCCGCACCGCGCCGCGATCACCGTCATGCAGAACGACTGGAACTACCTGCGCCAGTTCGAGCGGTTCAACTACCTCGTCAAGGCCGAGGACGAGGTCGAGCAGATGTGGGTGGCGCAGATCAAGGCCGGTCAGACGGCCGGGCAGTTCCGGGCCGACATCGACCCCAAGCTCACCTACCGCATGATCCGCGACACCATCTGGGTGGCCGTGCGCTGGTTCCGGCCCGGCGGCCGGCTCAACACGACCGGCCTGGCCGAGCACTACATCACGGTGCTCTTCGACGGCGTGGCCACCGGCGAGCGCACCACCCAGAAGGGATGAGCGCGCCCGAGGCGGCACCCGCGGCCGTGCGCGACGCGGTGCGCGCGGCCCTGCGCGCGGCGGCCGAGCCCGCCAAGGCCCCGCTCATGCAGGCGTACATGAAGTCCTCGATGCCCTTCCTGGGCGTCCAGGCGGCGCCGCGCCGGGCCGCGCTCAAGCGGGTCTTCGCGGGCCACCGCATCGCCACCGCGCCCGAGTGGCGGCAGGCCGTGCTCGCGCTGTGGCGCGAGGCCGAGTACCGCGAGGAGCGCTACGCGGCCGTCGAGCTGACCGGTTACGCGCACTACCGTGCGTTCCAGACGCTCTACACGCTGCCGATGTACGAGGAGATGATCGTCAGCGGCGCCTGGTGGGACTACGTGGACGAGCTGGCCACGCACCGCGTCGGCGGGCTGCTGGCCGCCTTCCCCGACGTGATGCGGCCCCTGCTGCTGGAGTGGGCGCACGACGGCGACCTGTGGAAGCGGCGCACGGCCATCCTGTGCCAGAACCGGTTCAGGCAGCGCACCGACACCGCCCTGCTCTACGCCTGCATCGAGCCCAGCCTGTCCGACAACGACTTCTTCGCCCGCAAGGCGATCGGGTGGGCGCTGCGCGAGTACGCCAAGACCAACCCGGACGAGGTCGTGCGCTACGTGCGGGCCAAGGGCATCAGCGGGCTCAGCCGCCGCGAGGCGCTGAAGAACCTGCCCGTGGCCTGACCCCGGCGTCTCGCGGGGTGCGCCGGGGGCCGCGAAGGGGTCAGCGGGTCCACAGGGCGTCCTGCACCGCCTGCACCAGCGCCATCAGCTCCGGCGTGACCCGCTCGCGCGACCAGGCCAGCCCGTAGGTGATCCGCAGGTCGCCGGCCGCCAGCGGGACGAACGTCACGTCGTCGCGGCGCACGGCCCGCACCAGGAGCTGCGGGGCCGGCAGCAGCCCCGCGCCGGCCGCGACCAGGTCGAGGGCCGCGGCGAAGTCGTCGCCGGGCGCCGCCCGGGTGCGGCCCGGCAGCCCCGGCCACGGCCGGCCGCCCGGCGCGAGCACCGTGCGGCCCGCCAGGTCCCGCGGCTCGACGCGGGGCCGGGCGGCGAGCGGGTGCCCGGCGGGCACGGCCAGATGGTCCACGGACACGTGGAAGCGGGCCCCGGTGACCAGGGGCGCGGGCGCGGGGACGACGAGGACCGCCGCCGACACCTCGCCCCGGGCCAGCGCGGCCGACGCCTCGGCGCGGTCGGCGACGCGCAGCTCCACGCCGACAGGCGGGGTGCGGGCGGCCAGCCTCCTGGCGACCCGGGCGACGAGCGAACCGACGAGCGGTGGATAAGCCAGGTGAATGCTCGGCCGGGCCAGCCGGGAAGCCTCCGTGGAGAAGGCCGACGCCGACTCCAGCACCTGCTCCGCGTACGGCAGCAGGGCCCTGCCCTCGGCCGTGAGCCGGACGGCCCGCGCGCTGCGCTCGAAGAGCCGGAGGCCGGACGACCGCTCCAGCCGGGTGATCGCCTGACTCATGGCGGGCTGCGACATCCCGAGGTCGGCGGCGGCCCGCGAGAAGCTGAGCCGGTCCGCCACGCGGGCGAAGCACTGAATCTCCCGGAGCATAAGCGTCACGAATCCATGGTGCACCCACCCCGGAGCAGTGGGCACGATTCCCGGCATTGATCAAGCCGCGCGCCGATCGCCACGCCACACGTCGATCGCGCCACGACCACACAGGGAGCACGCATGTCCACGCCGCCCGCCTTCCCCGCCTCCACCGTGCTGGGCTATCCCCGGATCGGCCCGCGCCGGGAGCTGAAGCGCGCCCTGGAGGCGTACTGGGACGGCCGCTCGACCCGCGAGGAACTGGACCGCGCCGGGGCCGAGCTGCGGGAGCGGACCTGGCTCCGGCTCGCCGAGCTGGGGCTGGAGGCGCTGCCGTCCAACACCTTCTCCCTCTACGACCACGTGCTGGACACGGCCGTGATGCTGGGGGCGGTGCCAAAGAGGTACCTGGACGCCGAGGACCCCTACTTCGCCATGGCCCGCGGCACCGACGGCCTCGCGCCGCTGCGGATGACCAAGTGGTTCGACACGAACTACCACTACATCGTGCCCGAGGTCGGGCCCGACACGGCCTTCGCCCTCGACGCCGCCAAGCCCCTCGGCGAGGTGCGGCAGGCGCGCGCGCTGGGTCTGGAGACCCGCCCCGTGGTGCTCGGACCGGTGACGTTCCTGCTGCTGTCGGAGCGCGGCGCGGCGGCGCTGGACCGGCTCGGCGACGTGCTGGCCTGCTACGAGCGGCTGCTCGCGGAGCTGGCCGCCGAGGGCGTCGCCTGGGCGCAGCTCGACGAGCCCGCGCTGGTGACCGACCTCGGGCCGGCCGAGCTCGCCGCGGTCCGGGAGGCGTACGAGCGGCTCGGCGGCGCCGCCGAGCGGCCCGGCCTGCTCGTCGCCGCACCCTACGGCGACCTGGGCGAGGCGCTGCCGGTGCTGGCCGCCACGCCCGTGGAGGCGATCGGCGTGGACCTGGTGCGCGGCGGCCTGGACGGGGTCGCGGCGCTGGCGGGCAAGACCGTGGTGGCGGGCGTGGTGTCCGGGCGCGACGTGTGGCGCACCGAGCCGGAGCGGGCCGCGCACGCGCTGCGGACGGTCCGCGCGCACGCCGCGCACGTGGTGGTCGGCACGTCGTGCTCGCTGCTGCACGTCCCGTACGACGTGGCGGCCGAGCCGGACCTCGACCCGGCGCTGCGGGCGCGGCTGGCCTTCGCCGAGCAGAAGGTCGCCGAGGTGGTGGAGCTGGCGCGCTCGTCCTGGGACGGCCCGGAACCGGCGGCGGCGTCGGTGCCTCTGGCCGCGCCCGTCCCGGCCGGTGAGCGGGCGCCGTACGCGGTGCGCGCCGCCGCCCAGGCCGAGCGGCTGGGGCTGCCGCCGCTGCCCGTCACCACGATCGGCTCGTTCCCGCAGACCGGCGAGCTGCGCGCCGCCCGCGCGGCCGTGGCGGCCGGGACGCTGCCCGAGCGGGAGTACGACCGGCTGGTGGAGGCGGAGATCGAGCGGGCCGTCCGCGCCCAGGAGCGGCTCGGCCTCGACGTGCTCGTCCACGGCGAGCCGGAGCGCAACGACATGGTGCAGTACTTCGCCGAGCACCTGGACGGCTTCGCGGTCACCCGCGACGGCTGGGTCCAGTCGTACGGCAGCCGCTGCACGCGCCCGCCGATCCTGCACGGCGACGTCTCCCGGCCCGGGCCGATCACCGTGCGGTGGGCCCGCCACGCCCAGTCGCTGACGGACCGCCCGGTCAAGGGCATGCTCACGGGGCCGGTCACGATCGTCGCCTGGTCGTTCGTCCGGGACGACCTCCCGCTGCGCGACGTGGTGTTCCAGGTGGCGGAGGCGATCCGGGAGGAGGTGTCCGACCTGGAGGCGGCCGGGGTGCCGGTGATCCAGGTGGACGAGCCGGCGCTGCGTGAGCTGCTGCCGCTGCGCCGCGCCGCGCAGGCCGACTACCTGGAGTGGTCCGTCGCCGCGTACCGCCGGGCCACCTCGGGCGCGGACACCGCCACCCAGATCCACACGCACCTGTGCTACTCGGACGCCGACCAGATCCTGGCCGCGATCGACGGCCTGGACGCCGACGTCACCACCGTCGAGTCGGCCCGCTCGGGCGGGCGGATCCTGGGGGCGGTCGGCGGGTTCGGGCGCGGGCTCGGGCCGGGGGTGTACGACATCCACTCGCCGCGCGTGCCGGGCGGCGAGGAGGTCGAGCGGCTGCTGCGTGAGGCGCTGAAGGCCCTGCCGGCCGGGCGGCTCTGGGTGAACCCGGACTGCGGGCTGAAGACGCGCACGTACGAGCAGGTCGAGGCGGCGCTGACGAACGTGGTGGCGGCCACGCGCCGCCTGCGCGAGGAGCTGGCCCTCAGCTGAACGTGCGGACCAGGTTGGCCAGGGCGGCGTCCGCGTAGTGGCGGGGGCCCGTGCTCAGGCCGTAGGCCAGGTCCTCGATGAGGGCGCACCGGGCGTAGAAGCGCACCCGCGCCCGGTCGTCCTCGCCGAGGCCGCCGTCGTAGTGCGCGGCGGTGGCCTCGAACACCTCGGGGCCGAAGTCGCGGTAGACGCGGGCGAAGTCGTGGGCCGGGTCGGTGAACGCCGCGTCGGTCCAGTCGAGGACGCCCGTCAGCAGGCCGGTCTCCGGGTCGGCCAGCAGGTGCTCGGCGCCGAGGTCGTTGTGGCAGAACCGCAGCACGGCGGTGTCGGCGGGCACCGCGGCGCGCAGGAACGCCTCGACCAGCGGGCGCTGCTCCTCCGGCACGTGCTCCTCGACGTCGCGGTAGTTCTGGCCGGCGTCCTGGAGCAGCGTGGGCGCGGGGTAGAGGTCGGGCGGCGCCAGCTCGCGCAGCCCGTCGGCGGGGGCGGCGTGCAGGGCGCTGAGGAACGCGCCCAGCGGCTCGGCCAGCCGCATCGGGTCGGGCAGCGGGTGCAGGTTGACCGGCCGGCCGGGCAGCTTGCGGTAGGCGATGACGGCGGCCTCCGGGTCGCTGAAGACCACCTCGGGCACCGGCAGCGGGGAGATGGCGCGCACGGCGGCGAGCAGGGCGGTCTCGCGCCGGGTCTCGTCGCCGTCGGCGACCCTCGCGCCGCGGACGATCAGCTCGCCGTCGATCTCGTACACGACGTTGTCCAGGCCCTCGCCGAGCCGGACGATGGAGTGGATCTCGTGGCCGGGCAGATGGCGGGCCAGGAGCGCGCGGATGTCGGCGATCACACTGCGCAGCCTAGGCCCGCCGGGCCCGCCGTGCGAGGGCCCCGGGCCCGTCCGCGTCACCCGGTCACTTCAGCGCCCCGGCGGTCAGTCCGGCCTGGATCTGCCGCTGGAAGATCGTGTAGACGACCAGCATGGGCAGGATGGCCAGGGTCAGGGCGGCGAACAGCGCCGACCAGTCCTGGTCGTAGCCGGCGGCGGTGGAGATGTCGGCGATGCCCTGGGTGAGCACCCACTTGTCGCGCTCCTGGAGCAGCACCAGCGGGAGCTGGTACTGGTTCCACTGGCCGAGCACGTTGAAGATGGTGACGCTCACGATGCCGGGCCGGGCCATCGGCAGCATGATCTGGAAGAACACGCGCGTGTGCGAGGCGCCGTCCACCATGGCCGCCTCGCCGACCGCCGTGGGCAGGGTGCGGAAGAAGGCCGCCAGGAAGAACACGGTGAACGGCATCGAGTGCGCGATGTAGACGAGGATCAGCCCGGCGTGGGTGTTGAGCCCGATGAACGGCCCGAGCACCGGCACGTTGCCCATGTTCTGCACCACGAAGAACAGCGGGCTCAGCGCCAGGTAGACGGGGAGGGCCAGACCGGAGACGAACAGCAGGTAGAAGGCCCGGTTCCCACGGAACGGATAGCGGGCCAGCACGTACGCGGCCATGGAGCCGACCAGCATGGTACCGAGGGTGCTGAACGACACCACGATGACGCTGTTGAGCGTGTACTGCCCGATGTGCGCCTGCTCCCAGGCCCGGGCGAAGTTGTCCCAGTGCAGGGTCTCCGGCAGCGACCAGGCGTCGCCGAAGATCTCGTCCTCGCTCTTGACCGAGGCGAGGAACGTCCACAGGATCGGCACCACGACGAGCACGGTCCACACCAGCAGCGCCATGTGCGACAGCACGCCCAGCGGCCCGAGGCGCCGCCGGCGCTCGCGCCGCTCCTCCCCGCGCGAGGTCGCGACCGTCCCCGAGGTCATGGTCGTCGTCATCAGTACTCGATTCGTTCGCGCCTCGACAGGCGCAGCGAGATGATCGCGAAGCCGACGGTGAAGAAGAACATCACGACGCCGAGCGCGGAGGCGTAGCCGAAGCGGAAGTACGAGAACGCGTTGCGGTAGATCTCGGCCGCCATGACGGTCGTCGAGAAGTCCGGGCCGCCGTGCTGGTCGGTCATGACCCACACGATCGCGAACACGTCGAGCGCCAGGATGCCGAGGTACACCCACGCCACCTGCACGGTGTCCCACAGCAGCGGCAGCGTGATGCGGAAGAACAGGCTCCCCCGCCCGGCCCCGTCGATCTGCGCCGCCTCGAACATGTCGCGCGGGATCGAGGCGAGGCCGGCGGAGAAGAGCACCACGTAGAACCCGACGGCCTGCCAGACCATGACGCCGAGGACCGACCAGAAGGCGACGCCCGGGTTCGACAGGAACCCGATCGGCTCGATCCCGAGCGCCATGAGCGGCCCGTTGAGCATGCCGCTGCCGTCGGGCCGGAACACCTGCTGGAACAGCACCGCGACCACCGCGACGGCCAGCACCTGCGGGAAGAAGAAGATCACCCGGTAGAGCTTGGAGCCCCTGACGCCTTCCCGGCCGCCGCTGCCGCCGCCCACGTTGAGCAGGAAGGCGAAGAACAGCGCGATGACGATCGTCAGCAGCGGCAGCAGCACGAGCAGCGCCGCGTTGTGCCGCACCGCCTTCCAGAAGATCCCGTCGGAGAACAGCCTCGTGAAGTTCTCGAACCCGATGAAGCTCGGCGTGGCGCTCACACCGCGCCAGTCGGTCGTCGCGATGTAGAACGCCTGGATGTACGGGGAGATGACGTACACCAGGTAGAGCGTCACCGGGGCCGCGAGGAAGGCGGTGATGAACAGCCCGCGGCGGTAGCGCTGGAACAGCATCAGCGCTTGAACTTCTTGATCGAGGAGTCGCCCTTGATCTCGTCGGCCTTCTTCTGCAGCCGCTCCAGGTACTTGTCAGGGGTGAGGCCGCCGGTCATCAGCTCGCCGGTGGCGGCGATGGCCTCGTCCTTGAGCTGGCCGTACCAGGTCTGCCAGCGGTAGGTGACGGTGTTGGCGCCCGCGGCGGTGACGGCCTTGGACGCGCTGGCCGCGCCCGGGGACAGCTGCCGGCCCTCGCCCGCGCCCTTGACGACCGAGACGGTGCGGACGAGCTCGCTGAAGTCGCCGGCCGCCTTCTTCGACAGCATGGCGCGCAGGTACTCCATGCCGGCCTGGGGGTTGGCGCCCTTGGCCGGGACGATGAAGTTCTCGCCGGGCGAGGTGTGCAGGGTGCCGTACGGCATCTTGTCGGAGCCGGTGAAGTCGGGCAGCGGGAACATGCCGTACTCGAAGTCGGCGGGCGTGGTGGTCTTCTGCTCGTTCTCCAGCCACGACCCGGCGGGCAGCATGGCCACCTTGTACTTGTTCTGCGCGGTCTGGGTCTGGACGTGGTCGAGGCCGGCGGTGCCCTCCATGAGGTACTTCGCGCCGATCTCGGCCCAGGCGGCGGCCGACTGCTTCATCGGCTCGGCGGTCCAGGCGCCGTCCTCCAGGTTGTCGATGTTGACGAGCACCTCCGGCCCGCCGATCTTCGCGGCCATGGTCAGCAGCGGCTCGTACAGGTACTGCGGGAACTTGCCGGCGTAGGTGAAGGGCGCCATCTTGCCGGACTTCTTGATCGTCTCGCAGAGCTTGAGGAACTCGTCCCAGGTCTTCGGCACCTGCCAGCCGTTGTCGCGGAAGACCTTCTGCGAGTACCAGACGCCGAAGATGTAGTTGACGTACCCGAGCACCGCGAACTTGCCGTCGTAGGTGCCGATCTCGACGACGGCCGGGTCGAGCAGGTCGCGCACCTTGACGTTGGGGTCGTCCCAGCTCGGCGCGTCGAGCAGCGGGGCGAGGTCCTGGAGCTGGCCGTCCTGGGCGAGCGCGCCGAAGTCCATGGCGTTGGCGCCGGAGTTGTCGATGACGTCCGGCGGGTTGCCGCCGGCGAAGCGCGGCTGCAGGACCTTGGTGATCTCCTTGGTGGACTCGATCTTGATCTGCGCCTTGGGGTACTTGGCTTTGAACAGCGGCTGGTGGATGTCCTTGGCGTAGGCGGTGCCGAAGCCGCCGTCGAAGATCCAGACCTCCAGCGGCTTGTCGGCCGCGACGCCGAAGGGGTTGGCGGCGCTGGTGGCCACCGGCGCGGCCGAGGACGAGGCCGGCGCCTTGGACGCCGGCGTGGCGCAGGCGGCGAGCGCGCCGGCCACGGGGACCAGCGCGGCGCCCCGGAGGAGCTGGCGCCGGGTGATGTTCTGGGGGGTGTTGGTCATGATGGTGCTCTCCTGACTTTCAGGCTCCGCGTCTGATGCGCCCCGCGTAGCGGCTCTCCAGGGCCTTGTTGTGCTCGTCGCCGCCGGTCACGTTGACCGACAGGTAGATGGGCGGCGTCTCGCCGAGGGCCGCCAGGCGCTCCACCGCCTCGGTGACGACCATCTGCGCGAGCAGCGCCGAGGTGATCGTGGAGACGGCGCCGTACGTGCCGCCGCCGGGCAGTTCGAGGACGGCGTCGCCGTACGGCGAGCCGTTGTCGAGGACGACGTCGGCCAGGTCCAGCAGCCGGCGGCCGGAGGGGTGGCGCGAGGTCATCCGGGTGCTGTGCTCGACCGAGGTGATGGCGATCAGGGGGTGGCCGCGCTCCTTGACGATCGTGGCCAGCTCCACCACCGTGCCGTTCACGCCGGAGCTGGAGACGAGCACGAACACGTCACGCGGGTCCACCGGGGCGAGGTCGTAGATCCGCCGGGCGATCGCGGGGTCGCGCTCCAGCTCGGAGGTCAGGACGCCGGGCGGCTCCCCGCCGTACAGGACGAGGTCGCGCGGCGAGAGCCGGTTGCTGGGCACCAGCCCGCCGGCGCGCCCGGCGATCTCCATGGCGATCGCCTCGGAGTGCCCGGACCCGAAGGCGTTCACCACCCCGCCGGCCCACAGCGCGTCGACGATCAGCCCCGCCGCCCGGTCCACGGGCTCCGCCTGGCTCTCGGCGACCCGGTGCGCGAGCTCCAGGGCCTTGGTCGCGTACGTCATTCAGCCTCTCTCCACCCGGTGGCTCTCCACGGCGCTGATCGTGCGCTCGAACGCCTCGTTGGTGCGCTCGTAGGTGCGCTGGGCGACCGCCACGTACACGGCGTCCAGCACGAACAGCTGTGAGTGGACGGCCGCCAGCCCGCCGAGCCGGAACGTGGTCTCGCGGCTGGCCGTCGTGAGCACGAGGTCGGCCAGCTCGGCCAGCGGCGAGCGGGCGAAGGAGGTGACGGCGACCGTCGTCGCGCCGTGGCTGCCGGCCTCGGCCAGCGCCTCCATCACCTCGCGCGTGCGGCCCCGGTGGCTGATGCCGATCGCGACGTCGCCCGCGCCGAGCAGCGCGGCGTCGGACAGCGCGACGTGCGCGTCGCCCGCGCTCCAGCACGGCAGGCCGATGCGGCGCAGCCGGCCTTCGAGCATGGTGGCGACGTTGCCGCTGGTGGAGACGCCGACGAGCAGCACGCGGCGGGCGGCCACCACGGCGTCGGCCACACGGGCGACCGTCTCGGAGTCGAGCTGGGCGGCGGTGTCCTGGATGAGCCGGGCGTCGGCGGCGGCCATGACCTCGATGGCGGAGTCGAGCGGGTCGTCCGGGCCGATCTCGTGGCCCACGCCCGCGCCCCATCCGGCCTGCGCGGCCCGGCCGGTCTCGGTGGCCAGCGCCACCCGCAGCTCGGCGTAGCCGGAGAAGCCGAACGCGCGGCAGAAGCGCGTCACGGTGGCGGGCGAGCTGCCCGCCCGCTCGGCGAGCGCGATGATCGTCGAGCGCGCGGCCTCGGCGGGATCGCCCAGGATCACCTCGCCGACCCGGCGCAATGCCTCCGGCAAACCGGGTAGTTCTGTTTCGACGCGCCCAAGGGCCCCTGAAGTCACGAATATTCCTTCCGAATACCCGGTCTTCTGGCGAAAATTATTCTTGCTTGCTGGTCGAGTCAAGCCCCAGAATCGGACCGTGACCAAGTCGTTCGTGATCGGGGTCGACGCCGGCGCCACCTCCACCCGGGTGGCGGTCCACGCGCTGGACGGGTCCCGCGCCGGCTACGGCCGGGCCGGAGCCGGCAATCCGAGCGCCCACGGCCTCGGCAAGGCGGTCGCGGCGATCGGCGAGGCCCTGGCCGAGGCGCTCGACGGCATCGACCCGTCCCGCGTGGTGGCCTCCCTGGCCGGCGTGGCCGGTCAGGTCGAGGAGCTGACCGGCGAGCTGGCCAAGGTCTGGGCCGACCACGGCGTCGCCGCCGGGCCCCGGGTCGCCGGCGACGTGGTGATCGCGTACGTGGCGGGCACGCCGGAGCCGTCCGGCTCGCTGCTGCTGTCCGGCACCGGCGCGGTGGCCGCCCGCGTCACCGACCACGAGCTGGAGGTCATCGCCGACGGGCTCGGCTGGCTGCTGGGCGACGCGGGCTCCGGCTTCTGGATCGGCCGCGCCGCCGCCAAGGCCGTGGTCGCGGCCCTCGACCGCGGCACGCGCGAGGGAGCGCTGGTCGAGCTGGTCCTGAACGACTTCCTGGGCGACCGGCGGGGCGCCACGACGCGCGCCGACGCCGACCGCGTCGTGCGGCTCGCCCAGGCCGACCACATGCGGCTCGCGTCGCTGGCGGCGCTGGTGAGCCGGGCCGCCGCGGCGGGCGACCCGATGGCCGTGGAGATCGTCCGCGAGGCGGCCGGCCACCTGGTGGCCACGGTCGGGCGGGTCCACGTGTCCGGGCCGACCGTGCTGGCCGGGAGCGTGCTCACCAGCGACGGGCCTGTCCGGCAGGCGGTGGGCGCACTGCTGGCGGGCCGGGAGGTGACCACGGCGGGCGACGCGGCCGGGGCGGCGGCGTGGCTGGCGGCCCGCGACCTGCTGTCGCCCGAGCGGGCGCGCGAGCTGCACCCGCTCTTCACCGCCGCCTCCTGATCACTCGCTCGTGTCCTCCGGGGGCTTGGGGCCGCCGTAGAGCGGGTTATTGGCGATCCGCTTCTCGGACACCAGGAGGCGCACGACACCCGGCTGGTCCGCCACCGCCTCCCAGACGGTCCAGTCGCCGCCCACGGGGTCGGACTGCCGCTTGGGATCCATGCCGTAGCCATTGCCGCCCGGGTTCGGCTCGATGATCTGGAAGACCGCCTTGAGGCCGCGCCGGTGCACCTCCGCCAGGACCTCGCGCACCGGCCGCTCGTCCACGCGGACCCCGGCCAGCATCCCCCCCTTGCGGGTGGCCACGCTGAACGACTCGTAGTGCTCCCCCGGTCGGGCCGGACGGCCCAGGCTGAGCTGGGCCTTGCCGGCCAAGTCCTTGCCCACCTGGATCGTGAGCGCGCAGTCCTCGTGACCGAGCGTGCAGCCGGCGGGTTCGAGTTCACCGCCGATGCCGACGACGTCGTCGGGGGCGGGCGGCTTTGTTTCGCGCATGCCGGCCTTGACGAGCGTGCCCACGGAGTCGGGGGCGACCGGCACCAGCGTGAGCTCCACGTCCAGCCCCACCGCCCGGAACCCCTCGGTGTAGAGGGCGTGGTCGGCGAGCGGGTCGCGGATCCGGGCGACCCACTGGTCGCCCTCCCGCCGGATCTCGATGGCCGAGTTGGCGTAGGAGGTCGCCGGACCCGAGCCGTCCTCCAGGAAGCTGGGCCCGAGCACGACCGCGGCGGCGAGCGCGGCCGTCGCGAGAGCCCCTGCGAGCAGGCGGCGGGTGCGGCGCCTGCGCGGGTTCCCCGGCGCGGGCACCGCGTGCGGGATCTCGTCCGGGTCCACGGCCGTGACGGAGGCCAGCAGCGCCCGCGCCCCCGCGCCGGACGCCCGGCCCGCCAGCTCGTCGTCACGGACGCGGGCGAGGTCGGTCAGCTCGTTCATACGGACTCCAAGGCGAAGCGGTTGGCGGACACGCCCGCGCCGGCCAGAGCCTTGGCGAAGCGCTTGCGGGCGCGGTAGAGACGGATGCGCACGGCATTGCGGGAGCAGTCCAGGACCTTGGCGATCTGGCCGGGGTCGAGCCCCTCCCAGGCGACCAGCGACAGCAGCTCCCGGTCGCCGTCGGGCAGTTCCTTGAAGGCCCGGGCGATCGAGCTCAGCTCGACGCTGCCCTCGGGCGAAGGGGCGTAGAGGTCGGCCACGTCGGCGTCGAGCGCGACCAGGCGCCACCGGGCCGCGCCGCGGCGGTGGTTGGCCAGGACGTTGCGGGCGACGCCGTACAGCCACAGCCGGGCCTCGTCGCCGGGCGGCAGCGCGTCGGTGCGGCGCCAGGCGATGGCGAACGTCTCGGACACCACGTCGGCGGCGTCCTCCGGCGAGTCGCAGCGGCGCGCCGCGTATCCGAGGATCTGCTCGTACGTCTGCTCGTAAACGGCCTCGAACCGGGTCCTCCGGTCGTCATCCACGGGCGGTCCCCATGGTCGGCCTCCTGTGTCAGGGGATGGTGGAACATCCCCTTCATGTCTGAAGGCCCCCGAGCATTTCAGGATTTTTCATGAGGTGAGGATCGCGGCGCTTCCGTAGCTGCCGCCGAAGCCCGTGACGAGCGCCGCCTCGCGGCCCGCGCGCAGCTCCCGCACGGCCTGCGCCACGTTGTTGAGGCCGTGCACGTACCCCTCCGACAGCAGGCCGCCGTGCGGGTTGACCCACGCGTGGCGGCGCTCCAGCAGGTACGCGCCGAGGTCGGCCCGCTCCACGAGGCCGAAGTCCTCCAGTTGCCTGGGCACCAGCCACGAGTACGCGTCGTAGGGCAGGGCCGCGTCCACGTCCGAGGGGCGCATGCCCGACGCCTCCCACAGCATGGGCGCCACGTACGCCGAGAAGACGTCGGTGACGTCGGGCGCCCGGTCCATCGCCGAGCAGCCGGGCCCGCCCCCGCGCACCACGGCCCGCACGCGCGGACC
Organism: Nonomuraea montanisoli; assembly: GCF_013363975.1. Classification (GTDB taxonomy): domain Bacteria; phylum Actinomycetota; class Actinomycetes; order Streptosporangiales; family Streptosporangiaceae; genus Nonomuraea; species Nonomuraea montanisoli. The sequence goes on along the minus strand of NZ_JABWGN010000017.1, from coordinate 89,055 downwards.
ATCGAGCACGCCGCTGACCAGCAGCGCGCACGCGCCGTCGGTCTCCTGGCAGCAGTCGGCGGTGCGCAGCGGCGTGCAGACGTACGGCCTGGCCAGGTAGTCGTCGAGCTCCATCGGCCCCCGCCGCAGCGCCCGGGGGTTGGTCTTGGCGTTGGCGCGCGACTGGGCGACGACCGCGTGCAGGTGCTCCTCGGTGAGGCCGGTGTCGTACAGGTAGCGGGTGGCGGCCAGCGCGAACATCGGGATCGGCCCGGCCATGCCGTAGGTGAAGCGCTCCTGCGGGCCGGTGGAGACGGTGTTCATGCGCCGCCCGGAGCGGCCGTTGAGCGCCCGGTAGACGAGGACGTTGCGGGCCAGCCCGGCGTGGACGAGCATCGCGGCGTCGCCGAGGATCGAGGCGGCCTGCGTGCCGCCGCCGGCGATGTCGTTGTGCCAGCCGAGGCGCTCGATCCCGAGCGCGCGGGCCACCTGCACGACGGGCACCGAGTCGTTCATGTGGTAGCTGAGGACGGCGTCCACCTCGGCGGGCAGGAGGCCCGCGTCGGCGCAGGCGGCGCGGCACGCCTCCAGCGCCTGGTCCAGCACCGTGCGGCCGGACTCGCGGGTCAGGGCGGTCATCCCGACCCCGGCCACGGCCGCGCGCCCGGCGAACGGCTGCATGGACGTCCTCCCCTGGCCAGGCGCGCGGACGGGCCGGCTCCGGTCGCGGTCGCGGTCGCGGTCGCCCGCCGGGACGGGGCGCGATCCGTCCCGGCGGGCGACGTCTGCGGTGCTCGCCGTCACGCTAACGCGCCGCCGTTCTTTAGACAAGCGCTTGCTCGGCAATCTCCGGCTGTAATACGGGAAGGTGATCAAGCGATACCCGATCCCCATCACCAAGAGGTGAGCGATGGATCTACGGCACGTACGGCACGCGATCGCGATCGCCCGCGCGGGCAGCCTCCGGCGGGCCTCCGCGGTGCTCCAGGTTCCCCAGCCGACCCTGTCGGAGCAGTTGCGCGCCCTGGAGAAGGAGATCGGGGTCGAGCTCTTCACGCGCTCGCCCAGCGGCGTGCGGCTGACCGAGGCGGGCGAGGCGTTCCTGGCGCAGGCGACGGTCGCGGTGGACGCCTTCGAGCGTGCCGTCACCGCCGCCCGGGGCAGGGGGCGCGCGATCCGGCTCGGCGTGGCCGACGGCCTCGGTGACGTCGTGGCGCGCATGCTCGCCCGCGTCGAGGGGACCAGGCTGCGGGTGGCGCCGATGAGCACGGCCGAGCAGCTCGTCTCCATCGCCGACGGCACCCTCCAGGCCGGACTCGGGTACGCCCCGGGCTCGCTGCCGCGCGGCGTGGCCCGCATGACGGTGCGCCGCTGCCGGGTGCGCGCCCTGCTGCCCCGCGGGCACGAGCTGGCCGCGGGCGATCCCCTGTCGCTGGCCGATCTCGCCGCCCTCCCCCTGGTGATGCCCGACTCCGACGCGGTCGCGGGGGCCCGGCGTTTCCTGGAGGGGTTCGTCCGGGTGGGCTTACACCCGCGGCTCGGCCCGTCCGCGGCCGGGCACGACGCGGTGATCACCATGGTCGAGGCGGGCGCCGGGTACTCGCTGAGCGTCCGCGAGGAAGTCGCGGTGCCGGACGGCCTGGTGTTCGTGCCGCTGGCGGAGGACGTGCCGCCGATCGAGGTGGTCTTCCTGTGGAACCGCCAGGCCGAGGTGGACGACCTGGCGCACGCGGCGCGACACCTCGCCCGTACTGGATAGCGTTATTATCCAGTGATGCGCATCTCGGAGCTGAGCGCCCGGTCCGGCGTGGCGATCGCGACCATCAAGTACTACCTGCGCGAGGGCCTGCTGCACCAGGGCGAGCAGGTCGCCGCCACCCGCGCCGAGTACGACGACTCCCACCTGCGCCGGCTGCGGCTGATCCGGGCCCTGCTGGAGGTCGGCAGGCTGCCCGTGGCCGCCATCAAGCAGGTGGTCGAGGCCGTGGAGGACGAGACGCTGCCCATCCACCAGGTCCTCGGCACCGCCCACTACGCCCTCGGCCCCACGGTCGAGCCCGAGCCCGGCGAGGCGTGGGACGCGGCCCTGGCCGAGGCCGACCGGGTCGTCGCCGGCCAGGGCTGGACGATCACGCCGCAGGCTCCGACCCGGGCCGAGCTGGCCCAGACGCTGCTCACGCTGCGCCGGCTCGGCATGTCCGTCGACCTGACCCGCTACGCCGAGACCGCGCGGCGGATCGCCCGCGACGACATGGACAAGATCCCGATCGACGCGCCCCGGGAGAGCGCCGTGGAGGCGCTGGTGCTGGGCACGGTCCTGTACGGCCGGGCGCTCGACACGCTGCGCCGCATGGCCCACGAGTCGGAGTCCGCCCACCGCCTCGGCCTCGTCCCGGCCCCCGAGGCGCCGGAAGCCCGCGCCACCGGGACGGATCAAAGCGGGCCCACCGGGTAGGCGCGCTCCCATGTTCGAGAACTTCGCGGCGGACCGGATCGACGTGGGCGAGGCCGAGCTGTTCGTCCGCCACGGCGGCGCCGGCGCCCCCGTGCTCCTGCTCCACGGCCACCCGCGCACCCACGCCACCTGGCACCAGGTGGCCGCCCGGCTGGCCCCCCACCACACCGTGGTCTGCCCCGACCTACGCGGCTACGGCCGCTCCTCCAAGCCCCCCCCCACCCCCCACCACCAGCCGTACTCGAAGCGGGCGATGGCCCGCGACATGGTCGCGCTGATGCGCGCGCTCGGTCACGACCGGTTCGCCGTCGTGGGCCACGACCGGGGCGCGTACGTCGCCCACCGGCTGGCCGTGGACCATCCCGACACGGTCAGCCGGCTGGTCGTGCTCGACGCCGTCCCGATCGGCGAGGCGCTGGCCCGCTGCGACGCGCGGTTCGCCGCGAGCTGGTGGCACTGGTTCTTCCTCGGCCAGACCGCCAAGCCCGCCGAGCGGGTCATCAACGCCGACCCCGACGCCTGGTATCAGTACACCGACGAGCACATGGGACGGGAGGCGTACGAGGACCTGCGCGCGGCCCTGCACGACCCGGAGGTCGTGCACGCGATGTGCGAGGACTACCGGGCCGGCCTCGGCGTCGACCGGGAGGCCGACGAGGCCGCGCGGGCGGCGGGCCGCCGGGTCCGCTGCCCGGCGCTGTTCCTGTGGGGCTCCAAGGACGACATGGAGGACCTGTACGGCGACCCGCTCGCGCTCTGGCACTCCTGGGCCGACGACGTGCGCGGGCACGCCGTCGACAGCGGCCACCACATGGCCGAGGAGATCCCCGGCGAGCTGGCGCGGGAGATCCGGGAGTTCCTGGCGTCAGTCCCCCACGGTGACGGGACGCTTCAGTAACCACAGCGCGGCGCGCCGCAGCAGCGTGCGGTGGATCTCGTTGTCGTAGGAGCGGGTGTCGTGGCCGAGCGCGTCGTAGACCACGCGCCCGCGCCGCACCGGCCGGGCCCAGATGAGGGGCTGCCCGTTGGAGGAGGCGAGAGGCCGCACGTCGGGCAGCACCTCCAGGTCGCTGTAGACCTCGTCCACCACGTCGAAGTCGCGCAGTCCCTCCACGATCGGGTGCTCGCCGTGGACGCGCACCCCGGTCCAGCCGAGCGGCGGATGGTGCGATTTGGGCCAGGTCCAGCACCCGCCCAGCACGCGCGGCCACCCCTGCCAGTCGTCGAAGCAGATGGAGGCGGCGTGCATGGCCAGCACGCCGCCGCCGCGCTCCAGGTGGTCCAGCAACGTGGTGCGGGCCTGGGCGGGCAGCTCGAAGCGCCACTGCGCGCGCAGATCGGCGAAGCGGTCCTGGCCCATCCGCCAGCGCAGGGCGTTGACGGTGATGAGCTGGTGCTCGGAGGGCTCGCTGAGCGCGCCGGCGATGTCCTCGGTGATCTCCGACTCGATCCCGACCTCGGCCAGCACCTCGGCGAGTGCGGCGGAGGTGGCGTCGAAGTCGTGGAACGGGCCTCCTGACAGGATCAGATTTCTCGCCATCGCCCCACCTCATCATGCCCGCCGCGGCTTTTCCACCGAACAGCCGCGCGGATCGGCCGCCCGCGTGCCCGGCGGCGGGCGGCCCCGGACGGGCTCCTATAGTCGCCTCATGGATCTCGGTATCGCGGGCAAGGTCGCACTCGTCACGGGAGGCAGCGCGGGCATCGGCCTGGCCGCCGCCCGGAGCCTGGCGCGGGAGGGCTGCGACGTCTGCGTGACGGCCCGTGACCCCGAGCGGCTGGCCGACGCCGTGGTGGGGCTCCAGGAGTTCGGCGGCGTGGTCCACGCCGTGCTGGCCGACGTGGAGGACCCGGCCTCGGCCGCCCGCGTCGCGGCCGAGACGCGCGACGTGCTGGGACCGGTGGACATCCTCGTGGCCAACGCCGGCGGCCCGCCCGCCGGGCGGTTCACCGACAAGAGCCTGGAGGAGTGGGAAGTGGCGATCCAGCGCAACCTGCTGGGCACGGTCCGCCTCATCCACGCGGTGCTGCCCGAGATGCGCTCGCGGGGCTGGGGACGGATCGTCACGGTCACCAGCCGCTCGGCGCGCGAGGCGCTCGACGGCCTGGCCCTGTCCAACGCCACCCGCTCGGGCGTGGCCGGCATCGTCCGGACCCTCGCCCGGGAGGTCGGCGGCGAGGGCGTGCTGGTCAACAACGTGATGCCGGGCCCGATCGCGACCGACCGGCTGCGCGAGCTGGCGGGCGGCGACGAGGGCCTGGCCGGCCGGGCCGCGCGGGTGCCGGTGGGCCGGATCGGCGAGCCGGAGGAGGTGGGCGACGTGGTGGCGTTCCTCGCCAGCGAGCGCGCCTCGTACGTCAACGGCGTCTCGCTGCTGGTGGACGGCGGCGAGAGCCGGGTCATCGCCTGACCCCGGCCGCTGGACGGCCTGCCGGCGCCGACTTGCTGGTAGGCCCGTTTGGCGTGACATGCTTCGAATGAGAACCTCATGGAAGGCAGGGCCATGGACAAGCCGGTCATCGTGACGGTGGACGACGATCCGGGTGTGTCGCGGGCGGTCGCCCGTGACCTGCGCCGCCGTTACGGGCAGACCTACCGGATCGTCCGCGCCGAAGCGGCGGACCAGGGCATCGAGGCCGTCAAGGAGATGCGCCTGCGCGGCGACGAGGTGGCGGCGATCCTCGCCGACTACCGCATGCCGCAGATGAACGGCGTGGAGTTCCTCGAAGCGGCCATGGACATGTACCCGTACGCGCGCCGGGTGCTGCTGACGGCCTACGCCGACACCGACGCCGCGATCCAGGCGATCAACGTGGTGGACCTCGACCACTACCTGCTCAAGCCCTGGGACCCGCCGGAGGAGAAGTTCTACCCGGTGATCGACGGCCAGCTCGACGCCTGGCACCGCACCGACCGGGTGGAGGTGGCGGAGCTGCGCGTGGTGGGCGACCGCTGGTCGGCCCCGTCGTACCGGGTGCGCGACTTCCTGGCCCGCAACCACGTCCCGTACCAGTGGATGCTGTCGGAGGACCCCGAGGGCGCCCAGCTCGTCGCGGCGGTCGGCGAGCAGTGCCACCTGCCGCTGGTGGTCACGGCCGACGGCACGTCCCTGCAGGCGCCCGACCCGTCCACGCTGGCCTCGGCCGTGGGGCTGTCCACGACGCCGGCCACCGACTTCTACGACCTCATCGTGGTCGGCGGCGGCCCGGCCGGGCTGGGGGCGGCGGTCTACGGCGCCTCCGAGGGGCTCAACACGGTCCTGGTGGAGGCGCAGGCGTCCGGCGGCCAGGCCGGTCAGAGCTCGCGGATCGAGAACTACCTGGGCTTCCCCGACGGCGTCTCGGGCCAGCAGCTCGCCGACCGGGCCCGCCGGCAGGCGCTGAAGTTCGGCGCCGAGCTGCTGAGCGCGCGCAAGGTCACCCACCTGGAGCCGCGCGGCCAGGCCCGCGTGGTCGGCTTCAAGGACGGCGGCGAGATCGCGGCGCACGCGGTGATCCTGGCCACCGGCGTCACCTACCGGCGTCTGGAGGCGCCGGGCCTGGACGAGTTCACCGGCCGGGGCGTCTTCTACGGCGCCGCGCTCACCGAGGCGCCGTCGTGCCGCGGCCTGGAGGTCTACATCGTGGGCGCGGCCAACTCGGCCGGCCAGGCCGCGGTCTACCTGTCGGGATTCGCGAGCAAGGTCCATCTGTTGGTGAGAGGTGATGGATTGGAGAGGTCCATGTCCCACTACCTCATCGAGCAGATCGACGCCATCCCCAACATCGAGGTCCACACCCAGACCCAGGTCACCGGCGGCGCGGGCGACGGGCATCTGGAACGGCTCACGCTCAGCACGAAGGGCGAGGAGCGCACCGTGGACGCGCAGTGGCTGTTCGTGTTCATCGGCGCCGAGCCGTACACCTCCTGGCTGGGCGACACGGTCGAGCGCGACTCCAAGGGCTTCGTGCTGACGGGGCCCGACCTGCTGCAGGGCGGCCGGCGGCCGCGCAACTGGCCGCTGCGCCGCGAGCCGTACTACCTGGAGACCAACGTCCCCGGCGTGCTGGCCGCGGGCGACGTGCGCGCCGAGTCGATCAAGCGGGTCGCCTCGGCCGTCGGGGAGGGCGCGATGGCCGTCGCGCTCGTGCACCGCTACCTGGAGAAGCAGTGACCACCACCACGATCGACATCGACGAGCTGCGCAAACTGTTCCTGTTCGAGCGGCTCACCGACGAGCAGCTCACCAAGCTGGCCATGAGCGGCCAGGTCCAGTCGTACCAGGCCGACGACCTGGTCATCCGGCAGGGCGACCCCGCCGAGTGCTTCGCGGTGCTCATCGAGGGCGAGATCCAGATGGTCCAGGAGACGGTCAGCGCCGGCACCGTCGCGATGCCCCGCACCTCCCAGCCCGGCGTGTACGGCGGGGCCACCTCCGCCTACCTGGGCGACCGGGCGCCGCAGACCTACCAGCACTCGCTGCGGGTCACCGCGCCGAGCCGGATGTTCCTGCTGCCGGCCAGGAAGTTCGCGCACATCGTGGCCGAGTGGTTCCCGATGGCGATGCACCTGCTCGACGGCATGCTGTCGGGCGGCCGGATGCAGCGGGAGGTCATCGACCGCAGGCAGCGGCTGACGGCGCTCGGCACGATCACCGCCGGGCTCACCCACGAGCTGAACAACCCGGCCGCCGCGGCGGTCCGCGCCGTGGGCGAGCTGCGCACGCTGATCAGGTCGTCCCGGATGGAGCTGGCGCAGCTCGCCGAGAACGGCATACCGCCGGAGCGGCTGCGCGCGCTGGTCGAGATGCAGGAGAACTGCACCGCGGCCCTGGGCAAGCTGCCGCCGCGCTCCCCGCTGGAGATCTCCGACGCCGAGGACGAGCTGGGCGAGGCGCTGGAGGAGCTGGGCCTGGACGGCGCCTGGGACCTGGCCCCGGCGCTGGTCCAGGCCGGCTTCGGCCAGGCCCACCTGGACAAGGTGCGCAGCAAGGTGGGCGACGAGCACGCCCCGGCCGCGCTGCGCTGGCTGTCGGAGGCGGTCGAGATCTCGCAGATGCTGGGCGAGGTGACCGAGGCCACCGAGCGCATCTCGTCGCTGATCCGCTCGGCCAAGCAGTACTCCCAGATGGACCGGGCGCCGTTCCAGATCGTGGACGTGCACGACCTGCTGGACAGCACGATCGCGATCTTCCGCGGGAAGATCCCGCCGGGCATCAGCGTGGTCACCGACTACGACCGGACGCTCCCCCCGATCCCGGCCTACGGCGGCGAGCTGAACCAGGTGTGGACCAACCTCATCCACAACGCCCTCGACGCCATGGGCGCGGACGGCACGCTGACGATCCGCACCGCGCACGACGAGGACGAGGCGATCGTCGAGATCGGCGACACCGGCCCCGGCGTGGCCGACGCGATCAAGGACCGGATCTTCGAGCCGTTCTTCACCACCAAGAGCGTCGGCCAGGGCACCGGGCTCGGGCTGGACATCTCGTACCGGATCGTCGCCGGGCGGCACGGCGGCGAGATCAAGGTGCGGTCGGTGCCCGGCGAGACGTGGTTCGAGGTGCGTCTTCCGCTGCGGGAGCCCGCCTCCGCCGCCGCGGAGTGACGCAGCGAAGTGACGCGGCGGAGTGATCCGAACGCGGGGACGGCGGCACGGGCTCAGCCGACCAGGCGGCCGTCCTCGCGGTGGATCCAGCGCGTAGCCCAGCAGGGCGGGCACGACCTCCACCCGCGGCCGGACGACGCCGCGCCGCAGCAGCGACTGGATCGCCCGGTAGGCGGTCGACTAGCTCGTAACGAGAGCGAGCTGACCCTCGGACAGCTCGGCCAGCGCGGTCACTCACGCTGCTCGTGGTGTGACTCCTCCCCTCTCTAAGAGAGCGGCTTCTCGCTAGGCCGCTTCCGCAGCGTCGCGAAGGGCAAGCCCTGCCCTCAAGATGTTGACAGCCGCGTTCAGGTCGGCGTGCGCGGTGTGTCCGCACGCCGTACATCGGAACTCGGCCTGGGTGGTGCGGTTCTCCTTCGCGCAGTGCCCGCATTCGGCGCACGTGCGGGAGGTGTTGGCGGGGTTCACTGCGATCAGCTTGCGACCGGCGCTTTCAGCCTTGTGCGACAGGATCGTCAGGAACGCGGACCAACCCGCATCCTGAATGCTCTTGTTCAGCCCCGACGTGGTACCTGAGGTCGTACGCCGCGCCGGGGAAGGTGCGCACCTGGCGAGTCACGCGATCATTATCACAGTGTCACGCATCTGGTACACGGTGAATAGGGATCTTTGATGCGTAGGCCAGACAGGTCAGGGCACGCTCAGACCTGACTGTCCTCCCGCTCCCGATTCCCCCCGTCGCCTGAAGGTGACGGTGTCCCCTGGGGAGATTGTGGTGGACAGTACTGCTCTCGGTGTTCTGGTGGCTCGGCGTCCCGCTGGGCCCCGGCGCACCCGTCCGCTGACCCACGAGCACCCGTCCGCCAGCCTCAGAGCCGGGGCGGCCGTCCGCCGGCCCCAGGAAGGAAACCCGTGTCGATCACCGACTGGACCCGGGGGGCCCTGCCCGCCATGCTCGACGACATCCGCGCGGTCGTCGAGCTGGAGACCCACAGCTCCGACAAGGCCATGCTGACCGTCGGGCTCGGCGGCGTGCGCGCCCTGACCGCCGAGCGGCTGGGCCCGCCCGACCTGGTCGCCGTGCACGACGGCGGCGAGCTCGGCGACGTGCTGGAGCTGACCTACCGGGGCACCGCTCCCGGCACCGTGCTCATGGCCAGCCACTACGACACCGTGTGGCCGACGGGCACGCTGGCCGAGTGGCCGTTCACCGTGTCCGGGGGCAAGGCGACCGGGCCGGGCGTGTTCGACATGAAGACGGGCCTGGTGCAGTCGATCTGGGCGGTGCGCGGGCTGCGCGAGCTGGGTCTGCCCCACCCGTCTGTGCGGCTGCTGTTCAACGGCGACGAGGAGATCGGCAGCCCGTTCTCCCGGCCGTACATCGAGGCCGCCAGCGAGGACGCCCTGGCGACGCTGGTGTTCGAGGCGTCGGGCGGCGGCGCGCTGAAGACGGCGCGCAAGGGCGTCGGCCTGTTCGACGTGACCGTCACCGGGATCGAGGCGCACGCGGGCCTCGACCCCGAGGCGGGAGCGAGCGCCATCCACGCGCTGGCCGAGATCATCACCCAGATCACCGGGGCGGCCGCCCCCGAGCGCGGCACCACGGTCAACGTCGGCCTGGTCAGCGGCGGCACCGGCCGCAACGTCGCGGCGGGACACGCCACGGCGGGCATCGACGTGCGGGTCAGCGAGCCGTCGGAGATGGCCCGGGTCGAGGAGGCGTTCGCCGCCGTGAAGGCCGCCGACCCGCGGGTCACGGTCACCGTGTCGGGCGTGTGGAACCGGCCGCCGATGACGCAGAACCCCGCCTCGCAGCGGCTGTTCAAGGAGGCCCAGGCGGTGGCGGCGGGCTTCGGGATGCCGCTGGAGGAGATCTCGGTGGGCGGCGCCAGCGACGCGAACTTCGTCTCGGCGCTGGGCCGGCCGGTGCTGGACGGCCTGGGCGCGGTGGGCGGCGGCGCGCACGCACGGCACGAGCATGTGGTCGTCGGCGACATCCCGGAGCGGACGGCGCTGACGATGGGGCTGATCACCGCCCTCGCCTGAGGCGCCGGGCGGGCGCCGGGCGGGCGGCGGGCGGGCGGCGGGCGGGCGGCGGCGCGGGCGGCAGGGGCGGCGGCGCGGGCCAAAGCTTCGCGCGGCGGGGGTCTCAAGCGGGGACAGACCTGATACGCTCCCAAGCGAGCGCTTGGTTTACCCCTCCGAGAGGCCGCCGCATGAAGTTCTCAACCTTCCACCTCTTCCACCGCTTCGACGGGCAGAGCTTCGAGGACGTCTACGCCTACCATCTGGAGCTCATCCAACTGGCCGAGGAGCTGGGATTCGACGGGGTGAGGCTGGCCGAGCACCACTTCCGCGACTACGGCGTGGCGCCCAACCTGTTCACCATGCTGGCCCACGCCGCCGCCCGCACCTCACGCCTGCGGCTCGGCACCGGCATCGTGGTGCTGCCGCTGCACAACCCCATCCACGTGGCCGAGGAGGCCGCCCAGGTGGACGTGCTCTCCGGCGGGCGCCTGGACCTCGGCATCGGCCGCGGCTACCAGAGCTACGAGTTCGAGGGCTTCGGCGTGGACCTGGCCGAGGCCCGCGACCGCTTCAACGAGGCGCTGGAGGTGATCCTGGGCCTCTGGACGCGCGAGTCGTTCCAGCACGAGGGAAAGTTCTACCGGACCGGCACCGAGGTGTCGCTGGTCCCCCGCCCTCTCCAGGCCCCGCACCCGCCGCTGCACGTGGCCGCCGTGTCGCCCGAGACCGTCACCATGTACGCCGAGCGCGGCCTGCCCATCCTGGCCGACCCGGTGGCGACGTTCCGCAAGGTCGTCAAGGCGGCCGAGACGTGGCGGGACACCGCGGCCCGCGCCGGGCACCAGCCGGACGCCGAGCTGGTCGTGGCGCGCAGCGTCTACGTGGCGCCGACCGCCGAGCAGGCGCGCGAGGACCAGGCCCGGTTCGAGGCGGCCTTCGACCGCTCGCGCATCTTCAACGAGCGCAGCGCGCCCATCGACCCGCGCACGGGCAAGGCCGCGCAGGGTTTCGAGTACTACCAGGACCGCTACCTCAAGGGCGGCAGCCTGTCGCCCGACTTCCGGTGGGAGCAGCTCGACGTGATCGGCGACCCGGAGCGGGTCGTCGAGCAGATCACGCTGCTGCGCGACGCCGGCTTCGCCAACCTGCTCTGCGACTTCGGCAGCACGCGGCCCATGCCGCTGGAGGAGATGAAGAAGGTCATGCGCTTCTTCGCCGCCGAGGTCATGCCCGCCTTCGCCTGACTCTCCGTCCTCGTCCTCGCCCTCGTTCGACCCGCGGCGTTCACCCCCTGGAGGCGCGATGATCCACAGCCTGACCCTCTCGGACGTCCTCGCCGAGCACGCCCGCAGCCGCCCGGAGACGACGGCGGTCGTGGACGGCGAGGTCCGGCTCAGCTATCCCGCCCTGGACGAGCGCGTCTCGCGCCTGGCGGACGCCCTGGCGGCGCACGGGGTCGCGCCCGGCGAGCGCGTGCTCTGGCTCGGGCAGAACTCCCACGCCGTGCTGGAGCTGCTGCTGGCCTGCTCGCGGCTCGGGGCGGTCTTCTGCCCCGCCAACTGGCGGCAGTCCGCCGACGAGCTGCGCTTCGTGGTCGAGGACCTGACGCCGCGCGTGGTGGTCTGGGAGCCGTCGGAGGCGACGACGGCCGTGCAGGAGGTGCTGGGCGCGTCCGCCGCCGTGTGGGTGCGGGTGGGGCAGGCGTACGAGGAGCTGGTGGCGGGCGGCTCGGTGCGCGACTTCCCGCAGGTCGCCGACACCGAGCCGGCGCTCGCCCTCTACACCGCCGCCTTCGACGGCCGGCCGAACGCGGCCCTGCTCAGCAGTGCCGCCCTGGTCGCGCACAGCGCGTCGCTGCTGGTGGTCCGGCAGATGGAGCCGGGGTTCACGTTCCTCGGCAGCGGGCCGCTGTTCCACGTGGGCACGATGATGTTCTGCCTGGCCACGCTGCAGATCGGCGGGACGAACGTGTTCACTCCCGCGTTCGACCCCGAGGAGGTCTGCCGGCTGATCGACGCCGAGCGGGTCACGCAGGCGTTCCTGTTCGGGCAGATGATCGACGCCGTGGTGGCGGTGCGGCCGCAGGGCAAGTACGACCTGTCGTCGCTGCGGTTCGTCTCGCACTCGGCGGAGTGGGACGAGCTGATCACCGTGGACGACTCGCCGTGGTGCCGGTCCAAGATGGGCGGGTACGGCCAGACCGAGGTGGGCGGCATGCTCACGTTCCTGGGGCTGGCGCCGGGGGCGGCGGGGTTCGCGGGGCGGCCGTCGCCGCTCGTCCAGGTGCGGATCCTGGCGCCGGACGGCAGCGAGGTGCCGGCCGGGGAGGTGGGCGAGATCTGTGCGCGCGGCAAGACCCTTTTTTCCGGATATTTCGCCCGACCGGAGTTAAATACGGCGAAGTTCGCCCATGGGTGGCATCACACGGGCGACCTCGGGCGCCGCGAGCCCGACGGCACGATCACCTTCATCGGCCCCCGCCTCCGCATGATCAAGTCGGGCGCCGAGAACGTCTACCCGGCCGAGGTCGAGCGGGCGCTCAAGTCCCACCCCGCGGTGGCCGACGCGGCCGTCATCGGCGTCCCGGACGAGCGCTGGCACCAGGCGGTCCGGGCCGTGGTGGTGCTCGCCCCGGACGCCACCGCGACGGCCGAGGAGCTGATCGGCCACGTCAAGGGCCTGCTGGCCTCGTACAAGAAGCCTCGTGACGTGGTGTTCGCCGACGCCATCCCGAAGCGCGGTTTCACGCCCGACTACGACGCCCTCGACCAGACCCACGGCGGCGGCAACTACCCGGGCACCTGACCCGCACGCGGGTGGTGCGGCGCCGCGGGGCTACGGCCGAGGGTTCTCCTGGCCTGGGGCGTGCTGGTCGAGGGCGGCCGCGAGCAGGGCCCGCGCCGACCAGCGCATGGTGTCGGCCGCCTGCCGCCGGGTGAGTCCCGCGATGTCGGTGAGCCAGATCAGCGACTCGATGCCGGTGGCCGAGCGGATCGTCACGGCCAGCCCGTGCACGTCCAGGCCCGGGTGGGTGTCGCGGAGCGGGGCCAGGGCGTCTTCGATCCAGCCGATGGCCCGCCCGCCGCGCAGGGGCTGCCGGCCCGCCCCGGGCTGCAGGGACAGGCGCAGCGAGGCGCGTAGCTGCGGCTCCCAGTCGAGGGTGAGCCGGGTGAAGGCGGCCATCACCAGGTCCAGCCGGGCGACCGGGTCGGCGGGCGGGTCCGGCGGGAGCAGCGAGGTCTGCTCGATCTGGGGATGGGCCGCGGCGAGCAGGGCGTACTGGTTCGGGAAGTAGCGGTAGGCGGTGGTGCGGGAGATGCCGGCCGCGGCGGCGGCGTCCTCGACGGTGGGATCCTCGCCGTCGGCCAGCAGGCGGCGGGCCGCCTCGACCAGGGCCTGCCGGGTGCGGGCCTTCTGCTGCCGGCGGCCGGTCAGCTCATATGGTACCGACATACCCATCATGGTACTGTGATCCCATGTAGCGGTCCGCCTGTGAGGTGTCCATGAGCGTCGATCCCGCGGTGACGAATCCCGACCTGTACACGGTGGTCTTCGAGAACGAACGCGTCCGGGTGCTGCGCTACCGCGACCGGCCGGGCGACGCGACCAGCCCGCACGGGCATCCCGACAGCGTGATGGTGACGCTGTCCTCCTTCACCCGCCGCCTCACCGCGGGGACGCAGCAGGTCGAGGTCGCCCTGGAGGCGGGGCAGGTGCGGTGGCTCGGCGCGCAGGAGCACGCGGGGCGCAACATCGGCGACACCGAGACGCACGCGATCTTCATCGAGCTCAAGGAGCCGCCGGTGCGTGCCGTCCCCTCCTCGCCCCACCTCGGGCCCGACCGGCCCGAGGAGTGACGCCGGCCCCTCCCCTCATCGGGTGAGGGACCGTCTCGGCACGCACCGGGGAGCTCGCCGGACGACGCCGTCAAGCGCGTACCACGCGACGTCCGGACGCCTCAGAGGACGGCGAGCGGGTTGACGGGGCTGCCGGTGCCGCCCTCGATCCCGAGCGGCGCCACGACGAACACGAACTCCGTCCGCTCCCGCGCGCTCAGCTCCTCCAGCCACAGCATCTCCACCAGGTGGACGCCGTGCCGGTGCAGCAGGATGAGGTGCAGGTCGTCCTCCAGCCCCTCCCCCGCGAGCTGGCGTTCGTCCAGGCCGCCGATCGCCGCGTTGTCCGAGGCGACCACGGCGACGTCCCGCGCCGCCAGCCACCGGCCGGCCTCCGCCGACAGGCCGGGCTGGCCCGACCAGTACTCCTCGCGCGACCGCCGCCACACCGCCGGCCAGCCGGTACGGACCACCGCGACGTCTCCCGGCCGCGGCTCCGGGCCGCACGCCTCCAGCTCCTCCGGGGTGATCCGGTGCCCGGCCGGCAGGTGGTCCAGGCCCAGGCGACGGGGCACGTCGAACAGGACACCCCGTCCCACCACCCCGCCCACCTGCTCGATCCCGCACCGGGTGGCCCCGTAGGAGCGCACCCGGGCGGCCGGGTGGCCGTTGTAGAGCTCGTCGCCGGACCACATGTGGCACAGCGCGTCCATGTGGGTGGTCGTGCCGTGGTGGGAGACGATCAGCGCGTCGTCGGCCACGCGCAGTCCCGCGCCGACCGGCCGCGCGCCGGCCGCGTAGTCGCCGCCGTCCACCGACATGAAGTGCTGCGGCAACGGCCGGCCCTTCAGGTGCGGCACGGTGCCGGGCGCGGGCGAGGAGGTGGAGCCCCTGATCGGCAGGGCGAGGCTGAGGACCTCGCCCGTGACGGCGGAGCGCAGCGCGTCCAGGACGGCCCCGGGGGTGAGGAGGTTGAGCGTGCCGCGTTGGTCGGCTGGGCCGAAGCGGCCCCAGTTGTTAGGCTCGGCAACCAAGTAAGCGCTTCCTTTCATGACGGTTCACGACGGTGTCTGGAGGTCCCCCATGCGATGCGAACCCCGGTTCTCGCGGGTGCGGGAGGTGTTCGAGCGGCACCTGGCGGACGGGGAGGAGCTGGGCGCCGCGTTCGCGGTGTTCCTGGACGGCGAGCCGGTGGTGGACCTGTGGGGCGGCGAGGCCGACCGCCACACCGGGCGCCCCTGGGCCGAGGACACGCCCGCCTTCGCGTACTCCTGCACGAAGGCGATCACCGCGACCGTCCTGCTCCAGCTCGCCGAACGGGGGCTGGTGGACGTGTCCGCGCCGGTCGCGGACGTGTGGCCGGAGTTCGCCGCCGAGGGCAAGGCGGACGTCACCGTCGCGCACCTGCTGACGCACGCGGCGGGGCTGCCGGTGGTCGAGGACCCGGTGCCCGTGGAGGAGTTCGGCGACCACGCGGCCGTCGCGGCCCGCCTGGCCGGGCAGCGCCCGCTGTGGGAGCCCGGCTCGGCGCACGGCTACCACGCCCTGTCGTACGGGTTCCTGGTGGGCGAGGTGGTGCGGCGGGTGACCGGCAAGACGGTGGGCGAGCTGGTCGCGGCCGAGATCGCCGGGCCGCTCGGGCTGGACCTGTGGGTGGGCGCCCCCGACCCGGTGATCGCCCGCGCCGCCCGCCTGACCACCGCCACCGGCACGTCCGAGGTGCGCCAGGACGGCGGCGCGCCCGAGGAGGGCACGGCAGGGCGGTCGGGGGCTCCCGCCGCGGACACGCCGGTCACGGACCCGGGCGGCGGTGAGGGCGGCGCGTTCGGGATGATGGCCAGGGCCGTGCGCGATCCGGACAGCCTCATGAACCGCGCCCTCGGCAACCCCTCCATGCAGCGGCTCAAGGGCGGCGCCAACCACCCCGTCGTCATGCGCGCCGGCTGGCCCGCCGCCGGCGCCGTCACCACGGCCCGCGCCCTGGCCGGGTTCTACCGGTCGCTGCTCGCGGGTGACGTCCTGCGGCCCGAGACGCTGCGCGACGCCCTGCGTCCCCGGGTCTCCGGGCCCGACCGGGTCCTGTACGTGGACAGTTCCTTCGGCCTCGGCTACATGCGCCCGGCGATGACGTTCTTCGTCCCGTCGGCCACCGCGTTCGGCCACACGGGGCTCGGCGGCTTCGTCGGTCTCGGCGACCCCGAGCACGGCCTGGCCATCGGCTACGTCATGAACCGCATGGCCGGCGCCGTCTCCGGCAGCCTGCGCGGGTACCGGCTCACCGAGGCCGTCTACCGGTCCCTCTGACCGCACGGTCACTGCATGGTGACCCCGCCGCTCACCGACAGGGTCTGGCCGGTGATGTAGGCGGCGCGGTCGGTGCACAGGTAGGCGACGAGGCCGGCCACGTCGGCGGGCGTGCCGAGGCGGCGCAGCGGGATGCCCCGGGAGATCTTCTCGACCAGCCCGGGCTCGGCGGCGGACACGCGGCGCAGCATCGGGGTGTCCGTGGGGCCGGGGCAGACCACGTTGGAGGTGACGTTCGCCCTGGCGGCCTCCCTGGCGAGGGTCTTGGCCAGTCCGAACAGTCCCGCCTTGGTGGCCGCGTACGCGCCCTCGCCGCCCGAGCCGGCCCGCGCCCCGTCGGAGGAGACGAACACCAGCCGGCCCCAGCCCCGCGCCGTCATCCCGGGCAGGAGGAGCTTGGTCATGAGCATGGGGCCGCGCAGGTTGACCTGCCACATGAGGTCCCAGCCCGCCGGGTCGCTCTCGGCGAACGGCTCGACGATCGACAGGCCGGCGTTGTGGACGACGATGTCCGGCTCCAGGCCCCGTTCGGCGAGCTCGTGGCAGAACCGCTCCACCGACTCCGGTGCGGAGAGATCCACGGGCAGCGGTACGGCGCCGGCCAGCCCGGCGGCGACCGCGTCGGCGCCGTCCGCGTCCACGTCGGCGATGACCACGCGGGCGCCCAGGGCGGTCAGGTCGGCCGCCACGGCGGCGCCGATGGCGCCCGCCGCGCCGGTCACCACGGCGGTCCGCCCCTCGAGCCGCAGCCCCTCCATCGTCACGACCGCTTCCTCGTCACACACAACCGTCTCCTCGGCACAAGCCCCTCCGCGTCACAAGCCCCTCCGCCACAAGCCCCCCGTCACAAGCCCTTCCTCGCCGCGGGCCCGTCTCAGGCGCGGCTGGCGGGGAGGGCCTCACCGCGTCTCCTCCTGCTCGCCCGCCTTCCAGCGCTCCACCAGCCGGGACGTCGTCACGCGGGTCGCGAGGAGGCTGACCGTGTGCCTGAGCACGGCCCGCGCGTACTCCTCCGGGATCCCGGCGACCGCGTCCGTGACCACCGTGACCCGGTAGCCGAGGTTCACCGCCTCCAGCGCCAGCCCCGGGATGCCCAGGTTCAGCGACACGCCGACGGCCACCACCGACGAGACCCCCAGCGAGCGCAGCGTCATGTCCAGGGACGTGCCGGTGAACGGCGAGAAGCCGTGGTACCGCCGGTTCTCCAGGTCTCCCGGGTCGCGCAGCTCGGGCAGCACCTCGACGGCCGGCGTGCCCTCCAGCATGTGCGCGGGGTCGTCGAGCAGCGACACGATGAACGGGCAGTTGCGGGTGTGGGAGCCGGCCCGGTCGACGCGGAAAGCGGCGGTGCAGTGGACGACGGGGATCCCGGCGGCCCGGGCGGCGGCGACGACCGTCGCGGCGTTGGGGACGACGTCGCGGACCCGGCACGCCGTCACGAGGTCCGGAAATTTCGTGAGATCGCCGATGACGCCTCTCTGCATCTCCATGACGAGCACGGCCTCGCGGTCCACCTGGCCTCCAGTTAGCCGAGCGCTTGCTTGGGAGTATGTCAAGCGTACACGAGCCACCCCCGCCACCCCGAGTGACGTCAGCACAACCATGGGCGAAATATCGCCAGTCGTGACAACCCGCACCCCGGATGAGACCGTCGAACCGGTAGGACCGGAGCAGCCGGAAAGGCCCGGAGCCGGCCGAAAAGGCGGGAGCATGCTCACGCGACGGCGGCGGCGGGCCCGGGACGGCTCACGTGATGGGGGTTGAACGTGGTCCCTGGGTACCGGGAAGTGCGCCAGCTCGGCGCCGGTCACACCGGTCGCGTGTTCCTCGCCACCTACGAGACCACCGGCGCCTACGTGGCGATCAAGTACCTGAACGCCACCCTGCGCAGGGACGCCGAGTTCATGGAGCGCTTCCGGACCGACGCCGCGTCCCTCGTCGAGATCGACGACCCGCACGTGGTCAGGCTGCACGAGTACGTCGAGACGCCCGGCCGGGCGGCCGTGGTGATGGAGCTGGTGGACGGCCTCTCGCTGCGCGCTCTGCTGGCCGAGCACGGCCACGCGAGCCCGGAGGCGGCGCTGGTCGTGCTCAAGGGCGCCCTGCTGGCCCTCGCGGCGGCGCACGAGGGCGGGGTGGCGCACCGCGACGTCAAGCCCGAGAACGTCATGGTCCAGGCCGACGGCACGGTCATGCTGGGCGACTTCGGCGTCGTGGTCCACGCCGAGGAGCCGGGCGTGCCCGCCGGGAGCCCGCCGTACATGTCGCCGGAGCTGTGGACGCGCGGCGCCGCCGGGCCGCCCGCCGACCTGTACGCGGCGGCGTGCCTGCTGTTCGAGACCGTGAAGGGACGGCCGCCGTTCCGGGCCGGCGGCGTGGCGGAGCTGCGCCGCCTGCACCTGGACGAGCCGGTGCCGCTGGAGGTGGTGCCCGACGCGCTGCGCGACCTGCTGCGGTGCGGCCTGGCCAAGGACCCGGCCGAGAGGTACGCCTCGGCGCGGCGGTTCGCTGCCGAGCTGGAGGAGGACGCGGTCGCGGGCTACGGCCCCGACTGGGAGCAGCGGGGCCGCCGCCACCTGGCGGAGCTGGCCACGCTGCTCGCGCTCCGCTTCCCGCTGGCCCCCTCCGGCGCCGCCACGGCGGGGTCCCGGACGTCGCTGCGGGACCGGCTGCTCCGCGACCGGCTGCTGAGGGTGCCGAAGCTGCCGCCCCACCTGTGGATCGCGGGTGCGGCCGTGACCGTCATGGCCATCGCGATCGCGGCGTCGGGCGACCGGCTGGCCCGCGATCCGGGCACGGTGCTGATGCCCCAGCCGCAGGAGCCGGGACGGTCCGCGGCCGGCGACCCCACCAACCCAGGACGGTCCGGGACCCGTGACCCCGCGAACCCGGGACGGTCCGCGACCGATGACCCGGCGCGCGGGGGCGCGACCGCCACGCGCCGCCCGTCCGCGCCCGTCTCCTCGCGCCCGGCCACCTCGGGCCCCGTCGCGCCCGTCCCGGCCTCGTCGCGGCCCCTACCCTCCGGACACGTCTCCTCGGGGCCGGCCGCGCCCACCTCGTCGTCCGCCGTCACCGCGCCGACGGGCCGCCAGGGCGCGGGCGCGCCCGTGGTCCGCTCGGCCGGCATCGTGCGGTGGAGCGGGTCGGCGGGGTCGGTGCGGGTCTCCGCCGACGGCACGGGCCCGGTACGGCTGCGCATCGCATACACGCGGCGCGACGGGGACGGGCCGGCCCGTACGGTCGCCCGGGAGACGCGCACGCTGACCGGCGGCACCGTGTACACCAGCGGGGTGCTGCGCGACCTCGGCGACGTGCCGTGCGGCACGCGGGCGCACTTCGGCCTCATGGTGGCGACCGAGCCCGCGGCCGACAACGGGCCGCAGATCAGCGAGGTGGAGGTGGACGGCGGCCCCTGCCTGCCGCCGACGCCCACCCCGCCCGCCACGGCCACCGCGACGGGAGCCCCCACGCCAACATCCGGCCGGGCCGCCGCGCCACCGAGCCCGCGCACCGGCGCCCCGACCGACCCGGACGGCCTCGCCACCGAGGACGCGGGCCGACCGACCGAGCCGCCCCACCTCCTCATCGACAACACCGGCGACCCCGACGACTCCGCTGATGTCGGGGGCTCCTCGCCGGCGATCCCCCGGCCCTGATGCCTCCAGCCGTCACGCGAGGTGCCCGCCGCTCTCGATCAGGCGGGCGCTAGACGACTCGACGGACCGGCTACGACGGCAGGTGAACGCCGTCGACCGTGCGCGGCACGCCCAGCGGGTTGGCCTCGCGCAGCTCCGGGGGAAGCAGGGCGTCCGGGGTGTTCTGGAAGCAGACCGGTCGCAGCCAGCGCTCGATCGCGGTGCTGCCCACGGAGGTGGAGCCGCTGGTGGAGGCCGGGTAGGGGCCGCCGTGCTGCATGGCCGGGGCGACCGTCACGCCGGTGGGCCAGCCGTCCACGACGACGCGCCCGGCCAGCCCGCTCAATCTGGCCACCAGGCCGGCCGCGTCCCCGTCCGCGCCCTCGTCCGCCGCGAGGTGCGCGGTCGCCGTGAGGTTGCCGGGCAGGGCGTCCAGCACCGCGTCACGCTCCTCGGGCGAGCCGTAGCGGGCCAGGACGGTGACGGGCCCGAAGCACTCCTCCAGCAGCTCCTCGTGCTCCCCGCCGCCGGCGAGCCGCGCCGCCGCCACGGTCAGCATGCCGGGCCGCACCGCGAGCGGCGCCTCTCCGTCGCCGTCCGCCTCACCGGCCGCCAGTACCTCCCGTACGCCGGGCAGCGCGGCCCGTTCGCGGACCCCGGCCAGGAACGCCTGCCGCATGCGCGGGTCGAGCAGCGGCCCCGAGGGCACCGCGGCCGACACGGCCGCCTGGACGACGGCGTCGCCCGCCGGGCCCTCCGGGAGCAGCACGAGGCCGGGCTTGACGCAGAACTGGCCGAGCCCCTGGGTGTAGGAGGCGGCCAGGCCGGCCCCGATCTCGGCGGCCCGGGTCTCGGCCGCGCGCTCCGTCACCACCACCGGGTTGAGGCTGCCCAGCTCGCCGTGGAACGGGATCGGCCGGGGCCGGGAGCAGGCGATGTCGTACAGGGCCCGGCCGCCGCGCACCGACCCGGTGAAGCCCACCGCCGCCGTCAGCGGGTGGCGGACCAGCTCGGGCCCCGCGTCGAAGCCGTGGACCAGGCCCACCACGTCCTCCGGCAGCCCGGCCTTGACCGCCGCCGCGCGCAGGAGGCGGGCGCACAGGACGCTGGTGGCCGGGTGGTCCGGGTGCGCCTTGACCACGACGGGGCAGCCCGCGGCCAGCGCGCTCGCGGTGTCGCCGCCGGGCACGCTGAAGGCCAGCGGGAAGTTGCTCGCGGCGAAGACCGCGACGACGCCCAGGGGCACCTTGTAGCGGCGCAGGTCCGGCCGGGGCGCGGGTGTGGCGTCCGGGTCGGCGTGGTCGATGATCACGTCGAGGTGGGCGCCGGACTCGGCCACGTCCGCGAAGGCGCGCAACTGGTAGCAGGTGCGCGCGAGCTCGCCGGTCAGGCGCGGCCGGCCGAGCGCGGACTCCGCGTCGGCGGTCGTGATGATCTCGTCGGCGGCGTCCTCCAGGAGCGCGGCGGCGGCGCGGAGCAGCTCGGCGCGCGCGGCGCGGTCCGCGAGGGCCTCCGTCGCGGCGGCCGCCGCGCGCACCGCCCGGTCGACGTCCTGGGGTGTCGACTCCGTCGCGACGCGCTTGCGGGGCTCCCCGGTACGCGGGTCCACGCTCAGCACGGCGTTGCCCATCTCGTCCTCTTTCGTCGGTCGTATCACTGATCGTCTTGCGCATCGCGCGAGCGGTCGAGCGCGGCTAGCTCGCCCAGGGTCACCGGGGCCGCCAGGCTGCGGGTGGACAGCGGGCGCAGGTCCTCGGCGGTGGTCTCGCGGCGGTTCAGGCAGGCCGCGATGCCCGCGGTGGCGAAGCCGCACACCCGTCCCTGGCACCAGCCCATGCCCGGCCTGGCCAGCATCTTCAGGGTGCGGGGGTCGTGGGCGCCGAGGTCGTCGTGCGCCCGGCGGAGGTCGCCGTAGGAGACCTCCTCGCACCGGCAGACGAGCGTGCGCTCCTCCAGCCATTCCGTCCAGGCGCTCGGCACGGCGTACGTCCGGTGCATGGCCGCCGCGAACCTGCGCCCGCGGCCGATCGCCGCCCGCAGCCGGCCCATCCGGCCCGGGACGGCCGGGCGGCCGAGCGAGCGCGCGAGGGCGAGGGCGCTGAGGCGGCCCTCCTGCGTGGCCAGGACGGCCCCGCCCACCCCGGTCGCCTCGCCGGCGACGTACACGCCTTCGACGCTGCTGCGCTGGAAGCCGTCCACGGCCACGACGAGGGAGCCGTCGACGTCCTTCCTGGTGTCGGCGCCGAGCATGAGCGCGAGTTCCAGCGACGGGGTGAAGCCCCAGCCGAGGGCGACGAGGTCGGCCGCGATCTCCTTGACCGGTCCGGCCGGGCGGCCGTCCCGGTCGACGCGGCTGATCCGCACCGCCTCGACCCTGTCCTGGCCGAGGATCCGGGTGACCACGGTCCTGGTGCGGTACGGGATGCGATGGCGGGCCATCAGCGCCGCGTACTGCGCCGCCTCGACGGCCTTGCCCGGGACGGAGGCGGCCCCCACGGGGTCGCGCAGCCAGCCGAGCGTGCCGTTGGCCTCGGCTACGGCCTCGACGGACGCCCCGGCCCGCGCGAGACCGGTGGCGACCGGCAGCAGGAACGGCCCGGTGCCGGCGACCACGGCGCGCCTGCCCGCGAGCACGCGATGTCCCTTGAGCAGGGCCTGCACTCCCCCGGCGGTCATCACCCCGGGCAGGTCCCAGCCGGGCACGGGCAGTTGCCGGTCGTATCCCCCGGTGCAGAGGATCAGCGTCCGGGCCGTGACCTCCCCGGCCGCGTCCGCCTCGGGCTCCCCGAGCGAGGCGGTGGTGCGGAGGGTGAACGCGCCGGCCTCGTCCCGGGTGACGAGGTAGACCTGGCGGCCGGGCAGGTAGCGGACGCGGCCGGCGGAGCGCTCGGCGCGCAGGCGCTCGCGGAGCCCGGTGAAGACGGGCCAGCCGTGGTGGCCGTCCCGGTCGTCCGGCCGGGCGTGCCGCTCGTCGTAGTGCCGCCAGTACTGGCCGCCGGGCTGTGCGGCGCCGTCGACCAGCGCCACGTCGAGCCCGGCCTCGGCCGCCTCGACGGCGGCGGCCAGACCGGCCGGGCCGGCGCCGACCACGGCGACGTCATGCGTCCTCGCCACGGCCACCTCCTTGAGAAGCGTCACGCGAGTCCCGCGCGGAGCCGTCCTCCGCCAAGTGGTCCTGCGGGGAGTCGCCGAGCCGCATGCCGTCGGCGGCCGGGACCAGGCAGGCGCGGCGGTCCGGCACGCCGTCGATCGTGATCAGGCAGTCGAAGCAGACGCCGATGCCGCAGAACAGGCCGCGGGGCCGGCCCGCCCTGCGCGTGGTGCGCCAGTCGAGGATCCCCGCCGCGACCAGGGCGGCGCCGACGCTCTGGCCGGGCTCGGCGGGGACGGCGGCCCCGCGGAAGGTCATCCGGTGGGTCACTGGGGCACCTCCTCGGTGTCCGGCTCGGTGTCCGGGAAGCGGTCGGGGGCGAACGGCTTGAGGTCGAGGTCGGGGGCGCGTCCCGTGAGGGCCTGCGCGACGAGCTTGCCGGTGCCGGTGGACAGCCCGATGCCGGCGCCCTCGTGGCCGCAGGCGTGCCACAGGCCGGGCGCGCGCGGGTCGGGCCCGATGACGGGCAGGTGGTCCGGGCAGTACGGCCGGAAGCCGAGGTAGGTGCGCATGGCGCGGACCTCGCGCAGCATCGGGAACAGCGCGATCGCCTTGGCGGCGAGGGCGCTGATCGCCTCGACGGACACCGTGCGGTCGAAGCCGACGCGCTCCCGGGAGGCGCCGATGAGGATCGTGCCGCTGTCGGTGCCCTCGACCACGGGCGAGGTCTGCAGGGCGGCGTCGGAGCTGGCCACGTCGCCCACGTACTCGGCGGCGTAGACCTTGTGCCGGACCGTGCGAGGCGGCATGGGCTGGGTGACCAGGATGAACCCGCGCCGGGGCAGCACGGGGACGCGCACCCCGGCCAGGCCGGCCACGGCGCCGGCCCACGTGCCCGCCGCGTTGAGCACCGCCCCGGCGGGGATGTCGCCGCCGGTGGTGCGCACGCCCGTCACCCGCTCGCCGTCGCGCAGGAACCCCGTCACCTCGGTACCGGTGCGCACCTCCGTCCCCAGCCCCCGGGCCAGGCGGAGCAGGTGGGCCACCACCAGCATGGGCTGGACCTGGGCGTCCTGCGGGTAGAAGGCCGCCCCGGCGAGCTCCGGCGACAGGTGCGGTTCGTAGTCGCGCAGCTCCTCCCGCGCGACGTCGCGGACCTCGACGCCGTGCCGGCGCTGGTGGTCGCCGAGCTCGCGCAGCGCCGCCACGCTCGGCTCCGAGGCCGCGACGACCAGGCCGCCCTTGGCCTCGAACTCCCACAGCGCGGCGTGCTCGGCGAGGTCCTCGCGCCACACCCGCTGGGAGTACAGGGCCAGGTCGAGCTCGGGGCCGGCCTCCTTGTCGGAGACGAGCAGGTTGCCCTCGCCGGCGCTGGAGGTGCCCCCGGCGATGGCGCCGCGCTCGACGACGACCACCCGCAGCCCGGCGAGCGAGGCGAAGTACGCGCTCGCCGCCCCCACCACGCCGGCGCCGACGACGACGAGGTCGGCGCCGCCGCGGCGCCGGGCCGCCGACCGCCCGAACCACTGCGGCGTCATGTCGCCCCCTCGGCGCCGCCCGCCCACAGCCCGCGGACGTGGCCGATGTGGCGGTGCATCATCAGCTCGGCCCCGACCGGGTCGCGGGCCTGGATGAAGTCGAGCAGCTCGTGGTGCTCGGCGGCCGAGCGGCCCAGCCGGCCGCTCTGCAGCAGCGGGGTCAGGCCGAGCAGCCGGGTCCGCGCGCGCAGGCCGGACACGACGTCCACCAGCACCGGGTTGCGGCTGTAGCCGAGCAGGGTGAGGTGGAAGACGTGGTCCGCCTCGACGTAGCCGACCAGGTCGCCGCGCTCGGCGGCGTCCACGATGTCCTGGGCGAGCCTGCGCAGCCCGGGGAAGTCGTCCTCCGGGATGGCGCAGACGCTCTCCCGCACGGCGCGCGGCTCGATCAGCAGCCGCACGGCGGCCAGGTTGTCGAGGTCCTCCTCCGAGACCTCCGTGACCCGGAAGCCCTTGTTCGGCTGCGGGACGACCAGCCCCTCCTTCACCAGGTCGAGCATGGCCTCCCGCACGGGGGTGGCCGAGACGCCGAACTGGGTGCCGAGCACCGGCGCCGAGTAGACGACGCCGGGCTCCAGCTCGCCGGAGATGATCGCGGCGCGCAGCGCCGCCCGGATCCGGTCCCGGAGGTTCTCTCGGGGACCGATGCCGGGCAGCTCCGGGACCGGGGACAGGCTCACAGCAGGAACCCCGCGGGGAACGGATCGGTGGGGTCGAGGTGGAACTGCGAGGTGCCGGTGACCCAGGCACGGCCGGTGATCGACGGCAGCACCGCGGGCAGCCCGGCGACCGTGGTCTCGCCGAGCAGCCGACCGGTGAAGCGGGTGC
The DNA here is from genome assembly GCF_013363975.1 of Nonomuraea montanisoli. Lineage (GTDB taxonomy): Bacteria > Actinomycetota > Actinomycetes > Streptosporangiales > Streptosporangiaceae > Nonomuraea > Nonomuraea montanisoli. The sequence continues at coordinate 63,768 of NZ_JABWGN010000017.1, read as the reverse complement.
CGATGAACGACTCGTTGACGAAGTCCTCCCCGATCGCCAGCTCGCCCCGCGCGTGGAGCTGCGCCATCCGGGCGCTCGTGCCGGTGCCGCACGGCGAGCGGTCGAACCAGCCGGGGTGGATCGCCATGGCGTGGCGGGACAGCTTCGCCGTGGAGCCGGGCGCCTTGAGGTAGACGTGGTGGCACCCGTTGATGTCGGCGCGCTCGGGGTGGACCGGGCGGTCCTGCTCGTTGACGGCCTCCATGACGGCGAGCCCGGCGGCCAGCAGGTCGCCGGCGCGCGAGCGGTCGAACGGCAGGCCCAGGTCCGCCAGCTCGACGACGGCGTAGAAGTTGCCGCCGAAGGCCAGGTCGTAGCCCACCGCGCCGAAGCCGGGGACCTCGACCTCGCGGTCCAGCGCGTACGAGAACGACGGCACGTTCTCGATGGTGACCGAGGTCGCCGCGCCGTCCTCGACCGCCACGGACGCGACCACGAGCCCGGCCGGGGTGTCCAGCCTGATCGTGGTGACCGGCTCGACCACGGGCACCATGCCGGTCTCGACGAGGACGGTGGCGACGCCGATCGTGCCGTGCCCGCACATCGGCAGCAGCCCGGAGACTTCGATGAACAGCACGCCGTAGTCGGCGTCGGGACGGGTGGGCGGCTGCAGGATCGCGCCGCTCATTGCGCCGTGGCCGCGCGGCTCGTACATGAGCAGCGTGCGCACGTCGTCGCTGTTGTCCATGAACCACTGCCGGCGCTCGGCCATGGTGGCGCCGGGGATCACGCCCACGCCGCCGACGATCACACGGGTGGGCATGCCCTCCGTGTGGGAGTCGACGGCGTGGAAGGTGCGGCGTGATCTCACTTGTAGCCCTTGCGGATGACCGCCTCGGTGTCGGCGGTGATGCGGGCGGTCAGCTCGGGCGACAGGGGCAGGCGCGGCGGCCGGCAGGCGCCGCCCTTGAGCCCGGCGATGTCCATCGACAGCTTGATCGACTGGACGAACTCGGTCTTGGAGTCCCAGCGCAGCAGCGGGTGCAGGTCGCGGTAGATCCGCACCGCCTCGGCCAGGTCGGCGGGGTCGCCCGAGGTGGCCAGCCGGTAGAGGCGGACCGTGGCCTCCGGGATCATGTTCGGGTAGCCGGCGATCCAGCCGACCGCCCCGGCGATGCCCAGTTCGAGCAGCACGTCGTCGGCGCCGACGAGCAGGTCCAGGCCGGGCGCGAGCTCGGCGATCTGGTAGGCCCTGCGCACGTCGCCGGTGAACTCCTTGACCGCGACGATCAGGCCCTCGTGGAACAGCTCGGCGAGCAGGTCGGGGGTCAGGTCGACCTTGGTGTCGATGGGGTTGTTGTAGGCGACGACGGGCAGCCCGGCCTTGGCGACCTCGCGGTAGTGGTGGACCACGGCCTCGCGCTCGGCCCGGAAGGCGTTCGGCGGGAGCAGGAGCACGGACGTGGCCCCGGCCTCGGCCGCCTGCTCGGCCCAGCGGCGGGCCTCCAGCGCGCCGTACGCGGCGACGCCCGGCATGACGCCGAACCCGGAGGGGGCGGCCTGGACGGCGGTCTCGACGACGCGGGCCCGCTCCTCGTCGGTGAGCGTCTGGTACTCGCCGAGCGACCCGTTGGGCGTCACGCCGTCGCAGCCTCCGGCGGCGAGGAAGCGCACGTGGTCGGCGAACGCGTCGTGGTCGACCGACAGGTCGTCGGTGAAGGGCAGGGCCGACGCGACGTGGATGCCGCGCCAGGGCGTGGCGACGGTGGTCATGCTGAAGTCTCTCCTCTGTCAGGGTGTCCGAGATTACCGGTGCAATGTCACATTGTCTACACCGACGCCATCCATTTCTCCAGCTCACCGGCGCCGAGGGGCAGCGCGCCGGACAGCACCTCCGCGCCCGTCTCCGTCACCAGGAGGTCGTCCTCGATGCGCACGCCGATGCCGCGCAGCTCGGGCGGCACGGTCAGGTCGTGGGCGTGGAAGTAGAGCCCGGGCTCGACGGTGAGGACCATACCGGGGGCCATGGTCGCGTCCTGGTACGCCTCGGGCGTGGAGCGGGCGCAGTCGTGGACGTCGAGGCCGAGATGGTGGCCGATGCCGCACACCAGGTAGCGGCGGTGCTGCTGGCCGGTGTCGGACAGCGCCTCGTCCACCGAGACGGGCAGCAGTCCCCAGTCGGCCAGGCCGTGCGCGATGACCTCCATGGCGGCGTGGTGGAAGTCGGTGAAGCGGCGGCCCGGGGCCACCGCCGCGAGCCCGGCGCGGTGCGCCCGCTCGACGAGGTCGTGCACCTGCCGCTGGACCGGGGAGAACGTCCCGGAGACCGGGAAGGTCCGGGTGACGTCGGCGGTGTAGTAGGAGCGGGTCTCCACGCCCATGTCGAGCAGCACCAGCTCGTCGGGCACCACGGGTCCGTCGCAGCGCACCCAGTGCAGGGTGGGCGCGTGCCGGCCGCCGCCGACGATGGTGGCGTAGCCGGGGCCGTTGCCGTAGGCGCGGGCGTAGCGGTCGAAGGTGCCCTGGAGCCATCGCTCGCCGGGTCCCACCACCGCCGCCGGGATCTCGCGGATGACGGCGGCGAAGCCCTCGACCGTGCGGTCCACCGCCTCCCGGAGCTGCCCGACCTCCCACGCGTCCTTGAACATCCGCAGCTCGGCCAGCGTGCGGCCGGTCTCCTCGTCCAGGCCCGCCGGATCCAGGCCGAGCTCGCCGAGCTCGGCCAGCGGCCGGACCGGGACGCCCAGGGCCCGCGCCCAGTCGTCGAGCCCGGGCGCCGCTCCGACCCACAGCTCGCCGTACCTGGCGTCGGTCCAGAACGCCGGGTCGCCCGGGTAGGCGGGCGGCGGCAGGTAGAGGGTGGCGTCGGCGCCGCGCAGCACGACGACGGCGTTCTCGACCGGGCAGCCGGTCAGCCAGAAGAAGTCGCTGTCGGGCCGGAAGTCGTAGGCCGTGTCGTTGCTGCGCACGGGGGCCTCCCCCGCGGCCAGCACGAGGGTCCGGCCGGGCAGCGCCTCGGCCAGCCTGGCCCGGTGGTCGGCCGCGGCCCGGGCGGCGCCCGGGACGACCGGCGGGGTCCGGTCGGGGGTGCCCCAGCCGGTGTCCATGTACGCGGTGAACGCGGGGATCTCGGAAAGCTTCGGGGGCCTGCCGTCACGCACCGGTGATCTCTCCTCCCATGTCGCGGATCATCTCGCCCAGCCGGTCGAAGACGCGGGGGTCGGAGATGCCGTCGTGTTCGTACTCGTTGGTGATCCAGCAGCGGACGTTGCCGGCCCGGGAGGCCGTGTCCAGTTGCAGGCCTGCGTCCACGAACATGTCGTCGTGGTAGACGGCCGCGGCGACCGGCACCTCGTTGGCGGCCAGCCGGTCGGGGTCGTACAGCGGCGGCCACTCCTCGCGGGCGGCCATCAGCTCGACGGCGCCCCGGAACGGCCGCAGTTCGGCGATCTCCTCGAACATCCAGGGGTAGATCATCTCGCCGGTGAACAGCAGCGGCCTGGCGTCCTCGGCGAAGGCCGGGTGCCGGGGCCGCTCGGCCTGCGCGGCCCACGCGGTCGCGCCCGGGCCGTGCCCGTAGATGCTCTCCTGCAGCGCCGCGAACAGCGGGTTGTCGCTGTAGGAGGTGCGCGCCAGCACCTGGTGCAGGAACGTCGCGGACAGCTCGTCACCGTTGAACGCCTCGTCGAGCAGGTAGTGCATGCGCTCGTAGCCGGGCTTCATGCCGAGGTCGATGCCGAGCGACTGGAAGCGCCGCACGGTGAGCGCGTCGCCGTCGGGGAGCCGCACGTCGCCGGCCGCGAGCCGGTCGGCGACGCGGCCGGCCGACTCGACGTGCTGCGGGTAGCGCCGGTAGAACTCCCTGTTCTTGGCCTCGACCCGGGGATAGGTCCGCCGGTACACCTCGGCCGCCGACGGGTCGAGGCCGGGCAGGCCGCCCGTGACGCGGCAGGAGCGGAGGGCCTCCGGCGCGGCCGACAGGTACGTCAGCGTGAGGAAGCCGCCGTACGACTGGCCGATCGTGGCCCAGCGCCGGCCGCCGTAGACGGTCCTGCGCACGTGCTCGTGGTCGGCCACGATGGAGTCGGCGCGGAAGCAGGCGAGGAAGTGTGCGCCCTGCTCGGCGGTGGCGAACGCGCTCATGCGGCGGCCGTCGACCCGGGTGCTGCGGCCGGTGCCGCGCTGGTCCATCACGACGACGCGGTGCGTCTTCAGCGCCTGGCCGATCCACCCGTCCGGGGCCAGCGGGCGCGGGCCCTTCCCGCCCGGGCCGCCCTGCAGGTAGACCAGGCAGGGCAGGTCCTCGTGGGCGCGCCCGGGATCGGTGATCTCGCGGAAGAAGACCTCGATCTCGCCGCGTCCCGGGTCGGACCAGTCGAGCGGCACGGGGACGACGTGCTCGCGCACGTGCATGCCGGGGATGGTGTAGGTCGCGGTGATGCTCACCGGGCGGCTCTCCTTCTGCGGTCCCATGCGGGGTTGATCCGGGGGATCGCGGCCAGCAGCGTCTTGGTGTAGGGGTCGCCCGGGGCCCTGAAGACCTCCTCGCACGGCCCCTGCTCCACGATCCTGCCCTTGTTCATGACGGCGACCCGCTGGGCGAGCTGCCGGACCACGGCCAGGTCGTGGGCGATGAAGATGTAGCTGAAGCCGCTCTCCCGCTGGAGCCTGCGCAGCAGCTCGATGATCTGCGCCTGGACGGAGACGTCGAGCGCCGAGACCGCCTCGTCGCAGATCACCAGCTTGGGGTTGACGGCCAGGGCGCGGGCGATGCCGATCCGCTGCGCCTGCCCGCCGGAGAACTGCGCCGGGTAGCGGTGCGCGTGGTCGGGGTCGAGGCCGACCCGCTCCATCAGCTCGCGGGTGTGCGCCCGGCGGCCGCCCTTCGGCGCGATGCCCTGGTAGTCCAGGGGCGCCATGAGGATGCGCTCGACGGTGTGCCGCGGGTTGAGCGAGGAGAACGGGTCCTGGAAGACGACCTGCACCTTGGCGCGGTAGCGGGCGAGCCGGGCCCCGGCGGCGTGGGTGATGTCCTCGCCGTCGAACTCCAGGGTGCCGGAGGTGGGCTCCATGAGCTTGGCGACGATCCGCGCGCTGGTGGACTTGCCGCACCCGGACTCGCCCACGACGGCCAGCGTCTCGCCGAGCCGCACGTCGAAGCTGACGCCGTCCACCGCGGTGAACTCGTTCTTGCGCCGGTACGGCCCGCGCGTGGTGAACCGCTTGGTCAGGTCGCGGACGCGGAGCAGGACGTCACTCACAGGACCACCTCGTCGTCGATGCGCGGGATGCTCTCCAGCAGCATCCGCGTGTAGTCGTGGCGCGGGGCGGCGAAGACCTGCTCGGCGTCGCCGTACTCGACCTGCTCGCCGCGGCACATGACGAGCACGCGGGTGGCGATCGAGCTGATCACGGCCAGGTCGTGGGTGACGAACACCATGCCGGTGCCGGTCTCCCGCTGCAGGCCGGCCAGCAGGCCGAGGATCTGCGCCTGCACGGTCACGTCCAGGGCGGTGGTCGGCTCGTCGGCGATGAGCAGCGCCGGCGAGCACACCAGCGCCATCGCGATCATGACGCGCTGCCGCTGGCCGCCGGAGAACTGGTGGGGGTAGTACCCGGCCCGCCGCTCGGGCTCGGGGATGCCCACCTGCGTCAGGGCCTCGACGACGACCGCGCGGGCCTCCTTGCGCGAGCACCTGCGGTGGGCCCGGTACATCTCCTCGATCTGCAGGCCGACCGTGTAGTACGGGTTCAGGGACGACAGCGGGTCCTGGAAGATCATCGAAGCCTGCTCGCCGCGGACGCGGCGCATCTCCCGGTCCGGACGGCCGAGCAGCTCGGCGCCGTCCAGCCGGATGCTGCCCCGCGTCGTGGCGCCGGGCGGCAGCAGGCCCATGACGGCCAGGCTGGTCATCGACTTGCCGGAGCCGGACTCGCCGACGATGCCCACGGTCTCGTTGCGTCCCACCGCGAACGACACGTCCTTGACCACGTCCACGGGACCGCGGCTGGTCGGGAAGGTGACCGTGAGGTCCTCCACGACGAGCAGCTCGCTCATGACACCCTCACTCTCGGGTCGAGGCCGGTGTAGAGGAGGTCCACGACGACGTTGCCGGCCATCACGAAGAACGCGGCCAGCAGGGTCACCGCCATGATGACCGGCTGGTCGTTCTTCGCGATCGAGTCGGCCGCCATCTTGCCGATGCCGTTGAGCCCGAAGACGGTCTCGGTGATCAGCGCGCCGCCGAGGAGCGCGGCGAAGTCCATGCCGAAGATGGTGACGATCGGGGTCAGCGCGGGCCGCAGCGCGTGGCGGCGCATCGTGAGCGCCGGGCTCAGGCCCTTGGACCGCGCGGTGCGCATGAAGTTCTGCGCCAGCGTGTCGATCACGTTCGCCCTGGTCAGGCGGGCGTACAGGCAGGCGTAGCCGGTGGCGAGCACCAGCCACGGCATCAGGTACGACTGGAACCACAGGAGCGGGTCCTCGGAGAAGGGCACGGCCGAGGGGAACGGCAGGATCTGCAGCTTGACCACGAGCACGTACTGCAGGGTCAGCGCGAGCACGTAGTTGGGGATGCTGGCGCCGCCGAGGGCGAGGCCCATGGCGGTCCGGTCCCACCAGGAGCCCTCCTTGACCGCGCTCAGCAGCCCGGCGGCGATGCCGATGATCAGCCACAGGACCGCCGCGCCCACCGCGACCGTGGCGCTGACGGGCAGCCGATCCACGATCATCTGCGTCACCGACTGGCTGCTCTGGAACGAGTAGCCGAGGCAGGGCGCCGGGCAGCGCACGAGGTTCGGGCCACTGCCGTAGTCGCGGCCGACGACGAGCCCGCTCAGGTAGTCCCCCAACTGCGTGAGGAACGGCTTGTCGAGCCCCAGGGAGGCGCGGATCTGCGCGACGCGGTCGGGGGTGCAGGTCTTGCCGCAGATCATCAGCGCCGGGTCCGGCGACAGCTTGAAGAAGATCAGGTACGTGAAGACGCAGACGAGGAGCAGCAGGACGACGAGCCCGGCGAGCCGGCCGGCGACGTAGCGCGCCATCAGGACGCCTCCCCCGCGTCCGATGCGGCCCGGATCCGGTCCCCGAGCACGGTCAGCGACAGCACCGTGAGGAACAGGAACAGTCCGGGCACCGCGAAGTACATCGGGTCGGTGGCGTACCAGCTCACCGCGCTGGAGATCATCTGTCCCCACGAGGGTGTCGGCGGGGTGACGCCCACCCCGAGGAACGACAGGCCGGCCTCGGTGCCGATGTAGCCGGGCACGGCCAGCGTCGTCATGACGATCAGCGAGTTGCGCAGGTTGGGCAGGATCTCCTTGAACACGATGGCGCCGGTGGAGGCGCCGGAGGCGCGGGCGGCCTCGACGAACTCGCGGTTGACCAGCGTGAGCGTCTGCCCGCGCACCACGCGGGCGAGGTACGGCCACCCGAACACGGTGATCACCGTGACCAGCAGGACCGAGCGGTCACCCGTCGGCAGGGACGACAGGATCGCGATCATGAAGATCAGCGCGGGGAAGGCCATGAGGAAGTCCATGATCCGGGAGATGACCTGGTCGACCCAGCCCTGGTAGAACCCGGCGAGCAGGCCGAGCACCACGCCGAGCAGGGTGGTCAGCACGGTCGCCGAGATCGCGATCAGGAACGACACGCGGGCGCCGTAGGCGATGCGGGCCAGGATGTCGCGGCCGTTCTGCGGCTCCACCCCGAACAGGTGGTCGGCGCTGACGCCGCCGAGCGAGCCGCGCGGCAGGCCGCCGAGGTTGGTGTCGACGGCGGCGGGGTCGAAGTCGTTCGGCCCGTGCCCGGTGATGGCGGAGATCAGCGGCGCGCAGATCGCCATCAGCACGACCAGGCCGAGGAACACCGTGCTGAGGACGGCGCCCCGGTCGCGCAGCAGGGCGCGCGCGATCCGGCGCCCCTCCGTGGCGGGCGCGTGTCCCGCGCCCGCCAGAGGGTCCGCCATCGCTTCGTGCGAGGGTGCGGCGGTGGTCATGGGTGTCCTACTTGCTCGGGTCCTTGAGCCCGACCGAGACCAGGTCGATCCCGCCGGAGTACGAGTCGCTGAGGTAGGCGCCGGCGATGTTCTCGCCCATGATCGTCACGTTCTTCTCGTAGAGCAGGGGCACGATGGGGGCCTTCTCCATGATCTGCTTGTCGAGCTCGCCGTAGGCGGCGTTGGCGGCGTTGACGTCGGTCATCTCGGCGATCTCGTCGATCCGCTCGTTGATGGCCTCGTCGTTGATCTGGGCGAGGTTGCTGTTGCCCTTCTCGAAGATGTTGCGGCCGTCGAACAGCGGCGGCAGGAAGGTGGCGCCGGACGACCAGTCCGGGCACCAGCCGGTGAGGGCCGCGTCGTGCTGCCGGGCGGGCGTGCCGATCACCTCGTAGAAGGTGGACGTGTCCATGTTGTTGATCTTGACGTTGATGCCCAGCGGCTTCAGCGACTCCTGGATGGCGACCGCCATGCCCTGCTGGCGGGGCACCGGGCGCACGTCGAGGGTCAGGTCGAAGCCCTTGTCCTGGCCCGCCTCGGCGAGCAGCTGCTTGGCCTTGGCCGGGTCCGTCGGGTACGGGTCGTAGTCCAGCCGGCCGACGATGGTCGGCGGCTGGATCGCGCCGCCCTTGGTGGCCAGCGTCGTGCCGCCGTCGCCGGCGACCACGTTGTCCTTGTTGATCGCGTAGTTGATCGCCTGGCGGACCTTCAGGTCGTCGAGCGGCTTCTTGGTGGTGTTCAGGCTCATGTACGTGGTGCAGCCCATGTAGCCGGACAGCGTGCGCGCCTTGTAGCGCGGGTCCTGGATGCGGGCCACGGTGGCCGGCTGGATCGCGCCCGCGATCGCGTTGGCGTCGGCGCCCTGCCCGGCGAGCATGCGCTCGTCGATGGTCGCGCCGTCGATCCCGAAGGTGATCTCGTAGGAGTCCGGCTTGGCGGCGCGGACGGTGTCGGTCGCGGCCTTCCAGTGCGGGTTGCGCACCAGCTTCAGCTTCGCGCCGCGCTGGTAGCTCTCCACCTTGTACGGGCCGGACGCGATCGGCTTGGCGTCGAAGGCGCCGGCCGCGCCCGTACCCTTGGGGAACGGCACGAAGTTGGGCTGCACGAGCGCGCTGGCGAAGTCGGCGAACGGCTTCTTCAGGTGGAAGACGATCGTCTTGGGGTCCGGGGTCTCGATCGTGTCGAGGTCGCCCGTGACGTACGGCCCCTTGTAGTCCTTGGGCGCGTCGATGAGCAGCTTGGCGTAGGGCGAGCCGATGCCGGCCTCCGGGTCCCACGCGCGCTCGACGCCGAACTTCATCGCCTCGCTGGTGATCGGCGTTCCGTCCTCGAAGAAGATGTCGTCCTTGAGGGTGAACGTCCAGGTCTTGTTGCCGTCGGAGGGGGTGCCGGTGCTGGTGGCGAGGTCGGGGACGACCTTGGTGCCCTCCTTGCCGGGGCCCGCGCCGAACGTGGTCAGGCCCCGGTAGATGAGCCGGTAGAAGTTGTTGACGCCGCCGTCCCAGCCACGGACCGGGTCGAGGTGGGAGTAGTCGGCGGTCAGCAGGTAGTGGACGGTGCCGCCGGAGGCGGCGGCCTTGGCCGCGGAACCCGAGGCCGTGGTGCCCTTCCCAGCGCTCCCACCGCCGCCGCACGCCGCGAGCGCCAACGTGGTGAATATCGAGACGCCGGCGAGGGCGGCCGATCTCCTCATTTCGCCTTCTTTCCTCTGTTGTTGCAGTTGCAGCGGCGGCCGGGGGCTGCCGTCACTGCGACCTGACCCACACGCGCATGGCCTCGGGCCTGCGGTTGCCCCACAGGAAGTAGGGGACGAGGGTGGCGGAGACGTCCGCCGCCGGGCTGGAGGGAGGCCGCGCGCCGAACTCCGGGTACAGCTCCGCCGGCGGCGGCGCGGCGACGCCCGCCGGCACCCGGAGGACGACGGCTCCCGGCAGTTCCTCGGACGCGGCGATGTTCGCGTTAACAACATCGGCCGGCGACAGCACGAGGTCGTCCACGGCGGCCGGCGCGTCCTGCTGCTCGACGCAGTAGACCAGCGGCCCGCGGGCGACGGCGACCGCGCCACGGGCGGCGTCCACGTACGGGTGCGGCACGTGGGCGCGCACCGGCATCGGCAGGCGCAGCCGCAGGACGTCACCCGCGACCCAGCGGCGCTCGACGGTCAGCCAGCCGTCCCGCGCGGCGACGGGCTCGCCGTCCAGCGTCGCGCCGTGCGCCCAGGCGGGGATCCGCAGCTTCAGGGCGTACGGACCCTCGGGGGCGCGCTCGATCGTGACGCGGACGTCGCCGTCCCAGGGGTAGGCCGTCTCGACGGTCAGCGCGACGGCGTCCGTCTCGACGCGAGACTCGGCGTACTGGGCGAGGTAGAGCGCGCCGTCGCGTTCGGCCGCCGCGTAGTCGCCGAGCTGGGCCATCCACCGGACGATGTTCGGCGGGCAGCACGGGCAGCCGAACCAGGAGCGGCGCAGCTCCTCGCCGCCGGTCTCGGCGCCGCTGCGCTGCTGGTGGTCGGGACGGCGCTGGAGCGGGTTGTCGTAGAAGAACGCCCTGCCGTCGGCGGACAGGCCCACCGCGTAGGCGTTGTAGAGCACGCGCTCGAAGACGTCGAGGTAGCGGGCGCTCCCCGTGGCCAGGAACATCCGCCAGCCCCACTGCATCGTGGCGATGGCGGCGCAGGTCTCGCTGTAGGAGCGCTCGGACGGCAGCTCGTAGCGGTCGCCGACGGCCTCGTCGGAGTGCCGGCTGCCGAGCCCGCCGGTGATGTAGAGCTTGGCGGCGACCATGTCGTCCCAGAGGCGCTCCAGCGCGTCGAGGAGCGTCCGGTCGCCGGTCTCGACGGCGACGTCGGCCGCCCCCGCGGCGAGGTAGGCCATGCGCACCGCGTGCCCGGTCACCGACGGCAGCTCGCGCAGCGGCACGTGGTCCTGGAAGTACTCCGGCGGGAAGATGCTGTGCCTGAGCCTTCCCCGGCCGCGCCGCTCGACGAACAGCCCCGCCTGCGTCAGGTAGTCGCGCTCGCCGGTCTCCCGGTAGAGCTCGACGAGCGCCATCTCCACCTCGGGGTGACCGCAGACGGCCTCCTCCCGGCCCTCGCCGAAGCGCCGTACGACGAGGTCGGCGAACCTGACCGCCACGGCGAGCAGCCGGTCGTCGCCCATCCGGCGCGAGGCGGCGACGGCGGCCTGGACGAGGTGACCCAGGTTGTACATCTCGTGGCCCCAGGCCAGGTCCTCCCACGGCTTCTTGGCCGCGCCGGGGTCCTGGAAGAACGAGTTGAGGTAGCCGTCCTCGGCCTGGACCCGCTCCAGCAGGTCCACGACCTCGTCGAAGAACGCCCGCTCGGCCTCGCCCGCCTCGCCCCGGCCGATCTCGTAGGCCAGACCCTCGAGGGTCTTGTAGAGGTCGGTGTCGAGGAACGGGTAGCGGCCCCGGTAGGGCGGCGCGTCGTCCTCGACCAGCCGGCGCAGGTTGGCGACGTTGCCGGCGGCGCGAAGCTGCTCGACGGTGTGCGGGATCGTCGCGCGCCGGTTGCGCTCCTGCCACTCACGAAGCAGGCCACCGGTGATGCGGACGCCCGCGACCGGGGAGACGGCCCCGGCCTCGGTCCGTACGGCTCCGGCCGGCGGCTTGGACGTCGGTGACATGCGGACGGCTCCTCCGGATGCGTGCCATTGCACTTGTGCTGTGTGCCATTGCACTGCGACCCTAGGGCCGTGGCGGTTGGCCGCCAAGAGGGCTTCGGCAAAGTGAACAATTCGTTATAAATCCACACAGATCATGATTTTTCGTCGCATTTCTCCTGGCTGAGCCGGGTGCGGCGGACAGCCGGCGGCTTTCGGGGCCACCGGCCGATGAGCTGCGCCCGGAGCCGTCCCCACGCCGTGAGCAGCGCCGTCCGGCAGAGCAATTTCACATAGCAGACCCGCGGGAGCGCACGCCCCGGACGCCACACGTGCGCCCTTGTCCACTAACCAAGCGTGCGCTAGCTTGGCAAGCGATGACCGGTGACACCTCCGCCTACTGGGCGGCCTGCAGGCGCGGCGAGCTGGTCGTCCAGCGCTGTACGGACTGCGGCCGGCGGGTCCACCTCCCCGAGGCGGTCTGCCCCTGGTGCGGCGGAGGCGGGCTCGTCTTCGAGCCGGTCTCCGGCGACGGCCTGGTGCACACGTACACCGTCGTGCACCGGTCCTTCGCGCCCGGCTACCGGGGACGCGAGCCGTACGTGCTGGCCTGGGTGGACCTGCCGGAAGGAGCCCGCGTGTTCGGGCAGGTCGTGGGCTGCGCGCCGGATGAGGTCCGCATCGGGATGCCGGTGCGGGTGACGTTCGTGGACGACCTACCGCATTGGAGACCCTTGTGAGCGTGCTCGGCAAGCTCGGCAACGTGCTCATCCCCGTCGCCGACCTCGACCAGGCGATCGCCTTCTACGGGCTGCCGGTGAAGTTCCGCGACGGCGACAGGTTCGCGGCCCTGGACGGCGGCGGCGTGACCGTGGCGCTGGCCGGCCCCGCCGAGCACGTCACCGACACGGCCGCGCCCTCGTACAAGGTGGACGACGTGGCGCGGGCCGTGCGCGAGCTGTCGGCGCGCGGCGGCGAGGTGGTGCGCGCCCCCGAGGAGGGGCCGCACGAGACGCGCGCCGTCCTGCGCGACCCGTCGGGCAACGTCTTCGTCCTGTACGCGCCGCTCTGACGCTCCGGCGCTTCCGTCCCCGTACGCGCCCCGCCGACCCGCCGCACCCGAACCCGGCCGCCCGCCGGCCCTGCTCCTCCAGCCCGACCGCCTGATCCGGAGGCCCCCATGGCGCGATCCCCCTACGGCAACTACGGCCACGCGATCCTGACCGCCGGAGCGATGCGCACCCCGGACCGCGAGGCGCTCACCTACTGCGGCGAGCGCCGCTTCACCTACGACCGGCTCAACCGGCTCGTCAACCGCCGCGCCCACGCCCTCCTCGCCGCCGGGATCACTCCCGGGCAGCGGGTCGGCGCGCTGCTCAACGAGACCCTGCACGTCGCCGAGGTCTACCTCGCCCAGGCCAAGACGGGCGTCGTCACCGCCGCGCTGAACCCGTACTGGCCGGTGGACACGCTGCGCGCGGTCGTCGAGCAGTCGGGCTGCACGGCGTTCGTGTACGACGCGACGGTGGAGGCGGCCGTGGCCGGGATCCGGCCTGCGCTGCCGGCCGTGACCACGTGGATGAAGGTGGGCGGGCCCGGCGACGGCGCGGTGGACCTCGACGCGCTGGCCGCCGAGGCGTCCGAGGAGGAGCCGCCGATCGAGGGCGGCCACGACGACCCGCTCGCCCTCTACTACACCTCCGGAACGACCGGGCTGCCGAAGGCGGTCGTCCACACGCACGCCTCGTCGCTGGCCACGGCCCAGATCTGGCTGGACGTGCCGCGCGGGCCCGAGTCGGTGTTCGGCACCGGCGCGATCATCTGGGGCATCGGGTTCCCGGCCATCGTGGGCCCGGCCCTATACGCGGGCATGCGGCTGGTGCTGGAGCAGGACTGGGGGCCGGAGAACTTCCTGCGCGTCGTCCCGCGCGAACGGGTCACCCACGTGTCGCAGATCCCGTCGTTCTACGCGGCGCTGCTCGGCTCGGCCGGGCACGAGGGCGTGGACCTGTCGTCCGTCGAGGTCATCATGCTGGGCGGCGAGCCGCTGACCGCCACCATGCTCGACCGCATCAGGCAGCGCCTGCCCGGCGCCGCCGTCTACTCCTACTACGGCCAGACCGAGGCCCCGTACACCTGCATGGGCCGCGTCGACGACGGCTCGATCCCCCTGGGCTCGTCGGGACGGGCCCGCACCGGCAACGCGGTCCGCGTGACCGGCCCCACCGGCCGGCGGGTGGTCGGCGAGACCGGCGAGATCAACCTGGCCGGCCCGCACGTGATGGCCGGGTACGACGGCCTGCCGGACCGGACGGCCGAGGTGCTGCGCGGCGGCTGGTACGTCGGCGGGGACCTCGGCACGGTGTCCGAGGACGGGGTGCTGCGGGTGCTCGGCCGGCGCGAGGACGCGATACTCAAGGGCGGCGTGTGGAGCCAACCGGTGGCCGTCGAGGAGGCGGCCGCGGCGCTGGACGGCGTCGCCGAGGCGGGCGCGGTGGGCGTCCCGGCGCACGTCGAGGGCCAGGAGGCCGCGGAGCAGGAGATCCTGCTGGCCGTGGTGCCCCGCGCCGGTCACACCCTCGACTCCTCCAAGCTGGCGCTGGCCCTGGCCGACACGCTCCCGGCCCACCAGCGGCCCGACCACATCGTGGTGGCGGAGGAGCTGCCGCACTTCCAGGACGCCTCGGGCGGGCCGGGCAAGCTGCTGCGGCGGGAGCTGCACCGGCTGCTGGAGCGCTGAGGGATGGCGGTCGGCGGCGACGTGCCGGAGCCCGTCTCCGGGGCCGTCTTCGAGCACGAGGCCAAGGCGCTGCTGCGGGAGGCCGGGGTGCCGGTGCCGCGCGGCGTCGTGATCACCGAGCCCGCGCGGGATTTCGGGGCGGTCGCCGGGCTGGCCGAGCCGGTGGTGCTCAAGGCGTTCGGGCCCGGGCTCGTCCACAAGTCCGAGTCCGGCGCGGTGCGGCTCGGGCTGCGGCTCGCCGAGGTGGCGGACGCGGCCGGGCGCATGCGTGAGGCGCTGGCCGCGCGCGGGATCACGTCGAGCGGGTTCCTCGTGGAGGAGCAGGCCGAGGCCGGGGTGGAGCTGATCGCCGGGCTGGTGCGCGATCCCGGGTTCGGGCCGGTGCTGCTGGCGGGGCTGGGCGGGGTGTGGGCCGAGGCGCTGCGCGACACCGCCCTCGCCCTGTGCCCGGTCTCGGAGGACGACGTCCGCCGCATGCTCGCCTCGCTGCGCGGGTCGGCGCTGCTCCACGGCTACCGGGGCGGGGCCGGGGCGGACGTCGGCGCGGTGGTCAAGCTCCTCATGACGCTGGGCGGGCCCGGCGGGCTGTGGGAACGGCTGGAGCTGGGCGAGTTCGAGGCCAACCCGGTGATCGCCGCGCCGTCGGGCGTGGTCGCCGTGGACGCCCGCTACCTGCCGTCCGCGTCCCCGCCGGAACGCGTGACCGGCGGCGGGGACGGTGACTTCCGGAGGCTGTTCGAGCCGCGCTCCGTGGCCGTGGTCGGCGCCTCCACCACCCGCCCGAACTTCGGCAACATGTTCCTGGAGTTCTACCGGGCCGCGGGGATGCCCGTGGTGGCCGTGCACCCCGACGCCGCCGAGGTCGCCGGCGTCCCGGCGGTGCGATCACTGGCGGAGGCGGGCGTGGACTACGCGCTCGTCGCGGTCCCCGCCGAACGCTGCGCCGACGTCGTGCGGCAGGCGGCCGGCGTGCCGTACACGCAGGTCATGAGCGGAGGGTTCGGCGAGGCGGGCCGCCCCGAGCTGGAGGCGGACCTGGTGGAGGCGGCGCGCGCGGCCGGCACGCGGCTGCTCGGGCCCAACTGCATGGGCGTGTACTGCCCGCGGGGACGCCAGACGTTCACCGGCGGCGGCCTCGGCCCGCCCGGGACGGTGGCGCTGATCTCGCAGAGCGGCGGCCTCGCCGGCGAGGTGATCAAGGTCGGTGAGCGGCGCGGGCTCGCCTTCAGCCGGGTCGCCACCGTGGGCAACGCCGCCGACGTCACGCCCGCCGAGCTGCTGCGCTGGCTGTCGCACGACCCCGGGACGCGGGCCGTGGGCCTGTACCTGGAGGATCCGCGCGAGGGGCGGGCCCTGTACGAGGCGCTGGCCACGACGACGCTGCCCGTGGCGCTGCTGGTCGGCGGGCGCAGCGCGCAGGGCCGCCGGGCGGCGGCCTCCCACACCGGCGGGCTGGTCGGCGACGGGCGGATCTGGCGGGCGCTGGCCGAGCAGACCGGCGCCGCGCTGGTGGGCAGCCAGGACGACCTGATCGGCGTGCTGTCGTTCTTCCAGGCGCACGGGGCGCGGCCCGCGTCCGGTGACGGGGTGCTGGTGATCGGGCCGAGCGGCGGGGCGAGCGTCCTCGCGGCCGACGCGTTCGACCAGGCCGGGGTACGGCTGGAGCCGCTGCCCGGCGAGGCCCTGACCGACCTGCGGGCGCTCGGCCTCGGGGCGGGCAGCACGCTGGCCAACCCCCTGGAGGTGCCCGTCGGCCCGCGTAGCCGCCCCGATCTGGTGCGCGCCGCCGTCGCCGCGATCCTGCGGCGCCGGCCGTACCGGGACGTCGTGGCGCACGTCAACGTGCAGAGCTTCTTCACCTACGGCACGACGGCCGAGCCGCTGCTGGAGTACGCCCGGGCCCTCGGCGGGGCGCAGGAGGAGCTGGCCGGGACCAGGTTCACGCTGGTCACGCGCAACGGCGAATGCGCGCCGGCGGGCGTGGAGGACGAGGTGCGGCGGATCGCCGCGCGGGCGGGCGTCCCGGTGTACCGGTCGATGGAGGCGGCCGCGGTGGCGGTCGCCGCCGCCCGCACCCTCGACCGCCTGGCCACGGACGGACGGGCCTCGGACGGACGGGCCTCGGACGGACGGGCCTCGGACGGACGGGCCTCGGACGGACGGGCCTCGGACGGACGCTCCGTGGGCGGGCGGGATTTCGGGCGGGCGGGATCGTGAAGGCCGGCGCGGGAGCGGGCGGCATGGGCGTGCGAGCGGCGGGAGGTCGCGGTGGGACTGCTTGACGGCAAGGTGGCGCTGATCACGGGCGGCGCGCGGGGCATGGGCGAGGCGCACGTGCGGCTGTTCCGCGAGGAGGGCGCCGAGGTGGTCTTCGGCGACGTGCTCGACGAGGAGGGCAAGGCGCTGGCGGAGGAGACGGGCGCGACGTACGTGCATCACGACGTGACGGACCCCGACGAGTGGGCGCGCGCCGTGGGGACCGCGGTGTCGCTGCACGGCCGCCTGAACATCCTGGTCAACAACGCCGGGATCCTGAAATTTCGGCGTATCGCCGATATGGAGCCGGAGGAGTTCGACCGCGTGATCGAGGTCAACCTCAAGGGCACCTGGCTCGGCGTCAAGTCGGTCATCGAGCCCATGAAGGCGGCCGGGCGCGGCTCGATCGTGAACATCTCCTCGATCGAGGGCTTCGTCGGCGCCGAGGGGCTGTCGGCGTACGCGGCCTCGAAGTTCGCGGTGCGCGGGGTGACCAAGTCGGCGGCGCGGGAGCTGGCGCCCTTCAAGATCCGCGTCAACTCGGTGCACCCTGGCGCCATCAACACCTCCATGGCCATGAACCCGGACATGATGGGCGAGGTCGACGCCGAGGCGTTCGTGCGGGCCATGGTGATCAAGCGGTTCGCCAAGCCGGTGGAGGTGTCGCACGTGGTGGCGTTCCTGGCCTCGGACCGGGCGAGCTACTGCACGGGCGGCGAGTTCACGGTGGACGGCGGCCTGACCACCGGCGCCGGCTACTGAGGCCGCCTCCTCGCCTCAGGTGACCTTGAGGCCCACCCACTCGGCCGGGGTGACGAACAGCCCGGTCGCCTCCACCAGCACGGTGCCGTCCGGCAGGGCGATGCGTCCGTCGGCCCACGACTTGCGGCCCTCCGACCGGGTGTGCTCGGCCGTGGCGACGAGCGGCCGGCCGTACGGGACGGTCGCCCGGTAACGGACGGTCAGCGTTCCCGTGAGCCCGGCCACCCCGGCGGCGGCGACCGCCTGGCCGAGCACGTGGTCGAGGATCATCGCGCTGATGCCGCCATGGACGGCGGAGGGCGGCCCCTCGTGCAGGGGCCGGAAGGCGATGTCGGCCCGCACGCCGCGCTCGGGGTCGCGCTCGACCACGAGAGGGAGCGCGTGCGGGTTGGCCGCGCCCGTGACGGCGTTGCCGAGGTGGCGCACGGTGCCGTCCGCGCCGATCTCCAGCGGCTGCGGCGTCTCCCGCGCGGCCAGGCGCAGGCGTGCGGTCAGGGCGGCCAGCTCGGCGGCGACGGCGGCGATCTCGCTCCCGCCCACCTCGGTGAGGGCGACGGCGTCCATGAAGTCCCTGGTCTCCTGGGCGAGGGCGCAGAGGGCTTCGAGGCGGGCGTCGTGGGCGGCGACGTCGATCGTCATGGAACGCATCCTAGAACATGTTCTAGCAAATTCGGATCTTTGGGACACATCGCCGTACACATCGCCGGACACATCGCCGGACAAACTGTCGCGGCGACGCGGCGTGGCCGGGGCGTGCGCGTCGCCGATGTCGTCAGCAGGGCCTTTGCACCCAGCTGCAACCCATTACTCCTGGCCCGTGCCGGTTCTCACAATGGTGATCGATTCTGACCACCCGCAGCTCTCACCAGCGAGAGTGGCATCCGTCCGCGCCTCCGGCCGCGCTCCCGCGCCGGGCACGGCTCGACGATGACAACGGTGCTCGGCCGACCGTCTGCGACGGCTGCAAGGAGTGCAGATTTGACGAGAACTCGGCGGAGATCACCTCTCCTGGCCGGTCTGGCGGCGCTGATCGTCGCCGCGTCGCTGGCCGGGCCTGCCGCGGTTCCGCGGGCCGCCATGGCGACCGGGACCGCGAAGGCGCCCGAACCCGACCGTGTGGCCGCCGCCCGGACGGCCAAGGCGCGGGGGACGCGGGTGGAGGTGGACAGCGAGAAGACCGACAGCTCCTCGCTCTGGGCCAACCCCGACGGCACGTTCACCCTGGAGACCTTCCCCGGGCCGGTGCGGGTCAAGGACGGCGGCACGTGGCGTCCGATCGACACCTCACTGGTCCGCGACGGCCGGACGGGCCTGCGGCCGAAGCTCACCACCTCGCGCCTGCGGATGTCCGACGGAGGTGGTGAGCCGTTCGCCGAGGTCGGGCGGGCGGATCGCTCCTTCGCCGTCTCCTGGGACAGGGCCCTGCCCGCGCCGCGGATCAAGGGGGACACGGCGACCTACCAGGACGTCGTGCCCGGGGGCGACCTCACGGTGAAGGCGCTGCCGAACGGCTTCAGCCACGCGATCGTCCTCCGCGAACCCCCGACCCGGCCCCTGGAGATCACCCTGCCGGTGGCCACCAAGGGTCTGAGGCTGTCGGGGGCCGCCGGCGACGGGCTGGACCTGCACGACTCCTCCGGCGCCCTGCTGGCGTCCGCTCCGGCCCCGCGCATGTGGGACTCGACCACGGACCCGCGTTCGGGCGAGCCCGTCCACCAGGCCGCGATCGACACGACGATCAAGCGGACCGGCCGCGGCGCCGTCCTGGTCCTGAAGCCCGACGCGGAATTCCTGGCGGACCCGGCGGTCAGGTACCCCGTCACGGTGGACCCGACCAGCACCCTCACGGTCGAGACGGACACCTGGGTGCAGAGCGACATCCCCGACTCGCAGCGCGGCTCCACCGAGCTGAAGGCCGGAACCTACGACGGCAGCCACGTCGCCCGCTCCTACCTGAAGTTCCGCCACATCGAGGACCTGCGCGGCACCCGGATCGTGGACAGCGACCTCCGGCTGTGGACGTTCTGGTCGTCGGTCTGCGTCGACCCCAGCGCCGGTGTGCAGGCACGCCGCATCACCTCGGACTGGGACCCGGACACCGTCAGGTACGGCTCCGAGCCGGCCACCACCACCGCGGGCGCCGTCACCACGAAGACCGCCCACGGCGCCGCCAACTGCCCGCAGGACTTCATGCACTGGGACACCGACGCCATCGTCAAGGCGTGGGCCGACGGCCAGCCCGACTACGGCATCCAGTTACGCGGCGCGGACGAGAAGGACGCCTCGACCTGGCGGCGCTACTACTCCTCCAACTACGTCTCCGGCTCCCAGGGCGACAAGGAACCGGCGCTCAGCGTCACCTTCACCTACAAGGTCGGCACCCCGGGCGCGCTGTCGGCCGCGCCGGCCGCGAGCGACAACAGCTCGTCCCGGACCGTCGTCAGCACGACCCCTTCGCTGAGTGCGAAGGTGGCCGACGCCGGCTCGCCGCTGAACTACGCCTTCGAGGTGGCGCGCGACGGCGGCGACGTCGTGGCCGGCGGCACGGTCGGCGACGTCGCCCCGGGCGCCGCAGCCACCTGGCAGGTCCCGGCCGGGAAGCTGCTCAACGCGCGCACGTACGCCTTCCGGGTCAAGGCCGCCGGGACGGCGGGGGCGAGCGCCTGGTCGTCGTGGTACCGCTTCACCACCGACGCCGCCAACACGCCCACCGGCCTGGTGACGAGCCTCCAGGAGCCGGCGAACCCCGTCCTCTCCGGTCTGGTGACGAGGGCCGGCGCCGGCATGGCGACCGGGCGCTTCTACCTCTTCGACGCCGCCGGGCAGCCCGTCGGCAAGAGCCCCCTCGGCGCCGGCACGGAACCGGCCGGGCAGCGCATCGCCCTGCGTGTCCCCGACGGCCTGGTCGAGCCGGGGAAGACGTACAAGTGGCAGATGGACGGCTGCGCCGACGGCGTGTGCTCGGCGCGAAGCCCGCTGATCACCTTCACCGCCCCGCGGCCGTCGGCCCCGCCGGCGACGTCCGCCGCGACGATCGGCCGCGACAAGATCGTCACCACCGGCGCCATGGTGGGGACGACGGCGTGTGACGGCGGCGAGTGCGCGCTGACCCCCGGCACGACCGACCTCGCCCTCGGCGGCTCCGGCGACCAGGAGAAGGTGGCCCGGGTCAAGCTCGACCTCGGCGCGGTGCCGGCCGGAGCGGTGATCACCTCGGCGGTGCTGTCCCTCGGGGCGCCGACCTGCCCGGCGACCTGCCCGGCGGGCGCCAAGGTGGCCGCGTACGAGTTCGAGAGCGGGCTGCCCGACCGGCCGACCGGCGCGGACGTCGCCGGGAACCTGCTCGCGGAACCCTTCGCGGAGGTGGCCGCGGCCTCGCCGGCCATCGACGTCACCGGCCTGGTCCAGGGGCGCGGCAGCTCCGACGACCAGGGTTTCCTGCTCCGCCTGACCGGCGACGCCTCGGCGGAGGCCCGGTACGGGAGCGCCGACTCGGGCGCCTCGATCAAGGTGGAGGTCGGCTACGTGCCCGCCGCCGCCCCCTCGGAGGTCGGCTCCGTGACGATCCGCCCCGGAGACGGCGGCGTCCTGGCCGTCTGGGCCCCGCCGGCCACGGTCGGCGCCGACGCCCCGATCGACCAGTACGACGTCCAGGTCCTCGACGGGTCCGAGCGGGTCGTGTCGACCGTGACCGCCCAGGGCACCAGCGCCGTCGTCAAGGGGCTCACCGACGGGACGGCGTACCACGTGCGGGTCCGCGCGAAGACCGCGTTCGGGACCGGGCCGTGGCGGTCGTCCTCGGCGGCCACTCCGGTGGCCGTGCCCGGAGGGGCCCAGAAGTACCTCGACGCCATCCGGCAGTACCACCAGAACCGGCAGGCGCTCGTCGAGGGCCGCTACGGCGACGTCGACGCGGCCCTCGCGGCGACGTCCCGGAGCGATCTGTACGCCTCCGCGCTCCGCGTCTCCGGGGAGGGCCTGTACGAGTACGGACAGGCGATGCGGGCCCGCGGATACCCGCAGAAGTCGTCGACCGTCACGCTCTCGGACACCCTGGCGACCTACTCCCCGGACGGCAACACCCTGACCGTCCGGGCGACCGTCGACACCGTCGCCACGAGCGAGGCGACCGATCCCCAGCCGGGCGACCAGGCTCCGGAGCCCTCGGAGGAGCAGGAGACCACCGACTACTCCTTCCGCGTGAACAGCCTGGCCGTCGACGCCACCAGCCGCACGGAGCCGTCGGAGGACGACGGACTGGCCCGCGTCGCGGAGGCGGCCGACGTCGACCTGGCCGCCGGGGCGCCGGTGGCCGCGAACGCGGTCCCGACGGGCGAGGAGCCCGAAGCCGACGACATGCCCGTCATCCCGCGCGACGACAACGGCCTTCCCACGGAGACCCCGGATCCGGCGACACCGGCGGCCGCCGCTCCTCGTGTGGCGGCGAGCGACGTGAGCGCCCAGCGGCGCAAGGCGTACAACGAGACCGCCGCGGCGCGCTGGGCGGTCAGCCACTTCACGATCCCGCACGACTACGAGGGCCACGACTGCGAGAACTTCCTGTCCAAGGTCATGTACCACGGAGGAGGGCTGACCTACATCAGGGGCTTCTCCCACGGGAGCTGGTACGACAAGCGGAACTGGTACCGCCTGCAGACCTGCTGCTACATGAACAACGGATCGACGCTCTCGTGGCGGCTGGTCGACGCCCTGTACTGGAACCTGAAGACGCACCGCAAGCGCCTGGGCGCCTGGCGCAGGCACGACTGGGACGTCCGCGTCGGTGACCTCATCTTCTGGCGCTACAAGAACCAGACCGGCTACTACCACATCACGATCGTCACCCAGATCGTCGGTCAGGGCTCGAAGATGGACATCCGCTACACCGGGCACACCAGCGACCGGAAGAACTACTCGGTCTACAACGCTCTGGCGCAGAACCGGAACATCGTCGCCGGGTTCATCCCCGTCGCCGACTAGCAGGTGAGACAACGGGGCGGGGCGCCCGGCCGAGGACCGGGCCCTCGCCCTGGCGCGTGCCCGCCTCCCGGGGCCATGCGCAACGAGCCGTCCGGCGCAACGAGCTAGATCTTTTACCTATAAACGACACGTTCTTTGGACAAATCTGGCAAGCTCTTGACCTGCACCTTCACGTCCGCCACCAGCGCGACACGCGCTTGACGGGTGCTTTACCTGCCTTTTTGTCACGGTAGCCTCCGATCGTCACGAAAACTACAGGCCTCCGGATCTGTCACACGTGTCCCGGGTACCCCGTGTACCCCAGGCTGTGCGGATGAATCCGGTCTTGCCCGGAAGGTTTCTCTGCACTACATGACGCCAGAGATGCGGAAGTTCATCGACCTTCTCGAGAGCCAGCTCGGCTACTCGGAGAGGGGCGGTGCGTACACCAAGTTCGGCGACTGGTACGGCAAGAACGTCGAGTTCGACGCCGACTACACCTCCGCGCCGTGGTGCGACATGATGCTCTCCTGGGCCGCGCACAAGCTCGGCTATGGGGAGTGGATGGGCCAGTTCGCCTGGACCGTCAGTCACGCCAAGTGGTTCCGCAAGCACGACGCCTGGGGGCGCAAGCCCGAGCCCGGAGCCTTCGTCTTCTTCGACTGGAGCGGCTCCCACGACCTCGACCGGATCGACCACGTGGGCATCGTGACCCGGGTCGAGGGCAACACGATCCACACGATCGAGGGCAACATCGACGGCGGCGTCCTCAAGCGCAAGGAACGTGACACGAGCAAGGTCGTCGGCTACGGCTACCCGTGGCGGATCAAGGAACGGCTCGACCGCGAGGCCCGCGAGAACCAGGTCGATCCCGTCCTGCCGCCGGCCAACACCGACACCGGGCTCCTCCAGCAGACCGACAGCACGCTCGGGGCGCTGATCCCGTCCTCCGAGGTCACCATCGTCCAGCCGCCGCTGGCCGCCCGCGCCCAGCCCACCGCGAAGCCCGCCGACGGCGCCCAGCAGGCGGCCGGGCCCACGCCCACCCCGCAGACGCAGCCGGCCCAGCCGCAGACCCAGATCCAGGCCCAGGCTCAGCCTCAGGCCACCAGCTCGGCCGCCACGAACACCGACAAGGCCGCCAAGAAGGGCAAGCACGCCAAGCCCGCCACGGCCGACACCAAGGCCGTCACCAGCGAGCCGCTGGCGCCGCTCGGGGACGCCTCGGCCGCGCACCCGTCCCCGGCGCTGGAGTCGCCGACGCTGGTCGGCTCCGCGCTGGTGGCCGCGCTCGCGCTGCTCGCGGTGGCCAAGACCCGGCACATGCGCGCCCGGCCCGCTCTGGCCGCCGCCGCCCCGGCCGCTCCCGGCCGCCGCCGCCACCGCCGTCCCCGCCGCCCGGCCTTCGCCTCGGCCGCCGAGAGCGTCCCGGTCAAGGCCACGATGGTGCGCCGTACGACGGCGGACGCCACGCTGACGACCCGCACCACCGCCGCGGCCCGCGCCACGGCGGGAGCGGCTCTGGCGGCGGGCGCCACGGCCACGGCGGCCGCGACCCTCGTCGCGAGCACCACGGCCCGCGGCGCTGCGGCCCTCGCGAGCGGCACCACGGCGAACGGCCGTGAGGCGGCGTTCGCGGGCGGCACCGGGGGTGGGCGTTCCGCTCACCCGGCCGCGGACGCCCTGCTGGAGACGGTGGAGCCGGTCAGCGCGTCGCGCCCGGCGGCCCTCGGCGGTTCCGCCGCCGCGTCCCGCTCCGGTTCCGGGTACGGCGCCGGGGCCGCGTCCTCCGCGGACTTCTTCCCGGTGGACCCGGCCGCCACGGGCCCCATGCCCCTGCACCCGGACATCCTCGCCTCCCTCTCGGAGGACGCCTCCGCCGCTCCGCTGGAGCCCACCGCCATCCACCAGGGGACGCCGCTGGAGGCGCTCGGCGCCCGCCGCATCGTCCCGGTCGACACCTCGCCGGACCCGGCGGCCGCCCGCGGCAGGTTCGTACCGCTGGAGACGGCAGCCGCGCAGTGGGGGATGTCCCTGGAGACGATCGCCGCGCGCCTGGCGCTGCCGCCGGGCACGTTCGCGATCCCGGAGGCGACGAGCCGGTTCGACGCGTTCGGCCCCCGCACGGCCGCCGCCGCCGACCGGCCGGGCGCCCGGACGCCGGAGACGCCTCACGCGCCAGTCGCCGCCCGCGCCACGCGGTACGCGCCCTCGGAGCCGTGGCCGGCCGCCGAGTCCCTGCCGCCGGACGTCGCGCTCCTGGTGCGTGACGCCCAGACCCTCCTGCGCGACGCCCAGGGCCTGCCGCGCGAGGAGGAGCCGTGGGACGCCTTCGGCCGCCGTCCTCGCCCCATGAGCTCGGTCGAGCCGTCGTACGGCTCGTACGCCCGTCTGGGCGGCCTCCAGGGCGGTTCTCGCGCCCTGGAGGGCGTTCAGGGGGGCTACGCCCGGGCGGACGACGGTCTCGGGGACCGCTCGGCGCGCGCGGAAGGCGCCCGGTCGGGGTCCGCCCGCATGACCGGCCCCCAGGGCCGTCCCGGGCGACAGGACGTCGCGGGCCGCTCCGGACGGCAGGACCTCCCGAGCCGGTCCGGACGTCAGGAGTTCGCCGGGCGGTCCGGGCGGCAGGACGCCTCCACCGGCGGCTACCGGGGGCGGCGGCGCCTCAGCGGGCACCCCGTCGAGGAGCCCGCCACGTTCTCGCCCGACGCCGCCCCGCGCGGCCGCCGTCACCGCGGGATGGCGCAGCACCGCACCGAGCAGCCGCACCACATGGACGCCCGCCGGATCGACCCCTACTGGGTCCACCCGCAGCCCGCGCCGTCGCACCGCCCGGACGCGCACTCGGGCGAGGCCCAGCCCGGCGACGGCCTGCCCGGCTCCCACCGAGGCGGCACCCACGGGTCGGACGCCCATCGCGGCGACGCCCACCGGGCCGGTGGCCGCTGGGACGTGCGCCAACTGGAGCCGCGCTGGTCCGACCAGTTCGCCCAGGACGGACCGCTCCGGGGCCGCCGCCACCGCTCCCCCGCCCACGCCGCCGCCGAGTCCGCTCCCCACCGCGTCGCGTCCACCGCCACGCCGCCCCTCTCGGCCCCGCCCCTCTCGGCCCCAGCCCTCTCGGAAGCGTCTCTCTCGGGCACGTCTCTTCCGGGGCCGTCCTTCTCAGGCGCGTCCCCCTCAGGCGCGTCTCTCCTGGGGCCGTCCTTCTCAGGTGCGTCCCTCTCGGGAGCGTCTTCCTCAGTGCGGTCCTTCTCAGGTGCGTCTTCCTCGGAGCCGTCCCTCTCAGGCGCGTCGCCGACGGGCCCGGCCGCCTCCTCGACGACCGCTCCGGAAGCCGGCGACCGTTCCCCGGGCACGCCGGTCACGGACTCCCCCGCACGCCAGAGCCGCCGCAGAAGGGGCCGCCACCGCGCCTGACACACCGCCCGGCCAACCAGGCGGAGTCCAGTCAGACGGCCGCGCCCCGGCCGCCACGCTCACCCCAAGACCGGCGCGGGCGTGATGCCGTACCGGGCCGCGAAGGACTCCAGGCTCGACACCGCGTCCCTGCTCCGCCTCCACGGACGGACGATGAGCCGGTTCACCCCCAGCGCCGCCCAGGACGGCACCTCGTCCGGCGACCCCAGCTCGTACGCGTGAACCGTCACCGACCCCGTCCCCCCGAGCGCCGCGAGGCGGTCGAGCTGGGGCCGGATCGACTCCAGCGTGTGCGGCATGCTGATCCAGCCGTCGCACAGCCGCGCGGCCCGGCGCAGCGCGGCCGGCGACTCGCCGCCGCACAGGATCGGCAGCCGGTGCTGTACGGGCTTCGGCTCGAAGGCCACCTCCGGAAACGAGTAGAACGTCCCGGAGTGCGCCACCACGGGCTCGGTCCAGAGCCGCCGGGTCACCTCGATGACCTCGTCCAGCCGGGCGCCCCGGTCCGCGAACGGCACCCCGGCCGCGTCCCACTCGCCCCGGTACCACCCGGCGCCCACCCCGCAGATCGCCCGGCCGGTCGACACCACGTCGAGCGTGGCGAAGGCGCGCGCCGACACGAACGGGTGCCGCAGCGCGAGCAGGTGCACGGCCGTGCCCAGCCGGACGCGGGTGGTGAGCGCGGCCAGCCAGCACAGGTACGCCGGGGCGTCGAAGAGGGGCGTGGACGGCTTGATGCCCGGGTTCGAGGTGCCCGGGTAGGCGGCCGCCGACAGGTCGGTGGTGAACACCAGATGCTCGGGCAGCCACACCGACTCGAACCCGAGCCGGTCGGCCGCCACCGCGACGTCCTTCCACGCGGCCGGGTGGATGAGGCCCAGGGGCACGCCGTACTTCACGGGTACCGCCGAAGGTCGCCGCCCGCGAGGGCCTCGCGGATCCTGGCCCGGTGCTCGGCCGCGCCGCCGTACGCGGCCGACAGCGACCACGCGCGGGCCAGCCAGAACCTCAGGTCGAGCTCCTCGGTGTAGCCGATCGCGCCGTGCGTCTGGAGCGCGGCGCGGGCGGCGAGGTCGGCGGCCTCACTCGCCGCCGCCTTGGCGGCGCTCACGTCCCGCTCCACATCCGGCACACCTCCCGCGTCCCGCGCCGCATCCGGTACGGCCGCCTCCACCGCCAGCGCGGCCCGGTGGACCAGCGGCGCGGCGAAGGCGATGCCGACCGCCACGTCGGCCAGCCGGTGCT
The DNA here is from genome assembly GCF_013363975.1 of Nonomuraea montanisoli. Lineage (GTDB taxonomy): Bacteria > Actinomycetota > Actinomycetes > Streptosporangiales > Streptosporangiaceae > Nonomuraea > Nonomuraea montanisoli. Next base: position 36,787 of record NZ_JABWGN010000017.1, on the reverse strand, counting down.
TGACCGCCTGGAACGACCCGATCGGCGCCCCGAACTGCCTCCTGGTCCGCGCGTAGGCCACGGAGACGTCCAGCAGCCTCCGGGCCACCCCGATGAGCTGGGCGGCGGTCGCCACGGTGGCCGCGCGCAGCGCCGGGGCGAGCGGCCGGTCCAGTGGCGCGGAGTCCGCGTACGACACCTCGGAGAGGCGGCGGCACGGGTCCGGTCCCGGCAGGGGCCGCAGCCGCGCCGCCTCGCGTCCCACCACCACCGCACCGCCGCCGCTTCCGCTCGTGCCCGCGCCCGGCGCGGCGACCACGATGAGGTCGGCCAGGTCCGCGTCCGGCGCGCCGGCGCCGCCCGGCGGCACCACGCTCACCCGTACGGACCCGGAGGCCAGCTTGGGCACCCCCGGCAGCAGGTACGGCGCGACGACGGCCGTCTCCACGACCGGCCCCGGCAGGCAGGCCCGGCCGGTCTCCTCAAGGGCGGGCAGGGCGTCCACCAGGCGGAGTCCCAGCCCGTCGGCCTCGGGGGGCACGAGCAGCCCGAAGAACCCCACGGCGGCGAGCCGGTCCCACCCGGGCAGCCGCCCGGCGCGCAACGCCGAGGGCGGGCAGTGCTCCGTCAGGACGTCTCGTACGGTCTCGGCCAGCGCGAGCTGGTCCGGGGTGAAGGCGAAGTCCATCGAGGGGGCCTCCCGGCTCGGCACGGACAGGACTCGGCACGGAGAGAACCGCGGAGAAGACCGCGGAGAGGACCGCGGAGAGGACCGCGGAGAGAACAAGGCACACGCGGGGACGCGGCGTCACCGGGGCAGCCCCAGGACGCGCTCGGCGATGATCGTGCGCTGGATCTCGTTGGTGCCCGCGTAGATGGGCCCGGCCAGGGCGAACAGGAACCCGTCGAGCCACGGCGTCGCCCCCGCCCGCTCCCCCAGCAGTTCCATGGCCAGGCCGTGCATCCGCAGGTCCAGCTCGGACCAGAAGACCTTGCCCATGCTCGACGCGGACCCGATCTCCTCCCCGGCCGCGATGCGGCGCGCGGTGTGGAAGGTGTGCAGCCGGTACGCCTCGGCGTCGCTCCAGCAGCGGGCGGCCCGGTCGGCGAGCGCCGGGTCGGCGTCGCGGGCCAGGGCGACGAGCCGGTCGGCGGTGGCCAGGAAGCGGCCGGGGCTGCGCAGGGTGAGGCCGCGTTCGGAGGAGGTGGCGGCCATGGCGATGCGCCACCCGTCGCCGGGTTCGCCGATCACCATCGCGTCGGGCACGTACACGCCGTCGAAGAACAGCTCCGCGAACCCGGGCAGCCCGTCGAGCTGGGCGACGGGCCGCACGCCGACGTCCTCCAGCGGGAACATGACGTAGGTCAGCCCCTTGTGCCGCGTCCCGGAGGTGCGGAACAGGCCGAACCCGTGCGAGGCGTACGCGGCCCGGGAGCTCCACGTCTTCTGCCCGTACAGCCGCCAGCCGCCGTCGGCCCGCTCGGCGCGGGAGGTGAGCGCGGCCAGGTCGCTGCCCGCCTCGGGCTCGGACCACGCCTGCGCCCAGACCTGGTCGGCGCGGGCCATGCCGGGCAGCCAGGCGTGCCGCTGCTCCTCGGTGCCGAACGCCATCAGGGTCGGGGCGAGCAGGAAGACGCCGTTCTGGCTGACCCTGCCGGGAGCGCCGGCGGCCCAGTACTCCTCCTCGAAGATCAGCCATTCGACGAGCGACGCGCCGCGCCCGCCGTACTCCTCGGGCCAGGAGACGGCGGACAGGCGGGCGGAGGCCAGCAGCGCCTCCCAGGCGCGGTGCGCCTCGAAGCCCTCGGGGGTGTCCATCGACGGCAGCCGCTCGGGGACGTGCCCGGCCAGCCAGTCGCGGACCTCGGCGCGGAAGTCGCGTTCGGCCCTGGTGAAGTCGAGATCCACGAGACCAACCTAGCGCACGCTTGGTTCACTGGCCAGGTGCGGGCGAGCGTTCCGGTGCGGGCGTCCCGGTGCGGAAGGCGCGCCTCAGGGCGGCGAGCCGGGTCGCGGAGACGGCCCGGCCCAGCTCGGTGTCCGGCAGCAGCACGTCGAACCCGTGGAAGCCGCCCGGATAGAGGTGGAACTCCGTCGAGACCCCCGCCTCGGCGAGCCGCCGGGCGTAGTCGAGCGCCTCGTCCCGGAAGATCTCCAGCTCCGTCACGTCCACGAACGCCGGAGGCAGCCCGCTCAGGTCCGCCGCCCGGGCCGGCGCCGCGTACGGGGACACGTCCTCGCCGCCCGCCCGGTCGCCGAGCAGGGCCCGCCAGCCGAAGGCGTTGGCCGCGCCGTCCCACAGCGGGGCATCGGCGAGGCGGCGGCTGGACGGGGTGAGGCCGCGGTCGTCGAGCATCGGGCAGGCCAGGAGCTGGAAGGCCACGGCCGGGCCGCCCCGGTCGCGGGCCAGCAGCGCCGTGGCCGCGGCCAGGCCGCCGCCCGCGCTCATCCCGGCGACGGCCAGCCGGGACGGGTCGGCGCCGAGCCCGGCGGCGTTCGCGGCGGTCCAGACCAGGCCGGCGTAGCAGTCCTCGACGGGCGCGGGGTGCGGGTGCTCGGGGGCGAGCCGGTAGTCGACGGAGACGGCGACGCAGCCGAGCCGCTCCACGTACCCGGCGAGCAGGCCGTCGTCCATCTCGGGCCGGCCGAAGACCATGCCGCCGCCGTGGATCCAGTACAGGCACGGCCTCCCGGCCGGCCGGGAGGGGTCGGGCGGGGCCGCCGGGGCGTGGACGCGCAGGCGCACGTCGCCGCCGGGGCCGGGCACGCGCCTGTCCTCGACCACCACCCCCGGCCCCGGCGGCGGCATGAGCGCCAGCAGGGCGTCCAGCTCGGCCCGCTGCCGCGCGACGACCTCGGGCGTGAGCGTCGCCGCCTCCAGCGTGTGCGGCGGCGTCCGCTCCAGGGCCTCGCGCAGCTCCGGGTCCAGGTTGGGGTGCAGCGTCATGCCCCATGTCCTTCCTCGGTACGGGGCCCCGTACTCCCGAAGACCCGGGCCTGCGCCTACGCGAGGAGTTCGACGACGCGCTCGGCCAGCGGGGCGGCGCTGGCCGGGTTCTGGCCGGTGGCCAGGCGGCCGTCGACGACCACCTGGGCCTGCCAGTCCGGCGCCCCCTCGTGCCGCGCGCCCCGCTCCGTCAGCGCGTCCGCCAGCAGGAACGGCACGACGGCGTCCACGCCCGCGGCCTTCTCCTCGCTGTTGGTGAACGCGGCGACCCGCTTGCCGTCCACCAGGTGGGTGCCGTCGGACAGCGTGAGGTTCACCAGCGCGGACGGCCCGTGGCAGACGGCGGCCACCACGCCGCCGCGCTCGTGGACCTCCCTGCCGACGCGGGCGACGTCGGGGTCGGCCGGGAAGTCCCACATGGTGCCGTGGCCGCCCGCGTAGAAGACGGCGTCGTAGGCGGAGCCGTCCACGTCGGCCAGCCTGGCGGTGTCATGGGCCGCCTCCGTCGCGAGGAAGGCGTTCTGCACCTCGTCGGACGGGTCGTGGCCGTCCTGGGGCGGCTCGCCGCCGCGCACGCTGGCCACGTCCACCTCGAACCCGGCCGCGCGGAACACCTCCCACGGGTGGGCCGCCTCGGACACGTAGTAGCCGGTCCGGCGTACGCCGCCGAGGTCGTCGTGGCTGGTCAGTGCGATGAGAATGCGCTTGGTCATGCCTCCAGGATGGCTCCGGCCGCCATCAGCCACAAATAGCGCAAGGCCCGTCCAGCCATCAGAATACTGATATGCCGGTATCGCTGGATCTGCTCAGGACCTTCCTCGCGGTCTACCGCACGGGGTCGATCACGGCGGCGGCGCAGACGCTGCGGCTGTCGCAGCCCGCCGTCACCGCCCAGGTCAAGTCCCTGGAGGCGGCCCTGGAACGGCCGCTGTTCGACCGCATGCCGCGAGGGGTGACGCCCACGGCCGCCGCGGACGAGCTGGCCCGCCGGGTGGCCGCGTCCCTCGACACGCTGGACGCCGTCGTGGGTACGCGGCTGCCGGTCGAACGCGCGGTGCACCTGGGCGGGCCGGCGGAGTTCCTGTCGGAGCAGGTGGTGCCGATGCTGGCGCCGCTGGTGCGCGACGGGCTGCGGGTGCGCCTCACGTTCGGCCTGTCCGACGACCTGCTCTCCGGCCTCGCCGCCGGGCGGCTCGACCTGGTCGTCTCCACCATCCGGCCGCGCCATCGCGGCATCCAGGCCGAGCCGGTGTACGACGAGGAGTTCGTGCTGGTCGCCGCCCCGGACGCGGCCGGACGGTGGCCGGGCGAGCTGCCGCTGATCGCGTACGCGGAGGACCTGCCGATCGTGCGGCGCTACTGGCGCACGGTCTTCGGCCGCCGCCCCTCCACGGCCGCCCAGCTCGTGATCCCCGACCTGCGGGGCGTCCTGAACGCGGTGCTGGCCGGGATGGGGTGCTCGGTGCTGCCCTCGTACCTGTGCCGCGCGCACCTGGCGTCCGGTGCGCTGGTGGCGCTGGCCGAGCCGGAGGTGCCGCCCATCAACACCGGCTACCTCGCGGTCCGCTCGGGCGGCCTGTCGGCCGAGCCGGTCGCCCGCGTCCACGCCCACCTGCTCGCGGCGATCCGCGCCGTCCCGTCCTTCTGAGCGGCCATGTGTGGCCGGCCGGAAGCGCGGTCAGCCCAGGTACGCCGCCCGTACCACCGGGTCCTCCCGGACCTCGTCCGGCGGGCCCGTGGCGATGACCCGGCCGAGGTCGAGCACCACCAGCCGGTCGCAGGCGTCCATGACGAAGCCCATGTCGTGCTCGACGAGCAGCACCGTGGTCTCCTGCGCCGCGACGACCGCGCGCAGCCGGGCGGTCTGCTCGGCGTCGAGCCCGGAGGTGGGCTCGTCGAGCAGCAGCAGCCTCGGCCGGTCGGCCAGGGCGCGGGCCAGCTCCACCAGCCGCCGCTGTCCCACCGGCAGCGCCGCGGCGTACGCGTCGCGCAGCGCGGTCAGCCCGCACAGCTCCAGCACCTCGTCCACGCGCGCCCGCCGCTCGCGCTCCAGCCGCCGGCGCGCGGGCCGGCCCACCAGGTCGGCGACCAGGCCGCCCCCGCCGCCGTGCCAGTCGAGGGCCGCCAGCACGTTGCCGGCCACCGTGAGCCGCCCGAACACCTGGGTGCGCTGGAACGTGCGGCGCAGCCCGCGCCGGGCGCGCCGGAGCGCGGACGCCCGGGTCAGGTCCTCCCCGGCCACGCTCACCCGTCCCGCGTTCGGCCGGCGCAGCCCCGACACCACGTCGAACAGCGTCGTCTTGCCCGCGCCGTTCGGCCCGATGACCCCGCACACCTGTCCCTCCGGCACCTCGAACGACACTCCGTCCAGGGCCCTGACGCCGCCGAAGGACACGGACACGTCGCTCACCCGCAGCATCAGGACACTCCCAGGTAGGCGGCGGTCAGGCGGTCGGCGTCCACCTCGGAGCTCGGCCCGGCCCAGGTGATCCGGCCGAGCCGCATGAACGCCACGCGGTCGGCCACGGCCAGCGCCTCGGTGGCCTTCTCCTCGACCAGCAGCAGGGCCACGCCGCGCTCGCGCAGCTCGGCGAACACCTCGAACACCTGCCGGACCACGAGCGGGGCCAGCCCCAGCGACGGCTCGTCGGCGATGAGCACCCGGGGCGGCCTGACGAGCGCGGGAGCCAGGGTGAGGAGCTGCTGCTCACCGCCGGACAGCGCCCCGGCGAGCACGGTGCGGCGGGCGGCGAGCTGCGGCATCCGCTCGTACGCGGCGGCAGGATCGTCGAGCCAGGTGCGCAGGTTCTCGTCCACCGTGAGGCCGGGGAAGACGCCCCGGCCCTCGGGCGCCAGCAGCACCCCGGCCCTGGCCCTGCGGTGGGCGGGCCACGCCGTGACGTCCTGGCCGTCGAGCAGCACCCGGCCGGCGGCCACGGGCAGGTCCCCGGCGGCGACGGCGCACGCGGTGGACTTGCCGGCGCCGTTCGCGCCGAGCAGCGCGACGACCTCGCCGGGCCGTACGGACAGCTCGACGCCGCGTAGCACCGTGCAGTCGGCGTAGCCCGCCACCACGTGCTCCAGCCGGAACAGCGCGGGCTCCTCCCACTCGACGGCGGCGGCCGCGGCGGAAGGGGCGACGGCGGAGGTGACGGCGGCGGAGGTGGCGGCAGCGGCGGGAGAGACGCCGCCGGACGGGACGCCGGCGGGCTCGCGCCGCAGCCCGGCGGCGCGCTCCCGCTCCTGGCGGCGCAGCCGGCGCCGGTGGCGCGACTCGGCGAACTGCGCCAGCACCCCGTCCGGATGCCGGGCCAGCACCACGCCGCCCGCGCCGAACAGGATGGCCCCCACGTGCGCCGACAGCCCCCACGCGGACAGCAGCTCGGGCATGGCGGCGGCGACCAGCCCGCCGAGCACCGCGCCGCCGACCCGGCGCACCCCCTGGAGCACCACCACGGCCAGCCACACGAACCCGGAGAAGGCCGGCAGGTCGGTCGCGGTGATCGACTCCTTGGAGACGGCGAACAGCACCCCGCCCAGCCCGGCGATCCCCGACGCCAGCACGAACAGCGTGATCTTGGCGCGGGGCGCGGACAGCCCCGACGTGACGGCGGCGGCCGGCGCGGAGCGGACCGCGAGGACGGCCCGCCCGGAGGCCGAGCGTTCGAGGTTGCGCACCAGCAGGCCGGCCAGCCCGACGAGCGCGAGCAGCAGCACCACCCGCACCCGGGGGTCGGAGGTGTCGGCGAACCCGAGGGAGAGCGCGGGCAGCGGCCAGCCGATCGTGCCGTTGCTGAAGGCGTCCACCTGGAACAGCACCTGGTCGGCGAGCAGCGCGAGGGCCAGCGTGGCCAGCGCCAGCACCCGTCCGCCGAGTCGCAGCGCGGGCAGCGCCACCAGCAGGCCCACCGCGCACGCGGCGAGCACCCCGAGCAGGATCGCGGCGAAGAACGGCAGCCCCGACGCGTACGCCCACCCGCAGGTCAGCGCCGCCATCGCGGCGAACGACGCCTGGGCCAGGTTGACCATGCCGCCGATCCCGGTGACCACCACGAACGAACAGAAGATCAGCGCCAGCACCAGCCCGTTGGCCGCGACGCCCACGTAGTACTCCGGGCCCGCGGCGGTGAAGGCGAGCAGCCCGGCCGCGGCCAGCGCCCACGGCAGGCGCCGCCGCCAGGGCGGGATCCCGGCCAGGTGGTCGGGCGGCGGCGCGTCCTCGGCCGCGCTGCCCGCCACCCGCTCGCGCGAGCGGTTCAGCAGCACGAGCCCCGCGAACAGCAGGATCACCGGCACGGCGGTGCGCAGCCCGGTGACCTCCTCCAGGAAGTCGGTGTACCCGGCGACCAGGTTCTGCACGACGCCCAGCCCGAGCCCGGCGGCGAACGTCCACGGCACCGACCGCAGCCGCCCGAACACCGCCGCCGTGGCCGAGGCGAACAGCAGCACCGTGTACGCGGTGGCGTCGAGCCCGATCACCGGCACGGCCAGCACCCCGGCGAGCCCGGCCAGGCCGGAGCCGAGCATCCAGGCCAGGGCGGAGGTGGCGTCCACGTCCACGCCGCGCAGCGTGGCCAGGCGCCGCCGGTCCACGGAGGCGCGCATGCGCAGCCCGTACGGGGTGTGCCGGAGGAACGCCCACAGGCCCGCGGCGGTGAGCGCGGAGAGGGCGAAGGTGATGAGCTGGTCGGTGTCGAGGCGGACGCCGAGCACGTCGAGGGCGACGGCCGGGTGCGGGCCGACGCCGCGCGGCAGGGCGGTGGCGTCGGCGGGCGGCAGGCCGAGCAGGTCCACGGCGAGCAGGCCGAGGGCGGGCAGCGCGATCGTCAGCCCGATGGTGGCGACGATCTGCGCGGTCTCCCCGGCGCGGGCCAGGCCGCGGAACATGGCGCGGTGCAGCAGGTAGCCGAGCGCGGGCGCGAAGAGGCCGACCGCGAGCAGCGCCGACAGCCACGGGGGCAGCCCGGCCCGGTCGCACTGGTAGAACAGCAGGGCCGCCGTGAAGCCGACGGCGCCGTGGGCGAAGTTGAACACGCCGGTCGCCGCGTACGACAGGGTGAGCCCCGCCCCCATGACGGCGAAGACGGCGCCGGTGACGAGCCCGCTGAGGACGTAGCCGATGATCATTTCAGCGGCACGTTGTCGAAGCACTTGAGGCTCTTGGCCACCTTGAACGCGCCGCCCTCCAGCCTGACCAGGGCGCCGCAGCCGTTCGGCTCGGTGTGGTCCTGGGGGAAGCGGATCCGGCCGAATCCGGCGTTCTCATAGGAGTAGTCGCCGTCGGCGGTGGCCAGGAACCTCGCGCGGGTGAGGTCCTTGCCGGTCTTGGTGAGCATGTCGAGGAAGATGTCGGCGGCCCAGTAGCCGATCGCCATGTGCTGGGTGAGCGTGGCGCCGGGGGCGACCTTCTCGACGTCCGCCTTGAACGTGGCGATCTCGGGGGCGGTCGACTCGAACGGCTCGAACATCGGCGCGGCGACGACGCCCTCCAGCGCCTGCGCGCTGGCCGGGTCCTTGAGGATGGCGGCGTCGTAGCTGGTGGCGTCGGTGAGCACGCCCCGGTAGCCGGCCCGCTTGAGCGCGGAGTAGAGGCCGACGTTGAACTTGGTGCCGGCGATGACCGACACGACGACGTCGGGGGCCTTGCCGCCGTCCGAGGTCATGATCTTGTTGACGTACGGGAGCCAGTCGGGGGGCGGCGCGGCGGCGGGCAGGCCGGAGTTGACGCCGACCAGCTCGAACCCGGCCGCGGCGAACGACTGGGAGATCGTCGTCCCGCCGTACTTGCTACCGCTGGAGTCGGTGGTCTGGACGTAGACGCTCCTGCCCCGCGCGCCGCCGAGCAGGTCGGCCATCTGCCTGCCCCACCAGGTCTGCGAGCCGGCCCCCTTCTTCGGCGCCAGGCAGCCGTTGTAGCCGAAGCCGGTCCGCGTCCCGCACCACTGCGGCCCGGTGGCCCAGCCGAACCACGGCACGCCCTGCTGCTCCAGGAACGCCGCGCCGCCGAAGTTGGGCGCGTGCACGGGCACCAGGGCGAACACCTGGTCCTTCTGCACGAGCTTCCTGGCCGCCGCGTCGCCCTTGGCCGCGTCCTGGCCGTCGTCCTCGGCGCCGACGAACTCGATCTTCCGTCCGTGGACGCCGCCCTCGGCGTTGGCCCGTTCGAACCGGGCCTTGGCGCCGATCTCGGCGTCCTTGGTGGAGTACCCGCTGGCGCTGGTCTTGGTCAGCACGCCGCCGACCTTGACGGTGGTCGCGGTGACGCCGGGCGCGCCGCCGCCGGTCGCGGCCGGCGTCCTGCGCTCGGCGGCGCAGCCGGCCAGCAGCAGCGCCACGGCCAGCGCGCCCGCCAGGCCCGCCGCGCCCCGCCGCACCTCGTGATGTCGTCGCACCATCGCCTTCACCTTCTGGGTACGGCGTGCGCCACACCCCCGTCTTGGCCTAGCGCTCGCTTGGTTTCGGCCAGCGTAAATTCGCCCCCAGGGGGTGTCAACGGACCGGGGGGCAAGAAGGATCTTGCCGAGCAATCGCTTGCTCATGTCGTGAGGCCGGGCTAGCGTGGGCGCATGCTCATGCGCGCCGCCGTGCTGACCGCCTTCGACCGGCCGATGGAGATCCGCGAGGTCGAGATCGCCGATCCGGGCCCCGGCGAGGTACGGGTCCAGATCAAGGCGTCGGGGGTGTGCGGCTCCGACCTCAAGGCCATCGACGGCAAGAGCCCGGTCGTCGCGCGGCTGCCGTACATCCTCGGCCACGAGAGCGCGGGCGTCGTCGAGAGCGTCGGGCCGGGCGTGACCACGGTCCGGCCCGGCGACCACGTCATCGTCTCGATGAGCGGCCCCTGCGGCAAGTGCCGTCACTGCGGCGCCGGCCGCTTCCACCTGTGCTCCGGCCCGGCCCGGATGCGGGCCATCATGGGCGGCGAGCCACGCGTCACGCTGGACGGCGCGGAGACCCGCCGCTTCATCGGCATCGGCTCGTTCGCCGAGTACACGGTGGTCAACGAGCCCATGTGCGTGCGGGTCGCCCCGGAGGCGCCGTTCGACGCGATGTCCCTGCTGGCCTGCGGCGTCGTCACGGGGGTCGGCGCCGTGCTCAACGTGGCGCGGGTGGCCCCGGGCTCCAGCGTCCTCGTCGTGGGCTGCGGCGGCGTCGGCCTCAACGTCATCCAGGGCGCGGTGCTCGCCGGCGCGGCCACGATCATCGCCGCCGACGTGGCGGAGGCGAAGCTCAAGCTCGCCGAGCGCTTCGGCGCCACGCACACGCTCATCCCCGGTGACCTGCCCGCGCAGGTCGGCGAGGTGGTGCGGGGCGGCGTGGACTACGCCTTCGACGTGACGGGGGTGCCGGGCGTGCTCGCCCAGGCGTTCGCCGCCACGGCCCCGGGCGGCGCCACGGTCATGGTCGGCAGCCCGCCGGCGGGCCGGCCGGTGGAGGTGGACCCCTCGCTGCTGTTCTCCTCGCGCCGCCTCATGGGCACCCAGGGCGGGGACGCGGCGCCGCACCGCGACCTGCCCATGCTGGCCGCCCAGTACCAGCGCGGCCGCCTGGACCTGGGCGGGCTGATCACGGAGCGGCTGCCGCTGGACCAGATCAACGACGCGGTCGCCCACGTACGGCAGGGCACGGTCGCCCGCACGGTCATCGTCTTCTGATCCCCCGACTCCTCTGCTATTCTAACGATCCTTAGAACAGCAGAGGAGCTAACCATGTCGTACCCCGAGCCCCGTTACCTCGCCGAGAAGGGCGAGGTCAGCGCCCGCCTCCGCACCGCCGGGCAGCCCGCCGACCTGGTGATGGGCCCCCACACCGACGACCCGGCCCAGCGGCGCACCCACGTCCACCACCTGGGCACCGGCGCCACCACCAACGGCGCGTTCGGGCTCTACCGGTGGGAGATGGGCCCCCGCCCGGGCGGCGCCGGCGCGCACTTCCACCGCACCATCACCGAGTCCTTCTACGTCCTCGACGGCTCGGTGCGCCTGTTCAACGGCGACAAGTGGATCGACGGCAACCCGGGCGACTTCCTGTTCGTCCCCGAAGGCGGCATCCACGGCTTCCGCAACGAGTCGGGCGCCCCGGCGACCATGCTCATCCTGTTCACCCCCGGCGCCCCCAGGGAGGGCTACTTCGAGGAGCTGGCCGAGATCGCCACGACCGGCCGGGAGCTCACCGAGGAGGAGTGGACCGACCTCTACCTCCGGCACGACCAGTACATGGTCTGATGGCCGGTTTCCCGGAAGAGCCGATCTACGAGCAGCTCGCCCGCGTCGGCAAGGTGCTGTCCAGCCCGGTGCGGCTGCGGCTGCTCGACGTGCTCGACCAGCAGGAGCGCACGGTGGAGGAGCTCGCCGAGGAGGCGGGCATCGCGCTGAAGAACACCTCGGCGCAGCTCCAGCAGCTCCGCGCCGCCCACCTGGTCACCAGCCGGAAGGAGGGCACCAAGGTCTTCTACCGGCTGGCCGACGAGGGGGTGTCGCGCTTCCTCGGGGAGATGCAGATGTTCGCGCACGGGCGGCTGGCCGACCTGCGCGAGGCGGTGGCCCGCCACCTGGGCTCGCCCGAGGGCGTGACGGCCGCCGAGCTGGCCGCCCGGCTGGCGGATCCGGGCACGATCGTCGTGGACGTGCGCTCGCCGGCGGCCTTCGCCACGGCCCACCTGCCGGGCGCGGTGTCGCTGCCGCTGGCCGAGCTGCGCGACCGCCTGGAGGAGCTGCCGCGCGACGCGGAGATCGTCGCCTACTGCGGCGGGCCGTACTGCGTCGTGTCGCCCGAGGCGGTGCGGCTGCTGCGGCGCAACGGCTTCCGGGCGCTGTCGCTGGAGGGAGGCATCACCGGCTGGCGCCGTTCGGGGCGATCCACCACGCCAGGCTGACAAACCGCCATAAAGGGGTATATATCGGGACGGTACGGGCGTGAAGCACACGGGCACCGAGCGTTGACCAAGGGTTTCCGATCCGGGACAGTGAAGGGACCGAAGGCCATGGGCAGCAGTCTCCGTCTCGCGCTCCTCGGCGGTTTCCGGCTTCTCGCCGGCGACGACCAGATCAACGTCTCCAACGGCTCCGAACGCCTGCTCGCCTTCATCGGGCTGGGCTGCCGGGCCGTCTCCCGCAACCTGGCGGCGGTCACGCTGTGGCCCGACGCGCCGGAGCACCGCGCGTACGCGAGCCTGCGCTCGGCACTGGCCCGCCTGGACGCCACCGGACGCCGGATGCTGCACATCGGCTCCACCGAGGTGGGCCTGGCCCCGGACACGCGCGTCGACCTCCACGAGGCCCGGGCCCTGGCCGAACGGATCCTCGACCCGGCCGCGGCCTGCCCCGACCTCGACCGCCGCGCCATCGAGGTGCTGTCGCACGGCCTGCTGCCCGGCTGGTACGACGACTGGGTCCTCGGCGAGGCCGAGCAGTGGCACCAGCAGCGGCTGCACGCCCTGGAGGCGCTGTCGGCCCGGTTCGTCCGGGCGGGCAGGTACGCCGACGCGGTGACCGCGGCGAGCGTGGCCCTGCACGCCGAGCCGCTGCGGGAGAGCGCCTGCGCCGCCCTGGTCGAGGCGCACCTGGCCGAGGGCAACCAGGCCGAGGCGCTGCGCCAGTACCAGCTCTACGTGCGCGGCCTGCGCGACGAGCTCAGCCTGTCGCCCACGCCCCGGCTGCGCGGCCTGGTCGCCGGTCTGCGCCCGTCGCAGGAGCGCTGAACGACGCCGGTGATGCCGCCGTCACGCCGGCATCACGGAGCGGTGACTGGAACCCGGCCATGCTTTCTGGTGAGCGCCGGAACACCCGCAGGTGGTCGTCACCGCGGGCCGGCGGGATCAAGGAGACAGGAATGCGTACCAGGCGAGTGATGATGCTGGCCGCTCCGGCACTCCTCGGCGCGCTCGCGTTCGGCCCGGCCGCGGCCTCTCCCGCGTCCGCCTCCGCGGGCACCGCCAAGGCCCCGGTCGTCCGGACGGCCACCACCGTGACCACCGTCGCCGTCAAGCCGCCCGGCAAGAAGCGCTACAACAAGGGCTACAGCAAGGGCTTCTCCGACGGCCGGTTCGACTGCAAGGCCGGCACGCCGTTCGACCTCAACTTCACCGGCTCGGACCCGTTCAGCATGGGCTACCGCAACGGTTACATCAACGGCTTCCACAGCTGCACGCCGCCGAAGAAGCCGTAACCGGCGACCTGGACACCTTCCCCGATGGACGAAGGACCCCGCACCGCCTGGGCGGTACGGGGTCCTTCCCCTGCGGAGGCGAAGCCGGGCTCAGCCCCGGGCGCCCACGGGCTCGGGCAGGTCCTCGCGCTGCCCGTGACCGGCGTCGCCGCCGGGACGGACCTCGTGGTCGTCCTCCTCGTGCCCTTCGACCGACAGGTTGGGCAGCAGCCGGTCCAGCCAGCGCGGGCACCACCAGTTCGCCCGGCCCAGCAGCACCATCGTGGCCGGCACGAGGAAGCCCCGGATGATCGTGGCGTCCACGGCGATGGCCGCCGCCAGGCCCACGCCGAACGTCTTGACCATGGGATCCGGATAGGCGATGAACGCCACGAACACCGACACCATGATGAGCGCCGCCGAGGTGATCACCCGGCCGGTCGAGCCCAGCCCCTCGGCGACCGCGCGGGTGTTGTCCCGGTGCCGCAGGTACGCCTGCCGCACGGCCGTCAGCAGGAACACCTCGTAGTCCATCGACAGCCCGAACAGCACCGCGAACAGCATGAGCGGCACGTAGCTCTCGATCGGCACCGTGAAGAAGAACGTCTGGAGCGAGGACGCCTCCAGCGGCGGGTCCATGCCGACGAGCCGGCTGCCGAGCCCGACGGAGAAGACCATCGCGAGCGTGCCGAACGCGGCGCCGAGCGAGATGAGGTTCATGACCGCGGCCTTCAGCGCGACGACCGGGGCGCGGAAGGCCAGCAGCAGCAGGAGCGCGCTGAGCAGCACGACCACGCCGATGACCAGCGGGGTCCGCTCGGCCATGCGGTCACCGGCGTCCGTCAGCGCGGCGACCTTGCCGCCGACGTGCAGCTTCGCCCCGGGGACCGACAGGGCGCGGACGTCGTGCACGACGTCGGCGGAGCGGCTGTCGCTGGGCGCGTAGTCGGGGATCGCCTGGATCATCACCGTCCGGCCCGTGTCGCCGACCTTGGCGGGCGCGACGTGCGCGACGCCGTCCACGTGCTCGATCGCGTCGCTGAGCCGCTTCACCACGGGCGCCTGGGCGCCGGCCGCCTTCTCGTCGAGCTCGGCGACGACCAGCAGCGGCCCGTTGACGCCGGGGCCGAAGCCGGAGGCCATCAGCTCGTACGCGCGGCGCGGCTCGGAGCCCTGCGCGGCGTACCCGTCGTCGAGCGGCCCGAGCTTGAGCGCCAGCGCGGGCGCGGTGATCGCGGCCAGCACGACGACGCTGCCGATCAGCACCCGCCACGGACGGCGGGCCACCCACGCGCCGAGCCCGGCCCAGCCGGAGGAGTCGCCGCCTCGGCGCCGGCCGAGGAAGGGCAGCCTGAGCGCGTTCACGCGATGGCCGAGCAACCCGAGCAGGGCCGGGACCAGCGTGACGGAGGTGAGCACGGCGGTGACCACCGAGACGCCGGTGACCAGGCCCAGCGTCCGCAGCAGCGGGAAGCCGCCGAGCACGAGCGCGCTCAGCGCGACGATGACCGTGCCGCCCGCGAACACCACGGCCCCGCCCGAGCTCGCCACCGTGCGGCGCACCGACTCCTGGACGGGCACGCCGTCGGCCAGCAGCTTGCGGTGCCGCGACAGCAGGAACAGCGCGTAGTCGATGCCCACGCCGAGCCCGATCATCGTGGCCATGATGCCCGCCTGCTTCGGCACGTCCGCGACGTGGCCGAGCAGGCCGATGACGCCCAGCCCGGCGGCCACGCTGACCAGCGCGGTGAAGATCGGCACCAGCGCCGCCGTCAGCGTGCCGAACGCGAGGACGAGCACCAGCAGCGCGCACGCCACGCCGATGATCTCGCTCGGCCCGGTCTTGATCTCCTTGTCGGCCGGGGTGGAGCTGTCGGCGGCGACGACCTCCAGACCGGCGGCCCGGGCCGGCTGCGCGGCGCGCGAGACGGCCTGGGCGGCCTCGGCGGGCTTGGCGGGGTCGTGGCCCTCCATCCGGACGGTGATGAGGCCGATCTGCAGGTTGGAGGCGATGCCGCCGCGGCGGAACGGCGTGTCGACCTGCTTCACGTGCGGGACCGCGCGGATGTCGGTGATCGCCCGTTCGACGGCCTCCTTGCGGGCCTTGTCGATGAGCTGCCCCTGAGGCGCGTAGAGGACGAGCTGCACGGTGCCGCCCGTCTCGTAGCCGGGGCCGAAGCCCGAGCGCATCAGGTCGTGGGCGCGTTGCGCGTCCGTGCCGGGGATCGTCGCGTCGTTGCTGACGGGACTGCCGAGCACGAGGCTGGCGCCCATCAGGCCGGCCGCCGCGACCACCCATAAGGTCAGTACCACCAACCCGTGCCGGGCGCACCAGGCGCCCAGCCGTCCCAAGAACCGCGTCATCGCAGGCCCCCTCCTCGACGGCCGTCCTGTACGGTCGTACAGGGCCTACGATAGATCGAGATATCCCCGAAGGCTGAGGCGAGCACGGAAATGAGACGATGACCACAGCCGACGACACCCGCAGCAGGATCCTCGCCGCCGCCCGCCGGCTGTTCGCCGAGCGCGGCTACGCGGGGACGTCCCTGGCCGACATCGCGACGGCCGTCGGCCTGACCAAGACCGCCGTCGCCTACCACTTCCACCCCAAGGACCGGCTGGCGGCCGAGCTGCTCGCACCCTGCGCCGACGACATGATCACGCTGCTCGGCGCCGAGTTCGCCGACCGCGACGCGCTCCTGGAGGCGCTGGTCGCCTTCGTCGTCCGGCACCGCACCGTGCTGCGCCTGATCATGGAGGACGTCGGCGGGGCCGACGACGCCCCGCCGGGATCGACGGGCGAGGCCATCAGGACGTTCCGCGACGAGCTGCTGGCCCGGCTGGTGGGGCCGGAGCCGGACGCCGTGGCGCAGGTGCGCGGCTGGGCGGTGCTGGGGGCGTTGCAGTGGGCCGTGGTGCACACGACCGACCTGCCGGAGGAGCTGGTGAGGGCCGAGCTGCTGCGCGCCGCCCGAGCCATCTGACGCCCGGACCAGGGGGCCAGGCCCTTAGAGGTTCAGGACCTCGCGTTCGACGTGGTCGAGGGCCAGGCGTACGGCGCCGAGCGCCACGCTCTCCTCGCCGAAGGTGGAGGTGACCACCTCCGGCGCCCGCAGGCACAGCTCGGCCAGGTGGCGGCGGAGCGGCGCGAGCAGCACCTCGCCCGCCCGCGCCTTGCCGCCGCCGATCACCAGCAGGTCGGGGTCGACGGTCAGCACGAGCGCCGAGGCGCCGATCGCCAGCCCCTCGGCGTAGTGGTCGACGCGGCGCAGCGCCTCCGGGTCGCCGGCGCCCGCCGCGGCGAACACCTCCTCGGCGCCCGCCTCCTTGACCAGCTCGCGCGCCGCGTCGTCCCAGCCGACCTGGCGCAGCGCGCCGATCTCCCCGGCGGCGCCCGAACGGCCCGCGTGCAGCCTCCCGCCGATGAGGATGCCGGCGCCGAGCCGGTGCCCGGCCAGCACGTACACCACGTCGGAGGCGTGCTGGGCGCTGCCCCGCCAGTGCTCGGCCAGGGCGGCCAGGTTGGCGTCGTTGGCCGCCAGCCCCGTGCAGCCGAACCACCGCCCCGCCAGTCCCGCGAGGTCCACGCCGGTCCACCCGGGCAGCACCGTCGACAGCGAGACCCGCCCCGTGCGGTCCACGATGCCGGAGGTGCCGGCCGCCACGGTCAGCACCCGGGTCCGCGGCACGCCCGCGGCGTCGACGCAGGCCAGGCTCGTACGGCGGGCCGCCTCCAGCCGCTCCGGGGCCGGGGCGTCGTCGGGAACCCCGGCCCGTTCCCAGGCGACCACGTCGCCGTTGAGGTCGGCCAGGCAGGCCAGGATCCGGTCGCCGCCGACGTCCACGCCCACCACGTGCCCGGCGTCGGCGCGGAAGCCGAACCGGCGGGCCGGCCGGCCCATGACGCCCTCGTCGGGCGGCACCTCGCGCACCCAACCCCGGCCGCCCAGCTCGTCGAGCACCGCCTCGACCGTCTGCCGGGACAGGCCGGTGATCCGGCCCAGCCGGGTCAGGGTGGCGACACCCTCGCGACGCAACGCGCGCAGGGTGACCTGGGTGTTGACCTTGCGCAGCAGCGAAGCGTCTCCCGGCCGCAGCTCGGTCACCT
This sequence comes from Nonomuraea montanisoli, assembly GCF_013363975.1. GTDB lineage: Bacteria > Actinomycetota > Actinomycetes > Streptosporangiales > Streptosporangiaceae > Nonomuraea > Nonomuraea montanisoli. The sequence continues at coordinate 19,606 of NZ_JABWGN010000017.1, read as the reverse complement.
TACGAGACCTCTCCTCATAACTCCGCTGTTGACGTCCACCAGCCAGGATCCTAACATCGGCCGACATACGGCAGTTGGTTACATAAGTGGAGGCGCGATGGTGACGCTGGCCGTCGTCGGAGCGGGTTCGCGCGGCACCTCGTACGCGAGGCACGCCGTGGGGACCGGCCAGGCACGGGTGGTGGCGGTGGCCGACCCGGTCCCCGGCCGCCGCGACCGGTTCCCCGGCGCGGTGCCGTACGGCGACTGGCGCGAGCTGGCGGCGCTCCCCCGGCAGGCGGACGCGGTGATCATCGCGACGCAGGACCGGGACCACGTCGAGCCGGCCGTGCGCTTCGCCGAGCTCGGCTACGACGTCCTGCTGGAGAAGCCCATGGCGGTCTCCGAGGAGGACTGCCGGCGCATCGTGGCCGCCGCCGACGGCTCCGGCGCGATCTTCGCGGTCTGCCACGTCATGCGCTACACCCCCTACACCCGGGCGCTCAAGGCGATGCTCGACGCCGGGCGGATCGGCGAGATCGTCAGCGTGCAGCACCTGGAGCCGGTCGGCTGGTGGCACCAGGCCCACTCCTACGTGCGCGGCAACTGGCGGCGCGCCGACGAGTCGTCGTTCATGCTGCTCGCCAAGTCGTGCCACGACCTCGACTGGCTGCTCCACCTCACCGGCAGGAACGTCACGCGGGTGTCGTCGTTCGGCGGGCTGCACCACTTCCGGCCGGAGAACCGGCCCGCCGGCGCGGCCGCCCGCTGCCTCGACTGCGCGGTCGAGGAGAGCTGCCCGTACTCCGCCAGACGCATCTACCTGCCGCTGGCCGGCCGCGACGAGTGGCCGCTGTCGGTGCTCACCGACGACGTCTCCGAGGCCGGCGTCCTCGACGCGCTGCGCACCGGCCCGTACGGCAGGTGCGTGTACGACTGCGACAACGACGTGGTCGACCACCAGGTGGTGAACATGGAGTTCGAGGGCGGCGCCACCGCCGTGTTCACGATGACCGGCTTCACCCCCGCCGTCCACCGCCAGACGCGGATCTTCGGCACCCGCGGCTCGATCGACGGCGACGGCGAGCGCCTGACCGTCCACGACTTCCTCACGGGCCGCTCGGAGACCGTCGACACGCGTCCCCCGGGAGACGCCACGGCCGGCGGCGGCCACGGCGGCGGCGACGCGGGCCTGGTCGACGCGTTCGTCACCGCGGTCCGCACCCGCGACCGCGCCTCCATCCTCTCCTCCCCGAGCGAGAGCCTGCACAGCCATCTGATCGCCTGGGCGGCGGAGAGATCACGCCTGAACGGCGAGATCGTCAGCCTCGGCTGACGCTTACGGAAAAGCAAGGTCCTCACGGGGGGCGCGCTTCGCGCGGAGCGGCGCTCGGGCAGCGCCTCCCAGGGGGCTCCCGCCCCCTTCGACCCCCGCCAAGGGCATGGCCCTCGCTCCGCTCGGACGCCCTGCCGGGGGCTGCGCCCCTGTGTGGGGGCCTACCGGCCCCCACACCCCCGGTCCTCGGCGACCTGTTCCAGGGCAGGAGAGATCACCCTGATGCCACAGGAGAACTCGTCACCCGGAGGATACTGCCAAGATCTCATCCGTAGGCCACGCAGCCGCGACCAACCGGACCACCGTCTCCACCAGTAATCAACCCATTGCACGAAATGACCCACTGCTGTGCAGCTTAACCAGATCGCTCTCGTCCTCGCCGGTGATCGCGTACACCTCGAGCGGGACGGCGAGCAAGATTTCAATGAACGCATCCCAGCAGTCAGGGGCCAGCTCTTGCTGCACTGCGATCACCGCGTCGAGGAGCGCTTCGAGATGCTCTCCGAAGCGGACCTGCAGGTAGCCTTCCTGGCTGTCAGTGAGAATCCCTAGGCGCACCCAGTCGTCGGCCGCGGAGTAGAAGAACTCCATGCGCGCCCGTCCGTTGTCGAACGCAAAGTCAGGCCAATCGAACTTCTCCGCGGCGGCCTCGCGAAACCAGCCCTGCGCGCCCAGTCGATCGGTGATGCGCTCTTGGATGCTCTGCCGTTGATCCTGGCCGCTCACGCTCAACGTCGCTCGCCCCTTCGTCGCACTGTTCGGCCCCGTCGCCCCTGCTCGATTTTGACATGCGTCCAAGGAACGGATACGGGTTTGTTGCACAGACCAAGGCTTTCTCGGTGGTCGAGAAAGCGCACAGAATCTTCGCGCTGCGCCCCCACCTGCCCGACGAAAAAGGCCTCCTCTATCGAGAAGAAGACGCCCCTGGCGCAGATGAAGCGAAGGACCGCGCGAACATCATCCTCGCAGAGTTCCTTGACGACTTGCTCGGCGACGAAGCTCCGTAGAAGGCGACGGCGACCGTCCAGGCGAGCCGCTTGTTGCCGTCCACCAGTGGGTGCCCGATCAGGATGCTCTGCATCACAGCCGCCGCCTTCCTCCACGGCCCCGGACAGGCGTCGTCACCGAACACGGTCATCTGCGGAGGCAGCACCGCCCCGTGCAACTGGCCGCCGGAGCCGCGTCCCACCTCACTGGTGCGCGTCGTCCCGGAACCCGTACCAGGGCCCCATCAGGTGCCGGACGTCGCTCGGCCGGCGCGCGGGGCTCCAGATGTAGCCGTAGCCGTCCCCTCCGCCGGTCTTGCCCCGGTAGAAGTAGACCTGGTCGCTCTCCCGGCGGACGAACGCGAACGAGAGGCTCCCGATGCTCTGGTCCCTGAGCTCGACGCCGTCCCGCAGCGTGCGGGCGACCGCCGCCATGTTCGCCGACGAGTGGAGGAAGCGCAGCTCCTCGCCCCAGATCAGGGCCACGAGGAGGATGGCGGCCGAGAGCCCGGCGACCCAGTACGCGGCTCTGCGTGACGTGGGCCTGCTCCCGCGAATCGTCCCGATCATGCGCTCATCTTCACATGCGTCCGACGGACCTCTGGCGTGATCATCCATGGACGCGATGCGAGCGATGTCCGCGCGGGATCTGCAGATCATCCAGGAGTGCCTGGACGCCGCCGTTCACGGCCCGTTCTTCGAGGACTGGGAGTTCCACACCCTCATGGGCCTCACACGGGACGAGCTCGCCGTGGTCGCCAGGTCATGGCCGCACGCGGACGACCCCGACAAGCGACACCTCGCGGTCAACAACGCGCTGAACAATCTCCTCGGCCATCCCCACGGATACGAGCGGCGATGGCACGAGTTCTTCTCCTCGACGCCGGAGGAGATGGCGGACGTGCCGGCCCGCTGGCGGGGTGACGCGGCGTTCGACACGTCCGGCAAGGGCACCTACGACCGCCTCCTCTGAAGCGAGCCGCTACCCGTCGGCCAGGATGCGTTCCAGGGTGCGCCGGCCCATGCGGCTCATCGCCGGGTTGCTGTCGAGGTAGTACCAGACCGCCCCCATCGCCTGCTGCAACGCCCACGCCTTGCCCCGTTCCCATTCGACGTCGTCGCAGCCGAGCCGTTCCCGGAGCGCCTGCCGAGGCCCGGTCTCCAGCAGGTGCCACGCGCTCACGAGATCGAGGGCGGGGTCGGCCGGGCCGAAGCCGCCGACGTCGAGGATCCCGCTCAGCCGGCCCGCGGACACGAGCACGTTGCCGGGAATCAGGTCACCGTGGGTCATCACGTCCCCCGCCGCGTCGCGGGGCAGGCTTCGCAGCTTCGCCCACAGGTCGCGAAGCCGGCCCACGTCCAGGTGCAGCCGGCCGGCCCGCAGCAGGTCCTCGGTGTGCCCGAGGCAGGTCTCCACCCACGCGTCGTGAGTGCGCAGCTCGCCCCCTCGGCCGTCGCCGGAGAAGGTGCGGCCACGCGTGCCGATCGCGCGCAGGTCGCCGATGAGGTCGGCGAGATCGTGGGCGAACGCGACCGACTCCCCCGGGTCCTCGTCGAACGCCACGACACCGGGCAGCCACGTCTGCACCGACCACGGAAGCGGGTAGCCCGCCCCGGGTTCGCCGAGCGCCACCGGCTCGGGCGTGGGATACCGCGTGCGGCCGGCCAGTTCCCGGGCCGCCTCCGCCTCGGTCTCCAGCCGGCGCCGGATCGACTCGGTGTTCGCGGGCTGCAGCGGGAAGCGGGCCGCCAGGTCGTCGCCGACGCGGAAGATGGCGTTGACCGTCCCCTGGGAGGCCACGCTCCTGACGGGCAGTCCGCGCCACTGCGGGAACTGCTCCTCCACCAGCGCCCGCACCGTCTCGGGCGTCACCGTCAGCTGGTCGGCGTGCATCTTCACGCCGGTGAGCGTCCCGCGGCCCGATCCGCCACCGCAACCCGTTTTCGTCCGCCTGATGGGTCAGCCCGATCAGGACGCCCCAGGAGGCATTCTGGGGTCACGCCTTCCCCAGCTTCTCCTCCATCCAGGCGACGCCGAAGCGCACCACGTCCCCGGCCTCGAACAGGTGACTCTCGGCCGCGCCCACCATGCCGCGCCGCCCCGTCCCGGCGGCGATCATCTCCTCGGCGATGACGGCGAACGGCCACCGGCCCTCGGGCACCACGGACGCGTAGTCGAAGGCTCCGTCCTCCGAGTCGATGTCGCGGAAGCGGCGCCAGACCCGTTCCCCGTCCACCAGGATCGGCTGCTCGTACTCCACGAACCGCTTGCCGGGCGCGTCCGCCAGCGCCTCGGCGTGGTGCAGCAGCGTGAGGGTGTCCAGCGGGGCGCCCAGCAGCAGCACCCGGCCCCCGGCGGCGACCAGCTTGGCCAGCGGGCTGCCCGGGCCGTGCGGGTCGTCCCAGGGGTGGTCGGCCATCAGCTCGGCCGCCGACGCGCCGAGGGCGGCGAAGCTCGCGTCCGGATGCCGGCTGCGGACCGCGCCGGGCCGGCGCCGCAGCGCCTCCGGCAGGCGGCCGTTGTTGTGGTCGGCCTCGCTCAGCTCCGGGTCGTACGCGGGATGCCCCTCGCGCAGGGCGTCCTGCCACGGCCGGGGCCAGTCGGTGAAGTCGTACGGCGGGGCGTCGTTCCAGCCGCAGGTGACCATGAGGGTGCCGCGCTCCCCCACGACGTCGGACAGGGCGTCGATGACGGTTCGCGTGCCGCCGGCCACGTAGCCGATGGCCGACATGCGGGTGTGGAACATGACGACGTCCCCCTCGGCGAGGCCGAGAGCGGCGAGGTCGCGGGCGATCCGGTCGCGGGTCACCGGGCCGTCGGAATGCTTGAGCAGCGCCATCTCGTCCATGATCGGAAGATATCGGCGGCGCGGACGCCGTGGACAGCGGATTTCCGCGCCCGCCCCGCGCGAGACGGCCTGAGGTCCGGCGGCATCGAAACGCCCGGCGAGGGAGTTCCCCGCCGAGCGTCTCTCCGGGTCCGGCGTCGTGCTCAGTGACGGTTGCGGAGACGACGACGCGCGAGTGACGCACCGGAGCTGTCGTCACTCGGCGAGCGCCGAGGGTCGAGCAGCGGCAGGTAGCTCAGGCCCAGGTAGTTCAAGATAGACATGGTCTTCTCCGTAGTGGGATTCCTGGCGGGGCCTGGTACCTCCCCCCGCCCTCCACCGCGACAACACCGCGACTGTCCCGGGACTGCCCCGGACCTTCCCCGCAGCGGGGGTTGTGACCTGGTTTTTGATGACCTGAGCCCTTGGTGGGATCCAGGCCGGCTACCTCCAGCCTGGCTTTGCGGCGCGGGGAGGTCCTTTTGTCGTTCCGGGAGTCCCGGCGCGTTCAGGCCGATGTCGCGAGCGCCCTGACCGCGAAGTCGATCGCCGTGGCGAGCCGCCGGGGGTCGTGCCCGGCGCGTTCGCGCACGCGCAGTCCGAGCACCGTCGTGAACAGCGATTCCACCGCGGCGTCGACGTCCAGCGCGGCGGGCAGGTCGCCGTCGCGGATGCCGCGGCGCAGCAGCGACGCCAGGGTCGTCCGGGTGACCTCGAACGCGGCCTCGGTCCTCTCCTGGACCTCGGGGTCGGTGGTGCCGAGTTCGGCGGCCGTGTTGACCACGAAGCAGCCGAGGCCGGCGTCGTGGCCGACCATCCAGATCAGCCACGCCCGCAGGATGTCGAGGCTGGCGCCCGGGGCGTTGAGCTGCTCCTCTGCCTGCGTGGAGTCGGTCGCCCGGTAGTGGTCGAGCGCGCGCAGGAACAGGGTGTGCTTGTCGGTGAAGGTGCGGTACAGGCTGCTCTGCTTGAGACCGAGCTCGGCGCCCAGGTCGCGGACGGACGTGGCGTTGTAGCCGCGACGCCAGAACAGCCGGGTCGCCCTGGCGACCACGTCCTGCTCGTCGAACTCCCGGGGTCGTGCCATGGCCGCCACTCTACCCGTGTTGTGGAGCGTTCGCTCCCGTATTAGGGTGTGCCGCCATATGGGAGCGATCGCTCCCGAATGAGAGAAGGGACCTCCCACATGACGGCGACCCATCCCCTATCGGCCGCGCCGGCGCGGAGCCATTGGCTCGCGGTGTCCGCGGTGGCTTTCGGCACGTTCCTCCTGGTGACGGCCGAGCAGCTGCCCATCGGGCTGCTCGCTCCGGTCGGCTCGGCGCTGTCGGTCTCCGAGGGCGCGGCGGGGCTGATGGTCACGGTCCCCAGCGTCGTCGCCGCCGTCGCCGCGCCGGTCGTGCCGGTGCTCGTCGGCAGGCTGGATCGCAGGCTGCTGCTCGTCGCCCTGATGGCGCTCATGACGCTCGCCAACGCGGCCTCCGCCCTGGCGCCGAGCTACCCGCTGCTGATCGCCGCCCGCGTGCTGGTCGGGGTGGCGATCGGCGGATTCTGGGCCGTCGCCGGCGGCCTGGCGGTCCGGCTCGTCCCGGCCGCGCACGTGCCGCGGGCCACTGCGATCATCTTCGGCGGCGTCGGGGCCGCGAACGTCTTCGGCGTCCCCGTCGGCACGTTGATCGGCGGGCTGGCGAGCTGGCGGATCGCGTTCGGCGCGCTGGGCGCGCTGGCGCTCGCCGTGCTGTTCACCCTGCTGGCGGTGCTGCCGCCGTTGACCGCCGCCCGGCCCGTCAGCCTGGGGCGGCTGGGCGGGCGGCTTCGCGACCGGGGGGTGCGGGTCGGCATCGTGGCGACGTTCCTGATCGTGACCGGCCACTTCACGGCCTACACGTTCATCGGTCCCGTGCTGCGGGACCTGTCGGGCCTCGACGAGCGGCTCGTGGGGCCGCTGCTGTTCGGGTTCGGCGTGGCCGGCGTCGCGGGGAACTTCGTCGCGGGGGCCGCGGTGGCGAAGCGGCTGCATCGGACGGTCCTCGCCATCGCCGCCGCCCTGGCGCTGACCATGCTCGCCTACCCCGTGGTGGGGCTCACCCGCGCGGGCGGGGTGACGCTGCTCGTCGTCTGGGGTCTGGTGTACGGCGGGGTCTCCACGAGCCTCCAGACGTGGATGATCAAGGCGGCGCCCCACGCCGTCGAGGAGGCGTCCGCCTTGTGGGTGGCGGTGTTCAACCTCTCGATCGGTCTGGGCGCGCTGGCGGGCGGGGCGGTCGTCGAGACCCTGCCGCTCCAGGGCATCCTGTGGCTCGCCGGCGCCCTCTTCCTGGTGGCCGGGCTGGCGGTGTGGGGCGCACGCCGGAACGCGAGCCTCAGGTGACCCGGCCTCCGGATCTCAGGCGGGCCTTTCGGTGGTGGTGGAGGTCGGGGTCGGGCTCTCCGTGGCCGGGGGTTCGGAGGGTTCCGTGGGGTCGGGGTCGCTCTGGGCCAGGACGCCGACCGTGAGCACCACGCCCGTGCCCGGCTTCGCGCAGGCGCCGGCCGCGACGCTCTGCGCGAGGACCGTGCCGGCCCGCGCCTCGTCCGTCACCAGCCGCGTTTCCTGCGTCACCGTGAACCCGGCGGTACGCAGCGTGCCGCTCGCGCCCTCGCCCGTACGGCCGAGCACGCCCGGCATCTTCGTCCCGTGCCTGGACACCACGAGCGCCACCCTGCCGCCGCCGGCCACCCGCGTGCCCGCCTGCGGGCTGGAGGACAGGACCTGCCCGTCCGGGCGGGCGGAGCAGGACGTGGTCACCGCCCCCAGCGCGAGCCCGGCGCTGGTCACGGCGGTCTCGGCGGCGCCGCGGCGCATGCCGGTGACGGCGGGCACGACCAGCCCGGCCGAGACCCGCAGCGCGACCGCCGTCCCCTTGGGCACGGCCGCCCCGGCCTGGGGCTGCGTGCCGAGCACCTGCCCGACCTTGCGGGGGGAGTCCACCTGGGTGACCGTGCCGGGCACGAGACCGGCGCGTTCGAGCGCCTTGACCGCCACCCCGCGGTCGAGACCGGTCAGCGACGGGACCTGGATGCCCGCGGGGACCCGCGCCGGCGGGTCGGCGGCCGGAGCCGTGGCCGGGTCGCCGGCGGGCTGCTGCGCCCCGGTGCTGTGGCGTTCACGGTGGGGGGTGGCGTGTGCCGCGTCGGGCATCGTGCCGGCCGGGGCGCTGGTGATGACGGTGGGACGGGCCGCGGCCGGGTCCGAGCCCCCGTGCCGGAACGCCGGCACCACGACCGTCACCAGCACCGCCGCGCTCACCAGGAGAGCGGCGGAGACGGCCAGGCCGGCCCGGTTGAACGCCTGCCCGACGTGCCGGGTCTGCTCGGTCTCACCCGGTACGGGGCCGGTGCCGAGCGGGGAGCCGTACGTCGCGGGATGGACGGCGCCGCTCGCCCACGGCCCTCCCTCGGGGGGACGCCCGGCGCGGAAGGACCCGTCCTCGGGGAGGGCGTAGCCGTGCGGAGCGCCGGTCGCCTCGGGGAGGACGTAGCCGTACGGGGCGCCGGTCGCCTCGGGCTGGGCGAGCGGCGCGCCGGCGGACAACCCGGGGGAGACGGATCCGGGGGTGAGGGGCGCGGGGCCGAGCGGGGAGGATCCCGCCAGCGCGTACGCCACAGGGGACGACGGGAAGTCCTCGCCCTCCCCGGACGGGAAGCCCTCGCCGGCCGGGACGGCCGGATCCGGTGCCGGCGGCGGGGTGCGCAGAATGTGGGGCGGAGGCGAGCGCAGCACCTCCGCCGGCACGCCCTCCGCGTCCCCCAGCAGCTCCAGCAGCAGCTCCCTGCTGCTCGGCCGGTTGCGGGCGTCCTTGTCGAGGCACGCCGCCACGATGTCCCGCAGCCGCCCGTCCAGCCGTCCCAGCTCGGGCGGCGCGGTGAGGATGCGGTGCAGCACCGGCGCCACGGAGTCCTGGCCGAACGGCGCCACCGCGTTGGCCGCGAAGCACATCGTGGCGCCCCAGGAGAACACGTCCGCGGCCCCGGTGACCGCCGAGGCGGTGATCTGCTCGGGCGCCATGTACGCCGGGGTGCCCACTCCCCTGCCGCTGACCGTGGCGGCCGCGTCGAGCGCCCGGGCCAGGCCGAAGTCGATGACGCGCGGCCCGTCGACGCCGAGCAGCACGTTCTGCGGCTTGAAGTCGCGGTGCACGATGCCGGCCCGGTGGATCGCCGCGAGCGCCGTCGCGGTGCTGACCGCGAGGCGTTCCAGCGCGGCGCCGCCGCGCGGCCCGGTGAGCACGACGTGCCGTTGCAGCGACGGCCCGTCGACGTACTCGCTCACGATGTACGGCCGGCCCTCGTCGAAGCCGGCCTCGATCACCTGCGCGGTGCAGAACCTGGCCACGTGCTTGGCCAGCTCCACCTCCCGCAGGAACGCCGCCCGCTCGTCCCCGACGGGTCCGTGCAGCAGCTTGACCGCGTAGGTCTCCTCGCCCCTCGAACCGAGGAACACCACGCCCTGTCCGCCCTCGCCCAGGCGTCCGGTCAGCTCGTACGAGCCGAGCCGCCGCGGGTCCCCCGTCCTGAGCGGCTGCGCCGTTGGCACGGGGCGCCTCCCCTCGCCGCCACCCCACATCACCTTCCACTGAAGGCAACCGGCGCCGGAGAGTCAACGGTCCTGCCCGCATCGCCACCGGACCGTGACACTCAAGGTCAGAAAACCGCCGGACATTTCGCGAAGTGGTGACATCCTTGGAACCCCAGGGCGGCACGATGCTCCCCACCCAGGTAAGCCCGGCTGTCAGACGGGCCGCTGGACGAGCCGGGCGTACTCGTCCAGGACGGGCAGCACCACGTCGGCCGGTCCGCTCGGCAGGTTCGCCACCGTCTCCTCGATCCCGAGCTCCGCGTAGTAGGCGAGCTTCTCGCGGGTCGGAATGGTGCCGAACGGGATCACCCGGGCCATCGGCCGCCCGGCCTTCTCGCACGCCTCGCGCAGCGCCGGCAGGGCGGCCTTGATCCCCTTGCCGCCGATGGGCATCCACCCGTCGGCGTACTCGGCGACGTGGGCGAACATCTTCGGTCCCGCCGCGCCGCCGATGTAGACGGGCGGGCCGGAGACCGGCTTGGGCCAGGACCAGGAGGGCGCGAAACGCGCGAAACGGCCGTCGTAGGAGGCCACCTCGTCGCGCCACAGCGCCCGCATGGCCAGCACGTTCTCGCGCGCCATCTCGCGCCGCGCCCCGTACGGGACGCCGTGGTCGGCCATCTCCTCGACGTTCCAGCCGAAGCCGACGCCGAGCACCACGCGCCCGCCCGACAGGTGGTCGAGGGTGGCGACGGCCTTGGCGGTGACGACCGGGTCGCGCTGGGCGGCGAGCAGGATGCCGGTGCCGACATGCAGCCGCTCGGTGACGGCGGCGGCGTAGGACAGCGCGACCAGCGGGTCGAGGGTGCGCCGGTACGGCTCCGGCAGTTCGGCCTCGCCGTTGGGCGGCGGCGTGCGGCGCGAGACCGGGATGTGGGTGTGCTCGGGCACGTAGAGGGAGGCGAAGCCGCGCTCCTCCGCCGCCCTGGCGAGCTCGTGGACCGGCATGGCCCGGTCGGTGGTGAACATCGTGACCCCGAGCCGCATGCGCCCGCCCTCCTCAGGAAGCGACCAAGCAAGTCAACCAAGCGATTGCTCGGCTAAGATTTCTAGAGTAGCTTGCCGCACAGAGAAACGCCCCGTGGAAAGAGGTCTCCCGGTGAAGTTTTCCATCTTCCTGAATCCGCAGATCCCAGGCTCCGGATACGCGGCTGAGGAGAACGCCAAGGCCAAGCGCCCCATCGGGCGCGACACGGAGTCGTATCAGCGGCTGCTGCACGAGGTGCGGGAGATCGCCGTCCACGCCGACCGGATCGGCTTCGACGCGCTGATGATGACCGAGCACCACTTCCACTCGGAGGGCATGGAGTTCTCGGTCAACCCGCTCATGTTCCTGACCGACCTGGCGGCCAGGACCGAACGGATCCTGCTCGCGCCGCTCGGCATGGTGCTGCCCGCCTGGGACCCGATCAGGGCGGCCGAGGACGTGGCCCTGCTCGACCAGTTCTGCAAGGGCCGGCTGCGGCTGGGCGTGGCGCGCGGCTACCAGAACCGGTGGATGAACGTGCTCGGGCAGCGCTGGCACGCGGCGGCCGCCCGTTCCGACGGCTCGGCCTCCGACACGCGCAACTTCGACGTCTTCGGCGAGGTCCTGAAGATCATGAAGATGGCGTGGACGCAGGAGACCCTCCGCTACAAGTCGGACGTGCTGGAGTACGAGGTGCCCTACCCGTTCGACGGGATCGAGGGCTGGCCCGCCCAGGACTGGACCCGGACCTTCGGCGCCCCGGGCGAGCTCGACGACGAGGGCAGGGTGCAGGCCGTCTCGGTCTGCCCGCGGCCGTACCAGAACCCCTACCCGGAGCTGTGGCAGCCGTTCACCATCTCCGACCGCTCGGTCATCAGGGCGGCGCAGGAGGACATCCTGCCGTGGATGTTCACCCCCAACCCCGACGACCACGCCGCCAAGGCCAAGCTCTACCAGGAGGAGTCGGCCCGGCAGGGCCGCGAGTACAAGCTGGGCGAGCACACCGGCATCCTCAAGATCGTGGGCATCGCCGACACGACCGAGGAGGCCATCAACACCTTCGGCCGGAGCATCCCCAAGGACTTCGCCGCCTTCTTCGGCCCGTTCGGCTACCTGGAGGTGCTGCGCAAGAAGGAGGACGAGAAGCACAAGCCCATCTCGCCGGAGAAGGGCGACGCCAAGCGGATGAACGACGTCGAGATGGCGCTGTTCGGCACCCCGGACGACGTCAAGCGCGGCATCCAGCGGATGCTCGACCGGATGCCGGACCTGGAGTGGTTCGGCCTGTACATGCAGGGACAGCAGGGCGTGCTGCCGCTCGACACGGTCAAGCGCAACCTGGAGCTGTTCGCCACCAAGGTCATCCCGGAGTTCCAGTGAGATTCTGGCTGGGGGCCTCGTTCACGGACACCGGCCAGTACCTGGAGCTGGCCCGAGCGGCCGAGCGGTGCGGGTTCGACACGCTGACGCTGTCGGACCACCTGTTCTACGCCGACTTCGCCTCGCCGTACCCCTACTCGCGCTCGGGCCGGCCGCGCTGGGACGCGCGTACGCACTGGCCGGACGTGTGGGTGACGATCGGCGCGATGGCCGCCGTGACGAGCACGCTGCGCTTCGCGCCGAACGTCTACATCGCCCCGGCCCGCGACCTGTTCACCGTGGCCAAGCAGGTCTCGACGGCGGCGGTGCTGTCCGGCGGCCGGGTGAGCTTCGGGGTGGGCGTCGGCTGGTGCAAGGAGGAGTTCCTGGCCACCGGGCAGGACTTCCACACGCGGGGCCGCCGACTCGACGCGATGATCCCGGCGCTGCGCGAGCTGTGGACCGGCCGTGCCATGACGGTGGACGGCCTGCCCGAGCTGTCGATCGCGCCCGTGCCGGACCGGCCCGTCCCCGTGATCGTCGGCGGGGACAGCGAGGCCGCGCTGCGCCGCGCCGCCCGGCTCGGCGACGGCTGGATCGGCAACCGGGTCTACACCGAGGAGCAGTTCGAGGGCGTCCTGGCCGACCTGCGGGCGTCGCTGCGCGAGCACGGCCGCGACGACGACGGCTTCGAGATCGTCGCGCCGCTGGCCGTCATGCCGGACGCCGCGACCTACCGCCGCTTCGCCGCCAAGGGCGTCACGGGGACGATGGCGGCGCCGTGGTGGCTCGCCACGCCCGAGGAGAAGGCCCGGTACGGCGAGGACACCCTGGAACTCAAGATCGCCACGATGGAGCGCTTCGCCGAGGAGGTCATCGCCAAGATGTGAGGCGGGTCATGGCTGCCGCCAGCGCGCCGCGAAGGCACGGGCCGGGTTGCCGGTGAAGATCGCGGACGCGACGTCGGGACCCAGTTCGCGTTCGATCCGCGGGCGCAGGCCGCCGAGCAGGAACGGCATGCCCGGCCCGTCCGCGCCGGCCCTGGCCGCCGGCGTGACCGTGTCACCACCGAGCAGGATCTGCCGGGCGTGGCCGGCTTCGGCCAGGACGGCGAGGCTGTCCAGAAGGCGCCAGTCAGTGCCGTGGTGCGGGCGGGAAGGGCCGTCGAACGCCAGGAAGCAGCCGGTCTCGGCGGCCTGCCGGTGGATTCTCGCGTCGGGGAAGCGGTGCAGGTGCCCGAGGATCACCCGTCGCGCGGGAACGCCGTGCGTGTCGCACAGCAGGTGGAGCACGTCGAGCGCGGCGGTGCCGGCCTCCAGGTGGACGCCGATGGGGGCGTCGGTGGCGTGGTGCGCCTCGGCCGCGGCGGCCAGGACGTGGCGGGCGTGGTCGTCGAGGCGGTGGTACGCCCCGGCCACTTTGATCATCCCGGCTCTCACCGGGCCGCCGGTCAGCTCGCGCACGAACAGCCCGGGCAGCCCGCCGTACACCCGCTCCAGCACGCGCTCGTCGTAGTGCTTCGCCTGGTGCATCCCGGTGGCGGAGACGAGGTGCACGCCCGTTCGCCGGGACAGGCCGGGCAGCTCCTCGGTGCGCCGCCGCATCCCCCACGGTGTCCATTGCACGACCGCACGACCGCCGAGCGCGGCGAAAGCCTGCAGTTCGGACAGCGCGGCCCCGGTGTCGTCGAGCTCCTGCCCCGGCAACGCCGGAGAGCCGATGAACAGGTGGTCGTGCGCGTCGCAGACACCGAGCTCCTCGGGAGCGATGTCCCCGAGGACGGTCCGGACCGCCGCCCCCGTCACGCCTCCTCCCGCTCGGCGTCGAGCGCCGCCGCAGCGACGCGCAGCCCGGCCAGCGCCCTGGGCACGCCGATGTAGGGCGCCAGGTGGACGAAGACCTCCACGATCTCCTGGCGCGTCATGCCGACCCGCAGGGAGGTCGTGACGTGGCCGGCCAGTTGCGGTTCCACGGCGCCCAGCGCGGTCAGCGCCGCCAGGTTGACCAGTTGCCGGTCCCGCGGGGACAACCCCTCGCGCAGGTAGGTGCCGCCGAACAGGGCGGTGACGATCCAGTCCGCGAAGCCGGGGGCGAGGTGTTCGAGGCCGGGCAGCGCCGCCTCCCGGGTCTGCTCGTCCTGGAGCAGGTCCAGCAGCCGGTATCCCTCGTCGCGGTCCAGTCGCGCGGGCGTCAGCCGCTCCTGCAGCGCTCGGCTCGTCGTCATGGTCGATCCTCCTCAGGGGATGTAACGCTCTAGGCGTTACGTCACCGTAGCACGCTTGGTAACGCTCAAGGCGTTACACTCGGGTCATGGTCAAGGAGGACCCGCTCGCCTTCCGCTTCGACTGCGGCGCCATCTGGCTGAACCTGCTCGCGACCCAGGGGCGCACCTTCAGCGCGAGCCCGGTCGAACGGCTCGCCACGCCGGGCAGGCTCGCCGAGTGGCTCGAACGCTGCGAGCTCACCCCGGCTCGCCCGCCCGACGATGACGACCTGCACCGGGCGCGGGCTCTGCGGGAGACCCTGCGCCTCCTCGCGCTGGCCACGGTCGACCGGCGGCCACCGCCCGCGGCCGCCGTGGCGGATCTGGTCGCGTTCCTGGCCGAACACGACGATCCGATCCGGCTGACCGCGGACGGGCACCTGCGCCGGGAACCACCGCAGCGGACCGCCGACGCCCTCGCCCGGATCGCCCGCCAGGCGGTGGACCAGATGACCGGCGCCGACCGGTTCGCCCTGAGGAGCTGCCCGGAACAGGACTGCCGGGGCGTCTTCGTCGACCCGCCCGGGCGCCGGCGCTGGTGCCCGTCCCCGGCGTGCGCGAGCCGGGGCAGGGTCCGCGCGCTCCGCGCGCGCCGCAGCGCCGCCGACGGCGGGGGCGGGGGAGCTCCATCCGCGCTGGACCGGCCGGAACACGGTGAAGATCGGTAGGGGACGCTGAGATCGGGGCGGCGCCCCTGGTCCGATACCCTCGTGCCGTGCTGGAATCCATCGCGGCCACGCGTTACGTGACGCCGCTGCGGGAGGGCGGATCGCTGCCGGGGGTCGTGGAGGCCGACGACCTGGGCACGTACGTGGTGAAGTTCCGCGAGGCCGGCCAGGGCCGGCGGGTCCTCGTAGCCGAGATCATCTGCGCGGAGCTGGCCCGGCGGCTCGGCCTGCGCACGCCCGACCTCAAGATCATCGACCTCGACCCGCAGATCGGCGTCCGGGAGCCGGACGAGGAGGTCCAGGACCTGCTCAAGGCCAGCTCCGGCCGCAACCTGGCGGTCGACTTCCTGCCCGGGGCGCTCGGCTTCGACCCGCTCGCCTGGACGCCCGACCCCGGGTTCGCGTCGAAGGTCGTCTGGTTCGACGCGTTGATCCACAACGTCGACCGGAGCTGGCGCAACCCCAACCTGCTGCTCTGGCACGGCGACATCTGGCTGATCGACCACGGCGCGGCGCTGTGGTTCCACCACAACTGGCGCACCGCCGACCCGCAGCGTCCCTTCGACGCGGGAGACCACGTGCTGGCCCCGTTCGCCACGGGCGTCGAGGCGGCCGGGGCCGAGCTGGCCGCGCGGATCACGCCCGAGCTGCTGCGCGCGGTCACGGCGCTGGTGCCCGACGAGTGGCTCGACGACGAGCCGGGCTTCGCCTCGGCGCAGGACGTCCGCGACGCCTACGTCGAGCACCTGCTGAGCCGCGCGCACGGCCCGCGCGCGTGGCTCACCCATGAGCCGCCGGCGCCCGCGCGGGGGCCCGGCGCTCCGGGATCGGTCGGCGAGTTCTGGCGGGGAGACGGCCGATGAGCGCCACGGAGGCCCCGGTGAGGGACGTCTACGAGTACGCGGTGATCCGAGTCGTGCCCCGGGTCGAGCGCGGTGAGCTGATCAACGCGGGCGTGGTCCTGTACTGCCAGCCGCGCGGCTACCTGTGCGCGCGGGTCCACCTCGACACCGTACGGCTGCGCGCCCTCGACCCGGACGCCGACATCGACGGCGTCCGGCGGGCCCTCGGCGCGTACGAGCTGGCCTGCGGCGAGGAGGCGGGGCCGCTGGCCCGCGAACCGCTGGGCGGCAGGTTCCGCTGGCTCACGGCGCCGCGCAGCACGATCGTGCAGACGGGCCCGGTCCACGCGGGGCTCACCGCCGACCCCGGCACCGAGCTGGCCCGCCTGTTCGACAAGCTGGTGCGCCTCTAAGCGCGCGCGGTTTTCCCCCTTCATCGAGCGCGCCGTCGGCCATCGAGCGCGCCTTCGGCGAGATCCGCCGTCCCTGACCAGCAAGGGCCTGAGCATCCTGCGGGGTCTCCGCCGCGCATTCCTCCCACCCCCGCACCCCCGTGACGCGCTCGCGCCTGACGAGCCGAACGTTCCCGGCCAGGCATGCCGTCAGGGGAACGGCCGGCAGAGGCGAGATCATCGGGTTCCTTTCGCGGTGCGGTCAGACGTCGCGGCGATGCACGACGGCGAAGGCCAGGACGGCGGCGGCCGGCGGCCAGGCCGCGCACCCAGCGCACCCCCGGCGGCGCGCCGCGCTCTCCAGCCCCCCGTCCCACAGCACCGTGTCCACCCGGCGGCCTGACAGGCCGTTGCCCCGGGCCGGCGCGCCGGTGACCGACGGATCCAAACAAGCGTCACATACATATGTTTTGTACAGTTGTGCCAAACGTGTGTATGGTCGGCGGCATGGCACAAGCAACCGCAACAGCCACGGCTGCGAGCGACTTCAGCCGTCTGTCCGGACGCATAAGACAAGCCGGGCTCCTCGACCGCCGCCCCCGCTACTACCTGATACGGCTCAGCGCGGTGGCAGGTCTCCATCTGGCAGGCTTGGCGGCGTTCTTCCTGCTCGGCGACTCCTGGCTCCAGATACCGCTGGCCGCCCTCTTCGCGATCGTCTTCGCCCAAGTCGCCCTCGTCCTCCACGACCTGGCGCACCGGCAGATCTTCCTCAGCCGAAAGCCGAGCAAGATCCTCGGACTCCTGGGCGGCAACCTCGCCATCGGGCTCAGCTACGGCTGGTGGATGGACAAGCACACCCGCCACCACGCCAACCCCAACCACGAGGACCTCGATCCGGACGTGGTGCCCGACGTCCTGGTGTGGTCACAGGAGCAGGCACGCGACAGCCGCGGCCTGGCCCGGCTCATCGGCGGCAGGCAGGCGTTCCTGTTCTATCCGCTGCTCCTGCTGGAGGGACTCAACCTGCACGTGGGCGGCATCCGCGCGCTGTGTCGGCCCTGGATGATGCACCGCGCCGTGGAGGGCGCGTTGCTGCTCGCCCATGTCGCTCTCTACCTGGGCGCGCTGGCCTGGGTCCTGTCACCGGGCAAGGCACTGGTCTTCTTCGCCGTACATCAGGGACTCTTCGGCCTCTACATGGGCTGCGTCTTCGCCCCCGGCCACAAGGGCATGCCGACGCTGACCGGGAAGGCCGGCCTGGACTTCCTGCGCAAGCAGGTGCTCACCACCCGAAACGTGCGCGGTGGCCACTTCGTCGACATCGCCATGGGTGGACTCAACTACCAGATCGAACACCATCTGTTTCCCCATATGCCCACGCCCAACCTGCGTAAGGCGCAACCCATCGTGCGGGCCTACTGCCGCCGGCTCGGCCTGCCGTACCACGAAGTCGGTTTCCTGGCCTCGCACGGCGAGGCCCTCCGTCACCTGCACCACGCGGGTGCCCCCCTTCGCGAGAAAGGCCGCTCTTGAGAGCCGGACGCAAGCCATGGATCGGGCTGGCCGTCCTGGTCCTGCCCGTACTTCTGATCTCCGTCGACCTGCACGTGTTGTCGTACGCACTGCCGTTCATCAGCGCCGGCCTGGCGCCGAGCGGCTCCCAACTGCTGTGGATCATCGACATCTACCCGTTCATGCTGGCCGGGCTCCTGTTGCCGATGGGCGCGCTGGGCGACCGGGTCGGACGGCGACGGCTGCTGATGGCCGGCGCCGCCGCGTTCGGCGCGGCCTCCGCGGTCGCCGCGTTCTCGCCCAGCGCCGACCTGCTGATCGCCACCCGGGCCTTGCTCGGGGTGGGCGGCGCCACCTTGATGCCCTCGACGTTGTCGCTGATCCGCAACATGTTCCACGACGACGGCCAGCGCCGGATCGCCATCTCCATCTGGACCGGCGCGTTCGCCGGCGGCGCCATGTTGGGCCCGCTGATGGGCGGCGCGCTGCTGGAACACTTCTGGTGGGGCTCCGTGTTCCTGGCCAACCTGCCGGTGATGGCGCTGCTGCTGATTCTGGCGCCGCTGCTGCTGCCTGAATCGCGTGATCCGCACCCGAGCCGGTTCGACCTGCTCAGCGTCATCCTGTCGCTGGGCGCGATCCTCCCCACGATCTACGGCATCCAGCACATCGCCCAGGACGGCCTCGGCGGGCCGCCCGTCCTGGGCATCGTCGCCGGCCTCTGCCTGGGCGTCGCCTTCGTCCGCCGCCAGCGCTCGATGACCCCTCCGATGCTGGACGTGCACCTGTTCGGCAGCCGCGCCTTCACCACCGCCATCGGCGCCAACACCCTCGGCGTCTTCGCCATGGTCGGTTCCAGCCTCTTCACCACTCAGTACCTGCAGATGGTCATGGGTGCTCGGCCGCTGATCGCCGGCCTGTACGCGCTGCCCTCGGCGGGGACGGCGATGCTCGCCGCCGGGCTGGCCCCGGTGCTGGTGCGCAAGATCCGTCCCGGGCTGGTGGTCTGCGCCGGGCTGCTCATCGGCGCGAGCGGCTTCGCGCTGCTGTCCCAGTTGGACGTGACCGGCCAGGGCGGCCTGCTGATCGCCGGGATCATGCTGATGGCCGGCGGCGTCACCCTCGTCCTGACCGTCTCCTCCGACCTGATCATCGCCACCGCACCACCGGAGCGCGCGGGCTCGGTCGCCGGGCTGTCGCAGGTGGCCACCGAGTTCGGCGGCGCGCTCGGCATCTCGCTGCTGGGCAGCATCGGCACCGCCGTCTACAGGGGGCGACTCGGCGGGATGGACGCTCCGTCAGCGGCGCTGGACACCCTCGGCGGCGCTCTGGAGTCCGCACGGCACCTGCCGGAACCGGCTGCGGCCACGCTCGCCGCCGCCGCCCGCGAGGCCTTCACGCAAGGCCAGCACTACGCCATGATCGCCGCCGCTGCCGGCCTGTGCCTGATGGCACTGCTCGTGCCCGTCCTGCTGCGTTCCGTACGGCGAGCGAACCGTCCGCGACCCAGCCCGGATCACTCCGGACGGCACGTGATGCGCTAGCTGTATTGATCACGGACGTTGTTAACAGTGGGGGTTGATCATAGGAGAGGCCTCCGGTGTGGTGTAGGTGTCGAATCTGCAGCACACGCGGAGGCCTCGTGTCCCACCGTAACGCCCGGCTGACCGTTCATGGTCGCCGTCTGCTCGTTCACCGCGTCCTGTCCGGCCGCCCGGTCGCGCATGTGGCCGCCGAGATGGGCATCTCCCGGCCCACGGCCTACAAGTGGGTACGTCGATGGCGCGACCATGGCGAAGCGGGCTTGCACGACCGCTCCAGCCGGCCCCATACGACCCCGCACCGCACCGCGG
>NZ_JABWGN010000016.1 GCF_013363975.1 Nonomuraea montanisoli | reverse complement strand
CGTGGGCTAGCCTTCCGGTTCGACAAGACGCCCGACAGCTATCTGGCCGGCCTGCACCTACGCGGAGCCGTCTTATGGATCCGAAGCCTCCGACCAGCCTAAGATCCGAACTCCGCACAGGCGCTAGCAGCGTCGAGGAAGGCGCGGGCTTCGGCTGGGCTGAGCGGTTCGATGCGTTTCCGACGTCCTACTGGGACTTCGACGTTGTGGGCGACGTTGCGCGGGAGGTCGTCTTCCCGTACCCCCGGGCGTCCGGCCCGGCATGGCGGAGCTGCCCGGTGAGGAGATGATCACCCAGGCCGAGGACTGCGGATGGAATCCGAAAACCCGGCGCTTCGAGAGCGGTCGTCAGGTCGGAGACCGCATATAGCAGCGCCAGTTATGCGGCGTGGGTGTCGGTGCCGCGCAGGATGTACAGGTCATCGCCGAACACGGCCGAGATCTGGAGTTGCCCGCCGAGGGCCTGTACGTAGCGGGCGATGGCCTCCACGGTGGACACCTCGCCGCGTTCGATCTGGGAGACCCGGCTCTTGGTCACTCCCATCAGGTCAGCGACCTCGGTTTGTGAAAGGCCCAGGGCTCTTGCGCCGTTCGGCCAGCCGGTAGCCATCGATGTAGGCCTGATTACGCCGCCGGGCCTCAGCCACGGCCTCCTCGCCGCCGGAGGTGGCCACGATGTTGGCGTGGACCTCGCTCCACTTGGGAAGATTCGTCATCGGTCCTTCTCCTCCGCCTCGCGTTAGGTCAGGTACTTCGCGCATAGCCCTTCGGCGTGGGGGATGGCCCATCGATACCAGCCCGACCAGTCACCAGACTTATCCCCGCCGATCAGCAAGATGGCCGAGCGCCACGGATCGAAGGCGAACAAGATCCGGACCTCGGAGCGGCCCGCTGAGCCGGGACGCAGTTCCTTCAAGTTGTGGGCCTGGGAACCTTCCAACTTGTCGACCAGCGGGCGGCCCAGGCTCGGACCGGCTTCGGCCAGTCGGTCGATGCATCGACAACCTGCACCCGGGATCGCTCGTCTAGGGCGTTGATCCAGGCCAGGATCTCGTTGGTGACGCGGATCCCCCACTCCTCCACGCCCAGAAGTGTAGTAATGCTTTGCTTGGAGGAGGAGCGTCGCGACGCCGAATCGCTGACGACCACATGCGTCCTGACGGCTACGTTGACGGCAACAGCCTTGGACGACCATGGATGTCGGTGCACAGATTCAGAGGCGAACACCCCCCCGCTGCGGTCGACGCGCCCGACCCCCGCTGACCCGCGTTTCCACTGGTGCGAAAAGCGGATCTGCACACCTACCACGTCCTCGCAGGCGACCAGGCTATTCTCGTTTACGACGCGGAGCCACGCGATGCTGCTGATGGCATGAGGTAACTGGTCAGCGGGGTCGATGACTATGTTTGTGATCGCCCGTCCTGGCGTCCTACCTCCTGAAAGACACGGGCAGCATAAGTATGGACTCAACGGCGGCCAAGAGCCTCCAGGCCGATCAGGTCGTCCGGCAGGGCGTCCGGCGTCTCGTCCACCAGCCTCGGCAACCGCGACCGCAGCGTCACCACCGCCAGCACCCCCATCGCCACCGCAAACAACAGGTACATCAACCCCACCCCCCGACCGGCCCCCGTTCCGATCACCGCACCGAGAGTCCCCGCCAACACCCCGTCCGGGGCCATCAGCGGGTCGACGACCGCCGCGCCGTACGGCGCCACCAGGCCGAAGCCCAGCGGCAAGGTGCTCCACGCGATCAGCGTGTTCAGCGCGAACACCCGCCCGTGAAAACGCTGCGGCACCTTCACCTGCACGATCGTCGCGTACACCCCGTTCAGCAGCGTCAGCCACAGCGACATCCCGAACGCCCCCACCCCGATCGTCACCAGGTCCGCCCGCAGCCCCGTCACCAGGCAGAACGCCGCCAGCGCCAGCGTGAACCACAGGACCGTCCGCATGCGTCCCCGTCGCGGTCCGCCCCACGCCGTCATCGTCAGGCCGCCGAGGAAGACCCCCAGGCCCGACACGAACGAGATCCGGCCCACGTCCGCGAGCGTTCCGAACGACAGCACCAGCGGCGAGACGAGCAGGAACAGCGGCGACAGGAAGACGTTCAGCACGGCGAAGAACAGCAGCATGCGCCGGAACCCCGGGTCGCCCCACGAGTACCGGAACCCGGCGACCATCTCCGTCAGCACCGGTTCCTTGCGCCGCCACGCCATCGCCGCCGGGAACCGCACCAGCAGCGTCACCCCGATCGCGAACGCATAGCTGGCCACGTCCAGCACCAGGATGCCCTCCAGCCCGATCACCGCCATCAGGCCCGTGGCCGCGAGCGGCACCAGGAGCTGCGTCATGCCGCCGGCCATCTGCACCATGCCGTTGGCGTGGCCTAGGTAGCGCTTGGGGACGAGTTGCGGCACCGCCGAGCCGTACGCCAGCCGCTGGAAGGTGAGGGCCAAGGAGAGGATGCCCAGGAGTGGGTAGATGTGCCAGGTCTGCAGGTTGCCCGTCCACAGGAGCAGGCCCAACCCCAGCTGCGTGGTCAGGGCCGCCGCGTCGCCGCACAGCATGACGGTGCGGCGGTTCCCCCGGTCCACGACGGCGCCGGCGAGCGGGGCCACCAGCATCCCGGGCACCAGGCCGACGACCGCCAGCAGCGCGAACTGGGCGAGGGAGCCGGTCGTGAGGTAGATCCAGATGGGGATGGCGAACTCGGTCAGGGCGGCGCCGAGCATGGAGACGAGCTGGCCGCAAGCGACGGTGGCAAACCTCCCCATGCTGGGAGCGGGGGTCGGGGGTTTGCGGCGTGGTGCGCTCGTCTCTGACGAATCATCCGTCGAGGTGCCGGCCAGGCGCCACGTCTCGCCGCCCGCCTCCCCGCCCTCCGCCAGCGCCCGGTGTGTACGGGTCACGATCGCGGCCAGTTCCCCGGCCCGGTACTTCAGGAAGAAGTGGCCCGCCTCGTCCAGCTCCACCACCCCGGTCACCGGGCTGAGGAAGTGCCACTCCCGGAAGCGCTCCTCATGGAACTCCGTCGCCGGGTCGTGCTCCCCGGCCACGCTGATCACCGGCGCCCGCAGCCGCGTCACCGCGCCCTCGAACAGCCCCGTGAAGTACTCCTCGGCCGCCTCGCTGTCGTGGCGCATGTTGCGGACGATGTGCCGCGCCTGGGCCGGGTCGAGGTCGCTCATGTCGAGGCCCATGGAGGTCAGCCAGTTGACGTAGCCGCGGTCGCCGCGCAGGAACTCGCGCCGGGCCAGCTTCACCAGCAGCGCCGCCGGTCCCTTCGACGGCCGGGCGAACGGGAAGATCGCCCCGATGTAGACGGCTTCGAGCGGGCGTCCCCCGGCCTCCAGCCGCCGGGCGATCTCCACGGTCAGCGCCGAGCCCACCCCGCAGTGGCCGTACAGCGCGACCGGGCCGCGCACCTTCTCCATGATCTCCGCGACGCACCGGGCGGCCACCTCCTCCAGCGGCAGCCGTTCCTCGTCCAGGCCGACGTCGTGGCCGGGGATGGCCACCGACCACAGCGCGTGGTCCTCGGGCAGCGCGTCCGCCAGCGGCTGGTACACGACCGCCGCGCCCCCGCCGTACGGCACGCACACGTACGTGAGGACCGGGGGAGACGGGCGGCGGGGCGTCAGCTCGTGCAGCAGCCCGCGCGAGGCGGTGGCGGTGCCCTCCACGAGGGCGGCCAGCCCGCGAACCGTCGGGTTCTTGAACAGGTCCACCACCGCGACGGGCGTCGCCTCCGGCGGCAGCTCCCTGCGCAGCCTGGCGACCACCTTGATGGCCAGCAGCGAGTGGCCGCCCACGTCGAAGAAGTCCTCGTCCACGCCGAAGTCGTCGCGTTCCAGCACGTCGGCCCAGACGGCGGCGACCAGGCGCTCGGCATCGGTGGAGGGAGCGACGGTCCGAGTTTGGGCCGAAGAGGCGGACGGGGCGGGGAGGCGGGCGCGGTCCACCTTGCCGTTCGCGGTCAGGGGGAGCGAGGGGAGGGGGACGAAACGGGCGGGGATCATGTACGCGGGCAGCGTTTCGGCGAGGTGGGCACGGAGAGCCGCCGCGTCCACGTCCGAGGCTCGCGGCACCACGTACGCGACGAGCTGCGTCCCCGTCCCCGTTCCGTGCGTGCCCACCACGCATTCCGCCACCGCCGGGTGGCGCGACAGGTGGGCCTCGATCTCGCCCAGCTCGATCCGGTACCCGCGGATCTTCACCTGCGCGTCCGCTCGCCCCAGGAACTCGATCGTCCCGTCCGGGCCGTAGCGGCCGAGGTCGCCGGTCCGGTAGAGGCGCTCGCCGGTGCGCGGGTGGGTGACGAAGGAGGCGGCCGTCCGCTCGGGGTCGCGCCAGTAGCCCGCCGCCACGCCCACGCCGCCGATGTGCAGCTCGCCGGGCACCCCCACCGGCACGTCGCACCGGCCGCGGTCGAGGATGTGGAAGCTCTGGTTGGCCAGCGGCGTGCCGTACGGGATGGACGTCCACGACGGGTCCACCTCGCCGATGGGGTACGCGATCGACCAGATGGAGCCCTCGGTGGCGCCGCCCAGGCTGATGATCTCCGCGTCGGGGGCCAGGGCGCGGATGCGGCCGGGGAGGGTGGTGGGGATCCAGTCGCCCGACATCATGACCAGCCGCAGCGAGGACAGGTCCGAGCCCTCGTGCTCGGCGTGGTCCACGAGCAGCTCCATGAGGGCGGGCACCGAGTTCCAGACGGTGACGCGGTGCTCCTCGACGAGGCGGGCCAAGGCGGCCGGGTCCTTGTCGCCGGCGGGCTCGCCCATGACGAGCGTGGCCCCGGCGGCGAGCGCGCCGTACACGTCGTACACCGACAGGTCGAAGCTGAGCGCCGACAGGGCGATGATCCGGTCGGACGGGCCGACGCGGAAGCGGTGGTTGATGTCGCGGACGGTGTTGAGCGCGGCGCGGTGCTCGATCGTCACGCCCTTGGGCGCGCCGGTGGAGCCGGAGGTGAAGATGACGTACGCGAGGTCGTCCGGCGATGCCGGACACGTCAAGGAAGCGGCATGCGCAAGATCCGGGTGGACGACCAACGGGGTCACACCCGGCGGCCACTCCAGCGCCGACTCCAGCCGCGGCTGCGTGAGCGCCACCGCGCACTCCCCGCGTTCCAGCAGCTCGAAGCGGCGCCGGTCCGGCAGGTCGGCGTCCACCGGCAGGTACGCCGCCCCGGCCTTGCCGATGGCCAGCACCGCGACCACCTGCTCCCACCCGCGTTCCATGACCACCGCGACCAGCTCGCCGCGCCGCACCCCGGCCGCGACCAGCTCTCCCGCCAGCGCCGAGGCGCGCCGGTCCAGCTCCTCGTACGTGATGTCGCCGCCCGGGTGGACCAGCGCGACATCGGAGGACGAGGCCCGCTCCTCGAACGGCCGGTGCAGCAGGTCAGGCTCGCCCAGCGGCGTGAGCGTGTCGTTCCACCGCTCGCGCTCGGCCCGTTCGGCGGCGGTCAGCAGCTCCACCCGATGCACGGGCGCCGCCGGGTCGGCCGCCACGCCCTCCAGCAGCGTGGTCAGGTGCCCGGCCATCCGCTCGATCCGCTCGGGCGCGAACAGCGCGGTGTTGTAGACGAACAGGAACGACCCCTCGCCCCACGTGTACAGCTCCAGGTCGAACCGGGTCGCCCACACCCCCAGGTCGAACCCCTCCACCACCAGGCCGTCCGCGGGCGCGGCCCGCGGGTCCGCGTAGTTCTGCATCGCGAACAGCACCTGGAACACCGGCGACCGCGACACCTCGCGCGGCACGTTCAGCTCCGCCACCAGCCGCTCGAACGGCAGCTCCTGGTGCGCGTACGCGCCGGTCGCGCTCTCGCGCACCCGGGCGAGCAGGTCCGTGAACGACGGCCCGCCGGACAGGTCCACCCGCATGGGCAGCATGTTGACGAAGCAGCCGACCAGGTTCTCCAGCTCGGGCAGCGACCGGCCCGCCACCGGCGAGCCCAGCACGACGTCCTCCTGACCGGCGTACCGGCCGAGCAGCGCGGCGAACGCCGCCAGCAGCACCATGTACGGCGTGCACCCGTGGTCGCGGCCGATCCCGGCGAGCCGGGCCGCCAGTTCCCGGTCCACGGTGAAGGAGTGGGCGGCGCCCCGGTAGGTCAGCTCGGGCGGGCGCGGCAGGTCGGCGGGCAGGTCGAGGGGGTGCAGCCCGGCCAGCCGCTCCCGCCAGTACGCCACGTCGGCCTCGGCGTCCGGGCGGCCGCGCTGCCAGGCGGCGAAGTCGCCGTAGGTGACCGGGAGCTCCGGCGCCGGCCGGCCCGCGCAGCGGCCCAGCACCTCGCGCAGCAGCACGTCGGCGGACCAGCCGTCGGCCGCGATGTGGTGGACGGCGACGGCCAGCACGTGGTCGCCGTCGGCCAGCCGTACGAGCAGGGCGCGGATCAGCGGGCCCGCCGCCAGGTCGAACGGCTCCGCCAGGAACGCGTCCACCCGCTCCCGCGCCTCCTCGACCGAGGCCGCCGCGGCGGTCGTGAACGGCACGGACGCCTCCGGCGCGATCACGACGAGCGGGCGGCCGTCGTCGCTCGCGGGGAAGCGGGCGCGCAGCGGCTGGTGCCGGGCCGCGGCCTCGTCGAAGGCCCCGGACAGCGCCTCGGCGTCCAGCGGGCCGCGCAGCCGCCGCACGAACGGGATCGTGTAGGCCACGTTGCCGGGCGCGTACTGCTCCATGAACCACAGCCGCTCCTGGGCGTACGAGAGCGGCGGCTCCTGGCCCTCGGGCAGCGGCGGGACGGCGGGCGCGGCCGGGGCGCGGCGACGGCGCAGCCGCCGCGCGAGCAGCTCCCGCTGCGCCTCGCTCAGCCCAGCCGATGGTGAGGTCAGGTCGGTCACGACAGGTCCTCCGCGTCCAGCAGGGCGCGCGCCTGCTCGTCGGACAGCCCGGCCACCTCCGCGACCAGCGCCTCCTCGACGGCGAGCGCCAGTTCGGCGACGGTACGGCGGGCGAACAGCGTGCGGATCGGCAGGTCGATCCCCGCGAGGGCGCGCAGCCGGGCCGCCACCTTGACGGCCAGCAGCGAGTGCCCGCCCAGCGCGAAGAAGTCGTCGAACGCCCCCACCTTGTCCGCGTCCAGCACCTCGGCCCAGACGTCGGCCACCAGCTCCTCGGCGTCGGAGCGCGGCGGCGTCCGGTCCGTGCCCTCGGGACGGCCCGGGGCCGGCAGCGCGGCCCGGTCGAGCTTGCCGTTGGGGGTGAGCGGCAGCGCGTCGAGCATCACCCAGTGGGCGGGCACCATGTACGGCGGCAGCGTCCGCGCGGCGTGCTCGGCCAGCCGGGCCGCCTCTCCGACGGCCGCCGCCTTCCCGACGCCGGCCGTCTCTCCGACGCCTGCCGCCTTCCTGGCACCGGCTGTCTCCCCGGCGGCCGCCGCCTTCCCGGCATCGGCCGTCTCACCGACGACGTACGCGACCAGCTCGCCGTCCCGGGCGACCACGGCGGCGCGGCGCACGCCGGGGCAGCCGAGCAGGCAGTGCTCGACCTCGCCCGGCTCGACCCGGAACCCCCTGATCTTCACCTGCTCGTCCAGCCGCCCCAGGAACTCCAGCGCGCCGTCGGGCCGCAGCCGCACCGCATCCCCGGTGCGGAACCACCGCGTGCCGGCGACGTCCGCGAACCGCTCGGCGGTCAGGTCGGGACGGCCCAGGTAGCCGCGCGCCACTCCGGCGCCGCCGATGTGCAGCTCGCCGGGAGCCCCCGGCGGCACCGCCTGGCCGTGCCGGTCCAGAACCCGGACCGCGATGCCCGCGACGGGCCGCCCGATCGGCGGCCGCGGACCGCCATCCGCCAGGTCGGCGGCGCCGGTCAGCTCGGCGGCCGTGGCGATGATCGTCGTCTCGGTCGGCCCGTACGTGTTGACCAGCCGCACCCGGCCGCCGAACCGCTCCCGCCACCGGGCGACCGCCCACCCCTCGACCTGCTCGCCGCCGAGGATCACCAGCCGCAGCGCCGCGGGCCAGGCCACGTCGTCGATCACGTCCACGAGCTGGTGGAAGTACGCGGTGGGCAGGTCGAGGACGGTGACGCCGGGCCGTTCGGCGAGCAGGTCGGGCAGCGTCCCGCCGTCGCCGGGCACCACCACGACCGTCGCCCCGGCCGCCAGCGCCGGGTACAGCTCCTCGGCGTGCGTGTCGGACCCGAGCGGGGCGAGCTGCACCACCTGGTCGCCGGGCCGCAGCTCGTACGCCTCCCGCATCCACCGCACCCGCGCGGCCAGCCCGGCGTGCTCGACGGCCACGCCCTTAGGGGCGCCGGTGGAGCCGGAGGTGTGCAGCACGTACGCCAGCCCGGGCTCCTCGCGCGGCGCGGGGACACCGGGCAGCACGGCGAGAGTCCCCGTGACCGTGGCCCGGACGCCGGCCTCGGCGGCGAGGCGGTCGAGCCGGGCGGGCGGATGCGCCGGATCCAGCGGCAGGTAGGCGGCCCCGGCGCGCCAGGCGGCCAGCATCGCCACCACGGCCTCGACGGACCGCCCGAGCCGCAGCCCCACGATCCCGTCCCGCACACCGTGCCGGGCGAGCTCGGTCGCGAGGGCCGTCACCCGCCGCTCCAGCTCGCCGTAGGTGACGCTCTGCTCGCCGCACACCACGGCCACCCGGTCCGGGTACGCGGACACGGCCCGCGCCACCATCTCCGGCACGCTCTCCTCGCCTGAACCGACGAGGCCGGGCTGCTCGCCTGAACCGACGAGGCCGGGCTGCTCGCCGGAACCGACGGGGCCGGGCTGCTCGCCGGAACCGACGGGGCCGGGGCCGTGGCCGGCGGCCAGCAGCTCCTCGTCCTCTCCCGTCAGCACCGGCAGCCGCGACACCGGAACGCCGAGCCGCGCCGGATCCGCCACCGCCTCCAGCAGCACCGCGAACCGCTCCGCCAGCCGCCGCACCGTCTCCGCGTCGAACAGCCCGGCGTCGTACCCGAACGCCACCCGCAGCAGCCCCGGCGACCGCCACGCCTCCACCGTCAGGTCGAACTTGGCCTGCCGGTAGCCGTCGTCGAAGTACGTCATCTCCAGATCGCCGATCCGGTCCCGCTCGTCCCGGCCGCCCTGGTTCAGCGCCAGCATCGTCTGGAAGACCGGCTTGCGCGTCAGGTCCCGCTCGACGTCCAGCTCGGCCAGCAGCCGCTCGAACGGCACGTCCTGGTGGGCCATCGCCTCCAGCACGACACCCCGGGTCCGGTCCAGCAGCTCGGCGAGCGTCGGGTCGCCGGACAGGTCGCCGCGCAGCACCAGCGTGTTGCTGAGATAGCCGACGACCCGCTCCAGCTCCACCCGGTCGCGTCCGGCCGTGGGCGTGCCGACGAGCACGTCGTCCTGCCCGGTGTGCCGGGACAGCAGGAGCTGGTAGGCGGCCAGCAGCACCATGAACAGCGTCGCCCGTTCCCGCCGGGCCACCGCCTCCAGCGCCCCGGCCAGCTCTTCGGGCAGCTCCAGCACGTGGTGACCGCCCCGGGCGGGGCTCTCCACGTGGGGGCGGTCGGTGCGCAGCTCCAGCACCGGGGGCGCGGCCAGCCGCTCGCGCCAGTACTCCAGTGCGGCGGCGCCGTCCCGGTCGCGCTGCCACCGGGCGACGTCGCCCTGTTGCACGGCCGGCGGCTCCGGCCGCGTCCCGGCGTAGAGGGCGGCCAGGTCGTCGAGGAACACGCCGATCGACCAGCCGTCGGCGACGATGTGGTGCATCACCGCGCACAGCACGTGGTCGCCGTCCGCCAGGCGGATGAGCGTGACCCGCAGCGGCGGGGCAGCGCCCAGGTCGAACGGGGCGTTGGTGCGGGCGGCGACCAGCGCGCGGGCCTCGGCCTCGTCGCGGGCGTCCAGCTCCTCGACGGCGACGGGGGCGGGCCGCTCGACCACGGCCACGGGCCGCCCGTCCACCTCGGGGAAACGGGTGCGCAGCGCCTCGTGCCGGGCGACGACCCCGCTCAGCGCCGCGCGCAGCCGCGCCCGGTCCAACGGTCCGCGCAGCCTTCGGACGACGAACATGGTGTACGAGGCGTCGGCGGGATCGAGCCGGTGCAGGAACCACAGGCGCTCCTGCGCGGGGGAGAGCGGCGGCAGCGTCCCGGCCGGGCGGGGGCGCAGCGGGCGGGCGCGCTCCTCCGGCACGTGCTCGAGCAGCGCGGCCAGCGCGGCCACGGTCGGGTGCGCGAACAGCTCGCGCAGCGGCACGGGCGTCCCGGCCGCCTCCAGCCGGGCGACGACCTGGGTGGCGAGCAGCGAGTGGCCGCCGAGGGCGAAGAAGTCGTCGTCCACGCCCACCTCCGGCAGCCCGAGCACGGCGCCGAAGATCCTCGCCACCTGCCGCTCGCGGTCGGTGCGCGGCGCCCCGCCCCGGCCCGCCTCGGGGGCGGCGGGCTCGGGCAGGGCGAGCCGGTCCACCTTGCCGTTCGGGGTGAGGGGCAGCGCGGGGAGGGGGACGACGACGTTCGGCACCATGTACGCGGGCAGCCACGCGGCCAGATGCCTGGCCAGCCCCTCGGGAACCGCGACCCCACCGGTTCCCACCGCGACGTACGCGACGAGGTCCTCGCCCCGCACGACCACCGCCGCCCGCTCGACCGCCGGATGCGACTCCAGCGCCGCCTCGACCTCGCCGGTCTCGATCCGGTGCCCGCGCAGCTTGACCTGGCCGTCGGCGCGCCCGAGGAACTCCAGCGTGCCGTCGCCCAGCCATCGGGCCCGGTCGCCGGTCAGGTAACGCCCGTCCGCGAACCGCTCGGCGGTCAGCTCCGGCCGCCCCAGGTAGCCGAGCGCGACCCCGGCGCCGCCGATGACCAGCTCGCCCGGCACGCCGACGGGCGCGGGCCCGCCGGAGGCGTCCAGGACGTGGACCGTGGTGTTGGCGATCGGCCGCCCGATGCTCACCCGCTCCGGCGCGGGCGGCACCTCCCAGGCCGTGGACCAGATCGTCGTCTCCGTCGGCCCGTACATGTTGAGCAGCCGCGCGACCCGCCCGCGCAGCCGCCGCGCCAGGGA
The DNA here is from genome assembly GCF_013363975.1 of Nonomuraea montanisoli. GTDB lineage: Bacteria > Actinomycetota > Actinomycetes > Streptosporangiales > Streptosporangiaceae > Nonomuraea > Nonomuraea montanisoli. The sequence continues at coordinate 234,378 of NZ_JABWGN010000016.1, read as the reverse complement.
GAGGGGCAGCGCCTCGCCGCCGGCCAGCGCCACCAGACCCGCCGGGTCCAGGCCGGCCGACAGCAGCATGCTCCAGCCGGACGGCGTGGCCTGCACGTGGGTGACGCCCGACGAGGTGATCAGCCGGGCCAGCGCCGCGCCGTCGCGCGCCTCCTCGTCCCCGGCCGCCACCAGCCGCCCGCCGGTGACCAGCGGCAGGTACAGCTCCAGCCCCGCGATGTCGAACGACAGCGAGGTGCTGCCCAGCCACGTGTCCGAGGGGGAGGAGCCGAGCAGGGCCGCCATCCCGGCGAGCAGGTTGACCAGCGCGGTGTGCGGCACCACCACGCCCTTGGGGCGGCCCGTCGAGCCGGAGGTGTAGAGCACGTACGCGGCCTCGCGGCCCGGCGTGACGGGGAGCGTCGCGGGCCGCGGGGCGGGCGGCAGGTCGCCGAGCGTCAGCCGCGCGCCCGAGTCCTCCAGCATGTACGCGACCCGCTCGTCCGGCAGCCCCCGGTCGATGGGCAGGTAGGCGGCGCCCGACAGCATCACGCCGAGCAGCGCGCCCGGCAGGTCGGCGGAGCGCGGCAGCCGGAGCGCGACCACCGAGCCGGGCCCCGCGCCCCGCGCCCGCAGGTCCGCGGCGACCCGCCGGGCCCGCTCGGCGAGGTCCCGGTAGGTGACGCGCTCGCCCGCGCACTCGACGGCGACGGCGTCCGGCCGCCGCTCCGCCTGGCGCAGCACCAGGTCGGCGACGGTGCCCTCGGGCACGTCGAGGGCGGTGCGGTTCCAGGCCGCGGTGACCAGCTCGCGCTCGGCGGGCGGCAGCAGGTCCAGCTCGCCGATCCGCGCGTCCGGCCGGGCCGCGATCGACGTCAGCAGCGTGACGAACCGGGCCGCCATCCGCTCCATGGTGTCCGGCTCGAACAGCTCGGCGCTGTAGTGGAGGGCGCCGCGCAGACCGGCGCCGTCGGGCCACAGCTCCATCCGCACGTCCACCATGGCCGACGGGTCGCCGTGGGGGAACGGCGTGCTCTCCAGCCCGGCGAACGCGGCGGCCTCGCCGTACCCGGTGGCGGCGTTGTGCAGCGCCAGCATCGCCTGGAACAGCGGCGTGCGCGACAGGTCGCGCTCGATGTCGAGCGCTGACAGCACTCGCTCGATCGGCACGTCGCGGTGCGCCATCGCCTCCAGCACGACCTTGCGCGTCCGGCGCAGCAGCTCGACGAACGAGGGATCGCCCGACAGGTCGCCCCGCAGCACCATCGTCGAGGCGAACAGCCCGACCATGGGCTCCAGCTCGGGGCGGTCGCGCCCGGCCGTGGGTGTCCCGACCACCACGTCGTCCTGCCCGGAGTGCCGGGACAGCAGGAGCTGGTAGGCGGCCAGCAGCACCATGAACAGCGTGCAGCGCTCGGCCCGCGCCAGCCGTGACAGCGCGCCGGTCAGCCCGGGCGGCAGCTCGAACGGGGTCTCACGTCCCCTGCTGCTCCGCCGGGCCGGGCGTGGCCGGTCCGCGGGCAGCTCCAGCACGGGCGCGCCGGCCAGCCGGTCGGTCCAGTGCTCCAGGTCGGCCGAGGCGTCGGCGGCGCGCTGGGCGGCGGCGTGGTCGGCGTACCGCACGGGCAGCGGGGGCAGTGCGGCCGGTACGCCGTCGCGGCGGGCCAGGTAGCAGGCGGCCAGGTCGTCCATCAGCACGTTCAGGGACCAGCCGTCGGCGATCACGTGGTGCAGCACCACGCCGAGGACGTGGTCGCCGGCATCCAGGCGCGCCAGCGTCACGCGCAGCGGCGGGGCGGCGGCCAGGTCGAACGGCGCGGCGGCGCGCGCGGCGAACAGCCGCTCGGCCTCCTCGGGCCCGGACACCTCCGCCCGCTCGACCGGCACCGGCCGCGGCGGGTCCACCACCGCGACGGGCAGCCCGTCCTGGTCGGGGAAGCGCGTGCGCAGCGACTCGTGCCGCGCCACCACGTCCGCGAACGCCGCCTCCAGCGCGTCCGCGTCGAGCGGCCCGCGCAGCCGCCGCACCACCGCCACCCGGTACGCGGGGTCGGCGGGGTCGAGCCGGTGCAGGAACCACAGTCGCTCCTGGCCCAGGGAGATCATGCGCGCAGCTCGCCGACCGCCGCCGCGACCCCGGCGATGGTGGGGTCGTCGAGGAACACGTCGAAGGGCACGTCCACGCCGAGCCGCTTGCGGATCCTGGCGCAGATCTGGGTGATGGTCAGCGAGTGGCCGCCCAGGTCGTACAGGTCCTCGTCGGGCGCGATGTCGTCCAGCCGGAGCACCTCCATCCAGATCGCCCGCACCTGGCCGACCAGCTCGTCGTCCGCTGCGGCTCCCAAACGGGGCGACTCCTTTGGGGAGTCGGCAGGTGACGCGGTGACGACGGCGGCATCAGGCAGGGGGAGGGCCGCGAGCCGGACGCCGGGGTCGGCGGCGACCGCCTCCAGCACCGCGCGCAGGTGCCCGGCCACCCGCTCCGCCTCCTCCCGCGACACGATCTCGGGGCTGTGGTGCAGCGTCACCCGGAGCCCGTCGTCGCCGTCCACGGCCTGGAAGTGCAGGGCGTTGCGCACCACGTGGTTGGACATCTTCCACTCCGCCGACACGCGCAGCCCGGGGAAGTCCTGGTCGGCCGCGCGCCGCCGGAAGCTGATCGAGGCCGGGGCCAGCGCCGGCCGCGGCCGGATGCCGCCCACGGCCCGCGCCACCGGCACCTCCCGGAAGGCGTTCAGCAGCCGCATCTCGGCCCGCAGCCGCAGCGCGAGGTCCCGGAACGCCAGGTCCGGCTCCGGCGAGGAGAACACGGGCAGCTCGGTGGCGAACAGCCCGATGTGGTCGCGGGTCTCGGGCGTCCGCGTCGACAGGGCGACGGCCACGGACACCTCGGCGTTGCCGTACCGGAAGAGCACGGCGTGGACGGCGGCCAGGAACAGCTCGAAGCGCGAGACCCCGTCGAACGCGGCGGCGGCCATCTCGCGCGTCAGGTCGAACAGCACCGTCTCGCCGTGCCCGGCCACGCGCGGCGTGCGCGGCACGCCCCCGACGACCACGGACGGCACCTCGCGCCAGCGCTCCCGCCAGTACGCCGCGGCCTCGGCCGGCACCTCCCCGGTCCCGCCGTACGGCAGGGGCAGGGGCGGCAGCGGCCCGCCCGTGTACGCCGCGGCCAGATCCCGCACCAGGACGTCCTTGGACATGCCATCGAAGACCAGGTGATGCCCGACGAACAACAGCACGTGCCGCTCCGGCGGCACCTGCTCCACGTGCCGTTCCGGTGGCACCTGCTCCACGTGCCGCTCCGGCGACACCCCGGTTAGCGTGAAACGGGCCAGCGGCCCCCGCTCCAGGTCGAACGGCCGCGCGATCTCCCGCTCGACGAACCCCTCCGGATCGGGCACGGACGGCAGGAACTCGACCGGCGGCTTGGCCGCCGCGGGCACCAGGTGCAGCTCGCCGTCACGCTCCTCGAACACGCACGACAGCACCGGGTGCCGCGCGACGACGGACGCGCACGCGGCCAGCATGGCCTCGCGGTCCAGCGGGCCGTCGAACCACAGGGCGAACGGCATGTGGTACGCCGTGCCCGTGCCGTGCACCCTCTCGGTGATCCACATTCCGTGCTGCGCCTGCGACGCCAGGACCATGCCGTCTCTCCGTGTTCCGCCCGATGTGTTCAGGTGCTGATGCGTTCAGGGGACCGATAGATTCACGTGCCGATGTGCTCCTCGGCCAGGCGGCGCAGCTCGCGCTTGACGACCTTGCCCGCGGCGTTCCTCGGCAGCGTGTCGAGGCAGAGCAGCCGGGTCGGCAGTTCGTGCGCGGCGAGCCGCTCGCCGAGGAAGGCCCGCACCTGCGGCAGCGTCACCGGCTGGGTCACCGGCTCGCGCGGCACGACCGCCGCCGCCACCGCCATGCCCATGACCGGGTGCGGCACCCCGAACACCGACGCCTCCGCCACCGACGGGTGCTCGTGCAGCGCCGCCTCCACCTGGAGCGTGGAGACCTTGAACGCGCCCGACTTGATGACGTCGCTCTCCCGGTCCACCAGGTACAGGTAGCCGTCGGCGTCGAGGCGGCCGAGGTCGCCCATGCGCACCCAGCCGTCGCGGAAGGTGTCGCTGCGCTCGCCGTAGTAGGCGCGGGGGTGGGCCGCGGCCCGCATCCACACCTCGCCGGTCTCGCCCGGCGGCACCGGCTCGCCGTCCGCGGTCGCGATCTTCAGGGCGCTGCCCCCGGCGGCCCGGCCGAGCGCGCCCGGCCGGTCGGGGTCGAAGACCATGATGGTCTGGGCGGGCGCCGCCTCGGTCGAGGTGTAGTAGTTGACGACCGTGGCCGACGGGAACGCCCCGGCCAGCCGGGCGGCCACCGGCGGCGGCAGCGCGGCGGCGGCCGAGCCCAGCAGCAGCACGCTCGACAGGTCGTGGCGCTCGTGCACGCGGGCGTTCAGCAGCTCGATGGCCATGGCCGGCACCACGAACACCGTCCCGGCGGCGCGCTCCTCGACCAGCGCGGCGAAACGGGCCGGGGTGAACAGGGGGAGCGTGACCACGGTGGGGGCGGCGGTCAGCGCGTGGAGCAGCATGACCTGGCCGGCGTTCGTGCCGATGGGGAAGGCGTGGACGAGGTGCCGCGAGTGGGCGAACGGGCGGCGCCTGGGGTGGACGGGCGGCGAGGTGAGGTTCGCGTGGGTGGCGGCGACGCCCTTGGGGGCGCCGGTGGTGCCGGAGGTGTAGAGGATCTGGGCCAGGTCGAGGGGGTCGAGCTCGACCGGCGGCGGCTCGGGGCGCCCTCGCAGCTCGCCGGCGGGTAACGCGCCCGGCACGGGCGGCGGGCCGGCCCCGTGGACGGTCAGCGTGGCGCCGCAGTGCTCGATCATGGACGTCAGCTCGGGCCTCGCCTGCCGGTCCGACAACGGCACCGCCACGGCCCCCGCCTTGAGCACCGCCATCCAGCAGACCGCGTACGCGATCCAGTCGCGGGCGCCGAAGACCAGCGCCACCCGGTCACCCCGCCGCACCCCGCGCTCCATCAGGCCGTGGGCGGCGGCGTCCGAGTGCTCGTCCCAGTCCCGGAGCGTCAACCGGCCGGACCCGGCGACGGCCAGGGCCTCGTGGCCGGGATCGGCGGCGGCTCTCGCGCCGAGCAGTGAGGGGACCGGAACAGCCGACGGGACCACCCCCAGAAATATTTTCGGGCTGCCGCCAGACGGTAGAAAAAATGCACACAACCGTCAACCCCTCGCCTGTCGGTGGTTGCCCGGACGATCTACGCCGTGGCACACTCGCCCCGAATCCGGGGAAACGGAGGTCCGAGCCGACGTGCTGACCGACGGCGAACTACGTGAACGGCTGGCCGGCCTGGTCGCCGAGGCGACGGACGGCGAGGTCGAGGCGGCCGACGTGCTGGCCGGTCCGGCCCGGCTGACCGACCTGGGCGTGACCTCGCTCGGCCTCCTGCGGCTGATCGACGCCGTGGAGACCGAATTCGGGGTCGAGGTCGATCCGGGCGAGTTCGAAACCCTCGACGACCTGGTCCGGAACCTGCGCGTCCGGGAGCCCGGCTGAGCGGCCCGCCGCCGGTGGAGGCGCCGCTGACCTGGGGGCAGCAGGACATCTGGCGGGCCGTCGTCGCCGCCGAGCCGCAGGAGCACTACCTCAACATCGCCCGCGTGTTCCCCGGTCCCCGGCGGCCCGTCACCGTGGAGCGGGCCAGGCGGGCGCTCGACGCGCTGGTGGCGCGGCACGAGTCGCTCCGCACCCGGCTCACCGGCCCGCGCGACGCGCCCCGCCAGCTCCTCTGGCCCGCCGCCCGGCCGTACGTGGAGGTCACCTCCGAGCCGGCCGAGCCGGTGCGCGACCGGCTGGCCGCCGAGCCGTTCCGCTACGCGGACGAGTGGCCGCTGCGGGTCGCGTTCGTGGTGGACGGGGAGCACGTCAGGGACGTCGTGCTCGTGCTGTGCCACCTGGCCGCCGACGGGCACGCCGCCGACCTCGTCGTACGGGACTTCCGGCTGCTGCTGATCCGCGACGCCCTGCCGTCCGTCACCACGGCCACGCCCCGGGAGCTGGCCGGGTGGCAGCGGTCGGAGGAGGGGGCGCGCGTCTCGGAACGGGCCGTCGCCTTCTGGCTGGAGGAGCACGCCCGGATGGACCCGGTGCCGGACGCCGCGCTCGTCCCGGGGGAGCCGCGGTTCCTGGAGGCGACGATGTCGTCCACCGCGCTCGCCGCCGCGTCCCAGGCCGTGGCCGCGCGCCACCGGGCCAGTTCCTCGACCGTGCTGCTGGCCGCCGCCATGCGGCTCGCGGGCGGGCTGACCGGGCAGCGGCACTGCGGCATGCGGGTCATCGTCAACAACCGCTTCGCCGCCGACCGGCGCGACGTGGTGTCCACGATCTCCCAGGAGGGCCTCGTGGTGCTCGACCTCGACGCGCCCTCGTTCGGCGACCTGGTGCGCCAGGGCTGGAGCGCCGCAATGCGGGCCTACCGGCAGGCGTGGTTCGACCCGTACGCCATGGAGGAGGCCGTCTCGGCCGCCGGGCCGGGGATCCGGTCGTTCGGCTGCTTCAACGACCAGCGGCTCGTCCAGCGCGACGAGCCCGGGGCGGCGCCGCCGGACGAGCGGACCCTGCGGGCGGCGGCGGAGCGGACCGAGGTCGCCTGGACCGACGCCATGGACCGCAACATCTGCGACTTCCGCCTGCACCTCGGCGGCGAGCCGGGACGCATGGAGGTGTCGCTGTACGCCGACACGGCCCTGCTCGGCCCGGCCGGCATCGAGCGGTACCTGCGCGAGCTGGAGACGCTCGTGGTGGACGCCGCCTGCGGCGAGGCCTAGCGCTCGCTCTCGTACGCCATCCACTGGGCGAGGTTGTGCAGCCCGTAGTCCAGCTCGACCGCCGGCCGCCAGCCGAGCTCCCGCCCGGCGCGCCCGGCGTCGATCACCGGCGCCTCCTCGCCGCCGGGCACCTCCTCGACCGGGACCGGCCGCACCGCGCCCGTCACCGCCTCGGCCAGCTCCCGCAGCCGCAGTCTCCGGGGATCGGCGACGTTGAACACCCCCGCGCCCGGCCGCCGCGCCAGCACCGCCTCCACGGCCGCGACGACGTCGCGCACGTGCACGAGCTGCGCGGTGCCGCCGTCCACGCGCAGCGCCCGGCTCAGCGACGAGCGCAGCACCAGCTCGGGCAGCGTGCCCCGCTGCGGCATCCCCGGCCCGTACGGCTCCGCGAGGCGCAGCACGGTCGCCCCGGGCACGGTGGCCTCCACCGCGAGGACCGCCGACCCCGGCTCGACGGGCGCCTCCTCGTCCACGGGCGTCTCCTCGTCCATGGAGGCCCCCTCGTCCACGGGCGCCCCCTCGTCCACGGGCGCCGCGCGTCCTCCGTAGACCGCGCACGAGCTGAGCAGCACCCCGTGCCGAGCGCCCGCCAGGGCCTCGCGCGCGAGCCGCAGCTCCTCGTCCGGGTCGGCGTCCGGGTCCCAGCCGAGCGCGCACACGTGCACCACCGCGTCCGCCGAGGCGGAGCCGGTCACCCGGAACCCCCGGTCGGCGAGCAGCAGCGCCACCTGGTCGCGCACGAACGTGGCCGAGCCCGTCACCGCCACCGCCGGCCGCCCGCCGCGCCTCGGCCGCGCCGCCAGCCCCGCCTCCAGGCCGTCCCGCGCCACCTCGCGCAGCCCGTCCGACAGGCGGCCCAGCTCGCGCGAGCCGAGCGCGTGGCAGAGCCCGCCGGGCCCCATCGTGGCCAGCGCCCGGTCCAGCACCTCGAGGTCGCCGCGCGGCCCGTGGTGGACGACGCCCATCGTGTACGCGGCCAGCCAGAGCTGCCCGTGCTCGTCCGGCACGCGCAGCGCGTCCACGTCGACGCCCCGGCCGCGCAGGTAGTCCGCGCACAGGATGTCGCGCCGGCGGGTGGTGCCCGGCACCCGTACCGCGCACTGCGCCACGCCGCGCTTGAAGAACGGGATCACCGGCAGCGCCGGCACCGGCCCGCCCTCGCCCCGCCCGGCCCCCGGGTCGTCGGCGAAGAAGCACGGCGAGCGGCGCAGCCCCTGGAAGTCGTTGTCGACCAGGCTCGCCAGGTCCTCGTGCTCGGCCAGGCTCGGCACCGCGACGAACACCGGCACCCCGGCCTGCCGCAGGTAGCGGCCCATGAGCACGTCGTCCGGCCAGGTGTCGCCCCGGCCGCGGGCCCACTCCACGTACCCGGCGGCCACGTCGCGGGGCAGCAGCAGCGCCGCCACCGGCGTGTACTCGCCCGCACCAGGAACCCAGCGCGCGCCGGCCAGCGCGCCGAGCCGCACCGCCGCGCCGTTGCGCGAGTTCCAGAACGCGAACAGCGCGAGCGCGGCGCGCGGCATGGCGCGGGCGGCGCGCCCGGCCCGCTCGAAGAACGTGCCCGACAGGACCATGTCGTCGTGCAGCACCACGTGATGGGTCGAGTCGCGCGGGACGCTCGACCAGGCGAGCAGCGACGTGCGGAACGCCGACGGCCGCCCGCCCGGATCCGGGTCGGTGACCACGTCCAGCCGGTCGCCGGCCAGCTTCTCGGCGGCCTCCCGGCGGCGCGGGTGCGCCATCACCGCCCCGCTCAGCCGCACGCCGGGGGAGGTCACGTGCCCAGGCGGGTGCCGACCGGCAGCTCGCCCGCCTCCAGCAGCGCCAGCGCGTCCCGCCGCTCGCCTCCCTCCCACTGCGCCTCGCGCACCACGAGCAGCCGCGACCCGCAGGCCACGAGCACGCCCGCCGTCCCGGTGGACCAGACCGGCGCGAGCACCGTGCCCGGCGGCTCGTCCGCCCCGCCCCACTCGACCAGGTCGGCGCTGTGCACGTACAGCCTGCGCCCGTCCACGGACGTGAACGCGCCCGGGTACGGCGCGGCCAGGGCCCGCACGAAGTCGTAGACGTCACCGGCGGGCCTCGCCCAGTCGATCACCCCGTCCTCGGGCCGCCGCCGCTCCCACCAGGACCCGCCGGGCGGCTGCGGCCTGGCCACGACCTGCCCCGCCAGCAGCAGCGGCACGTACGTGGCGAGCAGCTCGATGTTGATCTCGGTGACCTTGCGGTAGACCTCGGTGACGTCGTCGCGGCGGCTCACCTCGAAGTCGCGCTGGGCGATCAGCTCGCCCTCGTCGGCGCCCTCGTTCAGGAAGAACAGGCTGACCGCGCTCGACGTCAGGCCCTTGATGATCGTCCACGGCAGCGGCGCCCGCCCCCGGCCCTCCGGCAGCCGCGTCGGGTGCAGCCCGATCGCGCCCAGCGGGCAGGCCGACAGCAGCGGGTCGCGGACGAGCTGCGACCACCCGGCCACCACGAGCAGGTCGATGCCCTTGCCCGTGACCAGCTCGTGGGCCCGGCCGTCGTTGATGTCGTCGGTCTCGAGCAGCGGGATGCCGTACTTCTCCGCCGCCTCCTGGAGCGGCGCGTACCCGGACCGGTGGCTCAGCTTCGGCGGGTAGCCGATGAGCAGCGACGGGGCCGTGCCCTGCGCCGCCAGCACGTCCACGGCCGGAGCGGCGAACTCCATCCCCGTACAGAACGCGAACGTCTTCACAGGACCTCCCTCACCCGCCTGCGCGTTCATGGTCACAGGACCGTCCTCAGCACGCCGAACGCCTCCGCGCGCTCCACGCCGATCTCCGCGCCGCGCAGCGTGGCCAGCGCCGTCACCGACTCCTCGCTCCTGATGTGCGGGGCGGGCCGGTGCTGGCTCCTGTAGCCGCGCAACGCCTCCAGCTTGCGCTCCATGACCGCGCCGATGTCGCAGTACGCGGTGGACCGGGGCATCGGCTCCGACGCCCACTGGATCTTCGACATCTCGTACAGGAAGACGTGGGGCACCAGCCACTTGCCGAACTGCTGCGCGATGGGCCGCGCCGCGGCGAACCCGGCGGCGAACACCGCGAGGTGGTCCTGGTCGTAGTCGGCGAAGCTGGGCAGGAGCAGCAGGTCCGGCCGCCGCTCGTTCAGCGTCCGCTCGAACAGGTCGACCAGCTCCCTGCGGGGCAGCGTGTCGAGCCGTTCGGTCAGGTCGCGGTCGCCGTAGGCGATCTCGTAGCTGAAGCCGAGCGTGGCCCGCACGTCCTCGATCTCGTCCAGGCGCTGCCGGTACGTGGTGGCCCCGTCGAGGCCGTAGTGCCGCATCCCGTCCACCGCGAGGAACAGGACGTGCACCTCGGCCCCGGCGTCGGCCTGGGCGGCCATCAGCCCGCCGCACCCGAGCACCTCGTCGTCGGCGTGCGGCGAGATCACCAGCACGCGCTCGAAGCGTCGCACGCCGCGGTCACCGCCGTCCGAACAGATGGCTAGAGCGGTGCATTCACTGCCCTTCGGTCCTCTCGTGCGCGGTAATAGTCGGCCGTGCTCAGGATCAGCTCGTCGAGCGGCACCCGCGGCCGCCAGCCGAGGCCGGTGGCCGCCCGCAGCGCCGGGATCTTGTGGAACGACTCCGCCTCCGCGTAGTGCGGGCCGTGCACGCTCCTCCCGTCCACCCGGACGATCGGCGACGGGCTGTCCAGCAGCGCCTTGACGCGTTCGGCCAGCTCCATGATGGTGACGGCGTTGGCCGGGTTGCCGACGTTGATGACGACGTCGTCCCCCTCCAGCGCCGCGTCCATGTAGCCGAGCAGGAAGCCGGTCAGGTCGCCGGCCGCGATGAACGCGCGCACCTGGTCGCCGCCCGCGAAGACGGTGATCGGCCGCCCGGCCAGCGCCTGCTGCACGAACGTCGGCATGACGAACCCGCCGGCCCGCGACTGGCGCGCCCCGGCGACGTTGAACGGCCTGATGACGATGCCGCGCAGCCCGTGCCGCCGGCTGTTGGCCACCATCGCCTCGGCCAGGGTCTTGGCGATGGCGTACTCGATGCGGGTGTTGTAGTGGGTCGGGACGACGATGTCGTCCTTCTCGTCGAGCACGCCGCTGCGGCCGTACACCTCGGCCGAGCTGAACACGCACAGCGGCACGCCCGCACTCGCGCACGCCTCGATGACCGGGGCCGTGCTGCCGATGATGTCGTGGCCGAGCCGGCCCGACCTGGACAGGATGCTGGCGGGGCCGACGTAGGAGGCGGCGTGGATGACGCGGTCCACGCCCCGGAAATCGCCGCCGCCGGCCAGGTAGTCCTCCACGCGCCGCCGGACGACCGTGCAGCGGGGGTTCGCGTCGTAGTCCTCGCCGTCGATGACCGCGCCGGCGTCGGAGTCGATGATCCGTACGGGGTGGCCCGCCTCCAGGTAGGCGTCCACCAGATGTGAGCCGATGAAACCGAGACCGCCCGTGACGACTACTTCGCCACTTGGAGCTCCCACGGGCCTGCCTTTCCCACGAAGCCGTGACTCGAGGAAACGGTCACTCCGGGTCATGGCGCCCCGGGGCCACCTAGCGTCGGATTAAAACAGTTTTCGCCCTACTTGTCACCAGTGGCAGAAGTTTTCATCTTTTATCGTCCTGTTAGGGCACATTACGGACGTGCTCTCCGGTCGTGCGTAGGGCAGCGCTCGCGCGGAGATATCCCAGGGCATGGCGACGTCACGCGAACACACCCTCACCGGCACCCACGGCACGCTCGTGGCCCGCGAGTGGCCGCACCAGAGCCCCCGCTACCTGGCGATCCTCGTCCACGGGTACGGCGAGCACATCGGACGCTACACGTGGGTGGCCGGCACGCTCACCGGCGACGGCGCGGCGGTGTACGGGGTGGACCAGCTGGGGCACGGCAGGTCGGAGGGCGACCGGGTGCTGGTGGCGGACTTCGAGGACGTGGTGACCAACGTCCACGCCCTGCGGGAGCACGCCGTACGGGAGCATCCGGGGGTGCCGGTCGTGGTGATCGGCCACTCGATGGGCGGCATGATCGCCGCCCGCTACGCCCAGCGGCACGGCGAGGGGCTGACGGCGCTGGTGCTGTCGGGGCCGGTGCTGGGGGAGTGGGGGCCGATCGCCGAGCTGCTCGCGTACGAGGAGCCGCCGGACGTGCCCATCGACCCCTCGACGCTCAGCCGCGACCCGGCCGTGGGGGCCGCCTACGCGGCCGACCCCCTGGTCTGGCACGGGCCGTTCAGGCGGCCCACGCTGGAGGCGTTCGCCGCCACCCTGGCCACGATCACCAAGGCCGGTTCGCTCGGCGCGCTGCCCACGCTGTGGATCCACGGCGAGGACGACCGGCTGGTGCCCCTGACCGGCACGCGCATCGGGATCGAGGCGATCAGGGGAGCGGACTTCACGGAGCGGATCTATCCGGGCGCCCGGCACGAGGTCTTCAACGAGACGAACCGGGAGGAGGTCCTGGCGGACGTGACCACGTTCGTCGACCGTGTCCTGCCGGGGTGACACGTCCTGCCGGGGTGGCACGTCCCGCAGGGTGGCACGTCCCGCCGGGGTGGCACGTCCCCGCCACGCCGCCCGCCGGGTCGCACTCGGACAGGACCGGCAGCCACACGGGCCGACTGCCGGTCCTACCGGACCGGCAGTCGCACGCGCCGCCTGTGAGTCCTACCGGACCGGCAGCCAAACGCGCCCGGAACCGTGCGTCCTGGCGAGGTCGAATCTCCAGCATCCCGGCTTCGGGAACACGAATCCCGTCCCCCACTCCTCGCCCGGCCGCTTCCACGTGGACCCGCCGTGCGCCTCGGGCCCGAACGTCCGGCGGGCCCGCGTGCCGTCGGGCAACGTGGCCGTGACGGTCAGCGGCCCCTCGCCGGTCATGCGCCACACGATCTTCACCTCGCGGCCGCGCTCGAACGGCGCGGGCGCGAACAACAGCCCCCACACCTCCGCGCCCCGCCCTTCCCCGCGCACCTCCGGCAGCCCGCCGTCCGCGCGGAGCCCCGACGCCTTCGGGCATCCCCTCGCCACGGCCGGACCGGCGCTCGTCGGCACCGCCGTGCCGGCCGTGCCCGTCCTGCCCGCCGTACTCGCCGTCCCCGCCGTTCCCGTACATCCGGCGACCAGCACGAGCACCACAACCACAACCATCGATCTCATGACGCCTCCTCGCTCTCTCACGTCCCGTACACCGGAACGCGGCAGGAGGTTCCGACCGCCATTTATGATCGTAAAAGGAAATACAGGATCACACCGAGGGCAATGAGCCAGATAATTGCCCCTATCACCCCGACGACCAGGCAACCGGCCACCACGGTGCGCTTTCTTCCTCGGTCGCCCCATTCCTGGCGGCCGTCGTCCGGATCCATGGCAAGAGGCTACGTCACAAGTATTTGCCGCCGTGGCGCCGATGCCGGTGATTTTCTTTCCGGAATTCCCGGTGGCGGGACACCGAATGTCTTTCGGGAGAAAGGGGATGGGGTGGGCCGGTCCGAGGGGCGACTCGGACCGGCGTCACGAGCGTGCGCTCGCACGACCACGAGGATGCGCGGCGCGGAGCGCACCCTCACCGATCACAGGTCACTGCTCGTAGGACCCCAGGTCGTCGGTCTCGGTGACGATGTTCTCCCACCAGTACGGGCGCCAGCCGATCGCGGGATCCTTGCACACCTCGGAGGTGTAGGACCCCGACACCACCTCGTCGTTGACCGCGTACACCCAGGTGGACGACGTGCGTGAGGACGAGCTGCACTCGTTCCCGATGCCGTCGTCCCCTTGCGCGGCGGCGGCCGGGCCCGCCGCCGTCCCGACCAGCACGGCGGCGAGGATCAGCGGGCTGCCGGCGGCGATGAGGCTTCTCATGGTTCCCCCTGTTACCACGAAGCGACAGTTCATGATCACTGTACGTAGCGGGCGGGAGGGGCGCCGAGAGCGCCACGCCGATTGTCCGGCTAATGTGGCAGTGAAGCTGACCGCCCGGTTTCGGGGTCAGCGCGGTGGCGACGACCGTTCTTCGTGGGGCCGTCGCCACCGCCCCGCGCCGAAGCGCCGGCCGGCAGGGGCGTCCGGACGCCGGCGGTCATGCCCGCCGGTCGTCGGCGGCTCCTTCGGGGTGGCTCCCGCGCAACAGGGAGCGCAGTTCGGCGGTGTCGATGACGTGGGCCATCCTCGGGAAGACGCCGGTCATCAGGGTGTGGTGGGTTCCCGCGTCCGGGTCGGTGACGCAGTCGGACAGGACGTAGAGCCGGTAGTCGCGGTCGGCGGCGTCGATGACGGTGGACAGGACGACGCCGCTGGTGGTGATGCCGGCGATGACCAGCGTGGTGATTCCGCGCTCCCGCAGCCGGCGGTCGAGGTCCGTGGTGGACAGCGCGCCGTAGCGGGTCTTGCGGACGGTGATGTCGCCGGGCTCGGGGGTGAGCCGGTCGTGGAAGGCGGTGTCGGGCTCCTCGTGGTGCATCAGGTGCTGCCGGCCGATGAAGGAGAACGTCTTGTTCGCCGGCGGGATCGCCGCCCAGTCGGCTTCGGTGAAGCCGACCCGTACGTGGGCGATGGCGGCACCGTGCGCTCGCATGTCGGCGATGGCGCCGGCGACCCGGGACACCAGCGCTTCAGCCCCGGCCGGCCCGGGGATCGCGGCGAGGATCGCCCGCTGGTAGTCCATGACGAGCAGCGCGGTCGTCCGAGGGCCCAGCGTCGGGATGGTGACGGTCATGTCTCTCCTTGGGGTGATGAGGTGTCCGGCGGGGGCGACGGACGTCCGCAACGACAGCTCCTCGATCAGCGGTGCGAGGGCGGCCGCCCTCGGCGCCGCGGCCGGGCGGAAGGCGATGTCCGGGGCAGGGGGTGCGGGAACGCGATGCCGTCGAGGGCGGACGGGTCCGCCGCGAGGAGGTGACGAGCATCAGCCCCGCCAGATCACCGGCACCTGGCGCCGGCCGTGGCCGCCCGCCAACGACACCCGTACTCCTAGTGGTTGTTGTGGAGGCTCTTGCGCCGCTCATCAAACCGGTGCCCGCGTGGAGCGTCCAACAGCCGACACGCCGACAGAACACAACCAGAAGTTGTACGTTGAGCTGGAGTGGGCGCCGTCAGGACCTGCCTTGCCGTCGTCGACGACGGGAATCTCCAGAGACGGTCGCGTCCACGCCGTCGGGCGTGCATGCGACGGCGACCCGGACGTGGCGCGCGCGGAAATCTCCGTCGTCGCCGACGGGAATTTCGCCGAGGTGGCCGACCGCGCCGTCATGACCCACCAGGCCGGGTCCAAGCCGACCGCCGGGCTGGAGTCCGCCCTTGGCGCCGCCTTGCTGGTCCGGTCCCGCGCCGGAGTCGGGCTGACCCGAGACGGCGCGGTGCCGAGGACCGCTTGCCGAGAGGCCGGCTTCCCGTGGGCGTCTTCACGACGTACCGGTGGGCGTCTTCACGACGTACAGGGCGATATTGGGTGTCGCACCGGTACGGCGATGTGGGACCCTCTCAGGCGCACGTACGAAGGAGAGACTCATGGTGGTGCTGCCCGAGCCGCGAGACGCCGTCGAGGCCGTGGACGCCGAGCGGACGCGGGAGATCCTGGACGGCCCCGGCGGCCCCTGGGGGCGCGACCTTCCGTTGCACCTGACCGCGACGGCGCTCATCGTGCATCCGCCGACCCGGCGGGTGCTGCTGCGCTGGCACCCCCGTCAGCACGCCTGGATCCTCGTGGGCGGGCACGCCGACCCCGGCGAGACCGACCCGCTGGCGATCGCGCTGCGTGAGGGCACAGAGGAGACCGGGCTGGCCGACCTGGCGCCCTGGCCGGACGGGAGTCCCCTTCATCTGGTGATCGTCCCGGTGCCCGCCGCGCCGCACGAGCCGGCCCACGAGCATGCCGACCTGCGCTTCATGCTGGCCACCGACTCGCCCGACGCCGTACGGCCCGAGCGGGCGGACGCGCCGCTGCGATGGCTCACCGTCGCCGAGGCCCTGGAGCTGACGGCCGAGGCGAACGTCCGTGCGACCCTCGACCGCGCCGCCGCCCAGTTCGACGCCCAGCTCGGTACGAGGCCGCACGTGTAGCGCCGCCAAGCCTCGTGAGGTCCGGCCAAGCCCTCAAGGTTGCGCCCTCAAGGTTGCGCCCTCAAGGTTGCGCCCTCAAGGTTGCGCCCCCAAGGACGCGCTCCTGAGGACGCGGCTCCGAGCAAGCGCCGCCAAGCCTCGTGAGGCTCGGCCAAGCGCGCGCCCCCTCTCTACGACCGCCCGCCGAGGTCACGCGCCGAGGGGCCGCGGAGGCCGTGTCACGAGGCCAGGGTTTCCAGGACCTGTTCGCCGTACTTGGCCAGCTTGTTCTCCCCGACCCCGCTGACCTTGCCCAGCTCCGCCAGGGACGAGGGCGCGAGCGTGGCGATCTCGCGCAGCGTGGCGTCGTGGAAGATGACGTAGGCCGGGACGCCCTGCTCCTTGGCCGTGGCGGCGCGCCAGGCGCGCAGCCGCTCGAACAGGGGCGCCGCCTCCGCCGGCAGCTCCACCGCCTGCCGTGAGGAGCTGCCACCGCCGGACGGCCGGGAGCGCGCGGGACGCGGGGCGTCGCGGCGCAGACGGACCTCGCGCTCCCCGCGCAGCACGTCGGCGCTCGCGTCGGTGAGCACGAGCGCGCCGTGGGCCGGCTCGACCGCCAGCAGCCCCTGCGCCAGGAGCTGGCGCACCACCCCGTGCCACTCGGTGTTGCCCAGCTCGGTGCCCACGCCGAACACCGTCAGCGAGTCGTGCCCGTGCTGCAGCACCTTGGCCGTCGTCTTGCCGAGCAGGATGTCGACGATCTGCCCCACCCCGAACTTCTGCCGCCGCTCCCGGAACAGCCGCAGGACCGTGGACAGCACCTTCTGGGCCGGGACCGTGGCGTCCCAGGACTCGGGCGGCGTCTGGCAGGTGTCGCAGTTGCCGCAGGGCTTGTCGAGCTCCTGGCCGAAGTAGTCGAGCAGCAGGACGCGGCGGCAGCCGGCGGTCTCGCACAGGGCGAGCATCGCGTCGAGGTGGAGGACCTGGCGCCGCCGGTGCGCCTCGTCGCCCTCCAGGGCCAGCCGCCGGTGCTGCACGACGTCCTGCAGGCCGTAGGCCATCCAGGCGGTGGCGGGCAGGCCGTCGCGCCCGGCGCGGCCGGTCTCCTGGTAGTAGCCCTCGACCGACTTGGGCAGGTCGAGGTGGGCGACGAAGCGCACGTCGGGCTTGTCGATGCCCATGCCGAACGCGATCGTCGCCACCACGATCAGCCCGTCCTCGCGCAGGAAGCGGGACTGGTGGGCGGCGCGGGTGGCCGCGTCGAGGCCCGCGTGGTAGGGCACGGCGGGGATGCCGTTGTCGGCCAGGAACTCGGCGATCTTCTCCACCGAGGAGCGCGACAGGCAGTAGACGATGCCCGCGTCGCCGGGATGCTCGGTGCGCAGGAACTCCAGCAGCTGCCGCTTCGGCTCGCTCTTGGCCGTGATGCGGTAGTGGATGTTGGGCCGGTCGAACCCGGCCACGAAGTGCCTGGCCTGGTCGAGGCCCAGCCGGGAGGAGATCTCGGCGTGCGTGGCCGGGGTGGCGGTCGCGGTCAGCGCGATGCGCGGCACCTCCGGCCAGCGCTCGTGCAGCCCGGACAGCGCGAGATAGTCGGGCCGGAAGTCGTGGCCCCACTGCGACACGCAGTGCGCCTCGTCGATGGCGAACAGCGAGATGTCGCCCCTGGCGAGCAGGCGCAGGGTGGAGTCGACCCGCAGCCGCTCGGGCGCGAGATAGAGCAGGTCGAGCTCGCCGCCCAGGAAGGCCGCCTCGACCGCCTGCCGTTCGTCGATGCCCTGCGTCGAGTTGAGGAACCCCGCGCGCACGCCGAGCGCCCTCAGCGCGTCGACCTGGTCCTGCATGAGCGCGATCAGCGGCGAGATCACCACGCCGACGCCGGGCCGCACGAGCGCCGGGATCTGGTAGCACAGCGACTTGCCGCCACCGGTCGGCATGAGGACGAGCGCGTCGCCGCCCTTCACGACGTGCTCGATGATCTCCTGCTGGCCTTCCCGGAACGAGTCGTAGCCGAACACCCGGTGCAGGACCTCGATGGGGGTATCCATGCGGCTACCTTACGTGGTCGGGGGTGATCGCCGGCACGGATTCGCCCAGGGCGATGCGGAATTCACGGCTCTCCTGGGGGTCCAGTGTCCGCTCTGCCGGGATTGTGGTGTGTCATCCAGACGGCGAGCTGGGTGCGGTCACGCAGGCCGAGCTTGCGCAGGCAGCTGGAGATGTGGTTCTTGGCGGTGCCCTCGGTGATGTGCAGGCGGCGGGCGATCTCGCGGTTGGACGCTCCCGACGCGACGAGCGTGGCGATCTCGTACTCCCTGTCGGACAGCCCGCCGGGGATCGGCGGCTCCGGCGACGACAGGCCGCCGGGGATCGGCGGCTTCGCGGACGCCGGCTCCTCACCGGCCGCCCGCTCGCGGAGCGCGGCCACCACCCGTTCGGCCGCGACCCCCGCCAGCACGGTCTCGCCCCGGGCCGCCCGCCGGATCGTGGCCACCAGCTCGTCCGGCGGCGTGTCCTTCAGCAGATAGCCCCGGGCGCCCGCCCGCAGCCCGCCGAAGATGTAGTCGTCGTCGTCGAAGGTCGTCAGCATCACGCACGCGATCCGCGGGAACTCCGCGCGCAGCCGCGCGACGAGCTGGACGCCGTCCATACGGGGCATGCGGGCGTCCACCAGGGCGACGTGCGGCCGGTCGGCCGGCGGCATGCCGGCCAGCAGGTCGAGCGCGTCGGCGCCGTCGGCCGCCGAGCCGGCGATCTCGATGCCGGGCTCGATCTCCAGGAGCTTGCGCAGCCCCTCCCGCATGAGGATCTGGTCGTCCACCAGCAGGACCCGGACCGGCCCGGCCGTCTCCGGCCCGCGGCCGGGGACGCGCTCGTCTCTCATCGGTGCACCACTCACCCAAGATCTCATGCGGGCACCACCGCGCGCAGGGTGAAGCCCTCGCCCGGGTCGGCGGCCAGCTCCAGCGCCCCGTCGACGGCGTGCAGCCGTTCCCGCAGCCCGTTCAGCCCGAACCCGGCGACGACCGCCTCAGGATCGGCGCCCGTGCCGTCGTCGGAGACGGTCACGTCCACGCCGTCCGGCGTGCACGCCACGGCGACGCGGACGTGGCGCGCGCGGGAATGGCGCAGCGCGTTGGTCAGTCCCTCCTGGACGATCCGGTAGCAGACGAGCTCCCTGCTCTCGTCGATGTCCGGCCAGCCGCCCGTCACGGTGAAGGTCACGTCGGTGTCCGCCGAGCGGAACGACTCGGCCAGGGCGCGCAGCGCGGCGATCCCGGTCCGTCCCTCCATCCGCAGCGGTCGCAGGGCGCGCACCCATCGGCGGGTGTCGGCCAGCGCCTCCAGCGTGAGCTCCTGGGCCTGCCGCACCTCGTCCCACGCGGCGTCCGGTCGCAGCGTGCGGTAGCGCTGCGCGTTGGCCAGGCCGACGTTGACGACGGTCAGGTAGTGCCCCACCGAGTCGTGCATGTCCCGGGCCATCCGGGCACGCTCCTCCGCGACGGCCAGGTCGCGGGCGCGGTCCGCGTGGCGGCGCAGCTCGGCGTGGGCCTCGCCCAGCTCGGCCAGCAGCCGTGCGGTCTCCTCCGTCCTGCGGTTCACCTCGATCATGGCGTCGACCACCACGAGGATCACCAGGCAGACCAGGGTGACCGTCGCGCCGTTGAGCACCGCGGCCACGAACGGCTGAGCCGGGTTGAGCAGGCTCATGGCGAACTGGAAGAGGCCGGCCAGGACCGCGTACCCGACGCCTCCGCGCAGCTTGAGGACGACCAGCGCGTTGCCGACGGCGAGGCCCGCCATGAGCAGGGCCGCGGCCCCGCCGGCCAGCATGACGAGGAGGCTGACGCCGAGGAACAGCACGCTCGCGCCCTTGCGCGCCGCGGACGCGTCAGGGCTCCACGGCAGCAGCGGCCACAGGACGCAGGCCAGGGGCAGCGCGGCGGCGCCGCCGACGAAGAACGCCTCGTACAGCGGGCCCGCGTCGGCCCCGATCCGGCGGATCGCCGACAGGCCCACGGCGAACACGACCGCGGCGATGACGGCCGAGCCCCAGAAGAAGACGTGGAACGCCAGCGGAGGCCGGCCGCCGGCGAACGTCACCCAGCCGGTCATGTCCCGTAACGACCTGGCGCGCCGCATGATCGGAGCATAACCCTCGCCTCCTCGCGCCACAGCCCGCCGAAGGTCATGTCCCGGGCCCATGACTTCCGTCATGCGCGGGTTCCCGGAAGGCGTGACCCGAGGGTGTCCGGCGCCGGATGTGCCGTGCCGGAGATCCGCCTTACGGTCTGAGCCGCGGGCCCTGGCCCGGAGAGACGGACCGTACATGTCACGGGGAGGGGGGCGGGATGGACCACGGCAGCGACGACCGCCGGGAGAGCGCCGGCGCGGGGGTGCCCTGGGCGGGCGTCGTCGTCACGGTCATGAGCGTGATCGCCATGGCCGCCATCGGCTGGGCGGCGTGGGACTCACTGCCGGAGGTGGTGACGACCCGACCCGCGACCCCGGCGCGGCACGGCGTCACGGTGCCGCGGCTCGTCTTCGTGACGGCGCTGCCGATGGCGCTGGCCTTCGTCGGCGTGGTCGTGGCGGGCGGCACGGCCCTCGCGGACCGGGTGTTCCCGAGGACGCCGCTCTCCCCGAGGGGGCCGGTACCGGCGAGGGTGATGGTCTGGCCGAGGGGGGCCTTGTGGCTGATGACACCGCCGAGCGTGCGGGCCGGGACGCTGAACGTCCTGTTCGTCGCGCTGCCGCTCTTCCTCGTCGTGCTCCAGGCGGGTGTCCTGCTCAGGGCGGCCGGTCACGACCTCCCGCTGGACACGGTCGTCGCGGTCGCCTTCGGGCTCCTGCTCGTCGCATTGGGCGGCCGACTGGCCCGGATCGGCCCGTGGTACGGGAGCGCGGGCGAGCGGCGGTCCCGGCGCGTGGCCGCGGCCCTCATGACGGCCGTGGGCGTCGCCTGCGCCGCCGGGGCGCCGCTCTTCCCGCCGCTCGTCGTCGCGGCGGCGTCGGCCGTCCTCTTCCCGGCGATCCACGCGGCCTTCGTCCTGCGCGGTGTGACGAAGGCGCGCTGATCCCGGAGCCGGACGTAGCGTGGGGATCATGGGCGTGTCGTACGTGGTGGCCGTCTAGCGCGACGCCTCCGTCCACACCTCTCCACCGCCGAGATCCGCGCTTCCTGGCCGCCGGCACGTCCGGCGCGATCGTGAACGTCACCTCGCACCAGGCCCGCCGGGCGGTACCGGGCAGCCTGCCGTACTCTCGGCCGGTCGGTGCTCGGACCGGATTCCGAAGCGCGGGAATGAAAACCGTTGTCGTCAGGTTGAGGGGGGCATGAAGAAGAACCTGCACCCGTCCTACCGTCCCGTCGTCTTCCGTGACCCGAGCGCGGGCTTCGCCTTCCTCACCCGGTCCACCGTGACCAGCGCGAAGACCGTCGAGTGGGAGGACGGCCGCACGTACCCCGTCGTGGACGTGGACGTCTCCTCCGCGAGCCACCCCTTCTACACCGGCCGCGGGCGGATCGTGGACAGCGCCGGCCGCGTCGAGCGTTTCAGGCAGCGGTACGGCACGAACTGACCGAACAAACTTACCGCGCCACTTCCGGCACGAGCGGTCGCATGCCCCCATTACT
This sequence comes from Nonomuraea montanisoli, assembly GCF_013363975.1. Classification (GTDB taxonomy): domain Bacteria; phylum Actinomycetota; class Actinomycetes; order Streptosporangiales; family Streptosporangiaceae; genus Nonomuraea; species Nonomuraea montanisoli. The sequence continues at coordinate 212,893 of NZ_JABWGN010000016.1, read as the reverse complement.
TGTGGGTACAAAGCCTTCACCGGCGTGGGAGCATGGTGATCGCGATGGGTCTCTCTGGAAAGGAACGCCGCATCCTCGCGGAGATCGAGCACGCCCTGGCCTTGGAGGACCCGGACCTGGCCAGGCGCGTCGCGGCGATCAACAGCATCGAAGCAGGCGGCGAAGGCTACATGCGGCCGTACGGGGAACGGGCGCGCGGCTGGGTGAGACGGCACGTGTGGCTGATCGTGCTCTCGGTGTTGCTGGTGGTGGCCCTCCTCACCCTGGCCGTGCTCGTCGCCTGAGAAGCAGGTCCTGACGCCGGCGGGTCGGGCGGGCTCAGCGCCCTGACTGGCCGCGGCGCCGCCGCACCACCGCGAGGTCGATCGCCGCGATGATCGCCACCACGGCGCCGATCGCCGCCTCCCACGCCCATACCTCGGCGCCCGTGCTCATCGCGCTGAACGCGAAGAACACGGCCGCCGTCACCCCGGCCACCAGTGCCACCGTCGACAGCGCCCGCCGGGCGCGCAGCGGGCTGCGCGCGGACGCCGGCTCGGTTCCCGAGCGGTCACGCAGCCACATGTCTCCTCCCACACTCGCCGGGCTGCGCTGGCCGCGGAAACGCCTCCACGGCCCGCGAAGCCCGTCCCCGCCGTCAGGCCAGGCAGCGCAGCCTCTCCGCCAGCCGCGGGTCGAGCCCGTGACCGGCCGGGAGCCGTCCCACCGTGACCTCGGCGAACTCCGGGTACGACAGCGTCGCGCTCACCCCGTCGGCGTACACCCAGATCGAGTCCGCCGTCTGCTCGACCTGGACGTCCGCCCCCTGCTCGGCCAGGGCGAACCGCCCCACCTCGACCCGCCACAGCGTCCGCCCCTCGATCTCCTCGTCGGTGACCGGGGCGCCGACGTCGTCGGCGTGGGTCGCGTACTCCGAGTCGTAGTGGAACGCCTGCGACCCCACCGGGTACGGCCCGGCCATGGTGTCGATCAGGTGGTCGGCGCCCAGCTCGCGCATGCGGCGGCGGGTGTCGCCGTTCTGCTCGCGCCACTCCTCCAGCACGGCCTCCACCGGCATGGGCCGGCGCTGCCGTACGGACCACTCGTTGAAGTCGTGGAACCCGTTCACCCCCTCGCGGGCGAGGCGGGCCAGCAAGTCCTGGACGTTGCCGTCGAGGCAGGCGTGGTTGTAGAGCTCCTCGCCCGCCAGATGCGCGAGGACGTCACGGACCGACCACCCGGCGCACCGCGACGGCCGTCGCCAGCCTTCGTCGTCCAGACCGGAGAAGTACCGGTCGAGTCTGGCCGCCTCGGCGTCGAAGATGTCGAACGGGTCGAACTCTTTCAGCAGGTCGTCAGCCATATTTCGACGCTACCCCCAGGACGCCGCCTTTCACGGCCGCACGGGAGGAGCCGAATTCTTCGCCGGCGAGGACTTCCCGTACGACCGCTGGGAGAACGGGAGAAAAGGCGTGAGCCCGGCCCCGCGAGGGGACCGGGCTCACGCTCGGACGTGCTCACCGGTCATGACGACCGGTCGAGCTCAGTGACCCCAGGAGACCACGCGGACGTAGTCCGTGCGGCTCTCGGTGCCCTGGAGCTCGTCGTTGCCGTCGTAGACGGCCTTGTACGTGCCGCTCCTCCACGCGCGGGTGGTGGCGGTGAACTTGCCGCCCCACTTGGTGGTGGCGGAGCTGACCCACTTCCAGCCGCTGGAGCCGTTGGCGCGGTAGTAGACGTTCACCTTCTCGCCGCGAACGCCCTCCCAGCCCTCGTCATCCACCTGGAGACGGCCGGAGACCCAGACCGTCTTGCCCTTGCGGACCTTGTAGGGGTCGGCGCTGAAGCGGGCGATCCGCGTCTCGGCCTTCTCGTCCTGGATCTCGACGCTGAAGACGGCCTCGTCGGTCGCGACGACCTGGCCGTTCTTGAACGCCTGGGCGGTGGCGCGCCACTTGCCCTCGGCGTCGTCGGAGTTGAACGGGACGCTGAAGCGCCAGGACTCGAGCTGCTTGGCCTCCTGGGCGCGCAAGGTGCGCACGCCGAGGGGGGTGACGCTCAGCTTGACGTTGTCCACGTCGCTGCTGGCGTCGACCTTGAAGAACGCCTCCGTCTCGCCGTCGCCCTTGACGACGACCGGGTTGGGCGAAATGTCCCTGATGTCGACGGTGGACGCCTTGGTCTTGGCCATGGCGGCGCCGCCACCCGACACGAGCATGGCCCCACCCACGAGGGCAGAGACGATACCTACAGCGATCTTTCTCATGAGGGTGCTGATTCCTCTCCCCGTATCGCTGGAGCCGGCCCGGGAAGCCGGCTCGCTTTTACTACTTAGAGCCACCATATGGGGAAAAGGTTGAGCAAAGTTACTACAAAATTTTGATCACACCCACTACCTGGGCAATCAGCAAGAAAATCCTGTGGAGACACACAGACCGGCTACAGTCTCGCCCATGACGGACGTCTACACCCTTGGCGAGGCGCTGGGAGTCGTCTCCAGCGGCCGGGTCCGCCACGAGTCCGAGGCCCGGCTCGACGTCTGCGGGCCCGAGCTCACGCTGGCCGTGGGCCTGGCCCGGCTCGGCCACCGGGCCTGCTTCCTCGGCAAGGTCGGGGGTGACGAGCTGGGGGCGAGAGTCCTCACGGTGCTGAGGGGCGAGGGCGTCGACGTCGCCGACGTACGGGTCAGCGAGGGCGCCCGTACCGGGATGCTCCTCAGGGAGTCGCGCGTGGGCCGCGAACCGCAGGTGACGCACTACCGCGACGGGTCCGCCGGCTCGTCCCTCTCACCGGGCAACGTGCCCATCGACCGCATCGCGGCCTCGAAGATGCTGCACGTCACCGGCCTGACGGCGGGACTCGGGCGGGGCGCGCTCGAAGCGGTCCGCGCCGCCGTGAGCGCCGCCCGCACCGCCGAGGTGGTCATCTCGTTCGCCGTGAACTACGTGCCGGCGCTGTGGCCGTCGGTACGCGAGGCGGAGGAGGTCCTGAGCGAGCTGGCCTGCGAGTCCCACCTGCTGTTCCTCGGCCAGGACGAGCTGGACCTGGTCAAGCCCGCGCTCACGCCGGAGCGGGAGGTCGTGGTGCAGCGGGGCATGAAGGGCGCCAGCGTGCGCGCCAACCGGATGCGCTACGACGCGCCGGGACTCCAGGTGCCGATCGTGGACACGGCGGGCTCCGCCGACGCGTTCGTGGCCGGCTACATCAGCGCGGCGCTGGACGGGCTGACGCCGCAGGAGCGGCTGCACCGCGGCACGCTGCTGGGCGCGGCGGCCGTGAGCAGCGCCAGCGACTGGCAGGGCCTCCCCGACCGCTCCGACCTGTAGGGCCGGCCGGCGGGGCCGGCGGGTCCACGAGGATCAGCCGCGGCCGGTGGCGCGCCGGGGGCGGCGGGTCAGCAGACCGCCGATCCCCGCCGCCATGATCAGCGCCGACCCGCCCAGCACGAGCGCCCGTCCGTCCGGGCCCGCCTCGCCGCCGCCACCCGTCTCCGCTCCCGCCTTGGGGACGGCGGACGACCGCTCGCGGGTGGTCTCCCTCTCGGAGGTGTCCTCCGAGGAGTCGGACGAGTCCTCGTCGTCGGAGGCGCCGGAAGAGGTGGGCGTGCCGGAGGTCGAGGTGTCCGGGTCGGGGTCGGTGCCCCCGGCGGCGACCGTCAGCGGGTACGCCGAGAGCCGCCCGGCACTGGCCGGCTCGCACTCGATCAGGGGGTCGTTCTCGGTCGTCCCGAGGTTGACCGCGCCGGGCCGGACGGAGCCGGTGCCCGGGTTCCTCGCCGTGGCCTTCATCTCCACGGTGGGCAGGGTGATGGCCTGTCCGGGCGTGATGGCGCCGAGGGCGCCCACGCCGGTGGCGGAGGTGAGCCCCGTCAACCCCGAGATCCCGGCGTGCGCGTAGAGGTTCACCCCTGCGGACAGCCCCACCGAGGGCGCCTTCAGCTCCGAGCCCGTCTCGAACGTGCCGCTCCACGTGATGGAGAACTGCTCTCCCACCACGGCCGAGGTCGGCATCGTCAGAGTCACCCGGACGCGTACGGTCTGGGCCGGCACCAAGTCCCCGCTGCAGGTGTACTCGACCACGTCCGAGCTCGCCCGCGCCGCGGACGACGCTCCGAGCGGCGCGAAGGCCGCAAGCGCCAGCGCCACGGCCGAGGCGGCGAGCCGGACCCGAGCCCTGGACGTAAGCACCGGCATGACGCTCCCCACGGCCGCTGTTCCACTGGAGCTCCAGCATTCCAGCCGTTGATCACAGGCGGATTGAGATCGTGCGGGGAGCGGGGTGGGCATGAAGACGCCGAGGGGGGGAGCTGCGTGCAGGACGTCATGGAGATCATCGGCGGGGTCATGGACTTCGCCGGCGTGCTCGTCATCGCCGCCGGCGTCCTGGCCGCGCTCGTGGACTTCGGGGTGAGGTACGTCCGCACGCGCGAGGCGGCCGGCCTCTACACGCTGTGCCGGCAGAGCGTGGGCCGGGCGATCCTGCTCGGCCTGGAGCTGCTGGTGGCGGCCGACATCATCAGGACCGTGGCCGTCTCGCCCACGTTCCAGAGCGTGGGCGTGCTGGCCGTGATCGTGGCGGTGCGCACGTTCCTCAGCTTCTCGCTCCAGGTGGAGCTGGAGGGCCGGCTGCCGTGGCGGGCCGAGCCGCCGCGCGAGCCGTCCCGCTGAGGTCAGGCCGACTCGCGCACCACCAGCTCCGTCGGCAGGATCACCGGCTCGGCCGGGCCGCCCTCGAACAGCCCGAGCAGGAGCCGCACCATCGCCGTCGCCTGCTCCACCACCGGGTGGCGGACCGTCGTCAGCGGCGGCTCGGTGTACTGGGCGGCCTCGATGTCGTCGAAGCCCACCACCGCCACGTCGTCCGGCACCCGGCGGCCCGCCTGCCGCAGCGACTGGAGCGCGCCCACCGCCATCAGGTCGTTGGCCACGAACACCGCGTCGAGGCCCGGGTCGTCGCCGAGGAGCTGGCGCATCGCCACCGCGCCCGACTCGCGCGTGAAGTCGCCGACCGCGACGATCGAGCGGCGGTCGGAGTCGCGCAGCACGTTGCGGTAGCCGGTCAGCCGGTCCTGGCCGCCGATCATGTCCTGCGGGCCGGCGATCGTGGCGATCCGCCGCCGGCCCGCCGCCACCAGGTGGCGCACCGCCAGCTCGGCCCCGCCCACGTTGTCGTTGTCCACGTACGGGATGTCCACGGGGACGGCGGGCCGGCCGTACGAGACGACCGGCACGCGCAGCCGGGACAGCGCGGCCGGGAGCGGGTCGGCCCCGTGCATGGAGATGAGCATGACCCCGTCGACGTGGCCGCCGGCGATGTAGTGCTCCACCCGCGCGTGACTGCTGGCCGAGGAGGCCAGCATGAGCACCACCTGCTTGTTGACGGTCTCCAGCTCCACGCTCGCCGAGCGGATCACCGTGGAGAACAGGGGATCCTCGGAGAACACCCGGGTCGGCGGCTCCGACACGACGAGCGCGACCGAGTCGGTGCGCTGCGTGACCAGGCTGCGCGCGGCCGGGTTGGGCACGTAGCCCAGCTCGTCGATCGCGCGCAGCACGGCGTCGCGGATGTGCGGCGCCACGGTCGTCTGCCCGTTGACGACCCGCGAGGCCGTGGCACGGGAGACCCCGGCGCGGGCGGCGACCGCCTCCAGGGTCGGCCGCCTCATGTCTGCGCCAGGGAGAGGGTGAACACGGAAGGAATCTACAGCCCGTTCCTGGCGATCACGTTCCTGAACCACAGCGCGCTGTCCTTCGGTGTCCGGGCCTGGGTGGCGTAGTCGACGTGGACGATGCCGAACCGGCGCCGGTAGCCCTCGGCCCACTCGAAGTTGTCCAGCAGCGACCACACGAGGTAGCCGCGCAGGTCGGCGCCCGCCTCGATGGCGCGGTGCGCCTCGCGCAGGTGTCCCTCCAGGAAGGAGACGCGCTCGGCGTCGTGGACCCGGCCGTCCACCACCACGTCCTCGAAGGCCGCGCCGTTCTCGGTGACCATGAGCGGGATGCCCGGGTAGTCGCGGGTCAGCCGGACCAGCAGCCGCGACAGCCCGTCGGGCACGATCGGCCAGCCCATGGCCGTGGACGGGGCCTCGGCGGCGCGGAAGCCGATGTCCTCCGAGCCCGGCCAGGCGGCGTCGGCCGGCTCGCCGGGGGCCGCCTCGACCACGCATGGGTTGTAGTAGTTCACGCCGATCTGGTCGATCGGCACGGCGATCAGCTCCAGGTCGCCGTCCTGGATGTGGCCGGTGCCGCCGTTGCGTCCGGCCGCCTCCAGCACCGCCTCCGGGTAGCGGCCGTGGACCGCGGGGTCGAGGAACTGCCCGGTCAGCAGGGCGTGGACGCGCTCCACGGCCGCCGCGTCCGCCTCGCCCGGCACCGCGGACGGGTCGCCGACCTGGGCGGGGGTGAGCGCGGGGGCCGAGTTGACGACGAGCATGAGGTGCTGCGCGCCCCGCTCGCGCAGCCGGGCCGCCGCGAGGCCGTGGCCGAGCAGCAGGTGGTGCGCGGCGCGCATGGCCGCCGCCGGGTCGCGGCGGCCGGGCGCGTGGACGCCGTTGCCGTAGCCGAGGTACGCCGCGACCCACGGTTCGTTCAACGTGGTCCAGTGGCGCACCCGGTCGCCCAGCCGGGCGTGCACGGCCTCGGCGTAGTCGGCCAGCCGGTGGGCGGTGTCGCGGGCGGTCCACCCGCCGCGGTCCTCCAGCGCCTGGGGCAGGTCCCAGTGGTAGAGCGTCGCGTACGGGGTGATGCCGGCGGCCAGCAGCTCGTCCACGAGCCGGTCGTAGAAGGCCAGGCCGCGGGGGTTGGCGGGGCCCGTGCCGTCGGGCTGGACCCGCGGCCAGGCCACGGAGAACCGGTAGGCGGCCAGCCCGAGCTCGCGCATGAGCGCGACGTCGCCGGTGTGGCGGTGGTAGTGGTCGCAGGCGACGTCGCCGGTGTCGCCGCCCGCCACGTTCCCGGGGGTGTGGGAGAAGACGTCCCAGATCGACTGGCCGCGCCCGTCCTCCTTGACCGCCCCCTCGATCTGGTACGAGGCCGTGGCGGCACCCCAGACGAAGTTTTCCGGGAAAATCATCCTTTTACTGCTCCTTGCATGATTCCGCCGATGATCTGTCTGCCGAACAGGGCGAAGACGAGGACGAGGGGGAGGGTGCCGACCGCCGTGCCGGCCAGGCCCAGCACGTAGTCGTTGACGTAGCCGCTGGCCAGGGTGGACAGGGCCACCTGCACGGTCGGGTTGTCGGGGGTGAGGACGACCAGCGGCCAGAAGTAGTCGTTCCAGGCCGACATGAAGGTCAGCATGCCGAGCACCGCCGCCGCGGGCCGCGCGACCGGCAGCACGACGTGCCAGAACAGCCCCCACGTCGTGCACCCGTCCACCCGGCCCGCCTCCAGCAGCTCGCCCGGCAGGGCGCGCGAGAGGAACTGGGTCATGAAGAACACCCCGAACGCGTTGACCAGGGCGGGCACGACCAGGGCGTACATGGTGCCGGTCCACTCCAGCTTCACCATGAGCAGGTAGAGCGGGATGATGCCGAGCTGCGCCGGCACGGTCATGGTGGCGACCGTCACCAGCAGCAGGGCGTTGCGGCCCCGGAAGCGGAGCTTGGCGAACGCGAACCCGGCCAGCGTGGACAGGAACATCACCGCGACCGAGATCGAGCCCGCGACCAGCACCGAGTTGAGCAGCGCCAGCCCGAACGGCACGGTGTCGAAGACGCGGGAGACGTTGGCGAAGAAGTTGCCGCCGGGCAGCAGCGGCGGCGGCACCTGGGCCAGCGCCGAGTTGTGCCGGGAGGCCACGACCACGCTGTAGTAGAGCGGGAAGGCGGAGAAGAAGACCACCGCGACGAGGGTGAGGTAGCGCAGCCTCATGCCAGCCCGCCCCTCATCCGGCGGGTGAGCAGGTAGTTGACGCCCGCGACCAGCACCACGGCGGCGAACATCAGCCACGAGGCCGCCGCGGCGTAACCGAAGTCGAACTTGGTGAAGCCCTGCTCGTAGACGAACAGCGCGAGCGTCTGGTACTGCCGGTCGGGCCCGCCGCTCGCGCCGACGCCCCCGGCGCCGCTGCTCGCGCTGAACAGCAGGGGCTCGGCGATGATCTGCATGGCGCCGATCGTGGACACCACGACCACGAAGACGATCGTCGGCCGGATCATCGGCAGCGTGATCCTGCGGAGCTGGGTGAACCCGCTCGCGCCGTCGAGGGTGGCCGCCTCGTACAGCTCGCGCGGGACGGCCTGCATGGCCGCCAGGAAGATCAGCGCGTTGTACCCCGTCCAGCGCCACATGATCATCGTGGACAGGGCGACGTGGGAGGTGGCCGTGCCCGCCGCCCAGTCCACCGCGCCGGCCCCGAACCAGGACAGCACCCAGTTGATCAGCCCGAAGTCGCGGCCGAAGAGCTGGCTGAAGATGACCACGACGGCGACCACGCTGGTGACGTTGGGCAGCAGCAGCGACACCCGGAACAGCGTCTGGAAGCGCAGCGGCCGGTTGAGCAGGTGCGCCAGCCAGATCGCGAGCACGAGCTGCGGCGCGGTGGACAGCACGCCGATGGACAGCGTGTTGAACACGGCGTTCCAGAAGTAGCCGTCGGCCAGCAGCGTGGCGTAGTTGGCGGCGCCGACGAAGGCGTGCTCGTCCGACAGCAGCGTCCAGTCGTGCAGGCTCACCCAGGCGGTGTAGGCCAGCGGGAACAGCCCGAAGGCGCAGAAGAGCAGCAGGAACGGCGCGACGTAGGCGTACGGCGACACCCTCACGTCGAGGGTGTGCCGCACGCCCCGCCGGTGCCGCCGGGCCACGGCGAGGGGCAGTGAGCTCATCGAAACTCCATGAGGCCGGAGACCCCGGGCTTCAACCTCGGGGAGGAAAAGCTGGACACCACCCGCACGTGCTTCATGCGAAGTGGGTGATTCTCGAGTGGGTGATTGGTCAAAATGGATCTGTGAGGACGGCGTTCAAGTGCCGGGCGTACCCGACGCCTGAGCAGGTAGGCGTGTTGAATCGCACGTTCGGTTGTGTGCGCGTCGTCTGGAATCGCACCCTGGCCTGGCGGCGCGACCGGTACCGCGCTGAGCGGGTGAAGATCGGCTTCGTTCAGGCGAACGCCTACCTCACCGCGATGAAGGCCACCGATGAGCTGACGTGGCTGAACGAGGTGTCCTCGGTGCCGCTGCAGCAGGCGATCCGGCACCAGCAGGCGGCGTTCACGAACTTCTTCGCCGGACGCGCCAGATACCCGCGTTACAAGTCCCGTGCGGGACGGCAGTCGGCCGAGTACACCCGATCGGGATTTCGTTACCGTGACGGGCGGCTGTTCCTGGCGAAGATGGACGCGCCGCTGGCGTTCGTCTGGTCCTGGCCCGGTGTGGACCCGGCGTCGATCGCCCCGACCACGGTGACCGTCTCCCGTGACCCGTGCGGGCGGTGGTACGTCTCCTTCGCCGTCGATGCCGCCGAACCCGACCGGCTCGCGCCCGCAGGAGCAGTGGTCGCGGTCGATCTCGGGGTGACGGACTTCGCCGTCACCTCCGACGGCGAGAAGATCCCGAACCCGCGACATCTGGCCAAGCGGGACCGCAACCTGGCCCGCTACCAGCGCCGCCACGCGCGCAAGGTTCAGGGGTCGAACAATCGGGAGAAGGCCAAGGCCAAGGTCGCCCGCGCCCACCGGAAGGTCCGCGCGGCCCGGACGGACTTCCTGCACAAGACCAGCACGCGTCTGGTCCGCGACCACGACGTGATCGTGATCGAGGACCTGGCCGTGACGAACATGGTCCGCAACCGTACGCTGGCCAAGGCCATCTCCGACTGCGGGTGGGGCACCTTCCGCCGCATGCTCGAATACAAGACGGCCAGGCACGGCCGTCAGCTGATCGTGGTCGACCGCTGGCTGCCCAGCTCCAAGACCTGCTCGGCCTGCGGGCACCTGCTCACGCGACTCTCGCTCGGCATCCGGGCGTGGCAGTGCCCGTCCTCCGGCACCCGGCACGACCGGGACGTCAACGCCGCGAAGAACATCCTGGCGGCAGGTCTTGCCGTGTCCGCCTGTGGAGGTGACGTCAGACATTCCGGGTCCTCTCGGGTGCAGTCGCCTGTGAAGCAGGAACCCCGACCTGTGAAGGTCGGACTCCCTCGCCTCTAGGCGTGGGGAGAAAGTCAATTGATCTTCTTGACGTCCTCGAGGACCTGCGCCCAGGCCTGGTCGGGGGTCTGCTTGCCCTGCTCGACCCGCCCGAGGCCGTCGCCGATGACGACGCGGACCTCCGCCTCCTTGGGCCCGAGGTGCTGCGGCTTGAGCGCCTTGGCGGCCTCCGAGTAGATCTTGCCGATGGGCGCGTCGCCGAAGAACGGCTTGGTGAAGCTCTGGATCGACGGGTCGTCGTACAGGGCCGGGATCGACGGGAACGTGCCCTCCTCCTTGAAGACCTTGGCCTGGTTGTCCTTGGAGGTGAGGAAGTCGATCAGCTCGGCCGCCTCCTTGGGGTGCTTGCTCTGCTTGGGGATCATCAGGTGGGAGCCGCCGCTGTTGCCCGAGCCGCCGGGCACGGTCGCGATGTCCCATTTGCCGGTCGCGTCCTTGGCCTGCTCCTGGATGAAGCCGGTCATCCAGGCCGGGCAGATGATCGTGGCGAACGAGCCCTTGGCGAAGCCGGTGTTCCACGGCGGGGAGAAGGCGGCCAGCTTGGCGGTCAGCTTGTCGGAGGTGAGCTGGTTGGACAGGTCCCACGCCTGCTTCACGGCCGGGTTGGAGCCCACGATGATCTGGTCCTGGTCGTCGTACAGGCCGGTCGGGGCCTGGTTGACCATGGCCCGGAAGATCTCGCCGGGGCTGTCGACGAACTTGGAACCCGCCACGCCGGCCGCCGCGAACTTCCGGCCGGTCTCGATGTACTTGTCCCAGGTCGGCCAGAGCGCGGCCACCTCGGCGCGGTCCGTGGGCAGGCCGGCCTTGGCGAACAGGTCCTTGCGGTAGCACATGGCCAGGCCGCCCACGTCGGTGCCGAGGCCGAGAAGCTGGCCGCCCTGCTTGCTCAGGCCCTGCTGCCACTTCCAGTCGAGGTACTCGCCCTGCCGCTTGTCCAGGCCGTACTGCTTGAGGTCGTGGAACTTGGCGGGCTGGGCGGTGAAGGTGCTGATGTAGCCCACCTCGACGGCCTCGATGTCGTCGGCGCCGGCGTTGGTGGCCAGGCGCTTGACCAGGTTGTTGTGGTGGTCGTTGAACTGGGTGACGTTCTCGGTGATCTCGATGTTCGGGTGGGACTTCTTGTACTCCTCGTAGAGCGGCTTGAAGCCGAAGTCGCCGAACAGGCCGACGCTGAGCTTGATCTTCTCTCCCGGCTTGGCGGCGGTCCCGGCGGTGTCACCGCCTCCGCCGCCGCAGGCCGTGGCGAGGGCGAGGAGGGAGGCGGTGAGCAGGGGGACGGTCACGCGCTGGAGGCGAGGAGGCATGGGGACCCTCCGGGGTCGGGGCGGGGGGAGTTGTCCGGCTGAGAGAGCGCTCTCTCGACAGGGTCGCCAAGCTCACCCATGGCTGTCAATTGCTGTGAGATAACGATCGGAGAGCGCGAGAGAGCGCGTTCACAGGCGGGATGTCGGCCGCCGACCCGGGAAAGCGCTTGCGCGCTCGGTGGCGGGGCTCAGGCGCGGCGGGTCGAGTCGCGGACGATGAGCTCTATGGGGTGGACGCGCTCGGCGCCCGGCCGCGCGCGCCCGGCGAGCAGGTCGAACAGCAGCTCCGCGCACCGCACCCCGGCCTCGCGGGGCCGCAGGTCGATGGAGGTGATGGGCGGGTCGGCGAGCTGCATCGCCTGGCTGTCGACGCACGAGGCCAGGAGCAGGTCGCGGCCGGGCGTCCGGCCCTCCTCGCGCAGCAGCGGCCCGATCCCGGCGGCCGCCCCGGCGGGGCCGCAGACGAGCGCGTCGATCTCCGGCCGCAGCGCCAGCAGCTCCCGGGCCGCGCGCCGGACCTCGTCGGCCGGCGCGTCGAACGGCACGGTGCGCACCTGCGGCTCCATGCCGTGCCGCGCGCACCAGTCGCGGAACCCGCCGTGGACGGCGGCGGCCCAGTCGCTCGCGTCGCCGGCCACGATGAGCGCGGGCCGGCTCGCGCCCGAGGCGCTCAGGTGGTCCATGAGCGCGCCGACCGTCTCGGCGTGCTGGGACAGGACGACGCCGTCGGCCTGTCCCGCGCCGGGGAAGCGCTCGCAGGTGACCGTGGGCAGCCCGGCGCTCATGAGCCTGGCGACGAGGGGGTCGTCGGCCATCGGGTCGCCGAGCACCAGGCCGTCGACGCGCGGCGTGCGGCGGCCCGAGGTGATCAGCGTGACGTCGTAGTCGTTGTCGGCCGCGCCCTGCACGACGCCGAACACGAACGCCATGTAGTAGACCGACCGGGTGAGCACCTCCGGCACGTGCAGGCCGATGGTGCCCGTGCTCGCGCGGCGCAGGTGCCGGGCCGAGCCGTTGGGCACGTAGCCGAGGGCGGCGGCGGCCGCCAGCACGCGGGCCTTGGTCTCGGCGGAGACCCGGCCCGAGCCCCTGAGCGCGTCGGATGCGGTCGTCTTGGACACCCCGGCCGTCCTGGCGACGGTGAGGAGGGTGGCCGGCTCGTCTGGGCCCACGCCCCCGATGCTAGCGCTCTCCCGAACGTCCTTCGGCCGGGTCGGTCGCGCCCCGGCTGGACGGGTTTCGGGCTGGTTTCCAACCACGTTGGGGTCTTGTCCTCCTCTGGTCGCGGAAGTATGTTGACCGACATGCCGGAACGTTCCGGCACCACAGTGCGACACTGTCGGCACGGCAGCGAAGGGGCGACAGCCGGATGTCATCTGGACGGCGAGTTCTCGGCGTCGGCGAGCGGCCGCACCCGCTCGACCCGCTCAGCGCACGGGAGATCGAGCACGCCACGCGCATCATGACCGAGGACGGCGTGCTGGCCGCCGGCTCCGGCCGGGTCTCCTACCTCGGGGTCGAGGAGCCGCCCAAGGAGGAGGTGCTCGGCGCGGGCCCGGCCCCCCGGCGGGCCCGCGCCCTGCTCATCGACCTGGCCACCGAGCAGGCTCGCGACGTCGTGGTCTCGCTCACCGACGGTCGGGTCGAGTCGAGCCGGGCGATCGACCCGGTGACCGCCGGCCAGGTCCCCATGCTGGACGAGGAGCACGAGCTGGTCCGGCGGGTGCTCAGGGCCGACGAGGGCTGGGCCGCCGCCCTGGCCCGGCGCGGCCTGGACGCCGGCGCCGAGATCTGGCTCGCCGCCCTGTCGGCCGGCCACTACGGGCTGCCCGGCGAGGAGGGCCGGCGGGTCGCGCGCGTCCTCGCCCACCTGCGGCCCACCCCCGACAGCCTGCCGTGGGCGCACCCGATCGACGGCCTGGTCGCGTACGTGGACCTGCTCAAGGGCACCGTGATCGAGATCGTCGACACGGGCGCCCAGCCGATCCCCGCCGAGCACGGCGACTACCACCTGCCCGGCGCCTTCGGCGAGCCGCGCACGACCCAGCGCCCCATCCACATCACGCAGCCCGAGGGGCCGAGCTTCGCGATCGACGGCAACCTCGTCACCTGGGAGAAGTGGAGCGTCCGGCTCGGCTACGACATGCGCGAGGGCCTGGTGCTGCACCAGATCGCCTTCGACGGCCGGCCGGTCGTCTACCGGGCGTCGGTGGCCGAGATGCTGGTGCCCTACGGCGACCCCAGCCGGATCCGGTTCTGGCAGAACTACTTCGACACCGGCGAGTACCAGCTCGGCAAGCTGGCCAACTCCCTGGAACTGGGCTGCGACTGCCTGGGCGAGATCACCTACTTCGACGTCACCGTGACCGGCGGCGACGGCTCGCCCAAGGCGCTGACCAACGCGATCTGCATGCACGAGGAGGACTTCGGCGTGCTGTGGAAGCACACCGACCCGGCCAACGGCTCCCGCGAGACCAGGCGGCAGCGCAGGCTGGTGATCTCCTTCTTCGTCACGGTCGGCAACTACGACTACGGCTTCTACTGGTACCTCTACCTCGACGGCACCGTCGAGCTGGAGGTCAAGGCCACCGGCATCGTGTTCACCGGCGCCTACGACGAGCGCGCCGCCCCCTACTCCTCGCAGGTGGCGCCGGGCCTGGCCGCGCCCTACCACCAGCACCTGTTCTCGGCCCGGCTGGACATGATGGTCGACGGCCTGGCCAACGCCGTGGACGAGGTCGAGGTGGTCCGCCTGCCCATGGACGAGGCCAACCCGTACGGCAACGCCTTCGGCCGGCGCGCCACCCGGCTGCGCACCGAGTCGCAGGGCCGGCGCGAGGCCGACCTGGCCACCGGCCGCACCTGGCACGTGGTCAACCCGGAGGTCGCCAACCGGCTGGGCGAGCCCGTCGGCTACGCCCTGCACCCCGAGGGCCTGCCCACCCTGCTCGCCCACGAGGACTCCTCGATCCGCTCCCGCGCCGAGTTCGCCACCAGCCACCTGTGGGTGACGCGCTACCACCCGGCGGAGCGGTATCCGGCCGGTGACCTGGTCAACCAGCACCCCGGCGGGGCCGGACTGCCCGCGTACACCGCGGCCGACCGCGACATCGACGGCCAGGACATCGTGCTGTGGCACACGTTCGGGCTGACCCACTTCCCCCGCACCGAGGATTGGCCGATCATGCCGGTCGACACGTGCGGCTTCACCCTCAAGCCCGTCGGATTCTTCGACCGCAACCCCACGCTCGACGTCCCGCCGAGCGCCACCTCCCCGAGCTCCTGCCACACCACCAGCGCCACGCCGAGCGGCACGGCCGGGAGCTCCTGCCACACCCCCGCGAACGGCGCCCCGCCCGGCGCCCCCGCCGAGGGCTCCTGCCACCAGAGATGAGGCGTCATGCGAAACAGACTGGCCTGCGGGGTCGCCGCCGTGCTCACCGCCACCTCGGCCTGCGGCGGCGGAACCGCCGCCGCCCCCGGCACGCCCGGAGGGGCGAGCGCGGACGCGAAGGCCCCGCCCGGCTACCTCGCGCTCGCCGACGACAAGCTGCCCGCGGGTGGCGCGCTCAGCTTCGCCGTGCACATCGACAGCGGGGCCGCGACCGGGCTGGACCCCCAGCTCGCCGACGTGGCCACCTCCTGGCAGCTCATGTCGCTGGTGTACGAGACGCTCGTCACCGTCGGCCCCGACTTCGCCCCGAAGCCCGCGCTCGCCGAGAGCTGGGAGACCCCCGACCCGAAGACCTACGTCTTCCACCTGCGCAAGGGGGTGGCCTTCTCCAACGGCCGGGCGATGACCGCCGACGACGTGGTCGGCAGCCTGAAGCGGCTGCTCGCCGCCAAGTCGGTGTGGCGCGGCCAGCTCGGGCCGGTCGAGAAGGTCGCCAAGGTGGACGCCGGCACCGTCAGGGTCACGCTGGCCGAGCCGTACACGCCGTTCCTCGCCGCGCTGGCCAACGTGCCGGCCGCGGTCCTGCCGATGAAGGAGATCGAGGCGGGCTCGCTCGACCCGGCCAAGGCGATGCTCGGCACCGGCCCGTTCAAGGTGCAGGACCACCGCCAGGACGTCTCGTGGTCCTTCGTCCGCAACGAGCACTACTGGGACAAGGGCAAGCCGGCCGCCGACAGCCTGTCCGTCACCATCGCCCCGGAGGAGGCGGCGCGCGTGGCGGCCGTGCAGAACGGCAGCGCCGCCCTCGCCTCGCTCGGCAACGTCGACTCCGCCGCGATGCTGGCCGGCGCGGCCGACGTCAAGGTCGCCACCCAGGCGACCACCGACTTCTACTACCTGATGCTCAACTCCAAGAACCCCAAGTTCGCCGACCCCCGGGTCCGGCAGGCGGTGAACATGGCGCTCGACCGCAAGCAGATCGCCGAGGTGGCGCTCGGCGGCCAGGGCAGGCCCACCGGCGTCACCCCCGCGGGCCTGCCCGGCGCCTGCGACCCGGCCACGCTCCCGTCGGCCACCGGCGGCGGCGCGGCCAAGGCCAAGGAACTGCTCGCCCAGGCCGGCGCCGCCGGCCTGTCCTTCACGCTCAGCATCTACGCCACCGAGCCGGCCCCGGCCGTCGCCCAGGTGATCCAGCAGAACCTCCAGCAGGCCGGCGTCACCGTCAGGATCGAGCAGATGGACGAGGCGAGCTGGGCGGGCAAGGTGTACGGCAAGGTGCCGGCCCCGTTCGACTCCGCCCTGTCGTGGTTCGCCGGCTACGCCGACCCCGGCATGGTCACCACCTGGTGGAACCCGGACGTGGCGGGCTTCAACCAGGGCTTCATGCAGGCCGACAAGGACCTCAACGCGCTCATCGCCAGGGCCGGCGCGACCCCGGCGGGCCCGGAGCGGGACAAGGCGCTGGCCGAGGTGTGCGCCAAGGTGGACACCGACTCCCAGATGGTGCCCCTGGTGACCCGCCCGGCCACGATCGCCTACCGGGCCGACGCGGTCAGCCCCAGCCTGTACGCCACCGAGGGCTACGGCAACCTGCTGCGGCTGGTCGCCGACGCCCGCGTCAAGCGGGGCTGAGCGCGATGCGGCTGCTGCTGTGGTGGGGCGGCCGGGCGCTCAGCTCGGCCGTCACGCTCCTCGGCATTTCGGTGCTCATCTTCGCGGCCCTGCGCCTGATGCCCGGCGGGTTCGCCGAGACCATCCTCGGCCCGTTCGCCACGCCGGAGCAGAAGGCCGAACTGGCCGCCCGCTACGGGCTCGACCAGTCGGTGCTCGCCCAGTACGGGCACTGGCTGGCGGCGTTCGGCACCGGCGACTTCGGCACCTCGATGATCAGCCGGCAGCCGGTCGCGGCCGAGCTGGCGGCGCGGCTGCCGGTGACCGCCCAGCTCACGCTCCTCGCCGTGGCCGCCGCGGTCCTGGCCGGGGTGCCGCTGGGCGTCGTCACCGCCGTACGCGCCCGGCCCGGCGGTGGCGGCGGCGCGGGCCGGCTGCTGAGCGGCCTCGGCGTGAGCGTCCCGGAGTTCGCGCTGGGCAGCCTCGTGGTCTTCGTGGTCTCCCGGTACGGCCTGCAGACCACCGGGTACCTGCTGCCCGCCGCGGTCCTGTCGATCTTCGCCATCTCGGCCACGGCCCGGACGACCCGAGACGCGGTGCTCGGCGTGCTGGTGGAGCAGCACATCACCGCCGCCGTCGCCCGGGGCGAGACGCCGTGGTTCATCATCAGGCACCACATCCTGCGCAACGCCGCCGGCCCGGTGCTCACGCTCACGGCGACGATCACCGCGTACCTGCTGGGCGGCGCGCTGATCGTCGAGTACCTGTTCAACCTGCCCGGCATCGGCTCCTACGTCGTGCAGGCGGTCGGCCGCAGGGACTACGCGGTCGTGCAGGCCGGCGTGCTGCTGGCGGCGGCCGTGTTCATCGTCATGAACGTCCTGGTCGACCTGCTCGTCGGCCTGGTGGACCCGCGGCTCGGGAGGCGCGCGTGAAGAAGCTCCGGCTCGACCCGCTCTCGCTCGCCGGCCTGGCCTGCCTGCTGCTGCTCGTGCTGCCGGCCCTCGGCTCGCTCGTGGACGCGGCCGGCGACCCCGACGCCATCGTCGGGCCGCGGCTCCAGCCGCCCGGCCCCGGCTGGTGGCTGGGCACCGACAACCTGGGCCGCTCCGTGCTGCCGCGCGTCATGGAGGGCGTGGGCACCACGCTGCTGCTGTCGTCGGCGGCCGTGCTCGTGACCGCCGCGCTGAGCGCCGGCTTCGGCGTCCTCGCGGGCTACCGGGGCGGCTACCTGAACGAGCTGATCATGCGGGTGGTGGAGGTGCTCTACTCGTTCCCGGCGATCGTGCTGGCCGTCCTCGTGGCCGCCGTCGCCGGGCCGGGGCAGCTCGCCGCGCTGGCCAGCATCGTGCTCGTGACCATCCCGCTCATGACCCGGCTCGTGCGGGCCGCCGCCGTGGCCGTGGCCGGACGCGACTACGTGACGGCCGCCGTCATCAGCGGCGCGCGGCTGCCGCGCGTGCTCGGCCGGCACGTCCTGCCGAACGTGGCCGGGACGATCGCCGTGCAGGGCACGTACGCGCTGTCGGTCGGCATCTCCGTCGAGGGCGGCCTGAGCTTCCTGGGCTTCGGCGTGCAGCCGCCGCAGGCGTCGCTCGGCGTGCTCATCCGGCAGGGCGGGACGTACATGATGGCCGCCCCCTGGCTGATCATCGGACCGGGAGCCGTGCTGGTGCTGGCCATCCTGTCCATCAACGTGTTCGGCGACGGCCTGCGCGACCGCTTCGAACCGAGGGAGACGAGGTCGCTGGTATGAAGGCCCGGATGGACAAGGCCCCGATGGACAAGGCCCGGATGGACAAGGCGCTGCTGGAGGTGGACGGCCTGGTCGTGGACTACGGCCGGGCCCGCGCCCTCGACGGCGCCGACCTGCGGGTGGCGGCCGGGCAGACGGTCGGCGTGGTGGGGGAGAGCGGCTCGGGCAAGTCCACGCTCGGCGCGGCGATCGGCCGCCTGCTGCCCCGCCAGGCCCGGGTCGAGGCGGGCGAGGTACGCGTGGCCGGGGAGCCCGTGCTGGACCTGCGCCCGGCCGAGCTGCGGCGGCTGCGCCGCAACCGGCTGGGCTTCGTCTTCCAGGACCCGATCGCCTCGCTCGACCCGACCATGCGGGTGGGGCGGCAGCTACGCCTCGTGCTGGGCCGGGAGGGCCGGGGCGACGTGGCCGGCCAGCTGGCCCGGGTCGGGCTCGACGCGGCCCGGGTCGCCTCCGCGTACCCGCACCAGCTCTCCGGCGGCATGGCGCAGCGGGTGGCGATCGCGCTGGCCATGGCCGCCTCGCCCGAGCTGCTGGTCGCCGACGAGCCGACGGCCTCGCTGGACGCCCAGGTGCGGGAGAAGGTGCTGGACGTGGTGTTCACGCTCGCGGCCGGGGCCGGGACGAGCATCGTCTGGCTCAGCCACGACCTGCCGGCCGTGGCCCGCAGGTGCGACCGGGTGGCCGTCATGTACGGTGGCCGGGTCGTGGAGTCCGGCCCGGCGGCGGCGGTGCTCGGCGCTCCTGCCCACCCCTACACCGCGGCCCTGGCCGGGTCGGCGCCCGCGGCGGCGGCCCCTGGCGTGCGGCTGCGGCCCGTGCCCGGCCGGCCGCCGGTGCTGACCGGGCCGTCACCGGGGTGCGCGTTCGAGCCGCGCTGCCCGTTCGCCGAGGAGCGCTGCGCCGTGGAGCGGCCCGCGCCGGTCCGGGTGGGCGAGCAGGACGCGCTCTGCCACCGGGCCGCCGACCTGGTCGGAGAGCTGGAGGTGGTCGCGTGATCCTGGAACTGGACGACGTCACGGTGTCCTTCACCACCGGCCCGCCGTTGCGGCGCCGCCGTCTCGACGCCGTGCGCGGCATCTCGCTGGCCGTGGCCGAGGGCGAGACGCTGGGCGTGGTGGGGGAGTCCGGCTCGGGCAAGACCACCACCAGCCGGGTGGCGCTCGGCCTGCAACGGCCCACCTCCGGCACGGTCCTGTTCGACGGCAGACCGTTCCCGCGCAGGCGCCGCGACCTGGCCGGGCGCATCCAGGCGGTGCTCCAGCACCCGCACTGGTCGCTCAACCCCCGCATGCGCGTCGGGCAGAGCGTCGCCGAGCCGCTGGCCGTGCTCGGCCGGCCCGCCGGCTCGCTGGTGGCCGAGGCGCTGGAGCAGGTCGGCCTGGGCGCCGGCTTCGCCGAGCGCTATCCCCACGAGCTGTCCGGCGGCCAGCGGCAGCGGGTGTCGATCGCCCGCGCGCTGATCACCCGGCCGAGCTTCGTCGTCCTCGACGAGGCGGTCAGCGCCCTCGACGTCTCCGTGCAGGCCCAGATCCTCAACCTGCTGAAGGACCTCCAGGCGGAGTTCGGCTTCAGCGCCCTGTTCATCTCCCACGACCTCGGTGCCGTCCGGTACGTGGCCGACCGGATCGCCGTCATGCGCGACGGCGAGATCGTCGAGACCGCGGACGCCGCCGCCTTCTACACCGCTCCCGAACACCCGTACTCGCGCCAGCTCCTGGAGTCCCTGTGACCCTCGCCCCCGTCTCGTCCTTCAGCACCGGTGTGCCGAGCAACCCCGACCTCCCGCTCACCCCCCAGCCCAGCCCCGGCCGCGGCAGCGTGCCGTTCGACCTGCCCGGGGTGTACGTCGGCACCGCCGAGTACGCCGAGGGCCCCACCGGCTGCACCGTCGTGCACGTCCCGGCGGGCGCGCGCACCGCCGTCGACGCCCGCGGCGGCGCGGTCGGCATGAGCGGCGGCTACGACTTCAACCACGCGATCTGCTTCGCGGGCGGCTCGGTGTACGGCCTGGCCGCCGCCGCGGGCGTGAGCGAGGAACTCCTCGCCCGGCGCGGCAACCAGGTCAGGTGGGACGAGCTGCAGCTCGTCTCCGGCGCGGTGATCTACGACTTCTCCGCGCGGGACAACGCCGTCCACCCCGACGCTGAGCTCGGCCGCGCCGCGCTGCGCGCCGCCCGCGAGGGCGAGTTCCCCGTGGGCCGGTGCGGGGCCGGCATCGGCGCCACCGCCGGGAAGATCGACTTCGGCCGGGCGGAGTACACCGGGCAGGGCGCCGCGTTCGGCGTCTTCGGCAGCGTCAAGGTGCTGGTGGCGACCGTGATCAACTCCGTGGGCGTGGTCGTGGGCCGCGACGGCGAGATCCTGCGCGGCAACTACCACTCCGGCGAAGGGGCGAGGCGGCACCCGAGCGTGGACTACGCGGAGCTCGCGGACGCGCCGGCCGTGATGGGCAACACCACGCTGACCGTGATGGTGACGAACGTGAGCCTGACCGACCGCGACTTCGCGCAGGTGGCGCGCCAGGTGCACAGCTCGATGCACCGCGGCATCCAGCCCTTCCACACCTCGACGGACGGCGACGTGCTGTTCGCCCTCACCACCGACGAGGTGGAGCTGGAGGGGCTCAAGCCGGCGGGCTTCGGCGCGCTGGCCTCGGAGGTGGCCTGGGACGCCATCCTGAGCGGCGTGGAGTAGGCCGATGCACGTCTTCCCCCGTTACGCGCCGGCCGACCCGGCGCACGCGGCGCGCCTGGTGCGGGAGAACCCGTTCGCGCTCGTGGTCACCGTCGCGGGCGGCGTGCCCGTGGCCACCCACGCCCCGGTGCTCGTGGAGGACCCGGGTGGCTCCGGGTTCGAGGGCGCCACGCTCGTCGGCCACCTGGCCCGGGTCAACCCGCAGTGGCGTACCTGGGAGTCCTCGCCGGACGTGCTGGTCGTCTTCTCGGGGCCGCACGGGTACGTCTCGCCGACCAGCTACGAGGCGGACCCGGCGGTGCCGACCTGGAACTACGCGGCCGTCCACCTGACGGGCCGGATCGAGGTCCATCCCGATCCGCTGGAGGTCGTGGAGCGGACCGTGGAGGCGATGGAGTCGTCCCGGACGCCGCGGTGGCGGCCCAGCGCGGTCTCGCGCGAGGTGTTCGCCGAGATCGTGTCCGGTGTGGTCGCCTTCCGGGTACGGGTGACGGGGGAGCGCGGCATGTTCAAGCTGAGCCAGGACGCCGACGACGGGCGGCGCGCGAGGGTCCGTCGCGACGCGGGCCCGGCGCTCGCCGCGCTCATGGACCAGGTGGACCCCCGCCCGACCTCGGCCGGGCAGGAAACAGGTCCGGCCTCGGCCGGGCAAGCAACAGGTCCGGCCTCGGCCGGGCAAGCAACAGGTCCGGCCGAGGCCGGGCAAGCAGCAGGCCCGGAGGTGGCTTCTTGAGCAGGTTCCCCGCGTTCACCTCCTCGCGCCTGGACCCGGGCGGCCGCGGCCGGGAGTTCGGGGCCCACTGGGGCGCGGCCGTGCGCGCCAACCACGACGGCTACCTGCGGCTGTTCGAGGCGTGCGGGGCCGGGCCCGGGAAGGTCCGCGAGCTGGCCGAGCGCGCGCTGGCCGCCACGGCCGCCTGGGCGCCGGCGCTGGCGGAGGAGATCGGCGGCATCGCGGCCGGTTGCGGCCTGGAGCCCTGGCGGGTGGCCGCCGTCAACGCCCGCACCGAGATCCTCGCGGCGATGCGGGCCGGCGGCGAGGGCGAGTGCTCGACCGCCGTCGTGCTGGACGCGGGCCGGCCGCCCCGCACCGTCCAGACCTGGGACTGGCACGACCACCTGCGCGACGCGCCGCTGCTGTGGGCCTTCGAGACGGGCGACGGGCGCCGGGTGCGCACGTTCACCGAGGCCGGGGTGCTGGCCAAGATCGGCGTCAACGACGCGGGCCTCGGGATCCACTTCAACATCCTGCGCCACCGCTCCGACCACGCGGACGTCGGCGTGCCCGTCCACCTGGTCGCGCGCCGGATCCTCGACGAGGCGGCCACGCTGGACGAGGCCACGCGGATCGCCCGCTCGGCGCGGACGTCGGCGTCCACGGTGGTCACGGTGGTGACCCGGGAGGGGGTCAGGGCGCTGGAGATCTGCCCGGCGGGCGTCGGCGTGGTCGAGGCCGGGGTGAACGGGATCGGCGGCGTGCTCCTGCACACCAACCACTTCCTGGACCCGGAGCTGGCGCGGGGCGAGGACCTCGGCACCGAGCGGCCCGGCACGTACGCGCGGCTGCGCCACCTGGAGGAACGGGTGGGCGGCCTGGCCGACCCCGACCTCACGGCGCGGGCCGGGGCGATGACCTGCCACGCCCCGGTGGCGCCGGTGTGCGCCCACCCGGACCCGGAGCTGCCCTTCGACCAGCGCTGGGAGACGCTCGCGGTGATCAGCCTGGACGTGGCCGCGGGCGCCATGCGCGTCCACCGGGGACGGCTCTGCCAGGTCGCCGGGACGACCTGGCAGACGTTCTGAGCGCAGCCGTCCTAGTGGAAGGCGGGCAGGCCGGTGAGCGCCTTGCCGACGACCAGCGCGTGGATCTCCGAGGTGCCCTCGTAGGTCAGCACGGACTCCAGGTTCACCGCGTGGCGGATCACCGGGTACTCCAGCGTGACGCCGCTCGCGCCGAGCAGCGTGCGGCACGTCCGCGCGATGTCGAGGGCCTCGCGCACGTTGTTGAGCTTGCCGACGCTCACCTGCTCGGGGGTGATCTCGCCCCGCTCCTTCAGCCGCCCGAGGTGCACCGCCAGCAGCAGGCCCTTGCCCAGCTCCAGCGTCATGTCGGCGAGCTTGGCCTGGGTGAGCTGGTAGGAGGCGAGCGGCCGGGCGAACACCTCGCGGGAGGCGACGTAGTCCAGCGTCGTCTCCAGGCAGTCGAGCGCGGCGCCCATCGCGCCGAAGACGATGCCGAACCGGGCCTCGTTCAGGCAGCCCAGCGGGCCGGACAGCCCCCGGGCGCCGGGCAGCATCGCCTCGGCCGGCAGGCGCACGCCGTCCAGCACCAGCTCGCTGGTCACGCTGGCGCGCAGCGACACCTTGTGCTTGACGTCGTGCGCGGCGAAGCCGGGCGTGCCCGCCGGGACGAGGAAGCCGCGGACGCCGTCCTCGGTGCGCGCCCAGACGACCGCGACGTCGGCGATCGAGCCGTTGGTGATCCACATCTTGGTGCCGTCGAGCACCCAGTCGGAGCCGTCGCGCTTGGCCGTCGCGCGCATGCCGCCCGGGTCGGAGCCGAAGTCGGGCTCGGTGAGGCCGAAGCAGCCGATGCGCTCCCCGGCCGCCATGGCGGGCAGCCACTCCTGCTTCTGCTCCTCGCTGCCGTACCTCCAGATCGCGTACATGGCCAGCGAGCCCTGCACCGAGACCAGGCTGCGCAGCCCGGAGTCGGCGGCCTCCAGCTCCAGGCAGGCCAGGCCGTACGCGACGGCGCCGAGGCCGACGCAGCCGTACCCGTCGAGGTGCATGCCGAGCACGCCGACCGAGCCGAGCGTGCGGGCCAGCTCGCGCGCGGGCAGCTCGCCCGTCTCGAACCAGCCGGCGACGTGCGGCCGGATCTCGCGGTCGCAGACCTGGCGGACGGCCTGGCGGATGTCGCGCTCCTCGTCGGTGAGGAGGCTGTCGAGGGCGAAGAGAGCAGAGGGGTGCATGCGGGCGCTCCTGTCCACGGAATGGATATTGGATCCAATATTGATTATCCAATATGACACAGATAGGGTGATTTGACCATGGAGCTGCTGAACCTCGTGAACGGCCGCTGGATCGAGGGATCCGGCGCCGAGTTCGCCGACGCCAACCCCGCGAACCCCGGCGAGATCGTCGCGCGCGGGCGCGCCGCCTCACCCGAGGAGGTGGAGCTGGCCGTCCGCGCCGCCCGCGACGCCGCGCCCGCCTGGCGCGCCACCCCCCACCACGAGCGCGCCGCCGTCCTGTCCCGGGCCGCCGTCCTCCTCGACGCGGCCGCCGAGGAGTGGGGCCGCGAGCTGAGCCGCGAGGAGGGCAAGACGCTGCCCGAGGCCGTGGCCGAGGTGCGCGGCGCCGCCCGCATCCTGCGCTACTACGCCGCCGAGGCCGACCGCGAGAGCGGCGAGATCTACGCCTCCCCGCGCCCCGGCGAGAACCTCCTCGTCATGCGCCGTCCCGTGGGCGTCGCCGGCCTCATCACGCCGTTCAACTTCCCGATCGCCATCCCCGCCTGGAAGATCGGCCCCGCGCTGACCTACGGCAACACGGTCGTGTGGAAGCCCTCCTCGCTCGTGCCGCTCCTCGCCATGCGCCTCGCGGGCGCCCTGACCGAGGCGGGCCTGCCCGACGGCGTCCTCAACCTCGTGTACGGCGAGGCCGACGCCGGAGCGGCGATCATCGACCACCCCGGCGTGAACGTCGTCTCCTTCACCGGCTCCACCGAGGTCGGCCGGGCCGTCATCGCCCGCTGCGGCGAGCTGGCCAAGCCGGTGCAGACCGAGATGGGCGGCAAGAACGCCGCCGTCGTGCTCGCCGACGCCGATCTCGACCACGCCGCCGAGCAGGTGTGTCTCGGCGCGTTCCGCTCCACCGGGCAGAAGTGCACGGCCACCTCCCGCCTGGTGGTCGAGGAGGCCGTCGCCGCCGACCTGCTGCGCAAGGTGGCCGCCAAGGCCGAGGAGCTCGTCGTCGGCGACCCGCTCAAGGACGGCGTGGAGATGGGGCCGCTCATCAGCGCCGCCGCCCGGGAGCGCGTGGCCGCCGGCGTGCGGCGGGCCGTCGAGGACGGCGCCGAGCCGCTGGCGGGCGCCCGGCCGTACCGGGAAGGACAGCTCGCCGAGGGCTGGTTCACCCCGCCCACCGTGCTCGCCCTGCCCGGCACGCACCTGGACGTGTGGAGCACCGAGCTGTTCGGCCCGGTCGTCGGCGCGGTGCGCGCCTCGGGCCCGGAGGAGGCGCTGCGGCTGGCCAACCGGAGCGAGCACGGGCTGTCGGCGGCGATCTTCACCCGCGACCTCGGCGCCGCGCTGCGGGCCGTGGACGACCTCGACGTCGGAGTGCTCCACGTCAACTCCGAGTCCGCCGGCACCTTCCCCTGGGTGCCGTTCGGCGGCAGCAAGCTCAGCGGCTTCGGGCCGAGGGAGCAGGGACGGGCCGCCCGCGAGTTCTTCACCCAGGCCGTCACCGTCTACCTCGGGACGCCGGCGTGAGCGGGGCCCTGTCCGGCCTGCTCGTGGCCGACTTCAGCCGGGTGCTGGCCGGCCCGTACGCGACCATGCTCCTCGCCGACCTCGGCGCCGACGTCGTCAAGGTCGAACGGCCGGGCGGCGGCGACGACACCCGCTCGTGGGGCCCGCCGCACGCCGGGGGAGAGGCCACCTACTTCCTGGCCGTCAACCGCAACAAGCGCTCCATCGCCCTCGACCTGCGCGACCCGGCGGACGCCGAGGTGGCCCGCGCCCTCGCCACCCGCGCCGACGTGCTCGTCGAGAACTTCCGGCCCGGCACCATGGACCGCCTCGGACTCGGCTACGACAAGCTGCGCGCGGCCAACCCGGGGCTCGTCTACTGCTCCATCACCGGGTTCGGCGAGGGCGAGGGAGCGGAGCTGCCCGGCTACGACCTCATCGCGCAGGCCGTCGGCGGGCTGATGAGCGTCACCGGCGAGCCGGACGGGCCCGGCACCAAGGCGGGCGTCGCCCTCGTGGACGTGATCACCGGGCTGCACGCCTCGCTCGGCATGCTGGCCGCCCTCCGCCACCGCGACGCCACCGGCCAGGGACAGCGGGTGACGGTCTCGCTGCTGTCGTCGCTGCTGTCGGCCATGACCAACCTGGCCTCCGGGTACGCCGCCGCCGGCGTGGTGCCCTCCGCCATGGGCAACCGGCACCCCAGCATCGTCCCGTACGAGGTCTTCCGGGCCGCCGACCGGCCGATCGTCATCGCGGCCGGCAACGACCGCCAGTTCCGCGCCCTGTGCGAAGCCCTCGGGCGCGGCGACCTCGCGGCCGACCCGAGGTACGCCGCCAACTCCGGCCGGGTCGCCCACCGGGACGAGCTGTGCGCCGAGCTCGACCGTGCCCTCTCCGCCCGCTCGGCCGACGCGTGGTTCGCCGCCCTGACCGCGGCCGGGGTGCCCTGCGGGCCGATCAACACCATGGCCGACGCCTTCGCCCTGGCCACCGAGCTGGGCCTGAACCCGCTGGTCGGCGAGGGACCGGCCGCGCAGGTGGCCAACCCCGTCGGCCTCGGCCGCACGCCTGCGGAGTACCGCCTCGCGCCCCCGTCGCTCGGGCAGGACGATCAGTGGGTCCGGGAGCTCCTGGGCGATTGACGTCGGACGCGGGCCGGGCCGGACGGCCCGGCGCAGGGGACACGGCGGGCCCGCTGCTCGGCAGGCACGGGTACGCTCCTCCAGGGCCTTGTTGTGAGGCGGGAGCTTGCACGCTCAAGGAGAAGTGATGACCACGCCAGAAGGGCCGGCCAGGGGCGTCGCGGCCGAGGCCGGTGAGCGGCGCAGGCCGCCCACGGCGCAGCAGTTCGTCCTGGGGGAGCTGCGGCGCGCGATCACCACCGGCAGGCTGCGGCCCGGCGACCCCATCCGGCAGGAGGCGCTGGCCGAGGAGCTCGACGTGAGCCGCGTCCCGCTGCGCGAGGCGCTCAAGACGCTCCAGGGTGAGGGCCTGGTCACCTACCAGGCCCACCGGGGCTACTTCGTCGAGCGGCTCTCGCTCGCCGACCTGCGCGAGGTCTACCTGATCCGGGAGCTCCTGGAGGCCGAGGCGGTGCGCCGGGCGGCCGGGCGGATCGGCGACGAGGCGCTGCGGGCGGCCGAGCGGGCGCAGGCGGAGGTCGAGGAGGCCGCCGCGGCGGGCGACGTGCTGGCGATGGCCGCGGCCAACCGGCGCTTCCACATGACGATCTTCGAGGCGTCCGGGCTGCCGCGCATGGTCCGGATGATCAGGACGCTGTGGGACTCCACCGACGCCTACCGCTCCGTCTACTACGGGGAGCCGGCCAACAGGGAGCGGGTCATCGAGGAGCACCGAGCCGCGCTCGACCTGTTGCGCCGCCGCGACGCCGAGGGGGCCGCGCGGGTCCTGGCCGCCCACCGGGCCCACGCCGTGACCGCCATCGAGGCCGTCCTCCCCGACGCCCCCTGACCGCTGAAGCGTTTCGGCGCTCGGTCAACCGGTGAGAACGCGGCCGACCATCCGCGCGTACATGCGGCCCGGGCTCGGCGCCTTGGCCAGGAAGCCGGGCAGCATGGGCAGGCCCACCGCGTACGGCTCCAGCCGCTCGTACAGCTCCTCGGCCCCGGAGGGCCGGTCGTCGGGCTGCTTCTCCAGCAGCTCGGACAGCAGCGCGTCGAGCCCGGCCGGCAAACCCGGGATGTCCGGGGGCCGCTCCTTGACCTGCTTCTCGAACACCACGTAGTCCGTCGGCCCGGTGAAGAGCTGCCGGCCGGTCAGCATCTCGTGCAGCACGCAGCCCAGCGCGTACAGGTCGCTGCGCGGCTCGGCGACGCCCCGCTGGATCTGCTCGGGCGCCATGTAGGCGGGCGTGCCGAGAATCTGGCCGATCCGGGTGAACGTCGTGACGTCGGCCTCGCGCAGCATGGCCAGGCCGAAGTCGAGCACCTTCACGCTGCCGTCGGGGCACAGCATGAGGTTGGTGGGCTTGAGGTCGCGATGGCAGATCGCCAGGGCGTGCGAGGCCGACAGCACCGCGCACGCCTGCGCGGCGATGGCGGCGGCCCACGGGACCGGCAGCGGCCCGTGCTCGCTGAGCACGTCGGCCACGGTGACGCCCTCGATGAACTGCATCACCTGGTACAGCCGCTGCTCGTGGGTGCCGAAGTCGTAGAGCACCGGCGCGCCCGGGTGCTCCAGCCGGGCCAGGATGCGGGCCTCGCGGATGAAGCGGCGCTCCATCTCGCCGTCCGGCCCGCCGCTCGGCAGGCGTAGCAGCTTGACCGCGACGCGGCGGTCGAGGTGACGGTCGTGGCCCGCGTAGACGGCTCCCATGCCGCCCTGCCCGAGGGGGAAGTGCTCAAGCACATAGCGGTCGCCGATGACCATTCGCCCCTCCAAGCCGCCTTTCGGGAAAAACTACACCGTCAGGCACCCCGGCGGCCGAGCTCGCCTCACTGATCGAAGCCATGCGCAGGCGGGTGCAGGTGGCCGTCGGCCAGCCCGTCGAGGCCCAGACGGATCAGTGTCTGCCCCAGGACGGAGGTCTCACGCAGCGCGTCCTCCAGCACCGCGAGTTGCCGGAACGCCTCGCCGTACGCGCTCTGCTCCTTCAGCGTCAGGCGCGGCAGGCGGGTGCGGCGCACGTCGAAGCGGCTGGAGCCGGTCGTCGCCCGGCCCCCGGCGGCCCGCAGGAAGCCGGCCAGGAAGTCGGGGTCGAGCCGGCGCTGGTCCACCCGGTAGAGCGTCAGGTGGGGCCCCAGCACGCAGCCGCCCTCGGCCATGACCCGGACGCTGGAGTAGGAGGCCACCACGTCGCCGGGGCGCACCTGCACGAGCCCCTGCTGGGCGCTCGCCCGGCCGGAGGGCGGCGTGCCGCCGGCCACGTCGTCGGCGGTCAGCACCGGCAGGTCGCCGCCTTCGGCGGCCATCTTGGGCGGCGCCTGGAGCACGGTGACCAGGCCCTCCTTGATGAGGTCGCCGACGGTGGTGGCGGGCTGGTCGAGCGGCTGGTCCAGCACCTTCAGGTCGGGCGGCGTCGCGGCGGCCGCGAGGAAGCGGTCGCGCGCCTCGGTGAAGGCCCGGCCGACGTCGTCGCGGCGCTGGTGCCGGGCGGGCGTCATGTCCACCTCGTCGGCCAGCAGGTCGATGATGCGCACCGTACGGTCGGAGCGGTCGTCGAGGTAGGCGCGCCAGGCCGGCTCGACGGCGGACAGGTCGGCCGTCGCGTCGAGGATGAGCACGTCGGACGGCGGGCGCTCGCCCGCGCGCGGCCGGCGCAGCAGCCACAGGTCGGAGCCGGGCAGCGCCACGACGCCGCGCAGGGCGCCGGCCCGCAGCAGGTTGGCCCGGATGCGGCGGCCCGCCTTGCGGCTCGCGGCGGCGGGCGGCATGAGGATGGCGACCAGGCCGCCCGGCCGGACGTGGGTCAGGCAGTGCTGCACCCAGGCCAGCTCGGGCTCGCCGCGCGGCGGCAGGCCGTACTCCCAGCGCGGGTCGCCGGTCAGCTCCTCGTAGCCCCAGGCGCGCTCGTTGAACGGCGGGTCGCACAGGACGGCGTCGGCCTTCTCCCCGGCGAAGGCGTCGTGGCGGATGGCGTCGCCGGGAACGATCCGCGCGTCGGCGCCGCGCAGCCTCAGCCGGGCCGCGGTGATGCGGGCGGAGGCGCCGCTGAGGTCCTGCCCGAGCAGGCGGGCGGCCTTCGGGGCGAGCAGCAGCGTGCCGACGCCGCACGCGGGGTCCAGGATCGTGGCCGGCCGCTCGATACCGGGAACCCAGGGTTCCCCGCCCCCGGCCGGGCCACCGCCCGCCGAGCCGCCCCCGACCGGACCGCCGCCTGCCGGGCCACCGCCCGCCGAGCCGCTCCCGGCCGCGCTTCCGCCCGCCGGTCCACTCCCGGCCGGGCCCCCGCCCGCCCGGCCGCTGTCCGCGGCGCGGTGGCCGGTCGGTGCCGCGCGCTGGGCCTGGGGAGTCTTCACGCGATGGCCGTCCGAGGCCGCGGTGAGAACCACGGCGGGACGGCCGACCGTGGGGTGGCCGAGCGTGGGCCGGCCGTCGGCGGCCGGGGCGGCGCCGACCAGGCGGACCATCAGCTCGGCGACGTCCTCGCGGGTCACCGAGAGCTGGCGCGAGTGGGCCTCCAGATAGCGCTCGCACAGGAACTCGTACGCCGCGAGCGGCCCGTGCCGCTCGGCCAGTTCGGACACCAGCCCGGCCAGCTCGGGCTCCAGCTCGGTGCTCCCGGTGGAAAGAAACTCACCCGCCTCGGCCACAAGGTCACCCAGGCGTAGATCTCCGGCGGCTTTCAGGCGCTGCCACACACGATCTCCCAGGGATACCTGGTAGGACTTCCCATAGCGCCGCAGCCACGCCTCGACCTGCCGCAGCGAGAACAGCGGCTGGTTGGCGGTTCCGCCCACGGGGCGGGGGAAGTCGTCGTGGCGGCGTCGCCAGTTGCTCACCGCGGCGCGCCCGACCCCCGCGAGCCGGGCGATGTCCCCGGCGTTCACGGTCGGATCGTGGCTCATGCGACCACAGTAGTTCACAAGAGTCTTCAGCGCATCTGCTTGTGAAGTCTTTCAACCAATGATTTACTGCTAGGTATGAAGCACAACATCCGCTATGCCGCCGGATCAGATGTGGGGCGCCGCAGGGAGCAGAACGAGGATTCCGGCTACGCGAGCGGCCGGCTGCTCGTGGTGGCTGACGGGATGGGCGGCCACGCGGCCGGCGAGCTCGCGAGCTCGGCGGCGATCGCCGTCATGCGCGAGCTGGATGCCACGCTTCCCGAGACGGGCGCCGACCTGGAGGCGGCCCTTGAGGGCGCCGTGCACGAGGCGGCGCGCCGGCTGGTCGAACTGGCGGAGATCGACCCGGCACGCAGGGGCATGGGGACCACGGTGACCGCCATGCTCTGGGACGGCTACCGGTTCGCCCTGGCTCATCTCGGTGACTCCCGCGGATACCTGCTTCGCGATGGTGCTCTTTACCAGATGACCAAGGATCACACACTTGTGCAGTCGATGGTGGACGAAGGGCGGATAACGGAGGATCAGGCCGCCGTTCATCCCCGGCGTTCCATGGTGCTGCGGGTGCTCGGCAGCGAGGGCCGGGCCGAGCCCGACATGGCGCTGCGCGAGGCCGAGCCCGACGACCGCTACCTGCTGTGCTCCGACGGCCTCACGGCCGTGCTCGGTCCCGAGATGCTGCACGAGGTGCTCACCACGCATCCCGACCCGGCGATGGCCGTGCAGCGCCTCATCGACCTGGCCAACGAGGGCGGCTCGCCGGACAACGTGACCGTGATCGTCGCCGACGTGGTGGCGCCGGGCACGGGCGACGAGCAGGTGTGGCGCGTGGGCGCGGGCGCGTAGCCGCGTCACTTCCGTCACAGGAGTCCCTTTTCTCCCCAGAGCTCGCCACTTTCGCGGTGCGCGGCCCGCGCTCGCCGCGCGGCGATTACCGTACATCGTGATCGTCCGGATTTTCTGGGAGGAGTCGCGCTGGACCCCATCGCGGAAGCTCTGCTGAAACAGGTCCGCAAGGAGATCGGCTACCGGGAGAAGGGCGGCCAGCAGACCAAGTTCGGCCACTGGTACGCCGAGCGCGTCCAGGACGCCCAGTACCGGGACGCGCCCTGGTGCGACATGTTCATCGCCTGGGCGGCGGACCGGGCCGGCATCACGGACTACGTCGGCAGCTTCGCCTGGACGCCGTCCCACGCCGCGTGGTTCATCAAGCAGGGCGCCTGGTCGTCCAGGCCCGAGCCGGGAGCGCTGGTCTTCTACGACTGGAAGGGCGGCAAGAGCTACCAGGGCGTCGACCACGTCGGCATTGTGGAGAGCGTCTCCGGTGGCAAGATCCACACCATCGAGGCGAACGTCGACGGCGTCTGGCTCAAGCGCAAGGTCCGCGAGACCGACAAGGTCGTCGGGTACGGCCTGCCGCGCCTGGTCAAGGCCAACGCCACGCTGAACGAGATCCGCTCCACCGAGCACCCGCTCGCACCGGTGCTCCGGGAGCGGGAGCCCCAGGGGTCGGTGTTCGACGTGCTGGGGACGCCCCACGCGCTGCTCGCCGTCATGGTGCTGACGACGATCGTGCTCTCCTTACGCTTCGCCGGACGCCGCCGCGGCACCCATCGCCGCCTCGCCTGGCCCTGGAGCGCCCCGTCACGCCGCGACCACGGCCTGTCCTGGATCGACGCCGACCCCGCCTGGACCGAGGACGACCCCGCCTGGACCGACGCGGACCACGAGCAAGCCTGGGCGGACCACGAGCGCGCCTGGTCCGGCCCCGAGCGCGGGAGCGACGGCGAGCGGGTCCCCGTGGTCATCGGCCGCCGCCCGTACGAGCCGGAACCCTGACGCGAGCCGGAACCCTGACGCGAGCCGGAACCCCGACGCGAGCGAGGACGCCGGTCAGCCGGTGAGGTCGATGACCAGCTTGACGTCGTCGCCCGGCCCGCCGAACGCCTCCAGCGCCCGCTCCAGCGGCAGCCGCCTGGTGATCAGCCGTTCCAGCCAGGCGCAGTCGGCCGCCGCCAGCGCGTCACCCGCGGCCCGGAAGTGGCGCAGGTTGGCGTTGACCGAGCCGAACACCACGTCGTTCTCCAGCACCATGTCCCGGTTGATGCGCCCCACGTCCGCGTCCAGCACCTTGCCGGGGGCCGAGACGCCGGTCAGGCACACGATGCCGGCCGAGCCGCTCATCACCATCGAGTCGAGGACCATCGTGCCCGCCCCCGTGGCCTCGACGATGATGTCCGGGCGCAGGTCGCGCACCGGCTCCAGGGAGCTGCCGGAGTGGAAGGCCGCGCCGAGCGCGCGCACCAGGTCCGGCTTGAGCCCTCCGGAGGCGCGGTCGACGACGTGGACCTCCAGCCCGCGCTGCGTGGCGAGCAGGGCGGCCAGCAGGCCGATCGGCCCGGCGCCGACGACGAGCGCCGTGCGCGGCTCGAACCAGGAGCGCGCCCCGATCCGCTCGATGTGCTCCCATGCCTTGGCCACGACCGAGGTCGGCTCCATCAGCATCCCGACCCGCTCCAGCCGCGGGTCGATGCGCACGGCGTAGTCCTCCTCCACGGTCCACAGCTCGCTGCCGTAGCCGTCGAGCGCCTTGATGCCGCGCTCGGTGTAGCGGCCGTTGCGGCACATGTCGAACTCGCCTCGGGCGCAGGCCGGGCACGGCACCGGGTCGGGGCGGCGCACCACGCCCACGACGAGGTCGCCGGGGGAGAAGGAGGACCCCTCCGGCGCCCGGAGCACGCGGCCCAGCGACTCGTGGCCGAGGATCATGCTGTCCTTCTCGCCCCGCCAGAACCCGTACTCGCCGGAGGCCAGCTCCCGGTCCGTGCCGCAGATGCCCAGGGCCAGGCCCTGGACGAGCAGCTCACCGGGGGCGGGCTCGGGATCGGGCACGTCCTCGACGCGGAGCGACCCGCGGGTGTCCGGCCGCAAGGTGAGTGCGCGCATGACCGACCTCTACCCGGCAGGCGACAGGAAATAGTAGGACGTCCTAGTATCTTGAGG
Organism: Nonomuraea montanisoli; assembly: GCF_013363975.1. Taxonomy (GTDB): domain Bacteria; phylum Actinomycetota; class Actinomycetes; order Streptosporangiales; family Streptosporangiaceae; genus Nonomuraea; species Nonomuraea montanisoli. The sequence continues at coordinate 179,495 of NZ_JABWGN010000016.1, read as the reverse complement.
GTAGGCCGCTCAAAGAGGAGTGATCAGGCGTGCACGTACCGGTCCATCCCGTCCGCTTCGTGACGGCAGCCGCGCTGTTCGACGGCCATGACGCCGCGATCAACATCATGCGCCGCATCCTCCAGTCGCAGGGGGCGGAGGTCGTCCACCTGGGGCACAACAGGTCGGTGGACGAGATCGTCACCGCCGCCATCCAGGAGGACGCCCAGGGCGTCGCGGTCAGCTCCTACCAGGGCGGCCACGTCGAGTTCTTCACCTACCTGGTCGACCTGCTGCGCGAGCGCGGCGCGGGTCACGTCAAGGTGTACGGCGGTGGCGGCGGCGTCATCGTCCCGGAGGAGATCGAGCTGCTGCACTCCCGGGGCGTCACCCGGATCTTCTCGCCCGAGGACGGCCAGCGCCTCGGCCTGCCCGGGATGATCAACAAGCTCGTCGAGGAGTGCGACGTCGAGCTGGGCGACCCGCCGCCGGCGGAGGCCGTGGTCTCGGGCGACCAGGCCGCGCTGGCCCGCGCGATCACCCTGATCGAGTCCGGCCGCGCCCCGGCCGAGCTGCTCGACCGGCTGCGCGCCGTCGGCGGGTCCCGCGCGGAAGGCGAGCCCGGTGACGCCGAGATGCTCGGCGGCCTGCGCGCGCCCGTGCTCGGCATCACGGGCACCGGCGGCTCCGGCAAGTCCTCGCTCACCGACGAGCTGGTCCGGCGCCTGCGCGTGGACAACGACGACAAGCTGCGCATCGCCGTCATCGCCATCGACCCCACCCGCCGGCGCGGTGGCGGCGCCCTGCTCGGCGACCGCATCCGCATGAACAGCCTCGGCCCCCAGACCTACTTCCGCTCGCTGGCCACCCGGGGCGCGCCCAACGAGGTGCCCGCCTGCCTCGACGACGTGGTCGCCGCCTGCCGCGCCGCCGGCTACGACCTGGTGATCGTCGAGACGCCCGGCATCGGCCAGGGCGACGCCGGGATCGTGCCGCACGTGGACGTGCCGATCTACGTCATGACCCCCGAGTTCGGCGCGGCCTCCCAGCTCGAGAAGATCGACATGCTCGACTTCGCCGAGGCCGTGGTGATCAACAAGTACGAGCGGCGCGGGGCCGAGGACGCCCTGCGCGACGTGCGCCGCCAGCTCGTGCGCAACCGGGAGGCGTTCGGCGTCTCGCCCGACGACATGCCGGTGTTCGGCACGATCGCGGCCCGCTACAACGACGCCGGGGTGACGGCCCTCTACCAGCACCTCAAGGGCATGCTCGTGGACAAGGGCCTGCCCGCCGGGCCCGGGCTGCTGGCGCCGGTGCGCGGCCGCACCTCCGAGACCTCCGAGGCCATCGTCCCGCCCGCGCGGGTGCGCTACCTGGCGGAGATCGCCGAGACCGTCCGCGCCTACCACGCCGAGACGCTCGCCCAGGCGGAGGCGGCCCGCCGCCGCCAGCAGATCGCCGCCGTGCGCGCGCTCCTCAGGGGCGACGGCGGGGGGAGCGCCGACGGCGGGAGCGCAGGGGCCGGGAGCGCCGGGGGCGAGGAGCGGCTGGCCGGCCTGGAGGAGCGGGCCGAGCGGGAGCTGACCGAGGAGAGCCGGGCGCTGCTCGACTCCTGGCCCGCCACGCGCGAGCAGTACACCGCCGACGAGCTGGTGGTCCGCGTGCGCGACCGGGAGATCCACACGCCGCTGTGGCGCGAGACGCTGTCCGGCAACCGCATCCCCCGGGTGGCGCTGCCCCGCTACAGCGACCATGGCGACCTGCTGCGGTTCCTGCGCTCGGAGAACCTGCCGGGCCGCTTCCCCTTCACCGCCGGCGTGTTCGCGTTCAAGCGCGACGACGAGGACCCCACCCGGATGTTCGCGGGGGAGGGCGACCCGTTCCGCACCAACCGCCGCTTCAAGCTGCTCTCGGAGGGCCAGCCCGCGACGCGGCTGTCCACGGCGTTCGACTCGGTCACCCTGTACGGCCACGACCCCGACCTCCGCCCCGACATCTACGGAAAAGTCGGCACCTCGGGGGTGTCGATCGCGACGCTCGACGACATGAAGGCCCTCTACGACGGCTTCGACCTGGCGGCGCCCAACACGTCCGTGTCGATGACCATCAACGGCCCCGCGCCCACCATCCTGGCCTTCTACCTCAACGCGGCCGTCGAGCAGGCCCTCGACCGGTTCCGGGCCGAGCGGGGACGCGAGCCGTCCGAGGCGGAGGTGCGCGACCTGCGCGCCCGCACGCTGGCCACGGTCAGGGGCACGGTCCAGGCCGACATCCTCAAGGAGGACCAGGGGCAGAACACCTGCATCTTCTCCACCGAGTTCTCGCTGCGGATGATGGCCGACATCCAGGAGTGGTTCATCGCCAACGGCGTGCGCAACTTCTACTCGGTGTCGATCTCCGGCTACCACATCGCCGAGGCCGGGGCCAACCCGATCAGCCAGCTCGCCTTCACGCTGGCCAACGGCTTCACCTACGTCGAGGCGTACCTCGCGCGCGGCATGGACATCGACGACTTCGCGCCCAACCTGTCGTTCTTCTTCTCCAACGGCATGGACCCCGAGTACAGCGTGCTCGGGCGGGTGGCCCGGCGCGTGTGGGCGGTCGCGATGCGCGAGCGGTACGGCGCCGCCGAGCGCTCGCAGAAGCTCAAGTACCACATCCAGACCTCGGGCCGGTCGCTGCACGCCCAGGAGATGGACTTCAACGACATCCGCACCACGCTGCAGGCGCTGATCGCAATCTACGACAACTGCAACAGCCTGCACACCAACGCCTTCGACGAGGCGGTCACCACCCCGTCGGCCGACTCGGTGCGCCGGGCCATGGCCATCCAGCTCATCATCAACCGCGAGTGGGGCCTGGCCCGCAACGAGAACCCGCTGCAGGGCTCGTTCATCATCGACGAGCTGACGGACCTGGTCGAGGAGGCCGTGCTCGGCGAGTTCGAGCGGCTGTCGGACCGGGGCGGCGTGCTGGGCGCCATGGAGACGGGCTACCAGCGCGGGCGCATCCAGGACGAGTCGATGCTGTACGAGATGCGCAAGCACGACGGCTCGCTGCCGATCATCGGCGTCAACACCTTCCGCAACCCGCGCGGCGACGAGCCGCACGAGCGCAAGCTGGAGCTGGCCCGGGGCACCGAGGAGGAGAAGCGCTCGCAGCTCGACCGGCTCGGCGCCTTCCACGAGCGGCACCGGGCCGAGGCGCCCGCCGCGCTGGCCCGGCTGCGCGAGGCGGCGATGTCCCGCTCGAACGCCTTCGAGGTGCTGATGGACGCGGCGCGCGTGTGCTCGCTCGGCCAGATCACCGAGGCCCTGTTCGAGGCCGGAGGGCAGTACCGGCGCAACGTGTGAGGACACCCCGGGCTGCCCCGGGGTGACCGCTCGGCCCGCCGATAGGATCGCCACCGGGGACCACAGCTAACAGGAGGTTTTCTCATGTCCGAGATCTCGTTCAAGGGCAACCCGGTCACGGTGGGCGGCACGTTCCTGGAGCAGGGCGCCGAGGCTCCCGCGTTCAGCCTCGTGGGCAAGGACCTGAGCGACGTCACGCTCGCGTCGTTCGGCTCCTCGGTCAAGGTGCTCAACATCTTCCCGAGCGTCGACACCGGCGTGTGCGCCGCCTCGGTACGCCGCTTCAACCAGGTCGCCGCCGAGCACCCGCAGGCCGTGGTGCTGTGCGTGTCGGCCGACCTGCCGTTCGCCCAGCAGCGCTTCTGCGGCGCCGAGGGGATCGACAACGTGGTCATGCTGTCGCTCATGCGGGGCCGCGAGTTCCTGACCGACTACGGCGTCGCGCAGGAGTCGGGGCCGCTGGCCGGGCTCGCCGCCCGCGCGGTGGTCGTGCTCGACGGCGACAACAAGGTGATCCACTCCGAGCTGGTCCCGGAGATCGCCCAGGAGCCCGACTACGAGGCCGCCCTCGCGGCCCTGAAGTAACCGGCCGGGTCCGCGCCGGGGCGTCGCGCCGGCGCGGACCCGTCAGGGCGCCCGGCCGTGGCCGGCGCCTCCGGCGGCGGCCCGCTAGTTCTTGCGGCCGACCCCGCACACGATGAGCGACGACTGCGGGTCGTCGGCGAAGTCGATCATGTCGGTCTGGTCCGGCCGCCACTGCGGCAGCCACACCAGGCCCGGCTCGATCAGGTCGAACCCGTCGAACAACTCCCTGACGCGCTCGCGGCTGCGCAGGGTCAGCGGCGAGGTCGCGCTCCGGTAGACCTCGACGCCCTTGTCCACGGCGTCGGGCCGGGCGTCGCTGGTGCCGTGCGACACCACCAGGCAGCTACCGGGGGCCATCACCTCGCGCAGCGTCCCGATGATCTCCTCAGGGCCCTCGTCCTCGGACACGAAGTGCATCACCGCGACGAGCAGCACGGCGACGGGCTTGCTGAAGTCCAGCAACCCCGTCACGTCGGGGTTCTTCAGGATGCCGCCGGGGTCGCGCACGTCACCCTCGACGACGACGGTGTTGGCGTCGTCGGCCAGCAGCGCGCGGGCGTGGACGAGCACGACGGGGTCCCGGTCCACGTAGACCACGCGCGCCCCCGGCGCGGCCTCGCGGGCGACCTCGTGCACGTTGCCCTGGGTGGGTAATCCCGTGCCGATGTCGAGGAACTGCGTCACCCCGCTCTGCGCCAGGAAGCGGACGGCCCTCCCCAGGAACGCCCGGTTGGCCCGCGCGGCGAGACGCACCTCGGGCGCGACGGCGAGGATCTTCTCGGCGGCCTCACGGTCGGCCGGGAAGTGATCCTTGCCCCCGAGGTAGTAGTCGTACAGCCGGGCGACGTTGGGCGTGTTCGGATCGAAGCCCAGCGGTTCTCGCTCCAACCGGAGATCCCCCGATCAAGACGTAACGATCTTTATGGGGGATTCTACGGATTCGTTATGGAGCTTGTGGAGGACCTGCGCACATTCGGCTCAGAATTCACGGTATTTCACTCATTTTCGGTCAGGGCGCAGGCGATCCCGAACAGGGCAGGATGGGATCGTGACATGGAGACGGCGATGACGGAGGCGGGCGTGCGCGACGACACCGGGGCGGCCGTGCGGGTGCCCGGGACCGTGACCAGGATCGTGTCCCTCGTGCCGTCGCTCACCGAGTCGGTGGCGGCCACCGTGCCCGGCGCGCTGGTCGGCGCCACCGACTGGTGCTCGCACCCCGCCGGCCTGGACGTCACGCGCGTGCGCGGCACCAAGAACCCCGACCTCGACGCGATCAGGAGCCTGCGCCCGGACGTGATCCTGGCCAACGCCGAGGAGAACCGCGAGCCCGACATCGCCGCCCTGCGCGAGGCCGGTCTGGCCGTCTGGGTCACCCGGATCGAGACCCTGGACCAGGCGTTCGCCTCCCTGGAGCGGATGTTCGCGGGGGCGTGCCGCACCGAGCCGCCCGCGTGGCTGGAGGAGGCGCGCGAGGTCTGGCGGAAGCCGGAGGAGGGGCCGCGGCGCACGGCGGTCGTCCCCATCTGGCGGCGGCCGTGGATGGTGGTGGGGCGCGACACGTTCACCGGCGACGTGCTGCGCCGGCTCGGCGTGGACAACCTGTACGCGGGGCACGCCGAGCGCTACCCCAAGGTGCCGCTCGCCGAGCTGACCGCCCGGGCGCCCGACCTGGTCGTGCTGCCCGACGAGCCGTACGCCTTCCACGCCGAGGACGGCCCCGAGTGCTTCCCCGGCCTGCGGTGCGCGCTGGTCAGCGGGCGCGACCTGACCTGGTACGGCCCCTCCCTCGTGACCGCCCGCGCCCGCCTCGCCCGCGCCCTGGCGAGCTGAGGTCCTCCCGCGCTCAGGCGCCGGTGCGGGAGCGGCCGGCCGGGGCGGCGAGGACGGCGTCCACGGCCTCGGGGCTGAGCACGTGCTCCATGACGATCACCGCCGTGCCGACGATCCCGGCCCGCTGCCCCAGCGTGCTGGTCACGATCCGCAGGTTGCGCGTCGTGTACGGCAGGCTGCGCCGGTAGACGCTCTCCCGGATGCCGGTCAGGTAGTGCTCCCCGGTCTCGGCCATGTCCCCGGCCAGCACCAGGACGCCCGGGTTGAGCAGGCTGACCGCGGTCGCCAGCAGGACGCCGAGCGTGCGGCCCGCCTCCTGGGCATGGGCGATGGCGGCCGGGTCGCCGGCCTGGACGAGGCGCACCACGTCGCGGCTGGTCTCCACCCCGAGGTCGGTGGCTAACGCGTGGCCGCTGGCCAGCGAGGCGACGCAGCCGCGCGAGCCGCACGTGCAGACCCGGCCGTCGCTCTCGCGCAGCCGTACGTGGCCGAGGTTGCCGGCGGCGTCCTCGGCGCCCCGGTAGACGGCGCCGTCGAGCACCACGCCGGTGCCGATGCCGGTGGAGACCTTGACGAGCAGCAGCGCCCGGGTGCGCCGCCACGACGACCACCACTCGCCGAGCGCCATCGCGTTGGCGTCGTTCTCCACGAGCACCGGCACGCCGAACGCCGAGCTGAGGCTCGCGCCGATCGGATGGTCGTCCCAGCCGGGCATGACGAACGAGCGCAGCAGCCGCCCGGTGTCGTGGTCCACCGAGCCGGGCAGGTCGACGCCGATGCCGCACACCCGCTCGGACGGCACGCCCGTACGGTCGAGCAGCCGCTGGAACGCCTGCCGCACCCAGGTGAGGACGGCGTCGGGCCCGCGGTCGATGCGCATCTCGGTGTGCTCCTCGGCCAGCGACCGGGCGGCGAGGTCGGTCAGCGCGACGCGGGCGTGGCCGGCGCCGAGGTCGGCCACGAGCACCAGCCGCTTGTCCGCGTCGAGCTCGAGCACCGAGGGCGGGCGGCCGCCGCCGGAGCTGGCCACGCCGGACTCGTGGATGTAGCCGGCCTCGATCAGCCGGTCGACCCGGTCGGTGATCGTGGACCGGGACAGTCCGGTGTACTCGATGAGCTCCTTGCGGGTGCGGCAGGACCCATCACGGATGAGCTGGAGGATGTGCCCTGCCGTCAGCATCGTCTACCCCTTCTCCGCTCCCGCCGTGAGGCCCTCGGTGAGCAGGCGCTCGCTGGCGAAGAACACGATCACGATGGGCAGCGTCAGGACCACCGATCCGGCCATGAGCACCGTGGTCGGGATCTCGATGCTGCCCGCGAGCTGGGAGAGCCCCAGGGAGACCGTCCAGCTCTCCCGCCTCTCGACGAGGAAGAGCAGGGCGAACAGGAACTCGTTCCAGGCGATCATGAACACGTAGAGGCCGGTCGCCATGAGCGCGGGCTTCGACAGCGGCAGCACGACCCGCCAGATGGTCGACAGGCGCGTGCAGCCGTCGATGGCGGCCGCCTCCTCCACGCTACGCGGCACCGTCTCGAAGTAGTTGCGGAGCATGTATACCGTGACCGGCACGGTCTGCGCGATGTAAACGAGGATGAGCCCGAGCAGCGACCCGCGCAGCCCCATCATCGTGAAGAGCACGAAGAGCGGGATGGCCAGCACGATGGCCGGGAAGAGGTAGACGGCCAGGAACAGGAAGTGGACCTGCCGGTGCCCGAAGAAGCGCAGCCGGGCCACCGCGTACGCGCCGGGGACGGAGATCAGCAGCGTCACCACCACGGACGCCACGGCCACGATCGCGCTGTTGCGCATGAACGTCAGGAATCCCTGCCGGTTCAGCACGTCGGCGTAGGTGTCGAGGGTGAGCCGGCGCGGCCACAGCGAGCCGGGGTCGAGGATCAGCTCCTGGATGTCGCGCACCGACAGCGTGACCATGTAGAGGAACGGGAACGCGGTGACGGCGACGAACACGGCGATCACCAGCGGCTTGAGCACGCGCAGCGCGGCCCGCTCCACCCGGTCCCTGCTCATCGGCCGCCTGCGCCGCGCGCTCGCGGGCCGCTCGCCTCCGCCGGCGGCCAGCGCCGGCTCAGCGGTTCTGCTCACGTTCGCCTCCCGCGAAGAACCTGAGGTAGAGGGCCAGGAAGACGACCAGCACGACGGCGAGGACGATCGCCTGCGCCGCCGAGGCCCCGATGTCGTCACGCGAGGTCAGGAAGTTGTAGACGCGCACGCTGACCACCTCGGTCCCGGCCCCGCCGCCGGTCAGCAGGTACACGTCGTCGAACTTGGTGAAGGTGAACATGAAGCGCAGCACGGCCAGCAGCGCGACGATCCGCCAGAGCTGCGGCATGATCACGTACCGGAAGCGCTGGGTGGGCGTCGCCCCGTCCACCACGGCCGCCTCCTCCAGGTCGGCGGGCAGCGCCTGGAGCCGGGCCAGGATGAACAGGAACGCGAACGGGAAGTAGCGCCACGCCTCGAACGCGATGACCGTCAGCAGCGCCACCGGCACCTCGACCCCGAGGAAGGTGCCCTTGGCCTGGCTGAGGAAGGCGATCGGCTGACTGAGCCAGGTGTTCACGATGCCGTACTGGGGGTTCAGCATCGTCTCCCACAGGAAGGCGACGGCCACGACCGGCGCCACGTACGGGATGAGGATGGAGGCCCGCACCAGCGTGCGCCCCTTGAAGCGGTCGCGCAGCGCCAGCGCGGCGACGAGCCCGATCGCGATGGACAGCGCCGTGCCGGCCACGGTGTAGACGAGCGTGTTGACCAGGGCCGGCCAGAAGCCCGGCTCGGAGAGCACGTACCGGAAGTTCTCCAGCGTGTAGCCGCCGAACAGGCCCTTGCTCCGGATGTTGATGAGCCGCACGTCCTGGAAGGCCAGCATGACGGCCCACAGCAGCGGCAGCACGACCACGACCAGGGTGATGACCAGGGTGGGCGAGATCAACGCCAGCCCCGCCCGTCCCTCCTGTTTTTGAAGGGTGAGGCTCACTGGCGGATCCCGCGCTTGATGGTCTCGACGTCCTTCTTGGCCTGGGCGGCGGCCTGCTCGGGCGTCAGCGAGCCGTCCACGACCTGGCTGAGCGCCTTCGGCACCGGCAGCTCGCCCATCGTGGCGCCCACCAGCTTGCCCTGGCCCTGCGTGATGCCCCAGCGGGCGAAGCTGTCGGGGCCGGCGCGCAGCGCGTCCAGCACGGCGGCCGGGTAGACCTCGGCCAGCGGCTTCTTCGTGTCGACGCCGGCGGGCAGCTTGTTCCAGGCGGCGGCGTAGCTCTTGCGGGTGGGGAACTTGCCCTCCGGCGCCATCCCGATCCACCGCTCGTAGCCCTCGTTCATGGCGTACGCGACGAACTTGGCGGCGGGGTCCTTGGCCGCGTCGCGGGTGACGACCCACGAGACGATCTCCCCGTACTGGGCGGGCGCGCTGCCGTCCGGCCCCTTCAGGGCGGTGACGACGCCCGTGTTCTTCGCCAGCCATCCCGGGTCGTCCTTGCACTGCGCGCAGCTCGGCAGCGCGTCCTTGCGCAGCCCCGCCAGCTCGTCGAGGATGAACGACGACCAGATGACCATGGCCGCCTTGCCGGAGAAGTAGGTGGCGCGGGTCGAGTCGACGTCCTGCTTGCCCTTGACCGAGTAGTTCTTGACCAGCCCGGCGTAGAAGCCGAACGCCTTCACGCACTGCGGCGAGTCGAGCGTGACGTTGCCGGAGGCGTCCACGAGCTGGCAGCCGTTGGCCAGGGCCACGTGCTCGAAGCTCTGCGCGGTGAAGGAGTCCTTGGGCGCGATGGCCAGCGTGATGCCGGCGACGCCGCCGGTGTTGAGCTTGCGCGCCGCCGCCTCCAGCGCCTCGTACGTGTCGGGCGGCGCCAGGCCCGCCTTGTCGAACAGGTCCTTGCGGTAGAGGACGAGCTGGGCCCAGCCGTCGCTGGGCACGGCCAGCAGCTTCCCGCCGGAGCTGTCGAGGTCGAGGGCGCGCCGCGAGAACGAGTCGCGGCCGAGCTGGTCGACGACCTTGGCCGGGGTGTCGGTGTCGAGCAGGTCGTCGGCCTCCAGCTCGCGCACCGACGACAGCGGGAGGGCCCCGATGACGTCGGGCAGCTTGCCGGCGGCCGCGGCCGAGGTGACGATCTGGCTGAACTGGTCCTCGGCCACTCCGACCAGGTTCACCTTGATCCCGGTCTTCTTGGTGAAGTCGGCGGCGATCCGCTGCTGCACGGCCATCCGGTCCGGGAGGTTCTCCTCGGTCCAGACGGTGATCTCGTTGGCCGCCCTCTCGTTCCCGCCGCCGCACGCGGTCAGCGTGGCGGCGGCCATCAGGGTGACACTCGTGGCGGCAGCCATCAGGGTGACACTGAGGACGGCGGTGGTGCTCTTCGGCATGGCGCGCTCCTCGTCCACGGGGATATGCCGCCCTTACCCCCGCACAAGGTGACGCAACGTCCGGTACGCGATACCGAGACCGCTCTGTACCCTCTCCGTGCTGCCGGTCCACTCGGGGTCCTCGTGCTCGACCGAGACCACCCCGTCGTAGCCGCCCCGGCGCAGCGCGCCGATCACCTCGCCCCACTGGATCTGCCCCAGCCCCGGCACCCGGAAGCGGTACCAGCCCTTCTCGCCGCTGATCGGGCCGTAGTAGCCGAAGCGGTTGATGGTGCCCGGCAGCAGCTCGACGTCCTTGGCCTGCACGTGCGCGATCTGCGACACGTACGGCATGGCCGCCGCGACGGGGTCGATGCCGAGCGCCACCAGGTGCGAGGGGTCGTAGTTGAGCCGCAGCCCGAGCGTGAACATCCACTCCCACAGCTCGGGGGAGTAGGCCAGGTTGCCCGGGTAGCCGTCGGGATGCCAGCTCTTCATCAGGCAGTTCTCGATGACCAGGTCCACGCCGTGGTCGCGGGCGTAGGCGACGAGGGGGCGGAAGACGCCGTCGGCGCGTTCGAGGTTGTCGCGGACCGACAGGCCGGGGTCGCGGCCGACGAACGTGCCGACCGTGGGGCAGCCGAGCGCCGCGGCGGCGTCCACGCAGCGGCGCACGTGCGCGTTCACCTCCGCCCCTGCGCGAGGGTGCAGATTGTTCTCGTAATAGGCGATCGAGGAAAGGGTGAGTCCGGTCTCTGCGAAGATTCGCCCGACCCGCTCGCATTCGGCGCCGTCGAAACGGTCCACTCTGATGTGATTTCGGGTATCCGTCGACGGCCATCCGGCGACTTCGAGCGCCTCGTAACCCTGCTCGACGGCCCACCGGGCGACATCCACGAGATCGAGCTCGGGAAGACAGGCGGTCAGGAAACCCAATTTCATTCTTACCTCCTAACGAAGTCCTAGACTTAAGAGTGCTATCCGCTCAACTATGGTCTGCATGTTCGTACTAATTCCTTGACTTCCGTTTGATCAATAATCGTAAGCGTGGGGGAATGCGCGTCATCACGTTTGAAGGGCCGGGCCGTGTCCTTGTCGGCTCCGAGCCGCCCGCCGCTCTCGACCCGGGCTCCGTCCGGGTCCGCACGCTCTACTCCGGGGTTTCGGCCGGTACCGAACTCACCGCCTACCGCGGGACCAACCCGTACCTCACCCGCCGCTGGGACGTCGGGCGCCGGCTCTTCGTGGACGGCCGCACCCACGCCTACCCCCTCACGGGCTGGGGCTACCAGGAGGTCGGCGAGGTCGTCGAGGCCGCGCCCGACGTCGCCGACCCGCCCGTCGGCAGCCTCGTGTGGGGCATCTGGGGCCACCGGGCCGAGGCCGTCGTGCCCGCCGAGCGGCTGGCCGGTCACGTGCTGCCGCCCTCCGCCGACCCGCTGACCGGCGTGTTCGCCCGCGTCGGCGCCATCGCGCTCAACGCCGTCCACGCCGCCGACGTCCATCTCGGCGACCAGCTCGCCGTCTTCGGACAGGGCGTCATCGGCCTGCTCGCCACCCGGCTGGCCGTGCTCAGCGGCGCCCGGGTCGTCGCGGCCGACGCCATCCCCGCCCGGCTGGAGCTGGCCCGCGCCTTCGGCGCCGCCGAGACCTTCGACGTACGCGCCGGCTCGGTCGCCGAGCTGGTCCGCAAGCGCGTCGAGGGCGCCGACGCCGCCATCGAGCTGAGCGGCAGCCACCTGGGCCTGCACGAGGCCATCCGGACCGTGCGCAGGGGCGGCCGGGTCGTCGCCGCCGGCTTCTACCAGGGCGACGCGACCGGCCTGCGGCTCGGCGAGGAGTTCCACCACAACCAGGTGCAGCTCGTCTCCTCGCAGATCGGCGGCGTCGCCTCCTGGCTGTCGCACCGCTGGGACGTCGAGCGGCTCCAGCGCACGTTCATGGAGCTCGTCCACCGGGCCGAGGTGGGCGTGCTCGGGCTGGTCAGCCACGTGGTCCCGGCCGGCGACGCCGCCGCGGCCTTCGAGCTGCTCGACCACCGGCAGGCGGACGTCCTCCAGCTCGTCTTCCGATTCGAGGAGTGAGACAGTGCAGCTTTCCGTCCAGGAGCAGCTTCTGCCCGGCCGCACCCTGCAGGAGAAGTTCGCCTTCGCGCTCGACGCCGGCTTCGACGCCATCGAGCTGCGCGGCAAGGGCGACTTCCACTTCGCCACCCGCCTCACCGAGCTCAAGCGGGCCCGCGCCGACGGCGTCGTGATGCCGACCGTGTGCGTGGACATGCCGCACTTCATCGGCGACTTCGACCCGGTCCTGCGCAAGGACGCCATCCAGCAGCTCAGGTCCCAGCTCACCGTGATCGCCGAGCTGGGCGGCATCGGCGTCATGACCCCGGCCTCCTGGGGGCAGTTCTCGCGCCGGCTGCCGCCGTTCGAGCCGCCCCGCGGCCCCGACGAGGACCGCGAGGTGCTGGCCGAGGCGCTGGCCACGCTGGGCGAGCACGCCCAGCGCAACGGCGTGCTCATCATGCTGGAGCCGCTCAACCGGTACGAGAACCACATGGTGAACACGCTGGCCGAGGCGGTGTCGTACTGTTCGATGGACACGATCCGGGTGGCAGGTGACACGTACCACATGAACATCGAGGAGGACGATCCCTGCCGCTCGATCCTGGAGGCCGCCCCCTACCTCGCGCACATGCAGGTCAGCGAGTCCAACCGCAACCAGCCCGGCACCGGCCACCTCGACTGGGCGGCGCAGCTCGCCGCCCTCGACGCCGCCGGCTACGACGGCTATCTCGCGCTGGAATGCCGCCTTCGGGGTGAGCCGGAGATCGTCCTTCCCCAGACCGCCTCCTTCATCAGGAAATTCCTATGATCCTCCGCGACGCCGTCCGCGTGCTCGTCGCCAACTGGGACGGCAGCTACACGGTCCCCTCCCGCACCCTCTACCCCCACCAGTGGAGCTGGGACTCCGCCTTCATCGCGATCGGCAACGCCCGGTGGTCGCCGCGCCGGGCCCGCTCGGAGCTGCTGACGCTGTTCGGCGCGCAGTGGCGCGACGGCCGGGTGCCGCACATCGTGTTCAACCCGGCGGTGCCCGAGGGCGCCTACTTCCCCGGCCCGGAGTTCTGGCAGGTCAGCGCCCCGTCCGGGGTCAGGACCTCGGGGATCGTGCAGCCGCCCGTCCACGCGCTGGCCGCCTGGCGCGTCCACCTGGCCGAGCCCGACCCGGCCTTCCTGCGGCGGATCTATCCGCGCCTGGTCGCCCAGCAGGAGTTCCTGCGCTCGGCCCGGCGCTCGCCCGAGGGGCTGATCTCGATCGTGCACCCCTGGGAGTCGGGCATGGACAACAGCCCGGCCTGGGACCTGCCACTGGCCGTCGTCGAGCCCGAGCCGTCCGCGTTCGTGCGCCGCGACACCACCCACGTCAGCGTGGAGGAGCGGCCCACCGACCGCGACTACGCGCGCTACACCTCCCTCGCCCGCGCCTACCGCGACACCGGCTACCGCCGCTCCGACGCCTTCCGGGTGGAGGACCCGCTGTTCAACGCCGCGTACGGTGTGGCGGAGGTGGCGCTGGGGCGGATCGCGCGGGTGATCGGGCTCGACCCCGAGCCGCACGCCCGGGAGGCCGCCGCCGTCACCTCCGCGATGGCCGAGCACCTCTACGACGACGGCCTCTTCCACGCCCGCGACGTGCTCACCGGCTGCCTCGTGCGCTCCAACAGCGCCGCCGGACTGACCCCGCTCATGCTGCCCGGCCTGCCCCGTGAGCTGGTCAACGAGCTGATCGGCACCGGGCTCGACCGGTTCGGGCTCAAGGACGGCGTCGTGCCCAGCTTCGCCCCGGCCGCGCCCGAGTTCGACCCGGTGCGCTACTGGCGGGGCCCCGCCTGGATCAACCTCACCTGGCTGATCTGGCGGGGCCTGCGGCGACGCCGGCCCGACCTGGCCGCGCCGCTGGCCGAGGGCATGGTCAGGGCCGTCACCGCGTCCGGGTTCCGCGAGTACTTCGACCCGTTCACGCTGGAAGGGCACGGCTGCCACGACTTCAGCTGGTCAGCCGCCCTCATCCTGGACGTCGCCGCGCAGGACGGCCTGGACGGAGTGACGCCGGCGGGCGGCCAGATCCGCGAGGAGGCGCGGCGCCTCGGCGAAGCCGGCGACCTCGGTGACGAGGTGCTCGCGTAGCGCCGCACCACGCCGTTCGAGCAGGGCGACCGTCTCGTACGACAGCCGCTCCCGGTCCCAGGCGTGGGCGAGCCCGCGCGGCACCCGGCCGATCTGCGCGCACCGCAGCGACAGCCCGTTGTGGTGGAACTCCTCGCCGAGCCGCACCTCGTCCGCCCCCTGGGTGTAGAAGGCGAGGTCCACGACCGTGCCCTGCGGGCGCAGCATCCGCAGGGCCAGCGCGAGCGCCCTGGCCTGCCCGCGGCACTGGAACACCACGTCGGCGCCCCGGTCGTCGGGGCCGTGCCGCCAGCGGCGCTTCAGCTCCGCCGCCGGGTCGCCGTCGCCCGCGTTCACGGCCAGCGGGCGGGCGCCCAGGGCTTCGGCGATCAGCAGCCGCTCGGGCGTCTCGTCGGCCACCACGACCTCCGCCGCGCCGTGCTCCAGCGCGAACGAGGCCGTCAGCAGCCCCACCACGCCCGCCCCGACGACGGCCACGCGCCGCCCGCGCACGCCGTCCCCCAGGTCACGCACGGCCGGCCCGTGCAGATCGGCGGCGGCGTGCAGCAGCCCGTTGGCGCAGATCGGCCCCATGTGGGCGACGTAGACGCCGAGCACCGGGTCGAGGCCGGGCGGCAGCTCCACGAAGCGGTCCGCCAGCGGGTCGGCCACGTAGCCGGTGCGGTGGCCGTAGGCCATGGCCACCAGCGCGCCCTCGCGCACGGCCCCGGTGCGGGTCTCGGCCACCCGGCCGACCTGCATGTACCCGATGCCGCGCACGGGATAGGCGAGCGCCGGGGCGCCCGGCCGGAACAGGCCGAGCGCCCGGTCCCACGAGGCGGCCAGGTACGGGTTGGTGCCCTTGACGTAGGTCAGCTCGGTGCCGGCGGAGATCCCGCTGTAGACGGTCTCCACCCGGAAGCCGCCCTCGGGCACCGCGGGCAGCTCCTCCTCGACCAGCGTGACCTCGCCGGGCGCCGCCACACAGAGCACGCTGCTGCGGACTGTCGCATCGGTCGCTTGGGTCGCTTGGGTCGCTTCCGTCGGGTCGGTCGCGGGGTCAGCCATCGAGCGTCACCGGCCTTCCCAGCGTCGCCGACCGGGCCAGCGCGAGCGCCAGCCGGTGGGTGCGCAGCGCCTCGTCGTACGGCACCCGCACGTCGCCCTCCCCGTCGCGCACGGCGTCGATGAACGCCCGGTCGACCAGCGTCTTCGCCCGGCCCGCGTCCTCGACCACCTCGGTGCCGTTGACGGTCAGCGAGGTCTCGGTCAGCTCCAGGGCGACGCCGTCCGCGTACACCTCCAGGCCGGCCCGGTGCTTGTGGCGCAGCAGGCTCGTCGTGGCCAGCGTGCCCGTGGCGCCGTCCGCGAAGCGCAGCACGGCGGCCACGGCCCGATCCACCTCCCCGTCGGCGGGACCGTCGCCCGCGGCGGGCACGGAGTGCACCATGGCGACCTCGCCGACCAGGACCCGGGCCAGATCCAGGACGTGGACCGCCTGCTCCACGACCTGGCCGCCCGAGCGGGCCGGATCCAGCCACCAGCCGACCGGGGGCACCTTGTCGAGCCAGTGGCCGAGCGCCAGCCGTACCGGCCGGTCGGCCAGCAGATCCCGCGCCCGGTCGAGAACGTCCAGGTAGCGCCAGTGATGGCCGACCGCCGACGGCAGGCCGCGCCGCCGAATTTCGGACGCGATGTTTTCCGCGGTCTCCAGGTCGAGTGCGAGGGGTTTTTCGACAAAAATCGGGAGATTGCACGACAGGACATCTTGCTCGGGCTTACCGTGCGCGAATGGGGGCACACAGACGTATACTGCGTCGAGTCCGCCCGCCTCCAACAGCCCGGCGTGGCCGTCAAAAGCCGGGACTCCATGACGCTCCGCGAGCGCCTCGGCCTTCAGGGGATCGACGTCGGCGATTCCGGTGATCACCACGTCGGGAAAACCTGACAGCACGTCCGCGTGACGCGCAGCGACATTTCCGGCACCGATGATGCCTACACGGGTGATTGAGGACACATCTCGCATATCCCACTTTTACGCAAAATCAAACAACACGTTCAAACTCCCGGCAATAGGGAACATATGCGCGACCGTGACCCCCTAAACAGAACGGGGCTGAGTGCATGGAGACAGATCTGCGGGCCTTGGCCAGGGCTCGGGAATGGTACGGTCCCCACTCGAGCACCGCGGCCGAGTGGGCTCCCGATGCCCTGCTCCTCGCCAAGGGAACGACCACGGTCAGCGTCGTCCTGCCGGCGCGCGACGAGGAGCCGACAGTCGGCGACATCGTCACCGTGATCCGCCGCGAACTCGTCGAGCGGATCCCGCTCGTGGACGAGATTCTCGTGGTCGACTCCAACTCCACCGACGCGACGGCCGAGCGGGCCGCCGCGGCGGGAGCCCGCGTCGTGGCGCAGAACGCGGTGCTCTCCCACCTGCCGCCCCTCACCGGGAAGGGCGAGGCCCTCTGGAAGGGACTGGCGGCCTCCAGCGGGGACATCGTCGTCTTCGTCGACGCCGACCTGCGTGACTTCGGCGCGCACTTCGTCACCGGCCTGCTCGGGCCGCTGCTGACCGACCCCGGCATCCAGTTCGTCAAGGGCGCCTTCGAGCGGCCGTTCACCGGAGCCGACGGGGTGAGGCTGCGGGGAGGCGGCGGACGGGTCACCGAGCTGGTGGCCCGCCCGATCCTCAACATGTTCTGGCCCGAGCTGGCCGGGTTCCACCAGCCGCTCGGCGGTGAGTACGCCGCTCGGCGCGAGACCCTGGAGCAGGTCCCGTTCGTCACCGAGTACGGCGTCGAGCTGGGACTCCTGGTGGACCTGCTGGAGCTCGTCGGCCTCGACGCCATGGCCCAGGTCGACCTGGGCGTGCGCGTCCACTCCCACCAGTCCACCGCCGCGCTCGGCCGCATGTCCGGGCAGATCCTGCACACCGCCTGGACCCGGCTCGAACGTCAGGGACGGGTCGTGGCCGCCCAGCCCCCGGCCCGCACGCTCCTGCAGTTCGGGCTCGACGGGCAGGCATCGCTCATGAACGTCGTCGTGGCCGAGCGTCCCCCGCTCGCCTCGCTGCTCGCCGAGGAGGACGTCGCATGAACGTGCTGGTCAACACGGGCCCGTGGCTGCCGGTGCCGCCCCCCGGCTACGGCGGCATCGAGAACGTCGTGGCCACGCTCGTGCCCGCGCTGCGCGAGCGCGGGGTGCGGGTCGTCCTCGCCTCCGTCGGGTCGAGCACGCTGGAGGTGGACGAGCTGGTCAGCGTCTACGACGCCGGCCAGTTCGCGGAGCTGCAGAAACCGTACAACCAGGTCATGGGCGTCGCGCACGCCCACCAGGCGATGGTGGCGCGCGAGGTGCGGCGCCGCGACGACGTGGACCTCGTCCACGACCACCTGGAGGTGGTCGGCCCGGCCGTCCTCTCCGCCCTCGGCGGTCCGCCCGTGCTGCACACCCTCCACTGGGACCTGCGCAAGCACCCCGCGTTCTACGGCGCCTTCCCCAGCTCGATCGCGGTCAACGGCGTGTCGGAGTCGCAGCTCCGCCTCGCGCCGGCCGCCCTGCGCTCGGCGGCGCTCGGCGCGGTCCACCTGGCCACCCCACTCGCCGGGGCCGCCCCCCGGGCCGAGCCCGGCGAGCACCTGGTGGTCATGGGGCGGGTCTGCCGGCTCAAGGGGCAGCACATCGCGGCCCGGATCTGCCAGAAGCTCGGCCTGCCGCTCGTGCTCGCCGGGCCGGTGAGCGGCCTCGGCACGGCGGCCGAGCTCGACGCCGTCGCCCAGGACCCGTACCACCCGCTGCACGGCCACCCGGACGTCCGCTACCACCTGGAGGCGGTCGGCCCCTACCTCGACGGCGACCTGGTCCGCTGGGTGGGGACCGTCGAGGGCCGGTTACGCGACGAGCTGTACGGCTCGGCGCGGGCCGCCCTGTTCCCCGTCCAGTGGGACGAGCCGGGCGGCACCGCCGTGGTCGAGGCGCTGGCGCTCGGCGTGCCCGTCGTGGGGCTGCGCCGGGGCTGCCTGGCCGAGCTGATCGACCACGGCCGCACCGGATGGCTCGCCGACACCGAGGAGGAACTGGCCGAGTACGTGCTGCGGGTGGACGAGATCGACCCGGAGGAGTGCCGCGCGGAGGCGGCCCGCCGCTTCACGCCCGGCGTCATGGCCGAGCGCTACCTGGAGCTGTACGAGGCGACGATGAGGAGGTGGCGCCTCGGCGTCTGATCCCGGCCTCCCACGGACGCGGCCCGCGGTCACGGCGGGCGCGGGCCGCGTCCGGTGGGGATCCGTCAGTCGAAGCCGCGGGGCAGCACGGTGACCGGGCACGGCGCCGCCCGCAGCACCTTCATGGCCAGCTCCCCGAGGAAGACCCGGTGCGGCTGCGCGTCCTCGCTCGCCGCGCACACCAGCAGCTCGCCCGGCTCCCACTCCAGCGTCGCCAGCGCCTCCGCCACGTCGTGCCCCTCGGCGATCTCCGCCCCGGCCTCGATGCCGGTGGTCTCCCACGCCAGCCGTACGGCGAGGGCCAGGTCGTCGCGGAGCCGGCCGGGATCGTCCGTGCGCAGGTCGAGCGTGATGAGCCGCAGCGGCACGCCCAGCCGCAGCGCCGTTTGCGC
Organism: Nonomuraea montanisoli; assembly: GCF_013363975.1. Taxonomy (GTDB): domain Bacteria; phylum Actinomycetota; class Actinomycetes; order Streptosporangiales; family Streptosporangiaceae; genus Nonomuraea; species Nonomuraea montanisoli. The sequence continues at coordinate 160,592 of NZ_JABWGN010000016.1, read as the reverse complement.
CACCCGTTCGACGGCCGCGTCGCACTGGGGCCGGTGGACGTAGGCGAGCGTCAGCCGGCCCGCCTCCTCGGGCGGGCGGTAGCCGGCGGGCGCCAGCATCACCGCCTCCGGTGACAGGTGCAGCAGGTGGTCCGAGGTGGAGCCGATCCCGATGCGCCCCCGCTGCCCGCCGTCCGCCGAACCGGCCACGATGAGGTCGGCGCGGATGCGGCTGGCCAGCACCGACAGCCCGCGTCCCACGCCCCGGCTCTCGTAGGTGACGTACTCGGCGGGCAGGCCGTTCAGCTCCTCGGCCGCGTGCGCCAGGTTCGCCTGCGCCTCCACGGCCTCGCCGGGACTGCCGGGCGGGTAGATCGTCGCCACGGTCAGCTCGCCGCCGGTGACCCGCGAGATCGCGGCGCCGAGGGCGAGAGCGTCACGTCCACCGGCGTCGGCGGTGTAGCCGACGATCACGTGCTCTCCGATCACGCATGCCTCTCTACCCGGCCCGTCCTCGCCCTACCCCGCCCATCCGGCGGGTCGGCCGATCGGACGAGGGCGGCACCAGGGAATCGGCCGGGAGTCCGACGCGAGCACCGATGATCTTCCGTAAGGTCGTGTCACTGCTCGTTCACCGATTGGACACGTGTGTACCGCGACATCGTCGACTTCGCTCTCAGCACGCCCGGATGGCTGCACGGCCTCGCCGAGGTCGGCACCGACGCCGGCCTGTTCCTGTTCGCGGCGTTGTTCGTCCTGTGCTGGTGGCGGGCCCGCAACGGGCCCGCGCGCGACCTGGCGATCGCGATCGCCGGACCGGCCGGTGTGGTGTGCGCGTACGTCTTCAGCGAGGTCCTCAAGACCGTCGTCAGGGAGGACCGGCCGTGCCGGGGCGGGATCGCGACGATCGCCGCGTGCCCGCCGCCGGACGACTGGTCGTTCCCCAGCAACCACTCCGTGATCGCCGCCGGCGCCGCGGGCGCGCTCGTGCTGGCCTGGCGCTCCCTCGCCTGGGTGGTGCTGCCGCTGGCGGCGGTCATGGCGTTCTCACGCGTGTTCGTCGGCGTCCACTACCCGCACGACGTGGCGGGGGGCTTCCTCATCGGGGTGACGCTGGCTCCGCTGTGCACGCTGCTGCTGGTCGGCGCGGTCACGCCGATGGTACGCCTCGCGCGAAGCCGTCTGTCGCCGCGATGAGCCGGTCCACGATGCCCGGCTCGGTGGCGGCGTGCCCCGCGTCCGCCACCACGTGGAACTCCGCCTCGGGCCAGGCCCGGTGCAGGTCCCAGGCCGTGGCCATGGGCGTGCAGGCGTCGTAGCGGCCCTGCACGATGACGGCCGGGATGTGGCGGATCTTGCCGACGTCGCGGATGAGCTGCTCGGGCTCGAACCAGCCCAGGTGGGCGAAGTAGTGGTTCTCGATCCGGGAGAAGGCCACCGCCATGCGCTCCTCGCCGAACTCCGCGACGAGCTGCTCGTCCGGCAGCAGCGTGATCGTGGACGCCTCCCACTGGGCCCACGCCCGGGCCGCCGCCAGCCGCTGCTCGGGGTCGTCGCCCTCCAGGCGGCGGCGGAAGGCGGCCATGAGGTCGCCCCGCTCCTCCTCGGGGATCGGCGCCAGGTACGTCTCCCACCGGTCGGGGAACAGGAAGGAGGCCCCCTCCTGGTAGAACCAGCGCAGCTCGTGGGGGCGCAGCGTGAAGATGCCGCGCAGCACCAGCTCGGTCGTCCGCTCGGGGTGGGTCTGGGCGTACGCCAGGGCGAGCGCGCTGCCCCACGACCCGCCGAACACCTGCCAGGCCTCGATGCCGAGGTGCTCGCGCAGGCGTTCCATGTCGGCGACGAGGTGCCAGGTGGTGTTGTGCTCCAGCGACGTGGCGGCGTCGGCGGCGTGGGGACGGCTGCGCCCGCAGTTGCGCTGGTCGAACAGCACGACCTTGTACAGGTCGGGGTTCCACTGCCGGCGGTGCTTGGCGGTGCAGCCGCCGCCGGGGCCGCCGTGCAGCATGACCGCGGGCTTGCCGTCCGGGTTGCCGACGACCTCCCAGTAGATCTCGTTGCCGTCGCCCACGTCGAGGAAGCCGGAGTCGTAGGGCTCGATGGGCGGGTAATGGGTTCTCATCCCGCCGATCCTGCCACCGCCACGCGCCGCCGCGACCGGTGAGGAGGTCACGAAGACCAGTCGTGACGCGTGAGGAAGGCGCGCTCGCCCGTGGCGTACTCGTGGAAGGCCTGTCGCACGTCGTCGAGGCGCGGCATCAGCGTCCGCACCATGTGCCCTTCCTTGTACTCCACCTCGTAGCCGGCCGGCGCGGTGGGTTCGGCGGGCTCGGCCGGCTCGGCCGGTGAGACCTGGATGAAGTGGTGCCCGAACGTCACCAGCGCGGCGAACGGGTTCTGCGCCGACAGGGTGGCCAGGACGTCGTGGACCAGCCCCAGGTCGGGATCATGGACGATCATGCCGTCACCGGTGTGGAGCTGCATGCCCTGGTACACGCCGAGCGGCCCGACGTTGTGGACGAGGTCGCGCTGCGGGTCGTAGCAGACCAGCCCGTGGGCCCGGGCGATGGCGAACACCTGGGCGGACATCTCGTCCATCGACTCCGGGTCCATCGTCACCAGCACGTGCCCGGGGAACACCGTGACCAGCCCCGGCAGCTCCTTGGCCACCTGCGGCAGCTCGCCCTGGACCGGCCTGCCCTTCTTCGCGGCCAGGTACGCGGCCCGCGCCTCGTCCCTGGAGATCGGCACGGGCTCGTCCCAGACCATCAACTCAACGCTCACCCGCCCATCTTGCCCAACCGGCGGCACCCTTGAAGCCCACAACCTGCCAAAACCCCACAGCCCATGCGTACTGGGCACCCCGGTGACTTCCGCCCTCCTGTGCCCCGATCTGTGCCCTGTTCGCCCCAAGCCTCGCCCAATGCCGGGGATGTTCTTCCCAGACTCCGGCGGCTACCGCGGGTCGGCGATCGCGGGCTTCTCGGAGTCGGGCACCAGCACGACGGTGCAGTGCGCGCACCGGCGCGCCTCGGCCAGGATGTCGCTCAGGCACTCCGGGCACTGCTTGGTCGTCGCCTCCTTGTGATGGTCGAACAGGCTGACCAGCCGGGTCATGGGCAGGACCACGAGCCAGTACACGACGGCCGCGATGATGAGGAAGCTGATGAGGTGGTTGAGGAAGTCGCCGTACTTGAACTGGCTGCCGTTGACCGTGAAGGAGAAGTCGGCGAAGTCGGGCTGCCGCCCGCCGGTCACGGCGCCGATCAGCGGGGTGATGAGGTCGGCGACCAGCGCCTGCACGAGCCCGCTGAACGTGGCCCCCACGATCACCGCGACGGCCAGCTCCACGATGTTGCCCCGTAAGAGGAACTTCTTGAATCCACCCATGGAACGCCTACATGACCCGGGAGCGGGCGGTCAAACGCTTCACCTGCTCCTCGCGCGAAGCGGCAGGTGAAAGCGGGCCCAAACCGGTGCCCGGCGGCGGGCTAAGGCCGCGATCTGTGGGAAGGACCTGATCCGTCCACGGGGACCGCGCCCGGCCGGTGGCGCTCGCCGGATGGCGCCGGTCCGGTGGTGCTTGTCCGGCAGGGCGGGGGAACGCAACATGGGGAAGAGCCGCAAGGGAGCCTTGATGATCGAAGTCTGGCCGGGAGACCCCTATCCGCTCGGGGCCACCTACGACGGCGCGGGCACCAACTTCTCGCTCTACACCGAGGCCGCCGACAAGGTGGAGCTGTGCCTGTTCGACGAGCAGGGGCAGGAGACCCGCGTGGCGCTGCCGGAGGTGGACGGCTTCATCTGGCACGGTTACCTGCCCGGGGTGAATCCCGGCCAGCGTTACGGCTACCGCGTGCACGGCCCGTACGACCCGGCCAAGGGGCTGCGGTGCAACCCGGCCAAGCTGCTGCTCGACCCGTACGCGATGGCCATCGAGGGCGACGTGAAGTGGAACGAGGCGGTGTACGGCTATCGGTTCGGCCAGCCCGACTCGCGCAACGACATGGACTCCGCCCCGTACATGCCGCGCTCCATCGTGATCAACCCGTTCTTCGGGTGGGGCCACGACCGGCCGCCCGCCACGCCGTACCACGACACCGTGATCTACGAGGCGCACGTGCGCGGGCTCACCGTGCGGCACCCGAAGATCCCCGAGCACCTGCGCGGCACGTACGCGGCCCTGGGCCACCCCGAGATCCTGGACCACCTGACCAAGCTCGGCGTGACGGCCGTCGAGCTGATGCCGGTCCACCAGTTCGTCACCGACCACGTGCTGGAGGAGCGCGGGCTGGCGAACTACTGGGGCTACAACTCGATCGGCTTCTTCGCCCCGCACAACCGCTACTCCAGCCAGGGGCAGCGCGGCGGGCAGGTCCTGGAGTTCAAGGCCATGGTGCGCGCCCTGCACGAGGCGGGCATCGAGGTCATCCTGGACGTCGTCTACAACCACACGGCCGAGGGCAACCACCTGGGGCCCACACTGGGGTTCAAGGGGATCGACAACCCCAACTACTACCGGCTCGTCGACGGCGACCCGCGCTACTACATGGACACCACGGGCACCGGCAACAGCCTGCTCATGCGCTCACCGCACGTCCTTCAGATGATCATGGACTCGCTCCGCTACTGGGTGACGGAGATGCACGTCGACGGCTTCCGCTTCGACCTCGCCTCGACGCTGGCGCGCGAGCTGCACGAGGTGGACCGGCTGAGCGCCTTCTTCGACCTGGTGCAGCAGGACCCGGTGCTCTCGCAGGTCAAGCTCATCGCCGAGCCGTGGGACGTCGGCCCCGGCGGCTACCAGGTGGGCAACTTCCCCTCGCGCTGGACCGAGTGGAACGGCCGCTACCGCGACACCATCCGCGACCTGTGGCGCGGCCAGCCGGCGACGCTGCCCGAGTTCGCCTCCCGGCTCACCGGCTCCAGCGACCTCTACCAGGACGACAGCCGCCGCCCCGCCGCCTCCATCAACTTCGTCACCTGCCACGACGGCTTCACCCTGCAGGACCTCGTCTCCTACGACCACAAGCACAACGAGGCCAACAAGGAGGGCAACCGCGACGGCAGCGACGACAACCGGTCCTGGAACTGCGGCGCCGAGGGCCCGGCCGACCTGGCCGTCGAGTCGCTGCGCGAGCAGCAGAAGCGCAACTTCCTGACCACGCTGTTCCTGTCGCAGGGCGTGCCGATGCTGTCGCACGGCGACGAACTGGGGCGCACGCAGCGGGGCAACAACAACGGCTACTGCCAGGACAACGAGCTGACCTGGGTCGACTGGTCCGACGTGCGGGAGAACTGGCTGCTGCTGGAGTTCACGCAGAGCCTGGCCGCGCTGCGCAAGAAACACCCGGTGTTCCGGCGCAGGAGGTTCTTCTACGGCCGGCCGGTGCGCGGTCTGAGCGACATCGCCTGGCTCACCCCGGCCGGGGAGGAGATGATCGACGCAGACTGGAACGTCGGATACGCCAAGTCGCTGGCCGTGTTCCTGAACGGCGACGCCATCACCGAGCCCGACCGGCGCGGCCGGCCCATCCGCGACGACTCGTTCCTGCTGCTGTTCAACGCCCACCACGAGCCCATCAGGTTCACGATCCCCAAGGACTACGGAGAGATGTGGCAGACCGAGATCGACACGGCGATGCCGATCAGCCTGGACATCCGGATCTGCCGGGCCGGTGAGAGCGTGGACGTCCCCGGCCGCAGCGTGAGGGTGCTGCGCCGTGTCTAGGCCCCTGTCGACCTACCGCGTCCAGCTCACCCCCGACTTCGGGTTCGCCCAGGTGGGGGAGATCGCCGGCTACCTGCGCGACCTGGGGGTCACCCACGTCTACCTGTCGCCGATCCTGCAGGCGACGCCCGGCTCGCTGCACGGCTACGACGTCACCGACCACTCGCGCATCCGCGAGGAGTTCGGCGGCGCCAAGGGCTTCCGGGAGATGGCCGAACGGCTCGCCGCCCACGACCTGGGCATCGTCGTGGACATCGTGCCCAACCACATGAACACCGTCAACGCCGCGTTCTGGTCGGTGCTGCGCGACGGCGCAGCCTCGCCGTACGCGCGCTGGTTCGACATCGAGTGGGACGACGACGGGAAGGTGGCGCTCCCGGTCCTGGGCGACGACACCGAGCCCGTCGTGGACGGCGACGTGCTGCGCTACCACGAGCACGCGTTCCCGTACCCCGGCCACTACCGGCTGGTCGACTGGCGCGAGGGGCCGGGATACCGGCGCTTCTTCGACGTCTCCACGCTGATCGGGCTGCGCGTCGAGGACCCCGAGGTGCTCTTCGCCACCCACGAGGTGATCTTCTGGCTGCTCGACGAGGGACTCGTCGACGGGCTGCGCGTCGACCACCCCGACGGGCTCGCCGATCCCCGCGGCTATCTCGAACGGCTGCGCGCCAGGACCGGCGACACGTGGACCGTCGTGGAGAAGATCCTCATCGGCCACGAGCGGCTGCCGGACGACTGGCCGTGCGACGGCACCACCGGCTACGAGGTGCTCAACCGCGTCAACGGCCTGTTCGTGGATCCGGCGGGCAGGCAGCCGCTGCTGGAGCTGTTCACGCGCCTGACCGGGCAGCCGGCCGACTACGGGGAGGTGGTGGCGCGCTCCAAGCGCGAGGTGCTGGACCTCTTCTTCGGCGCCGAGGTCAGGCGCCTGGCCGCGGCGACCGGTTCCGAGCCGGAGACCGTGGCCGAACTGCTGGCCGCGATGCCGGTCTACCGGGCGTACGTGGTGCCGGGGGAGCCGGTGCCGCCCGAGTCGGCCGAGATCGTCGAGACGGCCGCCGCGGCCTGCGCGCCCGCCGCGCGGCGGCTCGCCCACGAGGTCCTGCACGGCACGCCCGAGGTCGTCGTCCGCTTCCAGCAGGCGTGCGGGCCGGTCATGGCCAAGGGCGTCGAGGACACCGCGCTGTACCGGTGGTTCCCGCTGTCGTGCCTGAACGAGGTGGGCGGCGAGCCGGACGTGTTCGGGGTTCCGGTCGAGGAGTTCCACGCGTACTGCGCGGACATGCGGCCGCACGCGATGACCACGCTGTCCACCCACGACACCAAGCGCTCGGAGGACGTGCGGGCCCGCCTGTCGGTGCTGTCGGAGCTGCCCGCCGAGTGGGAGGAGGCGGTCGCCGCCTGGTCGTCGGCGGTGTCCCACGACCCCCACCTCGACTACCTGGCCTGGCAGAACCTCATGGCCTCCTGGCCCATCTCCGCCGAGCGCTTCGCCGGCTACCTGCTCAAGGCCGCCCGCGAGGCCAAGACCGCGATCTCGTGGGTGAATCCCGATCCCGGCTACGAGCAGCGGCTGCGCGACTTCGCCGAGGCCGCCGTGAAGCTGCCGGTCGGGGAGTTCACCGAGCGGATCGATCGCTACGCGGTGTCCAACTCGCTGGGCGCCAAGCTGGTGCAGCTCATGATGCCGGGCGTCCCCGACGTCTACCAGGGCAACGAGACGACCGACTTCTCCCTGGTGGACCCGGACAACCGGCGGCCCGTGAGCTACCCGCGCGCCCCGGCCTCCGAGTGGGACGCGGCCAAGCTGCTGGTCACCACGCAGGCGCTCCGGCTGCGCCGCCGGCTGGGCGCCGACGCCGCGTACACGCCGCTCGCGGCCGACGGCGAGGCGGCCGAGCATGTGATCGCGTTCGCGCGGGGCGGCGGCGCGTTCGCCGGCCCGGTCACCGGCGGCGCGGTCACGGCGGGCGGCCCCGCGGCGGCGGGCGGAACCGGCGCCCCGGGCGACGAGGGCCGGGCCCGGGCCGTCGCGATCGCCACCCGTCTGCCGGTGGGCCTGGAACGGCGCGGCGGCTGGGGCGCCACGTCGCTGACGCTGCCCGCCGGATCCTGGCGCGATCTGCTCACCGGCGCGGTCCACACGGGCCGCGTCCCTCTGGCGCATCTGCTCAACCGGCATCCCGTCGCACTTCTGGAGAGACATGATCTTTGAGGTCTGGGCACCGAAGGCCACGGCTGTCGAGGTCGACGTCCTCGGCGGCCGGCGTCCCATGGAGCAGCGGCCGGGCGGCTGGTGGAGGGCCGACGTGCCGGAGGCCGGCCACGGGACGCGGTACGCGTACGTGGTGGACGGCGGCGGGCCGTACCCCGACCCGCGCTCGCGGCGGCAGCCCGAGGGCATCTTCGGCCCGAGCGCCGTCTACGATCACGGCCACTTCACCTGGTCCGACGAGCGGTGGACCGGCCGTGACCTGCGCGGATCGGTCATCTACGAGCTGCACGTCGGCACGTTCACCCAGGAGGGGACGTTCGAGGCGGCCATCGAGCGGCTCGGCCACCTGTCGGAGCTGTGCGTCGACTTCGTGGAGATCATGCCGGTCGCGCCGGTCCCGGGCGGGCGCAACTGGGGGTACGACGGGGTCGACCTGTACGCGGTCAACGAGACGTACGGCGGGCCCGACGGGCTCAAGTCGTTCGTCGACGCCTGCCACCGGGAGGGCATCGGGGTCATCCTCGACGTGGTCTACAACCACCTGGGCCCGTCGGGGAACTTCCTGCACCCGTTCGGCCCGTACTTCGGCGGCTTCGAGGGCAGCTACTGGGGCGAGGCGGTCAACCTCGACGGACCCGGCTCCGACGAGGTGCGCCGCTACTTCATCGAGAACGCGCTGCAGTGGCTGCGCGACTACCACATCGACGGCCTGCGCCTCGACGCCGTCCACGCCCTGCACGACAAGCGGGCCACGCACCTGCTGGCCGAGCTGTCGGCCGAGGTGGACACGCTGGCCTGCGCCGTGGGCCGGCCGCTGTCGCTCATCGCCGAGTCCGACCTCAACGACCCGCGCATGGTGCGCTCGCTCGACGCCGGCGGCCTCGGCATGACCGCGCAGTGGAACGACGACGTCCACCACGCCCTGCACACCGCGGTCAGCGGCGAGACCCACGGCTACTACGAGGACTTCTCCGGCCTGCGGGCCCTGGCCAAGGTGCTGACGCATGGCGTCTTCCACGACGGGGGCCATTCCACGTTCCGGGAACGCGCGCACGGCAGCCCGTACACGGGGGTGCCCGGCCACCGGCTCGTGGCCTGCGTCCAGAACCACGACCAGGTCGGCAACCGCCCGGCGGGCGACCGGCTGCCCATGCCCGCGCTCAAGCTCGGGGCGGGCCTGCTGCTGACCTCGCCGTTCACGCCCATGCTGTTCATGGGGGAGGAGTGGGGGGCGCGCACGCCGTTCCCGTTCTTCTCCGACCACGTGGAGCCGGAGCTGCGCGACACGGAGGGCGGGCGCAGGGAGAAGGAGTTCGACGGGTTCGGCTACGCGTGGGAGGCGCCCAACCCGTCGGACGAGCAGACGTTCCTGAACGCCAAGCTGGACTGGGGGGAGCTGAAGGAGGAGGCGCACTGGTCGCTGCTGTGCTGGTACCGCGACCTGATCGCGCTGCGCAAGGCGCTGCCCGAGCTGTCGGACCCGCGCTTCGACCGGGTGCGGGTGACGTACGACCGGGAGGGCGGCGACTGGCTCGTCATGTGGCGGGGCGAGTCGGTGTGCGTGGCGGTCAACTTCAGCGGGGAGACGGTGACGCTGCCGGTACGGGTGAGCACGGTCCTGCTGGCGGCGGACGACAACGTGACGGCGGGCCCCGACGGGCTGCGACTGCCACCCCAGAGCCTCGCCATCTGCCGCGCCACCCAAGACCCGGACACATGACCGGAGACTCCCGGGACGCCTGACCGGGACTCCCAGGACATCCGACCAGGACTCCCAGGCGACCAGGACTCCCAGGACATCCGACCAGGACTCCCAGGACGCCCGCGCGACTCCCGGGATGCGCGGGACTCCCGGGACGCGCCCGGGGCTCCTGGGACAAGGAGTCATCCACGGACGCCGGGGCCTGCATCCACAGACCCCGGCGAGACAATCCCCACCCTCCACAGACCTCTGTGAGAGAGCCCCCACCATCCACGGAACCCGGCCAGAGAACCCCCACCATCCACAGATCCCGGCCAGAGAACCCCCACCATCCACAGATCCCGGCCAGAGAACCCCCACCATCCACAGAACCGCGCTCGGCACCCCTGCCCCTCCCACCCCTTCGCCAAGCTGAGGGCCTCACCCACCCCGGAGGCCCTCATGAAGATCCCCCTGCCGCTGCCCGTGGCTCTGACGAGCCGGTTCGTCGTCGCCATCGAGCGCCTGCCGTGCCCGATCCCCGACCTGGTGCCGTGGCGGGTCGCCAAGCCGTACCGCAAGGCCGCCATGACCGCCTACGGCACGCCCGGCCTGGAGGTCACGCACCACCCGACCCCGTGGAGAGGCGTCACCACCCCACCGGGGAGCAGAGCGCCCCGGCGGCCGACCCCACCGCCGCACAGAGCCGGCTCGCCCCACCCCGACGCACGCCAGAGTGGGTCGTATGCCGGACGGCGGATCCCGGGCGCCGACGAACGCCAGGCCGCTCACCACCCCGCTCACCACCCCGAGCACCGAATCCCCGGCGCCGACCCACGGTTCCCCCTGCCCCAAGAGCACGGAACGCCGCACCCTGACGAGCGTCGGAGCGGACACCCTGACGAGGACGGACGCTGGCACCCGAACAAGGGCCGCCTCTCGCACCACGACGAGGGCCGGCTCCCAAACCACGACGAGCGCTGGATCTCGCACCACGACGGATGCCGCTTCCTGCACCACGACGAACGCCGGCTGCTGCGGCGCGCCAAACAGCACCTCGTCGTCTCCTCGACCGCGCCCCCGCACCAGCTCCCCGGCAGCGCCCAGACCGCCCGCGCCACGGCCCGTGCCCTGGCCCGGCAGTGCGGCGGCCTGGTCGTCGACCCGCTGACGGGGTCGACGGTGCCGAGCTGTGACCGGTGCCCCGACGAGCCCGTGGTCTTCCGGCTCGCCGACGACTGGCTGGGCTGGGACGTCCAGGTCCACGACGACGCCACCTGCCCGCCGTGGGACCCGGCGGACACGGCGGCGTGCGACTGCCTGCGGGTCACCTCGCGAGGGCTGCGCCGCTTCGCGCTGCCGGAGATCACCATCGACGGCGCCGCCTGCGCCCACACGCTGTGCGCCACCAACCTTCTGCGTACGGTGGCGCACCATCTGCTGGCCGACCACATGGCGTTCCTCGCGACACACCCGAGAGCCGACGTCCGTCTGATCGACGACCACCTGCACATCAGCCCGCCAGGCGACCCCATGGCGTGGAGCGAACCGCCCGAGACGACCGACCCGGCGGCGACATCGTCACACCGCCAAGCCCCGTGGACCGCAGGAGTCTCCTCCGCCATCACCGCCTCGCGGTCCGCCACCTCGTCCGCCCTCGCCGGGCCGTCGTTCGACGTACGCCTGACGCCCTGCGAAACGGAGCCCCCCGCCATGGGCAGACCGGGAAGCGTCCGCCGCCTCAAAGTCGCCCCGGTCTCAGGAACAGGCCAGGCGACCTGCCTCAAGCTCGGCCCGCCTTCGGGCTTCACCGGCTCACTGAACGACTGGCTCTGCGCCACCCAGGAGGCAAGCCCACCCCGGCCCGGCACCACCCCGTACCCCCTCGCAGCCTGACCCGCCACGCGGCGCGGTCCGCCACGCGGCGCAGCTCGCTCTGCGTCGCTGGCTCACCGTGGATCCCCGTGGGGTGTTGCTTACCGGCGCCAGAGCATTACGCGGCGACTTGAGCTGCCCACCTTGTGGCGCCAGCTCACCTTGGCTGCTCATCTGGTGGCGCGAGCTCACCACGAGGGGCCGGCCCACCTGAGCAGAGGCCACATGTCCTGGGCGCAGGCCCTAACTCTGAGGAGGAGCCCCAGCATGAACAAGGCCCCGGCATGAGCGCACCAGGATGCGGGGCCGCGTCAAGATGCGAGCGGGCTGCGCCAAGGTGTGAGCGGGCTGCGCCAAGGCGCGAGGGGGCCGGCGCGCCCGGCAGGCTGGCCAAGGTGCGAGAAAGGCACCCTTCCTGATTCGCCCACGATCTGCCCGGTGACGCCCCCACGACCTCCTCGATGATGAGATGAGCCCCCGAGACAGTGTGGAGAAGACGTGGCAGAAGACATCGTGCGGGGCGCGGAAGAGGACGACATGCCCGCCGTGCGGGCGGTGGCCAAGCGGTTCGGGCTGCTACGGGGCTGGCCCTCGGCCCCGGACTTCCTCGACGCCGAACGGGCCTTCGGCAAGCTCGTCCTCGCCCCCACGGCGAACGGGCAGGCCCGGGGTTTCGGCGGCACGCTGCGCCGCGGCGCCGTCACGCACCTGGGCGACCTGTTCGTGCTGCCCGAGCACCAGTCGTCCGGCGTGGGGCGCAGCCTCCTCGCGGAGCTGCTGGGAGGAGACGGACCGAAAGTCACCTTCGCCTCCTCGGACCCCCGCGCCATGAGCCTGTACATCCGGTACGGCCTGCGCCCCTGGTGCCCACTGCTCTACCTGACCGGCCCTGCCTCAGGATTGCCCGGTCCCGCCTCAGGGCTGATCGGTCCCGCCTCAGGGCTGATCGGTCCCGCCTCAGGGCTGATCGGTCCCGCCTCAGGGCTGATCGGCCCTTCCTCGGGGCTGCCCGGTTCCGCCTCAGGGCTGCCTGGCCCTGTCTCAGGAGTGTCCGGCTCCGCCTCAGGATTGTCCGGCCCTGCCTCAGGGCTGCCCAGCTCCGCCTCAGGACCGCCCAGCTCGGCCTCTGGACTCGTTGGCCTGCCGGTCGAGGAGGCGCGCCCGGAGGACGTCGCGGAGCTCGACGCGCGCGCCGGAGGCGGGTCGCGGACGGGCACACTCGCCTGGTATGCCTCCATACCGGGCGTCACCCTCTACACGACCGGCCACGGGTACGCCTTCGTCAGGGTGAGCGGCGGCGACGTCGAGATCGGCCCGGCCGGCGGTGCGACGCCACGAGACTGCACGGAGGCGGTGCTCGGCGCGCTCGCCGCGACGGCCCTGGCGAGCAGTGCTGAGAGGGCGCCAAAAGTGGCCCGGATCGAAGAGACGCCGGAAGTGGCTCGCGCCGGAGGGGCGTCGCAAGTGGCTCGGGGCGAAGGGACGCCACAACCGGCCCCGGCCGAAGGGGCGCCACAACAGGCCCGGATCGCGGTGCCGGGCGTGCACCCGCTCGTGTCGCTGCTGGTCGAGGCCGGGTGGAGGATCGGCGACCTGGACACGTTCATGGCCGACGACGGCGCCCTCTCCCTGATCCGTCCCGACCGTTACGTCCCTCATCCCGACCTCGGCTGAAGCTCGATCGCCGGCATGCGTTCCCGCAGGGCGTCGACGAGCGCGCTGAGGGCGCCGCCATAGGCGTGTTCGGCTGGGGTCGCGTAGCCGATGACGATGGCGAGCGGGGACTGCTCCGGCCGCTGGTAGAAGGGCGAGATGCCTTCGACATGGATGCCGCGTGCGGCCAGGTGGCCGAGAAGCGGGCCCTCGTGGTCCGACCCGGCGGGGAGGCGGAGGACGGCGTGCAGGCCGGCGGCGATGCCGGAGAGACGTCCGTGCGGCAGGTGCCGGGCGACGGCCTGGCCGAGGAGGTCGCGTCGCCGGCGGTAGCGGGCTCGGCAGCGGCGCACGTGCCGGTCGAGTTCGCCCGTCTGGACGAGCCGCGCGAGCACGAGCTGGTCGATGACGTTGACCGAGGACTCGTCCCAGCGCGTCGCCTCCCGCAGCGCGCCGAGCAGGCCGCCGGGCAGGACGAGCCAGGCCAGGCGCAGGCCCGGGGCGATGGTCTTGCTGGCGGTTCCGGCGTAGATGACCCGGTCGGGCGCCATGCCCTGAAGCGCGCCGACGGGCTGGCGATCGTAACGGAACTCGCCGTCGTAGTCGTCCTCCACGATGAACGCGCCGGTTCGCCTGGCCCAGGACACCAGCTCGACGCGGCGGGCGGGGCTCAGCGTGACCCCGAGCGGGTACTGGTGGGCTGGGGTGACAACGACGGCGCTCTCGTCCGTGAGCCCCTCGACGATCAGCCCGTCCCGGTCGACGGGGATGCGCCGCGCCCGGTGTCCCAGCTGTTCGACGAGCGCGGGGTGGTCGGGCTCGGTGGGGTCCTCGAAGGCGAACGCGCCCGCGGAGCCGCCGTGATGATGCCGGAGGACCTGACACACCAGGCGCAACGCGTGGGCGTAACCGGCGCACACCACGATGTGGTCGGGCGTGGTGCTGACGCCACGGGCCCGGCCGAGGTACTCGGCCAGCGCCTGCCGCAGCTCGACGGCGCCCGCTCGCTCGCGGTAGCCGAACGCGGTGTTGGGGGCGGTCTGCAGGATGTGCCGGGTGGCGGCGAGCCACTCGCGTCGCGGGAACGCGGCGAGGTCCGGAAAGCCGGAGCGGAGATCGATCCCCCGTACGGGCCGCAGGGTGGCGTGGGACGGGGGCGCGATCTCCGCGGGCGGCGCGGCGGGCTGGGGAGCGACGCGGATGCCCGAGCGCGGCTTCGACTCCAGATATCCCTCGGCGACGAGCTGGTCCAGTGCCTGGGTGACGGTGCCGCGGGCGATCCCGAGGTCGCGGGCCAGCGCCCGCGACGACGGCAGCCGTGTTCCCGAGCGGAGCCGGCCGCTGCGCACGGCGTCACGCAGGGCGTGTTCGAGCCCGGTGCGCAGACCGTGCCCTGTGCCGGGCCGGAGATGGACGTGGAGATCCAGCCCCCATCTGGACCACTCATCTTCCATGGATCTGGACTATATCCCTGAGCCAGATGTTCTCTACGTTCTCAGGAATGAGACATCTCGCCGCGGCCATCGGGCTCACGAACTATCTCCTCGGGCAGGCTCCGTGCCCGGATCGAGCAGGGGACGAGCGGCCGTGGGGGATCGCGCGGTGGGTCGGAGGCGCGACCGCACGGCCCACCGACCCGACTGATCCGGGCACGGATGACATGAGCGTTTCGGGCGCGGGTGATGCGACTGGTCCGGGTGCGGGTGGTGCGAGCGTTTCGGGCGCGGGTGACACGACTGCTTCGGGCACGGCTGACACGACTGATTCGGGTGATTCGGGCATGGTGACACGACTGGTCCGGGCGTGGTCGGAACGTGTGAAGCGACCCGTTGACGGAGGGGGGCCGGTCAGCGGCTGAGGACCTGGCGCAGGACGCGCTCCAGCGTGGCCGCCGGCGCGGGGTCCGGCTCCGGGGAGCGCCAGGCCACGTATCCGTCAGGCCGCACCAGTACGACGCCGCCCTCGCCCACGCCGTACCTCTTGCCGAAGGCCCCCTCCACGTCCGTCAGCTCGTCGCCCACCACGACCCGCGTGAGCTGGATCCCGAGCTGTTCCTGCACCCGGCGCCCGGCGTCCGTCCAGGCCCGCCCCTTCGGCCCGGCCAGCAGCACGAACCCCGACGCGAACAGGTCGATCGTGGAGATCCGCTGCCCGTCCCAGTCGAGGGCGACGTGCGGGGCCCTGCCGCCGGGCCGGCCGGTGGGCACGCGCGGGTCCTCCAGCAGCGAGCCGTCGTCGCCGGGCTCCGTCACGACGGCCGTCGAGTGGTAGCGGTAGCCGATCAGGGCCGGGACGTAGTCCTCCAGCGGCTCCGGGTAGTCGACGCGCTGGGAGGGCGGCATCCGCACCCCGAGGTTGGCGAGCTGCGCGTCGGCGGTCAGGGTGCCGATGGGGCGGCGCTCCGCGTCGTACGTGTCGAGGAAGCCGGGCCCGGCCTGGCCGGTGAGGACCAGCCAGAGCCGCCAGGCGATGTCGCAGCCGTCCTGCAGCGCCGTGCTGCCGCCCTGCCCGCCCGTGGGCGGCATGGTGTGGGCCGCGTCGCCGGCCAGGAACACCCGGCCGTGCCGGTACCGCTCGGCCAGGATGTGCGCCAGGGTGAAGGAGGCCGTGTCCAGGATCCGCACGTCGAGGTCCGGCACGCCGGTGGCGACGCGCACCAGCTCCACGCACCGCTCGGGGGTGAAGTCGGCCGCGCTCTCGCCCTTGTCGGGGTCGTAGTTGATGCCCACGACGTGCGCGCCGACGCCGGTGCCGGTGACGATCACGCCGGTGAACACGTCGTTCTGCAGGTACCACAGCGTGACCTCGCGCTCGCGGACGAGCCCGCTCAGGTCCGCGTCGAACATGATCGAGAACATGTGCCCGAGCGAGCCCTTGCCCGCGGTGGGGATGCCGAGCGCCTGGCGCAGTGGGCTGCGGTAGCCGTCGGCGGCCACCACGTAGTCGGCCCGGACCATGCTGTCGACGCCGTCCGACCGGATGACCGCCGTCACGCCTTCGCCGTCCTGGTCGAGCGTGACCAGCTCCGTGGAGAAGCGCAGGTCGGCGCCCAGTTCCTCGGCCTTGGCGCGCAGCACGCGCTCGATCTCGGCCTGCGGGGCACCCACCTGGATCGCGGGGGTGATCTCGGAGAGGAAGCCCAGTTCGTCGTCCTCGCTCGACATGATCATTTGGGGGTTCGGGGAGCTGAGGCTGGGGGCGATGGCGATGCGCATGTCGTCGCCGATGCCCTCCCAGATCTGGCCGAGGGCGTGCTCGACGCCGGGCACGGGACGCAGCAGCTCGACGGCTCGCGGGCCGACTCCGAACGCCTTGGGCTGGATCGAGGTGCCGGGGTGCCGCTCGACGAGCATGACGGGGATCTGCCGCCACGCGAGCAGCATGGCCGCGCTCAGCCCGGCGTAGCCGCCGCCGACGATCAGGACGGGCACTCGCTCGTGCTTCATGTCCACCTCTCAGGGGATGCGCGAAGGTCGAGGGACGCGTAATATCGCGTTCGCGTCGTCAAGAGACACGATATGTCGCGTTGGCGTGGGCGGTCAAGACATATCGCGTTTCCGTGCGGAGGTCCCCCGTAGGCCCAGGAGGTTCACCCATCTGCGAGACCTGCGCGTCCGCCTGTGAGTACGTGCCCGCCCGCGAGAGGTGCCTGGGCCCACAGTGCCGGGCACGCGGTCTCCCAGGCACAGGCAGTGGCTCTCGGGCGGGCAGGCTCGGGTCGCTCCCAGGAAGGCAGGCAGGCTCTGAGTGAGAGTGGAGACTCCCGGGAAGCGTCTCAGGCGCTGCAGGGAAGGTGCCAAGACCTCCTCGAAGGAGGCAGGGCTCGCGCGATGGTGTCAGGGTTCCCGCGAGGGACCGAGGCTCTTGGGAAGGCCCCGGGATGTGGCCAGGGCCTTCGGGAAGTGGCTAGGAAAGGTGGCGTTCCAGGGATTCGAGCTTGCTCGTCATCCCGTCCGTGACGCCCTCGCGCAGGTCGGCCTTCAGGACGAGGCTGACCCGGGGCGCGACCTCCGCCACCGCGTCCACGGCGCGCTTGACGACGGCCATCACCTCGTCCCACTCGCCCTCGATCGTGGTGAACATGGCGTCCGTGCGGTTCGGCAGCCCACTCTCCCTGACCACCTTGACGGCGCGCGCCACCGGCTCGGCGACCCCTTCGCCGACGCCCAGCGGGGTGATGGAGAACGCGACGATCACAGCGTGCCCTCTCGTGCGGGCGGGCACGGACGACCCCGTGCCCGGACTCTTCGCCGGCCTGACGGCCGGTCACGGCGCGCCTCAGCGCCGTGACCGGCTGCCGATGTCAGGCGTGCGCATGCTCCTCGTCGTCCTCGTCGTCCTCGGGCGCTTCGGACGGCTCGACACCCAGCATGGCCTCGCGGGGCTCGATCTCGTCGATGTGGTCCACGAGCTGGAGCACGTGGTCGGGCTCGATGAGCCACTGCAGCGCGGAGGCGCCGGTCTCGTCGGAGGAGACCAGCTCGGCCTGCTCGGCCCGCTCCTCGTCGGACAGGTCGGCGTCCGGATGCCGGATCTCGGCGAGCGCGGCGGCCTGCAGCGCGTTGACGTCGAGCACCTCGACGGTCAGCTCGACCGTGAGACGCAGGAATTTCTCGTTATCGCTCATGGCGACGATGCTAGGGCAGCTTCCACTCGACCGGGGTCGCGCCTTGCTGGATGAGCAGCTCGTTGGCCCGGCTGAACGGCCGCGACCCGAAGAAACCGTTGCGCGCCGACAGCGGCGACGGGTGGGCCGACTCGATGCGCGGCACCTGGCCGAGCATGGGCGCCAGGTTGCGGGCGTCACGGCCCCACAGGATCGCGACCATCGGCTTGTCGCGGGCCACGAGGGCGCGGATGGCCTGCTCGGTGACCTCCTCCCAGCCCTTGCCGCGGTGGGAGGCGGGCTTGCCGGGCATCACGGTGAGCACCCTGTTGAGCAGCAGGACGCCCTGCTCGGCCCACGGGGTGAGGTCGCCGTTCGCGGGACGTGGGAGCCCCAGGTCGGTCTCCATCTCCTTGTAGATGTTGACCAGGCTGCCCGGGATGGGCCGCACGTCGGGGGCGACGGAGAAGGACAGCCCGATGGGATGCCCGGGCGTGGGGTAGGGGTCCTGCCCGACGATCAGCACCTTGACCTCGTCGAAGGGCTGGCTGAAGGCGCGCAGCACGTGGGCCCCGGAGGGGAGGTACTGCCGGCCTTCGTTGATCTCGTTGCGCAGGAACTCGCCCATGTGGGCGATCTGCTCGGCGACGGGCTCCAGTGCCTGGGCCCATCCGGCTTCGACGACTTCGTTCAGGGGACGACCTGCCATGGCCGATCAGCCTATCCAGGTCTGGTGCGGCCCGTGCCCGAATCGGGCGCTCCGGCCGTACCGGAATGATCACAGAGCACGACGGAGCGGGCGCCCGCAGCCCCTGTGAGATGCGAGCGCCCGCTTTCGAAGGACCGGCTACTTGACGGAGCCGGCCATCATGCCCTGGACGAAGTACCGCTGGAAGGCGAAGAACAGGATCAGCGGGACGATCAGCGACAGGAACGCCCCCGAGGACAGGATGTCCACGTTGGATCCGAACTGCCGCATCTGCGACTGCAGGGCCTTGGTCATCGGCTGGCTGTCGGTGTTCGCGAAGACCAGCGCGATGAGCATGTCGTTCCACACCCACAGGAACTGGAAGATGCCCAGCGAGGCGATCGCCGGCTTGCCCAGCGGGAACACCACCGACACGAAGATCTTCCACTCCGGCGCGCCGTCCATCCGGGCCGCCTCCAGCAGCGAGGCCGGGATGCCGACGAAGAAGTTGCGGAGCAGGAAGATCGCGAATGGCAGGCCGAAGGCCGTGTGGAACAGCACCACGCCGGGGATCGAGCCGAAGATCCCCATGTCGCCGTACATCTTGGCGATCGGGATGAGCGCGATCTGGATCGGCACGATGAGCAGCCCGACCACGATGAGGAACAGCGTGTCGCGGCCCCTGAACTCCATCCACGCGAACGCGTAGGCCGCCATGGCCGCGATGCCGATCACCAGGATCGTGGTCGGCACCGTGATCGCCACGGTGTTCCAGAACGACGAGGTGAAGCCGCTGGCCAGCAGGTCGCTGTAGTTCTTGATGGTCAGCTCGGCCGGCTTGGTGAAGACCGTCCACCAGCCCTCGGCGTTGTTGACGTCCACCGTGCGCAGCGAGACGACGAACAGGCCGATCGTGGGCACCAGCCAGAACAGGCCGAGCAGCACCATGACGACCTGGATCACGCCGCTGCCGAGGCGGTCCACGATCTTGCTGACCAGGCCCCTGCGGGGGGCACCCGCGTGCAGGCCGGCGGGAGCGGCCGTGGCTGTCGCGGTCGTCATGCGTTCTCCCTCCTGAACCTGCGGATGTTCATGATCATGAAAGGCAGGACCAGAATGAGCAGGAAGATCGCCAGCGCGCTGCCGAGCCCCTGGTTGTTGCCGCCGCCGAAGGCCACCCGCCACATCTCCAGCGCGACCACGTTCGCCTGCGGCTGGACCGAGGACGGCGCGATGATGAAGACGAGGTCGAAGACCTTCAGCGTATTGATGATCATGGTGACGAAGACGACCAGCAGCACCGGCGACAGCAGCGGGATCGTGATCCGGCGGAACACCTGCCACTCCGTCGCGCCGTCGATGCGGGCCGCCTCCAGCGCGTCACGCGGG
The DNA here is from genome assembly GCF_013363975.1 of Nonomuraea montanisoli. GTDB lineage: Bacteria > Actinomycetota > Actinomycetes > Streptosporangiales > Streptosporangiaceae > Nonomuraea > Nonomuraea montanisoli. The sequence goes on along the minus strand of NZ_JABWGN010000016.1, from coordinate 140,772 downwards.
ATGGCCGCCAGGCCCGCCGCGATGAGCACCATCGCGAACCCGGCCCACACCCAGACGAACGCGCCGATGATCGCCGGTGTGATGAGCGTCGGGCCGAGCCAGGTCAGGCCGTTGTAGGCGGCCTTGAAGTTGTCCTGCGGCAGCCGCACCACGTACGAGCCGGCGGGCAGTCCCTCGAAGCGGAACGAGCCGTCCTCGGCCGTCGTGGCGGTGCCGGCCACCTTGCCGTCCTTGACCGCCTCCACGGTCATGCCGGGCAGGCCCTTCTCGCCCGAGTCGACCTGGTTCGGTGCGCCCCCGCCGCCGGGGGTGAAGTCGAACCACACCGTGCCGGCCAGGCCGCCGCCGCCCGTGACCGCCTTGGCGGGCCGGGCGTTCCCGGGCATGGTCGCGGGCTTGACGCCCACGATCGGGATCAGCACCGGCTGTCCCGCCTGCGCGGGCTGCTTGGTGACGACTCCGCCGTCCTGCGCGGCCACCGCCGACTGGGCGCCCTCGCGGGGACGCGCCTCCGGGTAGCCCTGCGAGGAGGAGAACGTGTCGTGCACGGTCGTGAGGATGGCGTTGGCCACGCCTCTGTCCGGGGCCTCGTCGTACACCAGGCGGAAGATCACGCCGGCGGCCATGAGCGAGACCGCCATCGGCATGAACACGATGAGCTTGAACGCCGTCGCCCACCGGATCCGCTCGGTGAGCACCGCGAAGATCAGCCCGAGCGTGGTGACCACGATCGGCGCCACGACCACCCAGATCAGGTTGTTCCTGATCGTGGTGAGCATGCTGCCGTCGGTGAAGATCGTGGCGTAGTTCCCCAGCCCCACGAACCCCGAGCCCGAGGCGTCGAAGAGGCTGCGGAACAGGGAGTAGACGATCGGGTAGACCACCCAGACGCCCAGCAGCAGGGCCGCCGGGAGGAGGAAGGCGATGGCGACCGCCGGGGAGGGGCCGAGGCGTAGCTTGGTGCTGGGGGTGTCAGCCGGTCCTGAGGCGCCGCCGCGCGAGGTCTCCTCCTCGCGCGGCACCGCCGGGGCCGGGCCGTCCAACCGTTCGGTCACGGCCTTACCTCTTTACTTCCAGGCCTTCTTGGCCTCTGCCTCCAGCGCGGCCTGCGCGCCCTTGACGTCCGTGGGCTTGCGCAGGAAGTCCTGCAGGATCTTCCACTCGCCCTTGCCGTCGGTGCCGCCGAACGCGCTCGGCGCCAAGTCCGACATGTCGTAGCGGACGGCGTCGCCGGCCGAGACGATCGTCTGGCCGAGCTGCTTGGTCAGCGCGTCGGGGTAGTTGTCGGGGGAGACGTTCTTGTTGGGCGACAGGTAGCCGGGCAGCTTGGCCCAGATCTCGCCGCCCTCCTTGGAGGCGAGGAACTCCAGCAGCGCCATGGCGCCGGGGGAGTCCTTCATCGCGACCGCGACGTCGCCGCCGAGGACGACCGGGGCGGTGTCGCCGGCCTTCGGGAACGGGATGGCCTTGGCGTCCTCGCCGACCTTGCCCTTGGCCTGGGCGACGGAGGTGGCCACGAAGTCGGCCTCGATCACCATGGCGGACTTCTTGTTGGCGAAGACCTTGTTGGCGCAGGTCGGGAAGTCGGTCTGCATGGTGCCGGACGTCCCGTCGACCATGAACTCCTGCTTGCCGGCGATCTGCGCGATCTTCTCCAGCGCGGTGGCCACGCTCGGGTCGGTCCACGGGATCTCGTGCTTGGAGAGCTGGTCGTACTTCTCGGGGCCGGCCGTCGAGAGGTAGATGTTCTCGAACAGGTCGGTCAGGGTCCAGGCGGACGCGCCGCAGAGGGAGAACGGCGCGGTGCCGGAGTCGGCGATGGTCTGCGCGGCCTTCATCAGGTCGTCCCAGGTGGCCGGCTCCTGGACGCCGGCGTCCTGGAACGCCTGCGTGCGGTACCAGACCAGCGACTTGTGCGCCGCCTTGATCAGCACGCCGTACACCTTGCCGTCGGCGGAGCCGAGGTCCTTCCAGTACGGGGTGTAGTTGGTGTCGATCTCCTTGGTCACCGCGTCGGTCAGCGGCTTGAGCGCGCCCTGCTTGGCGTACTGCTGCACCAGGCCGGGCTGCGGGAGGATGGCCACGTCGGGCGGGCTGCCGCCCTGGATGCGCGGGCCGAGGTAGGCGCCGGTGTCCTCACCGGTGGAGGCGTAGGTGACCTTGGCGCCGGTCTTCTCGGTGAAGGCCTTGAGCACCTGCTCGAAGTTCTTCTGCTCGTCACCGGTCCACTTGGCGGCCACCTCGAGCTTGACGCCTTCGAGGGTCTTGCCGCCGCCGCCTGTGCTCGCCGAGCTCGCAGAGCTGGAGGCCGCGGGCCCGCTCGTCGTCGGCGCGTTGCCGCAGGCGGCGACGGCTACCGCGAGCCCGGCCAGGATGACTGCTGCGCTGGCTTTTGCCATGACTTCCTCACTGGGTTCTGATGATCTCTTCAAGTTCGGATCTCATCGAGGCCGCGACGTCGTCGGCGGACTCGGTGAAGGGAGGGCTGATGGCCTTGGCGACCGAGCTGGCGATCACCAGGCTCAGCTGGTTGTAGGTGGGACTCGCCGGCCGGAGCTTGGCGGCGAGGATGCTCTCCTTGAGCACGGGCAGGTACGGGAAGCGCCTGATCAGCTCGGGATCGTCGTACAGCTCGGTCCACACCGGCGGGAAGGACCCCTCGGTGAGGACCCGGCGCTCGTTGTCCAGGCCCGTGAAGTAACGGATGAACTCCTGTGCCGTCTGCTGGTGCTTGGAGGAGGCGCTGACGGCCAGGTTGGCGCCGCCGAGCGTGCTGGATCCGGGCCCGTCCAGGCCCGGCAGCCGCGTGACGCCGACCTTGCCGCCGATCCGCCCGATGGCCGGCCCGTAGGCGTGCGGCCAGTTGCGGGCGAAGGCGAGCCTGCCCTCCTGGAAGGCCAGGCGGGTCTCCTCCTCCTTGTAGGTGAGCGACTCCTTGGGGATCCAGCCCTCGCGCAGCCCCCGCTGGAGGAACTCCAGCGCGGTTTTCGCCTTGGCCGGGTCGAGCGTCACCTTCGTGCCGTCGGGGCTGACGACCTGCCCGCCCGCTGACTGCACGGCCTCGGTGAAGTTGACGGTCAGCCCCTCGTACGCAAGGAACTGCCCGGCATAACCCTCAATGTCATGCTTTTTCGTGACTGATAGCGCCTGTTCGCGAAGCTCCGCCCAGGTTCTGGGCGGCTTCTTCACGAGATCGGTGCGGTAGTAGAGCAGCCCCGCGTTGGTCGTGTACGGCACCGCCCAGAGCTTGTCCTTGTAGACCGCGGTCTCGACGGCCGTCGGCAGGAACCTGTCGAGCGGGAAGAGCCCGCGCTCCAGGGGGATGATCCAGCCGTTGTCCGCGAACTCCGCGGTCCACACAACATCCAGTCCGAGCACGTCGTACCGGCTGCTGCGGGCCTGGAGGTTGGCCACCATCTGAGCGCGCTGCTCGTCGGCGGCCTCGGGCAGTTCGAGGAGCGTCACCTTCTCGGCCGGGTGGGCCTGGTTCCAGCGGTCCAGCAGGGGTTGCAGGTACGCCGTGGTGTCGCGCCCGGTGGCGAACGTGATGGGACCCGTGCCGCCGGTCCCGGTGTCGCCACCGCCCTCGTCGCCCGTCCCGGCGCATCCGGCCGCCAGAAGGAAGGCCAGCACGATCGGAACGGGGCGAAGCACCCTGTTACCTCCACGTTTCTCGGGATTACATACGTGTTAGGTAGATGCATTCATGTTATGCATACGAGTAATGTGGAGGTCAACGGATGGGCACGTAACGCTCACGTAACGGGGAAGGGGGTGAGGCGTGCGGCCTCACCTGCTGGCCCTGCTGGCGAAGGAGCCGGCTCACGGCTACGAGCTGAAGCAGGCACTGGAGCAGACCTTCGGATCGGCCTACCCTTCCCCCAACATCGGCCAGATATACGTGACGCTCGGCCGGCTGGAGAAGGACGGGCTGGTCAGGGCCGTCGACGTCGAGCAGTCCAACCGGCCCAACAAGAAGGTCTACTACCTGACCGCCAAGGGCCGCGAGTCGCTGACCGCATGGGTCGAGGAGCCCACCGAAGGGCCGCGGGTGCGCGACGAGTTCTTCATGAAGCTCGTCCTCGCCCCCCTCACCGGCATCGCCGACCGCATGGCTCTCATCAGCCGCCAGCGGCGGCACTATCTTTCCCTCATGGCGGATTTGAACGACCTGCTCTCCCGCACCGACCCCCGCGACCGGGTGGCCGGGCTCCTCATCGAGGGCGCCATGCTGCACCTGCAGGCCGACCTCGACTGGCTGGAGCGCTGCCAGGAGGACCTCGCATGAGCGCCGTCCTCAAGGCGGTCAACCTGGTCAGGATCTACTCCGGCGGCGCCCTGCCGGTCCCGGCCGTCCGGGGGGTCGACCTGGAGGTGGAGGAGGGCGAGTTCGTCGCCATCATGGGCCCCTCCGGCTCCGGCAAGTCCACGCTCGTCCACATGCTCGGCGGCCTCGACACCCGCACCAGCGGCGAGATCTGGCTCGACGGCAAGCGCGTCGACACGCTGTCGGAGAGCGCCTGGGCGATGCTGCGCCGCGAGAAGGTCGGCTTCGTCTTCCAGTTCTTCAACCTCGTGGCCAACATGACCGTGGCCGACAACGTCGAGCTGCCGGCCCTGCTGGCCGGGATCTCGCCCAAGGAGGCCCGCGAGCGGCGTGAGAGCCTGCTCGCCGCCCTCAACCTGGCCGACCGGGCCGACGCGGCGCCCGCCCAGCTCTCCGGCGGCGAGCAACAGCGGGTCGCCCTCGCCCGGGCGCTGGCCAACAAGCCCAGCGTGCTGCTGGCCGACGAGCCCACGGGCAACCTCGACAGCCGCAACACCCGCGACGTGCTGCGCCTGCTCGGCGAGGTCCACAAGCAGGGCCAGACCATCGTCATGGTCACCCACGACGCCCGGGTGGCGAGCCTGGCCGACCGCCTGGTGTCGCTGTTCGACGGGCAGATCGTGGACGACGGCCGCATCGCGCGCCGCCGCACCGGCACCGCGGGCGAGGTCATCGACCTGCGATGACCACCCTGGAAGCCCGCGCCGAGCGCCCGGAAGCGCGCGTGATGACCACCGGCATGAGCACCGTGCGCGCCGGGAGACGGTGGATCGCGGCCGACCTGCGGGCCAGGAAGGGCCAGGCGGTCCTGACCGTGCTGCTCGTGGCCGGCATCGTGGCCGCCCTCATCGCCGCCGTCACCCTCCTGGAGGACGGCACCAACCCGTGGCGCAGCCTGTTCGCCCAGACCAACGGCGCCCACGTGTGGCTCTACACCAAGGACCGCCCGCCGGACGAGATCGGCGCCATCGACGGCGTCACCAGCGTCGCCGGGCCGTACCGGTCGGCGCCCGTCACCGTCGCGCTCGGCGGCAAGAAGGAGCCCGCGGGGCTGCGCGCGCTGCCCTCGCAGGCCCCGCAGGTCGCCCGGCCCGTCGTCACCGAGGGCAAATGGCTCGACGCGTCCCAGCTCGACGGCGTCGTGGTCGAGCGCTCGTTCGCGACCGCGCTGCGCCTGCGCACCGGCTCGTCGTTCACGGTCATCGCGCTCAGCGGCGAGCGCCACACCCTGTACGTACGCGGCATCGCCGACTCGGCCGACCAGGGCTTCTACCCCGAGTGGACGCCCGGCCTCGCCTGGGTGCTGCCGTCCATGCTCGACCGGATCGAGCCGATGCTCGGCCGCAGCGAATGGGTGACCGGGCTGCGCCTGTCCGACCCGGAGGCCGCGCAGATCGTCTCGCAGCGCGTCGTCGTGACGCTGGAGGACCAGCTCCAGCGCGTCTACACCTGGCGCGAGGTGCGGGCGGCCATGGAGCTCGACAACCGGCTGCTGGGCACGCTGCTCGCGCTGTTCGGCGTGGTCGGCATGGTCGCCGCGGCGCTCGCCCTGGCCAACGCGGCCGGCGGCCGGGTGCTCGGCCAGCTCCGCGACCTGGCCACGCTCAAGTCCATGGGCTTCACCGGCGGCCAGGTGACGCTGCTGCTGCTCGCCGAGCACGGGGCGCTCGCCCTGCTGGGCATCGCGCTCGGCGCCGTGGCCGGCTGGGCGGGCACGGTCGCCGTGCTCGGCACCACCTCCGTCGCCCCCATACCGGTGCTCGCCATCGTCGGCGGCACCGCGCTCGTCGTGCTGGCCGCCGTGGGGCTGCCCGCCTGGCGCGGCGGGCGCACGCCGCCCATCCCCGACGTCCCGGCCGCCCCGCCGCGCGGTCACCTGTCGCGGCTGGCCCGCCTGGCCCTGCTCGTACGGCTGCCGCCCGCCCTGGTCCTCGGCACCCGCGACGCCTTCACCCGGCGGCTGCCCGCGTTCCTGACCGCGTTCGGGCTGGCCGTGCCGATGATGATGATCACGATCGGGCTGGGCGTGTGGTCCACGCTCGACAACTTCCTCAGCCATCCCGAGCAGGTCGGCCAGCACGCCTCCCTGTACGTCCGCCCCGGCAAGCTGGAGTCGTCGCAGGCCGCGCGCATCGCGTCCCGCGACCCCGGCGTGCGCGCCGTCTACCCGGGCACCGACGTCAACGCCCTGGCGCCCGGCGAGGCCCGCTCCGTGCGGGTGCGGGCGCTCGGCAGCACCATCGCGCCGTACCCGTTCCCCGTGGTCGAGGGCCGCATGTTCGCCAGGCCCGGCGAGGCACTGGCCGGGCAGGGGCTGCTCGACCTGCTGGGCGTGCGGATCGGCGACCGCGTGCGGCTCACCGTGGGCGGCTCGCCGCTCATCGTGCGCATCGTCGGCCGCGCCGTCGAGCCCGACCTCGACGGCGAGGTGCTGTCGGTGGGGCTCGACAGCCTGGCCGACAAGGACGCGGTGCCGCCGGAGTACTACGCGCTGGCGCTGCGCCCCGGCGCCGACCCGGCCGAGGTGCGCACGCGGCTGCTGGCCGCCTCGGGGGAGAGCCTGGAGGTGCAGCGGGTGGTCAACCCGGCCGACCGGCTCTCGGTGATCCGGGTGGTGATCGTGGCCCTGATCGTCGTGCTCGCGCTGATCGGCCTGGCCAACCTGCTCACCGCCAGCGCGCTCGGCCTGCGCGACCACGCCTTCGACCTGGCCGTGCTCAAGGCCATGGGGCTGACGCCCCGGCAGGTCATGGCCACGCTCGTCACGGGCACCGGCCTGCTCGTCGTCGTGGGCGTCGCCGTGGGCGCGGCGGCCGGGGTGTCGATGGTGGCGGGCCTGATCGACCTGCAGGGGCACACGAGCGGGGTGGGGGCCGGCATCGGCCGTACCCCGTCGGCGCTGACGATGACGCTGACCGTGCTCGTGGCCGTCGGGGCCTCGCTCGCGGTGGCCCTCATCCCGGCCCGGCGGGCCGCACGCGCGCAGGTGCCGGTCACCTCGCGGTGACCGGCACCTGTCCCCTCCTCGCGGTACGCGCCGCCGTCTACTTCAGCGCGAACCAGTAGAAGCCGTGGCCCGGCAGGGTGAGCATGTACGGGGTCTCACCGATCACGGGGAACGGCACCCCGCCCCGCGCCTCCACCGGCGTCAGCCCGGCGAAGCGGCGCAGGTCGAGCTCCACCGGCTGGGGGAACTTCGACAGGTTGTTCACGCACAGCATCACGTCCTCGCCCTCCTCGCGGACGAACGTGAGCACGCACGTGTTGGACGACCACATCTCGGTGTAGGAGCCGGTGCCGAACACCGGGTGGTCGCGGCGGATCTCCAGCATGGTGCGCGTGAAGTGCAGCAGCGAGCTGGGGTTGCGCTGCTGGGCCTCGACGTTGACCGCCTGGTAGCCGTAGATCGGGTCCATGACGGCGGGCAGGTAGAGGCGGCCGGGGTCGGCCGTGGAGAACCCGGCGTTGCGGTCGGGGCTCCACTGCATCGGGGTGCGGACCGCGTCGCGGTCCTCCAGCCAGATGTTGTCGCCCATGCCGATCTCGTCGCCGTAGTACATGACCGGCGAGCCCGGCAGGCTCAGCAGCAGCGCCGTGAACAGCTCGATGCGGTCGCGGTCGTTGTCGAGCAGCGGCGCGAGGCGGCGGCGGATGCCGAGGTAGGCCCGCATGCGCGGGTCCTTGGCGTACTCGGCGTGCATGTAGTCGCGCTCCTCCTCCGTCACCGTCTCGAGCGTCAGCTCGTCGTGGTTGCGGAGGAAGATGCCCCACTGGGCCTTGTCGGGCAGCTTCGGCGTGCGCGACATGATCTCGGAGATCGGCTCGCGCGTCTGCTTCTTGACCGCCATGTAGATGCGCGGCATCAGCGGGAAGTGGAAGGCCATGTGGCACTCGTCGCCGCCCGTGGTGGGGTCGCCGAAGTACTCGACGACGTCCTCGGGCCAGCCGTTGGCCTCGGCCAGCAGCACCCGGTCCGGGTAGAGGCGGTCGACCTCGGCGCGAACCTTCTTCAGGTACGCGTGCGTCTCCTGCAGACCGGAGCAGGCCGTGCCCTCGCGCTCGAACAGGTACGGCACGGCGTCCAGGCGGAAGCCGTCGATGCCGAGGTCCAGCCAGAACCTCAGCACCTCCAGCATGGCCTCCTGCACCGCCGGGTTGTCGTAGTTGAGGTCCGGCTGGTGGTGGAAGAACCGGTGCCAGTAGTACTGCTTGCGCACCGGGTCGTAGGTCCAGTTGGACTCCTCGGCCCCGATGAAGATGATCGGCGCGTCGGGGTAGCCCGTCGGCTCGTCGGCCCAGACGTAGAAGTCGCCGTAGGGACCCTCGGGGTCGTGCCGGGACGCCTGGAACCACGGGTGCCGATCGCTCGTGTGGTTCATCACGAGGTCGGTGATGATGCGCAGGCCGCGCTCATGGGCCGACTCGATGAGCTGGACGAAGTCTCCCAGGTCCCCGAAGTCGGGGAGGATCTTCATGTAGTCCGAGATGTCGTAGCCGCCGTCGCGCAGCGGGGACTCGTACAGCGGCAGCAGCCACAGACAGTCCACGCCGAGCCATTCGAGGTAGTCCAGTTTCTCGACGAGACCGCGCAGGTCGCCTGTGCCGTCGCCGTTGGAGTCCTTGAACCCCCGGACGAGAACCTCGTAGAACACCGCCCGCTTGTACCAGAGAGGATCTTCCGAGACGAACGTCTCGTGAATCGGCTCCGGCGATGGGGATGCGTTGATCATGTGTCGCTCACAGAAGGAGATGTGGGCAGGACGGAGTCACCGGTTCCCCGGCGTTGTCATAGGTGACCGCGCCGCCTGGGGTCGTCATCCCTGCGAACCCCATGCCCTCGACGGGACCGGATTTGTGATCCGGTGCCCGCTTGTGCGGCGCTTACGGGCCGAACACTACCAGCCCCTCGGCTTTCCGGAACCCGGTTGTGCTGTGATCTCGTTCTACCCCTGGAGATCGAGATGTAATCGTCCTGTTACCGGGCGTTCATCTGGTAAGCGTGACGCCTAGAAAGGTGGCGCCAGCTCGCCCAGATCGTTCTCGAAGTCGTTCAGCCAGAGGCCCAGCAGCACCAGCCCGCGCACCCAGAACCGGTCGTTCCAGCCGCCGAAGCGCGTGAGCGCGTCGGGGCCGCCCCACACCACCTCGTGCAGCTCCTCCGACAGCAGCGCCGGCACCCGCTCGGCGACCGTCTGCAGCATCTGGTGCGCGTAGGCCCGCGCGGGGGCGGCCGTGGAGCGCAGCGGGACCCGCTGCAGCGGCTGCTTGACCACGTTCGTGGACGGCAGCGCCGCGACGCGCGGGTTGGCCGCGTGCAGCAGCTCGCGGTAGAAGCGGCCCTTGTCCTTGCGGGCCACGCCCACCGACAGCGCCGCGTCGAAGAAGTCGGGATGGATGAACGGGGCCGCGAACGACGCCTCCGGCCCGACCAGGTTGACCGCCGAGCGCGCGATGCCGCGCACGGTGCGCGTGTGCAGCACCGACAGCGGCAGCTCGGCCCGGTGCCCGTGGAGCATCGAGGTCGCGGCGGCGAACTGCTCCCGGACCGTCTCCTCGATCCACTCGTGTGCCCGCTCCGACAGGAACGGCCGCGACGGCTCGCCCAGGCTCAGCGAGCGCAGGATCGCGGCCGAGCGCTCGGCCTGCGACGTCGCCTCCAGCGCGGCGCCGCTGACCATGAAGTTCTTCAGCAGCGGGCCGCCCGCCAGGCCGTCGACCAGCACCCGTCCGGCCCCGTGGACCTCCTTGGCGAACGGCGCGTACCAGGCGTGGTGCGGCGTCAGGTACTCCAGCCGGCGCGCGACCTCGCGGGCGTCGCCGGGGTAGGAGGCCGCGTCCTGCGTGATCACCCGGTGCGGGACGCGCAGCTCGCGCGTGATCGCCCGCGCGAACGCGATGTCGGTGTCGGTCCCGTCGTCCGGGCTCGTCGTCCACGACTCCACGTCGGCGCCGCGCGCCACGGCCACCGCGCACAGCAGCCGCGAGTCGTAGCCGCCGCTGACCGGCACGAGCAGCCTGCGGCCCTCGTAGTCCTTGTAGACCTCGTGCAGGATCTCCAGCAGCTCGCCGGCGCTGATCCACGTCTCGTACGGCTCGCCGCGCAGCCAGCGCGGCAGCCGCCGCTCCGTGGCCAGCCGCCCCTGGTCCCAGACCAGCGCGCTCGACCCGGGCAGCCGCCTGATCCCCGCGAACGGCGTGGCCTCGCCCAGCGGGAACGTCACCTGGATGATCGACGCCCACGCCTCCCAGTCGATCTCCACCGGCACCAGCGCCAGCAGCGGCTGGATCAGCGACGAGAAGTAGACGGCCTCGCCGAGCCGCACGTAGTAGACGTCGACCAGGCCCAGCGCCCCGGCGTGCAGCGTGACCCGCTCGCCCGCGCCGATCAGGCCCGGCGTCTCGTACGTCTCCGCCACGGCCATCCAGCCGGCCTCGGGGGCGCCGGACGGCCTGCGCTCGCCCCAGGCGAACGCGAACGAGCCCTCACCGCGGTGGTACGGCGGCAGCGGCGCCGAGCTGAACAGCGCGGCCCCGTCGGCCTGCAGGGCCGGCCGCACCCGCGGCCCGGCCCCTGTGAGCTTGCCCAGCACGACGGGGTCGATCCGGCCGAGAGCGCCGCAGACGTAGGGCCGCACGTTGAACTGCACCGGATCTCATCCCTTCGAGACGCTTCCGCAGAAGAGTATCCTTTGCCCGGCTGGCAAACGGAGGTCTGGTGAGCACTGAGCTGGAGAGCACGAGGCGCGCGCTGCGTGACGCGATCGCCCAGGCGGAGCACGCGGCCGAGCTGGCCCGCCTGCTCGACGCGGCCCAGGCGCGCCTGGCCGAGGCCGAGCGGAGCACCGAGGAGGTCAAGGCGCTGGCCGACCGGCTGGCCGAGGCCGAGGAGCTGCTGGCCGACGAGCGGGCCGCCGCCGAGAAGCTGCGCAAGGACCTCGCCGAGCAGCGCTACCAGGCCGAGGTGGCCAACTGGAAGCTCTCCTCCATCAAGGTCGCCCGCTGGAACCGGCTCGGCGACGCCATCCGGAGCGGCAAGAGCAACCCCGTCCTGCTGGCCAAGGGCCTCAAGGGCGCGGCCAAGCCGGTCAAGCGGCCCACCGCGCCCAAGCGCCGGCCGGTCGCCGTCCAGCGGGCCAAGGACGAGCGGCCCGGCGCCGCCTACCAGGCCACCTCCTCCACCCGCACGCTCGGCGGCCACTCCTTCAAGCTCAAGCCGTACCGGATACCGACCGGCCCCAACACCCGCCCCCACCTCACCGCGGCGGTGATCGCCGACCCGCACGCCGAGGCGCTGCTGCGCTACGAGTGGCGGCAGACGACCGGCTTCACCCCGCGCGACTTCGCCCGCGTCCTCCCACAGGAGGTGCCGCACCTGCTCGTCGTCGAGTCGGTCAAGGGCGGCCCGTGGGCCGAGGAGATCACCGGCGAGCCCGGCGAGGGCCTGCGGGCGCTGCTCGCCTGGTGCGCCGAGCGGGGCATCCGCACGGTGTTCTGGCACACGGGCGGCGACGTGGCCCCTTATCGGGCCGCCGCCGCGCTGTTCGAGCACCGCTTCAGCGCCGACCCCGCCAGCGGCTGGCCCCGCCTGTCCTTCGGCGTCCAGCCGCGGGTGCACAACCCCATCCCGCTGTCCGGCGGGCGCATCGACCGGGTGCTCACGCTGGAGCAGCTCCTGCCCGGCCACCTGGCCTACCCCGACGTGCTCACCTCCTACCGCTGGCCCGCCGCCGTGGACTGCCCGCCCGGCACCCCGCCGTGGCGGCTGGCGGAGATCGCCGCCTGCGGCACCCCCATCGGCGACGAGGCCGACACCCGCCGCGCCCACGTCGCCCTGCGCCGCGCCTACGACGGCGGCACCATGACCGAGCGCGTCGACGACCTGCTGGAGCGGATCGGCCTGCCCAGCGCCCGGGCCACGCTGGAGGTCTCGCTCCTGCTGCCGATCCTCGACCGCTTCCTGATGGAGCACGCGCTCGCCCAGGTCGCCCGGCAGTCGGTACGGCCGGCGCAGCTCATCGTGTTCGGGCCGCCCGAGGCCGAGCAGCGCGCCGCCGACGTCGTGCCCGACGTCGAGGTCGTCTTCCGCCACCTCGACCCGTCGCTGTCGGCGGGGGCGATGCTCGGGCGCGGCCTCGACCTGTGCGAGGCCGACCTCGTGGGCGTCATGGACCCGCGCGACGTCTACGGCACGCACTACCTCGCCGACCTGCGCCGCGCGTTCCTGTTCAGCACGGCCGACATCGTCGGCAAGGCCGCCTACTACACCCACCTGCGCAAGCCGCAGGCCACGCTGCTCAAGCAGCCCGAGGCCGAGTACACCTACCTGCCGGAGGTGGCCGGCGCCACGCTGCTGGCCCGCCGCAACACCCTGCGCCAGCTCGGCTTCGCCGACCTCACGGACGGCTGGGACGACGTGCTCATGCGCCGGTGCCGCGCCGACGGGGTCAAGGTCTTCTCGGCCGACCGCTTCGGGTACGTACGGGTGCGCGACGAGGACCGCTGGCTGCTGGGCGCCGCCCACCTCGTCGAGTACGGCTCGGCCGAGCCGCACGCGCTCATCTGAGCCTCCGGGCTCGGGGTGTGACCGCGCCTCCTAGGCTTGGGACGTGACGCCTGAGCAGCGGCTCGTCGAGGTGCTCGGGGAGCCGCCGGCCCCCGAGGGCACCTGGGAGCGCGAGGCCGCCTACCTGTCGGCCGCCGCCCGCAGGCTCGGCGTGCCCGCCCACGGGCTGGCCGCGCGGGTGCGCGCCGTCGAAGGCGTGGCGGCCGTGGAGGAGCGTCCGAACGGGTTCCTGCGGATCGTCGTCGAGGTGCCCGGCCGGCTGGTCGAGACGGTCGGGCCGCTGTCCCTGCCCGACCCGTGGCCCGACTTCCCGCGTACCTGGGACAACCCCGGCTTCGCCGTGCGTTACGCCCACGCGCGGGCCGTGGCGGTGCGGCGCCGGGCACGCGACCTCGGGGTGCCGGAGGAGGGGTTCCGGCCGGAGCTGCTGCGCGATCCGCGTGACCGGGCGGTGCTGCGGGTCCTCGCCGAGCTGCCCGGGCGGCTGGCCAAGGGGGAACGGGCGGAACGCGCGTGGTCGGCGTACGCGGTGCGGCTGGCGACGGCGTACCACGACGCGTACGAGCTGGCGCCGGCCCTGCCGGTGGGGGACGAGGAGCCGTCGCCGCTGCACACGGCGCGCGTGCGGCTGGCGCGGGCGGTGGAGGACGTCCTGCCGGGCCCGGACCGCCTGTGACCTGATCACTCTGGACCGATCACAAGATATTCGGCCAAATGACGAAAAATCGTAAAAATATCCCTTAAGGAGGGTGATCGCGTCTCGATACGTGGTCAGCGGGTCCTGGGGGCTGGACTGTTCCGATAGCCTCGATCGGGTGAGTCGATTCGCCCATCCCGCAGGGGACCGGCACGCCGAGATGCTGCCGCACGAGCGCCCGCCGCTCCCGCCCGCCGACCTCAACCGGATCAACCCCGCGATCTGGCCGCGAACGTCCGGGCGGACCGACGGCACGCTCACGATCGGTCACGTCGACGTCCGCGACCTCGCCCGCGAGCACGGCACGCCGCTGTTCGTCCTGGACGAGCACGACGTGCGCTCGCGCATGCGCGACTACGTCACCGCGTTCGCCGGCTCCGACGTCCACTACGCGGGCAAGGCGTTCCTGTGCAAGGAGATCGTCCGCTGGCTGCACGACGAGGGCCTCGGCCTCGACGTGGCCAGCGGCGGCGAGCTGGCCGTGGCGCTCAGCGTGGGCTTCCCGCCCGAGCGGATCACCATGCACGGCAACAACAAGTCCGTCGCCGAGCTGACCCGCGCCCTGGAGGTGGGCGTCGGCCGCATCGTGGTCGACTCCTTCGAGGAGATCGCCCGGCTCGGATACCTGGCCGAGCGGCACGGCAAGCGGCCCAAGGTGATGATCCGCGTCACCACGGGCGTCGAGGCCCACACCCACGAGTTCATCGCCACGGCCCACGACGACCAGAAGTTCGGCCTGTCGCTGAGCGCCGGGGCCGCCGCCGAGGCCGTGCGCCGCATCCTCGCGCTGCCGTCGCTGGAGCTCGTCGGCCTGCACTCGCACATCGGCTCGCAGATCGTCGACACGGCCGGCTTCGAGGTGGCCGCCCGCCGCCTGGCCGGCCTGCTCGTGCAGATCAAGGACGAGCACGACGTGGTCCTGCCCGAGCTCGACCTCGGCGGCGGCTACGGCATCGCGTACGTCGAGGACGACGAGGCGCCCGACGTCAAGGAGATCGCCGACGGCCTGCGCGAGATCGTCGCCAAGGTGTGCGAGGACGCCGGCCTGCCCGTGCCCCGCCTCACGGTCGAGCCCGGCCGGGCGATCGTCGGTCCCGGCGGCGTCACCCTCTACGAGGTCGGCACCGTCAAGGACGTCGAGGGCCTGCGCACGTACGTCAGCGTCGACGGCGGCATGAGCGACAACGTCCGCACCGCCCTGTACGGCGCCGACTACACGGTCACCCTCGCCAGCCGTGCGAGCACGGCCGAGCCCATGCTCAGCCGCGTCGTCGGCAAGCACTGCGAGAGCGGCGACATCATCGTCCGCGACTGCTTCCTGCCGTCCGACCTCGCGCCGGGCGACCTGCTGGCCGTCGCCGCGACCGGCGCCTACTGCCGCTCGCTGGCCAGCAACTACAACTACCTGCCCAAGCCCGCCGTGGTCGCCGTCGCCGACGGCGCGGCCCGCGTGATCATGCGGGGCGAGACCGAGGACGACCTGTTGAGGGGGCAGCTGTGAAACGTGAGGGTGCGGCCGTGAAACCGCTGAAAGTCGCGTTGCTGGGCTGCGGCGTCGTCGGCTCCCAGGTCATCCGCCTGCTGCACGAGCAGGACGGCGACCTGGCCGCCCGCGTCGGCGCCCCGCTGGAGCTGGCCGGGGTCGCCGTGCGCCGCCTGGGCCGCAAGCGCGACGTGGACGTCGCCCCCGAGCTGCTCACCACCGACGCCGAGGCGCTGGTCACCCGCGACGACATCGACATCGTCGTCGAGGTGATCGGCGGCATCGAGCCGGCCCGCTCGCTCATCGTGGCGGCGCTCAACCGCGGCAAGTCCGTGGTCACCGCCAACAAGGCGCTGCTCGCCGAGGACGGCGCCACCCTGCACGAGGCGGCCCGCGCCGGCAACGGCGACCTGTACTTCGAGGCCAGCGTCGCCGGGGCCATCCCGCTGCTGCGCCCGCTGCGCGAGTCGCTGGCCGGCGACCGGGTGCGGCGCGTGCTCGGCATCGTCAACGGCACCACCAACTACATCCTCGACAAGATGGACTCCACCGGAGCGTCCTTCACCGACGCCCTGGAGGAGGCCCAGACGCTCGGCTACGCCGAGGCCGACCCCACGGCCGACGTCGAGGGCTTCGACGCCGCCGCCAAGGCCGCCATCCTGGCCGGGCTCGCCTTCCACAGCCGCGTCACGGCCGCCGACGTGCACCGCGAGGGCATCACCGAGATCACCGCCACCGACGTCGCCTCGGCCAAGGCCATGGGCTACGTCATCAAGCTGCTGGCCATCTGCGCCCGCTCCGACGACGGCCGCTCCGTCGGCGTGCGCGTCCACCCGGCGATGATCCCGCGCAGCCACCCGCTGGCGGGGGTGCGCGAGGCGTACAACGCGGTGTTCGTGGAGGCGGAGTCGGCCGGGCAGCTCATGTTCTACGGCAAGGGCGCCGGTGGCGCGCCGACGGCCTCGGCCGTGCTCGGTGACCTGGTGGCCGTGGCCCGCAACCGCCTGGCCGGCACCCGCGGGGCGGAGGAGTCCACGTACGCCTCGCTCAGCGTCCACCCGATGGGCGAGACGGTCACGCGCTGCCACGTGGCGCTCGACGTCGCCGACAAGCCGGGCGTGCTCGCGCGCGTCGCGGAGCTGTTCGCCGCCCACGACGTCTCCATCCAGACCGTACGCCAGGAGGGCCACGGCGACGACGCCCAGCTCGTCATCGTCACCCACCGGGCGACGGACGCGGCGCTGACGGCGACGATGAAGGCACTGCGCGACCTCGACATCGTCCGTGCGGTGGCCAGTGTGATGCGCGTCGAGGGCGACGACTAGGACCGGCTCCAGATTTGGGTTTGGGGCTCACAGGCAAGGTCCTCGCAAGGGCCGCGCTTCGCGCGACGCGGCTCGGGCTGTGACAGTGGGGGAGCCGAGCTCCCCCACACCCCCTTGGCAAGGGGCCTCCCGGCCCCCCGCACCCCCGAGCGTTGCCCACGCACGTCCAGGACATGGGACCGCGGCTCAGGCGGAAAGGACTTCCCCGACGCGGGGCTGCCTGGCGAGCTTCTCGTCCAGGTCGGCGCAGTCGAAGCCGACGACCGAGCAGCGTCCACCCGCCTGGTGTTCGACGGAGGTCAGGCGGTGCCTCCTCCAAGCCGCGACGCCGACGTAGAGCGGCATGAACTCCCGCTTGTCGCCGTACTTCTCCAGGAGTTCCGTCAGAGTCATCGCGGCTTCAGCCGGTGCGCTCAGCGGCCGGCACGGAGGAAACCCCGCTGGCAAGCGTTTGGCAGGCATGCGCGATCTCCCTTATGGCTGGGGCCATGTTCGCGGTGGGTTTCTTCTCGCGCCAGTACGGGCATTGCTCAGAGCAATAGAGTCATAGAGGCGAGATTGCTCTCAGCTATACGCTCATGTCGTGGACATTCGTGCGCTCCCCGACGCCCTTAAAGCGATCATGGCGCAGAGACGATGGACGCAGGCCGATCTTGCTCAACACCTGGGCGTGTCGCAGGCATGGGTCAGTCAGGTGTCCAGTGGTGTCAGAGATACCCGAATGGGCCGAGCAATAGAGTTGCTCGGTCGCGTTGGCTGGGAAGTGCGGATGTCTCCAGCAACGGAGGAGCCCGTGGAACGCCGGGAATTCCTGGCAGCCGCTGCATTGGTTTTCGTGCCGTCTGCCAGTAGGAATCCTTATCAGGACCCTCACTATGTGAACAAGCTCGCCGACAGCCTTGCCCGGAATCGCTATGAATGTGGCGGCATACCGCTCACCGCCCGTGCTCTGAACCATGTCACACACGTAGGTGCGGTGGCAGACATCTCCGGCCGCCGGCTTCAGCAGGCCGTATCAGAACTGCTGTACCAAGCGACTCTGGTGCTCTACGACGCGGCGAAGCTGGTTCAGGCTGAGCGTACTGGGATGCTCGCCCTGGAACTCGCTCGCAAGGCCGCGGACGCCAAGGCGGAGGCGCGGGCCATCGAGAGCCTGAGCCGCGTCGCCCTCTATCGTGGCGACACCGCCAGGGCGATCATGTACGCCCGCCGAGGACTGGCCATTCCCGAGCTCCCCGCCGGCCGCATCGCCTCTCTCGCCATGCGATTGGGGCGCTCGCTGGCCCGCGTACCCGAGCACGGCGACGCGGCGAGAGAGACCCTCGAAAGGGCGTTGCAGGTCGATGGCTTGTCGCGGTTCGCCCAGGCGGCCACGGCGGGAGATGTCGCGATCGGCCTGAGCCGGCTCGGCCGCTACGAGGAGGCGGGCGCTCTTCTCCGGCGGGCGGCGGACGAGATCGGCGAGTACTCCCCGCTCTTCCGTGCCCAGTACATCGGTCGGCAGGTGCAGACGGCGATCGGGGCTGCCGCCCCGGGCCTTGCTGCTGATCGCATGACGTTGCTCACACGGGCAGTGCCCTTCGTCTCATCGGCCCGGGTGAATCAGCGCGTTCAGGAGATCATGCGCGGAACAGCTCAATGGCGGAACGTGCCGGACGTCTCATCAGGCGCCGGCCTGGTCAGCCGGAACCGCTCGGTCCGGGAGTGCCGATCCAGCGGGCGGCTGCGTCGAAGGTGTCGGTCGGGGTGCTGTTGAACGCGATCGCCGCGTCCGGAGCGTGTCGTCGGACGAGGTTGACGACCTGCTCGAACAACTCAAGCTGATCCTCGGCCTTCCGCACGCCGCCGCCGATGACGACGCATTCCCAAGGCCGCGCGCTCAGGGCATGGGTGACGATCGTTTCCACGTCGTCGCCGCCGTCGAGGCCGAACAGACAGGTCTCGACGCCGACACCGTGCTCGGCGAAGCGGGCGAGGCCGACCTCGATCGCATCGGCCACCGGCTTCGGGTCCCAGGAGCCGGGAACCCGATACGGGTCGAGGCCGATCACGAGGACGCGGGGTGCTGGGGATGTCGGGTCCACACCCGAGACCCTACGCCGCGGGGGCTGCCGCGCGTGCGACCGATTCTGACGCGTGGTCACCTTCTGAGCGGGCGCAGTGCAGTGCTCCAGGAGACGACCTGGTCGAGCAGTCTGCCCAGCATGTCCTCCTGGTGGGCGGCGGGCTTGAACGTGGTGAAGCCCTCGAAATCGGCGTGCATCAGCAGCTCCACGCCCGCCTGCACGTCGGCCACCCTGACCTGGCCGAGCACCTGCCGCAGGTGCTCGGCCGCCCGTACCCCGCCGCTGACGCCGTATCCGACCACGCCCGCGGCCTTGTCGTGCCACTCGGCGAACAGGAAGTCGATGGCGGTCTTGAGCGCGCCGCTGATCGAGTGGTTGTACTCGGGCGTCACGAAGACGAAGCCGTCGAAGCCGTCGATGGTGTCGGACCACGTCCTGGTGTGCGGGTGCTCGTACACCCCGGTGGCCGCGGCGAGCGGCTCGTCCAGATGGGGCAGGTCGAAGTCCTTCAGGTCGACCAGCTCGTAGTGCGCGTCGCCGCGCTTGACCGCGTGCTCGTGGACCCAGCGCGCGACGGCCTCGCCGTTGCGTCCCGGCCGCGTGCTGCCGAGGATGATGCCGATCCTGATCACCTTTCCACCTCCACGACGACCTTTCCGCGGATCGCGCCGCGCTCGGCGGCCCGGTGCAGGTCCGCCAGGGACTCCAGCGGCCGGACTTCCGCCGTGACGTCCACCACCCCCTTGTCGATCAGCGCCACGAGCTCGGTCAGCCGGCTCGGGTCGTTGCGGGCCACGAACTGGACGGCGCGAGGGTGCTCGATCGGCTGGCTGATCGAGACGAACTCCTCGGCCAGCGCCGTCACCGAGGCGGGCACGGCGGCCACCAGGTTGATCAGCACGTCGTTGCCACCCGGCAGGGGAGTGGTGGTGTAATCCACGACCTCGTCGGCGCCCAGCGCCCGCACGGCGGCGGCGCTGCGCGGGGCGGCGGTCGCCACCACGTACGCGCCCGCGTGCTTGGCCAGCTGCACGGCGAACAGCCCCACGCCGCCGCCGGCCCCGTTGATCAGCACCCGGCTGCCGGGCCCGATGCGGGCGTGCTCGAAGACCGCCTGCCACGCGGTGAGCCCGGCCACCGGCACGGCGGCCGCGACCGCCAGCGGGATCCGCTCCGGCGCCCTGGCCAGCATGCTCGCCCGGGCGACCGCGTACTCGGCCGCAGCCCCGTCGACGAGCCCGATCACCCGGTCGCCGGGGACTAGGTCACCCGCTCCGGTGACCACGGTGCCCGCGACGTCCCAGCCGAGCGTGAGCGGCAGCGTGACGCCGAGCACGTCGTGCAGCAGGCCCATCCGCAGGCCGACCTCCGACGGGTTGAACGACGTCGCGGCCACCTTGATGAGCACCTCGCCCGGGCCGGGCGCCGGCACCGGCACCTCCTCCAGCGAGATCACCGAGGCGTCGCCGTACGCGTGGACGCGGGCGGCCCGCATGGTGCCGAGGAAGTCCGCGGCGTGCTCGCCCGCCCACGTCTCGAACGTGCTCGCGGGCGCTCCGGTGACCTCCTCCACGGTCGCGGTGGCCGGGCCGGGCTCGGCGAGAGCGCGCAGCATCCCGTCCACGGCCGGCTCGGGCCATCCCAGGCCGAGCAGTCGTAATCTGGCCTCCTCCGGGGGCTCCTCCTCCCACCGCACCGGCCGGCCGATCGCGGCGCCGATCGCCCGCGCCTGCTCCCGCCGGGTCAGCGGCCGGGGACCGGTCAGCGTGTGGATCGCGCCGTGGTGCCCTTCGTCGAGCAGCGCCCGCACCGCGACGGCCGCGACGTCCCGCTCGTGGACGGGGGACAGGACCGCGTCGCCGTACGGCTGCCGGACGACGCCCGCGCGGATCTGCTCGGCCCACCGCAGGGTGTTGGCCGCGAACGCGTGCGGGCGCAGCACCGTCCACTCCCGGGCGGTCTCGGCGATCAAGCGCTCGATCTCGACCTCGTACGGGCGGGCGGCGGCCGAGGACAGGTAGACCACCCGCCTGGCCCCGACCAGCTCCAGCACCTCGCGGGCGCCCTCGGCCGAGGCGAACGGCCACAGCAGGAACACCGCGTCGACACCGTCGAGGGCCGCCTTCAGCGCGACCGGGTCGGTCAGCTGCCTCGTCACCGTGCGGACGTCGGCGCCCGCGTCGTTCAGTTGGTTCACCAGGGGACGGCCGATCGTGCCGGTCGCCCCGCTGACCAGGACTCTTGTCATGACGTCGACCTTAGAAGTCCTGGAAGAGGCATCCAATGCGTTTCTGTCTGCGATTCATACGCCATCGTCTTTCGCACTAGACTCAGGTCGTGGATGTGCTGAGCGACGTGGTCGCCTCCATGCGGATGGGCGTGCCGCGCTCGGCGCGGGTCGCGTGGCCCGCGCCCTGGGGGCAGCGGTTCCCGGCGGCGCCCGGCTCGGCGGGCTTCCAGGTGGTCCTGCAGGGCTCGTGCTGGGCGATCCCGCCGGAGGGCGAGCCGATCCCGGTGGGGCCGGGCGACGTGCTGTTCTTCCCCCACGGGCACGGCTACGCGCTGGCCGACTCGCTCACCAGCCCCGTCGCGGCGCCCGAATGCGATCCGCATGCCGACGCCGAGCTGTTCGCCTCGGCCTCCATCGAGGGCGCGGGGCCTGTCACGGTGACGCTCTGTGGCGGCTACCGGCTCGACTCCAGCCGGGCGCATCCGCTGCTCAGAGGGCTGCCCGAGATGATCCACCTGCCCGCCAGGCTGGGGCACAACACCGAGCTGCGTGCCGCCGTCGAGCTGCTCGGCAAGGAGATCGAGAACCCGCGGCCGGGCGCGGACATGGTGGTGTCGGCGCTGCTGGACATGCTGCTGCTGTACATCCTGCGTGCCTGGTTCGACGTCTCGGCGGAGCACTGCGAGGTCGGCGGCTGGGCCGCCGCGCTGGCCGACCCGGCCATCGCCGCCGCGCTCGACGGCATCCACCGCGACCCCGCCCATCCGTGGACGGTGGAGTCGCTCGGCCGCCGCGCCGGGCTGTCCCGCGCGGCGTTCTCCCGCCGGTTCACCCAGTTCGTCGGGCAGCCGCCGCTGACCTATCTGACCTGGTGGCGGCTGGGCACGGCCGCGCGCATGCTGCGCGACTCCGACGCCGCGCTGAGCGAGATCGCCGCCGCGGTGGGCTACGGCTCGGAGTTCGCCTTCGCCAATGCCTTCAAGCGCGAGTACGGCATGGCGCCCGGCCGATATCGCCGCCTGGGCTGCCCGCCCGCGGTGCGCGCGACGACAGGCGCCGCCCCGGCCGGCTAGGCCGAAGTGGCGCCGCCCTCCCGCAGGGCCGTGACGAGCGCGTCGAACTGCCCGCGGACCCGGGCGGCGGTGACGTGGTCGAAATAGTCGCGGGAGCTGACGATCTCGCCGTCGCGCACCCGGAGCACGAAGATGCCGGGCAGCGTGAAGGGCTCCCCGGTCTCCTCGACCGTTCCCTGGTACGCGAACTCGGCGACGATGACCTCGGGGTCGGTCGTCTCGTGGATCGTGATGTCGGTCGCCCGGCGCCGCAGCCGGGGGCCTTCGCCGGTCGGCCTGAAGTGTTCGCGCAGTTCGTCGCGGGTGCGGAGCGCGGCGACGCGCAGCGGGTGGAACGGGTGCGTGACATGGGTCCGCTCCGCGTACAGGTCGGGCAGTTCGTTCCAACGGCCCTCCGCGACGCCGTTCACGAGCGCGAGGAAGACCTCTCGGGGGGTGGGGACCTGGGACATGGCACTCTCCTGTCGTCCGCGCCGACGTGCGGTCGTGTCGAAGTACTATCCGAAGTGCGGACTCCGATTATACGGAGTCGCGACTTCGGATAGCGGCGACTGCGAGGGAAAGCGCGATGAGCACCCCACGTGACCGGGAGGCGGGCGGCAGAGG
Organism: Nonomuraea montanisoli; assembly: GCF_013363975.1. Classification (GTDB taxonomy): domain Bacteria; phylum Actinomycetota; class Actinomycetes; order Streptosporangiales; family Streptosporangiaceae; genus Nonomuraea; species Nonomuraea montanisoli. The sequence goes on along the minus strand of NZ_JABWGN010000016.1, from coordinate 118,402 downwards.
GCCGCAACGCGCCGACGCGCGATCCAATCGGGAGCGGATCCTGACCATCGCCGAAGAGGTCTTCGGCAGCGACGGCCCGTCCGCGTCCACCGAGGAGGTGGCTCGCCGGGCCGACGTCGGCATCGCCACGGTCTTCCGGCACTTCCCCACCAAGGCGGCGTTGCTGGAGGCCGTCCTCACGCAGCGCTTCGATCGCCTGCGCGAGCAGGCCGAAGCGCTGTTCGAGGCCACGGACCCGGGTGCGGCGTTCTTCGGCTTCTTCAGCCACCTCGTCGCCGACGCGCCCGGCAAGATCGCCATAGGCGAGGCCCTGCTCGACGCCGGTGGTGACGGCGGCGGCGACGCCGCTCAGGCGTCGGAGGGGCTGCGTCGTGCCGTCGGCACGCTGCTGCGGCATGCCCAACGCGCCGGCGCCGTCCGGGACGACATCGAACTGCCCGAGGTGTACGCCTTGCTCGTCGCCACCTCACGAGCCTCCGTGCAGGGCCGCCTCCAGGAGGAGGTGCGGGAGCGGATGCTCGCCATCGTCTTCGACGGCCTCGCGCCGCTGCGGACCTCGCGGTCACGGACGAAGGTCTGAGCTGGGGGGATGCCGGTCAAGCGATCGCCGAGTGCGCTCGCACCGCCTTGGCGGCGTCGGGGGCCTGTCCTACGCCCGCCTGATAGGCCGGTCCCCAGGCGGCGCGGTCGTTCAGGTCCGGGCCGAACGCCTCGATCGCCTCGGCGTCCGGAACCAGCCGTACGACCACCCCTCGTTCGCCTGCCGCGCCATCGCTCGTGCCGTACAGGTGCGCCATCGGCTCAGCCACGATCAGCACGCTCGCGCCGTCGGCCAGATCGAGGTTGGTGCCGTCCCTGAGCGCGCCGTCGAGGTAACGCCGCCCGTCGATGGTGATCGGCGGCGCGGTCGCGGGGAACGCGGTGCCGGCCGCTACGGCCTCGGGCAGCGAGGCGGAGCCGTGCCGGTCCCACACCACCGCCTCGCCCGTCCCGGCGTCCACCGCCGGGATCAGGAGCGGCCGGTCCGGCCACTCCGCCGCGCCGATCAGGGACCGCATCCGGGCGACGGCGGCGCCCTCGTCGCCGGTCGAGGCGGCCAGGGCGAGCCGGCCGACGCGGCGCAGGGCCTCGGTCCGGTCGAGCCCGGTGTCGCCGAGCGTCGCGAACACCTCCGCGAGTCTCCGCGGGTCGGGACGTACGCCGCCGGCTCCGGGATCGGTCGGCGCGGGCAGGACGGCCAGCCGCTCGAGGTCTCCTCCGACGGCCAGGATCGCCCCCACGATGGCGCCGGCCGACGTCCCCACGATCAGATCGGCCGCCCCCAGGTCCACGCCCTCCCGCCGCAGCCCCGCCGCCAGCCCGGCCAGCCACGCCGTCCCGACCGGTCCGCCGGGTCCGAGGACGACCGCGGTCCCCGTCTTCTTCGCAAAGGTCAACGTCATGGCCAGAGCCTAGGGAACCTCAGCCGCACCGGCATCGGCACATAGCCCTGCCGTCACTGCGCCGATCGGCCTAGGTCTCGTCCCAGCCGCATGATCGCGGGCCGGTGCGGCTCGCACGCGGCCCGTGCGACGGCCTCAAGCGATCCGGACGACGCTCTTGCCGCGGGTGGTGCCACCGGCCAGATGGGCGATGGCGGTCTCGACGTCGGCCGGCTCGTACTCGGCGGTGATGTCGACGCGTACCGAGCCGGCGGCCACCAGTGCCAGGGCACGGGTGGCGCTGGCGGCCAACCGGCCAGGGGCGGTCCGGGGCCAGCCGGGCCAGGCTGGCGATGCGGTCGCCCCGCCGATCGGGTCGAGGATCGCGTCGAACCGTTCCTCGCCGAGGGCGTCGGGGAACTCCTCCCGGGTCAGAGTCATCGTGCTCGTACGCGCCCTGACCGATCGCTTCGCCCCCCGGCGAGCACCAGCAGTTCTGCCGGTTCCTCGACCGCGCCATCGCGACGCTCGTCGAGCAGACCCCGCAAGCGGGCTGAATGGCCGGTCCCCGTGATCAGCCGATCAGGCTTCTGATCGCCGCGATGACGGCGTCCGGCTGGGTCTCCGGCAGGAAGTGCCCGCCGGGAAGCGTCAGGGTGCGGACATCGGCCGCCCAGCCGTGCCAGATCGCCGAGGGGTCGAACGGCAGCACCATGTCGCCGGGGTCCTGCCAGATCGCCAGGGTCGGGGCCTTGATCCGCCGGCCGGCCTGCCGGTCCTCGCCGTCGTGGGCCGCGTCGACGAAGGCGCTGGCCCGGTAGTCCTGGCAGATGGCGTGGATCGTCTCCGGATCGCGCGTCGCGGCCAGGTACGTCTCACGGATCTCGGCGTCGTACGTGCCGGCCTCGGCCCAGGTGTCGAGGAAGTGGCCGAAGAACGTGTCGGGGTCGGCGCCGATCATCCGTTCGGGCAGGTCGTTGAGCTGGGCGAGGAAATACAGGTGGAAACCGAAGACGCCGCCCACGCCCGCCAGCGACTCCCACATGTCGACGGTGGGAATGACGTCGATCACGCCGAGGTGGTCGACGGCGTCGGGGTGGTCCAGCGCCGCGCGGAAGGCGACCAGCGCTCCACGGTCATGGCCGACCAGGCTGAACCGGTCGTGGCCGAGCTGCCGCATCAGCGCCACCATGGTCGCCGCGGTCACCCGCTTGGCGTAGTGCTCGTGGCCGTCACCTGGCTTGGCGCTGGCCCCGTAGCCGGGCAGGTCGGGGCATATGACGCGGAAGCGGTCGGCCAACGCGGGGGCGACGTGCCGCCAGGCCAGATGGGTCTGCGGGAAGCCGTGCAGCAACAGCAACGGCGGCCCCTCGCCGCCTGAAGCCACGTGGAGGTCGAGACCGTCCACCCGGACCGTACGTTCGTCGAAGCCTGAGATCGTCGTGGGCATCGGCCCAGACTGTCATGAGCGACCGACACTTTCTTCGATGATCACGACTGCGTCTCAGGTCGCTCCCCGGCCGGCCCCGACGGGGTGGAACGCCGCGATACTGGCGCTTTCCCGCACCCCCCAGGAGTTCCCGTGCATCCAGCAAGCCCCACCGGGCCGCCGCCGATGTCCTTCCCGCCGCCTCCCATGCCCGTGCGCCCGATCCGCGGGCTGGGCACCGCGTTCCTCGCCCTGCTGGCCGCCGACGTCGTCGTCGAGGTCGTGGCCGGACTCATCGGCGTGGGTTACATCGACCTCCTCGACCGGCTCATCGCCGACCCCCTGGCGGTCGAGGACGCCGAGATCGAGCGCGGCGACCTGCTCTATTCCCTGTCGGGCCTGGCGGAGTTCGCCGCCGCGGTGACCTGCGGCGTCGTGTTCCTGGTATGGCTGTTCCGCGCCCGGGCCAACGCCGAGGCGCTGTCCCCGTGGCCGCACCGGCGCGCCAAGCCGTGGCTGGTCTTCGGCTGGTTCGTCCCGATCGTCGGCTGGTGGATCCCCAAGCAGATCGTGGACGACATCTGGAACGCCTCCTTGCCCGGCGCCGCCGACCAGCCGTTGACCGTGGCTCCCCGCCCGGGCCTGGTCCGCGGATGGTGGGCCGCCTGGCTCGCCGGCTCCTGGATCTCCCATGTGGCGGCGCGGCTGCTGCGCAAGGACGACCTGGAGTCGCTGCGCTCCGGAGCGTGGTTCGACCTGGTCGGCATCGGCCTGTGGATCATCGCGGCGGCGCTGGTGGCCGTCGTCGTCCGGCGGATCACCCGTTCCCAGGAGGAGCGGCTGCGGGCCCCGGCCGCTCACCCGTACCCGGCGGCCTAGCGAGCCCTCAGGTGTCGGCGGGCGAGGTGAGGCCGCGGACGCGGCGCACGGCCCGGCGCAGCACCGTGCGCTCCCGTGAGCGGGACAGGGTCACGGCCTTGCGGCGCCACTCCTCGGCCTTCTGCCGCCAGCGCGCCGCGTCCCTGGTCGCCTTGCCGGCCAGCCTGCGCTGCTCCGCCAGCTCCGTCCGGAGCGCGGCCGCGCGCTTGCGCAGCAGCAGGATCTCCTTGTCGCGCTGGGCGAGCTGGACGACGTGCTCGGGCACCGGCCGCCGGCGGGGCGGGTAGACCGCCGGGCGGCGGGAGAAGCCCCACGCGCGGCCGTCCAGCCACTCCAGGCCGAACACCTCGTCCAGGACGTCGTCCAGGTGCTCCCCGGGCCCGGCGACCAGGGCGGCGCGCGACAGGGCCGCCGTCCGCTCCAGGCGGGCGACCACCACGCCGTCCTCGGTCTCGTCCAGCGCCAGGCACAGGACGCCGCCGTCGGTCTCCTCCAGCCGCTGCACCAGCCGCTCCACGGCGTCCTGGGACGGCACCCACCCGGGCGGCACGAGCAGCCGGAACGGCGGCACGACCGGCGGCGATCCCGGTGCCGCCTCCCGCGCGGGCTCCCGACCGGACTCCCGCGCGGGCTCCCGCGCGAGCCCGGGATCGGCGGCGGGCCAGCCCGGGGGAGGGGCGAGCCGGACCCGCGGGTCGTGGGCGAACTGCGCCCGGATCAGCCGCAGGTCGAGGTCGGGGTCGCGGAGCGGGGAGCGGCGCTCCTCGCCGAGGGACGTCCACGGGCCCTCGACGGTGACCCGGACGTCGGGCAGGCTCGCGCCGAGCAGCCCGTCCACGCTCGCCCGCACGTCCTCGTAGGTCCCGGCCGGCACGTACGCGTCCACGTACGGCACGAGCCACTGCCGGCCCGGGTCCGTGCGCAGGTAGCGCCGGTACGGCACGCGGTCGGCGACGTACGGGTCGTTGTAGCGCTTGAGCGCGGCGAAGTCGCGCATGGCCGTCGGCAGCCCGACGTGCCAGGCCCGCGCCTGCGGGTCCGGGACGAAGACCGCGCCCGCCTGCGTGAGCCGGTAGCCGAGCTCGGTGTCCTCCGCCAGCACGAGCGAGGTGTCCAGCCCGCCGATGGAGCGCAGCAGCGCGGCGGGGTAGGAGGCCGTCGCCCCGACGTGGATCCGCGTGGCCAGCGAGCTGGACGCGGCGCGCAGACCGTCGTGGTCATGGATGATCTGCTCGGCCCAGTCGTGGCGCTCCTCCGCGAGCGGGAACAGGCTCTCCTCCTCGCCCGCCCGCAGGGCCGCGCGGACCTCCTCGGGCCGGGGCAGCCGCTCGGCGGAGGTGAAGTCGATCCAGCCCAGCACCACCAGGTACGGGGCGAGGTGGTGCCAGCGGAGCTGGGCCTCCACGTGCGTGCGATGGGGCACCATGTCGGCGTCCAGCACCAGCACGACCTCGCCGGAGGCGGCGTCGAGGCCGGCCTGCAGAGCCCAGGCCCGTCCCCAGCCTCCCGGCGGGCTGGAGATGAGCTTGGTGCCGTCCGGAACCGCCTCGGGCAGGCGCAGCGGCTCCGGGCTGCCGTCGTCCACGACGACGACGTCCATCAGCTCGGCCGGGTACGTCTGCGCCGACAGCGCCGCGAGGGTGAGGTCGAGGGTGCGCTGCCGGTCGTGGGCGGGGATGACGACGGTGACGGTCAGGGCCGGCGTCCAGCCGCCGAGCGGTGGCGGGGTGAGCACGCCGAAGTCCTGCCGCCGGATGCGGGGGATGAGGGTCACGATGGTCGGGGTCATGATGCGGTGCTCCGGTCGAGCTCCATGAGGGCGCTGGGACGGAACCCGCGCCACTGCCTCTTGTTGCGCTGCAGGAACGTGCCGATCGGCTCCTGCCACGTGTGGTTGGCCGCGGGCCCGCGACGCAGGATGTAGCCGAGGCCGTGGGTGCGGTAGATCTGCCCGCCCGCGGCCTGCAGCGCCTCCTGGAACTGCGTGTCCACCGACCGGCGCAGCGGCCGGAACCCGCCCACGGCCTGGAACGCCGACCGTTCGACGAGGATCGTGCCGCCCGCCACGAAGCTGCTGATCTGTTCGGTGACCTGGCTGCGGTGCACGGTCACGTCGATCGAGGCCAGGTGGACGAACTCCGGCACGGTCCCCACCACCTGCGCTCCCGAGTAGGAGTGGGCGAGCAGCAGGTCCGACAGGAAGTCCGGGCCGTACCAGTCGTCGTCGTCCATCTTGAGCAGGAACGAGCCGGACGCCCGGGCGGCGGCGTGGTTGAGCACCTCGCCGAAGATCTCCCGCCCGTCGGCCTCGTACACGGTCAGCGGCCCCTCGTGGGCGGCGATCGCCGCGGCCACGTCGGGATGGCCACGGGGCACGCCGTGCAGGGCCAGCACCACTTCGAGCTGCGCGCCACGCTGCCGGGCGGCCTGCCGGAGGGCGAAGCCGACCATGTCGGCGCGGCGGGTGGCGAGCAGGACGGACGTGAGCGGCGGCGCGGGCGCCGGCGCGCCGAGCTGCTCCCAGCGGGCCGCGACGCCGTGGGTGCGCAGGGCCCGGCGGCGCAGCCGGACGCTGTGCTCCTCGCGCCGCAGGTCGTCGGACAGGTCGGGACGGCTCGTCAGCAGGGCGACGAGGTCGTCGCCGAGGCCGCCCGCCCAGCGCGGCACCGACTCGGCGACCAGCGGGACCCCGGCCGCGGCGAGCCCGGCCAGCACCCGCACGGCGGCGAGGGGCCCGCTGTGGGCGCGCCGCCAGTCCACCTCGACGCCGCGGACCTGCCGCAGCCTGGCCACGTCGGCGTCCGTGACGCCGCCGGACTCTGCGAACGTCGTCACCGCCCTGCCGTCGAGCACCACCGCCCAGCGGCCGTCGCGCTCCTCCAGCGAGGCCATGCCGCGCGACGGGGTGGTGACGAAGCCCTGCGGGTTGACCAGGCGTTCGTCGACGGGCGGGACCATGGACGGCTCGGCGAGCACGTCCGGGTCGGCGAGGGGCAGCGCGGCGCCGCCGGGACGGCCGAGCCGTTCCCAGGTGGCGGCCCGCGCCATGGGCCGCTCGACGGGCCGCTCGTCGCCGGCCCAGCCGCGCGAGCCGTCCTCGGGCGGCGCGGCGGGCGCGGTCTCGGAGGTGCGGAGGACGACGTCGCCGCCCGGGGCGCCGACCCGTTCCGGCACGGGGCCGGTGATCTCGGCGGGGGTGGCGTTGGGGTCGCCGGGCCGCCAGTCGGCGGCGCCGACGCCCGCGATGGCCGCGGCGGGCGCGCCGATCACGTCGAGCCGGTGCCCGGCGAACGCCCGGGAGGTCGCGGCCACGGTACGGCCGGCGGGCGTGGGCGCGGAGAAGTGCGCGTCCACCACCCACACCCGGTCCTTGGGCCGGTGGACCCGCAGGTCCGACAGCGAGCGCCAGCGGTGCGCGGGCGTCGGCGTGGGCACCGGCGCGGGATGCGCCGGCGGGGTGTCCAGGACGGCGACGACCACGCGGCGCGTCTCCGGCAGCAGCTTGTGCAGGGTGGCGGCGCGCCGCAGGTCGGCGGGCGTGCGGGCGAGGACCAGCACCTCCGCGGCCTGTTCGGCGGCGGACAGGGGCTCCAGCAGGTCCCGGTCGAGGTCGACCGGGGGCGCCGGCGCGTCCTCTCCGGACGGGGAGCGGGGCAGGTCGGCGGCGGCGATCCCCGCGAGGAAGACCCGGGCGCCCGGCATCTCCGCCAGCAGCTCCGCGATCATCCCGCGCTCCTCAGGTGCCTGATGAGCGAGGTCAGCCGCCCGTGTTCCCCGGCCCCGGCATCGGCCCCGGCCGCGGCCTCGGTCGAAAGGCGCTCCACCTCGGCCGACAGCCGTTCCACCTCGGCCTGGAGGCTCTTGACCTCCGTCAGGCGTTCGGCGGCCACGGCCCGCCACCTGGCGGCGTCACCGGCCGTCGACTCGGCCTCGGCGACCGGGACGAGCCCGTACTCGGCCCCGCTCACCCACAGCGACCCGAACATCTCGTCCACCAGATCGTCGTCCGCGCCGTTGAGGCGGGCCGCCCGGGCGAAGGCCGCGGTGCGCTCCAGCCGGGCCGCGACCACGCCCTGCGGCGACTCGGCCAGGGCCACGCAGACGAGGCCGAGCAGGTCGGCGTCCGCCAGCCGGACGAGCCGGGACAGCGTGTCGGCGCCGGGCGCCCAGCCGGCCGGCAGCCGCAGCAGGAACGGCGTGGGAGCCGCGGACAGCGGCTCGTCCTCGGCGAAGGAGACGCGCGGCTCGTACCGGTAGAGGTGGGTGAGGAGGCGGGCGTCCAGCAGGGGCTCGTCCAGGCTGTCGCGCCGGCCGTCCGTGAGCTCCGCCCACGGGCCGGTGATCGTGACGGCCGTGTCGGCGGGCGCTCCGGCCAGGACCGCGTCCACCGCGCCGCGCGTCTCCTCGTACGTGGTCGCCGGCACGACGGCCCGCACGTACGGCACGCGCCAGTGGCGCTGCGGGTGCGCCCGCAGCCACCGCAGCTCGGGCACCAGATCGCCCAGGTAGGACCAGTTGTGCCGGTGCACGTCCTTCTCGCGCCGCATGACCGTGGACGGGCCGATGTGCTCGGCGCGGGCCTCGGGGTCGGGGATGAACACCGCGCCCGCCTGGGCGAGCCGGTAGCCGAGCTCGGTGTCCTCGGCCATGTTGAGCTCGGTGTCCACGCCGCCCGCGGCGCGCAGCAGGTCGGCGCGCACGGAGCTGGAGGCGCCCGTGTGCAGCAGGTACGCCGCGGAGCCGGCGTCCTTCAGCATGCGCGTCGACTCCAGGATCGTGCGCGTGTACTCCGACCGGACGCCCTCCTCGCCCGGCGCGTCCACGAACCAGGTGTCGCCGAGCACCACGGCGTGGTCGATGAGGTGGTGCCAGCGCATGTGCGCCTCGACGTGCGCGGGCCCGAGGATCATGTCGGCGTCGAGCCAGTGGACCACGTCGCCGGTGGCGGCGAGCCGGCCGGTCTCCCGCGCCGCGCCCCTGCCCCAGCCCCGCGTCACCCGCACCACGCGCGCGCCCGGCACGTCGAGGGGCGGCTCGCTGCCGTCGTCGGCGACGACCACCTCGACCAGCTCGGCCGGATACGTCTGCGCGGCCAGCGACGCCACGGTCCGCTCCAGGTCCTCCTGGCCTCCGTGGGCCGGGATCACCACCGAGACGGTCAGCTCCGGCCGCCACGTCCCGAGAGCCGGGGGCTCCAGGGTGCCGTAGTCGTTGTGCCTGACGCGGGGGACGCGTGCCATCCTGCTCGTACCGGCCGCCCTGCTCGTACCGGCTGCCCGGCTGGTACCGGCCGCCTGGCTCATACCGATCCCTTGGCCAGCGCGCGGACCTCCTCGCGCAGTTCCTCGACCTCTCGGGCGCGGACCATCGCGTTCACGCGGTCCTCGCCGAGCGAGGCCAGGATCGCGGACAGGTCCTCCTCACGCCGGGCGGACGCCTGCTCCACCGCGGCGCTCAGCCGGTCGAGCCGCGTCTCGACGCGCCTGAGGGCGGTGAGGGTCTTCGCCAGCTCGCTCTCGTGTCGCTTGACCCGCAGGTCGATGCGCTGGGCCTTGCCGTCGAGGCGGCGCACGACGACCACGAGGAGGGCCAGGGCGGACAGAGCGATCAGGAACGCCCCCGTCGCCGCCGCGGCGCCCACGGTCACGAGCCCGCCGAGGACGAGCAGCACGAGGGCGGCGACGGCCAGGACTCCGAGAACCGCGGCGGCCGCTGCCAATCGGCGAGGCGAGAGCATCCGCGCAAACCTTTCGTCGACATGGACAAATCAGGCGTCAGGATTTATTGACACCTTAATCAACATTCGACACTACGTTGCCATAAGTTCCTGGAGACATTCTGGGAGAGATCCTTTCCAAGCTGGGAGATCATTCTGCTGCTCACGGGGCATCTGCCTTGATGGCAGTCAAACGGGCGTAAGGTAGGCGCCGATCTGAGTCCCCCCGGCCGAGGAGCACCGCACGCATGTCCGTCACTCCCTGCGGATTCACGCGCACGCCGGACCAGGGGCTCGCCCGGCTCCGCTGGAGCGGCGCCGGGTGGGCGAGCGACGCGCGGCCCCCCGAGGCCCCTCAAGCGCCGCCGGCCTCGACGCGGACGCAGCCGCCCGACATCGCCGCCCTGCGCCCGCTGCGCGGCCTGGAGGTCGACTGGCCCGACGGTCCGGTCGCGCTCGACGACGTCTTACGCCTGGCCGCCGCCGGCGTCCCGCTCACCGCCGCCCACGCCCCCGCCTGGGTGCCCGCCGACCTCGCGGCCCTGCTCACCGACCGCTCCTGGCTCGCCCACGAGCCCGACGGCACCGTCCGCTGCCTGGCCGACCTGCGACGCGAGGAGCACAGCGTACGGCTGCGCCGCCTGGCCCACCGCCCCGCCGCGACGCCGTCGGTCAGCGTCGTCATGGCCACCAAGCGGCCCGAGCTGGTGCACGGCGCGCTCGCCCAGATCGCCCGTCAGCGCGGGGCCGAGGTCGAGGTGGTCCTGGGACTGCACGGGGTGCCGTACGAGAGCGTGCGCCGGGCGGTCGAGGACCTCCCGCTGCCCGTCGCGTGGAAGGAGATGCCCGCCGAGGTGCCGTTCGGCACGGTGCTCAACGAGGCGGCGGCGTTGGCGGGCGGCCACCACCTGGCCAAGTGGGACGACGACGACTGGTACGGCCCCGACCACCTCGCCGACCTGGTCATGGCCCTGACCTACTCCGGCGCCGACGTGACCGGCACCTCCGGCGAGTTCTTCTACCTGGAGCCGCTGCGGGCCACGATCCGGCGCAGCGCGTTCGCCAGCGGCGCCGCGTACCGCAGCGAGGTGTGGTCCGACCACGTGGCCGGCGGCACCATCCTGGTCTCCCGCGAGGACTTCCGGCGCATCGGCGGGTTCCCGGCCCAGCCGCGGGCCGTCGACCGCGACTTCCTGAAGGCCGCCACCGAGGCCGGCGCGAGCACCTACCGCACCCACGGCCTCGGCTACGTGCTGCGCCGCGGGCTCAGCGGGGCGCACACCTGGCAGCTCCCGCTCGCCCACTTCCTCAAGGTGGCCACCAGCCAGTGGCACGGCTTCCGGCCGAGCCTGCTCATGGAGCACGGCACGAACGCGCAGGTGGAGGCGGCGTGAGCGAGGAGCGAGGCGGCGTGAGCGAGGGAGGAGGCGGCGTGAGCGAGGGAGGCGGCATGAGGGTCCGCGGCAACGACTACCGCGTCCTGCGACCGGCCGAGGACTTCACGCCCCGCCTGCGCGTCAGCGTGGTCGTCCCCGCGTACGACAACCAGGACAAGCTCGACCTGGCGCTGGCCGCGCTGGCCCGGCAGACCTACCCGGCGGAGCTCACCGAGGTCGTGGTCGTCGACAACGGCAGCGCGCCCCCGCTGCGGCTGCCGGCCGTCCGGCCGGCCGCCACGCGCCTGATCACCTGCGACGCCCCGGGCCGGGCCGCGGCCCGGAACGCCGGGCTGGCCGAGGCGAGCGGCGACATCGTCCACTGGCTCGACTCCGACGTGCTGCTCACGCCGGGCGCCGTCGAGGCCCACATGCGCTGGCACCACGCCGCGCCCTACCTCGTCGTGACCGGCTACATCCGGTTCACCGACGCGCCCGCGCCCGCCGAGCTGCCCGACGACCTGGAGAAGGCGTTCGAGCCGGCCGAGCCGCACGGCTGGATCATCGACCTGGTCGAGCGCACCGACGGCCTGACGGACAACCCGCAGCGGCCCTTCAGCCTGCACGTCGGCGGCGCCACCTCGGTCGCGGCCCGGCTGATCGAGGCGGCCGGGCCGATGGACGACGACCTCGTCCTCGGCCAGGACACCGAGATGGGCTACCGGCTGGCCCAGGCCGGCGCGGTGTTCGTGCCCGAGCCGCGCGCCCGCGCCTACCACCTCGGGCCCACCATGCGCATGCGCGACAAGGCGAGCATCGACCGGGTCAGCCACGCGTTCGTGGCCGACCGCATCCCGTCCTACCGGTGGTTGCGCTCCCATCCGGGCCGCCAGTGGAAGGTGCCCTACGTCACCGCCGTGGTCGACGGCACGGTCGGGTACGAGAGCGTGCGCGCCACGGTGGACGCGCTGCTCGCCGGCACGGTGCCCGACCTGTCGGTCGTTATCACCGGGCCGTGGGAGTCGCTGGAGCGCGAGCGCCGCGCCCCGCTCACCGATCCCGGGCTCGACCTGGTGCTCGTCCACGGCCACTACCGGCACGAGGGCCGCGTACGCCTGGCGGACTCCGCCGAGGTGGACCCGGCCGTGCCGTTCGTGCTGCGCCTGCCGCCGGGCTGGTCGCCGGGCGTGGACAGCCTCGCGCGGCTGCTCGACCTGTGCCGTGAGGAGGGGCTGGGCCTGGTCAGCGTGCTCCTGGAGGAGTCGCCCGACGGGGTGGTGGCGGCCCGGCTCGAACGCACCGCCGCCTTCGCCCGCGCCCGCGTCGTCGCGCGGCCCGGCGAGGACCTCGACGACGTGGTGGACGAGGTGGCGGGCGTGACGTGGGTCGAGGGCGGGACGTACGCCTTCACCACCGAGCCCGCGGCCGTCACCGGCCGCCGCAGCGCCCTGCGCGCCCGTGCCGAGGCGCAGGCGGAGATCGCGCGGCTGACCAAGGAGGTCGAGCGGCTGCGCGGGCAGGTGGGCAAGTGGCGCGACGAGTCCGGCCGGTGGCGCAAGACCACGGTCGAGCTGCGCCGCGAGGTCAGCGGCCTGCGCCGGCAGCTCGCCGCGGCCAACCGCGCCCAGCAGGGCATGCGCGCGCTGCTGTCCACCACGGTCAAACGCGCCCTCGGCAAACGCCCGCGCACCTGACTCCCTCGCCTGGCGCGTACGGCGCCCTCGATGCGTACGCCCGATTCCCCAGGTGCGCGCTCCTGACCTGTACGCCCTCGGCCCTTCCGTGCCCGGCGCCCTCGGGCGGGACGGCCTGATCGGAGGGCCCCCTTGGGCTCTCACCCGCGCCCTGGGGCCGCCCTCTCCCGCGGCCTCTGAGAGGGCGTCCGCGAGTTCGCGGCCCCTCAGGAGAGGGGTGCCGGCCTGAGCGGAGGGCCCGCTCGGGGCCCTCTCCCGCGTCTTCTGAGGGGACGTCAGCCCGAGCGGAGGGCGGACTTCAGGCGGCCGAGCAGGGAACGCTCGCCCTCGGGTGAGGCCGGCGCGTGAACCGCGGCCGGCGCGGCCTTGGCCGACGGCTTGGCGGTCCGAGTCTCCTCCGCGGACGCGGATCCCGAGGCCGAGGCCGCGGCTGAGGCGCCGGAGCCGGAGGCCGAGACGGCGGTACCGGACCCCGAGGCCGACGCGCCCGGAGAGGCGGCGGCCGGGGGAGCGGCCGGCGGCCAGTAGCGCTCCGGCGCCACGTGCCGCACGCCGTGGGTCGTCGCGATGACCTCGTCCAGGTCGCCGCCCGGCTCGGTCAGCAGCAGCGCCCGGGCGAGCGCGGAGGTGCGTTCGAGCCGCGCCGCGCGCCCGTCGGGCAGGTCCACGACGAGCACGCCCGTGAGGTCCTTCTGCACGTCCTCGACCATGCGCTCCAGCGTCGCGCGATGCAGCGGCACGTCCACCGGCCCCCGGTAGCGGAACGGCGCGGGGGCGGGCGTGGGCGCGGCCTCGTCGATCAGCCTGATCCGGTCGTCGTGGGCGAACAGGTCGCGCATCAGCCGCAGCTCGAAGCACGGGTCGCCGAGCACCGAGCGCCGCCCCTCGCGCAGCGGCGACCAGGGCCCGACCAGCGTCACCACCACGTCCTGGAGCTTGCCGTCCAGCGCGGCGGACACCGCCTGCCGTACGACGGCCTCGGAGGTGTCGGTCACGTCCAGCACGATCTCGACGTACGGCACCAGCCACCGCCGCCCCTGGTCCTTGCGCAGGTCGCGGCGGAGCGGGATGCGGTGCGCGAGATACGGCCCGACGGCCCGCACCGCGCGCTCCCGGTCGCGGTGCTGGGCGGGCAGCCCCAGATGGACGGCCCGCGCCTCCATGTCGGGGACGAACACCACGCCGTGCATGGCCAGCCGGTAGGCGAACTCGGTGTCCTCGCCGCGCAGCACGGTCGGGTCGAGCCCGCCCACGGCGTGGAAGACCTCGCGCGGCATGGCGACCGTGGGCCCGGTGCACACGTGGTACGGGTTGCGGCTCTTGCGCAGCCCGTCGGTCTTGGCGATCGTCGCCTCAGTGGAGCTGGCCACCGCCTTGTCCAGGTCGAACAGCTCTCCCAGGTCACGCGCCCGGAAGACCTCCTCCGGGGTCAGCGGCGGCACCTCGACGAACCGCTTCATCCCGATCGTGACCAGGTAGTCGGTGAGGTGGTGCCAGCGGGCCATCGCCTCGATGTGCTCGCGGCAGGGCACCATGTCGGCGTCGAGCCGCTGGATGACCTCGCCGTCGGCGGCGTTGGCCCCGGTGTTGACCGCGTTCGCGATGCCCCAGCCGGTCTCCACGGGGACCAGGCGGGTGTTGTGCGGGCGGATCTCCGGCAGGCGGATCGGCGGCTCGCTGCCGTCGTCCACGACCAGCACCTCCATGAGGTGGGCCGGGTACGTCTGCGCGGCGAGCGCCGCGAGCGTCAGGTCCAGGTGCGGCCCGCCGTGCGCGGGAATCACCACGCTCACGGACCGGGCAGGCGTCCAGGCGCCGAGCTCCGGTTGCTGCAAAGGAGAAAAGTCGTTCTGCGTCATGGCAGGACGCGCGTTCATGTTGGTGACCCCCTGGCCGAGACTTTATCGGGAGATGCTGAGAATTTCCTGTAATGCGGGACACCCGTCGGAACCTCCTCGGGACCCGTCCGCCCTGTGGACGGCGGTCGGCGGCGCGCCTCGCCACCCCGTACACTCGGGCGCAACACCGCAGGCAGGGAGTCATCATGAGCAGGTCGTGGCGTGGCCTCATCGAGGAGTACCGAGAGCGTCTTCCGGTCACCACGAAGACGCCGGTCGTCACGCTTCTGGAGGGCGGCACGCCCCTGGTGCCCGCGCACCGCGTCTCGGCCCTCACCGGCTGTGACGTGTATCTCAAGGTCGAGGGCGCCAACCCGACCGGCAGCTTCAAGGACCGTGGCATGACCATGGCCATCAGCAAGGCCGTCGAGGAGGGCGCCAAGGCGGTCATCTGCGCCTCCACCGGCAACACCTCGGCCTCGGCCGCCGCCTACGCCGTGCGCGCCGGGCTCACCTGCGCCGTGCTCGTGCCCCGGGGCAAGATCGCCATGGGCAAGCTGGCCCAGGCGCTCGTCCACGGCGCCACCCTGCTCCAGGTCGAGGGGTCGTTCGACGACTGCCTGGAGATGACCCGCAAGCTGTCCTCCAGCTACCCCATCGCGCTGGTCAACTCGGTCAACCCGTTCCGGCTCCAGGGCCAGAAGACGGCCGCGTTCGAGATCGTCGACACGCTCGGCGACGCGCCCGACATCCACTGCATCCCGGTGGGCAACGCCGGCAACATCTCCGCGTACTGGATGGGCTACACGGAGTACCTCGCCGACGGCGTGTCCTCGAAGGCGCCGCGGATGTTCGGCTTCCAGGCCAGCGGCGCGGCGCCGATCGTGACCGGCGCGCCCGTCGCCCACCCGCACACGATCGCCACCGCCATCCGCATCGGCAACCCCGCCTCGTGGGACCTGGCCACCGCCGCCCGCGACGAGTCCGGGGGCGCCATCCAGTCGGTCACCGACCGGCAGATCGCCGCCGCGTACAAGCTGCTGGCCCAGGAGGAGGGCGTGTTCGTCGAGCTGGCCTCGGCGGCCAGCGTCGCCGGCCTGCTCCAGGCGCACGCCGCGGGGCTCGTCGAGCCGGGGCAGCGGATCGTCTGCACGGTCACGGGCAACGGCCTGAAGGACCCCGACTGGGCCATCTCCGGCGCCCCGGCGCCGGTCACGGTGCCGATCGACGTCCACGCGGCGGCCGCGGCCCTCGGCCTGGCCTGACCCGCGTCACAACACGGACGAGCCGGAACCCCGGCCCGCGATCGCGGCGTGTGGAGAGGAAGACCTGAACGGATGGGTAGCGTGCTGATCCGCGTGCCGGCCACGTCGGCCAACCTGGGCCCCGGCTTCGACGCGCTCGGCCTGGCCGTCGGCCTGCACGACGAGGTGGAGGCGGAGCTGACCGCCGAGCCCGGCGTCGAGGTGACGGTGCGCGGCGAGGGCGCGGGCGAGGTGGACCTCGGCGAGGGTCATCTGATCGTCACGACCATGCGCCGCGCGTTCGACCGCATGGGAGTCGCCCAGCCGGCCGGCATCCGGGTGAACTGCCTCAACCGCATCCCGCACGCCCGCGGCCTCGGCTCGTCGTCGGCGGCCATCTGCGCCGGCCTCCTCGCCGCCCGCGCGCTCGCCGCGCCGGACGCGGCCGCCGCGTTCGGCGACGACGAGGTGTTCGCGCTGGCCACCGAGCTGGAGGGGCACCCCGACAACGTGGCCCCGTGCCTCGCGGGCGGCCTGACCGTGGCCTGGATGGAGCAGTCCGGCGCACCGCGTATGGTGAAGCTGACCCTCGACGCGCGCGTGCGTCCCGTCGTGCTCGTCCCGGCGACACGGCTGGCCACGGAGAAGGCGCGGGGGCTGCTTCCGAAGGACGTGCCCCACAAGGACGCCTCCTTCAACGCCGGCAGGGCCGCGTTGCTGATCGCCGCGCTGACCCAGCGGCCCGATCGGGAGCTGCTCCTGGCGGCGACGGAAGACCGGCTCCACCAGCACTACCGCGCGCCTGCCATGCCCCGGAGCGCGGATCTGGTACAACGGCTGCGTGCGGCGGGCGTGCCCGCTGTCGTCTCCGGCGCGGGTCCCACGATCCTTGCGTTTTCGACACCGGATTCGCAGGATTTGATCGCGCCCGAAGTGGGTAATGACTGGCACATCCAGCAAATGGACGTCGACCAGGTCGGTGCGAACGTTCAGTTTCCCGAGACACGCTGATGCCTCTTTAGACCTCCAGGGAATAGCCGTGTGCGCTGGTGATGTTAGGCTGATAGCCGCACCAGATGCCCCTCTGTTGGGTGCGTGCTTGTCAGCCACACATCGCTGCATCATGCTTCACGTCGCGAGGCGTGGGCAGCGCGGCTGTCTCCCCGGAACCCGTCGCCTCCGGTTGGCCCACACCCGGTTGGCCCGACGCGAGGCGGCGACGACGGGGATCTGCGCGTTCGAATCACCTCGACATCTGGCTGGCGACAGCAATCTGGGGGGTGTCTTCCACGCGCCACCGGCCTGTGGCTGCCTGGACGAGCCTCTCCCGATGAGTGGCGACCGTCCCCAGCGGCGGCCGAAGATCGCAACGTGCACCCCGACCCGGTCTGTTGCTCCGGATCGCAAGCACCTCCGGGACGCCCGGCAGAACGAAACCGGCGCCCGACCCCTGGGAAGGACCTTTTAGTTGAGCGACACCACCGAACTCCTCTCCGACGCATCAGGCTCGCCTGCGCAGCCGGCGTCCGGCGACACCCCCTCCCGCACCGCGAAGCCTCGCGCGCGTCGCTCCGGCACCGGCCTGTCCGCGAAGGTGCTGCCCGAGCTGCAGAAGATGGCCGCCGAGCTGGGCATCAGCGGCACCGGGCGCATGCGGAAGAGCCAGCTCATCGCGGCCATCCAGGAGAAGCAGGGCGGCTCCGCGGAGGGCGCGAGCGCGCCCGCTCCCGTGGCCGAGGCACCCGCCGTGACGGACGCGGCTCCCGCGGCTGAGCGCCCCACCCGGGCCCGCAGGGAACGTTCCCGCGTCAAGCCCGCCGACGACCCCGCGCCGCAGGCCGCCGAGCCCGCCGCCGCCCCGGCTGAGCCGGTGGCCGCCGCCGCTCCGGCCGTCGTGGCCGAGCCGGCCGTCGAGCAGCCCGCGCAGTCCGGTGACACGGCGCAGGGCGACCCGCGTGGCGACCGGGGCGAGAGCCGCCGCGAGCGGCGCAGCCGCGGCGAGCGCCGCGAGCGTGGCGAGCGCACCGGCAACGACCGGGGCAGCGACCGCTCGGTCGGCGACCGCGGTGAGGGCGGCCGCGACGGTGGCCGTGACGGCAACCGCGACGGTGGTCGCGACGGCGGCCGTGACAGCCGCGACGGTCGTGACGGCCGTGACCAGCGCGCCGCCGACGCGGGCCGCGACCAGCGCGGCGACCGTGGCGACCGCGGTGACCAGCGCGACCGTGGCGACCAGCGCGACCGTGGCGACCAGCGTGGCGGCGACGACGACGAGCGCGGCGGGCGCGGTCGTCGCGGCCGGTTCAGGGAGCGCAACCGCGGCCGCGGCCGTGACCGCTTCGAGGGCGGCGACCCCGTGATCGGTGAGGACGACGTCCTCATCCCGATCGCCGGCATCCTCGACATCCTCGACAACTACGCGTTCGTGCGCACCAGCGGCTACCTGCCCGGCAGCAACGACGTCTACGTCTCGATCGCGCAGATCCGCCGCAACGGCCTGCGCAAGGGCGACGTCATCACCGGCGCCGTCCGGCAGCCGCGCGACGGCGAGCGCCGCGAGAAGTTCAACGCCCTGGTCCGCCTCGACACCGTCAACGGCATGGACCCGGAGCAGGCCCGCAACCGGCCCGACTTCAACAAGCTGACGCCGCTCTACCCGCAGGAGCGCCTGCGCCTGGAGACCGAGCCGAACATCCTCACCACGAGGATCATCGACCTCGTCTCCCCGATCGGCAAGGGCCAGCGCGGCCTCATCGTCTCGCCGCCCAAGGCCGGCAAGACGATGGTGCTGCAGTCGATCGCCAACGCGATCACCCGCAACAACCCCGAGTGCCACCTCATGGTCGTGCTCGTGGACGAGCGGCCCGAAGAGGTCACCGACATGCAGCGGTCGGTCAAGGGCGAGGTCATCCACTCGACCTTCGACCGTCCCGCCGAGGACCACACCACGGTCGCCGAGCTCGCCATCGAGCGGGCCAAGCGCCTGGTGGAGCTGGGCCACGACGTGGTCGTCCTGCTCGACTCGATCACCCGTCTGGGCCGCGCCTACAACCTCGCGGCGCCGGCCTCGGGCCGCATCCTGTCCGGTGGTGTCGACTCCACGGCGCTCTACCCGCCCAAGCGCTTCTTCGGCGCCGCCCGCAACATCGAGAACGGCGGCTCGCTGACGATCCTCGCCACGGCCCTGGTCGAGACCGGGTCCAAGATGGACGAGGTCATCTTCGAGGAGTTCAAGGGCACGGGCAACATGGAGCTCAAGCTCAACCGTTCCCTGGCCGACAAGCGCATCTTCCCCGCGGTGGACGTCGACGCGTCCGGCACCCGTAAGGAAGAGATCCTCATGGCCAAGGAGGAGCTCCAGATCGTCTGGAAGCTCCGCCGCGTTCTGCACGCGCTGGACATGCAGCAGGCTCTGGAGCTTCTCCTGGAGAAGATGAAGGAGACCAAGTCCAACGCCGAGTTCCTCCTGCAGGTCCAGAAGACCACGGTGAGCAACGACCGCGACTGACGCACGCGACGAAAGGGGCGACCGGGATCTCCCGGTCGCCCCTTTCGTGTCCCGGGGCGGTCTCAGGCTCCCGCGGGGACCTGTGCCGTCACGCGCGCGTGACGTTCCCCTCGGGGGTCCTCCGACCGCCCCCACCGATCTCAGGGACGGACGTCCACGAACTCCTGCGGCGACAGGGCGCTGCGGGCCGTGGACGTGCCCGGCACCTTGACGCGGAAGTAGCCGTCCTTGCGGGCCGTGTACGTCTTGACGTACTTGCCGGAGGTGTTGCTCTTGGCGAAGCCCAGCAGCCTGTACGTCTTGGCGCCCTTGGCCTTGAAGTAGACCTCCAGCCGCTTGCCCGGGTACGCCTTGGAGCCGCGGAAGACCTTGCCCTGGACCTTGATCGGACGGCCCTTGGCCGCCTTGGCCGGGGCGCTGATCGTCACCCTGGTCCGCGCCTTCTTGGACGCGCCACCGGCGGGGGCGTTCACGGTGAACGAGGCGACGCCCTTGAGGGCCTGGCCGCCCCGGGTGGCGGTCACCTCAAGGGTCCAGGAGCCGGGCGCGGTGTCGTCGGCGAAGTAGGTCTCGCCGCGGTAGGAGCCGTCGGAGTAGAGCGCGAGGTCGCCCAGGTCGAACGCCTCGTTGCTCTCGTCGCTGATCAGCTTGGCCGACACGGACGTGGCGTCGCTGACCCCCGCCCGCACCGAGACCTTGACGTCCTTGCCCTTGACGAGCTGCACCGGGTCCGGCTGGACCGACGCGTCGCGGATGCCCTGCCGGGCCGAGACGTCGATCGTGAAGGCGTTGTCCCGGGTGGCGCCGTTCCGGGTGACCTTGACGGTCATCCGCCAGGTGCCCGCGGGATCGTTCTTGCCGATGCCGAACCGGCCGGTCACGGCGGTCTCCGCCGCGGTGGACGGCCGGAAGTCGAAGCCCACCGGCCGCTCGGAGCCGCCGGGCGGCGTGATGGTGCCGTTGACGGCGCTGACGGTCCCCGGGTCCTTCAGCTGCAGCGTCACGGTCACCTCGACGTCCTTGTCGAGCGGGATGAACGCGTCGGACGAGGCCGCACCGGAGAAGTCCGGACCGGCCGTGGCCGCGTTCGCGGCCGAGAGGTGCACACCTCCGAGGAGAAGCACAGCCCCCGTAGCGGCCGCCATGAGCAGCCGCATCCCCTTGATCATCTGATCGCAATCCTTATGAGACGTAAGTGATGGTTTGTGCGGGTGGAGCCTAGTGTGCCGGTCATGACCCCGTCATAAGGATTCGCCATACGGACGGGGGAATGTCGTGTGGCCTGGGCTGGTTGAAGGATCTGGCACACTGGTAGCTGACCCGTAGCGGTTCCGGCTCCCGCCGACGCGCTCGGCGCGTTATCAGGCGACCCGGCGGCCGCACCCCGAAAGGACAGCAATGAAGCGCGACATCCACCCTGACTACAACGTGACCCAGGTGACCTGCACCTGTGGCAACACCTTCACCACGCGCAGCACCGCGAAGAACGGCGTCATCCACGCCGACGTGTGCTCCGCCTGCCACCCGTTCTACACGGGCAAGCAGAAGATCCTCGACACCGGCGGCCGGGTGGCCCGCTTCGAGAAGCGCTTCGGCAAGAAGCCTTCGGGCAAGTAGCTTCACCGACGCCGGCCCGGACGCACGCAACGGTGCGACCGGGTCGGCGTTGTTGGTGAACGGCCGGAAAACCCAAGCAGAAGGACCCACGGTGAACCTCGACGAGTTGCTCAAGGAGTATTCCGAGCTGGAGCTACGGCTCGCCGACCCCGCCGTGCACGCCGACCAGCACCAGGCCCGCACCCTCGGCAGGCGCTACTCCCAGCTCACGCCCATCGTCGCGACCTACCGCGAGCTGGAGGCGGCGCGCGACGACCTCGGCACGGCCAAGGAGCTCGCGAGCGAGGACGAGACGTTCGCGGCCGAGGCCGCCGAGCTGGAGGGGCGCATCCCCCAGCTGGAGGAGCGCCTCAAGCACCTGCTGATCCCGCGCGATCCCAACGATGACAAGGACATCATCATGGAGATCAAGGCGGGCGAGGGCGGCGAGGAGTCCGCGCTGTTCGCCGGCGACCTGCTGCGCATGTACCTCCGCTACGCCGAGCGGCTCGGCTGGAAGACCGAGATCATCGACACCCAGCCCTCCGACCTCGGCGGCTACAAGGACGTCACGGTCGGCATCAGGGCCAAGGGCGACGAGGGCGTGTGGTCCAGGCTCAAGTACGAGGGCGGCGTCCACCGCGTGCAGCGGGTGCCCGTCACCGAGTCGCAGGGCCGCATCCACACCAGCGCCGCGGGCGTGCTCGTCTACCCCGAGGCCGAGGAGGTCGACGTCCACGTCGACCCCAACGACCTGCGGATCGACGTCTACCGCTCCAGCGGCCCCGGCGGCCAGAGCGTCAACACCACCGACTCCGCGGTCCGCATCACCCACCTGCCCACCGGCGTGGTGGTCTCCTGCCAGAACGAGAAGAGCCAGCTCCAGAACAAGGAGTCGGCGCTGCGCATCCTGCGCGCCCGGCTGCTGGCCATCGCCCAGGAGGAGGCCGACGCCGCCGCGCAGGCCGAGCGCAAGTCGCAGGTCCGCACCGTCGACCGCTCCGAGCGCGTCCGCACCTACAACTTCCCCGAGAACCGCATCTCCGACCACCGCGTCGGCTTCAAGGCGTATAACCTCGACCAGGTCCTCGACGGCGAGCTCAACGCCGTCACCCAGGCACTCATCGACGCCGAGATGGCGGAGAAGCTCGCACAACACTCATGACATTTCTGCTGGACGAGATCGCGCTCGCCACCGCCCGGCTGGCCGAGGCAGGTGTGCCCTCGCCGCGCACCGACGCGGAGGAGATCGCGGCATTCGTTCACGCCGTGCGCAGGAGCGAGCTGCACACGGTCAGGGACGCCGACTTCGACGCCCTGTTCTGGGAGGGCATCGCCCGCCGCGAGGCACGTGAGCCGCTGCAGCACATCACCGGCCACGCCTACTTCCGCTACCTGGAGCTCAGGGTGGGCCCCGGCGTGTTCGTGCCGCGCCCCGAGACCGAGGTCATGGCCGGCTGGGCGATCGACACGCTGCGTGCCATGGACGTCGCCGCGCCGCTCGTCGTCGACCTCGGCACCGGCTCCGGAGCGATCGCGCTGTCGATCGCCCAGGAGGTCGCGCTGAGCGAGGTCCACGCCGTGGAGGTCGACCCCGACGCGTACGGCTGGGCCAAGCGCAACATCACCGAGCACGGTCAGGGCCGCGTGCACCTGCACCCGGAGGACCTCGCCGAGGCGCTCCCCGAGCTCAACGGCAAGGTCGACCTGGTCATCTCCAACCCGCCCTACATCCCGCCCGGCGCCGTCCCGCGCGACCCCGAGGTGCGCGACTACGACCCGTCGCGGGCGCTGTACGGCACGGGCGACGACGGTCTCGGCGAGGTGCGCGCCGTCGAGCGCACGGCCCGGCGGCTGCTGCGCCCCGGCGGCTGGGTGGCCGTCGAGCACGCCGACGAGCAGGGCAGCGCCGTCTACCTGACGTTCCCGGAGGATCACGGCTGGCGCGACGTCCGCCTGCGCCAGGACCTGACCCGCAGGGACCGCTTCGTCACCGCGCGGCTCGGCCAGGACGAACCTGACTAGCCCGACCGACTAGCTGACTAGGATGCACGCCGTGGCAACAACCTTTGACTGCACGGACCTCGAACAGCGCGCCGAGGGCCTGACCGAGGCCGCCGCGGCGGTGCGCCGCGGCGACCTGGTGGTGCTTCCGACCGACACCGTCTACGGCATCGGCGCCGACGCGTTCACACCCGCGGCCGTCACGGCGCTGCTGGAGGCCAAGGGGCGCGGTCGCGACATGCCGCCGCCCGTCCTCGTCGGCACCGTCCGCGCCGCCGGGGCGCTCGTCGAGGACCTCGGGCCGTACGGGCAGGACCTCATCGACGCCTTCTGGCCGGGGCCGCTCACGCTCGTCTGCAAGGCCAACCGGGCCCTGTCGTGGGACCTCGGCGACACCAAGGGCACCGTCGCGATCCGCATGCCGCTCCACCCGGTGGCGCTCGACCTGCTCAAGGAGACCGGGCCGATGGCCGTCTCCAGCGCCAACCGCTCGGGGGCGCCCGCCGCCGTCACCGCCGCCGAGGCCGAGGCGCAGCTCGGCGACTCGGTCTCCGTCTACCTCGACGGCGGCAAGACCACCGACAACACGCCCTCCACGATCCTCGACCTCACCACCGCGGTGCCGCGGCTGCTGAGGCGCGGGGCGATCCCCGTGGAGAAGCTGCGCGGCATCATCGGGTACGTCGCCACCGACGACTGACGTATACCGTCTGCTTATCCCGGCTGCGGTCGCGGCCTGCCTGCGCCTACGGTGACTTCCGGAGCGGCCACGACGTCCGGGAGCAGCCCATGGGCAAGTTCGACGGCATGGATCCTGAGCTGGTCCGTGACCTGCTGGCCGAGGTCGGGCGCGCGAGCGCCCAGATGCGCGCCGCCGAGGGCCGCGTCACGCAGACCATGACCCGCGCCGGGCTGCCGACGCGCGCCGCTCACCGCCCGAGCCAGGTCGCGGACGCCGCGGACACCATGGTGAAGGACGTGCGGGTACGGCTCGGGCTGCTGGAGAAACGCGCCGACGAGCCCCGCGACCACGGCCCCTCGGTGGGCGCCGACGCCAAGGACGACACCCCCAAGAAGGCCGACGAGCATCCCAAGCCCACCAAACCGGACGCCAAGCCTGACGACGAGCACAAGCCCGCCCGCGAGGAGGGCCGCGACGACGCCAGGACCGGCGACGACCACAAGAAGGGCGAGGACCACAAGAAGGGCGAGGACGGCAAGAAGTCTGCTGACGACCCCAAGCCCACCAAACCGGACGCCAAGCCCGACGACGAGCATCCCAAGCCCACCAAGCCCGACGCCAAGCCTGACGACGAGCACAAGCCCACCAAGCCGGATGCCAAGCCCGACGACGATCAGAAACCCGCTCGGGAGGACGGCCGCGACGACGCCAGGACCGGTGATCAGGACCGGCCTGCGAGAGACGACGGCCGCGACGACGCGAGGACCGGTGATCAGGACCGGCCCGCGAGAGACGACGGCCGGGACGACGGCGGGTCCTGCAAGGACGGTGACGACACCCGCACCGGCCGCGACGCGCGTACAGGGGAGGACACAGGCACCCGTGACGACTCCCGGGTGGGCGGCGACACCCGCACAGGCGATGACACAGGAACACGGAATGACACCGGCACGCGCGATGACGGATGCACGCGTGACGACACCCGGGTGGGCGGCGACACCCGCACAGGCGACGACACGGGGACGCGCGACGACGCCGGCACCCGGGACGACACGGGCGCCCGGGACGACACGGGCACCCGGGACGACACGGGCACCCGGGACGACACGGGCATCCGGGACGACGCGGGCACTCGCGACGACCTGGGCACTCGCGACGAGCCGAAGGGCGACGATCTGGGCAGCAGGCGCGATCGCGGCGCCGAGTCCGGCGCAGACTCGTCCGCCCTCGCACCGGCGGACCCCATCGGCACCCCGGACCCCATAGGCGACCGCGCCGACCCCACCGCCCCGCCGGATCCCGCGATCCCGGCCGACCCCGCGACCCCGGCCGACCCTGCCTCCCCGGCAGACCCCGCCTCCCCGGACGACCGCGTCGACACCCCCGCCGAGGACCATCCGGACGACCTCGACCCGCAGAAGCCGCGCGTCGTGGTCGTGGACGGCGTGAAGGTCCTCCAGGTTCCCATCGACCCGCCCACGGCCACGCAGATCAGCAACATCCTGGACAACCTCGACAAGGTCCAGCCCATCGAGATGCCCACCCCCTCAGGCGACGCCCACCCCGCGACCCCGGCCACCCCCATCGGTACGGCGCCTTCGGACGGCACGTCGATCGGCGGCGCCCACCCGGTCCACCCGATCGGCACGGCGCCTTCCGACACGACGCCGATCGGCGGTGCCCACCCCGTACACCCCATCGACACGACGCCCGGCAGCGGCGGGCATCCGGTCCAGCCGATCGACACGACCCCCGGTCACGCGGACGGCACCGGGACAGACCGTACGACCGGCACGACGCCTGGCCACGCGGACGGTACGGGGACGGACCGCACGACGGGCACCACACCTGGTCAGGCGGACGGCACCGGCACCGACACGGGCTGCGCGGACACCACCACACCGCGAGACGCGGACGGCACCACCCCCGACCGTGACACGACACCCGACCGCACCTCGCCGGACCGTGACACGACACCCGACCGCACCACCCCCGACCGCGGCGACACCACGCCCGCCCGCGACAGCGGGGTGGTCCGCGACACCACGCCCGGTCGTGACACGACGCCCGGTCAGGGCGCCCCCGTGGTCATCGACCCCACGGCCCCCGCGTCATCCGGTAGCTCGGGGGCCGCGGCCACCTCCGTCACCGCGGCTCAACCGCACACCTTGGGCGGCGCGCCGCAGGTCGTGTCCGCATCCGTAGGGCCTATCGACCTCGACGACCTCCGCGCCCTCCTCGACCAGTCCGCCACACCAGACCAGACGGCCACATCGGACCTGACAGCAACATCAGACCAAACAGCCACACCGGACCAGAGCGTCACATCAGACCAAATCGCCACCCCCGACCACCTCGTCACATCAGACCTGAGCGCCACATCAGGCCAAATCGCCACACCGGATCAGATCACCGCTCCAGACCAGCCCGGCCTCCCGGGCAGCGAGGCCGACGCCGACCGCCTCCCTGCCACTGGCGACCACCCCAACCCCGGTGCCCCAGCCACCGACCCCCGTAACGGCGACGACCCGACGACGACGCACCAGACGCCCCCGGCACAGCACCACAGCCACCACCACGGCCGCCACGACAGCCATGGCCACGGCCACCACGACGGACCCGGCACCCGGTACAGGAGCGTCTGATGGCATTCGCCGACCCGCCCGCCCCCCAGCCGATGCGCCCCGGCGAGACCCCGCCCGTGACGGGCGGCACCAATCCGCTCGACGTCCAGCCGAGGGCCTGGGAGTTCAACCCCGAGTACCAGCGCCTCGTGACCGCCTGGCAGACGGTCCACCCCCTCCTGGAGGAGCTCACGAAGGCCCTCGACAAGGCCTACACGCTCGCCAGAAGCCCGCAGACGTGGGACGCCCCCGTCGGGTCCCGATACGTCGAGGACATCGCTGAGTGGCGCTCCAGGCTCGCCCAGTACCGTCAGGCGGTGCTCACCTCGATCAGCGACGAGGCCGCCGACACGCCCCGCTGGATCCCCAGCTCGGCGGGCGCGCCCCACGCCTTCTCCTGACGAGGGCCGCCACGGCGGGGATCACGCCGAACCGCGACGCCTTCCCCTATGATCCGGAGCCTCGGGCGGGGCGGCGGGGGAGGTTCGCGAGCGCGTGCCGGCCGCCGCTGACCATCCGTCTGCCATATCTCAGCGAATATTAAGCTGGTCTGTGTCGTTTTCCGGTCACAGCGGTCCGGAGCATCCGCGAAACTAGGATCGTGCGCGAATACCTGTTCATGGCGCTCATAGCGGCTGCGGTGACGTACCTCCTCGTCCCGCTGGTGCGCCGCTTCGCCATCCGCATAGGGGCCGCTCCGGAGATCCGTGAGCGTGACGTGCACACCACACCGACCCCCCGGCTGGGGGGTCTGGCGATGTACGGCGGGCTGGTCGCGGGCCTGCTGGTGGCCAGCGAGCTCGCCCACACCGGCCAGGCGCTCACCGAGGCCGGGGGCCGTCCGGTGATGGCCCTGATCGTCGCGGGCGGCCTCATCACCGTCACGGGCTTCCTGGACGACTGGTGGGGCATGGACCCCTTCATCAAGCTGGCCGGCCAGATCGCCGCCGCGGGCGTCCTCGTCTGGTTCGACCTGCGGCTGGTCTACATCCCGCTGCCCAAGGACTGGGGCGGCTCCACCAGCCTCGACTACACCCTGAGCACGATCATCACCATCATGGTGGTGGTCGTCACGATCAACGCGGTCAACTTCGTCGACGGCCTCGACGGCCTGGCCGCGGGCATCGTCTGCATCGCCGCCATGGCCACCTGGGCCTACTCCATCTTCCTGTCGAAGAGCATCAGCGGCGACAACATCACCACCACGGCCGGCATCGCCGCCATCCTCATCGGCACCTGCCTCGGCTTCCTGCCGCACAACTTCCATCCGGCGAAGATCTTCATGGGCGACACCGGCGCCATGCTCATCGGCCTGGTCCTCGCCTCCTCGATCGTCACCGTCACGCCGGTCGACCCGTCGGTCATCGAGGGCATCAACCGCTTCGGCGTGCTGCTCCCGCTGCTGGTCCCGGCGGCGGTGCTGGTCCTGCCGCTCATCGACCTGATCACCGCGGTCGTGCGGCGCACCTCCTACGGCATGTCGCCGTTCGCGCCCGACCGCGGCCACCTGCACCACCGGCTGATGGACATCGGCCACTCGCACCGCCGCTCGGTGCTGATCATGTACGCGTGGGCCTTCCTGTTCGCGTTCGGCCTGGTCGCGATGTCCACGATCGGTGTGCCGGTCCTCATGTTCCCCGTCGTGATCCTGCTCGCGATCGGCGTCCTCGTGCTGATGGCCGCGCCCCGCTGGCGGGGGAGGGGCGGCGCGCACACGCGCGGCGGCGGCGGCGAGCCGTCCGACGACGACGGGCCGCCCACCGGGCCCATGCCGCCGATCCTGCCCGACTCCCGTGTCCAGCCCGTGATGCGGCCGGTGCAGGAGCCGCCGCAGGGGCGCGCGAACGCGGAAGGGGTACGCGTCATCCCCGCCGCCCCCAGGCATCCCTGAGGCAGCCACCGAGCCACTGCCGGCCGCCGTCGGCCCTTTCCCGGCCGCCGTCGGCCGAAGTGTCGGCGCTCTCATCCGCCCGACCGGCCGGAGCGTCGGCTCTCGTGCGCCCGATCGGCCGAAGTGGCGCACGGCCGCGCCATGCCGGAACGGCAGGTTTCACGCAAGGTCCTAATTTTTCCGTAAGAAATTCGGAAGGCAAGTCCCCTAATTGTGGGACATCTGCGTGGTAATTGAGTGATCACTTTGTGTGTATGGACGCTGCGCGCTTGCTTTGACAGACTCGGAGGCGCAGCAGGGGATATGCGATAGCCGGCGAATAACGTTCGGTGTTTTGAATGGCGGGTCACCGGGGGGAATTCCCGCGAGGCGCATCGAGCGTGTCCGACGTGCCGGCCGTCCGCTACTCAACTGGAAGGATCCGGCATGCGTACATTAATGCGTTCGGCGGTTCTGGGTCTGTCGTTGGCGACCGTCCTGTCCTTCGGGGCCGCCGCCGCGCACGCGTCCGCGCGGGACACCGGGCCGTACTGCCCGGACCAGGCGCCCTGGGCGGGGGTGTGGCTCTGGTCGGAGGTGCGGGGCGGTCAATACCACGACCACTACAAGGTGCCCTTCATGTTCGGGTGGAAATGGGAGGACGTGGCCTGCGACTGAACGACGGTTCGTCGGACGTGCCCCCGTCGATTCCGGCGGGGGCACGTCCGGCCGTCCGGGCAGAGCTCAGCTTTCGGTATTCTGAGGCAGAAGGGATCCTGGGATCGATGCCGCGCAAGCATCCGCGTCTGGAGCTCGACGCTGCAATCCATGCGCCTATCCGTTTTTCGCTGGTGGCCGTACTCTCGACGGAGGGCGAGTGCGCATTCCAGCAGATCTGTCATCAGCTCGCTGTCAATGCCGCGACATTGTCGAAGAACGTGGCCTATTTGGAGACGGCCGGCTACGTCGAAGTCCGCAAGGGTTTCGTGGGGAAGCGGCCCCGCACCTGGCTGTCCCTCACGCCCGCGGGGCTGGAGGCGTTCAACAGGCACACGGCCGCTCTGCACGCCATCTCACACGTCGGCAACGCCCCATGAGGTGACTCCGCCGCATCACGGGCGGGCGCGTGCCGCGGCGGAAGGACGTCCTCACTGCGGCACGCGCCGGCGATCCAGGAGTACGGCTGTCAGCCGCCCGCCATCCCCCATTTCCCGGCGGCGTCGCCGAGAGGCGTCCCGCAGGCGAAGCCCAGGAGAGGGCTGTGCCTGCCCCCGGGACGGAACTCGGGCAGGGGGACGCCCCACGGCACCAGTCCGCCGAAGATCGAGCCGACCAGACCGAGCTCCCCCGCGGCCAGCCACATGCTGTGGGCGGCCACCCCGGCCTGGTGCAGCACCAGCCGGTGCGCGTGGCTTCCGGCACGCGCGACCTGGGGGAGGTCGCACGTGACCACGGTGATCAGAGCTCCGTCGGCGAACTCGTCCTGCAGCAGCCACTCCCGGGCGGGCGGCAACTCCGCGAGCGGGTGGAGCGCACTGCCGTCGGGGCGCGCCTCGTAGAGGCCGGGCGCCAGGCCCTCGACCGCGTAGACGGCGGCCAGCAGCCGGATTCCGGGCACCAGCGGCCCGGTCGCGAGCGCCTGCCGGGCGGCGGCCGGCGCGCGCAGCACGCCGGCCATGGCCTCCTGGGAGATGCCGTCCGTCCCGAAGAACCTGGTGGACTGGCGCCGGTTCAGGAACTCCATCGGCTCGACGACGGGTGGGCCCGCCGGCGGCACGGGGATGCCGGGCCCGCTCGAGCCGACCGGGTCCTCGGTGAAGCACGTACCGCCGTGCCCGGGCGCGTGCGACCGTTCGATGAGCTCCTTGACGATCTCGCGGACCCGGAAGGGGGCGCCCGCGCGTGCGGGGGCCGCGTCGCCGGACGAGACGGCCCGGCCGCCGAGGCCGGTCGCGTCGGCTGCCCGCCGCGCCGCCTCCAGGCCGGCGGCGTCGCGCTCCCCGCGGCCGAGCGCGAGCACCGCGGTGATCGGGGTCTGCCGGGGATCGACGTCGAGGAGGTCGGTCAGCAGGCCGTCGTTCCACGTGTCGGCGGCCGTGACCGTGACGCCCATGTCCTGGGCGAGGCGGGCGAGCTGCCAGGTGGCCACGCCGCCGTCCTCGTTCACGATCTTGTAGCCGAAGTTGTGGTACTTCTCCATGAGTTTGAAGGCGTCACCGGTCAGGACGACCAGAGCGTCCAGCGGCGCCCCGGGCAGGCTCACCACCTCGCCGATGTGTTCGGCGCCGACGTCGGTGAGGCCGCGCAGCAACGTGTTGGTCACGCCGTCGTACACGTGCACCACCGGGTCGAGGGCGAGTCCGTTGCCGGCCGCCGGCAGCAGGAAGGCCGTGGGGGAGCCGAGGTTGCCGCCCGTGGGCGCCCAGCGCCGGCGCGCCGGCGGGCGGTCCGGTGAGCCGGACAGGACCTCGCGCACGCCGAACGAGTGGTGCAGCAGGGCCAGCAGGTCCGGGTCGGCGGACTCGGCCACCGGCCAGTCGCGGACGCGGTCGAGGAACGCCAGCTCCACGTTGGCCATGCTGTAGTGCTTCTGGTGCGTGCTGTTGGCGATGTAACGCCGGGGCGGCTGGGTGACCTCCTGCTCGAAGGCCACCACGGCCAGATCGTCCTCTTCCAGCGGCTTGGTTCCCGGCAGGCACATCGAGCAGCCGGGCAGCTGCACGAACATCTCCTCCTCGCAGGTCCACGTCTCGAAGTCGAGGACGGTGACGGCGGACTCCCCGTGGAGCTCCTGGACACCGCTCGCGAGCCGGCACACCTGGTTGCCGAGAAGGCCGGCCAGGAGGTCGCTCCGCCAGGGCGGGAGCTCGGCCGCCGCCCGGGTCCTGGGCAGGCTCTGCTGTGCCCGGTAGCAGTGCAGGCAGCCGGACCAGCCGTTCTCGAAGACCGGGCTGATCCGCGCCTGGGTACCGGTGAGGGAGACGAGGAACCATCGGCCGGAGCCCGCGCGCACCCGGTCGTCGAAGGGCACCAGGCCGTCCAGATCCATGGTGCCGTCGTCGAGGACGACGGCGATCGAGGACGGGGCCGGCTCACCGGCCTCGTCCAGGCCCCGCTCGGCCACCGAGGCGACGCCGTCCGCGGTCAGCGCGCCGGCCAGCGCCGAGCGCAGCGCCGACGGCCGGCCGAGCACCAGCGTAGGCGTGGTGGCCAGGCCGAGCGCCGCGCGCACGCCGGACGGCCGGTTCCTGGTGGAGCTCACATTCCTGCTGAGGTAGGTCACCACATGCCTCGGCACGGAGGTCTGCCGCAGCAGGTCCACGCCGCCGGGGTCGCCGCCGCATTCCAGGACCCCGCAGGAGTACAGCAGGGCGAGAGCGGTCTCGACCGTCCGCGAGTCCGGCAGGCCGAGAAGGGCGGCGACCTCGGCGTGCGTACGCTCGCCGTCCAGCGCCTGGAGCAGCCGCCGTGTGAACGGGACATGGCGGCCGCCGAAGAGCTGGGGCGTCGGCGTGCCCTCCACCAGCAACCCGCCGTCACCCATGTCGGCGAGCACCAGGCCGTCGGCGACCTTGAGCCGCTCGGGCAAGGAGAGCTGCGGGTCCTTGGCCATGGCGACGGAGATGCGCCGCGCGTCCATGGGGCTATCGGTGTTCACGAATCCTCCTCGGCTGGGGCGCCCGCACGGGCGAGATGTTCCGACAGCTCCCGCCACGACGCGTCACGTCTGGCCCCGGCATCCGCCCGGGGATAGCAACGGGCGCACCCGTGCACACCCGTGGTCGTTCCTTCGGTGACCTGGGGCTTCACGAGGCTGACCGTGCGGTAGGCCCCGTGGACGGCCTTCCCCGCGCGCACCGCGTCGAGCCCCCACTGGGCGAGCCCGGCGGCCAGCAGCGTGTGGGACGACA
Source organism: Nonomuraea montanisoli (assembly GCF_013363975.1). GTDB lineage: Bacteria > Actinomycetota > Actinomycetes > Streptosporangiales > Streptosporangiaceae > Nonomuraea > Nonomuraea montanisoli. The sequence goes on along the minus strand of NZ_JABWGN010000016.1, from coordinate 86,610 downwards.
GGTGGCCTTCCGGGCCCGCCGCGTCGCGCCGGTAGAAGTCGTACAGGCCCTGGAACGACTCGCCGATGCTCCAGTTCTGCACCGAACGGGCCTCGAAGCAGGCGGCGCACGCTCCCGTGCCGCCCGGCCGCAGGATCGGGCCGCAGCGGAGCCTGCGGGTCTCGTGGACGACGGGAACCAGGGCCGCCCCCCAGGACCGGACGATGTCGCCGATCCTGACGAGCACGTGCGGATCGTGCCGGGACGTGACGAGGACGTAGGCGTCGGCCGGGCGCAGCAGGCTGGTGTCCACGTTCGTGCCCTGCGCGAAGAAGGAGGGCGACGCGTCCACCCCCTCACGCCGGGCGAGCGACGTCGCGACGTCGGCCGCGAACGGCCCGACGGCGATGACGTGAGTCGAGGTCATCTGCCTCTCCTTAGGCGAATGGCTGCGGCCAGGGATTGATGTCGGACTCGGTGCGCCGGCCGTGTCCCATGCGTTCCGGCGCCGCGTAGAGACGCGGGGTGCCCAGGTACCTGGCCCGGTGGAGGAAGCTGAGCGGCATGAGCTCGGGGACGAGGACCCGCACCACCCGCAGGCCCACGGACCTGGCCTCGTCGGAGCTGACGTCCACCGCGTAGGCCGTGCAGCCGCGCTCCGCGAGCCGGCCCAGCACCCACGCCAGCCGTTCGCGCGCGGAGTCGGGCACGTCGGGCGCCATGCTCGACAGCGTGCGCCGTCCGGGCGAGCCGAGCAGGAAGTCGAAGGCGTGGCGGCGCTCGGCGAGCGCCATGTGCACCGCGCCGTCGAAGACGGCGCCGAACTCGTCCAGCGGCTTGTCGTGCGGCTTCTGGTACTGCATGGACAGCCGGCCCGACGACGACTCCCGCATGACCTTCGCGACGGCCCGCCTGGGGTCGAGGTCGGTCGCGCACATCACGTACGTGTGGACCCTGGTCGACTGCGGATCGACGTCCACGCTGTAGACGGTGGGGATGCCGAGATCGGTGGTGGCGTCGAAGTGCCACGTGCGCAGGCCGGCGCGCTCGGCCATGGCCCTGGCGCGATCCAGCTCCGGGGTGGTGACGTCCAGCTCGATCCGCGGCAAGGGCAGCCGCTGGAGCCAGGTGAGGGTGAGACTGTCGCGTTCGACGCATTCGAGCGCGGCCGACAGCAGCGCCTCGTCGTAGTCGAAGTGCGCCGCGGTCCCCGTGGAGATGGGCAGCCAGAAGCGCTCGGCCCGGCTGACGAAGGGGATGTGGAGGTAGACCATCACGGCGGGGACCCAGGACGGCCGGCCGTTCATCAGGTTCACGCCGCGCACCCAGCGCATCGGCGCCCCGGGGTCCGGCGCGACGAGAGGACAGGCGGGGTGCGCGAGTTCCTCGGCCGAGCACGTGGGGACGGTCTCCAGGTCCAGCGCCTCCCGGCCCAGGTTGCGGCCGGTGTCCCAGATGAGCTGCTCGTTGTCCCACACGCAGCTCGAGTAGCGTTCGACCGCCTCCACCGTGGCCGTCAGCCTCGCCAGGTCGTCGGCCAGCCCCGTACCGGCGCCGTCCATGCCCGCCCAGGCGAGGGGGAGAGGCGCGTCGACGCGGCCGGGCAGCAGCGAGGCGGGATTCCCCATGGACGCGGTGTAGATGGGGAAGCGATGGCGTCCCGTCATCCGCGGGATCCGCGTGACGATGTTGACGAGCCCGGCCCGTCCGTCGATGAGCGGGCTCAGCGCCTGGAAGGCGGCCGCCTCATCGCGCGGTCGCTGACCGATCATGTATCTCCTCCTCATGGGCGCCGCCGAGCACGGCGGCGAGAACGGCTTCCTCCTCCGGCGGCACCCCCAGCCGGTTGTTGTGCAGGTGCACCAGGTGGAAGACCCACTGCCAGGGCGTGAGCGGAATCCCGCGCCCGGCCGCTCGGCGGGCGGTCGCGCCGACTGCTTCGCCGAACTCCTCGGCGGCTCGTCGCCGGCGCTCGGGCAGGGCGCAGGACGTCGCCGCGGTCGCGAGCCGCTCCGCGGTCGCGACCGCGGCGGCGCGCCTCGCCTCCGAACCGTCCTCGTCCCTCCCGGTCCAGTACCAGAAGTACTTCGACCAGAAGGCCCGGTCCATGCCGGGAACGGCGTGCCGCACGGCGCTCGCCATCGCCAGCGTGGCCAGCGCCGAGCGCTGCTCGGGCGAGAGGTCCGTCTCGAGGGCGCGGACGACGATCGAGCTCGACAGCATGAAATGCTCCTCGGCCACGCGCACGCCCGCGGTGCCGCCGTAGCGCCGGAGCTCCGGTTCGTAGAGCCGTACGTCGATGCCCTCCCAGTAGTCGAGCACCGGCGATCCCGGCAGCCGGGCGTAGGTCTGGCCGGGCGTGGCGCGCGCCGTGTCGAGGAACGCGGGGAAGCGGCTCGTCAGTCGTTCGTAGACCCGGTCCAGCAGCGGGTACGCGCCATGGACCCGGAGCCTGACGTGCGGCCCGCCGCTGTCCATGAACCGCAGGAAGAACCAGCGTCCCCCGTGGTCGCCGACCAGGTCGCGGACGGGCGGGACGAGCTCGCGGACCACCTGGTCCAGCCGCTCGAACGCGCCCGGGTAGATCGCGCAGTACAGCCAGGAGGTCGTCATCCGTCCGCACCCCAGCTCAGGTGGGCGACGTACTCCGTCATCCGCGGCAGACCGTCGATCATGACGGAGTCGCGGCCGGCGACCGGCAGGGCCTCCTCCATCACCAGGATGTCCTCCTCGGTCAGGGAATCCAGGAGCGCGGACAGGGAGAGCGGGACGGAGGCGGACAGCCACAGGGGCTTGCGGCCCTTGGCGTACAGGTCGGGCACGACGCCGCCCCTGCGGACGAAGACCTGGTCGGGCAGGCCGTGCTCGGCCGCCCAGCTCCGGTAGGCGGCGAAGGTCCCCGCCATGGTCGGCCTCCTGATCGCCGCCAGGAGCTCCGCCGCGCGCACGGCCCAGTGGGCCCTGCGGACCACCACCGGCCCGAGGCGTTCCCGCGGCCGGTGCACCACCCCGTCGACCCCGTCCAGGCGCAGCATCGCGGCGCTCGTCCCGCCCGCCTCGGGGGCGGCGCAGAACCACGGGCTGGCGATGGTGGACAGGATGTTGGCCACCCCCTTCAGCATGCGGCGCGGGACCAGGCCCGAGTAGAAGGGGACGACCGGGCCTGTCGCGTCCTCGACGACGAGCGTTCCCGTGGCCTGGTCCAGGCGGATGCGCAACTGCTCCAGCGAGACGAAGCCGCTCCTGGGCGCCATGCCGCCGCCGAGGTCGAGCGGGCGGGCACGGCCCGCTGAGCGGGCCTGGATCGGGTTCCAGTCCGTGGCCACCGTCAGTTCGAGCGGGCGCGACCCGGACGGCGTCAGATGGGCGAGCCACGCGTCGAGCGGCCCGGTGAGCAGTTCCGGCTCGAACAGCGCCCTGAAGCGGGCCGCGACGCTGCCGACGCCGTCCATGATCTGGTTCACCACGATCACGCGCTCGCCGTCCTCCAGCGTGGTCGCCTGGAACAGGACGGCGAAGGCGGGCAGGAGCGTGGAGGGCCCCGGGCGGACGTCCACCGGCGGCTCGGCGCGCAGCCTGGCGTCGAGGTTGTCGAGCAGGTGCGGGCCCGGTGTGGCCATGTAGCGCGCGAGGAAGGCGGGCAGCGGCAGCCAGTCGTGCTCGGGCGCCACGTGCCGCTGCCAGAACCGCAGGGACGCCGCGTACTGCGGCAGCACCACCAGGACGGAGGCCAGGCGGCGGCCGTACGCGGACAGCGCCTCGCCGACCCACTCGGGCAGCGGGGGCAGGGGCTGGGCACGGACCACGTCCTCGCGCACGGACAGCTCGGGAATCCGGGGCGAGGTGGCCGTCGCGGTGGCCTCGTCGAGGTCGTGAGCCCGCCGGACTAGCCGGCGGGTGATCGCCGCGCGCTCGCGCGGCTCGGAGTCCGCCAGCAGCCGCAGGTCCTCGCCGATGGCCGACAGGCTCTCGGCGAACGGTGTCCCGTGGGGCGCCAGGCCGGCGACGGCATGGTGTGCGTCGTAGGCGCCGGCGGGCCACGCCGACTCCCCGCGGATCAGGCCCGCGTCGGTCAGCCGGGCAACGCGGGTCCACGGCGCGGCGGGGTCGCCCTCGCGCAGCGAGGCCAGCACGGCCGACCCGAGGGCGCCGTCGCCCGGCACCGTCACCTCGCGGGCGTGTTCGGCCGCGTCGGTCAGGACGTCCTCGCGCCAGAAGAAGCCGTTGGTCCGGGTGTGGAAGTAGCTGGAGCGGACAACGCGGCCGTCGCCGATCCGGGCGGGAGGATGGAAGCGGACGCCGCACCCGACGTCCTCGCGGGCCCAGAGCCGCTGGAGCAGCCGGAAGTACAGCGGGTGCGGAAGGGAGGCGACCGCCCGGTAGGAGCCGGACTCGCCGCTGCCCGCCGGCGCGCCCTCGCCGATGGTGCACACCGCCACGGGACTCAGCCAGCCCAGGGGGCTCGTCTTGACGGCTGCCCTGATCAGATAGTTGAACAACGTCCGTGCGAGCCTGCGGCCCTGCTTCGATCCACCGTGGACCGCGTCGGCGCGCGCCGACGCGGCCAGGATCTCCGGCGCCGCCACGGACAGGGCTCTGGCCAGGGCACCGTCGCCGGAGTGCTTGGCGAGCGCCGCGTAGGACGCCGCCAGCTCGGACTCGAGCGTCCGCTCGTAGTGCGCCGCCGCGGCCGCCGACCGCTCCCGCAGCTCCAGCCACGTGGCGAAGCCGGGCCCGATCCGCGCGACGACGCGGTCCAGTACGGCGCTCGCCGGGCGTGGCGGGCGGCCGTTGTGGATGTCCCGGCGCAACCTGATCGCCACCCGCCTGTCCTCGTCGGGCAGCGCCGGGATCAGGGCGTGCAACTCCTCGCTGAGCCGCCCGGCGAGCGCGTCTCGCCGGCGCGTGAGTGCGTCGGCCTCCTCGAGGGCGGACAACGCGCCGTCGGCGCGGAACTGCAGCAGGGTGCTCACCGCGGTGCCCGACAGGCGTACCAGGACGAAGGGCGCGATCGTGGCCTGTTCGCTGACCTGCATCCCTAACCTCCGACAGCGGTGAAGAGACGGCCCACCAGCAGGACGAGCACCCCCAGATAGCCGAGGGCCAGGACGCCGTAGCCCACGTAGAGCCGGCGCAGCCACGCCCCGGTCACGGTCCTGCGGTCCCTGGTGAGCAGATAGGTGATCGCCCTGCGGCGGAACGCGTGGTGGCCGGTGGCCGCTTCGAGCGCGTGGAGCCCGTCACTGGGCATGAAGGGGTTGAGATTGTGCAGCAGGGCCAGGAGCAGCGCGTTGGCCACCGCCGCGGCGAGGACGCGGACGCCGGGATCACTCGCGGTGAGGGCGATCACCCCCGCGATGCCGCCGTTGACCACGTCCACGACGGGGCCGGCCAGGGTGATCACCAGGAGCGCCGCCCGTCCGGGCAGCCGGTACGCGTGGGAGCGGTCGACGTAGGGCCGGGGCAGGACCCAGAAGAAGAAGGCGATGCCCACCTCGCGCACGACCACCCCGTAGTAGCGGCAGGCGAGGTAGTGGCCGAGCTCGTGGACCGCCAGGTGCAGGACGAGGACGATCGGGAGCAGGGCCGTGGCCAGGCCCAGCGAGCCCGTGCCGGTCCGGTGCGTGACCGCCAGCGCGGCCATGGTGACCGACAGGGCGGTGACCAGTGCGAGGACGGCGAGGAGCGCGTTCCTCGTCAGAGGGCGCAGCGGCGCCCGTGACCGTGGCGCACCCGGCGCGGAGGTGTTCCTCAGCAGGACCAGCCGCGGCATGGGGATGTCCGCGAGCGCGCGGGTGAGGCGGCCGCGGCGCCTCTCCGGCGCCGGTTCGACATCGAGCACTCCGAGGCCGCGAAGCTCCGACAAGAACCGCGACACCGTTTCCTCGGCCCTCGTCAATGGCACCTGGAAGCGGTCGGAGATCTCCTGTGAGAGCTCGTGCGGCGACACGCTCTCGCGCAGTCGCGGAATCAACAGCCGCGAACTCCGGCCGAGTTGGAAATATTTCCCCGAATCAGTATCGAACAGCAGGACGCCGTTTTCGTCTTCTGCGCAGACTTCTATTCCCGACGCCAGGGAGACCGGGAGGTCCCAGGCCACGGAGACGTCGTCGGCCCGTCGGAGCGAACCGTCGTGGCGCGCCATGGATCCCGGGACCTCCCTCGCTCATGAATCCGACGTGGTCAGCGGTGCGGAAATCAGCCGCTGGCGCTCGAGCCGGCCGTGGAGACGGAGCTCGCGCTGCTGCACGTGCCGGTGGAGAAACAGAACCCGGTGCTCAGGGTGCTGCCGTACGAACGGCCGGCGTCGAGTTCGTCGCCCGAGAGCTCGCGGGCGAACAGCTCGAAGTCGGCACTGAAGTCCGTGAGGTGCTGATTCTGCATGACGTTCCCTTCCTTTCTCTACGAAATGCCGTGATGCAACGATCTGAACTATTGCATTGGTGTTTCGCCTCGACAAGAAGGGTAAATAATTCTCTTTAGGAGCTGGCTCGCGAAAGGAAATAGGTTTCCCGTGGGGAACATGATCCGCGCCGGCTGCGCCCGCCGCCCCCGCGCCGGCGGCGGCGACCATGATCGTCAACTCGAAACGGGAGGTAAAAGCGTTGCTGTGAGAGCTTGTGATATCTTTCACGAGTGGGAGGAACGGCAGGCCGGACCCTCCCGGAATCAGTACGTCCTCTTGACAACTCGGTTATGGAGCTCCGATGCAGGCCACCGACCTTCGGCTGTTCAGGGCCGCCGTGCTCCCCACGGCGGCGCTCGGGCTGGTCGCCATCGTGATTTCCCTGATCGTCTCCGGCGTGCCCGGGATGCTCGGCTCCCTCATCGGCCTCGTTCTCGTCATGGTCTTCTTCGCCGTGGGCCTGGTCGGTGTCGCCTATGCCTCGCGGGTCTCGCCGACCGTGATGATGGCCGCCGCGATGGGCACGTTCCTCGCCAAGATCGCCATTCTGATCATCGTGCTGGAGAGCGTCAGGGGTGTCACCGCCTGGAGCCCCCGTGCCTTCAGCCTCACCGTCATCCTCGGGACGATCGCCTGGACGATCGGCGAGGCCAGAGCGTTCATGAAGCTGCGTATCCTCTACGTGGACCCCGAACCGTCGCGCTCGGTCGGGGAGCGCGCGAAGGACGAGCGGGTATGAAACCGCCGCCTGACCGCATCGCTCGCCAGCTGGGCCTCGAAGTCGTCGAGTGGCCCGCTGGTCACCTGATATGACTAGTCACAGCCGCGACTGCTATTGTCGCGTGGACTATACGAACGTCGGAGGGCAGGGCTGCGCAGGTCGAGGACCGCGCGCTCGTCGCCTCCACCCCACCTGTCAAGTCACTCTTTCCTGCCTGCCTCACCCCGGGGGCGCGCGTGCGGAAGAGGCCCCGATCCACCGTGACGAAGGGAACGCCGAGTGAGCGCCGCGCTGCCGCTTCTCGCATCAGAGGAGTTCAAGGCCCCGGGCCTCGGTCTGTTCGAATGGCCGCCCATCCTGGCCTCCGGCCCCGCCTGGTTCAACAAGCCCACCGCGTTGATGATGCTGGGCTCGCTCCTGGTCATCGTGTTCGCCTACGCGGCATTCAGCCGGCCCCGTGTCGTGCCGCGCGGCATGCAGAACGTGGGTGAACTCGCTTACACATTCGTCAGGGAACAGGTCGCCAGACCGTTCCTCGGCACCAAGGACAGCGACCGGTGGATGCCGTTGCTGTTCACCCTGTTCTTCTTCGTATGGATCATGAACCTGTTCGGATCCATCATCTTCATCCAGTTCCCCGTGATGTCCATCATCGGATATCCGGCGATCCTGGCGATCATGGTGTGGGTGCTCACCCAGTACCTCGGCGTCAAGCGCCAGGGGCCGATCGGCCTGTTCAAGAACGTCATGTTCCCGCCCGGCCTGCCCAAGTGGGTCTACGTGCTGGTCGCGCCGATCGAGTTCCTGTCGCACTTCTTCCTGCGCCACATCACGCACGCGGTGCGACTCTTCGCCACGATGATGGCCGGACACCTGATCGTGGCGCTGTTCTCCGACGTCGGCTGGCACTTCCTGTTCGTTGCGCTCACGCCGCTCGGAGCACCGCTGGGCCTGATCGGCGTCATCATGACGATCCTGCTGACCGGGTTCGAGCTCTTCATCCAGGCCCTGCAAGCCTACGTCTTCGCGCTGCTCACCGCCATGTTCATCGGCGGCGCGCTGCACCCCGAGCACTAGACCTGTTCTTCACCCTCCCAAGACGGAACCGCCGGTGGAAGAGCCACCGGTCGATAAGAAAAGGAAACACGAGCATGAGTGGCGTTCTCGCTCAGGTGACCGGCGACCTCGGTTCGATCGGCTACGGTCTCGCCGCGATCGGCCCCGGTGTCGGCATCGGCATCATCTTCGGCCAGGGCGTGCAGGCCATCGCCCGCCAGCCTGAGGCCTACGGCCTCATCCGCCAGAACATGATCCTGGGCTTCGTCTTCGCCGAAGCGCTCGCGCTGATCGGTGTCGCGCTGGCCTTCGCGTTCCGAGGCTGATCGACGATAGCCCTCTGACGGGAAGGCACTATTCATGAAACTGCTAGCGGCAGAGGAAGCGGGCGCCAGCATCATCCTGCCCACCGTGGCTGAGATGGTCATCGGCGGCTTCGCCTTCCTGGTCGTCCTGTTCTTCGTCGGCAAGATTCTCGTCCCCAGGATCCAGAAGACGCTGGCCGAGCGGACCGACCTCATCGAGGGCGGCATCAAGCGGGCTGAAGCGGCCCAGGCCGAGGCGCAGGCGCTGCAGCAGCAGTACCGCGACCAGCTGGCCGAGGCCCGGCAGGAGGCGGCCCGGCTCCGCGAGGAGGCTCGCGAGCAGGCCGCCCAGATCAAGGTGGAGCTCCGCGAGGAGGCGCAGGCCGAGGCCCGCCGCCTCATCGAGGCCGCGCACGCCCAGATCGAGGCCGACCGCCAGCAGGCGTTCGCCCAGCTCCGCGCCGAGATCGGCCGCCTGTCCATCGACCTGGCCGGCCGCATCGTCGGCGAGTCCCTCGAGGACGAGACCCGGCAGCGTCGCACCGTCGACCGTTTCCTCGACGAGCTCGAGAGCTCAAGCGCGCAGGCGGTGCGCTAATGCGTGGCCTGAGCAGAAGCTCGCTGGCAGAGGTCGAGGAGCGCTTCAACGCGGTCGCCGGCAGCGCCGACCTCGGCAAGCTCTCCGACGAGCTGTTCGCGATCGCCGATCTGCTCGACCGCGAGCACGGCCTGCGCCGCGCCCTGTCCGACCCGTCGAGGCCGGCGGAGGCCAAGGCGGGCACCGTGCGGGCCCTGCTCGCGGGCAAGGTCGGCGAGGCCGCGCTCGCCACCGCCGAGGCTGCGGCCTCGGCCCGGTGGTCGCGCGCGGGTGACCTCGCCGACGCCCTCGAGCGGCTCGGCGTCGTCGCCGCCGCCGCGGAGGCCGAGAGCCAGGCCACGATCGACGAGGTGGAGGACGAGCTCTTCCGCTTCGGCCGCGTCGTCGCCGCCAACCCCCGGCTGCGCCAGGCGCTCGCCGACCGCGACGCCCCGGAAGAGGGCAAGCGCCGGCTGCTGAGCGACCTGCTCAGCGGCAAGGCGGCGACGGCCAGCGTGCGTCTCATCACGCAGGTGGCAGTACACCCGCGAGGACGTAGCCTGGAAGCAGGCCTGGAGGAGTTCAGCCAGCTCGTGGCGCAGCAGCGCCAGCGCTTCGTCGCGGTGGTGCGCAGCGCCGTCGAGCTGACCGACCAGCAGAAGGCCCGCCTGGCGACGTGGCTGCGCACCTCCTACGGCCGTGACGTGCACGTGAACGTCGAGGTGGATCCGCGAGTGCTCGGTGGCTTCTCGGTCCGCATCGGCGACGAGATCATCGACACCACCATTGTGGGACGAATCGAAGAAGTCCGCCGCCGGTTGGCCGGCTAGGCGAAGAGGGAGACAGAGTAGAGATGGCGGAGCTTACGATCCGGCCGGACGAGATCCGGGACGCGCTTGAGCGCTTCGTCCAGGCGTACGAACCGGAAGGCGCCGCGCGCGAGGAGATCGGGACCGTCGTCGACTGTGGCGACGGCATCGCCCATGTCTCCGGCCTTCCCTCGGCGATGGCGAACGAACTGCTGGAGTTCGAGGACGGCACGCGCGGTCTGGCCCTCAACCTCGACACCCGTGAGATCGGTGTCGTCATCCTGGGCGACTTCAGCAAGATCGAGGAGGGCCAGACGGTCCGCCGGACGGGCGAGGTCCTGTCCGTGCCCGTCGGCGACGGCTTCCTCGGCCGCGTGGTCGACCCCCTGGGCAACCCGCTCGACGGCAAGGGCGCCATCGAGAGCGAAGGCGTGCGCGCCCTCGAGCTCCAGGCCCCTACGGTCGTCCAGCGGCAGCCGGTGAAGCAGCCGCTGCAGACCGGCATCAAGGCGATCGACGCCATGACGCCGATCGGCCGCGGCCAGCGCCAGCTGATCATCGGCGACCGCGGCACCGGCAAGACCGCCGTGGCCGTGGACACCATCCTCAACCAGCGCGAGAACTGGGCCACCGGCGACCCGGAGAAGCAGGTCCGCTGCGTCTACGTCGCCATCGGTCAGAAGGGCTCGACGATCGCGCAGGTCAAGGCCCGCCTGGAGGAGGCGGGCGCGATGGAGTACACCACCATCGTCGCCTCCCCGGCCTCCGACCCGGCCGGCTTCAAGTACCTCGCCCCGTACACCGGCTCGGCCATCGGCCAGCACTGGATGTACCAGGGCAAGCACGTCCTGATCGTCTTCGACGACCTGACCAAGCAGGCCGACGCCTACCGCGCCGTCTCCCTGCTGCTGCGCCGCCCGCCGGGCCGCGAGGCCTTCCCGGGCGACGTGTTCTACCTCCACTCCCGTCTGCTGGAGCGCTGCGCGAAGCTCTCCGCCGACATGGGCGGCGGCTCGATGACCGGTCTGCCGATCATCGAGACCAAGGGCAACGACGTCTCGGCGTTCATCCCGACCAACGTCATCTCCATCACCGACGGCCAGTGCTTCCTGGAGACCGACCTGTTCAACGCCGGTGTCCGCCCGGCCATCAACGTCGGTATCTCGGTCTCCCGAGTCGGTGGCTCGGCGCAGGTCAAGGCGATGCGCAAGGTCGCGGGCACGCTGAAGCTGTCGCTGTCGCAGTTCCGCGACCTGGAGGCGTTCGCCGCGTTCGCCTCCGACCTCGACGCCGCCTCCCGGGCCCAGCTCGAGCGTGGTCAGCGGCTGGTCGAGCTGCTCAAGCAGCCGCAGTACTCCCCGTTCCCCGTCGAGAAGCAGGTCGTGTCGGTGTGGACCGGCACCACCGGTGAGCTGGACGACGTCCCGGTCGAGGACATCCGCCGCTTCGAGGGTGAGTTCCTCGACTACCTCCAGAGCGGGAACAAGGGCATTCTCGACGCCATCCGCGAGACCAAGGAGCTGTCGGACGACACGGTGACCGCCCTCAAGGACGCCATCACGGAGTTCAAGAAGGGCTTCACCACCTCCTCCGGCGAGCTGCTGGTCAAGGACGAGCCGGTGGCGCCGCTCGGCGCCGACGAGGTCGGCCAGGAGAAGATCCAGAAGGTCGTCCGCCCGGCGGAGAAGAAGTAGGACATGGGTGCCCAGCTAAGGCTGCTGCGGCGGCGGATCACCTCGGTCAGGTCGACCGCGAAGATCACGCGCGCCCAGGAGCTCATCGCCTCTTCACGGATCGTGAAGGCGCAGCAGCGGATGCAGGCGGCGCTGCCGTACGAGCGCGAGATCACTCGCGCCGTCACGGGCGTCGTCAGCAACGCCGCGAGCGTCGACCATCCGCTGACCGTGGCGAAGGACAACCCCGCCAGGGCGGGTGTCCTCGTCGTCACCAGCGACAGCGGGTTCTGCGGCGGCTTCAACGCCAACGTGCTGCGCGAGGCCGAGGCCCTGCGCGGCCTGCTGGAGGGCCGCGGCCTGGCCGTGACGCCGTTCGTCACCGGGCGCAAGGGTGTCACCTGGCACAGCTTCCGCAACCGCGACATGGGCGGCAGCTGGGTCGGCTTCTCCCGTAAGCCGGCCTACGCCGACGCCAAGGAGATCGCCGCGATGCTGATCGAGTCCTTCAAGGACGAGAACGGCATCGACGAGATCCACATCGTGTCGACCGAGTTCGTCTCGATGCTGACGCAGAACGTCGTGGTCAAGCGGATCCTGCCGCTGGAGGTCGAGGAGACCGAGGCGACCGAGTCCACCACGATCCCGCCGTACTTCGAGTTCGAGCCGACCGCGGGCGACGTGCTGGAGTCGCTGCTGCCGCGCTACGTGGAGTCCCGTATCTTCACGGCGCTGCTGCAGTCCGCGGCCTCGGAGGAGGCCGCGCGGCGGCGCGCCATGAAGTCGGCGACCGACAACGCCAACGAGCTGATGCGGGTGTTGACCCAGCAGATGAACCAGGCTCGCCAGGCCGAGATCACCCAGGAAATCAGCGAGATCGTCGGTGGCGCCAACGCGCTGGCTGACGCCGCAGCCGGGAAAGAGTGAAATGACTGCAGAGGCTGTTGAGACTGTAGAGAGTGCCGCGGGTGGCACCGGCCGCGTGGCTCGCGTCACCGGCGCCGTCGTCGACGTGGAGTTCCCCGTCGACGCGATGCCCGACATCTATAACGCGCTCAACGTCGAGGTGACCCTCGGCGGCGAGACCAAGACCCTGACCCTCGAGGTGGCCCAGCACCTGGGCGACAACCTCGTCCGGGCCATCTCCATGCAGCCCACCGACGGCCTGGTCCGCGGCCAGGCGGTCACCGACTCCGGTGCGCCGATCTCGGTGCCCGTCGGCGACGTCGTCAAGGGCCACGTGTGGAACGCGCTGGGCGAGACGCTCGACGTGCCCACCTCCTCGCTCAAGATCAACGAGCGGTGGGGCATCCACCGTCCGTCGCCGTCGTTCGACCAGCTCGAGTCCCGCACCGAGCTGCTCGTCACCGGCATCAAGGTCATCGACCTGCTCACCCCGTACGTGCAGGGTGGGAAGATCGGTCTGTTCGGTGGCGCCGGTGTCGGCAAGACCGTTCTGATCCAGGAGATGATCCGCCGCGTCGCCCGCAACTTCGGTGGCACCTCGTGCTTCGCCGGCGTGGGTGAGCGCACCCGTGAGGGCAACGACCTCTGGCTGGAGATGGAGGAGGCCGACGTCCTCAAGGACACCGCGCTGGTGTTCGGTCAGATGGACGAGCCGCCGGGCACCCGTCTGCGGGTCGCCCTGTCGGCCCTGACGATGGCCGAGTACTTCCGCGACGTCCAGAAGCAGGACGTGCTGCTCTTCATCGACAACATCTTCCGCTTCACGCAGGCCGGTTCCGAGGTCTCCACGCTGCTCGGCCGTATGCCGTCCGCCGTGGGTTACCAGCCGACGCTGGCCGACGAGATGGGTGTCCTCCAGGAGCGCATCACCTCGACGCGCGGTCACTCGATCACCTCCATGCAGGCGATCTACGTGCCCGCCGACGACATCACCGACCCGGCCCCGCACAACGCGTTCGCGCACCTCGACGCGCAGACCGTTCTGTCCCGGCCGATCTCGGAGAAGGGCATCTACCCGGCGGTGGACCCGCTCGACTCCTCCTCCCGGATCCTCGACCCGCAGATCGTGGGCGAGGAGCACTACCGGGTGGCCCAGGAGACCAAGCGGATCCTGCAGAAGTACCGCGAGCTGCAGGACATCATCGCCATCCTCGGTATCGACGAGCTCTCCGAGGAGGACAAGGTCACCGTCCAGCGGGCCCGCCGCATCGAGCGCTTCCTGTCGCACCCGATGTACGCGGCCGAGGCCTTCACCGGCCAGCCGGGCGAGACCGTGCCGCTGGACGAGACGATCGCCTCCTTCAAGGGCCTGTGCGCCGGCGAGTACGACCACCTGCCCGAGCAGGCGTTCTTCATGGTCGGCGGCATCGACCAGGCCATCGCCAAGGCGAAGGAACTCGAGCGCTAGACGCCCCGGCCATAGGGCGGGCCCAGCCCGCCCGGAGATACGGTGGTGGTGCGGCCGAAGCCGTGCCACCACCTGATCGGAAAGGAACCTGCACAAGTGGCCAAGCTACGCGTAGGGGTTGTCTCACCCGAGCGTGAGATCTGGTCGGGCGAGGCCGACATGGTGATTGCCAAGACCGTGGACGGCGAGATCGGTATTATGCCGCAACACGCACCCGTGCTCGGCGTCCTCGTCGAGGGCGGCGTGCTACGCGTCAAGCGGGAGGGCGAGGGCGAGCTCGTCGCGGCCGTCCACGGTGGGTTCATCTCCGTGGCCGACGACGAGGTGTCCGTGCTCGCCGAGGTGGCCGAGCTCGGTTCCGAGGTCGACGTCGCGGCGGCCCGTGACGCTCTCGATCGGGCGCAGGCCTCGATCGAGGCCAACCAGGAGGACGCCGACGCGGCGGTCGAGGCCCAGCGTGCCCGGGCCCGGCTGCGTGCCGCGGGCGAAGAGGTCTGAACTCAACAAGGCTCAGGGGGCGGCAGTGGTGGCGACGGTATTCATCTGCGTGCTGCTGCTCGCCGCCCTGGTGGTCCTGCGCGGCTTCATGCTGGCCCGCTCGCGGGGCAGCGTCCCCTGTCGGATCCGGGTAGCCGACCACGGCTGGCGCAGCGGGGTAGCCCGCTACGCCGACGGGGAGCTCCACTGGATCCCGCTCATAGGTCTGCGACTGAGGCCGCGCCACGCGATCGCGAGGCGCGGCCTCGTCGTTTCCTCCCGGCGCGAGCTGGACAACGGCCTGTACGCGATCGACTGCGGCGGCTCCGCGGGGGACATCTCGCTGGCGATGAGCGCCGACGCGCTGACCGGCTTCCTCGCCTGGCTGGAGTCCGCGCCCCCGAGCGCGTATCTCGACGTGGCGTGATTTTCTTCTGTTACGGCACAGCGCTTTCTTCTTTTGGTTACGGCACAGCCGACTTGGCCGCCACCCCGCGTACGGGGCTGAGGGCCTCCAGGGAGACGGCCTCTGACCCGCACGGGGCCGGGCGCCGCTACGGCCCGCCGCACCCGTCTGAGCGGTTCAAGCCATGGGCCGCCACGCGCATGATTGCCGCGTCAGCCGTCTCCCGGTGACACAGATGCCGGCCACCACGGCGACCACAGGCCCTTGCCGCCACGGCGCTCAGCGGGTGGCGCCGGGTTTCCAGAGGATCTCTTCGCCTCCGTGGGCCACGCGGCACAGGATGAACAGCAGGTCCGACAGGCGGTTCAGGTAGGCGGCCGTGAGGGCGTTCATGTCGTCGTGGGCCTCCAGAGCCGCCCAGGTGGTGCGCTCGGCGCGGCGCACCGTGACCCGGGCCACGTGCAGCGCCGCCGTCGCCGGGTCGCCCCCGGGCAGGATGAAGCTGCGCAGCGGCTTGAGGTCGGCGTTGAAGCGGTCGCAGAGCGCCTCCAGCCGGTCCACGTACGCCTGCTCGACCCGCAGCGGAGGGAACGCGGGCTCGGCCACGACCGGCGTGGCGAGGTCGGCCCCCACGTCGAACAGCTCGTTCTGTACCTGGGCCAGGACCTCCACCAGCTCGGCGGGGAGCGTGCCGTGCGCGAGCGCCACCCCGAGGTGGGCGTTGGCCTCCTCGACGTCGGCGTAGGCGGCGAGCCGCGCGTCGGTCTTGGGGACGCGGCTCATGTCGTTGAGCGCCGTGGTGCCGTCGTCGCCGGTGCGGGTGTAGATGCGGGAGAGGACGACCGGCTTGTCCTTGTCCGAGCGCGTCATGGGCTCAGCGTAATGACAAATGTCATCGGGAAGGGACGCGGGGCGCATACCGGAGCCATGATTTCTCCGACTACCAGGGCGAATGCCGCACAGGCCACCATGTGTTCATGACGAAGGAGAGGACCTGATGCTCGAGATCAGCGAACTGCGCAAGCGCTTCGCGGGCGGGCCCGGCGCGCCGGAGGGCAAGCTCGCCCTGGACGGGATCGGCTTCACCGTGCGGCCGGGCGAGATGTTCGGGTTCGTCGGCGCGAACGGCGCCGGCAAGACGACGACGATGCGGATCGTCATGGGCGTCCTCCAGGCCGACTCCGGCTCGGTGAGCTGGCAGGGCCGGCCGCTGACGTACGAGGACCGGCGCCGGTTCGGCTACATGCCGGAGGAGCGCGGCCTGTACCAGAAGATGCGCGTGGCCGAGCAGATCGAGTACTTCGGCCGCCTGCACGGTCTGAGCGGGTCGCGGGCCGCGCAGGCCACCTCAGCGCTGATCGAGCGGCTGGGCCTGGGCGAGCGGCGCGGCGACGCCGTGGAGAGCCTGTCCCTGGGCAACCAGCAGCGCGTGCAGCTCGCGGTGGCGCTCGTGCACGACCCCGAGGTGCTCATCCTGGACGAGCCGTTCTCCGGGCTCGACCCGCTGGCGGTGGACACGCTGGCCACGGCGCTGCAGGAGCGCTGCCGGGGCGGCGTTCCGGTGATCTTCTCCAGTCACCAGCTCGACCTCGTCGAGCGGCTCTGCGACTCGGTCGGCATCGTCTCCTCCGGGCGGATGGTGGCCAGCGGCACGGTCGCGGGCCTGCGCGCCGCCGAGGGCGGCATGCTGCGCGTCGTGGTGCGGGAACCGGCTCCCGGCTGGGCGGACGGCCTGCCGGGTGAGCTGACGGCCGAGGACGGCCGGCAGGTCCTGCTGGTGGACGCCACCGGCGACGGCCAGGAGATCCTGCGCCGGGCCATGAAGGCCGGGCACGTCGAGCACTTCGGGGTCGAGCAGCCGACCCTCACCGAGATCTTCAAGGAGGCCGTGGCATGAACGCGCTGGCACTGGTGGCGCGCCGGGAGATCAGCACCCGGATCAGGACCAAGGCGTTCATCGTCAGCCTGCTGGTGACCATCCTGCTGGTGGCCGCCGCGGCGTTCGCGCCGAAGTTCCTGGACCGCCCCGACAAGTACACGGTGGGCACCGTGAACGCGCAGCGGCTGCCGCTGGAGGCGGCGGCGCCCGACATCGAGTTCGCCTGGAAGGCGTTCCCCGACGAGGGGACGGCCAGGAAGGCGCTGCTCGACGGCGACCTGGACGCGGTGCTCGTCGGCGACGCCAGGGTGCTCACCGACGGCGAGATCGAGCAGGAGCTCGGCGTGCTCCTGCAGAGCACCAACCGCGAGGTGAAGCTCGGCGCCTCCGGGGTGCGGATCGAGCCGCTGCGGATGGAGTCGGTCGGCGCCGACACCCGCTACCAGGCCGCCCGCACGGGCATCGCCGTGGTGCTGGTGCTCGTGCTGTTCATGTTGCTCATCGGCCAGGCGACGATGGTCGCGATGGGCGTGGTGGAGGAGAAGGGCAGCCGGATCGTGGAGATCCTGCTCACCTCGATCCGTCCCTGGCAGCTCCTCGGCGGCAAGATCGTCGGCCTGGGCGCGCTCGGGCTGGTCAACCTGGTGGCGATCCTCGCGGTGGGCGTCGTGGCCTCCGTCGGCTCCGGATTGGCGACCGACTTCCCGCCGGGGATGCCGGGCATCGTGGCCGGGGTGGTCGTCTGGTTCGTCCTCGGCTACGCGTTCTTCGCGACGCTGGCGGCGGCGCTCGCCTCGCTGGTCTCCCGCCAGGAGGAGGTCGGCAACGTGATGTCGCCGCTGACCATGCTCATCATGATCACCTACTTCGTCGCCTTCTATGCGACCGCCGAGCCGACCGGCACCCTGGCCACCGTGATGTCGATGATCCCGCCGTTCTCCTCGATGGTCATGCCGGTGCGCATGGCCGCCGCGCAGGTGCCGGTGTGGGAGGTCGGGCTGGCGTTCGCGCTCATGGCGGCGGCGGTGGTGGCCGTGCTCTCGCTCGGTGCGAAGGTGTACGAGCGGGCCGTCCTGCGCACCGGTGCGCGGGTGCGGCTCGGCGACGTGCTGCGCGCGAAGTGACGGGACGTACGTGGGGGAGATAGCGCGGGCACGCCGCCTGTGCTGGTGGATGCTGACCTCCTTCCTCGGGCTGCTGTGGGGAGGGATCGCGCTGAGCGCCCTGGCCGAGACCGGCCGGGGCGCTCTGCCGTGGCCGCTGCCGGTCGCGTCCGTGGCCGTCGCCGCCGTGTTCACGGCGCTCTACCCGCGCCTGGTGAACGCCGTGATCGAGTCGAGGTACCCGGTGCGGTTCATCGCGGCGACCGGGGTCCTGGCGGTGATGGCGGCCGCGACGGGCGGGGCGCAGCCGTTCGGGGCGGGGCTGGCGCTGGTGGCCTGGCTGGCCGTCGTCGCCGTCGGCGTCCCGCGCCGGCGGGCGTTCGCGCTGTCGGCGGGCACGACGCTCCTGGGGGTCGCGTTGAGCGTCGCCGCCGCGGCGAGCGGGTGGTGGCACCTGCTGGACATGCCGGACGCGCGGGGACCCGGGTGGCTCGGCACCGTGGCCGTCGCGAACACCTTCATGTACGCGCTGATGTGCCTGGCCTCGGTCGTGTCCAACCGGCTCTGGATGTGGATCTACCAGCTCGCCGTGCGTGCCCACGAGGGCAGGGAGGCGCATGCCCGGCTGGCCGTCGCGGAGGAGCGGCTGCGTTTCGCCCGCGACCTGCACGACCTCGTCGGGCACCGGCTGTCGGCCATCGCCGTGAAGACCGCGCTGGCCGTGCGGCTGTCGGACGGCGACCCGGGGGCGGCCCGCGAGGAGATGACGTCGGTGCACGGGCTGACCCGCACGGCCCTGCGGGAGCTGCGGGAGGCGGTGCGCGGCTACCGGCAACTCGACCTCGGGGCCGAGCTGTCCAGCGTGCGCGGCGTGCTGGAGGCGGCCGGCGTCCGGTGCGAGCTGCGCCTGCCGTACCGGGAGATGCCGGAGGAGGTGGCGCCGGTGTTCGCCTACGCCGTGCGCGAGGCCGTCACGAACGTGCTCAAGCACAGCGCGGCCACGTTCTGCGCGATCACCCTGAGCTTCACCGCCGAGCGGGCCGAGCTGGAGGTGCGCAACGACGGCGCGGCGGCCCGCGACCCGGCCGGTGAGCGGGACGGCGACCGGGGGACCGGCCTGGAGGGGATGCGGGAGCGATTGGCCGCCGTGGGCGGCGATGTCACGGTCCGTCATGGGACAGACGGGCACTTCATCGTCAAAGCGGTCGTGTCACTGCCGATTCCTGGGTAGGGGAAAGAGATCGGAGGGAGTTTTCGGCCCTCCCGTACGCCCTGCCACAGGGTACGAAGGCACCGCGTGCGGTCGCGTGGTGTGAATGAGGAGGTGGCATGCGAGTCCGGGGCAATCCGAAAGCCCAGGTGGTGCAGATCGGCGCCCGGCTCGACGCCGGTACGTCGGCCGGGATCCGTTCCAGGCTGCACGACGCGGTGGACTCCGGCGAAGGAGATCTGATCCTCGACCTGTCCGAGCTGGAGATGATCGACGCCACCGGTCTGGGTGTTCTCGTGGGCACGCATCGGCGCGCGTCCGGTGGGCAGCGCCGCCTCGTCCTCCGGGGGGTGCCGCCGCGGATCATGCGCGTTCTCGCGGTGACCCGGCTGAATCGGGTCCTGCACGTCGAGGCGCAGGAGGCCGCGGTGGCCTGACGGGGCAGCGGCGGGCGGGGGACCCGCCGCGTGCCGCGACATATCGGAGCGGGCGACGATCAGCCGTCGCCCGCTCTCTTCGCGTCCGGAAACCGTGGGTGCTTCCGCCGAAAAACAACAACCAAAAAGGCGATTAGTGGGGGTGTTTTATCCGGGTGTCGCGCCGCGGGGTAAACACGATGCGTGATCGGCGCGCTTCACCAGCCGGTGAGGGCTCTGCGGAAGATGTGCGCGGCCACATCGACGAGTTCGTCCACGTCAGGCGACGGGCTGCCGAGGATCCATTCGATGAGCAACTCTTGTAGCGCTCCAATTGCGCCGAGCGCCACGAGCCGCCGATTCACCGGTCCGGACACCGGGAATTCGGCCGACGCCTCCTCGATCAGCCGGGCGAACGCGTCCACCGCGCGCTGCCGTGAGGCCGTCAGCACATCTCCTGACCTGCGCACCTCCAGGTGCATGATGCGGGCCCGCCGCCAGTCGGCCGTGGCGAATTCGATATACGAGCGGATCCCCGCCTCGACCTTGCCCTCCAGGCTGTGCGGGGCCTCCTGCAGGGCCTTGGCGACGTGCGCGAGGCTTTCCTCGACGCACCTGTCGTGTAACGCCTGAAGCAGCTCCTCGCGTCCCCCGAAACATTCGTAGAACGCGCGGTTGGAGATCCGCGCCTCCGAGCACAGCCTTTCGATGGTCGTCGCCGCGAAACCCGGCTTGGCGTATAGCGTGTAGGCGGCCGTCATCAGCCGCTCGCGCCTGTCCGCCAGCCTTTGCTCTGCTGACATTCCCCGGTAAGACCGGTTCACATTCCACCCGTCCAACATGATCGTGGCCCCCAGAGCACACAATTATGGACGGATGATCCGCTTTGGGAAAGGGCGCAAAGATTACCTCTTACGTCGCCCGTGCAAGAACGTGACAATCCTGATCAGCCGCTCAAGCTCCTCCGGCCTGCGGGTGAACGAGGTGAGGTTCATCCCCGGCAGCGCGAATCGCTGCCGCGCGATGGCCTTCGGCCGGGCGAACTCGCGCAGCCCGTCCGCGCCGTGGATGCGGCCGAACCCGGAGTCGCCGACCCCGCCGAACGGCAGCGAGGGCACCCCGGCGAACGAGATCACCGAGTTGATCGCGGTCATGCCGCTGCGCATGAGGCGGGCCAGCTCCATGGCCCGGCGCGTGTTGCGCGAGAACACCGTGCCGGCCAGGCCGTAGGTGGAGGCGTTGGCCAGCTCCAGCGCCTCCTGGGCGTCGCGGGTGCGCCGTACGGTGATGGTCGGCCCGAACGTCTCCTCGCGCACCGCGGGGGAGTCCTCGGGCACGTCCTCGACGATCACCGGATCCACGTACGGCGCCCGGACCGACCCGGGGCCGCCGGCGACGGTCCGGCCGGACTTGACGGCGTCGTCGATGTGCCGCTTGATGATGTCGAGCTGCCCCGGCATGGTGATCGGCCCGTAGTCCTGCCCGGCCTTCACCGAGGCGACCCGCTCGGACAGCTCCCGCATGAACGGCTCGTAGACCGCGTCCACCACGTACACCCGCTCCACGCCCACGCAGGTCTGCCCGGCGTTGGACAGCGCGCCCCACAGGCAGGCGTCGGCGGCGGCCCGCACGTCCGCGTCGGCGTCCACGATGAACGCGTCCTTGCCGCCGCACTCGGCCACGATCGGCGTGAGGTTCTCCGCGCAGGCCGCCATCACCCGCTTGGCCGTGGCCGTCGAGCCGGTGAAAGCGATCTTCTTGACCCGCGGGTCGGCGGCGAGGGCCGCGCCCGTCTCGGCCAGCCCGGTCACGGCCTGGAACACCGGCCGCTCCGGCACCGACTCCGCGAACAGCTCGGCCAGCCGCACGCCGACGCCCGGCGTCAGCTCGGACGGCTTGAAGACGACGGCGTTGCCGGCGGCCAGCGCGTACGCGATCGAGCCCATCGGCGTGAACACCGGGTAGTTCCACGGGCCGATCACGCCCACGACGCCGAGCGGCAGGTATTCGAGGGTGGCCTCCAGGTTGACGCCGATCATGCCGGTGCGGACCCGGCGGCGGCGCAGCACCTTGTCGGCGTTGCGCGCGGCCCAGTCGAGATGCGTGATCGTCAGCACCAGTTCCAGGGCGGCGTCGCCGACCGGCTTGCCCGTCTCCTCGTGGACGAGCGCGGCCAGCTCGCGCAGCCGGCCGGCCAGCACGGCCTTGTAGTCGAGCAGCCGCCGCCGGCGCCCGGCCGGACCGAGCGCGGCCCACCAGGCCGCGGCCTCCTCCGCCCGGCCCACGGTCTCGCGGACCGCCGTGGCGTCCTGCTTCGGGTGGGTGCCGACGACCTCGCCGGTGGCCGGGTTCAGGGAGTCGAACGTCAGCGTCGCCATGGCGCCACGATAGACCGGTAAGTCGTCGCTTACCACGATGGGCCTCAGAAGAGGGTGGGGTTCTCCGGCTCGATGCCGCGCAGGCCGTCGTAGTCGAGGGTGACGCAGTCGATGCCCCGGTCGGCGGCCAGCACCCGCGCCTGCGGCTTGATCTCCTGGGCCGCGAACACGCCGCGCACCGGGGCCAGCAGCGGGTCGCGGTTGAGCAGCTCCAGGTAGCGGGTGAGCTGCTCGACGCCGTCGATCTCGCCGCGCCGCTTGATCTCGACCGCGACGGTCGCGCCGCCCGCGTCACGGCACAGGATGTCGACCGGGCCGATCGCCGTCATGTACTCGCGGCGGATGAGGGAGTAGCCGTCGCCCAGCGTCGTGATGTGCTCGGCCAGCAGCTCCTGCAGGTGCGCCTCGACGCCGTCCTTGATCAGGCCGGGGTCGACGCCCAGCTCGTGGCTGGAGTCGTGGAGGATCTCCTCCATGGTCAGCACCAGCTTCTCGCCGGTCTTGCCGTGGGTGACCGTCCAGGTGCCGCCGTCCTCCTTGAGCTTGCACGGCGGGTTCATCCAGTTGAGGGGTTTGAAGGCGCGGTCGTCGGCATGGATGGAGACGCTGCCGTCCGCCTTGATGAGGACAAGCCTGGGGGCCATCGGCAGGTGCGCCGTGAGCCGTCCGATGTAATCCACGCTGCATCGCGCGATGACCAACCGCATGACGGTCCACCTTATCGGCTCTGGAAAACTGGACGCATGGCGTTCGACAGTGTGGGAGCCGAGATCCTCCCCGGGGCGGCGGCCGGGACGAGATGAGCCCGCGCCGCGCCCGCCGCAGGGAGACCCCGCCCCGCCCTGCCGGCTTCCCCCGGGGCATGGACCGCGTCGAGGAGTGGCCCGACGGCGAGTGGAAGGTGCGCGCGCTCACGGGCGCCTCCTCCGCCAAGAGCTACCGGTGCCCGGGCTGCGACCAGGAGATCTCCGGCGGCAAGCCGCACGTGGTGACCTGGCCCAACTGGCCCGGCGGCGACGAGGAGCGGCGCCACTGGCACACGGCGTGCTGGCGCAAGCGGCTCGACCGCGGCCCGGGCCGCAGCCGCTACTGATCCCCTCACCCTCAGCCCTCAACTCCGTACTCACGAACACTCGAAGGGACCAAGGTGGAGATTCGCGCGGGCACCGAGCTGCCGGCCCGGCGGGAGCCGATCGAGCTGCACACCGGCGACGGCCTGACCCTGGTGGGGGAGCTGGCCCTGCCCCCCGACCGCCCCCCGGTGGCCACGCTGGTCACCCTGCACCCGCTGCCCACCCACGGCGGCTTCATGGACAGCCATGTCTACAAGAAGGCCGCCAACCGGCTGCCCGCGCTGGCCGGCCTCGCGGTGCTGCGCTTCAACACGCGCGGCACGTCGTCCGAGCGCGGCACGTCGCAGGGGGCCTTCGACGGCGGGGAGGGCGAGCGCTTCGACGTGGCCGCCGCCCTGGAGTACGCCGAGTACCACGACCTGCCCCGGGTGTGGGTGGTCGGCTGGTCGTTCGGCACGGAGCTGGCGCTGAAGTGGGCGCACGACCCGCTCGTGGAGGGGGCGATCCTGCTGTCGCCGCCGCTGCACCGGGCCACGGACGACGACCTCGACGCGTGGGCGCGCTTCGGCCGGCCGCTGACCGTGCTGGTGCCGGAGTTCGACGACTACCTGCGGCCGGAGGAGGCGCGGGAGCGGTTCGCGCGGGTGCCGCAGGCCGAGGTCATCGGGGTGGACGGGGCCAAGCACCTGTGGGTGGGCGAGCCGTACGTCCGCATGGTGCTGGACGAGATCGTCAAGCGGGTCAACCCGGCCGCGTACCCGCTGCCGACGCAGCTCTGACCGCACCCCGCGCCGACGCCCTGGCAATTTTCTTCACTTCGAACATCGTTCTGATGAAATCTGTCAGAAGATCTAGACGGGACGCGTGTCCTGAATGAGAATCCGATCGGCAACTGAAGATCGTGGAGGCGTCGCGCGGGCCTGACCCGCGGGGCGTCCTGCCTCGGCACGCACTTGCGAGGGCGGATGCGCGTTGGTCGTGGGCTGGTCGTGGTCATGGTGGCAGGGGCGGTCGCGGCGGCGCCTCTGAACGAACCCGCCGCGGCGGCCGGCGTCCGACAACAACCGGTCCGCGCCGCCGACGACGCCCTCCGCGAACCGTCCCGCGGCTCCGGCGAACCGGGCGGGCCCGGCGCCGACCCGGCCGAGAACGCCGCTCTGGCGCTCGCCCGCCGCGACGGCCGGCAGGTCGAGGTCGAGGCGCTGCGCTCCGAGACCCGCCAGGTCTGGGCCAGGCCCGACGGCACGCTGACCCTGGAGCAGTTCGCCCGCCCGGTGCGCGTGCGCAAGGCCGGAGCCTGGGTCCCCGTGGACACCACGCTGCGCCTGCGCCCCGACGGGGCGATCGAGCCGGTCGCCACGGCGGCCGGGCTCACGTTCTCCGGCGGCGGCGCCGGCCCGCTGGCCCGCCTGTCGCGCGGCGCCAAGTCCCTGGAACTCGGCTGGACGGGCACGCTGCCCAAGCCGGTCCTGAACGGCGACACCGCCACCTACGCCGAGGTCAGGCCGGGCGTGGACCTCCAGGTCACCGCCGACGTGGACGGCTTCTCGCACGTCCTCGTGGTCAAGTCGCGCCAGGCGGCGGCGAGCCTGACCGAGCTGACGTACCCGCTCGCCACCGAGGGCCTGTCGGTCAAGGCCGACAAGGCGGGCAACCTGGAGGCCCGCGACAGCGGCGGCGGCACGCTCTTCATCGCGCCCACGCCGACGATGTGGGACTCCGAGGGCATCACCAGCCCGCAGGCGCTCAAGGAAGGCCGCTCGCCGGAGGCCAGGCAGGCCACGATGGGCGTCGAGCTGGCGGGCCGGCAGCTCCGGCTGAAGCCGGACCGGAAGATGCTGGCGGATGAGAAGACCCGCTTCCCCGTCTACCTGGACCCGTACTTCTCGGCCGCCCGGGGCGCGTGGACGGCGGTCTGGAGCAACTGGCCCAACTCCAACTACCTCAACTCCAGCGACGTCGCCCGGGTGGGCCACGTCGAGTCGCAGAAGAACCGCTCCTTCTTCCAGATGAACACCGGCTCGACGATCCACGGCAAGCAGATCGTCAAGGCCACGCTGCGCACGTACGAGACCTGGTCGTACTCGTGCAGCGCCCGCAAGGTGGAGGCGTGGGCGACCAACTCGATCAGCAAGTCCACCACCTGGAACAACCAGCCCTCGTGGGTCAAGCTCCTCGACACCGTGAACGTGGCCAAGGGCTGGGGCGCCTCCTGCCTGCCCGGCGGCGTGGAGTTCAACGTCACCAGCCAGGTCGTGGACGCCGCCGCCAAGAAGTGGGCGAACGTCACGATCGGCCTGCGCGCGACCAGCGAGACCGACGTCTACGCCTGGAAGAAGTTCAAGAACAACCCGAGCCTGGTCATCGAGTACAACTCGATCCCGTCCGACCCCGTGGCCGCCGACGCGTGGTCCGACCCGGGAGGCGCCTGCGTCTCCGGTGAGGGGCGGCCGGTCATCAGCACCCCGACGCCGAAGCTGTGGGCCAAGCTGAAGGACGCCGACAACTCGGTCAAGGGCCGCTTCGAGTGGTACGACGCCGCCGGGACGAAGACCGGCGAGTACGTCACCGCGACCGGCTCGTCGGGCAGCGCCTACTACGCGACGATCCCGGCGGCCCTGTACGCCGACGGCGCGCTCATCCGCTGGCGCGTCCGCGCGGAGGACGGCAAGGCGAACAGCGCCTGGAGTCCCTGGTGCGAGGCCACCGTGGACGCCACCGCCCCCGGCAGGGAGCCGGTCGTGTCCTCGCCGCAGTACGCCGAGAACGTCTGGAGCGACGGGCTCGGCCTGGCGGGCACGTTCACCTTCGACCCCAACGGGATCACCGACGTCGCCGCGTACGTCTACGGGCTCGACACCACGCCCAAGGCCGAGGTCGCCCCGGGCTCCGACGGCAGGGCCACGATCGCGCTCACCCCGCGCCACGACGGCCCCAACGTCCTGGCGGTACGCAGCAGGGACCGCGCCGGCCAGCTCGGCCCGATCCGCACGTACGTCTTCAACGTCAACGCCGGCAGGGCGCCCAGCGGCCACTGGGCCCTCGACGAGGGCCAGGGCGCCGTGGCCGGCGACGCCGCCGGCGCCCACCCCGCGACGCTGAACGGCGCCACGTGGACCAGCGGCAAGACCGGCACAGGGCTGCGCCTGGCCAACGCGTACGCGCAGACCTCGGGCCCCGTCGCCGACACGAGCCGCAACTTCACCGTCACCGCCTGGGCCCGCCTGGCGGGCAACGCCGCCACCGCCACCCTCCTCACCCAGGAGGGCGCGCGGACCGGCGGCTTCGCGCTCCAGTACTCCAGGTCCGACGACCGCTGGGCGCTGGCCCGCGCGGGCGCGGACGCCGACGGCGCCCCGGTGGTCCGCGCGCTGTCGGCGGCGGCCCCGAGGCTGAACGAGTGGACCCACCTGGCCGGCGTCTACGACTCCGCGGCGGGCCGGCTCTCGCTCTACGTCAACGGCAGGCTGGAGTCCAGCGTCGCCTTCACCCAGCCGTGGAACGCCACCGGGCCGCTCACCGTCGGCCGCGGCAAGGTCAACGGCGCCGCGGCCGAGTTCTGGCCGGGCGACGTGGACGACGTCCGCGTCTACGAACGCGCCATGTTCGGCGATGAGGTGGCCGACCTGGTCAACAGCGCCGCCACGCTGGTGGGCCACTGGAAGCTGGACGAGGACGCGGGCACCACCGCCGCCGACTCCTCCGGCCGGGGCACGGCGGCGACGCTCGCCGGCGGCGCCTCCTGGACCGCGGGCTGGCTGGACGGCGCGCTGGCGCTCGACGGCGTGGGCGGGTACGCCCAGACCACCGCGGCCGCGGTCAACACCAAGGCCGGGTTCACGGTCGCCGCCTGGACCCAGCTCGACTACCTGCCCACCCGCGACGCCACCGCCGTCTCCCAGCCGGGCACCCGGGCCGCCGGGTTCCAGCTCGGCTTCGACAAGGAGCAGGGCCGGTGGGCGCTGGGCATGGCGGCCTCCGACGCCGACACCGCCGCCCTGGTGCGCACCCGCTCCGACGCGGTCGCCGTGCCGCTGGAGTGGACCCACGTGGCCGGCGTCTACGACGCCGTGCGCGGTGAGCTGAGCGTCTACGTCAACGGCCGGCTCACCGAGACGACCGTCACCAGCCACGTCAGCGCGTGGAACGCCGTGGGCGCGCTCCAGTTCGGCCGGACCAGGAGCGCCGGCGCCTACACCGGTTACTGGCCCGGTGCCGTGGACGACGTCCGCGTCTACGACGGCCCCCTGAGCGCCGAGCAGATCGCCCAGCTCGCCGCGCAATGAATCTTCCCGGGGGCCTCGGCCCGGGGCCCCCGGGACCTTCCACGACCACCCAGATCTCACCACAAGCCGCCCAATAACCCCCCAACAGATTGGGTGTTTCATGGACACATCGTCCGAGTTAGATCTGTCAGAGTCCTACTGGAATCGTTTTCAGGGCGCGATGCGCGAGTCGGCGTGGCCGCGCCGGCTGGCGGCCGTCCTGGCCGTCGTCGTCCTCGCCCCCCTCGCGCCGGCCCTGCCCGCGAGCGCCGCGCCCCGCTCGGCGCCCTCGGTGCAGAAGGAGAAGCCCGTCTCCGGCAAGCCCGTGCCGGTGCTGCCCGAACTCCCCGACCCGACCGAGAAACAGGCGTGGAAGGCGCCGCCAGGGGTGAGCTGGCCCAAGGCCCAGACCGCCGAGCTGGGCGGCGCCGCCCAGCTCAAGGCCGCCGACGCGGCCTTCCCGGTACGGCTGGCCGCGCCCGAGGGCGGTGACGCCAAGACCGCCAAGGCGGCCGAGGCCGGCCCCGTCCGCGTCGAGCTCCTCGATCCCGCGCAGGTGCAGCGCGCCGGCCTGCTCGGCGTCGCCCTGCGGGTCTCGCCCGGGCAGGGCGTGGCGGCCAAGACCGGCAGGACCCGGCTCCAGATCGACTACTCGGGCTTCCGTTACGCGTCCGGCGGCGACTACGCCTCCCGCCTGCGGGTGGTGAAGCTGCCGGACTGCGTGCTCACCGCGGCGACCGGGGCCTGCCCCCTGCCCGAGCCCGTGCCGACCAAGAACGACACCAAGGCCGGCACGCTCACCGCCGACTTCGACACGCCCGCCCTGTACGCGGTGACGGCGGCGGCGTCGGGCCCGGCGGGCGACCACGCCTCCACCTCGCTCGCCCCCTCGGCGAGCTGGAGCGTCGGCGCCCAGTCCGGTGACTTCAACTGGGACTACGACCTGCGCTCACCGCCGGCGCTCGGCGGCGACGAGCCGGAGCTGTCGGTCGACTACTCCTCGCAGAGCGTGGACGGCCGCACCGCCTCCACCAACAACCAGCCGTCCTGGGTCGGCGAGGGCTTCGAGCTGAACCCCAGCGGCTACGTCGAGCGCCGCTACAAGTCGTGCATGATCGACGGCAAGAAGACCGGCGACCTGTGCTGGGACGGCGAGAACGTCACCCTGTCGCTCGGCAACTCGGCCGTCGAGCTGGTCAAGGACGCCACGAGCAAGCAGTGGCGGCCCAAGCGCGACGACGGCACCCGCATCGAGTACCTCACCGGGGCGACCAACGGCGACAACAACGGCGAGTACTGGCGGGTCACCGCCGCCGACGGCACCCAGTACACCTTCGGCCTGAACCGCCTGCCCGGCTGGGTCACCGGCAAACCGGAGACCAAGTCGGTGCAGACGGTGCCGGTGTTCGGCAACAACAGCGGGGAGCCCTGCTACAACAGCACCCCGGCCAACGCCTGGTGCCAGCAGGCGTACCGGTGGAACCTCGACTACGCGGTGGACACCCACGGCAACGCCACCACCTACTGGTACGCGCAGGAGAAGAACTACTACGGCCGGAACATGAAGCCCGAGCAGGGCACCGTGTACGACCGCGCCGGCTACCTCACCCGCATCGACTACGGCTACCTGCAGAACGAGCTGTTCACCAAGGCGCCGGCGGCCCGTGTCGTGTTCGAGACGGCCGAGCGATGCCTGCCCAGCGGCACGATCACCTGCGCCGCCGACCAGCTCAAGAAGGAGACCGCCGCCTCCTGGCCGGACGTCCCGTTCGACCAGATCTGTGACGCGGGCGTGAAGTGCACCGACCGCCTGGCGCCGACGTTCTTCACCCGCAAGCGCCTGGCGAAGGTGACCACGCAGATCCTCAACGCCACGGGCGGGTACAACCCGGTCGACTCCTGGACGCTGACGCACCAGTTCCCCGCCTCGGGCGACGGCATGAGCCCGGCGCTGTGGCTGGCGTCGATCCAGCAGACCGGTCACGTGGGCGGCACGATCACGCTGCCCAAGATCACGTTCACCGGTGTCCAGCTCGCCAACCGGGTGGACGCCAACGAGGGGCGCGCCCCGCTGGTCAAGTGGCGCGTGCAGGCCGTCAACAACGAGTCGGGCGGCGAGCTGCGCGTCAACTACTCGGCCGCCGACTGCAAGCCCGGCGACGTGCCCGCGGCCGACAAGAACACCAGGCGCTGCTTCCCGCAGCGCTGGGCGCCGCCGAACGAGTCCGAGGTCACCGACTGGTTCCACAAGTACCTGGTCACGCAGACCATCGAGGTGGACCGCGTCGGCGGCGCGCCGAACGTCATCACCGACTACGAGTACCTCGACGGCGCCGCCTGGCGCTTCGCCGACAACGTCCTCGTCAAGCCGGAGCACCGCACGTGGTCCGACTACCGGGGGTTCGGCCGGGTGCGGGTGCGCCAGGGCGACGGGCAGGACGCCAAGCGCACGCTGACGGAGTTCCGGTACTTCCGCGGCATGCACGGTGACAAGCTGGCCGACGGCTCCAAGCGCAGCGCGCAGGTCACCGACTCCGAGGGCGTCAAGCTCGACGACCTCGACCAGCTCGCCGGCTTCGAGCGCGAGGAGATCCTCTACGACGGCGACGGCGGGGCCATCCTGACCGCCACGCTGGAGGAGCCCTGGTCGGTCAAGACCGCCGAGTCCACGCAGGGCGGCGTCACCAAGGCCGCGTACGTGGTCGAGCCCAAGTCCATGGTCACCCGCACCGCGCTGGACGGGGGCAAGTGGCGGCGTACCGGCGAGGAGCGCGCGTACGACACCAAGGGCCTGCTCACCCAGGTGGAGGAGCAGGGCGACCTGGCCAGCACGGACGACGACCTGTGCACCCGCTACACCTACGCCCGCAACGACGCGGCCTGGATGCTCGACTACACGAGCCGGATCCAGAAGGTCGCCGCGGGCTGCGGCACCGCCGTGTCGAAGCTGGCCGGCGACGAGATCATCTCCGACGAGAAGGTCCAGTACGACAACAAGGCCTACGGTCAGGCGCCGAGCAAGGGCGACGTGACCACGGTCGAGCACACCGTCTCCGGTGACGGCGCGACGATCGTGGAGAGCACCCACACCTACGACGCCTACGGCCGCGAGACCAGCGAGACCGACGCGGTCGGCACCAAGTCCACCACCACCTACTCGCCGGCGGCGGGCGCGCCCCCGACCGAGATCAAGGAGGTCAACCAGCTCGGCCACGTCGAGCGCACCCTGCTCGAACCGGCCTGGGGAGAGCCGTACGCCGAGATCGACACGAACAACCGGCGCACCGACCTGGAGTACGACGCGCTCGGCCGCCTGGTCAAGGTGTGGCAGCCGGACCGGAGCAAGGCGGCCGGACAGTCGCCCAGCACCGAGTACTCCTACACCATGCGCACCGACGGGCCCAGCTTCGTCACCACGAAGACGCTGAACGCGGACGGCACCTACAGCGCCAGCCACGAGCTGTACGACGGCCTGATGCGCAAGCGCCAGACCCAGGAACCCGCGCCGCGCGACGACCAGACGCAGGACCCGGCGCTGCGTGACGGGCGCACGATCACCGACACCGTCTACAACTCGCTCGGCGAGGCGGCCAAGACCAACACCGGCTACTTCGCCACCGGCGCGCCCGCCACCGACCTGCTGGCCGTGGCCGACACCGACGTGCCCAACCAGGTCGTGACGACCTTCGACGGCACCGGCGACGCCAACGCCCAGATCCTCAGGACGAAGGGCCAGGAGAAGTACCGGGTCACCACCACGCAGCAGGGCGACCGGATCCACGTGACGCCGCCGCCCGGAGGCACCGCCACGACCCGCATCGGCGACGCCGACGGCCGGCTCATCGAGCTGCGCCAGTACAAGGGCGCCACCCCGACGGGCGAGTACGAGGCCACCAAGTACGCCTACGACCACGCCGGACGCCTCTCCACGGTGACCGACTCGGCGGGCAACGTGTGGCGCCACCACTACGACCTGCGCGGCCGTGAGATCAAGTCGGAGGACCCCGACAAGGGCGTCACGACGATGACGTACAACGACGCCGACGAGCTGGTCAGCACCACCGACTCGCGCGGCAAGACGTTGTACTACGTCTACGACGTGCTGGGCCGCAGGAAGGAGCTGCGCGAGGGCTCCGAGACCGGCGCGCTGCTCGCCGAGTGGCAGTACGACGCGCTGGCCAAGGGGCACCTGAACGCCAGCATCCGCTACGCGGGCGGGCAGGCGTACAAGACCGAGATCAACGCCATCGACTCCGACTACCGCCCGCTGCGCGAGACCGTCACCGTCCCCGAGCGGGAGGGCAAGCTGGCGGGCTCGTACGTGCTCAACACCCGCTACACGATCGACGACCAGGTCCAGTCGGTCAGCTTCCCGGCGGCCGGCGGGCTCGCCGAGGAGTCGGTCGTCTACACCTACGACGAGCTCAGCCAGCCGGTCAAGGTCACCGGCCTGTCGGCGTACGTGAGCGCGACCCGCTACTCCAAGCTGGGCGAGATCCTGCAGTACGAGCTGGGGTCGGGCAGCAAGCGGACCTGGCTGACCTACACCCACGACGAGGGCACGCGCCGGCTGTCGCGGATGAAGGTGGACAGGGAGGGCGCCGCGGCGACCGACCTGGACCTCAACTACACCTACGACGCGATCGGCAACATCACCAAGATCGCCGACAAGGGCGCGAGCGGCCCGGACACGCAGTGCTTCACCTACGACCACCTGCGCCGGATGACCTCGGCGTGGACCGCCACCGACGACTGCGCCGCCGGCAGCCCGCAGTCGGACAAGATCGGCGGCGTGGCCCCGTACGCGGTCAGCTACGCCTACGACTCCACCGGCAACCGCGTCAAGGAGACCAAGCACGCCTGGGGCGGCGCCGGTGAGAGCACGCGCGACTACACCTACCCGGCCGCCGGCGGCAAGCAGCCGCACGCGCTGCAGACCGTCGGGTCGGACCTGTTCGAGTACGACGCGGCCGGCAACACCACCAGGCGCAAGGTCGGCAACTCCGACCAGAGCCTCGTCTGGGACGCCGAGGGCAACCTGGAGTCGGTGACGGAGGCGGGCAAGACGACGTCCTTCGTCTACAGCGCGGACGGCGACCGGCTGATCCGCAAGACGTCGACCGACGCCACGCTCTTCGTCGACGACATGGAGCTGCGCTTCGACTTCGCCAAGGACGCCGTCGAGCAGACCCGCTACTACACCATCGGCGGCGAGCCCATCGCGGTGCGCACGCCGGACAACCAGGTCTACTTCCTGGCCAACGACCACCAGGGCACCTCGCAGGCGGCGGTGAACGCCACCACCGGTGAGCTGGCGGTACGCCGGACGACGCCGTTCGGCGAGAACCGGGGATCGCCGCCGGCGTTCTGGCCGGGGCAGCGCGGGTTCGTGGGCGGCACGCAGGACGCCACCACCGGGCTCGTCCACCTCGGCGCCCGCGAGTACGACCCCAAGCTCGGGCGCTTCCTGTCGGTCGACCCCGTCATGGAGGAGCAGAACCCGCAGCAGCTCAACGCCTACGCCTACGCCAACAACAGCCCCGTCACCATGAGCGACCCCGACGGTCAGCTCTTCTGGTTCGTCGCGGCCATCGTGGTGCGGGTCGCGGCGCAGGTCATCGCCAGGAGGCTGGCGATGGCCGCCGCCAGGCGAGCCGCCATCGCGGCGGCGCGTGCGGCGGCCAGGCGGGCCGCTCTCGCGGCGGCGCGGCGCCGGGCGCTGGCGGAGGCCAAGCGGAAGGCCGCGGCGGAAGCCAAGAAGCGGATCGCGGAGGAGGCCAAGAAGAGGGCCGCGGCCCAGGCCAGGAAGAAGCTTCAGGAGCGGGCCAGGAAGAACGCGCTGGAGAGGGCCAGGAAGGCGGAGACGGCACGGGCCAAGCGGCGGGCCGCGGCCCAGGCGAGAAGAGAGGCGAAGAGGAAGGAAGCCGATCAGGCGGCGAAGCGGCGGGCGTCGGCGGCGGCCAGGACGCGCAACCGGCGGGCCGGCAAGCTCCCGAGCGGGGTCCAGCGGGCGCGGCAGCGGCCGGCGCAGCGGCCGACCAGCCACCGGGCGACGCAGCGGCAGTCCCCGCCGAGGGACAGCCGGCAGCCGATGCAGCCACGGCCGAGCCAGATCTACCGCAACGACGGCTCGACCCAGCCGACCCAGTCCTACACCGTCTACCGCGACGGCCGGACGTACCCGGACGGGCCACCGCCGGCGGCCAGGCCCGGCGGCTCGGGGCAGGGCGAGCGGCAGATCTTCAGGCCGGAGAAGGTCGAGCCGGAGAACACCAGGACGGGCACGGTCGCCGAGACCGGCTTCAAGATGGCCCAGTACATGGACAAGAGCGGGTTGGCCGACGCTCTCGACATCATCATCTGGGGGCTGGGCGGCTAGCGGACTGACCCTTGGGTGAACGAACACCGGCGCGGGACCCTTCGCGGGGCCCGCGCCGGTGGCGTTCCGGGGTGGCATGTCCCTAGAATCATGTTCGGTAATGACTTGAGGAGGCAACGTGGGCGCGTTCGATCTCAGCGGGAAGCAGGCTCTGGTCACCGGGGCGTCGAAGGGGATCGGGCGGGCCGTCGCGCTCGCCTACGCCGAGGCGGGGGCCGACGTGGCGCTCGTGTCCCGCTCGGCCGACTCCCTGGGCGAGGTCGCCAAGGAGGTCGAGGCGCGCGGCCGCCGGGCCCTGGTGATCCCGGCCGACCTCACCGACCGCGACGCCGCCGCCGACGCCGTCCGGCAGGCCGTCGAGGGCCTCGGGCACGTCGACATCGTCGTCAACAACGCGGGCGGCTCGAACTTCATGGTGGAGTTCAAGGACCTGCGGCTGTCGGGCTGGGACAAGCTCATGCGGCTCAACCTCGACTCGGCCATGGTCGTGTGCCACGCGATCGCGCCGCACCTGCTCGAACGGGGCAGCGGCTCGGTGATCAACGTCGCGTCGGTGGCGGCGCTGGGAGCGCCCTTCCTCGCCGGGTACGCGGCGGCGAAGGCCGGCCTGGTGGCGCTCACCAGAACCCTCGCGGTCGAGTGGGCGCAGTCGGGCGTCCGGGTCAACGCGCTGTGCCCGGGCTGGACGGCCACGGAGCTCAACCGCAACCTGTGGGAGGACGAGACGGCGAGCCGCGCCACGGTCGCGGGCGTCCCGATGCGCCGCTGGGGCACGCCGGAGGAGATGGCGCAGCCGGCGGTGTTCCTGGCGGGCGACGCGTCGGCGTACGTGACGGGCCAGGTTCTCTTCGTGGACGGCGGCGCCACGGCCATCGGCCTGAGCTGACCCCGCGCGGCGGGTTCCCGGCCGGAACGCGGGAGCGGCGGCAAGGCGTGGGGAAGATGGGGCGAGAAAAGCGGACGCCCATATCTGGGTATATCGGTATCTGACGTATATGACGTGAAGTGATTGTCTCAGGGAACCGGTCTACCGTGTGATCGTGCAGCTCTACACGAGATCAGCGGGAAGCGGCCTGCCGGTCGTACTGCTCCACGCCTTCCCCCTCTCCTCGGCCATGTGGCTGGCGCAACGGGAGGGGCTGGCCACCACGTGCCGCGTCATCACCCCCGACCTGCGTGGCTTCGGCGGGTCGCGGCTGGGCGAGGACGAGCCGTCCGTCGACGTGATGGCCGACGACGTGGCCGCCGTGCTCGACCGGGAGGGGATCGAGCGCGCGGTGATCGGCGGCCTGTCGATGGGCGGCTACGTGACGATGGCCTTCTGCCGCCGTCACCCCGACCGCGTCCTCGGCGTCATCCTGGCCGACACCAAGGCGGCCCCCGACCCGCAGCAGGCCCGCGACAACCGCGAGCGCATCGCCCGCGCGGTGCTGTCCGGCGACACCGGCGTGCTCGTCACCGACGTGCTGCCCGGCCTCCTCGGGCAGACCACCAAGGAGCGCCGGGCCATGGTCGTGGGCCGGGTCAAGGGGCTCGTCCAGTCGGCGCCGCCGGGGGCGGTGGCCTGGGCGCAGCGCGCCATGGCGGCCCGCCCCGACTCCGCCGACACCCTGACCGCCCTCAAGGCGCCGCTGCTCGTCGTCGTGGGCGAGGAGGACCAGCTCGCGCCGCCCGCCGAGGCCGAGGCCATGGCGCGGGCCGTACCGGGGGGACGGCTGGAGGTCATCCCGAAGGCCGGTCACCTGAGCGCGGTCGAGCAGCCGGAG
The DNA here is from genome assembly GCF_013363975.1 of Nonomuraea montanisoli. Classification (GTDB taxonomy): domain Bacteria; phylum Actinomycetota; class Actinomycetes; order Streptosporangiales; family Streptosporangiaceae; genus Nonomuraea; species Nonomuraea montanisoli. The sequence goes on along the minus strand of NZ_JABWGN010000016.1, from coordinate 51,358 downwards.
GCGTTCAACGCGGCGGTCGCGGAGTTCCTCAGGACCGAGCTTGGCGAGGCAGCACGATCTCCCGGATGATCAGCGAGATGGCGGCGGCGACCGGGATGGCCAGCAGCGCGCCGACGATCCCGAGCAGCGCGCCGCCGACCAGCGCCGCGATCACCGTCACCGCGGGCGTCACGTCCACCGATCGCTTCATCACCCTCGGGTAGATGAGGTAGTTCTCGACCTGCTGGTACACGAGGAAGAACACGGCGCACGCGATGCCCAGGGGCAGCGACTGCAGCAGCGCCACCCCGGTGACCAGCACGGCGCCGATGGTGGCGCCGACCAGCGGGATCAGGTCCGTCAGCGCCACCACCAGCGCCAGCGCCAGCGCGTACCGCACGCCCAGCACCGACAGGAAGATCCACGCCACCACGCCCGCGATGACCGAGATGAGCACGTTGCCGGCGACGTAGCCGCCGATGCCGTCCAGGATCTGCTCCGACAGCGCCGCCGTGCGCTCCCGCCGCGAGGCCGGCACCAGCCTGAGCAGGTACGCCTTGATCGTGTGCAGCGAGCCGAGGAAGTACAGCATGAGCACGAGCAGCGTCACCGTGGTGAACAGACTGTCGAGCACGACGAGCCCGGCCCCGAGGACACCGCTGGCCAGCGACGGCGCGAGCGTGCCGGTGACGAACCCGGCCAGCTTCGGCAGGATCTGGTAGTCGGCGTCGAGGCTGCGCAGGGTGGGGTGGTTGCTCAGCTCCTTGACGTAGCCGGGCACGGCCGCGACGAACTCGGTCAGCTCCTGGCTGACCGGCGGCACGATGGCCAGCCCGAACAGCACGAAGCACACGATGACGCCGGCGAACACGGTCGAGATCGCCCCGCGCCGGGCCAGGCCGGCCCGCTGCAACGCCTCGACCGCCGGGTTCAGCCCCACGGCCAGGAACATCGCCACCACGACGAGGATGATCACGCTCAGGGAGGCGACGACCATCTGCGCGATGGCGATCGCCGTCAGCACGCCGAGCCCGCCGACCAGCCCGAACAGGAACGGACCACGCCCGAACGGCCGCCCCGGCAGCCCGTGCGCCGCCGTCCCCGCCCTTCCGTGACGAACGTCCGACGAGGGGTCCTCCGGCGTCGCGCCCGGCGGGGCCTCAGCAGCGGACGAGGGGGCGTCGGGGGAATCCTGACGAGGGGTGTCGCGGGTGACGTCGGCGGACAAGCGGGGCTCCTGGAGATCGGGGGCGGACCAGGCGCCGGCGCCGCGTAGGGGGCCCGGCAACAGAAAGAGAGCCTAGCGACCTCATGGTCGCCAGGCTCTCCGTGCCGTCATTCAGCCCCCGTGCGAGCGGTCGGCTACTCCTGCCACCACTCCGCGTCGTCCTCGGACTTGGCCTCCGGCTTGGCGGCCGGGGCCGGCGTCAGCGGCTTCTCGGCGGCCGGGGCCGGGGCCGGGATCGCCGGCTTCGGCGGGGCGGCCGTGACCGCGGGCTCGGGGTCCATGCCCGGCAGGGCGGCGCCGCCCAGCAGCTGGCGCAGCTGCGCCAGGTGGCTGGTGATGCTGTCGCGCTGGCGGGTGAGCTCGTCGACCTGGCGCTGCATGGCGGTGCGGGTGCGCTCGGCCTCGGTCTTCGCCTCGGTGACGATGGTCTCGGCGCTGGTCTTGGCCTCGGCCACGATCTGGTCGGCGTTCTTGCGCGAGTTGGCGACGAGCTGCTTGGCGTGCAGGTCGGCCTCGCGGCGGGTCTGCTCGGCCTGCTGGGTGGCCTTGGTGGCGCGGGACTCGGCCGTCGCGGCGCGCTGCTCGGCCTCGGCGACCAGCTTCTGGGTCGCGGCCTGCGCGGTGGCGTGGCGCTCCGCCTCCTGGCGCTCCGCCTCCTCGCGCCGGGACGCCAGCTGGATCTCGAACTCCGCCTCGTCCTGGGCCCGCTTGGCCTCGGACTCCTCCAGGACCCGCTGCGCCTGCGCCCGCATCTCGTCGGCCTGCCGCTTGGCGGTGGTCAGCACCTCGTCGCGCTCACGCTTGGTGGAGGCCCGAAGCTGGGCCACCTCACGCTCGGTGGTGGTGCGCAGCTTGGCGATCTCGCGCTCGGCGTCGGCCCGCTTCTCGGCGACCTCGTGGTCGGCGGTGGCCCGCAGCTTGGCGACCTCGCGCTCGGTGGTGCTGGTCAGCTCGTCGGCCTCGCGGCGCGCGGTCGAGCGGATGTCCTCGGCGTCCCGCTCCGCGGTGGTGCGCATCTCGTCGCTCTCGCGGGTGGCCTGCGCGCGCTTCTCGGCGGCCTCGGCCTCGGCGGCGGCCCGCATGTCCGCCGCCTCCACCTTGGCGGCGGCCTTGATCTCGTTAGCCTCGGATCTCGCTGCCTGGACCAGCTCGGTGGCCTGCTCCTCGGCCAGCCGGAGCAACTGCTCGATGCGGGCGCCGAGACCGGAGTAGGTAGGGCGCTCCTGCTCCTGGAGCTGGCGCTGGGAGTCGGACAGATCGCGCTGAAGGGCGACGGCCTGCTCGCGGGCCTGGCGCAGCTCGCCGTCGAGCTGCTTCAGATGATCGTGAACCTGGTGGCGGTCATAGCCACGGAGGACCACGTCGAACTCGCGTGCGGGGGCGTCCTCGAAGAAGTTGTTGAGCTGGGCGTCGATGTCGGACTGCATGGAGGCTCGATCCTGGGTTGTCGAGACGGCTACACGGGCCGGACGGGGGGTTCGGGGGCAGCCGAGCCGGGAGCCTGTGCCTCTCGGCAGGCTCCATGTCCGGTGGAAGGCCAGAGTACTCCGCCGGTGCCGAGTCTGAAGCCCCGTCCAAGTTTCTGCGCGACTAGTTACCTATGAACGATTCTTGCGTTTGTTACGACCTGGTCGCCTGGACCAGCTCCGTCAGCATTCCTCCCACGTCCTTCGGATGCAGAAACGCGATCTGCGAGCCCATCGACCCATGCCGCGGGCGCTCGTCCAGGACACGTACGCCTTTTCCGCCGATCCTATCGATCGCCTCAGCGACATCAGCAACCCCGAACGCCACATGGTGCACACCCTCGCCCCGCTTGGCGAGGAACTTGCCGACCGGGGAGTCGGGGGACAGCGGTTCGAGCAACTGGATGTAGGAGCCGCCGCCCTCGCCGTCGGCGATGTGGAGCATCGCCTCCTTGACGCCCTGCTCCTCGTTGACCTCCCGCGCGACCACGGTCAGCTCGAACGTCTCCGAGAAGAACGCGATCTTCTCCTCCAGGTCGTGACAGGCGATCCCGATGTGGTCGATCCGCATGAACATGTGTGGTCAGCCTCCATAGCCGTCGAGCCTCTACCCGTGGGTATGGTGTCAAAGAACCCCTCGCCCGCACAGGAGGCCACCGCCATGTCTGGTTCCGTCATCGTCGCCGGAGCGCGCACCCCGATCGGCAGGCTGCTGGGGGCGCTGTCCGGGCTTCCCGCCGTGGAGCTGGGCGGCATCGCCATCAAGGCGGCGCTGGAGCGGGCCGGCGTGGCGCCCGAGGCCGTCGAGTACGTGATCATGGGCCAGGTGCTCCAGGCGGGCGCGGGCCAGATCCCCTCCCGCCAGGCAGCCGTCAAGGCCGGCATCCCCATGACCGTCCCGTCGATCACCATCAACAAGGTCTGCCTGTCCGGCCTCGACGCGATCGCGCTGGCCGACCAGCTCATCCGCGCGGGCGAGTTCGACATCGTCGTGGCGGGCGGCATGGAGTCGATGAGCAACGCGCCGCACCTGCTGCCGGACCTGCGCAAGGGCGTCAAGTACGGCGGCGCCGGGATCGTCGACTCGATGGCCCACGACGGCCTGTTCTGCGCGTTCGACCAGTGCGCGATGGGCGAGTCGACCGAGCGGCACAACGCCCGCCTCGGCATCGGCCGCCAGGAGCAGGACGCCCTGTCGGCCCGCTCCCACCAGCTCGCCGCCGCGGCCGTCAAGAACGGCGTCTTCGAGGACGAGATCGTGCCGGTGGAGGTGCCGCAGCGGCGCGGCGAGCCGCTGGTGGTCAAGGACGACGAGGGCGTGCGCGGCGACACCACGGCGGAGACGCTGGCCAAGCTGCGCCCGGCCTTCGCGGCCGACGGCACGATCACGGCCGGCTCGTCCTCGCAGATCTCCGACGGCGCGTGCGCGGTGGTCGTCATGTCCCGCGCCAAGGCCGAGGAGCTGGGCCTGCCGTGGCTGGCGGAGATCGGCCGTCACGGCAACGTGGCCGGGCCGGACGCCTCGCTCCAGTCGCAGCCGGCCAACGCCATCAAGCAGGCCCTGGGCAAGCAGAACCTCACGGCCGACGACCTCGACCTGGTCGAGATCAACGAGGCGTTCGCCAGCGTGGTCCACCAGTCGGCCAAGGAGCTGGGCCTGCCGCTGGACAAGGTCAACGTCAACGGGGGCGGCATCGCGCTCGGCCACCCGATCGGCGCCTCGGGCGCGCGCATCGTGCTCACGCTCGCCCACGAGCTGCGCCGCCGCGGCGGCGGCCTGGGCGCCGCGGGCCTGTGCGGCGGAGGCGGCCAGGGCGACGCCCTGATCATCAGGGTCCCGAGCCAGAACGAGATCCAAGGATAGGGACCAGGCTCTCTCCGGCATTCGCCGGACGGCATGGTCAGGGCCTTCAGGGAAGGCATGGTCACGCTTTTGACGGAAGGCACGGCCAAGAGGGCGCCGTGGCGGCGGCCCGCCACCATCCGGTCAGAGGCCGTCTCCCTGGAGGCCCTCAGCCCCGTGCGGCGACTGGGGCCGGCTTGGCCGTGCCGTAACGAAAGAGCAAGAACCCGCCGTGCCGTAACGAAGAATCACGAGAAGAGCTTGGCGACGAACGACCGGCGGCCGGACGCTTCGCGGGCCAGGCGGTGGCGGGCGGCGGCGCGGCGCAGCTCCTCCGCGCGGTTCCGCATGACGAGGTACTCGAGTTCGGCGTGCATCCGAATCGCTCCAGACTCTTGAGGTGCTTGGTTCCTGCACTCTCAAGATTCGTCCTAAGACCCGCCCCGCCACATCGGACGTATGCCCTAAACATCGACGCTCCGAGTGCCTGCGAGGTACCTAGGTGATGCCTACGACGTACCTAGGTCACGGCTCGTCGCTGAACTTCACCACGACCTTCGTGAAGCCGAGCGACTTCAGCAGCCCCTCCAGCATGGCCTTGGTGTTGGCGTCGGCCCGCGCCCGCAGGTCGCTGGCGGCCGCCGCCTCGGCGATCTTCTTCTCGGCCAGCACGTACACCTCCCTCTGGTCCCCCGGCGAGGACGACAGGAAGTCCTGCACCCGGTCGAGCAGCCCGCGCTGCTGGGCGAAGACGTACGAGCGGCTGTTGTCCAGGTTGGGCTTCTCCAACTGGGCGCGCGGCAGCCGGACCGTCACCTGGGTGCGGTCCGGCGACACGGTCACGGCGTTCGCCCCCAGGCCCGAGAAGTCCACGTACGCGTCCACGCCGCCCGCGCCGACGAACAGCGTGCGGGTGCCCTTGACCGCGTCGGGCAGGAAGTTGGCGTCCTTCTCCAGGTCGACGACGACCTGGAAGCTCCCGGTCGCCGCCTCGAAGCGGCTGAGGTCCTTGATGGACTGGAGGAGGACCGGCTGGCTGCGGTCGATCGTCCGCTCGCCGGTCGGGTCCAGCCACGTCCACGCCAGCCGGCCGCCGACCACGAGCAGGGCCACGAGCACCAGCAGTCCGGCCACGTATCGCCACCTGCGGCGCCGCCCTGGTGAGACCGCGGCGGGCGCCGTACGGGATGTCGTCATACGGTGTTGACTACCCGGACGTCGATCACCATTGCCAGCCGTTTGGTGACAATCTATGGTCTCCAGTCGGTCACGGCCGCGTCGCCCGCGTCCGGATAGACCGGATACACCTGCTGGGGCGAGCCCGCGGTGGCGGTCACCCGGGCCGCGCCCGCGCGGCGCCGCCCGCTCTCGCCCGGCCCTCCGCCGAAGTGGGTGCTCGACAGCCGGCACGACTGGAAGTCGCTGAAGAACATGCGCAGCCACTCGCGCCGCTGGTGCTCGCTCAGCCCGGAGAACCACGCCGCCGCGTACTCGTGCTCCGGCAGCGGCCCGCCGGGTAGCGGCTCGCCCCGCAGCCACGCCATCACGATCTCCCGGTAGCCGTCGGCCGCGGTGCCGGGGCACTTGGCCGCCAGCGACTCGACGTACTCGTACGACGCCTCGTCGGCGAACCCCGCCGACAGGTCGCGCACGTGGATGGGCGCGAGGCCGGGTGTCGGCCGCAGCTCGTCCTCCAGCGGCCGCTGCTCCACCCGCGTGAAGGCCGCCGGGGTGCCCGCCAGCCGGGAGGCGATCTTGGTGAAGGCCGTCCCCAGCTCGGTCAGGCCGGCCCGCATGGCCGGGTGGAGGCAGACGGTGATGGGCCACTCCTGGCAGGAGTAGGCGATGTCCTGCGCGGCGGCCGGCTTGGGCGCGGCCAGCAGCCGCGCCACCCCCGTGCCGGCCGCGAGCACCGCCAGCAGCGCGCACGCCAGCACCACCGCCTGCCGGGTCACCAGCGCGGCCCAGCCGAGCAGCAGCGCCGTCGTGATGCCGAGCAGCCAGATCGTCTGGTCGAGGAACGCCGCGCCGCTCAGCCCCTGGAACAGGTCGTACGGCCGGCCGGCGCCCGGCGCGAGCCGGTCGGCCCAGCCCCCGCCGTCGGCGAGCCGGCTGAACAGCAGGTAGCAGCCCAGCCCCGCCAGCGGCGGCGTGATCGCGAAAGGCGCGAACCAGCCCGCGACCCACCCGATCACCGAGTACAGCGCCAGTCCGGCCATGCCCACGCCCAGCCCGGGCAGGCTGATCGGCCCGGCCTGCTCGGTGAGGACCGTCTTGACGGCCAGCACCAGCACGGTCGCGGCGAACGACCCGAGCACCACCACCACGATGGCCAGCGGCGCCTTGAGCGCCCGCCACGCGCCGATCGCGCGGCCGCGCAGCGATTTGCGCTTGCGCAGCGCCACCCACGCGGCGAACCCCGCCGCCACGGGCCCGGTCAGCCGCAGCGAGCCGATGACCGCGGCCACGATGTTCTCCCACGCGTCGACGCCGGGAATCAGGACGCTCCAGGCCGCGGCCAGGCCGAGCGCCATGAGCACGGCCACGGTGACCGCCGCGCTCTGTTTCAACTCCTCGCGTGTGACGCCCGCGTGCTCACGCACGCGATCTCCCCTTGACGTTCATCAAGCACCCCCCGTGCCCCGTCGGTGAACGCGGACGTCAGCAGTCCGGCAGGTCCCCACCGCCGATGGACTTGGGGTCCGCGTCACCGTTTGATGCGAGAACCATAACGGAGCGTGATGATTGACGTCCGGATTCTTGGCCAAGCGGTGAAGTCGATAGCTCAGAGTAATCAGGCGAAAGGGGACGAGCGGCGCGCTACCGTAGCGCTGTGTCGCAGCCGAAGCCGCTCAACCTGCCGTTCGATCCCATCGAACGCGCCGCGCAGACCTGGCGTGTTCACTTCGGGCCCTCATCCGCCATGGCCGCCGTCACCTCGATCATGAGAGCGCATCAGATCCTCCTGTCCCAGCTTGACTCGCTCCTGAAGCCGTACGACCTGACCTTCGCGAGGTACGAGGCACTGGTGCTGCTGACCTTCAGCAGGACGGGCGCGCTCCCGCTGTGGAAGATCGGCGAGCGGCTGATGGTGCACCCCACCAGCGTCACGAACACCGTGGACCGGCTGGAGAGATCCGGGCTGGTCAGCCGGATGCGCAACCCCAAGGACGGCCGCGGCGTGCTGGCGGAGATCACCGACGAGGGGCGCGACGTCGTGCGCCGCGCCACGGCCGACCTGATGGCGGCCGACTTCGGCCTGGCGATGTACGGGGAGGAGGAGCTGCACACGATGTTCGACCAGCTCCGGACGCTGAGGGTGGCGGCGGGCGACTTCGGGGAGTGAGCCGGGAGCTCCAGTGATTCGGCCCACGGCGGAGCGCGGCCCTCGCTGGCGTACCCGCGCCGTGGCATGCGGCAAGATGAGGAGCATGGCGGACTTCTCTCGGCCCGGGTCGCTCTACGGAGCGGTGGACCTGGGCGCGCGCAAGCAGGCTCTTGAGGCCCAGTCCCGGCGTGAGGCGGCGGGCCCGCAGGCGGCGTCCTCGGCCTCGATCGTCGACGTGACCGAGGAGACCTTCACGACCGACGTCATCGACCGCTCGATGACCGTGCCCGTCGTGCTCGACCTGTGGTCGCCGCGGGCTCCCGGCAGCGCCCAGCTCAGCCCCGTGCTGGAGAAGGTGGTCGGGTCGCTGGGCGGCCGGGTCGTCCTGGCCAAGGTCAACGTGGACGCCAGCCCGCAGATCGCCCAGGCGCTGCGCGTGCAGGCGGTGCCGACCGTGCTCGCCATCTTCCAGGGGCAGGCGGTCACCGGCTTCCAGCAGGTGCTGCCCGAGCAGGAGGTGCGCCGCTGGCTCGACGAGCTGATGGGCGCGGTCGAGCAGTTCTACCAGGCCAACCCCGACGCCAGGCCGCCCGCGGCCGGTGAGGGGCCGGAGCCCGAGGCGCCGCCGGCCGACCCCGACCTGATGGCGGCCGAGCAGGCCATCGACCAGGGCGACCTCGACGCGGCCGAGGCCGCCTACGAGCGGCTGCTGGCCCGCGTGCCCGCCGACGAGGACGCCAAGATGGGCCTGGCGGGCGTGCGGCTGATCAAGCGCACCGCCGACGCCGACCCGGCCGACGTGCAGCGGCGCCTGGCCGACCCGGCCGACATCGACGCCCACCTGCTCGCCGCCGACCTGGAGATGCTGTCGGGCTCGGTGGACGAGGCGTTCGCGCGGGTCGTCGCGGTGGTCAAGCGCACCTCCGGCGACGAGCGCGACAAGGCGCGGCGTCATCTGCTGGGCCTGTTCGAGACGCTCCCGGCCGAGGACCCTTCCCTGGCCAAAGCGCGTAGGGCCCTGGCCAGCGCGCTGTTCTAACCTGGGGGTGTGCGGGTCGTCACCATCTCGGCGACGTACGGCACGGCCGGCGGCCACATCGGCCCGGCCGTGGCCGAATGCCTCGGCGTGCCGTTCGTCGACCGCGCGATCCCCGGCGCCGTGGCCGAGGAGCTCGGCTGCACCCTGGAGGAGGCGCTGGCCCACGACGACCGGGCCGCGCACGGCCTGGCCAGGCTGCTGGCCGGGGCGATGCGGTTGCCCACGGTCACCTTCGGCGGCGTCGACATGTACGTGCCGGGAGCGATGCCGCTGGCGCCGGAGGAGTTCGTCCGGCGCACCGAGCGGGTGCTCGTGGAGACGGCCCGCGCCCAGGGCGGCGTCTTCCTGGGCCGCGCCGGGGCGATCGTGCTCGCCGACCATCCCGGCGCGCTGCACGTGCGGCTCGACGCGCCGCTGCGCCGGCGGGTGCTCCAGACGGCCACGCTGAGCGAGATGCCGGAGCGCGACGCCCTGAAGCTCATCGAGCGCAACGACCGCGCGCGCACCGCGTACGTGCGGCACTTCTACCGCGTGGATCCGGCCGATCCGGGCCTCTACCACCTGGTGGTCGACAGCACGAGCATCCCGGTGCCGGCGTGCGTGGACCTCATCGTCACGGCGGCCGAGGCACTGGCCTGACCGGGTTCCCCCTACCATAGGAGAACTTCTTGGTCAGGCCCGAAGGAGCGATTGACGTGGCGACCGTCCCGAGTGTGTCGTACTCCATCACTGTGCGGCTGGAGGTGCCGGCAGGCGGCAAGGCCGTCAGCCAGCTCACCCACGCCGTAGAGTCGGCAGGCGGCGTGGTCACCGCCCTCGACGTCACCAACGCGGGCCACGAGAAGCTGCGCATCGACGTCACCTGCGCGGCGCGCGACACCGACCACGCACAGGCCATCGTCGACCAGCTCGAGGCGGTCGAGGGCGTCGTCATCCACAAGGTCTCCGACCGCACCTTCCTCATGCACCTCGGCGGCAAGATCGAGATGGTGTCGAAGGTGCCGCTGCGCAACCGCGACGAGCTGTCGATGGCCTACACGCCCGGCGTGGCCCGGGTCTCGCTGGCGATCGCCCGCAACAAGGAGGACGCGCGCCGGCTGACCATCAAGCGCAACACGGTCGCGGTCGTCACCGACGGCTCGGCGGTGCTGGGCCTGGGCAACATCGGCCCGGAGGCGGCGCTGCCGGTCATGGAGGGCAAGGCGGCGCTGTTCAAACGCTTCGCCGGCATCGACGCCTGGCCGATCTGCCTCGACACGCAGGACGTCGACGAGATCGTCCGCGCGGTGCAGCTCATCGCGCCCGGCTTCGGCGGCATCAACCTGGAGGACATCTCCGCGCCGCGCTGCTTCGAGGTGGAGCGGCGGCTGCGCGAGCTGCTGGACATCCCGGTCTTCCACGACGACCAGCACGGCACGGCCATCTGCGTGCTCGCCGCGCTCACCAACGCGCTGCGCGTGGTGGGCAAGTCCATCGAGGACGTCAAGATCACCATGGCGGGCGCGGGCGCGGCCGGCAACGCGGTGCTGCGGCTGCTGCTCGCGGCGGGCGCCCGCAACGTCGTGGTGTGCGACTACCTCGGCGCCGTCCACCAGGGGCGCGACGACCTCGACGAGTCGCTGCGGTGGATCGCCGAGCACACCAACGCCGAGGGCTACTCCGGCGACCTGCGCGGCGCGGTCAAGGACGCCGACGTGTTCGTGGGCGTGTCCGCGCCGGGCATCCTCACGGGCGACGACATCGCCACGATGGCGCGCGACGCGGTGGTCTTCGCGCTGGCCAACCCGGAGCCCGAGGTCTCGCCCGACGACGCCCGCGAGCACGCGGCCGTGGTGGCGACGGGCCGCTCCGACTACCCCAACCAGATCAACAACGTGCTGGCGTTCCCGGGCGTCTTCCGTGGCCTGCTCGACGCGCAGGCCACGGAGGTGTCGATGCAGATGCTGCTGGCCGCCGCGGGGGCGCTGGCGGCCGTCGTCACGCCGGAGGAGCTGGGTCCCAACTACATCATCCCGAGCGTCTTCCACCCGGACGTGGCGGGTGCTGTGGCGGCGGCGGTCCGCGAGTCGGCCGGCGGCCGCGCGCGAGGCTTCACCGAAGCATAAAGATCAATATTTTTTACGGCACAGCCTGGTTGCCCCCAGTCGCCGCACGGGGCTGGGGGCCTCCAGGGAGACGGCCGCTGACCGGATGGTGGCGGGCCGCCGTCACGGCGCACTGTTGACCATGGCTTCCGTGTCTCCTCGACCGCCTCAGGAGAATGTCTCTCTGGCCGCTTCAGGAGGATCCCCTTGATCCTTCTGGAAGACCCTTGAGGTGAGTCCCTGTGGCGGTGTCCCACGCGGTCCGGCTGCCTGGACCTGGCGTCAGCCGGCCCGCTGGGTGTTTCAGCGGTTGGGGCGGATCGCTGTCGCCGCGAGTGCCAGGGCGGCGTTGACCAGGACGGCCACGACCAGCCCGTGCAGCACGGCCGCCGCCCCCGATCCCGGCCCCATGGCCGCCGTGGCGACGGCGCTCATCACCGGGATGCCCATCGTGATGCCCACCTGCTGCGTCATCGTGGCGATGCCCGTGGCCAGGCCCTGCTCGGCGTCGGGCAGGCCCGAGGTGGCCGTGACCATGAAGGCGACGATGGCCAGCATGTTGCCGACGCCGCCGACGAAGGTGGCCGCCAGGAGCAGCCAGATCGAGCCCGGCCCGGTCCCGAGCAGCGCCAGCGACGCCGTGGCCACGGCCTGCACGCCGAAGCCCACCGCCAGCGCCCTGCGCGTGCCCGTGCGCGCCAGCACGCGCGGCGCGGCCAGCCCGCCGGCGACCGTGCCGAGCCCGAGCACCCCGAAGGCCAGCCCGGTGGCCAGCGGCGAGTAGCCGAGCACCTTCTGCAGGTACAGCGTCAGCAGGAACACCAGCGACGTCTCGGTCGCGAACGCCACCAGGCCGGCCAGGTTGCCCCACCTGACGTTCGGCCGGGCCAGGACGGCCGGCGGCACCAGCGGAGAGGCGGAGCGCCGCTCGGCGAACCGGAAGGCCGCGAGCAGCGCCGCGGCGGCGGCCAGCGAGCCGAGCGCGAGCGGATCGGCGAAGCCGTGCTCGCCCGCGCGGGTCAGCCCGAACACGAGGGCCAGCAGACCGCCCGTCACGGTGACGGCCCCGGGCACGTCCATCGCCGGCCGCTCCGTGGGCCGGCTCTCCGTCAGCAGCGCCGGAGCCGTGACGAGGACGGCCAGCGCGACCGGAACGTTGATCAGGAACGCCCAGCGCCAGCTCAGCAGGTCGGTCAGCAGCCCGCCGAGCACGGCGCCCGAGGTGAAGCCGGCCGACATGAGCGCGCCGTTCAGCCCCAGAGCCCGCGAGCGCAGCGGCCCCTCCGGGAACGAGGTGGTCAGCAGGGACAGGCCGGCCGGGGTGACCACGGCCGTGGCCAGCCCTTGGGCCACCCTGGCGGCCAGCAGTATGCCGGGCGAGCTCGCCAGCCCGCCGGCCAGCGAGGACAGCCCGAGCAGTGCCATCCCCGCCAGGAACAGCCTGCGCCGGCCGTAGAGGTCGGCGATCCGGCCCGCCAGCAACGTGAACCCGGCGGCGGCCAGCGCGAAGGCGGTCGCCACCCACTGCAGGTCGGCCAGCGCGAACCCGAGGCCCGCGCCGATGACGGGCAGCGCGACGTTCAGGATGGAGAAGTCCACGGCCAGCATGAACTGCGAGCCCAGCAGCAGCACGAGGATCAGGCGTTGGCGTCCGGTCATGCGCGCCGCGGCGGGCGCGCGTTCGGTGAGCGCGGTCATGTCGCCCCCTTAATGGGTCGATTGTTCCGTTAAGATGAGAGCGACGGTAACACAGAAGGGTGCGCTAATGGAACAGGAGTCCCGTTTGGCGGGCATGCAGCGGCCCGGCGGCCGGACGGCGCGGGTGCGCGAGGCCGTGCTCGCCGCGACCCAGGACGAGCTGGTGGAGCGGGGCTTCCACGGGCTGGCGATGGACCAGGTGGCCGCCCGGGCCGGCGTGGGCAAGACCACGGTCTACCGGCGCTGGGGAAGTCCGGCGGGCCTGGTGGCCGACCTCATGACGGAGCTGGCCGAGCAGTCCTCGCCGCACGCCGACACGGGCTCGGCGGAGGCCGACCTGCGCGCGAACGCGGCCTCGGTCCTCGGGGCCGTCACCGACCGGCGGCTCGGGGCGACGTTCCAGGCGGTCATCGCCGCCGCCACGTGCGAGGAGGAGGCCGCCGCCGCCCTGCGTGCCTTCTACGGCCGGCGCGTCGCCGAGTGGGCCCGCTCCGTGGAGCGCGCGGTCGAGCGCGGTGAACTGCCCGAGGGCACGGACGCGGCCGAGGTCGTCCGGGCGGTGTCCGCCCCGCTGTACTACCGGCTGCTCGTCACGAAGGAGCCGGTGGACGAGGACGTGGCCGCCAGGTCCGCGCTCCAGGCGCTCGCCGCCGCGCGGGCCGGCGCCTTCGTCCGCCCGGCTCCGGCTGTTGCTTCCTCCGCTGAAAGGGGAAGATCCACGTCCGTACGAGTGCAAAACGTAACAACGGCGGACCAGGGGAGCGAGATGCGCGGGTGACCCTTCATGATGGATGTATGGCGGAAGCGATCTACGTCGGCGGTCTGTTGGTGGCGACGCCGCTTCTCGATGACCCGAACTTCCGGCGTAGCGTCGTGCTGATCCTCGAACACGACTCCGAGGGCGGCACCCTGGGCGTGGTGCTCAACCGGCCGAGCGAGATCTCCGTGACCCAGGTGCTGCCCGTGTGGGATCCCCTGGTGACCGGCCCGCCGGTGCTGTTCGAGGGCGGCCCGGTGCAGACCGACAGCGCGCTGGCCCTCGCCGCGGTGCCCAGCGGCGAGGAACCCCTGGGATGGCGCCGCCTCCACGCGGGCACGCCGTCCGTCTCCCGGCTCGGCACCGTCGACCTGGACGCGCCACCCGAGATCCTCCAGGGCGAGATCTCGCAGATGCGGATCTTCGCCGGGTACGCCGGGTGGACGTCGGGTCAGCTGGAGAGCGAGATCGCCGAGGGGGCCTGGTACGTGGTCGACTCCGAGGCGGGCGACACCTTCCACGCCGACCCGCGCTCACTGTGGCGGCACGTGCTGCGGCGCCAGCGCGGCGAGCTGGCGTTCGTGGCCAACTGCCCGGAGGACCCGACCATGAACTGACGCCCTAGGCGTCCGATCCCTCCCGCGAGGCCGGGGGAGCGGGCGCGGCGGGCGGCTCCGGAGCGTCCTGCAGGTCCCAGCCGGGCCGCAGCATGCCCTCCACGAGCGTGATCGTCTCCTCCATCTGCTCCAGGACCTCTCCCAGGTCGGGCTGGTCCTTGTGCGGGCACTCGAACCCGACCCGCAGCGCCGCCATGGCGATGGCCACCACCAGGTGCGACATCCGGTCGTCGGCCGGATCGACGCCCCGGCGGGCGGCCACCGCGGCGGCCAGGCGGCGTTCGGTCTCGGCGCCCCTGGCCACCGACAGGCCCACCAGGTGAGGGTGGTCGTCCAGCAGCCGGCGCAGTTTGAGGAACCGCCCCGCGTCCTGCGGCGTTGATTCCTGCATGTCGCCCAGCAGCGCGCGCAGCCCGTGGACCATCGAGGTGAACGGGGGCTCGCCGGGCGGTCGGGAACGCAGGGTCTCCGTGATGATCTGCTCGCCGTGGTCGTGGAACCACAGGACGAGGCTGTCCTTGCTGGTGAAGTAGCGGAAGAAGGTGCGCGGCGAGATGTCGACGGCCCCCGCTATCTGCTCCACGGTGGTGGAGTCGTACCCTTGTTCGAGGAACAGATCGAGCGCGGCGTCAAGGATCGCCAGGCGCGTCTTCTCCTTCTTGCGTTCCCGTAGACCCATGGGCGTCACTCCCTCGACATCTTCGTGTCACAGTGTGACAGAAGTCGCTCTCTGACTTTTCTAAATGGTTTGAGATCTTTCAGCGACTGACATAGATTACCTGACGTCTGAAGAGATCGTTGCCTCGGCGTGAGGCAGGTGTTGAAGGAGTTTTCGTGGCGAATGTGAAGGCGGTAGACGCGCCGCCGGCATCGGAGTCCGGTGCCGCGCGAGCGGGGGGCAATCCATGGCTCGTGCTGCTCGCGGTGAGCCTCGGCGTCATCATGGTGATGCTCGACGGCACGGTGGTCGGCATCGCCAACCCGGTCATCGGGCGGGAGCTCGGCGCCTCGCTGTCCGACCTGCAGTGGGTCACCAGCGGCTACCTGCTGGCCCTGGCCGTCTTCCTGATCACCGCCGGCAAGCTGGGCGACCTGTTCGGCCACAAGCGGGTGTTCCTCATCGGCGTGGCCGGGTTCGCGCTCTCGTCGATCGGCATCGGCCTCAGCCAGGAGCTGGCCGACGTCATCCCGGGCCTGTCGCCCGTGGGCGCCCTGATCGGCCTGCGCGTGCTGCAGGGCCTGTTCGGCGCGCTGCTCCAGCCGAACGCGCTGGCGCTGCTGCGCGGCGCCTTCCCCGGTGAGAAGCTCAACCAGGCCATGGGCGCCTGGGGCGCCATCATCGGCCTGTCCAGCGCCGCCGGCCCCATCGTGGGCGGCCTGCTGGTCGAGAAGGTGAGCTGGGAGTCGGTGTTCTTCATCAACGCCCCGGTCGGCATCGTGGCGCTGGTGATGGGCGTCCTCCTCATCAAGGAGAACCGCGCGCAGACGCTGGCCCGCATCGACTGGCTCGGCGTGGTGCTGCTGTCCGGCGCGATGTTCGCCCTGGTCTGGTCGGTCATCAAGGCGCCCGAGTGGGGCTGGGGCGACGGCAAGACCATCGGCTTCCTCGCCGGCTTCGCCGTGCTGATCGCCGCGTTCGTCTTCTGGCAGAGCAAGGCCAGGCAGCCGCTGGTCCCGCTCTCCCTGTTCCGCAACCTGTCGGTCTCGATCGGCACCGTGCTCATGATGATGGTCGCGTTCGCCATGTTCGGCGCGATGTTCTTCCTGGGCTTCTTCTTCCAGGGCGTCCATGGCCTCACCCCGCTGGAGGCCGGCCTGCGCATGCTGCCGATGAGCGCCGGCATGATCGTGGCCTCGCCGCTGGCCGGCATGCTGATCGGCAAGCTCGGCGCGAAGGTCACCATGGCGATCGGCCTGGTCATCACCGCCGCCTCGATGTTCCTCATGGCGCAGCTCAGCATCGACGCCTCGTTCATCGAGAGCGCCATCCCGTTCGTGCTGCTCGCGTTCGGCCTGTCGCCGGTCTTCGTCGGCGCCACGGAGATCATCGTGGGCAACGCCCCGGTGGAGCTCAGCGGCGTCGCGGGCGGCATGCAGCAGTCGGCCATGCAGGTCGGCGGCGCGCTCGGCACCGCCATCCTGGGCGCGGTCATGGCGGGTGAGATCGCCGACAAGCTGCCCGGCTACCTCGGCCCGGCGGCCCAGCAGATCCCGCCCGCGCAGCTCTCGCTGCTGGAGAAGGCCGCGGCGTTCGGCGGGCTTCCGGCCGGCACGCCCGAGCAGATCGTGAAGGCGGTCGGCCCGGCGGTGCACAACGCGTTCATGGACGGCATGCACCTGGCGTTCCTCGTGAGCACCGGCGTCATGCTGCTCACGGCGGTCCTCACGCTGCTCGTCAAGGCGGGCCGCAAGTCCGACCAGAGCGCCCCGGTCCACATGGGCTGACGCTCTCCCGGTTCCGTCCCGTACGGCCCTCGCCCCTTTCCGGGGCGGGGGCCGTACGGCTGCCCGGGGCAGGAGGCGACGGGGCATAGACTCGGTGGGGTGAGCACGAAGATCCTCCCCGAGCAGGAAACGACGCCGAGGACGTCGCACGGCGACGGTGACCACGAGCGGTTCTCGCACTACGCGGACAAGCACAAGATCACCGAGAGCATGGTGACCGGCACGCCGATCCGCGCCCTGTGCGGCAAGGTGTGGGTGCCCAGCCGTGACCCGAAGAAGTACCCGGTGTGCCCGGAGTGCAAGGAGATCTACGAGGGTCTCCCGCCGGGCGGCGGCCAGGGCGACGACAAGAACCAGTGAGTGTTGCTCCCATGTGATCCTTCCCGGTCGCGTTACGGTCGGTAATCTGACCAACTCGATCGGTAACGGGGGATTGCATGGCCCGGCGCGCGACCGCCGTCTCTTTGGCATGCCTGCTGGCGACCGGGCTCGCGCCGCCGGGTCGCGGCGAGGCCGCCCTCCGGCCCGCCGGGGGGCGGGGCGTCACGGCCGTGACCGACACGAGGTCCACGGCCGCAGCCACAGCCGCGGGGTCCACGGCCGCGTCCACGTCCACGGGGGCGTCCAGATCCTCGGCGGCGTGCGGGCCCGAGGCGGCCGCGCGCGTCCGTGACCGCGGCCCGGAGCCGCGCCAGCCGCAGCCCCAGGACGTGGGCCGGGTCCTCGCCGAGCTGGGCAAGGGCCTGGCCGGGGGCCGGGCGCCCGAGCGCGTCGTCGTGCCCGTGTGGGTCCACGTCCTCACCGACGGCGTCACCCGCGCCGCCACCTCCGCCGTCAAGGCGCAGTTCGCCGCGCTCAGGGACGCCTACGCCGGCAAGTTCGGCGGCGTCGACACCGGGGTCACCTTCCGCCTGGCGGGAGCCCGGCTCGTGCGCAACGCCGAGTGGTTCGCCGACCCCACCACCAACGAGTCGGCCATGAAGCAGGAGCTGCGCAAGGGCGGCCCCGACACGCTCAACCTCTACATCGCCCAGCTCGACCGGCAGGTGCTCGGCTTCTCCACCTATCCGTACTGGTACAAGGACAACCCGCAGATCGACGGCGTGGTCGTCGACTGGCGCACGCTGCCCGGCGGCTCCTTCGCCGGCTACGACCGCGGCTACACCGCCGTCCACGAGATCGGCCACTGGCTCGGCCTGTTCCACACCTTCGAGAACGGCTGCCAGAACCCCGGCGACGGCATCGACGACACGCCGCCCGAGGCCAGCCCCACCGAGGGGTGCCCCGAGTCCAAGGACACCTGCAGCCCCGACGGGCGGCCCGACCCCGTCCACAACTTCATGGACTACGGCAGGGACACCTGCATGTGGGAGTTCACCGCCGGTCAGGCGGCGCGGATGCGCGAGATGTGGGCCGTCTACCGGGACCCGCCGTCCTCGCAGGCGGCGGCGCGGACAGAGGGGGGAGGCCGCCTCGCCGCGCTGAAGCGCCACACTTAAGATGTCCCGGTGACAGGACCGAAGGCACTCGACACTCCATACGACTCCGCTCAGGACACCGGCATCCTCGGGGCCGCCTACCGGGCTCCGACCCTCGGGATCCTGCTCGTGGTCACGCTCGTCGCCTTCGAGGGCATGTCGGTCGGCGTCGTCATGCCGGAGGTCTCCCGGCAGCTCCAGGCGCTCGACCTGTACGGGCTGAGCTTCTCGGCCTTCCTCATCGCCAGCCTGTTCGCCAACGTGGTGTCCGGCCTGTGGTCCGACCGGCGCGGCTACACGGCGCCGTTCCTGCTCGGCCTCGTGCTGTTCGTGGCGGGCATGGCGCTGGCCGGGGCCGCCGAAACCAAGATCATGTTCCTGGTCGCGCGGGCCGTGCAGGGGCTCGGCGCGGGCTCCACGGTCGTCGCCCTGTACGTGATGATCGCCCGCGTCTACCCGGCGGTGATGCGGCCCAAGGTCTTCGCCGCGGTGTCGGCCGCCTGGGTGGTGCCCGCCATGGTCGGCCCGGCCGTGGCCGGCTTCGTGGCCGGCGCGTGGGGCTGGCGGTGGGTGTTCTACGGCATCGTCCCGCTCGTCGTGCCCGCCCTGGCCATGCTCGTCCCCGCGCTGCGCCGGCGACCCGCCGAGGAGGAGACCGTCCGCTCGGAGGGGCCGCGCTCGCGGCCGCTGCCGATGACGCTCGCCGCCACCTCGGCCGCGGGCGGCGCCGGCGTGCTGCTGTACGGGGTGGACCGGCTGCACGTCACGCCCCTGCCCAGCGCGCTCGCGGCCGTCGCGGGCCTGGCCCTGCTCGGGTACGGGCTGAGCCGCCTGCTGCCGTCCGGGGCGCTGCGCTTCGGCCGCGGACTGCCCACGACGATCATGATGCGCGGCATGTTCTCGGCGCCCTTCTTCGGCGTGAACGCGTTCATCCCGCTCGCCCTGCAGTCCGCCAAGGGGTTCGACCCCACGGCCGCGGGCATCGCGCTGACCACCGGCGCCCTCGGCTGGTCGGCCGGCTCGTTCCTGCAGAGCCGCCGCACCGCCGAGCCGTACCGTCGGCTGCGGCTCGGCGCGGGCTGCGTGATGACGGGGGTGCTGCTGGCACTGC
This sequence comes from Nonomuraea montanisoli, assembly GCF_013363975.1. Classification (GTDB taxonomy): domain Bacteria; phylum Actinomycetota; class Actinomycetes; order Streptosporangiales; family Streptosporangiaceae; genus Nonomuraea; species Nonomuraea montanisoli. The sequence continues at coordinate 32,285 of NZ_JABWGN010000016.1, read as the reverse complement.
TGGCGGTGCTGCCGGGCGTCACCGGATGGATCGCGGTGCCCGCGTGGGTGATCGCCGGATTCGGGATGGGGCTCGGGATGACCACGGTCAGCGTCACGGCGCTCAAGCAGTCGCCGGTCAGCGAGCAGGGCGCCAACAGCGCGGCCCTGTCGGTGACGGACATGCTCGGGTCCGCGCTGTCGCTCGGGATCGGCGGCGCGCTGATCAACGTGATCGGGCACAGCCCGGCGGAGATCGCCCGCGGGTACGTGGTCATCTGCTGCGTCATGGGCGCCGTCGCCCTCGGCGCCACCCTCCTCGCCCCCAGAGTCCGCTGACCCCTCCTCCTTCCTCCCCGGGGGAGGGGAGTTCGCCTGGGTGGAAGGCACATTCCACCCCACCTGTCACAGCGGCCACGGTTCGCCGGACCGCGGGCGCGAGGAGTGATAGGACAGCGGCGAGGAGGTGTCATGGAGGACGACCACCTGGTCTGGCCCCCGAGCACCGGGGCGAGGCACCGCCGCACCCCTCCCCGGGATTCGCCGGACCCCGAGGAGCCGAGGGCCGTGCCGGCCCGGGGACGCGCCGGGGAGCCGCCCTACCCGCCGGTGAGGGGCGCGCGCGGCACCACCGGAGGGGCTGCCGGGGGAGCGGGACGCGGCCGCGGCCCCGAGGCGCCTCGGCGCCCCATGGCGGCGGTCCCGGACCCGCCTCCCGACCCGGCGCCCAGGCCCGCGCCTGACCCGGCGTCCCGGCCCGCCTCTGGCGGGGCGCCCAGGCCCGCGCCTGACCCGGCGCCCCGGCTCGCCTCTGGCGGGGCGCCCAGGCCCGCGCCTGACCCGGCGTCCCGGCCCGCCTCTGGCGGGGCGTCTCGGCCCGCTTCCGGCGCGCCCCGACCGGCTCCTGACCCGGTGCCCCGGCCCGCCTCTGGCGCGGCTTTCCGGGCCGTTCCCGTGCGGGGCGGCCGGGAGGAGGACCCGGACGAGGAGTTCTGGGGTCCCGAGGACGACGACCCCGACCTGGAGCACGGATCCTGGGCCCCGGTCTTCCGCCGCAAGCGGACGCCCGGCGAGGACGACGACACGCCCCGCCCCTGGAGTCCCCGGACCTCCCGCCCCGGGGCCGACGCGCTCCAGGACACGGCCAGGAGCGGACTGGCCCGCTGGCTCACCGGCCGCCCCCGCCGCGAGACCCCCGACGACCTGGACGACGCGCAGGACCCCGACGACCTCGACGCCCGGGACGATCAGCCGGGGTGGGGCGACCAGGACGACGACCTCGACGGTCGCGTCGGTCGGCCGGGGTGGGGCGACCAGGACGACGACCTCGACGGTCGCGTCGGTCGGCCGGGGTGGGGCCGCCAGGACCACGACCTCGACGGTCGCGACAACCGGCCGGGACGGGTCGACCAGGACGAAGACCTCGACGACCTCGACGATGTCGACGGCCGGGACGACCGGGACGGCCGGGCGGGGTGGGGCGGCCGGCGCGACGACCCCGGCCGCGGTCGGGGAGGCGCCTGGCGGGACTTCCGGCCCCCGTGGGACTCCCTCCCGCCCTCCGCCCGTATGTACGGCGCCCCCACCGCCCCCGGGCTTCCCGGGCGCGCGGGAAGCCAGCTCTGGCGTCGGGCCGGCACGGCGCTCGCGCTGCTGGCCACCGTCGCCGCCGTCGCCCTCCTCGGCGCCGCGGTCCTGAGGCAGTCGGACGACCCCGGCTCCCCGGCCCGCCTGGCCGACTCCCGGTCCAAGGTCGTCATCCCGCTGCCCGACGGCTGGCACGCGGGGACGGTGGCACCCGTGACCGGGTTCACCTCGGTCGCCCGCGACGGCGCCGGCGCGGTCGTCATGGCCAGGCCGGTCACGACCCCCGTGGGCGACGCGAAGAAGGCCACCGCCCAGGCCGCCGAGCTGTACTCCAGGCTGCTGCTCAAGGGCGACCGGGTCGGCGTGGTCGAGGACAAGGGTCTCGCCGGCGGGCACACCCGGGCCCTGCGCGCCGAGTACCAGGACGTCGTCAACCGGCCCGCGTACCTGAGAGTGATCCTGCTCACCCGCGACGGCGCCCCCGTCCTCCTCCTCGGGGTGCTCCAGCCCGAGGATCCCGCACGCAGACAGGCGCTGGACGCGCTGCTGGCGAGCGTGCGATAAGCCATCTGACGCCCAATAGCACGCAAGGACGACCTTGGCCAGGATCCGCGGTGCACGGCACGTCTTGTCGGTGTCCCCGATTACCCTTGGGTCACTGTGAGAGAGCGAAGCACACGAACCCCAGAGGTGATGCGGTGAGCACCTTCGCCGCGTCCCACCTTTCCCCCTCCTATCCCGACCGGGCCGCCTGGGGCACCGCCCCCAAGCTCCGCGCGTGGCAGGAGCAGGCGTTCGACCTCTACAACAGGCGTGAGCCACGCGACTTCCTCACCGTGGCGACCCCGGGCGCGGGCAAGACGACCTACGCCCTGCGGATCGCCAGCGAGCTGCTGGAGCGGGGAGTGGTCCGGGCGATCACCATCGTCACCCCCACCGAGCACCTCAAGCGGCAGTGGGCCGACGCCGCGGCCAAGGTCGGCATCGGCATCGACCCCGAGTTCAAGAACAGCCAGGGCACCACCTCCCGCGACTACACCGGCGTCGCGATCACCTACGCCCAGGTCGCCATGCACCCGGCCCTCCACCGGGCGCGCACCGAGGCGCGCAAGACGCTGGTCATCTTCGACGAGGTCCACCACGCCGGCGACGCCAAGTCGTGGGGCGACGGCATCCGCGAGGCGTTCGAGCCGGCCACCCGGCGGCTCCAGCTCACCGGCACGCCGTTCCGCTCCGACGACAACCCCATTCCCTTCGTCGCCTACGAGGAGGACGCCGAGGGCCTCAAGCGCAGCGTCGCCGACTACTCCTACGGCTACGGCCCCGCCCTCGACGACGGCGTCGTCCGTCCCGTGATCTTCCTCGCGTACTCCGGCGAGATGAAGTGGCGCACCCGGGCAGGCGACGAGATCGCCGCCACGCTCGGCACCCCGCTCACCAAGGACCAGCTCTCCCAGGCGTGGCGCGCCGCGCTCGACCCCAAGGGCGACTGGATCCGGCAGGTCATGCAGGCCGCCGACCGGCGGCTGACCGAGGTGCGCCGCGGCGTGCCCGACGCCGGCGGCCTGGTCATCGCGACCGACCACGAGACGGCCCGCGCCTACGCCCGCCACCTGCGCAACATCACCGGCGAGGGCGCCACGGTCGTGCTCTCCGACGACCCGGGCGCGTCCAAGAAGATCAAGGCGTTCGCCGCCTCGCAGGACCGCTGGCTGGTGGCGGTCCGCATGGTGTCGGAGGGCGTCGACATCCCGCGCCTGTGCGTCGGCGTCTACGCCACCTCGACCTCGACCCCGCTGTTCTTCGCCCAGGCCGTCGGGCGCTTCGTGCGCGCCCGCAAGCGCGGCGAGACCGCCTCGGTCTTCCTCCCCTCGGTGCCGACCCTCATGGGGCTGGCCAACGAGATGGAGGTGGAGCGCGACCACGTCCTCAACCGCCGCCCGCCCGAGGACGGCCTGGACGACAGCCTGCTGGAGCAGGCCAACCGCAAGCAGGACAATCCCGACGTCCTCGGCGACGAGCTGCCGTTCGAGACGATGGAGACGTCGGCGACGTTCGACAGGGTGCTGTTCGACGGCGGCGAGTTCGGCACGGGCGCCGCGGTGGGTTCGGCCGAGGAGGAGGACTTCCTCGGCCTGCCGGGGCTGCTGGAGCCCGACCAGGTGGCCACGCTGCTGCGCAAGCGGCAGTCCGAGCAGCAGGCGGCCAAGCGGCGCCAGCCCAAGGAGGAGGCGCCGGCGCTGTCACCGCACGAGCGGATCGCCGAGCTCCGGCGCGAGCTCAACGGCCTCGTGGGCGCCTGGAACCACCGCACGGGCCAGCCTCACGGCGTCATCCACTCGGAGCTGCGGCGTGCCTGCGGCGGGCCGCCGATCGCCCAGGCGACGGCCGAGCAGATCCAGGAACGCATCGACAAGATCCGCAACTGGGCCACCCAGCGCCGCTGACCGCCTCACACCGGCCGGGTCCGCTCGGAGCGGGCCCGGCCGGGCCGCTCGCGTAGGCGAGCTCGGCCATCCCTGCGCGGGTGAGTCCGGCCGCCCCTGCGTGGGCGAGCCTGTCCGCTTCTGCACGGGCGAGCCCGTCCGACGGCCGGCGTCCGGGACGGGTTAGCCGTCAGGGTCGCTCCATAGGCGGGTGAGTCGTCAGTGTCGCTCCAGGGGTGGGGGAGCGGTCGAGGCGCGCACGATCAGTGAGTGCGGGAACAGCAGGCGTTCGGGCCGCGCGGGCGCGCCCGCGAGCAGCAGGCGGCCCGCCTCCGCGCCGATCTCCTGCTTGGCCTGCCTGATCGTCGTGAGCCCGGCGTCCTGGGCGGCGCTGTCGGAGAAGCCCACCACCGAAAGCTCGCCCGGGACGTCCAGCCCGAGGTCGGCGGCGGCGTCGAGGACGCCCAGGGCGAGCACGTCGGTGTTGGTGAGGATGGCCGTCGGCCTGGGGCTCCTGGCCAGCAGGGCGTGGCCCGCCTGCCGGCCGGCCTCGCGGGAGTTGCGGCTCAGCTCGTAGAACGGCACCCCGGCCCAGTCGACGCCCGCCTCCTCGGCCGCCGCCTGGTAGCCGTCGCGCCGTCCGCGCATGGCCTCGAAGGTCGCCGCCCGCTGCCTGGCCACGTCGGCCCAGCCGATGTGGCCGTCGTCGTGCAGCCCGACCATGGCCACGCCGAGGCGCCGGTGTCCCAGCTCCAGGACGTGCCGGGCGGCCAGCGCCCCGGCGGCCGGCTCGTCGATGCCGAGGAAGGGGTGGCCGGGCACGTACGGCTCGTCCACCACCACCACGGGCAGCTTCCGGCCCAGCACCTCGTCCAGCGCGGGGTGGCCGTCGGGCAGCGAGACCACGCAGAACGCGTCCACCACGGCGTTGCGCACCGGCTCGGTCCGCTTGTCGCCGTGCGGGAGGGGGAGGATGAGCAGCCCGACGCCCGCGTCCTCGGCGGCGGTGGCCAGTCCCTGGAAGAAGCCGACGGCGTAGGGGTCGGCGAACGCGTAGGCCAGGGTCTCGCTGAAGAGCAGCCCGAGTGCCCCGGCCCGGCCGAGCCGCAGGGATCGCGCGGTGGGGTTGGGCCCCGCGTAGCCCAGCTCGTCGGCCACCTCCATGACGCGCCGCCGCAGCTCCGCGCTGACCTGGTCGGGCCGGGAGAACGCGTAGGAGACGGTGGCCCGCGACACGCCCAGCCTGTCGGCGATCGTCTGCAGCGTGACCTTGGCCATCCCCCAACCGTAGCGGAGCTCCTTGCGACGTCGTTCTTAATCAATTAAGGTCTTAATTGATTAAGGAGGCAGGATGGATGCCATGCAGGTCCTCGCGCACCAGACCGCGATGGGCTACCGGGACTCGCTCCGCGAGGCTCTCCCCGAGGCGCCGGTCAAGGCATCGCGGGACGGGGCCCGGGTCAGGCGGCGGCTGGCCGTCGCGCTCCGCTCGACCGCCGACCGCCTCGACCCGGTCACCGCCTGCTAGCCGCACCGGTCGCGGCGGGAGCTCGGTCAGGTGGCGGGGCGGCGGTCGGTGCCCGGGGCGCTCGGCGGGGTGGCCCGCCTGGGGATGCGGTGGCCGGACCTGCCGTCGATCAGCACGTAACGGCCGGCGTGCCCGTGACGTGCGCCCGCGAGGGATCGGCCGTGGCCGCCCGCCGCGTCCGCGAGCGGCACCCGCAGGGACGCCCGCCCCTCCTCGACCCGCACGGGCACCGTCGTCGCGCCCCCGCCCGGCACGCTCTCGTCCGAGTCGTGCTCAGTGCCATCCGCGTCGTGCTCGGCGTCGTCGCCGCTGGGAACGCCATCGGAGTCGTGCTCAGCGCCGCCGGGAGCGCCCGGGGCTGCGGCGGTGTCGTTCGCGGGGCCCTCGTGCAGCCAGACCGTGAGCCTGTGCCCGTCGGCCCGCAGCACCACGTCGGCCGTCGCGCACTCCCCGGCCGCCGCCGGCCACGACAGGACCAGCCCGCCGCGCCGTCCCTCCACCCGTCCCGTCTGGGGAACGGGCTCACGTGCCGCGCACTCCGCCCGCGTCTCCCGTGACGCCGCCACGGGCAGGCCGTGCGGATCGGGGACGCGGGCGGAGCGCGTGGCGATGGTCGCCACCTCCAGCATGGTCAGCGTCATGACCGCGCCGGCCCGCGCCCACGCGCGGCCGGAGACGAGCACCCACAGGCTGAACGGGCCCAGGACCAGCCAGGCCAGTCCGAGAGAGATGACGAGCATGAAGCGACCTCACACCGGGACGGGACACGTGACTCTCCGTGTTACTTCGCCCTCGGCACCGACGCTCCGTCTTGACGATCCCCTGAATGATCCATGGCGGATCGTGTACGTCTCAGGATCGTGGTGTACGTCTCAGGATCCGGTGCCGGGTCAGCGGACGATCGGGGCGCCGACGAGGACGACGCCCGCGGCCTCCATCTCCGCCAGGGCCACGTCCGTCGTGCCGCGCGACACCCCCGCCGTCAGGTCCAGCAGCACCCGTACGGCCAGCCCGTGCTTGACCGCGTCCAGCGCCGTGAACCGCACGCAGTAGTCGGCGGTGAGACCGGCCACGTCGACCTCGCGGACCCCGTGCCCGGTCAGCCACGCCACCAGGCTCACCCCGTCGCCCGAGGCGCCCTCGAAGCCGCTGTAGGCCGCCGTGCGGGCGCCCTTGCTGAACACCTCCTCGACCGCCGCCACGTCGAGGGCCGGGTGGAAGTCGGCGCCCGGGGTGCCGACGACGCAGTGGTGCGGCCAGCTCTCGGTGTAGTCGGGGGTCTGCGAGAAGTGCGCGCCCGGGTCCACGTGGTAGTCGCGGGTGGCCACCACGTGGTCGTAGGGGTGGTCGGCCACGTGCCGGGTGATCGCCGCCGCCACCTCCGAGCCGCCCGCCACGGCGAGGCTGCCGCCCTCGCAGAAGTCGTTCTGCACGTCAACAATGATCAAAGCGGTGCCCATAAAAGCACGATACGTCAGGCGAATTCCGTAGGAATCGCCGCGTATCCGCGGCCCAGGTGAAGGGCCTCCTGGGGCAAGGTCGCGATCCGCTCGGCGTGACGGGCGCGGGCGTCGGCCAGTGGCTCGCGGCCCACGGGCTCGCCGCCGCGCACCAGCTCGCGCAGCAGCGGCGCGCCGCCCTCCGGAGCCTCCGCCGAGGTGGTGATCAGCTCGGTCTCGGCGCGGCCCTGGTCGTCGAACAGCCGGTACGCGTGCTTGCGCCCGCCGCGCGACGGCTTGCCGACCGAGCGCTTGGCGACCGGCTCCAGCTCGCCCGTGGCGGTCTCGCGGGCCACCAGCTTGTAGACCATCGCGGCCGTGGGCACCCCGGACCCCGTCACCAGCGACGTGCCCACCCCGTAGCCGTCCACGGGGGCGGCGGCGAGCGCGGCGATGGCGTACTCGTCGAGGTCGGAGGTGACGAGGATGCGCGTGTCGAACGCGCCCAGCGCGTCGAGCTGCTCGCGGACCTCCTGGGCCGCGGCGGCGAGGTCGCCCGAGTCGATGCGGACGGCGCCCAGCTTGGTGCCGGCCAGCTCGACGGCGGTGCGCACGGCCTCGGCCACGTCGTAGGTGTCGACGAGCAGCGTGGTCTCGGGCCCCAGCGAGGCGATCTGCGCCTCGAACGCCTCGCGTTCGGAGTCGTGCAGCAGCGTGAAGGCGTGCGCGGCCGTGCCGGCCGTCGGGACGCCGTACACGTGCCCGGCCATGAGGTTCGAGGTGGAGGCGAAACCGGCGATGTAGGCGGCGCGGGCGGAGGCGACCGCGGCCCGCTCGTGGGTGCGGCGCGAGCCCATCTCGATGAGGGGCCGCCCGCCCGCCGCGTTGTGCATGCGCGAGGCGGCCGAGGCGATCGCCGAGTCGTGGTTGAGAACGGACAAGATCATGGTTTCGAGCAGCACCGCCTCGGCGAACGTGCCCTCGACGACCATGATCGGTGAGGCCGGGAAGTAGAGCTCCCCCTCGGCGTATCCGCAGATGTCGCCCGAGAAGCGGTACTCCGCCAGGAACTCCAGGGTGGACGCGTCGACCACGCGATTCTCCCGCAGGAAGGTGAGCTGTTCCTCACCGAAACGGAAGTGCTCCAGCTCGTCGAGGACGCGGCCCGTCCCGGCGACGACGCCGTAGCGCCTCCCGCCGGGCAGATGCCGGGCGAACACCTCGAAAACGGCGCGCCGGTGGGCGGCGCCGCTTCGCAGAGCCGCCTGCAGCATCGTCAGCTCATAGTGATCAGTCAGCAACGCGGTGCTCATGGGCAATGTCACGACTCGAAGACTACGGCGGAGGTAGGGCAGGATGGTGAATGTGGGTAGCACCGCTCCAATCGCCGTCGAGCGTCCGTCATCGGACGTCCGGCCCGATCTGCCATGGGTGACGATCGTCTGGAACGACCCGGTCAACCTCATGTCGTACGTGACGTACGTGTTCCAGACCGTCTTCGGCTACACCCGCGAGAAGGCCGAGAAGCTCATGCTGGACGTCCACCACAAGGGCAAGGCCGTCGTGTCCAGCGGCACGCGTGAAGAGATGGAACGCGATGTGCAGATTCTCCACTCCTACGGCCTGTGGGCGACGGTCCAGCCGGACTCGGTCAAGTGAGGCGGCACGCGTGAGCTCGGGATTCTCGTCGAAGGGCGGCGTCGTCGTCGCCGAGTTCGAGGCGCCGGAGGTGGCGATCCTGCGCTCGCTGGTGGAGCTCGTGCTCGGCCTGGTCGAGCCGGGGGAGACCGGCGACGACCCGCTGGAGCGGGCCCTCGGCATCGGCGCCGGCGAGGCGCCGTCCGATCCGGTGCTGGCCCGGCTGTTCCCCTCGGCGTACGACGACACGGGCGACGCGGCGGAGTTCCGCCGCTACACCGAGGCGACGCTGCGCGACGGCAAGCGCGCCGACGCGCGCACCATGCTCGACACGGCCCGGCCCGGACGCACGGAGCTGACGCCCGAGCAGGCCCAGGCGTGGCTGCGCGCGCTCAACGACGTCCGGCTGACCCTCGGCGTGCGGCTGGAGGTGACGGAGGAGGTCCACGAGGAGATCGCGACGATGTCCGAGGACGACCCCCGCTACCCCGCCTACGTGACCTACGACTGGCTCACCTACCTGCAGGACACCCTGGTCCGGGCCCTCTGGTAGCTTCCGGGCATGCTGACGATCTCGCAGGATCTCGTGGACAGGATCATCGCCCACGCGCGTGCCGATCACCCCGACGAGGCGTGCGGTGTGATCGCGGGGCGCGGCGGCGTGCCGGAGCGTTTCGTCCCGATGGAGAACGCCGAGCGCTCGCCCACCTTCTACCGCTTCGACTCGATGGAGCAGCTACGCGTCTGGCGCGAGATGGACGACCGCGACGAGGAGCCCGTCGTGATCTACCATTCGCACACGGCGACCGAGGCGTACCCCTCGCGCACGGACATCTCGTACGCCTCCGAACCCGACGCCCACTACGTGCTCGTCTCGACCCGAGACGAGCAGGACGTGGAGTTCCGCTCCTTCCGGATCGTCGACGGTGTCGTCTCCGAGGAAGAGGTAAGGTTCATCCCATGATGGTCCGGCCGGTGCAGAGCTTTCTCTTCGCGCACACCCCGGCTGTCGTCGTCTACGACTGTCGCTGACCTGGAATTCGCATCCAGCCGTCGGCGTTGCCGCCGATGGGACGACCCGACCTGAGGAGACTGAGCGAGATGGCCATCGAGGTTCGCATTCCGACCATCCTGCGTAACTACACCGGCGGCGCCAAGGCCGTGTCCGCCGAGGGCGCCACCCTCGACGAGCTGATCAGCAACCTGGAGTCCGCCCACCCCGGCATCAAGGAGCGCCTGGTCGACCAGGGCAACCTGCGCCGGTTCGTCAACGTCTACCTGAACGACGAGGACGTCCGCTTCCTCGGCGGCCTCGGCACGCCGGTGGCCGACGGTGACACGGTGACCGTCCTCCCGGCCGTCGCCGGCGGGTGACATGCGCTTCGATTCGCTGATCGAGTCGGTCGGCCGCACGCCTCTGGTCGGGCTGCCCCGGCTCTCGCCCGCGCCGGACGTGCGCATCTGGGCGAAGCTGGAGGACCGCAACCCGACCGGCTCGATCAAGGACCGTCCGGCGCTGTGGATGATCGAGCAGGCCGAGAAGGACGGGCTGCTGACCCCCGGCTGCACGATCCTGGAGCCGACCAGCGGCAACACCGGCATCTCGCTGGCCATGTCCGCCAAGCTCAAGGGCTACCGGCTGATCTGCGTCATGCCGGAGAACACCTCCGAGGAGCGCCGCCAGCTTCTGCGCATGTGGGGCGCCGAGATCATCTCGTCGCCGGCGGCGGGCGGCTCCAACGAGGCCGTGCGCCGGGCCAAGGAGCTCGCCGCGGCCAACCCGTCGTGGGTGATGCTCTACCAGTACGGCAACCCGGCCAACTGGCGCTCCCACTACGAGACGACCGGCCCGGAGATCCTGGCGGACCTGCCGACGGTCACCCACTTCGTCGCCGGGCTCGGCACGACCGGCACGCTCATGGGCGTCGGGCGGTTCCTGCGCGAGCACGTGCCCGACGTGAGGATCGTGGCGGCCGAGCCGCGCTACGGCGAGCTGGTCTACGGCCTGCGCAACGTCGACGAGGGCTTCATCCCCGAGCTGTACGACGAGTCGGTGCTGACCACCCGCTACTCGGTGGGCTCGGCCGACGCGCTGCGCCGCACCCGCGAGCTGCTGGCCGGCGAGGGCATCTTCGCCGGCGTGTCCACCGGCGCCGCCCTGCACGCGGCGCTCGGCGTGGCGGCCAAGGCGGTCAAGGCGGGGGAGCGGGCCGACGTGGTGTTCGTGGTGGCCGACGGCGGGTGGAAGTACCTGTCGACGGGCGCGTACGAGGGCACCCTCGACGAGGCGGAGGAGCGGCTGGAGGGCCAGCTCTGGGCCTGAGCCGCCCCTGACCCGGAGAACGACGAAGCCCGGAGAACGACGAAGCCCGGAGAACGACGAAGCCCGGAGAACGACGAAGGCGGCCGGCGTGGAGCCGGCCGCCTTTCGCGTGCGTCACCCTCGGAGGGTCAGTTGAACAGCAGCCGCAGGGAGAACGTCGCGTCCGTGGCGGTCTGCGTGCCGCTCAGGCCGACCGCGCGCAGCACCTGGGCGTTGGCCTTGTCCTCGCCCTCCATGTCCTTCAGGTAGTACTTCTCCACCTTGTCCAGGTCGACGAAGACCGCGAACGTGGCCTTGTCGGCGTCCGGGACGGCCGTGGTGAAGGTCTCGCTGTCGCCCAGCGTGCCCTCCTCCGCGAGCTTCTTGGCGTACTCGTCGGTGGTGGCCACCGTGAACGCGCCGTCCCCGGCGACCTTGGCGAGCTTGGGCGCGGGCTGGCCGCTGGAGGTCATGACCTTCTCGACCTTGTCGTAGACGGCCTGGGCCTTGGCAGGGTCGGTGACGATGCGGACGCCGCCCTTGAGCTGGTCGCTGTCGAGACCCTCGCTGTCCACGGCCACCGTGAGGTTCTTGCCGAGGAACGTGGCCAGGTCGTCCGGGAGCTGGAGGCCGTAGGTCTGCTTCGCCTGCTCGACGAACTGCTTGAACTCGGCGCCGCCGGGAGTCGCCGCCATCGACTTCTCGATGTCGGCCCACTTCTTGGTGACGATCTGGTCGAGGCCCGAGATGGACAGCGCGCCGGCGGTGGAGGCGGGCAGCGTGCTCAGCTTGGCGCCCTCCAGGTCACCGTCCACGAAGCCCTCGGCGCCGCGCACCACGCCCGCCAGCTCGGCGTACGCGCTGTCGAAGCGGAGCGCGCCGGCGAAGCGGGCGTTCTTCACCTGCTCCAGCGCCTTGGCCTCCTCGGCGTTCATGTCCTCGGTGGCCAGCTTGCCGATCTCGCCGAGACGGGTCCAGAAGGACAGCACGCCCTGCTCGCCCACGGCGTCGAGGTCGTCGGAGAAGTCGGGGGCGGTGGCCAGGCTGCCGGTCTCGGCGGCGTACTTGTCGGCCTTGGCCTGCTCGTCGGTGAGCAGCGCGTAGTCGTCGCGGAAGGCGATGCCGTACTTCTCGTCCTTGCCCATCAGCTTCGCGATGCCGGCCTTGGCGGCTTCCTCGTCCTTCACCTGGACGGCCACCGCGAACTCCGGCTCCTTGCCGCCGGCCGCCGGCGGCATCACGGCCATGCCGATCCGGCTGCCCAGCCACGGGTCCACGTCGCGGGCGAAGTCCATCTTGGCCAGGTTGTCGTCGCCGCCGTCCTTCTTGAGGGCGTTGAACAGGGCCTGGCGCGGGTCCTCGCCGGTGAAGGCGTCCTTGGTCACGGAGAACTTGCGGCCGATCTGGAAGAGCGCCAGCTTCTGGTTGGCGGCCGGGTCCAGGTCGAGCCGGGCGTAGGCGATCGCGTTGGGCGGCAGCACCTCGTGCGGCTGCGTGCCGCCGCCGCCGATCGCGCCCACGGCCCAGACGGCGCCGCCGCCGAGCAGCACCACGGCGAGGGCGGCGGCCACGGCGATGATCCAGCCCTTGCGGCCCTTGCCGGCCGGCTGCGCGGGACCGAACCCCTCGGGCCCCTGCTGCTGCCATCCCTGCTGGCCGTGGCCCTGCTGGTCCTGCCGGCCGTAGCCCTGCTGGAGGTGGTCCTGCTGGCCGTAGCCGCCCTGCTGCGGGCCGTACGGCTGCTGGCCGTAGCCGGCCTGCTGGCTGAAGGCGGCCTGGCCGTGGTCGGGCTGTCCGTACGCGGGCTGGCCGTAGGACGGCTGCTGCCCGTACCCGGGCTGCTGCCCATAGCCGGGCTGCTGCCCGTATCCAGTTTGCTGCCCGTAGCCGGGCTGCTGTCCGTAGCCGGGCTGCTGCCCCGAGGACGCCTGCTCCCCGTACGGGGCCTGCTGGCCGTACTGACCGCCCGCGTACGGCTGCTGCGGCGGGTACGGCTGGCCGAGCGGCGCGGTCTGGTTGGGGGGCTGCTCCTGGCTCCAGCGGTAGGCCGTCGTCCGATCAGGATCCTGGCCATGAGGGGGATTATTCGCAGACATCACTCAACTCACAATGTGGACTTATGACCACAGGCAAAGTAACGGATGTTGCTGTACGGGCGCTTGCAATGCACTGAAGACTTTGTCCCGCCGGCCGTTTCCCCTGCTGAGTGCGCTGACATCGCGATGGCGTAGAGTGTGCGAGCTACTAGAATATAGTTCGGTACCGTGTGAGGCAGGGCTGATGACCAAGTTCGACGAGGCCACGCAGGCGATCAGGGTCGACGAGACCACCTACGACGTCTGTCTCGACCCCGGCTACGCCATCGGCGGGCCGCTCAACGGCGGCTACCTGATGGCCGTGCTGCTGCGGGCCGTGGTGGACTCCTCGCCGTTCGAGCACCCGGTGAGCACCACCGCCCAGTTCCACCGCTCCCCGGCCGCCGGCCCGGCGCGGGTCCGGGTCGAGCAGCTCAAGGCGGGCAGGACGGTCGCCTTCGCCCGCGCGTCGCTGGTCCAGGAGGGCGTCCCCCAGATCGAGGCGCTGGTGACGACCGCCACGCTCCAGGACGACGAGCCCACGTATGCCGATGAAACGGGATATGTCATGCCGCGTCCTGAAGACTGTGTCCGGCTGCCCGACCCCAAGCCCGAGTCCGGCATGACGCTCAACGCCCAGCTCGACATGCGTTTCGACCCGCCCACGATCGGCTGGCTGAGCGGCCGGCCCACGGGCCGGCCCGAGTCGCGGGCGTACTTCCGGATGGCCGAGCCCCAGGACCCCGACCCGTACGTGCTCGCCCTCGCCGTCGACGCGCTCCCGCCCGTGGTCTTCTCCGCCGGGGCGCGCGGCTGGGCCCCCACCGTGGACCTGACCTGGCACCTGCGCGCCCTGCCCGCACCCGGCTGGCTCACGCTCATCGGCAGCGGCCGGCTGGTGTCCGGCGGCTGGTTCGACGAGGAGGTGGAGGTGCGCGACTCCCGGGGCCGCCTCGTGGCGCAGTCCCGGCAACTGGCGCGCGTGGGACGGGGGTGACACGAACGCACTGTGAGCATTCTTACGCAGTGCGCGGGACGCGGGTCGCCTACCCTCTGAGACGTGCCAGACGCGAGCATCGGGATCTTCGACAGCGGGGTGGGCGGCCTGACGGTCGCCCGGGCGATCATCGACCAGCTTCCCCACGAGTCCATCACCTATGTGGCCGACACGGCACACCAGCCGTACGGGCCGAAGAGCATCGCCGAGCTGCGCGCGTACGCCCTTGAGGTGATGGACCACCTCGTCGCCGACGACGTCAAGATGCTCGTCATCGCCTGCAACAGCGCCAGCTCCGCCGTGCTGCGCGACGCGCGCGAGCGCTATGACGTCCCCGTGGTCGAGGTGATCCAGCCCGCCACCCGCCGCGCGGTGCGGGCCACCCGCACCGGTGAGGTGGGCGTGATCGCCACCCGGGCCACCGTCGCGTCGATGGCCTACCACGACGCCTTCGCCGCCGCCCCCCACGTACGCCTGACCAGCGTGGCCGCCCCACGCCTGGTCGAGTACATCGAGCGGGGGGACACGACGAGCGAGGAGGTCATCGAGGCGGTCCGGGAGTACCTCGTCCCGATCCGCGAGGCCGGGTGCGACACCCTCATCCTCGGCTGCACCCACTACCCGCTCCTCACCGGCGCCATCTCCTATGTCGTCGGCGACGAGGTCACGCTGGTCTCCAGCGCCGACGAGACGGCCAAGGACGTCTATCGGATCCTGCACGACCGTGGCCTGGCGGCCGGAAGCGACGTCACCCCCCGGCACCGCTTCCGCGCCACCGGCGACTCCACGCTGTTCGCCCAGCTGGGACGGCGTTTCCTGGGCCCGGAGATCGACGCGGTCGAAGTCACACCAGTGGGGGGTACTACCAGCAACGGAGGCCCACATGAAGGTGACCATCATCGGCTGCTCGGGTAGCTTCCCGGGCCCCGACAGCCCCGCGTCGTGCTACCTGGTCGAGGCCGAGGGGTTCCGGCTGCTGCTCGACTTCGGCGCGGGCGCCCTCGGCGTCCTGCAACGGCACATCGGCCTGTACGACGTGGACGCCATCTGCCTGTCCCACCTGCACGCCGACCACTGCCTCGACATGTGCGGTTACCACGTGGCCCGCACGTACGGCCCCGAGGCGCCGTACCCCCGCGTGCCCGTCATCGCCCCGGCCGACGCCTCGAAGCGGCTGGCCGCCGCGTACGGCATGCCCGACGAGCCGGCGCTGGAGACGGCCTTCGACTTCAGGACGCTGACGCCCGGCACGTTCGAGGTGGGACCGTTCACGCTGACGGCCCGCCTGGTCAACCACCCCGTCGAGGCGTACGGCTTCCGCGTCTCCCACGGCGGCCGGGCGATCGCCTACTCCGGCGACACCGGCGAGTCGGCCGAGCTGGTCAAGCTGGCCGAGGACGCCGACCTCATGCTCTGCGAGGCGTCCTTCGTCGACCGTCCCGGGCTGCCCGCCGACCTGCACCTGTCCGGCCGCCAGGCCGCCGTCCACGCGGCCAAGGCCCGCGCCGGAAGGCTGGTGCTCACGCACCTCGTGCCCTGGAACGACCAGGCCACCGTGCTCGACGACGCCTCCCGCGGCGGCTACGGCGGCCCGATCGAGCTGGCGCGTAGCGGCGCCGTCTACGACCTGGCCTGAGAGCTCGTCACGGCTCGGAGGCCCGTCATGACTCGGCGCGGGCCTGGTCGAAGTCGCGTATGCGCGGCAGCGGCGAGAACAGCAGCGGCACGAACGACACCAGCCGGCCGCACATGAACACCCAGAGCGCAGTCCGCACGCCGAGGTGCTGGGCCACGAGCCCGCCGAGCAGCGCGCCCACCGGCATCATGCCCCACACGACGAAGCGCACCGTGGCGTTGACCCGGCCCAGCATGCCCTCCGGCGCCACCGTCTGCCGGTAGGTGAGCTGGCCGACGCCGTAGAGGATCGCCCCCCACGACAGCGCGATCGACGTGATGGTGAAGAACGACACACGCCAGTCGGCCTGCGTCATCGGGAGAAGCAGGCCGAACGGCGAGGACACGACGATCGACAACCACGTCACCCGGGCGGTGCCGTACCTGGCGAACAGCCTGCTCCCGGTGAGCCCGCCGAGCAGCCCGCCCACCGCGCCCGACATGAGCAGCACGCCGATCACCCCCGGCGCGAGCCCCACCTCCTCGGAGAGGAACAGCACCGACAGCCCGAGCACGGCGCTGATGCACAGGTTCGTGCCGGCGGTCGTGACGACGATCGCCCGCAGCAATCGGTCGCCCCAGACGAACACCAGCCCCTCGCGGATGCCCTCCCACAGGCCGCTTCGCCGGTCCTCCGGGCGCACCCGCCGGTCCGGGGTCCTGATGGAGGCGATGAAGAGCGCCGAGCCGAGAGAGGCCAGCGCGGTGGCGAGCACCGTCAGCACCGGGCCGAGCGCCTGCACCAGCACCCCGCCCAGGCTCGGCCCGGCCAGCGCGCCCCCCGAACGCACGAACTCGAGCTTGGAGTTGCCGCCGCTCAGGTTCGGCCGGTCGATCAGCTCGGGCAGGTACGTCTGGTCGGCCACGTCCTCGAACACCTGCGCCGTGCCCGCGAGCAGCGCCACCACGAGCAGCATCCCGATGGACAACAGCCCGAACACGTACGCGATCGGGACGCTGGCCAGCAGCACGAACCTGGCCAGATCCGCCGTCATCATGACGCGGCGCTTGGGCAGGCGGTCCACCCAGACGCCGGCGGGTAACCCGATCGCCAGGAACGCCGCGGTCTGCAGGGCGGACAACAGGCCGACCTCAAGGGCGTCGGCGTGCAGGACCAGAACGGCGACCAGCGGGAACGCCACCCGGGAGATGTTCGACCCGAGTTCGTTGGCCCCATGCGAGCTGAGGAACCTGAGGAAGTCAGGGCTCCGCAACACCCCCGTTGTCATTGCGTAAGGATCCATGTGGTGGACACTTTCGGTCAAGGGTGTCACAGCGCGGAGATAGGGTGAAGTGCATGTCTCGACAGGATGGCCGCACCCCCGACCAGCTACGCCCGATCACCATAACCAGGCGGTGGCTCGCCCACGCCGAGGGCTCGGTGCTCGTGGAGTTCGGCGGCACGCGGGTGCTGTGCGCCGCCTCGGTCCAGGACAGCGTGCCGCGCTGGCGCCGCGGCAGCGGCCAGGGGTGGGTGACCGCCGAGTACGCCATGCTGCCGCGCGCCACCAACACGCGCAACGACCGCGAGTCGGTCCGCGGCAAGATCGGCGGGCGCACCCACGAGATCTCCCGGCTGATCGGCCGCTCGCTGCGGGCCTGCGTCGACTACAAGGCGCTCGGCGAGAACTCCATCCTGCTCGACTGCGACGTCCTCCAGGCCGACGGCGGCACCCGCACCGCCGCGATCACCGGGGCGTACGTCGCGCTGGCCGACGCCGTCGCCTGGATGCGCGAGCGCAAGATGTGCCCGGGCGACCCGCTGGTCGGCTCCGTCTCGGCCGTCTCGGTCGGCGTCGTCGGCGGCGTGCCGATGCTCGACCTCTGCTACACCGAGGACGTGGCCGCCGAGACCGACATGAACGTCGTCATGACCGGCTCCGGCAGCTTCGTCGAGGTGCAGGGCACGGCCGAGGGCGCCCCGTTCGACCGCGGCGCGCTCGACCAGCTGCTCGACCTGGCCGCGGCCGGCTGCGAGGAGCTGACGCTGATCCAGGCGGAGGCGCTCGGACGATGAAGATCGTGCTCGCCACCCGCAACCCGGGCAAGATCGTCGAGCTGCGCCGCATCCTGTCGGGGTTCGACATCGTGGGCCTGGAGGAGTTCCCCTCGATCGGCGAGGTGGCCGAGACGGGGGTCACGTTCGAGGAGAATGCCCTGCTCAAGGCGCATGCCGTCGCCCAAGGCTCCGGGCTGCCCGCGGTGGCCGACGACTCCGGCCTGTGCGTCGACGTGCTGAGCGGCATGCCGGGCGTCTTCTCCGCCCGCTGGTCCGGCCGCCACGGCGACGACCAGGCCAACCTCGACCTGCTGCTGGCGCAGGTCTCCGACGTCCCCGCGGATCGGCTGACGGCCCACTTCGCGTGCGTGGCGGCGCTGGCGCTGCCGTCGGGGGAGACGCGGGTGGTCGAGGGCGATCTGCCCGGGCGGCTGGTCGTCACGCCGCGCGGGTCCCACGGGTTCGGGTACGACCCGATCTTCGTGCCCGACGGCGAGACCCGGACGACGGCGGAGATGGCGCCGGAGGAGAAGGACGCGATCAGCCACCGGGGCCGCGCCTTCCGCGCCCTCGCCCCGCTGGTGCGCGAGCTGCTGTCGCCGTCCTCCTGACGTGCCGCACCGGTGTCCTCCGGCGACTCACCGGGGTCCCGTAACCGGCGTGTAAGAACCGGAGGGCGCAGCCCGGCGTAGCGTCGGAACCGTGCAGAGGACAGACAGGGCGCCCGCGTGGGCGGGCGCGCTCGCGGGCCTGACGGCCGGGGCGGTCGCGCTCGGGATCGCCCAGCTCGCGGCCGCGATCGTCGGGCCGAAGACGTTCCCGGTGGTGGCGGTCGGCGACGTGGCGGTGGACCTGACGCCCGCGCCGGTCAAGGACTTCGCGATCAACACGTTCGGGGCCAACGACAAGACCGTCCTCGTCGGGGGCGTGCTCGTGGTGCTGGCCCTGATCGCCGCGGCGCTGGGGATCGCGGCCAGGTGGCGGCCGGTGTACGGCTACGCGGGGCTCGTGGCGTTCGGCGTCGTGGGCGTGCTGGCGGTGCTGACCCGGCCGGGGGCCGGGGTCGCGTGGGTGGTGCCGACGGTGGTGGGCGTGGCGGCCGGCATGTGGACCCTCCGGGCGCTCGTCCGGCGCACGGGTCTCGCCTCCCGGGCGGCCGTCGCGTACGGGACGGCTGACGCGGATGCTGACGCTGACGCGGATCGGACGGACGCGGATCGGACGGACGCCGACCGAACGGATGCGGATCGGACGGTCGCCGATCGCGCGGTGGAGGGGGAGCCCGGGACGCCGATGGGACCGGGGCCGGAGGCGGAGCCGGGGCCGGGGCCTGAGGTCGAGCGGCCCGTGGTGATGCGGCCCGTGGTGATGCGGCCCGTGGTGATGCGGCCCGTGGTGATGCGGCCCGGGGCGTACGGAGCCGGCGGGTTCGACCGGCGCAGGCTGCTCACCGGTGTCGCGGGCGGCGTGGTGGCGGCGGGGGCGGCCACCGTGCTCGGGCGGGCCCTCGGGAGCCGCCAGGCCGTGGACACCGCCAGGGGTGGCCTGGCGCTGCCTGCACCCGCCGCACCCGCGGCGCCGCTGCCCGCCGGGACGGACTTCCGCATCAGCGGCCTGTCCCCCTTCGTCACCAGGAACCGGGACTTCTACCGGGTGGACACCGCGCTCGTCGTCCCCCAGGTGGACCCGCGCGCCTGGCGGCTGCGCGTCCACGGCATGGTCGACCGGCCGATCGAGCTGACCTTCGACGACCTGCTGCGGCGCCCCCTCACGGAGGCCGACATCACGCTGACCTGCGTGTCCAACCCGGTCGGCGGCGAGTACATCGGCAACGCCCGCTGGCTCGGCGTCCGCATGGCCGACGTGCTGCGCGAGGCCGGGCTGCAGTCCGGCGCCGACATGCTGCTGTCCACCTCCGAGGACGGCTTCACCTGCGGCACCCCGGTGGACGTGGTCATGGACGGGCGCGACGCGCTGTTCGCCGTGGCCATGAACGGTGAGGTGCTGCCCGTGGACCACGGCTTCCCGGTGCGGCAGGTGGTGCCGGGACTGTACGGGTACGTCTCGGCCACCAAGTGGGTGGTGGACGTGAAGGTGACGCGCTTCGACCGGGACGAGGCATACTGGACGCCGCGCGGCTGGGCCGCCAAGGCGCCGATCAAGACGCAGTCCCGCATCGACCTGCCCCGGCAGGGGGCCACGCTGCGATCGGGCCGGACGACCATCGCCGGGGTCGCCTGGGCGCAGCACACGGGGATCGAGGCCGTGGAGGTGCGCGTGGACCGCGGGGAGTGGCGGCGGGCGCGCCTCGCCGCGGTGCCGGGACCGGACACGTGGCGGCAGTGGGCGCTCGACTGGGACGCCGCACCCGGCCGCCACACGATCGAGGTGCGGGCCACGGACGCCGCCGGCCGTACCCAGGGGGAGCAGCAGGAGCCGCCCGCCCCGGACGGCGCGACGGGCTGGCACACGATCACGGTGCAGGTCGCCTGACGGGTCCGCGCTGTCCCGCTTCTCCGCGTTTGTGCAGGTAAGGCGGGTGGATCGTGGCGGCCGAACTTGCCGAGTGCCCCTCCTGGCCGGGACGACGGCCCTACGATCGGCGTCGAGCACGACAGGAGGCAGGACGTGACCCGCGACCGCAAGTCCCGCGCCCGGTGGGTCCTTCCCGGAGGGCGCTACGACCCGGTGGTGGGGGACGGCGTGCGGTGGCGCGACTACGAGCGCGCCGCCGCCCCCACCCCCACCGACCCCGGCCCGCCCGACCCGGCCGCGCCGGACCACCGATCGCCGGCCCTCGCCGTGCTCCTGGGAGAACGCCCGCCGGACGAGTTACTGCCGGACCCGGCGACGGCGTTCCCGCCCGCGCTCCTGCCGGACGCGCCGACAGCGTTCCCGACTGCGCGGCCGGACGCCTCCGCGCCCCTTCCGACTGCGCGGCCGGCCGCCTCCGCGCCCCCTTCGTTCGCGTGGTCGGATGCGTCGGGGGCCCTTTCGTCCGTGTGGTCGGATGCGTCCGCGGCCCTTTCGCCTGCGCGGTCGGAGGCGTCCGCGGCCCCTTCGTCCGCGCGGCTGGAGGCGGAGGCAGCCCTCGCTCACCCGGCGGCCCCGCCCTCGGCGTCGCACGTCCGGCCTGGGGCGGCCGGCGCGACGTCCCCGGCGGGGCGTGCCGCGCCCGGAGACACCCGAACAGGTGACCCCGCAGGCGGCGACCCCTGGGAAGCCCTCGCGCCGGCTCCCCCGAGAGACCTCAACCGGGATGCCAGGAGAGACCTCACCAGGGACGTCAGGGGAGATCTCACCGGGGAGGCCACGAGGGACCTCGTCAGCGACGCCACGAGCCACCTCATCGGGGATCCCACGAGAAGCGCCGCACCGGAGACCATGCGGCACGACGTTCGCGAATCCGCGCCGGACGGCCTCCGGGCGGCGTGGGCGGCCCCCGGTCATCGGCCCCCCACGGGCCCGGCCGGGTGGGCGGCGTCGGGCGGGGGAGACCCGGGCAGGCCCGTGGCGGCCCCCGACTGGTTCGACGGGCCCGCCAGGCCGCCGCGGCTGGCCGACTGCCGCCCGTACGGCGCCGCGGGAGGGCTGGCGCGGCCCGACCCGCAGGTCGAGCACGACCTGCGCCGGGCCGTCCCGCCCGGCACGCGCTTCCCCGACCCGCGCGGCACCTGGGTGAGGCTCATCAACGGCGGCGGCCCCGCCGACGACCCGTTCCGGGCCTCCAACGCCGCCGACTGCGCGCTCGCGGTGCTGTCCACCTGGCACGGCGAGCCTGCCGCCGCGGCGCCCCGGCACCCCGAGTACGACCGGCTCGGCCGCCCGGTGCTGACCGGCGAGACGGGCGGCGCGGCCAGGATCGAGCGCTGGGTCGGGCACCGGTTCCAGTACGCCGGGCACGGGCGGCACGCCTACCCGCTGGTGGCGCGGCGGCTGATCGAGGCCGGGCACGGGGCCGCGGCCATCATCGTCGTGCGCTGGCCCGGCGGCGGCTCCCACGCGTGGAACGCCGTGAACTTCGGCGGCGAGGTCATCTGGATCGACGCCCAGCGCGGCCACATGGCGGTCGATCCTCCCTACACGACGGTGACCGGGGTGTTCTGCGTCATCGTCGACCGGTACGGGCGGCCGCGGTGACCCGCGGCGGGCAGGGGTGAGCGCCGTGGACCTCGACCAGGCCCGGGCGGTGGCGGAGGAGTACTTCAACGGGGTCCGGCCGGTGGACGACCCCGTGCGGGTGGGGGTCCACGGGTTCGGCGAGGGGTACGTGGCGTGGATCCGGGAGCCCGACCCCGACGACCCGGCCACGCTGCCGGGCACCGTCGGGGGCGGCTGCATCGTGATCGACCGGGTGTCCGGGGAGATCGTGAGCCGTCCGCTGCTCGACCCGGAGACGGTGGCCGAGCTGTGGCCCGGCCGTACCCCTCGCTGAGAAGACCTCCTCACAGCGCGCGCCACGGGGCAGCCGCTCGCCAGAGCGCCGCAAGCGAGGCACAGTCCGGGATCAGCCGCTCGCCAGCGCGTCGCAATCGAGGAGTGAGCCGGGATCAGCCGCTCGCCAGCGCGCCGACGATCGAGGCGCGGGCCGCGCGCCGCGCCGGCAGCACCGCCGCCAGCACCCCCGCGACCCCCGACAGCGCCACGAACAGCGCGACCTGCCCGTACGGCACCGCGTACACCGCCCCGTCGATCATGGCCCGCACGGCGGCCCACCCGAACACCGCGCCCAGCACGACCCCGACCAGCGCCCCGATCAGCCCCAGCACCAGCGCCTCCACCCAGAGCGTCCGCCGTAGCTGCGGCCGGGTGAGGCCGAGGGCGCGCAGCAGCGCCGACTCCCGGGTCCGCTCGTGGACCGACAGCGACAGCGTGTTGGCGATGCCGAGCAGCGAGATGAGGATGGCCAGCCCCAGCAGTCCCGTGACGATCATCAACAGCATGTCCAGGGTCTCGTCGAACTCGCCGCGCACCTCGGTCGAGCTGGACACCTTGACCGTCGGGTACGCCGCGGTCGCCGCGTCCACCACCGCCCGGGACCTCTCCGGCGCCACGCCGTCCCTGGCGTCGATCATCAGCCGGGAGTCGGGCACCGCGCCGAAGTACCGGTCGAAGGCGCCCTCGGCCACGGTCAGCTCCGGCAGCGTCGACTCGGAGGCGTTCAGGACGGCGACGACGGCGAGCCTGACCGCCCTGGCCCGCCCGGTGGCGACCGACAGCGAGTCGCCGACCCGGACGCCGAGCCGCCCCGCCACGTCGTCCGCGACCGCGACCTGACCGTCGCCGAGGCCGCGCATCGTGCCCGCCGTCACGGGAGGAGCCATCGGCCCCCTGTACGTGCCCACCTCCAGGCGGCTCGCGCCGCCCTTCGACCCGCTCACCTTCGCCTCGGCGAAGCGCACCTGCACCACGGAGGCCAGCTCCGGCCGCCGCCGCAGCTCCTCGCCGACCGAGCGGGGGATCGTGGAGTCGCGCTCCTGGGTGGCCACCATGTAGTCGATGGGGAACTGGTCGTCCAGCTTGGCGGTCAGCGTCACCCGGGTGGAGGCGGTGAGCACGGAGATGAGCGTCATCAGCGTCACGCCCACGGTCAGCGCGACCGTGGTGGTGGCCGCCCGCTTCGGGTTGCGGCCGGAGTTGTCCACGGCCAGCCGTCCCGGCACGCCGAACAGCCGGGCCGGGACCGCCCCGATGACCGCGCTGAGCGGCCTGACCAGCACGGGCCCGAGGATCATCACGCCGAGGAACGTCACCGCGCCCCCGGCCATGACCACGACCAGCGACACCTGCTGCCCCGGCTCCAGCGCCAGCGCGCCGACCCCGGCCAGCCCCAGACCGGTCAGCAGGAACAGTCCCGCGGCGAGCACCCGGATCAGGCCGGTGCGGAACACCTGCTCCTCCACCTGCGTGCGCAGCGCCGCCACCGGCGCGACCCGCGTGGACGTGCGGGCCGGCAGCACCGCCGAGCCGACGGTGACGAGCAGGCCCACGGCCAGCCCGATGACGATCGTGCCCGGCGCCAGCCGCACGGAGGCGCCGGTCGGCAGCGGCGCATCCAGAGCGCCCAGGACCGCGAGCGTCGCCGCGCCCAGCCCGTAACCGGTGAGCAGCCCGAGCACCGACGACAGCACCCCGATCACCGCCGACTCCAGCAGCACCGAGCCGAACACCTGGCCCCGCGTCGCGCCGATGCAGCGCAGCAGCGCCATCTCCCGGGTGCGCTGCGCCACCAGGATCGTGAACGTGTTGTAGATGACCAGCGCCGCCACCAGCATGGACACCAGTCCGAACATGAGCAGACCCACGGTCAGCGCCTTCGTCTCGACGCCGGCCTGCCGGGCGAGCCGTTCCGCGAGCTGCTCTCCGGTGACCACCTCACGGCCGGAGCCGTCCGCCACCGCGGCGACCGCGGTCCGCAGCCGCGCCGGGTCGGCGCCCGCGACGTCGATCTCGCGGAAGCCCTTCTCACCGGTCATCCGCTGCGCCATGGCGGGGGTGAAGCCGACCACGCCGGTGTAGGCGAGCTCCTGGTCCACGCCCGGGTCGAGGAGGCCGACCAGGCGGAACGTCCGCTTGCGGCCCTGGGGGTCCAGCACGGTGATCGTGTCGCCGGTCTTGAGGCCCTGGGCCTTGGCGGTGTTCTCGTCGAGCACCGCCGCCTGGTCGTCGGAGCCCGGGCCCGTGCCCGAGACGATCACGACGCGGTTCAGCGGCCCGGACGCGATCGACAGGGCGGTCGTCGGCGCGTTGCCGGCCGTCTTGCCGTCCTTGCCGATCAGCGGCGCCGGTCCGCGGACGACGCCCTGCGCGTCCGTGACGCCCGGCAGGGCCCGCACCTCCTCCAGCAGCGCCGCGGGCAGGCGGCCGTCCGGCCCCTCGGTCAGCACGGCCACGCCGACCTTTCCGGCGTCGGCCGTGACCTTCTGCGCGAAGCCGGCCTCGATGGTGTCCGTCAGCACGAACGTGCCCGCGATGAACCCCACGCCCAGCGTGATCGCCAGGGACGTGAGCAGCAGCCTGAGCCGGTGCGCCCGCAGGCCGGCCAGCGTGGTCCTCAGCATCTCAGCCTTCCAGCTTCATCAGCGTGTCGAGCACCGACTGCGGCGTGGGCGCGGTCAGCTCCGTGACCAGCCCGCCGTCGCGCAGGAAGATCACCCGGTCGGCGTACGCGGCGGCCACCGGGTCGTGCGTGACCATGACGATCGTCTGCCCCAGCTCCCGCACCGAGGCGCGCAGGAACGACAGCACCTCGGCGCCGCTGCGCGAGTCCAGGTTGCCGGTCGGCTCGTCGGCGAAGATCACCTGCGGCTTGCTGATGAGCGCCCGCGCCACGGCCACGCGCTGCTGCTGGCCGCCGGACAGCTCCGTCGGCCGGTGGCCGAGGCGGTCGCGCAGGCCGACGGTCTCCACGACCCGGTCGAACAGCACCTGGTCGGCCTGGCGGGCCGCGATCTCCAGGGGAAGGCGGATGTTCTGCTCGGCGGTCAGCGTCGGCAGCAGGTTGAACGCCTGGAACACGAAGCCGATCCGCTCGCGGCGCAGCAGCGTCAGCCGCTTGTCGCTGAGGCCGGTCAGCTCCACGTCGCCGATGCGCACGGTGCCCGACGTGGCCGTGTCCAGCCCGGCCAGGCAGTGCATCAGCGTGGACTTGCCCGAGCCGGACGGGCCCATGATGGCCGTGAACGCGCCGGTCTCGAACGTCACGTCCACCTCGCGCAGGGCGTACACCTTCGCGTCGCCCTGGCCGTACACCTTGGTCAGGCCGCGCGCCACGACGGCGGGGGCGGCCCGGCGCCGGCTCCCGGTCTCGGTCTCGGTGATGGTCACGTTCGCTCCTTCGAGGGGTTGGGGAACGCGACTCACGCTATGAGGGAGATGTGTGAGAAAAATGGGCCCTGAGGAGGGATTTCGTATAAGCCGCCAGATGACGGCGGTCAACCTTTCGGCCGATCCGGCGAGCTCGCGAAGGGGCGTGGGGGTCAGGGGCGCGGGCGGTGGGACGGCACGACGAGCCCCGCCTCGTACGCGTACACGACCGCCTGCGCCCGATCCCGCAGCCCCAGCTTGGCCAGCACCCGCCCCAGATGTGTCTTCACGGTCGCCTCGGCCACCTCCAGCGCGGCGGCGATCTCCAGGTTCGACAGCCCGCGGGCCACCATCCGCAGCACCTCGCGCTCGCGCGGCGTCAGCCCCGCGTCGTCGGGCGGCGCCTGGTCCGGCAGGTTCGCGGCGAACCGGTCGAGCATGCGCCGCAGGGTGCTGGGCGCCATGACCGCGTCCCCGGCGTGCACGGCCCTGATCGCGTTCACCAGGTCGTCCGGCGGCACGTCCTTCAGCAGGAACCCCGACGCCCCCGCCTTCACCGCCGCGAACGCGTACTCGTCGAGGTCGAAGGTCGTCAGGATGAGCACCTTGGGGCCGCGGATCCGGGCGGTCGCCTCGACGCCGTCCATGCCGGGCATGCGCACGTCCATGAGGACGACGTCCACGTCGGCGCCGCGCAGCGTCTCCAGCGCCTGCGCCCCGTCGCCCGCCTCGGCCACCACCTCGATGTCGGGCTGCGCGCCGAGCACCATCCTGAAACCGGCCCGCAGCAACTGCTGGTCGTCGACCAGCATCACCCGGATGCGCGGGCTCCCGGCGCCGCTCATCAGGCGGCCCTCCCGGCGGGAACGGGCAGCCGGGCCAGCACCTCGAACCCGCCGCCCGGGCGCGGCTCCGCCGACACCGCCCCGCCGTACATGCCGACCCGCTCGCGCATCCCGACCAGCCCGTGGCCGTCGTGGCTGCGCGGCGCAGCGGCGCCCCGCCCGTCGTCGGTCACCCGCACCACCAGCTCCGCGCGCCCGTACGTGAGCTCCACCAGCGCCCGCACGCCGGGGCCGCCGTGCTTGAGCGCGTTGGTCAGGGCCTCCTGGATGATGCGGTAGACGGCGAGCTGCTGGCCCTCCGGCAGGTCGCACGGCGGGCCCGTCACCCGCAGCCGCGCCGGGACGCCCGCGCCCCGCACCAGCTCCTCAAGCTGCGCGAGCCTCGGCTGGGGGGTGTAGTCGGTGCCGCCCGCGCCGTCGCCGTCCGCGCCGCCGTCCTCCGGGTCCGCGCGCAGCACGCCGACCAGCCGCCGCATCTCGGCCAGCGCGTCGCGGCCGGTGCGGGAGATGTTCCGCACGGCCTGGCGGACCTGCTCGGGGTCGCGGTCGATCATGTAGCCGGCGCCGTCGGCCTGGACCACCATCACGCTGACGTTGTGGGC
This sequence comes from Nonomuraea montanisoli, assembly GCF_013363975.1. Classification (GTDB taxonomy): domain Bacteria; phylum Actinomycetota; class Actinomycetes; order Streptosporangiales; family Streptosporangiaceae; genus Nonomuraea; species Nonomuraea montanisoli. Next base: position 5,389 of record NZ_JABWGN010000016.1, on the reverse strand, counting down.
CACCACGTCGTGCAGCTCGCGGGCGATCCTCGCCCGCTCGGCCGTGGCCGCCAGCCGCGCCTGCTGGTCGCGCTCGCGCTCGGCCCGCTCGGCGCGTTCCTCCAGACCCTCCAGGAAGCGGCGGCGCGTGTTCGCGTACAGGCCGGTCAGCCAGGTGGTCACGACGAAGATGGAGCCGCTGAAGAACATGCTGAACGAGACCGTGTGCCAGTGCACCAGCACCAGGTACACGCCCAGCTCGGCGATCAGCCCGGCCGCCAGCGCCCATCGGAACGCGCACCCGTAGGCCACCGACCACAGAGCCAGCAGCACCGACAGGTTCGCCGGGACGGGGTCGAAGCCGAGCGCCCACTGCCCGAAGGAGACGAGCGACACGGCCGCGAACGTCTCCAGCGGCCTGCGCCGCTGCCACAGCAGCGGGACGATCAGCAGGGCCGACAGGACCACGTACTGGGCCAGATGGAGCGACGCGCCGGTCCCCGTCACGTTCGCCCGGACGGTCACCAGCGCCAGCAGTGCGAGAGGCGCTCCCCGGAGGGCGTCCATCACCTTGGCATGGCGCTTGGACCATGCATGTACCCTGCCGAACACATCCATACGATATGTACGGCCTACTGGAGCTGTGTCCGCCTGAAGGTGGAAGTCGGTGTACGACCCAGGTCTGACATTCGTCCCGGTCTTACGCCAGCCTTACGGCTCCACGGGCATAGTTGACCTTGGGAGCGCCCCGTACGGGGCAGTAAAGGGAGATCGTGATGGCGGATCATGATCGCGAAGTTGGGTCGCGCGGCGACGAGGAAGCGCCGCGCGACCCGGTCCCCGGGACGCAGCCTCCCTCGCCATCGCCTTGCCGACGCCTCCACCCCCGGACAGACTCCGGGACGAGATGTAGGGCCGGTGGGATTCGAACCCACACTTACAGCCACCTAAAGACTGCGCCTCTGCCATTGGGCTACGACCCCTTGGTCGCCTTTCCCCGACCGGCGTAATTGTCGGTCTGGGAGTGGCAATTCGGGCAGAGAAAGCGCAGATTCTCCAGGCGATTGTCGAGCCAATTCCCGTTCATGTGGTCGACATGGAGCGTAAGCGGCTTTCCCTGCCACGTCCCGTCAATCCTACAGGCTGCGCAGGCGTAGGGAACCCCGGCTTCCCGTAGTGCCCGGCGCAGTGTCGGCGCCTTCTCGCGTATCGACTCGGGAGGGCGGAGCACGAGAATCTGCTCGTGCGCTCTCATGCTGTGGGAGCGCTTCCCGCGGCCGTGGGCCTGGCCCACGAAATGCGAGGTGTCGATGCCGTAGTGCCTGAGGCGGCGGCTGATGTGCGCATGGCTCCCACCGGTCCACTTGACGCCGAGACGGCGCAGCACGTCGGCCACGCTCACGGAAGCCGCCGCCGCCTCCTCTAGCAGCTCACGCGTGTACTTGATATAAGGCGCCATGGCACCAAGCGCAGGAAAGGGCACTGACATTTCCCGGTGAGCCATACGTTCTGCGCAATTTATCGCGATCTTTCAGGTATGTCGTGCTTGGTGGAGAGCGGAAGGCGCATGACGGCGAGGGCGCGGGCCCGGGAAGGGTTCCGGGGGCCGGGCGCCGGCGTACCGGCCTACTCGGACGCGCTGCCCGCCCCCGGGCGGGTCAGGCGAGGCCGAGCTTCTTCTTCAGGGACGCGACGTGCCCCGTGGCCTTCACGTTGTAGAGCGCCTGCTCGATCTTTCCGTCGGCGTCGACGACGAAGGTCGAGCGGATGACGCCGACGACCTCCTTGCCGTACAGCTTCTTGGTGCCGTACGCGCCGTACGCCTTGTGGACCTCCAGCTCGGGGTCGGACAGCAGCGGGAACGTCAGCGCGTCGCGCTCCACGAACTTGTCCAGCTTGGCGGGCTTGTCCTTGGACACGCCGAGCACGACGAATCCTTCGGCGGTGAGCTGCGCCAGGTTGTCGCGGAAGTCGCACGCCTGCTTGGTGCAGCCCGGCGTCATGGCGGCCGGGTAGAAGTAGAGGATCACGCGCCGGCCCCGGAAATCGCCCAGGGAGACGGTGTTTCCGCCCGCTGCGGGTAGCGTGAACTCGGGCGCGGCGTCGCCGGGCGCGAGCTTGGTTTCGGTCATGGGTCCTCCTGAGTACGTCCAGCAAAACCTACCGGGCCGCCATGCCGTCCGCCCGCCGTGCCGTACCCGGTAGCGACCTGACAGACTGATCACGAGCGTGGTCGAAAGGAGAGCCATGGCAGACACCGATCCCGACGAGCTGGAGCGCCGGATCGCTCAGACCCGGGCGGAGCTGGCACAGACGGTCGACGCCATCGCCGACCGCGTGAGCCCCAAGCGGGTCAAGGAGCGCACGGTCGCCGACATGAAGGCGCGGGCCGGGTACTTCGTCGCGTCGGTGGGCGACGCGCTGGGGGTGACGCGGCGGCCGGCGACGGGCGACGACCTGGAGCGGCAGTGGGACGACGAGCCGCCCGAGCTGGGGCCCGTGCTGATCGGGGTGGGGGCCGTGCTGGTGCTGGGCGCCGCGGTCATGCTCTGGAAGCGCCGCCGCCGCTGAGCCGCCGTCCCGGCCAGGCGCCGCCGGGGTGTGACTCCCCGGCGGCGGCGTGGTGGCGGGCCGAGGTCAGAGGAAGGTCCTGCCCTCGCCGCGGTACGTCGGGACCGTGCCGACGAGCTCGTCCCCCTCGATGAGGTGCAGCGCCGCGAAGCGCTCGCACATCTCGCCCGCCTTGGCGTGCCGGAACCACACCCGGTCGCCCACCCGCAGGTCCTCGGCCGCCTTGCCGAGCAGCGGGGTCTGCACCTCTCCGGCCCCCTCGTCGGGCGCGTAGCGCAGCCCGGGCGGCAGGTACGGCTGGGGCAGGCGGCTGAGGTCGGGCGCGCCGGAGGCGAGGTAGCCGCCGCCGAGGACCGTGACCGTGTCCGGTCCCGGGCGGCGGACCACGGGCAGCGCGAAGAGCGCCGCCGGGCGTCCGGTGAAGGACCGGTAGAAGTCGAACAGGCGCGGATGGAAGAACCCCGAGCCGGCCGCGACCTCGGTGACGGCCTTCTCGCGCACGGTCCGCTCGACGGAGCCGGTGCCGCCGCCGTTGACGAAGTCGAGGTCGCAGAGCTGGCGTACGGCGTTGACGATGCGCCCTCGGCGCAGGATGAGCTCGCGCGCCGAGCGCTGCTGCATGAGGCGGATGGCGCGGGTCATCGCGGGGTTGCCGGGCGGGTCGTCGCCGACGCCCGCGATCTGCGCCTCGTACGCCATGAGGCCGGCCAGCCGGAACCCGGGCCGCTTGGCGATCTCGGCGGCCAGGTCGGCCGCCTGCTCGGGCTCGCGCACCGAGGAGCGCAACGCGCCTGCCCGGAACTTCCCGCCGAAGGCGACATAGCCCGCGTCGATGTCCAGACATATCCGGATCTCGGGGCGGGGGTGGAGGTCCGCCACGGCGTCGTCCACGTAGTCCAGGTGCTCGACCGAGTCCACGGTGACGGCGATCTCCCGCGCCAGGCGCGGATCGCCCGCCAGCTCGGCGAGCGCCGCCCGGTCGGCCGTCGGGTAGGCCACCAGGATGTCGGTGAACCCGGAGCGCGCCAGCCACAGCGCCTCCGGCAGGGTGAAGGCCATCAGGCCGCGGAAGCCGTCCATGGCCATGATGCGTTCGAGCACCGGACGGCAGCGGATCGACTTGGTCGCCACCCGGATCGGCTTGCCGCCCGCGCGTCGCACGAGGTCGGCGGCGTTGGCCCGCATGGCGTCGAGATCGAGGATGGCGAACGGCGGGTCCAGGGGCGCGGTGGCACGATCGTAACGGGGGCGGGCGTCCATATCAGCAGCGTAACCGTATATCGGGCAATTGAACATGAGGGAAGTTCATGTTGCTCGGGGTCGTCGTAATGATCGGGCAAACCGGCGGCGAGGGCATGATCCATCCGATGCCCGGCCCGTGTACCTGTGGTCGGTGTGATGAGCAGTCTCCAGCAGCTCCTGCCCGGCGTCCTCCTGGAGGCGCAGGACAGTCCGCTCCGCCGTTCCACCCGGGCGCTGAAACCGGCGCGCACCCCGGCCGGGACGGTCGTCGCGCTGACGCTCACCGCCTGCCTCGGCCTGTCGGCCGCCGAGATCGTCGCGGCGCTCGTGGGCAAGCCGCTCGGCTGGGTGCCGCTGGAACGTCTGATCGACCTGGCCGGCCGGCACTCCTGGAACGAGCTGCGCGCCGGGGCGGCGTGGACCGTCGCGGCGGGCGCCGCCCTGCTGCTGCTGGCCGCGATGCCCGGCCGCTGCCGGCTGGTGCCGGTCGAGACGTCCGATCCCGGCATCGTCATCGGCATCACCCGGATCGGCCTGCGCCGCACCCTGCGCGCCGTCGCCCAGGAGGTCGAGGGAGTGTCCAGGGCACGCGTACGGCTGCGCAAGCGCACCATCGAGGTCACCGTGACGACGGCCGCGGAGAGCACGGGCGCGATGCTCCGGCAGGTCGGCGCCGCCGTGGGGGACCGGCTCGCGGGCGTGGGCACGCTCGGCACCGGCGAGGTCGTGGTCCGGCTGCGCAGAAGGAGGAGCTGGTGAGCCCGGCACGGGACACGGCGCGGACGGGCGGGAGGGGCGGACGGTGAGGCAGTACGCCGGGAACCGGGTCGGGCTGGCCGTCGTGGGCGCGGTGCTGATGCTCGTCGGCGCGTACGTGTGGCTGCGCGCGGACGACCGGCTCGGCGGGCTGTCGCCGCGGGCCAAGGTGCTGCCCGAGCAGACCGCGCGGCTGGTCGCCGAGCAGCAGTGGACGCTGTGGGCCGCGGCCCTCGGGCTGATGCTCCTCGGCCTGGTCGCGCTGCGGTGGCTGCTGCTCTGCCTCGGCTGGGGGCGTCAGGGCGTGCGCTCGGGCACGGGAACGGCCATGCTGTGCGTGGGCCTCAAGGACGTGGAGGGGCTGAGTCGCACGGGGGTGCGCGTCGTGGGCGACGGCGACCACCTGCGCATCGCCATCACCTGCGCTCCATCGGCCGACGTGGGCGCGATGGTCGGCAAGCTGGACAAGGAGATCGTGGGGCGCATCCGCCGCGAGGTCCGCGACGACGACACCGGCACGGTCGTCCGCATCCACGTCCGCCGCTGAAGCGCCGCCCGCCCGCCCCTCCAGAGGGACTGACGGGCGGACGCTTCACCACCCGATGACGTCGAGGGCCGGGCAGCTCAGCACTCGATGACGTTGACGGCCAGGCCGCCGCGTGAGGTCTCCTTGTACTTGTCCAGCATGTCGGCGCCGGTCTGGCGCATCGTCTTGATGGCCTTGTCCAGGGCGACGAAGTGGCGCCCGTCGCCGCGCAGCGCGATCCGCGCCGCGGTGATCGCCTTGATCGAGGCCACCGCGTTGCGCTCGATGCACGGGATCTGCACCAGCCCGCCGATC
>NZ_JABWGN010000015.1 GCF_013363975.1 Nonomuraea montanisoli | reverse complement strand
GCATCAACCGGCTCAAACGGCACCGCGGCATCGCTACCCGGTTCGACAAACTCGCCGTCCGTTACGAAGCCACCATCCACATCGCTGCCATCAACGACTGGCTCGTCATTCTTTGAGACACGTCCTAGCGCCGACGGCCGACCAGGTCGGCGGCCTGCGCGTACGCCTGCTCGAACCCCTCCAGGACGGCGGGCCAGGTGCCCGCGGCGGGCGGCGTGGCGCGGTTGTGCGCGGTGATCCGGGCCCGCAGCCCCGCGTCGGCGGACAGCCGGGCCACCGCCGCCGCCAGCTCGCCGAGGTCGCGGCCGAGCAGCCCCTCCGTGCCGTGCCGGACGAAGTCGGCCACCCCGCTCTGCGTCCGCGCCACCACGGGCAGCCCGGCGGCGCGCGCCTCCAGCGCCGCGATGCCGAACGACTCGCGCGGCGCGGGCGCCACGAACACGTCCGCCGACTCCAGCACCTTGGCGATCTGCTCGCGCGTGTAGCGGCCGGGCAGCGACACCCAGCCGGTCATGCCGTGCCGGGCGAGGTAGCGCTCCATGGACCCGCGCGCCGGTCCGTCGCCCACGATCGTGGCCCGCAGCGGCACCGCCGGCGGCACCGCGGCCCGCACCCGGCCGAGCAACCGCAGCAGCCGCACCGGCTGCTTGCGCGGCGCCAGCCGTCCCACCGCGACGATGTGCACCTCGTCGTGCTCCAGGGGGTCGCCGGCCAGGGGACGCCACGCCGACAGGTCCAGCCCGTTGGAGACGACCCGCACCGGCACGCGCCGGCCCGCGACCGCGCGGATCGGCGCCGCCGCGGCGCTGCTCACCGTCGTGCCCACCAGCCCCCAGCGCTGCCACCCGTACGCCAGGCGCAGCAGGCGGTAGAGGGCGCGCGTCAGCGGGTCCCACATGCTGTGCACGGTCACCACGCACGGCAGCCCGGCCCGTACGGCCGCGCGCACGCCCATCCACGCGAACGGCGAGACCGCCCCCGTGTGGACATGGACCACGTCGGGCCGCGACGCCCGCATGCGGCGCGTGAGATGCCCCACTCCGGCGGGGTGGACCGGCAGGTCGAACGGCATCGGCGCGACGATCCGGTGCACACCGGGCAGCGCCTCGCCCCTGGTGGCGGTGGCCACCTCGACCTCGTGGCCCGCCTGTCGCTGCATCCGCACGAGGTCGGCGACCTGAACCTCGATCCCCCCGAGCCGCGGCAGGTAACAGTCACTCACGTGAAAGATCCGCACCCCTCCCAGACTAATCTGGGCCTGTGCCTCCACGTACCGCTGTGTTCTTCCACGCCCATCCCGACGACGAGGCCCTGCTGACGGCGGGCACGATGGCGATGCTCGCGGCCGAGGGGCACCGCGTGGTGCTCGTGGTGGCGACCGCGGGCGAGCGCGGCCTGGCCGACATGGACCCCGGCGAGGAGCTCGGCCGCACCCGGCTGAAGGAGCTGTACGAGTCGGCCGCGCTGCTCGGGTGCGCCCGCGTGGAGTGCCTCGGCTACGGCGACTCGGGCCTCAGCCCGAAGGGCGGCGTGGCCGACGAGCGGCCCGACAACGCGTTCATCGACGCCGACACCGAGGAGGCCGCGGGCCGGCTGGCCGACATCCTGCGCGAGGAGGAGGCCGAGCTCCTGTCGATCTACGACCCGGCGGGCGGCTACGGGCATCCCGACCACGTCCAGGTCCACCGGGTGGGGCGGCGGGCCGCGGAGCTCGCGGGCACGCCGATCGTGCTGGAGGCCACGGTCGACCGCGACCCGCTGGTCAGGCTGCTGCGGCTGGCGGGCAAGGTCTACCGGTTCCCCCCGGAGTTCGACGTGCGCACGTTCGAGAGCGCGTACTCGCCGGGCGAGGTGATCACCCACCGGGTCAATGTGCGCAAGTACACACGGCAGAAACGGGCGGCCATGGCCGCGCACACCTCCCAGGCGAGCGGCGGCGACGGCGACCGCACCCTGGCCGTGCTGCTGAAGGTGCCCGGCCCGCTCTACCGCCTGGTGTTCGGCACCGAATGGTTCGTCCGCCGCGACGTGCCGCCCGGCACCCGCCTGCGTCATCCTCTGGACCCGCGGCCGAGTTGACACCTCCGGAGGATCCGGGCCGCGCCCGCGCCCGGCAGACTGGGACACGATGAAGAACAAGTGGGTCCAGATCACACTGTCCGCGTTGTCGCTCGCGCTGGCGGTGGTGCTCGTCGTGTATCTGCCGCAGATCGTGCGCGCGCTGACCGGCAAACCGGTCTCCTGGCACGAGATCGGCGCGGTGTTCGCCACCATCGGCTTCCCGATGATCGCGCTGATGACGGCGCTGTGGCTGCTGAGCCTGTTCGCGTACACGTTCGTGCTGACCGGCTCGCTGCCCGGCCTCGGCCACACGCAGGCGCTGACGCTGAACGCGGCCGGGAGCGCGGTGAGCAACCTGCTGCCGTTCGGCGGCGCGGCCGGGGTGGCGCTGACGTTCGCCATGACCCGCGGCTGGGGGTTCGGCAACCGCCCGATCGTGGTGATGACGCTGGTCAGCGGCATCTGGAACACGTTGTTCAGGTTCATCCTGCCGGCGGTCGGGATCATCGCGCTGCTCATGGCGGGCGAGGTGCCCAACCACACCGTGGCCCGGGCCGGCTGGGTGGGCGCGGTGTCGATCCTCGTGCTGTGCCTGGTCGTGGCGGCGGCCCTCTACTGGGACCGCGCCGCCCGGCTGCTCGGCCGCGGGCTGGACGCGGTGGTCCGGCTGCTGCGGTTGCGCTTCCACGCCTCCGAGGCGTTCGAACGGCTGCGCGCCGACACCGCCGACGTCGTCCACACCCGCTGGCTCGGCCTGTCGGTGGGCATGGTGTTCTTCCTCGGGTTCCAGTGGGCGATCATGGCCGCGTGCATGCTGGCCACCGGCGCCTACCCCGGCCTGGCCCAGTCGATCGCGGTGTTCGCCCTGTCGCGGGTGCTCACCAGCGCCCTGATCACCCCCAGCGGCGCGGGCATCATGGAGGGCGGCGTCGTGCTCCTGCTCACCGGCGCGTTCGGGGTGCCGGCGGCGCCCGCGACGGCGACCGCACTGCTGTTCGGCTTCTGGACTTACACTATCGAGATCCCGTTCGGCGGCCTCGCCCTGGGCGCGTGGGCGCTGCTGCGCAGGCGTGACGGCCGAGGCACCGCCACGGAGCCCCCGTCCACGATCTCGAAGGCCTCCCCGTGACCATCCGAAACGAAACAAAGACCTTGTGCGTGATTCGGAAGCTTGCATAGCGTGGCGGCTGACATGGTGGCGTTCCGGGTTCTGGGGCCAGTCGAGGCGTACGAAGACGACGAACTCGACCTCGGCGGGTTGCGGCAGCGGGCCGTCCTCGCCCGGCTTCTCGTGGCCAGAGGTCAGGTCGTGCCCGTCGACACGTTGCTCTACGACCTGTGGGATGACGACACGGCCAAGGGAGCCCAGTCGGGGCTCCAGGTTTACATCTCGCGGCTGCGCCGCGTGCTGGAGCCGGGGCGTCCGCGTGGCGGGCCCAACCGGCTGCTGGTGACCGTCGCCTCCGGCTACGCGCTGCGGGTGGCGCCCGACCAGGTCGACGCGCTCACGTTCGAGCAGCTCGTCCGGGCCGCGGGCGAGCACCTGGAGGAGGGCGACCCGCAGTCCGCGCGCGGCCGCCTGGAGAAGGCCCTCGGCCTGTGGCGCGGCACCCCCTACTCCGACTTCGCCGACCAGCCGTGGGCCGAGGCCGAGGTCAACCGGCTGACCGAGCTGCGGCTGGTCGCCCGCGAGCGGCACGCCGACACCGGGCTGCGCCTCGGCCTGCACGCCGAGACCGTGCCCGACCTGGAGGCGCTGACCACCGAGCACCCGCTGCGCGAGGAGGGCTGGCGGCTGCTCGCCCTGGGCCTCTACCGCTGCGGCCGGCAGGGCGACGCGCTGGCGGCGCTGCGCCGGGCCCGCGGCATCCTGGCCGACGAGCTGGGCATCGACCCGGGGCCGGCGCTGCGCAAGCTGGAGTCCGACATCCTGGCCCAGGCCCCCGAGCTGGAGCTGGCCACGGTGCCGCGCCCGCCGCGGCCCGTGCCGGTCGGCGACACCTGGCCGCCCCGGCCCGCCGCCGCGGTCGAGCCGCCCCCGCTGGAGCCCGAGCCGTTCGTCGGGCGTGACGCCGAGCTGGCCCGGCTGACCACCGCCGCCGGCCGTACGGGCCGCTTCCAGGTCGCGATCGTCGCCGGCGTCGCGGGAGCGGGCAAGACGACGCTGCTGCGCCAGCTCGAAGGCCGGCTCGCCGCCGACGGCTGGATGACGGCCTCGGGCGCCTGCCCCGACTCCAGCGCGACGCCGCCCGGCTGGGCGTGGGTGGAGATCCTGCGCTCGCTGGTCGGCCGCACCGGCGCGGGCGAGTACTCCCAGCTCCTCGCCCCGCTGCTGGACGACGCCGCGCCCGACCCCGACGACGACGAGGCGTCCGGCGGCTTCCGCCTGCACCGCGCGGTCGGCGGCTATCTGGCCGGGGTGGCCCGGCGGGCGCCGATGCTGCTGACGCTCGAAGACCTGCACTGGGCCGACGACCAGACGCTCGCCCTGCTGCGCGCGCTGCCCAGCCTGCTGGCCACCAGCCGGGTCATGCTCGTCGTCACCTGCCGCGAGAGCGAGCTGGACGACGGCCAGTCCGACGTGCTCGCCTCGCTGGCCCGGCTCGGGCCGCTGCGCGTGCAGCTCTCGGGGCTCGACCCGAAGGCCGTGGCCGAGCTGGTCCGGGCGACGTGTGTGCGCGAGATCGACGAGGACGCGGTCGAGTCGATCGTGGAGCGCACCGCGGGCAACCCGTTCTTCGTCCGCGAGACCGTCCGCCTGCTCGACTCCGAGGCCGCCGCCGACCGGGCCAGCGCCGCGGAGGTGCTCTCCCGCGTGCCCTCGGGCGTGCGCGACGTGCTGCGGCGGCGCATCTCGCGCCTGCCCGCCGGGGCGCAGCAGATCCTGCTGCAGGCCGCCGTGATCGGCCGTGACGTCGATGTCGACGTGCTCGTGGACGTGGCGGGCGACATCGAGCGCAGGAGCTCGCGAGGAGAGAGCGACGGAGGAGCCAACGACGAGCGAAGCGGGCGCGTCGACAACACAGACGCGGTGGTGGAGGCCGTCGAGGCGGCGTTACTCGCCGGGCTGGTCACCGAGCCGGGCCCGGGGCTGCTGCGCTTCGACCACGACCTGGTGCGCGACACGATCTACTCCGACGCGTCCCGGCTGCGCCGCACCCGGCTGCACGCGGCCGTCGCGTCGGTCATCGAGCGGCGCGCCCCCTCCGACGTGGCCGCGCTCGCCCACCACTACTTCCTGGCCGACGCGGCCGAGAAGGCCGTCCACTACTCCGGCCTCGCCGCCGAGCAGGCCGAACGCCGCTTCGCGCACCGTGAGGCCGCGACGCTGTGGGAGCAGGCCATCGCCGCGTTCGAGCGCAGGAGCTCGCGACGAGAGAGCGAGGCACGAGCCAACGAGGAGCGAAGCGGGCGCGACCATGAGCACGACCGCACGGGCGGCGACACCCGCGACCGGCTGCAGCTCATGCTGCACCGGATCAAGGCGCTGGCCCTGTGCGGCGACATGACCGCGGCGCGGCTGCTGCGCCGCGAGGCCATGGACGCCGCGCTGCCGCTGGGCGACCTGGAGATCACCGCCCGGGTGGCGGCCTCGCTGGCCGTCCCGCACAAGGGCATGGCGCGCGACTTCACCCGCACCGCGTGGGAGATCGTGGACGTCACCGAGAAGGCGCTCATGGAGCTCCCGGAGGGCGAGCAGACGCTGCGCGCGAGCCTGCTCACCACGCTCGCGCTGGAGCTGGAGGGCTCCTCCTCGCCCGAACGCGGGCGCCAGGCGTCGCTGGAGGCGCTGGAGCTGGCCCGGCAGAGCGGCGACCCGGTGCTGCTGGCCGCCGCGCTGAGCGGGCGGCTGCGCCAGTCGTACGACATCCCGGCGGTCGACACCCGCGAGAGCATCGGCCGCGAGCTGCTGGAGGTGGCCCAGCGCTCCGGCCAGATGGCCACCCAGGCGCTCGCCCATCTGGTGCTGCTGGAGTGCGCGGCGGCCCGCGGCCAGTTCGCCGTGGCCGACGAGCACGCCGCCGCCGCCGAGCGGCTGGCCCGGCAGTACGATCTGTCCGCGCCCGCCGCGGTCTGCGCCTGGTACGCCGGACAGCGCCTGATGATCACCGGCGACTACGCGGGGGCCGAGCGCACCTACCGCGAGGCGGCCCGCATGACGGCCCGCGCCGGCATGCTGGAGGGCCGCCAGGACCTGCCGCTGATCACCACGTTCTGCCTGCACCTGGTGGACGGCCGCGCGGCCGAGACGGTCGAGCTGCTGGCCGAGGCGCACCAGCGGGGCGCCAAGTGGACGCTCGACGCGTACGCGCTGGCGCTCGCCTCCGCCGGGCACCTGGCCGACGCCAAGGCCGTGGCCGCCGTCCGGCCGCCGGTCCGGCCCGACTTCCTGTACGAGCTGGCCATGACGTGGCGGGCGCTGGCCGGGATGCTGCTCGACGACCGGGAGCGGATGGTCGACTGCTACGACAAGCTCGTGCCGTTCGCCGACCGGGTCGCGGGGGCGGGCACCGGCGTGGTGGCGCTGTGGCCGGTCGCGCTGACGCTCGGCGACCTCGCGCTGCGGCTGGGGCAGCCGGACGCGGCGCGCGACCACTACACCAAGGCGCTGGAGGTCGCGGAGCGGGTCGGCGTGCCGCGCTGGGTGGACGCCGCCCGGCGCTCGGTCGGCTTCTGAGGGCCCGTCAGCAGGCGACCTGGAAGCGCCTGCTCCTGACCGTGCCGGCGCCCCGGACGGACAGCTCGACCCGGTACCACCCCGGGTTGCCGGTGATGCGCGGCGACCAGTCGACGCTCTCCTGGAGCCCGGCGAACCCGTCGTGGTCCACCAGGTAGTCGCGCCAGGCGTGACCGTCCGGGCCCAGGCGGGCAAGCCGCCAGGTGTAGAGGGCGGTGCCGTGCGGGTCCGGGTTGACGACCACGCCCCTGGCCCTGAACGTCTTGGCGCACCCGGCGTCGCTGCGCGTCTCGGCGACCGTCACGGCGCCGGGGGCGGCCGGGGACACGCTCGACGCGATCGGTGTGGTCATCGGCATCTCGCGGGCCGACAGGGTCACGGTGTGCTCGTCCCGGGGGGCGGAGCTCGCGGTGTCGTAGGCCGAGAACCCCACGTAGGCGGCGGTGAAGGCGCACGCCGCCACGAACAGCTTGGCCGTGTTCGCCGTACCGCTGACCAGGACCGCGGTGCTTCTCGTCCCCATGATCGTGACTCCCCTTCGCTCACGTACAGGTGTAGGCGAGGACGATTGCGGGGCGGTTGTCGGTGACTTGCACCTTTTACGGCGTCCGTGCAGGCCGCCGGTGCGACAGGATGAGAAGGAGTGACGGCCGGACCGCTGTGGCAGGCACGCTCGGGCGTGAACTAAGGTTAGGCTGACCTTTGTGCGATCTGGGGTGGTGATGTTCCGCTATGAGGCGCCCGGCGCTCGCCGTCCCCTCCCCTGGTGAGCCGTTCTGGCTCGGCCTGCCGTACTGGCTGGTGGGCGTCATCCTGATCGTGGCGCTGTTCGGGGCGTTCCAGGTCTACTACTGGGTCGGCCGCAAGCTGGGCGAGCGCCTGTACGACTCGCGGATCGGCGTGCGGCTCGGCCGCGAGCGCATCGCGAAGATCGAGGACGTCGTCGAGCGGTGGGGCGCGCTGGCCGTCTACGGCTGCTTCTGGGTGCCGATGCTGCGGCACACGCTGCCCTGGGTGGCCGGGGCGCTGCGGGTGTCCTATCCGTGGTACGTGGTGGCGAGCGCGCTGGGCTGCCTGACCTGGGCGCCGCTGTGGTGGTTCGGGCTGACCGCGCTGGTGTGGGGCTGGCTCCGCCTGGCCGCCACGTCGCCGGTGACGGCGGTGGTCGTGGCCGTGCTGGGGGTGGCGGGCGCCGTCGCCTTCGCCGTCTGGCGCCGCAGGAAGCGCGCCCAGAAGGCCCTCGTCGCCTGAGGCGGCCCCTCCCGGGCTGTCCTCCGTCACACGGGGAGGTGGGTGCGGTCCTCGACTGTGGCGTCCGGGGCGATCCGGCGTACCGACTCGATCCCGTTGACGCAGGCGGCCTTCGTCGCGAACCCCTCGCCGACCGCGACCGTCTGCCCGTTCGCCGCCACCAGCGCGAAGCGGAACGTGCCCGTCTCGTCCCTGCTGATGAGGTATCTGCCCGTCATGACGCCCCCGTTCGCCGTCGTCCGTAACGGCGGTTTACCCGGCACTGGTCCTTGTTGTCGCGTCTTTGAGACCTGGTTCGGCAAACGGAGCGTTGATCACCTGGGACCATGTCGCCATGCGTATTGGGGGTTTCATCGGCTCTGCCGCTCTCGTTCTCGCCCTTGGGGTCGTCTCTCCCGCGCCCGCGGGCGCCGTGCCGGCCGTCTCGGCGCCGGCGTCCGCGCTCCGCGGCGCGGTCCAGGCCACGACCAGGACCACGACCACGGTCAAGCCCAAGGCGACGTTGCCGGCGGTCGGCGCGAAGGAGGCGTACGTCGCCGACTCGGCCGGAACGATCCACTTCAACAAGCGGGAGACCCGCCGGGTCCCGGTGGCCAGCCTGGTCAAGGTCATGACCGCGCACGTGGTGCTGCGCGAGGCACAGCTCACCGACACCGTCGAGATCACCGCGGCGGACGTGCGTCACGCCACGAGCAACGGTGCCACCACGGCCGCGCTGAAGAAGGGCGAGCAGCTGACGGTCCGCGACCTGCTGTACGGGCTGATGCTGCCGTCGGGGGCGGACGCGGCCAACGCGCTGGCGCGCAGGTACGGCCCGGGCATGACCGCGTTCGTGGCCAAGATGAACGCCGAGGCCAAGCGCCTCGGCCTGGCCGACACCCGCTACACCAACGCCGACGGCCTGCCGACCCCGGCCAAGGGCGGCTACTCGACGGCCGTGGACCAGGTCAAGCTCGCCGACATCGCCTTGGACGACGCCACGTTCAGGGCGGTCGTGGGCGCCGAGACGCACAAGGTGGCCAAGTCGGCGGTGCACCGGGCGCACACCTGGCGCAACACCAACAAGCTGCTCCAGCAGGCCGACGGCGTGCTCGGCGTCAAGACCGGCTTCACGAACGACGCGGGGTTCTGCCTGCTGTTCGCCGGGGAGCGCAGCGGCCGGGAGGTGGTCGGCGTCCTGCTCGGCGACCAGAACGCCCGCCGCTTCAGCACCGCCGAGCGGCTGCTCGACTTCGCGGGCGAGCAGATCGCCGGCGGCTGACCGGCTGCCCTGGTTCGCCCCATACGGTCCGATGATCGGGGGATTTCGGTAGCCTAACGAGCTCTAGGCTTGGCGACCGTAATCCGATCGACAGAAGGGACCGTGCGCGTGCTCGACGACGCCGGACTCCAGGCGCTCCGCGAGGCGGCGCGCCTCTCGCCGGACAATCTCCCTCTGCGACGGCACCTGGCCGACCAGCTCCTGGCCAAGGGTTACCTCGCGGAGGCCGAGGCCGAGTACCGCGCGGCGCTGGTGCTGGCGCCCAAGGACCCGGAGATCGCCGCGGGGCTGGCCGAGGCGTTCGCCCGGCAGAGCGCGCACGGTCAGGCGCTGGCCGTTCTGGAACCGTTCCTGGCCGCTCCCGGCTGTCCGCCGCGGCTGGGCGTGATCGCCGCCCGCGCGCTGCTCGGGGAGGGGGACGCGCACGGCGCGGCCCGCCGTTACCACGAGGCGGTCTCGCGGGACCCGTCGCTGGCGGACGCGGACCTCGCGGCCCGGCTGACGCCCCAGCCGATCGCCCCGTCGGCGCCGTCCTGGGGCGCTCCCGCCGCCCCGGGCGCCTCCTGGGGCGCTCCCGCCGGACCGGGCTCCTCCTGGGAGGCTCCGGCCGCCCCGGGCTCCTCCTGGGGCGGCCAGGCCGGGCCGGTGCAGCAGCCGGCGGAGGGGCCCGGCGGCGCGCAGGTCGAGCGGTCCTCCGTCTCGTTCGCCGACGTGGCCGGCATGGAGGCCGTCAAGGAGGCGCTGCGCGTCAAGCTGCTCCTGCCGATCCAGCAGCCCGAGCTGTTCAAGGCGTTCGGCAAGCGCGCCGGCGGCGGCGTGCTGCTGTACGGCCCGCCCGGCGCGGGCAAGACCCACCTCGCCCGGGCCGCGGCCGGTGAGCTCGGCGCCGCGTTCGTCAGCGTCGGCCTGTCCGACATCCTCGACATGTACATCGGCTCCAGCGAGCGCAACCTGCGGGCGGTGTTCGACCTGGCCCGGCGCAACCGGCCGTGCGTGCTGTTCTTCGACGAGGTCGACGCCCTGGCGGCGCGCCGCTCCGACATGCGCCAGGCGCACACCCGCCAGCTCGTCAACCAGTTCCTGGCCGAGCTCGACGGGGTGGACCAGCACGCCAACGAGGGCGTCCTGGTGCTGGCCGCCACGAACGCCCCCTGGTACATCGACGTGGCCTTCCGCCGTCCCGGCCGCTTCGACCAGCTCGTGTTCGTGCCGCCGCCCGACCACGCGGCCCGCGCCGCGATCCTGCGCATCCTCTGCCGCGACAAACCGCTGGCGGAGATGGACTTCGACGCGGTGGCCCGGGTCACGGAGCTGTTCGCCGGCGCCGACCTGAAGGGCGTGGTGGACCGGGCGGTCGAGGCCAAGCTGCACCAGTCGATCAGCGCCGGGCGGCCCATCCCGCTGTCGACGCCCGACCTGCTGGCCGCCGCGCAGTCCGTCAAGCCGGCCGCCGTACGCGAGTGGCTGGGCACCGCGCGCAACTACGTGATGCACGCCAACGACTCGGGCGCCTGGGACGAGCTGATGCCCTGGATCAAGCAGGTGCGATGACGCTCCCGTCCCCGCCCGAGGCCGGCGCGATCCAGCGCGCCCGGGCGCTGCTGGAGCTGCGCCGCCCCGCGGACGCCGAGCGGGAGCTGCGCGGCGCCCTGGCCGAGGCTCCGGAGCACGCGACCGCGCACGCCTACCTCGCGGTCGCCCTCGACGCCCAGCGCAGGCATGGCGAGGCGATCGCCGAGGCGCGCGAGGCCGTGCGGCTGGCGCCGGAGCACTGGTTCACGCACTATGTCGCCGCCCAGGTCCACAAGGGCGCGGGCCTCCTGGCGGAGGCGGTCGCGGCCGCGCGGGCGTCCCTGGCCCTGTCCCCGGAGGAGGCGCTGACCTGGGAGGTGCTGGCGCGGACGCACCTGCAGGCGGGCCAGTGGCCGGAGACGGCCGAGGCCGCCCGGCGCGGGCTGGCCGTGGATCCCGAGGAGTCCGACCTCGCGAGCCTGCTGGCGCTGGCGCTCGCCCGGCTCGGCGACGGCGCCCAGGCGCGGGCCACCGCCTCGCGGGCCATCGCGCTGAGCCCCGAGAGCACGCTGGCCCACCTCGCGTACGGGCACGCGGCACTGGCGGCCGGCGACCCCGTCGAGGCCGCCTCGGCGTTCCGCGAGGTGCTGATGCTGGACCCCGGCTTCGACACCGCCCGCGGGCTGCTGCTGACCGCGCTCAAGCAGCGCAACCCGGTCTACCGGACGCTGACCCGGCTGCGGGAGAGGTTCTTCGGCCGGGGGTGGCTGGTGCTGCTGCTGCCGGCCATGCCGGCGCTCATCGTCGTGTTCGTCCTCATCGCGCTGCTCCACTGGGGGGCGTGGGTGGCCGAGGCGTTCACCACGCTGCGCCTGGCGCGGGGCAAGGCGACAAGGCTGATGTTCGGGAGCGGCGACGCGCGGGTGGCCGCGCTGTGCTGCGCCCTGCCGGTCGCCGGCGCGGCGGTGCTGGCGGCCGGGGCGGCGACGGGCCTGGACGCCCTGGCGACGGCGGGCGGCGCGCTCATGGCGATGGTCACGCCCGTCCAGGAGGCCGGGCACACCGGCTCGCGGCGCGCCCGTAAGGTCCTGTACGGCTGGTCGGCGCTGCTGGCGGTGGCCGCCGTCGCGGCGGTGCTGCTGGCGGCGGCCCCGATGGCGCTGCTGACGGCGTACGCGGCTCTGTCGACGATCTGGATCGCCGCCGGAGTGCGACGCTTTCTCGGCACCTGACGGGAAATTTCGCTCTTCGCCCTTTATTCCGTTTTACAGCCGCGTTATCCGCCGTGAATGCCGCCAATCGGGCGGCTTCTCGACGGAGAATACCGGCAATGGCATGATGCGCCGCTCGTTGACGCTTTTTCACCCTTGCTTTCCCTGTACGGGGAAATCCCATTCGGCGTGGCGTCCTGGGGTGGCTCGCGGCAACTGTAAGCATCTTTACCGTCACGCTGTGCTTGCGCAGGGTGCAAACGGGGGCCTTTTCCGGCCAATAGATTGACCGCGGCCGTCTGCCGCGTTCCGAGAGGAACGGAACCTCATGTTCACCAGTTCCCGAACCAGTACCAAGACCGACAGCCGGCCGGTCAAGGCGCTGCTGACGCTCGCCACGGCCGGAACCCTGTCCGTGGTGCTCGCCGCCAGCGTGGCCGCTCCGGCGTTCGCGGCGGATCCCAAGAAGGACAAGAAGCTCAGGAAGGCGGTCAGGGACCACGTCGTCTCCCAGCTCCACGACCGCGACTCGGACTCCGACGACTCGGACTCCGACGACGCGGACGACGCCGACGACACGCCGATCGTCACGACCACGCGGCACCACCACAGGCGCCACCTCCACCTCGCCGGCGCGGGCGACGACTGCAACAGGGGAACCTTCTTCAAGATCCACTCCCTGGAGCCGCGGCACTTCTACATCCCGCGCACGCACTTCGTCGACGGCCCCGGCGGCTCGGTGACGGCCAGCGTCCACCGCGAGCACGAGGTCCTCGCGTTCGTCGAGGCGGACTTCGAGAAGCTGCGCTCCATCAGCACGGAGCTCACGCCGGACACGATCGTGCGCACGCTCATCAGGACGTCCATCCCGCACCTCGAGAAGCGGCACATGATCTTCACCGGTCACGACTACACGCACGACATCGCGGACGGCAAGTACGGCAACCTGTGGTACCGCGCCTTCGGCTACCGCATCCGCTGGGCGGTCCGGGCCCGGCTCGACACCTGCAAGGTGGTCCGCACCGCCCACGGCATCGCCGACATCCCGTCCGCCGTGGAGGGCTGGCGTTACTGGGAGACCGACAAGCCGATGTTCCACGGCAAGGTGCTCTCCGAGAAGTAAGCAGTTTCGCCGGGCGGAGCCGGCCGCGCCCCTCGCCAGGGGGCGTGGCCGGCTCCGCCCTTTCGCGTGCCCGGCGGGCCGACGGGTCAGTGCTTGACGTCGCCGGTGACCGTCCTGTGCCGGAAGGTCTGCGCGCCCGCGCGGTGCACGGCCGCCTTGACCAGCCCGAAGATGGCCCCCTGAACCGCCGCGGCGACGAGGACCTCGGTCCAGGTCCGGCCCAGGTCGCCGGCGTCGGGCGCGTCGTCCTGGCCGGAGGCCAGCTTCCACACCCGCTTGAACAGCGCGGCCGCCAAGGCGCCGCTGAGCATGCCCATCCCCAGCGACGCGGCTTTCTCCACAGGTTGCATCTCATCTCTCCTCACGACGGTGTCTGCCTGTGCCCCGTGTCACGGCGCTAAACGCGCAGACCTCACGACAGGGCCCGCCGGGTCTGAAAAAGTTCTCGCGTGCTGTCAACCGGCCCGGCGTCCAGGTGTCTCTGAGACGTGAACGACCTCATGACCGAGCGCCGGGAGGGCGCGAGCCTGGCGGAGCTGTTCTCCGCGCACTACCTGGGGATGGTGCGGCTGGCCGGACTGCTCGGCGCCGACGATCCCGAGGACATCGCGCAGGAGGCGTTCGCCCGGCTGCACGCGCGACGGTCCCTGCTCAGGGATGACCGCGCGGCCCTCGCCTACGTACGCTCCATCATCTGCAACCAGACCCGTAACCGCCTGCGTCACCTGCGCCTGGCCCGGCTGCGCCGCGGCGATCCGCCACCTGACGCGGCGAGCAGCGAGCACCACGTCCTGGTGGCCGAACGCCATCGGGAGCTGCTCGCGGCGCTGGAGCGGCTGCCGCGGCGGCAGCGGGAGGCTCTGGTCCTGCGTTACTGGCTGGAGCTGTCCGAGCAGGAGATCGCCGACGCCATGGGAATCTCTCCCGGCTCTGTCAAGACGCACGCCAGCCGCGGCATGGCCGCGCTGTCCAAGGCGCTCAAGGAGGACCACGATGCTTGAGAACCGCCTCCGCGAGGCCCTCGACGCCAAGGCGGAGATCTACGAGCCCGACCCGCGGGCGTGGAACAAGATGACGGAGAAGGCGGCGAGGAGGCGGCGCGCGCGCCGGTTCTGGACGGTGGTGCTGCCCGCCGTCGCCGCCGTGGTCGTCGTGGGCACCGTCGCGCTCACGGAGGGTCTTTTCAGAGCGCTCCCGGCGCCCGCGGCGCGCCCGCTCGGCGAGGTCGTCACCGACGGCGAGCTGAAGCTGTGGTTCGACAAGGTCACACTGTCGGACGGCAAGATCTCGGACGCCCTGTGCGTCGAGACGCCGGCGGAGAGCCGGTGCCGGCCGTACTACCTGCCGAAGGAGCCGACGGCCGCGGGCCGGCTGCTCGACCTGAACAAGAACCCGGTGATCTCCATCGGGGTCGCGGGCCTCGACGTCACCTCGCTTCAGGGCGTCGAGCAGAGCACCGACAGGAAGCTCGCCGAGGGCAGGCTCTACACGCTCAAGGGCGCGACGGCGAAGATCTGGGTCATGCGCCACGCCCCGAACGACGGCCTGCGGTTCGACTTCCGTGGCACGGGCGACAAGGGCTATTCGATCGCCGGGGTCCTGAGCAGGTGCAGCAACCTTCCTCCTGAGGGGCCCGCGGTCGAACTGGGCCACGGAGTGAGCGCCACCTTCCACAAGGGGTGCCTGACGTGGTGGATCGGCGGCAAGTCGACCAACGGGACCGACCTGGGGGCCGACTTCGACGCCGCCGAGGAGGTCCGGCGCGAGCCGCTGGTGGCCATGGGTTACGGCGAGCGCTGGTACGGCCTCGTCAGGGGCGGCACCGCCCGGGTCGAGATGGTCCACCCCGGCGGGAAGCGGCTGTCGGCCGACGCCAAGCCGGATCCGTGGGGCATGGGGATCGCGGTCTTCTCCGTTCCCGCCGACCGCCCTCTGAACGAGCAGGACCACCTGGTCATCGGCTACGACGCCGCGGGCAAGGAGATCTGGCGCAGCGAGTGATCCACCGCCGGGGGCGCGCCCGGCCCGGAAGCGAGTGCCGCTTCCAGGCCGCCCTGGTGCCACATTCGTGATCTTCCGCCCCGATACTGGTGCGGCTCGTAAGCCGCGCACAGCCAGGGAGGAACCGGGTGGAGGGCAAGGGGAGCACGGCCGAGATCATGATCGCTGAGGCCCGCAAGGCGTTCTGGGTGATGGTCGCGTTCCTGGCCGTCATCTGGGTCGCGCAGATCGTCAACTGGGCGTCGGGCTACGCGCTGAGCCGGGACTACGGCCTGCAGGCGTGGAATCCGGCGACCCTGCCGAACATGGTCTCGTCGCCGTTCCTGCACTGGAGCTGGGAGCACATCGAGGGCAACTCCGGACCGCTGTTCATCTTCGGGTTCCTGTCCGCCTACCGTGGCGTGGCCAGGTTCTTCAGCGTGACGGCGCTCATCATCGTGGTCAGCGAACTCGGCGCCTGGTTCACCTCGGACCCGAACGGGATCGGGGTGGGGGCGAGCGGCATCGTCTTCGGGTACTTCGGATACGTGCTGGTGCGCGGCGCGTTCGACCGGCACCTGATCGACATCGTGGTGGGCGTGGTGATGGCGCTGTGCTTCGCCTACCAGTTCACCGGGCTGCTCCCCCAGGAGGGCGTCGGCTGGCAGGCCCACCTGTTCGGCTTCCTCGCCGGCGTGGTGGGCGGCTGGGTGTTCCGCGACCGCGGCGGCCGTTCCCGGCCGGCCGCGGCCCCGGCGCAGCAGAGCCCGAGGGCGGCGCTGCTGAAGGAACTGGACGACCTCGGCCTCTGAGGTGCCGGACAGCAGGCTGGACCGGTAGGGCCTCCGCGCTCACCGGCGGGTGTAGCGGGCGGTGATCACACCCTTGGGGGTCGTGACGCTTCCGGTGAGCTCGAACTCGGCCAGCGGGTGGATCAGCAGCGTGGCCCTGTCACCCCCTACACGAACGACCACCGGCCACATCGACACGGGGCTCCCAGGGTGTCGCCGCACCTGATCAAGGACCTGGCCGCGAACCCGCACCGCCTCCTCGCCGGGATTGCCTGGACAGCAGGCGATCGATCTCCCTCGTCACCTGAGCGATGAGCCGGGCCACATCAGCGCTGTCGTAACCAGGTTCGCGGATGGACCACGAAAAGTGCTTGTCCATCATGTCCTCGGTAGCCATCGGCGCCCCCCTGCCTTCCAGATATTCGACGACGAGCCGCAGATATTCGTCCACTTCATCTTTGTTCGCGCTGACGCTGAAACGCCGAGGCCGCAGGTCGCGACCGTTTATCATCGCCACGATGTTCTGGACGTCCCGAGCGTGCCGACTGCGAGCCTCCTCGCCCAGGACGGAGTCCCCCGACGGGGGAACGCTGCGCGGCGAGTCCACATAGGCGACGCGCCAGAGGGCGCGAAAGACGGGAATGAGGGCGACGACGAGCAGACCCGACCACCAGCTGAGGTCCAGCAGACCCTCGATGACGCCGGCGACAGCAGCGGCGGGAATGAAACACAGAAGGAGCAGAACTGCTCGCGCCGCCCGCGTCCTGTTCATGCGAGTGCCCTTCCGACGGCATCGTGTTGTCTCGAAGATCGCGACCGGCCCTCACCGGGCCCCGCTGAGCCGCCACATCATCGCGCTCCCCTTCACCTGGACCCCGTTCAGGGCACGCGCGGACGGGTCCTTCGGCCCGGCCGACCCCACGGCGTACACCTCGGTGGTCCCCGGCCGCAGGGCCAGTTCGTGCACCGAGACCGACCAGCCGCGCGGGACCGGCAGCCGCTGCCTGGTCCAGCGGCCGTCGCCGGACAGATGCCACAACTCGTCGTCGGCCGCCGCCAGCCACATTCCGTCCTCGCCGTCCGGCTCGGCCTCCCACGTGGCGAGGTCCCAGACGCACTGCCAGGTCCCCTCCGCGAACCGCAGCCCGAACGACCGGTCCACGATCCACGGCTCGTTGTCGTCCCTGGTCGGGCCCGCCTCCTCCCAGGACGCCCGGCCGAACACCCAGGCGTGACGGTTGCCGAGGACCGCCACGTCGTCCCACAGAACGTCGGCGTCCCCCGGCACCCCCAACGACGGCATGCCGATCCGCTGCCACCCGCCGCCGTCCCAGCGGGCCGCTGCGGATGCGCCGACCGCCCAGGTCTCCGTGCCGAAGCTCGCCAGCGCCTGGACCGGGAAGCCGAGTCTGCCCGCCTGCCAGGCGCCGCCGTTCCACCGCCGGGTCAGCTCGTGCTCGGCCACCCACGGACCGCTGGAGGAGAAGGACGGCCAGCCGCCCTGCCCGGGGATCGACTCGACCCGCCACCGCCCTGCCTCGTAGCTCGCCGCATAGCCGTCGTTGCCCCGCTTGCCGAACACCCAGGCCCGGTCCTTGGACTCGGCGGCCACGGTCTGGATCTCGGAGAGATTCGCGGGCAGCTCGGCGGGGGTCCAGCGGGAGCCGTTCCAGCGCCAGGGCACGTGCCGCCCGGTCGTGTCCGCGTGCGCCGCCCAGATCGTCCCGTCCGCCGTCACGGTCGCGTCGAGCAGTGCCGTCCCCTGCGCGCCCTCGGCCCAGAGCGTCTCCCAGCCGGACGGCACGGCGGCAGGCCTGATCTCACTCCTTTCACGCGGTGGTCCGGGGCAGGTCTCCGGGTCGGCGAAGACCGGCGTCAGCCGCCCGGCCGGCAGGGGCCCTGGCGAGGTGAACGACGTGGGAGCGGGGGCGGTGTGGGTCCCGCTGCCGCAGGCCGTGGACAGCGAAGCCAGGACGGCGAGGCCCGCGGCCACGCGCCTGACGGCGAGCGGGGCGATGCCGATCTGCTCGACTGCCGCCTGGCGGGCCGCGGGCATGGCGGTCTCCTTCTCGGGTGGTCCAGCGGTGCCGGGCATGATCTCCTTCGGTAGGCTACTCCGCGCCTGAGCTACGACGGCGTGCCGACGGTGGGCTGCCGCAGGTCGGCGAACGGCACCGCGAGGCGCGCGTCAAGAGAGCGTCGGGCCCGGCCGGGCGTCAGGATCCCGACGTGGCCGTCGCCGTGGGCCCGGCCGATGGCGGTTGTTGGCTACGCCGAGGAGCCACGGCAGCGCCGAGTCACGCTCGGGGCTCAGTTCCCCGTGCCGCCGCCACGCCTCCAAGAACACCACCGAGGTGATGTCCTCAGCCTCCGACCAGTCAGCGGTACGGCGGAAGCAATGGTTGTACACGGCGCGCGCGTGCCGGTCGAAGATGACGCCGAAGGCCTCGGTGTCCCCGTCCACCGCACGCCTCCACAGCTCGGCGTCCGTGGGAAGGCTGTCCATCACACCCGGACTGTGTCGGCGGACGGGCACGGGTTCCCCGAAACCCCCGGATATTTCCGTGAGGCCCTTACGCCTGGCCCGTTTCGTGTGCCCAGCGTTCGGTGAAGAGCCGGTCGCTGGGCGGGTCGCCGGGCAGCGGACGCGGGTGGCAGGCGCGCAGGCCGTCCACGGCGATGGTGAGAACGCGCTGGTGAGCGCCGGCGGCGGCCTCGACGAGGTCCTCGCGGCCCTGCTTGCGTAGCTGGTCCAGGGCCGGCGATCTGCCGAACTGCTCGATCAGCAGGGAGATGTCGACGACGGTGACGTCCGGCCTGAGCACGCGTGCCTGGTGGGCGCGCGCGACGAGCGCGGCGAGCAGTTCGTCCGAGCGGTCGGACTTGGCCTGCATCTCCTTGGTGACCTTGATGGTGCCGGCGATCGGGGCGAGCGACCCTTGGCCGAACTCGACGCAGGCCGCGACGAAGGAGGCCAGCCCTTCCCACGGATCGTCCTCGGCGAGACCTCGTTCGGCGGCTTGGTTCCAGTTGTCGAGGGACAGTTCGGCCAGCCGCTGGAAGAGCTCCTCCTTGGTGCGGTAGCGCCGGTAGAGGCTGCCGATGCCGACCCCGGCGGCCGCCGCGATGGCCGCGACCGAGGCGTGTTCCCCGTCGGCCGCCAGCACGTGGCGTGCCGCCCGCAGGAGGGCCCGGTCGTTGCGCTCGGCTTCCGCCTGCCGAGGGCCGCGGCGCTTGGATTCGGTCATGTCGCCAGCATACCGAACTTGCGGAGCGAATCACTCCGGTTATAGAGTCCCTTCAAGCGGAGCGATTCGCTCCTATTGAGGAGGAAGTCATGCGTGCTGTGGTCATGGATCGCTTCGGCGGGCCGGAGGTGCTGCGCGTCCAGGAGGTCGAAGACCCGGTCCCGGGGCCGGGGCAGGTGCTGGTGAAGGTGGACTACGCCGGGATCACGTACGTCGAGACACAGGTGCGGGCCGGCCGCGGTCCCGCGGCCCACCAGCGGCCGCCGCTTCCGCGCGTCCCCGGCAACGCGGTGGGCGGGCGCGTCTCGGCTGTCGGCCCGGGGGCCGATGCCGCGCTGGTCGGACAGGCCGTGGTGACCACGACCGGCGGCACCGGCGGCTATGCGGAGCTGGCCGTGGCCCGGGCGGAGGACCTCGTCCCCGTCCCGG
The DNA here is from genome assembly GCF_013363975.1 of Nonomuraea montanisoli. GTDB lineage: Bacteria > Actinomycetota > Actinomycetes > Streptosporangiales > Streptosporangiaceae > Nonomuraea > Nonomuraea montanisoli. The sequence goes on along the minus strand of NZ_JABWGN010000015.1, from coordinate 241,479 downwards.
CGGGGGTGACGCTGCGCGACGCGGTGGCGCTGCTGGCCGACGGGCGGACAGCGGTGCGCCTGCACCGGCAGGCCGGGGTGCGTCCGGGCGAGTGGGTGCTGGTGGAGGCGGCCGCCGGTGGCGTCGGCAGCCTGCTGGTCCAGCTCGCCGCCGCCTCGGGGGCGAAGGTCGTCGGCGCCGCCCGCGGTCCGGCCAAGGAGGCGTTGGTCGCCTCACTGGGTGCTCTCGCCTACGTCGACTACTCCAAGCCGGGCTGGGAGCGCGAGGTCGCCGAGATGAGCGGAGGCGTCGACCTCGTCTTCGACGGAGTCGGCGGCGTCGTGGGCGCGGAGGGCATGCGCGCCGTGCGGCCCGGCGGCCGGGCCAGCGTGTACGGCATGGCCTCCGGCTCCTGGACCGAGCCGGCCGCTCATGTGACGGTCGTCCCCGACGGGGGCGTACCCGCCCCGGCGGAGATCCGGGCGCTGGCCGAGGAGGCGCTCGCGCACGCCGCGGCCGGTCGGCTGCGCCCGGTCGTCGGCCAGACCTACCGCTTGTCCGAGGCCGCCGAGGCGCACCGGGCCATCGAAGCCCGCGCCACGATCGGCAAGACCCTGCTGATCCCGTGAGCACGCCGAACGCGAGCCCGGCGCCCTCAGCCACGACCGCCCGCGCCCTCCTGCCGCTGACCGCGACGGTCCTGGTGGGCGCGATGGCGGCGCTGCTGGACACCACCATCGTCGCGGTGGCGCTGGACGAGCTGGCCAGGGACCTGTCCGCGACGGTCACGGCGATCCAATGGGTCACCACCTCCTACGTGCTCGCGATGACCGCCGTCATTCCGCTGGTGGGCTGGTCGGTCGGCCGCTTCGGCGCCCGCGCCGTGTGGGTGACGGCCCTGGGGCTGTTCCTGGTCGGATCGATCCTGTGCGGCGCCGCGTGGTCGGCGGGCTCGCTCATCGCCTTCCGGGCACTGCAAGGGCTGGGCGGCGGCATGATCCTGCCGGTGACGCAGCTCGTCCTGGCCAGGGCCGCGGGACCCGAGCGTCTGGGCCGGGTGATGGGGAAGGTCGGTTTCGTCGGGCAGCTCGCCCCGATCTCCGGGCCCGTGCTCGGCGGCGTGCTGATCGACGGCTGGGGCTGGCGCTGGGTCTTCTTCGTCAACGCGCCGCTGATCCTCCTCTCGCTGGCCATGACGTGGCGGTGGTTCCCCCGGGACGAGGTACGCGACGAACGTCGTCTCGACCTTGTCGGGCTGCTCCTGCTGCCGGCCGGGGTGGTCGCCCTGCTGCACGCGCTGACCGGGCTGGAGACACGGACCGGGATCGGGACCGCGACGCTGACGGCGGTGGCAGGGGCCGGGCTCCTGGCCGCGTTCATCGCACGCTCGCTGCGCCGGGCCGAGACGAGCCTGCTCGACCTGCGGCTCTTCGCCGATCGCTCCTTCCGGTCGGGGACGGTCATGATGTTCGTCCTCGGCGTCACGAGCTGGGGGCCGATGTTCCTGCTGCCGCTGTACTACCAGCGACTGCACGACCTGTCCGCGCTCGACGCCGGGCTCGCGCTCGCTCCCCAGACCCTCGGTGTCGCACTGGCGTCCCTGCTGGCCGGGCAGTACGCCGACCGCCTGCCGCCGCGCCCGCTGGCCCTGGCCGGGATGGCCGCGGCCACCATGGGAACCCTTCCGTTCGTCTTCGCCACCCGTGACACCGACACCCTCCTGCTGAGCGCGGCGCTGCTCCTGCGCGGAGCGGGATTCGGCGTGGCCGCCCTGCCCGTCAGCGTCGCCGTCTACCGCACCCTGCGCCCGGCCGCCATCCCGCACGCCACCAGCACCAGCACCGTCGTGCAACGGGTCGGCGCCGCCACCGGCACCGCGCTGATGGCCGTCATCCTCCAGGCCGGCGGCTTCGCCCCAGCCCTCACCTGGATGTTCGTCCTCACCGCGACCGGCCTGGTCATGGCCGCGAGCCTGCCCGGCCGCGAATCACCAAGGAGGTCCCCATGATCAAAGTAGGCATCATCATCGGCAGCACCCGCCCGGGACGCAACGGCGAGGCCGTGGCCCGCTGGATCCACGACCTGGCGGCCGAACGGGACGACGCCTCGTTCGAGATCGTCGACCTCAAGGACTTCCGGCTGCCGCACCTGGACGAGGCGCTGCCACCGGCGATGGGCCACTACGCCCACGCGCACACCAGGGCCTGGGCCGACAAGATCGCCTCCTTCGACGCGTACGTGTTCGTCACCCCCGAGTACAACCACTCGACTTCAGGCGTGCTGAAGAACGCCATCGACTTCCTGTACGCCGAATGGAACAACAAAGCCGCTGCCTTCGTCGGCTACGGCAGCGCGGGAGGTGTCCGAGCCGTGGAACACCTGCGCCTGATCATGGGAGAGCTGCACGTCGCCGACGTACGCACCCAGGTCGCGCTGTCCCTGGCCACGGACTTCGAGAACTTCCAGGTCCTCACCCCTGCCGCCCACCACGCCGACGCGGTCACCGCCATGCTGGACGAGCTCCTCGCCTGGGGCGGCGCCTTGAAGACACTGCGTGACACGTGGCGGGCGAGAGGCGCGGCGGGGGCCGCGTAGACCTCACTCCAGGGGCAGGGGGCGGCGCGGCACCGGCGCGGTGTGGATGAGGGACGTGGTCGTGTGACCGTACGGGGTGAACAGGTCGAGGATCGGTTCGAGCTCGTCGACCGTCCGCAGGTGCATCGTGAAGTAAAAGCAGTCGTCGCCGGTCATTCTGTAGCACTCGACGATCTGGGGAACCTCCTTGGCGATCTTGGAGATGCGGTGCAGCTCCCGGATCGCCGGGCGGATCCGGACCATCACCGTGACCGGGAAGCCCAGGGCCCGCGGGTCGACCTCGGCGCGATAGCCGGTGATCACTCCGGTCTCCTCCAGCCGCTGCACCCTGTCGGCCACCGCGGGCGCGGACAGGGCGACCCGGCGGCCCAGTTCGGCGAAGCTCACTCTGGCGTCGACCTGCAGCTCGGCGAGAATCCGAAGGTCGAGGGCGTCGAGTCCCTTCGCTTCGTAGGCCCGCTCGGGTCTGATCCTTCGGTTCGCCATTCTCCTAAATTACGGGCTGCCCGACGATGGCGTCATGCCGCCCACCAGCCCTCGCGCTGTGCTCTCCGCGGCGCCTCCATGGACCTGTTTCATCGGGAGCGCCGTCTTCCACTACCTCGGCCCGGCCTTCGCCGTGCTGCTGTTCGCCAGGCTCGCCCCGCTCGGGGTCGCGGCGCTGAGGATCTGGAGCGCCGCGCTGGTTCTCGCGCTCTGGCGTCGTCCCTGGCGCGTCCTCGCGCGGCTCGACGCCGAGCAGCGGCGCATCATCGTCGCCTGGGGCGCGGTGCTCGCGGCCATGAACGTCTGTTTCTACCTGGCGATCGCCCGCGTACCCCTGGGGACCGTCGCCGCGATCGAGTTCCTGCCGGTCATCGTGCTGGCCGCGCTCGGTGCCCGTACGGCGCGTAACCTCGTGGCACTCGTGGCGGCGGTCGGCGGCGTCTACGTGCTGACCGGCGTCCGGCTGGCCGGGGAGCCGCTGGGGCTGGTGTTCGCCTTCGCCAACGCGGCGCTGTTCGCCGCCTACATCGTGCTGGCCCACCGCGCGGCTCGTCGCCTGCGCGGCGTCGGCGGCATCGACGGGCTGGCCGCGGCCATGCTCGTCGCCTGCGTGTTCGTCGCGCCGGTGGCCGTCCGGCAGGCCGCTCCGGCGGTGCTCGACCCGGTCGCGCTCGCCGCCGGGTTCGGCGTGGGGATCTGTTCGTCGGTGATCCCGTACGTGTGCGATCAGCTCGCCATGGCACGCATGGCCCGGTCCACGTACGCGTTGCTGGTGGCGCTGCTTCCGGCCGCGGCAACGGCGATCGGCATCGTGGTGCTCCGGCAACTTCCCGCACTCGCCGAGCTGGCCGGAGTCGGGCTCGTGGTGCTCTCCGTCGCGCTCCATCGGGAACACCCGGCCTCCTCCGCCCACGGTGAAGACCACCCCTCGCAGAAAGGCAGGACGAGATGCGATACATGAGGCTGGGCTCGTCAGGACTGCGGGTCTCCCGCATCTGCCTGGGCATGATGACGTACGGCGATCCGGATTCCTGGGAGTGGCTGCTGCGCGAGGACGCGGCCGAGCCGATCGTGCGGCGCGCGGTCGAGGCCGGTGTGACGTTCTTCGACACCGCGGACATGTACTCCGACGGCGTGAGCGAGGAGATCACCGGGCGGCTGCTCGGCACGTTCTTCGCGCGCCGCGACGACTACGTCCTGGCCACGAAGGTCTACTTCCCGACGGGGCCGGGCCCGAACGACCGAGGGCTGTCCCGCAAACACGTGCTGGCCGCCGTCGACGCCTCGCTCGCCAGGCTCGGAACCGACTATGTCGACCTGTACCAGATCCACCGCTGGGACCACGAGACGCCGATCGAGGAGACCATGGAGGCCCTGCACGACGTGGTGCGGGCCGGCAAGGCCCGCTACGTCGGGGCCTCCAGCATGTACGCCTGGCAGTTCGCCAAGGCGCAGCACACGGCCCTGACGGCCGGCTGGACCAGGTTCGTGTCGATGCAGAACCACTACAACCTCGTATACCGGGAGGAGGAGCGGGAGATGATCCCGCTCTGCCTGGACCAGGGGGTGGGCGTCATCCCGTGGAGCCCGCTGGCACGCGGACTGCTCACCGGGAGCCGCCACCGCGCCAGCGGGCCGCGCACGCGGCGATCCGGCAGCGACGAGCTGGCCGGCAGCATGTACGAGGACGCGGATTTCGACGTGGTGGACGTGGTGCGCGCGGTCGCCGGCGAACGAGGCCTGCCACCGGCGCAGATCGCGCTGGCGTGGCTCCTCGGACGGCCGGGGGTGAGCGCGCCGATCGTCGGGGCAAGCAAGCTGGGCCATCTGGACGACGCGATCGCGGCGGTCGACGTGTCCCTGAGCGAGGAGGAGACGGCCCGGCTGGAGGCCCCCTACCGGCCGCACCGGATCATCGGGCACTCCTGACCGCTCGACAGTCCTCGCGCGGCGCCGACGTTGCTGTGATCAACGAGATCCTCCAGCACCAGGGGCGTCATCGCCTTCTTCCGGAGCGGGCTGTGCTGCCCTGCGTCGCATCTCGGTCAGAGCTTCCTGAGTGGCGAGGGTGTAGGTGTTCTCTGCCCCCAGGACACGCCGCCTGGCTTCGAGGACCTCCACGAAGCGCTGCCCGGCCTCTTCGTACCGTCCTTGCGCCGCCAGTGCCGCGGCGAGCCAGTGGCTCGTATTCAGTACATGCGGGTGGTCCCCACCCAGCAGTCGCATGCGGAGCCCCAGAATCTCGCGTAGCTCGCGTTCCGCCTCCACGGCCCTGCCCTGTGCCAGGAGCGAACGGGGGATCTCCTGCCGGGACACGAGAGTATCGGGGTGCTCGGGCCCCAGGACCTTGAGCTTCGTCGCGTGAATGGCACGGTGCTCCGTCTCCGCCTCGACGGCCTTCCCCTGGGCCAGGAGTACCCGGGCGGCCTCATGGCGGGTGGCGAGCGTGTCGGGATCCTCCGGACCCAGCACGCGCACCTTGGCCGCAAGGGCTTGCGCGAACTGCTCGCCGGCCTCGTCCAGCCGCCCCTGATCAGCGAGGACACGCGCCAGATTGTGGCGGATGATCAGAGTCTTCGGGTGATGGGGCCCGAGTACGCTCACCCGGCCGGCGAGGACTGCTCGGAACTCGCGCTCCGCCTCGGCTGCCAGACCGAGGAACATCTTGGCGCTTGCATGCCTGTGCCGAATGTCGAGGACCGCGGGGCTGTCGGAAGGCAGCCGGCCCTCGGTCTTACCGAGCGCCATCCCGGTCAGACTCAGAGCGACGTGATAGGAGCCACCGTACGTCAATCCCATGGCACAGACGGCCGTGGCCTCGGCCAGGACGGCGAGGCTCTCATCATCAAGCTCGCCGATGACGCTCAGCCACAAGCCGCGGACATGGGCATGGAGCTGAGCCCAGATCGGCCAGTCCGACGAACGGTCGACGCTCAGTGTCCCGACGGCCCGGGCCACCAGGGAGACAGCCACCGCCGCCGTCCGACCGCCCAGCGGGCTGTCGAACAGCTTTCGGCGGGTGACTTCCGCCACCAGTGGGTGCAGGGCGACGCCGCGCGTCGCCTTGTCAGCCGAATCCACCTCTTCGATCAGCCCCACAGAGTCGAGTGCGGCCAGCCCGCCGGACACGCCGCCGCGTCCCTGCTCCTCACACGCGGTGGCGAGGGTGGCATGGTCGAGGAGCACTGCCGGTATCGGCGTCGGAGCCGGGAAACAGGAGAGAACCCCGAGCAGCGCGCGGGCCTGCGGCATGTCCCTGGCGGCCAGCAGGTCGAGCGACAACTCCCATGTCATGGTGAGGTTCGCCCTGTCATCCATGTCGGGTCGCATCAAAGTGTCTCCAGGGCTGTCCAGTGCCTCTTGATAGGCCACGAAGTTCCGTTCCAGCGCGAAGGCGGTGGACAGATGCATGCCCGCGTGACGCAGCGCCAGCGGCAGCCCTCCCAGCCTCGCCGACAAGTTCTCCGCCTCCGCCACGCTGCCCGCCTCCGGCACCAGGTCGAGCAGGATGCAGGCTCCGTCCTGGGGAGGCAGGACGTTCATCTTGTGCATCGTCGTATGCCGCCCCCACATGCCCGTTGCGCGCGCACGCGTGGTGACGAGCACAAGGCCCGTGGAAGTCGGTCGTAACCAGCCGTTCCCGCCGGCCACGGGCTGATCCGCGTCCAGTGCCCGCGGATCGTCGGCGTTGTCGATGACCAGCAGCCAGCCCTGCACGTCGTCGAGAAGCCGCCAGAGCAGGTCGGATCCCCTACGGCGCCCCTCCAACGCCTCCTCGACCTCACCCGCTGTGGCGCCCAGTTCACGTGCCAGACCGAGCATGTGCAGGGCGAAGGTCTGCGCGTCGGTAGCGGGCACCCACCAGGTGGGCCGTCCCTCGGCTTGAGCTTCGGCGGCGATCTGCAGTGCGACGGACGTCTTGCCCACCCCGCCCATGCCCGAAAGCAGGTGTATTTTCCCGTCCGGCTTCTTGACCAGAGCACGCAAGTCGTTCAGAAGCCGGTCACGGCCCCGCACAAGGTGGGGCAAATGCCCTGTCGGCGGCGGAAGAATGTTGGTCCTGACGGTCCGATGATCAGTACCGGTTTCACGACGGCCGCCGGATGCCGCGGGGTTCACGGGCGTGTTCGTGTGGGGAGTCCTGCGAAGTTGCAGCCAGGCGATGACAGCTGCGATGACGGTGACCACTAGACCGACGGCGGTCAGCCCGGTACCCCAGTCCATGCTGTGACCATAAGAACTTCCGAGGCTACTGTCGACGGCTCGACACGTTCAGTGGGCGGCAGCGCGGCGCCATATCGGCAAGCCGGTTGCCGACGACTGCCGTGCGCCTGACCTGCAACCAGGCGCTATGTCCGCATCAGGCCGTGGCAGGCGATGGCTGCGGCGGCCACCACGTTGAGGGAGTCAACCCCGGCGGCCATCGCGGCCGGGCTCATCGGGATGCACACCGGCTCGTCCGCCTCCTCCAGCCACCGCGACGACAACCCGTCCCCCTCCGAGCCCAGCAGCAGCGCCACCCGTTCCGCCAGCTTGACGGTATCGATGGGTGTGGTGCTCTGATCAGGAGTCAGGGCAAGCGTCTGGTAGCCCGCCTCACGGATCTGCTCCAGCCCCGTGAACCAGTTGTCCATCCGCGCGTACGGGATCGAGAACACCGCCCCCATCGACACCTTCACCGCCCGCCGGTACAGCGGGTCGGCGCACCGCGGCGACAGGATGATCCCGTCCACCCCGAGCGCGGCGGCACACCTGAAGATGGCGCCGACGTTGCCGTGGTCGACGAGGTCCTCCAGCACCAGCACCCGCCCGGACGAGCCCCCCGCCAGGACGCTCTCCATCGACGGCAGCGGTACGCGGGCCATCGAGGCCAGGGCGCCGCGGTGGACCTGGAAGCCGGCGATCCCCGACATGACCTCGTCGCTGACCACGTACACGAGCGCGTCGCCGAGCACGTCCGCCAACGGGTCCAGCCGGCGGCGCGTGGTCAGGACGGAGCGGATCGGGTAGCCGGCGCCGATCGCGCGCCGGATGACCTTCTCCCCCTCGGCCAGGAACAGCCCGCGCGAGGCTTCGAGGCTCTTGCGCAGCTCCACGTCGCGCAGCCGGGTGTAGTCGGCCAGGCGCGGGTCCGCCGCGTCGGTCACGTACTCAAGCACCTTCTGATACTGCCATGCGCCGCGTGACCTGCCAGACCACCGCGTAACACAGGAGCACCAGGCCGAGGCCGACCAGGGTGCCGGCGCCGACCTTGGTGATGACGCTGGGCAGGCCCAGCTCGGGCGACGGCGGATCGACGACCGGCCACAGCAGCGCCCCGGCGATCGTGCCCACCGACGCCGCGCCGAGGACGTAGAAGCGCACCCCGGACGGGATGACCAGCCGCTCCGGCGGGGCGACGGCGGCGATCCGCGACAGGCGGCGCCAGGCCCACCACACGACCACGGCCAGCCCGACGACCGACGAGCCGTACTGGAGCAGCCGGAAGAGCCTGATCACGCCGAAGACCGACACCTCCAGCCAGGGGCCCCAGCGCTCCGGGCCGCGGGCGTGGGTGAAGGAGTCCCACAGGACGTGGCTGGCCGCGCCGGCCATCGCCCCGAGGACGACGGGCAGCAGGCGGAAGCCGCGCCACGACGGCAGGAGGGTGGCGGCGCGGCCCGCGAGCGCCGGCGGCAGCAGGGCGATCAGCGGGTCCCGCAGCACCACGTGGAACAGGACGAGCAGCACGAGCACGGCCACGGTGTCGATGGTCAGCACGCCGCGCAGCGAGTGCCAGTCGGTGTAGTCGGGCAGGAACGGCAGGAAGATCGGCAGGTCGGGCACCATGGCACCGATCGCCAGCGCCCAGGGGTCGAGCACCTTGCGGACGCGCGACGACGACGCCAGTGGAAGCACCGCCGCGATGTGGCTCGGTGTGAACGGCACGGCCTGTCCATCCTCCCGTGAGTCCCCCGCGAGTCCCCGTGGCCCCCGATCTCTCCGGCTGGGGCGATGCAGCGACCCGGCGACCCGGCGACCCGTGGAGTGATCCCCGGAATCGCCCTCCTGTAAGCGATCATTGAAGATTACCCGGCCGACCTTTGCCCCGCGCCATCGTGATCACGGAGGGTAATCGATAGGGTACGTACCGCTGCCGGCGGCCGGACGACGTCGGGGATTCGGGGGTCAAGGTGCCTGACCAGTCGGTTCACGCGCATCCGGCCGCGTCGGCAGACTGGCTGCGCGCGGCGCGGTCCGCGCGGGCACTGTCGGTGGCGACCCTGGCCTGGCTCGGCCTGGAGAGCTCGCTCGGCCTGTGGGCCGGGTTCGGGGCGCACTCGGTGGCGCTGATCGGGTGGGGGTTCTCGGCGCTGGTGGAGGCGGCGGCGAGCCTGATCGTGGTGTGGCGCTTCACGGGGTCGCGGACCCTGTCACCGGGCGCCGAGCACCGGGCACGGCGGGCGGTGGCCGTGAGCTTCTGGGTGCTGGCGCCGTACCTCGTCGTCCATGTCGCCTACGACCTGGACGCCGGCCACCGCGCGGTGCCGACGCCGCTGGGGATCGTGGTCACGGCGGTGAGCCTGGTGAGCATGCCCGCGCTGGGCATGGCCAAGCGCCGGCTGGGACGGCGGCTGGGATCCCCGGCGACCGCCGGGGAGGGCACGCAGAACCTCATCTGCGCGGCGATGGCGGGCGGCGTGCTGGCCGGGCTGTGGCTCAACACGGCCGGCTGGTGGTGGGCGGATCCGGTCATGGCGGTGGCGCTCGCGCTCGTGGCGGTACGTGAGGGCCGCAGCGCGTGGCATGGTGACGCGTGCTGCCACTGAGGTCGACGCTCCGTACAGGGTGGGCGTGGTGACGGATGTCGCCGCCGAGGTTGACGCTCCGTAATCCCTGCACCAAACGGGCTGTTTTGCCGCACTAAGCGCACCGAGTATCGTTCCGGAGGTATTGCGGAGCATCTCCGGCCAGGGTCTCCGGAAGGTCTCAACACACCAAAGAGGACATCGTGGGGCGACACCGCACAGACGAGTTCGATGGCGGCTACCAAGCCCAGGAACCCGCTCCCCGGCGGCGAGCCGCACGGGGCCGGGGCAGGGTGCTCGTCCCCCTCGCCGGGGCCGTCGCGCTGGCCGTGCTGCTGGGCGTCGCCGCGTTCGTCATCTTCAACCGCGACCACGACTGCTCGGCAGGCAAGCTGGCGCTGCGCGTGGTGGCGACCCCCGACATCCAGCCGGCCCTCAACAAGATCGCCGGCACCTACAACAAGGCCCTGCACTCCATCGACAGCCGCTGCGTCGAGGTGACGGTCACCAAGGAGGGCGCGGCCCGCACGGCCAACGCGCTGGCCGCCGGCAAGGCGGCGGCCGACCTGTGGGTGGCCGACTCCAGCCTGGTCGTGGGCAGGCTGCGCAGCGATCCGGCGGGCGCCGCCGCACTGCCCGAGCCCTCCGGCTCGGCCGCCCTGTCGCCCGTCGTGCTGGTGACCGCCCAGAGCACGGCCGACAAGCTGACCGCCAGCCTCCAGCCGAGCTGGGCCGGGATGATCGCCGCGGCGAACGTGGCCAACCCCGACGGCCCCGGCAAGAAGGTCCGCGTGCTGGCCCTCGACCCGCAGAAGAACTCCGCGGGCATGGCCGCCCTGCTGGCCGCCGCGGGCTCGGCCAAGAAGGCGAAGCAGGACAAGGCGCTCGTGGGTGCGCTGAAGGAGCTGTCCGGGCAGATCGTCTCCGATCCCGGCGCGCTGCTGGCCAGCCTCACCGTGAAGTCCGGCAGCAAGGTGCCGGTCGGCGTCGCCTCGGAGCAGAGCATCTACACCCACAACTCCAAGAAGCCCGACGGGCAGGTGGTGCCGCTCTATCCCGCCGAGGGCACCTACAACCTCGACTACCCGATGCTGGTCCTCGCCAAGGACCCCGGGGTGCGCAAGGCCGCCGCCGCCTTCCAGAAGGAGCTGACCACCGACTCGGCCCAGCGGACGCTGCGCGACCAGGGCTTCCGCACGCCCGACGGCAAGGGCGGCGACGTGCTGGCGAAGGGCAAGGGCTTCGTCTCGACCCTGCCCCGGTCGCTGGCCGCGCCCGACGCCAAGACGGTGGCGAGCATGGCCCAGACCTGGTCGCGGCTCAACCTGGGCAGCCGCCTGCTGACCCTGCTCGACGTCTCCGGCACGATGGCGCTGCCCGTGCCGGGCACCCAGCTGACCCGCATGCAGGCGATCACCCGGATCGCCACCGAGGGGCTGAGCCTGTTCCCGGCCGACTCGGAGATCGGGGTGTGGGCGTTCTCGACGCACCTCGACGGCCAGGGCAAGGACTGGCGCGAGATGGTCTCGGTGGGCCCGCTGAGCGAGACCACCGACGGGCGGCTGCGCAAGGAGGCGCTGGCGGCGCAGCTTGCCACCGTGCAGGCCAAGGCCACGGGCGACACCGGCCTGAACGACACGCTCAAGGCCGCCTACACCGAGATGACGAAGTCGTACCAGGAAGACAAGATCAACACGGTGCTCATCCTCACGGACGGCGCCGGCAACGACGACCCCGACGGCGGTGTCGGCAACGCGGAGCTCCTGTCGTTCCTCAAGAAGACCTACAACCCGAAGCGGCCGGTCAGCATCCTGCTGATCGCCTTCGGCCCGGACGCGCCCAAGGGCAAGAAGCAGATGGACGCCCTGGCCAAGGCGACCGGCGGCGAGGCGTACATCGCGGAGAACATCCTCCAGGTGCGCGACTTCTTCCTCCAGGGCATGGAGCGCCGGCTCTGCGCCCCCAAGTGCGACGGCTAATCAGCAACAGGAGTACCTTCCGTCCCCGTTCATGCCCATTGGGCATGGTTGGGTCAACCCGGTCCGGCGGGGCGGCGTCCTAGGCGCGTGGGGGAATCACGCGAGCCGCGGGGAGGGTACTCGTGCCTGGATGGCCGACTGTCGACCGGACCGGGGATCATCGGTTGGCGGACGCGCTGCGGCGCGGCGACCACGGCGCCCCCGCCGACCTGTACGACGCGTACGGCGTGCGGCTGCACGACTACGCCTGCTCCCTGACCGGCGACGGCCACAGCGCGGCTGGCGCCGTGCACGACGCGCTGGTCACCGCGTACGGCCGCGCCGACCGGCTCAGGGACGAGACGCGGCTGCGCGCCTGGCTGTACGCGCTGACCAGGGTCCAGGTCATGGCGCGCCTGGCGCACCGCAGCGGCGTCCCGGTGCAGGGCGTCGCGGCGCCGTCCGTGGACGAGCCGGACGACCCCGAGCTGGCCGCGCTGGTCCACGACGCGCTGAGCGAGATGGGCCGCCTCGACCGCGAGGCGCTGGAGCTGTCGCTGCGGCACGGGCTGACCGCGCACGAGGCGGGCTCGGTGCTCGGCCTGACCTCCCGCCGGGCGGCCACCCGCCTGCGCCGTTCCCGCGACCACCTGGAGAACGCCGCGGCGGCCGTCGTCCTGGCCCGCGTGGGGCGCGCCCACTGCCCCGACCTGTCGGCGATGCTCGACTCGTGGGAGGGGCCGCTCACCCCGCTGCTGCGGCGCAGGCTGTCCGGGCACATCGGCGGCTGCGAGGTGTGCACGGAGGGGCGGCACCGCAAGGTGGCGGCGGAGCGGCTGCTCGACAAGGTCCCCGTGAGGTTCCCGCCGCTGTCGCTGCGCCGCCGGATGATCGCCACCTGCCTCGCCCCCGAGCGCGGCGAGGCCCGCACGCTGATCCTGGAGCGGGGCGACAGCTTCGACCGCGACGGCTTCCCGGTCGTGCCCGGCCACCGGCCACGGCGGCGGCCGCGCCGGCTCGCGCCCGTGGTGATCGCCGGCGCGTGCGTGCTGGTGGTGACGGGCGCGGTCATCGTGGCGAACGCCGCCGGCGACGACTCGGCCTTCCGGGCGGCGCCGTCCGCGAGCGCCGTCCCCACGCCCCCGCGGCAGACCGGGGAGCAGCCCGAGGAGCAGGCACAGGAGCCCGCCGAGGACCCGGCCGAGGACCTCGCGGACGGGCCGGAGACCGGTCCCGGCCCCACGCCCGGGCGCAGCGCGACGCCCACCGCGTCGGCCCGGCCGACCCCGCGCGCCGTCGTCACGGCCGCCACCACCCGCCCGGCCACGAGCCGGCGCCCCATGGCGAGCGCCCGGCTCAGCGCCGTGTGCCCCGGCGCCCTCGACGGGTCGGCCAAGGTGGGGCTGCGCGCCCGCAACGCGTCGGTCGCCTGGAGCGCGAGCGTGACCTCGGGCCTGGACGTCTTCCCGTCGAGCGGGTCGATCAGGGCGGGCGGCTCGGTGGCGGTCTGGGTGACGGTCTCCGATCCGGACACCGCGGGCGGCGGCACGGTGTCGTTCGCCTCGAACGGCGGGCGCGCGAGCTGCCGGCTGTCGTGGGAGGGCCGGGCCGAGGTCTCCGAGCCGCCCACCGGCGAGCCGACGCGGCTGCCCGACGACACGCCGTCGCCGGACGACCCGCAGGGCGCCTCACCCGCGGGCACCGCCTTGGCCGAGTCGCTGACGGGACAGGAGTGACGGGACAGGAGTGACGCGGGATACATCAAGGGATGGTAGATCCACAGTAAATACGAACTAGGATAAATCGGGCCCTGGCTCGAAGATCGGGTCATCTATAGGGCATCCTGGTGTGCTTGGGGACCGCACCGGCGCCGGGCAGAGCACTGCCCGTGTGCCCTAAGTCACGGGAAAAAATCGCTCCTCCGGTAAACCGGAGCGCGTCACCAAGCGTCGGCATTGACGTGTCCATGGACGGATTGGTCCCATGAAATGCGATCAATCGCGCCTTTGCCCAGCCACGACCAGGAGAACGGTAAATGATCAAGCACCGCCGAGCGCTCGCGTGGCTGCTCGGACTCGCGTGCGTCGCGGGAGCCGTGATCGCGTTGTTCGACATCGAGACGCCGCTTCGCCCCCTGCTGATCTCTCTGTTCCTGCTCGTGGTCCCCGGGGCCGCCGTTGTCGGGCTGTTGCGAGATCGTGACCCGCTCGCCGCGCTGTCGGTGGGCGCTGCGGCCAGTCTCGTGGTGAACGTCCTTCTCGCCCAGGCCATGCTCCAGTTCGACGCCTGGTCTCCCCGGGCGGGGGTGGCGACGATCGCCGTGCTCGGAGGGTTCATGTACGTGCTTCGCGTGTTGTACCGGGGGAAGAACATGCAGACCGAACAGGGGGCCAGGGCGAAGTGAAGATCACGGTGGTCCGCCCGGGCGAGCTCGGCGAGTCCGAGAGAGCCCACTGGCGCGCGTTGCAGAAAGCCGATCCCAGCCTGGACAACCCGTTCCTGTCTGTCGAGTTCGCCGTGGCCATGGACCGCTTGCGGGACTACGTGCGGGTCGCCGTCATCGACGACGGCACCGGCATCGTCGGGTTCTTCCCGTACGAGCGCCACAGCTTCGGCATCGGCAAGCCCCTCGGCGGCTTCCTGACGACCTGCCACGGCCTGATCTCGGTCCCCGGTCTGAAGGTGGACGTGCGGGCGCTCCTGCGCGCCTGCCGGCTCACCGTCTACGACTTCGACCACCTCGTGGCGGGGCAGCCGACCTTCGCGGCCTACGAGTCCGACGTCCGGCCGGCGCCGGTCATGGACTTCACCGAGGGCTTCGACGCCTGGCTGGAGCAGGTCAAGGCCAACTCCCCCAAGAACCTGAAGACCGTGCGCTACAAGGAGCGCAAGCTCGGAAGGGAGCAGGGCGAGCTGCGCTTCGAGTACGCCTCGGCGGACCCGGAGGTGCTGCGCGTCCTGCTCGGCTGGAAGTCCGACCAGTACCGGCGGACGGGCCGCGTCGACCGGTTCGCGCAGCCCTGGATCGTCGAGCTGATCGACCTCATGCACGCGGAGCGCTCGGCCGACTTCAGCGGCGTCCTCACCATGCTGTACGCGGGGGAGACTCCGGTCGCCGGCCACTTCGGCCTGCGCACGGCCACCACCATCGTCGGCTGGTTCCCCGCCTACGACATCGAGTACGCGCGGTACTCCCCGGGCATCGTGCACCACCTCCGCATGGCCGAGGCGGCGGCCGAGGCCGGTGTCCAGATGGTCGACATGGGCAAGGGCGGCAAGGAGTACAAGGACTGGCTCAAGAGCGGCGAGCTGTACGTGTCCGAGGGACGGGTCTCCCGCCCCTCGCCCGCGGCGGCCGTCCACTGGATGGGACGAGTTCCCTTCAACAAGGCGCGAACAATCGTCCTTGATCGGCCGTCTCTTTATAAGGCGGCCGACCGAGTTCTCAAGGGCTTCGGGCGTGTCCGCAGTTCCATCCAGCAGGAGTCGTCCAACTCGGTCGTCAAGGAGCCCACCGGAGCGCGCTGACCCCCCGTCCCGGCCAGCAGTACAGCACCACCAGCACCACGAGCACCACAGCACCAGAGCAGCAGCAGAGCACCCGTAACGCACCACCCTCACTCCACTGGACCCGTGCGCCGATCACGGATCGACCGTTCCCACCAGCACCCGGGAACGGCCGGCCCAGGCTCGCGTGGAGGCGGGTCCCGGAAGGATTTAGCTCACCATGAGTCCCGAGAGCACCAAGCACAACGGCAAGGCGCAGATCACGCCGCTGCGCTCGATGCCACCCATCGAGCGGTTCACCCCGATCACACCGCACATCGCCATCTCGCCCACCGTCAGCGTGGTCGTCCCGGCGATGAACGAGGCCGAGAACCTCCCCCACGTCTTCGCCACCCTGCCCCAGTGGGTCGACGAGATCGTCCTCGTCGACGGCAACTCGGTGGACGACACGGTCGAGGTGGCCAAGCGCCTGCGTCCCAACGTGAAGGTCGTCACCCAGACCGGCCGCGGCAAGGGCGACGCCCTGGCCGCCGGCTTCGCCGCCTGCACGGGCGACATCATCGTGATGATCGACGCCGACGGCTCGACCGACGGCCACGAGATCATCTCCTTCGTGGGCGCGCTGGTGACCGGCGCCGACTTCGTCAAGGGCTCCCGGTACGCGGCCGGCGGCGGCAGCGACGACCTGACCTTCAGCCGCAAGTTCGGCAACAAGGTGCTCACGGGCCTGGTCAACGTGATGTACGGCACCCAGTACACCGACCTCTGCTACGGCTACAACGCCTTCTGGGCCCGTCACCTCGACGTGCTCGACCTCGACTGCGACGGCTTCGAGGTGGAGACCCTGATGAACGTCCGCGCCGCCAAGGGCGGGCTCAAGGTGCACGAGGTGCCGAGCCACGAGCGCTGCCGCATCCACGGCGAGAGCAACCTGCACGCCGTCCGCGACGGCCTGCGCGTGCTCCGCACGATCCTGCGCGAGTGGCGGCGCCAGCCCACGATCTCGCAGCCGACGCCGGCCGCCGCGCCCGCAGCCGACCGGGGCGTCGCCTGACCAGCACTGGAAGAGGGATGACAGTGAGAACGTCTGTCGTCATCTGCGTCTACACCGAGGAGCGGTGGGAGGACATCAGGCAGGCCGTGGAGTCGGTCGAGCGGCAGCGCCGCCGGTCGCACGAGCTGATCCTGGTGGTCGACCACAATCCGGACCTGCACCTGAAGCTCAAGCAGACCTATCCACAGGCCATTGTGGTGGAGAACACGCACGAGCGCGGGCTGTCCGGCGGCAAGAACACCGGCGTGGCCACGGCCACCGGTGACATCGTCGCGTTCCTGGACGACGACGCGGTGGCCGACCCCGGCTGGCTGGAAGCTTTGGAGGAGGGCTTCCAGGACCCGGCCGTCGTCGGCGTGGGCGGACGCACCGACCCGTTGTGGGCCTCGCGGCAGCGGCCCCGGTGGTTCCCGTACGAGTTCGACTGGACCGTCGGCTGCACGTACCGCGGCATGCCGGAGGTCCGGGCGCCGATCCGCAACGTCATGGGCGGCAACGCCGCCTTCCGGCGGGAGGTCGTCTCCGAGGTGGGCGGCTTCCACAGCGGCATCGGCCGCAGCGTGCAGGGGCGCAAGAGCAGGCCCCTGGGCTGCGAGGAGACGGAGTTCTGCATCAGGCTGAGCCAGCGCAAGCCCGGCTCGGTCATGCTGTACGAGCCGCATGCGGTGATCGGGCACAAGGTGTCGGCGCAGCGCGAGCGCTTCGCCTACTTCAGGTCCCGGTGCTACGCCGAAGGGCTGTCGAAGGCGCTGGTGACGCGTGAGGTGGGCACCCAGGACGGGCTGGCCAGCGAGCGCGCCCACGCCCTGAAGACGCTGCCGCTGGGCGCGCTGCGCGGGCTCGGCGAGGCGGTCCGCGGCGACGTGGGCGGCCTCGGCCGCTCGGTCGCGATCGTCGTCGGGCTCGCCTGGACGACATGGGGATACGTGGTCGGGTCCGCCCGGCTCAAGGGAGCCCGATCGTGATCAGGGTTCCCATCCTCATGTACCACTCGGTGACCGACAGCCCCAACGAGGAGACCCGCCCCCACTCGGTACGCCCCTCCGATCTGGAGGAGCAGCTCTCGTACCTCGCGGAGGGCGGGTTCACCCCGTTGACCTTGGGCGATCTGGTCTCCAGGCTGAACAAGAACACAGGTATGCCCGTCAAACCAGTCGTGGTCACCTTCGATGACGGCTACGCCGACTTCCACACCCACGCGCTGCCCCTGCTGGAGCGCCACCGGTTCCCCGCCACGGTCTTCCTGACCAGCGGCTGGGTCGCCGACGCGGGCGCCGACGCGGCGGGCAGACCGCTGGACGACATGTTGAGCTGGGGTCAGGCCCGCGAGATCGCCCAGACGGGCATCGAGATCGGCGGCCACAGCCACAGCCACCCCCAGCTCGACCAGCTCCGCACCGAGGAGCTGCGCCAGGAGCTGCGCCGCAACAAGGGCCTGCTGGAGGAGAAGATCGGCGCGCCGGTCGCCACCATGGCCTACCCCTACGGCTACTCCAGCGCGCGGGTGCGCCGCGAGGTGCGCAAGGCCGGCTACTTCGCCGCCTGCGCGGTGAACAACGCGATCGCCGCCGACCGGCACGACATGCTGGCCATCCCCCGGCTGACGGTGGCCCGGCACACCACCATCGGCATGTTCCGGCGCGCCGTGGAGGGCAGCGCCGTACCCCTGATCTACCTGCGCGAGCGCGTCCTCACCAAGGGCTACGCGGTCGTGCGGCGGACGAGGTACGGCCTGCAGCGGGTGCGCGGAAATGTCTAGGCTCTGGCGGCGGCTGCTGCACGATCTGCGCAATCCCCTGTTCCGCAACGGCTACGCGCTCATGGCCAACACGGGGATCACCGCCACGCTCGGCATGGGCTACTGGCTGCTGGCGGCGCACTACTACTCGCCCGAGGAGTTCGGCCGCGGGCAGGCCGTGATCACCGCGATGCGGCTGTTCGCGTCGCTGACCGCGCTCGGCTTCGTGGGCGCGCTCGCGCGCTTCCTGCCGCTGGCCGGCCGCCGCACGCCCGAGCTGGTGCTGCGCGGCTACGGCCTGGCGGCGGCGACGGGCGGGGTGGCCGCGGTGGGCTTCCTGCTCACGCTGCCGATGTGGGGCCGCACGTACTCCACGCTGGGCGGGTTCGGCCCGGGGCTGTTCTTCCTCGGGTCGGTGCTGGTCTGGGCGGTCTTCACGCTCCAGGACGTGGTGCTGACGGGCCTGCGCAAGGCCACCTGGGTGCCGCTGAACAACCTGGTCTTCGGCGTGGTCAAGATGGGCCTGCTGGTGGCGCTGGCGGGCGCGCTGCCCGAGGGGGGCATCTTCGTCTCCTGGATGGTGCCGACCGCGCTCGCGCTCATCCCGGTCAACTGGTTCATCTTCTCGGTGGTCATCCCCCGGCACGTCAAGGCCTCCGAGGATGTCGCGGCGCCGCCGACGCTGCGCGAGGTCGGCCGCTTCCTGGCGGGCGACTTCCCCGGCACGCTGTCGATCCTGGCGATCGTCTACCTGGTGCCGGTGGCCGTGGCCACGCAGGTCGGCGAGGCCACGTTCGGCCGGTTCTCGATGGCCCACACGCTGGGCTGCATGATCGAGCTGCTGGCGATGAACATGGCGGTGTCGCTGACCGTCGAGGGGTCCTTCGACCGCTCGCAGCTAGCCGACAACTGCCGCCGGGCGCTGCGCCGGGCATTCATGATCATCACGCCCATCATCGCCGTGACGGTCGTGGGCGCGCCGCTGATCCTCATGATCTTCGGCTCGGAGTTCGCCACCGAGGGCTCGACGCTGCTGCGGCTCATGGCGCTGGCCGTGCTGCCGCGGGTGCTCATCGAGGTCTACCTCAGCTCGCTGCGGGCGCGCAGCGAGGCCCGGGCCCTGGCGCTGGTCCAGATCGGCCTGGCCGCGCTGGTGCTGGTCTCGATCACGGTGCTGTTCCCGTTCGCCAACGTGAACGCGGTGGGGTACGGCATGCTGTTCAGCGAGCTGCTGGTGGCGGCTTTGATCTTCGGAAAACTTCGTAAAGTTCTCACTTACGGCGAAACAGAACCGCCACGCGTCGCCCAGGGGTCGCACGGGGCCTCATGATGGTCAACGTGAGGCAACGGGACGGCGATGGAATGACAACCGGGTTCACAGGCTCCTCCGAGCTCAAGGGCGAGCCGGAGGAGGAGTCGGGCGCGCCCTTCGATCCGGACGCCACGGGGGTCATCCCGCGGATCATCCTCGATCTGGGCTCCGCCGACGGCGCCTCCTCGGACAAGGCCCAGGACGAGGACGAGGCCGAGGCCGACGGCGACGGCGACGGCAAGGCCGCTCCCGAGGCCGAGGCGGAGGGCAAGGCCGAGGTCGAGGACAAGGCTGAGGCCGACGCGGACGCCGATGCCGAGACCCAGGCCGACGTCAAGACCCCGACCGACGCCGTCCCCGCGACCAAGGGCGAGGACAGGGCCGGGGCCGAGGCGGAGGACGACGCCGACACGACCACGGCGATCCGGCTGCCGGCGAGCTTCCGCGTGGGCGGCCCGCCGAAGGACGCCTCCGCCGAGGCCCCGTCCGCGGAGGCCCCGTCCGCGGAGCCGCCGGCCGCGCCGCCGACCACCCCGTTCAGGGCCACACCCCCGCGGACGTCCCCGCCGACGCAGGCTCAGGCGTCCCCGCAGGCGCGCCCGGAAACGGCTCAGGAGAGCAAGGCGCCCGCGAAGAGCGCCGGGGCCACCCCCGCGACCGCCGCGGCCCCCCAGGGCCTCATGGCGCGCCTGAGCTCGCTCATGAGCAGCGCGCCCAAGTGGCTGCCCGCCCTGCTCACCGTCGAAGGGCTCATCCTGTACGTGCTCGCCCTGCGCGTGGCCCCCGGGCCGCTGCGCGGGGTCGATCCCACCGACATCAACGGCCTCGGCCTGATCGCGGCCCTGCCCACCAGTGCGTTCGCCGCGCTCCTCATCATGCTGGTGGCCTTCTTCGTGACGGTCGCCCAGTCGACCGACCGCAAGTTCCTGCTGCTGTTCCAGATCGCCACGATCACGTTCGCGCTGCACGGCGCGGGCGCCCTGGTGGCCACCGAGCCGCGCTTCCCCACGGCCTACATCCACGCGGGCTTCGTCGACTTCATCGGCCGCACCGGCGAGACGGCGATCAGCATCGACGCCCGCATGGGCTGGCCGGGCTTCTTCGCGCTGTTCGCGTTCGTGACCAAGGCGGCCGGCATCACGGACATGACGCCGATCCTCATGTGGACGCCGTTGCTGTCCAACCTGCTCTACCTGCTGCCGTTCGTGCTCATCCTGCGCCAGGTCGTGGCGACCACGCGGGCGCGCTGGTTCGCGGCGCTGCTGTTCGTCCTCGTGCAGTGGATCGGCCAGGACTACTTCTCGCCCCAGGGCTTCACGTTCGCGCTGTACCTGGCGTGGGTGGCGATCCTGCTGCGCTGGTTCGGCCGCGTGGAGCCGCGCACCAAGCCGGTGCCGGACAAGGGCTGGCGCAAGTGGCTGGGCCGCCTCGACGCGATGACGCCGGGCGAGATCGTCAACACCGGCACCTACCGCGCCGACAAGCTGCTCATGCTGACGCTGCTGCTGGCGCTGTTCTTCGCCTCGACGGCCTCGCACCAGATCACGCCGTTCATGATGCTCGGCGTGGTCACCGCGTTCCTGATCTTCAAGCGGACGTCGCTGACCTGGGCGCTGCCGTTCTTCCTCGGCCTGGTCGTGCTGGCCTGGATCAGCTACGAGACCGTGGGCTTCTGGGCCGGCCAGATCGACGCGATCTTCGGCGGCCTGGGCAAGATCCTCACCAACCTCCAGAGCAACACCGGCGACCGCATCGCGGGCAGCGACCCCGCGCACGCGCTGGTGCTGAAGGCCCGGCTCGGCATCCTGGTGGTGATCCTCTCGCTGGCCGCCACCGGCCTGCTGCGCCGGCTGCGGCGCGGGGTGTTCGACCGGGCCGCGCTGATCCTGCTGTGCGTGCCCGTGCTCGCGCTGGGGCTGCAGAGCTACGGCGGCGAGATCGGGCTGCGCATCTACATGTTCGCGCTGCCCGGCGCGTGCCTGCTGGCCTCGTACGCGTTCTTCCCGAACCTGCCGGCCGACAGCGCGGACGTGCGCGAGGAGACCGTGCCGCTCCGCAGGCGCAACGTGCGCTTCAACCCCGAGCTGACCCGGAAGCTGTCGGTCCTGCTCGCGGCGTTCTTCGCCGTGCTGTTCGCGATGGCCTTCCTCGTCGCCCGCTACGGCAACGAGAAGTTCGAGCGGGTGACCGCCGGCGAGGTCGCGGCCATGCACTACGTGTACCAGCACGACAAGCCGAGTGCCCGCGTGCTCTACCTGGTGCCCAAGGAGGGCAAGGAGGTCACGCCCACGATGCCCTGGGGTGAGAAGGACGTGGAGCTGGTGAACTTCAACGGTCAGGCCCTGGTCTACAAGGACCCCTCGAACATCACCGGCGCGCTGAAGAAGCTCAAGGAGAGCGATCGCAACACGTTCCTGGCGGTGACGCGCGGCCAGGTCAGCTACCTCCAGCTCAACGAGGGCTTCCCGGAGGGCTGGGGCGAGAAGTTCCGGGCGGCGCTCGACGCCTCGTCCGAGCTGAAGCGGGTGTATTCCAACGGCGACGCCGCGCTCTATACGTTGAAGAAGTTCGTCAGAGGCACGGAGATCCCCGATCCTCAGCCGTACAAGGGCCGCGGCGACCCCACGTCGCCGTGGACGCCCGTCGGCATCGCGGCGCTGGCGCTGACGTGGGTGACGCTGTTCGCCTACGAGGTGGTCCGGCTCCACGGGCCCACGCGGGCGCCCAGGGCGCGCAAGCGGCTGCTGTTCGTGGCGATCCCCGCGTTCGTGATCGCGGTGGGCGTGATAGCAGAGCGCTTCATCTACATCGCACTAAATAACTGAATTCACAGGAACCTCTCAGGTTATGCGGGATGATGTTCCGTGATGACGGCACAACGGACAGACGGCGCCATGCAGGGCGCGAGGGCGTCGAGGATCACCTCGGTCGACGCCCTCCGCGGCTTTTCCCTCCTCGGGATCCTCCTGGTCAACATCGCCTTCCTGGCCTCCGGCTTCAGGATGGCCGGGATGGCGGAGCCCGCGTTCCAGTCCACGCTCGACTGGGGCGTGCGCTGGAGCGTGACACTGTTATTGGAGAACAAGTTCTACCTGCTGTTCTCCTTCCTGTTCGGCTACAGCTTCACGCTGCAGCTCGACTCCGCGGTGCGCCGGCGCATGCCGTTCACGCCGATGTTCCTGAGACGCGTGGCGGGGCTGTTCCTGATCGGCATCGCGCACGCCGTGCTGCTGTTCCCGGGTGACATCCTCACGACGTACGCGGGCGTGGGGCTCGCGCTGCTGGTGCTGCGCAAGCTGTCGCCGAAGAACGCGATCATGCTGGCGGTCGTGCTGACGAGCCTGCTGGCGCTGGGCTTCGTGTTCCTGGCCGGGCTGGCGGCGCTGGGCCTGGACATGGCGGGCACGGTCTCCCACGGCGTCGCCGAGGCGATCAAGTCGGACCGGTCGCTGGCGGGCTCGGCCGGCCAGATCGTCTCCGAGCACCTGCGCAAGCTGTCCCTCATCGTCCTGCTGCGCCTGCTGTTCCAGGGGCCGGCCGTGCTGGCCGCCGCGCTGATCGGCCTCGCGGTCGGCAAGCTGGGCCTGCTGCGCGACCCGTCGGCGCACACCCGGGCGCTGCGGCGGCTGCAGTGGGTGGGCTTCACCGTCGGGCTCGGCGGCGCGGCCGTCTACACGATGTCGGCGTGGACCGGAACGGTGCACAAGTTCCTCGGCGAGGCCCTGGATCTCGTCACCGCGCCGCTGCTCGCCGCCGCCTACGCCGCCACCTTCCTGCGCCTGCTGCCGCACGTGCCGCGCCTGGCGGCCCTGCTGGCGGCGCCGGGCCGCATGGCGCTGTCCAACTACCTCGGCCAGTCGCTGTTCTGCGGCGTGATCTTCACCGGGTACGGCCTGGCGCTGGTGGACCGGGTCAGCCCGCCCTCGGAGGTGCTGATCGCGCTGGGCATCTTCACCGCGCAGGTGGTCTACAGCCGGCTGTGGCTGCGCGGGCACAGGTACGGCCCGGTGGAGTGGCTGCTGCGCTACCTCACGTACTGGAACCGGCCGGGGCGGACCGTGGAGGCCGCCCCCGCCCCGCAGGCCGCCCAGCCCTGACGGGCCGGTCCCGGCCGCTCAGCCCTGACCGCGCCCGCTCCACTTGATCTCGTACGGCTTGAGCGTGACCTGCCTGCCGTCCACGGTGGCCGTCACGTCGCGGTCGGCGGTGTTGACCATGACGAGCTGCTGGGCCTGCGCCAGGACCTTGACCCGCGCGTCGGACGACTGGACCTGCTCCAGCGCCACCCCGACGGGGAACCACCGCGTGAAGCCGCTGAGCAGCCCGGCCATGGGCATCTCGCGGCCGTCGGCGTCCCACACGCAGCCGTGGCACTCGCGGGCGCCGCCCTTCTGCTGCGGGTTCCAGTAGAGGGCCGAGGCGACGCCGCTGCGCGCGAACTCCATCATGGTGGTGGCCTGCACGGCGGTGCGCTTGGCCTCGCTCCAGCCGGAGTTCTGCGGCTCGACGTACCACTCGGCCCACCAGACGGGCATGTCGTTGGCCTTCTTGCGCAGCCACGAGGTGATCGCGCCGAACTTGCCCTGCGCGGCGAAGTCGTCGGGGACGTTGCCCTTGTCGGTGGTCATGGTGGCGCCGTCGACGACGATGAAGTCGGCGCCCTTCTTGTGCTCGATCCAGTACTCGATGGCGTCGAGGGCGCGCTGGTCGACCGTGCCCCAGGGGCCGCTCAGCTCGGAGGGGCCGGGGCCGGCGGTGGTCTCGATCGGCACGTACGGGCCGCCCACCTGTATGTCGCCGTCCACGCGCTTGAGAGCGTCGTAGACCTTGTTGTAGAGCTCGGTGTAGCCCTCGGCGTCCCACCGGTTGGTCGCGGGGTCCCAGAAGCCCTTGAACTCGTTCCAGACCATGAAGTGCTTCACGGTCGGGTACTGCCGGGCGATCTTGGCCGCGAGCTTGGCGTAGTCGTCGAAGTGCTCGCGCTCGGGGGCGACCGTGTGGTTCTTGCTCCAGTCGGTACGGCCGGCCTGGCCGCCCTTCATCCAGTCGGGGGCGCAGCAGAGCGTGATGACCGGCATGCCGCGCGAGGACGCGATGAACGTCATCCGGCGGTTGAGCTCGGTGAAGTTGTACTGGCCCGGGCTCGGCTCGGGGTTGCCGGCGCCCCAGCCCATGATGTGCTGGTTCTGCAGGAGGGGGACGCGGCCCAGGATGCCCTTGGCCTGCTCGGTCACGGGCCGCGGGGCGGTGTCGGCGCTGTACTGGGTGTGGGTGACGCCCCAGCGCGGCCAGCTGTCGAGCTTCGGCGGCGGCGCCAGGGTGGGGGCGGCCTGCGAAGGGCCGGCCTTGGCCACCTCGCCGCCCTTGTACTCGTCGCGCGAGCCGCGCGAGCCCGCGTACACCATGATGCCCACGACCAGGAGCACCGCCACGATGCCCGCGCCCACCGCCAGTGGCCACGGCGACCGTCTACGGGCATGCCGACCATCGGTGGGAATCACGGGAACCTCCACCCCTCACGCCTGCGCGGTGTCCCTTTGACACATCTCCGCACGTATTACCGTATCTATGCCACTTGCAAGCTACTTGCGCGCAGCATCAGGGCGTGGGCGGCCGCTCGCCACCCGCCGGCCCGGGCACGCCCGCATAACGGTACGGCACCGGTTGCCGCCCCGGCTGCACGATGAGCAACGTGCCGGGATCGGCGTAAAAGGCGCTTTCGACGGCCGCGGCCACGTCCTCGGCGGTGAGCAGCGGGAAGCCGGCGTTCAGGAAGGTCTCGCGCGCCCCGGCCACCAGAGGGGTGTCGGTGAAGCCGGGGCAGACGGCGCTGACGCGGACGCCGTCGGCGGCGAGGGGCACGGCGAGCGCGCGGACGAGGCCGACCACGGCGTGCTTGGTCATCGTGTAGATCGGGTCGCCGTCGTAGCCGACGAGCCCGGCCAGCGAGGAGGTCACCACGATCGCGCCGCCGCCGGAGCGCCGCAGCAGCGGCAGGGCGGCCACGACGCCGAAGACGACGCCGTCCATGTTGACGCCCACCGCCGTGCGGTAGCGGGCCGCGTCGAACGCGTCGAGGTCGACGCCGCCGGTGACGCCCGCGTTGAGGTGGACGACGTCGAGCCTGCCGAAGCGCCGCTCGGCCAGCTCGACGGCCTCGCGGTTGGCCTCCTCGGTGCTGACGTCGCCGGCCAGCGCCACTCCGCCGGTCTCCTTGGCGACGCGCTCGGCGCCCTCCCCGTCGAGGTCCACGAGGACACATCGGGCGCCGCCGGCGGACAGGCGGCGGGCGACGGCGGCGCCGATGCCGCTCGCCGCACCGGTGATCAACGCGACAGTGCTCATGCGGACTCCAGCATGCGGTGGGCGCGGGCGATGAGGACGGGCACCGCGGAGCCGATCTCCTCGAAGCCCTCCCCCACGGTCTTACCCTGGCGGAACCGGGCGTGGATACCCTCCACGATGACCGCGAGCTTGAAGTTGCCGAAGGCGACGTAGAAGCCCAGGTCCGGGATGTCGCGGCCGGAGACCTTGGCGTAGTGGGCCGCGAACTCCGCCGCGGTCAGGAACCCGGGCGCCAGCGTCACGTCGCCGGCCACCGGGATCGAGGCGCGCTCCTCGTCACCGGGGTCCTGCCAGTAGGTGAGCGTCAGCCCGAGGTCGGCCAGCGGGTCGCCGAGCGTGGACATCTCCCAGTCCACCACGGCCAGGATCTCGGGCGCGGGCGCCAGCCGGACGAGCGTGTTGTCGAGCCGGTAGTCACCGTGGACGAGCGTGCCGGCCGACGCCGCGGGCAGGCGCTCGCGCAGCCGGGCCACCAGCCGGTCGTACTCGGGCAGGTCGGCGGTCTTCGAGCGCTCCCACTGCTGGCACCAGCGGTCGAGCTGGCGGGCCAGGTAGCCGTCGGGGCGGCCGAACCCCTCCAGGCCCACCTCGCGGTGGTCGACGGCGTGGATGGCGGCCAGCACCTCGGCCAGCCGTTCCGACAGCCGCCGCGCCTGCTCCGGCGCGGGCTCGCCGAGCTCCTCCCGGGTGCGCACGGCCGCGCCCTCGACGTACCCCATCAGGTAGAACGGCGCGCCGATGACGTCCTCGTCGGCGCAGAAGGCGACCGGCTCGGGCACCGGGACGGGCGTCGGGGCCAGGGCGGAGATGACCCGCCACTCCCGCCGCATGTCGTGCGCCGTGGGCAGCACGTGGCCGAGCGGCGGACGGCGCAGCACCACCCGCCGGTCGCGCCCCTCGACGAGGTAGGTCAGATTGGACCTGCCCCCCGAGATCAGCGAGACTGTCAGCGGCTCACCCGCGTCGGGCACGTGGTTCGCCATCCACGAGGTCAGGCGCGGCAGGTCGATTCCGGGGACCGTCATGGACACACATTAGAACGCCACTCGGTTCTGAATACCAGCTAAGAGTTGTGTAACGTTCCGGACCTGCGTGAATGACATAAGAGAGCAACGGTTAACCTTTCCATGCACGGCGGACCCTCCCACGCTCGACAGCACACGGCATATCGCCAGTAGGAGCCCATGCGCGTCTCACTTGCACACCCCCGCGAACTGGGCGCACCGGAGCTGAACCGGTGGCGGGCGCTCCAGGAGGCGCACGCGGGGTTCGACAACCCCTTCCTGTCGCCCGAGTTCACGCTCACCGTCGGCGAACTGCGCGACCTCGTGCGGGTCGCGGTCATCTACGACGGCGCCGACATCGTGGGGTTCTTCCCGTTCGAGCGACATCCGCTCGGCATCGGGAAACCGGTCGCGGCGGGGCTGACCGACGCGCAGGGCCTCGTCCACGCCAAGGACGTCGAGATCGACCCGCACCGGCTGCTGCGGCTGTGCGGGCTGTCGGTCTACGAGTTCGACCACCTGGTCGCCGGCCAGCCCATGCTCGCCGCCCGGCACGAGAGCCACCCGTCGCCCATCATCGACCTGCGCGACGGCTACGAGACCTATACCGCCTTCCTGCGCGAGCACTCCGGCAAGACCTACAAGACGACCCTCGCCAAGCAGCGCAAGCTCGAACGCGACGCCGGGGAGATCCGGCACGACTACGCGACCTCCCGCGTCGAGCCGCTGCACACCCTGATCGGCTGGAAGGCCGAGCAGTACCGCCGCACCGGCCGCACCGACCGGTTCGCGCACCGGTGGATCGTCGAGCTGGTCGAGCGGCTGCAGGCCACCGACACCGAGCACTTCGCCGGGGTGCTCGACATGGTCTACGCGGGCGACGTGCCCATCGCCGGCCACTTCGGCCTGCGCACCCGCACCACGCTCGTCGGCTGGTTCCCGGCCTACGACACCGCCTACGCCAAGTACTCCCCCGGTCTCATCCACCACCTGGCCATGGCCGAGCGGGCGGCGGAGTCCGGCATCCAGGTCATCGACATGGGGCGGGGCCAGAAGGAGTACAAGGACAAGCTGAAGAACGGCGAGTACGAGGTCGCCGAGGGCCGCGTGGCCACGGTCGGGCCCGCCGCGGGCGTCCACTGGCTGATGCGCGTGCCGGTGCGCAAGACGCGGGCCACCGTCCTCGCCAACCCCGTCCTGCACCGTACGGCCGACCGGGTGCTCAAGACGTTCGGCCGTCTGCGCACGGCCCTGCAGTCATGACGGGGTTAGCGGAGCGGACCGGGCGCCACTGCCTCGTGCTCCCCTCCAACCGCCTCGGCCTCTACCTCGCGCTGCGCCACTGGTGCGTGCCCGGGCAGCGGCTGCTCATGTCGCCGGTCTCCGCCGACGAGATCCTGTTCCTGGTGATCGCCGCCGGCCTGCGGCCGGTCATGGCGCCGCTGTCGCCGCGTGACGGCAACATCGACGTCGGGCGCGTCGACCTGTCCGGCGTGGACGCGGTCCTCACCACCAACATGTACGGCCTGCCGGACCGGGTCGGGGCCTTCACCGGGAAGATCCTCATCGAGGACGTCGCCCACGCCCTGGAGACGTCCGTGGACGGGCGCCCGCTCGGCACGTTCGGCCAGGCCGGCGTCTACAGCCTGTCCAAGCACTGCGGCGCCGGGTCCGGCGGCGTGCTGGCCGTCGAGCACGAGGACGACCTGCGGGCCCTCGAACAGGCCCGCGATCTGGTCCTGGAGCCCGGGTCGTGGCGGCAGGAGCTGTTCGCCGTCGCCACGTCCGCGGCCCGGCGCGCCGCGCTCCGGCTCGACCTGGTCCGCCCGGCGCTGCGGCTGGCCCGCGCGCTCGGCATGCAGGAGGAGCGCCTGGGCTACCGCATCGAGCTGCGCGGCGACGAGCTGCGCCGCACGATGAAGCACGTGCCCGAGCTGGCGCCGTTCGACCCGTGGGTGCGGGCCGACCTGCACGACTACCGGGTGCGCAAGGGACGGATCGCCCGGCGCTACCAGGAGGCCCGCCTGGCCGGGGTCGCCGCCGAGCGGAAGCGGCGGCTCGCCGGGGTGCGGCTGCTGGCCGAGCTGCCGACGGTCGCCGAGGGCGTGCGCGACCAGCTCGACCAGCCGCTGTTCCGGGTGCCGCTGCTGGTGCGCGACCGCGACGCGGCCATCGCCGCGCTGGAGCGGCAGGGGGTGGCGGTGGGCTACCTGTACGACCCGCCGTACGACGACTACGCGCCCGGGTTCACCGAGCCGTCGCCGTACCCGGAGGTCGCCCGCTGGTGGGCCCGGCACGTGCTGCCGGTCGACCCGGTCTACGCGACCCGGGCCCTGCCGGTCGTGCGCCACCTGCCGCCCGCTCCGCCGCCACCGGTCTGACCGTTCCCCGGCCGGGGCCGATCCGCTCGGCCGGGTGATCGGCGCGGCTGGGCGATCGGCGTGGCCGGGCGATCAGGTCGGCCGGGTGATCAGGTCGGCGACGACGCGGCAGGCGCGGCGCACGTCCGGCAGCGACGCCGAGCCGTATCCGATGACCAGCCCGAACGGCGCGCCCGGCCGATGCCGGTGGCGCTCGGGCTGGTCCAGCAGCACGCCCCGCTCGGCGGCCCGCTCCACCACGCGGCCGATCGTGCCCGGCGGCAGCTCGGCGAGCACGTGCAGGCCCGCCGTGTCGCCGCGCAGCCGGCAGACCGGGCCCAGGATCTCGACCACGGCGGCCCGCCGGCGGGCGTACTCCAGGCGCATCCGGCGCAGGTGGCGATCGAGGTCGCCGCGTTCGATCAGGGTGGCGACGGCCTCCTGCACCGGCCCGCTCGTCCGGTCGGCCACCGCGCGGCGCAGCTCGGCGATGCGGCCCACCAGCTCCGGCGGCCCGACCAGCCAGCCGACGCCGACGTCGGGCGCCAGCGTCTTCGACAGCGTGCCGAGGAGCACCACCCGCGAGGGGTCGAGCCCGTACAGGGCGGGCAGCGGGGCGACGTCGTAACGGAACTCCGCGTCGTAGTCGTCCTCGACGATCATCGCGCCGGTACGCCGGGCCCAGGCCAGCAGCCGTTCGCGGCGCGGGATCGGCAGCCGGCCGCCCAGGGGATACTGGTGGGCGGGCGTCGTGTACAGCAGGCGCAGGTCGCCGGGCAGGCCGTCGGAGACCACGCCGTCCTCGTCCACCGGGCACGGCACGACCTCGGCGCCCCGGGCGGCGAACACGGTGCGGGCCACGTGGTAGCCGGGGTCCTCGACGCCCGCGCGGGTGCCGGGGCCGAGCAGGGCGAGCGCGCACAGGTCGAGGCCGTTGCCGGTGCCGCGGGTGACCATGATGTTCTCCGGGCCGACGGCCACGGCTCTGGTCCGCCTCAGGTGCCCGGCCAGCAGCTCGCGCAGGCGCGGCAGGCCGTACGGGTCGGGCGCGTCACCGGGCGGCAGGTCGGCGGCCCGGCGCCAGGCCCGCTTCCAGGCGGCGACGTCGTAGTCGCGCACCCAGGGCTTGCCGGGCCGCAGGTCGATCGCGGCCCTCGGAGCCGATCCCGGCCCCGTGCCGCCGGATCGCCCCCTCCCGAGGCCGGGCGCGGGCGGCGCGGAGCCGGGAGCGGGGGCCGGGGCGGCGACGGGTCGAGGGACCCGGTCGGGCAGTGCGCCCGGACGGGCCTCCTCCAGGTCGGCCACGAACGTGCCCGACCCGTGCCGGCCCTCCAGCCACCCCTCCGCGTACAGCTGCTGGTACGCCTCCGTGATCACCGTACGGCTCACCCCGAGCTGCCCGGCCAGCCCCCGCGAGGACGGCAGCCGCTCCCCCGGCGCCAGGGTGCCCGCCAGCATGGCCTGGCGCAGCCACCCGGTGAGCTGTGCCGAGAGCGGCACGGGAGAATGCCGCTCCAGCGAAACGGGCAGGTCGAGCAGGCTGCGCACGGAAGTGGTCTCCAAGAAGGCGCGAATAGTGGCCCTACAGCATAGGTCCACTCGCGGACTACCGTCGTCTCATGGCCTTCACCACGTCGCCCACCGGCACACCGCTCTCTCCCACGCCCCGTACCCGGCTCGCCCGCATGAAGGAGCGCGGCAGCGACAACCGCGACGACTTGTACGAGGTGCTGGACACCGGACTGATCTGCTACCTCGGCGTCGTGGTCGACGGCGCCCCGATGGTGCTGCCGACCGGCTACGGACGCGACGGCGACACGCTCTACCTGCACGGCTCCACCGGAGCCCGCTCGCTGCGGGCCGCCCAGGAGGCCGACGTGTGCGTCACCGTGACGCACGTGGACGGGATCGTGCTGGCCCGCTCGGCGATCCACCACTCCGTCAACTACCGCTCAGCCGTGATCTACGGCCGGGCGCGGCTGGTGACCGACGAGGAGGAGCGGCTGACCGGCCTGCGCGTGCTGACCGAGCAGCTCGCCCCCGGCCAGTGGGACTACGCCCGCCGCCCGAACCGCAAGGAACTGGCCAAGACGGCCGTGCTGGCCCTGCCCCTGGACGAGGCGTCGGTCAAGATCCGCCGCGGCGACCCGATCGACGATGACGAGGACTACGAGCTGCCCGTCTGGGCCGGCGTGCTCCCGCTGGTCACGCAGTGGGGAACCCCGGTGCCCGACGCGGCGCTCCGAGAAGGTATCGATGTGCCTGTTCACATCGGCGGCCGCCGGTAGTTCCATGAATCAGGAACCACCTGGCAAACCATCCTGCTAGATCACGCGTCTCATCAGGTGGGCCGGCTCCTGATGGGAGAGGCAAAATGGAGTGGAGCGCTCCCGGTTACACGCAGGTCAAGCAGCTCGGGTCGGGCGGCAGCGGCAGAGTCGTGCTGGCCGTCCACGACGAGACGGGCGTCAAGGTCGCCATCAAGTACCTCTCCGAGGAGTTACGGCGCGACCCCGAGTCCCTCGCGCGCTTCCAGTCGGAGGCGCGCCTGCTCGTCACCCTGCGCGATCCGCACATCGCCACGATGTGGGAGTACGTCCAGGACCATGACGGCGCCGCCATCGTGATGGAGCTGGTCAACGGCGTGTCGCTGCGGGCGCTGCTGCGTGAGAACGGCACGACGGGGCCGGAGGCGGCGCTGACCGTGCTGAAGGGGTCGCTGCTCGGCCTCGCGCGGGCGCACCGGCTGCGGCTGGTCCACAAGGACTACAAGCCGGAGAACGTCATCGTCCGCGACGACGGGGTGAGCAAGCTCGTCGACTTCGGCATCGCCGTACGGGAGGGCTCGCTCTCGCGTCCCGAGGGGACGCCCCCGTACATGGCGCCGGAGCTGTGGGCCGGGGCCCCCGCCTCGCCCGCGACCGACGTGTACGCGGCCACGGCCGTCTTCTTCGAGTGCCTGACCGGTCACCGGCCCTACCGCTCCACCGAGCCGAGCGTGCTCGGCTACCAGCACGTGTACGCGCCGATCCCGGTCCAGGACGCGCCCGAGCCGGTGCGCGAGCTGATCATGCGCGGCCTGGCCAAGGACCCGGCCGACCGGCCGCGCAGCGCCGAGGCGTTCGTGGCGGAGCTGGAGGAGACGGCGCGGGCCGCGTACGGCGAGGAGTGGGAGGAGCGCGGCAGGCGGCGCCTGGCCGGGCTGGTCGCGCTGCTCGCCCTCCTGCTCCCCGTGCCGGAGACGCCGCCCGCGCAGGCCGGCACGTCGCTGGCGCGGACCGTGTTCCGCGGCGGGCACGGGCTGGGCCGCACCGTGGCGCGGGCCGCGCGGCACAACGCGGTGCGGATGGCCGCGGGCGCCGGCCTGGCCGTCGTGGTGGCGGTGGCGGCGGTGTTCGTGCTGGCGAGCCGGGACCGGCTGCCCAAGCCCTTCGACGTGGCCGCCGCCGCGCCGTCGGACTCCCCCGGGCCCGCCGAGCTGGTCTCGCCGCCCGCCACGCCGGTGGGCGCCACGGAGAGCGCGCCCCCGAGCCCGCCGCCCCCGCCGAGCGCGACCAGGCCCGCGATCGTCCCGCCGACCGGCGACGCCCCCACGACGCCGCCCACCCGCGGCCGGACACCGACGCCGCGGCCCACCCGCACCACGCAGCGAGCGACGCCACCGCCCACCACCCAGCCCCCGATCACGCAGCCGCCCACGACGCGGCCCCCGGTGACGATCACACCGACGCCCTTCCCGCCCACCACGCGACCCCCCGTGACGATCACACCGACGCCGTTCCCACCGACCACCCGGCCGCCGGTGACGCCCACGCCCTTCCCGCCCACCACCCGGCCGCCGGTCACGCTGACGCCCACGCCGGTGCCGCCGGTCACGGTGGCGGCACTGGCCCTCGGCGACCTCACGGTGAGTGAGGAGGCCGCCGGCGCCACGGTCACGGTCCGCGCCGGCGGCACGGCGCCCATCGGCCTCACCGCCACCTGGGCGGTCGCGGGCGACCCCGTCCACACGGAACGGCTCCGGCTCGTCGGCGCCCTGTCGTACACCCGCGCCCTCAGCCACACGCTGGCCGAGCGCCCCTGCGGCAGAACCGTCACGCTGACCGTCGCCACCACGCCCGCCGCCCCAGGAGGCCCCAGAACGGCCACCCTGAACGTGCCGCCGTGCCCCACGACCGTGACGGGGCTGCGGGTGTCGCTGGACATGGCGCCCTCGCCGGGCGACGAGGCCACCGCGCGGGTGCGGGTGACGGCGACCGGCACGGGTGACGTGCCGGTGCGGGTCAGGTTCGCGCTGAACGGCGAGAGCGTCGGCACGAGGACCGCCACGCTCACCGGGCGCACCTCCTACGCTCGCTCGTTCGACCAGGGCTTCAGGACGAGGCCGTGCGACGCGACGGTGTCCGTGGCGGTGACGGCGGGCGACGAGCAGGCGAGCGCGCGGACCCGGGTGACCTGCCCGGCGGGTGTCCGCCGGGTGTCGATCGCGCGGGCCGCCGTGGACGGCCGGGGCGGCGCCGTGGCCGTGGTCACGGTCTCGACCCTGAACGACCGCCCGGTGCGGCTGTCGGTCATGTTCTCGGCCGGGGGGAGGCAGCACACCGAGCAGGTCACGCTGTCGGGCGACACGGCGTACACCCGTACGCTGAGCCACGCGTTCGGCGAGGTGCCGTGCGGGGCCCGCTGGTTCGTACGGGCGACGACGCAGCCGCGCGCGGCCGGAGGCGGCGACCAGGCGAGCGGCGTCACGCCGGCGTGCGAGCCGGAGGAGGAGCCGAGCGGGGAGCCGTCCGCCGACCCGCCGCCCAGGCCCACCCCGTCCGCGACGCCGTCGCCCCGGGAGGAGCCCAGCGGCGACCGGCCCGCCCCGGGTGAGCCGCGCTGAGCACAGAGCACGGGGTCGCGCGCCTCGCCGCCGGAGGTCCCGAACGCCCCGCGCGCCGTCTCTGAGCAGCGCCCTGGGGGCTCGCGGGTCAGGGGGTGGCGCAGAGTGCGATTGTGATTTCCGACCTATCGGGATAGCGAGGCCCAGAAAGCGTCTGCCGCTGGTTAAGCTACGGTGCGTTTGCTCAGGGTGGAGCTTTTTGGTGCAGAGGAGACCGTTTTGACTCTCCCCTCCCTGTGGAGGGGATTCCTGCTTCACTGCCGACTGCCCGTCAGAGAGGACTCTCCTTGAGGTCTTACGTCAGCTCCCCAGGCGTTTCACCTCTCCGCCAGCCCGGCGGCGAGGATGTTCCTGGCCGCGTTCACATCGCGGTCGTGGGCCGCGCCGCAGGCACACACCCACTCCCGGACGTTCAGCGACATCTTCTCCCGCAGGGCGCCACAGGCGGAGCACAGCCTGGAGGAGGGGAACCACCGGTCGATCACGACCAGTTCCCGCCCGTATCACGCGGTCTTGTACTCCAGCATGCTGCGCAGTTCCCGCCAGGCCGCATCCGAGACGGCGCGGGCCAACGAGTGGTTCTTGACCATGTTGCGGACGGTCAGGTCCTCGATCACGACCGTTTGGTTCTCACGGACGAGCCGAGTGGTGAGCTTGTGCAGGAAGTCCCTGCGCCGGTCGGTGATCCGGGCGTGGGCGCGGGCGACCTTCGCCCTGGCCTTGGCCCGGTTGTTCGACTCCTTCGCTGTGCGGGCCAGGTTCCGCTGGGCCTTGGACGGGCGGCGCCGGTCGGCTCGCTCATGCCTCGGATTCGTGATCTTCTCCCCGGTGGACAGCGTCACCAGGGAGGCGATTCCAGCGTCCACGCCAACTCGCTGCTCAACCTGAGCCAGCGGTGCCATGCTCTCTTCGACCAAGAGCGACACGAACCACCGCCCAGCCGCATCCTTCGACACGGTCACCGTAGACGGTTCGGCACCCTCCGGCAGCGGACGCGACCACACGATGTCCAGCGGCGCGTCCATCTTCGCCAGAGTGAGCCGTCCGTTCCGCCAGCGGAACGCCGAGCGGGTGTATTCGGCGCTCGCGCGCGACTTCTTCCTGCTCTTGAAGGTCGGATACTTCGCGCGCTTGGCGAAGAAGTTGGCGAACGCCGCCTGCAGATGTCGAAGCGCCTGCTGCAGCGGAACGGAGGAGACCTCCGACAGGAAGTCGTATTCGCCGCTGCGCTTCCACTCAGTCAGGCGGGCCGAGGACTCCACGTAGGAAACACGGCGGCCTTCCAGCTTGTAGGCGCGGGTCCGCTCGTCCAGCGCCTTGTTGTAGACGAGGCGGACACAGCCGAACGTCCGCGCAAGCTCGGCGGCTTGCCTGGGGGTCGGGTAGAAGCGGTACTTGTAAGCCCGCATCACGAGCTGCGCCACATCTCATATCATACCGCGTGATCGGTTAAGGATCGCGCGTATGTTCGAGAAAATCGGCTCACCAGATGGCGAGCCGCCCTCCCTTGCCCTGTTCCGCAGGGGGTTTGCTTCCTTCCCGCCTAAAGGCGGGAACTTCCTCGGAGGTTTCTGATGAACGGTGGTGCGCTGTGGGAGGTCCCCGGGTACCGCACCGTACGAGAGCTGGGCAGCGGAGCCGCCGGCCGGGTGGTGCTGGCGCGGCGTGACCACGACGGCGCCGAGGTCGCCGTGAAGTACCTCTCCGACGAGCTCAGGTCGGACGTGGGGTTCGTCGCGCGGTTCCGGCACGAGGCCAGGCTGCTCGGGACGCTGCGCAGCCCGTACAACGCCCGCCTGATCGACTACGTCGAGAGCGGCGCCGGCGCGGCGATCGTGATGGAGCTGGTCAACGGCGTGTCCCTGCGCCGGCTTCTCAGGTCCGAGGGGCCGACCGGTCCCGAGGCCGCGCTGACCGTGCTCAAGGGCTCGCTGAAGGGTCTGGCCGCCGCGCACGCCATCGGCGTGGTCCACCGCGACTTCAAGCCCGAGAACGTCATGGTCCAGGGCGACGGCGCGAGCAAGCTCGTCGACTTCGGCATCGCGGCGCGGGCCGGCGACCAGGTCGGTGCCGCCGGCACCCCGCCGTACATGGCGCCCGAGCAGTGGTCGGGCGCGCCGGCCGCGCCGTCCACCGACGTGTACGCCGCCACCGTGGCCTTCTTCGAGTGCCTGACCGGCACCCGGCCGTTCCGCGCCACCAACATGGCCGCGCTCGCGCGGCAGCACCAGAGCGCGCAGCCGCCGGTCGAGGAGGTGCCCGCGCCGCTGCAGGAGCTGGTCCGGCGGGGTCTGGCCAAGGACGCCACCGAGCGGCCGCCGTCCGCCGAGGCGTTCCTGACGGAGCTGGAGGCCGTGGCGGCCGAGGCGTACGGCGCCGGCTGGGAGGAGCGCGGGCGCCGCCGCCTGTCGAGCCTGGCGGCGCTGCTGCTGGCGCTGTTCCCGAACCCGCCGGAGACCCCGGCGGACGCGCAGACGTCGCTGGCCGAGACCCGCTTCCCCGAGCCGTCGAAGCTGCTGGCCCGGCTGTCGACGAAGATCGTCATCGGTACGGCCTGCGTCGGCGTGATGGTCGGCGTGGCGCTGGTGGCGGTCAACGTGTTCGACGGCGACACGACCCTGCGGGCGCAGATCACGACGGTGACGCCCACCACGGCCTCGCCCGCCGCGGGGGACCCGGGCCTCGACGAGCCCTCCGACGAGCCGTCGGACGAGCCGTCGGACGAGCCGTCCGAGAAGCCGACGGAGGA
This sequence comes from Nonomuraea montanisoli, assembly GCF_013363975.1. Lineage (GTDB taxonomy): Bacteria > Actinomycetota > Actinomycetes > Streptosporangiales > Streptosporangiaceae > Nonomuraea > Nonomuraea montanisoli. Next base: position 204,719 of record NZ_JABWGN010000015.1, on the reverse strand, counting down.
GCCCGCGAAGGACCCGACGCCCACGGCCGAGGAGACCCCGACCACCGTGCCGACGGCGACCGCCGCGCCGGTGCGGACGAAGACCCTGACGCCCACGCCGAGTCCGCGCCGCACGGCGAAGGTGACGCCCACCCCGACGCGGACGCGGGCGACCAGGACGCCCACCCCGACCGCCTCGGACGAGCCGCAGGTGCTCGCCACCGCCGACGACCCGAACGGCGTCACGACCGCGCCGCGGCCGTCCTCGCCCCCGGCCACGAGCCCGCAGCCGACCTTCTCCACGCCGACCCGCACACCGCCGTCCCCGACGGTCGAGCCCTCCCCCAGCGGAGGTGACGGCGGCGAGGGTGAGCCCACGGTCGGCGGGCCCACCCGTGGTGAGCCGACCGTCGGCGACGGCGAGGTCCCGCGCGCGCTTCCGGCGGAGCGCGACGGCGCGGCGGGCGCGCTGCTCGCGGCCGGGCTGGTGACGTGGGGAGCCGTTCCGGTCACACTTGCGGTGAGGCGCCGCATGGCGGGGCGGCACCGGAGGAAGCGCTGACGGGTCGGGGGGCTACGGGGATGGAGAACGCCAGGGACGGCATCGCCGGCTTCCGGCTCACCGAGCACACCTGGATCACCGAGGTCGGCAACTGGATCGACGCGATCTCGCCGGACGGACGCCGGGCGGGGGCGCTGCTCTTCGACCCGAGGGTGGTCGGGCTGCCCGGGGTGCGCGACCGGGTCGTGGCCACGGTCATGACCGACCAGAGGCTGGTGCTGGGCGGGCTGAGCGGCCTGATCCCGGTGGCGGACGTGGTGGCCGCCGGCGAGCAGGTGTGGCTGCTCACCGCGCAGGCGGTCAGCCCCACGCTGGCCGACCTGCTGGCGGCGGCATCCGCCGGCCCGGCCGGCGGGGCGGCATCCACTGCCCCGGCCGGCGGGGCGCCGCACGGGACGGGCTCCGTCGATCCGGGGGGCGCCGCGTCGGTGTTGCTGGAGACGGCCCAGACGCTGCTCGCGCTGCACGCCTCCGGGGTGACGCACGGCTCGCTGCACCCGGGCACCGTGGTCATCGCGGCCGACGGCGGCGCCCTGCTGTCGGAGCGCGGGCTCAGTGACGCGATCCGCGGCCAGGTCTCGCCGCCCGCGCGCGACGCCGAGGCGTGGGCCGCGCTGGCGCGCGGGCTGGCGGCCGCGACGCGCGACGCGCCGGCGGCCGCCCAGCTCTTCGAGCGCGCGGCGGCCACGGCGACCACCCACGGGCTGGCGGCCGCGCGTGACGCCCTGCTCGCGGGCCGGGGCGCGCTGCCGGGCGGGACGATCAGCCGTGAGCGGCTGGCCCAGGCGGCCCGGGGACGCTCGGCGTTCGCCCAGGCCCCGCCGCGGGCGCTGCCGTACCCGCCGGAGCCGGTGGACGAGGGCGACATCGTCACGCTCCTGCACGTGCCCGGCCGCTCCCCCGCACCTCACGGAGGTCCCGCCCAGGGAGCACCGTACGGAGGCCCCGAGCCGGCCGGAGCACATGAGCACGGCGGAGCACCTGGACACGGCGGGACATCTGGACACGGCGGGGCACCTGGACACGGCGGGGCACCTGGACACGGCGCGGCATACCAGCAGGGCGTGGGATACGAGCAGGGCGGGGCGTTCGAGCACGGCGGGGCGCCGATGCGGTTCGGCCCCGGCGTGGACACGCACCAGCAGCGCACCGAGACCCCCGCCGAGCGGATCTGGCGCGAGGGCAGGGAGGAGCCGACCGTCCACGGCGCCCGCGCGGCCCGCGTCTCGCGGGCCCGTCGCCGCCGCACGGTCCTGGCCGCGGCGCTGTTCGCGGTGATCGTCGCGGGCGCGATCCTGGCCTGGTTCAGGCTGAGCGGCGGCGGGCCGGACCTGGCCGTCGCGTCGGTGGACGTCGCCGCGCCGAAGAAGACGCAGGGCTGCGACAGCGCCGTCGTGGTCACCGGCACCATCGTGACCAACGGCGGCGCGGGCGAGATCCAGTACGAATGGCGCAAGAACCTCGACAAGGAAGTGGTCAAGCAGACCCTGCGCACCACCTCCGACCGGACCTCGTACCAGGTGCCGCTGCGGTGGACGCTCAAGGGGAAGTCCACGGTCAGGGCGACGGCCACCCTCCGGATCCTGTCTCCGGGGCCCGTCCGCAGCGACAAGGCGAGCTTCACGTACAAGTGCTGACGACCGGCCCGCGCCGAAGGGCCGCCGTCGACAATGCATATCAATGCGGTTCTTACTAATCTGGCCAGCATGACCACGCAGACCCCCGCGGGCTGGTACCCGGACCCCTACGGATCGCCCCAACTCCGTTGGTGGGACGGCGCCCAGTGGACCGACGCCACGCATCCGCAGGAGCCCGGGGCGGCGCCACAGCAGCAGCCGCCCTCGGGGTCGCAGCCCGGCCACGACTGGTCGGCCACCCCCGCCAACCCGACGCTCCAGTACGGCCAGCCCGGCGGCCCCGGACAGGCGTACGGCCCGGGACAGCCCAGCGGCCCCGGACAGCCCAGCGGCCCCGGACAGCCCGGCGGCCCGGGACAGCAGAGCGGACCGACCCAGGTGTACGGCGCCCCCCAGCAGAGCGGCCCCGGCCAGCCGCAGGCCCCCGTCGGTCCCGGTCAGCCCGGCGGTCCGGGTCAGCCCGGTGGTCCCGGCCAGCCCGCCTTCGGCTCGCCGCAGCCCACCCAGGTGCTCCCCACGTACGGGGGTCAGGGTCCGTACGGCGAGCCCGGCCCCTACGCGCAGGGCCAGCCCGGCCAGTGGGGCGGCGCGCAACTGCCCGGCCCCGGATTCGGCCCGGCGCCGAAGCAGCGCAACCCCATGCCGTGGATCTTCGGTGGCCTGGCCGCGCTGGTCGTGGTGGCGCTCATCGTGGTCGCGGGCATCTTCTTCATCAACCGTGACAAGCCGACGGTCGCCCTGCCGCCGTCCTCCACGCCGACCGAGACGGAGTCGCCGTCCGAGTCGGAGCCGCCCAGCACGCAGCCCACCCCGGCCCCGACCGAGCTGCCGCAGGCGCAGGACGGCCGCGTCTCCGACCCGGGTGCCGGCATCTCGTACGCCGTGCCCGACGGCTGGACGGTGCCCGGCTACGCCGACATCAACGGCACCGACCCCACGGCCGACCCCGCCCAGCAGAGGTGGTCGAGCGGCGTCGAGAAGGTCGCGCAGGAGAAGTACGAGGGCGACAGCAACTGGATCGGCAACATCTACACCGGCACCCTGAACGAGGTCTATCCCTACGAGGGCAAGGGCAGGCTCGGCGTGACGGCCAAGTCGGTGTTCATCGACTTCGCCAAGTACTACCAGATCCAGCACACGACCAAGATCGTGCAGGACAAGGCCCTCAAGATCGGGGGCAAGGACGCCTGGGTGCTCCAGTTCCAGCACGACTTCAGCAAGATCTCGAAGCAGAAGGGCTACCGCTGGAACAAGGAGAACGGCGCGATCGTGCTCATGGATCGCGGCGAGGGCGAGCGCCCGGCCATCCTTTACGTGTCGGTTCCCGACAATCTCGGCACGGACGTGGTCGCCAAGGTTCTGAGCTCACTCAAGCCTGCCTGACGCTTGGCACTAGGCTGGTCCTGTGAGCAAGCGGGCGGGCGCTCCGAGCCGCTTGGGCGAGGAGAACGAATGAGTGACGTGCTGGTCTGGATCGACTGTGAGATGACCGGGCTGGACCTTGGCCGCGACGCGCTCGTCGAGGTGGCGTGCGTCATCACCGACAGCGAGCTCAACCAGCTCGACGAGGGCGTCGACGTGGTCATCAAGCCGCCGCCCGAGTCGCTGGAGCAGATGTCGCAGGTGGTCCGCGAGATGCACACCGCCTCCGGGCTGCTGCCGGAGCTCGCGGGCGGGGTGACGCTGGCCGAGGCCGAGGCGCTCGTCCTCGACTACATCCGCCGCCACGTCCCCGAGGCGAAGAAGGCGCCGCTGTGCGGCAACTCCATCGGCACGGACCGTACGTTCATCTCGCGCGACATGCCCGCGGTCGACGCCTTCCTGCACTACCGGATGATCGACGTGTCCTCCATCAAGGAGCTGGTGCGACGCTGGTACCCGCGCGTGTACTTCGCGGCGCCGGAGAAGCAGGGCGGCCACCGGGCGCTGGCCGACATCACGGAGAGCATCAGGGAGCTGCGCTACTACCGCGCGTCGGTGTTCGTGGCCCAGCCCGGCCCCGACTCGGCGACGGCCCGCACGCTGGCGGAGCGCGTCAGCGGCTGACCCCGCCCGGCCCGGCCGGGGATCGCGTGTGAGCGGGTGAACACGTGTCGGTGCGTCGCCGATGGCGAAAAGACTCCCGAACACCGCTACACTTTTCCTGTGCCGCCTCACGAGGCGGCCATGGTGGGTGTAGCTCAGTTGGCAGAGCGCCAGGTTGTGGTCCTGGATGTCGAGGGTTCAAGTCCCTTCACTCACCCCGAGCGCACGGCCGGTCCCCAGGGACCGGCCGTTGCCGTTTTTCTCCTTATCGTCCCCAAACCATGACAATGCGAGTTATGCTCGCTGTCTACCGCTAACGCCGGAAGCACGGGGGCATCGGCGATTCTGACCGTCTGCGCGCCCCCGGAGGCCGGATGAGAGTCGACGACGCAGCGTTCGAAAGCGTGTTCACGTCCTTGAGCAAGCGCGAGGCCGAGGTCATGGACCTCATCGCCACGGGTCAGTCCAACGGCCAGATCGCGCGCCGTCTCTTCCTCAGCGAGAAGACGGTCAAGAACCACGTCAACCGCATCTACGCCAAGCTCGGCGTGGACTCGCGCGTCACCGCCATCGGCCTCTGGCTGTCCCGCAGCGGCTGAGCCGGGTGCGCCGCCCCTCTCGTCCGGACCTGAGACGAGGTGCGCCTCGTGGGCGGCGATGGCCAGGTGGACGCGGGTCCGGGCGTCGAACTGGGTCAGCAGGTTGCTGACGCGCGTCTTCACCGTGCTGAGGCTGACGCACAGGCTCCGGGGCTGAGGCTGCTGACACACAGGCTCCGGGCGATCTCCGCGTCGGACAGACCCCGGGCCACCAGGACGAGGACCTCAGGCTCGCGTTCGGTGACGTCCAGGCCGCCGGGGCCGGCCGCGGCGCTGCTCGGCGACCCGGAGGTGCCCGTGCTGGACGAGCCCGCCAACGGGCTCGTTCCCGAAGGCGTCCGCCGGCTGCGCGGCCTGCTCAAGCCTTTGGCCGCCGAGGGCCGCACGGTGCTCGTGTCGAGTCACCTGATGATCGTTCTCGACCGAGGGAGGCTGCGTGCCGACGCCGGGATCGCCGAGCTGGGACGTCCGGGCACGTCGCCGGAGGACGCGTTCGTGGACGTCATCGGAAGGAGCGCGCCGTGAGTGCGGTCGCCGCGGAGTGGATCAAGCTGCGGACCCTGCGTTCGACCTGGTGCGCGCTGGGCACCGGCGTCCTCGTGTCGCTCGCGCTCACCGTGCGGGGCGTCTCCACCGTCATCGCGCGCCGGGATCCGGCCCGCACGGGCGACCAGGCCGCCATGGGGATCATCGTGGCCGTGTACGTGGGGGGTCCTGGCCCGGCTTCCGTTCGGCATGCCGGGCGCGATGACCATCAGCGGCGAGCACGCGTCCGGCATGATCGACACGACATACGTCGCCACGCCGTCCAGGGCCCGCGTGCTGATGGCCGAGGCGATCGCGCGATCCTGCGCAACGGGGCCGTGGCGACCGCGGCGCTGATGGCGATCATGCTCGCGCGGTCGCCGTCAGACGGTGTAGCCGCCGTCCACGGCGAGGGCGGTGCCGGTGATGTAGCGGCCGCCGGGACCCGCCAGGTAGGCCACCGCCGCGGCGATGTCCTCGGCCTCGCCGTAGCGTCCCAGGGCGGTGAGGGAACGCTGGAAGTCCGCGGTCTCGCCGTCGGCCGGGTTCATGTCGGTGTCGATGGGGCCTGGGTCCACGACGGTGGCGGTGATCCCGAGCGGTCCCAGCTCCCGGGCCAGCCCCTTGGTCAGCCCGACGAGCGCCGACTTCGCCATCGCCTGCACGACGAAGTTCGAGCCGGGGACGCGCCCGTTGAAGCACGACCCGACGCTGATGATCCGCCCGCCGTCGCCCATGTGGCGGGCCGCGGCCTGGGCGGCCAGGAACACCGACCGGACGTCCACCGCGAGCGCCCGGTCCAGGTCCTCGGCGGACACCTCCGCCAGCGGGCCGTAGGCGAGGAAGCCCGCGTTGTTCACCAGGATGTCGATGCGGCCCAGCTCGCGTACCGTCCGCTCCACCGCCTCCGCCGCGGCCTGCGGACGGGTCAGGTCGGCCTGGACGACCGCGGCCCTGCCGCCGTCGGCCTCGATCCCCTTGGCGACCTCGCGCGCCTGGTCCGCCGCCTGGACGTAGGTCAGCGCGACCGCCGCCCCCGCGCCGGCCAGCCGTCGCGATATCGCCGCGCCGATCCCGCGGCTGCCACCGGTCACCAGCGCCACCTTGCCGGTCAGGTCACTCATGTTGCTTCCTCCATGGACGGTGTGCTCGTCGTGCCGGCATGGTAGAAGTTGACATCAATGTCAGATTCAAGTCGTCGTCAGGCGAGGTGAGGGCATGCGGATCGGCGAGCTGGCCCGGCGCACCGGGGTGAGCGAGCGTTCCCTGCGCTACTACGAGACACAGGGGCTGCTGCGCGCGCAGCGCACCCCCGGCGGCCACCGCGACTACGGCGAGTGGGCGGTCGACCGCGTCGTCCGCATCCAGACGCTCTACGCGGCGGGCCTGAACAGCGAGAAGATCGCGCAACTGCTGCCCTGCATGAAGGACGAGGACGGCCGTCCGAACGAGGTCGCCACCCCGAAGCTGGTCGACGAGCTCACCGCGGAGCGCGCCCGCATCAACCGCATGATCACGGATCTGATCCGCTCCCGCGACGTCCTGGACGAAGTGATCGACACGGCGTCGGCCGTCACGTCCGGACCCCACGCCTGAACCAGGGAACGGGTCCGCACGCCCGAACCAGGGAACGGGTCCGCACACCCGAGCCGGGGAACGGGTCCGCGCCGGACGTCGCGCCGGGGTGTCTCGCGTGGCGCGCCCCTCACGCCGCGATCGCGTGCTGAAATAGCGAAGGTGTGACAGCTCGCAGCGAGCGTGTTGTGATATGCCCGCTTTTCCGGCTTGCGCGGACTTTGGACCGTATATGTCGGGCAAGAGAGCTGCCGCCATCGCGAGACGCCCAGCTAACGGGACGAAAGGTAAAACTACCGCACATAGCGACTCCCAACGTACGGATCGGCCGCGAACCCGGCGCCGTCCGCGAGAAAAGGGACGCCGCACACCATCCCCGAGAACCCCTGAGACCGCAGCGTCAACGCCCGGCGAACGATGCCTGATCCTTCGGTAAGGCTCGTGTGCCGCGCGGAGCGTCGCGAGACCCGGCACATATAACGGGTTCCGTAGTGAACATGTCGCTGAATATTCCGGGCGAAATGTTCTATGGCCCGCACTACCGTCTCGGGGAGTCCGAAATGGCAGAAAAAGTCAGGAAAACGATATTCGCGGCCATGGCGGTGGGAGGTGGGATCGCCTTCGGGACCGCGGGGCTGGCCACGGCCGTCGCGCACACGGCCGCCGCCGTGCAGGCGACCACGGTCACGCACGGGCCGCTGCTCGGCCCGCAGTACCCGCCGTGCCCCCGCTCCGACGGCGGTGACATCAACGTCAACGCCTGCCTCGACAACAACAACACCAGCGACAACGCCAACGACGCCTTCGCCGACGCCGTGGCCGTCGACCAGGGCGACGACGACGAGCAGACCAACGCGTCCACGACGAACGGCCAGCAGTCCGACAACGCGGACCTCGGTGACTTCAGCCAGCTCGACGTCCTGTCGAACTCGTCCGCGCCCCAGCCGCTCACGGACCTCGTGACGCCCGGTTGCGACGACGAGTCCTGCACGTCGTCGGCCTCGTCCCAGAACGGCGAGACGGTCGCCGGCGGCATCAGCACCGGCGAGGACGAGGACGGACCGGCCAACGACCCGGCCGGGATCGGCGTCGGCGGCGACAACGACATCTCCGGCGACCTCGGGGACTCGGGCGTCAACCCGCTGGACGACGACGAGGACGAGACGGACGAGTCCGACGAGGACGAGGACGACGTCACCCCGACGCCCACGCCGCAGGACATCGACAAGCACTTCACCGTCGACCTCGGCCCGTGGGACGACGGCCCGTGGGGCCACGGCCCCGACGGCGGCTGCTTCGAGGTGGAGTGCTGGAAGAAGGAGGCCGGTCCCGAGCTGCCGATGACCGGCGCCGACGTCCGGCCGATGGTGGCCGCGGGCACGGGCCTGCTGCTCGTCGGCATCGCCGGCACCGTCATCGCCGTGAGGCGTCGCCGCTCCTCCGATGCCAAGTAAGAACCTCCGTCAGTCAAGCAGCAACCGGCGCCGGCTCCTCGTCGCCGGGCTGCTGGGCCCGGCCGCGTGTCTCACGCTGGCCGGCGCCTGGGAGGCGCGTCTCGGCCTGGGCGTGCGCGAGCACCTGCAGGCCGCCAGGGACGCGCTGGAACGGCTCCCCGCGAGCGCCCCGCACCTCATGGGCGAGGCGCTCGCGGACGCCCGCCGGCACGCCGCCGAGGCGCACCGGCTCACCGCCGGCCCGGACTGGTCGTTGCTCACCCACGCCCCCTTCCTGGGGGACGGCGCGACGGCCGTCCGCGGCCTGGCGGACACCGCCGCCGAGCTCACCGACGTCCTCGCCACCGTCCATCAGGCCGGCGGCGGACTGGTGCGGCCCGGCGGCTTGTCCATGCGTGAGGTCCCCCACCTGCTCGGCGACCTCAGCGTGGCCGCGCCGAAGCTGCGGGCCGCCGCCGACCGGATCGACCGGGCCAGGCAGTCGCTGGCCGCCACCCCGGCGGCCACCGGCCTGGCCGAGCTGGACACGGCGCGCGCGAGCGCCCTGCGCGAGACCGACCGGCTGCTCGGCTACCTGCGCGCCGGGGCCGGCGCCGCCACCCTGCTCCCCCCGATGCTGGGCCACGACGGCCCGCGCCACTACTTCCTGGCCTTCCAGACCAACGCCGAGGCCCGCGGCACCGGCGGGCTCGTGGGCGCCTTCGGCATCCTCAACGCCGGGCGCGACGGGATCGGCATCACCCGGCTCTCCGCCAACAACGCCCTCCCCCGCACCTCCGCGCCCGTCGTCGACCACGGCCCCGCCTACCGTGCCCGCTACGGGCCGGGCGCGGCCGAACTCCTGTCGATCTCGAACCTCTCCCCGCACTTCCCGTACGCGGCGGCCACGTGGACCGGCCTGTGGCGCCGGCACACCGGCCAGCGGCTGGACGGGGCGATCGCCACCGACCCCGTCGGCCTGTCGCGCATGCTGGAGCTCATCGGCCCGGTCAAGCTGCCGAGCGGCGAGATGGTGACCGCCCGCAACGTCGTGGACCTCACCGAGCGCGAGGCGTACGCCCGCTTCGACGACCCGCGCCGGCGCAAGCGCTACCTCATCAAGGTCGCCGGGGCCGTTGTGGAGGCCATGTTCCAGGCCCGTCCCGACCCGTTGAAGGCGGTCTCCGCCCTGTCGCGCATGGTGGAGGAGCGGCGGATCCAGGTGTGGAGCCGCCACGAGGCCGAGGAGCGCCGCCTGGCCGCCACCCCGCTCGGCGGGGTGCTGCCGAGCGCGCCCGGGCCGTTCGCCGGGCTGGTCGTCAACAACTCCGCCGGCAACAAGCTGGACTACTACCTCGGCCGCTCGCTGGAGTACCGGCTCGGGCGGTGCAACGGCGGATGGCGCGCCTCGCGCGTGCGCGTGCGGCTGGACAACGACGTGCCGCGCCGCAGGCTGCCGGCCTACGTGACGACCCGCCTCGACTCGCCGGAACGGGAGCACGCCGAGGGCTCCACGCTGCTGTGGGTGTCGATGTACGCGAGCGTCGGCTCCCGGCTGGCCGAGGCGCGGGTGGACGGCACGCGGATCGAGCCCATCCGCGAGGTGGAGCGCTCGCACCCCGTCTACTCCACGGTGCTGGAGTTCGCCCCCGGCCAGGCGCGCACCCTCGACTTCACGCTGCTGGAGCCGGCCTCGGCGGCGGCGCCGGCGGCGCCGGTGCAGCCGCTCGTCCGGCCGCAGACCACGACGATCCTCCAGGACCCCGGCGGCTGCGCCGCCGTACCGGAGAGCTGATGACAGGCGGCACCGTGACGGGCACCTTCCGCATCCTGTTCGTGTGCACCGGCAACCTCTGCCGCTCGCCGCTGGCCGAGCGGCTGGCCCGCGCCGCCCTCGGCACCGGCTTCCTCGTGGAAAGCGCGGGCACCCGCGCCGCGCCGGGCATGCCCATGCCCGAGCACGCCCGGCGGGCGCTGCTGCGGCTCGGCGGCGACCCGTCCGGCTTCGCCTCCCGGCCGCTGACGGCCCCACTGGTGGCCGGGGCCGACCTGGTGCTGGCGGCGACCGTCCTGCACCGGGCCGAGGTCGTGGCCCTGCACCTGCCGGCGGCCACGCGGGCGTTCACCATCGCCGAGTTCGGCGTGCTGGCGGCCGAGGCGGACGGCGACGCCGTGGGCCGCGAGCGCGACCCCGTGCGCCGGGCCCGGACGCTCGTGGACCAGGCCGCGGCGCTGCGCGGCCTGGTCCGTGTGGATGATCCCGACATCGCCGACCCGTACGGCCGGTCCCGGTGGGCCTACCGGGCGGCCGGGCGCCGGATCGCCGAGGCGCTGGCGGCGCCGTTGCGGCTGCTCACACCCCCACCGGCGCCTTGACCTCGACCTGCTGCGCCTTGGACTCGTAGCCGTAGCCGTAGCCGTAGCCGTCGTAGCGGCTGGCCTTGGCCGGCACGAAGTTCAGCACCGTGCCGACGACGCGGGCGCTGACCGACGCCAGCAGCTCGATGCCGCGCACCACGTGCTCGTGCCGGGTCCGGCCGTACCTGGCGACCAGGATGGTCCCGTCGCACAGGGCGGACAGCGTGGCCGCGTCGGTGACGGGCAGCAGCGGCGGCGCGTCGATGATCACCATGTCGTAGTCCGCGGTGAGGTCGGCCAGGAGCTGCCGCATGCCGTCGGAGCCGAGCAGCTCGCTCGGGTTCGGCGGGATCTGGCCGCACGGCAGCACGAACAGGCGCGGCTCCCCCCACGTCTGGACGACGCCCTCCAGGCTGACCTTGCCGATGAGCACGTCGGTCAGGCCGACGCCGCCCTCGATGCCGAAGTAGTCGGGCAGCCGGGGGCGGCGCAGGTCGCCGTCCACGAGCAGGACCCGCCAGCCGGCCTGGGCGAGGGTGATGGCCAGGTTGGAGGAGGTGGACGATTTGCCCTCGTTGGGCAGGCAGCTCGTCACCACCAGCGACCTGGGCTTGCGGTCGACGCCGATGAACTGCAGGTTGGTGCGCAGCGACCGGAACGCCTCGGCCCGGGACGAGCGCCCCTTGCGGCGCACGACGAGCGGGTGGCGCTTGGCGTCCCGCTCGTAGCCGATGATGCCGAGCGTGGAGCTGCCGGCCGCCTGCTGCAGCGCGGCGCTGTTCTTGATGGTGGTGTCCAGGCGGTCGCGCAGGATGAGCGAGCTGACGGAGACGACCAGCCCGATCAGCATGGCGACCAGGACGTTGACCACCGGCATGGGACTGACCGGCGTCCTGGGCACCTGGGCGTCGTCGACGACGGTCACCTTGACCGTGGGCCTGCTGGTGGGCGTCGGCCGCTCGATCTGGCTCACCAGCCGCGCGAACTTGGTGCTCAGGGCGTTGGCCAGCGAGGCGGCCCGCTCGGGATCCTCGTCGGTGACCATCGCGCGCAGCAGCACGGTGCCCGGCACGACGTCGACCGTGATGTTCTGCTGCAGCCGGGCCACGTCGTCGGGCGTGGTCACCTGGCTCACCATGCGGCGGCTCGTGAGCAGGTTGGCGTAGGAGTGCACGCCCTGCGACAGGGTGCTCACCTGGTAGGCCGGCGAGAAGCCGCCCTGCTTGTCGTGGCTGGAGAACAGCATGGTGGTCGTCGCCGCGTACTTGGGCGGCATGTTCGCGGTGATCACCAGTGCGGCGCCCACCGAGACGACCAGCGACAGCAGGATCAGCCACCAGCTCTTGCGAGCCAGCCGGATGAAGGAGAGCAGGTCCAAGAGATCATCGCCGCCTTTCGCGGATTCGTGGAGGGTTGTCGAGGGCCCGGCGCGGCTGGTGGACGTTCACGCCCTGGAGCAGGGCGACGGCGGCCACCGCCGTGCCCGCCCCCACGATCGCCGCGGTCAGCGGCGGCACCAGGCCGACGACCATGGACGTGCACAGCGCGCCGGCGAGCATGGCGATCAGGCCCAGCACCACCGCGACCAGACGGGTGTCGAAACCCAGCCGGCGCAGCCGGTGCGAGACGTGGTCGGTGCCGCCCGCGAGCGGCGAGCGTCCGGCCCGCAGCCGCGACAGGAACACCACGCCGGTGTCGACCGTCGCCACGAACGTCGGCAGCAGCAGCCCCGCGACCACGGTGTCCGGGCCGCGCCCACTGACCAGGACGATGGCCGAGCAGGTCAGGCCGAACCCGATGAACAGCGAGCCGGAGTCGCCCATGAACATCTTGGCCGGCGCCCAGTTGTGGGGCAGGAAGCCCAGCGCGGCGCCCGCCAGGACGGCGAGGAAGAGTCCCAGGGCCGGCTGCGTCAGCAGGAACGCGATCGCCGCCAGGAACGTGGCCGAGGCGGCCGTCACCGCCCCCAGCGCGCCGTCCATGTTGTCGAGCAGGTTGAAGGAGTTGGTCACCACGACGATCCACACGATCGTCAGCGGCGCGTCCGGCCAGCCGCCGGTGACGGTGAGCTGGACGCCGCCCAGCACGACGCCGGTGGCCGCCACCGTCTCCACGATCAGCCGCGTGAGCGCGGGCAGCGAGGCGATGTCGTCGATGAGCCCGAGGGCGGCCACCGCGGTGGCCGCCAGCAGGATCGCGGTGAGCCGCCGGTCGGCGAGCCCCGCGACGGTGACCGTGGTCACGACCGTGACCAGCGCGATCGCGATGCCGCCCAGGTACGGGGTCGGGCGCGCGTGGGCCTTGTGGCCGCCGGGACGGTCGGTGAACCCCCACCGCAGCGCCAGGCGTTTCAGCGGCACGGAGGTCAGCGCCGTGAGGACGCAGGCGGCGCCGCAGGCCGCCGGCGTGAGCACGCCGCTCACGGCATCGCCACCGCGAGCTCCTCGCGCGCCTCCCTGACGACCTCCGTGAGGATCTCGTCCAGCGTGCGCCGCGGCGTCCATCCGGTCAGCTCACGGATCTTGGTGGTGTCGGGCACCCTGCGGACCATGTCCTCGAAGCCCTTGCGGTAGGCCTCGTGGTACGGGATCAGGTCGACGCCCGAGGTGGATCCCGTGTGCTCGATGACCAGCTTGGCCAGCTCCAGGATGCTCACCTCCTCCGCCGAGCCGATGTTGAAGGTCTGGCCGACGGCCGCCTCGTCGCCGAGCAGCCGCAGCAGGGCGTCCACCACGTCGAGCACGTGGGCGAAGCACCGGGTCTGGGTGCCGTCGCCGTGGACCGTCAGCGGGACCCCGGCGAGGGCCTGCCGCACGAGGCGCGGGATGACCATGCCGTACGCCGGGCTCTGCCGCGGTCCCACGGTGTTGAACAGCCTGACCACGATGGAGGGCAGGCCCCGCTCGTGGTGGTAGGCGTTGGCCAGGATCTCGTCCACGGCCTTGGCCGTGCTGTACGCCCAGCGCACGACGCCGGTGTTGCCGAGGATGCGGTCGGCGTCCTCGCGCAGCGGGCCGGTGGAGTTCTTGCCGTAGATCTCGCTGGTGCTGGCGACGAGGATCTTCTTGCGGTAGCGGTGCGCCGCCTCGATGACGTTCTCGGAGCCCCTGATGTTGGTCATCAGCGACCTCAGCGGCTGCTCGACGATCAGCTTGACGCCGACGGCGGCGGCCAGGTGGACCACCACGTCGCACTCGTGGACCAGCTCGTCGACGATCAGCTCGTCCAGGATGGAGCCGCGCACGAAGCGCAGGGCGGGGTGCGGGCGCAGGTTGTCCCGCCGCCCGGTGGACAGGTCGTCGAGGACGACCACGGAGTCGCCGCGGGCGAGCAGGGCGTCGGTCAGGTGCGAGCCGACGAATCCGCTGCCGCCCGTTATCAAGTAGGTGCACGTGGCTGCGTTGCTCATGGTTTCCCCTCTGGACACGATCGTTGGCTGCGGTTGGCGGCGCTTCACGCGTGCACGCCGGGGCTCGCGGTCATCGCCTGCCGGAACCAGGCGACCGTCATGCGGAGCCCGTCCTCGAGCGAGACCGGCCGCACCCCGGGGAACAGTTCGCGCAGCAGGTCGGGGGATGCCTGCGACTCCCGGATGTCGCCGGTGCGCGGCGGGAGGAAGGCGGCGTCGACCGGCCGGCCGAGCACCGAGGCGAGCACGTCCTTCAGCGTCAGCAGCGGGACGCGCGTGCCGAAGGCCAGGTTGACCGGCTTGGCGCTGGTGACGCGGCGCACGATCGCCTCGCACAGCACCTGCGTCACCGAGCCCACGTAGGTGAAGTCGCGGGCCTGGTGTCCGTCGCCGTGGATCGGCACCGGGGTGCCCTCCAGGACCGCCGAGACGAACGCCGGGATCACGGCCGCGTAGGCGTGCCCCGCGGGCTGCAGGGGGCCGTACACGTTGAAGAAGCGGAACGGCAGCACCGGCAGGGCGAAGCTGGAAGCGTACGCCAGGGCGTACGCCTCGGTCGCCAGCTTGCTCACCCCGTACGGGCTGAGCGGCCTGGTCGGCAGGTCCTCGTGCTTGGACGGCGCCGCCGAGTCGCCGTACACCGAGGACGACGAGGCGAGGATCACGTGCGGCCGGGCCGGCCGGCACGCCTCCAGGACCCGCAGCGTCCCGGTCGCGTTGACCTCGTGCGAGGCCAGCGGGTCGAGCAGGGACCGGGGCACCGACGGGCGCGCGGCGAGGTGGACGACGGTCGTGACGTCCGCGACCAGGTCCGCCAGCGTGTCGGCGTCCAGGATGCTGCCGAGCACGAACTCCACGTCGACGCCGTCGAGGTTGGCCAGGTCGCCCGTGCTCAGGTCGTCGAGCACCGTGATGCCCGCGATCTCGGGCCGCGCCGCGAGCGCCCGGCACAGGTTCGCGCCGATGAACCCGGCGCCGCCGGTTACCAGGACTTTCACCTGTTCTTCCCTCCTGTAGTTGCACGTCGATCCCGGCGGAGCTCGGCCAGCGATCGGTATAGGGCCTCGGTGTCCGCCACGAGGCGGTCCACGTCGAACGAGGCGGTTGACCACCGGCGGGCGGCCTCGCCCATCCGGCTCGCGAGCAGGGGGTCGGTCAGAAGCCGGACGGTGTGCTCCGCCAGCTCCGCGGAGTCCATGCCGGCCAGCAGTCCCGTGCGGCCGTCCTGGACGACCTCGGCGACGCTGCCCACCCGGGTGGAGACGACCGGCGTGCCGGCCATCTGGGCCTCGATGAGCGTGAGCGGCGTGCCCTCGTTGTCGGAGGTCAGCAGGACCACGTCGGCGGCGGCGTAGATCGTTTCGACGTCCTTGCGCCAGCCCACCAGGTGGAAGGCGTCGCGGGCGGGCGCGATGTCCTGCTCCAGCCGCTCCTGCAGCTCGCCGCCGCCGCAGACGACGAAGTGACAGCCGGGCACCCGGCGCAGCACCTCGTGCGCCGCCTCGGCGAACCGGTCGGGCCGCTTGACGCCGGTGAGCCGTCCGACGTAGGCCACCACGGGCGCCTCCGGCGGCAGGCCCAGCTCGCGGCGGGCCTGGAGGCGGTCGGGGACGGACCCCAGGCGGACGCCGGGCGGGATGACGGTGTACTGCTCCGGCCGGCCGATGCCGGCCCGCAGCAGGTCGTCGCGCACGCGCGCGCCCACGGTCACCAGGCGGTCCGACATGGACGCGAGGACCCGTTCGGAGCGCACGTACACCGCGCGCTTGGCGCCGGAGAAATAGCCGTCGAGCAGATGCCCGTGGAAGACGTGGGCCCGGGCCGCGCCGACGCCCGCCAGCGTGGCCGCCACCCGCCCGAGCGCGCCCGCCTTGGCGGTCCGCGTGTGGACGATGTGCGGCCGGAAGGCCCGCATGGCGGAGACCAGCGCGAACAGGGCACGGCAGTCGTCCGTGGGCCGGACCGAACGGCCCAGGCCCGGGATGCGGTGCACCCGCACGCCCGACCGCCGCAGGCCGAGGTGGTCCCCCTCGTCGTCGCCGACGTGGCCCGTGTAGAGCCGGTGTGCGAAAACGTCCGGGTCGAGCCGCTCGGAAAGTCCCAGCACCTGAGTCGCGGGGCCGCCCACGTTCATCCGGGCGATGATTTCCATGACACGAATCCGACTGTCCGGCTTCATGCGGCTCCTAGAGGACGAATCTGGCTCACGTCCGCGAAGCTAGCTGCGGTATCGGCGATTTCGGCTTACGGCGTCGCGGTCAGTGGTGAAATGTTTTCTCGCTCCCTACCTGGCCGTTATCTCGGAGAGTCGGCACTTACTCTCCTTGGGATTTGTGGGGCTTCCCCGGACAAGCAGCGCAGCAGGAAAGCCGCCTTACCGGAAAGAGTCGGCCAAGCGGGGTAATCAGCACGCCATGGAGACACTCCAGGAAGTGATGTGCGCGGCCCCCGCCGCTAGCGTCGTCGTCGCCGACCCGCCTGCCGGCGGTCCGGTTCGGCTTCTGGGCATCGGAGCAAGGTGCTCAGATGGACGGAAAGTCGCCTCCATGGAACTCGTCATCGTCGCGGCCGCCGCCGTGGCCCTCATCCTGCTGGTCAACGCGCATCTGGACGCGCCGGCGGCCCGGCGCGCGATGCCCGTCCTGCTGGCCGCGTTCGCGGCGCGCCTGGCCGTCCACGTGCTGGTGGTGCGCTCGGGACTCATCGACTACGGCGGCGACAACCTGGGCTACGAGGTCCGCGGGATGATGATCCTCAACTCCTGGAAGTTGGACGGCTTCCATTTCGTCACGGCCGCGGACATGGAGATCCTCGGCACCGCGGCGGTGCCGTGCAACATCTTCGCGCTGGTCATGTTCCTGTGCGGCGGCCAGGCGCCGCTGGCGTGCACGGCCGTGGTGGCGCTGCTGGCCTGCGCGCTGTGCGTGGTGATGTACCGGATCGCCCGGCTGATCGGGGCCGACGAGCGGGCGGCGTACCGGCTGCTGCTGGTGACCGCCTTCACTCCGGCGTTCCTGCTGCACACCTCCGACACCTACAAGGACGGGTTCAACGCGTTCCTCGTGGTGGCCTGCGTCGGCATCGGCGCGTCCGTGGCGCAGCGGTTCAGGACGAGCGTGCTGCTGCTGGCCGCGCCGCTGCTGTGGTGCCTGTGGCACGTCCGCCCGTACATGGTCTTCATGGCGGTGATCCCGATCGTCTGCGGCGTGGTGGCCTCGAAGTCGGCGTTCTCGGTGCGCAAGCTCTTCGCCTTCGGCGCGCTGCTGATGGCCGCCATGCTGTTCGTGGGCGGCGTGTACGAGAACACCCCGCTGGAGCTGGCCGAGCGGCAGATGGACCAGGGACAGTCGGAGGCCGTCATGCGCTCCAACGCCGAGAACGCGTCGGGGGTGCACTTCGACGACGGCGGCGACCGGTGGAGCGGCCTGGGGATGAAGGTGGTCTACACGCTCCTGTCGCCCTTCCCCTGGGAGAGCGGCAGCCTCACGCTGCAGCTGGGAAAGATCGACGTGGTCATCTGGTACATCCTGCTGTACGGCGCGATACGGGGCGGGCGGGAGCTGTGGCGCCGGGACCGCAGGACGCTCCTCATCTTCCTGCTGTTCCTCGTGCCGGGGACGATCGCCTACGCGACCACGATGGCCAACATCGGACTGATCTTCCGGCAGCGCCTGCCCATCGTGCTGGTCGCGAGCCTGCTCGCGGCGGTGGCCTGGACCCGGTCCGCCCAGGACCGGTCGCCCGCTCCACCGGTGGAGCCGGACGAGCTGGAGACGGCCGATCCGGTCCCGCCCGCTCCGGCACGGCGCTGAGCAGGCGCTGAGCAGGCGCTGAGCAGGCGCTGAGCAGGCGCTGAGAAACGGCCGGCGGCTCGCGGGTGCGGCCGCCGGCCGGATGCGGGGTCAGGCCCCGGAGGGCTCGGTCTCGTAGACGGAGAACGCTCCGCTGCGGAAGCGGAACCGGGCGAAGTCGCCGATGTCGCGGCTCACCCCGGGGCGCTGCTCGTCCACGAAGAGCCAGCGGACGCCGTAGCGGTCCCGCAGTCCCTGGACCGTGGCCGCGGACGGCGACACGAAGGCCGCGTCGTTGGCCGCGAGCCGGTCCCGGTCCCAGAAGGGCTGGTGCTGCTCCAGCCGGCCGGGCTGCCAGCTGTCCGCGTTCTTCACCGTGAACGCCCATCCCTCGACCAGCATGTGCCGCTCGGTCAGCGCGGAGATCCAGAACTGGCGCGAGTCGCAGGGGTTCTCCAACCCCCACCGGCAGTGCACGTTCGTGGCGACCAGGTCGTCGGGCGACGAGTGCTCGCGCAGCCAGCGCGCGGCGGTCAGCACCCCGGGCGGCGCCGGCGGCGCGGGCTCCGCCGCGGCCGCCGCCGACCCGCTCGCGCCGGACAGGACCGAGATCACGCGCACGTGGTGCGCGGCGGGCAGGCCCATGGCGGCCAGCGCCACGATCACCAGGGCCCAGCCGCGCAGCCGGGACCGCGTGACCACGACGACCAGCGACGCCAGCGCGACGACGGCCACCAGCATCAGGTACGGGAGGAGCAGGACGGTGTCGGACCGGCCCGGCTCCAGGGGCGCCGTGACGCCGAGCAGCAGGGGGATCGCGTAGGCGCCGGCCAGCCCGGCCCCGATCGCGCACAGCGCCCAGGCGTGCGGGACCCGGGCCCGGCGCAGGATGACGAGGACGCCGAAGACGGCGGGGATCACCAGGTACGGGTGCGAGCCCCACAGGAAGTAGATCTGGCTCCGCCCGGGGTGATCGAGGACGATCATCCCGGCGAGCCCCGCGGCCGCCATGCCCACCATGAGCACCACGTCGGGCCGGACGAACAGCCGCGGCCTGCTCAGCAGCCCCAGCATCGGGCTCCAGGTGACCGCCCAGGCCAGCAGGTATACCGTCGTGACGCCGGCCAGTGACAGCAGCGTGGGAGTCGCGTCCACCGGCATGCCGGTCAGGTCCTGCCAGACGGTGCGCATGAAGGAGAAGGGCGCGACCATCAGGCCCTGCCGCCGCCCGCCGAACAGGACGAGCTGCGCGAAGACCAGGCACGTCCCGGTCATCAGGAGCGCCGTGAGCGCGGGCCACGGCACCCGGCGCCGCCGCACCCCCTCGATCGCCGCCACGGCCGCCAGCCCCACGAGCAGCATCGGCAGGTAGGTGGCCTTGGCGCCCATGACCGCCAGCAGGAAGACGCCCAGGACGAGCCACGCGCCCAGGTCGTACCAGCGGTGGTGCAACAGCTCGGTCAGCAGCAGGACGGCGGGGACGAACAGCAGCGCGCCGAAGGCGAACGTGGGACTGCCCCATGCCGCGTCGTGGATCCCGCCCCAGGTGAACGTCCCGAGCGGGCCGAAGAACAGGCGGGCGGCGCCCACGAAGAGCGTGGCCGCGGCCGCGAGCGCGCCGCCCGTCCACGAGTCGGTCACCCGGCGGCCGAGCATCGCCACCAGCACGACGAACGCGGTCAGCACCGGCAGCATGCCCAGGCGGAGCAGCAGCACCAGCGGCTCGACGCCGGTGATCCAGCTCGCGGCCGCCCAGTGCGCGTAGACGAACCAGTGGTAGAACAGCGGTTCGCCCGCGACGATGGGGCTCGTCGGCGGCAGGTGGTGCTTCAGCTCGCCGATCAGGCCGAGGTGGAACGGCGCGTCGTCCGAGTACCCCGCGAGCTCCGGCCAGGTGAGCGGCGCGGCGGCGAAGTGGCTGTAGGCGGCCTTGGCCACCAGGTAGCAGACGAGCGCCGCCAGCGCCCACGGCCACCAGAGCGGCGCGGCCGGCCGCGGACCGCTCCCCCTCCAGTGCCTGCGCAGGCCGGGCACGGCGAGGAACGCGGCGTAGGTGAGCGCCGGCCACGCCAGGACGAGCAGCGGGAAGCCCGCCGCCCGGGCCGCGACGTAGGCCGCCAGCTCGACGGCCAGGCCGAGCGCCGTGCCGAGCGCCAGCTCCTCCGCCAGGGTGCGGCTGCCGCCGTAGAGGGCGCGGACGAGGAGCAGGCCCGGGAGCGCGAGACACAGCGCGAGGTACGCGCCGTAGCGGCCCATGTCCGGGAGGGAGACGCCGTAGCGGTACAGGACGGCCGCGACGAAGCCGGCGGTGAGCACGGCGGGAGCCCACCGGAGCAGCCGCCGCGCCGCGTCCTGCCGGGGGGAGCCCCCCGCCTCACCGGCGCGGCGGCCCGGTCGTGTGATTGTCTGCTCTTCGAGCGCGTAACCCGGTCGAGATATGGCCATGAGGGGAGTCTGGACGCGCCCGCGATCACAGCCGGGCAGGCGCTCTGCGCTGGACGGAGTCGTTGCCGTTACCTGAAAGCGCCATGAGCGAGCGGAACGCCGTTCACCTCCGGGCGAGGAGTCCGCGGTACAGCGCGAGGTGCTCCTCGACCATGGTCGTGGCGTCGAGGTTCTTCAGGACCCA
This sequence comes from Nonomuraea montanisoli, assembly GCF_013363975.1. Taxonomy (GTDB): domain Bacteria; phylum Actinomycetota; class Actinomycetes; order Streptosporangiales; family Streptosporangiaceae; genus Nonomuraea; species Nonomuraea montanisoli. Next base: position 184,197 of record NZ_JABWGN010000015.1, on the reverse strand, counting down.
GGCCCGGGCCTCGGCGCCCAGGCGCGCGGCGTGCCCCGGGTCGTCGAGGAGGCCGGCCACGGCCCGGGCGAGGGCCGCCGGGTCCGAGTGCGGGATCAGGACGCCGCGGTCGTCGCCCAGCAGCTCCGGCGTCCCTCCGACCGCGGTGGCCACGATCGGCCGCCGCTGGACCATCGCCTCCATGATCGCGTTGCTCAGTCCTTCGGAGACGGAGGGGAGCACGACGACGTCGGCCCGGGCCAGCAGCGGCCGGGGGTCGGTCACCGCTCCCCAGAAGCGGACGTCGACGTCCAGCGCGTGGGCCCGGGCCTGGAGCCGCTCGGTCTCCGGGCCGTCGCCGACGAGCAGCCAGGTGCACCGGCGGCCCTCCCGGGCGAGCAGGGCGGCGGCGTCGAGCAGGCAGTCGTGCCCCTTCTCGGGCCGCAGGCGCGCCAGGCACACCACCACGGGCAGCCGGGTGTCGACGGTCGCGGGCTCGACGACCTCCAGCGCCGCGTCGGAAAGGCCGTTGTAGATGACGCTGAGCTTGTGCGGCGGGATGCCCTCGACAGTCCGCGCGTCCTCGGCGACCGCCGCCGCGTTGGCGACGACGTGGTCGGTGATCGCGGTCATCGCGCTGCCCACCGAGAAGAGCCGCCCCTGCTTCCTCTTGATGTCGCTGAGGCCGCGACGGCCGGCGACCATCACGGGCACCCGCGCCAGCAGCGCCGCGGGCGCCCCGATCAGGTAGCTGTGCAGGAGGTACGCGTGCAGCACGTCCGGCCGGAGCCGGCGCAGCAGCAGGACGAGCCGGGCGAAGGCCCGGACGTTGCGCGGGTCGGCGATGCTGCCGGACGGTGTCCTGGTGAAGCCGAGATGGTGGACGTGGATCCCGGCGGCGCGCAGCGTGGCCTCGTGCGGGCCGCCCTTCGACAGCAGCAGCACGTCCACGGCGATGTTCCTGCTGTGCAGCTCGCGCGCGAGCAGGGACACCTGTTTCTCCGCGCCGCCCAGGCCGAGCTGCCCGATGAGCAGCGCGACGCGCCTGAGGCCGGACGGCTCTCCGGACGTGCCCATGAGTCCTCCACTGTCGGCGATATCGTCATCACTCAGAGTAGGAATCCGGACGGTGCGACGCCGGATGCCGCGGGGCGTGTCGCGAATTTCCGGAAGCCGCCGCCATCAGCGGCTTCACCACCGAATGGACCTCCGCCCTGCCCGGGACCAGCGCCCTCGCGGGCAGCCCCGTCAACCGGGCGAAGCGCGTGATCTCCACGGCGGCCAGGGCGGCGTACGTCACGGTGGAGGCCACCGCAGCGCCCACCGCGCCCCAGCGCGGGATCATCACGAGGTTGAGCAGCACGTTCGCGCAGAGCACGCCGACCGAGACGGCGGTCATCGTCGACGGGCGCTCCAGCCGCACGAGGTGCTGCTCGACGGCTCTGACCAGCATGAGGGCGACGGTTCCCGGGGCGAGCGCGAGCAGCGGGGCCACGCTCCCCGCGAAGGAGTCGCCGTAGACCAGCGGGATCATCCACGGCGAGGCCGCCACGAGCACCACCACGAAGCCGGAGGAGACGAGCAGCATGAGCCGCAGCGCGCGGACCGTGACGTGCTTGGCCTCCTCCACGTCACAGGACGCCTGCTTGGGCAGCACGATCTGCGTGATCGTCTCGCACGGGATCCGGGTCAGGGTCATGATCGTGACGGCGACGGTGTAGATGCCGACCGCGGACGGCGAGTCCAGCGCGCTGAGCAGCGGGACGTCGATGGTGACGATGAGGTACAGCGCCACCCAGCCCACGTGGTACCTGCCGGACAGGCTGAGCTGGCGCCGCACGAGCGCCCGGTCCATGCGCAGGCGGATCGGCCGCATCCCGCCCACCACGAGGACGAACGGCAGGGCGATCGAGAGCGCCCAGCAGGCGACCACGCCGGTCAGCGTCAGGTGTCCCAGGGCCGCGAGCGCCAGGATGGGCAGGCACCGCGCCAGCGCGGCGAGGAGCGACTTGCGGTTGACGACGTCCATGCGGGACTGCAAAGTCATGATGCCGTTGAGGTTGACGGAGGCCGCGCCGAGCGGCACCGCCGCCAGGGCCAGCGCCCACAGGGCGAGCCCGCCCTGGGCGCCGAGCAGCGCGACGATCCCCAGCGCGCCCAGCGCCGACAGCGAGCCCAGGATCAGCCCCAGCACCAGGCCGTTCGTGGCCAGCGCCGGGTGCCGCGAACGGTCCTCCCAGAGGGCGATCTGCGACTTCTCCAGCGACAGGTGGCCCACGACGACGGCGGCGAACGCCGCCGTGCTGATCACCGCGTAGACGCCCCTGCCCTCGGGCTGGAGGGTGCGCGCGATGATCACCCCTGTCACCGTCTCCAGGCCCAGCCTGACCCCGCGCGTGGCCAGCGTGCGAAGAGCGAGGGCCGCCGAGGACGTCATGACCTTCACGGGCGTCATCATCGCCACCGGACGGCCGGTGACGGTGGCGGCGCTCCGGCCCGCGTCCCGGCCGCGCGAAACATTGCCCGCCCGTGCCCCAGGCCATACCGATCAGTTCTGTATCAGTTCTGTCCGGTCACTTCGTGGAGGCCCTGGTCGCCGGACCGCCGGTCAGCCTGTGGTCCCGGGGGGTGTGGGTTGTGGGGTTGCGGGTCGCGGAGGTTGCAGGGGTCGGGGCCGCGGAGGGCGAGGTCGCGGGGGTCGGGGTCGCCGGGGTCGCGAGGGGCGCGGGGTCGTCGCCGGTCAGCTCGTAGACGGCGTGGTCGCCGGAGCGGAAGCGCGGCGTGGCCGCGGCGTCCAGGCGGACGCCCGCCGGCAGCCGGGTCTCGTCCACGAACAGCCACCGCACGCCGTAGCGCTCGCGCAGGACGCGGGCCGCCTCGGGCGACGGCCGCTGGAAGACGGCGTCGTTGGCGCGCAGCCGCTCCTGGTCCCAGAACGGGCGGTGCTCCGCCTCCTCCTCGGGACGCGCGCCGGCCAGGGAGGTCGCCGTGTACGCCCAGCCCTCGACCAGCACCCGCCGCTCGCTCAGCGCACTGGCCCAGAAGGCGCGGCTGTCGCACGGGGACTCGAAGCCCCACCGGCAGTGCGCGTTGGTGGCGACGAGGTCGTCCGGGTGCGAGTTGGCGCGCAGCCATCGCCCGGCCGCGACCGCGCCCCGGGGCGCGTCCGGCCCCACCCGGCGGTGCGCGGCGGCCGGGAGCGGGCCCTTCGCGGCGCCCAGCGCGAGCTGCGCCGTCCACGCCGCCGGCGTGCCCGCCGCGGTGACCAGGCAGAGCAGCAGCGCGAAGGTCGCGGACCGGCTCCGGCGCAGCGCGCGCAGCGCCATCCCGGCCGTCACCACCAGGCCGAGCAGTGCCGCGTACGGCAGGTAGAGCACGGCGGCGTCCACGCCGGGGCCGAGCGGCACCCGCACGCCGAGCATCGCGCGGATCGCCACGACGGCGGCCACCCCGGCGCAGGCGGCCCCCACCGCCAGGGCCGGCCGCAGCCTCGCCGTCCGGACCGCGACGGCCAGGCCGAGGCAGGCGAGCATCGCCAGATAGGGGAAGACCGCCTGCAGGAAGTACCCCTGCGACAGCGACGGATGGCCGAGCAGGAGCGCCGCGCCCAGCCCGGCCGCGCTCATGCCGAGCGCCAGCACCACGGGAGGGCGGGCGAGCAGCCGCGGCCGGCACAGCAGTCCCAGCGCCCCGCACCAGGCGACGGCCGCGCCGAGCAGGCACAGGAGCGTCGCCCCGAGCGCCGCCGGCCACGCGACCGGCTCCGCGGCGCTGACGCCGGTCAGGTTGCGCCAGGTCACCCGGACCATCGAGAGCGGATCGACGACGATGCCCTGCCGCGCGCCGCCGAACAGCACCACGTGCGCGAACGCCAGGCACGCCACCGTCAGTCCGAGCACGGCCGCCGCCCGCCGGGGCACCCGGAACCGGGTGACCGCCTCGACGACGGCGACCACCAGCAGGCCGGCCGCGAGGAGCGGCAGGTAGGTGGCCTTGGCCCCCGCCAGCGCCACCAGCATGACCGTCAGGAGGGCCCACCAGCCCCGGCCGCGCCGTCCGGCCCCGGACAGGTCGAGGAGCAGGAGCATCACGGGGGCGAACAGCAGGGCGCCGAACGTCTGGGTGGGGCTGGCCCACGAGTACGGCGGCGTCCAGGTCAGCAGCCCGGGGACCGACCCCGTGTACAGGCCCGGCGCGGCCACGAACACCGTCGCCGCCACCGCGCCGGCCGCCACCCTCCGCGAGCCCGTCAGGCGGCGCCCGACCATCCCGAGCAGCACGACGAACGCCGCCAGCATGGGCAGCACGGCCAGCCGGAAGAGCACGACGGCGGGCTCGATCCCGGTGATCCGGCCGGCCGCGGCGAGGTGCGCGTAGACGAACCAGTGGTACGCCAGCGGCTCACCGGCGACCGACGGCATCGTGGGCGGCACGTGGTTGCGCAGCTCGCCGGTCAGCGCCAGGTGGAAGGGCATGTCCACGGACGACGACAGGAGCGCCGGCCAGGTGAGCGGCTGGCGGGCGTAGAACCCGGCGGCCACCAGGGCGACGACCGCGATCATGACGAGCGCGAGGGTCCACGACCACCACAGCGGGGCGGGGCGCGCGCCGGGTCCGCGCCGCCAGTGCCCGCGCAGCCGGGGGACGGCCAGGAACAGCGCGTACGTGCCGAGCGGCCACGCCAGGACCAGCAGGGGCAGCCCGAGCGCGCGGGCCGGCAGGTAGGTGAGCACCTCGATCGCGTAGCCGAGGCTCAGGCCGAGCGCGACCTGCTCGGGCAGCGCGTGCGCGCGGCCGTACAGGGCGCGCGCCCACAGCAGGCCGGGCAGCGCCAGAGCCAGCGCGACGTACAGGGCGAACGCGGCCGTGTCCCGGGCACCGACGCCGTACAGCCGCAGCGCGACCACGGCGCAGGCGAGCACGGCCGCCGCGGGCAGCCACCGCCACACCCGGCTCAGCGGGCCCGCGGCCCCCGGCGGCGTCTCCCCCACGCGCGGCTCGGGCGGAGTTCCCCCCACCCGTGCCCCGGAGAGCGTCTCACCCTCGCGGCGTTCGGGCGGAATCTCCCCCACCCGTGCCTCGGAGGGCGTCGCTCCCCCGTGGCGTTCGGGTGGCGTCTCTCCCTCGCGCGGCTCGGTCTGTGGCGGTCGCGGAACGTGCGGTCGGGGCGGGGCGGCCATGCGCTCCAGCCTGGCGACGCTCCCTCCGCCCGGCGGGCGAATGCCCCGAACGGAACCGTCTCCTTGCGACTGCTTTGCCGCGACCGCGACCGCAACCCCAACAACGGCGCCACGCCAGGCCCCGTTTTCCCCGCCCGACCGGAAAGCTTTACCGCAAAAACGGACGCATTACCGCAACCGATGTTTGTCTCCCGACACGCCCATCCCCTATCGAGTGCTGTCATTGTCCGCGCCGCGCGATCACCGCCCGATTTCATCCCTACTCTGCTTCGAGGTGCATACACATCGCCTTTGCTCCTGTTTTAGCTAGCAAACGCGTTCTTGGGAGTTTCGCATGCCGGACGGCAAGGAGAAGATCGACCGGAGACGGCGTCCGCCTCGCGTGGCGCTGATCGTCCTCGGAGGTGTGGCCGTCCTGGCCGCCCTGCTCTGGGCAGCCTGGGCGCTGACGCCGCTGCCCGGCGACACGCGTCCGGTCGACCCGCTGGCCGCCCCGGTGTCCGGGGAGTCGAACACCACCGCGCGTGACCACGGCTCCAGCGTCCAGCTCAACCAGGTGCCGGACCACGTCGTGCGGGCCGTCCTCGCCGCCGAGGCCGCGGCCCCCGCCCCGGAGCCGGGCGTGACCATGGAGGGGCTGGCGCGCGGCGTGTGGTTCGCCCTCACCGGGCGCAGCACCGGCGACTTCGCGATGAGCCAGCGGATGGCCGCCGGCCAGCACCCGGAGGACCGCTCGTTCCCGCGCCGGGTCGCCGATCTCGCGGTGGCCGCCAAGGCCGGCCTGTCCCGCTCGCCGGAGTGGGTGCTGGAGAGGTACCTCAACGTGCTCGACCTCGGCGGCGGCTCCCGGGGGCTCCAGGCGGGGGCGCGCGCGTTCTTCGGCAAGGACGTCCAGGACCTCAGCGTGGCGGAGGGCGCGTACCTCGCCGCCGCGATCCGGCGCACGGACCCGGCCGGCGACGCCGCGGCCGAGCCGGCCGCGAACCTGCGCGCAGGCTGGCGCGCGGTGATCGACTCCATGCACCGCCAGGGAACGCTCACCGCACCCCAGGCCGCCGCGCAGCGCTTCCCCGCCACACGCCTCGCGGCCGCGGGCGTCTCCGTGCCGTCTGGAGGCGCTCGTCCCCGGATCGTCGCGGCCACCGGCCCCGCCGCAGCTCGCACGGCCGTCACCTCGACGCCCGAGAAAGCCGCGAAGGCCGCGAAGCCTGCGAGCGCCACGAACGCCGCCAAGGCCGCCAAGCCCGTCGCCCCCCGCAAGGGCGCCCGCCGCGCCCGGCAGAACTGCCCGCCCGGCTCGATCATCTGCCTGGAGAACGAGCTCCCGGGCAACCCGCCCAGCGAGTGGGACGTCATCGGCGCCGGCAGCCCCGACATCCAGGGCTATCCCACGCAGATCAGCGTCAACCACGGCGACACCATCAACTTCAAGATCAACACCCCGGCGACGGACTACCGCCTCGACATCTACCGCTTCGGCTGGTACGGCGGCCTGGGGGCCCGGCTCATCACCACGCTCCAGCCGTCCGTCCCGCTCCCCCAGACCCAGCCGGACTGCGCGAGCGACCCCGCGACCGGGCTCGTCGACTGCGGCACCTGGGCGGTGTCGGCCTCCTGGGCCGTGCCGGCCACCGCCGTCACCGGGGTCTACGAGGCCAAGCTGGTCCGCGAGGACGGCACGCCCGGCGACAGCCAGATCCTCTTCGTCGTCCGCGACGACCAGCGCTCGTCGGAGGTGCTGTTCAAGACCTCCGACACGACGTGGCAGGCCTACAACCGCTACGGCGGCAACAGCCTGTACTTCGGCCAGCCCGCCAACCGCGCCTACAAGGTCAGCTACAACCGCCCGATCACCACGCGCGGCGTCTCCAACGGCCCGCCCAACTACTTCTTCAACTCCGAGTACCCGATGCTGCGCTGGATCGAGCGCAACGCCTTCGACGTCGGCTACATCTCCAGCATCGACGCCGTCGTCCGCCCCGGCCTGCTGCTGGGCCACGACGCGCTGCTGTCCGTCGGCCATGACGAGTACTGGTCGGAGGAGATGCGTGACAACGTCGCCGCGGCCCGCGACGACGGCGTGAACGTCGCCTTCTTCTCGGCCAACGAGGTGTTCTGGAAGACCCGCTGGGAGCCCAGCATCGACGGGGCGGACACCCCGTTCCGCACGATGACCTGTTACAAGGAGACACTCGCCAACGCCAAGATCGACCCCAGCCCGCAGTGGACGGGGACCTGGCGCGACCCGCGCTTCTCGCCGCCGTCCAACGGCGGCAGACCGGAGAACCAGCTCACCGGCACCCTGTTCATCATCAACGGCGTCGTCAACGACGCGATCCAGGTGCCGTCCCAGTACGCGGCCATGCGGCTGTGGCGCAACACCTCGATCGCGAACCTGCAGCCCGGCCAGGTCGCGACCCTCTCCTCCGGCACCCTCGGCTTCGAGTGGGACAACCAGCCGGACAACAGCGTCGCGCCGCCCGGGCTGGCGCGGTACTCCAGCACCACCCTGAGCTACACCAACAAGGTCCTGCTCGACTTCGGCAGCACGTACGGGGCCGGCACCGCCACCCACCACCTCACGCTCTACCGGCAGCCCAGCGGCGGCGGCCTGGTGTTCGGCGCGGGGACCATCCAGTGGCCGTGGGGGCTGGACGCCGTGCACGACCGCGACGGCGCGCCGATCGACATCCGCATCCAGCAGGCGACCGTCAACCTCTTCGCCGACTTCGGCCTGCAGCCGGCGACGCTGCAGACCGACCTGGTCCCGGCGACCCAGTCCACCGACACGGCGCCGCCGACCTCCGCGCTGACCGCCCCGCTCAGCGGCGCGACCGTGGTGACCGGCAAGACCGTCACGATCAGCGGCACGGCCGCCGACACGGGCGGCGGCGTCGTCGCGGGCGTCGAGGTGTCGACCGACAACGGCACGAGCTGGCAGGCGGCCACCGGGTTCGGCCCCTGGCAGTTCACCTGGGTGCCGCAGACCGCGGGCAACACGACGCTCCTCGTGCGGGCCGTGGACGACATCGGCAACCTCCAGACCACCCTGGACTCGCGCCCGGTCACGGTCGTCGGGAGCTGTCCGTGCAGCCTGTGGCCCTCCACGACCGTTCCCGCGGTCCTCGCCCAGCCGGACTCGCGTTCCGTCGAGGTCGGTGTGAAGTTCCAGGCGTCCCAGGAGGGCGCGATCCTGGGCATCCGGTTCTACAAGGGGGCGGGCAACACCGGCACCCACATCGGCAACCTGTGGACCAGCACGGGCCAGCTCCTCGCCCGGGCCACGTTCACCAACGAGACCGACACCGGCTGGCAACAGGTGGACTTCCCCGCGCCGATCCAGGTCACGCCGGGCACCACGTACGTCGCCTCGTACTTCGCGCCCGCCGGCCACTACGCGCTCAACCAGGACTACTTCACCACGGCCCGGGTCAACGGCCCGCTCACCGCTCCCACGAGCACCGCGGCCGGCGGCAACGGCGTCTACCGGTACGGCTCCGGCACCGCCTTCCCGACCAGCACGTTCCGTTCGTCCAACTACTGGGTGGACGTGTCGTTCTCGCCGACCAACCTCTTCCCGAGCACGTCGGTGCCCGCGGTGGTGAACGGCACCGACGCCAACGCGGTCACGCTGGGCGTGCGGTTCCAGTCGCTGGTGCCCGGCACGATCCGGGGCATCAGGTTCTACAAGGGCGCGCAGAACACCGGCACGCACATCGGCACGCTCTGGACCAACGCCGGTGCGAAGCTCGCCAGCGCGACGTTCACCAACGAGACGGCGTCCGGGTGGCAGGAGGTCATCTTCAGCACACCGGTCCGAATAACCCCGAACACCACCTATGTCGCTTCATACAACACGCTGGTGGGGCATTTCTCGTACAACCAGAATTTCTTCACCACGCAGTACAACAATCCGCCCCTCATCGGGCTGGCGAGCGGGGTCCAGGGCAACGGCGTGTACCGCTACACCTCGCAGAACCTGTTCCCGACCGCGACGTTCAAGGCCAGCAACTACTGGGTCGACGTGGTCTTCGACGCCGACTGAGCCGGCACCCGGGGGGCGCGAGCCCCCCGGAACCACCGCACCGGGTAATACCGCACCAAGAAGAACGCAAGAGGCCACGGCCCGTCATGACGGACGCACCGGCCGTGTGATGCGATGACCGCCAGGAGCCCCCTGGCGCAGAGGACCGTTCCGCGAAGGCGCGCCCGTCGCGCGCGCCTTCGCCGCGATATCGGAGGATCCATGTCGGAGTCAGTGTCGGTGGTCATCCCGTGTTACCGGTCGGCGCGCACGCTCCCGATACTCGTGCCCAGGATCGTCTCCGTGCTGGGCGAGCTGGGCGTGCGCTACGAGGTGATCCTCGTCGTCGACGGCAGCCCGGACGACACCTGGGCGGCCGCCGCCGAGCTGGCCCGGCACGTGGAGGGCGTGCGCGCGATCCACCTGTCCCGCAACTACGGCCAGCACAACGCCCTGGTCGCGGGCATCAGGGAGGCCGCGTCACAGGTGGTCGTCACGATGGACGACGACCTCCAGCACCTGCCCGAGCAGATCCCGAACCTGCTGGCCGCCCTGGAGGGCGACCGCCTCGACCTGGTCTACGGCGTGCCGCACGTCGAGGAGCACGGCTACCTGCGCAGCCTCGCCTCCCGCACGGTCAAGGCGTGCATGTCCGCCACGCTGGGCTTCCGCGGCGCCCGCAAGATCAGCGCGTTCCGCGCCTTCCGCACCCACCTGCGCGACGGGTTCGCCCAGCTCTCGGGCCCGCACGCGTCCATCGACGTGGCCCTGTCGTGGGCCACGACCCGGATCGGCTCGGCGTCGGTTCAGATGAACCACCGCGAGCACGGCCGGTCCAACTACTCGCTGCCGCTGCTGGTGCGGCACACCGCCAACATGGTGCTGGGATACAGCGCGGCGCCGCTGCGCCTGGCCAGCTACCTCGGGTTCGCCGCCGGCGTGTTCGGCCTGCTGCTGGGCGGGGCCGTCCTGTGGCACTTCGCGACCGGCGGCACGACGGTGGCCGGGTTCACCACGATCGCCTCGATGGTCGCCCTGTTCTCGGCGGCGCAGCTCATCGCCATCGGCGTCCTCGGCGAATACGTGGGCCGTATTCACGGCAGCGGAATGGGACACCCGACCTACGTGATCCGCGAGCGGATCGGGACGTCCGCCCCTCTCGCGCAGCCCCGGCGCAGCGGCGCCGCCGGCGTTCCCGCGCGCAATCCCTGACGTCGCCGGGCGCGCATTCCCCACCAAGTCATCGGCTCTCCACCAACCGGCCAAGCTATCGCCCGCGAACGCGCCCGGCGCGCGCCGCCGCGGCCCGCTCGAACAGGCACGGGTTAGAAACGGGAACAGGAAATCGGCCGACGTCATTTCGCATTCACGAGCCGATTGTCAAGCGATCGGCCCCGAAATGCCACCGGCTCGGTGAAACACTCGTCGAATGGAGTGAGTGTGCGTTTCTTGCCCGCTCAGGAACACATCACGGCCGGAATCGTCGGCCTGGGATATGTCGGATCGTGTATAGCCGCGACCCTCGCCGACAACGGCGTCGGCGTGATCGGGGTGGATACCGACGCCACGCTCGTCGAGGAGCTGGCGGGCGGACACTGCCGGTTCAGCGAAGCGGGGCTGCCCGAGCTGGTCTCCCGCCTGGCCGGCACGGCGGCCTTCCGGCCCACCACGGAGTACGCGGCGCTCGCCGCGGCCGACGTGGTCATCGTCACGGTCGGCACGCCCATCCGCGACCAGGGCGTGCTGATGGACCTCCAGCTCCGCGGCGCCTGCGAGGAGCTGAGCAGGCACCTGCGCCCCGGCCAGCTCCTGGTCTTCAAGAGCACCGTTCCCGCCGGGATGACGCGCGAGCTGGTCGTCCCGCTGCTGGAGCGCTCCGGCCTGACCTGCGGGACCGACTTCGGGCTGGCCTTCTGCCCCGAGCGGCTCTCCGAGGGCAACGCGCTGCGGGAGCTGCGTTCCTTCCCCATCGTGGTGGGCGGCTGGTGCGACGAGAGCACCGACGCCGCCGCGGAGTTCTGGCGGCGCGCCCTGGGCGTCGAGATCATCCGCTGCGCGTCGCTGGAGACGGCCGAGATGGTCAAGCTGGCCGACAACTGGTGGATCGACCACAACATCGCGATGGCCAACGAGCTCGCCCAGGTGTGCGCCACGGTCGACGTGGACGTGCTCGACGTGATCGCCGCGGCCAACTCGATCAAGAAGGGCAGCGGCAGCGTCAACATCCTGCTGCCGAGCGTCGGCGTCGGCGGCTCGTGCCTCACCAAGGACCCGTGGATGGTGTGGCGCTCGGCCGGCGAGCGCGGCCTGGCGCTGCGCACGATCCCCGCGGCGCGGGAGGTGAACGACAGCATGCCGCACTACACCTTCGGCCTCATCGTGGAGGAGCTGGCCAAGCTCGGCCGCGCGCCGGAGCAGGCGAAGGTCGCGGTGCTGGGCCTGGCGTTCAAGAACGACACCGGCGACCTGCGGGCCACGCCGACCCAGCCGGTCATCGCGGCGCTGCGCGAGGCCGGCGCCGAGGTCGCGCTGCACGACCCGCTGGTGGACGAGGACGAGGCCGAGAAGACCTTCGGGCTGCGGCCGTGCGCCTCGGTCGAGGAGGCCGTGCGCGGCGCGGACTGCCTGGCCGTGCTGGCCTGGCACAAGCCGTTCCGCGATCTGGACCTCACGTGGCTGCGCCGGCAGGTGGCCGCGTCGTGCGCGGTGATCGACGGGCGCGCCTACTACCCGCGCGAGACCATCGCCCGCATGCGCGAGCTGGGCTTCGCCTACCGCGGGATCGGACGGTAGACGCCATGGCACGAGTGGTCGTCACGGGCGGCAGCGGATTCGTCGGAAGCCATCTGGTCGAGCGGCTCATCGCCGAGGGCCACGAGACCACGGTCTTCGACCACGGCGCCCCGCCGCCCGGCCTGGTCTCCGGCCCGGACGCGCCCCGGTACGTCAGCGGCGACATCCGCGACCGCGCCCAGGTGTCCGCCGTCGTCGAGCGCGGCGTCGACGTCGTCTACCACCTCGCCGCGGTGGTGGGCGTCGACCGCTACCTCAACGAGCCGCTGGACGTCGTCGACATCAACCTCATCGGCACCCGCAACGTCCTCGACCTGGCCGAGCGGGCCGGCGCCAAGGTCGTGCTGGCCAGCACCAGCGAGGTCTTCGGCAAGAACCCGGCGGTGCCCTGGGCGGAGGACGACGACCGGGTGCTCGGCAGCACGTCCGTCGACCGGTGGAGCTACTCCTCCAGCAAGGCGCTGGCCGAGCACCTGACGTTCGCCTTCGTCCGGCAGCGCGGCCTGCGCGCGACGATCGTGCGCTACTTCAACGTCTACGGCCCGCGCCAGCGGCCCGCGTTCGTCGTCAGCCGGACGGTCCACCGGGCGCTGCGCGGCCTGCCGCCGATCGTCTACGACGACGGGGGCCAGACCCGGTGCTTCACGTTCGTGGACGACGCCATCGACGCCACGCTGACGGCGGGAGCGAGCGACAAGGCCGACGGCGAGTGCTTCAACATCGGCAGCTCGGAGGAGACCACGGTGGGCGAGGTGGTGGGCCTCATCCTCGAACTCACCGGGGACGGGCCGGCGGCCGTGCCGCTCGACACCGGCGCCCGGCTCGGCGCGCGCTACCAGGACCTGCGCCGCAGGATCCCGGACGCCCGCAAGGCGTACGAGGTGCTCGGCTGGCGGGCCTCGACCGAGCTGCGTGAGGGGCTGTCCCGGACCATCGCGTGGGCCCGGGCGAACCCGTGGTGGCTGGCCCAGGAGGACAGCGGCCAGTCCTGACCCCGCGACGCCGGCGGGGACGGCACCGGAAGGTGCCGTCCCCGCTTTCGTCTGTCGGCGCCTTCAGCGGCGGGCGCTCCCCCGCGCCGGGACGAGCTCGACGAACATCTGGGAGGGCCTTCCTCCGAGGAGCTGCCTGGCCAGGTCGAAGCCGGCGAAGCCGGCGGCGAGAATCGGGAAGAGCGGGTGCCGGGTCATCGGGCGCTCGGCCGTGACCGTCACCCACCCGCGGCGGGCCAGCGCGGCCAGGATGCTGGTGCTCCAGAACGGGGCGCCCTGGGTGTAGGAGAAGCGGCTCACCGTGAAGCCGCACGCGTGGGCGAGCCTGGTGAAGTTGCGCCGGTCGAACAGCACCCAGTGCCGCGGGCAGTGGTAGCCGCCCCAGTCGCGGTGCCGGAACAGGCGGGCGTCCATGCTGTCGGTGTTGGGCGTCTTGATGAGGATCACGCCCTGCGGCGTGAGGTGGCGGCCCAGCGTCCTCAGCACCTCGCCGGGGTCGCTCACGTGCTCGATCAGGTTGATCAGCAGGATGAGGTCGAAGCGCTCCTCGGTCGAGAAGTCCTCGACCCGGCCGCAGAAGAAGCGGTGTCCCCGCGCCACGGCCCGCTCCTGGGCGGCCGGGTCCAGGTCGACGACCTGGGTGAACGACACGCGGGAGTCGAGGCCGCGGATCACGTCGAGCTGCCAGCCGTCTCCCCCGCCGACGTCGAGCACCTTCAGCTCGCCGCCGGTCAGCCCGGACAGGATGCGCCGCAGGCGCAGCGCGTCCAGCCGGTCCTTGACGCGGTGGGCGAACGACTGCTCGTCGGAGGCGTAGGCGTAGTAGTTGGCCGGATAGATCTCGGCGAGCCGGTCGACCGGCATGGGGTCGAGGAACAGGACCCCGCACCGCGCGCAGCGGTAGAAGGCGAACTCCTCGTCGCTGCTGCGGTACTCGACGTCGCGGGCGGACGCCCAGGGGGCGGCCCCCGTCTCCTGGCACGCCGGGCACCGCGTACGGGTGCCGGAGTCCGCGGCGTCCGGCCCCCGGCCGGGAACCATGTCGGTGTGTGCGTTCATATCCTGTCCAACTGCCGCCACGTGCGGAAATAGGTGGTCTGCCGCCGCTGGAGCAGCGGCGCGACGTCGGTGTCCATGAGGAAGCGCTCCACGTCCTTCAGCCGCGTGAAGGACACGCTGGGGTCCCAGTGGTGCAGCAGGTGCCGGTTGAAGCCCGCCGCGCCGAACACGGCCGCGAACAGCCCGTCGCCGAAGAGCCGGTTGACCGGTCCGTGCGGGACCACGCTGTAGTCGGTGAGGTCGTCGGCGAACTCGCTGCGGTGCTCCAGCACCTGCCGGACGGTGTTGAGCAGCGGCAGGAACAGCAGCTGCCCCGTCGCCCAGGCGAGGGCGAGGACGACGGCGCCGGCCCACAGCGAGCAGACGACGACCGCGCCGTTGAAGAGCGCCGCGACGACGAACACGCCGTCCACGGAGCCGCCCCCGTCCTGCCCGTCCTGTCCGTCCTGGGGCCGGGCCTTGCCGCGCACCACCTCGCGGTAGCCCTTCAGCGCCCGCACGAGCCGGACCCCGGTGAACCCCTCGACCAGGAAGCGCAGGTTGAGGGGGGCGAAGTAGCTGCGCTCGGGGTCGCGGGTCGTGCCGAGGTAGCGGTGGTGCTCGAAGTGGACCTTGCGGTAGGCCTTGACGTTCATGCCGACGAACAACCCGACGAACGCGTTCGTCAGCCGGTCGCTGGTCTCGCGGTCCGGCGCCAGGTTGTAGTGGGCGCCTTCGTGCAGGTACGTCATGAGGTAGTGCAGCCAGAAGCCGATCAGCGCTCCGCCGGCGACGGCGAGCCCGGCCGAGGCGGCCCACCCCGCGTCGACGGCGCTCCCCACGGCGGCGACCAGCGCCGCGGACAGGGCGAGCGCGAGATGCCCGCCGAGCAGGGTCGTCCAGACCATGCTCCAGCGCGGCGTGAGGGAGCGCCGGAAATCCACGTAACGCGTTCCCGAGGAATCGACCAGCGTGGAATGGCGTACTTTTCCGATGTCCAGAGCCTCGGCGTCCACCTGCACGGCGGTCCCCCTTCTGCTGAGCCTTCCGGAACTCTAACCAGCGGCTCGGCGATATCGGGGACCGCCGTGCGGGTCGGCCGATTAACTGATGTCAAACAATACGTCAACCCAGTAATTCGTGGCCTGGTACGGGTTGGTGGGGAACGTGTTCGAAGCCCCGTATGTGTACACGCCGTTGGCGCCGGAGACGCCGCCGTTCTCGAGCGCGGTCAGCGGGTAATTGCGTTGCGCGTCGAAGAAGTCCTCTAACGTGTACGAGAAATGCCCCGATGAGGTGAAATAAGAGGCGACGTAGGTGGTGTCGGCGGAGACGCTGACCGGCGACGAGAAATACGCCTGCTGCCAGCCGCTCGCGCTCTCCCCCGAGAACGTCACGCTGGCGAGCTGCGTGCCGCCCGAGGTCCACAGGGTGCCGACGTGGGTGCCGGTGTTCTGCGAGCCCTTGTAGAAGCGGATGCCCCGCACCACCCCCGCCGTGTCGGCCCGGAACTTCATCCCCAGCGTCACGGGGTCGGTGTCGGGGTCGTTGAGCACCGCGGGCGTCGCCGCGTCCGTCCAGAGGGTGTCCGAGCGGACGAACACCGGGTCCACCCAGTAGTTGGTGGCCTGGAAGGAGCTGGTCGGGAACGCGTTCGCCGCGCCGAGCGTGTAGATGCCGTTGCGGGCCCCCGGGGCGCTGGCCGGGGCGGTCAGCGGCGGGCTGTTGCGCTCGGTGGCGAAGTAGTTCTGCGTGTACGAGAAGTGCCCCGAGGAGGTGAAGTACGAGGCGATGTAGACGGTGCCGGCGTTGATCGGGACCGGGGTGGAGAAGTTCGCCTGCTGCCAGCCGCTCGCGCTCTCCCCCGAGAACGTCACGCTGGCGAGCTGCGTGCCGCCCGACGTCCACAGGCTGCCGACGTGGGTGCCGGTGTTCTGCGAGCCCTTGTAGAAGCGGATGCCCTGGACGAGCCCGGAGGTGGAGGACGCGAACCTGACCCCCAGCGTGATCGGGTCGTTGTCGGGCTGGTTGGCCACGGCGGGGGTCGCCGAGTTCGGCCACAGCGACTCGGTCACCGTGAGGTTCACCCCGGATGAGGTGCTCGGCGCGAAGTAGACGAGCTCCTCGCCGTCGAAGGTGTCACCGCCCAGGAAGACCGCCGTGAGCCGGTGGTTGCCGCCGGGCAGCGTCGTGGTCTGGAGCTGGGCGTCGCCGTTCTCGTCGACGAAGTCCGTGCCGAGCAGCGTGCTCCCGTCCTTGAAGGCGACCTTGCCCTGCGGGGTCACCGTGCCGGACTGCGGGCCGACCTCCGCGGAGAGCGTGACCTGCTGCCCCTCGGCCACGGAGCCGGAGGGCGAGACGTTCAGCGACGTGTGCGACGCCAGCTCCTCCGGCAGGGAGACCCGGGTGCGCGGTCCGGACGTGGTGCCCTGGAGCGTGACGTTGTTGGTCAGGGCGAAGACCCGGCCGGTGACCGCCGCGCCGGAGCTGACCGTGGCCGCGTTGTTGGCCAGCACGTTGCCGCGGAACGTCGAGTTCGTGCCCAGGGTCGCCGTGCCGGTGATCTGGAAGAAGACGTTGTCCGTCCGGGCGCCGTTGACCAGGTTGATGTTGCTCACGGTGGCGGTGGTCAGGGTGGCCGCCCGGAAGATGAAGATCGCGTTCGGGTCGGTCTCGGCGTCCAGGGTGAGGGTGCCGTTGATCTGGAAGGTGGTGCCGGACGACGGGACGAAGACGCCCGGCCCCTTGGTGGTGCCGCCGAGCTGGGCGGGCACGTTGTCGGTCACCCCGCGTCCGGCCGCGTTGTTGTAGGCGGCGACCGCGTCGGTCTTGGCCGACGCCGCGGTGGCGTCGCCGGCGTGGATCGTGCCGATCACCTGGCCGGGCGGGAACCCGGACACCACGTTGTTCGGGCTGGTGCCCAGGTCTCCGGTGACGGTGGTGTTGTCGGTGTTGGCGACCGCGCCGCCCGCCAGGACCGCGAAGGCCGCCGCGTTCCCGAGGGGGATCAGCGGCGCGGCGACGGCCCTGTCAGGCATCACCGCGAGGAAACCTGTCGCGAGGACGGTGGAGAGGATCGCCGCCAGCGCGGTGCGGCGGGCGCCCGGCCGGCGCGGGGGCAGCGCGCGGCGGGAGCGAGGGCGGGCGAGCGGCGTCCGTGACGGCGAACCGATCGGCCCTGGAGTGCGGTGCGACGGGGCGGGTGTCGCGGGGGTGCGCCCCTCCGGGTGAATCACACCCCTGTTGTACTGCAAATACTGCGCTGAGTAACTGAGCCGCTATGGAATGTCATGCTAACCGTGGGCCGGGCGGTGCGCCCGCGCGATCAGCGACACCCCGGGAAGCGACCGCACCGGCAGGTAGCGCTCGGCCGTGATCACCCCCATGAGCCCCAGATTCACCAGGTACGGCAGCTCCATGACGTCCGAGCCCGAGCTGCTCTTGCGGTGGCGGGCCACCACGGGCCGCAGCAGCACGTTCCAGCTCCACATCCGGTCCAGGACGAGCCCCTGGCCGGCGAGCAGGGCGCGCAGGGTCGGCCGGGTGTACCTGCGGACGTGGCCGGAGGCGACGTCGTGCGCCGACCACAGCGCCATGTCGCACGGCACGGTGATCAGCGCCGTGCCGCCGGGCCGGAGCACGCGGACGATCTCGGCGGCCGCGCGGCCGTCCTCCTCGATGTGCTCCAGCACGTCGAAGGCGCACACCAGGTCGAAGGAGTCGTCGGGCAGCGGCAGCTCCCGGGCGTCGGCGTGGATGGCGCGCAGGCCCCGCTCGCGGGCCAGCTCCACCGCGAGCTCGGAGTAGTCGGCGACCAGCGCGTCCCATCCGTGCCGCACGAGCACCCGCGTGTTGCCGCCGCCGGCCGCGCCGATGTCCAGCGCCCGGCCGGGCGGGCCGTACCGGCGCAGCCTGCGCAGCTCGCGGGCGAGGATGGCACGCCGCTCGCGGTACCACCAGTGGTGGTCCTCCAGCTCGACCGTGCGACGGATCTCCGTAGCCTCCATGACCTCTCCTCGATCGGGCCACGCGGTACGGTGGCCGTGCCGTCAGGCCCGCACCTGGACCTTGCTGTGGTCGCCCACCATGAGCTGGCAGGCGTTGGGCATGCCCTGGGCCCTGGTCACCTCGACGTTGCGCCCGATGAGCGAGTACGTGAGCCGGGAGATCCCCGTGATGGAGGAGTCCCGCAGCACGATGGCGTACTCCACCTCGCTGTCGCGGATCAGGCAGCTCTCGCCGATGGAGGTGTACGGCCCGACGTAGGAGTCGCGGATCACGGTGTGGGCGCCGATGACGGCGGGCCCCCGGATCACCGAGCCCTCCACCGACGCCCCGGCCTCGACGACGACGTTCCCGCTGATCTCCGAGGCGCCGTCCACGCTCCCCCGGATGTCGGGGCGAATCGCCTCCAGGACGATCCGGTTGCACTCCAGCATGTCCTGCAGCCGCCCGGTGTCCTTCCAGTAGCCGCTGACGAAGTGCGAGTGGACGCTGTAGCCGTGGTCGATGAGCCACTTGATGGCGTCGGTGATCTCCAGCTCGCCCCGCGCGGACGGCTCGATGGAGCGGACGGCCTCGTGGATGGCCGGGGAGAAGGTGTAGACGCCGACGATCGCGAGGTCGCTGCGCGGGTTCGCCGGCTTCTCCTCCAGCCGCAGGATCTGCCCGTCGGGGCCGAGCTCGGCGACGCCGTAGAACTGCGGCTCGGCGACCTTGGTGAGCAGGATCTGGGCGTCGTGGCCGGCCGCGCCGAAGGCGTCCACCAGGTCGGCGATGCCGCCGATGAGGAAGTTGTCGCCCAGGTACATCACGAACGGCTCGTCGCCGAGGAAGTCGCGGGCGATGAGCACGCAGTGGGCGAGCCCGAGCGGCGCGTCCTGGGGGATGTAGGTCACCTCCAGCCCGAACCGGGAGCCGTCGCCGACGGCCTCGCGCACCTCCGCCCCCGTGTCGCCGACGACGATGCCGACGCTGGTGATCCCGGCCGCCCGGATGGCCTCCAGGCCGTAGAACAGGACCGGTTTGTTGGCCACCGGCACCAACTGCTTCGCCGACGTGTGGGTGAGCGGGCGCAGCCGCGTCCCCTTTCCCCCTGCCAGCACGAGCGCCTTCATCGCCGTGGAGTCCTTTCGCGACGAGCGCGTGGCCCGTGGTGATCGACCATGTCGGTCCCGAAGCTACGAACGGCCGGGATCACCGGGTCCTCGCCGCGCTGCGCTTTGGCCGAAGGTTGTGCGGCGGGTTGCCGGGCCTTTCCCGGCCGGGCCTTTCCCCGCCCGGCCGCGACGGTCCGCGCCGGCGGAACGTCCAGGCGCGGTGCAGCACGTAGCTGAGCGAGAAGGTCAGGGTGATGATCAGCGCCTGGGCGGCCAGCACGGGCAGCCCGGCCAGCTCGACGAGGATCGGCAGCCCCACGAGGGAGGCCGACAGGATGCTCAGCCCGGCCGCGTAGAAGCGCAGGTATCCGGCCACCCAGCCGTGTCCCGCGCCGGGGAAGACGACCAGCCGGTACCACGGGTACACGATCACCACGGTGACGAGGTGGCTGGCCACCACCAGCAGCAGGTACGGCACCCGTCCCCCCGTGGCGGCCAGGGCCGCGGCGAGGATGCCGTAGTAGATGACCGCGGTCAGGCCGCCCCCGGCCAGGTAGGCCAGCCGGTGCCCCAGCCCCGGCCGGGCCGCCTGGCGGACGGCCGGCGGCCGGGTCAGGGCGTTCACGCGCCCGCCGGGCGCAGCAGCTCCGGCCGCACCAGGTGGACGGTGACGTGTGCCTGCACCGGGACGAACCCGTACCTGGCCCAGGCCCGCTGCACCCGCGTGTTGTGGCTCTGGGTGGAGATGACGACCTCGCTCCCGCCGCGGGCCAGCGCCTGGTCCTCGACGGCCTTGAGCAGGTGGGCGTACAGGCCGCGCCCCCGGGCGGCGGAGACCACGCCGGCGAGCAGGATCTCGGTGCGGGGGCCGCCGTCCTCCAGCGTGGCGATCCCCAGCGTCCGCGCGCCGTCGTCGAGCGCCACGCAGCTCCCCTCGGCGGCGGAGCGCGCCGCCCACTCCTGGTAGCCCGCCAGCGCGGCGGCCGGGTCGAGGAGCGGGTCGGCCAGGTAGTGGTTGCCGTACGCGGCGAAGATGTCGGCGACCAGCGCGGCGACGGCGGCCGGGTCGCGGAGCGGGCCAGTCCGCAGGCCGGGCGACGGCGCGGGCGGGCGGCCCCGGCCCGCGCGCAGGCTCCAGTACACCAGGCAGTCGGCGAAGATCGCGGTCCGGCCGAGGCCGGTCAGCCCGGCGAACCAGCCGACGCGCTCGGCCGGGTACCGCAGCACGATCACGTCGGCCGCCGACCCCAGGACAGCCTCGCGGACCCCGTCGACCGTGTCCTCCGTGGCCGGCTCCTCCTCCGATCCGGCGCCGACGGTCAGGCGCTCCACCGGGCGGCCGAAGCGGGCCGACTCCAGCGGCGAGGGCACCGCCCGGACGGCCCGTGCCTCGATCACGTCCTGCCAGGCCATCAGCGCACCTCGCCTTCCCGGACGGCGAATTCCCGGACGGCGTCGATGACGTACGCCACGTCCTCCTCGCCGAGGCCGGCGTGCAGCGGCAGCCGCACGAGCCGGTCGGCCGCCTGCTCGGTGACCGGGCAGCCGCCCGGCGCCGGCCGCCCGTACCGGATGCCGGCGGGCGCGTCGTGCAGCGGCTGGTAGTGGAACGGCGCCTGCACGCCCCGCGCGGCGAGGTGGGCGATGAACGCCTGGCGGCTGTCCAGGTCGGGGAGCATCAGGTAGTAGAGGTGGGCCGGGTGCTCGCAGCCGTCCGGCACGGTCGGCCGGCCGACCCCGTTGGCCGCCGCCCAGCCGGCCAGGCCCTCGTGGTAGGCCCGCCACGTCTCCGTGCGCCGGCGCTGGATCTCGCCGAACGCTTCGAACTGCCCGGTGAGCTGGGCTGCCAGCAGGTCGGACGGCAGGTAGCTGGAGCCGATGTCGACCCAGCGGTACTTGTCGACCTGGCCGCGGAAGAACCGGCCGCGGTCGGTGCCCTTCTCGCGGACGATCTCGGCCCGCGCGGCCAGCTCGTCGTCGTTGACGAGCAGCGCACCGCCCTCGCCGCACTGGACGTTCTTGGTCTCGTGGAAGCTCTGCGCGGCCATGTCGCCGAACGACCCGAGCGGCCGCCCCTGGTAGGAGCCGCCCAGGCCGTGCGCGTTGTCCTCGACGAGCGCGAGGCCGTACCGGTCGGCGAGCTTGCCGAGCTCCTCCATCGCGCAGGCGACGCCCGCGTAGTGGACGACGACGATGGCCCGGGTCCGCTCGGTGACGGCCTCCTCGACGAGGCGTTCGTCGAGGTTCAGCGTGTCGGGCCGGCAGTCGGCGAACACCGGCACGGCGCCGCGCAGCGCGTAGGCGTTGGCCGTGGACATGAAGGTGAACGACGGCACGATCACCTCGTCGCCGGGCCGCAGGTCGAGCAGGAGCGCCGACATCTCCAGGGCATGGGTGCAGGAGGTGGTCAGCAGTGCGTGGCGGGCGCCGGTCAGCTCGCGCAGCAGCGCGGTCGCCCGGCGGGTGAACGGCCCGTCGCCGCAGGTCCGCCCGTTGTGGACGGCCTCCGCGACGTAGTCGAGCTCGCGCTCGCTCAGATACGGCCGGTTGAAGGGAACGGTTCTCACCGCGGTGGTGCTCACAGCCGCAGTGAAACCCGGCGCGGCCCGCGGGCGGGCGGCGCGCCACCCCGCGTGACGCACCCGTTGCGCAAGCCTTACCCCCGCCCGACCGGCCGCGGCCGGACCGCGGCGCGGCCGGACCGTGGTCGCGGCCGGACCGTGGTCGCGGCCGGGCGGGTTCCCCGCACACCGGGCGCGGTCAGGCGGGCGGGGTGATCGGGCGGAAGTCGTCGCAGAAGGTGGTCCCCCAGGCCGGTCCGGCGGGCGGCGGCGTGCCCTCGGTGAACCGGCAGGTCGTCTCGGCCAGCCGGCCGTCCGCGGTGACCACGGTGACCAGCAGGGCGTCGAGCGGCACGGCCTCGGTCACCGAGACCCCGACCACGTCGTCCGGGTAGTTGTCGACCTGGCTCAGACTGTGCCACGGCGCGTCGCTGCGGGGGTCGTGGATCCAGGTGCCGCCGCCCCGGGCGTACCCCGCGAAGTTGGTGTCGAACGGCGGGAACGTGAGCGAGACGAGCGTCGTGTCGATGCTCGGGCCGTCGC
Organism: Nonomuraea montanisoli; assembly: GCF_013363975.1. GTDB lineage: Bacteria > Actinomycetota > Actinomycetes > Streptosporangiales > Streptosporangiaceae > Nonomuraea > Nonomuraea montanisoli. The sequence continues at coordinate 161,988 of NZ_JABWGN010000015.1, read as the reverse complement.
CGCCGGCCGGGCCCACCGGGCCCCGCGGACCCGCGGGCCCCTGAGGGCCGCGCGATCCCTGCGGCCCCTGCGGCCCGGCCGCGCCGTCCTTGCCGGGCGCGCCCTCCTGCCCCGCCACGCCCTGCGGACCGCGGACGCCCCGGCGCCCGCGCGGTCCCGGCGGTCCGGGCGGCCCCGGCCACGCCCGGCCGCACCACGCGCGCCGGCACCCGCAGTGGTGCCTGCGGCAGCGCCCGCGCTCGGCGGCGCGGCCCTTCCCGAGCAGCGGCCCGCCGAGCGCGGCCCCCGCCACACCGGCCGGGGTCCCCGCCACACCGGTCGAGGCCCCCGCACCGGCGCCCGGGCCGGTCGCCGTCCGCGCGCCCGCCGGGGCCGCGTCCACGCCGGCCAGCCCCCAGGCGGCGCAGGCCATCGTCAGCACCAGCGCCGGCGTTCTCATCCCACGAAACACTGCACGTCCCCCTGTGTCGGTCAGGTCCTATCGGCGGTTGAGCACCTGGTGCTCGATGACGGGGGATTGGCTGGGCTGCCAGTAGACCCAGGCCTCGTTGACGGCGCTGCCCTCGTCCAGGTAGACGGCGCTCATCAGGTGCACGCCCCTGGTGAGCTCGTCGGTGGTGAACCGGGCGATGCCCGCGTCGTCCAGCAGGGCGGAGCCGATCACCGTGGCGCCGTCCTTGAAGATCACCTCGCCGCCGGGCTTGACCCCGTTGACGTCGCCGTCGACGACGGCCGTGAAGGTGACCGGCTCGCGCAGGCGGGACGGGTTCGGCGACGAGCCGAGGGCCGTGGACGTCGGCGGTCGGTTCGGCACCGAGATGAGGGTCCTCGGGGTCGCCCCGGTGCCCGCGATGCTGACGGACGTGTCGAGCGACATCGCGCGCCCGACCATCTGCACGCCCTCGTCCACGACGACCCCGTTGCGGGCGAGGATGTTGCCGCGGAAGGTGGACAGCGTCCCCAGGCTGGCCGTGTTGCCGACGGCCCAGATGATGTTGTCCTCCTGGGCGCCGTTGAGGACGTCGATGTTGCTGACCTCGGCGGTGTTCAGCGTCGTGTCGGTCTGGAAGATGAAGACCGCGTCGGGGTCGCCCTTGGCGTCCAGCTTGAGGGTCCCGTCGATCACGAAGGCCCCGCTCCTGCTGGAGTACACGCCGGGCCCCAGGGTCCGGCCGCCGAGCTGCGCGGGGATGACGCCGTTGGCCGCCCGCCCCTGCGCCTCCTGGTAGGCGGACCGCACGTCCCCGCGGATCTGGGCCGCCTGCCCGTTGCCCCGGTAGATCCGGCCCAGCACCACACCCGGCGGGAAGCCGGTCACGACGCCTCCCGGGCTGACCGCGACGTCACCGGTGATGCGCGTCAGCTCCTCGTTGTTGACGGCGAGGGCCGCCAGCACCGCGACGCCGAACCCGTCGCCGAGGTCGATCGGCTCCTGGCGGGCGTCCGCGCTCCAGGTGGAGGCGGTGAGCAGGCCCATGGCCAGTACGCCGGTCAACCCGACGGACAGCCATGAACGCGGCGAAAGATTGGCCATGCCCGCAAGTGTGGCGAGGAGATCACCAACGACCGGCGCGTACATCCCGCCTGGGTGATCTTCTTGCCAGTCCTTGCCTGTGGTGCGACCTTCGCCGCCCGCCCGCCGGCCGGCCCGCCGGCGACACGCCGGGCCCCGCGCCGAATCGGCGGTGCGAGATCACCTGACTCCTACAGTCAGGTGATATCTCATCTCGAAGTGACGGGGGTCCAGACATGGGAGAGAAACTCGTAGTCGTCGGCCAGGGATACGTCGGCCTGCCGCTGGCGATGCGGGCGGTCGAGGCCGGCTTCGACGTCGTGGGGATCGACGTCGACGAGTGGCGCGTCAAGCGGCTCAACGCCGGCGAGTCGTTCGTCGAGGACATCAGCGACGAGCAGGTGGCCGCCGCGCTGCGCTGCGGCCGCTACCTCGCCGGCACCGACTACGCCGACGCCGAGGGCTTCGACGTGTGCGTGATCACGGTGCCGACCCCGCTGTCGGAGGGCGCCCCCGACCTCTGCCACATCGCGTCGGCCGGCCGCTCCATCGCCCCGCTGGTACGGCCGGGCGCCACGGTGGTCCTGGAGTCGACCACCTATCCCGGCACCACGGAGGAGTACCTCCTGCCGATCCTGGAGGAGGGCTCCGGGCTGCGCGCCCCCGAGGACTTCCTGCTGGGCTACAGCCCCGAGCGGATCGACCCGGGCAACGCCGTGTGGCGGCTGGAGAACACGCCCAAGGTCGTCTCGGGCATCGACGCGGCCTCGCTGAAGCGGATCCAGAGCTTCTACCAGCGGGTCGTGGACCGGGTCGTGCCGGTGTCCTCGCTCCAGGTCGCCGAGCTGTGCAAGCTGCTGGAGAACACGTTCCGGCACGTCAACATCGCGCTGGTCAACGAGCTGGCGATCTTCGCCGAGCAGCTCGGCATCGACGTCTGGGAGGCCATCGACGCCGCCTCGACCAAGCCGTTCGGCTACATGCGCTTCACGCCGGGCCCGGGCGTCGGCGGCCACTGCCTGCCGATCGACCCGTCGTACCTGTCGTGGAAGGTCAAGAGCAGCCTCGGGCACAACTTCCGGTTCGTGGAGCTGGCCAACGACATCAACGACCACATGCCCGACCGGGTCGTCCACCGGCTCATGCTGGCGCTCAACCAGCGCGGCAAGGCGCTCAACGGCAGCCGGGTGGTCGTGCTCGGGCTCGCGTACAAGAAGAACGCCGGCGACTGCCGCGAGTCCCCGGCCATCGACGTGGTCAAGTCGCTGCACAAGCTGGGCGCCCGGGTACGGGCCGCCGACCCGCACGTGACGGACTGCCGGTTGCCCGCGGGCATCGAGATCGTCGAGGCGACGCGCCAGGAGCTGGCCGAGGCCGACGCGGTCCTGGTGCTCACCGACCACGACCAGTTCGACTTCGAGCTGGTGCAGGAGGTCAGCCCGTACGTCTTCGACACCCGCAACCGCTGCCGCGGCCCCAACGTCGAGGTGCTGTGACGTGACGCGCGAAGGCCCTCCGGCCGGTGGCCGGAGGGCCTTCGTCATGTCCGGGGCCTCACGTCCCGGCGACGGGCCCGGTCACCTCCCCGGGACCGGGCGGCTGCGCCGGGGCGGTCGCGACGGGTGGCGCGACCGGCAGCGCCCGGCCGAGCCAGGCGGCCGGCGTGCCCGCCGCCGTCACGAGGAGGAGCGTCAGCGCGAGGACGCGCGCCCGCGGCTGGCCGGCCGCCGCCAGCAGGGCCCCCACCGCGAGCACCACGCCGGCCAGCGTGAGGTACGGCAGGTACAGGGCGAGCTCCCCCGCCCCCGGCCGCAGCGGCACGTGCACGCCGAAGACCCAGCGGACCGCGCAGGCGGCCGCCACGCCGGCCAGCGCCGCGCACACCCCCGCCGTGAGCGTGACGTGCGCCCTCCGGATCACGCAGCCGAGCCCGTGGACCGCGGCCATCGCGAGGTACGGGCAGGCGGCCTGGAGGTAGTCGCCCTGGGCGAGGTACGGGTCGCCGAGCAGCAGCGCGGCGCCGAGCCCGGCCGCGCCCATGCCGAGCGCCAGCACGACCGGCGGGCGGCCGAGCAGCCGGGGCCGCCGCACCAGCCCGAGCACGCCGCTCCAGGTGATCGCCCCGCACAGCAGGCCCAGCGCGGTGACGCCGGCCAGCGACGACATCGGCGCCTCGGCCGTGTCCGCCGCGCCGGTCAGCCCGGCCCACGACGCCCGCGCGAACTCCAGCGGCTGGACGGCCGTCCCCTGCCAGACGTCCCCGAGCAGCGCCGCCTGCGCCGCGAGCGCGCACGCCGTCAGCCCGAGCGCGGCGACGGCGCGGCGGGGCGGCGACAGCCACTTGACCGTCTCGACCACCACCACGGCCAGCAGCCCGACGGCCAGCAGGGGCACGTACACGGCCTTGGCGCCGGCCAGCGCCGCCAGCAGCACGGCGAAGACCAGCCACGCGCCGCGCCCCGGCGGCCGGTCTCCGAACAGGTCGAGCAGCAGCACCACGAGCGGCGCGAACAGCAGCGCGCCGAAGGTCCGCGCGGGCGCGGCCCACTCGTGCGGCGAGGTCCAGGCGAGGACGCCGGCCGCGGTCCCCGTGTACAGGACGGGCGCCGCCACGAACACCGCGGCGGCCAGGGCGGTCAGCGCCTGGCGGCGCGAGCCGGTGAAGCGGCGGCCCGCCATGGCGAGCAGCACGACGAGCGCCGCCAGCATGGGCAGCGCGGCCAGCCGGAAGAGCAGCACGGACGGCGCGACGCCGGTGATCCAGCTCGCGGCGGCGAGGTGGGCGTGGACGAACCAGTCATGGCCGAACGGCCCGCCGTCCGGCCCGTCGCTCATGAGCCGGGCCACCATGTCGAGGTGCGGCAGGGCGGCGGCCGGCGGCATGCCGACCGGGTGGACGGGGAAGTAGCCGGCCCCGATCCACAGGGTCAGGCAGACGACGCCCAGCGCGAGGCACCACGACCACCACAGCGGGGCCCGGGCCCGGCGCGTACGCCGGCAGTGGGCGCGCAGCCGCGGCACGGCGGCGAACAGCGCGTACGTGCCCATCGGCCAGGCGGCCACGAGCAGCGGCATCCCCATCGCGCGGGCGGGCAGGTAGCAGAGGACCTCGGCCGCGTAGCCGAGCGCCAGGCCCAGGGCCAGCTCTTCGGGCAGGGTGTGCGGGCGGCGGTAGAGCACGCGCACCCAGAGCACGCCGGGCAGGGTGAGGCCGAGCCCGACGTAGACGGTGAAGACCGCCAGGTCGGCGAAGGCGACGCCGTGATACCCGAGGACCGCCCCGGCGCAGCCGGCCACGGCCAGCGCCGGCAGCCAGCCGGCGGGCCGCAGCGGGGGCGGGGCGGCGGAGCCCTCCGTCAGGGGCTCGGAGGCGAGGGGTGCTGTACGCGGAAACGGTGGAGCTTCGGCCATGCGGGAAAGACTGGCGACGTCCCGGCCTCCCCGATGCCGGAAAGCCCGCCCGCGGCGATGTTCTTGCCAAGGCTTGGCGGTTTCGGGGAGCGCCGGGGACGCCGGGAACGCCGTGTCCTCGCGGGGGTCGTGCGTCAGGTGTCCAGTGCCGCCGCGATCGCGCCCAGGCCGTGGCCCAGCTCGTCCTCGGTGATGTTGAGCGCCGGGCGCAGCCGTACCGAGCGCGGCCCGCAGGGCAGCACCAGCACCCCCTGCTCCTCGCGCAACCGGGTCACGAGGGCGTCCCGGCTCTCCCGGTCCGGCAGGTCGAAGGCGCACATCAGGCCGCGCCCGCGCACGCCGGACACCATCTCCGGCCGCTCTGCCTGCAACTTGGTCAGGCGCTCCACCACCAGCGCGCCGAGCCGGCCGGCCCGCGGGATCAGGGAGTCCCGCTCGATCATCTCCAGCAGGGCGCGGGAGCGGACCATGTCCACCAGTCCCCCGCCCCAGGTGGAGTTGATCCGGCCGCTGACCTGGAAGACGTTGTCCGGCACCAGGTCGACCCGGCGGCCCGCCATGATGCCGCCCACCTGCACCTTCTTGGCGAAGGCCACGATGTCCGGCGCGAGGCCGAGCTGCTGGTAGGCCCACGGCGTGCCGGTCGTGCCGCCGCCGGTCTGCACCTCGTCCAGCACGAACAGCGCTTCGTGCTCGTGGCACAGGCGCTGCATGGCCTGCAGGAACTCGGGGCGCATGTGGTTGTCGCCGCCCTCGCCCTGGATCGGCTCGGCGATGAAGCAGGCGATGTCGTGCGGGTGCCGCTCGAAGGCGGCCCGGGCCTGCTGCAGCGCCCGCGCCTCGGCCGCCTCGACGTCCCCGAGGTGGACGGCCGGGACGTCGATGCGGGGCCAGCCGAACTTCGGGAAGCGGTCGGTCTTGCCCGGTTCGGTGTTGGTCAGGCTGAGGGTGTAGCCGCTGCGGCCGTGGAAGGCCCGGGTCAGGTGGAGCACCTGGGTGCCGAGGTCGGCAGAGCGGCCGGCGGCCTCGTTGCGGCGGCTCTTCCAGTCGAAGGCGGTCTTCAGCGCGTTCTCGACGGCGAGCGCGCCGCCCTCCACGAAGAACAGGTGGGGCAGCTCGGGGTCGCCGAGCACGCGCATGAAGGTCTCGACGAAGTCGGCGAGCTGCTCGGTGTACATGTCGGGGTTGGCCGGCTTGTTGCGCGCGACCCGGCCGAGCAGCTCCGCGGCGGCCCCGTCGAACGGCGGGTTCACGCCCAGCGGCGCCGAGGCGAAGAAGGTGTAGAAGTCCAGGTACCGGCGTCCGTCACGCGCGTCCACGAGCCAGGAGCCCTGGCTGCGGTCGAGGTCGAGCACGAGATGGTAGCCGTCGACGAGTAGATGGCGGGCGAGACGGGCGTGTACGTCCATGGCTCCTCCACGACGAAGCGACAGGGACATACTTGCCCGCCCTTACCCCCATTCATCCGGAAAATTTCTGGATATCTACGCCGTTGCCGGAAGTTTCTTCACCCGGAACGAGAGGACGACCATCGTGATGCCGTAGATGATGGCGAAGATGCCGACCAGCCAGACGAGCGTGACCAGTCCGGCGCCCGGCCAGATCAGCAGCAGGATGCCGAAGATCACCGACAGCACGCCGCCGATGATGAGCATCCACTCGTTCTCGATGACCTTGCGCATCTGGATTCCCGCCACGATCTCCGACACACCGCTGAAGATGGCCCAGAACGCCACGACGTAGAGCAGGGCCAGCGACGTGATGCCGGGCCACACGAAGGCCACGATGCCGGCCAGCACGCCGAGGACCCCGGAGATGATGAGCCACGCGCGGGATCCGGACCCGTGCCGGATCCCGGCGACGATCGAGAAGATGCCGTTCACGAGGGCGTAGGCGCCGAAGAAGATCACCAGCACCAGCAGCGTGATGGCGGGCCAGATGAGCGCGAGGATGCCGAAGATGATGGCCACAATGCCCCGTATGAGGATGAGCCACCAGATGCGCGCGAGTTGGTCCATATTGGTCTGATCTCCAGAAGGATCCCGAGAGCAGACCACCATCGGGTCAAAAGTCGGCGATCGACCGACCGGCCCGGGTCGCACGAGGTCACATGTGGGAGTAGACGACGATCGACACCGCGACGTACTGCACCAGGTAGGCGGCGATGGTGCAGGCGTGGAAGACCTCGTGGAAGCCGAACCAGCGGGGCGACGGGTCGGGGCGGCGCAGGCCGTACACGATCGCGCCGGCGCTGTAGAAGACGCCGCCGACGGCGACCAGCACCACGGCGGCCACCCCCGCGCCGTCCAGGAGCTGCGGCATCACGAAGATCGCCGTCCAGCCGAGGGCGAGGTAGAGGACGGTGTAGAGCCAGCGCGGCGCGCCGATCCAGCACACCCGGAACACCACGCCGGCCAGCGCGCCGCCCCAGATGACCGACAGCACCGCGATCCGCGCCGCGCCGGTGAGCGCGAGCAGCGCGAACGGCGTGTAGGTGCCCGCGATGATCAGGTAGATGTTGGCGTGGTCGAAGCGGCGCAGCACCTCGGCCAGGCGCGGCCCGAGCGTGCCGCGATGGTAGGTGGCCGAGATCCCGAACAGAAGGCCCGAGGTGATGGCGTAGATCGCGGAGGCGAGGCGCGCCTGGAGGGTGGGGCCGAGGGCCACGAGCACGAAGCCGGCGACCAGCGTCACGGGGAGGGCTCCGGTATGCAACCAGCCGCGCAGTCGCGGCTTCACGGCGACGGTCGTCATGAAACCTACGGTACCGTAACTTTTACGGTTCCTCCGGTCCGCCGGACGCGGCCCACCGGCGGCCCGGCAGAGGTCACAGGCCGTTGAGGAAGCGGGCGGCGATCGGCAGCGCCGCCGTCCGGCCCGCTCCCCCGTGCCGGACGAAGACGCAGAACGCCAGGTCGTCCCGGTAGCCGATGAACCAGCCGTGGTCGGCGCCGTCGGGCGTCTCGGCCGTGCCGGTCTTGCCCGCCACCCCCGCCGGGAGCCCCGCCTGGCTCGCCGTCCCGTGGTCCACGACGGCCGCCATCATGCCGCGCAGCGCCTCGACGACGCCCTGGTCCAGCTCGACCGCCTCCGGCTGTGGCCCGTCGACGCGCCGCGCCTGCTTCTCGGGCAGCAGCCGCGGCGGGCGCCAGGTGCCGCTCTGCACCGCGGCGGCGACCGCGGCCATGCAGAGCGGGGTGGCCTGCACGGTGCCCTGGCCGATGGCGTCGGCCCCCAGCACGTCCTCGTCCTCCGGCTCCTCCATCGTGCCGCAGGTGCCGCCGACGCCCGTGGGCAGCGCGCGGCCGAACCCCCACTCCCCCGCCGCGGTCCGCAGCTCGCCCGGCTCCAGGCGGGTCGTGGCCTGCTCGACGAACGTGGTGTTGCACGACAGGGCGAAGGCGTCGGCGAAGGTCACGGTGCCGTGGTCCTGCAGGCCCGCGTTCTGGAAGGAGCGGTGGAAGGGGATCTGGTAGTCGCCCGGGCAGGGCAGCTCGGCCGCGGGGTCGAGCCCGCCGCCGAGCAGGGCCGCCGCGGTGATCGTCTTGAACGTCGAGCCGGGCGGGTACAGGCTGTCGAAGGCGCTCTGGCCGTCGGCCAGCCGGTCGGCCACCGCGAGCACCTCGCCGCTGCTCGGCCGCAGCGCGACGACCGCCGCGTCCTCCACGCCGTCCAGCGCGCGGGCCGCCGCCGCCTGCACCGGCCGGGACAGGGTGGTCCGCTGCGTCTTCGGCTTGGTCGCCTTCGTCAGCAGCCGCTGCTCCGGCTTCCCGGGCGCGGTGGCCACCAGCGCCCGGCCCCCGCCGGTGGTCGCGAACTCCGGCGCGAGCCGGTCGAGATAGGCGCCGGCGTAGCTGTCGTGGGGGATCGGGTCGCCCTCGCTGGTCAGCATCTCGGCCTTCACCTCCGGCAGGTCCACGATCTCCAGCTTGCCGCCGGCGGCGAGCAGCGGGTGCAGCGTCTCGGGGCTCCACAGCACCTTCCACGCCTTGTCCCGTACGGCCAGGCGCAGCGTGCCCGTGAACGGCCAGGCCCCGAAGGCGCGCAGCGTGCGCACCCCCGTGAACGGCACCTCGGCGGCACCCTCGCCCATGGCCTTGGCCGCTCCGGGCCGCAGCTCGATCTTCTCGACGTCCAGGTCCTCGGTGAGGGCGAGGTGGCGGGAGACGAAGTCGGGCGGCGGCTGGTAGACCAGGCGGGCCATGCCCCGCACGTCCCCCTCCCGCCAGGCCCGGAAGTAGGAGTCGGCCGTCTGCCCGGCGCTGCCCCGCACCCGGCCGGCCGCGGCGACCGCGAAGCCGTACGCACCCAATATCGCCAGAACCGCGACGACGAGCACGATCAGCCTTCTTCGTCGCATACGGTGTTCTCCCAGGGAGGCAGCAACGTGGCACGAGCACAGCGCGAACCGATGCCCGGCCTGTACCCGGTGACCTTCGGCGAGATCGAACTGCTCCGGGATCTGGACCGGCAGGACGGCTGGGTGCTGTCCAAGGATGGCGTACCGCAGTCCTATGTGGACCTACAAGACCCCACATATCTGGAATTCGAGTACGTACAGCTCATGGCGGACGTCATCGACCTCCTCCCCGAGGGATCGCTGAGCTGCGTCCACGTGGGGGGCGGCGCCTGCACGATCCCCCGCTACGTCGCCACCACCCGGCCCGGCTCCCGCCACATCGTCATCGAGCCCGACGGCCTGCTCGTCAACCTCATCCGCGAGCAGCTCGACCTGCGGTCGGTGCCGCGGCTGAAGGTGCTGGTCATGGACGGCCGCGAGGGCGCCGCCCGGGTGTGGGACTCCTCGGCCGACCTGGTCGTGCTCGACGCGTTCGCCGGGGCGACCATGCCGGTCGAGCTGGCCACCGCCGAGTACATGGGCGACCTCGCCCGGGTGCTGCGGCCGTCCGGCACGCTGCTCGTCAACCTCGCCGACGGCAAGGGCCTGGTCTTCGCCCGGCGGCTCGCGGCCACCGTGCAGGGCACGTTCGGCCACGTCGCGCTGCTCTCGGAGCCGGGTGTGCTGCGGGGGCGCCGCTTCGGCAACCTCATCCTGGCCGCCTCGCGCACGGCCCTGCCCGTGGACCTCCTCACGCGCCGCGCCGCCGGTGGGCTCACCCAGGCCCGGTGCCTGCACGGCGACGCGCTGACCCGCTTCGTGGCGGGGGCGGCCCCCATCCGGGACGGCGAGCCGGTGCTGGCGCCGGTCCCGCCACCGGCCGTCTTCGGCTGACCCACCGCCACCGCTCACGCCCCTGCCCGGCCGTCCGCGAGCCGGGTCACCTCCGGCCCGGTCACGCGCGCCGGGAGGGCTGCGGGGTGTGGAACAGATCCGTCAGCTGCGGGTACGGCAGGTCAGGTTTGTGCCAGCCGTCGTGCGGCTTGGGCACCGGCGGGTGAACGTCGTCCGGCGGCCGCACGTGCGGGGGCTCGATCGGCACCCGGCATGCGGCCGTCGCCATCGCCATGATCGTCGCCAGACAGGCGAGCGCCACCTTGTTCCTTCCCATGACCGTCTCCTTCCGTACGCATCTCGCACTGAAGGAGGGCGTGGCGGCGCGGCGTGATACACGCCGGCGCCGGGTCACGCGATCGCAGTCCTGGAAGGATGGCGGCATGGAACGTGTGCTTGGAATCGGTGGATATTTCCTGCGGGCCGCCGACCCGGCGGCCCTGGGCGCGTGGTATCGCGACCGCCTGGGCCTGGACGCCGACGAGAACGGCCTGTGGCGCCAGGCAGCCGGGCCGACGGTGTTCGCGACGTTCGAGTCCGGGACCGACTACTTCGGCTCCCCCACCCAGCAGGCCATGCTCAACTTCCGGGTCCGCGACCTGGACGCGATGCTCGCGCAACTGCGCGCCAAGGGAGCGGACGTGACCGAGGAGACCCAGGACATGGAGGGTGTCGGCCGGTTCGGCTGGGTGACCGATCCGGAGGGCAACCGGATCGAGTTGTGGCAGCCCGCCTGACCGTGTCCTCACCTGAAGGAAGAGGCCCCGACCAGCGCTTTCGCACCGGTCAGAGCCTCGTTTCGACGATCGCGGAGCGGCCGGGTGGCCGCCCGCCGGGTCAGCCCAGGGTGAGGCAGGCGACGCGCTCGCCGGCCTCGCCCGCCTTCGGCCCGCCGGTGGTCGTCTGCTTGGCGTGGATGACCAGCGAGTGCGGCCGCCGGCCGGGGGAGAACGCCCACGCGTTGCGGGCGGTGGCGCGCCCGGCGCCCGAGGCGTCGGTGGTGAAGTCGAGCCAGACCTCGTTGGCGGCGCTGGCCTCGCCCTTCTCGTGCTGGTAGTGCGGGCCCGCGTCGTCGGCCTTGGGACCGCACGGCTTGGTGTGCAGGTGGGCGCCGTAGGCGCGGTTGGGCACCAGGCCCTCGACGACGAGCGACGACAGCGTCTGGCCGCTGGACGACTCGACGGTGATGCTGGCCCGCGCCCCCTCCGGGGCCAGCTTGCGGGCGTAGACGACGGCCCGCTTGCCGTCCGCCGTGAAGTTGCCGCTGGCCGACAGGGAGCCGGACCGGGCGGCGGCCATGCCCTTGCCGCCGGCCGTGGGCTCCGGCGACGGCGTGTGGGCGGCCGCCTCCTGGGCCGGCGACTCCTGGGTCTGGGCGGTGCCGGCCTGACCGGCCGTGGTGGGCGCACAGCCTGCCGCCAGCACGGCGAACAGCACTATGGGTATGGGCATGCGCATGGAAAACCCCCGGGGTGGTGACAAAGGATCGCGTCACGAGCGGGTACGGCCGGCTCGTGGAGGGCCACCACTCTAGCGGGTGACCACGCGGCTACGCACCGTGTTCGGCGACGATCCCGTCGATGAGGGCGGCCAGCCGGAAGTCCGTCTCGGTCAGGTGTCCCTTGTCGTGCGTGGTGAGCGCGAGGTGCAGTTTGCGCCACCGGATGTCGATGTCGGGATGGTGGTTCAGCTCCTCGGCCTTGATCGCGATCGCGTCCACGATCCGGATGGCCGTGGGAAAGTCGGGCGCGGTGACCGTGCGGCGGATCTCCTCGCCCTCGCGGTGCCAGGCGGGCACCCCGGCGAGCATCTTCTCGACGTCCATGCAGGTCACGTTACTTCAGTGCCCCGGCGCCGAGCCCGGACTGGATCTGGCGCTGGAAGACGACGTAGACGACGAGCACCGGCAGGACCGCCATGCAGACCGCCGCGAACAGCCCGGGCCAGTCGGCCTCGTAGCCGGCCAGGGTGGAGATGTTGGCGATGCCCTGGGTGATGACCCAGTCCTCCTGGTCGCGGGCGAGCAGCACCAGGGGCAGCAGGTACTGGTTCCACTGGCCGAGCACGTTGAAGATCGTGATGCTGACCAGGCCGGCCCGGGCCATGGGCAGCATGATCTGGAAGAACGTGCGGGTGTGGGAGGCGCCGTCGATGCGGGCCGCCTCGGCCACGCTCTCGGGCAACGTACGGAAGAACGCCGCCAGGAAGAAGACCGTGAACGGCAGCGAGTACGCGATGTAGACCAGGATGACGCCGGTGTGCGTGTACAGCAGGCCGACCCGCTTGACCACGAAGAACAGCGGCCCGAGCGCCAGGAACACGGGGAACGCCATGCCGGCCGTGAAGTAGTAGTAGATCACCCGGCTGCCCGGGAAGCGGTAGCGCGCGAGCACGTACGCGGCCATCGAGCCGAACAGCATCGTGCCGAACGTGCTGACGGCGACGACGACGGCGGTGTTGAGCAGGTACCGCCCGACGTGCGCCTTGCCCCAGGCCCGTCCCCACGCGTCGAGCCGCAGCTCGCCGGGCAGTTGGAGCGCGTCGCCGAAGATCTCGGTGTTGCTCTTGAACGACGCCAGGAACGTCCACAGCAGCGGCGCGACGATCAGCAGCGCCCAGACGGCGAGCGCGGCGTGCGACAGCCCGTTCAGCACGCCCGGCCGTGGCCGGTCGGCGGGGAGGCTGCGGGAGGAGCGGGCCTGGCGGACCGATCGGAGGGAGTCAGGGGTCACGTCAGAGGTCGATCCTCTCCCGCCGGGTGGTGCGCAGCGTCAGCACCGCGAACGTCACGGTCAGGAAGAACAGCGCCACGCCCATGGCGGAGGCGTACCCCACCTTGGAGTAGGAGAAGGCGTTCTTCCAGATCTCGATGGGCAGCACGGTCGTGGCGCCGTCGGGCTCGCCCTTTTCCCCCGCCAGCACCTGGATCAGCGCGAACCCGTCGAAGGCGGCGATGCCCAGGTACACCCACCCCACCTGCACGGTGTCGCGCAGCAGCGGGAGGGTGATCGAGAAGAACAGCCGGACCCGCCCGGCCCCGTCGAGCGCCGCCGCCTCGAAGTAGTCCTTCGGGATGGCCGCCATGCCGGCCGAGAACAGCACCACGTAGAACCCGACCGCCTGCCAGACCATCACCGCGATGATCGACCAGAGCGCGAGGTCCGGCTCGATCAGCCAGCCGACCGGCTCCATCCCGAGCCTGATCAGCGCGCCGTTGATCACCCCGCTCTCGTCCGGCCGGTAGACGGCCTTGAACAGCACCCCGACCACGGCCACGGCGAGCACCTGCGGGAAGAAGAACACGACGCGGTAGAACCCCGAGCCCCGCACGCCGGCCATGCCCGGTCCGCGCGCGCCGCCGCCCAGGTTGAGCACGAACGCGAAGAACAGCGCGATCACGATCGTCGCGATCGGGAGCACCAGCAGCAGGATGCCGTGGTTGCGCAGCGCCCGCCAGAACACCTCGTCCCCGAGCAGGCGCCCGAAGTTGTCCAGCCCGACGTAGGCCGGCCGCGCGGCGATCCCGTTCCAGTCGGTCAGCGAGATCTGGAACGCCTGGACGTACGGGCTGATGACGAACACCGTGTACAGGACGATCGGGACGGCGAGGAACCCGGCGACGAAGCCGTACGTGCGCCACCGCTCCATGGGCTACTCGCCCCGCGTCTGCTTGGGCACGGAGCCGTCCTTCTTGATGGTGTCCGCCTTGGCCTGCATGCGGGAGCAGAACTCGTCGGGGGTGATCCGCCCGGCCATGACCACGTTGATCTGCTCGGTGCCGTAGTCGAACAGCTCCTTGTACCAGCCCTCGAAGCGGGCGTCGGTGATGATGTTCTGCCCGGCGGCGTCCTGGGCCTTGGCCGCGCTGCGCAGTCCGGGCGGCAGGTCGAGCCCCTCGGCCGCGCCGTTGACCACCGTGAGGTTCTGGGTCTTCTCAGTGAAGCCGCGCGCGCCGTCCTTGGACAGCATGATCCGCAGGTACTCCAGGCCGCCCTGCGGGTTCTTGCCCCGGGCCGCGACGAAGAAGTTCTCGCCGACGCCGACCTGGATCGCGCCGTACGGCATCTTGTCGGCCGCCGTGACGTCCGGGATGGGGGCGATGGCGTACTCGAAGCCGTCGGGCTTGTCCTTGGCCATCTCGTTCTCGATCCAGGAGCCGACCGGGTAGAAGAGCAGCTTGTCCTGGAGGTGCTTGACCTGGGTCTGGGTGTGGTCGAGGCCGAAGTACGCCTTGTCTCCGTACTTGGCCTGGATGTCCACCCAGGCGGTGACGGCCTGCTTGACCGGCTCCGTCTTCCAGGCGCCGTCGACGAGGTTGTCGATGTCGATGACGGCCTGGTTGCCACCGATCTTGGCGGCCGTGTAGAGGACGTTCCAGAGCTGGTAGTACGGACCCTTCTGCCCCGGGTACGCGAAGAGCAGGATGCCCTCGGCCTTGGCCTTGTCGCCCAGGGCGGTGAACTCGGCCCAGGTCCTGGGCACCGTCCAGCCCTTGGCGGCGAACAGCTTGGCGTTGTACCAGAGGGCGCGGTGGGAGACCGTGTAGTTGAGGACGAGGTCCTTGCCGTCGATCTTGGCGTTGTCGAGGACGGCCGGGGTGACGACGTCGCGGATCTTCTTGGCCGGGTCGTCGATCGACGGGGCGTCGAACAGGGCCGTCAGGTCGGCCAGGTGCCCCTGCTCGGCCAGCGCCACGAGGTCGAGCGCCTGGGGGCCGGAGTTGTTGACCACGTCGGGCACGTCGCCGCTGACGAACAGCGGGCGGAGCTGGGTGCTGATCTGCTGGGTGGCGTTGTGCTCGACGGCCGCGCCGGGGAACTCCTTCTTGTACAGCGCCTCGTGGATCTCCTTGGCGTACGCGTCGCCGTACCCGCCGCTGAAGATCGTGACCTTCAGCGGCTTCCTGGCGTCCACCCCGAAGGGGTTGCGCGGATCGGCCGAGCCGGTGGCGGAGGTGACGGGCGCGGCCGGCTCCTCGCCGCCGCCGGTGGCGCAGCCGCTCAGCAGGCCCGCTCCGGGCCCCACGACCAGCGCGGCCAGGCCGATGCGCCGGATGAGCTGCCTTCGGGTGATCTCTCCGGGGTGGGTCATGGGGGCTCCTGACGGGGCAGATTAGGAAAGTTTCCTAACGTTTGCCCGAACGTACGGACGCCCCCCGAGCTGCGTCAAGGGGCCGCGGTCGAGACGTGACCTCGCCGTGACCCCACGACCTCCGCCCTCGCCCCCGGCTACAGGATCGTCCACGCGGGGCGGCGAGGGCAAGGGCCCGCTCAGCCGAGGTGGGCGCGGGTCTCGGCGAAGGCCAGGTCCGTCCCTTCGAGGGCGCGGTCCACGTCCTCCTCCGTGTGGGCCGCCGACATGAACCAGTTGTGCCACGGGTGGAGGTAGACCCCGTTCCGCAGGCAGGCGTCGCTCCAGTACAGGGCCGTGGACAGGTCCGCGTCGCCGTCGAAGCTGAGCCACGGGATCGTCACCGGGCCCGTCTGGTTCACGGTGAAGCCGTGCGCCTTGGCCTGGGCGTACAGGCCCTCGCGCAGGCGCGTGCCGGCGCGCTCCATCGCGCCGATGCCGTCCTCGTCGCGCAGCGTCTCGATCGTCGCCTTCGCCGCCGCCATCGCCACCGCCGAGAACCAGAACGAGCCGGTCGAGTACAGCGTCTGGGCCGCGCCGCGCAACGCGTCGGTGCCGGTCACGGCGGCGATCGGGTAGCCGTTGGCCATGGCCTTGGACCACGCCGTCAGGTCCGGGCGCACCCCGTACGGCTCCCACGAGCCGCGCAGGTCGACCCGGAAGCCCGCCCGCACGTCGTCGATCACCAGCGCGGCGCCGAGCCGGTCGGCCAGCGCCCGCGCGCCCCTGGCGAAGGCCGGCTCCACGAGCTCCTGGTCCTCGAACGAGTCGTGCTTGAACGGCGTCACGATGATCGCCGCCACGTCCCCCTCGACGGTCGCCGCCGCGGCCTCCAGCGACTCCAGCGAGTTGTAGGCGAACTCCACCAGGTCGGCCCGCTCGTTCGGCGTGGTGCCCGCGGGTGACGGCGTGCACCACGGGTCGGCGCCGTGGTAGGCGCCGTGGGCCATGAGCACCTTCGTGCGGCCGGTCGCCGCGCGGGCCACCATGAGCGCCTGGGTGGTGGCGTCGGTGCCGTTCTTGGAGAACATCGCCCAGTCCGCGCTGGGGATCAGGTCCACCAGGAGCTCGGCCAGCTCCACCATGACGGGGCCGGGGCCGTTCAGGCAGTCGCCCTGGGCGAGCTGCCGGGCCGCGGCCTCCTCGACGCGGGGGTGCCGGTGACCCAGCACGACGGGGCCCCAGCTGCACATGAAGTCGATGTACTCACGGCCGTCGACGTCCCACTGCCGGCAGCCCTCGCCCCGCTCGAAGAACTGCGGGTAGCCGGGGGCGAAGATGGCGGCGTTGAGATGGCCGTACATGCCGCCGGGGACGACTTTCGCGGCCCGCGCGCGCAGTTCGGCGTCTTTCATCTGGTGCCTTCTCTCAGGTGGTCAGGTCAGCAGGGCGAGGGTGGAGTCGAGGTCCGTGATGCCGGCGTCGGAGCCGAGGCCGGTGGCGACGCGGGCGGCGGCGGCCGTGCCCCAGCGGGCGGCCTCCAGCACGTCCCGCCCGTGCAGCAGCCCGGTGATGAAGCCGGCGCAGTACGCGTCGCCGCACCCGGTCGTGTCGGAGACCTCCACCTTCAGGGCCGGCAGGTGCTCGACGCCGTCGGCCGTGGCGACCAGGCTGCCGTCGCCGCCGAGCGTGACGAGCACGCCGCGCGTCCCGTCGGCGAGCAGCGCCAGCGCCGCCTCGGCCACGTCACCGCCGTCCCCACCCTCTGAGCTGTCGTTGCCGAGGCCCGTCATGAGCAACGCCTGGGACGCGTTGGGCAGCACGTAGTCCACGTGGGGCAGGAACGCGCGGGCCATCCCCAGCAGGTCGGGCAGCTCCGACAGCAGGTCCATCGTCACGATGGTCCCGCCCGCCCGGAGCTCGTCGAGGAGCGCGAAGAAGGCCGGGTCGCCCAGCCCGAACGTCACGTCCACGCCGCCCAGGTGGACGGCCCGCGCCCCGCGCAGCGCCTCCACGTCGAGGTCGGCGAGCGTCACGCCCAGGTTGGCGCCGGGCACGTGGAAGCTCGGCCGCCCGCCGTCCGGCCTGATCGGCAGGATCGACGCGGCGGTCTGCTCCCCCGCCCTCCGCACCAGGCGGGAGGCGTCGACGCCCCGCTTGGCGAGGACCGCCAGCAGGAAGTCGCCGAGCTCGTCATCGCCGACGGCGCCCATGGTGACGACGTCGTTGCCCAGCTTGACCAGGTCCACGGCGGTGCCGGCCGCGGCGCCCGCGGCGGTCAGCCGGATCTGGTCGACCAGCACGGTGTCCTGGCCCTCGGGGATGCGCTCGACGGGCCTGGCGAGGATGTCGACGATGTGGACGCCGACGGTGGCGACGGTCATGGTCTAAATAGACAGACGTCCGAATAAAAAGTCAATATGCTGGGAGCAGTCCGACGCACGAAGGGGGACGGCGCCTTGCCCAAGATCGTTGACCACGACGAGCGCCGGCGCGAACTGCTGTCGGCGGCCCGCCGCGTGATCGTCCGCGACGGCATCGACGCCGCCACCACCCGCGCCATCGCCAAGGAGGCGGGCTACTCCAACGGCGTGCTCGCCCACTACTTCGCCGACAAGGACGAGATCCTGCTGTCGGCGCTGCGCCAGTCCCACCAGCGCATCCGCGAGCGCATCACCCGCAGGGTCGAGGGCGTCACGGGGCTCGCCGCGCTGCGCGAGGTGCTGCTCGACAACCTGCCGCTGGACGCCGAGCGCACCCAGGAGACGCGCCTGGAGGTCAGCTTCTGGAGCCGCAGCCTGGCCGCCGAGCGGCTGGCCGAGGTGCAGCGGGCCGAGGCCGAGGAGCTGCGCGCCGCCGTACGCGGCCTGCTCGCGCAGGCGCGCGAGGCGGGCGAGCTGACCACCGAGGACAACCTGGACGACGTCACGGAGCACCTGCTGGCGCTGATGGACGGGCTGAGCCTGCACCTGCTCCTCTACCCGGGGCGCCTGACGCGGGTCGACCTCGAACGCCTCATGCTCGCGCACCTCGACCGCCTCTGACCCCGCCGCCCCAGGACCCCGCCTCAAGCTTCAGGACGCACTGCGCGCGATCACAGGTGCAGGGTGAAGGCGCCGAGCTGCTCCAGGCGGCGCAGGAACGGCACGGCGGGGAACGCCTCCGCCGTGCCGAGCACGCCGGCCTTGCTCGGCCCCTCGCCCCGCGCCAGCCGCACCGCCGCCTCGGCCGAGGCCAGCGCGCCGACCCACCAGATGTCCCGCCCGCGCACGTGGCCGTTGCGTCCGCCGCCCTCGGGGGCGGTGGCCTGCACCGCCACCGTGAACTCGGTGCGGGCGCGCTCCTCGGGCGTCGCGTCCTGGCTGGTGAAGACCTGCTGCTCCTCGAACGTGCTCGCCGTGAGCTGCGACTCCACCGTCCGGGCCGGGACGTGCCGCGGGATCGTCACCACCTCGCCCGACGGGAACGGCGCGATCATGGTGCGCGGCCCGACCGGCGGCGGGAAGGGGAAGACCGTGTTGCGGATCTCCACCGGCCCCACCCGCTGCGCGCCGTCCGCGAACGTCACCCGGTCGATCTCGCCGATGAGGAGCTCGGCGGTCCGCACGGCGGCCGGCGTCATCCGCCAGCCCGTCACCGAGTAGCCCACGGTCAGCCGGTCCACCCCGGTCATGCCCTCGGTCACCGCCGCGGCGAGCAGGTCCGCGACGCCGCCGTAGAAGCTGAGCTGCGGCACCATGACGATCCCGGCCCGCTCGGCCGCCGCGCCCATCGTGTCGAACAGCCTCTTCACCGGGTGCGGCTCCACGGCGTGGTCGAGATAGTGGCAGCGGCCCGCGACGGCCGCCTCCGCGACGGGCACGGCGGTGTCCGCGAACGGCCCGGCACAGTGGACGACCACGGCCGACTCCTCCGCCAGCCCGCGCAGCCCGTCACGGTCGTCCAGGGACACGGCTCTCGTGCGGACCCGGGCGGGTCCGTCCGCCGGCACGGCTCCCGCACCGTCCCGGGCTGATGCGTCCAGTTCGGCGGCGAGGGCGTCCAGGGCGGCCCCGTTGCGGCCGGCGAGGAGGACGCGGGCTCCGCGGGCCAGCAGCTCGGCGGCCACCAGGCGTCCGGTGTGACCGTTGGCGCCGTAGATCGCGATGGTCGGTGCGTCCATGACGGGACCCTCTTCCATACTCCGGGTATGTAACTACGCCTCCCCGAACGTATGTTCGCGACAATTCACCGTCAATGCCGTTGATGTATTTCGGACGACCGACTACATTGCCGCCCATGAGCCCCCGTGAGCAGCTGTGCGCGTACGGCAGGCGCGCCGTCGAGCTGGGCCTGGTGATCGGCACCTCGGGCAACCTGAGCGTCCGCCAGGGCGACCTGGTCGCCGTCACCCCGTCGGGCGTGGCGCTCGACCGGCTCACCCCCGAGATGTGCCCGGTCGTGGACATGGACGGTCACCTGGTGGAGGGCGACCTCCAGCCGTCGTCGGAGACCCCGATGCACCTGGCCGTCTACGCGAGCACGGCGGCGCAGGCGGTGGTCCACACGCATTCGGTGTTCGGGGCGGTCGTGGCGACGACGATGACCGACCTGCCGCCGATCCACTACAACGCGCTGCTGCTCGGCGGCACGGTCCGCGTCGCCCCCTACGCCACGTACGGCACGCCCGAGCTGGCCGCGAACGTGCGCGCGGCGCTCGACGGCCGGCAGGCGGCGCTGATGGCCAACCACGGCGGGGTGACCATCGGCGCCACGCTGGAGCAGGCGTTCGAGGCGACGCGGTTGCTGGAGTGGCTGTGCGAGGTGTACGTGCGGGCGCTCGGGGTGGGCCGGCCGGCCGTCCTCACGCCCGAGCAGCTCGACGCGGTCGTGGAGCGGGCGTTCAACCCGCCCCACTTCCCCCGCCGCCCCGCCGACGCCTGACCCGCGCGACTCCTCAGCTCGACGAGTCAGCTCGGCAAGTCAGCTCGGCGAGTCAGCTCGGCGAGGCCGAGGCCCCCGTGACGGCCTTCTCCGCGAGCCCGAGGGGCATGCCGCCGGAGCCCGCGATCAGGTCGTGGAACTCCTTCGGCGACCCCGCGTACGACTGCCTGATGCGGTCGATCTCGATCGCGCCCGTCAGGTACGACGGCGCCTGCGTGGGCCAGGCGCAGTAGCGGCTGACCTCGCCCTGGGCCGTCCCCGGCGAGAGCGACGCCTTGGTGGACATGAACTCCTCGGCCTGCTCGATCGTCATGTCGTCGCAGTGCAGCGCGGTGTCCACCACCATCCGGGCGGCCCGGAAGATGCGGCAGTCGAGGTGGGCCAGCTCGGTGGCGGGCGTGTCGAAGTAGCCCTCCTCGTGCAGCACCTTCTCCACGTACAGGGCCCAGCCCTCGGTGAAGTACGGCGTGCGGAACACCTTGCGCACCGTGCGCGGGTTGCCCGCCATGTGCGACAGGTGCCAGTGGTGCCCGGGGTAGGCCTCGTGGACGGCGATCGACGGCATCTGGGCCCGGCAGTTCGTGCGCAGCCGCTGCCGCACCTGCTCGTCGGTGAAGCCGTCCGGGGTGTACGGCACGAAGAACACGCCCGTGCGCGAGCTGGTCAGCGGCGGCGGGGCCAGGTAGTGGGCCACGGCCACGATGGGCCGGTTGTACTCCGCCGAGGGCAGGACCAGGCACTCCTCCCCCTCGGGGAAGGTGACGAGGTCGCGGTCCCGGACGAACTCCTGGGCCCGGCGCGTCTCGGCCTCGTACTCGGCGCGCATGTCGGCCAGGGTCGGCGGGTGGTCGTCCATGAGCGACTCCATGGCGGCCCGCCAGTCGGTGGTGCCGTTGAGGCCGCGCGCCACCTCGCGCATCCGCCCGTCGAGCTCCGCCCAGGCGGCCTTGCCCTTCTCGTGCAGCTCGGGGGCGCCGTAGCCGAGCATCTCGCGCTCGCGCAGCAGCGTGGAGTACAGGCGCTCGCCCATGCGCCAGGTGCCGCCGCACTCGAAGCCCTCCAGGAACGTGACGAGCTCGTCGAAGGCGTGGCCGGCCGGCTTGGCGGCCTCGGCGAGCCGGGCCCGGGCGGCTTCGTCGGCGACCATGCCGGGCACGGTCTCGGTCAGGAACCTGCGGCCGGTGCGCGCCTGCCCCAGCGCGCGCTGCACCAGGAGGGGCGCGGCCAGGTCGGGGTCGAGGTTGGCGCGGCACGCGGCGAGCACGGCGGGCACCTCGGCCAGCCGGGCGATCGCGGCGTCCACCAGCTCGGCCTCGGGCTTGAGCCGCTGCTGGAACGGGGTGAAGAGGGAACCGAAGATCGGGTTCAGGTACGCGGCCGGCTCGCGGCGCCACTCGGGCCACGACTCCAGCGCGACCGCGCCCCTGAGCTGGGAGACGACGAGGTCCCGGTCGAGCTCGTCGTCGAGGGTGGAGGGCTCCGTCACGGACAGCCGCTCCAGCCAGGCCTCGGTCTCGCGGGCGCGGGCGGTCCACGCCTCGGCCGAGAAGTCGCCGAGCGTGTGGTCGTAGCCGTCCGCGCCCAGCATGCTGGCGATCACCGGACGGTCGGAAAAGTACCATTTGAGAAACTCGTCCACCGCCGCACAATATCCTGTAGAAATGCCGCTGCAGATCACCGGAGCGCTCGAAGATCCTGACCTCATCGGGCTTCCCTGGGACCGTCCGCTGGCCGACTGGCCCCAGCACCACCTCGTCGATCTTCCTCGAGGCATCTCCCGGCACGTCGTGCGCTTCGCCCGGCTCTCCGGCAAGGTGTACGCGATCAAGGAGATCAGCGAGCGGTACGCCCGCCGCGAGTACCAGCTCCTGTGGGACCTGGCCCGGCTGGACGCCCCCTCCGTGGAGCCGGTCGCCTACGTCACCGGCCGCGACGAGGGCCTCGACGCCGCCCTGATCACCCGCCACCTGCAGTTCTCGCTCCCGTACCGGGCCGTGATGTCCGGCACGCTGCGGCCCGACACGCTGACCCGGCTGCTCGACGCGCTCGCCGTGCTGCTCGTGCGGCTGCACCTGACCGGGTTCTACTGGGGCGACTGCTCGCTGTCCAACACGCTGTTCCGCCGGGACGCCGGGGCGTTCGCCGCGTACCTGGTGGACGCCGAGACCGGCGAGATGCACCCGATGATCAGCGAGGGGCAGCGGCTGGCCGACATCGACGTCGCCCACACCAACATCTTCGGCGAGATGCTGGACCTGGAGGCCGGCGGCCTGCTGCACCCGTCGGTCGACCCCATGGAGACGGCCGAGGACATCGTCAACCGCTACCACCGGCTGTGGGGCGAGATCACCCAGGACGAGATCATCGAGGAGGTCGACTGGCACCGGGTGGAGCAGCGGATCCGGCGGCTGAACCTGCTCGGGTTCGACGTGGCCGAGATGATGGTGCGGCGCAAGGTCGGCACCGGCCGGCTGATCGTGCGGCCCAAGGTGGTCGACGCCGGCCACCACCAGCGCCGCCTGCTCCGGCTGACCGGCCTGGACGTGGAGGAGAACCAGGCGCGGCGGCTGCTCAACGACCTCGACGGCTTCCGCGTGGCCAAGGGCCTGCGGCACGAGGACGAGGCGATCGTGGCGCACCGCTGGCTGGCCGAGGTGTTCCAGCCGACGGTCGACGCGCTGCCGCCGGACCTGCGGGCCAAGCTGGACCCGGCCCAGGTCTTCCACGAGATCCTCGACCACCGGTGGTACCTGTCGGAGGAGGCCGGCGGCGACGTGGGCCTCGCGGCGGCCGTGAAGTCGTACATCGAGAACGTCCTCGTCCACAAGCCGGACGAGCGGGCCGTCCTCCCCGACGAGCCCCCCGAGGGGATGGCGGAGGACGGCGAAGAGGAGACCGACTGATCCGCTGACCTGGGGAAAGGCGAAGGATGTTCGCCTAAGTCACCCTCAATCCGGATAACTCGGGGAAAGCTGCGCCCCAGTGGGGTTTTTCTTCTTCCGCGCCGTATAGCTTTCGTACCGCCGCCGCCCGGCTCCGCTCCGTGACACCCGTGCCGCTCCTACGCTGTCCCAGTCTTCAAGACGGCGAGGGGAGGATCCGTGCTCGGACTGGACGACTGCCTGACCGAGGTCATGGCCATACCGGGCGCGCTGGACGCCATGCTGCTGGACCAGACCAGCGGCATGGCGGTGGCCGCCAGCGGGGCGCCCCAGGGCGTGGACACCGAGCGCTCCGCCGCCGCCCTGACCGAGACGCTGCGCGCCACCATGGACGGCCTGGCGCGCTCGTGTCCCGGCGACACCGTCCGCATCGACGACATGCTCGTCACCACCGACCGCGGACACCACCTGCTCAGGCTCATGGAGACGGTGTTCGAGGGGCCGCTCGTCATCTACGTCCGCCTCGACCTCGAGCGCTCCAACCTGGCGCTCGCGCGCCACCGCCTGCGGGACATCTCCGGCCGGTTGCTGGCGTGATCGATGGCCACCCTCGACACGCTGCTGGCGAGTCTCGCGAACGACCGCCCCACCGGCGCCCTGCGCGTCGGCCGAGCCGGCACGGTCTTCCTCGACGAGGGACGGATCACGTACATGGAGTGCGCCCAGACGCCCGGCGTCGAGCGGCTGCTGACCGCGCGCGGCCGCGTCCCCGAGGCGGCGCTGCGCCGCGTCCAGGCGGACGGCGGCTGCGAGCGGCTGCTGGCCGAGGGGCCGGTGACGCTCGGGGAGCTGCAGTTCTGCGTGCTGGGCGCCGTGCTGGACGCCGCGTTCTTCCTGCTGCCCGCCACGGGGACGCGGCCGAAGTTCCGGCCCGGCGAGCGGCACTGGCTGGGCGGCCGGTGGTACTTCGAGGTGTCGGGGCTCGTGCGGGAGTGCGCGCGCCGCCGGGCGCAGCTCGCGCGGATCTGGCCGTCCGCCGACGTGGACACCGCTCCGGTACGGCCGGCGTCCCGGCTGGCCGGTCACGGCGTGACGCTCACCGCCGTCCAGTGGGAGATCGTCACCGGCGCCGACGAGGAGGCGACACCGCTCGACCTGGCGCGGCGGCTGGGCCGATCGGGGTACTCGGTGCTGCTGGCGGTACGGCGGCTGGCCGCGTCCGGGCTCCTCACTCCGGCCGCCCCGGCCCCGTCCTCCGACCCCGGCCCGTCCACCGACCCCGGCCCGTCCTCCAACCCCGGCCCGTCCTCCGACCCCAGCCCGTCCACCGACCCGACCTGTTCCACCGATCCGGCTCGTTCCGCCGACCTTGCCGACTCCACCGCCCCGGCTCGTTCCGCCGACCCGACCCGTTCCGCCGACCTTGCCGGCTCCGCCGATCCGGCCCGTTCAGCGGATCCCGCCGCGTCTGGGACCACCGGTGCCGGGGCGGCCGGTACCGGAGCGATCGGTGACGCGCCCGCCGCCCCCTCGCCCGCGGGCGGCGGAGGGCGCGGGGCGGCGCTGCCCAAGCGCGCACGCGGGGGCGGCCGGCGCTCCCGCCCCTCCCCCCAGACCCCGGATCCGGCGGATGCGCCGCCTCAGCCGCCGGATCCGGCCCGGCCCTCCGCGGACACAGCCCAGCCGTCCACGGTCCCGTCGCGCCCGCCCGCGCCCGGGCCGCTCGCGGCGCCGGCCGGACCGCCGCCCCTCCTCCCGGACACGACGGACCCGACGGACACGACCGGCGCCACGGACACGACAGGCGCCGCGGACACGACAGGCGCGGCGGGCACGGCGGGCACGGCGGGCGCGTCCGTCCCCTCCGCCACGTCAGGCCCGTCCGGCCCGGCGCCGTCCTTCGGCCCGGCCGTGACGGCGGACCCGCGGGACCTGGCCCTGCTCATGCGGCTGAAGAAGGCCCTGGAGGAGCTGGCATGAGGTTCCCCCCACTCGCCGTCGTGAGACTGCCCTCGCTCAGAAGGAGGCCGCCGGTGGAGCTGCACGACGAGGTGCTCAAGGAGATGGTGCTCCTGCGGGAGCGCACCCCCGACATCAGCGGCAGCGTCGCCTGCACGGTCGACGGGCTGGCCGTCGCCTGCGACCCCGTGGTCGACAACGGCGAGCGGACGGCCGCGCTCACCGCCGCCCTGCTCGCGATGAGCAGGCGCATGCTCGCCATGTCCGGGAGGGGCGACCTGGAGGAGACGCTCATCTCGGGCACGGCCGGGTTCGCCGCGTTCTACGCCGCGGGCCCCACCATCGTCCTCACAGTCCTGGCCCAGCCCGGCACGAACCTCGGGCTGCTCCGGCTGGAGGGCCGCAAGACGGCGGCCGCCGTGGCCGCCATCGCAGCACGGATGCGATGACCCACCTCAGGAACATCACCACAGAACGGAGAAGTGACATGGCCAGCATGGACGTCTCGCTCAAGGAGATGATGACGATCGACGGCGCCATCGGGGCGGCGGTCGTCGACCACGGCAGCGGCATGACGCTGGGCGCGCTCGGCGGCTCCAAGGACCTGGACCTCCAGGTCGCGGGCGCCGGCAACACCGAGGTGGTCAAGGCCAAGCTGCGCACGATGGACTCGCTCGGTCTCAAGGACGCGATCGAGGACATCCTCATCACGCTCGGCTCGCAGTACCACATCATCCGGCCCATCAGCGGGCGCGGCGGCAAGGGACTGTTCCTCTACCTCGCCCTGGACCGGAACCGGGCCAACCTGGCGATGGCCAGGCACCAGCTGCGTTCCATCGAGGAGAAGCTGGACGTCTAGCCGGCGGGCGCCGGCCCGGCGGTCAGCCGGGTGATGGCGGCGACGAGGTCCGGCCAGACCGGGCGCGGCAGGTCGTGGCCCATCCCGGGGAAGGTCAGCAGCCTCGCCCCGGGGATGGCCTCGGCGGTGGCCCGGCCGCCCGCGAGGGGGACGAGCTGGTCGGCCTCGCCATGGACCACGAGCGCCGGCACGCCGAGCCCGCGCAGTCCCTCGGTACGGTCCCCCGAGGCCATGATGGCGGCGAGCTGGCGCGCGGTCCCGGCCGGGTCGAAGCAGCGGTCGAAGGCGCGTCCCGTCACGTCCGCGATGCGCGCCCGGTCCGGCTCGTAGCCGGGTGAGCCGATCACGGCCCAGGCGGCCTGGGAGCGTGCGATGGCCTCCTCGCGCCCGGCGGGCGGCGTCGCCAGCAGCACCGCGGTGGCGGCGGGCGAGGGAGGGGCGGCCTGCGGGCCGGGCGTGGACATCATGGAGGTGAGGCTGAGCACCCGTCCGCGATGCCGGATGGCCAGCACCTGGGCGATCATGCCGCCCATCGAGACGCCCACCACGTGGGCGGCGGGCCACCCGAGCACGTCCATCAGCCCCGCCGTGTCGTCGGCCATGTCGTCCAGCAGGTACGGCGCGGCGCCGCCGAGCTCCGGCCGGCCGAACTCGCGCAGGTGGGTGGACAGGCCCGCGTCGCGGTTGTCGAAGCGGACGACGTGGTGTCCCTGCTCGGCGAGGAGGCGGCAGAAGTCGTCGTCCCAGTGGATGAGCTGGGTGCCCAGCCCCATGACGAGCAGGAGCGGACGGGCGCCGGGGGTGCCGAAGCTGTCGTAGGCGATCTCGATGCCGTTGGCCTTCGCACGCGCGATCACGTTCAACAGAATGACATTCGGATCGGTGTGCGGTAAAGAGCACCAGATGTGCGGCGAAGAATGCCGGAAATGCGTCGCCCCGCTCCGGAACCACCGGGGCGGCGGTGGTCCGGAGCGGGGCGACAAGGGGCCTGGATGGAGAGGCAGGCAGGCCCCTTGGGGAGGGCCGGACCGGACGGGGTGGCGTCCGGACCCGGCCATGTGGTCGGGTGCCGGCCGGCGTGCCGTCCGGGGGGACGGCGGCCGGCCCGGCGGGGTCAGCGCTTGACGGCCTGGCCGGGTCAGCGCTGGGCGACCCGGTGGGGTCAGCTCTTGACGAGCAGCTTGCGCAGGCGGTCGCGGCCGAGGTACGCGCCGCCGCCGACCGCGGCCACGCCCATCAGGGCGAGGCCGGCCGAGGCGCTGAGGCCCTGGTCGCCGGAGGCGGCGTCGCCGGCCTCGGCGGTGGAGCGGCCGGAGGTGTGCTCGGCGGCGGTCACCACGCCGGCGTCGTCGTTGCCCTTGTCCCGCGCGGAGACGGAGGCCACCTCACCGGTGGAACCGGCGCCGGACTCCTTCGGAGCGGTGGACTTGTCCTCGGCCAGCAGCGGCGGCTTGGCCGGGCTGTGGTCGACGCGGCGCCAGGCGCCGGAGGCGAAGGAGACCGGGACGTTCTTCTTGCCCGGGCCGCTGCCCCACTTGGTGATGACGTAGCTCACCTTGATGTGGCCCTGGCCGCCGACGCCGTCGACGCCGAGGGTCTCGGAGTTGAAGCGGCCGCCGGTGAGCTGGGCGAAGGTCTTGGCGTCGAGGTCGAGCATGACGCCGCTGCTGGAGGGCACGCCCGGGCCGCGGTCGCCGACGAAGAACGGGGCCTTCTTGCCCTTGTAGACGACGTAGCCCTCGGTCATGAGGGGCCAGCTCGGGCTGGCGACCAGGCCCTTCTGCATGGGCTTGCCGCTGGCCGGCAGGCCGGTGTCGCCGGCGCGGCCGGAGGAGTCGTCCCAGAAGTAGGAGGCCTTGGTGGAGCCCTGGAGGAGGACCTTCTGGTCGTCGACGGTGTCGGCGTGGGCCGCGGTACCGGCGCCGATGGTGAGTGCGCCGAGTACGGCCGCCGTCAGGAGGGAGAAAGAACGCATGCCAAGTCGTGCGGACATGTGTCGGAAGAATCCTTTACGTGGGGTACAGGAGGGCGCGCTCGCACAGATGGGGGCGTAGCCGGGCAGATCGCCTAACGGGCGCTACGCGGGAGCGCGAAAAGGTAAGTCAGGGGGAAGGGGGTGCCGCTCAGCAGGCGGCCGGTGTCACTGCCCCGTCCGGGGGTACGCGGTAGCGCATCGAAGTTCGTCCTCTCCATCTCGCCTACCGGGTTAGCTGACGGGTTCGGACGTGGAGATGCCCTACCGGCCCGAGTTGGGCTGGATTCACCCCAGAGATGTGGTTCCCCGGTTCCCGCAGGCGCGGGATTCGGCGCCGGTCAGCCGCCGCTTCCTGGCGAAGGGCTTAGGTCACTGACCGGTCGATGCGTTCGACTCTAGCCAGCGAACCGGACAATAGCAAAGGAAACCCCATAAAACGGGTGAAGATCTACCTTCCAGGCAAAGAAAAGGAGGGGTACGGCATGCCGTACCCCTCCAGAAAACCAGGTTTCAGCGCGTGCTCACGACGCCTGCCCGCTGTGCGTCAGCCACCGCTCTTGCGGCGGAAGGAGCGCTTGCTGGCGGCCGGCCCGTGAGCGCCGTGAATCTTGGAAGAGTCGCCGCCCTTGCCACCAGCGCCCGCACCGCTCTGCTGGGCACGCTTGGCCTCAAGAGCCTCCCGGAACTTGCGCTTCATCTCGTCCTCGGGAGTTTCGCTGACTTCCGGCTCCGGTGTTTCCGTCATGAGGACCTCCTGGTGTTGGGGACGTTCAAAGCTTCGCACGCCCGTACCCGCCGTGCGAAACCGGCCGACCGCGCCGGCGCCGGGCGTGTCAAAGATCACCCGTCGAGCTGCGCGAGCTCCTCGGCGGTCAGCACGAGATCGGCCGCCTCCACCGAGTCGCGGACGCTCTCCGGCCGGCTCGCCCCCGGGATGGGGATCATGACCGGGCTGCGGGCCAGCTCCCACGCCAGGCAGACGCGCTGCGGCGACACCCCGCGCCCCTCGGCCACCTTGGCGAACGCCTCGTACTCCCCGCCGAGCCGCCCCGCCGCGCTGATCCCGCCCAGCGGCGACCACGGCAGGAACGCCACCCCGAGCTCCTCGCACACGTCGATCTCCGGCTCGGAGGAACGGAAGGCGGGCGAGTACTGGTTCTGCACGCTCGCCAGCCGGCCGCCCAGGACGTCGTAGGCCGTCCTGATCTGGCCGGGGTCGGCGTTGGAGATCCCGGCCATCCGGATCTTGCCGGTGTCGAGCAGGTCGCGCAGCGCGCCGATCGTCTCCTCGTACGGCACGGACGGGTCGGGCCGGTGGTGCTGGTAGAGCCCGATCGTCTCCACCCCCAGGGCCTTGAGCGACCGCTCGCACGCCTCGACCAGGTACGACGGGCGGCCGTCGACGGCCCAGCCGCCCCCGGGAACGCGCGTGTGCCCGCCCTTGGTCGCCACCAGCACCGTGTCCCGGTCGCCGCCCCAGCTCGCCAGCGCCTTGGCGACCAGCCGCTCGTTGTGCCCGACCTGGTCGTGGGCGGGGGTGTAGGCGTCGGCCGTGTCGATCAGCGTCACGCCGGCGTCCAGGGCCGCGTGGATCGTCCGGATCGACTGGGCCTCGTCGGGCATGTGTCCCGCCACCGACATGGGCATCGCGCCGAGACCGATGGAGCTGACGGTCGTCTGTCCGAGTGGTCGCGTGTGCATGCCCACATCCTCCTCTCGTACCTGTCGAAAGAGGAAGGCGCCCTTACCGGCGGCGGTCGGCAACCGCGGCCGTGCCCACCGTGAGGTGCGGACCGTAAAGTGAGGCCGTACCGGAAGGGCCGGGAACGGCCGGGAACGGCCGGGAACGGAAGCGAGGGCGGGGACCGCGTGCGGGGATGGCTGATCGGACTCGCCGTCACGGTCGTGTGCGTGGCGGCCACCTGGGGCGTGCTCGTCCTCCTGGCGCGCAGGCTGCCGCCCGGCCTGTTGCGGGATCTGGCCGCGTTCATCCCCGACTGCCTGACCGCCGTCCGCAGGCTCCGCCGCCACCCGGCCGTGCCGCGCCGCGCCAAGATCGCCGTCATGATCGCAGGCGTGTGGGTGGCCAGCCCGGTCGACCTGATCCCCGAGTTCCTGCCGGTCATCGGCCCGCTCGACGACATCGTGGTGGTCGCCCTGGCGCTGCGGTACGCGGCCCGGCAGGTCCCGCGCGAGGTCCTGCTGGAGGCCTGGCCGGGCGAGCCGCGCCTGCTCCTGCGTCTGCTCGGCGACCCCCACCGAGCGAACGGAGGAGCGGCCGTGAACGAGCCCCAGCAGGAGGATGACCGGAAGGAGAGGTGACCGGAAGGGCCTTACGCGTCCACCCTCCTCCGCAGCAGGCAGAACTCGTTGCCCTCCGGGTCGGCCAGCACGTGCCAGCTCTCCTCGCCGGTCTGCCCCACGTCCGCCGGCCGGGCCCCCAGCGCGAGCAGCCTGTCCAGCTCGGCGTCCTGGTCGCGGTCGGTCGCGTTCACGTCGATGTGCAGCCGTAGCTTGCCGCTCCTGGGTTCCTCGGCCGGGCTGAGCACGAGGGTCGGCTGGAGCCAGCCGGCCCCCGTCTTCTCCGGCCCGATCTCCACCGACCCGTCATCGGGCCGCTCAAGCACCACATAGCCCAACACCTCACACCAGAACGCCGCCAACCCCTCCGGATCGCGGCAGTCCAGCACCAGCTCCGTAATACGACACGCCATAGCCTCCAAGGGTATCTCTCGCCCCTCCAGCCACGCCTCCTGACTAACCAGCCGAGAAAGCACTTACCCGGGTGACTCGCCGATCACCTGAGAACCACCGGGCTGACCTGGCACTCTGGGCCGCGACATGGCGGATCACAGGGCGGCGCTCGCGGCGTACGAACGGGCCGCGGCGCTGGCCGCCGGCCACCACACCGACCTCGACCCGGCGACGCGGCTCATGCATGCCCACGCCTGGGTCGGCGGCGGCGCCCCCGCTTTCGCCGACGCCCTCTCGCGCCACCGCTCCGCCCTGCAGTCCTCGCTCGCGGGCGCACTGCACGCCCTCGCCCTCCTCGTCGTACGGCACGGCGGCCCGGCCCCGGCGGTGCCGGCGTTGACGACGCCGGTGACGACCCTGGCCCCCGCCGCGGGACGTTTCCAGGGCATCGACGCGGACGCCATGACCGCCCTGGTGGCGTCCCTGGGCCGGGTCGCGCACACGCTGCCCGTCGCGGGGGCGCGCCTGGCCGCCGAGCTGTCGGGTCACGGCCTGTCCGCCGAGCCGGGCCACGCGCTCGGCCGCATCGCCACCTGGACCGCGGCCCAGAGCGACGACCTGCGGCGGCGGCTGCACCGCATCCGCGAGACCGTCCCGAGCCGCTCGCTGCCGTCAGGACTCTCGCTGCCGCCGGGACTCTTGCTGCCGTCGGGACTCGCCGCGTACGGCCTGTTCGGCGCCCACGCCGCGGACCCGGCCGGGGCGGAGCGCCTGCTGGCGCGCGCCGGCGCCGGCGACGAGGAGGCGGTGACGCGCCTGCTGGCCGTGCAGGAGGGCGGCGCCGACGGGGGCCTGGCGGCGCGGGTCGCCGCATGGTGGACCACGCTCTCGGCGGGGACACGGGAACGACTGACGGCGTTGCCGCGGTTCGGGCTGCTGAACGGCCTGCCGGCGGCCACCCGCGACCGGGCGAACCGGCACTGGCTGGCGGAGCAGCGGACACGGCTGGAGCGGGAGCTGGAGACGGCCACGGCCGACCTCGGCCGGCTGGCGGACCCGGGCCTGCTGGGCGGCTGGGAACGCATCGCGGCCCGGCTCCGCCGCATCGACCTCATCGAGGCGGACCTGCGCCCGGTGCCGGGGCACCCGGAGCCGCTGTTGCTGGCGTTCGACGTCACGGGTCAGGGACGGCTCGTGGTCTCGTGGGGGGATCCGGATACGGCGGACATCACGGTCACGTCGGTGTCGGGCCTCACGTCGGGACTGGACGCGGCGCACGGGGACCTGGAGCGGTCGCGGGCGCTGTGGCAGCAGGCCTCGTACTACAGCGGTGACCGCACGATTGCTTCCATCACGTGGCTGGGCTACAACGCCCCTCAACTCGATCCGGGGCTGATGGATCCGGCCAAGTCCGTCGCCTTCGCCTCGGCCGCCGCGGCAGGTGGTAAGGCGCTCGCCTCCTTCAACGATGGTCTTCACGCAGCCCACCGCCCGTCGGGCACCGCCCGTGCTGTCGTCATCGGTCACAGCTACGGGTCATTGACCACCGGTCGCGCCGCCGTTCTACGTCCTGGGCGCTTCGCGGACGACGTCATCCTCATCGGCAGCCCTGGGGTGGGGGTCGATCACGCTCGGCAACTGGGCGTCAGGGCAGAGCACGTCTGGGTGGGCGAGGCCGGCAACGACCCGGTCGCGGCCCTCGGCCGCTTCGGCGCAGACCCAGGTGATGCATCGTTCGGAGGTCGGCACATGCCTGTGGGGAGAGAGGTCTTCACATCGGCGCACAGCAGCTACTGGCAGCCCTACTCGACTTCGCTGCAGAACATGGGACGGATCATCAACGGCCAGTACGACAAGATCGTGCACCCGGCGCCTCTCAACACGCAGCCACAACTGCTCATGCCCGAACTGGGCAACCCAACCGAGAGGTGACCCCCGGTGCTTCGCTTTGCCCTCGTCTTGCCAGCACTCTTGCTCTCGGGATGCACTGTGCACGAATCCGCACTCAACCAAACTCAAGCCATCGCTCGCGCCGAGCAACTCATCCGTGACACAGCAGACGCTCTTGCTACTCGACCGCGATTGGAACTGATCGAGAGCTCGCTGGCGCCACATGCCTGCCTCAACGACGATCAGCCCGACGACAAGGTGGTCATAGGCCGCGCCTACTGGCTACGAGACGTGCCCACGAGCGAGAACATGTCCATCTCACAGCAGGTTCGCGCCCACTGGGAAGCCGCAGGCCATCGCATCGTCGCGGTCGGGAGACCCGGGAACCCTGACCTGAGCGGCGAGTCCCGGCCCGACGGCTTCACCCTCACCCTCACCTGGGCGGAAGGCGACAACCTCTACCTGGGAGCGGCCTCCCCCTGTGTCTGGCCGGACGGGCGCCCGCCGGAATGACCCTCGATCTGTAATCGGCCGGTCGCCCTGGAAGGCAGGGCGATCCGTCGAACACCCCGGGGGCCCAGGCCGCGGCGGAGAAAAGCGAAGCCCCGCTCGGCGAGCCGAGCGGGGCTTCGATCGCGTGCGCCGCCAGGGACTCGAACCCCGGACCCGCTGATTAAGAGTCAGCTGCTCTAACCAACTGAGCTAGCGGCGCGTTGCTGAGAGGAATATACCGGCACTCGGCATCCTGGTCGAATCGGCCGGAGTCCGGCTCCTCCCGGCGAACGGGCGCGAGACTAGAATAAGGTTCGGCTGTGACGACAGGAGCCTTCATGTTCGACTCCCCCGCCCAGGTCGGCGAGCGGCTGGCCGCCGCGGGATACCTCTCCGACGACGCCATCTCCACCTCCGTCTTCCTGGCCGCCGCGCTCGGCAGGCCGTTGCTGGTCGAGGGGCCCGCCGGGGTGGGCAAGACGCAGCTGGCCAAGGCCGTGGCGCGGGCGAGCGGGTCCCAGCTCATCCGGCTGCAGTGTTACGAGGGTCTGGACGAGGCCCGGGCGCTGTACGAGTGGAACTACAAGAAGCAGCTCCTCCGCATCCAGGCCACCAGCACGGACGAGGACATCTTCACCGAGGAGTTCCTGCTCGAACGGCCGCTCCTGAAGGCGATCCGGGCCGACGTGCCGACCGTGCTGCTGGTGGACGAGACCGACAAGGCGGATGTGGAGGTCGAGGGGCTGCTGCTGGAGCTGCTGTCCGACTTCCAGGTGACGATCCCCGAGCTGGGCACCGTCTCCGCCGTGCGCAGGCCGTACGTCGTGCTGACCTCCAACGCCACCCGCGAGCTGTCCGAGGCGCTGAAGCGGCGCTGCCTGTACCTGTACATCGGCTACCCGGCGCCCGAGCGGGAGCGGGACATCGTGCTCGCGCAGGTGCCGACCATCCGGGCCGACCTGGCCGAACAGCTCGCCCGTACGGTGGCGACCCTGCGCGGGCTGGAGCTGAAGAAGGCCCCGTCAGTGGCCGAGACCGTGGACTGGGCCAACACGCTGCTGGCCCTGGGACGCGACGAACTGGACGAGGCGACCGTCGCCGGGACGCTGGGCGTGGTGCTCAAGCACGCCTCCGACCATCGGCGGGCGATGAAGGAACTGGGCCTGTCCGGTGGGTGAGTCGCTGATCGACCGGCATGTCGGGTTCGTGCGGGCGTTGCGCGAGGCGGGCGTGCCCGTGTCCGTGGCCGAGGGGCTGGACGCGGTGCGCGCCCTGCGGGTGATCGACCTGGCCGAGCGCAAGTCGCTGCGCGCCGCCTACGCGGCGACGCTGGTCAAGCGGCCCGTCCACCGGCCCGGGTTCGACGTGCTGTTCGACCTGTGGTTCCCGCCTGTCATGTCCGGTGCGCCGGCCGGGCCCGGTGACAGCGCCGTCGCGTCCGGCGCGCCGGCCCGTCCACCCGGCGACACCGCCAAGGCCTCCGAGCAGACGGCCGAGCTGCGGGCGCGGCTGGCCGGGCTGCTGACCGGCGGGAGCGACGCGGAGATGCGGGAGTTCGCCCGCGCCATGGTGGAACGGTTCGGGCGGCAGCAGGCCGGGCCGGGACGCCAGAACTGGTTCTCGTACAGCGTCATGCGGGCCCTGTCCCCCGAGACGCTGATGGCCGGGATCCTGCGCGAGGTGCTGGCCGGGCGCGAGCGCGGCGGCCTGGCGGAGCGGGCGGTCCGCGACCAGGTGAACGCCGGGATCCGGCGCTTCGAGGACGCCGTGGCCGCCGATGTGCGCCGCCGCATCGCCGAGGACTCGGGCGTCGAGCGCATCGCCCGCTCGGCCGTGCGCCCGCCGCTCGACCAGGTCGAGTTCCTGCGCGCCACCCGGGACGACCTGGCGCGGCTGCGCCGGGAGGTGCAGCCGCTGGCCAGGCGGCTGGCGACGCGGCTGGCGATCCGCCGCAAGCGGGGCAGGCGCGGGCGGCTCGACTTCCGCCGGACGGTGCGGGCGTCCCTGCAGAGCGGCGGGGTGCCGCTGACGCCGTCGTTCCGTCCGCCCCGGCCGCACCGGCCCGAGCTGGTCGTGCTGTGCGACGTCAGCGACTCGGTCTCGTCGTTCGCGCACTTCACGGTGCTGCTCACGTACGCGCTGAGAGAGCAGTTCGCGAAGGTGCGGGCGTTCGGGTTCGTGGACACGGTGGACGAGATCACCCGGTTCTTCCAGCCCGGTACGGACGTGGTGGACGCCATGACCAGGATGGCGAACGAGGCCGACATGATCCGCTTCGGCCGCACCAACTACGGGCACGCGCTGGAGCGCTTCGCCGAGCGCCACGGCGACGCCGTCGGCCCGAAGACGTCGCTGCTGATCCTCGGCGACGCCCGCTCCAACTACCAGCCGCCCGCGCTCGACACCCTGAAGGCCCTGGCCGGGCGGGCCCGCACCGCCTACTGGCTCAACCCCGAGCCGCGTGCGCAGTGGGACACGGGCGACTCCGTCGCGAGCGCGTACGCGGCCGTCGTCCCGATGACCGAATGCCGCAACGTCTCCCAGCTCACGGCGTTCATCGAGGGCCTGGCCTGATGTTACCGCCGGGTAGGAAGGCTGGGTAGGAAGACGGCGGAGTGGGCTACAGTGGGGCAAAACGTTCTTCGAGCACACTAGGTGATCCAGGAGGCAGAGCCCGCGTCGAGGGCTCGCGATTGTGACGGGTGCAACCAGCGAAGCGGAACACGGTCCGGCCGGGACCGTCTGGCGGAGCGCGCCGTACCCGGTGCTGCTGGTCGGCGGCGACGGCGTCATAGAGCACGTCAACGACGCGGCCCGCGCGCTGCCCGCCACGGCCGCCCCGGGGGTGCCGCTGGCCGAGGCCGTGCCGGCCTGGCTCGCCGAGGCCCACCGGCTCGTCACCGAGGACGCCTCCGCCGCGCCCGTACGGGGACTCATCGGCGACCGGGCGTTCGAGGCGCATCCCACCCTCGGCGACGGCGGCTCCGGCGTGACCTGGTGGCTGGTGGACGCCACCGACCACGAGCGGGTGTCCGAGGCGCTGCGGCTGGAGCGCAGGCGGACCGCGTTCCTCGCCGAGGCGTCCAACGAGCTGCTCTCCTCCCTGAACCTCGACCGCTGCATGGACGTCACCGTCCGGCTGGCCGCCCGGCACCTGGCCGACGCCGCCCTGGTGATCCTGCCCGCCACCGGGCGCAGGCATCCGGTCGCGTACTGCGGGCCGGACGGCCGCGTGGTGCGCGAGAACCTCGTCGTGGACCCGCGCGAGGTGCCGGGGCTGGCCGAGGCGCTGCGCGGGTTCCCGCCGGTGCCGTCGCGCTGGATCGACCCCGCCTCGGCCCCCGGCTGGCTGGCCCGCGAGGAGCTGGGCGAGCCGGGCTCCATGGTGGTCACGGCCCTGCCCGGCCACGGGGTTCCGGCGGGGGCGCTGATGCTGCTGCGGCGTTCCGGCCACGCGAGTTTCTCCGAGGGCGAGGAGGTGTTCGCCCGGCTGTTCGCCGCCCGGGCCGGGGCCGCCATGTCCGCGGCCCGCCTGTACGCCGAGCAGGCGTCGATCACCGAGACCCTGATGCGCGAGCTCCTGCCGCCCACGACCCGCGGCCTGGACGGGGTGGAGCTGTCGGCCCGTTACCGGCCCGCGGGGGCCACGGAGCTGGTCGGCGGCGACTTCTACGACCTGCACCCGGCCGCGGAACCCGGCGGGGAGTCGCTGGTGGTGCTGGGGGACGTGTGCGGCAAGGGCCTGGAGGCGGCGGTGTTCACCGGCCGGATCCGCACGACGCTGCACGCGCTGCTGCCGGTGGCCCGCGACCACGGGCGGCTGCTGGGGCTGCTCAACGACGTGCTGCTGCGGAGTGACAGCAGGACGTTCGTCACGCTCGTGCTGGCGTCCGTACGGCGGGACGGGCCACGCGTGACGATGCGACTGACCAGCGCGGGACACCTGCCGCCGCTGATCCTGCGGGCCGACGGCCGGGTGGAGGAGGTGGGCACGCGCGGCACCCTGATCGGCATGCTGGAGACCGTCACCGCCACCACCGTGACCGTGGAGCTGGAGCCGGGCGACACCTGCCTCCTCTACACCGACGGCGTGACCGAGGCACGCGGCGGACCGCTGGGCGACGAGCTGTTCGGCGAGCAGCGGCTGCGCGAGGAGCTGGAACAGTGCGCGGGAATGCCGCCCGAGGCGCTGACCGAGCGCGTCCAGATGCTGGCCGCGCAGTGGATCGGCGGCGGCGGCGACCACGACGACATCGCGGTCGTCGCGATCACCGCCCCCCGAGCGGGCCGCGGGACCTCCCTTCCCGGCACGGGGCGTGAGACGCCCCTTCCCGGCACGGGTCGTGGGACGCCCCTTCCCGGCACGGGGCGTGGGACGGCCGCTCCCCGTGACGGCGGTGGCGCCTCATGACGGCACGCGCGGACCTCCCGGGCGCGCCGGGCGGCGTCACGACGGACGACGCGGTGAGCCGCGCCGAGCTGCTGTGGGAGGCCGCGGCGGCCGGCGACGAGTACGCGGCGGTGGACGTGGTGGTGGCCGCGCTCCACGACGGTATGGACATGGAGAGCCTGCTCATGGACGTGGTGGCGCCCGTGCAGGCACGGGTGGGCCGCGAGTGGGCGGCCAACCGGATCACGGTCGCGCAGGAGCACACGATCACCGCGGTCAACGAGCGCGTGCTGGCCGCCCTGGCGCACCACCCGGCCGCCCGCATCTTCGCGCCCGCGCAGCCCACTCCCCACGGCTCCACGCCCGCGCCGCCCACTCTCGAAGGCTCCGCGCCCGCGCAGTCCACTCCCCACGGCTCCGCGCCCGCGCAGCCCCGGGGGCGGGTCACGGTGGCGTGCATCGACGGGGAGTGGCACGCGTTCCCCGCGCGGATCCTGGCCGAGGTGCTGCGCCTACGCGGCTGGCGGGTGGACTACCTGGGGGCGCAGGTGCCCACGCCGCACCTGATCGCGCACCTGCACCGCACGGGCCCGGACGTCGTGGCGCTGTCCAGCTCGATCGCCACGCGACTGCCGGCCGCGCACGCCGCCATCACGGCCTGCCAGGCGACCGGGACGCCGGTGCTGGCGGGCGGCGCCGCGTTCGGGCCCGAGGGCCGCTACGCCCGCCTGCTGGGCGCCGACGCCTGGGCGCCCGACGCCCGCTCGGCGGCCGACGGGCTGGACGCCGGCCTCCCGCCCCGCCCGGCGCCGGGCCGCCAGGCCGTCGACGACCTGCCGCACCTGGACGACCAGGAGTACACGCTGGTCGCCCGGTCGGCCCGGCAACTGGTCAGGCAGGTCATGGACGGGCTGCGCGAGCGGATCCCCGCGATGGCCTCCTACACGCCCCAGCAGCTCCGCCACACCGCCGAGGACGTCGCGCACATCGTGGACTTCCTGGGCACCGCGCTCTACCTGGACGATCAGGAGCTGTTCGGCGGCTTCCTGGCGTGGACCGGCGAGATCCTCGCGGCGCGGGGCGTGCCGGCCCGCGCCCTGCTGCCCGCGCTGGACCTGCTCGCCGAGCGGCTCACCGACTTCCCCCGGACGACGGGCATGCTGGCGTACGGGCACGAGACCCTGCGCGCCGCCACCGGAGGAGGCGCGTGAGCGGTTTCGCGCCCGAGCCGCTGGAGCTCGCCCTGGAGACGCCCGAGCCGGGCACCCTGCGCGTCGCCCTGCGCGGTGATCTCGACCACACGACCGCGGACGAACTCCTCGACGCCGTCCACGCCGCCCTGGCCGTCGCCGACGCGCCTCGGGAGGTACGCCTGGACGCCGCCGAGCTGCGGCTGTGCGACTCCCGGGGCCTGTCGGCGCTGCTCCTGGTCCGCCGCCGGGCGGACGAGACGGGCGCGCGGCTGCGCCTGGACAACCGGGGGCCGGCCCTCCAGCGACTGCTGGACGTGACCGGCACCCTGGGCTACCTGACCGGTGAGCCCGCCGCCGGCCACGACGACCCCACCTGAGTCACGACGACCTCGCCCGAGTCACGCCGAAGGAGCGGGCCAGGAGCCGGTCAGGAGCGCTGCAGCTCGCGCGCCGCCGTACGGGCCAGCAGCTCGATCTGGGCGTCGTCCAGCACGACCTCGCGCGCCGCCTTGATCCGGCGGGCCACCAGCCGCGGCTTGAGCAGCGTGAGCCCTTCGGCCGTGACGCTGCCGCCGCGCGGCAGCGAGCCGGAGTGCGCGGCCAGCAGGGGCGTGATCGTCACCGCGACCCCGGTCTCGCGCGTCAGCATCTCGGCGAACGCGTCGGCGGTGTCGACCAGCGGCTTGGCCACGCTGGTGCCGTACTTCTCGCCGAAGAACAGCCGGCCGCCGTACGCGGCGATCTCGGTGTCGGGGCTCCACGACTCGTTGTCGACGATCCACACCCCGCCCGGGCCGATCACGAGGTGGTCGATGGACGCCTGGCCGCGGATGGCGCGGCCGTCGAGGACCTTGTAGCCGCGCCTGCGCAGCGAGCGCCGCAGCAGCCGGCCGGTGATGACCTCGCCGTGCCGCCGGCCGCGCCAGACCGCCGTGGCCCGGAAGGAGTTCCACGCCCACCACCAGTCGGCGGCGGCGACGACGCCCGCGAGCGCGAGGCCGTAGAAGGGCACGAGGTCGAGGCCGAAGCGGAGGGCCAGGCCGATGCCGGCCACGAAGCCCACGGCCGCCTTGATCATCCGGGACCGCTGACGGCTCTTGGCCGCCTCACGCCAGAACTTCTCGTAGTACCACTGCGGCGACGAGCCCGCGTACTTCGCGTCCTGCTGCACGTAGATAGAGCCACCGGGCACGGCAAACTCCCCGAATGATGAGTCGGAACCAAACGGGATCTGCCACGCCGAAGATCCCTCGCCACGTCAAGTAATACCCCACCCGGGGGAAGGGCACCCTAAGGTGACGGAAATAGCACCGCGAAGACCAATCAACCGACCAGTCGGTATCCTATCGGAGGTGACCAAGGGGGACACGTGAAGGAAGAACCGGTACGCGGCCGGCTGCTGGGCGCGGCGACGCGGTTGTTCGCCGAGAGGGGCTTCGAGGGCACCTCCGTGCAGGAGATCGTGCTGGCGGCAGGCGTCACCAAGGGCGCCATGTACCACTATTTCAGTTCCAAGGATGATCTGCTGCACGAGATCTACGCCCGTGTGCTCCGCATGCAGATGGACCGGCTCACCCGCATCGCCGACGGCCCCGGCACGCTCGCCGAGCGGCTGCACGCCGCCGCGGCCGACGTCGTCGAGACCACCACGGCCAACCTCGACGACTCCAAGATCTTCTTCCGGTCGATGCACCTGCTCGCGCCCGAGACGCAGAAGAGCGTGCGGGCCGAGCGCCGCCGCTACCACGAGCGGTTCCGCGATCTCGTGGCGGAGGGGCAGCGCGAGGGCACGTTCAGCGACCGGGTCCCGGCCGATCTCGTCGTCGACTACTTCTTCGGCTCGGTCCACCACCTGGGCTCCTGGTACCACGCGGACGGGCCGCTGACCGGCGCCCAGGTGGGACGGCACTTCGCCGACCTGCTGCTCACGTCACTGCGGGACGGGGACCGGGCCGGGCACGTCGGCCAGTGAGGCCAGCGCCTCCCGGTGGTCGCCCGGGGTGCCCAGGGCGATCTCGTCGGCCTTGGCGCGCTTGAGGAAGAGATGCACGGGGTGCTCCCAGGTCATCCCGATCCCGCCGTGGAGCTGGAGCGCCTCCTCGGCCACGTGGACCGCCACGCCGCCGTTCCACGCCTGGGCCACGGCGACCGCCACCGGGTCGGGCCCGTCCTCGCCGGAAGCCCCGCCCGACGCGGCCGCCCTGGCGGCGGCCCTGGCCCTGACCACGTCCAGCCACAGGTCCGCCAGCCGGTGCTTGACCGCCTGGAACGAGCCCACCGGCCGGGCGAACTGGCGGCGCTCCTTGACGTACGCGAGCGTGGTCTCCAGGCACCACTCGGCCACGCCGAGCTGCTCGGAGGCCAGCAGCCCCGCGCCGAGGCGCAGCACCTCGGCCAGGTCCACGACGCCCAGCCGGGCGGCGGGCGCCCCGTCGAGCGTCACGGTGGCCACGGGCCGCGTCAGGTCCAGCGACGGCGCCGCCTCGACGGCCGCCGCCTCGCGGTCCACGGAGTACAGGACCGCCGTCCCGTCCGGCCCGGGCACCGGGACGACCAGGACGTCGGCCACGTCCGCGCCCGCCACCCCGGCCACGCTCCCGGAGAGCCGCTCCCCCGCCTCGGTGACGCCGCCCCGGGACGGCCAGGGCCGGTAGGGCGAGGCGGCGAACGGGACCACCAGCGCCGCCGTCGCCCGCCCCTCCGCGAGCCGCCCCAGCAGCCCGCCCACCGCCCCGGCGCCCGTCTCACCGGCGCGCACCAGCGCGTACGTGGCCAGGACCGAGCTGGTGAAGAACGGCACCGGCGCCACCCCGCGCCCCAGCTCCTCCAGCACCACGGCCGCCTCGCTGGCCGTCGCCCCGGCGCCGCCGTGCTCCTCCGGCACCAGCAGCCCCGCCACGCCGATCTCGACGGCGAGGGTCTTCCACAGGCTCGGGTCGTACGGCTCGGACTCGGCCCGCGCGAGGACGGCGGCGGGCGGGCAGCGGTCGGCGAGCACGGCGCGGACGGCGGCCCGCAGCTCCTCCTCGACCTCCGAGTACAGCAGGGTCATCGCGGCAGGTCCTTCCAGGGGACGTCCTTGTCGACGCGGGGTTCGGCGGGCAGGCCGAGGACGCGCTCGGCGATGATGTTCCGGAGGATCTCCGAGGTGCCGCCCTCGATGGAGTTGCCCTTGGCGCGCAGGTAGCGGTAGCCCGCGCCGCGGCCGTAGAAGTCGACGGTGTCGGAGCGGCGGAAGGTCCAGTCGTCGTAGCCGAGGTCGCGCCGCAGCTCCACGTCGAGACCGGACACCGCCTGGTTGAGCCTGGCGAACGACAGCTTCATGCCCGACCCCTCGGGCCCGGGCTGGCCGGCGGCGAGCTGCTCGCGCAGCCGGTCGCCGGACAGCCGGGTCACCTCCGCCTCCACCCACAGCGCGAGCAGCCGCTGGTGCAGGTCGTGAGTGCGCAGCTCGGGCTGCTCGCGCCAGGTGTCCAGGACCGGGCCGAGCATGCCGCCGCCGCGCCGCACCCGGGCGCCGCCGATGGCGACGCGCTCGTTCATGAGCGTGGTCTGGGCGACCCGCCAGCCGTCGCCGACCTGGCCGAGCCGCAGGTCGTCGGCCAGCCGCACGCCGGTCATGAAGACCTCGTTGAACTCGGCCTCGCCGGTGATCTGCCGCAGCGGGCGGACCTCGACGCCGGGGGCGTGCATGTCGCAGACGAAGTACGTCATACCGCGGTGCTTGGGCACGCCCGGGTCGGTGCGGGCGACGAGGATCGCCCACCGGGCGTGGTGGGCGCCGGACGTCCACACCTTCTGCCCGTCCACGACCCACTCGTCGCCGTCCCGGACGGCGCGGGTGGCGAGCGTGGCGAGGTCGGAGCCGGCGCCGGGCTCGCTGAAGAGCTGGCACCAGATCTCCTCGCCGGTCCACAGCGGGCGCAGGAAGCGGCGCTTCTGCTCCTCGGTGCCGAACGCCAGGATCGTGGGGGCCGCCATGCCGAGGCCGATGCCCTGGAGGCCGACGTCGATCTGCGGGGTGCCGGCCAGCTCCTCGTCCACCACCCGTTGCAGCTCGGGCGCCAGCCCGAGGCCGCCGAGGCCCTCCGGGTACCACACCCAGGCCAGCCCGGCGTCGAACCTGGCGCGCAGGAACTCCAGCCGGTCGCCTCCCGGGTCGTGGCGGGCGACGAACTCCGCCGCCAGTTCCCTGAGCCGTGCTTCCTCCACTCGGGATCCTCCGATCGGTGTCACATGTACTTCTTCAGCTCGCGGTAGGCCAGGGAACGCTTGTGGACCTCGTCCGGGCCGTCGGCCAGGCGCAGGGAGCGGGCCCCGGCCCACAGGCCGGCCAGCGGGAAGTCCTGGGAGACGCCACCCGCCCCGTGGACCTGGATGGCCTTGTCGAGGATCCACTCGACGGCCGCCGGGGTGGCGATCTTGATGGCCTGGATCTCGGTGTGGGCGCCCTGGTTGCCGACGGTGTCCATGAGCCAGGCCGTCCTGAGCACCAGCGGCCGGAGCTGCTCGATGCGGACGCGGGACTCGGCGATCCAGTCCTGGACGACGCCCTGCTGGGCGACAGGCCTGCCGAACGTGGTGCGGCTCAGCGCGCGCCGGCACATCAGCTCGACGGCGCGCTCGGCCATGCCGATCAGGCGCATGCAGTGGTGGATGCGGCCGGGCCCGAGCCGGGCCTGCGCGATGGCGAAGCCGCCGCCCTGCTCGCCGATGAGGTTGTCGGCCGGGACGCGGACGTCCTCGAACACGATCTCGGCGTGGCCGCCGTGGTCGGCGTCGTCGTAGCCGAACACGCTCATGCCGCGCCTGATGTGCATGCCGGGCGTGTCTCGCGGCACCAGCACCATGCTCTGCTGGCGGTGCGAGGGCGCCTCCGGGTCGGTCTTGCCCATGACGATGAAGATCTTGCACTCGGGGTTCATGGCGCCCGAGATGAACCACTTGCGGCCGTTGATCACGTACTCGTCGCCGTCGCGCACGATCGAGGTGGCGATGTTGGTCGCGTCGGAGGAGGCCACGTCGGGCTCGGTCATCGCGAACGCGGACCGGATCTCCCCGTCGAGCAGCGGGCGCAGCCACTCCCCGCGCTGCCACTCGCTGCCGAACATCGACAGCACCTCCATGTTGCCCGTGTCGGGCGCCGCGCAGTTGGTCGCGGCGGGCGCCAGGTGGGGGCTGCGGCCCATGATCTCCGCCAGGGGCGCGTACTGGAGGTTCGTCAGCCCGGCGCCGTCCCGGCCGGGCAGGAACAGGTTCCACAGGCCGCGCTTGCGCGCCTCGTCCTTGAGGTCGGCGAGCAGCGGCGGCGCGCTCCAGCCGCTGGTGGCGGCCTGTTCGGCGAAGGCGGCCTCGGCCGGAAGGACGCACTCGTCCATGAAGCGCAGCAGCCGCTCGCGCAACTCCTCGGTGACGCTGTCGTAGGCGAAGTCCATGGCGTTGACCCTACCGACCGGCCGGTATGCGTGTCGACAGTGGTCGTCGGCAAAAGCCGCCATGTGGCCATGACCCGGGTTCCGGCCGCGCCCTAGGCTGGCGGCCATGACCGCGAAGCTCCCCTCCCCCGTGGTGCTCGAGAACGACGTCGTCCGGCTCGAACCGCTCACCCTCGCCCACGTCCCCGACCTGTTCGCCGCCGGAGGCGGTGACCCGGAGGTGTGGCGCTGGATGCCCGCGCGCCCCGGGACCGAGGAGGAACTGCGTGAGGTGGCCGCCGGGCTGATCGCGGACGACAGGCACGTCCCCCTCGCCGTCGTCGCGCGTGAGAGCGGCCGGGCCGTGGGCTGGACCGCCTACTGCGACGTGCCGGGCTTCGACGAGAGCATCGAGATCGGCTGGACGTGGTACGGCAGGGCGGTCTGGCGCACGGCCGTGAACACGAACTGCAAGGTGCTGCTCATCGACCATGCCTTCGACGAGCTGGGGTACAACCGCGTCATGCTCAAGACCGACGGGCTGAACACGCGCTCCCAGGACGCCATCCGGCGGATCGGCGGCGTCCACGAGGGCACGCTGCGCCGCCATCGCAGGCGGCCGGACGGCACTTGGCGCGACACGGCCGTCTTCGGCATCCTCCAGGAGGAGTGGCCGGCCCACCGCGCCCGCCTCACCGGCTGACCTCGCCCGA
Source organism: Nonomuraea montanisoli (assembly GCF_013363975.1). GTDB lineage: Bacteria > Actinomycetota > Actinomycetes > Streptosporangiales > Streptosporangiaceae > Nonomuraea > Nonomuraea montanisoli. Next base: position 117,377 of record NZ_JABWGN010000015.1, on the reverse strand, counting down.
GCCCACCGCCCACCGCCCTCCCCCGAGCCCGACCCCGAGCCCACCGCCCTCCCCCAAGCCCGAGCCCACCGCCCTCGCCTGAGGCCGAACCGGACGGTGGCGGCTCAGGCCGGCCCGAGCATGCCGTCGAGCAGCTCGCGGATCGCCGCGTGGGTGTCCTCCCGCGACGGGCTCTCCCCCGCCCCGGCGATCGCGTCGAACATGACGCCCTCGGTGAACGCCACGAGCTGGCGGGAGTGCCGTACCGGGTCGGGCGACCCCAGGACGGCCAGCAATGCCACCGCCGGGTCGCGGAAGCGGCGGCCCGCCCGGTCGTAGACGCGGCGCAGCTCGGGCCGCCGGGTCGCCTCCAGGGCCAGCTCGTAGCGGGCCAGCGAGCGCCGGACGTCGGCGATCTGCACCTGCAGCGCCTCCACCAGCAGGCCCACCAGGACCTCCCGCGACGGCCGCCGGTCGAGCGCGGTCAGCCCGCTCTCCAGCGCGGGAGCCAGGGCGCGCTCCTCCAGCTCCACCAGGTGCGCCAGCGTGAGTTCGAGCAGCGCGGCGCGGGTGCGGGCGAGGTTGGAGGCGGAGCCGGGCGGCAGGCCGGCGGCCTCGTCCACGGCCCGGTGGGTCAGGCCGCGCATGCCCCGCTCCGCCAGCAGCGTGATGGCCGCCTCCGCGACCGCCTCTGAACGCTTCACGGTCACCGATCCTACGGGGCGCCAACTACACCTGTAGTCATCGACACTACATCCGTAGTACCGTGAAACTACAGACGTAGTGAAGGAGGCGGCGATGCCGGCTGCTGTGGTGATCGGGGCGGGGATCGGCGGGCTGAGCGCGGGGATCGCGCTGCGCCGGGCGGGGTGGGACGTGACGGTGCTGGAGCGCGCCGCGCGGCTGGAGCCGGTCGGCTCGGGGCTCGGCATCGCGGTGAACGCGCTGCGCGCCCTGGACACGCTCGGGCTCGGCGACCGGGTCCGGGCGCTGTCGCGGGTGCAGGGGCGGGTGGGCGTCCGCCGCCCCGACGGGCGGTGGCTGGCGCACACGACGGTGGACAGGGCCCAGGAGGAGTTCGACGACTCGGTGGTCCTGCTCGCGCGGGCCACGCTGGTGGACCTGCTGGTGGAGGCGCTGGGTGCGGACGCCCCGCGCCTGGGCGTCACCGTGACCGGTGTGGACGCCGCCACGGGAGTCGTGCGCACGGACACGGGCGAGCACGCGGCCGATCTGGTCGTGGCCGCCGACGGCATCCGCTCGGCGACCCGCCGCGCGCTCTTCCCCGGCCATCCGGGCCCCGTGTACGCGGGGGTGACGGCCTGGCGCGGGCTGGTGCCGTGGGACGGCCGCCCGCTGCCCAGCACCGAGACGTGGGGCAGGGGCCGGCTGTTCGGCGCCCATCTCCTGGCCGACGACGTCGTCTACTTCTACGCCACGGACCTGGCTCCCGAGGGCGCCGCCCACGGGGACGAGCGGGAGGAGCTGCTGCGCCGGTTCGGCGGCTGGCACGAGCCGATCCCGTCACTGCTGGCCGCCGTACGGCCGGAGCGGATCGTGCGGAGCGACGTGCACGCGTTCGCCACGCCGCTGCCGGCCTTCCACCGGGGCCGGGTGGCGCTGGTGGGCGACGCGGCCCACCCGATGACGCCGAACCTGGGCCAGGGCGCCTGCCAGGCCATCGAGGACGCGGTCGTGCTGGCGCACGCGGTCGGAGACGGGCCGGCGCACGCGGTCGGAGACGGGGCGGATTCCGTGGTGGGCGGCAGTGGGCTGGCCGCCTACTCGGCCGCCCGGCTGGAGCGGACGAGCACGATCATGCGCCGCTCGACGGCGGTCTGCCGGGCGACGAAGCTCCACAATCCGGTCGCGGTGTCGCTGCGCGAGGCGGGCATGGCCCTCGCGTCCCGGCTCAGCTCCGATCTGATGCTGCGGTCAATGCGGGAGGTGCTGGAATGGACTCCACCGCGGCGGGCCGCGAGTGGTCGGGGGCCAGCCGCCCGAGCGTGATCGTGCCGGCGACGGTCAGCGCCCCGGCGAGCAGCGCCGGGATCGCCGTGGAGGGGCTCGCCGGCAGCGGCTCGCCCAGCAGGATCGCACCGGCCAGCACGGAGGTGACCGGGTCGACGACCTGGACGCCCGCGTACGCGATGCCGAAGTAGCCGACGGCGTACGAGCGCTGGAGCAGCACCACCGCGCAGACCAGCAGCACCGGCACGGCCAGCGTGAACCAGTGCAGCAGCCTGCTCCAGTCGCCCTGCATGCCGCCGCCCACCACGCGCACGAACGTGGACACGCTGGCCGTGACGGCCCCCGCCCCCACCGACATCAGCAGCGCCTTGGCGGGGCCCCGCAGCCGGCGGGAGACCAGCTCGGCGGCCACCGCGATCGCCGCGATCACGCCGATGAACGCGAGCGCGGCGCCGTCGCCGAGGTGCGGGGTGACGTTGTGGGCCGGCACGAGCAGCATGAGCCACACGAGCCCGACGGCCACGGCGATCGAGCCGAGGATCTCGGCCCGGTACGGCCGCCGTCCGTACATCAGCGCGGCCAGCGGCACGGCGAACACGAGCGTGGCCACGCTGATGGGCTGCACCGCGACCAGCGGCGCGAAGCTGAGCGCCACGGCGTGCAGGCTCGCCCCGGCGAACCCGATGACCCCGCCGATCCACCAGCGGGGCCGTCGCACCAGCTTGAGCGAGGCGCCGGCCGCCACGGCCTCGAACTGTTGCAGGGCGGCCCCGAGCGCGTATCCCAGGGCGCCGAGCAGGGCGATGAGGAGTCCGGCCCAGGTCATCGGCGCCCACGCAGGGGCGGGGGAACGTGGAGGAGCATTGCTCCAGCTTATGAGGGAAGCGGAGCGCAGGAATCATCCTTTAGGACAATTCACCCTTGAGCCAGGGGCGTCAGGACTGGTCGGGGCACACGCAGAACAGGTGCCCCTCGGGGTCGCGCAGCACGATCCAGCGGACGCCCTCCTCCTCGCTGACGCCGGGCTGGAAGTCGGGCTTGGTCGCCCCCAGCGCGATGTACTCCTCGACCGCCTTCTCCACGTCGGGCACCCGGAAGTCGAGGTGGAACTGCTTGGCCGGGCCGGGCCAGGGGGCGGGCTCGCGCTCGGGGACCCGGCCGAAGTAGATGGCTGTGGTGCCGTTGCCGACCGCGGCGTACTCGTCCTCGGAGTACTGCACGTCGAAGCCGGTGACCTGGTGGTAGAACTCGGCCAGTTTCTTGGGCTCCGCGCAGTCGAGGGTGACGGCCAGGAGCTTCGCCTTCGTTGTCATGGCTCAAGCCTCCCAGCCGTACCTGCCACCTTCCGTCAGGTACGGCGGGCAATCATCCGCGACGGCGGCCGTCCGGTCCCATGCGCTTGAGGATGCGGTCCCACTCGGTGCCGAACGGGTTGTCCTGCACCATGTACGTCCAGGTCGCCGTGGGCCGCCTCAGGTCGGGCTCGGGCGCCTCGAACGCCTCCAGCGAGCGCCGCTCCACCTCCGCCAGCATCGCCTTGTACTCGGCGACCGCCTCCCGGTGGAACTCGTCGATCGGGCTCATCCGGCCCAGGGCCCGCAGGTGGATGCCCTCGCGCAGGTCGGTGAGGAACGCCAGGTGCTCGGTCCAGCAGCGGTCGATGGCGTGCAGCACGATCTGCCGGGCCGTCTCCTCGCGGGTGTCCTCGGGCATGGACGCCCACCGCTCGGGGTCGCCCTCGGCCAGCGCCCGCGCGGCGGCGTCGCCGTGCAGGACCTTGTCGCGCCACTCCAGGATGAGCTCGCGCTGCTGCTCCAGCAGCCGGGTGTAGCGCCAGGTGTTGCGGTGGATCTGCAGGTTGACGCCCTCGGCGACGCGCTGGGCGTGGGCGACGACGTAGGCGCCGCGGCGGTGCCGGACCACGCCGTCGGGGTCGGGGGCGGGCGGCCGCTCGTCGGGCGCGAACTGGGTGACCAGGTCGTCGCGCATGCTGACGAAGAACACCGAGCCGCCGGGGTCTCCCTGCCGCCCGGCCCGGCCGCGGAGCTGATCGTCGAGGCGGCTGCTGGCGTGGCGGCCGGAGCCGATCACGTACAGGCCGCCCAGCTCGGGCACGCCGTCGCCGAGGCGGATGTCGGTGCCGCGCCCGGCCATCTGCGTGGAGACGGTGATGGCGTCGCGCTCGCCGGCCCGGGCGATGATCGACGCCTCCTCGGCGTCGTTCTTGGCGTTGAGCACGACCGGGTCGAGCTCGCGCCGCCGCAGCAGGCGGGCCAGGTTCTCCGACTCGGCCACGTCCAGGGTGCCGATGAGGATGGGCCGGCCGGTGGCGTGGACGGCCTGGATCTCCTCGACGAGCGCGGCCTCCTTCTCGGGCACGTCCGGGTAGACGCGGTCGGGCTCGTCCTCGCGGACGCAGGGTCGGTTGGACGGGATGACGGCGACCTTGAGCCCGTAGAACTCGCCGAGCTGCTCGCTGACCGCGACGGCCGTGCCGGTCATGCCGCAGATGTGCGGGTACCGGCGGATGAGGCCCTGCACGGTGATGGAGTCGAGGATCTCGCCCTTCTCGCTGGGCGCCAGCGCCTCCTTGGCCTCCACGGCGGCCTGGAGGCCGTCGGGCCAGCGCTGGAGCAGCGCGACCCGGCCGCGGGAGGCGTTGATGAGCTGCACCTTGCCGTCGCGGACGATGTAGTCGACGTCGCGGGTGAGCAGGACGTGGGCGTGCAGGGCGAGGTTGAGCTCGATGAGCGTGCCGGGCTCGTTCTCGTCGTAGAGGTCGACGGACAGCAGGTTCTCGACCGTGTCGGCGCCCTTGGGGGTCAGGTAGACGTTGCGCGCCTGGTCGTCCACCTCGTAGTGGTAGCCGCGGACGAGCTGCCTGACCAGGGCGGCCATCTCGGGCACGGCGCTGCCGGCGTCGGAGGCGCCGGCCATGACGAGCGGCACGCGGGCCTCGTCCACCAGCACGGAGTCGGCCTCGTCCACCAGCACGACCTCGGGGGCGGGCACGATCAGCTCGGCCGGGTCGGTGCGCAGGCGGTCGCGCAGCACGTCGAAGCCCATCTCGCTGACGGCGCCGTAGGTGACGTCCTTCGCGTACGCCTCGCGGCGCTCCTCGTGGGTGGAGGACTGCCCGACCCAGCCGACCGTCACGCCCATGGCCGCGTAGAACGGCGCCATCCACTCGGCGTCGCGCCGGGCCAGGTAGTCGTTGACGGACATGACGTGCACGCGCTTGCCCTGAAGGGCGTAGCCGGCGGCGGCCATCGCGCCGGACAGCGTCTTGCCCTCGCCGGTCGCCATCTCGGCGACCTTGCCGTCGAGCAGCGCGAGCGTGCCGAGGAGCTGCGCGTCGTACGGCCGGAGCCCGAGCGAGCGGTCGGCGGCCTCCCGGGCGACGGCGCAGAACCTCGCCAGGTCGTCCATCGCGGGGCGGGGCAGCTCGTCCAGGGCGCCGATCGAACCGGCCAGCGCGCCGGCCGCCTTGACGACCTTCTGGTACGGGCCCAGACTCACCCCTCCCGGACGGTCCAGGAGGTTCTTCAAGATTCCGGAAATCGACGCCACAGTCCCTCCAACGCGCGCTCTGCCCGGCCGCGTTCCCCTCGTGCCCACCTCCACAAGTGTGTCCGAAGTGGGGAGCGGAGCGACGGTACGGCATGCGTCGCCGTACCGGACCCTAACCCATGCGGGGACATGCCCGGCGTCCCGCGCCGCCGCCCCGCTCCCCCGGTTCGGCGTGTCAGCGCTGCTCGGGACGTACGGCCGGCAGCACGACGGCGGCCGTGAGGAGCGCGCAGCCCGCCCAGCCGAGCACGCTCAGCCGCTCGCCGAACAGCAGCACGCCGAGCACGGCCGCGAAGACGGCCTCGCCGAGGGAGATGACCGACACCGTGGCGGCCCGCAGCGCGGTCAGCGCCCGGAAGAACAGCGCGTAGGCCAGCGCCGTCGGCACCGCGCCGAGATAGAGCAGCAGCGCCGCGCTGGTCAGGCTCGGCTCGGGCACGGCACCGCCGACCAGCGCGAACGGCGCCAGGCACAGCGCGCCGACGACGAAGCCGCCCGCGGCCATGGCGCCGGAGTCGTCCCGGTGCCGCCGTGAGTACAGCGTCACCGCGGCGTACCCGGCGGCCGACAGCAGGGAGTACCCGACGCCGCCGAGCCGGCCGCCGCCCGCGAGCACGCTCTCGCCCGTGAGCAGGAACAGCCCGGCCAGCGCGGCGGCCAGCGCCAGCAGGCCGGTGCGGCCGGACCGCTCGCCGAGCAGCAGCCGCCCGCCCAGCTCGGTGATGACCGGGGTGGCGCCCATCGTCACGACGGTCGCGACGGCGACGCCGGAGCGCTCGATGGCGGCGAAGTAGGCGGCCTGGTAGACGGCCATCCCGGCGCCGACGACGACCACCCGGGCGCTGAGCCGCGGGAGGGAGCCGCCGGTGAGCCGGAGGATGCCGAGGAGGAACGCCGCGCCGAGGGCGTAGCGCCACAGGGAGACGCCGGCCGGGCCGAGCCCGGCGGTCTGGAACAGCAGGGATCCCGCGGCGCCGCCGGTTCCCCAGGCGGCCGCCGCCGCGGACATGTAGAGGGCTCCCCGGCGCGCGGAAAGGGAAGCGGGGACAGCAGTCATGACAGATCTCTCCGGGTGGAGTGGTCGGAAGGGGCCCGTACGCGGGCGGCGACCACCCCCGGATCGGCTCAGACCCGGCGAGATGTCAGCAGAGGAGGCCGCCCGCTACAGGGCGGGCGGCGGGGAGCAGATCAGGTTGCGCGGCACGTCCCCCACCCTAGCGACGCGGCCACAGTCCTGTCACGGTTTGCGGGCTTGTCACGGTTTGCGGGCGACACCACCGACGAGAAGCTGCTCCCAGCTCGCCAGCGGGTGGGGCAGCCGGTCGTCGGGCCGCCACTCGGGGAAGTGGACCAGGCCGGGCTCCACCAGGTCGAGCCCGTCGAAGTAGCGGCCGATCTCCTCGCGGGAGCGGAAGTGGCCGGTGCCCATCGTGGCCTGGAGCATCACCTCCAGCGCCTTCGCCTTCGGGTTGGCGGAGGCCAGCATGTTGGAGGCGGCCAGGTGGCTGCCGGGCGGCAGCGCGTCCATGTAGCGCCGGACGATCCCGTGGGGGTCGTCCTGGTCGGGGAACAGGTGCAGCAGCCCGATCGCGAGCACCCCGACGGGCCGGGACAGGTCGATGAGCCGCCGCAGCCCGGGGTGGCCCAGCACGGCCGTGACGTCACGGGCGTCGGCGGTGATGGCGGTCGCGTGCGGGTTGCCCCGGAGGATGGCGCGGGCGTGCGGCTCCACCATCGGGTCGACGTCCACGTAGACGACGCGGGTGGAGGGGTCGGCGAACTGGGCGACCTCATGGGTGTTCTCGATGGTGGGCAGGCCGGCCCCGAGGTCGACGATCTGCCGGATCCCGGCCTCGCGGACGAGGAAGTCGACGACCCGGCCGACGAACGCCCGGTCGCACCAGACCAGGTCCACCACCTCGGGCACGGCCTCCTTCAGCCGCCGGGCGACGGACCGGTCGGCGGCGAAGTTCTCCATGCCGCCGAGGAGGGCGTCGTGGACGCGGGCGACGCTGGGCGTGGACGGGTCGACGCCGGGCGGCGCCCACTCCTCCTGCGGCCACTCGCTCATCCGGGCTCTCCTTCGATCACTGTGGCGGATCGTAGCGGCAGGAGAAGCGCCATGTCTTCGCCGATCTTCGCGGCCTCGACGTGACGAATTCTTGGCGCGGGGTTTACCCGTCGAGCTCCGGGTAGTCGGAGGGGGCCAACGTACGAGACGGAAGAAGAAAGGACGTGAGCTTCAATGCAGCTCTGGGACTATCGACCTGACGTCTACGACCGAGGCCAGGCGCTGGACATCACCGGGTACCACGTCCACGCCACCGACGGAAAGATCGGTTCCGTCGATGAGGCCACGTACGAGGTCGGCGAGAGCTACGTCGTCGTCGACACCGGTCCGTGGATCTTCGGTAAGAAGGTCATGCTGCCGGCGAGTGTCATCACCCGGATCGACCCCCAGGAGCGCGAGGTGCACGTCTCGCGCACCAAGGAAGAGATCAAGAACGCTCCGGAGTTCGACGAGGCTCGTTTCAAGGAGCCCGAGTACCGGACGGTGATGGGCGACTACTACGGTCGCTGGACGCACTGACCTGGCACCAGGCGAAGGGCCGCACCCCTCGGGGTGCGGCCCTTCGTCGTTCCGCGGGCAAGGGGCCGGCTCCAGAGGTCGGAGCCGGGCCGGGGGTCAGGGCCAGGACGGGTCGCCCTTGGGCTCGGCCGGCGCCTCCAGCACGCCGAGGCGTTCCAGCAGGGTCAGGAAGGTCGCCGCGTACGGGGAGTCGGCGGTCACCGTCGCCACCCGCTGCCAGTCCACCTGCTCCCGCAGCGCCCGCACCTGCGGCAGCAGGGCGCCGTAGTCGCAGGCGTGCTCCGACAGCGGCATCAGCCAGGAGATCACCAGGTCCGTCGCCTCCAGCACCGGCACGATCACCGCGGAGGCCTTCATCGGCTCGGCGCGCTCGATCAGCTCGGCGGTGATCGGCCGGTCGGAGATGCGGAAGATCAGGTCCACCAGGCGTCCGTCGTCGTACGCCTTGACCAGCCAGTCCTCCGGCGGCTTGGCCGTCTCGAAGCCGATGCCGCGCAGTGCCTCCAGGGCGGCCGGCACGTCGTGCTCGGTGAGCACGAAGTCCACGTCGTGCAGTGACGGCGCGGCCCCCCGGGCGTAGGCGGCGCATCCACCGGCGAGCGCGAACTTCACGCCCGCGTCCTTCAACCCCGAGCTGGCGCGTTTGAGCGTGTCGAGGATCGCGTCGGTGACTTCATGACTGTGGCTGCTCATGTGATCGGGCTACCCCCGCGGTCCCCGGCTAGACGTCGAATCGCGCGCGGGAGCGGCGCCCGAGGGGCGACTAGAGCCGGGGAGCGGGGGTAGCGCCAGGCCCTATGACCGACTTCCTGGAGAAGACCGAACGCGAGTACCAGGGCGAGCACGACCGGCCGCTGCGCGGCTACCTGCGCATCCTCACCGTGTACGGCGGGGCGGTCGCCGCGGCGGCGGCGCTGGCGGCCCTGACCGGGCGCAAGATGCCGGAGCAGGTCGGCGTGCTGGACCTCGCGCTGATGGCGGGCTGCACCCACAAGGTGTCGAGGCTGATCGCCAAGGACCCGGTGACGAGCCCGCTGCGCGCCCCCTTCACCCGCTACGAGGGGACGAGCGGGCCGGCGGAGCTGAAGGAGGAACCGCGCAACCCGGTCGGCGAGATGCTGTCGTGCCCGTTCTGCCTGGCGCAGTGGACGGCCACGGCCTACGCCGCCGGGCTGGTGATCGCGCCCCGGTTCACGCGGCTGGCCGGGGCGACGATGACCGCGGTGGCGGTCTCCGACTGGCTGCAGCTCGCCTACGCCAAGCTGATGCGCTCGGCGTCCTGACCCCGTCCCGCGGCTGAAGGGCCTCCCGGGCTCCGGTGAGGCCCTTGCTCCGGCGCGGGGCGGTTCGGCGCGGGCTTCAGCGCAGGCGCGGCAGGACCTCACGGGCGTAGAAGTCGAAGAACGCGTCCTGCTCGGGCCCGATCTGGTTGACGTACACCTCGTCGAAGCCCGCGTCCACGTACTCCTGGATCGCCTGGACGTGCCGGTCGACGTCGGGGCCGCACGGGCTGGAGCCGACGGCCTGCTCCTCGCTGACCGACCGGGCGAGCTGCTCGAAGTGCCGGGGCAGGGGCAGGAGCTGCGACGCCTCGCCCTGGATGCCCTGGTTGGGCCACAGCCGGTGGACGGTCCTGCGCGCCTCCGCCTCGTCCCGGGCGTAGCAGGCCTTGAGGCCGCCGAGCACCGGCTTGCCCGCCCCGCCGGCCTTGTGGAACTGCTCCACCATCTCCGCGCTCGGCCCGGTGGAGATGTAGCCGTCGGCGATGCGGCCGGCCAGCTCGATCGCCTTGGGCCCGAAGCCGGACATGTAGATGGGCGGCGGCTCGTCCGGCAGCGTGTAGAGGCGGGCGGTGTCCACCCGGTAGTGGGCGCCGCGGTGCGTCACCTGCTCGCCGGTGAACAGCTCCCGCATCAGCCCGACGGCCTCCTCCAGCATCTCCAGCCGCTCGTCGGCGGGCGGCCAGCGGGACTCGATGACGTGCTCGTTGAGCGCCTCGCCGGTGCCGACGCCGAGCCGGAACCGCCCGCCGGACAGGGCCGCCGAGGTGGCCGCCGCCTGGGCGACGATCACGGGGTGGACGCGCATCAGGGGACAGGTGACGGCCGTGGTGATGGGCAGGGACGTGGCCTCGGCGATCGCGCCGATCACGGACCAGACGAACGGGCTCTGTCCCTGCTCGTCCAGCCAGGGATGGAAGTGGTCGGAAATCCACAACGCCTCGAACCCGGCCCGCTCGGCCGCCTTGGCCTGCCGGACGAGTTCCTGGGGGCCGTGCTCTTCGCAGGAAAGGAAGTATCCGAAAGCGGTCATGAACCTCCACTTCCCGCCGCGACCCAGGAAAACATGCCACGCATCGGGAAAGGATGTTAAATGTCTTTCGGTACGGGCAGTAGCGGGCCATGGCTACTTTGCTGTGGATCATCGCGGTCGTTCTCGTCATCGCCGGGATCTATGTGATTCTGGCCCGTCGCGATCTCCTCTGGGGGATCGTCCTTATCGTCCTCGGCTTCCTCGTGGGCCCCGGCGGTGTCAGCATCTTCAATGTCTAGGGGCGCCGCGAACGCCCCATCCGACTTCCGCCGGGCCGGTGGACGCCGGCCCGGCGGAGCAATCCGTCAGGCTGTGTCATCACGTGTTACCCGCTTCGCCGCTTTATGCGGCGTGAGCTGAAATGTCATCGAACCGACGGAAAACCAGCAGAAAAAGATCATCTAACGTTTAGGCAGCACCACCGAGAGGGCGGCCGCTCCATCCGGAGCGACCGCCCTCTCGGTATTCCTTCCTCGTACGGCGCTATTCTCCGCATTCCAGGCAGTACACGGCGTACGCCTTGCCCAGCACGGGCAGCGCCACGTTGCGGACCCGGATTCCGCCCGGGGTGAGGCCCTTCTCCGTGCCCTTGTGGGCGTGGCCGTGCAGGATGAGGTCGGCCCCGGCCGTGTCCACGGCCTCGGCCAGCAGGTAGCTGCCGAGGAAGGGGTAGATCTCCAGCGGCTCGCCCTCGAGGGTCTCCTTGATCGGGGAATAGTGCGACAGGACGACCCGCCGATCGGCCTGCGTCTCCTTCAGCGCGAGCTTCCAGCTCTCGGCGATGTACCGCGTGTGCGCCACGAAGTCCTTGATCTCGCGCTCGCCGAACTCGCTCGCGCACTTGCCGGCGAAGCCGCCGCCGAAGCCCTTGCCGCCGACGACGCCCAGCTTGGTGCCGCCGCACTCGATGACCACGCCGTCGTCGTCCAGCACCATCACCCCGGCGTCGCGCAGCTCGCCGGCGATCTCGTGCTGGAGGTCGGAGTGGTAGTCGTGGTTGCCGAGCACCGCGACGACCGGGACGGGCAGGTCGCGCAGCTCGTCGGCGACCACCCGGCCCTCCTCCAGGGTGCCGTGCCGGGTCAGGTCGCCGGCCAGCATGAGCACGTCGGCGCGCTCCTCGATGCCCTCCAGGCGTTTGCGGTACTCACCCCGGACGTCCTCGCCCAGGTGGATGTCGCCTACGGCCGCTATGCGCACTTCAGTCAAGGTGCTCATCCTCTCCCGGCTCGTTGACGACGACGACCTTGATCTCGTTGTGCATCTTCAGGTCCGGGGCGACCTCGTGCGCCACCTCACCGAGCCGCACGCGCTGGTCGTTGCCGCTCACCTGGCCGCGCAGGAACAGTTGATCCCCTCTGACGTCGACGTGGATGCCGAGCTCGTGGGTCCGCGCGTCCTCGGCCATCGCCTGCTGGATGCGGGCCGCGACGTACTGCGGAGCTTCCATGGGTTCCTCCTTCCCTTGACGCCGCATGCCCGGGGACGAATCCCTCAAACGGCGCGTATCAGGTCGATAACGGCGCGTTCCACGGCGCCGTGGGTGGCGAGCTGGCCGAAGTCCGCCTCGGCGGCCAGCTCCGTCAGCGCCGGCGCGACCGTGCGGCCCCGCTCGTACGCCTGGACCACACGCGGGTCCACGTACGACTCGCGCGCGACCGTCGGCGTGTTGCCCAGGTACTCCGACACCTCGCGCATCACCCGGGCGACCGCGCGCCTGCGCGCCGTCTTCCCGGGCCCCTTCCCCCGCTTCCCGGCCGCCTCCCCGCTCTCCCCGGCGTGCGTGGACACCGCGAGGCCGACGGCGGCCAGCACGGTCGCGTGCCAGGTGCGGAAGTCCTTGGCGGTGAAGTCGTCGCCGATCGTCTCGCGCAGGTAGTCGTTGATGTCGTCGCTGCGCACGTCGACCCAGCGGCCCCCCTGCCGGTACCGCAGCAGCTCCCCCTCGGGATGGCGGCGCTTGAGCGCCCTGATCACCGAGCACACGTCGGAGTCGGCGATCGCCACCTCCCGCTGGATGTCGCCCTTGGCCGGGTACGAGCACGTGATGGTGCCGCGGGTGCACGCCACGTGCTCCATCCGGAGGGTGGCCAGGCCGTAGGAGTCGTAGCTCTCGCCGCCCACGCGGAAGAAGCCCACGTCCAGCATCCGCGCGGCGGCGGCCAGCACCCGCTCGCGGGTCAGGCCCCTGCCGCGCAGTCCCTCGTCCACCGCCTTGCGGAAGTCGGGCAGCCGGTCGGCCAGCTCCAGCACCCGGTCGAACTTGACCCGGTCCTGCCGCTCGCGCCACAGGTCGTGGTAGCGGTACTGCAGGCGTCCCGCCGAGTCGGTGCCCACGGCCTGCAGGTGGCCGTGCGGCGAGGCGCAGATCCACACGTCGGTCCAGGCGGGCGGGATGGCGAGCGCCTTGATCCGCGCCAGCGTCTCGGCGTCCACGGCCGTGCCGTCGGCGTGGCGGTAGCCGAAGCCCCGCCCGTGGCGCCGACGCGTGATCCCCGGCTCGTTGCGGTCACTGGGATGCAGCTCGGACACGGCTGCGCGGCTACCCCGAACGTTAGGCCCCAAACGGCACGGGCAGGTGAGGACCCATGTCTGAGAACAACCAGTGGGAGGAACGCTCGGCGACGGGCAAACCCATGGTGCCGGCGACGCCGAGAGACGTGGTGCACATCAGGGCGGGGTCCTTCATCCTCGTCTTCTGCTTCGCGATGGCGGTGCTGGGCCTGATCGCGCACTTCCCGGTGCTGACGGGCATCGCGGTCGTCGTCGCCGTGGTCACGGTCGTCGACATGGTGCTCGCCGTACGGCGGCAGAAGAGCAGGAACGTGGGAGAGGCAGGGTGAGCATGACTCCGCAGCGAACCGACGTGAGCTCCGGGACCCCGGCGGGGTCCCTCGCCGGAGCCGTCGCCGAGACGGCCGAGGGGCTGCGCCCCCACGACCTGCGCGGCAAGGTGGTCGTGGTGACGGGCGCGAGTGGCGGCGTGGGCCGGGCCGTGGTCCGTGAGCTGGGCGCCAAGGGCGCGAAGGTCGCGCTCATCGCCCGCGGCACGACCGGGCTGGGCGCCGCCGCCGTGGACGTGGGCGTGGCCGGCGGCAGCGGGAAGGTGTTCGAGGCCGACGTGGCCGACTACGAGCAGCTCCGGCGGGCGGCCGAGCAGGTCGAGGCCGACATGGGGCCGATCGACGTGTGGATCAACGTGGCGTTCTCCTCGGTCTTCGCCAAGTTCACCGACATCACCCCCGAGGAGTTCGAGCGCACCACCGCCGTGACCTACCTCGGCTACGTGTGGGGCACCCGCGTGGCCCTCGACCTGATGCGGTCCCGCGGCCGGGGCACGATCGTGCAGACCGGCTCGGCCCTGTCGTACCGCGGCATCCCGTTGCAGTCGGCGTACTGCGGCGCCAAGCACGCCGTCAAGGGCTTCACCGAGTCGGTGCGCACCGAGCTGATGAGCGAGGGCAGCGACATCAGGATCACCATGGTGCAGCTCCCGGCGGTCAACACGCCGCAGTTCGACTGGGTGCTGTCCAAGCTGCGCCGCCACCCGCAGCCGGTGCCGCCCATCTACCAGCCCGAGGTCGCCGCGAACGGCATCGTCTACGCGGCCGAGCACCCGGAGCGCAAGGAGTACTGGGTCGGCGTCACCACCGCCGCGACGCTCGTCGCGCAGCGGATCGCCCCGGCCCTGGTGGACCGCTACCTGGCTCGTACCGGAACGAAGTCCCAGGTGACGGACGACAAGACGCCGACCGGCGTGGCGAATCTGTGGGAGCCGGCCGACGAGGACCAGGACTACGGCGCCCACGGCAGCTTCGACGGGCGCTCGCACGCGCGCAGCCCGCAGCTCTGGCTGTCCCAGCACCGCCGGCCGGTCCTCCTCGGCCTCGCGGCGGGCGCCGCCGCGGCCGCGGCGTTCCTGCGGCGCTCGCGCTGACCGGTCACGGCCTCCGCGAGCGCGAGCTCCCGCGTTGAGCGGCCTCCCGCGTTAAGCGGCCGAGAAGGGGTAGGCGGCGGACGACCAGAGGAGGCCCTGACCATGCCTGAACGCGACCTGCACTACCTGACCGAGCTGGCCGGCCAGCTGCGCGTGGACTCCGTGCGCAGCTCGGCCGCCGCGGGGTCGGGTCACCCCACCTCGTCGATGTCGGCGGCGGACCTGATGGCGGTGCTGTTCGCCTGTCACCTGCGCTACGACTTCGAGCAGCCCGACAACCCGGCCAACGACCATCTGATCTTCTCCAAGGGGCACGCCTCGCCGCTGTTGTACGCCCTGTTCAAGGCGGCGGGCGCCATCACCGACGAGGAGCTGTTGTCCTTCAGGAAGCGGGGCAGCCGGCTGGAGGGGCACCCGACCCCGCGCCTGCCCTGGGTGGACGTGGCGACCGGGTCCCTGGGACAGGGACTGCCGGTCGGCGTGGGCATGGCGATGGCCGGGCGGCTGGAGCGCCTGCCGTACCGGGTGTGGGTGCTGTGCGGCGACAGCGAGCTGGCCGAGGGCTCCGTGTGGGAGGCGGCCGAGCACGCGGGCGACGAGGGGCTGGCCAACCTGACGCTCATCGTGGACGTGAACCGGCTCGGCCAGCGCGGCCCCACCCGGCACGGCTGGGACACCGGGGCGTACGCGCGCAGGTTCGGCGCGTTCGGCTGGCACACCGTCGAGATCGACGGCCACGACCCCGGGCAGATCGACTTCGCGCTGGGCGACGCGTGCAACACCCGCAGGCGGCCCACCGTCATCCTGGCCAAGACCCGCAAGGGCGAGGGCGTCGTCGAGGTGGAGAACCGCGAGGGCGCCCACGGCAAGGCGCTGAAGGATCCGGACACGGCCGTCGCCGAGCTGGGCGGCGTGCGCACCCTCACCGTGGACGTGCACCGGCCGGAGATCATGCCGCAGCCGTACCGGTTCGACGACGGGAAGCTGACGCTGCCCGAGTACGAGCCGGGCACGCGCGTCGCCACCCGCACCGGGTACGGCGAGGCGCTGGCCGCCCTCGGCGCGGCCCGCGGCGACGTGGTCGCGCTGGACGGCGAGGTGGCCGACTCCACCAAGACCCAGGAGTTCGCCAAGGCGTTCCCCGACCGCTTCTTCGAGATGTACATCGCCGAGCAGCAGCTCGTCGCCGCCGCCGTCGGCATGCAGGCGCGCGGTTTCGTGCCGTACGCGGCGACGTTCGCGGCGTTCCTGACCCGGGCGCACGACTTCATCCGGATGGCCGCCGTGAGCCAGGCGTCGATCAGGCTCGTCGGCTCGCACGCGGGCGTGGCGATCGGCGAGGACGGCCCCTCCCAGATGGGGCTGGAGGACCTGGCGATGCTGCGCTCCGTCCACGGCAGCACGGTGCTCTACCCCTGCGACGCCAACCAGGCCGCGGCCCTGACCGCCGAGATGGCCGGCATCTCCGGCGTGTCCTACCTGCGGACGACCCGCGGCGACACGCCCGTCATCTACGAGCCCGGCGAGCGCTTCCCCGTGGGCGGCTCGCGGGTGCTGCGTCACACGCCGGCCGACCGGGCCACGATCGTCGCCGCCGGCGTGACCGTGCACGAGGCGCTGGCCGCGGCCGACGAGCTGGCCGCCGACGGGATCCCCGTGGGCGTCATCGACCTCTACTCCGTCAAGCCCGTCGACAAGGCCGCGCTGACCGCCGCCGCCACCACGACCGGCAACCTCATCACCGTCGAGGACCACCGGCCCGAGGGCGGGCTCGGCGACGCGGTGACGGACGCGGTGAGCGAGCTGGGGCCGCGGGTGGTGAAGCTGGCCGTACGGGGGCTGCCGGGATCGGCCACGCCGGTGGAGCAGCTCGCCGACGCGCACATCGACCGGCGCGCCATCGTCGGGGCGGTCAAGCGCCTCCTCTGAGGCTGCTCACTCTGACGCTGCTTGCTCTGACGCTGCTTGCTCTGACGCTGCTCACTCTGACGCTGCTCACTCTGACGCTGCTCACTCTGACGCTGCTTGCTCTGACGCTGCTTGCTCTGACGTGGAGACGTCGTGGGCGCAGACGAAGGCCCGCCGGGCGAGCCTGGCGGGCCTGAAGCTTGGACGGACTAACCGCGGGCCTTGGCCGTGGCCCGGCGGTTGGCCTTCTTGATGGCGTCGACGAGCTCCGGCTTGGTCATCTTCGACCGGCCGGTGACGCCGAGCCGGGAGGCCACCTTCTGCAGGTGCTCCTTGCTGGCGTTGGCGTCGACGCCCTCGGCGGTGCGGCCGGAGCGGTCCTCGGCGCCCTGGTCCGAGGGTCCCTTCCCGGACTTGGGCTCCCAGTGGTCGCCGACCTTCTCGAACGAGTGCTTCAGTGCCGCGAAGGCCGTCATGTGGGCACGGCGTCCCTCGCCGTACGTCTGCACGGCCGAGTCGTGCGCCTTCATCCACGTCTCCTGCGCCTTCTTGGGTGAGCGCCGGATCGTCGACGGCAGTTCCTCCTGGGCGGGCATGTCGGTTCACCTCCTGCGATGGCTTCGTCCCACTCGTGGCTTCGTGGGGGTGGTTACAGCGGGGGCTCGTCGTAGCGGCGGCGCTCCTCGTACACGGTGGTGCGGCGCGCCTCGGGCTCCTCGTAGATCTCGTGGCGGGTCACCGGCTCGTCGATGGGGCCGACCGCCCTGCGGGTGACCTGGATCCGGTAGATGCCGAACAGGAGCCCGATCAGTCCGCCGAGCATGAGGATGACGCCGACGACATTGATGTCGAGACCGGCGAGGTCGAACTCGACGGCCCAGGTGAGGATCGCGCCAAGCATGATGAGAATGATGCTTCCGGCGATGGTCATTAGTACCTCCTTGACAAGAGGAACCTCTATCCACATGGCAAAAAACAAACCAGTAGTGATGGTCGGGCTTATGGGCGCGGGCAAGACGTCCGCGGGACGCCTCATCAGCAAGGCCCTTGACCTGCCGCTGAGCGACAGCGATCCGTTCCTGCGCGAGCGGTACGGAGCCACGGCGGCGCAGATCGCGGCGAGCGAGGGTGCGGACGTCCTGCACGAGCGGGAGGCGGAGCACGTCCTGGCCGAGCTCGCCGGCGACCCCAAGGTGATCACCGCGGCGGCCAGCGCCGTCGAGGATTCCCGGGTGCGGGAGGCGCTGCGCCAGGCGTTCGTGGTGTGGGTGGACGCGCCCGACGCGGTCCTGGCCCAGCGGATGCGCGCCGGCGACCACCGGCCGGACTTCGCGCCGTCGGTGATGCGGGCGCGGCGCGAGCCGTACTTCCGCGAGGTGGCCGACCTCACGTTCGACGTGAGCACGACGACGCCGGAGGAGGTGGCCGAGGGCACGCTGCGGGCGCTGGGATCACCCGCGCGTGACGGCGGCTGACCACGGTGTGGCCGTCCTCGTCCGGGACGCTGGCATAATGATCATGACGCACGGGTCCTCCGAGGCGCGCGGAGGGCCTGTGACGTCCCCTTCCGTACCCCGTGCCCCCGCCGAACCGGCATCCGGCCGCCCGCCGAACCGGCATCTGGCCGCGGAACGCCCCGAACGGGCACAACCAATCCCGCCCCGGCCGCATCTAAGCATCAGTGACGATGCGCTTGGTGCCGGGCGACCCCATGAGTCTCGGCGGCTACTGGCTGGCCGGACGGCTGGGTGCCGGCGGGCGGGGCGTGGTCTACGACGCCTACGACGACGAAGGACGCCGCTTCGCGGTCAAGGTGCCCCGGGGCGAGGTCGACGGCCAGCTCTCCGATGCCGTGTGGCGGGTCTCGCCGCGGCATCTGGCCAGGGTCGTCGGCGTCGGGATGGACGGCGCCGTGCCGTACATCGTGAGCGAGTTCGTCGAGGGGCCGGACCTGCGGCAGGCGGTGGAGCGGCACGGGCCGTACGCCGGCGGGGAGCTCGCCGCGCTGGCGGCGGGCATGGCGACGGCGCTGCGCTCCCTGCACGCCGTGGGGATCGCCCATCGCGACCTGCGGCCCGAGAACGTGCTGCTCTCCCCCGACGGGCCCGCCGTGATCGACCTCGGTGTGACGGTCCCGGGCACGGTCGGCACGCGTACGTACCTGGCGCCCGAGGTCTTCACCGGGCAGCGGCCGGGGTCGGGGGCGGACGTGTTCGCCTGGGGCGGGGTGATGCTGTTCGCCGCCACGGGCCACGACCCGTTCCGCGGCGAGAGCCTGGGCGGCGTGATGCACCGGCTGCTGGCCGTGGACCCCGACCTGGACGCGCTGCCGGAGCCGCTGCGCTCCCTGGTCGGCCGCGCCCTGGCCAAGAACCCGCAGGACCGCCCGTCGTCGGAGGAGCTCCTGGCCGGCACGGAGCGGGCGGAGGGCGGTGACGGGCACGTCCTGGCACCGCCCGAGGGGCTGGCGGGGCCGCCCTCGCTGGGCGAGGTGGCCGAGCGGGTCTACGCGTCGCTGACGCCGCTCCAGCGGGACGAGACTCCCGGCCTGCTGCTGCGTCTGCTCGACGGGGACGCGGTGCGGCGCGACGAGCACGGGATCCTCGACCGGCTCACCGAGGCCGGTCTCCTGGTCCGGCCGAGCGTGGCCGTCCCGCCCGTCCCGGCCGAGGCGGGGACGCTCGTGGCCGTCAGCGGCGAATGCGTCGAGCCGGCCAGCGCCGCGCTCGCCCGCGCCTGGCCCCGCTTACGCGCCTGGGAGGCCGGACGGAGCCTTGCGCCGGGCGGACCCGCCGGAGGGGACACGGCGGCCGTGGCGAGCGGTCGCGGCGGACAGCCTCGCCTCGCCGCGTCGCCCGGCTTCACCGCATCGCCTGACCTCACCGCGTTGCATGTCGCCCATCGGGCCATGCTCTCCGACCTGCGCCGCCTGACCGAGCTGCTGCCGGAGGCCGGCGCCGTCTCCGCCGCGCGGCTGTCCGCGACCCGCTGGTACACCAGGTCGCTGCTGTCGGCCATCCACCACCACGTCCACGGCGACGAGGCCCTGTGGCCGCTCGTCGCCCGCGCCGCGGGCGACGCCCTCGACCTCTCCCCCTACGCCGGCGGCCACGAGGCGCTCGGCCCCCTGATGAGGCGCTGCCGCGCGGCCGTGGACGGCGATCTCGCCTGCCTGGGACGCGAGCTGAAGCCCCTGCTCGACCTCCTCGCCGAGCAGATCGCCGGTGAGGAGGCCGAGCTGTTCCCGATCATCACGGAACGGGTGCCGCACGCCGCCTGGGCGCGCGCCGAGCGGCGGCTGGCCGGTCAGGTGCCGGTGCGGCAGATGGCGTTCCGGGTGCCGTGGCTGGACCGGCACGCCACCGGGGACGAGACCGAGCGGATCCTGACCGGGTCGGGCCGCGCGTCCAGGGTGTTCCTGGCGCTGACCCGCCCGGGCTACCGGCGCCGCGAACGGCTCGCCTTCGGCTGACCGGCGTCCCCGGTCAGTTCTTGCAGGTGACCGGGTAGGTCTCCTCGGCGGACGGCTTGTTGTGGTTCAGCACCTCCAGGCGGACCGTCCCGCTGGTCTTCGTGGTGCGGTGCCAGTACGCCGACTGCACCTGGAGCAGGCCGCTCGCCTCGACGGTGGCCGTGTACTCGGAGTCCGGCCTGCCGTCGACGACCCACCGCCAGGTGATCTGCGTCCCGGCGGCCGCCCGGAGCGCGCCGTGAGCGGTCACGTACGGCGCCTCGACGCAGTCGCCGAAGTAGGGCGTGGTGGTGATCGAGACGACGTCCACCGTGCCGGGCGAGGGGTTCTTCGCCACGCAGGTCCAGGTGTAGGGGTTCTCCTTGACGATCCTGTTGTGGTTCAGCACCTCCAGGCGGACGGTGCCCGAGCCGCCGGCCGTGGCCCTGCTGTACCAGACGTCGTCGATCGCCTGCTGGATGCCGGGCTTGAGCACCTCGGTCCTGGTGACGCCGGGCTTGCCGTCGACGACGAAGCGGTACCTGACCTCGGCCTCGCGGTCCGTGGACAGCAGCGCCCGCGCGTGCAGCGGGAAGGAGCCGTCGCAGACGCCCTTGTACTGGGACGTCAGCATGTACTTCAGCTTCAGGTCCGCGGCGCCCGGGTCGGCGCCGCAGGTGAAGGTGAACTTCCGCTCACCGGTGGCCGTGGCGCCCTCGGCGAGGAGGGCGAGCGTGTGGGCGCCGGTGTCGGTGGCGCCGAGGTTCCATCCGGCGCTGACGTCCTGCGAACGCGCCTGGCCGCTCGCCGGGAAGTCGACGCTCTGGCGCTGCCACGCCGTGCCGTCGAGCGTCCACCAGTACGTGATCTTCTGCGCCGCGCCCGCGGGCAGCGTGACGCGGCCGGCGGCCTGGTAGGCCACGGGCTCGACGCAGGAGCCCTCGTAGTCGCCCGGGGTGACCGCGGTGATCTCCGTCGCCGGCCGCACGGGCGGCGGGGGCGTCGTCGTCGTGGTGGGGGTCGGCGTCGACGTGGTCGAGGGCGTCGACGTGGGCCCGGGCGACGGGTCGGTCGGCGGGGTGCGCCGGCAGGTCACCTGGTAGGCGGCGCGGGCCGAGTCGTGGCCGTTGGGGCCGAGCAGGTGGACGGCCTTCCAGCCGCCGGTGGAGGATCCCACGCTCAGCGGGAGGACGACCTGCCGGACACGCGGGCCGCCCGCGGCGAACGTCAGCGTCTCGGGGCGCCCCTCGCCGCCGGCGGAGTCGATCCACTGGTACGCGACGGTGGCCGGGGTGCGCGACACCTGGACGGTGGCGGTGAAGACGACGTTCGTGGGGCAGGCGCCCGTGTAGGACGCCGGGCGGACGTCCACGTCGGCCGCCGCGACCAGCGGCGCGTCCGGGTCGGCCGGCAGCGGGGTGGCGACGTCGTAGACCTTGACCGGCCCGGCGCAGGTGACGCTGAAGCGCGCCTTGCCGGACAGCCCGCGCCTGCCGAGGACCTCGACGGCCTGCCATCCGGAGGTGGTGCGGTCGTAGGTCTGGCGGTCCTTGACGACGACGCTGCGCCTGCCGTTGACGCGGAAGCTCCTGACGGCCCCCTTGCTCCCGTCGCCGCGTACCCACCGGTAGCGGACGGTGCCCCGGCCCTTGGCCGCCACGACGGCGGAGAAGGCGACGGTGGTCGGGCAGGCGGCCGACTGCCGGGCGGGGGCGGCCTTGACCTTGGCCACGGCGGTCGCGACGCGCGGCGCGGCGGCGGAGGCTCCTCCGGCCTGCGACGCCCGGGCGGCCGTAACGGTGCGGGGCGCGGCGGTGGCGGTGGCGGAGGCGGGTGTGGCCAGCAGCCCGCTGAGCATCACCGCGCCCAGCAGCAACGCTGTCCGTTTCATCGGGGGTCCCTTTCTCTGACGGAAAGGGAGCCATCATGCGGGACGCGTCTTGGAGGTCACTTGTGACTCTCTTGTAACTCCTCCCACGCTGGTCACGCTGGTGTGCCGGGGTGCAGGGTGCGGGCCCGTACGAGGTGGCCGGCGCGGATCTCGACGTCCAGCAGCGCGCCACCGCCGAGCGGCCACCGCACGGCGACGGCCGTGCCGTCGAACCGGCCCTCCTGGCGGGCCCACTCCAGCCTGACGAGGACGTCCGCGCCGAACCCGGGCTCGCGCGGGACCGGCGGAGCGCCGGTCCCGCGCGAGGGCGGCGCACCCCACGGGGCGGCGGCCCCTTCGACGCGGGCGAGGTAGACGCGCCGCAGCCACGTGGGGGCGGCGAGCGCGGCCAGGACGTCGAGCGCGTCCGCCTCTGCGGGCACGACGACCAGAGCCGAGGCGACCACGTCGAAGCGGGCGGTCTCCTGGGGACGCACGGCCTCCTCGGCACGAGCCGCCTCCTCAACGCGGGCGGTCTCCTCGGTGGGGGTGGTCTCCTCGGTGGGGGTGGTCTCCTCGTTGGGGGTGACCTCCTTGCGGCCGCAGGTCTCCTCGGGAGGCGCGGTCTCCTCGGAGGCGGAGGTCTCCTTGGGGCGGGCGGACCCGGAGAGGGCGGTGGCGAGGTCGCGGGGTGGGCGGTGGGGATCCACGAGCAGGACGATTCCCGTACGGCCGTCCGCCGCCGGGGGTACGGCCAGCGGCCCCGAGGGACGCGCCGGGTCCACGGGCGCCTCCGGTCCGGGTGACGCGGACCGTACGGCCGCGACCAGCTCGCCGAGCGTGCCGCAGACGGCCGAGCCGCCGGTGGGACGCGTGACGAGCCACCCGCCCACGACCGGCGAGATCCGCGTACGGGACGCCGGGCGCACCCGGGAGACGGCGGCGGCAACGGCCGCGCGGGCGGCGGGACCGGCGACCCACGGCCGCGCCCAGTCGGCGCCGCCGCGATCAGCCCCGCACGCCCCGCACATCACCGGCTCCCCTCACCCACGATTCACGCCCACCACGCATGCCCACCGATGACCTCCGACCTCCGCACCCCACGCCCCGGCCTCCGCGCTCTCCCCCCTGGCGATCTACCCTCCACCCCCGTCACGGCATGACGTCGCCCGAGTTGGGGCCGAGGGTCTGGCCGACGTAGAGGTTGCCGCCCGGGTCCGTGGCGAGGAGGACGGCCGTGGGGGCGATCTCCTCGGGGCGGCCGAAGCGGCCCAGCGGCAGCTCCGCCCGCTTGGCCGTCTTCCAGGCGTCCGTGATCCCGGCGACCATCGGCGTCTCGACGGGGCCGGGCGCGATGGCGTTGACCAGCACGTTGTGCTCGGCGACCTCCAGCGCGAGCGACTTGGTCAGGCCGATGACGCCCGCCTTGGCCGCCGCGTAGTGGCTGAGCGACCGGCCGCCCTTGATGCCGAGCTGCGAGGCGATGTTGATCACGCGGCCCCACCGCCGTTCCACCATGTGCGGGACGACGTGACGGCAGCACAGGAAGACGCCGGTCAGGTCGACGGCGATCGTCCGGTCCCACACCCGCGGGTCCATCTCCACCAGGGGCGCCTCGGTGAGGATGCCGGCCGAGTTGACCAGCACGTCGATGCGCCCGAGCCGGTCCATCGCCGCGGACACGGCCTCGGCGACCGACCCCGGGTCGCCGACGTCCACCGTGACGTGGCCGGCCGCGCCGGTCCCGGCGGCGGCCTCGGCCGCGCGGGAGGCGTCGAGGTCGGCGACGACGACCGCGGCCCCCTCACGGACGTACGCCTCGGCGATCGCCCGGCCGATGCCGCTGGCGCCACCCGTGACCAGCGCCGTCCTGCCCGCGAGGGCGCCGGGAGTGGGGGCGGAGGCGGGGGCGGGGGTGGGGGCGGGGGTGGGTGACATGGTGGTCCTCCTCGGACGAGCTCAGGCGGGCATGCGGACCGTGAGCCCGCCGTCCACGACGATGGTCTGGCCGGTCACGTACGCCGCGTCGTCCGAGGTGAGGAACCGGATGACGGAGGCCACCTCCTCCGGCCGCCCCGCCCGGCCCCAGGGGATGTCCTGGCCGGCCCGGGCGAGGCCGTCGGGGCCCAGGGAGTTGACGGGGTCGGACGACTGCGGGGTGACGATGAGCCCGGGGATGACCGAGTTGACCCGTATGCCGCGGGGCGCCAGCTCCACGGCGAGGCTGCGGCACAGCCCCAGCACCCCGGCCTTCGCGGCGGCGTAGTGGGCGTGCTCGCCCCAGCCGTACACGCCGCCCGCGATGGACGACACGGCGACCATCGCGCCCGCCCCGCTCATGCGGGCGGCGGCGGAGCGCAGCGTGCGCAGCACGCCGGTCAGGTCCACCTGGAGCATGTCGTCCCACGCGGCGTCGGTCAGCTCGGCGAGGGCGGCGCGGCGCAGGACGCCGGCGTTGGCGACGGCGGCGTCGAGGCGGCCCCACTCGTCGAGCGCGCGCTGGGCGAACGCCTCGACCTGCGCGGCGTCGCGCACGTCCACCTCGTGGACGACTCCGGAGCCGCCCGCCCGCTCGACCTGGCGGAGCGTCTCGGCGGGGTCGTGCGGGTCGCCGGGGTAGGTGCCGATGACCGTGCGCACGCCGTGGGCGGCGTACGCGACGGCCAGCGCGCGGCCGATGCCGCTGGCGGCGCCGGTGATGACGGCGACACGCTTCTCGGAGCGGGTGGATGTCATGCGTTCTCCAGAAGAGGTCACTGGGACAGGGCGGGGACCTTGCGGGCGCCGAACATCACGAAGCCGGACAGGAACGTTCCCAGCGCCCCCACGATGAGCGCGCCCTGGTTCCAGTCGGAGCCCGCCACGAGCATCGCCGTGATGATCGCGCCGGCGGCGATGGCGCCCGGCTGGCTGATGGCGTTGATGAAGGAGGTCCCGGTGGCCCGGCAGCGGGTGTCGTAGCACTCGCCCATGTAGAACAACATCGCCGAGTACGGTCCGACCAGGAAGAACATGCCGAGCGAGTACAACGCGACCACGGCGAGCGTGCCCTGCGCGACCAGCAGCATGAGCGCGAACAGCACCCCGGAGGCCATCCAGCCGAACGCGATGACGTTGCGCCGGCCGAACCGGTCCCCGGCCCAGCCGTGGAAGACGTACCCGAGGTAGCCGACCGCGTTGATCACGATGAACATGAGCAGCGAGTTGGTGAACCCGACGCTCTTGCCCTCGGTCAGCACGGTCGTGCCGAGCACGCTGAACACCTGGATGCCGAACCAGTTGACGAACCAGGCGAAGCCGAGGACCAGCGTGTTGCGCAGCGCGGGCCCGCGGAAGATCTCCAGGAACGGGGCCGCCTGGCTCTCCTGGACGCCGTGCTCCCGGGCCAGGGTGGCCGCCCGCTCGGCCTGCCCCTCCTTGCGCAGCCGCTCGATGCGCTGCTGCAGCTCGAACTGCGGCGTCTCGCGCAGGCCGCGCCGCAGCAGCGCGATGACGACGGCGGGGAACGTCGCCAGCAGGAAGCAGCCCCGCCAGCCGACCAGGGGCAGGAAGACCGCGATGAACGCCGCCGCGAGCAGTGTGCCGAGCGGCCAGCCGCCCTGGACGAGGCTGTAGACGAGGCCCCGCCGCTTCTTGATCTTCTCGTCCTCGGTCATGGCGTAGATCTCGTTGAGGTACGTCGCGTTGACCGACTGCTCCGCCAGGCCGAGGCCACCCAGCGAGCGCACCCCGACCAGGTACGCGGCGTTCATCGTCGCGGCCGAGACGGCGGAGGCGAGCGCCGTGCCCGACACCGTGATGATCATGCCCTTGCGGCGGCCCAGCCGGTCGACCAGCGGCCCGACGCCGAGGACGACGACCGCGGTGCCCACCGAGATGAGCGTGGAGTACAGCGACGCCTCGGCCGGGGCCCAGCCGAACTGCGCGGAGATCTCCGGCAGCAGCGTGCCGAACATGATGTAGTCGTAGACGGCGAAGATCCACGCGAACAGCGCGATCACGGTGGCCTTGCGCGTCTCCCGCACTCCGACGTGCGGGAGACGCCGGGTGCCGGGAGCGGTGCCGCTCCCCGGGACGTCAGGAGAGGTCGTGGTCATGGCGGAGCCCTTTCGTGGGGGTTTGACGTCCGCTAACGCCGGCGCGGGAAGCGGGTCCTGTAGTCGTCGGCGATCTCGTCGAAGGTGGCCCAGCGCACGCCCTCGTGGCCGCTGATGTACTCGATGAGCCGCTCGTGCATGAGCAGGTTCTGCGGCCGGCCGGACACGTCGGGGTGGACGGTCATCGTGAACACCGCGTAGTCGCACTCGCGGTACACCCAGTCGAACTGGTCGCGCCACATCTCTTCCAGGTGGCGCGGGCTGACGAAGCCGTGGCTGTTCGGGCTGGCCTTGACGAACATCATGGGCGGCAGGTCGTCGAGGTACCAGTTGGCGGGGATCTCGATCAGGTCGGTCTCCTCGCCCCGCCGGAGCGGCTTCATCCACTCCGCCGCCGGCCGCGAGTAGTCGATCTTCGTCCAGCTGTCGCCCACCCGGACGTAGTACGGGCTGAAGTCGTCGTGCATGAGCGAGTGGTCGTACTTGATGCCCCGCTCCAGCAGCAGCTCGTTGGTGACGGGCGAGAACTCCCACCACGGCGCGACGTAGCCGGTCGGCCGGCGGCCCGCGTACTTCTCGACCAGGTCGATGCAGTGGTCGAGGACCGCGCTCTCCTGCTCCCGGCTCATCGCGATCGGGTTCTCGTGGGAGTAGCCGTGCACGCCGATCTCGTGGCCGCCGTCCACGACCATGCGGGTCTGGTCGGGGAACGTCTCGACGGAGTGGCCGGGGATGAACCAGGTGGTGCGCAGGTCGTACTTCTCGAACAGGCGCAGCAGGCGCGGCGTGCCGACCTCGCCGGCGAACAGGCCGCGCGAGATGTCGCACGGGGAGTCCTCTCCACCGTACGAGCCGAGCCAGCCGGCGACGGCGTCGACGTCCACGCCGTACGCGACGAGAATCTCCTTGGGCATGGTCACTTCGTCCTTTCGGTCGAGCCTTCAGTCGGATCGGCGGGCCGGGTCCGGCCCGTGGCGGTGACTCCGCCGGTGCGCGCGGCCAGTCCCTCGCGCACCCGGGCGGGGTCGCGGTGGCAGCCGAGCAGGGCGCCGAGCAGCACGCGGGCCTGCGGCGCGCGCAGGATCCCGGTGGGGATCGCACCGGCCGCGACGAGGTCCGCGCCCCCGCCGTTGCCGTAGAGGGCGGCGACGGGACCGGCGTCCACGCGGGTCGACAGTGCCACGACGACGCCGGCCCCGGTGAGCCGGGCCACCTCGGCGGCGACGGCGGGGTTGGCGTTGCCCGCGCCGAGCGCCTCCAGCACGATCCCGGTGGCGCCCGCGTCGGCCGCCGCGCGCAGCGCGCCGGCGTCGCAGCCCGGGTAGAGGGCCACGATGTCGGCCCGGACGCCGTCCAGGTCGTACGCGCCGAGGTCGAGCGGCTCGGGCCGGGACGGCGTCAGCGTGATGTCCACCTCCCCGGCCCGCACCCGCCCGAGCGGGCCGCCGTCGGGCGCGGAGAACGCGGCCGGGGCCAGGGTGTGGGTCTTGCGCGTGCCGCGGGCGGCGTAGACGCGGCCGTCGAAGCAGATCAGCGCGCCCAGGCCGCGCGCCGCGCCGGACGCCGCGACGGTGATCGCGTCGGCCAGGTTGCGCGGGCCGTCGCCGTCCACGGCGTCGGCGGGGCGCTGCGCGCCGGTGAAGACGACCGGCCGGGGGTCGTCGTGGAAGAGGTCGGCGAGGTAGGCCGTCTCCTCCATCGCGTCGGTGCCGTGGGTGACGACGACGCCCAGCACGCCCGGATCGGCGAGGGCGGCGCGGACGGCCAGGACGACCTCGCGCATGTCGGCCGGTGTGAACAGGTAGCTGCCGGCGCACAGCACGTCCACGCCGTCCACCTCGACCCCGGGTTCGACCGGGAGCCGCCCGAGGAGCTCGCCCGCCCCGTCCTTGGCGAGGCCCACTCCCTGCACGTCACGGCGGGTGGCGATGGTCCCTCCCGTGGACAGGACGATGACCTTGGACACGCGGCGGCCTCCTTCGAAAGCGCGGTTAGCCAAACGTTTGGGCCAAACGTTTGGTAGCATCTGACCTGCGCCTACGTGATGTCAATAACTCCGCGTTAAAATCAACGAAACAGCCGGCCGCCCGCCGCGGCGCACGAACAGGCGAGCCCGAGTTCACCGGAGGCCGAGGGGCATTGGGTGCGAAGAAGGCGCGACCGGTAACCCTGCAGATGATCGCCGACCAGCTCGGCCTGCACGTCTCCACCGTGTCGCGGGTGCTCCACGCCAAGCCGGGCGAGGGGCTGCGGGCGGCGTCCAGCCCGACCGTCGAGCGCGTGCGCCGGCTCGCCGACGAGCTCGGCTACCAGCGCAACCCCCACGCCATGAGCCTGCGCACGCAGCGCAGCAACCTCATCGGCGTCCTGGTCCCCCGCCTGTCCGACGTGGTCCTCGCCACCATCTACGAGGGCATCGAGGAGGCCGCCGCCGAGCACGGCCTGTCCACGTTCGTCACCAACACCCGTGACGTCCCCGAGGTGCAGCGGGCCCGCACCGAGATGGTCCTCGGCCGCCGCGTCGACGGCATGATCTTCGGCGACGCCCACTCCGACTCGGGGTTCCTCGACGAGGTGGCCGCGCGGGGCGTGCCGTTCGTGCTGGTCAACCGGCGCGCCGGCGGGCATCCGGCGGTCGTGTGCGACGACTACCTGGGCGGCCGGATGGTGGCCGAGCACCTGCTGGAGCAGGGCCACCGGGACGTCGCGGTCGTGGCCGGCGAGCCGTACGCGAGCACCGGCGTGGACCGCACCGGCGGCTTCGCCGACCGCTTCCGCGAGGCGGGGCTGCCGATCCCCGAGCACCGGATCGTCCACTCCCGCTTCGACGCCCAGGGCGGCCGTGCGGGCACCGAGCGGCTGCTCGCGAGCGGGCCCCTGCCGTCGGCGGTGTTCGTGGTCAACGACTTCGGCGCGATCGGCACGATCGGCGCGCTGCGCGACCACGGGCTGCGGGTCGGGGCCGACATCGCGGTCGTGGGATTCAACGACACGCCGCTGGCCGCCGAGCTGCCGGTGCCGCTGACCACGGTCCGCTCCCCCATGCGGGAGATGGGCCGCCGGGGCCTGCGGCAGCTCGTCCGCGTCCTGGCGGGCGAGCAGGGCGAGAGCGAGCTGCTCCGGCCCGAGCTGATCGTCCGCGCGTCCAGCGACCCCGCCCGGTACGAGCGGCTGATGGCCAAGGTGGGCGGCTAGCGCCCGTCACGTTTTTCATGAGCACGGCTCACGGTAATTCCACGAACTTATTGAATCGTCCCAAGATGGACCGTTCCGCCTTACTCATGGTCAGGAAATAAACGCGCTGAGCAGTCGTTCGGCGCGTTTACCTACCTCTTGACGCTGAGCGGAGGCGATCCTTAGGATCTTGCAAAGAGACCACGGTCTCACGCTATTCCCCTTGTTTGCCGCTGCAACTCCGCACATTTCCCACGCGCCCGTGCGGACTTTTTTACGTCCGCGAAACAAATGCGGCGCGAAATGGTTGCCGTTTGCGTCATGGAGCTAGGGAGAAGCCCGATGGGTCAGACCGTGTCCTTCTCGGAATCGCTGTTCCTGGACGAAATCAAAAGAACCGCCGCCGCGCTCGGCGCGCGTTACGAGGAAGACCTCACCCGCAAGGTGCTCGACACCTTCGGCGACGGGTTCCGCGACGGCGCGACCGTGTGGAAGACCACCGGCCGCCCCGGCGACCACCTGTGCTACCGGTTCTTCGCCCGGGCGCAGAACGACACGGTCGCGACCGCGCTCAAGGCCGGCCTGCTCGCGGAGGAGTCGGCCGCCACGCGCCTGATCCGCGACTGGACCGAGGCGCAGGGCGGCGCCGCCACGCAGTCCTGCGACTTCGACGCCGCCAACGGCCTGGCCAAGACCTGGCTCTACCTCGGCGGCATGCGACCGGCCGAGGAGATCCTGGGCCGGTCCTTCGTCCCGGCGGGGCTGCGCGGGCAACTGGACGCCTTCCACGCGGCGCAGCTCGACTACCTCCGCTTCGTCGCGGTCGACCACCGCCACCAGACCGTCAACCTGTATTTCCGCACCCGGGGACCCATCACGATGGACCGCTGCGCCGAGATCCTGCGCCTGGTGGACGCCGCGCCGCCGGACGAGGCGCAGCTCGCCGACATCCGGACATTCGTGCCCGAGGATTTCTGTGTCGCCGTGACCGCCTCGATGGCCACAGGGGCGCCGGAGCGGTGTTGTTTCTACGCGTTGAAGCTGCCCCCCGGACGATTTCCCGCGATTCCGGAACGCATCGCGCAGTTCTTCGCCGAGGCGCCCTCCTATGACGACACCACGGTCAACGCCGTCGGCTGGTCGTTCGGCCGCCGGGGCGGCACGTACATCAAGGCGGAGAAGGGCTACCTCGGCGACATGTCGGCGCTTCTCACGGACTGGGACTGCTATTTCAGCGGCAGCACGCAGAAGGATCCGGTCCTCGGCTGAAACGCCGCACATTCGGAGGGTGAATTCATCATGACGACGCCACAGAAACTCCCGCCGGAAGACCTCTTCCTGAAGCCTCCGGTGTTCACGAGCGTCGCCGAGGAGCGCCGCCACCGCAAGGAACGGCTCGCCGCCACCATGCGGATCTTCGGGCGGTTCGGCTACGAGGAGGGGCTCGCCGGGCACGTCACGGTGCGCGACCCGGAGACGCCGGATCACTACTGGGTCAACCCCATGGGCGTCCCCTTCGCCCACATGACCGTGGACAACCTCGTCCTCGTGGACGGGGACGGCGCGATCGTCCAGGGGCGGCACCAGATCAACCTGGGCGCGTTCAACATCCACCAGCAGATCCACCAGGCCAGGCCCGACGCCACGGCGGTCGTCCACACCCACTCGATCCACGGGCGGGCCTTCTCCGCCCTCGGCCGCCTGCTGGACCCCATCACGCAGGACGCCTGCCCGTTCTTCGAGGACCACGCCCTGTTCGAGGACTACACGGGCATCGTCCTCGACGGCGAGGACGGCAGGAGGATCGCCAAGACCCTCGGCCCGCACAAGGCGGTGATCCTGCGCAACCACGGGCTCCTCACCGTCGGCGAGACGGTGGACGCGGCCGCCTGGTGGTTCGTCGCGATGGACCGGTGCTGCCACGCCCAGTTGCTCGCCCAGGCCGCCGGGCCGCTCACCCTCGTCCCGCCGGAGATCGCCCGGCTGACCCGGCAGCAGATCGGCAACCACCTCATCGCCTGGAACAGCTTCCAGCCGATGTACCTGCAGATCGCCCAGAGCGACCCCGATCTGTTCGGTTCCGGCGACTGATGCGCACCAGCGAGCTGGTGGACCTCGAACCCCTGCTCACCGCGTCGTCGGGCCCCCTCTGGACCCGGCTGAGGAGGCTGCCCGACGGCCTGCGGACGGCGCGCCTGGGTGAGGCGCTGGTGCTGCTGCGGCACGCCGACGGGCGCGCCGCCCTCGGCAACCGGGCGTTCGGGCAGGGGATCCTGGAGGACCTCGGGTCCGGCCTGGACCCCCGCTACGTCGCGCGGCGCCGCCGGTCGCTGCTGCACCTGAGCGGGGCCGAGCACGCCCGGATGCGGCGCCTGGCCTCGCCCGCCTTCAAGCCGGGCGCGATCGACCGGATGCGCCCGCTGATGCGCCGGACCTTCGGCGAGCTGGTCGACAGGACGATCCCGGGCCCGGTCGTCGACGCCGTCGCCGCGTGGACCCACCCGTACCCGATCCCCGTCATCTGCTCGGCCCTGGGCATCCCGGCGGCGGACCTCCCCCTCTACTCCCGCACCGCCGACGCCTGGACGCTCGCGTTGTTCGACGCGAGCGCGGTGCCGGAGGGCCTGGCCGCCCATGACGAGCTCGACGCCCACGTGCGCCGTCTCGTCGAGGCGCGCCGGGCCGAACCGGCGGACGACCTCATCACCGATCTGATCCAGCAGCAGGAGGACCTCACCACCGAGGACCTGACCGCGCTCGTCTCCGCGCTCATCATGGCCGGGACGGACACGACGCGGCTGCAGCTCGCGAGCTGCCTGGAGTTCCTGGCCGGCCGCCCCGACCTCTGGGCCGAGCTCAAGAAGGACCCAGGTCTGATCCCGGCGGCGGTGGAGGAGATGGCCAGGCTCACCCCCGTCGCGAGCTTCCTGCGCCGGGTCGCGACCGCCGACGCCACCGTCAACGGCCTGGACATCCCCGCCGGCACCAGGATCATCCTCGCCATCCCGGCCATGAACCGGGACCCCGACGTCTACGCCGACCCCCACGCCTACGACCTGGGGCGCCCGGCGGCCGCCGCGACCCTCAGCTTCGGCGGCGGCGCCCACTACTGCCTGGGCGGCCAGCTCGGCCGCGTCGAGATGCAGGAGGCGCTGGGCACGCTCCTGGGCCGGGTCGCCCGCCTCGAACCCGCGGGCCCGCCGACCTGGAGGCCGCTGCGATCGCTGCAGGGCCCCGCCCGGCTCCCGATCCGCTACGAGCCAGAACGAGGATCGAACCGTGCATGAGGGAACAGTGCCCGAGGAAAGAGTCGTCCTGCTGGATCCCGAGGGCCACGCGATCGGCTCCGCCGCCAAGCTGTCCGCCCACCACGCGGACACGCCCTACCACCTGGCGTTCTCCTCCTACATCGTGAACGCCGCCGGGCAGGTCCTCATCACCCGCAGGGCCGCGAGCAAGAAGACCTTTCCCGGCGTGCTCACCAACAGTTGCTGCGGCCACCCCGCGCCCGGCGAAGGGCTGAAGGACGCGGTGGCCCGGCGGGTCAGGACCGAGCTGGGCATCACGCTGCGCGAGGTGAGCGTGATCCTGCCCCGGTTCTCCTACCGGGCGGTCGCCGGCGACGGGACGGTCGAGCACGAGCTGTGCCCGGTGGTCCGGGCGACCGCCTCGGACGAGCGGCTCTCGCTCAACCTCGACGAGGTCTCCATGGCCGCCTGGCTCTCCTGGGAGGAGTGCCGGGAGCTGACCGGGCACAGCGAGAGCTCGCCCTGGTTCCGGTTGCAGATGGAGCAACTGGAGTGCCTGGGCCGCCCGTCGCAGTGGCCGGAGGCGCCGGAGTCGTCGCTGCCCCCGGCGCTCGCCCACCCCAGCGGGCTCGTCCGCTAGAGCAGGCGCGTCCCGGAACCGGCTCGTCCGCTAGAGCAGGCCGTCGTCCAGTACCTCGGCGAGCTGCGGGACGCGGGCCCGGTAGCCGTCGAGGAGCCGATGGGCCGTGCTCACCGAGTCGACCAGCGGGTGCAGCGCGAACGCCTCGACCGCGAGCCGCGACGAGCCCGACAGGGCCGCCTCGATGGCCGTCTGCTCCACCGCCTTCACCTGCTGGACCAGCCCGAGGAAGCGCCCGGGCAGCGGCCGGGTGGCCAGCGGCCTGACCCCCGAGCCGTCCACCGCGCACGGGATCTCGACCACCGCGTCCTCGGGCAGCCCCTGCACGGCGGCGCCGTTGCGCACGTTGAGGATCATGGTGGTGGGCTCGCCGCGGGCGATGGCCGCCATGAGCGCGAGCGCGATGCCCTCGTACCCGCCGGCCTCCAGGTCGGCGGCGTCGCGCTCGCCGGCCTCGGTGACGTCGCGGGCCTCGGCCATGTACGACTCGTCGCGCTCCCTGCGCGCCCTGGTCCACTCGGCCAGCGCCTGGCCGGGCCGCTCGCGGACCGCCGCGTAGAAGCGGTCCTGCTGGCCGAGCAGCGACTCGCCACGGGTGCGGCCCGAGGTCGCGGCGATGGCCTCGCGGGTGAAGTAGTAGTAGTACAGGTACTCGTTGGGCAGCGCGCCGAGGGTGCGCACCCAGTCGGCGCCGAAGATCCGCGCCTCCTCCACCTGCCGCAGCGCGCCGTCGTCGGCGAGCAGCCCGGGCAGCACGTCGCGGCCCTGGTGCGACAGCCCGCGCAGCCAGCCGAGGTGGTTGAGCCCCACGTAGTCGGGCGACACGCGGGCCGGGTCGAGCCCGAGGGCGGAGGCCGTCCGCCGCACCAGGCCGATCGGCGAGTCGCAGATGCCGATCACCCGCTCGCCCAGGACGCGGCGCATGGCCTCGGTGACCATGCCGGCCGGGTTGGTGAAGTTGATGACCCACGCGTCCGGGGCGAGGGCGGCGATCCGCTCGGCCACGCGCACCGCGACCGGGATCGTGCGCAGGCCGTAGGCGACCCCGCCGGGCCCGGTGGTCTCCTGGCCGAGCACGCCGAGGTCCAGCGCGACCCGCTCGTCGGCCGTGCGGCCCGCCAGGCCGCCGACCCGGATCGCGGAGAAGACGAAGTCTGCCCCGCGCAGCGCGGTGTCGAGGTCGGTGGTGACGCGCACCACGGGCGGGTCGTCGTGCCCCGCGGCGAGCTGCTCCAGGACGTGGCCGATGGCTTCCAGCCGCTCGGTCGACACGTCGTACAGCACCACCTCCTCCACCCGGGGCTTGGCGACGTCGCGCAGCAGCGCGCCGTACACGAGCGGGACCCGGAAGCCCCCGCCTCCCAGAACGGCCAGTCTCATCCGATCTCCTCACCGCCGGACCTCGCTCCGGCGCTCACGCGAGCAGGACCTCGACACCGGCGTCCGCGCAGGCGCGCAGCGTGGACGCATCGGCGCCCTCATTGGTGACGAGCACATCGATGTCCTCGGGCCCGCACACCCGCAGGGCGCCCGTCCCGGGGAACTTGTGCCGGTCCACGAGCAGCACCACCTGACCCGCCGCGGCGATCATGGCGCGCTTCAGCGGCACCTCGGCGAGTGTGGTGTCCACGAGCTGGCCGTCGGCGCGGACCCCGCTCGCCCCGAGGAACACCCGGTCGGCGCAGACCTGTCCGAGCGCCTCCTCGGTGAGCACGCCCACCAGCGAGTGGTACGGCCGGCGCAGCATGCCGCCGAGCAGCAGCAGCTCGACCACCGGGTCGTCGCGCAGCACGTCGAGGACGGCGAGGCTGGAGGTGACCACGGTGACGCGGCGCCCGCGCAGGCAGCAGGCCAGCCGCATCGTGGTCGTGCCGATGTCGAGCAGGACGACGTCGCCGTCGCCGACGAGCCGCGCGGCGCGCGCCGCCACGGCCTCCTTGTCCTGCTCGTCCACGCCCGCCACCTCGGCGAAGGGCCGGTCGGTGTCGGCGTCGGCGCCGGCCAGGGCGCCCCCGCGCACACGCCTGAGCGTGCCGTCGCGGTCGAGCACCTCCAGGTCGCGGCGGATGGTGGACGGGCTCACGCCCAACTGGGCCGCCAGGTCACGGACGCTGGTCGCCCCCGAGAGCCGGACTCGGCGCATGATCTCCGCATGCCTGAGGTGCTGGAGCACGATCGGATTCTAACAGTCAAACGCGCGCATGAACGAGCATCTTCTACCAATTACTCACACGAAACACTTGATGTGCGCGAGTAAACGTGCAAGATTGCGCACATCTCGTACTGTCGAGGAGGTCTCTTACCCGTGTCTGCCCAGGCCTACGACCCTCTCGCCGATCTACGGAGCCCCGAGGCTCCGCAGTTCGACGTCTTCCTCGCGGGCACCGTGTTCCTCGACATCGTGTTCACCGGTCTGCCCGCCATGCCCGCCGCCGGCACCGAGACATGGGCCGAGGGCATGGGCTCCTGCCCCGGAGGCATCGCCAACCTGGCCATCGCGACCAGCCGGCTGGGCCTGCGCACGTCGCTGGCCGCCGCGTTCGGCGACGACGACTACGGCGACTTCTGCTGGCGCACGCTGGCCGAGCAGGAGTCGGTGGACCTGTCCAAGTCGCGGCGCTTCGACCAGTGGCACACGCCGGTGACGGTCTCCATGGCCGTCGACCGCGACCGGAGCATGGTGACCCACGGCCATCCCGCGCCCATGTCGGCCTCGGAGATGATCGGCAAACCGCCCCGGTCCCGGGCCGTGATCGTGACGCTCTCCGCGGAGGAGCCGCTCGGCGCGCCGCCCGGCGCCGCGTGCAACTGGGCCGAGCTGGCCCAGCGCGACGGCGCCATGATCTTCGCCGACGTGGGCTGGGACCCGTCGGGCGCGTGGTCGCCGTCGCTGCTCGACCAGCTCGCCGTCTGCCACGCGTTCATGCCGAACGCGGTCGAGGCGATGGCCTACACCGGCACCGACAATCCGCGCGACGCCCTGTACGTCCTCGCCGACAAGGTGCCGCTGGCCGTCGTCACCGACGGCGCGAACGGCGCCATGGCCATCGACTCGACGACCGGCGAGGAGGCGTACGTGCCCGCCCCCCGGGTGCGCGCGCTTGACCCGACCGGCGCGGGCGACGTCTTCGGCGCGGGCATCGTGCTCGGCACGCTGTCCGGATGGCCGCTGGCCGACCGGCTGGCCTTCGCCGGGGTGTGCGCCGGGCTGGCCGTCCAGCAGTTCGGCGGGTCGCTGGCCGCGCCGGGCTGGGGCGACATCGCGGACTGGTGGCACGAGGTGCGCGGCGCGGCCGGGCGGGGCGGCGCCTACGGCGACTCGCTGGCCCGCCGCTACGCCTTCCTCGACCGGCTCGTGCCGACCGTGCCGGTGGGCGCGGTGCGCCGGGCCGCCGCCACGATCGCCCGGCACGCCGACCTTGAGCCGCCCGCCCCGGCGGTCCCCACCGAGCCCGAGGTACCGGCCGCGCAGCGCGTGCCCGCCCAGAAGGAGTAACACCATGATCATGGGCCGTAGCCCCCGCGGTCCGCGGACGTCCGCCGTGCTGGCCGCCGGCGTCCTGACCCTCGCCGCCACCGCGTGCGCGCCCGGCTCCTCGGCCCCGCCCGCGCCCTCCCCGGCGAAGACCGCCGCCTCTGCGGTGCGCACCGACGCCGGCGCCCTGGGCGACGTGACGCTCACCGTGTGGGACCAGGAGGTACGCGGCGGTCAGGCCGCCCAGATGAAGCAGCTCAACGCCGCGTTCGAGGCCAAGTACCCCAACATCAGGCTCAAGCGGGTCTCGCGCTCGTTCGACGACCTCAACACCACGCTGCGCCTGGCGCTGAGCGGCAACGAGCCGCCGGACGTGGTGGAGGCCAACAACGGGCGCTCGTCGATGGGCCAGTTCGTCAAGGCCGGCCAGCTCCTGCCGCTGGACGCCTACGCCGACAGGTACGGCTGGAAGACCCGCTACCCCGACTCGGTGCTGCGCTACTCGCGCTACAGCGCCGACGGCAAGGTGTTCGGCGACGGCAACCTGTACGGCCTGCCCCAGGTCGGCGAGGTCGTCGGCGTCTTCTACAACCGGGCCAAGCTCACCAAGCTCGGCCTGGAGCCGCCGAAGACGTGGGCCGACTTCCAGGCGGCGCTGGAGAAGGCCAAGGCCGGGGGCGAGGTGCCGATGCAGCTCGGCAACCTCGACAAGTGGCCCGCCATCCACGTGTTCGGCACGGTGCAGGGCCGCCACGTGCCCGCCGACCAGATCTCCACGCTCGCCTTCGGCCGCAAGGGCGCCTCCTGGACCACGCCCGAGAACGTCAAGGCCGTCGAGGAGCTGGTCGGCTGGGTGGACAAGGGCTACTTCGAGCAGGGCTTCAACGGGCAGGGCTACGACCCGGCCTGGCAGGCGTTCGGCAAGGGGAAGGGCGTCTTCCTCATCGCGGGCACCTGGCTGCTGGCCGACCTGGACAAGGCGCTCGGCAAGGACCTCGGGTTCATGCTGCCGCCCGGCGCCGCGGCCGGCGCCCCTCCCGTCACGACCGGCGGCACCGGCCTGCCGTTCGCGATCACGGCCAAGAGCCCGCACCCGGACGCGGCGGCGGCCTACATCGACTTCATCACCAACGCGGACGCCATGAAGGTGCTCACCTCCACCGGCAACCTGCCGGTCGCCGACACCGCGCAGCAGACCGTCCAGGCCGGGCCCCAGCAGGACGTCTTCACCGCGTTCGGCGCCGCCACCAAGGAGAACGGGCTGGTGCCCTACCTCGACTACGCCACCCCCACCTTCGCCGATACGCTCGGCGCGGCGCTGCAGGACCTGCTGGCCAAGAAGGCCACGCCGAAGGAGTTCCTCGACACGCTGGAGAAGGACTACAAGACCTTCGCCGAGAGCAACGGGTGAGCATGGGCCGACCTCCGGGGGAGCCCGGCCGCGTCGCCTACCTGTACCTGCTGCCGGCGTTCGTCGTCTACGCGGTGTTCCTGCTCTACCCCATCGGCCGCGCGGTGCAGATCTCCCTGTACGACTGGGACGGTCTCACCCTCGGCCGGTGGGTGGGCCTGGACAACTACGCCGCGATCCTGTCGGACGAGCGGCTGCGGGCGGGGTTCGGCCACGCGCTGGTGCTCATCGTCTTCTACGCGGTGATCCCGCTGGCCATCGGGCTGACGCTGGCGGCGATCCTCAACCACGCCCAGGTGCGCGGGCTCGGGTTCTTCCGGACCGTGGTGTTCCTGCCGCAGGTGGTGGCCATGGTCGTCGTGGCCGTCGCCTGGCGGCGGGTGTACGCGCCCGACGGCACCCTGAACGCGCTGCTCGGCGCGCTCGGCCTGGACGGGCTCACCCGGGGCTGGCTGGGCGACCACACGTTCGCGCTGCCGGCCGTCGGCGTCGTGGGCACGTGGTTCGAGAGCGGCCTGGTGACCGTGCTGCTGCTGGCCGGGATGAGCCGCGTGCCGGCGGAGCTGTACGAGGCGGCCCGGCTCGACGGGGCCGGCGCGGTCAGGGAGTTCTTCGCGGTCACGCTGCCGTCGGTGCGCGGGGAGATCGCGGTGGCGCTGACGCTGACGGTGATCGCCGCGTTGCGGACGTTCGACCTGGTGTACGTCACCACGCGCGGCGGGCCCGGCGAGTCGACGTCGGTGCCGTCGTTCGAGGTCTACCACCGGGCCTTCGGGCTGGGCCAGGTCGGCTCGGCGGCGGCGATCGGAGTGACGCTGACCGTGGTCATCTTCGCGATCTCGTTCGCGATCAACCGGCTGGCCGACAAGGGGACGACGTGAGCGCGGGTGTCCCCGGCCGGTCCTGTAGGAGGGTGTCGTGATCTCCCGTGCGGAGCGGGTGGCGAACTACGTCATCCTGTCGGCGTTCGCCGCGTTCGCGCTCTTCCCCGTCGTCACCATCCTCGGGGCCGCGCTCGGCCCCGACGACGCCGGCCCGGCCGGGCAGGCGTGGGGGCCGCACCTCGGCAACTTCGCGGCGGCCTGGGAGGCGGGGCACTTCGGCACGTACCTGCGCAGCAGCCTGGCCGTGTCATCGTTCGTCGTCGTGGTCAGCGTGGTGCTGTCGATCATGAGCGGGTACGCGTTCGGCACCATGCGCTTCCGCGGCCACACCGTGCTGTTCTACCTGTTCATGCTCGGGATCATGATGCCGAGCGAGGCCATCGCGGTGCCGCTCTACTTCGACCTGCGCACGCTCGGCCTCATCGACACGTTCTGGTCGGTCGCGCTGCCGCAGGTGGCGCTGTCGGTGGCGTTCGGCACGTTCTGGATGCGGGCCTACTTCCGGGCCAGCAGCCGGGCCATCGCCGAGGCCGCCCGCATCGACGGCGCCTCGACGTGGCGCACGCTGTGGCAGGTGCTGGTGCCGCCGGCCCGGCCGGCCATCGTCACGCTCACCGTGCTGGTCTTCATGTGGACGTGGAACGAGTTCCTCATCCCGCTGATCATGGTGACCAGTGAGTCGCTGCGGACCGCGCCGCTCGGCCTGGCGTTCTTCCAGGGCCAGTACACCTCGGGTTTCACGCTGCTCGCGGCCGGGTCGGTCATCGTGGCCACCCCGGTCGTGCTCTTCTACCTGTTCCTCCAGCGTCACTTCGTCCGCGGGCTGCTCCAGGGGTCGGTCCGCGAGTAATCACCGGAGGTTTCATGCGCAGACCCTCACCCCCCACGCCGCGTCGATGGGCGGTGGCCGCCGCGGCGGCCTCGCTCGCCCTCGCGGCCCTGCCCGCGGTCTCCGTCCCGGCCTCGGCCACGACCCGGGCCTCGGTACGGGCCGAACCCGAGCCGGCCGTCTCGTCGCCCGCGCCGGACCCGGCCACGTCGGGACCCGCGGACGCGTCCGGGTCCGGCGGCCGGTCCGCCGACCTCGACGTGCTGTTCGTCGGCGCCCACCCCGACGACGAGGCGTTCACGCTCTCGACGCTCGGCCAGTGGAACGAGGACCACCACGTCCGCACCGGCGTCGTCACCGTCACCCGCGGCGAGGGCGGCGGCAACGCCGTCGGCCCCGAGGAGGGCCCCGCGCTCGGCCTGATCCGCGAGGCCGAGGAGCGCACGGCCGTCGGCAAGGCCGGGGTCCGCGACGTCTTCAACCTCGACGACGTCGACTTCTACTACACGGTCAGCGCGCCGCTGACCAACCAGATCTGGGGCGACGACACGCTGGAGAAGGTCGTCAGGATCGTCCGGCAGACCCGTCCCGAGGTGCTGCTGACCATGGACCCGGCGCCCTCCCCCGGCAACCACGGCAACCACCAGCAGGCCGCCCGCCTGGCGGTGCAGGCGTTCTACGCCGCCGCCGACCCGGCGGCCTACCCCGAGCAGATCACCCGTGAGGGGCTGCGGCCGTTCGCGCCGTCCCGGCTGCTGCAGGGCGGCGCGCGCGGCACGTCGCGCACCGGCCCCGACTGCGCCGCCACCTTCCGGCCCGCCAACCCGGCGCAGAACATCTACGGCGTCTGGAGCGGGCGCCCCTCGGCCCGGCAGGGCGGCCGGACCTGGGCGGCGGTCGAGCGCGACGCCCAGCGCGCGTACGCCTCGCAGGGCTGGGCCGTCTTCGGCGACGTGCCGACCGACCCGGCCCAGCTCGGCTGCGACTTCTTCACCCAGGTGGACGCGCGGGTGCCCTTCCCCGAGCCGGGCAGCGCGGCGGCCGCGGCGCCCACGGCCGTCCTCGACGGCGCCCTGGTGCGGGCGGACGGCGCGGCGCCGCTGGGCACGCAGCTCACGCTGCGGCCCGGCACGTTCGACGTGCGCCCGGGCACCGCGTTCAGCGTCAAGGTGACCGCGACCGCACCGTCCCGCGAGCCGCTGGGCCGCTCGTCGGCGGCGCTGCGCGTGCCCGACGGCTGGAAGGTCACCGGCTCCGGCGACCTGGGCCGGCTCGCGCCCGGACGCACCGGGACGGCCACGTTCACCGTGACCCCGCCGCAGGGCGCGGCTCCCGGTCAGCGGGCGCGGCTCGCCGCGACGCTCACGACCGAGCGCGGCTCCGGCTACACCGACCGGCAGGTCGAGGTGAGCCCGGCCGTACGCGGGGTGCAGCAGCTCCTGCCGCAGGTCGGCCAGTACGAGAAGTGGTCCGCCGAGGTCGGCGTGCCGCAGCTTCGCGGCCTGGTCACGCCCGTGCTCACGCTCCCGACCGGCGGGTCGCGCCAGGTCGGCGTGGTCGTCACCAACGTGAGCGGCACGACGCAGTCGGGCACCGTGCGCCTGGACCTGCCCAAGGGCTTCACCGCCGACCGGGCGGAGGCTCCCTACAGCGGGCTCGCCGCCGGGGCGTCGGCGACGGTCACGTTCACCGTCACCAACACCGACACCTCGCTCAAGACGTCCAACGAGGGCGGCGACTACGCCTACACCATCACCACGACCAGCGCCGACGGCTCCAGCGTGAGCAAGCCGGCCCTGGAGCTCGTGCCCACCGCGGTCATCCCGAAGGCCGCCGCGGCACCCGCCGTGGACGGCGCGGAGGGCGACGGCGAGTACGCCGGACCGGCCCTGGACATCTCGCGCCTGTGGGAGGGCACCGCCTGCGCGTCGGCGGCCGACTGCTCCGGCACGGCCAAGGTCACCTGGCACGACGACACCCTCTACCTGCTCGTCCAGGTCAAGGACGACGTGCTCGGCACCCGGCTGGCCGCCTCCGACTGCAAGCGGCACTGGCGCACCGACGCGGTGGAGGTGACGATCGACCCGCGCGGCACGTCGGAGAACACCTCCACGACGTTCAAGACGGCCGTGCTGCCGGTCACCGCCGAGGGGCCGCCGTGCGCGCTGCGCGACGCGGACAACCACCAGGGGGCCGCCACGGGCGTGCGGATCGCCTCCAAGGTGTCGTCCGGGGCGTACGCGGTGGAGCTCGCCATCCCGATGGAGCAGCTCCCGGGCGCGGTCGACCCCGCCCACCTCGGGCTGAACATCCTCGTGTACGACTCCGACACCCAGGACAAGACCGGCCAGACCCGGATCGGCTGGTCGACGTGGGGCGGCGTGCAGGGCGACCCGTACCGGTGGGGCGTCGCGACGCTGCCCGGCTACCAGCCGCCGGCGGGCCGGCCCACCACGCCGCCGGACCCGGTGATCCCGGCCACCGGCCTGTCGAGCCTGGACTCGCCGCAGTCGCTGGAGCAGGCGGTCCGGCTCGGGCTCCCGCTCGCCGGCGGCCCGGCGGCCAGGACGTCGGAGAGCGGCCAGGTCACCTCCGCCACGGGCGGCCAGGGAGCGGTCAAGGTGACGCTCCGGGCGGCCGGTCCCGGTGAGGCGCACCTGTTCGTCCGCGACGGCCAGGGCACGGCGGGCAGCCGCGTCGTCAAGGTCGGCGGCAAGGGCGTCACGACGGTGAGCGTGCCGGTGACGCGGGCGCTCGGGGCCGACCCGGCGGTCGTGGCCGGGTGGCTCGCGCCGGGCGGCGGGACGACGGCGTCGCGAGCCGCCGTCCGCTGACCTTAGCCGGGTCTGAGTCAGAGGCCATCGCGGAAGGTGATCTTCCGCGATGGCCTCTAGCTTTTCCGGCATGGACCCCCTGATCAGCCGCCGCGCCCTCAACCGGGCCACCCTCGACCGGCAGCTCCTGCTGCGCCGCGCCGCCCTGCCGGTGGTGGACGTCGTCGAACGCCTCGGCGGCCTCCAGGCGCAGACCCCGCACACCTGGTACACCGGCCTGTGGAACCGGATCGAGGGCTTCGACCCGGCCTCGGCCTCCGCGCTGCTGGAGTCGCGGGCCCTGGTGCGCCTCGCGTTGCAGCGCTCGACGATCCACCTGGTGAGCGCGCGTGACTGCCTGGCGATGCGGCCCCTCCTCCAGGTGGTCACGGAACGGATGACCCGCACGACGTTCGGCCGGCGCCTCGCGGGCGTGGACCTGGACGAGCTGGCCGCGACCGGCCGGGCGCTGCTGAGCGGGCGGCCGATGACGTTCGCCGAGCTGGGCCGCGCGCTCGCCGAGCGGTGGCCGGGCAACGACCCGCACGCCCTCGGGCAGGGGGTGCGCTGGCTCGTGCCGCTGGCGCAGGTGCCGCCGCGCGGGCTGTGGGGCAGGAGCGGGCCGATCGCGCACGCCCCCGCCGACTCGTGGCTGGGCGGCCCGGAGGTGCCCGCGATGACGGCGGCCGAGCTGGTGACGCGCTACCTCGCGGCGTTCGGCCCGGCGACGGTGAAGGACGCGCAGACCTGGTGCGGACTGACCCGGCTGGCCGAGGTCGTGGAGGGGCTGGACCTGGTGCGCTTCCGCGACGAGGA
This sequence comes from Nonomuraea montanisoli, assembly GCF_013363975.1. Taxonomy (GTDB): domain Bacteria; phylum Actinomycetota; class Actinomycetes; order Streptosporangiales; family Streptosporangiaceae; genus Nonomuraea; species Nonomuraea montanisoli. The sequence goes on along the minus strand of NZ_JABWGN010000015.1, from coordinate 74,401 downwards.
CGGCCGCACCTACCACGACCTGCCCGACGCGCCCCGGCCCGGCGAGGACGTGCCGGCTCCGATCCGCCTCATGTACGACTTCGACAACCTGTTCCTGTCGCACGCCGACCGCACGCGCGTGATCACCGAGCGGGCCCGGGCCGCGCTCGGCGCGTTCATGGGGACGAACGTGGTGCCGCGCCTCATCCTGGTGGACGGCTTCGCGGCCGGCGACTGGACCGTCGCCCGGGCCAGGGGCGTCTCCACGCTCACCCTGCACCGGTGGGAGCCGATCGCCCGGATGGACGAGGTGGAGGCGGAGGCGCGGCGGCTGCTGGAGTTCCTGGCGCCGGGTGACGCGCACCGGGTGGCGGTCCTCGACGGCCCCTCCATCAGTGCTGCATAGCACAACGATGTGCTGCATACGGTGAACTCCGGACGGCGCGGGCCGTAGGGTGGCGGGCGTGCCGGAGCGGAACCAGTCGACCTCGCTGCGCCGGGCGCTGGCCGTGCTCGACCACGTACGCGACAACAGCGGCCTCACGCTGACCCGGCTCGCCGAGGGCGTTGGCCTGTCCAAGAGCACCGTGCTGCGGCTGACCGCGCCGCTCATCGAGGCCCGGCTGCTCGAACGCGACCACAGGAGCGGCGTCTACCGGCTCGGCCACGGCACGCTCCGCCTGGGCCAGGCGTACCTCGCCACGCTCGACCTGCGCGCCGTGGCCGCCGAGGAGTCGCACCGGCTGATGACCGAGGTGCGGGAGACCGTCCACCTGGTCGTCCACGACCCGCCGCACGTCGTCTACATCGACAAGGTGGAGAACGAGACGAACGTCCGCATGGCCTCGCGCATCGGCAGCCGCGGGCCCGCGCACTGCACCGCCGTGGGCAAGGCGATCCTGGCGTTCCTGCCCGGCGACCCGGTCGAGGGGCTGGAGCTGGAGTCCCGTACCCGGCACACCATCACCGACCCCGACCGGCTGCGGCGCGAGCTGGCCGGCGTCCGGCGGCGCGGCTACGCGGTGGACGACCGCGAGAACGAGCCCGAGGTGCGCTGCGTGGGCGCGCCCGTCTTCAACCACACCGGGGCCGTGGTGGCCGCCGTCTCGGTCTCCGGGCTCACCTCGCGCATCACCGCCGCGCGGGTACGCGAGCTGGGCCCGCGGGTGGCCGCCGCGGCGGCGCGGATCTCCGGAAAGCTGGGTGCGACGACCTGATGACCACATCGACCACTCCTTCGGCGGCGGCCCCCGATCTGGTGACGTTCGGCGAGAGCATGGCGCTGTTCACCGCCCGCCGCACCGGCCCGCTCCGCTTCGCCCGGGACTTCGACCTCGGGATGGGCGGGGCGGAGTCCAACGTCGCGATCGGCGTCTCCCGGCTCGGGCACCGCGCGACCTGGGTCGGCAGGGTGGGCGCGGACGAGTTCGGCGACCTGATCCGCTCCACGCTGCTGGGCGAGGGCGTGGACGCCCGCGCCATCACCGATCCCGCCGCCCCGACCGGGCTGATGATCAAGGGCAGGCGCACGGCCGAGCTGGTCGACGTGCGCTACTACCGCGCCGCCAGCGCCGGCTCGCGTCTGACGCCCGGCGACCTGGACCCGGAGCTCGTCACCGGGGCCCGCGTCCTGCACGTCTCCGCCATCACGCCCGCCCTGTCGGCCTCCGCCCGCGAGGCCGTCCGGCACGCGATGACCCTGGCCCGCTCGGCGGGCGTGCTGGTGTCACTCGACGTCAACTACCGGGCCGCGCTCTGGTCGCCCGCCGAGGCGGGGGCGTGGCTGCGGGAGGCGGTCGCGGACGTGGACGTGCTGTTCGTGACCGGCCCCGAGGGCCGGCTGATCGCCGACGTCGAGGAGCCCGCCGAACTGGCCCGCGCCCTCGCCGCCCTGGGCCCGCGGCACGTCCTGGTGAAGGCGGGCTCGGAGGGCGCCCTGGAGCTGTCGGGGGACGTCGTGCGGCACGCGGAGCCGTACCGGGTGACGGAGGTGGACCCCGTCGGCGCGGGCGACGCGTTCGCGGCGGGCTGGCTGGCCGGGTGGCTGTCGGGCCACGATCCGGACCAACGGCTGCGCACGGCCTGCGCGGCGGGCGCGTTCGCGGTCACCTCGCAGGGCGACTGGGAGAGCCTGCCCCGCTCCGCCGACCTGCATCTGGTCCAGCGGCGCGCGGCGGACGGCGTCAGCAGGTAGCCGCGCCGGTCGGGTCTTCACCCGCACACCGGCCGGGTCTTCCGGGCGTGCCGGCCGGCCTTCCCGGCGCGTCACTCGTCGCCGATGACCCGCTGCACGTGCGCGACCGCCGGGGGGCTGTAGACCTGGATCACCTGGCCGATCGCGGCCTGCAGCCGGGGCAGTGACCACCCGGCCGGTCGCAGCGGCTCGGGCAACTGGGGGGCGCGCAGGGTGTCGACCATGGCCCTGCCCAGCAGGCGGCTCAGCGTCCGCAGCGCCTCCGCGTCCACGGGCGGCCGCTCGGGCGCCGAGCGCACCGCCGCCTCCATGGACTCGGCCTGCCGGTCGTACAGGTCGCTCAGCGCCCCGAGGCCCCAGGCGTCGTAGGCGGCGCGGGCGGCCTCGGCCTCCTCCATGGCGAGCGTGGCGTGGCACAGCCGTACGCCCTCCGGCGGGGTGAGCAGCGGGCCGAGCCCGGCGGAGCGGTCGGTGACCGCGATCAGCACCCCCTGCTGGAGCAGGCCGTACCCGGTGAGCAGCGCGGCCCGGCGCAGCGCGTCGCGGTAGGCGCGCTGCCCCTCCGGCACCTGGTAGAGCAGCGCGTGGAACCGCCCGTCCCACTCCGGGACGGCGGCCGCGGAACCCTGCCGGATCCGGGCGAAGCCGGCGGCCAGGTCACCGGCCATCCGGTAGCGCGTGCCGCCACCGCGCCGCTCGCCGGTCAGATGTCCCTCCTTGCGCATGCGGGCGATCAGCGCGCGGGCGGCTGCCTCGGTCAGGCCCAGGTCGCCCAACAGCCTGGTCAGCGCCGTGCCGGACAGCTCCTCCCGGCCCGCGGCCCCGAACAGGAACGGCACCAGCGCGACCGACCGACCCCGTGAGGGTCTTGCGGTCAGCCGTGGCGATGATACGTTTTCTTTCACGTTCGTGAGTTTATCTGACACATCATGAACGTGATCTTGTTTCGACGGAATGAGGAGGGTCCGTTGGCGAAATTACGGGCCGTAGCCCTGAACTGGGGTCCGACGATCGCGTTCAACGTGGTCCTGCCCTGGCTGACGTACACGCTGCTGACCGACCGCGGCATGTCCGACGTCGCGGCGCTCGCCGTCTCGGCGGTCTGGCCGGCCGTCGAGGTGCTCGGCGTCCTGCTGATCCGGCGCCGCCTCGACGACTTCGGCGTGCTCGCGCTGATCGTGGTCGGGCTCGGCGTGATCGGCTCGCTGGTGTTCCAGGACGAGCGGCTGGCGCTGGTCAAGGAGTCCGCGGTGACCGGGCTGTTCGGGCTGGTGCTGCTCGGCTCCCTGCTGACGCCCCGGCCCCTGATGTTCTACTTCGGGCGCAAGTTCGGCACCGACGGCACCGACGAGGGGCTGGCCCGGTGGAACTCCCTGTGGCAGTACGCGGGGTTCCGCCGGGTGCAGCGGATCCTCACCCTCGTCTGGGGCGTCGTCTACCTGGCCGAGGCGGTCGCCCGCTTCGCCCTGTCGTACGTGCTGCCCACCTCGGCCATGGTCACGGTCTCCACGGTGCTGCCGATCGCCGTCACCGCCGCGCTCGTCACCTGGACCATCGCCTACGGGCGCCGCAGCCGCGCCGCGGCGGCCCGCAACAACCCGGCGGCGTTCGCCCCGCAGGAGGGCCTCACGTGAGCGAGTGGCCGCTCGGGTGCGCGTTGCGCGACTCCGGGGTCGCGGGCTCCGGCACGACGGCCTCCCGCAGCGCGGGCTCCGGCGCGGCCTCCCGTGTGACGGCCTCCTGTGCGGCGGCGTCCTGTGCGGCGGCCTCCGTCAGCGCGGGCGTCTCGTCGGCGGGCGCCTGCTCCAGGCTCGGCTGATCGCCTCCTTCGATCGCGCCGGGTCCGGCCGGTCCTTCCGCCGCCGGCGCTTCCCCGCTCTGCCCGGCCGTCTGCCCGGCGGCCTGGGGAGCGGCCTGTGCGGCCCGGTCGAAGAAGCGCAGCAGCTCGACCGGCAGCGGCATGATCAGGGTGGAGTTCTTCTCGGCGGCGACCTCCACCACGGTCTGCAGCAGGCGTAGCTGCAGCGCGCCCGGCGTCTGCGACATGATGCCGGAGGCGTCGGCGAGCTTCTGGGCGGCCCGCAGCTCGCCGTCCGCGACGATCACCCGCGCCCGCCGCTCGCGCTCGGCCTCGGCCTGGCGCGACATGGAGCGCTTCATGGTCTCCGGGAGCTGGACGTCCTTGATCTCGACCCGGTCGATGTGGATGCCCCAGCCGAGCGCCGGGCTGTCGATCATCAGGGCGAGGCCGCGGTTCAGCTCCTCGCGGTTGGTGAGCAGGTCGTCCAGCTCGCTCTTGCCGATGATCGACCGCAGCGACGTCTGCGCCACCTGCTCCACCGCGTGCATGTAGTCCTGCACCTCGATGGCCGCCCGCATCGGGTCCTTGACCCGGAAGTAGGCGACCGCGTCCACGCGGACGGAGACGTTGTCACGGGTGATGCCCTCCTGCGTGGGCACGGGCATCGTGATGATCTGGATGTTGACCTTCTTCATCCGGTCCGCGAACGGGATGAGCACCGTCAGCCCGGGTTGCCGGATCTCCTTCTGGGCCCGGCCGAAGCGGAAGATGATGCCCCGTTCGACCTGGTTGACCACCCGCAGGCTGCTGAGGACCACCAGGATGACGAAGAAGGCGATAACGGTGAGAATGATGTTGATGTCCATGACGGCATCCCTTCCATGTCGAGCCTAGGTCCCGGAGGACCTCCATGGGAGGGCCCGGCCGCCTCAGCCGACCGGGGTGACGTCCACGCCGCCGCACACCCTGCCCTCGGGGAGCGGGACGGTCAGGCCCGTCCCCCCGTCCGGGGGCGTGGCGCGCAGTCCGGCCGGGCTGACGCAGCCGGGCTCCACGACCGTCCAGTGCAGGACGGACCGCACGCTCGCACCCGGCTTCAGCGTCTCCACCGCGCCGGGCCCGTCCACGTGCCGCACGGTCACCGGCAACGTCGCGCCGTCCGCGTCGAGCAGCGCGACTCCGGGATGGCCGGACAGCACGCAGGAGACGCCGGAGACGTTGGTGAAGGTCAGGGGGACGTACCGGTTGCCCGCGCCGGGGTCGATCCGGCCGAACCGCATCTCCAGGTCGCCGGAGGGGCAGGTGTCCGAAGCGACCTGACGCGCCGGGACAGGCTTCCGCGACACGACCGGGGAGACAGGACGCGTCTGGGCGAAGGCGGTGCCTGCCACCAGCAGGCCCAAGCCCACGATCCCGACAATCCCCAGCTTCCTCATCAACCTCACTTATGCCCTCCAAGAGCCCGCCCAACGCCACGGAACCCCAGCAAACGGACATGACGCCCTTGACGCGGCGTCACCCTCGCTTCATGCGCCGTCACCTCGCGCCCAGGCCAGCACACGGGCCGCCAGCACGGCGGGGTCCCCGTCCGCTCCCCCGTCGTACGAGCCTCCGGACGCGAACGCCGTCGGGATGAGCGCGCGCCCCTGCCGGGCGTCGGCCATCGCGTCCTCGATCTCCTCCTTCGGGCAGCCGCGCGCCTCCAGCCGCCGTCGCCGGACGTCGTCGGGGCAGTCCAGCAGCGCCCACCGGAGCGGCCCGTCCCACCGCCCGCCCGGCTCGAGCTCCTCCGCGTCGGGAACGGGACAGAGCAGCAGCACGGGGTGCCCCACCCGGCGCACCATGGCGACGATCCGCCCCCACAGGCGGTCGTAGGCGGGCCACACCGGGGCGGCCCCGGGTTCGGCGACGGGCACGCCGAGCAGCGCGCCCTCCTCCAGGATCTCGTCCATGTCCATGACGACCAGCCCGCCGGCCCCGCCCAGCAGGTACGGCAGCAGGTACGTCTTGCCCGCGCCCGGCGCCCCCGCGAGGAGGCACAGCGGTCCCCGCCCGGCCATGAGTCGATCTTCCATGCGCGCGATCCTAGTGAGCCCGCGGCCTGGCCGGATCCCGGGCTTGACCTTGACGCTGCGTCAGGGTTGCACCATCGCCTCATGAGCACTTCTCAGCAGCCCCCGCTGGGCCGCCTCCACCAGGTCGACGGCCGCCGCCTGTTCCTCCACCGCTCGGGCGCGGGCGGGCCGGCCGTGGTGTTCCTGCCGGGCGCCAGCGCGTTCGGGCTGGACTACCTCAACGTTCACGAGCGCGTCTCCGCGTTCACCACCTCCGTCCTCCACGACCGCGCCGGCACGGGCTGGAGCGACCCGGCCGAGCTGCCGCGCACCGCGGCCGAGGTCGCGACCGAGCTGCGGGACCTGCTGCGGGCCGCGGACGTGCCGGGCCCGTACGTGCTGGTGGCGCACTCCCTCGGCGGCGCCTACGCGCGGCGCTTCCTCCAGCTCTTCCCGGACGAGGTGGCCGGGGTCGTCTACCTCGACGCGTTCAACGAGGACTGGGACGTCCACATGGCCGACGAGCGCCTGCGCCTGAAGCCGCAGCCCGTGCCGGGCGACGTGATGCTGCGCCTGGTCACCCTCCTCGCGGGCGGCCAGTACAGGAAGATGCTGGCCACCTGGCCGCGCGAGGTCCGCGACGCGCTGCTCGCCCGCCATCTCACCGTCGCGTCGCAGCGGGCCGGCGCCCAGGAGCGCGGCGACATGCCCGGGCTGGCCGCCGAGATCAGGGCCGCGGGGCCCGTGCCGGGCAGGCCGCTGCTCGCGTTCACCGCGCTCGGCGTCGATCCCGCGATGAAGCTCATGATGCCGAAGAAGACCCTGACCGCGATGAGCGACGGCAAGATCCGCCTCGGCGAGGCCCTGGCCGCGGCGGCGCCCGGCGGCGAGCACCGCGTGCTGGAGAACGCCCGCCACAGTACGATCTGCACGGACGAACCGGACGCCGTCTCCCAGGGCGTCCGCGATCTTTGGCAACGCGTGTGCTGAAGGAGCTCTCATTGCTCACCATTGGCCAGCTCGCCGCCCATGCCGGGGTGACGGTCCGCGCCGTCCGTCACTACCACCACTGCGGCCTGCTGGCCGAGCCCGAGCGTGACTCCTCCGGCTACCGCCGCTACGACGCCGCCGCGGTGGTCGACCTGATCCGGATCAGGACGATGGCCGACGCCGGCGTGCCGCTGGCCCGCATCGACGAGCTCCTCCACGCCGGGCAGGAGGAGTTCGCCGAGGCCGTCGCCGCCATCGACGACGACCTGCGCGCGCGCATCCGCGACCTGATCCGGCAGCGGCGGCGCATGGCCGAGCTGGTCGGGGGCGAGCGGCTGTTCCTGCCCGCCGAGGTCGTCGCCGTCCTCGAACGGCTGCGCTCGCTCGGCGTCAGCGAGCGGACGGTCCGCGTCGAGCGCGACATGTGGATCATGATGGCGGCGCAGTCGCCGGAGCTGCTTCCCGAGCTGGTCGCCGTGAAGAACGCCTCCTTCGACGACGCCGAGCTGATGCGCCTCTACGTGGCCTGCGACGAGGCGTTCGACTGGGACCCCCGCGACCCGCGGCTCGCCCGGCTGGCCGCCGACATGAAGGCGTGGGCGGCCCGGCGGCAGGAGCACGAGGACGTCGGGCCGGGCACGCGTGCCCTGCTCGACTCCCACCTCACCGCTTCCTCCCCCGCCTGGGAACGGCTGATGAGCCTGGTCGCCGCCCCGTAGCCGCCGGCTTCAGCTTCGCAGGGCGAACCAGGCCGCGGCGAGCCCGCACAGGGCGGCCGCCACGACCAGGGACAGCGCGGTGCCGGTGACCGTCCCGAGGCCGGCGCAGGCGCCCATGACGGCGACCCCGAGTGTGGCCCCGGTCTGACGCACGGCGTTGAGCAGCCCTCCGGCGGCGCCGGCCGTGCCGGCGGGCGCGGCGGCGATGACGGCGGCCGCCAGGGCGGGCAGCACGAGCGCGACCCCGGTCCCGGTGAGCAGCAGCCCCACGGCCAGCCAGCCGTACCCTGCGCCGGCGCCGACGGCCCACGCCAGCCCGCCGCCGCCCGCGGCGAGCAGCGCCAGCCCGGCCAGGATCGGCGGGCGCGGGCCGACCCGGGCGACGATCCGGCCGGTCAGCGGCGGGTTGACCACGAACGGCAGGGTCAGCGGCAGGAACGCCAGGCCGCTGACCGCCGCGCTCAGGTGCCGGCCCTGCTGGAGCAGCAGCGGCAGCACGAACAGGCCGCCGTTCAGGGTGAAGCTCACCGCCGCGCCGGCGGCCAGGCCGGCCCGCACGCCGCCGCTGCCGAGCAGCGTGCGGTTCAGCACGGGGGCGTCGCTGCGCCGTTCGAGGGCGGCGAACCCGCGGACCGCCAGCGCCGTCGCCACCGCGGCCCCGGCGGCGTGCGCCCAGGAGCGGGAGCCCGCCGCGATGAGCGCGTCGGTCAGCAGCGCGAGCACCGCGCAGGCGGCGAGCTGGGCCGCCCAGTCGATCCGCCGCTCCCCGCCCGGGGACCCGGCCGCCGCGCCGGAAGCCGCCGCGCGGGAGGCCGCCGCGCCGCGCGCGCCATGAGGCGCCCGCAGCCCCCGTCCGGCGGTCAGCGCGAGCACCAGCAGGCCGATCGGCACGTTCACCAGGAAGATGGCCCGCCATCCGGCCAGGTCGACGAGCGCGCCGCCCGCGACGGGGCCCGCGGCCACGGCCGCGCCGCTGATGGCCGCCCAGGCCGCCACCGCCCGGGTCCGCTCGCCGGGGTCGGGGTAGAGCCGCGCGATGACGGCCATCGAGGCGGGCACGCAGGCCGCCCCCGCGGCGCCCAGGACCGCCCGCAACCCGACCAGCACGCCCAGCCCGGGAGCGAGGGCCGACAGCAGCGAGCCCAGCGCGAACACCGCCACCCCGGCACGGAACACCCGGTCGGCCCCGTAACGGTCGGCGACCGCGCCACCGGACAGCAGCAACGCGCCGAAGACGACGGTGTAGCCGGTGGTGGCCCACTGGAGGCCGGCGATCGAGGTGCGCAGCGACGCGGCCAGGTCGGGCTCGGCGACGGAGAGCACCGTCATGTCGAGGAGCACCATGAAGTACCCGAGCGACACGCCGAGCAGCGCCGCGGCCCGCCCGCGAGCGCGCGGGGGCGCGCCGACGATGGAAAGAGTCATGCCGCCCACTGTCGGCTCCGGCCCGCCGCGACTCCACCGGCCGGACCGCAGCCCACGTTCGGAGATTCCGAACGCCGGTGGCTACGCGGGGTCCGGCGGCGGGTGGTGGCGGATCTCGGCCCGGTGTCCCGTCGCACCGGCGAACTTCGCATCGGCCGTGAGCAGCGGCACTCCCAGCAGCTCCGCGAGCGCCACGTACATCCCGTCGTAGGCGGTGAGGCTGTGACGCAGCTCCAGCACCCGCGGCTGCAGCGGCAGCATCGGATGCCGCACGATCCTGAGTTCCGCGAACCGGTCCAGCATGAGGCGGCCCCGCTCGGCGGAGACGCGCACCTCGGGCTTGCCGGTGATCACATGTCCGCGCACCACCGAAGCGATCTCGACGTCGATCAGCGCGGGAGCGTGCAGCGTGCCGGCCAGCCGCCTGCGAAGCAGATCGTCGCCTTTCACGTTCGCCAGCAGGCGGAACACGATCGATGCGTCGACGACCAGGCTCACCGGCGCCCCTCGCGCAAGGTCTCGGCCACGAAGTCGGGGTCGTAGGGCACCGGCTCGTCGGCGGCGATCCTGGCCATCACCTCGTCGGGCGTGGGGTGGGCGGCCTCTTCGTTCAGGAGGTCGCGGAGATACGCCGCCAGAGACTTGCCCGCGCGCTCGGCCCGCGCTTTCAGCGTCCGTTCGGTGGCCTCCGGGACGTCTCTGATCTGGATGATCGCCATACTCGCACGTTAGCATGCACGTTGCATGCACGCGCCGCGGAATGCCGTTCGTGGCCGTGCTGTTTGGCATGGGCGTGGAGTTGCGTCAGTTGCGGACCTTCGAGGCCGTCGTGCGGCACCGGACGGTGACGGAGGCCGCCAACGCCCTGGACCTCGCCCCGTCCAGCGTGTCCGAGCAGATCCGCGTCCTGGAGAAGTCGCTCGGCGTGACGCTGTTCGACCGGACGCCGAGGGGGATGGTCCTGACCGGGGCCGGGCGGCGGCTGCAGGGCTGGGCGCGGCGCCTGCTCGACCAGGCGGAGCAGGCGCGCCGCGAGGTGGCCGGGCAGCCGGAGGACGTCCGGCTGGGGGCGCTGGAGACGATCGTGGCCGCCTGCGTGCCGCGCGTGCTGGCCAGGCTGGCGGAGCGGCGCCCCGGCCTGCGCGTGGAGGTGCTGCCCAGCGTGAGCCGCGACGACCTGCTCGCCGACGTGATCGCCGGACGGCTGGAGGCGGCGCTGCTCCTCGACACCGGCGAGGCCCTCGGCGACCTCGGCTTCGCGCCGCCGCCCGCGCCGCTGACGTTCCTCGACGTGGACTCCGTGCCTCTCGTGCTGGTCGCCGCGCCCGGCCATCCGCTGCTCGGCCGGCCCCAGGTGTCCCCGGACGACCTGGCGGGCGAGCGGCTGCTGGTGAACGCGGCGAACTGCTCGTTCCTCATGGCCGCCGACCGGCTCATCGGCCCCGGCCCGGAACGGGTCCAGGTTGGCGGGGTGCAGGTGATGCGCGCCTGGGCCGAGCAGGGGCTCGGGATCGCGCTGCTGCCGGGGTTCGCGGTGGCCGCCGCGCTCGGGGCGGGCACGCTCGCGCGGCTCGCCTTCCCGGCGCCCGGCCTCAGCCTCCGCCTCGTCTGGCACGCCGACCGCGAGGCGACGCTCCCGGGCTTGCGTGACGTGCTGTACGCCGCCGGCACCCCGGGCTAGGCGTCACACCCCTCCGCGCGGGGCGTCACCCTTCCGCCTGTTGCAGGCGCCGCAGCGCCTCGTCCACGCTGTCGCCGGTGCCGGCGGCCACGTCGGCGCCGCCGGCGTCACGGACGACCGCGGAGTACGCGGACCCGGCCGCCACCGGGAGGCGGCTCAGGACGACGGTGTGGCCGTCGCGCAGCAGATCCTCCACGACCAGGCGGTGCTCGCGGGCCTCCTGGCCGGCCAGGGACCGGGCGGCGATCAGGGCCGCCACCGGGGTGCGGTGGCGGGTGAGCAGCAGCGGGCCGTCCTCGTACGGGAGGGTGGCCTGCCGTACGAGGTCGCCGAGCTTGCGGCGGGCCGTGGACAGCGGCAGGACCGCCAGGCCGGTCAGCGGCCCGGGCACCTCGGTGACCGGGATCAGCGCGGCCCACTCCCAGCGCTCCCGGGTGATCAGCGTGGTGGCGCCGTCCTGGGCGGCACGCGTCAACCGGCCCCAGTGGGCGCGGGCTTCCTCGACGCCCAGGGGCGCGCCGAAACGGGCGACGAGGTCGGCGCTCACGGAGGGAGCGAGGTCATGGGGAGACATCCGGAAATCGTAAGTCGCCTTACCAAAATAAGCAAGCCGCCTTACCAAGGCGACTGTCGCGGCCCGTTCGTACGCGCCTCGACCGGGGCATCGCCCGGCGCCGGGATCGGCTCGGGGACGGCGAGGTCCACCAACCGCCCGGCCAGCAGCGCGACCACCACCACGACTCCCGTGACCGCCATGAAGGCCCAGAACGGCGCGCCCCAGACCGCGAGCTGGCCCTGGACCAGCGCCAGGAAGAGCATCGCGAGCACCGTGCCCGCCACCCCGCCCCGCCCGCCGTGCACGCTGACCCCGCCCAGCAGCACCGCGGCCAGGGCGAGCGTCGTGGTGCTCCATCCGGTGCCCGGGAAGACCGCCTGCACCCGGGCGAGCGCGGCCAGCCCGCCCACGGCGGCGAGCAGGCTCGACCCGCCCACCCCCACCAGGGCCGCCACCCACGGCGACCGGAGCCGCGCCACCCGCCAGACCAGCGCGCCCCCGAGCGACACGACGACGAACAGCACGAACCACACGGAGGCCGGGATCCCGCTCCCGAACTGGCTGGGCACGCCCCGGCTGTCGGTCATGGCGACGACCAGCGCCTCGCAGGCGACCGCCGCGCCCAGGGTGACCGCCCACGCCGGAGCGGCGAGCGCGGCGACGAGGAGCCCCAGGACGAGCCCGCCGATCGCCACGAGCAGCAGCGCCAGGATCGCCGCCGCCCACCCCTGCCCGATCAGCGGCGACGCGGTGACGGCCGCTGTGAAACCGGCGAGCGCCCCGACCGCCAGGTTCGGCGTGCCGGCGCGCAGCGACAGCGCCAGCCCCGCCGCCACCAGCCCGGACGGCCCGGCCTGGCCCAGCACGTTCAGCAGATGACCGCTCGGCGCCGTCACCACCGCCACCGCCACCATGACGGCGACGAGTAATCCGAGCGTGCCCTCCCAGACGAGAACCACCAATGCCCGCATACAGGCGATGATCCCCGAGCGGGCGCGGAACACAAGGCCGTTCGGGGAGTTCGCGATCCCGCCCTACTCGGCGTCCCCGGCGCCCTCGGTGCCGAAGCCGTCGAGCGATTCGCGCTCCTCCAGGCTCAGCGTCTCCTGGAACACCGTGATGTGCAGGTCCGCCGGCGCGTCGAGCCGCGCGTTGAGGGACTGCCACGGGGTGAGGGTGGGCGGCGCGACCTGCTCGGCGCCGGCGGCCACCAGCCGGTCCGTGGTGGCCTGGGCGTCGTCCACCTCGAACGCGACCCGGATCGTCGGCGCCACCTGCCGCCCCACCTCGACCTCGTCGATGTACCGCTTCTGGGCCGGGTTCGCGATCTCCAGGGTGGCCCGGCCGGCGTCCAGGATCGCGACCCGGGCGCCCCCGTCGCTGGAGAACGCCGCCTGCTCGGGCAGCCCCAGCACGTCCCGGTAGAACGCGAGCGCGGCCTCGTAGTCCTCGGCCTCGACGACGAGACGGAGCTGGCGGACGGGCGGCTGAGTGCCGTCGGGGGTGGTCATACGAGGCTCCTGTTCATGGACGAACGTGATGTGTCGTCCAGAACCAACCACCGAACCTCCCGCTCCGTTCCCGCCCGCCGGGGCGGGATTCCGGTCACTCGTCCTCGACGGCCGCCAGGCGGCGCCGCAGGTGGGCGCGTTCGGGCTCGCTCCCGGCCGCCTCCAGAGCCGCACGGTAGGCGACGGCGGCCTCGGGACGGCGGCCGAGCCGGTGCAGCAGCTCGGCGCGCGCCGCCAGGTACGGGTGGTACCCGCGCAGCCGCGCCTCGCCGGCCAGCTCCTCCAGCAGCGCCAGGCCCGCCTCCGGCCCGTCGCGCATGGCCACGGCCACCGCGCGGTTCAGCGCGACCACCGGGGACGGGTCCAGCGCCAGCAGCACGTCGTACAGGGCCACGACCTGCGGCCAGTCGGTCGTGGCCAGGTCCGCCGCCTCGTCGTGCAGCGCCGCGATCGCGGCCTGCACGCCGTACACGCCGGGCGGGCCGCCGCTCAGCGCGGTGACCACCAGCGCCGCCCCTTCCTCGATCATGGCCCGGTCCCAGCGGCTCCGGTCCTGCTCGTCGAGCAGCACCGGTTCGCCGCCAGGACCGGTACGGGCGTCGCGGCGCGCGTGGACCAGCAGCAGCAGTGCCAGCAACCCGGCGACCTCCCGCTCGGCGGGCAGCAGCCGGCGCAGGATGCGCGCCAGCCGGATCGCCTCCTCGGCCAGGTCCAGCCGTTGCAGGTCGGGACCGGAACTGGCCGCGTACCCCTCGGTGAAGATCGAGTAGATCGCCTGGAGCACGCCGGGCAGCCGCTCCGGCAGCTCGTCGTCGCCGGGCACGCGGAACGGGATGCGCGCCTCGCTGATCTTCCTCTTCGCCCGGACGATCCGCTTGGCCATCGTCTGGACCGGCACCAGGTAGGCCCGCGCCACCTCCGGCGTGCTCAGGCCCGCCAGGCAGCGCAGCATCAGCGCCCCGCGGTCCTCGGCGGGCAGCGCGGGGTGGGCGCAGGTGAAGAACAGCCGCAGCCGCTCGTCCGGCACGTCGTGCAGGTCGTCGTGCGCGTCGGCGGGCGGAGCGTAGGCGTTCCGCTCCGCCTCCACCTGCAGGATGGCCAGCCGGGCGGCCAGGGCCCGGTCACGCCTGAGCCGGTCGACCGCCTTGCGCCGCGCCGTCGTCATCAGCCACGCGCCCGGCTTGGGCGGCACGCCCTCGACCGGCCAGTGCTTCAGCGCCGCCTCGACGGCGTCCGAGGTGACCTCCTCGGCGAGGTCGAGATCGCCGAAGCGGCGCACGAGCGCGGCCAGCAGCCGGCCGCGCTCCTCCCGGAAGACCGCCTCGATCTCACGCATCCGTGACCCCGTGCCCTTCACGCATCCATGACCCCGCGCCCCTCACGCATCCGCGACCGACCGCCTCTCACGCATCCGCGATCTCACATGCCGAAGTCGGCGACCGGGCGCACCACGATCGACCCGCCGCCGCGCGCGCCCGGGCAGCGGGCGGCCCAGTCGAGCGCGACGTCGAGGTCCGGCACGTCGATGACGTAGAAGCCGCCGAGGACCTCGCGCGTCTCGGCGTACGGCCCGTCGGTCACGCTCCGCTTGCCGTCCTTGCTCACGCGCACGGTCGTGGCGGTCACGAGGTCGGCCAGCGACTCGCCGGACACCCAGACGCCCGCCTCCCGCACGGCCTGGTCGTAGGCCATCCAGTCCTCGACGGTGCACGCGTCGTCGTCCTGGGCGGAGGTGCCGGCGTTGATCAGCAGCATGTACTTCACGGTGATCCCTCTCGGGTGGATTCGTCGTACGGCGGGGCCGCCGTACACCATCACCACGAACGGCCCCCCGCCGGATGGACACGACCCCGAGAAAACTTTCCCCGTCTCAGCGCACCTTCTCCCCCGCCGCCAGTCTGGCGACCATCCTGTCCAGGCGGGCCGCCCGCGTCCGCGGCGTCCGCGCCGTCATGAGCCGCAGGATGACCAGGTACCGGTCACTCTTGCCGAGGGTGTCGAAGAACGCCTTCGCCCGCTCGTCCCGCTCCAGCGCCTCGACCAGGTCCTCGGGGACGGTGACGTTCTTCGGCGACTCGTACGCGGCGTCCCAGCGCCCGTCGGCCTGGGCCGCCAGCACCACGGCCAGGCCCGGCGGGCGCATGCGCCCCGCGGCCATGAGCTCCTCGACCTTGGCCACGTTCACCTTCGACCACACGCTCCGGGAGCGGCGCGGCGAGAACCTCTGCAGGAAGGACGCCTCGTCGCACGACCGGGTGTGGCTGTCGATCCAGCCGTAGCAGAGCGCGACGTCGAGGGCCTCGCCCCGCGTCACCGTCACCTCGCCCGACCCCTTCTTGGCGATCCGCAGCCAGACGCCGCCGGGCGTCTCGTGGTGCTCGGCCAGCCACGACTCCCACTGGGCGGTGTCCTCGAACGTCATGACGTCCGCGCCGAGCCGGGGCGGGGTGGCGGATCCTCGCGGCATGGATGGTCCCTTCGTCGTGCCTGCGGCCTTGCCCTGTGACGGGAACGCTACGAGGCATTGAGGAAGGGGCGGTTCCTCAATGACCGCCTCAGGACGGCTCGACCGTGAGGCGGACGCGGTCGGGGTAGAAGGCGACGTGGCCCTTGATCTCGCCGACCGCGTCGTAGGGCTCCTCGTACGCCCAGATGGCGTCGCCCACCTCGCCCTCCGGGGTGACGACGCTGTAGTACGACGCCTCGCCCTTGTACGGGCAGTACGTACGGGTGTCGCTCCGGCGGATCATCCCGGGATCGACGTCCTTGATCGGGATGTAGTGCACCGGAGGGTAGGCGGCCTCGGTCAGGACCAGGGGGCGGGTGGTGTCGGCGACGACCCGGTCTCCGACGCGGACGACGACATGGGAGGAGGTCGCCTCGACCGTGATCGGGTGGTCGGGACCGGGGATCTTGACGTCACGGGGCACCGGGTGTCTCCGTTCTCTGGAAGCCTTCCGTGGAAGGGGGGACGGCGCCGGGAGGCCGGCCGGTCACCACTATGCCCGACCGGGATGAGCGCGCCCGGTGGCGGGTCCGCGCCGTCCGTCGCGCGGACCCGCGCCTGATCGCCATGATGGTGGGGGCTCGCGGAACGCGGGCCGTCCGAGGGGGAGAGCCATGAAGTTGGTCGCGCGTCTGTGGAGGTCCCTGGGAGGACGCCTGCAGTGGCGTCTCCTGTGGCTGAAGCACGCCACGTTCATGGTCGGCGTCACGGGCATCGTCCGGGACGACGAAGGGCGCCTGCTCCTCCTCAATCACCGGCTGTGGCCGGAGGGCCGCTCATGGGGGTTCCCCACCGGTTACGCGAACAGGTCGGAGACGTTCGAGGACACCGTCGTGCGGGAGGTCCGTGAGGAGACCGGCCTGACCGTCCGGGTCGGCCGGCTCGTGCGCCTGGTCAGCGGATACCGGCTGCGGGCGGAGGTGGCCTACGAGGCCGTCCTCGTCGGCGGGGACCTCAAGGTCGACCCCTTCGAGGTGCTGGAGGCGGGATGGTTCTCGCCGGACGAGCTGCCCGAGGGCATGCAGAGGTCACACCGGGAGCTCCTGGAGCTCTCCCGCCGCGGCGCGACCGGTCCGGCGGGTCACGGCCGCTGCTCGGCGTGTCCCGAGCAGCCGTGCACGATGACGTCAGCTTCTCCGCCGTGAACGACCGAGCTCGCAGCTCCTCGCCGTCGATGGCCTCGACGGTCTGGTCCGCGTCAGGCAGCGTGACTCACTGCCCAGCCCGCCGCACCGCGTGAGGCGATGTTGCGGGCCGCGTTGACGTCGGCGTGCTCAGCGAAGCCGCACGACGTGCAGGTGAAGGTTTCCTGATCGGGCCGGTTGCTCCTGTCCACGTGACCACAGCGCGAGCATTGCTGGGAGGTGTAGGCCGCATCCACATGGATGACGGCGACCCCGGCACGGGCCGCCTTGTAGGCGACGAAGGCTCCCAACTGGTGGAAGCTCCACGCGTGCAGCGTGACCCGCTGGGGCTTGCGAAGCCGTACCCGATCGCGGATGCCCCGGAGGTCTTCCAGAGCGATGCCGCGCCCGGCGCGTTCTGCCTCGGTCACGATCTGCTTGGCGATGCTGTGATTGATGTTCGCGGCGAAGCGGGCCTCCTTACGGCGGCGCCGTTTCAGCAGCCGCTTGGCCGACTTGGTGCGCTTGGCCTGCAGGCGGCGGCGCAGCTCACGGTGCCGGTGCCGGACCGCGTTCAGGCCCTTGCCGCTGTGCCGGACGCCCTCACTGGTGGTGGCGAGGTTGGCGATGCCCAGATCCACCCCGACAAACCCGTCCGGCACAGTGACCGGCACGTCCGGCACCCCGACGGTGGCGTGCAGAAACCACATGCCCTCCCGCCACACCAGGTCGGACTCACCCTTGCGGTGCTTGACCAGCAGAGCCAGTTGCCGGGCCGAGCCGGTGAAGGCGATGCCGCGCAGCCGTCCGGCGGTCGTCCAGATCGACACCGTCCGGTCGGTGTGCTGCCAGGACAGACACCGGTCGTCATACGGCTGGGCCGCACCGGGACGAAAAGAGATCGGTTTGTTCTCGGCTTTGACGCGCCGCACAGATACTGGCGCGCCGAGGTTTCCGGCGGCCAGGTTGGCATGCAGAGTGCGGTAGGCGTCGCAGACCTTCTTGATCACGTGCTGGGCGGCCTGCGCGCCCAGCCCGAAGACGGCCTTGACCTGCTCGTAGGTGTGCTTACGCAGATCGAAGTTACGGAAACACCGCCGCTGAAAGGCGATGCGCGAAACAAGATCGGCGGCTTTGTTCGCGGCGCGCAGCGTGGCCTCCAAGGCCGCCGCCTGCTCGGGCGTCGACAGAAGCTTCACCTGCACCACCAGCCTCACAATCGAACACATTAGCGTTTGGCCTATGCCACCGTGGTGGAAACCGAACCCGATATCCGGCGAGTCCGCGGTGTGGTCTCCAGCCTGCACGCACATGTGGTCTTCACGCCCAATACCGGCGCAAGGTGTTCACCAACGGAAATCTTGCGCCGCTGCGCGCCGTTCCGTCGCGGTCGGCCATCCGGCAGATGGCCGCCCTCTGGCACGTCTAGGACTGTCGACGGAGGGCCAGCAGCCGGTCGACCAGCGTGTCGGCGTAGGCGGGGGTGAGCGGTTCCATCCCGAACAGGCTGCGGATGTACATCGGGGCCAGGAGGTGGTCGAGGATGTCCAGGCCCTCGGGCGGGTGCTCACCTCGCTCCCGGGCGCGGTCCAGCATGCCCTGGAGCTGGCGTCCACGCTCGGCCAGGAACGCGTTCCGCGCCCGCACGCCGTCCTCCCCCGCCGCGGACAGCGAGATGACCAGCCGCAGCGCGGCCAGCCCGTCGGGGCCGGTGACGTCGCGGACCACGCCGGCGGCGTAGACGCGCAGGTCCTGCTCCAGGCTGCCCGTGTCGGGGACGGGGGAGGCCGTGGTGAGCCGCGTGATCGCCACGTCCATGAGCAGGGCCTCCAGGGTGCCCCAGCGACGGTAGACGCTGGTGTCGGCCACGCCCGCGCGGGCGGCGACGTCGCCGACGGTGAAGCTGCCGTAGCCGCGCTCGGCGACCAGGTCGGTGACCGCCTGGTGCACCGCCGCGCGGACGCGGGCGCTGCGCCCGCCGGGTCGCCGGGCTCGCTGCTGTTCCACCATGCGCCCATCTTAACGCAGCTCCCACTTGCGTTTACGCGAAGAGCTGCCCTACAGTCCTAAACGCAGCATCCAACTGCTTTAGGAGTGGACGTGAAGCCTCTTTTCTTCCCTGGCAACCCGAGCTTCTGGTACGAGACCCTGCGCACCTTCGGGCACATCGCGTACGGCGGCGGCGACTTCGGCGAGGTCGTGACCACGTGCGAGCGGATCACCGCGGGCGACTACGACAGCTGGCACGACGCGTGGCTGGGCACCGCCGACCGCGTGGCCGGCGAGGCCCGGGCGGCCCTGGCGGCCGGCCACCGCGTCAGCGCCCGCGACGCCTTCCTGCGGGCGTCGAACTACTACCGCGCCGCCGAGTTCTTCCTGCACGGCGACCCCGCCGACCCGCGCATCCTGCACGCCTACGACGCCTCGGTCGCCTGCTTCCGCCAGGCCGCCGCGCTGTTCACCCCGGCCGTCGAGCCCGTGGAGATCCCGTACGAGGACACCGTCCTGCCCGGCTACCTGTACCGGGCCGACGACTCCGGAACCCCGCGGCCGACCGTGCTCATGTTCAACGGCTTCGACGGCACCGTGGAGGAAATGCACTTCTTCGGCGCCGCCGCGGCGGCCGAGCGCGGCTACACCGTGCTGACCTTCGACGGCCCCGGCCAGCCCGGCACCCGTCACCACCAGGGCCTGCTGTTCCGTCCCGACTGGGAGAACGTCGTCGGCCCCGCCATCGACTACGCCCTCACCCGTCCCGAGGTGGACCCGGCCCGCGTCGCCCTGCTCGGCGCGAGCATGGGCGGGCTGCTCGCGCCGCGCGCCGCCGCCTTCGACCACCGCGTCGCCGCGCTCGTCTGCCTGGACGGCGTCTACGACCTGGGCGACATCGCCACCTCCGGCATCCCGCTGCCGCGCGCGGAGGCCGAGCGCCGGCTGCGCGCCGACCAGGACCCGGAGCTGGACGCGATGCTGGAGGACGCCATGGCCTCCAGCCCGATGCTGCGCTGGGCCATGGAGCACGGCATGTTCGCCATGGGCGTCGACACCCCGCGCGCGTTCGGCGCCGCCTACCTCGACTACCACCTGCGCGACGGCATCGCCGAGAAGATCACCTGTCCGACCCTGGTGTGCGCGGGCGCCGACGACGGCTTCTTCCGGGGCCAGCCCGAGCAGCTGTACGAGCACCTGACCTGCCCCAGGACGCTGCTGGAGTTCACCGCCGGCCAGGGCGCCGACGCCCACTGCCAGTCCGGCGCCCAGCGCCTGGCCTTCGCCCGCGTCTACGACTGGCTCGACGACGCCCTGGCCCACCACACCCCGGCCCGCTGACCACCACGCCCCGCCCCGGACCGCCCGACGCCCAGCCCCGGACCGCCCGACCACCGCCCCATCGGAGGACCACGCCATGACCGCCGTGATCGACCAGATCGACCGTGCCCTCGACATGACCGCCGCCGTCGTCAAGGGCATCGCCCACGACCGGCTCACCGCCCCCTCCCCGTGCCCCGGGTGGGACCTGCGCACCGAGCTCAACCACCTGGTCGGCGGCATGCGCGTCTTCGCCGCCGAGCTCACCGGAACCGACGCCGGCGGCGCGCACGAGGACGACTGGCTCGGCGCCGACCCGCAGGCCGCCTACGCCGTCGCAGCCGATCTCGACCGCGACGCCTGGCACCGCCCGGACGCCCTGGCCACCACCGTGCGGCTGGGGTTCGGCGAGGTGCCGGGGCCGATGGCCGCGCTCATCCATCTCACCGAGGTCCTCGTGCACGGCGCGGACCTGGCGCTCGCCACCGGCCAGGCACATCTCGTCGACGACGAGCTGTGCGGCGAGCTGCTCGCGGTCATGCGCGGCATGGACTTCGCCGCCTTCCGCCGGCCCGGCATGTTCGGCCCCGCCGTCCCGGTGTGCGACGACGCCCCCGCCCACCGGCGGCTCCTGGCCTTCCTCGGCCGCGACCTCGCCCGGTGACCCGCGCTTCGCTCTCACCGCGAACTTCGGCTCGCCGAGGCGCATCCAACCCCTACATGAAAGCGATCAACAAGACTCTGACGCTGGCCGCCGTGTCCCTCCTGTCGGCCGCGACGCTCTACGCCCCCTCGGCCCACGCGGCGCCCGCCGCGACCGGAACCGGGTGCCCCACCCCGAGCAAGGCCGAGATCAAGCGCTCCTACGACTCCAAGTCCGACAAGCCCGCGAAGGGCGCCGACGCCCTCAGGGGAGTCCACGTCGGGTACATCCCCAAGGGCTTCACCCACGGCCAGCTCGTCGCGCAGAAGCACGACGGCGTCACCGAGTACGGCTACCAGTGGACGGACGACCGAGGCGACACCGACCTCAAGCGCCGGTTCCTGTGGGTGCGCGTGGTGTGCTGGCCGGGCGCCCGGGACCTCGCGGACCTGAAGAAGCTCCCCGTCACCCTGGGGACTTTCACGGGTGGTGCGAAGACGAAGAAGATCGGCGGCCACCAGGTGCTGACCAAGCTGGGCGACGGCGCGCTCGGCGCCGGGCGGTTCGCCGGCTGGGTGGAGCGCGAGGGGGTCGTCGTCACCGTGATGGCCGGGCAGCCGCTCGTCGGCGACCTCGGCAGGATCGTCGGCGGGATCAAGCTGCCCTGACCACGCCCGCTCCGGCGCCGTCGACCAGGGGAGTCACGGCGGGGACCGGGACCTCCACGAGCCTCGTGGGGTCAGGAGGCGACGGGTGCGCCGAACCACCGGGGCAGGTGGTCGAGCAGGTCCTGCTGGTCCTCGCCGGCCCAGGCCACGTGGCCGTCGGGTCGCAGCAGTACGGCGGGCACGTCCAGTTCCTCGCCGCCGTCGACGACGTGGTCGACCCGGTCCGCCCACCCGGCGACCGAGAGCCGGCCGGTCCGGTCGAGCAGCAGCCCGCGGCCACCGTGCGTCAGCTCGTAGAGACGGCCGCCCTTCAGGCCGATGTCGCGCATCCGCCGGCCGAGCAGTTCGTGGCCGGCGCCGAAGTCGTAGCGGATCCCGATCGCGATGATCTTCTCGGTCAGGTACCGGCTCACGGCCTCGAACCTCATCAGCTCCGACAGCAGCCGGCGCACCGCCTGGGGGCCCGGCTCGGACGACAGCAGCTCCATCTGCGCGCGGGTGTTGTCCAGCACGTCGGCGGCCACCGGGTGGCGTTCGGTGTGGTAGCTGTCCAGCAGTCCCTCCGGCGCCCAGCCGGCGACCTCGGCCGCCAGCTTCCAGCCGAGGTTGAAGGCGTCCTGGATGCCGAGGTTGAGGCCCTGGCCGCCGACCGGTGGATGGATGTGCGCCGCGTCGCCGGCCAGCAGCACCCGGCCGGTACGGTAGCGCTCGGCCAGCCGGGTGGCGTCGCCGAAGCGGGAGAGCCAGCGCGGCGAGTGCACGCCGAAGTCGGTGCCGGCGTACACCCGCAACTGCTGCTTGAACTCCTCGAAGGCCGGCGGCGCCGAGCGGTCCTCGGCCACCTGCGCGGCGGGCACGAGGACGCGGTACACCCCCTCCCCGAGGGGCGCGAGGCCGAACCGCTTCTCGGTCGTGCGCACCTCGGCCACCACGGCGGCCACCGTCTCCGGAGGCGCGGCCACCTCCATCTCGCCCAGCAGCGTCTCGACCCGGGTCGGCTCACCGGGGAAGCCGACGCCGAGCAGTCTGCGCACCGTGCTCCGGCCGCCGTCGCAGCCGACGAGGTAGCGCGAGCGCAGCCGCGTGCCGTCGGCCAGCTCGGCGGTCACCCCGTGATCGTCCTGACTCAGACCGACCAGTTCGCAGCCGCGCCGGATCTCGGCGCCGAGCTCGGCGGCGCGCTCGGCCAGCAGGCGATCGGTGATGGTCTGCGGGATGGCGAGGACGTAGGAGTGCGCGGTGTCCAGCCGGTCGGGCGCCGGTTTGGGGATGCCGGCGAAGAAGGCGCCGACCGGGTGCTGCTTGCCGTGCGCGAGGAACCGCTCCAGCAGACCGCGCTGGTCCATCACCTCGATGCTGCGCACGTGCAGGCCGAGCGCGCGGACGTACGGGGTGGGCGCCGTCTCCTTCTCCAGCACGAGCACGTGCACGCCGTGCAGCCGCAACTCGGCGGCCAGCATCAGTCCGGTCGGTCCGCCACCGGCGATGATCACGTCGATCATGAATCCCCCGTTCCGTAGCCTCTGGCTCCGGCAGGCGATTCTGCGGCACGACCAGGGTCTTGCCGCAAGCCCCCTGTTGCGCTATAGAGTGAAAATGCGGGGCCTGGTGTGTTCGGCGCGGAAGTGTGCGCCCCTCAGGCGAAATGCATGGCGATGGCCAGCCCGACGGTGTGCATCAGCACCACCACGACGATCAGCGTGATGAAGATGAACTTGGCCGGACCGTGCTCGAAGTGCTTGCCCTCCTTCAGGGGCCGCATCTGGGCCTGACGCTCGGCGATGCGCTCCTCCAGCGGCTTGCGATAGAACACGACGGCGTCCCTTCACCCGTTTGCGCG
This sequence comes from Nonomuraea montanisoli, assembly GCF_013363975.1. Lineage (GTDB taxonomy): Bacteria > Actinomycetota > Actinomycetes > Streptosporangiales > Streptosporangiaceae > Nonomuraea > Nonomuraea montanisoli. The sequence continues at coordinate 51,401 of NZ_JABWGN010000015.1, read as the reverse complement.
ACTTCTCTTGGGGCGATAATAGTTTGTACGCCAATTAATTTAGCATGCGTGCCCGGAGGTGCCCACGGATGGAGCCCGTGACAGAGCCCACAGACCTGCTGGCACTGGACCGGCAAGTGTGCTTTGCCCTCAGCATCGCCTCGCGGAGCGTGATCGGCCTGTACCGGCCGCTGCTGCAACCCTTCGGGCTGACCCATCCGCAGTACTTGGCGATGCTCGCGCTCTGGCAGCACGAACCCCTGTCGGTCAAGGAGCTCGGCGAGCTGCTCCAGCTCGACCCGGGCACGCTGTCGCCCCTGCTCAAACGACTGCAGGCGCTCGGCTACATCAACCGCGAACGGGACAGCAAGGACGAGCGGGCACTGTGCGTGACCCTCACCCCGGCCGGCCGGGAGCTGAGGGCGGAGGCGGAGAAGATCCCCCCGGCGATCGTGGCCCGTCTCGGCATGAGCCTGGAGGAGCTGCAGGACCTGCACCAGGCGCTGACACGGGTGATCGCGGCGACCCGCGGCACCGCGTGATCCCTCCTGCCGGCGTCAGCGCGCGAACTTCTCGATGGCCGCCGGGGTGACGGGGGTGAAGAAGTTGACGAGGTTGCCGTCGGGGTCGCGGAACAGCAGCGACCGATTGCCCCAGGGCATCGTGGTGGGCTCGTTGACGAAGTCGGTCACGAAGCCGGTCAGGTTCTGATGAACGGCGTCCACGTCGTCGACGAGGAACTCGGTGATCACGCTGTGGTTGTCGGCCGGGCGGGCGGAGCCCGGGGCGAACAGCGGGACGGTGCGGGTGCTGGCGATCGCGAGGGTGGCCGTGGGGGTGGTGAGTTCGGCGAAGTCCTCGGTGGCCCACCTCGCCGGCACCCCTGTGGCTCGCTCGTAGAACTCGACGAGGCGCGCGACGTCGCCGGTGATGATCCGGATCGAGACGAAGTTCATGGCAATCTCCTTGCACTGTGCCGGAATCGGACACTTCGCAGACTAGGGGAAATAGTGGACAGAATCGGTCCACTATCTACGTAGGCTGTGCACATGTCTCGACCCACCGGGCGCGTGCTGACCCTCCTTGAGCTGCTGCAGTCGGGCGGCACCCGGACCGTGGCCGAACTCGCCGACCGGCTCGGCGTCGAAGGGCGCACCGTGCGGCGCTATGTGGATCAGCTGATCGACCTGGACGTGCCCGTGGAATCGGTGCGCGGCCGATACGGCGGGTACCGGCTCGCCCCCGGGTACCGCCTGCCTCCGCTCATGCTCAGCGACGACGAGGCGCTGGCCGTGCTGCTCGGCCTGGTCGCCGGCCGCCGGGCGGGGTTGATGACGACGCAGCACGCGGCGACCGAGACGGCGTCGGCGAAGATCCGGCGGGTGCTGCCCCGGCACGTCGCCCGGCGGCTGGACACGCTCCTGGAGGCTCTCGCCTTCACCGATCGGCCCGGCGCGTTCGACGCCCCGGACGCCGGGGTCCTGCTCACCCTCGCCGACGCGGTACGCCACCGGCGACCGGTCTCGATCCGCTACACCGACCGCGACGGGCGGCGCAGCGAACGCACGCTGCACGCGTACGGGATCGTCGCCCATAGGGGCCGGTGGTACGTCACGGGCAGGGACGCCGGGATCGACGAGGACCGGACCTTCCGGCTCGATCGCATCGCGGACGCGCGGACCCTGCCCGGCTCGTTCGAGGCGCCCGAGGGTCCGGATCCGGCACAGCGCGTGTTGTCGGGGTTCGCCGCGGCCGAGTACCGGCATGAGGTGACCTTGCGGATCCATGGGACAGCCGAGCAGATCCGCGCCCACCTTCCCGCCGGCGTGGCGAGCCTGGAGGAGTGCGAGCCCGCGGCGGGCGAGGATCGGACGGCCGAGCGTTGGCTGCGCGTCGAGTTGCGGGCCGAACGGCTCGACTGGGTGGCTCCGGCACTCGCCGCACTCGACCGGCCGTTCGTCATCGACCGCCCCGACGAACTACGCGACCTCGTCAGCGCGCTCGCCGGCCGCCTCGCGTCCTACGCCCGAATGCCTGCGCAACCCGTGACGGGGCCGCCAAGATGGCCCGCATGACGACTATGCCCGAGAACCACATTGAGACCGGACATTCGACCGAACACAACGCCTACGACGTGATCGCCGAGGGATACACGGCCGAGAACGAGACCAGCCTCCTGAACGCGTATTACGAGCGTCCCGCGATGCTGGAACTCGCCGGGGACGTGACCGGCCGGCGCATCCTCGACGCCGGCTGCGGCTCGGGCCCCCTGTTCGCCGAGCTGCGCGATCGCGGCGCCGTCGTCACCGGCATCGACGCGAGCGCCGGGATTCTGGAGAAGGCCCGGCAGCGGCTGGGCGCGGACGCGGACCTGCGGGTCGCCGACCTGGCCGGCCCCCTGCCCTTTCCCGACGACACCTTCGACGACGTCATCGCGTCGCTGGTGCTGCACTACCTGGAGGACTGGGGACCGACGCTGGCCGAGCTGCGACGCGTGCTGAGGCCCGGCGGCAGACTCCTCATCTCGATCGACCATCCTTTCAGTGTCGTTCTCTTTCAGCACATGGCCGGGAAAAAGCCCCAGTACTTCGAGACCCGTAACCGGATCGAAGAATGGACCATGGGCGGGCAGACCGCCCAGCTGAGTTTCTGGAACCGGCCGCTGCACGCGATGACCGAGGCCTTCACCGCGGCCGGCTTCCGCATCAGCGTCATCAGCGAACCGCCGTTCGTGCCGGAGGCCCGCGAAGTGTTCCCCGAGGAGTTCCGCGAGATCACCGGCACGCGGTTCCTGTGCTTCCTGTTCTTCGTCCTGGAAGCCGGCTGACGGGCGGCTGCCTCACATCCGGGATCTCAGCACGTCGACCTCGCAGCCCGGCGCGTAGGGGTCGAAGCCGTGCTCGATCAGCCAGCGAACGGCCAGCAGGCTTCGCAACGACCACCACGCGTGGATCACGTCGAGGTCGATGTCGGCGCCATAGCCGGCGATGACGTCGTCGAGGTGCTCCTCGTGTCCGAGCGTGAAGGTGGCGAGGTCGTACAGGGCATCGCCCTGGCCCGCCTCGGACCAGTCGATGATGCCGGTGACCTCGTCGCCGTCGACGAAGACGTGCGCGATCTGCAGGTCGCCGTGGGTGAACGCCGGAGTCCACGGCCGGAGCGCGGCCTCGGCGACCTGGCGGTTGCGGGTGACCAGGTCAGCGGGCAGGACACCCTTCGTCACGAGCAGCTCGCACTCGTCGTCGAGTTCCGCCGCCAGCGCGACGACGCTCCGGCCGGCCCGGCCCGGCAGGGGCGGCAGGGGCGCTTCGTGCAGCTTCCGGATGGCGGCGCCCGCCGCGGCCCACGCCGCCGGTGACCCGGTCGACGGCCCGCCGAGGCGCCCGAGCGTCGTCCCCGGGACTGCGGCGATCGCGAGCACGGGCGGCTTGCGCCACAGGACCTCCGGGGTCGGGACCGGCGCGAGGGCCATCACCTCGACCTCGGCGTCGATGCGCGCCTGATCGGCGTCCACCTTCAAGAACACGTCACCGACGCGCAGAGTCGCGCGCTCGGAGTGGGCGACGACGACTTCGACCTCATCCATGGGCGACCAGTATCCCGGGGACGATCGCCGACGTCGCCTGGTTTATCGCGGGCGGTGACGCGGCTGACCGCGTCCCGCCACCCGGCGGCCTTCCCTTCAGAGCAGCCCCGCGGCCGCCAGGTACTTGCCGACACGGGCGATCTCGTCGTCGTTCAACGGCACCTGCGGAGGCGCCGTCACCGGGCAGTCGATGATCCCGCGAAGGTACAGCGCCGCCTTGAAGGCGCCCAGCCCCGACGAGCTGCCGCCCATCCGCGCGCCCCCCACCCGGACGATCTCGAAGAGCCGCACCAGTCTCTCCTGCTCCTGCCGCGCCGCCTCCCACTCGCCGCGGCCCGCGCAGGCGGCCAGCCGGACGTAGCCGTGGGGGTCCACGTTGCCGAGGCCCGGCACGACCCCGTCCGCGCCCATCCACAGGGCCGAGTCGACCGTGACCTCCGACCCGGTCAGCACGCTGAAGCCGGGCACCCGGCCCAGGATGACCTCGCGCAGGCCGCCGTCGTCGCCGCTGGAGTCCTTGACCCCGGCCAGCACGCCCTCGGCCGCCAGCTCCAGCAGCAGCGCGGCCGGGAGCTTGGTGTGGACCGACACCGGCAGGTCGTAGGCGTACAGCGGCAGCCCGGTGCGCGCGGCGATGAGCCGGAAGTGGGTGCGGATCTCCTCCGGGTGCGTACGCGTGTAGAAGGGCGCCGTGGCGACCAGCCCCGACACGCCCGCGTCCAGGGCGACCCGGGCGTGGTCGAGGACCCGGGGCGTGGTCATGTCGATGACCCCGGCGAGCACCGGCACCTGCCTGGCCACGTGTCCCACGACGGTGTCCAGCACCGCGCGCCGGTGGGCGTCGGGCAGGTAGGCCACCTCGGACGACGAGCCGAGCACGAACAGCGCGTCCACGCCCCCGGCCAGCAGGTGGTCGACGAGCCGGGTGAGCGAACGGGTGTCCACCTCGTGGTCGGGGGTCATCGGGGTGCACACCGGCGGGATCACCCCCGTCAGGGCGCTCGGCCCGCCGGTGGCGGGGGTCGAGGCGGGTCCGGCGGGGTCGGGCATCGTCACGAGCGCTCCTGGATCAGGTCGAGGTCGGTGGCTCCCGCCGCCACCGGGTGGTGGCAGTGGAAGAGGTGGTCGTCGCCGTCGGGCGTGGCGTCGGGCCAGGCCGCCGCGCACGTGTCGTCCGCGCGCCAGCAGCGGGTACGGAACGGGCACCCGCTCGGCGGCCGGGTGGCCGAGGGCACCGCTCCGGTCAGCGGGATCGGGGTGATGGGCGAGATCAGGCCGGGCGTCGCGGAGAACAGGGCCCGGGTGTACGGGTGCCGGGCCCCGAGGGGCACGGTCCGGGCCGGCGCCTGCTCCACGATCCGCCCCAGGTACATGCTGACCACCCGGTCACTCATGCGCCGCACGGTCTGGATGTCGTGGGAGACGAACACCATGGCCAGGCCGAGCCGGTCCTTGAGGTCGAGCAGCAGGTTGAGGATCTGGGCCCGGACGGAGACGTCGAGGGCGCTGGTCGGCTCGTCGGCGACGAGCAGGGCGGGCTCCAGCGCGAGGGCCCGGGCGACGGCGACGCGCTGGCGCTGGCCGCCGGACAGCCGGCCGGGCAGGGCCTCGGCGACGGAGGCGGGCAGCCCGACGAGGCCGAGCAGTTCGCGGACGCGGGCGTCGCGCTCGGCGGGGGTGCCGCGCCGGTGGACGTCGAGCGGGTCGCGCAGGACCTGCCGGACGGGCAGCCGCCGGTTGAGCGCCGTGGACGGGTCCTGGAACACCATGCCGACGCCGGTCCCGACGGCGGCGCGGCGCTCGGCGTCGCTCATGGCCCACAGGTCGCGGCCGTTCAGGGACACGGTGCCGGACGTGGGCCGTTGCAGCCCGACGAGGACCCGGGCCAGGGTGGACTTGCCGCAGCCGGACTCCCCCACCACGCCCACGGTCTCGCCGGGGGCGACGGTCAGGCTCGCGCCGGTCAGGGCGTGGACGCGGTCGTGGGAGAACAGCCCGCCGGTGCGCGCCTTGTGGACGACGTGGACGTCCCTGAGCTCAAGCACGCTGGTCACTCCCCGCGGTCTCCAGGTCGGCCGGCAGTCCGGTCGCCGGGTGGTGGCAGGCGAACGCGTGCCGGTGCGCGTCGCCCTCCAGCGGCGGCGCGTCGTCCCAGCACCTGGCGCTGGCCATCGGGCACCGGTCGGCGAACCGGCATCCGGCGGGGAAGCCCGAGGGCGGCGGGACGACGCCGCGGATCTGGGTGAGCCGCTCGGCGCCCGACTCCAGCGACAGCACGGAGCCGAGCAGCCCGCGGGCGTAGTGGTGGGCCGGCGCCCCGACGAGGGCGGGCGTCGCGCCGGTCTCGACGATCTGCCCGCCGTACATGACGACGACCCGGTCGGTGACGTCGGCGACGAGCGCGAGGTCGTGGGAGACGAGGATCAGCGCGAACCCCAGCTCCTCGCGCAGGCGCAGCAGCAGCTCGATGACCTGGGCCTGCACGGTCACGTCGAGCGCGGTGGTGGGCTCGTCGGCGACGATGAGCTTCGGCTCGCGCGAGAGCGCCATCGCGATGAGGACCCGCTGCCGCTGCCCGCCGGACAGCTCGTGGGGGTAGGACGACAGGGTACGTCCGGCGTCGAGACCGACCAGCTCCAGCAGCTCGGCGGGGGTGCGCCGGCCGCCGCGGCGGGTGACCTGCTTGAGCTGGGCCTTGATGGTCATGGCGGGGTTCAGGGACGACAGGGCGTCCTGGTAGATCATCGCCATGTCGTGGCCGAGCAGCCGGCGGCGGGCCTTGCGCGGCAGGGCGAGCAGTTCCTTCTGGTCGAAGCGGACGTGGCCGCTGACACGGGCCTCGCGGGGCTGCAGGCCCATGATCGTCAGGGCGGTCAGCGACTTGCCGCATCCCGACTCGCCGACCAGGCCGAGCACCTCGCCGGGCCGTACGTCGAAGGAGATGCCGTCCACGATGTCCACGCCCTCGGTGAAGCCGATGCGCAGCCGTTCCACCGACAGGATCGGCGGCCCGGAGGGCAGGGGGCGGGCGCGCTCGGCCAGGCGGCGGGCGGCCTCGGCCAGGCCGGGCAGTTCGACGAGCTCGCCGGAGCCGGGCTCGGCGCGCTCGACGGGGTCGTCCGCGACCGGCGCGGCCCGGGTGGCGGCGGGCGCCGCCCAGGCGTCGGAGACGCCTTCGGACAGGATGTTCAGGGAGAGCACGGTGACGAGGATGAACAGGCCGGGGAAGACGGTGGCCCACCAGCCGCCGAGCAGGACGAGGTTCTTGCCGTCGGCGATGACGCTGCCCCACGACGGGTTCGGCGGGCGGACGCCGGCGCCGATGAACGACAGCGACGCCTCCAGCACGATCGCGTCGGCCACCATGACGGTGCAGAACACGAGCACGGGCGCCGCGCAGTTGACCGCCACGTGCCGCAGCAGGATGTGCGGGGTGCGGGCGCCGATGACGCGTTCGGCCGCGACGTAGTCCTCGCCGTACTGGGCGAGGACGTTGGCCCGCACGACGCGGGCCACGGACGGCATGTAGAGGAACGCGATGGCCATGACCAGCACGGGGATGCTGCCGCCGAACACGGCGACCAGCACGGCGGCCAGCGCGATGCCCGGGAAGGCCATGATGACGTCGAGCACCCGCATGAGCGTCTCGTCCACGCCCCGCCGGGAGGTGGCCGCGACGGCGCCGACGAGCGCCCCGGCGACCAGGGCGAGGGCGGTCGCGCCGAGGCCGATGATCAGCGACCAGCGCGCCCCGTACAGCAGCCGGGACAGGATGTCGCGGTTGGCGCTGTCGAGTCCCATCCAGTGCGCGGCGGACGGGCCGCCGCCGGCGGCCTCCTGGACGTACGGGGAGTGGGGCGCGATCCAGGGCGCGAGCAGGGCGGCGAGCACGACGAGCGCGATGACGGCCACGGCGGCCCACGACAGCGGGCGCAGCCGGCGGAAGCCGATGCCGGGCCTGGACAGGCGCTCCCCCAGGGCACGTCTCATGCGGCGCTCCTCAGGCGGGGGTTGACGAGCAGGTAGAGGATGTCGACGGCGAGGTTGACGACCATGAAGCCCACGGCGATCGTCAGCACGACGCCCTGCACCACGGCCGGGTCGCCGTCGCGCACCGCGTTGATCATGAGCTGGCCCATGCCGGGCAGGCCGTAGATCTGCTCGATGACGACGGTCCCGCCGATGAGGTAGCCGATGCGCAGGCCGAGCACGGTCAGCGGGTTGATGAGCGCGTTGCGCAGCACGTTGCGGCCGACCACGACGACGGGCGGCAGGCCGCTGCCGATGGCCGTGCGCACGTAGTCGCGGTCCAGCTCCTCGACCATGGAGGTGCGGATGACGCGGGTGAGCTGGGCGGCGACCGGCAGCGACAGCGACAGGGCGGGCAGCGCCATCGAGCGCAGCCAGCCGGCGAAGGAGTCGGCGGGGTTGATGTAGCCGCCGGTCGGGAACAGGCCCTCGCCGACCGCCAGCCACTGGATCATCAGCAGCGCCAGCCAGAACGCCGGCGCCGCGACGCCGACCAGCGACACGACGCGGATGACCTGGTCCGGCCAGCGGTCGCGGAACAGCGCGGCGGTCACGCCGAAGATCAGCGCCAGCACGACGGCCACGGCCAGGCCGAGGAACGTGAGCTGGAGCGTCAGCGGCAGCGCCGTCGTCACCGACTCGATGACCGGCTTGCGGGTGAGCACGCTGGTGCCCATGTCGCCGCGCGCCAGGTCGGCGACGAAGCGCAGGTAGCGCAGCGGCAGCGGGTCGAGCAGGCCGTTCTCGAGCTGGAACTGGTGGATCTGCTCGGGGGTCGGGTTCGCGCCCTGGAAGTACGCGTACTCCGGCTTGCTGTTGGAGAAGCGCATCACGATGAACACGAACGCGACGACCCCCAGCACCAGGGGCACCAGGATGAGGACGCGCCGGGCGAGCAGGCGGGCGATGAGGACCATGGCGGCTCAGACGCGCTTGGTCTGGAGCAGGTTGATCCCCGGGTACGGCTGGGCGCGCACGCCGGTGAGCTTCTTGGGGTCCCAGGCGGTCATCAGCTCGGTGTGGACGACCGGGTAGACGACGGCCTGCTCGGCGATCAGGTCGAGGTACTTGTGCAGCAGCTCGGTCTTCTTCGCCTTGTCCGGCTCCTTGGTGGCCTCGTCCATCTGGGTGAACAGCGCCTTGGCCTCCTTGCTGCCCTCGAAGTGGCTGTACTTCATCCACAGGCCGCCGGAGACGTAGTTGTAACGCATGATCAGGTCGGCGTCCATGCCGAACTGGTTGGGGTTCGAGGCGGCGGCGACCACCTGGTAGTCCTGGAACTGGTCCATCTTGGCGAACAGGGCGGCCGTGTCCTGCGGCTCCAGCGTGGTCTTGACGCCGACGGCCTCCCAGGAGGCGGCGATGGTGGGCAGGCAGTCCACCAGCCAGCTCACGTTGACCGACATGAGGTTGATCGTCAGGTTGCTGACGCCGGCCTCCTTGAGCAGCGCCTTGGCCTTGTCGGGGTCGTAGTCGTAGACGACCGCGGCCCGCTTGTGGTCGGGGTGGCCCTCGTTGAGGAACGAGCTGGAGGCGGTGCCGTGGCCCTTGAGCGCCACGTCGATGAGCTTCTTCTTGTCGATGGCGTAATGCAGCGCCTGGCGGACGCGGACGTCGTCGAACGGCTTGGCCCCGGTGTTGAACATGAGGAACAGGTGGTTCATGCCGGCGCCGCCCTCGACCGTGAGGCCCTGCTGCTTGAGCTGGTCCACGTTGGCGTACGGGATGTTGTCGGCGATCTGCGCCTCGGCGGAGGCGCCGGAGATCTTGGCGACGCGGGCGGAGGCGTCGACGATGCTCAGCCAGTTCATCTTCTTGGCGGCGGCCGGGCGGGGGCCGTTGTAGCCGTCGAACGCCTCGAAGGTGGTGTTGGACTTGGGGTTGTGCGCGGTCTGCTTGTACGGGCCGGAGCCGACGGCCTTGCCGGCCTTGGCGGCGTCCCAGGCGCCCGGCTGGCCGAAGACGTGCTTGGGCATGATCTTGGCGATGGTGAGCCGGGGGGCGGCGTCGGGGAAGGCGAACTTGAAGACCAGCTCGACGGTCCTGTCGTCGATCTTCTTGACCTCCTGGAGCCAGGAGCGGAAGAAGTTGCCGACGAGGACGTTGGCCGTGGGGTCGAGGACGCGCTGGTAGGTGAAGACGACGTCGTCGGCGGTGACGGGCTGCCCGTCGTGCCACTTGGCACCCTCGCGCAGGGTGAACTTCCAGCTCGTCGCGTTCAGGTCGGACGGCAGCGCGGTCGCCAGCGCCGGGTACGGCTCGCGGGTGATCGGGTCGGTGTCGAGCAGGCCCTCGTAGACGTGGGTGATGCCGGCCATGGCGAAGGCCGAGGCGGTCTGGGTGGGGTCCCAGCTCTGGTCGTTGCCGTACCCGATGACGGCGGTGATGAGATCCTTGTTCGAGCCCGCCCCGACCGAGCCGGTGGAGGCCGGGCCCCCCGAACAGGCGGAGAGGGTGGCCGCGATGAAGGCCGCGGCCCCCGTTGCCCCGCTGTAACGCAGGAAGTCGCGGCGGCTGAGGTCAGGGCTCACGGATGCCTCCTGGAGGTACAGGTGAGTGCGCACACTTTGCTGGATGCGGCTCGATGGGTAGAACGTGGGACATCCCATGTCCTATGTTGTGGGTAACGTGGACGCTAGAGGCGGGAGCCGCTTGAGGTCAACAGGGGATTTCCGGAATGTTACCTAAGCGCCTACCAGAGAGGGATTTTTCATGACGACTGTCCCGCGCTCCCGGCTCAGCCGGGCCGTGGAGGCCCAGGAGGGCGTCAAGGACCTGATTCTCAGGCGCGGGCTGGTCGCGGGCGACCCGCTGCCGACCGAGTCGGAGCTGATGGAGGAGCTGGCCATCAGCCGCAACTCCGTGCGGGAGGCGCTGAAGGCGCTCCAGGCGGTGGGCATCGTGGAGATCCGCCACGGCTTCGGCATGTTCGTCGGGCGCATGTCACTGGCCGGACTGGTGGACGAGCTGGCGTTCCACAGCCGCATCACGCTCCAGGACGGACGCAACCATCTCGGCCACCTGACCGACATCCGGGAGGTGCTGGAGAGCGGCCTGGTGCTGCGCCTCATCGACCTCGGCACGGCGGCCGACCTCGGGCCGGTGACCGAGGTGATGGCGCGCATGGAGGCCGAGGCCGAGGTCGGCGAGGTGCCGCCGGAGACCGACCGGCTCTTCCACGACCTGCTCTACCGGCCGCTCGGCAACCCGCTGGTCAGCCAGCTCCTCGGCGCGTTCTGGGACGTCTACCACCAGCTCCGCGACCAGCTCGGCACACCGGACGAGACGCCCGAGGACGTGGCCAGGCGCCACCGCGACATCCTGACGGCGGTCACGGCCGGCGACCGGGCGGCGGCCACGGCCGCGGTCCAGGCCCACTTCGAGGGCGTGCGCAACCGCCTGGAGCGCCTCACCCCGCCGCCACAGTGAGGTTTCTCGGGAAATTTCGCCGGGATTGAGCCGGAACGCGGACCTGTCCGTATCTCCACGCGAAGACGACGATCCCCTCCACGGGGGCCGACAACCTCTCGGGCGAGGCGGCGGTCCCCCGGGGTCGAGTCTTCGGGCGTTCGGTTCGGGCGTACGACCGAGAAAGGAGCGGACCGGTGGCGGGATGGGTGCGGCTTCCACGGTGCGGAAGCGGCGCCCGTCCCGGCCGCTCGCGCCCGCCGCGTGATGACGGCACCCGTCCTGGCCGCCAAAGGCCGCCGCGCGATGACGGCGTCCGTCCCGGCCACCAGAGCCCGCCGCGCGGTGACGGCGCCCGTCCTGGCTGCCAGACGTCGCGGCCGGCGCTGCGCGTCCTGCGGGCCGGGGTCTTCGCCACGGTGTGCGTGCTGCTGTCCGCGGGACTGCACACGCTGACCGCCGGAGACGCCGTCGACCTCCTGACGCTGTCTGCCGCGATGGCGGCGACCTGGTCCGGCGCGCTGGCGCTCACCGGCCGGCGCCGCGGACGCGGCACGCTGCTGATCGCCTGCTTCGCCGCCCAGTACGGCATGCACCACCTGTTCACCGCCTCCTTCGCGGTGTCCCACCTGGCCGCCCCCGATCCCGGCGCCGGGCTCCAGGCGCACCACCTCCTCGGCCAGCACGCCCACCTCACGCCGGTCCTCCTCGGCCAGCACGCCCACCTCACGCCGGTCGCCATGGCGGCCGGGCACCAGGAGCACGGCTCCGGGCTCGGCATGGCGCTCGTGCACGTGGCCGTCGCGCTGATCTCCGGCTGGTGGCTGGAACGGGGCGACGCCGCGCTCGCCGAGCTGACGCGGCTGGCCGTGGCCTCGGCGCACGGCCTCGTGGCGTGGCTGCTCGCGCCGCCGGCCGCGCCCGTCGCCGTCGCCCGGCCGGGCCTCACCGCGGCGCGCACCGCCCCGGCGCTCCCGTCGTCGCCGCTTCTCGCCGCGACGATCACCCGGCGCGGGCCGCCCGTCTCCCTGCCCGCCCGCTGACCTTCCCCAGCTCCGGCCCCGGTTTTCGGACGCCGCGCTCGGTTCTCAGGACGTAGCACCCGGCCTCCCGGACACAGCACCCGGGCTTCGGATGCCGCACCCGGTCTTCCGAGCGCAGCATTCGGTCTCCTGGACGCGGCGCCGGGTCTACCTGATGCCGCACCCGGCCTTCTGGATGCTGTGCACCCGGTCTCCCGAACGCAGCGCTCGGCCTCCCGAACGCAGCGCTCGGCCTTTCGAACGCAGCGCTCGGTCTCCCGGACGCCGTCGGCCCATGGGGCGCCATCATCCCTTCCACGCAGCCGTACCGGCCGTGCCACGAGCGCAGCCCGTGCGGCAGTCGACCGCGCCGCGACACGCGAGGTATGACGCGAGCCGCGGGGCGTGGGAGGAGGCCAGGCGCTCCGGGGTCCCCGGCGGTGCTCCGGAGGCGGCCCGGCGCTCCCGGGCGGGCCACCCTGAGAGCGGCCCGTGGAAGAGGCAGGCGGGCCACCCCGAAAACAGCCCGCGGAAGAGGTAGGCGGGCCACCCCGAAAGGGCCCGCGGAAGAGGCGGGCCCCTCTGACACGACCCGTCGAAAGGTCGACATCCGCGACCGCGGCTCCCCCGCTCCCTGAGCCCGCGGTCCGGCCCGCCGTGCCCGCGCCATCGCCGGCCGGCCCCTCGCTCCCCTCCCCGCGGTGACGCGCCGGACCTGTGCCCCGGCGCGCTCCCTCACCGGAAACGGAGAACGCATGTCCACGACCGTCGAAGCCGTACCCTCCACCGGACCCGCACGCCCGCCCGCCGACCGCGGCATGGGCTGGGCCGCGCTGCGCCCCCTCGTCCTGCGCCTGCACTTCTACGCCGGCGTCCTCGTCGCGCCGTTCCTGCTGGTCGCCGCCGCCACCGGACTCCTGTACGCCGCGTCCTGGCAGGTGGAGGAGGTGGTCTACGCCCACGAGCTGAGCGTGCCCGTGGGGCGCGCCGAGGCGCCCCTGTCGGAGCAGGTCGCGGCGGCCCGCGCGGCGCGTCCCGACGGCAAGGTGAGCTCGGTGCGGACGCCGGAGGAGCCGGGCCGTACGACCCGGGTGCTGATGGACGTCCCGGGGCTGGCGGAGAGCACCAAGCTCGCGGTGTTCGTCGACCCGTACACCACGCAGGTGCGCGGCGCGCTGGAGAGCTACGGCAGCTCGGGCGCCCTGCCCCTGCGCGCCTGGATCTCGCAGCTCCACCGCCACCTCCACCTCGGCGAGCCGGGCCGGATCTACAGCGAGCTGGCGGCGAGCTGGCTGTGGGTGGTGGCGCTCGGCGGGCTGGTGCTCTGGCTCTCGCGCCGCCGCCGCGGGGCCCGCGCCGCCGCGATGCGGCAGGAGACCGGCGCCGTCACGGGACGCAGGCGGAGCCTGGGGCGGCACGGCCTGGTCGGCGTGTGGGCGCTCGCGGGGCTGCTGTTCCTGTCGGCCACCGGCCTGACCTGGTCCAAGTACGCGGGCGAGAACGTGGACGAGCTGCGCGCGGCCCTCGGCTGGTCCACACCGAGCCTGTCGGCCTCCGCGGGCGACCACGCCGCCCACGCGTCCCAGAGCGGTCACAGCGGTCATGCCGGGCACGGCGCGGCGACGGCGGCCGACCCGGCGGTGGACGGTGTCGCCCGAGTCGCGCGGGGCGCGCACCTGTCCGGTCCCCTCGAGGTGGTCTGGCCGGCCAAGCCCGGTGACGCGTACCTGGTCAAGGAGGTCGACAACACCTGGCCGCAGCGGCTCGACCAGGTGACCGTCGCCCCCGCCGCCGAGCGGGTCACCGGCCGGCTCCACTTCGCCGACCACCCGCTGGCGGCCAAGCTGACCCGCTGGGGCATCGACGCGCACATGGGCCGGCTGTTCGGCCTGGCCAACCAGATCGTGCTGGCCGCCCTGGCCGCCGGGCTGATCCTCCTGATCGGGTACGGCTACCTCATGTGGTGGCAGCGCCGTCCCACGCGCGGCTTCGGCCGGCCGTACCGGCGCGGGGCCTGGAAGGGGGTCCACCTCGGGATGCTGGTCCCGCTGGCGGCGCTGACCGTGGCCGTCGGCCTGTTCGTGCCGCTGCTGGGGATCTCGCTGGCCGTGTTCCTGCTGCTGGACGTCCTGCTGGGCCTGCGCGCCCGGCTCACTCGCCGGTAATTATCTTTGACATCGCAACTCTTGACGTCGACAATGGTTGGCGCGATCAAGGGGAGGCGGCCGATGGCGGAGAGCGGCGACGACACACCGGAGGACGTGTTCTTCCGCGAGCTGACCGGCGCCTACGCGGAGGTGCGCCAGGCGTTCGCCGACCACGTGGGTATGAGCCGACCCCGGCTCCAGATCCTGATGCGGCTGTGGCGCAACGGCGAGACCACCCACAGCGACCTGCGGCACGCCCTGGGGCTCGACGGGGCGAGCGTCACGCGGCTGGTCAAGGAGTTCGAGGCCGACGGGCTGGTGGCCCGCCGCCTCGACCCTGGAGACAACCGCTACACGCTCGCCCGTCTCACCCCGGCGGGTGAGGGCAAGGCCGCCGGGCTCGCCGACTCGCACCGGCGCTACCAGGCGCGGGTCCTCAACGGCGTCCCGCCACGGGATCGGGAGACCGTCCTGCGGGTGCTGGCCCGCCTCCGTGCCAACGTGCGGACGCACCACGACGAGAGGGACTGAGATGGCCGATCACGTGCGCGCCGTCGCGCGGCGGATGTACGAGGCGTTCAACACGCGGGACGTGCGCGCCGCCGACGAGATCTTCGCGGCCGACTTCGTCAGCCACCCCCTGGGCACGGTCGGCCCCGAGAGCGTCAAGCGGGCCTGGTCGGGGATGCACGCCATGTTCCCCGGCATCATGGTCGAGGTCGAGGACATGCTCGTGGACGGGAACCGGGCGGCCGTGCGTACGACGCTGCGCGGCCTGCCGGACGGCGACGGGCAGCCGCCGGCCGCGATGCTGGAGATCTTCCACGTACGGGACGGGCGCATCGCCGAGCTGTGGGGCATGTCCACGCTGAGCCGCCCACGAGCCACCTGAGTCGCAGAGGAGCTCCATGCTGCACCTGCTCGTCCTGCGCTACCTCGGCGCCGAGGAGGACGCCGGTCCGCACGTCGCCGGGCACGTCGCCTACCTCGAACAGCATCACCGCGAGGGCGTCTTCCTGCTGTCGGGACAGACCGTGCCGTCGGACGACGGCGGGGTCATCCTGGCGCGGGGCGAGCGAGCGGACGTGGAGCGCATCGCGGCCGGCGACCCGTTCGTGCGGGCCGGGGTCGCCGCGTACACGATCACCACGGTCGATCCGGGACGCGTGCACCCGGCGCTGGCGCAACCGCTGGGGGCAGACGACGCGCGGGTGCGGTCGCCGGGGCTATGACGACCGCCTCGCGCGGCGGGCCGGGCGCATGCCGAACAGGAAGCGCGTCACCTCCGCCCGCCGCACCAGCAGGTCGTACGCCGCCAGGATCAGCACCAGCGACACCAGCACGATCGCCACGAACTTGACCGGCCCCGGCACCGGCCAGCGCACCACCCAGAACGCCACCACGACCACGATCGGCTGGTGCAGCACGTACAGGGGCAGCACCCCCTCCGACAGGTAGGCGTACAGCCGCCGCCCGGAGCCGCCGCCGGACGTCCCGTCACCGGACGTCCCGTTGCCGGACGCCGGGCGGCGGCGCTGGAGGAGCGACATGATCACCACGAGCCAGCACCAGCCCGCCGCCCCGTACAGGGCGCGCGCCGTCATCGCCATCGGGGTCAAGTCCGTGAACGCGTCACCCTCCGCGACCAGGAACAACGGCAGGCCCACCGCCGGCAGCAGCAGGCCGCACACCACGGCCGCGCGCGTGTCGCGGCGCAGCGCGTCCCGCAGCCGCCCGTCGGAGGCGAGCACCACGCCGTAGCAGAAGAACACGAGGTACGCCCAGCGGCTCCAGCCGGCGTACTCCTCCTCCAGCCCCAGGACAGCGCTGACCAGCGCCAGCGGGAGGGCGGGCAGCAGCGCCGCGCCGCGCCGCCGCCCGACCGCCGCCAGCCTCTCGCCGAGCGCGCGCGCTCGGGAGGCCGGGAACCAGCGCACCACGGGCGCGAGCATGAGCGCGAACGTGAGCAGCAGGAGGAGGAACCACAGGTGACCCGTCTCGAAGCTGTCGCCCTGGAGGACGAACGGGAACTCCCACGGCTCCACGCGGATGTGGAAGAAGCGCGGCAGGAACTCCAGGTACGACTCGTGGTACGCCGGGTCGGCGCGCAGCCGCAGCCACTGCGGAACGGGCACGAGCACGGTCGTGCCGAAGACGAGGGGGACGCCGATGCGGCGCAGCCGCTCCAGGACGAACCCTCCGGGGCCCCGGCGGCGGAGCGAGTGCCAGGCGCCGAAACCGGCGATGAGGAACAGCAGCGGCATCGCCCATAAAACGCCGAATCCTGCGAAAATTGTGGTTATGCCGGTGGTTTCCGCGTTTTTCACGTAAAAGTCGTCGCTGGCGTCGAAGACGAGCGACGAATGGAACAGCACGAGGCCGACCACCACGAGCACCCGCACGAAGTCCAACTCCGCCCGCCGCCCGGTCCCGTCGCCCCCCACGCCTCGTGTTCCCTCGCCTCCGGTTTCACCGGCGCGCCCGTCACGCGCGGGGTCCGAGGAAGGCCACTCTCCTGCCGCCGCCCCGCCGCCGAGGGCCTGCCCATGAGTGAGGACCTGCCCGTGATCGAGAGCCTGGACGTGATCGCTGGCCGCGCGATCCGATGCGATCTCAGGGGCGGGCTCTTCGTCAGGCGCGGACCTCACGTCAGACGCGGAACTCACCGCGGGCCGCACGTCAGGCGCGGGCGGCACGTCAGGCGCGGGCGGCACATCAGGAGTGAGCGGCACGTCAGGAGCGAGCCGCACGTCTGGGGCGAGCGTCGCGTCAGGCGTAGCTCCCTGACCGGGCGTGTTTCGCCCGTCAGGTGTGCGTCGCTCGGCGGATGGCGGCTCCTCCTCGGGGCCACGTATCGCGCCGAGGACGTGCGGGGCTTCCGGAGCGGTGCGGGGAAGGGGAACGGCCCGCGCCCCGAGACCGCCGCGCGGGCCGGACGCGGCAGGGCTCCCCGACACGGGGGCGGGCACGGAAGGGGCCCCTGAGGCCGGGGCGGGCACGGACGGGGTCCCCGAAGTCGAGGCGGGTGCGGGCGGGGAGGCGGGCGTGGGGCCCGACAGCGGTGCGAGGCGCGGCGCCGGGGCGGGGCGCGGGGCCGGCGCGGGCCGGGGCGCCGGGTCGGGACGCGGCGCGGGAGCCGGTCGCGCCGCGCCAGCCGGGCGTGGGGCGGAAGCCGCAGAAGGAGCCGTTCCCGAGCCGGAAGCCGCCGAGGAAGCCGTTCGCGGACCGGAAGCCGAGGAGTGAGCCGGACGCGGACCCGAAGCAGCAGAGTGAGCCGGACGCGGGCCGGAAGCCGCAGAGGGGGGACGTTCGGTCAAGGGTCAGCCCGCCGTAGGAGGTGTGGCGCGGCGGCGGACGACCAGCGTCACGATGAGCAGGACGATCCCCGGCCCCACCAGCCCGCCGGGCGAGAAGTCCACCGGGCACGGGTCCGACACGGCCTCCACGACCCAGCTCGCGACGCTCACCACCAGCGCCACCCCCCAGATCCCCCACAGGACCTTGAGCACGCCCGGTAAGGGAGCCCGTCCGGGCGGCCCCGCCGAGCCGGGCACGGGCGCGGGGACGGAAGCAGAAGCGGACGCGGAGACGGACGCGTCCGGCGGGAGGTCGGCGAGCAGTTCGGCCAGGTCACCGCGGGTCACCGACTGGTACGCGAGCCCGATCCGCTCGTCGAACTCCCCCAGGTCGAGGCAGCCCTCCTCCACCGCCACGCGCAGCCGCTCGGCGGCCGCCTCCCGGTCGCCGTCGGAGGCCCGCACCGCGCGCTCACGGTCGCCGTCGGAGGCTCTCACCTCGCGATCCCAGCCGGAGGCCAGTGCCTCGCGCCGCTCGTCCATCGTCCCCGCCTTCCCGGGTGTCGCCTGTCGTGCTGCCCGTCTACTCCCCCGCGGGCGCGGGGGCCTCGCGGGTCAGGAAGCGGTCGATCGCCGCCCGTTCGTCGGCCGTGACGTTGCCGTCCGCGCGCCGTCGCTCGCCCGCCACCCTCAGGTACGGCCGCGCGGCCTCGATGTCGGCGGCGTCGCGGAACCCCTCCAGCAGCCCCTCGCGCCCCGCCGCCACGGTCGGGTCGTCCACGGGCGCGGCGGCCAGGATGAGCCAGGTGCAGGCGGTGTCCGCGCCGGACGCGCCACGCGCGGCGTTGGCCCAGTCGATGACCCGGGGCCCGTCGGCGGTGAGCAGGACGTTGGCCGGGTGCAGGTCGAGGTGGAGCAGCCGGTTGCCGGGGCAGCCGTCGGCGGCCTGGAGCCAGCCGGGCGCGCGGACGGCCGCGAGCCGCCGCAGCAGCTCGCCGAGGAGCCGCCCGTGCTCGGGCATCCGCTCCGGCCGCTCGGCCGCCTCCTGCCGCATGCTCGTCCCCTCGACGTGCTCCATGAGGATGTCGGGGCCGTCGGCGTCGAAGACCTGGGGAACGGGGAAGCCGTTGCGCCAGGCGTGCCGCATGACCGACGCCTCGCGTTCGAGGCTGCGGCCCTCGCGGGCGCGCCGGATGATCTTACCGGGCCCCGCCTGGAAGATGTCGCAGTCGAGTCCGGCCGCGATCAACGAGCCTGCGTGCATATCAGTCAGATTAGACCGTCAAATGGAATACGCGAAGCGTCTGGTAATTGGCCGGTTTTGCCGGTCATTACTGGCCATCAGGCGCCGGGATATCCGTCGCTATCGTGCAAGGGAACATAGGTTTGCCGCACTTATCCGCCTAACTCCATCAATTGTGGGGTGGCTGAGGAGGTGACACGTTGCTGGTCGCAACCGATCTCGTCAAACGGTACGGCACCATCCAGGCCCTGGACGGGTTCAGTCTGAACGTGGCCGCCGGCGAGATCGTCGGGCTCGTCGGGCACAACGGCGCGGGCAAGTCGACCTTCGTCGAGATCGTGTCGTACCTGATCCGCCCGGACGGCGGTCACGTGACCATCGACGGCCGGCCGCCCTCGGCCACCCGCGGCGAGGTGGGGGTCGCGCCCCAGCACATCGCCCTGTACCCGTCGGCCACCGTCCGCGAGCACCTGGAGCTGTACGGAAGGCTCGCCGGCCTGCGGCGCGCCGCGCTGAGCGAGGCCGTCGAGGACCTGAGCACCGTGCTGCGCCTCGGCGGCATCATGGACCGGCGGGCCGGCAAGCTCTCCGGCGGCCAGCAGCGCCGCACCCAGGCGGCGAGCGCGCTCGTCCACCGCCCGGCCCTGCTGCTGCTCGACGAGCCGACCGCGGGCGCCGACCTGGAGACCCGGCAGGCCATGCTCGACGTGGTCAAGCAGCGCGCCGGCGAGGGCGCGGCCGTCGTCTACACCACCCACTACCTGCCCGAGCTGACCGAGCTGCAGGCCACGATCGCCGTGGCGCAGGGCGGCCGGGTCATCGCCCGCGGCACCTGCGAGGAGCTGCTGAAGGACCTGCCGGGCGAGGTCCGCGTGACCCTCGCCGACCGGGAGGAGGTCAGCGTCTCCACCTCCGAGCCCACCGTCACCCTGATCGACCTGCTGCGCCGCATCGACCGCCCGATCAGCGCGGTGGACGTGCGCAACCCGTCCCTGGACGACCTCTATCGCTCCCTGGCGGTCCACGATGCTCCTTGACTCCGCGCCCCCTGACGGTTCCGCGCCCCGCGACGGCTCCGCGCCCCGCGACTCCACCCGCCCGGCCGGCGCCCCGGCCCGCGCGTCCCGCCTGCTCGACGCCGCGTACCGGATCGGCGCGCTGGCCCGGCACAACGCCACCCTGCGCCTGCGCGACCCCGGGCAGATGATCAGCTACATCGTCATGCCGATGGTGCTGATGCTGGTGCTCAAGCCCCTGTACGTACGGGCGGTGGACGGCGGCGCCGCCCAGGTCGCGACGGGCCTGATGGTGATGTTCTCGGTGTTCGCCATCTCCCTGGTCGGCAACTCGATCCTGTCGGAGCGCACCTGGCGCACCTGGGACCGGCTGCGCGTGAGCAGGGCCCCGGCCCCGGAGCTGCTCATCGGCAAGACGCTGCCGCTGTTCGTGGTGATGGTCGTCCAGCAGACGGTCCTGCTGGTCTACGGCTGCCTGGCCATCGGCCTGCCCGTGCCGCCGAACCCGGTGTACGTCCTGCTCGCCATCATGATCTGGGCGTTCGCGCTGCTGGCGATCGGCGCGCTGCTGGCCACGGTGGTGCGCAGCCACGGCGAGCTCAGCGTCATCTCGGACGTGGGCGCGCTCACGCTCAGCTCCCTGGGCGGCGCGCTGGTGCCGCTCAGCATCATGCCGGAGTGGGCGCAGCTCGCCGCCCACGTCTCGCCCGGCTACTGGGCCCTGAGCATGATGCAGGCCGCGGTACGCGGCGACGCGGCGGGCGCGGTGCCGCCCGCCGTGGTCCTGCTGGCGATCGGCCTGGTGGCCGGCGCGTTCGCCGCCCGCCGGCTCGCCCGCGGCTGGGGCCGCGGCGGGCCCATGTGACGCGGGGCGGCCCCCATGAAGCGAACGGCAAGGCAACTCCAGACAAGAGGGGCATGTTGATGGACCAGCACCATCCAGCGGGCGAGGCCGACGTAGCCGTCATCGGCATGTCCGGCCGGTTCCCCGGCGCGGCCGACGTCGAGACGTTCTGGCGCAACATCAGCACCGGCGTCGAGTCGTTCACGAGGTTCACCGACGACGAGCTGATCAGCGCCGGCGTGAGCCCCGCCACCTTCCAGCAGCCGAACTACGTCCGCTCGCGGCCCATCCTGGACGACATCCGGGGCTTCGACGCCGGCTTCTTCGGCTACAACCCGCGCGAGGCCACGCTCGCCGACCCGCAGCAGCGCATCTTCCTGGAGTGCGTCTGGGAGGCCCTGGAGTCCGCCGGGTACGCGACTCCCGAGGGCCGGGGCAGCGTGGGCGTGTTCGCCGGCATGAACATCAGCGGCTACCTGCTGACCCGGCTCAGGGCGTTCGAGATGGGCATCGACACCTCCGCCCTGATGATCGGCAACGACAAGGACGCGCTGGCCACGAACGTCTCCTTCCGCTTCGACCTGGACGGCCCGAGCGTGGCCGTCCAGACGTTCTGCTCCACCTCGCTGGTGGCCGTCCACCTGGCCAGCGAGAGCCTGCGGCGCGGCGAGTGCGACATGGCGATCGCGGGCGGCGTGTCGGTGCGCATCCCCGACCGGATCGGCTACCTGTGGGAGGAGGGCGGCCAGGAGTCGCCCGACGGGCACGTGCGCACGTTCGACGCCGAGGGCCGCGGCAGCATGTTCGGCGACGGCGCCGCCGTGGTCATGCTCCGGCGGCTGCCCGACGCGCTGGCCGCCCGCGACACCGTGCTCGCCGTCATCCGCGGCTCGGCCATCAACAACGACGGCGCGATGAAGTTCAGCTACCTCGCGCCGAGCGTGGACGGGCAGCGCCGCTGCGTCTCCGCCGCGATCAGGCGGGCCGGCGTCGACCCGACCGAGATCTCGTACGTCGAGGCACACGGCACCGCCACCGAGGTCGGCGACCCGATGGAGGTGGCCGCGCTGACCCGCGCGTTCGGCCCCACCCCGGACAAGCAGTACTGCGTGCTCGGCTCGATCAAGCCGAACGTCGGCCACCTCGACCGCGCCTCCGGCGTCACCGGCCTGATCAAGGTGGTGCAGTCGCTGCGCAAGGAGCTGATCCCCGGCACCCTGCACTACCGCTCGCCCAACCCGGAGATCGACTTCGACAACAGCCCGTTCCGCGTCACCGCCGAGGTCACCCCGTGGCCGCGCACCGCCGAACGGCGCCGCATCGCGGGCGTCAGCTCCCTCGGCATGGGCGGCACGAACGCGCACGTCATCGTCACCGAGGCGCCCGAGCCGGAGCCGCGCCGGCCCCGCTCGCGCCGGTGGCAGATCCTGCCGTTCTCGGCCCGCTCCGCCGAGGCCGCCGACCGCTCGGCCGCCCGGCTCGCCGAGCGGCTCACCGGCACGGCCGACGACCTGGGCGACGTCGCGTACACGCTGCAGGTGGGGCGGAAGGTGTTCAACCACCGCAGATTCGTCGTCGCGGGCACCACGGAGGAGGCCGCGGCCCGCCTCGCCGACCCGGCCGCGGCGCTCGGCCGCAACGACGCGACCGTGGGCCGCCGGACCGGGTTCCTCATCGCCGGGGTCGGCGAGCAGCACCCGGGCATGGTGGCGGAGCTGTACGCGGAGGAGCCCGGTTTCCGGGCCGACGTCAACGAGTGCCTGGCCGTGCTCGGGCTGACCGAGGCGGCGCAGCTCTCGGACGTGTTCACCCCCGCCGAGCGGGGCGCCGGCGCCGGCGACCTGGCCCGGCTGCTCGGCCGGGCCGAGCCCGCCGCGCCGCTCTCCACCACCGAGGCCCACCTGGTGCAGCCGGCCGTGTTCGTCGCCGAGTACGCGCTGGCCCGGCAGCTCATCCGCTGGGGCGTCACCCCGGAGATCATGGTGGGCTACAGCCTGGGCGAGTACGTGGCGGCCTGCCTGGCGGGCGTGCTGTCGCTGCCCGACGCGCTGCGGCTCGTCGCCTACCGGGCCAAGCTCATCACCTCGCAGCCCGAGGGCGCCATGCTCGCGGTCTCGGCCGACGAGCGGCGGCTGCGCACGGTCCTCGGCGACCTGTACGGCGGGCGGCTCGACGTGGCCGTGCGCACCGGCTCCCAGACGGTCCTCGCCGGCCCGGCCGAGGACGTCGAGGCGGCCATGGCCACGCTGCGCGAGCTGAAGATCGGCCACCGGCGGCTGGAGACCACGCACGCCTTCCACTCCCGGATGCTCCAGCCGGTGGCCGCCGAGCTGACCGCGTGGATCAGCGACAACATCACCCTCAACCCGCCCGCCCTGCCGTACCTGAGCAACGTCACCGGCGAGATCGCCACCGCCGAGGTCGTCACCGACCCGGGCTACTGGGCGCGGCACATGTGCGAGACCGTCGAGTTCGGGGCGGCGCTGGAGAAGGTGCTCGGCATCGCCGACCTCGCGCTCGCCGAGATCGGCCCCGGCCAGTCGCTGGGCGCGCTGACCCGCGGCCACCCGGCGTGCGACCGCGCGCAGTGGCCGCTCATCGTCACCACGCTGCCCGGCGCCAACGACCCGCAGGACGCGGGCGCGGCGCTCGCCACCGCCGTCGGCCGGCTCTGGCTGACCGGCGTCAGCGTCGACTGGGCCGCCCTGCACGAGGACACCGGCTGGGCCCCCGGCCGCGTGCCGCTGCCGTCCTACCCGTTCGAGCACCAGGAGTACTGGCTGGAGATCGACGAGTCCGCCTTCGGCTCCTCCGGCGGCACGCCGGTGTTCGACGAGAGCGACCCGACGAGCATCGCCAGGGCGTACCCGCGGCTGCCCGACACCCGCTGGATCCACACGACGGTGTGGCGGCAGACCACGCTCAGGCCGCCCCGCGAGGACGAGGCGGCCCGCTGGCTCCTCTACACGGACGCCGGCGCCGCCGACGCCGTGGCCGCGCCGCTGCTCGCGCAC
The DNA here is from genome assembly GCF_013363975.1 of Nonomuraea montanisoli. GTDB lineage: Bacteria > Actinomycetota > Actinomycetes > Streptosporangiales > Streptosporangiaceae > Nonomuraea > Nonomuraea montanisoli. Next base: position 27,817 of record NZ_JABWGN010000015.1, on the reverse strand, counting down.
CTGCGCGACACCGGCCGCGAGGTGGTGACGGTCCGTCCCGGCGAGGCGTTCTCCTCCGGTCCGGACGGGCTGACCGTACGGCCCGGCTCCCCCGAGGACGCGCTGGCCGCGCTGCGCGAGCTGGCCGCCACCGACCGGGTCCCCGACCGGGTCGTCCACCTGTGGTGCGCCGACCCCGCCCAGTCCACCCCGGACTGCCTCCAGCGCGGCCTGCACACGCTGATCGGCCTGGCCAAGGCCGCGGGCGACCTCGGCCTGCCCGGCTGGTCGCTGGACATCGTCACCACCGGCGGCCAGAAGGTCCATCCCGGCGACCGGGTGGCGTCCGCGCGGGGCACGCTGCTCGGCCCGACCCGGCTGATCCCCGTCGAGTACCCGCGCGTCACCACCCGCCTCATCGACGTGGAGCCGGAGGGCCTGTCCGGCGGGGCGCTGCTCGCCGAGCTGCGGGCCGAGCCGGCCGACCAGGTCGTCGCCCTGCGCGGCGGCGGGCGCTGGATCCCCGACTACGAGGCCCTCGACGCCTCCGTCATCGAGCAGAATCCGCCCGTCGCCCAGGTCAGGCCCGGCGGCGCGTACATCGTCACCGGCGGGCTCGGCGGCATCGGCCTGGCCATGGCCGAGCGGCTGGCCGAGCAGTTCCAGGCCCGGCTCGTGCTGCTCGGCCGCACTCCCGTGCCGCCCCGCGACCAGTGGAACGCGGTCCTCGCCTCCGACGGCACGGCCGCCGAGGTGCGCCGCCGCCTGGAAGGGCTGCTCCGGCTGGAGGCGGCCGGCGCCGAGGTCGTCACCGTCGCGGGCGACGTGTCGCGCGTCGAGGACGTGCGCCGGGCGGTGGACGCCGCGCTCGACCGGTACGGCGAGCTGAACGGCGTCGTCCACTGCGCGGGCGTGCCCGCGGTCGGCCTCATGCAGTTCAAGACCGCCGCCGACGTCGAGCGCGTCCTCGCCCCGAAGGTCGGCGGCACCCTGGCGCTGGCCGAGGTGCTGCGGGACGTGCCGGTCGACTTCCTGGCCCTCTACTCCTCCACCACCTCGGCCACGGGCGGCGGCGCCGGCCAGGTCGACTACTGCGCGGCCAACGCCTTCCTCGACGCGTTCGCGCTGAGCGACGAGCTGCCCGGCGTCCACGTCACCTCGGTCGACTGGTGCGAGTGGACGTGGAACGGCTGGACCGACGGCCTGGAGAACTACGACGAGGGCTCCAAGCAGTACTTCACCTGGTACCGGGAGAACTTCGGCCTCACCTTCGACCAGGGCTGGCAGACGCTGCTGCGCGTGCTGGCCAGCGGCGAGCGGCACGTGGTGGCCTCCACGCAGGACTTCGCGCCGCTCGTCGCGATGAGCCGGAAGTCGTCCATCGAGAGCCACCAAGCGACGGTCAAGAAGATCCGCGACGCCTTCGGCCGGCACCCACGGCCCGACCTGTCCACCGCGTACGTCGAGCCGCAGACGCCCGCCGAGGAGACCATCGCCGGCGTGTGGGCCGAGGCGCTCGGCCTGGAGCAGGTCGGCGTGCACGACAACTTCTTCGAGCTCGGCGGCAACTCGCTGCTCGGCATGGAGATCATCGCCGAGGTCAGGCGGGCGCTGGAGCTGTCCTACCTGCCGCCACACATCCTCTACCAGGCGCCCACCATCGCCTCCCTGGCGGAGGCGGCCCGCGCCGGCCAGGAGCCCGAGGAGCAGCCGGCCGACGCCCGTGACCAGCAGCGCTCCCGCATCGCCCAGCGCCGGACCATGCTCAGAAGCGGAAGGACCTCATGACCGAGACCCAGACCGACTACGACTCCGCGGTCGCGCTGATCGGCATGTCCGGGCGCTTCCCGGGCGCCACGAGCGTCGGCGAGCTGTGGAGGAACCTGCTCGCCGGCGTGAAGGGCCTGCGCGCGATCACCGACGAGGAGCTGCGGGAGGCCGGGGTCGAGCCCGGCCGGCTCGCCGACCCGCGGTACGTGCGCGTCGGCGGCCCGCTCGACGGCCTCGACCGCTTCGACGCGACCGTCTTCGGCATCAACCCGCGCGAGGCCGAGACGATGGACCCGCAGCACCGGTTGTTCCTGGAGTGCTCGTGGGAGGCGCTGGAGGCGGCCGGCTACTGCCCGACCGACGTGCCCGGCCAGGTGGCCGTCTTCGGCGGCTGCGGGTTCCCCGACTACATCGTGCAGAACATCCAGCACCTCACCGGCCAGCCGGGCGGGGCGCTGCTCATGGCCGTGGGCAACGAGCGCGACTCGCTGGCCTCGCTGGTGTCGTACAAGCTGGGGCTGCGCGGGCCGGCGGTGTCGGTGCAGACGTTCTGCTCGACCTCGCTCGTGTCGGTGCACCTGGCGTGCCAGAGCCTGCTGACGTACGAGTGCGACATCGCCGTGGCGGGCGGCGCGTTCACGCCGCTGCCGCAGCCGTCCGGCTACCTGTACGAGCAGGGCGGCATCATGTCGCCCGACGGCCGGGTGCGCAGCTTCGACGCCGAGGCGAGCGGCACCGTGATGGGCAGCGGCGCCGGCGTGGTGGCGCTCAAGCGCATGTCCGACGCGCTGGCCGACGGCGACGTGATCCACGCGGTCATCCTGGGGTCGGCGGCCAACAACGACGGCCGGCTGCGGGCCGGCTACACCGCGCCGGGCGTGGACGGCCAGGCCGAGGTGATCGAGTCGGCGCTGGGCGTGGCCGGGGTCAAGCCGGACACGGTCGGCTACGTGGAGTGCCACGCCACGGGCACGATGCTGGGCGACTCGATCGAGCTGGCGGCGATGAACCGGGTGTTCGCGCAGACGCGGGAGACGCCGTGCGTGCTGGGCTCGCTGAAGCCGAGCCTGGGTCACCTCGACCGCGCCTCCGGCGTGACCGGGCTGATGCGGGCCGCCATGACGCTCAAGCACGAGCTCCTGCCGGGCACCCCCGACTACGAGACGCCGAACCCGGCCCTGGCCGGCGCCCAGGACCGGTTCACGGTGCTGAAGGAGCACCGGCCGTGGACGGCGGGGCCGCATCCGCGCCGGGCCGGGGTCAGCTCGTTCGGGCTGGGCGGCACGAACGCGCACGTCGTGCTGGAGCAGGCGCCGCCGCGGCCGGCCCGCCCGGCGCGGCCGGGACCGCACCTGCTGGTGTTCTCGGCGGCCGACGAGCAGGCGCTGACGGACGTGACCGAGCGGCTGCGGGCGCACCTCGCGGAGGAGGCGGGCGACGACGATCTCGCGGACGTGGCGTTCACGCTGCAGGTGTCGCGGGGCGGTTTCGCGCTGCGGCGCGCGGTGGTGTGCCGCGACCGGGACGACGCGGTGGCCGCGCTGGGCGACCCGTCGCGGTGGATCGGCGGCAAGACGCAGCGGCGCAACCCGAAGGTACGGCTGAGCGCGCCGGACTCCGGTGTGCCGGACGCCTGGTGGGGCGAGCTGCGGGCGGCCGTGGACACGGTCCTGCGCCGTGCCGGGGTCTCCCCGTCGGGCGCAGCGAGCATCGCCTCGCCGTCGGCCGGTGAGACGTCGGGCGGGGACCGGGAGCGGGCCCTGGGCGCGCTGGCCGACGGGCTCGGCGCCGTGGGCGTCCACGTGCTGAAGGGCGACGGCGCGGGCCAGGCCGTCGAGGAGATCGCGGTCGCGCCGGACGGCGACGTCCCGGCCGCCGAGTGGCTGCTGGCCACGGTGGCGCGGCTGTGGCTGGCCGGCGCGGCGATCGACTGGCCGGCGCTGCACGGCGGCGAGGGCCGCCGGGTGGAGCTGCCGACCTACCCGTTCCAGCGCCGCCGGTACTGGATCAAGCCCAACCCGGCGGCGCAGGCCCAGGCCCGGCAGCAGGGCCCCGGCAAGGACTTCGACCTGCGGCACTGGACGTACCTGCCGACCTGGCGGCCGCACCCGCTGCCCCTCGCCGGTCTGGACGAGCGGCTGCGCCTGGCGGGCCCGTGGCTGGTGTTCTCCGGCGACGAGCGGGGCGAGGCGCTGGTGGAGCGGCTCACGCGGGCCGGCGCCGAGGTGACGACGGTGCGCTCCGGCGACCGGTTCGGCCAGGACGACGGCGGCGACTTCACGATCCGGCCCGGCAAGGCCGACGACGTGGCCGAGCTGTTCTACTCGCTGGTGGCCGCGCCGCGCGCGATCGTCCACGGCTTCAGCCTGGCGAGCCCCGAGGCCGCCCCGGGCGCGGACCCGGTGGAGCACTTCACGGCCGAGCAGGCCCGCGGCTTCTACTCGGCGCTGTCCCTGGCGCGGGAGCTGGTGGACAACACGGGGTCGGCGCCGCGGGCCGAGCTGGTGCTGCTCACCTCGTACGCGGTGGGCGTCTCCGGCGCCGACCTGCGTCACCCGGAGCATTCCACGCTCGCCGCCCTCGCGCCGAGCCTGCAGCAGGAGAACCCGCGGCTGCGCTGCCGCAGCGTGGACGTGGACGGCGCCGAGCCGGGCCGGGACCTGACGGCGCTGGCCGAGCAGGTGCTGGCCGCGGCGGTCTGCCCGCACGAGGGGCCGGTGGCGCTGCGCGCGGGCGAGACGTGGCTGCGGGACTACCGGCAGTACCCGGTGGAGGAGCCCGCCCCCGAGGAGCGCGGGTTCCGCGACGGCGACACCGTGCTCATCACCGGCGGTCTCGGCGACGTCGGCCTGGTGCTCGCCCGGCACCTGGCGAGCACGTACGGCTGCCGGCTGGTGCTCACGGCCCGCTCGGCGCTGCCGCCGCGCGAGGAGTGGGACGCCTTCCTCGCCGACGTGCCGCCCGGGACGGAGCGCACGGCCCGGCACATCGTCAACATCCGCGACCTGGAGGCCCGCGGCGCGACGGTGCTCGCCCTGTCGGCCGACGTGGCCGACGAGGAGGCGATGCGCGCGGTCGTGTCGGAGGCGGTGGCCCGCTTCGGCGCGATCGACGTGGTGGTGCACGGCGCGGGCGTGCAGGACGGCGCGTACTTCAACTTCGCGCACCTGATGGACCGTCAGCAGTGCGACGCGCACCTGGCGGCCAAGGTGACCGGCTTCCACGTGCTGCAGAAGGTGCTCGGCGAGCAGTGCCCCGACCGGCGCATCACGCTGTCGTCGATCGCGTCGGTGCTGGGCGGCATGACGCTCGCCCCGTACGCGGCGGCGAACGCGGCGCTGGACGCCTACGTCCGCGCGGCCCGCACGGCGGGCGAGGGCCGGTGGGTGACCGTCGACTGGGACACCTGGAACATCGACCCCGACCGGGTGGCCGGGCACAGCGGCGCGGTCGTCGACTACGCGATGACCCCGGCCGAGGGCGTGGGCGTGTTCGAGCGGGCGCTGTCGGCGGCCGACCGGGCCGGGCACTTCGTCATCTCGACCGGCCCGCTGGAGGCGCGGCTGGCGCAGTGGGTCACCGGCGACATCCACGAGGCCGGCGACGATGACGACGACCAGGAGCGGCACCCGCGGCCGGAGCTGAACAACGCCTACGTCGAGCCGCGCGAGGGCACCGAGGCGACGCTGGCCGCGATCTGGTCGCGGGTGCTCGGCATCGAGCCGATCGGCGCGCTGGACAACTTCTTCGAGCTCGGCGGCCACTCGCTGCTCGCGATCGAGCTCACCACCCGGGTCCGCAGGCAGCTGAACGCGTCCGTGCCGGTCACCGGCCTGCTGGAGTGCCCGACGGTGCGCCGGCTCGCCGAGCTGCTCGACGCGCGCGACGAGCAGGAGTGAGCCGATGAAGCAGCCCGAGTACCTGCGCGCGGTCCAGGGCTTCGCCCGGCGCGAGCTGACCGGCAACGACGCCTACCTCGACTCGCTGGCCGAGGCGCCGCTGCCCCTGTACGAGCGCTTCGCCGGGACGGGCCTGGCCAACTGGTGGCTGCCCAAGGAGCATGGCGGGCTGGGCCTCGGCCTGGAGGAGAGCGTCCGCATCACCAGCGAGCTGGCCTACCACGACGCCGGGGTGGCGTTCACCCTGTTCATCCCGATCCTGACGACGAGCATGGTGACCTGGTACGGCTCGGAGGAGCTGAAGGAGCGGCATCTCGGCCGGCTGGTGGCGGAGAACGGCTTCGCCGCCACGCTGGGCAGCGAGCACGCGGCGGGCAGCGAGCTGGCCCGCATGACGACGACGGCCCGGGTCGAGGGCGACACGGTCGTCCTCGACGGGCAGAAGGCGTTCTCCACGAACACCGGCTTCGCGCAGTTCCTCGTGGTGATCGCGCGCAGCCAGAAGGACCCGTCGGGCTACCTGGCGGTGCTCGTCCCGCGCGACACCCCGGGCGTCACCGTGGACAAGCGGTGGGACGTCATCGGGCTGCGCTCGTCGGCCACCTACCAGGTGTCGCTGTCGGGGGTGCGCGTGCCGGCGGCCAACGTGCTGCGCGGCAACGGGCTGCGCCTGCTGGAGGTGGGGCTGAACGCGAGCCGCATCCTGATCGCCACCACGGCGCTCGGCGTCGCCCGCCGCATCCGCGACGTGTGCATGGACTACGGCAAGGCGAAGTCGGTGAAGGGGGCGCCGCTGACGGCCAACGCGGTGTTCGCCTCCCGGCTGGGGCAGTTCGAGATGCAGATCGAGGTCATGACCAACCAGTGCCTGACCGCGGCGCGGGCGTACGACGCGATCGCGGCCCGGCCGGACGCGGGCGAGGAGTTCCTGCGCACGGGCACGCTGAAGCAGGCGCTGACGACGAAGATGTTCTGCGGGCAGACCGGCTGGCAGATCGCCTCGACGGCGTCGGAGATGTTCGGCGGGCTGGGGTACACGCACGAGTCGGTCATCGGCAAGCTGGCCCGCGACATGAGGTACGTCTCGATCGTCGAGGGCGGCGACGACGTGCTGCGGGACCTGGTGTTCACCCGGTACGTGGTGCCGGTGTCCAAGCGGTCGTGACCAGGGCGGCGGCGTAGCCGGGGGCCACGTCCAGCCAGCGCACCGGCCACGGCCCTTGGCTCGGGGAGCGCGACGACACCGTCGCGCTCCCCTCTGCCGTCTCGGTGACCCAGCAGCCCGTCACCGAGTCCGTGACCAGGCAGCCGCGCAGGCCGGCCAGCCCGGCGCCGGTGGCCTTGACGTACGCCTCCTTGGCGGTCCACAGCCGGAAGTACTCCGCCAGGCCGCGCTCACGCACCCGCGCGGCCTCCTCCGGCTGGTACATGCGCCGGGCCAGCTCCAGGTGGTCGAGGTCGGCGCGGATCCGCTCGACGTCCACGCCCACGCGCGTGCCGGAGGCGGCGACGGCGATCAGGGCCCGGTCGCCGGAGTGCGACAGGTTGAAGTCGGGTCCGGCCCGCAGGCACGGCCGGCCGGACTCCTCCGTCGTGAACCCGACGTCCTCCGGGGCCACGCCGCACAGCCGCCCGAGCACGGACCGCAGCGCCGCGTGCGCCACCACGTACCGGTGCCGCTCCCCCGCGTCGGCGAAGCCGGCCGCCCGGTCGCGCTCGGCGGCGGACAGCCAGCCCCGCCACTCGGGGCGGGCGGGACGGTCGAGCCGCACCTTCCACACCTCGACCGCCGCCCCCAGGGGCTCCACACGCGGACGGTGCGGGAGTGGCAGCCACTCCCGCACCGTCACCGGACGAGCCGTCACACCCACGGCCGCAGCGCCTCCGCCAGGATGCGATGGGTCCGCTGCGCCTGCTCGAACACCGCGAAGTGCCCGCCGTCGAACCCGTGCAGCAGGAACTCGCGGGCCGTCTGGTCCAGCCACCTGGCCAGCTTCACCGGCGAGACCCGCGGGTCGGTCTCCCCGCACAACGCCGAGATCGGCACGTCCAGCGGCGCCTCCTCCTGGTAGACGTACGTCTCCTTGACGGTGAAGTCGGCCTGCACCGACGGCAGCACCATGTCCAGCGCCTCGGGGTCGGACAGCAGCCACTCGGGGGTGCCGCCGAGCCCGCGCAGCAGCGCCACCAGCTCCGGCCTGCTCATCCCGCCGACCGGCGGCCCCGACTCCTCCGTGACGTGCGGGGCGTCGGAGCCGGACACGAACAGGTGCACCGGCTCCGGGCCGCCGCGCCGCCGGATCTCCCGGACCAGCTCGAACGCCACGATGGCGCCCAGGCTGTGGCCGTACAGGGTGTACCTGCGGCCGGCCGCCGACAGCTCCACGTCGGCGAGCACGACGTCGGCGAGGTCCGACACGAGCGGGGCCATCCGCAGGTATGGCGGCTCCTTGTGCCGGCTCTCCCGGCCCGGCGGCTGCACCGGCTGCACGGCGACGCCGGGCAGCTTGCGCTGCCACACCCGGAACGCCGAGGCGGCGCCGCCCGCGTGCGGCAGGCAGTACATCGGCAGCGCGCCCGGCTCGGTGCCGGTCAGTCCCCGGAACGGCAGCCAGCGCGCCAACGCCTCGTCGCTCACCAGCTCGCCGACGGTCATGTCGTCCTCACTTCGAGCCGCACGTACGGCGGGGGCGGCTGCACCGCGCTCAGGTCGGCCTCCAGCACCACGTGCGCCCCGTCCCGTTCCACCTCCCTGAAGCCGGCGAACGCGTACGTCACCTGCATCATGCGGTTGCGTCCGGTCTCGACGAAGTCGGCGCGCAGCGCCGCGCCCTCCTGGGCGGCCAGCCGCATGATGTGGTTGAGCAGCACCATGCCGACGCCGCGCGACATCACCCGGCACGACATGAGCATCATGTTGAGCCGCCAGGCGTCGGCCCCCTTCTCCACCAGCGCGAGCCCGATCTTGCCGTAGCTGCCGAACCTGTCGGTGAGCGAGGCCACCAGCAGCAGGTGGTCGTCCGACTCGCGCAGCTCGTCCAGCTCGTCGTAGGAGTACGTGCGGCCGGTCGAGTTGAGCTGGTTGGTGCGGACCGTGAGCTCCTCGGCCCGCTGGAGGTCCTCACGGGCGGCCGGGGCGATGGTGAAGTCCATCTCCAGGCTCGCCAGGAACTCCTCGTTGGTGCCGACGAAGTCCTGCTCCAGCTCGTCGCGGGCGATCTGCCCCTGGTACATGTGGCGCCGCTGCGCCGACTCGTCGGTGACGAACCGGGGCTGGAACTCCGGCCGGGCCAGCGCCTCCTCCAGGTCGAGGATGTCGACGCAGGTGACCTCCGGCACGCCGTGCGCCACCTCGGCCCGCTCGAACTCCTGGTCGTCGACGAACGCGAACGCGTCCAGGCCCAGGTTGAGCGCCTTGGCGATGCTGCGGATCGACTCCGACTTGGGGTTCCAGCCGATCTGCGGGTGGAGGAACATCTCCTCCAGGCCGAGGGCGCGCAGCTGGGCGAGCGCGGTGTCGCGGTCGTTCTTGCTGGCCACGGAGTGCAGGATGCCCTTGCGGTCCAGCTCGTGGATGCGCTCGACGACGGCCGGCCGGACGTGGACCTCGCCGTCCTCCAGCAGCACGCCGTTCCAGAGGGTGTTGTCGAGGTCCCACACGATGCACTTGATGCGGCCCCGCGCCGGCTTCCGAGGAAGCAGGGCGACGCCGGCGTCCGGGCTCTCGGCGGTAACGCTCATCCGGTCTTCTCCCGATCGGCCTGGCCAGCGATGGTCATCCGCTGGATCTCGTTGCTGCCTTCGATGATCTCCATCACCTTGGCGTCCCTGTAGTAGCGCGCCACGGGGTAGTCGGTGCCGCACCCGTTGGCGCCGTGGATCTGCACGGCCTCGGAGGCGTGCCGGGCGGCGGCGGTGGAGGCGAAGTACTTCGCCACCCACGTCGCCATGATCGTGGACGCCTCGCCGGCGTCCTTGAGGCGGCCGGCCTCGGCCAGCAGCAGCCGGGCCGCCCGCGCGTCGGTCACCATGTCGGAGAGCTTGGCCTGGATGAGCGGCAGCTTCGCCAGCGGCGTGCCGCCCACCTCGCGGCTCGCCGCGTAGGCGGCCGACGCCTCCAGGCACGCCTGGACGATGCCGACCGACCCGGCCGCCACGCTGTAGCGGCCGAGGTCGAGGGTGCCGGTGAGCACCATGCCGGCGGTGAAGCCGCTCGGGCCGAGCAGCGCGTCCTTGTCGAGGACCACGTCGGTGAAGCTGATCTCCGCGAGCATGGACGCGCGGGTGCCGAGCATGTCGTCGATCGGCCGCACCTCCACGCCCGGCGTGTCCCTCGGCACGAGGAACGCGCCGATGCTGGCCGCGGTGCGGGCGAAGACGAGGAACACGTCCGCCCGCTGGCCGCCGGTCGTCCACTTCTTGACGCCGTTCAGCACCCAGCCGCCGCCGGACTCGGCGGCGGTCGTGGTGATGCCCGAGGTGTCGCTGCCGGCGCCCGGCTCGGACAGGCAGAACGCGCCCAGCCGCTCGCCGGCGGCGAAGGCGGGCGCCCACCGCTCGCGCTGCTCCGAGCTGCCCCAGCGCTGCACGGTCCACGCCGCCATGGTGTGGACCGTGAGCAGGCTGCGCAGCGAGGAGCAGCCGCGACCCACCTCCTCGTGGACCTCGCCGAGCGTCACCCAGTCCATGCCGGCCCCGCCCGCCTCGGGCGGCAGGAACGGCGCCCACAGGCCCGCCTCCGCCACCCGCCGCAGCAGCTCCTCCGGCACGCGTCCCGCCCGGTCGTAGGCGTCGGCGTACGGCGCCACGTGCGTGTCGACGAACGCCCGCGCGGAGCGCCGGTCGGTCACCCGCGCCGTGACGGCGGCCGGGACCGGCGGAGCGGCGGCGGGCGGCGCCACGCCGGTGACGGTCACGCGACGGCCGGCTCGGCCAGGAGCCGGGTCACCAGGTCGGACATGGAGGTCGCGGTGCGGAAGTTGTCGATCCGCAGCTCGTCGTTGGGGATGGTGACGCCGAAGGTCTTCTCCACGAACATCACCAGCTCCATCGCGAACAGCGAGTTGACGAAGCCGAGCGCGAAGATGTCCTGCGACTCGGTGATCTCGGCCTGCGGGTACCGGTCGCGGACGAAGCCGAGGATCTGGCCCTTGGTGTCGGTCATCGAAACAGCTCCTTCGTGTCGTTACTGGGCGTAGGTGTAGAAGCCGCGGCCGGACTTGCGGCCGTGCAGCCCGGCGTCGGTCATCTGCTTCAGCAGCGGGCAGGGGCGGTACTTGCTGTCGGCGTAGTGCTCGTAGAGCACCTCGACGCTGTAGAGGATCGTGTCGACGCCGATCAGGTCGGCCGTCTCCAGCGGGCCCATCGGGTGGCCGAAGCAGCTCCGGAACACCTCGTCCACCGACTCGGCGTCGGCCACGCCCTCGTGGACGAGGTAGGCGGCCTCGTTGACGGTGAGCATGAGCACCCGGTTGGAGATGAAGCCGCAGGAGTCCTTGACGTCCACGGCCTTCTTGCCCATGGCGGTGAGCAGGTCGCGGGTGCGCTGGATCGTCTCCGGCGAGGTGTGGAAGCCGGGGATGAGCTCCACGGCGGGCTTGGCCGGGACGGGGTTCATGAAGTGGACGCCGATCACCTTGTCGGGGCGCCCGGTGACGGCGCCGACCTTGGTGATGGGGATGGCGGAGGTGTTGACGACGAAGACGGTGTTCGGGCCGCACTCGCGGTCCAGGGTCTCGTACACCTCGCGCTTGACGTCCCAGTTCTCGGTGACGTTCTCGATGACCAGGTCGGCCTTGGCCGCGCCCGCGGCGCCGACGGCCGTGGAGATCCTGGCCAGCACCTCGTCCGGGTCGAGGGCGGGGCCGCCCATGAGCCGGCTCATGCGGGTGTTGCGGGCGATGGTGGCCAGCGCGTCCGCCAGGATCCGCTCGTCCCTGTCGACCAGCACCACGTCGTGTCCCGTCTGGGCGAGGTTCTGGGCGACCCCGACTCCCATGACGCCAGCGCCGATCACGCCGATAAGGGTCATGTCCGCTCCGTTCCGCTCATCGTTGGTCTCTCGCATGCTCTGTGGGTCTTCTCGTAGGATCCGCCGACCGGAGGTCGTCCGGCCGCCGGTAGGGGTGCCGTCCTGAAGTCGTCCGGCACCGCGTAGGGGTCGTGGGTCATGGGCGGCCGTCACCGTCCTCGCCTGCGCGCCGCCGACGCCTCCAGGCCGGAGCGGCGTAGCTGCGCGCGCACCTGGCTGCCGCCGCCCGAGCCGGCCAGGGCCGGGGCCGCGCCCGAGGCCAGCGCCTCGACGGTCCGGCCGAGCGCGGCCACGGTCGGCGCCTCGTACAGGACGTGCGGCGGCAGCTCGTCCAGCTCGAACGCGCGCCGCACGGCGGCCACGATGGCGACGCCGAGCAGCGAGTTGCCGCCGAGCTCGAAGAAGTTGTCCAGCACCCCGACCCGGTCGAGGCGCAGCGACTCGCCCCAGATGGCGGCGATGGTCTCCTCGGCGTGGCCGTCCGGCTCCTGGTAGGCGGTGAGCAGCTCGGGCCTCGGGTGCCGCTCGCCGCTCGCGCCGCCCATCGCCGGCGAGGTCACCACGTCCACGGTGAACTCGCTGCTGCCGCGCACCAGCGTCGGGAAGTCCTGGGTGGAGACGACGACCCTTGGCTCGCCGGTGGCCAGGGCGCGCAGCATCGAGCGCCAGCCGTCGTCGAACGCGATGCCGACGCGGGCCCGGTTCTGCCGGAAGAAGTCGGCCAGCGCCTCCTCGTACCCGGCGAGCCCGGCCTCCCAGGCGTTCCACGTCCACTCGCCCCAGCCGACCGACACCACGCGCCGTCCCGTCGCGGCCAGCCGGTGGGCGTAGGCGTCGAGGAAGGCGTTGGCGGCGCAGTAGTCGACCTGGCCGGGGCCGCCGCCGGTGGCCGAGGTGATCGAGGAGAACAGCACGAGGAAGTCCAGCTCGACCTCGTCCGGCCGGCCCAGGCGCAGCGCCTCGGCCAGGGCGAGGGTGCCGGCGAGCTTGGGCGCCAGCACCTCGTCCAGCTCCTCGGGACGTTTGAACTGCATGAGGCCCATGGCGGGGACGCCGGCCGCGTGCAGGACGCCGTGCAGGGCCCCGAAGCGGGCGACGGCCGTGTCCACGGCGCGGCGCACGTCCTCGGGCCGGGAGACGTCGCCGGTGACGATCTCGACCTCGGCGCCCAGCGCCTCCAGCTCCGCGACGGCCCGGACGCGCCGCCGGGTGGTCTCCCCGGCGTGGGTGTCGCCGGACAGGATCCCGGCCCAGTCGGCGCGGGGCGGCAGGCCGTGGCGGGCCAGCAGCACCAGCCGCGCCCGGCACGCGCGGACCAGGTGCTCGGCCAGGCCCAGGGCGATGCCGCCGAGGCCGCCGGTGACCAGGTACACGCCGCCCTCCCGCAGCGGCTCCGTCCCAGGGGGCGGGGCCGGGAGGGGGTCGTAGCCGGGGACCCAACGGCGGCCCCGGCGCAGCGCCACGGTGCGCTCGCTCTGCGGGCGGGCCAGCTCGGCGGCCAGGCCGTCCAGGTCGCGCGTCCCGGGTCCGGCGGGCAGGTCGACGAGGCGGGTGGTCACGCCGGGGTACTCCAGCGGGATCACCGCGCACGGGCCGAGCAGCGTCGCGCCGTACGGGTCGGCCACCTCGTCGCCGAGCACCGGCTGCGTCCCGGCGACGGCCACGTCCAGCGACCAGGCTCCGATGCCGGACTCGCCGGCGGCGCGGGCGAGCGCCACGAGCGTGCGCAGACCGAGGTCCACGGCGTGTCCGGCGGCGGCCGGGTCCTCCGCAGCGGTCTCCACTCCCGGCTCGGTCGGGTCCGGGGTGCCCGCGCCCGGGACCACCAGGCCCGGCCCGGTCGGGCCCGGGGTGTCCGCGCCCGAAGCCACCGGGTCCGGGGCGTCCAGGGTCCACAGGTGGACGACGCGGTCCAGGGGGCGGCCGGCGAGGCGCAGGTCGCGCAGCAGGGCCAGGGTGTCGGCCACGTCACCCGGCCGGATCGTGTAGCCGTCGGCGGTGGCGGCGTAGGCGTCGCCCGGCCGTACCGCGGTCACGGCCGCGCCCGTGGGGGCGACGGCGGCGCGCAGCCGGTCGGCGGCCTCGTCGGCGAGCCCGTCGCGGGTGAACACCAGCCACGACCCGGGCTGCCGCTCCGCGGCGGCGGGGGGCGCGGTCTGCCGCCACACCGGCAGGTACAGCCACTGCTCCTCGGGCAGCTTGGGCAGGCTGGTGATCGCCTCGAACAGGTCGGCGGGCGCCTCCGCCGCGGGCTCGCCGGCCTCCCTGCGCGCCCCCGCGGGCGGGTCGATCCAGTAGCGCTGCCGCTGGAACGGGTACGTCGGCAGCGGCACCCGGCCGGGCAGTCCCTCCTGAGGGCCTTCCGGGGTGCGGCCGTGGTAGACGTTCCAGTCGAGGGTGACGCCGCACAGCCACAGCCGGGCCAGGGCGCCGGCCAGGGCCTCGTCGCCGGGCCGCGTGTCGCTCGCGGCGGGCAGCGTGTGCGTGACCAGCGGCCACCGCTCCGGCGGGCAGCCCGCGCCGCGCACCATCGCGCCGAGCGACTGCCCCGGCCCGATCTCCACCACGGCGAGGCCGGGGTCGGCCAGCAGCGTGCCGATGCCGTCGGCGAAGCGGACCGTGCCGCACATGTGCCGCGCCCAGTAGCCGGGGTCCTGCACGAGCGCGGCGTCCGCGACGGCGCCGGTCAGGTTCGACACGTACGGCAGGGCCGGCGGGTTGAGCCGGACGTTGGCGGCGACCCACCGGGTCAGCTCCTCGGCCAGCGGCTCCAGCATGCGGGAGTGGAAGGCGTGGGTGGTCTCCAGCGGCCGGCACGGCACCTCGGCGGCGCGCAGGTCCTCGGCCAGCCGTTCGACGTCCTCGGCCGGGCCGGCGACCACGGTGACCTGCGGGCCGTTGACGGCGGCGACGTCGAGGCCGCGCCCGTCCAGCCGGAAGCGGGCGCGCAGCCGGTCGGGCGGCAGCGAGACGGCCAGCATGGAGCCGGCGGGCATCCGGGCGATGAGCCGGGCCCGGTGCGCGACCAGGGCGACGGCGTCGGGCAGGGACAGCACACCGGACAGGCAGGCGGCGACGTACTCGCCGAGGCTGTAGCCGAGCATGAGCCGCGGCTGGAGGCCCCAGGCCATGAGCGTGCGGGCGAGCGCGTACTCGACGGCGAACAGCGCGGGCTGCACCACCTCGGTCCGCCGCAGCGCGGCCTCCCGGCCGTTCCCGGCGGGGGCGGCTCGGCCGAGGAGCGCGGCCAGCCCGCCGCTCTCGCCGCGCTCGCCGGTCAGCAGGTCGGCCAGCTCGGCCGCGTCCACGACTCCGTCCAGCGCCCCGGCCAGGTGGGCCAGGCACTCGTCCAGCGCGGCGCGGAAGGCCGGCTCGTGCCGGTAGAGGTCGCCCGCCAGGCCCGGGTACTGCTCGCCGACGCCCGCCAACAGGAACGCCACCTGCCGGCCCTGCACCGTCTCGACCCGGCCCAGCAGATCGTCCGCCCGCCGCCCGTCGAGCGCCGCGGCGGCCGTCGCGACGTCGCCGGCCACGACGGCCCTGCGGTGCTCGAACGTCTTGCGCCCCACCTGGAGCGTGTAGGCGACGTCGGCGAGCCGCGGGCCGGGCTCGGCGCCGAGGTGCCGGCCGAGCCGCCGGCACGCCTCGTCCGCCGCCGCGGCCGTACGAGCCGAGACCGGCACCACCTGGTACCGGCGCCCGGTCCCCGGAACGCCCTGGTCACGGGCGGGGGCCTCCTCGATCACCATGTGCACGTTCGTCCCGCCCATCCCGAGCGAGTTGAGCCCCGCGATGCGCGGCCTGCCGTCGCGGGTGCGCCACGGGGACAGCTCGGCGTTGACGTAGAAGGGGCTGCCGTCGAAGTCGATCTCGGGGTTGGGGCTGGTGTAGTGCAGGCTGGCCGGGATGATCCCGTGGTGCGCGGCGAGCGAGGTCTTGATGAGGCCGCTCGCCCCGGCCGCCCGGTCGAGGTGGCCGACGTTGGTCTTGACCGAACCGATCGGGCAGTACCGCCGCTCCCGCGTCGTGCCGAAGGCCCGGGTCAGGGCGGCCACCTCGATGGGGTCGCCCAGCTCGGTCGCGGTGCCGTGCGCCTCGACGTAACTGATGTCCTCGCCGGTGACGCCGGCGTCGGCCATCGCGTCGGCGATGACCCGGGACTGGCCGACGACGCTGGGCGCGGTGTAGCCGACCTTGAGCGCGCCGTCGTTGTTCATGGCCGAGCCGCGGATGACGGCCCAGACGTGGTCGCCGTCGCGGATCGCGTCGGGCAGCCGCTTCAGCAGCACGGCGGCGGCGCCGTCGCCGAACATGCTGCCCTTGGCGGCGGCGTCGAAGGCGCGCACGTGGCCGTCGGGCGACTCCTGGCCGCCCGGCCCGTACAGGTGGCCGACCCGGTCCGGCACGCGGATCGACACGCCGCCCGCGAGCGCCAGCTCGCAGTCCCCGGCCCGCAGGCTCTGCACGGCCAGGTGCGCGGCCACCAGCGAGGTGGAGCAGAACGTCTGCACCGCGACACTCGGCCCGTACAGGTCGAACAGGTACGACACGGTCGTGGTGAGGGCGTCCTTGTCGTTGCCCATGATGACCTCGAACCCGCTGAACTCGTTCTGGCCGCCGCCGAGCAGGTGGTCGGTCATCCGGAGCAGGTACGTGCTGATGTTGGCGCCGCCGAACACGCCCACCCGGCCCCGGTGCTCCGGCGCCGCGTAGCCGCCCTGTTCGAGCGCCTCCCAGCACACCTCCAGGAAGGCGCGCTGCTGCGGGTCGGTGATGGCGGCCATGCGGGGGCTCATGCCGAAGAAGGCCGCGTCGAAGCCGCTGACGTCGTCCAGGACGGGCCGGGCCGGCACGTACGCGGGGTCCTTGATCTGCTCGGGGTCGGCCCCGGCGGCCAGCAGCTCCTCCTCGGAGAAGAAGCTGATGGACTCGACGCCGTCGTTGAGGTTGCGCCAGAACGTGGCCACGTCCGGGGCGCCGGGGAAGCGGCCGGCCATGCCGATGATCGCGATGCGGCGGTCGTCCTCGGTGGCGGTCCTGGTGCGCTCGCCGACGACGCGGACGGCGGGCAGGGACGCGGGCTCCGTGACTGCCGTGGCTGTGGACGGGGCTGTCGCTGTTGCGCCGCGTTCGTCCAGGATGACGGCCAGGGTGCCGACCGTCGGCGCCTCGAACAGCGCCACGGTGGGCACCGCCACCCCGAACCGCTGCTTCACCAGGGCGAGCATCTGCAGCGCCACCAGCGAGTTGCCGCCGAGGTCGAAGAAGTTGTCCCGGGTGCCGACCGGCTCGACGCCCAGCACCTCGGACCAGAGCGCCGCGAGCGCGTGCTCCACCGGCGACTGCGGCGGGGTGTAGGGCTGCGGAAGCTCGGGGCGCGGAAACCGGTCGCCGGCGCCGGCGGGCAGCCCCTCCGCACCGGCCTCGGGGACGGACCCGGCGAGGAGGGCCGTGGCGGCGGGCACGGAGCGGGGCAGCCGGTCGTCCAGCCCGCCCGCCGCGACCACCAGCCCGGGCCGCGTCGCGGCCGTCAGCCGGTCGAAGGCCGCCAGCGACTCCGCCGCGCTCATCGAGTGCGCGGCCATCGCCGCGCCCATGCCGCCCTCCAGCCGGTCAAGGGTGACGGCCCAGGTGTCCCAGCTCGCCGCCACCCACCGGGTGGGGGTACGGCCCCGCTCCCAGGCGGAGTGGCCGCGGTGGGCGAGCGCGGTCAGGGCGGCGTTGGCGGCGGCGTAGCTGCCGAACGTGATGCCGCCGAGAACGGCCGAGGTGGACGAGAACACGAGGCAGAAGCGCGGCGCCCGGTCGGCCGGGAGCTCGCCCAGCACCTGCTCCAGCACCTGGGCGCCGGTCACCTTGGCGGCGAAGTGGCGGGCGACGGCCTCGTCGTCGAGGTCGCGCAGCGGGCGGAAGCCGCCGGGCCGCGTGTCGGCCGCGGCGTGCACGACCCCGTCCAGCCGGTACGCGCCGCGATCGGCGAGGCCGGCGAGCGTGGCGCGCATGGCGGCGGCGTCGGTGACGTCCACGGCGGGGGTGAGCACCTCGGCGACCAGGGCGCGTATGCGCTCGACCGCCTCACGGCGCGGGTCGCCCGGGTCGGCGGGGAGGCCGGCGCGGCTGGTGAGGACCAGCCGGGCGGCGCCGGCGCGGGCCAGGTGCTCGGCGACGAGCAGCCCGACGTCGCCCAGACCGCCGGTGACCAGGTACGTCCCCCCGGCCTCGGAGGCGGACGGCTCGGAGGCGGACGGCTCGGAGGCGGACGGCTCGGAGGCGGACGGCTCGGAGGCAGGCAGCTCGGAGGCAGGCAGCTCGGAGGCGGCCCTTTCTGAGGCGGGCGGCTCGCCCGGGGTGAAGGCGCGGAGGAGGCGGGTGCCGTCACGGTAGGCGACGAAGACCTCGCCGGACGGGTTCAGGATCTCGCCGGTCAGCGCGTCGGCCACGGCCTGGGCGTCGGCGTCCGGGTCGAGGTCCACGGCGGCGCAGTCGAGGCTGAGGTACTCCTGGTTGGCGACCATCGGCAGGGTCGCCGCGGCCGCGTGCGCGGCGTCCGGGACCTCCCCGTCCGCCGCCGCCTGACCGCCGCGCGTGACCAGCAGGACCCGGGTCCCGTCCCCGCCCTGCTCGCCGAACGCCGCCAGCAGCCGCGCCACGGGCACCAGCCCGCCCCCGGCCGCGGAGCCGTCAGGACCCGAGGAGTCCAGGGTCGGCGCGAGAAGGCGGAGGTCCACGACCGTGACCGGGGCGGAGACGTCCAGACCGCGGGTGGCGGAGAGGTCCAGGCCGGGGGTGGTGGAGGCGTCCAGTGCGCGGGTGAGCGCCGCGGGGTCGTCCGGCCCGGTGACCGTCACGACGTCCACGCCGTGCGCCCGCAACGACCGCGCCAGCGCTTCGGCCGCCTGAGCGTCCGCACCGGCCGCGGCCACCTCGGTGCCACGGCCGTCCGCGCCACTTACGACCGCCTCGCCGCCCGCGCCACCCGAGACAGGCACGCCACCCGAGACGAGCACGCCACCCGAGACGAGCACGCAGCGCCCCACCCGGGCCGGCGTCCCGCGCTCGGGAACCCCCGCCGGGATCCACTCCGGGACCAGCAGCTCGACGTGCGGGCGCCCGGCCGAGACCTCGCCCGCGACACCGAAGGACGAACCGACACCGAAGGACGAAGCGACACCGAAGGACGGGGCGGCGCCGTTCACGGCCTGCGGGGTGACGCCGTTCAGGGCCTGCGAAGTGGCGCCGCCATCGGAAGCCCGCTGACCGGCCGCGGCCGGGACGGCGACCGGGGCGGCGACCGGGGCGGACGCCTGGGACGGCGGGTCGATCCAGTAGCGCTCCCGCTCGAACGGATACGTCGGCAGCCCCACCTTGGCCACCGGCCGGTCCTGCCGGTAGCCCGACCAGTCGATCGGCACCCCGGCCAGCCACAGCCGCCCGGCCGCCTCCGCCAGCGCCTCCCCCGCCGGGCGCGGGTCGTCCGCACCCGGCAGCGTGGCGACGACGAGCGGCCAGCGGTCCGGCGGGCAGTCGCGGTGGCCGCGCGCCATCGCGCCCAGCGACTGGCCGGGCCCGATCTCCAGCAGCGCCGCGTCGCCGTCCAGCCGCAGCAGCGTGCTCAGGACGCCGTCGAAGCGCACGGTCGCGCACATGTGCTCGGCCCAGTACGCCGGGTCGGTGAGCTGCGCGGCGGTGGCGAGCTCGCCGGTGACGTTGGAGACGACGGGGACGCGGGGCGCGTGGAGCGGGACGTTCTCGGCGATCCAGGCGGTCAGCCGCTCCCGCAGCGGCTCCATCATCCGCGAGTGGAAGGCGTGGCTGGTCGCCAGCGGGCGGCAGGGCACCCCGTCCGCCTCCAGCAGCGCCCTGGCCTCGGCCATCGCCGCCGGGTCGCCGGCCAGCACGGTCAGCTCGGGCCCGCTGACCGCGGCGACGTCCACACCGGTCACGCCGGCCAGGCGCTCCCGCAGGTCGGCGGCGGCGAGCGGCACCGCGCACATCCGGCCGGGCGGCAGCTCGTCGATGAGGGCGGCCCGGTGGGCGACCAGCGCGACGGCCGACTCCAGGGACATCACCCCGGCCAGGCATGCCGCGACGTACTCGCCGAGGCTGTAGCCGGCCAGCGCGGCCGGCTCGACGCCCCACGACTGGACGAGCCGCGCCAGCGCGTACTCGACGGCGAACAGCGCGGGCTGGAGCACCCGGGTGGGGGGCGCCGCGGCGGGCGCGGAGGCGCGGCCGAGCAACCGGCCGAGCGCGTCCCCCTCGCCGCCCCGCCGCGGCCCGATCATCTCGGCGAGCGGGTCCTCGCCGCCCGTCCGGCGCCGCAGCTCGGCGCGGCACTTGTCGAGCGCCGCCCGGAACACCGGCTCGCTCTCGTACAGCTCGGCGGCCATCCCCGGGTACTGCTCGCCGGTGCCGGCGATGAGGAAGGCGACGGGCCGGTCGGCGCGGCTCCCGGCGCCGCCGAGCACCGCCCCGGACCGGATCCGCCCGGCCGCCTCGTCCGTGGAGGAGGCCACCGCCATCCGCCGGTGGGCGAACACCTGCCGCCCGGTCTGCAGCGTGTGGGCGACGTCGGCCAGCCGGTGCGCGGAGCCGTCGGCGGCCAGGTGCGCGGCCAGGCGTTCCGTCATCGCGTCGGCGGCGGAGGCCGTACGGGCGGACCAGACGAGCAGCTCGGGGCGCGGCTGCTCCTCGGTGCGCGGCACCAGCGGCGCCTCCTCGACCACCACGTGCGCGTTCGTGCCGCCGATGCCGAACGCGCTCACCCCGGCGCGGCGGGTCCGGCCCGCCTCGCGCGGCCAGCGGCGCAGCCCGGTGACGATCTCCAGCCGGGCCTGGCCGGAGGCGAGCTGCGGGTTGGGGTCGGTCAGGTTGACGGTCGGCGGGATCTCGTCGTGGCGCAGGGAGAGCGCGACCTTGATGAGGTTGGTGACGCCGGCGGCGCGGTCGAGGTGGCCGAGGTTCGTCTTGACGGACCCGATGAGGACGGACTCGTCCCGGAACACCTGCTGCAACGCGGCCAGCTCGGCCGCGTCGCCGAGCGCGGTGCCGGTGCCGTGCGCCTCGACGTAGTCGATGTCGGCGGGGGTCAGCCCGGCGCTCGCCAGCGCCTCCGCCATGACCGCCGCCTGCCCCTGCACGCCGGGGGCGGTGAAGCCGACCTTGCGTCCGGCGTCGTTGTTGACCGCCCAGCCGCGCAGCACGGCGTAGATCTGGTCGCCGTCGGCCAGCGCGTCCTCCAGCCGCCGCAGCGCGACCACGCCGACGCCGCTGCCGAGCGGCGCGCCCAGGCCGCCCGCGTCGAACGCGCGGCACTCACCGTCGGGCGGCGCGATGCCGCCCTGCTGGTAGAGGTAGCCGACGCGGTGCGGCACGTTCACGGCGACGCCGCCGGCCAGCGCCAGGTCGCACTCGAAGCTCGCCAGGCTGGTCGCGGCGGCGCACACGGCGACCAGCGACGTCGAGCAGTAGCTCTGCACGCCGTAGCTGGGGCCGGACAGGCCGAGGGTGTGCGCGACGCGGGTGGTGAGGGAGTCCTTGTCGTTGGCCAGCCCGACCGCGAGCTCGCCCATGACGGCGCCGATGCCGCTGGGCAGCAGGTTGTTCTGCATGTACGAGCTGTGCGCGCAGCCGGCGAACACGCCGACGGCCCCGTCGAAGCGCGTCGGGTCGCACCCGGCGTCCTCCAGCGCCGTCCAGCCGTGCTCAAGGAACAGCCGGTGCTGCGGGTCGAGGATCTGCGCCTCCTTCGGGCCGATCCCGAAGAAGCCCGCGTCGAACAGCTCGACGCCGTCGATCACCGGGCTCGCCTTCACGTACGACGGGTCGGCGATGAGCTCCTCGGGGACGCCGGCGGCGCGCAGCTCGTCGTCGGTGAACCGGGTGACGCCGGACGCGCCGGACCGGATCACGGACCACAGCCCGGCCACGTCGGCCGCCCCCGGGAAGCGCCCCGACATGCCGACGATCGCGATGTCGGTGCCGGAGCTCTCGCCGTCGATCTCGTCGATGTCGTCGATCACGTCAATCGTCCTCATCTCCGGTTGCCGGAACGGGCCCTGCGCCGCCGTTCCCCCCGTGCCGAACTGCCGGCCAGCGCCTCCTGGCCGCTCCCGCCACTGCCGTCGCCGCCGGCCCCGGCCGCGCCGAGCGCCGCCGTGAACTCCGCGACGGTCGCGTGCTCGAACAGCAGCGCGGGCGGCACCGGCCGGCCGAGCTCCTTCTCGATGGCGAGCACCATGGCCATGCCGACCAGCGAGTTGCCGCCGAGGTCGAAGAACGGGTCGTGGACGCCGACCGCGTCGATGCCGAGGAAGGCGCCCCACAGGTCGGCCATGCGCGCCTCGGCGTCCGAGCGGGGCGGCACGTAGTCGGCGCGCAGCCGCGGGCGCGGGAACCGCTCGCCCTTCGGGCCGGCCGCCACGGCGGCGCCGACGAGGTCGTCCAGGTCGAGCATGCTCGACCAGGCGTCCAGCACCGCGCGCAGCGGCTGCCGCACGGCCATGACCCCGCCGTGACCACCGGCCACGACGCGGTCGAGCAGCGCGCAGCCCGCCTCGTCCGTGAAGCCGTGGGCGGCGCGGTAGGCGGCCACCCGCTCGGCGAGGCCGCCGGTGGTCTTGAGGTTCTCGGCCTGCCACACGTCGTGCCGCCACGGGCCCCAGGCCACCGAGACGACCCGGGTCGAGGAGGACGCGTCCAGCGCCTGCCCGTACGCGTCGAGGACGGTGTTGGCGGCGCAGTAGTCGGCCTCGCCGATGCCGCCGAACGCGGTGACGGCGGAGGAGTAGAGGACGAGCAGCTCGGGCCGCTCGTCGGCGGGCGTGTCCGGGCCGACCAGCTCGGCCAGGGGGCCCATGGCGAGGACCTTGGGGGCGAGCACCGCGGTGGCGTCGGCGACCGTGCGGCGCTGCGTCAGGCCGCCGGCGGGCAGGCCGGCGGCGTGGACGACGCCGTGGAGCCGGCCGAAGCGCTCGCGGGCGCGGGCCAGTGCCGCGCGCAGCTCGGCGGGGACGCCGGTGTCGGCGGTGAGCAGCAGCACCTCGGCGCCGGCGGCCTCCAGCTCGGCCACGTCCCGCAGGGTCGCCGCCACCCGGTCGCCGGGCTCCCCCGCCGTGGGGGTCTGGCCGACCTCACCGGGGAGGGCGATGCGGCCGGTCTCCCGGGGGACGGGGGTGCGGCCGGTCTCCCGGGGGACGGGGGTGCGGCCGGTCTCCCGGGGGATGGGGGTGCGGCCGACGAGGGCGAGGCGGCGGACGCCGGAGCGCACGAGGTGCTTGGCGAGCGCCATGCCCAGGCCGCGGGTGCCACCGGTGATGAGGTACGCCCCGTCGGCCCGCCACACGGCGTCCTCGGGAGCCGGGTCGGGGGCCTGGGC
Source organism: Nonomuraea montanisoli (assembly GCF_013363975.1). GTDB lineage: Bacteria > Actinomycetota > Actinomycetes > Streptosporangiales > Streptosporangiaceae > Nonomuraea > Nonomuraea montanisoli. The sequence goes on along the minus strand of NZ_JABWGN010000015.1, from coordinate 4,761 downwards.
CCATGCGCGGATCCAGCGGCGGCCGCGCCGCCAGCCCGTCAGCGGGTCGCGGGCATCGGGCTCCTCGCCGTCGGACGGCTCGGTCGTCAGCTCGTGGGCCAGCCGCGCCGCCGCCCGCCCGTCGGGCTCGGGGTCGAGGTCGACGCCGCTCCAGGTCAGGCCGGGGTACTCGTGCCGCACCGCGCGGCCGAGGCCGTGGGCGAGCGCCTGGTGGGGCGCGGGCGTGTCGCCGCCCAGGATCTCGGTGGCGCCCGCGGTGACGGTCAGCAGCCGTACGCCCTGGCGGCCGGGCAGGTCGCCGAGCGCCTGGACGGCCAGGAGGAGCCCGGTGAAGCCGTGCTCCACGGCGGCGCGCAGCTCCGCGTCCCCCGCGAAGGCCCCCGGGAACGCGTCCGGCGCGCCGGGGGTCAGGCCCCACAGGTACGCCACGTGGACGGGCCCGTCGCCGAGCCCGGCGAACACCTCGGCGTAGTGCCCGGGCGCGGCCGGGTCGATGGTGAGACGCCTGCCGTCGCGAACCGGCCCGGCCGCGGGATCGGCGGTGGAAGGCCGGGGGTGCACCTCGACGACCCGCGTTCCCGCCGCCGCGGCGAGGCCGGCCAGGGCCGTGCCGACGCCGCCGGGGTCGGCGAAGACGACGAGCGGGCCGGGCAGCCGCACGGACTCCGGGACGGCGGCGCGCGCCGGGTCCTGACGCCAGGCCGGGACGAACACGTGGTCCCCGTCCGTCTCGGCGCCGCTCGCGGTGTGGGCGCGCGGTCCGGCGGGGGCCTGGGTCCCGTGGTCGGGGCCGAGGTCGGGCCAGAATCGGGTGCGCTGGAACGGGTATGTGGGCAGGCTGAGCACCTGGCCGTCGCCGGGGCGGGTGAGGTCCCACTTCACCGGTGCCCCGAGCTCCCACAGGGCGGCGCAGGCGGCCAGCAGCTCGTGGTGCGGGTCGCGGCGCTCGCCCGCGCTCCAGCGGGGCGGCAGCGTGCCGAGGACCGCCGTGGCGGTCCCGCCCGCGAGGTTCTGCCGGACCAGGCCGCCGAGGGTCTGTCCCGGCCCGAGCTCCACGAACGCCGCCACGTCCTGCCCCACGCAGTGGCGCACGCCGTCGGCGAAGCGGACGGTGCTGACGAGCTGGTCGGCCCAGTACGAGGTGCTGGTCGCCTGCTCGGCGGTGAGCGGCTGCCCGGTGAGGTTGGAGACGATCGTGATGGCCGGAGCGCGGCGCGGCACCGCCTCCAGCACCGCGGCGAGCTTCTCGCGGGCCGGCTGGAGCAGCGTGGAGTGGAAGGCGTGCGCCGAGCGCAGCGGACGGCAGGCGAGGCCCGCCGCGGTCAGCGCGGCGGTGGCCGCCTCGATGTCGCCGGGCAGGCCGCTCAGCACGGTCATCGCCGGGCCGTTGCGGGCCGCCACGTCCACCTCGATCCCGGCGCCGGACAGCGTGGCCGTGATCCGGTCCTCCGGGGCGGCGACCGCGACCATGCGGCCCGCGGGGACGGCACTGATCAGGTGGGCGCGCTCGACGACCACGTGCAGCGCGTCCTCCAGGGTGAACACGCCGGCCAGGCAGGCGGCCACGTACTCGCCGAGGCTGTAGCCGATGAGCAGGTCCGGGGTGACGCCCCAGTGCTGGAGCAGCCTGGCCAGCGCGTACTCGACGGTGAACAGGAACGGGTGCGCGATGGCGGCCTGGTCCAGCGGGTCGTGCTCCGGGGGCGACGCGTCGTCCGCGCCGGTGGGGCGGCGGCCGAGCAGCGCGGCCAGGTCGGCCTGGGCGGGCTCGGAGGCGGTGTCGCCGGCCGGGAAGAACAGGGGGCGCAGGTCCACGCCGGAGCGGCGGGCCACCAGCTCGACGCAGGTGTCCACGGCCTGCGCGTACACGGGCTCCCTGGCGTACAGCTCCCTGCCCAGGCCGGCGTACTGGTCGCCGACCCCCTGGAGCAGGAACGCGACGCGGGGGCGGCCCTTGACGCGGTGCCCGTCGCCCTGCCGGGCCGTGGCGCGCAGCCGCTCCAGCGCGTCGCCGGTGCCGGTGCAGACGAGGGCGCGGCGGTGGTCCAGCTCGGCGCGTCCGGCCTGGAGGGTGCGGGCGAGGTCGGCGAGCGGCGTCTCGGGCCGCTCGCCCAGCCACTCCGCGAGCCGGCCGGCCTGCTCGCCCAGCGCCTCCCGGGTGGCCGCCGACACGGGCAGCACGTACGCGGCCGGCCGGCCGGCGGCGGCGGACGCCTGGGTGTCCGGGGCGGCCTCGACGACGACGTGGGCGTTCGTGCCCGACAGGCCGAAGGAGCTGACCCCCATGAGCCGGGGCCGGTCCGCGCGCGGCAGCGGCACGGGCCCGGTGACCGGCTGGACGCTGCCGTCCTCGGGGATGGCCGCCGCCGGGGTGCTCATGTGCAGGTTGGGCGGGATGAGCCCGTTCTCCAGGATGAGCGTCGTCTTGATCAGCCCGGCGATGCCGGCCGCGGCCTGGGTGTGGCCGATGTTGGTCTTGACGGCGCCGACCCGCAGCGGCCGGCCGGGCCCGCGGCCGCCGAAGACGTCGTGCAGCGCGGACAGCTCGATGGCGTCGCCCAGGTGGGTGCCCGAGCCGTGCGCCTCGACGTAGTCGATGTCGTCGGGGGCGATCCGGGCCGCGGCGAGCGCCCGGGTGATGACGTCGGCCTGCGCCTTGCGGCTGGGCGCGGTGAGCCCGTTGCTGCGGCCGTCCTGGTTGACCGCCGAGCCGCGCAGGACGGCGCGGATGCGGCGGCCGTTCGCGACGGCCTTCGACAGCGGCTCCAGCACGACCAGGCCGCCGCCCTCGCCCATGACGTAGCCGTCGGCCCGCTCGTCGAACGTCTTGCACCGGCCGTCGGCGCTCATCATCAGCCCGGCGCACGCCTGGACGTACGTGGTGGGGTGCAGGGTCAGCGACGCGCCCGCCGCGATCGCGAGGTCGCACTCGCCCCGGCGCAGGCTCTCCATGGCCAGGTGGACGGCGATGAGCGACGAGGAGCAGGCGGTGTCGATCGTCATCGTGGGGCCGATGAGGTCGAGCTGGTAGGCGATCCGCCCGGCCGCCACGCTCGACACCGCGCCCTGGCCCAGGTACGGGTCCGAGACGGCGTCCGCGCCCTGCCGCTCCATCTGCAGCCGGCCGTACTGGAGGGTGTCCATGTAGCCGACCATCACGCCGGTGCGGCTGCCGGCCAGCCGGGCGGGCGCGATGCCGGAGTTCTCCAGGCCCTCCCAGGCCAGCTCCAGCAGCAGCCGCTGGTGGGGGTCCATGCGCAGCGCCTCGCGCGGCGACAGGCCGAAGAACTCGGCGTCCCAGCCGGTGACGTCGTCCAGGAACGTCCCGTACCTGGTGTACATGGCGCCGGTCGCCCGCGGGTCGGGGTCGTAGTAGGCGTCGACGTCCCAGCGGGAGGCGGGCACCTCGCGGACGACGTTCGCGCTGTCGCGCAGCAGGCGCCAGAAGTCCTCGACCGTGTCGCCACCGGGGTAGCGGCAGGCCATGCCGATGACCGCGATGGGTTCGTGGCGGCGTTCCTCGGCCTCGGTGAGGCGGGCTCGGGCCTGGGCGAGTTCGACGGTGGCGCGCTTGAGGTAGGCGCGGAGCTTGTCCTCGGTCCCCATCGGGCGTGCCTTTCCGGTCGTGGGCGTCACGGGGTCACAGTTCGTTGTCGATGAGGGCGAAGATCTCCTCGTCCGAAGCCGAGTCGATCTTGTCGGCGACGTCGCCGGCGCCGTTGGGCCCGGCGCCGAGCCGGTCGAGCGTGGTCTGCAGGAGCGACACGAACCGGTCGCGCAGGGCCTCGCCCTCGCCGTTGGCGGCGGCGATCATGTCCTCGACCCGGTCCAGGGCCGTGCGCAGCGTGTCCTCGGGCGACGGCGACGGGGGTGCGAGGGTGCGGAAGAGGTAGTCGCTCAGCGTGGTGACGGTCGGGTGGTCGAAGACGAGGGTCGGCGGCAGCCGCAGGCCGGTGTCGGCGTTGAGCCGGTTGCGCAGCTCTACGGCCGTCAGCGAGTCGAAGCCGAGCTGGTTGAAGGCCCGGTCCACCTCGATCTGGTCGGCGCTGCCGTGGGCGAGGACGGCCGCGACATGGGCGCGCACGGTGTCGGTGAGCAGCCGCTGCGCGTCGGTGCGGGGCAGGGCCGCGAGGCGCTGGGCGAGCGCGGCGGGTCCTCCGGTCGCGGCGGCGTTCCCGGCGGTACGGCGGGGCGCCCGGACGAGGCCGCGCAGCACGGACGGCAGGTCTCCGGCCTCGGCGCGCGCCCGGAGCCCGGCGGCGTCCCAGCGGGCGGCCACCACCCGGGGCTCGGCGCCCGTCAGAGCGCCGTCGAACAGGTCCAGGCCCTGCTCGGCGGTCAGCGGGGCGATCCCGGCCCTGGCCAGGCGGGCGTGGTCGGCCGCGGTGAGGCCGCCGGTCATCCCGGAGTCGGTGTCCCAGAGTCCCCAGGCGATCGACACCGCCGGCAGCCCGAGTCCCTTACGGTGTTCGGCCAGGGCGTCCAGGAAGGCGTTGGCGGAGGCGTAGTTGCCCTGACCAGCGTTCCCCAGCACTCCCGCGAGGGAGGAGAACAGCACGAACAGGGAGACATCTCCGCTCAGCTCGTGCAGATGCCAGGCCGCGTCCGCCTTCGGAGCCAGGACCGTGTCCATGCGCTCCGGCGTCAGACCCTCCACCACCGAGTCGTCCAGCACACCAGCCGTGTGGACGACCCCGCCCAGCGACGGAATCTCGTCCAGCAGGGCGGCCAGCGCCCGGCGGTCGGCCACGTCACACGCCG
>NZ_JABWGN010000014.1 GCF_013363975.1 Nonomuraea montanisoli | reverse complement strand
GCCCGCACGGGTCCCGGGAGACGGTCACCGTGGTCGGGTCGATCGAGGCCGGGTCCACGTCGGGCCAGGACCAGGTGAACGCCAGGGGCGCGTCCGTCTTCGCGAGGAACAGCCGCCCGTCACGGTAGCGAAACCCCGAACGGGTGTATTCGGCCGACTGCCGTCCGGTGCGGGACTTGTAGCGCGGATAGCGGGCGCGTCCGGTGAAGTAGTTGGTGAACGCCGCCTGCTGGTGCCGGATCGCCTGCTGCAACGGGACCGAGGACACCTCGTTCAGCCATGCCAGCTCATCGGTGGCCTTCATCGCGGTGAGGTAGGCGTTGGCCTGGGTGAAACCGGTCTTCGCCCGCTCGGTGCGGTACCGGGCGTGCCGCCAGGCCAGGGTGCGGTTCCAGACGACGCGCACGCAGCCGAACGTGCGATTCAGCACGCCGGCCTGCTCGGGCGTCGGGTACGCCCGGCACTTGTACGCCGTCCTCACAGATCGATTGTGACGAATCACCCGCTCAAGAATCAGCCACTCCGCGTAAAGCACATGCGGGTGATGTCCGGGCCTTCCTTCCCAGGGTTGAAGCCCACAGTCTCCAGCCTCAAGGAGTTTCGATGAACAAGGCGCATCTGGCGGCGGGCGCGCTGCTGCTGCTCACGGCGGCCTGCGGCGGCTCGGGCGGCTCCGGCTCGGGTTCGGACGACGGGCCGGTCACGCTGACGTACGCGCTGTGGGACGACGCCCAGCAGGGCGCCTACCAGCAGTGCGCCGACGCCTTCCAGAAGGCGAACCCCGGCATCACCATCAAGATCAATCAGGCCGCCTGGGACCAGTACTGGCAGAACCTCACCACGCAGATGGTCTCCGGCAAGGCCCCCGACGTGATCACCATGCAGACGACCTACTACCCGCAGTTCGTCAAGAACGGCCAGCTCCTCGACATCGCGCCCATGGCCGAGGCGGACAAGATCGACTTCGCTCAGTACCGGTCCGGCCTGGCCGACCTGTGGGTCAAGGACGGCAAGAGGTACGGCCTGCCCAAGGACTGGGACACGATCGCCATCGTCTACAACACCGCCATGGTCAAGAAGGCCGGCCTCGACCTGGGCGACCTCACCTGGAGCCCGGCGGACGGCGGCACCTTCGAGAAGGCCCTGGCCAGGCTCACCGTCGACACCTCCGGCCGGCGCGGCGACGAGCCCGGCTTCGACAAGTCGAAGATTGCCGTGTACGGGATCGTCCCGGAGATCAACGACGGCTCCCAGGGGCAGAACGGCTGGGGCGACCTGGCCGTCTCCAACGGCTTCAGCTACATCGACAAGAACCCGTTCGGCACCAAGTACTTCTACGACGACCCGAAGCTGGCCGAGACCGCCACCTGGTTCAAGCGGCTCATGGACAAGGGCTACGCGGCGCCCTACGACAAGAAGAGCTCCCTCGGGCCCGACGTCGTGCTCGGCTCCGGCAAGGGGGCGCTGGGCATCACCGGCTCCTGGATGATCAAGACGTACCTGGACTCGACGGAGCAGAAGTTCGCCTTCGCCCCGCTGCCGACCGGGCCCCAGGGCCGCAAGTCCGCCTTCAACGGCCTGGCCGACACCATCTACGCGGGCACCGAGCACCCCGAGGCGGCGTGGAAGTGGGTGAAGTTCCTCGGCTCGACCGCCTGCCAGGACATCGTCGCCGACAGCGCCGTGGCGTTCCCGGCCATCACCTCGTCCACCAAGCGCGCCATCGAGGCGCACAAGGCGGCGCACCGGGACGTCAGCGCCTTCACCAGCCAGGCCGACGCGCAGGGTGGCACGTTCCTGCTGCCGGTGAGCGACCACGGCGACGAGATCGACCAGATCGTTGGCACGGCGATGGAGGAGATCTGGCTCGGCCAGAAGGACGCCCGCACCGCGCTCACGGCCGCCAACCAGCGGGTCAACGCCCTCTTCACCGCGGGCGGGTGACTCCCGGCCTCCCGCGTGAGGTGCGCGGAGGTGCCTTCCGGCCTCCGGGTGGGACGCGGGACAGGGTGCCTTCCGGCCTCCGCGTGGGATGCGGGACAGGGTGGCTTCCGGCCTCCGCGTGAGCTGCGGGGAGGGTGGCTTCCGGCCTCCCCATGAGGCGCGAGGGGGAAGGTGGCTTCCGGCGTCCTCGTGAGGCGCGGGGGGAGGGTGACTTTCGGCCTCCTCGTGGGGCCGAGGGAGCGCGGCACTCAGCCCCTCCGTGAGACGCGCGGGAGGGGGACGCTCGGCCCCCATGAAGCGGGGAGGTGGGGGAGGCTCGACCCGGGGGAGGTGGGCGAGGCTCGACCGGCGCGCCGGGGAGGGGCGATGACGGGCACGGCGTGGCGGGCATGGCAGGGTGGCGATGGTCAGGCCCTCCGCGGGCGGAACCGGTACGAGGAGATCGTCATGCGCACGTGGCTCACCGAGCGGTTCGACCTGACCGTGCCCCTGGTGGGGGCGCCCATGGCAGGGGTGGGAGCGGGCCGGCTGGCCGCCGCGGTGTCCGCCGCCGGGGCGCTCGGCATGTTCGGCGTGCCGGCCGCCGCCACGGCCGAGTGGATCGGGGAGCAGGCGTCGGTCGCCGCCGCGACCGGCCGGCCGTACGGGATCGGGCTCATGGCGTGGGCGCTGTCCGGCAACCCCGCCCAGCTCCAGGCCGTCCTCGACGCCCGGCCCGCGGTCGTGTCCGTGAGTTTCGGGCCGTACGAGCCTTATGTCGGAGAGCTGCGGCGGGCGGGCATCACGGTCGTCACCCAGGCCGGCACCACGGAGGAGGCGCTGGCCGCCGAGCGGGCCGGGGTGGACGCCGTCGTGGCGCGCGGCGCCGAGGGCGGCGGCCACGGCCGCGCAGACGTGGCGACGCTGCCCCTCCTGGAGGGCGTGCTCGACGCGGTGCGGATCCCGGTGCTGGCCGCCGGGGGCGTCGCCACGGCCCGCGGACTCGCCGCCGTGCTGGCCGCGGGTGCCGAGGGCGCCTGGGTGGGCACGGCGTTCATGGGCTGCGAGGAGACGACGATCTCGCAGGCGGCCAGGCGGCGCCTGCTGGAGGCGGCGGAGACCGACACGGCGTACGGGCGGGTCTTCGACGTGGCGCAGCGGCTCGGCTGGCCGGTCGAGTACGGCGGGCGGGCCCTGCGCAACGCCTTCTTCGACCGGTGGGCGGGCCGGGAGGACGAGCTGGCCGCCGACGAGAGCGCGCGGGCCGACCTGGAGGCGGCCCGCCGCGAAGGCGACTTCGACACCGCCTTCATCTACGTGGGCCAGGGGGTGGGGCTGGTGCGCGAGCGCCGCACGGCGGCCGACGTGGTCGCCGCCTTCGCCGGGGCCGAGAAACTGCTGAACCGCTTCGCCCGGTAGCCCGCCGATCTTTGACCGTCCGCGCCGGAGCGAGCGGCCCGGCTTCCCGAAAACAGGGAACAGTCTGGGCAAACGTCGCCAATCTGGTGGGAGAATCGTGGTCCGGAGACCGTGGTAAGCTCATACCCGTTGCAGTGTGGTACCCATGAACGTGTGTGCGCCTGACGGGATCCGACCCCTCGGGCGCCTTTTGTTTTCCGGTCATTTCCGGCGGGGCATCGCGGCGACGCGGGGTCCGTGAGGTGCGGGCCCCAGACCTGCGCCTATCGAAGGAGATTGACATGGCGACCGGTACCGTGAAGTGGTTCAACGCGGAGAAGGGCTTCGGCTTCATCGAGCAGGACGGCGGCGGCGCCGACGTCTTCGCCCACTACTCCAACATCGCGGGCCGCGGCTTCCGCGAGCTGCACGAGGGCCAGAAGGTGAGCTTCGACATCACCCAGGGCCAGAAGGGCCCGCAGGCGGAGAACATCACCCCCGCCTGACGCGAGACCATCTCGGTGAGCCGGTCCCGCCCCTGAAGAAGGGGCGCGGGCCGGCTCACCGCTTTCCGGGCCCGGCCGCTCCGGGCCCGAGCCGCTCTGAGCTCCGGCCGCTCTGAGCTCCGGCCGGTTTCGTGACGCGGCCCGCCCTGTGACGCGGCCCGCCCTGTGACGCGGCCTGCTCCGTGACCGGGGTACTTACGGAGTGCGCAGCGCCTGGACGGCGTCGTCGACCGTGTCGTACGTCTGGAAGCGCTTGTCCAGGCCCGTCACGCGCAGCAACCGTGCCATGCGCGGCCCGATGCCGCTGAGCACCGCCCGGCCGCCCGCGCCCGCCGCGCCGTTGATCGTGGACACGAGCACGCTGAGGCCGGTGGAGTCGCAGAAGTCGACGGCCAGCATGTCGATCACCAGGAGCGGCGGCTCGTCGGGCGCGCCGGACAGCGCGTCGGTCACGGCCTGGCGCAGGGCTCCCGCTGTGGCGATGTCGAGCTCGCCGGCCAGGGCCACCACGGTCACGCCGTCGTGCCGCCCGCCGGTCCAGGAGAAGCCGGCCCGCCTCGCCCCCGCCCGTTCCACGTCGTGCCCTCCTGCCGCCGCGCCTGGGCGGTTCTCTCGGCTCTGCGCTTACGGCGCATACGTTCCGAGACACCATGATTGCACAGCGCAAGAGAACGGCGGAACCCTGGTCCGCGGCGCGTCGCCGGCCGACGCCGAGAAGGGACACATGAAACCTCCGTCATGAATCGGTCGACGGGGCGTGTGGGTACGTTCCCCGCTCACGCCACGGCCTCGCTCGCGGTCTCGGGTCGGCCCCGGTCACGGGGCGATGGGTCGCCCCCGGTCATGGGGCGAGGGGGTCGGCGGGGGACAGAGCGATCGCAGGGGTGGTCACGGTCACGGGGCGATGGGGTAGGCGGGGGACTGAGCGATCGCAGGGGTGGCCTCGATCGCGGGGCGAGGGAGTCGGCAGGGGGCGGCCCGGTTGAGGGCGGCGCGAACGAACGGCGGCAGGACGCCGCGCAGCACGTTCGCCTCGTGCTCCTCCGCCCGTGCCAACGCCGCTGCCACGGCCCGCGCCGTCTCGCTGATGGCCCTTGACGCGGCAGCCTCCGCCGGCCCTCGCGCCACCTCGTCCCCGTTCGCGCGTGGGAGCGCGGTCACGAGGTCGAGCGCGGCCAGGGCGGTCGTGGCGATGTCGCGGGCGGCGGCGGTCCAGGGGCGCAGCTCCTCGCCGATCCGTCCCGGCGTGCTCGCGGGCAGCGCCGCCAGCCGCTCCAGCTCGAAACGCAGCCGTACGGCGGCAGTGTCCTCCCCCTCCGGCCCTACCACGAGCGTGTTCTCCCCGTCCGGCCGTGTCGCCGACCTGGAGGCGTTTGCGAGGACGGACGCGCACAGCGCCGATAGCGCCGGGCTCTGGTCGGCGCTCGGCGGCCACGACGAGCACGCCTCGACGAGCGGCGCCAGCTCCGCCGCCCCCGGCACGAGCCGCACCGCCCGCTCGTGGGAGCGCGCCGGGTCGTAGGCGGCGGGCTGCCAGGCGTAGTCGGCGACCGTGGCGAGCGCGAGCCGCGAGGCGGCGGCGTGGACCATCGGGTTGGCCGTCATCCCGGCCGGGGGAACGGCGTCGAGCCGGGTGTCGCGGCCGGTCAGCGGCCCCAGGAACACCCGCGTGAAGTCGAAGTCGTTGACCGGGAAGTTGTCCCAGAGCGCCACCTTCGGCTTCCAGGTGTCCCGCCCGTCGGGCGACACCGCCACACCGAGCGGCTACACCTGCGCCTCCTGACCCGGCCGGGGATTCTCGTCCGCGGGCGATGAGTTTCTCCCGGCCGCCCGGTCTGTACGGACGACTCATCGGATCGTCCCGTACAGAGTCCCCGTACAGAGTCCCCGTACAGAGTCCCGTACAGAGATGGAGGCCATGATGCAGCGACCCAGTCTGAGCGGCATGCTGCTCGCGAGCACCGACCCCGAACGGCTGCGCCGGTGGTACGCCGCCGCGCTCGACCCCGAGTCCGAGACCGACGTCGGCGGCTACGGGGTGCTGAAGTTCGGCGCGTTCCACCTGTTCATCGACAGCCGCAAGGACATCGGCGACAAGAACCCGGAGCCGGGCCGGATGATCCTCAACTTCGAGGTGCCGGACGCCCGCGCTGCGGCGGCGCGCATGGAGGAGCTGGGCGTCTCCTGGCTGGCGGAGCTGGAGGACCGCGACGGCAGCCTGTTCGCCACCGCCCTCGACCCCGACGGCAACTACGTGCAGATCATCCAGCTCAGTGAGGAGGCCCGCGCGGCCATGTGATGTCCCGGGGCCCCCGGCGTCAACGGCCGGCGCCGGGGTCCCGCGCGTAGCGCAGCAGGTCGCCGGGCTGGCAGTCGAGGACCTCGCACAGCCGGACGAGGGTGGAGAACCTGATGGCCCGGCCCTTGCCGGTCTTGAGGATCGAGAGGTTGGCGATCGTCACCTCGACCCGGTGGGACAGCTCGGTCAACGTCATGCCGCGCCGGGCGAGCAGCTCGTCGAGCCGGACCTCGATGCGCCCGTCGAGCTCTCCGGGCGGCACTCAGATCGTGCCTTCGAGATCGTCGAGCATGGCCAGCCCACGCCCGATCACCTCGGCCGCCACGAACGCCCCCACGCCCATCAGCACGGTCACGACCGGCACGTCGACGTCGCCCGGGACCGGACGCGGATCGACCGTCAGCATCCTCGCGGCCACGGTCTTGGCGGTGAAGTCGAGGGCGAGGGCCGCCAGCGAGCCGAGCGTGAGGACGGCCCCGATCCTGCGCAGGTCACGCACCGTGCCGGCGGAGAAGAACGCCCGGTCGCCGGCCACGCCCCTGCTGGTGATCCGCACCAGCCAGAACAGGGACAGCAGGATCGCCAGCATCCCGGGCAACCAGGTGAGCAGGTGCAGCACGGCCAGCACCGGCGCGTGAGCCGGGTCGTACAGGGCCACGTCCACGGTGACGCCGACCGCCCGCGCCCCCGGGGCGAGGGCGCCGTCGAACGACACGCCGGCGCGGGACGGCCGGAGCCCGGTGAAGCCGAAGTCAGGCCGCGCGGCCGGGACGGCGGCGAGGATGACGTCACCCGCCAGCCGCGAGAGGAGAGCGAGTGCGCCGAGCACGAGGGCGGTGCTCAGGATCGCGTGCAGGCGCCGGGTCCACGCACCGGCCGTCGAAGGCACATATCCGGCCGCGGCTTCGCTCATCAGGGCGCCTCCTTATCGTTTATCAATGCGACACGCCCCACGATAGCATCGAAAAACGATAAAACAAGTCCGGGTTGTGACGGGTGTGGCCCGCTGTGTGACGGGAAGGCGGCCTGTATGGGGAGCAGCACGACCGGGGCCGGCGGGGAGAGCAGCGAGGACAGGATCGTCACGGTGTCGTCCTGGCGGGAGCTGGATGACGCGATCAGCGAGGTGAGCGGGCCCCGGGGGCCGCACCCGCGCGGCGGGCCCTCGCACTCCGCCGTGGTGTTCCGGGGCCGGTCGCGCCCTCCGCACTCGCACCTGTCCGGGCTCGCCCGGCTGGCCGGCGAGTACCCGGCCGTGGAGCGCCACCTCATCCGCAACTTCCGCAAGTACGCCCACCGCCAGGCGCCCGGCCCGACGATCTGGGACTGGCTGGCGCTCGGCCAGCACCACGGGCTGCCCACGCGGCTGGTCGACTGGACGTTCTCGCCGCTGGTCGCGCTGCACTTCGCCACGGCGGTCTGGCCGCACGACGAGGCCATGCTCATCGGGCTCGACTGCGAGGCGGCGCACCGGCTCCTGCCCGGGCCGCTGCGGGAGGTCCTCGACCACGAGGGCGCGGTGCTGTTCACCACCGAGATGCTCGCCCGGCGCGCCCCCGACCTGGACAGCTTCGGCAAGCTGGCGGGCGCGGAGCCGTTCCTGGCCCTGTTCGAGCCGCCGTCGCTGGACGAGCGGATCGTCACACAGTCGTCGGTGCTGTCGGCGCTGTCGGACGTGACGTGGCCGGTGGAGCGGTGGCTGAACGCCCATCCCGATCTGTGGTGGGCGTGGCGCATCCCGCCGGAGGTCAAGGCCGAGGTGCGGGAACGGCTCGACCAGGCCGGCATCACCGAGCGGGCGCTGCTGCCCGGCCTGGACGGGCTGGCGGCCTGGCTGCGCCGCTACTACTCGCCGGAGGTGTGCCTGGAGCATCAGGGCGACGAGTGCGCCCCCGGCACCACCGGCAACGCCTGAGAGAACGACCGGACGTCTCAGGATCGGAACGTCCGGCAGGATCGGAACGTCCGGCAGGATCGGGACGTCTCCGGCAGGATCGGGACGTCTCCGGCAGGATCGGGACGTCCGCGGCAGGGTCAGGACGTCTGGAACTCGGAGACGTTGGCCTTCGTGGCGACCTTCACCGGCACGGCCACCGTCTTCGCGATCGTCTCGCCGTTGGCCGCCTTGACCGCGGCCTCCACGGCCCGCTGGCCGAGCAGCTTCGGCTGCTGGGCGATCGTCGCGGTCATGGTGCCCGCCGCCACCGCCTTCAGCCCGTCGGGCGTGCCGTCGAAGCCGACCACCTTGACCTGCTGCCCGGCCTTGCCGCCGAGCGCCTTGATCGCGCCGAGCGCCATCTCGTCGTTCTCGGCGAACACGCCCTTCAGGTCGGGGTGCGACTGGAGCAGGTTCGTCATGACGTCCAGGCCCTTGGTGCGGTCGAAGTCGGCCGGCTGCTGGGCGACCACCTGGACGCCCGGGAACGCCTTGATGCCCTCGGTGAAGCCCTGGCCGCGGTCGCGGCTGGCGGACGTGCCGGGCACCCCCTGCAGGACCACCACCTTGCCCTGCTCGCCCACGGCCTTGGCCAGTTGCTGGGCCGCCAGCCGGCCGCCCGCCACGTTGTCGGAGGCGACGGTCTGGGCGACCTCGGCGCCGTTGACGCCGCGGTCGGCGGCGATCACCGGGATGGAGACGCGGTCGGCGGCCTTGACCGCGGGCGCCGCCGCGTCGGAGTCGACCGGGTTGATGATGATCGCCTTCATGCTCTGGCTGGTGAAGTTCTGGACCTGGTTGACCTGCTGCGAGGCGTCGTTCTGGGCGTCGGTGACGGTGAGCGCGGCGCCGAGCCGGGCGGCCGCGGCCTGCGCGCCGTCCCTGAACTGCACGAAGTACGGGTTGTTCAGCGTCGACACCGACATGCCGATCTTGACGCCGGCCCCGCCGGACGAGCCGCCCCCGGACGAGCCCGACGAGCCCGAGGAACCGGACGAGCCGGACGAGCCGCACCCGGCCAGGCCCGCCACCAGGGCGGCCGTGGCCAGGACTGTCGCGGAAATCCGCATGATCTTCCCCCTCCTAGGACGTTTCCCTGCGGCGCAGGGTGTCGACGAGGACCGCGAGCGCGATGACCACGCCGATCACCACCTGCTGCCAGAAGGCCGAGACCGACAGCAGGTTGAGGCCGTTGCGCAGGACGGCCAGGATGAGCGCCCCGACGAACGTGCCCAGCGCCCGTCCCTTGCCGCCGGACAGGCTGGCCCCGCCGATGACCACGGCCGCGATCGCGTCCAGCTCGTAGCCGGTGGCGGCCTGCGGCTGGGCCGAGGCCAGGCGGCTGGCCAGCACGATGCCGGCCACCGCGGCGAACCCGCCCGACAGCGCGTACGTGATGAGCTTCTGCCGGTCCACCTTGATGCCGGACAGGCGGGCGGCCTCCTCGTTGCCGCCGATGGCGTACATGGCGCGGCCCGCGTAGGTGCGGTTGAGGATCACGGCCGCGACGACCCCCATGACGACCATGACGATGACGGGGACGGGCAGGTAGCGCCCGATCGTGTCGCCGAGATGGGCCACCTGCGCCGGCAGCTCGATCGGGCTGCCCTGCGAGATCACCAGGGCGAGGCCGCGGGCGACGCCGAGCATGGCCAGCGTGGCGATGAACGGCGGCAGCTTGCCGTACGCGATGAGGACGGCGTTGACCAGCCCGCACGCCACGCCCACGGCCAGCCCCGCGACGGTGGCGACCGGCCACGGCCAGCCCGCGGGGGTGGCGCCCCAGGCGAGCACGATGGCCGACAGCGCGGCGACGGACCCCACCGACAGGTCGATGCCGCCGGTGACGATGACGAACGTGGAGCCGAACGCGAGGATCGCGGTGACGGCCGCCTGGACGCCCACGTTGAGCAGGTTGGTGACGCTGAGGAAGTCGGACGACAGCAGCGACAGCCCGACGACGAGCACGACGAGCGCGACCAGCGCGCCGTTCTCGGCGAGCCACACCGCCACCGGCGAGCGCCGCCGGACGAGCACGTTACTGGACACGGCCACCCTCCACCTCCGCGACGGCCATCGCCATCACGTCGTCCTGCGTGGCCCGCGCGGCCGGGAGTTCGCCGACGAGGCGGCCGCGTGCCATGACGAGGATCCGGTCGCTCATCCCGAGCACCTCCGGCAGGTCGCTGGAGATCATCAGGACGGCGTCGCCCGCGGCGGTCAGCTCGTTGACGAGCTGGTAGATCTCCACCCGGGCGCCCACGTCGACGCCCCGGGTCGGCTCGTCGAGGATGAGCACGCGGGCCCCCGCCACGAGCCACTTGCCGATGACCACCTTCTGCTGGTTGCCGCCGGACAGGGTGCGGACCTCCTGGTCGAGGCCCGCCATGCGGATGCCGAGCTGGTCGGCGACCTTGGCGGCGGCGGTCCGCTGGCCCCTGCGGTCCACGAACCCGGCCCGGGTGGCGTCGCGCAGGGTGACCAGGCCCAGGTTCTCGGCCACGGCGGCGCCCAGCACCAGGCCCTGGCCCTTGCGGTCCTCGGGGACGAGGCCGAGCCCCGCCTCCATGGCCGCGTGCACGTCCCCGGGCGGCAGCCGACGGCCGTTCACGGTGACCTCGCCCGCGTCGTAGTGGTCGGCGCCGAAGAGCGCCCGCGCGACCTCGGTCCGGCCCGCGCCGACGAGCCCGGCCACGCCGACCACCTCGCCCGCGCGCACCTCGAACGACACGTCCGCGAACACGCCCCGCCGGGTCAGCCCCCGCACCTTCAGCAGCGGCTCGCCGGGGCGGGCGGGCCGGCGCGGGTACTGCTGGTCGATGGGGCGGCCCACCATGAGGCGGACCAGCTCGTCGTGCGGCGTGGAGGCGGGCACCTCGGCCACGGAGCGGCCGTCGCGCAGCACGGTCACCCGGTCGCCGATCTGGGGGATCTCCTCCAGGTGGTGGGTGATGAAAACGATCGCGACGCCCTCGTCGCGCAACTGCCTGACGATCGCGAACAGCTTCTCGACCTCGCCGGTGGTCAGCACCGCGGTCGGCTCGTCCATGATGAGGACCCGCGCCTCCAGCGCCAGCGCCTTGGCGATCTCGACCATCTGCATCCGCGCGATGCCGAGCCGGCCGACGGGCGTGCGCGGATCGACGCGCACGTCCACGCGGGCCAGCAGGTCGGCCGCGTCCCGCTCCATGCGGGCCCGGTCCACGAGGCCGAAGCGGCGCGGCGGGCGGCCGAGCGCCAGGTTCTCCGCCACCGTGAGCTGGGGGACCAGGTTGAACTCCTGGTAGATGGTGGCGATCCCGAGCGCCCGGGCGTCGCCCGCCGACCGGATCCGCACCGGCCGCCCGTCCATGAGCACCCGGCCGCCGTCCGGGTGGTAGGCGCCGGACAAGATCTTGATGAGCGTGCTCTTCCCGGCGCCGTTCTCGCCCAGCAGCACGTGGACCTCGCCCGCGCGCAGGCTCAGGTCCACCCCGTCCAGGGCGAGGACGCCCGGGAACTGTTTGCGCAGGCCCTCGGCCCGGAGAATGTCCCCCGTCACGTCGTGATACTTGCCGATAACGCGCCGTACGAACCTGAAAGGCGCAGGTCAGGTACGCCGTCAGGGTTTCCGGAGGGTCACTGCCGGAGCAGCGGGGGAGGGGCGGTGCTGCCGCGGGGCACGAGCCGGGCGTCCTCGTCGCGCACGCCCTCGACCAGCTCGCCGCCGATGAGCGCCAGCAGCGCGCGCGCCGCGTGTGCCCCGTACGCGGGGATGTCGCGGGTGAGCGCGCTCAGCGCGGGCCGGACGACCTGCGACAGCGGCGAGTCGTCCCAGGCCACGATCGACAGGTCGCCGGGCACGTCGAGCCGCATCTCCTGGGCCGCCGACATGCCGGCCACGGCCATGATGTCGTTGTCGTAGACGACGGCGGTCGGCCGGGTGGGCGAGCCGACCAGGCGGCGCGTGGCCCGGGCGCCCTCGCCGCCGGTGTAGTCGGTGTGCATGATGGCGTGCCACTCCAGCCCGAGCTCCTCGCACACGGCGGTGAACGCCTGGTCGCGCAGCACGGTGTGGACCAGCTCGGGCAGGCCCGCCACCCGGGCGATGCGGCGGTGGCCGAGCGCGGCGAGGTACTCGACGGTCTCGCGGACGGCGGCGGCGTCGTCGGACCAGACCGGTGTCAGCGAGCCCGCCTGCGAGGGATGGCCGACCACCACGGCCGGCAGCCCCAGCTCCTCCAGCGCGCTCACGCGCGGGTCGTCGAAGCGCAGGTCGACGAGGATCGCGCCGTCCACCCGGCGCTCGCCCCACCAGCGCCGGTGGACCTCCGCCTCCTGCTCGGGCGTGGCGGTCACCTGGAGCATCAGCGCGTACGAGCGGTCGGCGAGCTCGCCCTCGATGCCGCTGATCAGCTCCATGAAGAACGGCTCCACGCCGAGGATGCGCGCGGGCCGGCACAGGGTCAGCCCCACCGAGCGGGCCCGCGCCCCGCTCAGCGCCCGGGCCGCGCTGTTGGGCCGCCAGCCGATCTCCTCGGCGATCGCCTTGATCGCGGCGCGCCTGGCCTCCGACACGCCCGGCCGGTCGTTCAGGGCGTAGGAGACCGCCACCTTGGACACACCCGCCCGACGCGCGATGTCGGCGATCGTCGGTCGCTTCACCGGTCCCCCTCGATGCGCCGCCGAGTGAACCGGTTAGCCACCCGTGCAGACGAACCTTACTACCGCGCCGCCCGGATGGCACGACCAGGGTCCGACGCCGGAAGCCGCTCGGGCGGAACGGGTCTTGACGCGGCGTCCCGGCGACTTTACGTTCACGTTGCTTCACCGGTTCAGTGGGAGCGCTCTCATATGAGCGGGTGGGGCTACGGGGGCTGACACGAGGCCAACGCCGGGTCACTTCGTGGCCTGCGCCCGGCCCAGCGACTGCCAAGGAGACGTTTCTTGACCGTGTACCACCCGCTGTCCGACGGCTGGACCCTGCGACCCGCCGCGGGCACCGCGGTTTCTGACGCCGGGCCCATCCCCGCGACCGTGCCCGGCTGCGTCCACACCGACCTGCTCGCCGCTGGCCTCATCGACGACCCCTACCTCGACGACAACGAGAACCGCCTGAGCTGGATCGGCGACACCGCCTGGACCTACGCCACCGCCTTCACCTGGACGCCCGACGGGCACGAGCGCACCGACCTCGTGTGCGCGGGCCTGGACACCGTCGCCACGCTCACGCTCAACGGCGTCCGCCTCGGGCACACGGCCAACCAGCACCGCTCCTACCGCTTCCCGGTGCGCCACCTGCTGCGCGAGGGCGCCAACACGCTGGAGATCCGCTTCGACCCGGCCCCCGCGTACGCCGAGGCGTGGCGGGCGGCCCTCGGCGACCGGCCCGGCGCGTACGCGGCGCCGTACCCGTTCGTGCGCAAGGCGGCCTGCAACTTCGGCTGGGACTGGGGCCCGGCCCTCGTCACGGCCGGCCTCTGGCGGCCCGTCGGGCTGGAGAGCTGGAGCGTCGCCCGCCTGGCCGAGGTCCGCCCCGTGGTCCGCGTCGCGGGAGATCGGGGGGAGGTGGAGGTGCACGTCCGGGTCGAGCGGTCCTCGGAGGAGCCGCTGGTCGTGACGGCCGAGGTGGCCGGGGCGAGCGTGGAGGTGCCGATCCCCGCGGGACGGCGGCGCGCGGTCGCGCGCCTGTCGGTGGCGGAGCCGGCGCTGTGGTGGCCCCGCGGGCACGGCGCCCCGCACCGCCACGACCTGACCGTCCGGCTCGGCGACGGGAACGGCCGGGCCGCGGGGGAGTGGCGGCGGAAGATCGGCTTCCGGACCGTCGAGCTGGAGCCCGAGGCGTTCCGGCTGTCGGTCAACGGCGTGCCGGTGTTCGTGCGCGGCGTCAACTGGATCCCCGACGACTGCTTCCCGGCCCGGGTGACCCGCGACCGCCTGGCCGGGCGCTTCGCCCAGGCCACCGGGGCGGGCGTCAACCTGCTGCGCGTGTGGGGCGGCGGCCTGTACGAGAGCGAGGACTTCTACGACCTGGCCGACGAACTCGGCCTCATGGTCTGGCAGGACTTCCCGTTCGCCTGCGCCGCGTACCCGGAGGAGGAGCCGTTCCGCACGGAGGTGGAGGCCGAGGCCCGCGAGAACGTCACCCGCCTGGCCCCCCACCCCAGCCTCGTGCTGTGGTGCGGCAACAACGAGAACCTGGAGGGACACGCCGACTGGGGCTGGCCCGCCCGCCTGGAGGGCCGCACCTGGGGCGCCGGCTTCTACCACGACCTGCTGCCGTCGATCGTCGCCGAGCTCGACCCCACGCGGCCGTACTGGCCGGGCAGCCCGTACTCCGGGTCGCCCGAGCTGCCGCCCAACGACCCGGCGAGCGGCACCGTGCACATCTGGGACGTGTGGAACCGCGAGGACTACACCCGCTACGCCGCCCACACCCCGCGCTTCGTCGCCGAGTTCGGCTTCCAGGGCCCGGCGGCGTACGCGACCATGCGCCGCGCCATCACCGGCGAGCTGGCCGGCGACGCGCCGCTCGTGCTGCACCACCAGAAGGCCGACGACGGCAACGGCAAGCTGCTGCGCGGCCTCGGCGACCACCTGCCGCGGCCCGCGACGTTCGACGCCTGGCACTGGCTGACCCAGCTCAACCAGGCCCGCGCCGTCACCTACGGCATCGAGCGCTTCCGCGCGCTCGCCCCGCACTGCTCCGGCACGATCCTGTGGCAGCTCAACGACTGCTGGCCGGTCACCTCCTGGTCGGCGGTGGACGGCGACGGCCGGCGCAAGCCGCTGTGGTACGCGCTGCGCCGCGTCTACGCCGACCGGCTGCTCGCCGTGCTGGACGGCGAGGTCGCCGTCGTCAACGACACCGACCGGCCGTGGCGGGGCGAACTGCTCCTCGTCCGGCACGGGCTCGACGGCGAGCCGCTGGCCAAGGAGGCCGTCCCGGTCGACGCGCCGCCCCGGACGGCGGCCCGGATCCCGCTGCCCCCGGCCGTGGGCGTCCCCGGCGACCCGCGGCGCGAGCTGCTGGTCGCCCGGCTGGGCGAGAGCCGGGCCGTGGCCTTCTACGCCGAGGACACCGCCGTCGACTTCCCGCCGGCCGCCTACGAGGCGCGCGCCGAGCCGGTCGCGGGCGGCTACCGGGTCACGGTCACCGCCCGGACGGTGCTGCGCGACCTGGCGCTGTTCCCCGACCGGCTCGACCCCGCCGCCTCGGTGGACGACATGCTGGTCACCCTGCTGCCGGGCGAGTCGGCGGCGTTCACCGTGGCGACCGGTCAGGAGCTGGACCCTGGCGCCCTGACCGGCCACCCCGTCCTACGGTGCGTCAACGAGACGGCGCCCTGACTCCAGCGGCCCGCCCCGCTCCGGCAGGGCGGGCCGCGCCGCGACCTCCACCCGGCCGTCCGCCACCCGCGCCGGATAGATCGGCACCGCCGCTCCCGGCTCGTCCAGGCAGACGCCCGTGACCAGCGAGAACACCTGCTTGTGCAGCGGCGAGGCCACCGTCGGCTCGCCGCCCCGCGTGCCCACGATGCCCCGGGAGAGCACATGGGCGCCGCTGAACGGATCGAGGTTGCCGATCGCGTACACGGCTCCGTCGAAGGTGCGGAAGACGGCCACCTGCTCGCCGCCCACCAGGGCGCACACGCCGCGCTCCGGCAGCAGCACGTGGTAGTCGCACACGGTCGTCCAGGTCATGGGAACGGTCATGGTCATGGAGTCACCACCATCGGCTTGATCTGGTCACGTTCGCGTTCGAAGACGATCGAGGGGTCGGGGACGCCGGGGGCGTTGACGAAGCTGACGAAGCGGCTCAGCTTCTCCGGGTCCTCGATGGTGGCGCGCCACTCGTCCTCGTACGTGGACACGTGGTGCGCCATCTGGGCGTCCAGCTCGGCGCACAGCCCCAGCGAGTCGTTCACGATCACGTCCCGGACGTGGTCGAGGCCGCCCTCGATGGACTCGACCCAGGCGGCGGTGCGCTGGAGCCGGTCGGCCGTGCGGATGTAGTACATGAGGAACCGGTCGATGGTCCTGATCAGCTCGTCCGTGGTCAGGTCGGAGGCGAACAGGTCGGCGTGGCGGGGCTTGAAGCCGCCGTTGCCGCCGACGTACAGGTTCCAGCCCTGCTCGGTCGCGATGATCCCGAAGTCCTTCGAGCGGGCCTCGGCGCACTCGCGGGCGCAGCCCGACACCGCCGACTTCAGCTTGTGCGGGGCCCGCAGGCCGCGGTAACGCAGTTCGAGGGCGATGGCCAGGCCCACCGAGTCCTGCACGCCGTAGCGGCACCAGGTCGAGCCGACGCACGACTTGACCGTGCGCAGCGCCTTGCCGTACGCGTGACCCGACTCGAAGCCGGCGTCCACCAGCCGCTTCCAGATCTGCGGGAGCTGCTCGACGCGGGCCCCGAACAGGTCGATCCGCTGCCCCCCGGTGATCTTGGTGTAGAGGCCGAAGTCGCGGGCCACCTCGCCGATCACGATGAGCTTGTCCGGGGTGATCTCGCCGCCCGGGATGCGCGGGACGACCGAGTAGGTGCCGTTCTTCTGGATGTTGGCCAGGTAGGCGTCGTTGGTGTCCTGCAGCGCCGCCCGCTCGCCCTCCAGCACGTGCCCGTTGTGCAGCGAGGCCAGGATCGAGGCCACCGTGGGCTTGCAGATGTCGCAGCCGCGTCCCGTCCCGTGGTTGGCGATCAGCTCCGAGAACGTCGTGACGCCGCGCACGCGGATGATGTCGAACAGCTCGGCCCGCGAGTAGGTGAAGTGCTCGCACAGCGCCTTGCTGATCTCGACGCCCGACTTCTCCAGGAGCTGCTTGAGCATCGGCACGCAGCTCCCGCACGTGGTGCCGGCCCGGGTGCACGCCTTGATCGCGGGGACGTCGCACACGCCCTTGTCGGCGATGGCGGTGCGCACCGCGCCCGCGCTCACGTTGTTGCACGAGCAGACCTGCGCCTCGTCCGGCAGGTCCAGGTTGGCCGCGCCCGTCCCGGTGAACAGCAGGTCGGCCGGCGCGGCCGGCAGCGGCTTGCCGACGAACGGCCGCAGCGTCGCGTACGGGGCGGCGTCGCCCACGCAGATGCCGCCGAGCAGCGTCCGGGCGTCGTCGCTGATGAACAGCCTCTTGTAGACGCCGCCCACCGGATCCATGTAGGTGACGTCGAGCGCCCCGCTCATCGCGCCGAACTGGGCCACCTCGACGCCGAGCAGCTTCAGCTTGGTCGACAGGTCGGCCCCCTCGAAGACGGCCGTCCCGCCGAGGATCCGGTCGGCGGCCACCTCGGCCATCGTGTTGCACGGCCCGACCAGGCCGTAGACCTGGCCGCCGGCCAGCGCGCACTCACCGATGGCGTACACGGCCGGGTCGGAGGTGCGCATGCCCGCGTCCACCACGACGCCGCCCCGCTCGCCCACGTCGATCCCGGCAGCCCGGGCCAGCTCGTCGCGCGGCCTGATCCCGGCCGAGAAGACGACGATCTGCGCGTCGAGCAGGGTGCCGTCGGGCTTGCGCAGGCCGGTGACCCGCCCCTCGGCGTCGGTGACGATCTCCTGGACGCCCGCGCCGGCGTGGACGCTCAGCCCGAGGTCCTCGATGTGGCCCTTCAGCACCGCGCCGCCGCCCTCGTCCACCTGGCGCGGCATGAGCCACGGGCTCATCTCCACGATGTGCGTGCGCAGGCCGAGGCCGCGCAGCGCGTCGGCCGCCTCCAGGCCGAGCAGCCCGCCGCCGACGACCACGCCCTCCGACGCGCCGTCCGACGCCGCCCGGATCGCGTCGAGGTCGTCGATCGTGCGGTAGACGTGGGCGTGCTCCGCGCCGGGCACCGGCGGCACGAACGGCGCCGACCCGGTCGCCAGGACCAGCACGTCGTACGGCACGCTCTCGCCGGCCGCCGTGGTGACCACGCGCGCCTCCCGGTCGATGCCGGTGACGCGGGTGCCGAGCAGGGTCTCGACGCCCTCGGGCACCTCGTAGGTGAGGTCCGCGAGGCTCGTGCCGGTCAGGTACGAGGTCAGCGCCACCCGGTCGTAGGCCGGGCGCGGCTCCTCGCCGATCACCGTGATCCGGCCGCCGAAGCCCCGCTCGCGCAGCGCCTCCACGAACCGGTGGGCGGCAGGCCCGTACCCCGCGACGACGACTCGGCTCATGCCGAAACTCCTTCCTGCTCACACAGCCAGCCGACGATGCCCTCGACCGCGTCGCGGCAGGTGCCGCAGCCGGTCGTGGCCCTGGTCGCCGCCGCTATCCCGGCCACGTCCCGCGCGCCGGCCTCCCAGCACGCCCGGATCTGGCCCTTGGTCACGTTGTTGCACTGGCACACCCGGGCCGCGTCCGGCATCAGCGTCGGGCTGTCGGCCACGTGCGCCGCCGACGACAGGCCCGGGAACAGCAGCCCGGCCCGGTCGCCCGGCAGCGTGCCGCCCCGGTCGAACAACTGCGTCAGCGTGCCCACCGCGTCGCTCTCGCCCAGCAGGATCGCGCCCACGAGCCGGCCGTCGCGGATGACGAGCTTGCGGTAGGTGCCGCGGGCCCGATGGCTGAAGCGCACCACCTCGGCGTGCTCCTCGGTGAGCTGCGTCTCGCCCATCGCGGCCAGCTCCACGCTCTTGGCCTTCAGCCGGGTCACCAGCCGTGAGCCCCGGTAGAGGGCCTTGCCGCCGGTGATCACGTCGGCCGCCACCGTCGCCTGCTCCCAGGCGGGCGCCACCAGGCCGTACACGGTGCCGTCGTGCTCGGCGCACTCGCCGATCGCGAAGATCGACGGGTCGTCGGTGCGCATCTCGTCGTCCACGACCACGCCGCGCCGCACCTCCAGCCCGGCGTCGGCGGCCAGGCCGGTGAGCGGCCGCACGCCGCAGGCCAGGACCACCAGGTCGCCCTCGACCAGCTCGCCGTCCGCCAGCGCCACGCCGTCCGCGCGCACCTCCCGCGCGGTCACGCCGGTGCGGATGTCCACGCCCAGCCCGGCCAGCGTCTCGCCGAGCACCTGCCCGGCCTCCACGTCGAGCTGGCGCTCCATCAGGTGGCCGGCCAGGTGCAGCAGCGTCACCGGCAGGCCCCGCCCGGCCAGACCGCGGGCGGCCTCGATGCCGAGCAGCCCGCCGCCGACGACCACGGCCCGCCGGCTGCGCCCCGCGGCCTCCAGGATGCGCTCGCAGTCGTCCAGCGTGCGGAACGGGATCGCCCGCTCCACGCCGGGGATGGGCGGCACGATCGCCTCGCTGCCGGTGGCCAGGACGAGCACGTCGTACGGCACCCGCCGCCCGTCCTCGGTGATCACCATGCGGGCGTCCCGGTCCAGGCACGTGACGGCGCTGCCGAACACCGCCTCCACCCGGTGCGTGGCGTACCACGACGGGTCCACCAGCCGCACCTGGTCGGGCCGGGTGGTCCCGGCGAGCACGTTCGACAGCAGCACCCTGTTGTACGGCCGGCACGTCTCGGCGCCGAGCACCGTGACCGTGACGTGCGGGTCGCGCGCCCGCACCTCGCTGACCAGCCGCGAGCCGGCCATGCCGTTGCCTACGACGACGAGTCTCATGCGACCCTCTCCACTCTGACGGCGCACACCTTGAACTCCGGCATCCGGGAGACGGGATCGAGCGCGGGATTGGTCAGGCGGTTGGCGCCCTCCCAGTGGAACGGCATGAACACCGTGTCGCGCCTGATCGCGTCGCTGATCCTGGCCACCCACCGGCCCTCGCCCCGCCGGCTGGTGACCCGCACCAGGTCGCCGGCGCCGATCTCCAGCTCGCCGGCGAGGTCCGGGTGCAGCTCCACGAACGGCTCGGGCGCCGCCTCGGCCAGCGGGGCGATGCGGCGGGTCTGCGCGCCGCTCTGGTACTGGGCCAGCACCCGGCCGGTCGTGAGGTAGAGGGGGTAGTCCTCGTCGATCTCCTCGACGGCCGGGCGGTGCTCGACCGCCACGAACCTGGCCCGGCCGTCCGGGGTGGCGAACCGGTCGAGGAACGGCCGCGGCGTGCCGGGGTGGCCGGGGGAGGGGCAGGGCCAGAAGACGCCCTTCTCCTTCTCGATCCGCTCGTACGTGATGCCCGCGTAGTCGGCGAGCCCGCCCGCGCTGGCCCGGCGCAGCTCGTCGAACACCTCGCGCGGGTCGGCGGAGAACGCGTGGCCGAACCGCTTGGCCAGCCCCTGCAGCACCTCCAGGTCACCGCGGACGCCGTCGGGCGGCCGGACCGCCTGGCGGCGCAGCAGCACCCTGCCCTCCAGGTTCGTCATCGTGCCCGTCTCCTCGGCCCACTGGGTGACCGGGAGGACCACGTCGGCCATGGCGGCGGTCTCCGACAGCACGATGTCGGCCACCACCAGCAGGTCCAGGGCGCGCAGCCGGTCGGTGACGTGCCCCGAGCGGGGCGCCGACACCACCGGGTTGGAGCCGAACAGCAGCAGCGCCCGCGGCCCCTCCGGCGTGCCGAGCGCGTCCAGCAGCTCGTAGGCCGAACGGCCGGGGCCGGGCAGGTCCTCAGGGGACACCCCCCACACGCGGGCGACGTGCTCGCGGGCCGCCGGGTCGTCGATCTTGCGGTAGCCGGGGAGCTGGTCGGCCTTCTGGCCGTGCTCCCGTCCGCCCTGGCCGTTGCCCTGCCCGGTCAGGCAGCCGTACCCGGAGCCCTCGCGGCCGGGCAGGCCGAGCGCGAGCGCCAGGTTGATGAACGCGGTCACCGTGTCGGTGCCCTTGGCGTGCTGCTCGGCGCCGCGCCCGGTGAGCACGATTCCGCGGTCGGCCGAGGCCAGCGCGCGGACCGCCTGCCGCATGCGCGGCACCGGAACGCCGGTGATCCGCTCGACCCGCTCCGGCCACCACGAGGCGAGCGAGGTGCGCACCGCGTCGAAGCCTGAGGTGCGGGCGGCGACGTACTCCTCGTCCACGAGCCCGTCGGCGATCGCCAGGTGCAGCAGCCCCAGCGCCAGCGCCAGGTCGGTGCCCGGGGTCGGCTGCAGGTGCAGCCAGGCGAGCTTGGCGGTCGCGGTGCGGCGCGGGTCCACGACGATGAGCCGCGGCCCGTTCAGGTGCCGCACGAACGGCGGCATCGTCTCGGCCACGTTGCCGCCGGCCAGCAGCACGACGTCGGCCTCGGCGAGGTCCGTGATCGGGAACGGCATGCCGCGGTCCATCCCGAACGCCCGCGAGGAGGCGGCCGCCGCCGACGACATGCAGAAGCGGCCGTTGTAGTCGATCTGGCTGGTGCCGAGCACCACCCGGGCGAACTTGCCGAGCTGGTAGGCCTTCTCGTTGGTCAGCCCGCCGCCGCCGAACACGGCCACACCGTCGGGGCCGTGCTCGGCGCGGATCTCGGACAGCCGGCCGGCCACGTGGTCGAGCGCGGTCTCCCACGAGACGGGCCTGCCGTGCAGGAGCGGGGTGGTCAGGCGCTCGCCGCTAGTCAGCAGCTCGGCCGCGGTCCACCCCTTCTGGCACAGGGCGCCGCCGGCGTTGGCGGGGATGTCGGACCGGGGACTGATCACCGCCTCGGCGGTGATGGCCATGCCGCACTGCAGGGCGCAGTAGGGGCAGTGGCTCAGCACTTTTCCCATGTCTCAGACCCGGGCGTGGGCGAGGCTGGCCACCCGCGAGACGCCGACCGTCCGCGTGTAGCACCACCAGGTCAGGGCGAAGCAGGCCACGTAGAAGGCGCCGAAGGCGGCCAGCGCGGTCGAGGGGCTGCCGGTCTGCGCGAACGACATCCCGAACGCCCGGTTGATGAGGAACCCGCCGAGCGCGCCCACCGCGGAGATGATGCCGATCGCCGCCGACGCCTGCCGCTTGCCGTACAGGAGCGCCTCCTCGCTCTCGCCGCGCTCGGCGACGGCCTTCGCCTGGAAGATCGCGGGGATCATCCGGTACGTGGAGCCGTTGCCGATGCCGGCCGTGACGAACAGCACCTGGAAGGCCAGGAAGAACGGCCAGAACGCGCCGGCCTCGACCGCGAGCCAGACCAGGGCGACGCCGGCGCCCATGCCGGCGAAGTTCCACAGCGTGACCGGGGCGCCGCCGAGCCGGTCGGCCAGCCAGCCGCCCACCGGCCGGATCAGCGAGCCGACCAGCGGCCCGGCGAAGGCCACCGCCGCCCACGGCGAGTCGGGGAACAGGCTCTTGGCCAGCAGCGGGAACGCCGTCGAGTAGCCGATGAACGAGCCGAACGTGCCGATGTAGAGGAACGACATGACCCAGGTCTGGGCGCGCCCGGCCACCGCGAGCTGCTCGCGCGGGCTGGCCTTGGCGCTGGCCAGGTTGTCCATGAAGAACCAGGCGCAACCGGCGGCCAGCAGGATGAACGGCACCCAGAACCACCCCGCCGCGGCCAGCCCGAGCCCGCCGATCACCAGCGGCATGACGAGCTGCACGGAGCTGACGCCGATGTTGCCGCCGGCGGCGTTGAGCCCGAGGGCGACGCCCTGCCGGGAGCGGGGGTAGAAGTAGGTGATGTTGGCCATGCTGGAGGCGAAGTTGCCGCCGCCCACCCCGGCCAGCGCCGCGATCAGCAGGAACAGCCAGTACGGCGTGCCCGGGTCGCGCACCGCCACCCCGAGCAGGACGGCGGGGATCAGCAGCATGAGCGCGCTGAAGGTGGTGAAGGTGCGCCCGCCGAAGCGCGCCGGGCCGAACGTGTAGGGCACGCGCAGCGCCGACCCGATCAGGTTGGGCAGCGCGACCAGCCAGAAGAGCTGGTCGGTGGAGAACTGGTAGGCGCCCATCCTGGTCGCCACGATGCTCCAGAGAGTCCAGACGGTGAAGCCCAGATGCTCCGCGAAGATCGAGAAGATGAGGTTCCGCCGTGCGATCCTCTTGCCCGTGGTCTCCCAGAAGGTCTCGTCATCGGGGTGCCATTCGGCGAGCCACCGCGCCATCATCTCCTCCTACGCTCTCTCTTTCTGCTCGGTGAGCGTAGGAAGCGCGGGTTACGCACTCTGACGGTCCGTGGCGGTGCTCCGGTTACGTGTGTCGCACGGCTGTAACAAGGCGCACACATGGGTAACGCGCGAAACACGGCCGCAACAAAGGCGCTGTGAGAACGGACTTCAGGGGTACGTGGTCAGCCCGGTGCTCAAGGCAAGGTCCTCCCGTGGGCGCGCTTCGCGCGATGGGGGTTCGGGCTGTGACAGTGGGGGAGCCGAGCTCCCCCACACCCCCTGGCCGGGGGCCTCCGGCCCCCGGACCCCCGAGCACCGGCCGGCTCGACGGGAGAGAGCCGATGACAAGAGATACCGGTCATCGGGCTGAGGCTGAGGAGGTATCGAGGACTGCCCAGAAGACACTACTGATGCGGCTGGGAGACGCTCGGGGAGCCTCGTCGAGGATGTCCCCATGACCTATGTGATCGAAGCCCCCCATGCCGACGACGCGTCGTCTCTTGGGCCGGTGCAGTTGAGGGTCTGGCTGCAGACGTACCCCTGCGAGGAAGCGGGGATCGATGAGGACTGGATCCGTGAGCACCGTGGCTCCTCTGCCACAGACGAGGGAATCGCCCAGTGGCGGGGGTTCATCGAGGCTGCGAGGCGGCAGCCAGACCTGCTGTTCTGCCGTATCGTCCGTTCGGGGGCGGAGATCGTCGGCTTCCTCTGCGGTCGCCGGGATGACGTGGTCATCCTGGGGCCGATGTACCTGCTGGAGGAAGCCCAGGGCCGAGGCGTCGGAGGCCGGTTGATGGGTGAGTTCCTCACCTGGGCGGGGAGCATGCCCATGCGGCTCTGGGTCACCGAGTACAACGAGCGCGCGATCTGCTTCTATCAACGCTACGGATTCAAGGTCACAGGCGAGCGAGAGCTCTGGCAGGGAAAACTGCCGAATGTGCGCATGGTCCGACCGGTTGCGGATGTTCGGTGCGCCGCCGATCACATGGATACCATTCCCGCCGAGGTGCACCGGTCGGCCTCATGACCGTCGGAGCGCGATGAAGCCCCACGCTGCGTGCGAGCAGGCAGCACAGGGCCGCCTCTCGACTCTGCCAGCTCCTCAAGGCAAGGTCCTCCCGTGGGCGCGCTTCGCGCGATGGGGGTTCGGGCTGTGACAGTGGGGGAGCCGAGCTCCCCCACACCCCCTGGCCGGGGGCCTCCGGCCCCCGGACCCCCGAGCGCCGGCCGGCTCGACGGGAGAGAGGCGATGACGAGAGGGGCGCCTGGCCATCGGATCAAGACCTCCATGCGCAACGAGGATCGAGGCGCTGTTGAGAGCTATCCAGGAGCCATCGCCCCAGGCCGAGGCACAGCGAGGTGCCCGAGAGAGGCCGAAGGCATACTGATCTCCATGACTGATGCGGAACTTCGCGAGAGACTGACCTACCTGCTGACTCAGGACCAGGGGGACCCCGAGGTGCTGCGGCAGATCGCCTACACCCATGACGCCCTCGGCGACGAGCACGAGGCGCTGCCGTACTACGAGAAAGCGCTGGAGATGGGCGCCAGCGACCGGCGCGTCACGTGGACGAACTATGGCAGCACCCTTCGTGTGTGCGGCCGTCCTGAAGAAGCGTTGGCGGCCTTCGACAAGGGGCTGGAGGAGTCCCCTGGCGATCACGGGCTGCGCACGTTTCGCGCGATGGCGCTGCACAACCTGGGCAGGCACCGTGAGGCGGTACAGGACCTGTTGAGTCTCCTTGCTGAGACCAAGCAGGTCGGGGGGTATGAACGAGCGGTGGAGTTCTACGCGGACAACCTCGACCTCACAGTCTGAGGGGACGTGGCCGTCCAGAGCGACGGCTTCAGCAATGGCATCGGAGGGGAGGACCGCCGCCTTGGCAGCGCCACCGCGGTCACGAACAAGCCGGAACCGGAGTCGGCTGTGATCAGGCGTCGGCTTCGAGCACAGCCCGCAGATGCTCCAGCTCTGCCTTCAAGATCGTGGTGACATCGCCGGGTCGGCGGAACGTGTGCCCGGCGCCGGGAATGACGACGAGCCGGGAGCGGGCACTCTGCTGAGCCAGGGCTCGTACGGCTTCAAGGGGAGTGACTGGATCGGCATCCCCGTGGATGAGCAGCAACGGAGACAGGAAAGCGGGTTCGGGACTCCTGCTGGTCAGGAGGGTGGGATGGTGTGCTTGGAACTTGGGTGCCGACCGTCCCCACTCTTCTGGATCCACCACGGCGGACCGGGCGATGCCACCGGCGAAGACATTCGTCGATGACAGGGCGGACAACACGGTGAACCCTCCCGCGCTTGCGCCCCAGATCACGACGCGGTGGCCATCGGCTCGCCCTGCGGATATCAGGTAGAGGGCGGCATCGACGCAGTCGGCGACGTCGGCTTCCCCCCATCGATGGCGCAGCCCGTTGCGGTAGACGCGCCCGTATCCCGTGCTCCCGCGATGGTCCACGTCGGCGACGGCGAAACCTCGGCCGGTGAGGTACTGGGCGTGGAGGTCCAGTCTCATGGGCCAGTTCGCGGTGGGGCCGGGGTGCACGCGAACGATGAGAGGCGGGGGCTCGGCGACCTTCGTCGTCGGCAGGTAGAAGAGGCCGTGGGCTTCGGTCCCGTCGCGTGTCGTGAAGGAGAAACGCTGCGGGTGGGCGATCGCGTATCCGTTGATGGTGAGGCCGGTCGATGCGAGCTCCTGTGCGGCGCCGCCCGGGGTCACCTTGACGACTTCGGGAAGGCGGGTCGGGCTGGAAGCGATCACGACCACATCGGCGCCGACCGTTGCCAGATAAGGCTTCATCGAGGTGTACGGCAGCTCGACGTGGTGAATGTCGCCGTTCCCGGTCCTGGTGAGAAGGAGGTGTTCCGATCCCCGTTGGGCGATGGTGATGATCCGGTCATCGCTGAGCGCATAGGTCCGGTAGCCGAACTCCCACGGCGCGGCGGCCAGCTCGAATTTCCCGGTCAGCACCGGGATGGTCCTGCCCGAGTCCCGTGCGTAGAGGTTCCACCAGCCTGAACGGTCGGACACGAAGTGCAGGATCCCCTTCGCGTCCCACTGCGGCTGACACACCGACTCGTCGTCACCGCCCGCGATGAGCCGGCGTTCACCGCCTTCGAGGTCCGCCAGCCAGAGGCGAGATCCGTCCCAGGGCATCAACGGCGCGTTCCACGAAACCCAGGCGAGTTGCTTGCCGTCGGGGCTGAGCGCGGGGGACATGTAAAAGTCATCTCCAGCAGCGATGACCTCGGGCTCCGCTGAGCCGTCGCCCGGGAGCATCACCAGCTCGTTGTGCACGGCCGAGCCCTCGTGGCGCTCCCGCACACACACCAGTCTTCCGTCCCCCGGCACGCGTCGCAGATCGGCGTAACGGTGCGCCCCGGGCCTTTCCGGGACGGGCGTCACCGGATACGGGGGCGAGCCGGGCCGGTAGCGGTAGATCCTCTGGTCGCTCGCGTTGCAGAACCAGACGTCAGGCTCGCCCACCACATACGCGCCGCCGCCGTACTCGTGCACGTACGACGCGACCTGGAAGCCTTGCGGAAGGACATCGCTGCGGCCCTCGTCCGACGACCATGCGCGGAGAACATCCCCCTCCGGTCTGCCTTCGATCCAGTAGATGGTGCCACCGGCCGATTGGAGGGCGTCGAAGGTGACCGTAGCCCGGCCGACGAGGTCGGCCGGGAGGGGGCTCAGCCTCGCCATGCGCGGACGAACCCATCCAGGTCGCGAACCGCGGCACCGTGGTGGTGTGCGGCCAGCCGTTTCCGGAGCCGCTTGACCCGGGAAACCCCGGACAGGGAGCCACGCTGCAGAAACACGGTGACCGCTTCCTTGGCGATGCGCACAGCCTCGTCCGTCTCGCCCTGCCGCACGAGTGCCTCTGCCAGATCCACGCTGATCTCGGCCCGCCGGCGGACGCAGGTGGCGGGCACCCCCTGCAAGGCCCGCTCAAAGGCTGCGACAGCCGCCTGGTAGCGGCCCACCTCCATGAGGCAGTTTCCCCGGTACCCAAGGAGCCGTTCCTGATCGAAGTCGTACATCCACTCGTCTCGCCGCTCGTCGGCACGGTCGAGCATGTCCTGCGCTCGGCCGAGCTCGGACAGCGCCCCATGGTGGTCATTGGTGTGGGCCAGCGCGGTGGCGTGGACAGCGTGAATCCATGACTTCGTCACGCTGCCGACGGACGCGTGCTCCGCCATGTCGAGTGCCGCCATGGAGTACTCCACGGCCTCATCGAAGCGGCCCGCCGCATGTGCCATGACCGCTTGGAAGGCGGTGACATACGAACGCAGGCCCAGATCCCCCGCTTCGGTGAGGGCGCTCAGGGCGGTGCGGTAGCGGTACGTCATCTTGAACGGGTCGCTCAGGTCGAACCAGATCCAGGCCGCGAAGCCCGCGGCCTCGCCGGCTGCCGACGCCAGGCGCAGACGGAGCGAATCGGTGCTCGGCGTGTCGAGAAGGGAGAGCAGCAGACCGAGGTGGCCGTCGACGGGCGCGAGCATCTGGGCTGAGGTCAGCTGGTGGTAGAGGTGACGCTGATGCGCGGTGATGGCCTCGATGTCCTCGACCACGGCCTTGCTCACCGCCGACGGGCGTGTGCTCGCGGTGCTGAGGCGCTCCCAATCCACGGCCGGCCCGTGCTGAAGAGAACCCGTTCGGCGGGCCGCGTCGCTGTTGTGACGGAGATGTGCCTGCTCGCGGATCACTCCGGGCAGCAGGCCATTGAGTACTCCACCCGCTCCTAGCCCTGCGTCGCACGACGAGATCACCGACTCGGAGGGCGCGACAGCTCCTCGCTCGATCGCTCCGAGATGCTGGCAGGAGTAGCCGGTCAACTCCGACAGCTGAACCAGAGTGAGCGATCGGGCCTTTCTCAGCTCACGGAGCTTGGCTCCCAGCGCGGCCAGCAGGGACGAGCCGGGGGTCAGCTCCTTCGGTGGCCGCCCACGTCGCCGCTTCCTCTCGGTTGCCATGTGCGTACCTCTCGCTGTTTTTGCTGCTCGTTGCGAGCAAATCAGGCTGCGAGGTCTTCTGTCAGCAGCTTCGAGCAGACCGATCGGACGAGGAGAACAGCATGATCATCTACGCCATCGATGCCTTCGAGCAGTTGCGAAGACTGGCTGTCGAGTCGGCCGGACGAGGTTTCTGTCTCCCTGACCGGCTTCCCTCGGCTCGGTTGAGGACGTTCGGTGCGCCGCCGAGCGCATCGAGTCCGTTCTCAGCGAGGCGTGCTGACGGCGCGGAGCGCGATGGAGGCCCTGTTGCGTGCGAGCAGGCAGCACTCGACAGGAGATCAACGTGAAGCCGTTCGCTGATTTCCATGGCTTGCACGTGGCCCCTCGCGAGGAATTCTGCGTGCCTGTTCCATGGCGCGTTGCGACGGCACGGTCCTCCTGGGTTCGCGTGCAGGCGCACACCTGCCTCTGCACCAGTCCGTCGTACGAGCTCTGCCAGTCAGGCGGCCTCCTCTTCATCCGGCGGACCGTACGAGAGGTCGGCCGCCGCGTTGTCCATGAGAGTCCTTGGCAGGTCAGGGCAGAGGGCATGAGGCTGTGGGAACTGCTTCTGGACGGTCGCGCCAGATGACGGCGTGGCAGCCAGTGAAGCCCTGCTGCCTGAGCCCTGGCGCGAAGTGGTCAAGCGGTGAGCGGTTCGACGGTGTGACGTGGCGGTTCCGCGTCGGCAGCCCTTGAGGGCGTCGGCGGAGGCGTTTGACCTGTACCTCAGGGGGCGGGTTTAGGGTTTCGGCCATGTCTGATCACTCTGTCGTCCTGTTTTCCTATGGCACGCTGCGCCAGAGCGAGGTGCAGCTTTCGGTGTTCGGCCGCGAGGTGAGCGGCACTCCGGACCAGTTGCCCGGCTACCGGTTGTCCATGGTGGAGATCACCGATCCGGAGGTCATCGCGATCAGCGGTGCCACCCATCATCCGATCCTGCGGGCCACGGGAAGCGCCGCCGACGTCGTGGAGGGCACGGCGCTGCGCCTGAGCGAGGACGAACTCGCCGCGGCCGACGACTACGAGGTCGACGACTACCGGCGTGCTCTCGTACCGCTGGCGTCGGGTCTGCACGGCTGGGTGTACGCGGCTGACCACGACGGGTCGCGAGCATGACGTCTGATCACGGCGGGCCGGAGGAGGAGGCTCGGCGGGTCGCCGGCCTGGTGGCGGCGCAGGAGAAGGCCATCGCCTTGTTCGATGAGGTGGAGGCGCGCGGACTGGTCGCACCTGGGGTCGGGGAGCGGGAGGTGAGCGATCGCATCCGGGACCTGGCCAACGACATGTTCGGCACGACCAAGCACTGGCACAAGCGGATCATCCGCTCCGGGCCCAACACGCTGCTCCCGTACCGGGACAACCCGCCCGACCGCATCATCGGCGAGGACGACGTCGCCTTCGCCGACTTCGGCCCGATCTTCGAGGAGTACGAGGCCGACTTCGGCCGCACGTACGTCTTCGGCGACGACCCGGACAAGCACCTGCTGCTGCACGATCTGCCGCGCGTCTTCGACGAGGGACGCGCGGCGTTCGCGGCCGACCCGGACATCACCGGCCGGCAGTTGTACGCCGAGGTGGAACGGCTGGCGGGCGAAGCCGGCTGGGAGCTCGGCATCTGGCACGCCGGGCATCTCGTGGGGGAGTTCCCGCACGAGGTGAACGACGGCGCGAAGGCGGAGTCCTACATCACTCCGGAGAACGACACCCCGCTGCGGCGCACCGACCGCGCGGGGAGGACCTGTCACTGGATTCTGGAGCTGCACTTCGTGGACCGGGCTCGCGGCTTCGGCGGCTTCTACGAGCAGCTCCTCGATCTGGCGTGACCACTGCCCGCCGGTCCTCGCGCCCGTGGCACCGCCCCTACGGCTGTGCCCCGCGGGATCGACCGGTGCGTTGACCTGTACCTTCAGGTGCGGGTTTAGGGTTTCGGTCATGCGAGTGGGGGAGCTGGCGCGGCGTACCGGTGTCACGGTGCGGGCGTTGCGCTACTACGAGGCGCTCGGCCTGGTCGTCCCGCGTCGCTGTGCCAACGGCTACCGGGAGTACGACCCGATCGCGGTGCGGCTCGTGGAGCAGATCCGGTCGCTGATGGCGCTGGGCCTCCCGGTGGAGGAGACGCGGCCGTTCGTCGAGTGCCTGGTCAGCGGCGCCGACTCCGGTGACCTGTGTCCGGCGTCGCTGGCCACGTACCAGCGGGCCATCGACCAGGTGGAGCAGCGCATCACGCGGCTCGCCGAGCAGCGTGACCGGCTGCGCGCCCGGCTCGACGTGGCCGCGCAGCGCATGATGCGGCCGCAGTCCGGCCGGCGGCGGGTCATCGCGGCCGTGGACCCGGCCGGGCTCGTGGGAACCGAGCTGCCGGATCTGGAGCTCGTGGTCACCGACGGAAGCAAGGTCCGCGTCCGGGCGCTCGGCCAGGGGCGCAGCGTGCTGTTCCTGTATCCGCTGACCGGGCGGCCTGGCGTGGACCTGCCGCGGGGATGGGAGACGATCCCGGGCGCGCGGGGCTGCACCGAGCAGGCGTGCGGGTTCCGCGACCATCACGCCGACCTGCTGAAGGCCGGGGCGGCGCGGATCTACGGGCTGTCGGCGCAGTCGAGCGGGTATCAGCGGGAGGTGGTGCACCGGCTCCGGCTGCCGTACCCGCTGCTGGCCGACCCGCGCCTGACCGTGGCCGCCGCTCTCGGGCTGCCCACGTTCGATGCCGACGAGATGACGCTGTACCGCCGGCTGACCCTCGTCGTGGTCGACGGCCGGGTCGAGCACGTGTTCTTTCCCGTCGAGGAGCCGGCCGGCCACGCCGAACAGGTCATGCGATGGCTGGCGGAGCACTGAACCGGCCGCTGCCGGCGATGGAGGGCAAGTGAGCACGATCCGGCATCTGTACTCCTGCGGCTGCGAGGACGTCCCGGGGCGCGCGGAACCGTCACCCGTGCCGGTGGGCCGGGTGGCCGGGCTTGCGCGGTATCCGGTGAAGTCCATGGGGGGCGAGCGGCTGACTCGTGCCCGCTTCACCTCCGACGGGGTCGCCGGAGATCGACGCTGGGCGGTCTACACCCCGGACGGCGGGATCGCAAGCGGCAAGACCACCCGCCGCTTCCGCCGCGTCGACGGCCTGCTCACCCTGCGCGCCCGCCTGGACGAGACCGCGGCCGCGGATTCGGAAGACGGTGAGGCGCCGCTGGTGACGCTCCCGGACGGGCGGGAGTACCGTGCCGATGACCCGGCAGCCGGTCAGGTGCTCAGCACGTTGCTGGGCCGGCCACTGAGTCTGCGCCGGCAGTCCTCCGTACGGCACCATGACGAGGCGCCCGTTCATCTCGTCACCACGGCCGCGGTGCGCGAACTGGAGCGGTTGCTCGGCGAAGGCGTCGACGTCGCCCGCTTCCGCGCGAACCTCGTGCTGGAGACGGAGGGCGCCGGCTTCGTCGAGGACGACTGGCAGGGCCGCCATCTCACCATCGGCGACCAGGTGGAGCTGTGCCTCGGGCCGGGCATGCCCCGCTGTGTCATGGTCGGCATGCCTCAGCCCCACGACGGGCTGGGACCTGACGCACAGCTCCTCAAGCTGCTCGGACACGCCCACCAGGTACGGTTCGGCCTGCAGGCCGGCGTCGTGCGCGGCGGCATCGTCCAGCGGGGAGACCTCGCCGTTCTCCGCTGATTCCGCTGATTCCGCGCCGGGCGGTAGGAACGTCGGCCGCGGGGTTCGGTTTCCCGAACCCTTGATCCGGGTGCGGGCACGATCGATCTCCATGCCCCCGTCCGCCGAGGATGAGGGGCATGACCGAGAGGGTGACAGACATCGGGCCGGGAGCCGCCGTCCTGGTGGAGGACCTGCACCGCGAGGACGGGCGCGGCACCGCCGCCGTGCGGGCGTTGCGCGGTGTGTCGGCGACACTCGCTCCCGGGACGTTCACGGCGGTGATGGGGGCCGTCAGTCTCGGGCAAGACCACCCTGCTGCACTGCCTCGCGGGGATGGACCGGCCCGACCGGGGCTCCGTCTGGTGGGGCGGCACCGAGGTGTCCGGGCTGCGCGAAGCCGGGTCGGGTTCGTGTTCCAGGCGTTCAACCTGATGCCGGCGATGACGGTCGCGCAGAACGTCGAACTTCCCGGCCGGCTGGCCGGGAAGCGGCCTGACCGGGGGGCTGGCCGGGAAGCGGCCTGACCGGGGCCGGGTGCTGGACGCGCTCGCCCGGGTCGGCCTGGCCGGTCGTGAGCGGCACCGGCCCGGACAGTTGTCCGGCGGGCAGCAGCAGCGGGTGGCGATCGCCCGGGCGCTGGTCGCGCGCCCTCAGGTGCTCTTCGCCGACGAGCCGACCGGCGCGCTCGACCGGGCCACCGGCCACGAGATCCTCGCCCTGCTGCGCGCCGGCGTAGACCGCGAGGGGCGGACCTGCGTGATGGTCACCCACGATCCGGTGGCCGCCGGGTACGCGGACCGGGTGCTGCTGCTCGCCGACGGCCTGGTGGTCGACGAACTCGACCGGCCCACCGCCGCCCAGGTCGGCGAACGTCTGAGCCGGCTGGGCGGGTGAGCGCGATGATCTCGATCGCTCTCGGGCAGATGCGCCGGCGTGCGGCCGCCTTCGTCGGCCTGGCGGTCGCGCTCCTCCTCGCCGTCGCCACCGTGACGCTGTTCGGCTCGCTGTTCGCCGCCGACATCGCCGCCCCGGCAGCCGCCCGGAAGGATGGCCGGCACCGACCCGCGGCGTCGCCGGACGTCCTCAGGTGGTGTGGCCCCTTCGTCGCCGACCAGCCGTTCTGGGCGGCCCGCACGCACGCCGCCGGCGTCGCCTCAGAGCCGCAGCCGCAGCGTCGCCTGACAGCGGAAGAACTGACCGCCGCCATCACCCTGGCGGCCGGCGACGCCGACATGGCCCACCGCGGCCGATCGCTCGGCGACCGCGTCAGAGCAGAGGACGGCGCCCGGCGGGCTGTGGGAATCCTCTAATCCTTGGGATGAGCGCTGCCGACTTGGACACGGGTATGCGGGTCACATGAGGCTCGGTCACCACCACGCCGGGCCGTACGACACCGTGTGACGCGCTTCGACCTCGCCGACACGATCATTACCGTGCGCAGTCTGATCCGGCAGGCATGGACGACTCACCGCTGAGACCGACGCCCGAATCGCCGATCATGACCGCCACCCTCCCCATACGGCCTCCTACGACCCCGGATAGAAGCCCGGAGAGCCCAGCTGTTCGAACCAGCTCGGTGGCTCGGACGCGGTGAACGCGTTGGCCATCGCGTCCAGCCAGGCGCCGAACGTGGGGAAATCCGGGGTGGAGTTGGCCGGATCCTCCCAGTCCCCGCCCTCGACGTAGCGTGCGCGCCCTTCCTGATCGTCGTAGTGGTGGTAGTAGACCGGGTATTCGCCGTCTGCGTCCGGCTGGGTGACATCGAAGCACCAGACCGCCTCGTTGTCTGCGTCGGCGAGGGCGAAGCCGACCAGATGGTTGGTGGACAGCCACCGGCCGTCGCCGCGGTCCACCTGCTCGGGCATGTGCACGAGCTCGGAGTTCAGCGCGACGATGGCATCGTCACCGACGACGACGAACTCGATGTACCTGTGGGATGAGACGTCCCAGCGCTTGACGGCAAAGGTGTTGTGCTCGGCGAGGAAAGCCCGGTAGCTGGGCGGAGCCGTCCAGTCGACGGTTCCGAAAGGGGGCTTCAGCCCTGTCTCGCGGTCGCGGACGGCTTCGGCGGAGGCGGGCTCCGACGCCGTGATGATGACCGTTCCGGATTCGGCGGCGCGGCGAAGGATGGCCAGACTCTCGTGTATCGACATCTCGGTCCTTGATCAGGTGATCGTACGACTGCGTGGGCGTGGCCCGACGACTGTTGGTGCCTGATTGTGGCCGATGACAGCGATGAGCGGGATCTTGAGAACTGCACAAGGCGAAGCGGCAAGGTCGTCCCGTGGGCGCGCTTCGCGCGATGGGGGTTCGGGCTGTGACAGTGGGGGAGCCGGGCTCCGCCACACCCCCTTGCCGGGGGCCTCCGGCCCCCGGACCCCCGAGCCACGGCCGCCTCGACGGGCGAGAGCCGATGACAGGAGATTCTGGTCATCGAGCTGAGACGCCATGCGCATCGGAGTGTGAGGAGGAATCGAGGACTATCCACAAGAGAAGCGGGCAATGGCGTACGCGCCTGGAGCTCTGGGGAAACAGGAGCGAGAGGACGGCTGCCGAGCGATGGCATGGTCGGCGCGCAGTTTCATCGGTCGCTGCGGCGGGGGCATCCGTCGCGATGGGCTTCCGCTTCCTGGCCGACAAGCTCGACAAGGTGCTGGCGCAGCAGTTCGCCAACGCCGATCAGCTCCGCTGATCATCGTCACCGGCGGGGTGAACCGCCACAACGGGATCATTGAAGGGCGCACCTTCCAGCGCCTTCTCGTCGAGCGTGGGGTCCCCGAGGACGTGATCCGCTGCGAGGATCAGTCTGCGAACACCTGGCAGAACGTCGAGTTCGCGCTGCCGTACCTCCGGGAAGCGCAACGGTCGGGGCTGACGATCACGGCCGTGTCCAAGTGGTATCACCGCCGCGCCGTCCACATGCTCAAGACTGTCCTCCCGGACATCCGGACCTTCCACGCCATGGGATGGGATCCCGTCTACGCAGGCAGGCCCGTGACCCGTGCGGATTGGCCATCCATCCCCGACGGCAAGCGGCGCGTGATCCGCGAATGGGAAGAGGTCTCCCAGCGCGTCGCTGGCGGCAGCCTCGCGAGCTTGCAGCGCGCGAGCGGAGCTTGGCGTGGAGACTCGCGCCAGATGCAAGGGGGCCAGCGTCGAGTCAGTCCAGCTGTCTCCTTTTCGAACGAGGTCGTGTCCGGGTCTTCGGTGCCCGGCTCCCCAATCGAAATGGCCGGCCCCCGGCAAGGGGGCGTGGGGGAGCTCGGCTCCCCCACAGTCACAGCCCGATCCCCATCGCGCGCGAAGCGCGCCTCCGGGAGGACCTCGCTTGTGATGTTCTCAGCCGGTGATGGTCCGCCAGGACTGCTCCTCGACCAGCTCGTGGCTGCGCCAGCCGTCGGGGGTGCGGCACACGCGGTGGTGGTACCAGCCGCCGCCCCGCAGCAGCCCGGCGGTGCCGGCCGTCACCATCTCGCGGGACGGGGCCAGCGTGTCGGTGAACGCGGCGCTCACCGCGGCCTCGTCCCGTCCCTCGGGGGCGGTCCCGTCGAAGGTGATGGTGACGGAGCCGATCAGGTGCAGGCGGCCGGGCCATCCGGACAGCACGTCGGCCAGCCACGTCGTGACCTCGGCGCGGGTGCCCCGGATGCCGCCCGCGGCGCGGTAGTCGATGACGGCGTCGGGAGTGAAGACGTCGTCGAGGAGGTGCCAGTGACCGGAGTCGACGGCGCGGGCGTAACGGCCCAGCAGGTCGATGATCTCCAGCCGGTCGGCGATCTCGCGGAGGTCCATTTCTGGATCTAACCAAACGCTTGGTTGCCAGGCCAGGGCTTCAGGGGACGAGCGACACCTCGGGGAAGCGGGCGTCCGGGTGGTCGAACAGGCGGGTCGGCTTGCCTCGCAGGTGCAGGTCGAAGAACGCCCCGACATAGGCGCGCTGGGCCGCCACCGAACGGCCGGGGTCGATCGTGCCCACGTAGTCCGCGAGCGACACCGTGGGCAGGCTGGCCGCGATCTGCGGCAGCAGCGGCTGCAGGTCGGTGAACGAGCCGTGGGCCGCGCCCTTGAAACGCAGTTCCCGCTTCCAGCCGGTCGAGGCCCGCCAGAACGACTTCCAGCTCGGCTCGCCGTCCCGCGTGTGGGTCTCGGCCGCCAGTTGCAGGAAGGGCCTGGTCACACCGCGTGCGGCCACCGGGCCGACGTAGGCGCCGTCGAGGTTGACGCCCGCGTCCACACGGGCGTCGTCGCGGGTCAGCTGCGCGGCCACCGACCCGCCCAGCGACTGCCCCAGCACCCCCACCCGCGAGGCGTCGGGTGCGCCGAGCATCCCCTCGGGGAGCTTGCCGCCGATCGGGCGGCCGTGCGCCAGGGCGGTGACCTGGTCCAGGACGTGGCGCATGTCCGTCAGGCGCGCCCGCGCGTGCTCGGCCAGCAGCTCGGCGATGACCTTCGGCGTCAGCTTCGCGGGCAGCGGCAGGGCGCGCACCAGGCGCCGGCCGGGAAACTCGACCTGGTCGGCCTCGTAGGTGTGGTCGACGGTGACGACCAGGTAGCCGCGCGAGGCGAGGTCCTCGACCAGGGTGGTGCCCAGGGTGCGCGGGCCGCCGTCCCCCGGACCGAACAGCACCACCGGCAGCCTGCCCGCGCGCGGCTCGACCGGCGCGCCCGCACGGGCATGGGTGCGCGTGGCGGCCCAGGCGACGGCGCCCTTGGCGATGCCCAGGGGAGGCGCCGAATGCCGGTCCCAGTCGGCGGCGGCCAGCGGCGCCATGTGCGGCGCGAGCGGCCCGCCGCCCGCGGCCGGGTACCACAGGCTGATCATCAGTTCCCGGTACGGCTTGGCCGCCACCAGCGGATCGGGCCGCGAGCGATCGACCAGCCGCACGGCCACGGTCCCGACCGGGTACGGGCCGCCGGGCGCGGGCAGGTTGACGGCGATCGGGCGTCTGGCGTGGGTTCCGGGCGCTGGGAGGCTTACGGCGATCGGGCGTCTGACGTCGGTCCCGGCTTCGGGCAGGCTCGCGGCGATCGGGCGTCTGACGTCGGCTCCGGCCGTGGGCGGGGAGACCGCCGGCACCAGAACGGCCAGCGCCGCGATCATGCCCGCGGCTTTCGAGACGGCGCTCGCCGGGCTCTTGGAGACAGCGGTCGAACCGGTGGCCTTGCCCTCCGTGGACAAACCCCTGTTTTTCGTGGCAAAGGACATGCGAAAGCTCCTTGAACGGAAAGGATGTCCGACGAGGCTGGCAGTCCGGCACGTCCGCGCACGAGCGGCGGAGGTCGCACATGTGCATGCGACTTTCGGATGACGGCCGTCCTCAGGGAGGAGCGGGCACGATCTTCCCCGACAACTAGGGTGAAGCGCGTGAAACCAGCCGACCGTCTGGCGGCCCGCCTCACCGCGCTGGGCCGATGGTCGACCGTGCTCGTCGATGCCCTGCCGGCCGCCGCGCTGTTCCTGGTCACGCTCGGCCCCGGCCAGGTGCTGTCCGGCCCCCCGTGGCTGCTCGCGCTGCAGACGGCGCTGGTGGCGCCGCTGGCCTGGAGACGGCGCGCCCCGACGACGGTCCTGGGCGCGATCGGCCTAGCCGCAGCCGTGCAGTGGGCGCTGGACGTGCAGCTTCCCGCCGACGCCGCCCTCCTGGTGGCCCTGTACACGGTCGCCGCGTACAGCCCGTGGCGCCACATTCCGCCGGCGGCGCTGGCGCTGCAGGCAGGAGTGCTGCTGGCCGCCGCCCGCTGGGCGCCGCCCGGCCAGTTCCCCTTCACGGCGGCCGCGCTGAGCGCCATGGCGGTCGCCGCCCTCATGACCGGCCTGTGGATCCGGGTACGACGGGCGTACGTGGCCTCCCTGGAACGCGACCGCGAGCAGCGGGCACGGCTGGCCGTCGCCGAGGAGCGCGCGCGGATGACCCGCGACATGCACGACATCGTCACCCACAACCTGTCGGTCATGGTGGCGCTGGCCGACAGCGCCGCCTACGTCCGCACCAGCGCGCCGGACCGGGCCGCGGTGGCGATGGAGCACATCGCCGCGACGGGACGCCAGGCCCTGCAGGACATGCGCCGCTCCCTGAGCACCGGCCGCGACCTCGCCACCCCAAGCGACCTCGCCACCCCAAGCGACCTCGCCACCCCAAGCGACCTCGCCACCCCAAGCGACCGCGCCACCTCAGGAGAGGACCGCCTTGACGCGGTGCTTCAGCCCGCCCCCGGGATCCGCGAGCTCGGTCCGCTGGCCGAGCGGATGCGCGCGGCCGGGCTGGCGACGTGTGTGCGGGTGGCCGGTGACCCCGAGACGGTTCCCGCCGCAGCCCAGCTGACGATCTACCGGCTGGTTCAGGAGGCGCTGACGAACACGCTGCGGCATGCGCCAAGGGCCGGTGCCGAGGTGCGGGTCGACGTGTCGTCGCGCCGCGCCGAGGTGGAGGTCACCGACGTTCCCGGCCCCGTCGCGGCCGGCGACTCCGGACCTCTCGACGCCGAGACCCAGGCGTCCGGGCCTCGCCCGGAGCTCAGGGGGGAGGGGCGTGGGATCGCGGGCATGCGGGAACGGGTGGCCGCCTACGGCGGAACCCTGGACGCCGGGCCGGCGCCGGGCGGCGGATGGCGGGTGCTGGCCGTGCTGGACCTGGGAGCGCCACGGTGATCCGGGTGCCGGCCGTGCTGGGCCTGGGAGCGCCACGGTGATGCGGGTGCCGGCCGTGCTGGGCCTGGGAGCGCCACGATGATCCGGCTGCTGATCGCCGACGACGAGTCGCTGCTGCGGATGGCCTTCCGCATGGTCTTCGAGGCCGAGCCGGACATGGAGGTGGCCGGGGAGGCGGACGACGGCGAGCAGGCGGCCCGGCTGGCGCGGCACCTGCGTCCGGACGTGGTGCTGATGGACGTGCGCATGCCCGGCCTGGACGGCATCGAGGCCACCCGCCGGATCGTGCGCGACAGCCCGCGCTCGCGCGTGCTCATCCTGACCACCTTCGATCTGGACGAGTACGCCTTCGCCGGGCTGCAGGCGGGAGCGGCCGGGTTCCTGCCGAAGAACACCCGGCCGCAGGAACTGCTGAGCGCCATCCGCGACGTCGCTGCGGGGGAGGCGGCGCTGTCGCCGCGCGTCACCCGTCGCGTGCTGGAGAGGTTCGCGCCGCAGATGACGCCGGGGCCCGCCGAACGCGACGAACGGCTCGCGCGGCTGACCGCGCGCGAGCACGAGGTGCTGTTGCAGGTGGCGCGCGGGCTGTCCAACGCCGAGGTCGCCGCGGCGCTGCGTCTGGCCGAGGCGACGGTCAAGACGCATCTGAGCCGCGTGCTGGTCAAGCTCGGGCTGCGTGATCGCGCCCAGGTGGTGGTCTTCGCCTACGAGAGCGGCCTCGTCCGTCCCGCCCCGCCGTCGTAGGCCCACAGCCCGGGGCGTCGCGGACGATGGC
The DNA here is from genome assembly GCF_013363975.1 of Nonomuraea montanisoli. Taxonomy (GTDB): domain Bacteria; phylum Actinomycetota; class Actinomycetes; order Streptosporangiales; family Streptosporangiaceae; genus Nonomuraea; species Nonomuraea montanisoli. The sequence continues at coordinate 230,714 of NZ_JABWGN010000014.1, read as the reverse complement.
TTTCACAACCGCCGGATGCGCAGCACGCAGGTCAGCATCGGGAGGGTGAACTCGCCATCGGCGGTCTCGGGCCGGCTCGCGAGGTAGGCGCGGATCCGACCGAGCGCAGCCTCTCGTTCCGGTTCGGGCATGACCAGCATCCCCGCCCGCGTCGCGAGCGTCTCGACGAGGGAGCCGGCGTTGCGGCGCTGCCCGTGCGGGAACTCCGCCTGCTCCGGCGAGCCGAACCGGGGAGCCGTGCCCGTCCGGGGAGCCGTGCCCGTCCGGGGAAGGTGCATGCCGGCCGTCTCGGCGCGCCAGCTCGCGGGCGTGTCGCGCGGACCGACAGCCGCGCTCCCGCTGACCCGCGCGAGCCCGGCAACCCAGTCGACCCGGTCGTCGAGGACGTTCCACAGGCCGGCCAGGATGCCGCCAGGGGCGAGGACCCTGGCGATCTCGGGTCCCGCGACGGCCATGTCGAACCAGTGCATGGCGTTGCCGGCCAGCACCGCGTCGACGGACCCGTCCGGCAGCGGTATCGCCTCGGCGCCACCCGGCAGGGCGCGGACAGCCGGCAGCGTGCGGCGCAGCTCGGTCAGCATCGCCGGGTCGGGCTCGACCGCGACGACGTCGGCGCCCGCCGCGACCAGCGTCGCGGTCAGCTTGCCGGTGCCGGCGCCGAGGTCGAGCACCCGCGGCCCGGGCGCGGGCTCCAGCGCCCAGCGCACCGCGGCCTGCGCGTAGTCCGGGCGGTGCTCGGCGTAGGCGGCCGCCGCCGCGCCGAATGACGAGCTGAGGGCCGAGCGATCATCGTGTTCCACGCGATCACCCTACGCGCGGCGCGCGTACCCGTACGGCGGCGGCGCCCGCGAAGGTCCGGTCCCTCCGCTGGAAAACCGATTGAGTGCTCACTCCGCGTTCTCGTAGGGTGCCTGCGGCGCCATCGCAGTAGTGGCCCATCGCAGTAGTAAGGACAGAGGACAGAACCGCGTGACCCCGCCTGCTCTTCAGATCTGACACTTTCTTCCGCTCACGTTGAAGCCGGCCCTCCCGCCGGCTCCGCCGGGCTGCCCGCGCGCGCCCGGTCATACAGCGTTTGAGGCCGCGCGCAATCGGCCTCGTGTCAGGTCTAGAGAGATCATGTCTTCACAACCTCATATCGTGCTGCCCTGGGTCGTCCGCCGGACCAGGCTGCCCCTGCTGGCGTTGCGGTGCGTGCACTGCGGGTCGGAGTCGGCCACCACCGGCAAGGGCAGGTTCCGCGTCAACGCCAACGGCAAGCTGCTGCACGTGTGGCTGCTGGTCCGCTGCGTGTCCTGCAACTGGACGATCAAGCTCGCCGTGCACGAGCGCGTGCCGGTCAGGTCCTTCGACCCGGTCGTGCTCGACCGCTACCACACCAACGATCCGGGGCTGGTGGCGTCCACGCTGCTGGATCCGCTGCTCGCCCGGCGCAACCGCTTCACCCTGGACTGGGAGGGGGCCTGGCGGCTGGACGCCCCGCCGTCATGGCCTGACGAGGCGTGGCCGGTCCAGGTGGAGGTCGTCTTCGAGGATCCGGTGCCGGTGCGCCCGGACTGGCTCATCGCGCACGGGCTCGGCCTCAGCAGGAACGAGGTGCTGCGCCGGATCAAGTGCGACGTTCCGCTGCGTCGTACGACGAGCGCCGGGTTCACCTTCACCGTGATGGCCGGGGACTAGCGGAGCTGCCGGCCCTGGGCGGCTCCGGCGGTACGGAGCCGCCCAGGGCCGGCGCTCCTCCTGAGGCGGGCGCGGCGCATCGCGGCCGCATCGCGGCCGTATCAGCGGCGCGCCCCAGACTCTGGAGGCGTGCGGGACACCAGGTTCCCACCACGCACCACAGGAGCGACCATCATGAACACCACGCACGTCATCGTCACCGTCCTCGCCGCCGCCTGGGTCGGGTTCTCCGGCTTCTCGCTGCTGCGCAGGGCCGATTTCGTCGCCGAGCCGCTGACCGAGTACGGCGTGCCGCAGTCGTGGTGGCCCCTGCTGGGCACGGCCAAGGCCGCCGGGGCGGTCGGCCTGCTGGCCGGCCTGGCGGTTCCCGCGATCGGCATCGCCGCCGGGATCGGGCTGATCCTGTACTTCGCCGGCGCGGTCGTCACGGTGCTGCGGGCCCGCTCGTTCAAGACCGTCGTCTTCCCCCTGCTCTACCTGGCGCCCGTCGCCGTCGCCCTGGCGCTGGGCGCGGCGGCCTGACCCACCGACCATCTCATGTGCCCAACCGAGGTCCCCATGAGATCGCCACTGGCTCCCTGCTCCTGTCCCGGTCCTGAACAGTGGAGCGGGGCATGGGCGGCGGCGATGACGCGCCTCTCCGGCTCGCCCTGGTTCTCCACCTGGGCCCAGCAGGGCTTCGCCGGCCAGTCCGTACGACAGGTGGTCCGCCTGAACGCGGGCGGAACGCACCTGCGCATCCGGCTCTCCAACGGCTACGGCGCCCACCGCACCCTGATCCGCGCCGCCCACGCCAAGGACGTCAAGGCCGTCGGCGCCACCCTCCTGCCGTTCGAGGGCGTACCCGGGTGGACGCGGGAGGCCGGCTACCTGCGTCGGGCGCTGAACGACTGAATCCGGGGCTCGGGGGAGTACGACGCCGTCGACCTCGACGCGCTCCAGCCGTAGGCGCGGTCATCCGGTCAGAGGGGACACGGGCGAGTGGACGGACGCATGGGGCCGGCGATGTACTGTCCGGCGTGATGCACGGACAGCGGCATGCGGTGTCGCCGCACGAGAACTTCTATCGCGCCTACTCGGCGCCACAGGTGGACGCCATCGTCGACGCGCTCGGCCACCGTGCCGAGTTCCCGTACGAGCTGACCTACCTCGGAGACGGGAGCGAGATGTGGCGCGCGGGCGAAGTGCCGTCCGACCCCGGACGCGCACCGATGCTGAGCGACTTCGACACGCTCCTGACCCGCCACGCCGAGCAGCTCCTCGCCCTCGCGCCGTCGTCGTCGCCGGTGCGGATCGTCGATCTCGGGCCGGGAACGACGCGTCCCGTGCGCGGGCTGATCCGCCACCTGCTGGACAGGTCGCGTCTGGCCGGCTACCGCGCGATCGACATCAGCGCGGAGATCCTCGAACTGGCCGGGGAGAACCTCCGGGTCGACTTCCCCGCCCACGCGGAGCGCTTCGAGCTGTGCCGCGGCGACTTCACCGGCCCCGATCTCGCCCGCGTCCTCACCGCCGGGAACACCCCCGGCCACGACGGCGCCGATCCGGTCCGCTTCGTCGTCCTGGCCGGCGGGACGCCGTACAACTTCGCCGAACCGGCCCGGGTCCTGAGCCACGTACGCCACGCCATGAGCGACCACGACGTGCTGCTGCTGACGCTGCGCATCGACACCGGCGTCGACAGGCCGCCGTTCATGGACGAGGTCAGCGTCGGCGGCCCGTACAAGCCCCAGCAACTGGTGGGACTGGACCTGCTCGCCGTCGACCGCTCCTGGTACGTCACCGAGACGGGGTTCGACCGCGTGCGCAGCGAGGTCTTCGTCCGGGCGCGGTTCGTCGAGCCGGTCACCGTGAGCTTCGACGTCGGCGACGACCCGAGGACGGTGTCGTTCGAGCCGGGCGACACCGTGCTCGTCTGGCGCTACCTCTACCACGACAGCGCGGCGGTGGCCGACCAGCTCACCCGCTGCGGGTTCCGGGTGCGCCTCTTCGAACACGGTCAGGACAGGCAGGTGGTCCTCGTCGCCGCGACGCCGGCGCCATGAACCTCGGAGCCTGCGCCCGGACTCCGACATGAGGGGATCTTCTCCGGAAGATCGGATTTGGCTACCCTGTCTGGGATCGCCGGTGCAACACCGGCCGACGACAGAAAGGCCGGCGGATGAAGCTCAACTTCCCCACCCCGACCCAACTCCGTGGCGAGCTGACCAGCTTGATCCAGCTGACGAGCAGGGACACCTGCTGGAGCGTCAAGCTGAAGGACGACGACGACCTCGAGCCCGCCGACGTCCACGGCGCGTGACGGTTTAGATTGAGCCGCCTCACCCCTGTCGACCAGGCCGACAGCGGCATGGCGGACACCCTGTCGGGCGGGGACGGAGTGCTCGCGCACCCCGTTCCCGCTCTCGACGACACCCGCAAGGCCTGCGTGTCCGGCACCCACCGCGTCCTGACCCCCGCGGACACGCTGCGCCGGATCCGGCCGCTCTTCCCGATCGTCGGCATCACCCGGCTCGCCGACGTCACCTGGCTCGACGAGATCGGCATCCCGGTCCACCAGGCCGTCCGCCCGAATTCCCGGACGGTGTCGGTGAGCCAGGGCAAGGGCCTCACTCACGACCTCGCCAGGGTCTCGGCCGCCATGGAGTCGATCGAGTCGTGGCACGCCGAGCGCGTCGAACCCGGCGAGACGACCGCGACCGTCGCCGACATGGAGGACGTGTGCGGCTACCGCGTCCAGGAACTGCCCCTGGAACCCCGCCACCACCTCCGGCCGGGCCTGGAGCTCGCATGGACCAGGGCGAGCCGCCTGGACGACGGGACGGACACCTTCCTGCCGACCGACCTGCTGCGCCTCGACGGCCGGGTGCGCGACACCTGGATGCCGCCCCTGTTCGCCCAGAACAGCAACGGACTCGCCAGCGGCAACACCTTCGCCGAAGCGGCACTCCACGGCCTCTACGAGGTCGTCGAACGCGACTGTCTGGCCCGCGCCAGGACGGGCCCGTCACCGGCCGCGGACCTCGACCTGGCCACCGTGGACGGCCCGGCCCGGGAGCTGCTGGGCCTCATGGACGCGGCCCAGGTCGAGGTCAGGGTCGAGGTGCTCCCGTCGCCCACCGGGCTCGCCTGCTTCCTGGCCACCATCTGGAGCGAGGAGTTCCCGGTGCTCTTCGCCGGCGCGGGCGCCCACCTCGACCGTGACGTCGCCCTGTGCCGCGCCCTGACCGAAGCCGCGCAGTCGCGCGCCGCCCAGATCGCCGGCGCCCGGGACGACCTCACCACGGGCGCCTACCGGCGCGCCGTCGCGAGCCGGTCCGCGCGTCCCGCACCGCTCACGGGAGCCGACCGGCTCACCTACGACGAGATCCCCTCCGTCCGCAACGAGACCCTCGCGGACGACCTGCGCACCACCGTCACCCGGGTCCTCGCCCTGACCGGGCGCTCTCCGCTGGTCGCCGACCACACCAGGCCCGACCTCGGCATCCCCGTCGTACGCGTGGTCTGCCCCGGGCTGCTCTGCGAACCGGCGTTCATGTGACGGCCCGGTACCTCTTCGTCGGCCCCAGCCTGCCGGAGGCCGCCGACCTGCTCGCGGCGGACGACATCACCGTCCTCCCGCCGGTGGCGGCGGGAGACCTGCTGAAACTCGCGCCCCGGCGGGGAGACGTCGTCGGCGTCGTCGACGGCTACTTCCGCCAGACCCGCGCCGTCCGGCACAAGGAGATCCTCTCCCTCCTCCAGGCCGGCGTGACGGTGCTCGGCGCCGCCAGCATGGGCGCCCTGCGCGCGGCCGAACTCGACACCTTCGGCATGCTCGGCGTGGGACACGTCTACCGCGACTACGCGGAAGGCCGGCTGACGGCCGACGACGAGGTGGCCCTCCTGCACGCTCCGGCGGAGGAACGCTACAGGCCGCTGTCCGAAGCCCTCGTCAACATCCGCGCGACCCTGAACCTGTCCGTGCGGGAAGGGATCCTCGACGAGTCCACCGCCGGTCACCTCGTCGCGGTGCTGGCCCGGCGGCCGTATCGCCTGCGCTCCTACCCTGAACTCGTCCGGCTCGCCCGCGAGGCCGCCGTACCGGCCGCGAAGGTCGAAGCGCTGCGGGAGCTGTGCGCGACCCGGTCCGTCAACCTCAAGCGCGACGACGCCCTGCGACTCGTCCACCGACTGCGCACGCTCCAGGCAAGCGGCGCGAACGGCACCGCGGCCCCGTCGCCCGGGTTCACCATGGCGCCCACCGTCTACGTCCACCGCTGGCGGCTGGGAGCCCGCGGCCTCGACACCGAGGACGGCAGGACCGCCGAGATGAGCGTCCTGCGGATGTGCCAGCTCTTCGCCCGCGACTACCCGGACTTCTACCGGGACCTGGTCTTCGACCACCTCGTCCGGGAATGCGCCTCCGCCTGCCGGACCCGGCACACGGAGGCGACCCTCGACGGTGCGCTGGAGCACGCGCGGCATCGCCACGTCATCCCGGACCTCCGCTCGGACGATCCCGAAGAGCTGGGCTTCCTCGACCTGTGGCTCACCCCGGCAGAGCGAGCCTCGCGCCCGCTGAAGGACCAGCTCGGCATCTTCCTGGTGCGCAGCTTCCAGCTGACGCCCGGAGTCACCGCGGACGGTCTGGCGCTGGACGCGCTGCGCCGGCGGCCCGTCGTCCCGGCGGCGGCGAAGCTCGTCCACGCCGCGAGGTCGGTGAACGAGCACGCGCAGCGGACCGACTCCACCTTCGACATCCACACCCTGTCGGCGGACCGCATCCTGACCCTCATCGGCGAACGCTGGGCCGCCGAACCCGGAGCCCTGGACCTGCACGCGCTGGACCGGGGGATGGGCTCCCGGGACGTCCTGGTCGCCGCGGCCCGGCCGTACTACCTCCTGGCGCGGTACAACCCGGACCTGATGGACCTGCACATCGCACGGCAATAGTGAACTTTTATGCCAAACGGGATGAACATCCCCGGTGAGGTCTCGGTCGGAGACCCCTCACCTGTCTAGTTTTGTCGCGTGTCAAACACTATGAATCGCATCTTACGTGCCGCACGGGTGATGGCGGTGTTCGTGGCGGCGCTGGGCATCACGCTCGGCATCTCCGCAGGCCCCGCGTCCGCCCACCTGAGTCGTGACCATGCCGAGCTGGTCGTCAGCACCGTCGCCGGGATGACAAGCGGTCGCTTGGTTGTGCACAGGGACGTCGTGACCGCCGAGCGCGCCGGCGCCTGGGCGAGCGAGCTGCTGGGAGGCGGCTGCCCGGTCAGCGCGCACGGCGTGTCCGGCGACGGCGGTGGCATCCCCGGTGGCGTGGTCGTCGAACTCGGGTGGTCGTGCGCCGTGGACAGCCTCGATCTGGGCGCGCTGATGCGCGCGGGCGGGCTGTCGCAGATCGTGGCCGAGTTCGACGGCGTCACGTCGAACGTGACCGGCGCGTCTCCGGTCGTGGACGCCACCGGCGCGCACGCGCCGCCCTCGCCGTGGCCGCCGCTGTCCCTCGTGGTGATCCTGCTCGGCGCGGTCCTGGCCGTCACCGCGGTGCTCTGGCTGCGCCGCCGTACAGGATGGCTGGGAGTCGTGGCGGCGGGGGTCGTGATCGCGGTGCTCGCGCCGGGCACCGCACAGGCCGCCGTGGACACTCCCCCGAGCACCACGACGCCGAGCACCACGACCCCGAGCACCACGACGCCGAGCGCGACCGCCGCCGGCAGCACGCTCGAACTCACCGCCGTCAACCCGAAGGTCGGCGACCCGCTCACCTTCCGCTACACCACCGACAAGCCGGGCCCCCGCAACTGGGTGGGCCTGTACGGCCCGGACGACAAGCCCGGCGACGTCGCGTCGAAGTCCTGGGTGTACGCGCCGCTCGCCGCGGGCACCGTCACGCTCGGCAGCGGCGCTCTCGGCGAGGGGACCTGGAAGGCGTACTTCCTGGCCGACGACGGCTACGACCCGTTGAGCCCGCCGGTCACCTTCACCCTCGCCGGTCGCGGCGCCGACCAGGTGGCCGTCGAAGGGACGGTCTTCGCCGACCGGGACGGCGACGGCGTCAAGGACGCCGGGGAGAAGGGCATGCCGGGCGTGTCCGTCACCGACGGCGCGCAGTGGGCGACCACCGGCGCCGACGGCGGCTACGCGATGACCGTCGACCGCAACCGCAGGGAGACCGACCTGGTCAGCATCGTCTCGCCGAACGGCTACACGCCGGTGCTGCGCGACGACTACGTGCCGGCGTTCTTCCGGGAGGTGCCCGGCGGGCAGGGGCCGGTGAAGGGGCTGGACTTCGCGCTGGTCGCCGACGCCGCCGCCGCCGACCCCGAGGAGAAGTGGCTGATGGTCTCCGACGTCGAGGTGAGCAACCGCTCCGACGCCGAGGCCAGGAACACGTTGCCGCGCTGGCAGGGGCAGGTCGAGGCGATGGCCGAGGTGCACGGCGCCACGCTGACCATGACCACGGGCGACCTCACGGTGAGCGACTACGCGGCCGAGCCTCGCCGCCAGGGTGGCTACGACATCCTGCGCGAGGGACTGCGCAAGGGCAAGCTCGGCCATCCGTACTATCCGGTCATCGGCAACCACGACATCGGCGGCGCCGCCACCTCCGTCGGCTACGGCGGCAGCCTGGAGTACTGGCGCAGGAACATGGGCCCCGAGTGGTACAGCTTCGACCGAGGTGGGCGCCACGTCGTCGTGCTGGAGGACAACTACGACTCCAGCGGCCTGGCCCCGCAGCTCGCGTGGCTGCGTGAGGACCTGCGCAGGCACGCGGCCGGCAAGCAGGTGCTGGTCTTCGCGCACCGCTCGCTGTTCACCCGCTGGGGTCCCGGCGCCGGCATGCAGCCGATCGTCGACGAGCTGGCCAAGTACGACGTGCGGATGTTCGCGGCGGGCCACAACCAGCAGGCCGAGTACCGGCGCGGCGCGTTCGCCAGGTCGGTCGAGGTCAACAACATGGGCGTGTACGGCATCGACGCCGCCAGGCCCGACTACAAGATCCTCGACTTCGCCGGGATCACCGACGACCCGGACACCAAGGAGAACGAGGACACCGGCTACATCGCGGGCACCCACCGCCAGTTCGAGGTCGACGACGACGTCGCGCTGGTCAGTCCCGCCGAGGGCAGCGTCCACGGGGCCAAGGCCGGCGTCCCCGTCGAGCTGTACGCCGAGGACGACGGCCGCACCCCGGCGACGGCCGAGCTGACCATCCGCTTCAAGAACGGCAACGTGGTCCGGCACGACCGGCGCCTGAAGTTCGGGCGCGAGACCAGGCCCACGGGCCGGGTCAACTGCTACACCCCGCCGGGCGGTACGGCGGAGCCGTGCCCCACGGCGCACGTCTCGTGGACCAGGGTCAGCTCCCGGATCTCCGGGCTGCGTCCGGGCACGTACACGGCGGAGATGGTCGCGGTCGACACCGCCGGCAAGGCCTGGCCGACGGTCAGGACCACGTTCCAGGTGGTCGCGGACGGCCGCCTCGACCAGCCCCGGCTCGGCCGGGACTGGACCAGGCAGGGCGGCGGCGAGGAGTCCCGCTCGTCGGCCGAGGACGACCCGGGCGCCAGGCTCGGCCTGCGCTGGGCGGCCAGCACCGGCGAGCAGTTCCACCTCAACGGCGCGGCCGTGTGGGACGGCAAGGTGATCGTCGCCTCGCAGGCCTTCGACTCGCCGTACAGCATGATGCTGGCCTACGACGGGCTGAGCGGTGCGGAGGTGTGGCGGACCTACCTGGACGGCGACGCGGAGTCCTTCCCGACCGTCCACGACGGCAAGGTCTACCTCACCACCGGCGTCGGCCGGGTCTACGCCCTCGACGCGGCCACCGGCAAGGTGGCGTGGGAGACGATCGACGACGAGCACGTCGCCGGCAAGACCGTGCGTCGCTATGGCCGGGCCGGTGGGCCGGTGAGCGTCTTCGACCTGCCGGGCCGCTCTGTGGCGGTCTACCAGGCATGGGACACCGTGGTGTGCCGTGACGCCAGGACCGGCGCCAGGCTGCCCGGCGGCTTCGGCGCGCCCGCCGCCTGGGGCGAGTTCCACAGCGTCGCCGTACGCAGGCCCGGCGCCACCACCGCCTACCTGCACTCGGGATCCAGCCAGTCGCTGATCGCGATGGACCTGGGCAGCTGCAAGCAGCAGTCCTCGGTGGACACCGGCGGCGACCTGTTCACCCAGTCCTCGCCCGCCTTCACCGACACGCAGATGGTGACCGCGACCTCCTCGGGCGTGCGCGGTCACGACCTTCAGGCGGGGGCGAAGGTGCTCTGGCAGGCCAAGCTCGGAACGGCGAGCGCCTGTGAACCCGGGCCGCCTCCGGTGACCAGCCCGGCGACCAGGGGCGCGATGGCGTACGTGGCCAGTGTCGACGGCGTGGTCAGGGCCTACGACACCGCCTCGGCGACCCCCGACAAGCCGGTCTGGGAGACGCCGCTGGGGTACCTGCCGGGGGAGAGCCCGATGGACGACAAGTGGCGGGTCGCGGGCGGCTGCGCGGCGGCGGGTCCCGGGTCGCCGGCGATGCACACGCTGGCGACCGAGACCGTCGTCTATGCCACGACCTGGGACGGGCGCGTGGTGGCGCTCGACCGGGCGAGCGGCCGCAGGCTGGCCGAGTACAACCTGGGCGCGGGCGTGGCGTCCGCGCTGTCGGTGAGCGGGACCATGCTCTACGCGCTGACCGACGACGGCTCGATCCACGCGCTCGCGACCACGAGGATCCGCGGCCAGTGATCGGGACCACGGCACGGGGTCTGGCCCGCCTGCTCGCAGTCGCGGGACTGGCGGCGCTGACCCTGCTGGGAGCGGCGGGCCCGGGGTGGGCACACCCCTTCGGCCCGCCGCTCGCGGCGAAGGTGACCGCGAGCGGCGACACGGTCGAGGTGACCTGGTCGGCCGCCGCCGACGACCTGGCGCGGCTCGCTCAACCGGTGGGCGGCTATCTCGGTGAGCACATCGCGGTGTCGCAGGACGGGAGAACCTGCCGGCTGGGGGCGGTGCGGGACCTCGCCGGCTCCGGAGCGGTCCTCCGTTTCCGGTGCCCGGCCGCGGTCCGCGCCGTCACGCTCACCATCACCACCCTCACCGACCTGGACCCGGCCTATCGGACGGTGTCCACGACGCCGAGCGGCGGGGGCGCCCTGCACACGGCGGCCGCGCCCGCGCACGTGCTGCGTTTCGACGGTACGGGGACCGCTCCCGGGCCGCTCGACGGTACGGGCACCGCTCCCCGGCCGCTGAGCGCGTCCGCCGTTTGGACGGCCGAGCTGTCCTCCCTGGTGGACAGCGATGTGGTGCTGCCGCTGGCGCTGCTGGTCGCGCTGGTGGCCGGCGCGGCGCACGCCTGCGCACCCGGGCACGGCAAGACCCTGACGGCTGGATACCTGGTGGGCGGCAACGGCAGGACCCGGGACGCGGTGCTGCTGGGGGTGGTCGTGGCGGCCATGCACACCGTGTCGGTCGCCGTGCTGGCGGTCGGCTGGTGGCTCGCCATGGACAGCGGGCCCTCCCTGGGGGTGGTGACACGGTGGCTGCAGCTGGGAGGGGCACTCGTCGTGCTCGGGGTCGGCATCGGCCTCCTGCGCCGCCACGTCCGCCTCTGGCCCACCCACGGTCACGGCCACGGGCATGGGCACGGCCACGGGCATGGGCACGGTCACGGGCATGGGCACGGAGACGTGGATGCGTTGCTGACGTGGCGTGGCATCGTGATGATGGGCGCCTCCGGCGGGCTGCTGCCCTCGCCCTCGGCCTTCCTGCTGCTGCTCACCGGCTTGCTCACCGGAAGAGCCGGGTTCGCTCTCGCCATGGTGGCGGCCTTCGGCGTGGGGATGGCGGGCACCCTCACGGGAGTCGGCGTCGCCGTACTGCGGGGCAGGAAGGCGTTGCTGAACGTGGCGGGAACTCCGCGGCTACGGCGGTGGATCGGGCGCCTGCCACTGGTCGCCGCCGCCCTGGTGACAGCAGGCGGCCTGACCGCCTCAGCCCTGGCGGCCGTGGCCCTGGCTTCCCCCTGACGCCCCCCTGTGCGGAGCCACGAGTATGCCAGTGCCACAAGTGCGCAGGGCCGCAAGGCAAGGTCCTCACAGAGGCGCGCTTCGCGCGACGGGGCTCGGGCTGTGACAGTGGGGGAGCCGAGCTCCCCCACACCCCCTTGCCGGTGGCCTCCGGCCCCCGGACCCCCGAGCCGTGGCCGTCTCGACGGGTTCCGCCCTCGCACATGACAACGACGGAAAACCCGATTCGGGGTCTGGGTGTTCGCTGATGCGAGGGACCAGCGAACACCAGAGACCCGGTGGCGTTCCTGGCCGGCGGAGGACTCTCGCCCAAGTCCTCGCCGTCTTCGTCGTGCCTATCCTCGACCAGCTCTGGGACACCAAGCCTCGGCCATCGTGCCGATCGCATCGCAGCCTCGCCGGTGCCTTTCACCGCAGCCAACGACCCCGCGATGCACCGCCTCCTCGACTGGCCATTCCCGGGACCGACCGCGGTGCCCCTGGACACTGCCACCGTCAAGATCATCAAGGCCAATCTCTGAATCCGTCTCGTTACCGACGGCCGCCCCGATATCCCAGGCGCACACACCGCCATCGTCCCGCTCATTCTTTGAACGCGGGGAAGCGCGCCCAGGCAGTGTTTTGCGGATCGGGGAGGTGCGCCCGCCTTCTGATTCGCCGATTCGAGCAGCGCGGTGAGCTCGGGTGGGGCTCGATGAGTGCCGCTGCTGCCGGCCAACCCGGGGCGCGGTGGCCGCTGGCGGGATCACCGACAGGTGCTCAACGGCATCATCTGGAAGATCCGCACCGGCACCGACTGACGAGACATCCCGGAACGGTACAGCTCCTGGCAGACGATCTACCAGCGATTCCGCCGCTGGTCAGGGGACGGGACATGGAAACGGCTGCTTGGCACGTCCAGGCTCATAACGATGCGGTGGGCGTGGTGGTTCAGGCGGTCAGGCGCTCGAACGCTCGGGCGCTCGGGGCGGTGGATTGTCTACCAAGCTTCACCTGGCCACCGACGGGCGCGGTCTGCCGCTGGCCTTCGTCCTCACTGGCGGCAACATCAACGACTGCACCCAGTTCACCCGCGAGATGGCAGCCCTTCGCATCCCTCGGCTCGGCCGCGGCCGGCCCCGCACCCGACCGCAGCACGTCATCGCGGACAAGGGCTACAGCGCCCAGGCCATCCGCGCCTATCTGCACCGGAGGGGCATCGGCGCGACCATTCCTGAACGCGCCGACCAACTGGCCGGGCGAGCTCGTCGAGGCCATCGGCGCTGCGCGTTCGACCCGGCCCGCTACAAGCGTCGCAGCGTTGTCGAACGGTGCTTCAACCGGCTCAAGCAGTTTCAAAGGCATCGCCACCCGCTACAACGAGCTCGTTGTTCGCTACCAGGCAGGTGTCACCATCGCCTGCCTGCTGCTACGGCTCACATGAGATCCACAAAACAGGTCCTAGGCAGGACCACGCACGCGGGTCAGGATGGCAGCGAAGGGGCCGGGGGACGCTGGAGGATACGGCCCGAGAGAAGGATCGCGGCCTGATCAGGACGGTGGCGGGGCAGGTCGGACGATGGTTCGGTGGATCGGTTCTTGACGACTTAATCGGGTTGACGCGGCTGTGAGCATGGAGCCGTGACGGAGATCGAGCTGACCACGGGGATCGGGCGAAGCGCTGTTCACCGTCGCGGCGATGTCGTGGTGCGTGATTCGGGGCCGTGGACGCCTGCCGTGCATGCGCTGCTCAACCACCTCGAAGAGGTGGGTTTCCCCGCGGCTCCTCGCCTGGTAGGGGCTGGATACGATGCCGAAGGCAGGGAGACGCTGACCTACATCGAGGGCGAGTTCGCCCATCCCGGCGGCTGGTCCCTCGAAGGTGCGGCGGCCGTGGGCCGCCTGATCAGAGATCTGCACGACGCGGTTGGCACGTTCACGCCCCCCAGAGACGCCATCTGGTTCCCGTGGCACGGGCGCGAGGTCGGTGAGGGACGGCGGATCATCAGCCACTGCGACACCGCACCGTGGAACATCGTCGCCCGCGACGGCCTTCCGGTCGCGCTGATCGACTGGGAGTTCGCCGGGCCGACCGACCCATTGGTCGAGTTGGCGCAGGCATGCTGGCTCAACGCCAAGCTGCACGACGACATCGTGGCGGAGCTGGAGGGGTTGCCCCCACTCGCCGAGCGGGCCGGGCAGATGCGGGCCATGGTCGACGCCTATGGCCTGCCCCGGGCAGACCGGGCCAGGATGTTCGAGCTGATGGTGGAGTTCGTCGTCTCGGAGATCGCCTGGGAGGCCGACGACGCGCGCGTCACCCCCGACATGACCTCCCACCACGTCGGGCTGTGGGCGATGGCGTGGCGGGCGCGGTCGGCCCGCTGGCTGTTGCGTAACCGCAGGACACTGGTCAATGTGCTCACCTCCTGATGAGTGCCACCAGCATGCGCGCCTTCGGAAGAGACACCGGCATAGTGGACCAGAGATGATCCACCCGTACTTCGGGGAGATGGTCCCCAGTCCGCTATACCGGGGGAGCATCGGCGCTGTCCCATGTGGCCGTGCTTCGCCTTGCTGTAGGGACGAAAGGAGGCACGGCCATCACATCATCAGCGTCGGATCATCTGCTCACGGCATCGCGGCTAGCACACAGGATGCGCTGCCGGCGGCCCTGTTCGAGGCCGCGGCCGCGGGTAGCGCACTGGCGAAGACGATCATCGACACGATCTGTGCGCGCTTGGCCCGCGGCCTGGCCGCCGTGTACCTCATCCTGGATCCCGACCTGGTCGTGATCGGCGGCGGGTTGTCCCGGGCGGGCGATCAGCTGCTGGCCGCCGTCGAACGGCATCTGCGTCCGCGCACCCTGGTGGAGCCCCGGCTCGCGCTGTCAGCCCTCGGCGACACGGCCGTCGCACTCGGCGCCGTGCGGAGAGCGCTGAACGACGTCGACGATCGTGTGCTGACACCACTCCGACCGGAGTCCGGCTCGTGATCGGCGACCACCGCAGGGCTTGACGGTGTCCGGAAGGCGGTACGTGCGGGCGCGGTTCATCGAGTCGGGGCTGGAAGGGCCGGCCGATGGACCGCGCCCCGGAGCGCCGAGGAAGATCACCGGTGAGGCGGTCGAGGCGGTGGTCGTCAAGACCCTGGAGACCAAGCCCGTCGATGCCACGCACTGGTCGACCCGGTCGATGGCGGCGGCGGCCGGCATGTCACAGACGGCGGTCTCGCGGATCTGGCGGGCGTTCGGTCTCAAGCCGCACAAGCAGGAGACTTTCAAGCTGCCGGCCGATCCGCAGTTCGTGGACAAGGTCCGTGACATCGTGGGGCTGTGTCTGAATCCGCCAGAGCGGGCGCTGGTGCTGTGCGCGGATGAAAAGACGCAGGTCCAGGTGCTGGATGGCTCCCAGCCGGTGCTGCCGATGATGCCCGGGGAGCCTGAACGGGCGAGTCATGACCATCGTGTCCGGCCTCGCTCCAGGAGTCCGTGATCCTCTCGTGCGAAAGAGGCCGGCAGATCCTCCGCGCCCTGCAGCGCAGGTCGTGTCCCGTGATCATGTGATGGGGTCCCGGAGCGAGATCCGGATCGAGGCGAGATCGAGGGTGCCTCGGTAGATGCGCGCGCTTGTCGAAGCGGGTAGCCCTGGCCCGATGCCGGCGGAGACGGTCGCGATGGCGATCGAGATCGCCTCGCGTTTCAGCAGGCGACACGCCGTACCCCAGTGATCGTGGCCGACGCCGTGGACCTCACCCGGCGCGGCGGCCTGATAATCCTTCGCCTCGGATGGACAAGGGGGGCGATACTGTGGCGGTGAACAAGATCATATTGCGCGCCGCCGAGCCGGGCGAAGCGGATGCGCTCACCGCGCTAACTCGGCGTTCGAAGGCGTATTGGGGTTATCCGCAGGCGATGCTGGACCGGATGGCGGAGATGCTGTCGATCAGTTCCGCCGCCATCCGTGACGGTCGTGTCGTCGTCGCGGAGCGGGACTGCGCGCTGGCGGGTTACTACCAGATCTCTGGCGAACCCCCGCACGGCGAACTGGCAGACCTCTTCCTCGAACCCGAGGTCATCGGTACCGGTCTGGGGCGTACGCTCTGGGAGCACGCCGTCGAATCGGCGCGTGGCGCCGGCTTCCATACCTTGACCATCGAGTCCGACCCGCACGCCGAAGCGTTCTACCTGCGGATGGGGGCCGAGCGTGTCGGGGAACGAGAAGTCGCTCCTGGCCGATCGCTTCCCATCCTGAGAGCCACCGTCGACTCACGATGACCGATCTCGAGCCGCCCCGTCGATCAAGGCGACTCGTGTTGATCAACTGGGCGGATCTACCGCCGGACGCGTACCGGCGTTCCCCGGCAGGACCTGCCGCCCTTGTGCGGGACGTGGAAGACGGCCTGCAACCGGCATCGCCGCTGGTCACTGGGTGGGACCGGGGCGGGGTGCGATGAGGCCGAGGGCGCGGTATGCCCCGGCCCTCGGCATCCCGTCAAAAGCCCCGGCCGGCACGGCGACTCGCCCCGCTTCATCCCCCTGATGGAGTCCATCCGCATCCGGCGGCGCGGGCTGGGCAGGCCGCGCAAGCGGGCCGCCCGCGCGATGGGCGACAAGGCAGGCCGCCCGCCCGACTTCGACGCTGAGCGGTACAAGGAGCGCAACATCGTCGAGCGCTGCGTCGACAAGCTCCGCCGGCATCGGGCCGTGGCTACCCGCTTCGACAAGCGTGAGCGCATCTACCAGGGCACCCTCGATGTCGCCTCGATCCGGATCTGGCTCCGGGACCCCGTCACGTGATCCCGCCGCCCGCGGAGGCTCAGTCATCGACACCTGACAGGGCCTACGAGCGGGCCGCCGCGATGATCAGCACGAGGCCGAGCACCGCCAGGGCGAGGTTGGCGAACAGCGGCTGGGCCGCCAGGATCTCCACGCGGGGCACGATCACCCGGTTGAAGAAGTTGAGGAACACCCCCATGAACGGCTGGACGGCCAGATGGTCGATGGCGCCGCTGACGCCCTGGAGCAGCAGGATCAGACCGGTCACCTGGATGGCTTTGCGCATGATCGGACACTATGACCCGGTCCTCTCCCGGCGGATCGGTCATCGGGAGGGGGTCGGGCGACTTTCGTAGGGGATGCCTTCCCCTGGGGCCGCGGACGCGCTCTCAAGGGAGCCGGGGCTGCTGTACATGGCGCGCCAGGTGGCGGGAGGCATGTCGGCCTGGCGCCGGAAGAACGTGGTGAAGTTGCCGACGTCCCGGAAGCCGAGCCGCCGGGCGCAGCCGCTGACCGGCAGGTCGGTGTGGGCCAGCAGTCTTCTGGCTTCCAGCAGGATGCGCTGGTCGAGGAAGGTCTTGGCGCCCGTGCCGGTGGCGGCGCGCGTCGCGCGGGTGAGTGTGCGCACGTCATGGCCCAGGTGCCGGGCGTAGTCGGCCACGTGGTGCCAGTCGGTGAAGCGCTCCTCGACGGCGTCCCGATAGGCGCGGAACACGGCCGTACGTCGGTCATGGGAGGTCGTCGCGCCGGCCGGGACCGGGGTGTCGGGGAGTGCGCGCAGGATCAGCGCCGCCAGCAGGTGGGACAGCAGGGCGGGTGACGCCAGGCGCGGTGTTCGTACTGATGCGCCGTGCTCGCGATCGAGGTGGTCGGCGGCGAGCAGGGCGAGGGACAGCCGCTGCCGATCCAGGTGCCAGCACGCCGGCGTGCCGGCCTCCGACGCTGTGAGGCCGGGGAGGAAGCCGGGCCGGAAGAGGACCAGCGGGCCGTCGCAGGCGTCGATGTCGCTCCAGCGGTGCACCATCCCCGGCCGGATCCACACGGCACTGCCTTCCTCCAGCCGGTAGCCGTGGAAGTCCGCCTCGTGGCTCCCGGTCCCGGAGCCGACCAGGGCGAACACGTGGAAGTCGGGGCGTTGCGGCTGTATGCGACGGCGGTCGCCGTCCATCGAGCGCAGCGCGGCGAAACTGAGCACCTCCACCCCGTACGCCGATCCGACGGCAGGCAGGTAGCGCAGTTGCCGCACAGCACCGTGTCCGTTTTTCACAACTACTGTGCTCCTTTACGCCAAAGGCCGGACGCACCCCGCGAGTACTGTCGCGGCTGGGCCTGACATGCAGGTCAGGCTACCGGTTCGGAGCCGCGACAGGACGGACGAGCGCCGATCTCCGCGGCCGAGCCGATCTCCGCGGCCGACAGGAAGGCATGATGATGACGGAAACGACAATGACGGTTCCCGTGTCGGGCGGGTCGCTCGACGTGCGGGTGGGCGGAGACGCCGGTCCGGCGCTGGTGTTCGTCCACTACTGGGGCGGCTCCGCCGGCACCTGGGACGGTGTGATCGGCCATCTGCCGCCCGGGCAGGCGACGGTCCGCTTCGACCAGCGGGGCTGGGGCGCCTCCCAGGCGCTGCCGGGGCCGTACCACCTCGACCAGCTCGCCGACGATCTCGCCCGGGTGGCCGCGGCGAGCGTGCGCGGAGCGTTCGTGCTCGTCGGCCATTCGATGGGCGGCAAGGTGAGCCAGCTCGTCGCGGCCCGCCGGCCGGCCGGGCTGGCCGGCCTGGTGCTCGTCGCGCCCGCACCGCCACAGCCGCCCGCCACGGTGACCGAGGAGTACCGGCAGGGTCTGTCGCACGCCTACGACTCGCCCGAGACGGTGCGGCACGCCCTCGACCATGTCCTGACCGCCACGCCGCTGCCCGGGGCCCTGCGCGACGCCGCGGTGCGCGACAGCCTCGCCGCCCGGACCGAGGCCCGGCACGAGTGGCCCCTGCGCGGCATCGCGCAGGACGTCACGGGCGCCGCGCGGGACATCGAGGTCCCGGTGACGGTCCTGGCCGCGGCGGCCGACGTGGTGGAGCCGCCACGTGTCCTGCGCGACCACCTCCTGCCGCACATCCCGCACGCGACCCTGGCGACTGTCCCCGGGGCCGGCCACCTGCTGCCCGTGGAAGCCCCCGCCGCCGTCGCGACCGCCCTCGGGGACTTGCTCGCGGCCATCCGGCGCTGACCGCGCGATCCCGTAGCCGCCCAACGGGCAGGGGAGGGGGATGAGAGTGGTCGTCCTGTCCGACACGCACGCGCCCCGCCGCTGGCGCTCCTGCCCGCCCCGGGTGGCCGAGCACCTGCGGGGCGCCGACGTGATCCTGCACGCCGGTGACGTGTGCGTCGCGTCCGTGATCGACGAGCTGTCGGCGTACGCGCCCGTCCACGTCGTCAAGGGCAACAACGACGGCCCGGACGTGGTCGCGCCCGAGACGCTGGAGCTGACCCTGGACGGCCTGCGCGTCGGCATGATCCACGACAGCGGCCCGGCCAAGGGGCGCCTGCCGCGGATGCGCCGCCGCTTCCCCGGCGCCGATCTGGTCGTGTTCGGCCACTCCCACATCCCGATGGACGAGACGGGCGACGGCCTGCGCATCTTCAACCCGGGCTCGCCGACGGACCGCCGCCGCCAGCCCCACGGCACGATCGGCCTGCTGGCGATCGAGCGCGGCGAGCTGCGGGAGGCGCGCATCGTCCCCGTCACTCCCTGAGCTGCCGCCGCTAGATAGTCACTGAACTTGACGGTCATGATCAGTGACCATATGCTCCTTCTGTTCGTGCCGACCACAGGGCGGGGAGATGAGAGTGATGGCGCGCGTTCATGGCACCGTGGCCGAGGGATTCGAGGGCGTCTTGGAGGAGTTCGCGGCCGTCGCCGCCGTGGAGGAGGACCCGGGAGCCCAGCTCGCCGCCTACGTCCACGGCCGGAAGGTCGTCGATCTGTGGGCGGGGGAGGGGATCTCGGGCGACTCGCTGCACGCCCTGTACTCCTCCGGCAAGGGGGCCGCGTACCTGGTGGTGGCGCTGCTCGTCCAGGACGGCCTGATTGACCTCGACCGGCCCGTCGCCCGCTACTGGCCGGAGTTCGCCGCCGCGGGCAAGGACCGGCTGACCGTGCGCGACCTGCTCGCGCACCGGGCCGGGCTCATCGGCGCCGACGGCGGCCTCACCACGGCCGAACTGGCCGACGACCGGGTCCTCGCGCGCCGGCTCGCGGGGGAGCGGCCCTTCTGGGAGCCGGGCACGGGGTACGGGTACCACGCGTTCGTGATCGGCGCTCTCGCCGGCGAGGTCGTGCGGCGGGTCACCGGCCGTACGCTCCAGGAGGTGTACGAGGAGCGGGTGCGCGCACCTCACGGGCTGGACTTCTACCTGGGGCTGCCGGAGGAGCAGGAGGCGCGCTACGTGCCGGTCCGGCCGCTGCTGCCCCGGGAGCAGGCGTCGGCGGCGTCCATGGGGCCGGCGCCCGACAGCCTCATGGGCATCGCGTTCAACCTGCACGCCACCCCGCCGACCGACCTGGTCGCGTTCGCCAACGCCCGTGAGGTGCGCGCGCTCGGGCCCGCCTCGGTGGGGAGCGTGGGGAACGCGCGGGGACTGGCCCGCATGTACGCGGCGGCCCTGGGCGAGGTGGCGGGCGCCGGGCGGGGCCCGCTGCTCAAGCCCGACGTCCTCGCCGAGTTCACGCGCCCGACCTCCAGCGGGCTCGACCTGGTCACGGGGGAGCGGGACCACTTCCTGCTCGGGTTCGAGGCGCAGGCGCGGCGCTACCCGTTCCTGGGGGCGGACGCGTTCGGGCACAGCGGCGCGGTCGGCGCGCAGTCCTTCGCCGACCCGGCGAGCGGCGTCGCCTACGCCTACACGCGCCGCCGCTTCGCCTTGGGCGGAGGCGCCGGCGCCGCGGAGAACGTCCGCCTCGCCGCCGCCGTGATCGCGGCCGCCGCCCGCTGACCCGGCACGTGCCTCAGTCGTCGATGCCGCCGCCCGCTGACCCGGCACGTGCCTCGGTCGTCGATGCCGCCGCCCGCTGACCCGGCACGTGCCTCGGTCGCCGTCGCTCAGGCCGGCGGGGCCGATCACGCCGTCTCGGCGCTGAGGGCCCGGGCCACGGGCTGACGGGCCGCCAGCCGGGCGGGCAGCGCGGTGAGCGCCGCCGTCGCCACGAGAGTCGCGAACGCGGCGCCGAACAGCCACGAGGAGGGCGGCAAGGTCCACTTCCCGAGAGCGAACATCGCGAACAGGCCGATGCCCAGGGGGACACCGGCGAGGGCGCCGGGCAGGCTGGGCAGGAGCTGGGCCGTGGACAGCCCCATGGAGATCTGCCCCGGGGTGGCGCCGAGCGTCCGCGCGACGGCCATGTTCGCCCGCGCCTCCATGGCGGTGGTCCAGGTGAACGTGATGGTGTTCACGACGGCGAGGGCGACCAGCAGGGCGGTGACGGCGAGCATCACCCGGCGGTCGTGCTCGTCCCGCAGGTTGGGCAGGGCGGAGGAGCCGTCCAGCCCGTAGCCCCTCTCCGGCTGCGCGCCGATGATCAGCAGGGCGACGATGCCGATCACCGTGGTGGCGGTGGAGCACGCCTGGAGCACGGCGCGGCCCGGCCGGCGGGCGGTCAGCCGCAGCCCGAGCAGCAGCGGCGTGGGCAGCAGCGCGGACAGCGCGGTGAGCCAGGGGCGGTGACGGGGCCGGTGCGCGGTGGCGGACAGCGCCGTGACGGTCGCGGTGCGCATGGCGCGCAGCGCGGGACGCAGCGTGGACAGCAGCGCCACCGCCACGGCGAGGACGGTCGCCGTGACGACGGTGGCGCCGCCGGGCCCGGCCGCGTCACCGATCCGGCTGGCGGTGGGGCTGGCGATGGCGGGCGCGGTCAGGTGGGCGATCACCAGCCCCAGCGCGTCGCCGGCCAGCGCCAGCGCCAGGTACTCGGTGAGCAGGACGGTCGCGATCAGGCCGGGAGTGGCGCCGACGGCCTTGAGCAGCCCGGCCCGGCGCGTCTGCTCCACGGCGCGGCCCGCGGCCAGTGCCGCCACTCCGGTGACGGCCAGGAAGCCGAGCAGCCAGCTCCCGACGACCAGGATCGGCTGGCTGTTCCTGAGGATGACCATGTCCTGTTCGGCTGTGAACTGCCAGGAATGGAGGGTGAGGGGGACGGGGTGGGCGTCGATGAAGCTCTCGGTGGCGGCGGGGTCGCGCAGCTTGAGGTCCAGGGCCATGGTCACCGGGAGGTCCCGGGACGAGGCCAGGGCCTGGGCGTCCGCTCGGGTCATCCAGGCCAGGCCGGTGGAGTCGCTGGGCCCGCCGTACGGGCCGATCTGCGCGGCCCAGGGGTAGATGGAGGTGGCCGCGGTCACGGCGATCCCGACGACGGGGTACGAGCGGCCGGCGATGGTGACGTGGTCGCCGACGCCGACGCCCAGCGCGGTGGCGAAGCCCCGTTCGAGGACCGCGCCGCCGGGGCGCAGCCAACGACCCGAGGTCACCAGCGGCCGGTCGACCGAGCCGGGCGTCTCGGCGAAGCCGTGCACCACCACGTGGGACGTGAGGGAGTCGCGCGTGGCGAGGTCGGCGTAGACGACGCGGTAGGGGCCCTGGTGGGCGACCACGTCGGGATCGTCCGCCAGCGCGGCCAGGGCCGAGGTCTGGGCGGGGCCGGTCACGCCGGAGAGCGCCACCACGTCCGGCCCGGCGGTGGCCGCGCGGGTCTGCTCGTACAGCGCGTCGCTCACACCGCGCAGGGACAGGCCGAGAGCCATCGTGGCGGTCGCCACGGTCACCGCGAGCAGGAGCATCACGGCCTGGACCCGGTGCCGCCGCACATCGGCCAGCCCCAGACGCACGACGAGCACGAGGGAGCCCATGACGTTCAGCCCTCCAGCCCGACCAGGCCGCCGAGCCACCCGCTGCCGGTGCCGGAGCCGATGCCGGAGCCGACCATCCGGGTGTCGTCGACGAACATCCCGTCGCGCATCGAGATCAGCCGGTCCGCGGTGGCCGAGACGCGTTCGTCGTGCGTGACGATCACGAGGGTCTGCCCCGCGGAACGCAGGTCTTCGAAGATCCGCAGCACCTCCAGCGTCGCCGCGGTGTCGAGATTGCCGGTCGGCTCGTCGGCCAGGACGACCAGCGGCTCGTTGGCCAGCGCGCGGGCGATGGCGACCCGCTGACGCTGCCCGCCGGAGAGCTGTGACGGCAGATGCCGCGCGCGGCCGGCCAGCCCGACCCGTTCCAGCAGCAGGTTCGCGCTCCGCCTGGCCTCGCGCCGCGAGCGCCCGGCCAGCAGCGCGGGCAGCTCGACGTTCTCGGCCGCCGACAGCTCCTCCACCAGATGGAACGCCTGGAAGACGAATCCCACCGACCGGCGGCGCAACCGCGCCAGGGCCCGCTCGCTCAGGGTGTCGACGCGCCGGCCGGCCAGCCGCACCTCCCCGCCGGTGGGCCGCTCCAGGCCGCCCAGCAGGTGCAGCAGCGTGGACTTCCCGCAGCCACTGGGGCCCATCACCGCCAGCGTCTGTCCCTGGGGCACCTCCAGGTCCACGGCGTCGACCGCGCGGACCCGGCCCTGCCTCTCACCGTGGTCCTTGACCAGGCCGCGGACCTCGACCACGGGACTCGGCTCATTCATGCGTCCTCAGCTTCGTCGTCGTTCCCCGACCAGGCCCGCTCGCAGGCCGACAGCCAGCGCAGGTCCGCCTGCAGGCGCAGGACGACCCCTTCCAGCAGCAGGCCGGCACGCGAACCCGCCGGCTCGTTCAGCGCCGCCCGCTGCACCTCACGCAGGCGGCGCAGCAGCTCGCGGCGCTGCGCGGCCACCAGCTCGACCGGGTCGGCGAGCCGCGCCGCGGCGGCTGCGGCGAGCTTCAGGTGGAACTCCGCCAGGTCCGGCTTGGGCCAGCCCACCTCGGCCAGCCAGGCGGCCACCCGCTGCTGCCCGGCCGGTGTGAGCGCGTACACCTTGCGTTCGGGCCGCTCGGGCAGGCCGCCGGCCCGTTCGCAGACCACGAGCCCGGCCTTCTCCAGCCGGGCCAGGGTCACGTAGATCTGGCCGGGGTTCATCGACTCGCCCAGCGGGCCCAGGCTCCGCTGCAGCCGGGCACGCAGGTTGTACCCGTGCGCCGGCTCCTTGGCGAGCATCGCCAGCACTGCGTCCTGCACGTCATCCTCCTGGCGCCGAAACCCGTGGCCTCATGCGGCGATTGTCGCTGTCGTCGCTGTCGTCGCTGTCGTCGCCGACGTCGCCGACGTCGCCGACGTCGCTGTCGTCGCTCACGTCGTCCTCGGTGGAAGGGTCCCGGGTCGGCTCGGGCGTCGCTCGGGGCGTCGGCTTGCGCACCAGGTCGTGCCGCTGGCCGCCGAAGACGGGCGCCGGGAACGGCTCGACCGGCTTGCCGGCCATCGCGAGCGTCATGAAGTCGCGCCAGATCTCGGTGGGCGTGTCGGCGCCCTGGATGTCGCCGAGGGAGACCTCCTTGGACAGGGGATGGCCGTTGGCGTCCTTGACGACCTTCCCGGTCTTCGGGTCGGTCCGCGGGACCTCCTTGTACATCCCGACGGCCGCGGAGAGCTGAGGGACGTAGCCGACGAACCAGGCTTCCTTGTTCTCGTTGTTGGTGCCGGTCTTGCCGGCGATCGGGCGCCCGCCGGGCAGCGAGGTGCCCGCGGCGGTGCCGTTCCTGACCACCTGCTGCATCGCGTAGGTGGCGTCGGCGGCGGCGTCGGGGCTGATGACCGTCCTGGGCACGCCGATCTCCTTCATGACGGTCATCCCCTTGTACGTCTTGACCGAGACGATGACGTGCGCGCCGCGGTGGACGCCGCCGGCGGCGAAGATGCCGTACCCGGCGGCCTGCTCGACCGGGGTGACCAGGCCGGCGCCGATGGACATGCCGTACGCGTGGTCCTTGACGGCCTGCTCCACGTTCTCCTTGTCGATCCCGGCGCCCACGGCGATCCTCTCGACCTCCTGCAGGCCGACCTCCTGCGCCATCGTGGCGAACGCCGTGTTCACCGACTCGGCGGTGGCCCGGTCGATCTGCACGGCCGCGCCCACGTCGTGCGAGTTGCCGATCGGCCTGGTGTTCGGCAGCGTGACCGGGCCGTTGCCGGACACGTAGCTCCTGAGGCTGTAGCCGTTCTGCAGCCAGGCGGCCAGCACGTACGGCTTGAACGCCGACGCGGCCTGCTTGTGGGCGTCGAAGGCGTTGTTGGTGAAGCTCTTCAGGTAGTCGTGGCCGCTGTAGAACGCCATCACCCGCCCGGTGCGCGGGTCGACGGCGGCCAGGTTTGCGCGGATGTGCCGGTCGTGGACGGCGGCGAGGTTGCTCTCCACCACCTTCTTCGCGGCCCGCATGAGCTTCCTGTCGAACGTCGTCGTCACGCGGTAGCCGCCGCTGCGCAGGCTCTCCTCGCTGATCCCCCGCTGCTCCAGCTCACGCCGCACGATGTCGACCATGTAGCCGTTGATGCCCTTGAGGGCCTCCTTTTTGTCCGGCTCGGCGAGCTTGGGGAACTTCGCCGTCCCGGGCAACTGCCCGTACCTCGCCGGGTCGACGATCGCCAGGCCCTTGACGGCGTAGGCGAACCGTTCCCGGGTCGGTGCCCAGTTCTTCGCCGCCTCCGCCTTGTCGAAGGCGATCGGGCTCTGGATCCGGCCCGCCAGGTAGGCGGCCTCGGCGGGGGTCAGCCGGTCGACGTCCTTGTCGAAGAACGCCTGGGCGGCGGCCTGGATGCCGTTCGCGCCGCGGCCGAAATAGATGGTGTTGAGGTAGTTGGCGAGGATCTGGTCCTTGGACATCTCCTTGCTGGCGCGGACCGAGACGAAGATCTCCTTGAACTTCCGCTGGAGTGTCCGCTCCTGGCTGAGGCCGTCGTAGTAGCCCCGCGCCATCTCCTGCGTGATCGTCGAGCCGCCCTGGACCTGCTGGCCGGTCACCGTGCTCCACGCCGCTCGCATGATGCCGGACACCGAGATGCCCGGGTCGGTGCGGAACGTGCGGTTCTCCGTGGCGATGAAGGCGTCCTGGACATGCCGGGGGATCCTCGAGATGGGGACGATCTCGCGCTTGGTGCCGAGCCGGGCGATCTCGGTCCTGCCGTCCCGGTAGTAGATGACGCTGCCCTGCTCGACGGCGTGGTTCTGGGTCTGCACGGGGAGCGGGGTGTGGGCGTACGCCACCGCGATCATCGCGCAGAAGCCCGCCACCAGCACCGTGCAGGCGAGGACCACGACCTTCCAGCTCGGGATGAGACGCTTCCAGCCGGTACGGCCCCGTGGTTCCCGGTCGCCGGAGCCCGGTAACCGGTCGCCGGGTTCCGGTAACCGGTCGCGGCCCGGCCGCGGGCGCCGCCGTCCGCGCGATGCGTCCTGCACTCCGTACTCCTTAACGGTTGGCCGATAGATAGCGGTTATCCAAACAGGGTGTCAAAACGGTACAACCGGCGATGCCGGGACCGGGCGAGAAGCCGGAAAGATCCGCTTGCAGACCGAGGGAAACCGACCGCCGGGCGGGCGGTCAGGCGGAGCGGGGCCTGAGCAGGTCCTCGACGAGGGTGTCCACCAGCTCGTGGGGGATGCTCGACCCCGTCAGCGCGCGATAGACGATCGGGCCGACGAGAGCGTCGATCGTGTCGTCGGGGCCGAGCCGGGGCGAGACCTCCCCGGCGTCGATCGCCCGCGCGATCAGGTCGCGTTCCTGCTCGCGGCGTGGGCCGAGGTAGCGCTGGTGAAAGCTCGCGGCCGTGGCCGGATCGTGCTGGGCCTCGGCGATGAGGGCGAGCAGGACCTTGCCGGCGGGGTCGTCGCCGAGGAAGCGCGCGAAGCCGCGCAGGTAGTCGCGGATGGTCTCGGCCGTGGGGTGCTCCGTGGGGACGGAAAGGCGCTTGTCGCTGTCCTCGATGAGCGTGTCGAGCAGGATCTCGACCTTCGAGGGCCACCAGCGGTAGATCGTCTGCTTGGCGACCCCGGCGCGGCGCGCGATCGCCTCGATGGTCAGAGCGCCGAAGCCGTGCTCCACGAGCAGGTCGTCCGCGGCGTGGAGCACGGCCAGCCGTGCGGCCTCGTCGCGTCGGTTGCCGGAGTGCGCCCTGCGGGGCTGGGAGTTCACGGCGGGCATGCGAGACACCTTACCCGTCGGCGGCGCGGCCCTGTAGTCTAGACGCAACGTCTCGCCTAGACGTGACGTTGCGTCTAGATAAATCCCCCGTCGCGAAGGAGCGCACGTGTCCGCCACCACCAACCGCCGAGCCCTCGTCATCGGAGCCTCACGAGGGCTGGGTCTCGTTCTCGCCGGCGAGCTCGCCCGACGCGACTGGCACGTCATCGCCACGACGCGCCGGAACGGCGGCGAGCTGCAGGCCGAGGCCGACGCCTCGAACGGACGGCTGACGATCGAATCGCTGGAGATGACGAGCCCGGACGAACTGGCCGCTCTGCGCGAGCGCCTGGCCGGCCGCCGGCTCGATCTGCTCTTCGTCAACGCGGCGATCGACCGGGGCGACCTGCCCATCCACGAGGTCCCGACCGACATGTTCACCGAGGTGATGATCACCAACGCGTTGAGCCCGTTGCGCGCCCTGGAGGCCCTCCGCGCACTCGTCGCGCCCGGCGGCACCGTCGCCGTCATGTCCTCCGAGCAGGGCAGCATCGCGGGCAACACCGAGCCCGGCTACGAGCTCTACAAGGCCAGCAAGGCCGCGCTCAACCAGCTCATGCGCAGTTACGCCACCCGCCACGCCGGCGACGGCCAGACCAAGCTGCTCATCGACCCCGGCCACAACCGGACCCGGCTCGGCGGGCCCGACGCCCCCCTCGCCCCCGAGGAGAGCATCCCGGCCGTCGTCGACGTTCTCGAGGCGCAGGCAGGCGCCCCCGGCCTGCAGTTCCTGGACCGCGACGGCGAGATCGTCCCGTGGTAGCGCTCCGGGTCGCGGCGCGCGCCCCGCCCCCGCCCCGCGGACTCAGCTGACCCGCGGACTCAGCTGACCCGCGTCGACTCGCGCAGCACCAGGCTGCACGGCACCGTCAGCACCCCCCGCGCCCGCGGCGCCCCGCCGATCGCCTCCAGCAGGTGCTCCGCGGCGATCCGCCCGATCTCGCCCAGGTTCATGTCCACGGTCGTCAGCGGCGGGCGGCAGCCCTCGACCATGGGCTCCCAGTTGTCGAAGCCCACCACCGCCACGTCGTCCGGGATGCGCCGCCCGCGCTCGCGCAGCGTCTCCGACACCCCCCGGGCGATCTGGTCGCTCCCGCAGAAGACGGCCTCCACGTCCGGGTGGGCCCGCAGCAGGATGTCGGCGCCCTGCCGCCCCCACTCCTCGGTCCACTCCCCGAACAGCGGCTCCCCGGCCGGGCCCGTGCCCGCCTCGGCCAGCGCGTCCGTCAGGCCCTCGGCGCGCCGCCGGGCCGCCTCGAAGCGCTCCGGGCCCGTGACGTGGCCGATGCGGGCGCGGCCGGTGGCGAGCAGGTGGCGGGCGGCGAGCGCCCCGCCGCCCCGGTCGTCGGGGATGACCGAGAAGTCGTCGTCGCTCGCCGACTGGGTCATCGCGTAGACCACCGGCACCGGCAGGCCGGCGCCGATGCTGGGGCGCGGCTCGGTGCGGCGGCCGGTGACGATGATGCCCTCCACGCGCCTGGCCAGCAGCCGCTCGACGTAGTGCTGCTCCCGGATCGGGTCGTCGCGCGTGTCGCACATGAACACCGAGATCTGCCCGGCGCCGAGCGCGTCCTCCGCGCCCAGCATGACCGGGATGCTGAAGCGGCCGAAGCTGTCGCCGGTCACCAGGCCCACCGTGTACGTACGGCCCTGGAGCAGCCCCTGCGCCAGGGGATTCGGGCGGAAGCCGAGGCGCTCGGCCGCGGCGGTCACCCGGGCCCGGGTCTCCTCGCGCAGCTTGCCGCGGCCGTTGAGCGCCTTGGAGGCCGTGCCGATCGAGACGCCGGCGGCCGCGGCGACCTCGCGGATGGTGACGACGTGCGCCTGTTCAGAGGACAAACCTTTTCCTTTCCGCCCTCTCCACTATAGAGCTCTTGACGCTGACCTCGTGCTGGATCTACGTTCAGCGAAGGAAAACCTATTCCTTATTTTCCTTCGCGGCGAGTGACGGCCCCGAAGGCAGCGCGTGAGGAGCTTCATGGTCAACCCGTCCCAGGTCGTCGGCCCCGCCGTGCCCACCCAGGGTGCCAAGGCCGTGTGGCGCCCGCTGGGCGTCCGCGACGTCGACATCACCGGCGGGCCGATGGGCCGCTGGCAGCGGATCAACCGCGAGGCCAGCATCCCCCTCGGCCTGGAGCAGATGGAGCGCGCGGGCAGCGTGCCGAACCTGCGGCTGGCGGCCGGCGAGGCCGAAGGCGAGTACCAGGGCTACCGGTTCCAGGACTCGGACCTGTACAAGCAGCTGGAGGCGGTGGCCTGGGAGCACGCCCGGCGGCCCGGACCCGGCTACCCCGAGTTCATCGCCGAGTCGGCGGCCCTGCTCGGCCGGGCCCAGCGGGCCGACGGCTACCTCAACTCCCACTACCAGGTGGTCAAGCCCGGCAAGATCTACGCCGAGCTGGAGTACAGCCACGAGATGTACTGCGCCGGCCACCTGTTCCAGGCCGCGGTGGCCGGGGCCCGGGCCGGCGCCGGCGAGCGGCTGACCGCGGTGGCGCGCCGGCTCGCCGACCACCTGGTCGAGGTGTTCCTGACCGGCGGTGACGACGGCATCGACGGGCACGCCGAGGTCGAGACGGCCCTGGTCGAGCTCTACCGGGTCACCGGCGAGCGGTCCTACCTCGACCTCGCGGCCAAGCTCATCGACAACCGCGGCAAGGGCCTCATCAAGGACAGCGGCATGGGCCCCCTGTACGCCCAGGACCACCTGCCGGTCCGGGAGGCCGACACCCCGGTCGGCCACGCCGTACGCCAGCTCTACCTGGAGGCCGGCGTCGTGGACGTCTACCTGGAGACCGGCGACGAGTCGCTGCTGGAGTGCTCGGTCCGCCGCTGGGAGGACATGGTCGCCACCAAGATGTACCTCACCGGCGGCGTCGGCTCCCGCCACGACGGCGAGGCGTTCGGCGAGCGCCACGAGCTGCCGCCGGACCGCGCCTACAACGAGAGCTGCGCCGCGATCGCGAGCATCCACTGGAACTGGCGGCTGCTGCTGGCCACCGGCCACGGCCGTTACGCCGACCTGATCGAACGCGTCCTCTACAACGCCTTCGCGGCCTCCACCTCGGCCGACGGCGTGCGCTTCTTCTACGTCAACCCGCTCCAGCGCCGCGACGACACCGTCGAGGACGCCTACCTGGGGCGGCGGCGGGAGTGGTTCGCCTGCGCCTGCTGCCCGCCCAACATCATGCGGACGGTCTCCTCGCTCGGTCACTACGTCGCCACGACGGCCGACCGGGCGCTGCACGTCCACCAGTACGTCCCGGGCGCGATCCGCTCGGGCGGCCTCGACCTCGCCGTCGCCACCGGCTACCCCTGGGACGGCAAGGTCGTCCTCACCGTCGACCGGGCCCCCGGCGGCCCCTGGTCGCTGGCGCTGCGGATCCCCGCCTGGAGCGCCGGCACCGCCACCCTGACCGTCGGCGGCGAGAGCGTCGCGGCCGAGCCGGACGAGCGCGGCTACGCCGTCGTCACCCGCGAGTGGCGCGCTGGCGACACGGTCGAGCTCGGCCTCGACCTGACCCCCCGCCTCACCTACCCCAACCGGCGGATCGACGCCCTGCGCGGCACGGCCGCCGTCGAGCGCGGCCCGCTCGTCTACTGCTTCGAGCAGGCCGACCAGCAGGCCGACGTGGACGACCTGATCCTCGACCCGCGCGCCGAGCTGCGTGTGATCGACAAGGAGGACGTGCCGGGCCTCGGCCGGACCGTCCTCGTCGAGGCCGGCGCGTACGCCGCCGAGCCGCCCGCCACCGGCCTGCCCTACGGCAGCGCACCCCCCACCCCAGACCCCGGCGGCGCCCGCCTCACCGCCACGGCCGTCCCCTACTACCAGTGGGACAACCGCGGCGCGGGCGCGATGCGGGTCTGGCTCCCCCTCGCGTAAGGAACCACCCATGAAACGACGTGACCTGTTCAGGATCGGCGGGCTCGCCGCCCTCGGCGCCGCGGCGGCGGCCTGCGGGGGCGGCGGTGGAGGCGGCGGCTCGAAGGGGAGCACCCAGCTCCAGTTCATGTACTGGGGCTCCACCTTCGAGAAGGCGGCCGTGGAGAAGATGCTGCGGCAGTATGAGCAGAAGAACGCCGGCGTCAAGGTCAAGCCGCTGTTCACGCCCGACGAGTACGACGTCAAGCTCAACACCCTGGTGGCCAGTGGCCGGGTCCCGGACGTCGGCTACGTACCCATGAGCATGTCCTACCGGCTGGCCGAGCAGGGCACGCTGGTCAACCTGTTCCCGTACGTGAAGAAGTATCCGCAGCTCGCGGGCTGCCTGCCGGACGCGTACCTGTGGTACGGGCACGACAAGCTGCACGGCCTGGCCACCGCCAACGAGGTCATGCTCCTCTGGTACGCCAAGGACGCCCTGTCGGAGGCCGGCGTCGCCCCGCCGCCCGCCGACGCCGCCTCGGCCTGGACCTGGGACCAGCTCGTCCAGAACGCCTACAAGCTCACCGTCGACCAGAACGGCAAGCACCCGGACGAGTCGGGCTTCGACCCCCAGCAGATCCGGCAGTTCGGCATCTCCAGCAGCATCACCTACGGCGCCGCCTGGTACGGCTTCCTGCGCAGCAACGGCGGCGACTTCGCCGACGAGTCCGGCAAGCGCTGCCTGCTGGACATCCCCGAGGCGATCAAGGTGTTCCAGAACCTCCAGGACCTCATCTACAAGCACCGGGTCATGCCCGGCCCCGGCCAGCTCGCCGCCACCGGCGACGACGTGCCCGGCACGAACGTCCTGCTCAAGACCAAGCGGGTGGCCATGGTCGTCGACGGCCACTGGTCGCTGCTCGACATGAACCAGAGCAAGGTCGGCTACGGGATCGGCGTGCTGCCCACATACGGCGAGCCGTTCACCACGACCCAGGTGGCGGGCGCGTCGGCGGTGTTCGCCGGGAGCAAGCACGTGGAGGAGGCGGTCGAGCTGTTCGCCTTCCACAACGACCCCCGGTACGTGGACCTGTTCCAGCAGGGCCTGTGGATGCCGCAGGAGAAGAAGTACTACGAGGACCAGGCGTCGGTGGACGCGTGGACCAAGAACGCGGCGCACCCGCCGGAGTTCCGCACGGCGGTCGTCGACTACACCCGTCAGCACGGCGTCCCCGACCTGCGTAACCGGGTCAAGAACATGTCGGCCATCTCCAGCGACGTGCTG
Organism: Nonomuraea montanisoli; assembly: GCF_013363975.1. Taxonomy (GTDB): domain Bacteria; phylum Actinomycetota; class Actinomycetes; order Streptosporangiales; family Streptosporangiaceae; genus Nonomuraea; species Nonomuraea montanisoli. The sequence goes on along the minus strand of NZ_JABWGN010000014.1, from coordinate 198,920 downwards.
ACGCCGGCGCTGCAGGAGATCGAGTCGGGCAAGCGGCCGGCGGCGGACGTGCTCAAGGAGGCCACCCCGAAGATCACCGCGATGCTGCAGGGCTGGCAGCACACGCAGGCGATCTAGGATGCGCAGGTTCGAGGCGCGCTGGGGCATCCTCATGGCGCTGCCCGCCATCCTCGGGTTCGTCATCTTCACGGTCGGCCCGATGATCGCGTCGTTCTTCTTCAGCCTGACCGACTGGCAGGTGGGCGGGCATCCCACGTTCGTGGGGCTGGACAACTACGCGGCGCTGGCCGACGACGAGCTGTTCTGGAAGTCGCTGTCGGCCACCACCTACTACACGCTCGGCGCGGTGCCGCTCACGCTGATCGTCAGCTTCGCCGTCGCCATGCTGCTCAACCAGAAGGTCCGCGGCCTGGCCCTGTGGCGCACGATCTTCTACCTGCCGACGCTGGTCCCGGCCATCGCGAACGTGGTGCTCTGGATCTGGATCTTCAACCCGGACTTCGGGCTGCTCAACTCGCTGCTGCGCCAGGCCGGGCTGCCGACCTCGCAGTGGGTCTACAGCGAGGAGATGGCCGTCCCGTCGCTGATCATCATGAGCACGTGGGGCTTCGGCAACACCATGGTGATCTTCCTGGCCGGGCTCCAGGGCGTGCCCCGCCACCTGTACGAGGCCGTCTCGATCGACGGCGGCGGCCCGTGGCGGCGCTTCTGGCACGTGACGCTGCCCATGATGACGCCGACCATCTTCTACAACCTCGTGGTCGGGGTCGTCGGGACCTTCCAGGTCTTCACCCAGGCGTACGTCATGACCGAGGGCGGCCCCAACCAGGCCACGCTCTTCTACGTCTACTACATCTTCCGCAAGGCCTTCACCGAGAGCGAGATGGGCTACGCCAGCGCCCTCGCCTGGGTCCTGTTCATGATCATCATGGTGGTGACGTTCCTCATGTTCCGCAACGCCCGCCGCTGGGTCCACTACGAGATGGCGGGCGCCCGATGACCGCCCTCGCCACGCCGGAGCGGACGCGCCCGCGAGGCGTGGCGCCGACCGCCGGGCTGCGCCGGCCGCGCCGGTACGGCAGGGTCCTGGTGTACGCGGCGCTGCTGCTCGGCGCGATCCCGACGATCCTGCCGTTCGTGTGGCTGGTGCGCAGCGCGCTCATGACCGACACGCAGATGTTCGTCGCCCCGCCGGAGTGGATCCCGGACCCCTTCCAGTGGTCCAACTTCGGCGAGGCGCTCACCGCCCAGCCGTTCGGCCTCTACCTGCTCAACACGGTCATCATCGCGGTCGTCTGCGTGCTCGGCACGGTGTTCACCTGCTCGGTGGCCGCCTTCAGCTTCGCCCGGCTGCGCTGGAAGGGCCGCAACGTGGTCTTCGCGCTGCTGCTCACCGGCGTGATGCTGCCGTACGCCGTGACGATCATCCCGACGTTCGTCATGTGGCAGGAGCTGGGGGCGATCGACACGTTCGTCCCGCTCACCGTGCCGGCCTGGTTCGCCGGGGCGGGCGGCGGCGTGTTCAACGTGTTCCTGCTGCGGCAGTTCTTCCTGACCATCCCGTTCGAGCTGGACGAGGCCGCCTACATCGACGGCGCCTCGCCGTGGCGGGTCTACTGGACGGTCGTCATGCCGCTGTCCAGGCCGGCGATCGTCGTCGTCACGATCTTCACGTTCATCGGCACCTGGAACGACTTCCTGGGGCCGCTGCTCTACCTGCAGGACGAGTCGAAGTACACGCTCTCGCTCGGGCTCGCCTCGTTCCAGAGCGTGTTCATCACGCAGTGGGGCTACCTGATGGCCGCCTCGGCGGCCGTCATCGCCCCGATCGTCGCGCTCTTCTTCTTCCTGCAGCGCTACTTCATCGAAGGAGTCACGCTCACCGGCATCAAGAACTGAGAAGAGGACACCTCTCATGAAGCGATCAGCCGCCACGCTCGTCCTGCTCCTCGCCTCCATCCTCGTCCCCCTCGGCACGGGCGTGCTCCCCGCGCACGCCCTGTCGGCGGCCCAGGTCGTCGACATGTTCGGCCGGGTCGTCAACGACTACGGCGTCAAGCTGGTGGACTGGCAGGGCTACCTGGCCAACCCGTACGTCGAGCTGACCGTCAAGCCCCCGCAGGACGCCCGCTTCCCGGTCACGATCGACCTCAGGGCCGAGGGCACCTCCCGGCTGATGATGGACCTGCCCAGCCGGCTCACCGCCACCGGCGCCACCAAGACGCTGACCTTCGCGAGCGCGGGGGACCAGAAGACGGTCAAGCTGGCGATCCACTCCAGGCGCGGGCCCGGCGCCGACGAGCTGCACACCCTGCGGCTGTCGGTCCGCGACGCCGCCGGGGCCACGTTCCAGCAGACCATGCCGATCATGGTCCAGCAGGACGAGAAGACCGCGCTGGAGCCGTCGATCCCGATCACCTTCGACTACCGCCACGACACGGTCACCGGCTACTTCTCCGACCCGGCCTTCCGGACGGCGGCGGAGGAGGCGGTCAAGGACTGGTTCCGGTTCTTCGACATGCAGCCGTTCGACACCGTGGCGGCCGGCGCCGAGAACAACCACCTGCCGGGCAACGACTGGCAGAACACCGTCAACGTCACCAACGCCTCCGCCTACAACGGCATGTACGTGTTCTTCCGCGGCATCCAGAGCCCGTACTCCACCGGATATCCCGCGGCCAACGGCAAGTACAGCACCCGGAACGGCCAGCAGGTCGCCGGTCCGCTCCACCGCTCCACCGCGATGATCTTCGAGTACGACGAGGCCGGGAAGCGGCTGTTCACCTCCCTGGCCGACGAGGACTGGTACAAGACCGACATCGCGGGCTCCGTGCTCGACGTCCACGGCCTGGTCATGCACGAGTACGGTCACGCCGTCGCCTTCCACAGCGACTGGGCCGGCATGCGCTCCTACGTCTCGGGCGGCGGCAACGACCCGGACGTCGTGGAGTACATGGGCTACCCGGTGCCGCTCGACAGCAGCTACCACATCCCCGGCGACCAGAAGTACTGGGACCGGATCAGCGGCCAGAACGGCGGCTGGACCCACCTCTTCCCGACCCGCCGGTGGATGATGACCAAGCTCTCGCTGCTGGTCGCCGAGAACGCCGGGTGGAAGCTCAACCGCACCCTCACCCCGTTCCTCAAGCCGTCGATCGTCACCACGTCCGTGCCGCAGGCCACGCCCGGCCAGGCGTACCGGCAGACGCTGGCCGCCAAGGGCGGCGTCCCGTTCTACGACTGGCAGGTCACCTCGGGCTCGCTGCCGCCGGGCCTGACGCTCGACCGCTTCACCGGCGCGATCAGCGGCACGCCCACCACGGCCGGCACGTACGGCTTCACCGTGCGCCTGCGCGACTACGACAAGCTGAGCACCCCCGTCACCAAGACCTTCCAGCTCACGGTCGGCGGGGGCGGCGGCACCCCGACCAACCTGGCCAGGAGCGCGACCCCGTCGGCCTCCTCCACCTCGCCCTGGGAGAGCGTCGCGGCCGTCAACGACGGGATCGACCCGCCGCGCTCCAACGACACCGCCAACCCGCGCTGGGGGACCTGGCCCGAGACCGGCCGGCAGTGGGCCGAGCTGACGTGGCCGTCCGCGCAGACGATCAGCTCCGCCGACGTGTACTTCTTCGACGACGCCGACGGGGTGCGCCTGCCGGCCTCCTGGAAGCTCCAGCAGTGGAACGGCTCGACGTACGTGGACATCCCGGGCACGTACCCCGTCGCGGCGGACGCCTACAACCACGTGACCTTCACCGGCGTGAGCACGACCCGGCTGCGGGTGGTGCTCCAGAGCGGACAGGGCTCGGTCGGCCTGCTGGAAGTCAAGGCATACCCCTGAGAAAGGACTCCATGAGGAAGACCGCCATCGTCGCCGCGGTGGCCGGGCTGCTGGGCGCACTCGCTGTGCCGGATCCCGGCATCGCTGCTGCCTCTGTGCCCAGCCCCGGCCTCGCGGCCCGGCAGGCCGCTCCCGGCCTCGACGTGTTCGACATCTTCTACCGCAACGTCGCCACCTACGGCGTGCAACTCGTGGACTGGCAGGGCTACCTGGCCAACCCGTACGTCGAGCTGACCGTGCGGGCGCCCAAGGTCCCCGGCATCGCCTACCCGCTGACCGTGGACCTCAAGGCCGAGGGCACCTCGCGGCTGATGTTCAACATGCCGAGCGAGCTGACCCCGACCGGGGCGACCAAGAGCTTCACCCTCACCGGTCCCGCCGACCGCGAGGTGGTGCGGCTGTCCATCCACTCCAAGCAGGGCGCCGGCCAGGACGAGCTGCACAAGTGGATCATGAAGACGACCGACGCGACCGGCGCGACGGTCACCCGGACCATGCCCATCCGGGTCCAGCAGGACGAGAAGAAGAAGCTGGAACCCACCATCCCGATCGACTTCGACTACCGCTACGACACCATCACCACGTACTTCTCCGACCCCGGCGTGCGCAGGGCCGCGGAGACGGCCGTGCGCGACTGGTTCGCCTTCTTCGACCTCAAGCCGTTCGACACCGTCCCGGCCGGGGACGAGGTCACGCGGCTGCCGGGCGACGACTGGCAGAACGAGGTCGAGGCGAGCAACGCCAAGCCGTACAACGGGATGTACGTGTTCTTCCGCGGCATCCAGACGCCCTACTCGACCGGCTTCCCGACGATCAACGGCAAGTTCCACACCCAGAACGGCAAGCCCACGCCGTACCACCGCTCGACCAGCATGATCCTGGAGTACGACGAGCAGCTCATGAAGCTGTTCACCGCCCTGGGCGACGAGGACTGGTACAAGACCGACCTGGGCTCGGTCATCGACGTCCAGGGGCTGGTCATGCACGAGTACGGCCACGCGGTCGCCTTCCACAGCGACTGGGAGGGCATGGCGAAGTACATGGAGAGCAGGGGCCGCGACGACCAGGACGTCATCGACTACCAGGGCTACCCGGTCCCGCTCGACTCCAGCTACCACGTGCCCGGCGACGACCCGTACTGGGACCGGATCAGCGGCCAGAGCGGCGGCTGGCGGCACGTCTTCCCGACCAGGAGGTGGGAGCTGACCAAGCTGTCGCTGCTCATCGCCGAGAACGCCGGGTGGAAGCTCAACCGCAGGCTGACGCCGTTCCTCAAGCCGTCCATCGAGACGGGCTCGCTCGGCCGGGCGAGCGCCGGCGAGCCCTACCGGCAGCGGCTGGCGGCCAAGGGCGGCGTGCCGTTCTACGACTGGCAGGTGACGGGCGGGGAGCTGCCCGAGGGCGTCACGCTCGACCGGTTCACCGGCGTGCTCGCCGGCACCCCGGCCAAGGCGGGCACGTACACCGTCACCATCCAGCTCAGGGACTACGACAAGCTCAGCACCCCGGTCACGAAGGAGTACAAGCTCACCGTCGGCTAACAAGCTGACATTCCACCTGACCAGATCACATTTCATGACATGGCGGGTCTTGTTATGGCAGGGCCCCTTGCAAAGCGGACACGATCTCTTCACCCTCGACCCGTAGGCGTAAAGATCAGCTCTACCCCGGCGGGGGCCCGCCCCCGCCGGGCGTGAAGGAGAGCGTGTGCCGAACACCCCCCGCCGGCGAGCGATCCTGACCGGGATCATCGCCGTCCTCACCCTCATCCTGCCGCTCGGCGCCGCCGCGCCCGCGGCGAGCGCGGCCGCCGGACCCGGCGCCGACAAGATCAGCCCCGCCGTCCGGTCCGACCTCGACGCGGACGGCAAGTCCACCTTCTGGGTACGCCTCAAGGGCGCGGCCGACCTCAGCGCCGCCCGCAGGGCCAGGACCAAGGAGGCCAAGGCCGAGCAGGTCTTCGAGGCCAAGACCGAGCAGGCCGCCGCCTCCCAGGCCGGCCTGCGCAAGCTCCTCGACGCCCAGGACGCCGACTACACCCCGTACTGGATCGTCAACGCCGTCCGCGTCACCGCCGGGCCCAAGCTGGCCGCCGAGATCGCCCAGTTGCCCGAGGTCACCGGCATCGAGCCGGTCCGCACGCTCGCCCTCCCCAAGCCCGACCCCGGCAAGGCCGAGGCGCGCGTCAAGGCCGTCGAGTGGAACATCGACCGCGTCGGCGCCCCGCGCGTGTGGAGCGAGCTGGGTGACCGCGGCGAGGGCATCGTCGTCGCCCACATCGACTCCGGCGCCCAGTTCGACCATCCCGAGCTGGCCGCCGCCTACCGGGGACGCAACCCCGACGGCAGCTACACCCACGACTACAACTGGTTCGACCCGGCCCACGTCTGCCCGACCGCCGCGCCGTGCGACAACAACGGCCACGGCACGCACACGATGGGCACCATGGTCGGCGCCAACGGCATCGGCGTCGCCCCCGGCGCCCGGTGGATCGCCGCCAAGGGCTGTGAGACCAACACCTGCACCGACGCCTCCCTGCTCGCCGCCGGGCAGTGGGTCCTCGCCCCCACCGACCTGGGCGGCCGGAACCCGCGGCCCGACCTCGCGCCCGACATCGTCAACAACTCCTGGGGCGGCGCCGGCTTCGACCCCTGGTACAAGGAGACCGTCGACGCGTGGGTGGCGGCCGGCATCTTCCCGGCCTTCGCCAACGGCAACGAGGGCCCGGCCTGCCGTACCAGCGGCTCGCCCGGCCAGTACGTGAGCAGCTACAGCGCCGGCGGCTTCGACGTCAACGGCACCCTCTACGCCCGCTCCAGCAAGGGCGAGGGCGAGAACGGCGAGATCAAGCCGAACATCGCCGCCCCCGCCGTGAACGTGCGCTCCTCCGTGCCCGGCGGCGGCTACGACTCCTACACCGGCACCTCCATGGCCTCGCCGCACGTCGCGGCCACCGTGGCGCTCCTCTGGTCGGCCGCGCCCGCCCTCCAGGGCGACGTGGCGGCGACCCGGCCGCTGCTCGACTCCACGGCGATCGACGTCAACGACACCTCCTGCGGCGGCACCGCCGCCGACAACAACGTCTGGGGCGAGGGCCGGCTCGACGCCTACGCCGCCGTCCAGGCCGCGCCCCGCGACGGCGTCGGCGACCTGGCCGGCACCGTGACTTCCACCACGGGGACCTCCACCACGGGGACCTCCACCACGGGGACCTCCACCACGGGGACCTCCGGTGGCGGCCCCGTGGCCGGCGCCACCGTCACCCTCACCGGCCCGGTCACCCGCACCGTCGTGACCGGCCAGGACGGCACGTACGCGGTGCCGCGCCTGCTGCCCGGCGACTACCGGATCACCGCCGAGAAGTTCGGCTACGACAAGGGCACCGGGACCGCCACCGTCGTCGCCGGCCAGAGCGCCAGGGCCGACGTCACCATGGCCCAGCACCCCCAGGCCGTCCTGTCCGGCACGGTCACCGCGGCCGGCACGCCGGAGGCCGGGGCCACGGTCGAGGCGACCGGAACCCCTGTCAGGACCGTCACCGACGCCGCCGGCCGCTACCGGCTCACGCTGCCGCACGGCGACTACACCATCACGGTCACGCCCTCCTCCCGCTGCTCCCGCGGCACGTCGGTGGGGATCGTCCTGACCGGCGACACCGTCAAGGACATCGAGCTGGGGCTGCGCGGCGACGGCTTCGGCTACACCTGTCGCACCGGCGCCGAGCCGTACGTCGCGGGCACCGACAAGCTCGCCCTCACCGGCGACGACGACGCCCAGCAGGTGACGCTGCCCTTCCCGGTCCCGTTCTACGGCACGGGGCAGGCCAAGGCGTGGATCGCCACCAACGGCATGGCCACCTTCGCCGCCGACAAGGTCACCAGCGGCGGCAACGGCCGGCTGCCCACCACCGGCACGCCCAACAACGCCGTCTACCCGTACTGGGACGACCTGGTCGTGGACGCGAGCGCCGGCGTCTACACCGGCGTCACCGGCACGGCGCCGCACCGCCAGTTCGTGATCGAGTGGCGCAACGTCCGCTACTACAACGACGCCGCGCAGCGCATCTCCTTCGCCGCGCTGCTCGGCGAGGACGGCACCGTCAGCTACCGGTACAAGGACGTCGACAGCCAGCGCGACCAGGGCACCAGCGCCACCGTCGGCATCGAGAACGCCACCGGCGCCGACGGCATGCTCTACTCCTTCGAGGAGCCCGCGCTCACCAACGGCCAGAGCCTCACCTTCGCCGCCAGCCGGCACGGCCTGGTCAGCGGCGTCGTCACCGACGCCAACGACGGCGACCCGCTGCCCGGCGCCACGGTGAAGATCGGCGACGTGGCCACCCTCACCACCGGCCCCGACGGCGCCTTCTCCGGCCAGGTGCTCGCCGGCGACTACCAGGTCGAGGTGTCCAAGGAGAACTACGGCACCTTCAGCAAGCCCGTCACCATCGCCCCGGGCACGATCACCCGGATCGACACGGCCCTGGTCACCGGCCGGGTCAGCTCGTCCATCGGCGAGATCACCCTGGTGATGCCGGCCGAGGCCAGCCGGACGCGCACGTTCGAGCTGACCAACCTCGGCTCGCCCACCGCCTACACCGTCACCGCCGACCCGGCGCAGAGCTGGCTCGCCGTCACGCCCACGGCCGGCGACCTGGCCAAGGACCAGCGGGTCATGCTCAAGGTCACGGCCTCCAGCACCGGGGTCCAGCCCGGCACGCTCCGCTCGGGCAAGCTGGTGATCAGATCGGCCAGCGGGCGGCAGCCCGTCATCGAGGTCAAGGTGACGGTCGTCGTGCCGAAGTACCAGGTCGCGGTGGACGCGGGCGCGAGCAAGGGCCTGGTCGACGCCGCCGGCGACTCCTGGACGGCCGACCGCAAGTACACCCAGGGCGACCACGGCTGGGTCGCCACCTCCAACCGCACCGCCTCCACCTCGAAGACCATCAAGGGCACCGACGACCAGACGCTGTTCCGCACCGCCCGCGAGGGCGTGCTGGAGTACCGCTTCGACGGCGTGCCCGCCGGCACCTACACCGTCGAGCTGGACTTCGCCGACACCAGATCCACGGGCATCGGCAAGCGCGTCTTCGACGTGCTGGTCGAGGGGCAGCTCGCCATCCCGGCCCTCGACCTCGCGCTGGAGGCCGGCACGTACACGGCCGTGGCCAGGCAGTACACGGTGAAGGTCACCGACGGCCAGCTCAACGTCCGCTTCGCCACCCGCGAGGGCAGCACGATCGTCAACGCCGTCCGCGTCTCCGAGCGGCCGGACAAGGCGACCCCATGACGCGTCCAGGGGAGGTCACCTCCTGACGCGTCCGGGGGAGGTCACCTCCTGACGCGCCGGGCGCGACTCGCCCCGCCGATGCGGGGCGAGTCGTGACCCGGGGCGGATCCTTCCTTGACCCGGTGCCGGGTATCCCTGGGGGAAGGCGCCACGCGCAGGACAGGACCCAGGGGAGGGCCCGGTGACGACGCAGAAACCGGCCGCCGGCGAGCCGATGACCTCACCGCTGGCCCCCGTCAAGAGGCGACGCGCGGGCGCGGTGCTCGCGAACTGGATGTCCACGACCGACCACAAGGTCATCGGCTACCTCTACCTCATGACGTCCTTCGGGTTCTTCCTGGTGGCCGGTGTGATGGCGATGCTCATCCGGGCCGAGCTGTTCGAGCCGGGGCTGCAGGTCGTCACGGCCCAGCAGTACAACCAGCTCTTCACCAACCACGGCGTGATCATGCTGCTGCTGTTCGCCACGCCGTTGTTCGCCGGGTTCGCCAACGTCATCATGCCGCTGCAGATCGGCGCGCCGGACGTGGCGTTCCCGCGGCTGAACGCGGTGGCGTACTGGCTGTTCCTGTTCGGCGGGCTGATCACGCTCTGGAGCTTCGTGGTGCCCCTCGGGGCGGCGGACTTCGGCTGGTTCGCCTACACGCCCCTGTCGTCGATCACCTTCTCGCCCAGCATGGGCGGAGACTTCTGGATCATGGGGCTGGTGATGTCCGGGCTCGGCACGATCCTCGGGTCGGTCAACTTCATCACCACGATCATCTGCATGCGGGCGCCCGGCATGACGATGTTCCGCATGCCGATCTTCACCTGGAACGTCCTGCTGACCAGCATGCTCGTGCTCATGGCGTTCCCGGTGCTGGCCGCGGCCCTGCTGGCGCTGGAGATCGACCGGAAGTTCGGCACGCACGTCTACGACGCGGCCAACGGCGGGCCGATCCTGTGGCAGCACCTGTTCTGGTTCTTCGGCCATCCCGAGGTGTACATCATCGCGCTGCCGTTCTTCGGGATCATCACCGAGGTCATCCCCGTCTTCTCCCGCAAGCCGCTGTTCGGCTACGTCGGCCTGGTGGGGGCGACGATCGCGATCGCCGGCCTGTCGATGACGGTGTGGGCGCACCACATGTTCCCGACCGGGCAGGTGCTGCTGCCGTTCTTCTCGTTCATGACGTTCCTCATCGCGGTGCCGACCGGGGTGAAGTTCTTCAACTGGATCGGCACCATGTGGCGCGGCCATCTGAGCTTCGCCGCGCCGATGATGTTCGCCATCGGCTTCCTCGTGACGTTCCTGCTCGGCGGGCTGACCGGGGTCATCCTGGCCTCGCCGCCGCTGGACTTCCACATCAGCGACACCTACTTCGTGGTCGCGCACTTCCACTACGTGGTCTTCGGCACCGTGGTCTTCGCGATGTTCGCGGGCTTCTACTTCTGGTGGCCCAAGATGACCGGCCGCATGCTCGACGACCGGCTCGGCCAGGTCCACTTCTGGATGCTGTTCGTCGGCTTCCACACGACGTTCCTCGTGCAGCACTGGCTCGGGGTCGTCGGGTTCCCGCGCCGCTACGCCGACTACAGCGCCGCCGACGGCTTCACCGCGCTGAACCAGCTCTCCTCGCTCGGCGCGTTCCTGCTGGGACTGTCCACGCTCCCGTTCATCTACAACGTCTGGAAGACCGCCCGGCGCGCCCCGCGCGTCACGGTGGACGACCCGTGGGGCTTCGGCAACTCGCTCGAATGGGCGACCTCGTGCCCGCCGCCACGGCACAACTTCACCTTCATGCCGCCCATCCGCTCCGAACGGCCCGCCTTCGACCTGCACTACCCGCGCGAGCCCCTGGACAAGGCCGCCTGACCCGGCGCGGGAGCCGCGATAAAGCGGATTAAGGGGTTTAAGGGGGGCCTGAGGTGCCATATGCACGGGGTGGGCCGACACGCCGGAAGGGGCACCTCGTGATGATGGACGGAAAGCGGCAGCAGCGGACGGGCAGGCCGCCGCACGTCGTGGTGGTGGGCGGGGGCTTCGGAGGGCTGAGCGCCGTCCGCGAGCTCGCCCGCGCCGGAGCCAGGGTCACGATCGTCGACCACAACGCCTACACCACCTTCCAGCCGCTGCTGTACCAGGTGGCGACGGCCGCCATGGCCGCCGGCGACGTGACCTACCCGCTGCGCGCCTTCGCCGCGAAGTACCCCACCGTGCGCGTGCACCCCGCCGGCCTCGGCAAGCTGCTCCTCGACCAGCGGCAGGTCGAGCTGACCGACGGCGCCGTCCTCGACTACGACTACCTGGTCCTCGGCACCGGGGTCAGCACGAACTGGCTGTCCATCGAGGGCGCCGAGAAGAACGCGCTGCCCCTGTACTCCGTGCGCGACGCGAAGGCGCTGCGCGATCGGCTCCAGACCTGCCTGGAGGAGACCGCCCTGGGCAGGCGGCCCACCACCCACGTGGTGGTCGTCGGCGGCGGCGCCACGGGCGTCGAGATCGCGGGCTCCATGGCCGAGCTGCGCATGCGGACGATCCCGCTGACCTACCCCGAGATCGAGCCCGAGCAGACCAGCATCACCCTGGTCGAGCGGTTCGACTACGTGCTCGCGCCGTACAAGCCGCACCTGCGCGAGGCCGCCGCGCGGGACCTGCGCGAACGTGAGGTGCGGCTGCGCCTCGGCGCCACCGTCGCCTCGGTCGAGCCGGACGCCGTCGTGCTGTCCGACGGCACCCGCCTGCACAGCGACGTCACCGTCTGGGCGCTCGGCGTGACCGCGCCCAAGGAGGTCGCCGACTGCGGCCTGCCCCAGGGCAAGGGCGGCCGGATCGTCGTCACCGAACGGCTGAACCTGAGCGAGCACCCCGAGGTCTTCGTCGTCGGCGATCTCGCGCTGCCGCCGGAGCCGCTGCCGCAGCTCGCCCAGCCCGCCATCCAGATGGGCAAGCACGCCGGCCGGCAGATCGTCGCCGCGGCGACGGGGCGTCCGACCGTGCCGTTCCACTACCGGGATCCCGGGATCATGGCGATCGTCGGCCGTTGCGCGGCCGTCGTGCAGCTCCCCAACGGCTTCACCTTCCGGGGACTGCCCGCCTGGCTGGCCTGGATCTTCCTGCACGTCGCCTACCTGCTCGGCGGCCGCAACCGGACCAGCGTCCTGGTCAACTTCTTCTGGCGTTACTTCGGGCCGCGCAGGAGCCGCGCGTCGGTCGCGGAGTAGCTCCGTCCCGGCGGCGCGCGGCCCGCACCTGAGCCGGTCAGGCGGCGGGCGGGAGGCGCAGTTCGGCGAGGACGCCGCGGTGGTCCGTTCCCGGGACGTCGAGGATCTCCGTGCGGCCCACCGCCGCGCGCCGGTCCACCAGGACGTGGTCGATCGCGATGAACGGCGGGACGGCACGCCCGTTCGGCCAGGTCGGCACCAGCCCCTCGCCGGTCTCCTCGGCCGCGTCCAGGTAGCCCCGGGCGAGCAGGTCGCGGAAGGCGCGGTGGTCGAGGCTCGCGTTGAAGTCGCCGGCCAGCACGCGCGTCACCCGCGGCGAGGGCGGCGGCAGCGCGGCCAGGGACGCGTTCCACTCCTCGGCGCGGCGGCCCAGCGGCGGGTGGGGGTGGACGGCGACCACCTGCGCGGTCGTCCCGCCCGGCAGGGTGATCGTCGCCGCGGGCATGTTGTGCCCGATGGCGGTGAACAGGCCGGTCAGCTCGGTCAGCGGGTGCTTGCCGTACAGGCCGCTGCCGGTCGAGTCGCGGTCGGCCTGGAGCACCTGGTACGGCATGAGCGTGCCCAGACCGGCGGCGTCGAGCGCGGCCGCCTCCCGGTAGGTGAGCTCCAGGGCGCTGAACACGTCCGGGTCGTAGGTCCGGACGAGCCGTACCACCGCGTCGGCGTCGGCCCGGCCGAACAGGTTGATCGACAGAACCCGCAGCACCGGCCCCGGGGCCACGACGGCGGGCGCCGCCGGCGGGATCGCCCGCGGGGCCACCGTCACCGCCAGCGTCGTGCAGGACACGGCCGTGACGACCGCCGCCGGCCGGTTCCGGAAGAGGAACAGCACCGTCAGCAGCGCCGTCACCACCACCGCGTACGGCGTCAGCGTCATGAGCTGGATGTCGAACGAGCCCTGCTCCGCCCCGGCCAGCCGCTCCAGCGTCCACACGGCGAAGCACACGGCGGCGGTCCACGAGGGCCAGCGCCTCCTGCGGGGAGCCGCCCCGGGCTGGTCACCCGCCTGCTGCCGGCGGCCGGACGCGATGCTCACCCTCGATGCCCGCCTTCACCCGTGGTGACGTATCCGGGGCAGACCCTAGACGCTCACGGCCGACCTGGCCACCCCCGCCGGAGCCGCCCGCGCCGGACCCCGCTGACCTGCGGAAACTCCGGAGCGTTGCTGATAGAGCTCTCAGCCGGGCGGCGAAGCCGGGCCGCGCCCCCACGGGTTAGGGTGCTGACATGCCTACCGCACTGATCACCGGCGCGACCGCCGGCATCGGCGCCGCCTTCGCCCGGCGGCTGGCCGCCGACGGCTTCGGCCTCGTCCTCGTGGCCCGTGACGAGCAGCGGCTCGGTGAGTCCGCCGACCGGCTCAAACTCAGGTACGGCGTGAGCGTCGAGGTGCTCCCCGCCGACCTCGCCACCGACGAGGGGCTGGCCCGGGTGGAGTCGCGCCTGCGCGAGAACGACGGCCGCCAGGTCGACCTGCTGGTCAACAACGCCGGCTTCGGCCACCCCGGGGCGTTCCTGGACGTGCCGGTCGAGGACGAGCTGCGCATGCTCAAGGTCCACTGCGAGGCCGTGCTGCGGCTGACCCTGACCGTCCTGCCCGGCATGCGGCGGCGCGGCCGGGGCGGTGTGATCAACGTGGCGTCCGTCGCCGCGTTCTTCACCCGCGGCACCTACAGCGCCTCCAAGGCGTGGGTGGTGAACTTCAGCGAGTCCACCGCGGTCGAGATCCACGAGCCGAGGGTGCGGGTCATGGCGCTGTGCCCCGGGTTCGTGCGCACCGAGTTCCACGAGCGGGCCTCGATGGACATGTCCGGTGTCCCGCGGTTCCTGTGGCTGGACGCCGACGAGGTGGCGCGCGTGGCCATGCGGGATCTCGCGCTGGGCAGGCGGGTGTCGGTGCCCGACGCCCGGTACAAGGCGATCGTGGCCGTCGGCAAGTTCGTGCCGCGCGGGCTGGCGGGCGCCGTGTCGGCCCGCCTGGGCCGCCGCTGACCCTGACATACCGTCCCGGGAAGCAGCGGCTCGGGAAAAGGACGGGCCCCCGCCGCGGGAGGGGGTCGCGGTGGGGGCCCGGTCGGTCACGAGCGCGGCTCGTGGCCGACGCCTCGGGAGGTCACCGGCCGAGTGCGCCGGCCGGGACCTGACTCATGTCGTCACAGGCCGCGGTTCTGCTCGTGGCCGATCGCCAGACCGCTGGTCGGGTCGAAGAAGTGCAGGTTGTGCGTGTCCAGGACCAGGTCGATGTTCTGACCGGGACGGACGTGGCTGCGGGCGTTGACGCGCGCGGTCCACAGCGACTTGTCGCCCACCAGCGGCAGCGCGGCCTCCTCGTCCTCGCCCTGGTCGGCGGCGGCGACGGTGTCCTTGTGCTCGACCGGCGGGGCGTCGATGAGGAACAGCACGTTGATCTCGGAGCCGAGCTCCTCGGTGACCTCGGCCTTGACGGGCAGCGTGGCCCAGCCGTTGGCGTGGTTGCCGGCCGCGCTCGCGTCCTCGAAGTCGGAGGGCCGGATGCCGAGGATGATCTTCTTGCCGACGAACTTGTCGAGGCCCGGCTTGTCGGTGAACGTCGAGTCGGGGATCGGCAGCTTGATGTCGGCGAACGACACGGCCGCGCCGCCGTCGCCGCGCACCAGCTCGGCGGTGACGAAGTTCATCGACGGCGAGCCCATGAAGCCGGCGACGAAGAGGTTGACCGGCTTGTCGAACAGGTTCTGCGGGGTGTCCACCTGCTGGAGCAGGCCGTCGCGCAGGACGCAGACGCGGTCGCCCAGGGTCATGGCCTCGACCTGGTCGTGCGTGACGTACACGGTGGTGACGCCGAGGCGCTCGTGCAGCGTGTTGAGCGAGGCGCGCATGGAGACGCGGAGCTTGGCGTCCAGGTTGGACAGCGGCTCGTCCATGAGGAACGCCTGCGGCTCGCGGACGATGGCGCGGCCCATGGCGACACGCTGGCGCTGACCACCGGACAGGGCGGCAGGCTTGCGCTTGAGGTAGGTCTCCAGGCCGAGCATCTTGGCGGCCTCGTTGACCCGCTTCTGGATCTCCGGCTTGGGCATCTTGCGGAGCTTGAGGCCGAAGGCGAGGTTCTCCTCGACCGTCATGTGCGGGTAGAGGGCGTAGTTCTGGAAGACCATCGCGATGTCGCGGTCCTTCGGCGGCAGGTGGTTGACCACCTTGTCGCCGATGGCGATCTCGCCGCCGCTGATGTCCTCCAGACCGGCGATCATCCGCAGCGCGGTCGACTTGCCACAGCCGGACGGGCCTACCAGCACCATGAACTCGCCATCCTTGATCTCAAGGTTGAGCCCGTTCACGGCCTTCACGCCACCGGCGTAGACCTTGTCGACATTGGTCAGAACGATGGATGCCATGCCATTCCTTCGCGGTCCAGGGCGGTGGCCCGGATGTTGTGCGAGTGTCCACTCACATGGATACGTTTTCAAGCATCTCACCCGAAACGGACAGGGGTGTCAAGGGTTGCCGTGTGAACGGCCTCTCCGGGAGGGGCGGGGTTCCGGTCCGCTGGAAACCATGATGGAATCGTTTCCATGGAGGCGAAGCGGGCGACCATCAAGGACGTCGCCGAGGCGGCGGGCGTGGGCGTGGCCACGGTGTCCCGGGTGCTGTCCGGGGGGTCGGCCAGTCCCGCCACCCGGGAGCGGGTGCTGGCCGTCGCGGCCCAGCTCGACTACCGGCCGAGCGCGCTCGGCCGCAACCTGCGCCAGCGCCGTACGGGCGGCATCGGCCTGCTCGTCCCCGACCTGACCGACACCTTCTTCGGCCAGCTCGCCGAGGGCGTGCTCGCCTGCGCCAGGTCCGCGGGCGAGCCCGTGGTGCTCGGCTCCACCGGCGACGACCCCGAGCAGGAGGCCGAGCTGGTGGGCATGCTGCTGGAGCAGAGCGTGGACCGGGTGATCGCCGTGCCGTCGGGCGGCGCCGACACCTGGGGGCCCGCGGCCCGGGCCGGCATGACGGTCGTGTTCGCCGACCGGCTGCCCGCCGAGCGGCCCGGCGACGCCCCGTCCGGCCCCATGCCGGGCTCCATGTCCGGTTCCGCGTCCGGCTCCACGGCCGACCTCATGCTGCTCGACGGCGTCCCGCCGCCCCCGCCGTCCCCGCCGGTCCTGCCCACCGGCGTGCCCGCCGTCCTGGCCGACGACCGGGCCGGCATCCGCACGGCGGTGCGCTACCTGCGCGGCCTCGGCCACCGGCGCATCGCCTTCCTCGGCGGCCCCGGACACGACCGGCGGGTGGCCGCGTTCCGTGAGGCGATCGGCCCGGCGGTGGACGAGGACCTCGTCGTGTTCGCCACGGGCAGCCGCGACTCGGCGTACGCCGCCGCCTCGGGTCTGTTCCAGAGCCGTCCCGACCTGACGGCCGTGCTGGCGGGCGGCAACGTGCTGGGGGAGGCCGCCGTGCTGGCCGCCCGCGAGCTGGACCTGCGGGTGCCGCGCGACGTGTCGCTGGTCATGTACGACGACGTGCCATGGGCGGAGCTGTGCTCGCCCCCGCTCACGGTGATCGCCCAGCCGGGGCGCGACATCGGCTACCGGGCCTGCGAGCTGGTGCTGCGCGCCTCGGGCCGCCGCCCGCGCACGGTCGTCCTGCCCACGGAGCTCATCGTCCGGGGGAGTTGCGGTCCTCTCCGCTGAGGCCCCGGCCCCCTGGGTTCCGGGCGGTCCAGGAGAGATGTCACGGTGGAGTTCGCGATTCTGGGCTCCCTGCGCGGGCGCGGCGCGGAAACAGCAGGTCCGGCACGTCACGGGTGGTCACCTCGCCGTCGACGGAGCGCCCCAGGAGGCGGGATGTCGTCAGGGTCGCGCAGGGGGCGGTGTCAGCCCGGGTCCTGCGGAAGCTTCACACAGCCGCTCCACGGTCCGTGTCATACCTGAGAGCTACGCCGCAAGTGGGCTCTCCAGGGTGAGGACGGCCACGAAGGGTGATCCCTAGCGTCGGTACCGGAACGATCTCCGGCCTGGAAGGACCGACAGCCATGGCACCCCCGCCCCAGGGACTCCACCCGCCCGCGTCCCGGCGCAGCGACCCAGGCGCCCGCCGGCGCGGGGGGCGCCTGCGCCGCGCCCTGCTGGCCGGGCTCGTCGCCGGGGCGGTGGCCGTCCCCGTGGCCGGCGCGGCCCGCCCGGGAGCCGTCCCGGCGCCGGCCCCCGCCACCGCGCAGCAGCCGCGCTCCGCGACGCCCGCCGCCCTCGACGCGCGTTACGCCGCGACCCGCGAGGACGTCCTGGCCGCCGGGCGGGTGGCCGAGCGCGCCGGTCATCACCGGCGGGCCGGCAGCCTGCGCGCGATGGCCGCCCCGGACCGGCGGTTCCTGTCCTTCGACGGGCGCGACGGCGGTCGGACGGTGGAGGTCTTCGGTGACCTGGCCCGGGCGACGCGGGTCGCCGTGCTGGTGCCCGGCTCCGACACCGATCTGGACACGTACGCGCGGCTGCTGGCCGGTGCGACGCGGCTGCGGGCGGCGCTCGGCGACAGGACGGTGGTGCTGGCCTGGCTGGGCTACCGGACGCCGGCCACGCTGAGCGCCGAGGTGCTGACCGCGGGCCGCGCCGCCGAGGGCGCGCGCGCCCTGCGCGGGTTCGTGCGCACGCTGCGCCGCCTGAGGCCGGACGCCGGGATCGCCCTGCTGTGCCACTCGTACGGGTCGGTGGTGTGCGGGCGGGCCGCGCCGGGCCTGGAGGTGACGGACATCGTCCTGTTCGGCAGCGCCGGCGTGGGCGCCGACTCGGTCGCGGCCCTGCGCACCCGCGCCACCGTCTGGGCCGGGCGCGCGAGCGGCGACTGGGTGGCCGCGGTGCCGCACACGCGGATCGTCCTGCCGTTCGCCACGCTGGGCTTCGGCACCGACCCGGTCGCGCCGGAGTTCGGCGCGCGGCCCTTCGCGGCGGGCGACGGCGGGCACAGCGACTACCTCAAGGAGGGCACGATCTCCCTCGTCAACCTCGCGGCGATCGCGTCGGGCCGGGCTCCGGCGGAGGCGGGCGGACATGCGTGACACGGGTGTCCTCGACCTGGTGCGGCGCATCGAGCGCCTGGTGGGGCGCATCGAGGCGGGCACGCCGGAGGGGCGCGACCGGGCGCTCGACGGGCTGCGCGCGCTGGCGATCGCCGGGGTGGTGCTCGGACACTGGCTCGTCACCGCCCTCGTCCTGGACAGCGGCGCGCTGCGCGGCGCGAGCCCGCTGTCGTACCAGCCCGCGCTGACCCCCGTCTCCTGGGCCCTGCAGACGCTGGCGGTGTTCTTCTGGGTGGGCGGCAGGAGCGCGGCGGGCGGGTACGCCGCCGCGCGGGCCGGGGGAGCGGGCTACGGATCGTGGGTGCGCGGCCGGCTGGCGCGGCTGTGCCGCCCGGTCGCGCCCGTGCTGGCGGTGTGGAGCGTCGCGGCGGTGGCGATGCTCGCGCTGGGCGCCGGGCAGCAGACCGTGTACGCCCTGTTCAGGCTGGTGCTCTCGCCGCTGTGGTTCCTGCTGGTCTACGCCGCGCTGACGGCCGCCACCCCGCTCGCCGCCCGGCTGCACCCCGGGTGGCCGCTGGCCGTCGTCGCGCTGGCCGATCTCGTCCGGTACGGGCTCGACGGCCCCGCCTGGATCGGCTGGATCAACGTGCCGGCGGGCTGGCTGGTGCCGTACTGCCTGGGCGCGGCCCGCGTCTGGGACGGCCCGCGCGCCCGCGCGGCCGGGTGGGCGCTGCTGGCCGGGGGCGGGGCGCTCACGGCCGGGCTCGTGCTGTGGGCGGGGTATCCGGCCTCGATGGTCGGCGTGCCCGGCGCTCCCGTCTCCAACCTGTCCCCGCCCACGCTGGCCGCCGTCGCCTTCGGCCTGGCGCAGTGCGGGGCCGCCCGGTTGCTGTACGACCCACTGGGACGGGTGCTGCGGCGGCCCGCGGTCTGGGCCGTCGTGGCGCTGATGAACCTGTCGGCGATGACGCTGTTCCTCTGGCACCAGACCGCAATGATGGCGGTGACGGCCCTCGGCCTGCTCGCCGGACCGCCCCTGCCCGGCCTGCACACGGTCCCCGCGGACGCGGGCTGGCTGCCGGCCAGGCTGGCCTGGCTGCCCGTCTTCGCGCTGGCGCTGCTGGTCTGCCTGGCGGCCTTCCACGCGTACGAGCGGGGCCCTTCGCGGGCGGCCCGCCGCGGGAGCTCCTTCGCACGCGCCGCAACGGGAGTCGGTGATGAGTCCGTGGACGGCGGGACCGGTCTCGCCGGTCGGTCCGTGTGCGCCGGAACGGGAGTCGGTGGTCGGTCCGGGCGTGCCGGGACCGGCCTCGGTCGCGGGGAGGGGGCCCGGAATGTCTAGGGTAGGCGGGGAGATCGGGAGGGCGGCATGGGTGTGAGCCGGGTGGCGGATCTGGCGCGCGCCCTGCGGGCGGATCTCCTGACGACCGCCGCCGACCCGCTGCCGCGCAGGGCGGGGTCGCGGCTGCTGGCGCGACTGCCGCACGTGCTGGTGGTGGTGTACGCGCTCCTGCTCGCCCTCACCGGCCGGGCGTACCCCGCATACCCGGTCTTCGCAGCGCTGGCCTGGGTCCACGCGGCGGTGCTCGTCGTGGCGATGTTCCGCCCGCTGATGGCGTGGTGGGCGTCCATATGCCTCATGATCATCGGTTCGTCGCCCACCTACCCCCACACCAGCTTGCCGCCCGACCCGACGCCGATGGCCGAGATGCCGGATTCGCCGATATACCTTGACGACGCCGTGGTTCGGCTCGCCTGGTCCTGGACCGGCACCGGGATCGCTCTGGAAGCCGGGCTGCTGTTCCTCGTCGCGCTCAGAGTGCGTCCCCGTGTGGCGGCCGAGACGCTGACGATCACCGTTCTGGTGACGGCGGTCTACGTGGTGTCCTGGAACCTGCAGCCGAGCTCCGGCGACGCCGTGAACGCCATGCCGGTCTTTCTGGCCGCGACCTTGGCGGGCGCCGTGCTGCGCGGCCGTCGCGTGGCCCGTGCCCGCCTGGCCGAGCAGCAGGAGCTGACCGCCGACGAGCGCGCGCGCCGCACCGTGCTGGAGACCCGCCACCGGATCGCCCGCGAGCTGCACGACGTGGTCGCCCACCACATGTCGGTGATCTCCATCCAGGCGCAGGTGGCGCCCCACCTGGTCGAGGACCCGCCCCCGGAGCTGACGGAGAACCTGGCGGGCATCCGCGAGAACGCCGTCGAGGCGCTGACCGAGCTGCGCCGGATCCTCGGGGTGCTGCGCTCGGAGGACGCCGAGGCCGACGGCCTGCGCCACAGCCCGCAGCCCACTCTCGACCGGCTGGAGGAGCTGATCGGCAACGTACGCGGGACCGGGCTGGCCGTCACCGTCGAGACCGCCGGCGACCCCCGGCCGCTGTCGCCCGGCGTGGAGCTGTCGGCGTTCCGCATCATCCAGGAGGCGCTCAGCAACGTGCTGCGGCACGCGCCCGGGGCGCAGGTGCGGGTGGGGATCGGCTACCTGCCCGCCGCGCTGGCGATCCGGGTCGCCAACACCGCGCCCGAACGCCCCGCTCCGCCCGCGCACGGGCCCGGCCACGGGCTGCTGGGCATGCGCGAGCGCACGGCCATGCTGGGCGGCGAGCTGGTCGCGGGACCGGCGCCCGGCGGCGGCTTCGAGGTGACCGCCATCCTCCCCGCCGCCCCCGGGACGGGAAGAGCCCAGGACGGCGACCGGCGCGGCCCCCGGGACGGGGAGCCGATCCCGATGGCGACCGACCCCGCATCTCTGTCTGCCCCGCAGCCCGATCCCCGCGAGGACACCACCCCATGACGACCCCCATCCGCGTAGTGATCGCCGACGACCAGATGATGGTGCGCCAGGGTTTCACGGTGCTGCTCGGCGCCGAGCCCGGCATCGAGGTCGTCGGCCAGGCCGTGAACGGTCTCGAGGCCGTCGCCGTCACGGAGGAGCTGGACCCGGACGTCGTCCTCATGGACATCCGGATGCCCGAGCTCGGCGGCATCGAGGCGACCCGCCGCATCACCCGGCTGGCCGGCGTCGGCGCCAAGGTCCTCGTCCTGACCACGTTCGACCTCGACGAGTACGTGTACGAGGCACTGCGCGCGGGCGCGTCCGGGTTCATGCTGAAGGACGCCTCGGCGGCCGAGCTGGCGCACGCGGTGCGCGTGGTGGCGGCGGGTGACGCCCTGCTGGCGCCGAACATCACCAAACGGCTCATCGCGGAGTTCTCCCGCATCGCCGAGGCGCCCCGCGTCCCGCTCAGGGAACGGGTGGGCGACCTGACGGAGCGCGAGACCGAGGTCCTGGCCCTGATCGCCCAGGGGCTGTCGAACGCGGAGATCGCCGTACGCCTGGTGGTGGCCGAGCAGACCGTGAAGACCCACGTGGGCCGGATCCTGGTCAAGCTGGGCCTGCGCGACCGCACCCAGGCGGCGGTCTTCGCCTACGAGGTCGGCCTCGTCCGCCCGTCCGGCTACTGAGCCCGTCCGGGGGCTAAGCCTCGTCCGGGGACATGCCGAACAGGGTGGCGTGGCGGTCGACCATCATGTCGCGCCCCTTGAGCTGGGAGACCATCTCCGGCGTCGCGAGGCCGTCGCCGAAGAAGCCCGAGCCGCCCTCCGGCCCGAGCGGGACCGCGATGAGCGGCCCGAACCGCGCGTACTCCAGCGACTCGCCCTCGCCGGTGATCAGCGCGCGGATGTTGCCGGCCACCACCTCCGCCTGGCGACCGGCGGCCGCGGCCACGTCGCGGTCGGCGTTCGCGATGTCGCCGAGGGCGAAGACGCGCGTCTCGCCCTCCACTCGCATCCGCGCATCGACCCGGACGTAACCGCGCTCGTCGCGCACCCCCGCAAGCGACCCGCCGTCGAGGTACTCGGTGTGCAGCTTGACGCCGAACGTGCGGTACCAGATGTCGGCGGCGATCTCGTCGCCGTCCGTCGTCGTCACGCGGATGGCCTCGCGCGTGGCGGGCGGCGTGCTGGGCAGCTCGCGCAGCTTGACGCCGAGCCGCAGCTCGACGCCCAGCTCGGCGAGCTGGCGGCGCAGCTCGTCACGCAACTCCTGGACGAACGGGCCGGACAGGACGTCGTCGGCGACGTCGGTGATGACGACGTGCTTGTCCGGGGCGAACGCCTTGATCTCACCGGCCAGCTCCAGCCCGGTCGGCCCCGCGCCCACGATGAGCACCCGCGCGGCGCGCGCCAGCTCCTCGTGTGCCGCCCGGTGACGGGCCTTGGCGGTGGCAAGGTCGGACTCGTCGTTCTTGGCCGGGAAGGGGTAGGAGGAGCCGGTGGCGAGGACGAGGTAGTCGGGTTCGAGGACGCCGCCGGACTCCAGCTCGACCCGCCGCCCGTGGACCCGTACCGCGCGGTCCTGGACGAACCGGCCGTGAACGAGCAGGCGGTCGTACGGCAGGTAGATGCGGTCCACCAGGTCGGGCTGCACCAGCGAGCGCAGGGCGGCGATGTTGTGCACGAAGCCCTCGGTGGGGTCGACGAGGGTGACGTCGGCGACGTCGTCGAGCGTCTTGGCGACGCTGACGCCTCCGTACCCGCCGCCGAGGACGACGACGGACGGTCGGCCGGTGGACGCGGTGTCGGTCATGGCGAATCCCGCCTTTACAGATCGGTGTGGTGTGGCTGAGCGAAAGCAGAGTCGCTACTAATTTCGTAGTGACAAGTTACACGCTAGCGCCTAGTGAACGCGATGGGGAGCCCTCTTCTCGGCGGCCGGCCGAGCGCCGCACCGCCGGAGGGTCTATGTCGCGGCCCGTTCCGGAGGCGCGTTCACGCGCCGGATCGTCACCGTCCGCCGGGCGGGCCCGTGCGCTAGCGTGGGAGCATGGCGGTAACCCCCAACCGAAGCCACGGCGTGACGCCGGAGGCGTGCGTACGCGGCGACGCCGCACTGGCCCGCGCGTTCGTGTTCCTGGGGAAGCGCTGGAACGCCGTCATCCTGGGCGCGCTGAGCGAGGGCCCGGCGGGCTTCCGCGAGCTGTCGCGCTTCATCGGAGGGATCTCCGACTCGGTGCTGTCCGACCGCCTCGCCGACCTGGCCGCCGCGGGCCTGATCACGCGGCGGGTCGAGGAGGGGCCGCCGGTCGCGGTGTCGTACGGGCTGACCGAACGCGGCGAGGCGTTGATGCCGGCACTGGCCCAGATCTCGGCCTGGGCCCAGGAGCACCTGCTCGCCGGCGACTGCTAGAGGGTGGGGCGGCAGACCGCGGGACGGGCATGTGCTGGACAAGGCCGGGCTGTCACGGCCGGCCCCGCCTGACGATCATCCCGGCCGACGACGTCACCTGCCGGAGACGAGCTCGGCCAGAGGGTGCAGCGAGTTGGTGAGATGCTCGGAGCCGAACGGCGGGAACCCGGCGCGAGCTCGTACCGCCAGAAAAGCCTGCACTTTCGGCCGCTGCCGGCGTAGCCGCCCGACTTCAGATCCAGCCGATCGCTTTCATCACGGCCTCGGCCACCTTCGGCACAGAACCATCGGAGGCTTCAACGACAACGTCTTCGAGCTGAGCATCTTCCATGATCTGGTCCAGCTCGCCCGACCTGTTGAGATGCCACCGGAGGGCAGCCTCCTCGCCTTGGTGACGCCGAGCCAGTCGCTGCCGGACAACCGGGAGTTCTACGCGGAGCCGACACACCGTCAGCTCGACACCGACGGCGTCCGCATACCGCCGGCGATGCTCTCGGGTCTCCGCGACGCCGGCCATGACGAGTCGGACAGCCCCGGCGTCCAGATAGTTTCCAGCGACGCTGCGCAGATTCCGTAGGGCCATCTCGAAGTTGAAACGATCATCCGGTGCGGGAGGCCAAGATCGGCGGAGTGCATCCAAATCGATGACGGCATGGGCAACCCCGGTGTCGGCGAGCAGGTCGCCCACCATATCCGCAACCGACGTCTTGCCGGCTCCCACCGTGCCGATGATCAAAAGAGCGCGGGGCGATTCACCAGTAGACATGCAGATCATCATGGCAAGAGCACGCTCCTTGTCATCTCACCCCCGGGCCTCCCGCGGGCGCGGAAGGGGACGTCGCCAACAGGAAGACGACGCGGCGAGGCGAAACTCATCGGTCGTGTGGTCGGACTCCGCATCCGGGCCACCGATCACCCATGGTGAGCGGGCGCTCTCACCCATGAGCACGTCAGTCGCGGAAAGCCCAGGGCTGCACGCCTGAGTAGATGGAGGCGGCCCGGCACTGAGGTGCGGACATGCACTCCGCTTCGCCGAGATAGACGGCCACGAGTGAGTCGCCGCGGCGCCACCAGTTGTCCGCCAGGCCGGCGACCTCGGGGACCGCCTCGTAGCCATCCAGCTGGAGCGCATCGACGTCCTGGCCCGTGACCTTGGTGATCGTCTTCGCCCGGGTGGACGCGTGGTGTGCCAACGCCAGTGATTCCACCCAGCCTTCAACCGTCGAGTGCAGAGGCGTCCATCGGTAGCCGTAGACGCCGAACTCGCCCTGAGGGCCGATCATGAAGCTGTAAGGTACGGCGGCTCGCGGCGCTCCCGCTTCGAACAACCATCCTCCGGCTGATGTCCGCTCGGGGATGTCAGGGCTCAAAATTCTGGGGCCGCCGTCGTAGCGCGGTGCGGGAGGAAGCGCCAGCCCGCCCCATCGCCTCGCATAGGCGGCCACCCGGTCGATCTCCGTTGCGGGGATGCCCAGCCCGAGCCAACGCTCCCGGCTCTGATCAACATCAAAAGAGGTGACCCGTAAGGCGTGCTCGTGCACGAAGAAACGCGCTCGGCGAGTGAGCTCCTTCAAAGGATCCACTTGGTAGAGGCTCACGCGGGGACGCTATCCCATCGGTCGGTGCTCCGGAGTTGTGCACGTCACGCCGAACTCATCGATGACGCGAACGGCTGGCTGAACGATGAACCAGCGCAAGGAGGCGTCCGTGTCCACGACGTAGGCGTCAACCACGCGAACCGTCTCTCAGTCGATTCAGCTCTTCGTCCACGCCCTCCACTCCGTGCAGCCGGGACTGGATGCGCGCCGGAGTGGAGACCGCACGCGCACGCCGCTCGGACATGCCGAGGTTCTGGCGCACGAGCGCGATCACCGGCGCCACCTTGTCCTCCGGCAGTTGATCCACCAGCGCATGGAGCTCGTCACGCAGCGCGTCCATGGGTGCAGTGTATGGCCCGTCCGGGCCGCTGTGCAGCGCTTTCTCGGCCGTCAGGTTTCGCGTCGAGGCGGTCAAGGCTCGGGGGGTGCGGGGGGCCGGAGGCCACCCGCTCGGGGTTCGGGGCGGAGCCCCGATCGGAGCTGCCCGAGGCACTACGCGCGTAGCGCGCCCCCCGCAGGACCTTGCCTTTTGGAGCCGCACACACTCTTGACGTTCTTGCCCCATGTTTTTCCTTGCGCGGCCGTCCTTGGTGCGCCTTTTACAGGGCGTTTTCGATGGCGGACACGACCGCCGGGTCCTCCGGAGTGGTCCTCGGGCGGAAGCGGGCCACGACCTCGCCCTCCCGTGAGACCAGGAACTTCTCGAAGTTCCACTGGATGTCCCCGGCCTCGCCGTCCGCGTCCGGCGTCTCGGTGAGGGCGGCGTAGAGCGGGTGCCGGTCCGGGCCGTTGACGTCGGCCTTCTCCAGCAGCGGGAAGTCCACGCCGTACGTCGTCGAGCAGAACTCCTGGATCTCCTCCGCCGAGCCCGGCTCCTGGCCCATGAACTGGTTGCAGGGCATGCCGATGACGCTGAAGCCGCGCGGCCCGTACCGCTGGTGGAGCTCCACGAGGCCGGCGTACTGCGGGGTGAGGCCGCACTTGGAGGCGACGTTCACGATCAGGAGGGTCTGGCCGCCGGCGAGCTCGCCGAGGGTGGTGGGGGAGCCCGCGAGCGTGCGGAGCGGAATGTCGCGAATGGTCATGATCCGACCCTATAGAGCTCCTTCCGCGATCAGCTCCCGAGGCCACCTTACGGATCTTCAAACGTGATCACTCGAAAGTGTGACGAGCCTCACATTTCACTACAAAAGCCCTGATAAGCGGCATATTACGCTCTTTGCTACCGATCTACGCAGACATGGACAACTAGCGATAAAGGGTGCAATTCGGGCATGGTGTCGCTTCCCCGACCCCCGCTCGAAAGGGACCCCCACCCATGCCCATGCTTCGCCGTGCCGGAATCCTCCTTCTCTCCGCCGCCCTCGTGACCTCCGGTGGAGCCACGGCCGCACAGGCGCAGAGCGCCCAGGCGACCAGCAAGCACAACAAGGCCATCGCCAAGCATCTGTCCGCCAAGCGCGGCTGGACGAAGAACGGCCAGTTCAAGTGCCTCGTCAAGCTCTGGCACCGCGAGAGCGGCTGGGACCACCGCGCCCAGAACAGCTCGTCCGGCGCGTACGGCATCCCCCAGGCCCTGCCCGGCAGCAAGATGTCCACCAAGGGCAGCGACTGGCGCACCAACCCCAAGACGCAGATCAAGTGGGGCCTGTCCTACATCAAGCAGCGCTACGGCTCGCCGTGCGGCGCGTGGGCGCACTCCCAGTCCACCGGCTGGTACTGATCCCCTGATCCCCCTGCTCTCGGGCATCCCCGTTTCCCGTAAAGGTGGCGCAAGTCCGGCGCCGGGCCGCGCCACGGGGAGCCAGCGAGACGGTGATCAGTCGTGAAGGATCACGCAAACACCTGTCCGTCGCGTGTCGCTGTCCGTGACCGTTGATTACGGAGCGTAATAGAAACCGGCTAGAGGAACGTCGCGGAGCCCTCCGGGCCGCCCAGCACGACCGGGCGGTCACAGGAACCCGGAGCGGCCGCGCGGACCATCCTCGTCCGAGCCACGGACGCGGACCGTCAGGGCGGCCGGCCGACCGGTGCGCCTGTCCGCACGCGACCCGACAGCAAGGATCGCATTGGACAGCAAACGCGCTCTTCACAGCGCTCTGGCCGCGACGGCAGCCGTCGTCGCACTCGGCGCCACGGCCGCGGCCGCCGGGGCCGACTCCGACCCGGGAGCACTCCGGCGCGAGGCCGCCGGTGCTCCGGTGGTCCACGAGGGCGTCTGGCACGCTCCGGTCATCCGGATGGGCACGTGGAGCCCGTCCGTCAGACCCCGGTTCGCCACCGCGCTCCTGAACGGCCGCCGCGCCGCCGACCTGCGGCCCAAGCGCAGGAACAAGGTCATCGCCCTGGACCAGGTGGTCCGCAGATCCTGGTCCTACCAGGAGTTCCGGTGCCTGGACAGCCTCTGGACCCGGGAGAGCAACTGGGACCATCGCGCCTACAACAGCTCGTCCGGCGCGTACGGCATCCCGCAGGCCCTGCCCGGAGGCAAGATGAGCGGGGCCGGCGCCGACTGGCGCTCCAACCCGGCGACGCAGATCCGCTGGGGGCTCGCCTACATCAAGGGCAGGTACGGACGCCCGTGCGGCGCCTGGGGGCACTTCCAGTCGCACAACTGGTATTGACGCTCACGTACCAGGCACTGACGGCAGCCGTTCAGGGGAAGGGACGGCTGCCCCGCCCGGAGGGCGCCCGGTGTCAGCGGGCGCCCTCCCGCGTGTCCGCGCTCAGTGGGTGCCCTCCTTGCGCGCGTGCAGCACGGTGATCGCCTGGATGAGCAGTTCGACGCCGAACTCGAACTCGGCGTCGTGGTCGCAGGCGCCGAGCAGTGGCGCGAGGGCGCTCACCTCGGGGAACAGGGCCGGATCGACGGCCTCGGCCCCGGCCAGGTGCCGGTGATGGACGGGCGCGAACGTCGGCGTCACCCCCACCTCGCGCAGCAGCGAGCCGACGATGAAGGCGATGAACAGCCGCACCATCCGCACCGCGTCGGGCCCGTCGAACCCGGCGCTGCGCAGGGTGGCCAGGGCCCGCTCGACCGGCAGCAGCCCGGCGGCGGAGGAGAGCTGGCGGCTGACCACGAGCATGGTGCAGCGCGGGTAGTGGTGCGCGATCTGCCGGAAGGCGCGTGCCTGGGTCCGCACCCGGTCGGTCCAGTCGTCGTCGGGGTCGTCGGTGAACTCGATCTCGCTGAGCACGGCCTCGGCCACGCCGTTGAGCAGCGCGTCCTTGTTGGGCACGTGGTTGTAGAGGGACATCACGCCGACGCCGAGCTCGGCCGCGATGCGCCGCATGGACACCGCGTCGGCGCCCTCTCTCTCGATCAGGTCGATCGCGGCGGTGACGATGCGCGCCCTGGACAGGGGCTCCGTGGTCATAGCTCATTCTATTGACGTACGTACGGTGTACGTGCCAGCCTCGAAAGGGTACGTACGGTGTACGTCTCCCCCTTGGAGGTCCGATGTCGACGCACGATCTCTACACAGTCCCCCCCGAGCTGCGCACCTGGGGCCTGGACATGGCCGGGCAGACCAGGTTCACCTGGGAGTACGACGACGGCCGGGACCGGATGCTCGCCCTGTACCAGAAGGGCAAGGACAAGCAGTGGGACTCCACCAAGCGCATCGACTGGGACCTGGAGGTGGACCCGTACGACGTGCTCGGCGTCCCCGACGAGACGCTCGCCATCCACGGCACCCCGCTGTGGGAGCGGATGGACGAGGCGCAGCGCCGTGAGGTGCGCCGGCACAGCGCCGCCTGGCAGTTCTCCCAGTTCCTGCACGGTGAGCAGGGCGCCATGATCTGCTCGGCGAAGATCGTCGAGAGCGTCCCCGACCTGGACTCCAAGTTCTACGCCGCCACCCAGACCATGGACGAGGCCCGCCACGCCGAGACCTACGCCCGCTTCCTCCAGGAGAAGGTCGGCCTGGCCTACCCGATCAACGAGCACCTCAAGGCGCTGCTGGACAGCACGCTGACCGACTCCCGCTGGGACATGCCCTACCTCGGCATGCAGGTGCTCATCGAGGGGCTCGCCCTGGCCGCGTTCGGCGTGATGCGCGACTTCACCACCAAGCCGCTGCCCAAGCAGATCCTCGCGTACGTCATGCAGGACGAGGCGCGGCACGTCGCCTTCGGCCGGATGGCGCTGCGTGACTACTACCGCGACCTGTCGGAGAGCGAGCTGCGCGAACGCGAGGACTTCGTCATCGAGGGCTGCTACCTCATGCGCGACCGCCTGCGCGGCCGGGAGACGTGGGAGTACATGGGCCTGTCCCGGGCCGAGGTCGACGAGGCCATGGAGGCCACCGACCGGTCGGAGTACCTGCGGGTCTTCCGCTCGCTGCTGTTCAGCCGCATCGTCCCGTGCGTGAAGGACATCGGGCTGTGGAGCCCCAGGCTCCAGCAGGCGTACGCGGACATGGGCGTGCTCGACATGGCCGGCCAGTCGCTGGAGGCCCTGATGAAGCAGGACGAGGACATCGCCGAACGGCTCGACCAGAAGCGCTTCGCCGAGGAGGAGACCGAGCGGCACGCCGAGGTCGCCGAGACGATCACCCTCGGCGACTCGGCCTGACGGCCGAGCCGCTCCGGTGGCCGACTCGACCTGACGACAGGGGAGGGCCGCGCGGTCAGGCGGGGTCCGCACCCTCCTCCGCCACCCGGGCGATCAGCTCCTCCACCTGGGCGTTCAGCTTGGCCCCCCGCGACCACCCCGCGTAGTGGGTCACGAACACCACGACCTCGCGCAGCTCGCCCTCCGACAGCAGCTTCGTGCGCAGGGCGGCGTCGAGCTGGATCTCGGCCTGGTCGTCGATGCCCTGCCCGACCAGCAGGCCGAGCAGCAGCAGGCGGCGGTCCCTCGTCGACAGCACGTCGCGGGCCCACAGGTCGCTGAACTGACGCTCAGCCGTCATGCCGTAGGAGTCCACGGTCTCGATCACCGGTTCCTTCATGAGAGTGCTCCCCAGTCGGAGGGATCCTCATATCTTTCGTCACTTCCTGAGAGGAACCAATGGGGGGTTGCATGAACGTTGTACGGCGGTGACCGTGGAGGGTGACTCCCTGACTGGGGCATTGCCTGGTCTGTAACAACTGAAGCCAAGGTCCGGGCAAGATTTGGTCAAGATTTCTCACCGTACATCCGGCTCATCGGGCCTGAAAACGGGCACAACAACGGCGTTGGTCCGCAAAGCGGAGGTACCCCCCGGTGAGAACGGCACGGGCCAGGGTCGCGCTCATGGCCGCGGCCCTCATGCTGCTGTCCGCTTGCGGACAGCCTGAGTACACCTACGTGCGCGACCGGGACGGCACCACCTACTTCAAGGTGCCCTCCTCGTTCGCCCAGCTCAACGCCCACCCCATCGACCTTTACCTGAGCGGGACCCAGCCCGGCTCCCTCGCCGAGGCCGAGCGTGCGCGGCGCGTCTGGTCGGTCGCCTTCGACCAGTCGGCCGAGCCGGACATCACCCACCTGCTCGGCTCCGCCGACCCCTTCCTCTACGCCACCGTCCACCAGCTCACCGACGAGCAGCGCGACGCCGTCTCCCTCGACCAGTTGCGCGACTTCCTCCTCCCGGTGACCGAGCGGGTGCGCCAGCTTTACGAGGCGCGGGCGGCCGCCTCCGGCAGGCAGCCGCTGTTCGGCGGCTTCGAGGAGATCAGCGACCAGGTCCTCACCCTGGACCGGGGCGCCAGAGGTGTCAGGGTGCGCTTCAACTACCGGATCGGTACGGAGATCCAGACCTTCGACCACACCGCCATCCTCGATGAGCAGGGCGACACCGTCTCGGTCATGCTCATCGGCTGCCAGGCGATCTGCTTCCGGGCCCGCGCCGCGGAGTTCGACAAGATCGCCGACTCGTTCCGACTGCTCCGGCTGCCCGGTTAGAGGGGGCACAGTTGAACACCACCACCCACCACGAGGGGCTGCGCGCGCCCGGCAGCGGGCCGGCCGACCCCGACTCCGTCACCAGGAAGCGGATGCCGTTCTGGGACCGCAGCAAGTTCCTCCTCGGGCTGGTCCTGGCCTTCCTCGTGCTCTCCTGGAAGACCATGGCCGACTACGAGGGCATCGTCGGCTTCCCCGAGGCGGTCCGGTTCATCGCGTACGAGCACCAGTGGATCTTCTGGCTGCTCGGCGCGGAGTCGCTGCGCCAGCTCCACTTCCTCGTCAGCGAGCGCTCCTCCGGCTACCACGGCTTCTGGAGCCGCCGGGTGTTCGGCGGGTTCGAGCGGTGGTCGCACCGGCGCTTCGACGACTGGACGCGCTACCGGATCGCCCGGGCCATCAAGATCGTCTTCTGGGGCGTGCTGGTGGCGCTGGTGCTCGGCGCGGTGCTGGAGACCAGCCCGTTCCTGGCGCTGTTCCGGGCGCCCGCGCTGGTGTTCCAGGCGCTGCCGTTCCTGTTCCAGATCGTCTTCCTGTTCTTCGTGGTCATCATCCAGTTCGTCGGCATGTTCTGGTTCCTGTCGCGCGGCGGCGTCGAGACGTACTTTCCGGACGACATCAAGACCCGCTTCGCCGACGTCTGGGGTCAGGACCACGTCGTCGAGCGCGTCCGGGAGAACATCGTCTTCCTCGAACGGCCCGGCGAGATCGAGGAGCGCGGCGGCTACGTGCCCAGCGGCCTGCTGCTGTGGGGGCCGCCCGGCACCGGCAAGACGCTCATGGCCGAGGCGGTCGCGGGGGAGACCGGCAAGCCGTACGTCTTCGTGGACCCCGGCGCGTTCACCAACATGTTCATGGGCATCGGCATCCTCAAGGTCAAGACGCTGTTCCGCAAGCTGCGCAAGCTCGCCCTGCGGTACGGCGGCGTGATCGTCTTCTTCGACGAGGCGGACTCGCTCGGCAAGCGCGGCCGGCTCGCCGTGCAGGGGCCGCCCGGCCAGGGCGGCGGCTGGTCGGCGTTCTCCGGCGCGCCCGGCTGCCACGGCCTCGGCTACCTGTCCGAGGAGACCCGTTCGGCGCTGGCCTTCCGCCGCGCCCGCGAACCGGAGGAGCCGGGCGCCCGCAACCGCTTCTTCATGGGCGGCGGCATGAACAGCGGCGACCCCGGCACCCTCCAGGCGCTGCTCACCGAGCTGTCGGGGCTCAAGAAGCCGCGCGGGTTCTTCAACCGCCTCGTCCGGCGGCTGCTCGGCATGCGGCCCAAGCCGCCGCCCAAGTACCGCATCCTCGTCATGATGGCCACCAACCGGCCCGACGCGCTCGACGAGGCGCTGCTGCGGCCCGGCCGCATCGACCGCATCTACAAGGTCGGCTACCCGTCCAAGGCCGGACGGCTGCGCACCTACCAGGGCTACTTCGACAAGGTCGAGCACGAGCTCACCGCCGAGCAGGTCGACAAGCTCGCCACCATCACCCCGTACGCCACCGGCGCCACCATCAAGGACCTGGTCAACGAGTCGCTGATCACCGCCATCCGCGACGGGCGCGAGGTCATCACCTGGTCCGACGTGCTGCGCGCCAAGCGGCTCAAGCAGCTCGGGCCGCCCGAGGACGTCGAGTACATCGAGCGGGAACGGCACGCGGTCGCCGTCCACGAGGCGTGCCACGCCGTCGTCGCCTACGTCACCCGCTTCCACCTGGAGATCGACATCGCCACCATCGAGAAGGGCGCCGACTATCTCGGCATGGTGGCCTCCATCAAGCCGGAGGACCAGTTCACCCGGTGGAAGTCCGAGTACGAGGCCGACATCATGGTCTCGCTCGCGTCCCTGGCGGGCGAGCGGATGTTCTTCGGCGAGGACAACTCCTCCGGCGTGTCCGGCGATCTGCACTCGGCGACCTACCTGACCGCGCTCATGGAGTCGCACTGGGGCATGGGCTCCGGCGTCACCTCGCTGCCCGCCCTCCAGGAGCTGGAGATCATGGGCGGCAAGGCGATGCCCCGGCGCGGCGGCGGCCCCGTCGACATCGCCGGCAAGCCGCCGCTCCAGGGACAGGCCGAGCTGACGCCCGACGTGCTGGGGGAGCGGATCGAGTTCAACCTCGTACGGCTGCTGGAGCGGACCGAGCGGCTGCTGCAGGAGCACCGGCGCGACGTGCTGTGCGTGGCGCACGCCCTGGAGACGTACAAGACGCTCAACGGCGACGACGTGGTGGCCATCATCGAGCGGCGGCCCGGGGCGATCATCAACGGCGCCGTCTACGCCTCGGACGAGCTGTACGAGGAGCTGGAGGAGTACCACCGGGACGCGGCGCGAGCGCACAAGGAGCACAGCCGCATCGACCGGGACCTGCCGGAGGCCGCCGGTCCGCCGCCCGCCGGTGAGGTGGTCACCGGGGAGATCGGTGAGGTGGTCAGCGGGGAGATCGTGGAGACGGTGCCCGGCGAGGTGCTGCCGGTGGTGGCGGCCTCCCCGCCGCCCCCGCCCGCCGCTGCCGGGACGTCCGTGGTGGTGGCGTCGCCGGGGGGCGGGGCTGACGGGCGGCCGGAGTTCATGCCGTGGGCGCCGGAGACCGGAACGGCGGTCGTCCCCGGATCCGGCCCGTTGGCCACGCCCGCGCCGTCCCCACCCTCGGCCGCGCCCGGTCACGGTGCCGGGCCCGGCTACGGTGCCGGGCCCGGCTACGGTGCCGGGCCCGGCTACGGCGGGACGCCCGGCTACGGCGGGACGCCCGGCTACGGCGGGACGCCCGGCTACGGCGGGACGCCCGGTCACGGCGGGACGCCCGGTCACGGGGCGGCGCCCGGGTTTGGCGCGCGGGTCCCGCAGGCGGGGGCCGCGGCCTCGGCCGAGGCCGTCACCACTGAAGCCGTCGCGCTCCCGGCGCGCGGACCGCGCGGCCGGGGCTGGGTGCTGGTCACGAGCCTGCTCGCCCTGGTGACGCTCGTCCTGCTGGTCGGCCTGACCCTGACCGGGATGGCGCCGCCCACCGGCGCCGGTCAGGGGACGGGGGTCGCCTCACCGGGGCTGCTGCTCATCGTGTTCGTCATCGTGGTCGCGGTGATCGTCGGCATCGGGCTGGCGCTCGTCGCGGTCCGCGGCATGCGGGCGGCCCAGATCAAGGCCGAGCGTGAACGCGACGAGGCGCACGCCCGGGCGCAGCTCCTGGCCGCCGCCATGGACCCGGACACCGCGATGCGGCTGCTCGGCTACGACGGCAGGCACGGAGGGGAGGGACGCGTCGCCTGAGCGACCGCGGGCCGGCCGGCCGGCGAGGCGGGTCAGATCTGGATCCGCAGCCGGCCGATCGGCCCGGCCAGCTCCTCCTCCTCGTACGCGAAGTGCGACGACAGGACCTCGGTCAGCCGCACGGCCCGGGCCCTGACCTCCTCCACCTCGGCGGACCCGGCCACCAGCCGCACGCACGCCTCGTCGAGCGCCGTCAGCAGCCCCGCGATGACCTCGTGCTCCTGCGAGAGCTTGGCCACCACCGGCGCCAGCCCGGAGTCGCGCTCCGCGATCGCGGGGAACAGGTTCTCGTCCTCGATGGTGTGGTGGATCGTCACCAGCCGGCAGAACGAGGCGCAGAACGCGCCCAGCGTCCACAGGTTCTGCCGCATGGTGAGCCGGTTGATCTGCGAGCGCAGCGCCTCGGGATCGAGCGTGCCCGCCGCCACCTGCTCGGCCGCCGTCACCACCTGCCGCATCTCGTGCCGGTAGCCGTCGTGGACGGCGGCCAGGTGCTGCCCGAGCCGGCGCTCCTCGGGGGTGAGCTCCGCCGGGTCCGGCTTGGGCGCGCGCGGTCGGCCGGCCTCGTCGAGTTCCGCGAGTTCCGCGAGCTCGTCCGGCGACGCTTCGTGGTGGGTGTGCATGGGGGAACCTCCGGCCCCACATGATCGCACGATCCGCACAGCGGAACGTACGGACCGGTGCGGATTAACACGACGTTCACATTCGGGCAAAAAGCGGGAAACGGCCACCCGTAAGACTCGGCGTGGCTGAGAGAGACCCCGAAAGGACCGTTCGTGAGCTACAAGGCTGAGTACATCTGGATCGACGGCACCGAGCCCACCGCTCTGCTGCGCTCGAAGACCAAGATCCTTGCCGACGGAGCCGAGCCGCCCGTGTGGGGATTCGACGGCTCCAGCACCAACCAGGCCGAGGGTCACTCCTCCGACCGGGTGCTGCGCCCGGTGTTCACCTGCCCGGACCCGATCCGCGGCGGTGACAACATCCTCGTGCTGTGCGAGGTCGAGGAGATCGACGGCGCCGCGCACAAGAGCAACACCCGCGCCCTCCTCCGCCCGATCGCCGAGCAGTTCGCCGACCAGGACTCCTGGTTCGGCATCGAGCAGGAGTACACCTTCTTCAAGGGCAGCCGCCCGCTCGGCTTCCCCGAGGGCGGCTTCCCCGCGCCGCAGGGCCACTACTACTGCGGCGTCGGCGCCGAGGCCGTGTTCGGCCGCGAGATCGTCGAGCTGCACCTCGACCGCTGCCTCGCCGCCGGTCTGGCGATCTCCGGCATCAACGCCGAGGTCATGCCCGGCCAGTGGGAGTTCCAGGTCGGCCCGGCCGGCCCCCTCGAGGTCTCCGACCACCTGTGGGTCGCCCGCTACCTGCTCTACCGGACCGCCGAGGAGTTCGGCGTGGAGGCCACCCTCGACGCCAAGCCCGCCCGCGGCGACTGGAACGGCGCCGGCGCGCACACCAACTTCTCCACCAAGGCGATGCGCGAGAACTACGACGCGATCATCGCCGCGTGCGAGGCCCTCGGCGAGGGTGACAAGCCGATGGAGCACGTCACCCAGTACGGCGCCGACATCGAGTCGCGCCTGACCGGCCACCACGAGACCGCCCCGTGGAACAAGTACACCTACGGCGTGTCCAACCGCGGCGCCTCCGTCCGCATCCCGTGGCAGGTCGAGGTGGACAAGAAGGGCTACATCGAGGACCGCCGCCCCAACGCCAACATCGACCCGTACGTGGTCACCCGCCTGCTGGTGAACACCTGCTGCGCGGCGCTGGAGAAGGCCGGCCTCGTCTGAGCGTCAACCGCTGACGGCTGAGGGAACGCGGGCACCCCCGATGGGGCCCGCGTTCCCGTGTTTTCCGGCTGCGTACCGTCGCCGTTCGGAGCCGTTCCGTAACCGGAGTACGCCCATCCTGGCACGACGCCGCTCCGCCGGCAGGCGAACGCCGGCCGGCGGAGTGGCTTTCTTGGCTTCCGGCGGGAGGATCCTCCACCGAAGTCCCCGTATTTTCGCTACAGCGGTGCCGTGCGGGTTGCTACGGAAGGCGGAAGTCGAGGTCCGGCGTGATGTCGGCGACGTCCATCTGGGCCTTCTGCAGACGGCCCGAGTGGTCCCAGTTCATCGCCTGCCAGCGGGTGAACTGGTCCAGCACCCACATGCCGGACTGCCTGCTGCCGTTGCCCGACTTGCCGTTGCCGCCGAACGGCAGGTGCGCCTCGGCCCCCGACGTGGAGTTGTTGACGCTGACCATGCCGGCCGATATGCCCTCGCGGAAGCGGAAGGCGTTGCGGGCGTCGGTCGTGTAGATGGAGCTGGACAGGCCGTACCCGGGCAGGTTGGCCAGCTCGATCGCCTCGTCCAGGGTCCGGAACGTCGTCACGCCGACGATCGGCCCGAACGTCTCCTCCAGGAACAGCCGGTCGTCCGGGCGCACCCCGTCGACCACGACCGGGTGGTAGTACAGCCCGCCCTCGCCGGTGAAGTCCTGGCGCGGGCTGTCCGCGGTGACGCGTC
The DNA here is from genome assembly GCF_013363975.1 of Nonomuraea montanisoli. Lineage (GTDB taxonomy): Bacteria > Actinomycetota > Actinomycetes > Streptosporangiales > Streptosporangiaceae > Nonomuraea > Nonomuraea montanisoli. The sequence continues at coordinate 162,163 of NZ_JABWGN010000014.1, read as the reverse complement.
CGGTCTCGCCGGAGACGACCCGGTGGTGGGGCTGGATCCAGGTCAGGTACTCCTCGTACCGGTCGGCGAACTTCTGGTCGAGCAGCGGGCCCGCCAGCACGTCCTGGTCCGGCTCGCCGATCCGCGCCTCGCGCACGGCCTCGGCGAAGCGCCGCAGGAACTCGTCGTGGACGCTCTCGTGCACGATCACCGTGCCGAGGCTGGTGCAGCGCTGGCCGGCCGTGCCGAACCCGGAGAACAGCGCCCCCTCGACGGCCAGGTCCAGCTCGGCGTCCGGCATGATCACCATCGGGTTCTTGCCGCCCAGCTCCAGGCACGCCGACTGCAGGTGCCGCCCGGTCAGCTCGCCGACCTTCCGGCCGACCTCGCTGGAGCCGGTGAACCCGACCTTCTGCACCGTGCCCTCCTCCAGCGCCCGCTCCAGGCCCCGGAACGTCTCGGCGCCGTCGGCGAACACCACGTTGAGCACCCCGTCGGGCAGCCCGGCCGCGGCGAACAGCCGGTACAGGGCGTGCCCGGACGCGGCGGCGTACTCGGCGGGCTTCCACACCACGGCGTTGCCGCACAGCAGCGCCGGCACCAGGTACCAGGACGGCACGGCGACCGGGAAGTTCCCCGCCGTGATCACCGCCGCCACGCCGACCGGGTTGCGGAAGGTGAACAGGTTCTTGTCCGGCATCTCCGACGGCACCGTCTGCCCGTACAGCCGCCGCCCCTCGCCGAGGAAGAAGTCGCACGTGTCGACGATCTCCCGGACTTCGCCCAGCGCCTCCGCGTACGGCTTGCCGATCTCCTCGGTCACCAGCCGGGCCAGGCTCTCGGCGTTCTCCTCGACCAGCCGCCCGATGGACGCGATCACCCGGCCGCGCACCGGCGCCGGCACCTTGGCCCACTCGCGCTGCGCCTCCTTGGCGGTACGGCAGGCGGCGGCGAACGTGTCGGCGTCCGCCATCCCGACGCTCGCGACCACCTCACTGGTGCGCGCGGGGTTGGTCGACTGGTACGTGCTCGCGCTGGCGGCGTCCTTGCCACCCACGACGGAGACGATCTGACGGGTCACCGGTGCCCTCCTCATAGTTCCTACGGTCAGACAATCATCCCGCCGCAAAAAACCCAACCTCAGAGCGCGCCGGGCTTCGCACTCCGGCCCCCTCGCGCACCCCCGGCGCGTTGACCGTGTCGTTCAGCTCGGAATGGTGCCACCGGCCACCCAACGCGGTTGCCCCCGCAATCGACCACCTGCAGTGGGCTGCTGCCCCCGTGGCCGGCTCGCCGGGCGGGCGAGCGAAGCTGCTGCTGTCCACGGTCCTAGAGGTCGTGCCATTGCCGGACCGCGTCCAGGTGCTCCTGGCGGCCGATGGCCACGAGGTTGGAGCGGTACAGGCCGATCGTGTCAGGAGCGTCGAGGTCGGCTCGCGTGCACAAGCGCAGGACGCCGGCCAGCTCGTCCACCAGGAAGACCCAGTGGTAGTGGGCGAAGACGAGGTCGAGCAGGTCGCCGGCGTCGCCGCCGCAGTTCGCCTGGAGCTCGGGGTGCAGTTCGAACAGCAGCGTCGGCGCCGCGGTCAGGGTCTGAGCCGCGCCCTGCAGCACGAATCCCTCGTACCCCTCGACGTCGATCTTGATGACGTCGGGCGGCCCGAGGCCGCTGCGGTCGAGGTAGGCGTCGATCGACGTCATGGGGACGGTGACGGCGCCGGCAGACGTCCCCACATTCGCCGCGGCGGCCGAGTGCTTGCCGGACTGCTCGCCCGACAGGTGGACGGTCAACTCGCCGGGCGCGGCCCCGACGGCCATCTGCTCCACGGTCACGCGGGCGTCGAGGTCGTTGCGTTCGACGTTGCGCCGCAGGTAGGCGGCGTTCTCCGGCGCGGGCTCGAACGCGATCAACATGCCGTCCCGGGGTAACCGCGCGGCGCCCGTGCAGGTGTAGGCGCCGATGTTCGCTCCGACGTCGACCATGGAACGGCTCACCGAGGCGAGTCGCTCGAAGACGCCGACCTCGAACTCCTCGTAATATCCACCCGAGATCGACGGCATGATCGTCGCGTCCCACATCGGGCCGGTCAGCACGACGCCCCGGTATCGCGCCTCGACGTCTCGATCTCCGGCGGCGACGCCGATCCGGAACACCGCGTGATAGAGCCGGTTGACCAGGGGGAAACGCCGGACGCTACGGCCCCTCAGCACGGTGCGGGTCAACCGGTTCCTGCTCGCCGCCCTGGCTGCGCGCATCATCCCGATGGCGATGGTCTGCCGCAGTCGCTTCGTGGATAGGGACATGCCGGAAAAACTTACCAAGCCGATCAACCGAATGTCGGTAGATTCGGTCACGCTCGCCGTGGTTCGTGAATTTCCCGCTTTCTGGTCAGGTGATTGCGGTTGCGGTGCGATATCCCAACGGGCTCAGGCAAGCGCGTCCGGCCTCTGATGGCAGGTCGCCTCGGCCGAAGCTTCCAGCAGCTTGCGCTCGCTCTCCTGGCGCATCACCACGATCATGGCCAGAGGCCGTATGGACCCGCTCGCGGCCTGAAAGCCGTGAGCACCCATCCCGGTGATGTCGTAGTCGTGACTACTCCCGGTGTCGCAGTCGCGGGCCGGTCGTTGATCCCGGTGCGGTAGAGGCGAATGACCCTCCACGGGGACGCCTCGGAGCGGCGGATGGCCGACGATTACCGGTCATGAGAACCCCAGTCAGCTACATCCACGGCGCGGCGTTGCTCGCCACCGGGCTGCTCGCGGGGGCGTTCGGCTACGGCGCGGCCAATGTGGTCCCGACGTTCGACGCCGTTCCGCTGGATGTGCGCCTGACCTTCCACATCACGATGATGAAGGTCAACGAGCCGGTCATGCAGAGCGCGATGGCGCTGGCCATCATCACCACCTTCGGCCTGGCGATCGCCGGCCGTGACCGGGCGCGCAGGCTGGCGCTCGGTGCCGGTGCGCTGGCGCTGGCCTCACTGCTGATCACTCTGTTCGGCAACGTCCCCCTGCACGCGCATTTCCGGAAGTGGGCCGCCGGCACGGTCCCGGACGGCTACGCCGAGATCTTCCAGCGCTGGGAACTGTTCCACACCCTGCGCACACTGACCGCGCTGGCCGCGTTCGTGCTGATCGTCACCGCCGCCGTCGTACCCCGTCCCGCCACCCCCTGAAATGCGCGAAGACATGGCCATGATGACTTCCGCGCCTTTCTGACGCGATCGCCGTACGAGCCGGCCTTCAGCGAGGAGGACCCGCCACGATCGCGGACCGCCTGACCTGCACGCGACGCTGCTCGACGGCGATCGAGCCGCCCGCTCCACCACGCCCAGCTCGCTCCCGACGGGCGCGTACGCCCCGTCGACTCCCTCACCCGGACCGCGAACCCATGAACGTCACTCTCACCAGGACGGCGAACCCATGAACGTCACCCTCATAGGCTCCACCGGCCGCACCGGCCGCCACGTTCTTGCCGAGGCCCTGCGTCGCGGCCATCGCGTCACCGCCTTCACCCGCGACGCCGCCGCCCTGCCGGTCGAGCCGCACGCCGTCGTCGAGGGCGACGGCCGCGACCTGGAGAAGATGCGGACGGCCGTCGCGGGCGCGGGCGCGGTGATCTCCATCATCAACGGCGGTGACAGCGGCGACCCGCATCGCGCCGCCCAGGCCACCCGCACCGTCATCCAGGCCATGACCGAGACCGGAGTCCGGAGGCTCGTGGTCACCACGCCCTATCCGATCGTCGCCCGCCGGCCGTACCCGCTGATGTGGCTGCTCCGCCGCCTGCTGGCCACCCCGTACGCCGACGCCCGCGACCTGGAGCAGACCGTGAGCGCCAGCGATCTCGACTGGACCATCGCCCGGTTGACCCGGCTCACCGACCGGCCCGCCACCGGCGCGGTCGCGATCCACCGCGGGCTGCTGGCCAGGCCGCGCGCCCTGACCCGGGCGGACGTGGCCCGCACCCTGCTGGACATCGCCCAGGAGACGCATCTGAGCGGCGTGGCCGTCAACATCCACGGCCGCTGAGTGGCCTCACAAGAGCATGGTCGCGATCTGAAAGCCCTGCGTGGCGAAGGTGGATCAAGGCTGTGGTCGCTCACTCGCCGCACTGATCATGTAGGGATGCGGGTGTTATCGTCCCTCGCGTGACCGAACTGATCGCTCCTACGGAACGGCTGCACTCCTCGTGGCTAGCGGCGCGGGACGAGTGGCAGCCCCGTGCCCACCAGGACGGCGCCGGCCTGCGTCTGGTCGGTGACGACGACCTCGACAGCCCGGAAGGGTTCGCCTCGTGGGTCGAGCGACTGCGCCGGCAGTCGGACCGGTCGATGCCTGTCGGAGAAGGGCGCGTCCACGCCACCCACTGGTGGATCGCCGACGGCGAGAGCTACCTCGGAGCCATCGACCTCCGACATTATGTGAACGCCTTTCTGCTGGAAGGCGGCGGAAACATCGGCTACAGCATTCGGCCTTCCGCACGAAGGCGCGGACTGGCCACGTGGGCGCTGGGAGAGGTTCTGCGGAAGGCGCCGGCGCTCGGTCTGGACCGGGTTCTGCTCACCTGTGACGACGGCAACCTCGGCTCGGCGCGCACCATCGAACGCAACGGCGGTGTCCTGGAAGACGTGCGCAGCACCGAGATCGGGATCAAGCGCCGTTACTGGATCGCTCTCGATGCCGCTGATCGCAGCCCTTCCTCGATGACAGCGACGAGGACGGTCACCTCGTAGCGGACGGCGGATCTGCCGGATCCGCCGGATCGTCTGGTCGGCCTGGCGAGGAGCGGTGACGCGGCATGCGCGGGCGTACTGCCACTGGCCCCTCGTGGGTACGCCCGGGCCCGCTCCTGGTCGGTCAGGGGCGCACGTAGCGCCGGAACATGATTCCCGACGCGAAGGAACGGTGCTCGACCAGGCGCAGCCGCAGTTCTTCCTTAACCGGCAGGTACGGCTTCCCGCCCCCGATGATCACGGGGAACGCGCATACCCAGAACTCGTCGATCAGGTCCAGCAGGGAGGCTGCCAACTCGGGGCCGCCGAGCTGGAGGGTGCCGTCGATCTCCTGCTTGAGACGCGTCACCACGGACACGGCGTCCTTGCGACGGACGATCGTGACCCCATCGGGGACGGTCTGGAGGGTGTCGGAGAAGACGTACCGCGGCGTCTGCTTGTAGAGCTGGGCGAACTCCCGCTCGATGGCCGGGGCGCCTTCCCCGCCGAGGTCCTGCGTCCAGGGCTTCTCCATCGCCTCGTACAGCCGCCGCCCGAACAGGAACGCCGCGATCCGGCGCACCTCGTCGTTCGCCGCCTGGTGAAAGTCCTCGGCCGGGTCCAGGAAGTCCATGCCACCGTCAGGATCCTCGATATAACCGTCGATCGAGGTGTTCATCCAGTAGATGACCTTGCCCATGAACTCCTCCTTGGTCGTGGGCGCGTACCGGAGTGGAGACCTGATGGAGCGCCGGAACTCATCGCAGGCTGGGCACCCAACCTATGCTTCTCCTGATCGACTGAGGTCGTGCTGGACGGGCCAGGCCGCTCAGGATGAATTCCGGGCCGAAAGTGCAGCGGCCGTCCAGGATGTCGGTGTCGTCGTGGCCGGCGCAGCCCGTGCGCGCGAGGACGCCGATCAACACGGTAGTGATCAACGTCGCCGGGGCCGGGGCAGGCACGCGGCCCGCGAGCGGAGATCGCATCATGATCCTGTTTCTGATCGAGCAGGCGCATCTCCGCAACGGGCCACCCACACCCCCACAGCGGCTCGGCGACGTCGAAGCGGCTTCTCCGCCTACGACATCAGCGATCCGTCGGCATCCAGCCGCTCGGCGCTCGTGCCACCAGCATCGAGCGACGACGCCGTCTCCGACGTGCCTTCGAACGACGTGCTCTCGAACGGCGTGCTCTCGAACGGCGTGCTCTCGAACGGCGTGCTCTCGAACGGCGTGCTCTCGAACGGCGTGCTCTCGAACGGTGTGCCCTTGACCGGGGTGCTCTCGAACGGCGTGCCCCTGACCGGGGTGCTCTCGACCGGGGTGCTCTGGAAGGGGGTGCTCTCGACCGGGGTGCTCTCAACGGGCGTGTGCCTGGTGGATGCGCGCTTGAAGGCGGTGGCCAGCACGGCCAGTCCCGCGATGCCGGCCGCGGCGATGAGGACGGCCGTCCGCAGGCCGTCGCTGGTCGCCGCGCGCAGAGCGGCTCCGGTCAGGCCGTCGGTGCCGGCGTTGGCGACGGCCACCAGGACGGCCAGGCCGACGGCGGAGCCGACCTGCTGGCCGGTGGAGGCCATGCCCGAGGCGATGCCCTGGTCCTCGGGTGCGACGCCGATCGAGGCGGCGGCGAACATCGTGGTGTAGGCGACGCCCTGGCCCAGGGAGAGGATGACGAGGCCGGGAACGAGGGTGAGGAAAGAACCGGAAGGGCTCATCGGCAGGGCGAGCAGCAGCGTCCCGGCCGCGCCGAGCACCGACCCCAGGGTCAGGGCGGCGCGGACGCCGAGACGGGTGACCAGGCGCCCGCCCGCGTTGGAGCCGACCAGCACGGCGACCATGGGAACCACGAAGGCGAGTCCGGTCTGCAGGGCGCTGTAGCCGTGGACGTTCTGGAAGTAGACGGTCTGGAAGTACAGCAGGCTGCCGAACGTCCCCATGAACAGGAACATGGTGGCCATCCCGGCGCTCAGGTGGCGGTTGGCGAACAGCCGCAGCGGCATGAGCGGATCGCGGCTGCGGCGTTCGACGGTGATGAAGGCGGCCAGCGCCACGGCGGCGAGCACCGCCGCGATCACCACCGGGACCGACCCCCATCCGGCCTCCGGGCCTCGGACGAGCGCGAACACCAGGGCGGTGACGCCGATGCTGCCGGTCAGGGCGCCGGGCACGTCGAAGCGGCGGTGCGCCGCCCGGGCCTGGTCGGGGGTGATCAGCGGGAAGGCGAGCACGATGGCGAGTCCGGCCATCGGCGCGTTGACGAAGAAGACGGACTCCCAGCCGAACGCCTGCGTGAGCAGGCCGCCGAGCAGCGAACCCAATGTCATGCCGACCGCGCCGGCGGTGGCCCACACGCCCAGGGCGCGATTGCGCGCGGCGCCTTCGGCGAAGATCGTGTTGATCAGGGAGAGGGTGGCGGGGAAGAGGACGGCCCCGCCCAGTCCCTGCACGGCGCGGGCGGCCACGAGCGCCCACTGAGTGCCGGCCAGCCCTCCCACGAGCGACGACACTCCGTACAGCGCCAGCCCGAGCACGAACATGCGGCGCCGGCCCAGCAGATCCGACATCCGGCCGCCCAGCAGCAGGGCCCCGCCGAAGGCGACGACATACGCGCTGACGACCACCTGCAGGGACTGCGGGGAGAAACCGAGATCGGCGCCGATCGCGGGGAGTGCGACGTAGACGATGTTGTAGTCGAGCGAGACGATCAACTGGGCGAACGCCAGCAAGGCGAGCGCCGGACCTAGTCGTCGTGCTGATGGCATGGTTCCACTCCCACATCTTTACTAAACCGTTTAGTCAGAACGCTAGAACCGCAAGTGCGGTTGAGGTCAACAGAGAGTGGCGTACATCGCAACTAAACGGTGTAGTTTATGCTCGTCCCCATGACGGACGAGGTGGACCAGGACGGCATTCCGATCGTCGCCGTGCCCGCACGCGCATCGGTGGGCCGAAGGAAGGCGATCATCGAGGCGGCCCGCGAGGAGTTCCTCAAGGTCGGCTACGCCGCCGCCTCCATGGACGCGATCACCGCGCGCTCCAAGGTGTCCAAACCCACGCTCTACAGCCATTTCGGCAACAAGGAACGGCTCTTTCTGGCCGTCATCGGGGGCGCGCTCAGGGATGCCTACGCCGAGCTCGGTACGCCTCCTTGTGAGATGTCCAGGTCGCCCGATCTGCGGGCCGCCCTGAGCGGCTACCTGGGCCGCTGGGCGCGTGCCCTGCTGGATGAGGACCTGCTGCGCCTGCGGCGGCTGGTCATCGGCGAGATCGGCCGCTTCCCCGAGCTGGGACGGCTGTGGTTCCAGATCACCGACGACCAGCTCAACCGTCCGTTGGAGGACGAACTGGCCAAGTTGCACGTCAAGGGCCGCCTGCACGTTCCCGACGCGCCGCTCGCCGCGCGCCAGCTCATCGCCATGGCGATCGGCGCGCCCCAGCTCGTCCGCACCATGCTGCCTGAGCGGGCCTTCGACGAACGTGAGCTGACGCCGGTCGTCACCTCGGCGGTCGAGGTCTTCCTCTCCCACTACGGCCCATCATCGTGACCTTGACCACGTGGCCACCCATGCGCCTATGTGCTGCATATCCATGCCCGTATGCCCGTATGCCCGTGTGCGCATGATCGGCTCGGGCGCAGGCGTGACCCTACGCCGGTCAAGCGCCCGCCGCCCAGCCCGGCCGCCGCACACTCGCGTGCATGCTGCTCCGACGTGGCTGCTCGTGACGCGGCGAGACGGCGATGTGGGGACACGGCGATGTGGGTGCGCAGTGCTGCGGGGACGTGGGGACTGGGGACGTGGCGACGCGGGGGCGCAGGGCTGCGGGGACGTGGGACGCCGCAGGGACGCAGGGCTGCGGGGGTGGCGACGCAGGGACGCAGGGCTGCGGGGACGTGGAACGCCGCAGGGACGCAAGGTCGCAGGGAGGCAGGGGCGCGGGGGCGCGGGGCGCCGCAGGGACAGCACTCGATCGACCGCCCATAGCCGTGCGCCTCGGCGCGACGACCGAAGAGCGCCAGCCGCTTACCTGGCGCGTAATTGGCACGCATACCTCCACCACGCAAAACTAGTCCCATAAGCACCAACACCCACCCGCACCACCACATAAGGGGCAACGAGATGTTCTTCGCGACGAATGACGGCACCCGCCTGGCCTACGAGGACTACGGCCAGGGCCGGCCGATCGTGTTCGTGGCCAGCGCGATGCTCTGCGCCGACATGTGGGAGTACCAGATCCCGTACTTCGTGGAGCAGGGCTACCGTTGCATCGCCCTCGACCGCCGCGGCCACGGCCGTTCCGACCGTCCCAGCACCGGTTACGACATGGACACCGCGGCCGACGACCTGGCCGAGCTGATCGAGCTGCTCGACCTGCGCGACGTGATCCTGGTGGGCCACTCGATGGGCGGCGCCGAGATCGCCCGGTACCTGCACCGGCACGGCGACGAGCGGATCGAGCGGATCGCGCTCATCTCGGCCATGCTGCCGTTCATGCGGCAGACCGACGACAACCCCGAGGGGATCCCCGGCGCCCTGCTGGACGCGTCGATCGCCGCGCTCGACGCCGACCGGCCCAAGTGGCTGGCCCGGCAGGCCCAGGCGTTCTTCGCCACCCACCTGGGCAACGACGTCTCCCCGGCGCAGGTCGACTTCACCATGCGCCAGTGCCTGGAGGTCTCGCCGTGGGCGGTGCGCCAGGCCCAGCGCAACGTGGTGAGCTTCGACCACCGGGCCACCCTGCCCGAGATCAAGCTCCCCACGCTGGTCATCCACGGTGCGGCCGACTTCTCCGCGCCCATCGACGTCACCGGCCGCCGCACCGCCAAGATGATCCCCGGCGCCGTCTACCACGAGTACCCGACCGCCGGCCACGGCCTGTTCGTCAGCCACCGCGACCAGCTCAACGGCGACCTGCTCGCCTTCATCGAGAAGCGTTGACCCACCGCCGGCGTGGCTCCTCAGCGGCGCAGGCGCTCCAGGACGAAGGCGACGCGGGCGGCCACGTCCGCCCTGGGCAGGGGGATCACCTCGTACCCGTGCCGCCCGTACGCCTCCACCATGGCGTCGTGCGTCCGCACCGCCTCGTCGAGGTCCTGGCGGCGTTCGGCGTCGTGGGAGTAGATCTCGGGCCACGGCGGGGCGGCGAACACGCGGCGGTGGTAGCGGAAGAGGCCGGCGGCGGCCGACACGTGGGGCGGGACGGGGCGGTCCAGCAGGAGGTGGTAGCCGACCAGGTCGGTGACGCCGCGGTCGAAGAACACCGGGCCGGGCAGGGCGCGCGCCTCGTGGTGCGAGCGCATCTCCCAGGCCAGCATGACCTCGGCGAACAGCGCCGTGTCGCCCTGGTGCAGGGCCCGGCCGCCGATCGCGACCTGGTCGCGGATGATCGCCCGGCCCGCCTCGGCGACGCAGGCGTGACCGGCGGCGCGCAGGGCCTCGATCAGCGTGGTCTTGCCGGCGCCGGGTCCGCCGGTGATCACGACGAAGTCGTCGGGCGTGATCAGGTGAACCACCTCCGGTGGGTCGGGTTCAGGGGACGCGCGTCACGAAGCAGCCGCAGGACCGCGCCGTCCCGCGGAAAGCCGTCCCGCGGAAAGGAGGGTACGGTCCGTCGCATGGCCCTGCTCTCGAACGACGACCTCATCGCCTCGGCTCAGGCGGTGCTGCACCGGCGCGAGTCAGGTCACATGACCTCTGGCCAGGTGGCCTCGACCCTGGTCACCGTCCAGGGCAGCCTCTACTCCGGCGTGTGCGTCGACACGCCCTGAGGCATGGGATTCTGCTCCGAGCACGCGGCCATCGCCGCCATGGTCACCGCCCGAGAGCAGCGCGTCGCCCGGATCTTGGCGGTCTGGCGCAGCGAGGAGGGCGTCCTGCACGTGCTGCCGCCGTGCGGGCGCTGCCGCGAGTTCATCCGCCAGATCGACCAGGCCGATCTCGACACCGAGGTCGTTCTGGGCCGCGACCGTTCCGCCCCGCTCAGGGAGCTGCCTCCGCACCACGAGTGGCCCGCCGCCGGGTAGATCGAGCCGGTACGGAGGTGTTCCTCCTCTCGGAGTACTGAGCTCTCGCAGTACAGGGCAAAAAGCGGTGCGTGCCGGTGTCGTCCGTCCTGGGTGGGGATAGGGATCGGGTTGCCAGGGACCGGTCCCGGTCCCGGTTCCCAAGCAGGAGATGACACATGGTCACTCCCCTTCTCGCCGCCGTGAGCGCCGCCGGGCCCGCCACCCCGGCCGACCTCGGCGCCGCGCGGATGCAGATGGCGCTCTCCCTGGGCTGGCACATCGTCCTGGCCTGCCTCGGGGTGGGCATGCCGGCGATCACCCTGCTGGCCGAGTGGCGGGGCCACCGCACCGGGGACGTCCACTACCGGCTGCTGGCCCGGCGGTGGGCCAAGGCCATGGGCGTGCTGTTCGCCGTGGGCGCCGTGTCGGGCACCATCCTGTCGTTCGAGATGGGCCTGCTGTGGCCGGGGCTCATGGGCACGTACGGCGAGGTCATCGGGCTGCCGTTCTCGCTGGAGGGCATCGCGTTCTTCATCGAGGCGATCTTCATCGGCGTCTACCTGTACGCCTGGGACCGGCTGTCGCCCGGCAAGCACCTGCTGTCCGGCGTGCCGATCGTCCTCGCGGGCGTGGCCAGCGCCTTCTTCGTCGTCACCGCGAACGCGTGGATGCAGCAGCCCACCGGGTTCGCGCTGCGCGACGGCAAGGTGGTGGCCGTGAGCCCGTGGGCGGCGATGTTCAACCCGGCGACGCCGCCCCAGACCGTGCACATGATCCTGGCGGCGTTCATGGTCGCCGGGTACGGCATGGCGAGCGTGTACGCGGTGGCGATGCTGCGCGGCCGGCGCGACCGCTACCACCGGCTGGGGCTGCTGCTGCCGATGACCGTGGCGGCGATCGTCACGCCGTTCCAGATCGGCGTGGGCGACTGGGCCGCGCACTTCGTGGCCGACTACCAGCCGGTCAAGCTGGCCGCCATGGAGGGCGTGTTCGCCTCGGGCCGCGGGGTGCCGCTGCACCTGGGCGGCATCGCGGTCGACGGCGAGCTGAAGTACGCCCTGGAGATCCCGTACGGGCTGTCGCTGCTGGCCCACTGGGACCCCCACGCCGCCATCCAGGGCCTGAACGTGATCCCGCCCGCCGACCGGCCGCCCGTCAACGTCGTCCACTGGGGCTTCCAGATCATGGTGGGCATGGGCTCGGCGCTGCTGCTGCTCGCCGCATGGCTGGCCGTGTCGTGGTGGCGGCGGCGCGACATCCCGCGCACGGCGTGGTTCGCGCGCGCCGCGGCGGTGTCGGGGGTGGCGGCGGTGGTGGCCCTGGAGGCCGGCTGGGTCGTCACCGAGGTGGGGCGCCAGCCGTGGACCGTGTTCCGCGTGCTGCGCACCGTCGACGCCGTCAATCCGGCGCCCGGACTGGTGTACGGCTTCGCGCTGGTCTCGGCGGTGTACGTGGTGCTGACCGTCGCCACCGTGTACGTGCTGAGACGGCTGGCGCGGGACGTGCCGGTGCCCATCGCGCCGCAGGAGCCCGACGTCGCCGGCTACAAGGTCGTCTGACCGTGGGGCTGCCAGAGATCATGCTCGCGGTGCTGTGGGTCGGGCTGACCGCGTACGTGCTGTTCGGCGGCGCCGACTTCGGCGGCGGCGTGTGGGACCTGCTGTCCGGCGGGGCCGGGACGGGACGCCGGCGGCGGGAGCTGGTGGAGCACTCCATCGGCCCCGTCTGGGAGGCCAACCACGTGTGGCTGATCTTCGTGATCGTGCTGATGTGGACGGGCATCCCCTCGGTGTTCGCGGCCGTCGCCTCCACCCTGTACGTCCCGCTGACGCTCGCGGCGCTCGGCATCATCGCCAGGGGAGCGGCCTTCGCCTTCCGGAAGGCGTCGACGCGGCTCTGGCAGCAACGGCTGTTCGGGGCCACGTTCGCGTTCTCGTCCGTGGTGACGCCGTTCTTCCTGGGCACGGCGGCGGGCGCCATCGCCTCCGGCCGGGTGCCGCCGGGCATCGCGCGCGGCGACCTCGTCACGAGCTGGGCCAACCCGACGTCGCTGACGGCGGGCGCGCTGGCCGTGGGCACCGCCGCCTACCTGGCCGCCTGTTACCTGACCCGCGACGCCGAGCGCACCGGGCAACCCGACCTGGCGGAGGAGTTCAGGCGCCGGGCGCTGGTGACGGGCGTGGTCGTGGGCGTGCTGTCGGCGGCGGGGCTGCTGGTGCTGCACGCCGACGCGCCGGGGCTGTTCGCGGAGCTGACCAGCGGGCGCGCGCTGCCGTTCCTCGTGCTGTCGGTGGTGGCCGGGGTGGCGTCGCTGCCGCTGCTGTGGCTGCGCCGCTACCGGGAGGTGCGCATCACCGCGGCGCTCGCCGTCGTGGGGCTGCTGTGGGGGTGGGGCGTGGGGCAGTACCCGGTGCTGCTGCCCGGCGTGACGCTGCGGGAGGCGGCGGCCACCACGTCCGTGCTGGCGGCGAGCCTCGGCTCGCTGGCGGTCGGTGCGGTGCTGCTGGTGCCGTCGCTGTGGTGGCTGTACGCGACGTTCCAGCGGGAGCACACCGCGGGCCGGGAGCGGGCCGAGCCCTGACCCGTGCCAACTCCTTACGCCATAAGCTATCCTCTACTCCCGACAACTCTTTACGGCATAAGGAATCAGGGGAGAAGCGGATGACGACCACCACGGCCAAGCTGCACGACGGGGCCGCGCTCGACATCGAGATCAGCGGCGACGGCCCCACCGTGCTCCTGCCCGTCAACCCCCGCCCCGTCGAGGGCCCGAAGGCGGAGGAGATGCGCAAGTGGGGCGTGGACCCGGCGCTGGGCCGCACCCTCATCGACGGGCTCGCCGACGCCTTCCGCGTCGTCGCGTTCGACTACGAGAACCACGTCCTGGCCGACCCCAAGGCCGACACGCTCACCCCCGCCAACGTCGCCGCCGACCTGCTGGCCGTGGCCGACGCCGCCGGCGCCGGGCGGTTCGCGTACTACGGCTACTCCTGGCTGGCGCTCAGCGGCCTCCAGCTCGCGATCCGCACCGACCGGCTGTCGGGGCTCGTCATGGGCGGCTATCCGCCGATCGGCGGCCCGTACGCGGAGATGCTCGCCGTCACCATGGCGACCCACGCCATGGCCTCGCCCGAGCAGCCCGCCGCCCCCGCCGCCCCCGCGGAGCCCGCGGAGCCCGCCGAGCCGGGGGACTGGTCGAAGGCCGAGGTGACGATGAGCCCCGACCAGACCAAGCAGTTCGTCACGCTGTACGAGGGACTGCGCGGGTTCGACGACCGGGCCGTCCAGGACCGGGTCACCTGCCCGCGGCTCTGCTTCGCCGGCTCCGCCGACGTGATCGAGTACGACCAGCGGTGGGGCGGCGTCCGCGTCGACATCGCCGGGCCGTTCCTGAACCGGCGGGCCGAGCTGGAGTCACTCGGCTGGGAGGTGCGGGTGCTGGACGGCCTCGACCACACCGGCGCCATGCAGCCGCCCGCCGTCCTGCCCGCGCTCCGCCCCTGGCTCCAGGCCCACCTGGCCGTGGACTGAGGAGCCGTGGACTGAGGAGCCGGGGACTGAGCAGGCGTCAGACGTAGTAGCCCTCCACCGGGACCCGCGCCTCCGCGTACAGGGCGGGTCCCTCCAGGAGGGGGCCGGCGGCGGTGGCCGGCGGTTTGAGGCCGGCGAGCTGCTCGCCGGACAGCGCGAACACCACGCGGCCGAGGAACGAGCGCTCGATCGCGCCCGCGCACATGCCGCACGGCTGGCAGCTCGTGTACATGCTGGTGGCCGCCGCGGCGTCCGGGGAGAGCTCGCGGGCCGCCCAGCGGGCCAGCTTCAGCTCGGGGTGGGCGGTGATGTCGCCGCCGGTGACGGTCGTGTTGCGCTCCTCCACCAGCACGGCGCCGTCCGGGCCCACCAGCAGCGAGCCGAACGGCGGGTCGCCGCCCTCGCGGGCCTCGGCGGCCAGCTCGATGGCCCGGCGCAGGAAACGTTCTTCGTCGCTGGTCACGATGTCTTCTCCGTTCGTACGGACGAGGGGGCGGTCACTTCGGGGCGGCGGCGGCCGGGGGACGGGCGGCGGCCAGCGCGGCGAGGTCGCGCCAGGCGGCCTCGGGGTGCAGGGTCTCGCGCGGGTCGGTGCCGAACGGGTCGACGACCACGGTGTCCGCGCCGAGCAGCCGCAGCTCCTCCAGGTCGCCGAGGACCTGGTCGAGCGTGCCCTCCCCGGCGAGCCGGTCCGGATCCGTGACCGGGGCGTCGGTGAGCCGGAGCCGGACGCGCGGGACCAGGGCCGGCACGGGCCGCCCCAGCTCCGCGGCGGCGGCCTCCATCCGGCCCGCCGCCTCCCGGATCCAGGACACGCTGCGCCGCAGCGGGTGCCAGGCGTCGCCGAGCCGTACGGCGCGGCGGATGCCCGCGTCGCTGTTGCCGCCCACCCACAACGGGATCCGGCCCGCGCGATAGTCGTCCTCGTCCTCCCACGCGGCCCGCATCGCCAGCAGGTGCTCCTCGGTCAGCCTGCCGCGCCGCTCGAACGGCACGCCCAGCGCCTCGAACTCCTGCCGCGCCCACCCCACGCCCACGCCGAGCACCAGCCGCCCGCCGCTGAGCTGCTGGAGGTTCGCGGCCATCCGCGCCACCAGGAGCGGATGGCGGTACGGGACGATGAGCACGGTCGTGCCGAGCCCGATGCGGTCCGTGACGCCGGCCAGCCACGACAGCGTGGTGAACGGCTCGTAGAACGGGGCCGGATACTGCTCGGCCACGTCGGGCGTCACCACGACGTGGTCGGAGACCATCAGCAGGTCGAAACCGAGGCCCTCGACGGTCCGAGCCCACCGGCGCAGGGCGGCGGGGTCGGTGCCGGGGCCGAAGTTCGGGACATTGACTCCTATACGCACCCGCCCCACGCTATCCACCCCCATGGAGGGTTCGGAAGGGAATCCTCCTGGCGTATCGCCGGCATCGCCGTGGAACCACCGGTAGTTTCGGGATATGACCGAGAATGTCGACGCGACCGACTGGGCCATCATCGCCGAGCTCCAGCGGGACGGCCGGATCCCGCTCACCGAGCTGGCCCGGCGCGTCAGCCTCAGCGCCTCGGCGACGACCGAGCGGGTCAGGCGGCTGGAGACGGCGGGCGTCATCACCGGCTACCGGGCCGAGATCGACCTGGGCAAGGTGGGTTTCACGGTACTGGCGGTAGTGCGGCTGAAGTACCCGGGCAACCGGCACCAGCCGCTGCACCGGCTGCTGGGCGAGCGCCGCGAGATCCTCGAATGCCTGCGCACCACCGGCGACGACTGTTACACGCTCAAGGTGGCGGCCGTCTCCATGGGACATCTGGAGCGGATCGTGGACGAGCTCGCGCAGTTCGGGAGCACCACCACGAACGTCGTCTACAGCCAGACGCTGCCCTACCGGGCGCCGTCCGCGCCCTACGCCTGAGCCTCATCCGGCCCGGGTGTCCGCGCGTCTCAGCCCTTCCGTCCGCGCCTCCTCCGGCGCGCGGTCGGGGCGCAGGCCGCGCCACGAGGGGTGGCGCAGCCGCCCGTCACCGGTCACGTCCGCGTACCGCACCTCGCCGACCAGCCGCGGCTCCACCCAGCGGGCGTCGCGGGCGAACTCGCGCGGCACCGGCTGCCCGAACGGCGAGGTCGGCCGCTCCAGCGGCGCCAGCTCCGCGCGCAGCGCCTCCAGCATGGCGTCGGTGAAGCCCGTGCCGACGTGCCCCACGTACAGCAGCCGGCCGCCCGGGTCGTACGCGCCGAGCAGCAGCGACCCGATCCCCCCGGCGCGCCGCCCCGCGCCCGGCTTCCACCCGCCGACCACCACCTCCAGGCTGGAGAAGTTCTTCACCTTCGTCCACTCCGGGCCGCGCCGGCCCGGCCGGTACGGCGAGTCGCGGCGCTTCACCACCACGCCCTCCAGGCCGAGCCGGTGGCTGGCCTCCAGCGCCGCGCGCGGGTCGCCGAGGAACGCCACCGGCGTCTGCCACCGGAAGCCCGGCCGCACCAGGCCCTCCAGCAGCTCGCGCCGCTCGTCGTACGGCAGCCGGACCGTGCTGCGGTCGCCGACGTGCAGCACGTCGAAGACCATGTACGTGACGGGAACGGTCTTGACCAGCTCGGCGATCCTCATGGGGCGGCGCTGGTGCATCCGCAGGGCCAGGGCGCCGAAGCTGGGCAGCCCGGTCTCGTCGAACGCGACGATCTCCCCGTCGAGCACCACGTCCTTCCCGCCCACGGCCCCGGCCATCGGGTACAGCTCCGGGTAGGCGAGCGTGACGTCGCGGCCGTTGCGCGACATCAGGCGCAGCGCCCCCTCCTCGACGTACGCCAGGCCGCGCACGCCGTCCCACTTCATCTCCGCCGACCACAGCTCCCGCTGCGCGGGCGGCGGCAGGGGGCCGAGCTGGGCGAGCATCGGCCGGTAGGTGGGCAGTCGCCCCATGACCGATGGCCTTCCCGCCCGCCGGACGGCTACGGTCCGCCGCGGGTACAGGGAGGGTCAAGTCCCCGTAAAACGGGCTCAGGTCGAGAAGTCGGCGAAGTCGAAGCCCGGCGCCACCACGCAGCTCACCAGCACGGCCTCGTCGCCGGCCGGCCGCGCCGCCTGCCGGACCCCGCCCGGGACCAGGGCCTGCGGCACCTGCCCCTCCTCCACCAGCGGCCCGAGCACGACGGTCTCGTCGCCGACGGTGAGCGCCAGCGGCCCGCCCCGGTGCCACAGCCACACCTCGTCCGACCGCACGCGGTGCGGGACCGACTCCTCGCCGGGCTGCAGCAGGAAGTAGATGCCCGTGGCGCTGGCGCGCGGGCCGGGATACCCGTCGGGCCGGAACTCCACCGGCGACCGCCAGGTCTGGCGGTACCAGCCGCCCTCGGGGTGGGGCAGCAGGTCGAGGGCGCGGGCGATCGGCGGGCGCTCCTCGAACCCGACCGGCGCCCCGTGGACGTCACGGCGCAGGAACCGGGCGCCGTCCAGGACGAGCTGCCCCTCCAGGCCGCTGGCCAGGGCTTCCGCCTCGTTCGCGACCTCGATGGACGGGCCGTCGGGATAGATCATCAGCTCCACGGGCCGAGTCTACGGGCGTGGCTCTGACTAGGGTGTCAATGAGGCTGGAAATGTCAGCCGGAGTGGCTAGTGTGCCAAGGTGATCGAACGGTGGAGCCGAGACCAGGTGCTCGCCCTCGCCCCTGACGCGCCGTCCCGCAAGGCCGCCCAGGGCGTGGCGCGGGCCGAGGCGTGGCCGCTGCTCGGGGTCGCGACCGCCGCACCTCCCGCCGCCGTGCCCACCGTCGAGCATGAGGCCCTGACGGGGGGAGGGCAGGAGGGCCCGGTGGTGTTCGGCGAGTGCAAGGGCAGCGGGGCGACGCCGTACCAGACCTGCGTCGAGCTCGACGGCCCCGCCTGTCAGTGCGGTTGCCCGAGCCGGAAGTCCCCGTGCAAGCACGCGCTCGGCCTGCTGCTCCTCTGGTCGGCCGGCGACGTGCCCGCCGCCGAGCCGCCGCCATGGGTCGCCGACCGGCTCGCCCGCCGCGACCGGAGCGCCGCCCGCGCCGGCGCGGGCGAGGCCGCGCGGCAGTCACGGCAGGGCGCGACGACCGGCGGCAGGGCGGGCGCGCGGAGCGCGGCGACGGAGTCGGCCCGGCACGCGCGCGTGGCCGCCGGGCTGGCCGAGCTGGAGCGCTGGCTGGCCGACCAGATCCGCCAAGGGCTGGCCACGGCCGGCGACGGCGCCTGGGACGACCTGGCCAAACGGCTCGTCGACGCCCAGGCGCCCGGGGTCGCGAGCACGGTGTCGCGCCTGCGTGAGGCGCGGGCGGCCGACGACTGGCCGGAGCGGCTGCTGGAGGAGTACGCCCTGATCGACCTGCTGGCGGTGGCCTACCGCCGCCGCGCCCACCTGCCCGTCCCGCTGGCGCAGACGGTCCTGTCGCGGGTGGGCTTCCCGGTCATGCGCGAGGAGGTGCTGGCCGGCCCGGCCGTCCGCGACCGGTGGGACGTGCTGGGGCGGCGCGACGAGGTGCAGGAGCGGCTGACCTCCCGCCGGGTGTGGCTGCGGGGGCGCGACACGGGACGTCCCGCGCTGGTGCTCTCGTTCGCCCCGCAGGGCCAGGCCCTCGACCCCTCGTTCGTCACGGGCGCCACCGTGGACGCCGACCTGGCCTTCTACCCGGGCGCCGCCCCCCTCCGGGCTCTGGCGGCCGGCGCGACCACGCTCGCCGCCCCGATGGGGGAGCCGCCGGGGGTGACCCCGGAGGAGGCGATGGACGAGGTGGCCGCCGCGCTCGCCGCCGACCCGTGGACCGACTCCTGGCCGCTGGTGCTGGCCGGCGTCGTCCCCGGGCGCACGGGTGTCGGCGGGTTCCCGCTGCACCGGAGCGCGTACGACCCGTGGCGGCTGATCGCGGTCTCCGGCGGGCGGCCGGTCACGGTCGCCGCCGAGTGGACGCCCCACGGCCTGCGGCCGCTGACCACGTGGGCCGAGGACGGGACGGTGGTGATCCTGTGAGCTGGGACGATCTCGCCTCCACGGCCCTGGTCGGCACGGACCGCCGGCCGTACCACGGAGACCTGCTGGCCGACGCGGCCGTGCAGGTCGCCCGCCGCCGCGCCGGCCGCCTCCTCACCCCGCCGCCCGCCGACGCTGGGGAGGGCCGGGGCGTGTCGGCCGGGGCCGGGGAGGGGGGGATCGCGGCCGGGGAGGAGCAGGAGGCCGTCGGTCGTCGTGCCGCCGAGAGGCTGACGCGGATCCTCGGCGGTGAGCACGAGCGGCTGCTGCCCGAGTGGCTGGCCGCCGCGGCGGCGACCGGCCGCCGGGTCCCCCCGTACGTGCTGCCCGAGCTGCTCGACCGCGGCCGCCGCGACCACTCCATCCGCGCCCACCTCGGCGTGCTCGCCGGCCGGCGCGGCCGGTGGCTGGCCAGGCTCAACCCCTCCTGGGCGTACCTCCTGGAGGAGCCGACCGGCGAGACCTGGGAGCTGGGCAGCCCCGCCGACCGCCGCGCCTACCTGCGGCGGCTCAGGGCCGGCGACCCCGGAGCCGCGCGGCTGCTGCTGGAGAGCACGTGGGCGAGCGAGACGCCGGACGACCGGGCGGAGTTCGTGACGGTGCTGGCCGACGGGCTGTCCATGGCCGACGAGCCGTTCCTGGAGAACGCCCTGGACGACCGCCGCCGCGAGGTCCGCCAGCAGGCCGCCAACCTGCTGGCCCGGATGCCCGGCTCCCGCCTGTCCGGGCGGATGGCCGAGCGCGCCCGCGCCTGCTTCACCATCGCCGCCGACGTGATGCACGTCGAGCCGCCCCGCGAGTGCGACCGGGCGATGGAGCGCGACGGCGTCAAGACCAAGCCGCCCCGGGGCATCGGTGAGCGGGCCTGGTGGCTGCAGCAGGTCATCGCCCGCGCCCCGCTGGCGATCTGGGGTCCCGACCCGGCGCCGCTGCTGGCGCTGCGCATCCCCGACTGGGACGCCGAGGTGAAGACCGCCTGGGTGCGGGCCGCCCTGTTGCAGCGCGATCCGGAGTGGGCGCGGGCGATGTTCGCCTGGGACCCGATCGCCGACCTGCTGACCGTGCTGCCGCCGGGGGAGCAGCAGGTGCTCGCGGCGGCGTTCGTGCGGGAGCACGACCTCGACAGCCAGTTGATCATGGTGTTGGGCGGCGTGTCCCCGCAGTGGCGCGAGGAGCTGGCCACGGCCGTCCTCGCCAAGATCGTCAAGGTGGCCGGCACCCAGCCCTGGAACCTCGGCGAGCTGGTCAAGCTCGCCGGCGAGCGCGTCGCCCCGGCGCTGGCCGAGCCGGCCGCCCGTTACTCGACCGAGCCGGCGGTGCAGCAGGTGGCCGCCCTGCTGCGGTTCCGCGCCGACATGATGGAGGAGCTCTCGTGAACGACCTCAGCCCGGTGAGCAGTCCCCGCCAGGGGAGCGACGCCGATGTGCTGCGTCCCCACGCGGAGGAGCAGTACGCCGAGGAGCTGCACCTGCTCGCCAAGGAGGACGACCGGCCCCGGCCGCCCGGCTGGAAGCTGTCGCCGTGGGCGGTCACCACCTACGTCCTCGGCGACGGCGACCGCGTCACGCCCAAGTACGTGGGCGCCCGCCGCGTCGTCGAGGTGGCCGTCGCCACGCTCGCCACCGACCGCGCGCTCCTGCTGCTCGGCGTGCCGGGCACGGCCAAGACGTGGCTGTCGGAGCACCTGGCCGCCGCGATCAGCGGCGACTCGACGCTGCTCGTGCAGGGCACCGCCGGCACCGCCGAGGAGGCCGTACGGTACGGCTGGAACTACGCGCGGCTGCTCGCCGAGGGCCCGTCGATCGAGGCGCTGACCCCGTCGCCGGTGATGCGCGCCATGGCCGAGGGCCGCGTGGCCCGGGTCGAGGAGCTCACCCGCATGCCGTCCGACGTGCAGGACGCGCTGATCACCGTGCTGTCGGAGAAGACCCTGCCCATCCCCGAGCTGGGCCGGGAGGTGCAGGCGCGGCGCGGGTTCAACCTGATCGCCACCGCCAACGACCGCGACAAGGGCGTCAACGACCTGTCCAGCGCGTTGCGCCGCCGCTTCAACACGGTCGTGCTGCCCGTGCCGGCGACGGCCGAGGAGGAGGTGGACATCGTCGCGCGGCGCGTGGACCAGCTCGGCCGGTCGCTGGAGCTGCCGGGCGCGGGCACGGGGCTGGAGGAGATCCGGCGCGTGGTGACGGTGTTCAGGGAGCTGCGCTCGGGGGTCACCGAGGACGGCCGCACCCAGGTGAAGTCGCCCAGCGGCACGCTGTCCACGGCCGAGGCCATCTCCGTGCTCACCAGCGGCATCGCGCTGGCCGCGCACTTCGGCGACGGGGTGCTGCGGCCGGCCGACGTGGCGGCGGGCATCGTCGGGACCGTGGTGCAGGAGCCGGTGTCGGACCGGGTGGCGTGGCGGGAGTACCTGGAGACCGTCGTCCGCGAGCGTCCGGGCTGGCAGGACTTCTACCGCGCCTGCCGCGACGTCTCCTGACCTGTCCCATCCGGCGGGGCTTGACGCTCCACTTGTGAGGAGATGCGATGACTGTCTCGGTCCTGGGGGTGCGCCACCACGGGCCCGGGTCGGCGCGGGCCGTGCGAGAGGAGCTGCGGCGGCTGCGGCCCGACGTGATCCTCGTCGAGGGGCCGCCGGAGGCCGACCCGCTCGTGGCCCTCGCCCCCGAGCTGGAGCCGCCGGTGGCGTTGCTGGCGCACGTCCCCGGGGCGCCGTCGAGCGCGGCGTTCTGGCCGTTCGCCCGGTTCTCGCCCGAGTGGCAGGCCATCCTGCACGGGGCGGAGCACGGCGTGCCCGTGCGCTTCTGCGACCTGCCCGCCGCGCACACCCTCGCGGATCCGGCGCCGAGCCCGCCGGACGGCGACCAGGACGACGCCGGCGAGGCGGCGCCCGTGGAGGTGCGGCTGGATCCGATCGCCGCCCTGGCCTGCGCCGCCGGCTACGACGACCCCGAACGCTGGTGGGAGGACGTCGTCGAGCACCGCGGCGACACCCCGTTCGAGGTGATCGCCGAGGCGATGGCCGCCGTGCGCCAGGGCTACGCGCCCGACGGCCGGGAGGCCAGGCGCGAGGCGTACATGCGCAAGACCCTGCGCAAGGCCCTCAAGCAGGGGCACCAGCGGATCGCGGTGATCTGCGGCGCCTGGCACGTCCCCGCGCTGACCGGGCCGCTGCCACCGGCCAGGGCCGACGACGCGCTGCTGCGCGGCCTGCCCAAGGTGAAGGCGGAGCTGACCTGGGTGCCGTGGACGTACGGGCGGCTGGGCTGGTGGAGCGGCTACGGCGCGGGGGTCGCGTCGCCGGGCTGGTACGACCACCTGTTCGCCGCCCCCGACCGGCCCGTCGAGCGGTGGCTGAGCGCGGCGGCGGCCGTGCTGCGCGACGAGGGCCTCGCGGTGTCGTCCGCGCACGTGATCGAGGCGGTGCGGCTCTCCCACGGCCTCGCCACCCTGCGCGGACGCCCCCTCGCCGGGCTGGGCGAGGTCACCGAGGCGGTCCGGGCGGTGCTGTGCGAGGGGGACGAGCTGGCGGTCGAGCTCATCCAGCGGCGCATGGTCGTGGGCGACCGCCTCGGCCACGTCACCGACCGCACGCCCATGGTGCCGCTCCAGCGCGACCTGCGCGACCAGCAGCGGCGGCTGCGGCTCAAGCCCGAGGCGCTCGACCGCGACGTGACCCTCGACCTGCGCAAGCCGCTCGACCTCGAACGCAGCCACCTGCTGCACCGGCTGCGGCTGCTCGACGTGGGCTGGGGCACGCCGGGGGAGTCGCGGGGCAAGGGCACGTTCAAGGAGACGTGGAGGCTGCGGTGGCGGCCCGAGTTCGACCTCACGCTCATCGAGGGCGCGGCGCTCGGCGTCACGGTGGTCGAGGCCGCCACCCAGCGCGCCCGTGACCTGGCCGCGGGCGACGGCACAGCCTCCGGCGGGGCCGGGGCCGGGGCCGGGGCCGGGGCCGCGGTGTCGCTGGCCGAGCTGGCGGATCTGGTCGAGCGGTGCCTGCTGGCCGAGCTGCCGGACGCGTTGCCGGAGGTGCTGGCCGCCCTGTCCGCCAGGGCCGCCCTCGACACCGACGTCACCCGCCTCATGGCCGCCCTCCCCGCGATGGCCCGCGCGCAGCGTTACGGCGACGTGCGCGGCACCCCGGCCGAGGGGCTGGCGGTGATCGTCCGGTCGATGCTGGACCGGATCCGCGTCGGGCTGCCGGCGGCGGTGACCGGGCTGGACGACGAGGCGGCGGCCACCCTGCTCGGCCACATCGACGCGGTCCACGCGGTGGTCGCCCTCCTCGACGCGCCGACCGACGCCGTCGGGAACGTGCGGGCGCGGTGGTTGTGCGCGTTGCGGAACCTGAGCGAGCGGCCCGGCCTGCACGGGCTGATCGAGGGGCGGCTCACCCGCATCCTGCTCGACGCCGGCGAGCTCGGCGACGCGGCCGACCGCATGTCCCGGGCGATGTCGCGCGGGCAGGCGCCGGCCAGGGCGGCGGCGTGGGTGGAGGGCTTCCTGGCGGGCGGCGGGCTGCTGCTGGTGCACGACGCCCGGCTGCTGCAGCTCGTGGACGGATGGCTGACCGGGCTGTCCGGCGACCAGTTCACCGAGGTGCTGCCGCTGCTGCGCCGCACGTTCGGCGGCTTCGCCGTACCCGAGAGACGGGCGGTCGGGGAGCGGGTGCGGTCGGCGGGGCGGCACGTGCGGCGGCCGGAGCGCGACCTGGACGAGCGCCGCGCGGCTCCCGCGGTCGCCACGGTGCTGGCCATCATCGGCGCCCCCGCCGGGGGAACGGACACCGGCGCCCCCGCCCAGGGCGCGGACATGAGCGAGGAAGACAACGGGTGAGTGAGGGCATGGAGGAGCGGCTGCGCAGGTGGCGGATGGTGCTGGGCGGCGGGGAGGCCGACGGCACCGGCGTGGCGCTGCACGGGTCCGACGCGGCGATGGACGGCGCCCTGTCCGCCGTCTACGAGCGCGAGGGCGGGCTCGGCGCCTCCGCGCCGCGCGTGGCCCGCTGGCTGGGCGACATCCGGACGTACTTCCCGTCCACGGTCGTCCAGGTGATGCAGAAGGACGCCATCGAACGGCTGGACCTCACCCGCCTCCTCCTCGAACCGGAGATGCTGGAGGCGGTCGAGCCCGACGTCCACCTGGTGGGCACGCTCCTCGCGCTCAACCGGGTCATGCCCGACCGGGCGCGCGAGTCGGCCCGGACCGTGGTGCGGACGGTGGTGCGGGAGCTCGAACGGCGGCTCGTCCAGAAGACCCGGGCGGCCGTCACCGGGGCGCTCGACCGCTCCGCCCGCACCCACCGGCCGCGCCGGGCGGCCGACATCGACTGGGACCGGACGATCCGGGCGAACCTGTCGCACTACCTGCCCGAGCACCGCACGGTCGTGCCGTCGCGGCTGGTCGGGCACGCCCGCAGGCAGCGGGCGGTGCGGCGCGAGGTGGTGCTGTGCGTCGACCAGAGCGGGTCGATGGCGGCCTCGGTGGTGTACGCGGGGGTGTTCGGCGCGGTCCTGGCGTCGCTGCGGTCGCTGCGGACGTCGATGGTGGTGTTCGACACGGCCGTGGTGGACCTCACCGATCGGCTGGACGATCCGGTGGAGGTGCTGTTCGGCACGCAGCTCGGCGGCGGCACCGACATCAACCGGGCCGTCGCGTACGCCCAGGGGCTCGTCACCCGCCCCGCCGACTCGATCTTCGTGCTGGTCAGCGACCTGTACGAGGGCGGGGCGCGGGAGGAGATGCTGCGCCGGGTCGCCGCGATGACCCAGGCGGGCGTGCAGGTGGTCGTGCTGCTGGCCCTGTCCGACGAGGGGGCTCCGTCGTACGACCACGACAACGCGGCCGCGCTCGCGGCGCTGGGCGTGCCCGCCTTCGCGTGCACGCCCGACGCCTTCCCCGAGCTGATGGCGGCCGCGATCGAGCGGCGTGACCTGGACCACTGGGTGGAGAGCCACACCTCGTGACGGGCGCCGGCGTCAGTGGGCCGGCTGGTCGGTCTGGGCGCGCCGCGGGAGGAGGAACGACAGCGCGAGCGTGAGCCCGAGCAGCCCGACCTCGACCCACACGGTGGCCTGCATCGCCGCGCCGAAGCTCCACTGCGCCTTGAGCAGGTGGAAGAAGAACGTCCCGAGGACGGCCGTGCCGAGCGCGGCCCCGAGCTGCTGCACGGCCGTCAGCGTGCCCGAGGCGGAGCCGGACTCGCGGTGGTCGACGCCGGCCAGCACGATGTCGAAGAACGGCGCCATGATCATGCCCATGCCGATCCCGGCGATCGCGAGGCCCGGGGCGAGCTGCCACGGGGAGACGTCCAGACCGGTGAGGTGGACGGTCACCCCGAACACCACGGCGCCGGCGGCCATGACCACGGCGCCGATCTGCAGCAGGCCGCGGCCGAGCTTCTCCTGCAGGCCCGACATCGCCAGGCCGAAGCCGGCCACGGAGCCGAGCGCCTGCGGAAGGGACGTGAGACCGGCCTTGAGCGGGCTGTAGTGCAGGCCGACCTGGGTGAAGAGCGACAGGACGAGGCTGAAGCCGATCAGGCCGGAGAAGAACGCGAGCCCCGCGACGAGCCCGCCGGTGAACGCCCGCTTGCGGAACAGGCTGGGCGTGACCAGCGGGTCCTTGCCGCTCCTGGCCCGGTGCGACTCGAAGACGGCGAAGACGGCGAACATCACGATCGAGCCCGCCATCGAGGCGAACGTCCAGACCGGCCAGTCGAGCTCGGGGCCCTGGATGAGCGGGTAGACGAGCAGGAACGCGGCCGCGGACACGAGCAGCACGCCGACGAGGTCCAGCCTGGTGGCGTCGGTGAGCCGGACCTCCGGCAGGAACTTCAGCCCGGCCAGCACCGCGGCCAGCCCGAGCGGCAGGTTGATCAGGAAGATCATCCGCCAGCCCGCGCCGAACAGGTCGGCGTCGACCAGCCACCCGCCGAGGATCGGCCCGCCGACCGACCCGAGCGTCATGACCGGGCCGAACGCGCCGAACGCCTTGCCCAACTCCTCCGGCGGGAACATCTCCTTGATCATGCCGAGGCCCTGCGGGAGCATGACCGCCCCGAACAGGCCCTGCAACGCCCGGCCGGCGATGAGCAGTTCGGGATCGCCGGCCAGGCCGCACAGCAGTGACATGACCGTGAACCCGGCCGCGCCGATCAGGAACATCCTCTTGCGGCCCAGCAGGTCGCCGAGCCGGCCCCCGGTGATGAGGCCGACGGCCATCGCCAGGGTGTAGCCGGCGCCGAGCCACTGCACGAGGCTCTCCTCGCCGCCGAGGTCCTGGCGGATGGTGGGGGCCGCGATGGTGGTGATGAGGGCGTCCAGCATGTCCATGACCTCGGCGGCCAGGATGACGCCGAGGGCGGGCCAGCGCCAGCGGTGGGGTTGCAGCGTCGTGACGGCGCTGGGTGCGGTGACGGTCATGGGGGAATCTCCTTGAAAACATCGTTCGTGATCTACGAACGCCGTTCGTCAACGAACACCGTTTTAGTGGCGAACGGTGTTCGTGTCAAGTACAGTGTTCGTATGCGAAGCGCGAACAGTGACGATGACCTCCCGGAAGTCCCCCTGCCGCCCTGGCGCAAGGCCCGCAAGTCCTCGCAGCCGAGACCCCAGCTCAGCCGCGAGCTGATCGTGGACACCGGCCTGCGGGTCCTCGACGCCGAAGGGCTCGACGCGCTCAGCATGCGGCGGGTCGCGCAGGAGCTGGGCACCGGCCCGGCCTCGCTGTACGCGCACGTCTCGGCCAAGGAGGAGCTGCTGGAGCTGATCTACGACCGGGTGCTCGGCGAGGTCAGGCTCCCGGAGTACGACCCCTCCCGATGGCTGACGCTGCTGCGCCAGTGCGCCCTGGAGCTGCACCGCGTCATCGTCGGCCACGCCGACGTCGCCCGCGCGGCGCTGGCCAGCATCCCCACCGGGCCGAACGCGCTCCGGCTGTCCGAGTTCATGTTCGGCCTGCTCGTCGACGCCGGGATGCCGCCGCGCGACGCCTCGCTCGCCTTCGACCGGATCATCCTCTACGTCTGCGCGGACGCCTTCGAGGGCTCGCTGCACTACCCGCGCATGAAGGCGCTGGGCCACACCAGGCTCAGCGAGTACTTCCACATGTACGTCTCGCAGATCGAGGAGTACTTCACGTCGCTGCCGCCCGACCGGTTCCCGCACCTGAGCGAGCACGCGCGGGTCCTGGTCGCGGACGGCGGCGAGGCCCGCTTCCGGTACGGGCTGGACCTGCTGTTCGACGGCCTCGCGGCGCGCATGCCCGCCGGCGGGGACAGACCGGGGTCCTGAACTCCACCCAGGCGGGGATCGGTGCGGCGTGCGTCCCCGGCCTGCGTCCTTAGGCCGAATTGCCTAGGACCCGGGCCCGATGTGCCGCGAGGGCCGGAACTCTAGCGTGCCGGTATGACAACGACTCTGGAAGCTCCCCCCGTCCCCGGCGTGGTCTCCGCCAGCTACCGGACGCTCAGCGTGGGCCTGGTGGCCCTGGTCATGCTGGTGGCGTTCGAGGCGATGGCGGTGGCCACGGCCATGCCCGTGGTGGCCCGCGAACTCGGCGGCATGCCCCTGTACAACCTGGCGTTCAGCGCCACCCTGGCGGCCAGTGTGATCGCGACCGTGCTCGGCGGGCGGTGGAGCGACGTGCGCGGCCCCGTCGCGCCGCTGTCGGCGGGCGTGGCGAGCTTCGTGGCCGGGCTGCTGGTGGCCGGGTTCGCGCCCACGATGGAGGTGCTGGTCGCCGGCCGGTTCGTGCAGGGACTCGGGGCGGGCCTCGTCCAGGTGTCGCTGTACGTGCTGGTCGCCCGGCTCTACCCGCCGGTGATGCACCCCAAGGTGTTCGGGTTGTTCTCGGCCGCGTGGGTGGTGCCGTCCATGGTGGGACCGGCCATCGCGGGGTTCGTCGTGGAGAACGCCGACTGGCGGTGGATCTTCCTCGGCGTGTCGCTGATCGTGGTCCCCTCCGCGCTGCTGCTCTGGCGCGGCATCGCCGGCCGCGCCGACGCGGCCCGTGGCGGCGCCGGTGACCCGGAGGGCGCGCCCCCGGCGCGCCTCGGCGGCAAGCTGGTCTGGGCCACGCTGACCGCCGTCGCCGCCGCCCTCATCCAGTACGGCAGCGCGCTCAAGCTCGCCGGGCTGCCCCTGCTCGCCGCCGGCGTCGTCCTGCTGGCCGTCGGCCTGCCCAAGCTCCTGCTGCCCGGATCCCTGCGCGTCGCCCGCGGCCTGCCCACCGCGCCCGTGCTGCGCGGCCTCGCGTACGGCGCGCTCATGGCCACCGAGGTGCTCATCCCGCTCATGCTGAGGAGCGAGCGCGACCTGTCCCCGACGGGCGCCGGCATCGTGCTGACCATCGGCGCGCTCGGCTGGTCCACCGGCTCCTGGATCAAGGGCCGCGGCGTCATCGGCAACGTGGCCGCGGTCCGCGGCGGCGCCGCCCTGATCGCCGTGGGCATCGCGCTCGTCTCGCTCGTCCTGATCGACGCCGCGCCGCTCGCGGTGGCCCACGTCGCCATGGCGATCTCCGGTCTCGGCATCGGCGTCCTGCACCCGACGGTCTCGGTCATGGTGCTGGAGATGTCCAGGCCGGGGGAGGAGGGCGGGAACACCGCCGCCGTGGGCGTCGGCGAGTCCGTCTTCACGGTCGTGGCCGTGGCCGGCGCCGGAGCGCTGTTCACCGCGTCCGGCGAGTCGTATCTGGTCGGGCTGGCGTTCACGTTCGCGCTGGCCGTGCTGGCGGTCGTCGTGGCGCCCCGTTTTGCCCAGTCCGCCAAGGCGGGCACACTGGAGGGAGCCGCGTCATAAAGGGGGGCACATGCCGCGAGTGCGTGAGGTCGAGGTCTATCGGATCGTCCTGCCGTTCGGCAGGCGGTCCGAGAGCCTGCTCGTCAAGCTCACGGACTACGCCGGCATGACGGGATGGGGCGAGGCCCTCGCCCCCGATCCGAAGACGTTCTCCCGGCTGGAGGAGACGCTCGGCGCCCTGCTGATCGGCGTCGACTGGGAACACCCCGACGCCCTCCCCGCCAGCGACCCGGCGGTCGACATGGCCTGCTGGGACCTGTGGACCCGCATGCGCGGCGTCCCCCTCGCCCACGCCATCGGCGGCGACCGCACCTCGCTCATGGCCACCGTCCGCCTCACGCCCGACACCTCGGCCGAGAACCTCGTCGCCCGCGTCAACCAGCAGGTCTGCGCCGGATACGGCCACGTCACGCTCGACGTCCGGCCCGGCTGGGACGTGGAGCCGGTCCGGGCCGTGCGCCAGGCGTACCCCGCGCTGACGCTCGCCGTGGACGGCGGCGGCTCCTACACCGACGACGTCCAGCTCGTGGCGCTCGACTCCTACGGCGTCGAGGTCATCGAGCGGCCGTTCGCCGTGGGCGACGTCTACCGCCACGCCGCGCTGCAGGACCAGGTGTCGGCCGCGGTCGCCGTCGAGGTCCGCTCGGCGGCCGAGCTCGACGACTACCTGACGCTGCGGGCGGCCCGCGTGCTGCTGCTGCGGCCCACGGCGTTCCCGTCGCTCACGGGGGCGCGGCGCGCGCACGACCGCGCGGCGGCGGCCGGCTGGGACATCCAGTGCGCCGGCGGGCAGGGCGCGGGCCTGGCCCGGGCGGCCACGGTCGCGGTGGCCAGCCTGCCGGGCTGCACGCTGCCGTGCGACGTCACCCAGCCGCCGCGCGCCAACCAGATCGTCACGCCCATCGTGGGCGCCAACGCGGGCGTCGTGGCGGTGCCGCTGACGCAGCCCGGCCTGGGGCACACTATCGACGAGGCGCGGGTGCGGCGCCTGGCCAAGGACCACTTCCGGGCGTGACCCGGGTGTGATCCGCTCCCTCTACCTTGATCGCCTACGGGTGGCGAGGGAGGGGCGGGGCGGTGGAGGACGTGGCGGGGCTCACGTGGTGGCGGGTCCGACTGTTGTGGCTGATGTGGGGGCGGCCGTCCTTTCCCGCGGCGTCGTGGTCCAGATACGCGGCGGGTATGGCGCTGCTGGCGGCGCTGAGCGTGGGGGCGGCGTGGGGCTACTTCCAGCTCCACGGGTTCGGCATGCCCGTGATCTTCCAGGTGTTCGTCTACGCGGCGGCCGGCCTCGTGGTGCTGGCGTTGGCCGTCCATTACCGGCCGACCCGGTATCGCTGGCGCAACCCCCGCCTGCCGTTGGACGACCCTGCCGGGCTGCGCGCCCTGGTGGCGGAGGCCGCGGAACTGGCGGGCTGGGACAGACCGCTCCCGGCGGTGCGTGTGAACGCGTGGGCGAAGGTGCTGGTGTGGCGTGGCCGCTTCCGCGGCGAGGTCATGCTGGGGATGCCGCTGCTCCTGGGGCTGACCAGGGAGGAACTCCGGGTCATCATCACGCGGGAGCTCCTCCTCGCCCGCACGGTGCCGTGGCACGCGATGTACCTGCTGGCCCTCAACTCGGACGACGTCGGCAACGCGGCGCGGGGCGGGACGTCGCCGTGGCGGCCGTGGCTGCGCGCGCACGCCTACAGGGTGCGGCACGACCTGTGGGAGGCCATGGCCGAGCTGGTGGGCGTGACGACCCTGGAACGCGTGATCCGGCGGGAGGACGAGATCGCCGACGCCTTCGCCTGGCACCTCCAGCGTTACGTCGTCCGCATTCACCCGCCCACCTTCGTCACCGACGTCTACCGCTCCTTCGGCCGGGCGCTCACCGAGGACGACCTCATGACGAGGATGGGCCCGAGCATCCAGGCGGACACGGGTGAGGAGCTCGACGGGCACGAACGGAGGTTGCTGGAGGAGATCGGCTGGAAACCCGGTGCGGTTGTGGAGGCCGTCACCGAGCCGGTGATCACCGAGGTGTCCGAGGACCTGGACCGCAGACTCGGCCAGGTCCTGCTTCGCCACTACCTGATGGAGCCGGCCCTGCGTCCCGCGGCGCTCTCACTGGCGGACATCACCGCCGAGCAGTGGCTCTTCTACCATGAGGACCAGCTCGAACGGCTCCGCACGGCCGCCCGTGCCGTCCTCGGCGACTCCCACAAGCTCACCGACCTGATCCGCCTCGCCGACGAAGGCCGCCTCAAGGAGCTCGACTGGTGGCACGCGAAGACCGTGTGCCCCCACCCCAGCCGCGCCGTCTGCGTCCTGCTGCCCCTGCTCCAGGTCGGCCTGCGCCACCAGGGGTACGCCCACGACGACCCCGTACGGCAGCGCCTCCTGACCGGCCCCGAAGGGGACAAGGTGGACGTGGTACAACTGGCCGGGAAGATCGCCGCAGAGCTTCGCGAAGGGGGCGAAATGACCGGTAAGGATCCCGATGAGGACGCCCGCCGGCTCGCCGGGGAGTCGCTGGCCGGTGGTGACCCGACCGGCTGGTTCGAGCGTCTGTACGCCGGGTCGGCGGCCGGCGAGGCGGTCGTCCCCTGGGACTCCGGCGGCCCGCACCCGCTGCTCGTCGCCTGGACGGCGGGGCGCAAGCCCGAGGAGGGCGACTCGCCGAAGGCGCTGGTCGTGGGCGCCGGGCTGGGCGACGACGCCGAGCACCTGGCCGCCCTCGGCCACGACACCACGGCGTTCGACGTCAGCGAGTCGGCCGTGCGCCTGGCCCGCGAGCGCTTCCCCGGCACGGCCGTCTCCTACCAGGTGGCCGACCTGCTCGACCCGCCCGCCGCATGGCGCCGCGCGTTCGACCTGGTCGTGGAGATCATGACCGTGCAGGCGCTGCCCGAGCCGCTGCACCAGGACGCCATCGAGCGCGTCGCCTCCTTCGTCCGGCCGGGCGGCACGCTCCTGGTCATCGCCTCCGGCCGCGACGAGGGCGACCCCGTGGGCGCGCCCCCGTGGCCGCTGACCAGGGCGGAGATCACCGCGTTCGCCGTCGGCGGGCTCGGGGTGGGCGAGATCGAGGACCTGCGCGAGCCGGGCCGCCGCCGCTGGCGCGCCACCTTCCACCGCCTCATGAGCTAGGCGAGGACGGCGTCCAGCAGCAGGGAACCCGCTCCCAGCAGGGCGGCGTCCCGGCCCGCCCGTGCCGGCGCGATCTCCAGGTCGCGCGTGGCCAGCGGCAGGCACCGCTCGTACACCGCGGCCCGGATCGAGGTGATGAGCGGCTCGGCCGCCGAGAGGCTGCCGCCCACGGCCACCACGTCTGGGTTGAAGAAGTTCACGAGCACGGTGAGCACCTCGCCGATACGGCGCCCGGCGGTGCGGACCATGCTGGTCGCCTCGGGCACGGCGTCGTTGACCAGGTCCACGACGCCGGAGGTGTGCCGTACCTCGATGCCCGCCTCGGCCAGCGCGGCGATGAGGGCGGCGCCGCTGGCGTACGCCTCCAGGCAGTCGTGGTGGCCGCAGGCGCAGATCACGGAGGAGTCGGAGCTGACCCGCACGTGGCTGATGTCGCCGGCCGCGCCCCGGCCGCGGTGCAGGCGGCCGTCGACGATGGCGCCGCACCCTATGCCGGTGCCGACCTTGAGCACCATGAGGTTCTCGCGGCCCGGCCAGGAGCGGGCCTCGCCGGCGGCCATGAGGTTGGCGTCGTTCTCGACCAGGACGGGCAGGTCGTAGCGGGCGCGCAGGTGGTCGGCGACGGGGAAGTCGTTCCAGCCGGGCATGCGCGAGGGCGTCACCACGCGTAACGTCGCCGGGTCCACGGGGCCGGGCACGCCGGTCCCGACGCCGCGCAGCGGCACCGACGGCGGCACCCGTTCGGCCAGCAGGCGGTCGAACGCGTCCGACAGCAGGTCGAGCGTCGCCTCGGGCCCTTCGGTGATCTCGCACGGGACCTCCTCGACCACCAGCGGGGCGCCGCTGAGGTCGAGCAGCCCGAGCCGGGCGTGGTGGGCGCCGAGGTCGGCGACCGCGAGCACGCCGGCCGTCGGCGACAGGCACAGCCGGCGCGGCCTGCGTCCGCCGCGCGAGGTGCCGGAGCCCTCCTCGACCAGCAGTCCCGCCTCGATGAGCTCCTCCACGCGCAGCGACACGCTGGACGCCGCGAGTCCCGACATGCGGGCCAGGCCGGCGCGAGACTCGGCCGCGCCGGTGGCGACGAGCCGTAACAGGTCCCCCTGAGCCCCCTGTACGGGCAGCCGCTGCTTCATGGGAGATGCATACCATCGATCTACTTCCGCCAGCAACGTGTTGACTTCGTACGAAATCCACCATTACGGTCCCCTTTATCTTCGACATCGAAGGAAGTGGACGCTCATGAAGAAGATGCTCGCTGTCGTCGCCGTCTCCGTGTTAGGCCTGACGGCCTGCGGCGAGACGAGCAACACCGCCGTGCCCGCCGTGCCCGGCGAGTCGAAGACCGCCGCCACCGACGTGCTGGCGAACGCCCCCGTCGCCGAGGCGGCCGCGATCCTCCCCGGCTCGACCATGGAGAAGATCAAGAAGCGCGGCGAGCTCCTCGTGGGCGGCTCGCTCGACGCCCCGCTCCTGTCCCAGCAGAACCCCGCCACGGGTCAGGTCGAGGGCTTCGACGCCGACCTGGGCAAGGCGCTGGCGAAGTACATCCTCGGCGAGCCGAAGGTCAAGATCGTCAACTCGGCGTCGGAGACGCGGGAGGCGCTGCTGTCCAACGGCACCGTGGACGTCGTCTTCCAGACGTACACGATCACCGAGGAGCGCGCGAAGCAGGTCGCGTTCGCCGGCCCGTACTACACCTCGGGCCTGACGATCGCCGTGAAGAAGGGCACCTCCGGCATCGCCAAGCCGGAGGACCTGAACGGCAAGAAGGTGCTCGCTGGAGCCAACACCCCGGCCATCCCCGCGATCAAGAAGCTCGCCCCCCAGGCCGAGATCATCACCTTCGGCAGCGACCCCGAGTGCGTGCAGGCCCTCAAGCAGGACCGCGGCGT
The DNA here is from genome assembly GCF_013363975.1 of Nonomuraea montanisoli. Lineage (GTDB taxonomy): Bacteria > Actinomycetota > Actinomycetes > Streptosporangiales > Streptosporangiaceae > Nonomuraea > Nonomuraea montanisoli. The sequence continues at coordinate 128,130 of NZ_JABWGN010000014.1, read as the reverse complement.
CGCCTACGTGCAGGACGAGACGCTGCTGATCGCCGACGCCAAGAAGGACCCCTCCATCGAGATCGTCACCAAGCCCTTCACCGTCGACCCCTACGGCATCGGGCTCAAGCACGGCGACGACCAGATGAAGACGTTCGTCAACGACTGGCTCGGCAAGATCCAGGGCAACGGCGTCTGGCAGGGCATCTGGAAGAACTCCATCGGCACCGTCGTCACCGGCGACGCGCCCCAGCCGCCCAAGATCGGCTCCGTCCCGGGATCCTGATGTCCGTCATCCTCGATCACCTGCCCGAGCTCTGGCAGGGCCTGATCGTCACGCTCCAGCTCACCGCCGCGTCCTTCCTCGGCGCGGCGGTGCTGGGCGTGGTCGTCACCGCCCTGCGCGTGAGCCCCGTACGCGTGCTGCGCGCCATCGGCACCGCGTACGTGGAGACGTTCCAGAACCTGCCGCTGCTGGTGCTGCTCGTCCTCGCGGTCTTCGGCCTGCCCGAGATCGGCATCCAGGCCGACCTGCTCGTGACGGCGATCGTGGTCATCGCGGTGTACGAGGCGGCCTACATCGGCGAGGCGCTGCGCTCCGGCGTCAACGCCGTCTCCAGGGGGCAGGGCGAGGCGGCCCGGGCGATCGGGCTGACGTTCACCCAGTCGCTGCGGCACGTGATCCTGCCGCAGGCGCTGCGCACGGTCGTCCAGCCGCTCGGCAACATCTTCATCGCCCTGACCATGAACACCGCCCTGGCCGGCGCGGTCGGCGTCATCGACCTCACCGCCGCCGCCAACCGGGTGAACCTGGTCGAGGCGCAGCCCATCCCCATCTTCGTCGGCGCCGGGCTCGCGTACGCGCTGCTCGCCGCCTGCGCCGGCTTCGTGACCGGACGCCTGGAGAAGAGGCTGGTGATCCTCCGATGAGCACCATGCTCTTCGACGAGCCGGGCCCGCGCGCCCGGCGGCGCATGCGCGTCGCCACCGTGATCGGCGCGCTGGCCACCGTGGCGCTCGCCGTGCTCGCCGTGCGGCAGTTCGCCGCCAACGGCCAGCTCGACGCCGCCCGCTGGCAGCCGTACGCGACCTGGCCCATGTGGCGCTACCTGCTGAACGGCCTGGGCTCGACCGCGCTGGCCGCCGTGGTGTCCGCGGCGCTCGCCATGGCGTTCGGCCTCGTGCTGGGGCTCGGCCGCCTGTCGCCGCGGCGGTGGGCGCGCGTGCCCGCCGCCGGCTACGTCGAGGTCGTGCGGACCGTGCCGGCGCTGCTGCTGGTGTACGTGGTGCTGTTCGCGCTGCCCCGCTACGGGCTGGACCTGCCGCTGTTCTGGAAGCTGGTCGTGCCGCTGAGCGTGTCGCACGCCGCGTCGTTCGCCGAGATCTTCCGCGCCGGCATCCTGTCCGTCGAGCGTGGCCAGAGCGAGGCCGGCCTGGCCGTCGGGCTGACCCCGGGGCGCACCATGCGCCTGATCGTGCTGCCCCAGGCGGCCCGCCGGGTGCTGCCCTCGATCGTCAGCCAGTCGGTCGGCCTGCTCAAGGACACCTCGCTCGGCTTCGTCGTCAGCTACACCGAGCTGCTCTACAGCTCCAAGGTGCTGGCCAACTACAACGGGCTGCTCATCCAGACCTACATCGTGGTGGCGCTGGTCTACCTGGTGGTCAACATGTCGCTGTCCAAGCTCGCCCGCACGCTGGAGGCCCGCCGGCGCGCCGTCCTCAGGAGGAGAACCACCCGTGTCTGACCCCGCCGCGTCGAGCTACGCCGTTCTCGCCGAGGTCGTGCGCTCCGGCTTCACCGAGAGCGTCCACTACGGCAGCGCCGTGGGCCTGGACCCGTCCGGCCACGCGGAGGTCGCGCTCGGCCCCGTGGACGCCCCGGTGCTGCCCCGCTCCTCCACCAAGCCGTTCCAGGCGCTGGCCTGCCTCACAGCCGGCGCCGCGCTGGCCGGCCCGCGCCTGGCCATCGCCGCGGGCAGCCACACGGGCGAGGACTTCCACGTACGGGTGACCGGCGAGATCCTGGCCGACTACGGGCTCGGCTTCGACGCCCTGGCCTGCCCGCCGTCCTGGCCCGAGGACCAGGCGACCGCGCACGCGCTGATCCGGCAGGGCCTCGGCCCCACCCGCGAGCGCATGAACTGTTCCGGCAAGCACGCCGCCATGCTGGCCGCCTCGGTCGCCAACGACTGGGACGTGCGGTCGTACCTGTCCGCCGAGCACCCGCTCCAGCAGAAGGTCCGGTCGGTCACCGAGGAGCTGGCGGGGGAGAAGGCCGCGCACGTGGCCGTCGACGGCTGCGGCGCGCCGCTGTTCGGGCTGTCGCTGACCGGCCTCGCGCGGGCCGTGCGCGCCCTCGTGACGGCCGCCCCGGGCAGCGGGCCGCGCCAGGTCGCCGACGCCATGCGCACCCACCCCGAGTACGTCGGCGGCACCGGACACCAGAACACCGAGCTGATGCGCGCCCTGCCCGGCGCCCTGGTCAAGGGCGGCGCCGAGGGCGTGCTGGTCGTGGCGCTCGGCTCCGGGCACGCGGTGGCCGTGAAGGTCGTCGACGGCAGCCCGCGCGCCACCACGGCCGTCGCCCTGGCGGTCCTGCGCCGCATGGGGGTGGACGTGTCGGGCGCCGAGGAGTTCGAGCGCGTGGACGTGCTGGGCGGCGGCGTCCCGGTGGGACGGATCGTCACGCCCCTCCGCAGCCCTCGGTGAGGGACTTGGCCGGGGTGTCGGACGTCTTGGCCTTCGGGGTCCTGCGCGGCCCCGGCGTGCCCGTCTCGGCCGACGGCGTCGTCTGAGGTGTGGCCGCCGTGGCGGAGGCGGTCGGCGCGGGCGTGGCGCTCGCGACCACGCCGGCCGGGACGCCCCGCGTGGACGCGTGGATCGCGTCGCGGGTGACCTGGCGGATCTTCTCCCAGTCGGGGTAGCCGGTGTTGATCAGCGGCGGCACGAATTGGACGCTCGTCACCTTCGCGCCCTTGACCTTCAGCGCCAGCGGTACCAGGTCCTTGAGCATCGGCCGCGGGATGTCGGTGCGGATCAGCTCCTTGGTGGCCAGCGCGATGCGGCGGAAGCGGATCAGCACGGTCGCCGGGTCGGCCTGGTCCAGCAGCGCCCCGATGACGCAGCGCTGACGGCGCATCCGGGTGAAGTCGTCGCTGTAGGTGCGCGAGCGGGCGTACCACATGGCGTCGGCGCCCTTCAGCTTCCGCGTCCCCGCCTTGACCAGGCCCTCGTTGTACTTGCCGAACACCACGTCCTGCTCGACGTGGATCCGCACGCCGCCGATCGCGTCGATCAGCCGGGCGAAGCCCCACATGTTGACCAGCGCGTACCAGTCGATCTTGAGGCCGAGCGTGTAGCCGATGGTGTCCATCAGCACCCCGGGGCCCTGGTGCTGCTTCCCGCCGAAGATCTCGGGGTGCGCGTCGGCGTACTCCCACACGCTGTTGAGCAGGTCGCTGCGCCCGCCGCCGGGGTCGGGCGGCAGCCGGAAGCCGTCCGGGAAGTGCTGGGCCATCGGCGTGCCCGGCCGGAACCGGACGTCCTCCAGGTTGCGGGGCAGGCTGATGAGCACGGTGTTGCCGGTCTTCACATCGACGCTGGCCACGTTCATGCTGTCGGTGCGCACGCCGATCCGGTTGTCGTCGGCGTCGCCGCCGAGCAGCAGGATGTTGACCCGCTCACGGCCCGCCCACGGGTCCTGCGGCCGGGACGACCCCTGCGCCACGGGCTGCGGGGTCTCGGGCGCGGTGAAGATGCCGTCGATGGCCTGCCGCGAGGTCCACACGTACTGCGCGGTCAGCCCGAACGGGAGCACCACCAGCACCGCCATCAGCCCCGCGAGCGTGCCGGTGAGGATCTGCCCGGCCTGCGGGAGCCCGCCGGGCCGCAGCACGACGAACGAGTGGACGACCAGGGCGAACCAGGCCACGCCCAGCACCGCCGCGGCGGAGGTGATCGACACGAGCCAGGAGTCCTCGGCGACCACGTTGCCGAGGAGGTTGTCGGTGGTCAGCACCACGGCGAGCAGCGCCAGCAGCAGCGCCACGTACAGGCTGAGCAGCACGAGCCCGGTCGTGCGCCACCCGGCCCGCAGGTGCGCCGCGCCGGGTGCGAGCGCCGACAGCGCGAGCCAGCCGAGGACGCCCCGGGCGCTCACCGGTTTCGTTGCCTGCCCCACGCCATCCCCGTTCCCCGTGAACCACTTCGTAGGCCGAATCGAGGCGGCAGCCTACGCGTCCAATGCGAAATCTCTCGTTATGCCGGAGTGAACATCAACAGCCGATTCGCCGTCGGGCTCGGCCGCGCGGCGGCCCGCCTGACGCGGATGACCGCTCTGCCGGATATTGAAGCGCCCCGCCGGGCCCCGCGTCCCCATCTTCGCCAGGACCGGAGGGTCCGCCCGGGATGCCCACCAAAGCGGCGAAACCCTATGGTGTCTCTTATGTACGAGATCACCGTTCTGCCGATGAAGCCCGACTTCGAGGGCGAGGTCGTCGCCACGCTCGTCTCCCGGCGCACGGGCTCCCGCCGGGCGGTGCTCTACCTGCACGGGTTCACCGACTACTTCTTCCAGGACCACCTGGCCGAGCACTACATCGCGCGCGGCATCGACTTCTACGCCCTCGACCTGCGCAAGTACGGCCGGTCGCTGCTGCCCCACCAGACCCGGGGCCTGGTCAGGAGCATCACCGAGTACTTCCCCGAGATCGACGAGGCCGTCCGCCTCATCGGCCGCGACCACGACGAGGTGACGATCAACGCCCACTCCACCGGCGGGCTCGTCGCGTCCCTGTGGGCCGACCGGGTCCGCGGCCGCGGCCTCGTGCGGGGGCTCGTCCTCAACAGCCCGTTCTTCGACCTCAACGTGCCCACCCCGCTCCGCGTGGCCGCCGACCTGCTCAAGACCCCGCTCTCGTACACCAGCAGGGCGCTGCCGCTGCCTCCCAGCACCGTGTACGGCCGCACCCTGCACCGCTCCGAGGGCGGCGAGTGGGACTACGACCTGGACCTGAAGCCGCTCGGCGGGTTCTCCGTGCACGCCATGTGGCTGGCCGCGATCCGCCGCGCGCAGCGCCGCCTGCACGCCGGGCTCGCCGTGGACGTGCCCGTGCTCGTGCTCGCCTCGTCCCGGGGGCTGCGGGTGCGCGACTTCGTCCCCGAGGCCAGGTCGGCCGACGTCGTCCTCGACCCCGAGCACATCGCCCGCTGGTCCACCTGCGTGGGCCCGCACGTCACGTGCGTGCGCGTGCCCGACGGCGTCCACGACCTGGTGCTGTCGGCCGAGCCGGTGCGCAGGCGCGTGTTCGCCGAGATCGACCGCTGGATGGACGCGTACGTCACCGCGGACCCTTCGGACGGCCACCGGGAACCGGACGCCTACCAGGGGAACGCGAACAAGCCGTAATAGGCGGCCGCCACCAGCAGCAGCCCCGTGCCGCCGAGCACGCCCGCCATCGCCACGTGCTGCCAGCGGCTCGGCCGCATCCCCTCGCGCAGCGCGGACACCACCGCCGCGACCGCGGTCACCTCCTGCACGAGCATCAGCGCGGCCAGCACCCGCACGATGACCCAGCCGGCCAGCACCGCGGGCCACGCCCCGGCCTGGTTGACCGCGAACAGCACCAGCACCGTGATGAACAGCACCACCGAGGCCAGCATCCCCAGCCCCGTCCACGCCATCCTGGTCAGCCGCCGCCGGATCGGCGGCCACAGCCGCGCGTCGGTCTCGCCCAGCACGAGCGGCCCGCCACGCAGCCGTACGAGCATGACGGCGACCGGGCCGGCCACGTAGCCGACCGCGGTCAGGCACAGCGTCAGCCCGAGCATCGCGCCGCCCGCGTACCACGGCGCGGCCGGCACGTCCGCCGCAGCGAACCGCTGGACCGGCGTCGCGCCCGCCAGGTGCACCGCCGGGACCGCCGTGCCCGGCAGGCCGATGATCCAGTTGGCGAGGGTGTCCAGGTAACCGGGGGTGAAGTCGCCGCCGTTGATCCGCATCGCGTGGTCGCCGCCGGCCATGAAGCGGATCGTGTAGCGGTCGTTGCCCGACCCCGACAGCGCCGTGGTCAGCGCCCGCGTCGACTCCACGAACGGGATCGACGGGTCCTGCGTGCCGTAGAAGGCCAGCACCGGCTGCCTGACCTGGCGCAGCGCCGGCATCGCGTCGTAGCGCAGGAAGTCGAAGCCCACCCCGCCCATGGCCCGCGTCAGCAGGTCGCGCACCCCGATCGGCGCGCGCAGCCGCAGGAGCTGCTCGTTCAGCGCCCACGCCACCTGGCGCAGCGGGGAGACGTTCGGCGAGGACACCAGCACCGCGAACCCCACCGACGGGCTCTTCGCCGCCGCGATCGGCACCACCCAGCCGCCCTCGCTCACGCCCCACAGCCCGATCCGCGACGGGTCCACGTCCGGCCGCTTGGCCAGCAGCGCCACCATGCGCAGCGTGTCGTCGGCCAGCAGGCCGAAGTCGCGGTCGCGGAAGTTGTAGCCCACCGTCCGCTTGTCGTAGGCGAGCGTCACCACGCCCGCCCGGGCCAGGAACTCCGCCTGCGGGGTGAACTCCGTCCGCGACCCGTTGCCCGACCCCGACACGAACACCAGCGCCGGATGCCGTCCCGGCGTCAGCGGCGCCCGCACGGTGCCCTCCAGGGGCTGGCCCTCGGCCCGGACCGTCACGCTCTGCTCGGCGATGCGCGCGTTGCGCGCCACGGGACGCAGCTCGCCGCGCGGCTGCGCCGGGATCGCCTGGAACGCGTGGTCGGCCTGGAGCGGCGGGGGATCGAACGCGGGAGGCAGCACGTAGCCGACGCACGCCAGAGCCACCAGCACCAGACCGGCGGCGACGCTCAAAGCGCCACGGCCCGCGCCCATCGGCCTCCCCATGTGCGTTGGTTTGCCCGCTGATCTTCCAGCCTACTCCCGGGTTCTGTGGCGTATGAGGCCGCATTTGTCGGTGGGACCTGTTAGCTTCCTGCGACATGCGGATCCTGCACACCTCCGACTGGCATCTCGGGCGCTCGTTCCACCGGGAGAGCCTGCTGGAGGGGCAGGCGGCGTTCGTGGACCACCTGGTCGAGACGGTGCGCGCCGAGCGGGTCGACGTGGTCGCGGTGTCCGGCGACGTCTACGACCGGGCGCTGCCCCCGGTCGACGCGGTCTCCCTGTGCAACGAGGCGCTGGGGCGCCTGCGCTCCGCGGGCGCGCGGGTGATCCTCATCAGCGGCAACCACGACTCGGCGCGGCGCCTCGGGTTCGGCGCCTCGCTGTTCGACGCCTCCGGCGTCCACCTGCGCACCGACCCCGCCCGCGCCTGGGAGCCGGTGCTCGTCGACGACGTGGCCTTCTACGGCATCCCCTACCTGGAGCCCGAGCTGGTCCGCGCCCCCTGGGAGCTGGACGAGCGCAGCCACACGGCGGCGCTGACGTACGCGATGGAGCGCGTGCGCGCCGACGCGGCCCGCCGCCGCGCCTCGGTCGTCCTCGCCCACGCGTTCGTCACCGGGGGAGAGGCGAGCGACAGCGAGCGCGACATCACCGTCGGCGGCGTCGCCCACGTGCCGCTCACCGCCTTCGACGGGGTGAGCTACGTCGCGCTCGGCCACCTGCACGGCCGCCAGCGCATGTCCGAGACCGTCCGCTACTCCGGCTCGCCGCTGGCCTACTCCTTCTCCGAGGCCGATCACGTCAAGGGCTCGTGGCTGGTGACGATCGGGGCCTCCGGAGCGGTCGACTCCGCCGACTTCGTGCCGGCGCCCGTGCCCCGGCCGGTGGCCCGCCTGCGCGGCCTCCTCGACGACCTGCTCGCCGCTCCCTCGTACGCCGTCCACGAGGACCACTGGCTGCAGATCACCCTGACCGACCCGGTGCGGCCCAAGTCCGCCATGGACCGGCTGCGCGCCCGCTTCCCGCACACGCTCGCCCTGTCCTTCGACCCGGTCGGCGCGGCGCCCGCCGCCGCCCCCGTGCGGCTCAGCGGCCGTCCCGAGGCGGAGGTGGCGCTCGACTTCGTCCGCGAGGTACGCGGCGAACCCGCCGGCCCCGACGAGGAGGAGCTGCTGCGACAGGCCGTCGAGGCGTCGCGCATGAAGGAGGCGATGGCGTAGATGCGCCCGCACCTGCTCTCCCTGACCGCCTTCGGCTCGTTCCCGGGCACGGAGACGGTCGACTTCGACGCGCTCGCCGAGGCGGGCCTGTTCCTCGTGCACGGCCCCACGGGCGCGGGCAAGACCACCATCCTCGACGCGCTCTGCTTCGCCCTGTACGGCCAGGTGCCCGGCCAGCGCAACAGCGCCCGCGCCCTGCGCTGCGACCACGCCCCGCCCGGCACGGGCCCGTCGGTCACGCTGGAGGTCACCATCCGGGGCCGCCGGCTGCGCGTGCGCCGCTCGCCGGTCTGGCAGCGCCCCAAGCTGCGCGGCACGGGCGTCACCGAGGAGAAGGCCAAGGTGGTGGTGGAGGAGCGCGCCGGCGGCGGCTGGCAGGGGCTCACCACCCGCTCCGACGAGGCCGGCGACCTCATCGGGGGGCTGCTCGGCATGAACGCCGACCAGTTCTGCCAGGTCGCCATGCTGCCCCAGGGCGACTTCGCCCGCTTCCTGCGCGCCGACGGCGACGACCGGCGCCGGCTGCTGGAGCGCCTGTTCACGGTCAAGGTGTTCACGCAGGCGGAGTCGTGGCTGGCCGAGCACCGCAAGCAGACGTGGCGGGAGCAGGTCGAGCTGCGGCAGCAGGTGGACTACGCGATCCAGCGCCTCCAGGAGGCCGCGGGCCCCGACCTGCCGACGACCGCGGACGGCTTGGGTGACCTCTCCGGCTCCCTGATCAACGTCCCTTCCCCCCGGCCCCCCGCCTTCTCCCCGGCGAAGCGCGCGTCCGAGGCAGGGGAAACGACCGGCGCGACCCCGGGCGCGTCCCAGCCGTCGCCGGAGGACGACCCGCTGGGCTGGGCGGGGGCCCTGCTCGACGCGGCCCGCGCCGTCGTGTCCCGTACCGGTGCCGGCCACGCCGAGGCGGAGCGCGCACTGAGAACGGCCCGCGTCCGCCACGAGCAGGCCTCGGCCCTCGCCGCCCGCCAGCGGCGCCACGCCGAGGCGCTGACGATGCGCCGCACCCTCGACGAGCGCGCCGACGAGCGGGCCGAGCTCCAGGCGATCCTGGACGACGCGCTGCGCGCGGACCGCGTCCTGCCGCTCGTCATGGCCGCCCGCCAGCGCGCCGAGGCGGCCACCAAGGCCCACGCCCTGGCCGCCGACGCCGTGGCCCGCGCCCGCCCTCTCCTTCACGCCGCGCCCACCACGTCCCCCGGTGCCCGGACGGGGGAGAGCGTCGCGCGGCGCGACGGCGTCCAGAACGCTGACGCGGACACCGCGCACCCGGAGGGCGTCCCGTCCGGTCACGCGGACACCTCGCCGCCGTCGGCCCGAGCCGCCGCCCCCACCTCCCTCCGCATGGTGGAGCCGGAGCGGCTCGCCACGCTCGAACGGGAGCGGCAGGCGGAGATCGCCCGCCTGTCCGAGCTCCTCACCGAGGAGGCCAGGCTGCTGGTGGTCCGCCGCGACCTGACCCGCGTCGAGGGCGAGCTGGCCCAGCTCGTGACCGAGGAGAAGACCACCACGGCCCGGCTGGCGACGTTGCCCGCCCTGGTGGAGGAGGCCGAGCGCAGACTCGTCTCCGCGCGCCTGGACGCGGCCCGCATCCCGGCCGCCGAAGCCGTGCGCGCCTGCGCCGCCGAGTTCATCGGCGTCGACCGTGACCTCGTCCGCGTGGGCGACGAGATCACCCGGCTGGAGCGGCAGGAGGCCGAGGTGGCCGCCGCCGAGCGCGAGCTGCCCGCACGGCTCGCCCAGGCCCACGAACGGCTGACCGCCACGCGCGCGGAGGCGGCCGCGATCCCGGCCGCGAGCGCCGCGCTCGACGCCGCGAGGGTGTCCCGCGACACGGTCCGGCGCCGCGACGCGTTCGCGGCCGAGATCGACACGGCCTCCGCCGCCCGCCAGGCGCTCGTGGACAGGGCTCAGGAACTGCGCGAACGCTGGCTCGACATCCGCCAGGCCCGCATCGACGGTATGGCCGCCGAGCTGGCCCGCGACCTGACCGAGGGCCGTCCCTGCGCGGTGTGCGGCTCCGACCACCACCCCGCGCCCGCCGCACCCGCGCCCAGCGCCCCGTCACCCGACGACGAGCGTGCCGCCGAGAGCGCCCACGAACGCGCCCTCGCCGAGCGTGAGGCGGCCGAGCGCGCGCTGGCCACGCTCCAGTCACGCCACGCCGACGCGGCCGAGGCCACGCGCGGGCTGGACCTCGACGCCGCCGAGTCGGCCGTCCGGGAGGCGAAGCGTGAGGTGGGGCGCCTGGAGGCGCTCGCCGCCCAGGAGCCGGGACTGGCCGCCGCGTACGAGCGGATCGAGGCGGAGCGCGAACAGGTGCGGGCGCGATCCCGGGAGCTGGGCGAAGCACTGGCCGCTCGCCGCGCCCACCAGAGCCGTCTGCGCGCCGAGCGCACCCGCCTGGCCACCCGCCTCCTCCAGAGCGACCTGACCGTCCTCGCCCCGTTCCGCCCGGCGATCCCGCAGGAGATGTCCGGCGTACGCCTGGAGGACACGCCGGAGACCCTCTTCGAACACGGCCCGCTTGGTGACACGGACGCGCCCTCGCAAGAGGCCGCGTTTTCGCAGGGTGGCGCGCCTTGGCACGGGAGTGCGTTCTCGCAGGACGGTGCGCCTTCGCAAGGGGCTGCGTTCTCGCAAGGCGGTGCGTCTTCGCAAGGGGCTGCGTTCTCGCAAGGCGGTGCGTCTTCGCCAGGGGCTGGGTCCCCAGAGGGAGGCGCGCTCTCTCAAGAGGTCGCGCCTTCGCGCGGCGACGCGACCTCACGGGGAGACGCGGAGCTTTCCCGGCAGGCGGGGCTTCCCCAGCAGGGCGGGCTTCCGCAGAGCCTGGAGTATTCGCAGAGCCTGGAGTATTCGCAGAGCGTGGAGTATTCGCAGGGCGTGGGGCTTCCGCCGGAGGTCGGGGCCGCTGCTCTGGCCGAGGCCGAGGAAGCCGTGCGGCGGTTGAGGGCGTCGGCGGGGCGGGAGCCCTCACTGGCGGCCGAGGCGGCGAGGCTGGCGCGCGAGCGGCTGGAGCTGGAGGAACGGGCCCGCCGGGTCACCGCGCGCCTGGCCGCGGGCCGTACCCGCCAGGAAGAGCTGAGCGGCGACGCGACGCGCCTGACCGCCCGGCTCGACAGCGCGCGCGGCGGCGACGTGACCCTCACCGCGCGCCTGTCCCGGCTGAACGACGAGGCCGAACTGCTCCGCGAGGCGCTGGAGGCGACCCAGCGGGCCGCCACCGCCGAGCGGGAACGCGCCGAGGCGGCGCGCGCCGCCGAGCGGGCGGCGGCAGAGGCCGGGTTCGGCGACGCGGCCGAGGCGGCCGGCGCGGCCCGTACCCCGGCCGAGCAGGAACGCAGGGCGGAGGCGCTGCGGCGGCTGGACGACGAGTACGCGGCGGTCACCGCGACCCTCGCCGACCCCGAACTGGTGGCCGCGGCTGCCGAGCCCGTACCCGACCTGGGGACGCTGGAGGCCGAACGCGACGAGGCCGAGCGCGCCCACACCGCCCTCGCGTCGGCCCGAGACCGGGCGGAGGCCAGGGAACGGCGGCTGCGTGAGCTCATCGCGGAGCTGGAGGCGGGCATCGACCGGTGGCGTCCGGCCGCCGAACGGCACCGGCTGGCCGAACGCCTGGCCGCCCTGGCCAGCGGCACGTCCGGCGACAACCAGTGGAGCATGAGCCTGTCGTCGTTCGTGCTGGGGGAGCGGCTCAGGCAGGTGGTCGACGCCGCCAACGAACGGCTCGACCACATGTCGGCCGGCCGCTATCTCCTCCAGCACGACCTGCGCAAGACGGCCGGCGCCCGGGGGCGGTCGGGCGGCGGGCTGGGGTTGCGGGTGTCCGACGGGTGGACGGGCGTGGACCGCGACCCGGCCACGCTGTCCGGCGGCGAGAGCTTCATCACCTCGCTCGCGCTGGCGCTCGGGCTGGCCGACGTGGTCACGGCGGAGGCGGGCGGGGCGGAGATCGGCACGCTGTTCGTGGACGAGGGGTTCGGCACGCTGGACGAGGACACGCTCGACGGGGTGCTCGACATCCTCGACGGGCTGCGCGACGGGGGGCGCGCGGTGGGCATCATCAGCCACGTCGCCGAGCTGCGCGGCCGCATCCCGGCCCAGCTCAAGGTCACCAAGACCCGCACCGGCTCGACCCTCAGCACGCACGTCTCCCCGTCCACCTGAGCCGAGGCGGGCTCACACGGTCAGGGCGACGTTGACGGCCACGATCAGCGCCAGGATCAGCAGGGTCCACATCCACTTGTTCATGACGACCTCCCCTCAGCGCTCAGGACGATCCGGGCGGGAACGAGCAGCGACACCGCGCCCAGCAGCGACGTCCCACCCACGATCACCAGGTACAGCCACGGCGGGACATACGGCAGCGCCGAGCCGGTCAGGCCGTAACTCACCATCGCCAGCGGCAACACGGTCGCCAGCGTCCCCAGCCCGGTCGCCAGCGCCGCGACCAGCAGCGCCTCGGCGCGCATCATCCGCATGACCTGCCCGCGGCCGGCTCCGGCCCGCAGCAGCAGGCCGAACTCCCCGCCGCGCTCGCTCACCGACAGCACCAGGGAGTTGCCGACGGACACGGCGATGTACCCGAAGACCAGCATGAGCGGCAGCGCGCTGCTCAGCAGGCCGGCGAACTGGTCGCCGCGCGCCACGGCCGACATGTCGCTCCGCGTCACCCCCGGATGCCTGGCCACCATGGCCGCGAGGTCGGCGCCCGGACGTACGCGGAGCAGCACCGAGTCGTCCCTGCGGGTCGCGGTGTGCGCGAGGACCAGCTCGCGCGGCAACGTGAGGTCGCCGAACCCGAGCCCGCGCCGGTAGACGGCCACCACCCGGGAGCGCAGGGGCGTGCCGTCGCCGAGCCGGATCCGGATCGTGGAGCCCGGCCGCACGCCCAGCGTCTCGGCGGCGGTGACGCTGATCGCCACCGTTCCCTTTCCGAGCCCTTTCAGGCTCCCTTCGGTGACGCCCAGGTCGAGCGCCCGCGTCGAGTCGACTCCCTGAGCCTCGTAGTCCAGGAGCTCCGAACTGTCCAGCATGACGGTCTCCACGAAGGCTCGGGTGCGCGCCACCGGGGTCACGGCCTCGACGCCCGGCCAGGTGCGCGCGTCCGCCGCCACAGCCGGATCCAGCCCGTACGGGCCGCCGCGCAGCACGTGGGTGGCCAGCACGCCCTCCGTGACCTCCCGTTCCGCCCCCGCGGCCGCGGTCGTGGCGGTACCGAGCTGGATCAGCGCGAAACCGATGGCGAGGATCATCGGCGACACCGCGGACGCCAGGCGGTGCGAGCCGGCCAGCGAGTTCGCGGCCGCCAGGTACCCCTCCGCGCCGTACCGGCGGCGCAGCAGTGGTCGCAGCAGGCGGGTGCCGGCGCGGACGAGCGGCGGTCCCAGCACCACCAGCGAGATGATCATGAGGAGGCCGCCGGAGGCGGCCAGCGCCACCCCGAACACGCCACGCAACCAGAGCGGCAGCAGCGCCGCCGCCGTCCCGGCGAGCAGCAGCGCCGTCCCGGCCGCCAGCCGGCCCCGGCTCATGCCCGGCTGTTCCAGCGACGCCTCCGCCAGCGCCCTCGCGGGTGGGATGCGCAGTTCACGGCGGCTGACGGTCCAGGCGGCGAACTGCGCCATCAGCACGCAGACGACGAGCGCGGCCAGGTACGGGACAGGCCCGGAGGACACGGCGAAGTCGGCGGGGACCATCCCGGTCCAGGCCATGGCCCGCAGGAGCAGCGTGGCGAGCAGTCCGCCGGGCACGGCGCCGAGCAGTCCGGCGACCAGCGACACCGCCAGCATCTCCCGGGCGAACATCGCGCGCACCTGGCCGGGCGCGGCGCCGACGATGCGCAGCAGCGCCGTCTGACGGCGCCTGCGGTGGGCGGCCAGCGACCGCGTGCCCGTCACCACCACCGTGGCGATCATGACGGTGAAGCCGATGAACGACCCGCCCATCGCCTGCAGGTCGCCGCGCGCCCGGCCGACGTCACCGAACTCGACGCCGCCCCGAGCCGCTCCGGTGAAGACACGCACATCGTTCCCGAACGGCGCCTGGTCCGCGGAGGGCACCTCAAACTCGGACGGCGCCTCATTCTCGGACGGCGTCTGCTTCGCGGAGGGCGCCTGCTTCTCGGACGGCGTCTGACTCCCGGTCTGCGTCTGCTTCGCGGTCGGCGCCTGACTCCCGGACAGCGCCTGCTCGATCCGGTCCGCGAGGGCGTCCGTGTCCGTCACGCCGGGAGCGGCCAGGACGCCGATCGCGTCGGCGAGGTGCGGCCGCCCGTACAGCCTGGCCGCCTCGGCGTCGGTGAAGAACACCACGGGCTCGCGCGTGACGCCCTCGACCACGCCCACCACCCGGTACGCGCCGATCCTGGCGCCGGCGGGGATCGTCTCGGACACGACCACCTCGCCCGGAGCGGCCGGCGGCCGGCCGGAGCGCAGCCGCAACGGGGCGAGCGCGGCCGAGGCCCAGCCGTGCCCGCGGGCGGCGACGAAGTCCTCGCCCGACACGTCCACCGGGAAGCCGACGTCGGCGACGGCGGCGCGCACGCCCGGTACCCGGGCGATCCGGTCAGCCAGGGCGCGCGGTATCGGGGCGCGTTCGGGCAGCGGCTTGCCGTCCACGGAGTCGGGACCGCTGATCACGATCGGCGCGCCGGCGTAGCGTTCGGCCGCGACACCGCCGCCGAGACCCGACCCCAGGAGGACGCCGCAGGCGGTGACGAGAGCCGAGGCCGCCAGCAGGGCGACGAAGGATCCCGCCAGACCCCCCTTGTCGGCCCCGACGAACTGCCGGATCACCAGTCGCCCAGCTTCGTCATGCGCTCGGCCACCAGCTCGGGCGACGGCGCGTCGATCTGCCCGGCCAGGCGGCCGTCCGCGAGGAAGACGATGCGATGGGCGTAGGAGGCGGCCACCGGATCGTGGGTGACCATCACGACGGTCTGCCCGCTCCGGTCGACCAGGTCGCGCAGCAGCTCCAGCACCTGCCGCGCGCTGCGGGTGTCGAGCGCTCCGGTCGGCTCGTCGGCGAAGATCACCTCGGGGGTGGTGATGAGCGCCCGGGCCAGGGCCACTCGCTGCTGCTGGCCGCCGGACAGCTCGGCCGGGCGGTGCGTGAGCCGGTCGGCCATGCCGACCCGGGCGGCGGCCTCGGCCGCCTGGCGGCGCTCGAACGGTCTCCCGGCCAGCCGCAACGGCAGGGTGATGTTGTCGGCCACGTCGAGAGCGGGCAGCAGGTTGTAGGCCTGGAAGACGAAACCGATCCGTTCCCGGCGCAGCGCCGCCAGACCCGTCTCGTCCAGCTCGCCCACCTCGACGCCCGCCAGCCGCACCCGTCCGGACGTCGGGCGCTCCAGACCGGCGGCGCACTGCAGCAGCGTGCTCTTGCCCGATCCGGAAGGCCCCATGACGGCCACGAACTCACCCGTGCCCACCGCGAAGGTGACCCCCGCGAGGGCGTCCACCCGGCCGTACGTCTTGCGCAGTTCCTCCACCTGAATCACGCAGGACAACGTACGGTCGCGCGCCCGGCCGTCCCCATCCCCCCAGCGAGGCGATCCAGGGTGGTGCAGGCACCACCCTGGCGTCGCGATCCCGCTGATCCGCGACAATGTGGGGTTGTGCACCTGCGACCGCGCCTTCCCGCCTCCGTCAGGGCGGTCCGCCATCTGGTCGCCGACCTGGGCATGGGGTTGCTCGCGCTGGTCATGTTCTCGGCGGTCACGTTCGCCGCGGCGCTCGCCCCCGCCGGGGTGGGGCTGGCCGTCATGCCCGCGCTGGCGTCCTGGACGCGCCGGCTGGCCTCCCGGCAGCGGCGCAGGGTCGCCGCGTTCCTCGGCACGCCGGCGGCCGAGCGCTACCAGCCGATCGAGGGGGCGCTGCCGCTGCGCGTACGGGCCGTGCTGTCCGACCCCGCGACCTACCGGGACTTCGTCTGGCTGCTGGTGCACGGCGTGGCGGGGACGGCGGCCGGATACCTCGCGCTGGCGCTGCCGCTGTTCGCCGTCAACGCCCTCACGGTCCCGCTGTGGTGGCGGGCGGTGCCGGGCACCTCCCTGCTCGGCTACCCCGTCGACTCCTGGCCCTCCGCGCTGAGCGGGATCGCGGTCGGGCTCGGCTACGCGCTGCTCGCCCTCGTCGTGCCCGTGCCGCTCGCGCGGCTGAGCGCGCGGCTCAGCGGCCTGCTGCTCCGCCCGCCCCGACAGGCCCGGCTGGCCGTGGTGAACGCCGCCCGCGCCGCCGCCCTGGAGGCGCACGAGCAGGAGCTCAAACGCATCGAACGCGACCTGCACGACGAGACGCAGAACCGTCTGGTCGGCGTGCTCATGAACCTGGGCATGCTGGAGCGCTCCCTGGCCGAGGCGCCGGAGCACACCCGCAGGCTGGCCGAACGCGCGCACGAAGCGGCGTCCGACGCGCTGACCCACCTGCGCAGGGTGGTGCGCACCATCCATCCGCCGGTCCTGACCGAGCGCGGCCTGGACGGCGCCATCGCGGCGCTCGCCGCGAGCTCTCCGGTCCCGTGCGCGGTCGCGGTCGACGACGTCCCGCGCCTGCCGGCCGCGGTCGAGACGGCCGCCTACTTCGCCGTGGCCGAGGCGTTGACGAACCTCGCCAAGCACAGCGGCGCCGGCTCCGCCCACGTGCGCCTGCGCACCGAGGGCGCGGTGCTGGTCGTCGAGGTCGAGGACGACGGCCGCGGCGGGGCCCAGGTGAGACCGGGCGGCGGGCTGGCGGGGATCGACCGGCGGGTGGCCGCCTTCAGCGGCCGTACGATGCTGACCAGTCCGCCGGGCGGGCCGACCGTGGTGAGGGTGGAGGTGCCGTGCGGGTTGTGATCGCCGAGGACGACGCGTTGCTGCGTGAGGGCCTGTCCATGCTGCTGGCCAGTGAGGGGGTCGAGGTGGCCGCCGCCGTGGACAACGCCGCCGACCTGCTCGACGCCATGGACGGCCACGCCCCGGACGCGCTCCTGGTGGACGTGCGGCTGCCGCCGGGCTTTCGCGACGAGGGGCTGCGCGCCGCCGTCGAGGCCAGGACCAGGGTGCCCGGGCTGCCGGTGCTGGTGCTGTCGTCGTACGTGGAGGACAGCTCCGCGGCCGAGCTGCTCCAGGACGGCGCCGGCGGAGTCGGCTACCTGCTCAAGCAGCGGGTCGGGAAGGTGGGGGAGTTCGTCGAGGCGCTGCGCAGGGTGGCGGCCGGCGGCACCGTCATCGACCCGGAGGTCATCGCGCAGCTCCTGGTGCGGCGCCGGGCGAACGACCCGCTCCACCGGCTGACGCCCCGCGAACGCGAGGTGCTGGGGCTGATGGCCGAGGGCCGCTCCAACGCGGGGATCGCCGAGCGGCTGGTCATCAGCGACGGCGCGGTCAACAAATACATCAGGAACATCTTCAGCAAGCTCGACCTGCCGCCTTCGGAGAGCGGCCACCGCAGGGTGCTCGCCGTGCTCGCCTATCTCAAGGGGTGACCGGCCGGCTCACGACGTGGCGCCCGCCGGCGGGGGAGCGGTGCTCTGGCGCACCGCCAGGCTGGTGGGGACGAGGTCCGTGCCCGGGCGCGACGACTGTCCGTCGCGGATCTGGGCCAGCACCTGCCGCACGCACCTCCGCCCCACTTCGGCGAAGTCCTGGTGGACCGTGGTCAGCGGCGGCACGAAGTACGCCGAGTCAGGGATGTCGTCGAAGCCGACCACGCTGATCTCGCCCGGCACGGTACGGCCGCGCTCGTGGAAGGCGCGCAGCAGCCCGAGCGCCATCTGGTCGTTGGCCGCGAACACCGCCGTGCAACCGGGTTCGCCGGCCAGCGCCAGTCCGGCGGCGTAGCCGGACCCGGCCGACCAGTCGCCGGGCAGGGGCGGCGGCACCGGCCGCCCGGCCTCCTCCAGCGTGGCGCGCCAGGCCCGGGCGCGGCTCAGGGCGGCGTACGACGTGCGCGGCCCGGTCACGTGCCAGACGGTGCGGTGGCCGAGGTCGAGCAGGTGGCGGACCGCCCGGCGCGCCCCGTCGGCCTGGTCGGTGTCGACGACGCTGTAACGGTCGCCGGCGTCGGAGTCCACGACCACGACGTGCACCCCGGGCGGCAGCGTCACGGTGACCGTGTCGAGCAGGTAGATCTCGATGATGGCGATGACCGCGTCCACGGCCAGCTCGCCCATCCGGGTGAACGCCCCGAGCACGTTGTCCTGGGTCGGCACGTCGATGGGGATGAGCGTGATGGCGTACCCCTCGGCGGCGGCGTGGGTGGCGATCGCCTCGACGGTGCGGCTGTTGCCGGTCGAGGCCAGGCTGAACAGGATGACGCCGATGGTGTTGAACTGGCCGTACCGCAGCGCGCGGGCGGCGCTGTTGGGCCGGTAGCCCAGCTCGCGCATGGCGGCGAGCACCTGCTCGCGCGTCGAGTCGATGACGCCGGGATGGCCGTTCGAGACCCGCGACACGGTCTGCGACGACACGCCCGCCAGCTTGGCGACGTCGGCCATGGACACGCGCTGCTTGCGGCGTCCGCCTGGGATGTCGGACCCGCCGCGCCGGGCGCTCCCGCTGATCGGGGTGCCCGTGTGCTCCCGGTCGTCCCGTGGGACGTCCCCGCTGATCGGGGTGTCCGCCTGCTCTGCTCCCATGCTGCCCGCCCTTCGTCGCCGGGCGAGGACGCGACCTCGTGCGAAGTCGTGACCTCCCGTACGGCCGTTAACGTCCGGGAAACCTTGACGGCCCGTGTGGGCGGTGCCACGATACCGCACGGACGTTTACGTAAACATCCCCTGATGGATCTTCTCCGACAACCCCCGGCCCGGCCTGAACCGGGGGCTTCCTCATAAGGATAATGTTTACGTAAACATCATCCGAGGGGCCGGGCACCCCGGCAGGGAGGAGGAACCGGTGGTCGCAACACCGCAGGCCGGCGCGCCGAGCGGGAGGAGGGCGGCGTCCCCGGGGCGGCGCTCGTGGACGGGCTGGCGGTTCGTGGGACCGTTCATGGCGGTGTTCGCGCTCGTCTTCCTGGCGCCGATCGCGTACTCGGTCTACCTGAGCCTGTTCCGCACCCAGCTCATCGGCGGCACCACGTTCGTCGGCGCCGACAACTACGTCAAGGCGCTGGGCGATCCGCAGTTCTGGTCGGCCTTCGGCAGGGTGGCGCTGTTCCTGGTCGTGCAGGTCCCGATCATGCTGTTCCTGGCGCTGCTGGTGGCGCTCGCCATCGACAGCGGCCGGCTGTACGGGGCGAGCTTCTTCCGCATCTCGGTCTTCCTGCCCTACGCCGTCCCCGCCGTGGTGGCGGCGCTGATGTGGGGCTTCATGTACGGCACCCGGTTCGGCCTCATCGGCAACCTCAACGACCTGCTCGGGGTGTCGCTGCCCGACCCGCTGTCGTCCGACCTGATCCTCGCCTCGATCGGCAACATCGTGACCTGGGAGTTCGTCGGCTACAACATGCTGATCCTGTACTCCGCCCTGCGGGTGGTGAACCCGTCGCTGTACGAGGCGGCGGAGATGGACGGCGCCGGCCAGCTCCGGATCGTCTGGGCGATCAAGCTGCCCGCCCTGCGCGGCGCGCTGCTGATCGCCACGATCTTCTCGATCATCGGCAGCTTCCAGCTCTTCAACGAGCCGGCCATCCTCAGGGACCTGGCGCCGAACGCGATCACGACGTACTTCACGCCGAACTACTACGCCTACTCGCTGTCCTTCCGCGGCCAGCAGTTCAACTACTCGGCGACCGTCGCCATCGTCATGGGCGTGATCACCATGGTCATCGCCTACGTCGTCCAGCTCCGCGGCATGCGCAAGGGGGCCTGACCATGACCGCCACCACCTCCTCCGCCACCGCCACCGCCCGCGAGCCGCGCGCCCCGCGCCGCGGAGCGCGCGGCAGGGCCGCCGCCGGCCCGCTGGTGATCCGGCGTCGCCCACGGCGCAACCGGCGCAGCGTCACGCTGACCGTCCTGACCACCGTCATGCTGGTCTACACGCTCCTGCCGCTGGCCTGGCTGGTGATCAACGCCACCAAGACCCAGGAGGGGCTGTTCCGCTCGTTCGGCCTGTGGTTCGACGGCGACTTCGCGCTGTTCGACAACATCGCCGGCACCTTCACCTACGGCGGCGGCATCTTCACCCGCTGGCTGCTCAACACCCTGCTGTACGTGGTCGTCGGCGCGGGCGGCGCGACGCTGCTCGCGACGATCGCGGGGTACGGGCTGGCGAAGTTCGACTTCCCCGGCAAGAAGGCCGTGTTCGCGGTCGTCATCGGCGCGGTCGCGGTGCCCGGCACGGCGCTGGCCGTCCCGACGTTCCTCATGTTCTCCAACATGAGCCTGACGAACACGCCGTGGGCGATCATCATCCCCTCCCTCATCTCGCCGTTCGGGCTCTACCTCATGTGGACGTTCGCCTCCGACGCCGTCCCGGACGAGATCCTCGAATCGGCGCGCGTGGACGGCGCCCGCGAGTTCCAGACGTTCTTCCGCATCAGCCTGCCGCTGCTGGCGCCCGGGATCGTCACGGTCCTGCTGTTCACCGTCGTCGCGACGTGGAACAACTACTTCCTGCCGCTGATCATGCTGAAGGACCCGGACTGGTACCCGCTCACGCTCGGCCTCAACAGCTGGAACGCCCAGGCGACCACCGCCGGCGGCGAGGTCATCTTCAACCTGGTGATCACCGGATCGCTGCTCACCATCGTCCCGCTGATCGCGGCGTTCCTGCTGCTCCAGCGGTACTGGCAGTCGGGACTGGCCGCCGGGAGCGTCAAGGGCTAGCCCACACCGACGCCCACGCCGACGCACGCCACCCCCGACCTGGCACACCCCATGAAAGGGACATCCATGACGACAACCCGCCGCCACGCCCTGCTGCTGGGCGCCGCACTGTCGGTATCGCTGTTCGCCACCGCCTGCGGCACCTCCGGCGACACCGGATCCGGGACCGCCGCCGCCACCCGGAGCGCGTCGGCCGACGACCTCCAGGCCGCGCTGAACGCCGGCGGCAGCATCACGGTCTGGGCGTGGGAGCCCACCCTGAAGAAGGTGGTCGCCGACTTCCAGACCAAGTACCCCAAGGTCAAGGTCAACCTGGTCAACGCCGGCACCGGCAACGACCAGTACACGGCCCTGCAGAACGCGGTCAAGGCCGGCTCGGGCCTGCCCGACGTCGCCCAGATCGAGTACTACGCCCTGCCGCAGTTCGCGCTCGGCAAGGCGGTCACCGACCTGACGGCCTTCGGCGCGGACAAGCTCGACGGCACCTTCACCCCCGGCCCGTGGAACTCGGTCCACTCCGGCAGCGGCATCTACGGCCTGCCCATGGACTCCGGCCCGATGGCCCTGTTCTACAACAAGGACGTCTTCGACAAGCACAAGATCGAGGTGCCGAAGACCTGGGAGGAGTACATCGCGGCGGCCAAGAAGCTGCACGAGGCCGACCCCAAGGCGTACATCGCCAACGACGTCGGCGACGCCGGCTTCACCACCAGCATGATCTGGCAGGCCGGCGGCAAGCCGTACAAGGTGGACGGCACCAAGGTCGGCGTCGACTTCGGCGACGCGGGCACGCAGAAGTACACCGCGGCCTGGCAGCAGCTCGTCAGCGGCAAGCTGGTCGCGCCGATCGCCTCGTGGAGCGACGCCTGGTACAAGGGTCTCGGTGACGGCACCATCGCCACGCTCGTGATCGGCGCCTGGATGCCGGCCAACCTGGAGACCGGCGTCAAGGCCGGGGCCGGCAAGTGGCGGGTCGCCCCCATGCCGCAGTGGGAGAGCGGCGGCAAGGCCACCTCCGAGAACGGCGGCAGCTCGCTGGCCATCCCGGAGGGCGCCGCCAACAAGCAGCTCGCCTACGCCTTCCTCAAGTTCGCCAACGTGGACGAGGGCGTGCGGACCCGCGTGGACGGCGGCGCGTTCCCCGCGACCACCGCGCAGCTCAACTCGCCGGAGTTCAAGGACAAGAAGTTCCCCTACTTCGGCGACCAGCAGGTCAACCAGGTCCTCGCCGAGTCGGCGAGCCAGGTCGTGAGCGGCTGGTCCTACCTGCCGTACCAGGTCTACGCCAACAGCGTCTTCAACGACACCGTCGGCAAGGCGTACATCAGCGGCACCACGCTGCAGGACGGCCTGAAGGCGTGGCAGGACGCCTCCGTGAAGTACGGCCAGGAGCAGGGCTTCACCATGCAGTGACGCGCCGAGCGCGGCCACCACGCGATCTTCCGTGTCCTCGCGGACTCCGAATGATCACGTGGTGGCCGTCCTCGTGCTTCATGCCGCCCCCGGAGTGCTAGAGCAGCCCGGCCCTCAATGCGTTGTACAGGCGGCCGGCCGCGGGGGAGTCGTTCAGGCGCCGCAGTTCCGCTCGGGCGATCTCCTTGCGGAAGGCTCCCTCGTAGGAGGCGTCGCCGGCGTCGTGCATCAGATCAGTGATCCAGATCGCGTACGCCTGGTAGTTCCAGACGTGGCTCAGGCAGGTGTCGGAGTAGCCGTCGAGCAGACTCGCTTCGCCTTCCCGGACCTTCGCGATGATCGCGCGGGCGAACACCTCGGTGTCGTGGAGGGCGAGGTGGATGCCCTTGGCGCTCATCGGCGGGACGATGTGGGCCGCGTCGCCGAGCAGGTAGAGGCGGCCGTGGCTCATCGGGCTGAACACCACGCACCGCAGAGGCACGATCCGCTTGTCGACGATGCGGCCGGTGGGCACGTCGGCGCAGAAGCGGGCTCGCACCTCGTTCCAGACGCGCTCGTCCGGCCACTGCTCGGGAGTGTCGCCGGCCGGGCACTGGAGATAGAGGCGGCTGGCGTCCGCGCCGCGGGGGAACCGCGCGGCCAGGCCGCGATCGTGGATCGCCATGCCGAAGGGGCTGGTCGGAACCTCGGCCAGGACGCTGAGCCAGGAGTACTCGTACTCGTGGGAGTAGAGGGTGAGCGCGCCGGCGGGGACGGAGGCCCGGCTGACGCCGTGGAAACCGTCGCAGCCGGCGACGAAGTCGCAGGTGACGGTCGCGGCCGAACCGTCAGGGGTGCGGTAGCGCACGGTGGGACGCTCGCTGTCGAGGTCTTCCAGGCTGACGTCGAGGGCTTCGAAGCGCAGGTCGCCGCCGGCCTGCAGGAAGGTGTCGGTCAGATTGCGGACGAGGACCTGCTGGGGGCAGAGGACGGTGTCGGTGTCCTCGTCCTCGAACCCGAGGGGATACATGACCCCGTCGATCCAGGTGCCGCCGATGACCTCCTTGAGAGGGACGCCGTCCTTCACGACGTCCTCAAGCCCCCACTCGCGGAACATCCGCACCCCGCGGCTGTCGACGGCACCCGCACGCTGCCGCTTCTCGACGTATGAGCGCCTGTGCTTCTCGACGACGACGCAGCCGATGCCGCTACGCAGGAGGAAGTTGCCGAGCGTGAGCCCGGCCACTCCGGCGCCGACGATGACGACGGTGGTGTTCTCCGCTGTCTCAACCATGTCTTGTGCGAGCCTTTCGGCGAAGGGAACGACCGGCCGTGCCGCAGACGCACGGCCGCCGTGCCGCACGGGAGCGTGCGGCCTGCACTCACCACTGTGGTCGCGGCAGCGGCAGCCCCCAACCGGGATATGGCCAGCGGATACCGGAAACCCGCCAAAGTGCCCGGGCGGACCGGGATCGGTCAGCTTCTGTGGTTGCGCAGATCGGCCTGGTAGCGGCCGGGGGTCTGGCCGACGATCTCGGTGAAGGCGTCGATGAAACTCGACGGGTTGGACCAGCCGCACTCCATCGCCGTGTCGGTGACCGACCAGCCGCGGCTGAGCTGTGCCAGGGCGTGGTGGATGCGCAGCGTGGTGCGCCAGCGGTGGAAACTCATGCCGAGTTCGGTGTGGAACAGGCGACTCAGGGTCCGCTCGCTGGCTCCCGCGGCCCGCCCCAGGTCGGCCAGGGTCGCGTTCCGGCCGGGATCGGCGCGCAGGAGGT
This sequence comes from Nonomuraea montanisoli, assembly GCF_013363975.1. Lineage (GTDB taxonomy): Bacteria > Actinomycetota > Actinomycetes > Streptosporangiales > Streptosporangiaceae > Nonomuraea > Nonomuraea montanisoli. The sequence continues at coordinate 104,117 of NZ_JABWGN010000014.1, read as the reverse complement.
CGGTGACGGCGCGCAGCCGGTCGTCGCGGGGGTCGGGCAGGTGGAGGGACTGCTCGGACGTCTCGGCGAGCTCGTCGATCACCACGGCGAGCAGCCGCCGGGCCGCGCCGGGACGGACTTCCGCTCGGTCGGTCAGCGCCAGCAGGGCCTCGCGCAGCAGCGGGCCCACCGCGAACACACTGGGGTGTGCCACCAGCTCGCCGCACAGGTCGACCGGGACCGTGACAAGGCGGGTATCGGTGGTGCCGTAGAAGCGGTGCGCGTGCTCGAACCCCGGCGGTGTCCATGTCACGCGGTGCGCGGGAGCGACCCAGGTTCCACGCTCGGTCGTGGTGGCCAGGATCCCGGCGGCCGCGTACACGAGCTGGCCCTCGGCGTGGGAGTGCGGATCGAGCTGGAAGCCGTGCGGGATCCGGGCCCCGCTGCCGGGCGCGGCCGGCGGAGAGGATGACGGGGCGGATCGGCGGGTTTCCAGCATCAGACGGCAGTCTACGGGGGAGCGGAAGGCCGGTCGCGGATCTTCACGATCCGCGACCGGCCTTCGCGGCGGTCCGGCCCCTCAGGAGCTCGCGTGCGGGCGGCGCAGCACGCACACCTGGCGTGGCCCCAGCGTGAGGTCCGCCGCCAGGGAGGGCCCCCGGAGCACCTCGCCCGCGACGCCGTCCACCGCGACGGCGCGGTCGGTGCGGTTGATGAGGAACCAGTAGTCGGCCTCGCCGTCGGTGCGGACCGCCAGCTCCACCGCTCCGGCCACGGCGGCCGGCAGCTCGGAGCGCACCCCGCTGGTCGCGAGGAGGTGCGCCAGCACCGGGGCCAGGCCCTCGGCCCCGAGCCGGGTCGAGACGTACGAGGCCGACCCGGTGCCCACGGGACGGGTCGTGATCGCGGGCCGGCCCGCGTGGTCGCCGGAGGTGTAGGCGGCCACGACCTTGACCCCGGAGTCGGTCACGTCGATCCGGTCGCTCCACAGCGTGCCCGGGACGCCGAGGTCGAGGTCCACCCGCTCGTCGTCGAGCAGCGGGCCGAACTCCTCGATCCGGATGCCCAGCAGGTCGCGCAGCGCGCCGGGGTAGCCGCCCAGCCACACGTGGTCGTCCTCGTCCACGATCCCGGAGAAGTACGTGGTGACGAGGTGGCCGCCGCCCGCCACGTACGCGTCCAGCCGGCCGGCCAGCTCCCGCGGCACGACGTGCAGGACCGGCGCCACCAGCAGGTCGTAGCCCGTGAACGCGTCGGCCGAGTCGATCACGTCCACGCGCACCCCCGCCGCGGCGAACGCCGAGTACCAGTCGAGCGCCTCCTGCCGGTAGCGCAGCCGGGAGGAGGGGTGGGAGTCCAGCTCGCTGGCCCACCAGGAGTCCCAGTCGAACACGATCGCCGCGGCTGCGGGGCGCCGGCGCGTCCCCGCGACCGGGGCGAGCGCCTCCAGGGTCGCGCCGAGGTCGGCGACCGAGCGGAAGACCTCGCTGTCGGTGCCGGCATGCGGGATCATCCCCGAGTGGTACTTCTCGGCCCCTCCCGCCGACTGCCGCCACTGGAAGAAGCACACGGCGTCCGCCCCGTACGCGACGTGGGTGAGCGAGTCGCGGGCCATGCCGCCGGGCCGCTTGGCCTTGTTGACCGGCTGCCAGTTCACCGCGCTGGTGGAGTGCTCCATGAGGAACCAGGGCCGGCCCCCGGCCAGCATGCCGGTCAGGTTGGCCGAGAACGACAGCTCGTCCTGTGCCTGCGGGCCGGTCAGCAGGTAGTGGTCGTTGGAGACGAAGTCCACCTCGCGCGCCCAGGCGGCGTAGTCCATGCCCTTGGTCTCGCCCATGACCATGAAGTTGCTGGTGACCGGGATGCCGGGGGTGAGCTCGGCCAGCAGGTCGCGTTCGGCCCGCAGGTGGTCGCGCAGCGCGTCGGAGGAGAAGCGCTTGAAGTCGAGCTGCTGGGTCGGGTTGGGGAAGGAGGCGGCCAGGCGCGGCGGCAGCACCTCCTCCCAGGCGCCGTACGCCTGCGACCAGAACGAGGTCGCCCACGCCCGGTTCAGCTCCTCGACCGTGCCGTACCGCTCGCGCAGCCAGACCCGGAACGCGGCGGCGGCGTCGTCGGAGTAGTCGTAGACGTTGTGGCAGCCCAGCTCGTTGTTCACGTGCCAGGCGGCCAGGGCCGGGTGGCTCCCGTACCGCTCGGCCATGGCCCGGACCAGGCGCAGGGCGTGCTCGCGGAAGACCGGCGAGGTGGGGCGCCAGTGCTGGCGCGCGCCGGGCCACAGGGTGCGGCCGTCGTGGTCGACGGGCAGGATCTCCGGGTGCCGGGCGGTGAGCCACGGCGGCGGGGACGCGGTCGCCGTCGCCAGGTCCACGGCGACGCCGTTCGCGTGCAGGAGGTCCATGACCTCGTCCAGCCAGCCGAAGGTCCACGCGTCCTCGCGCGGCTGCAGCCGCGCCCAGGAGAAGATCGCCAGCGAGACGATGTTCACCCCGGCGGCGCGCATCGCCCGGACGTCCTCCTCCCACACCTCCCGGCCCCACTGCTCCGGGTTGTAGTCCGCGCCGAAGGCCAGCCGCCCCCTGTCGGGGTCCGTGGGCCAGCGAAGCCAGCGAGGCTGCCGATGAGCTGTCACTACCACTCCTCAAGGGAGACCGTCGGCCTATGTTCACGTGAACATGTTTACGTAAACATAGGGTAGCGGAAAAGCGGCGCGGGCGGCCGCTCCTCATGGAGCGCCGCCCGCGACCGGCCCCGGCCCCTCGGGGCCGCGTGGAGAGGATCCGCTACTTGCCGACGCCCTCCGTCAGCCCGCGCAGGAACTGCCGCTGCCCGATGAGGAACAGCAGGATCGTCGGCAGGGCCGCGATGGTCAGGCCCGCCAGCACCACCGGCCAGTCCGTCAGCAGCCGGCTCTGCATGGACACCAGGCCGACCGGCAGCGTCTTCAGCGACTCGTCGCTGACGAACACCAGCGCGAACGCGAACTCGTTCCACGCGAACAGCGCCTGCAGCAGCGCCGCCGACACCAGGATCGGCCGGGACATCGGCAGGATGACGCGCCAGAAGATCTGCGCCCGCGTCGCCCCGTCGATGGTGGCCGCCTCGTCCACGGAGCGCGGCAGCTCGATCATGTACGCCCGGATCAGGAAGATCGTGAACGGGATGCGGAACGCCGTGTAGAGCACGATCAGCGCCCAGTACGTGTCGAACAGCCCGATCGCGGTCAGCAGCCGGAACAGCGGGATGAGCGCCACCGTCGGCGACAGCAGCAGTCCGCCCAGCACCAGCAGTGCCACCCCGTTGCCGAACGGCAGCTTCAGCCGGCACAGCCCGTACGCCGCCCACGCGCTGATCAGCGTGGTGGCCACGATCGAGGCCGAGGTCACGATGACGCTGTTGGTGAAGTAACGGGTCACGCCGAGGTCCCAGGCGCGGGCGTAGTTCTCCCAGCGCAGCTCGCCGGGCAGCCCCCACGGCTGGTTGAAGACCTCCTGGTTGTCCTTGAACCCGCTGAGCACCATCCACAGCACCGGGTACAGCACGGCCACGGCGAACGCGCCGAGCAGGGTCCAGCCGAGCACCCGGCCCACCACCGAACGGAAGCTCATGGTGGCGCGGGGCCGGTGCTTGGCGGTGGTCCGGCGGTCGACCCCGGAGTCCAGCGCGATCACGAGTCATACCTCCGGCGTCGGGAAAGGGCCAGTTGCCCGGCCGCGATGGCGAACGTGATGACGAAGATCACCGTGGCCACGGACGCGGCGTACCCCATGTCGTCCTCGAAGAAGGCCTTGCGGTACAGCCAGGTGCCGAGGACCTGGCTGGAGTTGTCCGGCCCGCCGGCCGTCATCACCATGACCTCGTTGAAGACCAGGAACGCCCCCGAGATCGTCAGGATGACGATCAGCGTGGTCATCTCGCGCACCATCGGCAGCGTGATGGAGAAGAACGTGCGCACCGCGCCGCTGCCGTCCACCTTGGCCGCCTCGTAGTACTCGCGGGGGATGCGCTGCATGGCCACCACGAACAGCACGGCGGTGTAGCCGATCGACTGCCACTGGCTCATCGCGATGACGCTCCAGATGGCCGACGACTCCTCGCCGAGCCAGGCGCGGGCCAGGTGGCCGAGGCCGACGGCCTGCAGCGCCTCGTTCACCAGCCCGTACCTGGGGTTGTAGAGGAAGGAGAACAGGACGCCCGCGACGGTGATCGACATGGCGGCCGGGATGAAGTACAGCGTCCGGAGCAGCCCGCGCAGCCGCTTGCCGACGAGCTCCTCCAGCAGCGCCGCGAGCACCAGCGACAGGCCGGCCTGGAAGACCAGGGAGACGACGGCGTAGGCGACGTTGTTGAGCAGCGCCCGCCAGAACACCGGGTCGGTGAACATCTCGGTGTAGTTGTCCACGCCCACGAACCGGGGCTCGGGGGAGAAGGCGTTCCAGGAGAAGAAGCTCAGCCGCAGGTTGTCCACGATCGGGTAGTAGACGAACACCAGCAACAGGGCGACGGCGGGCAGCACCCAGACCCAGGCGCGCCAGCGGGTCAGCAAGGCGCCCATGGCATCAACCCACTTCCTTCTTCGCCTTCGCGGCCGCCTCGCGGACGCCGGTCATGACCTGCTCGGGGCTCTTGGAGCCGGACAGCATGCCCTCGACGCCGGACAGGTACGCGCTGGCGACCTCAGCGTGGGTGATGGTGTCCAGCCAGATCGCGAAATTTCCGGCCTTGTCCATGTCGGCCAGGGCGTCCGTGAGCTGCTTGTTGGCGTTCGCCGTGCTCGCCGACCCCTTGACCGGGCTGAGCCAGCCGAGGTCCTTGGTCAGCGCCGCCGCGTTCTGCTGGCTGGTCATGAACTTCAGGAAGTCCACCGCCAGTCCTGCGTTCTTGCTCTGGGCGTTGACCAGGAACCCGTCGGGCGCGCCCGTGAGCGCCGAGGGGTCGCCGGCGGCGCCGGACGGCGCGGGCAGCCGGAAGAAGCTCCAGTCGAGCGGCGGCTTGGCCTTGTCGACCGCCTCGAACTCGACCGACTCCAGGTAGTGCATGCCGGCCTTGCCGGACAGGAACTGCGCCTGCGCCGTCTCGTGCGACAGGCCGTTGGCGTCCTTGGTGCCGCAGCGGCCCACCAGGTCGGAGAACTGCTTCAGCGCCGTGACGTAGCCGGGGTCGGTGAACGCCCCGGTCGCCGGGGTGTAGTCGGAGGTCAGCGTCTTGGCCGGCACGTCGTAGGCGTTGAGCTGGGTGATGTAGTGGATGGCGGCCCAGCCGTACTGGTTGCCGAACGCGATCGGCTGCACCCCCGTGGCCTTCAGCTTGTCGCAGGCCGTCAGCAGGTCCTCGAACGAGGCCGGCACCGTGACGCCCGCCTTGTCGAAGACGGCCTTGTTGTAGGCGAGGTACTTGCCGTCGAGGTCGAGCGGCATGCCGTAGTTCTTGCCGCCGTACTCGAACGCCTTGAGCGCGGCCGGCGCGAACGTCGAGCCCCACTGCGTGCTCGGGCCGATGACGCTCGTCAGGTCGGCCGCCAGGCCCGCCCGCACGAACTTGTTGGCGAAGTCGCCCGCCCACGAGAAGTAGATGTCGGGCAGGTCGCGCGAGGCGCTGAGCACCCGGATCTTGTCCTTGTAGGCCTGGTCGCCGACCTGCTCCAGCTTGATGTCGACCTTGGGGTTGGCCTTCTTGTACTCGGCCACCACCTTCTCGAAGTACGGCGCGTACTCGGGGTTGGCGAACTTCGTCACCATCGTCAGCGTGCCGGACTTCTCCTTGGGCGCGGCCAGGTCGGCCTTGCCGGGCGTCGCGCTCGTCCCGCCACCGCCGCAGCCTGCCGCGGCGACGATGAGGGTGGCCAGGGAGAGCGCACTCCAGCGGTGCTTGTTCATGCTGACTCCTTGCTGTTGGGCAGGACCGCCGCGGGGGCGTCACGGGGGGTGGCGAGGGTGGCGTCGAGGGGGGCCTCGTGCCCGAAGGCCCCGTAGGAGGCGCAGGCCGCGGACGCGTACGCCGTGGCGGCCGCCGCGAGGTCCGGCAGGTCCTCGCCGCGGACGGCGCCCACGAGCAGGCGGGCGATGAACGCGTCGCCGGCTCCCAGGGTGTCCACCACGGTAATCGGCTCCGCGGGTGCCCAGGCCGTCTCGTCGCCGCGGACGAGCACCGCTCCCTGGGAGCCGAGCGTCACCGCGACGGTCGAGGGACCGAGGTCCCGCACCCGGCGGGCCAGCGCGTGCGCCTCGTCGCGTGCGCCGGACGGGGCCGACAGGATCGCGATGCCGGCGTGGCGGGCGTGCGCCTCGACGTACTCCCAGGGACGCTCGGAGAAGTCGAACGACAGCCGCCGCGCGGCCGTGGCCAGCTCGGGAAGCTGGTCCTCCAGTAAAGAGCACTCGCCGGTGTGGACCACGTCGGCCTCGGCCAGCCGCTCGAGGTCGGCGGCGGTGAGGCGGAAGCGGGACACGCCCTCCTGGCCGCCGGTGAACTTGCGCTCCCCGGCGACGAGGCGGACGGTCGCGGAGGCGTTCGGTCCCTCGACGACGCGCAGCAGCGACAGGTCCACGCCCTCGCCGGCCAGCGCGGCGCGTACCACCCGGCCCGCCGCGTCGGTGCCCACGGCGCCCAGGTAGCCTGATGCGGCGCCGAGCCTGCGGGCATGGACGGCGACGTTGACGGCGTTCCCGCCGGGATACATGACGCCGAGGTCGGGGTAGCAGTCGACGACGTTGTCGCCGACGGCAACCAGGCGTGGGTTCACACGGGCTCCTGTGACTGGGAAGGTTCTCACTCACTTGGGTGAGAACGTTCTCAATCTGTGGGACCCATGTCAAGAGTTGCCGCCGAATCCGCTACGGTGGCCCGTTGATCACCCCTTTCGCTCTTCCCGAGGGGGGATGATGTCCAGGACACGACCAAGCAGCACCGGGGGTGCGCATGAGCGGCAGCGTCCGGCGGGCCATGCCGTCGATCGAGATCGTCGCCAAGGAGGCGGGCGTCTCCACCGCGACGGCCGGCCGGGCTCTCGGCGGCTACGGCTCGGTGAGCAGGAAGAGCCGCGAGGCCGTCCAGGCCGCCGCCGAGCGCCTCGGCTACCGGCCCAACAGCCTGGCCCGCAGCATGATCACAGGGCTGACGCACACGCTCGGCGTGCTCGTGCCCGACATCGAGAACCCGTTCTTCTCGCGCGCCCTGCGCGGCATCGCCGACGCCGCGCACGAGCGCGGCTGGGAGGTGCTGCTCGTCAACACCGACGAGGACCTCGCGCTCGAACGCAAGGCGCTGGGCGTGCTCGCCGAGCGCCGCGTCGACGGCCTCGTGGTGGCCCCGACGGATGTCGCCGACCGCGACGCGCTGCAGGCCGTCGTGGACGCCGGCATCCCGATCGTGCTGCTCGACCGGCGGGTGCCCGGCCTCGATGCCGACACGGTCGGCATCGACAACCGGGCCGCCGCCAAGGACGCCACCGAGCGGCTGCTGAAACTCGGGCACCGGTCGGTCGCCTTACTGACCGGCGGCGATGAGAAGCTCCGCCCGAAGCTGTCCCGTCCCGGCCTGCGGGGGGTGGAGCGGCTGGCGGCCACCACGGTCGGCGCGCGTGCCGCCGGCTACCGCGACGCGCTGGTGGAGGCGGGGGTCGAGCCCCGGCCGGAGCTGGTGAGCGCCGAGGGCTTCCGCCGGGAGGACGCGGCCGCCGCCACCCGGCGCCTGCTCGCGCTGCCGGACGCGCCGACGGCGATCCTCGCCCTGGACAGCCTCCTGGCGCTGGGGGTGCTCCAGGCGCTGCGCGGGCTCGGGATGCGCTGCCCGGCGGACGTGTCGCTGGTGGCCTTCGACGACGCCGACTGGGCTGAGGCGATCTCGCCGCCGCTGAGCGTGGTGGCGCAGCCGATCTACGAGCTGGGGGCGGAGGCGGGGCGGCTGCTGCTCGACCGCGTCCAGGGCAGCGACAAACGCTTCACCCACCGGCGGCTGCCGACCCGGTTCATCGAGCGCGAGTCGGCGGCGTCGCGTTGATCATTGGAAGACTTTGATGTGTTACGGCTTCGCCTGGTCGGCGCCAGTCGTCGTACGGGGCTGAGGGCCTCCAGGGAGACGGCCGCTGAACCCGCACGGGGCGGGCCGCCGTTACGCGCGTCTTCTTGGCCGTCGCCGGGGCGTTGTGATTACGCAGAGTCAACAGATGGCGGTGGCGCGGCTGGGGAGCGGCTGGAGGGCGTCGGCCCGTCAGACGCGCCGGTTGTCAGGGACCAGCCGAAGTGACCCGGCGCGCCGGGGACGAAGGGAAGGGCCTGTTCGCCCGCCTCCACCGGGTGGAGTCCCCGGCCTCGCTCCCCGTCGCCCCGACGGTCCAGTGCCCCGACCTGGGACAGGTCCTCGGCGGCGCGTTGGACGACCGGGCGGCCTCCTGGCGCGGCGGCCCGTTCGGGGAACGCGCGCGTGTCCTGCTGTGCAGGTGTGCTGCGCGGCCGGCTCGCCGAGCCGGACCGGCTGACCGGGGAGCCGCACGGTCGCCGGCGCGTCGTGACCCACGGGGAGCCGCACCCGGCAACGTGCTCACGCTGGGTGACCGAAGCGTGTCGCCCGGCATCGTGGCGGGCGTCTCCGGATCAGGGCAGCAGGCCGGCAGACAGGCGTGGCCGCACCGGGGTCAGCCAGTGGCGGTAGCGAGGGTCGCGGCCGTGGACGGCCTCCGTGTAGGCGGCGGCCAGCGAGCTCGTGACCGGTCCGGGAGCGGCCAGCTCGCGCCCGTCGACCGAGCGGACCGGCGCCACTCCGGCGGCGGTGCCGCACAGGAACACCTCGTCGGCGCCGTAGAGGTCGGAACGCATCACGTCGCGCCTCGCCACCGGCATGCCGAGGTCGGCGGCCAGGCGTTCGACGGTGTCCTGCGTGATGCCCTCCAGCGCCCCGGCGCTCGACGGCGGGGTGCTGATCCGCCCCTCGCGGACCACGAACAGGTTGGCGGCGGTGCACTCGCTGACCTGGCCGGCCGCGTTCAGCAGCACCGCCTCGTCGTAGCCGGCCTCGACCGCCTCCGCCTTGGCCAGCACCGAGTTGAGGTAGGGGCCCGTCGCCTTGGCGGCCGTCGGCACGGCCGCCTGGTCGTTGCGCCGCCACGAGCTGGTCATCAGCCGCAGGCCGGCGGCCGTCGCCTTCCAGTCCCACGTCGCGATCGACACCACGACCGGGTTGGCGCGCGCGGCCAGGCCGAGCTCGCCGTAGCCGCGGTGCACGAGGTGGCGGATGTAGCAGGCGCGGTGGCCGTTCGCGGCGACGGTCTCCAGCGTGGCCGCCTCCAGCTCCTCCACCTCGTACGGCACCCGCATCCCGACGATCCGCGCGCTGCGGTGGAGCCGTTCGAGGTGCTCGCGCAGCCGGAAGACCGCCGGCCCCGCGTCGGTGTCGAACGCCCGCGTCCCCTCCAGCACGCCCGTGCCGTAGTGCAGCGCGTGCGAGAGCACGTGCACCCGGGCCTCGCCCCACGGGACGAGCGTCCCGTCCATCCAGATGCGGCCTGCCTCCATGGACGCCACCTCCTCAAGTGGCTCAGCACGTTATGCCATTGATCGGCAAAGTGGCAAGCTAGTATGGGCCGCATGGAACCGCTCGTCACGCTGCTCCTCGACCGGATCCGGCTGCACCAGGGGCCGCCGGGCCGCCGGCTCGCGGGTGCGCTGGCCGACCTCGCCCAGACCGGCGCCCTCGCCCCCGGCGACCGGCTGCCGTCGGAGCGGGAGCTGGCCCAGGCCGTCGGCATGAGCCGGGGCACGGTGGCGGCCGCGTTCAACGCCCTGTGCGAGGAGGGGCTGTGCGAGCGCCGCCACGGCAGCGGCACCTACGTCACCCGGACGCGGTCCATGGCGGGGCTGCTCACCGGTGCCGTCCTGCCCGCCGACCTGTCGACCTCCGTCGTGCCCGACCCCTCCCACCTCGCGATGCCGCCGCTCGATCCGGCCTCGCTGCTGCGCAGCCCGAGCGGCCACGGCTACGACGCCATGGGCGACCCGCGCCTGCGCGCCCTGCTCGGCTCCGGCGACCCCGCGGCGGCGGACGGGTCCGTGCTGATCACCGGAGGGGCGCAGCAGGGCATCGACCTGGCCGCGCGCACGCTGCTGCGGGCGGGGGAGCGCGTGCTCGTCGGCGACCCCACGTACGTCGGGGCGCTCGCGGCGTTCCGCAGGGCCGGGGCGCACGCCGTCGCCGTGGACCTCACCGACCCCGGCGCCGCCGAGGCCGCCTTCGCCCGCCATCGCCCGGCCGCCGTCTACGTGACGGCCGTCGACAACCCGACCGGGGCCGTCCCCGAGCTGCGGCACGTCGCCGAGCTGGCCGGGGCCGCCGGCGTGCCGCTGGTCGAGGATCGCGCCCTGGCCCGCGTCATCCACGACGGCGCCGCGCCGCCCGAGCCGCTGTCCCGGGTGCACCCGCACGGCACGGTGACGGTCGGCTCGCTGTCCAAGGTGCTGTGGGGCGGCCTGCGGATCGGCTGGCTGACCGCGCCCGAGGCGCTGCTGGCCCGGATCACCGAGGTCAAGCTGGACTCCGACCTGGCCACCAGCGCCGTGGCACAGCGGCTGGCCGCCGAGCTGCTGGAGCACAACCCCGTCGGCCCGTGGGTGGACGAGCTGACCCGCCGCCGCGACCGCTTCACCGCCGCCCTGGCCGAGCGCCTGCCCGACTGGTCCTGGACCCGGCCCGCCGGGGGCCTGTCGGTGTGGGTACGGCTGCCGGGCGTCGACGGCGACAGGTTCGCGGCGCTGGCCCGCGAGGAGGGGGTGGCGGTCGCGCCCGGCTCGCTGTTCTCGGCGGACGGCCGCCATCGCGACCACCTGCGCCTCAGCTTCGCCCCGCCACCGCCGGTGGCCGACCAGGCCGTTGCGGCGCTCGCCCGCGCCTGGGCCCGCCTGAGCTGACTTCGGCGCCGCGCCGTGTGCTCCGACGTGGGCCTGGCTGAGCTGACTTCGGCGCCGCGCCATGTGCTCTGCCGTGGGCCCGGCACGGCTGGAGTGACCTCGACGCCGGACGCTGGGCGACGACCGGTCAGACCAGCCAGCCCTTCTCCTCGGCGATCTCGATCGCCTCGGCCCGGGTGCGGGCGCCGAGCTTCTGGATCGCGGCGGACAGATGGTTGCGTATGGTGTCCGGCGACAGGTAGAGCTCGCGGGCCGGCTCGGCGATGGTGCCGTGCCCGCGCGAGGCGGCGAGGATCTCGGTCTCGCGCGGGGTGAGCGGGGAGGAGCCCTCGCTGAGCGCCTGCACGGCCAGAGCCGGGTCGATCACCCGCTGCCCGGCCGCGACCCTGCGGATGGCGTCCGCCAGCTCCGTGACCGGCGCGTCCATGGCGACGGTCGGCTCGTCGAGGAAGAGCAGCTCCGGCTGCCAGGCCATGGCGACCGCGAAGCGCACCCGCTGGGCCTGGCCGCCGGACAGCTCGTCGCATCCGCGCCGGGCGAGGCCGGTGAGGCCGGCCAGCTCCAGCACCTCGGCGACCGTGCGCTTGCCGCCGTAGAGCCGGACGGCCAGCGGGACGACGTCGGCGACGGAGGTGTCGGCGGGCAGCCCGCCCGACTGGAGCATCGCGCCGACCCGGCCCCGTGCCACCGTGCGGCCCGGCTCGGTGCCGAGGACGGCGATCGTGCCGCGGTCGGGCCTGCTGAGCCCCAGCATGAGGTCCACGGAGGTGGACTTGGCCGCGCCGTCGGGGCCCAGCAGCGCCACGGTCTCGCCCTGGGCCACGGAAGGTGACGTCGTCGAGGGCGCGCACCCGTCCGTAGCCCTTCCTGACTCCGGTGAAGGTCACGGTGTTCGTCATGTCTTCGACGGTAGGCTCGCGATCTTCCCGGGATGAGTGTCCCCGGTCGTGACCTGACCCATGACGACCGTCACAGGCGCACCCCTGACGCGGACGACCGGCACAGGTCAGGACCCTGACGACGCCGGGCGCGACAATGGTGGACGTGATCCGCATCGATGCCGTTCTGGAGACCGGCGCAACGGTCGGCTTCACCGCCTGGCCGGTCGCCGAACCGGCCGGGGACGGCATCCTCGCCCTCTCCGGCCGGATGAGCCCGGCCGAGGTCGGCACCGCGATGGCGGTCATCTTCGGCTACGGCGACATCCCGACCACGCCGACCGGCGAGCTCCACCAGCTGCTCGACCGGCATCTGGCCGACGCCGAGACGCTGCTCGCCCCGGGCGGGCTGCGGGTCAGGGACACGGCGACCGGCGCGCGGATCCTGCCGGGGTGCTGCTGCGGCCTGGAGAACTGGCGGGAATGGCGCGACGTGCCGCACGAGAAGGGCATCTGGCTCGGGCACGATCCCCACACCGAGGTCGAACACGTCGCCGGAGCCGTCCGGCTCAGGCAGGGGGCGGGCCCGCCTTCGCTGCCTTCATCCCAGCACGAGGTGGAGATCCGGCTCGACGACCTGCCTGACCTCCTGACCACGGTGCAGCGGCGACTGCAGGGCTTCCTCGGCCTCGTCCGCCCATGGGCGAGCGAGATCAGCCCGCGGGCCGCCGACCGCCTCGTCGCCGTTCTGGACGAGAGCTTCGAGATCAACGGATCTCTCGCATTCGGCTGAGGGCGGTGGCGGGGTCAGTCGAGGGCGGCGACGAGGCCCGGCAGGACGGCTGGGTCGTCGAACAGGCCCGTGGCGCCCAGCCCGGACAGGCGCTCCGGCGGCGTGAGCCCTCCCGTGAACGCCAGGCAGCGCATGCCCGCCGCCCGCGCGGCCCGCACCCCGAAGGGGCTGTCCTCCACCACCACGCACCGCTCCGGCGGCGTCCCCATGGTGGCGGCGGCGTGCAGGAACAGGTCCGGGGCCGGCTTGCCCCGGGCGACGTCCTCGGCGCTGAAGACGCGACCGGCGAAGCGCGCGGCCAGGCCGGTCAGCCGCAGGCTGCGCGCGATCTTGGCGTGGCCGCCGTTGGAGGCGACGCACGCGGGCACGCTCAGCCCCTCCAGCGCCTCGGGCATGCCCGGCACCGGCGTCAGCTCGGCCTCCATGGCCGCGTCGTGCTCCTCGGCCAGCCGTTCCCGCCAGCCCGGCGGGACGTTCGCGCCCACCTCGCGCCACCAGTGCTCGTCGCTGCACCCCACGAACCTGGCGGCGTACTCGCGCTCGTCGATCTCCCACCCCAGCCGGCGCAGCGCCGCCGTGCCGACGCGGACCGAGATGCGCTCGCTGTCCACCAGCACGCCGTCGCAGTCCAGGATCACCAGCTCGACGGGCAAACCTCCTCCTCTCACGACAGTGCCTCTCTCACGGCGGTCCCCCCGCCGGAGCTCCGGCGGGGGGACCGTTGCGGCCGCGTGCGGGATCAGTAGTCGACCTTGAACATGTAGTTGCGCTTGTCCAGGTCGTGGCCGCGCACGGCCTCGTAGTGACGGGCGACCCGGTCCATCAGCACGGCGATCGCCAGCGGCGAGAACTCGCCGCGCAGCTCCGCCGGGATGCCCGGCAGGGTCAGGTTCTTCGTGTCGATGTGGAAGGTCTTCTTGCTGGCGTACGTGTCGAGGAAGCGCTTGGCCCGCTCGGCCATGGGCCGCGACGCGTCCTCGCCGAGCAGGTTGATGACGGCCACGTCGTCGTTGACGACCTCGAACGCGCCCTGGAAGAACTCGCCCGAGTTGAAGCCCGCCGCGTGCTTCCACTGCATCTCCTGCAGGAAGCACATGGCCAGCCCGTACGCCCAGTTGAAGCTGGGGCCGGAGCCGAGGACGTAGGTGATGGGCTCGTCCTTGAGCGTCTCGGCGACGATCCGGGCCCGGTCCTCGTGCTCCTGGGCGGCCGACAGCAGGGCCTCGGGCAGGGCCTCCAGAGCCTGGTCGAGCAGCGCCCAGTCACGCTCGACGCCGGTCTGCCGCATGACGGCGTACGCGGCGAGCTGCAGGAACAGGTCGCTCTGGCCGGTGAAGGCGACGTTGGCCGCCTCGGCCAGCGGGCCGCCGTCCTTGCTCACGATGGCGACGGTGGCGCCGGTGCTGCGGGCGTACTGGGCGGCGGCCACGGTCTCCTTGGTCTTGCCCGTGTAGGAGGCCAGGAAGACCAGCGAGCCCTCACCGAGCCGCTTGGTGCGGCCGGTGTTCAGCTCGTCGCTCTGCAGCTTGTAGACGGGGACGGTGTCCTCACGCTCCAGCAGGTAGTGGCCGGGGTAGGCGGCGATGAGCGAGCCGCCCGCGCCCACGAAGAACACGTTGCGCAGGCCCTTCGAGACGGCCTCCGCGACGAGCTCCTCCAGTTGGGGGCGCTGGGCGATGGTGTTGCGCGCCTTCTCCGTCAGGTCGGTCTCGATGGGCTTGAGCGGCAGCTGGTCGGTCACGATCTCTCCGTTCGCTTCTCAATTTGAGAACGTTCTCAACGATGCGTTGGTAACGTTCTCACTCGAAGTGAGAGCCCGTCAAGAGCCGGATCGGGAAGAGAACGTGCTGGTAGCGTCAGCGTGTCAGATGGTGAGACGCCCATTCAGATAATGAGACAAAATGCCCCTCATGCCCCAAGCCGGAACGCTCGGCCGCCCCCGCGTCTCCTGGGTCGCCGTCGCGAGCCTCTGCGGCACCGCGATCGAGTTCTACGACTTCTACGTCTACGGAACCGCGGCGGCGCTGGTGCTCGGCGGCGTGTTCTTCCCCGGCATGGACGCGGTGGCGGCGCGGCTGGCCGCCTTCTCCACGCTCGCGGTGGCGTTCGTGGCGCGCCCGCTCGGCTCGGCGCTGTTCGGCCACTGGGGCGACCGGGCCGGTCGCGCCACCACGCTGGTCGTCTCGCTACTGGTGACGGGGCTGCCGACGGCGGCGATCGGGCTGCTGCCCGGACACGCGGCGATCGGCGTCGCGGCGCCCGTCCTGCTCGTGCTGCTCCGGTTCGCGCAGGGCGCGGGGCTGGGCGGCGAGTGGGGCGGCGCGGCGCTGCTCGCGGCCGAGCACGCCCCGCCCGGCCGGCGGGGACGGTACGCGATGTTCCCGCAGCTCGGGCCGCCCGTCGGGTTCGTGGCGGCCAACGGGTGCTTCCTGGTGCTGGGGGCGGCGCTGACGGAGGAGGAGTTCGCGGGCTGGGGGTGGCGGCTGCCGTTCGTGGCCGCCCTGCCGCTCGTGGCCGTCGGCCTGTACGTACGGCGGCGCGTCCGCGAGGCGCCGGTCTTCCGCGCGGCCGTGGACGGCGGCCGGGTCGCCCGCGTGCCGCTCGCCGGGCTGCTGCGCCACCAATGGCGCCGGGTGCTGCTGGGCGCGGGCGCCATGACGATCGCGTACACGCTGTTCTACACCGCCACCACCTACTGCCTGGCGTACGGCACCGCGACGCTCGGCCTGCCCAGGACCACGATGCTCGCGCTGACCTTGGCCGGGGTGGGCGTCATGGCGGCGGGTACGGCGGCGTCGGCGGCGGCCTCCGACCGGTTCGGCCGCCGCCGCGTGCTCGTCACCGGCGTGGCGCTGGCCGCGGTGTGGGGGCCGGTGATGTTCCCGCTGATGGAGACCCGGTCGGTCGCCCTGGCCGGACTGGCGCTGGGCGGGGCGCTCGGGCTGATGGGGCTGACCTACGGGCCCATGGGGGCGTACCTGCCGGAGCTGTTCCGGACCGAGTTCCGCTACAGCGGGGCCTCGGTGGCCTACAGCCTCGGCGGGGTGCTGGGCGGTGCGGTGCCGCCGCTGGTCGCGACCGGGTTGCAGGCGTGGGGCGGGGGTGCGGCCGTCGGGGGGTACGTGGGCGCGACGGCCGTGCTGAGCCTGCTGTGCCTGCTCGCGCTGCCCGAGACGCGTGGTCGCGCCCTGGACTGAGAGGGCGGGCGGTCCGGCTTCGTGATCCGGGGTCAGGCGGGCTCCTGACCGGGGCGCAGGTGTCAGGCGGACTCGTGGCCGGGGAACAGCAGCGACAGCTCGCGCGGATGGGCCGCGATCAGCCGCAGCTCGTCGTCGGTCAGCGGGCGGCCGGTCATCGCGTTGCAGAGCTGCACCAGCCGGAGCGTCAGGTCCTCCTCGCGCACCTCGGCGCCCAGGCCCTCCATGACGTGGCGGAACCCCGCCTTGCCGCCGTACTCGCCGGTCAGCACGACCCGGCCCGCGCGGGTGTGCCAGTCCGCAGGGAACGGGCCGAGCGTCGCCTCGTCGTACAGCTCGTAGTTGCCGTGGTCCTTGAGCGCGCCGTCCGCGTGGATGCCGCTCTCGTGGGCGAACGCGTTGCGTCCCACGCCCACCTGGTTGTACGGCAGCGGCTGCCCGAACGCGTACGACGCCCACAGCCCGAACCGGCGCGCCCACGACAGGTCGAGCGGATCGCCGATCTCGGCCTCCTTGGCCTCGAGGCCGAACCCGTGCCGGAAGGCGAGGATCGTGGACAGCAGGTCGGCGTTGCCGGAGCGTTCGCCGATGCCGTTCACGCAGGTGTTGACCCACGCGTCCTGGCCGGCCTCCAGGTCGCCGAGGGCGCCGGAGAGGGAGTTGGCCACGGCCATCCCGAGGTCGTTGTGGCAGTGCGTCTCGACCGGCATGCCGGTGGCCGAGGCCAGCGCCGCGAACCGCTCCCGGATGCGGCCGGGCGTGTCGCCGCCGATCGTGTCGCAGTACCGCACCCGGTCGGCGCCCGCCTCCTTGGCGGCCAGCGCGAACTCCACCAGGAACCCGGTGTCCGTGCGCGACCCGTCCTCGGCGTTGACGCCGACCGTCTCGGCGCCCGCGTCCTTGGCGGCGCGGACGGCGGCGCTCATCTCGCGCACGATCGCGTCGCGGTCGAGCCGGCCGCGGAACTTGTTCTGGATCATGTAGTCGGACGTCGAGATGGACAGGTTGTAGTGCCGCAGGCCCAGGGGCGCCGCGCGCTCCACGTCCGCCGCCACGCCCCGGCACCAGCCGGACAGCCGCAGCCCGCCGAATGCCCCGGCCTCGGCCAGCGCCACCTGCGCCCGGACGTACGGGACCTCGTGGAACAGGAACGGGAAGCCGATCTCGGACTGCGCCACGCCGAGCTTGGCCAGATAGAAGTTGACCATGGTCTTGCCGAACTTGGACAGGCCGGTGCGCGCGGTCTGCACGCCGTCCCGGTTCGTCACGTCGAGGAAGTGAATCTGAGGCATGCCCTCACGTTGACATGTGCATTCAATGTGTATCAATATTGATTTTCATCAATATGGAAGCGTGGAGGCGGGGACGTGGAGTGGATCGACGCCGCCACGGCGGCCGAGCGGCTCGGGGTCAAGCCCGCGACGCTCTACGCGTACGTGAGCCGCGGGCTGCTCACACGGCGGCACGGCGACGACCGCAGGAGCCTGTTCGACGCGGCCGAGATCGAACGGCTGGCGCGCCGCGGCCGGCCCCGGGGGCAGCCGCCGGAGCTCGTGGTGGAGTCGGCGGTCACGGCGCTGGGACTCGACCGGCCGTACTACCGCGGGCGCGACGCGCTGACCCTGGCGAGGACGTCCGGGTTCGAGGCGGTCGCGGAATGGCTCTGGACCGGGGATCATGGCTCTCCGGAGGGCGGCGTGGGGTGGGCGTGCGAGGAGGAGGCGTTGCGGGCCGCGGTGAAGGCGCAGCAGGGGCTGCCCGCCGACCTGCTGCCCCTGGACCGGCTCCAGGTCATCACCACCGTGCTGGGGGCGGCCGACTCGCTGCGCCACCAGCTCGACCCCGCCTCGGTGGCCGCCACCGGCCGCCGCCTGGTCGCGGGCCTCGTGGACGCCCTGCCGCAGCCGGACGACGCTCCCACGCCGGACGACGCCCCGCAGCCGGGTGACGCTCCCACGCCGGACGACGCCCCGCAGCCGGGTGACGCTCCGACGCTGGGAGGCGCTTCACCCCTTCCCCCGGCGTCAGGGGGCGGGAGCTCCGGGGGCCGTGGGGCGGTGGCCGAACGGCTCTGGGCGCGGTTGTGCCCGCGGCCCGCCACGCCGGCCCTGCTCGCCGCGCTGCAGGCCGCCCTGGTCCTGCTCGCCGACCACGAGCTGGCCGCCTCCACCCTGGCCGCCCGGGTGGCCGCCTCCGCCCGCGCCGACCCGTACGCGGTGGTGCTCACCGGCCTCGGCGTCCTCGGCGGCCCGCTGCACGGCGGCGCGTCGTACGGCGCGGAACGCCTGCTCGCCGAGGTGGCCGAGCCGGACCGCGCGGCGCGCGTGATCGCCGACCGGGTGCGGCGCGGCGAGCGCATCCCCGGCTTCGGCCACAGCGTCTACAAGAACGGCGACGCCCGCGGTGAGCTGCTGCTCGCACTCGTACGGGAGGCGGCGCCCGGCCACGAGCGGCTCGCCGCCGCGCAGGCCGTCCTCGAGGAGGTCCGCAGGCGCCGGCTTCCCGAACGGAACGTCGACTTCGCCCTGGCCGCCCTCACCGCCGTCGCCGGGATGGTGCCGGGCGCCGGCGAGGCGATCTTCGCGGTGGCCAGGACCGCCGGCTGGCTGGCGCACGCCATGGAGGAGTACGAACGCGGCTCCCTCCTCCGCCTCCGCGCCTCGTACACGGGTCCGCCCCCCGAACGCCCCACCGACGACCCGGCGCCCCCCTGACCCCGTCGCGACCCGTCACCGCGTGTGGCTCGCCATGACCCGCCGCATGTCGGAGGCGGCCCGCAGCGTGCCCCGGACGGTGCCGGTGACCTTGGAACGGCCCGCTCTGCGCAGGTAGTCCACCTCCACCTCCGCGATCCGCCACCCGGAGGCCGCCGCGCTCAGCACCATTTCGAGCGGATAGCCGAACCTGCGGTCGTTCAGCCCGAGCGCCAGCAGCCCGGACCGCCGGGCGGCCCGCATGGGGCCGAGGTCGTGCAGCGGCGCCCCGGTGCGGCGGCGCAGGCCGTGGGCGATGACGGCGTTGCCGAGCCGGGCGTGCCAGGGCCAGGCGCCCGCGGCGCGCGGCCGGCGGGCGCCGAGGACCAGGTCGGCCTCGCCCTCCAGGACGGGCCCGGCGACTCTCGGGAGCTGGCGGGGGTCGAGGGAGGCGTCGGCGTCCATGAAGCAGACCACCTCCGCGCTCGCGGCCAGCAACCCCGCGTGGCAGGCCGCGCCGAAGCCGCGGCGCGGCTCGCCGACCACATGGGCGCCGAGGTCGCGGGCGATCTCGGCCGAGCGGTCGGTGGAGCCGTTGTCGACCACCACGGCGCGGTAGCCGTCGGGCATGCGGCCGAGCACCCAGCCGAGCGCGGCCTCCTCGTTCAGGCAGGGCAGGATCACCTCGACGGTCATGACCACGCGAACTCCTTCATGCCCGCCTCGAAGGCGATCTCCGCGCGGAAGCCCAGCTCGCGGCCCGCCCGCTCGGGCGAGGCGACGACGTGGCGGACGTCCCCGAGCCGGTATCCGCCGGTGATCCGCGGAGCCGGCCCGCCCCGCTCGGCGGCCAGCGCGGCGGCCATCTCGCCGACGGTGCGCGGGAGGCCGCCGGCGATGTTGTACGCGCGCGCCTCGCCGGGACGCGCGGGCGCCAGGGCGGCGGCCAGGTTCGCCCGGGCGACGTCGCGCACGTGGATGAAGTCGCGCAGCTGAGCGCCGTCCTCGAAGACCTTCGGCGGCCGCCCCGCCTCCAGCTCGGAGCGGAAGATCGCGGCGACGCCGGCGTAGGGCGTGTCGCGCGGCATGCGGGGGCCGTAGACGTTGTGGTACCGGAGCGCGACGACGCTTCCGGCGGTCTCCCGCGCCCAGTTGGCGGCCAGGTGCTCCTGGGCGAGCTTGCTCGTGGCGTAGGCGTTGCGCGGATCGAGCGGCGCGTCCTCGGCGATGGTGACGCAGCGGAGCGGCACGCCGCAGCCGGGGCAGACGGGGTCGAACCGGCCCTCCTCCAGGTCCCGTCTCGCGCGCGGGCCCGGGCGCACCGGGCCGTGCGCGGGGCACTCGTAGGAGCCCTCGCCGTAGACCACCATCGAGGACGCCAGCACCAGCCGTTCGATCCGGTGGCGGGCCATGGCCGCCAGCAGCACGGCCGTGCCGTACATGTTGGCCGAGGCGTAGTCCGGCAGGTCGGAGACGTCCACGCCGAGACCCACCTTGGCGGCCTGGTGCGCCACGAGATCCACCCCCGGCAGCAGCCGGTCCAGCGCCGCGCCGTCGCGCACGTCGGTGCCGGTGCGCAGATCGAGGCCGACGACCTCGTGCCCGTCGGCCTCGAACGCCTCGGCCACGTGACCGCCGACGAATCCGGCCGAGCCGGTGACCATCACTCTCACCCGTCCGACGCTAGCCCCGCCCGCGGCCGGATCGCAGCGACGTTCGCACTCCGTAAGAGTTCTTGTGAAGTGCGAACGTCTCGCGCTCCGGCGGCCACGAACCGCCTCCGACATGTGAGGCTGCCGGCGTGAAGCTCATCGTCGTGCTCGTGGGCCTGGCCCTCGCCGTGGTGCGGACGGTGGCCGGGTCGCCCGGTCTGGGCTGGTATCTGCTCGCCTGGGCGCTGTTCGCCGTGGCGGTGTGGCTGGCGCGCCGGGAGCCGGACAGGCGGCTGGCCGTCCTGGTCGTCGCCGGCGGCGTCGTGATGGCCACGGCCGGGCTGTCGGCGCCGCCGAGCAGCAGCACCGACTCCTTCCGATACGCCTGGGACGGCCGGGTGCAGGCCGCGGGCATCTCCCCGTACGACCACCCGCCGGCCGACCCGGCACTCGCCGGGCTGCGCGACGGCTGGCTCTTCCCCTCCGCGTGCGGGGCCCGCGACCTGTGGCCTCTCCCCGGCGGGGGATGCACCAGGATCAACCGCCCCACCGTGCCCACCATCTATCCGCCGGTCGCCCAGGGGTACTTCCTCCTGGTCCACTGGCTCTCACCGGACGGCGCCCGGCACAAGGGCCTGCAGCTCGGCGGCTGGGTGATGGCCGTCGTCGTGCTCCTCGCCCTGTGCAGGTGGAACGTCCGGACGGCCGCCTGCTGGGCGTGGTGCCCCGCCGTACCCGTCGAGGCAGTGAACAACGCGCACGTCGACATGCTCGCCGTGCTGCTGGTCGTGCTCGCCATGAGCGCGACGCGCGCCCGCGGGGCGCTGCTCGGCGCCGCCGTGGCGGCCAAGCTGCTGCCCGCCGCGGCGCTGCCCGGCGCGCTGTCGGGAGTGCTGGCGAACGGAGCGGACCGGCGGCGCGTCGTCAGGACGCTGGTGCCCGCCACCCTGGTCGTGGCGCTCGCCTACCTGCCCTACGCGCTGTTCTCCCGGGCGTCCGTCGTGGGCTACCTACCGGGCTACCTCCAGGAGGAGCGCTACGGGAGCCCGGCCGACGGACACCGCTACGCCCTGCTGCGGCTGGTGCTGCCGGACGCCTGGGCGCCCTACGCCGCGATCGCGCTGCTCGCCCTGATCGCTCTCTTCGTCCTGCGCCACGGCGAACCGGAACGACCATGGCGCGGCGCGCTGATCGTCACCGGGTCGCTGCTGCTGCTCCTCACGCCGGGCTACTCCTGGTACGCGCTGCCGGTCGTCGCGCTGGCCGCGATGGACGGTCGGTGGGAGTGGCTGGGGGTGGCGCTGGCGGGCGGGGTCGCCTACGTCGCGGGACCGATGGCGGCCACCAGCCCCGCGACCGCCTTCTACGCCGCGGCAGCCCTGGCCGTGCCGGTCGGCTGGGCCGTACGCCGGCGGACGCCGGCCGCCCCGGCCCTCGATCGCCTTCTTCGCCCTTGCCGGCCTCCGTCTCGGAAGGACCACGCATGTCACCCGACTGTTCGGCACAAATCCTGATCATCGCCAAGGAGCCGGTGGCGGGACGGGTCAAGACCCGGCTGACCCCGCCGTTCAGCCCACGACAGGCCGCCGCGCTCGCCGAGGCCGCCCTCCGCGACAGCCTGCGCGCGGTGTCCGCCACGCCCGCCACCCAGCGGCTGCTCGCCCTGGACGGGTTGCCGGGCGGCTGGCTGCCCGCCGGCTTCACGGTGATCCCCCAGCGGGGCACGAGCCTGGACGAGCGTCTCGCGGCGGCATTCTCGGACGCGCACCGGCTCCGGCCGGACCCCGTCGTCCTGATCGGCATGGACACGCCGCAGGTGACCCCCGCCCTGCTCGGCGAGGCCGCCGACGCTCTGGCGCGCCACGACGCGGTCTACGGCCCGGCGGCCGACGGCGGCTTCTGGCTGCTCGGCCTGCGCAGGCCGGATCCCGCGCTGGTGCTGGGCGTGCCGATGTCGCACCCGGAGACCGGCAAACTGCAGCTCGACCGGCTGGACCGGGCCGGGCTGGCCGTTCACCTGCTGCCCGAACTGACCGACGTCGACACCGCGGCCGACGCCGCGACCGTGGCCGCCCACGCGCCGGACACCCACTTCGCCGCCGCGCTCCGGGAGCTGGACCGATGATGGGGCAGCTCTACGCCGACGCGCTCGGCGGGGCGGGCGCCGAGCTGGAGTACGTGGACGGCACGCGCGTCGCGCTGGACACCGCGCGCTGGTTCGACCCGATCGACGGCGACGAGGCGTTGCTGGAGCGGTGCGCCAGCCCGACGCTCGACATCGGCTCCGGCCCCGGCCGGCTCACCGTCGAGCTGACCCGCCGCGGCGTGCGGGCGCTCGGCATCGACATCACGCCCCGCGCCGTGGCCCTGACCCGCAGGGCAGGCGGATTCGCGCTGCTGCGCGACGTCTTCGACGAGGTGCCGGGCAGCGGCCGGTGGACGACGGCGCTGCTGGCCGACGGCAACATCGGCATCGGCGGCCACCCGGAGGCGCTCCTGCGCCGGGTCAGGCAACTGGTCCGGCCGGGCGGCGCCGTCCTGGCCGAGCTGGCACCGCCTGACGCGACCAGCCGCGTGGACCGGCTCCGGCTGCGCCGCGGCCCCGTCGTCGGCGACTGGTTCGGCTGGGCGACCGTGTCGGCGAGCGACATCCCGCGGCTCGCCCACGCGGCCGGGTTCCGGCAGGTGGAGCGCTGGACGGCACACGGCCGGTGGCTGGCGCGCCTCAGTCGCTAGGCGCCGTCGCAGCCGGGGTCCTGTCCATGTACGCGGCCAGTGCGCGTACCCGGTCCGCGTGCTGGTCGTGCCCCACGATCACCGGCGGCTCGTTGTACGGCATGGCGTCCGACGAGCGGCGCAGCTTGACGTACTGACCGCACGCGTCGATCGCGTACGGCTCCATGTCGTCCTGCAGCGCTCCGATCACCGTGATCCCGTACGTCTCGCCGATGCGCCGGAACAGCGCCACCGCCTCGCGCCGGTGCTCCTTGCCCAGGTTGCGGCCCAGCTCGTCCAGCACCAGGCACAGATGGCCGCCGCCGGACGAGGCGATCGCCGCCGCGCACACCAGCTTGACCGCCTTCTCGTCCATCAGCGCGGTGTTGGCCCGCCGGTTGTACGGCACGAATCCCTGCCCCTCGCCGCGCCGCCACTTCGGCGTCACCCGCCACTGCCAGCGCTGCTCCGGGTCGACCGGCGCGGGCGGCACCGGGAACTCCAGCGTCGCGCCGTAGCCGCCGTACGAGGTGTCGAGCTTCTCGAACTCCTCCGCCACCCGGGTGAGCCGCGCCTTGATCGCCGCGCTGAGCGCCGCCCGGTGGACGGCCGTCGACTGCGCCGCCTCCTCCGCGCCCTTGTCGGCCGCCGCCAGGTCGCGCTGCCGCGACACGAGCTGGGCCTCGATCTGCCGCCGCTGGTGCTTCTCGTACTCCTCCTGCCCGCGCAGGTAGGACGCGAGCGCCCCGCACACCGCCGCGAACGTCGCCTGCTCGCGCGCCGTGCTCCCGCCGCGCTCCGACAGCAGGAACGCCAGCTCCTCGGGGATCTCGGCGTCCTCCTCCGGGAACGTGTCGCGCAACGCCTGGTCGAAGTGGCGCTCGGCGATCCGCCACCACTCCTCGGCGGTGCGCGGCCGCTCCTCCTCGGGCAGCGCCCGCAGCCACTCGCGGGCCGTCTCGGCGGTGCCGCCCCAGTCGGCGGCCAGCGCGGCCAGCTTCAGCGCCTCCCGGTCGCCGCCGACGCGGGTCTCCTGCTCGCGCGCCTGGGCGCGCTCGGCCTCGTGCCGCTGCCGCCGGCCTTCCAGCCGTTCGATCTCCATGTCCCGGGTACGGGCCCGGAAGTCGAGCCCGGCGGCCTGGCGCTCGGCCTCGGCCACGGCCGGGACGACCTCCTCCAGCGCGCCGGCCAGCTCCTCCAGCCGCGCCCGCCGCTCGGCGAGCCGTTCCTCCACCTCGGCGAGCCGCACCCCGGCCCGCGCGCCGTCGAGGCGCCGCTGCGCCTCGGCGACCGCCTCCTCCTCGTCGCGTACGGACTGCGCCGCGAGCTCCTGCGTGTCGCGGGCCCGGTTCAGGCGCTGCTCGGCGGCCTTGATGCGCGCCTCGCGCCCGGTCGCCACCCTGTCGAACGCCCCCACGACGCTCACCCCGGCCGCGCTGACCAGCACCGACCCGGGCAGGTCGCGCAGCGCCCGGGCCGCCTCGTCCAGCCGTCCGGCGTCGACGATGACCGCGTGCTCGTGCGGCCAGCCGCGCAGCCCGCCCAGGCTCAGACCCGGGGCGCGGGACTGGTCGCGCGCCTGCTCGGCCACGTCCAGCGCGTCCAGCAGGCCGGTGGCGTGGAGACCGGCCGCGGTCAGGGCGTTGAGCTGCGCCGCGGCCGGTCCGCCCTCGGCGTCGTCCAGGGCCGCCTGGGCGGAGGCCACCTCCCGGTCGGCGACGCCGAGGGCCTTCAACGCCTCGTTCAGCCGCAGCCGCGCCTCGCGCAGCTCCCGCTCCGCCGCCGGGACGTCACGGCCGTCGGCGAACCGGCGAGCCTCCTCCAGCTCGGGGATCCGGCCGCGCAGCTCGTCGGCGGAGTTCTCGGCCACGGCCCGGTCGGCCTCCAGCTTGGCGGCCCGCGCCTGGAGCGCCGCGAGCTCCCGCCGCGCCTCGGTGACGCCCCGGTCCAGCGTGTCGTCCTTCAACGTGGCGATCTCGGCCTTGACCATGGCGATCGCCTCGGCGGCCGCCGCGTTCGCCGCCTGGTGCCCGGCGAGCTCCTCGGCCAGCGCCTCGTCCTTGGCCGCCGCGTCGGCCAGCTTGCGCGCCTGCCTGCCGCGCCAGCACCGCAGCGCCTCGGCCAGCCGCACCCGCGCCTGGTCGCGACGGTCGAACGTGGTCAGCAGCGCCTTCGACTCCGCCTCGAACTCGGCCAGCCGCTCGCCGGCCTGCGCCGCGCGCACCCGCTTGGCGTGCTCGTCGCGGCGTGCCTCGCGCTCCTGCTCCAGCTCGGCGTCGAGCCCGGTCAGCGCCGCGATCGCCTCGAACACCCGCTCCGGGGAGATCTCGTTGAGCGGCTGGGACAGCAGGTTGGTGGCCACCTTGCTGCGGACGGAGGTGGACAGGAACGACACGCAGCGGACGCGGTCGCCGTACAGGACCTTGGTGAGGTCGCGCGCCACCACGTCGCGCCGCCCGGCGGACCGGGGGAGGGACGCCCACGTCTCGTCGGCGCGCGCGACCCGCTCCGCCTCGGACGCGGCGGACGCCAGGTGGACGCCGTCACGCCAGCGGATCTCCAGGTGCGGCGCCTCCTGGTTGACGCGCAGCCACACGGTCATGGCGCCGCCGGAGGTGTCGGGCACGGCGAACAGCTCCCCGCTCCGCAGCGGCTCTTCGCCGTCTCCCTGTGCTTCGGCGCCGCTGCCGCCCGCCCCGGCCCCGGCGCCCGCACCGGCCTCAGCATCGGCGTCGGCGCTCGTCCCGGCACCGGTGACCTCGAGAGCTTCCGCTCCGGGGCCGAGGTCGGCCGCTCCTGTGACCGTCGTCGCCCTGGACTGCAGGACGCGCGACAGATCGCCCGTACGCACCTCAGGCGGCCCGAAGACGCCCACGATGTAGCCGTGGTCGGCGCTCGCCCACTGCCGTCCGCCGGCCCCGCTGGCCAGCTCCGCGTTGAACAGCAGCTCCGACACCGCCTTGGCGCCGGAGGCGAAGCGCCACTGCTCGTCGCCCAGCAGCGCCGTGATCGACGCGATGAACGACGACTTGCCGGCTCCGTTGGAGTCCTTGGGACCCGCGCCGGCGACGACGATGAGCGTGCCCGGGACGGTCGGCACCGGATGGGTCGAGAGCCGCGAGATGTTGACCGCCTGCACGGCGATCAGCACCCGGTCCCCGACCACGTTCTCCACCTGCGACACTCGAACTCCCGCCACCCTTCCTGCACGGTCACGCCATCCACTGACCCGGCTCGCCGCCGGACAGCCTCGTACCTGTCCACCCACCCGACCCCGAGGCCGCGCGGTCCTGCTTCAACCCGTCCGCCACGCTGGACCGGACAGGCATGCCAGACGTCCGGCCACGCCCACATCCGGTCGCCGGTCCGCCGGTCTCCTATCCGGCGGATCTTCGGGCTCTTACGGCCGTCGCGAGCGGCGTGTGCGGGCCGGCCGCCAGGATCAGCTCCTCCTGCAACCGCCGCCGCGCCGCCGGGGTGAGCCGATGGAACTGGGGGCCGGGCACGTACCCGCCCGCCTCCTCGCCCGCCTTCACCTGCGCCAGCAGCCCCGCGTGCCGCAACACCCGCAGCGCCGCCTCCAGCTCGCCGATCGGCACCTGGGTGTGCCGCCGCAGCTCCTCGACCGGCGTGGGATGCGGGGACAGCCACGTGTCCTCCGGCAGCACGCCTTCGGCCCGGGGGATCGCCACGGAATGCACGAGAACCAGCGTGAGCACCGCCCGCTCCGCCTCGCCCAGCCCCATCGAGCCACCGGGCCCGTTCGAGGCGTCGAACCCCACAGCGCCACGCCGGCTCCGAGCCCGCCCTGGAGGAGCGAGGGGGCCGCCGTTCCCGGGTTCGCCTCCGGTCGAGGCGGCGGGGCCTGCGTAAGAGGTGTCCGCGTCTGCGAGAGCCGTGTCCGTGTCCGTGTCGGTGGCCGTATCTGTATCTGTATCTGTGTCCGTGTCCGTGTTCGCGGAGAGGGCAGTCGTGTCTGCCTCTGGGGCCGTCGTGTCTGCGGTTCGGCCGGCGGCCTCGCGGAGCGCCCGGGCGGCGGTCTCGTCGGAGTATCCGGAGATCCAGCGTTCGCGGTGCTGGATCAGCGTGCGGCCGCGCCGGGCGAGCATCTCGCCGAGCGTGCTCCGCAGCGCGGGGTCGCGCAGAGCCGCGAAGCGCGCCTCCTGGGCGGGTTCGGCGGCGTACTCCACCACCATGTACGCGGCGACGAGCTCGGCGCGCCGTCTCTCGTCGTAGCCGTCGAGGAGATCGTCGAAGTCGGGCACCTCGGCCTCGGCGCGTCCCCCGAGAGCAGGCAAGGCCGCCGCCCTCGCCCCGGCCGCCCGGGATCCTGTCCTCTCGTCCTCGTCCTCGTCCTCGGCCTGGAGCCGGCCCGGCTCGCCACCGAGGACGGCCTCCGCCCGCACTTCTCCGGCCTCCGCCCGCTCATCTTCGGGAAGGGGCCGCTCTCCTTCGAGATCCGCCCGCTCTCCTTCGGGGAGGGGCCCGGCGTCCTCAGCCGCCTCGGCCGCACCGCGATCCGCCTCGGGCGCGCCCTGATCCGCTCCGGCGGCCGCCGTCGCGCGGGCCGCCGCGACGATGTCGGAGTCCGCCACCACCCTCAGTTCCGCGCGCTCCGGCTCCGGGATCCGGCGTACGAGCTCCTTGAGCTGCGCCAGCGACGACACGGGCCACAGCGCGCACCTCGGGCCGAGGGTCACCAGCCCGTCCGCCATGACGACCCAGGCCGAGTCGTGCAGGCGGCGCAGCGCCCCCACCGCCCAGTTGCGCATGAGGTCGTCCGTGCGGCCGATCAGGGCCCGGTAGGTCGCCAGCACCAGCTCCACCGGCGCGGGCTCTCCCGGCCACGGGTCGATGGAGTGATCGGTCCAGCAGCACTTGAGGCACGCGGCCAGGACACGGCGCTGCTCCCCGGAACGCTCCACCGGCACCGGCGCCACCTGGTGCTCCTCCAGCAGCGCCGGCGTGACGCCGTCGGGCCACACCGGGAGCGCCTGGCCGGTGGAGTCGGGCCGGGTGAGCCGGAGCATGCCCGGCGGGGCCGGTGCCCCCGCGCCCAGCGCCAGGGGACCGCCGGCGCGGGCCAGCACGTGGGCGGTGGCGCCGTCCACGTGCGCGCGCTTCGACGCCTTCGTCATGACGCGCCTCCGGAAAGGCTCGAAGCGCCCGCGAGCGACGACGGACAGGAACGAGTGCGGGTCATGAGGTGCGCTCCAGGTGGCCGTGGGACAGCCAGGCCGGTTCCCGGTCCGGGTCGATGGTGAGGTCGTCGGACCAGGTCAGCCGGTACGGCAGCTCCGGCCGCAGATCGATCGTGGTCAGGTCGGCGAGCAGCCGCCGGGCGGAGGGCCAGTCGTCGCCGAGCACGTCGGCCAGCGCCACCCGGGACGACGCCCCGAGCAGCGACTCCGCGACCCCCGTCAGGCGCTCCACGACGGCGCCCGGCGAGGAGTCGAGCGAGCCCTGCGGCCCCGGGTCGGGCAGGGCCGAGCGCGGGGGAGTGGGCTGCGCCGGCGCCGGGCGGGGCGCCTCGTCCACCGCCCGCGCGATCGCCGCCGGGTCGTGCCACGGCGCCGGCGCGTCGAAGACGAACCCGTCGAGCACCGCCGCCAGCCGCTCCTTGGAGGCGGTCTGCGTGAACGTGCGCCACGTCTCGGTCGGCAGCAGCGTGAGGTTGCGGGTCGTGCCCGCCGAGTCGGCCAGGCGGCCGGCCGCGCGGCGGGAGGCGTCGCTGTAGGCGTAGATGGCGGCCCGCAGGTCGGTGCAGACCCGGTCGAGCTCGGGCCAGCGGGTCAGGATGGTGCCGTGCAGGCTCTGGGCGCGCCGGGCGATCTCCTCGGTGCCCCACAGCTTGGGCGCCTGCTCGCGCAGCTCCTCGATCGTGCCGGTGGTGAGCGTGATCAGCTCCAGCGCCCACAGCCGGAACGCGCGGGCGAGGTTGGCGGCGCTCTGCCGCGCCTCGTCCATGGTGGTGCGCGGGTCGGCGACGTTGAGGTCCTCGAGGGCGAGCAGGCGGTGCATCTCGGACTGGCCGCCGTCGTCCATCATCCGCCGGATGAACATCAGCCCCACCACGCTGGTGAACGACGCGCGGTAGCGGAGCTGGTTGGGCTTGGGGAACACCTCGCGGATCGCCCCGAGCCCCTTGAGCACCCGCAGCCGGTTGTCGAACTGGTCACCCGGGTAGGCCCGGCAGGCGAAGCGCATCTGCTCGTGCGTCAGCCACTCCTCGCCCGCCTCCGCGAACGCGGCGAACAGGGTCTCGGCGATGTCGACCAGGGCCGGGTCGTCCACCACGGCCCCGCTGTCACGGGCCAGGGCCGCGAACATGCGGCGGTAGGTCGACAGGACCGCCTCGTCGGAGAGCGCGGCGTCGAGGGTCAGGGGCTGATCGGGCACGCGCTCTAAGGTAAGGCTTCCGGCCGACAATCTCGGACCGCGGCGGGACACGGCCCTCCGGCTCCGGTTCGGTCCGGGGTGGACGATGCGGGAGAATCCAGGCGCACCTGTACAGGTCGGCGAAGGAGCGGGCGGGCGTGAGGAGTGTCGAGGCGCAGTTGCTGCACCGGCCGCCGGGCCTGGGCGCCGGCGAGGTCGTGCGGCGCCTGCTCGCCGTGCAGGCCCAGGACGTCACCTCCGCCTGCCTGGCCTTCCGCGCCCGTTCGCCGTCGCTGCGGCTCGCGGACGTCGAGACGGCGTGGCGGGATCGCGAGATCGTCCGCGCCTGGGGCCCGCGCGGCACCCTGCACTTCGTCCACGCCGACGACCTGCCGTGGCTGCATGCCCTCACCCGGCGCGACACCGGCACCCTGCGCCGCCTGGGCCAGGAGGGCGTCACCGGCGACGACCTGCTGCCCCTGATCGAGGGCGCCCTGGCCGGTCAGGGGCCGCTGACCAAGGCCGAGCTGGAGGAGCGGCTGGCGGGCAGGGCCTACGGGCAGGGCGTCGTGCACCTGGTCGCGCTGGCCGCCTTCCACGGGCTGGCGGTGCTCGCGCCGCCCCGGGGCGGCAAGCCCACGTACGTCCACGCCGCCGACTGGCTCGGCGCCCCGATCGCGCCGGAGCCCGACCGGGAGCGGGCGCTGGCCGAGTTGGCCCGCCGCTACCGCCGCGCCCACCGGCCGTCCGAGCCGGAGGACCTGGCCGCCTGGTCCGGGCTGTCCCTGGGCGAGGCGCGTACGGCCTGGCGCCTGAGCGGCCCCGATCCGGACGCGACGGACCCGCTCCCGGCTCAGGACGTCCCGGTACGGCTGATTCCCGCGTTCGACGAGCTCCTGCTCGGCTGGAAGAGCCGCGATCCCGTCGTGCCCGCCGCGCACGCCAGGCAGGTGTTCCCCGGAGGCGGGATTTTGCGCCCCGTGGTGCTGGCCGGCGGCGTGGCCGCGGGCGTCTGGGAGCGCAGGGGCGCGGAGGCGACCGTGAGACCCTTCGGCCCCCTGCCGGCGGAGCCGCTGGCGGAGGAGGTGGCCGACGTCCGCCGCTTCCTCACCCGGACAGAGGCGTGATGATCTCGTCCGCCGCCCACCGGGCCACTCCCTCGGGGAACGGCGGGCGCAGGTTGAGCACGATGTGGGTCAGCCCCAGCCCCGCCAGCTCCTTGACCACCGCCCGGGTGGCCCCGGGGTCCTCGTACGAGACGGTGACCTGCGTGGACCGGACCAGCGCCGCCGGATCGCGCCCGACGGCCGCGCACCGCTCGTCCAGTGTCCGGTTGCGCTCCGCGATGAACTCCAGGGAGTTGTGCGGCGGGCCGGGGACGTTCCAGATGTCGGCGTGCTCGGCCACCACGCCCAGCGTCCGGTCGCCCCAGCCGCCGACGAGCAGCGGCGGGAGGCGGGCCGGCTTGGGCTCGCACACCACGTCGCGCAGCCGGTAGTGGCGGCCGTCGAAGTCGAAGCGCTCCTCGGTCCACATGCGCCTGATGATCTGGCACGACTCCGCGAGCCGGGTCACGCCCTCGCCGGGCGAGGCGATGTGCAGCCCGTACGCGCCGTACTCGCGCGGCACGAGGGTGTCGCCCGGCTGACGGGTCCCGCCCACGCCGAGCCCGAGGACGAGCCGGCCCGGCGCGACGGCGTCCACGGTGGCCGCCATCTTGGCGAGCAGGGCGGGCGCCCGCGTGAGGTTGCTGGTCACGAGGTGGCCGAAGGAGAGGCGCTCGGTACGGGCCGCGAGGGCCGTCAGCATGGTCCAGCCCTCGTGGATGGGCGTGTCCACCGGCCCGAACAGCGGCAGGAGGTGGTCCCACAGCCACGCGTGCTCGATGGCGGGCAGCTCGTCCGCCTCCTGCCAGACGCGCAGCAGGTCGGTGTACGTGACGCCGACGGGAACGGTCTTGATGCCGAAACTCAGCAATGTCAGCTCCACTGATCGTCAGTAAGACTGATGATTACCGTAGTGCGAGAATTCCCCTGTGTCGAGACGCCGCCTTGGTTACCTGTTCAAGCACGCGCAGCTCCGCCTGACCCGGCTCACCGGGCCCGCGCTGGAGCCGCTGGGCATCGACGGGCGCGAGCTGGCCGTGCTCACCGTCCTCGACGCCCGGTCACCGGTGTCGCAGCAGCAGGCCGCCCAGGAGCTGCGCATCGACCGCACCACGATGGTCGCCATGGTCGACGCGCTGGAGGGCAAGGGGCTCGTGGCGCGCCGCCCCCACCCCGACGACCGGCGCAAGAACGCGGTGGAGCTCACCACGCACGGCCGCGACGTGCTCACACGGGGCGCGGCGGCGGTCGAGGAGGCCGAGCGCGCGTTCATGGAGCCGCTGTCGGAGGAAGAGCGGCGCCTGCTCCGCGCCGCCCTCGACCGCCTGGCCTCGGATCAGGACTAGCGGGCCGGGACTGGCGGGCCAGGGTCAGAGCGGGCGGGGCTCAGAGCGGGCGGGGCTCAGAGCGGGCGGGGCTCAGAGCGGGTTCATCAGGTACGCCCCGGCCACCACCGACGCGCACGCCACCACCAGGAAGAAGAACACGTAGAAGCCGCCGGGCAGGAACGTCAGCCGGGCGAGCTGGTCGGCGTCGGAGTCGCGGGCCTGCCGCAGCCGGCGCTTGCGCTGTAACTCGATGATCGGCCGCACCCCGCCGAACAGCAGGAACCACACCGCCACCATGGCCGCCGCCTGCTGCACCTCGTTGGGCGCGTACATCGACAGGGCGAACACCGCGCCGCCGGTCGCCAGCAGGATCAGCGCGCCGTACAGGTTGCGGATCAGCAGCAGCATGCACACGAGGAAGAGCAGCACGCTCCAGATCAGCAGCGTGATGCGCCCCCGCTCGGTCAGCCACGCGGCGGCCAGCCCGAGCAGCGACGGCGCGAGGTAGCCGGCGAGCGCGGTCAGCACCATGCCGGGCCCGTTGGGCCGCCCCCGGGTCAGCGTCACGCCCGAGGTGTCGGAGTGCAGCCGGATGCCTTCGAGCTTGCGCCGGGTGAGCAGCGCCATCAGCGCGTGGCCCCCTTCGTGCGCGATCGTGACCAGGCCCCGGCTGAGCTGCCAGGAGGTCCTGAACGACACGATCGCGAGCGCCGCCAGAGCGGTGACCGGCACGACCCAGGGGGCGGGATCGGGTTGTGCCTTGATGAGGTGGGCCCAGAGCTCGTCCATCGAGCACGACCCTATCCGGGCCGCGGCCCCCGTGGGCGGGCCGCTTGACGGCGGGTTCGCTGGGCAGGTGAGGGGCGCCGGCGTTTCCGCGTGGGGGTGCGTTCGCGCGCTGGTCACAGGCCGTTCGCCGGTGCGACCTGACGAACGTGATCTGATACAAAAGTGAAGGATCGGCTGGATAAATGGCGCGACACCACCCGGGACCGGGAGATACGGTCACCCGATCAGCCGGCGGGAAGAGGGACGGCGTGGCACGGATGAAGGCTTTCAGGCGCGGCGAGGCGACCCGCCAGGACGCGCCCGAGCACGAGATGGACCCGCGTGCCGTCGAGGAGGCGCCGTACCGGCCGACCGTCATCGACAACGCCGTCTACCAGGACGGCCACCGGGTGGACAACCCGGGCTCGCTCGCCGACGCCTTCGAACGGCTCAAGAAGACCCCCGAGAGCCTCGCCTGGATCGGCCTCTACCGGCCGAAGGAGTGGGAGCTGGTCAAGCTCGCCGAGGAGTTCGAGCTGCACGAGCTGGCGCTGGAGGACGCGATCGTCGGCTCCCAGCGCCCGAAGGCCGACCGCTACGGCGACACGCTGTTCGTGGTGCTGCGCGCCGCCCGCTACCTCGACGACGTCGAGGAGGTCGCGTTCGGCGAGGTGCACGTGTTCGTCGGCCCCAACTTCGTCATCACCGTACGCCACGCCGAGGCGCCCGACCTGCACGCCGTGCGCAAGCGCATGGAGTCCGACCCCGACCTCCTGCGGCAGGGCCCCCAGGCGGTGCTGTACGCGATCCTCGACGCCGTGGTCGACGGCTACGCCCCGGTCGTCGCCGGGCTGCAGAAGGACCTGGAGGAGATCGAGGGCCAGGTGTTCAGCGGCGACCCGTCGGTGTCGCGGCGCGTGTACGAGCTGTCGGGCGAGGTCATCGAGTTCCAGCGGGCCACCGCGCCGCTGGTGCGGCTGATCGACGGCTTCATCGCCGGTGCCGCCAAGTACGGGGTCAACGACGAGCTGCAGAGCTACCTGCGCGACGTGGCCGACCACGCCATCACGGTCAACGAGCGGGTCGCCGCCTTCCGCCAGATGCTCCAGGACATCCTGGTGATCAACTCCACGCTGGTCACCCAGGCGCAGAACGCCGAGATGGCCAAGATGACCGAGGCGAGCATCCAGCAGGGCGAGGAGGTCAAGAAGATCTCCGCGTGGGCGGCCATCCTGTTCGCGCCGACGCTGGTCGGCACCATCTACGGCATGAACTTCGACCACATGCCCGAGACCCACTGGGTGTTCGGCTACCCGTTCGCGATCGTGCTCATGGGCGTGGTCTGCGTGACCCTCTACCTCGTCTTCAAGCGCCGCGACTGGCTGTAGCGCGGCCGCTCACTCCGAGGCGGGCCCCTCGTCGGTCCAGCCGGCCGCCAGCACGATCCGGGTCTCCCGGCCGTCGCCCGTGCCCGGGCTGTCGCTGCTGGACAGCACCTGCGAACTGGCCGGGTCGACGACCAGCGTCCGCCGCACGCCCGTGGCGGGGTCCAGCGTGAACGCGAACGCCTCGCCGGGCCGGCCCTTCGGATCGGCCGAGCGGCCCAGGTAACGCACGTTCGGCAGGTCCGCGAGCAGCCGGTACGCGGCGGCGCGCACAGGGGGCGGCGACGGCTTGCTCCACAGCAGCCCGCTCACCGCGTCGGCCAGCACCCCGTCGCCGGAGCCGGGCGGCAGGAGCGCCGCCACCCGCCGCCGGAGCGCGCCGGCGTCCGCGGGCAGTCCCTCGATCTCCGTGACCGACAAAGAGCGGCCCGCCATGGTGAACGGCCTGGCGACCGGCTTCACGCCGGCCCCGGGGCCGGAGATCCAGGCGCGGCCGTCGCGGGCCGCCCACAGGGTGGTCACCCGCGCGCCGGTCTGCCGGGTGACGCGCCAGTACGCGCCCCGTGCCGGCGGCTCCGAGGCCGCCGTGGTCGCCGCCGCCAGCAGCACGGCCCGGCCCGTGGCCGACGCGTCGATCCGCGTGGGCACGGGAGGGGCGCCCGCGCCTCCGGAGGCGCCGTAGGCGACGACCACGGCCGTCAGCGCCGCCGCCGCGCCCGCCAGCGCCCCTCCCCACGAGACCCGCCGCCGCCGGGAGGACGGCCGGGAAGGCCGCCGCTCCTGCCGCGCCGCCCACGACGCCACCTGCCACCAGCGGGTACGCCGCCGCTCCAGGCGGGCGCGCACCCGCGCCCGCGCCGTCGGATCGGGTCGCGGCGGCTCGCCGTACAGGTCGCGGACCAGCTCCAGCTCATCCACGGCCGGCCTCCTCCATCTCCACCATGGGGTTGCTGCCGCCGAGCGCCGCGCGCAGCTTGCGCCGGGCCCGGCTCAGCCGCGACCCGACCGTGCCGTACGGGATGTCCAGGGCCGTGGCGATCTCCTCGTGGCTCAGCCCGGCCAGCGCCACGAGCAGCACCACGTCCCGGTCGCGCCGGTGGAGCCCCGCCAGGGCGGCGGCCAGCTCCGGCCGCAGGCTCTGCGCGCTCACCTGCGCGCTGACGCGGTCCTCGTGGCCGGGGGCGCTCTCCGCGCCGGGCCCGTGGCGGCTCAGCGCGCGCAGCGCCCGCGCCTCCTGGCGGCGGTGCCGGCCCACGAGCTTGGTGGCGATGCCGAACAGCCACGCCCGCGCGGTCGCCCGCGACGGGTCGTACTGGCCGCGCTTGCGGAAGGCGATGAGGAACGTGTCCGAGGCGACGTCCTCGGCGTGGTCCGGGCCGAGCCGCTGGGCGACGTAGGCGTGGATCTCGCCGAAGCAGGCGTCGAAGACGGCCGCGAACGCCTCGGCGTCCGTCAAAGGCGCCTGCTCCGGCCGTTCGGGCGCGTGCGCGTCGTCCACCCGCGCGCCGAGCCACGGCATCGCCGTCACGATGCTTCCCCCGTCATGTGCCACCCTCCGGACGCGATCAGCCGACATGGTTCATCTCCCGATCCGCCCGATCGCTTTCACGCCCGGAGAACTTTCAGGCCCGGAGAACTTTCAGGCCCGGAGAGCACGAGGGTACGGCCCCGGGCCCGCCGACGGGAGCGGGGCCGGGGCCGTACCGGATCTTGCGGAGCGAGCCTTACTGGACGGGCGGGTTCGCGTTCTGCAGGAGCTGGCGGAACTGGGCGGAGAACCAGTGGCCGGACAGCGGCGCGTTGGGCAGCGCCCCGGTCAGGTTGTTGCCGTTGCGGTCGTTGCCGGTGTACGTCGGGTCGCACATCCGGTCGAAGCCCTTGCCCTCGTCGTTGTCGATCGCGGTGCTGGAGCCGTCGGACTCGCCCGGCGGCTTGATCCACACGTACGCGTCGAGGCCGGCGGCCGGGTTGGGCCGCGGGCGCTCGCCGAGGCCGGCGCCGCTCTGGTTGCACCAGTTGCCGGCGTGGATGCGCCGGTCGATGCGCGACTGGTTGACGAACTCGTCCACGTTGGTGGAGGTGCTGGGACCGGTGGGCCGGGCCGAGCCGCCCCAGCCGTTGCGCGAGGTGTCGATGAGCATGCCGATCGTCGACGGGAAGCCCTTGGACACCAGCGCGTTCCGGAACGCCTGGGCGAAGGTCAGCTCATCCACGTAGTCGTTCCAGTCCAGCCACTTCGACTGGCGCACGGACGTGCCGTTCACGGTGGTGCCCACCGTGAAGTACGGCTCGGTCAGCGCGGAGTAGTTGGCGGTGTTGGTGATGAAGCCGTCCACGCTGGCGTAGCCGGCCGTGGTGCCGCGGGCGGTGGAGGCCATCAGGTCCGCGGTCGGGCCGAAGTTGCTGGACCAGCCGATCCAGCCGTGGTGGGCGGCGTCGAGGTAGGTGTAGACGTTCGGGATGGCGTGCAGCTTGTTCAGGGCGTACTGGATGCCCTGCACGTACGCGCCGGACGACTGCGCCTCGGCGCACTTGGCCAGGTTGGTGTTGGTGATCAGGTTGGGCAGCGAGTCGATCTCGACGACGGTCACGATCCGCAGGGCCGCGTACTTCGGATCCGCCATGATCTCGGCGATCGGGTCGATGTACTCGGTCTTGTAGCGGGCCAGGCCGTTCTGCGAGATCTGCAGCTCGCCGTTGGAGGCCAGCGCGGAGCAGTCGCGGTTGGGCAGGTTGTAGATGACGAACTGGATGGTCAGCGGCGTGCTGCCGTTGGCCGCGTCCTGGGTGAGGGCGGCGTCGAGGTGGGCGCGCACGCCCTTGGCGCCGCCGGTGCCGGCGATGGCGG
Source organism: Nonomuraea montanisoli (assembly GCF_013363975.1). Taxonomy (GTDB): domain Bacteria; phylum Actinomycetota; class Actinomycetes; order Streptosporangiales; family Streptosporangiaceae; genus Nonomuraea; species Nonomuraea montanisoli. Next base: position 67,502 of record NZ_JABWGN010000014.1, on the reverse strand, counting down.
CGATGCGGTCGATCCACACGCCGGTGGAGGTGTTGGCGACCGCGGAGCCGCCGGGCTCGGCCGCGGCCTTGGCCGACCAGTCGCTGTTGACGTAGCCGGTGGCCCCGGCGTACGGGTTGTCGACGTGGCCGGTCCCGCCGCCGGTGTCGTTGTCGGCCTCGGTCGCGGTGACGGTCACGCTGGTCAGGCCGCCGGCGGCGACGGTGATGGGCCGCGTGCCGTTGGTGGTGTCGCTGTCCTCGGCGGCCGAGACGGTGACGTTCTGAGGGGTGTTCCAGTTGGCGGAGGTGAAGGTCAGGCTCGCCCCGCCGCTGACGGTGAGGCTGCTGTCACCGGTGCCCGCGGTGGAGGTGACGGTCACGTTCGAGGTGGGCTGGACGGCCAGGCGCACCGCGTACGTGGCGCTGCCGCCCTCGGGCACGCTCAGGGAGGTCGGCGTCACCTGGAGGGCCTGCTGGCCGGGGTTGGGGCCGCCTCCGCCGCCGCAGGTCACGCCGTTGACGGCGAAGCTGGTGGGATTGGTGTTGGTGCCGCTGTAGGAGCCGTTGAAGCCGATCGTCCACTGCGCGCCACTGGCCTGGCCGCCGTTGTAGCCGAGGCTGGCCGCGGTGACGTTCTGGCCGGACTGGCTCCAGTTCGCCGACCAGCCGTTGGTCACCTGCTGGTTGCCCGGCCAGGTGTAGGTGAGCCGCCAGGATGTGAGCGCGTCGCCCGTGTTGGTGATGGTGACGCTGGCGCCGAAGCCGTTGCCGCTGTCCCAGGTCTTGCTGTACGCGACCGAACAGGCGACGGCGGCCTGCGCCGCGGGTGCCGACATCAGCGCCGTGGCGAGCCCCGCGAGCAGGGCGCACACCGCGACGAGAAGGCGGTTTCTCATGTGGGGGGTCCTCTCAGAAGTGGGAGCGCTCCCATGCATAGCCCGGAATCACACCCGTGTACAGACTCCGGTGAGCCGGACTCCCGAACCCGCACCAGAGCCGTGAAAGTTTCATCGAGGGCCGTGATCCCGCACGCCGCGCGGTGAAACTTTCACGTCGCCGCCCGTCCCCACCTGGAAACCGCCGTTCCGGCGCGTCCGCCTCCTGTGCGGGGCCCTGACGCGCGCTTACCATCCGCGTAACCCCAGCGAGTTGGGAGCGCTCCCATCGGCACGTCGAGAGGACCTTCATGAGACACCGCCTCCTCGCCGCGCTCGCCGTCCTCGTCCTGTCCGTCTCCACGGCGCTGGCCGGCGCGGGCACCGCCATGGCCGCGGTGGCCTGCTCGGTCACGTACGTGAAGTCCTGGGACAGCGGCGGCGGCTTCGGCGCCAACATCACCATCACCAACACCGGAGATCCGCTGACCAGTTGGCGGCTGACCTACGCCTGGCCCGGCAACCAGCAGGTCACCAACGGCTGGTCGGCCGCCTGGAGCCAGTCCGGCCAGAACGTCACCGCCACGAACCTCAGCTACAACGGCACGCAGGCCAGCGGCGCGCAGTGGACGATCGGCTTCAACGGCTCCTACAGCGGCACCAACACCAATCCCACCAGCTTCGCCGTCAACGGCGTGACCTGCGGCGGCAACGGACCGGGCCCCGATCCCGGCCAGCAGGCCCTCCAGGTCAGCCCCACGGCGGTGACCGTGCCCGAGGGCGGCACCGCCACCTACGGCGTCCGCCTGGCGACGCAGCCCACCTCGAACGTGACCGTCACCTCCACCGCGGGCAGCGGCGACGCCGACCTGACCGTCACCTCCGGCGCCGGCCTGACCTTCACCTCCGCCAACTGGAACACGGTCCAGAACGTCACCGTCTCGGCCGCCCAGGACAGCGACACCACCAACGGCAGCCGGTCCGTCACCGTCGCCGCCGGCGGCCTGACCAGCGTGAGCGTCACCGCCACCGAGGCCGACGACGACGCGCCCCCGGCCAACACCTACGTGGCCGAGTTCACCACCCAGTACAACAAGCTCAAGGATCCGGCCAACGGCTACTTCTCGCCCGAGGGCATCCCGTACCACTCGATCGAGACCCTCATCGTCGAGGCCCCCGACCACGGCCACGAGACGACCTCCGAGGCGTTCAGCTTCTGGCTGTGGCTGGAGGCGCAGTACGGCAGGGTCACCGGCAACTGGGCGCCGTTCAACAACGCCTGGAACGTGATGGAGCAGTACATCATCCCGTCGGCCGGCGGCCAGCCGGGCGGCTCCTCCACCTACAACCCGAACGACCCCGCCGACTACGCGCCCGAGAAGCCGCAGCCCAGCGGCTACCCGGTGACGCTCGACTCGAGCGTCGTCGCCGGCCAGGACCCGCTCGCCAACGAGCTGCAGAGCACGTACGGCAACCGCAACGTCTACGGCATGCACTGGCTGCTCGACGTGGACGACGTCTACGGCTACGGCACCGGCCGCGGCGCCAACCTCAGCGAGTGCGGCGACAACACCAAGCGCGTCACCTACATCAACACCTTCCAGCGCGGCCCGCAGGAGTCCACCTGGGAGACCGTCGCGCATCCGTCGTGCGAGACCGGCCGCTTCGGCAAGTCCGGCGCCGGATACCCGCCGCTGTTCATCCAGGGCGGCGGCGCCAACCAGTGGCGCTACACCGACGCCCCCGACGCCGACGCGCGCGCCGTGCAGGCCGCGTACTGGGCGCTGACCTGGGCCACCGCGCAGGGCAAGCAGTCGCAGATCTCCACCACCCTGACCAAGGCCGCCAAGATGGGCGACTTCCTGCGCTACGCCTTCTACGACAAGTACTTCAAGAACCCCGGCTGCACCTCGAAGTCCTGCGCCGCGGGCAGCGGCAAGAGCAGCTCGTCGTACCTGCTGACCTGGTACTACGCCTGGGGCGGCGACACCGGCGGCGCCTGGGCGTGGCGCGTCGGCTCCAGCTCCTGGCACCAGGGCTACCAGAACCCGCTGGCCGCCTGGGTGCTGTCGCCCTCCGGCCCCACCTCGCTGCGCCCGCAGTCGCCGACCGCCGCCTCCGACTGGCAGACCAGCCTGAACCGGCAGCTCGACTCGTACCTGTGGCTGCAGTCCGCCGAGGGCGGCATCGCCGGCGGCGCGACCAACAGCTGGAACGGCGACTACCAGGCGCCGCCCGCCGGCACGCCCACCTTCTACGGCTGGGCCTACGACTGGCAGCCCGTCTACCACGACCCGCCGAGCAACCGGTGGTTCGGCTTCCAGGCGTGGTCGCTGGAGCGGGTGGCCGAGTACTACTACGTCACCGGTGACGCCAAGGCCAAGGCCATCCTCGACAAGTGGGTGCCGTGGGCGCTGGCCAACACCACGTTCGGCAGCGGCGGCGACTACCGCATCCCCAACGACATGACCTGGACCGGCGCCCCCGCGGCCAGCTACAGCGGCGGCGGCACCCCGGGCCCCAACCCCGGCCTGCACGTCACCGTGGCCAACACCACCCAGGACGTCGGCGTGGCCGCCGCCTACGCCCGCACCCTCACCTGGTACGCGGCCAAGTCCGGCAACGCGGCGGCCAAGACCGGCGCCAAGAACCTCATCGACGGCATCCTCGCCCACAAGGACGCCAAGGGCGCCGTGGTGAGCGAGACCCGCGACGACTACAACCGCTTCGACGACCCGAACAACGACTCCACGAACACCGGCCTGTACATCCCGCCGGGCTACACCGGCACCATGCCCAACGGCGACCAGATCGCCCCCGGCAAGACGTTCCTCGACATCCGCTCCTTCTACAAGACCGACCCCGACTGGCCCAAGGTCCAGAGCTACCTGAACGGCGGCTCGGCGCCGACGTTCACCTACCACCGCTTCTGGGCGCAGGCCGACATCGCCATGGCCGCGGCCGACTACGGCACCCTCTTCCCGAACGGGTGACCGCTCGATGACGCGACCGATCACCACGAGCCTCATCGCGCTGCTCGCGCTGGTCGGCGCGATCCTGCTGACCCACAGGCCCGCCGCCGCGGCGACCGGCCTGTGGGTCAGCGGGACCCGCCTCGTCGAGGCGAACGGCAACGCGTTCGTCATGCGCGGCACCAGCCACGCGCACACCTGGTACCCGGCGCGGACCGGCGCGTTCGCCGGCATCAAGGCGCTCGGCGCCAACACCGTCCGCGTGGTGCTGAGCGGCGGCCGGTGGACCGCGAACCCGGCCTCCGACGTGGCGAACGTCATCTCCCTGTGCAAGCAGAACCGGCTGATCTGCGTGCTGGAGAACCACGACACCACTCGCGGTGGCCGGCACGTCCGCCACGACGTCGTTCACCGCCACCGGCCTGTCGCCGAGCACCACGTACCGCTTCCAGGTGCGGGCCCGTGACGCGGCCGGCAACACCTCGGCGGTGTCCGGCACGGTGACGGTCACCACCACCGGCGGCTCGGGCGGCGGCGGCTGCACCGCCGCCTACAGCCAGGTGGGGAGCTGGCCGGACGGCTTCCAGGTAGACGGCGAGCCCGTACACGATCGTGAACGAGTCGCACAACGGCGCGATCGCGGCGGGCGGGACGGCCACCTTCGGATTCCTGGGCAGCTGGAGCGGCACCGACGCCGCGCCCACGCTGACCTGCGCCCGCACCCCCCTGACCCCGGGGGCGCTCACCCCAGGGCCGCGGCGATCTCGGCGAGCAGGGCGTCGAGGTCGCCGCGCAGGCCCGGCTCGACCGCGCCCTCGCGCAGCCGGTCGCCGAGCTTGCGCCGCACCTCCGCGACCCCGCCGCGCGAGGTGACGTGCGCCATCGTCTGGCGCAGGTCCAAGGCCGCGTCGGCCCGGATCCGGCCGGCCGCGGCGCCGGCGTCGAGCTCGTCGTGGAAGCGGTCCAGGGCGCGGGGGAGGGGGCGCGCCGCGAACGAGTAGCGCGGCGAGGAGGAGACCAGGGGCGCCGCCGCCGGGAGGCCGGCGGGCGTCTCGTGGGGCTGCGGCTCGGCCACCGCCGAGGGCAGACCGGCCGCTACGCGCGGCGCCTGCTCGGCGGCCTGCGGTCCCAGCCACAGCACCGTGCCCGCGACCGGGGCCAGCGCCAGCACGGCCAGCCCGTGGCGCAGCCTGCGGCGGGCCGCCGAGCGGCGCAGCGCCGCGGCGAGCCGCAGCGCCACGTCACCGGCGGTGGGCCGCCGCGCGGGCGACGGGTCGAGACAGCGCGCGCAGAGGGCCGCCAGCTCGCCCGGCACGCCGGCCGGGCGCGGGCACGGCCGCGTCCTGCGCGCCCCCTCCAGCTCCTCCCAGGTGGTCTCCGGGTACGGCGGGGCGCCGGTGCACATCTCGAACAGCAGCACCCCGAGCGCGTACACGTCCACGGCCGGATGGACCGGCGCGCCCGCCAGCCGCTCCGGCGAGACGTACGGCGGGGTGCCGCGCTGGTCGTCCGGGTCGCCGCTCGGCGCGGCGATGCCGAAGTCCAGCAGCTTCGGCCCGGAACCGGTCAGCAGCACGTTCTCGGCGGACACGTCGCGGTGGACGATGCCCTGCCGGTGCGCGGCCTCCAGCACGCGGGCGATCCGCGCGGCCGCGGCCGCCGCCTCGCGCCACGGCAGCGGCCCCGCCGACAGCCGCTCGGCCAGGGGCACGCCGTCGAGCAGCCGCATCACCACGTACGCCGCGACCCGCCCGCGCGCCGTGACCGTCTCGCCGTAGTCGTAGACCTCGATGGCGTCCGGGTGCTCCAGCCGGGCGGTGGTCCTGGCCTCCCTGCGCGCCAGCTCCCGCTCCTCCTGCAGCACCTTCACCGCCACGAGCCGCTCCAGCGCGCTGTCGCGCGCCCGCCACAGCACCGACGTGCCGCCGGAGGCGATGCGCTCCAGCAGCACGTACCGGCGGGCCAGGACGTCCCCCGGCTCATGCTGATGCACGGACGACCAGCTCCGCGGGCAGGATCGGGTTGACCGAGACGGTTCCGGACAGCAGCAGCCGGGTGGCCAGGATGGCCAGCTCCTCCACCGGCTGGCGCACCGTCGTCAGCGCCGGGACCGCCCGCCGCGCCAGCGGGGAGTCGTCGAACCCGATCACCGCGACGTCGTCCGGCACCCGGCGGCCGGCCCGGGCCAGCGCGTTGAGCGCCCCGGCGGCCATGAGGTCGGACGCGGCGAACACCGCGTCCAGGCCGGGGGAGCGGCGCAGCAGCCACTGCATGGCGTGCGTGCCCGACGGCAGCCCGAAGTCGCCGTACGCCACCGGCACGTCGCTCGTCCCGGCCTGGCGCAGCGTCGTGACGAAGCCCTCCAGCCGGTCCTGCGCGGCCGGGAGCGTCGGCGGGCCGGCGATCACCCCGATGGACCGGCGTCCGCCGAGCAGCAGGTGCTCGGCCGCCTGCCGGGCCCCGTCGCGGTTGTCCACGTCGGCGTACGGGACCTTCACGTCGTCGGGCGGCCGGCCGATCCCGCGCACCGGGATGCCGGAGGTGGACAGCGTGATCGCCAGCGGGTGCTGCTTGCGGGCCGCGATCAGCAGCACCCCGTCGGCCCCGGCCGCGAGGGCGGGCAGCGTGCCCGGATCCGCGGGCGGCACGGTCATCACCATCATCGGCAGGCCGAGCTCGGCCAGGACGTCGCCGCTCGCCGACAGGAACCGCGCGTAGTACGGGTCCGAGAACAACCGGTGGAGGTGGTCGCAGACCACCACCGCCACCCCTCCGGCCGCCCGCCGCGCCGGAGCGCCGCGCGGCGCCCGATGGCGCACGTACCCCAGACGCGACATCGCGTCGTAGACCTGACGGCGGGTCGACGTGCTGACCCTGACCGTGCCAGTCAATACGCGAGAAGCCGTCGCCTGGGAGACCCCGGCTTCGGCCGCTACCTGTGCGAGCGTGGGCAAATCGGTCACGGCACACCTCGCCCAAGATCTATTGGGAGCGCTCCCTAAACTATCAGTGTTTCGGGGCTGTTAACAGATGCAGTCACGCTCGCGGTCAGGAAGTGCACGTCAGGGCACACGCGCGAAATCGCGGGCCGGCGGATCGCGCGATCCGCCGCCCGGTCCTCAGCCGAGGAGCTTGCGGGCCGCCTGCTCGATCTCCTCCTCCGACAGCAGCACGTGGTCGGCGGCGGCGCCGAGCGGGATGAAGCTGTCGGAGGACGTGACCCGGGCGATCTGCCCCGAGAACCCCGCGTCGACGAGCTCGGCCACGATGCCCTCCGACACCGCGCCGGTGTGGCGGGTCTCGTCGGCGATGAGCACCTTGCCGGTCAGCTCGGCCGCGCGCAGCAGGTCGTCGACGGGCAGCGGCGCGAGCCAGCGCAGGTCGAGCACCCGGCAGCTGTAGCCCTCCTGGGTCAGCCGCACGGCGGCGCGCAGGCTCATCCGCACGCCGTTGCCGAAGGTCGCGATCGTCAGGTCGCGCCCGTCGCCGTAGGAGCGCGCCCGGCCGATCGGCACGTGCGTCTCGCTCCAGCGCGAGGGCGGCGTGTACGGCGCCAGCCAGCCGCCGTCGCCGTCCTCGAACAGGTCCTTGGTGTGGTAGAGCGCGATCGGCTCCAGGAACACGCACACCGACCCCTCGGTGCGGGCCGCCGCGAGGCAGGTGCGCAGCATCGCCGAGGCGTCGTCGGGCCGCGACGGCGAGGCGATCACCAGGCCGGGGATGTCGCGCAGCGCGGCCACCGCGTTGTCGTTGTGGAAGTGGCCGCCGAAGCCCTTCTGGTAGGCGTAGCCCGCCACCCGCACCACGAGCGGGTTGCGGTAGGCGCCCTTGGAGAAGAACGACAGCGTGGCCGCCTCGCCGCGGATCTGGTCGAGCGCGTTGTGCAGGTAGGCGAGGTACTGGATCTCCGGGACGGGCAGCAGCCGCGACACGCCCGACCCGAGCGCCAGGCCGAGGATGGCCTGCTCGTCGAGGTGGGTGTCGAAGACCCGGCCCGCGCCGAACCGCTTCTGCAGGCCGCGGGTCACGCCGTACACGCCGCCCTTCCTGGCGACGTCCTCGCCGAAGACCATCATCTCGGGGTGGACGGCCAGCGCGTCGGCCAGCGTGCGGTTGATCGACTGGGCGAGCGTCATCGGCTTCTCGGCCTCGGGCGGCGTGCCGGCGAAGGCGCGTTCCCGGACGGACGGCTCGGCGGCGACCGGGGCGATCTTGGCGATGAGGTCGGGGCGGCGCGGCGCGATCGGCGCCATGATCTCCGCGGCCGAGCCCAGCCGGGGCGCGCGGGTGGTCTCCAGCGCGATGCGCAGCACGTGCTCGCGCGTCGACTCGTACTTCCTGAGCAGTTCCTCGGGGGTGACCAGGCCCGACTCGACGAGCAGGCGGGCGCCCGCGACCAGCGGGTCGCGCTCCAGGTCGGCGCGCAGCTCGCGCTGGGTGCGGTAGGCGACCTCGACGTCGGAGCCGGCGTGGCCCATCAGCCGCACGGTCCTCAGGTGCAGGAACGCGGGGGAGCGGTGGGTGCGCACGTGCTCGGCGGCGCGCACGGCGGCGGCGTGGGCCTCGACCAGGTCGCAGCCGTCGGCCGGGAAGTACGCGATGCCGGGTCGCTGCGCCGCGGCCTCCACCCAGCCCTTCGGGGTGCGGACGCTGATGCCGATGCCGTTGTCCTCGCACACGAACAGGATCGGCATCGCCTGCCCCTGGTGGGTGGCGTAGGCGGCAGTGTTGAGGCCGGTCAGCGCGGAGGCGTGGTTGACGGAGGCGTCGCCGAAGCTGCACACCGCGATCGCGTCGGCGGGCCAGGCCGTCGGGACGCCGAGCGCCCGGCCCCGCTCGATGGCGAAGGCGACGCCGACCGCGCGCGGAAGGTGGCTGGCGATCGTCGAGGTCTGCGGGATGACCGCGAGCTCGGGATGGCCGAACACCTTGTGCCGTCCGCCCGCCACGGGCTCCTCGGCGGCGGCGCACAGCCCCAGCAGGACGTCGCGCAGCCCCTGGTCGGGCAGCCGTCCGGCCTGTTCGGAACGGGTGAGGTAGAAGGCGCCGGAGCGGTAGTGCAGCAGGGCCGGGTCGGTCGGCCGCAGAGCGGCGGCGACGGCCGCGTTGCCCTCGTGGCCGGCCGAGCCGATCGTGTAGAAGCCCTCGTCGCGCTCGCGCAGCCAGCGCGCGGCGATGTCGAGGAGGCGGCTGTCGATCTGGCGGTGGAAGAGCGTTCGGGCCTGCTCGCCGGTCAGCGAGCTCCCCTCCCGGACGGGACGGCCCGGATCTCTCGCCGGGGCCGCCGTCAGCGCCGCTACCGCTTCGATGAAGTGAGTCTCAACTGTGTCCCGCGCCACAAGCCCGATTATGTCCCGCCGCCGCCGCCCGCGTCTGCCTTCGGCGGCGACATGTTCTGGACCGGTCCGATTGACGATGATCTATGCGAGTTTGTCAGGTTTGAGAACAATGAAGGGTTTCTGTGCGTCTACTGGGGTGAAAACGTGGCACCCTCAACGCCGCGTTGAACCACTGGGGTCTCTGAAAGGAGCCCGAATGTTACAACGCATCCATGCGGCCGCCGTCGTGCTCACGATGGGAGCCGCGGGCCTGGTCCTGGCTCCCGCGGCCTCGGCCGCCGCGGCACCCGCCATCTCCAAGGTGGACGTGGATCCCGGGCCGCCGATCGTGGTCTCGGACAAGACCGTGACGGCGACCTTCTCGTTCGCCACCAAGGACGCCGGCTCGGCCGAGCTCCAGCTCAAGCCGCCCGGCGTGAGCGCGGGCAGCCCGATCACGCTCACCTCGAAGCCGTTCGGCCAGTGGACCCGCTGGACCGGCACCCGCGCCTTCGAGTCCAAGGACGCCGGCACGTGGAACGTCCTGGCCGTGGCGCACGGCTCGGGCGGCTCGGGCGAGAAGTCCGTCACCGGGACGTTCGAGGTCCGCAAGACGCTCGACACCAAGATCGTCGACTTCGACGCCGACCCCGACAGCGTCTCCCGCGGTGACACGATCAAGGTCTCCGGCACGCTGCTCGCCGGTGGCAAGGGGTACGCCGGGCAGAACGTGACCATCACGTTCCGCGAGCAGGGCACCGACGCCTACCGGCACGTCGCCAAGACCACCACCGGCCCCGGCGGCGCCTTCGCCGTCCGGGTCAAGGCCGAGGCCACCGGCTGGTGGCGGGCCGAGTTCGGCGGCAACGCCGAGGCCGCCTCCTCCGTCGGCGACACCGACCGGGTGGACGTCAGGGCCGGCGACCGCGACACCGACATCGCCGGCTTCGACGCGGCGCCCGAGCCGGTCGACAAGGGCGACACGCTCCGCTTCACCGGCGCCCTGCGCTCCGACGGCGACGGCCTGCCGGGCCAGCGGGTCGCCATCCAGTTCAAGGCTCAGGGCTCGGACCGCTGGGAGTACGTCACCAGTGACGTGACCGGCCGCCACGGCCGCTTCCTGGCCTCGGCCACGGCCGCCGGGTCGGGCTGGTGGCGCGCGGTCTTCCGCGGCGCCCGCGGCTTCGACGGCTCGGCGAGCGACGCCGACTGGGTGCGGGTCGAGCGGCCCACGCCGCCGCCGGCGGAGAAGGCCGGCACGCGCGTCGTCGCGTTCAACGCCTACCCGGAGCCGGTCAAGCGCGGCAAGTACCTGAAGGTCAGGGGCCTGCTGCAGATCGACGACGAGGGCGCCTGGGAGGGGTACGCGGGCAAGGTCGCGCTGTACTTCAAGCCCGCGCACGCGCGCTCCTGGCAGTACGTCAAGACCACGCGGTCCGGTGACAGCGGCAAGCTGTGGACCAAGGTCAAGGCGTGGAAGTCGGGCTCGTGGAAGTTCGTCTTCGCCGGGGACGGCGACACGTACGGCGACACCAGCCGTGCCGACTACGTGCGCGTCGTGAGGCGGTAGCCCTCATCAGCGCATGACGTGAGGCCCGGGGCGGGAGCCACGGGCCTCACGCGTGTCAGTTCAGTTCGGGGGCCTTCGCCCCGAGGCTGAGGAGCATGGCCTTGATGTCGGTCATGTCGCTCTCTACTCGCCCGAGGCGCTGGTCCATGGTGTCGAACCGCTGGTCGATGGCCTCGAACCGCTGGTCGATCGCTTCAAGGCGATCGTCGATCTTCGCGAACCGGCCGTCGACCTGCTCGAAGCGGAGGTCGATGAGATCCAGCCGCTCGTTGACGTTTTGAAACCCCTGCTTCATCTCGGCCCGCGTCGTGTCGATCCGCTGGTCGAGCTTGGTGCACCGCTGGTCGAGCTTGGTGAGGACACTGCGTCCGACCAGGTCGATGCGGTCGTGCAGGACTCCGAAGCGCTCCGCGACAGGCGTGTCAGGCATGCCGCTCATCGTATGAGCCTCGAGAGTACTGACGCGGACCTTCAGGTGTTCGACTTCCATCCGCAGGTCGATCATTGGGCGTTCCTTTCAGGGAGAAGCGGAATGGGGGGTGAACGCCGCTCCTTACGCTCACGCACGGAAGACTACATTCGGTCACCTGTTCGTCGCACTCCGAATCCGGGAACTACTCCGCCCGCCGGAACTGCGCGATGGCGGCCGTCATCAGCGCCAGCCCCAGGGCCGCCACCAGCCCCAGCTCCAGCGCCACCGGCACCTGGAAGTCGAACCAGCGCACCCCCGGGTTGAGGGCCGCGTCGACCTGGGCCGGGATGTCCAGGTGGCTGAAGACGGCGTGCCGCATCGGGTCCACCGCGTAGGTCATCGGGTTGACCACCGTCAGCACGTGCAGCCACGACGGCAGGTTGGCCAGCGGGAACATCGCCCCCGACAGGAACATCATCGGCATGATCGCCATCTGCATGAGCCCGAAGAAGGTCTGCATGTTCTTCATGCGCGCCGCCAGCGTCACCCCGAACGCGGTGATCGTGAACGCCGCGAGGAACATCTCCGCCAGCAGCGTCAGCATGAGCGACGGCGAGTAGGGCACCCCCACGAGCCCCGCCATGGCGAGGATGACGAGGCCCTGGCCCGTGGCCACGAGGGCGCCGCCCAGGCACTTGCCCACCACGATCGCGCCGCGCGAGACCGGCGCGACCAGCATCTCGCGCAGGAAGCCGAACTCGCGGTCCCACACGATCGAGCCGGCCGAGAACATGCCGGTCATGATGACCGTCATCGAGATCATGCCCGGGTACATGAACGTGCGGAAGTCGACGCCCGGGATGGAGCCGCGCACCAGCGAGCCGAGCCCCGTGCCCATGACGAACAGCCAGAGCACGGGCTGCAGCAGCATGGACGCCATGCGGGTGCGGTCGTTGACGAAGCGCAGCATCTCCCGGTGCAGCACCACCTTGATCGCCCGGAGGTCGTGACCCGCGCCGCGGGCCTGGATCCGGACGCTGATCGCCTCGGTCGCCATCGTCATCGCCTCGCCATCGTGCGCATCCACGACATCGCGTCGGCGCCCGACTCGGCGTCGCGGATGGTGGAGCCGGTGTAGGACATGAACACGTCGTCCAGCGACGGCCGCGACACGCTGACCGACGTGATGGGCATGCCGAGCTCGGCGAACAGCCGCGGCACGAACTCCTCGCCCGAGGCCACGGCGAACGTCACCGCCCCCTCGCGCACGGCCGCCTCCAGCCCGAACCGCTCGCTCAGGGCCGTGATCGCCTTGGCGTCGTCGCCGGTGTGGATCTGCACGCGGTCCTTGCCGACGCTGGCCTTGAGCGCCTCGGGGGAGTCGATGACCACCACCTCGCCGTGGTCGATGATCGCGATGCGGTCGCAGAACTCGGCCTCGTCCATGTAGTGCGTGGTCATGAAGATGGTGATGTCCTCCAGCCGGCGCAGCTCGTTGATGTAGCCCCAGATGGCCGAGCGCGTCTGCGGGTCGAGGCCGACGGTCGGCTCGTCGAGGAACAGCACCCGGGGCGAGTGGAGCAGGCCGCGGGCGATCTCCAGGCGCCGCTTCATGCCGCCGGAGAACGTCATGACCTTGGCGTCCTTGCGGTCCCAGAGCGCCACCATCTCCATGACCTGCCGGATCCGGTCGCCGACGACGTTCTTCGGCACCCCGTACAGCTCGGCGTGGAAGCGGAGGTTCTGCTCGGCGCTGAGGTAGCCGTCGAGGGTGGGGTCCTGGAAGACGAGCCCGATGTTGCGGCGGACCTCGTCGCGCTCGTTGACCACGTCGTGCCCGGCGACGAGCGCGCTGCCGCCGCTGGGGTTGACCAGCGTGCACAGCATGCTGATCGTGGTGGTCTTGCCGGCGCCGTTCGGCCCGAGGAAGCCGAACACCTCGCCGGGCGCCACCTCGAAGTCGACGCCCTTGACGGCCTCGACCTTGCCGTAGTTCTTGCGTAAGCCGTGGACGGCCACGGCCGGTGCGGTGCTCATTCAGTCCTCCGCCAGGATCTGGAAAACGGACTTGCGCGTCTGCTTGAGCAGCTTCTTGGCCTGGGCGACCTGCCGGTCGTTGGCCGTGCGGGTCAGGTGGACGAACGCCTCGCCGAGCTGGCCCCACAGCAGCCGCAGCTCGTGGCGGTCCTCGGGGATCGTGCGGGCGACCTCGTCCCAGGGCGCCGAGTCGCGCAGGTGGCGCTCGGCCTGCTCGCGGCCCCGCTCGGTGAGCCGGTACGCGCGGCTGCCGCCGCCCTCCTCGCCGACGACCAGGCCCTCGTCCTCGAGCTGCTGGAGCGCGGGGTAGACCGAGCCGGGACTCGGCCGCCAGATCCCGCGGCTGCGGGACTCGATGTCCTGGATCATCTGGTAGCCGTTCTTCGGCTCCTCGGCGAGCAGGCTGAGCAGCGCCGCGCGCACGTCGCCGCGCCGGACGCGGGGCGCCTCGCCCTCCCAGCCCGGCGGGACGTCGGGCAGGTGCAGGTGCGGGTGGGGAGGTGGCGGCGGAGGCGGGGGGCCCGGAGGGCCGTGGTGTCCGTGGTGGCCCGGGTGACCGTGGTGCGCGGCGTGCGGGCCCGGGGGGACGGGCGGGAACGGCGGGTGGTCGCGCCAGTCATGGGGGTCGAACGTCATCATGATCCTTTCCAACTATCGAGATACAGTGACGATATATCTAGATAGTTGGCAGGACAATGCCTTAGGTCGGGATGGATGCGGCGAAAGCGGCGGTGTTAGCGGGCGTTAACAGCGGCGTCGACGGCGGCCCGGGCCATCGCGCGCAGCAGCGGGCGCATGTCGCGCGCCGGAAGCTCCCCCGCGCTGTGCGGGGTGGAGTTCAGCAACCCGAAGACCGCGTGGGTGGCGGCGCGCAGCCGGGCCGCCGGGCAGCCCGGGTGCAGCTCGGCCAGCACGGTCACCCACTCCTCGACGTAGAGCCGCTGCAGCCGGCGGATCCGGCGGCGGTGCGGCTCGGGCACGTTGCCCAGCTCGCGGTCGTGCACGGTGATCAGCGCCGGCTGCTCCAGGGCGAAGGTGATCTGCGCGTCGAGCAGCGCGTCCAGTGTCTCGGCCGAGGAGGCGGCCGGTGCCGTGGCGGAGGTGACGACGGCCGCGGCCGACTCGCGCAGCCGCGAGCTGACGTCGAGCAGCATCTCGGCCAGCAGCGCCTCCTTGCCCGCGAAGTGCCGGTAGAGCGCGGGGCCGGAGACGCCGACGGCGGCGCCGATGTCCTCGATCGACACCCCGTGGAAGCCTCGGGCGGCGAACAGCCGGGCCGCGGCGTCGAGGATCTCGGCGCGCCGGTTGCCGCGATTGCGGGTAGGGGTACGGGCGGTCGTCACGTCTCACATGCTAGACGGTTACGTTAACGATGACTAACATCTCGAACAGGACGAGAGGGGAGTCATGAGCGACTGGCCCGTGCTGAGGTCGTCCGCCGATCCCGGCGGCGAGGACTTCAAGGGCAACGCCGAGCACAACGAGCGGCTCGCGGCAGAGCTGCTCGAACGGCTCGCGGCCGCGGCGCAGGGCGGCCCCGAGCGGGCGCGCCGCCGCCACGTCGAGCGCGGCAAGCTGCTGCCGCGCGACCGGGTCGACGGCCTGCTCGACCCCGGCTCGCGCTTCCTGGAGCTGTCGCCGCTGGCCGCGAACGGCCTCTACGACGACCAGGCGCCCGCCGCCGGCATCATCACCGGCGTCGGCCGGGTCTCCGGGCGCGAGTGCGTGGTCGTGGCCAACGACGCCACGGTCAAGGGCGGCACGTACTACCCGGTCACCGTCAAGAAGCACCTGCGCGCGCAGGAGGTGGCGCTGCACAACCGGCTGCCCTGCGTCTACCTCGTCGACTCCGGCGGCGCCTTCCTGCCCAGGCAGGACGAGGTCTTCCCCGACCGCGAGCACTTCGGCCGCATCTTCTTCAACCAGGCCACGATGTCCGCGCAGGGCATCCCGCAGATCGCCGCGGTCCTCGGCTCCTGCACGGCGGGCGGCGCGTACGTGCCCGCCATGAGCGACGAGGCCGTCATCGTCCGCGACCAGGGCACCATCTTCCTCGGCGGCCCGCCCCTGGTGAAGGCCGCCACCGGCGAGGAGGTCAGCGCCGAGGAGCTGGGCGGCGGCGACCTGCACGCCCGGACCAGCGGCGTCACCGACCACCTGGCCGCCGACGACGCCCACGCGCTGGCCATCGTCCGCGACATCGTCTCCACGCTCGCGCCCCGCGCGCCCCGGCCGTGGCCGGTGACCGCGCCCGAGGAGCCCCGCCACGACCCGCGCGAGCTGTACGGCATCGTGCCCGGCGACACCCGCCGGCCGTACGACGTGCGCGAGGTCATCGCGCGCGTCGTGGACGGGTCGCGGTTCCTGGAGTTCAAGGCCGAGTACGGCCCGACGCTCGTCACCGGCTTCGCGCACATTCACGGGCACCCGGTCGGCGTCGTGGCCAACAACGGCATCCTGTTCAGCGAGTCGGCGCTGAAGGGCGCCCACTTCATCGAGCTGTGCGACCAGCGCGGCATCCCGCTGGTGTTCCTGCAGAACATCAGCGGCTTCATGGTCGGCAAGGCGTACGAGGCGGGCGGCATCGCCAAGCACGGCGCCAAGATGGTCACGGCCGTCTCCTGCGCCCGGGTGCCGAAGTTCACCGTCGTCATCGGCGGCTCGTTCGGCGCGGGCAACTACGCGATGGCGGGGCGGGCGTACTCGCCGCGGTTCCTGTGGATGTGGCCGAACGCCCGCATCTCGGTCATGGGCGGCGAGCAGGCGGCCAACGTCCTGACCACGGTCGGCTCCGCCGACGCCGACGCCATCCGCGCCCAGTACGAGCACCAGGGCAACCCCTACTACTCGACGGCCCGGCTGTGGGACGACGGCGTGATCGACCCGGTCGACACCCGCACCGTCCTCGGCCTGGCCCTGTCCGCGGCGGCCAACGCCCCGCTCGAACCCGTCCGCTACGGCGTCTTCCGGATGTGACCGCGCGCATGAGTCCTTCGCTGTTCGACACCGTCCTCGTCGCCAACCGGGGCGAGATCGCCGTCCGGGTGATCCGGACGCTGCGCCGGCTGGGCATCGCGTCCGTGGCCGTGCACACCGCGTCGGACGCGGGTGCGCGGCACGTGCTGGACGCCGACCAAGCCCTCCAGATCCCGAAATATCTGGATATGGAGGCGATTGTGGCGGCGGCCCAGGCGTCCGGCGCCCAGGCCGTCCACCCCGGCTACGGATTCCTCGCCGAGAACGCCGCCTTCGCCCGCCGCTGCGCCGAGGCCGGCCTGGTCTTCGTCGGCCCGCCGCCCGAGGCCATCGACGCCATGGGCGACAAGATCCGCGCCAAGGCCACCGTGTCGGCCGCCGGCGTGCCCGTCGTCCCGGGCGCCGCCGAGCCCGCCGAGTCGCTGGCCGGCTGGGACGACTTCCCGGCCCTGATCAAGCCCTCCGCGGGCGGCGGCGGCAAGGGCATGGTGCTGGTCCGCTCGGCCGCCGAGCTGCCCGAGGCCATCGCGTCGGCCCGCCGTACGGCCCGTGCCGCGTTCGGCGACGACACGCTGCTCATCGAGCGCTACGTGGCCAACCCCCGCCACATCGAGATCCAGGTGCTGGCCGACGCCCACGGCGGCGTCGTCCACCTCGGCGAGCGCGAGTGCAGCCTCCAGCGCCGCCACCAGAAGATCGTCGAGGAGGCGCCGTCGCCGTTCGTGGACGAGAGCCTGCGCGCCCGCATGGGCGCGGCGGCCGTCGAGGCGGCCCGCGCGGTCGGCTACACGGGGGCCGGCACGGTCGAGTTCATCGTGGACGGCACGACCGGCGAGCACCACTTCATGGAGATGAACACCCGTCTCCAGGTGGAGCACCCCGTCACCGAGCTGGTCACCGGCCTCGACCTGGTGGAGCTCCAGATCCGGGTGGCGGCGGGCGAGCCCCTGCCCTTCGCGCAGCAGGACGTACGGCTGCGCGGCCACGCCGTCGAGGCCCGCGTCTACGCCGAGGACCCCGCGCGCGGCTTCCTGCCGACGGGCGGGCGCGTCCTCGCCCTGCGCGAGCCCGAGGGGGAGGGCGTCCGGGTCGACTCCGGCCTGTCCGAGGGCATGGTCGTGGGCAGCGAGTTCGACCCCATGCTGGCCAAGGTGATCGCCTGGGCGCCGTCCAGGGACGCGGCGCTGCTGCGGCTGGACCAGGCGCTGGCCCGCACCGCCGTGCTCGGCCTCACCACGAACGTCCCGTTCCTGCGCGCCCTCGTCACCCATCCGGCGGTCCGCTCCGGCGCGCTCGACACCGGCCTGGTCGAGCGGGTCCTGCCCGACCTGCCGCTCGCCGGCGAGCCGCCCGCCGAGGCGCTGGCGGCCGCCGCGCTCGCCTTCCACGCGCTGCCCCAGGGCGCGGACCCGTGGGAGGTCACCGACGGGTGGCGGGTCGGCGAGCGGGCGTGGACGACGTGGCGGCTGGAGTCCCGCGGCGCGGTGCACGCCGTCCAGGCGCGCGGCCTGCCGTACGAGGCGGCCGAGGTGCGCGTGCCCGGCGACGGCCCCGGCGACCATCCCGGCGACGGCCCTCGCGCTCACTCCGGCGACGCCCTCGACGGCCGGTCCGGCGACGCCCCCGAGGGCCGGTCCGGCGGTCCGGGCAGGGGCACGGCCGCGCGGATCCGGCGCGACGGCTCCCGCCTGTCCGTCACGCTCGGCGGGCGCACCGGCCACTACGCCTGCGCCCGCGACGGCGACACGCTCTGGCTCGGCCGCGACGGCTCCGCCTGGGCGTTCACCCGCCACCTCATCGGCGACCCCGGCGACCGCCCCGGCGCGGCGGGCACGGGCGACGGCGTCGTCCGCAGCCCCATGCCCGGCACCGTGCTCGTGGTCAAGGTCCAGACGGGCGACCTGGTCGCCGAGGGGGAGCCGCTGCTCATCGTGGAGGCCATGAAGATGGAGCACACCGTCACCGCCCCGCTCGCGGGCCGCGTCACCGAGCTGCCGGCCCCGGCCGGCCGGCCGGTCGACATGGACGCCGTTCTCGCCGTCGTCACGCCCGAGGAGGAGTCGTGATGCGCCGGCCATACGGGCTGGAGGGCCTGCCCCACCAGGTCACCGTCTACGAGGTCGGCCCGCGCGACGGGCTGCAGAACGAGGCCGCGGTCGTCCCCGTCGAGGCGAAGGCGGAGTTCGTCGCGCGCCTGGCCGGCGCCGGGCACAAGGTGATCGAGACGACCAGCTTCGTCCACCCGAAGTGGGTGCCGCAGCTCGCCGACGCCGAGGAGCTGCTGACCCGCGTCGAGCGCCGGCCCGGCGTCCGCTACCCGGTGCTGGTGCCGAACGAGCGCGGCCTCGACCGGGCGCTGGCCCTGGAGGTGGACGAGATCGCCGTCTTCGCCAGCGCCACCGAGACGTTCGCCGCCAAGAACCTCAATCGCAGCCTGGAGAGCCAGTTCGACATGTTCGAGCCGGTCGTCGCCCGTGCCCTGGCGGCGGGGGTCAGGGTCCGCGCGTACGTGTCCATGTGCTTCGCCGACCCGTGGGAGGGGCCGACGCCGATCCCGCAGGTCGTCGAGGTGGGCGAGCGGCTGCTCGGGCTCGGCTGTTACGAGCTGTCGCTCGGCGACACGATCGGCGTGGCCACGCCCGGCCACGTCACCGCGCTCATCGAGGCGTTCGGCTCGCCCGACCGGCTCGCCGTCCACTTCCACGACACGTACGGCCAGGCGCTCGGCAACACGCTCGCCGCGCTCAGGACCGGCGTGACCACCGTCGACGCGTCCACGGGCGGCATCGGCGGCTGCCCGTACGCCGAGTCGGCCACCGGCAACCTCGCGACCGAGGACCTCGTCTGGATGCTCGACGGCCTCGGCGTCGAGACCGGCCTCGACCTCGGCAAGCTCGTGGAGACCAGCACCTGGCTGGCCCGGCTGCTCGGCCGTCCCAGCCCGTCCCGCGTCGTCCAGGCCCTCTCGAAAGGCTGACCACCCATGCTGACCGGCGAGTACGAAGAGCTGCGCAAGACCGTCGAGGCGTTCGCCCGCGACGTCGTCGCCCCGGTGATCGGCGACCACTACGAGCGGGAGGAGTTCCCGTACGGCATCGTGCGCCAGATGGGCGCGATGGGCCTGTTCGGGCTGCCGCTGCCCGAGGAGTACGGCGGCATGGGCGGCGACTACTTCGCCCTCTGCCTGACCCTGGAGGAGCTGGCCCGCGTCGACTCCAGCGTGGCCATCACGCTGGAGGCGGCGGTGTCGCTGGGCGCCATGCCGATCTACCGGTTCGGCACGCCCGAGCAGCGCGAGGAGTGGCTGCCCCGGCTCGCGACCGGGGAGCTGCTCGGCGCGTTCGGGCTGACCGAGCCGGGCGGCGGCTCCGACGTGCCGGGCGGCATGCGCACCACGGCCGTGCTCGACGGCGCCGAATGGGTGATCAACGGGACCAAGGCGTTCATCACGAACTCCGGCACCGACATCACCGGCGTGGTCGCCGTCGCCGCGCTCACCGGCGATCGGGAGATCTCCACGATCCTCGTGCCGAGCGGCACCCCGGGCTTCACCGTGTCCAAGAAGTACTCCAAGGTCGGCTGGAACGCCTCCGACACCCGGGAGCTGGCCTTCAGCGACTGCCGGGTGCCGGCCGCCAACCTGCTCGGCGAGCGCGGCCGCGGCTACGCCCAGTTCCTGCGCACCCTCGACGAGGGACGCGTCGCCATCGCCGCCATCGGCGTCGGCCTCGCGCAGGGCTGCGTGGACGAGTGCCTGCGCTACGTCCGCGACCGCCGGGCCTTCGGCCACCCGATCGGCCACTACCAGGCCATCCAGTTCAAGATCGCCGACATGGAGGCCCGGACCCACACCGCCCGCCTGGCCTACTACCACGCCGCCGAGCGGATGCTGGCCGGGCAGGCGTTCAAGAAGGAGGCCGCCATCGCCAAGCTGGTCTCCTCGAACGCGGCCATGGACAACGCCCGCGACGCCACGCAGATCTTCGGCGGGTACGGTTTCATGAACGAGTTCCCCGTGGGCCGCTTCTACCGCGACGCCAAGATCCTGGAGATCGGCGAGGGCACGAGCGAGGTGCAGCGCATGCTCATCGCCCGCCAGCTCGGCCTCGGCGACCTCTGACCCGCGCCGGCCACGGTCACCCGGGGCGGTCGGCGAGGGCGAGCCACGGCTCGTGGGCGCCGCCGAACGGGCCCTGACGGGAGCCGACGGCCGTCATCAGCATGGCGGCCGTCTCCTCCGCCCGGGCGACCACCTCCGCCGGGTAGCCCAGCAGCACCTGGTGCTCGGCGAACTCGTCCTCGTCGTCCAGGAACAGCCGCCCGTCACGCATCCGGATGACGTCGAGGTCGAGGTCCACCATGGTGACCTCGGCGAGCTCCGCCACGTCGCCGTCGCGCCACTCGGGCACCGTCGTGACGTCCACGTACACGTCGGTCCGGTGCGGCCGCGCGTGGAAGCTCGCCGTCCACCACGCGTCGCGCGGGAACAGCATGACGATCGCGGTTTCCCAGGTCACCGGCGGGCCGTCGCCCTTGCGGGCGACGGTGCCGGGGGGCGCCGCGACCCACACGCCGTGCTCGTCCTCGCCGAGCAGCGTTCCCCGGTGGTGCCAGTGCAGCGCGCCCCCGTACTTGCGGTAGACGACCATGATCTCGCTCACGCCCGGAACGCTAACCCAAGGCCCGCGCCCCGCCCAGGGCAGGGGGTGACGTACGGTCGGATCATGACGCCGATCGACACCTTGGGGACGGCAGGGGAGCTGGTGGTCAGACCGGCCACGGAATCCGACGCGGACGAGCTGTTCGGGCTGACCCGGGAGTTCGCGCTGTCGTTCCGGCCCGAGCGGGCCGCGTTCGACGAGGCGCTGCCGCGGCTGCTGCGCGACGAGGACGCGCTGCTGATCACCGCCGTGACGTGCGGACGGGTGCACGGCTACCTGCTGGGGTTCGCGCACCTGACCCTGTTCGCCAACGGGCCGGTCGCCTGGGTCGAGGAGGCCATGGTGCGCCGCGGGTCGAGGCGGCAGGGCATCGGGCGGGCGCTGCTGGAGGAGTGCGAGCGGTGGGCCCGCGCCCGCGGCGCCCGGTACCTGTCGATGGCCACCCGGCGGGCGCCGGAGTTCTACCACGCGCTCGGCTACGAGGAGTCGGCCGCGTTCTTCCGCAAGATCCTCAGGTAGGAGCGTACGGGGCGGGCTCGTCCTGTCGGAGGCGGATGGCATCCTGTAGGGCGTGACGATCCACACGGTGAGCCCGCTCTTCGTCGGCCGGGCGGGCGAGCTGGCCGCGCTCGGCGACGCCCTCTCCCGCGCCCGTGCGGGGTCGTCGTCCACCGTGCTCGTCGGCGGCGAGGCCGGCGTGGGCAAGACGCGGCTGGTCAGAGAGTTCACCGGCCGGGCCGGCGACGCGCTGGTGCTGGTCGGCGGCTGCCTGGAGCTCGGCACCGAAGGTCTGCCGTTCGCCCCCTTCAGCGCCGTGCTGCGCGGCCTGGTGCGCGAGCGCGGCCGCGACGGGGTCGCCGCGCTCGTGCCCGGCGGCACCACGCGCGGGCTGGCCCGGCTGCTGCCCGAGTTCGGCGAGCCCGACCGCGACGGCGCCGAGGCGCGGGCCCGGCTGTTCGAGCAGATGCTCGGGCTGCTCGAACGGCTGGCCGAGGACCAGCCGGTGGTGCTCGTCGTCGAGGACGCCCACTGGGCCGACCGCTCCACCCGCGACCTGCTGTCGTTCCTCGTCCGCTACCAGCGTTCCGACGCGGGCCTGCTCATCGTCGTCACGTACCGCACCGACGAGCTGCGCCGCACCCACCCGCTGCGCCCGCTGCTGGCCGAGCTGGCCCGGGTGGGCTGGGTGAACCGGATCGAGCTGCGCAGGCTCACCCGGCGCGAGGTCGTCAAGCAGGCGGCGAGCATCCTGGAGCGCGAGCCCAGACCCGCCGACATCGAGATGATCTACGCGCGCAGCGAGGGCAACCCGCTGTTCGTCGAGGCGCTGCTCAGCGAGGCCGGCGGCGGCCTCGCGCTGCCCGAGTCGCTGCGCGACCTGCTGCTGGCCGGCGTCGAGCGGCTGCCCGAGGAGACGCAGGAGCTGCTGCGCGTGGCCAGCGCCGGAGGTCAGCACATCGAGCACGCGCTGCTGTCGGCCGTCTCCGGCCTCGACGACGCCGAGCTGTCGCGCGCCCTGCGCCCGGCCGTCGCGGGCAACGTCCTCGTGGTCGACGGCGAGGGCTACTCCTTCCGCCACGCGCTGATCCGCGAGGCCCTCCACGACGACCTGCTGCCCGGCGAGCACACCCGCCTGCACACCCGCTTCGCGCAGGCGCTGGAGCGCGACCCGTCCATCCTGCCCGCGCCGCGCGGCGCGATCGAGCTGGCCCACCACTGGCACTCCGCCCACGACGCCACCTGGGCGCTGGTCAGCGCCTGGGCGGCGGCCGCCGCCGCGCGCAAGTCCACCGCCTACGACGAGCAGCTCCGCATGCTGTCGCGGGTGCTGGAGCTGTGGGGCCAGGTGCCCGACGCCGCCGAACGCATCGGCGCCGACCACGTCGAGGTGATGTCCCAGACCGTCACGGTCGCCCACCTGGCGGGCGAGTACGAGCGCGGCATCGCCCTGGCCGGGGCGGCCATGGCCGAGCTCGACCCCGACACCGAGCCGATCCGGGCCGCCGTCCTGCTGCGCAAGCGCGGCATCATCCGCTACGACCTGGGCCGGTTCGGTCACCTCGACGACCTGCGCCAGGCGGCGGCCCTGACGGCCGACGGACCGGCCCGGCTGCGCGCCCGCGTCCTGGAGAACCTCGCCCGCATGCTCCACTCGGCCGACGCGTGGGACGAGAAGATCGCCACCGCCGAGCAGGCCATCGCGCTGGCCCGCGAGGTGGGCGACGCCGCCTGCGAGGCCCATGCCCTGATCGCCCTCACCTGGGCCCGCGCCCGCGACTTCTCCCGGTCCGAGGCCCACCTCGGCGGCTTCGCCGAGGCCCGGCGGCTCGCCCTCGGCGCCGACGCCTTCAACGCGCTGCTCGGCTGCGCCATCTCCGAGTCCGACACCCTGGAGGGGGCGGGCCTGCACGAGCGGGCGGCCCGGGTGGCCCGCGACGGCGTCGCCGAGGCCGAGCGGTACGGCGTGGCCCGCACCTCCGGCGCGTTCCTGTCGATCAACCTGGCCGAGCCGCTGGTGTCGCTCGGCCGCTGGGACGAGGCCCTCGACGTCATCGAGCACGCCCTCGACCTCCTGCCCCCGCCGCCGCACCAGGCCAGCCTGCAGGGCTTCGGCGCCGACATCGCGCTGGCCCGCGGGCAGCTCGACCGGGCCGAGGAGTCGTTCGAGCGGGCCCGGTTCGTCCTGGCGCGCGGCGTCTTCCGCGACCAGAACGTGCTGCCGCACGCCGGCCGGGAGATCGCCCTGCTGCTGGCGCGCGGCCGGGCGGACGACGCGCGGGACACGGCCGTGCGGGCCCTGCGGGAGCACGCCGCGGGCTCCGGGCCGCGCTACCTGTGGCCGTTGCTGGTGACGATCGCCCGGATGGGCGGGCCGCTGCCGCCCGAGGCCGTTGAGGTGGCGGGGCGGATAGAGGTCCAGGGCGCCCTCCAGCGGGCCCACCGGCTGACGTTCACGGCTCTCACGGGGCTGCGGGCCGGAGCGGGCGACCCGGACGGCGAGGCGGCCGCCGAGGGCGTCCTCAGCCGTGCCGGGGACGGTGTCCGGGCCGGCCTTGCGGGCGGCGCCGGGGACGGTGTCCGGGGTGGCGGTACGAGGGACGGCGGCGAGGGCGATCTCGCCTGGCGGCTCACCGTGTGGGACGAGGCGGTGGCGGCCTGGGCGGCGCTGAGCCAGCCGTACTCGGAGGCGCTGGCCCTGGCCGACGCGGCGCGGGCGGCGCTGGCGTGCGGCGAGCGGCAGGGGGCCGCGGCCCGCGTGGCGCGCGCCCGCGAGCTGGCCGAACCCCTGAAGGCCGCGCCCCTGCTCGCCCGGCTCGACGCCATGGTGGGCCGGCCCCAGGCCGCCCCGGGCCGGTCACGGGCCGCCGGCGGCGCCGACGGCGCGCAGGCCGGAGCGCCGCTGGGGCTCACGGCCCGCGAGCTGGAGGTGCTGCGGCTCGTCACGGCCGGGCGCAGCAACCGCGAGATCGCCGGCGAGCTGGTCATCGCGGTCAAGACGGTGAGCGTCCACGTGTCCAACATCCTGGCCAAGCTGGGAGCCGCGTCGCGAGGCGAGGCCGCGGCCACGGCCCACCGCTTCGGCCTCTTCGACGGCTCGCGGTAGCCCTCGGGAGACCCGGGCACCGACCGGGCGGGCTTCAGCGCAGCTTCAGCTTCAGCTTCGGCGAGGGCGCAGGGCGTCCAGGAGCAGAGCGAGCGTCCGGCGGCGGAGATCGTCGGACCAGGCCCCGGCCAGGGCGCCATGGGTCGCGGCGGAGAGAAGGGCCATGACCTCGTCGAGGCGGACGTCGGGGCGGACGGTGCCGGCCTCCCGGGCGGCGTCCAGCAACGTGCCGAAGGTCTGGGTGAAGGCCGCGATCTGCTCGTCCGGTTCGATGGCCGTGCCCTCCTCGGCCAGGAGGCCGGCGACGGTGCCGACCTTGGCGGAGCTCTCCACGAGGAACGTGAAGTAGTCGAAGAGCGCGGCCCCCGGAGGGCCGTCGGCGAGGAGGGTCCCGGCCTTGTCGAGGAGACGCTGACGCAGATCCTTCATGATCGCGGCGAGAAGGTCCCGCTTGGTGGGGAAATGGCGGAAGACCGTCCCGATGGCGACGTCGGCCCGGGTGGCGACCTCCTGGGTGGAGGCGGCGGGGCCCCGTTCGGCGAACACCTGCTCGGCGGCCGCGAGAATGCGGGCGCGGTTGCGCTGGGCGTCGGCGCGCAGGGGTCTGTCCGCCGTCATTCGTCCCCCCGTTGACAAGATGAGTCGCCACTCATATTTTCAAAAATGAGTCGCCACTCATCTTACCTCACGCCTGAAGGGACACCCATGTCCACGGAGACCCCGCGAGACCTCTTCGCGCGCTTCCAGCACAACGCCCTGGCCGGCAGGCCCGGCCTGGACGCGGACATGCTGGCCGCCGACGTCGTGATCGAGGCGCCGTTCGCCCCTCCCGGCCGCCGCAGGACGGAAGGCCGCGAGCAGATCGTGGCCAGGGCCCGAGCGGGTCGTGAGGCCCTGCCCATCGTGTTCGAGGAGTTCGCCGACGTGACGATCCACGACACCGCCGACCCGGAGGTGATCATCGCCGAGTACCACATGGTGGCCTCGGTCCCCGGGACCGGGACGCGGGCGAAGGCCCCGTTCGTGGTGGTGCTGCGCGCCAGGCAGGGACGCATCGTGCACTGGCGCGAGTACCAGGACCCGGCGGCGATGGCGCAGGTCCTCGCCATGACGGCCGGCGGATCCGACGGCCCCGGCTGAGTCAGGCCGACGCGCCGGCCGGGTCCGGAGCGGGGCCCTGCCACCAGTCGAGCACCCGGAGCGCGCGGAGGGTGTTCCAGCGGCTCGGCCTCCCCACGCCCTCCTCGAGGGCGAAGTGGACGCGACCCGGATGGAGGCGGTCGAGCAGCCAGCGGCCGTCGGGCTGCCGCTTCGAGCGGACGACCTGCACGGCCTCCGCCAGGCGGGGATCCGGTCCGGCCCCCGACCGCCTGAAGTAGTCGAGCGCGCGCAGCACGTCGTGGTGCCAGTAGTACGGGAAGGCGAAGCCGAGGTACGCCGCGTCGGCGACCTCGCCGGTGCTCCTGCGGCGGAACAGGCCGCGCCGCAGCAGGTACTCCTCCCCGCCCAGCCGCGCCTGGCGCACCGCGGGGGAGCCGCCGGTCGCGCGCTCGAAGGCGAGCAGTCCGTCCAGCACGTTGATCGTGGTGTGGAACGACGAGCGCACGGATCCGTTCTCGGCCTCGCAGTTCCATCCGCCGTCGGGGAGCCGCTCGCCGACGATCCGTTCCACGAGCGCCGAGACGTCCACCCCGAAGCAGGCGCCGGTCTCGATCGTCCGGCCGTTGATGCACGGCTCGACCTCGCCGTCGAAGTAGCGCTGCCCGGCGTGCTCCCATCGACCGTGCTCGGCGACGCGCGAGATCGCGCGGCGCGCCGCCTCCGACGCGGGGTCGAGCCCGAAGATCTGCAGGGTCTGCAGGGTGTGCATCGTGGCCGTCCAGGGCTGCCCCGGTTCGCCGCCGGTGTAGGAGGCGGGGTAGCAGGCGCCGCCGTCCCACAGCCCGTCGGCGCCCTGAAGCGCCAGCAGGCGAGCGCCCCAGCCCTCGCGCTCCACGCGCGCCCGCTCGGCGGCGGCCTCGTCGGGCGAGGCGCGCGTGAGGTCGCGCAGCACCTGCCAGCGGATGGCCGGGTCGGATTCGAGCAGCCATTCGATCACGCTCATCGCCGCACCCTAAGCCCATGGCGACGCGGGATTCAACGCGCCACGGGAAGAATCCCCGAGCGGGCCTCGAAGGCCGCCCGCGGAGCGCTTCCCGCGGACCCGCGCTTCAGCCGGTGAGCTGGGCCTCGAGGCGGTAGCCGTCCACCGTGACGTACACCTGGTCGCCCGGGCGGGCGTTCAGGCGCATCAGGACCGGCTGGAGCGAGTCGAAGACCGGCTGGTGGCCCTGCCACACCAGGACGATGGCGTTGTCCCCCGGCCCCGTCACCGACAGGAGCGTGCCGGGGCGCATCCCGAGCTGCGCCGCGTACCCCTCCGGGACCGGCACCGGGCCGCCGCGCAGGTGCTCGGGCGTGACCTCGATGCGCTGCCAGCGGCGCGGCTCGGACGACGGGCCCGGGATGGGCGGCGGCGGGGTGGACGGCGCGCCCGCGAGACTCGGCAGCATGGGCGAGCGCCCGCCCGACAGCGCCGAGAGCGTGGCCAGCGCCGCCGACGGGTCGATGGAACCGGCGCCGGCCGCGGGGATCGGCTGGCCGCCGCGGTGGTGGTGTCCGTTGGCCCCGGGCGTGCGCCGGGGGAGCGGCTGCGCGGGCGAGGGGGCGGCCGCCGCGTCCTGCGCCGAGCTCTCCGGGGGCAGCGCTTCGAGCCACGCCTTGGCCGAGTGTGCCCGGATGCCGAGCTCGCCGAGGAGCTCCACCACGTCGGCGTCGGCCGGCTGCGAGGCGAGCAACTGCCGCGTACGCGCCTGGAGGCGCTGGATGTCGCCCACGACCAGCCACCCGTCCTGGAGGCGGCGGTCGGGCATGAGCGTGACGAGGACCCGCCACAGCGGCGTGCGCAGCGACGGCACGATCACCGGGTGCGCCGGGTCGGCGCCGATGAGCTGCTCCTGCGTGGCGGCGGCGCCGAGCCACTCGGTCAACCGGAACATGTGGCCCGTCACGGGCGCCGACTCCGAGGAGCGCAGCCAGTGCAGGACGCGCTCCTCCGCGGTGCGCTGCGCGTGGGAGAGCTGGTCACGGTCGACGAGCATCTTGTGGGCGAGCGTACGGAGGCTGACGGGGTCCTCGGCGAACAGCCGGTGGACCGCCACGGCTAGCTCCAGCTTGTCCAGCCCGCGGAACAGGCTGTCCACCACCCGGACCATCGCGTGGTCCATGTCGGACGGCACGGGCGACGGCGCCGGGGAGGCCGGGGCGCCGGTGTAGTCGCCCATGAGGGGCGAGGAGACGGGGACCGCCGGGCGCTGGCCGTTGACCTGCGGACCGGGCTGTCCCGGTTGTCCGGGTTGGGCGGGCTGTCCCGGCTGGGTGGCGCCCGGCGCCTGGCCGTTCGGTGCGGGGGCGTCCGTGCGGGGGAGGGGGCCGGTGGGGGCGGCGCCGGGCCGTGTGGGGAGAGCGCCCGTGTCCTGCCGGCCGGCGGTGCCGGGCCGGGCGAAGGCGCCGGTGTCGTTGGAGGCGCCGGGCCGGGCGGGCAAGGCGCCCGTGTCCTGCGGGCCCGCGGCGCCCGGGCGGGGGAACGAGCCGGTGTCGGAGCCGGGCTGCCCCGGGAAGGCGCCCGTGTCGCGCTGCGGCGTGCCGCCGGTCTGCTGGGGCTCGGGGCCGACGGCGGGGAAGCCGCCGGTCTGGTGGGGTTCGGGGCCGACGGCGGGGAAGCCGCCGGTCTGGTGGGGTTCGGGGCCGACGGTGGGGAAGCCGCCGGTCTGGTGGGGTTCGGGGCCGACGGTGGGGAAGCCGCCGGTCTGGTGGGGTTCGGGGCCGACGGCGGGGAAACCGCCCGTCTGGTGCGGCGGCACCCCCTCGCCCTGCGCGGGGAACCCGCCGCTCTGCTGGGCGGCGGCCTGCCGCTGGGCCGCGAACCCGCCGCTCTGCGGCTCGCCCTGCGCGGGGAAGGCGCCGCTCTGCGGCTGCGCCGGGAAGGAGCCCGTCTGGTGCGCGGCGGGCTGGGCGGGGAACGGGCCGGAAGACGCGGCCGCGCCCTCACCGGAAGCGCCGGCGGGGCGCGGGACGAACGGGCGGGTGACCTCCGGCTGACCTGCTTGTACGGCGGCGGTCGCGCCGGTCTGCGTCAGCTCGTGTTGGATGCGGCCGAGCACCTCGCGCAGCACGGAGTTGATGACCACCTCCGGCGTCGCCGAGGGCGTGGCGAGGTCGGCGGGGGAGAGCCGGCGCAGCCGCTGCCAGCCGCCGAGGCCCGCCACGGCCGTACGGGTGGCGTCGGACCAGCCGGGCAGCGCCGGGTCCACCCGGTGCACCGACAGCGCCGGAAGGAGGTCGGACAGCGGAAGGTGATCCCAGCGGGCGGCCGCAAGGCGGGCGACCCGTTCACAGATCCAGTCGAGTCCGGCCGTCGCGAGCGCCCGCGACAGCGACACGGAGGACCACCACGCGGCCGGCAGACGCGGGTCGCCCAGCGCCTCCGCGACCTGCTGGGGCCTGCTCCAGCGCAGGGCGGGGACCAGGTCGCTCAGGCAGATCGATGACTCGACTTCCATCGGCGGACCTTAACCTCCCCAGAGTGAACCGCGTTGCCAGGCGGTACGCATGTGGCTCATGGTGCAGCCTACGCGGCAAGCTATCAATCGGCGTGAATAGGGTAAAGACGGTGCACTTCCAAACCGTACCGTGGCCGACCGCCCACCAGGGCCACACATTCCGCACCCGCCTGGCATCCCGCCCGGAGAGCTGCCACTTCGTCTTCGCCCTTGAGTCGGGCTGTGAGATATCCGGCAGCGAAGGCGTCGCCCGCGCCGGTCGTGTCGAGGGCGTGGACGCGCATGCCCTCCGCCGCCGCCACGATACGGCCGCCGCTCGCTGAGAGCGCCCCCTGGGATCCCAGCTTGACCACCGCCGTGCCGTACCGCTCGCTGAGGAGCTCGGCGGCGCGTTCCGGCTCGGCGACGCCGGTCAGCACGAGCGCCTCGTCGCGGTTGGGGATGATCAGGCCGGCGGGCGCCGACTCGTCCAGGAACCGCTCGACCCCGAACTCCCGCAGCGGCCCGGTGGACGCGGGATCGACGCTGATCGCGATGCCCGCCCCGGTGGCCCGCTCCATCGCCAGGCGGGCCAGGGCCAGGCCCGGCTCGGTGAAGAACGTGTAACCCGACAGGTGCAGGAGCGCGACGCCGTCGAGGAAGGCGTCGTCCCAGTCGTCGGGGGAGATCCGGCCGCCGGCGCCCCGGTTGGTGAGCATGGACCGCTCACCGGTGGCGTCCACCATCGCGATCACCACGGCCGTCGGGTGGGCGGGGTCCACCTGGGCGTGCGGGCGCACCCCCGCCCTGACCAGCTCGGCGGTGTGCCACTCGCTGCTGTCGTAGCCGAGCCGGGTCAGCAGGCGGGTGTCGGCGCCGAGGTGGGCGGCCCAGGAGGCGGTGTTCGCGCCGGAGCCGCCCGGGCGCAGCGCGATGTCGGCGGCGGTGTCGGTGCCGGGCGCGACGGGGGCGCGGTGCAGGGCCACGACGTCCGTCACCACGTCGCCGACCACCAGCAGCCCGCCGCCACCCGCCACGCCGGACGCGGCCCCCGCCCGCTCCGGCGCCTGGCTGTACGCGTGCGCCGCGTCCCGGGGCACCTGCTCAGGCGCCGCGCCATGGGCGGGCGTCGCGTCAGGTCCGGCGGGGCCGGTCGCCGCCGGGGCCTGTACGGCGTGCCCGGACGCCGCGTCCGACGTGTCCGGCCCCGCGACGGAGGGGAATGGCGCGCCGGAGGCGGGGAGCGCCGACGGTGGGGCGGGCGGCCGGCCCGCGTCGGTCACGGCCGGGACCAGGCGAGCGCGATGCGGGCGGCGAGCGCGGTGTTGCCGCGGACGGCGGCCAGGTTGGCCTCCAGGGAGGCGCCGCCCGTGCCGCGCACCAGGTAGCCCAGCAGGAACGGCGTGATCGCCTGGCCGGTGACGCCGTCGCGGTCCGCCGCCTCCAGGGCCTCGGCGAGCACCCGGTCGTGCAGCGCGGGGTCGAGCTGCTGGTCCACCGGCACCGGGTTGGCGACGATGAGCGCGCTCTCCGGCCCGCCGAAGGCGTCCTGGGCGCGCATCACGTCCGCGACCTCCTCGGGCGTCTCCACCCGCCACTCGACGGGCAGGCCGGAGGAGTGCAGGTAGAAGCCCGGGAACAGGTCGGTCCGGTAGCCGGCCACGCTGACGCCGCGGGTCTCCAGCCGCTGGAGCGTCGCGGGCACGTCGAGGATCGACTTGACGCCGGCGCACACCACCGTGATGCGCGTGCCGGCGAGGGTGCCGAGGTCGGCCGACTCGTCCTGGTCCTCGGTCCAGCCGCGGTGGACGCCGCCGAGACCGCCGGTGGCGAACACCCGGATGCCCGCCCGCGCCGCCAGGAACGACGTCGCCGAGACGGTCGTCGCCCCGCTGGCCTTCAGCGCCGCGGCCATCGGCAGGTCGCGCTGGCCCAGCTTGCGCAGCCCCGGCTCGGACGCGACGCGCTCCAGCTCGGCCTCGGTCAGCCCGGCGCGGGCGACGCCGTCGAGCACCGCGATGGTGGCCGGCACGGCGCCCGCCTCGCGGACGATCCCCTCGAGTTCCCGGGCGACCTCGAGGTTGCGCGGCTGCGGCAGGCCGTGGGAGATGATCGTGGACTCCAGGGCCACGACGGGCGCACCGGTGGACAGGGCCTCGGCGACCTCGTCGGACGGCTGGAGAAGGGGGTCGGCGGCGGTGCGCATGTGGCTGTGGTGCTCCTTCGAACGGTCCGCCCCGGGGCAGGGCGAAACGTGGACTTTAGTGCAATTGAGGGGTTTGCGGCGAATTGGGGTGTGCGTCCCCTTGGAGTCCGCCCAGCCCCAGCTTACGGCCCTGCGACGACGCCCCACGGGCCACCGCGGGGAAGGACGTCGCCGGGTCGGTGGTCGTAGGGTGCCGGTATGGCGAAATATGACGTTGTAGTGGCGGGCGGTGGGCACAACGGCCTGGTGGCCGCGGCCTACCTCGCCCGCGCCGGGCGCCGGGTGCTCGTCCTCGAACGGCTCGACCGCGCCGGAGGGCTCGCCATCTCCGCCCGCGCCTTCCCCGGCGTGGACGTACGGCTGTCGCGCTACTCCTACCTCGTCAGCCTCCTCCCCACGCGGATCGTCCAGGACCTGGGCCTCGGCCTGGAGCTGCGCCGCCGCCGCTACGCCTCCTACACCCCCAAGGACGGCACCGGGCTGCTCGTCGACAACGAGGACGAGGCCCGTACCGCGGAGTCGTTCCGGCGCGTCACCGGCGGCGAGGCCGACCACAAGGCGTGGCGCGACTTCTACGCCATGGTCGCCCGGACGGCGCGCGCCCTCGCGCCCACCCTCCTCCGGCCCCTGCCCACGCGCGCCGACGTCGAGCGGCTGGTCGGGCCGGAGGCGTGGCGCGACCTGTTCGCCCGGCCCGTCGGCCAGGCGGTGGACGAGCGGTTCGGCGACGACACCGTACGCGGCGTCGTGCTGACCGACGCCCTGATCGGCACCTTCGCCGACCCCGCGGCGGACCTGGCGGCCAACCGCTGCTTCCTCTACCACGTCATCGGCGACGGCACCGG
Source organism: Nonomuraea montanisoli (assembly GCF_013363975.1). Taxonomy (GTDB): domain Bacteria; phylum Actinomycetota; class Actinomycetes; order Streptosporangiales; family Streptosporangiaceae; genus Nonomuraea; species Nonomuraea montanisoli. The sequence continues at coordinate 35,465 of NZ_JABWGN010000014.1, read as the reverse complement.
CGAGTGGAACGTCCCGGTCGGCGGCATGGGCGCGGTCTCGGGCGCGATCGAGGCGGCGGCCAGGCGGGCCGGCGCCGAGATCAGGACCGGTGCCGAGATCGTCGGCATCGCGCCGTCCGGGGAGGTCACCTTCCGCACCGGCGACGGCGACGGCGACGGCGACGGCGAGCACACCGTGACCGGCGGCCACGTGCTGGTCAACCTGCCACCCGCCGTCCTCGACCGGGTGCTCGGCCGCCCGGCCGACGTGCCCGAGGGCGCGCAGCTCAAGGTCAACATGGTGCTGTCGCGGCTGCCCCGGCTCCGCGACGCCTCCGTCGACCCCCGGGCCGCCTTCAGCGGGACGTTCCACATCAACGAGGGCCGCGACCAGCTCGCGGCGGCCCACGCGCAGGCCGCGCGCGGCGAGATCCCGCACGTGCCGCCCGCCGAGGTGTACTGCCACTCGCTCACCGACCCCTCCATCCTCGGGCCGGAGCTGCGGGGACGGGCCGAGACGATGACGCTGTTCGGCCTGCACATGCCGGCGCGGCTCTTCCGCGCCGACCCCGAGGGGGCGCGGGAGGCGGCGCTGCGGGCCACGTTCGCCTCGCTCGACCGGGTGCTGGCCGAGCCGATCGAGGACTGCCTGCTGCGCGCCCCGGACGGCACGCCCTGCGTCGAGGTGAGGACGCCGGTGGACCTGGAGAACGAGGCGGGACTCCCCGGCGGCCACATCTTCCACCGCGACCTGAGCTGGCCCTACACCGAGGAAGGAAGGGGCTGGGGCGTGGAGACCGAGCACGAGCGGATCCTGTTGTGCGGCGCGGGCGCCCGCAGGGGCGGCGGCGTGAGCGGCATCCCCGGCCACAACGCCGCGATGGCCGTGCTCACCGCCTGATCGTTCTCATGCAAGTCGGCCGGGCCGTTCATGGGGTTCTCATGATGTGCCCTTAGTTTGTGAGCATGAGTGAGCCCGCACGGTTGCTGGTGGTGGACGACGAGCCCGCGTTGCGCGAGGCGCTGCAGTCGAGCCTGGAGTTCGAGGGCTACCGGGTGGGCACCGCCAACGACGGCCAGGCCGGGCTGGACGCGCTGGTCCGCGAGCCGTACGACGCCGTGCTGCTCGACGTGATGATGCCGCGTCTCGACGGGCTGACCGCGTGCCGCCGGCTGCGCGCGGCCGGCAACCACGTGCCCGTGCTCATGCTGACCGCCCGCGACGCCGTGGGCGACCGGGTGTCCGGGCTCGACGCGGGCGCCGACGACTACCTGGTCAAGCCGTTCGAGCTGGACGAGCTGCTGGCCCGCGTCCGCGCGCTGCTGCGGCGCGGCGCCCTGCACGCCGGCACGCCCGAGAACACGCTCGCGTACGGCGACCTGCGCATGGATCCGACGACCCGGGAGGTCACCCGCGGCGACCGGCCGCTCGACCTGACCCGGACCGAGTACCTGCTCATGGAGCTGTTCCTCGCCCACCCGCGCCAGGTGCTGACCCGCGAGCAGATCCTCGGCGAGGTGTGGGGCTTCGACTTCGAGCCGACCTCCAACTCCCTCGACGTGTACATCATGTACCTGCGGCGCAAGACCGAGGCGGGCGGCGAGCCGCGCGTGATCCACACCGTGCGCGGGGTGGGGTATGTCCTGCGGGCGGCGACATGAGACGGTTCAGCAGCCTGCGCTCGCGGCTGACGCTGCTGGTCACGGTCGCGGTGGCGCTGGCCATCGCCCTGGCCTCCGCGTTGTCGTGGGTGGTGGCCAAGCAGCAGATGCTCGGCACGCTGGACCAGGCGATCATGGAGCCCGAGAAGCCCGAGGACCAGCGATGGCTGCAGGAGCACTGCCGCTCCGAGGGCACCGAAGGACACTTCGCCGAGACCGTGACGCTCCTGCTCTCCGACAAGACCACCTGCTCCGTGGGCTCACCCATCAAGGCCACCGAGGAGGACCTGGCCCTGCTCGCTCACCCGGGCGAGCCGGTCTACCGCAACGGCCAGACCGTCGACGGGCGCAGCGTGCGCGTGGTCACCACGAACTTCGCGCCCGGCGTCGCCGTCCTGGAGTCCCGGCCGCTGGCCCACCTGAACAGCTCCCTGCGGCGGATGGCGCTCGGCCTGGCCGGTCTCACGGCGCTCGGCGCGCTGGCCGCCGCCTGGACCGGCCTGGCGATCTCCAGGACCGCCCTGGCCCCCGTGGGCCGCCTCACCAAGGCCGTCGAGCACATCGGGCAGACCCAGGACCTCAGCACCCGCATCCCCGTCCAGGGCACCGACGAGATCGCCCGGCTGGGCACGTCGTTCAACGCCATGACCACGGCCCTGGCCGGGTCGCGGGAGCGGCAGCGCCAGCTCGTCGCCGACGCCGGCCACGAGCTGCGCACGCCGCTGACCACCCTGCGCACCAACATCGACCTGCTGCTGCGCAGCGAGGAGACCGGCCGCAGCATCGAGCCCGGCGCCAAGAAACGGCTGCTCGTCAGCGTCAAGGCGCAGTTCGCCGAGCTGTCCACGCTGGTCGGCGACCTGCTCCAGCTCGCCCGCGGCGACACCGACCACGAGCCGCACACCGAGCTGGGCCTGCACGAGGTCGTGCGGGCCGCCGTCGAGCGGGCGCGGCTGCGCGGCGCCGAGGTCACCACCGACCTCGGCGAGTGGTACGTCGTCGGCGGCGCCGCGTCCTTGGAACGTGCCGTGCTGAACCTCATCGACAACGCCGCCAAGTTCGGCCCCGGCCAGGTGGACGTGATGCTGCGCGCCGGCACGCTGACCGTGCGCGACCACGGGCCCGGCATCGCCGAGGAGGAGCTGCCGCACGTCTTCGACCGGTTCTGGCGCTCGCCGTCGGCCCGGGCCATGCCCGGCTCCGGGCTGGGGCTCGCGATCGTGGCCCAGGCCGTCGCCGAGGCGGGCGGACGGGTGCGTCTTGACAACGCTCCGGGAGGAGGAGTCATCGCCACTGTCGAGATTCCTGGGAAATCTCACTCGGCGCTCAGATAGGCACAAGTCTCTTCAAAGAAGGATGTTCTGCACTAGTAGCATGCAGACATCAGTCAAGACGCGCCTCGTCGAGGTGGTCGTCCCGGTCTACAACGAGCAGCGGGCGCTGCGCGAGAGCATCGTCCGGCTGCACGGCTACCTGACCCGCACCTTCCCCTACGGCTTCCGCATCACGATCGCCGACAACGCCAGCACCGACGGCACCTGGCACGAGGCGCGGCTGCTGGCCGTGGAGCTGTCGCACGTGCGGGCCGTCCACCTCGACGCCAAGGGCCGCGGCCGGGCGCTGCGGCAGGTGTGGTCGGCCAGCGAGGCCGACGTCGTCAGCTACATGGACGTCGACCTGTCCACCGACCTCGACGCGTTCCTGCCCCTGGTGGCGCCGCTGCTGTCGGGCCACAGCGACCTCGCGATCGGCACCCGGCTCTCCCGCGGCGCGACCGTGGTGCGCGGCCCCAAGCGCGAGTTCGTCTCCCGCGCGTACAACCTGCTGCTGCGCTCGGTGATGGGGGCGCGCTTCTCCGACGCCCAGTGCGGGTTCAAGGCCGTGCGCACCGAGGTCGCGCAGGCGCTGCTGCCCGCCGTCGAGGACGAGCAGTGGTTCTTCGACACCGAGCTGCTGCTGCTCGCCGAGCGGCACGGGCTGCGCATCCACGAGGTGCCCGTCGACTGGGTGGACGATCCCGACAGCCGCGTCGACGTCCTGCGGACCGCCCTCGACGACCTGCGCGGCATGGCCCGGGTCGCCCGCAGGACGCTGTCCGGCGCCGCCCGCATCCCCGTCCCCCTCCGCGTGCGCCAGGCCGAGCTGCCGCGCGGCATGGCCCGCCAGCTTCCCCGCTTCGCCGTCGTGGGCGTGTTCAGCACGCTCGCCTACCTGCTGCTGTTCTCCGGCCTGCGCCAGGCCGTCCCGGCGTTCACCGCGAACGCCGTCGCCCTGCTCGTGACCGCCGTGGCCAACACCGCCGCCAACCGCCGCTTCACCTTCGGCGTCACCGGGTCGTCCGGGGCGCTGCGCCAGCAGTTCGAGGGGCTCATCGCGTTCCTCGTCGGGCTCGCCCTGACCACCGGCGGCCTCGCGCTGCTGCCCCACGGCGTCTCGCACGGCGTCGAGCTGGTCGCCGTGGTCGTGGCCAACGCGCTGGCCACGCTCGTGCGGTTCCTGCTGCTGCGCGTGTGGGTCTTCAACCCCCGGAGGAACGCCCGATGACGACCGCCGTGAGCCTGGCCGTCCGCCGCCGCGCGTCCCGCCGCGCCGCCGCCCCCGCCCCGCGCTGGTCGCGGCCCGCCCTGTGGGCCGTGCTCGCCGCCGCCTTCGTCCTGTACGCGTGGGCGCTCAGCGGCTACGCCAACGAGTACTACGCCGCCGCCATCCTGTCCGGCACCAGGAGCTGGAAGGCGTTCTTCTTCGGCGCCATCGACGCGGGCTCGTACATCACCGTGGACAAGCCGCCGTTCGCGCTCTGGGTGATGGGACTGTCGGCCCGGGTGTTCGGGTTCGGGACGTGGAGCATGCTGCTGCCGCAGGCCGTCGCGGGCGTGGCCGCCGTCGCCCTGGTGCACAGCGGCGTGCTGCGCGCCTACGGCGACGCCCGGCAGGGGCACGTGGCCGCGCTGCTCGCGGCCGTCGTCATGACCCTCACGCCCATCACCGTGGCCATCAACCGGGACAACAACCCCGACACCATCCTCGTGCTGCTGCTCGTACTGGCGGCGTGGTTCTGCCTGGAGTCGCTGCGCACCGGGCGGCTGCGGCCGCTGCTGTTGTGCGCGCTGTTCGTGGGGCTCGCCTTCACCACCAAGATGCTCCAGGCGTACCTGGTGGTGCCGGCCTTCGCGCTGGCGTACCTGGTGTGCGCCCGGGGGACCGTGGCGCGGCGGATCGGGCACCTGCTCGCGGCCGGGGCCGTGATGGCGGTCTCCAGCGCCTGGTGGATGGTGATCGTGGACCTGTGGCCGGCCGCGTCGCGGCCGTACGTCGGCGGATCGACCGACAACTCCGTCTGGGACCTCGTCATCGGCTACAACGGCCTGGGCCGGATCTTCGGCCAGGGCGGCCCCGGCGGCGCGTCCGGCGGGTCCGGCGGCTCCGGGGGGTTCGGCGGATTCGGCGGGTTCGGTGGGGGAGGCGGCGCGTCGTTCGGCGGCGAGTCGGGTGCCGGAAGGCTGTTCAACGACATCATGGCCGGGCAGATCTCCTGGCTGCTGCCGTTCTGCGCCCTCGCCCTGGCGTTCGCGGCGCTGACCCGCTGGACCGTCCGACGCGCCGGCGCAGAGGGGGCGGCCGGCGCCCAGGACGGCGCGAGCGGTGCGGCGTGGCTGGTCTGGGGCGGCTGGCTGGCCGTCCACTACGTGGTGTTCAGCTTCTCCAGCGGCACCTTCCACCCGTACTACACCACCGCCATGGCCCCGGCCGTGGCCGCGATCACCGGCATGGGCGGCGTGCTCATGTGGCGGGCCTTCCGCCGGTCGCGGACCTGGGCGTGGGTGCTGCCCCTGGCGGTCGCGGTCACGGGCGGCTGGTCGTTCGCCGTGCTGCGCCGCACCCCCGACTTCGTGCCGTGGCTGGCGTGGGCCGTGCTCGCCGCCACCGCCCTCGCCGTCGCCGGGCTGGCACTGGCCGGGCTGGTCCTGGCCGGCCGCGGCCGGCTGGCCGCCGGGGTCGCCGTGGGCGCCTTGGTCGCCACGCTGCTCGCCGGGCTGGCCGGGCCCGCCGCGTACGCGGTCTCGCCGCTCGGCTCGCAGGTGAACGGCACCAACCCGACCGCCGGCCCTTCGACGGGCGGCATGGGCTTCGGCCCCATGGGCGGGACGCGCCCCGGCGGCATGCCGCCCGGCCAGGACGGCGCCTTCCGCGGCGGCCGGTTCCCCGAGGGCATCCAGCCCCCGCAGGACGGCCCGGACGGCCAGGACGGCCAGGAGGCTCAGGACGGCCGGAGCGGTCGGATGACGGGCGGCCCGGGGGGCGGCGTCAGCGACTCCATGGTCACGTACCTGCTGGCCCACCAGGGCCGGGCCGAGTGGCTCGTCGCCGTCGACAGCGCCCAGCAGGCGTCCTCGATCATCCTGTCCACCGGCAGGCCGGTGATCGCCATGGGCGGCTTCACCGGCAGCGACCCGGCCATGACCGTCGACCGCCTCAAGGGGCTCGTCTCCTCCGGCCGGCTGCGGTACGTGCTCAGCGGCGGCGACCGCGGCGGCCCCGGCCGGGGGAACAGCGAGGTGTCCACGTGGGTGCGGGAGAACTGCGCCGCGGTGGACGGCCAGGACGGCCTCCACGACTGCTCCGCCGCGGCCTCCTGACGGATAGGCTGGCCCGGTGCGGAGTACGTCCCGGGCCGATCAGGCTGACCAGCGCAGGGCCGAGCTGCTCGAGGCCACGCGCAAGGTGGTCCTGGAGCGAGGTCTGGCCCACACGCGGATCGCCGACATCGCCAAGTCGATCAACGTGAGCGGCGGCCTCATCCACTACCACTTCGCGACCAAGGACGAGCTGATCACCGCCATGCTCCGGGCCACGCTCGACATCGAGAGCGCCAAGCTCGACGAGCTGGTCGCGGGCCCGGGCTCGGCGGCGGAGCGCCTCGACCGGGTGCTGCGCTACTACATCCCGGAGTCGCCCTCCGACCAGAGCTGGCTGCTCTGGATCGACGCGTGGAACACCGCGCTCAGGGAGCCGGCCGTCAACGAGATCATGCTGGAGCTGGAGACGGCCTGGCTCGACGCGCTGGCCCGGGTGCTGTCCGACGGCACGGAGTCGGGGGAGTTCGCCTGCGAGGACCCCGCGGGCGCGGCCGAGCGGATCGACGCCATGCTCGACGGCCTGATCATCCGCTACACCCTGCATCCCGACGTGCTCGACCGGGGGCGGCTGCTGGCCCACGCCCGCACCGCCGCCGCCGGCGAGGCCGGCATCCCGGTGACGTCCTTCTCGTGACGGCCTCTCCCATGCGCATCGGCGAGCTGGCCGAGCGGTTCGGGCTGGCCACCCACGTCCTGCGGCACTGGGAGGCGATGGGGCTGCTCACCCCGGCGGCCCGCGTCAACGGCCGCCGCGTCTACACCGACGACCACGTGGTCCGGGTGGCCACGATCGTGCGGGCCAAGGCGGGCGGGATGAGCCTGGAGCGCATCGGGCGGATCCTCCGGGCGTCCGGCCCGGGCGAGCGGCGCGAGGTCCTGCGGCGCCAGCACGCCGAGCTGGAACGCCGCCTGGCGGAGATCTCCGCCTCCAAGCGGCTGATCGAGCACGTCCTGGAGTGCGACGCCGAGGACTTCACCCGGTGCCCGGAATACCGGCGGGTCGTCGAGAGCGGCATCGCCGCGGAACCGGACGCCTGCGGGGGCCTCGCCTGACGAACGGCCGGCCGCTCCGGGCTCTCTCCGCGCTCTCAGGCGGGCAGTGCGGCCAGGAGGAACGCGAGGCGGGCGGCGGCCGACTCGACGTCGTCGGCCGTGCCGAGCCGGTAGCCCCACGAGGTGACGAAGCTGCCGTCCTCGGCGCACGTCACGGTCTCGGCGAGCGTGGTGGAGAAGCGGTTGCGCACCGAAACGTACGCCGGGTCACTCGCCAGCGAGAGGCTCTGGACCGTCAGGTCGGCGTGACGACCGGCGTGCCAAGCGAACCGCTCGAGGCTGAGCGCGGTATCAAGCATCATGCGTCACCTCCGCAACGTCTCCCGCGACAGAATTGCACGATCTTGTGGAGGCGGGCAAGCAATTGCGAGGATCAATGCGAGGATTGTTTCCGGTATCCGTCAAGAACGCGGATGATGACGTCCCTCCCCTCCTCGTCGAAAACGGCCACCTTCGCGAAGTCCTCGAAAGCCCGGACGTAGAAGGCGATGTCGTCCGGGTCCCGTAGCACGAGGTCCTTGGTCAGGGTCGCGACGCCGACCATGGCGTCGTTGTAGATCCAGAACCCGTTGATCGGCGCGGACGGCATCTCCGCGGTGTAGGGGATGACCCCGAACTCGACATTCGGCAGGGTGCTGACGGCGAGCAGCCGGTCGAGCTGGCCCCGCATGACGTCGAGCGGGGCGAGCCGGGTGTGCAGCGCCGATTCGGGCAGCACGAACCGGAACGTGCGCGCCCGGTCGTACAGGATCTCCTGGCGCTGCATCCGGACCCGGACCGCGGCGTCGATCTGCTCGGGCGCGCTGTAGAGGCGCTTGACCTTGCTGAAGACGTGCCGGGAGTACTCGGCGGTCTGGAGCAGGCCGACCACGATGTTCGGCTCGAACACCCGGAACAGCCGGGTGCGGGCCTCCAGGTCGCGGATGTCCTCCTGGATCGCGGCCAGGCCGCTGCGGTGCCGCTGCTTCCAGTCGTCGTGCCGCTCCAGCAGCGCGATCGCCTGCCGGATCAGGTCGTCCGCGGTCTCGGGGCCGGCTCCCACGGCCTGCGCCCACACCACGACGTCGTCCTCGGTGGCCGTCTGCCTGGCGTTCTCCAGGCGCGAGACCTTGGACGGCTGCCAGCGCAGCCGCTCGGCCAGGTCCTTGCCCGACAGGTGGGCGGCCTCGCGGAGCTGCCGCAACTGGCCGCCGAGGTCGATCCGCGCCTGCTGAAAGGACGTCACGCGGCAAGAGGCTAGACGGGACGGGGTGGATCATGCCAGAGGCAGTGGCGCAATCGTGACCAAGCAACAGCGGAATGTGGCGAACCGGATGCCGGACCGGCCCCGCGACCGTCTCGCCCGCCCGGAGTCCGGCGCCGGGCTAGGGCTTCGGCGGCTCCGGCAGGACGCGGCGGGCGATCTCGGTGATCAGCTCCCGGGGAACCTCCACCGCGTCCTCCCCGTCGAGGACGTCGCGCAGGTCGGCGAGAGCTTCGGGATCGGTGAGCCGGAGGCCCTGCACCACGATGGTGCCGCGGTCGGTCTCGTACAGGGTGGGGCAGGCGCCCGCCTCCGACGTGGAGCCGAGGAACCGCATGCGCATGGTTTGGTCCTTCCCCCAGGGACAAAGATCTGCAATTGCGCGCAATTGTATGGCGCTGCCGGGGCATGGCTGATCGTTTTTGGAAAAAACGCCATATTGGGGGAGAGGGGTGATTCTTCGGTCAGAAACGCCGACAGCGACGAGTCAGCCCGGCTGGTGATCGGCAGTTCCGGCTCCGAGAGATCGTCGATGGTCATCCTGGCGGTGCAGCGCGGAATTCAGGTCGATGGCCCGCTCAGGCGCGGAACGCGCGGATCAGCCCAGCGCTTGCATGAACGGGAGGAACTGCCGGGTGCGGTCACCGGGCAGGCTCCCGTGCCTGACCATGAGCGACACCTCCCACGGCCGGCCCATCCCGTGCGCCACGGCCCAGGCGACCAGCTCCTCCTGGGCCAGGTCGAGGTCCATGCGCACCTCGCCGCCGGCGTCGAGGGCCAGGTCACCGATCAGCGCCTGGGCGGTGGCGAGATCCTGGGCCACCACGGGGCCGATGACAACGTCCGTATCGTTGCGCCAGCAGTGACCGAAACCCTTCTCCGCCACCCGGACGGAGAGCCCGAACCCGAACATGCGACGCAGCACCTCCGACCGGTCGGTGCCGAAGATCTCCGCGTCGAGCGCCAGGATCGCGCCGAGGTCGTCACCCGTCGCCGGGCGGGTGGCGCCGGACGGCTCGCCCGCGAACACGCCGGTGTGCTTGGCGACCCGGCCCACGGTGCGGAACCCGAGCCGCTCGTACAGCGGGCGGCCCTGCTCCGTGGCGTGCAGCGAGACGGTGCGGTCGCCGGCCTCCTCCAGCGCGTGCTCCATGAGCGCGCGGGCGAGCCCTTGGCGGGCGTGGCGCTCGGCCGTGAGGACCATGCTGATGACGGCGTGGTCGTGGCCGTAGCGGGTCAGGATGTTTGTCGCCGCCAGCCCGTCGCCGTCGGGCGCGTCGATGCCGTAGCCCTGGCCGACGTCGAGCAGCAGGGCCCACTTGTGGCGTTCGGGCCCCCACTGGCGCGAGGTGGCCAGGCGGGTGCAGGCGTCCAGGTCGGCGGAGCCGAGACGGCGGATCCTCATCACGCCCGGCATCCTTCCGTATCCGAAAGTGGGCTCACAAACCGTTTTCTGGTGGATTGGTGGAGTATAAGAGAAAGGAGCGTGTCGTGGCGGTTGGTGTGGGTGGGACTACCCGGCAGGGCGGCCTCACCAGCCGCGACGGCGCGCTCCACTCCGAGGGAGCCTCTCGGGGGCCTCAGCCGCTCACCTGCGCCATCCCGAGCAGCAGCATCGCGTCGTGGTCGGGAGTGCCCGGTTCGGCCTGGTAGACGACCAGCCGATGCCCGTCGCTGCGCGCGACGGTCAGCACCTCGTACGTCAGGGTCATGGACCCCACCACGGGATGCCGGAAGCACTTGCGGCCGTTGGCCCGCTTGCCCACGTCGTACCGGTCCCACAGGGCGGCGAACTCCCGGCTCTTGACGGCCAGCTCTCCGACCAGGGCGAGCACGTCCGGCGCGTCAGGGTACGTCCCCGCGGCGGCACGCAGATGAGCCACCGTGGCCGCGGCCACCTCGTCCCAGTTGCCGTACACGCTTCTGCCCTGCGGGTGCAGGAAGGTGTAGCGCGCCGTGTTGCGCGACGCCGCCGGCCACTCCTCGATCCCCGGCAGCAGCCTCATCCCCGCCTCGTTGGCGGCCAGGAGGTCGTTGGCCCGGCTCAGCACCTGGGCGGGGTGAGGGGCGACGATGTCCAGCAGCCGGCGCACCTCGGCCCTGACCTGCCGGGGCGGCCGGGCGGCGGCGGACCTGGCCACCGGGGCGTTGGCCAGCTCGAACAGGTGCTTGCGCTCCTCCTCGCCCAGCCGCAGCACCCCGGCGATCGCCTCCAGCACCGCTGGACTGGGATTGCCCTGCTTGCCCTGCTCCAGACGGGTGTAGTACTCGATGCTCACCCCGGCGAGCATCGCCACCTCTTCGCGGCGCAGTCCGGGCGTGCGGCGGCGTCCGGTGGTGGCGGGCAGCCCCGCCTCCTGGGGCGCGATCCTGGATCGCCGCGCCCGCAGAAACTCTCCAAGATCGGTCTTCGCTGCCATTCCCCCAGTATGTCGCCCCGCCGACGGCCCCAGGGGGGCCCTGCGAGGGCACCCCTTGAGCGGGCCTGCCTCACCGCTCCCCGAGGCAGGCACGATGACATCGCAGGTTGATCAGGCACTGAGCAAGGAGAGAACGATGGCAGTCGTGGCAATCGTCGGGATGGGCATCATGGGCCGGGGCATGGCCGCCAACCTGGCCCGCAACGGGCACGACGTGGTCCTGTGGAACCGCAGCCCGCTGCGCCCGGAGACGCTGTCCTCGATCTCGGACGCCGCGCGGGTGGCCGGCACCCCGGCCGAGGCGGCCCGCGATGCCGACGTGGTCTTCGAGGTGACCGCCGACGACGGGTCCTCACGCGCGGTCTGGCTGGGCCCCGAGGGCATCCTGGCCGGCGCCCGTCCCGGCACGACCCTGATCTCGTCGGCCACCCTGTCGGTCGACTGGATCGCCGAGCTCGCGGCCGCCTGCGCGGAGCGGGACCTCACCTTCTTCGACATGCCGGTGACGGGCGGGGCGGAAGGCGCCCGGACCGGCAACCTCACGATGCTGGCCGGCGGCGATCCGGCTCGGCTGGCCGACCTCGACCCGGTGCTGACCGCCGTCGCCCGGGAGGTCAGGCACTTCGGTCCCGTCGGCGCGGGCACGCGCTTCAAGCTGGTGCTCAACACGCTGCAGGCCGTTCACATGGCGGCGTTCGGCGAGGCGATGAGGCTGGCCGAGGAGGCGGGTCTGGACCTCGGGCAGGTGGGGGCCGCGCTGGTGGATCGGCCGGGCGGCGTCGTCACCAGGCTGGCGCACGACAACCTCGTCACGCCGCCCGCTCCGATCAACTTCTCCGCCGAGTGGGCACGCAAGGACCTCGACTACGCGTCCCGCCTGGCGGGGCCCAAGGGGTATCCGTTCCTCGACGCCGTGCTCGCGGCCTTCACCCGGGTCGTGGACGAGGGGCGGGGCGGGGAGGACTGGAGCGTCGTCAACCGATTCGCGTCCTGAACGTCGCCCATGTGCCCGGCCGGTCAGGCGGGCCGCCGCTCCGAGGGGCCCGGCAGGAGGTCCTCGGGGACGTCCACCGGACAGGCGCGCAGCTCCTCGCCGAGGGCCTTGGCCTGGGGGTCCGTGCGGGGGCTGGCGGCCACGCCGCGGCCCAGCAGGCCGTGGACGACGAAGTTCAGGGCGCGCAGGTTGGGGAGGTCGTGGCGGTCGATCCGGTACGGCGTCAGCTCGGGCAGCAGCTCCTTCAGCCGGTCGACGGTGAGGGTGGCGGACAGCCAGGCGTGGCGTTCCGGGGTGCCGACCCAGACGCCCAGGTTGGCGTTGCCGCCCTTGTCGCCCGAACGGGCCCCCATGATGCGGCCCAGGGGGACGCGCCGTACGCGCGAGGCGGCGGATCGATCGACGGCGTTGGCTTGATCGACAGCGTTGGCTTGATCGGCGGCGGGGGGTCGATCGGCGGCGGGCGGGCCGCCGCTGCCGGGCGCCGCGCCCCGCCGTACCTCCCCCCGCCGACCCGGCGCCAGGAAGGCCGCGGCTGGTGCAGGTCTCTCCGCTTGAGGTGTGGAGATCGGCGCGGGTCCCTCCGGGGCTTGCGATGTGGGGGCCGGTGAGGGGCCCTCCACGTCATGCGGTGTGGGGGCCGGTGGGGCGCCCTTCAGTGGCTGCGCCGTGTCGGTCGGTGCGGGGATCTGTGGGGCTTGCGGCGTGGGGAACGGTAGGGCTCCCAGTGGGCGGCCGTCGAGGTGGACGGTCCACGGGACCTCGGCCGCCGGGACCAGGACCGGCCAGTAGATCCCGTACGGCGAGGCGTCGCCCGGTGGTGTCAGCGCGTGGAAGCCCGGGTAGCCGGCCAGACCCGTCTCGACCACCGCGGAGGAGAAGACGCGGCCCGCCTTGCGCCGGTCCCGGTCCATGACGGTGATCCGCAGCAGTCCCCGGTCGCTGAGCGTGACGTCCACCTGGTCGAACGACTCCCGCGGCACCCGCGCCCAGATCGCCTCCTCCGCGACCCGTGCCTTGTCCTCCATGTCGAGGCCCGTCAGCACGAGCGTCATCGTGTTGCGGTAGCCGCCCGGCACGGTCACCGCGACCTTGAGCGTGTCCGGCGGCGGCTCGCCGCGCACCCCCGAGATCCGCACCCGGTCCGGCCCGTCGTCCGACAACGTGACGGTGTCGAAGCGCGCCACCACGTCGGGGCCGGGATAGCGCGGCCCCGCGATCTCGTACACGAGCTGCGCCGTGACCGTCCCCACCGAGACGAGCCCGCCCGTGCCGGGGTGCTTGGTGATGACCGACGAGCCGTCGGCGTGCAGCTCGGCGATCGGGAAGCCGCAGTGCGCGAGGTCCGGCACGTCCTGGAAGAACGCGTAGTTGCCGCCCGTGGCCTGGCAGCCGCACTCGATGACGTGGCCCGCGACCACCGATCCGGCCAGGGCGTCCCGGTCGTCCGGACCCCAGCCGTACCGCCACATGCCCGGGCCCGTCACCAGGGCGGCGTCGGTGACCCGGCCGGTCACCACGACGTCCGCGCCCGCGGCGAGCGCCTGGGCGATGGGCCGTCCGCCGAGGTAGGCGTTGGCGGTCAGCGGCTCGGCGTCGAGCCGTTCGCCGGTGTCGGCGTTGACCAGGTCGAGCGGCCGTCCCATGAGGTCGTCGCCGGTGACGTGCGCGACGGCGGGGGACAGGCCGAGCCGGGCGGCCAGCTCGTGGACGGCCTCGGCGCATCCCGCCGGGTCGAGACCGCCCGCGTTCGTGACGATCTTGATGCCGCGGTCGAGACAGGGGCCGAGCACGTCCTCGAGCTGCCTGAGGAACGTCGGCGCGTAGCCGGGACGGCCCTTGAGGCGGTTGCCGGCCAGGATGAGCATGGTCAGCTCCGCCAGCCAGTCGCCGGTGAGCACGTCGACGGGACCGCCCTCGACCATCTCGCGGGCGGCCGACAGCCGGTCGCCGTAGAAGCCGCTGCAGTTGGCGACGCGGAGCACCGTCACGCCCCCCGCACGGTCGCGACCGTCATGACGGCTTCTCCTCGGTCGAGCCGGCCGAGCCGGCCGAGTCGGCAGGCTTCTCGTCGCCCGGCGCGGCCGGGACCCAGGAAGGCGGGCGCTTCGCCATGAAAGCGGCGATCCCCTCCTGCCCCTCCTGGGACGTGAAGCGCTGCGCCGACAGCGCGGCCATCCGCCGCAGCCCCTCCTCGAACGGCATGGCCGGCACCTCGCGCACCAGCCGCTTGGTGATCGCCAGCGCCTCCGGCCCGCCCTTGACCAGCATGTCCGCGTAGTGCGCCACCGTCGCGTCCAGCTCCTCCGCCGGCACGGCGCGCGACAGCAGCCCGATCTCCACCGCCCTGGCGGCGTCGAACACCTCCCCGGTCATCAGGTACTCGGCCGCCGCCCTCGGGTTCAGTCTCCGCAGCACCGGTACGGAGATCATCGCGGGCACCACGCCGAGCCGTACCTCGCTGAACGCGAAGGACGCCGTCAGCGGCGCGACCGCGAAGTCGCAGGCCGCCACCAGCCCCAGACCGCCCGCCCGGGCGGTGCCGTTGAGCCGGCAGACGACCGGCTTCGGGCTCTCCCACAGCAGCGCCATGATCTCCGGGAACGACGCCGTCACCGGGGCGTCGGCGGCGCCCGAGGCGGGCTCGATCCGCTGCTCCTTCAGGTCGGCGCCCGAGCAGAAGACCGGGCCGGTGCCGGTCAGCACGATCACCCGCGCCTCCGGCTCGGCCAGCGCCCAGGTCAGCCGTTCCTCCAGGTCGCCGAGCAGCCGCACGGACAGCGCGTTGCGGTTCGGCGGCGAGTCGAGGGTGATCGTGGCGACTCCGCCGGCGAGCTCCCTGTGGACCAGGCGCGTCATGTGTTCTCCTCGTCGATGATCGCCAGCACCGCCCCGGCCTCGACCTGGTCGCCCTTCCCCACGCGCAGCGCGGACACGATCCCGGCGGCGGGCGCGGTGATCCGATGCTCCATCTTCATGGCTTCCAGGACCAGGACGGCCTGTCCCTTGCCCACGCGCTGCCCTTCCTTGACCTCCACGCGAAGGACGCCGCCCGGCATGGGCGCGAGCAGCGAGCCGGGCGCGGCCCGCTCGACCGGCTCCGGCAGGCGCGGCAGCGGCGTCAGCTCGGCGTGGACGCCGCCCGAGTCGACGTAGACCTTGCCGCCGTGGCGGGCGACCTGGAACGCCCGCCGCACGCCGTCCGCCTCCAGCACGACCAGCTCCGGCTCGGCGGACAGCACGGCGACGCCGTCCGGCAGCGGGTCGTAGACCGTCTCGGCCTCCTCGAAGCGGGCGCTCCGCGGCTGCGAGCGGACGTTGCGCCAGCCGCCGGGCAGGCTCGCGAGGACGCGCGCGTCGCGGCGGTTGGCGGCCGCCCCGGCCAGGGCGGCGGCGAGCACGGCGAGCGGCGGCGGCGGGCCAGGGGGCGGGAGCGTGTCGCGGTGCTCGTCGAGGAAGCCGATGTGCGTGTCACCGGCGCGGAACGCGGGATGGTCCAGGACGGCGACCAGCAGGTCGCGGTTCGTGGTGACGCCGTGCAGCCGGGCCCGCCGCAGCGCCGCCGCCAGCTTCCTGACCGCTTCGCCGCGCGTGGCGCCGTGCGCGATCACCTTGGCGAGCATCGCGTCGTAGTACGGCGGCACCTCGGAGCCCGGCTCCACCCCGGAGTCCACCCGCACGCCGTGGCCGTGCGCCGGGATCTCGACGTGCCACAGGACGCCCGTCTGCGGCAGGTGGTCGCGGTCCTCGGCGTACAGGCGGGCCTCGACGGCGTGGCCGGACGGCCGCGGCGGCGACTCCGGCAGCGCGGAGCCCTCGGCGATCTCGAGCTGGAGGCGCACCAGGTCCACCCCGTGCACCAGCTCGGTCACCGGGTGCTCCACCTGGAGCCGGGTGTTCATCTCCAGGAACGCCACCCGCTCGCCCTTGACCAGGAACTCCACGGTGCCGGCGCCCACGTAGCCGATCGCCCGGGCCGCGCGGACCGCCGCCTCACGCAGCCTCTCGCGCACGCCGTCGCCGATCCCGGGCGACGGGCACTCCTCGACGACCTTCTGATGGCGGCGCTGGATGCTGCACTCGCGCTCGCCGAGCGCCCACACCGTGCCGTGCGCGTCGGCCAGGACCTGCACCTCGACGTGCCGGGCGCCCTCCAGCAGCGGCTCCACGAACACCGTGCCGTCGCCGAACGCCGCCTCGGCCTCCCGCCGCGCCGACTCCACCTGCTCGGCGAGGTCGGCGGGGGAGCGCACCACCCGCATCCCGCGCCCGCCGCCCCCCGCCGACGCCTTCACCAGCAGCGGGTACGCCGGCTCCCCACCGGCCTCCCACGAGGGCAGGACCGGGACCCCCGCCTCCGCCATCAGCCGCTTGGCCGTCACCTTCGAGCCCATCGCGGCGACCGCCTCCGGCGGCGGCCCCACCCACACGAGCCCCGCCTCCAGCACCGCCCGCGCGAAGTCCGCGCTCTCCGACAGGAACCCGTAGCCCGGGTGGACCGCGTCGGCCCCCGAGGCCCGGCACGCCGCCACGATCCGGTCGATCGCCAGGTACGTGTCCGCCGGCCGCGTGCCCGGCAGCCGTACCGCGGCGTCGGCCTCGGCCACGTGCGGCGCGTGGGTGTCGGCGTCGGAGAACACCGCGACGGTCTCGACGCCGAGCTCACGGCAGGTACGGAAGATCCGGCGGGCGATCTCGCCCCGGTTGGCCACGAGTAGACGTGTGATCACGGCCGGAACACCCCGTATCCCGCCGCCTCGGGCACCGGCGCGCTGTTGACGGCCGACAGGCACAATCCGAGCACGGTCCGGGTGTCGCGCGGGTCGATCACCCCGTCGTCGTACAGCCGCCCGGACAGGAAGAACGGCAGCGACTCCGCCTCCACCTGCGCCTCCACCATGGCCCGCATCGCCGCGTCGGCCTCCTCGTCGTACACCTGCCCGCGCGCCTGGGCCGAGGCGCGGCCGACGATCGACAGCACCCCGGCGAGCTGCGCGGGTCCCATGACCGCGGACTTGGCGCTGGGCCAGGCGAACAGGAACCTCGGGTCGTAGGCCCGTCCGCACATGCCGTAGTTGCCCGCGCCGTACGAGGCGCCCATGACCACGGTCAGGTGCGGCACGGTCGAGTTGGACACCGCGTTGATCATCATGGCGCCGTGCTTGATGATGCCGCGCTGCTCGTACTCCTTGCCGACCATGTAGCCCGTGGTGTTCTGCAGGAACAGCAGCGGCGTGCGCGTCTGGTTCGCGAGCTGGATGAACTGGGTCGCCTTCTGCGACTCCTCGCTGAACAGCACGCCCCGGGCGTTGGCCAGGATGCCGAGGGGGTAGCCGTGCAGCCGCGCCCACCCGGTGACCAGCGACGCGCCGTACAGCGGCTTGAACTCGTCGAACTCGCTGCCGTCCACGATCCGGGCGATCACCTCGCGCGGGTCGAACGGGACGCGCAGGTCGTCCGGGACCAGGCCGAGCAGCTCCTCGGCGGGATGCGCGGGCTCGCGCACCGGGGTCGGAGGCCGGGCGCCGAGCTTGCGCCAGCCGAGCGAGCGGACGATCCGCCGCCCGAGGCGCAGCGCGTCGTGCTCGTCGGCGGCGAGATGGTCGGCCAGGCCGCTGACGCGCGCGTGCATCTCGGCGCCGCCGAGCGACTCGTCGTCGGACTCCTCGCCGGTCGCCATCCTGACCAGCGGCGGACCGCCGAGGAACACCTTCGCCCGGTCGCGGACCATCACCACGTGGTCGCTCATCCCGGGCACGTAGGCGCCGCCGGCGGTCGAGTTGCCGAAGACCAGGGCGATCGTCGGGATCCCGGCCGCCGACAGGCGCGTCAGGTCGCGGAAGACCTGACCGCCCGGGATGAAGATCTCCTTCTGCGTCGGCAGGTCCGCGCCGCCGCTCTCCACGAGATTGACGTACGGCAGGCGGTTCCTCAGGGCGATGTCGGAGGCGCGCAGGGTCTTGCGGAGCGTCCAGGGGTTGGAGGCGCCGCCCCGCACCGTGGGGTCGCTGGCGCACACCACGCACTCGACGCCCTCGATCACCCCGATCCCCGTCACGACGCTCGCGCCGACGTGGAAGTCGCTGCCCCAGGCGGCCAGCGGCGACAGCTCCAGGAACGGGGAGTCGGGGTCGAGCAGCAGCTCGATCCGTTCACGGGCGAGCAGCTTGCCGCGGGCGCGATGCCGCTCGCGGTACTTCTCGCCGCCGCCCGCCACCGCCTTGGCGTGCTCGGCGTCCAGCTCGGCCAGCTTGGCCAGCATCGCCTCGCGCCGCCGCGCGTACTCGGGGTCGCCGGGGTCGAGCCTGCTCCCGATCACATGTCCTCCGCGGAAGTCGACGCCGGTGTCAACCCGATGGCCCGAGCCCACAGCCGGGTCAGCAGGTCCACGGCCGCGCGCTCGTCGGCCGGCTCGCCGAGGTCGAGCCAGACGCGGGCGAAGTGCTCGACCATGCCGCCCAGCATGATCGCGGTGAGCCGCGGGTCGAGCGCCGGGTCGGCCAGGCCCTGCTCCTGCAGGCGGCGCAGCCCGTCGGCGCCGCGTCGCACGAACACCTCGCGCAGCTCCAGCAGCAGCTCGCGCAGGCCCTCCTCGGCCGCGGCGGCCTGCTCCAGCATGCGCACCAGCCGCGAGTTGGCGGACCAGGCGCGCAGGTAGAGGCGGTTGGCGGCCTCGATCCGTGCGTACGGGTCGCCGGAGGCCGCGGGGCCCACGACGCTGGCGGTGAACATCTCGCCCACGACCGCCGCGGCCACCTCGCGGAACAGCACCTCCTTGGAGGTGAAGTACGTGTAGAACGTGCCGTGCGAGACGCCGGCCCTGGCGCACACGTCGTCGACCCGCACGGCCTCGTAGCCGTGCTCGTCGAACGCCTCCCGGCCGGCCCGCACCAGCGCCTCCCTGGTGCGCCTGCCCCGGGCCGTCAGCGGGTCCGACTTGACGATCACGTCAACAGCGTAACCCCGGGCCGCGCCGAGGGGAAGGCCGCCCGCGAGCCGTCCGGGCCGTGCGCGCGGACCGACGGATCGTCATGGGGACCACAGGCCCGCACAGCGGAAGGCGCCCGACCGGGGGACCGGTGGGGCGCCTTCGGGAACGCTCAGGGGACGGGCCCCTCGCGGGTCAGCTGCAGTGGCTCCAGCCCGACTTCCAGGTCAGCGTCTTCCAGGTGCCGCCCCAGATCACGCACTGGTTCTTCGCGCTCGCCCGCACCGGGCCCGCGTACGCGGTGAAGCTGCCCGGGTTCGAGCCGCTGGAGCCGCCCTTCACCTGGAGGATGGCGTTCATCGAGACCTTGCCCGGATACACGTACTTCGACATGGTCACCACGCAGTTCTGGCCCGCGCCCGAGTTGTAGAGCAGGTAGATCGTGGCGCTGCCGCCGAGCGCGTGGCTGTCGATCACCTTGAAGCCCGCCCCGCACGCCTGGGCCGGCGAGTACGGGTTCGGCTTGAGCGGGGCAGCGGTGGTGGGCTTGACCGTCGGCTTCGCGGTGGTCGGCTTGGTCGTGGGCTTCGCGGTGGGCTGGGTGGTCGGCCTGGTGGTCGGCTTGGTCGTGGGCTGCGCCGGAGGCTGCGAGACCTGGTCGTCGCCCGGCGTGTCCGTGGGCGCCGTCGCCGGGTCCACCATGTCGTCCGAGTGCTTCTTCGTCTTCGTCGGCTTGCTGGTGGGCTCCGGCTCGGGCGCGGAGGTCTTCTCCTCGTGCTTCGGCGGGGCCACCGTGGTCGGGATCTGCGCCTGGGTGGCGACCGGATGGAGGGGGCTCGGCTGCTTCTGCGCCGCCGCCGTCTTCGTCGGCTCGGGCTCCTCCAGGTCAGGCGTCTGGACCGCGCCGGACGTCGGAAGGCCCGGCTCGGGGGTGGCCTCCACGCGCGGCGGCTCCAGCGGCTGTCCGGCGCCCGAGCCGTCGGTGGGGCTCGCCTGGCTCTGGTTGCCCACGGCGACGACCTCGGTGGGCTTGCCCTGGGACTGCACGATGACCACGCCGGCCACGACGAGCAGGGCCGCGGCGGCGGCGCCGGACAGGGCGAACGTGAGGGTGCGGCGCTGCTTGGCGGCCTCGGGCCGGCCCTGCTGGTCGCCGGGGCCGCCGGCGCCGTGGCCTGCCTGACCGCCCCGGCCGTTCGCGGGACCGTTGGCGCCGTGGCCCGCCTGACCGCGGCCGTTCGCAGGGCCGCCGTGGGCCGCGCCGCCCTGGCCGCCGGCCGCCGCGGCCAGACCGGCGTGACCGGCGGGGCCTTGGGGGTGGCCGGGGACGTTCATGCCGCCCATGCCGGGGCCCATCGCGCCGGCGCCCTGCGGGCCCGGCCATGGTGCCTGCCCGCCCGCGCCCGGCCCCCCGGGGTGGGCGCCGCCCCCGGCAGCCTGGGGCATGCCGGGGTGCTGGGCGCCTGCCTGCGGCATGCCGGGGTGCTGGGCGCCGGCCTGCGGCATGCCGGGATGCTGCGCGCCGGGCTGGGGCATGCCCTGCTGGGCCGCGCCCGGGTGCTGCCCGCCCGTGGCAGGCTGCGCGCCGGGGTGGCCGCCGGGCTGCTGGGCCGCGTTGGGGAGGTGCGCGCCCGTCTGGTGCGGGCCGGAGTAGGGAGCCGCGCCGCCCTGCGGGCCGCCGGGAACAGGCTGGCCGCCGGAGCCGGGCTGACCACCGGGAACGGGCTGACCACCCGGGACGGGCTGACCACCGGGAACGGGCTGACCGCCGGATACAGACTGACCACCCGGGACAGGCTGGCCGCCAGGTACGGCCGTACCACCGGGAACCGTCTGACCGGCCGGGATCGCCTGACCGCCCGTCACCGGCTCGATCGCCGCCTTCGGCGCGGGCTGCCCCGTGAGCCGCACGATCAGCTCGTCCGCGCTCGGCCGCACCGTCGGGTCCTTGGACAGGCACAGGGCGACCAGCTCGCCGAGCGTCCCGTCCATCCCGCCGAGCTGCGGCTCCTCGTGCAGGATGCGGTTCATCACGACGGGGATGGAGTCGGCGCCGAACGCCGGCGCGCCCGTCGCGGCGAACACCATCGTGACGCCCCACGCGAACACGTCCGCGGCCTCGGACACCACACCGCCGCTGAGCTGCTCCGGAGCGAGGTACGAGGGCGTGCCCATGGCCATGCCGGTGGCCGTCGCGCCGGGCGAGTCGAGCGCCCGCGCGATGCCGAAGTCGATCACGACCGGGCCCTCGGGCCCCATGAGCACATTGGCGGGCTTGAAGTCGCGGTGCAGGATCCCCGCCCGGTGGATGGCCGCCAGCGCCGTCGCCGTACTGATCGCGAGCCGCTCCAGGGCGGCCCCCCGGCGCGGCCCTTCGTTGATGACGAGCTGGCGCAGCGACGGGCCGGGCACGAACTCGCTGACGATGTACGGCCGGCTGCCCTCCAGGTCGGCGTGGAGCACCGGCGCCGTGCAGAACCGGGCCACCCGCTGCGCCACGGCGACCTCGCGCAGGAAGCGGCTGCGCGCCTCCGGGTCGGCGACCGCGGCGTGGTGCAGGAGCTTGACCGCCACCTGCTCGCCGGATTCGTCACGTCCCAGATAGACGACGCCCTGGCCGCCCTCGCCGAGACGGCCGAGGAGCTCGTAGGCCCCCAGCCGTCGCGGATCGTCCGCCGCCAACGGCTGGTACGGATTCACGTTGGACCCCCATGACCACGCATGACTTCATGACAACTGGGGCAGAACGCTACCAGCGTGATGGTTGGTGCGTGGCCCGGCCTTGACATTTCTTTCACGATTTGTCGGCTCATGTCAGTGCTTGTGTGCGGATTGTGGCCAGGACCACGCTCGCCGTCATGCCCGGCGACAGACAGGACGGCGACCGACAGACAGGGCTAGATGGCCTTGCCCGGGTTGAGGATGCCCAGCGGGTCGAACACCGCCTTGATGCCGTGCTGCACCTCCCGTGTGACCGGCCCGGACTCCAGCGCCAGCCACCGGCGCTTGAGCAGGCCGACCCCGTGCTCCCCGGTCAGCGTGCCGCCGAGCTCCAGCGCCCGCGTGAACACCTCGTCGGCCGCCGCCCACACGTTCGCCGGCGGCTCGGTCAGGCCGTGCTCGAAGACGAACACAGGGTGCAGGTTGCCGTCGCCGGCGTGCGCGACCGTGAAGATCTTCGCCTCGTGCCTGGCCGCCGCCGCCTCGACCGCGCCGACCATCTCGGGCAGCGCCGAGCGGGGCACGCAGACGTCCTCCACCAGGCACGCGCCGAGCCGTTCACCGGCGTGGTAGGCCATGCGCCGCACGCCGATCAGCTCCTCGGCCTCCTGCGGGCTGGAGGAGACGGCCACGAACGAGGCGCCGTTCTCCACGCACAGGGCCTCCATGCGCTCGACCACGGCCTGGCTGTCGGAGGCGTCGGACTGGCCGATGAGCATGGCGTTCGTCCCCGGCTCCAGGCCGATGTTGCGCCACTCGTCGATGGCCTCCAGCGTCGCCCGGTCCATCAGCTCCATCAGCGACGGCTGGCAGCCGGCCGCCATGATGGCCGCCACGGCGGCGCCCGCGTCGCGCAGCGACCCGAACTCGGCGGCGAACGTCGCCGGCGGCTGCTCGGGGGCGCGGCGCAGCCGCACCGTGGCCGAGGTGATGACGCCGAGCGTGCCCTCGGAGCCGACGAACAGCCCGGTCAGGTCGTAGCCGGTGACGCCCTTCATGGTGCGCCGGCCGGTGTTGAGGATCCGCCCGTCGGCCAGCACGACCTCCAGGCCGAGCGCCGAGTCGCGCGTCACGCCGTACTTCACGCAGCGCAGCCCGCCCGCGTTGGTCGCCAGGTTGCCGCCGATCGTGGAGATCTCGTACGACGACGGGTCCGGCGCGTACATGAGCCCGTGCTCCCGGGCGGCCCGGTCGAGGTCGGCGGTGATCACGCCGGGCTCCACCACGGCGATCTCGTCGGCCGGGGACAGCTCCCTGATCGCGGTCATGCGGGCCAGGGACAGGACGACCGCGCCGTCGGTCGCCGTGGCCGCCCCCGCCAGGCCGGTGCCCGCGCCGCGCGGCACGACCGGGACGCGGTGCTCGCTCGCCCAGCGCATCGTGGTGACGACGTCGTCGCGGGTGGCGGCCAGCACCACGCCGAGCGGCTTGCCTGGCTCGACGAACGTGCGGTCGCGCGCGTAGGAGTCGGCCACGTCGGGATCGGTCACGACACGCCCGGCGGGAAGGGCGTCGACCAAGGCATCGATGGGTCTCACATGAAGAACCTTACGGTTTGCGCGTATCGACGCTTACGGCCAGACTGCCCGGGTGGAAGTGACGTGTCCGGCGTGTTCCCAGGCTGACCAGGTCGTCTCCGTGCCGGGAGCCGTGGCCGCGGGGACCACGTACCGCATCGGACGCGTGCGCCTGCCCGGCGAGCGCGAGATCGCCGACCTGCCGACGGCCGTGTCGCTCGGCGCGACCAAGCACCTGATGAGCCGCACCCAGCTCGCCGTGTGGATGTCGTTCCCCAGCCGCCAGTACGCCCCCTGGGTGCGCAACCAGGGCTACATCCTGCTCGGGGTGGCCGCCCTCGTGCACCTGGTGGTGTCGCTGGTGATCGCGATGGGCAAGGACTCCGGCTGGGGCGAGGTGCTGCTCGCGCCGTTCTGCCTCACCGGCCTGTTCTGGGGGTTCGGCCTGCTCCAGGTGCTCGGCTCGTACGGCGCCCGCCGGCGCGACCGGGCCGAGGAGCCCGCGCGCGAGCAGGCGTTCCAGGTGTGGGAGCGCCTGCGGTACTGCGCGCGCGACAACGTCGTCTTCGAGCCCGGCCTCGGCGTCTCGGTCCATCCGAGCGAGACGCGCGACTACATCTTCGGCTTCAGGCGCGCGGGTCGCGCCTGAAGCCGTGCCTGGACGTGCGGCGGGTCAGGCGTGCTCGTCGGCGACCAGGCGGGCGCACACGGCGAGGCCCGTGATGGCCTGCTCCAGCTCGTCGAGCCCCGGGAAGGTGGGCGCGATGCGGATGAAGCGGTCGTCGGGGTCCTTGCCGTAGGGGTGGGTGGCGCCGGCCGGGGTGAGCGCGATGCCCGCCGCCTTGGCCTTGGCCACCACCTCGCCGGCGTGCGGCACCTCCAGGCTGATGAAGTAGCCGCCGACGGGGCTGCTCCAGGTGCCCAGGTCGCCCAGCTCCTTGGCCAGCACCCGGTCGACCAGCTCGAACTTCGGCCAGACGAGCTCGGCGTGGCGGCGCATGTGCGCGGCGAGACCCTCGGGGTCGCGCAGGAACTCCACGTGCCGGAGCTGGTTGACCTTGTCGGGGCCGATGGACTGCTTGGAGGTGTTGTGCAGGAACCACTCGACGTTGGCGGGGGAGGAGCCGAAGAACGACACGCCGCTGCCCGCCAGCGTCACCTTGGAGGTGGAGGCGTAGACGAACACGCGGTCGGGGTTGCCGTGCTCGGCCGCCAGCGCGAGCAGGTCGGCCAGCTCGGCCGGGGCGTCGGTGAGGTGGTGCACCGCGTAGGCGTTGTCCCAGAAGATCCGGAAGTCGGGGGCGGCGGCCGGCATGGCGGCGAGCCTGCGCACCGTCTCGGCGCTGTAGGTGGCGCCGGACGGGTTGCTGTACTTGGGCACGCACCACATGCCCTTGACGCTGGCGTCGGTGGCGACCAGGCGCTCGACCACGTCCATGTCGGGGCCGTCGGCGTTCATCGGGACGGGCACCATCGTGATGCCGAACCGCTCGGTGATCGTGAAGTGCCGGTCGTAGCCGGGTACTGGGCACAGGAACGTGACCTTCGGCTCCTCGACCCACCGGCGCGCGGCGCCGGGGACCGGGGTGAGCAGCGCGTGCACGATCGTGTCGTGCATCAGCGCCAGGCTGGAGTTGCCGCCCACGACGAGCTGGCCCGCGGGCACCTGGACCAGCGGCGCGAACAGCTCGCGCAGCTCCGGCAGGCCCTGGAGGCCGCCGTAGTTGCGGGCGTCGGTGCCGTCGGCGGCGCGGAAGGTCGTCGGCAGGTGAAGCATGTCGTTGGAGAGATCGAGCTGGCGCGGGGACGGCTTGCCACGGGTCAGGTCGAGCGAGAGGCCACGCTGGACGAGGTCGGCGTAGTCGCGCTGAGCGTTCACGAGATTCTCTCCTCCGAATGGGTCGGATACGAAGGATAGAAGACGCGGCCCCGCGAGCAGGAATCCGTCCGCCATGTGGGAGGGGGCAGCTCCGGAGAATCCGGGCGGACGGCGCCGCGGGGCTTCACGCGGGGCGATCGGTGGCGTGCAATGGAGGGCGCCGGGGTCCGGTACGGCAGGGCCATCACTCCACCGAGGAGGGAGCAGGCGTGACGACTGTTCGCGAGACCTCGATCGCCCAGGTGAGGCGGCGCCGCACCGGCACCGTGGTCGTCTCCTGGCTGTCCACGACCGACCACAAGGTCATCGGCTACCTGTACCTGATCACGTCGTTCGTGTTCTTCCTGGTCGCCGGGGTCATGGCCATGGTGATGCGCGCGGAGCTGGCCCGGCCGGGCATGCAGCTCGTCAGCCAGGAGCACTACAACCAGCTCTTCACCATGCACGGCACCGCGATGCTGCTCATGTTCGCCACGCCGCTGTTCGCCGGGTTCGCCAACGTGGTCATGCCGCTGCAGATCGGGGCGCCGGACGTGGCGTTCCCGCGGCTGAACGCGGTGGCGTACTGGCTGTTCCTGTTCGGCAGCCTGATCGCGACGGCGGGGTTCTTCACCCCGGGAGGCGCGGCCGACTTCGGCTGGTTCGCCTACACGCCGCTCGCCTCGGCGACCTACTCGCCCGGCATGGGCGGCGACTTATGGATCATGGGCCTCGCGTTGTCGGGCCTCGGCACGATCCTCGGGTCGGTCAACTTCATCACCACGATCATCGGGATGCGGGCGCCCGGCATGACGATGTTCCGCATGCCGATCTTCACCTGGAACACGTTGCTGACCAGCATGCTCGTGCTCATGGCGTTCCCGGTGCTGGCCGCCGCGCTGCTCGTGCTCGAGTCGGACCGCAAGCTCGGCACCCACGTGTTCGACGCGGCCAACGGCGGCCCGATGATCTGGCAGCACCTGTTCTGGTTCTTCGGCCATCCCGAGGTGTACATCATCGCGCTGCCGTTCTTCGGGATCATCACCGAGGTCATCCCCGTCTTCTCCCGCAAGCCGATCTTCGGCTACATGGGGCTGGTCGGCGCGACGGTCGCGATCGCAGGCCTGTCGATGACCGTGTGGGCGCACCACATGTTCCCGACCGGGCAGGTGCTGCTGCCGTTCTTCTCGTTCATGACGTTCCTCATCGCGGTGCCGACGGGCGTGAAGTTCTTCAACTGGATCGGCACCATGTGGCGCGGTCACATCAGCTTCCAGACGCCGATGCTGTTCGCGATCGGCTTCCTGGTCACCTTCCTGCTCGGGGGCCTGACGGGCGTCATCCTGGCCTCGCCGCCGCTGGACTTCCACATCAGCGACACCTACTTCGTGGTCGCGCACTTCCACTACGTGGTCTTCGGGACGGTCGTGTTCGCGATGTTCGCCGGGTTCTACTTCTGGTGGCCCAAGATGACCGGCCGCATGCTCGACGACCGGCTCGGCAAGGTCCACTTCTGGACCCTGTTCGTCGGCTTCCACACGACGTTCCTCGTGCAGCACTGGCTGGGAGCGGCCGGCTTCCCGCGCCGCTACGCCGACTACAGCGCCGCCGACGGGTTCACGGCGCTGAACGAGATCTCGTCCGTCGGCGCGTTCCTGCTGGGGCTGTCCACGCTGCCGTTCCTCTACAACGTCTGGAGGACCGCGCGGCGGGCCCCGCGCGTCACGGTGGACGACCCGTGGGGGTTCTGCAACTCGCTCGAATGGGCGACCTCGTGCCCGCCGCCGCGGCACAACTTCACGTTCATGCCGCCCATCCGCTCCGAACGGCCCGCCTTCGACCTGCACTACCCGCACGAGAAGCCCGCGAAGGACGCGGAGCGGGACGGTACGCCGCCGGAGAAGGGAACAGCGGACTGACCTTTCCCGACGCCGGTCCTGGTGCTTGTGTGGATATACCCGATCTGTCGCACATCATCTGTCGTACATTGCCCGGTGAGTCGTCCATCGAAGGAGATGGCGATGACAGGCACGAGGACCCCCTTCACCCCCGAGACGGCTCCCTGCGGGAAGAGGTCCGGCGGTGAACGTTACGTGGACGACGACGGATACGGCCTCGTCATCCGCGACCAGCTCTTCGACTGCGGCTGCCGCCGGATCCGGCACGACTACCACGACGGCAGCATCCACATGTCCGCGATCCGCCACGACGGCAAGCGGGTGAGAGACCAGAGCGAACCCGACCACGGGAGCTGACGCGATGATCGACGTGCTCATCGTCGGGGGTGGCGGGGCGGGACTGCGCGCGGCCATCGCCGTCGCCGAGACGGCGCCGGAGCTGACCGTGGCGGTCGTGTCGAAGGTCTACCCGATGCGCAGCCACACGGTCTCGGCCGAGGGCGGCGCCGCGGGCGTCATCGGGATCGACGACAGCCTCGACGAGCACTGCTACGACACCGTCTCCGGCGGCGACTGGCTCTGCGACCAGGACGCGGTCGAGGCGTTCGTCCGCGAGGCGCCGCGCGAGCTGATCCAGCTCGAGCACTGGGGCTGCCCGTGGAGCCGCGAGCCCGACGGCCGGGTCGCGGTCCGCCCGTTCGGCGGCATGAAGCGCCTGCGGACCTGGTACGCCGCCGACAAGACCGGCTTCCACCTGCTCCACACCCTGTTCCAGACCACCCTGAGGCACCCCTGGATCAGGCGCTACGACGAGTGGTACGTCACCTCGCTCGTCGTGGACGACGGCCGCGTCCACGGCGTCGTCGCCCTCGACCTGCGCACCGGCCGGGTCGAGGCGATCCCCGCCCGGGCGGTGGTCCTGGCCACCGGCGGCTGCGGCCGGGTCTTCCCGTTCACGACGAACGCCGCCATCAAGACCGGCGACGGCATGGCCCTGGCCTACCGCGCGGGCGCGCCGCTCAAGGACATGGAGTTCGTCCAGTACCACCCGACCGGCCTGCCGTTCACCGGAATCCTCATCACCGAGGCGGCCCGCGCCGAGGGCGGCTGGCTGCTCAACCGCGACGGCTACCGCTACCTCCAGGACTACGACCTCGGCACCCCCACGCCCACGCCGAAGCTGCGCAGCATGGAGCTCGGGCCGCGCGACCGGCTGTCGCAGGCGTTCGTCCACGAGCAGGACAAGGGCCGCACCATCGACACGCCGTACGGGCCGGTCGTCCACCTCGACCTGCGCCACCTCGGCGCGGCGAAGATCGACGCCCGCATCCCGTTCGTCCGCGAGCTGTGCCGCAGCTACCAGAACCTCGACCCGGCCACCGACCTCATCCCCGTGCGCCCCGTCGTGCACTACATGATGGGCGGCGTCCACACCGACCTCGACGGCGCCACCACGATCGCCGGCCTGTACGCGGCCGGGGAGACCGCCTGCGTGAGCATCAACGGCGCCAACCGGCTCGGCTCCAACTCGCTGCCCGAGATCCTCGTCTTCGGCCGCCGGGCCGGCCTGGCCGCCGCCGCGTTCGCCCGCTCGCACCGGGAGGGCGAGCCGCCCGCCGTGCGCAGCCAGGGGGACGACGAGCGGCGGCGGCTGGAACGCGCGCGCGATGGCTCGTCCGTCGGCTCGTCCGGCGGGGAGCGCATCGCCGATCTGCGCGAGCGCATGCAGCACACCCTGGAGGGCGCGGCCGGGATCTACCGCACCGGCGACGCGCTGGCCAAGGCCGTGGACACGCTGGCCGACCTGTGCGAGCGGGCCGGGGAGGCGCGGGTCGAGGACACCAGCGCCACGTTCAACACCGAGCTGATCACCCTGCTGGAGCTGCGCGCCATGCTCGACGTGGCGCGGACCATCGTGGCGTGCGCCCTCGGCCGGGAGGAGTCGCGCGGCGCCCACCAGCGCGTCGACTTCCCGGCCCGCGACGACGACGCGTACCTCGCGCACTCACTGGTGCACCGGGCGCCGGACGGCACCCCGTCGGTCGGCCTGATGCCCGTGACGATCACCTGCTGGCCGCCAGGGGAGAGGGTCTATGGCCGCTGAGACGATCAGGCTGGACGTGGCGCGCTACCGGCCGGAGGAGGACGCCGAGCCGGTCCTGCAGAGCTACGAGGTGCCGCTGCGGCCCGACTGGGCGGTGCTCGACGGCCTCGCCCACATCAAGGACCACCTCGACGGCACGCTGTCGTTCCGGTGGTCGTGCCGGATGGGCATCTGCGGGTCGTGCGGCATGGACGTCGACGGCGAGCCCCGGCTGACCTGCGGCACGTTCCTCGCCGAGTACGGCGCCGGGCCGGTGCGCATCGAGCCGCTGAAGGGCTTCCCGGTGATCAGGGACCTGGTCGTGGACATCGACGGGTTCCTGGCCAAGCTGTCGTCGGTGCGGCCGTGGCTCGTCCGGGAGGGCGAGGAGCCGCCGCTGACCGCGGAGTACGCCCAGACGCCCGCGCAGCTCGACGCGTACAAGCAGTACAGCATGTGCATCAACTGCATGCTGTGCTACTCGGCCTGCCCGGTCTACGTGCTGGACCCGGACTTCCTCGGACCGGCGGCGATCGCGCTGGCGCAGCGCTACAACCTGGACTCGCGCGACATGGACGACCGCTTCGACGTGCTCAACCTGGAGGAGGCGGTCTGGGGCTGCACGTTCGTCGGCGACTGCACGCGGGTCTGCCCGAAGCACGTGGATCCGGCCGAGGCGATCCAGCGCTACAAGGTGACGGCCGCGCTGCGCTCGGTCCTGCCGTGGAGCGGGCGATGACGACGGCCCGGCCGCCCGGCCACGAGGAGGCCCGGCCGTACGTCCGGCCGCGCGACCGGTGGTGGTTCGCCCGCCGGCGGAGCCTGGCCGTGTTCGTGCTGCGCGAGCTGACCAGCGTCCTCGTCGCCTGGACCGTCGCGTACCTGCTGCTGCTCCTGGGCGCCGTCGCGGACGGCACGACGGAGCGGTTCGCGGCGCTCGCGGCGCGGCCGTGGATGGTGGCGCTGAACGTGCTGGCGCTGGCGGCGACGGCCTTCCACGCCGTCACGTTCCTCAACCTCGCGCCGAAGGCGACCGTGGTGCGGCTGGACGGATGGCGGGTGCCGGCCTGGATGATCCAGGGCGGCAACCACACGGCCTGGCTGGCGGTCTCGGCGCTGCTCGCGTACCTGGTGCTGCGCTCCTCGTGAGGTGACCGTGAGACGCAGGCTCGAACCGTACCTGTGGCTGCTGTTCAGCGGCGGGGGAGTGGTGGCGGCGCTGACGCTGCCGGTGCTGGTCCTGCTGTTCGGGGTGCTCATGCCGCTCGGCGTGGTCGCCTGGCCGTCGGCCGCGCACCTGCGCGCGCTCGTGGACGCCCCGCTCGTCCGCGGGGCGGTGGTGGTGGCGCTGACCCTGTGCCTGTTCCACGCCGCGCACCGGATCCGGTTCACCAGCGAGGAGCTGCTCGGCCTGCGCCGGTGGGACGCGCTCGTCGCGGTGCTCTGCTACGGGGCGGCCGTCGCCGGAGGAGTGACCGCCATAACCCTCCTATTCTGAAATGTCCTAAATACATCACATTTCAACAACGCCCTTTACGTCCCCTTTACCCACCCTCTAACGTCCGGCATTGCACACCCCATGGCCATGCGCCCGGCGATCCCGGGCAGAGAGGGTTCCTGGTGCCCAGCACGAAACGCCTGTTAACAGCCATGCCCGCGGCGGCCCTGCTCGCGGCCGCGCTCACCGTCCCGGCAGCCACCTCCCAGGCGGCGGCGTCGGCGGCAGCGTACGAGCCGACGGGGGCCGACTACTACATCAACTACGCCCCGCCCCGGGACGAGCCGGAGCCCGGCGAGCCGCCGTCGCCGAACAGCCGGCGCGCCCGCGCCGAGTCCCCGGCGCAGAAGGTGGACCGCAAGTACACCGAGGGCAACCCGGCGGCCGCCCGCGTCCTCGCCGCGCGCGAGCAGACGGCCATAAAGACCGGCCGAAACCCCGCTGAATTCATCTTCAAGAACGCGCAGCAGACGAAGACCGCCAAGCTTCTCACGCTGCTCGTCGAGTTCAACGAGAACGCCAACGACGACTTCTCCGGTTTCAACCGGCTGCGCACTCCGGACAGTGCCCCCGACGACTGCGTCGTCGAGCCGCCCGGGACCCTGAAGAACGGGCCGCTGCACAACAAGATCCCTGACCCGGCCACCCTCCCGCACCAGGACAACAACTCGTTCTGGGTCAAGGACTTCAGCACCGAGCACTTCAACAAGATGCTCTACACCGACAAGGGCATCACCGAGCGCGTCCGCCCCGACCTCAAGGACCCGCGCGACGGCAAGCCCGGCATCGACATCTCCGGCTTCACGATGAAGAAGATGTACGAGGAGATGTCCAAGGGCGCCTACTCGGTCACCGGCTCGGCCGCCGGCTGGATCAAGGCCCCGCACTCCGAGGCGTGGTACGGCGCGGCCGCCTGCGGCGGAGCGCCCCAGGACATGTCCGGCCACCCCGACAACCCGACCGGCGCCGGCCAGCTCGCCATCGACGCGGTCAACGTCCTGGCCCAGACCCAGCCGAACTTCCCGTGGGCCGACTACGACCTCGAGGACGTCTCCGACGCCGACGGCGACGGCAACTTCGCCGAGCCCGACGGCGTGATCGACCACCTCGTCCTCGTCCACGCCGGCAAGGACAAGTCCGCCGACGGCGGCGCCGAGGGCACGTACGCCATCTGGGCGCACTCCAGCGCGGTCGCCGGCGGCTACAAGGTGCCCGGCAGCGACAAGAAGATCTCCAACTACATCGTGCAGCCCGAGGACTCCGGCGTCGGCGTCTTCGCCCACGAGTACGGCCACGACCTCGGCCTGCCCGACCTGTACGACACCAGCGGCGCGGCCAGCAGCGCCGTGGACTTCTGGGACCTCATGTCCAGCGGCTCCCACTCCGGGCCGATCTTCCAGTCGATGCCCTCCCACATGGGCCTCTGGGACAAGTGGGTGCTCGGCTGGGCCAACCCGAAGGTGTTCAACCCGGGCGACGCCGCCAAGCTCGTGACCGTCGGCCAGTCGTCGCGCACGCCCAAGCTCACCCAGGACGGCGTCCGCGTCAACCTCGCCTCCACGCCGCTGAAGATGATCGACCCGCACAGCGGCGCCAACGCGTGGTGGTCCGGCATGGACCAGGAGTGGGCCAACGTCTCCCTCACCCGCGACGTGCCCGTCCCCGCCGGGAGCGACGTCCGTTTCTGGATGTGGAACAACTACGACATCGAGCAGGACTGGGACTTCGGCTTCGTCGAGGTGTCCACCGACGGCGGCCAGACCTGGGCGCAGCAGAAGGTGTACGACGAGGCCGGCAACGAGGTCACCACCCCCGACGGCTACCCCGACCCGAACAAGAACCTCAAGACGTTCGGTGACAAGAAGTACGGCCTCACCGGCAGCACCAACGGCTGGCGGCACGACTACGTCAACCTCACGCCGTTCGCCGGCAAGAGCATCAAGCTGCGCCTGACGTCCAACACCGACGCCGCCTTCACCCCGCGCGGCTGGCACGCCGACGACTTCCAGCTCACCAACGGCGGCACCGCCGTGTGGAGCGACGACGTCGAGAACGGCGCCAACGGCTGGAAGGCGACCGGCGGCACCTTCACCAACACCAGCGGCCAGGGCTGGACCATCAACAACGGCTCCCGCCAGATCGACCGCTTCTACCTCGCCGAGTGGCGCAACTTCGACGGCTTCGACAAGGGCCTGCAGTTCGCCTACGACAGCACGTACTCGCGGGACGGCGCCTGGAAGGTCCAGAAGGTCAAGTACAACGCGCCCGGCCTGCTCGTCTGGTACCGCGACTCGACCTTCACCAACAACTCGATCGGCAACAACCTCCAGCTCCCGCCGAGCATCGGCTCCAAGGGCAGCCTGCTCGTGGTCGACTCCCACTACGACCCGCTGCGCCGCACCGGCACGGCGGCCGCCAAGGACCCGACCCGGCACAAGAACATGGAGGGCCGCTCGCAGTCGTCCAACGCCGCCTTCTCCTTCGGCAAGACGTACCCGTTCAAGGAGTGCCTGGAGGCCGCGGACGAGCCGTTCAGCGAGTACTGCACGGACGTCGCCGCGCTGAACGGCGTGCCGAACTTCACCGACGCCAAGACCTGGTACCCGGGCCTCGAGGTGCAGGACGGCAGCCTGTACTACCGCGACTTCGACGCCTCGACGGTGGTCCCCTCCAAGGGCGACCAGCAGTACAGCACCCGCGTCGTGCACCTCGACGGCACCCCCGCCACCGAGCTGTACGGCACGGACATGGGCAACGGCCACAAGCTCGGCTCCGGCAACCCCGGGGACGAGGGCAAGGCCCTGGGCGTCCAGTTCAAGCTGGTCTCCCCGCTGCCGGGCAACCTGGGCGCCATCGTCCAGGTGATCCCGCCCAAGAAGTGATCTCCACGCGCTGATCCGCAGGGCCGCCGGGACACCCCCGGCGGCCCTACGATTGGGCACTATGAGCGAACTGCGCACCAAGGCCGAGCACACCGAGGCGATCCGCAAGGACCGCCGCGTGGCAGTGGTGATCAACACTCGCTCACGCCGCGGCCGGCGCCACTACGTCGAGGTCATCGAGCGGCTGCACCAGCTCGGCTTCGAGCCGCTGGCCGAGATCGGCGTCTACAACCCCAAGCGGCTGCGCGAGCTCCTCGACACCGCCCTCGCCACCCGCCCTGACCTGCTCATCGTCGGCGGCGGCGACGGCACGCTGTCCTCCGCCGTCCGCCACGTCGCCCACCGCGACGTCGCGCTCGGGGTGCTGCCGCTGGGCACCACCAACAACTTCGCCCGCAGCCTCGGCCTGCCGCTCGACCTCGCGGGCGCGATCCGGGTGTTCGACACGGGCAAGGTCGCCGACATCGACCTCGGCATGGCCGACGACCGGCCGTTCGCCAACCTGGCCAGCTTCGGCGTCTCGGTCGAGGTGGCGGGCAAGGTCAAGCCGTGGCTCAAGCGGGTCGTGGGCCGTCCCGCGTACCCGCTCACGGCTCTGACGATCCTGCCGGGCCACCGGCCGTTCCGGGCGTACATCACGGTCGACGGCAAGCGGCACGAACTGCTCACCCACCAGCTCAACATCGCCAACGGCCGCTTCCACGGCGGCTGGCAGGTCGCCAAGGACATCAGCATCGACAACGGCATGCTCGTGGCCTACCAGCTCGGGTCGGGCAAGAAGCTGCGGCTGCTCGGCGAGACGCTGGCGCGCGCCACGACGGGCCGCTGGCGCAGCCTCGCCGGCGGGCCGTTCGTGGTGGGGCGCGAGATGCTGCTGGAGACGGACCCGCCGATGGCGGCGGACGTGGACGGCGAGGTACGACTGCGCACGCCGATCCGGCTGCGGGTGGTCCCGAACGGGGTCCGCGTCATGGTCCCGTCCTCCTTCGAGGATCGCTGACCCTCAAGAGCTGTTTCCCATCTCCCTCCCGTGCACGAATGGGTTGGCCTTGTGACTGGTCGGCGGGGATCATCGACGAATGTCGAGGAGCGCCTTGGATCGAGCACGCCGGTTGTGGGCGGACCTGGCTCGTGTCCCCGCCATGTTTCCCGAGCGCGGCGGTGTGAGTGTGGTGGTCTCGCCGCAATCGTGGATGTGCCCACCGGGGTGGACGGGCGTCATCGCGCTGGACGGGGCGATTTTGGCCACGGTGCCCAGCGCTGACCTGGTGGAGTCGGTGCGAGGCGCGCTGCTCCATCACCTTGCCCGAACCACTGTTGATCTGGCTCTGCTCCCGCCCCGGTTGCGTGCTCTCGACCACTTGGGCCCGGCGACGCTGGCGTATCTCGATGCCGACGATCTCGTCGCCGCTCACACCGATGCCCAGGTCGAAAGCCTGCCGGTGGGTCATCACGATGTTCGCGAGCTGGTGGCCTCGGTGGGCGAGCAGGACGCGGACGAGTGCGGTCTGGAAGAGATCTCGTCCGAGGCGTTCGTGATCCGCGAAGGCCGGAAGGTGATCGCCGCTGCGGGACATCAGCAGTGGCTGAGCATGGCCGCGCACATGTCCGTCCTGACGGCTCGCGACCACCGTGGTCGTGGCCTGGCTCGCCGGGTGGCCTCGGCAGCGGTGGCCGACGCCTTGGCGAGAGGGTTGTTGCCGCAGTGGAGGGCGCGGCCGGAGCCGTCGCGACATGTCGCCCGGGCACTCGGTTTCCGGGAGTTCGGCTCGCAGATCAGCATCCTCCTCCGGCGTTGACCTGCATGTCTCCACCACGCCGGCCAGGCGACGGCTGACCCGGTCGGCTCGACACCGCGAGATCGGGCACCTGCCGCGTACTTCCGTGTGTCAGCGGTGGCGTCAGGACGGCGACAGCCCCGTGTCAGAGCGGTCGGCGATGGTGGTGGACATCGAAAGAACGCAGCACAAGGAGCACATCATGCAGCAGTTCGCCACCCCCGCCCCGATCGCCGCCGTCCTGGACATCCCCGCCGGACGCATCCGGTTCCTCGCCGCCGACCGCGCCGACACCACGGTCGAGGTCCGGCCCG
>NZ_JABWGN010000013.1:51635-278513 GCF_013363975.1 Nonomuraea montanisoli | reverse complement strand
TCACCGCTAAGGTGGCCACGAGGTCTCCGGGTACAGGTTCTTCTTGGTCGTTGAACCCTTTACCGGAGACCTCTTTGCTTATCCGGCTACGACACGCCGTTGATCAACACTTCGAGACAGGCCCTAGGGGCGGTTGAGCACCACGTAGCCGTCGCGCTCGAACACCCTGCGGTACCCCTCGGCCTCCAGCCTGCCAACCGTCGCGGCCTGCTCCTCCGCCGAGCCGAACGGGAACTCCCAGCGGGCCGTGTCCGCCACCACCCACGGGGCGCCGCTCGACTGCCCGCTCCACAGCAGGACGGTGGCGCGCCCGGACAGCGCGGGCCCGACCGAGTTGGCGGCCTCCACGACGACGCCCGCCGGCACCTTGGACACCGCCTCCCGGGCCGCGGCCACCTTGACCTCGTCGCCCCGGTAGAAGGACGGATGGTAGAGCTGGTCCAGCGCGAAGCGGGGGACCAGCGTCACCGCGATCACGCAGGCCCCGAACGCCCAGGCCAGCTTCAGCGACCGGTCGTCGCCGCGCCGGAACCGGCGCAGCAGCCGCGCCAGCCCGTCCACGCCCGCCAGCAGCAGGATGACGACGGTGAACGCGCTGTACTGGAAGTCCGCCTGCCACCACAGGGCGCGGTCCGACAGCATGCGTTCGAGCACGTGCGGCAGCGCCGCCAGCGACAGCGGCGACAGCAGGCAGAGCAGCAGCGTCGGCCAGACCATCAGGAAGAGCGTGTCGACCTTGGCCTCGTCGTTGAACGGGATGAGGAGCGCGCCCACCGGGTCGCGCAGCAGCGTCAGCACGGCGCTCGGCGCGTCCGGCCCGAGGTGGCCGTAGGCCCAGAAGTCGTCGGTGCTGCCGCCCAGCATGGGGATGAGCGCCCCGCGGGTCAGCATCACCCCGCCCGCGCCGATCGCCGCGCAGCACAGGCCGCGGAAGCGGTCGCCGGTGACGAACAGGTAGATCGCGAAGCCGATCACCATGAGCCCCATGTCCTCCTTGACCAGGAGGAGCCCCGCCATCGCCGCGAACGCCGGCCCGTGCCGTCCCGCGTGGTAGCGCTCGATCATGATCGAGGTGAGCAGCGGGACGAACATCACCTCGTGCGCGTCGAACGCGATCGCCTGCGCCACGGGCCACGACAGCGCGTACGCGACGGCCACGAGGTAGGCGGGGGCGGTGCCGAGCACCCGGCGGGCGAACAGCCACACGAACGGGATCGCGGCGGCGAACAGCAGCGCCTGCGCGACGACCAGCGACTCCGGCCCGTCGTGGATCCAGTAGAACGGCGCGAGCAGCGCGTACGCGGGGGAGAAGTGGTCGGCGATCTGCAGGTATTCGAGCCCCCGGCCGTGGAAGGCGCCGACGGCCGGCACGTACGGCGGCCGGAAGTGCGCGTAGTTGCGCACGGCCTGGTCGAAGATGACGAGGTCGAAGATGGAGGCGCGGAACGTGGCCAGCTTGACCAGCCCGATCACCGCGTAGATCGAGGCGGAGAGCAGGGCGATCAGCCCCACGCCGAGCCGGTGGCCGCTCAGCCGGAACCCTGCGGCGCTCAGCCGGTGTCGCCAGGGGGAGGAGGTGGCGGGGGTCGCCTCGGTGTCGCCCGCCAGCGTGTCGCCCGTCACGAGCAGCAAGATTAGACGGATTTTTCGGGATGTGCGGACTTCCTGATGATCGCCCCGGCCGCCGCGATGCACTGCCCCCCGCAGACCTCGCGACGGCCGGAGGCAGGCGTCAGCCGCAGGCGCTCTGGATCTTCGTCTGCGCCGACTGGATCTTCGACATGCTCTGCGTCATGCCGGAGGGGTCGTCGATCTTGATGCCCTCGAAGACGGAGGCGAGGTCGTTGATCGCGCCCGCGAGGTCGCCGTCGTACTTGCCGGCGAGCGTCTTGAGCTTGCCGGCGGTCTCCTGGCTGGCCTTCTCGAAGGCCTTCGGGTCGGTGGCGGCGCTGGCCACGGAGGTCTGAAGCTCGGCGGTGATCTTCGTGACCTCCTTGCCGACCTCGTTGCAGTCGACCGCATTGCCGATGGCGCCACAGGCGGTGGTGAGGCCGGCGAGGGTGAGCGTCGCGATGGCGACGGCGATGCGACGGCTGGGGGTGTTCATTTCATGCCCTTCGTTGCTTTTGCGGATGAAGGGAAATTATGGGCCCAGCCTTGATGGTCACTTGCACACCACTGACATCGCCCCGTGGCCAGGCGTCAGAAGGGGAGCCGCCGGCCGGAGGGAGTGCGGAGGTCGAGGGGGACCGGCTGCTGCGCCGGCTTGGGGCGTTGCACGATCTGGACTCTCTTCACAACCCTGGGATACCCAACGGATTGCCTTGAACTCCTCACGAGCGGGTACCGTGACGGGTGATGCTGGCGGACCCCTTCGTGCACCCGGCGCTCTTCTACAGAGGCGACCGGGAATACGTCGATGCCACCACGGCCTTCATCCGCGGCGGGCTGGCCGCGGGTGAGCCGGTGGCCGTGGCGGTGCCCGCCGCGAACCTCAAGCTCATCGAGAGCGCCCTGGGCGCCGACGCCGCCCGCGTACGCCTGCTGAACATGGAGGACGCGGGCCGCAACCCCGGCCGCATCATCCCCGCGGTGCTGCGCGCCTTCGCCGACCGCCACGCCGGCGGGCACGTGCGCATCATCGGCGAGCCGATCTGGGCCGGTCGCAGCTCCACCGAGTACCCGGCCTG
Source organism: Nonomuraea montanisoli (assembly GCF_013363975.1). Taxonomy (GTDB): domain Bacteria; phylum Actinomycetota; class Actinomycetes; order Streptosporangiales; family Streptosporangiaceae; genus Nonomuraea; species Nonomuraea montanisoli. The sequence goes on along the minus strand of NZ_JABWGN010000013.1, from coordinate 275,823 downwards.
CGCCCAGCACGAGGCGCTGATCAACCTGGCCTTCACCGGGCGGCACGTCACGATCCTGTGCCCGTACGACGCCGAACGGCTCGACCCGGAGGTCCTGCGCGAGGCGGAGCTGACCCACCCGGTGCTCCAGGACGCCAAGGGCGAGTGGGCGAGCGACGCCTACGACCCGCACCAGGTCGTGCGCGTGCACAACCTGCCCTTCCCCGAGCCCAGCGGCTTCGCCGTCCTCCGCTTCGATCGCGGCAACTTCGCCTCGGCCCGCGCCCTGGTCGCCGGTCTGGGCGCCGAGCTGGGCTTCGACGACGCCCGGCTCGACGACATCCGCCTCGTCGTCGCCGAGCTCTGCGCCAACAGCCTCGACTACGGCGGCGGCGCGGGCGACATCCGGGTCTGGGCCGAGCGCGACCGGCTGGTGTGCGAGGTCGGCGACCAGGGGCACATCACCGACCCGCTGGCCGGCCGCGAGCCGGTGGACCCGCGCGTCGCGGGCTCGCGCGGGCTGCTCATCGTCAACCTGCTGAGCGATCTCGTACGGATCCACACGCGGGCGGGCGGCACCACGATCCGCGCCTACTTCGACCTTCCCGCCCGCTGACCCTCCGGCGGACCGGGTAGGGCCCGCCCTACCGACCCTGAGGAGGGCGTCCCCCTCGGGGAGGATGTCCGCCCAGGTCACCCGGGTCGTCCCAGGGGTGCCCCGACCAAGGTATTAGGGGGCCGTTCAGGGCCGCTTCGGGCTGATCTCCGATACTCCGCGAAGCCGCGTTCCACGAGCTTTGAGGCATGAAGGCATTGCTTGTGAGCGGACTCTCCACCATCGCCACCGGGACGGGCGCCATGCTGGCCCTGCACACCTGGACCGGGCTCGACCCGATGCACACCGTGATCAGCTCGTACGCCTTCTACCCGGGAGGCTGGCTGCTGCCCACCTCGCTGACGTTGTTCGCGGTCGGCGGCGCGCTGACCGCCGAGGGGCTGCGCCGGGCCGGCGCGAGCGGCGGCGTCGTGATGCTGGTGGTGGCGTGGGCGGTCAGCATGTTCCTCATCGGGGCGTTCCCGACGGACCGGCCGGGCGTGCCGCTGTCGCTGTCGGGCGGCATCCACCGCTACGCCGCCTTCGCCGCGTTCCTTGCCATGCCGGCGGCCGGGATGCTGTGGGCCAGGACCCGCCCCCGGTACGCCCGCGCGGTGCGGGTGCTGAGCTCGATCGCCCTCGGCGCGCTCCTGATGGTCGTGATCCCGTACGTCGTGCGGATGTGCGGGATCCCGCTGGCCGACGACGAGGTGCCGGCCGGGCTGACCCAGCGCGTCGTGGTGGTCTCCGAACTGGGCGTGCTGGCCCTGGCCGGCCTGTCGATGCTCCGGCCGGCCTCCCGCCGGGCGGCTCAGCGCTCCCAGGGCGGGGTGTCGCCCATCTTGGCGTAGTACTTGGCCAGGTGCGCCTTGACCCGGGAGATCTCGTCCTCGGGGATGCGCACCCCGCCCCTGGCGCCGTCCACCACCCCCGCCGCGGCGATGACGGCCCGCGGCACGACTTTCAGCTCACCCCCGACGACGTCGGCGATCGGCAGCTTGTACGCGCCGAACTCGTCGGCGTCGTCGGCGTCGTACCAGAGGTGCGCCTGCCGGTACTTGTCGTTCGGCTGCTCCTCGGCGCCCGCCCACTTGCGCACCCGCTTGTCGGCCGCGGCCGAGTCCCACTCGCGGTCGCGGTCGGCGAGCGGCAGGTCCTGGAATCTCGTCACCGTCATGACATGGGGCTACCCGCCTCCCAGGCGTGAAACGGCCGCCTGTTGGTAGGTACACGGTCCTGATGGAACGAACGTCCGTCCGATGAGGAGATGAAGAGATGACCATTCTGATCGCCTATGACGGGTCCGAGGACGCCAAGGCCGCGATCGCGTTCGCCGGCACGCTGCTGAAGGGCGAGGCGGCCGTGGTGCTGACCGTGTGGGAGCGGGCCGCGATGACGTCCGCGCGGGCGTCGGCCGGGCTCGTGGTGGCGGTGGGCGACACGAGCGCCGAGGACGCCGCGATCGAGGAGTCGATGACGGAACTGGCGGCCGAGGGGGCCAGGCTCGCCCGCGAGGCCGGGCTGGAGGCCACGCCCCGGGTGGCGACCGACGCCCTGTCCGTGTGGTCGGCCATCGTGGACGTGGCCGAGGAGGTCGGCGCCACGCTCATCGTGACGGGCACGCGCGGCATGGGCGGGATCCGGTCGCTGCTGCTGGGCAGCACGTCCGACCGGGTGCTGCACCACGCCACCCGGCCCGTCCTCGTGGTCCCCGCCCCGGAGGCGCACACCTGACGCAGCCGGTGCCGGCGGCATGAGGCAGAGTGACTCCCGGTGGGGAGGGGTCACGTGAGCGAGGGACTGGCTCGGCGGCTGGGCACCGGTGACGCGGTCGTCGTCGGGCTGAGCGCGATGATCGGCGCGGGCGTGTTCGCGGCGTTCGCGCCCGCGGCGGCGGCCGCCGGGCCGTGGCTGCTCGTCGCGCTCGCGCTCGCCGCCGTCGTCGCCTACTGCAACGCGACGTCCTCGGCCCGCCTGGCCGCCCGCTACCCCGAGTCGGGCGGCACCTACGTGTACGGCCGGCGGCGGCTCGGCCCGCTGTGGGGCTACCTGGCCGGGTGGGGCTTCACGGTCGGCAAGACCGCCTCCTGCGCCGCCATGGCCCTGACCTTCGGCGCCTACGTGGCCCCCGGCCTCGCCCGGCCGCTCGCCGTGGGGGCCGTGGTGGGGGTCACGGTGCTCAACTTGTACGGGGTGCGGCGCTCGACCGCGGCGGCCCGGGTGATGGTGGCGTTCGTGCTGGTCGTGCTCGCGGCGGTGATCGCCACCGGCCTCCTGGCCACGCCGTCGTCCCCTCCTCCGCGGGCGCTCGTGGCGGTGGCCGAGGAGACGGGCCCCTCGGTCACCGGGTGGTGGGGCGTTCTGCAGGGCGCGGGCCTGCTGTTCTTCGCGTTCGCCGGATACGCCCGGATCGCCACCCTGGGCGAGGAGGTGCGCGACCCGGCGCGGGCGATCCCCCGCGCCATCGGCATCGCCCTCGGCGTCACGCTCGCCGTCTACACGCTGGTCGCCGTGGCGGCCCTGCGCGTCCTGGGCTGGCCCCTGCTGGCCGCGTCCGACGCCCCGCTGAGCGACGTCGTGGAGACCGCGGGCTTCGCGTGGCTGCGGCCCGTGGTGACAGCGGGCGCAGCGGTGGCGGCGCTCGGCGCGCTGCTCGCCCTCGTGCTCGGCGTCTCCCGCACGGTGCTCGCCATGGCCCGCGAACGCGACCTGCCGCACGTCCTGTCGGCGGTCCATCCGGCGCGCCGGGAGCCGCGCCGGGCCGAGCTGGCCGTGGGCGTCGCGGTGGTGGCGCTGCTGCTCGTGGCCGACCTGCGCGGGGCGATCGGGTTCTCGTCGTTCGGCGTGCTGGTGTACTACGCGATCGCCAACGCCGCCGCGCTCACCCTGACGCGGAAGGAGGGCGCGCCGCCCAAGGTCGTGCCCGTGACGGGGGTCGTCCTGTGCCTGGTGCTCGCCGCCACGCTGCCGTGGGCGTCCGTGGTGGGCGGGCTGGCGGTCTTCGTCGTGGGCGCGCTCGTCTGGACGGTGGTCCACCGCCGAAGATCAGCACGTCCGTAAGGGGAGGGGCGACACGGGCGCGCCGGGCGTTGACCGGGCCGGGACGCGCGCTTAGGTTGGCGCGCACGGCCGCCTGTGCGGTGTGTGGGCGGCGCTCGGGTGAGCGCGCATGCCGTCCGGCCGGCATGGAGGTGCGACCATGCCCGTCCCCACCGTCCGAGGCCCCGTGGACGCCGCCGATCTCGGTCAGACGCTGATGCACGAGCACGTCTTCGTCCTGTCGCCCGAGCACGTGGAGAACTACGGCCGGGGCGTCTGGTGGGACGAGGAGTTCCGCGTGGCCGACGCGATCCGCAAGCTCAACGCGCTGGCCGCCACGGGCGTGCGGACCCTCGTCGACCCGACGGTGTGGGGTCTCGGCCGCTACATCCCGCGCATCCAGCGCATCGCCGCCGAGGTGCCGGACCTGCACGTCATCGTCGCCACCGGCCTCTACTGCTTCGAGGAACTGCCGCACCAGTACGAGCACCGCGGCCCCGGCCTGCTGCTGGACGGCCCGGACCCGATGGTGGAGGACTTCGTGCGCGACCTGACCGTGGGCATCGCCGACACCGGGGTGAGGGCCGCGTTCCTCAAGTGCGTGGTCGAGGAGAAGGGACTGACCCCCGGCGTCGAGCGCATCTGCCGCGCCGTCGCGCGGGCGCACCTGCGCACGGGCGCCCCCATCACCGTGCACACGAACGCGGCGGCGCGCACCGGGACGATCGCGCTGGACCTGTTCGCCAAGGAGGGCGTGGACCTGACCAAGGTGGTCGTCGGCCACGCCGGCGACTCCAACGACCTCGATCACCTCATGAGCCTGGCCGACACGGGCGCCACGCTCGGCATGGACCGGTTCGGGCTGGACGTGTACAACACGACCGAGCGGCGCGTGGCCACGATCGCGGAGCTGTGCCGGCGCGGGTACGCGGACCGGATGGTGCTCAGCCACGACACCGCCTGCTTCATGGACTACTTCGGCGGGGCCTGGGACGACGCGCTCGCCGTCTTCGCGCCGAACTGGCGATACGATCACATTCACCACGAAGTCCTGGCAATGTTGCTCGATTCGGGCGTGGCGCAGGGACATATTGACCAGATGCTGGTGTATAACCCGAGAAGCTACTTTGCGTAAAGTAGTGGGATCAGTACTGCAACACAGGTAGGTGGAGCTGGGTGACTTCGGAGCAAGCCTTGTCGATCAGCTTGGGGCTCCAGGGCCCGTGCGTCATCGCGAGGCTCACAGGAGACTTCGATTTCGCCTCAGCCGCCGAAGTGCGTGATCGCGTCACCAAGGCGCTCGATCTCACCCAGCCGCCCATGCTGGTCATCGACATGCAGGGCGTCGAGGTGTGCGACTCGTCCGGTCTGTCGGTGCTCGTGTACGTTCACAAGGCCGTCACCGCGTCCGGCGGGCGGCTGCTCCTCGCCGGGCTGAACGGCAGGTGCAAGCACCTGTTCGCGATCACCGCGCTGGACAAGTTCTTCGACATCCGCAGCACGGCCGAGCTGGCCATCGCCGAACTCTCCGAACCGGGGAATTCACCGCCGTTCCCGGGGTAGTCGCGATGGCATGCCGGCTCACGAGCCCGACCTCCTGGGTGTCTATCTGAAGCAGATCGGCGGCATCCCGCTGCTGTCCGCCGCCGACGAGGTGGAGCTCGCGCGGCGCGTCGAGGCCGGTCTCTACGCCGGCCACCTGATCGCCCTGGCCGCCGACGGGGACCGGGAGGCGGCGCGGCTCGCCGAGCTGTACGAGATCCGCGACGAGGGGCTGCGCGCCAAGGAGCTGCTCATCAGGTCGAACCTGCGCCTCGTGGTCTCCGCCGCCCGGCGGTACGCCCAGCGCGGGCTGCCCCTGCTCGACGTCATCCAGGAGGGCAACCTCGGGCTGATGCGGGCCGTGGAGAAGTTCGACTACAAGCGCGGCTACAAGTTCTCGACGTACGGGATGTGGTGGATCCGCCAGGCCATCGAGCGCGGCATCCACGACAAGAGCCGCACGGTGCGGCTGCCCACGCACGTCGGTGAGGAGCTGTCGCGCCTGGCCAGGATGCGGCGGCGGCTCGCCGCCGAGCTGCCGCCGCGCGAGGCGTTCGTCATGGAAGCCTCGTGATTGACACCCCTGGATTCCCCCGTGGGGAGGTAAAGACGCAGCACGGCACCGTGCGGTTCGGTAATGTGTTCGCCATCCGGTGGTGTGGTCCAAGCCGCCGAACTACCGCCGGGCTGGCGGGATGTGATGCCTGTGGAGGCCGTGTAAGACCCCGACTTGGGTTCGTCCCGGGGGCAGCCGCCTGTGAAGCAGGAAGGTCCGATCCGCGAGGGTGGGAATCTCCCGGCTTCAGCCGTGGGGAGGAGGTCAACAGGCACCGGTACGGCCTGGCGGGGGCACGCGCCCGACCACATTGACGCGGTCGGGCGATGCTCTTCGTTGACCGGGTGGGGATCGTGACGGTTAATCGAAGAGCCTGAGTCGCTTTCAGCGGGGTAAGCGAGGGTTCGTCGCCTTTGGGGGCATCATGGGTAACCGCCGCTCCGTCACGCCCTTACGCAGCCTGTCGGCCATGTCGGCCTTGTCCGCTGCCACGGCCGTCGTCGTCCTGGCCGCCGCGCCCCTCCCGGCCGTGGCCGCCGCGCCTGCCACCCCGGCCGCGCAGCTGATCAGCTACAAGATCGTCCTAGGCCGCTGCAAGGACACGTGCCGGATCAAGGTCAAGATCACCAACATCTCGCGCAAGACCCTGTACGACGTCTCGCTCAACGCCCGCCTCAAGGTCAACAAGACCAAGGCCGGATCGTGCTACGACTACGTGGGCACCATCCGCGCCAAACGTCAGCGCTGGGCGGGCTGCACGGTGCGCTCCAGCAGGCTGGCGTCGCTGTGGAACCGGTGGCTCGACGGCGAGATCCGCTGGGACACCCACGTCAGCACGGTCGTCCACTACGAGTACTACCGCTGACGCTCCACAGGAAAGCCAGGGGCGCGAGCGTCGCCGCCCGCCCCCTGGCCGCCGGCGTCAGGAGGTGACGAGAAGGGCCAGGCCGATCAGCACCACGACCGGTACCACCCAGACCACGGCCTCGGCAGCGAACTCCTTGTACATCTCGCGGATCTCCCTCGTCACGCCCCGGAGGGCGGCGTACACGTCACTGCGCAGCATAGCCGCCCGCGCCCGCCACTCCGTCCAGCCCCGGCCTCCCGTGGGGGGCGGGTCAGTCCTCGGCCCGGGGGTGGAGGCGGCTCCGGGTCAGGCGCTTGCCGAACCCGGCCAGGGACTCGTCGGCCATCAGCGCCGCCAGGCGCGGGGCGTCGGAGTCCACCTGCCGCAGGACGTCCGGATCGGCTCCGGCGAAGCGGCTCCAGGCGCGCACCACGTCCGGCATGGCGGAGATCGCGTCCGGTGACAGGATCGCCTCGCGGGGCAGCCACGACGTCAGGAACTGGGACACCCTTCCCGGGCTCCACCACAGAGGACGATCCCCGATGAACTCCGCCAGCTTCGCGAACGCCTCGTCCGCCCCCTTCGTGGCCGGCAGGTCGTGGAAGCGGGACAGCGTGTCGTCGGGGGCCGGCCGTACGGGATCGGGCACGGTCAGGGCGCGCGCCAGCGCGAAGGGCCGCACGGCCGGGTACGTGTCGGCGACCGCCGCCCCCATGACGCGGTCGGTGAGCTCCAGGGCGTCCAGGATCCGCCCGGCCACCACCCGGGGCTCGGACGCCTCCAGGCTCAGGTCGTCGAGGAACTTGGGCTCCTCCACCAGCGCGTCCACCGCCAGGCCGCCGTTGACCTGGTCGATGGCGACGATCAGCATGTGCGGCTCCTTGCCGTCGCGGTAGCGGAACGACAGGACGGCGAGCGTCTGCTGCCCATGGCGGTCGGCCTTGCCGTACCAGGCTCCGTCGCAGTCCACCTGGCCCATCCGCCGCACCCACGCGGGCGACGCGTCGCGGGCCTCCGCGCCGTGGGCCGTGTAGAGGTCCGGTGCGACGGCGGCATCGGGCTCCGTGGCCGAGGCATCGGGTTCCGTGGTCGCGGTGACGGCCAGCGCGGCCAGCGCGAGCCGGGCCTCGGGCCTGTCGGCCTCCACCAGCTCCTGGACGAACCGGCGCGCCTCGGCGGGCGCCTGCCCCGCCATGAGCCGTGACGCCCACAGCTCGGTGCGCAGAGGCGAACGCCACCGCAGCAGATCGCGGGCCTGGGTGATCGCCGTCGTCGACGCTGGAGTGCTCACCCTCCGACCGTAGTCCACGAGAAGCGGCGGGGCGCGCCGGGATTCCTGGCACCGAAGGGCGCCGTCGTTCGCCCCGGGGGTTGGCACTGACGCAGGGTCAACCTCCCAGCATGGTCGGCATGACCACGAACATCCACGCGGCCGGCCGGGACGACCGGCGGCACTTCACGGTCCACCACGACGGCGTCACGATCCCGGTGTCCCGCGGCGGCCGGGGGCGACCGCTCGTCCTCTGCCCGGGGTTGAGCTCCACGCAGGCCGACCTGCACGAGCTGATCGAGCTGCTGCGCCGCGACCACGACGTGGTGACCTTCGACCTCAGGGGCCACGGCCTCTCCTCGGCCGCCGGCCGGTACTCCTTCGAGGCGTTCCTCGGCGATCTCGCCGCGGTGCTGGCGGAGACGCGACGCCACGGCCTGCCCTCGCCGCCCGTGCTCGTGGGTTACTCACTGGGCGCGGACCTGGCCGTGCACCACGCCTCCGAGCACCCCGGCGCCGTCGCCGAGCTCGTCCTCATCGACGGGGCGAACCCGGTGCCCGAACCGTTCGTCACCGAGGCCGACCTGGCGGAGTTCCGCGCGATGTGGGAGGACCTGGCCGCCGCGCAGGAGGCCCTGCGGGGCACCGCGCGCCAGGTGTCGCTCACCGCCCACGACATCCTCGACCTGAACGTCGAGATCGACGCGGTCCGGTCCGCGATCCTCGACCGCTACCGGAAGATCGACTGCCCGATCAGCATGATCATGTCGACCTCGATGGCCGGCGACGACGATGAAGGGCCCGCGCCGCGGTTCAACCGCAACTGGCGGGCCGGCGTCGAGCGGCTCGTCCGCGAGCAGCCGCGCGTCTCCACGTCCTGGCTCGACGCCGACCACCGGCTGGTCTTCACCCACGCCCCGCAGATCGCCCGGATCATCCGGCGTCTACCGGCCCCGGCCCGCCGGCCGGCTCCCTGAACGGCCCCTGGGAGACTGGACCGATGCTGACCATCGGCGAGCTGGCGTCGTACGCCGGAGTGACGGTGCGCGCGGTGCGGCACTATCACGCCAAGGGGCTGCTCCCGGAGCCGGAGCGCGACCACTTCGGCTACCGCAGGTACGGCGGCGACGCCGTGATCGAGCTGATCAGGATCCGGACCCTCGCCGACGCCGGGGTCCCGCTGGCGCGGGTCCGGGAGCTGCTGCGGGCCGGCGAGGCGGAGTTCGCCGCGGCCGTCGCGGACATCGACGGGCGGCTCCAGGCCGAGATCCGGGAACGGCAGCGTCACCGGGAGCGGATCGCCCGGCTGGCCGCCGGGGACGACCTGGCGCTGCCGCCCGAGGTGGTCGAGCTCCTCGGCCGGCTGCGGGAGCTCGGGGTCGACGAACGCATCATCCGGGTCGAACGCGACGGCTGGATCCCGCTGGCCGCGCGCTCACCCGAACGGGTTCCGGAGTGGACGGCGCGCAAGCGCGAGCAGATCGCCGACCCCCGGTTCATCGGCTTCTACCTCACCCTGGGGCACGCCCTCGACTGGGCCGACGACGACCCGCGGCTGACCGTGCTGGCCGACGAGCTGGCCGCCCACCTCACGCGGATGGCCGACGAGCAGGGCGAGGACTACGTCGGCGACGCCGGCATCGAGCCGCGGTTCGCCGAGCTGATGGACGCGCTGGTGTTCGACACCGCGCCCCCGGCCCGCCGGCTGATCGACCTGCTGAAGGAACGGGGGTGGACCGGCTGGACCAGGCTCGAACGCGTGGACCCGGCCCGGGTCAGCGACTGAGGAGCTCGGAGAAGACGTCCACCAGCTCGGGCCGGTCGAAGGGGCCGACGTGGGGCGCCGCGATGCTGCGCACGTCGGTCGGGTTGCCCGGCGTCAGACGGTCGGCCTCGGCGATGAACCGGTCCTGCAAGGCCAGGGGGATCAGCCGGTCGAGAGTGAAACGGACATAGGTCCGGGGAACGCGGCCCCAGGTGTGCGCCTCGCCCCGGCCGTCGGCCAGGGGGATGCCGGCGGTCTCGTCCGGTTCGAGCATCGTGAGCAGCCGGCGTACCCCCACGTCGGAGAAGTCGGCGGCCAGGCACTCCTTGACCCCGTGGAACACCGCCGGGTCGGCCGAGCGCCAGTTGACCCGGGTCACGCCCAGGACCGCCGGGTCGGCGACCACCGCCGCCTGGATCAGGGGGAGCAGGCTGTCGCCGTTCTCAGGCGTGGAGAGGTAGGCGGTCAGGTTCGGCAGGTCCACGCAGCAGTACGCCGCGACGTAGACCACGCGATCGAGCAGGTGGGGGATGGCGTTGCCGACCCTGCTCACGGTGATGCCGCCCTGACTGGCGCCGGCCAGGATCACGGGCCCGTGGCGGCGGGCCCGCCGCACCACGTCCGCCACGCGCTCGACGTAGTCGTCGATGGTGATCCCGGCGAGCGGCGACGGTTCGGTCGCCAGTGCCTGGAGATCCTGCGGGTTCTGGTACGAGCGGGGGTAGAACGCCTCCCGGCCGTGTCCCGGCAGGTCGACGGCCACGCATCGGTGGCCGCGGAGGGTGAGCTCGGTCATCAGCCCGGATGCCCAGGCCGACGAGGAGTTGGTGCCGTGGACGAACACCAGGGTCGGCGATCGTCGGTCGCCGTCGTGATCGGCGGGGGTGGTCTCGGGTTCGTGGTTCGCGGTCATTTCCGTGCTCTCCTGTCGCTGTCTGCTGTCGTCGTCCGCTGGTGGAGTGAGGTCAAACGCGTGGGGGGGCGCCGCATCGGCCACAGGAGCGGGCTGTCGGCCACGCGTACCGGCTCGCCGAGGTCCTCGAATCCGTGCCGCAGGTAGAGGGCGCGGCTTCGCGGCGAACTCGCCTCCAGGTACGCGGGGAGCCCGCCGGAGTCGGCTCGCTCAAGGCCGTGCCGCAACAGCGCCGAGCCGAGCCCGGCGCCGCGCCGCCCGCCGACCACTGCCATGCACGGGAGGTACAGGTGCGGTTCGCCGTCGGGGTGCCGCCGGGCCAGCGCCTCACCGAGAGCCCGCAACCGCGCGCCGCCCTCACCGCGGCCCTGCCGCTCGGACCCGCCGGCGGGCTCCTCCCGGAGCTCCTGGCCCTCGGCGAGCGTCAGCCACACCGCCGCGCCCTCGCGATCCCCGATCAGGTACGCCTCGGCGGCGGGGTGGTCGAGCAGGGAGCGGTAGAGGTGCCTCTGCCCCAGACCTCGCTCGCCCGGCCTGGGGTGGAGCCAGCAGGCGAGGGGATCGGTCATGAACGCCTCGGTGAGGACGTCCAGCACCGCCTGCCGGTCGGTGCCATCCGCCTGACGCACGGATGCGTACGTCGTATCGACTGTCATGCGTACAGCGTATTGAAGTCCGGGATCATGCAGGCCGTACGGGGAAAGGAAGTGTACTGGCCAGTGGAGATGGTGAACTAGTACACTTACCCGGCACGCAATGATCTCATCAACGCATCGGGGCTCTCATGTCATCGTCGACACAGCGGCCGGATCCGCCGTACCAGCGGATCGTCGCGGAGATCCGCGCCCGGATCCTGACCGGCGACCTGCGTCCCGGCGAGCGGATGCCGTCCATCCGGCAGATCGCCCAGCGCTGGGGCGTCGCGGTCGCCACCGCGACCAAGGTGATGGCGGCGCTGCGCGACGAGGGGCTGGTCGAGACGAAGGTCGGCTCCGGCGCGGTGGTCGGCGGTCTCGCGAGCCGGGAGCAGCCGCCGACCGGCCCGGCCGCGGCGCCCGACCCCCGGCAGACCGGCGTCACCAGGCAGGCGCCGAACCCCCGCCAGCCGCTGACCCCTCGCCAGCCGCTGACCCCTCGCCAGCCGCTGAACCCCCGGCAGGGCCTGAATCCCCGGCAGGGCCTGAACTCCCGGCAGGCGCCGGCCCCTGCCAGACAGGCGTTGAACCGCGGGCAGGTGCTCCGCGCCGCCATCGCGATCGCCGACGTCGAAGGGCTCGACGCCGTGTCGATGCGGCGGCTCGCGGCCGAGCTGGGCGTGGGGCCGATGTCGCTCTACCGGCACGTGGAGAACAAGGAGGAGCTCGTGACCCAGATGGTCGACGAGATCTTCGGCCGGCTGGAGCTCCCCGTCCCGGGCCCGGAGGGGTGGCGGGCCAAGCTCGAACTGATCGCCCGCCGGCAATGGCAACTGGGACGCCGGCACCTCTGGATGCCCAGGGCCGTCTCGTTCACCCGCCCGCTGCTGGTGCCGAACATGATGGCGCACACCGAATGGACCCTGCGCGCGCTCGACGGGCTGGGTCTGCCCATGGAGACCCGGATCCGCGAGGCGCTCACGCTGCACGCGCTCGTCGTCAACGCCGCGCTGTCCATGGCGGACGAGGTCGAGGCGGAGCAGGAGACCGGGGTGACGCTCGACCGGTGGTGGCTGGCACAGCGCGAGCAGGCCGGTGCACTCCTCCACAGCGGACGGTTCCCCCTGCTGGCCGCGATCCCCGAGGAGGCGGTGTCGGACCTCGACGGGCTGTTCGAGTACAGCCTCGCGTGCCACCTCGACGGCTTCGCCGCCCTGGTGGAGGCGCACGCCCGAACGCCGTCATGAGAGCCGCCGTCCGGACCCCGGTCACGCCGGTGTCGCCCGCCTGGCGACTGCCCATCGCCCGGTAGGGCGTCGCGACCGCACTGACGCCGCCGCCGGACGCGTGAAGCGCCGGAGGGGTACAGCGCCTCGTGTGTACGGCGCCTCGTGTGTACGGCGCCTCGTGTGTACGGCGCCTCGTGTGTACGGCGCCGCGTGAGTATGGCGGCGGGTGCGTGCGGCGCCGGATGCGTATGGCGGCGGATGCGTCTACGCGGAGGGGCCCGGGTGTGGCCTCGGAGAGTGCCCGAGCCCGACCCGGACCCCTGTTCCGCGCGACCTCACCAGAGGTCTACGTCCAGCCTGACCTCAGCGGGAATCGCCCGTGAGACCCGCCTTGCGGAGGGCCTCGGCCATGGCGCCCGACGGGGCGGAGCGGTCCTGGCGCTGGCCGCCGCGGCCGCGCTGACCCGCGCCGTCGCGGCCCCTCGCACCGCCGTCACGGCCGTCACGACCGTCGCGACCGCCCGCGCCACGCCCGCCGTCACCACGCCCGCCGTCACCACGCGACCCGTCGCCACGAGAACCGCGGGAACCACCGGAGCCGCCCGAGCCGCCGGAGCCACCGGAACCGCCAGAACCACCGGAGCCGCCCGAACCACGCGCGCCGTCACCACGGCCCCGCTCGCCGCGCGCTCCGCCGTCGCGGCCGCCCTCGGCGCGCCCCCGGCCGCCCCGCTCGCCGCCCTGGCGGGAGCCCCGGGCGTCGCCGGAGCCCGAGCCCGAGCCGGAGGCGGTCGTCTCGTCCTCCAGGCGCAGCGTCAGCGAGATGCGCTTGCGCGGGATGTCCACGTCCAGCACCTTGACCCGGACGATGTCGCCCGGCTTGACCACGTCGCGCGGGTCCTTGACGAACGTGCGCGACATGGCCGAGACGTGCACCAGGCCGTCCTGGTGGACGCCGACGTCGACGAACGCGCCGAACGCCGCCACGTTGGTGACCACGCCCTCCAGGATCATGCCCGCCTGGAGGTCGGAGAGCTTCTCGACGCCCTCCTTGAACGTCGCCGTCCGGAAGGCCGGTCGCGGGTCACGGCCGGGCTTCTCCAGCTCGCGCAGGATGTCGGTGACGGTCGGCAGGCCGAAGGTGTCGTCGGTGAACTCCTGCGGCTTGATCGCGCGCAGCGCCGCGGTGTTGCCGATCAGCGACTTGAGGTCGGTCTGGACCGATCCGAGGATGCGCCGCACCACGGGGTAGGCCTCGGGGTGGACGCTGGAGGCGTCGAGCGGATCGTCGCCCCCGGGGATGCGCAGGAAGCCGGCGCACTGCTCGAACGCCTTGGGCCCGAGGCGGGCGACGTCCTTCAGGGCCGTGCGGCTGCGGAACGGGCCGTGGGTGTCGCGGTGGCGCACGATGCTCTCGGCCAGCGTGGAGCCGATGCCGGACACGCGGGTCAGCAGCGGCGCGGACGCGGTGTTGACGTCGACGCCCACGCCGTTCACACAGTCCTCGACCACCGCGTCGAGCGAGCGCGACAGCTTGGACTCGGCCAGGTCGTGCTGGTACTGGCCGACGCCGATCGACTTCGGGTCGATCTTGACCAGCTCGGCCAGCGGGTCCTGCAGGCGGCGGGCGATCGAGACGGCGCCGCGCAGCGAGACGTCGAGGTCGGGCAGCTCCTGCGAGGCGTACGCGGAGGCCGAGTAGACCGACGCGCCCGCCTCGGACACCACGACCTTGGTCACCGACGGCATGTGCTTGACCAGCTCGCCGGCCAGCTTGTCGGTCTCGCGGGAGGCCGTGCCGTTGCCGATGGCGATGAGCTCGACGCCGTGCCGCTGCACCAGCGCGCCGAGCACCGCGAGCGACTGGTCCCACTGCCGCTTGGGCTCGTGCGGGTAGATGGTGGTGGTCTCGACGACCTTGCCGGTGGCGTCGACCACGGCGACCTTGACGCCGGTGCGCAGCCCCGGGTCGAGGCCCATCGTGGCGCGCGTGCCGGCGGGGGCGGCGAGCAGCAGGTCGCGCAGGTTGGTGGCGAACACCCGCACCGCCTCGTCCTCGGCCGCCTGCCACAGCCGCATCCGCAGGTCGAGGCCCAGGTGGACGAGGACACGGGTGCGCCAGGTCCAGCGCACGGTCTCGGCCAGCCAGCGGTCGGCCGGCCGGCCCTGGTCGGAGATGCCGAAGCGGGCGGCGATGCGCTCCTCGTAGGGGCCGTCGTCGGGCTCCAGCGTGACGCTGAGCACCTCCTCCTTCTCGCCCCGGAACATCGCGAGGACGCGGTGGGAGGGCAGTTTGGTGAACGGCTCGCCGAACTCGAAGTAGTCGGCGAACTTCGCCCCCGCCTCCTCCTTGCCCTCGCGGACCTTGGAAACCAGCCGGCCGCCGTTCCAGAGCTGCTCGCGCAGGGTGCCGATGAGGTCGGCGTCCTCGGCGAAGCGCTCGATCAGGATCGCCCGCGCGCCCTCCAGCGCCGCCCCGGCGTCGGCCACGCCCTCGGTGACGAACGCCTCGGCCTCGGCCGCCGGGTCGAGCGACGGGTCGCCGAGCAGCCGGTCGGCCAGCGGCTCCAGGCCCAGCTCGCGGGCGATCTGCGCCTTGGTGCGCCGCTTGGGCTTGTAGGGCAGGTAGATGTCCTCGAGGCGGGCCTTGGTCTCGGCCGCCATGATCTGGGCGCGCAGCTCGTCGTCGAGCTTGCCCTGCGACTCGACGGACTCCAGGATGGCCGCCCGCCGCTCCTCCAGCTCGCGGAGGTAGCGCAGCCGCTCCTCCAGCGTGCGCAGCTGCGCGTCGTCGAGGGCACCGGTGACCTCCTTGCGGTATCGGGCGATGAACGGCACGGTGGCGCCGCCGTCGAGCAGCTCGACGGCCGCGAGCACCTGCCCGTCGCGCACGCCGAGCTCAGCCGCGATCCGCTGGTGAATAGAGAGCACTTGCCTGCCTTTCGATGGTCCCGCCGGTCAATTGTGCAGGAACGGGCCGTCCTCCGAGACCGCGCGGGGCACTGGGGACACGCCGGTCGTCGTCCAGCACCCTAGAGGCAGGCACCGACGATTTCCCGCGGATCAGCGGCGAGCCGAATCAAAGCGGCCCATGGTGGTAGACCTGGGGGATGCGGATCTCGGTGGCGGCCGACAGCCTGGACGGCGTGGCGGAGCGGGTGGTGGAGGAACTGCGCCGGCGCGGGCACGAGGTGATCCCCCACGGGGCGCTCGACCCCTCGGGGCGCGACGACTGGGCGTGGGCGTCGGAGGCGGCGGCCCGCGACGTCGGTGAGGGGCGGGCCGAGCAGGCCGTGGTGTGCTGCTGGACCGGCACGGGCGCGTCCATCGCGGCCAACAAGGTGCCGGGCGTCCGGGCGGCGCTGTGCGCCGACGCGTACACCGCGGACGGCGCGCGCCGGTGGAACGACGCGAACGTGCTGGCCCTGAGCCTGCGCCTCACCTCCGAGGTGGTGCTCGGCGAGATCCTGGAGGCGTGGTTCGCGGGCGAGCCGAGCACGGACGACGCCGACCGCGCGAACGTCGCCCACCTCGACGAGATCTGAGGCGATATCTGAACAACCCTCGCGGACAGGGCGATTCGGACTGGCGTCAACGTGGCGGCATGTGCTTGGTTGTGACGCCATATGAAGATTCAAGCAAGCGATGTCGCCGCCCTCGCCCGGGGTTGCGCCGTGCTGGGCACCGGTGGCGGGGGCGACGTGCGCACCGGGGCGCTGGCGGCGCGGCGGGCCATCCAGGAGTACGGCGAGGTGCCGCTCGTCCGGCTGGCGGACTTACCCGGCGACGCGCTGGTGGTGCCGCTGTCCGGCATCGGCGCGCCCACGGTGAGCCACGAGATGATCCACGGCGAGGACGAGCCCCGGCGGATCGCCGAGGAGATCGAGCGGATCTTCGGCCGGCCGCCCTCGGCGGTCATGTCGTCGGAGATCGGCGGGGCGAACGGCGTCGCGCCCGTCGCCTGGGCCGCGCAGCTCGGGCTGCCGCTGCTCGACGCCGACGGCATGGGCCGGGCGTTCCCCGAGGTGCAGATGGTCTCGATGTACGTGGCCGGGCTGCCGGCCGACCTCGTGATCATGTCGGACGTCGCGGGCAACGTGGTCACGATCCGGCCGGTGGACGGCCTGTGGTCGGAGCGGCTGGCCCGCGCGGTGTGCGTCGCGGCCGGGTCGCACGCGCTCATGGCCGACTACGTGCTCACCGCCGACGGCGCGCGGGGCGCGGTCATCGAGGGCACGGTCACGCGCGCCCTCGCCGTCGGCCGGGCCACGGACGGCGCCGCCGACCCGCTCGGGGCGTTGAGAGGCGAGCTCGGCGCGTACGAGCTGATCACCGGCAAGCTGGCGGACGTGGAGCGGCGCACCGCGGGCGGGTTCGTGCGGGGCACGGCGACGGTCGAGGGCACCGGAGCCGATCGCGGCCGGGTCTTGACCTTGGAGCTGCAGAACGAGAACCTCGTCGCCATGGCCGGCGGCCGGATCTTGGCCATGGTGCCCGACCTCATCACGGTGGTCGACACCGAGACGGCCGCCGCCATCCAGACGGAGAGCCTGCGGTACGGCCAGCGCGTCACGGCGCTGGCCTGGCCGTGCGACCCGCTCTGGCGCACGCCGAAGGGCCTGGAGACGGCGGGGCCGCGCGCCTTCGGCTACGACCTCGACTACGTCCCGGTGGAGGAGCTGGCCGCGCATGGGTGACGAAGCACGCGGAGCTCGGGGAGCCCTGAGGATCGGGATCGACGTGGGCGGGACGAACACCGACGCGGTGGTGCTCGACGCCGCCGACCGGGTCGTCGCCAAGGCCAAGCGGCCCACCACGCCGGACGTGACCGGCGGCCTGCTGGCGGCGCTCGGCGCGGTCCTGGCCGAGCTGGACCGTTCCGGCACGCCCCGCGACGTGGCCCGCGTCATGCTGGGCACCACGCACGCCACGAACGCCGTCCTGGAACGCCGCGGCCTCGGCCGGGTGGCCGTGCTGCGGCTCGGCGCACCCGCCACGACGTCCGTGCCGCCGCTGTCCGACTGGCCCGGGAGCCTGCGCGCCGCCGTCTCCGCCGGCGAGGCCGTGCTGCCCGGCGGTCACTACGTGGACGGCCGCGAGATCGGCCCGCTCGACCGCGACGCGGTCCGCCGGTTCCTGGACGGGGTGGAGGCGGACGCGGTGGCGGTGACCGGCGTGTTCAGCCCGGCCACCGCCGAGCACGAGCGGGCGGTCGCCGAGCTGGTGGCGGACGAGTACGGGCTGCCGGTGTCGGTCAGCCACGAGATCGGCTCGCTCGGCCTGCTGGAGCGGGAGAACGCGACCGTGCTCAACGCCGCCCTGTACGGCGTGGCCGGCAACGTCACCGGCGCCCTGGCCGGGGCGCTGGCCGAGCACGGGCTGACCGCGACGCCGTATCTCGCGCAGAACGACGGCACGCTCATGACGACCGAGCACGCGGCGCGCCTGCCGGTGTCGACCATCGGCTCCGGCCCGGCCAACTCGCTGCGCGGCGCCGCGTTCCTGTCGGGGGTGTCCGACGCGGTCGTGGCCGACGTGGGCGGCACCTCCACCGACCTCGGCGTGCTGACCGGCGGGTTCCCGAGGGAGTCGGCGGCGGCCGTGGAGATCGGCGGCGTGCTCACCAACTTCCGCATGCCCGACATCCTGGCCATCGCGCTCGGCGGCGGCACCGTGGTCAGGGATCACGCCGTCGGTCCCGCCTCGGTGGGATACCGCATCACCGAGGAGGCGCTGGTCTTCGGCGGGTCCACGGTCACGATGACCGACGCCGCGGTGGCCGCCGGGCGGGTGCCGCCGGATGGCGAGGGCTGGCGCGACAGGCTGGGCGACAGGTCGGAAGGTTTTCGAGACACCTTGGAAAGGGCCGTGGCGGCGGCCGACGCGATGGTCGCCGACGCCGTGGACCGCATGGCGCTGGGCCGCGCCGACCGGCCGCTGGTGGCGGTGGGGGGCGGCGCCTTCCTGCTGCCGCCGCGCGTCCCGGGTGTGAGCGGCGTGGTGCGGCCCCGCCACGCCGAGGTGGCCAACGCCGTCGGGGCCGCGATCGCGCTGGCGAGCGGCAGAGTGGATACGATCTTGCCTGCGGGCGAAAGCCGGTCGAAGGCGATCGAAAGGGTCAAGGAGGAGGCTGCCGCGCGAGCCGTGGCCGCGGGCGCGGACTCCTCGCGGGTCGAGATCGTGGACCTGCTGGAGGTGCCCTTGAGCTATCTCTCCGAACCCGCCGTGCGGGTACACGTCAAAGCCGCCGGACCTCTCGCCCGGTGACGTAACCGAAAGGATCCCCCCACCATGCGCTGGCACAAGCGTCTGCTCGTCGCCGGAGTCGCCGGCGTCGTCGCCATGACAGCGTCCGCGTGCGCGGGCGGCCAGGTGCGCGGCGCGGGCCGGACCCCGCAGCCGAGCACCGGTACCAGCACCGGCGCCGCCGGGTCGCCGGCCGCCGAGGCGAACGACGCCACGTTCGTCTACGCCCCCAACCTGGACGTGGTCACCGACTGGGACCCGGCGAGCTCGTACTCCAACGAGATCATCGCCATGTCCAACATCTACGAGGGCCTGACCCGCTACGACGCCGAGGCCCGCAAGCCGGTGCCGCGCCTGGCCACGGAGTGGACGTCGGGGGACGGCGGCAAGGAGTGGACGTTCAAGCTGCGGCAGGGCGTGAAGTTCCACACCGGCGCGCCCCTCGACGCCGAGGCGGCCAAGAAGGCCATCGAGCGCACCATGAAGATCAACGCCGGCGCGGCCTACATCTGGGGCGCGGTCAGGACGATCGAGGCGGTGGACGCCTCGACGCTGAAGTTCACGCTCAAGTACGCCGCCCCGCTCGACCTCGTCGCCTCCTCCGGTTACGCCGCCTACATCTACGACACGGCCGCCGCGGACAAGCTCAAGGACGGCGAGACCGACGCCGGGACCGGCCCGTACACGATCGACACCTGGCAGAAGGGCAAGGAGACCGAGCTCACGCTCAAGGCGTTCGACGGCTACTGGGGCGGCTGGAAGCCCGACCAGTACCGGAAGGTCGCCTTCCGCGTCACCCCGGAGATCACCACGGCGTGGCAGCTCCTGCAGAAGGGTGAGGTGAACTTCGTCCCGCGGCTCAACCCGCAGCTCTTCGCGCAGGCCGGCACGACCGAGGGCGTGCAGACCTCGCAGAAGCCGTCGTTCCAGAACCTGCTCGTGCTCTTCAACACCGCGACCGGCCCTGCCAAGGATGTCAAGGTCCGGCAGGCGCTCCAGCTCGCGATCGACTACGACGGCCTGGTGGCCGCGCTCAAGGGCGCCGGCACGAAGGCGTCGGGCCTGGTGCCCGAGGGCCTGCTCGGCCACGTCCAGGGCATGGAGCCCAAGCAGGACCTGGCCCGGGCGCAGGAGCTGCTCAACGCCGCGGGCTACGGGCAGGACCTGGAGGAGCTCAAGCTCACGATGACGTACGCGCAGGGCGACGAGGACCAGAAGCTGCTGGTCACGCTGCTCAGCTCCACGCTCAAGAAGCTCAACGTCACCCTCCAGGCCAAGCCGATGGCCTGGAACGCCCAGTGGGACCTCGGCAAGAAGAAGGGCCAGGACCTGTTCGTCATGTACTGGTACCCGGACTACCCCGACGCGTACTCGTGGTTCCTCAACGTGTTCAAGAGCGCCGACAAGCCGCAGTTCAACCTGTCGTACCTGAAGAACGCGGAGATCGACAAGGCCATCGACGCGCTGCCGCAGCTCTCGGCCACCGACGCGCTGGCCGCCGACCAGGCGTACGCCGACCTGCAGAAGAAGATCGTCCAGGAGCAGGCCGCGGTGGCGGCGCCGTACGTGCAGACCTACCAGCGCGCGCTGTCGGCCACCGTGCAGGGCTACACGGACAACCCGGCCTACCCGAACGTGGTCTTCTTCTACGACCTCAAGCCCGCCGGCTGACCCGTGCCGCGCTACGTGGCCCGCCGGCTCGGCCAGGCGTTCCTGGTCGTGGCCGGCGTGGTCGTGCTCACCTTCGTCGTGACGCGGCTGCTGCCGGGCGACCCCGCGGTGGCGTTCGCCGGGCCGAAGGCGACGCCGCAGCAGCTCGCCGAGGCGCGGGCGCGCTTCGGCCTCGACGACCCGCTGCCGGCGCAGCTCTGGAACTACGTCAGGGACCTGGCGGCGGGTGACTGGGGCACCAGCCTGCGGACGCGCCGGCCGGTGCTGTCCGACCTGTACGTGGCGTTCCCGGCCTCGCTGGAGCTGGTCGGGACGGCGCTGCTGCTCGCCGTGCTCGCCGGGATCCCGGCGGGGGTGCTCGCCGCCCGCCACCGGACCCGGCTGCCCGACGTCGGGGTGCGGGTGGGCGGCATGCTGGCGGTCTCGGTGCCGGTGTTCTGGCTCGCGCTGGCGCTGCAGACGGTCTTCGCCGGCACCCTCGACTGGCTCCCGGTCGCCGGCGAGTACGACGTTGCGCTGGACACCACCAGCCCGCTCACCCTCTGGACGAACATCACGCTCGTGGACGCGCTCATCACCGGCAACTGGCCCATCCTCACCAGCACCCTGCAGCACCTGGTGCTGCCCGCGATCGTCGTGGCCGCCTATCCGACGGGCGTGATCGCCCAGATGACGCGGGCCGCGCTGATCGAGGAGGCCGGCCAGGACCACATCCGGCTGGAGCGGGCGCTGGGCTTCGGCGAGACGTCCATCCTGGTCCGGTTCGCGCTGCGGCCCGCGCTCAACCCGCTGCTGTCGCTGATCGCGCTGGTCTTCGCGTACGCGATCGTCAACGGGTTCCTCGTGGAGGCGGTGTTCAACTGGCCGGGGCTCGGCCGCTACGCCGTGGACGCGATCGGCGACTCGGACGTCCCGGCCATCGCGGGGGTCACGCTGCTCGTCGCGCTGGTGTACGTGCTGGCCAACCTCGTCGTGGACCTCCTCCAGGGCGTGGTGGACCCGAGGGCGAGGCAGCGGTGAGCGTCCTGTCCCTGACGAAGCCGGTGCGGCGGCCGGGGCGGGTGGACCGGCTGGCGGTGCTGGGCGGCGTGCTCATCGTGCTCGTGGCGCTGTCGGCCGTGCTCGCGCCGTGGCTGGCCCCGTACGAGGAGAACACGCCGGACCCCCTGCACAGCCTCGATCCGCCGAGCGGCGCCCACTGGTTCGGCACCGACTTCGCCGGCCGGGACGTGCTCACCCAGATCCTGTACGGCGGGCGGACGTCGCTGACCATCGTCGTCGCCGTGCTGACCGTCTCGGCGGTGGTCGGGGTGACGCTCGGCGTCGTGGCCGGGTACGCGGGCGGCCCGGTCAGGGACGTGATCATGCGGGTCACGGACGTGTTCCTCGCCTTCCCGGCGCTGCTGCTGTCGCTGGCCCTGGCGGTCGTGCTCGGGCCGAGCGTCACCACGGCGATCGTGGCCATCGCCGCCACCTGGTGGCCCTGGTACGCGCGGCTGGCCGCCTCCGTCGCCGCCTCGGTCGCCACCCGCCCGTACGTGGACGCCGCCCGGTGCCTGGGCGTGCCCGCGCCGCTCGTCGTGCTGCGGCACGTGCTGCCGAACTCCCTCACCCCCGTCCTGGTCCAGGTCTCGCTGGACGCGGGCGGCGTCATCCTCACCGCCGCGGCCCTGTCCTACCTGGGGCTGGGGGCGCGGGAGCCGGTGGCCGAGTGGGGGCTGATGGTGCAGCAGAGCCAGACGTACTTCACCACCAACTGGTGGGTCGTCACGTTCCCGGGCCTGGCGATCCTCGTGACGGCGTTCGCCTTCAACCTGCTGGGCGAGGGGCTGCGCGCGGCCCTGGACCCGCGAAGGGTGATCCGATGATCGAGGTGCGGGACCTGCGGGTCAGGTACGGCACGCGCACCGTCGCCCACGTGCCCGAGCTGGACGTGGGCGCGGGGGAGTGCGTGGCCGTGGTGGGGGAGAGCGGGTCCGGCAAGTCCACGACGCTGATGGCGCTGCTCGGGCTGACCGAGGGCGCCGAGGTGTCCGGGCACGTCCGGGTCTGCGGGGTGGACGTGCTCACCGCACCGGAGCGCCGGCTGCGGGAGATCCGGGGCGCCCGGGTGGCGCTCGTCATGCAGTCGCCGCAGGCCGCGCTCAGCCCCACCACGCGCCTGGGCGTCCTCATGCGGCGCGCGCTGGACCTGCACGGCGTGGACGCGGGCGAGCGGGCCATGGCCGAGGCCGTGGAGGCCGTGCTGCTGGACCCGGCGATCCTGCGCCGTTACCCGCACGAGGTGTCGGGCGGTCAGGCGCAGCGGTTCGCGATCGCGCTGGCGCTGGCGCTGGGGGCGGAGGCGGTGCTGGCCGACGAGCCGACCAGCGCGCTCGACGTGACCGTGCAGGCGGAGGTGGTCGGCGTGCTGCGGCGGCTGCGCGAGGAGCGCGGGCTGGCGCTGCTGCTGGTCTCCCACGACCTGGCCCTGGTCTCCACGATCGCCGACCGGGTGCTGGTCATGAAGGACGGCGAGGTGGTGGAGAGCGGCGCGGCGGCCCGGGTGCTGGCCGAGCCCTCGCATCCGTACACGCGCGAGCTGCTGGAGGCGCTGCCATGACCGTTCCGGCGCCGGTGCTGCGGGCCGAGCGGGTCACGCTCGGGTACGGCCGCACGGCCGTCGTCCATGACGTCAGCCTGGACGTCACCGAGGGCGGGGTGGGGCTGATCGGGGAGAGCGGGTCGGGCAAGACGACGCTGGCCCGCGCGTTCCTGGGCCTCCTCCGCCCGATGTCCGGAGACATCTGGTACGGCGACCAAAACCTGAAAAAAGCGGATATGAGGAGCTTCAGGCGGGACGTCCAGCCGGTGTTCCAGGCCGAGGCCCTCGACCCGCGCATGAGCGCCGGCGCCTCGGTCGCCGAGGCGCTGCCCCGCAAGGAGCGCGACCGCGTGCCCGCCCTGCTGGAGAAGGTCGGGCTGCCCGCCGAGCTGGCCGGCCGCCGGCCGCACCAGCTCTCCGGCGGCCAGCGCCAGCGGGTGGTGATCGCCCGGGCCCTGGCCGTCTCGCCCCGCCTGCTCATCCTCGACGAGCCCACCAGCGCCCTCGACGTGACCGTGCAGGCACGAATCCTCGACCTGCTCGCCGGGCTCGGCACCGAGCGGCTGCTCATCACGCACAACCTCGCCGTGGTGGCCCGGCTCTGCCGCACCGCGCACGTGCTGTTCGCGGGCCGGGTCGTCGAGTCGGGGCCCACGGCCGAGCTGCTGGCCCGGCCCGCCCACCCGTACACGCTGGCCCTGCGCGACGCCGTGCCGAGGCTCGGCGGCGAGCCGCCGCCCGCGCGGGGGCGCACCGAGGCGCGACCGGCCGCGACCGGGTGCCCGTTCCGGCTGCGCTGCCCGCTCGCCGTGGCCGCCTGCGAGCGGGCGCCCGAGCCGCGGGAGGTGGGGGAGGGGCGGCGGGCGGCCTGTCACCGCGCCGAGGAGCTGCTCGCCTGACCCCTCCGCCCTACCGCCCTACCGCCCTACCGCCCTACCGCCCTACCGCCGGGTCGCGGGCGTGGCGGGCTCCTCGTCGCGCAGCCGCACGTACATGTCCTCCGAGAGCCGGGAGATCAGCCGCGCCAGCTCGGCGCGGTCGTCCTCCGGCCAGTCGGCGAGCGCGCCGGTGAACCAGTCCAGGGTGACCTGGCGGCAGCTCTCCGCGGCCTTGGTCCCGGCGGGCGTGAGCGCGATGCGCCAGGCCCGGCCGTCGTCGGGGTCGCGCACCCGCTCCAGCAGCCCGCGCTTCTCCAGCGCGGACACGTGCCGCGTCACGTGCGGGCTCTCCACCTGGAGCCCCTCGGCGATCGCGCCGATCCGGCGCGGCTCGCCCGCGTCCAGCAGGTAGGCGAGGACGTGCACGTCCGGCCGGTCCAGCCGCACGCCGGCGGCCGCGGTCAGCCGCTCGTGCGTCTTGGCGCGGTTGAGCGAGGTCACCAGCCGCCGGAACGACGCCACGGTCGTGTGCAGGTCTGTGTCTTCCGACATTTTACTTACCTAACTTACGTATGTATGATCGCTCCTCGGTTACTTACCTAAGTTATCCAAAGGAGCTGTCATGGCGACACTCGCCGCACCTCCCTCCCCGGGGGAGACCGCCGCACGCAACCCGTGGCCCGCCGTGGTCTCGCTGGCCTTCGCCGCGTCCATCGCGGCGCTGCAGAACACCGCCGTCGTCCCGTTGCTTCCCGTGCTGCAGCGCGAGCTGCACGCCTCGCTGGGGGCCGTGAGCTGGACCTTGACGATCAGCCTGCTGGTGAGCGCGGTGGCCACGCCGCTGTTGTCCAGATTCGGCGACATGTACGGCAGGCGGCCGATGATCCTCGGCGCGATCGGCCTGCTGGTGGCCGGCTCGGTGCTGGGAGCGCTGGCCACCTCGCTGCCCTGGCTCATCGTGGCCAGGATCCTCCAGGGCTCCGTGGCCGCGCTGGTGCCGCTGTCGATCGGGGTGGTGCGCGAGTCGTTGCCGCCGAGGCAGCTCGCCACCGGCATCGGCGTGCTGAGCGCCACCATGGGCTTCGGCAGCGGGGGCGGCATGATCCTGGCCGGGCTCGTGGCCGGCGACTACCACGTGCTGTTCTGGGTGACGGGGGCGATCGCCGTGGTCGCGGGCGGGCTGGTGGCGCTCCTGGTGCGCGACCGGGCGCCCTCCGGCGGGGGACGCCCCGACCTGCTCGGCGCCGTGCTGCTGGCCGTCTGGCTCGTCGCGCTGCTGCTCGGCATCAGCCAGGGCGGCTCGTGGGGCTGGACCTCGCCCCGGGTGCTCGGGCTGTTCGCCGTCGCGCTGGTGACCGCGATCACCTGGGTGGCCGTCGAGCGGCGCGTACGCGAGCCGCTGGTCGACATGGCGATGCTGACCCAGCGCGGCACGGTCGGCGCGACGGTCGCCTCCACGCTGCTCGGCTTCGCGTTCTTCACCTGCATGACCGGCATCTCCGGCTTCACCCAGGCCCCCGGCTTCGGCTTCGGCGCCTCCACCCTGCAGGTCGGCCTCTACCTGCTGCCCAGCACGCTGTTCATGCTGGTGATCTCGCTGTTCGCCGGCCGGTTCATGCGCCGCTTCGCGGCCTCGTCGATGGTCGCCTTCGGATCGGCGGCCGTGGCCCTGGCCGGGCTGTGGATGGCCGTCCGGCACGGCGCCCCCGCGGACGTCTACGTGGCCACCTCGCTGCTCGGCGTGGGGCTCGGCGTCGGGTACGCCGCTCTGGGGACGATGGCCGTGGAGCACGTGGACCCGGCGAAGACCGCCGCCGCGGCCGGGGTCAACGCGCTGGTGCGGATCGTGGGCGGCAGCACGGCGGGCGCGGTCATCGCCGCGATCCTGGGCGCGCTGCCCGGCGAGCACGGCTACCGGTGGGTGTTCGCCGCCGCGGCCGCGGGGAGCCTGGTGGCGGCGGTCTTCGCGGCCGTGTTCGGCCGGCTCAACCGCCGGGCCACCAGGATCACAGCGCCCGCAGGCCGTTGATGACCTCCAGCAGCACGCTGGCGTCCGGGGCGGGAGGCGGGTGCTCGACCTGCACGAGCTGCTGCGCGTGCAGGTCGCCCACCAGGACGCGTACCACGCCGATGGGCAGGCCCAGCTCGGCCGCCACGTCCACGAGGCGGGTCGGCGTGGTGCACTTCTGCATGATGATCAGATGCTCGGGCCCGAGCCCGGCGGGCGGGGTCAGGCCGCCGGCCGTGATGATGACCGCGATGAGGTCGATGGCCTCGCTCGCGGGCACCGTGCGGCCCTTGGTCAGCAGATAGGCCGGGACGATCGGACCGGCGTCCTCGTCCAGCCAGCGCTCGTCACTCACCCTGCACCACCCGGATGGTACGAGCGCCTTCCTTGGCGGGTTCCTTGTCCGTGGCGCGCTCCTCCGGCTCGGCCGGCGGGTCGCTCACGTGTTCTGCCGGGATCAGCACGATGGCGGTGGTCCCTCCATATGGTGAACCGCGCAACGTCACGCGGATGTCATGCCTGGCAGCCAGGCGGGAAACGACGAAGAGGCCGAGCTGGTCGCTGTCGGCCAGGTCGAACTCGGGCGGGCTGGCGAGCCGCGCGTTGAGCTCGGCCATGACCTCCGGGCTGATACCGAGACCGCGGTCCTCCACCTCGAGGGCGAAGCCGCGGGCCGCCACCTCGCCGCGCACCTGGACCGGCGTGTGCGGCGGGGAGTAGACGGTGGCGTTCTCGATGAGCTCGGCGATCAGGTGGATCACGTCGCCGACGACCGGGCCCGCGAGGCGCTGGCCGGGCATCGGCTCGACGATGACCCGCTGGTAGTCCTCGACCTCCGCCGCGGCGCCGCGCACGACGTCGAGCAGCGGCACGGGCTTGCTCCAGCCGCGGCCCGGCGTGGCGCCGGACAGGATGATCAGGCCCTCCGCGTGACGGCGCATGCGGGTGGTCAGGTGGTCGAGGCGGAACAGGTCGTCCAGGGCCTCCGGCTCGGTGGCCCGGTGCTGCATGTCCTCCAGCTGGATGCGCTGGCGGTGGAGCAGGGTCTGGCTGCGCCGGGCCAGGTTGCGGAAGACGTGGCCGACGCCGTCGCGCAGTTGCGCCTGGCCCACCGCGGCCTCCACGGCCGTCTGCTGCACCGTGGAGAACGCCTGGCCCACGTCGCCGATCTCGGTCGTGGTGCTGGTGATCGACAGCTCGGGCACCTCGACCTTCTCGCCGCGGCGCAGCTTCTCCACCACCTGCGGCAGCCGTTCCCGGGAGACCTCCAGGGCGGCCAGGCGCAGCCCGGTCAGCTCGTGCGAGAGCCGGTTGCCCATCCGCAGCGAGAACCCGATCGACACGATCACCAGCACGAAGCAGGTGCCGGCCAGCAGGAACGCCCGCTGCAGGACCGCGTCGGCGACCGGTTCGGCCCGTCCGGACAGCAGGGAGCTGGCCTGGAGCTGGGCCTCCGAGAACGACTTGTTGAGCGCCTCGGTGGTGCTCAGCCAGCCCACGGGGGCGCCGCCCGCGATGATCTGGTCCTCCATGATCCGCATCCGCTGGTACGCGGGTGAGGTGATCAGGGAGACCTGGGTGTCGCGCAGGCCCGGGTCCAGCTCGCCGAGGGCCTGGTCGAGCAGGAAGCGGCGGTTGCCGACGATCTGGGTGAACAGCCGCCGCTCGGGGGCCGTCGTCGGACCGGCGGCCAGCGCCTGCTCCCGGGTCAGCAGCTCCCGGGCGTAGGAGACGTCCACGACCACGCGCGACTGCTCGTAGATCGGGATGTCGTCGATGAAGGCGACGTTGCGGTGCAGGCCGAACAGCGAGTCGGTGACCCCGTTGTACGTCTCGATCACGTGCAGCCGCGCGGCCAGGCCCGCGTCGATCTCGCCCCGGATCGGCTCCAGCCGCCCGAGCTGGGCGAGGACCGCGTCCACCTGGGCGTGGATCCGCTCGGAGGTGTGCATCGAGGCGGCCGAGAGCTGCTTGAACCGCTCCCTGGCCGCGTCGGTGCGCGAGCGTTGCGCGACCAGCTCGGACTCGTTGGTGTTGCTCTTGACGCGCAGCAGCCGGGCCGAGGCCAGGCGCTCACGCTGGAGCTCGGTGGTGAGCTGGTAGGCCGGCAGGCGCAGGTTGGTCCAGAGCGTCTTGTACTGCCGCAGTTCCAGGCTCTCGCTGGCGGTCACAGCGGTGATGACCCCCCACAGCACCACCATCGAGGCGAGCGGAATCAGCAGCAGGCCGATGATCTTCACGCGGATCGTGCGACTGCGGCCCATGGCACCTCTTCCGGTCGGTCCCCTGCTGGTGAACCCCGGACGGGACAACGCACGAGAATAGCAATTCGATCTCTAGAAGTCCTAATTTTTCAGGACTTTTGGGCACTCTATGATGATCTTCCAGTAGGTTTTCGCGGTAGACCGGGTCACAGAGGGAGATGCGTTGCGCCGTCGTCTCGCAGCGGCCGCCGTCCTGCTGCTGTCCGTCGCGGCGTGCTCGACCCCGGACGCCGATCCGGGGGCGGTCGAGGTCCGGCAGACGCCGCGCGGCGAGTCCGCGTTCGTCCACGTGCAGAACCTCGACGTGATCACCGAGTGGGACCCGGCCAGCTCCTACTCCAACGAGATCATCGCCTTCCAGAACGTCTACGAGACGCTCACGATGTGGAACCCGGTGACCGCCAAGGCCGCCCCCCGGCTGGCCACCTCCTGGGTCTCCTCCGTGGACGGCAGGACGTGGACGTTCAACCTGCGGCCCGGCGTGACCTTCCACACCGGCCGGCCTCTGGACGCGGCGGCCGTCAAGGCGTCCGTCGAGCGGACCATGAAGGTCGGCCAGGGCGCCTCCTACATCTGGGACGCCGTCCAGAGCATCAAGGCCGACGACCCGCTGACCGTCACCTTCACCCTCAAGTACCCCGTGCCGCTCGACCTCGTCGCCTCCTCCGGCTACGCCGCCTACGTCTACGACACCAAGGCGGCGCCGGACCTGCGCGCCTGGCTGAGCTCCGGCAAGGACGCCGGCTCCGGCCCGTACACGATCAGGTCGTGGCAGAAGGGCAAGCAGGACGAGCTCACGCTCACCGCGTACGACGGCTACTGGGGAGGCTGGACGGGCCCGCACTACCGCACGGTCAAGTACCGCGTCGTGCCCGACCTCGACCGGGCCTGGCGGATGCTGATGCGCGGCGAGGCGAGCTTCGTCGAGCGGCTCGACCCCCGCCTGTACGCCCGCGCCAGGACCACGCCCGGCGTGCGCACCTCCCGCAGCCCGTCGTTCCAGACGATGATGATGCTCTTCAACACCGCCGCGGGACCGACCGCCGACGTGCGCGTACGGCGCGCCCTGCAGAAGGCCGTCGACTACCGGGGCATCATCAAGGGGCTCAGGGGCGCCGGCTCACCCGTCAGCGGCATCGTCCCCGAAGGGCTGCCCGGCCACGTCCCCGGCCGCGAGCCCCGCCAGGACCTGCCCGGCGCGACCGAGCTGCTGCGCCAGGCCGGCTACGGCCCCGGCGGCCGGCCGCTGCGGCTCAGGCTCACCTACGCCGAGGGCGACGCCGACGAGAAGCTCCTCGCCACCCGGCTCGCCGCCACGCTCAAGCCGCTCAACGTGACGCTCGACGCCACGGCCATGCAGTGGAACGCCCAGTGGGACCTCGGCAAGCGGCGCGGCCAGGACATCTTCGTCATGTACTGGTGGCCCGACTACGCCGACGGCTACTCGTGGTTCGGCAACGTCTTCCACAGCCAGAACCCGACCGTGTTCAACCTCACCTACCTCCACGACAAGGAGACCGACGAGCTGCTCGACACGCTGCCGCGGCTGACCGTCACCGACAAGGCGGGCGCGAGCCGCGCCTTCCGGCAGGCGACCGCCCGCGTCCTCGACCGGCACGCCGCCGCCGCGCTGCCCTGGGTGGTCACGTACCAGCGCGCCTACCTCGGCGGCATCCAGGGCTACGACGACAACCCCGCCTACCCGGACGTGGTCTTCGTCCACGACCTGCGGCCCGTGGGGTGAGCGGTCTACCTCTTGGCCGTCTCGACGCGCTCGCGCAGCCGTTGCCTGATCTCCTCCGGGGTGTAGGCGCGGCGCCGCCGCTCCGCCCGCGCGATCGCCACGCCCGTGGCCGCGACGCCCGCGACCCCGGCCAGCCCGAGTATCTTCCACCAGCGCATGTGCCTAGGCTAGCGATGTGCTGACTCTCGACGAGGCCGTGGACCTCACCCGGACCGGCGACCTGTGGGTCTTCCGCGGCCGGTCGGTTCCCGACCGCGCCATCCAGACCATGACCAACAGCCCGGTCAACCACGTCGGCATGGCGATCGTCGTGGAGGACATGCCGCCGATGATGTGGCACGCCGAGCTCGGCCGGTCGCTGCCCGACCTGTGGTCCGGCGTCCACCAGCGCGGGGTGCAGCTCCACGACCTGCGCGACGCCGTCACGGTGTGGGCCGACAAGTACGGCCAGCGCGCCTGGCTGCGCCAGCTCGAACCCGAGGCGACGCCCGAGATGGAGGACGCGGCGCTGCGCGTGGTCGCCCGGCTGGACGGCACGCCGTTCCCCAGCACCGCCCGGCTCGCCGCCCGCTGGGCCCGCGGCCGCGTCCCCGACCTGCGACGCCTCCTCCTGGAGCGGGCCCGCCTCCTCCGGGACCGGGCCGGCGGGGAGCGGGGGCTGGAGAGCGCGTACTGCGCCGAGGTGGTGGCGGTGACGTACGAGGAGATGGGGCTGCTGCCGGGCGGCAGGCGGCCGAACTGGTACGACCCGGGCAGGTTCTGGAGCGGCGACGACCTCGGCCTGCTGGGCGGCCACCGGCTCGGCAAGGAGATCACGATCGGCGTCGAGCGCTCGCGCTGAACGCGTCATTAACCCGGATAATGGATTACTTCCCAGGGCGCATTATCTGAGTATTGTGGTGGCCACATGTGCGGGGGCATTTCTTACGGGACTTTCCTCGGGGTGCCGAGAGGAGCCGCTGCGTGGACACTTCCGACGGCCGTGTCGTCCTCTTATTGATCATCTTGGCGTTGGCCCTGTTCGTCGCGGGCCGCCGGTTCCAGTCGATGGTCTCCGCACGTCAGGCGTGGCGGAACTCGATGCGGGCCGTACCGGTCAAGAGGCAGTCGAACGGCGGCGCGCTGAAAGCGGTGATCGTCGTCGCGTTGATCATTGCGGTGGCCTTCTGGTTTCTCACCAACGCGAACCGCATGACCTGAACGGTGGGTGGCCCGGACCCTCAACGCTTTCGCGACGCCCGGGCCGCGACGGCGGCGACGCAGAGGGCAGATGCGGCGAAACCGACAAGACGTGCAAGCCGAACGGCGGGTCGCACGTCCCCCACCCCCGGCTTGCGGCCGTCGCCCATGGTGGGGCGGTGCTCGATCCTGCCGCTGTAGACGTTGGCGCCCCCGAGCGTGACACCGAGCGCCCCGGCGAACGCCGCCTCGCACCGTCCCGCGTTCGGGCTCGGATGCCGGTGCCCGTCCCGTACCAGGACGGCCAGGGCCCGCCGCGGGGCGGGGGCGGCCAGCACGGTCAGCAGCCCCGTGATCCGGGCCGGGACGTAGTTCGCCACGTCGTCGAGCCGCGCCGCCGCCCACCCGAACCGCTCGTAGCGCGGCGACCGGTGCCCCACCATCGCGTCCAGCGTGTTGACCACCCGGTAGGCCAGCAGCCCCGGCACGCCCGCCACCGCGCCCCAGAAGAGCGGGGCGACGACGGCGTCGGAGGTGTTCTCGGCCAGCGACTCGACCGTGGCGCGGGCCAGCTCGGGGGCCGCCAGGCTCGACGGGTCGCGCCCGCACAGGTGCGGCAGGCGCTCGCGGGCGCGTTCCAGGTCGCCGTCCTCCAGCGCCTCGGCCATGAGCTCGCCCTCGCGGGCCAGCGTCGTCCCGCCGAGCACGGCCCAGGTGGCGGCGGCCGTCAGAGCCGCCCGGGCGACCGGATGGGACACCCGCTCGGCCGCCACGCCGAGCGCGACGGCGCCGCCGACGCACACGGCGACGTGGACGACGCCGTTCACGCGCGCGTCACGGTACAGGCGCCGCTCCAGCGCGGCGGCGGCCCGCCCGAACAGCGCGACGGGATGCCCGGCCCGCGGGTCGCCGACCGCGGCGTCGATCAGCAGACCGGCCAGGAACCCGGCGACCCTGGGCCCGTCGCTACACCAGATGGCCACGGAGGGAATCCTCATGAGAGTCGAGCCAGGCGGCCGCCCGGCGGATGCGCTGCCCGGCCCCGCCGGCCCACATGCGCGCCCAGCCGCCGCCGGTGGCCGCGCGCGCCCGCATGACGTCGTACGAGCGGTGGAAGCGCAGCCGGGCGAGGTCCAGCAGCCGCCGCCGGTCGCGGGCCCCCAGGCCGTAGGCGTCGCAGAACAGCCGCAGCCGCGCGCCCACGTCGAGCCCGCGCAGGAGCGCGGGACAGTCCACCGGATCGGCGATGGGCGCCCAGTGGCGGAGCGTGGTGACCACGTCGAACAGCCGGGTCGTGGGCCGCGCCAGATCGAAGTCGATGAAGGCCCGCGGCGACCCGTCGCGGAAGACCACGTTGTCCGGGGTCACGTCGCAGTGGCCGACGACCTCCGGCGCGGAGTCGTCGTTCGACCCCGCCTGCCAGCCGCGCGTGCCCAGCGGGAACCCGGCGGTCGCGTCGTGCAGCTCCCGCAACAACACGGCGACCTCGGCGAGGGCCCTGTCGGAGGCGGCCATGGCGTTCAGCCCGGTCGTGCCGGGGACGTAGGTGAGGATCTCCCGCCCCAGCTCGTCCATGCCCACGACCCGCGGCGCCCCCTCGAACCCGGCGGCCTCAAGATGGCGCAGCAGGGAGTGGACGGCGGGGGTGAACGATCCGGCGGGCCTGCGCACGGTCTCCCCGACACGCACCACCCCGTCGGTCACGTCCCCGCCCTGCAAGGGGATCTCGTGCAGGAGCGTCGCGACCATGGCACGAGAGCTTAGACCCATATGTACGGCCCTCGCCCGCCATTTCGGACGGCAACATCTCGGGGGATCGTCAGGTTGGGTGGACGAACACGGGGAAAACGTGTGCATGAGAGGTCCCCGGATCATGCACAATAAGGCGGGAGCGCCCTTAGCTCAGCTGGATAGAGCACCGGACTTCTAATCCGACGGTCGCAGGTTCGAATCCTGCAGGGCGCGCAACCAAGACCAGGCAATCCTCGGGTTGACCTGGTCTTTTGCATGATCGCGGTGCTTGCTCGGTAGGTCGGTGGAGGCCGCCGTGAGCAGCCCTGTGCCAGTGGTCGCGGAACATACGCGGAATGCTCGCAGGCGCGTTTCCCCAGGTCGGCGCGGCCGTTTCGAGTCCCGGAACGGCGAAAGGACCCCGAGACGTCCCGGGGTCCTGCTGTGGGTTCTGGTCACGCCGCAAGGGCCTCCAGGATGCGCCGGTTGGCGACGTCCCGTTGGCCGTCGATGCACTTGGCGTAGACGCGGAGCATGACGTCCACGCCGTGTCCTGCCCGTTCGGCCGCTTCCGGAGCATGCACGCCCGCGTTGAGCCAGAGCGAGACAGCTGCATGTCGAAGGTCGTACGGTCTGCCCGCCAGGGGAGAGGCGACCTGATCGGGCGTGAGGGCATACGTGCGAGCCTCCTGCCAGACCTTTGCGTACGCCGATCCCGAGATCACGCCGCCTGTGCGAGTGCGGAAGAGCCGGCCGTCGTCGCCGACCCCGAACGTCGCGATGTGGTCGCGGAGGATGGCCACCAGTTCGGGCGGGATGGGGACAGTGCGTGTCTGCTTGACGTCCCGGTGCTTCAGCCCGCGCTCGTCATGGGCCTGCCCGGAGTCGGTGAACCGCTTGTTGCTCTGGGGCCTGGTCTTCTCCAGAGTGAGCAGGCCCCATCCCGTCTCGGGGAGATGGCAGTCCTTCTGTCGCAGGTCCGCCGCTTCGGCCGGACGGAGGCCGCCGAAGTACATGCACGCGAACATCGCGGCCAGCATCGGCCCCCGGGACCGCCCCACGTAGGTCACCGAGGTCAGCAGCTCACGCGCCTGCTTGGGGTTGACCACGGAACGCCGGTCAATCTCGCCGCTCACCTTGGCCTTGCGGAACTTGACCTTGTGCAGCGGATTTGCCGAAAGCTCTTCCAGCTCCACGGCGTATTCGAGTGCGTGGTGGAAGACGGCCCGCTTGCGGCGGTAGGTCGAGGTCGCCGCGGACTTACCGTCCAGGCACAGCGCCAGGGCTTCCAGGGCAGCACGAGCGTGCTTGGTCTCCTCCAGGGCGCTCAAGGGGAGCGAGGCCGCCTCCAGCCAGCGCACGGCCTTAGCGACTTCCGGTGTCGGGGTCGGCCGGCGGTCCTCAGGCAGGAACGAGTACTCGCGGAGCGCCCGTCGGATGATCTCCTCCGATGGCCGGCCCGGAGCGCCATTGACCAGGACGCGGGTGACGGTGGCGAGCGTGTCGGTCATGCCCTCGCGGGACTTGGCCGCCGCGTGAGGCCACCAGGCGTGGACGTAGGCGACGGCGAAGGAGTACCAGGTGCGGGCGTCTTTGGCCTTGACCATGGAGGTCGGAAGGCCGGTCTCCAGGTCGAACGCCTCGCCCTTCTTGGCCGCCTGGCGCAGGTCGGACAGGAAGCTCTCGGCCAGGCCCTTGGTCTTGAAGGTCGAGGACTTCTCACGGTTGCCGACCGTCCAGCGGACGGTGTGGGAGACGATCCGGGGCTTCTTGCCTGTGCCGTCGGATCGGGTGTTGGTGCGGATGTCCCAGAACTTGACCTTGTAGGAGGTGGTCATGCTGCGCTCCTGAGGGATTCGAGCCAGGCTTCGAGGTCGCTGCGGTAGATGCGGAGTTCGCCGTTGGGCAGGCGGATGCCTTCGGGGGCTTTGCCGATCTCGCGCCAGCGGTAGAAGGTGCGGCGGGAGACTCCGCCGAGTTCGTCGAGGACCTGTGCGACGGTGAGGAGTTCGTCTCGCTTCACGCCGCCACCGCCTCAGTTGCCGAAGGATCTTGGCCGTCTGCCTGGGCTTGGAGCTGTGCCATGTGGGTTCGCCAGCGTTGCCGTTCGGCGACCGAGCGGAGCAGGCGCATGGCGAGCGGTGGCACGTTGGCATCGCCGGCCGGGACGGGCTTCCAGATGTAGCGGTGGGGGTCGGTCGGCTCGTTGGACTGGCCGAGGGCTTCCAGGACCCAGGTGCGGCGGTCTTGGCGGTGTTCTGCGAGGGTCTTGTTGGACCACTTGCGGGAGACCAGGACGCGGCGTCCGGCGTAGCCGAGGTGGTCGGGCTTGTGGGCCTTGCTGCGGCACTGGCCGGGTGTCATCCCAGCTTTGGCGCCCTTGGGCTGGATGCCGTAGCGGAGCCAGTTCGGGCATGTGGGGGAGCAGGGCTCGAAGCGCAGGGCCTCGACCATGCGGGCCGCGTGCTCTCGCTGTCTGGGGGCGTCGGCGTCGAGGGTGTCGCCGAGGCTCTTGGTCAGATACTTCGACAGGTAGCGGATGCACTGGTCAGCGTCCGGGGTGCTGGCGAGCACGCCCTTGACGTCGATCTGGTCGCCGAAGCGGATCACGTGCAGTGGTTCGGCGTCCTCGTCGGCGTCGAGCTGGTCGAGGGCCTGGTGCCAGGTGGGCAGGACCGCGCCGGTGGCCGGGTCGAGGTAGCCGGCGCCGTCCTCCCAGACGGGCAGGTGCGCGCCCTCGAAGACGACGGTGTTGGCCGGTGGCCACCACACCTGGTGGTAGGTGGCGGCGGCGATCTGCTTGACCTCCGCCCGGGGGAGGGTTCCGCGGATGGCCATGTGCAGATGCGGGGCGAGCCGCTTCTGGGACTCCACGGTGGCGAAGTACTGCACGTCGTAGCCGGCCACTCGGCGGAGGTTCTGCACGAAGCGATCGACCAGCTTGGAGAAGTGGAGCGCGTCGCGGGCCGCCCGCGCGTAGTCATAGGTCTCTGGATCGACCGGGACGCCGTCGCGGACCTTGCCGTAGGACGGGAGCGTCAGGGTGACGAACAGCGACGGCCGGTAGACCTTGCCAACCGAGGACTCGAACGTCCGCCCGAGCGTCGTCGCCGTCATCCTGCGCTTGGGCAGGTTCGGCGCGTCCTGCCGCCGCCTGGTCGAACGGGTGCGCTTGGGCGCCGTACGGCCGAGAACACTGCCACGCATGCCCACCTGGTTGATCTCGGCATCCACGCCCTCGATGGCGGCGTCCCAGTCGGCGATGTCCTCACCCGACGCGGCGGCCTGGTCGCGGCGGGCCTGGAGGTCAGCGCGGAACTCCACCAGCCACCGCTGTTCGTCTGTCGGTTCGTCCGGCGTAACGGCCGGCTCCTGGTCGAGATGCCAGCCCTCGCGGCACTGGGCCATGCGGAGCTGCCGGTTGCGCTTGGCGCACGATGGATGGGCACTTGGCGTCCAAGGTGGCTCCGCACGGGACGTCCACGATCTCCCAGTGTCCGGTGTGGACGTCGAGCCGCTTGAGCGGGATGGGCCGGATGCAGACGCCGTACTGCTTGGCGACCTCCACGGCCACTTCACGGGCCACCGGCATGGCCTGGCGGACGGCGCGGGGAAGGGAACGTTCGGTCATGCAGTCCTCCCGTCGTCGGTGGTCACGTGCGCGGACTGGCCGCATTCGCGGCACTCGACCAGGGCGCGGGCCGGGTCGAGCCAGAGCGTGTTGAGGGTGTGGTAGACGGAGCACCGGAGCCCGTCGAGGAAGTGGGCCAGCGTCATGCGGCTTCACCTCGTGCGGTGAAGGTGGCGACCATGGCGCGGATGTCGTCGTCGGAGACGTACGCGGCGCGGACGCGGACGGGTTCGGGTGAGGTCTCCAGCCGCATGTACGCGACGCCGGCGCCCAGCTCGGGGACGGGTGAGATGTGGTCGGCGAGGGCTCCCCGGTCGCGGGCGCCGTCGCCGAGGACCATGTCCACCTGCTCGGACTCGTCCAGCCGGAGGGCGATCTTGTCGGGGAACAGGTTGCGGATGTTCATGACCTCCTTGCGCGGGTCCTGGAGCGCCGCCATCACCCCGACGCCAACGGAGCGCCCTTGCGTCGCCAAGGTGGCCAGAGCAGCCGAGATGCGTTGGCGAAGCTGCTTGTCGGGCTGGTAGGCGGTCAGGAACGCGACCTCGTCGACGAGCACCAGGATGAACGGGTCCTCGACGGTCGGGGTGTGGGAGCGCTGGAGACCGGCGAAGCGGGCCGCGCGCTTCTGCATGACGCTGACGGCCTCGTCCAGCAGATCGGCGCAGTCGGCCGGGTCTGAGGCGTAGCGGCCCCGGAACAGCTCCCGGCCGAACGACAGCTCCATCAGCTTGGGATCGAGTGCCCAGATCTCGGCCAGGCCCGCCCGCATGGCAGGAAGCAGACCGCGGATGGTGTCCCACAGGAACGAACCCTTGCCGGCCCCCGTCGCCCCCGCGATGAGGACGTGCGTGCCATGGACCTTGAGTTTGAGCGGTTGGCCGTCCTCCTGCTTGCCGATCTCGACAGGCCCCACCGATGGCTCATCCGGGATCGGCAGAGCCGGGATCGGAGCGGCAAGAGGATCGCTGCGCGGGAAGGTGAGCAGCAGCCTGCCGCCCTTGATGAGCGCGACGCGGCAGGAGACGGCGCCGAAGCCCTGGGCGAGGTTGTCGGTGCGGTCGCTCCAGTCCTTGACGGCCTGCCCGTCGAGCATGCGGACAGTGATGCGGTCGGCCCAGCTGTCGCACTGGACCTTCAGCAGACGGGGCATGTAGGCCCGGCCGTTAATGCGCCTGGCCAGCCCGGAGACGTCCATGACGGCCTGCCAGTGACGGCAGTAGACCGACATGAGCCGCCACCAGGCAAGCAGCCGCCAGCCGACGAGCCGGGCGAAGGAGTCGCGGGCACAGAAGGCCCAGGCGAGCAGGACCAGGACGACGACCCCGAGCGCCGAGGCGGTGAGGGGCCAGCCGTGCCAGGCATACAGGGCACCGAGCGCGACGGGCACGGCGGAGGCGATCGGGTGGCGCCACAGCGTACGGACCAGCGCGACCAGGAAGCGCCAGCCGTAGATGATCAGGGTGACGAGGGCAGGAGTCTTGAGCACGGCCGGGCGGAAGACGACGGCCGTGTCCGGCGTGGTGGTGACGAGGTTGCGTGCTTCGTCACCGGGCAGCCGCTTGAACATAAGCTTGGAACCTCTCGTGATGTGGAGTCGCGGGAGAAACCCGTGGGCCGCCGGAAGTTGGCGCTTCTGGCGGCCCCGCCTTACGTGTCAGGCCGCCGTCTGGTCGGTGGCCTTGCCGGTGGCTGGCTGCTGGAGAGCGTGGTTGGTCAGGTGGGTCGTGGCGTGGAGGGCGCGCTCCATCGACCAGGCGAAGCGGGCGGCCTCGCGGGCGAGCTGGCGGGCGAACTCCAGGTCCTCGCCGGTCGCCGGACCGGTGGTGGTGATCAGAACCGAGGTGGCGCCGAAGTCGAGTGCCAGCACGGGCTCAGGGCCGTAGGGGTGGCGCAGGGTGCGGGCGGTCTGTCCGGTGGCCAGCCGGATCACGCTGCGGCGCGGGGTACGGCGGCGGGTCATCAGTTGGCGTCCTTTCCGGCCGGAGCCTTGGTCGGAGCGGTCGGGGTGGTCTGACCGGGAG
The DNA here is from genome assembly GCF_013363975.1 of Nonomuraea montanisoli. Lineage (GTDB taxonomy): Bacteria > Actinomycetota > Actinomycetes > Streptosporangiales > Streptosporangiaceae > Nonomuraea > Nonomuraea montanisoli. The sequence goes on along the minus strand of NZ_JABWGN010000013.1, from coordinate 237,493 downwards.
CCCGCATCTCGCGGACCTTGATCGAGTAGGCGAGACGGCCGGCGGCGTTGACGTAGGGCGTGACGGCGAGGCCGTCGAACTCAACCGGCGTGAACGGCAGCCCCGGCATGGGCGCGGGCGGAACCGGCTGCACCTGGGCGAGGATCTTGACCGCGACGGTCTTCTGAGCGGGCTTGAGGGTCGGGTCACCGTCCATGACCGCGACCTGCCAGACCAGCTCACCGGTCTGCTTGTCGCGGGCCTGCACGAACCGGCCGCCGGCGGAGGCGTCGAAGTCCTTGACGGGCTCGACCTCGCCGACGATGTAGCAGCCGTGCGGGAAGACCATGGCGAAGGTGACGGGGATGGGACCTTGCAGAGCCATAACGGCTCCTTCCTTGGATGTCAGACACTTGACCTATCAAGTGATGCTCTGAGAGTAGGCTGCTTAAACTTGCTAGGTCAAGTGACTTGGCTGAAGTGACGAAGCTCTTACTCACGCGATAGACGCGATGTCCGTTCCGACCGAAGACTGGCGGCGTCGAGTGTGGAGAGCTAGGTACTAACACATCGGGGTAATCGGGAGAATTAGCTTCTATTCGGATTTAGGAGCTATTTCGACGGACCGAGCGGCTGAGTCACGTGCCGGGCACACCGAACCTTCGGAGAACACGGCTCCGGCGGGCACATGCGCCAGCGGATACGGTGCAGAGACCCGGGCTTTCCAGGTGTCCTTGCTTGAGATGCGAACGGCGATGGGATGCTCGTACCAACCGGCGGTTGCCGGAAGGTCCCGGATGATGCTGGGGACCTCTGGCTCGAAACGTAGAATCGCCAACGTCTTCCAGCCCTCCGGGATCTGGTCCCAGGCGAGTGAGAACTGCTGTGTGACGGCGATGATGGTGACGGTGGTCCAGGCGACCTTGGCCTCGTCGTAGCGTGGGTAGCAGCAGTCGAACTGCTTTCCCACGGGCAGATCCGCATAGTTGTACGAGAGGAACAAGACTTCCTCGTTCGCGCCGGGGACTGGGAGACCGATGCCCCAGCGTTCAAACGCAACCTCGTTGGCGCGGCTCTCAACCAGCAGGGTCCGTTCGGTGAGCGGCGTGTCTTCCTCGGCCTTGGTCACCTCAGCATTCTTGTTCATGGCACGGCGGGCAGGGGAGCGGTCCCTGCTCGACCGGAAGTTTCTCCACGGTACGATCACCCCAGCTCGTACCCATCGAGTGGCCGGAAGACTTCGCCGGGGACCGTTCGCAACGCCGCAGTCGCCCAGAGCATCTTGATGCCGCCCAGCTACCTGGAGATCCTGGCCGCCCACCAGGTGGAATGCGTGGGCGTCGAGGCATCGGAGCCGGGTCAAGTGATCTACGAGGACCTGCACCAGGTCGTCGCCGTGCCCTACCGCACCGGGTAGGCGTCCTCCAGCTCGTGACGATCCGCCGGAAGCAGCACCTCCACCACCGCCAACGGCCGGCCGGAGGCATCTCGGGCCGCGCCGAAGATCGCGAGAAGCGGCACGTTCTTCGGCATGCCGAGCTGCCTGACCTCCTGGACGGTGGGCATGCGCGCGGTGATCTGCTCCACGATGTGATCGAAGCGGACCCCCTTGCGTGACTGGAGATGCTGCCGGATACCCTGCCGCAACGCCTCACCACTGGTCAGATCAGTGCCCTCGGACAACTCCAGGGGCAGCCACAGTGAGACCAACTCGCTCGGCTCGCCCTCGCGGGTGATCAGCCGCCGGCGTAGGAACGCCTTGCTCTTGGGCTGCGCATCCAGCAGCGCCGCCACCCGGTTGGGCAGCGCCACCGCGCCGGCCTCGACCAACTCGCCGGGGGAGTCCGTCTCCGGGTTGGTCAGGTATGCCTGACCCGTGCGGTTGGACTCCACCGTCGCCATCGCGGGACGGCCGCGCACGAAGCGGCCCTTGCCCTGCTGGGACTCGATCCAGCCCTGCTCGCGCAGCACCCGCAGCGCTGCCACGACCGTGGGTCGGGAGACGCCGAACTCTTGGATGAGCTGGTGTTCGCTGGGGAGCATGGAGCCGGGCGGGTAGGTTCCCGCCTCGATACGCCGTTGAAGGGCCTGCACAAGCTGCGCATACTTCGGCGGCACGGACTCTAGCGACATTATGACCGTCCAACACCCGACAGGTTGTTTTACCAAGTTTGAGAGTAACCTGGCCGAGCACCGCCTGTCCACGCCACTGCGGTAAACGCCAGCCCTCCAGGAAAAGGCCCGGCAGGCAGCCAGGGAGGGATCGGGGGCGACCCTCCCAGGGCGTGGAAGTGACTGCCTGCCGGGCAGGGAAGACGCGACGAGGCGATGAGACGGCCCACCCTGGTCCCCTCCTGGCCAAGGCCGTCACCGCCTCGCCGCGCCTGTCCTCACTTGGCGATGTACTCCGCCAAGACGTTCGCGGCGCCCTCCACATCATCGACCGGATGACGCTGCTCAGCGCTCTGCCAGGAGTAGTACGCACCGCCGTATCCGACGAACACCCACACCGGCAGCCCCGGCTCAGGCCGGTGCACCATCAGCGCGGTGTTGTTGTCGCGCAGCTCCGCATTGACGCCACGACTCGCGAGCCGGTCGCGCAGCCGGATCAAGGCGTTCGCCTCGTCCTGCTGCGCGAGGCCGGCCATGGCAGCCTGCATGACCAAGTTCATCTCCCGCTCCCTTCGCCCTGGCCGTCGCCGAGGCAATCGAGACACTTGCGCTCCTCACTCCGTTCCGCCTCCTCCCCGTCGGCGTCGATCAGGAGAAAGCGGCGCGAGCTCTTGAGCTTGTAACCGCGTCCCCGACACGCACGGCAGGGCCTTGCCTCGCTGTTCTCGTCTGGCCGGGTCACCGTCGCCATCTCCTCGATTCATCCGGCGTTCCCTGTGTCGGGAGGCCGCTTCACATACCTTGTTGGTTGATGGCAAGTCCACCGTCAAAAGGAGAAACGCAGGACCCCCGAGTGGCCCCCCTCTAATCCCCTCTTGAGCCCCCAGCCGGGAGGAAGGCCCGCAGATGCCCGAGAACATTCCCAATGTCCAACTCCGCGCTTGGCGCAATGAACACCAGCTCACGCGCGCCGAAATGGCCGACCGAATTAACAGCACCCAAATCGGCATTGCGGAACGCCTAACCTGTGACGAGGAGCGCATCCGGCGATGGGAGGCCGGCGAAGTTCGCTGGCCACGCTCGCCGTACCGGCTGGCACTGACGCAACTGACTGGGTTGCAGCCGGAGGCGTTGGGATTCTTGCAAGCCAGGCAGACGGGCAGCCGCCTGATCGAGGCGTCGGCCATCCTGCCGATGGACGCCCTACGGGCCGAGGCCGACCTGTACGGAACCATGGAGCTCGCCCAGCAGCTCCAGGCATCGGACGTCGGTACCGGCACTTTGGAAGCTCTTGCCGAGGCCGTCGATCTGCTCTGTCGCGCATATCCCGTGGTGCCGGCCGGTACGCTCCGAGACCGGACGCAGAAGCGCCTAGCCCAGGTCAACAAGCTGCTCGCCGGCCGCCTCACCCTCGATCAGCACCGCGAACTCCTCGTCATCACAGGCTGGCTCACCGCCCTACTCGGATGCGTCCACTACGACTTGGGTGAGCGAGAGGAAGCCGAGACGGCTCGCCGAGCCGCCTTTGAGATGGGCCGACAGGTCGGGCACGGCGAACTCATGGGATGGGCGCACGAGATGTCAGCTTGGTTCGCTCTGGTCGAAGGCCGCTATGAGGACGTGGTGACCGCCGCTCGTATGGGGCAGGCCGTCGCTGGCCAGACCAGCGCCATGGTCCAGCTCACCTTGCAGGAAGCTCGCGGTCTGGCCCGCATCGGCGATCGCCGTGAGGCAGATCGCGCACTGACCCGCGGCGCTGAAGTCCTCGGACGCCTGCCCATGCCCGACAATACCGATCACCACTTCGTGTTCGACCACGCCAAATGGGTCTTCTACGCCGCCACCTGTTACACCTGGCTTGCCGACGACGATCGCGCCGAAGAACACGCTCGCGAGACGATCCAGATGCACACCCGACCTGACGGCACGTCCAACGCCCCCATGCGCGTGGCCGACGCCCACATAGACCTCGGCATCGTCCACGCCCGACGCGGCGACCTCGATGCAGCAGTCGAGAATGGCATGGCCGCCTTCGACATCGACCGCCGGTCCCTCACTGATTTGGTCAACCGCGCCGCGGACCTCGACCGCGTACTACGCCAGCGCTACCGCCGCGAAGCACTTGCCGAAGAGTTCCACGAACGATTCGTGACAGCCCGTCGAGCCCTCGCGAGCCGCCGTCCGGAACTGCTCGATTGATCGACTTGCGGCCACTCTGCTGCATTGCCGAATTGATCTGTTAGGTATCAAGCGGCGGCGCGGCGCGCCGCCGTACTCCGGCCCTCCGCCCGCCCGCCGTCCGGGCGTGCGGCCTGGGGGCCGGTCCCGGACGGCGGCGGGACACCGGGCCGACCGCCGCACGCCAACCTCGCCGTACTTGCCGAACGCTCCGACCGGGGTTGCCGCGCCACCGCACAGATGCAGCCCAACGATCGCCACGGCATGGCTGGTCGCCGGACATGGTTGGGGGCGATCGAAGGTCCAGGGCTTCGTTCCTCAGCCCGGGCCCACCGGGCAACAGGCTGATCACCGTGTGCATCACGAACTGGAACGGTGGCTTGTCCAGCGCGTCGCCGATCATTCGGCCTCGCTACGATCCGCGGGTGCGCCGGCACAATAGGACGATCAGCCCTATCTGGACAACAAGTAGCACCAGCGCCATCAGTCCCGATGTGGCGGTCATCTCTTCCTCTGATAGCCCGCCAGCACATTCCGTAATGTTGCCGCCCTCGTATAAAAGGGTGCAGTCGTGTCCAAGGATCACGGTAGCGATGAACCAGTTGGCAAGCAGAAGGGGGACCGCGCCTAAGATAAGGAGCAGTGGGATGCGGTTCATCCTCTCACCCGCCGGTTTGACCTTCGCCGGAACAGGTTCGAGACGCCCGCCTATATCGGAATCACGATTCACTCCGAACACTTAAGCAGAGGCAAGCGATCATGACAAGGTCGGTACGGTGCACTTCCTGTGCAATATACGTGCAATGAACATGGTTCGCATCGTGGTGAGACACGGTCATGCCGCAGGCGGAAGGCCGTATCTCAGCCGCAACGGTCACGCGCTGTAAAACCATCGCCAGTCGGCGCGCGTGCCCGTTGCGTGCCTGATAGGGCGGTGATCAAGGGGAATAGCGGGGACTTACGGGCAGGGCCGCACGGCACCTGGCCAGCGCTGGAGCACGCCAGGGGATCGTGAGCCGAGATCTTCCAAACTGGCTATGACGATTGGCGACGGTCAGGGGGCCAGAGCCCGCTCTCTTTCATTTCATGCGTCGTAGTCGCGCCGCTTTCGCGATCTCTCCAGCTTGGCATCGGAGCTCATCATCAGTTGGCGGCGTGCTTCGTAAGGCTTCCCAATCATCGACGAGGATCATGAGCTCTGTGATCTCGGGCGGGTGGCCGCATAGAGGTGAGAGTTCGGTGATTAGGAAATCGGCGCCAGCCGAGATGGGTAGCGTGCCGTCCTGCATGGCTAGTGAGATATCGTGCGCGACATCCCACGGCTCCTGCTGGATATCCACTGGGGGCATTCCGCATTCGGAAAGCACCTGACGAAGCAACGGTTCAATCTCCGAAAGGGGACCGACCGCGAGGGCGTATCCGGCTAGTTCGAGCGTACTGGGCGTGTCGATTCCGGCTCCGATCAGGTCGCAGGCCATCCAACCTGCGTCTGCAACACGACCGACGAGCCGTTGGCGGAGCAGGTCACCGCGAAGCTCGACAAGGTACGCGTGCAGTTCCGCCGAGAGTTGCATGGGACCAGTATTGTCGTGGCAGCATGATCCGGAACATGCCCGGAATGCTCAACGATGCCAGCCTCGCGACCAACTGACTATCCGCAGCTCAGTAACGGGGCGGTGCGCTATGAAGGCGATCCACTTCTAATCCGACGGTCGCAGGTTCGAATCCTGCAGGGCGCGCACTTCACCACCAGGGGAGACCCCCGCCTGAGCTGCACTGACGCAGTGAGGCGGGGGTTTCGTCTGTCCGGCTGTCTACGGCTGGTACCGATCGTTTGCGGGTGGCTCTCCCCAATGCGTCCCCGCGGTTCCGCGCCGGGTACGGATCATGGTCCGCGATGGTCGTCCCTCAGAGCCTGCTCGATGCGCTGCCTCGCGACCTCGTCTTGGCCAACGATGCACTTGGCGTAGATCCTGAGCAGGACTTTCACGCTGTGACCTGCCCATTCGGCCACCTGCGTGGCAGGTACGCCGGCGTTGAGCCAGGTCGAGACGCAGGCGTGGCGGAGATCGTAGACCCGTCCGGCCAACGGGGACTGTGCTTCCTTGCTCGTCAGGGCGTTCTCGCGGGCTCCGGCCCACACTCGCCGGTAGGTGTTGCTGGGCAGTTCACCTCCGCGGACCCCGGTGAACAGCCGTCGGCGAGGTGGGCGCGGAGCAGCTATGCATTCAGCGTTTCAAGGGATCCTCAGCGATGTGCGCCGTATGGAGAAATTCATCCGCCTGCTCGGTCGTGCCCAGGGTGGCGATGGCGCTGGCGACGATCTTCAGCAGGTCCTCGCGGCCGCTCTCGGACAGGCCGTTGACGAAGTCATACAGAATCTGGGCGGTCACCACCCAGCGCGACCGGGGGCTCCACTCGTTGAGGCGCCGGACCACCTCGTCGACGTCCATCCCTTCGCGTGCCCCGCCGATGCGTTCTGGGATGTCGAGCATGGCGTAAAGGCGAGCAGAGGCGGGATCGGCGAACATCACCTCCCGAAGAAAGTCCGCGCGCGCTTTGACCTGCCTGCGGGCGAGCTCATCCAGCTCCTGCTCATGGAGCAATCTCTGCACTCGCTTCGCGGCACGCACGGTTTCGTCATCGGTTGTCAGGGCAACTGTCGCTCGCACCACCTCGACGCCCTCGCCACGTAGCGGCAACCTGTCCCGCAGTACTGCTTCAACCTTCTCTTCAGCGTCTTGGAGGCGCAGGACGCTCGTCTCTCTGACGGTCTTCTCCACGATGCGCCGGGTCATACGCGCGACCGTACGAGGGGTGACCGGCCCTCCTGACGTGGACAGGTCACGGCGCCACTCGACGCGGATGCTGGCGTCGAAGGCCAGCCCGGCGTTCGCGGTGTCCAGCCGGTCCGTGAAGACATGAACCGTTACCGGCGAGGGCGTGGCACGTGCGGAGCGTCGGCGCAGAAACCCCATCGCGGGCTAGGGCTCTTCGTCGCTGGGCTGCTGCTGCAACTGATGGCGCATCGTCGTGGTCAGATCGATGTCGAGCAGTTGGGACAGTTGACCATATATCGCCCTCCGCTGCTCCCGAAGCGCGTCGTCCCCCTCTTCCGACCAAGCCACGACGTATGTGCGCAGCCGGTCACGACGCTGTTGTGCCCCTTCCGGGCCGCCTGGAGCGACGGCTTGTCGCAAGGAGCTCAGTATGGACGGAGCTAAGCCTTCGTCCCGAAGCGCAGCCGACATCCAGAGGCTTACGGCGGCCTTGGCTTCCATCGCCTGGGCGGAGCCGTGCGTTTGATCGAGCAAGGTTCTCCAGCCGGTGGGGAGCATTGTCACGGTGAGATTTCGCTCTGTCTCATCGGCGCTGTCGAGCAGTAGCGGCATTGAAGGGTCGTCAGGGCCGGCAGCGCTGGCAAGGGCGGCGAACGCCTGATGACCGCCGGCTCTGCTCTCATCCATTTCATCGCACCAGGAGGTGATGAACGCTAGTAGCGACTGGCGGAGAGAAACCTCGGTCCACAGTTCGCGAACTGTTTCGCGAAGGGCGTTGATCACCTGCGCGTCCGGAGGCGTGGTGGCCCTCTTCAAGCGCCTCAGTGCTTTGACCGTGTGCACGCGGCCGAAGTCGCTTCCGCATACGGCGATGACGGCTTTTTGCAAAGAGGGGCGGCCGCTCTTGGCCCAGTTGAGAAGAAGCACATGCAGATAAGAGGCAGTCTCTCGCGCTGCGGCGGCAGACACTAGCTCGACCAGGACGCTCCACATGCGACCGGTCCGGCTTCCGGTATGCGAGGTGTGCCAGGCCTCGGCCAGCGCGCGGAGGGGTTCCTGCCGTTGATGGCGTACCGCCCACCGAAGCGCGAAGGAGACGATGCGCTGAGCCAGTGCTTCCCGATCCTCCTGTCTAAGGCCTTCCAGCGCTTCCTGGCGATCCTTGATGGGTGCATCGGCCAGCCACGCGAGGAACTGCTTCCGGGCCAAGGGCCGGTCGATCCAGAAGTACTCAAGGACCGCATCGTCCCAACCGGGTCTGGTGAAGATGATGGTGCCCTCGTCGGATATCTCACCCTTGACTGTGTCAAGCAACTCGATGACACCTGGTGACGTCTGTCCGCTGGTGGAGAGTTCGACTTTTTCTTCGAAGGTTGCGCTGAGGGCCGCGGCGTTGGCGTACACGTTCGCCACAGGTGCGCCGCGTAGCACGGATGCGGCCAGAAGGAAGTTGCGCTCGACGCTCGTCCGCCCGACCTGCCTGTGCCAGGTGAGTAATTCTCTGGTCCAGTTGTGGCGCGCGTCGACGACGCTCTGCACCAGTCGCTGGAACTCGTTGCGCCCTTCGTCGGTTTCAGCTCGGTAGTCGGGATGTTCCGTGGATGACCTCAGAGCGCCCCTGTGTGCTGACAAGATGAGGTCGACGACTTGCAACGCGTCCGTGGGGCGCGCGTCGTGGAGAAGCCGCTGGATCTCGACTGCGCCCAGCCATAGATGGCGGGGGAGATCCGGTTCTTCGGCGGACAGCCATTTCGCGGTGATTTCTTGCGGAGAGGCAGGGGTGATCGAAGGTGCGATGTCGTGGGGGGACCCCATGCTGATGCGGCGCCACTGATCAGGATGAGTGAGGATGATAAGCCGGTTGTTCCGATTTTTCAACTCATCGCAGAGAGTTCCGATCCGGCTGCCGAATTGCGGCGAGACCTGAACTTCTGACTCTTCCTCATCTGCTGGCAGGACCAGCAAGAAACCCCGGTTCCACTGATGGGGTAGTCGCCGGACGGGGAAGTCGCTTGCGCCGCCGTAACGGAGGGTGCGCGCTTCGGAAATCAGTCCGTCGTCAAGGAGGCGAGCCAGCAGGGCGTAGGCCAGCATGGTGCGGCCTGAATCGGGTGGCATGCTGAGCACGAGCACGGAACCTGGTTCGCGAAGGCGACCATATAGGTCGTCACCGTTTTTCGGCTTGGCGAAAACAGTTTTCACCGCAGTAAGAAACGGGAGCTCGATCTCGTCGTGGTCCACGGTGTGCTCGAACACCTGCTTTACGGCGATCATTTCACCATAATTGAGCAGGGCCTGCTGGCGGAGTCCGGTGACGAGATCGCGAGTCTCTCGATCCAAGCGGTCCTGCTCGATATACTGCGGATCGCCCATGTGACCTCTTTCCCTGAATCCTGGAGCCACAATACGACGAAGATCAGGCAGTGGATAGACCGTTCCAGAGGAATGGGGAGTGGTTGTAGCGATGAAGGAGTGTCGGGAGGGGACGTGGATGGGCGGCGGACACACGGGCTGATCGTGGGTGGATCTGTGCTGTGCGGGGTCACGGCGGGTGTGCTCACCAACCTCGTGACGAGCGCTTGGAGTTGGGGGTTGGCCGTTGCACTGGCGGTGACGGTGGTTTTCTGGGTCTCATTGGAGATCGTGAGAGCCCGGCGCGAAAGCGGGACTGCGGCAGTGAGCGTGGCGCAGAGAGTACGGCGGGTGGCAGGGCGCGTCATCGGCATGCGAGGCGATGGCGGTGGCGACATCCGGCAGCGAATCGGAACGGTGGCCGACGGCGGCGAGGTCATCGGTTACGACGGCACCGGCGAAGTCGAGGGGACGGAGGCGCGATGAGGCTGGACGATCTGTCACCGGAGACGCTGGCAGGGGGTGGCCAGGACCTGAGCGCGTTCGCTCTGGAGGTTCTTCGAGCCGAAGGGCGAGGGAAGATCGAGGTGTCACTCCCTGAAGCCGGAACGCTCGCCGAGACGCCACGCAATGTCCAGATTGCCAACACGGAGATCGACCTCGCCCGCGGCACGCTGCGGAGCCTGCGCGGCGCGGTGCGGGATGCTCTTGAGATGCAGGAGCGACACCGGCTCTCCACTGCCGAGCGGACCGACTTCGCCACGCTGGTCGGCGCCTTGCGTGGGATGCTGGAGGGCCTGTTCAGACAGCCTCTCCGTTTTCCTGGGGAGGAGCGGGCGGGTGCGACGACGCCGAACGTCAAGCAGACCGTCACCCGTGTGAGGGGAACGCTTACGGGTCTGAGGTCCCCCTGGGCGCGCGGGCTCGCTGCGGACATCGACCAGGAGATTAAGATCATCGAGCCGGGGGGAAGCGTTATCGGCATCGATCTCACACGCTGACACCGTGTCACCGGGACTGCGCCTGCCGAGAACTACATCCAAGCAGTTCAAACTGCATGTGAGTACTCATGGAGAACTCCGCCGAGCCGATCTCTTCGGCGCAGGTTCAGGTCGGTGATTCGCTCGGGGGCTGGGATCGGGTCCGGGGCGGGACGCAGCGGGGCTGCTTGGGCCAGGGCTGGTGGGCGCGGTGCTGGTCGTAGAACCGCTCATGCTCGCGCAGGCGTGATGCCGGCCTCGGCGAGGACCTCCTCCATGAGGGCGGGGAACTTCCCATCCCGATCTCGGATCGGATAGGGCTCCCGGCAGCCCGCATCCTCCAGATCCATCACCAGATCCTTGATCGCCTGCATGACCCAGCTCGCGTTCGGATGCGCGGTCCAGGCGAAGCAGCACGGCCGATCAGCATGCCGCACAGACAGTCCGGGCGGGCCCGCGGGGGTGCGGGGGACGCGGGTCCCCCGCACCCGGGGTCCTACGTCAGCGGCACCGCCCGGTCCAGGGTCGGCGGGGCCACCGGCCCCTGCCGCAGGTAGGCGCGCATGGCCTCGTAGTCGCGGTCGCCGCGCACGGCGTCGGTGTACCCCGCGAAGGCGGTGTAGCCGTCGGCGCCGAGCAGCGTGTACGCCAGCGCGGCGAGCCGGTAGGTCCTGCCGGTGTCGAGCGGCTGCCCGTTCACGATCACGTCGGCGGGGTTGACCCGGTCCCCGACGGGCCGGTTCGCGGAGTAGGAGAAGCGGACGTTCTTCGACACGGCCAGCGGCGCGAACTTCACGGTGCCGTTGGCCTGCGTCTGCCACTGCTGCTCCAGGGCCTGCTCGATCTGCGAGCCCTTGACCGAGACCGTGAGCACCGGGTTGGCGTAACCCCACGCCGCCCACGACTCGCCCATGAGCACCTGGCCGTCGCTGTCGGCGGGGTTCGGGCCCTTGGCGAACCTCAGGTCGCCGCGCAGGGAGTTGGAGCCCTTGGTCGGGGCGACGGCCACCATGGCCAGGTCGGCCTTGCCGCCCTCGGTTCGCTGCGAGTCGAAGTAGACCACGTCGGCCACGGTGTTGCCGAGCGTGCTCTGCCCCGTCGCGTCGCGGGTCCTGGTGAGGTCGCCGGTGATGGTCCCGTACGGCTGGGCGTAGGTCTCCTTCTGCTTGGCGTTCCAGTGGTCGACCAGCTTCACCATGGCGGGGTCGGGGGTGACGTCGCGGGTCACGGGGTGGTTGACCGCGGTGGTCTCGGACCTGATGACGTCGCGGGTACGGTGGTCGAGCTTCAGGTTGATCTCGTTGATGAGGCGGCCGTGGTTGGCGGCCTCGACGACGGGGCGGGGGTTGCCCGCCGGGTCGGGGAGCGAGCAGGTGAAGTACCAGTGCCAGTGGCCCGTGACGATGACGTCGATGTCGGGCGAGGCGTTGGCGGCGAAGTCCCAGATCGGCCCGCTCTTCTGGTCGGCGCAGCCGTTGTAGTCCTCTCCGGCCTTGCCTCCCTCGTGCACGTTGGCGACGATGGCCCTGACGCCGCGCCGCTTGAGGATGGCGGCGTACTTGTCGGCCGTCTCCACCAGCGGCAGGTTGTCCAGTGACGGCTGGTAGGAGGTGGAGCCCTCCACCGTGGTGGGCGTGGTCAGGTTGATGAACCCGACGGGGATCCCCTGGAAGCGCTTGATCACGTACGGCGGGAGCACCGGACGGGTGTCGCCCTTCCGCGTGATGTTGGCCGTCGAGATGGCGAAGTCGGCGCCGTGGAACTGCCGCCCGTCGGAGTCGGCGAAGCAGCTGTCGACCCCGATCTCGCCGAAGCACTCGCCCTCGCCCATGTGGTCGCGCAGGAACTCCAGGGACCGGTCCAGCTCGTGGTTCCCGACCGTGGTGAACTCCACCTTGATCTTGTTCAGGAACTCGATCGTGGGCTCGTCGGCGTGGTAGGACACCTCGGTCGGCCAGCCGCTGAAGTTGTCGCCGGCCGAGAACGTGACCGTGTTCTCATGGCCTTGCCGGAGCTGGTCCAGATGCGTCGCCACGTACGGCGCGCCGCCCACCACCAGGGTGTTCCCCTGCGGATCCTTGATCGTCCCGTCGGTGGCGTTGTTCTGCGGGGTGATGTAGCCGTGGAAGTCGGTGAGGGACAGCAACTGCACGTCCACGGGCTTCGGGGCGGCCAGTGCCGGTGCGGCGGAGGTGGCCAGAGTGACGCCTAAGGCGACGCCGATCCACTTGAGACGGGAATGCACACATACTCCTCGATAGGGGATACAACGGGAGGAAAGACTGGTGGGTCAGCCCTTCGAGCCGGTGAACGCGATCCCGGCGATCAGCTGCCGCTGCATGACCACGAAAAGAACGATCACCGGCAGCGAGGCGACGACGGACCCGGCGAAGAGGATCGGGTAGTCGGTCAGGTACTGGCCGCGCAGCGAGGCCAGCCCGGCGGACAGCGTCATCATCTCCGGGTCGGTGTTGACCACCAGCGGCCAGAGCAGGCTGCTCCAGGACCACATGACGGTCAGCAGCCCGAGCGCCAGCAGCCCGGGCCGCACCAGCGGCAGCATGATCCACCAGTAGATCTGCAGCGGGTTGGCGCCGTCCAGGCGCGCCGCCTCGTCCAGCTCCCTGGGCAGCGTCTTGAAGAACTGCCGCAGCAGGAACGTGCCGAAGGCTCCGAAGACCCCGGGGGCGATGAGCGCCTGGAGGCTGTTGAGCCAGCCGAGCCCCTGCATGATCTCGTACCGGGGCAGCAGGAACAGCTCCCCGGGCACCATCAGCACGGCCAGGAACAGCATGAAGATCGGCCCGCGCCCGGGGAACTCCAGCCGCGCGAAGGCGAAGGCCGCGAGCGAGCAGAGCAAGAGCTGCCCCGCCGTCACCGCCACCGTGACGATCACGGTGTTGAGGAACTGCCGCCCGAGCGGCACGGTCCTGAACACGTCGGCGAAGTTGTGCCACTGCCAGGAGGGGACCGGCATGGGCGGCACCCGCATCGACTCGGTGACCGTCTGCAGCGAGACCACGAGCTGCCAGACGAACGGCGTGATCATGATCAGCCCGCCGACGAGCAGGACCGCGTACACGATCCAGCGCCTACTCATAGTGGACCCACCGCCTCTGCAGCCTGAACTGGAGGGCGGTCAGCGCGAGGATCAGGACCAGCAGCACGACCGCGATCGCGGCCGCGTAGCCGCGGTTGTTCTGCACGAAGCCCTGCTCGTAGAAGAGGTAGACGATCGTGCGGCTCCCCGCCATCGCCGGGCTCTTGGTGTCGATCATGAGGTAGACCAGGTCGAACACCTGCAGAGCGTTGATCAGCGTGATCACCATGACGAAGAACGTGGTGGGCGTGAGCAGCGGCAGCGTGATGCGGAAGAACTGCCGCGTCCTGCCCGCGCCGTCGATCGCGGCGGCCTCGTAATAGTGCTTCGGGATCCCCTGCAGCCCGGCCAGGAACAGCACGGCGTTGTACCCGAGCGAGCTCCAGATCCCGACCACCGCGATGGCGTAGATCGCGAACTCGGGGTCGGAGGCCCAGTAGGGCCCGTCGATCCCGATCTCGCCGAGCAGGTAGTTGATCAGGCCGAAGTCGCCGTTGTACAGGTAACGCCAGGTCAGGCCGACGGCCGCGGGCATGGTGACCACCGGCAGGAAGTACAGCGTGCGGAAGAAGCCGAGCCCGCGCAGCCCCGGCACGTTGAGCAGCGCCGCGATCACGATCGCCAGCGGCACCCCGATGAGCACGAGCACGGAGTAGAGCAGCGTGTTGCGCAGCGCGCCGAGCATCTCCTCGTCGCCGAAGAGGGCGGCGAAGTTGTCGAGCCCCACCCACGTCTGCCCGCCGAACACGCCGGACTCGGTGAAGCTCAGGTAGAGCGTCTGGACGATCGGCCACAGGTAGAACACGGCCAGCCCGAGGGCCATGGGCGCGATCAGCCCGTAACCCCAGAGCCAGTCGCGGCGCGGCCGCCGCCCGGGCCGGGCCGCCGCCTTGGCGGCGGCCCGTTCCTCGGTCAGCAGCATCCGCTACTCCTTGGCCAGGATCTCGTTCATCTGCGCGGCGATCTCCCTGGCCGCGTCCGCGGTCGGCCGCTTGCCCGCCCACGCCTCGGCCAGGAGCTTGTTCTGCACGTCCTGCCACTTGGCGGTGTTCAGGGAGACGGGGTACGGCACGCCGTGCGGGATCGAGGCGTCGAACGCCTCCTTCAGGTGGTAGTTCGGGAAGGCGTCGAACCAGCCGTCCTGGGTGCCCGCCCGCGAGGAGACCGAGGCGCCGCCGGTGTCGCTGAGGATCTTCTCGGCCTCCTCGGAGGAGAGGAACGTGGCGAACTGCGCGCTCTCGACCGGGTGCTCGCTCTTGGCTGAGACGGCGTTGGCCAGGCCGAGCAGGATGACGGCCTCCTGCGCCGGCCCCTTGGGCAGGGGCGCCACGTCGACCTTGTCACCGCGCTCGGTGTTGGCCTTGAACGCGGTGGCGAGCCAGGAGCCGCCGTAGTACATGCCGTACTTGCCGGTCATGAACAGCTGTACGGGGTCGGTGTCGGTGGTCGCCTGGGCGGGCGGGGCGACCTTGTCCTTGTTGATCATGTCGGTCCAGAACTCCAGGCCCCGGATGGAGCCGGGCTCGTCGAAGCCCGACCTCTTGCCGTCGGCGGAGATGACGTGGCCGCCGGCCTGGACGATCGTGGGATAGAAGCCGCCCTGGTCCCACATGGGGGCCAGCAGGCCGTACTGCTTCTTGGCCGGGTCGGTCAGCTTCTTGGCGGCGGCCCTGAGGTCGTCCCAGGTCCAGTCGGCGGTCGGGTACGTGACGCCGGCCTTGTCGAAGAGCTCCTTGTCGTACCAGAGCACGGGGAGGCCGACGTCGCGCGGCATGCCGTACAGCTTGCCGTTGTATCGGTAGCCGTCCACGATCGCCTGCGGGAAGGCGCTGACGTCGGCGTTCTCGATGGGGGCGAGCACACCGCCCTTGGCGTACAGGCGGACGTTGAGGCTGTTCATCCAGAAGACGTCGGGGGCCGCGCCGCCGGTGGCGGCGGTCTGGAGCTTGATCCAGTACTGGTCCCAGGGGGTGATCTCCAGCTTGACCGTGACGTCGGGGTGCTGCTTCTGGAAGGCGCCGATGATCTTCTGGGTGCTGGCTTGGTCGTTCTTCTCCCAAATCGCGTAGCTGATCGTGATTTTTCCGGACTTGGTGGTGGTGTCGGTGCCGGAGCCACAACCGGCCAGGGTCACGGCCAGGGCGGCGGCCAATGTCATACGCAGACGCACAGGGGTTCCTTCTCTCTGGGAGCACCGGAGGGGGCAGGGTCTCGATCGCGAGGGGTCGGCGCGGAGGGCGGCGACCGGCTCAGAATCCGGTGTTGGTGAAGCCGGTCCGCGCCACGACATCGCTGTATCCGTTGACGTCGAAGTCCTCGGCGTAGAAGAGGTGGAAGCCGGTGGCGTCGGCGGCGACGGCGGTGGCCGACTGGCTGCCGGCCGTGTTCGGGTTCATGCGCTCGCAGGGGAACCGGCCGGCCGTCGTCCCGTCGGCGTTGAAGCCGCGGGCGTACACCTCGAACGAACGGCCGGCGTTCCAGATGTCGGACTCGGTCCAGCCGACGACGAACCGTCCACTGTCGTCGACGGCGACGGACGGCGAGCCCTGGACCGCGCACCTGTCGACCAGCGACACCTTCCCGCAGAGCGGCGGGTACTCCTTGCCGCCGTCGGCGACCGTGTTCGACTTGCCGCCGTCGGCGACCGTGTTCGGCGCGAACTTCCCGAACGCGACGGGGTTCTCCGCGAACCTCGATCCCAGCGACGGCGTCAGACCCCGTGTCCGCACCCGCCAGACGGTCGTCACGTCGCCGCCCGTGACCGCCACGTTGTCGCTCCAGGCGACGACGCTGTCGCCGGCCGGGGTCGTCGCCACCGCGGGGGCCAGGTGCTGGGTCGCCGCGTTGATGTTGATCTTCGTGGGACCGGCGACGGTCGCGCCGGTCGCCGAGACGCGCCTGCCGTACACGTCGGGCGCCTGCTGCCAGACCACGGTCGCGGTGCCGGCGCCGTCGACGGCCACGTCCGGCCGGTCGCCCGCGCCCACCTGGACCGGCGCGAAGGCACGCGAGGTCAGCGAGGCGTAGCCGGCCGCGCGGACGGTCGTGGTCGGCGCGTCCTCCCAGACCACCGTGAACCCGCCGTCGCCCCGGACCGCGATCCTCGGCCGGGTCTGGTCGCCGCTCCACTGCGGGTCGTTCGCCCAGATCGTCGAGCTCAGCGTGCCCGACGGCGAGAGCCTGCGCACCGCGATGTTGTGCTCGCCCCGGCAGTCGCCGTCCTCGGCCCAGGCGACGTAGGCGTTGCCCGTGCCGTCGACGCCGGCCGACGGCTGCACGTGGTTCCAGCCGGTCGCGCACCCGACCCCGCCCATCGAGACCTTCACCGGGCCGGTCACCGGCTGCCCGTCGTGGTAGATGCGCGCGTAGACCTCGGTGCCGTCCACCGAGGCGCGATCACGGTCGTCCTCCCAGGCCACGGCCGTGTAGCCGGCGCGCATGGCGGCCGCCCTCGGCGCCCGCTGGTCGTCGGGGCCGTTGGCGGCCATCTGGAGCGCGGCGTCCGGATAGGCGGAGGGGACGAACTTGATCATCTCGTCCAGCATCGCGGCGAAGTCCGCGTCGTACGCCGCGTAGATCCCCGCGTCGTCGATCCGGACGAAGGAGTCGTCCGAGGCGGTCAGCGAGCCGGCGTTGAGGTTGTGGGAGCCGGTGTAGACGTAGCGCCGCGTCGCGCCGCCCGCCGCCGCCGACGGCCCGTCCACCAGGAGGATCTTCGAGTGCAGGTTGTCGGGCGCGCAGGTGTCCCCGGCCGGGTAGTGGCAGCCGCCGGGCCTGAAGGTGTGCACCACGATGCCGCCCTTGGCGAGCTCCTGGGCGGTCGAGACCGTCTGGTTGCCCTCGGCGACGAGCACCTGGACGACGCACCCCTGCTGCTTCTTCGCCTTGAGCGCGTCGATGACGGCCGGCCTGTCCGTGGCGAACTGCGACTGCGCCACGCGGATCGTGCCGGGGCAGCCCACGTCCTTGATCATGGCCGCGACCAGGTCGGCGTCGCCGTGGGCGGACTGGTCGTAGGCGGTGTCGCGGGGCTCCATCCACACCGTGACCTTGCCGCTGGAGGAGGTGAAGGGCGCCTTCCAGGTCGTCCGCACCCGGGAGACCAGCGTGTCGAACACCTGCCGGTAGCCCGCGGCCAGCCCGGCGTCGCCCGAGCTGATCAGCATGTTCTGGTGGAGGGAGTCGTCGGCGCTGAGGTTCTGCGAGCTCTGCGCGACCACGTCGGTCCTGCCGTCCGTGAGGCGGCTGAACACGAAGAACTTGTGGTGGTTGATGTCGGTGTCCGGGCCGTTGCAGCCCATCGAGCAGAGCGTGACCGGTACGCCGGCGGTGGCCAGCTCGTCGAGCAGCGGGTCATGACCGGACCCCTCGGACACCACTCGTACGTCGACGCCGCGATCGTGCGCCGCCACGAGCTTGTCCTTGACGACCCGGAGCTCCAGCACGTACGTCGCCACGCGCAGGGTCGAACCCTGCTCGGCCAGGTCGATCAGCCCCAGCAACCGCGTCAGCAGGGAACCGTCGACCGTGCCGTCGACGCTCGGCCTGCTGAAGTACGCCGACAGCTCGGGAGTCGCCGCACGGGCCGGGGTGATCACGCCGAGCAGGCAGGATAATCCGATGAGGATGACGGACAGGCGTCTGGTCATGGGTGCCTCTCTCCACTGAGGTCGCGTCGGATGCCGCGGGTCCAGGCCGCCACCTCGGCCTCGGTCTCCGCCCGCTCGCGCGGCCAGCCCTTGACGTCCGGGCGCGTCTGCCACGGCTCGGGGCCGGTCTCCTTGCGGTACTCCACGCCCAGCGCGGCGAGCCGGGGCTCGTGGTGGCGCAGCCGTGCCCGGAAGTCGTCGAAGTCGCCGCCCGCGGGGCTCCACACGACCTCGGCGAAGGCCGACAGGCGGGGGAAGGCCATGTAGTCGAGCGCGCGAGGCGAGTCGATGTGCTCGGTCCAGAGGTTCGCCTGCGCGCCGAGCACGCGGACGGCCTCGGCCTCCGTGAGCTCCGGCGGCACCGGTTCGAAGGAGTGGACGTCGCGCAGCGAGATCACGCTGCCGATCGGGACCGGCTCGTCGGGCCGGTCCGACTGCCGGAAGTCGAGGTAGAGCTCGGTGAACGGGCACGTGATCACGTCGTGTCCGGCCCGGGCCGCCACGACCGCGCCGTACGTGCCGCGCCAGGACGCCACGGTCGCACCCGGCGGCAGGCCGCCCTCGATGATCTCGTCCCAGCCCAGCAGGCGTCGCCCGCGCGCGGTCAGGTGGTCGGAGAACTGGCGGACGAACCAGCTCTGCAGCTCGTCCTCGTCGCGCAGGCCGAGCTCGCGGATGCGCCGCTGGGCCGACGGGCTCTCCCGCCACTGCGTCTTGGGGCACTCGTCGCCGCCCACGCAGACGTACTCGCCGGGGAAGATCTCCATGACCTGGTCGAGCACGTCCCGGTAGAAGGCGAGCGTGGCGTCCTCGACGTTGAGCACGTTCGGGGAGACGCCCCACTGGGTGGCGACCTCCAGCGGGTCGCCGAGGTTGCCCAGCTCCGGATAGGCGGCGATGGCGGCCTGGGAGTGCCCGGGCAGCTCGATCTCGGGCACCACGGTGACGAACCGGTCCGCCGCGTACGACACGATCTCGCGCAGGTCGTCCTGGGTGTAGAAGCCGCCGTGCGGGCGGCCGTCGAACAGGCCGTGCCGGCGTGACCCCAGCGGGCTCTCCCTGCGCCAGGCGCCGACCTCGGTCAGCTTCGGGTACCCCTTCACCTCGAACCGCCAGCCCTGATCGTCGGTCAGGTGCAGGTGCAGCACGTTGAGCTTGTGCGCGGCCAGCAGGTCGATGTACCGCAGCAGGTCGGGCTTGGGCAGGAAGTGCCTGGCCACGTCGATGAGGCAACCGCGCCACCGGAATCTCGGCCGGTCCTCGACGATGACCGGGGCGACGAGCCAGTCCCGCTCGCCGACCGCGCCGCTGCGGAAGGCCGCGGGCGGCAGCAGCTGGCGCAGGGTCTGCGCGCCGTAGAACGCCCCCGCCGCGTCCCCCGCTTCGATGCGCACCCCGCCGGGGCGCACGGTCAGGCGGTACGCTTCATGGCCGAGCCCGGCCGCCAGGGTGAACTCGATCGCCCCGGGCCGCGCCTCTCCGGGCGGCAGCGGCAGGCCGGTCACGGGGAACAGCACGCCACGCAGCCAGCCTTCCACCCGCGCGAGCTCGGGGGGCGCGGCGATCACTGTGGCCGCGGTGAGGGTGAAGGGCTCCGTGCCGTCTCGGGTGAGGTGAACGGGTCGTGGCAGCAGCAAGTCAGGTCCCTGAGGGGTCGGGGGGCGGGGGGCGGGATTCGGCGGTCGTGTCGCCGTACGGGCGGGCGGGCTTATGTCGCGGTGGATGACCGTCCCGGTGGGAATTTATGATGAAGTCCACCATTAAGATTCGTCAAGAAGGGTTATCCGTGACGCACCCCGTGACCGGCGGCGACCTTCAACGGCTCCGGCGTCTCAACGCGCTCTCCGCGCTCGCCGCCCTGCGCGCCGGCGGCCCGATGACGCTGACCCAGCTCGCCGAGCGCGCCGACCTGGCCAGAGCCACCATCAAGGTGGTGGTCAGCGACCTGATGGAGCTGGGCTGGGTGGCCCAGATGGATCCGAGCGGCGGCGAGAAGGGCAGGCCCGCGCGCCGCTACCGGTTCCGCGGGGAAGCGGGCCGGGTGCTGGGGCTCGACATAGGAGCGCACAAGGTGCTCGGGGTCGTGGCCGACCTCGACGGCAACGTCCTGCACACCACGCGCGAGCCGGTCACCCCCGAGCAGCCGCGCGCCGAGCGGCTGGCCGCCGTCGACAGGGTCGTCGACGCCTGCCTGACCGGCTCGGGCGCCTCCGCCTCCGACGTCTGGATCGCGGTCGCGGGCAGCACGGGCTACGTCGACCTGCAAGGACGCGTCGTCCTGTCACGGGCCATCCAGGACTGGTCGAGCGTGCCGCTGGCCGATCACGTCGGCGCGCGGCTGGGCTGCGCGGTCCTCGTGGAGAACGACAGCCGGCTCGCCGCACTCGCCGAGTGCCGCAGGGGCATCGCCCGTGACACCCCGAACCTGATCTTCCTGCACGTCGGCAGGCGGGCCGGGGCCGCCGTCGTGCTCGACGGGGTCCCCCTGCGCGGCGGCGGGGGCGCGGCGGGCGAGATCGGCGTGCACCCGCTGTTCAACCTCGGTCACGTGGGCGAGCTCCTGCAGGCCGTCCCCGCCGTGGAACCCGGCACGCCGCCCGACGCGGTCGCGGGGGCGGTGTTCGAGGCCGCCAGGCGCGGCGACGCCGGCGCGCGCGGCGCCGTCCTGCGGTACGTCAAGGTGCTCGCGCTGGCCACCTCCGCGATGGCCCTCACCGTCGATCCCGACCTGGTGGTGCTCGGCGGGGGCTTCTCCCGGTCGGCCGACGTGCTCCTGGAGCCGCTGAGGGACGAACTGGAGACGATGTGCCTGCGCACGCCGGAGCTGCGGGCCTCGGTGCTCGGCGACGAGTGCGTGGCGGTCGGCGCCGTCTGTTACGGCGTCGAGCACCTGTCCAAGACGCTCTTCAACCCGGAGACCGGCCCGTTGCCCGCGGATACCCCTCCACCATTAATGGTTTAGTTCACCAATATAGAGAGGGTATAAGCCCCGGGGCCCGATGCCGGTGTCGATGACCAGCGCGGCCTTCTCATTCGCCCTGCAACGCACGCCGCTCAGATCAGGAGAGGTCCCGCCCCAGTCCTGACCAGAAGGGCGCGATCATTCGATGCTCTGCTTGACCTCCACCTCGTGCTCGGCCTTCGCGGGCGTATAGCCGGCGTTTCCCACCCACTCGACGGTGTAGGTGTAGTGCCCTGTCTCGGCCGGTCTGTCGGAGAAGCTGTACGTCCCGTTCTTACGGGCGGGCACCCCTGGCAGCGTGGTCGTGACGGTGCCGTTGGCGTTGGTGACGGTGCGCTTCACCGTGAGCGGGTAACCCCATCC
Source organism: Nonomuraea montanisoli (assembly GCF_013363975.1). Taxonomy (GTDB): domain Bacteria; phylum Actinomycetota; class Actinomycetes; order Streptosporangiales; family Streptosporangiaceae; genus Nonomuraea; species Nonomuraea montanisoli. The sequence continues at coordinate 216,038 of NZ_JABWGN010000013.1, read as the reverse complement.
CGAGGGCGGGGGCGTAGGCAGCAGCACGCCGCTGAGTGTCAGGGCGGCGCCCACGGGCCATTGCGAGGGACCCGTCACCGTGAGCGACGAGGTGTTCTTGACCGTCACTTTCGCCGAAGTCGTGCTCCAGCGAACAGCGTCGTCACCGTCCCAGAGCACGGCATAGATGTACGCCCCGCCGACCGCCGGGGTGTCGGTGACGGTGAAAGTCCCGTCCGGAGCGGTCGTCACGCCGGCGAGCGTCTCGGTGGTCCCGTCGGGCAGGCGGCGGGTCACCGTGAGCGGCTTCGCCCCCGCCGCCGCTCCGCCGGGCAGTTCGAGGCGGCCGGTCAGCGTGAGCGGCTGGTTCACCACACCGCCGGGCGGGGGCGTCAGCGTCAGCGCGGAGGCCGGGAAGGTGATGTCCTCCACCCGCCACAAGTGCAGCCGCCTGGAGGAGGCGGCCTGCACGGCGAAGACGTCGGTGCCCGAGAACACGAGGCTTCCTGTGCCTCCGGCCACCGCCAGGTTGTCGAGCGCGTGGATCGTCGCCCCCGTCACCGCGTCGTACATCACGAGGTCCGCGCCGTCAGCGCCCCCGACCACCACGTACGCCCCGTCCGGGCTGGTCGCGACGGAGGAGGGGAAGCCCTCGGTGGCCGGCTCCCCCGCATAGGAGCGGATTCTCTCCAGGCTGTCGGCGTCCCACAGATCGGTCCTGCGTTCGGTGGAGGCCGCCGAGAAGAACTTCGACCCGTCCGGGATGACAGCGAGACCGCCCACATCGCCGAAGTCGTGTGTGAATCCGTCGATCTCGCCGCGCAAGGTGGGAGTACCGCTCACGTCATAGACGAACAGGTGGTCGGTACTCGTCGCCACTTGACCCACGACCAGCGTGCTCCCGTTGGCGGCGAGGAGTGGAGCACCGGCGATCTCTGATGCGACCACGGTCGGCTGTGGTGCCGTCACCGTCAGATCAAGCCCGATCACGCCGCCGTCCCCGTTGCTGTCGCAGCCGTAGCCCACCCACAGCCGCTGGCCGGACCGGGCCAGGTGCGTCGGGCACGGATACGACGGGAGGTCGATGCTCCGGGTGATCTCCAGGGTGGCCGTGTCGATCTCGACGACCTGCTGCGGACCGACCAGCGCCGCGTACAGGCGCGTGCCGTCCTGCGACGTCGCCAGCCCGGAGGTCTCCGTCAGCCCGCCGACCTCGCCCAGGAGGTCACCGTCCATGCCGGCGACCACGAGTTTGTCCCCGCTCGAGACGAAGACCTTTCCGTTGCCGAGGGCCAGATCACCCGGTCTGTAGAGGCTGGAGTCCACGCCGAGGTCCGTCGTGGTGTCGGCGGCGGAAGCGGCCGGGCTCAGCGCGACGAGGAGCCCGGCCGCCGTGGCCAGGGCCGCGACGAGGCTCGACGACCGGTGAGCGGGCCGGGCGGACGGTGAAGCGAGAGGACGGGAACGTGCCATGGATAACAGACGCACGGAGGTCTCCGCTCGTGAGGCGATGGGAAAGATCCAAATGCTGTGATCCAAGCCAGAAACCGCGTACTCCGTCAAGATCGACAGCCGACGATCGTCCCAGCTGCACGCCCACCGGGGTCTGGGCCACCAGGTGCGCGGGGGAGCGGATCGTCACTTGAGAGGATCGTGGCCCCAGTTCATCAGCGAATGGCGCCACCTGGTCTCGCGGACGTCACCCGAGGGCCGTTGCGCCAGGTGACGGCGGATGTAGCCGATCACCTTGCGCATGTGCGCGTAGTCCGGCTCGGTGAGGGACTCCTTCTCCGCGTGGAGCAGTTCGACGATCTTGCGACCGGATTCGTGCCCGGTCGATTCACCTCCGTCGCTCTTCTGCCCCACCGCCTTGGACTCGTCGGTGGCCAGCCAGCTCTCCAGTTCCTTGGCGGTCATGTTCACCGCCCGCCCGAACTCCGCCGCGATCGCCCGCTCCTCCTCCTCGGTCATCGCTAGTCCTTGTTCTTACGCATGGCCGACGGTTTGTGGACGGCCTTCTTGCCGCTCTTCTCGCTGCGTACCACGTACTGAGGGTCGTCGGGCGAGGCGGCCACGGTGCGTCCGGCCTCCTTCCGCCTGTCGGTGATCTTCTTCTCGACCTTGCCGTGGGCGGTGGATCCATGGCTCTGCCAGGTGACCTCGTCGCCTACCGCCGGGTCGTCCTTGTTCTTCTTCGCCATGAGCTGCGCCCTACCCCGACGTCCGCTCGCACGCCGCACCGCGGTCATGGATACGCCCAACTTCGGGTCAAGGAGCCCCGCCGGCGTCCGGTCCGGAAGTCCCTCGGGCGGGGAAGACGGCTCACCCGCTCAGGTGATCTGCCGAGGCCGCCGCCTGAAGACGCTGGAGGTGCGGTTCCGCTGCTGGTGCTGCCGGTGCAGACGGCGCTCCAGTGGATGGGCGCCGTCGACGAGGTCCCTTACGAGAACGTCTGGTGGAAGATCCTGGCGACCGCCCGGTACGTGCCCGCGGCCGCCCCGGCCGGCAGCCGTGACGGCCTGGACGTGCCCGCCCAGCTCGCGGGCGTGCTCTGCCTGGGCGGGCTGACCTGGGCGCTGATCGAGGCCTGGCCGCACGGCTGGGCCTCTCTCCCGGTGCTGGGAGGCCTGGGGGTGTCCGCGTCGGCGTTGCCGGCGTTCGTGCTGCTCGAACGGCGGGCACGGGCGCCCATGCTGCCCCTTGAGCTGTTCGGCGCGCGGCGATTCTCGGCGTCGGCGGTGCGCCGGCCTGCTCGCCTGGCTCGTCGCCGACCGCGGCACGAGCTACTGGACGTTGCTCGCGCCGCTGGTGATGACCGGGTTCGGCGTCGGGTCGCCATGCCGGCGGCGACCGCGTCCATCATGGAGGCCGCCCCGGCCGCGCTGGCCGGGGCGGCGTCGGCCGTCCTCAACGCCGCCCGCCAGACGGGCAGCGCGATCTGGCCCTGGTCGGCACGCTGGTCGCGCACGGCGGCCTCGTCGCGGGCCTGCACGCCGGGGCGCTGATCGGCGGCCTGGGGTTCCTGGCCGGCGCCGCGCTGACCTGGTCATCGGCCAGGTGACGCGTACGCGCTCAGGCGGGGACGTCGGTCAGGCGGCGCAGGGTGAACGGCTCGATCATCGCGTGCAGCTCCCGGCGCAGTCGCTCCTGCCCGGGTCCGGCGGGACCAGGCAGGAGCCGGCCCGCCCCGGCGGGAAGAGGGACCGGCCGGTGCGGTGTTCAGCACAACCGGACCCCTCCAGGAGGTGCACGACATGTCAGGACCCGACGGCCGGCCCTTCGGAGAGCGAGCGGCCATGTCCGCACCGGCGGCGTCCCCCGCCCCGAACAGCCGCGACACCCCCCTCACCCCCACGAGCCGTTAGGGATCCCCTCCATGGACCAGCACTTCGACCTCGTCGTCATCGGCTCCGGCTCCGGAAACCCGATCGTCGACAAGCGGTTCGCCGACTGGAAGGTCGCCATCGTCGAGAAGGGCGTCGGCCCGCTCGACAGCTTCGGCGGCACCTGCCTCAACGTCGGCTGCATTCCGACCAAGATGTTCGTGCACACCGCTGACACCGCCCGCGTGCCGGAGCACGGTGCCGCGCTGGGCGTCGACCTGGCCCTGCGCGGCGTCGACTGGCCCGCCGTACGCGACCGGATCTTCGGCCGCATCGACCCGCTCGCGGCCGGCGGCGAGCGCTACCGCGCGACGGGGCGCGAGAACGTCACCCTCTACCGCGGGACGGCCCGCTTCACCGGCGAGCGCCGCCTGGCCGTGGACACGGCGGACGGGCCCGTCACGATCACCGCCGACCAGGTCGTGGTGGCGGTCGGCAGCCGCCCGGACGTCCCGGACGTGCCCGGCCTGGACCACGCGCTCGGCTACCACACCAGTGACACCGTCATGCGCCTGGACCGGCTCCCGCGCCGCATGACCATCCTGGGCTCGGGGTTCGTCGCCACCGAGATGGCCCACGTGTTCTCCTCCCTGGGCGTCGAGATCAGCGTGATCGCACGCAGCGAATCACTGCTGCGGCACGAGGACACGGACGTGGCGCGGCGCTTCACCGAGCTGGCGCGCGACCGGTGGGACGTCCGCCTGAACCGCAAGCTGCTGAGCGCCGGCAGAGAAGGCGACAAGCTGCTCCTCGACCTTGAAGGCCCCGAGGGCGCGGAAGTGTTGGAGACCGACGAACTGCTGGTGGCCACCGGCCGCCGGCCCAACTCCGATCTCGTGGACGCCGCCGCGGGAGGGCTCGCCCTGCACCCGGACGGCCGCATCGTCGTGGACGGGCGGCAGGCGACCTCGGTGGCCGGAGTGTGGGCCCTCGGCGACGTGTCCTCCCCCTGGCGGCTCAAGCACGTCGCGAACCACGAGGGGCGCACCGTCCAGCACAACCTGCTGCACCCGGACGATCTTCGCAGCTCCGACCATCGTCACGTCCCCCACGCGGTGTTCTCCTCCCCGCGGATCGCCTCAGTGGGCATGACCGAACAGGAGGCGCAGGTCAGCGGGCGCGCGTACGTGACCGCGACGCGGGAGTACAGCGGGATCGCGTACGGCTGGGCCATGGAGGACACCACCAGCTTCGCCAAGGTGCTGGCCGACCCCGCCACCGGTGAGCTGCTCGGCGCGCACATCATCGGCCCCGAGGCGCCGGCGCTGATCCAGCCGCTGATCCAGGCCATGTCCTTCGGCCTGGACGCCCGCTCCATGGCCAGGGGCCAGTACTGGATCCATCCGGCCATGCCCGAGGTGGTGGAGAACGCCCTGCTCGATCTGCCGCTCGACTGATCGGGCGACAGCCGACGATCATGGCCGGGACCGCACGTCGCGTTCGTCCGAGGTGCGGTCCCCCATGGGGGCCGGTACGGGGTTCACGTCGAAGTACGGGCTCAGCAGCGGGCCCAGCGTGGTCGCCATCAGCAGGTCGCTCGGCTCGATGACGCGCCGATCACCGTCGAACGGCACCCCCAGGGTGCTGACCGCGCCCGTGGCCGGTGACCTGATGACGATCTTCAACATGTCGTCTATGCCGTGATGGCGCAGGAATGTGTCGGCGAAGTCGCGCTCCGGCTCGGTCGCCCGCGGGCGGAGTCGTCCGAGTGTCGCCACGCCATGGCGGGTCAGGCAGGCGATCCCGTCGCGCGAGGCGAAGGGATTGTGCAGGCGCCACCGTTCGACGTACTCCTCCACGAAGTCCGGCCGGAACATGGTGAGGTACTGTTCCTCGCCATCGCCTCCCGGCGCCAGATACGCGGGGTTCTCGGCCACGAACGCGTCGATCCACCCGAGATGGACGGCCACGGCCTCGGCCAGCACCGGATAGAGCTCGCCCCTCCGAGCCCCGGCCACTCGCTCCAGCACCTTGATGAGCCTTCGGTATTCGAGCTGTTCCACGGATCCGCCATCGCACTCTGTTGATCGCTTCAGGAGAGCAGCCGGTACGGCGGGCTGCGGCGTTCTCGCCTGCTCAAGGATTCCGTAACAGGTGGCCGTTCATCCATCACTTGACCAAGGAATCCTGTCCAAAGGCCCATGTCCCGTGGCGCTCCCCGGTCGCGAGTGATGGCAGATCCGGCAAATGCCTCGATCGGCGGCCGTCGCCCCGCCGCTCGCCATGTCACCGCGTACGCCGGGCGAGCAGGGCCAGCAGGACGATCATGACGACTCCGAGCGCGGCCAGCGACACGCGGTCGGCGGTGGTGTCGCCGTTGGCGATCACCCCGAACGCGGTGTGGGCCACGAGCGCCCCGCCCGCCAGCGCCAGGCTGTGCCGGTCGCGCCACCCGCCGTGCGCCGTCCACCGGCGCAGCAGCATCCCGGCCGCCACCGCCAGGAGCGCCGCCGCCACCATCGGGACCACCACCCAGCCGCCATGGGTGAAGGCCGGGTGCCGGGCGCCGCCGAAGGGGAACAGCAGCGCGAGGTAGCCGAACGCCACCACCCCGGCCAGGCACGCGACGACCGGCGGCGCGGGGACCGCCCGGGACGCCGCGGCCGGCGGGACCGGCGGGCGGGGGACGAACCGCAGCGCGAGCAGCGCGAGCACCGCGATCGCCAGCGCGAACGCCGCCAGAGCCGCCGGCGGCGCCTGGTAGCCGGGGTCGACGAAGGCGGTCGTCCACCGCAGCAGCAGGGCGCCCAGCACGAACACCACCCCCGCCACGACCAGCCCGGTCCGCCCGAGATACGGCCGGTGGCGAAGGGCCGGGACGACGAGATCCACCAGCAGGATCGGCAGCGCCACGCTGAAGACCGCGTGGTAGGGGATGTTCAGCTCGGTGTAGGCGCTGTTGAGGCCGAGGATCCTGGGCGCCCAGCCGGCCACGCCGTAGAGGGTCGGGCTGGTGAGCGCCTGCAGCGCCAGCCCTTCCTCCACGATCCCGTACGCGGCCCCGAGCAGCAGGACGGCGTACCAGCCCCGGCCGGTACGGCGTACCAGCTCGCGGATCAGCACGGTGCCGGCGCCGTAGATCGGCGTCCACAGCAGCAGCAGCCACGCCTGGCGGAGGGGCGGATTGCCGAGCGTGAGCTCGGCGACGACCGGGGTGAGCCCGGCCAGCAGGAGCGCGGCCCACCGGCCGCGTGCTGGTGAGGTGACCATGCGCCCACGGTCTCCCGCGGCGGGCGCGGCGCGCTGCTGCCGTCGGGCCGGTCCGTGGCCTCTTCGGTCGCTGCCGGGTGGTGACTTTGGTTGCCATGGCGGGGGCGGCGAGGGAGACCTTGGTTGCTTACCAGGCGGAAGGCCGGCGGATACGATCTGCGGTTGTGTTCGCAGCACAGGGCCGGGCAGCGCAGGGCCGCGACCAGGGCCGGCGGAGCTCGGCGGCGGACGGCGAGCCGGGTCCGGGGCGGTCGCGACGTGACCGGGCGGCCCTGGCCGGCGGCATCGTGCTCGCCGTGGCCGGGGCCGTCGCGGTGGCCTGGGGGGATCTGACCCCGGGGACGCCCGGCTGGTACCTGTGGGCCGACGTCGCCGGCGGAATCCTGGCGTGCGCGGGGTTGTGGCTGTGCCGGCGGTGGCCCGTGACCGCGTCGCTGGCCGTCGTCGCGCTGTCCGTCCCGGCCGCGGCCGCGTCGGTGGCCGCGGGGATCGCCACGCTCGTCGCGGCGCTGTACCGGCGACCGCCCGCGGCCGTCGCGGTGGGGGTGGCGTGGGTGGCGGCGACGCTGGTCAGGTTCGCCCTGCGGCCGCCGGGGCTGGCGCCGTACCCGGTGTGGGCGCTGGTCGGCGTGCTGTTCGGCGGGGCGATCACCGGCTGGGGCATCCTGGCCAGGACCCGGCGGGAGCTGCTGGCGTCACTGGCGGAACGGGCTCGCCGCGCCGAGGCCGACCAGCGGCTGCGGGCGGAGGAGGCCCGGCGCGCCGAACGGCTCGGCATCGCCCGCGAGATGCACGACGTGCTCGCCCACCGGCTGTCGCTGCTGGCGGTGCACGCCGGGGCGCTGGAGTTCAACGCCGGCGCCAGGCCGGACGAGGTCGCCGAGGCGGCCGGGGTCATCCGGGCCAGCGCCCACCAGGCCCTGCAGGAGCTGCGCGGGGTCATCTCCGTGCTGCGCGAGAGCCCGTCGGGCGAGCTCCCGCTGACCGGGCTCGCGCCGCTGGTGGAGGAGTCGCGGCGGGCCGGGATGCGCATCGAGCTGCACGAGCACGACGTACGCTTCGCCGACCTGCCGGAGACGACCCGGCGCACCGCGTACCGCGTCGTGCAGGAGGGGCTGACCAACGCGCGCAAGCACGCGCCCGGCCGGCCCGTCACCGTCGTGGTCTCCGGCGCGGCCGGCGGCGAGCTGACGGTCGAGGTGCGCAACCCGCTCCTCACCGGGCAGGAGGCGGAGGGGCTGGCCACGACCGGGGCCGGGGCCGGGCTGGCCGGGCTGGAGGAACGGGTCTCGCTGGCGGGCGGGCGCCTGGAGCGGGGACACGCCGACGGCGGCGGGTTCCGGCTGGCGGCACGGCTACCATGGCCACGTGAGCGGCCCCATGAGTGATGGCCACGTGAGCGGCCCCACGAGTGACGGCCATGTGAGCGGCCCCACGAGTGAGCCGGTGAGCGGGAGTGAGTCCGCGGGTCCGCCCGTGGGTGCGTCCGCCGCGATCCGGGTGCTCATCGTCGACGATGACGCGCTCGTCCGAGCCGGGCTGACGCTGATGCTCAAGGGCGCGCCCACCCTCCAGGTGGTGGGCGCGGTGGCCGACGGCGCGCAGGTCCAGGCCGCGATCGCCGAGCACTCTCCCGACGTGGTGCTGATGGACATCCGGATGGCCGGCGTCGACGGCATCGAGGCGACCCGCGGGCTGCGCGCCCGCCGGGACGCGCCGGAGGTCATCATCCTGACCACGTTCGACGCCGACGAGCACGTGTTCCGGGCGCTGCGCGCGGGAGCCGGCGGGTTCCTGCTGAAGGACACCTCGCCTGAGGGCATCGTCGAGGCGATCCGGCGCGTCGTCGCCGGCGAGCCCAGCCTGTCGCCGAGCGTCACCCGGCGGCTGATCGCGCACCTGCTGCCCGAGGAGGACGACCGGCGTAAGGCCGACGCCCGGCGGGTCCTGTCGGCGCTCAGCGACCGCGAACGGGAGGTGGCGCTCGCGGTCGGGCAGGGCAAGACCAACGCCGTCATCGCCGGCGAGCTGCACATGAGCGTGGGCACGGTCAAGGGCTACATCTCCCGCATCCTCACCAAGGCGGGCCTGGACAACCGCGTCCAGCTGGCCCTGGTCGTCCACGACGCCTCCTAGGACGGCCACCCGCACGGGCGATGCAGGGTCAGCGGCCGTAGCTCAGGTCCGCCGCCGCGCAGGGGCCTTGAGGGCGGTGACCTCTCCGGCCAGGTCGTCCGACATCATTCAGTCCGTACGGGCCAGTGACTCGGCGGCGTGGCGCCAGATCTCCGCGGCCAGGTCGAAGTTGGCGCGTTCCTGCGCCCGCTGGGCCAGCGCCCGAAGCCCCCGCATGCCCTCGTCCTGCCTGCCGTCCAGCAGCAGGAGCTGGTTGCGCAGCACGTCCAGGCGGATCTGCTCCTGGTAGGCCAGGTGGTCGTGCGCGTCGGTGAGCCGGTCGAGCAGGGCGCGGGCCTCGTCGGTGTGCCCGGTGTGGAAGGCCAGGCGGGCGCGCAGCGCGAGGAGTTCCTGCTCGACCGTGGGAGTGCCGGCGAACGGCAGGCACGCCTCGACCTCCTCGATCCGGCGCCGCGCGGGTTCGGTCTCGGGCGGGGTGCAGTTGAGGTGGAGGCGGGCGGCGACGATGCGCAGGCGCACCCACATGGCCGGGTCGAGGCGGCCCTGGAGCTGCTCCAGCGCGTCGTTGACCAGATCCAGCGCGACCTGGGGCTCGCCCTGCCGGAGCCGGACGCCGGCCACGGTCCACACCGCCTCCGCCAGGAGCGTGCCGGCGGGCAGATCGGCGACCAGGGCGAGCAGTTCGTCGGCGTGCTCCCGGGCCTCGGCCATCCGGCCCGCCTCGGCCAGCGCGGACACCAGTGCCAGCAGGGTGTCGGTCACGATGCGGGCGGGCAGGCCCTCGTCGACCGCCAGGCGGTAGGCGCCGATCGCCGTCTCGACCGCGACCGGCACCTCGCCCGCCGTGCGTTGCGCGCGCGCCAGCCGGGCCCGGGCCCGGGCCCGCAACTCGGGCAGGCCGAGCTCTTCGGCGAGCGCCACCAGCTCGTCCAGGCAGGCGCGCTCCTCGGCGTGCTCCTCGTTGTGGCGTCGCCATTCGGCGACCTGCCACAGGGCTTGCCAGCGCAGCAGGGGATCCTCGCCGCCCGCCGTGCGCAGGGCGCGGGCCAGCGGCTCGCCCACCTCGTCCACGTCGAGTCCGACGGTGGAGGCCAGGCTGCGCGCCAGCGACCAGTCCGGCTGTTCGGCCAGGTCTTCGGGGGTCACGCCGAGCTGGCGGGCCAGGTGGGCCACGGCGTCCTCGGTCGGGGGGCGGGCCCCGGACTCCAGGCGGGAGAGATATCCGGTGGACATGCCCTCGCCCGCGAGCTCGGCCTGGGTCAGGCCGCGTTCGGTCCTGAGCTGTTTGAGCCGTCGGCCGAAGGCCGGCTGCGTCAGCATCTGTCGTCTCCTTGCCAGGTCGGAGCGCGGGCCGACCGGCCCTCCGCCGCAGCTCATGTTAGCCACCCCGGCACGCGGCTGGCAAACGCTTGCCAAGGCTATTGGCAGAAGCGGACGGGCTGATTGGCAGATGGATGGCAAGTCGATGGGAAATTTGTTGCCAATCATCTGGCAATGCTGTTACGGTTTTTGGCATGACGAACTCACGGCGACTCGCCAACCGCACCGTTCTGATCTCCGGCGCCAGCGTGGCCGGCCCCGCTCTGGCCTACTGGCTGCGCCGCCACGGATTCACCCCCACCGTCGTCGAGCTGGCCCCCGAGCTGCGCGAGGGCGGCTACAAGGTCGACCTGCGCGGCGTGGCCATGCAGGTCGTCGAGCGGATGGGCATGCTGGGGGCCGTGCGGCGGTCGAGCACCGCCATCCGGGGCGGCTCGTGGGTCTCTCGGAGCGGCAAGCCGCTGGCCACCCTGGGCCCCGACCTCATCGGCATGCGCGCCCCCGGCGACGACGAGGTGATGCGCGGCGACCTCGCCCGGCTCCTCCACGACGCGACGCGCGACAGCTGCGAATACCTGTTCGGCGACACCATCACCGGCCTCCACGAGGGCCCCGACGGCGTGGACGTCACCTTCCGTCACGCCCCGCCCCGCCGCTTCGACCTCGTCATCGGCGCCGACGGCCTGCACTCGACCGTGCGCCGCCTGGCCTTCGGGCCGGAGGAGCGCTTCGTCCACCCCCTCGGGATGCACGCGGCCGTCTTCACCGTCCCCAACCACCTCGGGCTCGACCACTGGGAGCTGCTCTATCCGACGCCCGGCAAGGTGGTGAACGTCTACGCCACCCGGCCCGACACCGCGAAGGCCCAGTTCGTCTTCCCGAGCCCGGCCGTCCTGCCCGACCGCTACGACCGGGCCGCCCAGCAGCGCATCCTGGTCGAGGCGTTCGCCGGCGTCGGCTGGGAGAGCGAGACGCTGCTGCGCGCCATGCCGCACTCGCCGGACTTCTACTTCACGCCGGTCAGCCAGGTCCGCATGGACCACTGGTCCACCGGCCGGGTCGTCCTGGTCGGCGACGCCGCCTACAGCCCGTCCCCGCTGTCCGGGCAGGGCACCAGCCTCGCGCTGGTGGGCGCGTACGTGCTGGCCGGCGAGCTGAGCGCGGCGGCGGGCGACCATCGCGCGGCCTACGCCGGATACCGGGAGGCGATGCGCGAGTACGTGGACGTGAACGTGACGCTCGGCGCGAGCAACGCCGCGCAGATGGTCGCGGGCAGCCCGCGGCAGATCAGGATGCAGACCACGATGATGCGGCTGGTCAACCGCCTGCCGTGGAAGGACCTGGCGATGCGGCCGATCATGAAGCCGCTCAACGAGGCCGCCAACGCGCTCACCCTCGCGGCGTACTGAGGGTGGCGCGCCGGGGCGCCGACCGCTCAGCCGACCGGCTGGCCGATGCCCAGCAGGTTCCCCTCGCTGTCACGGAACCAGGCGCCGCGTTCGCCCCGCGCGCCCTTGCTCGGGTAGTTCCCCTCGATCTCCGCGATCCCGTCCCTCGTCCGGAATCCCGGTACGTCGACCTCCTCGAACACCACACCACGTCGCCCGAGCTCCGACACGACGGCCTCGATGTCGTCGACCTCCCAGGCCATCTGGGTGAAGGTGCCGGGCGAGGATCCCGTCGACTGGAACACCACGAAGTCCACGCCCCCGCACCGGTACAGCAGCCCGCCCGGGCGTTCGTCGACGGGCTCCAGGCCGAGCCGCTCGGAGTAGAAGCGCCGCGCCCGATCGAGATCCCGGGCCGGAAGCCTGGTCGCCACCCGTGCCCGGGAGAGAATGTCCGCGTTCATGGCTCCACTGTGCTGTGGACGGCAGCCGGAACGCGGGAGGCGCCACGGCGGGCCTCCTCGACGACCTGCTGACGCCGTCGGCCGATAATGCTGGGATGATCGACAAGCAGATGCCGGAGCCGCGCCCCTTGCTGCGCCGCCCCGAGGACGGCGAGATGATCGACGTGGCGGGAGTGGCGCACTTCTTCCGGCTGACGGGTGAGCACACGGAAGGCCGCTTCGCGTTGGAGGAGTTCACCCTGGAGGGAGGCGCGATGGGGGCCCGGCCGCACGTGCATCACGGGCACGACGAGTACTTCTACGTCCTGCGGGGCGACCTGACCCTGCACCACGGCGACGGCGAGGTGACGGTCGGCCCCGGGAACCTGCTCGCCGCCGTACGCGGAACCCCGCACGGCTTCCGCAACGCCGGCACCGAGCCGGTCCAGGCCCTGTGCCTGTACACGCCGGCCGGGTACGAGGGCTACTTCCGCGAGGTGCACGCCGCCGTGGCGGCCGGCGCGGAAGTGACCGACGAGCTCCTGGCGGAGTTCCGCGCCCGTCACCGCACCACCTCCTACTGACCGCCAGGAGGGGGTGTCACACCGGACGCCCCCTCCTGGCGCTTCTGGCCGGTTCGGCGGACACATCCGGTCCCGGCCGAATACGGTGGCCCGTGGACGATCGGCCAAGTCCGCAGACCCAACGGAGCTTCTCCATGCGTACCGCAGCGGCAATCCTGTCCTTCCTGCTCGCCGTCACCCTCCTGCCCGCCGGGCCCGCGACGGCCGCGACGCCCGCGACGGCCGCGGTCTCCGCCGCGTCGCTGCCGGGCGGCAGGACGACCTTCGTCGTCTCGCAGGGGTTTCTGAAGGCCTCCTCCCAGCAGAACTGGGTACGCCTGGGCACCTACCGCTTCGCCGCGAACGGCACGGTGAGCGCCGCCATGTACCTGTGGTGGCAGCGTCATCCCCAGGCCAGGCAGCGCACCGGCACCGTCCCGGACCCGAGCTGCACCACCAGGGCGGGCGGCAGGCAGTCGCGGGCGCGCACCTGTGAGGTGCTGACCGCCGGCGGCTTCACCGGTGCCCCCGGCGAGAGCCGCACCGGGACGTACACCGTCGCGGGCGACGTGCTCACCATCCGGTGGAACATCGCCCAGACGTGGACGGAGCAGTGGTACGTGCGGACCTCGTCCGACGGCAAGCTGGCCCGCCTCGACCTCAAGCGGAGCACACTGGCCACGAACGGGTACGGCTACGGCAGCAACGCCGCGACCAGCACCCGGCGCGCGATGAGCTCGGTGCGGGCGTTCCCCGGCTCGCTCAGGCAGGACCTGACGAGCTGGGCGAGCGGCAAGCTCGTCACCTCCGGCAACCAGCCGTTCGGCCACTCCGCCTTCCGCGCCTGCGCCGCCACCACCTCGTGCCTGACCTACCTGCAGCCCTCCTCGCGCGGCGCGTGCCAGAAGTCCGGCGGCTGCCCCCGGTACGGAGGCGGGACGCGGGCGAACATCAGCTCCATCCAGTACTACCTCACGACGATCTCCAAGTCCGACCGGCGTGACACGCTGTGGCACTGGTGCACCTGCCTGGCGATGGAGCGCGGCGAGTTCTGCTACACCGGGAACTCCCACGTCAAGCCGCTGATGCAGATCATCGACGACACGGGCGCGTTCCGCGGCTGGGTGGGCGTGGAGGCGTCCTTCTCGACCGGCTCGCGGGCGACGGACATGCTCGCGGTGCTGCGCATCTCCGACTTCCGCTGACCGGCCCGGCTCGTCCCGACGCGGGTTCCGGACGGCTACCGGCGCGCCGCCGGCCGGCCGCGCCGCCAGACGGAGACCACGGCGGCGAGCCCGGCGAGGCAGGGCAGCAGCGTCAGCGCCCCGTAGGCGTACGGCACGATGACGTCGTAGTGATCGCCGCCCATGCCGAGGTCGGCCAGCGCCACGCGGGTGCCGGCGGCGAAGGCGACGGTGCTCGCGAACGCCGCTCCGTCACGGTGACGTACCCGGCGCATCTGACGGTGGACGCGTCCTTCCAGGGGGTCGGTCGCTCCCTGAGTGACGGGACCCGTTCCCTGCGGCGGCTCGCGGCCGATCATGAGACCTCGCCGACCTCGGGTAGCCGCGCCGGATCAGGCCCCCGAGGTCGCGGAGCTGTGTCCGTGCGCCTCCACCGACAGGGCCCGCCACTCGGCCCAGGTCCTGAGCCGGTCGGCGTAGACCTGCTCCACGATGTCGTGGCCCTGGGTGCCGAAGAACACCCGCAGGGGCGGGTCGGCGGAGTCGGCGATCTCCAGGAGCGCCCGGCCCGCGGCGGCCGGGTCCCCGGCGTCGAGCGTCCCGGCGAACGCGGCGAAGTTCTGGCGCAGACCCTCGTAGAGCGGGTCGGGCTCGGCCCGGACCACCGCGGCGTTCACGCCCGTGGCGTACGAGCCGGGCTCGACCAGGGTCACCCGGATGCCGAAGCCGGCGACCTCCTGGGCGAGTGATTCGCTCAGCCCTTCGAGGGCCCACTTGGAGGCGTGGTATCCGCCGCCGAGCGGCATCGCGGTGACGCCGCCGACCGAGGAGATCTGGATGATGTGCCCTCCGCCCTGCTCGCGCAGGTGGGGGAGCGCGGCCTGGACGACCCACAACGGGCCGAACAGGTTGGTCTCCAGCTGGTCGCGCAGGTCCCGCTCGGTCAGTTCCTCGACCGCGCCGAACAGGCCGTAGCCCGCGTTGTTCACGATGACGTCGAGCCGGCCGAAGTGCTCCCCGGCCCGCCGCACGCCGGCGAAGACCGCCGCCTTGTCGGTCACGTCCAGCTCCAGCGCGAGGACCGCGTCGCCGTGGACGGCGACCAGGTCGTCCAGGCTCGCGGTGTCGCGGGCGGTCGCGGCCACCTTGTCGCCGCGGGACAGCGCGGCCTCGGCGAAGCCGCGGCCCAGGCCGCGCGACGAACCGGTGACGAACCAGACCTTGCTCATGGTGTCGTTCCCTTCCCTTTCCCGACGCACATGTCTGCCACCCGAGACGAGACAGCCCGCCCGCCTGTGACATCCCGGCTCCGGCCCGGCCCTGTGTCAGGTCACCCCCAGCAGCGGGAGCCACACCTCGTCCACGATCTCGACGATCGACTCGTCCGGCACCGCGCGCATCGTCGTGAGCATGTCGTGGCGCACCAGGTCGAACGGCAGGTTCACCACGCGGGACGAGCGGGGCACGTCGGGCAGCTCGCCGCGCTCGACCGCGTGGGCGACGATCGTCTCGAACGCGCTCGCCCGCCCCGGCGGGAGGAGAGTGTCGCGCAGCTCGCCGAAGCTGGTGCCGGCGCCGCGGAAGTAGTCCGCCAGCTGCACGGTCAGCAACGTGATCGTGGGGGCGCGGTCGGCGTTGGCGTTGCGCAGGAAGCCGATCGCGTCGTCGCGGAGGCTGCCGGTGTCGGGCACCGTGATCGGCCGCCAGAACCTGGTGAGGGTGGCCAGCAGCAGGTCGTCGCGCCGCGGCCAGCGGCGGTAGAGCACCGGGCGGCTCGTGCCCGCGCGGGCGGCGACCGCTTCGTAGGTGAAGCCGTGGTAGCCGTGCTCGATCAGCACGTCCCATGCGGCGTCGAGGATCGCGTCCTCCAGGCCGGGGCCGCGCCGACGGGATGCGCCGCGCTTTAGATTCACTTGCGTATCTTATCGCGGTGACCTACGGTGGCAGCCATTAGATGCGGCTGTGTACCTTAAGGGGGCGTCCGAGATGTTCGACGTCGTCATCGTCGGCGGTGGACCCACCGGCCTGTTCCTGGCCTGCGAGCTCCGCCTGGCGGGCGTCCGCCCCCTGCTGCTGGAACGACGACCGGACCCCGACCCGGCGGACAAGGCGCACGGACTCGCCGGCCAGGTCGTGCGGCTGCTGGACCACCGCGGCCTCGTCGAACGCTGCGGCGGCCGAGGGGCGCCGGCGCCCGCGCCCGGGTTCTTCTTCGGCGGGCTGCCACTGCCGCTGCACGTGCTGGGCGAGGACAACCCGATGTACCTCCTGCCGGTCAACCAGCGCGATCTCGAACGGGTGCTCCACGAGCGGGCGGCGGAACTCGGCGCGGATGTCCGGCGAGGCTGGGACGTGCTGTCCTTCAGCCAGACCGACGACCGGGTGGACGTGGTGGTACGCGCACCGGACGGAACCGGGACGACGGTGACGACCCGCTACCTCGTCGGCTGCGACGGCGCCCGCAGCCTGGTCCGCAAGCAGGCGGGAATCGCCTTCTCCGGCGTCAGCGACGACGGCGTCGTCGACCGCACGGCCTTGATCGGGCCGAGCGACCGCTTCCGCCTCGTGCCGGGAGGACGGGTCGTGATCGACGGCCTCGGCGAGATCCCGGCGCACTTCCACCGCACCGACAGGGGCGTCTTCACCCTCCTCGCGCACGACCCGCGGCGGCCGCTGGTCAACACGGCCGAACGGGAGGACCACCCCGCGGGCGACTTCCCGGGGCCGGGCGCGCCGATGACGATGGCCGAGATGGAGGACAGCGTCGAACGGGTCCTCGGGGTGCGCCTGCCCCTGACCGCGCCGCCCGAGGGGGCGCCCACGCTGCTGCGCCGCCTGTGCGGCCGCAACTCCCGGCTCGCCGACCGCTACCGCGACGGCCGGGTCTTCATCGCCGGCGACGCCGCGCACGTGAGCCACGGGCCGACCCTGAACCTGGCGCTGCAGGACGCGGCCAACCTCGCCTGGAAACTCGCCGCCACCCTGCGAGGCCGGGCCCCGGAAGGTCTGCTGGACAGCTATGAGAGCGAGCGCCGCGAGAGCGGCGAGCGCGTGCTCATGCACACCCGGGCCGCGAGCGCCCTGATGGCGCCCGGAAGCGATGTCACCGCACTGCGCCTGCTGTTCTCGGAACTCCTCGGCCGCCCCGAGAACGTCCGCATGGTCGCGGCCCTGCTGGCGGGCGCCGATGTCCGCCATGACATGGGCGAGGAGCACCCCGCCGCCCCCACCGGCTGGTTCGTGCCGCCCCTCGACCTGACCACCGCCGACGGAGGCACGCCGCGCCTCGCCGAGCTCCTGCGCGACGCCCGCCCCCTGCTCCTCGACCTCACCGGCGGGAACGAGCTCGCCGTCGTCGCGGAGCCCTGGACCGACCGGGTACGCCGCGTGACCGCGACGGCCGAGGACGCCCCGGCGCCCGCGCTGCTCGTCCGGCCCGACGGCTACGTCGCCTGGGCGGGTGACGACCCCGACGGCCTGAAGGCGGCCCTCACCCGCTGGTTCAGCCCCGGCTGACTTGATCGACTTCCTGCCGGCTGGCTAGGGTGGGGCGCTTCGACAGCTCCGCCTCCCCCCTCCCCGAGAGATGGCCATGCGTCGTCACCGTTTCGGCAGGATCGCCGCCCTGATCGCGCTCGGCCACCTGGCCGCCGTCGTCGTGCTCGGCGTTCTCGCGCTGACCACCGACCAGGGCGACCTCCTCTGGACGGCCGTCACCCGCGAGTCCGGCAGTCCCTGGTTCTTCGGCCCCGGCGAGGACACGCTCACCGTCTCCTGGCGGCTGGCGCTCGTCCTGGTCCTCGTCGGGGCGCTCCAGTCGTGGGCCCTGTGGCAGGTGCTGCGCGGGCGCGTCCGCGGGGAGCTGACCGACCGGGGCAGGGCGGTCGGTCTGCTGCGGCTCGCCCTGTACCTCGGGGTCGGCTACAGCCTGATCACCATCCCGCTCATCGCCGCGACGGGTGGTCACTGGCTCTGGTCGGTGACGGGGGTCGCCTCCGGGCTCGTGCGTCTGGCCGTCGTCGGGCTGTTCTTCCTGGTGCTCCGCGACACCGCCTCCCGCGGGCTGCGGCTGTTCTCCCTCGTCGCCGGGACCGTCGCCTGCGTGAGCGGCATCGGCACGGAGATCACGGACGCCTTCGGCCTGTACTCCGCCGAGCAGGTCTTCACCCTCGCCGGCGGGTACGGCCACGTCTGGCTGGCGTGGTCCGTGTCGATCCTGGTCGCCCAGGCCAGGGATCCCCGCTGGAGCGCGGCGACCGTCCGGACCGGCGTCGTCGCGCAGGTGATGTTCGTGCTCATGCCCAGCGGAGTCGTCTCCTTCGGCGGCAACGGGTTCCCCGACGTCCTCATGGTCTACACGCTCCTCGGCGCCGCGAGCGTCTTCGGGCTGGTGTGGGACGCCAGGACCGCCCACGAGCTGGCGAACCCCCTCCCAGGACCGGGCCGAGGGCGGGCGCCGGCGCGCCTGAGGGCCCGGTGGTGGCCGGCGGCGGCCGCGGCGGTCGTCCTCCCCGCGGTCCCCGCCGCGGTCAACCTCGCGCGGGGCAGGTACCACTGGATCGGCCCCCGGGGCGTGATCGAGCAGTTCGTCCGGGTGGAGGGGGGCTCCTGGGACGCTCTGACGTGGCTGGCCCTGGACGTCTTCGTCGGCGTCGGCGGCCCCGCGCTGCTGGTCCTGCTCGCCGTGCTGCGCCGGACCCGCGGCGCCGTACGGTTCACGACGCCGGCGCTGACCGTCGCCGCGGCCGTGGGGTTCGTCAGCGCGCTCACGGCGACGCCGCTGCCCGAGGACTTCGGCGACCTCTACGAAGGCGCGCAGATGTACCCGGACGAACTGTTCGCCCCGGGAAAGGGCGGCGAGGTCTTCGTCGGCATCTCACCGTCGTGGTACGGCGCGGCCCTGCTCGCCTCCGCCCTGCTCCTGCTGCTCCTGTACCCGGCCGCGCGCGTCCGGCGCGCCCGCCGCCACGTGCTGCTCGCAGGGCTCGCCACGCTGGTCGCGCTCGGCTTCGTCCCCGCGGCGGACCAGGCCGTCGGCCCGGTCACCGCGGCGGAGGACTGCGGCCCGCCCGAGCAGTGGAGGAGCGAGCCCGCGCGCCGCGACCTCACCCGGGACCAGCGTTTCGTCTGCTCCTTCCGGCAGGGAGACCTGATCAGGTTCGCCGCCGCCACGCCCGACGCCGTGATCCTCGCCCACGCCCGCCGGCTGTGCGGCGTCTACACCCGCAACGATCCTCAGGAGGTCGCCCGCCTCCAGGCGAGGGAGGGGCTGAAGCGCGACGCCCTGGCCCGCCCGCTCGCGGAGATCTGCCCCGGCGCCGCCGCCACGGTCAAGGCCGCGGCCGTCGAGCAGGACAGGGAGATACGGGAGTGGGAGGCCGACGGGCGGCGCATGTGCGACTCGCGCCCGCGCCACCACCCGCTCATCCGGCCGGTTACGGTGACCCGCGTGAAGGACCCCCAGTTCACGGACTACGGGGTCGTGGAGACGTACGAGCCGACCGGGGACGACGAGGACCCGGCCGACGACGACCTGTTGGAACGGACTCAGGACGCCGGCCTGGTGGCCGCCCGCCCCGGCCACCTGATGATCCTGACGGACCCCGACTTCCCCCTCTGCGTCACGGTGGAGACCTACACCCGCCGCCCGCCGGTGGAGACCAAGGGCTGGGACCACGTCGCCGAGGTCGGCTACCAGAGCCCCACCGGCGCCATCGTGCTCACGGACGAGCTGAGCGGCACCGAGCTTCCCGACCTGTCCCTCGGCGGGCGCGCGGGCCACTACCGGATCCGCGTGCACTACGACGAGTTCACGAGGAAGGGACAGCAGGAGAACGGCCAACGGCTGCTGATCATGGCGTTCCCCGGCAAGGGGGACAAGCCGGTCACGTACCGCAAGCCGCCCAAGCACTAGGGTCGCCGGCCGGACGGAGGCACGGGTGGACTCTCCCCCCGTGGGAGGGACCACCATGACGGGCATGACGATGGTGAAGGATGTCGACGCCCGCGGCACGCAGCACTGCGAGACGTCAGCTCTGGGAGTGCTGCTGCGGCACCAGGGAATGGATCTGTCGGAGCCCATGCTCTTCGGCCTCGGCTCCGGCCTGTCCTTCGTCTACTGGGACGCCAAGAACATGGACTTCCCGTTCCTCGGGGGACGGGTCAAGCCCTTCGAGCTGACCGAGAACCTGGCCGCCAGGCTCGGGCTGGAGCTCGTGGTCCAGGAGACCGGCTCGCCCCGCCGGGCGTGGGAGAACGTGGCGGCCGTCATCGACGCCGGCCGGCCCGTCGGACTGCAGCTCGACAGCTACCACCTCGACTACTTCGGGACGAAGGTGCGCTTCGGCGGCCATGTCGTCGCCATGTACGGCTACGACGACCACGACGCCTACCTGGTGGACACCGACCAGCAGGGCGGAGCGGTGTCCACGAGCCTGACCAGCCTCGCCGAGGCCAGGGCCGCGCGCGGCCCGATGACCGCCAGGCACCGCTCCTTCACCCTGACCGTTCCGGGCAACCCGCCCGCCCTCCAGGACCGGATCGTCCCCGCCGTCACCGCCTGCGCCGACGCCTTCCTCGACCCGCCCATCGCCAACCTGGGACACCGCGGCATCGAGAAGACCGGCAAGCTGGTGCGCACCTGGCTCCAGCGGGCCGGCGACCCGCGGCGGGACCTCCCGCAGGCCGCCCTGCTGATGGAGAAGGCCGGCACCGGCGGCGCCCTGTTCCGCAACCTCTACCGCGACTTCCTCGCCGAGTGCGCCGAACTGCTCGACAGCGGCCACCTGCGCACCGGCCACCGGCTGTACGCCGAGGCGGCCGCCCTGTGGACGGAAGTCGCGGCCCTGATCGCGAAGGCCGGCGAGTCGGGCGACGCGCAGTGCCTCGACCAGGCGGGCGCCGTCCTGCGCGATCTTTCCCGCGTCGAGCGCGAGGCCATGCGGGCGCTGAGCCGGCTGGGGGAGTGAGCGCGGGGCGGACGCCCTAGGCGACCGAGTGGCGGATGACGCCGGTGTAGGTGCCGGCCACGGCCTGGGCGGGGACGTCGACGACGATCGTCGGGTTCCAGGTGGCGGAGTTGTTGCCCGCGCCGGTGGTCTTGGAGAAGGCGATGCGGGTCTGGTCGAGCACCACGGAGGAGGCGGCGTTGGCCTGGCCGGGGACGAAGGTGCCGGTGCCGGTGGTGGCGGTGGCCGGGCCGGACCAGTAGTTGATGCGGGAGTTGGCGATGGTCTCGGCGGCGGTGCCGCCGCCGGTGGTGAAGTCGGTCGCCGACACCTGCGCCACCCACGTGGCGGTGACCGACGCCCGCTGGTCGGAGACCGTGACCGAGCCGAGCTGGCCGCTGATGGCGGCGCCGGGGCTGCCGGTGCCGATGCTGAGCGGCCCGTTCGGGACCGTGATCTGCAGGCCCGCTCCGGCGCTGACGGTGAAGGTCACCGTGGTGTTGCAGTTGACCGAGGCCGCGCAGGTGTCGGCTTGGGCGGGCATGACGGTCGTCGTGGCCGCGAACGCGGCGGCCAGCGCCGTCGCCAGGACCCGGCGGCGGGTGTGGGACATGGCCGAACTCCTACAAGCTGCCCGGGGGCTCATCGTCAGTGATCGCATCGTGGACGCCGACCGGCGGGAACAGCCTGTCCGCCACGCGACACCAGGGCGCCGTTTTGCCGTGATCTGCCATGTCTTGGCGTGAGGGGCAGTTTGTCGGTCGTACCCGCCATACTCGCCGCTGACGATCATGAGGGCGAGACGACGAGCCCTCCTCATCACAGCGTGGAGGTATCGGCATGAACACGGAGCGGACACCGGCCCAGGTCGGCGCGGCCGAGGAGCCGGTGGCGGAGAAATCCCGCGACGAGGACCTGCTGACCATGCCGGCCGCCTGGCTGCGCGCTCTCCATCCGCGGCGCGGCGGGGCGAAGGTCGCCGTGAAGCGGCCGGACGCGGGCGCCCCGGCAGAACTCGCCGCGAAGCTGGACGAACGGCGGCAGCAGATCCTCGACACGCTGGCGGCGTGCGCCGACCCGGAGCTCGTCAGTGCGGGCACGGCGTACCTGGCCGGAGAGCCTGCCGCCACGCCGCTGGGCGCCGCGGTGGTCGCCGCGTCCATCTGGGACACTCAGGCGCTGCTGCCCCTGTTCGCCGACGCCTGGGTGGTCGATCACGGCCTGGTGTTCGCCGCGGTGGCCGTGACCGAACGTGCCGCGCTGGACCTCCATCACAACGGGGACGGCTGGACGATCCGGCGGATGACGGCCGGCGAGTCCCCCGGCCACACGTACGGCTGGAACCGGATGGATCTCGCCGCGCGGGTCCGTGCCGTTCTCGCGGCCGCGTCGGACGCCGAGTACGCCGAGGTCGTCGCGGCTCTGGCGCGGAGCCGCGAGAACGGGCTCCACCACCAGGTGGCGGCCTCCTATCTGGCGCCGACCGAGACCGGCTGGGTCGCGGCCGACTGCGCCGAGGTGAGTCGCGTCAATCCGCGTCTGGCCTTCGACCTGGTCGCCGCCATCAGCACGCCTGAGCACGCGGAGCTGATCGCGGGCCACGGGGACGGCTACTTCGTGATGAGCTCCCTCGCGCTGCCCGCCACGGTCGTCGACGGCATGGGGGAGGCGGCCGCGCCGGTGCTCGCCGGATGGTTCGGCAACTTCTACGACTCGGCCAGCGAGCGGCGGCTGCTGGACATGCTCGCCGAGCTCCCGACCGACGCGGCCATGCAGACGCTCCTCGACCGGATCGATCACAGGCTCACCCAGCCGGCCCTGCTGCGCGCGGCGGCCCGCTTCCCGCGCCGGGCGATGCGGATGCTGGCCGCCACCCCCGGCAAGGTCGCGGACCAGCTGCTGCGCGCCCACGTGCTGACCCATCCCGACCTGGTGGCCGAGGTGCTGGAGACCGCCGGCGCCGCCGCCGCCGAGCGCATCGGCAAGATCGCCGCGGCCCCGCCCGTCGCCATCGCGCCGCTCGACGCCCTGCCCGAGGTGCTGGTCAGCCCGCCGTGGACCCGTCCGCGCACGGCGCGCAAGCCGGTCGTGGTGGGCGGCCTGGTGTGTGCCGACGAGCCGGCCCTGGTGTGGGCGCCGGGGGAGCGGGACAGCTGGGGTTCCGACCCGTCGGGGCACGACTCGTGGGAGGCCGGGCGCCAGGACTGGCGGAAGATCGCCAGCCGGCTCGTCGCCGGCACGGGGCACTACTGGCATGAGACCGTCCTGTTCGTCTCCGGGCCCGAGGAACTGGCCAGGCCGCTGCTCCGGAAGTGGCACCCTGACCTCTGGGCGGCCTCCGACTGGATGCCGAGGGTGGTCGCCAGGTTCGAGCTGGACGCGCTGCCCCTGGTGCTGGACAGCGCCCGGCGCAACCCGGGCGCGGTCGCTCCGTCGCTGCTCCCGTTCGCGGCCCCGGAGGTCGCCGTGCTGATGGCCGAGTGGCTGGCCCGGCTGAAGTCCGTGCGCGCCACCGCGCTGGCATGGCTGGCGCGCCACCCCCGGGCGGCCGCCAGGGCGCTGATCCCGGCCGCGCTCGGCAAGCCCGGCGTGGCCCGGCGACAGGCCGAGCAGGCGCTGACGGTGCTGGCCGCGGGCGGGAACCGTGACGTCGTGGTGGAGGCCGCCGCGGGCTACGGCCCCGTCGCCGAGGACGCGATCGCCGGCCTGCTCTCGGCCGACCCGCTCGACGCGCTGCCCGCCAGGATGCCGGTGCTGCCCGAGTGGGCGGACGTCGCGATCCTCACCCCGATCGAGCTGCGCGGCGACGCGGGGGCGCTGCCGGCCGAGGCGGTCCGCCATGTGCTGACGATGCTGGCGATCTCCCGGCCCGGCGAGCCGTACGCCGGTCTCGCCCTGGTCAAGGAGGTCTGCGACGGCCCGAGCCTCGCGGACTTCGGCTGGGCGCTGTTCCAGCGCTGGCAGGCGGCCGGCTACCCGTCCAAGGAGAGCTGGATGATGGACGCGCTGGGCCTGCTCGGCGACGACGAGACCGTCCGGCGGCTGACGCCGCTGATCAGGACCTGGCCCGGTGAGGGCGGGCACGCGCGGGCGGTCGCGGGCCTGGACCTGCTGGCCCGCATCGGCTCCGAGGTCGCGCTCATGCACCTGCACGGCGTCGCCGAGAAGGCCAAGTTCAGCGGGCTCAAGAAGCGGGCCAGGCAGAAGATGGACGAGGTCGCGGCGGAGCTCGGCCTGACGCCCCAGGAGCTGGCCGACCGGCTGGTGCCCCACTTCGGGCTGTCCGCCGACGGCAGCCTGACCCTCGACTACGGCCGCAGGCAGTTCGTCGTCGGCTTCGACGAGCAGCTCAAGCCGTACGTGGCCGACGCCGCGGGCAAGCGGCTCAGGAACCTGCCCAAGCCGGGGGCGAACGACGACCCGGAGCTCGCGCCCGTCGCCTACCAGCGGTTCGCCGGGCTGAAGAAGGACGTGCGCGCCGTGGCCGCCGACAACATCCGCCGGCTGGAGCAGGCCATGGTCAACCGGCGCCGCTGGAGCGGTGCGGAGTTCGGGCGGCTGCTCGTCGGCCATCCGCTGCTCTGGCACATCGTACGGCGGCTGGTGTGGGGCATCTACGACCCCGAGGGCCGGCTCATCGGCACCCTGCGCGTGGCCGAGGACCGCAGCTTCGCCGACGTCGAGGACGACGCCCTGACCCTGCCCGACGAGGCCGTCGTCGGGGTGGCGCACCCGCTGGAGCTGGCGGAGGAGCTGGCCGCCTGGGCCGAGGTGTTCGCCGACTACGAGATCCTGCAGCCGTTCCCGCAACTGGGCCGGGAGACGTACCACCCGGACGAGGCGCTGCTGGCCGAGATCGGCGCCGCGAAGATCCCCACCCGCGCGGTGCTCGGCCTGGAACGGCGCGGCTGGCGGCGCGGCGCGCCGCAGGACGCCGGGTGGCAGGGCTGGATCGAGCGGGACGTGCCCGGCGGCAGGACCGTCAGCGTCGGCCTCGACCCGGGCCTCGCGATCGGCTACCCCGACTTCGCCGACGAGCAGACCCTGGTGGGCATCCCCGTCGACGGCCTCGATCCGATCACCGTGTCCGAGATCCTGCGCGACCTGGTGGAGATCGCCCGATGAACGAGCACGTCCAGCGGCCCCCGGCCGAGATGCGCTACGCCGGCGAGCTGGGCCGGCTGCGGGAGGACGACACCGACGACCGGCCGCCCGGCTGGGCACTGAGCCTGCGGGCCGCCCGGCGCTTCGTCCTCGGGGACGAGAAACTGGGCATCAGCCGCAAGTTCGTGGGTGATCCCTCGCTGATCGACCGGTCCCTGGTCACGCTCGCCACCAACCGCGGGCTGATGCTGGTGGGCGAGCCGGGCACGGCGAAGTCGCTGCTGTCGGAGCTGCTCGCCGCGGCGGTCAGCGGCACCTCGACGCTCACGATCCAGGGCGGGGCGGCCACCACCGAGGACCAGATCAAGTACTCGTGGAACTACGCGCTGCTGGTCGCCGAGGGGCCGTCCACGCGGTCGCTGGTGTCCGCCCCGCTGCTGCGCGGCATGGCCGAGGGCAAGGTGGTGCGCTTCGAGGAGATCACCCGGTGCCCGCTGGAGGTGCAGGACTGCCTGCTGTCGCCGCTGTCGGACCGGGTGCTCGCCGTACCGGAGCTGACCGGGCCGGAGTCGATGGTGTTCGCCCAGGAGGGGTTCACCGTCATCGCCACCGCCAACACCCGCGACCGCGGCGTCAACGAGATGAGCGCCGCGCTCAAGCGCCGGTTCAATTTCGAGACCGTCTTCCCGATCGTCGACTTCGACACCGAGCTCCACCTGGTGGAGCAGGAGGCCACCGCCCTCCTGAAGCGCTCGGGCGTCGGCGCGCCGCCGCGCCGCGACGTGCTGGAGGTCCTGGTCACCGCGTTCCGGGAGCTGCGCGAGGGGCAGACCGCGCGCGGTGACGCCACCGACCGGCTGTCGGGGGTGATGAGCACCGCCGAGGCGATCTCGGTCGCGCATGCCGTCGGGCTGCGCGGCTGGTTCCTGCGCCGGGAGCCCGGCACCGCCGCCGACCTGGTCTCCTGCCTGGCCGGCACGGCGGCCAAGGACAACCCGGAGGACCTGGCCAAGCTCCGCAGATACCTGGAGCAGAGGCGGCGCGGAGACCAGTGGAAGGCCCTGTACGAGGCCCGTCACCTGCTGCCGGGCTGACGATGACGGTCACGTTCCTCGGCGTGCGGCACCACAGCCCCGCCTGTGCCCGGCTGGTCGCCGACACCATTCGTTCCGTACGGCCCGCGTACGTGCTGGTCGAGGGCCCGGCGGACATGAATCCCAGGATGGACGAGCTCCTGCTGGGACACGAGCTGCCGATCGCCGTCCACACGAGCTACCGCGACCCGGAACGACGGCACGGCTCGTGGACGCCGCTGTGCGACTACTCCCCGGAGTGGACGGCGCTGACCGCGGGTCGTGACGTCGGCGCCGAGCTGCGGTTCATCGACCTGCCCGCCTGGCATCCGGCGCTGGCCGAGCTCCGCAACCGCTACGCCGACGCCGAGGCCCGCTACGGCGAGGTGACCGGACGGCTGTGCCGCGCCTTCGCCGTGGACAACGTGGACGCGCTGTGGGACCACCTGTTCGAGATCGAGCCGGCCGACGGGCTGGCCGAACGGCTGGCCACCTACTTCGACCTGCTGCGCGGCGACACGGAGGCCGGGCCGGACGACACGGCACGCGAGGCGTACATGGCGCGGTGGATCCGGGCCGCAGCCGCCGACGCGGGCGACCGGCCGGTGGTCGTGGTCACGGGCGGCTTCCACCGCCCCGCGCTGATCCGGCTGGCCGAGCGGGGGGACCGGAACTGGCCGGAGGTGCCGCGGCCGCCCGCGGACGCGGTCGTCGGCAGCTACCTGGTGCCGTACTCGTTCCGGCGGCTGGACGCCTTCGACGGCTACCAGTCGGGCATGCCGTCGCCGGGCTACTACCAGGACCTGTGGGAGTCCGGTCCCGCCGGCGCCGCCCGCAGGCTCACCGAGGCGGTGACGGCCCGGCTGCGCGCCCGGCGCCAGCAGGTGTCCACCGCCGACCTGATCGCCGCCCGGGCCACCGCCGACGGCATCGCGCTGATGCGCGGCCACCCGCATCCGGCCCGGGTCGACGTGCTGGACGGCCTGGCGAGCGCGCTGGTCAGCGAGGCGATCGAGGTGCCACTGCCGTGGGCGTCCCGTGGCCCGCTGGGGGCCGGCACCCATCCGGTGATCGTAGAGATGATCGCGGCCCTCAGCGGTGACCGGGTGGGCCGCCTGCATCCCTCGACCCCGCTGCCGCCGCTGGTCCACGCGGTGCTCGCGGTGCTGGGCGGTCCGGGCGAGGAACGGCTCGACCTCGGCGGGGAGGCCGGTCGCGAGCGCAGCCGGTTGCTGCACCGGCTGCGGGTGCTGGGGATCCCGGGCGTCGTGCGGACCTCCGGCCCCAGCCCGGCGGGCGGTGCGGAGCTGGTCGAACGATGGACGCTGACCGACTCCGACGACCGGCTGCCCGCGCTCATCGAGGCCGGCGGGTACGGCGTGGACCCGCAGGAGGCGGCGGCCGCCGTCCTCGCCGAGCGGATCAGGGGCGCGGACCTGGACCGGCTGGCCGACGTCCTGTTCGACGCGGCGCTGTGCGGCATCGGCGAGCTGACCGGAAAGGCGCTGGACGACCTGGCGCGGGCGGTCGGCGCGGCGGCCGACCTCGGGTCGCTGGGCCGCACCCTCACCGTCGCCCTGTCGATGTGGCGCCACGACGACCTGTTCCGCACCGGCGGCAGCGCCACCCTGGGCATGGTCGTCCAGGCGGCCACGCGCCGGGCGCTGTGGCTGGCCGAAGGCGTGCGCGGCGGCCCCGTCCCGGCCGACCTGCGGCGCATCGACGCGATGAGCGCCGTCCGCGACGCCCTCCGGCATGCCGGCTCGTCGCTCGGGCTGGACACGGACGCGGCGCTGGGCGTCGCGGACCGGCTCGCCGCCCGCCAGGAGGCGCCGCCCGACCTGCGCGGAGCGGCGCTGGGGCTGGGCTGGTCGCTCCGGGGCACGGCCGCCGCGGACCCGGCGCGGGCGGTGCGCGGCGCGTTCGTCCCGGCGTCGGCCGGGGACTGGCTGGCCGGGTTGTTCGCGCTCGCCCGCGAGGAGGTCCTGCACGCCGCCGGCATGCTGGAGCTGCTCGACGAGCTGGTCGGCGGGATGACCGATCACGACTTCCTGGTGGCCCTGCCCGCGCTGCGCCAGGCGTTCGGCTTCTTCCCGCCCCGCGAACGGCACCTCATCGCCACCCGCCTGATCGAGCGGCGCTCCGGCGGCGCGTCCGGATGGGACCTGATGCGGCTGGAGGCGGCGCCGGAGCTGGTGGCCGCCGGCATGGCACTGGACGGGCGGGTCGAGGCGGCCCTGCGCCGGGAAGGACTGATCACGTCATGACCGACCCCACCCTGGAACGGTGGCGCCTGCTGCTCGGCGAGCCCGGCAGCGCGTGCCTCGGCGGGCAGCGGCTCGGCGCGGAGGCCGCCGCCCGTGACGCGGCCATGGACTGGCTCTACGGCCGCGACGACGACCTGCGCCGGCGCGGCGTACGGCACGGCGGGACGGGCCCGTCGGCGCTGACCACCTTCGACTGGCTCGACGACATCACCCGGCTGTTCCCCAAGGAGACCGTCGAACGGCTGCAACGCGACGCGGTCGAGCGCTACGAGATCCACGACGTGGTGACCGACCCGGACGTGCTGGCCCGCATCGAACCCAATCCCGCGCTGCTCAAGGCGGTCCTGCGCACCAAGCACCTGATGAACCCGCAGGTGCTGCGGCTGGCCCGGCGGATCGTGGAGCAGGTCGTCCGGCAGCTCGTGGACCAGCTCGCCACCGAGGTCCGGACCGCGTTCTCCGGCACCAAGGCGCGACGGCACAGCCGGCTGCGGCTGGCCCGCAACTTCGACGTGGTCAGGACCCTGCGCGCCAACCTCGGCCGCTACCAGCCCGGGACCGGCAAGGTGGTGATCGAGACCCCGTTCTTCTTCTCCCGCACCCGCCGCCACCTGGAGCAGTGGCAGGTGATCCTGCTCGTCGACCAGTCCGGGTCGATGCTCGACTCGGTGATCCACTCGGCGGTCACCGCGGCCTGCCTGTGGGGGCTGCCCGGCGTGCGCACCCACCTGGTCGCCTTCGACACCGAAGTGGTGGACCTGACCGCGGACGTCGACGATCCCGTGGAGTTGCTGATGAAGGTCCAGCTCGGCGGCGGCACCGACATCGCTCGCGCGGCGGCGTACGGCGCCGGCCTGGTGGACCGGCCGCGCCGGGCGATCGTCGTGCTGATCTCCGACTTCTACGAGGGCGGCGATCCGCACCGGCTGGTGCGCGTCGTACGCGACCTGGTGGCGCAGGGCAGCAAGGTGCTGGGCCTGGCCGCCCTCGACGAGCAGGCCAACCCCGACTACGACCGGGGGATGGCCCAGCGCCTGGCCGACGCCGGAGCCCACGTGGGGGCGATGACACCCGGCGAGCTGGCGTCCTTCGTGGCGGAGCACGTGGGCCGATGAGTGGCGGAGCACGTGGGCCGATGAGCAGCGAAGCACGCGGGCCGATGAGAAAGGACCTCCTCGGTCTGACGGCCGACTCCCTCGCCGCGCTCACCAACCGCGGCCTGGTCAAGCGCGCCGGCAAGGAGGCGCTGCCGGAGCTGCGGACCGACGCCGACGGCACCGTGCACGGCGCCTTCCCCGACGGCCCGGCCACGACCCTGCCTCCCGGCGGCCTCGACGCGGCCCGCTGCACCTGCGGCGCCACCGGCGTCTGCCGGCACGTCATCGGCGTGATCCTCGCCTACCAACGCCTGCCCCCCGACGCCGGCCCTCAGTCCGATCAGGCTCACCCGGAGCCCGCCGACGCCGGCCCTCAGTCCGATCAGGCTCACCCCGAGTCCGCCGCCGTCGGTCCGCGGCCCGCGCAGGCAGGACCGGAGCCTTCGCCCTGGTCGCCGGGGCAGGTGACCGACGACGAGCTCACCGCCAGGATCGGCGCGCGCCTCATGGCCGCCGCCCGCCGCACCGAGAGGGCCGGGTTCACCGCGCGGGTCCGCCGCGCGACCGCCGCCGACCCGGTGCCGCAGGTCGAGTTGGCCACCGCGACCGTGCGCTTCCTGATCCCCGGCGACCTCGGGTTCGTCCACACCGACGCCGTCGCCGGCAGCCGCGACGACGTCATCGCCCTGGCGGTGTGGGCGTTCCGGGCCGCCGACGAGCTGCACCCCGGCGTCACCGAGGCGCGGGTCGACGTCGGCGGCCAGGCCGAGACCGGCGACGGGTCGGGGCTGGAGCGCGCCCTGGGGCTGGCCGGCACGGTGCTGCGCGAAGGCGCGGCGCATCTCGGCCAGGGCCTCGACGCCACCATCGCCGACGTGCGGCGCCGGCTCGACGCCGCCGGGCTGCGCTGGCCGCTGCTGGCCGTCGGCGACCTCGCCGACCAACTGGCCTCCTACCGCGACCGCGGCGCCCACTACCGTCCCGAACTGCTGGCGAGCCACGTCGCCGAGCTGCACGCCCGGCACCGGGCGGTGACGCGGCCGGACGCCACGCTGCGCAGCAGCGTGCTCGGCACCGCCGAGGCCGCCGAGACCCCGCTGCGGCGGGCCCGGCTGGAGAGCCTCGGCTGCCGGATCCGTGCCCTCGGCGACCGGCGGGTCGCCGAGGTCTACCTGGCCCACGCCGACAGCGCCATGGTGCTGGTCCTGCGCCGGGAGTGGGACGGCGAGGACGACGGCGCGGCGCTGGCGCGGCGGCGGATCGACCGTTCCACGCTGGCCGCCCTGGCCACCGGCAACCTGGTCACGGAGTCCGCCGTCCGCAGCGCCAGCCGTACGGTGCGGCTGGCCACCGGGCGGATCTCCAGGACGACGGTCAGCCCGTCGCGGGGCGACTGGGGCGACCTGCCGCCGTCCCTGGTGGTGACCGACCTCGCCGCGCTCGGCCGGGAGCTCGACGCCCTCCCGCTCCGCCCCGTCCGCCCGCGGGTGAAGGCGGAACTGGTCCGGGTCGTCGCCGTCGCCGGGGTGGAGGCCGTCACCTACGCCCCCGGCGACCAGCGGCTCGACGCCGTCATCGTCGACCGGGCCGGTGACACCGCCATTGTCAGGGCCACGCACACCGCCGCCGCCCCTGGGCGCCTCGACGCGCTGGCCGCCGTGCTCGCCGGTGAGGAGGGCGAGCTGCGGTTCGTCAGCGGCGTCGTCGGGCGCGGCGCGGGCGGGTTCGTCATCGAACCGGTCGGCCTGGCGGCCGGCGGCCGGGTGGTCGTCCCCGACCTGCGGCCCGCCGGCGGGAGCGCCAGGCTCGTGGTCGCCGAGCACGACCGGCACGAACCGCTGACCGAGGCCCTGGTCGACACCCGTGCACTGCTCGCCGAAGCGGCCCATCACGGCCTGTCCCACCTGCCGCCGACCTATGGCGACCGGCTCGCCGCCGCGGCGCGGCGGCTGACCGTGCTCGGCCTGCACCGCATGGCGGGAGCCGTCACGGCCTTCGCGGCGGCGCGGACCCACGACTCCGGCGAGGAGGCCGAGCGGGCCTGGATCGACGCCTACCTGCGCCTGGAGGTCGCCCTGGACCTGAACTGACCCGGCGGCTCCGGGTCATCCGCGCGCGGTGCGGACGGTCAGGCGGCCGTAGGGCATCTCTCCGGTGACCTGCACGTGCAGCTCGCCCGGACGTGGGCGGCCCGCCGCCGTGCAGGTCACGCGGCCCCATCCGGTACGCAGCCCGTCGATGTCCGCGCTCGCGCCCGCGGGCAGGATGATCGTGGCGCTGCCGTACCCGAGCCGGAGCTCGATGCCGATCCGCGCGTGCGGGACGTGGGCCCGGGACAGGTCGAGCCGTACCCTGCCGTACTCGGAGTCGATGACCAGCCGGCGCGGGACCTGCCAGTCTCCTGTCCGCGTGACGCGTCCGCCGGTGGTGCTGAGCACGACAGCCTCGTCCGGCAGGTCGGCGACGACCGGCTCCAGCTCGTGGGAGGAGGTGGCGGTGAGCGCGCGTTCGAGCCGCTGCTCCAGCTCGGCGGGGTCGAGCCGGCCGTCCGCGTACGCCTGCTGGACCAGCTCGACCGCCCGCTCGCGATCCATGTCGGAGAGGGCGTTCATCGGCTGACGGCCCGCGTGTACAGCCGCGTGGCCAGCGGCACGAACACGACCAGCAGCAGGAGCGACCACAGCAGCGACACCGGCACCGCGTGCCGCAGCGGCCAGGCGGCGGGCGCGGGGAGGGCCGGGCTGGTGTTGCCGAACAGCTCGCGCGCGGCCTGGACGAGCGTGGAGACCGGGTTCCACTCCGCGACCACCCGCAGCGGCCCGGGCAGGCGCGTGCTGTCGACCAGCGCGTTGGACAGGAAGACCAGCGGGAACGACACGAGGGTCGCGAGGTTGTTGAAGACCTCGGGCGTGCGCAGGGCCAGCGCGACCGTGGCCGTCACCCAGGAGAAGGCGTAGGCGAACAGCAGCAGCATCAGGAACCCCAGCACGGCCTCGACCGGGGAGGAGCGGACGCGCCACCCGGCGAGCAGCCCGACCAGCGCCATCGTGACGATGCTGGTCACGTTCATGATCACGTCGCTGACGGTCTGGCCGGTCAGCACCGCCGAGGGCGACATCGGCAGGGTGCGGAACCGGTCGAAGACGCCCTTCTGGAGGTCCTGCGTCAGCGTGTAGCCGGTGATCTGCGCGCTGGTGACGATCGTCATGACGAAGATCCCGGGCAGCAGGTACTCCGCGTACGACATGCCGGGCAGGCTGATCATGCTGCCGAAGACGTAGGTGAACAGCAGCACGAACACGATCGGGATCATGACCACGCCGCCCAGCAGGTCGGGGGCGCGGCGGATCTTCAGGGCGTTGCGCCGGGCGATGGTCATGCCGTCGGCGACGGCCAGGTGCAGGGCGTTCATCGGGCGGTCTCCTCTGTCGTCTCGTCGGCCTGGTGTCCCGTGAGGCTCAGGAACACGTCGTCCAGGGTCGGCCGGCGCAGGCCGGCGTCGCGTACGGTGATCCGCTCGGCGGCCAGGTCGCCGAGCGCCCGGGTGAGCGCCGCCACGCCGCCGGAGACCGGGATCGTCATCTGGAGGGCGGCGGAGTCGATCCGCACGTCGCCGGCGGCGAGCGGCGCCAGCGTCCGGGCGGCGCTCTCCAGGCCCGCCGCGTCGGCCAGCGACAGCTCGACGCGCTCGCCGCCGACCTGGTCCTTCAGCTCGTCGGCGGTGCCGAGCGCGATCACGCGCCCGTGGTCGACCACCGCGATGCGGTCGGCGAGCCGGTCGGCCTCCTCCAGGTACTGGGTGGTGAGCAGCACGGTGGTGCCCTCCGCGACGAGCTCGGCGATGACGTCCCACAGGCCGATCCGGGCGCGGGGGTCGAGCCCGGTGGTGGGCTCGTCGAGGAACAGCACGGGCGGGGCGGCGACCAGCGCCCCGGCCAGGTCGAGCCGGCGGCGCATGCCGCCGGAGTAGCCCTGCACGGGGCGGTCGGCCGCCTCGGTCAGGTCGAAGCGCTCCAGTAACTCGCGGGCGCGCCGGCGGCTGCGTCCGGCGCCGAGGTGGTAGAGGCGGCCGACCATCTCCAGGTTCTCGGCGCCGGTGAGGTGGTCGTCCACGGCGGCGTACTGGCCGGAGACGCCGATGCGGGCGCGCAGCCGGCCGGCGTCACGGACGACGTCGAGCCCGGCGACCGTGGCGTGCCCGGCGTCCGGTCGGAGCAGCGTGGTGAGGATGCGCACCGTGGTGGTCTTGCCGGCGCCGTTCGGGCCGAGCAGCCCGAACACCGTCCCTTCCGGGACGGTCAGCTCCATCTCGTCGAGGGCCGTCACGTCGCCGTACTTCTTGACCAGCCCTTCGGCCATGATCGCGTCAGGCATGACACTCTCCTCAGTCGTCAGGAACGGTGGACGGCGATGTCGCCGTAGGTGGTGTGGGCCCGCACCTCGACGGTCCGGTCCGTCCGGCCGGGGGCGTCGCTGGGGGAGAGGGAGACGTCCACGGTGCCGTACCTGGAGCTCACGTCCAGCCAGGCGGCGGTGCCCTCGCGGATGCCGAGATCCAGTCCGCCGCCGGTGGTCTCCATGACGACCGAGCCGGACGTCACCTCGCCGATCTCCACGCTGCCGTACGCCGTCCTGGCGGCGACGCCGGCTCCGGCCCGGTCGACGGTGACGTGGCCGTGGGCGCTGTTCAGCCGCAGCTCGCCGGTCACCTCGCCGATGCGGACGTCACCGTGTGAGGTCCTGACCACGGCGGTCCCGTCGATCTCGCCGATGCGGATGCCGCCGTGGGTCGTGGTGACCTCGGCGTGCCCGGACGCGCGGGTGACCGAGATGTCGCCGTGGGTGCTCTTCAGCCGTAGCCGGCCGGCCCGCTCGACCCGGATGTCGCCGTAGGACGTGGTGAACGAGACCTCGCCGAGCGGCCCCCGGCAGCGCAGGCCCGCCGCGGACCTGGCGTCGACGCTGGAGCCGGCCGGCAGGCTGATCGTCACCTCGACCGAGCCCGGGCCGTGCAGCAGCGAACGCGCCCAGTCGGCGGGCGACTCCACGAGCCTGTCGAGCGACAGCCCCCGGCCGAAGCCCGGGCCGGTCTGGTCCTTGCCGCCCCGCACCAGGAGCCGGCCGTCGGCGTACTCGACCTGCGTGTGCCGGGCGGCCTGCACGTCGGCGTCGTCGTGCGCGTCGCTCGGGCGGACCTCGACGACGGTGTCGGCGCGGTCGCCCGCGTCGATCCGGACGGTGGCGGTCGCCAGGTCGAGGACGGCGACTATGGGGTCGGGGGTGTCGAAGGTCGGCATTCCGGTTCCCTTGTCGTGGGTTGGCGTGGTCATCAGCGCACCCAGCCGCTGTAGCGGTTGCCGCTCTGCTGGGCCGGGCGCCGGCCGGAGCGGCGGGCGGCGTCGCCGGGGTCGAGCGCGGCGGAGACGGCGCGGACCAGCCAGGCGTTGACCGACAGGCCGTCGCGGGCGGCCGCCTCCTCGATGCGCGGCTTGAGGTGCTCGGGGACGCGGAGTGAGATCCGGGAGGTCCCGCCCTCGTCGGCGTCCGGGGGCGGTGGCGGGGCGGGCGGCCGCTCGGCCTGCCCAACCTCGCCCTCCTCGTCGAAGGGCCGGGCGCTCGGCGGCGGGGTCACGACGAAGGCGGGGTCGCGCCCGCGCAGGCGCACCTCGACCGAGCCCGGCGCGAGGTCGTGCGTGATCTCGTCCGCGGCGGCCGAGAGAGCCTCCAGCAGCGCCAGCCGGGAGGCCGACTCCAGCGTGGCGGCCAGGCGTTCGGCCAGCGCCCGGGCTTCCTCGCCGCCCGCCCCGGCGGCGATCGCGAGCTCGCGGCGGAGGTGATCGACGTACGGCGAAAGGTCCATGACGCCATCATGGCACCACTTTGACGTCACAGCAATGCGAATGCAGGTGACGTGTGGCGTCATCGAGGCGTCACGGCCGCCGGTCGCCGTTTCCCGCCCCGGGCGAGGGTAGGGATCGGACCGGAGGCGACGCACCCATGGCACACCGCGACGATTCGACCCGCCACCAGGCCCCGCCCTCTCCGCGGGTCGCGTGGCCGGTGATGTACCACCGCTGGTCGCAGATCACGTTCCTGCACTGGCGATACCCGGTCGAGGCGGTACGGGCGCTGGTGCCGGAGCCGCTGACGGTCGAGACGTTCGACGGGACGGCCTGGGTCGGGCTGACCCCGTTCCGCATGGACGACGTGCGGACGCCGGGGCTTCCCGTGCTGCCGTGGCTGTCGAGCTTCCTACTTCTGGTCGGACATGTCCGTACACACTGCGGGCGACCGCAGGCGCTACCGGTGCCGGAGGCGGTGGCCGGGACCGGACGGGGTGCGGTGCGACGTGGACGTGCGGATCGGCGCGGCGCTCGCCGAGGACGAGCGGGACGAGCCGGCGCACTTCCTGACCGCCCGCTACCGGCTGTTCAGCGTCGTGGCGGGACGCCTGGCCGCCGCCGAGGTCGAGCATCCCGACTGGCCGCTGCGGCACGCGCGGCTGACCGGCCTGGACCAGAACGTGCTCCAGGCCGCCGGCCTCCCGGCGCCGGACGGCGACCCGGTCCTGCACGCCTCGCCGGGTGTGCCGGTGCGCGTGGGGATGTGGAGCTGGTGACGCGGTCACGCGATGAAAGTTTCACCCTTCACCGCGCGTTCTCCCGGCTCGCGCACACCTCTGCTTGACCGGGCGGGGCCCCGCGGGGAGGTTCGATCCGAACCTCTCTGAGTGGGGAGTCCGATGATTCACGCCCGCCGCCGGTTGCTCGCCCTCCTGCTTCCCGGTCTCCTGGTCGCGCTGTGCGCCCTGGTCCCCCTGACGGAACGGCCCGCCGGCGCGGTCAGCGACCCGCCCGGCCCCGTGACGGGCAACGCCACCTACTTCGACGGTCTCGGCGCGCCGTACGGCGGGTGCGGGCTGCCGCAGGCGAATCTCGACTCGCAAAACTTCGTGGCGCTCAACGTCTACAACACGCCCGGCGACTACGGCTTCTACCCGCGCCCGCTGACGGGGGCGGACCTCGGCAAGGCCGGACTGTGGAACAACGGCCTCAACTGCGGCCGCTACGTGCAGGTGGAGATCGGCGACTACTGCACCGGCACCAACGACGGCGCGCAGAACCAGGCGTTCTGCCGGGGCGGCTCCTGGGTCTCCGACGCCTACAAGGGCGCGAAGCTGACCATGCTGGTCGCCGACAGCTGCGGCGACTCCAACGGCTGGTGCCGCGACGACCCGTACCATCTGGACCTGTCCAAGGACTCGCTCAACCGGTTCGTGAAGAACGGCGCCGCGGTCGGGGACATGTACCCCGGCCACTGGAACAACCGGCACGTCACCTGGTCGTTCGTCCCGGCGCCCGGCTACACCGGCGACATCGGCATCGGCTTCCTGCAGGGCGCCCAGGTGTGGTGGCCGGCCATCTCCGTCTCGCACCTGGCCGACGGCATCCACGGCGTCGAGTACTTCGCCGACGGGGCGTGGCGGACGGCGCGGATGAACGGCGACATGGGCCAGTCGTACGTCATCGGCGGCACCGCGTCGGGCGGCAACCAGTTCCAGATCCGGGTCCGGGACGTCACGGACACGCTGATCAACGGAGGGCGCGTGTACAGCTTCACGCTTCCGGCGGGCTGCGCCCCGCAGTGCGGCGCGCCGTACACCAAGGTCGCCTACACCACGTCGAACGGCTCGACCCCCACGCCGACGCCCACCCCCACGCCGACCCCGACCCCCACGCCGACGGGCGGCCCGGGCGTCTCCTGCGACGTGAACCACCGGGTCGCCAACGCCTGGCAGGGCGGCTACACGGCCGACGTGACGGTGCGCAACACCGGGACCACCACCTGGAACAACTGGACGGTCACCTGGACCGTGCCGTCCGGCGTGACCCTCACCAACGCCTGGAACTCCACCATCACGTCGTCGGGCACCACCTGGACGGTCAAGGCGCCGAGCTGGGCCACGAGCCTGGCGCCGGGCGCGTCCGCCGCCTTCGGCTTCCAGGCCGGCGGCCCGTCCACGCCCGGCCCGTTCGGCATCACCTGCTCCTAGGCCGGGCCACGGGGGTGCGGCGCCGGCTCAGCGGGTGGTCATGAGGGTCAGGCTCTCGTCCTTCACCGACGCCGCGACACCGCGGGTGACGCGGTAGTCGGCGAGGCCGGGCCCGTCGCCGCCGATGATCTCCTCGGCCGCGAGGCGGCCGAGCTCGGGCGCGAGGTTGACGCCGCTGTGGGTGACGAGGTGATAGAGGCCGGGGGCGCCGGGGTGCGTGCCCGCCAGCGGCAGGCCGTCCGCCGGCACGGGCCGGACCCCGAGGCGGACGCCGGCCAGCCGGGCGGCGCGCAGCGCGGGAAGGACGCGCTGGCCGCCGGCGTGCAGCCGTTCCGCCAGGGCGTCGTCGCTCTGGCCGGGCAGCAGCGCGTCGACCGGCCAGGAGATGGAGCAGATCCGGTCCCCGGGGGCGGGCCGCAGGTCCACCTCGGGCGTGGCCAGGATGGCGCCGAGCCGGAGGCCGGGGACGGGGGTGCTCTCCCCGACCAGCCCGGGGATCCGGGTCATGGGCAGGTCGGTGCCGGCGAGCGCCGCGACGCGGTCGGCGTCCGGCCCGGTGCAGTTGACCACCCAGTCGGCCTCCCAGCGCCGCGTCCCGGTCTCGACGCCCGTGACGGCGTCGCCGCTGCGGATCAGCGCGTGCGCCCGCAGGCCGTACCTGATGTCGGCGCCGAGCTCGGCGGCGCGGTCGAGCAGGCGCTGGACGAAGAGCGGGGCGTCGTACCACGCGCTCTGGTCGTGGACCACGAGCTCGTCCGCCGTGCACGCCGCGGGATCGACGTCGGGCGCGAGCTCGCGCAGCTCGGCCGGGTCGGCGATGCGGCAGGGATGCCCCCAGGACATCAGGCGGACGGCGCGCTCCCTGAGCCCCCGCCGGCTCTCCTCGCTGTCGCCCCACTGGATGGCGGGCATGGGGTGCCGCCATGACGGGCCCCCGAGCTCCTCGGCGAGCGTGGCGTGCAGGGCGGCGCTGGCCCGGTTCAGGTCGTAGTAGGCGCGCGGGGTCTTCAGATGGGTGACGTCCATGGAGAAGGTCGCGCTGGAGGTGCCGGCGGCGGGGCCGCCGGCTTCGATGACGACGACCTGGGCCCCTGCGACGGCCAGGTGGTAGGCGACGGAGGCGCCGAGCACTCCGGCGCCGAGGACGATGACGCGGGACACGTGGGTATCCACCCTTCGGGGTCAGAGAACCTTGCTGAGAAAGGCCCGGGTGCGCTCGTGCCGGGGGTCGCCGAGCAGCGAGGACGGCGGACCGGATTCCACGACGACCCCGCCGTCCATGAAGACGATGGTGTCGCACACCTCGCGGGCGAATCCCATCTCGTGCGTGACGATGATCATGGTCATGCCGTCCGCGCGCACCAGGTCGCGCATGACGTCCAGGACCTCGCCCACGAGCTCGGGGTCGAGGGCCGAGGTCGGCTCGTCGAACAGCATGAGGCCGGGCCGCATCGCCAGGGCGCGGGCGATGGCGACGCGCTGCTGCTGGCCGCCGGAGAGCTGGTCGGGGCGGCTGTGCGCCTTGTCGGCCAGTCCCACCCGGGCCAGCAGGGCGTGGGCGCGCTCGCGCACCTCGGCCTTCGGCTCCTTCTTGACCATGATCGGCGCCATCATGATGTTCTCGAGCGCGGTCATGTGCGGGAAGAGGTTGAAGCGCTGGAAGACCATCCCGATGTCCACCCGCTGGGCGGCGATGGCCTTGTCCGGCAGCTCGTACGCCTTGCCGTCGCGCTCCTCGTAGCCGATCAGGCGGTCGCGGAAGTAGAGGCGGCCGGCGTCGATGCGTTCGAGGTGGTTGACGCAGCGCAGGAAGGTGGACTTGCCGGACCCCGACGGGCCGATCAGCGCCAGCACCTCTCCCTCCGCGAGCTCCAGGTCGATGCCTTTGAGCACGTCGAGGGTCCCGTAACGCTTGTGCACGCCTTCCGCGCGGATGAGGGTCGTCATCGGCTGAACCTGCGTTCGATGTAGTGCTGGCCGGCGTTCATGACGGTCGTGGCCACGAGGTACCAGAAGCACGCCACGGTGAGCAGGGGGACCTGCTGGAAGTTCCGGGAGTAGATGCCCTGGATCGAGGTCAGGAGCTCCGGTACGGCGATGGCGAAGACGAGGGAGGTGGTCTTGAGCATGGAGACCACCTGGTTGCCCGTCGGCGGGATGATGACCCGCATCGCCTGGGGAAGGACGATCTTGCGGAGCGTCTGGAAGCGGGTCAGGCCCAGGGCGTGGGCCGCCTCCGTCTGGCCGGGATCGACGGAGGCGATGCCGGCCCGCACGATCTCGCCCATGTAGGCCGCCTCGTGCAGGCCGAGGCCCAGCACCGCCGCGGCGAGCTGAGTGATGATCATGTTGGTGTCGAACTGCACGAACGTCGGCCCCCAGGGCACGCCGAGCCCGATCGTCGGCACCACCGCGGACAGGAAGTACCAGAACAGCAACTGCACCAGCAGCGGCACACCGCGGAAGATCCAGATGTAGAACCCGCTCAGCGACGACAGCAGGGGGTTGGGCGACATGCGCAGCACGGCCAGGACCACGCCGCCCGCGATGCCGACGACCATGGCGAGCAGCGTGAGCAGCAGCGTGGTGCCGACCCCGCTCAGGACCGCGGGGGAGAAGAGGTACTCGCCGACCACCTCCCACTGCATGCGCGGGTTGGCCACCCAGCCCTGCAGCAGGAAGATCACCACGAAGCCGAGCACGCCTGCGCCCACCCAGCGCCCCGGATGGCGCAGCGGGACTGCCTGGATCTCCGCCTTGACGGCGGGGCGTGCGGTCTGCTGGCTCGTGGTCACGACTCGCCGCCGTTGATCACCGCTTTGTCGAGGGCGCCCGGCGACATCTTCCACTTGGCGAAGATCTTGGCGTAGGAGCCGTTGTCGATGAGCTTCTGCAGCGCCTGCTGGACGGCCTTGGCGAGGTCCTGGTCCTCCTTGTTGACGAGGATGCCGTACGGCAGGAAGCGGTACGGTTCGCCGACCTGCTTCATCCGGCCGCCGGACTGCTCGGCCTGGTAGGTGATGGTGGGGGTGCCGCCGATGAAGGCGTTGGCCCGGCCGGTGGAGACGGCCTGCAGGCAGCCGACCGTGTCGGGGAACACCAGCACCTTGACCGCCGGCTTGCCCGCTCCCGTGCACTTCTTGTTCTGCTGCTCGGCGTCGTCGGCCTGGGCGGTGCCCTGCTCGACGGCCGCCGTCCGGCCGCAGAGGTCGTCGAGCGACTTGATCGCCTGGGCGTCCTTGTCCTGGACGAGCAGCGAGCTGCTGGTCTTGAAGTAGTCGACGAAGGTGACCTTCTCGCGGCGTTCCGGCTTGTCGAGCATCGCCTGGATGGCCAGGTCGTACCTGCGCGCCTGCACGCCGGCGATGAGGCTGTCGAAGCTGGCCTGGCTGAACGTCACCTCGACGCCCAGCACCTGGCCGACGGCCTTCATCAGCTCGGGCTCCAGGCCGACGACGGACTTGTTGTCGGTGCCGAGGAAGACCAGCGGCGGGTAGTTGTGGCCGGCGGCGACGTTGAGCGTGCCGCTTTTCTTGATCTTGTCGGGCAGAAGGTCGTGGAGCTCCTGACTCTTCTGCTGCGCCGGTGCGGCCGCCTGGGAAGCGGCGTCGCCTCCGGAGCAGGCGGTCAGGGACAGGAGTCCCGCCAGGCCGAACGCGGTGGCTGCTTGGGTGAACCGCATCGCGCAGGACACCCCCTCTCGGGCTTGGTGCTACGTTCCGTAAACACCAATATTGGGGGTCCGTTTAGATACGACAAGGTGATCGAGCATGCGCGTTGGTGCACATGCTGTTCACTCCTCCTTATCCTCTTCCTCGATCTCACCAGCCCCGTCGGCCCAGGCGGGTGATCGCGTCGCCTCCTGATGGCCCGCGCTCTGGTGATGCAAGTGGCCAGACTGTTAAGTTGGAGCGATGCTCACCCCGGTCCAGTTGCAGGCCATCCGCGAAGTGGTCGCCACCGGCTCGCTCAGGACGGCCGCCAAGCGCCTCGGGTTCACGCCGTCGGCCATCTCGCAGCAGGTCTCCTCGCTGGAGCGCGCCCTGGGCGTGCAGTTGTTCGAGCGCCTGCCGCGCAGCGTCCGGCCCACCGCGGCGGGGGCCGAGCTGGCCCGCAAGGCCGCCCGGCTGCTGGCCGACCTGGAGGCGGCCGAGGAGGAGATGCGTTCCTTCGCCACCACCCACCGGGGCAGGCTGCGGCTCGGCAGCTTCTGGTCCGCCGGGTTCCGGCTGGTGCCTGCCGTGCTGGCCGAGTTCCTCCGCGACCGCCCCAACGTGGACATCCGGTACGAGGAGGGCGACCCGCACCGGACCATCCCCGCGGTCAACGAGGGGCGGCTCGACCTGGCCGTGGTCTTCGAGTACGGCATGGTGCCGCACAACTGGCCGAAGGACCTGACCATGACGTTGATCATGGAGGAGCCGCTCTACGTGCTCGTGCCGCCCGGCCACCGGCTGGCCGGCCGCAAGCGCGTCCAGTTCCGCGAGCTGTCGGACGAGCGCTGGATCTCCTACACCGAGGGCATGGACGCCGCGCTCAACCTGTCGCACATCTGCGCGGCCAGCGGCTTCGACCCCGACGTGCTGTTCCGCACCAACGACTACAACCTGCCCTTCGAGCTCGTGCGCAAGGGGCTGGGCGTGGCGATCGTCCCGGAGCTGGCGATGATCGAGTCGCACGACGTGTGCGTGTTCCGGCTCGGCGACAGCGCACACGTCCGCCGCGTCTTCACCGTGTGCCGCGCCACCGACCCGAACCCCCTGCTCGGCCACGCGACGACCATGCTCATCAACGCCGCCGAGTCCCTGCACCTGCGCACGGACCTCCCCATCGCCGTGTGAGCCGGCGCGCCGGGTCCCTGTCCGCATCCGGCCAGCCTTGATCGTCAACCACGCCCCACGAGCGGCCGTCGTACCTGTGTTCCTTTCCCCGCCCATGGAGGTACACGTTGCTCAGGCGCCTGCTCGTCACCGCCGCCCTCGCCGGCTCCGTCCTGGCCGTTCCCGTCGCGACCGCCCTGCCCGCCTCGGCGGCGGTCCCGTCGTCGGTCGCCGCCCACGCCTGCACCTACCAGAGGGACGGGAACGTGTGGCGGTGCATCACCCCGGGCGCGTTCTGTCCGAAGGCGGCGCGCGACCGGTACGGGTACGCGAAGGCGACCAACCGGCGTTACAAGTGCCTGGACAAGAACGACGACCCGTACTGGCGCTGGCGGCGCGCCTGACCGGCCCTCCGCTTGCCGCGATCCGTGACCATTCCTGACCGACAGTGAAAAAACCGATCTTCAACCATTGATCATGACAGGGCAGACCGGTAACGTCCTTGCCTGGCGACGATCACACGTTCGAATTCTTGCCGGAGATACCCGTCGCCCAGGAGATATGCATGATCAATCGAACATCAGGTGCCTTGGCTGTCGGCATCCTGGCCTCCCTCCTCGTGGCCGCGCCGAACGCGGCCGTCGGCGCGAGCGTGGCCACCGAGCCGCTGGTCTCCTCGCAGGCGGCCGCCGCCGAGATCGCGACGTTCTGGCTGGGTGACGGCGGCGCCAACCTGGCCGCCGCCACCCCGTACAGCGTCCAGACCGCCGTCGACCAGATCACCACCGGTGGCGGCGGCATCTCGCCCGACGGCAAGCCCGCCTTCACCGCGCCGTCGCTCCCCGCCGCCACCGGCACGGCCAAGCCCGGCATGCCCACCACCGCGGGCAAGGTGTTCTTCGTCGGCGCCGACGGCCACCCGCACTGGTGCACGGGCACCGCCGTGCAGTCGCAGTACCGCAACGTCGTGGCGACCGCGGCGCACTGCGCGTACGACACCGAGAGCTCCGGCTCCACGCTCGCCAAGTGGGTCTTCGTGCCCGGCTACGCCGACGGCGCGGTCCCGTCGGGCCTCTACGTCGGCAAGCAGCTCTTCGCGCACTACGACTTCGACGCCTACCGCGACTACGACCGCGACTACGCCTTCGTCAACGTGTACGAGGGCGTCGTCGCCTCCGCCACCGGCGGGCTGGCCAACTTCGGCAGACTGGTCGACAACGTCGGCGGGCAGGGCCTGGCCTGGAACCAGCCGGTGGACTCCACGGTCGACCTCTTCGGCTACCCGGCCGGCCCGCACCCCGACGGCCGGCGGCCGTACACGGGGGAGAGCCTCGAATCGTCCGGCGGACGCACCACGACCGCCACGGCGCCCAGCCTGAAGGCCGAGAACCTGCTCGCCGTCGACTCCCCGTTCACCGGGGAAGGCTCGCTCGGTTCCTCCTGGCTGCTGCGGTACGACAAGGCCAGCGGCAGGGGCTACCTCAACGGTCTCACCATCAGCGTGGCCGACACCGACGCCAACCAGCGGTACGACACGAGCCTGTCGCCGTACTTCGACGGTGAGGCGCAGGCCGTCTACG
Source organism: Nonomuraea montanisoli (assembly GCF_013363975.1). Classification (GTDB taxonomy): domain Bacteria; phylum Actinomycetota; class Actinomycetes; order Streptosporangiales; family Streptosporangiaceae; genus Nonomuraea; species Nonomuraea montanisoli. The sequence goes on along the minus strand of NZ_JABWGN010000013.1, from coordinate 172,491 downwards.
CCGCCGCCGGCACGCACTGGAGCGGAGCGGTCCTGCCCGGGTGACCGGGCCGTGAAACAAAACCCGATCATCGGCCACTACGTAGTGACATTTCCGCCGATGATCGGAGAACTGCGTGCAAAGAACGACATGGTGGGCCGGTGTCACCGTGCTCGCCGCGGCCATGGCCGCCCAGCCGGCCGCCCTCCCATCAGCGGCCGCGCAGCCGGCCGCCCCGCCGCAGGCCGTCTCGGCCACCGGTGACCGCCTGGTCACCGGTGACCAGGCGGACACCGGTGACCAGGCGGTCACCGCGGCGCGGACGGCGGCCGGTGTCCGGACGGTCACGCTGGTCACCGGCGACAAGGTGACCGTGACCGGCCCCGCGAGCGCGACGGTCGAGCCGGGCGAGGGCAGGGAGAAGGTCACCTTCCTCACCGACGTGGCGCGGGGCCGGCTGCGCGTCTTACCCAGTGACGCGGCGCCGCTGGTCCGGGCCGGCCGGCTGGACCCCCGGCTGTTCGACGTGACCGGGCTGCTGGAGCTCGGGTACGACGACAGCCGCCAGGAGCTCCCGCTGCTCGTGACCGGCGCCCCGACCGGCGCCCCGACCGGGGCCTCCGGTCCCGCGCCGGCCGTCCGCGCCATGAGCGGGTTCAGGCCGCTGGACGCGGTGCGGGGCTTCGCCGTACGGCAGCGCAGGGCCGACGCCGCGCGGACGTGGCAGCCGCTCGCGGGCGGCACGGGCAAGGTCTGGCTCGACGGCCGTCGGCAGATCACGCTGGACGTGAGCGTCAAGCAGGTCGGCGCCCCCCAGGCGTGGGAGCGCGGCCACACCGGCGCCGGCGTCAAGGTGGCGGTGCTCGACACCGGGATCGACGTGACCCACCCCGACCTCGCCGGGCGGGTCGCGGCGCGCGCCGACTTCACCGAGGCCCAGAACGGGCGCGACCTGATCGGGCACGGCACCCACGTGGCCTCCACGATCGCGGGCAGCGGCGCCGCCTCGGACGGCAGGTACCGTGGCGTCGCCCCCGGCGCGACGCTGCTGGACGGCAAGGTGTGCGAGGCGACCTGGTGCGCGGACTCGGCCGTCCTGGCGGGCATGCAGTGGGCGGTCGAGCAGGGCGCGAGGGTGGTCAACCTGAGCCTCGGATCCCCGGACACCCCCGGCGCCGACCCGCTGGAGGAGGCCGTGCGGACGCTCAGCGAGCGGTACGGCACCCTGTTCGTGACGGCGGCCGGCAACTACGGCGCCGACCGCACGCTCATCTCGCCCGGCACCGCCGACGCGGCGCTCCAGGTCGGCGCCGTCAGCAAGTCCGGCGAGCAGGCCGAGTTCGCCAGCCGGGGGCCGCGCGCCGGTGACGACGGCCTCAAGCCGGACATCACCGCCCCCGGCGTCGACATCACCGCGGCCCGCGGCAAGGACAGCCCCGGCGACGGCTCCTACGTCGCGATGTCCGGCACCTCGATGGCCACCCCGCACGTCACCGGCGTCGCGGCGCTGCTGGCCGGGGAGCACCCGGACTGGAAGGGCGACACGCTCAAGGCGGCCCTCACGGGCGCCGCCCGGCCGCTGCCGGGGATCGGGGTCTTCGCGCAGGGCGCGGGACTCGTGGACGCCGACCGCGGCACGCGCCAGGCCGTCACGGCCGAACCGTCCGCGCTGAGCTTCGGACGGCAGCCGTGGCCGCACGGCGACGACCAGCCGGCCGGCCGGACGATCGTCTACCGCAACCACCAGCGGCAGCCGGTGACCCTGCGCCTGGAGGTGCGGGGCGACAGGACCTTCAGCGTCGCGCCCGCCACGCTGACCGTCCCCGCGGGCGGGCAGGCGGAGGCCGTCGTCACCGCCGACACCCGCGCCGGCGGGCCGGACGGCCTCGTCGGCGCGCACGTCGTGGCCACCGGCGACGACGACCTGGTCGTCAGCACGGCGGTCGGCGTCGACAAGGAGGTGGAGAGCTACGATCTCACCCTGAGGTTCACCGGCAGGGACGGCGGGCCGGCCGGCGACGCCTACACGACGCTGTACCGCCTGGACGCCGACCAGGCGCCGGTCGACGTGGAGCAGCCCGAGGGGCCGGTCACCCTGCGGCTGCCCAAGGGCAGATGGCTGGTCAGGACCACCATCCGCGACGAGCGCAGCCGGACCCTCCTCGTCCACCCGGGCCTCGGCCTCGACCGGTCGCGGACCCTGGACGCCGACGCGCGCCTGGGCCGGCCGATCTCGCTGACGCCTCCCCGCGCGGACGCCGTCCCGTTGCAGTCCGAGATCGTCTACCAGTACCAGGCGGCCGGCGGGACGCCGCGCTTCTCGGGCTGGCTCGGCGGCTCCTACGAGGGGGCGTACACCGCCCAACTCGGCCCCGCCCGCTCCTATCCGGGCGTGCGCACCAAGGTCGCCGGGGTGTGGGCCGCCGCCCGGACCGGCAGCCCGTACGCCTACCACCTGACCTGGTTCCACTCCGGCGGCATGGTCAACGGGTTCGAGCGGCGCGTGGCGCAGCGCGACCTGGCCGCCATCCGGACCGACTACGCCCGCCACCTGCCCGACGCGCGGGCCAACGCGGCCAGCGGGGCCTGGCCGCGCGACGGCGTCGCCTTCTCGTTCCTGTCGTTCACCACGTTCGGCACGCCGTTCAAGCAGGTCGAGTACGTCAACACGGACGACGGCGTCCGCTGGCGGCGTCACCTGTTCGAGTACGGCTCCGACGGCCGGCTCAACCGCTTCGACGCGCCGTTCACGGTCTACCGGGCGGGGAAGGCGTACACGGAGCTGTGGAACCGCGGCGTCTTCTCGCCCGCGCTGCCCTGGGCCGGCGAGAAGGATCTCGACGGCGTCAGCCGCACCGGCGACGTCATCTCGACCGACCTGCTCATGTACGGCGACGGCAGAGGGGCGCTCGGCTCCTCCACCCGGGCCACGCAGCGGACCGCCCTCTACCGTGACGGCGTCCTCGTGGGCGAGCAGCCGGAGTTCAGGACGAGTTTCACCGTGCCCGAGGGGGAGGCCGCGTACCGGCTGGTCGTGGAGAGCGAGCGCGGAGCGCCCGCGACGCTGTCCACGCGGGTGTCCGGCGTGTGGACGTTCCGGTCGGGGCACGTCGCGGGTGACACGCCCGTGCGGCTGCCGGTGTCGGTCCTGCGCTTCGGCCCCGCCCTCGACGCCTGGAACTCCGCCCCGTCCGGGCGGCGCTTCACGGTGCCGGTGACCGTCCGGCCGCTGGAGGGGAGTGCCGCCCGGCCAGTCAGGCGGCTGTCGGTGGAGGTCTCCTACGACGACGGCGCCACCTGGGCCAGGGCCGAGGTCCGGGGGTCGGCGGCCGTGTTGCGCCATCCGGCCGGCGAGGGGTACGTGTCGCTGCGCGCCCGCGCGGTGGACGAGGCGGGCGCCGCGGTGGAGCAGACGGTCATCCGGGCCTACCGCATCCGCCCGCTCTGAGGCCGGGCCCACCGCATCCGCCCGCTCTGAGGCCGGGCCCACCGCATCAGGCCGCTCTCATGACGGGCCCGCCGGACCGGGTGGTTCGGCGGGCCCCGTCGGTCTGCGTCAGGAGGGCTTGGCGTCGGTCCAGCCCGCCTCCAGGAGGGCGGTGGAGCTGATCACCGTGCCGGGCTCGAAGCCCGGTCGCCGGCCGCCGGGCCGCACCACGACGCTCTGGTCGCCGAGGGCCTGGCCGGTCGCCTCGTCGAGGATCAGCCGGTGCTCCAGCACGCCGGAGCCCTTGACGTGCTCCTCCACGGCGACGGCCGTGCCCTGCCGGCCCTCGCCGTCACCGACGTTCTCGATGACCTTGACGGTCTTGAGACCGGCGAGCATGCGGAACGCCGCCCCGCGCACCCGCGGCGTCACCGGCATGTCGGTGATGAGCCCCGCGCCGACCCTGAACAGCCAGGCGTCGGACCCCATCGGGACGCTGGAGGACTCCGTGTCGTGCCCGTCGTACGAGCGCAGCAGCCACCGCTTGAGCTCGCCGGGGTCGTCCGGAAGGCCGAGCAGGTCCTTCATCGTGACGTTCCTGCCCAGCCAGAACACCTTGTCGCCGTCCACCAGCGGGCTGTGGCTGGTCCGCGCCTTGCCAGGGGAGGTCGTCAGCGTCATGCGCAGGCGCTTGCCCGGCACCGTGACCTCGATCCTGCCGGGGGAGCCGGCCCGCTCCCACGCCTCGCGGTCCTCCTCGGTGGCCGGGCGCGCCCCGAGCGACTGGTCGCGCCCCCACTGCTCGCCGCCGACGGCGGCGGGCGTCCACATCTCGCTGCGCTCGTGCGTCATGACCCGGTAGCCGCCCCGCGCCGCCTCGAAGACGGCGCGGGTCACCGACGCCGTGTGCCAGTAGTCGCCGCTGTCCTCGCTTCGCCGGTCGGCCTTCTCCGCGGCGGCCAGCAGGACGTCCCGGGCCGACAGCCTCAGCCGCGTCGGCGGCGCCGTGCTGGGGCTGACGGCGACCGGGCGGCCGCCGTCGGGGCCCCGTGGCGTCGGCACCGTGCCGTTCCCCGACACGACCACGACCACCGCGGTCGCCGCGGCCGCCGCCCCGGCCAGGCCGAGACCCCACACGGGCTTGACCGCCGCGCGCCGCCGCCGCGCCGGCCGCGGCCTCGCCATGGCGCGGGCCAGCTCGGCGTCCCTGGTGCGCGGGTCCACCGGCCGGTCGCCGAGATGCGCGGGCCGCGCCGCCCGCAGTTCGTCCATGAGGTTCATGACCACTCCTCGCTGAGGTTCCGAACGTGGGGCAGGGACGGCTGGGCGGGCTCGCCGCGACGCGGGCCGACGGCCGGTGCGCCGGGCGGCGAACCGGCCATGGCCTGCTTGAGCCGCTTGCGGGCCCGGTGCAGCCGCACGCGGTAGGCCGCCGACGAGCAGCCGACGACGCGGGCGGCCTCCTTGGGGGACAGCCCGTGCCAGGCGACCAGGACGAGGATCTCCCGGTCGTCCTCGGGCAGCGCGGCCAGCGCCCGGAGCAGGCCCATCCGCTCGGTCACCTCGTCGGCCACGTCGCCCTCGGTCCAGCACCGCAGCTCGGCGGCCAGCGCCTCCCTGCGGGCCTCGGCCCGCACGCTGTCGCGCAGGACGTTGCGGGCGACGCCGAGCAGCCACGGCAGGGCGTGCTCCGGCACGTCGTCCAGCCGCCGCCAGGCGATCGCGAACGTCTCGCTCACCACCTCGTCCGCCACCTGCCGGCCCGCGCGGCTGACCACGTAGGCCCAGACGCGTTGTCGGCATTCGTCGTACATACCGGTGAACCGGTGCGCATCGTCCGTCACCACCCAGCCCCTTCGTTCGGGTGCGTTCTCTGACACCAGGAAGTGGTCCGAACCTTCCGCTCGTTACGCCTGACCTGAAATTTCCGCCCCGTGGGAGGGATTTCGATCACGGGGAGGCACTTTTCGGCTGCTCCATGTGGTCGCAAGAAACCGCCCGAAACATCGAGGCTCCCCGGCACACTACGTGGTGCCAAACGTTTCGCCTCCGCCACCGCACGGCTGGGGCGGAACCAGTACCGACCCTCTCGGAGCACGACATCAAGACATCACCCCCGCAAGGCGTCGAAAGCCGCCGGCGCGTTCCGCTCGGCCGCGCGCTGGTCCGGAGCTGTTTCTCCGCCGCCGTCGCCCTCGCGTGCCTCGCCGCCGCCTCGTCCACGAACGTCGTCTCCGGCGACGAGTTACGGACGAGCGGTTCGGAGGAGGTCGTCAGTGCCGTCGACGCCCGGCCCAACGACGGCTCCGGCTACTGGCCGGACTTCTCGAACACCGGCTACGCCAACACCCCGGCCAACGCCGGAGGGCTCGGCCTGGGCGCGTATCCGGGCAAGCTCACCGACTACACCTCGGGCATGAGCGCGGACAAGCCGCTGCGGCTCGAGTTCCCGGACAACAGCGTCATCTCCTACAAGCGCTTCCTCGCCCAGAAGGTGATGATCTACGGCGACAACCTCACGTTCGTCGGCTGCCTGTTCGAGGGCACCGACCCCAACGACAACCTCGTCCAGATCTACTCGGACAACAACATCACGTTCCGCTACTCGACGTTCAAGCCGAGCTCCTACACGATGCCGCCCGGCAACGACGGCACCGTCTCGTCGTCCCGCACCAAGCCCGGCACGCCCTTCGAGAAGTCCTGGCAGCTCGCCACGACGATGAAGGAAGCCGTGGCCGTCATGGACCACAACGACATCTGGGGCAACGCGGGCCTGGAGATGGTGACCGGATTCCCGGGACGCCCGTCCACCTGGACGAACAACTACATCCACGACATGGCGGACACGTCGCACGATGAATACCATCACGACGGCATCGGCCCGCAGAGCGAGGGCAACGGCGGCCCCATGATCGTCCGCCACAACACCCTGGCCTCCCTGGGCAACACCAACGCCCTGGCCCTGCAGGGCCAGGGCGTGTACGACCACATCTCGGTCACGGACAACTACGTCTCGGGCTGGGGTTACGCCCTGCACATCGGCGACATCGACAACGCCACCAACATCACCGTCACCGACAACGTCTTCTCCGCCGAGCTCGAACAGCTCTACGGCTTCCTGTACGGCGGCATCTGGGGCGGGACGGCGCGCGGCTCCACCTGGCGCCGCAACCTCATCCAGGCCCGCACGGGTGACGACAACAAGGGCTACACGACAGCCGACCACGGGAAGTACCTGTGGCCGGAGGGCGACACCCACACCACCGACTACACGGGCTGAGCCCCTTCCCCACTGAGGATCGTCTCGCCGCTCTTCGTGAGCCACTCCGGGCCGAAGAGCGGCGAGGCCGTCCGAGATTCTCCGCTTCCGGGCGAAATGATGGGGCCGCCTCCATCCATGAACAGGGCGTTCGCATCCATCCCGGAAGTGGAGGACGTCCTGATGGGAACCGCCTGTGTCAGATGACATCCACAGGTTCGAAGCGGTCTACACAGCGACCTACGACCGGATCACCGCCTATGCCGCCCGCCGCTGCGACTCGCCGCAGGACGCGGCCGACGTGGTCGCCGAGACCTTCGTCATCGTCTGGCGCAAGATCGACGAACTGCCCCCGGGCGCGGAGGCGAGGCTCTGGGTGTACGGAGTGGCCCGCAACGTGCTGGCCGACCACCGCCGCGGCGCGCTCCGCCGCCAGGCGCGGCATCGGGACCTCGACGCGGAGATGGCCGACCTCCACGGCGATCCCGCCGACCACAGCGTCGAGAGGTCCGCGATCGCGCAGGCGTTCAGGACGCTTCCCGACGACGACCGCGAGCTGCTCGCGCTGGTCGCCTGGGAGGGCCTGGACCGCGAGGAGATCGCCACGATGCTGGGCCTCTCCCGCAACGCCGTCCGGATCCGGCTGCACCGCGCGCGCAGACGCTTCTCCCGGGCGCTCGACGAAGCCGAGGTCCGGCGCGCGCTGACCGACACCGTCGTACCCGTGGGGAGATCGCTGTGAGGGACATCGACGAGATCGACGAGCTGCTGAGGCCGCTGGCCCGGATCGCGCCGGACGAACCGGGCGGACGCGCCGGCGGGGCCCGCGCGCGGGCGCTGTTCGCCGACATCATCGCCCAGGAGCGGGACGCGGCGACGACGGTGGCGCTCCCGCGACGCCCGCACGAGGGGCGCCGCGGTCGCCGCGCGCTGCTCGGGCTCGCCGCCTCCGCCGTCCTCGCCCTCGGCGTCGTGTTCGGACCGGGCCTGGCCGGCGGCGCCGCGACCTCCTACGCCAACGCGGCGGTGGAGATCCGCGAGGAGGGCGAGACGTACGTCGCGCGGATCAAGGACCCCTACGCCGACCAGCGCGAGTTCTCCGAGGCGTTCCGTGCCCTCGGCCTCAACGTCGAGCTCCGGGTGATCCCGGTCTCGCCCTCCGCGGTCGGCGAGATCGTGAGCCTGGGCGGCGGCCTCGCCGGGACGCCGCTGAACGTGCCCTTCGGGGCCCGCAAGGAGCCTGCGGACTGCGACCTGGCCGACAGCGGGTGCTTCATGGTGGTGACCGTCCCGGCGGGGATCAAGGGCAAGCCCGGCGTCATGCACTTCGAGCTGGGCCGGCAGGCCAAGCCCGGCGAGTCCTACGAGAACGACTGGCAGTCGGTCACCCGCCCCGGAGAGCCGCTGGCCGGCGTCAAGGTGAGCGGCCGGACCGTCGAGGACGTGCTGGCTGAGGTGACGAAGCGCGGCCTGGCCGCGGAGTTCCGCCGCGTCGTGGTCCATGAGGGCGGGTACGAGGTCAAGCCGCTGGCCGCGGATGAGGTGGGCGGTGACTGGATCGTCTTCAAGGTCACGCCGGCGCGTGCGGGCGTGGTCACCCTGGAGGTCACCGCCGAGCGTCAGACCGGCCTCGCATACGTGGACTGACGCCCGCGGATCCGCCGGGCGCGCGACTATGCTGCGGGGGCCGCCCCTGATCTTGAGGGGCGGCTGGTGGACCTCAAGGACATGCGCCTGGTGCGCGGCACGAGAGGAACCGGCACATGACCGCAGAGCGACGCCGGATCCGCGGGGTGTTGACGGCGCTCGTGGCCGTCGCTCTCCTCGCCGGCTGCTCCACGACCGCCGAACCCCCGCGGATCCCCCGTACGCAGCCGTCGTGGCATGCCCCGGTCGACGATCCGGATGCCGTGGTCGCCGGGCTGTGCCCGAAGGGCGGCGGCTCCGCGGGACCCGACTGCCGGTCGAAGGTGCCGGGATACGACGCCTGCGTGCGGACCCACCACGGGAGGAACGCGTCCGCGTTGTGCGGGCGGGCGATGGTCGTGCGGGCCGGCTGCGTGTTCGGGGACATGGGGCGCTTCCACGACGAGCAGGACTGCGCCGCGTCGTCCGAGGCGTACGTGTCGTGCCGGACGGGCACCCCGCGGCGTTCCGACGAGGTGTGCGCCCTGGGCGAGACGGAGTTCTGGCGCTGCCCGGACGCCTTCGACCCGGCGAGCGGCTTCGACTGCGCGCAGGCGCGCGCCGCCTACTACGAGTGCCGTGACGACAGCCGGAGCGACCACCAGTACTGCTCGGCCTACGTCGAGGTTCTCGGGTTGTGCCGGACGCTGAGGGTCGGCTGCTCCGACCTCCTCGGCGAGTACCTGGTCTGCGCCGAGAAGGGGAACTCCGCCAACGGGTGCGCGTTCGGCCAGAGAGTGAGGGTCACGTGCCTGCGTGACCTCGCCGACGGCCTCTTCCGGCAGGCGTCGACCTGCGACTCCGTCTGGCGGCGCGCCCTCACGGACTGCCTGGGGATGAAGGGGTATCACATGGACGGCTCCACGCCTTGTGTGGGCGGCGGCGACTGGCGGGACGCGAGCTACTCGATCTGTGAGAAGCGGGGCGAGTCCCACGAGACCGTCGGTGTGGCCTACGTCGATCCACAGGACCGGGGGATCTACGTGAAGCCCCTCTGCTGGGCGACTCAGGACGGGCAGCGCACCCTCGCGGATCTGGTCGAGGACCACTTCAGCGAACGGGGCGTCCGTGTCGTGTTCCTCGACGGGGAGACCCGTCACGGGCCCATGTGATCACCCGGGGAGCCCGCGGCCCAGTCCGGGAGCGGTTCATTGGCCGGGACGAAGAACTGGGAACCGAAGGCGTCGCCGAGGGCCAGACCCAGGAGGGAGGCCGTGGCTCGCGCGGGAGGATGAGCGGACATCTCCCGGCATCCAACCGCATCTCCCGGTACGGCACCAGCCGTACCGGGAGAACGGGAGGACGCGTGGTCAGGCGACGAGCTGCTTGTCGGCCTGCTGCTGGATCTCGTCCTTGTCGGTGATGATCACCGCGTCCGGGATCGCGTCGGGCAGGTCGTCCTCCAGGTGGCGGACCGGCCGGTAGCGGAAGGCCGCCAGGCCGATCAGCACCGTCACCGCGCCCGCCACGATGGTCAGCAGGCCGATGCCCCGCCCCTGAGCGGCGCCCGCGATGGGGTCGAAGACGTGCTCGACCAGCGGCCCGGCCAGCAGGAAGCCGACCGGGACCATGGCCCAGCTGAGCATCAGGTTGGTGGCGATGACCCGGCCCTGCAGGTCGAGGCCGACCTTCTGCTGCACGATGGAGAACCAGTGCGCGTTCAGCAGCGCGGTGAGCAGCCCCACCAGGAACAGCCCGATCGCGGGGAACACCGGATGGGGCGCGATCCCGATGATCGCGAAGGCGACGCCCAGGGCCATGAAGCAGCCGAGGATGCCGTGCGTGCGGCGCGCCAGGCCGCCCGTCAGCGTCATGATGAGGCTGCCCACCACGAGCCCGACGCCGCTCATCGAGAGCGCCAGCCCCAGGCCGCGGGCGTCGGTGAGGCTGAGCAGCAGCGGCGTGGACAGGACCTCGACCATGGCGAACGGGAAGTTCAGGAACGAGGTGAACAGGATGATCGCCAGCAGGCCGTGCCGGCGGGAGATGTAGCGCCAGCCGCCCGTCACCTCATGCCAGAACGGCTCCTCCCGCTTCTTGAACAGCGTGTCCGGGAAGCGGACCGCCAGGGTCACGGTCACCGCGAAGACGAACGTGGACAGGTCGATCACGACGATGCCGCGCAGCCCGATCATGGCCATGAGGGCCCCGCCCAGCAGCGGCGCCAGGACGGTTCCCGCCGCCTGCCCGAGCTGCGCCAGGCCGTTGGCTCTGCCGTAATAGCGTTTGGGCACGAGCTGGGCCACGGCCGCCATGTACGCGGGCTGGTGGAAGGCCGTCGAGACGGCGCCGACGGCGACGATGGCGTAGACGTGCCAGAGCTGGAGCCCGCCCGTCCAGAGCAGGGCGGCCAGCGCGATGGAGGCGCACCCCGCCGCGGAGTCGGCGGTGATCATGACGAGCCTGCGGTCCAGCCGGTCGGCCACCGCTCCGGCGATGGGCGCCAGCACGACGGCGGGCAGCAGCGCCATGACCGACACGATGGAGAACATCATGATCGACTGCGTCTGCTGGTAGACCCACAGGCCCAGGCCGAACGTGGTCAGTCCCGTGCCCATCAGCGACACGAGCTGGCCGAGGGCCACCAGGAAGAACGTCTTCAGGCTGGGCTCCCGGCGACCGGCCGGCGGCGCGGCCGCCACGGGGGCGGGCGCGGGGACATCGGCGTCGGCGTCGGCGCCGGTGAGGATCTCGGCCAGTTCGGGCGCCTGGTGCTTCTGGAAGTAGTGGCCCGCCTTGGGGATCACCTCCAGTGACACCGAGTCGGAGAAGGCCTCCCACTCGCGGTAGCGCTCCTCGTACAGCTCGGTCGCGCGGTCGTTCTCGCCGACCACGCACACGAGCGGCGCCGACAGCTTCTCGATGGGGTTGTTGTAGAGCTCGGTGTAGTAGTCCTCGCCCTCCTGGGTGTCGTGGAGGAAGACGCCCATGATGAAGTCGCGCTCGGCGGGGTCCAGCGCCTCGGTGAAGAAGCCCATGGCCCGCAGGAACTCCAGCGCCTGCCGCTTGGAGGTCCACCGCTCCATCGGGAAGACCTTGCGCATCCAGGCGAACGCCTTGCCGGGCAGGCGGGGGGCGGGGAAGTGCCCGCCGATGACGACCTTGACCAGGTCGACGCCCTCCTCCTCCAGCCGGCGCGCCAGCAGGGTGGTGAGCGCGCCGCCCATGCAGTGGCCGTACAGCGCGACGGGCCCCTCGACCTGGTCCTTGATCTCCTTGACGCAGCCCTCGACGAGCTCGTGGAAGGGCACGACGGGCTCGCCGGGGTTGCCGGTGTCGTGGCCCGGCGGCTCCAGCGCGAGCATGGCGACGTGCTCGGGCATGGCCGCGGCCAGCGGCTGGTACGTGATCGCCCCGCCGCCCGCGAACGGCACGCAGACCAGGGTCAGCGAGGCCGCGGAACGCGGAGGCGTCAGCTCGTGCAGGAGCCCGCCGCCCCGCGACGACGACCCGTCGAGCGTCGCGAACGCCCGGATCGTGGGGTGCTTGAACAGGTCCAGCACGGTCGCCTGGATCCCCGAGTCCCGCACGGCCCGCACGGCCTTGAACGAGTCGCCGCCCATCGCGAAGAAGTCGTCGTCGATCCCGATGCCGGGCACGCCCAGGATCGCCGACCAGAGCTCGACCAGCCTGACCTCGGCCGGCGTCCGCGGCGCCGCGCCCTCGGCGCGCGCCTGGCCCACCGGCTCGGGCAGCGCCTTGCGGTCCACCTTGCCGTTCGGGGTGAGCGGCAGGGTGTCCAGCGGCACGAACGCCGACGGGATCATGTAGTCGGGCAGCTTGCGCCGCAGGTGGTCCCGCCAGTCGTGCTCGGCGCCAGGGTCGGTGACCAGGTAGGCGGCGATGCTCTTGTCCTCGTCCGAGCCGCGCACCACCACGGCCGCCTCGCGGACCGCGGGATGCGCCAGCAGGAGCGACTCGATCTCGCCCAGTTCGATGCGGTAGCCGCGGACCTTCACCTGCCCGTCGGCCCGGCCGAGGAACTCGATCGAGCCGTCGGCCCGGCGGCGGGCCAGGTCACCGGTGCGGTACAGCCTGGCGCCGTCCCGCCAGGTGACGAAGCGCTCCGCGGTCAGCTCGGGCTGGCCGAGGTAGTCGCGGGCCAGGCCGTCGCCGCCGATGTACAGCTCGCCGACCACGCCGGTGGGGACCAGGTTCATCGCGGTGTCGAGCAGGTGGATCCGGGTGTTGGCGATCGGGTGGCCGATCGTGATGGGCCCGTCGGTCACCCGGGTGAGCGTGGACCAGATCGTGGTCTCGGTCGGCCCGTACATGTTCCACAGCTCGGCCACCCGTCCGCGCAGGTCGGCGGCCAGGTCGGCGGGCAGCGCCTCGCCGCCGCACAGTGCCTTCAGGGTCGGCTTGCCCGACCAGCCCGCCGACAGCAGCAGCCGCCACGTCGCCGGGGTGGCCTGCATGACCGTCGCGCCGTCCAGCAGGGCGGCCAGCCGCACCGGGTCGTAGGCCGCCTCGCGGCCGGCGATCACCACGTGGCCGCCGACCGTGAGCGGCAGGAACAGCTCCAGCACCGAGATGTCGAAGGCGAACGTGGTGACGGCCAGGAGCGTGTCCTCGCCGGTCAGGCCGGGCTCGCGGCTCATCGAGGTGAGGAAGTTGACCACCGAGGAGTGCTGGACGCGCACGCCCTTGGGCCGTCCGGTGGAGCCGGAGGTGTACAGGACGTAGCAGAGGTTGTCCCGCGTGGCCGACGCGGGCAGCCGTCCGGCCTCCGCCGCGGGGAAGCCGTCGTCCGTGAGGATCAGCTCGCCCTGGAAGCCGGTGTAACGGTCGGCCAGTTCACGCTCGGTGACCAGGACGCCGATGCCGGAGTGGCCGATGATGTAGTCCTGACGATCCTGCGGGTACATCGGGTCGAGCGGCACGTACGCGCCGCCCGCCTTCAGCACGCCGAGCAGGACGACCAGCATCGTGGCCGACCGCTCCAGCGCGACGCCCACCAGCGTCTCGGGGCCCACCCCGGCCGCCCGCAGGCGCCGCGCGACCCGGTCGGCCCGCTCGTCCAGCTCCCGGTACGTCATCGAGACGCCCTCGAAGGTGACGGCCACGGCCTCCGGCGTACGGTCGGCCTGGGCCTCCACCAGCTCGTGGATGCACCGGTCGGGCACCTCGACGTCCTGGCTGTCGAGCTGCTCGGCCAGTTCCTCGCCGGTGAGCAGGGCCAGGTCGGACAGCGGGGCCATGGGGGTCGCGACGATCCCGGAGAGCAGGGTCTCGTAGTGCCGCAGCAGCCGCTCCGCGGTGCCGGCGTCGTAGAGCGCGGTGTTGTACTCCAGGCGGCACAGCAGCTCGTCGCCCTGCTCGTAGACGTAGAGCACCAGGTCCACCTGGGCGGTGCCGGTCTCCACGGCCCGCTCCGCGACGGCCAGCCCGGCCATGTCGAGGTCGCTCTTGGGCAGGTTGAGCAGGTTGAACAGCACCTGGAAGAGCGGGTTGCGCGACAGGTCCCTCGGCGGGTTGAGCTCCTCCACCAGCCGTTCGAACGTCACGTCCTGGTGGGCGTACGCGCCGAGCGCGTACGCGCGCACCTGCGCCAGGAGCTCCGTGTACGGCAGGTCGCCGTCCATGGTGGCCCGCATGACCAGGGTGTTGATGAAGCAGCCCGCGATGTCCTCGACCTCGGGGCGGGTGCGGCCGGCCACCGGGGAGCCGACGCAGATGTCCTCCTGGCCGCTGTAGCGGTACAGCAACGCGTGGAGCGCGGCCAGCAGGGTCATGTAGAGCGTGGCGCCGCGCTCCTGGCTCAGCCGCCGCAGCCCCCCGGCCAGATCGGCGGGGAGCGCGTGGACGGCGACGGCGCCCTCGAAGGTCTGCATCGGCGGGCGCGGCCGGTCCGTGGGCAGGTCCAGGCTGTGCGGGACACCGCGCAGCCGCTCCGTCCAGAAGCCGAGGTCGACGGCCTGCTCCCGCTGCCAGCGCGCGTAGTCGCGGTACCTGACGGCCGGTTCGGGCAGCGTCCGGCCGTTGTACAGCGCCGCCAGCTCGGTGCGCAGCAGGGTGATCGTCCAGCCGTCCACGACGATGTGGTGGAAGGCGAGCGACAGCACGTGGTGGTCCGGGGCGAGCCGCAGCAGCCGGGCCCGGAACAGCGGGCCGTGCGCCAGGTCGAACGGCCGGGCCGCCTCCTCGCTCAGCGCCCGCTCGGCGTCGTCGCAGTCGTCGACCGGCAGCGGCACCTCGCCCGCGGGCAGCACCACCTGCTCCGGCTCGCCGTCCGGGGCGCGGAAGACGGTCCGCAGCGACTCGTGCCGGCGCACCAGCTCGCGCAGGGCGTCGTGCAGCCGCTCCGCGTCCAGCTCGCCCCGCAGGTCCAGCGCCGTGGCCACGGCGTAGGCGGCCGATCCGTGGACCTGGTCGATGAACCACATGCGCCGCTGGACGAACGAGACGGGCGCGGGACCGGGGTCCTCGACCACCGGGATCAGCTCGCGGGCCGGCGCGGAGGCGGCGGCCGGGACGATCTCGGCGGCGGGCGCGGGGACGACGGCGGGGACGGTCTCGCGGGCGGGCGCCGCCGCGGCGACGAGCGCCCGCTGGCCGCCCAGCGTCGGATTGTCGAAGATCGCCTCGATGGGCAGGCCGAGACGGGAGGCGAGCTGGGTGGCCACGAGGGAGTCGCCGCCCAGGTCGAAGAAGTCGTCCTGGGGGCTCGCCGGCGCGATGCCGAGCACGTCGTGCCAGGCGATGGCGACCGCGTCGGCCTCCTGGGACGCCGCCTCACCGAGCGGCGTCGCCGCGGGAAGAGGCGCCGGGGTCGCCGCCGTGACCTCGAAGCGCCGGGTGCGCGGCTCCACCCAGTAGCGGCGCCGGTCGAACGGGTACGTCGGCAGCGGCACCCGCCTGCCCGGCGGGGCGAACGCCGCCCAGTCGATGTCGGCGCCGTTCACCCACAGCCGCCCGACGCCCTCCAGCAGGGCGGCCGGCCCGCCGTCCGGCTCGGTGAACGGGGCGATCGCGGCCTGGCCGCCCTGGCGGCGGACCAGGGTGGCCAGCGTGCGGCCCGGCCCGACCTCGACCATCGCGGCGTCGGCCTCCACCAGCACGCGGGCGCAGTCGGCGAAGCGCACGGTCTCCCGCAGGTGGCGCACCCAGTACGCGGGGTCCTTGGTCTCGGCGCCGGACACCCAGTCGCCCGTGACGTTGGACAGGTACGGCAGGTCGGGAGTGCCGAGCCGTACCGCGGCGACCTCGGCGGCGAAGGCGTCGAGCACCGGGTCGAGCATGGCGGAGTGGAAGGCATGGGAGGTCCGCAGCGCCCGGCAGGCGACGCCCCGCCCGGTCAGCCGCTGCTCCAGCTCGGCGACGGCCCGCTCCGGTCCGGCCACGACGCACGTCTCGGGGGTGTTGACGGCCGCCAGCGAGAGGTCCTCGCCGAGCAGCCCGGCCACCTCGGCCTCGGGCAGCGGCACGGCCAGCATCGACCCGGGCGGCAGGCCCTGCACCAGACGGCCGCGCGCCGCGACCAGGCGCAGGGCGTCCTCCAGGGTGAAGACCCCGGCCAGGCACGCGGCGACGTACTCGCCGATGCTGTGACCGGCCATCATCGCCGGGCGGACCCCGCGCTCCATGAGCGTGCGGGCCAGCGCGTACTCCGTGACGAACAGCGCGGGCTGGGTGAGCCGGGTCTGGTCGAGGTCGCCGGCCTCGCCGTACAGGGCCTGGCGCAGGTCGAGGCCGAGGTACGGCTCCAGGACGGCGGAGCAGGCGTCGACCGTGGCGCGGAAGACCTCCTCCGACCGGTACAGGCCCGCGCCCATGCCCCGCCGCTGCGCCCCCTGGCCGGGGAAGAGGAAGGCCACCTCGCGCCGGTGCGACACGCCCGTGACGAGCTCGGCCTCCAGGGCCGAGCGGTGGTCCTCGGCGACCAGGACGCCGCGGTGGCGGAGCTGGCGGCGGCCGTGCCGCAGGGTGGCGGCGACGTCGCCCAGGTCGGTGTCCGGGTGCGCGCGCAGGTGGGCGCGCAGCCGGGTGGCCGACTCGGTGAGCGCCGCCTCGCCGGCGGCCGACAGGACGAGCAGGTGGGGGCCCGCCGCCGGTGCAGCGGGTGCCGGGGCCGGCGCCTCGGGCGCCTCCTCCAGCACGACGTGGGCGTTGGTGCCGCCCATGCCGAAGGCGCTGACGCCCGCCCTGCGCGGCCCCTCGCCCCGCGGCCATGCGGCGCGGGTGGTGGGCACGTGGAACGGGCTGAAGTCGATGCGCGGGTTGGGCGTGGCGAAGTTGACCGTGGGCGGCAGCGTGCGGTGCTTGAGCGCCATCACGGTCTTGATCAGCCCGGCCATCCCGGCGGCGGCGTCGGCGTGGCCGATGTTGGACTTGACCGAGCCGAGCGCGATCGGCCGGTCCCCGGTGAAGACCTGGGAGAGCGCCGCGACCTCGATGGGGTCGCCGAGTGCGGTGCCCGTGCCGTGCGCCTCGATGTAGCCGATCGAGCCGGGCTCGACGCCGGCCGAGGCCAGCGCCGCGGTGATGACCTCGGCCTGGCCGTCCACGGCCGGCGCGGTGTAGCCGACCTTCCGGGTGCCGTCGTTGTTGACGGCGGAGCCGCGTACGACGGCGTGGATGGTGTCGCCGGCGGCGAGCGCGTCCTCCAGCCGCTTCAGCACGACGACGCCGACGCCGCCGGCGCCGATCGTGCCCTGCGCCTCGGCGTCGAAGGGCCGGCAGTGGCCGTCCGGGGAGCCGATGCCGCCGCTCTGGTAGAGGTAGCCGCGGCGGGTCCAGGCGTTGACCCGGACCGCCCCGGCCAGGGCGACGTCGCAGTCGCCCGCGATCAGGCTCTGCCTGGCCAGGTGGAGGGCGACCAGCGAGGTCGAGCAGGCGGTGTTGACGCTGATGCTCGGCCCGCGCAGGTCGAGCTTGTAGGAGGTCCGGGTGGGCAGCGAGTCCTTGTCGTTGCCGAGCATGACCTGGTACGCGCCCACCGCCCTGAGGACGTCGGGCGCGGCCAGCAGGTTCTCGATGTAGTAGGTGCTCATCGCCGAGCCGGCGAAGACGCCGATCCGTCCCGTGACGCGGTCGGGGTCGCAGGCCGCGTCCTCCAGCGCCTCCCAGGCGGTCTCCAGGAACAGGCGCTGCTGCGGGTCGAGGATCTCGGCCTCGCGCGGGGTGAACGCGAACAGCTCGGCGTCGAACAGGTCGATGCCGTCGAGCACGGTGCCCGACCGGACGTAGGCGGGGTCGGCCAGCAGGGCGGGGTCCTCGCCGTCGGCGAGCAGCTCCTCGTCGGTGAAGTCCTGGACGGCCTCGACGCCGTCGCGGATCGCCGCCCAGAACTCCTCGGGCCCCGTGGCGCCGGGGAAGCGGCAGGCCATGCCGACGATGGCGAGCGCGCCGGAGGCGGGCGCGCCGGTCGTCGTGGCCGCCTCCCGCGCCGGGCCGTCGGGGCTGAGGAACGCGGTGAGCGAGGCGACCGTCGGGTACCTGAACAGGTCGGTGACCGTGAGGCTGAACCGCTTGCGCAGCCGCTCGTGCACCTGCAGCACGAGCAGCGAGTGGCCGCCCACCTCGAAGAAGTTGTCCTCGGGGCCGAAGGAGGAGGTGCCGAGCGCCTCGCGCCACGCGCGCGTGACGAGCCGGGCGACCTCGTGGCGCGGCGTGTCCGCGGCCGTCTCCCCGCCCGTCCCGGCGGGGGACTCGTCGCCCTCCATGGCGCCGGCCAGCACCTGCCGGAGGTCGGCCACCAGGCTGCTGATCGTGCCCGGGTGGAACAGGTCCGTGTTGTACTCCACGAGCCCGTCCAGGGTCTCGCGGACGCCCACGGTGAGGTCGAACTTGGCCGTGCGCTCGGGGATCTCCACGGGGGTGACCGTCAGGCCGGTCAGCTCCAGCTCCGCCGTGGCCTCGGGCAGCATGTTGAACATCGTCTGGAACACCGGGCTGCGGTCCAGGCGGCGCTCGGGGTTGAGCTCCTCCACCAGCCGCTCGAAGGGCATGCCCTGGTGGTCGTGGGCGTCGAGCACCGCGTCCCTGACCCGCTCGACCACCTCGGCGAACGACGGCTCGCCCGACAGGTCGGCCCGGATGGCCAGGGTGTTGGTGAAGAACCCGATCAGGCCCTCGAACTCGACCTCGCCGCGGTTGGCGATGGGCGTGCCCACCACCAGGTCGCGCTGCCCGGAGCGCCGGGAGAGCACCACGAGGTAGGCGGCGAGGAGCACCATGTACGGGGTCGCGCCCAGGCTCCGGCAGTACGCCCTGAACTCCTCGCGCGGGAGGTCGAGGGAGAAGGGCAGCTCGGCGCCCGCGTACGTCTGGACCGGCGGCCGGGGCAGGTCCGCCGGCAGCTCGGTGATCGGCGGCGCGCCCGCCAGCGCCTCGCGCCAGTAGGCGAGGTCCTCGCTGTGGTCCTCGCCCCGCTGCCGGATCGCGTAGTCGGGGTACTGCCGGGTCAGCGGCGCCAGCTCGCGGCCGTCGTAGAGCGCGCTCAGCTCGCGGCGCAGCACGTCGAGCGACCAGGCGTCGGCGATGATGTGGTGCAGCGTGAGGTGCAGGACGTGCCGCTCGGGCCCCTCGCGCAGCAGGTGCGCGCGGATGAGCGGGCCGGTGGTCAGATCCATCGGCGTGCCGTCCACGGCGTCCGCCGCGTCCGCCAGCGCGACGGTGAGCGAGTCGGCCACGATCTGGTACGGGCCGTTTTCGTCCATGGCGAACGTGGTGCGCAGGCTCTCGTGCCGGGCCACCAGGGCGTTCAGCGCGCGGTGCAGCGCCTCGCGGTCGAGGGGCCCCTCGATGCGGAAGGCGAGCGGGATCAGGTAGTGCGCGGCGCCCGGCGCCATCCTGTCGAGGTACCAGGCGCGGAGCTGGGTGAACGACATCGGCAGCCGGTCGGGCCTGGACCGTGCGGTCGCGGCCTGCTGCTTCTTCTTCCGTAACGCTTCCAGGAGCTGGCGCTGCTGGTCTGACAGACTCATTGGGGACCTTCCATCGACCGCAGCAGGGCTTCGGCCTCGTCGTCCGAATACGCCACGACCATGAGATAGAGCTCCGCGGCAGCGTCCACGTCGGGCGACGTGAGCTGCGCGGCGAGCTCGGCCACGGTCGGGTGGGAGAACAGGGTGCGCAGCGGGACCCGCACCTCAAGCGCGTCGCGCAACCGGGTGGCGATCTGGGTGGCGTTGAGCGAGTGGCCGCCCAGCTCGAAGAAGTCGTCGTGCCGGCCGATCCGCCCGCCCAGCACCTCCTGCCAGACGGCCGCGACGACCTGCTCCAGCGGGGTGGCGGGGGCGGCGAAGGCGCGCGCCCCCTGGCCGGGGTCCGGCAGGGCGTGCCGGTCCACCTTCCCGGAGGGGTTGACCGGCAGGGCGTCCAGCGGGACGAACGTGCTCGGCACCATGTACTCCGGCAGCCGCCCGGACAGGTAGGGCCGCAGCTCGGGGGCCCCATCGGCGGACGCGCCGGCGGACGCGTCGGCGACCACGTACGCGACCAGCCGATCCTCGCGCGCCATGACGAACGCCTCGCGCACGGCCGGGTGCCCGGCCAGCACCGCGGCGATCTCGCCGGGCTCGACCCGGTAACCGCGGATCTTGACCTGGTCGTCCGCGCGGCCCAGGAACTGGATGTCCCCGGCCTCGTCGAGGCGGGCCAGGTCGCCGGTCCGGTAGAGCCGGCGACCGTCCCGCCAGGTGATGAACCGCTCCGCGGTCAGCTCGGGCTGGCCGTGGTAGCCCCGGGCCAGGCAGGCGCCGCCGAGATGCAGCTCGCCGGGGACGCCGTCGGGCGTCTCGTGGCCCAGGCGGTCGAGGATCAGCGCCTGGACGCCCGTGACCGGCCTGCCGATGGGCGGCAGGCGCGGCCAGTCCTCGGGCGGGCCGGTCAGCGTGTGGGCGATGTCGATGATCGCGCCCTCGGTCGGCCCGTACTGGTTGTGCAGCGTCATCCACGGCCTGATGAACCGTTCGAGCTGCGGGGTCACCTGGAGCTGCTCGCCCGCGGTGATCACCTCGCGCAGCGTGGCGGGCGGCTCGACCCCGGCTCCGGCCAGCGACTGCAGGGCCACGAACGGCAGGAAGATGCGCTCCACCCGGTTGCGGGCGATGTGGTCGAGCAGCGCGGCCGGGTCGCGCCGCACCTCGTCGCTGACCATGACGAGCGTCCCGCCGTACGCCCAGGTGCTGAAGATCTCCTGCACCGAGACGTCGAAGCCGAGCGCGGTGAACTGCAGGCTCCGGTAGGCCCCGCTGTGCCAGGCCATGAGGTTGGCGACCGGGCGGTGCGGCATCGCCACGCCCTTGGGCTGTCCGGTCGAGCCGGAGGTGAACAGGATGTAGGCCAGGTCGTCGGGGCCGGCGCCGCCGTCCGGCCGGTGGTCGGGCCGGCCGTCGAGGTCGGTGTCGACGTGGACGGGCCGCTCGTGCGGCAGGCCGCCGGCCAGCGCCCGGTGCGTCACCAGGACCGGAGTGTCGACCCGGCCGAGCACCTGGGTGAGGCGTCCCTCGGGGTAGGAGGGGTCGAGCGGCACGTACGCGCCGCCTGACTTGAGGATCCCCAGGATGGCCACGGGCAGGTCGAGCGAGCGGCGCACGTGCAGGGCGACCGGCACCTCCGGGCCCACGCCCAGCTCGCGCAGCAGGTGGGCGAGCTGGTTGGCGCGCCGGTCGAGCTCGGCGTAGGTGAGGACGGCGCCCTCGAACTCGACGGCGACCGCGTCGGGCGTCCGGTCGGCCTGCCGCTCGAAGAGCCCGTGCAGGGTCTGGTCGGGACCGCGGCCGGCGGGGCCGTGGTCCCGGGTGAGCAGCGCGGAGACCGGCGCGGCCGGGTCGGCCGCCACCTGCTCCAGCACGCGCACGTAGTGGCCCAGCAGGCGCTCGGCCGTGGCGCGCTCGAACAGGTCGGTGGCGAACTCCAGGCTCATCTCGCGCCCCTCGGCGTACAGCACCAGGTCGGCCTTGGCGCCGCCGTTCTCCACCTCCTCCAGCATCCGGAAGGTCACCCCGCCGGCCCGTCGCGCGGCCGGGGGCTCCTGCATCGCGAACATCACGTCGAAGGGCGGCCGGCCGTCCGGGCAGAGCTCCCGCACGATCTCCTCGAGCGGGACGTCCGTGGGCGTGGCGAGGACGCCGGCGCGCACGCGTGCCAGCAGGCGCTCGAAGGACGGGTCGCCCTCCAGGCCGGTCCTGATCGGCAGCGTCTCCACGAAGAACCCGATCGCGGCGTCCGCGCCCGGCGCCTCCCGGCCGGAGAACGGCACGCCCGTCACGATGTCGTCCCGGCCGCTGTAGCGGTGCAGCAGGGCCTGGAACGCCGCGAACAGCACCATGAACGGGCTGGCCTGGGCGCGCCTGCCCAGCGACTCGAGCTCGGTGAGCAGCCCGTCGGGCAGCGTGGCCCGCACCCGGCCGCCGCGCCGCGACGGGCCGGACGGTCCCGGGCCGTCGGCGGGCAGCCCCAGCCGCTCGGGCGGCGACTCCAGGGCCCTGCTCCAGTACGACAGGCCGTCCGCGCCCCGGGCCCGCCGGTGCGCGCCGGTCGGCGCGGGCAGGCTCTCGCCCGCGTAGAGCCGCGCCAGCTCGTCCAGGAAGACCCCGGCGGACCAGCCGTCGAAGGCGATGTGGTGGACGTTCACCAGCAGCCGGTGGCTGTCGTCGGCGAGCCGGAGCAGCAGCGCGCGCAGCACGGGGCCGGTGCGCAGGTCGAAGGGGTCGCGGGCGGCGTGCTGGGCGAGCGCGGTCGCGCCGCGCGGGGTGGCGTCCATGACCTTCAGCGGCACGGTCACCGCCGGCTCCACCACGGGCACCGGCTCGCCGTCGCGCTCCTCGTAGCGGGTGCGCAGGGGCGCGTGCCGGCGGACGATCTCGTTGATCGCCTCCTCCAGGCGCCCGGTGTCGAGGGGGCCGTCCAGGGCGTACAGGATGGGCACGTTGTACTGCGCGCCGGGCGCCACCTGGTCGATGAACCAGAGCCGGCGCTGCGCGGGCGTCAGCCCGCCCTCGTCCGGGGCCGCCGCGGCCGTCGGCGGCAGGCCGTCGACCGCGCGGGCCAGCTCGGCGACCGTGGGGTGCTCGAAGAGCATCCGGGGCTCGACCGGCCTGCCCAGCCGCTCGCAGGCGCGGGCGGCGATGCGCATCGCCAGCAGCGACTGGCCGCCCAGGGCCAGGAAGTCGTCGTCCGCGCCGACCGTCCCGGCGTCGAGGACGTCCTGCCAGATCTCGGCGAGCGCCACCTCGGTCGGGGTGCGGGGCGGGGTGGTGGAGCGGGACTCGCGGACCGGGTCGGGCAGCGCGGCGCGGTCCACCTTGCCGTTGCCGGTCAGCGGGAGCGCGTCCAGGAACACCCACGCGGTGGGGATCATGTAGTCGGGCAGGAGCCGGCGCAGGTGGACGCGCATCTCCTGCTCGGTCGCCGTGCCCACGACGTAGGCGACCAGGTCGCGGCCGCGGACGGCGGTGGTGACGGCCCGCACCCCCGGGTGGCGGCCGAGCACGGTCTCGATCTCGCCGAGCTCCACCCGGTTGCCGCGGATCTTGACCTGGTCGTCGAGCCGTCCCAGGAACTCGAACTCGCCCGCCTGGTTGCGGCGGGCCAGGTCGCCGGTGCGGTAGAGGAGCCGGCCGTCCTGGTCGCGGACGAAGCGCTCGGCCGTGAGGTCCGGCAGGCCGAGGTAGCCGAGGCCGACGCACACGCCGCCGAGATGGATCTCGCCCTCCTCGGCGGGCCGCATCTCCTCGTCCAGGAGGTGGACGGTGACGCCGGGCAGGGGCGTGCCCAGCGCGGGCGGGCGGCTCCGGTCGTCGCGGGGCGCGACCTCGCCGGCGATCGCGTTGACCGCGCACTCGGCCGGGCCGTACAGGTTGACCAGCTTGAAGGGCAGCCCGGGGCGCGGGTAGGTGGTGAGCCGGTCGCCGCCGGTGCTCAGCGTCGCCAGCCGGGTCCGCGCGGGCCAGGACAGGCCGAGCAGGCCCTCGGCGATGGGGGTGGGCGCGTAGCAGGTGGTCAGCTCCTGCTCGACGATCCAGTCGCGCAACGCGGGCAGGGAGAGCCTGATGCGCTCGTCCGGGATGACCATCGTGGTGCCCGCGGTCAGGTACATCCAGATCTCCCAGACCGACGGGTCGAAGTTGGGGCTGGTGAGCAGCGGGGCACGGCCGCCCAGCCCGAAGGTCTCGTGCGACCACCCGATGAGGTTGGCCAGCGCGCGGTGGGGGACGAGCACGCCCTTGGGGGTCCCGGTCGAGCCGGAGGTGTGGACGACGTAGGCGAGGTCGTCGGGCCCCGTGTCGGGAAGGGGCGACGCGTCCGCCTCGGTGAGGGCGTCGATCACGGGGACGCCGTCGGGCACCAGGGATCGCCACTCCGGCGCGGTGACCACGGCCGCGGCTCCCGCCAGCATGGCGCGGATCCGCTCCGCCGGGGTGGCCGGGTCGATCGGCGCGAAGGCGAGGCCCGCCTTCATCGCGCCGAGCTGGCCCGCGACCAGCCGGATGGAACGCTCCGAGAGCACGGCCACCCAGGGCTGCCCGCTCGTCGTGAGAGAACGCAGCTGCACGGCGATGCCGTTCGCGAGGCGGTCCAGGTCACTGTAAGTGAAGTGATCTTGACCGGCCGAAATGGCGATCCTTTCTGGGATCTCGCTCAGCCGGTCCTGGTAAAGCCGCAGAACAGATGCGAAAGGTGATGCATCTGACGTCATTGTCGCGCCTGCCGATTGTTGAGTTGTTTGCGCCGTTTTCGGCACGCCGCGGATCAGGATGATTGATCACCACACCGGTGTCAACCCTCCCGCGATCACTCCGCGGGCTCCTCCAAGCGGCCCGCAAGACAGGCGCCATCGGGCTCCAAGAGCGGCGCCTCAGGAGTGCGCTGGACCCGGTCGATGCTCACGCAGCGTGAAGTCGATCTCGAAGGAGCGGTTCCAGGGGGACGCCACGTCCTCGCTCGTCCAGCCCGGGCCGAAGCCGCGCGGCCCTCCTCGGCCACCCGGGCCCCGGCGGCGAGGATCTGCCGGCGGGCGCCCGCCCCGGCGGGCAGGTTCTCGCAGGCGGCGACGACGTCCAGCCCGGCCGGGCCGCCAGGACCGCCCCGACCTCGTCGGCCCCGGGTACATCGGCAGCGCGCCCGCCGGATCGAGCGCCCGCGCCCAGCGCCGCAGCCACCCCTGCTGGACCGAGCCCGCCGAGTGGACGGCAACACCCGCCTGCCCGCGCTGCTCGCGGTGGCACTTCCTACTGGGGGTCGCGGTAGATGGTGAGCTGGTAGGAGTAGCGATCGCCCCGGTAGAGCGAGTCGGCGCGCTCGACGGCCCGGCCGCGGGCGTCGAAGCCGATGCGCTGCACGAGGAAGGCCGGCGAGAACGGCGGCGCGTGGAGCGCCCGGGCCTCGTCCGGGTCGAGCACGGTCGCCTTGATCGTCTGCTCCGCCCGGTGCAGGGTCAGCCCGTAGCGGGCCGACAGCGCCTCGTACAGCGAGCCGTTCAGCTCCGGCTCCAGGTCGCCGGGCACGAGCTCGGCGGGCAGGTAGCTGTGCTCCAGGCACATCGGCTCGTCGTCGGCGGTGCGGACCCGGCGGATGTGCAGGACCTCCGACGACGGGCTGACCTGAAGGGCGTAGCCGATGTCGGCGCCCGCCGGGATCCGCTCGCAGCTCACCTCCAGCGACCCCGGGCGCAGGCCGCGTGAGCGCATGTCCTCGCTGAAGGAGGTCAGCTCGACGGACTTGTGGATGCGCGGCTCGCTGACGAACGTGCCCGAGCCCTGCACCCGGTAGACCCGTCCCTCCCGTTCGAGCTGGTCCAGGACGCGCCGCACGGTGAGCCTGCTGACGGAGAACTCCTCGGCCAGGCTGCGCTCGGTGGGCAGCCGCGCGTGCGGGGCCAGCTCGCCGACCAGCAGGTCGACCAGGTGCCGGCGCAGTTGATCGGACTTGGCCGGGGGGCGTTCCGTCGTCATGGCCCAGGAGTCTAACCAAAAATTGGTGTACTCCAATATCTTGACCTTGCTAGGAGGTCCGGTCTATACCCATCACAGCAGTCCCGGCATTTTCCAAGGAGCGAGCCATGAAGATCGTCAAATTGGGCATGCCCGCAGCGATCGGTCCGCACGCCTTCTTCGCCGAGCACGACGTCGCCTGGGGGCCGCTGACGGCGGCCTGCGTCATGTTCACGCTGCCCGCCCTGCTGATCTCCATCCTGGCGCGGCGCCACTTGGTCGGCGGCATCTCCACGGGGGCGCTCAAGTGAACCGGCTGCGCGGCGGCCTGATCGTCTCCTGTCAGGCCCCGGAAGGGCACCCGCTTCGCGACCCGGAGGTGATCGCCCGCCTGGCCGAGTGCGCCGCGCTGGGCGGGGCCGCAGGGCTGCGGATCAACTCGGCCGAGGACGTGGCCGCGGTGCGCGGGCGTACGGACCTGCCGGTGATCGGACTGCACAAGATCAGGCACGGCCACCGGGACGTGATCACGCCGACGCTGGAGCACGCGGCCGGGCTCGCCGAGGCCGGCGCCGACATGATCGCCGTGGACCTCACACCCGAGACCCCCGGACCGGGGCTGAAGCTGATCGAGCGGATCCACGCCCTGGGAGTGACCGTCATGGGGGACGTCTCGACCCTCGGCGAGGGCCTGGACGCCTGGGAGGCCGGCGTGGACATGGTCGGCACCACGCTGTCCGGCTACACCGCGCGCCAGCTCCCCACGCCGCACGACCCCGACCTCCACCTCGTCGGCGCGCTCGCCGCGCGCGGCGTGCGGGTGATCGCCGAGGGCCGCTACCGCACCGAGCAGCAGGTACGGCAGGCGTTCGCGGCGGGCGCGTGGGCCGTGGTGGTCGGCGGCGCGATCACCGACCCGATGTCCATCACCCGGCGGCTGGCCGCCGCCGCGCCGCGATGACCCGGCCCGCGCCGGCCACCGGGGCCGCCGTGACGACCCCGCTCGCGCCGGCCGTCGGGGGCGCCGCGAGGACCCCGCTCGCGCTGGCCGTCGACATCGGCGGTACGAAGATCGCGGCCGGTCTCGTGGCCCCGGACGGCACCCTCCTCGAACGGCGCAGGACCGCGACCCCCGCCAGGGGGCCGGAGATCCTGCGGGCCGTCGCCGAGCTCGCCCGGCCGCTGGCGGAGCGGGCCGCCGTCTGCGGCGTCGGCACCGCCGGGAACGTCGACCCGCTGGGACGCATCGCCTCGGCCACCGGCCTGCTCACCGCCTGGGCGGGCACCGACGTCAAGGCGGCGGCGGAGCGCGCGTTCGGGCTCCCGGCGCTCGTGCTCAACGACTGCCACGCCGCCGGGGCCGCAGAGGCGCGCGCCGGAGCGGCCCGCGGCGCGCGCACGGCGCTGGTCGTCGCCGTCGGGACGGGCATCGGCGGGGCGGTCTGCGTCGAGGGCCGGGTGCTGACCGGCGGCTCCGGCACCGCGGGGAGCATCGGCCACCTGCCCGCCCCGGCCGAGGCCGGCGTCCGCTGCTCGTGCGGGGCGCTCGACCACGTCGAGGCGTACGCGTCCGGCCCGGCCATCGAGCGCGCTCACCGGGAGCGGACCGGGCAGGCGCTGCCCCTGACCGAGATCGGCCGGATCGGCTCTCCGGTCATCGGCGACGCGGCGAGGCTCCTGGGCCGCGTGCTCGCCGGCGCCGCCAACCTGATCGACCCCGACGTGATCGTCATCGCGGGCGGGGTCTCGATGCTCGGCCCGGCGCTGCTCGGCCCCATGGAGGCCGCCTACCGTGCCGAGGCGCTGCCGGGCCCGTCCGCCGTCCCCCTCCTCCCGGCCCGTCTCGGCGAGGACGCGGGACTGGTGGGCGCGGGCCTGGAAGCGCTGTCCCACCTGGAGAAGGGCCCGTAGCGGGCCTGGCGAGGGGCCCGTCACCGGGCCCGGAGAAGGGATCGTCATGCGCCGTGTCCTGGCGCTGTCATCTGCCGGCCGACCAGGGCGTGGTCGAGGACATGCGGGCCGTCCCGCCGGTGCCGTCAGGAGGGGTGCCGGCGGGGCGCCGTACGGGTGTAGTGCTCGGCGATCTCGTCGCTCGTCGTCAGCCACACGCCGGGGTGGCCGGCGACGTACTCCAGCGCCTCGCCCAGATACCGCGCGCGGAACGCCTGGCCGATCACGAACGGGTGCAGCGCCAGCGCCATGACCCGCCCGCTCTCGGCCGACTCGGCGTACAGGCGGTCGACCTGGTCCTTGACCATCTGCACGAACGCCTCGCCGGTCATGCCGTGCATCGTGAAGATGCCCAGGTCGTTGAGTTCGAGCGAGTACGGCACGCTCAGCATCCCGGGCACGTTCAGCCGGTACGGCTGGTCGTCGTTCGTCCAGTCCAGCACGTAGCCGAGGCCGAGCTCGGCGAGCAGCGACGGCGTCTGGAACGTCTCGGTGAGGGCGGGCCCGAGCCAGCCGCGCGGCCGTTGCCCGGTGGCCTTCTCGATGGTCTCGACCACCTCGGTCAGGTAGGCGCGCTCGTCGGCGACGTCGGCCTGGAGCGTCGAGTTGTTCTTGCCGTGGGCCAGCCACGCCCAGCCGCGGGCGTTGCCGGCCTCGATGATCTGCGGGTACCGCTCGCACACGTCGGCGTTGAGCAGCACGCTCGCCCGGATGCCGTGGCGGTCGAGCTCCTCCATGACCCGCCAGATCGCCACCCGCGGCCCGTAGTCGCGCCAGCCGTAGTTCAGCGGGTCGGGCACGAGGGCGGCCGTGGCCTCGTTGAGGCTGGTGGACGGGCGGTCGATCGTGAAGTGCTCGACGTTCAGGCCGACGTAGAAGGCGACGCGGGCGCCGCCGGGCCACCGGATCGGCTCGCGGTCGATGATCGGGCGGTAGTCGTACAGCTTGTTCTCCATCGGGTTCCTCTCCGAGGTCGCGGGCCCGCGGATCGCGGGCTGTCGCCACGGTAGGGATCCGCGCCCCCGTGGGAGGAGGGCCGAAGACGTCACCGGGGGGGCCCAACGCGCCACGACATTGCGACATATCGGGCTTTTCCGGTAGTCATCTCAAGAGCCACATCTTGAGAGCAGGCCGTCCATGGTTCACGACAGCACCGTTTCGCCCCACCTGACCCGCCTGCTGGTCCGCGTGGGGCTCGCGACCGGCCTGGACCCGGCGCGCCTGGCGGGCGTCCCCGGGCTCGCCGTCCTGGACGACGACGGGATCCGCATCCCCACCGCCACCATCCTGCGGATCTGGGAACTGGTCTCCGGTCCTGAGTGGGAGGCGGCCTCCGGCACCAGCCGGGTCATGGAGCTGTGGCGGCCGGGCGGGCTGGGGGCGTGGGACTACCTGTTCGCGGTCTCCGGCACCCTGGAGGACGCGTTCCGCGTGGCCGGCGGCCTCTTCGCGGCCATCGCCGACCCGGCCGACCGGCTCGTCGTCACGCGCGACGACGACGGCGGGCTGACGGTCCGCTGGCAGGACCCCTACACCGACCACCCGGCGTACCCGATGATCGCGGCGTTCACGCCGTACATGCTGCTCACGCTGGCGAGCTCGGGCGCCGGGCGGCGGCTCACCCCGGTGCGGGTGCGGCTGCCGCACCGGACGCCCGCCGCCGGGAGGCCGGGCGAGCTGTACAACACCGGGCGCGTCGAGTTCGAGGCCGGCCCTCCGTCGATCACGTTCGCCGAGGAGGACGCGGAGGCCCTCCTCCCGCGCGCCGACCCCGCGCTCGCCGCGATCCTGGCCGACCACGCGCGGCTGTCCACCGCGGCGGCCCGGCCGGTGCTGGGCTGGCTCGACCGCTTCCACGCCGCCCTGGAGGCGGCGGTCGCCGACGGGCCGCCCGGCCTCGACCAGGTGGCCCGCCGGCTGGCCATGAGCCCGCGCACGCTCCAGCGCCGCCTGCGCGAGGAGGGCACCGGCTGGAGGGAGGAGCTGGAGAGGCTGCGGCAGCGGCGGGTGGACCGCCTGCTGCGGGAGACCTCGCTCAGCGTGGACTCCATCGCCGCGCGAGTCGGCTTCACCGACCCCCGCGCGCTGCGGCGGGCC
Source organism: Nonomuraea montanisoli (assembly GCF_013363975.1). Classification (GTDB taxonomy): domain Bacteria; phylum Actinomycetota; class Actinomycetes; order Streptosporangiales; family Streptosporangiaceae; genus Nonomuraea; species Nonomuraea montanisoli. Next base: position 143,213 of record NZ_JABWGN010000013.1, on the reverse strand, counting down.
ATCCGCCGCTGGTACGGCCACGGGCCGGCCGCCATCCGGTCGAGCGGCCCGTCCTAGCGCGTGGTCAGTTGACGCAGTCCTGCGTGTGGAGGGCCAGCGCCATCTCGTAGACCTTGCCCTTGTGCAGCAGGAACGAGTAGTAGGCCCCCGGGTTGCCGGCCACGTCGACGTACGGGTAGCCGCTCGCGGCCGTCTTCAGCCGGGGATAGAGCTTCTTGATCTGCGTGTACGTGGAGCCGATGCCGATGCCCTCGGGCGTCCTGGCCCCCTGGGGAGCGAAGATCAACGCCACGCCGCGCTTCTTCGAGATGTAGAGCCCCACGGCGTCGTGGCCGACGGGGTGGGCCTTGAGCTGCCAGCTCGTGCAGCTCGGGGAGTCCTGCCCGCGCAGGCGCGAGATCTTGCCCGTGGCCGCGGCGGCCTTGGCGCTCATCCGCAGCTTGACACCCCCGTAGCCGGAGGGACCGAACGTCTCGCGGGCGGCGGTGTGCGCGGCCGGGGTGCCGGTGGCCTCGGTGGCGGCGTGCGCGGCGGCGGCGGGGCCGACCAGGGCCAGGCCGGCGGCCAGGAACGTTCCCAGCGCGACGCGAGCCGTCGTGTGTTGGATCATGCCTGGTAAGACGACCGGACCCGCGCACCGGTTCACGCGCCGGGCGAGGATCTTTCCGGCGCGCGGGTCACGGCGGGCCTGCGGAGGTCGCGGCGCGCAGGTTGTCGCGCAGCCGGGGGCCGAGCAGCCGCACGGCCGCCTCGGAGCGGGTCATCAGCCGTGCGACGACCGGGCCGGCGACGACCAGGGCGTGGAACTGCGTGCCCGCAGGTGTGCCGAGCCCGTGGAAGTGGACGTCGGGCTCGCCGCCCGGGAGTGCCCTGACGCCGGCGTCGGCCTTCAGCCGGGCGGTCTCGGCGGCGAACAGCTCCCGCGCCTCGCGGGCCGAGGGCGCGACCCACTCGACGGAGACGAAGACGACGGTCCCGTCGTCCGCGGACGGGATCCAGTCGCAGGCCACCTGACCGGGCGCCGCCGTGCCCGCCGTGCCCGTCGTCCCCGCCGTGCCCGCCGTGCCCGTCGTCCCCGCCGTGTCCGCCGCTCCCGGCGGCCGCGGGAGGCGCGGTCCGGGCGTCCGGGGGAAGGCGCGATGGCCGCCGCCGAGAGGGGCCAGGTCCGCGGCGGTGAGGAGGCGGCAGGCGTCCGGCCAGCGCGACGCCGCGACCGCCCCCAGGGGCGCGGCCCGGGGCCGTTCCTCCCGCACCAGCCGGTACGCGGTGACCCGGGCGGCGGGACCGTCACCGCCGAGGGTCTCGGGAACGGGGCCGAGCACGAACGCCAGACCGCCGGCCACCCCCACGAGTTCGGCCATCGCGTGCGGGACCGGCAGCGGGAGGTCGGCGGTCTCGCCGGTCACGGCGTCGACGGACGTCAGGTGCGCCGGGAGCGGCCAGGTGAGCCCCAGCGTCCGCCCCATGACGTCCATGGCGACGAACGTCCTGCCGTCAGCGAAGAGGGGCCCCGCCGCGCCCGTCCGGCGGGTCCGGAGCAGCCGCCGGCCGCCCGGGTCGAACTCCTGCGTGACCACGGACTCCGGCCGCCCGTCGGGCGCCGCGGGGGCGAAGGAGTGGGCCAGCACGCCCCCCGTGGTCACGACGCGAGCCTCCGGGGCGGGGGAGAGGACGCCCGGCAGCGGCCGGCCGTCCGGCGCGTACAGCAGCGAGGTCTGGTTGATCCGGACCAGGACGGAGCCGTCGGCGGCCCCCTGCACCTCCGTCGCCATGCCCTTCTCGGCGCGGTCGCCGGGCGGCGTCGTGTACGGGAGCGCGCGTTCCCAGCGCGGCCGGCCGGTGGCCGGGTCGATCGCCGACAGCCGCAGTGCCTCTCCCGGGCAGCCGCTGAGCAGCGCCACCGCCGCGCCCGCCGCCGCGATGCTCGTCGCGCAGCCCGGCCGGACCGGCACGCCGCCCGCGCTCGTCCCGCGCCGCAGGTCGTACAGGTCCAGGCGGGAGGGGCGCGCGATCGCGACACCGCGCGGCGTGACCTCGGCGTGCTCCTCGTCGCCCGCGACGTACGTCACCCACAGCGGGGCGGCCGTCGGCAGGTCGTACGCGGCCAGGTAGCTCTCCGCTCCGTAGTCCGACGTGGCGCCGCGCTGGACGACGAGCGTGTCGCCGGCGACCCAGATCCGGCGCGCGTTCCCGGAGCCCTTCGGCCGGATCCGGGACCGGATCAGGCCGGTCCCCGCGTCCATGACCACGACCGGACCCCGTCCCAGCCCCAGAGCCACGACGCCCTCGGACGCCCCGGCCACGTACTCCGCGACGGGGTCCCGCCAGAGGCCGCCCGGGCCCTGCGTGAGGGTCGTGGACCAGACCGCCCGCCACCCCACGGCCCGCCGCGTGCCGTCCGCCGAGTCGGAGGCCGGCGCCAGGCACACCGCCAGGGCCGCGGCGAGCGACGCCGCCACGGCCCGGGCGCTCAGCACGCGTTCCCTTCCGCGCGCCGGCAGACCGCGGGAGGCTCCCAGCCGTCGGCGGGTGAGGTGCGGTAGACGGCGCGGTACGCGCGGGACCGGGCGGTCAGGCGGAACGGCCGGCCGCCCGGCGCGGTGATCCGCAGTTCCTCGGCGTGACCGTCGCTGACGACCGTGGCCACGAACTCGAACTCGTAGAACCCCTTCGTGGTGGCGGCCGTGATGCTCAGCGTCGCCCGCTCGCCCCTGACCAGGTCGATCTGCCGGGTGGAGAAGTACGGGACGCGGGGGTCCTTCTTCGTGGTCAGGCGCGGTACGGGCCGGTCGAGGTCCGCGACCACCTCGATGGCGGGCGCCTCACCCGCGCTCGACGGCGTCAGCAGGGCGGCGTCGGACGGCGGGGCGCTGCTGAGGACGCGCGGCCGCACGTCGGCGATGCGCAGCCCCGCCCGGTTGCCCTCCAGGACGACCGTGATCTGCATCCGTCCGATCCCGGCCGCCCGGTAGCGCTCCAGGAACGCCGCGCGCTGGGCGGCGTCGGGCCGTCCCAGCAGGATCGCCCGGTCCTGGAAGGCCGTCACGGGCTCGCGCAGGGCGAGGTCCAGCCCGTCGTTCTGCAGCATGACGTACGCGACGGTGACGGGAGGGGATCCGCCGAGCCCGTCGAAGGCCGCGGGGCCGAGGGAGTTGAACCAGCCGGTGAACACGACACCCGACGCGGTGCCGATGACGGCGGCGGCGATCCCGGCCACCCAGGCGATCACCGGCCGGCTCCTGCCGGCCGCGGCGGGCTCGGCCGGCTCCTGCTGCGGCTCCTGCTCCGGCTCCTTCGATGGCGTCGGCTTCGGTGAACCCGGCCTCGGTGGAACCGCCTGCGGTGGCGCCGGCTTCGCCGACGCCGGGGGCGGGTTGACCGCGTTGCCCCGTTTCCTGCCGCGCGTTCGTGCCACGAGCGACCCTCCAGCCCAGGGACATGGCGGCGCGACCGGACCACCGGGGGAGGCGGAAGGGCTCGCCGCGTGGCTTGAGGCGAACGTACCTCGCGGACGCGGCCTCCGGACCCGCAAAAGGCGATCTGCACGAGGAACGCCGGCGGGATCACCACCAGCGCGGCGAAGGTGGCGGCGAGCACGACACCGGCCGAGGTGATCACCCCGCCGGTGGTGACCAGGAGCACCGGCGTCGTCAGCGAGCGCAGCAGGCGGTTCAGCCCGGAGGAGCTGCGCACGGCGCCCGCCTTCCTCGACGCCATGAACGACGAGCTGATCGCGCTGCGCGACACCCCCTAGGACGTACGGGCGTCCTCGGGCGTGCGGGCGTCCTCGGGCAGGCAGAGGGTGAGGGCTCCCGGCACGGCCTTGGCCTTGAGGCGGGTGGTGGGCTCGCGTTCGCCGCCGTCCAGCTCGTACGTCAGGGGCGCCCCGAACCGGGCCGACACCTTCCTGGCCCGGGTGATCCGGACGAACGGCGACTCCTCGGAACGGCCCGCGGCCATCTTGCCGAGCACCCGGGCCCACTGGATCGGCCCCTTGGCCGTGGAGACGCCCACCTCCAGCCAGCCGTCGTCGGGCCGGGCGTCGTCGAAGGCGTCGACGCCGCCGGCGATCGTGCTCACGTTGCCCAGCAGCAGGCAGCTCGCCTTGCCCTCGAACCAGGTCGTGCCGTCCACCTTGATCTTCATCGGCACCAGCGGCCCGCCGACGTGCCGGACCGCCGCCTTGACGTAGCTCAGCTTGCCGAGCCGCCTCTTGGCCTGCCCGTCGGCGTCGGCGATCATCTCGGCCTCGAACCCGGCGCCCGCCATCACCGCGAAGTGCTCGCCGTTGAGCAGGCCCAGGTCCAGCTTCTCGCGGCGGCCGTGGAAGCCGATCCGCACCGACTCCTCCAGGTCGATGGGGATGCCGAGGTTGTTCGCGAACAGGTTCGCGGTGCCGGCCGGCAGGATGGCCATCGGCACGCCGGAGCCGGCCATCGCGTCGGCGCAGCGCTGCACCATGCCGTCTCCACCCCAGACGAACACCAGCTCGGCGCCCTGCTTGAGCGCCTTGCGGACCTTCTTCGGCGCCTTCCTGCTCTTGGGCACCTCGTACCAGAGCAGGTCGCCGACGTTCTGTTCGGTGATGAGCACGCGGAGCCGGTCCAGGCCCGCGCCCAGGATCTTCTTGCGGTGCGCCACGACCGCCACGGTGGGGGACATGCCACCGGCACTACCCGCGCCGCGCCCCTTCAGGCAGGAATCATCGGCCGCCGACGGGGTAGCCGTCGGCCCACGCGCATCGGAGGAGGGCCGCGACCATGGGACGTCGACAGCGGAGGGCTCGCGTCGAGGGTGACCGTCGTCTGGGGCTGCGCCTGACGGTGGCCAGCCTCGCGGTGGCGCTCATCATGATCCCGTTCAGCCTGCTGCTCGTCGTGGCCAAGATGCCGATCAACGGGCTGGACGCGGGGGTCGCCGAGCGGCTGCACGCGTACGCGCTCGCCCATCCCGGCGTGACCCGGGTGCTCATCGTGTGGACGGACCTGTTCGGGCCGTGGCCGTGGCGGATCGCGGTGATCGCGTACGCCGCCTGGCTGCTGTACAAGGGAGCGCCGCGGCTGGCCGTCTGGGCGGTCACCACCGTGACCGTGGGCGGGCTGCTCGGCCTCGCGCTGAAGATCGTCGTCGCGCGGGCCCGGCCGCACCTGCCCGACCCCGTCGCGCTGGCGCCGGGCGACTCCTTCCCGTCGGGCCACGCGGTCAACGTGACGCTCGGCGCGGGGGTGGTCGTCCTGCTGCTCCTGCCCCACCTGCCCCGCTGGGGGAAGGCGGTGGCCTGGGCGGTCGCCTGGTTCCTCGTGCTGTCGGTCGGCTACACCAGGATCGCGCTCGGCGTGCACTGGGTGAGCGACGTGGTCGCCGGGATCGTGCTGGGCGCCGCGGTGGTCGCCGCCACCGCCGCGGGATTCGAGACGTGGCGGCGTGAGCAGGGCCGCAGACCCGCCTCGCCGCTGACCGAAGGAGTGGACCCCGAACCGGTGAAGGTGAGCCATGTCCAGAAGCACTGAGCACGTGAAGTACTACGCCCTGACGATCTTACTGCCGCTGGTCCTCATGGCCGGCGTGACGTACGGCGTGGGCGAGTTGATCCTCGCCTGGCCCACCGGCGAGGCCGGGGTCAGCCGGGCGCTGGCCGCCGACCGCACCTCGCTGTGGAACACGCTCACCGACTTCGGCAGCAGCCTGTCGGACACGCCGTACATCGTGGCGCTCACCGCGATCGCCGCGATCGCCTTCCGGCTGGCGTACGGGCGCTGGCGCGAGTCGGTCTTCCTGATCGTGGCCGTCTGGAGCCAGTCGCTGGTCTTCCTGGCCGTCACCGAGGTGGTCGGGCGGCACCGGCCGCCGGTGGAGCACCTCGACCCGGCCCCGCCGACCTCCAGTTTCCCCTCCGGGCACGTCAGCGCGGCCGTCGCGTTCTACTGCGGGTTCGCGCTCGTTCTGACCACGCACCTCCGCAACCGGGCGCTCCAGGTGGTGGTCTGGACGCTGGGGATCGCCGCCCCGCTCGCCGTCGCCTTCTCCCGGCTGTACCGCGGCATGCACTTCCTCACCGACATCACCTGGGGGCTGCTGCTCGGCGTCGTCTGCGTCGTGGTGGCCGCCCGCGCGATCCTCCGCCGGCGCGAGGGGCGGGCCGTGGCGCGCGACTCCCGGCCGAGGGTCCGGCCAGGAGCTCAGTCGTCCATGACGCCGTAGGTGGAGGCCCGGAACGCGAAGGAGGCCCAGGAACGGTAGGGCCGCCACGCCTCGGCCAGCCTCCGGTACGCGGACGGGGGCGCGTTCTCCGGCAGGCCGTACGCCTCGCGCAGGATCGCGAACAGGCGCGGCTCGTCGCCCGGGAACGCGTCGGGCGCGCCCGCCCCGCGGATCAGGATCAGGCCGGCCGAGAACGGCCCCACGCCGGGCAGGGCGCGCAACTCGGCCAGGGCCTCCTCCGGGGCGAGCGAGCGCAGGTGCTCGGTGGTCAGGACGCCGTCGAGCGCCGCCCGGGCCAGCCCGCGCACCCACTCCTCCTTCTGTGCGGGCAGGCCGAGGCCGTCGGCGTCCACCAGCGACAGGGGCGGCGGGAACGCCGTGTACGCCCGGCCGTCCACGGTGACCGCTGCGCCGTACCGCTCGGCGACGCGCTGCTTGATCCGGGACGCGATCAGCATGGACGAGCGCTGCACGATCACCGCCCAGCACGCCGCCTCCCACGGGCTCCAGAAGCAGACCGGCCGCAGGCCGGGGCGGCGGCGCTGGAGGTCGCCGAGCACCGGGTCGGCCTCGCCGACCTCGGCGAACCCGGCGCCGTCCACGTCGAGCGACAGGATGCGCGCCACCTCACGCCGGATGGCCGGGCCCGCGGCCCGCGTCGTGGTGACGGCGACCCCGCCCGGCGCGCCCGTCACGCTCACGCCGATCGGCAGCCAGTCGGCCTCCGCGCAGTAGGCGAAGCGCAGCGTCCGCCCGTCGGAGGGCAGCGCGCTGGTGGCCGGCCAGTCCTCGACGAAACGCAGCGAGGCGGCGAAGTCGAACGGGCCCTCGGCGGTGAGCCCGAAACCGTGCGTGGTCATGCGCGCATGCTACGAGGCCCGGCGGACCTCTCCGGACCGCACGGTTTCAGGCGGTACGACTTCAGGTGGTGCGGTTTCAGGTGGTGCGGCGGGGCAGGGTCAGGCGCCAGGCGTGGGGGAGGACGGTCCAGGTGCGGGCGGGGTACGGGCCGGTCAGCTCGCCGTCGGCGTTGACGTGCACCGCGGGCCCGGACAGGCGCACGCCGCGGCCCCGGACCGTCACCACGTCCGTCCGCCGGGTGTGCCGGCCGAGCTTCAGCAGCAGGCCGTAGCACAGGCGGCGCAGCGGGCCGGTGGCGAAGGACACCATCACGTCGGCGAGCCGGTCGTCGGGCCTGGCGCCGGGTGTGACGGGGGTGCCGCCGCCGATGGTGCGGCCGTTGCCGATGCCGACCATGAGCACGCGGCGGCGCCCGTCCGCGACGACCTGGCCGTCCACCTCCACCCGCAGCGGCGCGCCGCGCGTGCGCACGCCGGCGATCACGCTGCCGGCGGCGTAGGCGAAGCGGCGCAGGAACGGCTTGAGTGGCCGGGCCGTCCGGGCCGCCTCGACCCCGACCCCGGCGTGCACGGCGTTGACCACGATGCCGCCGTCGTCGTCGCGCAGCAGGTCCAGCGGGTGCGGCTCCCCGGTGGCCGCCACCCGGGCCGCCTCCACGGGATCGAGCGGCAGCCCGACTCCCCGGGCCAGGTCGTTGCCGGTCCCCAGCGGGACCAGCCCGACCGTGCGGGACCCCAGCTCGCCGCGCTCGGCCAGCGCCGCCACCAGGCAGTGCAGGGACCCGTCGCCGCCGAGCACCACCGGGTCGCGTCCCGGATGCTCACCCAGAAGGGCGGCCAGCTCGGACGGGTCCTTGATCCGGGCCTCCACGGTGTCGGCGTGCCCGGCCAGCTCGGACAGGACCCGCGACAGCACGTCGTCGTCCGTGCCCCCGGCGGAGGAGTTGACGATGGCCACCAGTCGGCGCACGAGTGCTCCTTTCGTCACCCGCGCCCGTCTACCCCGATCCGGCCGTGTGAGTCGGGGTCTCGTCCGCCGCGTCTCGGCCGGCCTCGGAGACGCGCTTCCCGCCGGCGGCCCTGACGCCGGTCAGGCGGGGCCGATGTTCCAGGTGCGGAGCGTGCGGTCCTCGGTGACGCCCGCCACGACCGGCAGGCCCGCGGTCTCCGACAGGGTGGCGGTGCGGATCGCGCCGCCGGGCCCCGGCCCGAGGGTGCCGACGACGTCGCCGTCGTCCAGGTTCCAGACCCGTACGAGGACGTTCTCGCCCGCCGCGTGGTGCACGGCGACCGCGATGGGCGCCTCGCCGGTGCGGCCCGTGGCGAGCGCGGTCACGCCCCGGTCGTCCGGGCTGCTCGCGCTGAACTTCCACTTCTCGCGGCGCTTGCCGGTCGCCAGGTCGTACACGCGCAGGGTGGCGTCCAGGTGCGTGGAGACCAGGACGGCCCTGCCGCCGATCTCGGCGCAGGCCAGCCGCTCGACGCCGCCGATGTCCCCGGTGCCGAACGTGCGCGTCACCTTGCCGTCCGGCAGCCGCCGCACCTGGATCCGGTTGTGACCGTCGCCCGTGACCAGCACGTCCTTCCCGTCGAGCGTGCCGAAGGCCAGCCCGCTGACGCCCTGGAAGTGGTCGGTGACCGCGGGGCCGATCTGCTTGCCGGTGGCGACGTCCCACAGCCGTACGACGCTGTGGAGGTCGCGGAGGCTGTCGTACTTCTGCGACACCGCGATCACCCGGCCGCCGGTGACCGCGACGCCGATGATCGGGTCGGGGGCGCGGTGCGTGGCCAGGCTCTCGCCCGTCGTGCTCCACAACCGCATCCGGCCGTCGCCGTGGCCGGAGGCCACCACGGGCGCGCCGTCGCGCTCGCCGCACGCCACGGCGGTCACCGAGGCGCCGCCGTCGCCGAGGCGGGTGGCGGCGGGCTGCCCGGTGGTCCGGGCGAGCACGGTCCCGTTGTCGGTGCCGCAGGCGACGAGCGGGCCGGAGGCGGCGAGCACGGTGGCGGCGCCCCAGTCGCGGGTGAGCGGGACCGGCTCGGTCAGCGGCGTGCCGAACGGCTGCTTCGTGGGCGTCGCGGACGGGCCGGCCGTCCCGGTGGGGGCGGGGGAGCGGTCGTCACTCACCGGGCGGACGGGCTCGTCGCGGCCGCCGAGGAGGGCGAACGCGGAGACCGCCGCGGCGGCCGTGACCGCGGCGCCGCCGATCAGGGCCCGCCGGCTGAACGTCCTGGGCCGGCTCGGCGAGGTCGGCGCCTCCCGGATGTCCGCAGGCGGGGGAACGGGGTTGCCCGCGGGAGAGGATGCGGCGGCGTGCGGCGCCGCCGGCCCCGTACGGCCGATCAGCCGTTGCAGCAGGGCGGCGGGCGTGGGCCGGGCGGCGGGGTCCTTGGCCAGGCACTCCTGGATCGGTCCCACCAGGTGCGGCGGCACGCCGGTCAGGTCGGGCGTCCCGCTCAGGACCTGGTTGAGGATGGCCGGCACCGTCTCCCCGCGGAACGGCGCACGCCCGGTGGCGGCGAACACCATCGTGCCCGCCCACGCGAAGACGTCCGACGCCGGCCCGACCCGCTCGCCCCTGAACTGCTCGGGCGACATGTACGCCGGGGTGCCGACGGGCCCGGAGGCCATGGTGGTCGCGTCGAGGGCCTTGGCGATGCCGAAGTCGATGACGATCGGGCCCTCGGGACCCATGAGCACGTTGCCCGGCTTGAAGTCGCGGTGCACGATGCCGGCCTCGTGGATGGCGGCCAGCGCGGTCAGCGTCGAGATGGCGAGCCGGTCGAGCACGCCCGCGGTCCGCGGTCCCCGCTCGCGGACGACCGCGTGCAGGGTGTCGCCGGCGACGTACTCGCTCACGATGTACGGCCGGCCGTCCACCGTCCCGACGTCGAGCACGGCCGCCGTGCAGAAGGCCGCCACCCGGCGCGCCGCCTCCACCTCGTGCAGGAATCCCTTCGTGACGTCGGCGTCCTGGCTGAGGTGGCTGTGGACGACCTTGACCGCGACGTCGCCGCCGCCGTCGCGCACGCCCTTGTAGACGATGCCCTGGCCGCCCGAGCCGAGCACGCCGACGATGCGGTACGGGCCGATCCACTCGGGATCGCCCGGCCGGAGCGGGCGTGAAGCCGGCATCCCGCTCCCTTCCCGTCCCCGGATGTGCGCGGCCCTGTGCGGGCGATCCACACCCTAGGGCCGCGCGCCCTTCCCCCGGAAGCCGGGGCCGCCGGGCCGATCACCACCCCCAGGTGGGCGCCACGTTCCCGCATGAGGCAATATGGGGAGAACGTGACCGGACGGCGCCCCTCCCCGCGCCCACCTCGACCCCGGCTCCCACCCCATGCCTCACGACTTCACGCATCACCGTCCCGCGTCGCCGGCTCTCGCCCGCGACGACCTCGCGCACCGCCATCCCGCGTCGCCGGCACTGACCCGCGACGACCCCATGGCCCTGCCCCTCACCTATCCCGGCCTGCTCCCGCAGGGGCCGGGCGTGCTGGCCGGACACCGCTTCCTGCCGCTGGCCGGACACGACGGCGACTGGCACGTGGAGGGCTCGCCCATCGACACGTGGCTGACCGCCCGCGGGGCCGCGCCGATGCGGGCCCGGCACGCCGTGGTCGCCGTGGGGTCCAACGCCGCTCCGGCCCAGCTCCACCGCAAGTTCACGCGCCACCGGGTGCCCACGGTGGCGCCGCTCACCCGGGTGAGGGTACGCGGCCTCGCTCCGGGCGTATCCGCGCACATCAGCAGGTACGGGTACATCCCAGCCGCCCCGGTGGCCGCGCCCGGCGTGTCCGAGCTGTTCGTGTCCTGGGTGGACGACAGGCAGCTCGCCGCGCTCGACCGGACCGAGCCCAACTACCGGCGGCGCGTGCTCGATCCCGGCGCTCACCCCGTGTCCTTCGACGGGCCGGCCGCCCGCCTGGAGGGGGCCGGGGCGGTCGCCTGTCACGTGTACGAGGGCCTGCACGGCTGTCTCGCGGACGAGGCGGGGCGGCCCATGCGCCTGGCGCCGCAGCGGCGGCTGATCGGCGCGCTGCTCGACGCGTCGGCCGAGCTGGCGCGGGTGTGCGGCGGCACGCCGGAGGAGTTCGTGGCCCGGGTGCGCGACCCCCGGGTCCGCGACACCGCGCAGAGGCTGCTGCGCGGTGGACGGTGCGTCACGGGCCCGGCGGCCCGCGCCGCCGCCTGACACCGCTGGGCGCGTTCTCGCGAGCCGGGCCCCCTCCCTCCTCCTGGTGAATGGGAAGATGTGGGAGGATCCGGGCGTGCGAAGCGTGCGGGCGGTCAGGGGTGCGCTGCTCGTGGCGGGGACCACCTCCGACGCGGGCAAGAGTGTGGTCACCGCCGGAATCTGCAGGTGGCTGGCCCGTCAGGGGGTCCGCGTGGCGCCGTTCAAGGCGCAGAACATGTCCCTCAACTCGTACGTCACGACCGACGGCGCCGAGATCGGGCGGGCCCAGGCGATGCAGGCGCAGGCGGCCGGCATCGAGCCTGACGCGGACATGAACCCCGTCCTGCTCAAGCCGGGCAGCGACCGGCGCAGCCAGGTCGTGCTGCTCGGCCGGCCCGTCGCCGACGTGGACGCGATGGAGTACGGACGGGTGCGCGACATGCTGCGCGCCACCGCGCTGCGCTCGCTCGACCGGCTGAGGAGCCGGTACGACGTGGTGATCTGCGAGGGCGCCGGCAGCCCGGCCGAGATCAACCTGCGCCGCGGCGACCTGGCGAACATGGGTCTCGCCCGGGCCGCCGGCCTGCCCGTGGTCGTGGTGGGCGACATCGACCGGGGCGGGGTGTTCGCCGCGTTCTACGGCACGGTCGGGCTGCTGGAAGCGGCCGACCAGGCGCTGGTGGCCGGGTTCGTGGTCAACAAGTTCCGCGGCGCGCCCGAGCTGCTGCGGCCCGGGCTCGACCAGCTCCGCGGGCTGACCGGCCGCGAGGTGTACGGGGTGCTGCCGTGGGCGGACGGCCTGTGGCTGGACGTCGAGGACTCCCTGGCCCTGGACGCGCGCCCGGCCGCGACCCGCGAGCCGTACGGGCGGCAGACGTTGCGCGTGGCCGTGGTCCGCCTGCCCCGGATGTCGAACTTCACCGACGTCGACGCGCTGGCGGCCGAGCCGGGCGTGGTGGTGCGGTTCGTCACGGCCGCGGCCGACCTCGACGACGCCGACCTGGTGGTGCTGCCCGGCTCGCGGGCCACCGTGGACGACCTCGCCTGGCTGCGCCGCACCGGCCTGGCCGCGGCGCTGCCGGCGCGCAAGGGGCCGATCCTCGGCGTCTGCGGCGGCTTCCAGATGCTCGGCCGGGAGATCGTGGACGAGGTCGAGTCGGGCGCCGGGCGGGTGGACGGGCTCGGGCTGCTGCCCGCGCGGTTCGCGTTCGCCGCGGACAAGGTGCTCGGCCGGCCCTCCGGCCACGCCTACGGCGAGTCCGTCTCCGCGTACGAGATCCATCACGGGGTGGCGACGGTGGACGGCGGCGAGCCGTTCCTGGACGGCTGCCGCGTCGCGAACGTCTGGGGCACCACCTGGCACGGCGCGCTGGAGAACGACGGCTTCCGCCGCGCCTTCCTCGCGGACGTGGCCCGCGAGGCGGGCCGCGACTTCACACCCGCCCCCGGCACGGACTTCGCCCGGCTGCGCGAGGAGCGCCTCGACGCGCTGGGCGACCTCGTCGAGCGGCATCTCGACACGGACGCGCTGCTGCGCCTCATCGAGCACGGCCCGCCCGAGCTGCCCTTCCTCCCGCCGGGCGCGCCCGACCCCGTGCCGTAACCCCTCCGGTGGTTGCCGGGGGCCGGAAAGGAGCCGCGCGGCCGCTTGCCGGGTTCGCGCCCTGACGCCGCCCCGCCCCCGCCGTCACCATGGCGGCATGACGGCAGTGGTGCGGGCCGAAGGGCTCAGCAAGTACTACGGCAGGCGCCGTGGCCTGGAGGATCTCACGCTGGACATCCAGCCGGGAGAGGTCTTCGGGTACCTCGGGCCGAACGGCGCGGGAAAGACGACCACGATCAGGCTCCTCATGGACCTGATCCGGCCCACCGGCGGCCGGGTGCGCGTGCTCGGCGCGCCTCCCGGCGAGGCCGCGATCCGGGCGCGGATCGGCTACCTGCCCGGGGACCTGGTGCTGGAGGGCCGCGAACGGGCCCGCGACTACCTGGCGTTCCTGGGCAGGATGCGGGGCGGCGTGCCGCCGGGCCGGGTCGCCGAGCTGGCCGAGCGGCTCGACGCGGACCTGTCGGTGCCGATGCGCAAGCTCTCCAAGGGCAACCGGCAGAAGATCGGGCTGATCCAGGCGTTCATGCACGAGCCGGAGTTCCTGATCCTGGACGAGCCGACGTCGGGGCTCGACCCGCTGGTGCAGCAGGAGTTCCTGGCCATGGTGCGCGAGGTGCGCGCCTCCGGCCGCACGGTGCTCATGTCCTCGCACGTTCTGGCCGAGGTGGAGCACGTCTCCGACCGGGTCGGCATCGTGCGCTCCGGGCGCCTGGTCGCCGTGGAGAACGTGGCCGCGCTGCGGGAGAAGGCCGTGCGCCGGGTGGAGCTGCACTTCGACGGGCCCGTGCCGCGCGAGGCGTTCGAGGGGCTGCCGGGCGTGCGCGACCTGCGCGTGGAGGGGGCCGGCGTGCGCTGCACGATCGACGGCCGCCCGGACGCGCTCATCAAGGCAGCCGCCCGCTTCACCGTCGTCCACCTCGTCAGCGCCGAGCCGGACCTGGAGGAGATCTTCCTCACCTACTACAGCGAGGAGGGCGCACACCATGATCACCAAGTACCTGCGTGACAATCTGCGGGCCCTGGCGGGCTGGACGATCGGCCTCGGCGCGTTCCTGACGATGTACCTCGGCATCTACGCGAGCATCAAGGACGACCCGGCGACCTACAGCGCCCAGGCCATGGCCAAGTACCCCGGCGCGCTGAAGGACCTCATGGGCGGCCTGCAGGACATCGGCACCGGCACCGGCTACCTCCAGACGGTCGTCTACCAGCTCATCGTCCCGATGCTGTTCGTCGTCTGCGCGATGATCCTGGCCAACCGGGCGATCGCCGGGCCCGAGGAGGCCGGCACGCTGGAGCTCGTCGTCACCCTGCCGGTGGAGCGCGGGCGGGTGGTGCTGGCGCGGTTCGCGGGGCTGGCGCTCGGCCTGCTCGCCGTGGCCGCCGTCACCTTCGTGATCGTGTGGACGATGACCCGGCAGGTCGGCATCGACACCCCCTTCGGCCGGCTCCTGGCCGCACACATCGGCCTCTACCTGCTCGCCCTGTTCTTCGGCACGCTGACGCTCGCGGTGGGCGCCGCCACCGGGCGCAAGGCCGCCGCCTCGGCCGTGCTCGGCGTGTGGGCCGCGCTCGGCTACATGGTCGTCACCGTCGGCCGCGGCGTGGACGCCGTCTCCTGGCTGCGGTGGGTCTCGCCGTTCCACTACTACGCCGACGGCAGGCCCCTCTACGAGGGGCTGCCGGCCGGGGACTACCTTGTGCTGGCGGGGGCGACGGCCGTGCTCGCCCTCACCGCGGTCCTCACCTTCGACAGGCGCGACGTAGGAGTGTGATGGCAGTCTCCCGGGTGCCCGCCGACCTGCTCGGCGGGCACTTACAGGTGCTCGCCCGGGCTGCGGAGACCGGGCGCCTGCCGGAGCGGGCCGACCTGGACGCCTACCACGAGGCCGGGTCCCGCGCCGCGCGGCTGGGCGTCCCGCTCCGCGACCTGGTGGACGCGGCCCTCGCGGCGGCCGAGCGCCGGCCCGCCGGGAACGCCGCGAACGCCGGGAACAGCGGGAAGGCGGTAGGCGCCGCGAACGCCGCGCGCGGCCCCGCCGTCCTCGCCGCGCTGCGCCGGGCCGTGTCGGCCCTCATGGAGGGGTACGAGCAGGCCCAGCACGCCGCGATCCGCGAGGAGGAGGCGGCGCGCCGCGCGTTCGTGGACGACCTGCTCCTCGGCAGGGCCGAGCGCCTGGCCGAGCGCGCCGAGCACTTCGGGCTGCGGCTGGCCGAGTCGTACGTCGTGGCCGTGGCCCGCGGGCTGGAGGACGGCGGGCAGGACCGCATCGAGCGTGACCTCGTCGCCCGTTTCGGCTCGCACAACGTGCTGGTGGCCGTGCGCGACGGGCTGCTCGTCTGCGTCGCCCCCGCCACGCTGACGGCGGCGGTGGGGGAGTTCGCCCACCACGTGCGCAGCCGCTTCGCCCCGGGCTGGCGGGTCGGGGTCGGCCGCCCGCAGCGCGGCCCGGGCGGCGTGGTCACCTCGTACCGCGAGGCCGCCTCCGCCCTCGACCTCGCCGACCGGCTCGGGCTCACGATCGACGTGGTCAGGGCCGCCGACCTGCTCGTCTTCCCCGTCCTGCTGCGCGACCGGGCGGCGATGGAGGACCTCGTGACGAGCGTGCTGAGCCCCCTGCTGACCGCCCGCGGCGGCCACGGGCCCCTGCTGGAGACGCTGGAGGCGGTCTTCGCCGCGCAGGGCAACCAGACGGCCGCCGCGCGCCGGCTGGGCGTCAGCACCCGTGCCGTCACCTACCGCCTCGAACGGGTGCGCCGCCTGACCGGTTTCTCCCCGGACGACCCCACCCAGCGCTTCACGCTGGAGACGGCCGTCCTGGGCGCCCGCCTGCTGGAGTGGCCATGGGACTGAACAGACTGAACAGGCTGTCCGTCATCTCTCGACGGCCAGGCGCAGGCCGAAGCCCACGATGACCACGCCCGTGACCCGGTCGAGCACCCGCCTGACCCGCTCGGTGCGCAGCACCCCGCTCATCAGCGTCGCGAACCCGATGAGCACGGTGCTCCACACCAGGCCCTCGGCCGCGTGCACGCCGGCCAGCAGCAGGCCCATGACGGCGTGCGGGGCGTCGTCGGGGATGAACTGCGGCAGCATCGCCACGTAGAAGGCGCCCACCTTGGGGTTGAGCAGGTTCGTGACCAGCCCGCGCCGGAACCCGATGCGGAAGCGCGTCTCCCGCCGTTCCTCCGCCTCGGGCGCCGCTCCCGCCGCCCCCTTCGTGAGCAGCATGCGCGCCCCCATCCACAGCAGGTACGCGGCCCCGGCCCAGCGCAGCACGTCGTACGCGAGCTGGGAGGCCGCGAGCAGCGCGGACAGCCCGGCCGCGGTGAGCAGGCCCCAGAGCAGCGTGCCGAGCTGGATGCCCAGCACGACGCCCCAGGCCGGGCGGCGTCCGGCCATGACGGAGGTACGCAGGATGAGCGCCGTGTCGAGGCCCGGCGTCACCGTGAGCAGGGCGACGACCAAGGCGAACGAGACGACGGAGGCACCGATCTCCATGGTGCCGAACCCTACCGAAACCCTCCCGAATGGAGCGGATCACCCTCCCTCTGCCGCATGTGGGGCGAAGGCGATCTATTCTCATGTGCCGTGAGTGAAGCGGGAGAGCGCCACGCGAGCTGGCTTGAACTGTTCTTCGACCTGGTCGTGGTGGTGGCGGTGGCCCAGCTCGCGCACCGGCTCCAGCACCCGACCTGGGAGAACGTCGCCCTGTTCGCGGTGCTCTATTACGCGGTGTGGAGCATCTGGACGTCGCTGACCCTGTACGCCAACGTCCGGGCGGAGCAGACGCACACACGCAGCATGCTCATCGGCATGTTCGGCATCGCCGTCATGGCGGCCGCCGCGCCCGACGTCGCGCACGAGATCACCGGGGTCGGCACCCACGACGGCTGGTTCATCGCCGCCTACATCACCTGCCGCATCAGCGCCTCCCAGTCGCTGCAGGCCGCCGGCACGGTCATGACGGCCTGGCCGGCGGCCCAGCTCGGCGCCGGGCTGGCGCCGTGGTTCGCCTCCATCTGGATGGAGCCGCCGGGCCGCTACGTCATGTGGGGGCTCGGCGTCGTGCTGGACGTGGGCTTCTCGGTGCTGCAGAGCCGCAGGCCGGAGAAGTTCATCGACGAGATGCGGCGGCAGGCCGAGCGCCTGGAACAGCGGGAGCGGCGCAGGCTGCTCAACGGCCGCTCCGCGCACGTGGTCAGGACCGCCGTCCCGGCCGTCCTCGACCCCGCCCACCTGGGCGAGCGGCTCGGCCTCTTCGTGATCATCGTGCTGGGCGAGGCGGTCATGCAGGTCGTCGTGGCCGCCTCCGGTCACGACTGGGGGCTGCCGCTCGGGCTCGCGGCCGTGGCCGGGTTCGGGCTGATCGTCTCCCTGTGGTGGCTCACGCTCCACTACGGCCTGAGCGCCGTCCCCGGGGCCAGCGAAGGCGGGCTCAAGTCGTACATCGCGCTGCCCGCGCACTTCGCCATGACGGCGGGCATCACCGCGACCGCCGCCGGCATGGGCGTGGTGGCCGCCGCGCCCGAGGAGCACCTGCACGGCGGCACCGGCTGGGTCATGGGCGGCGGGCTGGCCGTCTACTTCGCGGCCTCCGCCGTGCTCGGCGTGGCGGCGCGGGCCGGGCGCGTGTGGATCTGGGTCTGGGCGCTGCCCTCCGTCGTGCTGCCGCTGGCCGTGGCGGTGGTCTCGGGACTCCTGCCGGGGTGGGGCGTGGTGGCGCTGCTGCTCCTCGTCGCCCTGTGGCGCGTGACCTACCGCCCCCGCGGCGGCGCCGTGGAGGCGGCCTCGCCGGCCTGACCCGCTACGGGATCAGCAGCAGCTTGCCCGTGGTGCGGCGGGCCGTCAGGTCCTCGTGGGCCCGGCCCGCCTCCGCCAGCGGGTAGCGCGCGGAGACGTTGACGCGCAGCCGTCCCGTGCGGATCCACTCGAACAGGTCGGAGGCGCGCTGGAGCAGCTCCTCCCGCTCGGCGATGTAGTGGACCAGGGTCGGGCGGGTCAGGAAGAGGGAGCCGTTCCTCGACAGGACCTGCGGGTCCAGGGGCGGGACCGGGCCGCTGGCCGCGCCGTACAGGGCCATGAGGCCGCGCGGGCGCAGCGCCTTCAGCCCGCCCTCGAACGTCGTGGCGCCCACGCCGTCGTAGACCACGTGCATCCGGCCGCTCAGCGCCTCGGCGAAGTCGTCGTAGCGCAGCACCTCGTCGGCCCCCGCCTCGCGGGCCAGCTTCTCCTTCTCCGGCGTGGACACGGTGCCGTACACCTTGGCGCCCCTCAGCTTGGCGAGCTGCGTGAGGAGCTGCCCCATGCCGCCGGCCGCGGCGTGGACGAGCACCTCGTCGCCCTCGCGCACCGCGTACGTCGAGTGGGTGAGGTAGTGGGCCGTCATGCCCTGGAGCATCGCGGCGGCGGCCAGCTCGGCGCTCACGCCCTCGGGCACCGGCACCACCCGGCCGGCCGGCACCACGGCCTTCTCGGCGTAGCTGCCGAGCACGCTCGCCCACGCCACCGTGTCGCCCACGGCGACGTCGCGCACGCCCTGGCCGACGGCGGACACGACGCCCGCGCCCTCGGAGCCGATCGTCGTGGGCAGCTCCAGCGGGTACGCCCCGGAGCGGTGGTAGACGTCGATGTAGTTGACCCCGCTCGCCGCGACGTCGACCACCACCTCGCCCTCGCCCGGCTCGGGGTCGGGGCGTTCGACGTATTCGAGAACCTCTGGCCCGCCGTTGGCGGAGATGACTATGGCTCGCATGCTCCTAGTCAACCTCGGAGTCCGGCGCCCGATTCCACCGGGCGGCACCAGCGGCTCCGACCTGGTGATCTTCCTCGGGCCCTTACAGACAGTTGACTAATGTGACTAAAACGGAATACTGGGACACCTGATGCGACCGCTGCTGACGGGCGCAGCGACGGCTTCCTCCGTGCTGCCCGCCGTCCCGCAGGGTGTTCCCCTCCCCCCGACCCCAGGATTCTCATGCCGCAAGCCTCCCTCGTCCTCGCGACGGTGATCGGCGTCGCCGTGCTCGCCGTCGCGGGCATCCTCTTCGTCCATCTCCGCGTACGGCGTGACCTCGCCCAGGCCCGCGCGCAGCTCGCCCAGGCGCGGCAGGCCCAGGAGCACCTGTCCCGCGAGACCAACGCGAGGGACCAGCGGCTGAGGGAGGCCGAGCGGCAGATCCACGAGGCGGCGGAGCGGCAGGTGCTGGAGGCGGCCGAGACCGTCCGCGAGGCCCGCGGCCACTACGAGCAGATGTGCGCCGAGACCGCGTACCTGCTCGACAAGCGGATCCCCGCGCTGACGTCGCACCTGCGCTCCCCGCACGTCGTCGTGCCCGGCCTGCGCGACGCGACGCTGGCGGGCACCGACGTGGACCGGCTCCACCGCGGCATCCTCGACGCGCTCGCCCGCGCCATCCGCGAGGAGGGGGAGCGCGTCGACGAGGCGGCCCAGGCGGTCGTGCGGGGCGCGATGTCCCGCGTGCAGACCCAGGCGCTGCGCGCCCAGGACCTGCTCGCCGACGTGCAGCGCCGCTACAGCGGCGACGAGCACACCGCGCTGCTGCGCGAGGTGCTGGGCCTCGACATGTTCAACGAACTGGTCATCCGGCGCGTCCAGGCGACCGGCATCGCCTGCGGCGCCACACCCGGCCTGTCGCGCGACGACACCTACCTCGTGGACCTGGTGGTGGGCGCCATCTCGCGCGTGGAGAACTTCGAGCAGCGCGTCGAGGGCCCGGCCAACCACCTGCGCCGCCGGATCGGCGTGGCCGCCCGCGCCGCCGAGCCGATCCTGTTCGTCACCTCCGAGCTGCTGGCCAACGCGGTCCACCACTCGCACGGCACGCTCAAGGTGTCCATCGCCGTGCACGAGACCAACACCGGCGCGGCCATCGTCATCGACGACGCCGGGGTCGGGCTGAACGAGGAGCAGTTCGCCCGCGCCACCCGCCTGCTGAGCGGCACCCAGCCCGTGCGGCTGGTGGACCTGGGCAACCCGCCGCACACCGGCTGGGCCGCGATCGGCCGGCAGGTCGCGCACTACGGCATGCAGGTCACGGTCAAGAAGAGCGCGTTCGGCGGGGTCCAGGCGGTGGTGGGCATCCCCAACGGGCTGCTGGTGGAGATGCCCGAGCACAGCCGGCCCTCGGTGCTGGCGCCCGAGCCGGTCAGGGCCGTCGCCGCCACCTCGCTCCGCCGGGAGCCCGCCACGTCGCTGCGCCAGGAGCCCGCCGCGGCGCCGTCCCGGGCCGCCGCTCCGGACACCCAGCCGGTGTCCGCCCAGCTCGCGGGCGCCGCACCGGCCACGGGCGCCGGTTCGGTGGGAGGCGCCGGTTCGGTGGGAGGCGCCGGTTCGGTGGGAGGCGCCGGTTCGGTCGCGGGCTCCGATGAGCAGGCTCGGCCGGAGAGCGCGGAACCGCTCCCCGGGCTGCCTCAGCGCCGCCGTCAGGCGCCCCGCGACACCCCCGCCCGCGCCGGCCGCCCGGCCGCCGGACACCCCGGCACCGCGGACCGTGCCGCCGGACACGCGCTCACCACCCCCGAGGAGGCGCAGAGGCGGTGGGGAGACTTCCAGACCGGCGCCGAAGCGGGCCGCCGCGAGGCGATCCCGTCCCAGCCGCACGACATCACCGAAGGGAACTGACCACCCCATGGACGCCCACTCCGCAGCCACCACCGCGCAGACCAGGGGCCGCCCGCTCTCGCTCGACGTGTCCTGGGTGCTGGCGCCGCTGCTGGCGCTGCCCGGCGTCGCGAGCGGCGTGGTGCTGAGCCGTGACGGGCTCATCCTCGGCGGTTCCGCCGGCCTGTCCGTCGAGGCGGGGGAGCGCTCCGCCGCGATGACCAGCTCCGTGCTGGGAGCCGCGCGCGCCCTGTGCGCCGGCCTCGGCGGCGCCGCCGACGGCGAGGTGGTCGACATCGTCATCTCCACGGGCGCCGGCTACACCTACATCGCCCCGGCCGGCGAGCGGGCCGCCATCGTCGTGTCCGCCTCCGGAGCGGTGAACATCGGCTCCCTGGCGTACGAGGTGCAGCTCCAGGTGCAGAAACTGATCAAGGCCCTCGACGAGGCCAGCGCGGCCAGGACGCCGGGCGTCCGCGCATGAGCTCCGGACGGCAACGGCGGCGTGTCGTCCCGGACTACATGGCCGCCGCCAGGGTGAGCGTCCCCGAGCACATCAGCGTCGAGCGGACCACTCTCGTCTACGTCGCCCCGGACGTGGTCGCCGACGGGCTCGACCCGCCGGCCTCCCACCTGCTGACCCTGCTGGAAGAGGGGCCGCTGTCGGTGTACGAGTGCGCGGCGCACCTCGGCCTGCCGTACTGCGTGGTGCGGCTGCTGGTCGCCGGGCTGGCGGCCGGCGGAACCCTGCTGACCCGCGACCCGCCTCCCGCGGACCTGCCCGACCTGGAGATCTTGGAGTTGGTGATCAGTGGCCTCCGCGCGCTCTGACGGCCGCATCAGCGCCGACCACGTACCGGTCAAGCTGGTCATCGCCGGCCCGTTCGGAGTGGGCAAGACGACCATCGTCAACGCCCTGTCGGAGATCGAGCCGCTCAACACCGAGGAAGTGCTGACGCAGGCCGGCACGCTGGTCGACGACCTCACCGGCGTGAACGAGAAGACCACCACCACGACCGCGATCGACTTCGGCCGCCTCACGCTGCCCGGCGTGGTGCTCTACCTGTTCGGGGCGCCCGGCCAGACCCGGTTCCAGGTGCTGTGGGACGAGCTGGTCCGCGGCGCCCTCGGGGTGCTGGTGCTGGCCGACACGCGCCGCATCGACGACAGCTTCGCCGTCCTGGACCTCGTGGAGAACGCCGGGATCCGCTACGCCGTGGCCGTCAACCACTTCCCCGACTCGCCCCAGTACCCGCCCGACGCCCTGCGCCAGGCGCTGGACCTCGACCCGCGCACGCCGTTGCTGGTGTGCGACGCACGCGACCCCGTGTCCGCCCGCGCGTCCCTGATCGCGCTGGTGGAGCACATCAGAGAACTGGTTCTGTCATGACGACGCGCTACATCCCCGACGCCGGCCGCCTGTACGGGCCGGAGTTCGCCCGTGACCCGCAGGCGGTCTACGCGGAGCTGCGCCGGCGCTACGGCCCGGTCGCCCCCGTCGAGATCGCGCCCGGCATCGCGGCGCACCTCGTGCTCGGCTACCAGGCCGCCGTGGACGTGCTCACCGACGCGGGCGGGGCGTGGAGCAAGGACTCCCGCGACTGGATGGCCACCCTGCCCGAGACCCCCGAGGCGGCCGGCGCGGTCGGCATGCTCGGCTACCGGTCCAACGCGCTGTTCGCCGACGGGGCCGAGCACGCCCGCTACCGCAAGGCGATCATCGACTGCTTCGGCATGGTCCAGCCGCACAAGCTGCGCCAGCTCGTGATCGAGGTGTCCGACTCGCTCATCGCCCGCTTCGCCGCGAACGGCGAGGCCGACCTGGCCGGCGACTTCGCCCGGCCCATCCCGCTGAAGATCTTCAACCGGCTCTTCGGCCGTCCCGACTCCGACAGCGACGCCCTGATCAGCGCCCTGTCGGACCTGATGGAGGCCGACGGCGAGGCCGGCGCGCGCGGGCTGGACGCCTTCAGCCGCTACCTCGGCGAGCTGGTCGCGGCCAAGTACGCCGAGCGGGGCGACGACCTCACCTCCTGGCTGATCGACCACCCCGCCGGGCTGAGCCAGGAGGAGCTCATCTGGCAGCTCGTCCTGGTGGTGGCCGCCAGCTACGAGCCCACGGCCAGCCTCATCTCCAACGCCGTCTCCCGGATGGTCAGCGACGACCGCTACTACTCCTCGCTCACCAACGGGGCCCTCAGCACGTACGACGCCCTCCTGGAGGCGCTGCGCGCCGAGCCGGCCATGGCCAACTACGGCCCCTACTTCGTGCGGCAGCCCCTGCACTTCCACGGCACCTGGATCCGCCCGGCCGAGCTGGTCCTCGTCTCCTACGCCGGGGCCAACACCGAGCCGACGAACCTGCCCGACGAGCTGCGCTCCGACGGCGGCGCCTACCTCGGGTTCGGGGCGGGCCCGCACCGCTGTCCCGTGAGCGACCCGGCCATGCTCATCGCGATGACCGCGATCGAACGCCTGACCTCTCACCTGTGCGACCTGGAGCTGACCGTGCCCCGCGAGGAGCTGTCCTGGCGGCCCGGCCCGTTCCACCGGTCGCTGGCGCACCTTCCGGTGCGCTTCACCCCCATCCGTCCTGACCAGCCTGGAGAATCCCCTTGGGCAGCGCAGCCCCCGTCGTCCTCGATCCCTTCGGCCGAGACCTTCCCGGCGAGGTCCGCAGGTTACGTGACCTCGGCCCCCTGGTCCTCGTAGAGCTTCCCGGAGGGATCCCCGCCTGGGCCGTCACCCGCCACGACCTGCTCAAGGACCTGATCCTCAACCCCCTGGTCAGCAAGGACAAGCGGCACTGGCGGCTGCTGCCCCAGGCCGCCGCCGAGCCCGCCTGGACCTGGGTCATGACCTGGATCGGCGTGTCCAACATGCTGAGCGCCTACGGCGAGGAGCACCGGCGGCTGCGCAAGCTCATCGCCCCCAGCTTCACCGCGCGCCGCACCAAGGCGATGCAGCCGATCGTCGAGGAGATCGTCGCCGAGCTGCTGGACGCCATGGCCGCCCTGCCGCCGGGCCAGGCCGTGGACCTGCGCACCGCCTACGCCCACCCGCTGCCGATGCGGGTGATCTGCGAGCTGTTCGGCGTCCCCGCGCACATGCGGGAGGAGATGGCCCGCATGATGGAGGCCATCATGGACACCACCGCCACCCCGGAGCAGGCGGCGGCCACGGCGGCCCAGATCGGCACGGTCCTGCCCGCCCTGGTGGCCTACAAGCGCGAGCACCCCGGTGACGACCTCACCACGGAGCTGATCAACGTCCGTGACGGGGATGGCGGCGGCGCGTCACTGAGCGACGACGAGCTGCGCGACACCCTGCTGCTGCTCATCGCCGCCGGGCACGAGACCACGGTCAACCTGATCGGCAACGCGGTGCACGCCCTGCTCACCCACCCCGACCAGCTCCGGCGGACGCTCGCGGGGGAGATCGGCTGGGAGGCGGTGATCGAGGAGACCCTGCGCTGGGCCCCGTCCATCGCCAACCTGCCGCTGCGCTTCGCCATCGAGGCCATCGACGTGGACGGCGTGCGGATCGAGGCGGGCGACGCGATCATCACCACCTACCTCGCCGCCGGGCACGACCCGGACCAGCACGGACCGGACGCGGACCGCTTCGACGCCGCCCAGCACCGGGACGAGCATCTCGCGTTCGGGATCGGCGTGCACCGCTGCATCGGCGCCCCGCTGGCCCGCCAGGAGGCGCTGGCGGCGCTGCCCGCGCTGTTCGCCCGTTTCCCCGATCTGCGTCTCGCGGTGGAGGGGGACCGGCTCGCGCACGTGCCGTCCTTCATCGCCCACGGCTGGAACGAACTCCCCGTCCACCTGCACCGCTGACCCTCTGCCGGTCGGGCGTCGCCTGGCCTCTGCCGGTCGGGCGTCGCCGTACGTCTGGTGCTCGCCGCTTCCCGAAGCGCCGAACGGGTGAAGCGCCCGGTTGCGGGAGCCTTCCTCGTAGGCGAAGTCCTCGCTGCGGTGAAGGCTCCCCGTCCGTGAAGTGGTGCGCCTCGGGTCACCCAGCCCGCGTGCCGCTGCCCCGGACGCGAGGCCGGCGTGACCTACAGGCGCGCACGGTGCCGCACGGCGCGGCGTCGCACAGGCGCGGTGCGGCGTCGCACGGGTGCCGGATGGCGCGGGGTCCCACAGGTACCGGACGGTACGCCGTCGCAGGGGCGCAGTGAGGTGTGGCGTCGCACGGGTGTTGTACGGTCCGGGGGCGCGCGGGTGCTGGACGGTGCGCCGTCGCAGGGGCGCGGTGCGGTGCGGCGTCGCGCGGGTGCCGGGGTCACGTCCACGGACGTGGTGTATGAATCGATCTTCGCGTGATCCTGTTTCTGCAGGTTAAGCGGTAAGTGTCTGCGGGAGTGGATTCTGTGTGGGTGTGTCGCCGGGCAGCACCCGAAGGCGGGCCTTGGCGAGGGATTCCAGGCCCATATAGCGGCGGGCTTCGACCCACTCGTCGGTCTGCTCGGCCAGCACCGCCCCAACGAGGCGGATGATGGCCGGCCGGTCGGGGAAGATCCCGACCACGTCGGTGCGGCGGCGGATCTCCTTGTTCAGCCGCTCCTGCGGGTTGTTCGACCAGACCTGGGTCCAGATCTCTCGGGGGAAGGCGGCAAAGGCGATCAGCTCGTCACAGGCGGCGTCCAGATGCTCGGCCGCGGCCGGATGCTTGGCCTCCAACGTTTGGACGACCCAGGCGTGCTGAGCTTTGACGGCGGCCGCGTCGGGCTGGTCGAAGATGGTGCGCACCAAGGTGGCGACGAACGGCTGCGCCGTCTTGGGCACGACGGTGAGCAGGTTGCGCAGGTAGTGGGTGCGGCAGCGCTGCCAAGACGCGCCGGCCAAGGTGGCGCCGATGGCCGCGACCAGGCCGGTGTGGGCGTCGGAGATGACCAGCTGGACGCCGGACAGGCCGCGAGCGAGAAGGCCGCGCAGGAACGCCAGCCGGCCTGCGCCGTCCTCGGCGGAGGTGACCTCCAGGCCGAGAATCTCACGCCGGCCGTCGGCGTTGACCGCGGTGGCCACCAGCACATGGACGTTGATGATCCGCCCGCCCTCACGCACCTTCTGCGTCAGCGCGTCCAGCCAGACGAAGGTGTAGGGGCCGTTGTCGAGCGTCCGCGTGCGGAAGGCTTCGACCTGCTCATCCAGGATCTTGGCCATCTGCGAGACCTGGCTTTTGGAGATGTTCTTGATGCCGAGCTGCTCGATCAGCTTGTCTACCCGCCTGGTCGACACGCCCAGCAGGTACGAGGTGGCGACCACGCTGATCAGCGCCTGCTCGGCCCGCCGCCTGCGTTCCAGCAGCCAGTCGGGGAAGTAGGAGCCCTGACGCAGCTTGGGGATCGCCAGCTCGACCGTGCCGGCGCGGGTATCCCATTCCCGCGCCCGATAGCCGTTGCGGCTGTTGGTCCGCTCCCGGTTGCGCTCGCCGTAAGCGGCTCCGCACAAGCTGTCGGCCTCGGCCGACATCAAGGCCTCGGCCATGGTCTTGACCATGGATCGCAACACGTCGGGGTTGCTTGTCTCGATCTGCTTCGCCAGCCAGTGTCCAGCCGTCACACTGTTGTCTACGGCCATCGCCCTCTCCTTTGATCTCGGATAGCACTCAAAGGATCACGCGATGGCCGTCCCTATTTCACGGCCGCCACACTTGTGATCAGGTCAAACTCGTACACCACTTCCATGGACGCAACCGGTGCCGGATGGCGCGGGGTCCCACAGGTACCGGACGGTACGCCGTCGCAGGGCGCAGTGTGGTGCGGCGTTGCGCGGGTGCCGCAGGGTGCGGCGTCGCATGGGTGTTGGACAGGTCGGCTGTCACGCTGCGCCCGAGGCGTCAGGGGAGCTCGACCCGGGCGAGGGCGCCCGCTTCCAGGGCCACCCAGATGGCGCCGTCGGGCCCGACCGTCAGGCCGTGCGGCTCGGCACGGACGCCACCGGCATCCGGCCCGGCACCCGCCTGCCCGCCCGTATCCTCCGCCGAGGACCCGGAGGACCCGGAGGACCCGGAGGACCCGGAGGACCCGGAGGACCCGGAGGACCCGGAGGACCCGGAGGACGACGAGGCCGCTGGGGACGGCGCCGAAGAGGGCGAAGGCGAGGAGGGCGAGGAGGGCGAGGGCGAGGAGGGCGGCAGGGGCGGCAGGGCGTACTCGTCCACCTTGCCCTCCGGGATGATGCGGCCGAGGCGGTCGGCGGCCCACTCGGTGAACCACAGTGCCCCGTCGGGCCCCGAGACGATGGCGTGCGGACGGCAGGCGCGGTCGGGCAGCGGGAACTCCGTGACCTCGCCCGCCACCGTGATGCGCCCGATCTGCCCGGCGCCGATCTCCACGAACCACAGCGCCCCGTCCGGCCCCGCCGTGATGCCCACGGGCGCGGCTCCGGGCGTGGGCAGCCGGTGGATCGTCATCTCCCCGTCGAGCGCGACCCGGCCGATGGCGTCGCCCTGGTTGAGCGTGAACCACATGGCGTCGTCCGGCCCGGCGGTGACGGCCGAGGGCATGCCGCCCTTCACCGGCACGTCGAACTCGGTCATCGTGCCGTCACCGGCGATCCGCCCGACGCGGTCGGCCTGCAGCCGGGTGAACCACATCGCCCCGTCCGGCCCGGCCGCGATGCCGTACGGCGCGCCGGCCGCGAAGGACGTCACCTCGCCCGTCTCCGTGACCCGCCCGACCCGGCCGCCCTGGAACTCGGTGAACCACATCGCCCCGTCGGCGCCCGGTGTTATCACGGTCGGTCCGCCGTCGGCCGGGTCGAGCTGGTGGACGACCGGCTCCTCGCCGGGCACGAGCCTGCCCACCATCCCCTGATGGACCAGCGTGAACCACAGCGCCCCGCCCGGGCCGGTCGCGACGCCGTAGGGGGAGCCCTGCGGGATCATGGTCAGTGACATACGTGTCCTCCTGAGACTTCCAGCCGCGCGCCCCGGAATCGCCGCCGGAGGGCGCGGTCGTGCGTGACCACCACGAGGGTGCCCGCGAAGTGGTCGAGTGCCTGCTCCAGCTCCTCGGCGAGGTCCGGGGACAGGTGGTTGGTCGGCTCGTCCAGCAGCAGCACGTCGTGCTCCTCGGCGAGCAGCCGGGCCAGCGCCAGTCTGCGCCGCTGGCCCACCGACAGGGCGCCCACCCTGAGGTCGAGCGTCTCGGCCCGGAACAGGCCGGTGGCGAGCAGCGCGGCCCGCCGCTCGCCGGGACGGCCGTGGCCGTACGCCTCCAGCACCGGCAGGGACGGGTCGAAGCACGTCTCCTGGGCGAGGTGGCCCACCCGGCCACGGGCCCGCTCGGCGATGGCCCCCAGCAGGGTGGACTTGCCCGCGCCGTTGTGCCCGTGCACGAGCAGCCGGTCGCCGGACCGGATGACCAGCGACTCGACGCACAGCCGGTCGGCGACGCGGACGTCGCGCAACTCGGCCACCGCCGCACGTGCGGGTGCATGGGTGACAGGCGCAGGGGGAGGGCTCTGCGGCCCGGTGGTGCCGGAAGAAGTGGGTCCCGGCGCGGTGTCCTGCCGAGAGGTTGCGTCTTCCGAGGCGGTGGCGGGCTCGGGGGAGGGGGTGGTGAAGGCGCCGTGGAAGCGGAGCGGGTCGGGCGGCCGGGACACCGGGTCGGCCTCCAGGCGGCGCAGGCGTTCGTGGGCGTTGCGGACGCGGCCGGCGATCGAGCTCTGGACGCGGCCGGCGTTGCGGTCGTAGGCCATCTTGTTGTTGTCGCGCATGACGCGGCCGACGGCCACGCGGTGGGCGGTCGTCGCGGCGTGCTCGCGCACCTGGCGGACCTCCTCGCGCCAGGCGGTGTACGCCTGCTCCCAGCGGGCCCTGGCCCCGGCCTTGGCGGCCAGGAAGCCGGTGTAGCCCCCGCCGAAGCGGGTGACGTCGCCGCCCTCGACCTCGATCACGGCCGTGACCACCCGGTCGAGGAAGATCCGGTCGTGCGACACGATCACCACCGTGCCCGGGTAGCCGCTCAGCCGCTCCTCCAGCCAGCCGAGCGCGGACTCGTCGAGATGGTTGGTGGGCTCGTCCAGCAGCAGCGTCGCGGGGGCGGCGGCCAGCACGCACGCCAGGCCGAGCCGGGCCTGCTCGCCTCCCGACAGGCTCTCCAGGGTGCGGTCACGGTCGCTCGGCATGGGGTTCGGGCCGTCGGTCTCCTCCCGGTCCCGCCTCTCCCGGCCGGAGCCCGGGGCGAGGTGGGGGAGGCCGAGGGCGTGCAGGGACCTGTCGACCCGGGCGTCGGCCTTGTAGCCGCCCCGCGCCTCGAACTCCGTGAGCAGCTCGCCGTACTCCTCCAGCAGGGCCTCGTGGCCCGAGGCGGGGTCGGCGGCCAGGGCGGCCTCGATCTCGCGCAGGCGGCGCTCGATCGCCCGGATCCCGGCCAGCGCGGCGTCGATCGCCTGCCGCACCGTGAGATGCGGCGGCAGGCCGAGCGTCTGGCCGAGCGTCTGGCCGAGGTGCCCGATCTCGCCTGTCACGACGACCTCGCCGGAGTCGGGCCGCTCGGCGCCGGCCAGGAGCCGGAGCAGCGTGGACTTGCCCGAGCCGTTCTCGCCCACGATGCCCAGGCGCTCGCCCGGCCGGACGGACATGGACACGCCGGACAGAACCCTGCGGTGTCCGTAGGACTTGGTGATGTCTCGCAGCAGGATGGTCAGGATGGAGCTCCAATCGCAACGGGTGTAGCTTTAGTGTGGCAGCGATGGGAAATTAACGCAACTGGAGTTGTCTTTGGATGTGACCAAGCGGCCCGGCGGACGCAGTGCGCGGGTGCGTGACGCGGTGCGGCAGGCCACGCTCGCGGAGCTGGCCGAGCACGGGTTCCGCGGCCTGACCGTGGAGAACGTGGCGGAGCGGTCGGGCGTCCACAAGACGACCGTCTACCGGCGGTGGGGCAACGTCGAAGGGCTCATCGCCGACGCGCTGGAGCTGGCCGCCCACGAGCCGTGGCCGGTCCCCGACACGGGCACGGTCGAGGGGGACCTGCGCGGGGTCGTGGAGCTGGTGCGCAGCGGGTTCGAGGACCCCGAGCTGGGGCCCGTCTCGTCGGCGTTCGTGGCGGCCGCCATGCAGAGCCCGGAGGCCGCGCGGGCGCTGCACGCGTTCTTCGAGGCCCGCCACGACCAGTCGGCCCAGGTCGTACGGCGGGGCGTGGAGCGCGGGGAGCTGCCCGTCACGGTCGACGCCCGCGAGGTGGTCCGGGTCGCGGTGGCGCCCGTCTACTACCGGTTGTTCGTCGCGCACGAGCCGGTGAGCCGGGAGGACGCCGGCCGGGCCGCCGACGCCGCCCTCGCCGCCGCCCGCGCCGGAGTCCTGTGAGGCGAGCCGCGGGCGGGCTCAGGTCTGCTTCTGGCCGCGCAGTTCGAAGTCGTCGAACGACATCCTCAGCACCGAGTCGTCCCCCTTGGGGGTGCGGGCGAACAGTCCCACGTACCCGTTGCCGAGCCCGCTCGGATCGTCCACCTGCTGGACCTGCTCGCCGTTCACCCACATCGTGAGCCGGACGCCGCCGCTCCCGCGCTGCTCGCACGACGCCTCGATGCGGACCCGGCCCGGCTCGCCGCCGACCTTGACGGGCTGCGCCAGCGTGCCGCCCGAGCCGTCCAGGACGCGCCGGATGCGCGCCTGGCCCTTCGTGTCCAGCCCGAACTCGTACGACGTCGAGTCGTCGGCCGAACGGCAGTACACCCCGTACTCGCCGCCGCCCACGACCTGCCGGACCTGCGCGGTGACGCCGACGACCACGCTCGTGGGCATCATCGGCGTCGGCGTGCTGGACGGCAGGGGCGCGCCCGTGGGCGAGGCGATGAGGTACGACGTGGGCGCCTTGACGCGGCGCTCCTCGTAGGTGTCCTCCACGTCGATCCCGAACGTGCCGTCGCTCCGGTAGCCGTAGGACCCGGTGTCGTCGGAGTCGTAGGTGCCGCCCCAGCCGCCGGAGGTCTGGGTGAAGTCCTCCTGGAGCAGCACCGGACCCTCGGGCGGCTTGCCGGGCGAGAGCAGCGCCCATCCCGCGATCCCCGCGCCGGCGAGGGCGACCGCGGCGGCGGCGATCCCGGCCACCAGCCGGCCCCGGGCCGTCCTGCGCCCACCACCCGAGGACCCGCCGCCGAAGGAGGTCCCAGGACCGCCGTACGAGCCCCCTGAGCCGCCGTGCGAGGCCCCGGGGTCGCCGTAGGGCCCGCCGGGCACCCCCGGCTGGGTGAACGGCGTCGTCCCCGGCTGCTGCCAGCTCAGCTGCACCGTCCGCGCCGTCTGCTCCGGCGCCGCCGAACGTCCCACCAGGTGGTCGAGGAGCTGCTGAGCAGTCGGCCGGGCCGCCGGGTCCTTGCGCAGGGCCGCGGCGACCAGCTCGCGCAGCCCCGGATCCACCTGGCTCAGGTCGGGCTCGGTGTTGAGCACCTGGTAGACGATCGCCGGCAGCGTCTCGCCGCCGAACGGGGCCCTGCCGCTGGCCGCGTACGCCACCAGGCAGCCCCACGAGAACACGTCGCACGCGGCGGACACCGGATCGCCCCGCAGCACCTCGGGCGCCATGTAACGCGGCGTGCCGACGATCTCGCCGGTGCCGGTGACCCCGCCGAGCGTGTCGAGCGCCCGCGCGATGCCGAAGTCGATCACCCGGGGGCCGACGGGCGACAGCAGCACGTTGGACGGCTTGAGGTCGCGGTGGACCACCCCGGCCCCGTGGATGGCGGTGAGGGCGGTGGCCACGCTCACGGCCAGCGCGTCGAGGCTGGACCCGCGCAGCGGCCCCGACTGCTCGACGGCCTGCTCCAGGTTGGGGCCGGGCACGTACTCGGTGACGACGTAGAGGAGCTGGCCGTCGAGATCGGCCTCCAGCACTGCGGCGGTGCAGAACCTGCGCACCCGCCTGGCGGCGTCCGCCTCCCGGCGGAAACGCATGCGGAACTGGTCGTGCTGGCTGAACTCCGGGTTGATCACCTTGATGGCGACGCGCTGCCCCGCGGTGTCCTCGGCGAGGTGCACCGTGCCCATCCCGCCCCTGCCCAGCACGCTCAGCAACCTGTAGCGCCCGATGTGGGAGGTTTCACCGCTCACGGCGGGTTAGCTTACCGATATCGGCCTCGTCCGGGCGGGCCGACACGGGCTCCCCGCCGACACGGGCTTCCCCGGCCGGCTCACCCGCACCGGCCGGGCGGGCGTCAGTGACTTGCGCTCCGCGCCGCAAAGAACATATGTTCGATATGTAAGAACACCCGCCTTCCCCCGGGTGGCTGGACACAGTCGACGAAGCCGCGGGGAGAGGCGTCTTGAGCAGACTCTATGGCGATCCGATCGAGGTGTGGACTCGCGACGGCGAGCCCAGCCAGTTCGTCTGGCGCGACCGGCTCTACCTCGTGCGCCGCGTCCTCGACCACTGGGTGGTGGCGCGGGAGTGGTGGAAGGTCCGGGAGGGCGATCCCGGTGAGCGCCAGTTCTGGCGGGTCGAGGCCAGCCCGGGGCGCGAGGCCGGCTCGTACGAGCTGAGATTCGACACCGCCAGCGGCGGATGGCTGCTCATGAGGGCGTGGGACTGATGGCCGGGCCGTTCCCGCACCTCAACGTGGCCTCCGCCTACTCGATGCGGTACGGCACCGCGTTCCCGCGCGAGCTGGCGCGGCGGGCGGCCGACGACGGCATGGACATCCTCGCGTTGACCGACCGCGACGGCCTGTACGGCGCGGTCAAGCATGCCCAGGCGTGCGCGGACGCGGGGATCGGGCCGGTCTTCGGCGTCAGCCTGGCCCTCGCCGAGCCCGACGGCACGCTCGACGGCCTCGGGTACGGCGGCACCCTCGACGGCGCCCCCGACGGTGTGTTCGGCGGCCTCGGGCATCGGGGGTCCCCGGGCGAGAGCCGCGGACGGCACCGCCCCCGCACCGGGGCCGACGCCGAGGACCGGATCACCGTGCTGGCCCGTTCGGGCGGCTGGTCGCGCCTCGCCCGGCTGGTCACCGACGCCCACCACGCGGGCGAGCGCGGCGAGCCCCGTGTGACCCGCGAGATGGTGGCCGCGTGGGCCGGCCCCGGCGACACCCCCGACGACGCTCTCGTGGTGCTGCTCGGCCCGAGGTCCGACGTGGGCCGGGCGATGGCCGCGCGCCGCGACGACCGGGCCCGGGCGCTGCTCGCGCTGTGGCGTTCCCTGGTGCCCGGGGTGGTGGTCGAGCTGGTCGACCAGTACGGCTTCCGCGACGCCGTCACCGCCGTCCACATGCTGGCCCTGGCCGAGTCCGCCGGCGTGCCCGCCGTGCTCACCAACGCCGTCAGGTACCTCGACCCGGACGACCACCAGGTGGGCGACGTGCTCGACGCGGCCCGCCAGCTCGTCCCCCTGCACCCGCGCCATCTGGAACGCACCACCTCCCACGCCTACCTCAAGGGCTCCAAGGACATGGCCCGGGTGGCCGCCAGGATCTGCGGCTCCGACGCGCGCCGGGCCGCCGATCTGCTGCGCGCCACCCGCAGGGTCGCCGAGGAGTGCGTGATGGACCCGGGCGAGCTGCTCGCGCTGCGCGGCGACCCGCCCGCCCTGCACCTGCCCGAGATCGGCGCCGACCCGGTGCCGCTGCTGCGCCGCCGGGTGGAGGACGGGATGGCCGCGCGCGGCCTGGCCCGCTCGCGCGAGGCGCGGGACCGGCTGCGGGACGAGATGGCCATCATCGAGCGCAAGCGCCTGTCCGGTTACTTCATCGCCGTGTCCGACATCACGGGCATGATCCGGCGCATGGGCGTCCGGTGCGCCATCCGCGGCTCCGGCGCGGGCAGCCTGGTCAACCACCTCATCGGCATCGGCGAGGTGAACCCCCTGGACCACGGCCTGCTCATGGAGCGCTTCCTGTCGGAGGGCCGCGTCGGGCTGCCCGACATCGACGTCGACGTGGAGTCCGCGCGCCGGCTCGACTGCTACCAGGCCATCTTCGACAGGTACGGCGAGGCGCGCGTGGCCTGCGTGTCCATGATGGAGACCTACCGGGCCCGCAGCGCGATCCGCGACGTGGCGGGCGCGATGGGCCTGCCCCCGTACGAGATCGACGCGATCGCCAAGGCGTTCCCGCACATCCGGGCCAGGCAGATCACCGCGTCGCTGAACGACCTGCCCGAGCTGCGCGACAGCAGGCTGGGCGAGGCGGGGCTGGACCGGGTGTTCAAGCTGGCCGAGAAGCTCGACGGGCTGCCCCGGCACGTCGCGCTCCACCCGTGCGGGGTGCTCATCGG
Organism: Nonomuraea montanisoli; assembly: GCF_013363975.1. GTDB lineage: Bacteria > Actinomycetota > Actinomycetes > Streptosporangiales > Streptosporangiaceae > Nonomuraea > Nonomuraea montanisoli. Next base: position 109,513 of record NZ_JABWGN010000013.1, on the reverse strand, counting down.
CAACGCCGGGCTGCGCGACCGCACGCCGGTGGAGCGCAGCCTGCTGGGCTTCCCGATGTCGCAGTTCGACAAGGAGGACGTGGAGGAGGCGGGGCTGCTCAAGCTGGACGTGCTGGGCGTGCGCATGCAGTCGGCGATGGCGTACGCGCTGGGCGAGATCGAGCGCGTCGACGGCGTCAGGGTCCGGCTGGACGAGCAGAACGCCCCAGAGGAGGCCCAGGAGGCCGAGGAGGCTCCCGAGGAGGCCCGGGAGGACGCGGAGGTGCGGTACGTGCCGCACGACGACCAGGACACCTACGACATGATCTGCGCCGCCCGCACCCTGGGCTGCTTCCAGATCGAGTCGCCCGGCCAGCGCGAGCTGGTCGCCAAGCTGGAACCGCGCGCGATGCACGACCTGATCGTGGACATCTCGCTGTTCCGGCCCGGGCCGGTGAACTCCGACATGGTCACCCCGTACCTGGAGGCCAGGCACGGGTGGCGGGCGGCGTACTACCCGCACGAGCGGCTGCGCGAGCCGCTGAAGGAGACGCACGGCGTCGTGGTCTTCCACGAGCAGGTGCTCAAGGTCATCGCGGCGATGACCGGCCGCGACCTGTCGTTCGCCGAGATGCTGCGGCGCTCGCTGGGCACGTCCGAGGGGCGGGAGCTGGTCCGCAAGACGTTCGTGCCGCTGGCCAGGACGAACGGGTTCGACGACGCGACCGTGGAGCGGGCCTGGCAGGTGCTCGACGCGTTCGGCGGGTTCGGGTTCTGCAAGGCGCACGCGGCGGCGTTCGCGCTGCCCACCTACCAGTCGGCCTGGCTCAAGCGGCACCACGCGGCGGCGTTCTTCGCGGGGGTGCTCACGCACGAGCCCGGCATGTACCCGCAGCGGGTCATCATCGACGAGGCCCGGCAGTGCGGGGTCGCCATCCTGCCGCTCGACGTGAACAGCTCGGGCCGCGACTGGCAGGTGGAGCGCCTCGGGCCGCGCCCGCCGCTGCGGCTCCAGGTCCGGGCCGACGCCCTGGGGAAGGACGCCCTGGGGGAGGAGGACAAGCCCCGGCGTGTCCCCTTCAAGGCCGAGGAGCTGGGCAGGGGGTACGCGCTGCGGGTGCCGTTCTCGGCGGTCAAGGGGGTGAGCGAGGCCGAGGTGGACCGCATGGTCGCGGGCCGGCCGTACACGTCGCTCGCGGACTTCTGGGACCGCGCCCGGCCGTCGCGGCCGATCATGGAGCGGATCGTGCAGGTGGGCGGGATGGACGCGCTGCACGGCCTGAGCCCGGGCGGCCCGGGCGACCGCTGGCGGCCCGGCCGCCTGACCCGCCGCGACCTCGTCGCCCAGGTGGGCGCCCTCGAACGCGCCTCCGCCGCCTCCGGCGTGGGACACGCCACCGCCGGCCGCTCCCGGCGCTACGCCCCGGCCGGACCCGTCCCGTCGGGCGGCGGGCGCGAGGGCGAGGCGGCGGCCGTGCAGCTCCCGCTGGGGTTCGGCGAGCACGTGCCGCCGGGCGAGCTGCCCGAGATGACCGAGGCCGAGATGGTGGAGGCCGAGCTGGAGATCCTCGGCATCGACGTCTCGCGGCACGTGATCAGCTTCCACGACGAGCTGCTCGACGCGCTCGGCGTGGTGCGCTCCAAGGACCTGCTCCGTCAGCGCAACGGCGCCGAGGTGCTGGTCGCCGGGGTCAAGGTGGCCACGCAGACGCCGGCGGTGCGCTCGGGGCAGCGGGTCATCTTCACCACGCTCGACGACTCGACCGGACCGGTCGACCTGACGTTCTTCGAGTCGGTGCAGGGCAGGTGCGCGGCGACGGTGTTCGGGGCGTGGCTGCTGGTGGCCAAGGGCGTGGTCCGCCGCACCGGCACGCGGGCGGTCTCGCTGCGCGCGGTGGACTGCTGGAGCCTGGCCGACCTCGACCGGGTGTGGCGTTCGGAGGGGATCGAGGCGGTCCGGGCGCTGATGGCCCGCGAGGCGGAGCAGCGGGGCGGTGTCGGCGGGCGGCCGATCGAGTACGCCAACGGCTTCCGGCTCTCGCCGTACTCCGACCTCGGCCCGGCGGTCGCGTCGCCGCCGCGCCGGCTGTGGCACGCGAGCCCCGGCAGCTCAGGCCCGACGGCCGCGTGAAAGCCGAAAGCGGCTCAGGCCCGACCGCGGTGTGAAAGCCGAAAGCGACTCAGGCCCGACCGCCGTGTGAGGACCCGGGATCAGCTCGCCTGGCCGAGCGGCGCCGACTCCGGCGGCGTCGCCGGCCGGCGCAGGCGCAGCAGCGTGGGAACGGCCACCCCGCGCGCCGCGCACTGCACGGCCGTGATCTCCCGGACGGTCGCCGCGCACAGCAGCGCCGCCACCGACAGCGCCACCAGCTCCGGCACGCCGACCCCGGTCAGCCCGCCGGACGTCTCCAGCGGCAGCCGTACGGTCACCAGCGCCAGCGTGGTCAACCAGCTCGCCCACCACGCCGCCAGCAGCACGAGCCAGCGGCGCCGGCGGCCGTCCGGCGGCAGGGAGCCCCGCCACAGGGCGTCCACCAGCAGGACGGGCGCGACGAGGTTGACGCCGGGGATGAGCCAGGCGGCGGCCACCGGCCCGGAGGGGGCGTGCCGGTGGCCGACGTGCCGGGCGCGGACCAGCCAGGTGGTGTACGCGGCGGCGCAGGCGATCGTGGCGACGCCGAGCAGCAGGATCAGGACGGCGAAGAGCGTGACGGCGCCCACGACGGCCTCGGCCTCGGCGCCGCGAGGACGCCCGTCGAACGCCGCGAGCTGGGCGGCGAGGCTGCGCCCGCGGACCAGCTCGAAGGTCACGAGCGCGCTCAGGCAGAGGATCTGCGCGGCGAGCGACGCGTACACGGCGGAAGCGGCTCTCGTGGGCGGTGCCTGGGCGTAGCGCACGTTGTTCTCCCCCCGGGCCATGCGCTGAGGTTCTCATTCACTTCTATCCCGCCGAGCTCGCTGTTAATCAGCGCACCACGCCGGATTCCCACGCCCAAGCTGCGATTTCCACCCGATTCCGGACACCGAGTTTGGCCTGGATGCTGCCGAGATGCGTCTTGACCGTGGACAGCGAGACGAACAGCTCGGCCGCCACCTCCTGGTTGGTGCGGCCCCGGGCCACCAGCCGCACCACGTCGAGCTCCCGTTCGGTCAGCGGCTCGTCGGGCGCGGGGGCGCCCCGCTCGGGCCGGGACAGGTGCCGCAGCAGCCGTACGGTCACCGACGGCGACACCAGCGCCTCCCCGCCGGCCGCCGCCCGGACCGCCTCGATGAGCAGCGTCGGGCCGCTGTCCTTGAGCAGGAAGCCGATGGCCCCGGCCCGCAGCGCGCCGTAGACGTACTCGTCCAGGTCGAAGGTGGTGACGATGACCACCCGCATCGGGTTCTCCACCCCCGGCCCGGCCAGGGCGCGGGTGACCTCCAGCCCGTCCAGCTTCGGCATCCTGATGTCGAGCAGGCACACGTCCGGCCGCAGCCGCCTGGCCTCGGAGACGGCCTCGGCGCCGTCGGCGACGGCCGCCACGACCTCCATGTCCGGCTGGGCGTCCAGGATCATCTGGAAGCCGGTACGCACCAGTTGCTGGTCGTCTGCGATGAGAACCCGAATAGTCACGGCGAACACTCTAGGATCGGCCGTTCGGCCGAGGCACAACCGGACGCACGGCCGATCCGCCGGCCGGGGTCGCGCCGGAAGACTTTCCGGCATGAACGACGTGCTCGCTGGACGAGCCCTGACCAAGAGGTTCGGGCAGACGGTCGCCCTGGCGGGCGTGGACATGGCGGTGCGGCCCGGCGAGGCCGTGGCCATCATGGGGCCGAGCGGCTCCGGGAAGTCCACGCTGCTCCACTGCCTGGCCGGCATCATGAAGCCCGACTCGGGCGAGGTGCGCCTGGAGGGCACCCGCATCGACGACATGGGCGAGCGCAGGCGCAGCGCCCTGCGCCGCAGCCGCTTCGGCTTCGTCTTCCAGTTCGGCCAGCTCCTGCCGGAGCTGCCCGCCGACGAGAACGTGGCGCTCCCGCTCATGCTGGGCGGCGTGGCGCGCGCGGAGGCGGTGCGGCGGGGCCGGGAGTGGTTCGCCCCGCTCGGCCTGGGCGGCATGGAGGCGCGGCGGCCCGGCGAGCTGTCCGGCGGCCAGGCGCAGCGGGTGGCCATCGCCCGCGCCCTGGTGACCCGGCCCGCGGTGGTCTTCGCCGACGAGCCGACCGGCGCCCTCGACCAGACGACCGGCCACGACACGATGCGGCTGCTGGTCGAGGCCACCAAGCACAACGGCGCCTCGCTCATCGTGGTCACCCACGACCCGGGCGTGGCCGGCTGGTGCGACCGCACGGTCGAGGTCCGGGACGGCGTGCTGCTCACCGCGGGGGCGCGAGCATGAACGTGGGCCTGGCCTGGAGGCTGCTCAGGGGCGGCGGGCGCAGGGGCATGCTGGGCACCTGGCTCACCCTGGGCGCCGTCGCGGTGTCCACGGCGCTGCTGCTGTTCGCGGTCGCGGTGGACTTCGCCTTCGCGGCCCGCGCCGACCGGGGCGCCTGGCGCAACCCGGTCGCGGCCGGCTCGCGCCCGGCCGTCGCGGTCGAGGCGAGCAGGCACGACTACGTGCGCGGCAGGGAGATCACGGTGGTGGACCTGGCGGCCCTGCCGGGGAAGAGCCCCGAGCCGCCGCCCGGCCTGTCACGCTTCCCGGCGCCCGGCGAGGTGTGGCTCTCGCCCGCCCTCGCCGAGCTGGCGGGCCGGCTGCCCGCGGCCGAGCTGGCCGCCCGCTATCCCAAGCCGGCCGGCGTGCTCGGCGACGAGGCGCTGGTCCACCCGGACGAGCTGATCGTGGTGGCCGGCCGCGCGCCGGACGCGCCGGAGCTCACGGCCGCGCGCAGCTCCGACTGGATCGTCGGCTCGCAGCCGGTCAAGGTCGCCTCGCTGGCGGGGGAGCCGACGGAGGACGCCGAGGGCTACCAGGTGCTCGCGCTCATCGCGAGCGTGCTCATGGTGGTGCCGCTGCTGGTGTTCGGCGGGGCCGCCGCCCGGCTCACGGTGGCCCGGCGGGACCAGCGCCTGGCCGCGCTGCGGCTGGTCGGCGCGACGCCCGGCCAGGTGGTGGCCATGACCGTGGCGGAGGCGGTGATCGTCGCGTTCGCGGGAGCGCTGGCGGGGGCCGTGGCGTACGCGCTGGCCGTGCCGCTGCTGTCGCGCGTGGAGATCGACGGCGGCCCGTGGTTCGTCGCCGACCTGTGGCCGCACCCCCTGGTGATGGTGGGGGCCGTGGTCGCCGTGCCGCTGCTGACCGGCCTGTCGGCCGTGGCGGGGCTGCGCCGGGTCGTGGTCAGCCCGCTGGGCGTGGCCAAGCGGGAGACGCCGCCCGCCATGCGGTGGGTGCGGCTGCTCGCGCTGGTCGCCGTGCTCGTCGCCGTCCCGGTGGTCTCCCGCGGCGACAGCGCCGGCCTGATCGCGGTGGTGATCGGGCTGGCGTTCCTCTCGATCAACCTGGTGGGCCCGTGGGTCGTGGGCCTGATCGGCCGGATCGCCGCCGCCTCGGCCCGCCGCCCGGCCCGGCTGCTGGCCGGGCGGCGGCTGGTCGACGACCCGCGCTCGGCCTGGCGCACGGTGAGCGGCGTGGCCCTGACCGGCTTCGTCGCAGGCTTCCTCGGGCTGCTCAGCCCCGGCACCCTGATCGGGACGCAGGACACCGGCCACCTGCGGGTGAGCGCGCCCGCCGGGCAGGCCGCGACCGTGGCGCAGGGGGCGCGCGACCGGCTGAGCAAGGCCGGGGTGGCGGCCGCGGTGACGACGCGGAAGGACGTCGTCGTGATCGCCCTGAAGGACGCGACCCCGCTCACCGACGAGGACGCGCGCCGGAGAGCGCCGGACGGACTCCCCACGCAGACGGCCCCCGCGACGCTCGACCGGGCGCGGACCGCGCTCGCGGGCCTCGTACCCGGCCGCACGCCGACGACCCAGGCCGACGACGAGTACTTCGGCGGCGAGATCCTCGGCGACATCGCCGTGGGCACGGTCGTGGTGCTGTCGGTGTCGTTCCTGGTGGCGATCGCGAGCGCGGGCATCACGGCCGCCTCGTCCGTGCTGGACCGGCGGCAGACGTACGCGCTGCTGCGCCTGGCCGGCACGCCGCTGGAGGTGCTGGACCGCGCCCGCCGCGCCGAGACGCTGATCCCGCTGGCGGTCATGGGCGGCGGGGCGATCCTGGTGGGGGCCTTCTGCGGGATCCCGTTCATGATCACTGACCCGAACCTCACGGGGCTGGTCACGCTGGTCGTGTGCGTGGCCGTCGGCTTCGCCGGGGTCGTGGGCGCGGGGGCGCTCAGCAGGCCGCTGCTGCGCTCGGTGACCGCCGACCCGGCGCCCCGGCCCGACTGACCGGCCGCGCGGGCGTGGGCAGGATCGCGGCGGGGCGCGCGGGCGTGGGTCAGCCCAGCACCAGGTCGCGGATCACGGCCAGTTGCTCCTCGTCGCGCGGCCCCATGACGAGCAGCGACGTCACGGGGGAGGCGCGCCAGAGTTCGAGGCGCTCCTTGATGCGCTCCGGCGGGCCCACGAGCGCGATGCCGTCGGCCAGCTCGTCCGGTATCGCCTGGAACGCCTCGCCCTTCCGCCCCGCGAGGTACAGCGCCTGGATCCGCTCGGCCGCCTCGGCGTAGCCCATCCGGCCCATGATGTCGGCGTGGAAGTTGCGGTGCCGCGCGCCCATGCCGCCGATGTAGAGCGTGAGCATCAGCTTCACGCCGTCGAGCGCGGCCCGCACGTCGTCGGAGATGACCACCATGACCATGGCGGCGATGTCGAAGTCCGGGCCGCGGGCCGCGAGCGCGTCGCCGTACATCTCCTCGATCTTGGAGGGGAACGTGAACAGCGGCAGCCAGCCCTGCGCGACCTCCGTCGCCAGGGCGACGTTCTTCGGGCCCTCGGCGCCGAGGTAGACGGGGATGTCGGGGCGCAGCGGATGGGTGATGAGCCTGAGCGGCTTGCCGAGCCCGCCCGGCAGGGGCAGCGGGTAGTGCGGGCCGTCCGAGGTCACCGGCTCCTCGCGCCGCCACACCCTGCGCATGATCTCCACGTACTCGCGCGTGCGCGCCAGCGGCCGGGCGAACGGCTGTCCGTACCAGCCCTCGACGACCTGCGGCCCCGAGGCGCCGACGCCGAGCAGCAGCCGGCCGCCCGTGAGGTGGTCGAGCGTCATGGCGGTCATCGCGGTGGTGACCGGGGGGCGGGCGGAGAGCTGGGCTACGGACGTGCCAAGCTTGATGCGGGACGTGCGGGCCCCGTACCACGCGAGCGGCGTGAAGGCGTCGCTGCCGTACGCCTCGGCGGTCCACACCGAGTCGTAGCCGAGCCGTTCGGCGGCCAGCACGAGGTCGGTCGCGTCATTGGGGTGGCGCTGCCAGTAGCCGAGGTTGAGGCCGAGTCTCATGACACCTCCAGAATTTAGTTCTATTACGGCAACGACGGCCTCGCGTGTCAATGCATGATCTTCCGGGGAGGTTCGAGCTGTGCTCAAGGGTTTGCGCCACATAGCCTCTGCCCTGGTCGTTCTCGTCGCCGGGGCCGTTCCCGCGGTCCTTCCCCGCACGGCCTGCGCCCAGGGCCCGGCGGCCAAGCCGAACATTGTCATGGTGCTCGCCGACGACCTGGAATCGGGCACTTTGCCGTACTTCCCCAACATCACCCGCGAGGTGGTGCGCCAGGGCGCGTCCTTCGACCGGTACTTCGTGACCAACTCCTGGTGCTGCCCGTCGCGCTCGTCGATCCTGCGCTCGCAGTACGTGCACAGCCACGGCGTGTGGACCAACACCCCGCCCGAGGGCGGTTTCGACAAGTTCCACACCAGTGGTTTGGAACGTTCCGATCTCGGCCTGTGGATGCAGCAGGCCGGATACCGCACCGGGCTCATGGGCAAGTACCTCAACCACTATCCCGGCCGCAGCGCCGAGGAGACGTTCGTGCCGCCCGGCTGGAACGAGTGGGACGTGCCCGTCCGCCGCCTCTACGAGGAGTACGGCTACCGCCTCAACGAGAACGGCACCACGGTCGACTACGGCTGGGCCGAGGACGACTACCTGTCCGACGTGCTCGCCCGCAAGGCCGGCGCCTTCTTCACCGCCTCCGACCAGCCGTTCTTCCTCTACCTCGCGCCGGTCGGGCCGCACAACCCGGACAACCCGGCCGTCCGGCACGCCGACGCGTTCATCGGCGCCCAGGCGCCGCGCACGCCCTCGTTCGACCAGCCGGACGTCAGCCGCGAGCCCGCCTGGCTGCGGGAGCGCCCGAGGCTGTCCGAGCACGTCATCGACCGGATCGACGAGCGCTACCAGGCGCGCATGCGCGCCATGCTGGGCGTGGACGACCTCGTCGGCTCGGTCGTCGAGTCGCTGCGCGCCGCGGGCAAGCTGGACAACACCTACATCATCTTCACCAGCGACAACGGCTTCCATCTCGGCACCCATCGCCTCAAGCAGGGCAAGACCACGCCGTTCGAGGAGGCGATCCGGGTGCCGCTCGTGGTGCGGGGGCCGGGCGTGCCGGCGGGTTCGGTGATCCACGAGATGGCGCAGACCGTGGACCTCGCGCCCACCTTCGCCGAGCTGGGCGGGACCACGCTGCCGTCCCTCGCCGAGGGGCGCTCGCTGATGCCGCTGCTGCGCGGGCAGCATCCCACGCCGTGGCGCAAGAACGCGCTGGTCGAGTTCTCCCGGCCCGCCGACAAGTCCTCGGCCGCCCAGACGCCCGTGCCCAACTACCAGGCGCTGCGCACCGAGGGCTACACCTACGTCAAGTACGCGACGGGGGAGACCCAGCTCTACGACCTCACCAAGGACCCCTACCAGCTCACCAACCTGGCCGCCGGCGCGGATCCGCAACTGGTGCGCAACCTGCAGGACCGGCTCCAGGCGATGGTCTCCTGCTCGGGCGCGACCTGCCGGCAGGCCGACGTGAAGGAGTAGGTCCCGCGGAGGTGATCCGTCACTCGCCGCAGAGGTCGGGGTAGGCGCGCGCCAGGTGGGCGGTCACCGCCTCGGTGGCCTCGTCGGGGTCGCCCTCCAGCACGGCCCGCAGGATGCGGCGGTGGTCGGTCTGGAGCCCCGAGGTGTCGCCCAGCCGCACGACCGCCTCCACCGCGTACCTGCGCAACGAGTCGCGCAGCGAGCGCATGAACGCGGCGATCAGCCGGTTGCCGGACGCCTCGGCCAGCGCGCAGTGGAAGGCCGTGTCGTGCTCCACGAACTCCTCCGGCGAGGCCGCCCGGTCCATCCCAGCGATCGCCTCGGCCAGCACCGAGACGTCCGGCCGGGTCAGCGCCGCCCGCGCCGCGGTCCAGCGCTCGATCATCAGGCGCGTGTCGATCACCTCGCGCGGCTCCAGCGAGGCCAGGCCGAGATGCAGCCGCAGCAGGTCGGTCAGCGCCGCGTCGGGCTTGGAGACGAGCACGGCCCCCGCGTCCGGGCCCCGGCCCACCTGCGAGGACACCACGCCGAGCGTCTCCAGCACGCGCATCGCCTCGCGCACCGAGGACCGGCTCACGCCGAGCTGCTCGGCGAGCTGCCGCTCGGCGGGCAGCCGGTCGCCCGCCGTCAGGCCGTCCTCGGCGATGCGGCGCTCGACCTGCGCGAGGACGTCCTCGAACGTGCGGGTCTTCCTGACGGGCTGCCAGCCGGTGCCGGTCAACGGTTCCCCCTGCTGCTATGGTCTGACCATACTGTGGTCTGACCATACCTCGGAAGGAGAGCGGTGCGAGTCGCCCTGTTCATCACGTGCGTGAACGACACGCTCTTCCCCGGCACCGGCAAGGCCGTCGTGTCACTCCTGCGTCGGCTGGGCTGCGAGGTCGACTTCCCCGCCGCCCAGACGTGCTGCGGCCAGATGCACGTCAACACGGGCTACCGCGAGGAGGGCGTGCGCCTGGCCCGCCACTTCACCGAGGTGTTCGCCGGGTACGACGCCGTCGTCGCGCCGTCCGGCTCCTGCGCCGCGATGGTGCGCGAGCAGTACCCCAAGCTCGTGCGGCCGGGCAGCAGGGGCGCGGCGGCCGTCGCCGCGGTCGCGCCCAAGGTGTACGAGCTGAGCGAGTTCCTGGTCGACGTGCTGAAGGTCGAGGACGTCGGCGCGTACTTCCCGCACCGGGTGACCTACCACCCGACGTGTCACTCGCTGCGCGGCCTGCGCCTCGGCGACCGCCCGGCCCGGCTGCTGCGCAACGTCCGGGGCCTCGACCTGGTCCCGTTGCCCGGGGCCGAGGAGTGCTGCGGGTTCGGCGGCACGTTCGCGGTCAAGAACCCGGCCGTCTCCTCGGCGATGGGCGCCGACAAGGTGCGCGGCGTCCTCGACACGGGCGCCGAGGTGCTCTGCGCGGCCGACAACTCCTGTCTCATGCACATCGGCGGCATGCTGGGCCGCCAGCGGACCGGTGTCCGGGTCATGCACCTGGCCGAGATCCTCGCCTCCACCGAAGAGGTCAAAGCATCATGAGCGCCACCTTCATCGGCATGCCCGGAAATTTCCCGAAGAACTCCGCGCAGGCCGTGCAGAACTCGCAGCTCCGCTACAACCTCCGCAAGGCCACGCACACCATCCGCGGCAAGCGCGCGAGCGTCGTCGGCGAGCTGCCCGACTGGCAGGAGCTGCGCGCGGCCGGCAAGGCGATCAAGGACGAGACCCTGCGCCACCTCGACCGCTACCTCCTGCAACTGGAGGAGGCCGTCACCGCGGCCGGCGGCCACGTCCACTGGGCCAGGGACGCCGCCGAGGCCAACCGCATCGTCGCCGGCCTGGTCAAGGCCACCGGCGAGCGCGAGGTCGTCAAGGTCAAGTCGATGGCCACCCAGGAGATCGGGCTCAACGAGGCGCTGGCCGCCGAGGGGATCACCGCGTACGAGACCGACCTGGCCGAGCTCATCGTCCAGCTCGGCGACGACTTCCCCAGCCACATCCTGGTGCCCGCCATCCACCGCAACCGCGCCGAGATCCGCGAGATCTTCCTCGACCGGATGGAGGACGCGCCGCCCGGCCTGACCGACGAGCCCGCCGCCCTGGCCGAGGCCGCCCGCGTGCACCTGCGCGAACGGTTCCTGCGCAGCAGGGTCGCCGTCTCGGGCGCCAACTTCATGATCGCCGAGACCGGCACCCTCGTCGTGCTGGAGTCCGAGGGCAACGGCCGCATGTGCCTGACCCTGCCCGAGACGCTGATCAGCGTGGTCGGCATCGAGAAGGTGCTGCCCACCTGGCGCGACCTGGAGGTGTTCCTCCAGCTCCTGCCGCGCAGCTCCACCGGCGAGCGCATGAACCCGTACACGAGCACGTGGACCGGCTCCGCCGAGGGACAGGACTTCCACCTCGTGCTCCTCGACAACGGCCGCACGGACGTCCTGGCCGACGAGGTCGGCCGCCAGGCCCTGCGCTGCATCCGCTGCTCGGCCTGCCTCAACGTCTGCCCCGTCTACGAGCGGGCGGGCGGCCACGCGTACGGCTCGGTCTATCCCGGCCCCATCGGCGCCATCCTCACCCCGCAGCTCCGCGGCATGGGCTCGGAGCTCGACGCGTCGCTGCCGTACGCCTCCAGCCTGTGCGGCGCCTGCTACGAGGTGTGCCCGGTCGCCATCGACATTCCCGAGGTGCTCGTGGACCTGCGCGCCAAGGCCCCCCACGGCGCCGCCGAGCGGGCCGGCATGCGCGTGGCCGGCTGGGTGCTCAACGACCAGGCCCGGCTGGCGGCGGCGCAGCGGGCGGCCACCCGGCTGCGCGGGCTGGTGCCCAGGCGGCTGCCGGGCCCCCTGTCGGCCTGGACCGACACCCGGGACCTGCCCGACATCCCGGAGGAATCCTTCAGAGACTGGTGGGAGCGAGAAGGATGAGCAGGAGCGCGCGCGAGGACATCCTCGCCCGGATCAGCCGGGCCGTGGACGGCGCCCCGGAGGTGGAGATCCCCCGGCGCTACCGCGCGACGGCCCGGGTGGACGACCTGGTGGGGCTGTTCACCGAGCGGGTCGGCGACTACCGGGCGATCGTCCACGTCGTCCCGGAGGCCGAGGTCCCGGCCCGGATCGCCGGGATCGTCGCGGGGCGGCGCATGGTCGTCCCCGACGGGCTCCCCGCCGAGTGGACGCCCCCGGACGCCTCGGACGCGGGCCCGGCCGACCCGTACACGGCGGACGGCGTCATCACCGGATGCGCCGTCGCGATCGCCGAGACCGGCACGATCGTCCTCGACACGGGGCCCGGCCAGGGCAGCAGGGCGCAGACGCTGGTCCCCGACTACCACCTGTGCGTGGTGCGGGCGGACCAGATCGTGGCCGGGGTGCCCGAAGCGGTCTCCCGGCTCGATCCGATCCGCCCGCTCACCTGGATCAGCGGGCCCTCCGCGACGAGCGACATCGAGCTCAACCGCGTGGAGGGCGTCCACGGCCCCAGGACGCTGGAGGTCCTGGTCGCCGTCTCATGACTGGTAGCCGTCTCATGACTAGTAGCGGATGACGGCCGCGACCTCGGACACCTTGTCGGTGAACCAGAGCTCCGCGTCCGTCATCGCCGCGGCCCTGGCCAGCGCCGAGTCGGCGCGCTCGCGCACCGGCTCCTCGACGCCCCAGAGGCGCAGCTCGCCCGCGTCGGTGGAGACCTGCGTGCCTCCCTCGCCGATCCACACCTCCTGGGGCAGCTCGCCGGGCGACAGCACGGCGTGCACCCGTCCCTCGCGCAGGGCATGGAACACCTGGGCCGGCCCGGCCGGCCCGGACGCCTCGCGGTGCCGGTCGAGCAGCTCGGCGCGCCTCTCCTCCAGCCACGTGTCGAGCGCCTCCTCCACGTCGCGCTCGAACGTCCCGTGATCCTTGCGGCTGCCGTGCTCGACCATGACGACCCGGTCCGACGTCTTCGTGCCGAGGTGGTCGGTGAGCATGGCCCGCGACCTCGGGTCGCCGGCCACGAGGACGAGCTCCGCGCCGATCCGGCGCACCTGCTCGTCCACCTCCTTCGCCACGGCCGCGGCGTTCTTCTCCCAGGTGTCCTCCACCGCGCTCTCGTACCGTCGCTGCGACCACCCGCCCTGCGCGGTCTTCTGCAGCGGCCAGTCCTGCGCCTCCACCACCGCCGTACGCGGCGAGCCGCCGCCGAAGACCGTGACCTCGGCGCCCGCGTGGTCCACGATGACCCGCAGGTGCGGCACGTTCTCCCCCCTGGCCATGAGCAGCGGGGTCACGCGCGGCAGCGGCGACCAGACCGCGAGCTCGCTCGGCGGCGGCTCGGCCAGCGGCTCGGCTAGGACGACGTCGCCGTGCGTGGCGAACACCGCCTCTCCCGTCCCCGGCCGTCGCGCGTGACTCTCCAGGGCCTTGACCGTGTCGGGGTCCGCCACGGTGTCGAGCCGGTCGCGTACGGCGTGCCAGCGGGACTCACGGTCCCGCTCGGTGAGCGCGCCCGTGTAGACCGACGCGTACGGCCCGCGGCGCTCGTACAGCGGCCGGATGAAGTCGAGCCGCACGGGTCACCACCTCCGCCTCTCCTTGCCGAGTCCCAGCGCGTCGGCCACCTGGGCGACGTTGTCGAACCCGCGGTCCGGCAGCGAGCGCACCATCTCGACGATGTGGTCGGGCGCGTTCGCGTCCTCGGCGTGCCGCACCAGCTCGTCCTTGGAGGAGGGGAAGCGGCTGTCGCTGAGCCATCGGGCCAGGTCGCTGCGGGCCTCCACGCCTTGCTGGCTGATGCCCTCCGGAGTGCCGGGCTCGTGTCCGGGCGGGTACCGGGTGTGGTCCTCCTCGCCGGGGGCGGGCGTGGGTTCGGGCTCCTTCCACTCCTCCGCGTGGGTCGGGCCGCCGCCGCGTACCATCCCCTCGGTCTCGTGCTTCTGCTGCTCGTCGACGCGACGGGTGTGCTTGGCGCTCCCTCGATCCATGGTTCTCACTCCTCTCCCTTGCCGCCCTACCCCCGCTTTCATGGGCAAACATCGCGAACGACATCGCGGATGTGTACGCTGCCGGTCGTGTTCGATGCCGACGTGAAGGTCGTCACACCCCGGCTCACGCTGCGCCCCTTCGGCCCGGCGGACGCCCCGCGCGTCAGGTCGATCGTGGAGTCCGGCGCCCGCTTCCTGCCGCCCGGGGCGCCCACGCACGTCGCCGGCGTCCCCCGCTGGCTGGAGGCCGGCGTGCACGAGCTGCGCGACTCCGGCCAGGGCGTCCATCTCGCGATGGCCGACGCCGAGGGGCGCATCGTGGGCGCCATCGGCCTGTTCAAGACGTCCTGGGGTGCGGGCACGACCGAGGTCGGCTACGGTGTCCACCCGCTGCACCGCAACCGCGGCTTCGCCACCGAGGCCGTACGCGGGCTGACCGAGTGGGTGTTCGCGACCACCGACCTGCGCCGCGTGGACCTCACGGCCAACCTCGACAACCTCGCCTCGCTGCGCGTCGCCCAGAAGGCCGGCTTCACCTGGGAGGGCGTGCTGCGCGAGGCCAGCCTGGAGGACGACGGCCCGCACGACCTCGTCGTCTTCGGCCTGCTCCGCCGGGACGGCCGCGCCCCCGCCGAGATCCTGCCCGCCGCCGAGCTGCGCACCGAGCGCCTGCTGCTGCGCCCGCTGTCGGAGGAGGACGTGCCCGGGCTGACCGCCACCGGCGCCGACGCCCTCACCCAGGCCATGACCGGCGTGCCCCGCGGGTACTCCGAGGCCGACGCCCGGGCCTTCGTCGCCCTGAGGGAGCAGATGCGGATCAGGGGCGACGGCGTCGCCTGGGCCGCCGTCGAGCTGGACGGCGGCCGGTTCGCCGCGAACGTGGACCTGCGGGACCTCGACTGGCGCGACGGCTCGGCCGAGGTCGGCTACATGACCGCGCCGTGGGCGCGCGGCAACGGGTACGCGGGGGAGGCGGTGCTCGGCATCGCCCGGTGGCTGTTCCAGGTGCGGCGCTTCCAGCGGCTCGTCCTGCGGGCGGCCGTCGCCAACCCCGCCTCGCAGCGCGTGGCCGAGAAGGCGGGCTTCGTCCGCGAGGGCGTCGCCCGCGGGGCGCTGCGCGGCGAGGATCTCGTCGTCTACAGCCTGGTCCCGTCCGACCTGCCGTAGCCCCCCCGGACCGGGTGACCCCTGGTGAAACGACCGGGAAGCCGTCACTCTTGGTGGTGAGGACGGTGAGGCGGCATGATCACGGTGGTCGGGTGGGACGGATCGGAACTGTCGGCCAAGGCCGCCGACCGGCTCCACGCGGCGGCGCTGGTGGTGGGCCCCCCGTCCCTCGCCGGCCGGTTCGGGCCGGCCGCGCCGGTCGTGCCCGACGACGCCCTCCTGGAGACCCTCGACCGGCACATCGGCGAGGGCGGGGGCCCGGCCGTCGTCGTCACCCAGGGCGACCCCGGCTTCTTCGGCGTCGTCCGCGCCCTGCGGCGCCACGGCCTGGAGCCCGAGGTGCTGCCCGCGACCTCGCTCGTCACCCGCGCGTTCGCCTGCGCCGGGCTCAACTGGGAGGACGCCCTCGTCGTCGCCCCGGCCGGCCCGCGCCAGCTCGACCGGGTCGTCAACGCCTGCCGCGCCCACCCCAAGGTGGCCGTCCTCGTCACCCCCGGCGTCGGGCCCGGCGAGATCGCCCGCGAGCTGGCCCCCACCACGCCACGCGCCCTGCTGGTCTGCGAGGACCTCGGCGGCCCCGACCAGCGCGTCACCTACAGCCGCATGGGCGAGGCCACCACCCGCCCGTGGAAGGACCCGGACGTGGTGCTGGTCATCGACCCGCTGCACCGGGCCGGGCCGCCCGGCTGGGTGGCGGGCGCGCAGCCCGGCCCGGCCGAGTGGGCGCTGCCGCTCGGCGGGCCGCTCCCGCCGGAGGTCAAGGCGTACATCCTGGCCAAGCTCGGGCCCCGGCTCGGCGACCTGGTGTGGGACGTCGGCGCCGGCTCCGGCGAGATCGCGGTCGAGTGCGCGCGGCTCGGCGCGGCCGTCATGGCCGTCGAGAGAGACGAGGAGTCCTGCGCCCGGCTGCGCTCCACCGTGCTGGCCCACGGCGTCAAGGTCGCACTCACCCGCGGCCAGGCGCCGCCCGCGCTGGAGCCCCTGCCCGACCCCGACGCCGTGTTCGTCGGAGGAGGCGGCATCGACGTGATCGTCGCCTGCGCCGCGCGCCGTCCCCGCTCGCTCGTGTGCGCCGTCAGGACCCTGGAACGCGTGCCCGCCGTCCTCGACCGGCTGCGCGAGCACGGCTACCGCGCCGAGGGCACGCAGATCCTGGCCTCCAGGTTCACCGTCCAGCCCGACGGCTCCCACGGCCTGGCCGCCACCGACCCGGTGTTCGTCGTCCACGGGGTGCCCGCATACCCCGCGTGACCTGTCGCTCACGGGCGCGCATCGGTTATCCTCGCGTGTCTTTGTCTACCTCCGGAGAATCCCTCGATGAAGCCGCCGCTCCTGCTGATCGGGCAGGGCTCGAACGATGACGCCGACTCAGCGGAGTTCGGCAGGTTCGTCCACCGGCTCCGCTGCCGGCTGGACCAGCGGGCCGCCGACGTCTCCGGCGGCTACCTGGAGCGGGCCACGCCGCGGTTGAGCGAGTCCGTCGCCTCCCTGGTCGCCCGCGGACACCACCGCCTGGTCGCGCTGCCGCTGAGCCTCAGCCGCGTGGGCGAGGAATGGCCCGCCGCGCTGGAGGCCGAGGCGCGCCGCCACCCCACGCTGATGTACGACTACGGCCGTCCCCTCGGCCCCGACCCCCGCGTGCTCGCCCTGCTGGCCGAGCGGCTCAAGGACGCCGCGACCGAGATGCCGCGGCTGCGGCCCCTGGAGGCCGTGGGCGGCAGGTATCGCCAGCTCCGCGCCGTCGACACGCCCCCCGACCACCAGCTCGGCCACGTCGAGCCGGGCGAGACCGCGGTCGTGCTGGTCGGCGAGGGCTCGACCGACCCGGCCGCCAACGCCGAGATCCACCGCGTGTCCCGGCTGTTCTGGGAGACCCACGCCTACGACTTCATGACCGTCGAGACCGCGTTCGTCTCCGTCACGCCCCCCGGCGTGCCGGGCGGCCTGGAGCGCTGCCGCCGCCTCGGCGCCAAGCGGGTCATCGTGGTGCCCTACCTGTTGTTCGCGGGCGGGGTGCTGGAGCGGGTCTGGGCGCAGGCGCTCGCCTACGGCGCGGGCCACCCCGACCTCGACATCCGCTGCGCCGAGGTGATCGGCGACTGCGACACCCTGGCCGATGTGGTCATCGACCGTTACGAGGAAGCACTCCAACCCGCCTGATTCCCCACGGAGGTTCGCCGTGCTCGCAGAGACGCTCGCCGCGATCCGCCCCGCCGATCCGCGGGCGGTGGCCGAGGCCCGCGCCCACCAGGATCGGCTCACCAAGCCCAAGGGCTCGCTCGGGGCGCTGGAGGAGGTCGCCGTACGCCTCGCCGGGGCGGCCGGCGTCTGCCCGCCGCCCATGCCCGAACCCGCGGTCCTCGCCATCTTCGCGGCCGACCACGGCGTCCACGCCCGCGGCGTCACGCCGTGGCCGCAGGAGGTGACCGTCCAGATGGTCGCCAACTTCCTTGCGGGCGGCGGCGTGGCCAACGCCTTCGCCGCCCAGGCGGGCGTCTCGGTGACCGTGGTGGACATCGGCGTCGCGGCCGACCTGCCCGACGCGCCCGCGCTGGTCAAGCGGAAGATCGGGTACGGCACCGCCGACCTGTCCAAGGGCCCGGCGATGACCGTCGACCAGGCGGCGCGCGCCATCGAGGCGGGCATCGAGGTGGCCCGCGACCTGGTCGCCCAGGGGGCCCGCTGCCTGATCACCGGCGACATGGGCATCGCCAACACCACGGCCTCGGCCGCGCTCGTCGCCGCCTTCACCGGGGCCGACCCCGGCGAGGTCACGGGACGCGGCACCGGCGTGGACGACGCCACGTACGAGCGGAAGGTCGGCGTCGTCCGTGAGGCCCTGCGCGTCAACGGCGTCACGCGGGCCGGCTCCGAGGCGAGCGACGCGCTGCGCGTGCTCGCCGCCGTCGGCGGGTTCGAGCACGCGGCGATCGCCGGCTACATCCTCGGCGGCGCCGCCGCGCGCGTGCCGGTGATCCTCGACGGCGTCATCGCCGGCGCCGCCGCCCTCGCCGCCGCGGCCCTCGACCCGGCCGCCGTCGACCACTGCCTCGCCGGGCACCGCTCGGCCGAGCCCGGGCACACCGTCGCGCTGACCGCCCTCGGGCTGCACCCCCTCGTCGACCTGGAGCTCCGGCTTGGCGAGGGGACCGGCGGCCTGCTCGCCCATCCCCTCGTCTGCGCGGCCGTCCGGGTCATGCACGAGGTGGCCACGTTCGACTCGGCGGGAGTGACCGAGAAACCCGTGTGACAGGTGACGTGCCGTGATGGCGGCTGATGACACGGGTTGACACGGGTTGACGCGGGCGAAACACCGGGCGGGCCCGGACCCGGTAGGTTTACCTCCTGACACAGCCCAACCTTCGCGAACGGGAGAATCCCACCATGGGGCCCTACCTCCTCGGCCTGCGGCTCTCCGGTCGCCGGGTCCTCGTCGTGGGGGGAGGCCACGTCGCCCAACGCCGGGTGCCCGCCCTGCTGGAGGCGGGCGCGGTGATCACCCTGGTGTCGCCCAGCGTCACACCCGCCCTCGACGACCTCATCGCCGGGGGCCGCGTCACCTGGCACGCCCGGCCGTACGAGGTGGGCGACTGCGACGGCGCCTGGCTCGTCCAGGCCTGCACCGACGACCGGGCCGTCAACACGGCCGTCGCCGCCGAGGCCGAGGCCAAGCACATCTGGTGCGTGCGTGCCGACGACAAGGAAGCCTCCGCCGCCTGGACCCCCGCCTCCGGGCGGGTCGACGAGATCAGCGTGGCGGTCACCGCGGGCGGCGACCCGCGCCGGGCCGCCGGCATCAGGGACGCCGTCGTCGGAGCCCTGCGCGACGGCACCGTGGACGCGCGCCGCAGCCGCACCAAGCCCGTGGGCGTCGCCCTCGTCGGCGGCGGGCCCGGCGACCCCGGGCTCATCACCGTGCGCGGCCGCCAGCTCCTCGCCCAGGCCGACGTCGTGGTCGCCGACCGTCTCGCGCCGCGCGCCCTGCTCGACGAGCTCGCGCCCGACGTCGAGCTCATCGACGCCGCCAAGGTCCCGTACGGCAGGTCGCTGGCCCAGAACAAGATCAACGAGATCCTCGTGGACCGGGCCCGGCAGGGGAAGTTCGTGGTGCGGCTCAAGGGCGGCGACCCGTTCGTGTTCGGCCGCGGCGGCGAGGAGATGATCGCCTGCGCCCGGGCCGGGATCCCGGTGCTGGTCGTGCCCGGCATCACCAGCGCCGTCGCCGTGCCCTCCGCCGCCGGGGTCCCGGTCACCCACCGGGGCGTCAGCCAGGAGTTCCACGTGGTGTCCGTGCACGTGGCGCCCGACGACCCCGCCTCCACCGTCGACTGGCCCGCCATGGCCCGCTCGCAGGGCACGTTGGTCCTGCTGATGGCCGTCGAACGGCTCGCCAAGGTCGCCGAGGCGCTCCTGCGAGACGGACGCTCACCGGAGACTCCCGTAATGGTGGTGCAGGACGGTACCCTTCCGACCCAGCGGACGGTTGTCGCTCCCCTTTCCACCGTGGCCGACCGCGTGTCCGCGGCCGGCATACGGCCGCCGGCCATCGTCGTCGTCGGTGATGTCGTCAGGGTCGGCCAGGAGGTCGAGATGGTTCGAGCGGAGCGCTTGCCGTGAGCACGGCCATGGATGACGGGCGCCAGGAGTCGCCGGGTGAGCAGACGTTGAGCTTCCGCGCCATCAGGGACGAGGACGCGGCCGGGCCCGACGACGCGGGAGCGCCGCCGGAGGAGGAGGCCGCACGACCGGCCTCGGAGTCCTCGGACGCCGTACCGGAGCCCGACGCCGACACCGCCCCCGGGCCTGTCGTCGCCGACGAAGCCGACCAGCCTGACGAGGCCGAGCCTTCCGCGCATGAGGAGGCCCCGGAGCCGGAGGACACCGTCGCGGACACAGTGCTTGAGGCCGACGCCACCCCCGAGCCCGAGCCTGACTCCTCCGAGCCCGAGCCTGACTCCTCCGAGCCCGAGCCTGACTCCTCCGAGCCCGAGCCTGAGCCCGTCGCCCTGGAGCAGGAGGACGACGCGGAGGCGACCCCGCAGCCCGAGGAGCCGGAGGAGCCGGAGACGTCCTCGGAGCCGGAGCCGGCGGCGTCCTCGGATGCAGAGCCGGAACCCGCGCCCGAGCCGGAACCCGAGCCCGAGCCCGAGCCGGAACCTGAACCCGAGCCCGAGTCGGTGTCGGAGAACGGCGCGCGCGCGGAGGTGCACGTCCTCCCTCCTGAGACCATCGCCGCCCTCGCCTCAGCCCTCGACACCCTCCGCGTCAGCGTCGCCGACCTGCGCTTCGGCCTCGACCTGCCCGGCGCCGACGAGGCCCGGCAGGCGCGCGCCGACCTCCTGGCCCAGCTCCAGGACTACGTGCTGCCCCGGGTGCGCACCAGCACCGCGCCGGCCCTCATCGTGGTGGCCGGCTCGACCGGCGCGGGCAAGTCCACGCTGGTCAACTCCCTGGCCGAGAAGAACGTCTCCCGCACCGGCGTGCGCCGTCCCACCACCGGCGTGCCCGTCCTGGCCTGCCACCCGGACGACCAGCGCTGGTTCGCCGAGGGAGAGCTGCTCGGCGGCCTGCGGCGCATCGACAAGCCGACGCCCGAGGCCGGCCCCGACAGCCTCGTCGTCGTCCCCACCGAGAAGCTGCCCCAGGGCGTGGCGCTGCTCGACACCCCCGACATCGACTCGGTCGTCGAGAAGCACCACGAGATCGCCCAGCGCATGCTCGACGCCGCCGACCTGTGGGTCTTCGTCACCACCGCCGCCCGCTACGCCGACGCGCCCGCCTGGAACCTCCTGCGCATGGCGAAGGAGCGCGGCGCCCGCCTGGCCATCGTCCTGTCGCGGATCCAGCCGAAGGCCCGCGACGTGGTGCTCAAGCACTTCGCCCGCATGCTCGCCGAGTACGGCCTGGGGGAGATCGACCGGTTCGTCATCGGCGAGTCCAAGGTCGTCGACGGCCGGCTGCCCGACAGCGAGGTGACCGATCTGCGCCTGTGGCTGGCGGAGCTGTCGGTCGACGAGGAGCGACGGGCGAAGGCCGTGCGGGAGACCCTGGACGGCGTGCTGAACAGCTTCCGCACCCGCGTGCCCGCCCTCGCCAAGCACATGGAGACCCAGGTCGCGTTCCGGACCGAGCTGCGCTCGGACGTGGACGCCGCGTACCGCAACGCGCTGGGCGACATCGACCGGGCCTTCCGCGGCGGCTCGCTCATCCACGGCGAGGTGCTCGCGCGGTGGCAGGACTTCGCGGGCTCGGGCGACCTCATGCGCACGCTCCAGCTGCGCAGGCGTGGCCGGGCGGCCCGGCAGGCTCCCGAGCGGGTGCTGGCGTTCCGGGCCGCGCTGCGCTCCGGCCTGGAGTCGGTGATCGTCGCCGCGGCCACGCGCGCCGCCGACGAGGTGGCGGCCCGCTGGCGCCACCGCTCGTCGCTCGGTGCCACGCTGGTCGCCGACCTCGACCGGCCCTCCGACGATCTCGTACGGCACGCCGCCCGCGCCATCGCCGCCTGGCAGGACCACGTCACCGAGCTGGTGCGTACCGACGGGGTGGCCAAGCGTTCGGTGTCCAAGCTGGTGTCGTTCGACGCCGACTCGCTGTCGTTGATCTTCATGGTGGCGATGTTCAGCGGCGCGACCACGGGGGTTCCGCACCGGCTGGTCAACGCGCTGCTGGGCGCCGAGTCGCTGCGCGGCATCGGCGCCAAGGCGCTCAGCGACCTGCGCGCCCGCATCGGGATGCTGTTCGACGAGGAGTCCATGCGGTACGTGCAGGCGCTCGACTCGGCGGGGATCCCGGACGAGTCCATCGCGACGCGCCTCTACCAGGCCACGTACAACCTGGAGGTGGCGCGATGACCCCCCGGACGCCCCTGGTGAGGACGCGATGGACGCCCCCTGCGGGGGCGCGATGGACGCCCCTTGCGGGGGCGCGATGACCGACGCGCCGACCCCCACGACGCCTCTCAGGTGACCCGATGAACCACACCCCGACGACCCCCGGGACGACCCGATGAGCACGATGACGACGACCCCCGGCGTGACCCGATGAGCACCATGACCACCAGGCCCGGCCTGGCGCCGCGCCTCACGGCGCTCACCAAGATCGTTGAGCTGGGCCCGGGACGCCTGGAGCCCAAGCTGCTGGCCGAGGCGAGCACGCTGCTCAAGCGCGCCGGCGAGCGGCTCAAGCTGTCCTCGGAGCACACCGTGGTCGCGCTGGCGGGCGGCACGGGCAGCGGCAAGTCGTCGTTGTTCAACGCCGTCTCCGGGCTGGAGCTGTCGCCCACGGGCGTGCGCCGCCCCACCACGGCCCGTACCCATGCCTGCGTGTGGGGCCTGGAGGGCTCAGGGCCGCTGCTCGACTGGCT
Organism: Nonomuraea montanisoli; assembly: GCF_013363975.1. Lineage (GTDB taxonomy): Bacteria > Actinomycetota > Actinomycetes > Streptosporangiales > Streptosporangiaceae > Nonomuraea > Nonomuraea montanisoli. The sequence continues at coordinate 87,109 of NZ_JABWGN010000013.1, read as the reverse complement.
GCAGATCCAGGAGCGGCACCGGTTCACCCGCGCCAGCGCGCTCGACCGGGGCGAGAGCCAGCTCCACGGGCTGATCCTGCTCGACCTGCCCGACCACGACTCGATCAGGGCGCTCACCGACAACGAGGCCGACCGCCTCATCGGCCTGGCCGACCTGGTGGTGTGGGTGCTCGACCCGCAGAAGTACGCCGACGCCTCCACCCACCGCCGCTACGTCACGGAGCTCGCCGGACACGAGGCGGTGACGGTGTTCGCGCTCAACCAGGCCGACAAGCTGAGCGCCGCCGAGCTCGCCGAGCTCGTCATCGACCTCAACGACCTGCTGCGCCGCGAGGGCGTCGAGCACCCGACGGTCGTCCCCACCTCGGCGACCACGGGACGCGGCATCGACAGCCTCAAGAGCGTCGTCGCGGCGGCGGTCTCGCGACGCCGGGCGGCCATCCAGAAGATGGAGGCGGACCTGCAGCGGCTCGAACAGCGGGTGGCCAAGTCCATGCCGGTGGGGGAGGCGCTGTCGGCCCCCTCGACGGTCGACGACGCCCGGCGGCTCGGGCTGACCGACGCGCTGTGCGACGCCGTGGGCGTCCCGGCGGTGGGCGAGGCCATGGAGAACGTCTACGCCGAGCGTTCCATGCAGTGGGTCGGCTGGCCGTACCCGCGCTGGATCTCCAAGCTGCGCCCCGACCCCGTCAAGACGCTGCGCCTGCAGGACGTCGGGGACGAGATCCGCGGCATCACCACCGGCACGGTCAGCGCGCAGAAGGCGGAGGTCGTCAACGCGGTGCAGGCGCTGGCCGACGGGCTGTCGGCCGACATGCACCCGGTGTGGCGGACGTCCCTGCAGCACGCGGCCCGCTCGCACCTCAAGCAGCTCCCGCAGACGCTCACGGAGGAGCTGTCGGAGGTGGCGCCCCGGCTCGACCACGTTCCGGGCTGGTGGTGGCTGCTGAAGATCTGGCAGTACCTGCTGGTGGCGGCGTTCGTGCTGGGGCTGGGCTGGCTCGTGTCCGGCCTGCTGTTCGCCGGCCAGGCGCCGCTGGGCTTCCAGCTCCTGGGCGACACGGCGGCGCTGCCGTGGGTGGGGCTGATGATGGCCTCGGTGCTCGGTCTGGGGGTTCTGTCGGGGATCGCCGCGCGCAACTTCGTGGAGCTGGGAGCGTCGAAGGAACGTGAACGGCTGGAGCGGGAGATGCGGCGCCGGGTCGCGGCGGTGGCCGAGTCGGCGGTGGTGGAGCCGGTGGAGCGCGAGCTCGGCCGCCACCACGCCTTCTACACGGCCATGCGCGCCCTCGCTGGCTGACCGGACGGCCGTCGCGGGCGCGCGGGCGCTTGTCGCGCGGTTGTCGCGCGATTGTCCACAACCGCCCCCGCCTCCCCGTCCTCCATCCACAGAACGCCGCTCGGATCCCCGGAGCCACCACCCCCTCCGGCACCGTGATCCCAGGTCGCGGGCACCCCGCCCGCAGGCATGGGAGGCAAACGGATGAACGACATCTACATCACGCTCACCGGCAACGTCGCAGCAGAGCCCCGCCAGTACACCTTCGAGGACGGCGCCAGGGTGACCTCGCTCCGGGTCCTGACCTCGCACCGCTACTTCGACAGGAAGACCGGCCAGTGGACCGACGGTGAGCGGGTCTGCTTCGCCGTGCGCTGCTGGCGCTCCCTCGGCGACAACGTGGCGCGGTCGATCAAGATGGGCCATCCCGTGGTGGTGTCCGGCAAGCTGCGCATCCGCGAGTTCGGCCCGGAAGGAGACCGCCGCTTCATGCCCGAGATCGAGGCCAGCGCGGTGGGTCACGACCTGCGCTGGGGCGCCGGCACGTTCGTCAAGCCGGAGCGGTCCGGCGGCCCGGCCACGGTCAGCAAGGAGATGCGCGACCTCCTCGACGCCGAGACCGAGGACTGGGCCATGGGCGCGAGCACCCGCATGCCCGCGGGCAGGAACGCCATGGGAGGCGGCGGAGCGGCCATGGCGGGCGGCGTGTCCACCGCGGAAGGCATCGGCGCCGCCACGCAGAACGGGACCGACCGCGAGGTGGAGACCACTGCGCCCATGCAGAACGACCAGGTCGAGATCGCGGAGAAGAACGATGTCCCCGCGAAGGCGCACAGCGAAGCTCAAGCGACCGCCGCCCTTGCCACCGTCGCCGCCCCTGACACTGTCGCTGCCACCGTCCCTGCCGCTGCCACCGTCCCTGCCGTTGCCGCTGCTGCCGCCGTCCAGGCTCCCGGCGGCAAGGCGCCCGCCAAGCCCGCCCGCACGAGGAGCCGCTCCGCCCACGCCGACGACGCTGCCCTCCGCGTCCTCGGCGGCGAGGACGACAACGAGCCCGAGTCGGAAGACGCGCGGTGGCCCCTGAGCGAGCGCATCGCCGCCTGACCTGACCCGTCTCAGCCGGCCCGATGCCGCCGACGAATGTTCGGCCATCGGGCCGGCGACGGCGGGCCAGAGGACGACCGGGAGTCATGGCCCGCGGGAGAGCCGAGAGGCCGGATGCGGCCGGCTCCGTGAGGTCGGCCCCGGCGAACGCGAAAGCCCGGCCTCAGGAGACTTCGAGAGGTCAGATCCGGCGGGCTCCAGTGACCAAGACCAGGAGGGGAGCTCCGGAAGCTGGATCCGGGAGAGGGGGGGAAGAGCAACGAGGCGGCGGAGGGACGCAGCGAATACCGAGCCGCCGAGCGCCGCCCTGGCCGCATACCGCGGTGGCACGCGAGCAGCGAATCAGTGGATCAGAGGGATGGACCGGTTCACGGGGGGCGAAGACCCGCACTCCGGGCTCCGGCTTGGCGTCAAGTCCAGGTCACACCTCGCGCCATGGCTGCTCCTTTCCCGTGTTTTCCCGCTCTGGGCGTGAGCGGAATCTCCCTTAGGGACCACGATGACCCAGGTGGTCCCGGTGCCCAACGTAGCGGTTCCGATCGCACAACGCACACTCCGCAACTATTGTGTTACATATCGTTAGTCAGGGAGGAGACGTGATGGCGGCCCCTCGTCACACCCCGATCACGCCTCGCGACGGAGTGTCCACCCTGGTCGGCCGCTGGCCCCTCCTCGGGCAACGGCGTCCCCTCGTGGTCTATCTCGTCGGGGTCGTGACTCTCGATCTCGTCGCGATCGTCCTGTTGGCGGCGTCCAACCCGCTCCGCTGGCCGGACATCATGGCGTTCGTCGCACTCATGGCATGCGGCGCGGCGTGCATCGAGGCGACCAGACGTCTCGGCATGCCCGCCGGCGTCTCCCGCGACCTGCTGTCGGCCTGGTGGCTGCCGGTGGCGTTGCTGCTGCCGTCCTTGTACGCCCTGCTCGCGCCGATCGTGTTGCAGATCCTCCTGCAATGGCGGGTGAGGGCGACGGTGCTGCACCGCCGGGTGTTCAGCTCGGCCGCCATCGGGCTCGCGGGCTGCGCCGCCTCGATGACGTTCCACCGGCTGGTGCCCGATCCCGCGGCGCTGACCAGGGGCGCCATCGAGCCGATCGGCTGGGCGGTGGCGGCCGCGGTGGTGTTCGCCCTGCTCAACACGTCGCTCATCGCCCTGGCCGCGCACATGGCCGACCCGGAGGTGCCGTGGCGGTCGGTCCTGTGGGACAAGGAGAGCGCCCTGCTCGACGTGGTGGAGCTGTGCCTGGGCGTCAGCGTGGCCATCTCGGCCGGCCTCAACCTCGCCCTGCTGATCCTCGCGCTGCCCCCGGTCGTGCTGCTGCAGCGCAGCCTCCTGCACGCCCAGCTCCAGGCGGCCGCCCGTACCGACCCCAAGACCGGCCTGCTGAACGCGGCGGCGTGGCAGCGCGAGGCCGACACGGAGATCGTCCGCGCCCGCCGCACCGGCGAGACGCTGGCACTGCTCATCGTCGACATCGACCACTTCAAGCGGGTCAACGACCGTCACGGCCACCTCGTCGGCGACCAGGTGCTGGCCGGAGTGGCGGCCACGCTGCGGAGCCAGCTGCGCGAGTACGACGTGGTGGGCCGCTTCGGCGGGGAGGAGTTCGTGGTCCTGCTGCCCGGGGCCGACGTCCACGAGGCGCGCCAGGTCGCCGAACGCCTGCGCAACCGCATCAGCCACATGGCGGTCGCCGCCGACGACGCCATGATCACCGTGACCATCTCGGTGGGCGTCGCCATCATGAGCCTGCACGGCGACGATCTCATAGAGCTTCTGGCCGCCGCCGACCTGGCCCTCTACCGGGCCAAAGAACTGGGCCGCGACCGCATCTGCCTCCCGGTCATCCAGCCCACCCATCTCGCCGACCCCCAGACGGCCGCCATCCCGGTCCCGTCACTCTCCGGGGACCCGCACCTTGGCGACCCGCTTTCTGGGGACCCGCACCTTGGCGACCCGCTTTCTGGGGACCCGCACCTTGGCGACCCGCTTTCTGGGGACCCGCACCTTGGCGACCCGCTTTCTGGGGACCCGCACCCTGGCGACCCACATCCCGGCGACCCACATCCCGGCGATCCACATCCCGGCGACCCACATCCCGGCGATCCACATCCCGGAGATCCACACCCTGGCGACCCAAATCCCGGAGATCCACACCCCGAAAATTCACGCGAAAATTCACGCTCGGAAGCCCCATACGCCGAGGACTCGCGCTCGGAAGACTCACACTTCAAAGACTCGCAGCCACCGCCAAACCGCCCACCGGACCCAGACCCCCTTCCTATGCCGGATCGCTCATCCGCCCCTGACCCTCTCGTGACGCCGGACTGCTCCTCGGCCCCGGCTGCGCATCCAGGGTCGGATCGTTCGCTGGTCACGAACACATATCCCGGGTCGGACCGCTCATCGGTCGCGGAGGTTCACCCGGCACCTGACCGTCCACCCATCCCGGGCCCGTCACACATCCCGAAGCCCCTATCCACCCCCGAGCCCTCCCCGATGGACGGATCCCTGACCGCAGGTTCTTTCAACTTTTCCACCCTCCAGAGTCCGCCCCCCGCCTCAGAGCCGCGAGCATCCGCTGAGCCGTCGCAGACGGACGAACCCCCGCCAACGCCTCCACAGCTTTCAGAACACCCTCCACATACGGCATCAGCCCCCATCGCCGGTCATTCGGCAATATCTGAACTCCGGGCTCTCCGCGACGGGCCATCACCCGTCGATCGGCCGCCGACGACGCAGGTCCCGCTCTCGTCTTCTGAGCCTTCACAAGCCGCCGACTCGCCAGAAATCGGCGATCACACCGGCCGGTCGCCTGAGGAGCGCCACTCTCAGTAGGTAGCGTCGAATCTCAATAGGTTGTGTCGAAAGAGGCGCGGCAGTCGCGGCAGGCAGGTCCCGCCGCGCTCCAGCCGGCCATGCCGCCCACGCCTCCCCTCGACGGCAACCTGCCGCTGTCGACAGTGACCCACCAACCAGCCACCAGGCAAGCCGCCCCGAGGTCTCACCCGCCCGGGGGGCTCACCCGCCCGGGGGGCTCACCCGGCCCGAGGTCTCACCCGCCCCGGGGTTCGCCCGCCCCGGGGGTTCGCCCGGCCTGAAGTCTCGTGCGGCCTGGGGTTTTGCCCAACCCTCGGGTTCTCGTGCGGCCCGGGTCTCGCCCGACGTGGAGTCTCGTGCGGCCTGGGGTTTGGTCCGGCCCTCGGGTCTCGTCCGGCCTGGCGTCTTGTCCCACCCGGTACGGCTTCGCGGCCACCCCCCTCAACCGGCGCTGTGCACGCCGCGGATGTCCCCGGCTGTGAGCCGGCCATCACGCATGGTCAGTACCATGTCCACGGCCGACAGGCTGCCCAGGTCGTGCGTGACCATCACCGTGGCCAGGTCGTTGCGCCTGGTCAGCTCAGCCAGAAGGGAGACGACCCGCTCGCCGCGCTCATGGTCGAGCGCGCTGGTGGGTTCGTCGACGAGCAGCACCTCGGGCTCGTTCATCAAGGCACGGGCGATGTTGACTCGCTGTCGCTCGCCGCCCGACATCTGGTGGGGGCGTTTGTGTTCCTTGCCGCACAGGTCCACGGACAGCAGCAGCTCACGGGCCCGGGCGGCCGCCGCGCGGGGCGAGCCGCCGGCCAGGTGCGCCACGACCAGCAGTTGGTCGAGGGCGGTGAGGGAGGGCAGCAGGTTCGCCTGCTGGAACACGATCCCGACGTGGTCGCGGCGGACGCGGGTCCTGGCCGCCTGGGTCATGGCCGACACCTCGCGTCCGGCCACGGACACGGTGCCGGAGGTGGGGGTGATCAGGGTGGCGGCCACGGCCAGCAGGCTGGACTTGCCCGAGCCGGACGGGCCGACGACGGCGGTGAACTCTCCCGGAGCGACGGCCAGGTCGACGTGGTCGAGCGCGGTCAGCGTCCGGTCGCCGTCGGGATAGGTCAGGACGATGTCGGTGAGCTTGAGGGTCATCGGGACGCTCCCAGGGCGGTCAGCGGGTCGACGGAGGTGATCTTGCGGATGGCCAGCGCCGCCCCGAGGGCGCCGAGCAGGATCATGACGGTCACGGGCAGCACGGTGGTGGCCACCGACAGCACGAACGGGACCGTGCCCTCCGCCAGCGCGCCGAGCGCCGCGCCGAGCGCGCCGCCGACGCCGGCCCCGAGGAGGAGGACGATGACGGCCTGGGCCAGCGCGTCGAGCAGCAGGTAGCCGGTGCTCGCGCCGAGCGCCTTGAGCACGGCGACGTCGCCGCGCCGCTGGATCGTCCAGACGGTGAAGAACGCGCCGATGACCAGCGCGGAGATCGCGAACAGGAACCCGCGCATGAGCTGGAGCGAGCCGTTCTCCGAGGAGAAGGAGCCGATGGCGGCGGGCGCGTCGGCCAGGGGGACCGTCATGGTGCCCAGCCGCTCGTCGGCCCCTGCGAGATCGGGCGTGCCGTCGGTGCGCAGGGCCAGGACGGTCGCCACGGTGTCGGCGCCGCCTTGGCGGCCCAGCCATTCCCAGTCGTCGATGCTGATCCAGGCGACCGGGGTATGGCTGTAGGAGGCGTCGCCGCCGGTACCGGCGACGGTGAGGTCCCGGCCGGCGAGCTGTACCTTGTCGCCGGCCGCGAGGCCGCTGTCGGCGGCGAGCGCGCCCGACAGCACGATCTTGCCCGTGCCGACTGACGGCGGGGACAGTTCGCCGCCGGGCTGGACGCCGAAGACGGCCGCCGCGGCGCCGGCGTCGCCGTAGCTGAGCCGTCCCATGGAAACGCCGAGCCGCTCGGCGGTGACGCCGCCCACCTTGCGCCATTCCTGCCAGGTCCGGTCGGTGATGCGGCTGTCGGAGAAGGCGGGCTTGTCGCCGCCGTCGAAGACGATGTGGTCGGCGGGCAGGCTCTCCACCGCCGAGATGTTCTCCCGGGCCAGCCCGGCGGTGAGGCCGGACAGCATGGTCACCAAGAGCGTGATGAGGAAGACGACCCCGCCCATGAGGGCGAAGCGGCCCTTGGCGAAGCGCAGGTCTCTGAGCGCCACGAACACGGCGCAGCCCCCCGTTGTGTATGGGTCGGACACGAACTGATCCAGGCTGCGGCAGCCGGTCGTACCTGTGCGTCGCTCCTTCGGCCCGGCTGGAATACACCTTTTGTACGATGTGGCGCGCGACGGGCCTCGCCTAAGCTGAGCGGGAAATGCTGAGCGAGAAATGATGGACTTCCCGTTCCCGCCCGCCCTCCGGCTCCTCAGGTGGGCCATTCACGGCACGTTCGCGATCCTCCTGGTGATCGCGGTCGCCGGAGTCGCACGAGAGGGACGCGACGCCCTGGTGGTGGGCGGCGTGCTGCTGCTCGTCCTCTACGCGGCGGGGATCGTCGTCGAGGGGCGGTTGCCGCACTTCGACCATGCGGTGGGGGATGTGGTTGAGGGGCGGTTGCCGCACATTGACCATGCGGCGGGGGATGTGGTTGAGGGGCGGTTGCCGCACTTCGACTACGCGGGAGGCCTCGTCGCGGGGTGGTTGCCACGTTTCGGTGGGCGCGCGCACCTGCTGCTGGGCCGGATCTGGCTGGTGGCGGTCACCCTCGGCTGGGCGCTGCTGGTGCTGGCGGCGCCGCAGTTCGTCTGGCTGGCCTTCCCGCTCTTCTTCGCCTACCTGCACCTGCTGCCGCTGGCCGTCGCGCTGCCCGGGGTGGCCGTGCTGACCGTGGGAGCCATCGCGGCGGCGAGCTGGCACACCGGCACGATGACCGCGGCGCAGGTGATCGGGCCCACGATCGGCGCGGTCGTGGCCACGTTGATGGCGCTGGTCTACAAGGCCCTGTACGTCGAGAGCGAGCAGCGCCGGATCCTGATCGACGACCTGGTACGCACCCGCGGCAAGCTCGTCGAGGCGGAGAGCGACGCGGCCCGGCTGACCGAGCGCGAACGCCTGGCCAGGGAGATCCATGACACGCTGGCGCAGGGCATGTCCAGCATCATCCTGCTGCTGCGCGCCGCCCGCCGCGACCTGGACGACCACCCGCGCGAGGCCGCCCTGCGCATCGCCGAGGCCGAGCAGGCGGCGCAGGACAACCTGGAGGAAGCGCGCAACTTCGTCAGGGCCCTGGCGCCGCCCGCCCTGCAGCACTCCTCGCTGACCGCCGCCCTGCGCCGGATCAGCGAATCGGCCGTCGCCGGCAGCTCCACGCGGGCGCGGTTCGAGGTGTCCGGCGTGCCGGTGCCGCTGCCCGCCGACTACGACCTGGTGCTGCTGCGGGTCGCCCAGGGCGCGCTGGGCAACGTCAGCCGTCACTCCGGAGCCGCCAACGGCCGGGTGACCCTCACCTACCTGGACGACATGGTGGTGCTGGACGTCTACGACGACGGGCGCGGCTTCGACCCGCACCGGCCCGCGGACCCGCACCGGCCCGCGGACCCGCACCGGCCCGCGGACCCGCACCGGCCCGCGGACCCGCACCGGCCCGCGGACCCGCACCGGCCCGCGGACCCGCACCGGCCGGCCGACCCGCACTGGCCCGCGGACCCGCGGGCGGGCACCGGCTACGGGCTGCGGGTCATGCGCGACCGGGTGACCGCCCTGGGCGGCACCCTCACCGTCGAGTCGGCCCCCGGCGAGGGAACCGCCGTCGCGGCCACGCTGCCGTTGCCCGCGAGGGAAGTCACGAGGGAAGTCACGAAGGAAGTCACGAAGGAAGTCGTGAGGGAAGTCGTGAGGGAAGTGCGGTGATCCGCGTCGTCCTGGTCGATGATCACCCCGTGGTGCGTTCGGGCATCCGCGCCATGCTCGCCGGGCAACCCGACGTCGAGCTGGTCGGCGAGGCGGCCACCGGCGAGGACGGCGTCGAGCTGGCCCGGCGGCTCGCGCCCGACGTGGTCCTGATGGACCTCCAGCTCGGCGCGGGCATCCACGGGAGCGAGGCGACCAGGCGGATCGTCGCCCTGGGCGGTCCGCGCGTGCTGGTGCTCACCACCTTCGACACCGACGCCGACATCCTGGCCGCGATCGACGCGGGCGCGACCGGCTACCTCCTCAAGGACGCCCCCTCCGGCGACCTCCACACCGCGATCCGCTCGGCCGCGGCCGGGAGCAGCACGCTGGCGCCCAGCGTCGCCTTCCGCCTGCTGGGCAGGGTGCGCGCCCCCGACGCGACGCTCACCCCGCGCGAGCTGGAGGTGCTCGGCCATGTCGCCGCCGGGCTGGGCAACCGGCAGATCAGCAGGGAGATGTTCCTGAGCGAGACCACCGTCAAGACCCACCTGGTGCACATCTACGCCAAGCTCGGCGTCGACTCGCGCACGGCGGCGGTCGCCGCGGCCATCAGGAAGGGCCTCATCCGGCCCTCGTGACCTTCCGCGGCCGCTCTTCCGATCTGCCGCTCGGCCCTCTCCTGGTCTTCCCCGAGCCCTCCCGACCTCCCGCCCTGGTTCTCCCGATCTCCCGCCCTGGTTCTCCCGACCTTCCGCTCCGGTTCTCCCGGCCTGCCCGCGCGGCTGTGCCGGCGGTACGCGGGTCTGTCCTATGGCGGACTCAGGTGAAGGGCGGGCGTCGAGGCGGGTTCCCGTCGGTCGCCTCCGCGGCTTGCGGGCGCGCCAGGGCCGCCGGGGCGTGCCCGCGCGGCTGGCCGGCGCTGCGAGGGACCCGGCGCGCCCAGGCGCGTGGCGGGACCCGGGAGCGTTCCGCTCCCCCCACCGCTGTTCAGATCGAACCGGCGACGGACGGGGAGCTCGCCGGGATGGCCTCGACCAGCAGGTCCCGTACGCGGCGCGGCTCGGCGCGCAGGAGCGCGGTCAGGTCGGTGTCCCCGGCCTGGAGGTATCCGGCGTTGAGGTTCGAGAACAGCGAGATCGTGTGGGCCGTCTGGTAGGGCTCCAGGCCGAGGCCGGTCAGCGCGGTGCGCGCCGTGGACAGGGACATCGGCTGGTAGTCGACCCGGCGGTCCAGCGCGTCACTCAAGGCGTCGGCGATGTCCTGGCCGCCGATCGCCTCGACGCCTTCCAGCTCGTACGTCCTGCCCGCGTGACGGCCGCGACGGCCCCCGGCGAGGTCGTGCTGGATCTCCGCCGCCACCCGGACGGCCACGTCGGCCAGGTCCTGCTTCGCCACCACGGACATCCGTCCCGCGCCGAACGCGGCGGCGAAGACGCCGGTGTCGGCCGCCGACGCCGCCCCGGCCGCCGCCAGCCCGACGGGGAGCTCGGCGTACAGGCCGTTGCGCAGGATCGTCACGTCGAACGAGGCATCGGCGAGGCGTGCCTCGGTCCAGCGGTGCGGCAACGCGATCGACATCAGGCTGCCCGAACCCGCCAGGCTGGTGTAGACGACGTGCCGGACACCCGCGGCCTCGGCCGCGTTCACCACCGCGCCGTGGCGGGCGAGCACCACGTCGTCCTCGGCGTACCCGGCCGAGACGAACACCAGGACGTCCACGCCGCGGAAGCCCTCGGCGAGCGAGGCCGGGTCGTCGAAGTCGATCCGGCGGGCGGTCACCCCGTCACCCGAGCGGGTGCCACCGGCCACGTCGAGCCCCTCCTCGCCGGAGAGACCATGGAAGATCAGGCTGCCGAGCCCGCCGGAGATGCCGGTGACCAGAATCATTTGCCGCTCCTTGACGTTGGTGCTGGAGAGAAACAGCACCGATCATCCGCGCCGGGCGGCGACGCCGTAAGGAGGCACTCTCGTGTCAGTCACGAACACGGCGGTAACCCCGCAGGTCAGCGGCCCTGTTCCCGCCGGGCCGTGTGGCGATGACGACTGCGGGATCCGCGACGTGCTCGACCGGCTCGGTGACCGGTGGACCGTGCTGGTCCTGGTCGAGCTGTCCAAGGGCACACGCCGCTTCCGGGAGCTGGAACGCGCGATCCCCGGCATCTCCCAGCGCATGCTCACGGTGACGACCAAACGCCTGTGCCGCGACGGGCTCGTCGAACGGACCGTCTACCCGACCATCCCGCCGCAGACGGAGTACCGGCTCACTCCGATGGGCGAAAGCCTGGCGACCATGGTGTCCGCGCTGGCCGACTGGTCCCGCGACCACAAGGACGCCATCACCGCCGCCCGCGGCCGCTGGGACGAACGGCAGATGTAGGACGGGCGGCGCCGGGCATTCCGCAGCCGTCGCCGTCACAACCCCGTACCCTGGCCCGGGATCGGTGCCCGACCGGCGGAAGCCCCGTCAGGAGCCCCTAAGCTAGATGTCATGCCGGAGTACATCTACACGCTGCAGCGCGTGCGCAAGGCGCACGGCGACAAGGTTGTCCTTGACGACGTCACGCTGTCGTTCCTGCCTGGAGCCAAGATCGGTGTCCTTGGTCCCAACGGCACGGGCAAGTCGACGCTGCTCCGCATGATGGCCGGCCTGGAGCAGCCGTCCAACGGTGACGCGCGGCTCATGCCGGGCTTCACGGTCGGCATGCTCCAGCAGGAGCCCCCGCTCAACGAGGAGAAGACCGTCCTCGGCAACGTCCAGGAGGGTGTCGCCGAGACGATGGCCATGCTCGAGCGCTACAACGCGATCGCCGAGCAGATGGCCACCGACTACAGCGACGAGCTGCTGGAGGAGATGGGCAAGCTCCAGGAGCAGCTCGAGCACCGCAACGCGTGGGACCTCGACAGCCAGCTCGAGCAGGCGATGGACGCGCTGCGCTGCCCGCCGCCCGACGCCGACGTGACCAAGCTGTCCGGTGGTGAGCGGCGCCGCGTCGCGCTGTGCAAGCTGCTGCTGGAGGCGCCCGACCTGCTGCTGCTCGACGAGCCCACCAACCACCTCGACGCCGAGAGCGTCCAGTGGCTGGAGCAGCACCTGGAGAAGTACGCGGGCACCGTGGTGGCCGTCACCCACGACCGCTACTTCCTCGACAACGTCGCCGGCTGGATCCTCGAGCTCGACCGCGGCCGCGCCTACGTCTACGAGGGCAACTACTCCACCTACCTGGAGTCCAAGGCACAGCGGCTCAAGGTCGAGGGCCAGAAGGACGTCAAGCGCAAGAAGCGCCTGGAGGACGAGCTGGAGTGGGTCCGCTCCAACCCGAAGGCCCGCCAGACCAAGTCCAAGGCCCGTCTCCAGCGCTACGAGGAGATGGCGGCCGAGGCCGACAAGTACCGCAAGCTCGACTTCGAGGAGATCCAGATCCCGCCGGGCCCGCGCCTCGGCACGACGGTGATCAAGGCGGACGACCTCACCAAGGGCTTCGCCGACCGGCTGCTCATGGAGAAGCTCTCCTTCGACCTGCCGCGCAACGGCATCGTCGGTGTCATCGGCCCCAACGGCGTCGGCAAGACCACGCTGTTCCGCATGATCACCGGCAGCGAGACGCCCGACGGCGGCTCCATCGTCGTGGGCGACACGGTCAAGATCTCCTACGCCGACCAGAGCCGCGGCGGCATCGACCCCAACAAGAACGTCTGGGAGGTCGTCTCCGACGGTCTCGACCACATCAAGGTCGGCAACGTCGAGATGCCGTCGCGCGCCTACATCGCCGCGTTCGGCTTCAAGGGCCCCGACCAGCAGAAGAAGGCCGGTGTCCTGTCGGGTGGCGAGCGCAACCGCCTCAACCTGGCGCTGACCCTCAAGCAGGGCGGCAACGTCCTGCTCCTCGACGAGCCCACCAACGACCTCGACACCGAGACCCTGTCGTCGCTGGAGAACGCGCTGCTCGACTTCCCGGGCTGCGCGGTCATCACCTCGCACGACCGGTGGTTCCTCGACCGCATCGCCACCCACATCCTGGCGTGGGAAGAGGGCTCCAACTGGTTCTGGTTCGAGGGCAACTTCGCCGACTACGAGAAGAACAAGATCGAGCGCCTGGGCGCCGACGCGGCCCGGCCGCACCGGGTGACCTACCGCAAGCTCCACCGCGACTGAGCGCTCCCGACGCGTTCGGGTGTTTGAGGGCTCAAGCGAGGGCTTGTGCGGTCGGCGGTTTCTTCCGCGTATGACGTGAGAGCCGCGCCCGCCGTCATTCCTCCATCACGCAGATGATGGTGGGACGACGGCGAGCGCGGCTCTCGCGCGTTCCAGGGGGGTGCCGTCCGCAAGGCGCGGCTCATGGCGGGCCCGAGGTGAGGAGGACGACGCCCCGACGGGTACCGTGGCGGGCGTGGTGCAAGAATCCCTCGAAACCCTCGCTCGGCGGCACGTCTTTCCCCGGATGGTGCGCTTCGCGGACATCGACTCGCTCGGGCACGTGAACAACGTCCGGTTCTTCGACTACCTGGAGGACGCCCGGCTCGGCATGTTGCACATCGACCCGTACCGGGCGGGTGACGCGCCGTTCAAGGGCCTCGTCATCGCCCGGCACGAGATCGACTACCGCCGGCCGCTGACGTTCCGGGCCGAGCCGGTGCGGGTGGAGACGTGGGTGACGGAGATCAAGCCGGTGCGCTTCACCCTGGCGTACGAGATCCGCGACGACGACGAGGTGTTCGTGACGGCGACCTCGGTGGTCGTGGGCTACGACGTCGAGGCCGCCGCGCCGCGCAGGCTGTCGCCGCAGGAGGTCGCGTACCTCGAACGCTTCAAGATCACCGCGTAGCGGCGTGGCAGCGCGAGAGCGGACACAGAGGCACGGCAGAAGGCGCTGGGTGATGCTCGCCCTGGGCGTCAACGCGCATGCGAGCGTCACCCTGGGCCTGTTCGGGCTTCCTCTGGTCATGCCGGACCTGCAGCGTTTCTTCGACCTGTCGCTGCCGGTCGCCGGCATCGTGGCGAACGCCCCGGCGATCGGCGTGCTGTTCGCCCTCGTCCCCTGGGGCGTGCTCGCCGACCGGCACGGCGAGCGGCTGGTGCTGGGCGTGGGCGTGGGGCTGGCGGCGGTGTTCTTCGGGGCCGTGACGCTGGTCAGCGGCGTCTGGGCGGTCGTCGCGCTGCTGGCGCTGGCGGGCGCCGCGGGCTCGGCCGCGATGGTGGGCGGCGGCCGGATCGTGCTGCGCTGGTTCCGGCCGCCGGAGCGCGGCGTCGCCATGGGCCTGCGGCAGGTGTCCTACACGCTCGGCATGGCCATGGCCGCGTTCGTGCTGCCGCCCGTGTCACGCGCCCACGGCATCCCCGGTGTGCTGGGCGTCTGCGCCGCCGTGAGCCTCGTCGCCGCCGTCCTGGCCGCCCTGTTCCTGGCCGAGCCGCCGCATGACGCCCCCGGTTCGGGGGCCGCGCCGGCCGGCTCGCCGTACCGGCAGCCGGCCCTGTGGCGGGTGCACGCGACCAGCGCGCTGCAGGCGGTGCCGCAGATCGTGGTCAGCACGTACGGCGTCGCCTGCCTCGTCCACGTGTACGGCTGGGACGGGGTCCAGGCGGGACGGCTGTTCGGGGTGGCGGCGGTCGGCGGCGCCGCGGTGCGCATCGCGGTGGGGCGCTGGTCCGACCGGACGGGTCTGCGGATGGCGCCGCTGCGGCTCCTGACGTTCGGCAGCCTAGTGGTGCTGACCCTGCTGCTCCTGGGCACCTTCACCGGGTCGTGGCCCGGCACGGTGATGCTGGCGCTGGCGGCGGTCATCACCGTGGCGGGCAACGGCCTGGCGTACCTGGCGGCCGGTGAGCTTGCCGGGCCCGGCGCGGCCGGGCGGGTGCTGGGCACCCACAACACGATCCAGAACGTCGTCGCCCTCGCCGTGACCCCGCTGGCCGGTCTGCTGATCACGCATGCGGGCTACTGGGCGGGGTTCGCGGCGGGGCTGGTGTGCGCGCTCGTCTCCGTCCCGGTCATCCCGGCACGCGGCGAGCGCGGCGCGCACACCACCCCGACCGGCGTCACCTGACGGGGCCGGGCGCGACCTGAAGCCAGACGGCCGTGTCCGGAGGCAGGACGCCGCCGGTCAGCGGCCCGCCCACCGTAGGCCCGCCCACCGTAGGCCCGCCCACCGTAGGCCCGCCCACCGTAGGCCCGCCCACCGTAGGCCCGCCCACCGTAGGCCCGCCCACCGTAGGCCCGCTCGCCGCAGGCCCGCCCGCCGCGGGTCCGCCTGCCACCGCTCCGTCCGCCAGGGGGCCGCTCGCCAGCAGGACGCGTTCGTGCGGCGGCAGTCGTACGGCGTCGGTGCCGCAGTTGAGCGCGCACACCAGCGATCCGCGCCGGAAGACCAGCGCGTCCTCGTGCGAGTCCAGCCACTCGATCGCGTGCGGGACGTCCTCCACCACCTCCCGCCGGCAGGCCAGCGCCGCCCGGTAGAACTCCAGCGTCGAGGCCGGGTCGCCCGTCTGGGCCGCGACGCTCAGCGCGCCGAACTCCTCGGGCTGCGGCAGCCACGGCCGCGCGTCGCCCGGCGAGAACCCGTGCGACGGCCCCGACGTCTCCCACGGCAGCGGCACCCGGCAGCCGTCGCGGCCCGGCAGCTTGCCCTCCGACTGGAAGAAGACCGGGTCCTGCCGCGCCTCCGGGGGAAGATTCTTCACCTCGGGGAGACCTAGTTCCTCCCCCTGGTAGAGGTATGCAGACCCGGGAAGCGCCAACATGGCAAGAAGTGCCGCTTTTGCCCGGGCGAGCCCGGTTCCCGGGTCGGCCGTCTCGTAGCGGGTGCGGTGCCGTACGACATCGTGGTTGGACAGCACCCACGTGGCGAACGGCACGGTCGTCAGCGTGTCGTCGATCACCTTGCGGAACGCCGTCGCCGACCAGGGCGCCTGGAGCCAGGCGAAGTTGAAGCTCTGGTGCAGCTCGTCCGGCCGGACGTAGCGGGCCAGGTCCTCCGGGTCGTCGGTCCACACCTCGCCCACCGCCATGCGCTCGCCCGGGTAGCCGTCGAGCAGCTTGCGCCACGACCGGTAGACCTCGTGCACCTCGGGCTGTCCCCACACCGGCGAGCGCGCCCCGAACGCCTGGTCGTCCACCGCGGGCAGGTCCGGCAGGTCCTCCGCCTTGTACAGGCCCATCGCCACGTCGATGCGGAACCCGTCGACGCCCCGGTCCAGCCAGAAGCGCAGGACGTCCAGGAACTCCTCGTGGACCTCCGGCTCCCGCCAGTTGAAGTCGGGCTGCTCCGGCGCGAACAGGTGGAGGTACCACTGCCCGTCGGCCACCTGCGTCCAGGCGGGCCCGCCGAAGGTGGACTGCCAGTTGTTCGTCCGGTCGCGGAAGAGGTAGCGCTCGCGCCGTTCCCCGCGCAGCGCCGCCTGGAACCACGGGTGCTGGGCGGAGCTGTGGTTGGGCACGATGTCGACGAGCACCCGCAGCCCCAGCTCGTGCGCGTCGGCCACCAGCGCCTCGAAGTCGGCCAGCGACCCGAACAGGGGATCCACGCCGCGGTAGTCGGCCACGTCGTAGCCGCCGTCGGCCATGGGGGAGGGGTAGAAGGGCGTCAGCCAGACGGCGTCGACGCCCAGGTCGCGGAGGTACGGCAGGCGCCGCCGGATGCCGGCGAGGTCGCCGACGCCGTCACCCGAGGCGTCGGCGAAACTGCGTACATAGATTTCGTAAACGACCGCATCACGCCACCAGGGGATAGTCATGGGGCGGTCATGCCCGTTATGTGGGCGAGTTCACCAGGCTGTGCGCCGCGTACACCAGGTAGTCCCAGAGCCGCTTCTCCTGCTCCTCCGGCAGTTCCAGCGACTCCACGCCGTCTCGCATGTGCTTGAGCCAGGCGTCGCGCTCGGCCTCGCCGATCACGAACGGCACGTGGCGCATGCGCAGACGGGGGTGCCCGCGCTCCTGGCTGTAGGTGTTGGGCCCGCCCCAGTACTGGATCAGGAAGCCGCGCAGCCGATCCTCCGCGCCGGTGAGGTCCTCCTCCGGGTAGAGGGGGCGGAGCAGCGGGTCCTGGGCCACCCCCTCGTAGAAGCGGTGCACCAGCCGGCGGAAGGTCTCCTCGCCCCCGACGGCCTCGTAGAAGGAGGTCTCAGTCACGGTGCAAGCCTACGCGCCGGGCGCCAGTGCGATGCCTGCGGTGTCGAGCGCGCTCTTGACCTTCAGCCGCATCTCCCGCGCGACCTGCGCCTGCTTGGAGGGCAGCGTCTTGGCGGAGATGCGGAAGACGATCGTGCTGTCGGACAACTGCTCGACGCCGAACACGTCGGGCCGCTCCACGATCACCGTCTCGCGGAACTCGGGGTCGTCCCACATGTCCTTGGCGATGCCCTCCAGCACGTCGCGCACCGCCGAGACGTCGGTGGCGTAGCCGACCGGGACGTCCACGTAGGCCCGCGACCAGCCCTGCGACTCGTTGCCGACGCGGGTGATGGTGCCGTTGCGCACGTACCAGACCCGGCCGTCGGCGTCGCGCAGCCGCGTGATCCGCAGCGTGACCGCCTCGACCGTGCCGACGGCGGCGCCCGCGTCGATCACGTCGCCCACGCCGTACTGGTCCTCCAGCAGCATGAACATGCCCGCGATGAAGTCCTTGACCAGCTCCTGCGCGCCGAAGCCGATCGCCACGCCCAGGATGCCGACGCTGGTCAGCAGCGGGGCGATGGGGATGGTCAGCCGGTCGAGCACGGTGAGCACGGCCGTGCCGAGGATGACGATCGAGGCGATGTGCCGCAGCACCGATCCCATGGTCTCGGCCCGCTGCTTGCGCCGCTCGTGCAGCAGCACGTCGATGCTCTCGGAGCCGGCGCCGGTCCGGCGGAAGCGGGTCATGATCGAGCCGCCGGTCGCGGCGCGGGTGACCACGCGGGTGATGACGCGGTGCGCGACCTTCCGGATGGCGATCGCGAGGATCAGGATCAGCACGATCGTGATCAGGGTCGCCACCAGCGGCGCCCACGTCGCTCCGTCGAACAGCCCGGCCAGCGTGGAGCAGAGCAGCGTGTCGCCCTCGCAGACGCTGGACATCTGCTGGTTCAGCGCGTCGAAGCTGGGGAGCACGGACGCTGGAGTGGGTGATGGCGCCGGCGTCGCCAGGAACACTGGGAGGATCCCCCTTCGGGAAAGCGGTTCGGTCGGCGGATCTGGACCGTTTCGATCCACAAGATACCGCCGACCGAACCGGCCGCCGTCACATCACGCCGGGGAAGACGGGGTCATCAGAGCCCGGGGCCGCGGAGGGCGGGGCCTGATGCTCCGGTGACGTGCGGCCCGGCAGGGGCGCGCACCCGGAAGCGCGTCCCATACCGTTTCTCCCGGGGCGTACACCCCGGGACCCTCCGGTGTGACCCGGAGGGCGCTTGCCGAACTGAATGGAACCGGCGGGACGGCCAGGGCCCCCGCGAACGGGAGGCCCTCCGCACCGGCCGCCCCGCCGGCTCCGCGAAGCCGCGGTGGGCGCGGTGAGCCGTGGTGGCTGCGCTCCACCCGGATCACCGCCTGCGTCATTCGCCCACCGCGGCGAGCACCCGGGCGACCTTCGTCGCCGCACCAGCCGGGTCCTCGGCCGTGTGCATCCGCTCTCCCCAGGACCAGCAGTACCACCAGTCCGGAAGGTCGGAGACCGCTGTCGGCCGACAGGTGACGTTCTCGGACAGGCTCGTCGCGTTCGGGTTGATCACCCGTACGAACAGCCTGCCGGTCTGGGTGCGGACCACGCGTGCGAGCAAACCGCGTGCGTCGAGCTCCGTTACCAGACGCTCCAGGTGCTCGAAGTCGTCGTCCCCCACCTTTCGTCCCTCCCTCGCTCGTTGCCGGTGCGCCAAAGATGACTCAACTGAGCGCGCTACGCAACGAGCACATCCCGATCACAGGGAGTGGCTATTCACCCGTGGGTTGTAAGAAACAGTCCGCCGGAGGACGATCCTTAACCGTAAGCTTCAAGAGGACGTTTTCTTCCCGTCCACAATGGTCCATAGTCTATGGTAGGCGCTCTGCAACCCAGAGACTACGCTCAGTGATCGGTCACGGATCGTACGGGACGTGTGTGAGAGGGGCCGGGATGTCCGGCAGGCAGCACAGGGAAACGGAGATGGCGCGGCGCATCCGGGCCAGAGGACTCGCCGCCGGCCGCATGCCCGCCCAGATCGCCGAAGAAATACATGAGGCATGCTCGCCTCAGTTCGGCACGACGCGGATCAAGGGTCATCGCCTCTCCCACGGCATCGCCCTGGCCGACGTCATCGAGCAGGTGCGCGCGCTGTTCGATCGCGACGCCAAGGCGCCGCCCGGCATCGGCGAGACCCTGCTGTCGGCGTACGAGAGCGGCCTGAAACGTCCCGGCCCCGAATACCTCCATTACCTGTGCACCGTCTACCGCGTCGAACCCGCCGCCCTCGGCTACGACGGCCCGTGCATCTGCGGCCACGGCCATCGGGGGCCCGCCGCGGCCGCCTTCGACGTCGCGGACGGCGCCCCTCTCTCGGTCGACACCCGCGAGCCGCGCATCAGGCAGTCCGGTGACGAGGAGACGCCGCACGAAGGCCAGGAGGACGAGAACATCCTGCGCCGCACCCTGCTCCACCTCCTCGACAGCAAGTCCTCCTCCGTCAAGCTCGAAGGGCCGGTGCTCGGCGCCCTGGAGGGCATCAGGCGGCGGATGGACGAGACGCTCGTCTGCGCCACGGTCTCGCCGGCCATGCTCGACCAGTGGGAGGAGGTCACGCAGGCCTTCGGCCGGCAGTACACGACCACCGCCCCGCAGCGGCTGCTGTGCGACGTGGCGCTGGAGCTGAGCGCCGTCCGCAACGCGCTGAACCGTCGCCAGCCGATCGACCTGCAGGAGCGCCTGTGCCGCATGGCCGCGCAGCTCGCCGGCCTCTGCGGCATGATCATGATCAACCTGGGCGACCACCGCCTGGCGCGCTCTTTCTTCCGCACCGGCCGCATCGCCGCCGACGAGACCGGCGACCGCGCGCTGCGCGCCTGGGTGACGGCCCGCGAGTCGCTCGTCCCGCTCTACTACGGCGACGCCCGCGAGGCGCTCAACCTGGCCAAGAAGAGCCGCGACCTGGCCGGCACCGTGCCGTGCGCCGCGCAGGCCATGGCCCCGGTCGTGGAGGCCCGCGCGCTGGCGATGCTGTCGGGCACCGACAGCAAGAAGGAGATCGTCGACCAGGCCAAGCGCGCGATGGCCCGGGCCCGCAACGCCTTCAGCCACATCAAGGGCGACGAGCGCGAGGACATGGCCTTCGGCTACACCGAGCGCCAGCTCTACTTCTACCAGGGCGACGTGCTCACCAAGCTCGGCCAGACGCTGGAGGCCGAGGTGGTGCTGGAGCAGGCCCTGGACAAGTACCAGGACCACATCCTCGACCAGACGCTGATCAGGCTCGACCGGGCGCAGTGCCGCCTCATCGAGGGCGACGTCACCGAGGCGCTGCAGATCGGCACCGAGGCGCTGAAGCTGGTCGGGCCCGAGTACCGCACCGAGTTCATCATGCGTCCCGCGCTCGCCTTCGAGCAGGCGGTCATGCAGCGCGACCGCAACCACCCGGGCCTGGCCGACTACCGCGAGCAGCTGCGCCAGGAGGCGCCCGCGAACGATGGAAAGGCCGGTGCATGAACCTGAAGATCCGCCGTTACCGCTGGTCCGACCTGGACACCATCCTGGCGCTGCACCAGATCTGCCTGGCCCAGGTCGGCCTGTTCCCCGGTGACGGGGTCTACTACGACGACGACTTCCCGCGCATCCAGGAGCTCTACCTGGTCTGCGGCGGCGACTTCCTCGTGGGCGAGGCGGACGGCCGGGTCGTCGCCATGGGGGGCCTGCGGCCCATCGACTGCGGCCTGGCCGAGATCTGCCGGCTGCGCGTCCACCCCGACCACCAGCGGCGCGGTTACGGCGCCGAGATGCTGACCGCTCTGGAGAAGCGGGCGGTCGCGCTGGGCTTCCACAGCGTCCGCGGCGACACCACGTTGCGCCAGGAGGCCGCCCTCGCGCTCTACGCGCGGCAGGGGTGGCGGGAGATCTCCCGCGCCCGCGTCGGCGACCTCATCGTGGTGTATGGCGAGAAGCGGCTCGTGCCCGCCGCCGTCCTCGACGCCTGACCCCGCTCCGTCCCTCCGTCCCTTCGTGCCACCGGCCGCCGCCGGACCATGCCCGGCGGCGGCCGGTGGCGTGCCGGAGCGGCCCGGCGGTGCCCAACGAGGGCGGGAGACGCCTGGGGCGCCCGGGCAACGGGGTGACGAGAGAAATGGGGGATTCGATCACCTCTGCGGATATGGATGTACGAGCCCCCGAGTGAGCCTCTTCACTCCCGGTGGTAGAGGAGCATCACCGGCTGCTCGGAGTACATCCGCGGCTGCGTTTCGTAATGAGATGCTTCCGCCATGGCAGTCGTGGCCGCTCCCCGACCCCTCCTGGGAGCCGTGCTTCTGTTGTTCGTCAGCGCCGCATGGGGGTCGGCGTTCCCGCTGATGAAGGATCTCATCGTCCGGTTACCGGTGGAGGATCTGCTGGCCGAGCGTTACGCCCTCGCGGCGCTGACGCTCCTTCTCCTGCGTCCCGGCACGCTGCGGGGGCTTGCGTGGCGCACGTGGGGGCACGGGGTCGTCCTGGGGGTCATGTTCGGCGTCGGCCAGCTCGGGCAGGCCGTCGCGCTGCACAGCCTGCCCTCGGCCGTGTCGGGCTTCGCGGTCGGGTGCAGCGTGATCTTCACGCCGATCCTGGCGCTCCTGCTGTTCAGGACGCACATGCCCGTCCGGGTGTGGGTGGGCGTCGCGCTGGCGGTGGCCGGCATGACGGTGTTCACGCTCCTGCGCGGCGTCGAGGAGGGCCCGATCTCGCTGCTGGCGCTCGGCGTCACGCTCACCGCCGCGGCCCTGTACGCGGGGCACACGCTGCTCCTGGCCCGGCTCACCCGCACCCGCGAGGGCTTCAACGCCTACGCCCTGACCGTCATCCAGCTCGCCACCATCGGCCTCATGACGGGCGGCTACGCGGTCCGCGACGGGCTGAGCCTCCCGGCCGGTCCCTCGGACTGGATCGCGCTGGGCCACCTGTCGGTGGTCTCGTGCGCGCTGGGCTTCCTGGCCCGCTCGTACGGCCAGACGCACGTGGCCGCCGTGCCCAGCGCGGTGCTCATGTCGTCGCAGCCGCTGTGGGTGGCGGGGATCGCGGTGATCTGGTTCCACGAGCCGGCGGACTGGAGCATGGCCCTCGGCGGCGGGCTCATGGGGGCGGCGATGCTGCTGGCCGTGCCCTCGCGCATCGCCGAGTCGCCGTCCCCGGTGTCCGTCCAGCGGGTCGAACCGTCGCGGCCCGTGGGGGAGGAGGCGTCGCGCCGCAACCACCTGCTCGCCGTGTCACGCCAGGCGTCCAGGCGGCTGGCCGACCTCAAGGTCAAACGGGACGTCCGCGACCAGGCGGAGGAGTCCGTCGAGGATTCCGTCGGGGTCGAGGAGCAGCCGGCGCCGCCCGCGTCGCCGGGCGCCGCTCAGGTGTGCCTCGACACCCAGGCGTGCCGGCTGCAGACGCACCAGATCAAGGGCAGCGGCCAGCCCAGCCTGGACCGGCTGATCCAGCGGGCGACGATCATCGTCCGGGCGAGGAACCTGCCCGGCCCCGGTTGCTGCCAGTCGGTCACGCTGACCGGTCGCTGTCTGTGCTCGCTGATCGAAGAGGCCGAGAAGAACGGGGAGGCGGCGAAGCCGTGCTGGTTTCGGCCCGGCTGAACGGCTGGAAATCGCTGAATAAACAGCGCCTTAGCTATTACCCACTTACTTATATGTCCTAAACCTTGATAATCGCTGAAGTGGCCGAATAATGGTGGATTAGTCCCAACGGAGGGGTAGGACACCATGAAGCGCATCGTCGTGCACAAGCCGGGCTCAGCGAAGCTCACGGGGACTGCGAGCGTCATCCACAAGGGGTGACCGGGAGCGGTTCGCATCATCGGGTGCAGAGCGATCCGCCAGAAGAAACGGGGGCCGTGCGGCTGCTGATGCCGATGATCGACGGACACCGCCGGCCCCATGGCCCCTACACCGTCGCCTCCGCACTGCTGCACCACCTCGTGCCGGCTGTCCTGGAACGTTCCCCGGACCTGGTCGCCGCCCACGACATCGAGATCCGGGCGGCGGCCCCCGGGCTGCGCGACCTGGTCCCCGCCCGGCGCGTGAGCGTCGAGGCGGCCCTGCCCGAGGACGAGCGCATCCTCGTGCCCGCGCCCCGCCGCACGCTGCGGCTGGCCAACGGGCTCGCCGAGTTCGTCCGCGAGGCCGTGCCGCCGGGACACACCCTGGTCGTGTGCAACGGCGCCGAGACCGACCCGACGGACGCCGAGCTGCTCGACGTCTTGACCCGGCGCGTCCCGCCCGGCGTGCTCACCGTCGTCGTGTACGAGGGCGGCCCCGAGCCGGCACCGGACACCCGCGGCCCCGCAGAGCTGTGGCAGGTGGTGGACCGGTGCGTCCACGAGGGGTTCCTGCACGCCGTGACCGAGCTCGGCACGCGCGGGCTGGAGGCGGCCGAGCCGGGAGGCGAGCTGTGGTGGCGCTTCGCGCAGCGCACCGCTACGGCGCTCGGCGGCCTCGGCCGTACCGAGGAGGCGCGCGAGGTGTGGGCGCGGGCCCGCAGGTGCAGCCAGGACCCGGCGGTCCACGCCGCCGCCGCGTACGGCCTGGCGATGCTCGACGCCCGGCACCCCGACCCGGCGCGGCGCGACCTCGGCCGGGCGCGGGAATGGGTCAACGAGGCCATCGCCATCTCGACGCTGCTGCCCGACCCGTTCGAGCGGGCGTTCAAGCTGGGCTTCGACCGCAACGGCCTGGCGCTCGTGGAGCTGCGCGAGGGACGGGCGGAGGCGGCGCTCGCCCTGGTGGAGTCGGCCCTGGAGCTGGCCGGCGAGCTGGGGGAGCGGCATCCGCTGCACCGCCTGGTGCTGCACGCCAACCGCGGGCGGCTGCTGGCCGCGCTCGGCCGAACGAAGGAGGCGCTCGCCGAGTACGCCGCGGCCATCGCCCTCGACCCCGGCTTCCCCGACCACTACCTGGACCGGGGCAACCTGCTGGCCCGGCTCGGCCTGCCGGACGAGGCGCTGGCCGACTACGAGAGCGCCATCCGGGCCGGCCCGCCGATGCCCGAGGCGTACTACAACCGCGCCGAGCTGCGGATCGCCCGCGACGACACGGAGGGCGCGCTGGCCGACCTGGGGCGCGTGCTGGAGCTCGACCCCGGCTACGTGGACGCGTACATCAACCGGGCCGGGCTGCTGGCCGCCCTCGAACGCGACGAGGACGCCTGGGCCGACGTGCGGGCCGGGCTCGCGCTGGCCCCCGGCGACCCGCACCTGCTCGTGGTCCGCGGGCAACTGGAGACGGCCGCGGGCAGGCTGGAGGAGGCGCGCGCGACGCTGGACGCCGTCATCGCGCGGGCGCCGTGGCTGGCCGCGGCGTGGGGCAACCGCGGGGTGCTGCGGTTCGCGGAGGGCGACGCCGAGGGGGCCGTGGACGACCTCGCGCAGGCGATCGGCCTCGACCCGCATCCCGACCTGTACGCCAACCGGGCGGTGGCGCTGCGCTCGCTCGGCCGTACGGCGGAGGCGGAGGCGGACGAGGAACGCGCGGCGGGCGGGTGACTCTGCGGGGCGGCCAGGCTACGGGGCGGGCAGGCTGCGGGGCGGGCAGGCTGCGGGGCGGCCAGACTGTGGGGCGGGCAGGCCGCGGGGCTGGCAGCATGACGGCATGACCGGCATGACCGAAGAAGGCGCCCCCGGACGTGACGCCCGCCGTGCTCGCGCGCGGGTGGGCCGGGCGGCGGCGGTGTTCGCGGCGCTGGGCGTGCTGTGGTGGGCGAGCGTCCGCATGGCGTGGACGGCAGTCGGCTGCGACGACTGGGGATGCCTCGCGCCCGTCTCGGGCCTGGCGGTCCTGGTCACGGTCGCGGTGCTCGCCGGCGGTGCGTGGGCCCTGGAGCGCGTGGCGGTCCGTCCCGGCCGCCGGACCGCCGCGGTGGCGGCTGGGGTGCTGGTCTCGCTCGGGCTGCTCGGGCAGGTGCTGCCGTCGTGGGCCTGGCCGCCGGCGCACGCGGTGCTGTCGGCGACGGCGTTCGCGGCGGCGGGCGCGGCGGCGGCCTTCCTCACGGCGCCCGAGCCGCCCGGACGCTGGAAGCTGGCGCTGGTCCTGGCCCTGGCGGTCCTGCCGCCGGCGACGCTCGTCCTCCTGTGGACGACCGCCTCGTGACTCGTTTCCCGGATCTGGGTGTGACCCGTTTTCGGGGATGATCGGTTCGCGGCTCGCTTCCGCGGACGACCTCGGGCAGGCGATCGGCCACTGACCCGCGACGTCCGGCGACGGGAGGACTGACGTCCGGCGACGGGAGGACTGACGTCCGGCGACGGGAGGACTGACGTCCGGCGACGGGAGGACTACGGTAGGCGCGTGGGCTTCGACGAGCTGCTGCGAGAACTCCAGCCGGGCGCCGGCGCGCAGGCCGCCGGCATCAGACGCGGTTACGGAGGGCCGCCGCCGCGCTCCCTGGCCCTCACCTCGGGCCCGGACCGGCTGCGCTGCGCCTCCCTGCTGAAACCGCTGTACGCGTGGGCGACGGCCGAGCTGGTCGGTGACCACGAGCGGTGGCGCCGCCACGCGGAGCCGGCCGTGGTCGTCTCCTCCAACGCCGACACGCTCGCCCTGTGGCTGTCCGCCGGCCCGCGTGCCGTGCTCGACGGGATCCACCGGCGCACCGGTGTCCGGTGGGCGCCGCCGAACGGCGACCCGTCGAGGTTCGGGTCCGTGGAGGTGTCCGCCGCCGAGGTCGCCGCCGCGTACGTGGAGCTGGCCCAGGCCGCCCTGGCGGGCGAGCCGGTGGCGGGGGCGATCCTGGAGTGGATGCGGCTGGTGGGCGGCGACCAGACGTTCGGCGCCAGGGAGGCGCTCGCGGCGCCGGAGGCGGCGGTCAAGTGCGGCTGGTACGGCGGGATGGAGGAGACGTTCCTGCGCACCCACGCCGTGGGCGTGCTGACCCCGGAGGCGAACCGGGTGGTGGTCGTGGTCGGCATGACCGCGCAGCCCTACACCGACGAGCTGGAACGCGACATCTACCAGGCGCGGGTGGCCGAGGGGCTGCCGGTCGAGGCGGAGCACGAGAAGGCGGGCGGCGCGCTGCTGCGCGGCCTGCTGCGCACCACCCTGACCGAGCTGGGGGAGACGCCGGGCGGCTGAGGCCGGGAGGGCGTGCGGCATGATGGCCCGGAGGCGCCCGGTGGGATCACGCCGGGTCCCTCGGGCGTGAGCGATCGCGGCGGGTCCGGGCGATGCGGGTTCCCGGCGAGTGACCTACCCGGGCGGGTGACGTGCCGGTGGGTGACGTGCCCGGCGGGTGACATGAAGGAGAGCGCGTGAAGCTGACGGTGCTGGGCGGATGCGGGGCTTGGCCCGCCGCCGGTCAGGCGTGCAGCGGCTACCTGGTGGAGCACGACGGGTTCCGGGTGCTGATCGACCCCGGCTACGCCGTACTGCCCAGGCTGCTGGCGTCGACGGCGGCCGAGGACGTCGACGCGGTGCTCGTCAGCCACGGCCACCCCGACCACTGCGCCGACCTCAACCCGCTGCTGCGCGCCCGCGCGCTGGGCGAGAGGCCGCCGGCCGCACTGCCCGTGCACGCGCCGCCCGGAGCGCTCGACGTCGTGCTCGCCCTGGACCGGCCGGGCATGCTGGCGTCCAGCTACGTGCTGTACGAGCTGGCGCCGGGCGCGCCGGTGGAGCTCGGCCCGTTCCGGGTGGACGCCTGGTCACTGCCGCACCACGTGCCGAACGCCGGGCTGCGGCTCACCGCCGGTGGCCGGACGCTCGCCTACACCGGCGACACGGGGCCCGCCGCGGAGCTGACCGAGCTGGCGCGCGACGCCGACCTGCTGCTGGCGGAGGCCACCTATCCCGAGCGGGTGCCCGAGGAGGACGCGCCGTTCCTGTCGAGCGCCCTGGACGCGGGGCGTACGGCGTCGCGGGCCGGCGCGGCCCGTCTGGTGCTCACCCACCTGTGGCCGGACACCCCGCCGGAGCCGGCACTGGAGGCGGCGGCAAAGGAGTACACGGGAGAGCTCATGGCGGCCGAAGGCGGCCTCACGGTCTCCTTCTGACGCCGGCCTCACAGGCCCCCGCGCCGCCCTGACGCCTCCCCACCGTCACCACCTCTGCCCGAGTCACCCCGGTCACCACGTCCCCTGCGCTACCGTCACCGGCCTCCAGCCGTCTTCGCGACCTCGTACCCCCTCACCCAGGGCCGCCCGCCACCCATCGCTCGCTCATCCGCGCCCGCTCGCCGTCCATCGCGTGCCATCCGGGACGGTCAGCCGTCATGCGCCGCCTGTCGCGATGTCGTCTGCCGGCCTCTGGCGATCACGTGCCTCACGGGCTCCTCAAGCCCGCCGTCACCGATCGCCTTCTCCCTGCCGTCAGCCGTCTTCCTCCTCACCTGCGGTCTCGGCCGGCTCCTCGTCCAGGACGAGGGAGAGCAGGCCGGGGAAGCGGCCCTCGAACTCGTCCCGGCGCAGCCGGTTGAGACGGCGTGCGCCCTCGTCGCGCTGCTCCAGCAGCCCGACGTTGCGCAGCACCGAGAAGTGGTGGCTGAGCGTCGACTTCGCCACCGGCAGATGCGTGAACGTGCCGCACGGACGGGACCAGTCGGGCACCTCGGCCAGCTCGCGCACGATCCGGCGGCGGACCGGGTCGCCGAGGGCGTCGAGGGCCGCCTGGAGCGACACCTCCGCGGGTGAGGTGTGGGTCAGGCTTCTCGACCTGCTGGACGCTGAGGTGTTCGACGACGGTCGAACATTGGTGTAGTGTTCCATCTCGATCGAACATCCTAGTCCCCGGGAGGGCTCATGGACACCGGACACGTAGGCGTGTGGCACCCGCTGCTCAACAGGGCGCCCGCCGGTGAGGCTCGGGCCGCCGCCACGGAGATCGAGCGGCTCGGTTACGGGTCCGTCTGGCTCAACGAGGCGCCCGGGAGCAAGGAGCCGCTGGCCAACGCCGGGGTCCTGCTGGCGGCCACCACCCGTCTGGCCGTGGGCACCGGCATCGCCAGCCTCTGGGCGCGCGACGCCACGGCCATGGCCGCGGGAGCCGCCACGCTGAGCGACGCCTTCCCCGGCCGCTTCCTGCTGGGCGTCGGGGTCAGCCACAGCACGGTCGCCGGGCGGCGGGGCCACGACTACGGCAAGCCCCTGACGACGATGCGCGCCTACCTCGACGGCATGGACGAGGCCGCCCGCGACCTGCCCCCGGCCGGCGCGCCACGCGTCCTGGCCGCGCTGCGTCCGCGCATGCTGGAACTCTCTCGCGACCGCGCCGACGGGGCGCACACCTACTTCGTGCCTCCGGAGCACACGGCCGCGGCCCGCGGGATTCTCGGCCCCGACCGGCTGCTCATCCCGGAGCAGGCCGTCGTCCTGGAGACCGATCCCGTGCGCGCCCGCGAGATCGCCCGCGCCCACATGGCCTACTACCTCAACCTGCCCAACTACACCAACAACCTGCGCGAGCTCGGCTACACCGACGACGACCTCGCGGATGGGGGCAGCGACCGGCTCGCCGACGCGATCGTGGCCTGGGGCGACGCCGCCGCCATCGCCGCACGGGTGCGCGCCCACCTCGACGCGGGCGCCGACCACGTCGCCATCCAGCCCCTCGCCCCCGGCGCCCTTGACCTGACCGACGCGCTCACCCAGCTCCGCCGACTCGCCCCGGCCCTGGGCATCGAACCGGCAGCCGGCGCCCGGCAGGCAGCCGGCGCCCAGCCAGAGGTTGGCGCCCGAACGGTCGCGGGAGTCTGAACGGTCGCCTCGGGGTCTGGGCGGTCACCAGGGTCTGGGCGGTCGTCTCGGGGGCTGGGCGGGCACCAGGCTCTGGGCGGCGATCGAGGGCAGAGCCGCCGTCCGGTGTGAGCGTTCCGCGCGGCCGTCCCGGCGTCAGCGTTTCATGGCGCCGTCCGCGATGGCGTCCGCGGCCTCGCCGATCGCCATGCCGACGATCTCCAGTCGCCGCACCAGCTCACGCTGCTTGAGGGCGTCCGCGGTGATCTCGCCGGAGAAGATGCGGGAGATCTCGTACTGGTACATCCGCCGGATCTGACCGCCCATCTTCTTGGCCTCCAAGGCGTCGTGCACCACGGCCGAGGGGCGGGAGGCGAGGTCGCGCACCGCGTTCTCCAGCGCGTCGATCCCGGCGATCACCTGGTCGAGGAGGGGGCTGAAGCGGATCTGGTCCGGCACCCGGTACAGGTGCGACTCCCGCACGAAGTCGCGCAGAGAGTCGAGCACGTCGTCGATGGAGCGGGAGAGCCGGAACAGGTCCTCCCGGTCGATGGGGGTGACCAGGGCGTTGCGCAGCTCGTCGACCAGGCGGCGGCGCTCCTCGTCGCCGAGGTGCTCGATCGTGCGCATCTGCTCGTGCGCCCCGGTACGGCCGACCTCGCCGCCGATCATGGCCATGGCCAGCCAGGCTCCCTGCTTGGTCGCTTCCAGCTGGCCGAGCAGGGCCTCCGTCAGCGCGCTGTCCATCCGGCCGGTCATGAGAGCGCGGATGCGCCGAAGTCGCTTCATCACACTCCTTCCACGGCTCGCGCCGCATCAAAGCTCGTGAGAGTCATGCCCGCGCGGGCACGGCTGGTCGGGAGGCGGTCAGAGGAATGAGCCGGGGCCGGTCGGGGTGCCGCCGCTCCTTCGAAGGCTCTGGTGTCCGGCGCATGGGGTCAGGTGGAGGAGAGGATTAAGGCGACGGTGCCCGCCAGCAGGGCGCTCGCCGGGAGGGTGAGCAGCCAGGCCACGACGATCTTGACGGCGGCGTACCAGCGCACCCGCCCCCCGCCCGTGGCCATGCCGGCCCCGATGAGGCCGCCGGCCACGGACTGCGTCATGCTCACCGGCATGCCGAGCAGCGCGCAGGCGATCACGGCCGTGCCCGACGCCAGCTCCGCCGAGACGCCGTGCAGCGGCCGGGAGGCGATGATCTCCTGGCCGAGCGTGCGGCCCGCCCTGGGCAGGCCGTACAGCGCGCCGAGCCCGAACAGGACCGCGACCAGCGACGTGTACGGCAGCGGCGCGCCCGAGAAGCCGAGCGCGATCATGAACACGGCGAGCATCTTCTGGCCGTCGTTGGCGGCGTAGGCGACGGTCTGCAGCAGGAACCCGGCCCAGTGCCAGCGTCCCAGCCCCCGCGCGCTGGACCAGCGCACCAGCAGCAGCGCGACGCCCCACGCCACCAGCCCGCCGACGAACGGCGCGGCCAGGCCGAAGGCCAGCACCAGCGCGACCGCCGAGGCCGAGACGGGCAGCCCCCAGCCGATCCCGGCCCCGGTGAGGCCGCCGACCACGGCCAGGGTGAGGCTCGTCGGACGGCCCTTCGCGCTCAGCACGGTGACGACGGTGAGGGCGGAGAGCACGGCGACCGTCATCGCGGTCCGCCCGCCGGGTTCGTCGAAGGTGGCCAATCGGTGCACGAACGTCCGCGCCACCGCCTGGGTCGCCAGCGGCACCAGCGCCACCATGACGACGAGGGCGAGGATCCCGGTGGCGGGCCGTACCGTGGGCAGCTTGAGCCCCGTGGCCAGGAGAGCGCCACCGTCGTTCATTCCGGTGACGAGCGCGAACAGGCAGGCGACGGCGACCAGCACGGCGAAGTCCAACGGTGAGCGTGCCTCCGTTCCGGCCGGCGCCCGCGACCGGCGTCGCAGGGCGCATACCCGTGATCGGCTCGATGATGGATGAACTTCCATTCTGCTGGAGAACGGGGTTCGATGGGACTTGTGTGGCGGAGGCGCCGGTAAGGGGCATCTGCCGAGGTCGGAGTGACGGGTACGCTCGTTGGACGCGCGAATCGAGCCGAGTGGTGAGTCCCAGATGCCGAACGGCCCGGTGGGGCCGGCCGCCGGGCGGTAACCTGCCCGGGTCGGCAGTCGGGCAGGAACCTGCCCGGGCCGGCATCGAGCGCGCCTACCATCCCACGTCCGCGAAAGTAATGACATGAGCCCAGCCGAGTACGTCCTGACCCTGTCGTGTCCCGACCGGCCAGGGGTGGTGGCCGCCGTCTCCGGGCTGCTGGCCGGGCACGGATGCAACATCACCGAGAGCCAGCAGTTCGGCGACCAGGCCGCGCGGCGCTTCTTCATGCGCGTCCAGTTCACCTCGCCGCTGGCCGAGGACGAGGTGCGGGCCGCGTTCGCCGCGCTCGCGCCGGAGTTCGGCATGGAGTTCGAGCTGCGCGACAGGGCCAGGAAGCCGCGCGTGCTCATCATGGTCAGCAAGTTCGACCACTGCCTCAACGACCTGCTCTACCGGGTGCGCAAGAAGACCCTGGACATCGAGGTCGTGGCCGTCGCCTCCAACCATCCCGACCTGCGCCCGCTCACCCAGTCGTACGGGATCGACTACCACCACCTGCCGATCACCCCGGAGACCAAGCCCCGGCAGGAGGCCGAGGTGCTGGCCCTGGTGGAGCACTACCAGGTCGACCTCGTGGTGCTGGCCCGCTACATGCAGGTGCTGTCGGAGGACCTGTGCGCCAAGCTGGCGGGCCGGGCGATCAACATCCACCACTCGTTCCTGCCGTCGTTCAAGGGCGCCAAGCCCTACCACCAGGCACACGACCGGGGCGTGAAGCTGATCGGCGCGACCGCGCACTACGTCACGTCCCACCTGGACGAGGGGCCGATCATCGAGCAGGAGGTCGCCCGCGTCAACCACAGCCACTCGCCGGACGACCTCGCCGCCATCGGCCGTGACGTGGAGTGCGTGGCGCTGGCCAGGGCCGTGCGCTGGCACGCCGAGCAGCGGGTCCTGCTCGACGGCCACAAGACCATCGTCTTCCCCCGCTGAGCCCCCCGTGTCCGGTCACGGGAGTGCGCTCCGACGTCTCCGGTGACGGGAGCCGCACGGGCTCCCGCGCGGAGAAGGAGCGATCGTGAAGTACATGATCCTGCTGTACGGCTCGCAGCGCGACTACGACCTGCTGGCCGGCAAGCCCGCCGAGGCGGGTGAGGTCGGGTGGACCGCCGAGGACGTGGCCGCGATGCACGCGTTCATGGGCCGGTGGAACCAGGAGCTGGTCGAGTCCGGCGAGTTCGTCGACGCCCGCGGCCTCGCGGCTCCGGTCCACACCAGGCGGATCCAGGGACTGCGTGACGGCGTGCCGGTCGTGACCGACGGGCCGTACCCGGAGACCGAGGAGGTGCTCGCCGGGTACACGATCGTCGAGTGCGACAGCTTCGACCGGGCCACGGAGATCGCGGCCCGGATCGCGACGTGCCCGCACCCGGGGGGCGACACCTCCGGCCTGTACGTGGACGTGCGGCCGATCGACGAGGGCCCCGGCGCCGCACTCGACGCCTGACGCCCGACGCCCGAGGACTGACGTCCGACGAGAGCCGCCCGGCCAGGGCACAGTCCCTGGCCGGGCGGGGCGGCGCGGTTACAGCCCGGTGTGGTGGGCCAGGAAGGTGAGGGTGTCGGCCGACAGGTCCACCGTGCGGCTGATCGAGCGGGCCCCGTGTCCCACCTCGGCCTCGTTGCGCAGCAGCACCGGCCGGTCCGACGCGGAGGCGTGCTGCAGCGCCGCGCACATCTTCCACGCGTGCAGCGGATGCACCCGCGTGTCCGACTGGAACACCGTGAACAGCACCGCCGGGTACTCCACGCCCTCGCGCACCTGGTGGTACGGCGAGTACGACCGCAGCCACCCGAACTGCTCGGGATCCTCGGCCGAGCCGTACTCGACGTTCCAGGTCGCCCCCAGCCCGAACAGCTCGTAGCGCACCATGTCGAGCAGCGGCGCCGAGCAGGCCACGGCCGCGTACAGGTCGGGCCGCTGCGTCAGGGCGGCGCCGACGAGCAGGCCGCCGTTGGAGCCGCCGGAGATGGCGAGCTGCTCGGGCGTCGTGACGCCGGTGGCGACGAGGTGCTCGGCCGCCGCGTGGAAGTCGTCGAAGACGTTCTGCTTGTGGCCGAGCATGCCGGCGCGGTGCCAGTCCTCGCCCTCCTCGCCGCCGCCGCGCAGGTTGGCGATGGCGTACACGCCGCCCGCCTCGACCCAGGCCAGGATGGAGGCGGAGTAGCCGGGCGTCATCGACAGGCCGAAGCCGCCGTAGCCGTACAGGATGGTGGGGCGCGGCCCCTCGGCGTCGACCGGGGAGATGACGAGCATCCGCACCTCGGTGCCGTCCTTGGACCGGTAGACCTCCTGGGAGGTGCGCACCGCCGGCACCTCGACCGCGCCCGGTGAGGCCGCCCACAGCGTGGTCTCGCCCGTGCGGGCGTCGTAGCGCTGGATGGTCGGCGGCGTGGTGTTGTCGGTGTAGCCGAACCACGCCTCGAACCCGCCCTCGGGCCGCTCCGACAGGCCGCCGATCGAGCCGAGGCCCGGCGTGGGCACCTCGCCGAGGCGCTCGCCCGTGGCCAGGTCGTGCACCGAGATCTCGCTGATGGCGTGGCGCGTCCAGCCCACCAGCATGATCGGGCGTTCCAGGTCGTCGAGGACGGCGTAGTCGGACAGCACCGCCTCGGGGTCCTCGGGAATGAGGTCGCGCCATCCCTCGGCCCCGGGCGTCGCCGGGTCGGTCACGCAGACGCGGCCCCGGGACGCGTCACGGTCGGTGTGGACGTACAGCCGCCCGTCGCGGCCGAACGTCAGCCCGGTCTGCGCGTCCACGCCCTCCTGGACGACCACGAGCTCGGGCCGCTCCGGCGGCGAGGCGGTCAGGTCGGCCACCCACAGGTCGTTGCGCGGGGCCGTGCCCTCGTGCGCGGAGACCTGGAGCCACCGGCCGTCGCGCGAGACCGAGACGCCGTAGTAGTTGGTCATCTTCAGGCCCTGGCCGAAGATCATGACGTCGTCCTCGGTGGACGTGCCGACCCGGTGCAGGTAGACGCGGCGGTGGAACTGCGACTCGTTCTCCGGCACTTCGGTGCTCGGCAGGCGGCGCACGTAGTAGAACGCCTCGCCGCCCGGGAGCCAGGCCACGGGGGAGTAGCGGCAGCGGTCGATCGGGCCCTCGACGCGGGAGCCGGTCGCGACGTCGATGACGTACAGGACCGACTCCTCGGTGCCGCCCACCGAGATCTGGTACGCGAGGAGACGCCCCTCCTTGTCGGGCTGGACGGCGTCGAGCGTGGTCAGCCCGGACGGGTCGAGCTCCATGGGGTCGATCAGCGCCCGCTCGGTGCCGTCGGGCTCGGCGACGTAGTAGACCGCGTGCTCCTGGTCGGGCGTGCGGCGGCTGAAGAACGCGCGCCCGCCGCGCCAGGCGGGAGTGCCCACCGAGCCCGACCTGAGCAGCTCGCCGATGCGCTCCCGGAAGCGCTGCGGCCCGCTCTCCCGCTTGAACAGGTCGGCCTGAGCCAGCAGCCACCCCTGCGTCTCGGGACTGTCGGGATCCTCCAGCCACCGGTAGGGGTCGGGGACGGGCGTCTCGTGCAGGACGTCGACGGTGTCCGCACGGCGCGCGGTGGGATACGGCTCTCGCGTCATGTCCCGAACCCTACTGCGAAGGAACGCGCGTAAAGTCCGGGTGTTACGGGCATAAAACGTACCGTGCGTCCCTCTGGTCATTCCGGGCTGGAGGTTATGGGGTGGCGGGGACCACGCGGGAAACGCCAAACTGGGTGACAGGACGGTGCCGTGGTGTTCATCCGCTGGACCGTCCGGCGGAGGTCCACGTGACGGAAGCATCCATGCCCCAGGAGGGGCCGACAGCCGGGACATGCCATGGCATGTCCCCTTTGATACGCGCGCGGCGGGATGAGGCCCGATGATGCGCCAGGTCCTGCTGCTGAATGCCACCTACGAGCCGCTCACCACTCTGTCGCTGCACCGGGCCATCGTGCTGGTGCTGCGGGAGAAGGCCGAAGTCGTGCACCGAGACGGGCGGGGCGCGGTGCTGCGCTCGGCCAGCCGGACGCTGGACGTCCCCTCGGTGATCCGGCTGAGGCGATATGTCCGCATCCCTTATCGATCGCGCATTCCCCTGACCAGGGCGGCGCTCATGCGCCGCGACGACTACCGCTGCGCCTACTGCGGCCAGCGGGCCGAGACCATCGACCATGTGATCCCCCGTTCCCGTGGCGGACCCCACACGTGGGAGAACTGCGTGGCCTCGTGCACGACGTGCAACCACCGCAAGGCCGACAAGTACCTGGAGGAGCTGGGGTGGGCGCTGCGCGTCACCCCGGCGGTGCCACGGGGCGCCCACTGGAGACTGATCGGCGCCTCGCTCGTCGGCGACCCCCAATGGGCGCCCTACCTGGAAGAGGCCGCGTAGCGGCGAGCGGCGGGCCCCGCCCGAGGGGGGGGGGGGGCGGGGCGCCGCCGGGGGGCCCCGCGGGG
>NZ_JABWGN010000013.1:0-51625 GCF_013363975.1 Nonomuraea montanisoli | reverse complement strand
CGCACCTCGGAGGTGCGGGCCCGTCGCTCGTCCGGCTCACTCGGCGGGCAGCTCGTCGGTCCACTCGGCGTCGATCGTCGCCCTCTCACCGGTGGTGGTGGACGCGATGCCTCCCGTGAGGGGCGCCCAGACGGGCGTGTTGCGCACCCGTGCCGTCTCAGGGTCCACGACCACCTCGCGGTTCTCGCCGAACATCGGGACCCGCAGGCGCCGCCCGCCGTCGGTCTCGCCGAGGTCGGTGACGTCCGGCCGGGCGGCGAGCGCCCGATAGGCGGCGGCGCGGACCTGGGGTGAGACGGGCGCCTCGCTGACCAGCGAGATCAACGTCACCACGGCGAAGCCGTCCAGCTCGGCCTCGCTGGGCGAGCCCGCGCTGGTGCGGACGTCGCTCGCGGCGACGGCCGACCGCAGCCGCGTGTAGAGGGCCTCCTCGTCGGTGGGCAGCCCGCGCAGCTCGTCGAAGCTCAACCGCAGCGGCCCGACGTTGAAGGGCTGGGACTCCGTGGGGAAGCGGAAGAGCTTTCCCTCGCCCTTCAGGTGCTCGCCCTTGATCCAGAACTGCCCGTCCTTCCGGTACCAGTACTCCTCCGGTGGCCGCTCGCCCACGGTGACCGTGATGTGCCAGTACGTCCCCGAGCCCTCCGGGGTGCGCTCCGCGGTGGTGGCGGCGACGAGCAGCACGTCGCGCGCGGTCGCCACCGCGGGCGACTGCCCGCCGGGGCGGGCGACGGCGACCACGACCGCGGCGGCGACGGCCGCCGCGGTCACCGGGACCAGCAGCCAGCGCGCCCGCCGCCGGGGGACACGACCGCCCATCCGGGCGTGGAGCTGCTGCCGCCGCCGGGCGACCGTCTCGGGGGACGGCTCGGGCTTGGCGAGCAGGGTGCGGATCTCGCGCAGGTCATCCATGGTCGTCCTCCTTGGCCGTCGTGGCCATCGCCTGATGGATCTTCTTGCGGGCACGGTTGAGCCGGGAGCCGACGGTTCCGTAGGAGACGCCGAGCGCGTCGGCCACCTCCTGATGGGTCAGCTCCGCCAGGTAGACCAGCGTCACCACGTCACGCTGGCCCCGGTTGAGCGTGGCCAGGGCGCCGGCCAGGCGGGGCGCCATGCGCTGCGCCGCCACGGACTCCACGACCCGGCCCTCGTGGCTGTCGGCGGGAGGCTCGGCGGCCGTACGGGCCAGTGCCCGGTAGTGGCGCGCCTCCTTGCGCCGGTGGCGGGCGATCAGGTTCGTGGCGATCCCGAACAGCCAGGGCCGCAGCCCCCCGCGCGCCGGGTCGAAGCGCCCGCGGTCGCGGAAGGCCAGGCAGAACGTCTCCGCCGCGATGTCCTCACCGGCCTGCACGTCCACGCGGCCGGCCGCGTACAGGTACACCTCGCGGAAGTACCGGTCGTAGACGGCCGTGAACTCCTCCGCGTCCAGCCGGAAGCGGGCGACCAGATCATGGTCGTCCACCTCCGCGCGCGTCTCGGTCGACACACTCTCACCCTCCTGTGAACGGTTGTCATCCTCCCTTCACCGAACCCCGGCGGAGCTTTCCCGCCGGCGCCGAAACCCCGCTGCCTCGTCCGGCGCGGGGTGGGAGGATCCCGGCATGTGGTTCTTCACGACGGACGTCGCCGAGTACGCCGCGGCCGCGGAGCCCTTCCTGCTGTGCGATCCCGTGCGCAACACCGTCCCGCTGACCGTGCTCGCCAACATCCGCGACGGGATGCCGGCCCGGGGCGCGGTCTTCGGCTGGTACACGTCCTGGGGCGAGGTGTGCGGCGCCGCGTTCCGCACGCCGCCCCGCGCGCTGGTGCTCGCCGACATGCCGGTCGACGCGGCGGCCGCGCTGGTCGAGGAGTACGAAGGAGAGATCCCCGGGCTCGTGGGACCGCGGGCGGCGGTCGACGCGGCCTGCGCGCGGCTCGGCCGCTCCGGTGACGTCCGCGCCGAGCGCCTCTACCGGCTCGGCACGCTCAAACCGCCCGGGACGCCGGGACGGGGCCGGGTGGCCACGGCCGGCGACCTGCCGCTGATGGTGGCCTGGCTGGACGCGTTCGGCGCCGAGGTGGGCATGGACCTGGGTGACACGGTCGAGGTCGCCACCCGGCGGCTGGCCCGGCGTGAGCTCGTGGTGTGGGAGGCGGACGGCGTGCCCGTCTCGATGGCCGGGGTGTCGCCCGCGATGGGCGGGGTGTGCCGGATCGGGCCCGTCTACACGCCCCCCGCCTGCCGGGGGCGCGGCCACGGCTCGGCCGTAACCGCGTACGCCAGCCGCCTGGCCCTCGACGAGCGGGGCGACGAGGTGGTGCTGTTCACCGACCTGGCCAATCCGACGAGCAACGCCATCTACCAGGCCGTCGGCTACGAGCCGGTGTCCGACTACGCGCACGTGACGCTGGCCGGCGCGTCGTAATCTGTGCTCATGCCACGCTACGAGTTCCGCTGCCGTGCCTGCGGCTCCACCTTCGAGGTGTCCCGTCCCATGTCCGCCTCCGGCGACCCCGCGTCCTGCCCGGAGGGCCACGACGACACGGTCAAGCTGCTGTCGACCGTGGCCATGACCGGCGGCGGCTCCGCCCCGCGCCCGGCGGGCGGAGGCGGCGGCTGCTGCGGGGGCGGCTGCTGCTCCTGACCCGGGCGCCGCGCACAGTACGGCGGGAGGAGGGCCGACCTGTCGGGCGGCCACACGTCGCGCCCTTCCCCGCTCGCCCTCCGGCTCGCCTGCCGCGTCCTCCTCCCCTGAGTCCGGGAACGCCTGGACTGAGTCCGGGAACGCCTGGACGACCGTCCAGACGAACGCCTAGACGGTCGCGGGGCCGTACCCGCCGCCGCCTCCCGACTCGCAGCGCAGCACGTCCCCCGCCGTCACCGGCAGCGCGTTCACCTTGAGCATCCGGCGCTCGTCCGTCCTGCCCGGGTTGAGCGTGACGCGCGGCGGGGCGCCCGCCTCGCCGCCCGCCAGCCCCCACGCCGGGGTGACCGACCGCTCGAACCACAGCGACAGCGAGGTGTCGGAGCAGAACTCGTACTCGCGGACCACGCCGTCACCGCCCCGCCAGCGCCCCGCGCCGCCGCTGCCGGGCCGCACCTCGTAGCGGGTGACCCGGACGGGGAACAGCGTCTCCAGCACCTCGATCGGCATGTCGCGCAGCGAGCCGTTGACGTTGTTGATCAGGCAGGTCTCGCCGTCGCCGCCCTCCCAGGCGCCCCAGCCGCCGACCGTGGCCTCCTGGGAGACGTACAGCTTGCCGGTGCGCGGGTCGGTGCCCGTGAACTGGACGATCATGGAGTCTCCGTACGAGGCCGCGGCGGCCCGCTCCGGCATCACCGGCGCCAGCGCCCTGACCACGAGGTCGATGAGCAGGCCGAGGTGCGAGTAGTAGTACTGGCAGGCGGCGGGGGAGCGGGCGGCCAGCATGGAGCCGGGCCGGGTCTCCACCGAC
Source organism: Nonomuraea montanisoli (assembly GCF_013363975.1). GTDB lineage: Bacteria > Actinomycetota > Actinomycetes > Streptosporangiales > Streptosporangiaceae > Nonomuraea > Nonomuraea montanisoli. The sequence continues at coordinate 48,190 of NZ_JABWGN010000013.1, read as the reverse complement.
AGCGGCCGGAACGAGCCGCCGTTGAGCGGCACGTCGCCCGACACGAGCAGCTTGTAGCCCACCCGCACGGCGGCCACCGCCTGGGCGGCGCCGCAGTTGACCGGGCCGAGCGCCTGGTCGGCGCAGTCGGTCAGGTCCACGTGCATCGCGTCGCCGGACACCGTGATCGCGACGTTCACCGGGAGGGGCGTCGCGAGGTCGATGCCGTCGTTGTCGAGGTGGCCGCCGGCCCGGTACACGCCGTCGGGGATGGCGGCGATCGCGGCCCGCTCCATGCGCTCGGTCTGGGCGAAGATCTCGTCGCGGGCGGCCATGACCGTGTCGAGGCCCCACCGGCTGACGATCTCGGTCAGCCGCCGCTGCCCCATGAGGACGCAGCTCACCTGGGCGCGCAGGTCGCCGAGCGTGGCGTGCGGGAAGCGGACGTTGGCCCCGATCACCTCGTGCAGGTCCACGCAGGGCCGACCGCCCTCGTACGCCTTCACCGGGCCGAGCCGCAGCCCCTCCTGGAAGATGGAGGTGGAGTCCATGGAGCCGCCGGGGTCCTTCGAGCCGACGTCCAGCCAGTGCGCCCGCGACGCCGCGAACCCGGCCAGGTCGCCGCCCACGAAGATCGGCCCGTACACGGTGACGTCGTTGAGGTGCGTGCCGCCGATGTAGGAGTCGTTCAGCACCCACACGTCGCCCTCGCGCCAGACCTCCGGCCCGTGGCGGCGCTCGGTCTCGCGGGTGCACACCTCCAGGTTGCCCAGGAAGATCGGCAGGCCGGACGACTGCCCGAGCACGTTGTGGTCGCGGTCGAGCAGCGCGACCGCGCAGTCCTTGGCCTCGTAGATGACGGGCGTGTAGGAGCTGCGGATGAGCGTGGTGTTCATGTCCTCCGCCGCCTGCACGAGCGCGCAGCGGATGATCTCCGTGGTCACGGGGTCGATCACTGGTCCACCTTCACGATGAGGAAGCCGTTGTCGTCGACCGTGGCCAGGCACCCGGGCGGGACGACCGTCGTCGCGGTCTCCTCCACCACGATGGCCGGCCCGGCCAGCTCGCCGTCGAGGTGCGCGCGGCGCAGCACCGGCGTGCGGTGCACGGCGCCGTCGAACACCACATCCCGTACGGCCGGCGCCGCCTCCCCGGTGACGTCCGGGGCGCCGGCCGCGGCGCGGGGGAAGGAGCCGAGCCCGGTGCTGCGCAGCATGACGAACTCCACCGGCGCCTCAGGCGTGGCGTGGCCGTAGCGGCTGGTGTGGGCCTCGGCGAAGCGGGCCGCGATCTCCGCCGGGAAGCCGGGCCCGGCCGGTTCGCCGGCCTCGCGCAGCGGGATGGTCAGCGTGTAGTCCTGGCCCTCGTAGCGCACGTCCACGGCGTGCTCGACCCGGCGCCGCTCCGCCGGCACGCCCTGCTCGGCCAGCGCCTCCAGGACCTCGGCCTCCAGGGCGGCGAGGCGCCGCGCCATGTCGGCCCCGTCGAGGACGTCCTGCGGCCGGAAGTACGGGTGCGTCAGGTCCCGCCGCACCTCGGCCTCCAGCATGCCCCAGGCGGAGAACGCGCCGGGGAAGCGCGGGACGACGACCTCCGAGATGCCCAGCTCGCGGGCGATGAACACGGCGTGCATGGCGCCCGCCCCGCCGAAGGCGACCAGCGAGAACTCCCGCGGCTCCACCCCGTGCTCCACGGTGAGCGTGCGGATGGCCTGGGCCATCTTGGCGTTGGCCACGGCGCAGATCCCCTCGGCCAGGTCCAGCGGGTCGAGGGCCAGCTCCTCCCCGAGCGCGGCGACGGCGGCGCCCGCCGCCTCCACGTCGAGGTCCATGAGCCCGCCCGCGAACCACTCCGGGTCCACCCGGCCCAGCACCACGTTCGCGTCGGTGACCGTGGGCCGGGTGCCGCCCCGGCCGTAGCAGGCGGGCCCGGGAACGGCGCCGGCCGACTCGGGGCCGACCCGCAGCGCGCCCGCCTCCGCGTACGCGATGGAGCCGCCGCCCGCGCCGATCGTGTGCAGGTTGACGATGGGCATCAGCACGGGATGGCCCTCGATGCGCGCCTCGGCGCTGACGTCGGGACGGCCGTCGACGACCAGCGACACGTCGAACGACGTGCCGCCCATGTCCACGCAGATCGCGTTGCGGCGGCCGAGCAGCCGGGCCGCGGCGACCCCGCCCATGGTGCCGCCCACCGGCCCGGACAGCAGCGTCTGCAACGGCCGGCGCATGGCGTAGGCGGCGTTGACCAGCCCGCCGGAGGATTGCATCACGTGGACGGGCACGCCCAGCCCGCGCTCGGCGAAACGCCGCTCGATCTCGGCCAGGTAGCCGCGGACGACGGGCCCGGTGTACGCCTCCAGCACGGCCGAGGAGGTGCGCTCGTACTCGCGCCACTCGCGGGCCACCTCGTGCGACAGCACGACGAGGACGTCGTCGTGCTGTCGCACGCGTTGGGCGTCGTCGTGCTGTCGCACGCGTTGGGCGTCGTCGTGCTGTCGCGCGCATGGGGCGCCGCCCAGCTCCTCCCGCAGGATCTCCCCGGCGCGTACCTCGTGGCGCGGGTCGGCGTACGAGAACAGCAGGCACACGGCGACCGCGTCGAACCCCTCCTCGCGCACCCGGCGGGCCGCCCGCCGCACGCCCTCCTCGTCCAGCGGGACGAGCTCCTCGCCGCGCCAGTCGAGCCGGCCGTCCACCTCGGCCACGTCCTCGCCGGGGACCAGCGGGGCGGGCTTGCGGTAGCGCAGGTCGAACATGCGATCGCGGTTGCCGCGGGCGATCCGGTAGACGTCGCCGGCTCCCGTGCTCGCCAGCAGCAGCACCCGCGCGCCCTTGCGCTCCAGCAGGGCGTTGAGCCCCTGGGTGGTGCCGTGCACGAAGTACGAGATCCGGGAGGGGTCGTCGACGACCCGGCCGAGGGCGGCGAACACGCCCTCGGCCAGGTCGTGGGGGGTGGTGGACGCCTTCGACGCGACGACGGACCCGGTCGTCTCGTCGTAGCGGACGACGTCGGTGAAGGTGCCTCCGATGTCCATGGCGACGCGATAGCTCATGCCGTGAACGGTATGCGCTCGGCGCCGCGCGGGTGCGACGCGTCGGTGTCTACGCCGCCCTGGCGCGCTTGCGGCGCTGGAACGGCAGGAAGCGGTCGGCCAGGTGGGGGCGGGACGGGGTCAGCGTCGGTTCGACCGCGAGGACGCGGTCGAACCGGAACGCCCGGATGGCCCCACGCATCCGGCACACCCCGACGAGATACCAGTATTCGCGGTGGACCAGGCACGTCACCGGCTCGACGTCGCGGACCGTGACGTGGCCCCCGGCGTCGCAGTAGTGGAGGCGGATCATCATGCGGCTGGTGATGGCGTCGGCGATGAGCCGGGCCCGGGAGGCGACCTCCACGGGCAGCGGGTCGGTGAGCGTCGAAAGCGTGGTGGCGATGACGTCGTCGTCGAGCTCCAGGTGCTCGAGAGCGTGCTGCAGGCCGCGCCTGGCGGTGACGGCCTGGGGGCCCGTGCCGAGGTGGGCCAGGGAGAGAGCGAGGGCGGCGATCTCGGCGGTCGTCAGCGGGCGGGTGGTGGGCTTCACGACTCTAGCCATACCCCCACGATAGAGACCGCCACCGACAATTTTCGAAAGCGTGTACGTAAGGAAGGGGACACTGACCCCGGGGACAGCCGCGCCCGGCACCCCTCGGACGGGGGCGCCGGGCGGCGGGAAGGCGGAGGTCAGCGGGAGAGCTGGGTGAGGTCGCGCGAGGCGCCGGTCGAGGCGGACGTGGTCATCGCCGCGTACGCCTGGAGCGCCACGCTGACCGGGCGGTTGCGATCGCGCGGACGGTAGCCGCCGAGGTCGGCCAGCAGCTTCTCGCGCCGCGCCGCCAGCTCGGCCTCCGGCACCCGCAGCTCCATCGAGCGCGCCGGGATGTCGATGTCGATGATGTCGCCGTCCTCGACGAGCGCGATCGCGCCGCCCTCGGCGGCCTCCGGCGAGGCGTGGCCGATCGACAGGCCGGACGTGCCGCCGGAGAAGCGCCCGTCGGTCACCAGCGCGCACGCCTTGCCGAGCCCCCTGCCCTTGAGGAACGAGGTCGGGTAGAGCATCTCCTGCATGCCGGGGCCGCCCTTCGGGCCCTCGTAGCGGATGACCACCACGTCGCCCTCGCGCACCCGCCCGCCGAGGATGCCCTCGACGGCCTGCTCCTGCGACTCGAACACGACGGCCGGCCCGCTGAAGCGCCAGATCGACTCGTCGACCCCGGCGGTCTTGACCACGGCGCCGTCGCGGGAGATGTTGCCGTAGAGCACGGCCAGGCCGCCGTCGGCGGAGTAGGCGTGCTCGCGGTCGCGCACGCAGCCCTCGGCGCGGTCGAGGTCGAGGGAGTCCCAGCGGTTGTCCTGGGAGTACGGCTTGACCGTGCGGACGTTGCCCGGCGCGGCGTGCCACAGCTCGATCGCCTCGGGCCGCACCTCGGGCGAGCACGGGTCCCACTGGGCCAGGAGCTCGCCCAGCTTGAGCCCGTTGACCGTGGGCAGGTCGCGGTGGAGCAGCCCGGCGCGGTCGAGCTCGCCCAGGATGGCCGGGATGCCGCCGGCGCGGTGGACGTCCTCGACGTGGTACTTGCTCGTGGCGGGCGCCACCTTGCACAGGCACGGCACGCGCAGCGAGATCTCGTTGATCTCCTTGAGGCTGAAGTCGACCTCGGCCTCGCGGGCCGCGGCCAGGATGTGCAGGATCGTGTTGGTCGAGCCGCCCATGGCCACGTCGAGCGCCATCGCGTTCTCGAAGGCCTCGCGCGTGGCGATCGAGCGCGGCAGCACCGACGCGTCGTCGTCCTCGTAGTAGCGCCGGGTGATCTCGACGAGCTGCCGGCCGGCGTCCTCGAAGAGCTTCTTGCGCGCCCGGTGGGTGGCCAGGATCGTGCCGTTGCCGGGCAGCGCCAGGCCGATGGCCTCGGCCAGGCAGTTCATCGAGTTGGCGGTGAACATGCCGGAGCACGAGCCGCAGGTCGGGCAGGCCTGCTCCTCCATCTCCAGCAGCTCGGCGTCGGAGACGGAGTCGTCGGCCGCGGCGATCATGGGGTCGACCAGGTCGAGCTTGCGGCCGGGCGTCTTGCCGGCCTCCATCGGGCCGCCCGAGACGAAGATCGTCGGGATGTTCAGCCGGAACGCGGCCAGCAGCATGCCGGGCGTGATCTTGTCACAGTTGGAGACGCAGATGAGCGCGTCGGCGCAGTGGGCGTTGACCATGTACTCGACCGCGTCGGCGATCAGCTCGCGCGAGGGCAGGGAGTAGAGCATGCCGCCGTGGCCCATGGCGATGCCGTCGTCGACGGCGATCGTGTTGAACTCGCGCGGGATCGCCCCGGCCTCGCGGATCGCGGCGGAGACCACGTCGCCGACCTCGCGCAGGTGCACGTGACCCGGCACGAACTGGGTGAAGCTGTTGGCCACGGCGATGATGGGCTTGCCGAAGTCGCCCCCGGCTACACCGGTGGCGCGGAGCAGGGCCCGCGCGCCGACCATGTTCCTGCCGTGGGTGACCGTTCGTGACCTGAGGGCGGGCATTGTGCTTCTCCCATCGCTTTCCGATCCTCACATCGTACGGCCATCGCCCGGCTGCTGAGACAGCGCGTCCAGCACTCGGACATTCCCCGCTCGCCTCCTGGGACGCGGCGGAGGTAGCGCCACCGCACCCCCAAATCAGTCCAAAGGAGGCGTAAGCTACTCTTTGTACTGACTGGTCAGTTCAAAGAGAGAGGAGTCGTCGTGATCGTCGCCAAGGGCCTGTCCGTGGAGGGGGTCTACGCCGGCGTCTCCCTCGAGGCCGGGGCCGGCGCCCTCACCGCCGTCGCCGGTCCCGCCGGCAGCGGCCGCACCAGCCTGCTCCTCACGCTGGCCGGGCGGATGAAGCCCACGGCGGGCACTCTTGCCGTGGCCGGGCACGTCAAACCCCGCGCCATCCGCAAGGTGGCCGCTCTCGCCCTCGTGGACGGCGTGACCGACCTCGACCGGTCGCTGACGGTGGGGGAGCACCTGCGCGAACGCGGGCGCGGCCCGTACCCGAAGCTGATCGAGAAGGCCGGCCTGGACGCGGGCGAGCGGACCCTCGTCCGCGAGCTCGACCGGGAAGGACAGGTGCGGCTCGGCGTGGCCCTCGCCCTGCTCGACGACCCGAAGGTCATCGTCGCCGACAACGTCGACGCCGGCCTGCCGCCCGACCGGCAGGAGGCGCTCTGGACCCTGCTCGCCGGGCTCGACCGCGCCGTGGTCGCCTCGTGCGTGACCCCGCCCGCCCGCTACGACCACCTCGTGGAGCTGTGATGAGAGGAATGCTGCGGTCGCGACTGCCCCGGATGGCGCTGGCGGCGGTCATCGTGCTGCCGCTGCTGTACGCGGGCCTGTACCTGTGGTCGTTCTGGGACCCGCAGGGCAACCTGGACCGCGTGCCCGTCGCGCTGGTCATGGAGGACCGGCCCGCCACGGCCGGGGACAAGAACCTGCACGCCGGCCAGGACCTGGCCGAGGAGCTGCGCGAGCGGCACGTCTTCAACTGGCACGAGGCGACGCCCCGGCAGGCGGCCGACGGCGTCAGGGACGGCAGCTACTACCTGTCGCTGACCATCCCCGCCGACTTCAGCTCCCGCCTCGCCTCGCCGTCGGACGACGCCGCCACGCCCGCGCCCGCCCAGCTCGGCGTCCGCGTCGACACCGGCCGCAGCTACATCATCGGCAGCATCTCCGACGCCGTGTTCAACGAGGTGCGGGCCGCCGCCGAGCGCACCGCCGTCCACGACTACTTCGACCGGGTGTTCATCTCCATCGGCGACATCCACGACAAGACCACCGAGGCCGCCGACGGCGCCGACAAGCTGCACGCGGGCACGGTCAAGGCCGGCGACGGCGTCTCCAGGCTCAACTCCGGCCTCGGCACCGCCGAGGGCGGCGCCCGGCAGCTCTCGACCGGCCTCGACACCGCCGGGAGCGCCACCGCCCGGCTGCGCGACGGCTCCGCCAAGATCACCGACGGCATCACCCAGGCGCAGCGCGGCATCGGCGCGCTGCGCGGCGGCCTGACCAAGCTGCGCAGCCAGGGCACCGCTCCGCTGCGGCAGGGCGCCCGCGAGGCGGCCGGCAAGGTCCACGCCCAGACCCGCACGGTCGACCAGCTCGCCGACAGGTACGTCCCCCTCCTCAACCAGTACGGCCCCGAGGTGGCCCGCGCCGCCGAGCGGGTCGCCGACCAGGCCGACAAGCTCCAGGACCCCGAGGCCGCCGAGCTGAGCGCCGCCGCGCGCGAGCTGGCGACCACCGCCCGCAAGATCGCCCAGGTCGCCCCGCAGCTCGGCCCGCGGGTGAGCCAGGTCAGGAAGCAGGTCGACCAGCTCGACGCGGGCCTCGCCAAGCTCGCCGCCGGAGCCGCCAAGATCGACAGCAGCGTCGGCAAGGCCGGTCAGGGCGCCGACAAGCTGTACCAGGGCGCCACCCGGCTGCGCTCCGGCTCGGCCCAGGTCACGAGCGGCCTCACACAGCTCGGCGGCGGCCTGACCCGGCTCGGCGACGGCGCCGACCGGCTCACCTCCGGCGTGGACCGGCTGCACGACGGCGCCGGCCGGGTCGACAAGGGCCTGTCGAAGCTGGCCGAGGGCTCCAAGGACCTCGCCACCGGCCTCGGCGACGGCGCCAGGAAGATCCCCGACTACGACGCCCAGGAGCGCGACGCCCGCGCCGACATGATGAGCGACCCCGTGCGCCTGGACAAGGACGTGGACAACGAGGTGCCCAACTACGGCACCGGCTTCGCCCCGTTCTTCCTGCCCCTGGCGCTCTGGGTGGGTGCGATGATCGCGTACATGGTGCTCAAGCCCCTCAACCAGCGGCGGCTGGCCGGCACGACGGGCGCGGTGCGGATCGCGCTGTCCGGCTGGTTCCCGGCGCTCGCGCTCGGCGCGGCGCAGGTCGGCGTGCTGGCGGCCGTGCTGCGGTTCGGCCTCGGCCTGGAAGCGGCGAACTGGGCCGGCGTGATCGGCCTGCTCCTGCTGGCCGCCGCGGCCTTCCTCGCGGTGGTGCAGGCGGTCAACGCGCTGATCGGCCCGCCCGGCCGGGTCGTCGCGCTGGCGCTGCTCATGCTCCAGCTCACCTCCGCGGCGGGCACGTACCCGATCGAGACCTCGCCCGGCTTCTTCCAGACCATCTCGCCGTGGCTGCCGATGAGCTGGGTCGTGGCGGCGCTGCGCCGGCTGATCAGCGGCGGCGACCCGACCGTGGTCTGGCAGGCGTGCGGCGTGCTCACCGCCTTCCTCGTGCTGGGGCTCGCGCTCACCACGCTCGCCGTCGAGCGGGGCCGCACCTGGACGCTCAAGCGGCTGCACCCGGAGCTGTCGCTGTGAGCCGGCAGGACACCCGGTCGAAGGTGTTCGCGGCGGCCGTCGACCTCATCGCCGAGCAGGGCTACACCGCCACGACGGTCGAGGCCATCGCCGAGCGCGCCGGGGTGGCCAAGGGCACCGTCTTCTACAACTTCGGCAGCAAGGAGGCGCTGTTCGGCGCGCTGCTGGAGCACTCGATCGGGCGGCTGGCCGACGCCCTGGCCGCCGCCGACACCGGCGCGACCGCCCTGGAGGCGCTCGACTCGGTCGTCCTCGGCCAGCTCCGCTTCTTCGAGGAGCACGGCCCGCTCGCGCGGGTGCTGCTGGCCGAGATGTGGCGGACCGCCTGGCAGCAGGCCGTGGCGCAGCTGCGCGACCAGGCGCTCGGCGTCTACGCGGGCGTGCTGCGCCGGGCCGTGCAGGGCGGGGAGGTCAGGGCCGACCTCGACGTGGAGACCGCGGCCACCGCGGTGTTCGGCATGGTGCTCACGGTCTCCATCGAACGGCGCGCGCTCTACCCCGACCGGCCCGTGGAGCGCACCCACGCCACGCTGGTGGAGCTGCTGCACGGCCGGATCAGGTGACTGAGGCTCCCGGGAGGGTCAGTCCTCGCCGTAGCGGGCCGGCAGGACCTCGGCGGCGATCTCGTACAGGCGCTGGATCTCCTCGTCGGTCAGCGCCCGCTCGCGCTTGGTGATCCACTTACGGGCGCGCCCGCCCTCGTAGACGTCCACCCCGCGGATCGTCATGATCTTCCAGGGCACGGCCGGGCCGTAGATGGCCAGGGAGGGCACGACCTGCACGTCGCGGCCGTACGCCTTGCTGATCAGCTCGCTGGCCGCCGACGCCTCCATCTTCGCCTCGGCGAGACGGGCCTTCTTGTCGAACGGGCCGTGGAAGAGCTTCTTGCCCATCTGCACGCGGACGGGCAGCTGCTTGTCCCACTTCTCGGAGTCGACCGCGTACACGCCCGTCGGCCCGACCACGAGGTGGTCGATCTGCGCCTCGGTGTCGGGGATCGCCCGCGCGTGCAGGGTGCGGTAGCCGTTGCGCTCCAGCTTGCGCAGCTGGGCCTCGGTGCGCCGCTCCGCGACGGACGAGCGCCGCCAGGCCGGCACGGTCGAATGGGACCGGGCCCGGTAGACCGCGTCGGCGATGGCCGCGAGGATGCCCGCGGTGACGCCCAGCCGCCAGTCGTTCAGCAGGAAGCCCGCGACCAGCGCCACGGCCACCGCCAGCAGCGCGCGGTTGCGCAGGTTGCGGTAGCGGGGCTGCTCGATCAGGCTGCGCACGGACACGCGCACGACCGGCACGGAGGCGGGGTCCGCCTGCGCGGCACCGGTCTGCGCGGCACCGGCCGGCTCGGCGTCGGTGTCGGTGTCGGGTCGGTCGCTCACCCAGATGGGCGACGTGCTGTGACCGTCATCACGCTGGTGGTCGGAGTCCACGCGACTCACCGTAGCCGGTGGCGATCGTCGATTCCTAGTGTTGCCCCGTCCATAGTTTTATGGCTCAGGTCACCGTGTCCTGCGCCGGATTTCCGGGTATCTATTACGTTCTTCGCCGGAGATCCCTAGTGTGCGTAACGTGCGAGACCTTCACGAGCTCTCCGCGCTCGAGCAGGCGCAGGCCGTCCGCGACCAGGTCATCTCGCCGGTCGAGCTGACCCGCCACTACCTCGACCGGATCGAGCGCCTCGACCCCCGCGTGGGCGCCTACGTGACCGTGACCGCCGAGCGAGCCCTCGAACAGGCGCGTCACCTGGAGAAGGAGCTGCCCGCCGGGCCGCTCGCCGGGGTGCCGATCCCGATCAAGGACCTCAACCTGGTCAAGGACGTGCCGATCATGTTCGGCTCGGCGACGTACCGGGAGTTCGTCTCGCCCGTGGACGACACGGTCGTCGAGCGGCTGCGCGACGCCGGGACCGTCATGCTGGGCAAGACCGCCACGCCCGAGTTCGGCCTGCCGTGTTACACCGAGACCGCGCTCTCGCCGCCCGCGCGTTCGCCGTGGGACCCCGCCACCTCCGCCGGCGGGTCGAGCGGCGGCGCGGCGGCCGCGGTGGCGGCCGGCCTCGCCCCCGCCGCGCAGGGCAGCGACGGCGCCGGCTCCATCCGCATCCCCGCCTCCGTCTGCGGCCTGTACGGCATCAAGCCGACGCGCGGGCGCATCAGCTTCGCGCCGATCATCCCCGACCTCGCGGGCCTGTCCACGAACGGGCCCATCGCCAGGACCGTCGCCGACGCCGCCGCGCTGCTCGACGTCATGGCGCACAACACCCCCGGCGACCACTACCTCGCGCCGCCGCACGAGGGCACGTTCCTGGAGGCCGCCCGCCGCGAGCCGGGCCGGCTGCGCATCGCCCGCCACGCCGACCCGGTCGTGCCCGGCGCGGTCGTGGAGCCCGAGGTGCTGGCCGCGTACGAGGAGGCCAGTGCCACGCTCGCGGCGCTGGGCCACGAGATCGTCGACATCGTCCCGTCGTACGGGCCCGACCTGGTGCCGCACTTCGTCACCCTGTGGTGCACCTTCGCGTGCATGCACCCGGTCGCCGACGACAAGACCGGGATGCTGCGGCCGCTCACCGCCTGGCTGCGCGAGCGCGGCTTCGCCACCCCCGCGCCCGCCTTCCTGCAGGCGCAGGCGGCGCTCCAGCTCGCCACCCGCGCGGCCCTGGCCGCCACGGCCGGCTACGACGCGATCCTCACCCCGACGGTCACCCAGCCGCCCCGGCCGGTGGGCTGGTTCGAGGACGTGGACGGGCCCGAGGAGACGTTCGAGCGGATGAGCCGGTTCGCGGCCTTCCCGGCCCTGTACAACGTCACCGGGCAGCCGGCCGTGAACCTGCCGCTGCACTGGACGGACGGCGGGCTGCCGATCGGCGTCATGCTGGCCGGGCGCGTCGGCGGGGAGGACACCCTGATCTCGCTGTCGGCCCAGGTCGAGGCCGCGCGCGGCGGCTTCTGGGGAGAGCGCCGCCCGGCCGTGTGGTAGGCGGCCCAGGAGGGGGCTGGCCGGGGCCGGGAAGCCGGTCTACGTTCGAGGGGTGAACAGCGCGCTGGCAAGCATGGGCGCACTCCTCGGGGTGTCGCTGGGGCTGTTCGTCCTGATCAGCATGATCGTGATGACGGCGGGGCGTGGCGCGCCGCGCCGGGAGGAGCCCGGGCCCGTGTGGCTCGGCGGCCCGGGGCGCGGCGAGCACGGCGTGAGCACCTCCGGCCTGGTGCTCGCCGACCGGACGCCCGCCTGGGCGCCCGGCACCGAGACCGACTGGGTGGCCGCGGCCGGGACCACCGAGCCCGGCCGGCGCACCGGCGGCGCCTCCGCGGGGTGGTGACGGCGATGCGCGGGCTCAGCACGGCCCAGGCCGACGACGTCAGGCAGGCCCTGCGCGCCGCCGAGCGGCGCAGCGGGCTTCGCTTCGGTCTCTTCCTCGGCCCGCCCGCGGGCGGGCGGCGGCACTTCGCCGAGCGCCTGCACGCCGCCCTCGGCGACGAGGCCCCCGACGCGGTCGTCGTCCTCGTGGACGTCGGCGGGCGGGCGCTGGAGATCGTCACGGGTGAACGCGCCCGGCGGCGGCTGCCCGACGGCGCCTGCCGGCTGACCGCCATGTCGATGGCCACCGCGTTCGGCGCGGGCGACCTGGTGGGCGGCCTGCTGTACGGCATCGCCGCACTGGGGGAGCAGGCCACGGTACGCGGATAGCCGGCCCCGGACGGCATGCGGGGGGCTCCTGAGCCGGCGTCGGAGGGCAGGGCGCCGAGCGGACCTGCCCTCTGACGGCGTCGGAGGGCAGGACGCCGAGCGGGCCGGCTTCAGACGGCGTCGGAGGGGATGCGGTCGAGCAGGGTGACGACGTGCTCGCTCACCCCGGCCAGCAGCGTCGAGGGCTCGATGGGCGCCTCGGCCACGGCCGCGAACAGCGACGGCAGCCCCGGCAGCGGGAACCCGTCGTCCTTCGTGGCCGCCGCGCCGATCGCGTTCTTGTCCAGGGCCGCGCGGCTGCGCTCCCACGCCTCCAGCACCTCCTCCGGCGACGGCACACCGAACCCGTGGCCGACCGGGGCCGCGTGGCGCAGCCGTACCAGCGGGGTGTCGGCGAACGCCAGAGCGGTGCGGGCCCGCACGGAGAGGCCGGCGCGCGGCTCCGGCGGGATCCAGTGCATCGCCGTGCACGGGTTGCGGCAGGTGGCGACGCACACGGCCAGCGCGCCGGCCACCTGGCTGTGCTGCCGGTCGAAGTACGCGCGCCAGCCCTCGGCGGGCTCGACCGAGACCCGCAGGGTCCGGTTGGTGGCCGACTGCTCGGACTTGGTGTGGTCGCAGTCGCGGTCGCCGATCACGCCGAAGCGGCTGCCCGGGGCGCTCAGCCCGTCGGGCCAGCGGGCCGGGTCGCCCGCGTGGCCGAGGTGCGGCTCGAAGGCCAGCAGCGGGAGGTACTCGCTGGCGATGTGCACGGCGGCGATCATCGGGCTCAGCTCGCGGCGCTGCCAGCGCACCGCGATGACCTCCAGCAGCAGCCCGTACGCGGGACGCAGCGACTCCAGCGCGCCCCGCGGCTGCTCGCGCGGGGTCTGCGGCATGTGGCACGCCCGCGCCCGCCGCCTCAGCTCCGCCGGGACCGACCGCGCCTCGGCCGCGAAGTCCTCGGCGTCGAGGGAGAGCAGCCGGTGCCCGAACTCGCACACGTCCGCCACCTCCGCCGACGGGGCGAGCGCGGCGAGATCGGCGAACGCGTGGCGGCGGGCCAGGGTGACGAGCAGATCGTGCGTGGACTTCACCCGCTCACCCTCTCACGCGCCGGCCCGTTCCCCGGCAAAGCGGACGTCACCCTCACGGACGGCTTCCCGCCTTCCACGACGGCGCTGACGGGCGCTCCCCGCGAGGCTCAGGGGCAGGGGGAGCGGACGCACTGGATGTCGCCCGGATCGCGGGTCGGCGTCGGATCCGTGCTCGGCTCCTGCGGATCGGGCGTCGTCGGCTCCGGGGTGGGCTCCGGCTCGCGCGTGGTGGGCGTCGCCGTGGGAGCCGTCGGGGTGGGGCTCGCCGTGGGCACGGTCGCCGTCGGCGAGGCCGTGGGGGTGACGGGGGTGCGCGTGCCGCTCGGCCGCGGACCGGCCGTCGTCTTGGCCGGCGGCGCCGAGTGCCGCCGGGGCGCGGGCGGCTCGGCCGCGCTCGTCGTACGGCTCTGCGCGGTGGGCGCCGGCGGGACCGTGCCCGGGTCGGCGGCGCTCTCCTGACGCGTCCAGACGGACCCGGCGACGGCCACGGTGACCGTGACGGCCGCCGCCGCCGACGCCAGCCCGCTCAGCAGCCCGCGACGGCGCCGCGAGGAGGGCCGCGAGGCCGGCTCGGCCAGCGCGCGGCGCGCCGCCGCGGCCAGCTCGGCGGCCGACGGCCAGCGCATGTCGGGCGCCTTGTCCAGCGCCCGCTGCACCACCTGCCGCGGCCCCGCCGGCACCTCCGGCGGCAGCGCGGGCACGGGCGCGTGGAGGTGCTTGTAGATGATCTGCACGGGCGTGTCGCCCTCGTACGGCAGGCGCCCGGTCAGGCACTCGTAGGCCACCACGCCCAGCGCGTAGACGTCGACCGCGGGCGTGACCGCGCTCGCCGTGGCCAGCTCGGGAGCGCAGTAGGCGGCCGAGCAGAGCATCGCGCCGGTGGCGGTGAGCTGCCCGGCCGAGACGGAGTGCGCGATGCCGAAGTCGGTCAGCGCGACCCGCCCGTCGGGCCTGACCATGAGGTTGGCCGGCTTCACGTCGCGGTGGACGATGCCCTGCTCGTGGGCGGCGGCCAGGGCGTCGGCCACCTCGGCGACGAGCCGCATCGTCTCGGCCGGGGACAGCGCCCTGGCACGCAGGATCCGGTCGAGCGACTCGCCCTCGACGAACTCCATCACCAGGAAGCTGACCCGCCGCCCGCCGACCTCGCACGTGCCGTAGTCGTAGACGTCGACCACGCCGGGATGCCGCAGCGTGGCCATGGCGCGCGCCTCGTTCTGGAACCGGCGGGCGAACGCCGGGTTCTCGGCCAGCGCGGGCATCATCACCTTGACGGCGACGGTGCGGCCGAGAACCGTGTCGGCGGCACGCCAGACCTCGCCCATGCCGCCGCCGCCGACGCGGTCGGTGAGCAGGTAGCGGTCATTGAGCGTGGTCCCGGGGCCGAACACGCCATCGAGGCTAACACCGGCAGGCCCATGACCTGGCCGGAATCCGCGACGGAGAGCTCGGCTCCCGGGAAGCCGCGTCGATCGCTACGACACGGAGTCCGCGTCGATCACTACGACGCCGAGTCCGCGCCGATCACTACGACGCCGATTCCGCGTCCTTGGCCCGGTTGCGCAGGGCGCGGCTCACGCCGTCGGCGCCTTCGAGGATCAGGCGGCGCAGCGCCTGCGGCGGCTGGTGCTCGGCGAGGTAGCGCTCGGCCGCCTCCACCGTCTCCGGCTCGATGAGCAGCGCCGGGAAGCACCCCACCGCGAACGTCGACGCCTGGTCGAAGGTCCACTCCTTGTAGATCCGCCCGACCTCCGCGAAGTACTTGTCGCGGTACGCCTCCAGCAGCTCGACGTGGTTCGCGTCCTGGAAGCCGTTGATCGTGGTGCGGGCGATGTGGTTGGCCAGCTTGCCCTCCACGATCCGCTCCCACGCGGCCGCCTTCGCCTCGGCCGTCGGCACGGCGGCCCGGCACATCGCCGCCGAGCGCTCGCCGGTGGCCGTCGGGTCGCGGCGCAGCTCGGCCTCGATGTCGGCCTCGCCCAGCACGCCGCCCGACACCAGCGCGTGGACGAGGGTCCAGCGCAGGTCGGTGTCGACGGTCACGCCCTCGGGCACCGCGGAGCCGTCCAGGATGCCGCCGACCAGCGCGAGATCACCCTCGGAGGTGGCCACCGGCGCGAACGCCTGCAGGAACGCGAGCTGCTGGTCCGAGCCCGGCTCGGCGCCCTCCAGCAGCGAGCGCAGCTCGGTGGCGAGCAGGGCCAGGCCCTCCGCCCGCCAGGCCGGGTCGGCGTACTGCTGCACGGCCAGCCGCGCCTGCCGCAGCACGGCCTGCAGGACCGTGATGTCCTTGACCGTGGCCACGCCCGACACCACGAGCCGCACGTAGTCGCGGGTGGACATCTCGCCGTCGCGCGTCATGTCCCACGCCGCCGACCAGCACAGCGCGCGCGGCAGCGACTCGGTGAAGCGGGCGATGCCGCCGTCGACCAGCGTGCGCAACGACCGCTCGTCCAGGCGGATCTTGGCGTACGTCAGGTCGTCGTCGTTGACGAGCACCAGGTCGGGCTGCTCCTCGCCGACCAGGTCCGCGACGGCCGTGCGCGCGCCCACGACGTCGAGCTCGACCCGCTTGACCCGGGTGAGCGCGTCGCCGTCCAGCTTGTACAGGCCGATCGCGACGCGGTGCGAGCGCAGCGTCGGGTAGTCGGCCGGGGCCTCCTGGAGCACCTCGAAGGTCTCGTACCGGCCGTCCTCGGTCAGCGTGAAGGAGGGCCGCAGGGTGTTGACCCACGCCGTCTCCAGCCACTCCTTCGACCAGGACGACAGGTCGCGGCCGGAGGTCCGCTCCAGGGCGTTGAGCAGGTCCTTCAGCTCGGTGTTGCCCCAGGCGTGCTCGCCGAAGTAGTCGCGCACGCCGGCCAGGAAGTTGTCCAGCCCGACGTAGGCGACGAGCTGCTTGAGCACCGAGGCGCCCTTGGCGTACGTGATGCCGTCGAAGTTGACCTCGACCGCCTGCATGTCCGGGATGTCGGCGGAGATGGGGTGCGTGGAGGGGAGCTGGTCCTGACGGTAGGCCCAGGACTTCTCCACGTTCGCGAACGTCGTCCACGCGCCCTTGCCCCAGCGCGTCGCCTCGGCCTGCGCGAGGACCGACATGTACGTGGCGAACGACTCGTTCAGCCACAGGTCGTCCCACCAGCGCATGGTGACGAGGTCGCCGAACCACATGTGCGCCATCTCGTGCAGGATCGTCTCGGCGCGCCGCTCGACCACCGCGTCGGTGACCCGGGAGCGGAAGACGTAGTCCTCCAGGAAGGTCACGCAGCCGGCGTTCTCCATCGCGCCGGCGTTGAACTCCGGCACGAAGAGCTGGTCGTACTTGCCGAACGGGTAACGGACGCCGAACACCTTGTGGAAGAAGTCGAAGCCCTGCCGGGTGACCTCCAGGATGTTGTCGGCGTCGAGGTGCTCGGCGAGCGAGGCGCGGCAGTAGACGCCGAGCGGGATGCCGTCGTGCTCGGAGGTCACCTTGTGGTACGGCCCGGCCACGAGCGCGGTGATGTACGTGGACATGACCGGCGTGGGCGGGAACTCCCACCGCTTGGCGGCCTGCACCGAGCCGTGCCTGCCGTGCTCCTCCGCCAGCTCCTCCACGCCGGAGGCGGCGGCGTTGGAGACGACCTCCCAGTCGGCCGGGGCCAGCACGGTGAGCTGGAAGGTGGCCTTGAGGTCGGGCTGGTCGAAGCACGCGTACATGCGGTGCGCGTCGGCGGTCTCGAACTGGCTGTGCAGGTAGACCTTCTGGTCGACCGGGTCGACGAAGCGGTGCAGCCCCTCGCCGGTGCGCATGTAGGCGCAGTCGGCGTCGACGCGCAGCTCGTTGGAGGCGGCCAGACCGGGCAGCGGGAAGCGGCCCTTCTCGGCGTCGTACGTCGAAACGTCGAGCTCCTCGCCGTTGAGGGTGACGCTGCGTACCCGGGCGCCGTGCAGGTCGATGAAGGTGGACGCGCCGGGTTGCGTGCCGGCGAAACGGACGGTGGTGACGCTCTCGAACCGCTCGTCCCCCTCGGTCAGGTCGAGGGCGACCTCGTATGACTCGACATTCAGCAGCCGGGCGCGCTCGCGAGCCTCGTCCCGAGTCAGGTTGCCTGCCAAGTTGTACTCCTTTTCACCACTCCGTCGGGGTTGTCGGTATCCTGTCACGGTGGAATAGGCACCGACGCACCCAGGTTATGGCCCCACATGACTACCAGGACTCCTGTCGATCTGTGGTTCGATCCCTCCTGTCCGTTCGCCTGGGCCACATCGCGCTGGCTGATCGAGGTCGAGAACGTCCGCTCGATCGAGCCGCGCTGGCGTCTCATGAGCCTGAAGCTGCTCAACCAGGACAAGGACGTCCCTCAGGACTACAAGGACCGCACGGTCCGCGCCATGGGGCTCGTCCGCGTGATCGCCGCCGCCCAGCAGAAGTACGGCGACCACGTCACCGGCACGCTCTACACCGAGATGGGCACCCGGCTGCACAACGAGGGCCGCTCCAAGCAGCCCGACTCCTACCGTGAGATCGCCGAGGAGTCCCTGGTGGCCGCCGGTCTCGACGCGGAGCTCGTCTCCGCCATGGATTCCGAGGACCACGACGAGGCCATCGCCGTCTCGCACGACGAGGGGCTCGGCCTGGTCGGCGACGACGTCGGCACCCCGATCATCCGCGTCGGCTCCAACGCCTTCTTCGGCCCCGTCATCACCCGCGTCCCGCGGGACGAGGAGGCGGGCCGGCTGTGGGACGGCGTGCTCCTGGTGACGGCGTTCGAGGACTTCTTCGAACTCAAGCGCACCCGTACCCGTTCGCCCCAATTCGACTGAATCGCGTTCTCTGAATCGCGTTCTACAGCCTGCGTCAACTCCGGTCAGGCCGGCACGGATGCCCGGGGAGGTTTCCTTACCTCCCGGGCACAACTTCGTACGCTTCTGACGAACTCCCGTCATCCCCGCGGCCTCGCAATGTCGGGAGAGGCGCGGGAACATGGGGCCATGCGCAAGCTCTACATCGGCGGCGCCTGGACCGCGTCGGTCTCGGGCGAGGCGATCGAGGTCGTCAACCCCGCCACGGAGGAGATCATCGACCGGGTGCCCGCGGGCGCGCCCGCGGACGTCGAGGCCGCGGTCCTGGCGGCACGCGGGGCGTTCCCCGCGTGGTCGGCCGCCGGGCCCGAGGACCGCGCCAAGGTCCTCGCCGCCGCGGCCGAACTGCTCGAACGGCGCTCCGCGGACGTCGCGGAGACCATCGCGACCGACATGGGCGCGCCGCTGCGCTTCGCGCTCAAGGTGCAGACGCTGATGCCCGCGGGAGTGCTCGCCTCCTACGCCCGGATGGCCGCGAGCCACCCGCGCGAGTCGCGCGTCGGCAACTCCCTGGTGCTCCGGGAACCGGTCGGCGTCGTCGCCGCGATCACCCCGTGGAACTACCCGCTGCACCAGATCGTCTGCAAGGTCGCCCCGGCGCTCGCGGCGGGCTGCACGGTCGTGCTCAAGCCGAGCGAGGTGGCGCCGCTGGCCGCGTACGCGCTGGCCGAGATCTTCGACGAGGTCGGCCTGCCGCCCGGGGTGTTCAACCTGGTGAGCGGGCGCGGCCAGGTCGTGGGCGCGGCCATGGCGGCGCATCCCGAGGTGGACATGGTGTCGTTCACCGGCTCGACCGCCGCGGGCCGCCGGGTCGCCGCCCTCGCGGCCGAGGGCGTCAAGCGGGTCGCGCTGGAGCTGGGCGGCAAGTCCGCCAACATCATCCTGCCCGACGCCGACCTGACCAAGGCCGTCACCGCGGGCGTGGCCAACTGCTTCGTCAACTCCGGCCAGACCTGCACCGCCTGGACCCGCATGATCGTCCACCGCGACCAGTACGACGAGGCGGTCGGCCTGGCCGTCGAGGCGGCCCGCACGTACACGGTCGGCGACCCCTTCGACGACACCACGCGCCTCGGCCCGCTCGTCTCGGCCGTCCAGCGCGACCGCGTGGTCCGCTACATCAACCGCGGCCAGGAGGAGGGCGCCCGGCTCGTCACGGGCGGCACCGAACGGCCCCTGCCCCGCGGCTACTACGTAGAGCCGACCGTCTTCGCCGGGGTCGAGCCCGGCATGGCCATCGAGCAGGAGGAGATCTTCGGCCCGGTGCTGTCGGTCATCCCGTACACCACCGAGGACCAGGCCGTCCGCATCGCCGACGGCACCCCCTACGGCCTGTCGGGCGCGGTGTGGGCGGGCACGGAGGAACGCGCCGTCGCCGTGGCCCGCCGCCTGCGCACCGGGCAGGTCACGATCAACGGCGGCCGGTTCAACCCCTCGGCCCCCTTCGGCGGCTACAAGCAGTCCGGCCTCGGCCGCGAGCTGGGCGAGGCCGGCCTTGAGGAGTACTTCGAGCTCAAGAGCCTCCAGCTCTGACCCCCGGGCGGGTCAGAGCATCAGCCCGCCGGTGGCCAGGAGGTTCTGGCCGGTGATCCAGCCGCCGTCCGGCCCCGCCAGGAACGCGACGACCGAGGCGATGTCGTCCGGCCGGCCCAGCCGGCCGAGCGCCGTGAGCGCCGTCGCCCGGCCCAGCGCCTCCGGCGGGTTGCTCGCCCGCAGCAGGTCGGTGTCCGTGGCGCCCGGCGAGACGGTGTTGGCCGTGATGCCGCGCGGGCCCAGCTCGCGCGCCGCCACCTTGGCGAGCTGCTCGACCGCCGCCTTGCTGGCCGCGTACAGGCCGACGCCCGGCGCGGCCATCGCGGTGTTGAGCGTGGAGATGTTGATGATCCGGCCGCCGTCGCGCATGACGCGGGCGGCCCACTGCAGGGCCAGGAACGTGGCGCGGGTGTTGACGGCGAACACCCGCTCGTACGTCTCGTCCGTCACCTCCGCCAGGAGCCCCTGGCCGGTCATCGCCGCGTTGTTGACGACGATGTCCACGCCGGGCAGCAGCTTCTCCGCCTCGGCGAACAGCCTCTCCAGGTCGTCGCGGCTGCCCTGGTCCGCCTGGACGGCGTGCGCCCCCGTCCGCTCGGCGACCCGCGCCGCGGCCTCCGCGTTGCTGTGATAGCTGAAGACCACCTCGGCGCCGTCGGCGCGCAGTCGCTCGACGATCGCCCTGCCGATGCCCCGGGACCCGCCCGTGACCAGTGCGCCCTTGCCGGAAAGCTGGCTCATGCCGCCAATCTATGCCTTCAGCATGATCTTGCGGGCCTCGTTCCTGGGCAGCCGGTCGACGTACAGCCTGCCGTCGAGGTGGTCGCTCTCGTGCTGGAAGCAGCGGGCCAGCGAACCCCGGGCCTTGATCCGCACCGGGCGGCCGAGCCGGTCGAGCCCCTCGACCGTGACCCCGGCGGCCCGGGGGACCGGCGCGTAGATGGGCCTGCCGCTCTGCCGGTCGGGCACCGACAGGCAGCCCTCCTGGTCGAGGACCTCCTCGGGGTCGTCCACGGTCAGCACCGGGTTGATCACGTGCCCCTTGCGGCCGCTGATGTCGTAGACGAACAATCGCCGCGACACGCCGATCTGGGGGCCGGCCAGGCCGACGCCGTCCACCGCGTACATCGCCTGGAACATCTCGTCGATCAGCCGGCGCAGCTCCTTGTCGAAGCCCTC
The DNA here is from genome assembly GCF_013363975.1 of Nonomuraea montanisoli. Taxonomy (GTDB): domain Bacteria; phylum Actinomycetota; class Actinomycetes; order Streptosporangiales; family Streptosporangiaceae; genus Nonomuraea; species Nonomuraea montanisoli. Next base: position 27,506 of record NZ_JABWGN010000013.1, on the reverse strand, counting down.
GACGGGCTCGGCGGGCGTACGCAGGACCGGGTCGCCGATCGCGCGGATCTCACGCATGGACGCTCAACTTCCGTAAGAGGCGGTCATGGTTGGCAGTCCTTACTGTAGCGAGTGGCCGCGCCGCCCACATCTCCTCGCGGGGGCCTGTGGAAGACTGGTCGCGTGCGCGTCTACATCGGTGCCGACCATGCCGGCTATGAGCTCAAGAACCATCTCGTGTCGTGGCTGAAGGACCACGGCCACGAGGTGACCGACTGCGGTCCCTTCGTCTACGACGCCGAGGACGACTACCCGGCGTTCTGCCTGCGGGCGGCCGAGGGCGTGGCGGGCGACCCGGCGAGCCTGGGCGTGGTGATCGGCGGATCCGGCAACGGTGAGCAGATCGCCGCCAACAAGGTGCGCGGCATCCGCGCGGCGCTCGCCTGGAGCGAGGAGACGGCCAGGCTCGCCCGCGAGCACAACGACGCCAACGTGGTGAGCGTCGGCGCCCGCATGCACTCCACCGAGGAGGCGACCAGATTCGTCGAGGTCTTCCTGACCACGCCGTTCTCCGGCGCCGAGCGGCACAGCCGCCGCATCGCCCAGGTCGAGAGCTACGAGACGATCGGCCAGCTCCCCTCGCTGCCGTAGCGTCGGGCGCTCCGGGGCCGGCCCCGGAGCGTCACGTCCGGCGCCGGGGCTCGCGCCTCGGCATCTCGTCACGCAGGGGCCGCCGGTCGGCGGCCTCCTGCTGCTCCTTCGACGGCCGTGACACCTCGCGGGCCCGCATCGCGGTGACCGCCGTGATCTGCAAGCTCTGCAGCGCCATACCGTCGAGACTACGTCAGAAGGTCAGCCCCGCCCACGGCTTCGGGCTCCAGGTCATGGCCGCGGCCAGCTCCCGCACCGCGCCGGGCGTGCGCTCTCGCAGCAGCCCGGCGTCGAGCTGCGCCACGAGCAGCCCGTCGCCCAGGTACGCCGAGCCGAGCGCGGCGACCGGCAGCGACACGTCCGGCTCCTCCTCCACCGGCTTGCACTCCGCGCCCGCCGGGTCGGCGGTGAGCCGCCAGCGGCGCGCGTTCCAGGGGCACACCTCGTCCTCGACCTCGACGACGAGGTCCACCGGCGCCGCGTAGGAGCGCGCGGACAGCGCCTTGTCCACCTCGACGACGCGTACCCACAGCTCGTCGCTCCAGCGGGCGCGAAGCCGGCGCGCGTCGGCCAGCAGCGCGATGATCGGGTCGTCCACCGGCCTGCCCTCGGCCTCGACGCGGGTGATCAGGTCGCGGTCGAGCACCCCGCGCCACAGCAGCGCGTACGCGGCCGGGTCGGCGGCGAACAGCTCCCGCAACTGCAGCTCGCCGTCGGGCAGCCCGTCCTCGTCCCACGACGGCCTGATCCGGAACAGCGCGTACCCGCGCACGCCCCCGTCGTCCTCGGCCACGATCGCGCGCAGCGGCCCGGCGCCGCGCTGGTCGGCGTCGGTGTCGGCCAGCACGGCGTCCCAGGTCGCGCTCCTGCGCGCGTACAGCCCGGGCCGCCGGGTCACGACGGAGGCGAACACCCGCGCGAAGTCGGCGCGGCGCTCCTCAGGGGTCACCACGCGCATGCGGAGCGCCGGGTCGTGGGGCGCCCCCGGGACGAAGGCCGTCTCGTGGGTGCGGATGCCGAACCTGAGCTGGCTCGCGGCCCTGCCGTACCCGAACCGGCCGTAGATCGCGGCCTCGGAGGCGTACAGGGCGGCGACGCTCTCCCCGCGCTCGCGCACGTCGGCGAGCTGGCGGCGCATCAAGGAGGACAGGATGCCGCGCCGGCGATGGGAGGGCAGCACGCTCACGGCGGTGACGCCCGCCACCGGGAGCTGCCGCCCGCCGGGAACCGTCATGGTGAGACTGAAGGCGGCCGTGAGGCCGGCGATGTCGTCGCCGTCGAAGGCGGCCAGCGTCCGGTCGAACTCCGTCTCGGCCCGGAACCGCTCATCCTGCGCAGGTGAGGGCCGCCAGCCGAACGCCTCCTGCAGGACCGCGGCGGCCGCGCCCCACTCGGCTTCACCGATCGGGCGGATGGGATAGGTCATCCGTCCACGGTAGGAGCGGCCGAAGGCGAACGGCCACCCAATAACCCCTGTACATGATCTAGGCGTTGGTCAAGTGGGCTGCCCAAACCGGGGTCAGACCGATACAGTCACACGCATCATGAGTTCCCGACCGGCGCCGCTGATCCCGCCACGGCTCCGCGCGCTCCTGGTGCGGGTGCCGCTGCTGGTGCCCGCTGTCCGATTCGTCCGCCGTTCTCTCTCCCGTGACCGCAACCTGCTCGTCACGCTCATCATGCTGACGCTCCTCGTCGGCCTGCTGGCGGCGCGCGTGTCCACCGAGTGGTTCTCGCCGTCGCTGCTCATCCTCGTCACCCTCGTGGGCGGTCTCCAGCTACGGCTGGCGAGCCTGGCCAAGCTGCTCGGCGCCGTCGTGGTCGCCCTGGGCTACGTCGCCCTCACCCTGGGCGTGGGCCGCATCGGGCTCGGGCTCATGGTGACGATCGGGTTCACGACCGTCCTCGCCGTGCTCATGGCGCGCACCCGCGGCAAGCTCGGCGTGCAGGGCCTGCGCGGCGACGCGATGTTGCTGGAGCTGCGCGACCGGCTGCGCGGCCAGGGCGAGCTGCCGCCCCTGCCCAAGGACTGGGGCGGCCGCGTGGTGCTCAAGCAGGCGGGCGGCTCCTCCTTCGGCGGCGACTTCCTCGTCTCCAAGCGCGACGGCGACCAGGTGGACATCGCCCTGGTCGACGTCTCCGGCAAGGGCGTCGACGCGGGCACCAGAGCGCTGATGCTGTCCGGCACGTTCGGCGGCCTGCTCGGCTCGGCGGACGACTTCCTGGCCGCCTGCAACGCCTACCTGCACCGGCAGCGCGGCGACGAGGGCTTCGTGACCGCCGTCCACGTGCGCCTCGACCTGGCCACGGGCGACTACACGATCACCTCGGCCGGGCACCCGCCCGTGGTGAAGTTCGACGCGGGCGCCGGCAACTGGCAGGTCGCCTCGGCCAAGGGCGTGGTCCTCGGCGTCGTGCCCGACCTGCACTGCGAGCCCGACAGCGGCACCCTGCGCAAGGGCGACGCCCTGATGTTCTTCACCGACGGGCTGATCGAGCAGCCCGGGCGCGACATCGACGCGGGCCTGGACAAGCTGCTCGGCGAGGCGGAGCGGCTGCTCACCTCGGGCTTCCACGACGGCGCGCGGGCGCTGGTCAACGCCATGTCCTCCGGGCACAACGACGACTGCGCGCTGGTGCTCATCTGGCGGCCGTGACCGCCGGCGACCTCCGCGGCGCGACCACCCGACCATGACGAACCACACGGGTGAATGGTGAATGCCGTCACTGGCCGGCGGATCTCCGTCCTGGGATCGTCGTACTGCTTGCCCATGTGCCCGGACCCCGGGGGAGCGGCGCGGCTTCTTCCGGGGTCCGGCTTTTCCCTCCAGGACGCCGGCGAACGGGGGGTCAGAGCCAGCCGGAGTCGCTGGCGATGCGGATGGCGTCGACGCGGTTGCGGGCCCCCGTCTTGCAGATGACCCGGGACAGGTGGTTGCGCACCGTGCCGACCGACAGGCAGAGCTCGTCGGCGATCTCCGCCGAGCGGGCCCCGCCGGCGGCGGCGCGCAGCACGTCCAGCTCGCGCCGGGTCAGCGGGTTGGCCGCCGACTGGAGCGCGGCGGCGGCCAGCTCGGAGTCGACCGCGCGCCGGCCCGCCGCCACCTGCCGCAGCCCGTCGGCCAGCCGCTCGGGCGCCACGTCCAGGCTCATGAAGCCGAGCGCGTGCGCGGCGAACGCCCGGCGCACCTGCCCCGGGCTGGGCTGGGCGGACAGCACCAGCGCCCGGCAGCCGGGCGCCTTCTCGTGCAGCGCCGCCACCACCGGCAGGCCGCCCGCGCCGGGCAGGTCGAGATCGACGACCGCCGTGTCGGCCCCGGACGCCAGCGCCGCCGGCACCACGTCCTCGGCGCCGCCGACGTCGGCCACGACCCGCATCCCGGGCTCGGCGCCGAGGGCGGCGACCAGGCCGCGCCGTACCAGGGGGAGGTGCTCGGCGACCAGGATCCGGATCAAGGCGCTCCCTTCGTCATACCCCAGGGTGATCGTATGATCGCATACTGTCAACGAAGTCTCTCGGTTCCCCAAAGGGGGCGCAAGCCAATCAGGTGTGGAGAGTTCGACTAGTCTTGTGTGGTCGGGACCATCCGTTTACCTGGAGTGCGCCTAGATGAACTGGCTGTTCGTCGCCGGGATCGCCGTCTTCCTCATCGGACTGATGGTCTCCATCGCGCTGCACGAGATCGGACACCTCGTGCCGGCCAAGATCTTCGGGGTCCGGGTGCCCCAGTACATGGTGGGCTTCGGCACGACCGCCTGGTCGATCCGCCGGGGCGAGACCGAGTACGGCATCAAGTGGATCCCGCTGGGCGGCTACATCCGCATGATCGGCATGCTGCCGCCGCGGCCGGGCGACGCCCCGGGCAAGCTCCGCGGCACCTCGACCGGGCCGTTCCAGGGCCTCATCGAGACCGCCCGTGAGGCGTCCATGGAGGAGGTCCGGCCCGGCGACGAGGACCGCGTGTTCTACCGGAAGAAGTGGTGGCAGAAGGTCATCATCATGTCCGGCGGCCCGGCCATGAACTTCGTGCTGTCGTTCATCCTGTTCTCGATCCTGCTCGTCGGCATCGGCCTGCCCACCTACGCCCCGATCGTCTCGCCGCAGACCAACACCTGCGTCATCCCGGTCAGTGAGAAGCGCGCCGAGTGCCGTCCCACCGACCAGCCGACCCCCGCCGCCAAGGCCGGGCTCAAGCCGGGAGACAAGATCGTCTCCTTCGACGGCCAGAAGATCTCCACCTGGGACGACGCCACCCGCCTCATCCGGGGGCACGGCGCCGGCACCGTCGCGCTGGGCATCGTGCGCGACGGCAAGCAGGTCACGCTGCCCGTCACGCTCATCGCCCAGGACCGGCCGTCACTGACCGACCCGAACAAGGTCGACAAGAACGTCGGCTTCCTCGGCGTGCTGCCCACCCAGGTGATGGAGAAGCAGAGCTTCGGCATGGTCGCCGGCTACATGGGCGAGCTGACCGGCCGGGTCGCCGGGTCGCTGCTCGACCTGCCGGAGAAGATGGTCGGCATCTGGCACGCCGCCTTCTCCGGGCAGGAGCGCGACCCCGAGGGCCCCGTCGGCGTCGTGGGCGCCGGGCGCCTGGGCGGCGAGATCCTCTCCTCGGACATGACCACCGAGATGAAGGTCTTCAACGTGGTGAACCTGCTGGCCGGGTTCAACCTGGCGATCGGCATGTTCAACCTCATCCCGCTGCTGCCGCTCGACGGCGGCCACATCGCGGGCGGCCTGTGGGAGGGCATCAAGCGGGCCTTCGCCCGGATCACCCGCCGGCCGGAGCCCGCGTACGTGGACATCGCCAAGGTGCTGCCGCTGACGTACACGCTGGCCCTCGTGATGATCGTCATGGCCGGGCTGCTGGTCTACGCCGACCTGTTCAACCCGCTCAAGCTCACCGGCTAGGCCGCCCGCCGTCCCCGGCGGGCCGGTGTCACGCCGCCCGCCGCGCGCGGCGGGCCCGTGGACGGCGGAACAGGAAGAACGCGCCCACCCCGCACAGCACACCGACGCCGACCGCCCCGCCGCCCACCCAGAGCAGGGACTGGTCGATCGGCGGGTGGGCGACGGGCGAGCCGACCGGCCCGTTGCCGAAGTACTCCTTCCCCTTGTACGGCACGGCCGCGGTCTTCGCCGCCGTCGCCGTGGACGCCGCCTTCACCGCCGCCTCCGCGTTCACCAGCCCGAAGCCGAGGAACGGGGTGTAACCGGCCGGCGGCTTGCGGGCCGTCCGGACGAGGATGTCGCGCACCTGCCGGGGCGTCAGCTTCGGGTTGGCCGACAGCATCAGCGCCGCGGTGCCCGCCACCAGCGCGCAGGCCGGCGAGGTGCCGTCGCCCGCCTCGAAGCCGCCGCTGTTGCGGGCGGCGTAGATGTCGACGCCCGGCGCGGCGATCGTGTTGTACGTGTGCACCTGCGAGAAGTCCGCCCGCGTGCCCTCCGGCCCCATCGCCGCCACCGCGATCACGCCCGGATAGCCGGCCGGGTACGACATGGTGTTGTTGGCGTCCACCTCCAGCGGGTCGGTGGAGCCCCCGTTGCCGGCGCTGGCCACGAGGATCGCGCCCTTGCCGACGGCGTAGTCGACGGCCGCGGCCGTGTCCTCCTCGTAGCCGCCCCAGCCCCACTCCGAGGTGCCCAGCGACATCGACACGACCCGGGCGCCGTGGTCGACGGCGTAGCGGATGCCCTTGGCCAGGGCGTTGCCGGCGCGCTCGCTCTCCTTGTCGGCCCCGATCTTGCCGTCCTTGGCCGCCTTCTCCGCCCGCTTGCGCGCCGGGTCCTCGCGGTCCCAGATCACCCGTACGGACAGCACCCGCGAGTCCGGCGCCACGTGCAGCACACTGGAGGCCATGGCCGTGCCGTGCCCGCCCCAGTAGCTCTGGCCGGGACGGGCGCCGCCGCCGATGAAGTCGGGGCCGCCGGTCACCCTGCCCCTGAACTCCGGGTGGCCCTTCATCACGCCCGTGTCGAGGACCGCGACGGTGACGCCCTTGCCCTCGGTGAGCCGCTGGGCGCCCGGCACGCGCATGGCCGTCCGCTCCCAGCCGCGGGGCGCGTCGGCCAGGCCCGGGACCGCCGCGCCGGCGACGAGTCCGGTGGTCAGGACGGCCGTGGCCGCCACTCTCCTGATCATGCGCCCACCTTCGGGATCTGGTTGTTCAGCCGGTAGACCAGGTTGTCGGCCAGTCCCTCGGCCGTGGAGGTCCACGCCGAGCGGTCGGCCTTCTGCTCCAGCGGCCGGTTGCCCCAGGGGTCGGGCAGCCTGCCGGGGCGCCTGCCGTCGGCCGGGCCCGCGGTGACCGCCACGAACAGCGGTGTGTACATGTCGAACACGGCCCTGCCGCCGTCGCCGGTGCGGGCCGCGTCCTTCCACTGCGTGCCGGGGGCCGCGAGGGCGCGCACGACGTGGTCCTGCTCGTCCTGCCCCTCGCGGACGATGTCGCCGAGGTCGTCCTTGGCGGAGACGTCGCGGAAGGCGACGATCGCGACGGTCGCGGCCGTGCCGCCGGTGTCGTCGACGTACGTCGCGCGCAGGGCCGCGACGCAGCCGCGCTGGGCGGCGAGCTTGGCCAGGCCGCCGGACAGCGCGGCGCCGCACGAGGTGTCGGAGGAGATGGCGGCCCTGGTCCAGCCGCGCTCGGTGTCGGGGCCGTCGCCCTTCTTGTCCGGGTCCTGGTGGCCGATCGTGGCGGGGAGCAGCTTCTCGACGGGGACGTTGCGCCACAGGTCCATGGAGAACTGCTTGCTGCGGATCTTCTGCTCGCTGTTGCGGAAGGCGTGCTGGACGAGCAGGCCGCCGCCGAGCGCCGACAGCAGGCCGAACCCGGCCACGAGCACCCCGGCGATGATCCGTCCCGCCCCTCGCCTGGGCGGCCCGGAGTCGGGCGCCTGCGGCGGCGGGCCGTAGGGACCGGGCGCGCCCTGGGGCTGCCCGTACGGCGCCGGCCCGCCCTGCGGCGGCCCGTACGGTCCCGGCCCGCCCGGCGGCGGGTACGCCTGCGGCTGGTACGGGGCGGGATGTCCGCCGGGCGGCTGCGGGGCGGGATACCCCGGCCCCTGACCAGGCGGCGGGTACGTCATCGTCTCTCCAGTGGTGCGTCACAGGCGCCCCTCAAACCACAAGGGGCGCTTTACGAGTGTTTGACCTTATCGGTCACAAACGACATGGCAGGCCGAGGGGTTCCCGGCTCCTGGCATGGGTCTGGAAACCGGTACGGGAGCGGGCAAACGCCGTGCAACCGCCACGCAAGCGCTCTCGTGTGTCCTGTGATCGCCCAAGTCGTACAGGCGAGTAAGGAACACGCAGATGGCACAGAAGGGAAAGCTGCTCCCCGTCGGGGCGGCGGTGGTGGGGAGCGGTCTCGTCCTGCTGGGCGCCGGGGTCGTGGGGATGATGACGTGGCCCATGCCCGGATGGGCCGGCGTGGCGTTCTCCGCCGGCATGACGCTCACCGTCCCCGGCGCCTTCCTGGTCGTCTTCGGCCTGATCAACCGCTCGATGGGCGCGGCCATGTCGTCCATGGACGGAGCCCTCCGGCCGGCCGGCTCGGGCGGCGTGTTCGGCATGATCAGGGACCTGGCCGGGGGCGACCGCGATCTGCTCCGCAACGGGTCGCCGGCGAGCGCCGTCGTCCTGTCGATGCGCGACACGGGCGTGACGGTCAACGACCTGCCCGTGGCCGTGTTCGAGCTGGAGGTCCACCGGCCGGGCGCGGAGCCGTACCGCGCGGCGCACCGCGAGCCGATCCCACGCCTGCTCGTGGGCGCGGTCCTGCCCGGCTCCCACCTGGCCGTCCGCGTCGACCCGAACGACCCCGGCCGCCTGACGGTCGACTGGTCCCAGGCGGCGGGCCCGGCCTCCCGGCCGTCCGCGGCCGGCCGGCAGGTGTCGGCCGCCGACATCCTGGCCCGGGGCGTGCCCGCCACCGTGACCATCCTCGGGACGTTCTCGATGAACGGCATGACCACCGACGACGGCGACCCGGTCATGGGCTTCGACCTGCGGGTGACCGGCCCGTACCGGCCGTACGAGGTGCGCCTGGCCCACCGGGTCCCGCGGCCGCACCTGACCCGGCTCGTGCCGGGCACCGTGCTTCCCGCCAAGATCGCCCCTGAGGACCCGCAGAAGGTCGCCATCGACTGGGAGGCGGACAGCCCCGTCGGCGAGCCGCAGGTGCTCTGAGTCCGGGCGGCCATCGGCGAGGCCCCGGGTACACCTGAGGGAAGGACCCGACGGAGGGGGTGACCCGGGCATGACGGCGCTGCTGGTCACCTCTGCGGCGATCTTCCTGTGGGGGGTCGTGTCGGGGCGCCTCCAGCGCGCCGACCTCACCGCGCCGATCGTCTTCGTCGTCGCCGGCTGGCTCGTCGCCGAGGCCGGCCTGGTCGGCCCGCCGTCCGTGACCGCGCGGACGCTGAAGCCCCTGGTCGAGATCACCCTGGTGTGGGTGCTGTTCTCCGACGCCGCGGGCGTGCCCCTCAGCCAGGTGCGCCGCGACCTCGGCCGGTACCTGCGCCTGCTGGCCGTCGGGCTGCCCCTCACCGTCCTGGCCGGATGGGCGCTGGCGGACCGGCTCTTCCCGGCCCTCGGCATCTGGCTCGCCCTCCTGGTGGGGGCCGCGCTCGCGCCGACCGACGCCGCCCTGGGGCTTCCGGTGGTCACCAACCCCGCGGTGCCCGTGGACGTCCGGCGGCTGATCACCGTCGAGAGCGGCCTCAACGACGGCGTCGTCACGCCCGTGGTCGTCCTGGCGATCGCCGGCGCCGCCTCGGCGGAGGGGCTCGGGGGCGCGCACGGCTGGGCGGCGCTCGCCGAGCTCGGCATCGGCGTGCTGGTGGGCGCCGGCAGCGGCCTGGCCGGCGGCGGGCTGCTGCGCTGGGCGCGCCGCCGGGGATGGGCCGCCGACGACTGGGCCGGCATCGCCGTCCTGGCCCTCGCGATCGTCGCCTACACGGCCTCGCTCGCCGTCCACGGCAACGGGTTCGTCGCGGCCTTCTGCGGGGGGCTCGCCTTCGGCGCGGCGGCCGGTCCGCGGGGCCCAGCCGAGCTGGTGTTCCTGGAGCAGGCCGGCGGCCTGGTGTCCCTGCTCGTCTGGCTCGCGTTCGGCGCGATCGCCGTCCCGCTCGTGGCCGGCCGGGTCGACCCCGCCGTCGTGGCGTACGCGATCCTGAGCCTCACCGTGCTGCGGATGGCGCCCGTCGCGCTGGCCTGCGCCGGCGCCGGGCTCGGCCGCGCCACCGTGCTGTTCGTCGGCTGGTTCGGACCCCGGGGACTCGCCTCGCTGGTCTTCGCCCTCCTGGCGGTCGAGGAACTGGGGACCGCCGCGGGCGACGCCGCCGCCGTCATCGGCCTGACCGTGCTCATGAGCGTCCTGCTGCACGGCCTCAGCGCCAGGCCGCTGGCCGCCCGGTACGTACGGGCCGTCACGCGCGCCGGCGACGGCCACGACCGCGATGGCTGACGGCCCGCCCGGATCGCGTCAGTTCATCGAGATGTGCACGTGGTCGAAGTGGTTCTCGGTGATGCTGCCGCGGTCCTCCATGGCCCTCCAGCCGGAGCCCATGTTGATGCGCTGCTGCCAGATCACGTACTTCACCCCGAGCTTGGCCCTGTTCTCCAGCGCCCAGGCGGCGACGCGGTCGCCGAGCGCCTTGTTGGCCGCGCTGGGCATGGTGCCGCCCGTGCTCATCATGAAGTCGCACGCCCGCCCCAGCGGGTGCTCGCCGCTCGACCCCGAGCGGAAGCAGCCGACCGTGAACGGCAGCGAGAAGTTCTTCTCGACCAGCGCGCGCATCGCCCGGGTGCGGGGGGTGATGTTGTCGGTGCCCGAGGGCAGCTCGGGCGCCCAGGTGCCGTCGGAGCGGCGGCCGGTGCTGACCGGGACGAGGTCCTTGAGTTTCTTCTCGATGTCGTCGATGACGTCCTGCGCCTCGTCGCGCCGCCTGTCGACGTCCGCCGCCTCGGTCCGGATGCGGGTGGCCAGCGCGGTGGCCTCCTCGGCCGCCTTCCGCTGCTCGTCGCGGGCCTGGGCGACGTTCCGCACGACCGCCTGCTGCTCGGCGATCATCTGCTCCAGGACGGCCGCCCCGGTGGTGTTCCCGGGGAACACGAAGCCGAGCACGGCCGGGTCGCCGCTCTGGTAGCGCATCTGGGCGATCTGGGCGACCCGGCTCTCCGCCGCGGCGACGGCCTGCTCGGCCGCGGTCAGCCGCTTGCCGGCCGTCTCGGCCGCCCGCTGGGCCTTGGCCAGCTCGACCCGCTTGAGGTTGTAGCTCTCGATGAGCTTGTCGACCTTGGCGTTCAGTTCCTTCAGCTCGGCGCGCAGCTCGGACTCGCTGGGCTTGGGGGCCGCGGTCGCGCTGGCCGCGCCGAAGGCGATGACGGCGATCACGAGGCCGATGACGAAATTGATGGCAAAGCGCGTGGGGGGCGCGGACGCCACGAAGGATTCCTCTCCCTCTGCCGGCCGGGTTAGCTGACGGGTTCGGGATGGGAGGTCCCTACCACGGACGACGTGGATTCACCCCAGGTACGGTGGGTCCCCGGCTCCCGGGCGACGCGCCCGGGATTAGGCGGTCCCGGCCGTGACGACCGGGACAAAAGGGATGTTAGTGGTAAAACTCCAGTAATGCGACTCCAAGCGGAGATCAATCAGTGATCTACCTGTGATCGGAGCAGCCGCGCCGCCTCCTCGGGCAGCACGTCGTTGACGAACGCGCCCATCGCCGACTCCGAACCCGCCAGGTACTTCAGCTTGCCGGGCGCCCGCCTGATGCTGAACAGCTCCAGGTGCAGGTACCCCAGCTCGCGCTGCTGACGTACCGGAGCCTGGTGCCAGGACGCGACGTACGGCATGGCGACGCCGAACATCCCGTCCAGCGCCCGCAGCACCGAGGTGTAGAGCGGCGCGAAGGCGGCCCGCTCCTCCTCCGTGAGCGCGGCGAGGTCGGGCACCTGCCGGTGCGGATAGACGTGCACCTCGTACGGCCAGCGCGCCGCGGCCGGCACGAACGCCGTCCACAGCTCGTTGGCGGCCACCACCCGCGTCCCGGCGGCGCGCTCGGCCGCCAGCACGTCCGCGAACAGGTTGCCCCCGTGCCGGGCCGCGTGCCGCGCGGCGGCGCCGAGCTGGAGCCGCGTGCGGGGCGTGACGTACGGGTAGGCGTAGATCTGGCCGTGCGGGTGGGTCAGCGTGATGCCGATCTCCTCGCCGCGGTTCTCGAAGCAGAAGACCTGCTCCACGCCGTCGATCGCCGACAGCTCCGCCGTGCGGTCGGCCCACGCCTCCATCACCAGCTCGACCTGCGCGTCGGAGAGCCGGGAGAACGACGAGGAGTGATCCGAGGTGAAGCACACCACCTCGCACCTCCCCACGCCCGGACGGACCTCGCTCAGACCACCCACGTCCCCATATGTCCCGAGATTCATGGAGAAAGAGGGAAAGCGGTTCTCGAAGACCACCACGTCGTAGTCGTGCGCCGGGATCTCCGAGGCCCGGGTGTCCGACGACGGGCACAGCGGGCACTCGTCCGCCGGCGGCATGAACGTGCGCGTCTGCCGGTGCCCCGCGACCGCGATCCACTCCTCGGTCAGCGGGTCGTAGCGCAGCTCGGACGCCACCGGGCGCGGATCGAGCGGCCGGCGGTCGATCGCGCCGCGGTCGGCGTCGTCCCTCCGGTCGAAGTAGATCAGTTCCCGGCCGTCGGCCAGATGGGTGATGGTGCGCTTCACGGCTACCCCTCAGCGATGATCAGTTGTCCGGCCCGTTCGGCCAGCTCGGTACGTGCGTCCTCGGGCAGCCCCGCGTCGGTGATGACGAGGTCGGCCTCGGCCAGCTCGGCGATCGTGCTGATGCCGACCGTGTTCCACTTCGTGTGGTCGGCGGGGACCACCAGCCGGTGCGCCGCGGCCACCAGCTCCCTGTCGGTCTCCGCCTCCAGCAGGTTCGGCGTGGTGAACCCCGCCCGCACGCTCATGCCGTGCACCCCGAGGAAGAGCGTGTCCACGTGCAGCCTGCGGATCGCGGCCACCGCGACCGGCCCCACGAGCGCGTCGGACGGGGTGCGCACGCCCCCGGTCAGCACGACCGTGCGGTCGGGACGCGGGTTGCGGTGGAAGACGTCGGCCACGGGCACCGAGTTCGTGATGACCGTCAGCTCCGGCACGCCCGTCAGGTGGTGGGCCAGCGCCCACGTCGTGGTGCCCGCCGACAGCGCCACCGCGGTGCCGGGCCGTACGAGCTCGGCGGCGACGCGCGCGATGGCCTCCTTCTCCCGCTGCTGGCGGGCCGACTTGGCGGTGAAGCCCGGCTCCTCCGTGGATCCCTGGTCCAGGGCCGTCGCGCCGCCGTGGACCTTGGCCAGCAGGCCGCGCTCGGCCAGCACCTCGAGGTCGCGGCGGATCGTCATGTCGGAGACGCCGAGCTCGCGCACGAGGTCCGCCACCCGGACGCCGCCGCTGCTGCGCACGCGCTCGAGGATCGTCTGCTGCCGCTGCTGTGCGAGCACGCCCGCTCCTTCCAACAGATTCCACCAAATTATGACATGACGGTGTTGGGGAATGTTGACCAGCCTCACTCTTGTGCCGCGAGCGGCGGCGGGAGACGTTGGAGACGCACGCGCATCCGCTCCGGCACGAGGAGGCCCGCATGGCCAGGCGCGCACGCAAGGGCAGGGCACGCAAGAAGAAGAAAGCCAACCACGGCAAGCGCCCCACGGCACGCTGACACCCGCCCGGCTGAGGGCCCGCACGGGCGCGCTCAGCCGGGAAGGGGTTCCGCCGGTGGGAAAGGGTGGCGGGCCGGTCAGCCGGGAAGGCGGGCCAGCGCCTCGTCGATGCGCTCCTGCGGCAACGCGAAGTCCTCCATCGCCCCCGACAGGTAACGGTCGTAGGCGGCGAGGTCGAAATGGCCGTGACCGCACAGCGCCGTCAGGATCACCTTCGCCTCGCCGCTCTCCTTGCAGCGCAGCGCCTCGGCGATGGTCTCGGCCAGCGCGTGCGTCGGCTCGGGCGCGGGGACGATCCCCTCGGTACGGGCGAAGCGGACACCGGCCTCGAAGCACTCGGTCTGCGACACGCTGACCGCCTCGAACATGCCCAGCTCGTACATGTGCGACAGCAACGGCGACATGCCGTGATAGCGCAGGCCGCCCGCGTGGATCGGGTCGGGCACGAAGTCGTGGCCCAGCGTGTGCATCTTGAGCAGCGGGGTGAACCCGGCGGTGTCGCCGAAGTCGTAGGCGTACACGCCCCGGGTGAACGACGGGCAGGCGGCCGGCTCGACGGCCCGGATGACCGGGTCGATGCGGCCGGCCAGCTTCTCCCGCAGGAACGGGAACACCAGCCCCGCGAAGTTGGAGCCGCCGCCGGTGCAGCCGATGATGACGTCGGGCGCCGCGCCGAGCTGCGCGAGCGCCTCCTCGCCGATCACCGTCTGGTGCAGCAGCACGTGGTTGAGCACCGAGCCGAGCGCGTACCTGACGTCCTCGCCCGCGCCGGCCACCTCGACCGCCTCGCTGATCGCGATGCCCAGGCTCCCGGTCGAATCGGGCGAGTCGGCCAGCACCCTCGACCCGGCCTTGGTGAGGGGCGAGGGGCTGGCGTGCACCGTCGCGCCGTACACCTGCATGAGGGAGCGGCGGTACGGCTTCTGGTCGTAGGAGGCGCGCACCATCCAGACCTCGCACTCCAGCCCGAACTGCGCGCACGCGAACGCCAGCGCGCTGCCCCACTGACCGGCGCCGGTCTCGGTGGTCAGCTTCCGCACGCCCTCACGGGCGTTGTAGTACGCCTGCGGCACGGCGGTGTTCGGCTTGTGCGACCCGGCGGGGGAGCCGCCCTCGTACTTGTAGTAGATGCGGGCGGGGGTGCCGAGCGCCTTCTCCAGCCGGCGCGCCCGCAGCAGCGGCGTCGGCCGCCACAGCCGGTAGACGTCCAGGACCTCCTCGGGGATCGCGACGAACCGCTCGCCGCTCACCTCCTGGCCGATCAGCTCCATCGGGAAGAGCGGCGCGAGATCGCCGGGACCCACGGGCCGCCGGGTCGCCGGGTGCAGCGGCGGCGGAGGCGGCGCGGGCAGGTCCGGCACGATGTTGTACCAGTGGCTCGGGATCACCTCTCCAGTCTGCGCCGGAGCGGCCCGTCGTACCAGGCCACGCGCCGTGCCGGCCGGGCGCTTCGAGGGACACCGTCCCGTCAGCCCGGCCCTTCCGGTGCCGGGCGTCCCGGCCGGTCAGCCCGGCTCTTCGAGCGCCGGGCGTCCCGGCCGGTCCGCCCGCACGACGACGTCGGCGCTCTGACGGGGCCGCGCCTCGCGCTCGTAGCGCGCGTAGGCGGGCAGCCGCCACCGCTCGTCCGCGCCGGTGCCGCGCGCCAGCGCCGCCTCCGACAGCCACAGGTGGACGCTCAGCTCGGCCGGCAGCCCCCGCCCCAGCAGCAGCGTCCCGTCCAGCAGCAGCACCCCGCCCTCGGGCAGGCTCTCGTACGGCAGGCGGTACGCCCGGTCGGCCCGGCTGTCCCACAGCGCCGGCAGCACCTTGCCCGTGCCGCCCGGCTCCAGCGGCCCGAGCACCTCCCGGACCAGCGCCCCGGTGTCGAGCCAGTCGTCGTAGAACACGTCGGGATCGGTCCGTCCGTGCTCCAGGCGCAGCGACGCGGGCCGCAGGAAGTCGCCGGCGGACACCCGCACCACCGCCCGGCCGCGCACCCTGAGGAGCGCGCCCAGCGCGTCGGCCAGCCGTCCCGGCCGGCTGGGCGGCGCCCCGTCGAGCAGCACCCGCGCCCGCCGGTCGCGCGGGAGGGCGTCGATCCGCCCGGCCAACTCCTCCGCCAGCGCCTCCGGCGAGATCGGTCGCACACGCATCACCCCGAGCCTACGCGGTCTCCCCGGGGACGATCAGTTCCAGGAGGCGACGGCGAGCGGCGTCCAGACGTACTCGATCACGGGAAGCTCGAAGCCCGCGGGAAGCAGTTCCATGAACTCCCGCGAGGGCCTGCCGCCGCACCGCTCGTAGAAGGCGATGGCCGGCGCGTTGTCCTTGAGCACCTCCAGGTAGACGGCCCTGCCGGGATGGCATTCGGCCGCCCAGGCGAACGCGCGCCCCATGAGCCGGCGGCCGATGCCGGAGCGCTTGAGCGCGGGACGTACGTGGAGGTTGTCCAGCAGGATGCGCCCGTCGGGCTGCCCGGCCAGATAGACGAACCCCTGGACGGCCCCGTCCTCCTCGGCGACCAGCAGCAGGTCCTCGCCGGAGCCGGTCCGGCCGGGACCGAGCCGGTCGGTCCACAGCGCGGTCCGCTCCTCCAGGAGGGGGCCGTCGAGGTAGGAGCCGGGCATGATCCCGGCGTAGGCGCTCCGCCAGCTCTCCGTGTGCAGGGTCGCGATGACGCCCGCGTCGTCCGGTGTGCCCGTTCTGAAGTGCATAGGGGCAGATTCTTCCATGGTGGGCGATCTGCGAAGGTCACCCGCCATGATCGCCGAGAAGTGCGCGGCCCCGGGAACGCGAGAAGGCCCAAGCCGGGGATCATCTCCCTGACCTGGGCCTTCGTGTCTGGAGCGGACGACGGGAATCGAACCCGCGTAGCTAGTTTGGAAGACTAGGGCTCTACCATTGAGCTACGTCCGCACGAACCGGTCGTGGTCTGGTCTAGACTTCAACCGGTCGTCAGGGCGTAAGCGTACCGGAGTCCCGGAGCGTGTGCGCACCCGACGCCAACGGGGCGTGGCGCAGCTTGGTAGCGCGCTTGCTTTGGGAGCAAGAAGTCGCAGGTTCAAATCCTGTCGCCCCGACTTTGCCACGTACGAGGCAACCCGAGAGGTGCCCGTGGCGTCCTCTTGAGGGGGCGACCCCGAAGCTTTCAGGGGTGACCGGACCCCGTGACGCCAGAGCCCGCGATTCAGGAGTCGGCGCGGAACAGCGCCCAGACGGCCTTGCCGCCCCGTGCCAGCGGGTCCCAGCCCCAGCACTGGCTGTAGGTCTCCACGATGTACAGCCCGCGCCCGTTCTCCGAGACGAAGTCGGGCTCCTTGGGGGTGGGCACCTCGTCGCTCGGGTCCGCCACGGCCAGCAGCACGTGCGGCGCCACTCTCATCAGCAGCAACTGGATGCCCTGCGGGGCGGTGGAGTACATCGCGTACCTGACCGCGTTCGTCACCAGCTCCGACACCACCAGCGCCGCGTCGTCGCTCAGCTCCGACAGGCCCCAGTTCCGCAGCGTCGAACGCGTGACGTCGCGCGCGGTCTTCACCGAGTCGGCCTGGAAGGGGAGGGGGCACGAGGTCGTGTACGGCTTGCCGGTCGTCAGCAGGCTGTCGAAGCCCACCTCCCGGGTGATCTGCAGGCAGTCGGCAGTGGTCAAGGAATCCTCCACCATCCCGCCGATACCTCCCGCAGCCCTCGATTTGGTGCATGTTTGGCCAAAATGCACTAGACCATCATGGGTCACGGATCCGGGAACCTGCAAGACCCAAATGCACGTGCATGTGCAATGTGCAGCAGCATGGGCGGTTACTGGTAGGGGTATCCGAATCGGACACCAGGTTGAGACCTTGTCATACCCGTCGATGTGGTGTCACTGTGTGTGCGGACCTTGATAGGAGGCAGAGTGACGCAGAACCAGCCGGGTTCCGGCCCTACGGCGCTGCGTATTCTCCTGGGCTCCCAACTGCGCCGGCTCAGGGAGGCCAAGGGCGTCACCCGCGAGGAGGCGGGCCACCTGATCAGGGGTTCCGAGTCCAAGATCAGCCGCATGGAGCTGGGCCGCGTCGGGTTCAAGGAGCGCGACGTCGCCGACCTGCTCACCCTGTACGGCGTGACGGACGCCGAGGCCCGCGCCGCCGTCCTCGACCTGGTGACCAAGGCCAACGAGCCCGGCTGGTGGCACCGCTTCAACGACGTCCTGCCCACCTGGTTCCAGGCATACGTCGGCCTGGAGGAGGCCGCCGAGCGGATCAGGACGTACGAGGTGCAGTTCGTGCCCGGCCTGCTGCAGACCAAGGAGTACGCCCGCGCGGTCGTCACCGCCGGAGCGGCCGGCGTCGGCCCCGACGAGATCGCCCGCCGCGTCGACCTGAGGCTCGAACGTCAGCGCATCCTCGACCGGCCCGGCGGCCCGATCTTCTGGGCGGTCATCGACGAGGCGGCGCTGCGGCGGCCCATCGGCGGCGCCGAGGTCATGCGCGCCCAGCTGGAGCACCTGGCCGACCTGATGCGCCAGCCCAACATCACGATCCAGATCATGCCGTTCAGCTTCGGCGGCCACAGCGCCGAGGGCGGCGCCTTCAGCATCCTGCGCTTCCCCGACCGCGAGCTGCCGGACGTCGTGTACGTCGAGCAGCTCGCCAGCGCCCTCTACCTCGACAAACGCGAGGACGTCGACCGCTACACCGAGGTGATGGAGCGGTTGTGCGCCGTCAGCACCACTCCCGACGAGACGGCCGCGTTGCTGCGGACGATCGCCGAGGAGTTCTGAGGCCTGTTCGGGGGCCCGTCACGTCGCTGTCGGGTGCGCACCTGCCCTAGACTGGCCATCGGCGCTCGTATCCCGCCGTTGCGGAGCATGCCTCAGCGCCGCTCATGTGGGCGCGGCGCGTGAGCCGTACCGAATGGACGCGCCCGCGATCACTCGAAGCTTGATCAAGGAGACCACCCCGTGAAGACCGCTGTCGAGGAGCTCAGCCCGACTCGGGTGAAGCTCACTGTCGAGGTGCCGTTCGACGAGCTGCGCCCCAGCCTGGATGCGGCGTACAAGAAGGTCGCGCAGCAGGTGCGGGTCCCCGGGTTCCGTCCCGGCAAGGTCCCGGCTCGCATCATCGAGCAGCGCTTCGGCCGCGCGGTCGTGCTGGAGGAGACCCTCAACGACGCGGTGCCCAAGCTGTACGGCCAGGCCGTCGACGAGGTCGACGTGTTCCCGGTCAGCCAGCCCGACATCGAGGTCACGAAGATCGACGACGGTGAGCAGATCGAGTTCACCGCCGAGGTCGACATCCGGCCCAACTTCGACGTTCCCGAGTACAAGGACGTCGAGGTCACCGTCGACTCCGCCGAGGTCACCGACGCCGACGTCGACGCCCAGCTCGACGCGCTGCGCCAGCGCTTCGCCACGCTGACCGGCGTCGAGCGCCCGGCCACCTCCGGCGACTTCGTCGTCATGGACCTGCGGGCCGAGATCGACGGCAAGAACATCGAGGAGCAGCAGGCCAGCGAGGTCTCCTACGAGGTCGGCGCCGGCTCGGTGCTCCAGGGCCTCGACACCGCGCTCGAGGGCATGTCCGCGGGCGAGGAGAAGACCTTCCGCACCGAGCTCGTCGGCGGCGAGAACGCCGGCGAGGAGGCCGACGTCATCATCAACGTCAAGTCGGTCAAGGAGAAGGTCCTGCCCGAGCTCGAGGACGAGTTCGCGCAGCTCGCCAGCGAGTTCGACACGCTGGAGGAGCTCAAGCAGAGCATCCGCGAGCAGTCCCGCCGCAACAAGCTGATCGACCAGGTCGTCCAGGCCCGTGAGAAGGCCCTCGACGCCCTGCTGGAGAAGATCGACATCCCGATCCCCGACAGCGCGCTCAAGGCCGAGGTCGACGCCCGCAAGCACAACCTCGAGCACCAGATCGCCGAGAGCGGTCTGAGCCGTGACGCGTTCTTCCGTCTCTACCAGACGACCGAGGACGAGCGCTTCGCCGAGTTCGAGACCAGCTCCCGCAAGGCGATCAAGGTCGGCTTCGTCCTCGACAAGATCGTCAAGGCTGAGGAGCTCGGCGTCAGCGAGCAGGAGCTGACCAACTTCGTGGTGCGCCGTGCCATGGAGATGGGCGTCCAGCCCAACCAGCTCGCCCAGCACCTGGCCGACAACGACCAGCTCACGCTGGCCATGGTCGAGATCGTCCGCGACAAGGCCAAGGCCGCGGTCGGCGACGCCGCCAAGGTCGTCGACAGCGACGGCAACGAGGTCGACCTCAAGGCCATCTACACCGAGATCAACGGTGAGCCGGTCGTCGAGGAGGACGCCGAGGCCGACAGCGCCGAGGCCGCCGCCGAGGCCGAGGCCGAGGACAAGCCGCAGGCGTGACGCCCGTCGCGGCGCGCGCCTGAGGCGCGACGCCGCACGGCCCGCCCGCGCCCGAGCCCGCCCGCCCGTCGGTCAGCGTCCGGATCCCAGATCCCGGATCCGGCTCCCGGCCCGGGTTCGGCTACGGGTCCGGCCCGCGATCGCCCGCCCGCCAAGGGTTCGGTGGGCATGGCGATCGCACCGGCGTGTGCGGCCGCAGCGGTCGCTGCGTGAGCCCGCGCGCCGGCACGGTACGCGCACATCTACGACGAAGCCCCCAAATCCCGTGATTTGGGGGCTTCGTCGTTTTATCCGGCAGAAATCCCTTTTCTTGGGCAGAACAGGGCCCATGGGAGACCACCCGTTCGTCGCGATCCTGGCCTTCGGCATCGCGCTGCTCGTCCCCGGCGTGCTGTCCAAACGCCTGAACGTGCCGGGACCGATCCTGCTCGTGCCCTTCGGCGCCCTGGTGGGCCTCCTGCCCGCCATGCGCGGGCTGCACGTGCAGCCCGAGGTGGTCCTCAACGTCTTCCTGCCGCCGCTGATCTACCGGGCGGCGTTCCTGACCGCGCCCCGGGAGAGCCGCCAGGACGCCATCCCCATCACCGTCCTCGCCGTCGGCCTGACCACCGCCACGGCCCTGTGCGTCATGGTGGCCGCCGGCCTGGCCGTACCCGGCCTGCCGTGGGCCGCCGCGCTCGCCCTCGGCGCCGCCATCGCCCCCACCGATCCCGTCGCCGCCACCTCGGTGCTGCAGCGGGTCGGCGCCCCCCGGCGCCTCGTCACCATCCTGGAGGGCGAGAGCCTGCTCAACGACGGCGTCGCCCTCACCCTGTTCGGGCTGGCCCTGTCCGGACTGTCCGGGCCCGTCACCGTCGCCGACGGCGTCGTCGAGCTGCTGCGCGTCGTCTGCGGCGGCATCCTGTACGGCCTGGCGCTCGCGTGGGTCATCGGCAAGGTGCGCCGCGTCTTCCACGACCCCGGCAGCCAGATCACGCTGTCCCTGCTGACCCCGTTCCTCGCGTACCTGCCGGCCGAGCAGCTCCACGTGTCCGGCGTGCTCGCCACCATCGTCACCGGCTTCACGCTCGGCATCAGCCCCCAGGGCGTGCTCCAGCCCGCCTCCCGGCTCACCGGCCAGGTGTTCTGGCGGGTGCTGTCCCATCTGCTGGAGTCGACCCTGTTCGTCCTGCTCGGCGTGCAGGTCATGGACGTGTTCCACGAGGTGCGCGACCGGCCCTGGACACAGCTCGCCCTGACCGCCGTGGTGATCGTGGCCGTCGTCATCGTGCTCCGCCTCGCCTGGACGACGCTGGTCCTGGCCCCCGTACGGGCGGGGCGGCCCATCGAGCGGCGCCAGCGCGTGGTCCTCGGCTGGGCCGGGATGCGCGGGGCCATCACGCTGGCCATCGCGCTGTCCATCCCGCTGGACGCGCCCAACCGGGCCCTGCTGATCTTCCTGGCGGCCTGCGTGGTCCTGGTGACCCTCGGCGGGCAGGCCACGACGCTCGCCCCGCTGCTGCGCCGGCTCGGCGTCGGAGAGCCCGAGGAGGAGGTCCAGGAGGAGGCCATGGCCCGCGAGGCGATCCTGGAGGCCGCCCTGGCGCGCCTGGACGACCTGGCCGCCGACGACCGGGTGGACGACCGGACGGCCGAGGTGTTCCGCCAGCTGTTCGAGCTCCGCCTCGACCGGGTCAGGGAGGTCCTCGGCGAGACGGAGGGCGGAGAGGGCGAGACGGCCCCCGAGTCGCACCACAAGGGGCTGCGGAAGGAGCTGGTCCGAGCCCAGCGCGAGAAATTGCAGCACCTTTACCGCAAGGGCGTGATCGGCGCCGACACCATGCGCAGACTCGACCACGAGCTGGACGTGGAGGAGCGCCGCAGGGTCTCCGGAGGGGCCTGACCCTACCTGCGCCGTCAGCGAACAGTCCATGGACCGGGCATGACCTGTGGGCGCCGCGCGTTAAGGTCACAAGCAAAGCCAATCGATTACGACGCATCGGAAGGTGACGCTGTGACCAGCCCGCCGACCTTCTATCAGCCTGAGTCGCGAGGCCGTGAGAACGGCTCGTCCTTCCGGCTTGAGGACCAGCTTTACCAGCGCCTGCTGCGCGAGCGCATCATCGTGCTCGGCCAGGAGGTCAACGACGAGATCGCCAACCGCATCTGCGCGGAGCTGCTCCTGCTCGCCGCGGACGATCCCACCCGCGACATCACGCTCTACATCAACTCGCCGGGCGGCTCCGTCAGCGCCGGCATGGCGATCTACGACATGATGGAGTACGTGCCGAACGACGTCTCCACCGTCGTGATGGGCATGGCGGCCTCGATGGGCCAGTTCCTGCTCACCGCCGGCACCAAGGGCAAGCGTTACGCCCTCCCGCACGCCCGGGTCATGATGCACCAGCCGTCGGGCGGCATCGGGGGCACCGCGGCCGACATCGCCATCCAGGCCGAGCAGATGCTGTACGTGAAGAAGACGCTGGCCGAGCGGATCGCCTTCCACACCGGTCAGCCGCTGGAGCAGATCGAGTCCGACTCCGACCGGGACCGCTGGTTCACGGCCGACGAGGCCAAGGACTACGGCTTCATCGACCACGTCGTGCGCAGCGCCCGGCAAGTGCCCTCGCAGGGCCCGGTCTCCTAGGGGGAGCTGAAGTGAACATCGACAGTCGTTACGTTCTCCCTTCGTTCGTCGAGCGCACGTCTTACGGCGTGAAGGAGATGAACCCGTACAACAAGCTCTTCGAGGACCGCATCATCTTCCTCGGGGTGCAGATCGACGACGCGTCGGCCAACGACGTGATGGCCCAGCTGCTCACGCTGGAGTCGCTCGACCCCGACCGTGACATCAGCATCTACATCAACTCGCCCGGCGGCTCCTTCACGGCCATGACGGCGATCTACGACACGATGCAGTTCGTCCGGCCGGAGATCCAGACCGTCTGCCTCGGCCAGGCCGCGTCCGCCGCGGCCGTGCTGCTGGCCGGCGGCACCCCGGGCAAGCGCTTCGCGCTGCCCAACGCCCGGGTCCTGATCCACCAGCCCTCCACCGAGGGCGGCGGCCAGGGAAGCGACATCGAGATCCAGGCCAGGGAGATTCTCCGGATGCGCAGCCTCCTCGAGGAGATCGTCGCGCGGCACTCCGGGAAGTCTCCTGCCGAGGTCCGCAAGGACATCGAACGCGACAAAATTCTCAACGCGGACGAGGCAAAGGCGTATGGTCTGATCGACGACATCATCCCGTCGCGGAAGAAGCGAGCTCAGGCGGTTGCTTCCTGACGAGATGTGACGCACCGGGGCGCTGCCCAATAGGGCACGTTCCGGTGCGACTCGCCGCCAGGGGGCTCACTGAGGGCCCAGAAGACGGTAACGTCGAAACCTGAGCGGTTCGGACCGGGTCCGGAGGACACGGATCGCGGCAGCAGGGCGGTCCCACGCAAAGGAGTATCTGGGGTGGCACGCATCGGCGACGGGGGAGACCTGCTGAAGTGCTCTTTCTGCGGGAAGAGCCAGAAGCAAGTCAAGAAGCTCATTGCCGGTCCAGGCGTCTACATCTGCGATGAGTGCATCGATCTCTGCAACGAGATCATCGAGGAGGAGCTCTCCGAGTCCTCCGAGCTCAAGTGGGACAACCTGCCCAAGCCGAGGGAGATCTACGAGTTCCTCGACGCCTACGTCATCGGTCAGGACAAGGCGAAGAAGGCGCTCTCGGTGGCGGTCTACAACCACTACAAGCGGGTGCAGTCCGGTGACCGGGGCAGAGACGACGGCCTGGAGCTGGCCAAGAGCAACATCCTGCTCCTCGGGCCGACGGGCTCCGGCAAGACGCTGCTGGCGCAGACGCTGGCCAAGATGCTCAACGTGCCTTTCGCCATCGCCGACGCCACCGCGCTCACGGAGGCCGGCTACGTCGGCGAGGACGTCGAGAACATCCTGCTCAAGCTCATCCAGGCCGCCGACTACGACGTCAAGAAGGCCGAGACGGGCATCATCTACATCGACGAGGTCGACAAGATCGCCCGCAAGAGCGAGAACCCGTCGATCACTCGCGACGTCTCCGGCGAGGGCGTCCAGCAGGCGCTGCTGAAGATCCTGGAAGGCACCACCGCCTCGGTGCCCCCGCAGGGCGGTCGCAAGCACCCGCACCAGGAGTTCATCCAGATCGACACGACCAACGTCCTGTTCATCTGCGGCGGGGCCTTCGCGGGCCTGGAGAAGATCATCGAGTCCCGGGTCGGCAAGAAGGGCATCGGCTTCAACGCCGTCATCCGCTCCAAGGAGGAGATCGACACCGTCGACATCTTCTCCGACGTCATGCCCGAAGACCTGCTCAAGTTCGGCATGATCCCCGAGTTCGTCGGCCGCCTGCCGGTCATCACCTCGGTGCACAACCTCGACCGCGAGGCGCTCGTGCAGATCCTCACCGAGCCCCGCAACGCGCTCGTCAAGCAGTACCGCAAGCTGCTGGAGCTCGACGGCGTCGAGCTCGAGTTCACCGACGACGCGCTGGAGGCCATCGCCGACCAGGCGATCCTGCGCGGCACCGGCGCCCGCGGCCTGCGCGCCATCCTGGAGGAGGTGCTGCAGTCCGTGATGTACGAGGTGCCCTCCCGCAAGGATGTCGCCCGCGTCGTCATCACCCGCGAGTCGGTGCTGGAGCACGCCATCCCCACGCTCGTACCTCGCGACCAGCTCGCCGCCAAGCAGCAGCGCGCGCCGCGCGAGAAGTCGGCCTGAGCCACCGGGCACCGGCCCGAGCTCTCGCCCCGCGTACGCCCCATGGTGGACAACCATGGGGCGTCTCCCTTTTCCGCCTCCCTAGAATGGGGCACTGTGACAACGCCAGAGCTGCCTACCCAGTACACCCCGGCCGACGTCGAGACCCGCAGTTACGAGCGGTGGGTATCCGAAGGCTATTTCCACGCCGACGCCGGCAGCTCGCGCGCGCCGTTCAGCATCGTCCTCCCGCCGCCCAACGTGACGGGGGTGCTGCACGTCGGTCACGCCCTCGACCACTCCATCCAGGACGCGCTCACCCGCCGTGCCCGCATGCAGGGCCGCGAGACGCTGTGGCTGCCCGGCATGGACCACGCCGGCATCGCCACCCAGAACGTGGTGGAGCGCGAGCTGGCCAAGCAGGACCTGTCCCGCCACGACCTCGGGCGCGAGGCGTTCATCGAGCGCGTCTGGGAGTGGAAGGAGGAGTCCGGCGGCCGGATCCTCGGCCAGATGCGCAAGCTCGGCGACGGCGTCGACTGGGAGCGCGAGCGCTTCACCATGGACGAGGGCCTGTCGCGGGCCGTCCACACCATCTTCAAGCGGCTCTTCGACGACGGGCTCATCTACCGCGCCGAGCGCATCATCAACTGGTGCCCGCGCTGCCTGACCGCGCTGTCCGACATCGAGGTCGAGCACAGCGAGGACGACGGCGAGCTCGTCTCCATCCGCTACTCCGACGAGATCGTCGTCGCCACCACCCGGGCCGAGACGATGCTCGGCGACACCGCGGTCGCCGTCCACCCCGCCGACGAGCGCTACGCGCACCTCATCGGCACGACGGTGGAGGTGCCGCTGACCGGGCGGATGATCCCGGTCGTCGCCGACGAGCACGTCGATCCCGCGTTCGGCACCGGCGCGGTCAAGGTCACCCCCGCCCACGACCCCAACGACTTCGAGATCGGCCGCCGCCACTCCCTGCCGTCGCTGACGGTCATGGACGAGCGGGGCGTCATCACGGCCCACGGTCCGTTCGAGGGGCTCGACCGGTTCGAGGCGCGCCCCGCGGTGGTCGCCGCGCTGCGCGCCGAGGGGCGGATCGTCGCGGAGAAGCGGCCGTACGTCCACTCGGTCGGCCACTGCTCGCGCTGCAAGACCGTGGTCGAGCCGCGGCTGTCGCTGCAGTGGTTCGTCAACGTCGCGCCGCTGGCCAAGGCCGCCGGCGACGCCGTGCGCGACGGGCGCACCCGCATCCACCCGCCGGAGCTGGCCAAGCGCTACTTCGACTGGGTCGACGACATGCACGACTGGTGCATCTCCCGCCAGCTGTGGTGGGGCCACCGCATCCCGGTCTGGTACGGCCCCGACGGCGAGGTCGTGTGCGTGGGCCCGGACGAGACCCCGCCCGAGGGCTACACCCAGGACTCCGACGTGCTGGACACGTGGTTCTCCTCGGGCCTGTGGCCGTTCTCGACGCTCGGCTGGCCCGAGGCGACACCCGAGCTCGCCCGCTTCTACCCGACGTCGGTGCTGGTGACGGGCTACGACATCCTGTTCTTCTGGGTGGCCCGGATGATGATGTTCGGGCTGTACGCGATGGACGGCGAGCCGCCGTTCCGGGTCGTGGCCCTGCACGGCATGGTCCGCGACCAGTACGGCAAGAAGATGTCGAAGTCGTTCGGCAACGTCGTCGACCCGCTCGACTGGATCGAGCGCTTCGGCGCCGACGCCACCCGCTTCACCCTGCTGCGCGGCGCCAACCCCGGCGCCGACGTCGCGGTCAGCGAGGAGTGGGCGGCCGGCTCGCGCAACTTCTGCAACAAGATCTGGAACGCCACCCGGTTCGCGCTGATGAACGGCGCGACCACCGGGTCCCTCGACGGGCTCGACCTCACGCCGGCCGACCGGTGGATCCTGTCGCGCCTGCAGAGCGTCATCTCCTCGGCCGACGCGGCCTTCGAGGAGTTCGAGTTCGCCAAGGCGTCCGACCTGCTCTACCACTTCGCGTGGGACGAGGTCTGCGACTGGTACCTCGAACTCGCCAAGATCCAGCTCGGCGAGGGGCTGGAGCACACCCGTCTCGTGCTCGGGCACGTCCTGGACGCCCTGCTGCGGCTGATGCATCCGCTGGTGCCGTTCGTCACCGAGGAGCTGTGGCGGGCCGTGACGGGTGGCGAGTCCGTCGTGACGGCGCCCTGGCCGGTGGTGGAGTCCACCTACGTCGATCCCGAGGCCGAGAAGGAGATCGGGGCGCTGCAGGAGCTCGTGACCGAGGTCCGCAGGTTCCGCTCCGACCAGGGGCTGAAGCCGGGGCAGAAGGTCGCGGCGCGGCTCGGCCTGGCCGGCACGGCTCTGACCGGGCAGGAGAGGGCGATCCGCTCCCTGCTGCGGCTGACGGAGCCGGGCGACGGATTCTCGGCCACCGCGCGCCTCGCCGTGGGCGGGGTGACGGTCGAGATCGACACGGCGGGGGCCATCGACGTGGTCGCCGAGCGCAAGCGGCTGGAGAAGGACCTGGCCGTCGCCCGCAAGGAGGCCGCGCAGGTGGCGGCCAAGCTGGGCAACGAGCAGTTCATGGCCAAGGCTCCCGAGGACGTGGTGGCCAAGGTCAGGGGGCGTGCCGAGCAGGCCCAGGCCGACATCGCGCGCCTTGAGGCACAGCTCGCCGGCTTGGGTGTTTGAGACCTCCCGGCAGGGGGAAGGCTCTCTTCTTACTGAAGTTGGGTCTTGGGACCCCGCGCGGACTGGTAGAGTTTTCCGCGCGGGGCCGGTTGGCCCTGATCTCCCTCTGGCTCATCCGGGCTTCTGGCTGCGTTCACCTCTGGTTGGACAAAGGCTGAATGTTCGAGTAAGTTAGGGGAGTTGCCCCGAAGCGGGGCAGGTCCGGAATCTACCGGATCGGGCGGTTTGACAAGAACCTTCCGAATCTGATAGAATACCGGCAGACGGAATGTGCGCCTCTCGCAGGACCGGGGAGAACGCGTCCGTTTCTTGAGAACTCAACAGTGTGTTAAAAGCCAGTGCATGAACAATGCATGACCCCGTCATATCGGCGAAAGCCGGTGACGGATTCCTTTTTAGTTGGGTATCAGACCTTTAATGGAG
>NZ_JABWGN010000012.1:31422-306917 GCF_013363975.1 Nonomuraea montanisoli | reverse complement strand
AGCGGCTGCGGGCCGGCGTGGTGTGGGCCAACACGTTCAACAAGTTCGACCCGGCCTCGCCGTTCGGCGGTTACAAGGAGTCCGGCTACGGCCGCGAAGGCGGCCTTCACGGGCTGGAGGCATACCTCGATGTCTGATCGACGCGTGACCGTGCGCAAGACGTACAAGCTGTTCATCGGTGGAGCGTTCCCGCGCTCGGAGAGCGGGAGGTCCTACCTCGTGACGAGGACGGAGCACGCCGCCAGGGCCTCGCGCAAGGACGCCCGCGACGCCGTGGTCGCCGCGCGCAAGGCGTTCCCCGGCTGGTCCGGCGCCACCGCCTACAACCGGGGCCAGATCCTCTACCGCGTCGCCGAGATGCTGGAGGGCCGCCGCGCCCAGTTCGCCGACGAGCTCGGCGGCCCGCGCAAGCAGGCGCTGGAGCAGGTGGACGCCGCCGTGGACCGGCTCGTCTGGTACGCCGGCTGGTCCGACAAGATCGCCGCCGTGCGCGGCACGGCCAACCCGGTCGCGGGACCGTACCTCAACCTGTCGTCGCCCGAGCCGAGCGGCGTGGTCGCGGTCGTCGCGCCCGCCGAGCCCCTCCTCGGCCTCGTCTCGGCCGTCGCGCCCGTGATCGTCACCGGCAACACCTGTGTCGTGGTCGCCTCGGAACGGGCGCCGCTGCCCGCGATCACCTTCGCCGAGGTGCTGGCCACCTCCGACCTGCCGGGCGGCGTCGTCAACATCCTCACCGGCCACCAGGCCGAGCTGGCGCCCTGGCTGGCCGCGCACATGGACGTCAACGGGCTCGACCTCACCGGCGTGACGGCCCCCGAGCTGGCCCTGGCCTGCGAGCAGGCGGCGGCCGAGAACTTCAAGCGCGTGCTCACCGCGGCGGAGGACCGGGGGACGAGACGCATGACCGCGTTCATGGAGACCAAGACGGTCTGGCACCCCGCCGGGATCTGATCGACCCCGCACCCGCAAGGACACGGCGCATGGGCCGTGGCCTCGGGCCACCCATCCCCAAAACTGGAGGAACCCCCATGGAACCCACCGGTGTTCTCGTCGTCGGGAGCATCACCGCGGACGTCACGGCGTTCAGCCGGCGGCTGCCGCGGCGCGGTGAGACCGTGCTCGGCGACGACTTCACCCTCGTCCTCGGCGGCAAGGGTGCGAACCAGGCCGTGGCCGCGGCCCATTCCGGCGCCCCGACCTGGATGGCCGCCTGCGTGGGCCAGGACCCGTTCCGCGACATCGTGCTGTCCGGCCTGGAGGCCCACGGCGTCATGCTCACCGAGGTCCGCACGGTCGAGGGCCGCACGGGCGTCGCCCACATCCGCGTGGACGCCTCCGGCGAGAACGACATCGTCATCACGCCGCTCGCCAACGCCTCCCTCGACGAGGCGATGGTCACGCAGAGCATCCAGCGCGTCCGCGACCGGGTCGGCGTCCTGCTGCTCCAGCTGGAGATCCGCACGGAGGTCGCCTGCCACGCGGCGCGGGAGGGCGCGGCGGCCGGGCTGACCGTGGTCCTCGACCCGGCGCCCGCCCAGGAGCTGCCGGACGACGTGTGGCCGCACCTCGACATCGTCACCCCCAACGAGAGCGAGGCCACCGTGCTGACCGGCGTCCAGGTCACCGACCTGGAGTCGGCGGAGCGGGCGGCGGCCTGGTTCCTGGAGCGCGGCGTGCGCCACGCGATCATCACGCTGGGCTCGGGCGGCGCCCTGTCGGTGACCGGGGAGCGCACCCGCCACTTCCCCGCGTACGCCGTGACGCCCGTGGACACCACGGCGGCCGGCGACGCGTTCACCGGCTTCTTCGGCGGCGCCCTCGCCGCCGGGGCCGACGTGGACACCGCCATCCAGTACGGCATGGCGGCCGGCGCCCTGGCCACCACCAAGGCCGGAGCGAGCCCCTCGCTCCCCGGCCGGGACGAGGTCGAGCCGCTGGTCACCACCTCCATGGAAGGAGCAGCCCGATGAGGCGCAACCAGGGAACCCTCAACGCCCAGCTCGCCCGCGTCATCTCCGAGCTCGGCCACACCGACACGATCGTCGTCACCGACGCGGGCCTGCCCGTCCCGCGGGAGGTGGAGCGCGTGGACCTCGCCGTCCGGGAGAACCTGCCGCGCTTCCTCGATCTGCTCGACGCGGTGCTCGACGAGGTGGCCGTGGAGGGCGTGCTGCTGTCCGAGGAGATCAAGCAGCACAGCCCCGACATGCTGGCGGCCATCGAGGAGCGGTTCGACCGGCTCGGCCTGGCGCTGGAGTTCGTGCCGCACACCGCGTTCAAGCAGGCCACCACCGGCGCCAGGGCGGCCGTCCGCTCCGGCGAGTTCACCCCGTACGCCAACGTCCTGCTCACCGCGGGCGTCGTGTACTGATCGGGAGCCTGGCATGCATCTCCAGCTTGCCGATGTGCGCAAGTCCTTCGGCGACAACAGCGTCCTGCGGGGCGTCAGCTTCGACGTCGGTCCCGGCGAGGTCGTCGCGCTCGTGGGGGAGAACGGGGCGGGCAAGTCCACGCTCACCCGGGTGATCTCCGGCGCGCACCAGCCCGACTCCGGGCGGCTGCTCATCGACGGGACCCCGACGGTCCTCAAGGACCCGCAGGCCGCGATGGCCCAGGGCATCGAGGTCATCTACCAGGAGTTCCAGCAGAACCTGTTCCCGCACCTCAGCGTGGCCGAGAACATGTACGTGCTGGACCGCGAGCGCGTCTTCGGCCGCCTGTTCGTCTCCAAGCAGCGCATGGCCGCCGAGGCCGGGCGGGCGCTGCGCCGCCTCGGCATGGAGATCGACGTGCATCGCCAGGTCGGCGAGCTGAGCGTGGCCGAGCGGCAGATGCTCGAGATCGCCAAGGCCATGACCCACGAGCTGCGGCTGATCATCCTCGACGAGCCCACCGCGGCGCTCGACGAGCAGGAGTCCGAGCAGCTCTTCGCCCAGGTGAACCGGCTGCGCGAGGCCGGCGTGTCGGTGATCTACATCAGCCACCGGCTGGACGAGGTCTTCGCCCTGTCGGACCGCGTCGTCGTGCTGCGCGACGGCCGGGTCACGCTCGACGCCCCCACCGGGCAGCTCACCCCGGCCCAGGTCGTCACCGCGATGGTCGGCGACGCCGTGGACGACTTCTACCCCAAGGAGCGCAACGCGGGGGACGAGGTCGTGCTGGAGGTGCGCGGCGGGAACGGCGCCCGCTTCCACGACATCGACCTCCAGGTCAGGGCCGGCGAGGTGGTCGGCATCGGCGGCGTGGTCGGCTGCGGGCGCAGCGACCTGCTGCGCGCGCTGTTCGGCCTGCAGCCGCTGACCGGGTCCGTGCTCGTGGGCGGCTCCGCCGTACGCGTCGCGAGCGTCGAGGACGCGATCGGCAGCCGCATCGCCTACCTGTCGCCCGACCGGCAGGCGGAGGGCCTGTGCATGGGCCAGTCGGTGGAGGCGAACGTGTCGCTGGCCTCGCTGCGCGCGTTCAGCTCCGGCGGCGGCCCCTTGATCGGCGTCGTCCGGCGCGCGAAGGAGCGGGCGGCCACCGGCGCGGTCATCTCCGACCTGCGGGTGCGCGCCGCCTCCCCGTCGATCGCGGTCAGCTCGCTGTCCGGCGGCAACCAGCAGAAGGCCCTGTTCGCCAAGTGGGTGATGACCCGGCCGCGGGTGCTGCTCATGGACGAGCCGACCCGCGGCGTGGACGTCGGCGCCAAGACCGAGATCTACCGGATCATCAACCAGCTCACCGCCGACGGCGTCGCCGTCCTGCTCGTGAGCTCCGACCTGCCGGAACTCGTCGCCATGTCCGACCGCGTGGTCGTGATGCGCGAAGGACGGTTCGTCGCCGAGCTGACCGGCGACGGCCTCGACGAGCAGTCCATCCTCAAGCACGCACTGGTAGGTGCCGCATGACCTCGAAACTCAAGACCGTCGCGGGCCGGCTGCGCGCGGTGTGGATGCTCCTCCTCGTCGGGGTCGTCCTCTCGGTGACCTCGCCGGTCTTCCTCACCCCGACGAACCTGCTCAACGTCGCGCTCGCGACCTCCGTGGCCGCGCTGCTCGCCGCCGGGCAGACGTACGTGATCATCCTCGCCGAGATCGACCTGTCCGTGGGCTCGGCGCTCGGCTTCTCCGCCGTCGTCACCGCCCTGACGCTCGGCACGTACGGGCTGGTCCCCGCGCTGGCGGCGGGCCTGGCGACCGGCGCCGCCATCGGGCTGATCAACGGCCTGCTCGTGACCAGGACCAGGATGCCGTCCTTCATCGCGACGCTGGCCACGATGTCGGTGTTCGCCGGACTCACCCTGCACATCACCTCGGGCAACCCGATCCCGGTGACGGACTACGACTTCCAGGGGATCGGGCAGGCGAGGTTCGCGGGCGTGCCCGTACCGGTGTGGATCATGCTGGTGGCGTTCGGCGTCTTCGGGTTCGTCCTGGCCCGCACCCGCTTCGGCCGCTACGTCTACGCCACCGGCGACAACGTCGAGGCCGCGCGGCTGTCCGGCATCCGGGTCCACCGCGTCAAGGTGCTCGCCTTCGTCATCAGCGGCGTGCTGGCGTCCCTGGCCGGGTTCGTCATCACCGCCCGGCTGTCCACGGCCCAGCCGACCGCCGGGGCCGGCCTCGAACTGGACGCGATCGCGGCCGTCATCATCGGCGGCACCAGCCTGGCCGGTGGCCGCGGCACCCTGCTCGGCACCCTCGTCGGGGCGCTCGTCCTCGGCGTCATCGACAACGGGATGAACCTGCTCGACGTCTCCCCGTTCCTGCAGGACGTGGTGAAGGGCCTGGTCATCCTGCTGGCCGTCTTCCTCGACCGCAACGTGGACGTCCTGCGCCGGCTCGTGCCGCGCAGGGCCGCCCAGCCCCCCGCACGCACCCCCGAACTCGCCCAGCACATCTAGGCCCAGCACATCCAGAAGGAACAGACATGCGCACTCCCCGCAAGTTCGTCGCCGTCGCGCTCCTGGCCGCCGTCTCCCTGACCGCCTGCAGCAGGGGCGGCGAGGAGACGACCACGGGCGCCCCGCAGGCGTCCGGCAAGAAGGACGCCACGATCATCATGAGCACGCTCGGCAACCCGTTCTTCATCAGCGTGAAGGACGGCGCCGAGGCGCAGGCCGCCAAGAGCGGCATCACCCTGAACGTGCAGAACGCCGACAACTCCGACGCCACCTTCCTCAACCAGGCGACGACCGCCATCTCCAAGCAGACCGGCATCCTCATCCTCGACCCGGTGGGCAGCCAGTCCGCCAGCAGCTCCGTCACCCAGGCGAACGCGGCGAGCATCCCCGTGATGGCGTTCGACCGCAAGCCGTCCGGCGGCAAGCTGGCCACGTTCGTCGGCTACGACGCCGTCCAGGCGGGCAAGAACGCGGCCGACGCGCTGGCCGAGGCCGTCGGCGGCAAGGGCAAGGTCGTCGAGATCCAGGGCATCCTCGGCACCAACGTCGCCCAGGACCGCAGCAAGGGCTTCCAGCAGCAGATCGCCACGCACAAGGACATCAAGGTCGTCGCCACGCAGGCGGCCGACTTCGACCGGGCCAAGGCCCTGAACGTCATGACGAACGTGCTGCAGGCCAACCCCGACATCGACGGCGTGTACGCGGCCAACGACGAGATGGCCATGGGCGTCCTGTCCGCGCTCAAGGCCCGCAACCTGGTGGGCAAGGTCAAGGTCGTCGGCAACGACGGCATCGCCGACGCGCTGGCCGCCGTCGCGGCGGGGGAGATGTACGCCACCAACGCCGAGTCGCCGTTCGCGCTCGGGCAGAAGGTGCTCTCGCTGGCCGGCGACGTCCTGGGCGGCAAGCAGGTGCAGCCCGACGAGACGCTGCAGGGCAAGCTGGTCACGAAGGACAACGTGAAGGAGTACGCGGACTACCTCGTCGGCCTCGGCGACAAGTCCGGCGTCCCGGACAGCCTCAAGTAGGAGGCGGGCTTTCTTCGGCGCCCGGCCGGAGCACCGTGACGGTGCCCCGGCCGGGCGCCGTCGTTCACCGGAGCGTCAGCACCTTGCGCAGCAGCTCGCCGAACTCGGCGGGGTGGGTGCTGAGGCCCGTGTGCCCGCCGGGGAACTCGACGAACTCCGTGCCGAACCGTTCGGCCAGGAACGCCGCGGGGCGGTAGGGCAGCTCGCCGCGCGAGTCCGCTCCGCCGGCGAGCACGAGCCGGTCCGACAGGGCCTCCAGCCGGTCGAGGTCCGGGGTGTAGGCCATGAAGCTCGGCACGATGCGCCCCAGGAAGTACGGCATGTTGGCCATCGTCCGCTCGACGCGCGCCCTCGCCTCCGGCGGCAGCGCGGCGAGCGCCGCCCGGGGGTCGGCGGGCGGGGCGGCGGGCGGGTCGGCGGCCTCGGCGCCGGGCCGCCTGAGGCCGGCCGCGAACACGGCCGCCGCGGGCATCAGCCCCTCCCGGCGGAAGGTGTCCTGGACGCGGGCGAGCATCGCGCGGTGCTCGGCGGCGTCCGGCAGCACCTCCACCAGCGGCGGCTCGTGCGCCACGACGCGTTCGATCCGCTCGGGGTGGGCGGTGAGCAGGTGCAGCGCGGCGATGGCCCCCGAACTGCAGGCGGCCACGCGGGCGGGCGCGTCCGCAGACAGCAGCTCCAGCAGCCGGAACGCGTCGTCGGCGTGCTGCTCGACCCGCTGCGGGGCCTCCGGGTCGTCCAGGTGGCTGCCGGACATGCCGCGCGGGTCGTAGGAGGCGACCGTCCAGTCGGCGGCCAGGGCGTCGGCGACGCCGTCGAAGGCGGCCGCGCCGCCCGTGCCGCCGGGGATCAGCAGCAGCAGCGGGCCGCTTCCACGGACCTCGTAGTGCAGGGTGGCGCCGTCCACGCGCAGGCTGCCGATGGTCGGGCTGGTCATGCCGGGTCTCCTTCGCGATGCGCGTGCCAGTTCTCCAGGAGGGCGTGCAGGGCGTCGAGGCAGCGGACCCAGGAGTCCTCGACCGGGCGCGCGTGCGCGAACCCGCCCGCGGCCTCCAGGTTGATGAAGCCGTGGAGCATGCTGCGCATCATCCGGACCGCGTCGGTGAGGTCGGGCTCGTCCAGGTGATAGGCGCGCAGCATGCTGTAGGTCAGCTCGATCGCGCGGCGCGGCCCGGGCGCCCGCGCCAGCAGCTCGGGGTCGATCTGCATGGGGATCTGCGTCGCCGTGTAGCGGCCCGGGTGCGCGTGGGCGTAGTCCCGGTAGGCGTTCGCGTACGCCACCAGCGCGTCCTTGCCGGCGCGCCCGGCGGTGGCCTCCGCGATGCGGATGGTCTTCTCGTCCGCGGCCAGCAGGGCGATCCGCCCGCGCAGGTCCTCGAGGTTGCGGACGTGCACGTACAGGCTGGCGTCCTTCACCCCGAGCCGGCGGGCCACCGCCGACATGGTCACGTGGTCGAGCCCGACCTCGTCCGCCAGCTCGGCGCCGGTGAGCGTCACCCGGTCCGCCGTCAACCCGGCCCGTGCCATGCGCGCCTCTTTCCTAGAGACATTAGGAAGTAACTAACGAGGCTAGGTTATATCTTGGGCGGTAAGGATTGGCAAGCCCGTACCGGGCCGGGGCGATCAGGTGGTCCGGTCCTCGCCCGTGGCGGCGCGCAGGCTGCCGGCCAGGTCGGTGAGCGCGGCGAGCAGCCGGTCGACCGGGGTGGCGGTGAGGTGCGCGACGGTCTCGTCGGCCAGCTCGCACCACAGCTTCTTGAGCGGCGCGATGACCTCACGGCCGGCGTCGGTCAGGGTCACCACGACGGCGCGCGCGTCCTGCTCGGACGGACGCCGGCCCACCAGGCCGGCCGCCTCCAGCTTGCGCACCATGAGGGTGATGCTCGGCGGCTCGCATCCCGCCCCGGTGGACAGCTGCTTCTGGGTCTGCGGGCCGTTCGCGTCCAGCAGCAGCAGGACCGCCTCATGTCCGGGATGCAGGCCCAGCTCGGCCAGCTTGACCGCCGCGCGCGCACGGTGGCGGATGGTGATCGTCCTGATCGCGCCGTTCAGGGCGTCGGCCTGCTCGAAGTCCACGTTGCTCTCCCGGGGTGCCCGCACGTCCGTCATCCGCACAACGCTTACGCGGATAACTCATTCCACGGGGAGACACTATGCGAGGTCAGGCGACCTTCGGTGTGGCCCGCATCCCGACGTACACGCAAGGAGTGCCGTTCGACAGGGTGGCGAAGACGACCGGCATGTAGTCCTCGCTGAAGGAGGCGCCGGCGCCGGAGGCGGCGAAGACGGCCGGCGTCACCGGGACGAGCTCCATGTCGAGGGGCGGCGACATGTCCTTCATGCCGTCCACGAACTCGTACCGCATGCGGGGGCCGCCGTCGTCGCCGCGGCTGACGGTGATGACGACGCCCTCGCGCCGGTAGGTGCCCAGGAGCGGGGCGAGGTCGACGGCGGGCGGCTGCGCGGGCGGCCCGAAGGGGGCGGGCATGGTGACGCCGGCGAGATCGGCGAGGAGGTCGCGGAACAGGTCGGCGTAGAGCAGGCGGGCGCTGCCGCCGTTGGTCATCAGGACCAGGGCCAGGCCGGCGTGCGGCACGACCCGCAGGTAGGCGTACTGGCCGATGGCGGCGCCGTCGTGACCGTAGCCGGGGACGCCGTCCCAGTCGTACAGGGTCCAGCCCAGGCCCCAGCCGTCGGCGGAGACCGTCCACTTGTCGGGGACGTCGGTCTCGCGGCGCTGCATCGCGGCGACCGCCTGCG
Source organism: Nonomuraea montanisoli (assembly GCF_013363975.1). GTDB lineage: Bacteria > Actinomycetota > Actinomycetes > Streptosporangiales > Streptosporangiaceae > Nonomuraea > Nonomuraea montanisoli. The sequence goes on along the minus strand of NZ_JABWGN010000012.1, from coordinate 298,250 downwards.
CTGACAGCACGCGGGTGCCGTCGGGGGCGAGGCCGCCGGCCAGGTGCAGGCCGGCGAAGCGGGCCATGTCGCCCGCCGAGACGATGACCCGCCCGTACGGTCCCGCCGAGCGCGGCATCAGGTCCCAGGCCGGGGCCGGGTCGGGGTCGCCGCCCTCCTCGCCCAGGTGGCTCATCGCCACCCGGAAGCGCAGCGCCTCCTCCGGCAGCGTCATCGAGCGCTCCAGGCCGAGCGGGGTGAACAGCAGGTCCTTGAGCGCCTGGTCCCAGGTCCGGCCGGTGAGGACCTCGACGAGACGGCCCAGCACGACGTAGCCGAGCCCGCCGTAGGAGATGGCGGTGCCGGGCGGGCAGTCGAGCGGCACGTCCCGGGCGGCCTCGACGTATCGCGCCAGGCAGTCGTCGCCGCGGCCGCTGTCGTGGTTGAAGTCGTTGGTGACGCCGCCGGTGTGGGACAGGAGCTGCCGGACGGTGATCGTCCTGGTGGCCTCCGGGTCGGGGGTGGCGAACTCCGGCAGCACGTCGGCGACCGGCGTGTCCAGGGTGAGCCGCCCCTCGTCGACCAGCCGCATGACGAGCGTGGCCGTGTAGACCTTGGCGATCGAGCCGGACAGGAACACCGAGTCCGTCGTCGCCTCCACGCCGGTGCCGCGATGCAGCACGCCGCTGGCCAGCTCGTGCACCTGCCCGTCGACCAGCACGGCCAGCGTGGCGCCGGGGACGTGGTGGGTGGCGCGCAGCTCGTCCAGGCGTGCCTGCCAGCGGTCGCGCTCGAAGCGGCGGCCCGCCGAGTCGCGCATCCCCCACTCGTCCCGCGCGGTCCACTCGCCGTCGGAGTTCCAGTTCAGGGTCGCGGGCATGATGCTCTCCTCAGATATCGCCGGGGACGCCGTGCGCGTCTTGCGAACAGTGTACGCACATGCGTGGCCACGCGTCGAAGGCGCCCTCCTCGCTGGGGAGCGAGCCGCCCACGCCGCCCTCGCCGCCCGGCGAGCCGGTTCGGGCGGAGTTGCCGCCGCCTGCCGTTCGGATGCGGGCGGCCCATTGGTCGATCAGGACTGAGGGGGCGGGACCCTCGGGTCGGGCAGCAGGTCGGCCAGCGCGGTGCGCACGGCGACTCGGCTCACCCCGTGCTCACGCGCGTGCCCCGCGATCGAGGCGCTGCGGTGCGGTGCACCAGGCCGTCCAGGATCAGGGTCAGGCCGGCCTCGAACGCCGACTCATGGTCGATCACCGGCATGTCCGCCGGTGGATCCGAGCCGTCGCCGGTGTCGGCGTCCGCCTGTTCCTCCAGGACGCTGCCGACAGTGAAACGGCCGGCGGCCAGCATCGCCATCTGGGCGTCCCGCTCGGGCACTCCGGAGGCGATCAGGAAGTCCAGCTTGCGGCGGATCCGGTCGAGATCGTTGGCAGGAGTGCTGCCTGCGTGGAGGCGGGCGCCGTCCCGGCGCATCAGCAGGGTGCGCCGGAAGCTTCGCGTGTTGTCCAGGAACCATTCGCGCCAGTCGTCGTCGGGCGTCGGCAGCGGGGCGGCCGCATGCGGTGCCATCGCCGCCTCCGCCATGGCGGCGAGGAGGTCCTTCTTGGTGTGGAAGTACCAGTAGAGCGAGGGCTGTTCGACGCCCAGCCGCTTGGCCAGCCGCCGCGTACTGACCGTGTCCAGCCCGACCTCGTCGAGCAGGTCGAGCGCTTCGGAGACGACGATCTCCCGGTTCACCTTGGTCACGTTGACAAATCTATCACTGATAGATGACTCTGAAGAGGAATCATTCACCGATAGATTTTTGGGGTGACGGCATGGCCGACAGATCGGGAGCGCGCCCCCTGCGGGTCCTTGTCGCCGGCGGCGGGATAGCGGGCCAGGCGCTGGCTTTCTGGCTCACGCGGGGCGGGCACAGGGTGACCGTCGTCGAACGCTTTCCGGTGCTGCGGGCCACCGGGGCGCAGGTCGACCTCCGGGGACAGGGCATCGAGGCCGTCGAGCGGATGGGACTTCTTGACGCCGTCCGCGGCAAGCTGGTGGACGAGGCGGGGGTCGCCTTCGTCGATGCGCGCGGCAGGGCCAAGGCGACGATCATGGCCAACACCTCCGGCCGGGGCCGGCAGAGCCTCACCTCCGAGTACGAGATCATGCGCGGCGACCTGGTGCGCATCCTGCACGACGCGTCGAAGGACGACACCGAGTACGTCTTCGGCGTGAGCGTGGACGGCTTCGAGCAGGACGAACAGAAGGTCGTCGCGCACTTCTCCGACGGGTCCTCCGGCGAGTTCGACCTCCTGGTCGGCGCGGACGGGCAGGGATCGCGCATCCGGCGGGCGATGCTCCCCGCGGGCTTCGACCCGTACTGGCGGCTCGGCATCCACATGGCCTACTGGTTCATTCCGCGCACGGCGTCCGACGGCAACATCCGGGACACCTACATGGTCCCGGGTGGCCGTCAGATCATGCGCCGCAGCCACAACCCGACCGAGACCCAGGTGTACTTCGTGATGAGGGAGGAGTCCGAGGAGGCCTCGGCGATCCACCGGAAACCCGTCGAGCGCCAGCGGGAGTTCTGGGCGAGCAGGTTCCGCGACGCGGGCTGGCAGACCGAGCGCTTCGTCGACGGCATGCGGACGAGCCCCTTCTTCTACTCCCAGGAGATCGTCCAGGTCCGCATCGACACCTGGTCCACGGGCCGCGTGGTCCTGGCCGGCGACGCCGCCCACTGTGCCTCCCCTTACAGCGGCATGGGCGTCTCCGGCGGCCTGGTGGGGGCCCACGTCCTGGCCGGCGAGATCAACCGGCACCCGGGCGACCTGCCGACCGCCCTGGCGAACTACGACAGCGCCCTGCGGCCCTTCATCGACGAGATCCAGGGCGAGGTGAACCCGCGTCTCCTGCGCCTGGGCATGCCGATGACCCAGCGTGCGATCGACGCCTTCCAGGCCGCCACCGCGCTGGCCTCCTTCCTGCGCGTTCCGGATCTCGCCGCGCGCTTCTCGAAGGAGGACCGGGGCGGCGGCTGGCAGCTCCCCGAGAACCCGGCGCCGATCAACGCCGTCTGAAAGCGGCCGGACATCGGGGTCACGCAGGTCGGGGATGTGGTTGTAGAGGGTGCCGGCGGAAACGCCGAGGAGTCTCACGAGGGACTCGATGCTGAACGGTCGACTGCCTTCCGCACCGCGGTCGCCTCCGCGCCCAGCCTCGACGTACAGGTGCCGCGCCCCGGCTGCGCCTCGGGAGCGCGAGGCCCTGCTGGCCTGGTTGGCGGAGTCCACGGAGCACCTGCTGGACGCATTGCGGAAGGCCGGCCCGGATCGCGGTTGCTGGACGGTGTCGACGAGTTCCTGTCCACCTGCGTCGCAACGACGAGTGCCTGGCCGCACAAGCCCGCTGCCGTCGACTTCCACGCCTCCGAGGGGCGTTCCTGGCGGCTCTCGCTCTCCGCCGACGGCGCACGGACCGCCCGCCTCCCCGGGGCCGGCACCATGCCGGCCACCGCTGCCGGCCAGGGCCCGAACGCGGCCGCCGCCTTCTTCTCCGCTCGGGGCACGGCCGGCGAGCTGGTCTTCATCCTGCACGACCGTATCCCGATCGACTCCCTGGAGCTCGACGGCGACCGACGTATCTTCGAGCAGCTCAGTGCCTGGGACCCGGCCGAGTAGGACGTGACGATGCCTCCCGCCAACGGCTGCAACCACGCCGTGGCGGCCTCCGGGCCGCGGGGGAGCAGACCGTCACGGCTGCGAAGCGGCGGACCAAGGCGGCGGCACACAAGCTGATCGGTGCGCCCGGTCGGCACCTGACGCCGTCCAGGACGTTGAGGTCACGCCGCTTGGCGATCACCTTCCGGTCCTCGTCATCGAGGAAGAAGAACCGCTCCAGCGCCGCTGACGCCGTCCGCGCGCCGGGGGAGTGGTTCGACGCGAGCGGACGTCCTGCGCCCGTCGATATCCTCCTCACCATGATCACGCGTCCCGAGCGCCTGGAGCGCGGGCATCCGTTCCGGCAGTGGAAGACGTGGCGGACGCCCGGCGCCCGCCTGACGCTCACCGGCTACTCGCGCGCCAACGACAAGACCTTCTTCCACGTCCCCGAGCTGAAGCTCGCCCTCGATGCCGGGCTGGCCGAGGGCCGCCAGGTCGACACGGTGCTGCTGACGCACACGCACCTCGACCACTCCAAGGACCTCGACTACCTGGCGACCAGGCCCACGGGGGTCGACATCTACGTGCCCGGCGAGGCGTTGCCGTACGTGCGCGAGTACCTGCGCGCCACGACCGAGCTGAACCAGGTGGCCGCCTACGACCCGGCCCTCGCGGCGGGGGCCCGGGTGCACGGGGTGCGGCCGGGGGAGGAGTTCCGCTTCGGCAGGAACGGCTCCCACACGGTGCGGGTGCTCGAGACCGTGCACAAGGTGCCCAGCGTGGGCTACGGCGTCGCCGAGAACCGGCGAGCCCTGCTGCCGGAGGTCGAGGAGCTCAGGGCGACGCTCGACGCCGCCGAGTTCGGCCGGCTCGTCGCCGACCGGCGCAGGCGGGGCGTCGAGGTCGACCGGCAGGTCCGGCGGCCGTTGTTCGCCTACCTGGGGGACACGCACGCCAGCGCGCTGGGGCGCGTCCCCGGGCTGTTCGACTATCCGGTGCTCGTCACCGAGTGCACGTATCTGGACGACGCCGAGCTCGACCGGGCGCGACGCGTGGGCCACACGGTGTGGAGTGAGCTCAGGCCGTTCGTCCTGGCCCATCCGGACACCCTGTTCGTGCTGACCCACTTCAGCCTGCGTCACTCGGACCGGGAGGTCCTCGCCTTCTTCGAACGGGAGAACCTGCCCAACGTGCTGGTGTGGGCGCATGCCGAGAGCTACCTGCCGGAGCAGCACCAAAGCTGAAGGCTTATGAATCTACAATGTAAAGGCGCTGGGCCGGAACGCAAACACGCGTTCCGGCCCAGACAACCCATCACCGACCGGAAACCGGCGCCGTCCTCTCGTAGCGGGTGAGGACGGCGGCGCCGATCTGCTCGGCCGACGTGCATTCCAGGTGGGCGGGTGCCGCGCCGGCGGGGAAGAGCCGCTCGCCGGTGCCGAGGATCGTGGGGAAGGTCAGCAGCCGGTACGCGTCGATCAGGTCCGCGGCCATCAGCGCGCGCACGACGCTCAGGCTGCCGGTGACGATCACGTCACGCCGCTCGCGCTTGACGACGTCGGTGAGGTCGCCGTCGATGACCTCGGAGTTCGCCCATGCCGAGGTGTCGGTCAGGGTGCGGGAGGCGACCAGCTTCGGCGCGGCGTGCCCATGGAGCCGTCCGGGTCGGACACGATCCCGTCCAGGGTGATGAAGGCGATGACGATGACGCTCACGATGGATGTCCTTTCGCTCGATGCTCACCCGTACGTACCGGCGGCATCGGCGGAACTCATCGCCCGGGGCCGAAGTCGCCGGCAGGAATTCGTTCGGGGAGGTCGAAGGCCCTGAAGACGGCTGGATCGGCGAAGACGACGTTGCGCGCGACCAGGCCGCCGGTGATCGTGAGCACCTGCAGGGTGTGCAGGCGGTGCCCGCCGCCGGGCTCGGGGGTGTAGGCGGCGAGTGCGGGCTGTCCGTTGGCGGTGAGGTGTTCGACGGCCCAGCCTGTGCCGCGCATGTCGAACACGCGGCGCATGAACAGGCCGTAGTGGTGGCTGCCTCGGTACCACAGGGGCACGGGCGGCATCTCGAGGATGGCGTCCTGGGTGAGGAGGCGTACGAGTGCGGGGACGTCGGCTGCTTCGAAGGCGCGGGCGTACCGCTCGATCGTCGCGCGGACCTTCGGGTCGTCCGGCTCGCTGATCTCGTCGATCCCGTGTGTGTTCGCGAGGGTGGCGCGGGCGCGTTGCAGGGCGCTGTTGACGGCCGGGACGGTGGTGTCGAGTTGGGCGGCGACTTCGGCGGCGGTGAAGTCGAGTACGTCGCGGAGCACGAGTACGGCTCGCTGTCGTGGTGGCAGGTTCTGCATCGCGGCGACGAGGGCGAGTCGCATGTCGGTTCGGGTTCCGGGGTCGAATCGCGTGTCGGGGAACGGTTGGAGCCAGGGGATGTCGAGGGCGGGGGTGAGGGGGGCTCCGGGGTCGTCGCTGGGTGTGCCCAGTCCGGAGGGCAGGGGGCGCCGTGTGCGTTTGTCGAGTGCGGTCAGGCAGGTGTTGGTGGCGATCCGGTACATCCAGGTTCGTAGGGAGGCGCGGGTGTGGTCGTACCGGTCGCGGGCTTTCCAGGCTCGCAGCATGGTCTCCTGGACCAGGTCTTCGGCCTCGTGGAAGGAGCCGACCATTCGGTAGCAGTACGCGACCAGTTCGTCGCGGTAGGGCTCGAAGTCCACGGACCCATCATGGGGCCTGGAACTGTGGGGGTCGCGTCGGGGGTGAGTGTGGTGATCGGGCGGGGGGTGCCGGGGCGGCGTCCGCTCTGATTGGTCAGGATCGGAGAAGCGCGGGTGGTGTGGCGCGGCTAGCCTGAGCGGCTCAGGGGCGCGTTGCCGTGACACGGATGGAGAACAGGGATGAGCATGGCCACGAGGACGGGTGCGGGGTCGGGGGATGGGTGGCCGGCGTCGTCGCACGTCGCTGACAGTCATGATGTGATCCGCGTGCACGGCGCGCGTGAGAACAATCTGAAGGACGTCAGTATCGAGATTCCGAAGCGGCGGTTGACGGTGTTCACCGGTGTTTCGGGGTCGGGTAAGAGTTCGCTGGTGTTCGACACGATCGCCGCGGAGTCGCAGCGGCTGATCAATGAGACGTACAGCGCGTTCGTGCAGGGGTTCATGCCGGTGTTGCCGCGGCCGGACGTGGACGTGCTGGAGGGGCTGACGACGGCGATCATCGTGGATCAGCAGCGGTTGGGGTCGGATCCGCGTTCGACGGTGGGCACGGTGACCGACGTCAACGCGATGTTGCGCATCCTGTTCAGCCGGTTGGGGCGGCCGCACATCGGTTCGCCGAACGCGTTCTCCTTCAATGTGCCGTCGGTGCGGGGCACGGGTGCGGCGACGGTCGAGCGTGGTGCGGGCAGGAGTGTGCGGCAGGAGTTCGTGCTGACGGGCGGTATGTGCGCGCGGTGCGAGGGGCGGGGGAGGGTCTCCGACATCGATCTGTCGCAGCTGTACGACGATTCCTTGTCGATCGCGGGTGGGGCGTTCACGATCCCGGGCTGGAAGTCGGACAGTTTCTGGACGGTGCGGGTCTACGCCGAGTCGGGTTTCCTGGATCCGGACAAGCCGATCCGTGAGTTCACCGAGCGGGAGATGCGGGACTTCCTGTATCGGGAGCCGACGAAGGTGAAGGTGGAGGGGGTCAATCTCACGTATGAGGGGTTGATTCCGAAGATCCAGAAGTCGTTCCTGTCGAAGGACCGGGAGGCGATGCAGCCGCACATCCGGGCGTTCGTGGACCGGGCGGTGACGTTCACCGCCTGCCCGGATTGTGGGGGGACGCGGCTGAGTGAGGCGGCGCGTTCGTCGCGGATCGGCGGGGTGAACATCGCTGATGCGTGCGCGATGCAGATCAGTGATCTGGCGGGGTGGGTGCGGGGGCTGGATGAGCCGGGGGTGGCGCCGTTGCTGGCGGCGTTGCTGCGGACGCTGGAGTCGTTCGTGGAGATCGGGCTGGGTTATCTGTCGCTGGAGCGGCCCTCGGGCACGTTGTCGGGTGGTGAGGCGCAGCGGGTGAAGATGATCCGTCATCTGGGTTCGTCGCTGACCGACACGACGTACGTGTTCGACGAGCCGACGGTGGGTCTGCATCCGCATGACATCCAGCGGATGAACGATCTGTTGTTGCGCTTGCGCGACAAGGGCAACACGGTGCTGGTGGTGGAGCACAAGCCGGAGACGATTGTGATCGCGGACCATGTCGTGGATCTCGGTCCGGGGGCCGGTGCGGCGGGTGGGGCGGTGTGCTTCGAGGGCAGTGTGGAGGGGTTGCGGGGCGGCGGCACGATCACGGGGCGTCATCTGGATGATCGGGCGGCGTTGAAGGAGGCGGTGCGCAGGCCGTCGGGGGTGCTGGAGATCCGGGGCGCGTCGGCGAACAATCTGCGCGAGGTGGACGTCGACATTCCGCTCGGGGTGCTCGTGGTGGTCACGGGTGTGGCGGGGTCGGGCAAGAGTTCGCTGGTGCGCGGGTCGATTCCGGCGGGGGCGGGGGTGGTGTCGGTGGATCAGGGGGCGATCCGTGGTTCGCGGCGCAGCAACCCGGCGACCTACACCGGGATGCTGGATCCGATCCGTAAGGCGTTCGCCAAGGCCAATGGTGTCAAGCCGGCGTTGTTCAGCGCCAATTCCGAGGGTGCCTGTCCGGGCTGCAACGGCGCGGGTGTGGTGTACACGGACCTGGCGATGATGGCGGGTGTGGCGACGACGTGCGTGGAGTGTGACGGCAAGCGGTTCCAGGCGTCGGTGCTGGAGCACCGTCTGGGTGGGCGTGACATCAGCGAGGTGCTGGCGATGCCGGTGGAGGAGGCTCGGGAGTTCTTCGGTTCGGGTGAGGCGCGTACGCCTGCCGCGCATGCGGTTCTGGGCCGGCTGGCCGATGTGGGGCTGGGGTATGTGAGTCTGGGGCAGCCGTTGACCACGTTGTCGGGTGGTGAGCGGCAGCGGCTGAAGCTGGCCACGCACATGGCCGACGAGGGCGGGATCTATGTGCTGGACGAGCCGACCACGGGTCTGCATCTGGCCGATGTCGAGCAGTTGCTCGGGCTGCTGGATCGGCTGGTGGACTCGGGTAAGTCGGTGATCGTGATCGAGCATCATCAGGCGGTGATGGCGCACGCCGACTGGATCGTGGATCTCGGGCCGGGCGCCGGTCACGACGGCGGGCGGGTGGTGTTCGAGGGCACTCCGGCGGATCTGGTCGCTTCTCGTTCGACGCTCACGGGTGAGCATCTGGCGGCGTACGTCGGAGGGTGAGGGTGCGGGGTGGTCCGCGCGCAGGTGGGGGCGGGTTCTGTCGGGGGGCGTTGCTAGGGTCGGTCCATGACTCCGGAAGAGCTCGCCAACCTCGCTCACCTGCGCCGGGCGCGGGATCTGATCGACCGTGAGTATGCCAAGCCGCTCGATGTGCCGACGATGGCGCGTCATGCGTTGATGTCGCCGGCGCATTTCGCGCGGCGCTTTCGCGCGGCTTATGGGGAGACGCCGTACAGCTATCTGATGACGCGGCGTATCGAGCGGGCGATGGCGTTGCTGCGTGGGGGGATGAGTGTGACGGACGCGTGCATGGCGGTCGGTTGTACGTCGCTGGGGTCGTTCAGTTCGCGTTTCACCGAGGTGGTGGGGGAGACGCCGAGTGCGTACCGTCGCCGGGAGCACAGTGCGGTGGCGGCGATGCCGGCGTGTGTGGCGAAGGTGCGGACGCGGCCGACACGCAGGTCGTCGAGCAGGATCGGAGAAGCGGGCGGGGCCGCGGCCGCCTAACGTGGGCGGCATGACCATCTCACTGAAGTACTGCCACATCACCGTCAACGACGTGGACGAGGCGCTCGGTTTCTACCGTGACGCGCTCGGCCTGGAGGTGCGCAACGACGTCGCGTCCGGCGGGTTCCGGTGGGTGACGCTCGGCGGCCCGGATCGGCGGGATCCGGAGTTCGTGCTGTCGGAGCCGCACGCGGGTCGTCCTCAGGCCGACGGCGACGCGCTGCAGGAGCTGCTCGTCAAGGGTGTCCTGCCGATGATCGTCTTCAGTGCGGACGATCTCGACGCGACGTTCGAGCGGGTGCGGGCGTCGGGGGCCGAGGTGCTGCAGGAGCCGATCGACCAGCCGTGGGGGCCGCGCGACTGCGCCTTCCGTGACCCGTCGGGCAACATGGTGCGCTTCCAGCAGGAGGTCAAGGCGTAGGCGGGGCTGTTCGGGCGCCGCTGTCGCTCGTGCCCGGCTGGATGTGTGATGCGGCTCACAGGGGTGACGTGTCACGTTGGTTCGGGGTTGTTTGTCCCATGGTCGTCACCGGTCCTCATCGTTCCGTTCCGGTGACCTGACCAGGGGAGTGTGAAGCGATGCGCAGTGACCGCCGTATCGTCGTGCTGGGCGCCGGCTACACGGGCATGTTCGGCGCGATCAGGCTGGCCCGCCGCACCCGGAAGCTCGGCGTCCGGATCACGATGGTCAACCCGTCGAGCCGGTTCGTCGAGCGGCTGCGGTTGCACCAGATCGCCGCCGGGCAGCGGCTGGCCGAGCACCGCATCCCCGACCTGCTGGCCGGGACCGGGGTCGGCTTCGTGAAGGGCGCCGCCACCGCGATCGACCCGCGGGGGCGCGTGGTGGAGATCGACGGCGGCGCGGCGCGGCTGGACTACGACACGCTGGTCTACGCGCTGGGCAGCTCGCCCGACACCGGCACGGTTGCGGGCGCCGACCTGCACGCGTTCACCCTCGACAGTCCGCGGGGCGCCGCCCGGTTCGCCGCCCGTCTGGCCGAGGTCGACGAGGCGGGCGGGAGCGTGACCGTGTGCGGCGGCGGGCTGACCGGCATCGAGGCGGCCGCCGAGATCGCCGAGAGCCACCCCGGGCTGGAGGTCACCCTGATCAGCCTCGACGAGCCCGCCACGATGATGGGCGGCGAGGCCCGCGCGTACCTGATGCGCGCGCTCGAGCGGCTCGGTGTCACGGTCAGGGCCGGCGCGAGGGTCGTCAAGGTGCTGCCCGGCGCGGTCGAGCTGGAGGGCGGTGAGCTGGCCGGCTCCGACGCCTGCCTGTGGACCGCCGGGGTGAGGGTCTCGCCGCTGGCCGCCGAGGCCGGGATCGCGGTGGACGAGCGCGGCCTGATCCTGGTCGACGCGACGCTGCGGTCGATCTCCCACCCCGAGGTGCACGCGATCGGCGACGCGGCGGCGATCCGCATGCCGTGGGGACGGATCCATGGCACCTGCCAGAGCGGGCTGCCCACCGCCCAGTACACCGCCGACGCCGTCGCCCGGCTGCTGCGCGGCAAGCCCGTCGAGCCGTTCCGGTTCGGTTACTTCCATCAGCCCGTCAGCCTGGGACGGCGCGACGCGGTCGTCCAGTTCACGCACGCCGACGACACCCCCGCCCGCCTGCGGCTCACCGGCCGGGCCGCCGTCGTCTACAAGGAGCTGGTCAGCGGCAGCCCTCTGCTGACCTACCGGCTCAGCAGGCGCATGCACGTGACGACCGTCGTCTCCAGGGGCGGCCGTGCCCTCCACCAGGCGGCGCTCTGAGCGGGCGGGGTGGCACCCGGCGCCGTTCGCGGGCCGGCGGATCGAGACGATGAGCGGGTGATGATGGACGCGATGCCCGGATCGGACCCTTACCTCGAGCATCGGCGGCTGCTGTTCGCCACCGCCTACCAGTTGCTGGGCAGCGTCGCCGACGCCGAGGACGTGCTGCAGGACGCCTGGCTGGCGTGGAACGCCGCCGACCGCGCCGAGGTCCGCCGGCCGAGGGCGTATCTGGTGCGGATGGTGACCAACCTGTCGCTGAACCGGCTCACCTGCGCGCGGGCGACGCGGGAGACCTATGTCGGCCCCTGGCTGCCGGAGCCGTTGCTGACCTCGCCCGACGTCGCTGAGGGGAGTGAGGTGGCCGATACCGTCTCCACCGCGTTGATGGTGGTGCTGGAGAGCCTCAGCCCGGTTGAACGCGCGGTGTTCCTGCTGCGGGAGAGCTTCGGCTACTCCCACGCCGAGATCGCCGGCATCCTGGAGCGGCCCGAGCCGGCGATCCGCCAGATCGCGCATCGCGCCCGCGAGCACGTGCAGGCGCGCCGGCCGCGCTTCGACAGCGACCGGGCGCAGCGGGAGCTTGTCACCGCGCGGTTCATCGCGGCCTGCTCGGGCGGCGACCTGAACGCGGTGATGGAGCTGCTGGCGCCGGAGGTGACCGCCTGGTCCGACGGGGGCGGCAAGGTCACGGCGGCGCGCCGTCCGTTGCACGGGCCCGACCATGTCGGCCGGTGGATGCTCGGGGTGCTGGCCAAGCCGCAGGTGAGGGGCGCGGTGTTGCGGCCGGCTGTGATCAACGGCGAGCTGGGCGTGCTGGTCGGCTTCGGGGAGGTGCCCGTCGGCGCGTTGACGTTCGACCTGGTCGAGGGCCGTATTTGGAATCTGCGACTGCAGGTCAACCCGGACAAGCTCGGCGGTCTGCGCCGTCCCTGAGCGCCGGTCAGGGACGGTCGGGACGCAAAGTCATAAGCAACTTATATAAATTGGTGATACATTCTCCTTCGTGCCGACGCGCGGAAAGAACGGAACGGAGGAGCCGTGACAGCGAGCTCAGCCCGCCGAGCCCCCTGCCGGGCGCGATGAGCACGCCGCGAGCTCGCGCCGCCGACGTGAGCGTCACCGACCTGACCTCGGCGCTGGAGGAGTTCACCCGGATGTTCATCCGGCTGCCGTCGGTGCAGCGACTGAGCTTCACCACGCTGTCGGTGCTGCACACGCTGGCCGGCCGCGGCCCGCAGCGGCTGACCGCGCTGGCCGCCGGCGAGCAGGTCACACAGCCCGCCATGACGCAGATGGTGACCAAGCTGCAGCGCGACGGCCTGGTGGAGCGCCGGGCCGACCCGTCCGACAGCCGTGCCGTCCTCGTGCACCTCACCGCGGCGGGCGCGGCCGTCGTCGAAGGGCGCCGGGCCGACCGCGTCGCGCACCTCGCCGAGCTCGCCGGCCACCTGACGCCGGGGGAGTGGGCCGCCGTCACGGCGGCCCTGCCTGCCCTCAGGCGCCTGGTGGACGTCGACCGGCGCCGGCAACAGGAGAAAGGACCGTGATGTCGCCGCTGCGACCGACCCCCATTCACGTGCCCGACGAGGTACTGGCCGACCTGCGCAAGCGCCTGGAGCTGACCCGCTGGCCCGACGACGCGGGCAACGAGGACGGCTCCTACGGCGTCCCCCGCACCTACCTGCGCCCGCTCGTCGAGTACTGGCTCGACGGCTACGACTGGCGCAGGGCCGAAGCCGCGATCAACGCCTACGAGCACTACCACGTCGAGATCGACGGCGTGCCGGTGCACTTCATGCGCAGGCCCGGGGTGGGCCCCGCCCCGACACCGCTGATCCTCACGCACGGCTGGCCCTGGACGTTCTGGCACTGGTCCAAGGTCGTCGACCCGCTGGCCGACCCGGGCGCCCACGGCGGCGACCCGGCCGAGGCGTTCGAGGTGATCGTCCCCTCCTTCCCCGGTTTCGGCTTCTCCAGCCCGCTGCCCGGCCGCCCGGACATGAACTTCTGGAAGGTCGCCGACCTGTGGCACACCCTGATGACCGAGGTCCTCGGCCACGAGAAGTACGGGGCGGCCGGCTGCGACGTGGGCGCCCTGGTCACCGGGCAGCTCGGCCACAAGTACGCCGGAGAGCTGCACGCCGTCCACATCGGCTCCGGGCAGAAGCTCACCCTGTTCAACGGCGACCGGGCCTGGGACCTCAGCGGCGGCCAGCCCATCCCCGAGGGCCTGCCCGCCGACGTCCACGCCAGGATCGTCGAGCTGGACAGGCGCTTCGCCGTCCACCTGGCCGCGCACGTGCTCGCCCCGAGCACCCTGGCCTACGGCCTGACCGACTCGCCCGCCGGGATGCTCGCCTGGATCCTGGAACGCTGGATGAGCTGGAGCGACAACGGCGGCGACATCGAGACCGTCTTCACCAAGGACGACCTGCTCACCCACGCCATGATCTTCTGGGTGACCAACTCGATCAGCACCTCGATCCGCACCTACGCCAACAACAACCGCTACCCCTGGACCCCGTCCCACCCCCGGCAGCCGGCCGTCGAAGCGCCCACCGGCATCACCCTCGTCGGCCACGAGAACCCGCCCGGCGTCACGACCGACCGTCGCGTCGAGCACTTCCGCGGCAGCGACCGGGCGGCCTGGTACAACCTGGTCAACCTCACCGCCCACGACCGCGGCGGCCACTTCATCCCGTGGGAGATCCCCGACGCGTGGGTGGAGGACCTGCGGCGGACCTTCCGTGGCCGGCGCTGACCCCTTTCCACCGGCCGACCGGCCGCCATTCCCTGACGAAGGAGCCACCATGCCCGCATACGCCCTCGCCTACCAGGTTCCCCCCGCCGAGCTGCACGAGGAGGTGTACGAGTACATGGAGCGCATCCAGGACACGCTGGACCCGTTCGGCGGCCGGTTCCTGGTGCACGGGGCGCCGCTGGACGTGCGGGAGGGCGACTGGCCCGGTGTCCTGGTGATCATCGAGTTCCCGGCGATCGAGCAGGCCCGCGCCTGGTACGACTCGCCCGCCTACCGGGCCATCAAGCGGCTGCGCGCCGATCACATCCCCGGCGTCCTGGTGCTGGTCGACGGGGTCGAGCCGGAGCACGACTCGGCGGCGATGGCGGCCGGGCTGCGCGCGGCGGCCCAGGCCGCGCGCACCCTCTGACCCGCGCTGATCAGTACTGCCAGACGGCGGCGCGGCGGTGCCGCGCCGGCGCGACGTCGAGGTCGTCGGCCGCCCCGACGGCCAGCCGGCCGCCGACGGTGGCGTTGACCGCCCGGCGGACCGCCTCCAGCCCGAGACGCAGCCGCCCGCGCGCCCGGCCCTCCTCGATTCCGGCCGCCCACGACACCCACCGGTCTCGCGGCTCGGCCCTGGCCCAGGAGTAGACGTCCACCCTGCGGCGGACGGCGGCCGGGCGCGGCCGGCGCCCGTCCCGCCGCCCCTCCCGCAGGCAGGCGGCGCTGTAACGCAGATCGACGACCGTCACCGTACGCCATGCGGCTCCCCTCAGGCCGGCGCCGCCGGGGTTCGGACGACGGATGTGATGGGCGGTGCGCGACATTCGTTCTCCTCGTGGCACCGCCAGGTCTCTCCTGGCGTGCCTACGTGAAGCCGGCCGGCCCGAATGATCGTTTCCTGGTCATGGCCGGACCTTAGCAGCGCCGGCGGCGTCGCCGTCCGCCTCCTCGAACAGGGCCGCCGCCCGCGCCGCGGTGTCCTGGGCGCGGCGTCCGGTGCTGAGCAGCGCCAGGGCCAGGATGCCGGCGCCGAGCCCGAGCGCCATCCACCACACGCCGTGCTCGGCGCCGGTGTAGGCCGCCCTGCCGCCGCTCAGGGACGTGCCCACGATCGTTCCGGCGATCGCGACGCCCAGGGTGGTGCCGGTCTGCCGGCCCGCCGAGGCCAGCGAGGCCGCCACCCCGGCCATCGAAGGCGGCATCGCCGAGACCGCCGTGTTGGTGATGGGTGGGTTGACGGTGCCCATGAAGACGCCGAACAGCAGATAGGTCACCAGCACGGCCGGCAGCGCCGTGGCCGGTCCCACCCACAGCGACGCGCCGCCGCCCAGCGCCAGCGCGGCGCCGGAGACCACCAGCGGCAGCCGGGGGCCGCGCGCCCCCACCCACCGGCCGGTACGCGGGGAGAGCGCCACCACCAGCACCCCGACCGGCAGCAGGCACAGCCCGGCGCCGAGCGCCGACATGCCGCGTACGTCCTGCAGGTACTGGGTGCTCACGAACAGGAACGCGCCGAACCCGCACAGGGCGAAGATCGCCATCACGATCGCCGCGCTGAACGGCACGCTGCGAAACAGGCGAAGCTCCAGCAGCGGGTCGGCGCGGCGCGGTTCGTGGCGGAGGAGGCCCAGCACGCCGAGCGCGGCCACGGCGAGCAGGGCGAGGATGGCCGGCGACGTCCAGCCCAGCCACCTCGACTCGATGATCGCGTAGACGACGCCGCCCAGGACCGCGACCACCAGGAGCTGGCCCACCGGGTCGAACCGGCGCGCGCGGGCGGCGCGGGACTCGGGCACGAACAGCGCGGCGCACCCGATCGCGGCGGCCACCACCGGCACGTTGACCCAGAAGACCGAGCGCCAGCCGAAGGCGTCGACCAGCGCGCCGCCGAGGATGGGCCCCAGCGCCAGCGACAGGCCGGACACCGAGCCGAACACGCCGATGGCCCTGGCCCGTTCGGCCGGGACGGTGAAGGTGTTCGCGATGATCGCCATCGCCACCGGGTTGAGCATCGTCCCGCCGGCGGCCTGCAGCGCGCGCGCCGCGATCAGCCAGCCGATGCTCGGCGCCAGCCCGCACAACAGCGAGCCGAGCCCGAAGGCGGCCAGGCCCGTCTGGAAGACGCGCCGGCGGCCGACCCGGTCGGCGGTGGATCCGGCCAGCACCAGGAAAGCGGCCAGCACCAGGGTGTAGGCGTCGATCGTCCACTGCAGGTCAGGGACCGAGGCGTGCAGGTCGCGGCGGATCGCCGGCAGCGCGACGTTGACGATCGAGATGTCCATCACCACGACGGCGATGGCGGCGCAGCAGATCGCGAGCACCAGGAACCGCCGGCGCCCGCCGGGCTCGCCGGCCGCGGGTCTGGGCAGCGTAGAAGAACTCATGACCACCGACGCTAGGATTTAGAGCGTGCTCGAAGTCAACCCGCGGCCCGGATCCGGATCCGCCCGCCGCGGTGCCCAGGAGGCTCACGGCCACGGCGACGCTCAAGAGACTCACGGCCAGAACGGGGCTGAAGAGGGTCGCGGCCAGATCGGCGCTCAGGAGGCCGGCGGCCGGAGCGGGGTTCAGGAGGCCGGCGGCCGGAGCGGCGCCGTCCCTGACGGCGCCGAGCAGGAGGGGCTGAGCATCGCCGAGGCCGCCCGCCGCACCGGTGTCAGCGTGCACACCCTGCGCTACTACGAACGCGCCGGCCTGGTCGTCACCCCCGTCGACCGCACCGCCGGCGGCCGGCGCCGCTACCGGCAGCTCGACCTCGACTGGATCAAGGTCTGTACCAAGCTGCGGGCCACCGGCATGCCGATCAAGGCCATCCGCCGCTACGCCGAGCTGGTGGCGGCCGGGCGCGGCAACGAGGAGGACCGGCTCGCCCTGCTGGAGGCCCACCGCGCCGACGTGATCGCCAGGCTCGCCGGGCTCCAGGAGAACCTCACGCTCATCGACCGCAAGATCGGCGTCTACCGGGGCCGGCTCGCCGCCGGTGACGCCGACCGGCTCTGGGCGCCGCAGCGCCCGCCCGGCAGTCGCTGAACGACGTCCGGCCGGTCGAGCTTCACGGAGATCCCCGGCGCCGCGGCGGACATCACCCGGTGCGAAGCGCGCGTTCGCGGGAGGCCGGTGAGATCCGCGCCACCGCAGGACGGGATGCGCGGCAAGCGCGGCGCGCTGCCGAAGGTGGGGCTGCGCTGCCGCGGACCAGGGTGGTGGCGAGCGTGTGGCGTAGGACGTGCGCGGTGGTGGGATCGTCCAGCCCGGCGGTCTGGGCGATCTCGGCGATGATGCCGCCGGCGGCCCGGCTGCTCAGCCGTCCGCCCTTGGCGTTGAGGAACAGGGCCCGGTTGTCGCCGGCGTGGGGCCAGTTGAGGCGTTCGTCGAGCGGCGCAGTACAAGATCAGCGCGATGCAGCGGCCCGGGGCGACAGATGCGCCTCCACGGCGCGCAGCCAGCGGATGCGGGCGCGCTCGGCCAGCGCGCGCGGCGCGTTCTTGGGCAGGTCTTCGCGGCCGACGGCGGCCCAGGCCCCTGCGGACGTGGAAGTCGTCCAGCGCGGTCAGGACGGAGTTGACGTAGAGGCGGCTGCGCCTGGCCGGGCGGTTGCGCAGCAGCCACATCCGGCAGTCGCGCACCGCCCAGTCCCGCATCTGCCGATCGGCGAGGGGAACGGCGGAACAGGTGGCGGCGTGATCGGCCAACCAGGACAGGAACATGCGCACCCGGAAGCGGTAGGTGCGCCGGGTCTCGGCCGACAATGGTGTGCGCTCCAACGCGGCGGCGTACTCCCCGAGGACCGCCTCGTAGGCGGCCGGCAGCCGGGTAGGGCGGGCGCCTGGACCGCGCTTCGTAATCCCGGAAGCCGATCCGGGCGCCTGCGAGGATCCGGAACGCGCAATCTCGGAAGTCGAGTTCGGTGGCGTCGACCATTGAGTCGTGACGTCGAGGTTGAGCGCTCAGCGCTGCAGGTCTTGGCCGCGCGGGCGGCAGCGCTCGTTGCGTCGGTCCGGACAACGAGGGTGAGAAGCGGAGTCTGCGCACTCCGCCCCTGGCTCGCGTGGCTGACGTTTCATTGTCCCCATGCGAACCAGACCCCCTGGGGCTACCGGCTGCGAACGCCGCCCTCATTCTTGAGCCAGTCCGGCATCGGACTGGCTCAAGGATGGGTGGTGGGCGGCACTTCCTCGGTCAAATGCGAAAGAACTCGGTGAGCACGGGGCCGAGGACCTTGGCGTTGACCATGTGCTCGCGCACGTCGAGAGTCCGGCGCTCGGCGTGGGGCAGGCATGCGGCGATCGCGTCGGCGGCCTGGCCGAAGAAGCCGCCCGGAAGACCTGCCATATGCGGGTCGACGCCCGCTCCGGTGCTCACCAGTACCGGCTGATCGATCGTGGACAGTCGCGTGGCGGGTGGAGGCCCCTCTCCCAGGCAGGCGGCATCGTAGGCCAGCGTGTGCGCGAGGTTCAGCAGCGGCGGCCACATCGGCGAGTCTTCCGCGCCGGCGATGGCCTGCTCGGAGGCGCCGGCCAGCCGCATGAACAGCTTCAGCGCCTCGCCATGCTTTTCGCCGGCGAGCGCGACGCGCAACTGCCCGACGTACGCCTGCCAGGTCCGGACGGCGGTGTCGCCGATGGCATAGGGCACGTCGAACACGGCGATCTTGCCGATGGGCAGTCCGGCCGCCGCCGCCTCCAGCGCGAGCGCACCACCGGAGGAGGCGCCGAACAGATGCGCCGGCCCGCCGATCGCGTCGATCAACGCTGCCAGATCCTCGATCTCACGTTCCAGTGCGTACGGCTGCACGTCGCTACTTGCGGCGCGGCCACGGCGAGCGTAGTTGACGGCAGTGAAGTCTTCGGCCAGTTCCTGGGCCAGCGGCCGGTTTTCTGCCCCGTCGTCCAGCCCGCCGCCCACCAGGACGACGACCGGACCGCTGCCGGCCCGCTCGTAGACGATCGACGTACCGTCCCGGGAAGTGACCTGCGGCATCGTTTCTCTCCTCGATCCGGCTATACTCCTGATATAGGAGCGACTACTCCTAAAGAAGGACAAATCGTAGAGTGTCAGGTTCGCGTAGTTATGGAGATCTGTGTGGCATCGCCCGGGCTCTGGATGTCGTGGGTGAGCGCTGGGCCCTCCTGATGGTGCGCGAGCTGGTGTTCGGTCCCAAACGCTTCGTGGATCTGCATCGCGGGCTGTCCGGAGTGAGTCACAACGTGCTGTCGCAGCGCCTGCGGGAGCTCGAGGACTCCGGCGTGGTTGCGCGTCGCGTCCTGGGACCGCCCGCTGGAGCCCGGGTCTACGAGCTGACGCCGCGCGGCCGGGAGCTCGAGCCGGTTCTGCTGGCGCTCGGCCGGTGGGGCAGCTCCATCCCGCCTGCGAGCACGTCGGCGACCGAGTTGAGCACGGACGCGCTGGCTTTCGCCCTCAAGACCACGTTTGTCCCCGCCGCGGCGAGCGATCTATGTGGCCGCTACCAGCTGCGCCTTGGAGACGACGCCTTCTACGCAGAAGTCGCCGAAGGACGGCTGCACATCGCCCGAGGCGAGATTTCCGACGCGGCGGCCACGATCACCTGTGGAGTGCGCGTCCTGCAGGACCTGGTGTTCGGCGGTCGGGACCTCGATGATGCCGTGCATGCCGCAGACGCCGCCGTCACCGGCGACGCATCCACCCTGCGGCGCTTCCTGCGGTGCTTCGCGTCCTGACCCGTAAGCGCCTGTTCCGGACAGCCGCCAGAGCAACGGAAATCTCGCGCTCAACGTCGAAGACCCCGACCTGAACACTCGGCGCCCCCGTTCGGGCTGGCCCGTACGGAGGAGGCCGCCGCGGCGTTGAGGGCCGCGGGAGCCGAGCCCCGCCCGGGCTCGCTCGAGGACCTCGCCGGGCTGCGCGCCGCGGCCGCCGCCGCGGACGGCGTCATCCACCTGGCCTTCGTGCACGACTTCGCGGACTTCCAGGCCGCCGGCCGGACCGACCGGCGGGCCGTCGCGGCGCTCGGCGAGGCGCCGGCGGGATCCGGCCGGCCGTTCGCGATCACCTCGGGCACCGGTCTGCTCCCGCCCGGCCGCGTCGGCACCGAGGAGGACGAGCCGGGAGCGCATTCGCCCCGGGGGGCCGCCGAGCAGGTGGCGTTGTCGTTCGTGGAGCGCGGGGTGCGGGTCTCGGTGATGCGGCTGCCGCTGGTGCACCGGGGAGGGCGTGCCGGTACGCGACGTCGCCGGCGTCGTCGGGCGCCGGCTCGGCGTGCCGGTGACCGCGATCACCGCGCGGCAGGCGGGCGAGCACTTCGGCTGGCCGGCCTCCTTCGTCACGCTCGACATGCCGGCCTCCTCCGCCTTGACCCGGAAGCTGGTGGGCTGGAGTACTAGTGCTGACCGGCCCGGGCTCCTCGCCGATCTGAACGCGGGACACTACTTCACGGACTGAGGCTGCCGATCCAGTGGCGGCATCGGCCGAGGGGGCCCCACTCAGGGGCCCGTGCCCGTGTGGGCGGGCAGCACCGGGACGGCCTCGGGGGTGGTGCTGCGGCGGACGACCTCGTACCGCAGGGGGTGGTGGCGTTCGGGGCGTTCCTCGGCGACGGTGAGGACGTGGCGCAGCGCTCCGGGGCCAGCGGTGAGCAGGTCGCGGACGGCGCGTTCGGCGGGTGCCGCGGCCCCGGCCGCCTCGGCGGCGAGGGCCCGGTGGACGAGATCGTTCACGTGATCCCGGGTCACTGACCGGTGACCTGGCTGCGTGCGATGAGGCCGAGGACGGCGTCCCTGCTCTGGCCGAAGACGGCGACCGTGTCGGCGGCGGCCGCCGCGACGGCCTCCTCGTCCGGGGCGGCGGGCGGTTCGAGGAGGCGGGCCACGGTGTCGGCGAGGACCGCGCCCGGGTCTGCGACGCCGAGCGGCGCGTTGACCGGGTCGGACATCGCGGTGCCGAACCCGGTGAGCACGGCGTGCATGGCGTAGGACTGCTCGGACAGGGGACGGTCGTGGCGGATCAGGCCGTTGCGGCGCAGGATCGGCATGACGGCGTCGCACAGGGCGCTGGGCCTGACGCGGGCGAACACGTCGAGGTCGGCGGCCTGCTGGGTGAGCACCCGCATCAGGTCGGTGTCGCCGTGTTTCAGCCGGGAGGCCAGGGGGAGCCGCAGGCCGGTGCCGACCAGCATCGGCGCCAGGCGGCGCGGCAGCACCGTGGCCGGGTCGGCGGTGATGCGGGCGATGATCTCGTCGAGGAACGTCAGCAGCTCGCGCGCGAACAGGCCGAGGATGAGGTCCTCCTTGGCGGCCCAGTACAGGTAGACGGTGCCCTTGCCGACGCCGGCCGCGTGGGCGATCTCGCTGACCGTGACCTTGCGCACGCCGTGGTCGACCACCAGCTCGCGCGCGCTGTCCAGGATGCGGGCGGCTTTGCGCGAGTGGTGCTCGATCAGCTGGTTCACCGGGGTCGTCCTCTTGTTGCGTGGCTGTGGTCCGTGGCGCGCGACGGGTCGGGCGCTGTGCTGTCGTGGCCGCGCGAGCGGGTCACACGGCGGCGACGTCGAACTCCTTGTTCGCGAAGTCGGGGCCTCTCATTATCTTGCCCATGGCCTGGCGGATGAGCGGCACGTTCAGCAGGCGCAGCATCGCGGCGCGCGTGATCCGTTCCTTGCGGTCGTGGGGCGTGAAGATCTTGCGCATGATCAGCGCGTTGTCCTGCTCGGTCTGGATGAAGGGCCGCATCCGGTCCTCCCACGCGGCCAGCGCGGCGGGCAGGTCGCCGGGGTGGCGCCGCAGCATGGTGCCCAGCAGCTCGCCTCCGGCGATGCCGCTGGAGGCGCCCATGCCCGCGTACAGGGTGACGCACCAGGCGGCGTCGCCGACCAGGACCACCCGGCCGTGGTGCCAGCGCGGCATCCGCACCTGGTTCACCGAGTCGAACAGGAAGTCCGGGGCCCGCTCGAACGCCGTGAGCAGGTTCTCCAGGAGCGGCCCGGTGGGCTGCGGGCCGAAGGCGGCGCGGATGGAGTCGGCGGGCGGGCGGGTGAACTCGGCGTCGACGTCGCCGGTGCGGTAGGAGAACAGCAGGCCCGGCGCATGGTCGGCGAAGGGGAAGACCCACGCCGAGCGGCCGGGCTCGGCCAGGGTCAGGCCCTGGTCCTGGCCGAGACCTTCGATCGGCTCGTCGAGGACGGTGGCGCCGATCATGTAGTTCAGCGGACGCAGGTGGTCCTCGGGGCCGAAGGCCAGCCTGCGTACGGTCGAGCGCATGCCGTCGGCGCCCACCACGAGGTCGAAGCGCTCGGTGACGGTGGCGCCGGAGGCGGTGTCGCGCAGGGTGACCCGCGCGGCGGAGTCGTCCTGGGTGATGCGGGTCGGGACGGTGGAGTAGCGGATCTCCACATCGTCCGGCAGCGCGGCGAACAGCGCCCGTTCGATGTCGCCGCGCAGCACCACCCGGGGTTTGCCGGGCAGGGCGGCCAGGCTCATGCCGACGCTTCGGCGGCCGGCCCGGTTCACCTCGAACGGCGGGCGCCGCGGGGTGCGGTCGCCGATCGCCTCCAGCACGCCCAGCCGGTCGGCGGAGGCGAGGCCGGTGCCGAACAGCATGATGAAGTACCCGCCCGAGCGGCGGGCGGCGGCCCGTTCCACCAGCAGCGGCTCCCAGCCGATCTGCCGCAGCCGCAGCGCGGTGGCGATGCCCGCGATGCCCAGTCCGACCACCAGCGCGCGTCCCTGCCGGGCCGTGTCCGTCATGGCGTTCCCTTTCCGTGAGGTCAGCCGCCACCCTAACCGACGAACTGACCAAAACAGTTCTGTTGGTCAGTTCGTCGGTTAGACTCCGGGCATGAGCGAGTCGCTGAGCGTGGTCGTGACGGGCGGGAACCGCGGCATCGGGCGGGCGGTGGCGGCGGAGGCCGTCCGGCGGGGGCATCGGGTGACGATCGTGGCCCGGCGAGCCGAGGAGGGCACGGCCGCGGCGCGCGAGATCGGGGCGCGGCTCGTCGTCGCGGACCTGGCGTGCGTCCGCACGACGCGGCACGCCGCCGAGGAGATCGCCGCGGCGGTCCCCGGCATCGACGTGCTCGTCCACAACGCGGCGCTGTGGCCCAGCCGCCGCGTGCTCAACGAGGACGGCTTCGAGCAGGCGTTCTTCACCAACCATCTCGCGCCGTTCCAGCTCAACCACCTGCTGGAGGACCGGCTGCGCCGGGTCGTGCAGATCAGCGCGGGCCTGTACGTGACGGGAAAGGTCGACCCCGCGCGGACCCCGACGGGCGAGGACTTCCACCCCATGAAGACCTACGCCGCCACCAAGCTGGCCAACCTGCTGATGCTCCCGCTGTTCGCCGAGCGGTGGCGGGCCGCCGGGGTGACGATCGACGCGGTGCACCCCGGGGTGCTGCGCACCGGGCTCGGCGACCGCGGCGGGGCCCTCGGGCTGGTCCTGAAGCTGGTCAAGCGGACGTGGAAGCCCGCCGAGCACGCGGCCCCGCCCGTGGCGGACCTGCTGGCGGCGCAGGGGACGGGCCGGTACTTCGAGGAGTCGAAGCAGGTCCCGTTGCGGCCGCCGGCCCTCGACACCGCCCTCGCGCGCCGGCTGTGGGACGACGCCGCCGAGGCCCTCGGCGTCGCCTGACTCCGCACAGTGGGGGTCGCGGGGGACGGCGGCGTAGACTTCGGCCGGTGAACCTCCTCTTCCGCCCGGTGGGAGCCTCACCATGAGACCGGTGGACCTGGCGCGCGAGCACGGCCTGTCCACCCAGGCGGTCAGGAACTACGAGGACGCCGGCATCCTGCCGGCCGCCGAACGCACCGTCCACGGCTACCGCACCTACACCCCGCTGCACGCGCAGGCCCTGCGCGCGTTCCTCGCCCTGGTGGCCGGGCACGGCCACCAGACGGCGACGTCGATCATGCAGGCGGTCAACCGGGGCGCCACCGACGACGCGCTGCGGCTCATCGACGCCAGCCACGCCCAGCTCCTCGACGACCGCCGCACCCTGCAGGCCGTCGAGGCCGCGCTGCGCGACTCCCTGGGCGAGCACGCGCCCGTGCCGCAGGAACGCGGCGACACCTTCATCGGCCCCCTGGCCCGCAGGCTCGGCATCCGCCCGGCCACGCTGCGCAAGTGGGAGCGCGCCGGGCTGGTCCGGCCGCGCCGCGATCCGCAGACGGGCTACCGGGTCTACGGCGCGGCCGACGTCCGCGACGTCCGGCTGGCCCACCAGCTCAGGCGCGGCGGCTACCTGCTGGAGCAGATCGCTCCGCTGATCGGCCAGGTCCGCGCGGCCGGCGGGGTGGCGCCGCTGGAGTCGACGCTGCGCGAGTGGGGCGAGCGGCTCTCGGCCAGGGGCCGCGCCATGCTCACGGGCGCGGCCGCCCTGGACGCCTATCTCGACTGCCGGCCTCTCGACTGCCGGCCTCTCGACTGCCGGCCGGCGCCGCGCCCGCGGGCGGATTGATCGCGAGCGTTGAGGCTTCGGAGGCGGGGACGCGCCAGGCCGAGGGCGTGCGTCCGCGGGCGCGCCTGAAGGCCACGCTGAAGGCGAACGGATCCTGGTAGCCGACCCGGCGGGCCACGGTGGCGACGCTGTGGCGGGTGTCGCGGAGCAGGTCGGCGGCCAGGGTCATGCGCCAGTCAGTGAGATAGCCCAGCGGCGGCCGGCCGACCAGGGCGGTGAAGCGCCGGGCGAAGGCGGCGCGGGACATGCCGACCTCGGCGGCCAGTGAGGCGACCGTCCAGCGGTGGGCGGGATCGTCGTGCAGCAGCCGCAGCGCCTCGCCGATCGACGGGTCGCCCAGCGCCCGGTACCAGGCGGGCGGCGTCGCCTCCGGCCTGGTGCACCAGGCCCGCAGCGCGATCACGAGGACCAGGTCCAGGAGCCGGGCGAGGACCGCGTCCTGGCCCGGCTCGTCGCGGGCGGCCTCGGCGGACAGCAGTTCGAGCGCGGTACGGGTACGCGGACCGGCGGGGACGACCGCCAGCGGCGGAAGCAGCTCCAGCAGGCGGGCGGCCACGTCGCCGCGCAGCTCGTACGCGCCGCGGAGCATGACGGTGACCCCCGGCAGGCCCGCCCCGGACCTGCCGGCCCCCGCCGCGTCGCCCCCCGCTGCGCCGGCCTCCGCTGCGCCGGCCTCCGCTGCGTCGGCCTGCGACATGTCGGCGCCGTACGTGCGGGGCGCCGGCATCGGGTGGGCCGGCGCCGGTGCGCCCGTCGGGAGGTACTTGCGCCCGTCCCGGATCACGAACTCCGGCGCGGTCGCCGCATCGTCGGCGATCGTGTACCCCCCGGGGGCGGTGACGAGGGCGATGTCACCCGCGGCCAGGCGCGTCGGAACGCCGCCCGCGACCCGGATCCAGGCATGGCCGCCGAGCGTGGCCGCGACCGTGAGCGGCGGCGCGTCGGCGTAGGCCATGCCCCACGGCGGCCGCCGGATCAGCCGCCTGACCAGGGCGTTCTGCGCGCGAGCCCGATGCAGGAGGTCTGTGAGCACGTCCACCCGATCAGCGTAGACGACCACAAAGGTATTTCAGACTTTCTCCCATGGATCGTCTGAGGGCCGGTGGGGTTGGCTGGGCGGCATGACGAAATCCATCGCAGTGTTCGGAACCGGTCCCGGAGTCGGCCAGGCCGTCGCCCGCCGATACGGCAGGGAGGGGTACGAGGTCGTCCTGGTCGCCCGCCGCCAGGAGCCTTTGGACGCGCTCGCCCGGGAGCTGGCGGCCGGCGGCGTCACCGCGCACGTGGTCACCGCCGACCTCGCCCGGACCGGCGACGTCCCGGCGCTCGCCGAGCGGATCCGCGCGAGCGTCGGCGACCCCACGGCCTTCTACTACGGCCCGGTGCCCGCGGGCCCGATGTTCGTGCCCGCCGTGGACCTCACCCCCGAGCTGCTCCGGGAACGCCTGCCGATCACGATGGACACGCTCCTGGCCCTGGTCCGGGAGTTCCTGCCCGCCATGGTCGAGCGGGGAGACGGCGCCATCCTCAGCGCCCAGGGGGCCGCCGCCGTACGGGGCCGGCCGAACATGAGCGGCTGGCCCACGGTCCTGGCCGCGCAGCGCAACTACCTCCAGTCGCTGGCGGCCGAGGTCGCCGGCAGGGGCGTCCACGTCGGCGCGCTCTACATCGGCGCCCGCATCGTCGGCACCCCCTTCGAGGCCGACTACGAGCGTCGCCGCGCCCAGGGCGAACCCGTGCCCGACATGGCCGCCGCCGACCCCGCCGAGCTGGCCGACATCCTGTGGGACATGCACAGCAGGCGGGATCGGCACGAGAGCGTCGTCCCCGCGGGCCTGCTGGACGGCTGACACCCGCGGGGGCGGGGCGGACGCGCCGGTCGGGAACGGGTCCCGGCCGGCGCGTCACGCACGGCAGGCGACGGGGTCAGCCCAGCCGGCGGGCGAGGAAGCGCACCGCGTCGTCGGCCTCGAAGGCCGGCACGTCCTCGTGCTTGCCGGGGTTGGCGTGCAGCGTCTTCTCGCCCGAGGCCAGGGCGTCGAACAGGGCGAGGGCGTCCTCGCGCGGAACCCGCTCGTCGTCCCACTGCATCAGGAACCGCACGGGTACGGTGACCCGGGAGGCGGCCTCGGCCGAAGCCAGCGACGTCCCGCTCAGCCCCAGCACGGCCGCGCGGATGCGTGGCTCGGCGGCGACCAGCGGGATGCCGAGAGCGCAGCCCAGCGACACGCCCCAGTACCCCACCGGGCCGAGATCGCCGAGCGCGTCCAGGACCGAGCGCCATTCCGGGACGGTCTGGGCGGCCAGCAGCGTGTGGAGCTCGGCCAGCAGCGGGATCGGGTCGCCCGCGCCGGCCATGCGGGCCCGCATCTCGGTGATGATCCGGTCGTGTTCGGCGCTCCTGGGGCGGCCGCCGTGGGCGGGGGCGTCGATGGCGGCCGCCGCGAACCCGCACTCGGCCGCCAGCCGGACGGCACGGGCCACCACGCCGGGGGCCTGCTTGTGCTGTCCGCCGCCGTGTCCGAGCAGGACCAGGGCGCGGGGTTCGGCGTCGTCCGGCGTCCACAGCACGCCGGGGATCTCGCCGAGGGTGAAGGATCGTTCGGTGACGCCGTCGGTCGACGTCAGGGTGGTGAAGCGCATGCGCGTTTCAAGCCTTTCGGGATGCCTTGCGCGGGCGCTCCCTAGGCCATGCGTGGGAGGGAGCCCCGACCTGTCACAGCGTTGATCGGTCTCACCTCCTCCGGTTCGATGCGGTTGCACGGCGCCGCCGAAGGTATCACAACGGGTCCCGCTCACGTCCAGCGCGGGTGCGCGGTGCCTGAGGTGGCACGTCGCGGCGGAGGACGGCGCGTCAGCCCAGGTCGAGGTGGGCGAGTTCGGTGCGGGTGGTGACGCCGAGCTTGGGGAAGGCGCGATAGAGGTGGTGGCTGACGGTCTTGGGGCTGAGGAACAGCTGGGCGGCGATCTCCCGGTTGGTGATCCCCGTGGCGGCCAGGCGTACCACCTGCAGCTCCTGCGGTGAGAGCGAGGCGGCCAGGTCCGGGGCGCCGCGCGTCACCGTCTCACCCGCCGCGCGCAGCTCGGCGCGCGCCCGCTCGGCCCACGGGTTGGCGCCGGCGCGTTCGAAGGTCTCCAGCGCCGCGCGCAGCCGGGTCCGCGACTCGCTCTTGCGGCGGGCGCGGCGCAGCCACTCGCCGTGGAGCAGGTCGGTGCGGGCCCGTTCGAACGGCCGGTTCGCCTCGGCGTGCGCTCGCGCGGCCCGCTCCCAGTGCCCTTCGGCTTCGTCGTCGGGGGCCAGCAGGGCGCGGCAGCGGTGCAGGACGGCCCGCGCCCACGGATGGCCGGCCGCCGTCGCCCAGGACGCGAAGCGGGCCAGCGGCTGCGCGGCGCGGTCGGGCAGGCCCAGCCGTACGGCGGCCTCGATCTGGTCGGGAGCGAAGTAGAAGGGCATGATCTGGTGCCGCAGCGGCCCGCGGGCGGCGGCCTCGAAGCGTTCCAGCGCGAGCTCGAAGCGGCCCTGCCCGAGATCCAGCAGCCCGAGCGCCCACTCGGCCCAGCCGACGATCGTCGCCACCGGATGGGTGCTGACGTGCGCGATCGTACGCTCGGCCAGCTCACGGCAGTCCTGTTCGCGGCCCTCGACGGCGGCCACCATGGCCATGACGCTCTCGAAGTGCGCGATGCGGTGCGTCTGGCCGATGTCGCCGGCCAGGCGGCGGCCCTCGGTCGCGGTCGTGACGGCGTCGCGG
The DNA here is from genome assembly GCF_013363975.1 of Nonomuraea montanisoli. Taxonomy (GTDB): domain Bacteria; phylum Actinomycetota; class Actinomycetes; order Streptosporangiales; family Streptosporangiaceae; genus Nonomuraea; species Nonomuraea montanisoli. The sequence continues at coordinate 270,127 of NZ_JABWGN010000012.1, read as the reverse complement.
AAACGCCCGAGGTACATCTGATGGATCGCCAGCACCGCCTGGCCGAGCGGCAGCAGCCCGATGACGCCGCCGGCGCGGCACTCCTCGATCACCGAGTGGGCGATGGCCAGCCCGTTGTCGAAGTCGCCCGAGATCCCGGCCAGCGAGCAGATGCTGATCCGCAGGGCGGCCAGGCCGGAGGGGATGGCCGCGGCCACGGCGATGAGCTCGCGGAACGGCGGCAGCGCCCGGTCCAGGTCGCCGGCCAGGAAGTCGGCCATCGCGCGGGCCGCCCCCACGAACCCGTCGAGCCCGTCCTGCGGCGTCAGCGGCAGCGCCGCCAGCCGGGCCGCGGACTCGGCGACGGCCGCCGGATCGCTGAGGTACCAGGCGTTGCGCACCGCGTCGAGCAGGAGGAGCGCCGCGCCTTTGTGGTCCAGCTCCGCGATGGAGGCGGCGCCGTCCAGCAGGATCCGGTGGGCGTCGTGGACCGCGCCGCGGTCGAACGCGATCCGGCCGCGCAGCCCCGCCAGCCGGGCGGCGGTCAGCGGGTCGTCGCCGATCCGCCGCGCCTGCTCGGCCAGGACCTGGGCGTGCTCCAGGTCGCCGGCGTCGGCGGCGGCCTCGGCCGCCAGGGCCAGCCGGCGGGCGCGTTCGGCCAGGCCGGGGGTGAGCCGGGCCGCCCGCTCCAGGGCCGCGGCGGCGGCGGCGTGGCCGGCGCGTTCGCGGGCCCGGCCCGCCGCCTGTTCGAGCGCGGCGGCGATCGGCTCGTCGCGGCCGGTCACGGCGGCGGCCAGGTGCCAGGCGCGGCGGTCGGCGTCCTGCTCGTCGTCGAGCGCCGCGGCCAGGGCGCGGTGCGCGGCCAGGCGCTCGTCGTAGGCCGCCCGCCGCGCCGCCGCCGTACGCATCAGCGGGTGGCCGAAGGTCAGGCGCCCGCCGGCGGCGGAGACGAAACCGGCGCGCTCGGCCGGGCCCAGGGCGGCGGCGTCGAGCTCCAGCGTCCCGGCCGCGCGCAGGACGACGTCGAGGTCCCCGGCGTCGTCCAGGGCGGCGACCAGCAGCATCGTCTGGGTGCCGGGAGGCAGGACGGCGATCCGCGCCTCGTAGGCCTCCTGGATCCGGCGCGGCAGCGGCAGCCCTTCCTGCGTGTGCTGCGACGCATCCGACATCCGGGGCAGCTCGATGAGGGCGAGCGGGTTGCCGCCGCTCGCGGCGAGGATCCTGTCGCGTACGGCGGGGCCCAGGCCGGGCGTGCGCTCGCGCAGCAGATCGCCGGCGGCCTGCCGGTCGAGACCTTCGAGCCGCAGCTCCGGGAGCCCGTGCGCGGGGAAGGCCTCCCGGGCCGCGAACAGCAGCGCGATCCCCTCCGAGTGCAGCCGCCGGGCCGCGAACAGCAGCGCCTCGGCCGACGGCCGGTCCATCCACTGGGCGTCGTCGATGAGGCAGAGCAGCGGGCCGTCCTCGGCCAGCTCGGTGAGCAGCGACAGGGCGGCCAGGCCGATGAGGAAGCGGTCCTCGGGCGCGGCGGCGAGGCCGAAGGCGCCCTCCAGCGCCCTGGCCTGCGGCGCCGGAAGCCGGCCGATCCGGTCGAGGGCCGGGCGCAGCAGCAGGTGGAGCGCCGCGAACGGCAGCTCGGCCTCGGTCTCGATGCCGGTGCCGCGCAGCGGCCGCACGTCCCGCGCCGAGCGGGCGGCGTGCTCGAGGAGCGCGGACTTGCCGATGCCGGGCTCGCCGCGCAGGATCAGGCTGCCGCTGCGGCCGGCCGCGGCCCGCGCGACGAGCGCCGCGATCTCCGCCTGTTCCCGCTCCCGCCCCACCAGCATCATCAGAATGTAGCGTCCCGGGCTTGGCCGGGCCGCCGGGGGGCGCACCAGACAGCCGGGGGGCGCACCAGACATTCGTCCGATACCGGACGGACGGTCCCGATCCCTAGCGTCGTACCACGAGACGCGGTCCGCGCGAGGACGCGCCGACATGGGGAGAAAAGCGTGGATTTCCTGATTTTTCTGCTGTTATTCGCAGTTCTGTGCGGATGGCTTGACCAGTGGGCCACCCGCGCCGCCGAGCCGGCCTCCGGGAAAGGACGCTGAGATGTTCGTCGGACACTTCGGGCTGGCCGCCGCGGTCAAGGCGTCCCAGCCGCGCGTCCCGCTGTGGTCGCTCATGCTCGCCACGCAGTTCCTCGACGTGGTCTTCGTGGTGCTGTACCTGGCGGGCGGGATCGAGTCCTTCCAGGCCGTCGCCCCGGGCACCTACGGCGAGGCGCTGATCGACGCGCGCTACACCCACTCGCTGCTGGGCGCGCTGCTGCTGTCGGCCCTGTACGGCGCTCTCGGCGCCTGGCGGTGGGGCCGCAGGGCCGGGTGGGTGCTGGGCGCGACGACGTTCAGCCACTGGCTGCTCGACCTGCTCGTCCACCGCGCCGACCTGCCGCTGCTGCCCGGCAACGCCGGTGACCTGCCGCTGCTCGGCCTCGGGCTGTGGCGGGCCCCGTGGGCCACGGCCGCCGTCGAGGGGGTCCTGCTGGTGGCCGGAGCCGTCCTGTACTTCCGCTCGGTACGGCGGCGCGCCCCGATCACCTGGCGCGCGACGCTCTCCGGCGGCGTCATGGCGCTGCTGCTCGTGCTGGGCCTGGCCGTCGACGTCCTCACCTAGGAGGCGCGCCGAGATGTTCGTTGACGTGCCGGGCGGCCGTCTGGCCTACGACTGCGCCGGCGAAGGGCCGCTCGTCGTGTGCGTACCCGGCCTGGGCGACATCCGCGGGGCCTACCGGTCGCTGCGCCCCCTGCTGGTGGAGGCCGGTTACCGGGTGGTGACGACGGACCTGCGCGGCCACGGGGAGTCGTCGGCGGGGTGGGACGACTACTCCCAGGCCGCGGTGGGCGGCGACCTCGTGGCCCTGCTGGAGGAGCTGGACGCGCCCGGCGCCGTGCTGCTCGGCAACTCCTACGCCGGGGGCGGGATCGTCCACGCCGCCGCCGAGGCGCCCGAGCGGGTGGCCGGCATCGTGGTGATCGACGGTTTCGTCAGAGCCGTCCCGCTCAACGTCGCCGTCCGCGCGCTGCTCCGGCTGGTCGCCGCGTCCCCGCGCCTGTGGAGCCTCTCCTACGCCATGGCGCACCGCACCGCCAAGCCCGCCGACCTGGGCGAACACCGCGCCAGGCTGGTGGCCATGCTGCGCCAGCGCGGACGGCGCGAGGCGATGCGCGCCATGCTCCTCAACCGCGAACCCGACGCCGGGCGGGCCGCCGCCCAGGTCCGCTGCCCGGTCCTGGTCCTCATGGGGGCCAAGGACCCCGACTTCCCCGACCCGGCGGCGGAGGCGCGGACCCAGGCGTCGCTGCTGCGCGGGCAGGCCGTCGTGATCGACGACGCGGGCCACTACCCGATGTCGGAGTTCCCCGAGCGCACGGCCGCGGCGCTGCTGCCGTTCCTGAAGAACGTCTTCTGACCCCGGGACCTGGGATCCGGCTCGTCGGCGAGCGGCAGGCGTGCGGTGACGCGGAAGCCGCCGCCGGGCCGGGGGCCCGCGTCGAAGTCGCCGTCCAGCAGGGCGACCCGTTCCCGCATGCCGGTGATGCCGTGCCCGCCGCCGCCCTCGCGGACGACGGCGGGCCGAGCGGCGGATCGGGCGGTGGCGGGCCCGTCGTCGACGACCTCGATGCGCAGGTCCTCCTCCCCGTGGTCGATCACGACCCGGCAGTGGTCGGCGCCCGCGTGGCGCAGCACGTTCGTCACCGACTCCTGGATGATGCGGAAGGCGGACCGGTCGACGGCGGCGGGCAGAGGGCGGGGCTCACCGCGCCGGCGCACGTCCACCCGCAGACCGGCGGCCGTGGTCGTCCGGACCAGCCGGTCCAGATCGTCCAGCCCGGCCGGGAACGCCGCTCCGCCGCGACGTCCGCCCTCGGACGGGCCGGGACGCCCGCCCTCGGACGGGCCGGGATGGTCGCGCCCGGGCACGCCCGGATGCCTGCTCCCGGGCGCGCCCGGATGCCCGTCCTCGGGCGCGCGGAGCACGCCGAGCAGGTGCCGCAGCCCCTTCAACGTCTGCCTGCCGGTGGCCTCGATCGCCTCCAGCGCCTCGCGCGCCCGCTCCGGACTGTCGTCGATCACCCGGGCGCCCGCGCCGGCCTGGATGGCGATGACGCCGATGCTGTGCGCGACCATGTCGTGCAGCTCACGCGCTATGCGCAGCCGCTCCTCGGTGACCGTCCGGGCCTCGGCGTGCGCGCGCAGCGCCAGCTCGTACGCGCGCCGCTGCCGGACGAACGTCCCGGCCAGCCACGCCACCGCGACGCCGAGCCCCAGCAGGCCCGCAAGCCCGGCGAACCCCGGCGCCCCCGCGCGCAGGCCGTGACGCGCCAGATCCACCTGGTAGGCCGTCTCCTGCACGAGCAGCGCGACGGCCGCCGCCGCCAGACCCGCGCGGCGCGACCGGGCGGCGGCGAGCAGGCAGACCAGGACGTCGGCCGCGGGGAAGAGCGGCCAGAACCGCTGGGCCGGCGCTCCCAGGACCATCGCCGCGACGGCCCCGCTCAGCACCACCGCGAGCACCACACCCGGCCGCCGCCGCGCCCAGGCCAGGGGAACGGCCATGGCCGCAGCGAACGCCGCATGGGAGGCGCCCACCGGGAGCAGGTTCTCGCCGTCGGTCAGCGTCACGGCGTACAGCGGCGGCACCAAGGCCGCCACGCCGCACCAGGCGAGCAGCGTCCGCACGCCACGGGGCAACCGTGACCAAAGGGGTGGCCTGGGCGTTCTGTCGCGCACCCGGTCGATCGTAGTGACCCGCTCGCGTCCCGGCATCGGCCCGCGGGCCTATGCCCGCAGGCCACCCCCGCGCCGTGGAAACCGGCCCGCGGCCCGATGCGGCGCACCCGCGAGCTGCGACAACGTTGGCCGCGTGATCGAAGTCAACGGACTGACCAAGCGCTACGGCGCGGTGACGGCGGTGCACGACCTCACCTTCACCGTACGGCCGGGGCACGTCACCGGGTTCCTCGGCCCGAACGGCGCCGGCAAGAGCACCACCCTGCGCATGATCCTCGGCCTCAACCGCCCCACCGCGGGCGCCGCCACCATCGACGGCCGCCCGTTCGCCCGCCACCGGGCCGGGCTGCGTCACGTCGGCGCGCTGCTGGACGCGGCCGACGTCCACGGCGGCCGCAGCGCCGCCGCCCACCTGCGCGCGCTGGCGGCCGGCAACGGGCTGCCCCGCCGCCGGGTGAGCGAGGTGCTGGAGGAGGTGGGCCTGGCCGCGGTGGCGCGACGCCGGATCGGCGGCTTCTCCCTCGGCATGCGCCAGCGGCTCGGCATCGCCGCCGCCCTGCTGGGCGACCCGCCCGTGCTGATGTTCGACGAGCCGATCAACGGCCTGGACCCCGAGGGCGTGCGCTGGGTACGCGGCCTGTTCCGGCGCCTGGCCGCCGAGGGACGCACCGTGCTGGTCTCCAGCCACCTGATGAGCGAGATGGAGAACACCGCCGACCGCCTGGTCGTCATCGGCCGCGGCGAGCTGATCGCCGAGGAGAGCCTGGCCGCGTTCGCCGCCCGCGGCGCCGGCGCGTCCGTCACGGTGCGCACTCCCGACCCTGCCGAGCTGGCGGCGGTCCTCGCCCTGGAGGGGGCGACCGTGCGCACGGACGGCGGCGACGCGCTGACGGTGACCGGGGTGGACGCCTCCCGCATCGGCGAGCTGGCCCATCAGCGCCGCATCATGCTGCACGCACTGGCTCCGCGGGCCGCCTCGCTGGAGGAGGCGTTCATGGAGCTGACCGCCGACCGCGCCGACCACCAGGCCGACGTACGGACCGGTGTTCGGCCGGACCGCCGGGCCGAGGCCCTGGCCGGTGGTGCGCGATGAGCGCCGGCCGGTTCCGCGACCTGCTGGCCGCCGAGTGGATCAAACTCTGGTCCCTGCGCTCCACCGCCTGGCTCATCGGTGCGGGCACGCTCGCCATAGTCGCGTTCGCCGCCCAGAGCAGCCTGGACACCTACCAGAGCTGGCCCGGCTTCACCGCGATGGAGAAGGCCATGTTCAACCCCTTGGACGAGGCGTTCAGCGGGGTGTCCGCCTCCCTGCTCATGATCGGCGCCGGCAGCCTGGGCGCCCTGACGATCGTCGGCGAGTACGCCACCGGCCTCATGCGCTTCACCCTGGTCGCCGTACCGGCTCGCCACCGCGTCGTGGCCGCCAAGCTCACCGTCGTGGCCGTGGTCACGCTCGCGGCCGGCGCGATCATCTCGGCGGGCACGTTCGCCGTCAGCCAGGCCGTCCTGTCCGGCCGCGGCGTCGCCGTCTCGCCGGGCGACCCCGGCGTGCTGCGCGTCCTGGCCGCCAACGCCCTGCTGGCGCCGGTGGCCGCGCTGACCGGCATGGGGATCGGCGCGCTGCTGCGGCACACCGCCGCCGCCGTCGTCACCGTCTGCGCCGCGCTGGTCATCGTGCCCAGCTTCTTCCAGCCCACCGTCCACCAGTGGCTCAACGACCTGTACGCCCTGGTGCCCCTCTACGTCTGGCGCACCTGCCTGGGACTGTCCGAGCTGCGCGACAACCCCGCCCTGCCGACGGTGGCCGGCTCGTGGGCCGCCTTCGCGCTGTGGCCCCTGGCCGCCGCTGTCGTGACCTTGATCGTCGTACGTCGCCGCGACGTATGACCGCCCCGAACGCTCATGACCCTTCCGAACAGGAGAAATCACATGACAGCACCGTCGACCCGAGCGCGCCTGCTGGCCGTACCTCTGACGGCCTGCCTGACCCTGAGCGCGCCGGCCTGGGCCACGGCGGCCACCGCCGCGTCCGGCGGGCCCACGGCCGCCGCCACATCCGGCCGGACCACCCCTGCCGCTGCCGCGTCCGGCTGGGGAGCCCCTGCCGCCGCGACCGCGCAACCGACCCCCTCCACCGCTCGGGCCGCAGACGTCCGGCTGGAGCTTCCCCGTCCGACCGGCCCTCACCCGGTCGGACGCGACATCCTGTACCTGGTCGACCGCGGCCGCACCGACCCCTGGGTGCCCGCCTCGGGCCCGCGCCGGCTCATGGTGTCGATGTACTACCCCGCCCGATCCGCCACCGGCGCCCCCGCCCCCTACATGACCACCGCGGAGGCCGCCTCGCTGCTGCGGCGCAAAGCCCCCGGCGTCAAGCTTCCGCCCGAGATCCTCAGCGCCACCCGCACCTACGCCGCCACCGGCGCGGCGCCCGAGCGCGGCCGGCATCCCCTGGTCGTCCTGTCTCCCGGGCTCGGCCTCCCGCGCGCCAGCCTCACCTTCCTGGCCGAGGACCTGGCCAGCCGCGGCTACGTCGTCGCCCTGGTCGACCACGCCTACGAGTCCTCCGGCACCACCCTGCCCGACGGCCGGACCATCACCTGCGCCCCGCTGTGCGACCAGCCCAAGCCCCCGGAAGGCGGGCAGGCGACCATCACCAGGAACCGCGCCAAGGACATCGCCTTCGTCCTCGACGAGCTGACCGGCCGGCACCCCGCCTGGAGGAACGCCCGCATGATCGCTCCCCGGCGGATCGGCATGGCGGGCCACTCCCTCGGCGGCGACGCCGCCGCGGCCACCATGGTCGTCGACAGGCGCGTACGGGCGGGGGTGGACCTGGACGGCACCTTCCACCCCGTCGTCGCCCTCGACCGGCCGTTCCTGCTGCTCGGCAGCAAGGCCGACCATGTCCCCGGCAAGGACGACACCTGGGACGACGGCTGGCGCGAGATGCGCGGCTGGAAGCGCTGGCTCACCGTGGACCGTACCGACCACGCCAGCTTCACGGACCTGACCATCCTGCACCACGCGGTCGGCAGGCCGGGGCCTGACGCCCTGCCGCCGCTGCGCTCCCTGGAGCTCACCCGCGCCTACGTCGGCGCGTTCTTCGACCTGCACCTGAAGGGCAGGAAGCAGCCGCTGCTCGACGGGCCGTCCCCGGCCAACCCCGAGGTCGCCTTCCACAACCCGTAGCCCGCCGGGGCGGCCGTCACCGCGCGGACGGCGTGCTCCGCGCCGGCGTCCTGACGGCCGAGCCCGCCGCGGCCGGCTCCCGCGTGACGCGGCGGCGCCGGCCCGGCAGCGCGAACGTCGGGTTGGCGACGCTCCAGGCGGCGCCCTTGCAGATGAGCTCCTTGTAGACGGCGGCGAGCCGGCCGGTCAGGACGGCCGGCACGGCGCGGTCGTCGGCGGTGACGTACTGGATCAGGCCCTCCTTCCGGCCCAGCGAGACGCACTGGTTGAAGTAGCGCAGCGGCGCGTTCGGCAGCTTCCCGCCGGTCAGGCGCGCCGTGATCGCGTCGGCGGCCTGCCAGGCGGTCGGGATGCCCGAGGCGCACGACATGCGCAGCGGCTTGTCGCCGGGGCCCATCGCCAGGGCCGCGTCGCCGATGGCGTACACGTCCGGGTGCGAGAGCGAGCGCATGGTCGCGTCGACGACGATCCGGCCGGTGCCGGTGACCTCCAGGGCGCTCGCCCGCGCGATCGGACGGACCGCGAAGCCGGCCGTCCACACGGTGACCTCGGCCGGGATGGCGCCGCCGGCGGTGACGACGCGGCCGGCCTCGACGCCGGTGACGGCGGCGTGCTCGTGCACGGTGATCCCGAGCCTGCCGAGGACCGTCCGCAAGTGCGCGCGGCCCTTGGGCGAGAACCCGTCGCCGAGGGCGCCGTGGGTGGCGAGCGCGACGTGGAGGTCCGGGCGGGCCTCGGCGATCTCGGTGGCGGCCTCCAGGCCGGTGAGGCCGCCGCCGACCACCACCACGCTCCGCCCGGCGTCGAGGCTGGCCAGGCGCTCGCGCAGCCGCAGCGCGCCGGGGCGGCCGGCACACAGCGGTGTGAAGCGCCTCACGCAAGGGTCACCAGGAGACCAGGGGCTCTCCGTGGTCGGTGGCCGCCCATCGGGCGGTGGCACGGGCGAGCTTGTCGGGGTTGACCTGGCTGCGGAACGCGGCGATGCCTTCGGCGGCGACCTCCAGGCACATGACGCCGACGACCCGGCCGTCCACGACGGCCACCACGGCGGGGCCGCCGTTGGCGGTCCAGGCGTAGATGGCGGGCGCGCCGCCGACCATGGCGCGCTTGGCCTCGCTGGGTCTGAACATGCCGCGCAGGAACGTCGCGACCGCGGAGGCGCCCTCGAACGCCTTGACCCGGGCCGGGATCTTCCCGCCGCCGTCGGCGACGGCGATGGCGTCGCCGATGAGCAGGCGGACGAGCGGCTCGGTCCGGCCGCTGGCGGCGGCCACCAGGAACTCCTCGACGACGCGCCGGGTGGCGGCCTCGTCGATCTCGGCGCGGGCCCTGCCGTCGGCGACGTGCTTCCTGGCGCGGTGGAAGATCTGCTGACTGGCGGCCTCGGTGATGTCGAGGATCTCGGCGATCTCCCGGTGCGGGTAGTCGAACGCCTCCCGCAGCACGTACACGGCCCGTTCGATGGGGGAGAGGCGTTCCATGAGGGTGAGGACCGCGTACGAGAGCGATTCGCGCTGCTCGGCGGTCTCGGCCGGGCCGAGCATCGGGTCACCGGCGAGCAGCGGCTCGGGCAGCCAGCGCCCCACGTAGGTCTCGCGGCGCGCCCGCGCGGAGGTGAGCTGGTTGAGGCACAGGTTGGTGAGGACCTTCGTCAGCCAGGCCTCGGGGACCTCGATGCGGCCGACGTCGGCGGCCTGCCAGCGCAGGAACGTCTCCTGCACGGCGTCCTCGGCCTCGCCCGCGGAGCCGAGGAGGCGGTAGGCGATGGCCTCCATGCGCGGCCTGGACGCCTCGAACCAGGTGACGTCGTCCGCGGTCAGAACCATGGCCCGATCCTAGTGGAGTCGATCTGGTGGCCCCTCGCGGGACGAAGGTCCGGCGCCGCGGGGCCGGCGGCGGCCTGGGGTGTGACCACGGCGGGCGCCGACGCCGGATCAGAGGCAGCGCCCGCGGTCCTGGGCCGGTACGGGGCGTTCCGCGATCGGCCTGGGGACGAAGTCGCGTGCGTGGGCCTGCCGCTTGATGTGCTTGCCTTCCGTTCCCCAGATCTCGGCCGCCCGGTAGTCGGCCCACGTGGCGGCCCCGGTCCTCAGGTCGACGACGTAGAACTCCTCCCAGTCGCACGGTCCGGGCGGGTAACCGTGGTCGGGCCAGGTCCGGCTCCGCTCGGCGCGGAGGAGCACGCTGTCGCGCCCCAGAGGGCGGACGGCCTGGACGGTCTCCAGGTCGTAGGGCAGCGCGAGATCGGCGAGCGCGACCCGGTGTCCGGGGTGCCGGAGATCCACGCGCTTCAGCCGGTAGCGCAGGTCTCCCACGTCTCCCAGCCGGACGACGCTCACCGCCTCGTCGCCCAGCACCACGGGGCGCGTGCCGTCCTCGGTGTCGCCGTCGCGATGGACCACCGTGAACGGAGCCTTCCAGTTCTCACGAACCAGGAGTTCCTCGCGGCTGAGGACGGTGATCCGGCCGCCATCCGCACGCGCCTCCAGCAGGTCGTCGTTCTGAGCGACGCCGAGGCGGAGACGCGCCTTCGACGACAGATCGATCAGCTCGCCCCCGCGCCGGCGCTCCACACGAACAGCAGCTCGCCATCGCCCTGGAAGCCGAGCTCGACGTTCCACGATTCGTCACCGGGCCGGTAGACCGAGGTGGAGATCCGCTCGGCCGTTCCGCCGGCGAGATCCCTGACCACCAGGGCGCGGTCGGAACGCCGGAGATACGCCAGGCGCCGCCCGTCATCGCTGATGGCGAGGGGCGAGACCGCCTGGCCGCCGTCCTCGGGCACGAAGCCCAGTGCGTCCTCGAACCGCCACTCCTCGCCGGAGCCGCTCCCGACCCGCCAGGGATGATGCGCGGCCGCGGGTTCCCGTACGACGTCGGGGTCGTACAAGACCGCGTAGTCGAGGCGCGGCGCCCTCGTGGCCGGCAACCCGGGCAGCCGCGCCGCCGGCTGCACCGTCGGCCGCGGATCCGGATCCTCCTCGGGCCCGGTCCGTACGCCGAGCACGAGGAAGGAGCCGCCGAGACAGATCGTCGCCAGCCAGGCGCCGAGACGCCTCATGCCGGCGTCCCTGCGCGACGCCCGGCCCGCGAGGGCGCTTCGGGGAGCGGGCGCCATGGTTCCGAGTCCATGGTCGAAAGACGCGCCGCCCGGCCGTGCGGTTCCAGCGGGTCAGTGATCAGCCGGTTCCCACCACACCAGATGGGCGGCCGCCTCGGCCGTCGGCTCGATGATCTCCCACGCCTCGGCGATCAGGCCGTCGTCGAGCCGCCAGATGTCGACGACCGCGATCTCCGGCCCGCCGCCGGGGAGCCGGCGCAGCGAGTGCATCACGACGTGGTCGCCGTCGGCCAGCACGTGCCGGATCTCGACCTGCATGCCGGCGAGCGGGACGAGCGCGGCGCGGACGGCGGCGAGCCATTCCGCCTTGGTCGAGGAGGTCGCGTCCGGCCGGTGGTGGAGGAAGCCGTCGCTCAGCAGCAGCGCGAGCGCGTCGACGTCGCCCGTCGCGACCAGGGCCGTCAGCGCCCGCTGGACGATGGTCTTGTTGTCTGGGGTCGTGCTCTGTGCGGTCACGGGCAGCAGTGTCGCCGTCGTCGCGACGGCTGTCGATGACATCGCATGTCATGGCGTTCCGCCGGCTGAGGAGTAGCATCGGCGGCCATGCGCACGGTCGGGGAGATGCTGCGGCAGTGGCGGCGGCGTCGCGGACTCAGCCAGCTCGACCTGGCGATCGCCGCCGACGTCTCGGCCCGTCATGTCAGCCTGGTGGAGACCGGAAAGTCCAACCCGAGCGCCGACATGATCCTGCGGCTCGCCGCCCAGCTCGACGTGCCGTTGCGTGAGCGCAACCGGCTGCTGCTCGCCGCCGGCTTCGCGCCCCGCTATGCCGAGCGGCCGCTCGACGGGGAGGCGCTGTCGGCGGCCTGGGACGCGGTCGCACGGGTGCTGCGCGCGCACGAGCCGTACCCGGCGCTGGTCATCGACCGCCGGTGGAACATCGTGATGACCAACCGCGCCCTTGACCCGTTCCTCGCGCACGTCGCCCCCGACCTGCTCCGGCCGCCGATCAACATGGTGCGGCTGGGGCTGGACCCGCGCGGGCTCGCCTCGCACATCGTCAACCTGGCCGAGGTGCGCTCGCTGCTCCGTACCCGGATCACGCGTCAGCTCGCCGCGGCACCCGACCCCGAGCTCACCACCCTCTACGAGGAACTGCTGGCATCCGGCCCGGACGAGGTGAGCCACCCGGTCGCGTCCGAGGTCGCGATCCCGATGATCTTCAACTTCGGGGGGCGGGAGCTGCGGCTGTTCTCGACCACCACCACGTTCGGCACGCCGATGGACATCACCCTGGACGAGGTCGCGATCGAGTCGTACTACCCGACGGACGCCGAGACCGCCGCCTTCTTCACCACCTCCGCGACTATTCAGTGTTGCTAGATACCGGTACTCGGCGTTACTGTGTACCGGTAGTCGGCACCACCAAGTAGGCGTGGCCGCCGAACCACCGCGCGGCGGTCGAAGCGATCGAGCGGCACGCCCGGACACCTATCGCAAGGTCGAACACTGAACGTCAGGAGATTCATGATGAGTGGCTTCTCGAAAGCAGGGCTGCGCAGACTGCGCGAGGTGCTGACGCGTCATGTCGAGTCCGGGAGGATCCCCGGCCTGGTCGCCCTGGTCAGCCGGGGCGAGGAAACGCATGTCGAGGCGATCGGGACGATGCGCCATGACGGCGGCGCGCCGATGCGCCGCGACACGATCTTCCGGATGGCCTCGACGACCAAGCCGGTGGCGGTGTCGGCGGCGATGGTCCTGCTGGACGAGTGCCGGCTGCGGCTCGACGACCCGGTGGACACGTGGCTGCCGGAGCTCGCCGACCGGCGGGTGCTGAAGCGGGCCGACGGCCCGCTCGACGACACCGTGCCGGCGCGGCGGCCGATCATCGTGCGGGACCTGCTCACCAGCACGCTGGGGCTCGGGCTGGACATGACGGCGCGGACCGCTCCGATGATGAGCGCGTTCTTCGAGCGGGGGGTCTACGGCCAGGCGGACGGCTGGCTGCTGCCCGAACCGGGACCGGACGAGTGGATGCGCCGCCTGGGCACGCTCCCGCTGATGTACCAGCCCGGCGAGCGGTGGCTGTACAACGTCGGCGACGACCTGCTCGGCGTGCTGGTGGCCAGGGTCACCGGCCAGTCGTTCGAGGAGTTCCTGCGTGAGCGCATCTTCGACCCGCTGGGCATGAAGGACACCGGTTTCCACGTGCCCGACGCCAAGATCGACCGGCTGCCGCCCCTGTACGCCCCCGACGGGCAGAGCGGAGCGTTCAACGTGGAGGACGAGGCCGAAGGGGGACACCACAGCGGGCCCCCGGCGTTCCAGTCGGGCGGCGGCGGACTGGACTCCACCGTCGACGACTACCACGCCTACTTCCGGATGCTGCTCGACCACGGCATGCACGGCACCCGGCGGATCCTGTCCCGGCCCGCCGTCGAGCTGATGACCACCAACCGCCTCACGTCCGACCAGCAGGCCGCCCGAGAGGCCTGGGCCCGCGACGTCTCCCATCTGGCGTACGGCACCGGGCAGCACGGCGGCTGGGGCTTCGGGATGGCGGTGCGCACCTACCGTGGCGACTACGCGCCCGTCGGCCAGTTCGGCTGGGACGGCGGCGCCGGCACCACGACCTACGCCGACCCGGAAAACCGGCTCGTCGGCATCCTGCTCACCCAGACCGGGATGTCCACCCCGGACTCGGCGCGTGCCATCCACGACTTCTGGACCACCCTCTACCAGGCCATCGACGACTGACCCGCCTGCCCGCTCGAGGTCGGCCCGGCAGCGGACCCCCGTCGCGTTGACCAGCCGGACTCCCCGCAGCCGCATGTCCTCGGGTTGCCGGAGGGCGGCGGTGAGCATGGCCTCGAGTGCCCGCTGGGACGTCCGGAGCCCGCTGATCGCCTCCACGATGCGGTGACGCTCCCGCCGCAGGTCGATGACCATTCCGGGGGGAGGTGGACGGTACGAGCCGCTCGCCGCGGACGCGACGATGGAACCCCTTGTGCTCGGAAGAAATCCACGCCAACCGCATCGACCGGCTCGCCCATGAAGCGGCTGTCCGCACGAGCACCGTCAACCTCGGAATGCCCGGCATCCGCAAGACGGCCGGACGACTCACTGGCGCTTCCACCACTCCGGATATCGTGCAGCCGTGACCGGATCCGCACAGCGTCCACTGCTCTTCCTCGACGTCGACGGACCACTCATTCCCTTCGGCGCTCCGTCGCAGCACTATCTGACCTACCAGACCGTCTCGCCGCCGCAAGCAGAAGCAAATCCGCTCTTGGCCAGGATCAATCCCGACCACGGAGCCCGGTTGAAGACGCTGCCCTGCGAGCTGGTCTGGGCCACCAGCTGGATGAACGACGCCAACGAGTGCATCGCACCCCGCCTCGGGCTGCCCGCGCTGGCGATCGTGACCTGGCCGGACGAGCCCGAGACCGAGCGGCAGGACGAACGCGACGGCCTGCACTGGAAGATCCGCACCCTCGTCACCTGGGCAGCAGGACGCCCCTTCGCCTGGATCGACGACGAAGTCACCGCCAAAGATCGCGCATGGGTCTCCGCGCACCATCCAGGGCCGGCGCTCCTTCACCGAGTCGACCCACACACCGGCCTCACCGAGGCCGACTACCTCATCATCGGCCAGTGGCTACGCGGGATCGACGCCACTGCGCCATCGAGTCCCGCCTGAGAGCCTGGGAATCACGGGGACAGTGGAAGACGATCAGGCCCTTGCCGCGTTCATGGCGACCGTGAACGTTGGCGACACCCTCGCCGGTACCGTGGCCGACGTCACGCGATCGGGGGCAACGGTGCTCCTCGATGGCTTCGTTGCCACTGCAGTCGGTGTCATCGGCTCCCTTGATCATTCCTGGCAGTCGCAGGGCAGGCGGGTCCTGCTCTCCCGATCGACGCCTTGAGGAACGCCCAGAGGCTTGTCCGGCATCGTGGCGGCCATCGAGAGTTTCGGCGTCTTCGTCGCTCTGGACGACGGGCCGAAGCACCCCGTCTTCCCCGGCGTCGGCTTCATCACCATGCCCGAGCTGTCCTGGCGCAGCTTCGAGGACCCGTCCGAGATCGTCTCGATGGGAGAGCGCATCACCTGCGAAGTCCTCACATTCGATACCACCAACGGTGAGGCCCGGCTGTCGCTGCGTGCCACTCAACCTGCGTCAACGTGACCCTGACACCGACCGCCTACCTCTTCCGGCGCGGTCACCGGATCCGCGTCCAGGTCTCCAGCGGCGCCTTCCCTCTCTACAACCGCAAACCTCGGCACCGGGCGACATCGCCTGACCGCCACCGAGATGCGCGTCGCGGACCAGCAGGTGCACCACGGACCCGACCATCCCTCGCCGTCATCCTGCCGGTCCGCACAGCCCGCTGACACGGAGCGCGGCGCAGGTGACGCGGTGGCGCGGCTCATGTCCGTGAGCCGGCCAGGAGGAGGAACAGGGGGACACGCGCGCGACGTGCGAACTCGGCCGTGTCACCGTCGAAACGATCGGAGCGGGGAGCGCACTCGCGCAGCGCGGTGACGGCGAAGCGGGCGCGGGTCAGGGCGGTGACGTAGTCCTCGACGGTGCGGTGATACCAGGTGACGGTGTCGCCCATCCAGTCGCGCCGGCGTGCTCCGGTGCTGAAGTAGTCGTCGACGACCCAGTCGGTGCGTGCCTCCTTCGTGGCCTGTGGAGCTTCGTGGGAGGTGATGACGGGGTGGACGACCGTGATCAGCAGCCGCCCGCCCGGCGACAGCGACCGCCGGCAGGCCGCCAGCACGGGGTCGAGATCGGCGACGTAGTGCAGCGCGAGGCGGGAGATGACCAGGTCGAAGGTGTGCGGCGGGGCGGAGAACGTCTCGATGTCCCTTCGTTCCACGCGGCCCGGGGTGCCTCGGAGGGTGGCAGCGGCCGCCCGGGTCATCTCGGTCGAGCCGTCGATGCCGAGATAGCCGCGACAGCCCGCCGCGAGCAGGGGCGGGCCGATGGCGGCGTCCCCGCAGCCGAGGTCCAGCACGCGGAGGCCGGCGACCGGGCCCAGTTCGTCGAGGAACGCCGGCTCCTCCATGACGTGGTTGGGGCTGCGCACCCCGCTGTGGCGGTGCCGCAGGTAGCGCTCCAGCACGTGGGGCGCGTCGTAGAAGGAGCCTCCTCGAACGGGATCAGGCTCCCCGGGCGCATTCGATGTGATCATGATGTGCAGGGTATTCCTGACGATCCGGCTCGTCCGGCGCTACAGCCAGCCGCGTTCCTCGGCGATCAGCGCGGCCTCCGTGCGGGTGGCGGCGCCGACCTTGCCGATGGCCGCCGACAGGTGGTTGCGCACGGTCCCGTTGGACAGGCTCAGCGCCCTGGCGATCTCCGAGACCGTCCCGCCGCGCCGCGCCACGCGCAGCACGTCGCGCTCGCGGGCGGTCAGGGGACTGGCCCCGCTGGTCAGCGACTCGGCCGCCAGCGCCGGGTCCACGACCCGCAGGCCCGCGTGCACCCGCCGCACCGTGTCGACCAGGTGCTCGGGCGAGGAGTCCTTCACCACGAACCCGGACGCGCCGGCCCGCATCGCCCGGGTGAAGTAGCCGGGCCGTCCGAACGTGGTGCAGATGACCACCCGGCACGACGGCAACGCCCGGCGCAGGCGTTCGGTCAGGGTCAGTCCGTCCATGCCCGGCATCTGCACGTCGATCAGCGCGACGTCGGGGCGGGTGCGCAGCGCCGCTTCGAGCGCCTCCTGGCCCGTCGCGGCCTGGGCGGTCACCTCGAGGTCGGGTTCGAGCGCGAGCATCGCGGCGAGCGCCCCTCGTACCAGTGCCTGGTCGTCTGCGAGCAGGATCCTGATCACGCGCGGCTCGCCCGGAGCAGGAAGCCACCCTGCGGCAGCGGGCCCGCCTCCAGCAGGCCGCCCACCGCGCGGAGCCGCTCCGCCAGCCCGGCCAGGCCGTTGCCCGTCGATCCGGCGACGGCGGCGGTGGTGCTGCCGGTGACGGCCGTGGCGTGGCCGTTGTCGCGGATCTCCAGGCAGGTTCCGGTCAGGGTGACCTCGCAGCGGGTGGCGCCGCTGTGCCGGATGACGTTCGTGACGCCCTCGCGCAGCACGTACGCGAACGGCTCCCGGAGATCCTCGGGCACCTGGTCCACGCCCCCGGGCAGCACGGCGGCGATGCCGGCCGCCCGCAGCGCGGCCCGCACCCCGACCAGCTCGGCCGTCAGCGACGACCTGCGGGAGCCCGACACCGTGGCGCGGATCTCCGCATGCGCCTGCCGGGAGAGCCGTTCCACGTCGCGGACCTCGGCGAGCGCCTGCCCGGGGTCGGCGCCGCGCTCCAGCAGGCGGCGGGCCAGCCCCGCCTTGGCGGTGATCGTGGTGAGGCTGTGGCCGAGCACGTCGTGCAGGTCGCGGGCCAGGCGCTCGCGCTCGGCGGCGGTGGCCAGCGCCTCGATCTCCCTGTTGGCCTGGCCGAGCTGGACGAGCAGGCGGATCAGCAGCATCACCGCGACCGGGGTCACGATCTCCTCCAGCGCGCGCGGGACCAGCTCCCACGACAGGCTGCCCGCCGCGCCGTACAGGGTGCCCAGCCGGATCACCACCGCCGCCCCGGCCAGCAGCAGCGCCCAGACGGTGGGCAGCACCCAGGCGGCCGCGCTCAGGGTGAAGCCCCGCAGGACCAGCGGGTCGCCGCCGTGGGCCGCCGGCACGGCCACGCCGAGGGCGAGCAGCCAGAGCAGCACCGCGATCCGGGTCCTGGGAGTCCAGGTCACGCCGTACGCCATGACGGCGATCCAGCTCGCGGCGTACGCCAGCGCCAGCACGGCGGCCAGCGGCCCGCGCCCCGGCCGGAACGCCTCCCACAACGGCCAGACCACCAGCCCGGCCAGCACCGCCAGGCCGCGCGCCCACCGCCACCGCCGGGACTCGCCGCGCTGCGGACGCCACGAGGGCCACGCACGTCGCATGATGTCAGCCTAGGGACGATCAGGCGCGGGCGCCGTCGCGCCGGTAGCGCACGATGACGGCCACGCCCAGCACCACCGTGTACGCGGCGAGCACCGCCGGCGCCGCGCCCGACCCGCCGGAGCCGGACACGGCGCCGTGCCCGATCTCGGCCAGCCAGTAGCTGGGCAGCACCCTGGCCACTCCCGCCAGCACCGGCGGGAAGGCGTCGACCGGGATCAGCAGCCCGCCGACGAAGCTGAGCAGGATCAGCACCCCGCCCTGGTAGGTCTGCACGTTGCGCGCCGAGCAGAGCTGCCCGACGAGCAGCCCGAGCAGCGCGAACGGCACCGTGCCCAGCCAGATGCCGAGCACCGTCAGCGCCCACGGGGCGGCGGTCAGGCGCACGTCGGCGGTGAGCGCGGCCACCAGCGCCACTCCCACCACGGGCGGCAGCGCCACCAACATCGCCACCGCCCCCTTGGCCACCAGGTAGCCCGCGCCGGACAGCGGGGTCAGCCGAAGCTGCCGCTGCCAGCCCGCGCCCCGCTCCACGGCCGTGCGCGCGCCGGTGTCCAGCGCCGCCTTGAACGCCCCGAACGCCGCCAGCCCGCCCATCAGGTACGCGGGCGTGGCCCCCTGGCTCTGGTACAGGTGCGACAGCAGCACGAACAGGCCCACCGGAAGCGCCACGGCGAACACCAGGAACCTGGAGTCCCGCACCGCCCGCCTGACCTCGAACCGCAGGTAGCCGCCCTTCATCGCGCCGCCACCCCCTCGCCGGCCAGGCCCGCGCCCGTCAGCAGCACGAACGCCTCCTCCAGGCTCGCCGAGCGGATCTCGACGTCGCCGGCGCCGGGATGGCGGGCCAGCAACGCGCGCAGCGCGCCGTCGGAGTCGGAGCACCGCAACACGACCCGGTGGCCGTCGCCGGCGGGCTCCGCGTCCACCACGCCGGGCAGCGCCAGCAGCTCCGCCGGCCGCGCCCCGGGGACGAGCGCGGTCACCGTCCGGCCGCCCACCCGCGCCATGACCGCGCTCACCGGCCCGTCGGCGACGATCGTCCCGTCCCGCATCAGCACGACCCGGTCGGCGTGGGCCTCGGCCTCCTCCAGGTAGTGGGTGGTGAACAGCACGGTCCGGCCGGTGGCGGCGAACTCGCCCATCGCGTGCCAGAACTCGCGCCGCGCCGTCACGTCCATCGCCGCCGTGGGCTCGTCCAGCACCAGCAGGCCGGGGTCGGGCACCAGCGCCATGGCCAGCCGTACGCGCTGTGTCTGCCCGCCCGACAGCCTGGCCGCCCGCCGCTCCGCGAGGTCGCCGATCCCGGCCAGCCGCAACG
This sequence comes from Nonomuraea montanisoli, assembly GCF_013363975.1. Taxonomy (GTDB): domain Bacteria; phylum Actinomycetota; class Actinomycetes; order Streptosporangiales; family Streptosporangiaceae; genus Nonomuraea; species Nonomuraea montanisoli. The sequence goes on along the minus strand of NZ_JABWGN010000012.1, from coordinate 250,844 downwards.
CCTGCGCCACGGGCATCGGCGCGCGGTGCATCGAGGCGATCATGGTGAGGATCTCGCGCACGGTGGCGTCCTCCAGCAGTGTGACCTCCTGGAGCATCGCGCCCACGACGCCGCCCGCGACCGCCCGGTGCGGGTCCTCGCCGAACAGGGTGATGGCGCCGGAGTCCGGCGGGGTGAGGCCGAGCAGCATGTCGACGGTCGTGGACTTGCCCGCGCCGTTGGGCCCGAGCAGCGCCACGACCTCGCCGGGCGTGATCAGCAGATCGATCCCGGCGACCGCGGTCCGGTCGCCGTAGCTCTTGCGCAGGCCGCTGAGGGCCACCGCGTGGGGTGTGATGCGTTCCATGCCCGCCAGCATGGGCGCGGCCGGGCTCGCGCTCCTGGGCCGCCTGTCACGGTTCCGGTGTGACGGGCGTCACATGCCCCTTCCGGCGACGCTCGTCGGGCGGCGCTCGTCAGCCGCCGTGCTCCAGGGCGTCGTCGGCGCGGGCGCCGGACAGGATGGCGTCGAGCAGCCCCGGGTAGCGGGCGTCCAGATCCTCGCGCCGCAGGACGAGCAGGTTCTCCCGCCCCGAGGGGCGCTGCCGGATGACGCCGCTGTCGCGCAGCACCCGCCAGTGATGGGTCGGCCCCGTCGTCATCATCGTCGCCCGCGCCGTCCAGGGCATCGGCGGCGCGCTGCTGCTGCCCTCCACGCTCGCGCTGCTCGGCGGCCTGCTGACCCAGAACTTCGGCTGGCCCGCCGTCTTCTTCGTCAACGTCCCCCTGGCCGCACTGGTCGCGCTGGCCGCCCTGGCCGTCATCCCGCGTGACCCCGCCAGGGGCGAGCGGCGCAGGTTCGACATGCCGGGGGCGCTGAGCGTCACCGCCGGATCGACCCTGCTGGTCTTCGCCCTGGTCGAGGGGCCGGAACTGGGCTGGGGCAGCCCCCTGGTGGCCGGCGCGTTCCTGCCGGCCGCCGCCCTGTTGGCGATCTTCGCGCTGGTCGAGGCCCGCAGCGCCGACCCGCTCATGCCCTTCCGGCTCTTCCGCAACCGCAGCCTGACCGTCGGCATGCTGGTGACCTTCCTCTACATGGCCACCTTCGGCGTCCTGCCGTACTTCCTGACCGTGCTGCTGCAGAGCATCCACGGCTACAGCGCCCTGCAGACCGGGCTGGCCTTCCTCATCCCCTCCCTGGCCATCGCCGCCGGCACCCAGAGCGGCGAACGCCTGGCCACCCGGACGGCACCCGCACCACGCTGCTGATCGGCTTCGCCGTCGGCGTGGCCGGCACCGCCGTCCTCGCCCTCGGCTTCGACGCCGAGGCCGGCTACGGCCTGCTGGTGCCGGGCCTGGTCGTCTCCGGCCTCGGCCAGGGCATCGTCTGGACCGCCATGTGGATCGCCGCCGCCACCGGCACCGCCGCCCACGAGCAGGGCGTGGCCAACGGCATCGCCTCCACCGCGCTCAACATCGGCAACGCGATCGGCCTGGCCGTCTTCACCGTCATCGCCGACCTCGGCACCGCGGGCAGGACCGGCCAGGCGTTGCGCGCCGCCACGGCCGACGGCGAGTTCGTCGTCGTCCTGCTCACCGCGGCCGCGATGATCACGGGCCTCCTGATCACGCTCACCCTGCCGCGCCCCACCCGCGCCAGCGCCGCCGCCGAACCTCGGGACACCTCGCGCGCGGCCGGCTGAGCGCGTCCCCGGGGATCCGGCGCGTCCGCTCGACGGCGGGTCATCCACCGTCCGGCGCGGGACGGGCCGCGTCCGCCTGGCTGGGGACGGGGCGGGCCGCGTCCGCCTGGCTGCGGACAGGACGGGCCGCGTCCGCCTGGCGGCGGGCGTCCTGCCGGGAGCGGAAGGTGCGGCGGTAGGTGTCCGGCGGCACGCCGACCGTACGGCCGAAATGCCGGCGGAGCGTCGTGGCGGTGCCCATGCCCGTGGCCGCCGCGATGGCCTCGACGCTGTCGTCGGTCGTCTCCAGCAACTCCTGGGCATGGCGGATCCGCTGCGTCAGCAGCCACTGCAGCGGGCTGGTGCCGGTCACCGCGCTGAAGTGGCGGCTCAGATTACGCGCGCTCATCCGGGCCCGGCGGGCCAGGTCCTCCACGGTCAGCGGCTGGTCCAGCCGTTCGATCACCCAGGGGAACAGCTCGGCGAGCGGATGGTTGTCCGGGGCGGGCACCGGGGCGGTGACGAACTGGGCCTGGCCGCCGTCCCGGTGCGGCGGCACCACCAGGCGGCGGGCGACCGCGTTGGCGACCGAGGAGCCGTGGTCGAGGCGGACCAGGTGCAGGCACAGGTCCATGGCCGCGGCCTTGCCGGCGGAGGTGAGCACGCTGCCGTCGTCCACGTACAGGACGTCCGGGTCCACCTCCACCTCGGGGTGGCGCTCGGCCAGGTCACGGGTGTGCGCCCAGTGCGTGGTGGCCCGCCTGCCGTCCAGCAGGCCGGCGGCGGCCAGCACGAACGCGCCCGTGCAGAGGGACGCCACGCGCGCGCCCGCCTCGTGGGCCGCGCGCACCGCGTCGACCAGGTCGGCGGGTGGATCGACGTCGACATCGGCCCAGCCCGGGACGATCACGGTGTCGGCCCGCGGGAGCCGGTCGAGGCCGTGGTCGGGCTCCAGCAGGAACCGGCCGGCCCGCACGGCGCCCGGTCCGCAGACCACGAGGTCGTAGCGGCGGTCCGCCGCGCCGGTCAGGCCGGTCCCGAAGACCTCGTACGCCAGCGACAGCTCGAAGTGCAGCATGCCGTCGGTGACGGCCAGCGCGACAGTGTCCATGTCCGGAATTGTACGCATCATGGCGTTCCAGACACTCGCGGCGGGATCCGGTCCTCGCCAGGATTGTCGGCAACGCAGTACAGGTGAGGACAGGGAGAGAGACATGGCATCGGGACTGACGGTGGCGGTGTTCGGCGCGTACGGGCACACCGGGCGTTTCGTGGTGGCGGAGCTGCGGGAGCGCGGGTTCGTCCCGATCGCGTCCGGCCGGGACGCCGAGAAGCTGAAGGCGCTGGCGGCGTCCGAACCCGGGCTGGAGATCCGCCAGGCGTCCGTGGACGACCCCGGCTCCCTCGACGCCGCGCTGGCCGGCGCGGCGGCCGTGGTCAACTGCGCCGGGCCCTTCGCCACGACGACCGCCCCGGTGATCGAGGCGGCGCTGCGCGCCGGGATCCCGTACGTGGACGTGGCGGCCGAGATCGAGGCCAACGCCGACACCTTCACGCACTTCGCGGACCGCGCCCGCGCCGCCGGGGCCGTGATCGTCCCCGCGATGGCCTTCTACGGCGGCCTCGGCGACCTGCTGGTCACCGCCGCGATGGGCGACTGGAGCTCGGCCGACGAGGCGCACGTCGCGTACGCGCTGAACAGCTGGCACCCCACGCCCGGGACGCGCGCCTCGGGCGCGGTCTCCCGGCAGCGGCGGGGCGGCCGGCGCCTGGTGTTCACGAACGGCCGGCTGGAGCACCGCCATGACGCCCCGCCGACCCTGGAGTGGCCCTTCCCCGGCCCGACGGGGCCCCGGGCCGTCATCGGCGAGTTCACGATGGCCGACGTCGTCACCGTTCCCAGCCACCTGTCCATCCCGGAGGTGCGCACCTACATGACGGTCGAGGCGGCCAAGGACGTGCTGGCCCCGGACACGCCCACGCCGGCCCCGTCCGACGAGCGGGGACGGTCCGAGCAGACGTTCCTCGTGGACGTCGTCGTGCGCTCCGGCGGCAGCGAACGGCGCGCCGTGGCGAGCGGCCGCGACATCTACGCCGTCACCGCGCCGCTCGTGGTGGAGGCGGTGGACCGCATCCTGACGGGACGCACCAGGACGACCGGCGTCGCCTCGGCCGGCGAGATCTTCGACGCGGCCGACTTCCTCCGCGCGCTGTCCCCGCACGTCACCCTGGGGCCGGGTGACGGGCCTCGGTGACCGGCCACGTCCAGCGGGTGAGCGTGGAAGAGTGCCTGATCCGTTGTGAGATGCTGCTTTCGTGACGAGCCAGCCTGCCGAACCGCCCCCGCGCCGCGGGCGTGGCCGTCCCGGCCACGACCAGGCAGCGGTCCTGCGCGCCGCGGTGGAGCTGTTCAACCGCAAGGGGTACGACGCCACCAGCATGGGCGACCTGGCCAAGGAGCTGGGCCTGACCAAGCCGGCCATCTACCACCACGTCACCGGCAAGGAGCAGCTCCTCGGCCAGGCCCTGGACGACGCGCTCGACGAGCTGACCGCCGTCGTGACCGAGGCGTTCCGGGAGCAGGCCGGCCGCAGCGCGTACGAACGGCTGCGCGAGGTGGTGCGCCGCAGCGTGGAGGTCCTCGTGGCGCACCAGCCCTCCGTCACGCTCCTGCTGCGGGTACGCGGCAACAGCGAGGTCGAGCTGGCGGCGCTGGAGCGGCGCCGCTGGCTCGACGACCGCCTCGCCGCGCTCGTCACCGACGCCGTCGCGGAGGGCGCGCTCCGTGACGACGTGCCGGCGACGCTGGTCAGCCGGCTGCTGTTCGGCATGGTGAACTCGCTGGTCGAGTGGTACCGGCCGGACGGCGCCTACGACCGGGCGATGGTCGCCGACGCCGTCACCGCCATCGCCTTCGACGGCCTGGCCCGGCACGAGACCCGAGTCTGAGGGGTCTCACCAGGTGTAGAAGCCCTGGCCCGTCTTGCGGCCGAGATGCCCGGCGGCGACCAGGTCGCGCAGGATGCGCGGCGGCTCGAACCGGGGCCCCAGCTCGCGCGCCAGGTGCTCGGCGATCGCCAGCCGCACGTCCAGGCCCACCACGTCGGTGGTGCGCAGGGGCCCCATCGGGTGGCGGTAGCCCAGGGTCATCGCCGTGTCGATGTCGGCCGCGCTCGCGACGCCCTCCTCCAGCATCCGCATCGCCTCCAGCGCCAGGCCGACGCCCAGCCGGCTGCTGGCGAAGCCCGGCGAGTCCGCGACCGTGATCGGCGTCTTGCCCAGCTCGGCCGCCCACTGCTGGGCCAGCGTCACGAGCGCCGGATCGGTACGCGGCCCGGTGACGATCTCGATGAGCGCGCTGACCGGGACGGGGTTGAAGAAGTGCAGCCCGAGGAAGCGCTCCGGCGCGGCCAGCCCGGCGGCCAGCGCGCCGATCGACAGACTGCTGGTGTTGGAGGCCAGCACCGCGCCCGGTGCCGCCTTCTCGACCAGGGCGAACACCTGGGCCTTGAGCGCCGCGTCCTCCGGGACCGCCTCGATGACGAGCTCGCACGGGCCCAGCTCGCCGGGGTCCGAGGTGGTGCGCAGCCGCGTGAGGGCGCCCATGTCGGCCTTGCCCTTGGCCAGGCCGTCGCTCACCCGGCCCCGGGCCTTCTCGGCCGCCTCCGGGCCGTTCTCGACGACGATCACGTGGCTGCCCGCGGTGAGGAACGCCTGCGCGATCCCGGCCCCCATCCGCCCGCCGCCGAAGACGCCGACCGTCCGTGGCAGGCTCATGATCGCCGCTCCAGGAATGCCGTCATGCGCATGTGCTTCTCCTCCGTCTCGAACAGGACCGCCTGAGCCACGTCGTCGATGAACGGGTGCGCGGCCCGGGGGGCGTGGAAGACCGCCTTGGTCAGCCGGGTCGCCAGCGGCGCCCGGGCGGCGATCCGGTCGGCCAGCCGATGCCCGGCCGCCAGCAGCTCCTCCGGCTCCACGACCTCGTTGAGCAGCCGTACGGCGTGCGCCTCCTCGGCCGTCAGCACGCGGCCCGCCAGCAGGATCTCCTTGGCCAGCGGCTCCCCGACCAGCTCGGCCAGCCGCCAGGCCGCCCCGGCCGCCGCCATGATGCCGAGGCCCGTCTCCGGGTTGCCGATCCGGGTGCCCGGCGTGCCGATCCGGAAGTCGCAGGCGTACGCCAGCTCGGCCCCGCCGCCCAGGGCGTACCCGTCGAGCAGGGCCACGGTCGGCATCGGCAGCCGGTGGATCCGCTCGAAGATCTTCGAGTTGATGCCGCGCAGCGCGTCGTACAGGCCGCGTTCGCGAAGCTGGGCGATGTCCGCCCCGGCCGCGAACGTCGTGCCCTCGCCGGTCAGCAGGACGACGCGCGGGTTCTCCTCGACGGCGGCGCACGCCTCGTGCAGCCGGGCGACCAGCTCGCGGTCGATGGCGTTGCGCACCTCCGGGCGGTTGAGCCGCCACACCACCCGGTCCTCGGCCTCCTCGACGATCAGGCTGGTCATGGGCGCTCCACCAGGAGAGCGCTGCCCTGGCCGACGCCGACGCACATGGTCGCCAGGCCGCGCCGCCCGCCGGAGCGTTCGAGCCGGCCGAGCAGGGTGACGAGGATCCGGGCGCCGGACGCGCCCAGCGGGTGCCCGAGGGCGATCGCGCCGCCGTCGGCGTTGACGCGGTCGAGGTCGAGCCCGAGATCCCGGACGCAGGCCAGCGACTGGGAGGCGAACGCCTCGTTCAGCTCCACGGCGTCCAGGTCGTCGACGGTCCAGCCGGCGCGGTCGAGCGCCTTGCGGGTCGCGGGGACCGGGCCGACGCCCATGATCTCCGGTGCCACCCCGGCGTTGGCCGCCGCCACCAGCCGCGCCCGGGGCGTCAGGCCGTGCCGTTCGAGGAAGCGGTCGCTGACCACGACCACGGCCGCGGCGCCGTCGTTGAGCGAGCTGGAGTTGCCCGCGGTGACGACCCCGTCCGGGCCGTTGACCGGGCGCAGCCGCGCCAGCCGCTCCAGGCTCGTGTCCGGCCGGGGCCCCTCGTCGGCGTCCACGACGCCCTCACCGGTGGGAACCGGGACGATCTCCCCGGTGAAGCGGCCCTCCTTGGCCGCCGCGACGGCCCGCTCGTGGGAGCGCAGCGCGAACGCGTCCAGCTCCTCCCGGGCCAGGCCCCAGCGGCGCGCGACGGTCTCGGCGGTCTGCGGCATGGAGGCGGTCGTCGCGGCGTCGAAGCGCGGGTTGGTGAAGCGCCAGCCGATCGAGGTGTCGAACGACGCCCCCGGCTTGGCGAACGCCTTGGCCGGCTTCTCGGTCACCCACGGCGCGCGGGTCATCGACTCCACCCCGCCCGCTACCACCACGTCGGCGTCACCGGCGGCGATCATGGCCCGTGCAGTGGCGACCGCGGTGAGCCCCGAGGCGCACAGCCGGTTGACGGTGAACCCGGGCACCGAGTCGGGCAGGCCCGCCAGCAGGAGGGCCATCCGGGCGACGTTGCGATTGTCCTCGCCGGCCTGGTTGGCCGCGCCGAGCACCACCTCGTCGACGAGTTCCGGGGCGATCCCCGCGCGGGCGACGGCCTCGCCCACGACGAGGGCGGCCAGGTCGTCGGGCCGGACGTGGGCGAGCGCGCCGCCGTAGCGGCCGATCGGCGTCCGCACGCCGGAGACGACGAAGGATTCGGGCATGTGTAGGGCTCCTTATGCGTCGTAGTCGACGGTGACGCGCTCGCCGACCGGAAACGTCTGGCAGGTGAGGACGAACCCGGCGTCCAGCTCGGGCTGTTCCAGGGCGTAGTTGCGGCGCATGTCCACCTCGCCGTCCCGCACGACCGCGCGGCACGTCCCGCAGACGCCGCCCTTGCAGGCGAACGGCAGGTCCGCGCGCGCCGCCTGGGCGCCGTCGAGCAGCGTCGTCCCGCGCGAGACCGTCGAGGTCGTGCGGAGGCCGTCGAGCACGACCGTCAGCTCGCTGGTCGCGCCGGGCGGCGCCCAGTCGGCCGCCCGTCGCGGCTGCGGCGGCGGCTCGTCGACGTAGAACAGCTCCACGTGCACGCGGGACGCGGGAACGCCCAGCTCGGCGAGCACCGTACGCGCCTGCTGGATCATCGCCAGCGGTCCGCAGAGCCAGACGTGGTCGAACACCTCGACCGGCACCAGCTCGGTCAGCAGGCGGCGCAGCCGGTCGCCGTCGAGCCGCCCCGAGAACAGCTCGACGTCGCGCGGCTCACGCGAGAGCGCGTGGACCACCTGGAGCCGGGAGCCGTACCGGTTCTTCAGGTCGCCCAGCTCCTCGGCGAACATCACGGTGCGGCTGGTGCGGTTGCCGTACAGCAGCGACACCTGGGCCTCGGGGTGGGTGAGCACGGTGGAGGCGAGCGACAGCATCGGGGTGATGCCCGATCCGGCGGCGACGCACAGGTGCCGCTCGCCCATGGCGGGGTCGGCCTGCCAGGAGCCGGTCGGCGTCTGGACCTCGATCCGCGTGCCCGGCGCGACCTCGCGGACCAGCCAGGATGAGAACAGCCCGTCCGGGATCTCGCGGACGCCGATCCGCGGCTGCGCCCCGGCCGGCGCGCAGATCGAGTACGAGCGGCGCTCCTCCCGCCCGTCCACGAAGCGGCGCAGGGTGAGCGACTGCCCGGCGCGGAAGGCGTACGCCTCGCGCAGCTCGTCCGGGACGGCGAAGGTGATCGCCGCGGCGTCCTCGCACAGGTGGTCCACCGCCGCCACGGTGAGCGGGTGGAAAGAGGGCATGTCAGATCTCCTTGACGTGCTCGAACGGCTCCTGGCAGCCGGTGCAGCGGTAGAGGGCCTTGCAGGCGGTCGCCCCGAACTCGGAGGTCAGCCGGGTCGCCGCCGACCCGCAGCGCGGGCAGGGCGGGGCGCTCCTGGCCGGGCCGAGCGTGAGCGGGATCGGTCCGGTCCGGCGGGGGGCCGGGCCGGGCGCCGACAGCCCCGCCTCGCGCAGCGCCGCCCGGCCGCGCTCGCTGATCCAGTCGCTCGACCAGGGCGGGTCCAGGACGATCCGCACCTCGACGCGGTCGAACCCGGCCTCGCGCAGCCGGTGGACGAGGTCGTCGCGCATGGTCGCCATGGCGGGGCAGCCGGTGTACGTCGGGGTGATCGACACGACCACCTCCCCGCCGCCGTCCAGCTCGACGTCGCGCAGCACGCCGAGGTCGGCGAGGGTGAGCATGGGCATCTCGGGGTCGCGCACCTGCCGGGCGACCTCGGCGGCCCGGTCCCTGGCGTTCACCAGCGCCCGCTCGGGTGGGCGCGGGCGACGACCTGCATCTCGGCGAGCAGTGGGGCGAGGGCGGCGGTGTGCGCGCCGTCGCGGCCGGTGCCGCCGGGCAGCTCGCGGCCGGTGCCGCCGATCGGCTCGCGGCCGGCGTCGGACGGCGGCGCGTCGCCGGGCCGCTCGACGCCGCTGACGGCGAAGACCTGGTCGAGGACGACGTCCACCTCGCCGCGCAGGGTGGCGGGGTCCACGCCGAAACCGGTGTGCGGGGCGAGCAGTTCGGCCTGGTACGGCCACAGGGCCTCCAGCGCCGTCTCCAGCCTGCGCCGCGACTCCTCGGTGCCCTGCGCCAGGGTGAGGAACCAGCGTCCGGCCCAGTCGCGGTGGTAGGTGATCTCCTTCACGCCCTTGGCCGCCACCGCCGCCAGCACCTGGTCAGGGCTCGTGCGCAGCCGCTCCAGCAGCGCGAGCCGGGCCACCGAGAACAGCAGCAGCCGGACGACGACGTGCGCGAAGTCGCCGTTCTCCACCTCGGCGAGCCGCACGTTGCGGAACTGCTCCGCGTCGCGGAAGAAGGCCAGCGCGTCCTCGGCGGGCACCGGCGAGCCCTCGGGCAGGGCGGGCACCACGCCGGGGTCGGCCGCGGCGGCCCGGGCCAGCAGCAGGCGGGCCTGTCCGAGCAGGTCGAGCGCCATGTTGGCCAGCGCGATGTCCTCTTCCAGGTCGGGCGCGCGGCTGCACCACTCCGACAGGCGCTGCGACATGATCAGCGCGTCGTCGCCGAGCATGAGGCAGTACGCGGCCAGCTCGGCGGGGTCCACGCCCTGGGGCACCGTGGTGTCGACCCCGGCCAGGGGGTCCTCGAAGCCGGTGCCGAAGGCCCACTGGGAGGAGTCGCCGGCGTATTCGTCGTTCATGATGGCCAACCGATCACATGTGCGGGACGTTGTCGGGGATGTCGTAGAACGTCGGGTGCCGGTAGACCTTGTCGCCGCTCGGCGCGAACATCGGGTCCTTCTCGTCCGGGCTGGAGGCCGTGATGGCGTCGGCGCGGACGACCCAGATGCTCACGCCCTCGTTGCGCCGGGTGTAGACGTCGCGGGCGTGCCGTACGGCCATCGCGTCGTCGGCGGCGTGCAGGGATCCGACGTGCACGTGGTTGAGGCCCCGCTTGCCGCGGACGAACACCTCGTACAGCGGCCACTCCCGCCGGTCGGCGCTCATCGCGCGCCCGCCCGCTCCGCGAAGGCCGACGCGGCCTCGCGCACCCAGGCGCCGTCCTCGTGCGCGGCCCGGCGGTGCGCCATGCGCTGCGCGTTGCACGGCCCGTCGCCCCGGATGACGGCGGCGAGCTCCTCCCAGTCGGGCTCACCGAAGTCGTGGTGGCCGCGTTCCTCGTTCCAGCGCAGCTCGGGGTCGGGCAGCGTCACCCCGAGCGCCTCGGCCTGCGGGACCGTCATGTCCACGAACTTCTGGCGCAGCTCGTCGTTGGAGTTGCGCTTGACGCCCCAGGCCATCGACCGCGCGCTGTTGGGGGAGTCGGCGTCCGGCGGGCCGAACATCATCAGCGACGGCCACCAGAACCGGTTCACCGACTCCTGGACCATCTCGCGCTGGGCGTCGGTGCCGCGCATCATCGTCATCAGCAGCTCGTAGCCCTGCCGCTGGTGGAAGGACTCCTCCTTGCAGATGCGGATCATGGCGCGGCCGTACGGGCCGTAGGAGGTGCGGCAGAGCGGCACCTGGTTGCAGATCGCGGCGCCGTCGACCAGCCAGCCGATCGTCCCCACGTCGGCGTACGACAGCGTGGGGTAGTTGAAGATCGAGGAGTACTTCTGCCGCCCGGTCAGCAGCAGCTCGGTCAACTCGGCCCGGGAGACGCCCAGCGTCTCGCACGCCGAGTACAGATACAGCCCGTGCCCCGCCTCGTCCTGCACCTTGGCCAGCAGGATCGCCTTGCGGCGCAGGGACGGCGCGCGGCCGATCCACGCGCCCTCGGGCTGCATGCCGATGATCTCGGAGTGCGCGTGCTGGGCCATCTGGCGTACGAGCGTCCGGCGGTAGGCGTCCGGCATCCAGTCACGGGGCTCGATCCGGTCGTGGCGCGCGATGGTCGCCTCGAACGCGGCTTCGAGTGCTTCGGGTTCCACCGGTGTCGTCGTCATCTTTACCTCCCCAGGCGTGGCGTCTTATTTACTTATCGCTCGGTCAGTAATACGGTGGCACGTGTCGGGGCTCCTGCGCAAGGTCCCCGCGGAGAGGAGAGGTCAGCGTGAGCGCGCTGCTGGAGAGCTACGCCGCCGGACGATGGTTCCGGGCGGCCGACGACGGAGAGCCCCTGCTCGACGCCGCCACGGGCGAGGAGGTCGCGCGGATCTCCAGCCGGGGGCTGGACGTCGCCGCGATGGTGCGCCACGCCCGCGACACCGGCGGGCCCGCGCTGCGGTCCCTGACCTTCCACGAGCGGGCCGCCCTGCTGAAGGCGCTGGCCAAGCACCTGACCGCGCGCAAGGAGGAGCTGTACGCGCTGTCGGTGCGCACCGGCGCCACCTCGCGCGACACGATGATCGACGTGGACGGCGGCATCGGCACGCTGTTCAGCTACGCGAGCAAGGGCGTGCGCGAGCTCCCGAACGACACCGTCTTCCTCGACGGCGGCCTGGAGCGCCTGAGCAAGGGCGGCACGTTCGTCGGCCAGCACCTCTACACCTCGCGGCCGGGCGTCGCGGTGCAGATCAACGCCTTCAACTTCCCCGTCTGGGGGATGCTGGAGAAGCTGGCCCCGGCCTTCCTCGCCGGGCTGCCCACGATCGTCAAGCCGGCCAGCCAGACCGCGTACCTGACCGAGCTGGCCGTACGGCTGATCATCGAGTCGGGCATCCTGCCCGAGGGGGCGCTCCAGCTCGTCTCGGGCGGAGCCGGCGGGCTGCTCGACGAGCTGACCGTCCAGGACTCCGTCGCCTTCACCGGCTCCGCGCACACCGCGGGCATCCTGCGCCGCCACCCGAACGTGCTGGACGGCGGCGTCGTGCTGGGCGTCGAGGCCGACTCGCTGAACTGCTCCATCCTCGGGCCGGACGTGCGGCCGGACGACCCGGAGTTCGACCTGTTCGTCAAGGGCGTCGTCACCGAGATGACGGTCAAGGCGGGCCAGAAGTGCACCGCCATCCGCCGGGTCCTCGTGCCCTCGGCCATGGCCGACCAGGTCGTCGAGGCGCTGGCCGCGCGCCTGTCGAAGGTGACCGTCGGCGATCCGCGCAACCCGGACGTCCGGATGGGCGCGCTGGCCAGCCTCGGGCAGCGCGACGAGGTGCGCAAGGCCGTCGAGGCGCTGCGGGCCGGCGCGGAGGTCGTCTTCGGCGAGCCGGCCGGCGCCTCCCTGCTCGACGGCGACGCCGAGCGCGGCGCGTTCATGACCCCGCTGCTGCTGCGCGCCCGTCCCGGCGCCACCGAGCCGCACGACGTGGAGCCGTTCGGGCCGGTCGCCACCGTGCTCGCCTACGACGGCCTGGACGCGGCCGTCACGCTCGCGGCGCGCGGCAAGGGCAGCCTCGTCGCCTCGGTCGCCACCCACGACCCGGACGTCGCGCGCTCGGTCGTCCTCGGGCTCGCGCCCTGGCACGGCCGGGTCCTCGTCCTGGACCGGGACGACGCCAAGGAGTCCACCGGGCACGGCTCGCCGCTGCCCGTCCTCGTCCACGGCGGCCCCGGCCGGGCCGGCGGCGGCGAGGAGCTCGGCGGCGTACGCGGGGTCCTGCACCACATGCAGCGCACCGCCGTCCAGGCCTCCCCGGACCTGCTCACCGCGGTCACCGGACGCTGGACCACGGGCGCCACACGGGGCGAGTCCGGCGTCCACCCGTTCCGCAAGTCCCTGGCGGACCTGCGGATCGGCGACACGATCGCCTCCGCGCCGCGCACGGTCTCGCTCGACGACATCGAGCACTTCGCCGAGTTCACCGGCGACACCTTCTACGCGCACACCGACGCCGAGGCGGCGGCGCGCAACCCGCTGTTCGGCGGCATCGTCGCCCACGGGTACCTCGTGGTGTCCCTGGCCGCCGGGCTCTTCGTGGACCCGGCGCCCGGACCGGTCCTGGCCAACTTCGGCGTCGACTCCCTGCGCTTCCTCACCCCGGTGAAGGCGGGCGACACGATCGACGTGAAGCTGACCGTCAAGCAGATCACCCCGCGCAGCTCGGCCGACTACGGCGAGGTCCGCTGGGACGCCGTCGTCGCCAACCAGGACGGCCAGGCCGTCGCCACGTACGACGTGCTGACTCTCGTGGCCAAGACCTGGCCGATGGCCGAGCAGGAGGGCTGAGGTGGACAGCGCGTCCCTCCTGCTGGAGCATGACGGCGCCGTCGCCGTGCTGACCCTCGACCGCCCGGACCGCCGCAACGCGCTGGACGGCGCGCTGAAGACGGCGCTGCGCCGGGCGCTGGAGGAGGTCGCGGCCGACGACGCCGTCCGCGCCGTGCTGCTGACCGGGGCGGGCAGTGCCTTCTGCGTCGGCCAGGATCTCGCCGAGCACGCGGCTGCCCTCCGCTCGGACGCCGGGCACGCCTTCGACACCGTCGAGGAGGACTACGCGCCGATCATCCGGCTGCTGGCCACCATGGGCAAGCCGGTCGTCGCCGCCGTCAACGGCACCTGCGTCGGCGCCGGCCTGGCCCTCGCCCTGGCCTGCGACCTGCGGGTGCTTGCGGAGGAGGCCGTCTTCGCCACGGCGTTCACGGCCATCGGGCTGACCTGCGACTCCGGGCTGTCCCTGACGCTCGTCCGGGCGGTCGGCGAGGCCAGGGCCAAGGAGCTGGTCCTGCTCGGCGAGTCGTTCGGCGCCCGGCAGGCGGTGGAGTGGGGGATCTCGGGCCGCGTCGTCCCGCGCGAGGAGGTCGGGGCGGTGGCGCGTGAGCTGGCGGCCAGGCTCGCCGCCGGGCCGACCGCCGCCTACGCCGAGTCCAAGCGGCTGATCGCGCGGGCCTGGGACCAGGACCTCGGCGCGGCGCTCACCGCCGAGGCGCACGCCCAGGCCCGCCTCGGGCTGACCGCCGACCACGCGGGCGCGGTGGAGGCGTTCCTCGACAAACGCAAACCCGCCTTCGAGGGACGCTGAACCGCGGAGGGCCCGACCCGTCGGGCCCTCCGCCGTTTCTGCCGCGGGGCCGCGATCTCGTCGTCGACGCCGAAGCGGCTCAGCGTGGGGTGAGGACGCAGAACTCGTTGCCCTCGGGGTCGGCGAGGACCGTCCACGACACGTCGCCCTGGCCGACGTCGAGGTCGGTGGCGCCGAGGGCCCTCAGCCGGGCCACCTCCGCCGCCTGGTCGTCGCCGGGGTACGGTCGCAGGTCGAGATGGAGGCGGTTCTTCACGGTCTTCGCGCCGGGCGTGCGGAGGAATTCGAGACAGGGCCCGACCGCCTTGGCGGAGCGCAGCGTCGCCTGATCGTCGGTGACCTCGTGCACGGTCCAGTCCATGGCCTCGCCCCAGAACCGGGCCATGGCCCGCGGGTCCGCGCAGTCGACCACCACCGCGGCCATCGGCCCGGTGTCCCGGTAGATCTCCCGAGGCTCCAGCACGCAGAACTCGTTGCCCTCCGGGTCGGCGAGGACCGTCCAGGGGACGTCGCCCTGGCCCACGTCGACCGGCGTCGCGCCGAGAGCCCGCAGGCGCGCGACCAGGTCCGCCTGGTGGGCCGCGGAGGTGGTGGCGAGGTCGATGTGCACGCGGTTCTTCACCGTTTTGGGTTCCGGCACGGCGAGGACGGCCAGGCAGACGGCGACGGGGTCGGGATAGGTGAAGCCCTCGGGTTGGACGTCGGTCTCGCCGGGTTCGTCGCCGGCGACGTCCCAGCCGAGCGCCTCCGCCCAGAACCGGCCGAGCGCCGAGTCGTCCCCGGCGTCCAGCGCGAGATGAACAAGCCTCAAAGCCATGTCGCCGATCCTATGCGCCCGGCCCGCCCTTTATGCTCGCCACGCGAGTTTAATGGCCCAGGCGAGGAAGGCGGGCATGGCCGGCGACGCGGCAGCGCGCCCGCATGTCCGAGATGCACGAGTACGACACGTTCATGGTGCGGCGCCTGGAGGCGCTGCTCGGCGAGTACGCGGCGCTCCGGGCGCGCTGGCCGCTCACTCGGCTCCCGCGCCGCGGGCCTCCTCGAACACCAGCCACGTCCGGGTGGCGCGCACGCCCGGGATGTCCTGGATGAGCTCCAGCACCACGTGTCGCAGGGTCGCGTTGTCCGGGGTCCTGACCAGGGCCAGGACGTCGTAGTCGCCGCCGAGCAGGGAGAAGTGCTCGACGTACGGGGTCTCCCGGAGCCGGGCCGACACCGCGCGCCAGGAGTTCTGCTCGATGGTGAGCGAGACGTACGCGCTGGTCCCGAGGCCGGCCCGGTGCGGGGCGACCCGCGCCGTGAAGCCGGTGATCACCCCGGCGTCCATCAACCGGGTGATCCGGGCGTAGACGTTGGCCCGGGAGACGTGCACGCGCTCGGCGAGGGTGCGCATCGAGATCCGGCCGTCCCGCCGCAGTTCGGCGATGATCGACCGGTCCACCCCGTCCAGGGGTGCGGCCGAATGTCCCGCCGGCCCCTCTCCGGCGCCGTCGTTGAACGACAATTGGCCCTCCAAAATCCGGGTTTCAACCTCTTTGTCGCTCATCATGCCTGATGTCTTGAACGTCTGGCTCCATGCGCGGACGCTTTCCCTGACAAACGTCCAGAGAAAGTGAGCGTCGCATGTCCGTCGACGTCCTTCTGCCCTCACCCGTGCCGGTGCGCTTCGTCGCCGAGGACGGCACGGCCGTCCAGCCGCCCACCGGCTACCAGGTGCCGGAGGAGGAGCGGCTGCTGGAGGCGTTCCGCCGGATGGTCGTGGGCCGCCGCTTCGACCGCCAGGCGACCGCGCTGACCAAGCAGGGGCGCCTGGCGGTCTACCCGTCCAGCCGCGGGCAGGAGGCCTGCCAGATCGCCGGGGTGCTCGCGCTGCGCGAGGACGACTGGCTGTTCCCGACCTACCGGGACTCGGTGGCGCTGGTCTCGCGCGGCCTCGACCCCGTCGAGGTGCTGACCCTGCTGCGGGGCGGCTGGCACTGCGGGTACGACCCCGCCGCGACCCGGGTCGCGCCCCAGTGCACCCCGCTGGCCACCCAGACCATCCACGCGGTCGGCATGGCGGACGCCCTGCGCCGCAAGGGCGAGGACGGCGTGGTCATGGCCTTCATCGGCGACGGCGGTACCAGCGAGGGCGACTTCCACGAGGCGCTGAACTACGCCGCGGTCCTGCACGCGCCCGTCGTGTTCTTCGTGCAGAACAACAAGTACGCGATCTCCGTGCCGCTGGCCAAGCAGAGCGCCGCGCCCGCGCTCGCGTACAAGGGCATCGGGTACGGCATCCGCTCCGAGCAGGTGGACGGCAACGACCTGGTCGCGGTGCTGTCCGTCCTCGACGCGGCCGTGGAGCACGCGCGGACCGGCGGCGGCCCCTTCCTGGTGGAGGCGCACACGTACCGCATGGACCCCCACACCAACGCCGACGACGCCTCCCGCTACCGGGAGAAGCAGGAGGTCGAGCAGTGGGAGGCGGCCGACCCGCTCGCCCGCCTGGAGACCTACCTGCGCGGGCGCGGCGTCCTCGGCGCGGACGCCGTCGAGGCGGCGCACGAGGCCGCCGAGAAGTTCGCCGCCCGGGTGCGTGAGGACATGAACGCCGACCCGGAGGCCGATCCGTACGAGCTGTTCGAGCACGTCTTCGCCGAGGCCACGCCCCAGTTGCGCGAGCAGCGGGCCCTCCTTGCGTCCGAACTGGAGGACTGAGATGACCACGCTGAGCATGGCGCAGGCGCTGAACGCCGCCCTCCGGGACGCGCTGCGCGAGGACGAGCGCGTCCTCGTCTTCGGCGAGGACGTGGGCCCGCTGGGCGGCGTCTTCCGCATCACCGACGGGCTGACCAAGGAGTTCGGCGAGGAGCGGTGCTTCGACACGCCGCTGGCCGAGGCGGGCATCGTGGGCCTGGCCGTGGGGCTGGCCATGGGCGGCTTCCGGCCGGTGATCGAGATGCAGTTCGACGCGTTCGCCTACCCGGCCTTCGAGCAGATCGCCTCGCACGTGGCCAAGCTGCGCAACCGGACGCGCGGGCGGCTGTCGCTGCCGATGGTGATCAGGATCCCGTACGCGGGCGGCATCGGCGGCGTCGAGCACCACTGCGACTCCAGCGAGGCCTACTACGCGCACACGCCCGGCCTGAAGGTCGTGACCCCCGCGACGGCCGACGACGCGTACTGGCTGCTGCGCGACGCCATCGCCGACCCCGACCCGGTGATCTTCATGGAGCCCAAGCGCCTGTACTGGTCCAAGGGCGAGACCTCGGCCGGGGACCGGCGCGCGGCGGGGTTCGGCCGGGCGGCGGTGCTGCGCGAGGGCGGCGACGCGACCCTGGTCGCCTACGGGCCGACCGTCCCGGTGGCGCTCGAGGCCGCCGAGGCCGCGGCCCGGGAGGGCCGCGACCTGGAGGTGGTGGACCTGCGGACGATCGTCCCGTTCGACGACGCGACCGTCGTGGCCTCCGTGCGCAAGACCGGGCGCTGCGTGGTGATCCAGGAGGCCCAGGGGTTCGCCGGGGTGGGCGCGGAGATCGCGGCCCGCGTGCAGGAGCGATGCTTCCACTCGCTGGCGGCGCCGGTGCTGCGTGTCACCGGGTTCGACATCCCGTACCCGCCGCCGATCCTCGAACACTCGCACCTGCCGGACGCCGACCGCGTGCTGGACGCGGTGGACCGGCTCCAGTTCGACGACGAGCCCGATCTGCTGCACCTGGCCGGGGAGGCGTCATGACGCGGAACGTGTTCCGCCTGCCCGACCTGGGCGAGGGGCTGACGGAGGCCGAGATCGTCGACTGGAAGGTCGCCGTCGGGGACACCGTCGAGATCGACCAGATCGTGGTGGAGGTCGAGACCGCCAAGGCGGCGGTGGAGGTGCCCGTCCCGTACGCGGGGACGGTGCTGAGCCTGAACGCCCCGGCGGGGGCCGTCCTGTCGGTGGGGGAGCCGCTCATCGAGGTCGGCCCGGCGGACGCCGGGTCTCCTGGGGACGAGGACCCGGCGGCAGCCCGTTACCGGGAAGAGGAACGCGCCGGATCCGGAAATGTCCTCATCGGCTACGGCACCGGGCACGCCCGCACCGGCCGACGCCGCCGCGGCGCCTCCCCGAAGGCTCCCGAGAGTCCCGGCCAGACGCCCGGCGGGCGTGACTCGCGGCCGGCTCCCGAGAGCGCCGGCCGGACACCGAACGGGCCACACGCGCCTCGGGTGATCTCACCGCTCGTGCGCAGGATCGCCCAGGAGCACGGACTGGACCTCAGCGAGGTCAGCCCCACCGGACCCCGCGGTGTGATCCTCCGCCGCGACGTCGAACGCGCCATCGCCGACCGTTCCATCGGCAACCGTGCCATCGCCGACCGCACCATCTCTGACCGCACCATCTCTGACCGCGGTGTCGCCGACCACACCACCGCCCCGACGGCCCCGCTGTCGGCGTCGGGCGCGCCTGGGACGGCGGCGCGCGCGGCCGAGGCGGCGTCCGGCGCGACCGGGAGCGCCGGGCTCCGGGCCGAGCGCATCCCCCTGCGCGGACTGCGGCGGGCGGTGGCCGACAAGCTGAGCCGCAGCCGCACCGAGATCCCCGACGCCACGACCTGGGTGGACGCCGACGCCACCGGCCTGCTCGCGGTCAAGGACGCGCTCCGGCGCGACCGCCCGGACCTCGGCATCGGGCTGCTCGCGCTGCTGGCCCGCATCTGCGTGGCCGGCCTGGTCCGCTTCCCCGAGCTGAACTCCTCGGTCGACACCGCCCGCGCCGAGATCGTCCGGCACGGTCACGTCAACCTCGGCTTCGCCGCCCAGACCGATCGCGGCCTGGTCGTGCCGGTGGTGCGCGACGCGCACCTGATGACGACCGCGCAGCTCGCCGCCGAGCTGACGAGGCTCACCGGCCTGGCCCGCGAGGGCGCGCTGCCTCCGGCGGCGCTGACCGGGGGCACGTTCACGCTCAACAACTACGGCGTCTTCGGCGTGGACGGATCCACCCCGATCATCAACCACCCCGAGGCGGCGCTCCTCGGCGTCGGCCGCATCATCGACCGCCCGTGGGTGACGGACGGCGCGGTCGTGCCGCGCAAGGTCACCCAGTTGTCCTTCACCTTCGACCACCGGGTCTGCGACGGCGGCGCGGCCGGCGGCTTCCTGCGCTTCGTGGCCGACTGCGTGGAGAACCCCGCCGTCCTGGTCGCCCACGTCTAGCGCGGCGGCCCACGAACCCATGGAAAGGAAGTGAGATCAGGTGGTCGACGTACGCTCGTCCCTGCTCGACCTCCAGTCGTACGTGCCGGGACGCAAGTCGCCGGGGGCCGTCGTCCTGGCCAGCAACGAGTGCCCGTACGGACTGCTGCCGAACGTCGCCGCCCGCCTGGCCGAGCTGACCGGCGGCCTGTCCCGGTACCCGGACATGGGGGCCACCCGCCTGCTGGAGGCGCTGGCCGCGCGGCACGGGGTGAGCCCCGACCGCATCGCCGTGGGCGCGGGCTCGTCCGAGGTGTGCGGGCAGATCCTGCACACGGTGTGCGAGCCGGGCAGCGAGGTGGTCTTCGGGTGGCGGTCGTTCGAGGCGTACCCGATCCTGACCACGGTGGCGGGCGGAGTCCCCGTACGGGTGCCGCTGCGCGACCACGTCCAGGACCTCGCGGGCATGGCGGCGGCCGTCACCCCGCGGACCAGGCTGGTGTTCGTCTGCAACCCGAACAACCCCACCTCCACGCCCGTCGACGAGGCCGCCCTGCGCGCCTTCGTGGACCGGATGCCCGGGAACGTGCTGATCGCCGTCGACGAGGCCTACCACGAGTACGCCGACCCGTCCGTCGTGCCGGACGCGCTCGCGCTCTTCGGCGACCGGCCGAACGTCGTCGTGCTCAGGACCTTCTCCAAGGCGTACGCGCTGGCCGGGCTGCGTGTCGGCTACTGCGTCGGGCCGCCGGAGATCATCGCCCAGGTCCGCAAGACGCAGACGCCCTTCAGCGTGAGCGCCCTCGCCCAGGAGGCGGCCATCGCGGCGCTCGGGGAGCACGACGAGGTGGACAGGCGGGTCGCCCTCACCGTCGCGGAGCGCGACCGCGTCACCGCTGAGCTGCGGGCCCTCGGCTATGACGTGCCGCGATCCCAGGCCAACTTCCTGTGGCTGCCGCTCGGGCGGGACAGCGCGCCCTTCGCCGAGCACTGCCACGGCGACGGGGTCATCGTGCGGGCGTTCCCGGGGGAGGGCGTACGGGTGACGGTGGGTCTGCCGGAGGAGAACGCGGCCTTCCTCGCGCTGGCCGGGACCTGGCGGGAGCGTAGGTGATCCGGTGGGCTCAGGCCAGGTCCGCGATCTCGATCCGGGTGTGGTCGGCGGGGTCCACCAGGCAGGAGAGCACGGCATCGCCCCGCTCCAGGCGTTCCCCCATGGAGGAGGTGAGCCGGGCCGTGCGCTCGATCTCGTACGGGCTGCCGGTCTGCGGGGCCACGCGGAGCCGCAACAGCCAGACGTAGCGTCCGTTGAGCTTGTTGGACGTCTGCTCGGCCCCCAGGACCGCCGCGTCGCAGCGCACCGCCGCGGCGCGCTCCTCCGGCGTGAAGGTCCGCAGCCCGGCCGACTCCAGGCTCGCGAACGAGATGGAGCCCATGGCGAGCATCCCCGAGGCCAGGAGGACGAACGCCGCGCTGACGTACGCCCCGGCCCGGGTGTGCGGCTTCCGCCTCAACACGAGGAACAGCACCACGGCCACGATCAGTCCGATGACGGCGAATGCCCCGAAGACGATCGATGCCATCCTTCATCCTCACGCTGATGGGCGGACCCGGGTGGGCCGGCCTCGTCCGTTCCGATGGGGTAGTCGAGCAGATGCCGCTTGCACGGCGGCTACAGTCCGCATGCATGTCGGGGGATGACGGCTTCCCGCCTGAGCGGCGGCTGAGGGTTCCCTCGGGGAGCCGTCGGGGGCATCCCTGATGCAGGCCCGGGTGCCGCCGGACATGATGGACCACCATGAAGATCATTGCGATTGCGGGCGGGCTGCTGGCCTCGGCGGTGCTGCTGACGGGGTGCGGCCTGGACGGCATCGCCGGCCCTGCGCACAAGGACACCGTCACCTACCAGGTCAAGGACAAGGTGCAGAAGCTCCATCTCAGGAGCGGGAGCGGTGATGTGGCCGTCACCGAGTCGGACGTGGCGTATGTCAGCGTGACCGAGACGCTCCACTGGAGCAACGACAAGCCGCGGGCCGAGCACAAGGTGGCGGGCGACACGCTGTCGGTGTACTACGACTGCCAGAGGTCGTGGGGCTCCTGCGGGGTGGACTACCAGGTGGAGATCCCCAAGGGGCTGCAGGTCGACTTGGACGCCGGTTCGGGCGACCTGACGCTCAGGTCACTGACCGGTCCTCTGGACCTCAAGGCCGACTCCGGCGACATCAAGGGCAACGGCCTGGGCGGCAAGAGGATTCTCGCGGAGGCGGAGTCGGGCAACATCGACCTGCGGTACGCGGTCGCGCCCGACAGTGTCGAGCTGTCGGTCGACTCGGGCGACGCCGTGCTCACCGTTCCCGACGGGAGCTATGACGTGAGCACCAGGGTGGATTCCGGTGACGAGCACGTCTCGGTCAAGGACGACAACTCCTCACCGCACAAGATCTCGGTGACCGCCGACTCCGGAGACGTGACCGTGTCGGCCGGCTGACCGGATCATCGCGGATCTCCCGGCCATGACTATGATCTTCAGCGATCCCGGTGCCATGGAAGCGAGGTCTGCGTGCGGCTTCGGCTGTGGGGAGCGGTCGGGGTCCTCCTGACCGCGGCGACGGCCGCCTGTTCGACGCCGGCGACGACTTCGACCGGGGCGACGACTTCGGCGGCGGCGACGACGGAGGCGCCGACGCGGGTCGCGGTGCCGCCGCCGGGAGTGGAGGCGCGCGAGCTGTCGATCCCGTTCGACCGGTACAACTTCTCCACCGCGGACATCAGCCTCCTCGAGGGCGCCGAGGAGATCCTCGTCCGCGACTGCATGCGGCGGCGGGGCATGGCGTGGGAAGTGCTGCCGCGGAGCGCGGCGGAGGACCTGGAGCCGCCCAACCGCCGTCGCTACGGTGTCGTCGAGCCGGAGGTGGCCCGCCTCTTCGGCTATCACTCCCCGCCGGACCGTCCTACCGTGGCCCGGCGCGCCGCCGCGCGCGACAGCCGTGCGCGGCGCCTGTCGGCGGAGGAACAGCGGGCCGCGTACGGCGAGAAGGACGGCTGCCTGGAACAGGCGCGCTCGCACCTGGAGCAGGGCACCCCGCAGGTCGACGAGGCCCTGTTCAACCGGCTCATCTCGGAGACCTTCGCCCAGTCCCAGCGGGATCCGCGCGTCGTCCGGGTGTTCCGGGCCTGGAGCGCGTGCATGCGGGAGCAGGGCCGGCAGTACGCCGATCCGCTCGCCGCCATCACCGACCGGCGGTGGATGACCGACGGCCCGGCCTCCCAGGAGGAGATCCGCGCCGCGCGGGCGGACGTGCGGTGCAAGGAGAGGACCGGCCTCGTCCCCGCCTGGGCCGCCGTGGAGAGACGCATCCAGGACGATGCCGTCGACGCTCACCCGGCCGCGTTCCGGGCGCTGCGGGCCACCAAGGACCAGCAGCTCGCGGCCGCGCGCGCCGTCCTCGCCCGCGGCTGACCGGCCCCTCGGCCGATTCCGCGCCGAAGCCGCACACCGGACAGCTAGGATCTTGCGCCGATTACGATCTTCGAACGACGAGGTGGATATGAAGCGACAGACCATGCGCAGGGCCGGTGTCGTGGCGCTGGCTCTGACCAGCCTGATCGGGGTCGGTTCCACTGCCCAGGCCGACGCCGGGCGGCTCGCCAGCTCCTGTGCCAGCGACTTCTGCCTGTACGAGCACGACGACTACAGCGGCGCCGAGGAGGAGTTCGTCTTCGGCGACTACAACGTGTGCGTGCGGTCGCTCAGCCTGAACAACAAGGCGAGCTCCATGCGCAACCCCTCGGGCGCGAGGGTGCAGTTCTACGACAGCGCCAACTGCTCCGGCGCCTACGGCTACGCGGCGAGGCCGCGGTCGTCGGACAGCGACCTGACGAACAACGGGTTCGACAACAAGACGAGCTCCGTCAAGCCGGTCCGGCCGTAGTCCTTCTCCCGGGAACGCGGGTGCCCGGGACCGTCTGCCCGGCCGTCGCCCCACCTCCGGCGCGGGCGCCGGGGGTGGGGACGACGCGTTCTCGCCGGTGAGGCGCCCGCCTAGCCGTCCAGCAGGCGGTGGGTCGACTGCCGCTGGCGGGCGGCGGCCTCGCCGAGGAAGTCGACGATCGCGGCCAGCTCCCGATCGTCGTAACGGGTGACCAGCTCCGTCAGCGACGCCACGTAGTCGTCGAACAGCGGAGCGAGCGCGGCGAGGCGGTCGGGAACGGTTTCCACCAGGACGCTGCGCTTGTCCTCGGGGTTGCGGACGCGGCGGGCGAACCCCTTGCGCTCCAGGCGGTCGATCAGCCCGGTCACCGACGCCGGAGCCAGCCCCGAGCGCTCGCCCAGTTGCCGCGCGGTCAGCGGACCGAGGCGCTCCAGCAGGTCGAGGGCCTTCTCCTCGGTGGCGGTGAGGCCCTGGTGCGCGGCCAGGGCGGTGTGGAACATCACCGCCGCGTTGCTCAGCTCGCGCCCCGCCGTGAAAAGCCGGCCCAGCAGCTCGTCCCGGTCTGTCATGACGCCAGAGTACCTACTTTGTTCGGTCGAACGAACCACTTGACGCCCATCGTTGCGCGGACTTATGTTTCGTACGGCCGAACGAAATAAATGGAGGTGCACGATGCGTGTTCTGATCATCGGCGGCGGGGTCGCGGGGACCGTGGCGGCGCTGGCAGCGCAGAAGGCCGGCCTCGCGCCCGAGCTCTTCGAGGCGTACGACGAGAGCGCGGGCCTGACCCACGGCGTCTACCTGACCGTCGCCGTCAACGGCGTGGACGCGCTGCGCGCGGTGGACGCCCACCCCGTCGTGCTGGAGGCGGGCTTCCCCAGCGGCCACATCCAGTTCCGCAGCGGCAGCGGCAAGCGCCTGGGCTCGGTCCCGCTGGGCCCGATGCCGGACGACGGCGCCGGCACCCACACCATCCGCCGCGCCGACCTCTACCGCGGCCTGTACAAGCTGGTCGCCGACCGCGGCATCCCCATCCAGCACGGCAAGCGCCTGGTCCGCGCCGAGAGACTGCCCGGCGGCGGCGTCCGCGCCCACTTCGCCGACGGCACCAGCGCCGAAGGGGACGTGCTGATCGGCGCGGACGGCGTCCACTCGGTCGCCCGCACCGCCATCGACCCGGCCAACCCCGGCCCGCGCTACACCGGCCTCGGCAACACCGGCGGCTTCACCCGTACAGCGGACGTCGACGCCGAGCCCGGCGACTACGTGATGGTCTGGGGCCGGGACTGCTTCTTCGGCTACACCGTCGCCCCCGACGGTGAGCTGTGGTGGTTCGCCAACCCGCCCGCGAGCCGGGAGCCGTCCCGCACCGACCTGCGCCGGCTGACCACCGCCGACCTCAGGGCTCGGCTGGTCGAGCTGCTGGCCGTCGACGACAGCCCGGCCGCGCAGATCGTCCGCGACACCGCCGGCGACTTCGGCCTGACCAACCAGTACGACCTCCCGACCGTCCCCACCTGGCACGACGGCGCCATGGTGGTGATCGGCGACGCCGCCCACGCGGTCTCCCCGTCCTCGGGGCAGGGGGCGTCCATGGCCGCGGAGGACGCGGTCGTCCTGGCTCAGTGCCTGCGCGACCTGCCCACCGTGCCCGCCGCGCTGGACCGCTACGAGGCGCTGCGCCGGGAACGCGTCGAGCGCATCGTCAAGTGGGGCGCCGGGATGAACAACACCAAGAAGCAGGGCGTTGTCGGGCGCGCACTCCGCGACCTGGCCCTCCCGTTCATCCTCCGCAAGGCCGACGACCCTCAGGAGATGGAGAAGATGAGCTGGATGTTCCGCCACCACATCGACTGGAACCGCACGGTCCGATCGGGGGGATGACGGGGGCGCGCCGTACGGCCCTTCACCAGTCGAGAGTGACGGGCCGCTCGTGCCGTACTCCTTGGAACAGGTCGTTCAGCAGGACGGCCAGCCCGGGCGGAAAGATCCGCTCCGTGGTCGCGTCGAGCTCGTCCCGGGTCCACCATCGGTGCCCGAACCCGTCGTCCCTGGTCCCGGAGGCGTCCGCCTCGGCGACCCGGGCGAAGAAGTACGTGTGCACGGTGTAGTAGCGGCTTCCTCGAAGGGACCACTCGCCCGCGTTCACGGCCACCGGCTCGCCCACGCCCAAGGGTTCGAGGATGAACCCGGTCTCTTCGCGGACCTCTCGGACGGCCGCCTCGACCGGCGACTCGCCCGCCTCGATCCCGCCGCCGGGCAGATGTCACGCGGGCTCACGCGGCCAAGGGGCAGGGGGGATGAAGCGGAACATCAGCACGCGATCTTCGGGGTCGGCGAGGACGACTCGTGCGGTGGGGCGGTTCCTGATCATCTGCCCGAAGGTACCGGCATGTCCCGGTGGCCGTTCCGGTTGTCTAGTGGGCGTGCGCCCACTAGAGTGGGCGCATGCCCACTATGTCGCAAGAACCACCCCAGCCGCCCGTGAACGCCCCCCACAAGGCCAGGCAGATGGCCGAGTCGTTCGGAGTAGACGCCGAGCGCTACGACCGGGCCCGACTCGACTATCCCGATGACCTGGTGCGGCGGATCGTGGCCGCCAGTCCCGGCCCCGACGTCGTCGACGTCGGCTGCGGCACCGGCATCGAAGCCCGGCAGTTCCTGGCCGCCGGCTGCAAGGTGCTGGGCGTCGAGCCGGACGCCCGGATGGCCGAGTTCGCCCGCAGGACCGGGGTCGAGGTCGAGGTGGCCACGTTCGAGGAGTGGGACGCCGCCGGGCGCACGTTCGACGCGGTCGTCGCCGGTCAGTCCTGGCACTGGGTGGACCCGGTCGCGGGCACGGCCAAGGCGGCTCAGGTGCTGCGGCCCGGCGGGCTGCTGGCGGTGTTCGCCCACGCGTACGATGCCCCGGCCCCGATCACGGAGGCGCTGGCCGCCGCGATGCGGCGCGTGGTGCCCGACTCGCCGTTCGGCGGCGGGCCGCCGAGGTCGGCCCAGGAGATCTACCAGCGGATGTTCGCCACGTTCGGCGAGGGCATCCGGCAGGCCGGCGCGTTCGGCGAGCCGGAACAGTGGCGCTTCGACCGGGAGCAGCACTACACCCGCGACGAATGGCTCGACCTGCTGCCCACCACGGGCGGACTCACCCGGCTCTCGCCGGACCAGTTGGCCGAGGTGCTGGAAGCCGTCGGGGCCGCCGTCGACGCGGCGGGAGGAGGCTTCACCCTGCCCTACACGACCATGGCGGTCGTCGCGTCGCTGAAGGCGTGAGCTCCTGGCCGGGCCGAACGGCGAGCGCGCCGATCGGTCAGGTGTCCTCCAGGGTGGCCAGGTGGGCCGTGACGTCGTCGGCGAAGCGGGCCAGCAGGCGGCCGAGGTCTTCGCGGTCCTGCTCGGACCAGTGGGAGATGGCGCCGGTGAACCAGCCGATGAGCGTGCGCGCGTAGCGGTCGGCGGCCGCCCGGCCCTGGTCGGTCGGCTCGATGTAGCTGACGCGGCGGTCGTTCGGGTCGCCGATGCGGCGTACCAGGCCGCGGCGTTCCAACTGCTGGACCTGCCGTGTGACGTGCGGCTGGACGAGCTGCATCTTCTCCGCGATCTCGCTGATCCGCAGCGGCCTGCCGGTCAGGTGCACCGAGACCAGGACGGAGAAGGCCGGCCGGTCCACCTCGATCCCGGCGGACTCCATGGCGTGCTCGGTCAGGCGGCCCCGGCTGATGGCGTTGCTGAGCTGCGCGAGGTGGGGCATCACGGCCAGCACCTGGTCGTCGTCGCCACCGGCGGGACTCTCGGGCCCAGCGTTC
This sequence comes from Nonomuraea montanisoli, assembly GCF_013363975.1. GTDB lineage: Bacteria > Actinomycetota > Actinomycetes > Streptosporangiales > Streptosporangiaceae > Nonomuraea > Nonomuraea montanisoli. Next base: position 223,936 of record NZ_JABWGN010000012.1, on the reverse strand, counting down.
ATCGCAGCTCCAGTTGCATACTTAAAACATGTATCTATATGGTGGGGTTCGGGGCGGTGCTCGTGGCCGCCCCGCGCCCGCAATAAGGATACCTAAAGCATGCATCTATTGCTGCCATCGGTCTGACCAGGGAGGATCCCCCATGAAGCGCACGATTCTCATCTCCGGGGCCAGCATCGCCGGTCCGTCGCTCGCGTACTGGCTGGACCGCTACGGCTTCGAGGTCACCGTCGTGGAGAAGGCCTCCCGCCTGCGCGGGGGAGGGTACGCCATCGACATCCGCGGCACCGCACGCGACGTCGTCGAACGCATGGGCCTGCTCCCGCCTCTCCGGCGGCTCCACGTGGACACCCGCCGGATCACCTTCCTCGACGCCGACGGCACCGTCCTCGCCGGCCTGCGCCCCGAGACCTTCACCGGCGGCGCCGAGGGCCTCGACCTCGAAGTACGCAGGGGCGACCTGGCCGACTGCCTCTACGACCTGGTCCGCGACAAGGTCGAGTTCCTGTTCGACGACTCCATCGCCACTCTCGACGACCGCGGCGGCCACGTGGAGGTCACCTTCGACAGCGGCGTCCGGCGCGCGTTCGACCTGGTGATCGGCGCCGACGGGCTGCACTCCAACACCCGCGCCCTGGCCTTCGGCCCGGAAGAGCGCTACCACCGCTACCTCGGCTTCTGCTTCGCCGGCTTCACCATGCCCAACGACCTCGGCCTCGCGCACGAGGGAGTGCTGTGGAACGTTCCGGGCCGGGCCGCCGCCCTCTACGCGCACGATCCCGGCGAGCCGATGCACGGCTTCCTGACCTTCGCCCGGGACGAACCGCCGTTCACGGCCTTCCGCACCCCGCAGGCGCAGCGCGACCTCGTGGCCTCGACGTTCCCCGACACGGTGTGGGAGGTCCCGCGGATGGTGGCGGCGATGCGCGCGGCCGACGACCTGTTCTTCGACGTCGTCAGCCAGATCCACATGCCGGCCTGGTCCGCCGGTCGCGTCGCCCTGGTGGGCGACGCCGCCTACGCGACGTCGTTCATGTCAGGGCAGGGGTCGAGCGTGTCGCTGGTGGGGGCGTACGTCCTGGCCGGCGAGCTGGCCACCCACGATGACCACGTCACGGCGTTCGCGGCGTACGAGAAGACGGTCCGCGACTTCGTGGAGCGGAACCAGGCCCTCGCCACGGAGGGCGGCGGCGTGGTGGCCCCGCGCACGCGGGAGCGCCTCGACGCGCGGAACGCGATGTTGCGCGGCCAGGCGGCGCTGCCGTCCGGCAGCGAGGGCCGCGCCGCGAACACCGCCCTCGTCCTGCCCGATTACGAGCCCGCGCTCGGGAGCCGACCCACAGCCGCGCGGACCGGCAGTCCGTCGGACTGATCGGCGACCGTGGTGGCCACCACGTCGGCCGCGCCCGCAAGTCGCGCGATCCGGTTCACCTCGGCGCCGGTCAGCCCGCCGGGGACCTTGCCGAGGCCGAGCGGGCCTTCCGCGGCGTCGACGTCGAAGTGGATCGCGGCACGGCCTGTAGGACGGGGGCGGACCAGCCCGGCGACACGCGGGCGCTGGCGGCGGTGTCACATGTCCCGGTACCGCTTCGCCGCCGCCAGCGCGGTGCGCATCGTGTCCGCGGTGACGGGCCGGCCCGGTCCCGGCTCGGCTCCCTGCCCCATCGTCGCGGCCAGGCTGTGGCCCTCGCTGAAGTACGGATCGGCGTAGGCCGCCGTGTCGCGCTGGAAACGCCAGCCCTCGGCGAGCGGACCGGCGTCGAACGCGTCATAGCCGATCGAATCGAGGAACGCGGCGACGGCCCGCTTCGCCTCCGCGTCGTCGCCGGCGATCGGGAGCACCGACCGTCCGGCGTCGCCCCCGGGCCGGGCGAGCTCGCCGAGGTGCGCGAAGAGGATGTTGTTCATCGCCTTGACGACGTGCGACTCGGGCAGGTGGGCCTGGAGCAGCTCGCTGGTCGTCGTGGTCTCGGCGTCCAGCTCGGGGACGCGGCCGTCCCGCTCGGGGTAGTAGTTGTTCGTGTCGATGACGACCTTGCCGCGCAGCGGCTCGACCGGCACCGTGCGGTAGGCCCGCAGCGGGATGGTCACCACCACGACGTCCCCGACGGCGGCCGCCTCGGCCGGCGTGGCGGCGCGGGCGTGCGGGCCCAGCTCGGCGACCAGGCCGGACAGGGTCTCGGGGCCCCGCCGGTTGCTCAGGACCACGTCGTGTCCGGCGGCGACGGCCAGCCGGGCGACGGTGCCGCCGATCAGTCCGCTGCCGATCAGTCCGATGGTGCTCATCTCGGTGCTTCCTTCGCTCGCCCGTGTTCCACGATGTCACGGACCTCCGGCGGCTGGTCGCCCAGGGCCTACGACAGCGGCTACCGGCCTGCCGGCCCGGCGCGCGGCGGCCGGCCGGGTGATCGCCGCCGGGTCCGCCGGTGCCGTGTCAGGACGGCGACGGTCCCGTGTCAGCGCGGTCGGCGACGGTGATGTCATGAACGGCTCAGCGCCCCTGGGCCGGCCGAGGAGAGGAACGACCATGGCACACACCGTCGCCAAGCTGCCGACCGAGCGGCAGCCCGGCTGTCCCTTCGACCCGCCCAAGGAGCTGATCGAGGCCCGCGAGCACGGCCCGATCAGCCGCCTGCCCTTCCCCGACGGGCACGAGGGCTGGCTGGTCACCGGCTACGACCTGACGCGGGCGATCCTGGCCGACCCTCGGTTCAGCTCCCGCAAGGAGCTCATGCGCCACCACCCGCTGGTCGACTACGGCGACATCGAGGTCCCCCCGGCGCCGCCCGGCGAGTTCCTCCTCATGGACGAGCCGCTGCACAGCCGCTACCGCAAGCCGCTGGTGGGCAAGTTCACCGTCCGGCGGATGCGGCTGCTGACCGAGCGCGTCGAGCAGGTCACCGCCGAGCACCTGGACGCGATGGAGAAGGCCGGGCCGTCGGCGGACCTGGTGACCGCGTTCGCCAAGCCGATCCCCGCCGTCATCATCTGCGAGCTGCTGGGCGTGCCGTACGAGGACCGGGGCCTCTTCCAGGAGAACATCGACAAGTTCCTCGGCGGGGAGGTCGGCGACGATGAGCTGATCGCCGCCTACACCGCGACCCAGCAGTACCTCGCCGAGCTGGTGGCCGCTAAGCGCGCCAACCCCACCGACGACGTGCTCAGCGACCTGCTCGACAGCGACCTGACCGATGAGGAACTGCGGGGCATGGCCCTGATCCTGCTGTCGGCCGGGTTCGACACCACCGCGAACATGCTGGCGCTGGGCACGTTCGCCCTGCTCCAGAACCCGGAGCAACGGGAGGCGCTGCGCGCCGAGCCCGCGCTCACCGACGGGGCCGTGGAGGAGCTGCTGCGGTATCTCACCGTCGCCAAGCAGCTCACGCGAGTCGCGCTGGAGGACGTCGAGCTGGCCGGCCAGACCGTCAAGGCCGGCTCCACGCTCGTCCTGTCCTACGCCACCGCCAACCGCGACCCCGAGCGCTTCACCGACCCCCACGTCCTCGACGTGCGCCGGCAGGAGGGCGGCCACCTGGCCTTCAGCCACGGCATCCACCAGTGCCTGGGGCAGCAGCTGGCCCGCGTCGAGATGCGCGTCGCGCTCCCCGCGCTGCTCGACCGCTTCCCCACGCTGCGGCTGGCCGTACCGGCCGAAGAGGTCGCCCTGCGCCCGGAGACCGCGGACATCTACGGGGTCAAGAGCCTCCCGGTCACCTGGGACGTGTGACCGCCCGTCAACCCAGCTTTCCCAGCCTGACGACCTGCTTGAGGAAGACGACGCCGTCCATCATGTCGAGCTGGTTCGGCTTCAGCGGGAAATAGGCGAAATCTTGGGAGACGCGGGGGGCGGGCTCCGTGACGGCCTCGGCCAGGCGGCGGGCGTCGACGAGAGCGTGGTCCCAGGGGAGCGTGGACAGGATGCCCTCGACGGTGTCCGGGGACGGGGCGTCGTCGCCCGCCGTGCCGAGGGCCGAGGCCAGGAACGCGTACCGGTCGCCCAGGCTCGTCGCGGCGATCGCCCCCGCGCTCCACCACTCCAGCCGCTGGTCGCCGAACGCCATCAGGGTCTTGTTCCGCTGCAGGTGCAGGTTGCTGGCGAAGACCAGGGCCGGGCCGTGCTCGGCGACGGCGCGCAGGTTGGCGGCCATCATCGCGTCCCGCAGGGCTGACAGCCGGGTCCACCGCGCCGGGGACGCATCGGCCATCCAGTAGTGGTAGCGGAGCAGGCCGACGGCGGTGCGCCCGTACAGCTCCGCCAGCTCCCGGTCCTTCGCGCTCATCTGCGGCGCCTGCGTCTCCAGCAGCGCCACCAGGTCGTCGGCGATCAGCCGCAGGCGCTGCGCGTCGGCGGACTGGCCGATCGACTGGGACGGGTCCATGGCCGTGGCCTCGTTCGACCACCGGTCGTCCGGGCCGAGCAGCGTGTCGAGGGTCTCCGCGGTCACCACAGCGGAGGGGAGCGGGCCGTCGAGCAGGCCGTAGAGGCCGGTGAGCGCCTGGCGCGGGCTCGCCGCCCAGTACTCCAGGGGGGCGTCGAAGCCGAAGAACCTGAGCTTCTCGTCGTGCTCCTCGTTGTACGACCGCATCCAGCGTACGAGCTCGCGGTTGGCCGGCGAGGTGCCGAAGTTGTGGCTGAAGCCGCGTTCCATGACGTCGTCGAGCGTGCCCGTGCCCGTCGTGACGTAGTCGTCCACCACGAGCCCCATGAGGCAGTCGCTCTCGATGGCGAACGACCGGTAGCCCTCGTGCTCGACCAGATGCCGGAAGAGCTCGTTGCGCAGCTCGCCCAGTTCGTCCACGAAGTGCCGGGCTTCGCCCAGGCCGAGCAGCAGGGGCTTGGCGGGCAGCGAGCGCAGGAAGGCCGAGACTCCCGCGCCGTCGAACGGCCGGGCTGTGTCCTTGATGTCCATGCCTTCAACGGTATCGTTGAACTTTCGGTGTGAACTTTCGCGCGAAGTCGCTGGCATCGCTCCGGGAAACCTTCAAACGGCGATGACATCTCCGCCGGAAATCGCCCCGAGGAGTGATCTCACGGACATAATCGATCCGTTGATCGCCGACAAGAGAGGCCTCCTTCATGGCGGACCAGCCGAGCTTCCAGCGGACCGGCCGGGCGATGGCGGTGGCCACCCTGGTCTCCCGGATCACCGGGTTCCTCCGTACGCTGGCGCTGGTCTCCGCTCTCGGGCTCGGCACGCACCTGCTCGACACCTACACCGCCGCCAACGTCACCCCCAACGCCGTCTACGAACTGGTGATGGGCGGGGCGGCCGCGAGCGTGCTGGTTCCGCTGCTGGTCCGCGTCACGGCTGACGAGGACGTCGACGCGGAGCTGTTCACGCAGCGGCTGCTGTCCCTGGTGCTCTACGGGCTCTCGGCGGTCGTCCTGGTGACGATCGTCGCCGCCCCGCTGATCGTGGAGCTGACCGTCCCCGGGTTCGGGGCCGCCCAGCGCGAGCTGGCCGTCGACTTCACCCGGATCTTCCTGCCCCAGATCCTCTTCTACGGCATCAGCGCGGCACTGGCCGCGATCCTGAACGCCCGGGGACGGTTCGCCGCTCCCATGTGGGCGCCGGTGGCCAACAACCTGGTCGTCATCGCCACCGCCGGGACGTTTCTGCTGGCGGGCGGAACCGGCCGGATGGAGACGCTGACGCAGGGCCAGACGCTGTTGCTGTCGATCGGCACCAGCGCCGGAGTCGGCGCCCAGATGGTCGTCCTGGCGGTGGTCACGCGACGGGCCGGTTTCCCGCTGCGCCTGCGCGCCGACCCGCGCGGCATCGCGGTGCGCAGGATCGCGGCGATGGCCGGATGGACCGTCGCGTCGGTGACCGCCGCGCAGGCCGCGCTGATCGTCGTCAACCGGCTCGCGTCGCAGGCCGGGCCGGGCGCGGTGAGCGTCTTCTCCAACGCGTACACCTTGTTCCAGCTGCCGTACGCGGTCGTCGCGGTGACCGTGATCACCGGCATGCTGCCCCGCATGAGCCGGGCGGCGACCGAACGCGACCTGTCCCAGGTCACCGCCGACCTGTCCCGGAGCCTGCGGCTGACCGGCGTGGTGCTGGTTCCCGTGGCCGCCGCGCTCGTCGTGCTCGGCCCGCGGCTGACCACTCTGTTGTTCGCGCACGGGAACGCCTCACCCGGCGCGGCGCACCTCACGGGCGTCGTGCTGGCCGCCTACGCTCCGGCGCTGGTCCCGTTCGCCGGCTACCAGATCATGCTGCGCGTTCACTACGCCCTCGGTGACACGCGCACGCCGGCCCTGATCAGTGTGGCGGTCTCCGCCGCGCTCCTCGTCGCCAGCCTGGTCGCCGCGCGGCTGCACCCGGGCGCGGACATGGTCGTCGCCCTCGCCGGATGCACGGCCGTCGCCTACGCCCTGGGACTCGTGATCACCGCGCAGTCGCTGCGGCGCCGGATCGGCCGCATCGACGGCCGTCGCCTGCTCCGCTCCCATGCGCGCATGCTGGTGGCCGCGGGCGTCGCCGGGCTCGCCGCCGCGGTCGTCGCTTCGGGACTCGGGCCGGCGGTGGGGACGGGGCCGGGCGGTTCGCTCGCCGTCGTCTGCGCCGCGACGCTCACCGGCGCCTGCCTGTACGCGCTCGCCGCCCGCCTTCTCCGGATCGGCGAGCTCACCGCCCTGACCGCCGGGTTGCCCTGGACTTTCAGGAGCCTTTGACCAGTGTGAACGCGCCGCGGCTCAGCCCCAGTTGCTCCGAGAGCGTCCGTGCCGCGTCGAACGGCATCGTCGGGTCCAGTGCCAGGGTCGTCACCACGAACGACCGCCCGTCCGCCGTCCTGGCGAGGTGGCCCAGGTCGCTCACTCCAGGCTCCGACCCGCCCTTGTACCAGACGGACGGCCACTGCGCCTTGTCCAGCGCGAGCCCCGCGTCGTTGACCGACAGGGCCTCGCCGACGCGCTGGTCGGGCAGCTCGGACAGGCGGGCGAAGGCATGGCACACCTGGGCGGGCGAGGCGTACCACTCGATCGTGTCCAGCTCGCGCGGCGTGGTCCACCCGGCGATGCGGGCCAGCGGCACTCCGGCGACCACCTGGTGCAGATACGCCCGTCGCCCGGCCGACCAGGGTGAGGTGGATGCCGAAGGGGATCTCCGGTCGCCGGCGGAGCAGCCGCATGGCGTGGTGCGCGGCCGGGCAGGGAGTCATCAGGCTGCAGGAGGTGGCGATCCCCGCTTCGATGGAGTCGATCACCGCGAGGTTGATGTCGTGGTGCATGCCCAGGTCGTCGCAGTTGACGAGGAGCACCCGCGCGTCCGGGGGAAAGCCCAGCAGCTCGGCCGAGGAGGGCGAGGGCGGGAGGGGCTGTGCGTCGTGTTCGTCCATGACGACAGAGTGGCTGCCGGAGATCACCTCGCGCACACGGGCGCGCTGTGCGCGCGAGCCGCCGTACGGGTGCCGACCGCCCAGGTGGCGAGCGCGCAGAGCGCGAGCGTCGCGCCGAGGGCGGTGGGGCCGGTCCAGCCGGTGGCGTCGAACAGGGCCGTCGTCGCGGCCGCTCCCAGGGCGGAGCCGAGGGAGTAGAAGACCATGTACGCGCCGACGGTGGTGCTCGGGCGGTCGGGATAGGCGGCCGTCAGCGTGTGCTGGTTGCTCACGTGCACGGCCTGGACGGCGAAGTCGAGCAGGATCACGCCGAGGACCAGCAGCGGCAACGACCAGGGGAGTTGTCCGATCGCGGCCCAGGAGGCGATCAGGAGCGCGAGCGCGACGCCGGTGACCCGGCGCGTGTGCCCGGCGTCGCCCCAGCGCCCGGACCGGGCCGCGCCGAGGGCGCCGGCGAGTCCCGCGACGCCGAAGAGCCCGATCTGCGCCTCGCCGAGATGCCACGGCGCGCCGGCCAGCGGCAGGGCCATGCCGCTCCACAGCGTGCCGAACGAGGCGAACAGGAAGAACGCGATCAGCCCGCGGCCGAGGAACACCGGCTGGGTGAACAGCCCGCCGAAGGACCGGAGGACCTGCCCGTACCGAGCCGCGTCCGGGCGGACGTCCGCGGGCAGCAGGACGAGGCTGAGCACCGCGAGGACGGCGGCCAGCACCGCCAGCGCCAGGTAGACGCTCCGCCATCCCCACAGGTCGGCGAGGACTCCCGCGACGAGGCGCGCGCCGAGGATGCCGATCACCACGCCGGAGGTCACGACGCCCAGGTTGCGCCCGCGCTCGGCGGACGGGGAGATCGACGCCGTGTACGCGACCGCGCTCTGCACCACCACCGCGAACACGCCCGCCGCGGCCAGTCCGGCGAACGCCGCCCAGGCGACCGGCGCGGCCGCCGTGACCGCCGTCCCCGCGGCCACCAGGGCGAGGTGCCCGGCGATCAGGCGCCTGCGGTCGAGCACGTCGCCCAACGGCACCAGCAGCACCAGCCCCGCCAGATAACCGAGCTGGCCGGCGGCCACGAGCCAGCCGAGCGAGTCGACCGGAACGCCCAGGTCCCGCCCCATCGGGGCGAGCACCGGCTGCCCGGCGTAGACGCTCGCCACCGCGACCCCGCACACCACCGCCAGCAGCAGCCTCGTCCTCCGGTTCACGGACACACCTCCGATTGGTTTCAGATTGCAACTGATCGGAGGGTAGGCCAGAATGGTTTCATCACGCAACTCGTTGGAGGGGTGATGGCACGCGACGACACCGACGGGCGCAGCACCGCGTGGACGGACCCGAGCTGCCCGGTCGCCCGCACGGTCGATCTGGTCGGCGACCGGTGGAGCCTGCTCGTCGTCCGTGACGCGATGGACGGCGCCCACTCGTTCACCGACTTCCAGCAGCGCACCGGCATAGCCCGCAACATCCTCACCGACCGGCTCCGCAAGCTGACCGCGCACGGCCTGCTCACCCAGGTCGAGGCCCCGTCGGGCCGACGCAGGCTGTACGCGCTCACCGAGGCGGGCAAGGACCTGTTCGCCGTGATCGTCACGCTGCGGCAGTGGGGCGAGCGCCACGCCTTCGAGGCGGGCGAGCCGCATTCGGTCCTGGTCGACGGCGACGGCGCCCGCGTACCCGATCTGCTGCCCGTGGCTCCGGACGGATCACCGCTGACGAGCGACACGACCTCGGTGCGCCGGCCCACCTGATCGCCGCGTCGCGGGCACGGTCACGCGACCAGGCGCAGCCAGGCCGCCGCGAGGGCGGCGTGACCGGCCGGCGTCAGGTGCACGCCGTCCTCGGACCAGTACTCCGGCCCGGTCGTCGCGGCGAGCCCGGCGAACATGCCGTCGGCGGCGAGCAGGTGCGCGCCGTACTTCGCGGCCAGCTCGCGCACGACCTGGATCTTCGGGTCCAGGTCGGCGCGCCACTCCTTCCGGACCTCGACGCCGACGTGCGCCGCGCCGACCTCGACGGTGCCGCTGATCGGCAGGAGGAACGGCTCGATGAGGATCAGCTCGGCGCCGGCCTCGGCGAGGCGCGCGAGCAGGCGGTCGTAACCGGCCGCGTAGTCCGCCGCGGAGATCACATGGCCGTCCGGGTCGTACGTGTGCCAGCCGACGTCGTTGATGCCGACGAGGATCGACACCACGTCCGGGCGCGCGTCGAGCACGTCCGCCTGCCAGCGGGCTTCGAGGTCCATCACCTTGTCACCACCGACCCCGGAGTTCAGCCAGGTCACGGCCCGGTCCGGGTGCCGGAGCCCCCACTCGCCGGCGACGCCCAGCGGATAGCCGAAGCCGAGCCCGTGTTCGCTCTGCAGCCGCCGGCAGTCCGTGCCCGAATCGCCGGTGAACATCACGGTGCTTCCCGGTCGGAGGTTGATCGTCATGTGTGCTCCTTGCTCGTGGAGATCTGCTTCAGACGGCCGGGCCGCCGAACCAACGGGCGGCGGCCCGCTCGAACGCCTCACGGTCGGGGTCGCGATCGCCCGCCCAGGCGACCACGCCGTCAGGCCGGACGAGCACGGCACCCAGCCCGAGGTCGTCTCGCGCCGGTCCGGCCGCGTAACGCATCCGGCCCTCCCACACCATCGCCGGGCCGCGCAGACGTCCGTCGCCGGTGAAGTCGAGGGCGACGCCTCGCCCGTCCCGCATCAGGTCGCCGAGGCGGGTGCCGTCCTCGAGACGGAGCTCCGGGGCGTTGCGGCCGACCAGCGGCTGCTCGCTGCCGAGGTCGTGGCGGATCGACGACCCCGAGGTCCTGCCGAACACGTAGGTCGTTCCGTCGCGGGTGCCGATGAGGTCGCGGATCACCGCCTGGATCGCCTGGGCATGCGGGTCCGGCCTCATGACCGCCGCCTGGGCGCGCGTCCAGTCGAGCGCCTGGGCGCCGAGCGGATGGCGCTCGCGGGTGTAGGTGTCGAGGAGCCCGTCCGGCGCGTGCCCGTGCACGGTCGCCGCGAGCTTCCATCCCAGGTTCAGGGCGTCGCCGATGCCGAGGTTGAGCCCCTGGGCCCCGAGGGGGGAGTGGATGTGCGCGGCGTCGCCCGCGAGCAGGACGCGCCCCTGCCGGTAGGTCGTCGTCTGCATCGCCCGGTCGGTGAAGCTGGAAGCGAGCTGGACGTCGCTCAGCGTCACGTCGGTGCCGGACACGCGGCGCAGAACCGCCTGGAGATGTTCGCGGGTCGGCTGCTGCGAGCGGTCGAACGCGCCGCCGTCGAACTCCAGCATGCCGACGTACCCCGGCGCGGGCGTCCGCAGGTACATCCCCGTCGGCGTCAGGTTGAAGCCGGGGCGCAGCTTCCCGGGATCGGCGACGGTGACGAGCGCGACGTACCCGGTGAACTGCGGCTCGGTGCCGACGAAGCCGAATCCCGCGAGCTTGCGCACCGCGCTGCGTCCGCCGTCGCAGCCGACGACCCAGCGCGCGGCGTACTCCTGCTCGCCGGCTCGCACGACCACGCTCTCGTCCTCCTGGACGAGGGCCGAGACCGTGACGCCGCGCCTGACCTCCACGCCGAGCAGGGACGCCCGCTCGGACAGCACGGACTCGACCGCTTCGAGGTTCGTCATCACGCCCTCCGCCGCCGGGCTGGGAAGCCGGAACGGCAGGGCGGCGACGTCGACGTCGGCCGGATCGAGCATCATGCCGGCGAAGTGGCCCGCGCCACGAGGGGGCGCGACTTCCTCCGGGTCGGGCCGGTCGTCGGCGCCCGACGCCTTCAGCAGCGGGTCCAGCATCCCGCGGCGGTAGAACGCCTCGACCGACGCGGGGGACAGGCCCCGCATCCCGAGCGGATCCGCCTTCCACGGGGTGCGGGGCTCCGGCTCCCGCTCGAGGACCAGGACCGAGCAGCCCGCGAGGCCCAGCTCGCAGGCCAGGAACAGACCGACCGGGCCGGCGCCCACGATCACTACGTCATGCACGAGAACTTCCCTTCCGACTCTTCAGGCACGTACGAAGAAGACTGAAGGGGGCCGCTCACACGGGGCGCACATGACGCTGACGCGGGCTCACACGGCGCTGACCTCCCCTGGTGGCGCCCGTGAGCCGGGGGGCCGGGATTTGGGGACTCACGGACGCGTGCGAGAAGATCGGGAGATGGACGGGGATGCGCGGCTTCGCGTCACGCTGCTCGGCGCCTTCCAGGCGGCCCGCGGTGACGCCGATCTGCCCGTTCCCGGCGCGCGGCTGCAGGGTCTGGTCGTCCGGCTGGCGCTCGCCGGCGGGCGCGCGGTCGAGCCGGGCGTGCTGGTGGACGCGATCTGGGCGGAGGACCCGCCGGCCGGCCCGGCCCACGCCCTGCAGGCCCTCGTCTCGCGGCTGCGCCGGACCCTCGGCTCGGCGGGCGACGTCGCGCAGGTCGCGGGCGGCTACCGGCTGGAGGTGGACGCGGCCGACGTGGACGCGCTGCGGTTCGAGCAGCTCGCCGCGGCCGGCCGTGACCGCCTGCGGGCCGGCGACCCGAATGCCGCGGCGGTCGTGCTCGGCGAGGCCGTGGCGCTGTGGGGCGACCGTCCCGGCGCCGAGCCCGCCGCCGTCGTCGCGGTGGCGCCCGCCGCCGCCACCCGGCTGGCTCACGCCTCGGTCGAGGCCGTCGCCGACCTCGCCGACGCCGAGCTGTCCCTGGGCCGTGCCGACGCGGCCGCCGCCCGCCTGACCGCGCTGCTCGCCGAGCACCCCGTCCAGGAACGGGCGGCCGCGCTGCTCATGGACGCGCTCGCCGCCCAGGGGCGCCAGGCCGACGCCCTGGCCCTGTACGAGCGGGTCCGCGAAACCCTGGCCGACGTCCTCGGCACCGGCCCGGGCGCGGCCCTGCGCGAGCGCCACCTGCGCCTGCTGCGCGCCGAGCGGCCCGCCCCGGCCCCGGAAGCCCCGCGGGCCGGGCCGGGCAACCTGCCCGCGCCGCTGACCAGCTTCGTCGGGCGCGACGACGACCTCGCCCGGCTCGACACGCTGCTCGCCGCCGGGCGCCTGGTCACCGTCCTCGGTCCCGGCGGCGCCGGCAAGACGCGGCTGGCCGTCGAGGCGGCCCGCCGCCACCGCCACGAGTACCGCGACGGCGCCTGGCTGATCGACCTCGCCTCGGTCACCGAGCCGGCCAAGGTCGGCGCGGCCGTGCTCGCCGGGATCGGGCCGCGCGGCGGCGTGATGTTCGAGGCGCGGACGCGGGTCGAGGGCGCCGACCTGGACGTGCTCGTCGACCGGCTCGGCGGCCGGGAGAGCCTGTTGCTGGTCGACAACTGCGAGCACCTCATCGACGCCGTGGCCCACCTGGTCACGGCGCTGCTGTCCCGATGCGCCGGGCTGCGCGTGCTCGCCACCAGCCGCGAACCCCTCGCGATCGACGGCGAGGCGCTGGTGCCGCTCGGACCGCTCGCGCTGCCCGGGCCGGACGACGGCGTCGAGCAGGCCCGGCGGGCGGCGTCGGTGCGCCTGTTCGCGGAGCGGGCCGCGGCGGTGCGCCCGGGCTTCGACGTGGACGGGACGACGCTGCCCGAGATCCGGCGGGTGGTCCGCGGGCTGGACGGGATGCCGCTGGCGCTGGAGCTGGCCGCCGCACGGCTGCGGACGCTGTCGCTGCCCGAGCTGGCCGACGGGCTGTCCGACCGCTTCGGGCTGCTCACCACCGGCAGCCGCACCGCGCTGCCCCGGCATCGCACGCTGCGCGCGGTCATCGCCTGGAGCTGGGAGCTGCTGAGCGAGCACGAGCGCACGGTCGCCGAACGCGTCTCGATCCTGACCGGAGGCGTCACGCCGGCCTCGGCCGCCGCGCTCTGTGCCGGGACCGCGGTGCCGCCCGCCGAGATCCCCGAGCTGCTCGCCGGCCTGGTGGACCGGTCGCTGCTGCAGCTCGCGCCCGATCCGGGCCGCTACCGCATGCTGGAGACGCTGCGCGAGTACGGCACCGGCCGCCTGGCCGAGCAGGGCGACCTCGGCGCCGTCCGCGACCTGGCCGCCGGCTACTTCGCCGAGCTGACGGCCCGCTACGACCCCCTCCTGCGCGGGGCCGGCCAGCTCGCGGCCATGCGCGTCATCAGCGCCGAGTACGACAACGTGCTGGCCGCGCTGCGCCGGCGGTGCGACACCGGCGACGCCCGCGGCGCGGTCGCCCTCGCCCTGAACCTGACCTGGTACTGGCAGATGTCCGGCCGTCAGTCCGACGCCGCCTACTGGCTGGGCGAGGCGCTGGCGGTGCCCGGCGGCGAGCCGGGTCCCGAGCGCGACTGCGCCCGCGCGATCCACCTGTCCAACCGGGCCGGCACCCGGCCCGGGACGACCGCCGAGGAGGCCGCGGACGACCGGGCGCGGATGCGCGAGCTGGCCGACCGGCTGCCGGCGTACCCGGAGCTGCCGGGACCGTACGGCGCGCTCACCGCGCTCCCGCTCGCGTTCCTCCGGGAGGAGAAGACCCTCCGGGAACAGCGGACCACGCTCGCGATCATCGAGCGCCTGGCCGGCGGCGACGACGTGTGGCTGTCCGGGCTGGCCCGCATGTTCCGCGCCCAGCTCGCCGAGAACGCGGGCGAGCTCGACAGCACGCGCGCCGACGTGGAGGGGGCCCTGGCCTGTTTCCGGCAGGCGGGCGACCGCTGGGGCCAGGCCGCCGTGCTGCCGATGCGCGCCCAGCTCCGGCAGTACGACGACGACCTCGACGGCGCGCTGGCCGACCTGCGCGAGGCCCGGTCGCTGGCCGGTGAGTTCGGCTCGCTCAGCCTCCGTGACGAGGTGTTCGGCGACCTGCGCTGGATCGACCTGTACCTGCGGCGCGGCGACACCGATCCGGTGATCGCCATGATCGACTCGGCCCGGGAGCGGGCGCTGCGCGCGGCCTCGCCGGAGACGCTGTTCCTGGTCGACGCGTGGGAGGCCGTCTTCCGGGTGCGGCTCGGCGACCTGGAGCGGGCACGGCGACTGCTCGACGACGCCGAACGCGGTCTTCGCGGCGGCACCCCGTTCCCCGGCGACCACGCGCGGACGCTGGCCGGCACCGTACGGGCCGCGCTCTGCCTGGAGACCGGTGACCTGGCCGGCGCGGAGCAGGCGCTGGTGAAGGCGTACGCGGCGGCGCTGGAGACCCGGGACCTGCCGATCCTGGCGCTGGTGGCGGTGAACGCGGCCGCGCTGGCCGAGGCACGGGGGCGGCATCACGCGTCGGCCGTCCTGCTCGGCGCCGCCTCCCGGCTGCGCGGCGCTCACGACCGCACCGATCGGCAGGTCCGCGAGCTCACCCGCCGAGGGCGGGCCGCGCTGGGCGAGGAAGCCTTCGCCACGGCGTACGGCGAGGGCTGGCGACTGGACGCGAGGACGGCCGTGACCCAGGTCGACCCGGTCAGGGGCTCGTCGATGGCGGTGGACGGAATGTCGCCCCCGCATACGGCGTGAACCGGCAAGGTGGCCCGCCGGGAGTGAGCGGGCGGCGGGCCGTCCTTGCCGGCGGGCCGGGCGTCAGGCCGTCAACGCGGCGCGCAGCTTGGTGAGCACGGCACGCAGGATGCGCGAGACGTGCATCTGCGAGATCCCGAACTCCTGGGCGATCTCCGACTGGGTCATGTTGCCGTAGAAGCGCATCAGCAGGATGTTCTTCTCCCGCGCCGGCAGGGCGTCGATGAGCGGCTTGATCGCGTGCGCGTCGAGCAGGGTGTCGAGCGACTGGTCCTGCGCGGGCAGGAGGTCGCCCAGCTCGGCCGCGTCCTCGTCGCCGCCGCCGCCGACCGGCGCGTCCAGCGACAGCGCCGAGTAGGCCGTGGACGCCTCCATCGCCAGCAGCACGTCCTCCTCGGAGATGCCCAGCTTGGCGGCCAGCTCGGCGACGGTCGGGGAGTGGCCGAGGACCTGCGTCAGCTCGGCCGTGGCCTTGTTGATCTCGATGCGGCGTTCCTGGTAGACGCGCGGCACCCGGACCGCCCAGGTGCGGTCGCGGAAGTGCCGCTTGACCTCGCCCAGCACGGTGACCATGGCGTATCCCCTGAACTCGTGTCCGAGCGAGGGGTCGTAGCCGTTGACGGCCTTCATCAGACCCACGTAGGCGGCCTGGCGCAGGTCGTCCATGGACTCGCCGCGGTAGCGGTAGCGGCGGGTGATCTCGTTCACCAGTCCCTCGTGCATCTCCACCAGACGCTCGCGGATGCGCGCCGCGTCCAGGTCGGAGGTGCTCGGGTCGGCCAGGCGGGTGAGGAGGTCCTCAGCGGTGAGCTGGTCGGATGCGGTGGTGGTCAGGAGGGGCACGTGCTTCTCCCAGATGTGCCGGCGGCCCCGTCCATGAGAAAAAGCCCATGCAGAGGCACGCCTCGATTCGCGTGAGAGGAAGCCCTCTGCTGGACTTCGAGATCCACCATCCCCGCCGGAGGCCCTGGTATCACCTGCTTTCGGTAACGGATTCATAACTGATGCCTGGCCCCTGGTCGCGGCCGCGGTTCAGCGGAGCGGGGGAGCCGCGCCGACCCAGCGGTGATAGGCGTCCATGTCGACGTTGCCGCCGCACACGATGGTGGCCACGTGCCGGCCGGCGAAGCGGTCACGGTCCTCGAGGATCGCCGCGATGCCGAGCGCGGCCGACGGTTCGGCGACGAGGCCGGCGTGGTGGAGGAGCATCCGCATGCCGGCCATGATCGACGCCTCCTGGACCAGGACGGCGTCGTCGGCGACCAGGAGGAGGTCGTCCAGGACCGCCGGGATGGGGCGCCGGCCGGCGACGCCGTCGGCGATGGTGTCGGTCGAGTCGGTGGTGACGACGCGACGCCGGCGCCACGAACGGGTCATCGCCGGCGCGCCCAGCGGCTGGACGCAGATCACCTCGACACCGGGCGCCAGGGACTTCACCACATGCCCCACGCCGGTGGCCAGCGCCCCGCCGCCGAGAGCGATCAGGACGGCGTCGAACGACGGCGCGGACTCCGCCAGCTCCAGGCCGATGGTCGCGGCGCCCTCGCAGGTCTCGATGTCCAGGCTGTCCTCCACCAGCCGGATGCCGTCGTGCCGCGCGATGGCGGCCGCCCGCTCGCGGGCGAGGTCGAAGTCGCCGTCCACCAGCTCCAGCCGGGCGTCCAGCGCGCGGATGCGATCCAGCTTGGCCGCGGGCGCGAAGCGGGATGCCACGACGGCGACGTCGAGCCCGCGGCCGCGGCCGGACCAGGCGAGCGCCTGGCCGAGGTTGCCCGCGCTGGCGCACACCACGGCCGGCGAGCCACTGCCGGCGAGCCGGCTCGTGACCACCTCGGTGCCGCGGGCCTTGAAGCTGCGGACCGGGTTCGCCGTTTCGAGCTTGATGCTCACCGCGCACCCGAGGTCGGGCTCCAGCGCCTCGCAGCGGTACAGCGGAGTGTCGAGGAAGACCGGGTCGATGACCCGGCGAGCCGCCCGGATGCGAGCCGTGTCGAGCCGCGTCTCCGGAGCGGTGTCGAGCCGCCTCTCCCGCATGACGCAGCAGCATAGCGTCGCCCGCGCGAAGCCGGTGTGGCTCTCGAAGGGGGCCCTCAGGTGACGAGGATCATCGGGCGACCTCGTAGCGGAGGTGGGTCACGCCGGGGGCCGGGACGGCCTCCAGCAGGCGGAGCCGCACGTGCCTCGGCAGCTCCTGGAAGAAGCGGCGACCGCCGCCCAGCAGGACGGGCACCTGGTGGAGGACCACCTCGTCGACCAGGTCGGCCTCCAGCGCGGAGGTCACCACGCCGCCGCCCATCAGGCCGACGTCCTTGCCCGCGGCGGCCTCGCGGGCCGCCGCGACGGCGTCCTGGATGCCGGTGGCGACGAGGGTCTGCGCCTGGCTGATCTGGGGTGCCGGCCGGTGGCTGACGACGAACACCGGGGCCGCCGGGTGCGGGCTGCCGCCTCCGAAGTGGTCGGAGTCCTCGTAGGTGTTGCGGCCCGCGACGATCGCGCCCACGCGTCCGGCGAGGGCGTCGAAGACCCGGGCGCTGGGCTCGCTCAGCCTGAACCCGTCGAAGACCTGGCTGGGGGTGTCGCCGTCGAAGTACCAGTCGAACAGCATCGTTCCGTCGCCGAGCCCGCGCCCGGCGCCCGGGTCGCGTCCGGTGATGTATCCGTCGACCGACACCGCGAGGGCGGAGAGGACCTTGCTCATCTGCGTGACCCTTTCGGAGTTCCTTGAAGAGACTCCATGACCCTAACGCTTGAAGTTCCCTGAGGGAACCCCAAGTGTCGAACCGTGGTCATCCCCGCGCCCTCCCGCGGTGCGCGGCCATCGCCGCCCCGAGGGCGACGGCGGCGTATCCGCAGGTCACCGCCAAACCCGCCCACGGCGGGAGCGGGTAGTAGCCGCCGATCAGGGACGACTCCACGTCCACGTGCGCGAACGTGGGGACGCTCTGCGTGATCGCGAACCCGGCGGCAGGGGTGATCAGCAGCAGCCATGGCGCCAGGCCCGAGGTCGCCAGCAGGTACGGCACGACGACCAGCGCGACGGCCAGCCCGACGGCGACGAAGCCCCGCCTGACCAGCGCGGCGAGGCCCAGAGCCAGCACGGCGGCCGCCGCGGTCAGCGCCGCGTAGCCGACGATCACCCGCAGCTCGGTGGCCAGGGTGATCGGCTGAACCGGGTTCTGATGGGCGCGCACCATCGCCAGGCCGACAGGGACCACGACCCCCGAGGTCACCAGCCCCGCCACGAACGCGACCGCGCCGACCACCACGGCCTTGGCCGCCAGCATCCGCGCGGGATGCCGCTCGGCCCCGGTCAGCCCCCGCCGGTGGTCCGCGGTGAAGGACGTGACCGCCACCGCGAGCACCAGGACCAGCCCCAAGGCCCCGCCGATCAGCATGAGGTCGGCGCGCACACCGCCGTCCACCGTGGCGGGCCCGATGTCGCCGCCCCCGGTCACGACGAGCTTGTCGCCGGACGCGACGACCCCGCCCGGGTGATGCGGGGTCTTGCCGTCGGACTCCATGACGACGCCGACATCGTCGTGGCGCCACGGACCGTTCGCGCCCCGCAGCGTGATGCGGTCGAAGGTGGCGGTGGCCTGGGCGAAGGCTTCCGCCGACTCCCACAGGGCGCCGGGTGAGGCGGTGAACAGCCCGATCTCGACCGTCTCCGGCAGGCCGGTCAGCCTGACCGTGTTGACCTCGGTCCAGGTCTTGCCGTCGTCCGACTCGTAGCCGGTGATGGTGTCGCCCGACCTGGTCAGGCGCAGCCATTGGGGGCCGTTGTGCGGACCGCCGGCCACGTCGTGGGTGAAGTTGTCCTGCATCCGCACGCCGTGTGCTCCGGTGAGCATGACGGCGGCGTACGGTGTGCCCTGCTTGAGGCTCTGCCGGACGAGGAGCCCGGCCTTCGCCCACGGCACCACCCCCTCCGTGACGTTGCGCACCCCGGGGACGGCGTCCGGCAGCCGCATCTGCCCCGTCATGTCCGACACCCGGGCGGTGATGCCGCCGTTCCCCTTGAGCGGCTGGTGCACGAAGTAGTACTTGTCCTGGACCGCCGTGCCGTCGGGACCGACCAGCGGGGCGGGGCAGGGGCCCTCGCCCTTCCCGGTCACGCACGTGGTGCGGACGCCCCCGGCGATCAGCAGCCCGAGCGAGACGGTGACCAGTACGGAGGCCGCCAAGGCGAGCATCCGGCCGCGCCCGGCGCGGAACCTGGCCCACTCCGCGCGCAGCAACTGACGAAACCGGTCCTGGCCGGACCGGTGAGGCGTGGATGAATTCATGCCGACGGTTGTACGCGGCGCCCGGTTCCGGCCGGGTCGCGGCGGCCGCGACCCGGCTGGAACCGGGGATCTGGCACCGTTGACCCATGGCACTTCGACCCGGCGGCCGCTCCGCCCGCACGACGACCGGCGGTGAGCGACGGTGAGGGTCCTCGTCGTCGAGGACTTCGAGATCCTCGCCCGCTCCATCGGAACCGGGCTGCGCCGCGAGGGCATGGCCGTCGACGTCGTGCTGGACGGGACCGCCGCTCTCGACCGCCTGGCCGCCACGCGCTACGACGTGGTGGTCCTCGACCGCGACCTGCCCGGCGTCCACGGCGACGAGATCTGCCGGCGACTCGCGCACGGCCGCTGCGAGACCCGCGTCCTGATGCTCACCGCCTCCGGCACGATCGAGGACCGCGTCGACGGGCTCAGCCTCGGCGCCGACGACTACCTGCCCAAGCCGTTCGCGTTCGCCGAACTGGTCGCCCGCGTCCGCGCCCTGGCCCGCCGCGCCACCCCGCCGCTGCCGCCCACCCTGGCGTGCGGGGACATCACCCTCGATCCGGCCCGCCGCACCGCGTCCCGCGCCGGGCGGCGCCTCGACCTGAGCCCCCGGGAGTTCGCCCTGCTCGAATGCCTGCTCGCCGTGCCCGGCCTCGTCATCTCCGCCGAGGAACTGCTGGAGCGCGTGTGGGACGAGGCCGCCGACCCCTTCAGCAGCGCCGTCAAGCACACCGTGCACCGGCTGCGGGCCAAGCTGGGCGACCCGCCCGTGATCGAGACCGTCCGCGAGGGCGGCTACCGCATCGGACCGTCATGACTTCCCGCAAGCTCGCCAGGAAGTCCCTGCGGACGCGGCTCGCGCTCGCCTACGCCGCCGGCATCTACGCCGCCGGGGTCCTGGTGGTCGTCTTCGTCGACGTCCCGCTCGCCAGCATCGAGGCGGCCGTCCCCGTGGGCCATCCGTCGCCGGGCGCGACCGCCGGCACGGGGACCGGGATCAGCCTGCCCCAGCTCCTCGCCGGGTCCGCCGTCGCCCTGGTCCTGCTGATCCCCCTCGCCCTGGCTCTGGGCTGGTACGTCGCCGGCCGGTTCCTGCAGCCGCTGCGCGCCATGACCGCCACCGCCCGGATCATCTCCGCCGGAGACCTCCACCGGCGGCTCGGCCTCGGCGAGCCCACGGATGAGCTGACCGAGCTCGGCCACACCCTCGACGACCTGTTCGCCCGCCTTGAGGCCTCCTTCGACGCCCATCGCCACTTCGTCGCCAACGCCTCCCACGAACTGCGCACCCCTCTCGCCGGTCTGCGCACCCTCCTCGAAGTCACCCTGGCCGACCCCGACGCCGACGCCGACACCCTGCGCTCGGCCTGCCAGGAGGCCCTCGCTCTCGGCGAACACCAGGAGCGTCTCGTCCAGGCGCTGCTCGCCCTGGCCACCAGCGAGCGCGGCGTCACCCGCTGGGACACCCTCGACCTCGCCCACGTCGTCGAAGGAGTGCTCGCCTCCCGCCGCGACCAGGCGACGCGGAAGGGCGTCGCCCTCGCCGGACACCTGACGCCCGCCGTGACCGCCGGAGACCCGAAATTGATCGAAAGCCTGGTCGCCAACCTCGTCGACAACGCCATCCGCCACAACCACGCGGACGGGCACGTGGAGATCATCACGCGGACCTCCGGCCCGCAGGCGGTCCTCACGGTCACCAACAGCGGGCCGGTCGTCCCCGGCCATCAGATCGGGCGGCTCTTCCACCCCTTCCAGAGACTGGCGCCCGAGCGTCACGGCAGCGGCGACGGCCATGGCCTCGGCCTCGCCATCGTCAATGCCGTGACGCGAGCTCACCACGCCACCCTCACCACCGGCGCACGCCCGGAGGGCGGCCTGTCCATCACCGTGCGGTTCGGGCACGGGCCCTGACGTCAGGAGCCGGCGGGCGGATCCCCGGCCGGCCCGGGTGGCGTGCGTCAGACGCGGCGGCAGTTCCCGGGCGGCTTCGGGCGGTCGTCGGTCCAGCCCGTCTCGGCGGTCCAGACCTCGGCATCCATGGTCGCGCCTTTGACGAGGCCCACGGTGCTCTCTCCCGCCTTGGTGACCCTGGCCAGGATCTCCCCGGTCAGGGGGTCGAGGATGGTCGTGTGGTCCTCGATCACCTCGTCGTCCTCACCGAACTCCCTGGTGTACTCCTTGCCCTTGTGGAAGTCCACGGCGAGGCCGCTGCGGCCCAGCGGGTCCTTGGCCGGCCCCCGGACGCTGGTCGTGGGCAGATCGGCGAGCAGGCGCAGGACCGCGGCCCGGGCCGCCGGGGCGAGTGGCGTGATCAGCAGGAAGGTGGCATCGGTGGCGAGGGACTCCTCCAGCGGCCGCGCCGATCCTGTCCTGGTCCGGTCGGACTCCCAGCGGGCGCGCAGCCACGCGCGCAGCCCTTTGTCATCGGCGGGCAGCGCCGAGATCTCGGCCGGCGTGTACGCACCGAGCGGGCTGGCGGCGGGCCCGTGGTCCGGCGCGGCCCCGTGGTCCGGCGCGGCCCCGTAGGTGTACTGGCAGTCCCTGTCCTGCGTACGCATGGACAACTTCACACAGGCGGCCGCTTTGGTGCCGGGGGTGCACACTTTTTGCACCTTGGCGGGCGATCCCGCGGCCCGCCAGGTCCGTTCGTCGGCCGGAGTCGCCGGGCGCAGGAGCGGTTCCTCCCTCTGTGTCTGCACAGGGTCCTGGGGATCGCGCGGCAGCCAGAGCTCCGTCCTCGCCGAGGCCACCGCGTTGAAGGCGCGCCCCCCGGCCCGCACCCGGATCACGAAGTCGTTCACCAGCGACCTGCGCCAGTACGCGCCCCGGTCGTCCGGCAACCGCGCGATCTGGGCGGCCAGCCGGCGCAGCGCCTGGTTCCCGTCAGAGGTCACGAGCACGGGGGGAGACACGGGGGCGGGCACGGCGATCACCTTCGAGACCAGCGCGACCACGGCGAGGATGACGACGACCGCCGCGGCCGTCACGATTGGCAACCCCCGATGTCCCCGGCGCGGACGGACCACACCGGGATCCGCGACAGGTCCCAGGCTTCCCGGGGACACCAGTTCCCCGCCGGCGGAGAAGGCGTCACGGAGCCGGTCCTCAACGCTTCGGGTCATCGCTCCTCCTGCAGTTTCCCGGCGAGCACCTTCAGCGCCCGGGATGCCGTCGATTTCACCGTTCCGCGGCTGACCCCCATCACCTGGGCGATCTCCGCCTCCGACAGGTCGAGGTAGAAGCGCAGCACCAGCACCTCGCGCTGGCGTCGCGGCAGAGCCCGGACGGCCAGGAACACCTGCCGCCGGGTCTCCCCGAGCAGCGCCGCCGCCTCCGCCGACCAGAAGGGGACCTCGGGCCGGCCGCGGAAGCGCCCGATGATCGCCCTGCGCCGCAGGACCATGCGGCACCCGTTGACCACTGCCGTGCGCAGGTACGGCAGCACCTGCCCGCGGTCGGCCATCGTGCTCCACCTGCGATACACCGCGGCGAACGCGTCCTGGACCACGTCCTCGGCGGTTCCCTGGTCACCCAGCAGCAGGAACGCCAACCGCACGAGGGCGAGCCGGTGGACGACGAACAACCCGGTCACGGCCGTGTCGGCCGACACCTCGTCGCCCGGGGAACCGGGTGGAGCATGGATGATCTCGGATTTCATGCCCTCTACATGCATGAGCCCCCGCGAAGGTTGCCTCCCGCCACGGCCTTCTTCTCCGCCCGCCTGAGCCGGCGCTACTCGTCGTGGGCGATGTGCATGAGCTGCCGCCACAGCAGGACGACGAACACCGCCGAACCGGCGAAGGCGAACCAGAAGGGCGCCGCGACACCGAGGCGGGTGGCCAGGACACCGCCGATCAACGAGCCGACCACCAGACCGCCGAAGACGCAGACGGTGTTGACGCTGCCCACCCGGCCCTGCAGTTCGCGCGGGACCGCGCGCTGGCGGACCGTGACCGAGGTCGTGCCCCAGATGAAGGCGTGCGCGCCGAAGGCCAGGAAGATGCCCCCGGCGACCCACGGCGAATGGGTCAGGGCCAGGCCGAGATGGGTGAACGTCTCGATGATGAGCCCGATCCGCATCAGGGCGCCGAGGCTCACCCTGCGGGTGATGGCGCCGTACAGGCCGGTGCCGATCAGGCCGCCGATCCCGCCGATGGTGGTCATCAGGCCGAAGCCCAGCGAGCCGAGCCCGAGCTGCTCCTGGGTGTAGAGGACGAGAACCGACCAGGCCGCGCCGAACGTGAAGTTGAAGATCAGGATGGTGAGCGCCAGCGTGCGGACGGCCGCGTGCCGGATGGTCCAGCTGAACCCGGCGATGAGTTCTCGTACGGTGTTGGGCGCGACATCGCCCGCCTGCCGGCCGTGCGGCGGCAGGGTGATCCGGGAGACCAGGACGATCCCCGCCACCACCAGGAGCAGCTGGCTCGCGAACGGCCAGGTCAGGCCCAGGCCGAACAGCGCCGCGCCGATCGGCGGCCCGGCGAGCTGGTTGAGCGTGATGAACCCCGTGCCCAGGCGGGCGTTGGCGACGGCCAGATCCTCCTTGCCGACCATCATGGGAGTCAGCGTGGCCGTCGCGTTGTCGGCGAAGACCTCGGCGACGGACCGGAGCGTGAGCGCCAGCAGCGCCGTCGTCACGGTCAGGGTGCCGGTCACCATGAGCGCGACGAGCGCCGCCAGCACCACGGCCCGGGCCGCGTTCGCGAGGAGCACGATCCTGCGCCGGTCGTAGCGATCCGACAGCACGCCCGCGTACAGGCTGAACAGCAGCGGAGGCGCCCAGCCCACCAGGGCCGACAGCGAGATCATCAGCGGGTCGCGCGTCAACGTCGCGATCAGCAGCGGGCCCGCCGCGGCCGCGATCCCGTCACCGAAATTCGTCAGCCAGCTCGATGCCAGCAACCATCGGAATCCTGTCCCCAGCCGGGCAGGCAGGACTCGCTCCACCACTGCGATCACGAGCGCAAAACCATATGTTTCGCGACCACTCCACGGCAACGCGTTTTTCGCGGCCGCGCGCCAGGCGTGCGCTGCGACGGCCGCGCCGGAAACCGGAAATCGGTGTGAAGAAAACCCGCCGAGCGGCGAACACTGGGCGACAGTTGCCTTCGGAAGGACGCCATGACTGCACCACCTGACGCCAACGATGTGCTGGAAGACGTCACCGTGGTCGAGCGGTCGCTGGACGATCCCGAGCTGTTCGCCCTCCTGTACGACCGGTACTTCAAGGAGGTCTACCGCTACCTGACCGCCCGGCTCGGCAGCGAGCATGCCGAGGACCTGGTCGCGGACTCCTTCCTGCTCGCGTTCAACGGCAGGCACGGCTTCGACCCGCAGCGGGGCACTGTGCGCTCGTGGTTGTTCGGCATCGCCACGAACGTCGTGGCCCGGCACCGCCGCAGGGAGGGCCGCCGCCTGAACGCGCTCAGCAAGGTGGCGGCCGAGGACACCGCCGACGGGCACGAGGACCGGCTGACCTTGCAGCTCGCGGCGCAGGCCACCCGGCCGGAGCTCGTACGGGGGCTGAAGGGCCTGGCGAAGGGCGATCGCGACGTGGTGTTCCTGCTCGTGTTCGGCGGGCTGGGCTACGGGGAGATCGCCACGGCCCTGGACATACCGGCGGGGACCGTCGGGTCCCGTATCAACAGGGCGCGCCGGAAGCTGCGCAAGGCCCTGGGCGACGTCAACCCGATCGGGGAGTGGTGATGGACGAGCTGAAGCTGATCGAGGCCGTGTTCGCGGAGCCCGAGCCCACGCCGGAGGCGGCGGCGAAGGGGCGTGACCGCCTCCTCCGCCTGGCCGGCGAGGCCCAGGCGGCGCGGCTGGACCGTCCGCGCCGCAGGTGGCCCGCCGCGCTGCCGATCCGGCGCGTCGCCCTGGTCGGCGCGCTGGCGGTGACGCTCTCCGCTGGCATCATCGTCACCCAGGTGAGCCTGGGCGGCTCCGACCCGCACACCCCCGGGTACCTGATCGCCGCCCCTCCGGCCGACGCCAAGGCGCTGCTCACCCTGGCCGCGCGGGCCGCCGCCGACCGGTCCGACACTGTGCCGGCGCGCGGCGAGTACGTCCACACCAGGACGCTGGCCCAGCACAGCCTCCACACCAAGGACAAGTCGGGCGGCACCCTCTCCACCAAGGTCCTGGTCAGCCAGGAGCGCTGGGAGGCCGCCGACGTGGGCAAGCCCTGGCTGAGCCGCAGCCAGAACCTGTCGGCCACGGGGCCGGCCCCCCGCCGGTACTGGGACCGCGGCGTCGAGGACATCGTGTACGAGCCGGGGGACTGTCCCGGCCAGCCGGCCTACGCGCGGCTGGGCGCCTGGCCGACGGACCCCGCCGAGGTGCGCGCGAAGATCGTGGCCGAGACGGGCGAGGAGCCGCTGCGCATCTGGGGCTCCCTCCAGAGCCTGGTCCGCGAGTCCGTGGTACGGCCCAGTCTGGGCGCCGCGCTGTACCAGGTCGCCGCCGGACTGGACGGCATCGTGCTCGTCGGCGACGCCGTGGACGCCGCCGGCCGCCCCGGCCTGGCCGTCGCCATGGACGAGGGCGACGGCACCCGGTCCGAGCTGATCTTCGATCGGAAGACCTACCGCTACCTGGGTCAGCGCACGGTGAACCTCAGGGACCGGAAGGTGAAGCTGCCCTCCGGCGGCGAGTACACCGAGAAGAAGGACGCGGTGACCGGCACCGCCGTGCTCGCGGTCGAGCTCGCCCCCGGCTTGCCCGAGGTCTCGCCGGAGGCGTCCCGCATGAAGATCCCCTGCTGAGACTTTTCCCCCTGATCCGGCCGTTCCGGCCGTGAGTTCTGTTCGGCATGCCCGCAGATCGATCCGGCATGCCCTCAAGGAAGAAGGAGAACCTGCATGTTCATCGCCAAGGCGGTCGCGGCCACCCTGCTCGCCGGCTCGTTCGGCGGCCTCACCTCGCCGCCGTCGGGGGACGCCGCGTACGAGAAGCAGACGCAGCTGGAGGCCGAGCGCGTCGCCTGCATGACGGAGCGGGGCCTGGACTACGTGGCCTCCCCGGAGCCTCGGCACACGTGGCAGCCCGGGGAGCAGAAGCGGCTCGCGGGCGACGTGGAGGCGCTGCGGGCGTTCCGGGCCAAGTACGGCTTCGGCGTCTGGTCCCCGAACGTCTATCCCAAGGACGAGGCCGTCAACCCCGTCCAGCGCGAGAACCCGAACAACAAGATGCTGATGTCGCTGTCGGCCGGCGAGCTGAAGAAGTGGCGCGCCGCCGACGAGTCCTGCTTCTCCCAGGCGGTCAAGGAGGTGCTGGGCAAGACCGTCACCTCCCAGGAGGACTACCACGACCAGCTCGACGCGGCGGTGCGCAAGTCGTTGAGCGTTCTCGACCAGGACAAGCAGCTCGTCGGGCTGGGCAAGCAGTTCGCCTCGTGCCTGGGCGTCAGCACGGCCGAGCCGACCGCGCTGGACGGGCTGAGTCACACGAAGATCGTGCGGCAGGCGTCGGACGTCGCCAGGAAGGCGTGGAAGGGCGAGCTGCCCAAGGGCAAGACCGTCGTCTTCCGGCCGAACCTGAAGCCCGCGGAGGCCAAGCCGTACCTGGACAAGGAGATCGAGGTGGCGCTGAAGGACCTCAAGTGCGGCGAGGACTTCTACCCCGCCTACTCCCCGAAGGCCATGGAGATCACGTCGCGGGTCTACGAGGAGTTCGGCCGGGAGGGCGCGGCCCAGGCGATCTCGTCCCGGATCTACCGCAAGCTCGTCTGACCTGACGTTCCCGGGGTGCCGCTCGCGGTGCGCGAGCGGCACCCGCCCCCTCGCCGCCGTCCGCTCAGAAGTAGCCGCCGGCGGTGCGGGCTCGGAAGACCCACCAGCTCCACGCCTGGTAGGCGAGGATCACCGGGATCAGCACCACGCCGAACGCCGTGAGGATCTGCAGCGTGGCGCCGTCGGCCGCGGCCTCGGCGACGCTCAGGCCCGCGCCGGCCTCGGTGGCCAGCACGTACGGGTACTGCCCCGCCCCCACCAGCAGCACCGGCGCGACCGTCGCGCAGCAGGTGGCGGCGAAGGCGCGGACGCGGTGCCCGCGCGACAGCGACCACCGGGCGGCGACCAGCGCCGTCACCAGCAGCCCGGCCAGGAGCGCCGAGATGAGCGGGTTGGTCATCGACGCACCCACGCCCAGCAGCGTCAGCGCCAGCGCCACGACGGCGGCGGCCCCTGCCGCGCCCGCCAGCGTGGTGCCCGCCCGGCGGGCCCTGGCGGCCAGGTCAGGGGCCGAGCGCAGCGCCAGGAAGGCCGCCCCGTGGGCAGCGAACAGCAGCGCGACGCACACCCCGCAGGCCAGCACGAACGGCGTCAGCACCTCGCCGGCCCCGATGTGGAAGCCGCCGTCGGCCAGGCGCGGCACCCCGTGCAGCAACAGCCCCACCACCAGCCCCCAGCACACCGCCGGCAACGCGCCGCCCGCCACGATGAGCGCCTGCCACCACCGGCGGCCGCGGCGGGTACGGCGGCGTAGCTGGACCGCGGCGTTGCCGGCCACCAGCCCGGCCAGGATCGCCACCACCAGCGGGTACAGCCCGGGCAGCAGGCTGCCCTCCAGGTGCGGGAACGCGCCGAACAGCACGCCGGTGAAGGCCACCAGCCACACCTCGTTGCCCAGGAAGAACGGCGCCATCGCGCCCAAAGCCGCGTCGCGGTCCCTCATGAACGGGTGCAGCATCTGCACGCCGAGGTCGTAGCCGCCCAGCACGAAGGAGCCGGACAACAGCAGCCCGAGCAGGGCCAGCCAGAACGTCTGCATGGTCGTCTCGCTCTCAGAAGGCCGGAACTGCCGGCTTGTCCTCGGGCAGCGGCTGCGGCGCGCCGAGCTGGGTGGCGTCCGGGCCGCGTCTGGCCAGGCGGATGATGAGCGTCCAGTTCGTCACCGCCAGCGCCACGAAGAGGGCGATGAAGGTCGCGCACGAGACGGCCAGCGCGGCCGTACTGACGGGGGAGAGGGCGTCGGCGACCTTCAGCTCGCCGTAGACCAGCCACGGCTGGCGGCCCACCTCGCGGAAGACCCAGCCGCCCACCGAGGCGACGAACGGGAAGGGGATCATCGCGGTCATCAGCCAGGCCAGGGGGCGCCGGCGCACCAGCCAGTCCTTCCACAGCAGGACGAGGGCGATCAGGGTGACGGTGGAGACGGTGTTGCCGATGATCGTCATGGCGTCCATCGAGATCCGGAGCCATGCGCCCGGCAGCGTGTAGTCGCCCGGCCCGTACTGCTGGACGAGCTGGGCCTGCACCTGGGCGACGCCGCTGTCGTCCATGGCGGCGATCTTCATCGGCTGGGTACGGCGCAGCAGGGGGAACTGCAGGTCGCCGACGATGATGACGAAGAAGGAGGCCAGTGTGGCCACCCAGACCCCCAGGCGGAGCGAGCCGCGGAACAGGTCGGTGTCCTTGGTGCCTCGGGCGAAGTGGTAGGCGCTGACGCCGGCGACGAACACCCCGCCGGTCGTGAGCGCGGCCAGGGTGACGTGGGCCAGCGCGATCAGCGCGCTGGGGTTGGTCAGCAGCGCGGCGAAGTCGGTGAGGTAGGCGACCCCGTCGCGTACCTGGTGGCCGACGGGGTGTTGCATGAAGCCGTTGGCGACGAGGATCCAGTAGCCGGAGGCGTAGGCGGTCAGGGCCACCAGCCAGATCAGCGTGACGTGCAGGCCGCGGTGCAGCCGCCCCCACCCGAAGATCCACATGCCGAGGAAGGTGGATTCGGCGAAGAAGGCGATGAGGGTCTCCAGGGCCAGCGGGGCGCCGAACACGTTGCCGGCGAACGCGCTCAGCCCGCTCCAGCTCAGCCCGAACTGGAACTCCATCACGATGCCGGTGGCGATGCCGACGGCGTAGTTGATGAGGTAGAGCTGGCCCCAGAAGCGGGTCATGCGCTCCCGTACTGCTGCTTTGTCGGGATCTCGGGTGAACGCGGCCCTGGTGTGCATGATCGCCACGAGGGGGACGAGGCCCATCGTGAGGATCACGAACAGCCAGTGGATGCCGGTGGTGGCCGCGAACTGGAGTCGGGCCAGATCCGCAGCGCTCATGGTGCGGCCTTCCTGGTGCGGTGGTGTGGGGTGGGCCCATGGCGACCGTAGGGGACAGGCGCTTATGCCGCCAAAGACCGGTTTTGCCATGGACGGATAACCCGGACGGCATAACCCCTCGCCGACGGCCGCGCCGCTCGCGTTCATGCCTCCGCGGTCATAACACCATGGCAATACTCATCTTGGACGAGATAACTCTCTGGCCATAGGGTTGAGGGTGTGAGAAGCCAAGTTCTCGCCGCGAAGGGAAAGGGCGGGGTAGTGATGACCACGCAGCGCGAGGTTGACGAAGCCAGCATCCGCGAGCTGATCGGCAAGATCGTCGAAGGGCTCCAGGGCAAGGATCTCGACGGTCTGAAGCGTCTGTACGCGACGGACATCGTGTCCTTCGACATCGAGCCGCCGCTCCAGCATGTGGGGATCGAGGCGAAGCTCAGGAACTGGGCGCCCGTGTTCACGTCCTTCGAGGACGTGACCTACGAGGTCCGCGACCTGACGCTCACCGTGCGCGAAGACGTGGCGTTCGGGCACGCGTTCGCTCGTCTCGGCGGGACGCTGAAGAACGGGACGGCGATCGGCGGGATGTGGGTCAGGGTCACGTACTGCCTGCAGAAGATCGACGGCACGTGGCTGATCGTGCACGACCAGGTCTCGGTGCCGCTCGACGTCGCCGGCGGCAAGGGAGTCGTCGACCTCGAACCCTGATCCCGCCCCCTGCTCCCGCCCCCGCCGCGTCGCCCCGGCTCTGGCTCGGCCAAGGCATCCCCGTGGCCGCCCTGACCGTCGACCACCGGGACGCCGCCGAAGACCTGCGCACCCTCATCGCCACCGGGCACCCCGCCCCGCGGCGACTCGCCGACCCCGACACGCCTTCGCCGCACCTGCCGCCGAGCGCGCCGAGCAAGGTGACGGTCATGGAGCGCGCCCTCAGCGCTTCTCCTGCGGTTCGCCGATGATCCAGTCCCAGTTGGCGATCGTGGTGCGCATCAGGCGGACGGCGGTGGACAGGTGGCTGCCGGCGCCCCAGTACAGGGTGACCGAGCGTCGGCAGTCGGGGCTGTCGACGGGGACCCAGGCGGCGGGGACCCGCGTGGAGCTGGTCCGGGCGAAGGCGGGGACGAGGCCGATGCCGAGCCCCGCGCTGATCAGGGCCGCGATGGCGCTGGGCTCGTCGACCTCGCAGACGATCTTCGGGACACGGTCGCGTGCGGCGAAGAGCCGGTCCAGGAGCCGGCGTTGCCAGTGCCCTCTGCGGGCGCTGACGAAGGGCTGGTCGGTGAGCTCGTCGATGCTCACCGACGTGCGGCTCGACAGCGGATGGTCGAGCGGCGTGCCCACGCCGACCGGCTCGTCGAGCAGTTGGACCGCCTCCAGGCCCTCGGCGGAGATCGGCTGGGAGGCGACGCACAGGTCGACGTCCTGGGCCCGCAGGTGGCGGCCCATGTCCTCGGCGGCCATCCAGCGGAGCTCGACCTCGATGGTCGGGTGGGCTCGTTTGAAGGCCGCCAGCGGCCCGGTGAGCGTGAGGAAGGTCTCCGACGCGAGCCGTACGGTGCCCACCCCCTCGCTGACGGCCTCGGCGAGGGCTCGCCGCCCCGCGTCCAGCTCACCCAGGGAGCGCTCGACGTAGTCGCGGAAGAGCTTGCCGGCGTCGTTCAGCCGCAGCCGGCCGCTCCGGTCGAACAGCGGTGTGCCCAGCTCGCTCTCCAGCCGGGCGATGGTACGGCTCAGCGACGGCTGGGCGACGCGAAGCTCCTCGGCCGCGCCGCTGAGGTGCTCCAGCCGCGCCACCACCAGGAACTGCCTGAGCGAGTTCAACTCCATCACGCCTCCAGACGCATAGCGCTACGGCGATATTAATCTCAGGCGAGATAACCCGTGAGCCATGGCGTCTGGATCTGCGGGGCCAGTGGATCCGTGTGGCTAGGAGACGGCTTCCAGTGGTAGGCCGGTGCCGCGCCAGCAGGCCGCCAGGTCCTGAAGCGGCACGTCGAGCGCCTCGCCGAGGCAGACGATCGTGCCGAATCCGGGGGACGGCAGCCGTCCGGTCTCGATCTTGCGCAGGGTTTCCGGGGAGATGCCGGCGGCCTGCGCGACCTCCGTCAGGTCGCGTCCCGCTCGCGCGCGGCGCAGCAGGGCGCCGAGACGCCTGCCGGCTTCGATCTGCTCAAGGGTGAGCGGCTGGCGAACCATGGCCCCAAGGATAGGGGTGGTATTACTATCCCGGCAAGTGCTAGGGTCCCGGTATAAATATACCAACCACCTGTGACGCGAGGTATTCGTGATCGAGCTGAAGACGCCTGCGGAGATCCAGCGCATGCACGTGACCGGGCGTTTCGTCGCCGAGGTGCTCTCGGAGGTCGGCCGGCTCGCTGACGTGGGCGTCAACCTGCTGGACCTGGAGCACCACGTACGCGGCATGATCAAGCGGCGTGGGGCGGAGTCGTGCTACTGGGACTACGCGCCGTCCTTCGGGCGTGGCCCGTTCCGCAACGTCATCTGCCTGTCCGTCAACGACGCCGTCCTGCACGGCCTGCCGCACGACTACATGCTGCGCGACGGGGACGTGCTCAGCGCGGACCTCGCGGTCAGCATCGACGGCTGGGTGGCCGACTCGGCGCGCACGGTCGTCGTCGGCACCGCCGCCGAGGAGGATCTGCGGCTCATCCGCGCCACCGAGGAAGCGTTGGAGGCGGCGATCGAGATGGCGCGTCCGGGCAACCGCCTGGGTGACATCTCGGCGGCCATCGGGGCGGTGGCCGCCGACTACGGCTATCCGGTCAACACCGAGTTCGGGGGCCACGGCATCGGCCGCACCATGCACGAGGAGCTCCACGTCCCCAACCTGGGCCGGGCGGGCCGCGGCCTGAAGCTCCGGCCGGGGCTGACCCTCGCGCTCGAACCCTGGTTCGCGCGGACGACCGGTCGCATCGTCTACGACGCCGACGGCTGGACCATCCGGTCGGCCGACGGCTCGCGCACGGCCCACTCCGAGCACACGATCGCCGTCACCGAGGACGCCCCCCTGGTGCTCACCCGGCGTGAGTCGGAAGGCCCCGTGTCGCGGGCCGACTCCGCCGGCCGGCTGTCCGTCAAGGACGCCTGAGCCGCCCCGTCCGGCGGACGGGGCGGCCGACGGTTCTACGGACGGTTCGGCCGGCAGTCCGACCGAGGCCGAGATCGACTTCGGCTAGCCTGACCACATCTGATCAACTTTGCTCGATGTGTGGAGGTGACCCCGTTGGTGAACTACGGCCTTGACCTGTCCGGTATAGAGCTCGACCTTGCTCTGCCCGACCTGGTGGCCGAAGGGGATGAGCTCGACGCCCTGGTGTCGGCGGAGGCCGACTGGTCGAAGCCCACTCCGGCGGTGGGGTGGACGATCGCCCACCAGATCGCGCACCTCGCCGCGGCTGATGCGAACGTTCTCATCGCGGTGCGGACCCCGGAGGCGTTCGACGCGGTCCTGAAGCAGGCGGAAGCCGCAGGCAGCCAGTACGCCGATCTCGACGCCGCCGCGGGAGCGGCCGAACCGCGATCGGTGCTGCTGGAACGCTGGCGCGCCGGTCGAGCCGAGGTGGCGGCGGCGCTCCGTGACCTTCCGCGGGACCACGGGTTTCCGTGGTACGGCTCGCAGCTGACCGCGGCGCTCATGGTGCCGCTCCGCCTGATGGAAACGTGGGCTCATGGGCAGGACGTGTTCGACACGCTGGGTGTCGCGCGCCGTCCGACGGATCGGCTCCGGCACGTGGCCGCGCTGGGAGTGGTGGGGCGAGAGCTGTCGTTCCATGTCGCCCAGTTGCCTGTTCCGGCGGAGCCGTTCCGTGTCGAGCTGACCGGCCCCGACGGCCAGACCTGGGGCTGGGGCCCGGAGGACGCCGCGCAGCGGGTTCGGGGCAGTGCCCTCGACTTCTGCCTGCGCGTCACGCACCGCAGATCCCGAGCCCGGACCGACCTCACGGCGATCGGTGACGACGCGCAGAAGTGGCTGGACATCGCTCGCGTCTTCCTCTGAGGAGGCGAGCGGACGAAGGCGGGAGAGCTGCCCCTGGCCCGCGGCGCGGCCTCCCGCAGTGACAGGTCCCTTGCGTGGCCGCCGGGGGAGAGTCGGGCGCGGCCGCCGGGGGTAATCCTGTGCGGTCGCCGGGAGAGGGTCATGTGCGGCCGCCGGAAGAGGTCCCTGCGCGGTCGCCGGGAGAGGGTCAGACGGCGGTCGCGGTGGTGGGGGTGCTCGGCGGTCGCCAGCCGCGGGTGAGGACGTCGAAGCAGGTCCGGATGGCGGCCGGGAGGTCGCGTCGTCCGCGGACGAGGGCGGGGATGTCCAGGACGTAGCGGGCGAGGGTGGCGCAGGCGAGGTCGTCGTGGTCGACGCCGAACTCGTCGGCGATGGCCGCGGCGAGGGAGCCGGTGTGCCGGGTCCACATGCGTTCGGAGTAGGACCGCAGTTCCGGGGTGGAGTCCACGAGGCGCACGAACGCGGCCCGCTGCGGATGGGTCTCGATCGGCGGCAGGGTGTCGAGGACGTGCTCGCGGAGGGCGTCCACGACGCTCTGACCCGCGGGGCGTCGCCGTACCGCGGCGATCAGTTCGGTTTCCTGGTCCGGGTCCCGGTCGAAGACGAGCGCCTCTTTGCCGGTGAAGTGCTTGAACACCGTGGTCTTCGACACGTCGGCGGCGTCGGCGATGTCGCTGATGCTCACCTGGTCGTAGCCGCGCTCCAGGAAGAGCTCCAGAGCGGCGTCGGCGATCGCTTGCCGGGTGGCGGCCTTCTTGCGTTCGCGGCGGCCGGCAGGGGACGCGGTCATGAGGCAACCCTACACGATCGCGACCTCAGACAACTTGTGGCCTCGGTTCATTAGTTGACCCGGTTCACTTTCGTGCCTAGTCTTCCGGGAGCCCGTGTCCCGTGCTTCGAAAGGAATTCCGGCGATGACCTCTCCCGCACCCATGAAGGCCCGCATCAGTGTCATCGGCGCCGGCCCCGGTGGCCTGGCCTGTGCCCGCATCCTGCAGAGACACGGCCTGGCGGTGACCGTCTACGACCGTGACGCGGACCGGAACGCCCGTGACCAGGGCGGCACGCTGGACCTGCACGCCGACGACGGCCAGCTCGCGCTGCGCGAGGCCGGTCTGCTGGAGGGGTTCTTCGCGCTGGCGCGTCCGGAGGGGCAGGAGATGCGGCAGCTGACCCCCGCCGGCGAGATGGTGCTGCACCACGTGCCCGAGGAGGGAGAGCGCTTCAAACCGGAGATCGACCGCGGCCGCCTCCGCGATCTGCTGCTGGACTCGCTGGAGCCGGGCACCGTGCGATGGGGCCGCGCTCTCGACCGGGTCGGCGGGCCCGCCGGCGGGCCGCGGCTGCTGCACTTCACCGACGGCACGACCGTCGAGACCGACCTGGTCATCGGCGCCGACGGCGCCTTCTCCCGAGTCCGCCCGGCCGTCTCGCCCGCCGTCCCCGCGTACACGGGAGTCAGCTTCCTGGAGGCGTGGTTCGACGACGTGGACGCCCGCCATCCCGAGATCGCCGACCTGGTCGGCCAGGGCGGCGCGGCCGCGGGCGACGGCGACCGCGGTCTGTTCGCCCAGCGCAACGGCGGCGACCACATCCGCGTCTACATCATCCGGCGCGTCCCGATCGACTGGATCAGCCGCAGCGGCCTGACCATCGACGACACCGAAGGCATCCGCGCCGAGCTGTTGAAGGAATACGCCGGCTGGTCTCCCCGCCTGCGCCGGCTGATCAGCGACAACGACGGCCCCTACGTCGACCGCCCCATCCTCGCCCTCCCGGTCCCGCACACCTGGGAGCACAACCCCACCGTCACCCTGCTCGGTGACGCCGCCCACCTCATGCCCCCGCTCGGCGTCGGCGTCAACCTTGCCCTGCTCGACGCGAGCGAACTCGCTCTCGCGCTGGCCGGCTCCGCCACCCTCGACGAGGCCGTCCGCGCCTACGAGGCGACCATGCTGCCCCGCTCGACCGGGACCGCCAAGCTGCTGGAGGGCGGTGCCGAGCAGTTGCTGTCCCCTGAGGTCCACGACTTCGGTGACGACGACCACTGAGGAGGACCCGGCCGCCCGCGCCGAGGAACAAGACGGTCGCGGCCGGCCTGCGACGGAAGAAAGAGGAAGAGCGGCACCTGGGGCCGAATGCGGAGGTCGTCAGAGCAGCGCGGCGAGGTCCGCCGGTCGCGAGAACATCGGCCAGTGGCCGGTCGGCAGCTCGACGAAGGTCCATTCGGGCGTGCCGAGCGGAGCGAACGCCGGGTTCCCCGAAGCGATCAGCTCGCGGATCAGCGCCACCGGCATCGTCGAGGCGATCATGGTCTTCGGCGTCGCCGGGATCTGCTCAGGCCGCCGAACCGACTGAGTGACCGTGCCCCACGGCTGCGGCGTCGCCTTCGCGTGGATCCGCGCCCACTGCTCCTCGGTCAGTCCCGCGAAGTTCGCCTGTCCCGGCTCGAAGGAGGGCGCGTCGAGCGCGTGACCGTCCACGACCTGGGCGTGCCAGACCTTCTGCGTGTCCTCGTCGTTGAAGTCGATCACCGCCACCCCGGACGGCAGCGGCGCGGTGTCGACGTAGACGACCCGGCTGAGCCGCTCGGGATGCCGGTCGGCGACCGCGGTCACCGGGACGCTCGCCCCGCTGTGCCCGACCAGGACGACCTCCTGCCATCCGTCCATCGCCGCGAGGATGTCGGCGACATGGGTCTCCACGCCGACCTCCGGCGACAGCTCCCCGGCCCTCTCCGCCAGCCCCGTCAGGGTGACCGCCCGCACCTGATGGCCGGCGGCGCGCAGCTCCTGCGCCACCTGATCCCAAGCCCAGGCGCCGAGCCAGAAGCCGGGAACCAGCACGTAGTTCGTCATCTCATCGTCCTTCCAGTGATCCGATGTCGCTACGCTATAGCCAATATCGGACAGAATCCGCCCGGATTATGGGGGTGACCTGTGTCATATCCGGCGACCCGGATGCTGGCGATGCTCGAACTGCTCCAGGCGCACCACGGGCTGGGTGGTCGCGACCTGGCGCAGCGGCTCGGTGTGGACGAGCGGACCGTCCGGCGTTACGCCGCCCGGCTCGCCGAGCTGGGCATCCCGGTCGCCGCCGAGCGCGGCCGCTACGGCGGCTACCAGTTGATGCCCGGCTACAAGCTGCCGCCGCTGATGCTCACCGACGACGAGGCCACCGCCGTGGTTCTCGGCCTGCTCGCCGGACGCCGCCTGGGCCTCGCCGCCGAGGCCACCGAAGCCGCCCTGGCCAAGATCCGCCGGGTGCTGCCGGCCACGCTGCGCGAGCAGGTCGGCGCGCTGGAGGAGACCTTGGACTTCACTCTCGCCGAACGCGCGGCGCCGACGCCCGCGAGCCGGGCCGTGCTGACCCTGGCCGCCGCGATCCGCGACCGCCGCCGGGTCACCCTGCGCCACCGCTCCTGGAAAGGCGACCAGACCGAACGCGAACTGGACGGCCACGGCCTGGTCTTCCACTCCGGCCGCTGGTACGTGACCGGCCACGACCACCGGTCCGGCGAGATCCGCACCTTCCGCGTCGACCGGATCTCCTCCGTCGTCCCGGGAACGGCTTCCTATGAGATCCCCGAGGAGTCCGACCCGGTGCGGCAGGTCACCGCGTCACTGGTCCAGGTACCGTACGCGCACAGCGTCGAGGTCATCATGCGCGTTCCCCTCGCCGAGGCGTCCCGCCGCATCCCGCCGTCGGTGGCCACCCTCACCGAGACACCGGACGGAGTCCTCCTGCGGACGCGCGCCGAGTCCCTGGACGGGATGGCCGCCATGCTCGCCGGGCTCGGCTTCCCGTTCACGATCCTGTCGCCGCGGGAGCTGCACGCCGCCGTCCGGCGCCTGGCCGAGCGCCTGCTGGAACAGACGGTGGAATGAACGCCCCCCGAGCCGCTCCAGCACGCCGCTCCGCGACCGCTACAGGAATCGCTCCACCGTCTCGGCGAACTCCTCGGGCGTGACGATCCGCACGCCCAGTCCCTCGGCCTTGGTCCGCTTCGATCCGGCCTTGTCGCCCGCCACCAGCAGTGAGGTCTTGGCCGACACGCTGGAGGACGCCTTGCCGCCGGCGCGTTCGATCAGCTCGTTGACCTCGTTGCGCGAGAGGGCCTCCAGCCTGCCGCTCATCGCGCCGGTGACGACGACCGACATCCCGGCCAGCGGCAGCTCGGCGGAAGCAGGCAGCTCGGCGGAAGCCGGCTGCGCGCCGCCCGGTGCCGCCGTCACGACGCCGGGCTCGGTCATGTTCACCCCCGCCGCGAGCAGCTTGCCGATGAGGTCGCCGAGCTCCGCGAGTTCGGCCACCACGAGCGGCGCCTTCTCGGCGCCGATGCCGTCGACCGCCTGGAGCGCTTCCGCGTCGGCGGCGCAGATGGCCTGCATGGTGCCGAAATGGCGGGCGATGCGGCGGCTCATGGACCGGCCGGTGCCGCGCACCCCGAGAGCGCAGAACACCCTGCTGAGCGGCCGGCTCTTGGCGCGCTCGATGGCGGCCAGGAGCTTGTCGGTGCTGGTCTCGCCCATCCGCTCCAGGCCCAGCAACTGCTCTCGGGTCACGGTGAACAGGTCGGCGAAGTCGGCGATCAGCCCCGCGTCGAGGAGCTGGTGGATGCGGTTGTCGGCCAGGCCCTCGATGTCGAGCTGGTCGCGTCCGGCGGCGTAGCTGATCGAGGCGATCGCCCGGCAGGCGCGGCCGCGCACGCACCGCCACCGCTCCTGGGACTTGTCGATGGCGTCACCGCAGTGCGGGCACACCTCGGGGAAGACGATGGGCTGCTCGCCGCCGGTGCGCAGGTGCACGACCGGCGACTCCACCCGGGGGATGACGTCGCCGGCCTTGTAGACGACGACGCTGTCACCCAGCATGAGCCCGCGCCGGGTGATGTCGGCCACGTTGTGCAGGGTGGCGTAGGTGACGATGCTGCCGTCCAGCGTGACCGGCTCCAGCACGGCGCGCGGGGCGATGACGCCGGTGCGGCCGGTGTTCCACTCCACGCCCAGCAGCTTGGTGATCTTCTCGACGGCGGGGAGTTTGTAGGCGATCGCCCAGCGGGGCGCCCGCGAGCTGAATCCCGCCTTCTCCTGGTCGGCGGCCAGATCGCACTTGATCACGATGCCGTCGATGCCGAACGGCAGCTCGGCCCGCTGGGCGGCGATCTGCTCCACCCGCTCCTGGACCTGCTCCAGGGAGGCGGTGACGACACCGGCCACCGGCGTGGAGGCCGTGGTCTGCACACCCTGGTCGGCGACCCAGGCCATGATCTCGCTGTGCGGGAGCTCCCGCAGCCGTACAGCGAGTTCCGACGTGTCGCCGGGGCCGGGCAGGGCGCCGTAGCCGAAGAACGTCAGCTCGCACACATACGGCCGGTCCTGGGCGCGCAGCGTGCCGGCGGCGGCGCTGCGCGGGTTGGCGAAGGTGCTGCCGTCGTGCGCCTGGCGCTTGGCGCATGCCTGCTCGAACTGCCCGGCGGTCATCATGACCTCGCCGCGCAGCTCCACCGTGACGGGGTCGGCCAGCCGTTCGGGCAGGCCGACGATGGTGCCGATGGCGTGGGACACGTCCTCACCGGCGGTGCCGTCGCCTCGGGTGACGAGCTGGACCAGGCGGCCGCCGCGGTAGCGGGCGGAGATGGCCAGGCCGTCGAGCTTGGGCTCCACGCTCCAGGCCGTCACCGTCCGGCCGAGCCGGCGCTCCAGCGAGGCGGCCCAGTCGGCCAGGTCGTCGGGGCCGAAGACGTTGTCCAGGCTCAGCATCGGCACGGTGTGCGGCACGTCGCCGACCACCGCGCCGCCGGCCACCTTCCCGGTCGGCGAGGACGGAAGCACCTGCTCGGGGTGCTCGCGCTCGTACGCGGCGATGCCCCGCACGAGCCGGTCGAAAGCGTCGTCATCCAAGGGCGAGTCGCCCTGGCCGTAGTACGCCGCGGCGGCGTCGGCCGCGAGCTGCACGGCCGCCGCGTAGGCGGCCTGGTCGGAGAGCTCGGTGTGCGGAGGAGCGTCGATCATGCGCTCATAGTGCCGGTCGGCTCCGACATTTCCCTTCGTCTCAGAGATTCGTCTCGGAGATTCGTCTCAGAGACTCGTCGTCTCAGAGACTCGTCGTCTCAGAGACTCGTCGTCTCAGAGAATCGCCGTCACGGGACGGCGGCCGCCGAGGTGGGCGGGAACAGCGGTGAGCGCCGCCACCACGAGCACGGTTGCCAGCACGAGGGCGATGAGCTGCCAGGGTGCGGGAAGCGTGGCCCTGTCGCCGTCGCCGCCGGTGATCGTGGTGATGGCGGCGAACAGTGCCCAGCCTCCCGGGAAGACCCCCAGGACGGCGCCGAGGAACGCGGGCAGCACCTGCGCGGTCGCCAGGGCGACGGCCAGCGAGAGCAGGATGACCGTCCAGACGAGGAGCACGTGCCGCAGCACCGCCACCTGGGTCTCGGTGTACGCGCCGGTGCCCGGCTGGTCGCCGAGGAAGGCGTCGAGCACCAGGAGGACGTAGATCCCGCTGACCGTGACCGCGATGCTGACCACGCCCAGCACGGCCCGTCGCGGCCGGCGGGCGGCGACCCGCAAGGCGAGCAGCAGCGGGACGGGCAGCCGCGCCGAGAGACCGATCAGCCACCCGGGACGGCGAGGTGGGCGTGCCGCGTCGGCCGGCGCGCTGACGGTGCTGGTACGGGCGCCGCGCACGGCCGGAACAGCGGTCGCCGCCACCGAGACGCCGAGCGCCACGGCGGTCACCAGACCGATGGTGGGCCAGGTCAACGACGGCGTCCCCGCGCTGCCGACGAGGCCGGCACCGGACTCGGTGAGCAGGGGAGCGGTCAGCGCTCCGATCGCCAGCCCGGCCGCGGACGCGACCACGGCCACGAGGAGATACTCCGCGAGCAGCACGGCGGCGACCAGGCTCGGGGTTCCGCCGACCGCCTTGAGGAGCCCGACGCGTCAGTGCTGGTCGGCCATCCGGCCGCCGACCAGCACCGAGAGACTGGCCACGGCGAGCAGACCGAGCAGCCAGGCGCCGATGAGCAGCAGGATCTGGGAGTCCCGGGCCAGGTCGGTGGCGTCGGCGAGGATGCTCTGCCAGGTCCGCATCGGCATGGCGCCGCCCTGATCGCCGCCGGCCCGGTCGACGAATGCCTGGGCATGGTCCGGGTCGCCGACACCCACATCGAGCGAGCCGGCGAACGCGGCCTCGAGCACCACGCCGCCGGCGCTGACCCAGCCGCCCCGCGTCACCCGGGGCTGATCGACCGCCGCGACGGTGGTGTCGCGTCCTTCGACCTGCACGTCCGACGTCCGGCCGGACGCCTCGAGCTTTCCCGCGATGACGGGGTACGGTCCGCTGTGCGCGGTGACGCCGGAGGCGGTGGCCGGCCTCCCGAGCTCCGCGAGGCCGGTGTGGTGGGCGTTGGCGACCACGTCGGGTCCCGCCGTGGCCGCCCGGGTGCTCCGGTACGGGTCGCCGGCCGCGTCGCGCAGGACGAGCCCGAGCGTCAGCGTCGTGGTGGCGGCCAGGAGGGCGATCAGCAGAGGCGCGGTCTCGGTGCGGCGACGCCGGAGATCGCGTAGGGCGAGACGGATCACGAGCAGGATGCGGCCCATCACGGTCAATCCTCCGGCCCGACGAGCGCGCCGAGCTGACCGGTGGTGCCGACGGCCAGCCGGGTGCCGTCCACGAGCGCGCCGTCGCGCATCGAGAACGTCCGGTCCGCGGTGGCCGCGATCCGCGCGTCGTGGGTGACGATGACCAGCGTCTGCCCGGACTCGTGCAGGTCCTCGAAGAGCCGGAGGACGTCCGAGGTGGCGGCGCTGTCCAGGTTTCCGGTCGGTTCGTCGGCGAGGACGACCAGCGGCTCGTTGCTCAGCGCCCGGGCGACCGCGCCCCGCTGCCGCTGGCCGCCGGAGAGCACGGAGGGCAGGAGCTGCTGGCCCGGCCGGCGAGCCCGAGCCGGTCCAGCAGCTCCTGCGCGCGTCGCCGCGCGAACCGCGGTGAGCGTCCGGCGAGCAGCGCGGCCAGCTCGACGTTCTCCACGGCGGTGAGCTCCTCCATCAGGGAAGGACTGGAAGACATAGCTGACCTCGGTCCGCCGCATCCGGGCCAGGGCCTTCTCGCCGATGTCGTCGATGCGCCGGCCGTTCAGCGACACCTCGCCGCCCGAGGGCCGGTCCAGCCCGCCGAGCAGATGCAGCAGCGTCGACTTCCCGCTGCCGCTCGGCCCCGTGATCGCCACCGTCTCTCCCGCGCCGACGTCGAGGTCGACGCCGTCGACGGCGCGCACCAGTCCTTCTCCTTTGCCGTGTTCCTTCCGCAGCCCGCGGGCGCTCAGCACGGGCGTGCCGGCGGCATCGCTCACGATCCGCTCCTTCGACGGGTCCGGTTCTGCTGACGGGTCCTGATCCGGTTCGGAGAAGATCCGGTTCAAAGGAGCGCCAGCGCCTTGGCCACGCCCGGGTCACGTCCGGTGGCCAGGTCGAGGGCGGTCATGGGGGCGTAGTGGTCGACCGGGACGCCGATCGTGTCGATGATCTCGCGGGCGGGGCCGAGGTGCCGCACCTTGGGCAGGAGCAGGAGGCTGCCGTCGTCGAGGAGGTATCCCTCGCCGGGGCCGGAGACGGCCCCGGCGGTGCGGGTCCCGACGAGGGTGCCCAGGCCGTTGTCCTTGACGGCCGCGCTGAAGTCCTCGCAGGCCGAGGCGCACCCGCGGTCGGTGAGGACGACCAGGCGCGAGCCGAGCAGCGGGACGCTGTCGTCGGTCCGGTTCGGCACGCAGTCGCCCTTCAGCGGGCAGAAGTAGCTGGTGACCTTGCCGTGCGCGAACGCGCCGAGCAGCCGCGTCACCTCGCGAGGCGACCCGCCGCCGTTGCCGCGCAGATCGAGGACCACCGCCTTCGGCCTGCCCTTCAACCTGGCGATGACCTGGTCGGCGGCGCCTTCGTAGAACCCGGGCAGCCGGACGTGGATGACGCCGTCGGCGAGCTTCTTCGACGTCACCGCCGGAGGCTGCCGCGTGACGGGGCCCTCTCTGAGCTCGACGGTGCGGGTTCGTCCCGTTGTCGGACGCTTGAGCGTGAGCCGTACCGTGCCGGAGGCGAAGACGTCGAGGATGCCCTGGTTCACGGTGTCCCCGATGAACGGCGGCACGCCGTCGGCCTTGACGACGATGTCACCGGCTCTGATGCCGGCCTTGGCGGCGGGGCTGCCGGGCAGGACACGGGTGATGAACATCGGCGGCCGGGCCGCGGGGTCGAGCTGCGATCCTCCCTGCTGAGCCGACGCGCCCACGATGCCCGTCCCGGTCGGCCCGCCCTCCTGCGACGGGGTCGGCCTGACCCAGCGGGCGTGGTTGTCGTGCAGTCCGGCGACCATGCCGGTGATCGCGGCGCGCAGGGCGGCAGGGTCGCCGGGGCCGAGGACGTTCGCGAAGGCGGCCCAGTCGGTGTCGCGGTTCCCCGTCAGGGCGGGCAGCCTGAGGTCGGCCCGGTCCGCGCCGCGCCGCATCAGGCTCTGGGTGTAGGCGGCGAAGGCGCTCTTCAGCAGCGCCTTCGCGTCCATGACCGGGCCGCTGTAGTAGTTGTCGAGCACGCAGAAGTACGCCTGCCGGAGCGTGTTCACCGAGGTCGGCGGCGCCGATTCCTGCGGTGGCGCGGTGCTGGGGGCGCAGCCCCCGCCCGGAGTGGCCGATGAGGACGCCTGCCGGGACGTCGTGGCCGATGCCGGCGCGGGTGCGGACATGGAGCAGGCCGCCACCAGGACGGCCGCGCAGAGCGCTCTGTTCATGGCCGCCAGCGTGGCCTGAAGCGGGTTGCGCGGCCGTGAACGGATCCGTTAACGCCGTTGAAACCCCGGTTCGAGTATGAACGTCGGATGCGGATTCTGGTGGCCGGAGACGAACGCGACCTGGCCGGTCTCGTGGCGGTGGGGTTGCGCCGCCTCGCCATGGCCGTCGACGTGGTGCACGACGGGGCGGCCGCGGTGGAGCGGCTGGCGGTGCACGACTACGACGTTCTCGTGCTGGACCGGGACCTGCCCGAGATCCACGGCGATCTCGTGTGCCGCGAGCTGGTGGCGCGCGGGAGCCGTACGCGGATCCTGATGATGACGGCGGCGGCGTCGGTGCCGGAGCGGGTCGCGGGTCTCGGGATGGGGGCCGACGACTACCTGCCCAAACCGTTCGACTACACCGAGCTGGTCGCACGGGTGCAGGCGCTGGGGCGGCGCAGCCAGTCGCGGGTGCCGCCGGTGCTGACGCGGCATGGGATCGTGCTCGACAGGCACCGGCTGCAGGCCGCGCGCGACGGGCGGCACCTGCGTCTGTCACTCAAGGAGTTCGCCGTCCTGGAGGTGCTGATGAGGGCGGACGGCGCGGTCGTGAGCTCCGAACGCCGGGCGGATCCTGCGGCCCGTCCACCGGATCACCGCCACCGCGCAGCGGCTGTCCCTGTCGACCCTGCACGAACGGATCGCGCTCGCCGGGCCGGAGGACGAGCTGAAGGAACTGGCCGACACCTTCGACGCGATGCTCGACCGGCTCGAACGCTCCGTCGAGGGGTTCGTCGACGGGGACCCTGTCCTGCTGAACCGGCTCGTCACCAACCTCGTCGACAACGCGGTCCGCCACAACCATCCCGGCGGAACCGTTGAGGTGACGCTCTCCCGTGGAGCGCTGACGGTCCGTAACACCGGCCCGCAGGTGCCCCGGGAACGTCTCGGCGACCTCTTCGAGCCCTTCCGGCGGCTCCACACCACCCCCGGACAGGGCGCCGGGCTCGGCTTGTCGATCGTCGCGGCGATCGCGAGGGCCCACGGGGCCGACGTGCGAGCGAACCCCAACCCGGGCGGCGGGTTGGAGCTCGTCGTGGATTTCGCTTCTCGACCATAGGGGGAACGCGATCCCATCAGGCTCTCCGGGGTTTCGCAGGTCGCCCGGATGGCGATCTCCCGCAGGTCGTCGCGGGACCGGGCGGCGACGGCGGGCATGGTGAGCGC
This sequence comes from Nonomuraea montanisoli, assembly GCF_013363975.1. Classification (GTDB taxonomy): domain Bacteria; phylum Actinomycetota; class Actinomycetes; order Streptosporangiales; family Streptosporangiaceae; genus Nonomuraea; species Nonomuraea montanisoli. Next base: position 179,832 of record NZ_JABWGN010000012.1, on the reverse strand, counting down.
CAGGACAGCCTGCGGCGAAGCTCAGAGCGACGCGACGGCGCTCACCGGGGCCTGGTCCTCGCCGAAGACGATGACCTGCCGCACGGCCTTGCCGTCGGCGAGCTGGTCCATCGCCTCGTTCACGGCGGAGAGCCCGATTCTCGCCGACACCAGCGCGTCCACCGGCAGCCTGCCTTCGCGCCACATCTGGGCGAAGACCGGGATGTCGCGGGCGGGAACGGCCGAGCCGAGGTAGCTTCCGATGATGGTGCGTCCCTCCGCCACGAGCTGGAGCGGCGAGATCGACGATCGGGCGTGCAACGCCGGCAGCCCGACGGTGACGGTACGGCCACCGGGAGCGGTCGCGGCCACCGCGCTCTCGAAAGCACGCGCGTTCCCGGCCGCTTCGATGACGACCGACGCCCTGATCCCGAGCTCGGCGACCTCGGCGGGGCTGTAGGTCCCGTGGGCGCCCAACCTCTGCGCGGTGTCGAGCTTGTCCGGATTGCCGTCGACGCCGACGACCGTGACGCCGTCCAGGGCGAGGGCGGTGATCAGCGCGGCCATGCCGACGCCGCCGAGCCCGACGACCATCACCGTCTGGCCGGCGGCGGGTCTGCCGGCGTTGATGACCGCGCCGCCGCCGGTGAGCACGGCGCAGCCGAGGACCGCGGCGACCTCGGGAGGGACGTCGTCGTCCACCGGGACGACCGAGTGCCGGTCCACGACCGCGTGGGTGGCGAAGGCCGAGACCCCGAGATGGTGCAGGACCCTGGCGCCGTCACGGTGCAGGCGCACGCCACCGGTCAGCAACGTTCCCTCGTTGTTGGCCGCGCTTCCCCGGACGCAGGGCGTCACGCCGTCGGTGGCGCAGCCCTGGCACGCGCCGCAGCGCGGCAGGAAGGCCATGACGACCCGCCGGCCGACCGGGATGTCGTCGACGCCGGCGCCGACCTGCTCCACCACGCCGGCCGCCTCGTGTCCCAGGAGCATGGGGACGGGCCGCACCCGGTTCCCGTCGACGACCGACAAGTCGGAGTGGCACACCCCGGCCGCCTCGATCCTGATGAGGAGCTCGCCGGGGCCGGGGGAGTCCAGGTCGAGTTCGCAGATCGACAGCGGACGGGACTCGGCGTACGGCCGCGCGCGGCCGATCTCCTCGAGGACGGCTCCGCGGATTCTCATCACTTCACCTCTCCAGAGGCTTCCAGGGACGGCTGTCTCACGCCGTTGTTGGCGAGCAGGACACCGGCGCCGCCGAGAACGAGCCCGGCGACGGCGAGCGGGTGCAGCGACTGGCCGGCCAGCAGCCAGGCCAGCACCGCCGTCACCGACGGGGTCAGGAAGAACACCGTGCTCACCCTGCTGGCGGACGAGCGGAGCAGCATCCGGTTGAGCAGGATGAACGCCGCGATGGAGTTGACCACCACCATCCAGGCCACGGACCCGCCGAAGGCCGCCCAGTCCGACACCCGCGGGGTCTCGACCGCCACGCAGGCCAGCCCGACCGCCGGGGCGCTGACGAGAAGCTGCACCGCGGTCCCGGTCCGCACGTCCATGCCGGGGACGAACCGCTTCTGGTAGAGGGTGCCGGCGCTCAGCCCGAGCAACCCGAGCAGGCACAGCAGCACGCCCCAGACGGACAGGCTCACCCGGTCGGCCACCGCGAGGACGACACCGGCCGCGCCGAGGGCGAAGCCGAGCCCCTGCCGCCGGGTGACTCTCTCGCCGAGCAGGCGCGTGGCCAGCACGATGACGACGGGGCTGAGCCCCTGGACGAGGGAGACGACCGCGGCGGGAAAGCCCATGCCGAGCGCGGTGTAGAAGCTGCCGAACTGCACGGCCTGGATCAGCAGACCGGAGACGGCGATGTGCGCCGCGGCCCGCCCGCGCGGCCAGGGCGCGCGGATGATCAGGGCGTAGCCGGCGAGCAGCACCCCGGCCAGGGCGAAGCGTGCGAACATCAGCAGCAGCGGGGGAGCGGCCGCGACCCCCGGGATGCCGGCGATGAACGCGCTGCTCCAGAGCACCACGAACACGGCGGGCGCGACCGCCGTCAGCCGCGGGCCGCCGCCCGTCCGCTCTCCCGCACCGGCGGACCGGCTGTCCGCCCGGCCGCCGTTCCGCGGTCCGGGCGGCGCACCGGGTGGGTGTCCGGAAACGTCCGGGGTGACCGGCGTCAACGAGTCGTCCTTCCGTGAGAGCGCCCGTGAGAACACACGGGGCGGCTGAGGCATGGCTGGACAGCGGGAAGGCGGGACCCGGCCTCAGGAGGCGCGCAGCGCCGACCGGCGCAGCTCCCACAGGGCCTGGTCCGAGGTGCAGACCCCGGCGGCGCCGTGGCGGAGCGCCTCGACCACGTCCGCCTCGCCCTGGACGAACCCGGCGGCGAGGTACGGCACCCCGAGGTCCCTGACCTGCTGCTCCACGTAGCGCAGCACGACCGCGGGCATGAGCTGGACCAGGTCGGGACGGGACCGGGCGACGCCCTGGAGGCTGCGGTGCAGGTTGGAGCGATCGGTGACGAACACCTTCTGCATGGTCAGCAGCCCCAGGCTGCCCGCCCGTTCGATGATCGCCGCGCGGGTGGAGCAGATCCCGATGGCCCCGATGCCCTTGAGGTAGGCCAGGGCGCCGGGGTCGTGGCCCAGGCCGGGCGTCGAGTCCATGTTGACGAACACGATCTTGCCCGCGGCGAGGGTCCGCCGGACGGTCGCCTCCAGCTCCCCGAGCGGGACCGAGGCGAGGATGCCCAGTGGAGTCGAGGTGGTGGTGAACCGGTCCGCCATCTCCACACCGACCAGCGACGCCATCACGGGATGCTCCGCGAGCGAGGCCAGCAGGCGACGGTCCAGGGGACGTTTCGGACGTTGGGTCACCGGTCCACCTTATGCGTCGGCCTGGAATCGGCTGGGCAGCCCCAGCTTCCCCGGGTTCATGATCCCTGTGGGGTCGAGGGCCTGCTTGACCGCCAGCAGGGTGCCGAAGCCGCTGCCCAGCGAGCGTTCGACGTACGGCGAGCGCAGCAGCCCGACGCCGTGGTGGTGGCTGATCGCGGCGCCGTGCCGGATGAGCACGTCGTTGGCGGCGTCCCAGGCGGCCCGGTACCACTCGCGGCGGCGGGGCCGTTCCACCTCGCCGCGCATCGAGAAGTACAGGCAGGCGCCGTCGGTGTAGGCGTGCGACTGGTGCGCGGAGGCGCGCAGCGTCCCGGGGACCGCCTCGATGGCGGCCACCACCTCGTCGTAGATCGCCGGCAGCGACGACCACGGCGCGGCGATCTCGCAGGTGTCGGCGACGAAGCCGGGGCCCTTGGCGAAACCGTCGCCGGACTTGCCGACGAGCATCCGCTCGTCCAGCCAGCGGGCGAGGACCGCGTCGCCGTCGAGCGTCACCGCCGCCCGCCCGCCGCAGACCTCCTCGACCACCGCCATGGTCGCGTCCACCAGTGCGGGGTCTCCCTCGTCGGCGATGAGCAGCAGGTTGGTGCCCGGCTCGCCGAAGTGGGTGCCGCTCTCGTGGGCGTCGTACAGGCGCAGCGCCGCGGGGGTGGCGCCCCGCTGGAGGATCTCCCTGCAGGCGTCGAGCCCCGCGGCGAACGTGTCGAAGCCGTACGCGAGCCCCACCGCGTAGTCGGGCAGCCGGTGGGTGCGCAGCCGCAGCCGGGTGATCACGCCGAGCGTGCCCTCGGAGCCGATGAACAGCTGGCGCAGGTCCGGGCCGACGGCGGCTCGCGGGTAGGTGCCGTAGCCGGCGGTGCTCCCGTCGGGCAGCACGACGTCGAGCCCGACCACCATGTCCTCGATCTTCCCGTACCTGGTGGACAGCTGGCCGGCCCCCCGGCAGGCCGCCCAGCCGCCGACCGTCGAGATGGCGAAGGCGGACGGCCAGTGCCCGGTGGTGGCGCCGTGTGTCTCCTGCAGCTCCTTCTCGAAGAGGTCGCCGAACATGCCGGCCTGCACCTCGACGATCATCGACTCGGCGTCGAAGGAGATGATCCGGTTGAGCCGGCAGACGTCCAGCACGACCCCGCCGAACACCGGCAGGGCGGCGCCGAGGACGTTGCTGCGGCCGGCCGAGACCGTCAGGGGGATGCCGTGCGCGTGGCAGAGCCTGACGACCGCGGCCACCTGCTCCTCGTCCGCCGCCTCGACGATCACGGCGTCGGGGGTGGCGGGGTGGCCGTCCGTCTCGCCGATGGACGTGCCCGCCCACCAGTCGCGGGTCCGCGCGATCACCTCGTCCCGTTCGGTGTGCACGGCGGCGGCGATCGCCCGCAGCTCGTCGACGACCGCGCCGGGCACCTCGACCGCGGCGCTCTGCAGGCTGGCCTGCCCCGTGCCGGGCGGGCAGTCGGCGGCCCAGCGCGGCGGGGTGGGCGCGCCGACGACGTAGTCGCCCCGGTTGAAGGGGTGGGTGACGGTCTGCCTGCTGATCATGAAAGTGCCTCCATCAGTACGGTCTTCTCGCGGTCGATGCCGCGGACGTAGTCGTCGACCTGCCGGGCGACCTCGGCGTCGGACAGCCCGAGCTCCTTCTGGAGCAGCCGGCCGACCTCCGGGGCGGCCTTGACCGACAGGTCGCGGGCGAACACCCGCATGCGGGTACGGCGCGACAGCACGTCGTCGACGGTCCGCGCCAGCTCGCACCTGGCCGCGTAGACCACCTCGGCCCGCAGGTGCGCCGAGCCCTCGACGATCGGCTCGGCCAGGGACGGGTCCTCGCCGAACAGGTCGCCGACGAACCGGGCCTCGGTTCCGTACCGCTGTCCCAGGTGGGCGCCGAGCCCTCCGGTCGCCGAGGTGGCCTCCGCGTCGTAGCCGGCGCCGCCCAGCAGCGGCAGGTGTGCCGTACGGCAGCGGGCCTTGCGCCCGAGCACCCGCAGGGCCGCGTCGACGACGAGCTCGCCCATGTGCCGGCTGGTGGTGAGCTTGCCGCCGGTGACGGTGACGAGCCCCTGCGCGTCGGTCGAGATGTGATGGTCGCGGCTCATGTCGAGCGTGGCCCCCTCCTTGCCGCCGACCAGGGGGCGGAGCCCGGCGATCGAGCCGACCACGTCCTCGGGGCCGAGGCCGGCGTCGAAGGCGGTGTTGGCCCCGTCGAGGAGGTACTGCATCTCCTCCCTGGTGCACAGCACGTGCTCCAGGGAGCCGTCGTAGTCGGTGTCCGTCGTCCCGACCACGACCACGTCTCCCCAGCGGGTGCAGGTCGCGCGGCGGGCCCGGCCGGGGATGGGCACGGTCACGGTGCCGTCGATGGGCAGCCGGGTCCAGGGCACCACGATGTGCACCCCCTTGGCGGGACGGATCCGGGGCCGGTGGCCGGGGTCCGACATGGCCTCCAGCGTGTCCGACCAGACCCCGGTGGCGTTGATCACGACGCTCGCCCGCACCTCGATCTCCCGGCCGTCGACCTCGACGGTCGCGCCGCGTACCCTGCCGCCCTCGCGGACGAGGCCGCGGCAGGCGGCGCCGTTGAGCACGGTCGCCCCGAAATGCGCCGCCGTGCGCGCGATCGTCAGGGTCAGGCGCGCGTCGTCGGTGCGGCTGTCGTAGTAGAGCAGTCCGCCCTTGAGCTGTTCGGCGCGCAGCCGCGGGGCGCGGGCGAGGACCTCGGGCACGCTGAGCCGCCGGTGCAGCCTGCCGATGCGCCAGCCTCCCGCGAGGTCGTAGGTCCACAGCAGGCCCTCGAACGCCTTGGCGATGCGGGCGTCGAAGACGCCGTCCTGGGCGAGCACGGGGAAGACGAAGGGCAGCCGCTGCACCAGATGCGGCGCGTTGTGGCGAAATCGCTGCCGCTCCAGCAGCGAACGCCGCACCAGCGGCAGGTTCCCCTGCTCGATGTAGCGCAGACCGCCGTGCACCATCTTCGACGACTTGGACGAGGTGCCCGACGCGAAGTCGTCGCGTTCCACGAGCGCCACGCTCAGGCCGCGGGTGACGGCGTCCAGCGCGGTGTAGCAGCCGGTGACGCCGCCGCCGACGACGAGCACGTCCACGGGCCGGGAGGCGAGCCGTTCGATCTGCTCCCGGCGGTCGAGTGCGAGCGCGGTACGGCGGATGGCGCTCTTCGCCTCTGACCTCGCCTTGCGTTCGGGAAGCCGGATCACGAGGTTGATTCCTCCTGTGCGTCGGGTTCGAGACCGGTGTGGCGAGCCAGCAGGTCGCGCCATGCGGCGCGGGACTCCAGGCGCTCGGCCTCGGGAAGGGTGGGTTCGAAGACAGGGGCGGCCTGGAGCCCGGCGACGGCCGCCGAGACGCTCGGCCACAGTCCGGCCCGCACGCCGCCGAGGTAGGCGACGCCGCGGAGGCTGGCGGTCTCGTGGTCGCGGGCACGTCGTACCGGGCGGCCGATCAGGTCCGCCTGGGCGGACATCAGCACGTCGCTGCCGGCGAGCCCGCCTCCGCAGAACAGGTCGGTGACCGGCCGGCCCATGACCTGCTCCACGCCTTCCAGCAGGTCGCACACCGAGTGCGCGAAGCCGTTGAGCACGCCGCGGGCCAGCTCCGCCCGGGTCGTGGACAGGCTGAGCCCGGTGAGGATCCCCGTGGCCTCCGGCGACCAGACCGGTGTCCGGACACCCGCCAGCGCGGGCAGGAACATCACCCGGGTCGGCCCGGTGTGCTCGCGGGCGAGTTCGGCCAGCCGGGCCGGCGAGTCGAACAGCCCGATCTCCTCGCACAGCCACCGCATCGCCGACCCGGTCGTCGAGGCGTAGCCCTCCAGGCTGAACACGGACGTGCCGCGCGAGCGCCAGCCGACCAGCGTGAGCACCCCCGGCACCGGGCGGCGGTGGACGGGAGGCCGGTCGCCCGCGACGGCGTCGAGGAACGTCCCGGTCCCGTGGACGGTGGTGGCCTGGCCCGGCCGATGGGCCCCGAGCGCGATCATCGCGGCGTGCTGGTCGCCCATGACGGACAGGATGGGCAGCCGCACGCCGAGCACGGACGGGTCGGTGGCGCCGAAGTCGCCGTCGTCGTCGACGATCTCCGGCAGCACGTCGCGCGGGCAGCCGAGGAACGCGACCCACGGCTCGTGCCAGTCGCCGGTCCGCAGGTCGTAGGCGCCCGCGGCCACGGCGTTCGTGGCCGACATGACGTGGCGCGCGCCCCCGGTGAGCTTCCAGACCAGCCAGGTGTCGACCGAGCCGAAGGCCAGCCTGCCCGCGTCGTGGGCCCGGCGGACGGCCGCGTTGCCGGCGACCTGCTCGGCCGCCCACAGCAGCGGCGCCCTGGATCCGACCGGACGGCCGGTGTGCTCGACCAGGTGGGCGTCCCACTGCGGCTCCCACTCCCGCAGCCGGGCGGCGTAGCGGCGGTCCTGCCACACCACGGCCTGGCTCAGCGGGGAGCCGGTCACCGTGTCCCACAGCAGCACCGTGGCGCGCTGGGTGGAGATCGTCACCCCGGTGATCTCCACCCGGTGCGCGGCCGCCCAGTCCAGCGCCTCACGGCAGACCATGACGGTGTTCGCCCAGATCTCCGTCGCGTCCTGCTCGACCCGCAGATGGTCGGGCGAGCGGACCGAGAGGGGCAGGTACGCGGGTGGTGCGGCGCCGCCGTCGTCGAGGACCACGGCGGCCCGGGTGCCCGTGGTGCCCTCATCGATGCTGAGCACGCCTCGGCGGCGTTCCCCTGTCATCCGCGCCCTTGTCATCCGCGGGGTCCTTTCGTCGTGTCCGAGCCGGACACCGTTCAGGCCGACACCGTCGTGCGCTGCGGGAGGCTGATCGCCTCTTCCTCCAGGTTCACCGCGACGCGGGTCGGGTCCCACTTGATCGCCACGCAGGTGAGCAGGCCCACCAGCGGCACCACTGACAGGACCATCAGGCTGCCGCCCACTCCGATACCCGCCTGGAGCTGCGGGAACAGGTACAGACCCGCGACCGATCCGAGGCTGCCGAGCATGCCGGTCACGCCGGTGCCCAGCGTGCGGATGTCGCTGCGGTACGACAGCGCCGCGATCGACTTGCCGTTGGGGCCGGGGCCGGCGGAGTGGCAGAAGATGAACAGCACCGGCAGCAGCGCGGCCAGCCCGATGGGCAGCTGCTTGAACGTCGCTCCCATGACCAGCAGGGCGACGAACACCATGGCGTAGCCGGCCATCGAACTGACCCGCAGGCCGAACCGGCGGCCCGCGTAGGCCGACAGGCAACCGCCGACGATGCCGACGGCGTTGAAGGCCATGGAACCGAACGTCGCCTTCTCGAACTCCTTGCCGAACAGTTCGAGGCTGATCACCGGCAGGTACCAGCCCACGGCGAAGTACTGCATGGCCTGGGTGAGGGAGATGACGGTCGACAGCACGGTCCTGGGCAGGTACGGCTTGCGGAACAGGACGCCCGCGTCCCGCAGCCCGACCTGGCGGGCGGGGTCCTGCGCGGGCCCGGTCTCCTGCGTTCCTTCCTGGACGTCGAAGCCGTACATCCGGCGCAGGTTCGCCGCGGACTCCCGCAGCCTGCCCTTGGCGGCCAGCCAGGTGGGGCTCTCGACCAGGAAGACCAGCTGCAGGACGAGGAGGACGAGCGCGAAGGCGGCCGACGAGCCGACGGACCAGCGCCAGATGTCGGCGCCGACGTCGAACTTGTAGAACAGCAGGGTGAGCAGGAGGTTCGTGGTCGTCGCCGTGTACCAGACGCCCTGCCAGAAGTTGAGCCTGCCCTTGAGAGAGGCGGGGGTGTACTCGGCGAGCAGCGCCATCGCCACCGCGAAGTCGATGCCGTAGGCGATGCCCACCAGGCCCCGCCCGGCGAAGACCGTCTGGAAGTCCGAGCCGGCCGCCGTCAGCACCGCGCCGAGCGCGAAGACGACCTTCGTCATCAGCAGCGGTCTGACCCGGCCGATCCGCGCGGCGAGCCAGCCGCCGAAGGGATTGGAGACGATGGCGATCGCCGGAGCCATCGCGGTGAGCACGCCGACCTGCGTGGGCGACAGGTCCAGCTGCTTCACCATGGGGACCAGTCCGGCTCCCAGGGCCGCGTTGGAGTAGGCGTCGAGGAACAGTCCGGCGAGGGCGAGGAACCAGATCCCGTTCGCCCGGCCGTTCAGGGTCTTGAGGGTGTCGATGAGGTGGGCAGCGTCGCCCGCGTTGCCGATGACCGTTGTTCTCGTGTGCGCGGAGCCGTGGTTCATGCTCAGCCGCCTTTCAGGGGGGGTGATGTCCCTTGCCAGCGGTCCGAGAACGACAAAAAGCACAGACGAAGACCACTGACAGGGATGTCTTCGTCTGTGCCTGTCGGTTGACGGGACGTTATTTGCGGTCTGTCCGTTTTGTCAAGTGGTGCGGGCCGCTTGTGAGTGGCGCGAACGTCGCCCTAGAGTCACCGGGCATGGCTTATGTCGTGCAAGCTGTGTGGACCGCCCGCGACGGCGAGGAGAACGCCGTGGCGGACATCATCCGGGTCATCACCCCGCTGTCGCGCCAGGAACCGGGCAACCTCGGCTACCAGGCCCACGTCTCCGTCGACGACCCCCGTCGGTTCATGATCTACGAGCGGTACGTCGACGCCGCGGCCTTCGAGGCGCACCGCGCCTCCGCCCACTTCCAGAAGTACGTCGTCGGCGACTGCCTGGCCCGCCTCGCCTCCCGGGAGGTGGTCGCCTACGAGCCCCTCGACCCCTGACCCGGCGGGACCCCGAGGGATCCGGAGGACCACGAGACGCCCTCTCTTCGCCACGCCGTGCCATGAAGGGTCATCTGCCGGGTACGCCCGCCCTGTGACGGCAGGGAGGGGGAGTGGCCATGTCGGGCATGGACGGTCTGGTCAGCGATGCGTTGCTGCGCTTGGGGCGGCATCTGCGGACGGGGACGGTCTCGGCGGATCTGCGGTCGTTGCACCAGATCGGCGGCCGTCAGGCCGACGCCTTCTACCGGGACCGGTGGAGCCATGACAAGGTGGTGCGCTCCACGCACGGGGTGAACTGCACGGGGTCGTGCTCGTGGAAGGTGTACGTCAAGGACGGGATCATCACCTGGGAGGCGCAGCAGACCGACTATCCGAGCGTCGGCGGAGATCGTCCGGAGTACGAGCCGCGGGGCTGCCCGCGGGGCGCCGCGTTCTCCTGGTACACCTATTCGCCGACGCGGGTGCGCTACCCGTACGCGCGCGGCGTGCTGGTGGAGATGTACCGCGAGGCCAAGGCGCGCCTCGGCGATCGCCGATCCACCGGTTGATCTTCGACTTCGGTGTGGCGCTGCCGCTGCACCCGGAGTACCGCACGATGCCGATGGTCTGGTACATCCCGCCGCTGTCACCGGTCGTGGACGTGCTGACCGGGACCGGACACGACGGGGAGGACGCCGGCAACCTGTTCGGCGCCATCGACGCGCTGCGCATCCCGATCGGCTACCTGGCCGAGCTGTTCACGGCCGGTGACGCGGAACCGGTGCGGGCGGTGCTGCGCCGGCTGGCCGCGATGCGTTCGTACATGCGCCGCATCAACCTCGGCCAGGACCGCGACGAGACCATCGCCACAGCCGTCGGGATGACCGGCCGGCAGGTCGAGGACATGCACCGGCTGCTGGCCCTGGCCCCCTACGACGAGCGGTACGTCATCCCCAAGGCGCACGCCGAGCAGGGCGCGCACCTGGAGGAGTCGGCCACCGGCTGCAGCCTCGACTACGAGGGCGGCCCCGGCATGGCGGGCCCGTTCGGCGAGGCGTCCGGCCGGCCGGCCCCGGTCGCGGTGGAGAACTTCCACGCGCTGCGCGAGCGGCAGACGGGCGAGGACCTGGACGACGCCGACGAGCTGCGCGGCCGGGTCAATCTCCTCAACTGGGACGGCAAGGGCACACCCGACGGGCTGTTCCCCCGCAGGAGGAAGAGATGAACGAAGGCGACCTGCGCACCACCCACATGGTGGCCTCCGTGCTGCTCGGCTACCCCGACCAGCACCTCTACGACGGCCTCGACGTGCTCACCGCCGCTGTGTCGGCGCTGCCGGCGGGCCGGGCGCGCGAGCGGCTGTCGGCCTTCCTCGGCCACGTGGCCGCCACCGGCCCGGCGGAGCTGGCCGCCCACTACGTGGCCACGTTCGACCTCAAGCGGCGCTGCTGCCCGTACCTCACCTACTACGCCTACGGCGACACCCGCAAGCGTGGCATGGCGCTGCTGCGCTTCAAGCACGCCTACCGAGAGGCCGGGTTCGAGCCGGCCGACGGCGAGCTGCCCGACCATCTCGCCGTGGTGTGCGAGCTGTCGGCGCGCGGCGCCGTCCGCCAGGCCCGGCGGCTGATGAGCGAGCACCGCGCCGGGATGGAGGTGCTGCGCGCGGCGCTGGAGGAGGAACGCTCGCCGTACACCGACGTGGTCGCCGCCGTGCTGGCCACGCTGCCTCCGGCCGGCGCCCGGGAGCAGGAGGCCGCGCTACGGCTGGCGTCCGAGGGGCCGCCCGCCGAGGCCGTCGGACTGGAACCGTACGCGATCATGGAGGCGGGCCGATGAGCGTCCTGCTGTGGGTGGTCCTGCCGTACGTGGCACTGACGGTGTTCGTGCTCGGCCATGTGTGGCGCTACCGCTACGACAAGTTCGGCTGGACCACCCGGTCGTCACAGATGTACGAGTCACGTCTGCTGCGCGTCGGCAGCCCGCTGTTCCACTTCGGCATCCTCGTGGTGGCGCTCGGCCACGTCGGCGGCCTGGTGATCCCCAAGGGCTGGACCGAGGCCGTGGGGGTGAGCGAGGAGGCCTACCATGTGTCCGCCGTCGTGCTGGGCACGATCGCGGGCATCGCCACCCTGGGCGGCCTGGCGATCCTGATCTACCGGCGGCGCACCGTCGGCCCGGTGTTCACCGCCACCACCCGCAACGACAAGCTCATGTACGCGGTCCTCACCCTGACGATCCTGCTCGGCCTGGCCGCCACCGTCCTGGCCAACATCGTGGGCGGCGGCTACGACTACCGCACCACCATCTCGCCGTGGTTCCGGTCGATCTTCACCTTCCAGCCGGAACCCGCGTTGATGGCCGGCGCGCCGCCGCTGTTCCAGTTGCATGCGCTCAGCGCGCTGGTGCTGTTCGCGATCTGGCCGTTCACCCGGCTGGTGCACATGCTCACCGCGCCGGTCGGCTACCTCACCCGGCCGTACATCGTCTACCGCAGCCGCGAGGAGGGCCGGCCCCGCGCGCGCCGTGGCTGGGAGCCGTCACGCTGATCACCCGGCGCGGCGGTCCACCGGCCCAGGAGAGGGGGACCAAGGTCCCTAGGGGGCGGACACGGATCCAGACATGATCGGCACCATGACGACGATGCAGCACATCGACGCCTACTGGCGTGCCGCGAACTACCTGTCCGTGGGACAGATCTACCTGCTCGACAACCCCCTGCTGACCGAACCGCTGCGGCCCGAGCACGTCAAGCCGCGGCTGCTCGGCCACTGGGGCACCACGCCCGGCCTCACCTTCTGCTTCGCCCACCTCAACCGGGTCATCGCCGAACGAAACCAGGACATGATCTACATCGCCGGCCCCGGACACGGCGGCCCGGCGGCGGTCGCGCACGCCTGGCTGGAGGGCTCCTATTCGCAGAGATACCCGGAGGTCTCCCAGGACGCCGCGGGCATGCGCAGGCTGTTCCGCCAGTTCTCCTTCCCCGGCGGCATCCCCAGCCACGTCGCCCCCGAGACGCCCGGCTCCGTCCACGAGGGCGGCGAGCTCGGCTATTCGCTGGCGCATGCCTTCGGCGCGGCCTTCGACAACCCGGACCTGGTCGTCGCGTGCGTCGTCGGCGACGGCGAGGCGGAGACCGGGCCGCTGGCGGCGAGCTGGCACTCCAACAAGCTGCTCGACCCGTACCGCGACGGGGTGGTGCTGCCGATCCTGCATCTGAACGGCTACAAGATCGCCAACCCTGCCGTGCTGGCTCGCATCCCGGAGGAGGAGCTGGTCAAGCTCATGGAGGGGTACGGCTACCGCCCGCATGTCGTCGGCCCCGATCACGAGCAGATGGCCAAGACGCTGGATGTGGTGTTCGACCAGATCGCGGCCTACAAGGACGGCCGCGCCGACCGGCTGCCGATGATCATTCTGCGGACGCCGAAGGGCTGGACGGGGCCGCGGGAAGTCAACGGGGTGCCGGTGGAGGGCACCTGGCGGGCCCACCAGGTGCCGCTGTCGGGAGTCCGCGACAACCCCGAGCATCTGGCGATGCTGGATGCCTGGATGCGCTCCTACCGGCCCGAGGAGCTGTTCGACGCGAACGGCCGGCCGGTTCCCGCGCTCCTGCGGACGGTGCCCGAGGGCCCGCTGCGGATGAGCGCCAGCCCGCATGCCAACGGCGGCGAGCTGCTCCGCCCGCTGGCGTTGCCGGACTTCCGTGACTACGCGGTGGAGGTCAAGGCGCCTGCGCGGCAGTCCACCGAGCCCACCCGGAGGCTGGGCGCGTACCTGCGCGACGTGATCGCCGCCAACCCGCACGACTTCCGGCTGATGGGGCCGGACGAGACCGCGTCCAACCGGCTGCAGGCCGTCTTCGAGACCACCGACCGGGCCTGGCATGCCGGGCTGGAGCCGACCGACGAGCACCTGGCCGCCGGCGGGCGGGTGATGGAGGTGCTCAGCGAGCATCTGTGCCAGGGGTGGCTGGAGGGCTACCTGCTGACCGGCCGGCACGGGCTGTTCAACTGCTACGAGGCGTTCATCCACATCATCGACGCCATGTTCAACCAGCACGCCAAGTGGCTGGAGTCGTCGAAGAAGATCCCGTGGCGGCGGCCGGTGGCCTCACTCAACTACCTGCTGTCGTCACACGTGTGGCGGCAGGACCACAACGGCTTCAGCCACCAGGACCCGGGCTTCCTCGACGTGGTGGTCAACAAGAAGGCCGAAGTCGTCCGGGTCTACCTGCCGCCGGACGCCAACACCCTGCTCTCGGTCGGCGACCACTGCCTGCGCTCCCGTGACTACGTCAACGTGATCGTGGCGGGCAAGCAGCCGGTGCTGGACCTGTTCACCATGGACGAGGCCATCGCGCACTGCACCCGTGGCCTCGGGATCCTGCCCTGGGCCTCCACCGACGCCGGATCGGCGCCGGACGTGGTGCTGGCCTGCGCGGGCGACGTGCCCACGCTGGAGACGCTGGCCGCCGCCGCCATCCTGCGCGAGCACCTGCCGTCGTTGCGGGTGCGGGTCGTCAACGTGGTGGATCTGATGCGGCTGCAGCCGGACTCGGAGCACCCGCACGGCATGCCGGACGCCGAGTTCGACGCGCTGTTCACCACCGACAAACCGGTGATCTTCAACTTCCACGGCTACCCCTGGCTGATCCACCGCCTCACCTATCGCCGCCGCGGCCACGCGAACCTGCACGTGCGCGGCTACAAGGAGGAAGGCACGACCACGACGCCGTTCGACATGGCGATGCTCAACGACATCGACCGCTACCACCTCGTCATGGACGTCATCGACCGCGTCCCCGGTCTCGGCACCACCGCCGCGCACCTGCGCCAGCGCATGTCGGACGCCCGGCTGCGGGCCCGCGCGCACACCCGCGAGCACGGCGAGGACGCTCCCGAGATCAGCGGCTGGACCTGGCCGGTATCCCCGTGATGCGGCGGCCGGAGATGTGCTCGGCCGCCGCCGCGCCGGGTCCGGCGCGACGGGGCGTCGCTGTGGAGCGTCTTCTTCCTCGTGCCCACCGGCCGGGGCGTGCCCTGTCGGCGTCGAGCCCCGGGCAGGCCGGCGGGGGCTCGGACGACATCTCGCGCGGACACGCCGCCCTGTCGGGGCGACCGAAGTCCTCGGTGACAAGGACCTTGGTCGGTACCCCGCGCGGGGCCAGTGAGCTGGGATGTGACAGGCGAGATCCGCAGGAGTGAGGAGAGAAGACGATGATCGACGAGAAGCGGCCGGCCGCCGCCGGCGGCAGGCCCGCGCTGATGCTCGGCCTGGCGACCCTCGGGTTCGCGCTGAACTTCTGGGCCTGGGCGCTGCTGAGCCCGCTCGGGCCGCGCTTCAAGGACCTGCTCGGCCTGTCACCCGCCCAGCAGGCGCTGCTGGTCGCCGTCCCGGTGATCGTCGGCTCGCTGGGCCGCATCCCGGTCGGCGCGCTCACCGACCGCTTCGGCGGCCGGGTGATGTTCCCGCTGATCTCGGCCGCCACCATCGTGCCCGTCGTCTTCATCGGCGTGGCCGGGCAGAGCTCGCTGCCGATGCTGCTGGCCGGCGGCTTCTTCCTGGGCATCGCCGGGACGGTGTTCGCCGTCGGTGTGCCGTTCGTCAACGCCTGGTTCCCGCCGCACCGTCGTGGCCTGGCCATCGGCGTCTTCGGCGCCGGCATGGGCGGCACCGCGATCAGCGCCCTGACCACGGTCAAGCTCGTCAAGGCCGGCGGCTCGGCCACCCCCTTCGTCATCACCGCGATCGCGCTGGCGCTCTACGCCGCCGTCGCCTGGCTGGTCATGCGCGACGCGCCAGGCCGCGTCGTAGCGGCGCAGCCGCTGCTCGCCCGCCTGGCGGCCACCGCCAGACTGGCGATCACCTGGCAGGCGTGCGTCCTGTACGCCGTGGCGTTCGGCGGCTACGTCGCCTTCTCCGTCTACCTGCCCGCCTACCTGCAGACCGGCTACGGGCTTGAGCAGGCCGACGCTGCCGACCGCATGGCCGGGTTCGTGGTGCTCGCGGTCGTGATGCGGCCGATCGGCGGGTGGCTGTCCGACCGGATCGGCCCGGTCCCGGTGCTGACCGGCGTGTTCGCCGTCGTCGGCGTCATGGCGGCGGTCCAGGCCCTCACCCCCGGCCTGATGCCGGTGGGCACGATCGCCTTCCTGACCATGGCCGCCGCGCTCGGCGCGGGCAGCGGCGCCACCTTCGCGCTGGTCGCCCAGGTCGCCCCGGCCGACAAGGTGGGCTCGGTGACCGGGCTCGTCGGCGCCGCGGGAGGGCTCGGCGGGTTCGTGCCGCCCCTGCTGATGGGCTTCCTCTACGGCCGGCTCGGCTCCTACGGGCTCGGCCTGGCGCTGCTGGCCGCGACCTCGGCGCTGGCCGTGCTGCTGACGGTCACGGTGGTGCGCCTGACGGCCCTGCGGCGCCCCACCGCCGCGGCGCCAGGCCTGTCCGAGGCACGCGCGCGATGACGTGGTGGTCGGCGGTCCGGTTCCTGCACGTCCTGTCGGCGGCGTTGTGGGTCGGCGGGCAGCTCACGGTGTCGCTGGTCGTGCTGCCCCTGGCCCGCAGGCTCCTGGACGAGCAGCGGCGGGCCGCGGTGCTGACCGCGGTCGGCCGCCGTTTCGGGATCCTCACCGCGGCGGCTTTCCTGCCCGTCCAGCTCGGCACCGGCGTGGCTCTGGCCTGGCGCAAGGGCGTCACCTGGTCCTCGCTCGCCGACCCCGGCTACGGCCGGATCCTGGCCGCCAAGCTGCTGCTGTTCTGCGCCGTCATGGCCGCCGCCGGCCTGCACGGCTGGGCCAGCGGCGCGGCCCGGCCCGGGCTCGCTCGTACGATGGCCGTGAGCGCCCTGGTGGGATCGCTCGGCGTCGTCCTGCTCGCCACCGCCCTGCCGGCGACCTGAAGGTCCGACAGCGATCTCATCCTGTTGCCCGACGAGCCCGACGAGCCCGACGAGCCCGACGAACTCGACGCCCTCTCGCGGCGAGCTCGGCGGCCGACGGAGCGACCCCGAACGGTCCATCGGACCTGCTGGAAGGGACTTTGGTCCCTGCCGCCGGCACGGAGCGACGCGAGATCTTGAGTACATGTCCGCTGCTGCCCCCACGCCGGGAACGCCCCGATGACCGGACCCGGCACCATCCCCGAGACCGGTGCCCCCGGCACCCGGCCGGGGGAGAACCCCTTCGCCACGCAGGCCGGCCTCCACCGGGCGATCGCCGCCGCCGTCGCGGCGCCCTCGGTGCACAACACCCAGCCGTGGCGCTTCCACCGCGTCGACGACGCCACCATGGACCTGTACGCCGACCTGGACCGGCTGCTCGCCGTCACCGACCCGCTGGGCCGCGGGCTGGGCGTCAGTTGCGGGGCCGCGCTGTTCAACCTGCGGCTGGCGGTCCGGATGACCGGTCACGATCCCCGCGTCCTGCCGCTGCCCGACCCCGGCGACCGGCCGGACCTGCTGGCCACCGTCCACGCGACGCCCGGCGGCCCGCCGAGCCCGGACGAGCGGCTGCTGCACGACATGATCCCGCACCGGCGTACCAACCGTTTCCCCTTCGACGGCCGCCCGCTGCCCAGGGACGTCCTGGCCGCCCTGGTCGCCGCCGCCCATGGCGAGGGCGCGACGCTGGTCCCGGTCGCGGGGCGGGCGGCGCGGCGCGTCCTGGACATGGTCGCCACAGCCGACGCCACCCTCGCGGCGGACGCGGCCTACCGCGCCGAGCTGGCCCACTGGACCCGGGCGGAGACAGGCGCCGACGGCGTGCCCGGCCATGCCTTCGGGCCACGCCCCGGGCTTGGCGGGCCGCCCATGCGCGACTTCGGCCTCGGCGGCACGCGAGGCGCGTACGACGGGGGTGGACAACCCACGGACTTCGAGCCGGATCCGCAGCTCGCCGCCCTGTTCACGGCCGGTGACGGACCGCGCGACTGGCTGCGCGCCGGGCAGGCGCTGCAGCGGGTCCTGCTCACCGCGACCGCGTACGGCGTGGCGGCGTCGTTGTTCAGCCAGCCGCTCGACCTGCGCCCGCCGCAGCACCGCGGCGACCGGGTCGGTCCGCTCGGGCACGTGCAGATGCTGATCAGGCTCGGCTACGGCTCGCCGGTCCGGCGGGTGGCCCGCCGTCCGGTGTGCGAGGTCCTCGACGGACGCGAGGCACGCCGTGCGTGAGCCGTTGCGACCCGCGCCCGGTCGGGGCGGGATGGACGTCGAGGCCGGCCGCCGCACAGCCGGTGACCGGCGCCGCGCGACGATCCCGGCCGTGCGCCGGACGGCGTGACAGGCCGTGGCGGCACAGCACATCCGGCCGCGAAGCCGGGACCGGGATGCTGGCGGCGGCCGGGTGGCCGGCCTTCCACGACGTGGCCCGGCGCTCCCTGCGCGGGTTGTTCCTCGGGTTCGTCATGTCCATGGTCTTCGGGCACGCCCCGGTGACCTGGCCGCCGCGGAAGCGGCCCGCGCGCCGGGCGGCGTGCTGGCGGTGCTCGCTCTGCTGATGTTCGCCGGATGCGCGATCGCTGTGACGCGCTCCGGTCGTGATAGGGAGGTGCCCATGGTGGGGCCGGTCGACATCCGTGTCGAGAGGGAAAGGCCGCTCGACCCGGAGGCGCCGCCGCCGCGTCCCCGCGCGTCGTGGCACCTGCGGGCGAACGCGATCGTCATCGCCTGGCTGGGCCTGACCGTCGCGGTGGCGCTCGGGGGCGACGCGCTGCCGGCGCCCCGCTGGCTGCTCGTCCACGTGTTCCTGCTGGGCGCGGTCGGCACCGCCATCCTCATCTGGAGCGAGCACTTCACCGTGGCGCTGCTGCGCGTCCGCACCCCGCCGCGGCGCGGCAGCCTGACCAGGCTCGCCGCGCTCAACGCGGCGACGGTGGCGGTGCTGGCCGGGGTGTCGGCGGGACCGTGGCCGGTCGCCGCCGGTGGCGCGGGCCTGATGGTGGGCGTGGTGCTGTGGCACGGGACGGTCCTCGTCCTGCTGGTGAGGCGGGCGCTGCCGGGCCGGTTCGGCCACGTCATCGGCTGGTACGTCGCCGCCGCCGGTGCGCTCGCGGCCGGCGGCGTCCTGGGCGGGCTGCTGAGCGCCCACCTCGGGCACGGCGCGTTGCACGAGCGGCTGCACGCCGCGCACGCCGAGGTGAACGTGTTCGGCTGGGTCGGTCTCACCGTGCTCGGCACCCTGTTCACGCTGTGGCCGACGGTCCTGCGGACCCGCATGTCGGAGCGGACCCGGCGGGCGTCGCGCGTGGGCTTGGGGCTGGCGGTGCCGGGTCTGGCGGTGGCCGTCGCCGGGCTGGCGGGGGGCTGGCGGTGGGTCGCCTTCGCCGGGCTGGTCGTCTACGCGGCCGGTGGGCTCGCGGCGCTCGTGCCGCTGGCGGAAGCCCTCCGGCGCAAGCAGCCGCACACCGGGGCCTCGTGGACGCTCGCAGCGGCGATCGTCTGGTTCGAGGTGGCGCTGGCCGCCGATCTGGTGGTCGTGGCCACCCGCCGGGCACACGAAGTCGCCGCGGCGCTGGATTCGCTGCTGCCGCTGGTGCTCGTCGGATTCGTCGCCCAGACGCTGCTGGGCTCGCTGCTGCACCTGCTGCCCGCGGTGCTGGGCGGCGGGCCGGCCCGGTTCAAGGCGAACGCGGCGCTGCTGGAGCGCGGCTGGGCGGCCCGGCTGGCGGCGCTCAATCTCGGGGTGCCGCTGCTGGTCCTTCCGGTGCCGCGGCCGGTGACGCTGCTGGGCTGGGCGCTGGTGCTGGGCTCGGTCGTGGCCTTCGTCGTCCTGGCACTGACCGCGCTGACCCGAGCCCGGCCGGGCGGCGCTCCGCCGCCGGCCGCCGAGGACGCGGAGGGCGGCAGGACGTGGCGGAAGTCCCTGCCGGCCGTCGCCGGGGTGGCCGCCGGCTGCCTGCTGACGGCCGCCGCGGTCGTCGCCGCCACGTCCGGCGGATCGGGACCGGCGACGCCGGTGACAGCGACCGGTTCCCGCACGGTCGAGGTGACCCTGTCCGGCATGAGCATCCGCCCCGCCGCCGTCCAGGCGCCCGTCGGCACCGTACTGACCTTGCGCGTCACCAACGCCGACGCGCAACGGCACGATCTGCGCCTGGCGACCGGCGAACGCACCCCGCTGCTGGCCCCGGGCCGGAGCGCCACGCTGAAGCTCGCCCCGCTGGGCGAGCCGGTGGACGGCTGGTGCACGGTGGCCGGGCACCGCGCGGCGGGCATGACCATGCGCCTGGTCCCGACCGGCGCCGTGGCGTCCCGGCCCCAGCCGAGCACCGGCCACACCGGCCACGGTGACCACGCCGCGACCGCCGCCGGACCTGCCCGGCTGGACCTGGCCGCGCCCATGTCACCGGACTGGAAACCGTACGACGCGATGCTGCTTCCCGCGCCCGGCGGCGCGGAGCACCGCGTCGAGATCCGCGCCGAAGACACCCGCGTGCGGGAGGTCGCGCCGGGGGTGCGGCAACGCGTGTGGACGTTCAACGGCACCATGCCCGGGCCCGTGCTGCGCGGCAGGGTCGGAGACGTCTTCGTGGTGACGTTCGTCAACGCCGGCAGCATGGGACACGGCATCGACTTCCACGCCGGGGCGACCGCGCCGGACGGGCCGATGCGCACGATCCAGCCGGGCGAACGGCTGACCTACCGCTTCCGCGCGGACTTCGCCGGCGCGTGGCTGTATCACTGCTCGACCATGCCGATGACCCAGCACATCGCCAACGGCATGTACGGCGCCGTCATCATCGACCCGCCCGACCTGCCGAAGGTGGATCGTGAATACCTCCTGGTCCAGGGAGAGCTGTACCTCGACGAGCCCGGCACCGACGCCCACGTCGCCAGGATCAGGAAGGGCGAACCGGACGGCTGGATGTTCAACGGCACCGCCTCCGGCTACGACCACGCCCCGCTGCGGGCCGAGGCCGGAGAGCGGGTCCGCATCTGGGCCGTGGCCGCCGGTCCGAGCTCGGGCACGGCGCTGCACGTGGTCGGCGCGCCCTTCGACACCGTCTACAAGGAGGGCGCCTACGCGCTGCGGACCGACGACCCGGGCGGGGCGCAGGTACTCGACCTGGCCCCCGCGCAGGGCGGCTTCGCCGAGCTCGTCTTCCCCGAGCCGGGCACCTACCCGGTGGTGGACCACAGCATGCGCCAGGCGGAGGCGGGCGCGCACGGCCTGTTCAAGGTGGCCGGACGATGAGAAGTGAGACGATGGCCGGCCCGTTCGCCAGTGCCTCCGGCGTGCGCCGGATCATCGAGGCCGCGATCGCCGCACCTTCCGTGCACAACACCCAGCCGTGGCTGTTCCACCACCTCAAGAACAGTGTGACCGTGTACGCCGACCTTCGCCGGCAGTTGCCCGTCGCCGACCCCCGGGGACGCTGCCTCGGCATCAGCTGCGGGGCCGCCCTGTTCAACATGAGACTGGCCATCCGGATGACCGGACACCAGGCTCGTGTCCTGCCGTTGCCCGCCCCGCGCGGCGCGCCCGACCTCCTCGCCGTCGTCCGGGCCGTCCAAGGGGAAGCGCCGTCACAGGAGGAGCGGCAGTTGCACGCCATGATTCCGCGCCGGCGCACCAACCGCTTCCCCTTCGACGGCAGCCCCCTGCCCGTCAAGGCCGTCGACGACCTGGTCGACGCGGCCGGCCGGGAGGGGGCCACGCTGGTCATGCTCGACAGCCGGGTGGCCCGCGAGGTCCTCGGCATGGTCGCCGCCGCGGACAGGGCGCTCTCCCGCGATGACGCCCATCGCCGCGAGCTGTCCCGCTGGACCGGGGACGGCACCCGCGCCGACGGCATCCCCCGCCACGCCTTCGGTCCTCGACCAGAGTGCGCCGAGCTGCCCCTGCGCGACTTCAGCCTGGGAGAGGGCGGGGAGGTGGCCAGGTTCGAAGGAGATCCACAGATCGCCGCCTTGTTCACCCGCGGCGACGGACCACGTGATTGGCTGGCCGCCGGCCAGGCGCTGCAGCGGGTCCTGCTCACCGCCACCGCTCAGGGGGTGTCGGCGTCGCTGCTCAGCCAGCCCTTGGATCTCGCGGACCAGGGGCACGGTGACGAGCCCGCCGGGACGCTCGGGTACCTGCAGATGCTGCTGCGGCTCGGGTACGGCCCGCCGGTCCCCGCCGTGCCGCGCCGTCCCCTGCACGAAGTCTTCAACACCCGGTCGTGAAGGGACGCCGGTCATGGGGGACACGGACCGCGCCGGCACCGCCGCGAAGAATCGCGCTATCCGGCCGGCGCTGGGGACTGGCCGGGCGTGATGCGGTCCCAGGCGGCGAGCGGCAACATGATCACGGCAGCGGGGAACAGGCCGTGCTCCTCGTGGTCGATGTGCTGATGCAGCCGGTCGAGGGCCCGCAGTACGGCGGGCCAGTCCGGTGCGGCCCGGTCGACCGTCCCGAGCACGCCGTGGATGTCGGCGTGCTCGGCGCACAGCCGCTCCACCTCCTCGGCCAGCGATCCGTCGGCGCGCAGTTCGGCGAACAGCCCGCCCTCCTCGGTGGCGGTGTGCGGGACGAGCCGGGTGAGCAGCTCGTCGAGGAGTCTCGCGGCGTCGTCGTGCCCGCCCTCGCCGATCGCGCGGCGCAACGCTCCGGCGCACTCCTTGATGTCCCAGTGCTCCTGGGACAGGCGGCCGATCAACGGGAACTCCCGGCAGCCACAGTAGTCACACATGATCATGTCCTTGCATGGCTCTCTTCTCCTTCGCTCGCGTCCTCACCCTCCCGGACGGGACGACATGGTGATCAGGGCCGAACGTCCCGTACGGCCCCTGCCGTCGGTCACCCGCGCAGGCGCCTCCCCTGTGGGGGACGTGCCTTGACCAAAGCCGCGGTCGGCAGGACCTCCGGCCCTGGAGGCCAGGCCGGATGAGGCGGTGTCATGGCAGGCGGAAAGGGAGGACCCATGTTGCGGATCAACGTGCGGGATGTCATGACCACGCATGTCGCCTCGGTCGAGGCGGGCACGCCGTTCAAGGACGTCGCCGAGCTGCTCGTGCGGCGCGAGGTCAGCGCCGTGCCCGTCCTGGCCGCCGGTGGCAGGGTCGTCGGCGTGGTGTCCGAGGCGGATCTGTTGCGCAAGGAGGAGTTCCGGGAGCAGTACTACGGGGAGGGCTACCGGCCGCGGCTGCGGACCCGCCTGCGCCGCAGGCTGACCGGGCACGGCGCGGACACCCGCCACAAGGCCGTGGGCGTCACGGCGGCCGAGCTGATGTCCGCGCCGGCGGTGACGGTCGACCCGTTCGCCTCCACCGTGACCGCCGCGCAGCTCATGGACGCGCACGGCATCAAGCGCCTGATCGTCGTTGACGACGACGGACGGCTGATCGGCATCGTCAGCAGACGCGATCTGCTCAAGGCGTATGTGCACGACGACGCCGAGATCAAGCGCTGGGTCGAGCAGGCCATCCCCGAGCAGGCCCGGTGGAACGACCGGACGGGCATCGTCGTCCGGGTGCAGGACGGCATCGTGACGCTGTCCGGGCACACCGCCACGAGCGCCGACGCGGCGGCGGCCGTGCACCTGGCCAAGGGGCTCGGCGGAGTCGTCGGCATCCGCGAGGACTTCGTTCGGCTGGGCACCGATCTTCGAGGCGGTCAGGCGCGGCCCGGCGGAGGTGTCGCGCGTTGGCCGTTCGCGAAGTAGGCAGCGATCTCGGGATCGGTCGGCGGGACGTCGAGCGCCCGGCCGTCCTCCCGCAGGGAGGCGGTGGCGGCGTATCCCGCCGCCACCGCCTCACGGGCCGCGACCGGGGAAGTGACCGTGGACGTGCCTTCCCTGACGAATCGCACGAACTCCGCCACCAGATGGGGGTCGGCACCCCCGTGGGTGCCTTCCGGCGTCTCGACGGACACGGTGAGATCAGCGTCCGCACGATAGTCCGAGCGGCGGTTCCAGACCTTGACGACCGCGCCTTCGGCGTCACCGAAGTTCTCCAGCCGCCCCTCGGTCCCGATGACCGTGTAGTTGCGCCAGTAGTCGGGCGTGAAATGGCACTGCTCGTAGCTGGCGTAGACCCCGTTGTCCAGTCGCATGTTCACCATGCTGAGGTCCTCGACGTCGACGACCGGGTTCAGGCCGCGCTGGCTGAGGGGCGGCCAGTTGTCCTCGGAGGACAGCCAGTCCGTCATGCGCTCCCCGGCCCGGTCCCGGCGTGAGGCGATGTCACCGTAGACGACCAGGCCCCCCAAGGCGTTCACCCGTCTGGTGTACCCCCCGCCGAGCCAGTGGATGACGTCGAGGTCGTGCGCCCCCTTCTGCAGCAGCAGGCCGGTGGTGTTGCGCCGGTCGGCATGCCAGTCCTTGAAGTAGAAGTCGCCGCCGTGCCCGACGAAGTGCCGGCACCAGACGGCCTTGACCTGCCCGATGACCCCGTCGTCGATCAGCTCGCGCATGGCCGTGACGACGGGCATGTGCCGCATGTTGTGCCCGACGTAGAGCGGCGTGGAGTACGCCCGCGCCGCCGCCAGGAGACGGTCACAGCCTTCCGTGGTGATCGCGAGCGGTTTCTCCAGGAACACCGGGATCCCCGCCTGGAGGAAGTCCAGGCCGATGGGCTCGTGGGTGTGGTCGGGCGTCAGCACGAACACCCCGTCGAGGTCGGCGTCGAGCAGCTCACGATGGTCGGTCACCGTGATCAGGTCAGGTCCGAAGCGCTCCCGGACCCCGGACAGCATCCGGGGATCACGATCGCAGCAGGCGACCAGCCGCGATCCCTTCCCGGGCCGGTGGGCGAGCTCGGCGAGGCCGCTGCGCACGCCAAGCCCGATCACACCAAGCCTGAGGTCATCCATGCCAGGTCCTTCCGATCGACGTCTAGCCCTTGGCACCGGTGAACGCGATGCCTTGGATGAAGTGCCGCTGCAGGACGACGAAGGCGACGATCATCGGTGCGGTCGCCATGATCGAGCCCGCCATCAGCAGCGAGTAGTCGGTGAAATGCTCGCCCTGCAGGGTCGCCAGGCCGGCCGACAGCGGCATCGCGCTCGGGTCGGTGGTGACGACGAGGGGATACATCAGATCGTTCCACGACCACAGCACCGTGAGAATCGTCAGAGCCAGCAGCCCCGGTCTGGCCAGGGGGAGCGCGATACGCAGGAAGATCTGGAACGCGTTGGCTCCATCGAGGCGGGCCGCCTCCTCGACGTCGTGCGGCAGCGCGAGGAAGAACTGCCGGAGCAGGAAGGTGCCGAACGCGCTGAACATCCCGGGCACGATCAGGCCCTGCAGGGTGTTCACCCAGCCGAGGTCCTGGATGATGACGTACTGCGGGATGAGGAAGAGCTGGCTCGGGACCATCAGCACCGACAGGAAGAGGCCGAACAGCAGGTTGTTGCCGCGGAACCGCATCCGGGCGAACGCGTAGGCCGCCATGGAACAGAACACGAGCTGAGCGAGGGTCCGTCCCGCGGCCATGAGGACCGTGTTGAGGAACATCTGCCGGAAGGGCAGCTGCTCGAACACGCGGACGTAGTTCGACCACTGCCATCGGTGCGGCAGGAACGTCAGCGGCAGGTGCGTGGTCTCGCTGAACGTCTTCAGCGACGTCAGCACTTCCCAGAGGAAAGGGCCGACCATCACGACCGCACCGGCGATGAGCACGACGTGGGTCGCGGCCGTCCCCGCGCGGCGCGTCGAACGGCCGCCGGCCATCGCGCCGTCACGCATAGTGCACCCACCTTCTCTGGAGCCGGAACTGGATGAGCGTCATCGCGAGGATGAACCCGAGCAGGACGAAGGCGACCGCGGCGCCGAAGCCGAGATCATGCTCGACGAAGGCCTTCTGGTAGAAGAGGTAGGAGACCGTGCGGACCTGGGGCAGTGCCGGGTTCGCGGTTCCGGCCGCGGCGCCCGGCGTGCTCATCATCATGTAGGCGAGGTCGAACATCTGCAGCGAGTTGATCACGGTGAGCACCGTCGCGAAGAAGATGCTCGGGCTGAGCAGCGGCACGGTGATGCGGAAGAACATCTTGGCCGGGCCGGCGCCGTCGATCGCGGCGGCCTCGTAGTACATGGTGGGGATGCCCTGGAGGCCGGCGAGGAAGATCACCATGTTGTAGCCGAGGGCCATCCAGATGCCGATCGCCGCGACCGCGTACAGCGCCACGGACGGATCGGAGGCCCAGTGGGGCCCTCGTACGCCCACGATGGAGAGCAACTGGTTGATCAGGCCGTAGTCCCCGTTGTACATCCACCGCCACAGCATCGCGACGGCGACGGGCATGGTCACGACCGGGAGGAAGTACACCAACCGGTAGATCGACCGCCCCCGCAGCCCTCGCTGGTTCAGCAGGGCGGCGAGCAGGACCGCGAGCGGGATGCCGGCCAGCTGGACGACGGCGTAGAACAGGGTGTTGGCCACGGACTGGAGGACCGACGGCTCGTCCACCAGGGCGCGGTAGTTCGCCGTGCCGATCCAGGCGTGCCCGCCGAACGGGCCGGACTTGGTGAAGCTGTAGAAGAAGGTCTGCGCGATGGGCCACAGGTAGAAGACCGACAGGCCGATGGTCATGGGAGCGACCATGAGGTACGCCCACATCCGCTCGGGCCGGCGGCCGGGCCGGCGGTTCGCGGAGCGCCCCGCCCGGCGCGGCCTGGCCAGGCTGTTCACCGCCGACATCACTGTTCCTCGCGCAGCGCCGTGTTCATCGCCGTCGCCAGCTCCTTCGCGGCGGCCGCGACGTCCTTGTCACCCGACCACGCGGGCCCCAGGATCGTGGCTTCCTTGGTCATCCAGGCGTCGGTGTTCTTCGAGGCCGGGAACGGCACCGCGTAGGGGAGTTCGTCCAGGAACGAGCGCAGGTGGAACTGGGGCATCGAGGAGACCCAGGCCTCCTGGGTGCCGTTGAAGGCGGGAATCACGGCGCCGGTCTTCGCCTGGATCTCGGCCGCCTCCTTCGACCCCAGGAACTCGGCGAACTGCGTCGCCTCCTTGGGGTGCTTCGTCTTCCCGTACACCACGTTGGCCAGACCGTGGATGACCACGGCCCGCTTGGTCCCCTGGGGCAGGACGGCCACGTCCACGTCGTTCTTGATGGCGTCGTTCTTCGCGAATTCGATCGCGTTCCACGACCCGGCGTAGTACATGCCGAACTTGCCCGACTCGAAGAGCTGGGCCGGGTAGGTGTCGGTCATCGACTTCACCGACGGTGAGACGCCCGCCTTCATCAGGTCGGTCCAGAACTTCAGCCCCGCGATGGTGGCCGGCTGGTCGTAGCCCGAGGACTTCCCGTCGGGTGAGATGACGTACCCGCCCGCCTGGAAGATGGTGTCGTAGAAGTTCTCCTGGTTGAAGGGCGGAGCCAGGATTCCGTAGACGCCCTTCGAGGTGTCGGTGAGCTTGCGCGCGGCCTCCGCGACGTTCTCCCAGGTCCAGGTGTCGTCCGGGTACTTGAGCTTGGCGGCGTCGAACAGCTTCTTGTTGTACCAGAGGCCGACGGTGTCGAAGTCCTTGGGAATGCCGTACTGCTCACCCTGATAGCTGTAGATGGCGGTCAGCGCGGACGGGTAGTTGCCCAGGTCCACACCGTCGGCCTTGAGCTGCTTCGACAGCGGCAGCAGCATGCCGTTGGAGGCGTAGAGCTGGGCGTGCGGGCCGTTCATCCAGAAGACGTCCGGGGCGCTGCCGCCGGTCGCGTCACCTTGGAGCTTCGTCCAGTACTCCTGGTTCGCGGTGAGCTGGATGGTGACGTGAATGGTCGGGTGTGCCGCCTGGAACCGGTCGACGATCTGCTGCATGGCCGGCTGCTGGTTCTTGTCCCAGATGCGGTAGGTGAGCTCGATCTTCCCGCCGCTCGGATCGTCCGTGCCGCAGGCCGCGACGCCGAGCAGGAGACCCGAGAGCGCGACCCAGGTCCCCAGACGGGTCCCGCGGCGCCTCCACCCGGACGGCGTTCCCGACTTAAAACACATCATGCCTCTTCCACCGTTCGACATTCCGAAATAGATCAGATTCTGTGGGGCGTGGCGCGGACACGCACCCCTCGATCCGCGGAGATCGGGGGGCGAGGGGTGGGTCCGGGACCGGCTTCGACGAGACGCTCTACTGATCAGGATGGACACTCCCGGCAGGTCATGTCGGGTGTGACGAGTGTGAAGGCGAACGCTTGCCGCGTCAAGACCCTAGATCTGATTTGAGGATCACGGGTTTAATAGATAGATAGGAAGTATCAGAGGCCCAGAGTGTGGCTGCCGAGGATCGTCTGTGACACCATGAGCCGGCCAGCACAGCACACCGGAGGAAGACTTGAGCCAGCCCGAGCGGGGGTCGCGCGTCCCACGAGAGCAGGGGGACGCGGGGGGGTATCGACCCGGTTACGAGATCGCCGCGGAGCGCATCCTCGAATACATCGTCCGAGAACGCCTCGAACCGGGGGATCGCCTGCCGACGGAGAAGGACCTGGCCGAAGCCGTGCAGATGAGCCGGACCATCGTCAGGGAAGCCGTGAAGATCCTTTCGGCGCTCGGGCGCGTTTCGGTGCAGAAGGGGCGAGGCATCTACATCTCCGAGCCGGAGGGCGCCCTGTGGGAGAAGTCCTTCTCGAGGTTCCTGCCGGCTGACCTGCGTCAGGTCGACGAGATGTTCGAGTTCCGCCGCACCATCGAGACGGCCACGACGCGCCTGGCCGCACAGCGAGCCAATCCCGCCCAGGTGAAGGCTCTGCGCGACGCCGCACAGCAGTCGGCGGACGCCGCGGAGAACGACGACCTGGACGCGTTCACCCACGCGGACGAGACGTTCCACAGGGCGATCGCCGTGGCGGCGGGCAACGTCTTCCTCTCCGAGACCGTCGCGTCGGTGCAGCGGCTCCAACGGCAGGTCAGCGTCATCGGGCTGGCCGGAGTCGCCGGCGGATCCCTCAGAGTGGCCGCGGAACAGCACCTGGCGATCAGCGCCGCCATCGCGGCAGGCGACGAGTCGCGAGCCGTGGAGTGCATCTGCGAGCACATCGACACGACCATGCAGCAGTTCCAGCGGGAGATCCGCCACCGTCTCTTCCCCTCCGACGGCACCTCCTCCTGACCGGCGCCGACCCCGACCTGAAGCACGAAGGACGACATGCGCATTACTGATGTGACCGTGGACCTGGTCGACCTGCCCGCCCAGCCGTCCTTCCGCTGGCGTGCCGGGCTTCCCGGGTCGGAAGGGCCGGTGACCGGCGGCATCCTGCGTGTCCACACCGACGCCGGCCTGACCGGAGAGGCGCACACGCGGCGCGGAGTCATCGTGGCCGATCTGGTGCGGCGCCGCATCCGCGAGGACCTGATCGGCCGCGACCCGCTGTGGCGTGAACTGCTGTGGGAGCGGCTGTGGGAGCTCGACCGGATCGAAGAGCTTCCGATCTACGCCCTCGGGCTGGTCGACGTCGCGCTGTGGGATCTGGCGGGCAAGGCCGCGAACCTGCCCGTGCACCAGCTGCTCGGCACCTACCGCGACGCCATCCCCGCCTACGCCAGCACTGTGACGTTCTCCAGTGTGGAGGAGTATCTCGACGTCGCCGACCAGTGCCTCGCGGCCGGCTACACCGCGATCAAGCTGCACGCCTGGGGCGACGCCCGCGCGGACGCGGACCTGTGCCAGAAGCTCCGCGCGCACGTGGGCGACGGTGTTCCCCTCATGTACGACGGCTCGGCGGGCTTCGACCTCGCTGACGCCGTCTACGTCGGGGAGGCTCTGGCGGAGGCCGGCTACACCTGGTACGAGGAACCGATGCGGGAGTTCAGCGTGACCGCCTACCGCCGGCTCGCCGAACGCGTCTCCATCCCCCTCCTGGTCGCCGAGACCTCCGACGGCGCGCACATGAACGTCGCGGATTTCATCCAGGCCGGCGCGGCGGGCCGCGTACGCACCAGCGCCCAGTACAAGGGGGGCATCACCGGAGCCATGCGCATCGCCCACCTGGCCGAGAGCTTCCAGCTCCGGGCGGAGGTGCACGGGACCGGCATCGTCAACGCGCACCTGTGCATGGCCATCCCCAACACCTCCTACTACGAGTCGCTCGTCTTCACCAATCCCGTGGTCCGCGAGCCGGCGGTGGATCCCGACGGCATGGTGCGAGCCCCGAGTGCGCCCGGCATCGGATACGACAGTGTCACTTGACGCTTCCGGCGGTCAGGCCGGAGCGCCAGTACCGTTGCAGGACGAAGAAGGCGATCAGCAGAGGGATCACCGACAGGAGTGAGCCGGTGATCGTGAGGCTGTAGGGCACGCCGTTGTTCAGTTCCGCGCGCCAGTTCGCCAGCCCGACGGTGATCGGCTGCAGCCGGTCGTCACTGAGCATCAGCACCGGGAGCAGGTAGTTGTTCCAGATGCCGACGAACTGGAACAGGAAGATGGTGACCAGCGCGGGCGACATGACCGGCATCGAGATCCGCCAGAAGATGCCGGCTTCCCTTGCGCCGTCGATCCGTCCGGCTTCGAGAAGTTCGTCGGGCACCGCCGCGCCGGCGTAGACGCGGGCCAGGTAGACCCCGAAGGGACTGACGATGCTGGGCAGGAAGACCGACCAGTAGGTGTTGATGAGATGGCTCGCGCTGAACATGAGATAGAGCGGCAGCGCGAACATCGACGCGGGCACGAGCACCGCACCCAGCACGATGTTGAAGGCGAGATCGCGGCCACGGAAGGCGTACTTGGCCAGCGCGTAGCCGGCCATCGCCGACACGAGGGTGCCGACGGCGGCGCCTCCGACGCTGTACAGGACGCTGTTGAGCATCCAGCGGAGGAAGACGCCGTCCTGCTCCTGGAAGACCTCGCGGATGTTGGTCCCGAGGTCGAAGTGCGAGAACCACAGGCCCTGGGTGGTGAACAGGTAACCCTTGTTCTTGGTGGCGGTCACCAGCAGCCACCAGGGCGGGACCAGGGTGTAGAGCGCGAAAAGGGTCAGCACGAGGAGGACCCCGGCACGGCTCGTCAGCGCCCCCACCGTGGGCCTGTCCGCCGGCTGAGCGCCGGTGGCGTACGGGGCGGTGGTGGTCATGCGCCGAATCCCTTGCGCTGGACGAACTTCAGGAAACCGAACGAGAGCACGAAGGTGAGCACCGCCAGGATCACGGCCTGGGCCGCCGCGAAGTTGTAGTTGCTGATGTTCGCCGAATACTGGCTCGCCATGATGGGGGTGTAGGTCGCGGTGACGGTGGACGCCACGCGCCGGAGGATGTCCGGTTCGGTGTAGAGCTGCGCGGTGCCGATGATCGAGAAGACCGTGGTCAGGATCAGCGCCGGCCGCACGAGCGGGATCTTCACGTGCCGGGCCAGCCGCCACCCGGAACACCCGTCCAGGACCGCCGCCTCGAACAGCTCGCGCGGGATCGCCTGCAGCGCGGAGTGGATGATGAGCATGTTGTAGCCGGTCCAGCCCCAGGTCATCATGTTGCCGATCGAGACCGGCGCCAGCCCGCCGGACAGGAAGTCCACGTCGAGACCGATGCTGCGGAGAGCGGCCGTGAACGGGCTGACGCTCGGGATGTAGAGGAACGACCACATGATCGCCGCGATCGCTCCCGGCATCGCGAACGGAAGGAAGAAGATCATCCGGAAGGTGCGCCTGAACCGGGCCGATCGGGAGTCGAGCAGCAACGCGAGCAGCAGCGAGAGCCCCAGCATGACCGGCACCTGCACCACACCGAGGAGAAGCACCCGCAGGATCGAGGCCATGAAGTCCCTGTCGCGCAACGCCCTCACGTAGTTCGACACACCGGTGAGCTCGGCGACCGTCGGCGACAACCCCAGTCCGCTGCGGCGCACCTCGAAGAGGCTCTCGTGGACGGCGTAGCCGATCGGCGCGAGCACCATCACGGCGAACAGCGCCCCGAACGGCAGCAGGAACAGCGTCGCCGATCGCGTCGCCCGCCCCCCGGCGGGTCCTCGCGGGAGGCGAGGCGCACGTTCCGCCCCGCTCGTCACGTCGTGATCGGGATAAGTGATCGCCATGAATCATCCTTCGTCAGCGTCGAAATCCACCGGCCGGCGCTGCTCCCCGCCGGGACGGCGTCGGGAGGAGCAGCGCCGTTGTCCTGCATGCGGCCTCAGCCGGCCACGGCCAGGCCCTGACTCCTCAGCGCCGCCAGCGTCTTGGCCTGGACGGCCTCGACCGCGTCGGAGATCGTGCCCTCACCGTTCGCGGCGCGCTTCATCCCGTCGACGAAGTCGGACTCGACCTGGGTCATCGTCGGCCCCCAGGTCCAGCTCGTGGGCGTGTTCCGCGCGGCGGTCCTGAACACCTCGTAGATGTTCTGGCCGCCGAAGTACGCCGATGGCCGGTCGACCGCCGGCAGCTCCAGCCCGCTCTTGGCGGCGGGGTAGATCCCGGTGTTCTCGATCAGGTTGTCGAGGCTGTCGGCGTTCGTGCTGAACCAGGTCGCGAACTCGGCCGCCTCCTTCGGATGCGCACACCCCTTGAGCACGGCCGTGACGGATCCTCCGTTGTTGCCCGCGCTCTGCTCTCCGGCCGTCCACTGCGGCATCGGCGCGACCGCCCACTTCCCGGACAGGCTCGGCAGGTTCGTCTCGATGAGCGGCGCCGCCCACACCGCGGTGATCACTGACGCGATGTGGCCGTCCTTGACCTCCTTGAACCACGCGGTGTCCAGCGGCGTCACGCCGGCCTTGACCAGCTTGCCGTCCAGCAGACCCTGCCAGTACTGGGCGACCTTGTGCGTCTCCGGGCTGTCGATCGTGACCTGCCACTGGTCGTTCGCGGTGCCGTACCAGTGACCGCCCGCCTGCCAGGTGTAGCCGGCCAGGTCGTAGGAGTCCACCGGTGCGTTGATCAGAAAGTTGGCCGGGGCGGCGGCATGGAACTTCTTCGCCTCGGCCGCGAACTGGTCCCAGGTCTTCGGCACGGTCAGCCCGTACTTGGCGAAGAGGTCCTTGCGGTAGAACAAGGCCGTCGGCCCGGTGTCGACGGGGATCCCGAAGACCCGGTTCCCGAAACCCGCCTGCTTCCACGCCCAGTCGACGAACTGCTCCTTGCCGGCGTTGGCGTAGGGGGAGATGTCCGTAAGCGCGTCCGTCACCACGAAGGTCGGCAAGGACTCGTTCCCCACCTGTGCGAGGCACGGTGCGTTGCCTGCCTTCGCGGCGTTCTGCATCTTGGCGTAGCCGCCTCCGCCACCCGACGGCACCTTGCTGAAAGTGACCTTGATGTTGGGGTGACTCCGATTCCACAGCGCGACAGACCGGTCGTAGCCGGGCGCCCAGCCCCAGAAGTCCAGGCTCACCGTGCTCGAGGCGCCGTCGGCGCGCGGGCTCGGCGCGCCGGAGCCGCAAGCGCTCGCCGCCGCCAGGGACGCGACCGCGAGCAGCGTCATGCCGGCCCGGGTCGGCCATCGTAAGGTCATCGCATTCCTCCTGCGTTCTGTGGGGGGAGCAGGGTGCTCACTCATGCCTGGGGGATCGCTGCCGTGGACAAGTCCACCCACGAAGGGGGCACTGCGGCGAGGTGTGCTCAGTGTGGGGTGGGCCGGCGAAGAGGGTCAACCCTATGAATTGGACTTATCTGTGATTGCCTTGGACTAATAATCCGAGACTTGCTGACCCCGTGCAGCCTCTCGCCCAGCTCGCCGTGACCTCGCGCCCTCGTCGGCCCCAGCATCGGCCGCGAATGTTTCCGCCTTATCGGTGACCGTGGGCTTGGTAATACTGATCTATTGACTCCGTCATGCGGGCGAAACATACTGAGGGCTGAGCGAGATCGAGCACGGCCACCTGCGTGGACGCGCCCCTCCTTGGGCGCGGGCTCCGGCTGGACCCGGGTGCGACATCGCGGTCACCGGTTCGCTGATCCCGACGCTTCCCCTCGTCATCGCCTTCGTCGTCTCCGAGCATCCCTGATCGTGCCCGGGAGGAGGACGCGCGGCGCGTTTCCCAGCGCGGAGTGGCCGACCTCGCCCACGGCCGGGCCTCGGTCATCTCGGCAACGGCAAGGAGACAGCGTGAAGAGATTACGAAACATCCGGTCCGGCGTCGTCGCGACCGCGACGGCGCTCGCACTCGCGGTGGCCGGCGGCGTTCTCGCGGGACCGCAGGCCCGTGCGGCTCAGACCAGCGGGAACGCTCCCTACCTCAACCAGTGGGCGGTGTCCGGTCCGTACACCGATCCGGTGGTCGAGCGGTCTCCCGCTCCCGTCGTTCCCGCCCTGGGCGAGCCCTTGGCCGATCCGGCGCGCAAGGAGACCTCCGCCTGGCAGTACTTCGACGATCGCATCTTCAACCGGAACTACGACGACTACAACGACCTGATGGGCTATTTCGACGTCAAGCAGGGACAGCCGACAGCCGGCAAGTGGGTTGTGGCCGCCGGCTACGTCCACAGTCCGGTCGCGCAGACCGTTCAGTGGCAGGTGGGCGGATCAGGGCTGTACCGGCTGTTCGTCAACGACGCTCCGGCCGGGGGGCAGGACCGCGTCGCAGGTCGGGTCAGCAAGCAAGGTACGCGATATCCGATCCAGCTGAAGCAGGGCTGGAACAAGCTCCTCATCGAGATCCAGCACCAGAACCCCGGCGCGAACAAGAACTTCCTCGGCTTCTACGCGAGGCTCTGCGACGGTGTAGGGAACGCCGTTCCCGGGCTGACGTACTCGGTCACCGGGCCGAACGTGGCCGGCGACCGGCTCACCATCGTCACCAGGGGGCTGAGCGTCGACCGGCGCGCGTTCGAGGCGCGCAACGCGGACGTCCCGGCGAACGACTACCCGTCCAACACGCTGCCCTACGCCTACGACGAGAACCCGTATGTCGGCATGGTGGCGAAGATCGACGGCAACCGGAACACGTCGAGCATCGCCCCGCAGGCGTCTCCCTTCGCCTTCCAGGCGGCCGGCGGCAGTCCCGGCTACTCCTGGACGCTCGCCGACGGCCAGTTGCCCCCCGGCCTCGCGCTGGCGCCGGACGGCCACATCGACGGCACGGTCTCGGACGGCGCCCACGGCGCGTCGCGGAAGGACTACACCTTCACCGTGAAGGTGACCGACGCCCGCGGTGCCACGACGACACAGCCGTACACCATCACGGTCAAGAAGAACCCGGTCGACTGGTTCGTCGAAGGCAAGATGTCGGCCCTGTCGCACACGACCGGCACGATGCCGAACCTGTACGACCCGAACTTCACCTACGACGAGTGGGCGCGGACGGCCAAAGAGATGGGCATGACCCTGCTCTCGACCGAGACCCTGCAGAACACCGTCTACTACTGGCCGTCGCCGAACGCCGACCTGACCCCGAACGACGCCAACAAGCTGTACAAGTACAACGCCCTGGTCAAGGCCGCGGACGGCAGCTGGCAGGTCCGGGACCGGGTGATGCAGGCCAAACAGGCCGCCGAGCGGTACGGCCTGAAGTTCGGCGTCTACGTGTCCTCTCTGCACGAAGGCTCCGAGATCCTCGAGAGCGACATCCAAGGTCTGGTCGCGCGATACGACCCGTGGTACCTCTTCGCCGACGGCGGTCCGGAGAGCTATTCCAATCCCGACGTCGCCTGGAGCTCCGCGCGCAACTACAACGATCGTGTCCTGATCGACGCCAACCCCGACGCGCAGACCGGCGACCAGGACATCACGCTGCACGAGCGGCCGTTCTGGAACAGCGAACCGTACAACGAGGGTGGCTGGCGTACCGGGATCCTGCCGCAGGCCAGAAAGGTCGCGCATGAGGAATGGAACGACCCGTACACGACGGCACTCGACGTCTGGACGCAGTACGCCAAGGGGAACGAACGTGACAACTGGATCGAAGCCGCGAAAGAACTGATCAACCAGTACGGCCACGGCTATGTCATGAACTACGACTCCTCCATCACCGTGACCCGCGGCATGGACAACCTGAGCAGCAACCTGGACAACACGAACATCTTCTCGATGGTGCCGATCTCCTCGCAGCAGCTCTCGGACATGCGGGCGTCGATCGTGAAGTGGATGGACAACGGGCGCGGACCGGATCTTCGCGAGTCGATGTACGGCACCATGCCGTACACCATGGACTACACCGTGAAGCCCGGCTGGTACACCGACCCGCGGAAGGCGATCGCTCACGGGCAGGGGCCGGACTGGGGCTACGCCATGTCCCGCGACCAGTACGTCTACCTGCACATGATCAAGAACCAGATCGCGGGCGTGGCGAAGGCGGGGTTCGCCGGCCAGTCGCGGATGAGCCACATCGGCCCCTTCGACCATCCGGTGGACCAGGTCCGGTGGCTGAACAAGGGCGTCTCCCTGCCCTTCACGACAGAGAAGGCGAACGGCAAGCACTACATCTCGATCGACACGTCAGGTGTCACGGCGGATCCCATCGACACCATCATCAAGATCCGGACCAAGAGCCCGGTCAGAACCTACAAGATGACGAGTGTCAAGCTCTTCAGCAGCCAGACCGCGGCGAACAGCCTGCGACTGCGGGCCGAGAGCTACATGAACGGCTACACCAACGTCCTCGCGCCCGCCAGGCTCACGTTCAGGAGCAGCAACCCGCGGGTCGCCACCGTGGCAGCGGCAACGGGCGTGGTCAGGGCCACCGGCGACGGCACGGCCACCATCACCGTGACGGCGACCTACGACGACGGTGTGAACCGTCCCCAGGTCATGACCGACACCTATCCGGTCAAGGTGCGGGGCCGCGCCGTCTCGGCCGCACTTCCGCTGGTCGGCGTGAGCATGCGCACCGACGGCGCGTTGTTCTGGGGGCAGTTCGCCACCGACAGGGACATCCCGGTGACGTTCACGGGGTACACCGAAAAGGGCGGCGAGGTCGACATCCTCGACGCTTCGAACGTCAAGTACCACTACGCGACCGTCGACGGCAGGCGCGACAATCCCGCGGGGAAGATCGTGGTCACCGAGGTCCCGGCCGACGAGTCGCCGTTCACCGTCGCGGGCGACACGATGCGGTTCACCCGCAAGGTTCCCGCGACCACGATGTACAGCTACTGGGCGGACGTCACGGTGGACGGGAAGACCTTCACCTCGACCCGGAACTACATCACGTTGGTCCCGGACGCGAACGTGGTGTCCGGAACGACACCGCAGGTGACAACCGACAGCGGGCACGCCAGGCTGCTGTCCGACGGAATGATCAACGACACGACCGGCGGCAACCTCGCGAAGTGGTCGGCACCGGCGGGCGACCAGAACCCGAGCATCACCTACGACCTGGGCAGGACGCACGACCTCTCGCGCGTCAACCTCTTCTTCAACCACCACATGCCGAACGCCGACAACGTCACCTACTACAACGTGCCGAAGAAGGTGAAGATCGAGTACAGCGCCGACGGCTCGCGGTGGACCACCGGCAACGAGACGACCACGGTGTCCGGCGCCGGGCTGCCGACGTCGCGGAACACGCTGGCCGTTCCGGGCAGCGACACGACGTTGTACGCGTGGGAGCAGGAAGGTCTGTACTACAACTATCCGGTTGATCCGGCCCGGCCCAGTGTGCACGCACGCTATGTGCGGGTTTCCTTCCCGGGAGGCGGGCAGAACGGCAGCCCGATCGACGTGCTCGAGATCCGGATGTTCTCGCTGAGGGATCTGACCGCCCTGGGCGGACTAGAGCTGCGGCCGAAGGCCGGTACGGACGGACAGACGGCGACGATCGACGTCAAGGGCACCTCCTTCCTCGGCGAGCCGGTCGACCTGAGGACCGCGAAGATCACGATCACCAGCGACAACCCGTCCGTGGTAGCCGTCGGTGAGGACAGGACGCTGTCGTCCGGTGCGGCAGGCAGGGCACGGATCAACGTCTCCGCGGAGCTGGCCGGCTACCGGGCCGAGGAATCCTTCTCCGTCGACGTCGCCGCGGACGGACGCATGTCGTTCCCCGCGTTCCTCAAGACCGTGAAGCTCGCGCTGAGCGGCGGCTCCATCAAGGTGAACCAACCGGTCGTCGGCACGATCGAGGCGACGCTGAACACCGGCGAGAAGGCGAACCTGTCGAAGGCGAAGACCGCGTACGTGTTCAGCGACAGCAGGCTGGCGGCCGTACCCGGCAGCAACACCATCGTCCTGGGGCAACCGATCACCAGCGGGTTCCAGGCCACCGCGAAGGCAGTCGTGACGCTGGACGGCGTGACAGTGGAGTCGAACCCGGAAACGCTGACCGCGCAGAGCGACGACATCGCGGGCTCGGCCGCGGTCACGGTGTCCTCGGTTCGCGACCGCAACGGTGTCCCGGACGGCGACGACCAGGATGACCGCTATCTGGGAACGAAGGCGACGGACGGCAACAGGACAACGTCCTGGGCGGCGAAGAAGGCGGACCACAACCCGTGGATCAAACTGCAGTTCCCGTCGCCGGTGGAGATCGACCACGTCAACCTGGTCGACCGCGGCGCCGCCGTCAACCAGATCGTGGAAGGCCTGCTGGAATGGGAAGGCGGCAGCAGGAAGGTGACCGGGATCCGGTGGGACGGGCAGCCGGACAACGTCGTCACCTTCGACACCCCGGTCAAGACAGGATGGGTGAAGTTCACCATCGACCCTGACAACACCTACGACAATCCGGGCGACGCGGAGTGCGGACTGGCCGAGTTCGGCGTCTTCGAGGCGCGCGCGTCGAAGACCATCGTGGATTTCAGGCCGGTTGCCGTCGATACGACCATCGGCAAGGTCCCCACGCTGCCCGCGCAGGCCGAGGCCGTCCACAGTGACGGCACGACCGGATCCGTCGATGTGACATGGGAACCGGTCACCTCGGACATGGTGGCCGAGAGCGGATGGTTCACCGTCCGTGGTGTCGTGGCGGGAACGGCCGTCAAGGCGACGGCTTTCGTCAACGTCGCGGATCGGTAGTCGCGCGCGACAGCGAACGATGCGCTCCCGGGGATCATCGACGGGCCATGACCGTCGATGATCCCCGGGAGGCTCCGCCACGATGTCACGGCGCCTCTCGCCGCGCTCCGAGATCAGGCTCCGGGCGCAGCTCGACGACGGGGTCCCCGATCTCGTCCAGTTCCAGCACGACGAACTCGTTGTCGCCCGTCCGCAGCAAGGGACCAGGGACGTAGAGCGTGCGCTGCGGCCCGGCCGAGCAGTAGCGGCCCAGGCAGGAACCGTTGACCCAGACGTAGCCGTGGCCCCATCCCGGCAGCCCGAGGAAGGTGTCGGCGGGGTCGTCCACCGGGACGAAGCCTCGGAAGAAGGCCGGTGCGGCGGTCGCCGTGCCGGGGGCGAACGGGATCACGCCCGTGCCGCCGAGCGGCAGGTCGCCCAGCGGGAGGGCCTGTGCCGTCACCTGGTGAAGGTACTGGCGCTCGTGCCTGATCCCGCCGGTGATGCCCTTGCGCTCACCCATGCGGGGGCCGTAGTTGACCCGGCCGAGCGACTCGACCAGCAGCTCGACCGTGGCCGGCCCCGACACCTCGACCGACGGGTGCTCGCGGTCGAGCGCGGCGACACGCACGCCGTCCACGTGGACGTGGGCCCGGTCGTGCAGCCCGTCCACGATCAGCGGGTACGATCCGCGGGGCCCGGGGACCTCTACCCGGTAGAGGACCAGACCGTGATCCAGCCCGAGATCCTCGAACGCCGGGGGAGTGGGGAAGACGGCCGGAGGCTGCGCGAGCGAGGCCAGCGCGGGCAACAGGGCGGCCGACTCCGTCAGAGGCAGGGTGGCCGCCGGAAGCACGGGCGGCGCGGGAGGGGGCTCCGGAGCGGGGTTGTAGCGGGTCAGGACGTCCCGGAACAGCCAGTACTTCTCGGTGGGCGCCCCGCTTTCACTGATCGGCGCGTCGTAGTCGTAGGAGGTGACCGTCGGCTGGTAGGCGCCGGTCTCCAGGTCGTGGTTCGCGCCCGCCCAGGTGCCGAAGTTCGTCCCTCCGTGCGCCATGTAGATGTTGACGGACGCGCCCGCCTCCAGCAGATCCGCCAGTACGGCGGCGGCCCCGGCCGCGTCACGGACGACATGTTCGCGGCCCCAGTGGTCGAACCAGCCGACCCACAGCTCCATGCACACCACCGGGTCGTCCGGCCGGAACCGCCGCAAGGCGCTGATCGCCTTCGACGGGTCGGAGCCGAACGTGGCGGTCGCCAGCACGCCGTCCAGGGAGCCGCCGGTCAGCGTGTAGTCCTCCGGCCCGTCGGCGGTGAACAGCGGGACGTCGATCCCGGCTGAACGCATCGTGTCGGCGAGGTGCCTCAAGTAGGCGGTGTCGGTGCCGTACGAGCCGTACTCGTTCTCCACCTGCACCATCAGCACGTTGCCACCCCGGGTGATCTGATGCG
Organism: Nonomuraea montanisoli; assembly: GCF_013363975.1. Classification (GTDB taxonomy): domain Bacteria; phylum Actinomycetota; class Actinomycetes; order Streptosporangiales; family Streptosporangiaceae; genus Nonomuraea; species Nonomuraea montanisoli. The sequence goes on along the minus strand of NZ_JABWGN010000012.1, from coordinate 140,039 downwards.
CGGCGATGCGGGGGAGGATCACCTCGAACCACCGGTCGACGTAGGCGAGGAACGCCGGGTCGCTCGTCCTCAGCCGGCCGGTCACCCAGGAGGGCAGGCCGCCGTTGTCCCACTCCGCGCAGATGTACGGTCCCGGCCGGACGACGGCGTGAAGGTCCGCGCGCGCGGCCGCCTCCAGGAAGCGGTCCAGCTCGTCCAGTCGCCGGTACCGCCCCGGCCGCGACTCGTGCAGGTTCCACGGGACGTAGGTCTCCACGGTGTTGAGACCCATCGCGCGGATCATCGCCAGCCGGTGCGACCACTGGTCCGGATGCACCCGGAAATAGTGCATAGCGCCTGAAAGCAGGCGAAACTTCGCGCCATTGAGGCGGAATTCGCCGTCTTCGATCGTGAAGCTGCCCATCGATGATCCCTTCGCACGTGACGGGATCGTCATCCGGCCTCACTACGATCCCGACGATGAGCTTGCCGGGGGGTGGGAGGGGAGGGCCATGGACAATTCGCGGCGTCCTGTTGGATCCGTCGAACGGGTGGAGGGCCAGGAGCCGTGGGACCGCTGGTGGTACTACCTCACGCCCAGCCCCGTCCATCGCCGGCTCGGACTTGTCTGCCTCGCGGTCGGCACCCAGAGAGGCCGGCTGCCCGTCGTCGGCCCCCGCACGCTCGATCATCATGTCGCCCTGATCGTCCTGTCCGGCCGGGGGTGGTTCTCCTGGGGAGGCCGGCCACCGGTGGACGTCGCCGCCCCCGCACTGCTGTGGCTGCTCCCGGGCGTCGAGCACCACTACGGCCCCTCCGAGCAGGGCTGGTCGGAGGCGTTCGCCGACTTCTCCGGGCCCGCCGTCGCCGTCTACGACGAGCTCGGCCACTTCGACGCGGACCATCCCGTCGTTCCCCTGTCCTCGGCGGAGCCCGCCCACCTGGTCGTCAAGAAGATGGCCGCGGCCTGCCACCGGGGCGGCCCGCACATGGAGGTGGAGGCGTCCGCGGCCGTGCACGAGCTGCTGGTGACCCTGCACCGCAGCCGCGCCGACCACGACCCGTACGGCAATCCCGTCCTGCAGAGCCTGGCGAGGGACGCCTGCCTGCCGCTGTCCGTGCCCGAGCATGCCCGTAGGTTGTCCATGAGGGTGGCCGAGCTCCGTGACGCCGTACGGCGCAGCGCCGGGTGCAGCCCGAAGGAGTACGTGCTGCGGATCCGGCTCAACCAGGCCAAGGAACTGCTGGCGGGTACCGATCTCGGGGTCGCCGCTGTGGCCCGCCGCGTGGGGTATGACGATCCCGGATACTTCACCCGCCTGTTCACTCGACGGGTGGGAGTCGCGCCCAGCGTGTTCAGGGAGCAGCGGTCCTGGGGGCCGGCAGGGCGTTGATGCGCTGCCGGTGGCGACCGCGGAGAAGGCTCGGACCGCGCGAAAGAGTCTACTCATGCGCAAAATCGCTTCAAGCCTTTTCTTTTCGAGCAAGATTGGGCATCGTTGATCACGCCGCCTCAGCAAGTGCCGTCCAGCCGCACCGTGTGGTGCGGGGAACACAGCTCGACGACTCAACGTGATGGAGAGCCAGACAGAGCATGGACGATCTCCGAATTGCCGCCATCGGACTGGGACTCCGGCGCAACCTCGCCGTCGCCGCCCACCGCGAACCAGGTCGCGGATCGCGGGTCACCGCCGTCTGCGACCTGGACGAGACCATCCTCCGCAAGGAGGCCGACTTCTTCGGCGCGAACGCCGCCGAGACCGACTACCGCCGCCTGCTGGACCGCGACGACATCGACGCGGTGCTGGTGGCGACCCCCGACCACACCCACGCCCGGGTGGCCGTCGACGCGCTGAGCGCCGGCAAGGCCGTCTACCTGGAGAAACCGATGGCGACGACGGTGGCCGACGCCGACGCCGTGTTGCGCGCCGCCAGGCGGTCGGGGGCCCGGCTGTACGTCGGGCACAACATGCGGCACATGGGCGTGGTGCGGCTGATGCGCCGGCTCGTACGGGAAGGGCAGATCGGCACGCCGAAGGCGGTGTGGATCCGCCACTTCGTGGGCCACGGCGGCGACTTCTTCTTCAAGGACTGGCACGCCGAGCGGTCCAAGGTCAACAGCCTGCTGCTGCAGAAGGCCTGCCACGACCTCGACGCCATGCACTGGATCGTCGGGGGCTCCACCGAGGCCGTGCAGGCGATGGGCGGCCTGACCGTCTACGGCGGCCTGCCGCGGCGGGAGGCGGGGGCGCCCAAGCCGGAGGACTGGCTGAGCAGGGAGCAGTGGCCGCCGTCGAGTCAGCGCGGGCTCAACCCGGTGATCGACGTCGAGGATCTCGCGCTGCTCAACCTGCGCCTGGACAACGGGGTGCTGGCCGCCTACCAGCAATGCCACTACACCCCTGACTACTGGCGCTCCTTCACCGTGATCGGCGACGCCGGGCGGCTGGAGAACTTCGGTGACGAGCCGGGCGGCACGATCCGGCTGTGGAACACCGGCCGGCGCAACTACGACCCGGCCGGGGACGCCGAGTTCCGCATCCCCGGGTCGGTCGACGGGCACGGCGGGGCGGACGCGAAGGTGATCGAGGAGTTCGTCCGGTTCGTGCGTGAGGGCGGGGCCACCGACACCTCGCCGGTGGACGCGCGGACGGCGGTGGCCGCCGGCGACCTGGCCACCCGCTCGCTGCGGGACGGCGGGGCGCTCCTGCGGGTGCCCGTACTGGAGGAATCGCTGCGGGCCTACTTCGACAACGGGCAGGTGGAGCCGACATGAGCGGGCGTCAGGACCGGTTCGATCTGAGGGGAAGGGTGGCGCTGGTGACCGGCGCGGCCGGAGGCGTCGGCCGGGTGACGGCACGGCGGCTGGCGGCCTCGGGCGCGGCGGTGGCCGTCACCGACATCGACAAGTCCGGCGCGGTCGGCCTCGCCAAGGAGATCACCGCCGACGGCGGCACGGCGATCGGTCTGCGGCTGGACGTCACCCGCGACGAGAGCGTGTCCGCGGGCTTCGCCACGGCCGCGCACCACCTGGGCGCACCGGTGGACGTGCTGGTCAACAACGCCATCGTGGCCTGCCCCGTGCCACCCCGCTTCCACGAGGCTCCGCCGCTGCTCTGGGACACCGACCTGGACGTGATCGTCAAGGGCGCGGTGCGCTGCGCGCAGGCGGCGCTGCCCGCCATGATGGCCCGCGGCGACGGCGTGATCGTGAACGTCGTCTCGGTGAACGCCTTCGCCTTCTTCGGCCACCCCTCCTACAGCGCGGCCAAGGCGGCGATCGTCTCGCTGACCCGCTCGCTGGCCGTGGAGTACGGCGGGCACGGCATCCGGGCGAACGCCGTCAGCCCCGGAACCATCCGCACCCCGGCGTGGGACGAGCAGATCGCCAGGAACCCCGCCACCTTCGAGGCGCTCAAGCAGTGGTACCCGCTGGGCCGGATCGGGGAGCCGGACGACGTCGCGACGTCGATCTGCTTCCTGGCCTCCGACAGCGCCGGCTGGATCACCGGGTCGGTCCTGACGGTCGACGGCGGCCTCACCGCGGGCAACGCCCTGATGGCCCGCTCCGTCGAAGGCAGCTGATCACCGAAGGACACCCACGCGCGCGCCGGCGAGAGGGTCACGCCGGCGCGCGCTTCACGCCGTCAGCCCGAATGGCCCGTCAGGAAAGGACGCAACACATGCGCGTCATGCATCTGGTGCAGTGCGGCCCCACGACCGGTGGAACGGTCAGCCACGTCGCCACCCAGGTGACCCACCAGATCACCCGTGGATTGAAGGTCGGCGTGGTAGCCGGAAGCGACGGCGTCCTGACCGAGCACTGCCGCCGAGCGGGCGCCGACGTCTTCGTCGACCCGACCCTGTTGCCGGCGCCGGGGGAGTCCGCCGACCCCGCCGCCCTCCTCGGCACGGGCGCCGCCTGGCGGCCGGACCTGATCCACGCCCACCTGATGCACGCCGGCTTCCGCGGCGCGGAGCTCTCCGCGACGATCGGGACGCCGCTGCTGTACACGCAGCACATGTACCACCCGGTCGACCCGTTCCTCCAGGCCGCCCTGGCCACGGGGGCGGACTTCCCGGTCATCACCGTCGCCGAGTTCGCCCAGCGGGCCATCGGCAAGTTCCTCGGCGACGCGGGCCGCGTCCACTACGTGCCGAACGGCGTCGACGTCCCCGCCGCGTCGAGCTTCCGGCTGGAGCCGGGCCCGGGGCCGCAGGTGCTGTACTGCGGCCGCCTGTCGCCGGAGAAGGGCGCGGATGTCGCGATCCTCGCGTTCGAGCTCATGCTCGGCCAACTGCCTGGCGCGAAACTGCACCTCGTGGGGACGGGACCCGACGAGACCCTCCTCCGCAGGCTGGTCTCCGCCCTCGGGATCGCCGAGCACGTGCGCTTCTACGGCAGCGTGTCGGGCGCCCTGACCGCCGGGATCGGCGCGGACGTGCTCCTGGTGCCCTCACGGGGCGACGCGGCCAGTCTCGTCATCCTGGAGGCGATGGCTTCGGGGATCCCGATCGTGTCGGCGGCGGTGGGGGGCATCCCCGAGCTGGTCCGGCACGAGGTCGACGGCCTGCTGGTCGCTCCCGACGACCCGCCCGCCCTGGCGGGGGCCGCGCTGAGCGTCCTGGCGGGGGAGGACCGTGGCGCGGACATGGCCGACCGCGCGCGCGACCGGTACCGGGAGCTGTACACGGCCGCGCGGATGGTGGAAGGCACCTGCGCCGTCTACGAGACCGTCGCCCGGTGAACGGGCCCGACGGCAGAGGAAGGTTGATCTGGCAGTCCGCCGCGCTGGTCGTCCTGCTGGCCTCGACGTGGCTGATCGTGCAGGCTTCGCTGCGCGACGCGAGCACCGCGATCGTGTCGGCCGGCCGCACCGGTTTCACCGTCCTGGGCCTGCTGGCGCTCACCTGGTGGTCGCCCGCCGGGACCGCCCCGCCCACCCAGGACGCGAAGGACACGAAGGACGCGAAGGACACGAAGGACGCGAAGGGCGCGAGGTACCGGTGGTGGCAGGTCGTGCTGCTCGCGCTGACGGGCGTCACCGCGTACACGGTGCTCTCGACCGTCGCGATCAGCCTGGCCGGGCCGGCGCTGCCCGCGCTGGCCCTCTCGCTCACCCCGGCCGTGGTCCTGATCGCCGAGAGCGTCCTGCTGCGCACGTGGCCCGCGCCGCGCACCATCGCCGGAACGGTGATCGCGGTCGCCGGCGCCGCGCTCTACACGATCCCCCGGCTGGCCGGGACGTTCGGCGACGACGTCGCGCTCGGGTCGCTGGTCGCGCTCGCGGCGATGTTCTCCATGGCCTTCTACGGCCTGTACTTCAGCAGGACGAACCGCGGCTACCAGGGGGCGATGGCGCCACGCATCCTGCCGATCTTCGCGGTGGGGACGATCCCGCTCGCCGCGTGGGCGGCGGCGGACGTCGCGGCGGGCGAGCGGGTCGGCTGGGCGGCTCTGGGCATGCTCGCCCTGCTCGGCATCGTGGTCTACGTGCCCGCCTACCTCCTGCAGCACCGCATCCTGCTGACCGGCGGGCCGTCCTACTCCGCGCTGCTCGGCCTCGCCGTACCGCCGCTGGTGGGGGTCAGCTCGGCGCTGTTGCAGCTCGCCGGCGCGCCCGCGCCGATGCAGATCGCCGGCATGGGGCTCACGCTGGCCGGGATGGCGCTCGTCATCCGGGGCAGGCTCGCGCGGACGAAGGAGGTCAGGGCCGCCCGCGTCACGCTGTCGCGGCCGTCGGACGCCTGATCGCGGAGTGAACGCACGTCCCGTGGTGTCCTGTCCCGTCTCCGCTGCGCGAGGTCACGAGGCGAACGGCCGGCCCCAGGTCGATCGGCCGGGGCCACGGCCGCGGTCCGGGGCGGCACGCCGCCACCGGGAGACCTGCTGTGGATCCGGCTCTTCAATTATGAGCAATGCTCATGTATGGTCGCCGACACCATGAGAAACCGCTGGCTGTCGCCGATCTCCGTCGTGGTGCTGGCCGCCGTCATCGTGCTGGGAGCGGTGTTCGACCCGTCGGGGCTGGCCGCGCCGTACACGTGGACGGGCGCCGACCTGCTACCCGTCGCCGGGCTCTGGCAGGTGGCCGCGCTGACCGTCTACGTGCCCCTGCTGCTGGCGGGAGCCGGGGTGCTGGCGTGGGTGGTCGCGCGCGGGCATGCCCCGCTGCGCACGGCACTGCTGGTGTGGGGCGCGGTGGTGTGGTCGGCGATGGCGGCCAAGCTGGTGATGTCGCTGGTGATGGCCTTCGGCGATGTGGTCTACCTGGCGTGGTCGACCGGCTTCACCGGCGTCAAGGCGGCGGTCTTCGGCCTGCCGGTCCTGGCGGCCGCCTGGCTCGCCCAGCTCCTGCGCCGCCGCCCCACGCGGGAGGCGTCGTTCCCGCCGGCGTCAGGGCCGGGGTGGGTGGCGGCGGGCGTGGCCGTGGTCCTGGGCGCGCTGGCCGGCGGCGTGTGGTGGGGCGGCTCGCCCATCGGGTACGCCATCGGCGACTCCCCGCTGGCTCCGGCGCCCGAGGCGGGACCGCTGGGCTGCCTCGCCGCCGTCGCCCTGCTGGGCGTGGCGACCTGGGCGCTGAACCGCTGGCTCAGTGCCACCACCGCGCCGCCGGCCATCGTGGCCGGGATCTCCGCGCTCGGAGCGGCCGCGGTGCTGGGCCTGGCCCAGGTGGCCGTCGGGCTCCCCGGCGACCTGGCGGGCGGCGACACGTTCTGGGCGCCCGCCATCATGCTCCGCCTCGCCCCCGCGCTCTCCCTCGGCGCCCTCCTCGCCCTCGCGACGACTGCCCTCGTCGCCCTCCTCCCCGCGCTGAGAACAGCCCTTCTCCCGGCGCCGAGAACCGCCCTGCTCCCGGCGCGCAGGGGCGCCGCCTTCTCCGCGCGGTTACCGATGGCGGCCGTCGTGGCCGCGGCGGCACTCGCCGTACCGCTCCTGCAGCCCGGCACCACCACCGCGCCGCCAGCGCGCACCAAGGGCCTGACGCTCTCGGCCGACCGCAGGATCGTCGACGCCGACGGCAACGAGGTGCTGCTGCGCGGCGTGAACGTCAACCAGCTCGAAGACTACTTCCAGAAATTTCCGGACAAGGCGGTGACGCGGCCGCTCACCGAGGCCGACTTCGCCGGCATGGAGCACCTGGGCTTCAACGTCATCCGCCTCGCCCTGTCCTGGTCAGCCCTGGAGCCCCAGCCCGGCCAGTACGACCGGTCCTACCTCGACAGGATCTCCTGGGCCGTCGAGACCGCGGCCAAGCACGGCCTGCGCACGGTCATCGACATGCACCAGGACGCCTGGGGCAAGGGCGTCCACGCCGCCCCCGGCACCGTCTGCGACAACGGCTCCCCGATGCACGGCTGGGACGGCGCACCCACCTGGGCCGACCGCTTCGACGGCGCCCCCAGGTGCGAGTTCACCGGACGCGACATCTCTCCGGCCGTCGCCCGCGCCTTCACCAACCTCTACCAGGACAGGGACGGCATCCAGACCCGCCTGGTCGCCGCCTGGGGCATGCTGGCGGAGCGGTTCGCGAACGAGCCGATGGTGGCCGGATACGACCTGCTGAACGAGCCCGGCTTCGGCGAGGCCCCGCCGATCACCTCCGGCGTCCTGCTCGGCCGCTACTACGACCGGGCGATCAAGGCCATCAGGGCGGGCGAGCAGCGCGGCTTCCCGCACCTGATCTTCTTCGAACCGTCCGTGCTCTGGTCGGGCCTCGGCTTCGAGGTCTCGGTGCCCAAGGACTTCACCGACGACCGGCTGATCGTCTTCGCCCCCCACCTCTACAACGAGTCGATCACCATCGACCAGGGCACCGGCCTCACCGTCACGAGCATCGAGCGCGGTTTCGACCTGGCGAGCCGGGCGGCGGCGTACTACGGCGCCGGGCTCTGGTCGGGAGAGTGGGGCTGGTTCGGCGACCCCGCCTCGGCCCCGATCACGCGATACACCGACCAGGAGGATCGGCACCGCATCGGCGGCGCGTTCTGGGTCTGGAAGCAGTCCTGCGGCGACGCCCACGCCGGAGCCGAGGCCACGACGGGCGGCAACCTCATGATCGAGGACTGTGCCACCGGGAAGGACCTGCCTCCGGCCCACGCGTACGTCGCCGAGCTCTCGCGTCCCTACCCCCGCTCCGCCCCCGGCCGCCTGACCGGCCTCACGTCGGACCAGGCGAGCCTCACGGTCCAGGGCGACGGCAGCGGGTGCGGCCTCGACGTCTGGTTCCCCGGCAGCGCCCGGCCGGTCGTTCGCGGGACCGGAGTCACGGACGTCGCCGTCCGGCAGGCGGCGGGCGGCTGGCGGATCACCGGCTGCACCCGGGGCGCCTACACCCTGACCGCGCACCGGTAGCCGTGGAGATACGCCAGGGGCAGGAGGGGGCCGGTCAGCGGAGGTCGCGGATGAGATCGCCGATGATGGAGTCGACGTCGTCCGAGTCGAAGGTGTCCGTGCCGATCAGCAGCGTCACGGCCCGTTGCCCGTCGTCGGTGACGGCGTTCCTGAACTTGTGGCCGCTGGCCATGCTGCCGCTGTGTCCCCAGGCGACGAGGCCGGGGGCGGGCCGGTAGCCCTCGACTCCCAGGCCGTAGTCCTTGCCGTAGTCGTCCAGGATGGTCTGTTTCATGTCGGCGAGCTGGGCCGGGGCCAGCAGCTTCCCGGTCAGCAGCGCGGTCCAGAAGGCGGTCGCGTCGGCGCCGGTGGAGATCAGCTCGCCGGACGCGTCGGCCTCGGAGGTGTTCCACTCCGTCATGTCCACCAGGGTCCCGCGCTTCTTCACGTAACCCCGCAGGTCCGGCTTGGGGATCGTGGTCTGGTCGCCGGGCCAGGAGGTCTCGCGCAGTCCGAGCCGCTCGATGATCCGCTGGGTGATCTCGGTGCCGATGCCGCGGCCGGTGACCTTCGTGACGATCAGTCCGGCCAGGTTGTAGTTGGTGTTGGCGTAGGCGAAACCCGACGCGGTCCGGTCGGGGCGGGGGAGCGTCAGCGCCTGCTGCACCGTCTGCAGGGGCTCGATGTGATCCCAGCGGTGCGCCTCCTCGTCGTCCCAGAACGGCGCGTCCAGATAGTCGGGCAGGCCACTGGTGTGCTGCAGGAGCTGCCGGACAGTGATCTTGCGGCCGTCGTAGAGCCTGGTGCGGATGAGACCGGGCAGATAGTGGTCGACGGTCTCGTCGAGACTGATCCTGCCTTCGCCGACGAGCTGGAGCACGACCGTGGCCGTCCAGGTCTTGGTGTCGCTGCCGATCCGGCTGTGCTCGTCGCCGGTGACCTTGCGGCCCGTCCTGCGGTCGGCGAGGCCGACGCCGCCGTTCCAGACGCCGCAGCGCGGGCTCTTCACCGTCACGGCGATCCCCGCGCCGACCTTCGCCAGCGCCTTCAGCGCCGTCTGGATGGGCCTGGTGTCACACGGTGGTGCCGCGGCCGACGCGGCGGGCCCCGCAAGCAGAGAGGCCGTGACCGTCAAGGCCATGACAACACTCGTCCTACCTCGCATGATGTCTCCTTTCACCATGGGTTTCGCCTCGTGCTCGGGAGCGCGGCCGCTACCGCGCCGAGCCTCGCTCGTACAGCCTCCGCGTCGAGACGGCGTATCGGCCGAGCGCCGCGGGACGCACGGTCACGCCGCTGCCCGGACCGTCCGGAACGGACAGGCAGCCGTCGTCGAGCTGGAACGGGTCGGTGAGGTCCTCGGCGTAGTAGCGGCTGGAGGCCGAGATGTCGCTCGGCAGCACGAAGCCGGGAAGTGCGGCGAGGGCGAGGTTCTGCGCGCGGCCGATCCCGGTCTCGAGCATCCCGCCGCACCAGACGGGTATCCCGTGCGCCGCGCAGACGTCGTGGATCCGCCGGGCCTCCAGGTAGCCTCCGACCCGGCTGGGCTTGATGTTGACGACGCGGCAGGCGCCCAGGGCGATCGCGGTGGCGGCGTCGCGCGCGGAGCGGATCGATTCGTCGAGGCAGATCGGCGTGCGCAGCACCTTGGCGAGCTCGATGTGGCCGCGCAGGTCGTCCTCGTGGAGCGGTTGCTCGATCTGGACGAGTCCGAACTCGTCGAGCCCGCGCAGGTGCTCGGCGTCGGTGAGCGAGTAGGCGGTGTTCGCGTCGACCTGCAGCGCCAGCGCGTCGCCGAACTCGCGGCGGACCGCGCGGACGGGCTCGATGTCCCAGCCCGGTTCGATCTTGAGTTTGATCCGGACGTATCCCTGCTCCAGGTAGGCGGAGACGGATTCCAGCAGGTCCGTGATCGTGTCCGGGATCCCCACGGACACCCCGGCGGCGACGCGGTCGCGCACCGCGCCGAGGTAGGTGGCGAGCGGCATCGCGTGCGCGCGGCACTCGGCGTCGAGGATCGCCGTCTCGAGCAGGGCCTTGGCCATGGGGTGGCCCTTGACCGGGGACGTCGCGGCGGCGATTCGGGCGGCGCTCGGCCGGTGCAGCGCGGTGACCCTCGGCACGAGGTGATCCGCGAGGACGCGTTCGGCGCCGGCGGCGAACTCCGGGCTGTACACCGGTCCGGGGTCGCCGCCGAACTCGGCCCAGCCTTCGGCGGCGTCCGTCACCACGCGCAGCAGCAGAGTGTGCCGTTCGGTGTCGGTCCCGCACGAGGTCCGGAACGGGCGGACGAGGGGAAGGCGGATCTCGACGAGTTCGATGAGCTCGATCTTCACGCCTGTTCCTTCCCGGTCAGGCGGTACCAGCCGGACGTGCTGAATCCGGTCGCGGTGAAGCCCGCCTCGAAGACCGGGAGCAGGACCTCGCGTACGGCCGTCCGCCACTCGGCGGCGAGCCGCCGGTCCTGGCGGCGCGTGGTGACGATGTCGTGTGGGACCCGGCACCAGTGCCCGCTCTCGTCACGTGCGCTGAACGGCTCTCCGTCCGGCGCGAGCCGGGGGTCGAGTTCCACGCTCCCGAGATCGAGTCCGGCCAGGTGGGCGGGACGCGGATCGGACAGCGGCCAGACGGCGGTGAGCCGGTCGGTCTCGTCGTGCCCGTTGATGACGTCGTCGATCGGGCCGTAGAAGTCCACGGTGTACTCGGTGGCGGTCGCGCCGAGCTTGGCGAGGTTGAAGCGGGCGTTGCGGCTCACCAGGGGGTCGAAGGTCCAGATCATGCGGGCCGCGCCACGTTCGAGCGCCCAGGCCCGCTGCGCCTGCTTGAGGGCGAACCCGACTCCGCGATCGCTGGTGCCGGCGGCTGCGATCATCGAGTAGACGGCACGGGAGGCAGGCGAGCAGAACAGCAGGACGGACGCGGCGGCGACGCCGTGCCCGTCGCTCGCGTAGTGCACGGCGCCTCCGGTGTGCGCGAAGGCCCGCAGCACGTCGGGCGTGAACGGCGGCCGGGACGCGGGCGTCTGCCACACACCGGCGAGGAATCGCGACACCGTTTCGAGCGTGGGGAGGTCCTCGGCCAGGTGGATCCGGACGCCCGCACGGGTCGCGGCGCGCGTGGCGGTCTCGGTTGCGCTCGCCTGGGGGGAGACGGGTACGGTCGCCGGGGCTGCCCGCTGCACGCTTGCTGGAATGCGCATGCTGACAGCGTCGCGTCCGTACTGGCGGGGTGCCTTGCGGTGCCCGTCCAGAGATTCCGCGCATGCTTTGTGCGTCCGGCCAAAGAGGTGAGAAGTGCTTGATCCTGAGGTGCCCGATCTCGGACAGGTCCTCGAAGTCCTGGGCTCTTCGCTGCTACGGCCGTTGTCCGTCCTGCCGGAGAGGCCGGTGCCGGTCTCGGGCGTGCTCATCTTCGAGCGGCGAGCCCCGCTTCCACCCGTCAGGGACGCGATCCTGCTCGCCGTCGGCGTGGGGACGGCCGAGGCGCAGGCGATGGAGCTCCTCGCGTCGGCGGCCGAGGCCGGGTACGCCTGCCTGGTGGTGAAGAGTTTCGGCGAGCCGGTCACCGAGCTGGTGGAAGCCGCGCGGCGGTCCGGCGTCGTGCTGCTCGCCGCCGACGAGGCCGTAGCCTGGCACCATCTGGACGCCATGATCTCCTCGGCCCTCGCCTCCCCGGTGCGTTTCGCGCAGGCCGGGGGCGCCCCCGCCGTCGGTGACCTGTTCGCCCTGGCCAACGCGATCGCGGGGATGGCGGGAGGCGCCACCGTGATCGAGGATCCGCACCGGCGCATCCTCGCGTACTCGACGTTGCCCGGCCAGGCCATCGACGAGGGCCGCCGCCAGGGCATCCTCGGCCTTCAGGTGCCCGACGGCCCGGAATACGACGAGCAGTACCGCGCGCTCGCCCGAGCGGCGCGCACCTGCCGGTTCCCGGCCGTCGGCGGCGGTCTTCCCCGGCTCGGTGTCGCGGTCCGCGCGGGAGGCGAGCTGCTGGGCTCGATCTGGGTCGTCGACACCGAGGACTGCCTGGACTCCGCCGCGGAACAGACTCTTGCCGACGTGGTGGACACCGTCTCGCTGCACCTGCTCGCGGCCCGTACCGCGGTCGACGCCGTCCGGCGCAGGCGCGCCGACCTCCTGCGGCGGCTGCTCGCCGACCCGAGCGGCGCCGCCACGGTGGCCCCCCAGCTCGGCCTGGACCCGAACCTGCCCGTCATGGTGGCCGCGTTCGCCGTCGCCTCCCGCGACGCCGACGACGTCCTCGCGGCACACGCGGCCACCCGGCTCGCCGACCTGGTGAGCCTGCACTGCGAGGCCCACTACGGCCGGCACGGCTGCGCGTTGATCGACGGGACGGTCTACGCGCTGCTGCCGAGCGGGCCTTCGCCGAACGCGCACCGCGACCTCGTCGCCGACATCGCCCGGCGAGCCCACGGCGCGCTGCGGGTGCCCGTCCAGGCCGGAATCGGCGCGCTCGTCCAGGGGTTGCACGCGATCGCGAGCTCACGCGCCGACGCGGACCTCGTCCTGCGCGCGCTCACCGACCGGCCGGGCGACCCGGAACCGTCCCAGGTGGCCACGATCGACGAGGTGTGGGGGAGCGCGACGCTGTCCGCGCTGGCCCGGATCCTGGCCGCGCACGAGGCGCCGCCCCGCAGGCTCGGGCCGGCGGTGCGCGCCCACGATCTGGAGCACGGCACCATCTACGCCCCCACCATCCTCGCCTACCTGGACGCCAACAGCGATATCGCGGCCGCCTCCCAGCGGCTGTCCGTGCACCCGAACACCGTCCGGTACCGGCTGCTGCGCGCCCAGGAGATCTTCGGGTTCGACCTCTCCGACCCGGACGAGCGTCTGGTGCTGTGGCTGCGCCTGCGGCTCGGCGACCAGCTCGGCTGGTGAGCCGCGCCGCCGAGGCCGTGGGGTCTCAACCGGCGGCGCCGGCGTCATAGAAGGCCCGGGCCGCGGAGCTGATCCATTCGGGCCGTTCCCAGGTGCTCCAGCGGATGCGGGCGTCCTGGTCGATCGTGGCCGCCACCGCGTCGGCGGAGAGGCCGGCCTCCCGCAGCCGGCCGGCCTCGTCACGGACGTACACGAGGAAGTCACGGACGTCGCGGATCAGCGACACGTCGCTCACCTCGCCGTGCCCGGGGACCACGATCTCGGGGCCGAGGGCGATGAGCTGGTCGAGGACGCCGATCCAACGCTCCGGAGCGACGTCCGTGTCGTGCGGCGGGAAGTACGGCGTGATCGGGAAGATGCGGGTCTCGAACAGGTCGCCCCCGAACAGCACGCGGTCGTCGATCAGCACGACCTGGTCGGAGGCGGTGTGGGCCGGGCCGACGGTGCGCAGCACCGCCGTGCGGCCCCCGAGGTCGAGCTCGGCCTCACCGTCGTAGACGAGGTCGGGCTCGACGAGCTCGACACCTTCGAGTGCGCCCGCGATGTTCGGGCCCAGTCCCCGGAACATGCCGAGGTAGCCGGAGCCCTTGCGGCGCAGCTCGTCGCGCTGCCCGCGGTTGTAGACGATCGTCGCGGCGCCCTTGAACGCCTGCGCGCCGAAGCCGTGCTCAGGATGGAAGTGCGTGACGGTCAGGTACAGGCGCCGCTCACCGGCGAGACGCCGGGCCTGCTCCAGGACGTACGCGCCGTTGGCGGGGCCCATGCCGGTGTCGATGACCAGCGCGGCCTCCTCGCCCACGACGATGCCGACGTTCGGGACGAGCTCCACCCGCTGGTCGGGGATCACATGGACACCGTCGGCGACCTGGACCGGCTCGCCGCGCACGATCGGCGCCGGCCCGCTGCTCACGTCGGGCGCGCCCCGCGAAGGATCGGTGGCGGACATGGCCACACTCCAATCTAATCAGTGTTCAGATTAACGGTGTCCCGACTGTAACACGCATCTGAGCACTGTTAAGATCAGGGTCGTGAACAAGAGGCGGTACCACCACGGAGAGCTGCGGAACGCCCTGCTGGACGCGGCCGAGGCGCTGGTCCGCGAACACGGGGTCGTGGGCTGGTCGCTGCGGGAGGCCTCGGCCCGGGTCGGGGTCAGCCCGAGCGCCGCCTACCACCACTTCGCCTCGCGCGACGCGCTGGTCGGCGCGCTGTCGACGCGGGTGATCGCTCGCCTCGGCGAGCGTATGAGCAGCGCCGCACAGACGGCCGGACCGGGCGTCGACCCCCAGGGGGGCCTCGTCGCGGCAGGTCGCGCCTACGTCCGCTGGGCGCTGGAAGACCCGGCGGTCGCGCGCCTGGCCTTCGGTTTCGGGGGCCGGGACCCTGGAGCGGAGATCGCGCAGCACCCGCACGACGTGGTCGAAGCCGAGCTCGACCGGCTCGTCGCCGTCGGCGCCCTGAACGCCGCGGCCCGCCCTGGAGCCGAGTTCGCCGTCTGGGCGGCCATGCACGGACTGGCCACCCTCCTCGCCGACGGGCTCATGACCCTCGACGGCCCCGAGGCCGCCGACCTGCAGGCGGAACGCCTCCTTCGGGCCGTCATCACGGGCCTGACACAGGAGACCGCACCGTCCGGGGGCTGGCCGGCACCGCGCTCCGCGCACACCGAGCGCCGGGCCGGCCGACAGGGCACCACCACGGACGAGCCGGCGGCGACCGCCGCGCCCCCGCCGCGATGACGCTGGTGTGGGCTACTCCTCCCGGGCCGGACGGAGCACCCGGCGCACGGCGCCACGCAGCCACTGGTGGGCCCCGTCGGCGAGGTGGCGCGGGTGCCAGGCCATGCCGATCGTCACCGGCGGCAGCGGCAGCGGGATGTCCAGCAGGCGCAGTCCCAGCGCGTGCGCCGCGTCGCTGAGCGGTGAAGGGGGCTCACCCGGCAGCGCGGTCGGCACCAGGCAGACCACGTCGCCGGTCGCGGCCAGCGCCATCGCCGCCAGGTGTCCGGGCAGGACGGCGCAGACCCGGCGGCTGAGGCCCCGCTCGGCCAGGGCCGCGTCCAGCGGGCCGGCGAAGTGTCCCCGGCGGCTGACCGCCACGTGCTCGGCCGCGGCCAGCCCGGCGGGCGTCAGGGTTCCTTCGGCGAGCGGGTGCCCGGCCCTGACCCCGGCCGCCATCCGCAGCGTGACCAGCTCTTCGACACGGGTCTCCGGGTCGACGTGGTCGATGGCCCCGATCTCCAGATCGATCCGGCCCTCGCGCAGCGCGGGGCCCGCCTCCCACTCCTCGGCCAGCACCCGCAGCGACACGCCCGGCGCCCGGCGCCGGGCCAGCCCGAGCAGGCCCGGCGCCAGCGCCGCGCCGACCAGGTCCGAGGCCTGGACGGTGAAGGTGCGCCGCAGCGCGGCGGGGTCGATCTCGCCGCTCGGGGTGAGCAACGCCTCCAGCCGGCGCACCACCGCGGCGGCCTCGTCCCGCAGCGCCTCGGCGCGGGGGGTGGGCACCATCGCCTGTCCTGCCCGCACCAGCAGCGGATCCTGGAGCACCCGGCGCAGCCGGGCCAGGGTGCGGCTCATCGCCGCGGGGGAGGTGCGCAGCCGGGCGGCGGCACGGGTGACGCTCTGCTCGGTCAGCAGGGCGTCGAGGGCGACGGCGAGGTTGGCGTCGAGGTTCGGGATGGGGCTGCTCAACGGCATTATTCCGTTTCAGGCAATGATGGGATGCTGAAGTTCCCATTGTGGCAATACGGTCCGGGTCTGCACGATCAAGGGGTCGAACCGATCCGACACGGACCGAGAGGTTTTCATGATCGTCATTACCGCCCCCACCGGGAACATCGGCCGGCGGCTGCTGTCACTGCTGGTCGAGGCCGCGCCCGCCCACGGAGAGGAGGTGCGCGTCGTCGTCCGCGATCCCGCCCGGCTCCCCGAGGCCGTCCGCGGCCGGGTCGAGGTGGTCACCGGCTCGCACGGCGACGCCGCGACCGCCGAGCGCGCCTTCACCGGGGCCGACGCCGTCTTCTGGCTGGTGCCGCCGGACGCCTCGCTCACGCCCGACGAGGCGTACAGCGGCTTCACCCGCCCGGCCGCGCGGGCGTTCGCCGCCCACGGTGTCGGCCATGTCGTCGGTGTCTCGGCGCTCGGCCGCGGCACCCCGCAGGCCGCCCGGGCCGGGCTGGTCACCGCCTCCCTCGCCATGGACGACCTGATCGCCGGCTCCGGCGTCGCCTACCGCGCCCTGGCCTGCCCGTCCTTCTACGAGAACCTGCTGGAGGAGGCCGACTCGCTCCGCGAGCACGGCGTCTTCACCGACACCGTCGCCGCGGACCGTCCGGCCCCGATGGTGGCCGTCGCCGACATCGCCGCGACGGCGGCCGGGCTGCTGCTGGACCGCTCCTGGACCGGTGTCGGCAGTGTCCCGGTGCTCGGCCCGCAGGACCTGTCGCCCGACGACCTGGCCCGCATCATGACCGAGGAGCTGGGCCGTCCGGTCCACTACCGGCGCCAGCCGCTCGACGAGCTGCGCTCCACCATGCTCGGCTACGGCCTCAACGAGGAGTTCGTCGAGGGCATGGTCGACATGAAGCGCGCCAAGGACCAGGGCCTGGACGCGGGCGTCGACCGCTCGCCGCAGGCGGCCCCGGCCACCGGATTCGCGCAGTGGTGCGCGCGGACCCTCAAGCCCGCCGTCCTCGCCACGCCGGAGGCAGCCGATGTCCACTGACCGAACCGAGCCGCCGGTCACCGCGTTCATGCTGGTCAAGACCACGCCCGAGTGGCTGGCGCTGACCGTGCCCGAACGCGTCGAGGCCTTCGCCACCCAGGTCGTCCCGGTGATCGAGGCCCGCACCCGCGGCGTCCGCTCCCGCTTCTACGACACGGAGTTCTACTCGGCGCGGGTCACCGACGTCTGGGTCTGGGAGGCGGACGACCACGACGCCTACCGGCTGCTGATCGACGCGCTGCGCGAGACCCCCTTCTGGGACCGCTACTTCGACGTCGTGGACCTGCTCGTGGGCACCGAGAACGGCTACGCCCGCACCTACGGCGTGGAGCCGTTGGCCACCTTCGCCACCTGACGCCCCGCCTTGACCGGCCGGTGCCGCCGCCCTGCGGACGCACCGGCCGGCAGGTCGGGCGAGCAGCGGGCGGGCCTCACAGGCCGGCGGGCCGTCCGATGCCGGGCAGGGCGGCCTCCAGGCACGAGGCGACCTGGAAGACGGTCACGTCGTCGTAGGTGCGGCCCACGATCTGCACGCCGGTCGGGACGCCGGTGGCGGCCACCCCCGACGGGACGGACAGCACCGGGCAGCGGCTGGCGATGTTGAAGGGGATCGTCATGACCCCCAGCATGTAGTGGCCGCTCTCGCCGTTGACGGACAGCGGGCCGCCGTCGTGCTCGGCGGGGAAGGCCGGCACGGCCATGGTCGGGCAGAGCAGCGCGTCGAAGCGCTCCAGCAGCTCGCCGAGCGGCCGGTAGATCAGGCCCTCCAGCTCCATGCCCTGGTAGAAGCTGAGCTCCGGCTTCATCTCGGCGAACCGCCGGGTGTAGTCCGACAGCAGGTCCGCGTGCTCGGCGGCCAGCTCGCCGATCCCGGCGCCGAAGATGCCCGCGAAATGGGCGTCGGCGGCGGCCATGATCTGCCCCCTGGTCCAGGGCAGCGCGACCTCCTCCACGACCGCGCCGGCCGCGCGCAGCGCCTCGGCGGCGGCGAGCGTGCCCGCGACGACGTCCGGTTCCACCAGGTAGTCGCCGAGCGTCAGCGACAGGGCGATCCGCATCCCGCGCACGTCGCCGGTGAGCGGCGGCAGCTCCAGCCTGGGCCGGAGGGAGGCCACGTCCCACGGGTGCGGGCCGGCGATGACGTTCTGCAGCAGCGCGACGTCGGCGACGGTACGGGCCATGGGGCCGTCGTGGCAGTACTGGTCGAGGTTGAACGGCGGCAGCGCGGGCACCCGCCCGAACGGCGGCTTGAACCCGACCACCCCGCAGGACGAGGCGGGGATGCGGATGGAGCCGCCGATGTCGGAACCGGTGGCCAGCAGCGAGGTGCCCGCGGCCAGCGAGGCGCCGGAGCCGCCCGAGGAGCCGCCGGGGGAGTAGTCGAGGTTCCAGGGGTTGCGCGTCACGCCCCACAGCCTGCTGTGGGTGAACCCGGCGCAGCTGAACTCGGGCGTCGTGGTGCGGGCATGGATGATGCCGCCCGCCTGCGCGATCCGGGTGACCACCGGGTGGCTCTCCTCGGCGACCATGCCCTGCAGCAGGAGCGAGCCCTCCTCGTGGGTGTGGCCCTCGATGGGATGCTCCTCCTTGACCGCCACCGGGACGCCTTCGAGCGGCCTGGCGGTGCCGTTCAGGTAGGCGGTCTCGGCGGCCTTGGCCTGCTCCATCGCCGACTCGTACAGGTGCTCGGTGAAGGCGTTGATCCGTGGTTCCACGGCCTCGGCCCGGTCGATGACGGCGGTCAGCAGCTCCACGGGCGACAGCTCGCGCCTGGACATGAGGCGATGGGCCTCGGTGGCCGACAGGTAGCACAACATTTCCGGAAATCTCCTTAGAAGGCGGGCCGTGGGACGGAATCCAGCAGCAGCCGCGTGTACGCGTGGCCGGGAGCGGTCAGCACCTGCTCCGTCGGCCCCGACTCGACGATCCGGCCGCGCCGCATGACGGCCACGTGATCGGTCACGCAGCCGACCACGGCCAGGTCGTGGGTGATGAACAGGAAGGAGACGTCGCCTGCCGCGCGGATCTCGGCCAGCAGGCCCAGGATCTGCGCCTGGACCGAGACGTCGAGCGCGGCCACGGCCTCGTCGAGCACCAGCACCCTGGGCCGCACGGCCAGCGCCCGGGCGATGGCGACGCGCTGCCGCTGGCCGCCCGACAGCTCCCTGGGCAGTGCCCGCGCCTCACGCGGGCCGAGACCGACCTGGTCGAGCAGCTCGCCCACCCGTGCCTGGTGCGGCTCGCCGGGGAAGTGCAGCCGCAGCACCTCGGCCAGCGACTCCTGTACGGCGAGGCGCGGGTCGAGCGAGCCGAGAGGATCCTGGAAGACGATCTGGATCAGCCGCGCCCTGGCCTTGCGGCCGAGCTCCGCCAGCGGCTTCCCCGCCACCAGCACCGTGCCGGCGTCGGGCCGCTCCAGGCCGAGCAGCAGCCGGGCCGTCGTGGTCTTGCCCGAGCCCGACTCTCCCACCAGGCCGAGCGATCCGCCCGCCGCCAGGTCGAAGCCGACGTCGTCCACGGCGGTGAACGCGCCGTACCGTTTGCGCAGGCCGCGCACCTCGAGGTCGATGGTCACCGTTCCGCCTTCACACAGGCCACCCCGTCCACCAGGAGCGGGGCGGCGGCCGTACAGGAGTCCGTGGCGTCGGGGCAGCGCGGGGTGAACGGGCAGCCCGGGGGAGCCGACAGCAGGTCGGGCGGCCGCCCGGGGATCGGCGGCGGCAGCGTGCCCAGGTGCGTGACGCGCGGGGTGGCGGCCAGCAGGCCCGCGGTGTAGGGATGGCGCGGCCCGGCGAACAGCCGCCGCGTCGGGCCGGTCTCCATGACCCGGCCGGCGTACATGACGTAGACGCGGTCGCAGATCGTGGCGGCCAGCTCCAGGTCGTGGGTGATGAACAGCATCCCGGTCCGCGTCCTGGCGCGCAGGTCGCGCAGCAGCCGCATGATCTCGGCCTGGGTGGTCACGTCCAGCGCGGTGGTCGGCTCGTCGGCCAGCAGCAGCCGGGGCTCTCCCGCCAGGGCGGCCGCGATCACCACCCGCTGGAGCATGCCGCCCGACAGCTCGTGCGGATGCTGGCGCACGTGCCGCTCGGGCTCCGGCAGGCCGACCATGCCCAGCAGCTCGACGGCCCTGGCGCGGGCCGCCCTGGCGCCGATCTCCTCCCTGAGGATCTCGGCGAGGAAGTCGCCGATCCGCCGGAAGGGGCTGATCGCCGCGCGCGGATCCTGATAGATCATCGCGGCCGCGTGGGTCCGGTGGCGGCGCAGACTCGCCGGGGACATGGACAGCACGTCGGCGCCGTCCATCCGGATCGCGCCCTCGGCCCGCGTGCCTTCCGGCAGCAGGCCGAGGACGGCCCGAGCGGTCAGCGACTTGCCGGATCCCGACTCGCCGACCAGGCCGACGGTCTCGTTCTCGGCCACGGTGAGCGACATGCGGTCGATCGCCGGGCGGGCGGTGCGTGGCAGGCGTACCGAGAGGTCGTCGATCTCCAGCATGGTCACCTCCGGGAGACGTGGTCGGCGAGGCTCTCGCCGACGATGTTGAAGGCGATCACGCTCAGCACGATGGCCAGACCGGGGACGAGGATCGGGCCGAGCGCCCCCTGCAGGACGGCGGACTGCCCCTCGTTGATCATGGCTCCCCAGTCGGCGGTCGGCGGCTGCACGCCCAGGCCGAGGAAGGCGAGCCCGGCCAGGTCGAGCAGGGCGTAGCCGAAGTTGATCGTGGACTGGGCGAGGATCACCGGGGCGATGTTCGGCAGCAGGTGGCGCAGGCAGATGGTCAGGCCGCCGAAGCCCAGCGCCCGGTACGCGGCGATGTACGGGCGGCCCATCTCCCCCCGCGCCACGCCGCGCACCAGGCGGCCCACGAACGGCGTGTAGGCGACGGCCAGCGTGATCACGGGCCCGAGCTGGCCGGGGCCGTACATCGCGACCACCAGGATGGCCAGCAGCAGGCCGGGGAAGGCGAAGACCAGCTCCATCGAGCGTGACAGCGCGGCGTCCACCCAGCCGCCGTGCCAGGCGGCGCTCAATCCGACCGCGACGCCGAGCACCGTGGACAGGGCCACGACGCCCAGCGGGCCGAGCAGCCCCGTCCTGGCCCCGTAGATCACCCTGGACAGCAGGTCGCGGCCGGAGGCGTCGGCGCCGAGCAGGTGGTCGCCGCCGGGGCCGGCCAGTGCGGCCGACAGGTCCACCGCGTCGGGGTCGGCGGGAGCCATCAGCGGCGCCAGCACGGCGGCCAGGACCAGCAGCGCGATCACCACGAGCGCCGCCGCCCGCAGGCCGCCGCCCTTGAACCGGCCGGTGAGGCCGCGCAGTCCGGGTCTGACGACGAGTTGTTCCATCAGGTCCTCGCCCCCAGGCGCACGTGTTGTTCCATCAGGTCCTCGCTCCCAGGCGTACGCGGGCGTCGGCCAGCGGCGCGAGCAGGTCCACCACGAGGTTGGCCAGCACGAACACCGCCACGGTCAGCAGGGTCAGCGCCTGCACGACGGGGAAGTCCTTGACCGTCACCGAGTACTGCAGCAACTGGCCGAGGCCGTTGACCCCGAAGGTGGTCTCCACCAGCACGGTCGAGACCAGCAGGCCGGGCACCAGCAGGCCGCCGTAGGTGAGGGTCACCGTCATGGCGCCGCGCAGCACGTGCCTGCGCACGATCGTCGGCTCGGGCACGCCCCGGCCGCGGGCGACGACGACGTACTCCTGGCCCAGCTGCTCGATCATCGCCGTCCGCGACACCCTGGCGAGCACCCCCGCGAAGGTGAGGGCGAGCGCCACGGCGGGCAGCGTGAGGTGGTGCAACCGGTCGGCCAGGCCATCCCCGGCGCCGATGGACGGGAACCAGCCGAGGTTCACCGAGAACACCACGATGAGCACGAACCCCAGCACGAAGGAGGGCGTGGCGACCGCGACCGAGCTGCCCACGAGCACGGCCTTGTCCACCACCCCCGGCCTGGTCGCGCTCCACACGCCGAACGCCAGGCCCAGCACCATCGTGAGCACGAAGGCCATCCCGATGAGGGTGAGCGTGACGGGCACGCGGGCGGCGATCAGCCCGCCGACATCGGTGCGGAACTGCACCGAGCGGCCGAAGTCGCCGGTGATCACCCCGCCGATCCAGTGCAGGTACTGCACGGGCACCGGATCGTCGAGCCGGTACTGCGCGCGGATGGCGGCGAGGGCCTCCGGCGTGGCCGAGCGCCCGCTGAGCAGGAAGGTGGCCGGGTCTCCGGGGGCGAGCTGGAGGGCGCCGAACACCAGGAACGAGGCCGCGCCCAGGATCGCGGCCATCCCGGCCAGCCGGCGCAGCAGGAAGCGCGCCATCAACCCGCCGCCCCGATGTCCGCGGCCCACGGGTAGTAGAGGTAGGAGATGCTGGTGGGCGCGCCCGTGATGCGCTTGCCCAGGAACATCACGTTGTCGAGGTCCGCCAGCGGGATCCACGGGAGCTGGGTGGCCGCCGTCTCCTGGAGTCTGGCCGTCAGCCGGGCCCGCTCGACCCGGTCGAACTCGGCCTCGGCCGCGTCGACCAGCTTGTCGTAGGCGGGGTCGGAGAACCCGCCGTAGTTCTCGAACTGCCCCGTCTTGAACAGCCCGTACAGTTCGAGCGGGTCGGTCGCCGACAGGTACCAGAACGTCGGGAACAGGTCGATGCCCTTGCGCGCCGCGGGGTCGGAGAACAGCGCGGTGTAGGCGTCGGGGGCGATGGTCCGCACCTCGGCCGTCAGGCCGATCTGCTGGGCCGCCGCCTGCACGGCGTTGGAGATCACCGGGAACTCGGGCGCCGCGTTGGAGGTGGCGATCACGATCTTCATGCCCTGCGCTCCGGCCTCGGCGACGAGCTTCTTGGCCGCCTCGACGTCGCGCTTGACGGCGGGGGCGGGCGGCCTGGCCTCGGCCACGTTGCGCCAGGCCTGCACCGGCCCGGGCACGAGCGTGGGGGCGCTGTACTCGCCGAGGGCCGCCTTGGCCAGGCCCTGCCGGTCGATGGCCAGCGACAGCGCCTGCCGTATCCGGACGTCGGCGAGCGGGCCGGCGCGCAGGTCGGAGACGATCAGGTTCGCGGTGGTGAGGTTGGGGCCGCCGTAGACGGTGCCGGCCCCCGAGGAGCGCAGCCGGGCGACGGAGGCGGCCGGGATCAGGTAGCCGCCGTCGGCCTCGCCGGTCACCAGGGCGTTGGTCCTGGCTGCCGCGTCGGGCACGAAGGTGAAGGTGACCTTGCCCGACCGGGCCTTGGTGCCCCAGTAGCCGGCGAAGCGGTCGAGCTGGATCGACTGCCCCTTGGTCCAGGCGCCGAGCTTGAACGGCCCCGTGCAGTCCAGGCCGCCGTCGGCGGTGCCGAACGCCTTGCCCTGCGCCTTGAGCGAGGCCGCGCTCGCCACCGTGCCGGGCGAGGCGCCCATCTCCAGGTTGAACAGCGCGTCGGGCCGCTTGAACCTGACCGTCACCTCCATCGGGCCGGTCCTGGTGATCGACTTGACGTTGCGGAAGGTGGAGATCCAGTAGGAGCCGATCTTCTCGTCCAGGTGCCGGTTGAGGCTGGCCACCACGTCGTCGGCGGTCAGCTCGGCGCCGCTGTGGAAGCGCACGCCCTTGCGGATGGTGTAGACGAGCGTCTTGGGATCGCGCTGCTCGGCCTTCTCCGCCAGGCCAGGCTCCTCCTTCAGCTCCGGCGTCCAGCGCATGAGGCTCTCGCAGACGTTGGACAGCACCATGTTCTGCGGGTAGTCGAAGGCGTGGACGTAGTCGAGGGTCGGTGGCTCGGCATAGGAGACCCAGGTGAAGGCGTCGATGTCACCCTTGGGCCGGGGAGTGCCGGAGCTCAGGTTCTTGCCGGCCGCCGGGGCCGCGGTTCCGCCCCCGCCGCACGCGGCGGCGGCCATGGCCAGGGTGAGGACGGCCAGTGCCGTCCCTCGCAGTCCGCTCATGAGTCACGCCTTTCTCGCGGGATGTCAGGCCTGGTGGACGAGCTGGCCCTGGACGTAGGCCCTGGCCACCCGGGTGGCGCCGATCTCCTCGGGCGGACCGGCGAAGGGGTCGCGGTCCAGCACCACCAGGTCGGCGTCCTTGCCTGCCTCGACCGTGCCGGTGACGTCGTCGATGTGGTTGATCCAGGCGCTGCCGGCCGTGTAGGCGGTGAGCGCCTGCGCCAGGGTGAGCGCCTGCCCGGGCAGGAACGGCGCGCGTCGCTCGCCGTCGGGCACGGTCCTGTTCACCGCGACGTGCGCGCCCCACAGCGGGTTCGGGCTGCTCACCGACCAGTCGCTGCCGGCGACCAGCCGGGCGCCGGCGCGGAGCAGGTCGCCGAAGGGGTACTGCAGGGCCGCGCGTGCGGCCCCGAGGAACGGGATGGTGAGCTCGTCCATCTGGGGCTCGTGGGCCGCCCAGAGCGGCTGGATGTTGGCGGCGGCGCCCACCTCGGCGAACCTCGGGATGTCGGCGGGGTGCACGACCTGCAGGTGCGCCAGGTGGTGGCGGTTGTCGTTGGCGCCGTTGGCGGCGCGCGCTCCGGCGAGGGCGTCGAGCGCCTCCCGGACCGCGCGGTCGCCGAGGGCGTGGAAGTGGATCTGGAAGCCGAGCGCGTCCAGCTCGCGGACCGCCTCGCGCAGCAGGGCGGGGTCGACGAAGTTCAGGCCGCTGTTGGCGGTCGCGCAGCCGCAGCCGTCGAGGTACGGCTCCAGCATCGCGGCGGTGAAGTTCTCCGCCACGCCGTCCAGCATGATCTTGACGGTGGTGGCGTTGAAGCGGCCGACCCGCCCGTGCTCCCGCCGTTCCACCAGCTCGGGGATCTGCTCCAGGCCCCGCTCGCGGTCCCACCACAGCGCGCCGACGACGCGGGCCCGCAGCGTCCCCTCCTGGGCGGCGCGCAGGTACACCGGGTAGTTGTCGGGATGGCCGGGGAACGCGCCGATCATGGCGTCCTGCCATGCCGTCACACCCATCGAGAACAGGTGGGACTGGCCGGCGAGCAGCCCGGCGTAGGCCTCCTCGGCGGTCGCCACCGGGACGTGCGCGGTCACCAGCGTCATGGCGCCCTCGTGCAGGGTGCCCTGCGGGGTGCCGTCGGGCTCGCGCTCGATCCGGCCGTCCACGGGGTCGGGCGTGTCCCTGTCGAGGCCCGCCAGGCGCAGGGCCAGGCTGTTGGCCCAGGCGCCGTGGCCGTCGCGGTTGGTCAGCAGCGCCGGGCGGTCGGGCACCACCGTGTCGAGCAGCTGCCTGGTCGGCGTGCCGCCGGGGAAGGCGTCCATCGACCAGCCGCCACCGTGGACCCACGCCTGGTCCGGGTTCGCCGCGGCGTAGGCGGCGATCACCCGGAGGTAGCCCTCGACGTCGTGCTCGGCCGACAGGTCGCAGCGCAGCATCTGGCCGCCGCCGGACGCCGGGTGCACGTGGGCGTCCTGGAAGCCCGCCATGAGCAGGCCGTCGCCGAGATCCACCACCTCGGTGCCCGGGCCCGCCTGCGCCGGCACCTCGTCCGGATCGCCGACCCGCAGGACGCGCCCGCCGCCGACCGCCACCGCCGCATCGACAGGGGTGGGGGTCGTGCCCGTGAAGACCCGTCCCACGAAGATCGTTTCCACCATGACCGTACCTTCCGCTCACGCTGTGTTGGGGAGGAGTGAACGCGAGCGCAACATAGATGTCAACACTGTTGCGCTACGTGGAGACCCAACCGATACACTGGTGCGATCATGGCGAAGACACCTGTGAGGACCAGGCGCTCGGGCAGCCAGCTCAGCCGCGAGGCCATCATCGAGGCCAGCCTGCGCATCGCCGCCCGGGGCAGCGGCGACGCGTTCACCGTGCGCCGCCTGGGCGAGGAGCTGGGGGCCGACCCCACGGCCGTCTACCGGCACTTCCGCGACAAGGACGAGCTGCTGCTGTCGGTGGCCGACCGGGTCTACGGCGAGGTCGTCGAGAGCATTCCCGACGGGCTCGGCTGGAAGGACCGGCTGCGGGCGCTGGCCGAGGTGTCGCTGCGGGTCGGGCTCAAGTATCCGGCGGTCGCCTCGATCACCGCGAGCCGTACGACGCGTCGGGCCAACGAGTTCAGGCTGGTCGAGCTGATCCTCGGCGCGATCAACGAGGCGGGGCTCGACGGCGCCGACGCGGCGCTCCACTACCGGGCCGTCGCCGACGCCCTGCTGGCGCACGTCGGCCAGGCGGCCGCCTACGCGCTGTTCACCCCGGAGGCCAGGGCGGGCGACGAGTCGTCATGGATGCGGGAGTACCGCATGGTCGACGCCGAGCGCTTCCCCCACATCACCCGGCTCAGCGCGGAGCTCGCGGAGGTGCGCCCGGCGCCGGTCTACACCGTCCAGGTGGAGGCGCTGATCGCCGCCATCGAGGCGCGGGCCGCCGCGGTCGCGGGGGGCGAGGACGCAGTGGTCTGATCGCGCCGAATCCGAGCCGCACTTACGTCTTGACCGGCGAGTAACAAAGGCAGACCATGAATCAGCCGATTCGTGAGGTGCGCTCATGTTACGCAACATCACCAGAATCATGGGGGTGGTCCTGCTGGCCACCCTGCCTCTGGCGGGGACCACCGCCACCGCCCAGGCCGCCCCGGAGTCCGACGTCGGGGCAGTCGGGCAGCCGCCGGGATCCGCGAACCCCGTCCGCGGCTTCGTCGACGCCCACAGCCATCTCATGGCGAACGAGGCCTTCGGCGGCAGCCTGATCTGCGGCAAGCCGTTCGACCTCGACGGCATCGAGCACGCCCTGGTCGACTGCCCCGACCACCAGCCCGACGGATCGCTCGCCTGGTTCGAGAACTTCACCCGCCACGGCACCCCCGTGGGCAAGCACGACCCGGTCGGCTGGCCGACGTTCAAGGACTGGCCGGCCCACGACTCCCTCACGCACCAGCAGGGCTACTACAAGTGGCTCGAACGGGCCTGGCGCGGCGGGCTCCGGATCTTCGTCAACGACCTGGTCGCCAACCGGCAGCTCTGCGAGATCTACCCGCTCAAGCACAACACCTGCGACGAGATGGCCACGCTCAGGCTGGAGGCGCAGCGCACCTTCGAGCTGCAGGACTACATCGACGCCCAGAGCGGCGGTCCGGGCCAGGGCTGGTTCCGGGTGGTGAAGTCGACCGCCGAGGCCAGGCAGGTGATCGCGACCGGCAAGCTGGCCGTGGTCCTGGGCGTCGAGACCTCCGAGCCGTTCGGCTGCCGCCAGACCTGGGGCATCCCGCACTGCACCAAGGCGCAGATCGACCGCGGCCTGGACGAGATGTACCAGATCGGCGTCCGCAGCATGTTCGTCTGCCACAAGTACGACAACGCCCTGTGCGGCGTCCGGTTCGACTCGGGCACCACGGGCGTGATCGTCAACATCGGCAACTTCCTGGCGAGCGGCTCCTTCTGGAACGCCAGGACGTGCACGGGAGCCGAGCACGACAACACGATCGACCCGGCCGGAGTGCTGCCGCCCGAGGTGGCCAGGTGGCTGCCGCCCGGCGTCGGCCTGCCGGTCTATCCCGCGGCGCCGCACTGCAACACCAGGGGCCTGACCTCGCTGGGCTCCTACATGGTCCAGGGGATGATGAAGCGCGGCATGATCGTCGAGCTCGACCACATGAGCGTCAAGGCCGCCGCCCAGACGCTCGACCTGCTGGAGAGCGCCAAGTATCCGGGCGTCATCTCCTCGCACAGCTGGGCGGACCCCAGCTACTTCCGCCGGATCTACCGGCTCGGCGGCATGGTGACCGCGTACGGCTCGCCCGCCGACTCCTTCACCGCCGGCTGGCGCACGACGAAGCCGCTGCGTGACGAGTTCGGCCACCCCGGCTACGGCTACGGCCTCGACACCAACGGCATGGGCCCCCTCCCGGGACCCCGCCAGGGCAGCGCGGTCACCTATCCGTTCACGTCGCTCGACGGCGCGGTCACGCTCGACCGGCTGCGCACCGGTGAACGGGTCTGGGACGTCAACACCGACGGCGTGGCCCACTACGGCCTGGTCCCCGACTGGATCGAGGACATGCGCAAGTACGCCGGCAACGAGTTCGCCCAGGACATGCTGGCCGGAGCCGAGGCGTACCTGAAGACGTGGGGAGGAGCCGAGACCCGCAGGCAGACCTGACGCCCGGAGCCCCTGGCAGGCCACTCCCGTCGTGCGCCTGCCAGGGGCTCGTCAGACCCGAGGCCTGCACCCGCCAGACCCGCGAACCGCCCCTGAGCCGGGCGTGCCGCCGGCGACCGGCGGCACCAGGATGGCCGACACGCCGCCGATCCACAGTACGCTCACCGTGGAGAAGGTGACGGGTGATGCCACCAGACGGTCCTCACCGGCCCCGAAAACGCGACCGGCACGCCTTCACGACTGTCTTGGCGGATCGTCCGGTGTCAGGCGACCGTCACTCCGCCTTCGGTGGAGTCGGTGGAGCGGCTGAGTTCCTCCCAGGCGTCGAAGTCGTCCTGGACGCGCCGGCGCCCGGCGGCGACCAGGCGTAGCGCGTCCGAGCCGAGCAGGACGTGCACGGGAGGCCTCTCCGCGTCCAGGAGGGTGAGGATGGCGTCGCCCGCGCGGTCGGGGTCACCGATGCCCTGACCCGCGAGAGCCTGGCGGCGGGTCCGGATCGGGTCGAACAGCGCGTCGTAGTCGGCGATGCTGCGTGGCGCGCGGACCAGCGACCGCCCTGCCCAGTCGGTCTTGAACGCGCCGGGAGCCACGGCGGTGACCCGCACGCCGAACTGGTTGACCTCTTGGGCGAGGGTGTCGGTGATGCCTTCCAGGGCGTGCTTGCTGCCTTCGTAGAACGCCAGTCCGGGGAAGGTGGTGTGGCCGCCCATCGAGGTGATGACGAAGATGTGGCCGCCGCGCCGTTCCCGCATGCCGGGGAGGACCGCTTTCACGGTCGCCACCGTGCCGAACACGTTGATCTCGAACTGGCGGCGCAGATCGTCCATCGATGACTCCTCGAAGGTGCCTTCGAGCCCGTAGCCGGCGTTGGCCACGAGCACGTCGATCGGGCCCAGTTCCGCTTCGGCGGCCCGCACCGTGGGGTCGATCCGGTCGGCGTCGGACAGGTCGAGGATGAAGGCCCGGGCGCGGTCGGGGTCCAGTGCCCGGAAGGCGTCCGCGTGCTGCTCGGTGCGCACGGTGCCCGCCACCCGGTGCCCGGCCGCCAGGGCTCGTCGGGCGACGGCCAGTCCGAGGCCGGTGCTGACGCCGGTGATCAGGAAGGTCTTGCTCACTACGGGTGTCCTTTCGTGGACGCGTGTCACGCCGCCGGGCGTGCCTGGGCACGGCGGCATCGACCCCGGGGGTATGACGGGGTCGTGTCGGGGTGGTGGTGGTGCTGGATCGCCCGGTTCGGGCGGTGGTCAGGACTCGGCGGCGGTGTTCCGGGTGGTCGCGGTGGCGGGTTCGCTGCCCCAGCTGGCCAGCAGTCGCAGGCGCTCCTGGGACGGCGAGCCGGACGGCGCGCAGTAGACGACGAGCGTTTGGCCCGGGTCGGCGACCGAGGTGAAGATCTCGTACTGCAGTTCCAGGTCACCGGCGACAGGGTGGCGGAGGCGTTTGAGGCCGGTGCTGCGTTCCTGGACGCGGTGTTCCGACCACCACGCCGGGAACTCGGGGGAGCGCATCATCAGCTCACCGATCAGGTTGGCGATGCGCTGGTTGCGCGGCTGGGCCGCGGCGGCCATCCGCAACCCGTGCACGTAGTCGCGGGCGACGCGTTCCCAGTCGCACCACACCAGGCGAGCGCGTGGATCCAGCAGCGTCCAGCGCGCCATGCTGCGTTCCTGGCGCGGCAGTTCGGCCACACCGGGAAACAGCAGCGTCCACAACGTGTTCCCGCCGACGACAGTGAGGTTCCGGTCGCTGACGAAAGCACAAGCCAGATCCATCGACTCCAGCACCTGTCGCAACGCCGGTCGTAGCCGTGACGAGTGCTCGGCCCGGTCCTTGCGTCCGGCTGTGGCGCCCGCGAGGGCGAACAGATGCCGCCGCTCGATGTCATCGAACCGCAGCGCGTCGCAGAGGGCATGGAGTACCTGTTCGGACGGCTGCCGGGCGCGGCCTTGTTCCAGACGGGTGTAGTACTCGGTGCTCACCCCGGCCAGCTGCGCGACCTCACCGCGCCGCAGACCGGCGACCCGGCGACCGGCGCCGAACTCGACCGGCAGACCGATCTCATCCGGCGTGAGTCCGGCGCGGCGGGCCCGCAGGAAGTCGCCCAGGTCGTTGTTGCCCATGCCCCAAGTCTTGCTCCTCGCCCAGCGGATCACCAAGGGTGTAGCTGGCCCTGCCAGTACTACACACCAGGTCACGCGAGGCCGCGAGAGCGTGGTGCGGGTCCCTGAGACGCGGCGGAACCCGGTCCGCCGCGTGGCATTCGGCGGCGGTGAAAATCAGCATGTCGTTGGATGTCGAGAACGTGGCGACGGCTCCGT
The DNA here is from genome assembly GCF_013363975.1 of Nonomuraea montanisoli. GTDB lineage: Bacteria > Actinomycetota > Actinomycetes > Streptosporangiales > Streptosporangiaceae > Nonomuraea > Nonomuraea montanisoli. Next base: position 109,686 of record NZ_JABWGN010000012.1, on the reverse strand, counting down.
CCCAGGTACACCAGCGGCCCACAACGGGCCGCGCGACGAAGGAGAACCACCATGACGCTCCAGCGGATGGACAACGTCGGCATCGTCGTCGACGACCTTGAGGCTGCCGTCGCGTTCTTCGCGGAACTCGGCATGGAGCTGGAGGGCAAGGCGCAGATCGAGGGCCGCTGGGCGGACCGTACCGTCGGACTCGACGGCGTCCGCTGCGACATCGCGATGATGCGGACCCCGGACGGCCACGGCCGGCTGGAACTGGCGAAGTACCACGCCCCCGCGGCGATCGGCGCCGGACCGCGCAACCCGCCGCACAACACGCTGGGCATGCATCGCGTCATGTTCGCCGTCGACGACATCGAGGACGTCATCGCCCGCCTGCGCACCCACGGCGCCGAACTCGTCGGCGAGCTGGCCCAGTACGAGGACAGCTACCGGCTCTGCTACGTCCGCGGCGCCGAGGGGATCATCATCGCGCTGGCCGAGCAGCTCACCTGACGGTCCCGCTGCCGCCGACCCGCGACCAACCAGAACGATCCGCTGGACGGACCAGGGAAACGACAATGACGAAAGGGATGACCATGCAGCCGAACGAGATCACCCAGGTTCTGAACCGGCCGACCAGCCAGGAACTGCTGGCTCGCGACGTGACCCGCCTGGCCTACGTCGCCAAGGACGGCACACCCCGCAACGTCCCGATCATCTTCGCCTGGAACGGCGAGGAGATCGTCATGTGCACCCCGAAGAACGCTCCGAAGCTCCAGGCCTTGAGCCAGAACCCGATGGTCGCCCTGACGATCGACACCGAGACGCACCCGCCGAAGATCCTGCTCATCCGCGGCCGGGCCGAGCTCGACTTCGTCGACGGCATCCCGGACGAATTCCTCCAGGCGACCAGCACCTACGAGATGACGCCCGAGCAGCGAGTCGCGTGGGAGGCGGAGGTGCGTTCCCTCTACCACGACGGCATGGTCCGGATCGTCGTGACCCCGACCTGGGCGAAGCTGATCGACTTCGAGACGACCCTGCCGAGCGCGGTCGAGGAACTGGCCCAGCAGCGGGAGAAGCGCCGGTCTGCCTGAGCGTCGCCATCGGGGCAACGCTTCGGCCAGCACCGCGGTGGACGGCGCCCCTGCGCCCGGCAGCGCGACCAGGGCACCAGAGCGTGCTGGTCGCCGACGGGCGCGAGCTGGCGCTCGTCACCGGCGACCTCCTGGTGCACGCGCTCCAACTGCTCCACCCCGAGCTCTCCTACTCGCACGAGATCGGCCCTGAGGCGGCCAGGCGCTCAAGGAAGCGCATGCTCGACCACGCAACCGCCACCACGCTGCACCTGGCCACACCGCATCTGACGGAGCCGTTCATCTCGGCGTGATCGCGGCCGTCCGAGCCGTTCGGCGCGGGTCAGGCCGCGAGGACATGCAGACGCTCACACCGCCTCATCGAGGCCGAACAGCGCGACATCGCACGCCTGCGTCAGTTCGTACGAAGTCGGCCGCGCACGCGATGACGGAAAGCGCCCCTTCGCTCGGGGCACCCGAAAACCACGATCGCGGCGGAGCGAGTTAGTAGAAACTCCGAGTTCACGATTCGCCTGGGACGAAAGCCGGTGTGGACAACGCCGCCCAGAGGCCCCGGCCTGCAGGCCACCGGCTCTCCCGGCGCGGCGCGCTCACGCCCCCGGAATCGCATGATCATGTCCCTGCTCTTGAGGAACAAGTCATTGGTTTTGTCGGACTTTCCGTTCCGGCTGGGACGGAAAGGTCACGGAGCAAGACAGTGGAAAAGACAGCCTTAACCTTCCGTCCGTGACCAAACACGGACTACTGGTAGATGCCATGACCGACATCCACGAGGTCGCCAGCGTCGAAGTCCGGGACCGGCTGCAAGGCCGCATGTGCGCCTGGCGCGCCACCTACATCACCTACTCCGGGCGCGGCCGGCCGCCGCGCGCGCTCGGTGGTCGACCAGCGCAGCCACCAGGCCACTTCCAGGCCCGCCTGGCCCAGGGCCATGTGCGGATCGGGGTGGCCGGCCTGCAGCTCGCACTGCAGGGTGTCCAGCTCGTGTGCCCCGTTTTTCGCGACTCCAGGTGAGCGAGGGGGCATTGCCCGCAGGTCTCCGGCCGTCCCGAAAATGGTAGAACCGACCGAACGCGGCACCGCATCGCCGATGCGCGGCGGTGTCACCCAAGAGGCATGCCCTGACCGCCGCCCGGGCCTGCCACCCAGTGTCAGGAGGACATGTGCAACGTGGCGAAGTCTGGTGGGTCGCGTTCGACGAGCGGCGGCCGGTCGTCCTGCTGTCGGAAGACGACGCGTCCGGGATCCGGGCTGTGCAGGTCGTCGCTCCGGCGGGCGTCGACCTCAGCGGTCTGGGCGTCGAAGTGGCAGTAGGAGCCGGGGAAGGACTGCCCTTTGAAGGCGTGCTGCGGATAGCGTTCCCTCGTCCAGGGATGACTCCTTGCACGTGGCTGACCGCGGTGTCCCGGGACGACCTGATCGAGCAAGCGGGCGTCCTGTCCTCCGCGAAACTCAGCGAGATCGAGGACGCCCTCCGCCTCGGGGAGCAGGCGAAGGAGTGGACCACAGCGACGACCGCGAAACTCAGCGAGATCAGGGACGCCCTCCGTCTCGGTGGACTCAGGTAGCCGAAGAGGTGAACCACGTCCTGGACGACCCACTCGCGTGGCCGCCGCACAGCGCATGCTCGCCCCGACGGGCGCATTCACCGCCCTGCGCGGCGGCCACGTCACGCTCGCCGCGGCCGCCGACGTCTTCCTGTCCACCCCGCGCACGGCCAACTCCAACACCCACCGTGCCTACGCCTCGGCCATCGACCGCGTCATCACCCTGCTCGACCGGGACCGCCTGCCGGCAGAGGTGAGCGACGTCGAGATCGGCCCGGCGACCTGGAACCGCAACCGCGCCGCCGTCGCCTCCTGGCTGTCCTGGTGCCAGATCAAGAAGCACTGGGCCGCGCCGTCGGTCCCGGCCGACGTCGAACGCCGCAGGGAAACCGCCGACGAGGCCCGCGCAGTGGCCAAGGCCGCGATCCACCGGCTGCTGTCGCGCCGCGCATCCCCCTTCGGGAGCGGACGCACCTGCCCCGGCTGCTGCGGCTGCCGGACGGCAGCTCACGCACTCGTGGCCCGCTGTTCCTGTCGGAACGGCGCCCCGTCCCGGCCCGCCGCCCGGCCGCCGGCGACATCTGCCCGCACACCGGCCGTGCCCGCCTCGGCTACGACCGCGTCCGCGTCCTGTTCGACAAGCACGCCGGACTCGACCTGCACCAACTGCGCCATTCGGCGCACCCCGCCGCCGTCCTCGTTGATCAACAAGGTGGCGGCTCGCTGACAAGGCCGAACGACTGGCCGCTGAAACGATCACGCAGGCCGCCGACGAGTGGGGCCTGGCCATCGCCGACCTCCTCGCCGACCTCCTGGAGCCGAGGGCGCACTCCTGCTCGCCAAGGGGAAGCACGACACCGCCCCCCTCCACCGAGTCGCCACCCAGCTCGCGACCCTCATCGAGGAGAAGACGGTTGACCGACCGGTCGGTCATAGGTGAGCGTCGCGAACACCGTCCCTCAACCACCAGACATGGACAGCGATCTCCAGACCGGCCAAGGTCATGTCCGGCCTCGTGCCTGGGGTCACCGGGATGTGCGGGGAGCGTGGCTGGAGATCGTCGTCAGCCGAGGTCCGACGTCGCCGCCCGCTCGATGATCACGATCGGGATCTGTCTTGTCGTCTCTCGCTGGTAGACGATGTAGCGCGGCCATATCTCCGTCATCGTCGCCCACAGGCGCACCCGCTCGTCCTCGGCCGCGGGGCGGGCCACCGCGTCGAACACCTCGGCCCCGACCTGCACCTTGACCTGTGGTCGAGCGAGCAGATTGTGGAACCAGAGCGGATGGTCGGCGGCGCCGCCGTTGGAGGCGACCACGAGGTGGCGGTCGCCGTCGCGGCCGTAGATGAGGGCGGTGCGCCGGGGCAGTCCTGAGCGGCGGCCGATCGTGGTGATCAGCAGGGTGGGGGCGCCGTGGAAGAGGTGACCGCGAGCGCCGCCGGACTCGGCGTAGCTCTTGACGTGCCTGGCCACCCACGTGGTCGGGCTGTCGATCGGCTCCTGGCTCATCGGGCCGCTCCGCCCACCTGGCGGTCGGCCCACGCGCGTGCCTGGGCGAACCAGTCGGGCGCGGTGCGGTGGCCGTTGAGCACGTGCCCGGTGCCGGGGACCACGACGGTCTCCAGCTTGGCGCGGGGACCGTAGAAGGGGGCCTCCTGGGCGTGCAGCGCGGCGGAGGAGGAGCGGGCTCCGGCCAGCAGCTTGTCGTGCTCACCGTTGACCATCAGCACGGGGGCCTGGATGTGCTTGTTGATCGAGGGCGGGGTGTAGGAGTCGCCGGGCGGGAAGACGTCCGTCGTCTTGGTGGCCTCGTCGGCGGCGATGACCTTGGAGTCGGCGTTGGGCCCGTGGTAGAACCAGGTGGCCCGCAGGCCGGGACGGGTGGTGAGGTAGCCGTCGTCGAGCCCGCGCCCGGCGAAACGGGAGTCGTCAGCGGCCCGGTGGATTCCCGCGCCCATCTGCTCGAAAGCGGCCTCGTCCGGCACGCTCGACTCGCCGGTCAGGATGACGCCGTCCACCTCCGCCGGATGTGCGGCGGCCACGGCGCGGGCGAGGGTCGAGCCCAGCGAGTGGCCGACGACAACGACCTTGGCGAACCGGCCCCCGCCCAGACGGCCCTCGCGCAACTGCCGGATGAGCCGGCGGATGACGATCTGGTGGGTGTCCGGCCGGAAACGGGTGCTCGGCGGGTAGGAGCTCGCCCCGGTGCCGAGACGGTCGATGGCCAGCGTGGCGTACCCGGCGCCGGTCATCGTCTCCACGTAGGAGGGGCGCTGCGGGTCGCCCCGCATCCGCCAGTAGGCCTGGCCGTAGAAGCCGCCGGGAATGAGCAGCTGAACGGTGGTGGCATGACCACGCGGCAGGCACAGAGTGCCGGCGACGCGCTGGTCGGGGGGGCCGCTGGAGGTCATCGCCACCTTGGCGCCGACTGCCCGGCAGGCGGGGGCGGCGTCCGCCGATGCCGGGATCGAGGCTGCGGGGATCGGGACGAGCGCCAGAAGGACCGCTGTCGTGATGCGCATGAGACTCCTTAGCTGTACCCAAATTTGGTTAACCAAATTTGGGTATCGAACTATGGCTCATCCGCGCTCGTACCGTCAAACCGGTCTCCGGCCGATCAGGCCGGCTGCTCGCCGCGTTCCAACCGCCCGATCAGGTCACGGACCCACGCCGCCTCACCCGCCACCTGCGCCGCGCGCAGGGCGAACAACTCGGTGACGTTCCTCGGACGCCTTTCCTCCTGGGCCGTGGCCACGATCTGCGCCCGCTCACCCTCCAGAGCGCGCACCCGCTCCTCGAGCAGCGCGATCACCTCCTCCTCGGGCAGCGCGGGCAGCAGCGCAAGGGCCGCGTTGAGCAGTTCCGGACGCCGATCGGGAACCCTCAGGGCGCTTCTGAGCAGCCCGAGGAACTCCGCCTCGCCCTTCTCATTGATGGCGTAATCGACGCGGCCCGGCCATTCGTGCACCTCGCTGGTGTCCAGAAGACCTTCCTTGGCCAGCTGACGCAGCGCGTGGTAGATCGAGCCCGACCTGAGCCCCGCCCATTGCCCGGCCTCCCACGACTCCAGTTCGGAGCCCACCAGATAACCGTGTGCCTGACCGTGCAACCGCACCACGCCAAGGACCAGCAGTCGCGTCGCCGACATCGTCTCCCTCACTCGCCGGGCCGGCACCCGCCAAAGCCCTGCCGAACAGGCTAGTCGTGGTGCCCGTGGAGGCGGACTCGGCGGATGTGATCTCGTAGCGGCTCCGCCCGGGGACTTTTGCGGAGGCTCTCACCTGGGGTTCTTTCGGTCGGCTGAAGCGAGCTGGAAGAACAAGACTGTTGTCCGCGGATATTTTCGTGCACGGTTGTCGACGTCTCCACCCCATTCCGACAGGAGTTCCAGCATGTCCGAAACCGTGCCGCTGCACCTCGCGGGCAACAACGCGCCGGTCGCCGAGGAGGTGACCGTGGAGCCGTCCAAGGTCGTCGGTGAGATCCCGGCCGAGCTGAACGGGCAGTTCTTCCGCAACGGGCCCAACCCGCGTACCGGCTGGTCGCCGCACTCCTTCGCGGGCGACGGAATGATCCACACCATCGCGCTCGACGGCGGCCGGGCGCGCTGGTACCGCAACCGGTACGTGCGCACGCCGCTGTACGAGCACCCCGGCCAGTCCCGCTTCGCCCTCGCCTTCAACCCGGAGACCGGCCGGATCGACTACCGGGTCACCACGGCCAACACCCACCTGATCGCGCACGCGGGACGGCTGTTCGCCCTGGAGGAGGGCGGCTTCCCGTACGAGGTGACGCCGGACCTCGCCACGATCGGGGCGTACACCTTCGACGGCGCCCTGCGGACCCCGATGACCGCGCACCCGAAGGTATGCCCGATCACGGGGGAGCTGTTGTTCTTCGGCTATCAGCTGCGCCCGCCGTACCTGACCTGCTACCGCGCCTCCACCACCGGCGAGGTGGTGCAGACGCGGGTCGTGGACGTGCCGCGTGCCACGATGATGCACGACTTCGCCATCACCCGGAACTACATGATCTTCATGGACCTGCCGGTCGTCTTCGACCGCGCCCAGGCCGCGGCGGGCGGGCCGCCGTGGCGCTGGGATGACGCGCACCGCGCCCGGTTCGGCGTGCTGGCGCGCACGGCGGGCGACGACGCGCCCGTACGCTGGTTCGACGTCGCCCCCTGCTACGTGTGGCACACCATGAATGCCTTCGAGGACCCGCAGGGCGACACGATCACTGTCACCGGCACCCGCGTCCCCACGCTGTGGCGCGGCGGCGCCGACGACCTGGAAGGCGGGCTTCCGGTCGCGTACCGCTGGACGCTGGACCTGAGGTCGGGCGCCGTCGCCGAGGAATCGCTCGACGACGCGCCCAGCGAATACCCCCGTGTGGCCGACTCGATGCTCGGGCTGCCCCACCGCTACGGCTACACGACGAGCTTCTCCCTGGACGCCGAGCCCGAACGGTCGGAGATCTACGCCTACGACCTCGCCGGCGGCGGCGACCGGGCGGTGCACCGCCTCCCCCCAGGCCACACCTGCGGCGAGGCCGTCTTCGTCCCCCGGGCCGGGACCGGTGAGAACGAGGGCTTCCTGATGACGTTCGCCCACGACCGCGGCGCCGGTACGAGCTACCTGGCCATCCTGGACGCCGCCGACCTGGCCGCGCCCCCGCTCGCCGAGGTGCACGTCCCGGTGCGCATCCCCACGGGTTTCCACGGCAACTGGATCCCGGCCTGAGGATCGAGGAACCCAGAGCTGGCGCTCGTCCCCGTCCTGGGCTGATTGTCGCCGACGCGAACCGCCGTCTGCCAGGTGCGGCCATCCCATGACAGGTCGTACGCCCGCCGACATTCGGTCACGAAGCGACCGACGGCCGTCACGGCGTGCGGCGGCGCGGTGGCGTGAGGGTGTCGCGGGTCCACGACCCGAGCACCAGCAACGTCTTCGTCCCCGTGACGTCGCCCGCCCGGCGCAGCCGGTCGATCACCTGCTGCAGATGGCCCAGATCCCGGACGCGGACCTGGATGAGCGCGTCCGGATCGCCGGCGATCGTGTAGACGGCCTGCACCTCCGGCACGTCGGTGGCCGTGCGGACGATCTCGCTGACCGGGGTGGTGCCCGGGTAGCGAAGCTCGGTGAACGCCTCGATGCCCCATCCCAGCCTGGCGTAGTCGATCTGCACGGCGAAGCCGGTGATCACCCCGATCTCGCGCAGCCGGTCCACGCGCCGCTTGACCGCCGCAACGGACAGCCCGACCTCCGTGGCCATCTCCGAGAAGGTCCTGCGCCCGTCCTCACGCAGCAGGCGCAGCAACCGATGATCGGTGGCATCCACGTCGTCCATCAGATCCTCCTCTTCAGCACACAAACAAAGCTAGCGTTCCACGGATCTCGCGCAAACTCTTTGCGTTGAAGTCGCAGTTTGTCCTTTGATACTTGCGCCCGCTCGGCTGTCGTTGCTGTGCTTGGGGTCACACAAGCCCCAGTCAGGAGGTGCGCGGCGTGAGCACGAATCCCGCCACGGTGTCGCTCGACGACAAGTACACGGCCCCGGACGGCCGCGTGCTGATCTCCGGCATCCAGGCCCTCGTCCGCCTGACGCTGGAGCAGCGCCGGCTCGACCAGGAGCGCGGCCTCGACACGCGCGTCTTCGTGTCCGGCTACCAGGGCTCGCCGCTGGGCGGGGTGGACCTGGAGATGGGCCGGGCCGCGGCGTTCCTGGACACGGCGGGCGTGCTCTTCCGCCCCGGGCTGAACGAGGAGCTGGCGGCCACCGCGGTGGCCGGGACCCAGCTCCTCGACCGGGTGCCCGGACGGCGGCACGACGGGGTGACCGGCTTCTGGTACGGCAAGAATCCCGGCCTGGACCGGGCCGCCGACGCCATCCGGCACGGCAACCTGGCCGGCACCGCGCCCCTCGGCGGCGCCGTGGCCTGGATCGGCGACGACCCGGGCAGTAAGTCCTCGACGGTGCCCAGCTCGTGCGAGCCGATGTGCCAGAGCCTGTCGATGCCGCTGCTCTCACCCGGTTCCGTGGCCGAGATCGTCGAGCTCGGGCTGCACGCCGTCGCCCTGTCGCGGGCCACAGGCCTGTGGACCGGTCTGAAGATCGTCGCCGACGTCGCGGACGCCTCGGCCACCGTCGACCTCGGCCCGCTGCGCGACGGCGTCCCCGCGCCCGAGCAGAACGGCCGCGGCGGGCGCGGGCCGGCGGGCGCGCTGGTCGGCCCGGCCTCGCTCGACGCCGAGCACGACATGCTCACCCGCAGGCTCGACCTCGCCCGCGCCTATGCCCGCGCGCACGGCCTCAACAGGGTGACGTTCGGCGCCCGGCGGGCCACGCTCGGTGTCCTCGCCTCGGGCACCGGCTACGCGGTGGTCCGGCGCGCCCTGGACGACCTCGGCCTGGACGAGGCGGCGATGGAGGACCTCGGGCTGCGGCTCATCAAGATCGCGATGCCGTTCCCCCTCGACCACGCCGAGCTGGCCGCCATGACCGGCGACCTGGACCGCGTGCTCGTCGTGGAGGACAAGGTGCCCTTCCTGGAGGGCCAGCTCAAGCAGGCCCTGTACGCCGCCGAACGCCGGCCCGCCGTGGTGGGGCGGGAGCTGCTGACCGCGCGCGGAACCCTCGGCGCGGACGACGTGGCCAAGGCCCTGGCCGCCTGCGTCGGGCCCGACCGGCTGCCCCGCGCGGCCGTCCGCCTGACCCGCCCCAAGGAAGCGCGGCGCCTGCTGCCGGTGGTCGCCGCGCGCACCCCGTACTTCTGCTCGGGCTGCCCGCACAACGCCTCCACCCGCACCGCCGACGACACGCTCGTCGGCGTCGGCATCGGCTGCCACGCCATGATCGCCCTCGACGGGGCGGGACGCGGCGCCCAGGTCGGCATCACCCAGATGGGCGGCGAGGGCGCCCAGTGGATCGGCCTGGCGCCTTTCACCGACGACCGGCACTTCGTGCAGAACCTGGGCGACGGCACGTTCCACCACTCCGGCTCCCTGGCCATCCGCGCCGCCGTCGCCGCCGGCGTGTCCATCACGTACAAGCTGCTCTACAACGACGCCGTCGCCATGACCGGCGGCCAGCGCGCCGAGGGCCGTCTCGACGTGCCCACGCTGACGCGGGCGCTGGCGGCCGAGGGCGTCCGCCGCGTCGTCATCACCACGGCCGAGCCGCAGGCGTACCGGGGCGTCCGGCTCGCGCCGATCGCCACCGTGCGGCACCGCGACGACCTGCCCGAGGTGGAGAAGGAGCTCGCCGCGCTCGACGGAGTCACCGTGCTGGTCCACGACGACCGCTGCGCCGCAGAGGAACGGCGGCTGCGCAAGCGGGGCGAACTGCCCACCCCCACGGCCAAGGTCGTCGTCAACGAGCGCGTCTGCGAGGGCTGCGGCGACTGCGGGGACGTCTCGTCCTGCCTGTCCGTGCAGCCGGTGGAGACCGAGTTCGGCCGCAAGACCCGCATCCACCAGCCGTCCTGCAACTCCGACCTGAGCTGCCTCAAGGGTGACTGCCCGTCGTTCCTGCTCGTCGAGCCGGGCACCCGCCGAGCCCGCCCGCTGCCTCCGCTGCCGGTGGAGCTCACCGACCCCGTGCCCAGGTTCGAGGGCGTGCCGGTGCTGCTGCGGATGCCCGGCATCGGCGGCACCGGCGTCGTCACGGTCTCGCAGATCCTGCAGATGGCCGCGCACCTCGACGGCTTGCACGCCACCGGGCTGGAGCAGACGGGGCTCGCGCAGAAGGGCGGCCCCGTCGTCAGCGACGTGCGCGTCTCGCCGCGGCCCATCACCGGGGCGGCGCGCGCCTCGAACGGCGCCACCGACGTCCTGATCGGCTTCGACCTGCTCGGCGCCGCCGCCGACGGCAATCTCGCCGCCGCCTCGGCCGAACGCACGATCGCGGTGGTCAGCACCGCCGTGGTGCCCACCGCGGCCATGGTCACCGGCCGCGCCGCGCTGCCCGGCTCGCCCGCCGACGCCATCGTGCGCGTCGAGTCGGCCACCCGCGGCGCCGACAACCTCTACCTGGACGCCCACGGCCTGGCCGAGGCGCTGTTCGCCGATCACATGCCGGCCAACATGCTGCTCCTCGGCGCCGCCTACCAGCACGGCTGCCTGCCCGTCTCGGCCGGGTCCATCGAGCGGGCCATCCGGCTGAACAAGGCCGCCGCCGAACAGAATCTGGCCGCCTTCCGGTGGGGGCGCGCGGCCGTCCTGGACCGCGAGGCGGTGCTGCGCGCCGCGCTCCCCGCGTCCCCCGCTCCCGCCGCCACGGACCTGCGGGGCGCGCTGGACGTCCGGATCGCCGACCTGACCGGCTACCAGAACGCCGCCTACGCCCGCTCCTACGCCGAGGACGTGCGCCGCGTCGCCGCGCTCGCCGCCGAGCGCGCGGGAGAGGAAGCCGGGGAGCGCATCGCCCTGGCCTACGCCCGCGGACTGCACAAGCTCATGGCCTACAAGGACGAGTACGAGGTGGCCCGGCTGCACCTCGACCCGGCCGAACGGGCCCGCCGCGAGCAGGAGTTCGGCCCGGACGCCGTCGTGTCGGTGCTGCTGCACCCGCCCCTGCTGCGCGCCCTGGGAATGAAGCGGAAGATCAGGCTGCGCCGCGGCGCGGGGGCGCTGTTCCGCGGGTTGCGCGCCGCCCGGACGCTGCGCGGCACCGCGCTCGACGTGTTCGGCCACGCCGAGGTGCGCCGCGTCGAACGCCGGCTCATCGGCGAGTACCGCGACCTGGTGCGCCAGGCGCTGGACCGGCTCACCCCGGACACGGCCGACGACGTCGCCGCCATCGCGGCCCTGCCGGAGCTGATCCGCGGCTACGAGGACATCAAGCTCACCCGGGTCGCGGAGTTTCGCGACCGCGCCGCGACCGCACTCGCCCGGCTGGCCGCCCAGCCCGCGGCCGGACCCGCCGGGGCGACCCAGGCCGGACCCGGCATGCCCGCGTGACCCGTACCCAGGAGAACACCATGACCGTCGAACGCCTGCTGCCCGACCAGGACGCCAGAGACCTCATCGCCCTCACCCGGGAGATCGCCGACAAGGAGCTCGCCCGCCGGGCCGACGAGCACGAGCGGGCCGAGACCTACCCCGAAGGGCTGTTCGCCACGCTCGGCGCCGCCGGGCTGCTCGGGCTGCCCTACCCGGAGGAGTACGGCGGGGGAGGGCAGCCGTACGAGGTGTACCTGCAGGTGATCGAGGAGCTGGCGGCCCGCTGGGCGGCCGTGGCCGTGGCCACCAGCGTGCACACGCTGGCCTGCTTCCCCGTGGCCACCCAAGGGACGCCGGAGCAGCGGGAGCGGTGGCTGCCCGACATGCTGGCGGGCCGGCTCGTCGGCGGCTACAGCCTGTCGGAGCCGCAGGCCGGGTCCGACCCCGCCGCCCTGACGTGCCGGGCGGACCCGGCCGACGGCGGCTACCGCATCACCGGCACCAAAGCGTGGATCACCCACGGTGGCAAGGCCGACCTCTATGCCCTCTTCGCCCGCACCGGCGAGGGCCGACGTGGCGTCTCCTGCTTCCTCGCGCCCGGCGCGGCCGACGGCCTCACCTTCGGCCGGCCCGAGGACAAGATGGGCCTGCACGCCGTCCCCACCACCAGCGCTCACTGGGACGGCGCGTTCCTGGAAGCCGACCGCCTGATCGGCGAGGAAGGGCAGGGCCTTCAGATCGCTCTCAGTGCTCTGGACTCCGGGCGTCTCGGCATCGCCGCCTGCGCCACCGGGCTGGCCCAGGCCGCGCTCGACGAGGCGGTCGCCTACGCCAAGGAGCGGGAGACGTTCGGCAAGAAGATCATCGACCATCAAGGCCTCGGCTTCCTGCTCGCCGACATGGCCGCAGGCGTGGACTCGGCCCGCGCGACGTACCTCGACGCCGCCCGACGCCGCGACGCCGGCCTTCCCTTCGGCAGGCAGGCGAGCGTCGCCAAGCTGGTGGCCACCGACACCGCCATGAAGGTCACCACGGACGCCGTGCAGGTGCTGGGCGGCTACGGGTACACGCGGGACTTCCGCGTCGAGCGCTACATGCGCGAGGCGAAGATCATGCAGATCTTCGAGGGCACCAACCAGATCCAGCGCCTCGTCATCAGCAGACACCTGGCCAGGTAGATCCTCAAGAGTCTGTCAGGCGGCGCAGACGACCTGTCCAGCGCCCGGCCACTTGTCGCCCGAGACCTCCAGTCCCTGCCCGGCCCTCTTTGGTGCCCAGATCGAAGTTCGCCTCATCTCATGCACCATGAGAATCACGCGCCGGTGCGGGACGGCCTGCCTGAGGGTGCGGGCGTACTTCATCGCCTGAGTGAACACCGGCCGCGTTGCCGGGGAGCATGCGCAGGATCAGGTCGACGGTGTCCTCCGAGTGGACTCCCGGAGTCAGGACTTCCTGTAAGAGCAGGCCGCGGACCGCGGCAACGGCGACGGTGGCCATGGTCAGCGCTTCCCCGGTGTCGTGTCCTTCGCGTTCCGCGAGTGAGGCCAGCATCTTGGTCAGGTCGTCGAGCGAGTCGATGAACTCGCGGAAGTCCTCCGGCCTGTACGCGGCCAGTCCTACGACGTGGAAGAAGCCGCGGACACGCGACAACTGCTCCGGGCGGGTGTAGGTCCGCCAGATCGCCCCAACGAGGTCGGTGAAGGTGCCCTGCTGGGCGGCTGCGAAAAGGGCCTCGTTGTCACGAGATCGCTGTGCCTTGAGCATGGCCGCCAGGACGCCCGGAAGTGACCCGAAGTGGTATCGCAGGAGGGCGTGGCTGGTCTCGGTCCGGGCGGCGATCTCGCGGAGCGACACCTCCGGTGAGGGAAGGGCCTCGTCGAAGGTGTCGAGGAGCCGGGCCAGGAGGCGCTCGCGTGCGTCGCCCTTGCGTTCCGTGGTTGACAGGATCACTCCTACAGTTTATCCATTGGAAAAGATTGCTGGCGGCGCCGTGTTGCTTCGTACATGGTCGCAGTCGGCTCGCGACGGCGGAGGGAACGACTCGTGGGACGTTTACAGGTGGTCGGCGCGGCGGTCGCCGACGGGACGGGGCGCGACCCCATGGACGTCGACGTCACCGTCGAGGACGGGTGGATCACCCAGCTCGGGGCCTCCGGTGACGAACCCGGCGAGCGGCTCGACGCCGGGGGGCTGACGATGACGCCCGGCCTGATCGACGCGCACGTTCACCTGGGCCTGTCGAGCCCGATCCAGCCGCAGTTCTCGTTCCAGATCAGTGCCGCCGAGATCGCGGCGGACATCTTCGCCACGGCCGGCGCAGCGCTCGACGCCGGCTTCACGACCGTCCGGGACACCGGCGGGATCGACGGCGGCGTCGTCACCACGATCGCGAAGGGCAAGGTCAGGGGACCGCGCGTCCTGTCGTGCGGACCTGTGCAGTGCCAGATCGGTGGGCACGGCTACTACGGAGCCGACTGGGAACCCACCGAGCTGTGGAGCGGCCATCACCTTCCGGGTCTGTGCGCCCTGTCCATGATGTCGGGCAACGCCGACGAGCTGCGAGGCAACGTACGTGAGGCCTTCCGCCGCGGAGCCTCCTTTCTGAAGCTCTGTGTGACCGGGGGCGTGGTCAGCGCTCACGACCGGCTGACCGACACCCAGTTCACGGTGGAGGAGATCGCCGTCGCTGTGCAGGAAGCCGCGGCACGGGGCACTTACGTGACGGTTCACGCCCACAACAATGAGGGCATTCGGAACGCGGTCGAGGCCGGGGCGCGCTGTGTCGAGCACGGCACCGACCTCGATGAGCCCACGGCCACCTTGATGGCCACGCGCGGGGTCGCCCTTGTGCCCACGTTCGCCGTCGTCGAGCGACTGCTCCACGACCCCGCGGAAGCCGGCCTCGGCGAGTCGGTCCGCGATCGTGTGCTGGGTGTCCGTGAGCGGATGACCGAGGCGCTCGCTGCCGCCAAGGAGGCCGGAGTGCGGATCGGGCTGGGTTCCGATCTCATCGGTCCGGCTCAGGACCGCCGAGGTGAAGAGCTCAGGTTGCGTGCGGAGTTGGAGACACCGATGGAAGCCCTCGTGGCGGCAACCAAGACCAACGCCGAGATCCTCGGCCTGTCGGACCAGGTGGGGGTCATCGCGCCCGGAATGCAGGCAGACCTCGTGCTCTGGAACGGCAACCCGCTCGAAGATCCGAAGCTCTTCGCCGACCCCGCCAACGCCGTTCTCGTCGTCCAGGCCGGACGCGTGGTGAAGGACCTGCGATGAGCGCCATGTGGCAGGGCTGCCTCCCCGGCACCGACTACTTCGAGATGCGTTCCAGCGGTGGGCACGACTACGGCGTCTGGGTCACCACGCCACCGCGCTACGACCCTGCCGCGGCGCAGGCGCCTGTCGTGTACGTGCTCGACGGCAACTGGGCCGTGGGCATGACCGCCCCACTCATCGTCACGCAACTGGACCCCATGCAGTCGATTCAGCCCTACGTCCAAGTCAGCGTGGGTTACGCAGGCGAGGAAGCAGAGCACTGGGAGCGGTTGCGCAACCGCGACCTCGTGCCCCCCGGAGAACCCATCGCGAAGGAGTACATCGATGCGGTGGAGATGGGGATCGAAGCAGGCACGATGACTCGCGAGCAAGCCGACGCCTACCTCGCTGAATTGAGCGACAGCCGCGGGGATATGTTCCTGAACTTCCTGACCGACGACCTCCACCCGCGGATCGAACGCGACTACGGCACAGCCCCGAGCGGTCACGGCCTCTTCGGCTATTCCTACGGCGGACTCTTCAGTCTCTACGCCTGGCTCACCAAGGGAACCTTCTTCGAGAGCATCGGCGCGGGCAGCCCCGGCATTGTCGGTGCGGACAGTCAGGTCTTCGCTCGTCTTCAAGCCATGAGTGACACCCTGCCTGCCACCAAGCTTCACGTGACCTTCAACGACCGAGAGATCCTCGGAGACATGGCGGTCTACCAGAATCTCGCGAAGAACACGGCCATGTTCCTTCACCGCCTCACCTCACGCAGCGGATCCGTCACCAGCGCACTCATGCACGAAACGCACGTGACTGGGCTGCAGGCCTCGTTCCTCAGCTATCTCAGGACCTGCCGTGCCCGGTAGGCGCACGGACGTCGTGGTGATCGGGTCGGGGGTGATCGGCGCGTCGGTCGCCCTGGAACTCGCCCGCCGTGGCCGGCAGGTGACGGTGGTCGACAAGGCCGGGGGCGCCGGCCACGGCTCCACGAGTGCGTCCAGCGCGGTGGTGCGGTTCAACTTCTCCACCGCCGCGGGCGTCGCCACCGCCTGGGAGGCGCACTTCGGCTGGAAGTCGTGGGCGGAGCACCTTGGCCGCGACGTCGGGCCGTTGGCTCGGTACGTACGGTGCGGGATGGCGATGCTGGACGTGGACGTGGCTCCTCGGTCGGTGTACCTGCCGTTGTTCCAGAACGCGGGTATCCCGTTCGAGGAGTGGACGAGTGCGGACCTGTCGGAGCGGATCCCGGGCATCGACGTCGGCAGGTACTGGCCACCGAAACGCATCGACGACGACGAGTTCTGGGCCGAGACCGACACCACGCTGGGTGCCGTGTACACACCTGATGCGGGGTTCGTGAACGATCCGCAACTGGCCGCGCAGAATCTGGCCGCCGCCGCGCGGGCACACGGTGCCGAGTTCCGGTTCCATACGTCGGTGCGCGGGATCGAGCGGGCTCATGGCCGGGTCACCGCGGTGACACTCGCGGACGGGAGCAGGATCTCCTGCGGCGTGGTGGTCAACGCCGCAGGCCCGTGGTCGACCCGCATCAACGAGCTGGCCTCGGTCGGATCCGACTTCACCGTGGGATGCCGGCCGTTACGGCAGGAGGTCGCGCACGTGGCGGCCCCCGTGGGTTTCGGCGTGGGTCCCGGCGCCGACAACCGCGCCGGGATCTGCGTCGCGGACATGGACCTGGGCATCTACCTGCGCGGTGAGGCCGGCGGGGGACTGCTGGTGGGTGGCACGGAACCGGAATGCGATCCGCTGCAGTGGGTGGACGACCCGGACGCCGTCACCGCACATCCGACGACGGCGGTGTTCGAGGCCCAGGTGACGAGGGCTGCGCGACGGCTACCGGCGTTGGAGATACCGAATCGGGCTCGCGGGGTCGTGGGAGTCTACGACGTCGCCGACGACTGGACGCCGATCTACGACCGTACGGAGCTGGACGGGTTCTACGTCGCCATGGGGACGAGCGGCAACCAGTTCAAGAACGCGCCGGTCGTCGGCAAGTTCCTCGCCGCAATCATCGAACAGACCGAGAACGGCGTAGATCACGACGAACGGCCGGTACGATTCGTCGGCGAGCACACCGGCCTGGCCGTAGACCTTTCGGCGTTCTCCCGCAAGCGTCCCCGCGGCACCGAGAACTCGGGCACAGTCCTGGGCTGATGCACCTGTCGGTTGTGGCGCGTCCAGGACTTGTCCTGCGCGAATAGGCGTCACTGGATTACGCGAGGTCGCCAGCGCCTCGAGGAGCAAGGGAACAGCGGTTTGCGTCAAGCATGGACCGACGTCATGGACGCCGTTGACGGCGGACGTTCCCGCCGGTTACCCGTGCTTGTCCGGCAGCCAGTGCAGCTCGTGCGCCAGGGTTCTGGCGACGGCACGGATGCGGCGGTGCAGCGGCGACAGCTCGCGTGGGAGGACCAGGTGGATGGTCAGGCTGGGCGCGCCCCGCAGCGGTCGCCAGGTGAGACCGGCCGGTGATGCCGTGACCGCGGCTTCTCCGGCCGGGGCGAGGGTGACCCCGTCGCGCAGGTCGCGCTGAGACATGTCGAAAGAGACCGCGGGCGTGTGGAACCGCGGGTGTGGTCGGGTGTCCCGGAACAGTGCGGACAGCTGATCGTGGATCACGGGGTTGGTCGCACGCTCCGGGAGTCGCAGCGGATACGCGGCCGCGTCGGCGATCTCGATCTCCGGGTGTTCGGCCAGCGGATGGTGCTGCGCCAGCTGAACCCCGACGCGCTGACGCCGCAGCAGGAACCGGCGCACGCCACGGCCCGGCTGTTCACCGCGGGTGATCCCGGCATCGATGCGGCCGTCGGCGACCGCGGGGGAGATCTCCGGTGTCGCCATCGGGACCGCGCCGACCTCGAGTCCGCTGTTGCCGCGAATCAGCCTGTCCACCAGCGCCGGTGCCGTCTCGGCCCCGGCGCTGAGGCTGTATCCGATGCGCAGCGTGCCCAGTTCACCGGCCGCCGCGCTCCGGGCGGTGTCCCATGCCCGGTCCAGCGCCGCCAGCGCGGGTGGCGCGGACTCCGCCAAAGCCGCACCGGCCGTGGTCAATACGACGCTGCGCGTGTTGCGGACCAGCAGGGCCGTACCGAGTTCAGCCTCCAATCGGCGTATCCGGGCGCTGAGTGCGGGCTGTGCGATACCGATCCGTGCGGCCGCGCGGGTGAAGTTCAACTCCTGCGCCAGCACCAGGAAGTACCGCAGGCTCACCGTATCCGGCGCCACGTGCCCTCCCCGCCGATTGATAACGATCCGTTCTGAGTCTATCCCGTACCGATCTTTCCCTCGACCGCACATCAAGCCCTAACCTGCGCATATGACGATTCCGCTGACCGCATTGCCCGTCGCCGGGATCGATCGATTGAGTGTCAATTCGAAGTCGGACGTGTCCGGCCGAACACAGGAGGTTTCCATGGCTAAGGGTTACTGGGTCAGTGTCTACCCCGCCATTTCCGACCCTGAAAGCCTGACTGCCTACAACAAGCTGGCCCGTCCGGCTGTCCAGGCCGGGGGCGGGCGCACCCTGTCTCGTGGCGGTCGAGTCGTCGCCCACGAGGCCGGAATCACGCAACGCGTCGTTCTGGTCGAGTTCGACAGCTTTGAACTGGCCGTCGCGGCATACGAGAGCGAGGCATACCAGAAGGCGCTGGTGGCCCTCCCCGACGGCGTCCAGCGCGACTTCCGCATCGTCGAAGGCATCGACTGACCGGCGGGCCCAGCCACCGCGGAGCATCCGTCACCTGATACGCACACGGTGCCGAACGACGACTCACGAGACGAGTTGTAGTAGCCCAGGGGCGCGCCTCATGCACGCCCGGAACACGTGATCAAGCGCCGACTCGGCCGCCGTCCAGGGCTCCGGGCCGCAGGACCGGCAGCCCGGCCCGCAACCGGTCCAGGAACTCGTCGACGTCCAGGCGACGGTCCTCCGCGTCGACGACCTCGGGCACGAACGCCTCGACGATGCTGTCCCCGACGGCGAAGTCTGCGTCGTCGTCGTCATCGTCGTAATTGTTCACCCAGCGCCCGCCGGGGGCGTACACGTCCATGGCGTGGTCGTAGTCGATCACCCAGGGGGTGTCGACGATCCCGGTCCGCAAGGAGCCGTGGTTGTACCAGCCGTAGACCAGGTGGGTGAAGGCGCCGTCGTGGATGTAGATCTCCGCTTCGCCGCCCTCCAAGGTCTCGGCCTCGGTGTGACCGCCGACGTACAGGCCGGGCCGGTCGTCATAGAGCGCGATCGGGCCGTTGACCGTCAGATTGCCGGTGACCACGATCAACTCGACGTCGCCGCCGCGCAGTTCGTTGATGGCGTCCAGGAAATCCCCGTCGAGGGTGAGGTCGCCGTCGAAGAACAGCACCTCGGCGTAGCCAGGTGACGCTCCCGCACCCTCGAACACCGCGGACAACGCGCCACCCAGGCGGGCATCGGCATCGGCATAGGACAGGGACGCGGGGATGGCGGATATCGGCATGGGGAAGATCATAGGTCCGTGTACAGACAATCCGGCACGTCAGAGGCCCTATGGTCATGATGATTGCATCAGGGTTGGTCATCACCTTGCAGCAGTACTGTGGCGGCCGTTGTGCCGGCTTTCACCACGACCACCATCGCGGCGGTGCCGACGGCGATCCTGGCCCTGTTCCTCAAGACCGATCGCAGGATGGAGGGCGCGCCGGTTCACGTCGGCCGGCCTCGACCAGACGGCTACGGGCCCCCGCCTCGTGGCGGGGGCCGTACTGCTATCCAGGGGTGATCGTGAGGGTGAGGCGGCCGGCCGTCTTCGTCTTCACGGTGAGGACGCGCCTGCCGGCGTCCCAGGTGGCCTCGCCGATGGAAGCCTGCCCACCATTGGGGAAGTCGCGTGCGGGCAGATAGATCTCGGTCGGGCCGGTCTGGTTGGCGTCGAAGACCAAGGTCAGCGCGCGGGACTTCTCGTCGTAGGTGACGCTCACCGGCACCCCGCCGACCGCCCTGGGGTACGGCCGGGCCATCGCGGCGACCAGCGGCCCCGGCTTCCCCTTGTCGTCGTAGGGGCCCCAGGGTCCGGGGTCGCGTGACCAGTACGCGCGGCCCATGTTCACCTGGTCGGTGAGCCCGAGCACCCGCTTGACCAGGTCGGGGGAGCCCGGCCGGGACATGTCCAGCCCGAACTCGCCCAGCACCACAGGGCCGCCCACGCGTTCGGCGGTGCGTAGCATGTTGTCCCGCCACCAGCCCAGTGTGCGATCGGTCCACCGACGGGAACCGGCCGTGTAGTCATCTCCCAGGTCGAGCGGGAGCGGATAGAGGTGCGGAGCCAGGCCGATGCGCGGCTGGCCGTCGCGTGGGTCGTCGAAGTGCGGCAGGGCCGACGGCAAACCCCAGTTGACGCCCACGGCCTGGGGCTCGAGGAAGATCCAGCCGTCGGGGTCGACCGACCTGATCTCCGCGATCGACCTGCGGTAGAGGGTGGCCAGCGGGCCGGTTTCGAACTGGGCGCCCTGGATCGAGCCGCCCCAGGGCTCGTTCATCAGGTCGTAGCCGATGACGGCGGGGTCGTCCTTGAACCTGGCAGCCACCGCCTTCCACGCCTTGGCGTAGTGGTCCATCAGTTCGGGGTGGTCACCGGTGGTGTTCCAGAAGTGGTCGAAGGCCCGTATGACGCCGGGTTCCAAGTAGTACATCTCCCAGGTGGGCTGGTCGGTGCTGACCGGGAGGCCGTCGAGGTGTGTGGCCCACCCGGGCGCGCCGTTGCCCGCGCCTCTACCGGGGGTGATGTCGCTGCCCCACAGGTCCTGGTGCATGTCCAGCATCACGTGGTAGCCACGCTTGGCGTACCAGGCGACGCGCTCAGCCACCTTGTCCAGATATTTCGTGTCATAGGTGCCGGGGGTGGGCTCGAGCGTGCGCCACTGGATCAGAAAGCGGACGAAGTTCGTCCCCATGTCCCGGTATTCACGGTCGAGGTCCGCCTCGGTGAACGTCGGCAGGCCGTCAGGCGTGCTCTTGGCGCTGCTGGCCGTGTTGAAGCCGTGCAGGAGCAGCACCCTGCCCTGATCGTCCGTGACGAACCGGGCGACGGGCTTCGGGGTGGGTCTGGTCGCCGCGGCGACGCCGCCCCCGGCCAGGACAGCGAGCACGGCGACGGCCGTGATGAGCCGAGCACTCTTCATATGAACTCCGGTCACCGGGAACGGGGGTCTTCCGCCAGAATCGCGGTCGCGGCTAGCCTGCCGAACATGAGCATTAGTCGCAATAGCCTCCCCGCGATCGTCACGCTCGCGATCGTCCTGGCCTTCGGACTGTTGGGGAGCGCGCTGGTCACCCGGATGGGCTACCTGGCCGTGCCGTCCGCGCTCGGCCTGCCGTACGGGCTGCCGGGTCTGCGTGTGGTGCCGCTGGGGGAGACGACCTGGCTCGTCACGCTCGCCGACAGCGTCCTCGCCTTGGTGCTGGTCGTCATGGTGGCCCAGGCTCGGGGTGGCTTCTGGCGCACGTGGGGGGCGTTCGTGCTGGGGGCGGTGATCGTGAACCTGTTGCGAGCGGTCGTGCTGTCCCAGATCGCTTCGGCGGGCCTGGGGGCATACGCCGGACATCTTGTGGGCGGGCTGATCGCGGGCCTGCTCTGGGGGATCGCGCTGGGCTGGCTCGCCGGGCTGGCCGCCCTCCCGCGTCGGCAGCGGGAGCGCGCCACCGCGGGCATGCCCTCGGCTGGGTGAGCACTATCGGGGATCGAGTCATGCCGGAATCCGGAGGTCTTGGGAAAGACAAGCACCTTGACGGCGGGTACCGCGGTGGCGGCGCATCGGTACGACGGTTGTCGGTGAGAAGGATCATGGTCGGCAGCCGACGCTTGCGGTCCGGGTCGCGGTTCGCCGCGGGGGAACTGTGTCGGGGCCGCCGGTCGCCACGCTTGGCGGCAGGGGTCACGCGAGCGCCTGCCGGGGGCTGACCGGCTCACGCGCCGCCCTCCCGGACCGGCCACGACGAGGGCCGCAGCTCGGGAACACAAGAGGAAATCCTTCGGCAAGGAATAACGGACCCGTCGTGACGGAACTCGACTACAACAGCACGGGCTGGAGGTACCGCCAGGTGCCGCCCGCGACCGACGTTCCCCTGTTCTACGAGCGGGGCTTCGACGACAGTGAGTGGCAGACGGGTCAGGCAGGCTTCGGCACCGCCAGCGGCTGCTCGTTCAACACTCCCGAGAACGTCAAGACGCCATGGGCGCGCAACACCGACATCCTGGTGCGCCACTGGCTCCATCTCCCGCGCAACGCACAGCAGGTCCGTATCCAAGGAACGATAGACAACGACGCCCAGGTCTATCTGAACGGCCACCTCGTGCAATCGGTCAGGAGCGGCTACTGCAGGACCGGAGCCATCGACGTCGTCGTCCCGGCGGAGTACCTGGAGTGCTGCAACCTGCTCGCCATCCGTGGACACGACTATGGAGGCTCGACCTACCTGAACGTCCGGGTGACGTACGTGAAGCCCCCTCAGGTGTGACGCTCACGTCGCCGCCGAGCGCGGCGGTGACCGCGCCGACGCCCCTGTCCTCAATGTCGTCGCCTACCCGGCGACGGGTGGTGGAAGAACGTCGGCAACCGGTATGCCGTCGACATGGCGCTCAGCTCTCGATGGCCGAGAACCGAGCGGTGTACGGCGGCAGGACCGGGCCTGCGACGCTCACCCCGGGCGTCGGTCGGAACATGGCCTTATCCCGCCGAGCCACGGGCGCCGATCGCGGCGGCGTGGGCGACGGGCACGGTGATCGCTGCGCTGACGGTGATGGCTGAGGCCGGCATGACCGGCCCCTGACCGCGCCGGCGCACGGCGGGACAGACCGCCGGCGATGCCGAGGGGCCGGGTACGCGCTGAACAAGATCAAGCCAACTGTTGGTGCGACCGCACGTGTCGCGTGCCGCCACGTGCCCTCGACGGGCGAGGCTGCCGTCCGGCGCCGGCGCCGTTCACCCGGCCCGGTGGATGAAGGCAGTTCTCCGCGACGAGAGGAACACCACGATGAGGCACATCCAAGGGATGTGTTACCCGGTCGCCGCCCTCGCGGCGGTGGCCCTTCCGCTGACACTGTTCGGCGCGGTCCCGGCCGACGCCGCGCCTGCCGTCACCGCCCCGGCGGTTCTGCGGGTCGCGCCGGATCCCGCTTCCTGCCCCGACCAGGTGTCGCTGGTCAACGGCGGTTTCGAGCAGCCGGTCGTCAGCCGCGGGACGTGGGCCTTGTTCCCCGACGCCTCACAGACCGGCACGCCGAGCCACGTGCCCGGCTGGCTCACCACCGCCACCGACCACATGATCGAGCTGTGGGCCAGCCCGCCGAACCCGACCAACACCCCGCCCAAGGAGGGCAGGCAACTCGCCGAGCTGAACGCCAACCAGGTCTCGACCCTGTACCAGGACCGCGCGACCACCCCGGGGACGAAGCTGTACTGGCGGCTATCCCACCGCGGCCGCCTGGGGGTCGACACGATGGCCGTGGACATCGGCGCTCCGGCGGCCCCGGTGCAACAGCAGGTCATGTCGGACGGCACCGGGAACTGGGGCACCTACTCCGGCACCTACATCGTGCCCGCGGGCCAGACGACCACCAGGTTCGCCTTCCGTTCCGTCTCGGCGGCCGGAGGGAACCGCGCCATCGGCAACCTGCTCGATGACATCTCCTTCGCGACCGCGCCATGCGTCGTCCTCAGCAAGACCGCGAGCCCGCGGGGGCCGGTCGACGTCGGCGACGTGATCACCTACCGCCTCACCGCGGTCAACAAGGGCGGCGCCACGGCGGAGAACGTGCGCCTCTCCGACACCGTCCCGGCGGGGACCACCTTCGTGCCCGGCTCGCTCCGGGTGGTCGACGGCCCGGGCAGCGGGGACAAGACCGATCAGGCGGGCGACGACCAGGGCGCGTTCGACGCCGCGGCCGGCAAGGTCTCCTTCACCTTGGGGAACGGCGCCACCGCCGCGGCCGGGGGCTCGCTGCCCAACGCCGCAAGTCTGCCCGGCGGCACCACCGTGGAGTTCAAGGTCAAGGTCGGTCGGGACGCAGCGGGCGGGAAGGTGACCAACCGGGGGACGGTCGGCTACGAGAACCGGCTCGGTCCGGAGCCGGAGCAGCTGACCTCTGCCAGCGGCGACGCCGTTACCGAGGTCAACCCGGCCGTGGACCTGAGTGTGGTCAAGTCCGCCGACGCGACCAGGGTGACCGTGGGCCAGACCGTCATCTACCGCGTCACCGTACGCAACGCCGGCCCGAACGACGCGACGGGGGTCACGGTCAAGGACGTGCTGCCGGCCAACCTCGCCTTCGTGTCGGCCACGGCCTCCGACGGGGCCTACGCGCCGGCGAGCGGGATATGGACGGTCGGTTCCCTGGCCAGTGGCGCCTCGGCCACGTTGACCGTCCATGCCAAGGCCACAGCGATCGGCGAGACGACCAACGCGGCCACCGCCGACGGCAAGGAGCTGGATCTCGATCCCGCCAACGACTCTGACAGCGTCAAGATCTGCGTCGACCCCGAACCTTTCTGCCCGTACTGCGTCAAGGGAACCGGGCAGGCCGCGAAGAGCTAGCAACTTGACGCCGGTCGACGCATTCGACCGGAACGCGGCCCTGGCACTGATGGCGTCCTGGGGAGATCGTTGAACCCAGGACGCCCGGCGCCGTCGTGGGCCAGCGCCCCATCCAGCAGCTGGCCCACGACTGTCGCATGTGTCAGTCACCATGCGATCGCGGAGCCGGACACGCCGCAGCCGTCAGGACGGGTGTGAGAAGGGCCCGTTGGCCGAGGTCGAACCCGGCGTCCACCCGGCCCCGGGTCGGGCGCGGTGAACTGATCCAGTGCTGGGGGCCTGCATGTCGATGCTCACCAGCTCTTTGGGCCCGTGGGTGGGGCGGCCACCGTCTTGTCCGCAGATCAAAGCGATATGATCTTGTCAGGTGCGAGCGGCGAAACTCGTCCATGAACTCCTGCCAGAGCGCGGGGCCGCCTTGGTCGAGCAGCTCGGCGCGACTGGCATCGCTGCTCGATCTGGACGAGGGCCGCCATAGGGCATGGCTCAGCTGTTCACCCGGGCGGGTCTTCGATCGCGTACGGCCGCCTGAAGTCGACCTGGCAAGCCCCTGACTGCTCTCCCCTCAGTCGGCCAGGTAGGAGATCGAGCGAACTTCGTAGCCGGCGCTCCGGGAGCCGCGTACGTGCATCAGCATCGCACCGCCCTCATAGGAGTAGGCGCACGAGTAACCCTGCGGCTCCTTGCTGCAGCCCTGGAAGAAGTGGGTGACGCCGCGCGGGTCGTACTTGACCTCGAACAGCTTCTGCACCGTGGCGGAGGTGGCGACCTCCAGGCCGCCGTACTTGTCGCCCCGCTTCCAGGCGGCGAAGAGATGCTTGGCCACGGTGGGCGGCTCGGTGATGTGCCGCGACAGGTAGACCTTGGTGACCTTCGAGCCGGTGACCACCATCGCGATGCCGTCAAGCCCGCCGGGCACGCGCACGCTTGTGTGCACGAACCGGCACACGTTGCCGGAGCAGCCGTCGAAGCGATCGGGCGCGCGGTAGACATAAGTGAAGATCGTCTTGACCGCAGCGGGGGTGGCTGCCTTCGCCGCGGCCACGCGGTCGGCGGCCAGCCAGGCGCGGAACAGCTTGTTCGCCACCTTGCCGGGCGCGGGTGTCCCGGCCGAGACGGGAGCGGCGAAGGCGGGGCCGGCGGAGGCGAGCGTCAGTGTCGCAGCCGCAGTGAGAGCGGCGCCGAGGACCAGTCGTTTGAACACGCTGCGACACTAAGGGCGGCGCCTTGCGCAGGGATTGAGCCCGGCTTGCAGTGCTCCGGGCGGCTTGCGGCGGTTGCGATCACCCGGCTCGGACGCGCTGATGATGTGGCTCAGCATGGCGTTGAGTCCGGCGAGATCACACGTGCGGATCGAGCGCCGCCACCCGGATCTCCACGTCGTCGATCGCGGCGTGGCCGACGCCGGCCAACGCCGTATTCACCGGCCTGTGGCTGACCACGGCTCGGACGCCGCGGGCTATCCCGGGCGGCGTCCCCATGCCGAGATCAGCGGCGCGAGGGTGAGGTCGAGCTCGCCGGCATCGATGGCGGCCAGGTGCGCGTCGATCTCGGCGTCGTCGGCCAACCCAGCGGCGAGCAACTCGGCGCGGACCATGCGCACCGTCGCGGCCTCCAGCTGGTCGCAGGCTACCCCGCCGACCGGGAAACAGCCGGTCGCCGTGACATCGACCAGGCCGGCCGCGCGCAACGCCCGCGGCAGCGTGCGGCCGTAGCGGAGGTCGGCGCCGCGGCGGGTCATCAACTCCCGGACGGCGCGCCGCAGCCGGTTGGCGCGCTGCTGTGCCGGGCCAACCTCATCAAGGCAGGCCAGCGGCTGCAGCTCGGTATCGGCGTCCTCGACCAGCAGCCAGCCACCGGGGCGCAGCGCCGCCACCATCGTCGCCAACGCGCGGGCACGGTCGGGCACGTGGACGAGCACGAGCCGGGCGTGTACCAGGTCGAACGTGCCTGGCTGCGGCGGCGGGGCCCCGACGATGTCGTGCTGGAGCACCTCGTACCCGCCGTGCGGGTCCAACCAGGCCGGATTGATGTCCGTGGCCAGCGCGTAACCGGTGGGCCCGACGGCCGTGGCGAGTGCCTCGGGAATGCTGGGGCCTCCGGCGCCGACTTCCCAGCAGCGCCAGCCCGCCTTCAGTCCGAGCCGGTCGAAGTGCCCTAGTGTGACGCCGTCGAACAGCTCGGCCAGCCAGGTGAACCGCTCGCCCGCCTCCACCCGGGCGTTGTCGAGCAAGTAGCGGTGACCCGGGGCGGACCCAGGGGTGCGCGGCGACGGGGGGCCGGACCCCGCGCCGGCAGTATTCACCGCCCCGCCTGAGGTTGTGTCCGGCTCGGACGCGTGGGCGGCGAGGGGCTGCGATGAACTCATGCCTACATCCTCACGACCTCCCGCGTGCTGTGTCAGCGCGACATGGAATGAGACCAGACCTCTCTTCGACAGCGCTCACCGCTCGTCGATGCCGCGCTGAGCGATCGCGGCCCCAACAGAGTGTCGGTACCGGGTGCTTGGGTGGGGGCATGCGTTATGGCATCGACGTCGCGATCCTCGGTGACCTAGCGGAGCCGGCACACCTGGTCACCCTCGCCTGCGAGGCCGAGGCCGCCGGGTGGGACGCCGTGCTGGTGTGGGACCATCTGGCCTTCGCCTGGGGCATGCCATCGGCCGACCCGTGGGTGACGTTGGCCGCGGCGGCGCAGGCGACTTCGCGGATCAGGCTGGGCACGGCGGTGACGGCCGTGGCCCGGCACCGTCCGGAGAGGCTGGCCCAGACGGTTGCGACGCTCGACAGGCTGAGCGGCGGCCGCGCGATCTTGGGCGCTGGGCTGGGCGGCGTGAGGCAGGAGTTCACCGCCTTCGGCTCTGCGCGTCCCGGCGGGGTCGTGCTCGACGAGGCGCTCGACGTGATGGTCGCGCTCTGGTCCGGCGAGGAGGTGCACCACCGGGGCGCTCACTACACCGTTGATGGGGTGCGGCTCGCGGCGCTGCCCCTCCAGCGGCCCCGGGTCCCGGTGTGGGTCGGCGGCACGGCTCCGGGCGCCCTTCGGCGTGCCGCGCGCTGGGACGGCTGGATCGTCGCTGGCGACGACCGGGAGGGCCGCATGACGCTCTCGGCCGGCTCCCTGGCCGCTCAGGTCAGTGAGCTGCGCCGGCACCGGGCTACTGCGGGTGACCTCGAGGTGGCGGTCATCGGGGTGAGCGAGCCCGGCTCGTCGGTGCGGGACTACGCCGAGGCGGGCGCCACGTGGTGGCTGGAACATCTCCACAGCTACCGGGGGTCGGTGGAACGACTGGTGCAGCGCGTCAAGGCGGGCCCGCCCGCGTGAAGCACCTGCGGCGCGGACATGGCTCAGGACAGCTCGATGCTCAGGCTCCTGGCGTCCCAGGGCGGCGGGGAGGATGTGGATGACCGTGGATGGACGGGCCCTCGTCCAGATCGAGCAGTGGCCCGCTCGCATCCTGGCTCTGAATCCTCAGCGCGATCACCGCTCGGCGCGCTCGGCCTGGTGCTGAACGCCGCGCGGTGCTGTGGACCACCCGCTACCTGAACGTGCTGGGCCGCTACAGCTTCCGCGGCTCGACCCCGGCAGGCGGCGTGCTTCGGCCCCTGCGCGACCCGGCCGAGGCCTCCCAGAAAGACGGCGAGGACGCCGAGGGCTGACCCGGACACCGGTGCGCCGGTCAGCACCGCGGCCCGGCGTCGTCGCCGTGCTCACCGGCCTCCCGTCCGGTCCGTGCCTCAGCTGCCGCGCGCGCAGTCGGCGGCGGCCTTCGCCTCGGCCGGGCTCTGGGCCGGTCGAGGGCTTCCTCGTCCGGGGTGCAGCAGGCGGTGGTACCGCAGCAGGCCTCCGATGCGCTGCCGGCGCTCCTTTCTCCGCGGTGGTGAGGGTCCGCCCGCGATGGCGGCTGTGCGGAACGACAGTGATAGAGATTCAGGGTGACAACGACACTCGAGTTCCCCGTTCTGCTGCGACTGATCGACGAACGGTCGACTGCCTTCCGCGCCGCGGTCGCCTCCGCGCCCAGCCTCGACGTACAGGTGCCGACCTGCCCCGAGTGGACGCTGTTCGATCTGGCGCAGCACATCGGCGAGGGGCGCCGCGACTGGGCCGTCACTGTCGCGGCAGGGCCTGCTCCGGCCAAGTCCGCGGCGCAGGGCGCCCCGGCTGCGCCTCGGGAGCGCGAGGCCCTGCTGGCCTGGTTGGCGGAGTCCACGGAGCACCTGCTGGACGCATTGCGGAAGGCCGGCCCGGATCGCGGTTGCTGGACGTGGTGGGAGGCGTCGCAGTCGCCGCAGACCTCCGGTGCCGTAGCTCGGCACCAGCTCCAGCAGATGGCGGTGCACACGTACGACGCCCAGATCACCATAGGTGCCCCGCAGCCGCTGCCGGTCGAGGTGGCGCTGGACGGTGTCGACGAGTTCCTGTCCACCTGCGTCGCAACGACGAGTGCCTGGCCGCACAAGCCCGCTGCCATCGACTTCCACGCCTCCGAGGGGCGTTCCTGGCGGCTCTCGCTCTCCGCCGACGGCGCACGGACCGCCCGCCTCCCCGGGGCCGGCACCATGCCGGCCACCGCTGCCGGCCAGGACCCGAACGCGGCCGCCGCCTTCTTCTCCGCTCGGGGCACGGCCGGCGAGCTGGTCTTCATCCTGCACGACCGTATCCCGATCGACTCCCTGGAGCTCGACGGCGACCGACGTATCTTCGAGCAGCTCAGTGCCTGGGACCCGGCCGAGTAGGACGTGACGATGCCTCCCGCCAACGGCTGCAACCACGCCGTGGCGGCCTCCGGGCCGCGGGGGAGCAGACCGTCACGGCTGCGAAGCGGCTGACCAAGGCGGCGGCACACGCGTCCGGGTCGCGCGGCGGGCGTAGGGGTGCCGCCCGCCGGCTGGGTGGGGGTGAAGCTGGAGCGGCCCAGGACGCTGAGGTTCTTGTGCTTGAGCGGGGACAGCGTTGGTGGCGCTGCTGGTCGCTGAGGCGTGCCCAGGGGCGGGTGCCGATCGTCGCGATCAGTGCGGGCCCCTCGCCGAGGTACTGCCACTTCAGTCGCATTGAGGTGGCGACGCGGGGCGCGGACCGCTCTCGTCGGAGTCGGGGCGATCGGTGCCTACCGCGCGCAACAGCAGCTCGTGGAGGGTTGCGCGCTCCTTGGGGCTGAGCGCGTGGAGCATCGTGTCCTCAACTCTCGCGAGTCGCGCCTGAGCCGCCTTCAGTGCCGTCTCGCCGCCTTCGGAGAGTTCGACGATGTGCCTTCGGCGGTCGGCCGGGTCGCGACGGCGGATCGTCAGCCCACGCTCCTCGAGTTCGTTGAGGAGTCCGACGACGTTGCTCGGATCAAGGCCGAGCATCTCCCCGACCGCCTGCTGGCTCATGGCCCCGCGTTGGCTCAGCAGGTTGAGCGCGATGACCTGCCGGTGGCGAAGACCGCCGGGCTCGATCGACGCGTCGACGGCACGCCGTCCCATGCGTGCAAGGTGGGCGATCAGCGGCATGGACAGGCTCTCGAAGGTCGTCCGCGTGCTTTCCATCCGGCAAGCGTATCCTCGTCCATAATGATCGGTGCTTCGGAAATGATTGGTACTTTGCAATGATTGGGGATACACTCACGATCTGTTGATCACAACCCGGAGGCGCGGATGTCCAAGCTGAAGATCATCGTGGGAACCACTCGCCTGACCAGGGCGGCGGACAGGGTGGCGCCCTGGGTGGCGTCCGTCGCTGCCGACCACGGAAGCTTCGATGTCGAGGTGCTGGACCTGCGAGACTGGCCGCTGCCGTTCTTCTCCGAGCATTTCGGCACCCTGGGCGACATCAACGACCCGACGTACTCCGAGCCGGTCGTGAAGGCATGGAACCGGAAGATCAAGGACGCGGATGCCTACATCGTCGTGACAGGCGAGTACAACCACAGCCTCCCGGGTGTCCTGAAGAACGCCATCGACTCGGCCTGGGCGTCCTTCGCGTTCCGCAATAAGCCGGTCGCCGTCGTCGGCTACAGCGCCGGCATCGGCGGGGGGATACGGGCGATCGAGCACCTCGCCCAGATCGTGGTGGAGACAGAGGCCGTGCCGCTTCGCAACACGGTCGTGATCCCGTTCGTCAACGACGCGTTCGATGACGCCGGTCGGCCGACGAGCCCCCTGGCGAACGTGGGACTCGATGTCGTACTCGATGATCTGGCGTGGTGGTCGGTCGCACTGGAGCAAGCCCGCGCAGCCGGGGAGTTGCTGCCGGGCCGGATCCGGCTGCGCACCGCGATGCTCGACGCGGACGCCGCCAAGGAGTCAGCGGCGTGACGTCGCCGCCGACGGACGCCACACCATCACCTACCGGCAGTCACCGCCAGTCCAGCCAGTGAAAGTGGGAACCCGTGTCCGACACCCTCTCCGCCGTCCCGGAACCGGACGAGGCCAAAGACCGTAGGCAGGCCGCGTCCCCCAAGGAGTACCCGGGGCCCATAGTCTTCACCGTGCGGCTGCGGGCCCGGCCGGACAAGATCGAGGCAGCCGAGCGGGCGCTGGAAAAGATCGCCGGCCCGATCCGTGCCAACCCGGACTGCCTGGAGTTCCGCGTCTTCCAGGATCGCGAAAACCCGCACCTGTTCACCCTCCTGGAGCACTGGGTCAGCGTCCAGGCCGTCACGACCCACGGTCAGCGCGACTACATGGCGGAATACATGGCCACGAAACACTTGATCTTCGAGGACATGTCCGGCGAGCCTGTCCAGGAGATCCACCCGCTGAACGCGGCGCCCCGGGCCGAGCGCCAACCTGGCCATGGACAACGGCGCTGAACTCGGCAAGGCCATCGCCGCGCACCCCGGCGGCGCCGAGAACGCGCTGAGCGGACACGGGCGGGCCATCTTGCCCCCGGCGGAAGCCAGGCTCACCACGCCTGATCCGCCGCCGGTCCACTGCCACCGTTGCCCACAGCGCTTGATCAGCTCAGTGTGCCCCGTCGCTCTACTGGATCTTGGAAGTGACACAAGCCAGATCGCGCCGACGCCCGCGCGGAGATGCAAAGGTCGCCTTTGAACTCCTCCGCATCATCCGGCATCACCTTCGGCTGAACTGTGACCTTGACTTGACCGGTGGCCACCTCCCACTCTGGCCCTGGTCATCGCGGATGTGCTCAACCCGTTCTTCCCCGAGGTCGCCGCAGGCGTCCTGCACGCCGCCGACAGCCGGGGGTGGCAGGTCGTGGTCTACACCACAAGCTCGGACCTCGCCAAGGAACGCCAGGTCTCCCAGACCGTCAGCGCTCAAGCGGACGCTTGCGTCGGGTTTCTCACGGATCCGGACGCCATCGCCGCTCTGGCTTCCGCAGGGGTGCCCCTCGTCCTCCTCGACAAGGAGGGCACCGAAACGACCATCCCCGGCGTCAGCATCGACTTCGAAGCAGGCGTCGAACAGGGCATCTCTCACCTCGTCGAACGTGGTCACGTCCGCATCGCCATGATCGACAATCGCGAGCACGCCACCTACCGTCCGGTCGACGCCCGACGCGACCGGTTCCTGTCGCTCGCCGCCCGACTCGGCCTGCCCGTCGACGAGACCTGGGTGCTGCCCGCCGGCAACTCCGTCCAGGGTGGCGCCGCTGCCATGGAGCGGCTCCTCGCCGAGCATCCCGACGTCACCGCCGTCTTCGCCTACAACGACCTCATCGCGCTCGGCGCCATGCGTCAGGCCATCGCGCTCGGCAGATCCGTCCCCGGTGACCTCGCTGTCGTCGGCTTCGACGGCCTGACTCTCGGCGAACTGGTGGACCCCCCGCTCACCACCCTGTCCATCGACAAGCACCGCCTCGGCATTCTCGCCGTGGAACACGTCGCGGCCTTTCTGCCCGGTGCGGTCCCACCCCCGTCACCGCCGGACCCGGTGATCGTTCCGATGCTGGTCTGCCGTGGCTCCACCTGACCCAGTGCTGTCATCAGTGCACCCATGGCCGGCTGCGGCGGCCCTCCGATGGTGGCGCCCGCGCTGCGGGTGAAGTCGGAGGGTCCTGCCCCAGGGAACGCGAGGGCGCCCCGGCCACCTCCCCGGACGAGGAGATCGAGCGCCGCCTTGACTTCTCACCTTCGACCTCCTCCGGCTACCGCGCATCCTGAAGCCGCTGAAGTGCACCAGACCAGGGCCGCCGTGCCGGGCCATAGCACGGCCCGTGCCCCGGCCGTATCTGCCCGGCTGTCTGACCATGAGCAAGGGTGGGCGGGTCGACCTCAACGTGTAGGGCTACCCGCCGGCGCGACCTCCACCACGGGTGACCTGGACCGCTTCATCTCCGGTCTGTTCGCCGGCGGGCCGCTGAGCCCACCCCCATCCCGCTGGCCGGCCGGTCCGGTCGGGATGTGCATCAGGTGACCTGCGCGCCCCGGCCCTCCTGTTCGAAGAACTTCAGCATCAGGCCGAACCCCAGGCGGGCCGCCCCTGCCGCCCGACCGCCTCCGACGCGAACACGATC
This sequence comes from Nonomuraea montanisoli, assembly GCF_013363975.1. Classification (GTDB taxonomy): domain Bacteria; phylum Actinomycetota; class Actinomycetes; order Streptosporangiales; family Streptosporangiaceae; genus Nonomuraea; species Nonomuraea montanisoli. The sequence goes on along the minus strand of NZ_JABWGN010000012.1, from coordinate 76,810 downwards.
AGGCAGAAACCCGCGCTCGCCCGATGGTGGCGGGGTGCATGCCGGGCTCTCGGGCGAGCTGGGTGCGCGTCATTGCCGCCCCGATGAGCGACGAGACCCCTGACGGTGGTCGTGACGCGGAGTGTCGGTAGCGACCCGGGTCGGCAGCATCGCCACAACCTTCCCCATTTCCCACGATGGCCTCCGCCAAGGGGTTGGCGTGGCGGGTTCGCGTCCCTAGCATATGGGCAGAACATGAGCAGCGTTCATATTTAAGGATCAGGCCTGCATGATCAGCCATCACCCCGAAGCCCGCCTCTGGCTACTGAGCACGCCCGGCACCTCCTACGCCTTCCAACTGGACGCCGACGACGTCCCCCGGCACGTGCACTGGGGCCGGCCGCTCACCCTGGAGCAGGCCGTCGTGATCGCGGCCGACCTGCCCGCCGAGGACCCCGGCAGCGACGATGCCGGGGGTGAGGAGTACGTCGTCGAGGGCGGCCTGCGGTTCGGGGCGCCGTCGCTGACCGTCCGGTTCGACGACGGCGTCCGCGGCTTCGAGTGGCGGTTCCTCTCACACACGGTCGAGGGCGGCCGGCTCACGCTCTCCTTCGCCGACCGTGTCCGCTCCCTCGGTCTCGACCTTCACTACCGGATCCTGGACGGCCATGACCAGATCGAACGCTGGGCCGTCCTCACCGCGGATGAGCCGGTGGACGTCCTGCGGTTCGACTCCGCCGCCTGGACGCTGCCCGCCCGCGACGACTACCGGGTCAGCCATGTGGTGGGGGAGTGGGGCCGGGAGTTCCAGCTCCAGCGCGACCGGGTGCCCGTCGGTGAGACCGTGTTCACCAGCCGCCTTGGCATCACAGGGCAGCACGCCGGACCCTGGCTGATGCTCGACGCGCACGACGCCACGGAGGAGCACGGCGAGGTCTGGAGCGCGGCCCTGGCCTGGAGCGGCAGCCGCCGGATCACCCTGCGTCGCGACCCCTACGGCCGCGCCTCCTGGACCGGCGGCTTCGGCCACGAGGGCCTGGTCTGGAAACTGGTCCCCGGCGAGAGCCTGGAGACCCCGGTCTTCACCGGCCTCTACGCCCCCGACGGCTTCGGCGGCGCCAGCCGCCGCTGGCACGCCTACATCGAACGCCAGGTGCTGCCCGCCCGTCCGGCCGAGCGCCCTCTGATCTTCAACTCGTGGGAGGCCACCGAGTTCGACATCACCGAGAAGCAGCAGGCCGAGCTGGCCGAGCTGGCCGCCGGGGTCGGCATCGAGGTCTTCGTGGTGGACGACGCCTGGTTCGGCACCCGTACCAGCGACATGGCGGGCCTCGGTGACTGGTGGCCCAACCCGGACCGCTTCCCGGCCGGTCTCGGCCCGCTCGCCGACCGTGTCCGCGCGCTGGGCATGGGATTCGGCCTGTGGGTCGAGCCCGAGGGGGTCAACCCCGACAGCGACCTGTTCCGTGCGCACCCTGACTGGATCCTCCACCAGGACGGTCGCACCCGCACCCTGCGCCGCAACCAGCACGTGCTGAACTTCGCCCGCCGCGACGTCCGCGAATGGGCGGTCGAATGGCTGGTCAGGACCGTCACCGAGCTGGACGTCGTCTTCCTCAAGTGGGACATGAACCGGTCCTTCAGCGAGGTCGGGCAGCCTGGGGCCGCCGACCCCGACCGCATCTGGATCGAGCACACGCGCGGCGTCTACGAGGTGATGGACCGGCTGCGCGCCGCCCGTCCCGGCCTGTACCTGGAGTCGTGTGCGGGCGGTGGCGGCCGGGCCGACCTGGGCGTGCTGGCCCGCGCCGATCAGGTCTGGACGTCCGACAACACCGACGCCGCCGACAGGATCGCGATCCAGCATGGCCACTGCCAGTTGCTGCCCGCCCGGACCATGGGCGCCTGGGTCACCGACAGCCCCAACAGCTTCACCGCCCGCCCGACCTCGATCCGGTACCGCTTCCACGTCTCGATGGCCGGGGCGATGGGCATCGGCGGCGATCTGCGGAAGTGGAGCGAGGAGGACCTGGCCTGGGCCCGGATGCTGGTCGAGCAGTACAAGCGGATCCGGCCAGTGGTTCACGGCGGTGCCCTGTACCGGCTCGACCACGACGCCGTGCAGTACCTCACCGAGGACGAGGTCGTCGTCTTCCAGTTCCAGCCGTCCGCACTGAACCGCTCTGTCGTCCGCACTCGGCTGAAGGGCCTCGACCCCGACGCCCGCTACCGGGATGTGGCCACCGGTGCCGTGCACGAAGGCGCCGTCCTGCTCGGCCACGGCCTGCCGCCGCTGCTGTCCTTCGACTGGACGAGCGAGCTCGTCCACCTCAGGAGAGTGCCCCGGTGACCCTCGTCCCCGAACGGCCCGAAGCCCTCGCCGAGCCGACCCGCAAGGTCGGCCCCGGCTGGGTGGTCCTCTACGTCCTGGCCAACGTCGGGATGTTCATCCCGATGCAGGTGCCGACCACGTTCCTGATGCCCGAACAGATCGCCCAGATCGACCCGGCGGGGAAAGTCGGCAGTTACGCCTGGGTCAGCATGATGGGCGCGATCTCGGGAATCGTCATCGCGCCGCTGGCCGGCGCGCTCTGCGACCGCACCACCGGCCGGTTCGGCCGCCGCCGGCCGTGGATGATCGCCGGCTCGCTGCTCTGCACGGTGGCGCTGGTCTGCACCGGCCTCCAGACGACGGTCGCCGGGGTCGCGCTCGGCTCTCTCGTGCTGTCCGCCAGCTTCATGATCATCGGTGCCGGGATAGGCCCCGTGGTGCCCGACCAGGTTCCGGTCACGCAGCGCGGTGTGGTGCTGGGCTGGGCCGCGGTTCCGCAGGCCGGCGGCATGATCGCGGGCGGGCTGCTGCTCGGGCTGGTCACCGGGTTCTCCGCGCAGTACGCGCTGATGGCCGCGTTCCCGCTGCTGATCGTGTTGTTCGCGGTCGGCATGAAGGACCCGCCGCTGGCCGGCGGCCTCCGCGAGCCGTTCTCGATGCGCGCCTTCCTGGACGGCTACCGGATCAGTCCGCGTGAGCACCCGGACTTCGTCTGGGCGATGAGCTCCCGGTTCATCATGGGCCTGGGCTACGGCCTGGGCACGCTCTACATGCCGTACTTCCTGGACGACGTCCTGCACTACGAGCAGTTGTTCCCCGGCCGGTCCACCGAGGACGGCCTGCTCATCGTGATCGGCGTCAACTGCCTGGCCACCGTCTCGACGGTCGTCCTCAGCGGCTGGCTCTCCGACAGGCTGGGCAAGCGCCGCATGCTGGTCTTCCTCGGCGGCGTCACGATGGCCGCCGCCGCGATCCCGCTCGCCCTGTCGCCCACCTGGCCCATGACACTGGTCGCGGCCGTCATCCTGGGCGTCGGCTACGGCGTCTACCTGGCCGTCGACACCGCCCTGGTCACCCAGGTGCTCCCGGCCTCGGCGGACCGGGGCAAGGACATGGCCCTGGCCAACCTGATGGGCTCCCTGCCGTACGTGCTGGTGCCTCCGATCGCCTCGGTCGTGCTCGTCGATCTGGGGGGCTACCACTCGTTGTTCCTCTGCTCGGCGGCCATGTCCGCGCTGGGCGCGGTGCTGGTCTGGAAGGTCAGAAGCGTCCGTTGACGGGCAGCGGCGGCGTCCTCCGGCTGCACGTCGGCGAGGAGGGCGCCGCCGCCGCTCTCCATGGAGACCAGGCTTTTGAGCTGTGGCCTCGCTAACAGATCAACGGCGGCCGGATGCGATCGTTCAGATAGCTGTTGAGGAGTCGTTTGCACTCGGCGATCAGCAGGGGGTCGCCCTGCGGATCAGTGCGGAAGGCCAGTTTGAGCACGCTGTCCGCGCACTCCAGGGCCACCCGCACGGGGATCTCCAGATCGGCGTCGTCCTGAACGCCTGCCAGTGAGCGCAGCCGTCCGGCGACCGCGGTGTTGTTGTCCAGGGCCGGATCAAGGATGTGGTCCTGGCCCGCCGCACCGAAGTCGACCACGCCGAACCCGATGATCGTCCGGCGCATGGTGACGAACTCGCCGACGGCCACATCCACGATGCCCGAGACGTCTTCGGGCTTCTCGCGCTCCAGCCGGGCCGCGACCCGCTCCAGGAAGGACTCCAGGTTGCGGGTGGCGAGCGCGCCGGTGAGCCCCTCCTTGTCGGAGAAGAACTGGTAAAGGGTGCCGATGGGCACCTTGGCTCTGTGTGCCACCTCCTTGGTGGTGAGCGCGGCGTAGCCGACCTCGTCCAGGAGTTCGGCGCAGGCGTCAAGCAGCCGTTCGAAGCGTTCGACACTGCGCTTCTGGACGGGGCGGCGGCGCAGCGTCCCGGGGGCGCGATCTTGGTTCACGCTTCCATCATCCCATTGACCCATCTAACATGACCAAGACTCATGTTTAGCGGAGGATCGACATGGCACTGAACCATCTGCCCACGGACTTCATCTGGGGCGCCTCGACGGCGTCCTACCAGATCGAGGGCGCCACCAAGGAGGACGGCCGCGGCCCGTCGGTGTGGGACACCTTCACCGCTCGCCCCGGCACGATCCGCGACGGGCACACCGGGGACGTGGCCTGCGACCATTACCACCGGTACGAGGAGGACCTCACGCTGATCGCCGAGGCGGGCCTCACCGGCTACCGCTTCTCGATCGCCTGGCCCCGGATCCAGCCGACCGGCAAGGGCGAGATCAACCTCAAGGGCCTGGACTTCTACGATCGGCTGGTCGACGGCCTGCTCGCGCGCGGCGTCGAACCCGTCCCGACGCTGTTCCACTGGGACCTCCCGCAGGGCCTCGAGGACGACGGCGGCTGGCTGAACCGCGACACCGCCCACCGCTTCGCCGAGTACGCCGCCATCATGGCCGGCAGGCTGGGCGACCGCGTCCAGAAGTGGATCACCCTCAACGAGCCGTTCATCCACATGGTCTGGGGCTACGGCCTCGGCACCCACGCGCCGGGCCGTGCTCTGTTCCTCGACTGCCTGCCGGTCGCCCACCACCAGCTGCTCGGCCACGGCCTGGCGCTGAGAGAACTGCGCGAACGCGGCCTCCAGGTGATGATCGCCAACAACTGCACCCCGGTCTGGCCCGCCTCGGACGCCCCCGCCGACCGCGCCGCCGCAGAGGCCTACGACAACCTGCACAACCGCCTGTTCAACGACCCGATCCTCGCGGGCACCTACCCTGACCTGTCGGCCTATGGCGCGGACGCCACCCTCGGCGGTTCCGTCCAGGACGGAGACCTCGCATTGATCGCGGCGCCCCTGGACGCGCTCGGCATCAACTACTACAACCCGACCCGGATCCAGGCTCCGACATCCGAGGGCCTGCCATTCGAAGAGGCTCCCATCGAGGGCTACCGCCGCACCGCGTTCGGCTGGCCCGTCGTCCCCGATGGCCTGCGGGAACTGCTCGTCGGCCTCAAGGAGCGCTACCCGGCGCTCCCGCCGGTCTACATCACGGAGAACGGCTGTTCGGTCGACGACGTCGTCACCGCGGACGGCACCGTCCCCGACCTCGACCGCATCGACTACCTGGACACCCACCTCCAGGCCGTCGACGCCGCCGTGGCCCAGGGCGTGGACGTCCGGGGCTACTTCACCTGGACCCTGATGGACAACTTCGAATGGGCCGAGGGCTTCCACCAGCGCTTCGGTCTCGTTCACGTCGACCACGACACCCAGGTCCGCACCCCGAAAGCCTCCTTCGCCTGGTACCGCGACCTCATTCGCGCTCAGCGCGCCTGAGCCTCCCTGCGGACTCGCGCAGCCGAGCAGGGTGCGCACCGCGTCGAGCGGTTCGCCGGCGTGCGGCAGCCTGGTGGCCACGCTGTGCCGGCCACGTTCACCGTGGCGCCCTTCACCGCCGCCGCCACGAGCGTCCTGCCGGGTATCGAGGTCGCGGCGATCCGGCTGCGCAGCACCGGGCAAGTCGCCGGGCTCGCCTTGAACATGGCCAACCACCTGGCCATGTTCATGAGGCGCATGCTGAGCGCCCTCGCCGGGGCTTGAGGCAGTCTGAAGAGGGCACGGGGCCCCTGGGACAGGCGTGTGCTGGTCGAGTCGAGATCGGGGGAGTTGCGGAGGTCGAATGCTGCACGCCAGGGCGTCGCCAACGCCATGGCCGCTGGGCACTGGCTGCGCTACGGCTCATGAGCAGGCGAAACACCTCAGACTTCGTCGGCGCGTCATGCGAGGGCGGAGCGAAATGACTCAATCCCTGCAAAACGGAGCGGGGCCTACCTGGGGAGCGACCGCCGTGCCGCATTCTGGCTTCCCGTAATCTCCCAATCGGCCCAATTCAACTTACTTTGTAAAGGCGCCCGGGATGTACAACTAACTCCCAGCTACAAAAAGCAACGGGCTTCGCCCGTACCTCACCCAGCAAACCGACAGCTCACCCTTACGAGGCCCAAGCTCCCTGCTCACCATCGGTGTTGGTCTGGCCAGGGGTCATCTCCTGTCGTCCACGGTAGAAGGCGATGTCGGCCAGGACGCGCAGCAGGTGGCAGGCACGGTGTTGAAGAGCATGACGGCGACGCGGTCGGGGCCACCGATGCGGTCGTCGGCGTGTGCCTTGTCTCCATGCATGCCGGCCGGCGCTGGCCGGCACTGCGTACGCTTGATGCCACGCTCGCCGATCTGGGTCAGGGGCTCGCGTGGGAGAGTGTCCATCGGACCAGGCCCGACTGGACCAGCTCGCCGGTGTTCCAGGTGACGACGAACGGCTCGTCCTCCACGGGGCGTTCGTCGAGCAGTACTGCGCCCTCGCCCTGGTAGTTTCCCTGTGCATCGACCTGGCGGTTCAGCAGCAGGTACCGGCGCGGGTAGACACCGCGCGTGCCGTCCTCGCCAGGGTAGACGTCGGGGAACGTCTGGGGTAGTCGGTCGGCCAGGCACTCGCGGGGCCTGCACCACTGCAAGGGCGACAGCCTCGCTGGCTGGTCGAGCGTGCTGTGGCGCACGATGTAGGCCGGCGGCGGCCGGTCGCCGGGGCGCTGCCGCATACCGCCTTGGGCGCGACCTGGCGCCGGGTGGCGGTGCCGAGTGCGCGGGAACCGTTTGTCGTGGTCAATGGCCTTGCGCGTCAGCCAGTCGGTGTCGCGCAGGGGGGCTGGTTCATCAGCTGCCCCTGGCAGAACACGCTGCCCTTTACCGAGAGATCAACGGTGGCTGGTGGAGAGGCGGATCGAACGCTCAGAAGTGCGGGCAGGGGTGCCGGTCGGCGGTCCATGGGCTGTCGCTGCGTTGCCGGTATCGCTGGCAAAAGCCCTGGGCATGGGCGTACCGCCCGGTGGCGTGCCAGGTCAGGCCCGGGTGGCGGGTCTCCAGTTCGCGCAGGCAAGAGTGCCGAACCACCGGCGGCGATGGAGAACTCATGCGACACGGTTGGAGCGTCGTCCGCTCCTCGACGGCGGCTGGGCATGGCGTTGGCGCGCGATCGTTTCCGATCTGGCCTGGCCGGCGGCGGCGTACCGGCTCCACCCAAGATCGGTATCCAGCTCGGCGATGGGGATCTCGGCCCAGCCCGGCACCTCGACGGTATCTTGCGCCAGGAGAGGAGCAAGGAGGCCTCTCACCATCGGCGAACTCGGCCGGCCCGCGATGCTCGCTGTTCTGCTTGGCGGCCGTCTGCTGGAAGGCATCGCGGACGATCGCCTGCATCGCCGCCCGCAGCACCCGCCGCTCGACGTCGTCGCGATGCGGTGCGTCCGTGGCCATAGCCCGTTGCCGGGGCGGAGGCTTCCACAGCAGGCGCACCAGCATGCCGGCACCGTAACCCGCGCGGGGTTCGGGAAGCCTTCATGTGCACTCACCGTGAAATGCCATTTCACCTTCGCGCCCGGCGGCGCTTTCTCGGAAAAATAGCGCCATCTTCCACACGGTCAGCAATGCCACTACGACGCAGCGCATTCATTGCCGAAATTCCTCCAATTCTGTAAGTTCAGTGGCGATACTCCTCACCGTTCACTTATTAACCGGCACTATTCCTGATTTGGTGTCGTCCTTGCCGCCGTTACCGCGTACCGGCAGGCGGCGGGCGTGCGCGTACACCCGAGATCACGGATGCATGGGGCAGGTGGGAATGACGACGGTCGGAGAACCGGATCGGGCGGCTCCCGGCGGGGCGCGGCCGTGGCCGTATGGGGCGGCGCGGTGGTATCACCGGGACCCGCTGGGGTTCGTCGAGCACGCGGCCCGCGAGCGGGGCCCGGTGTTCCGGCTGCCCGACGACGGGTCGCTGTGCGTGGCCGACCCGGCGGAGGCCCTGCGGGTGCTGCACGACGAGGAGGGCCACTACGACGACGTGTCCGACTTCTTCCATGTCCGCGGCGGCCGGCTGGAGCCGCGGGAGACGCAGGTCGCGATCGGGCGGGCGGCCCGCGCGACGTTGCGCGCCCATCTGGCCGCGCATCGGGAGCGGCTGCCCGCCGTGGTGGCGGAGCTGGGAGAGGTCAGCGAGTGGCCGTCGGCCGGGCGGGCCGCCGTGTACCGGTTCCTGTCCGAGGCGCTGCTGCGGCCGGACAGCCCGCCGCTCTTGCGGGAGCTGATGGAGCAGGTGGTGCGGAATGATGTCCTGATCCGTCCCAGCGGCTGGCTGGCGAGCGTGATGTGGCGGGCGCTGTGGGCACGCGTGGTGCGGGCGCTCACCGGCGAGGTACTCGCCCGCCGGGCCGGCCCGCGGCCCGGCGGGCGGGGCGACCTGCTGGACGCCGTACTCGAGGCCGCCCCGCCCGATACGCCTGCCGCGCAGCTCGCCCAGGTATATCTGCTGCTCTTCCGAACCTCGGTGGCGCCGGTGGGCCACGTGGTCGCCTGGGCGCTGCTGGAAGCCGCGAACGAGGGCGTCGACCTGGCGGCCGTGCGCGCGGAGTCGGCCGTACGGGAGTCGCTGCGGCTATGGCCGGTGGCGTGGCTGCTGGGCCGCCCCGTGCTGCGCGCCCATCAGGTCGGCGGCGTGCGGCTGGAGCCGGGGGACAGCGTGTCGGTCTGCGCCTATCTGCTGCACCGCGACGAAGGGCACTGGCCTGAGGCCGCCCGGTTCCGGCCCGGCAGGTGGGACGGCCCCGGCCCCCGTGGGCCGTACCTGCCCTTCGGCGGCGGCCCGTTCACCTGCGCCGGCGCCGTCGTCGCCCGCCACCTGGCCTCCGGCCTGCTCGCCGCGGTGACCGACAGCGCCCGTCTTGAAGTGCGCGGCGGTCGCGGACAGCCCCACGTGGCGGGCATCATCACCCCTCCACCGTTCCAACTGCACCGGACCCCCTTCGCTCGTTGAGAAAGGAGGTGAACTCCATGAGGAAGTTGCTGCGCCGCGTCACCGGCCGCCGGATCAACCGGCAGGCCTGGTTCATCTGGTAGTCCGTCTCCGGCGGCCGTGCCGGGCCCGGCGGCCCGGCACGGCTCCGCTCCCGATGAGGTGGGACATCCGCACCCAGGAGGCACGCATGTCGCAGGTGGATGAGACGCTGGCCGCCTACGAGAGCATCGCGGCCCGCTACGACGAGCTGAACGCGCGGATGGACACCTCCAGCCTCGTGGCCCGCTTCGTGGAGGCGGTCGATCGGTACGGGTCAGGCGGTCGGCGGCTGCTGGACGCCGGCTGCGGAACCGGCCGCAGCAGCGTGGCCTTCCGCGAGCGTGGGTTCGAGGTGACCGGCTACGATCTGTCCCCCGCGATGGTCGCGATGGCCCGCCGTCGGCCCGGGGCCGAGGAGGTCGGGTTCCTGGTGGGACGGCTGCAGGAGCCCCCACCCGGGCTGACCGGCTTCGACGTGGTCGCCTGCGTGGACGTGCCGATGACGTACCTGATCGGCACGGACCAGCTGCGACAGGCGCTGACGGCCGCCCGTGACCAGCTCGCCGAGGACGGGGTGCTGGTCTTCGACCTGAACACCATCGGCTACTACCGCCGCATGTTCAGCGTCCCCACGGTCGCCGACCGGGGCGATCGGTACGTGGTCTGGTTCGCGCAGTCCCCGCGGATCGAGGCCGACGCGGTCGTGGTCACGCAGTTCGACCTGTTCGAACGGAACGGCGCGGGCTGGGAGCGGCTGTCGATGCGCCACGTGCAGCAGCACCATTCCGATCGGACGGTGCGCGAGGTGGCCCAGCTGTCCGGACTGCACGTCGTGGCCGCCCACGGGCTGGTGGGGACGTCGACGCGGGACTCGGCCGACGAGACCGACCACGAGCGCATCCTGTACGTCGCCCGCCGGGCCGGCTGACGTCGGCCGGGATGGCGCGCTGGTCGCCGAACTCCTCGCTCTGGCCAAGCGCCCATAGTCATCTTGGCCAAGTTGACCGAACTCAGATCCGCATGGGGCAGAATGTCGCGGATGAGGATCTCCGCTGACGTCTCCGGTCCGGTCAGGATTGTGACGGCCGTTCTTCGCGACGGCGATCGGGTGTTGCTGTGTCATCGAAGCGCCGGACGCCGGTGGTATCCCGACGTGTGGGACCTGCCGGGCGGTCATGTCGAGGAGGGGGAGGACCCGAAGGAGAGCCTTGTCCGCGAGCTTCGGGAGGAGTTGGGAATCACGGCATCGGAGCCGTCCGGTCCGCCGATGCATGAGATCCGGACCGCGACGTTCGACATGCAGATCTGGTTGGTCGACAGGTGGAGCGGAACACCTGTCAACGCCGCGCCGGACGAGCATGACGCTGTGGCGTGGTTCGAGACGTCCGACCTTGACAGCCTGTGTCTCGCCCACGAGTCGTATCTCTCGATGCTCACCGCCGTGCTCGTCACGTGACATTCAATCGTCATCTAGATGATCAATTCCAAGGGGTGCCTGCGGAGGGTGTGGGGGTGGGCGGTCAGGCGTCGAGGTCGACTTCGGGGTGCGTGAACCGCACGGGCTTGCCCAGCGATCGGGCGTAGGCGATTTCGGCTCGGGTGCTGTCTCCGATGTAGTCGCCGACTACGAGCACCTCATCAGCGAGCCGGATCTTCGCTCGGTGCAGATCGTCGAGTCGAACCTTCAGCGCCTCGGCCTCGACAGGATCGGACCAAGGTTCGTGCGGCGATCTCATGTCGCAACCCGGCTTGACGACAATCTTTCCGGCTTCGGTCTCCCGCAGATCGGCCTCGGTCATCTCGGTTCGTATCCCTGTGCGCCACTGTCGCCGACACCCGAGGCGGCCGTGTGACACAGACCCTGACGCGCGCGTACGCGGTGGGCTGACGCCCCAGCCCCGTGCTGTGCTGTCTGGTGCCGTTGTCGAGCGCGTACTTCACCAGTGGACGAGCCGCGCCTCGCCGGTCCTGTTGCCGTTGTTCCAGCACTTGCCCCACACGGTGCTGTTGCCGGTGCCGGGGGCGCCGTCCCCGGCACCGGCCAAGGGGCCCGCCTCCGGAGACCGTCCATGGTCGCCCGTCGATGGCGAACCGTGCTCATCGTGCCGCGCCGCACGATCTACTGCGGCCTCCGCCCTTCCGAGTCAGTAAGCCTGCGGACCTTGATCGGTTGCGCCACTTGGCCTCCCGACCGCCGAAACCCGATCAGCCGTCCAACCGGCAGGACCTGCCTACACGGGCGCCCGCTCGGGTCGGTGTCACTGGCCGCAAAGTGGCTCTCTGCGATGAGGCTGGCCGCTGGAAGGCAGTGTCACGGGCCGTCGTCGAGTTTGATGCCGTCTCGCCGTGACCTGGCCAGGTAGTAGAGGCCGATGCCCAGTCCGGTGGTCAGCAGGACGAGCCCGAGGGCAATCATGGCGATGATGGTGGGCCATTGGAGATGCTGCGGTAGGTGCAGGGCCAAAAGCCACGAGGGGGTGACATGGCCGGTGGTCAGCATGAGTGCGGGCACGATGCCCTGGGCCACCAGGGGCACCCAGCACAGGGTCAGGCTCGCGATGACGTACGCGCGCCGGCCCGTCGGGGCCAGGTCGAGGCCGAGCTTGTCCAGGCCCAGGTCGGGCTTGGGCAGGTGCGGCCGCGCCAGATCCAGGGCTGCGGCTGGTCGCCTCCGCTTGGGCGAGACGCCAGTGCGCAGGTGCAGGAGCAACTCGGGCGCGCTCGATTCGAGTCTGGTCGCGGCGAGGCGCCCTAGCAGCCAAGCCATCGCGGCGCCGCCGGCCAGGCCCATGACCGGTCCCGCCCAGACCGGCCCCAGCCGGACCGCGAAATAGGCGGGGGCGGCCGTCGCCGCGGTGAGGATCAGCACCAGCAGCACCTGGGCGAAGTCGGTGCCGTTCTCCAGCAGGTTGCCGCCTCTGCGGTGCGGGTCGGTCATGGGCACCGGCCGCAGCACCGACATCAGCACGGTCACGCCCGCGCCGCCGCTCAGCAGCGCGGGCACGAGCGCCGCCAACCAGGGCCACAGGCCGAACTCGCCGGTGAAGACGACCATGGCGGCGGTCAAGACGAGCGTCGGCGGCGCGGTGACCAGCAGCCAGGCGAGCTGACGGCCGCGCACGTCGTGGCGCGCGGCGCCGGGAACCATCATCTTGCACCACAGCTCGGTGCCGTCCTCGCCGTAGAGGTTGGCGGAGATGGCCGCGACCCACAGAGCGAAGACCGCTCCGGTCCAGGGCAGGAAGATCGGCGCGTCGATGGCCAGCGGCAGCAGGCAGAACGCCAAGGCGTAACACAGGGCGAAGACCAGGTAGTGAAAGCGCAGCAGGTCCCGAGACCAGGTGCGCAGCTCCCGGGCGGCGACTGCCGTCATCGGGCCCTTGGCCCAGCCGCCGGAGGCCACCCGGACCGGGCGGCCGCTCGGGCGCCGGGTGGTCAGCCGCCGCTTCAGCAAGGCGGCCCAGCCGTACCAACACATCACGCCGAGCGCAGCCAGCCCCGCCAGGGCGACGGCCACCGTCGGCCACTGTCCCTGCCCGGCCGCCCGCACGGCCACCAGACCCCAGCCGGAAGGCAGCGCCACAACGCAGGCGGAGAAGGGGGCGGGGAACCCGGTGCGCAGAGCGGCCTGCACCAGGGGCGAGAGCACCCAGCTCGAATGCAGGCCGGCCAAGATGGCGGCGCTGACAAGAGCGGCCAGCGCCGCGCCCACCTTGGACCGCATGACCTGGCCGAGCACCGCGGTGACCAGCCGGGACGCGAGCACGCACACCACCAGCTGGAGGACGACGGCGAGCACGCCGACCGCTGTGGCCGCCGCGCCGACCCCGGCCTTGACGGCTACCACCACGAGCGCGGAGAAGGCCACGAGCGTGACCAGGGGTGCGACGCCGACGAACGCGGCCCCCGCGAGCCCGGCCGCCAAGCGGCGCGGCGTGAACGACAGCAACGAGAAATGCTCGGGACGCAGCGTCTCATCGCCGCCGCCGAACAGCGTCGGGCCCAGCAGCCAGCCCGCCGTCCACAGGGCGAACCCCACCCCCAACAGGTCGAACGGCAGGGACGCGAGCGGGTAGTCGCGCCCCGCGAGCACGATCAGACCCCCCGCGAGGGCCAACCCGGTCAGCGCGCCGGTGACCATCTGGGCGGCGCGCCGGCCGGTCATGGAGTGCCGCAGCACGGCCAGCTTCATCTGGATCAGGAGGACAGCCACGCCAGCTCACCCACCTCGGGGACCTGGCCGCCGACCAGGCTCACGAACCGCTCTTCCAGGCTCCGGCCCGCCCGCACGGCTTCCAGCGTGCCCGAGGCCACGACCCGGCCGGAGGCGATCACCGCCACGTGGTCGCACAGCTGCTCGACCAGGGCCATCACATGGCTGGAGAACACCACCGAGCCGCCGCTGCCTACGAAACGCTGCAAGATCACTTTGATGCTGGCGGCCGAGACGGGGTCGACGGCCTCCAGCGGCTCGTCCAGCACAAGCAACCTCGGCGCGTGCAGCAGTGCCGTGGCCAGACCGATCTTCTTGCGCATGCCGGTCGAATACTCCATCACCAGGGTGCGCTCGGCCTCGTCCAGCTCCAGGACCTCCAACAGTTCGCCCGCACGCCGCTCGACCTCCTTGAGCTCCATGCCACGCAGCAGGCCGGTGAAGCGCAACAGCTCGCGGCCGGTCAGCCGCTCGGGCATGGACAAGCCGTCGGGCAGCACGCCGATCAGCTTCTTGGCGCGCGCGGGGTCGGCCCACGCGTCGAGGCCGAAGATCTCGGCCCGTCCGCCGTCGGGACGCAGCAGTCCCACTGCCATCGACAACGATGTCGTCTTGCCCGCCCCGTTGGGGCCGACCAGGCCGAAGAAGGACCCACGCGGTACCTCCAGATCGATGTGGTCGACCACCATCTTGCGGCCGAAGGTCTTGGTGAGAGCGGCGAGCCGAAGCGCCGCGTATCTGCTTGATGGCCCCACAGTGCCCTCCTGTAGCTGAACGGCGCGTGCCGTGCCGTTCAGAGCATGGTGGAGGTCGTCAGAGGTGTCAACACGGCACGTGCCGTTCCGATATGGTGGTGGGATGACCGACAAGCGCGGCAGCCGTGCCACCGACCGGACCGAGGCCATCATGCGGACCACTCTGGAGTTGGGTAAGGAGATCGGCTACGCCAAGCTCAGCATCGAAGCGGTCGCGGCCCGCGCCGGCGTCGGCAAGCACACGATCTACCGCCGCTGGTCGTCGAAGGGCGCCCTGTTCCTCGACTCGCTCCTGTCGCTGAACAAGTCCGATCTGGACTACCCCGACACCGGCGACATCGTCGCCGACCTGCGCCGGCAGATCCACGCGGCCATGGATCTGCTGGACCGGCCACCCGTGGGCCCCCTGTATCGTGCGTTGATCGGCGAGGCCCTGCTCAACCCCCAGGTCGCCGCGGCGCTCAACGACCACTTCATCACCCCGCAGGCGGAGAAGACCCTCGCCCGGCTGAAGGCGGCACGCGACCAAGGGCAACTGTCACCCGGCTTCGACCTGGACCTGGCGATGGACATCCTGTCGGGCCCGCTGTACTTCCGGGCCCTGATCGTCCAGGAGCCGCTGACGCACGAATACGTCGACCGCGTGATCGAAGCCCTCTTCACCGGGATGGAATGCAGGCCTTGAGTCCGCGCCCTCAGTGTGTGCGTTCGACCCGGCCCTCGCGCCAGAGCGGCTCGTTGGCTCCGTGGACGGTCCCGTCGGCGCCGAACATCAGGAAGCGATCGAAGTCGGCGGCGAACCAGCGGTCGTGAGTGACGGCCAGCACGGTGCCGGCGAAGGAGGCCAGCCCCTGATGCAGAGCCTCGGCGCTGGCCAGGTCCAGGTTGTCGGTGGGCTCGTCCAGCAGCAGGGTGATGCCGGACAACTCCAGCAGGAGGATCTGCCGGCGGGTCTGTTGGCCGCCCGATGGCGTCTCGAACCACTGGTTGGCCGCAGGAGCGAGTTCGTAGCGGGCCAGGGCGGCCACGGCCTCGTTCAAGGTGAGCGCGTAGCCGGTCATGACCAGCTCGGGCGGAGCGCGGCCGTGCAGATCCGGCCGGGCGCGGGCCTGCACAAACCGGCCGGACGCCACCCGTGCTCCCAGCCGCACCGAATCGCTGTGCCGTACCGAGGGCACCGCGCCGTCGGCGGCTTGCTCCAGCAACTGCAGGAAAGTGGACTTGCCCGAGCTGTTGGAGCCGAGAACCCGATGCGTTCGCCGTACCGGATCTCGATGTCGAATGGCCGCATCAGGCCGGTGAGCTCCAGGTTCTCACAAATGACGGCGCGTATGCCGGTGCGCCCGCCGCGCAGCCGGAGCAACACGCTAGGAAGGCAGGGTTGCGCGACCGGTCAAGGTCCGCAGGCTCGCGGACCAAGAGCAGCGACGATGACGCCCTGATGAAGATCGCTTCCCAGGGATGGCTGTAGCCACTCGCTGATCAGCCTCGCTCCTGTGGTCTGGTCGATGACCGCGAGCATGGCGGCTTGCCAGTCGTAGTTCTCGTCGCGTTCCTCGAAGTCGACGAAGAAGCCTGAGCTCCCTGACTGAGCCGCCGGAGCACGGTGGGGTTGATCCGAGGGAGCGGAGTTGCCGGTAGTGCTCGCGCAGCAACTCGCTGGTCCAGGTGGTGAAGCCGCCGTCGCCGACCTCAAGGCCGCCGAGCCGCAGCTTGAAACAGGCGGTGATGTAGTAGCCACGCCCACTCTCGCGAGAGTTGTCCAGACCGATCGACGCATTCGGATAGCGCTCGGCCAGTGGGCCGATCGCCTGTTCACGGCAGTGTCCGTGACGATCGGAGTGTGCACGATCTGACGAGGGACACAGCTGCTCTACGCTCAGGCCGTCGGCGACGTCGCCGACTACGACATGGAGGTCGTCTGGGACGTCTGCGCCACCGAGTCCTGATCGGACGTGATCAGCGCCATCCAACCGGCAGGGCGGCTCTACCCGCGAGCCCGGTGATCGTTTCCGGTCACAGCACTAGCTGCGTTCCCTTAGCGCCGGATTTCGTTCCACTGCACTGCGCGGGCCAAGAAGGTCAAACGCGTTGACGCGGTCCGTAATCTGGCCGGTGTGTGCCATGGGCAGGCGCCGACCTTACTGACACCGTCGCGTAGTGGACCCAGCTCATCATGACTCGGCTTTCGTGTGCCTTCTGATGCGTTCCCCGATGACCCGGTGCGAGAACAACACTCCGCAGAGGACGATGACGGCGAACGCTCCGTACAACCACTGTGCGGAATGACCGATCTCGGTCGCGTCTCCGCCGACTCCGGTCAGGTTAGTCACCGTTCCGGCCAGGGCCGCGCCCAGCGACGTGGCCACCAGCTGGACAGTCGTGATGGAGGAGGCGGCGGTGTTCTTCTCCTGTGGGGTCTCACCGACGGTCATGGCGGCCGCGGTCATGTGCGGCCACGTGATGCCCACTCCGCTGCCCGCGACGAACAGCAGCACCGCCCAGCAGAGGACCGTCACGAGCGAGGCCGACGGCCACGACATCACGGCCATGCCAGTCAGACCGACGGAGCTGACCACCGGTCCGATACCGACAAGCAGTCGCGCCTTGTCCGTCCAAGCTGCGCTGGCCATCGAGCCGACCGTCCAGCCCGCCGCGATCGCCGCCCCGAGGAATCCCGCCGACAGCGGGGCGGCGCCACCCAACTCTTGGCCGTAGAACGGCACGAAGATCTCGGTGGTGCTGGCGACGACCAACACCGTGAGCGTCGCGTACAGCGGTCGCAACGGCGAGCCGGGCGTGAAGGCCGTCGGGGGCAGCAGCCGCCGCGGCCGGGTCCGCTCGCGGCGAATGAACAGTCCGAGCAGCAGCGCGGCGGCGACGAGTCCGCCGAAGTTGACCCAAGCCTGGCGGGACAGGCTCGTCGCGCTCACAGCCAGCACCGCGGCAGCGACGAGCGCAAGGTTCCCGTACGCCACCGGCGCGGTTTCGTTGTCCGCCTGGACGCCCGGCATCGTCGACCGAAGCAGCAGGGCCACCGCGATGGCGAAGGGTACGAGGAGCAGGAAGGCGAAGCGCCACTGTCCCCACTGGGCGAAGGCGCCGCCGAGCGCGGGACCGACGAGCGTGCCGACGCCCCACATCGCGGACAGGATCCCCGCCGCACGAGTCCACAGCGGAGCAGGCAGCGTCGTGCTGATCATGGCGTAGGACAGGCCGACCAGCAGCCCGCCACCGATGCCCTGCACGGTACGGCCCACGAGCAGCACGGCCATGGTGGGAGCCGCCGCGCACGCGAGAGTGCCGAGGGCGAACGCGGCCAACGCAAGCCGGTAGGAGTTGCGTGGACCAAGCGAAGCGAGGCACTTCGGTACCAACGCGGACATCACCACGGAGGCGAACATGAACAGTGTCGTGTTCCACGCGTAGAAGCGAAGACCGCCGACCTCTGCCACGACCGATGGCAGCATCGCGGTCACCAGGTAGATGTTGATCGCGTGCAGGGCGGTGCCCCCTGCGAGCACGGTCGTCACAGCGAGGTGTGGTGGTCTCAGCAGGGTCGTCCAACTGCCGGGCTCGCGGGCGACGGCGGATTCTGCGTCTTCTCGAATCTGGGTCATCAGAGGCTCGCATATCCTCGCTGGGGGATTTCGTTACTTTACGGATCGTATCGTAAGTGACCCATGAATCACCACAAGGCTGAAACCACAGATCACGCGCCCGTATGCTTTCCGGTATGGCATCGCGCGCGCCAGAGCGCCCTGCAACCGGCCGGCCCAGGGACCCGGCGATCGACCAGGCCGTCCTCGAGGCGACCCTCGAGGTGTTGAGGGAGAACGGCTATTCGCGCTTCAGCCTGGAAGCGGTCGCCACCAGGGCCGGCACGACCAAGCCGTCCATACTGCGACGCTGGCCGAAGCGGCAGCGGCTGATCATCTGTGCGCTGGTCACCGTGCTGGTCACGCCGCCCGTGCCGGACACCGGCTGCACCCGGTGCGATCTCATCGTCAGTCTCGAGTCGCTGGCCGACGCGTTGCTGCGGCGGGTGCCGCCGGGCGTACTCGCTCCCCTGCTGGCCGACTGCTCGGCCGACCCTGGGCTTCGGCAGCACCTGACTTCGACACTCATCCAGCCTGCCCGCCACGCGGTCGCCGCCACGGTGGCGCGTGCGTTCGACCGCGGGCATCTGCGGCCCGGCCTCAACGCCGACCTCGTCGTTGACATGCTGGCGTCCGTGGTGTTCCAGGGCAACATGTTCGGCGAGGCCCACTTCCCCGTCGAACTCGCGGGCCACGTCGTCGACGTACTCCTGCAAGGTGTCGCGGTCGACTTCGACGAACTCGTCGCGATCAGCCGCGCGACGCCGAAGTCGCACCGGCATTGTGACGACACCTGACAAACCGCGCTGCCGGCGACACCTGGGAGCACCGAGGCTCACTGGACGACTTCATCCGCAGTGGCTCGTGGAGCACCTGGCGGCTGCCGCCACGCGGTCACTTCTTGATCGGCGCCTGCAGGCTCCATATGCGCCCGTCGGGGTCACGTACCTTCATCTCCTGCGTTCCGTAGTGGGTCTCCTCGAAGGGCGTGACCACCTCGACGGACTCCTCGACGTTGAACGCGTCCGCGTCCGGCACGCGCAGCACGACCTGGACCTCGGGCTTCTGGTTCTCGGGGACTTCGGCGAGCAAGAGGTAGGGGCCGTCGCTGTTGCGTAGCATCCCTGAGCCGTCCTCGGTCGCGAAGTCGACGTTGTAGCCCAACGCCTGCAAGAACTTGGCCGACTTTCCCCAGTTGTGGGTCTCGAGGTAAACGCCTTCGATGCCCTCGGTCGTCATGTGCTTTCCTTTCGAGATTCCTTCTCGTGAACGGCGAGATACGCGCGCAATGCCTCGGCCGCCAGGGCCGAGAGCGATAGCTCGTTCTCGATGGCATGGTGCTTGACCTGCCGGATGAGATCCACCGGCAGGTAGACGTTGAACTGCTTGACTTCCACGCCTCCCATGCTAGCAAGCTACCATGCTAGCATCGCCGACCCAAGCCGAAGATGGAAGACCTGCGCATCGAAGAAGGGGGCGAACGATGAAACGCCAATGGTGGACGCTGCTGGTGGTGTGCGGCGCGACGTTCATGTTGCTGCTCGATGTCACGATCGTCGCAGTCGCGCTACCGGACATCCAGCACTCACTGCACGCGAGCTTCAGCAGCCTGCAATGGACGACCGACGCTTACGCGTTGAGCCTGGCGGCACTCCTGCTGACCTCGGGCTCCCTGGCCGACCAGTACGGCAGGCGGCTGCTGTTCGTCATCGGACTGGCGATCTTCACGGCAGGATCGCTGCTGTGCGGCATCGCCCAGGAACAGGTGACGCTGATTGTCTCCCGTGGCGTGCAGGGAGTCGGCGGTGCGATCCTGTTCGCCACTTCCCTGGCGCTGCTCGCCGGCACGTTCCAGGGTCAACAGCGCGGCGTGGCGTTCGGTGTCTGGGGTTCCGTCGCGGGCGTCGCGACTGCGCTCGGCCCGGTGCTCGGCGGTGTGATTACCAGCGGGATCAACTGGCGCGGCATATTTCTGGTCAACCTGCCGATCGGTATCACCGCGATCGTCATCACGCTTCGGCTGGTGGACGAGTCCCGCCCGCCGCGCGCCTCCCGGATCGACTGGCTGGGTGCCGTGACGCTCACCGCCGGACTGTTCAGCCTGGTGTACGCCTTGATCAGGGCGAGCGATATGGGATGGGGCGAGCAGGGCGTACTGCTCTGTTTCGGTTCGGCAGCGGTGTTCCTCGCGGCGTTCGTGGTGGTCGAGTCGCGAGTGCCGGAGCCGATGTTCGACTTGTCGCTGCTGCGGACCCCGACGTTCGTCGGCGGCTCGATCGCGGCGTTCGCGATGAACGCCTCGTTGTTCGCGACGTTCATCTACCTCGTGCTGTACCTGCAGAATGGTCTCGGTCACAGCGCGATGGGCACCGGTGCCCGGCTGCTGGTCAGCTCGGGCTCCACGCTCGTCGCCGCCATGGCGGCAGGCCGGTCGCTGAACCGGGTGCCGACCCGGTGGCTGATCGGCCCCGGCCTGCTCCTGGTGGGCATCGGCCTGTTGCTCATGACGGGCGTGAGCGCCGATTCGGACTGGACTTACCTCATTCCGGGATTCATCGTCACCGGAATCGGCGCCGGAATGGTCAACCCGCCGCTGGCGTCGACCGCAATAGGGGTCGTGTCGGTATACCGGGCCGGCATGGCCTCTGGTGTGAACCAGACCTTCCGTCAGGTCGGCATCGCCGTCGGCATCGCCCTGTACGGCTCGATCTTCTCCGCATCACTGCACGACACGCTACGGGAGCGGCTCGCGAACATCTCCGCCCTCCGAGAGCGGGCCCATCAGATCGCGGACGCCATTCGCATGGGCACCTCCGGGCAGGTGGCTGCCGCCGCCCCGCCGGAGCTGCGTGGCCAGGCGAATGATGCGATCCACGCCAGTTTCGCCACGTCACTGAACGACGTGCTGGCCGCCGGCGGAATCGTGGCGCTCATAGGGGGCGTCCTGGCTTTCGCGCTCATCCGCAGTAAGGACTTCGTATCAGCCAAGGCCCCTGGCCAATCAGCCCAATCCCCACCGCAGAGAACCCAGGCACCGTGATCGCCGTGACCACCCCGCAGGGGCGGTGGCGTTGACGGCGGAGGGTAGGGCGGGCACGATGTGCCGGCCCTACCCCGCCTCAACCTGGGCCGACGCGCGATACGTCGGCCTCAGCTTCCCGGTAACCCCCGGCACCTGAAACCGCCTCACTGGACACCTCTTCGGCCTTGAGCTCGCCCTCGCCGGGCTGCTCGCCCTCGCCTCCACAGTGATCACTTGCACAGCCGAAGGATGGGGGAGTACTGGGCCGTGAGTGGGAAACGATCAACATCTGCTTGGGAAGAGATCTTGCAAGCCCTGCTTCATCGCAGATCACCCCCACTCATGAACGCCCCTCGCGATGGTGTCCGTCTCGTTGTCAGGCTGAGCCTGCGCCTGAAGAGTTTCTCTCAGGATTGCGGTGAGATGGACACGCAGCGCCTCGGAGTCCTCCGAAGCGCCGATCGGCGTCGTTTCTTCGGCCAGGCCGGCGCGGATCGCGTCGAGTTCGCGTGCTTGGCGCAGTCCCGTCTCGGCGGACAGCACCAGCTCGCTGAGTCCTTGCCGGGTCAGCCCCGCGGTTTGCTCGGCGACCAGGCAGGTCAGGCGGGCTGCACGGACGGGCGCCTCGTGCGGGTGCACCGACCCGGCGAAGCCGCATACTCCGCACAGCAGCCATCCTGCGACGGCCTGGAGTCCCGCCAGCCATGCGCCTTCGCGCCGCAGGGTGAAGGTCGGGCTCTGGGCCATCAGGTCGGCCTCGAGGCCGCCGGTGATGAGTTCGCTCACGAGGGACAGGTCCGCCACGGCGGCGATGTCCGTGAGCTCGGCCGCTTTCACCAGGTGATGCATCCGGTCACCGAGATGGGCTCTCCCGCTGCGTGAGCTGGGACACGCGCAGGCCGGAGCCGGGTTCGACGCCGATGTTCATCGACGATTTCCGCACCTGCTCGATGGCTATTGCGGCCATCTCGAGTTCGTCGTAGCACGGGGCCGGCAGGCGGACCGAAGCGAAGCGCGCACGGAGTTCGGCGAAGCCGGCGACGGTTTGGGTGGCTGGGTACAGCGTGCTGGCGTCGATCACCACGACCTGGTCCAGCGCGGCCTGAACGGCTGCCACCTCGGCGTCGAAGCGTTCCGGGTCCGCCTCGCCTGCGGGAATGCAGCCGGCCGCACGCTGCAGCAGCGCCAGCGCGTAGGGGCGGTTGAGCTGGCTGGCCAAAAGCCCGAGCGGGACGGCGCCGGCCAGGACATGGTCACGCAGGTGCTGGGCGAGGCGGGCGCCCGGCTCCAGCCTCTGGCGCAACGTTCCGGATCGGTAATGTTCTGGAGACCGGCCGGGCGCAGCGGCCCATCCGGGTGCAGGCGCAGATGCGTTTCCAGGGCTGCCTGGAGCCGGGTGCCCAGGGCGGGCGGGATTGAAGGTCTCCGTCCGCGATCTCTTCGAATGGGGCAGCACCTACTCTCGCTACTAATTCGATATTCCGGAATCCGACCGTAACGGGAAGTGCCCATCGAACTCTGCGACCTCCCGAGTTCCGCGACCCGCTGCATACGATCACAGGAAAATGGCGAGAGGACCGCCACAATGATCGCGTGACTCAGCAGACCATCATCTGACCTGCCCGGTGTGCGGGGCGCTTCCCGGGACCAGTTGCCTGGCCGAAGGGCGAGAACTGGCGCACATTCACCCATCACGGCGAATGTCGATCGCAGAGCGAAACTGGCGTTCATCACACGGATGGATACCACCGGAACTCGCGCGTGCCGCTGCCTCGGCTGACCGGCCCGCCTGGTGATCGGCCTGGCCCGCAGGACCTGTGGCCCAACTCGTCATGTCGCGTCAGTGCTCAGCACAGGGAATGTCGCTGAGATCGCCATGCGGGCGGTGACGCTGTCCGCCCTTGCTTCACGATCCACAACGCAAAGGCCCCGTCGAGTCGACGGGGCCCGCGCCTGCCCACCGAAGCGGGCAGGGGAATCGTCATCCACGATGGCAGCAGGCGACGTGCTTGATCCAGCGTCTTGCCGTTTCATCGCCCGACGTTGATCGAAGTTGTCAGGTTGATGTTCGGTCCGAAGCGCCAGGAAGGGCGTGGCTAGCCTAGGCGGCGGGTCGCCGGGCGTCATGGGCGGACACCCTTCGGCACGTTAGTGGGACGACGATGCCGGTGTCGCGGTCGGTGGGTAACGGTGATGCTCCAGCAGATGGGGCGGCCGCATACCGACGCCTGAGGCAACCGCGACGCCGAGCGGCAGGCGGCGCACGCATCGCGTGCCGCTCACCGGCGGACCTCGCTTCCGTGACGCGCCTGCTCACCATGCGCCACGATCTCTGGAGATTCCTATCGACGCGGTCACGGACGTGCCTCGCCGGGGCCGATGAGACCGCAAAAGGTGGTGAAGAGGCGCTCTCAGTGAGTGACCCAGGCATCGTAGGCGGAGCGCCGCGAGCATGGTCTCGGTCACTTCCCCGGCGGCCTCGGAGTAGCCGAGGTCCGGTGAGTGAGCGATCCTTCACCCTTTGAACGGTCCCGGGTCACGTGGGCGGTTCGAGTTTCGGCCGTACCGTCGTGATGTCAGGCCGGTGGGGTCCGGACATGACGTTCTGCATCTGCTCCGCGTCCGACTGCTGGTGGATTGCGTCGTTCAGCCGCGCGGTTCATCCGCCGATCTGCCACTGCTGGTTGGTGCCGCTGTGGCAGGGCCAGATGACCAGCTTGGTGCCGTCGGTTGTGCCCGCGCCCAGGGCGTCCAGGCACTTGCCGAAGGCCTTGAGCTGTTTGGTGCCGGCGTCGTAGGTCCACTTCTGCGCGGCGGAGCCGTTGCAGGAGTACAGCTGAACAGGTGTGCCGTCGGCCTGGTTCCCCTGTTCGACGTCCATGCATTTGCCCAGGGCGCGAACCTCCCCGTTGGCGGGGTTCGTTGCCCACTTCTGGGCGTTGGTGCCGTTGCAGGTGCGGAGGTTCAGATCGGTGCCGTCTTGCGAGTTGGAAACGTCCACGCATCGTCCGCTTGCGACGCCGACGATCTTGGTGGGCACGGTGTCGATGGCGAATCGGTCGACGGTAACCCATTTGGCGTCCTGCGTAGTGATCTTGATCGTGTGGGGGCCGTAAGGCAGGGCCGGACTGATGTATGCGGGGACGTCGACGGAACGTGATTCGTCGGCGAGACCGATGATCGTGGCGGGGCCGTTGTCGATCGAGACGGCGGCGGAGCCTTGGTCGGGGCCGGTGATGGCGTTCCAGGTGATCCTTGAGCCGGTGAACCAGTAGGTGGCGGTGGAGCCCGCCGTGTTGGAGTTGTGGCAGGTGTTGTTGAAGCAGCCGCCGGGGTTGCCGCTGGAGAAGCCGCTGTAATGGAGCGAGGTGTCGGAATCATCGACATTGATCCGGGCCTGGTTGCCGGCCTCGAAGGCGTCCACGGCCACGGCGCCAGAGGTTGTCGGTGTGATGGTGATGGTGTGAGGGCCGTTGCTCAGCCCGTGCTTGGCGAAGACCACGTCGTCGCCGGTGGTCGGCGACGAGGCGAGGTCTACGCCGGCCTGGACGGTGCCGTCGATGCGCACCTCTGCTTTGCCGGCGCCGCTGGAACGTCCGCCGACCCATTTGACCGAGGTTCCGTTGAAGGTGAACGAGGCTGAGTTCCCGGTTCCGGTGGACACTCGGGCCGATCCGTCGGCGTAGCGCGGATCGGTCACGGTGTCCCAGGTGCCGTTGTAGGTGATCGACGGCTGGCTGCTGTCGGTCCGGATGCCGTCGCCTCCGGTGGTGCCTGTGGACTCGGCCACGACTGCGAGCTGCCGCATCGCCTGGTCGGAGATGCGTCCGGTGGCCCAGTCGTAGCCGACGTCCCAGGTCATGGCACCGCCCGCGTTCATGAACGAGAGAGTGCTGTTCACCAGGTTCTCGGTGTTGTGGGACATCGCTGTGTCCGCCGGGTTGCCCCAGTGGCCCTGAAGGCGCGACAACCCATGGGTGAGGACCTGGGTCCCGTTGTAGTCGACCCAGCGGGAGGACGCCGAGAGCTTGTCCTCGCCCGAGACGAAGTCGGACTTGGCGGCGGAGTTCGGGTTGGTCGACAGGTGCCAGCCTGCCGCGCTGAGCCCGATCAGGGTGGAGGGGTTGCCGGAGCGGGCGGCGTCGACGATGTTCGAGGCGTACTCGTCGATGCTCGGTATCCCGCCGTCGATCCACCAGCCGTCGATGAGGGTGCCCCATTGCTGAGACCACTGCTTGATCACCTTGGTCCAGTTGTTCTGGAAGGCGGCGTTGCGGACGCCTCCGAAGTCGGCGTCGGGATCGCCGCCGAGCTTGGTGGTCGCGTACGTGTCGATTCGCGGCGCGTCGAGCGGCACGTAGACGATGAACTTCAGGCCCGCGGCGTGCGCGGCGGTCGCGAGGTCCTTGACCAGGTCCCTGTTCGACAGGCGGCTGGGGTGTTCGGCGGTGGCCGGCACGAGGGACTCGTACACGGGATTCGGCGCCGCCCAGTAGCCGGAGACCTGGCCGACGGTGAACTGGAGCCATCCGGCACCCACCGACTTGAGCTGGTTGACGACGCCGGCGATGTCGTAGTTGTCGACCCGGTGGTTCCATTCGGTGACGGTGGGCCATTGGCCGGTGGCGTAGGAGCCGTACCGGCAGCCCGGAGGGCATCCCTCAGCCAGGTAGTGCGTCATGACGCCCCACTTGCGCTGGTTCATCCAGTCGGTGGCATGGCCACCGGCGGCCGCCGCCGGTGCGGGGTGAGTGACGACGGTGAGGCCGGCCGCCAATCCAGCCGCCACGCGCAAGATTCGTCGCATCCGCGGTCTGGAAAGAAGCGACATTTTCATTCCCGGTCCTTTCGGGGTGGGGGGGAACCATCGGCCGACCCTCTGGACGAGGGTCATCCGAAGGCGCTCATCCGAGGACTTGTACCTCGGCGAGGGAGAGGGGGCGCTCGGAGCCGACGAGTTGGACGCGGATGTAGCGCGCGGACCGGCTGACGGGCAGGCTCAGCGTGGTGCCGGCCGCGGTGGCCCGGTAGGTGTTCCAGACGCCGCTCTGGCTCTTCGTGACCTGTGGGTCGTTCGAGGTGAACGGGGTGTCGGAGGCGAACACATGGAAGTCGCGCAGCCGGTCGGAGCAGCAGTCGGTGCGGTTCCACAGCTTGACAGCGCTGACCTGCTGCGAGGAGCCGAGGTCGACCTGCCACCACGGGTTGGCGTCCACCGGGCTCTGCGAGGTGTGGGTGACCGAGCCGGCCTGGAAGTCGCCGTTGGTGTTCCCCTCGACCGCCAGCCCTGCGTTCCCGCCTGTCACGTAGGTGCTGGATTGGGTGGCTGTCTTGCCCGCGGCGAGATCGACGTCGGTGGACAGGGTGGCCGCGTGCAGGGTGATGTTGCCTTCGGTGCCGGTGTAGGAGGTGTCGACGACGTAGGTGATCGTCAGTGTTTGTCCGGCGGTTGCGGCGTTGAAGGTGAGGTCGGCGATGCCGTAGCCGTTGCCGGTGGGGGAGTCGAACCATCCGGTGTAGGTGGGGGTGTTTCCGTCGCTGAGGGTGGCGGTGAGTTTGCCTTTCGCGGACCAGGCGCCCAGGTGGATGCGTAGTCGGCGGGGGGTGGTCGCGGCGTTCACGGTCAGCCGGAAGCCGTTGCCGGGTGAGCGGGTGTAGACGGCGGTGGGTGTCGCCGTTGCCGTGGCGGTGGGGGTTCCGCCTGCCCAGGTGTAGGTCACCTTGCTGTCGGCGAGCCGGAGGACGGGGTTGCCGCCGATCGGGGTGATGTCGCTGATGGCCTGGGTTGTCCCGCTTTTGTGGTCGAAGCCGGCGGCTGTGGTCAGGCCCCAGTGTGTCCAGTCGAGGGTGTCCTGCGCGGCCAGGTCGACGGTGCCGGCCGGCTGGCTGGAGACCGAGCCGACGATCACGGCGTCGGACGGGGTGAGGCGGTAGGTGCCGCCTGCGGCGGTGGTGAAGGTGTAGCGGCCGTTGGAGAACGTGGCGGGAACGTTCGCGCCGGACGCGTCGGTCACGATGGTCTTGCGGCCGGGCCACGGGTCGAGGACGGTCGCGGGTCCGCCGGCGTTGTCGGCGGTGATGGAGACGTCGGAGGCGCTGGTCCCGTCGTAGTCGGCGGTGACGAGGAAGCCGCCCTTGGCCCGCAGCCGCGTGATGTGCGCGCGCTGCCCGGCCGGGTAGTCGGGGAACAGCCGGATGGTCCCGTTGGTGGACTGCAGGAGCATCGCGTTGATGGCGTCGGTCGCGGCCACCGACTCCAGCCCGCCGCCGCCCTGCACGACGCTGAGGTTGGCCCGTAGGTTCGGGGTGATGAGAGCCTTCAGCCGGGATTGGAGGGCCGCCGCCGGATAACCGGCATGGGCCGCCACGGCATAGCTCTTGGCGAGATTGTTTCCCTGGTTCCAGGAGTCCATCACATCCAACGTGTCGATCGCCGTCTGACGCCGCGCCGAGGAGGAGTCCAGATCGAGCAAGTCGAACGGATGGATGAACTCCAGGTTGCAGATGGTCCGCCCGACCATCTCCGAGAAGGTGCCGGTGTTGGTGTAGTCCCGGTTGAAGACCGTCTTGCCGTTGTAGACCACGGTCGGGAAGTCCGGCAGATTGGCCAGGATGTCATTCCATTTCGCCCGCCGCGACGAGTCGACTGCGAGCTGCTCGCTGTACTTGACGGTGCGGGTCAGCACGTACCGGATCGCGGTGAGCGAGAGCGCGTCGTCCTTGGCCCACTCGCCTTCGTAGGCGGCGCCCATGAAGTGATACCTGCCATCGGCCTCCTTCGCACCGATGTAGTCCTCCCAGAAGTTCGCCAGCTCCAGCAGGTACGGGTAGAGGGTTCCGCTGAGGAAGGTGGTGTTCGGCGCGTACTCGTACGTGTAGACGAGGGTGACGGCAGCGTACGTGGCGTTGGTCGGCTGGTCCCAGAAGTACCACTCGCCGGAGCCGCCCTGTGGGCCGATCCCGACCGGGTACAGGTAGCCGCGGGTCGAAGCGGGGACGGCGTCCTTGAACCGCTGGCTTATACCGAAGCCGGGCGGGGTTGTCTGAAGGCGGGCGATGTTGGCCGCTCCCGTGGAACGGTAGTCGAGGACCGCCTGGTTCAGGGGGGCGGCCACGTCGACGCGGTTGCTGGAGAAGGTCCCGTAGTAGGGGGCCTGAACGTTGTAGTTGAGGTGGTAGTCGCCGCCCCAGGCCGGATCGTCGGTGGTGACCCACGGCCCCCACAGGCCGGGGCCGGTCGATCCGCGGCGCGAGGCGCTGCCGAGCAGGTACTGGGAGCCGTAGTAGTACTTCTCCAGGGTCTGGTCGTAGATCCGTACGTAGGACTTGAGCCAGTAGTCCTTCCACCAGTCGCGGTGCTCGGTGCCCAGGTCCGCCACCGATCCCGCGGTCACCGCGTTGGCGGTGGCGAGAGCGCGATCGACGTGATCGGTGGCGCCGCGGCCACCTTCGACGGCCGACACGATGGTGACCGTGGCGCCGGGGGTGACGGTGAACTGGGCGGTGGAGCTGCCGGTGGAGTTCGTGGAGGTGGTGACCGACGCCCCGATGACCCTGGTGGCGACGCCCATCCGCGACACCCACTCGCTGGAGGCGTTGCTCTGGGTGCTGCGAGCCGCCCACAGCGTCGAACCGTTGACCCCGGACGATGACGGGAACTGTGCGTTGTCCGCTTTCGTCCAGGCGTCCAGGGCGAGCTGCACCGGGCTCGAACCGGTCGTGCTCACCTCGGTGAGCACGATGTCCGCGGAGTCGGCGACGTAGGTCCTTGCCCGGATGGGCGCGCCGTTGACGGTCAGGTCCGTGCGGACCTCGGCGTTGAGGATGTCCTGGGTCATTCCATAGGCGGTGCCGTCGTCCGTGCCCGATGCCCTGCGCAGCGTCAGCCCGCCCAACGTGATCGGGTGGGTGCCGGAAGCACCGGGACTGGTCCAGAAATCGTTCTTGTCCACGTACAGCCTGAGCGCGTTGCGGTCGCCGCCCACGACCACGCCGAGATCTCCGTTGCCCAGCAGGGCTCCGTCGGTCATGTGGCCGGTGACGGTCGCCGTGGGCGGCGAGGTCCAACTGCCGGCGTATGCGGGCAGCAGGCTGCTCAGCGCGCTCCAGTCGTCGGCGAGGTCGCCCGCCGATACGGAAACCGCGGCTTGTGCGGGCGTGGCCGATGCGGCAGGCACAGAGACGAGGCCGAGGCCGAGCAGCAATGCCGCCGCTCCGGCCAGGACCGATCTGGGGGGGTGCATGGCTCTCTCCTCGGCAGTGACGAACCCGGTGGAAACCACGTCGAGCGCTGACGGTGTGGTGGAATCTCCCGTCCGTCCCCCGAGGGCGGACGATCAGAGAGTGACGACGGTCCCGGTGCAGCGGGATCGTTCGGCGGCGAAGACGGCCCGGTGGCCGGCGATGCTCTCGGCGATGCCGGAGAGGACGAGCTCGGGGCGGCCTTCGTGCAAGGCGGTGGCGAACGCCTTGATCAGGCCGTGGTCTCCGCCGGCGTGACCCTCGGCCGCGGACGATCCGTCGAGGGAGGTGTCGATGATCGTGGTCTGCTCGGTGAGGAAGTCGAAGACGCTCAGGTACCGGCCGTCGCCGGTGAGCTGGCCCCGGCTGCCGAAGATCTTGGTGTGGCGGTTCTCCATCGGGGTGAACGCCGTCATCGTGAACGACGCGGTGACCCCTCCCTCGTAGGCGAGATTCACGACCTGGTGATCGACCACGTCGTTGTCGCACGCGTAGACGCAGCGGCCGTAGGGGCCCTTGGCCAGAGCCGAGGAGACGGCCTGCTCCGTGAGGATGTTCTCGGTGGCGACCCGGGTGAAGTACTGCTTGGTGCCGCCCCGGCGCAGGCCGTCCAGGTAGATGCGCTGTGCCGAGTACGGGCAGGATGGCTCGACCGCGCAGCTCTGGCAGCGGGCGGCGGCGCCCACTGGTTTGTTCTCCGGGCGGAAGTGGCTGAGCCCGCCGAAGGACGAGACCTTCTCGACCGGCCGGCCGATGACGAACCCGAGCCAGTCGATGTCGTGGCACGCCTTGGCCAGCAGTGCGAAGCTGGCCTCGTCCTCGCGGCGCCAGTTGCCGCGGACGTACGAGTGCGCGAAGTGGTACCAGCCGATCGGCTCGAGGTGCTCGACCGAGACGATCTCCCCGAGCCGTGGCAGGACCTCCCGCAGCGCGGTCGTGTAGGGCGTGTATCTCATGACATGGCAGACGGCGATGGTGGCGCCGGTGCGGGCGGCCGCCTCACCGATCGCGACGGTCTCCTCTTCGGTGGTTGCGATCGGCTTCTCGAGCAGGATGTCGTAGCCCAGGTCGGCGAAGGCCTCGGTGGGCGCGAGATGCTCGGTGTCCAAGGTGGCGATGAGCACGGCGTCGGCGATCCTTGCGCGGGCCGCGAGTTCCTGCCAGGTCGGGGACACCAGGTCCGGTGCGAGATCGTGACGCTCGGCGAACCGCTTGCGCACGGCGTCGCGGGGCTCGGCCACCGCGACGACCTTGATCTTGTCCGGATGCTGCGCGGCGAGTTCGGCGTAGGCGGCGCCGCGTGCTCCCGCGCCGACCACGGCCAGCGTCACGGGACGCTCGAGCCGGGTGCCGATGTGGTCGCGCAGGTTGATGTGGGTCATCGGGTCAGCCCTTGCTCGCGCCCGCGGTGAGGCCTTTGACGAAGTGCTTCTGGAAGGCGAGGTAGAAGACGAGGATGGGGAGGGTGGCCAGGAACATCAGGGCGAAGACGGCTCCGTAGTCCTGTTGGTGTTCGCCGATGGCGCGGTAGATGCCGACGGTGACGGTGGTGCCTTCGGCGGGGCCGAGGATGATGAGCGGATTGAGGAAGTCGTTCCAGATCCAGACACCGAGGAAGATCAGCACGCTGGCGGAGGCGGGCCGTAGCAGGGGGAACACGACCTGCCAGAAGATCCGCAGTCGGCGGGCACCGTCGATGGCGGCGGCTTGTTCGATCTCGATGGGGATGGTCTTGACGAAGCCGGCGAAGACGAACACGCCGAAGGGGACGTAGTAGCCGACGTTGACCAGGACGAGTCCGGCGACGGAGGTCATCAGGCCGACGGAGCGCAGCACCTCGGTGATCGGGGCGATGATGACGGCGGGTGGAATCATGAGGCCGGCCAGCATGACCACGAGCATGACCTTGGCGCCGAGGCCCTCGCTGCGTGCCAGGTAGTGGCCGCACATCGCGGACAGCACGGTGAGGATGGTGATCGAGATGGCGGTGACCTCGATGCTGTTGATCAGGCCGTACCAGAACAGGTGGTCGGGACGGGTGAGGACCTGCCGGATGCTGTCGAGCGTGGGGGGGAGGGGGAGGGCGGCCGGAGCATCGATGATCTTGTGGCCGGGTTTGAAGACGTTGGTGAGCACGAGGTAGAGCGGCAGGAAGAACACCGCACTGACGAAGGTGGCGACGAGCGGGCGCAGCCGGCTGCCGGTGTGTCGGGTCATGCCTTCACCTCGCGGCGCTGGAGCAGTTGCAGGACGACGGTGGACACGATGGCGACGAAGACGAGCATCACGACCGCGATGGCGGAGGAGACGCCGATCCGGTTTCCCACGAGGCCGGTCTGGATGACGTCGAAGGCGATGGTGCTGGTCGTGCCGTCGCCTGGGCCGCCGTTGGTGATGACCTGGACCTGGTCGTAGATCTTGAAGGTGCTGATGAGGAGCATGACGGTGTTGATGGTCACGGACGGCGCCAGGAGGGGCCAGGTGACGCTGCGGAAGCGGGCCACAGGGCCGGCGCCGTCCATCGCGGCCGCCTCGTACAGTTCGTGTGGCACTCCTTGGAGGCCGGCCAGGTAGACGACGACGCAGAAGCCGGCCATCTGCCAGGTGACGATCCAGCTCAGCGTGTACAGGGCGAGGTCCGGGTCGGACAGCCAGCCCGGCGGATCGGAGATTCCGAGGCCGCGCAGGGTGCTGTTGAGCAGGCCGTCGTCGGTGAGGATGGCCTGCCAGATGACGCTGACCACGACGCCGCTGAGCACGACCGGGGTGAAGAAGACGCCGCGCAGCGCGTTGTAGAGCCAGCCGCGCCGGTCGAGCAGCACCGCGATGGCCAGGCCGATGACATTGGAGGCGGCCGTCACGAAGATCGTGATGACGATGGTGTTGGTGAGGACCTTCCAGAAGTCCGGGTCGGTGGCCAGGTTCTGGTAGTTGCGCGCGCCGACCCATTGGGTGGGCGGGTTGAACGGGTTGCGGTTGGTCAGGCTGTAGTACACCGAGATGCCGATCGGGATCAGCACGATGCAGGCGTAGAGCGCCAGAGAGGGCAGCCCGAAGAGCCCGAAGTGGGCCAGGTGGCCGAGTCGGCGCGCGGACCGACCCCGGCCGTGTCGCGGGGGGTGAGCGGTGGGGCGCTGCCTACCCCGTCGGCCTCCGGCCGAGGTCCTTGTGTGCGTCGCCGTCATCGCGGCGCTCCTTTCCGGGCGCTGCTCGGTGGCCGGGTCAGGCCGCCGAGCAGCGCTTGGTCGTTTCGGTGGCGGGACCGTGGCTCCTACTGGGCCTTGGCCCACTCCTTGTCGAGGAAGGCAGCGAACTGGGCGGCGGTCTTCTTGCCGGTGATCAGGTCCTGCACACCGAGGGCGGCCTTGTCCGCCAGGCCGGGCGGCAGCGCCGCGTCGCCGTTCTCCTGGGAGAAGGCCGTGGTCACGGTGCCCGAGTGGAGCGCCTTGTCGTAGACCGCGACGGTGGCCTGGTAGACGGGGCCCATGTCGGCGGGCGGCTGGTACCCCTTGATCGCGATGATGGCGCCGTCGCCCTTGACGATGGCGTCCAGATTGGTCTTGTCGGTCTGGAAGGCCAGCGCCCACTTCTTGGCCCGAGACACGTCTGCGGCCTTGGCACTGACGCTCAGCCCGCCGCCGGTGAACGCCGGTACCACCAGCGAGCCGTCCTCGGTGGGCCAGGGAAAGACGCCGATCTCGAAGCCGGGCTGCTTGCTGTCGGCGGCTGCCGGAAACCATGATCCCATCGGGTACATGGCGCCCTTGGCGTCGCGGAAGGCCTTTTCGGTGTCAGGGTAGGAGCGGCTCAGGCCGGCCGGATCGATGTAGCCGTCCTTGGCCAGGGCGGAGACCTTCTCGACCGCCTTGACGAAGGCCGGATCGGCGAAGGTGGTCTGGCCGGCGGTGCGGTCGGCCAGCCAGGCGGGGTTGTTCTTGTAGACGTCTGTCGCGACCGTGGCGGTCAGCGGGTACATGTCAGCCCAGGTGTCCTTACCACCGCCACCCAGGACGATCGGGTTGATGCCCTTGGCCTTGAGCTTGGCGCAGACCTCGAGGAAATCGGCGTAGGTCTTGGGCTCAGTGGTGATCCCGGCCTTGGCGAACAGGCTCTTGTTGTAATAGACCATCGGGATGGTCTGGGTGTTGTACGGCAACTGGTAGATCTTGCCGCCGACCGCGTTCGACTCGGGCCAGACGAACTGGGTCAGTTCCTCCTGGGTGAAGTCGGCCAGCTTGCCCGCCTGGGCGAACCCGGCGACGGTGATCGCTGGCATGATGTCGGGCATCTGCCCGGAGGCGTCGAGCTGCTTGACGTAGGCCGTCCGGTCGACGATCGGCGAGACCAGCTTCTTGATCTTCACGCCGGGGACTTTGGCGGAGGCGCGGGCGATCGCGGCGTCCCAGTAGGCGGCGTTGAGGTTGGGGGTTTCGAAGGTCAGGAACGACAGCTCCACCTCCCCGCCGGCGGACGACGTCGCCGGCTTGCTGCCCGCGGTGCATCCTGCCAACGCCATTACCATCGCGGCGCCGCTCGCGGCGAGGAGTCTCCGACGATTCATTGCTTGCTCCAGGTGATCTGTTGTGTGGGGGTGAGATGGCTCTCAGAGCCGCGGGAGCTCGAAGATTCCGTAGGAGAAGCCGTCGGCTCGGATCGCTCCGTCGGTCACCTCGACACCGTGTACCGCGAGGGGAAGAGCACCGTCGACGCCCGCCACCGGCGCGATGGCCGGATCCTGCCGCCCGTTGACGACGACCAGATGGCTGTCATTACGGGTGTACACGAAGGGGTAGTCGCGGTGGAAGACCCGCACGGGCGCGTCGGCGCCCAGGGCGGGAGTCTGTTTGCGCAGGCGGATCAGGCTGCGGACGTGATGGAGCAGTGAGGACGCATCCGCCTGGGAGCCTGCGACGGTGGGCCGGCCGGGGTCCGGATCGATCGGCAGGTAGAGGTCTTCGGCAGGAGCGGTGGAGAACCCGGCGTTCGGGCCCTCGTTCCACTGCATGGGGGTGCGTGATCCCTGTCTGGCCTGGGTGTCGAGCTGGCTGCCTTCCTTGTCCGGCAGCCCCGGGACGTAGCGCATGCCGATCTCGTCGCCGTAGTAGATGACCGGCAGCGACGGCCAGGTGAGCTGGAAGGCGAACGCCGGCACGGCCATGTCACGGGTGCGGGGTCCGCATACCAGGCGAGAGAAGTCGTGATTGGACGTGGGCAGCGCGATCAGTCCGCGGCCGTCGGCCGCCGCCTCGGCGGTCTGCCACTCGGCCAGGAACGCATGCATCGAACCCTTGCCGTCGGGATCGAAATAGCACGGCTGACCATCACTCCAGGGGCCCAGGCTGCCGGCGTTGTTGTCCCACAGCGACCGCAGCGCGGGACCGTCGAAGTGCAGAAAGAAGTCCGAATGGAAGCCCGCCGGAATGGAGATCTTGGGGTTGCCCCACTCGGCCAGCAGTGCCCGGTCCGGGTAGGCCCTGTCGATCCACTCGCGGATCCGCCCCCATATCTTGGCCGTCTCAGCCTGGCCTGGATCATCCTTGACCAGTGAGTAGGCCATGTCCACCCGGAATCCGGACACGCCCCGGTCGAACCAGTAGCGCATGATCTCCTGGAGCGCGGCCCGGTTGGCACGAGGTCCCTCGGCGTCCACCGGCTGCCGCCACGGCTCGGCCTCGTTCGACCTCGCGTAGCCGAAGTTCAGCGCCGGCTGGATCGCGTAGAAGTTGGCCCGGTAGAAACCCCCTCGCCTGCCCTGGTTCGGGATCCACTCACGCATCGGCGACGCGATCCGGTCCGACCAGATGTACCGGTGATCTCCAGGCGTGTTCGCCGACTCCTGGAACCACGGGTGCCGGTGCGAGGTGTGCCCGGGAACCAGGTCGAGCATCACGCGGATGCCCCGGCTGCGAGCGGCCTCCACCAGTGCCACGGCGTCGTCGTTCGTGCCATAGCGGGGCGCGATGCTCAGGTAGTCCGTCACGTCGTAGCCCGCGTCGCCGAACTCCGAGGCGAAGCACGGGCTCAGCCACACAGCGTCCACGCCCAGCCACTCCAGGTAGTCCAGGCGCTCGACGATGCCGGCCAGATCCCCGATGCCGTCGCCGTCGGAGTCGGCGAACGACTGCGGATAGACCTGATACAGCACCGCGTCAGACAGCCAGGACAACGCGGTACGGGACTGAGGCATGAGGCATCCGGCCTTTCATGGGCGAGTCGAAGGGCAGTCACTGACCCGTAGCCGGGGCGACTCCAGCGCCGTGACCTTAAATTAATAAAGAAGACGGGCTTAATATTTAGAACGCGCTAGGATGGTGGCACTCGAAGGGCGCAACGTCAAGAGGTCGCAGAAGGAATCGATGGATGCGGACGCTCCTCGGCTCTGGGAGGTGGAGCCGTTGAGTCGTGTCACTGCCGTGGCGGCCCTGCGGGTGTTCCACGCCGACGCCTCGAATCCGCGGCCCGTCGGCCGACCCGCCAAGCGCTACCGGTTCCGCTCCGAGCTCGGCCATGTGCTCGGCAACGACGAGCGCATCGAGGCCGCCCGAGTCGCCCTCAAACGCGCCGCCCGCGCATCCGGCATCCGTCTGGCCGACGTCCTCGCCGTCGGCGCAGGTACGATCGGCCTGGTCGACCCGCGCAGCGGTGCAGTGATCCAGTCCCCGGCCCTGCCGCGATGGGCGGGAGTGAACCTGAAGGCGGCCCTGTCCCGTTCGGATCCGGACCCGTGTTCGTCGGCAACGACGCCAACCTCGGCGCCGTGGCCGAGCACTGGCAAGGAGCCACCGACGACGCCCGCGACGTCGTGTACATGCTGGCCGGACACCAGGTCTCAGTGGGAATCCTGATCGACGGCCGCGTCCGGGAGGGCCGCCATGGCGCGGCCGGAGAGATCGGTGTGCTCAAAGCCGCCCGCTGGTACGTGGCCCCCGACGCCCTCGCCGCCCGCACTCCCCTCGACGACCCCGAGTTCGTCGATGCCCTCGTGACTCGACGACCTCTGCCTCTTCCCCCTCCCCCTCCAGGCCTCCCGCCTCGGGGAACGCCGTCGCGCTCGGCGCCGTCCGGCTCGCCCTGGACCACCTGGAGGACCGACTGTTCGCACTTCCATGAGGCCGGCCACCTGAGGTGGTCACTTCGGGCGGGTCCGGCCAAGTCGATCGTCCCGGCGGGGGCAACGGCGAGGTCGTCCGGGACGCGCCGCAGGAAAGGGAGCGTGGGGGAGAGGGCCAGGCGGTCGGCTCCGGCTCGTCCCTCTGTGCTGGTGGCAGATCGGTACCCCGGGCGAAGATGTCGCGGCGGCCGATCAGGCCGGCCGCCGCGATGCGGGCTGAGGATCAGCCCATGATCTGGACTTCGGGTCGGCGTACGGCTTCCGGTGCGGAGCGCTGAACGGGGAAACCGTACTCGGTGCTGCCGGCTCCGGGCGCGTGCCTGGAGCCGGTGAAGCGTGTCAGGGGTAGATGTCGATGCGGTCGACGAGCATGAACTGGCCGGAGCGTTTGACGGCTTTGAGGGTGTGCTGTCCGTTGGGCAGATCGCGGCGGGAGTAGAGGAGCTGCTGGGACAGCCTGGTCGGGTTGGTGGTGTCGACGGTGTCCTGGAGCACGCCGTCGAGGTAGAGGTCGACGAGGCCCTGGTCGCTGTGCTTCTCGGAGCGGAAGTCGATGCCGGTGCCGGTGAAGGTGTAGGAGAAGGCGTCGCCGTCGGTCATCGTGTAGTGGACGTCGCCGTCCAGGTCGGTTGCGTAGGTGCGATCGGTGCTGGTCTTCCAGGTGCCGGTGTAGGCGATGCCGGGGGCGTCATCGTTGAGGGTGGTGGCGGGGTAGAGCTGGCTGACGGGGACGATCTGCTGTGGTGTGTCGGGGCTGGACCAGAACAGCTTCGCGGCGGATTCGCCGTTGTTCTGCGTGACCTCCATGGTGATGGGATACCGCTCGCCGGCGGTCAGCGAGATCGTGCCCTTGTCGATCTTCGGTATGTGCGGGGTGGTGTCGTTCACCAGGAGCTGCCCGTTGATCCAGAGCTTGACGGTGTCATCCGACAGGGTGGCGAAGGTGTAGGTCTGGCTGTAGCGGGGTTCGATGAGGCCGGTCCAGCGGCCGGAGAAGTTCGTGGTGGGGATGGCCGGGGCGGGGGAGCCTTCGTAGTGCCAGCGGTTGTTGATGGTGGGGTCGATCCGGGTGACCGCGGGCGCGCCGGAGAAGGAGTTGTTGGTCCAGAACTGGGCCTTGAGCCCGGTGCCCGATCCGGTGGGTTTGGCGGTGGTGGGGGTGATGTCGAGTTCGATGACCGATGCGATCGGGTCGGGTTCGGAGCCTGTGGGCTTGAGGTCGTAGCCGTCGCCCGAGGCGGTCACCGGGACGGCGGCTCCGGTCTTCAGGAGCCGGGCGGCGTTCACGGTGAAGGGGGCTTTGGCGGTGAGGTGCAGTGCGGAGCCCGTGGCGGGCCAGTTGTAGACCGAGGCGTAGAGCTTGTTGCCGTTGCGGCTGACCACACCCCAGGAGGGTTTGGCGACCAGGCCGGTGTATTCCGCGCCACGAACCGCCGGGCCGTTGGTGTTCATCCAGCTGCCGATCTGGGCCATCCGGTCAAGCTGCGGCTGCGGGATCATCCCCCGCTCATCCGGCCCGACGTTCAGCAGGTAGTTACCGCCGCTCGCCGCGATGCCCACCAGGTTGCGGGTCAGGGTGGTCGCCGATTTGTAGTTGTCGTCGAAGAATCTGTAACCCCACGAGTCGTTCATGGTCACGCACGACTCCCACAGCTGGCCGTCGACGGGAGCATCCAGGATCTCGTTCTCGGGTGTGTGGAAGTCGCCGTCGAGGGCGCGCTGCATCCCGACCCGGTCGTCGATCATCGTCTTGGGTGACAGCTGGCGGACGTAGGCTTCGACCTTCGCGCCTTCCTGGTCGGTGTAGTTGTTCCCGTCGAACCAGAGCACGGCGATGTCCCCGTAATTGGTGAGCAGCTCCTTGAGCTGCGCCCTCATCCGGCCGAGATATGCGGCGTAGTTGGAGGATCCGGGCTGGGCGTCGGGGTCGTGCCAGTCCAGGATGGAGTAGTAGAGGCCGAGCTTGAGGCCCTGGGCGCGGGCGGCGGTCGCGAGTTCGGCGAGGATGTCGCGCTTGAACGGCGTGCGGTCGTGGATGTTCCAGTCGTTGACGGCGGTCGGCCACATCGCGAAGCCGTCGTGGTGCTTGGCCGTGATGACCAGGTACTTCTCACCGGCGGCCTTGGCGGCACCGATCACCGCGTTGGCGTCGAAACCGGTGGGGTTGAAGGTCGCGGCCTTCGCCTCGTATTCGGGCCAGGGGATCTGGCAGTTGTTCTTGATCCACTCGCCGGGCCAGGTGCGGCAGACGGTGCCGTCGGGGCGGCGATACTCGCCTCCGTAGGCGGCGTACATGCCGAAGTGCATGAACATGCCGAAGTGGCCGTCACGCCACCACTGAGTGCGTGAGGACGTGAACGAGTCGTCGGGGGCGTAATTGTCGCCGGGCGCGGCCTGGGCGGCACCCCCCGCGAACAGGAGGCCGAGGCATAGGCCAAGCGATGCCAGCAGAGATCTGAGGTGCATGCTCCACCTTTCGAGAGGAGGAGAGGTCGGATGTCTGGGATCATGTGCCAGCAGAACTTGCGCGTCAACCCCTCGATATGCTCTCGATGCCGCAAAATTGATCGGATGTATGGCGCGACCCGGAGCTGATGGATTACTGCGAGAAGCGGGCTGATCAGCATCAGGGGCGTGATCGCTCCCGCGCTGCCACGGCTGACTGTTGGCGTCGCCGTCGATCGCCCGTGTCGCGGAGATGTGCAGGATCTGCCGCGCACAGCGCATTCGAGCGCCGTATGACGGCTTGGCAGGCGCTCCGTTCGCGCTCACGTGAGCACTAATGGCTGATGGTGAGAGTCGATGCCTCCGCTGTCAAGGCTGCCGGCTCATGATCGTCACGCTACCGAAACGCGCTTGACACGAATGTGGGCGAGCCACACACTGCTGCGTGAGCGCTCAGGTGATCGCTCACGATCGAGAAGTCCCCCATGGCCCGAAGGACAGGCGCAGTCGCGCTCGCCGGTTGTTCGGTACGTGAGGACACCGGTGCGTCGGAGTCCGGGGCATCCGGAGATCAAGGCCGAGAAGCTGAGGGCGCCGAACGTCGAGCTGTTCGACATGGCCGGCATCGCCGCCCCGCCCAAGACGTACGCCCAGTTGCCGGACGCCGCGTCCCAGCTTGAAGGCAAGGGCGGGGACGCCGTCCGTGGTCGGCGTGCAAGGAGTCGTTCAGGAGCGCGCTTCCGCCGACCGCGACCGTGGCCTCCGAGGTGTGAAAGGCCACACCGAACTGCTTACCAAGCGCCGGGCGGGCGAGGTCATGTTCGCCAGTCCGGCGTTCCTCCAGGCCCTCGGCGTGGTCGAAGACCTGGCCTGCAAGAGGCACATCGACACTACGCTGCCGAGCAGGCCTCCCCCCATGAGAAGAAGGTGGCTGGCCAGTGAAACGACTGTTGAGCCGCGTGATCGCCGTACTGATGACAGCCTTCGCGATCACCATCCCGCAGCCCGCTGTCGCAGCACAGGGCGACAACTACTCCATCGACGACCCGCTGTCCTCCTTACGTACCAAGTGGTGGACCGACGCGAGATTCGGTCTGTTCCTGCACTGGGGGGTCTATTCGGCCTTCCACGGCGAGTACACCCGACCCGACGGCTCGACCTGCAGGGACGCTGAGTGGATCAAGAGGAACTGCGGCATCCCCGACGCCGCCTACGCGGCCAAGGCCGCCGCCTGGAACCCGACCTCGTTCGATGCTGAGGCCATCGTGAAGATGGCCAAGGACGCCGGCCAGAAGTACATCGTCATCACGGCCAAGCACCA
The DNA here is from genome assembly GCF_013363975.1 of Nonomuraea montanisoli. GTDB lineage: Bacteria > Actinomycetota > Actinomycetes > Streptosporangiales > Streptosporangiaceae > Nonomuraea > Nonomuraea montanisoli. Next base: position 36,850 of record NZ_JABWGN010000012.1, on the reverse strand, counting down.
CGACGGCTTCTCCATGTGGCCCACCCAGGTCAACGACTACAACATCCGCCAGCGCACGCCCTTCCAGCGGGACCCGCTGCGCGAGCTGGCCGACGCCGCCCGCGCGAACGGCCTCCATTTCGGCCTCTACTACTCCATCTGGGACTGGCACGATCCCGACGCACTGCCCGGCGGCAACTACCCGGAGTACCTCAAACGCGTCAGGGCCCAGCTCAAGGAGCTGGTCACGAGCTACGACCCGGAGATCCTCTGGTTCGATGGCTCGCACAAGAACTACACGAACCCGCCCAACCCCTACAGCTTCGAAGACGGCGCGCAGATGGAGCACTATACGCGCGGCCTCAAGCCCGGCATCATCATCAACGAACGATCGATCGACCACCACGGCATCGGTGGGGAGTACCACCTCTACCGGCCTGGTGACGGCGACTACGCCACCCCGGAAGGCTACTATCCAACCGCTCCGTCGCCCTCCGAGTTGATGGAGACCTGCGACAACGTCGGTGATACCTGGGGATACACCTCGTGGGACACCAACTTCAAATCGCCGGCCACGCTGATCCGCGACCTGGTCACGTCGGTCAGCGTCGGCTCCAACTTCCTGCTCAACGTCGGTCCCACCGATACCGGTGCCATCTCCTCCGGTCATGGGAACGCGCTGGCGGGCATGAAGTCCTGGATGGCGACCAACGGCTCGGCGATCTACGGCGGCGGGTACAGCGCACTCACCGCCGGCCCGTCCTGGGGGAAGATCACCCGGAAGGGAAGCAAGCTGTACCTGCACGCCTACAGCTGGCCCGGGGCGGGTGGCACGCTGCATGTCTCGGCCCTCAGCCCCTTCACCGTGTCGGCCGCTCGCGTGCTCGGCAGCACCCAGCCGGTGGTGGTCCGCGCGGCGGGCGACGGCTTCGACTTCGTGCCCGGTGGTGATGCCACGAACTCCATCGCCACGGTGATCGAAGCCGACATCACCACCTCCGCACCCACCGCCGCTGGTACCGGCACCGGGCTGAAGGCCGAGTTCTGGAACAACAACTCCTTCAGCGGCACACCTGCCGTGATCCGGACCGACGCCACCGTCAATTACCTATGGCGGTACGGCGGCTCACCCGACTCCTCCATCGGCACCGACAACTTCTCCTCCCGCTGGACCGGGAAGATTCAGCCCCGGCTCTCCGAGACCTACAAGTTCGCCACCATTTCCGATGACACGATCAAGCTCTGGGTCAACGGGCACCTCATCATCAACAACACCACCCCGCATATCCCGAGCACGAACGAAGGCAGCATCGACCTCGCCGCCGGGCAGGTCTACGACATCAAACTGGAGCACACCGAAAACGGTGGCGAAGCAGCCGTCAAGTTGATGTGGTCCAGCCCGAACACTCCGTTGCAGATGGTTCCCCAGCAGCAGCTTTACCCGCCAGGTACCGCCAACGTGGCCCTCAACAAGCCCGCGAGCCAGTCGAGCACGGGCTACGGCGCGCCGGCCACCCGCGCAGTGGACGGCAACATCGACGGGGCTTTCGCGTCTGGTTCAGTCACCCACACCTCCGAAACCCCTCTCGACACCGACCCGTGGTGGCAGGTCGACCTCGGCACGGTCCAGCACGTCAGTGCGATCAAGCTGTGGAACCGCGCCGACTGCTGCTCGAACCGGCTGCGACAGTTCTATGTCTTCGCCTCCGACACACCTTTCGCCTCCACTGATCCGCAGGCCACCGCCGACCAGGCCGGCGTGTGGAGCACATTCCACGAGGCCGCACCAGGCGCCACGCTGAGCCTTCCCCTCGACCGCACCGCCCGCTACGTCCGCATCCAGCTCGTCGGCTCCGACCGACCTCTGTCCCTCGCCGAAGTACAAGTCCTCGACTAGAGAGCACGTCAGAGCTGCAGGTGATCATCGCTCCGAGGTACTCGCGGCCCGAAGCGCGGTGAGCACGGCAGAAGGGGCCGTCACGGCCCCTTCGTAGCGTTTCTTCTACTTCTTGGCCGAGGTGACCTCCACGATCGCTCCCATGTTGCCGGGGAGCGGAGCGACCAGGCGGAGCTGTACGCCCAGCGCCTTTCCTTCGTCACCGGGGTTTCCGGTGCCGAGCTTGTGCCCGTTGAGCTCCTGTCCGTAGAACTCGCCGGCCGGGGTCCCGTCGGCGTGCACGACCCGGGTCGTGTACGGCTGGCCGCCCGATGACGGACGCCGCCCCGTTGCGGAGCACGGGCTGCTCTGTGCGGGAAGGCTGGTGCAGTAGACGGCCGAGTCCTCCAGGCCCTCTCGCTGCGAGTAGGTGCCGAAGAAGGTGAACGCCGCGTTGGAGCTCTGGATGCGTGCGGTCATGTTCTTGTGCCGGCCGGGATCGTGCTGGGCGGCCTCTCCGGTACGACGCAGCGGATCGACATGCGAGTCGAGCACGAGCAGCCGTCCCTTGGACCCGATCGAGGGAGGGTCGTACCGGTAAGTGTCCACGTCGTTCCACTACTCGGCGAAGTAGTAGTGCTTGGTCCTGGCGATGCCGTCATTGAGCGTCCCAGCCCGGCCCCTTGGTGTTCGCGAAGGATTCGGCGACGCCGGTCCAGTTCTCGGCAGAGGAGAGAAGCGGTTCGCTCTCGGCGGGACGTTGTCGTTGATTGATCGCGTCGGGTGCCTCGGGGTCGGCGATCTTGGTCCTGCCGTCCACCTTCCGACCACCTTCCGACCGTCCTGCTTGCCGGGCGTGGGCGCGTAGAGCGGCGTGTCAGTGCTTGCGGCGAATGCCGGAGTGCTTGCTCCGGTGTGATGAGAGTGATGGCGCTGAGCAGCGAGGCTGCCGGTCCTCATGCAGGCCGGCCGACCACTGTGTGATGTGCTCTGACAAGATCCATCTTCTGCCATTCACCCGTCGGTGAGATGGATCGCCGGTGGTGCGTGGTCGTCGCGACCGCGTTCGACGGCGTGGCGGTCACGACCGTAGATTCCGGACAGCGCTTCGCTGACCTGCACCGAAGCGCGGCTTCGGGCGACTCACGGCCGGGGGAGGCGTGCGCTCACTGACCAGGCCGGCCGGTAGCCTGCCGACCCGATGGATGTGGTTGGACTGGGCCGACGCGTGGGAGGCCGGTCTACTCCCACTGCGGCCGACGGGACAATCTCCGCCCCTGGGAACGCGCTCCTCCACCCCTCTTGACGTCCTGCCCATCCGGTGCGACTATCTTCGTGTTTCGGTAATATTAAGAACATCTTCATTATTAATTACTCGCTACTGCGCGAGAGAGTGAGGGCTCGAGCGACAGGGGCCCGGCCCTCGCGATGATGTCGGTCCAGCTCAGCCGGCGGACCGACGTCCACCTCAAGCAACATGATGATCCGTCACGACGAGGCGGAGGGAGGGTCCATGACGTTCCTCCGCAGAGGGTCCGACGGCACTGGGCGGCCCAGCGTGGGCACGTTGCCGGCGCCCGACGGCCGGAGCGCGCCAACCCCCTTCCACGAATCGCGGCGTGACAACGTGGCCGCAAACCGGGCCAGGGCTGCGCGCGAGGCCCGGCCCAAGGAGGCATCCCGATGAAATTACTCGGATCGGTCCTGGCCGGATCGACCCTAGGGCGGTCGATCTTGGCAGGCTCGACCGCGCTTCTGCTCGGCCTCGGCCTGGTCTCCGTTCCGCCGGCGCCGGCCCGCGCTGCGGGTGGTCCGGCGACCGACTGGATGAACCAGGGCAAGTTCGGCGTCATGATGCACTACCTGGCCGAGGGCTGCCCCGAACTACCGTGCACCGACTACCCGAACAACATGCCGACCGTCGAGCAGTGGAACACCCGGGTCGACAACTTCGATGTGGCGGGCGTCGTGCAGCAGGTGAAGTCGGTCGGTGCGGGCTGGCTCCAACTGTCGGTCGGGCAGAACACCGGATACTACGCCGCTCCGAACGCGACCTTCGACTCGCTCGTCCCGGCCACCGCAGAGCATCCGTCGCGGTTGTCACGCCGGGATCTGATCAAGGAGTTGGGCGCCGCCCTGCACCAGGCTGGCCTGAAGTTCATCGTCTACATCACCGCCGACCCCATCGCGCGCGACGAATACGCCCGACACAAGCTCGGCGGCGACGGCCAGAACCCTGGCGCGCCGAACGCGACCTACCAGGCCAACTGGCTGAACGTAGCGAATACCTGGGCGCAGCAGTGGGGCGCCAACGTGGACGGCTATTTCATCGACGGCTCCGGCTACCAGCAGCTCGAGCCGTTCTACGACCAGATGGCCGCGAAGTTGCGCAGCGGCAACCCCAACGCCCTGCTCTCCTTCAGCAGCGGCGGCACTCCGTTCAATTCGTGGTCGGCCGAGTCCGACTTCACGCCGGGTGAATCCGGCGTCGACTTCTGGCCGCGGCCTACGCCCGACCGGTGGGTCGACAACCATGGAGACCAGTTGCAGCTGCACTACCTGGGGATCGCGCAGAGCGAATGGGGCAGCCCGCCGGACCAGCCGCTGTCCTCGACCGGCGAGGAGCGGATGATCGATCTCACCCGCGGCGTCGTCCGCGTCGGCGGCGCGGTGACCTGGGACGTGGGCTACCACCGCGACAACGGGCATATCTCCGACATAGCCATGGGATTCCTGACGAAGCTCGGCCAAACCCTCCGCAACATCGACGGCAACCTCGCCGTGACCAGGACCGCCACCCAATCCAGCACGAGCCACTCCGCGTCGGCGGCGCGGGCGGTGGACGGCGATACCAACGGCGACTTCGGATCCGGTTCGGTCACCCACACCGCCGACAACCCCCTAGAAGCCAATCCCTGGTGGCAGGTCGACCTCGGCTCCTCCCAGCCGGTCAGCACGATCAAGTTGTGGAACCGCACCGACTGCTGCTCAAGCCGGTTGCGTGACTTCTACGTCTTCGCCTCCGACACCCCGTTCACCTCCAACGACCCGAACGTCACCAAGACCCAAAGCGGCGTGTGGAACCACCACCAGGCCGAGGCCGCGGGCCAGACCTTGACCCTGCCTGTCAACCGCAACGCCCGCTACGTCCGAGTCCAGTTGGCGGGCTCGGACCGGCCGCTGTCCCTCGCCGAGGTCCAGGTCTTCGGCAACCTCGCACTCCACAAGCCCGTCACCCAATCCAGCACCTACACCTCCTCCAGCGTCCTGTACTCGGGGGCCAACGCCGGACGGGCCAACGACGGCAACACCAACGGCGACTTCCTCTACGGCTCGGTCAGCCACACCTCAGAGACGCCACTGGACACCAACCCCTGGTGGCAGGTCGACCTCGGCTCGTCCGAATCCGTCAGCGCGATCAAGTTGTGGAACCGCACCGACTGCTGCTCAAGCCGGTTGCGTGACTTCTACGTCTTCGCCTCCGACACCCCGTTCACCTCCAACGACCCGAACGTCACCAAGACCCAAAGCGGCGTGTGGAACCACCACCAGGCCGAGGCCGCGGGCCAGACC
>NZ_JABWGN010000012.1:0-31322 GCF_013363975.1 Nonomuraea montanisoli | reverse complement strand
CTCAAGCCGGTTGCGTGACTTCTACGTCTTCGCCTCCGACACCCCGTTCACCTCCAACGACCCGAACGTCACCAAGACCCAAAGCGGCGTGTGGAACCACCACCAGGCCGAGGCCGCGGGCCAGACCCTGACCCTGCCCGTCAACCGCAACGCCCGCTACATCCGCGTCCAGCTGGTCGGCTCCGACCGGCCGCTGTCCCTCGCCGAAGTCCAAGTCCTCAGCTAACCCACGTCCCAGATCGCGGCGGCCTCGTCCTGGGCGGCCGGAACCAGCTCCTCAGGTGCCGACAGCGGTGAGCAGGCAGGTCGTCGGGGCGGCTCAGGAGCCAGGAGGCCACCTGCCAGCGTGACGAGGGCGACTGGCACGCCGGGCTCTTCGGCCAGGCGGCGCCGCAGGTGTTCACCGTTGGGGTCGGCGGCCCAGCCGTCGCGGCACACGAGCTGGGCACCGGGGTGCTCGCGCCGTGACCGTGTCGATCTGCAGGGGCGCGTACCGGCTGCCGCGCTTGTCGTCCACGCTCGGCGCATGAACGTCCGCCGCCAGTCCGGGCAGACCGGGAGAGAGCTCTCTCGCGTGAGCCGGTTCACTGGGTGGTGAAGAGCGGGCTTTCGAGGTGGTCGAGGGCTTGGCGGACCGCGCCGAGGGCGACGTTCTGTTCGCCGAGGTGCGAAGCCTGGACGGGGATGGGGAACAGGCACAGCTCCTCAAGGCGCCGGCGCAGGGGTTTGAGGAGCGTGTCACCGGCCTGGGAGAGGCCGCCGCCGATGATGACCTTGTCCGGGTCGACGAGAAGGACGGCCGCGGCGATGCCGGTGGCCAGGGCGTCGATGAACCCGGGTTCGTCGAGGGGTTTGCCGGCGGCCAGGGCGTCGCGGGCCTCGTACCAGCGGGCGGCTTCGAGCACGCCGATCTCTCCGGCGGCGCCGTGACGTCCCTCGCGTACGCGCCCGTCGATCAAGATCCCCACTGAGACCTGGTGTCCGGCCAGGATGTAGACGACGTCCGAGGCGTCTCCGGCCGCGCCTCGCCAGTGTTCGGCCAGCGCGCCGAGGTTGGCGTCGTTGCCGACCAGGACGGGGCCTGTGCCGATGCCGGACAGTTCCTGCTTCACGTTGACGCCCGTCCACCCGACCAGGGCGGGGGACCGGACCACCGTGCCGGTGTGGGGGTCGACCGGGCCGGTGGTGCCGACGCCCACGGCCAGGATGTCGGCCAGGCGCACCGAAGAGGCCCGGGCGGCGCGTTTGAGGGCGGTGCGCGCGGCCTGGATGCGATCGGCGTTGCTGAGCTCGGCCGACACCTCGATTCTGTGGCTGCCGCGGACGTTTCCGGCCAGATCGGTGCAGAGTGCGAGCACCTTGTGGATGCCGATGTCGACGCCCAGTACGTAGCCGAGTTCGGAGCGGAACCGGTAGCGCTTGGCCGGCCGGCCGACCGGCCGCGGTGCGTCAGGGTCAGGCTCGATCTCGGCGATCAGCTCGCGTTCGAGCAGTTCGTCGACGGCGTCCTCGGTCGAGGGCCGGGAAACGCCGGCACGCTGCGCGATCTCGGTCAGAGTGAGGCCGCCCGGGGCGTCGTCGTCGGGTGGCCAGGCGGCGTCCGCGTGGATCACGCGCAGGGCCGCCACGGTGGTGGCCCGGCTCAACGGCGCCCCGAACCAGTGCGGGGGAGCACTCTCGATCATCGATTCGTTCTCCGGCCTCTTGACGCTGCGCCCATCGAGTGTCACCATCCTAACGCTCGACAAAATATTAAATCTATCATGTTTATTATCTAGACTGTAGCAGCTCCGGAATCCCGGGGCTCCCATGCCGGGCCGGATGCGCTCTTCCAGGGAAAGGCCGTAACACGTCACGCCTCAGTCCCGAGCCGCGCTGTCCTGCCCGGCCGCCCCTTGGCATCTCCCGGCGGTCGGACTGGCGGCTCCGCTGCTCGGCCTCGGCCACGGTGCCTGCAACATCGACCATGCCCGCCGAAGCGGTGGTATCGGCAGGCGACCTCGCCGACGGCTGGAACGCACCGAGCGGCCTGTTACCCGCACGAGATGACTGCGACCCATCCGTCCCGTCTGTCGCGCCGTGACCTCATCAAGGACCTGGGCACGGTCCTGCCTGATCAGGGGATCAAGCTCATCGTCTACGTCACCGGCGACGCCATCCAGAACGACGACTACGCCCGGACGCAGCTATGCGGCCCGGCACAGGCCATGGGCGAGCGGAACGCCACCTACCAAGCCAACTGGCTGAAGGTGGTGAAGACATGGGCGCAGCAATGGGGAACCGATGTCGACGCTCGCCGAAGTTCAGATCCTCGGCTAGCGCCACTCCAGACCGTTCCGACTCCCGGCCTGCCAGTCCCCACCACTTGATCAAGCGGCTGTCGCGCCGGCGCTTCCCTCAACGCACGCGTACGCGCTGGCGGGCTCGGAGTACCACAGGGTGTCGGGGTTCCCGGCCGCTGCGGCGGCGGGTGAGGATACGGCGACCGGCTGGAGTGCGGCAAGGCCGAACACGTCGGGGGCCTCGGTGCCATGGCCCCATTCCTGGCCGATGAAGGTGTTGGGTCCGAAGTGGACGAACCCGTTCCGGCGCCGATGCGGGTACGCGCCTTCTTGGGCGTACTGCGGCGCTGGGGAGCGCCGTGGCGGTGCTCCCCAGCGGGGGTTGGTTGGTTTGGGATCGGATCAGGACGGGATGCGCCACTGCTGGTTGGGGACGCCGACGCAGTCCCAGACCTGCAGCTTCGTGCCATCAGTCGTTCCGCCACCCCGGGCGTCGAGACACTTGCCCAGCCCCTTGAACTGGCTCGTGGCCGGGTCGTACGTCCACTGCTGGGCGGGGACGCCCGTGCAGGTGTAGAGCTGCACCGCGGTCCCGTTGGCACTGGAGCCACCGCGGACGTCCATGCACTTGCCCATGGCTCGCACGGAGCCGTCCGGATGGACGGTCCACTCCTGGGCGGAGGAGCGGTTACAGGTGTACAGCTGCAGCTGGTTGCCGTCGGTGGCGGAGCCCCCGGGAATGTCGACGCACTTGCCGCTGGGCACGCCGGTGATGGAACCGATCGTCATGAGCGGCGGAATCGCGGTCGTGAGGGTCGCAGCGTGCAGGGTGACGTTGCTGTCGGGACCGCTGTAGGCCGTGTCCTCCACGTACTTGACGGTCAGGGTCTGCCCGTCGGACCGGGCTGCGTAGGTGACGTCCGCGACGCCGTATCCGTTGCCGGACGGGGAGTCGAGGTAGCCGTCGTAGACCGCGGCGCTGTCGTCGCTGAGCGAGGCGGTCAGCTTCCCCTTCGCCGACCACGCGCCCAGGTAGATCCTGAGACGTTGTGGCACCGTCGAGGCCGGTGCGGTGATCCGGAAACCGTTTCCGGCTGACCGGACGAAGACCGCCGACGGCGTGGCCGTCGCCGAGGACGTCGGGGCGCCACCGGTCCAGCTGTAGGTCACCCTGCTGTCGTTGAGCCGGAGCACCGGGTTGCTGCCGATCGTGGTGAGGTTGCTGATGGCTTGGGTGACGCCGGCCTTGTGGTCGAAGCCGGTGGCGGAGTTCAGGCCCCAGTGCGCCCAGTCGGTCGTGCCCTGGGCCGCGAGGTCGACGGTGCCCGCAGGCTGGGTGGCGACCGAGCCGCTGAGCACGCCCCCGGTGACCGCGCCCTGCGGGGCGATCGTGTAGCGGCCACCGGCTCCGGTGGTGAAGGTGTGGCGGTCGCCGTTCTGGGTGGTGACCAGGGTGGCGCCGGCGGCGTCCGTGACGGTGATCGCGCGCCCGGGCCACGGGTTGAGGACCGTCACCGGACCGCCCGCGTTGTCCGCGGTGATGGAGACGTTGGACACGCTCGTGCCGTTGTGGTCGGCGCTGACCAGGAAGCCGCCCTGGACGCGCAGGTTGCTGAAGTGCCCGGGCCGGCCCGCCGGGTAATCCGGGAACAGCCGGATCGTGCCGTTCACCGACTGCAGCATCATCGCGTTGATCGCGTCGATGGCACTGATCGACTCCAGACCGCCGGCATCGATGCTGCTGGTCTGGTTGGTCTGCATGATGGTACTGATGCGATGCTTGAGCTGTGCGAACAGGGGCGCCGCGGGGTAGCCGACGCGGGCGGCGATCCCGTAGGTCTTGGCGAAGTTGTTGGCCTGGCCCCAGGAGTCCATCGCGTCGAGGGTGTCGATCGCGGCCTGGCGCTGCGCGGCCGGAGAGTCGAGGTCGAGCTGGTCGAGTGGGTGGATCCACTCCAGATTGCAGACCGTCCGGCCCAGCAGGGAGGTGAACGCGGTGTCGTAGTCGCTGGTGTACACGGTCTTGCCGTTGTAGGTGCTGGTGGCGTACGCGGGAAGGTTGTCGAGGATGTCCTGCCACGCTGGGCGCATCGAGGCGTCCACGCCCAGGACCTGGCTGTACTTCAGCGCGGACTTGAGGATCATGTTGATCGCGCCGAGGCTGACCGAATCGTCATGCGTCCACATGCCCTCGTAGGGGGCACCCATGAGGTGGTACTTGCCGTCCGCCTGCTTCGCTCCGAGGTAGTCCTGCCAGAACTGCGCCAACTGCTGGACGAACGGGTACAGCGTCTGGCTCAGGTACGGCTTGTCCGGCGAGTAGTCGTACCGGTAGATCATGGGGACGGCAGCGTAGCTGGCGATGAACGACTGGTTCCAGTAGCCGGAGTAGACCGTCGATCCCCAGGGCCCGATCCCCAGCGTATACAGGTATCCACGGGTGGACGGCGGGACGGCGGCCTTGAAGGCCGCCGAGATGTACTCGCCGTCCGTGGGCACCGACTGCAGATTGGCGATGTTGGCCTTGGCCGTGTCCTGGTAGTCGACGATCGCCTGGATGTAGGGATCGGCCGTCTCCGGACGGTTGCTGGAGAACACGCCGTAGTACGGGGATTCGCCGTTGTAGTTGAGGAAGTACGATCCGTACCACATCGGCGTGTCCTTCGTGACCCAGCCCCACATGTTGGGAGCCTGGTGGCCGGCCCGGGCGGAGCTGCCCATCAGGTACTGCGAGCCGTAGTAGTACCTCTCGACGGTGGCGTCGTAGACGCGGACGTAGGACTTGAGCCAGTACGCCTTCCACCAGGCCCGGTGGTCGGTCAGCAGGGACGCCACCGCCGCGGTGTCCATGCCGCCGACGGCGCTCTGCGCGTCGGTGATGTGCGTGGTGGCGTTCTTGCCACCCCGCACGGCGGAGACGACCGTCACGGTCTGGCCTGGACTGACGGTGAACTCCGCCGTCGAGGTGCCGGAGGAGTTCGTGCGCAGGGCGGCCGTGGCGCCGAGGACTCGGGTGGCGACCGCGGCCCGGGACACCCATTGGCTGCCGCTGACCTGGGCGGTGGAGCGGGCCGCCCACAACGTCGAACCGCTGATCCCCGACGAGGCCGGGTAGGCGGCGTTGTCGGCCTTGGTCGCTACGTCCATGTTCAGCACCACCGGACTGGTGCCGGTCGTGGAGATCTCGGTGACCAGCATGTCCCCGTTGGTGTCCGAGGTGTAGCTGCGGGTGTGGATCGGTGCCCCGTTGATCCACACGTCCGACCGCACCTCGGCGTTCAGCAGGTCCTGGGTCTGACTGTACGTCGTCCCGCTGTCGCTGCCGGAGGCCGGACGGTACAGCTTGATACTGCCCAGGGTGATCGGGAAGACCTTCTCCTTGCCGGGGGAGCTGGTCCAGAAGTCGTTCTTGGACAGGTACAGGGTCTGGCTGTGCGTGTCGCCGCCGACGGAGACCGTCAGGTCACCGTTGCCCATCAGCGGCCCGTCGGGCTCCAGGTCGGTGGTGGACCTGGTGGGGGGCGCGCTCCACGTGGGGCTCAGGCCCGGCAGGAATCCCTGGATCGCGGCCCAGTCCGCGTCGCTGCCCGCCGCGGCCCCCGCGGTGACGGCCGCCGCGGGGGAGGCGAGGCCGGGCCACGCCTGGCTGACCGGAACTGTCAGGGCGAGCGCGGCGATCAGCGCCGGTACGCCCAGCCTTGTGTGTCTCATGGAGTGGGGGCTCCTTCTGCGAGGTGTTTCGGCGAGTGGGCTCGTGCAACCTCTGTGAGTGGTGCTTGTTGCCGGACCCCGGTGTCGGGGTCCTCCGCTGCCTTCGGGCCAGGGATCGGGGCGGCGGACGGGGGGATCAGAGCTCGGCGACGGCTCCGGCGTAGCGGACCCGCTCTGCAGCGAAGACCACACGGTGGCTGGCCAGGCTGGCGTCGATGCTTCAGACGATGAGCTCGGGGCGGTCGCCGCGCACGGCGTCGAGGTAGGCGTTGACCGCCGCCTCGTCACCGCCCGCGTGTCACCCGGCGGCTGATGATCCGTCGAGCGAGGTGTCGTGGACGGTGCGGGTCTGGGTACGGAAGTCGTGGACGTCGATGAGGCGACCGTCTCCGGCGAGTTGCCCGCAGGTGCTGAAGATCTTGGTGTGGCAGTTCTCCAGCGGGGGGAATGCGGTCAGGGTGAAGGAGGCGGTCATGCCGCCGTCGAATCCCATGTTCACCACCTGGCGGCGGGAACCTTGAGGAGCTGGGCCACCCTGTCGATCAGCATCTTTCGGTGCTGGCCGGGGCGACCGTGCAAGAAGCGATGATTGAGGTGCTCGGCCTGGCTAGCCTCAGCCAACACGACCAGATCGTCGTACCAGTCGCCATTTGGCGTAGTGCGGTGTTCTGCCCGGCGGACAGCTGGAGCCAGCCCGCACCGACCGACTTCAGTTGCTGGACGAGTCCCGTGATGTCGAAGTTGTCGACTCGGGTGTTCCGTTCCGTGGGCCTTGGCATGTCGTCGATGCCGAAGTAGCCGTCCGCGCAACCCGGGTGGGCAACCCTCGGCCACGTAGTGCACTCGGCCGCCGGACCACCGGCGGCCGAGACCGGCGTGGTCGGGATCCAGACCACGCCGACGCCGAGCACGAGCGCGGCCAGTCTTGCCAGGATCGATCTAGTCGGATCGGTCTGCGTGATGTCATCGGCTTTCCTCTGTGGGGGGTGGGCTGCGTTCTGTCCCCGGCCGGCTTCTGCGGTGCTGCCGACTGTGGTCTGCAGGTCAGGGTCGGTCAGCACGCTGCTCACGGCTAGGCAGCGTTCAGGAGTCGGAGCAGTCCGCGGGTGCCGCTGACGGTCCGAGGTTTCAGTGACATGACATTGAGTTAATAAAGAAGATGAGGTTAATATTTGGGAGCGCGCAAGGATCGTGGCACTCGGAGAGCGCAACGTCAAGAGGTCGGAAAAGGAAGAGCTACGAACCCGCCGCCCGCGCGTCCGGCATCCGTTTGGCCGACGCCTGCCCGGTCTTCGCCAATGGCTGTCGCCCGCATGTGCGGCATCTATTGGGGCCGGCTCATCGGCGGGTCTCGTATTCCAGTCGGCACCAGACGCTCGCGGGCGTTCGGATTCTCGCGGTCGCCCAGCAACTCGGCTGCCGGCGGAGTCGACGGATCGTCGGGGGATGCATCGCCCGGCCGGCGCTCACCACCATCCGCCAGCCGATGGTGCGGACGGGCCGTGCCGCGGTCGACATCCTCATCAGCCGGCTTGAGCGCCGACGTGAATCTCGCAGCTGCCTGCAGCTGCCGGAGCGATTGGTGGTGCGGGAGAGTTGCGGCTGCTCGCTGGTCTGAAGGAGGGCGTGAAACCAGCGCCGGACCGACGGCAAACGAAACCTCATCAGGGATACCCGCCTGAGCGCAGTCCGCCCCGGCGGAGAGGCATACGCCAAAGACACCCTCAGCCGGCAGTTCTCCATCCGACCGACGGTGCCGGAGTACTGACGCTGCACCCCGATAGTCGCGCAGGTCGGCGTCGCACCTCGCCGGGATCCCAGCGCGGCTCCACCCGTCCCGTGTGTCCAGGCCAGACACCCGCACCCGAAGATCAACAGTAGATCGCTCATCCGGCATGAGCCCTTACTAGGGATCACGCAACCTGGCGGTAGTACTGGCAGCCCTCCTCAACGGCCTGGACCAACCCTGACCTGACGCTCTCCGCAACCCTTGGTGCTCTCAGTGGGCACGATCACGTTCGGCGACGAGCTGGATGGCCACGTCGATGATCATGTCTTCCTGGCCGCCCACGTAACCGGCCTGGCCCACGCGCTGGAGGATCTCGTGGGCCGGCACGTCATAGCGTTCGGCGGCGCGCTCGGCGTGGAGCAGGAAGCTGGAGTACACACCGGCGTGTCCCTGCGTGATCGCCGACCGGTCCGCGAACGGCAGTCGGGGCAGGAACGGCTTGGCCACGTCCTCGGCAGCCGCCAGAACGCCCTGCACGTTCACACCGGTCGGAATGCCGAGCCGGTCGAAGGTGGCCGCGAGCACCTCGGTGGGCGCGTTGCCGGCCCCGGCGCCGAGCGCGCACAGCGCCCCGTCGATCTGCGTGGCGCCGTTCTGAGCGGCGAGCACGGAGTTCGCGATCCCCAGGGACAGGTTCTGGTGACCGTGGAAGCCGACCTGCGCGTCAGAGCCGATTTCGGCCACCAGAGCGCTGATGCGCTCCTGGGCTTCGCCGAGCACGAGCGCTCCCGCGGAGTCCACGACGTAGACGCACTGCGCACCGCCGTCGACCATGATCCGAGCCTGTGCGGCGAGCGCCGCGGGAGCGATGCGGTGCGACAGCATGAGGAAGCCGACCGTCTCCATGCCGAGTTGCCGTGCTGCCGCGAAGTGCTGCAGGGACACGTCGGCCTCGGTGCAGTGGGTCGCTATCCTGGCCACCGAGGCGCCCGCGTCCCGCGCCAGCTTGAGGTCCTCGACGGTGCCCAGGCCGGGCAGCAGCAGTACGGCGATCTTGGCAGACTTCGCCTCGTCCACTGCGGCGGCCACGAGCTTGACGTCGTCCTCCAGCGAGAAGCCGTAGTTGAACGACGACCCGCCCAGGCCGTCACCGTGGCTGACCTCGATGACCTCGACGCCGGCCCGGTCCAGGGCGTGGACGACCCCCCGCACCTGCTCCTCGGTGAAGCGGTGGGCCATGGCATGGCTGCCGTCGCGCAGGGTGGAGTCCGTGATCCTGATCTTCGAGGTCATGCGGCGGCCCTCTCCTGGGCGAGTTGCTCGCCCACCTGGGCGGCGGCTGCGGTCATGATGTCGAGGTTGCCTGCCCAGGCGGGCAGGTAGTCGCCGTTGCCGCGGACTTCGAGGAAGACCGCCACCCGGCCCCAGCCGTTCCATGCCTCCCGGGGGTCGTCGAACTGCGGCTCCGCGCGCAGGGTGTAGCCCGGCACGTACGCGGCGACCCGGGCGACCATCCGATGGACGGAGGCGGCGATGGCCTTGGTGTCGGCGTCGGGCGGGATGGCGCAGAACACCGTGTCCCTCATGATCATCGGAGGGGCGACGGGGTTCAGGATGATGATTGCTTTGCCCCGGCTCGCGCCGCCCACGTGTTCGATGGCCCTGGCCGTGGTCTGGGTGAACTCGTCGATGTTGGCCCTGGTGCCTGGCCCGGCCGAGCGGGAGGCGATCGAGGCGACGATCTCGGCGTAGGGGACGGGCACGATCGTGGAGACGGCGTGGACGATCGGGATCGTGGCCTGGCCGCCGCACGTGATCATGTTGAGGTTCGGCACGGCGGACAGGTCGTGCAGGTTGACCGGAGGGCACACGTACGGTCCGACGGCGGCGGGGGTCAGGTCGATGGCGGTGATTCCGGCCTCGCGGTAGCGAGGCGCGTTGGCGAGATGGGCCTTGGCGGAGGTGGCCTCGAAGACGAGGTCAGGCAGGTTCTGCAGGCTCAGGAGCCAATCGAGGCCACCTGCCGAGGCCGGGACACCGAGCGTGCGGGCGCGGGCCAGGCCCTCCGAGGCCGGGTCCACGCCCACCACCGAGTGCACGTTGTCGGCGCCTTGAACAGGCGCGGTGGACGGTTGTCCTCGAGGACCACGAGATCGGTGAAGGTTCCCCCGACATCCGTGCCGACGAAGAACCGCACGGCGGTATCCGTCGTTGTTCCCACACTGGGCTCCCTACGGATTCGCGCTGCGACAAGCGAAGGTGTCGTACGTGTAGCCGCTGAGTAACGGCTGTTTTGCGTTGCGCCCACTCTGTAGTGACCGGAACGTCACGACAATGGAGCAATCCGCACAGCGGATCAGGCCCGCACAGGTGTGGCCCGTGCTGAGACGACGAGGTAGGCGTCGCGGCCTTGAACGGCTCGCGCAACGCCGACCTTCACCATGCGCCTCTGCAACGCCGCGGGGCTACGAGGTCTCGTCGCCTGCTGACGCCGGCAAGGGTGTTGGACGGCGCCGTGCCACCTCACGCTTGGCGGCCGTCAGCGCCTCGCTCCTTCACGAGGCCGGCGGCCTTGAGCCAGATCGCCCGGCGCTGAGCGATGGGTCATGCGGGTTCCCCGGACACTTCGGAAAGGACGCACTGGGCGACGCCGAACGCCGCGTTGGCGGCAGGGACCCCGCAGTAGATCGCGCTCTGCAGCAGCACCTCGCCGATCTCGTCGGGGGTGAGACCGTTGCGCAGGGCGGCGCGGACGTGCAGGGCGAGCTCGTCCAGGTGGCCGTGCGCGACCAGCGCGGTGAGGGTGACGCAGCTTCTGGTGCGCCGGCCGAAGCGGGCCGACGAGCAGACCATCGCCAGCGACAGGACTCTTCCGGGTCGGCGGGCGGCCAGGGTGGCGCCGATCGCGCCGCCGAGGGAGATGCCTGCGTAGTGGAAGGCATCGAGGCCGAGCGCGTCGGCGAGCTCCAGCACGAGCCCGGCGAGGTCGTCCACGCTGCTGACGTCCTGAACGGGCGAGCCGCCGTGGCCCGGCAGGTCGAAGCGGACCACGCGGAACCGGTGCGCGAGCGCGGTGAGCTGAGGCTCCCACACGCGGGCCGAGGTGCCGAGCGACGGGCCCAGGATGATCGGCGAGCCGTGTTCCGGGCCGTCCAGCCGGTGCTGCAACAACGTCACTTCTCCTCCAGCGCCCGGTCCACGAGGACGGCGGCGGCGCCGGGCGTACCGGCGACGGCCAGGTTGGCGCGCATGCGGGCGGGGTGCACCCGCAGGCCGGCGACCAGTTCCGTGGCGTCGCGGGCGGCGCCGGCGACCAGGCGCAGCGCCTCGCGCAGCGGCTGCCATTCGGCGTGCCAGGCGCCGGGCGGACGTTCGTCCTCGGCGGCGAGCGAGGCGTACAGGACGGCGGACAGCGCGGGCACCTGCCGAGCCGCCGCCGCGATCATCGTGGCCCGCACGGGGTTGTGCTTGTGCGGCATCGACGACGACCCGCCGCCGACGCCCTCCGACACCTCGCCGATCTCGGTACGGGACAACACCAGCACGTCGGCGGCGAGCTTCCCCAGCGCCCCTGACGCGAACGCCAGCGCCCCGGCCAGGTCGGCGACCGGGGCGCGCAGCACATGCCAGGGCAGCGGCGGCGCGACGAGGCCAAGCTCGGCGGCGAACCGGGCGGGCGCGGCTGACGCGATGTCGCGGTCGCCGAACCGTTCCAGCGTTCCGGCCGGGCCGCCGAGCTGGGCGGGCAGGGCGTGGCGGACGGCGCTGAGGCGGTCGCGGGCGTCGATCGCCAGGGCGCGCCAGCCCGCCGCCTTGAGCCCGAAGGTGGTGGGGACGGCCTGCTGGGTGAGGGTCCGCGCGGCCATCGGGGTGTCGCGGTGCGCGGCGGCCAGCGTGGTGAGCCCGGCGACGACGCGTTCGACGTCGTCCAGGACCGCGCCGAGGGCCCGATGGGCGATCAGCATGAGCGCGGTGTCGAGGATGTCCTGGCTGGTCGCGCCCTTGTGCATGTGGTCACCGTGCGGGCCGGCGGCGGCGCGCAGGTCCTCCACCAGCGGGATGACGGGATTGCCGCCCGCGCGGGCCCGCTCCGCGATGCCGGGCAGGTCGAAGGCGTCGGCACGGGCGACGGCGGCCACGGCCTCGGCGGCCTCCTCGGGCGCGAGCCCGAGCGCGGCCCGCACCCGCGTCAGCGCCGCCTCCGCGTCCAGCATGGCCTGCAGCAACGCCATGTCTCCGGTGGCCTCGATCGCACCCCGCATCGGAGCGAGCAGCCCGAAGTCCGCCGAGTGCGCGCGGCCGGCCGAAGTCCGTGCGGGATCAGCCGAAGTCAAGGAAGACCGTCTCCTTCTCGCCCTGCAGGTGGATGTCGAACCGGTAGACGCCCTCCCGCTCCTCGGCCGCGACCAGCGTCCGCCCGCGCTCGGGCGGCAGCGCGTCGAGGAAGGCGTCGTGCCGCAGGTAGATGCGGGTGTAGAGGTGGTGCAGCAGGCCGCGGGCGAACACGCACACGCTGATGTACCCGTTCCCGGGGTCGAGCGTGCGCAGCGTCCAGTGGCCGTCGGCGTCCGTGGGGACGCGGCCGAAACCGGTGAAGTCGACGCCGTTCCTGCCGATGATCGAGCCGTCCACAGGGTCGCGCCGGAGCGTGCCGGGCGCGCCGGACAGGCCACCCGCGGGGTCGGCCTGCCAGAACTCCAGCAGCGCGTCGGGGACCGGGTCGCCCGCGCCGTCATACACCCGGCCGTGGACCGTGATCCCGCCGAGCGCGATGTTGCCGCCCCCCGGGAAGGGCAGCGCGTAGCCGTAGAACGGGCCGACGGTCTGTGAGGGGGTGGGGTTCATCGGCCTTCCTCCATCCAGGTCGCGGCGGGGCCGTCGAGGACGATGTCCCACCGGTAGCCGAGCGACCACTCCGGCTTGGACAGGTCGTGGTCGTAGGCGGCCACCAGCCGCTGCCTGGCGCGCTCGTCGGTGACGGAGTTCAGGATCGGGTCGTAGGGGAACAGCGGGTCGCCCGGGAAGTACATCTGGGTGACCAGCCGCTGGGTGAAGGCCGTGCCGAACACCGAGAAGTGGATGTGCGCGGGCCGCCAGGCGTTGAGGTGGTTGCGCCAGGGGTAGGCGCCGGGCTTGATCGTGGTGAACGCGTAGCCGCCGTCGTCGTCGGTGAGGCAGCGGCCGACGCCGGTGAAGTTCGGGTCGAGCGGCGCGGGGTGGTCGTCGCGCTGATGCGGGTAGCGGCCCGCGGCGTTGGCCTGCCAGATCTCCACGAGCTGGCCGCGTACCGGACGGCCGTGTCTGTCGAAGACGCGGCCGTGCACGGTGATGCGCTCGCCCATCGGCTCGCCCAGGTGCTGCCGGGTCAGGTCGGCGTCGAGCGCGGTGACGTCGGTGACGCCGAAGACGGGGCCGGTCAGCTCGGCCGCCTCGGGGTCCTTGAGCGGGACCAGCGGCTGCTTCGGGTGCCGCAGCGCGGTGCTGCGGTAGGGGGCGTAGTCGCGGTCGGGGTGGTGGGCCTGCGCGCCCTCACGGGCGGCGCGGATCGCGGCGATCTCCAGGTCGATGTCGGCCTGGGGGAGGGGTGTGGACATGACGCTACCTTTCGAGTACGACGGCCAGCCCCTGGCCGACGCCGATGCAGAGAGAGGCGAGGCCTCGTCCACGCTGTCCTGCCCGGTGCGCTCCACCAGCGCCCGGACCACGTGTGCGGCGAGGTCGTCGGGGCGGACCCCGGACAGCGCGCCGCCGTGACGGCCGAACGGCGTGCGTACGGCATCGACGATGTAGACGTCCTTCATGCCAGAACCTCCGCGTCGGTGCGGTCGCGCAGCTGTTCCACGCTCACGCCCGGCGCGCACTCCACCAGCGTGAGCCCCTGCTCGGTGATGTCGAGGACACCGAGGTCGGTGATGATCCGGTGGACGCACGCCCCGCCGGTGAGCGGCCCTGTTACCCGCCTACCTCACCCTGCTGATCACCGACCGGGGGCCCGGCCCGATCCGCCGGGCGCTGGTCCTGGCGGCGGCGATGACCGCCGGATTCGTCACCGTCTTCGGCCTGTTCGGGCTGGTCGTGACCGTGCTGGCGGTGTCGGTGGGCGGCTACCTGCCGTGGGCGACGCTGGTCATCGGGGTGGTTCTGGTCGGGCTGGGCCTGTGGTTGTTGTCCGGCCGGGAGCTGGTGCTGCGCCTGCCGGGCCTGGGCACCGGCCGTCCCACCACCTCACCGCTGTCGCTGTACGGCTACGGACTGTCGTACGCGGTGGCCTCCTTGTCGTGCACGGCGGGGCCGTTCCTGGCGGTCACCTCGGCCGCGTTGTCCGGCGCTGGACTGGGCGGCGGGGTGGCGGCATTCACCGCATACGCGCTGGGCATGGGCCTGATCGTCGCGGTCTTGTCGCTGGCGGTGGCACTGGCCCGCGCCACCGCCGTGGCCCGGTTGCGGCGGCTGCTGCCGTACGTGTCCAGGGCCGGCGGCGCCCTGCTCATCCTCGCGGGCCTGTACGTGCTGTATTACGGCTGGTACGAGCTGCGCGTCTTCGCGGGCCGGGACGCCGACGATCCGATCGTGGGCGTGGTGACCGCCGTGCAGGCGAGCGTCGCCGGCTGCGTGGCCGCGCTCGGCCCGGGCCGGCTCTCGCTCGCGTTCGGCCTCCTGCTCGCCTTGGCGACGCTGGTCCTGCGCCGGGCACGCCGCCGTGATCGAGCCCGCTGAACGCCGGTCAGCGATCCCGTCAGCGCTCTGCTCTCGCTTCGGCGCCGCTGGATCTCGGCCATCGTCCGATGGGTCGCCCCGGGCGGCTTGCCGCTCGGGGCCTGCGGTAGCCCTGCGGCAAGGCTTGGACCGGGGGGTTGTGCGGCATGCGCCCACCCTCTATCTTGGAATAGTCGTTCCAAGATAGAGGGGTTGAGGGATGCCCGACATCAAACACTTCGATCCCGACAGCACGCTCGACCAGGTGGTACGCCTGTTCTGGCAGCGCGGGGCCGAGGTAACCGGCATCGCCGAGGTCGTCCAGGCGACCGGGCTTAGCCGTTCCAGCCTGTATGCGACCTTCGGCGGCAAGGCGCAGCTGCAGGCCGCCGCGCTGGGCCGCTATCTGGAGCGGCAGTCGCGGCCCGTGTTCGACGCCCTGGCCGCCGACGACCGCGGCGTGCCGGCCATCGACGCGTTTTTCGAGCGGCTGGTGGCGGCCCGCTGCAGGGGCGAGCACGCTCGCTGGGGCTGCCTGGTCACCAACACCCACGCCACGGCCAGCGGCGATCTGCCGGGGATCCGGGAAACTCTGGATCACCACCACGACGCGCTGAGGGCGGCGATGGGAGCCGCGCTGGAGAAGGCGCGTACGAAAGGCCAGCTCCGGTCCGGTCTGGATCTGGAAGCGGCCGCCGAAGCGCTGACACTGCAGGCCTACGCGGTCAATCTGCGCTCGCGGGCCGGCGCCGAGGCGGGCCTCCTGCTCGCCGGTGTGCGCGCCGTGCTTGACGGTTTCACCACTACCGAGGAGAGATGATGAGCGATTTTCGTGTGTATGACGACAGCGACGCCCCTGAGGCGGCCCGGCCGATGCTGGAGGCGGCCAAGAAGCGGATGGGGTTCGTGACCACGCTGAACGGGGTGATGGCCGAGTCGCCGGAACTGCTGGCCGGCTACAACGCGCTGGCCGAGCAGTTCGGCAGGTCGTCGCTGCCGGCGGCGGCCAAGCAGGTGGTGCTGATCACGGCCAGCGTGGCCAACGGTTGCGAGTACTGCGTGGCCGCGCACTCCACCCTGGCGCTGCGCGCCCGGGTGCCGGCCGAGGTGGTCGAGGCCCTGCGTGCGGGCCGGCCGCTGGCCGACGAGGCACTGGAGGCGGTGCGCCGCCTGACCCGTGCGATGGTGGTGCAGCGCGGCTGGGTGGACGAGGCCGAGATCGAGGCGTTCCTGGCCGCCGGGCACACCCGCCGCCAGGTGCTGGACATCGTGCTCGGGGTCGGGATGAAGACGCTGTCGAACTACACCAACCACATCGCCTGCACCCCGCTGGATCCGGCCTGGGCCGGCCAGGAGTGGACCAGGCAACAGGCGGCAGTGTAATCCGTGCCGATCAGGCCCCAGCGTCGACACGGTGCAACCGGGCGACGCCAGGGCTCCTCCGGCTCGGCCCTTGGCCACTCACCGCTGAAGACGGCCACGAGGGTGGCCGTCTTCAGCGGTGATGCTCGGCGCGCCGCTGACCGGACGGCCTTGTGGAGATCGGGTGGCGCTTCGGTATCGCGGCCGGCTCGCCGCTGATCACGTGAGGCATCTGGGCCGGGCGAACGCCTCGCGGGCCGCCTGGACCTCGGACCGGATGACGCACTCCTTGACATGATCGTTGATCAGCCCCATGGCCTGCAGGAACGCGTACACGGTGGTCGGCCCGACGAACTTCCAGCGCTGCTTGCGCAGATCCTTCGACAGCGCGATCGAGGCTGGGGACGTCGAGACGGACTGCGGTTCGGGCAGCTCGCTCTCATCGGGCTCGTAGCGCCAGACGAACGCCGCCAGGCTGCCCTCCCGGTCGATCAACTCCTCAGCGCGGCGGGCGTTGTTGACGACGGCCTCGATCTTGCCTCGATGGCGGACGATCCCGGTGTCCTGCAGCAGGCGCTCCACGTCGCGCTCGCCGAAGCGGGCGACGCAGGAAATGTCGAAGCCGGCGAAGGCGGCGCGGAAGTTCCCCCGCTTGGCCAAGATGGTGCGCCAGCTGAGCCCGGACTGGAAGCACTCCAGGCTGAGCTTCTCGAACAGCCGGGTGTCATCGCCCACGGGGAATCCCCACTCGGTGTCGTGGTAGGCGAGGAATTCCGGGGCGCCGCCGCTCCACGGGCAGCGCGGCTCGCCGTCCGGGCCGAGGAACGGCGCCGTCACAGCAGGAAGTTCAGCCGCTCGTCCGCCGTGCCCGGCGCGATGTCGATGATCTCCGCGCTGACGACGTTCTCGGCCACGAAGGGGTCATCGTTCACCCGCTTCTCCAGCTCCTCAAGCGAGGTGCCGTGCGCCAGGACCGCGCCGCCGAGCCCGGGCCGGATGCTGCCGACCAGCAGGAACACGCCGTCGTCCAGGCCGCGCCTGATCCACTCCTGGTGGCCGCTCATGTGCAGACCGGCGGCATCCTTGTTCCCTGCGAACCGGAGCAGGACCACGAACATCAGATCTCTCATTTCCCGTAGGTGCTCAGCCAGTCGCGCATCCGGCCGACTTCGCGCCGGACGAACTCCTCGTCGCGGAAGGCGTGGGACAGCACGGCGACGCCCTGGCTGAAGGCGAGCACGTGCATGGCCAGTTCGTCGGCCTGCTCGGCCCGCCCCAGCAGCGTGAACTGCTCACGCAGCCAGTCACGGAACAGCGTGAACAGGCCGCGGGCCTGGCCGCGCATGCTGTGGTCGAGCTTGGCGAGCTCGGTGTTCAAGGTGCCCACCGGGCAGCCGTACTGCTGGATGTCGGCGCCGTTGGTCAGCACGATCTCGACGAAGGCCAGGATGCGGCCGCCGGGAGTGGGCTGCTCGTTCTCCCACTGCTGCAGCATGTGCCGGGTGCCGGCCAGCCGGGACTCGATCACCGCGTCCAGGATCGTGTCCTTGGACTTGAAGTGGTAGTAGAAGTTGCCGCGTGACAGGCCGACCGCCGCGGCGATGTCGGCGAACGAGGTGTGCTCGTAGCCGCGCTGGTAGAACAGCCGGTCGGCTGCTTCGACGATCTGCTCGCGAGTCGCCGCGCCACTCATCGGCTCCTCCTCCTTCGGCTGCCACGCTCACCGGCCGCGCCCCGCTAGGACGCTCGACCTAGAGCACTCTAGGTCGGCCGTCCTAATGCCGTCAAACCGGCCCACGGAGCCGCCGCCGGGCCTCTTGAGCTGCCGGCTCATCGAGGCTTGACGCCTCTAGGACAGTTGACCTAGCGTGACCGCCTCGTAGGACGACCGTCCTAGAGCGTGAACGTAATGGAGACCCCCAATGCCTGCCGACCTGTTCGAGCCCTTTTCCTGCCCCTGACCCCGGCTGAACAGCACAAGTTCCCCGGCCATCGTCTCTCGGACTCGCAACTGAGGCGGGATCGTAGAACTCTGGCAGGCCCAGGGGAACGCCGTCACTGTCATAGTTCCGCGGTTCCGCTGCCAACCACGCTGCGCTTCACATCCGCCTGGCTCCCCGAGACCGACCTCGGGGCGTCATGTGACGATTACTTGCGGGAATTCTACATTCCCGCAAGTTGCTCGCAGGCCGCCGCGACGCAACGGATCCGATTTTCTGATTTTGATTTTCTGGAAAATCAACAATGATAGGGTGCTGCTGTGACCGCAGAGACAGGCGTGGTGACGCCGTGCAAGCACTGTGGAGCGCCGATCGAGCAGCGGCGGGGGAGAGGCCGTCCCAAGGCGTACTGTCCCGAAGGCGACTGCCAGGCCGCCGCCAAACGGGAGAGGGAGCTGCGTCGCGCCACCCCAGGGCTGGAGGGGGCGCTGGCCAGGGCCGAGCAGTTGTACGAGCGGATGGAGAGCGGGCTCGCCGCCGCCATCGAGCCGCTCGCGGACGCGCTCGCCCAGGAGCTGAGCCCCGCCGGCGTGGAGGCGAAGCTGAGCGCCGTCCAGGCGGAGGCGCACACCCGCGTGGCGGTCGCGCGTGCCGAGCGGGAGCAGGCGTTCGAGCAGGTACGGCTGGCGCGCGAGGCGGCCGAGCACGCCCGCCGGGAAGCCGCGCAGATGCGGCTGCGGGTCGAGGAGGCCGAGACCGAGCGCGACACGGCCCTCGGCGACGGTGAGCGGGCGCGCGAGCAGGCCCTCGCGGCGCTGCGCGAGGCGGCCAGCACCGAACGGCAGGCGTTGCAGAACGCCGAGAAGTCCGCGCGCCGCGCCGAGCAGGCCGAGCGGCGGGCGAAGGAGGCGGTGGCCCGGGTCGAGCTGGCCGAACGGGCCCGTGACCAGGCGGTTCAGGAGCTGACCGAGCGGCTGGAGTCGGCCGAGGCCCGTACGCGGGAGGCTCAGGAGCGGGCCGTACAGGCCGGTGAGGACGCCGAGCTGGCGCGGTCGGAGCGCGACCGGGTGCGGGAGGAGGTGGCCGCGGCGGTACACGCGCGGCAGGAGGCCGAGCGGGAGGTGGCCGCGGCCCGGGCTCGGGCGGAGGCGGCCGAGCAGGAGCGCGACCGGGCGGTCGCGCGGGCGGAGAGCGCCGAGCGCACCGCCGCACAGGCCGAACGCGACCGCGCCGTGGCCCTCAACGAGCGGGCCGCGGCGCTCAACGAGGCGGAGCAGGCGCGTGACAATGCCGCCGCCCTCGTCACGCAGGCGCAGGAGAGCGCCGCGGCCGAGATCACGAAGGTACGCCAGGGGGCCGCGACCGAGATCGAGCAGGTGCGCCAGTGGGCTGCCGCCGAGGTGGCGCAGGTGCGTGCGGCGGCCGCGGCGGAGGTGGCGGAGGCCGGGCGTGACAGCGAACGGCTGGAGCGTGAGCTCGCCGCCCTGGCCGAGAGCCTGGAGGCGGCCCGGCGGGAGACCGCCGAGCTGGCCGAGCGGGAGGCGGCGCGCCGGGCCGAGGCCGTGGCCGCCGAGCGCGAGAGGGCCGAAGCCCTGTCCGGCGAGCGTGACGAGCTGCGGGTGGAGCTTCGGCTGGAACGGGCACGGCTGGATGACGTGAGGGCGCAGTTGGAGGGGGTCCGGGCCGAGGCCGCCGAGCTCCGGGAACGCGCTGTGGCGGCCGAGCTGCGCAGTGGCCGGGGCGGCTGAGGGCTCCGGAGCTGACCGCGCGACGGACGCGCGTCCGCTGAATCAGGGGTCGAGCAGCAAGGGAACGGCTAGCGGGGTGTCGGGGCGCGGCTTACCGCCGCACGCCGTTCCGATCCGGGTGGAGCGTCGAACAGGCGGGGACGTTGTAACGGTTTGATCGCGCGATCTGATCGCGCTGCGGCGTACGGACGCGAATCGGTTGGGGGTGACGGAGGCCGCGCGTTGCATCCGCGGGGCAGCGGCAGGTCGGCCCTCGCGGCGCTTGTCATGTGGCGAGCGCCGCGAGCGTCGTTGGTCTTCTGGGGCTTTCAGCGCAGGGTTGCGATACCGGCGAGGAAGATGTCGACCCCGAGGAGGAACTGCTCGCGGTCGTCGTGCTCGCCCAGATGAGTCGCCGCCGCGTGCACGAACGGGTATCGGCCGGGGTCGATCTGCGCCCATCGCGTGGCAGCGTTCTGCAGGAAGGTCGCTCGGTCCGTGTCGCTGCCTGCGAGGCGCCGTGCGTTCGCGGCGTTCTGCGCGGCGACGCCGAGGACGTAGTTCACGAGGGCGCCGGCCGCGTCGAAGCGCGCCTTCTCTGGAACGTCGAGGGCGTCCAGCAGGCGGCCGATGCTCTCGTAGAAGTCCAGCAGCGCGGGCCGCCACGGCTGGCGGGAGAATTCTGCCCCGACCCAGGGGTGGGCATCGATCGCGTCGAACAGGCCCAGGGCGAGGCGGCGCAGAGCGGTGCGCGGGTCCGCATCGGTGACCGCGCCGGACAGCACGCCGGTGATGACGTCGTCAGCGGCTGTCGCGAGCAGATCGCTCTTGTCCGCGACGTGGTGGTAGATCGCTCCGTAGCCGGTGCTCAGGCGCACGGTGAGCGCGCGCAGCGTCAGCGCCTTCTCGCCGCCGCTGTCCAGGATCTCGATCGCGGTCTGGATGATCAGCTCCCGCGACAGGCTGTCCGTCCGCCGCGGGGCCCGCGCAGATCCCTTCGCTGTTCTCTTCACCATGAGCCCAGCATCGCATGAATGGAGCGTCGATCCAACTCCGTGTCAGCGTGATTGGAGTGGCGATCCAGCGAGGGCGTCACAGCACCCCGCAGCAGGGGCTAGGGAGGAAACCATGACGACACCTGTCACGATCATCGGAGCAGGTCTGGGCGGCCTGACCTTGGCCCGCGTCCTGCATGTGCACGGCATCCCGGCCGCGGTCTACGAGGCGGATCCCGCGCCGGACACCCGCCGTCAGGGCGGACTGCTCGACCTCCGTCCTCGGAGCGGTCAGGCCGCTCTGGAAGCGGCCGGTCTGATCGAGGAGTTCCGCAAGCTGATCCTGCCGGGCCGCGAGGCGTACCGGGTCATGGACCAGGCGGGGAACGTGTTGCTCGACCTGCCCGACGACGGAACCGGCGAACGCCCGGAGGCGCCGCGCGGCGAACTGCGGCAGATGCTGCTCGACTCCCTGCCCGACGGCACCGTCCGCTGGGGCCACAAGGTCACCGCGGTGCGGGCTCTCGGCGAAGGCCGCCACCAGGTGGACTTCGCCGACGACACCACTGTTGTCGCGGACCTGCTCATCGGCGCCGACGGCGCCTGGTCGCGCGTACGACCGCTGCTCTCCGAGGCCGCTCCGGAGTACTTCGGCGTCTGCAGCGTGGAGACGTTCCTCTTCGACGCAGGAACCCGCCATCCCGCCTCCGCCGAGGCGGTCGGGGCCGGATCACTGTTCGCGCTCGCACCGGGGAGGGGACTGCTGGCCCACCGGGAGGGCGGCGGGACCCTGCACACCTACGCGCAGGTGAGGAAGCCCCAGAACTGGTTCGCCGACCTTGATGCCACCGATGCCGCAGCCCTCACCGTGCGGGTCGCGAAGGAGTTCGACGGCTGGGCTCCCGAACTCACCGCCCTGATCACCGAGAGCGACACCCCGCCGGCCCTGCGCCCCATCTTCACACTGCCGGCCGGACACCGCTGGGACCGCGTACCGGGGGTGACCCTGCTCGGCGATGCCGCCCACCTCCGGGCGCCGAACGGCGAAGGCGCCAATCTGGCCATGCAGGACGGCGCCGAACTCGGCCGGGCGCTCGCCACGCACCCCGGCGATGCGGAGGCCGCCCTCGCCGCGTACGAACAGGCCATGTTCGCCCGCGCCGCCGAAGTGGAAGCGGACGACGAAGGCTTCTACACGATCATGATCGACGACGATGCGCCCCACAGCCTGCTCGCTCTGATGACCGGCGTCGAACGGGACGCGTGATTCTCGCCTCCGCACGCAACGACAGGCAGCCCGACGCAGTTCCCCGCTCGGGGATGTGGGCCCCGGCCGCAAGCATCGGCCTGGTCGTCGTGGCCGTCGTCGTCCTCCTCCAGCTCCGGCGAGCTGGGCCGGTACACGACGGTGTCGGGGTCTTGAGGATGCCGCCTGAAGTGATCACTTTCGGCGTGAAGGCCGAGGGCAGGGCCGGTTCATCGAGCGGCGTCACTCACCGGCCAGTCCTTTGATGATCAGGTTCAGGCCGTGGGCGAAGTGGCCGACGAAGTCGGTGCTGGTCAGCGTGGCCTCGGCGGCTGCCAGGTTGGGGTAGGTGCCCGGGTCGAGGGCCGCGTGCAGCAGGGTCAGCGTGGCGGGCAACTCGGTGGACTCGGCGAGAGCCTGGGCGGCCTGTTCCTCCAGCGTGTGGCCGACGATGAAGTGGACGATGGTGAGTGCCGTACGGGTGGCCGCCTCAGGGCTCAGGCCTGTCTCGCGCAGCACGCCCACGAGGGTGTCGGTGTAGCTCAGCGTGTTGGGGCCGACCGAGTGGGTGCCCGCGTGGACACGTGCGCCGTCGCGATGACGCAGCAACGCCATACGCAGCCGCCCGGCCAGTTCGGTGATCTGTTCGCGCCAGGTGAGCCCGTCGGGCAAAGGGCCGGCGCAGCCCGCGAGCATCTCCTCGGCCATGGCGGCGAGCAGCGTCTGCTTGGTGGCGAAGTGCCGGTAGAGCGTGCCCGCCTGGACGTCGAGGGCCGCGGCCAGGCGGCGCATGGTCAGCGAGTCGAGCCCGTCCTCGTCCACCAGGCGCAGGGCGGTGGTGACCGCCTCCGGCACGGCCATCTTGCGGGGGCGGCCTCGGGAGCGCTGGGCGGACGACGAGGTTGACGTGGGTCCCATGCCCAGTGATACTAGTGACCTCATTTTATGAACGATGTTCATTTAATAGGGAGGATGCACACCGTGCACACCGACGTGATCGTGGTGGGAGCCGGCCCCACCGGGCTGCTGTTGGCCGCGGAGCTGGCCCTGGCGGGCGTGGGGGTCCGCGTACTCGAACGCAACGACGCGCCCACCAGCCAGTCGCGGGCGCTCACGCTGCACCCGCGCAGCATCGAGGTGATGGACCTGCGCGGCATCGCCGGCCGTTTCCTGGCCCGCGGTCACACCCTGCCCGGGTGGCACTTCGCGGGCCTGAACACCCGCCTCGACTTCACCGCCCTGGACACCCGGCACGGCTACACCCTGTTCCTGGAGCAGGCCCGTACCGAGGAACTGCTCGACGCCCGCGCCCGCGAGCTGGGCGCCGAGATCGTCCGCGGCTGTCAGGTCACCGCCGTGCGGCAGGAGCCGGACAGCGTCGTCGTCGAAACAGCTCGGGGAGAGAGGCTACGCGCCTCGTACGTCGTGGGCTGCGACGGTGCACGCAGTATCGTCCGGCAGGCGGCGGGCATCCCCTTCGACGGCACCGACGAGACGCTGTCCGGCATGCTCGGCGACTTCGCCGTCACCGGTCCGGACGCCGCGCACTCGGCCGAGGCCCACGGCGTGCTGGCCGTGCCGTTGGAGGACGGGCTGACCCGGTTCGTGGTCATCGATCCCGAACGCATGCGGGTGCCGTCTGACCGGCCCGTGACGTACGGGGAGTTCCGGCAGGCTCTGACGAACATCGCCGGCACGGATTTCAACGTCGCCGAGCCGCACTGGTTGTCGCGGTTCGGCAACGCGACCCGCCTGGCCGGGCGGTACCGGCAGGGCCGGCTCCTGGTGGCGGGTGACGCGGCCCACATCCACTTCCCGGCGGCGGGACAGGGCCTCAACACCGGTCTGCAGGACGCCATGAACCTGGGCTGGAAGCTCGCCGCCCAGGTCAAAGGCTGGGCCCCGGACGGGCTGCTGGACTCCTACGAGGCCGAGCGCCGGCCGGTCGGCGCGGCCGTCACCGCCAACACCGAGGTGCAGACGCTGCTGCTGGAACTGACGCTGGTGCCGCAGTACCACCGGCCGGGCATGGCACTGCGCGGCATGCTCGACGGCCTCCTGCGCATCGGGGAGGTCAACCGTGACCTGGCCGCGTCGGTCTCGGCGATCGGCATCCACTACGGCGACGGCTCCCCGGCCGGGGCCCGGGTACCCGACCTGCCGATCAGCGTCGCGGAGCGGCCCGGGGTCGAGCGCCTGTACCAACTGCTGCACGACGGGCGGTTCCTGCTCGTCCATACGGGGAGCCAGGCCGGCGCGTCCGGCCGGGACGACCGCGTGGAGACGGTCACCGCCACGGCCTGGCAGCCCTCGCCCGACCTGGAGGAGGCCGAGGCGCTCCTCGTCCGGCCGGACGGGCACCTCGCCTGGGCAGGGCCGATCGAGGCCGAGCAGCAGGCGCTGCTCGGCTGGACCGGAGCGGCGGTGGTAGCGCCGTGACGACGCTCCACCGGCTCAGCGGCCTTCCCGTCCTTCCTCAGGATCGCGCCGTGGTCGCCCTGATGTGGACTGTTCGGGTTTCGGGCGGTCACCGCAGCGAGGATGGTGCGAATCCGTTCCTGTTCGGGCCGGCGACCACCTTCCACCGGGTGCGTCTCGCGTGACTCGCAAGCCTCAGGCGGCGTCGAGAGCTTCGGTGATCTTGCGGGCCATCTCGGTCAGGGTGGGGCTGGGCTCGCCCTGCTGGGCCTGGGCGGATGCTTCGGTGGCGACGACGATGGTGCGGTGGAAGTTCTCGGCCTCTGCCGGGTCCTGCTGCTTGAGCAAGTTCATGGATGCCGTCAGGGCCGGCAGCACCTGGTCGGCCAGTTCGGCCACGGACTTGCCGTACTTCACGCCCTTGGGCGCCTTGGTGAGCACGTGCCCGACCAGGCCGGTCGCGGAAATCAGGGCGATGGAGCCCTTGGTGGCGACCTTGTGCGCCGAGTCGGCGGCGCCGGCGGCGGACATCAGTGAGACGGCGCCCCACGCGGCGATCCGCAGGGTGAGCTTGTCCTGGTCGGTGAGGGTGATGGACATGGCGGTGTGCTCCCTTGGGTCTGTCACCGAAGTCAAAAAGCGGAAGTCAGAGGAACGGACGGCGGTCGGGACGCGGTCCCATGGGTGCCGAGGGAGGCTTCAAGGCCGCGATCGCTGAACCGTTCATGGCGTCCACCATCGCCGACCGCACTGATACCGAGCCGTCGCCGTGCTGACGCGGCCTCTGACACGACGCGGCCTCTGACACGACGGGGCCTCTGACACGACGCGACTTCTGACACGACGCCGCAGCAAGCCTGATCGCCGACAGAGTCCCGGCGCGCCGCCCGCCCGGCAGCCGTCGACCTCGCGGGCCTGACCCCGAGCGCGCCGCGAGATCGGCGCCCCTGAGGCCGCGAGGGGGCGCACTCCCGATCGCCGGACGACGGATCTAGTCGCGCGGCTCCACCAGGCGGGTGAGCAGGTCGAGCAGGTGCCGCCGGTCGGCCGCCGACAGCGGGGCGAGGAACTCGTCCTGGGCGTCGGCGACCAGCCGGTCGAGGTGCGTGAGGAACCCCAGGCCCTCGGCGGTGACGGTGATGATGTTGCGCCGGCGGTCGTCCGGGTCGGGCGCGCGCTCCAGGAGGTGCCGTTCGGCGAGGTCGTTGACGATCGCCACCATGTCGCTGCGGTCGATGCCGGTGCGGCGGCCGAGGGCGGCCTGGCTGGCCGGGCCGTACTCCTCCAGCGCGGCGAGCAGGGCGTAGTGGTAGCGCCGGACGCCGGCCTGGGCGAGCGCCCGGTCCACGATCCGGTTGGCGGTCATCGCCGCGTGGTTGGTCAACCTGCTCGGCAGCATGCGCAGCCGCTCCGGCGGCGGCCCCTCTGGCGTGTCCACGGGGTCAATCTAGCAACTGTTGGCCG
This sequence comes from Nonomuraea montanisoli, assembly GCF_013363975.1. Taxonomy (GTDB): domain Bacteria; phylum Actinomycetota; class Actinomycetes; order Streptosporangiales; family Streptosporangiaceae; genus Nonomuraea; species Nonomuraea montanisoli. Next base: position 5,752 of record NZ_JABWGN010000012.1, on the reverse strand, counting down.
CACCCACGATTCCATGTACTGTTGGCCAAGCCAACATTGGCGCGTCCAACATTATTGGCCACTGCAAGGAGATCCCTTTGAGTACCGACGTCGGTACGGCGGCCCCGCCGCGGGCGACCCGGAGAGAATGGCTGGGGCTGGCGGTCCTCGCGCTTCCCACCATGCTCATCGCGATGGACCTGACCGTGCTGCACCTGGCGCTGCCCACCCTCGCCGCCGATCTGCGGCCCGGCAACGCCGAGTTGCTGTGGATCGTGGACATCTACGGCTTCCTCATCGCCGGCTTCCTCATCACCATGGGCGCGATCGGGGACAGGATCGGCCGCCGGCGGCTGCTGCTGGCCGGCGCGGTCGCGTTCGGCGTGGCCTCCGTGCTCTCGGCGTTCGCGGTCAACGCGGCGATGCTCATCGCCGCCCGCGCGCTGCTGGGCGTCGCGGGCTCTACCCTGATGCCGTCCACCCTGTCCCTGATCCGGATCATGTTCCGAGACCCCAGGCAGCAGGGGGCGGCGATCGGGGCCTGGACCGGCTTCTTCGGCCTCGGCACCGTGGTCGGGCCGCTGGTCGGCGGCGCGTTCCTGGAGCTGTTCAGCTGGGGCTCGGTCTTCCTGCTCGGCGTCCCGGTCATGCTGCTGCTGCTCGTGTCGGGTCCGCTCGTGCTGCCCGAGTACCGGGACGAATCGGTCTCCCGCCCCGACCCGATCAGCGTGATCATGTCCATCGCCGGGGTCCTGGCCCTGGTCTTCGGGCTCAAGCGGATCGCCGAGGACGGCCTGCGTCCCGAGTCGGGCATCGCCGTCGTCGCCGGCCTGGCGCTGGCGGCGCTGTTCCTTCGTCGCCAGGGCCGGCTCCGGCAGCCGCTGGTCGACCTCTCGTTGTTCCGCACCGGCCTGTTCGGCACCGCCCTCGGCATGCTCGTGCTGGCCACCCTGCTCTCCGCGGGCTCGCAGTTCTTCGTCATGCAGTATCTGCAACTGGTACGCGGACTGAGCCCGCTCCAGGCCGGGCTGTGGTCGCTGCCCACCACCGTCGCCATGATGATCGGCGCCATGGCGGCCCCGGGCCTCACGAGCCGCGTGAAGCTGAGCGCGCTGCTGGCCGGCGGTCTGGTGGTCGCCGCGGCCGGCATGGTGCTGCTGATCCAGGTCAGTGGCCCGTCCGACCTGTATGCCGCGGTGACCGGGACGGCCGTCATCGGGCTCGGGCTCGGGCCGATGATCTCGCTGGGCACCGGACTGATCGTGGGCGCCGCTCCGCCCGAGCGGGCCGGCGCCGCGTCCGCGATGGCCTCGACCGGCACCGAGCTCGGCAGCGCGCTCGGCGTCGCGGTGATCGGCAGCGTCGGCTTCGCGGTGTACCGGGCGAACCTGGCCGACACGCTCCCCGAGGGGCTGCCCGCCCCCGTCGTCGCGGCGGCCAGGGACACTCTCGCCGCCGCCGTCAACGTCGCCCGCGAGCTGCCCGCCGTCCGGGGCTCCGCGCTGTTGTCGGCGGCCCGTACGGCCTTCGTCCACGGCCTGCAGGCGACGGCGATCGTCGGCGCGGCGCTCGCCGCGTTGCTGGCCGTGCTGGCCGTGACCCTGCTGCGCGACGCCCGGACGCCGGGCCCTCCGCCGCCCGCGGAGGCCGACGACGCGGCGCAGTCCTTCGAGAAGACCCATGACTGACATCTCGGAGAGGCAGATCACCGACATGCTGGACACGAACTCCGCGGCCGCCGTCCTTCAGACCCCGACGGGCGTCTGGACCGGTCTGACGCACCACGACGACCGGACCGACTCCGACTCCTTCACCCTCTCGTTCGCCTCCGACGGCACCGTCGCGCTGCGCACCCCCGGCAGCGTGGGCACCGGCGTCTGGAGCGCCGACGGGCCCGGCCGCTTCTCCTACGAGCTCACCGAGACCCCCGCTCACCAGGGGAGCCGGCGGACCCACGTCGAGGCTCGCCTGGAGGGAGCCGCGTACCACGCGACCGGCACCGTGGACGGCGTGCCGGCGCGCGCCGCCACCTCGGTGGAGTTCACCGCCGACCGCCTCGCGGGCGAGCCCGCGGCCTGGCACGACGTGGTGGGCCTGGCCGCGCCGATCCGGGGTCGTACGCTCTTCCCCGGCGACGAGGGCTTCGAGGAGGCCTGCTCCGGCTGGCTGCTGACGGTCGAGCACCGGCCCGCGGCGGTCGTGGTCGCCGCCGACGCCGACGACGTGGCCGCCGCCGTCCGGTTCGCGGCGGAGACAGGACGACCGGTCGCGGTGCAGTCGACTGGGCACGGCAAGTCGGTGCCCGCGGACGGAGCCGTGTTCATCGCCACCGGCGAGCTGCGCGAGCTGTCGGTGGACCCGGGTGCCGGCACCGCCAGGATCGGAGCCGGACTGCGGTGGAACGAGGTGATCACCGCGGCGGCCGAGCACGGCCTCGCGCCGCTGTGCGGCTCCTCCGGCCAGGTCGGGGTGATGGGCTTCCTGACCGGCGGCGGGCTCCCGCTGACCGGCCGTACGTACGGCTTCGCCGCCGACCGCGTCCGCTCGCTCGACATCGTCACCGCCGACGGCCTGCTGCGCACCGTCTCACCCACCCGGGAGCCCGACCTGTTCTGGGCGGTGCGCGGCGGCAAGAGCAACTTCGGCATCGTGGTCGCGGCCGAGATCGAGCTGCTGCCGCTGCGCTCGATCTACGGCGGTCGGCTTCACTACCCGGTCGAGAACCGGGAGCACGCCGTCCGCCTGCTCGGCTCCTACCTGGCCTGGGCCAGGGAGCAGCCGGAGGAGATGTCGTCCTCCGTGACGCTGATGCGCTTCCCCGACGCGCCGCAGCTTCCCGAGGAGCTGCGCGGCCGCTCGCTCGTCCTGGTCATGCTGGTCCACATGGGGGACGAGGAGCAGGGCGCGCGGCTGGTGGAGCCGTTGCGCGCGCTCGGCCCGGCGAAGGACACCTGCGCCGTCATGCCGTACACACGGATCACCGAGATCCACCAGGACCCCAAGAACCCGGTCAGGGTGCACTTCCGCAGCGCGTTGCTCGACGACCTGGACGACGACGCCGTTGAGGAACTGGTCGCGCTCATCGACCCGGCGAAGTCCGGCGGGCCGTTCCCCGGCATCGAGCTGCGTCACCTGGGCGGGGCGCTGGACCGGCCGCCCGGCCGCCCGCACGCGGTCAGCACCCAGGGCGCGGCCTTCCACCTGTGGCTGCGGATGCCGGCTCCGCCCGATCAGGCCGACGCGGTGCGCGAGGCCGCCGACGAGGTCCTGGAGCGGCTCCGGCGGTGGGACACCGGGGCCATGCTGCCGGGGTTCCTGTTCGACCACGACTCGGCTCCCGAACGGGTCAGGCGCGCCTACAGCGAGGCGGACCACCGGCGGCTGGCCGCGCTGAAGGCGACGTACGACCCGAACCACCTTTTCCGCATCAACCACACCATCCCACCGGCGCACGACGTGCGGTGAGGATCGACTGCCCGACTGCCCGAGGCGGGCTCGTTCACTCGGTGACCGTGGGCGACTCGGCGAGGAACGGCCGGACCTCGAGCCACTCGTGGATCGGCTTGCCGCCCGCCCCGGGGGCGGCGGACAGCTCCCCGGCGAGCTGGACCGCGCGGTCCCAGGACTCCACGTCGATGATCATCCAGCCGGCGATGAGGTCCTTGGTCTCGGCGAACGGGCCGTCGGTCACCGGCGGGCGCCCCTCGCCGTCATACCGGACGAACGCCCCCTCGGGCGCCAGCGCCTGGCCGTCGACGAACTCACCCGTCTCCTCCAGGCGGGCCGCGAAGTCGCGCATGTACTGGATGTGCGCGTCGACCTCCTCCGGCGTCCACTGGTCCATCGGCACGTCGTTGACGGCTGCCGGTGCGCCCCGGTAGTGCTTCAGCAGCAGGTACTTCATGGTGGTTCTCCTTCTTCGTCTTCCTCGTCGCGCGGCCCGTCGTGGCCGTTCGTGTCCCTGGGACGAAGCCGGCGGCGCGTTCTCGACATCCCTGAAGCCGGCCAGCTTCCGGAACTTTATTCCGTCGCGTCGCGGCAGGGGTCGCCGGTCAGCGCGGCCGCGGTCTGGCCGAGGTGCAGGGTCAGCACCTCGGCCGCTGTGTCGGCGTCGCGGGCCAGCGCGGCCTCCTCCAGCCGGCGGTGCTCGCCGACGCCGTCCCGACCGGGGTCGCGCCGCGCCGACCAGCGGCGAGCCAGCTCGCTGGCGGTCCACATCCGGTCGAAGGTCTCCAGGAGGACGGGGTTGCCGCAGCCCTCCAGCAGGGTGCGGTGGAAGACCCGGTGGGCCTCGGACCACGCCTCGCTGTAGTACTCGCCCTGTCCCGGCAGGTACGGCGGGGTGCGCGCCAGGCGGTGGTGGGCGGCCCGTACGCGGGCTTCCCAGTCGACGTCGCCCCGCTCGACGGACATGCGCAGCACCACCGGTTCGATGGTCCGGCGCGCCTCGGCGATCTCCTGCCAGCGGCGGTCGGAGAAGGACGGGACGGCGAAGCCGCGGTTGGGCAGCCGGTCGGCGAGGCCCTCGCCGACCACCCGCACCAGCGCCTCGCGCACGACGGCCAGGCTCACGCCCTGCTGCTTGGCCAGGTCCTGCGGTTTGAGGGCGTCCCCGGGGGCGTAGTCGCCACGCATGATCGCGTCTCGCAGGTGGGCGTAGACCTGCTCGGAGAGCATCTGCTTCCCGGGGGAGGGGGAGGTGGAGGCCGTCATGGCGTCATCATAGACGATCGGAGAGATAATCGATTATCTGTGTTATGGTCGATCTCGTTGCACCGACTGAATCTCGTTGCATCGACTGAGAGGACCGACGCGATGAGCGCCAACAACCCCTTTGCCCGTCTTCCCGAGGCGGCCTCCTTCACCGTCACCAGCACCACCGTCACCGACGGCGCCGTCTGGCCGCCCGAGCAGTTCTCCTCCGGCGTCCCCGGCGGAAAGGACGTCTCCCCGCAGTTGTCCTGGAGCGGCGCCCCGGCAGGCACCCGGAGCTACGCCGTCACCGTCTACGACCCCGACGCCCCCACCGGGTCCGGGTTCTGGCACTGGGCGGTCGCCGACATCCCCGCCACCGTCACCGACCTGCCCGAGGGTGCCGGCGACGACACCGGCTCGGGCCTGCCCGAGGGGGCCTACCAGTTGCCCAACGACGCCCGCGTGGCCCGCTTCATCGGCGCCGCCCCGCCGGCCGGGCACGGCCCGCACCGCTACTTCGTCGTGGTGCACGCCCTCGACGTCGAGTCCGTCGGCGTCCCGGCCGACGCCACCCCGGCCTTCCTCGGCTTCACCATGTCCGGCCACATCCTCGGCCGCGCGGTCCTGACCGCCACCGCCGAGATCCCCGCCTGACGGCCGGCGGCCCGCCGCTGCGCCTTCGGCGGAGGCCGCCGCCTTCGGGGGCTTTTCGTGTGGGTGGCTTGACGATTCCGAGGTGAGCGTGCGATCCTGATTGCGGGAATGAGGGTTGACAATTTATATATGCGTGGACATTCGTCTCCTTTTTGCTTTATGCTGCCCTTCCACGCTTGCCCTCGACGTCCTGCCCCTCCGCATTGACGGTGATGTCGTCCGGCGCGCGTGTAGCCATCCGCTGCGAGCCCTCGGAAGGACAACATCTGTTGGCAGCCTCGCGCAACGCCTCCGCCATACCCGCCGGTCCCCGTCGCGTCTCTTTTTCGCGCATCCAGGAGCCCCTCGAAGTTCCTGACCTTCTTGCCCTGCAGACCGAGTCCTTCGACTGGCTGCTCGGCAACGAGAAGTGGAAGGCCCGGGT
>NZ_JABWGN010000011.1:61587-465105 GCF_013363975.1 Nonomuraea montanisoli | reverse complement strand
GCATCAACCGGCTCAAACGGCACCGCGGCATCGCTACCCGGTTCGACAAACTCGCCGTCCGTTACGAAGCCACCATCCACATCGCTGCCATCAACGACTGGCTCGTCATTCTTTGAGACACGTCCTAAGCGTGGTCGGTCGCCAGCATGGCGGTCATTATTAAACGCGACAGGCGATCACTATTGAATCTTCTGAGACCTGTGTTGTTGCTGTTACGCCGCTTCAGCATGGTGATGCCCGGCCGCATCATTCTCATTCCCGACCAGCACGGCTTGCTAGCCGCCGTCGGTGGCACAGAACGCGCTTACTGGGCATGTGGCATCGTCAACTTCCCATGTTCCTCCCAGAGTTACCAGGCCTGAGTGCGTGGCTAGTGCCGGAGATCGAAAGGTGCGAAGTATCTCACCTTGACGGAATGCACATGCGGTGTGACTTTCGAGGAAAGAGTTGGATGTCCGTCAGGGGGGTACAGTGGCGTTTCCGCAGCCGCAGAGGGATGCGCCACTATCGGAATCAGACAAAGTACGCCTGGCGGTGGCCCGCTACGGTGCGGAACTGGGACCCCGAATGCGTGGGGATGGACGTGCGGAGGATCGGCTTCGCGCTCCAGTTCACCATCTGATCACCAATGTTGCACAAGTCTTGGGTGTTCGGGCCGTAGTGCATGACGAAGTCACTATAGCCAGGTTGCGTTCACGCCCCGATTTGGCTGTAGATGGGCCAGCTGGTCGGCTCGGTTATGTCGAGCTCAAGAGACATGGCAAGGGCGTACCGGGGGATTGGCGCGTCCCGGTGAGTCAGCATGATAGGGAGCAGTGGGAGAAGCTCGGCGCATTGCCTAACCTGATCTATACCGATGGTCAGGTTTGGGCCCTCTATCGAAATGGTGTTCGTATCGGGCCGGTAGTTGAACTCGAGGGTGATCTCCATCATGCTGGTGAACGCCTTCGGTACGCGGGCAGCGATTTCGAAGTTCTTTTGAAGAAATTCTTCGCATGGCGACCCGCGCGACCCGACAGTCTGAGGAAGCTAGTCGCAGACATCGCCCCTCTCTGTAGGCTTCTCCGTGATCAGGTCGCGGAAACCATGACCTTTGAGCGCTCTCATGGGCGGAGAAGGCCACTGGTCATGCTCGCAGCCGAGTGGCGCGGTATCTTGTTCCCAAATCTTTCCGACGACGAGTTCGCCGACGCGTACGCGCAGACGGTGACCTTCTCGCTATTGTTGGCGAGGCTTGACGGGATAAGTTTCGAGGCAGGAAGATCGCTTACCGCTATTGCCGAACAGTTGAGCAAGCAACACTCACTGATGGGCGAAGCGCTCGCTATTCTTACCCATCCCCGTTGGGCGCAGCACCTCAGCATTGTCGAGATGCTCAGACACGTGATCGGCAATGTCGACTGGGCTGAGGTTCGGCTAGACGATTCGAATGCGTACACGTTGCTGTACGAGACATTTTTGGCGGAATACGAACCACGGTTGCGGCGAGAGAGTGGAACGTACTACACGCCAGATCTCGTCGCTCGCGCGATGGTAACTTTTGCCGATCAGATACTTAAAACACGGATGCGCAAGCCACATGGACTTGCGGCGAGAGATGTAGTCGTTGTGGACCCCGCAATGGGTGCGGGTACCTTCCTCGTTGAGATCGTTGAGAGTGTGGTTGCCACCTTAAGAACAGAGCGCGGACCAGACTTTGTTCCTCAAGGACACTTGAGGGAGCTATTTGCCGAGCGCCTGGTGGGCTTCGAAGTTCAGGCGGCACCTTACGCGGTGGCGGAGCTTCGGCTACATCACCTCCTCAAGAATAGATATGGAGTGGAAGTCCCAAGAGACGAAGTAAGGTTCCTCAGCGACGCCTTAGACGATCCAGATGCCTTGCCGCTTGATTTTGGTCAGCTCTATGGGGTCCTCAAGGAGGCGCGAGAAGGCGCTAACAGGATCAAACGGCAGCAGCCGGTAATGGTGGTCATCGGAAATCCACCTTGGCGTGAGCGGGCGCGAGGGGCCGCGCCATGGATAGAGAAGCGTCGCAAGCCCGGACATCAAATCTCTGATCGGCGCTATCGCCCTTCTCTAGATGAGTTCCGCGAGCCCGGGCAGGAACGTCGTACCTTCAACCTCAGCAACATGTGGACCTACTTCTGGCGGTGGTCAACCTGGAAGGTCTTCGACGCTCATGCCGAGGACCAGCCTGGGGTTGTCATCCTGATCACACCGAAGGCATACATAACATCTGATTCTCACGCCGGCATGCGGCGGTACCTGCGGGAAACTGCCGATGAAGGCTGGATCATCGACGTGTCACCTGAGGACTTTCGGCCAGAGGGGCCGACACGTTTGTTTCCAGGCGTCCAACAGCCCATTTGCATAGGCATCTTCGCGCGTTATCAGGCAGGGAACCGGAAGCGACCAGCTAAGGTGCACTACCTCGCCGTCCACGGTACTCGAGATCAAAAGATAACCGAACTTCTTGAGGTGACGCCGGACGGGCCTACCTGGGTTGAGGTTCCGGCGGGCTGGACAGCCCCGCTTCGACCAGCAGCTCATGCAGGATGGGATGCCTACCCGAAACTCTCAGATCTCTTCCGCTGGAAGCAGACAGGAGTGAACTCTAACCGGAACTGGGTGTGGGCGCCTGATCCCCATACGCTCCGACGTCGCTGGGCCCGGATGGTCCATGCTTCTGGCGACTATAAAGCCGTGCTGTTCAAAGAATCGGACGCCCGGACTCTGGACGGTGTTTACCCGCCGGTTCCTGGAGTTCCGTCCAGTCACGTGCCACTCAGGGAGGAGACCGCCGAGGAACCGCGGATAGTGCGAGCCGCGTTTCGGAGCTTCGACCGCCAATACCTGATCTATGACCGGCGCGTCATCGATCGCCCTCGAGCCGAGCTTTGGCACACTCAAGCCAATAACCAGGTCTATATATCCGAGCAGCATGCGCATAAGTTTGGCGCTGGGCCAGGACTGATCTTCTCCGCACTGGTGCCAGGTGTTGACCACTTCAATGGACGAGGAGGTCGCGTTCTGCCGCTTTATGAGGACCCGGCGGCCAAATTGTCGAATCTGGTTCCTGGCCTGCTTGAGTGCCTTGCCCGTCTTGTCGGGATGACCGTAACCCCTGAAGATCTACTTGCCTACGTGGCTGCCGTCGTTGCGCATCCGGCCTACACCCGGAGGTTTGGTGAGGAACTGCAAGTCCCAGGCATCAGGGTACCGCTCAGCCTTGATATCGGGCTCTGGCGAGAAGCCGTGACGCTTGGACGGGAAGTGGTATGGGTGCACACCTATGGGGAATCGTTCGTCGACCCAGCAGCGGGTCGACCGCGCGGTATCCCTCTGTTGCCAGAGTCTGAGCGACCAAAAGTAGTTTCAGCCATTTCCGTGGACACTGAACAGATGCCGAGCAAGATTTCCTATGACGAGGCAACGAAAACAGTTCTTGTCGGCGAGGACGCTTTGCTGGGCCCTGCCGGACGAATCGCCCCCGTGGACCCAAGAGTATGGAACTACACCGTTGGCGGCGTACGTGTAGTGGATCATTGGTTCGGGTATCGGCAGCGTTCAGCCCGGCGTAAGAAACGCACTTCTCCCCTAGACGACGACAATCCACTTTGGTGGATTGCCGAGTTCGACGACGACCTCTTCGCGTTACTCAACGTCCTGGGGCGCTGCGTTGCGCTCGAGCTTCCCCAAACCGATCTACTTGACCGGGTGATTTCCGGCCCGCTCGTCACTGTTGAGAACCTCCATGAGGAGGGAGTATTCCCAGCAGCTAAACCCAGGCGTAAACGACCTGCGTCGGCCTCGATATCGCCCTTGCCGGACCTCTGATTGACCTTGCACTGGGATTTCTCATGGCATGGGCGAAGAGGGGACGGAAGCTGATACGCTTGGCTTTCCCATCGAACGGAGAGTGCTGGGCGACAGGGCTGAAGCGTTCTCGGCTGGTGGGCGCCTGCGGGCATGACGCGGCTGGGTGGTTGATGGGCACCCTCCGGCGCGAATGACAAACGCGACCCCCGAAATTCGTCGATTGTCGGAATCCTGCCTGTCAACAGATACTGAGCTTATGATTGGTCCAGTCCGTCTATTGTTGGCCGCACGGATCACCAGCGGCTTTAGGGACGGGTGGCTGCTCGCTCCTGTCGGCTCCACGGATTCCGCGTCACGACGTAACGCGCAACTCTAAGTCCGGTGCGTACAAGGCGGGGTCGAGAAGCTCGCTAGCGGGAATTCCCGCCCTATAGGCCTTGGTGAGAATCCGATTGATTTGTCCCCTCACATACGCCATGTCCGGCTCAGGGTCATTGATGCGGGTGAACCCCGCGGCTTGACGATCGTCGGTCCACACATGTCCCAGCAACCGTCCATGGCGATCGTGCACAGCGGCCCGCCGTACCGGGCCAGCGGCCTTGAAATCGTAGGAGTCGTTCTCCGAGACGAACCTGGCTGTGACGTCGTGGAAACGAGGATTCGGGGTGTCAGTCATCGAAGGGCCCTTTCCAACCAGTGTCAGCGTCCATGGATGGTCGGGCGTCCCAATCGGGTGGCTTGGTCCAGCCATCCGGTACGACGTCCGCTTCCATGTACCAATGGCCGTCCTTACGGTACACATCGCGTACGACGTACGACGTACGACGTGCCGCGGCGCAAGAGGATCTCCCGTTCGCCGGTCAGCTTCGTGATCGGGAACATGTTGAGCGCTTCGTGTCCCTTGGGTACCCGTAACATCACGCGGAGGTCTCCGTCGAAACCGGCTCGCCGGCCTACACTCGTGCTTAAGTATCCCGGTTCGGTGATGACGCGGCCTGCCAGCCCCTCCATTTCGGCGGGTGAGTTGATATCGACCCCCAGCGACTCCAAGAACTTTTTGCCCACGCCTCTGTGTAGGACCACGTCGGATGGCAGATGAGACTTGGCGATCGCCCGGTCCATGGCGGCGATCTCGTCGGCGACCTTGGGAGACCAGACAACACCGGGATCAGCGTCCTTTGCCCGCAGGGCCGGGTTGATCTCCATGTAACCGGGGCCGCCGTAGAACTCTAATGCGCGCATCTCCTCATCGGTCAGGTCCGGTAGCGGCAGGTTGTCCCGCGCCCATGCGCGCCCTTCGGCGTTGCTGCTGTGCCGTACGGCATCGTCAAGAGGATTGGCGCCAGTCACTGTTGGCTTGTTGTTCAAGGCAGCGATTGGGCCGCCGGGGAGGTGGTCTTCGATGCTCCGTCCGAGGTTGTAGGGCATGAGAGATTCCGAAGGCTTGGGGCGGATCACGTTCTTGGCAGCCTTGCCCAGTGCTCCCATGGCTCGGGTGGTGGCTGAGGTCCCGCCGCTGGAGCCGGCCGTTGTGACGGCTGCCACGATGTCCGGGAGGAGGCGACCGAACGCCCGCTCAGGATTCGATGCCCAGGTATCCCAGTCCAGCGCCGACTTGGCGAATTCGGCCGGGTTATCGATGCCGTAGGCCAGGGCTTGGGACAGGTCGTTGACGTTGCGTTGCCAGCCCATGTGGTCGACGAGCATCCGGACGGGGGAGTAGTCGATCGCCATCTTCCCCAGGCCGGCCAGGCTCTCCACGGTGCCCTTGGCTGTTTCCGTCATCGGGTTGCCGGAGGTCAGGTTCGGGTCGAAGGCGTCCTGGAGCTGCTGGCCGATGCGGTCCCAGAAGCCGCCTGCGGTGGGCAGAACCGCTCCGGGGGCGAAGAGAGAGTCGTCGACCGAGATCGGCGGCTTGCCAGCGCCGAACAGCTCCGGCTTGTCCAGCTCCATGCGCTCCAGAAGCAGCAACCGCTTATTGATCTCCGGGCCCTGGGTGCCGGCCCACGCCGCTACTCGACGGATCGTGTCGGCCGAGGCAGGCGACAGCAGAGCTCCGCGCAGTAAGGTCCATAACTCCTCGCCGATGGAGTCCAGCGCCGATTCGGCCTGGCGCAGTGCGTCCTTCAGGCTGCGGACTCCCTCGGGGACCATGCCCTCCAACTGGCCCATGGCCTAGCCAGGGCTGTCCGCCGGCGTACGGGCCAATAACGCCCGGAGTTCTTCTACGGCACCGGCGCATGCCCCGATGAGGGCTTGGCGCTGAGCGGTGAGTTCGTTGGCGAAGCGCTGCGAGGCGGGGCCGGTCCAGATGTTCTGCGCCATGAGCGCGATGGCGCGGTCGAGACCGGGTCTGGCTTGATCGGTGAGTTGCTCGGCTCGACGTAAGGCCTGTTCCACTTGCTCCCGGGTCATACGTGACTCCTTCGGGTGCGATGGTCAAGCTTGGTACCAAGGCGTGAGGCCATTGGACTGCGCTCCACTTGCCGCAGCAACCGAATCGCCGGGATTGGTCTGAAGCGTCGGGTGGTGTGACGGTGGCAGCCTTCCCTTCGTTCCGAGGGAAGGCTGCAGCCGACGTACTGCGCTGAGGGCAGAGCAACGCTGCCGATTCTGTTCTATTTAGTCCCACTCTGCGACTTCAGTAGATCTTGCGGGTTGCGTAAGGAAGCCGTGCTAAGGGAGACGGACTTGCTCACATCGGCGGTTGGGTGAGTGCCTGCGACATGTCGACCAGGCGTGCGCCTGCTCGGGCAGCGTGGCGGAGATCAGGAATGGTGATGGTGGCGAGCATCGCTTCCCCTGCCACCGTGGCACGCCAAGTTAAGTATGGTTCGCTCCCTGTTCCTCCAATGCGCCTCTAGTTGACATATTTGATTGCGTGATTACTTTTGCCGGTTACTAAGACCAGGAAACTGTCAGGTTTGCGTTCGGCCTTGTCCGGCTATTGCGTGGCAGTCTTCTCTTCCTTGGCTCGCTGGGTTCTCCTGGGCTCATGTCAATGAAGGGAGATCGGCATGGCCCCAGTAGTTGGAAGCGAAGAGAGCAGGAGTAGAGCCGATTTCTGCGAGGGCGGCCACGGCGACGTAACCGGCAGCATTTGCCACTTCTCGGCCAGTTCCGGCTGCCTATCCGCGAGTTGGGCCTTCCACGGCGAGAATCGCAGGAACCCCACCTGGACTGTAAGTGCGAGCAAGGATGGCCGTGATTCCAGGACGTCTACCCACATCTCCACTGAGGGGGGCAACCGTATATGTATCAACCAACACCTCACGTCGCAGCAGGGGCAAACGGCACTCACCAGGGCATTATCAAGAAGCGCGGCAGGAGCAAGCAGTACGGCCGACGCCACCGTTGCTGTGATTCGTTCTGCATCCGGGCTGGCGACACGCTCGCCGAGTTCTTCGAAGAGCGGAGGATTATCCATAAATCGTCTATCGACGCCTCCCTTGCCAGGAGCATCCACGCCATGTTTATGTACTGGGCCATCGATCTTACGACGCTGGATGACCGAGATTTGCCGATCGACATGACGAAGATTCGGAACTTCTGCTTCAACAGCACGGTCACCAAGTTCCTGCCTCGCGTGGCGGTGCAATCGTGAGCGCGATGCGTGTCCTCGACGACTACATCGAATCCGCGAACTATGACGGCGATCTTGCTGCTGTGCGGTCACTCTGGCAAGTGCCCCTGATCGTGGAGACTGCGGGTGTCCTGGTGTTCTTGACTTATCTAGGCTTGCCTGTGCTGCTCGCCGTACGGGGGGACAGCGGCACGATGGCCCGCTCCACCCTGGATGGCCATGCCGAGCGCCGCTTCCTGCTCAGATTGCTTGGCCTTACCGAGGAGCCCGCATGGTGCGACGGTATCCGTAATCCCCGTGTACGCGCCCTCGCCCGCGATCTTGCGGCAAGGCATGTCCGCCTCCCCGGCATGCATGCCAGCTACCTGCGCTTCGTCGGCGGGATGATTGCGCTTGCGCCCTCGCTGGTCACTGGTGGGCAACAAACGGCTGCCTCTAGTAGTTGGCGGTACGTCACCCATGCCATGAGCGTGCTTCACGCGCCGCTCGATGATCCGCCAGCCGAGCTGGCCCGGTGTGCCGCCTTCGTGCGTCAGTACGCGAGTCCGTCAGCTACCGGCACCGTCATGGCGCGTGAGCTGGCTGTGCGCCACGCCCGACACGTCAGCGCCGCCATCCCGGCGCTGTTCCCTGAGTCCCGATCCGCGGTTCTGCTGATGCTGAAAGGAATCTAGACATGTATGCCGCACTAAGTGACCGCTACGCCGAAGACCTCACGGCGATGGAGCACTTGGTCGCCGAAGAAATCGCTCGTTCACCTTTGGCTGATCTCCCTGAGTTGGAGAAGCTAGTCCGCCACCAGCTTGATGGTGAGGGCAAGCAACTACGGCCATTGCTGTCGCTCGCTGTGGCTGACCTGACTGGCGGTCCGCGTGCGCGGGTTCATCCGGTCGCTGCAGCTGTGGAGCTGTATCATCGCGCGTCACTGATTCTCGACGACATCCAGGATAATTCCGACTTTCGCCGCGGTGAGCGGACAATCCATACGACCGTGGGTGTCGGCATGGCGTTCAACGTAGCCGGAATCATCCGCTCGATGTCATATCACGTCGTAGACCGCTCCCCAGAACTTCGCGCGGAGGACAAGCTGCGGATCCATCGCTGCCTGGACACTACCGCCATCCGCCTGTACATAGGGCAGTCCATCGACCTCGGATGGCACGAGGGCTGGTATCCCACGTACGAGGTTTTCCCGTATGACCAGATGATCGCCCACAAGACGGGCGCGCTCTTTGGGTGCGCTGCCTGGATCGGAGCCTGCGCAGCGGGCGGCGACCCTCGGTTGGCAGAGTCGTTTGGCACTCACGCGGGAATCCTTTACCAGCTCTTTGATGACTTCGACGACGTTTTCACCAGGGATGGGGACGTGCACAGCGACTCGCAGGACCTTCGCTACCAAAAGCCCACCGCGCCCATTCTGACCCTGCTGACCGTACTCGCAGAAACCGGTAATGCACGGGACATCCTGCGGATCACACGTTGGCTCTCTGGCATGCATGGGCAGGCCGATGAGGACACTGCGTGGATAGTACGGCTGCTGGCAGAACACGGTGTGGCCGAACGGCTTCAGCGACGGCTCAGCCAGATGGCGGAGCGACTTCTGGAGCAAGCCCACAACCTGGCGGCCGGCGAGCACATTCCTGGCGAGGTGCCAGGAATAGAGCTGTTGGCCCGAGCGGTCGGACGCTCATGATCCGCGCGCCCGAACTATGGGGCTGGGGGAAGGGGGTCCGGCTTGCGACGCGATCTACTCCTTTCGCTGCACACTTTGCCAAGCACCTAGCGCTCCGGCCTTACCGGAGGGGCCTTCCCTCGGCGGCGCCCGGCGGGCGACTGCAAGTCCGGCTGCGCGCGGCAATTTACGACGCGACGCTCAACCTCTTCCTGGACAGCTACGCCGAGCTCGCCGAGCACGCCTTGCGAACAGAGACTGGCCCCCTTGTAGTCCGTTTGAACAGACTGATCAGTGCGTTCGACGACAAGTACGAAGAGCGTCTGGCGAGCGGCGCCTCCCTTGACTTCGGAGCAGTCTTTGCCGAACTCGAGGTTCAAGAACGGCTGACCGTGCTGAGCGAGTTTCTACGTCCGCACCGTGAAAGGTACGCCATCAGGGATCTATTGCTAACCAGGACATCCGCCCAGTACCCGCGCTATGTCGAGATCACCACCCAGGAGGCGACTAGCCGTACGGTGACTGCGGATCTGGAGAGCATCGTCCTGGACTCTGCTGGCTTCGCAAAAGTCTTCGCCGAGGTAGTAGGCGCCTTCCACGGCAAGCCGCCGCGCGAACGGGTACTCGCTCAGTTCTCTCATATGGGTATGATCGCTAAGCTAATCGACGATATCGTCGATTTCTGGGATGATATAGCCCATGGACGGCTAAACATCCTCCATGGGCTGCTTCGCGAGAACGCAGCGGAGCATGAACGGGTCATGGCCTGCGCGGCTACCCGGAGGGCAGCCGGCTTGAGATGGTGGCGAGCAACCTGCCCGACTAGCTTCGAACGGCATTGCGATCTGTTGCGTGAGCACCGGCGATGCGTTACCTCGCCGCCGCTACGGCTCGCGTGCGACCTCATGCTGGTGCCTGTTGCGCTGCGTAGGCCTGTGCTCCACACCGCCCCTGTGGGCCTGAGGATATGATCCAATGCGGAACCCGATCGCCTATCACGTGGCGCGGAATCTCTTCCCCGGTCCGGCGATCAGACTTGCCTTCGGGCCTCAGGTCATCGACCGTGAGCTGCTACCGCGGGATGGACCGGCGATCATTGCAGCCAACCATCTATCGTTCTGGGATCCAGTGCTAATCCAGCTGGCGACCCGCCAGCGGATCGTATTCGCGGCCAAGCGAGAGTACTTCAGCGGACCCTCTGCCATAGGCGTGTTTCTGCGTGCGGCCGGCATGGTCCCGATCGACCGACGCGGCGGGTCAGATGCGGAGCATGCCTTGGACATCCTCCTTGCCGTCTTGCGACGCGGCGGCCTGGTCGGCATCTTCCCAGAAGGTACCCGCTCACGCGACGGCAAGCTGCATCGGGGGCGCACTGGTGTAGGCCGCCTACACCTGCGCAGTGGTGCGCCCATAGTGCCTATTGCTGTGCTAAACACCGATGAGATCCAAGCTGCCGTGCGGAGATATCCGGCGATCAAACGTGCGACGTTGCGTTGCGGACCGTCGATGACCTTCGGCCACGTCCTCGATGCGGCACCGGAGCCGGTAGCCGCGCGGATCGTCACCGACGAAGTAATGTGCGCACTGCAGCGCCTTTCCGGCAGGCCATACGTGGACGAGTACGGAACGTGGCTGCGACTGGGAGATGACCAGTGAGGATGATCTGGACCGTAGTCAGAAAGGCGATAGAGCCCGCCCCGCCGGGGCAGGCGTTGCGCGCCTGTATGGCGCTGCAACGCTGGGGTCTGGGACCAGCGGGATGCCTGAGGGCAGCGGCTGCACTCACCCCTATGAGGCCGGCGATCATTGAGCGGCGAGGTGTGCTCTCCTATGAAGCCCTGCTCAACCAGTGCGACTCGCTGGCGGTTCAGCTGAACGGCCTTTCCCATCGGGGCAGGCTAGGCGTGCTGTGCGGGCAGGGCCGTGAAGCAGTTGTGGCGCTGATATCCGCTCTCACTGTCGGCGCCGATGCCGTCCTGCTAGACACGCGACTGCCGGACCTGCAGCTGAGAGAGTTGATGTCCACCCAGAACATCGGAGTGGTGCTGCATGATGCGGAATCCATTCGGCCCGACCTCATGAAGTCCGATGACGCAATATGGATGGACGTGACAAAGCTAGTTCCCCTGTCGAGCCCGCCTCCGCCACCGCCCATACGTCGAGGACAGATAATCGTCCTGACAGCCGGGACGACGGGACTGCCCAAGGGCGCCATTCGTCCGGCCCGTATGAGCCTGGCCGCGTTCGCCAGCCCGCTCTCCCGGCTGCCGCTGCGCGCTGGTGATCGTGTCGCTATCGCCACCCCGCTTTGCCATACCTGGGGCCATAGCGCGCTCCACGCCTGCCTTGCGCTGCGCGCCACGATCGTGTTCCCGCCGCACAACCCGGCCGATCTCTTGGACACTTTGGTATCCCATCGGTGCACCGCGCTAGTCACCGTACCGGTTACCTTGCTACGTCTCCTGGAGATCCCTGCCGCGACTACCGACCTGCGCGTAGTGGCTGTGGGAGGCTCGGCTCTGCCTGTGGGGTTGCCAGCCGCCTTCATGGACGCCTATGGCGACATTCTCTATAACGTGTACGGCTCTAGCGAGGCATCGTGTATCTCGATTGCCACTCCGCGTGATCTTCGCCGCGCACCGACGACTGCAGGACGGCCGTTGCCTGGGACACGGGTGGCTGTGCTCGGCCAGGACGGCATTCCGGTGGCGCCCGGCGAGATTGGAGAGATCTTCGCCGCTACCGGTATGCCGTTCTCCGGCTATACCACGGGGCACCATGGGAGGATGACCCAACGTAGTCTCCTAGCCACTGGCGATCTTGGCCACTTTGCTCAGGATGGCACACTGCATGTTGACGGGCGCGAGGACGATATGATCGTGTCCGGCGGACAAAACATCTACCCCGCCCCAGTGACGCGGTTGATCGAGGCGTTGCCTCAGGTCCGCGAGGTGGCAGTGATAGGCGTTCCGGATAAGACATACGGTCAGCGCTTCCGCGCCTACGTCGCCCTGCGCCCAGGCCAGGTACTCGATGCCGACACAGTATGCGATCACATCCGGCGGCAGTTGGCTCCACAGTACGTTCCGCGGGAGATCACGTTCGTTGCAGAACTGCCCAGGAATGTGGCAGGGAAGATCGTTCCCAGGCGCCTTAGGTGAGCACCGCGGCCGCGCAATCGTGGCGTTGCTCCGAGGGAGGACAGCATTGTCTGGAAGTGACGCAGCGCCAGCGCTTGTGGGACGTGCCTGAGCGGTACGGCTCCTGGTCGACCATTCACGCTCGCTTCTGTTCCCTCGGGAACTGAACAGCCAGGCTCTCATGCGGGCGTCCTTCAGTGCCGACTTGAGGACTCTTTCTCCGGAGTGCTTCTAGCGAGGGGCGGGCGACTAGACCCATGGCGTCCTCAAGATCATCCCGACCATATCCCCGGATCATGGTCCTACGGCTGCATCAGGGCGCCCTCGGCTGCCTATCAAGGTCCACAAAGCAAACGACCTGCGGCTGATAAACCGCAGGTCAGGGGCCCAAATGCCTGTTCAGGTAAGTGCCCCCGGCAGGATTCGAACCTGCGGCACCCGCTTTAGGAGAGCGGTGCTCTATCCCCTGAGCTACGGAGGCGGACTCCCGTAAGCCTAGCGAAAGTCCGGCACTGTGTGGGCCTTGGGGGCACGTGACTTTGGGGGCGTGAGCATGCGTTGGGGGATCCGCTGCTGGATCGCGTGTGTCGATCCTGTGTGGTTGTTCTCTTGGACCGCTTGGAATCGGGGTGCGTGGGCGGTGGGGTCATGGGTGGTGTGAGGGGGCGTAAAGGGATGGCGGGGATTGGGGCGGGTGGGGGCAGGGCTGGCTAGCGTCGGGCGGGTGACCAGAAGGCGGCGGCAGGACGTGCATCGACGGCCCGTGGTGTTGGGGGCGGCGTTGGTGGCGCCTGTGATCTTGGCGGGTGGGTTACTGGCCGGCGAGCTCACCGGGTACGAGCATGCCGGGGTGCGGCGGGAGATGAGAACCGTTGCTGACGGCGGTGACGTGGCGATGGAGGCGGTGCTGATGCCGGCTCCGGCGCGTGCTGAGCGGCGGTACGAGCGGGTTGTTCCGCCGCCTTCTGCTGGGCGGGAGCGCGCTCGTTCCGGGGCGGGGGTTGCTCGTGCGCCTGAGGTCGTGTCGGTCTCGTCTGTGCCGGATCTGGGTGTTGTGGGGCGTTCCTCGCGCGGGGCTCGGGCGGATGCGGTTGGGGCGGAGGCGATGTCTCCGGGGATCGCTGAGCGGCGGAGCTCTGGGGAGGCTGTCGACGGCGTGGCCGCGGCTCAGGGGGAGGAGTGCCCGGGGGAGTGGGTGGACACCTGGTTGTGGGAGGTCTGCCGGGAGCGGGAGCAGGAGCGGGCGGTGGCGGCTGAGGAGGGCGACGATGGGGCCTCCACGGACGCGTCGTGATCGAGCTTGTTCGCCGATGCATGTGGCTACAGACTGCTGCGGCCGTGCGTGCGTGGCTGTGATCTTGTTGCGTTGTTCGATCCTGCCTCTGGGGCGCCCCTGTCGGGCGCAGGGTTCGGTCCCAGCGCTGGCCCCTTCGCCCCATCGCGTCACAAGGTCGTGCCGTCCGGCTTGTGGTGTGCGGTCGTGCGCCCTTGGCCGTGTTGTCGAATTTGGTCTGTATGGCCGCGATGCTCCAGCCGCGTCGCAGCGTCCGGTCAGGGCGCCGACCTGCGTGCGGCTTGCGCCGTCCCGTCGCGTTGCCCTGTCGTGCGGTCGGTGACGGTTGTCGCTGCTCGGTTGTAGGCGGTTGTACTCGCGTGTCCGATCGTCGGGTCGCGGATGTGTGTGCGGGGCCGGGTGGACGTGTGGGCGGCCGGGGTGGCCGATAGGGGCAGGGGGCGGGGTCCCGAGATCGCGGCTCTTGAGGTCTTTATGATTCGCGCCGATTCGAGCGCGTGTGCGTGTGTTTTGCGTTGGTGGGGCGCCTGGCTGCCAGGTAGGACGAACCCTGTGGGGGGCGTGAGCGTAGTTCACGATGTGGGTGTTGATCTCGGTGGGCGGTGTTCGTGCCGGTCCAGGCCGGGTGGGCGTACAAAGTGCGCCTTTGTGACATAGCGGGTCGCCGGAGTTCGGTCCGGGCAGTCCAGGGGCTGTAGTAACGTGCGTGCCTGACCCGGGTAACGAGTTCGCAAACGGAGGAGTCGGACGTGCCATCCCCTCGATCAGCGGGTCTGATCGCGGTCGTCATGGTGATGGCTTCTCTGACCGCGACGTCTTCTGCTCAGGCCGAAGCTGCCGGGCGCGCCGGCCGTACGGAACGGGTGGAGAACAAGGACCCGGCCGATCTCACCGCGCTGCGGAAGGAGGCCGAGAAGTCGGCCAAGGAGCTTGAGGACGCCACGAAGGCGCTGGAGAAGCGCCGGGCTGACATCGCCGCGGCCGAGAAGGATCTGAAGGCCAAGCTGGACACGCTCCAGGAAGCCGATCGGAATCTCGCGCGGATCCGGCAGCCGGTCGCGCAGATGGCGGAGTCGCTCTACCAGCAGCCTGTGGGTGGGGACGGGGTCATGCCGTTCCTGTCGGGCGACGCCAGTCCGGACACGTTGCGGGCCATGACGTACGCGACGTACATGGTCGAGATCAAGCAGCAGACGGTGGAGAAGACCGCCGTGCTCGCCAGGGAGGCGCAGCGGCTGGCGGCCGAGGCGCAGGAGATCAGGGCGAACAACCTGCTGGCCGAGGCGCAGATGGCGGCCGAGGTGGACACGTTGCGGCAGCGCTCCGACAAGATCGTGAAGTCGCTGACCGGCGCGCTGGTGAAGCTTGGCATCAAGATCGACAAGGTGGGGCGGGCGGCCCTGGGCTGCAACCCGCTGCGGGCCGCGACGGCGAACTCCTTCCCGAACGGGCTGATCCCCAAGGCCATGCTGTGCCCGTTGCAGCAGAAGGGGCACAGTCTGCGGGCCGACGCCGCCATCGCGTTCGTCAGCCTGAACGAGGCGTACCGGCGGCGGTTCGGCAGGCAGATGTGCGTGACCGACGCCTATCGGAGCCTGGCGGCGCAGCAGTCGGTGTATTACCGGCGTCCTGGGTTCGCGGCGGTGCCTGGGCGTAGTAATCATGGGCTTGGCCTGGCCGTCGATCTCTGTGGTGGGGTCGAGAGATTCAAGTCGGTGGAGTTCGTGTGGATGGAGCAGAACTCCAAGAAGTACGGGTGGTTCCATCCGGCCTGGGCCTACAGCAGCCCGTTCGAGCCGTGGCACTGGGAGTACGACCCGAAGATCGACTCCCTGTTGTAGCTCTCTCTGTGTGGTCGTGGTGCTCTCTTGTGGGGGCGCTGCTGCTCGGGTGCCTTCGTGCGGCTTCTGATTGCTGGTGTCTTGAGGGGCGGGGGCGCTCCCGTGTGGGCCGGTTTGGGCGGGGTCAGCTCGGCGTGGGGTGGTCTGAGGGCGGTTTGATGGTGATCGAGAGGCGGCCGGATGCCTGGGCTGCTGCCAGGCGGCCTGCCTGATCGGGTGTGGTGGCCAGGACCAGTAGGGCGTCGTGGTCGTCCGTGGTCTTCGGGACGGTGATGACCGTGACGTCGTCCGCCACCAGTTGGGCCGGCTGGCTCTCCCAGGCCACCAGTACGCCGATGGTCGAGCCGGGGGAGACCAGGCTTGCCACGTCGGCGTCGGCGATACGGACCGGGGTCGCCACCGTGCCCGCCGGGAGCCGGAGAGAGTGGAGCAGGCGGGCGTCGGTGAGCGGCTCGCCACGGCGCATGGGGCCGGCCAGCACGCGGCCCACCGCTCCCGTTCTCAGTGCTCCGTCCGGTGCGGGCGTGAGGGGCACGGCGCGCACGTCACCTGGACGCAGCACGCCTGGCCGCAGGTCGCGGGCGGCGACCAGGATGGGAGGCGAGGTCTCGGGACGCATGGCCGCGTAGCCGAGGAGGACGGCGAGACCGGTCAGGGCGGCCGAGATGAGGCGGCGCCGGCTGCGCCTGCCCCATCCTCCGGATCCGCCCGATCCGTTGGCCTTCCGGCTCCCTCCGTCCGTCTTCTGGCGCCATCCGTGGCTCTTGTGGTGCTGTTTGCCGGTGTCGATGCTTCGGTCGTCCGTGCCGAGGTTTCGTCTGCCGGACTTCCGTGCCCATGAGTCGGCTTGTGGGCTTTCGGTGCTGGCGCGCTCGTCTGGTTGTGCGGTGGTGTTGCCGGGAGAGGCGGTGGTCATGGCAGTTCGAAGGGGAGCTTGAGGCCTTCCAGGGCGGAGCCGCAGGAGCATGTGCGTTCGGTGGGCAGGGCTTCGACGGTGTCGGCCACCAGGGTGCGCATGCGGGTCACGTTCTGCGCGAAGAACTTCAGCACCTCCTCGTGTGTCACGCCCTCACCGGCCTCGACCCCCGCGTCGTGGTCGGTCACCAATGACAGGGACGTGTAGCAGAGCGCCAGCTCCCGGGCCAGGATGGATTCGGGGAAGCCGGTCATGCCGACGATCGTCCAGCCGTTGGAGGCGAACCAGCGCGACTCCGCCCGCGTCGAGAACCGCGGTCCTTCGATGACCACGAGGGTGCCGCCGTCGACCGTCTCCCAGCCGCCGGACCTGGCTGCTTCTACGGCGACGGCGCGGCCCGAGGGGCAGTACGGGTCGGAGAAAGAGACGTGGACCGCGCCGCCCGCGTCGTAATAGGTCTGCACCCTGCCGGAGGTGCGGTCGACGAGCTGGTCGGGGATGACGATCGCGCCCGGGCCGTGCTCGGCGCGCAGGGAACCCACGGCGCTGGGGGCGAGCACCTGCCGCACGCCCAGTGAGCGGAGCGCCCACAGGTTGGCCCGGTAGGGGATGCGGTGGGGCGGGAAGCGGTGGTCGCGGCCGTGCCGGGGGATGAAGGCGACGGAACGCGATCCGATCCGTCCGACGGTGACGACGTCGCTGGGCGGGCCGTAGGGAGTGGCGAGCTGGATCTCCTCCGCGTCGTCCAGCAGGGAATAGAGGCCGGAACCGCCGATGACGCCGATGTCTGCGCGAGTGAGCATGGCGCTGAGATTAGCCGGGGTGGGGGGGTGGGGAAGGTGGGTGGAACGGCGTTCTGTGGATGAGGGAGGCGGTGGAACGGGGTTCTGGGGATAAGTGTCGTAGCGTGGAGTGATCATGGAATTACGGTCAGTAGGATCGGCCCATGCGGCGAAGAGGTATCGCGATCATCATCATCGCGCTCATGCTCGGCATGCTGCTCGCGGCGCTCGATCAGACGATCGTGTCCACGGCCCTGCCGACGATCGTGAGCGATCTGGGCGGCCTGGAGGAGCTGTCCTGGGTCGTGACGGCCTATCTGCTGGCCTCGACCGTCTCCACGCCGCTGTGGGGCAAGCTGGGCGACCAGTTCGGACGCAAGTACCTGTTCGTGGCGGCGATCGTCATCTTCCTCGTCGGCTCGGCCCTGTGCGGGCTCAGTCGCAGCATGGGGGAGCTCATCGCCTTCCGCTTCCTCCAGGGGGTCGGCGGCGGTGGGCTGATGGTGCTGGCGCAGGCCATCGTGGGCGACGTCGTCTCGGTGCGCGAGAGGGGGAGGTACCAGGGATGGTTCGGCGGTGTCTTCGCCGTCGCCAGCGTGGTCGGGCCGCTGCTCGGCGGGCTCTTCGTCGACCATCTGTCCTGGCACTGGGTGTTCTACATCAATCTGCCCCTCGGCGCCGTCGCGCTGGTCGTGATCGTCGCCGTCCTGCCCAACGACAAGTCGCGGACCCGGCACACCATCGACTTCGCGGGAGTGGTGCTGCTCGGCGGCGCCACCTCGTGCCTGGTCCTGGTCACGACCTGGGGCGGCACCACGTTCGCCTGGACCGATCCTGTGATCGTCGGGCTCGGGGCGGCGGCGGCAGGTCTGCTCGTCCTCTGGGCGGCGGCCGAGCGGAGGGCGCGGGAGCCGGTGCTGCCGCTGGAGTTGTTCCGGCTCAGGGCGTTCACGATGGCGTCGATGGTGGGGTTCGTCGTCGGGTTCGCGATGTTCGGCGCGCTCACGTACCTTCCGCTCTACCTGCAGGCGGTCCATGGGGTCAGCCCGACCCTCTCGGGCGTCCACCTGCTGCCGATGATGGCCGGCATGCTCGCCATGTCCGTCATCTCGGGGCAGATCATCAGCAGGACCGGAAAGTACCGCTTCCTGCCCATCACGGGCACCGCGTTGGCCGCGGCCGGCCTGCTCATGCTGTCCACGCTGACCGAGCACAGCAGTCTGACGACGATGGGCGTCGAGCTGCTGGTGCTCGGCACGGGGCTCGGCATGACCATGCAGGTGCTGGTGATCATCGTGCAGAACGCCGTCGACTTCAAGGATCTCGGTGTGGCTACGTCGGGCGCGACCTTCTTCCGGTCGATCGGCGGCGCGTTCGGTGTCGCCACCTTGGGCTCGGTCTTCGCCGCTCGGCTGAACGAGGATCTGTCCCGGGTGCTCGCGACGACGCGACTGCCGCCGGGGTTCGAGCCCGCCCAGGTCCAGCAGGATCCGACGGTCATCCAGCGCTTGCCGCCGGAGCTCGCGGCCGACTTCCTGCACGTCTACGCCGACGCGATCGCCACGGTGTTCAGGGTCGCGGCGCCCATCATGCTGGTGGCCTTCACGCTCACCTGGTTCATCCCGCAGCAGCGGCTCAGGGAGACCACCAAGGCCGCCGACCTGGGCGAGGGGCTCGGCGCGACGTCCGCGGAGCGCTCGTCACTGGCCGAGGTGGAGCGAGGGCTGGTACGGCTGGCGGATGTCGAGCTGCGCCGGGGCTTCTACGCCCGGCTCGGGGCGGTGGCCGGGCTGAGCGGCATCGCGCCGCAGGGGGTGTGGATCATCGCCAGGCTCGACGGGGAGGGGTGGGTGCCGGCTGAGGAACTGGCCAGGCGCGCCAACGTGAGCAGGGCCAGTGGGCGGCCGTACGCGGATCAGCTCATCGAACGGGGGCTTGTCGAACGGTCGGCCGATGGGGACCAGTTGCGGCTCACGGATGAGGGGCGGGTTGCGGCGGTGCGGCTCGTGCGGTCGTCGCTGGAGGGCTGGCGGCGGTTGGTGGCGGATTGGGGGCACAGTCCGCAGTTGGAGCAGTTGTGTGAGCGGATCACGCCTGAGCTGCTGGGGGCTCATGTTGATCGGCCGCCATGATGTTGCTCGGGGAGCAGCGATGGTGCCGCTCGGGGAGCCGCGATGATGCCGCTCAGGGAGCCGCGATGATGCCATCGGGGAGCAGCGATGATGCTGCTCGGGAAGCCGCCATGATGCCGCTCACGAAGTCTTGGAGCGCGTTCGGGGCCTGACCGTGTTCAGGGCTTTGGTCTTGCTGACAAGGGCTGGGCTCAGCGTGGCGTGCTGTGCGCTTAGATCTTCGGCGGCTTCGGCTGAGCCCTTCGGGGGGCTAGAAATTGATGGCCCCGGCCCTCTTCGGTGACCGGAAAGCGAGAAGGGTCTTCGGTGGTTGGGAGGTTGACGGGTGCCTTTGGCGGTTGGAGATCGAGGCGGTTTGAGATTGATCGGCTCGGAGCTGTCCGTTGGAGATGGATCGGCTTGGAGCTGTTAGGTGAGTGTTTCGGGTGGGGGCGAGCTGGGTGTGCGTGGTGTCTCGGTCTGGTGTGAGCGGGGCTGCGGGGCATCTCGGGCCTGCATGGAGGTGGATCGCTCTGTCATGTGCCGCCGTAGGGTGGCCACCTCGTCGCTGAGGGCTGCGAGATCTTGCCTGATCTCGTTACGGAGCTGAGTGACGTCGTCCATCACCTGGGTGATGCCGATCATCGTTGCCGTGATGCCGTCTGTGATACGCGCGCTCATTTCGAGGGCCTCCACGCGCGACGTCAGGCGGAGGAGATGGGCTTCTATGTCCACGTATTTCTGCCTTTGCGGGAACGAGTAAGGGTCTCTTGCGGCTGTGGACCTCGGGATCCGTTGTGAGCGCACAGTGACAGATAGTTGGCTCTTGTGGCAGGCGCCGCCCTTGGCTGCGGGTGTAGTTCTTTGTTCCGCAGCTCAAGTTCTTTCTCCTCCGGGACAAGATTTCTTGTGAGGGGAAGACGTGAGTACGTCCCTGTCCGACGGGGCGTCTTGAGGATCGTCGGCGGCAGAGCGGGATGTAGGCGTGCTCCGGTCAAGGGGCGGGCGGCCCGGCCAAGGCGAGATACATGGCCAAGGCGAGATGTATGAAGGTACGAACCTGCCGTCACCTGCAGAAGCTGGGGCAGTCGTTGATGTTGCCGTCGGCGACTAGGTGTGGCTTGGTGGTCAGTCCGCCGTGTGAGTGCCTGAGCGCCTGTCCGCCTTGGTGGGAGGGTTCGGCTCCGCTGGCTTCTCGCCTTGTAGGGCGCCTGTGGGTCCGCACGATGGTCGAATCGACGCGCACCGCCCACCGGTCCACCGCGCTCACCGCGCCGTCGCAGCAGCGAGGTTGGGGACTTCCTCTGATCCACGGGGCGTGGTCGCACACACCGACTCAAGGGGTGGGCTCAGCCTCGGCTTTGATACGAGGGTCGATGGCTTCGGCTGAGCCCGTGGGGTCGAGGGATCGATTGACCCCTCATGTGGCAGTGGAGAGGGCTCTCAGCTGTCAGACGGTTGATCCGGGTGGGGGTGGCCCGGATGTGCGTGGTTTCTCGGGGGGATGGAGCTGGACAGGACGGCCACATGCCGTCGAAGGGCGGCCACCTCGTCGCCGAGGGCTGCGAGATCTTGCAGGACCTCGTTGCGGAGTTGGGCGACATCGTCCGCCACGTGGATGATGCCGAGCGTCGTCGTCACGTCGGTGATGAGTGCGCCCGCTTCGAGTGCCTGCACGCGCGACGCCAGGTCGTGGAGGTGCGCTTCTGTGTCCATGCATTCCTGCCTTTGCAGAAACGAGGAAGGGTCTCCTGCGGTCATGACTAACCAGGACCCACTGTGAGCGAACAGTGACAGATGGCTGGCCTTCGTGTCAGGCGAAGCTGCTGACAGGAGTGGAGTTCTTTGTCCCGCAGCTCAGGTTCTTTCTCCCTGGGGACAAGATCTCGTGCGAGGCGGGAGTCGCGAACAGGTCATTCTCCATGGACCTGGAGGCGGCTTCGGCCGCCGACAACCCCGACGGGGCGTGGCGTCCGCGCCTTCCTGGCGGCACAAGCCAAGAGGTCTCCGGTCGATATGATCCTCGGACGCGGAGACCTCGTGGACGCGGACTGAAGGCCCGACCCTGATGCCAGGTGGTCTCGAGGCGGGGATCCGTCTCGACAAGGATGCCGTGCCGGACGTCCCCCAGCCCTGTCGGTGCAGGGCGGTGGCTCGGACGCGAGGGTGGGGCCGTTCGTGGCGGCGGCCGCCGGGCTGGCCGGCGCACCGCTGCGGAAGGAGCTCCGGTCAGTTCGTGGCGGCGGACGCTGCCGGGGTCGAGCTGGAGGAGGACGAGGACGACGACTCGCTCTTGCCCGCAGACGACTCGCTCTTGCTCGACGAGGACGACGAGGTAGAGGACGACGACGAAGAGGCGGGGGAAGAGGACGACGACGAGCGGCTGTCCGTACGGTAGAAGCCCGAGCCCTTGAACACGATGCCCACCGCCGAGAACACCTTGCGCAGGTTGCCCTGGCAGGCGGGGCAGACGGTCAGCGCGTCATCGGTGAACTTCTGGACGACCTCGAGCTGCTCACCGCAGTCGTTGCAGGCGTACTGGTAGGTCGGCACGCGCTCCTCCTTCAGGCTTGCTTTGGCACTCGAGCTGTGCGACTGCTAATGGTAACCGATCCGGTCAATCGGCTATTCCAGTACCTGGGCATCGCCTTCCCTGCGCCTTGCCTGGGGTGCCGTCAGCGAACGTCCCGGACAGTGCGCCTACTCCAGGCCGCGTTCCCCGTACCAGCCGGCCAGCTTGCCCCTGCGGCTGACCGCCCGCAGACGCCGCTCCACCTGGTCCCGGCAGGCCGCCGTGGTCACCACCAGCAGTTGGTCGTCGGTCCGGACCCGGGTCGTGTCCGACGGGACGAACGACTTGCCGTCCCGCACCACGAGCGTCACCTGGGCCCCGGCCGGGAGCCGGAGTTCGAACACCTCCACACCGTGCAGCCCGGAGCCGGGCGGGATCCGTACCTGCAGCAGGTCGGCCTGGAGCTCCTCCAGCGGCGCCGCCTCGACCTCCAGGTCGTGCGCCTCGCCCGGCGCGGCCACGCCCAGCACCCGGGCCACGAACGGCAGCGTCGGCCCCTGCACCAGCGTGAACACGATCACGATGATGAACACCTCGTTGAAGATGTCCTTCGACCCGTACACGCCCTCGGCCCACGGGATGGTCGCCAGCACGATCGGGATGGCGCCGCGCAGCCCCGCCCACGACAGGAACGCCTGCTCCCGCAGGCTCACCTTCGCGATCCGCGCCACCCGCGCCAGCACCGAGCTGACCAGCACGGACGCCGGCCGGGCCAGCAGCACCAGCGCGGTCCCGGCGATCAGGCCGGGGATGATCGACGACGGCATCTCCGAGGGGCTGGCCAGCAGTCCCAGCATGACGAACAGCCCGATCTGCGCCAGCCACGCCGCCCCCTCGGCGAAACCCCTGGTCGCCGCCCGGTGCGGCAGCCGGGAGTTGCCGAGGATCAGTGCGGTCAGGTAGATCGCCAGGAAGCCGGAGCCGTGCAGCAGCACGGCGCCGCCGTACGAGACGAAGGTCAG
Organism: Nonomuraea montanisoli; assembly: GCF_013363975.1. Taxonomy (GTDB): domain Bacteria; phylum Actinomycetota; class Actinomycetes; order Streptosporangiales; family Streptosporangiaceae; genus Nonomuraea; species Nonomuraea montanisoli. The sequence continues at coordinate 442,413 of NZ_JABWGN010000011.1, read as the reverse complement.
CGCCAGCACGGCGATCGGGTACAGGCCCGAGGCGGGCAGCGCCACGCGGCGCAGCGCGTACGCGCCGGCGGGCCCCACGGCCAGGCCGACGGCGGCGCCGATGACCAGCTCGACCCCGGTCTGCAGCAGGAACGTGCCGATCGACGGCGTCGTGTGGGCCGTCGCGCTCAGCAAGACGACGGCGATCACGGTCGGGGCGTCGTTGAAGCCGGACTCGGCCTCCAGCACGCCCGCCAGCCGGGGCGGCAGCGGCAGCCGGCGCAGCACGGAGAAGACGGCGGCGGCGTCGGTGGGCGCGAGCACCGCGCCGAGGATGAGCGCCGTGATCGGCTCGAACCCGAGCAGCAGGTGGACGGCCAGTGCCAGTACCACGATGCTGACCGCGACGCCCACGGTGGCGAGGATCAGCGCCAGCGGCACCGCCCGCCGCACGTGGCTCCAGGTCGTGGTCAGACCACCCTCGGCCAGGATCACGGCCAGGGCGGTCATGCCGATCTGCTTGGCCAGGTCGGGGTTGTCGAACGGGATGCCGACCCCGGCCTCGCCCAGGACCAGCCCGAACCCCAGGAACAGGAGCAGGCTGGGCAGTCCGCTGCGGTGCGCGACCCGTACGGACGCGATGGCGGCGATGACGATCGCCGCACCGATCAGGAGCCAGACATCCAGTGGCATCTGGCCCCCTCTCGCACGTTCGGTCACATAAGCCTAGTGAGTTCCCGAGGGGTGATCGCCCAGCGCACCCGCTGGTCATGCGGCTCGGCGGGGACGCCCTCGACGAGCTCTCCGGGGTGGAGCAGCGCGACGGTGGGCACGTTGGGGCCGACACGGGCCAGGGCGCGGTCGTACGAACCGCCCCCGCGGCCCAGCCGTACCCCGGTCAGCCGGTCCACGGCCAGCGCCGGGACGATGACCAGCGCGGCGGTGCGGATCGCGTCGACGCCGCGGCGGGTGTCGACCGGCTCCATCACCCCGTACCGCCCCGGGGCCAGGGTGTCGGGGCCGTCGTACACCGCCCAGTCGAGGTCGTTGTCCTCCTTCAGCACGGGCAGGATCACCGTCGCCCCGTGCTTCCACAGCGCGTACACCAGCCCGTGCGTCTCCGGCTCCGTGCCCATCGACCAGTAGCAGGCGACGAGCCCGGCCATCTGGACCCACGGCTGGTCGAGCAGTGTTTCGCGTACTTTGGAGGCGTTCGTCCGTAGCTGTTCGGGGGAGAGTGAGGCACGTGACGCCATCAGTTCGCGACGCAGGTTCAGCTTGTCCACAGGTCCCTCCACTAGGGTCTACTCATGGCTGACTTCGACCCTGTGACGAAAGCCGTCGTGCCCGCCGCGGGTCTGGGCACCCGGTTCCTTCCGGCGACCAAGGCGACACCCAAGGAGATGTTGCCCATCGTCGACAAGCCCGCCATCCAGTATGTCGTCGAGGAGGCCGCCTCCGCCGGTCTGCTCGACGTCCTCATGGTGACGGGCAAGAACAAGCGGTCGATCGAGGACCACTTCGACCGCGCGTTCGAGCTGGAGGAGGTGCTTGAGGCCAAGGGTGACGAGCACCGGTTGTCCCAGGTTCGCGAGCCCGCCTCACTTGCCACGCTGCACTATGTACGGCAGGGCGAGCCGAAGGGCCTCGGCCACGCGGTGTTGTGCGCCAAGCAGCACGTGGGCGACCACCCGTTCGCCTGCCTGCTCGGCGATGACCTGATCGACTACCGTGACCCGCTGCTCAAGCGCATGATCGAGGTGCGCAACACGTATGGCGGCAGCGTGATCGCGCTGATGGAGGTGCCGAAGGAGCAGGTCTCGCTGTACGGCGTGGCGACGATCGCGCCGACCGACGAGTCCGACGTGGTACGCGTGACGGACCTGGTGGAGAAGCCGCCGGTGGACGAGGCGCCGTCCAACTGGGCGATCATCGGCCGGTACGTCATCGACCCGGCCGTGTTCGAGGTGCTGGAGAACACCGCCCCCGGGCGCGGCAACGAGATCCAGCTCACCGACGCGCTGCGCACGCTGGCCGGGCGCGGCTCCGGGGAGGGCGGTCCGGTTCACGGCGTGCTGTTCCGCGGGCGCCGTTACGACACCGGCGACAAGCTGGACTATCTGCGCACCGTGGTGAAGTTCGCGGCCGATCGGGAGGACCTGGCGCCGGAGTTCGTGCCGTGGCTGCGCGAGTTCCTCAACGAGGTCGGCTGAGCCGGCCGAGCGGGGGGATCGCGATGAAGTCGGTTGACGCGCATCTGGCCGAGATCCTGGCCACCGTACGTCCGCTGGCGCCCTTGGAGCTGGAGCTCGAACGGGCGCTGGGCGCGACGCTGGCCGAGGACGTGATCGCGCCGGTGCCGCTGCCGCCGTTCGACAACTCGGCCATGGACGGCTACGCCGTGCGGGCCGCCGACCTCGCCGAGGTGCCGGCCACGCTGCCGGTGATCGACGACGTGGCCGCCGGGTCCGACCAGCTTCGGGCCGTCGGGCCCGGGCACGCGGTACGGATCATGACGGGCGCGCCCGTGCCCGCCGGCGCCGACACCGTCGTACCGGTGGAGTGGACCGACGGCGGCACGGTCACGGTCACGATCCAGCGCTCGGCCCCCGAGGGCAACGCGATCCGCCGGGCCGGCGAGGACGTGAACGCCGGCGAGGTCGTGCTGGAGCAGGGCACCGTGATCGGCCCCGCCCAGCTCGGCATCATCGCGGGGGTGGGCCGCCGGCGCGTGCTGGCGCGCCCGCTGCCGCGGGTCGTCGTGCTGTCCACGGGCGCCGAGCTGGCCGAGCCGGGCACCCCGCTCCAGCCCGGCCAGATCTGGGATTCCAACAGCTTCGCCCTCACCGCGGCGGTACGCGCCGCCGGCGGCGAGGGCTTCCGGGCGCCCACCGTGGGCGACGACCCGGGGGCGTTCATCGACCAGCTCGACGCGCAGCTCCTGCGCGCCGACGCCGTCATCACCAGCGGCGGTGTCTCCATGGGCGCGTACGAGCCGGTCAAGGAGGCGCTCTCGCCGCTCGGCACGGTCCGGTTCGAGAAGGTCGCGATGCAGCCGGGCATGCCGCAGGGGTTCGGCGTCGTGGGCGAGGACCAGGTGCCGATCTTCGCGCTGCCCGGCAATCCGGTCTCGTCGTTCGTGTCGTTCATGCTGTTCGTACGGCCGGCGCTGCGGAAGATGCGCGGCCTGGAGGCCGGGCCGCCCAGGACCGAGACCGCGTACGTCGTCGGCCCGCTGAAGTCGCCGGCGGGACGGCGCTCGTTCCTTCGCGGCGTGCTCGACGAGGACGGCACCGTGACGCCGGTACGCGGACAGGGGTCGCACCAGCTCGCGGCGCTGGCCACGGCGAACGCGCTCATCGTGGTGCCCGAGGACGTGACGGAGGTGCCGGCGGGCACGGCCGTCGAGGTGATCCCCCTGTGAGAAGGTGACCTTTGGCGAGTGAGTTCACGCACCTGGACGAGACAGGTGCGGCACGCATGGTGGACGTTTCGGGCAAGGACGTCGGGGCGCGCGCGGCCGTGGCCACGGGACGCGTGCTGCTGTCGGCGGAGGCCGTGGCGCTGCTGCGGTCGGGCGAGGTGCCCAAGGGCGACGCGCTGGGCGTGGCGCGCATCGCCGGCATCATGGGGGCGAAGCGGACACCCGATCTCATCCCGCTCTGCCATCCGATCGCGCTGCACGGTGTGAAGGTGACGCTCGACGTCGAGGACCAGGGCGTGGCGATCACCTGCCGGGTGAAGACCGCCGACCGTACCGGTGTGGAGATGGAGGCGCTGACCGCGGTGTCGGTGGCCGCGCTGGCGTTGATCGACATGGTGAAGGCGGTGGACCCGGCCGCGGTGATCACCGATGTGCGGGTGGAGGAGAAGACGGGCGGCAAGACCGGTCACTGGACGCGGCCGTGACCCGTGCGCTGGTGGTGACGGTGGTCCGGGGGGTGCGGCGATGACCCGAGCGCTGGTGGTGACGGTGTCGAACCGGGCGTCGGCCGGGGTGTACGAGGACCGGTCGGGGCCGCTGCTGGTGTCCCTGCTGGAGGAGGCCGGATGCGCCGTGGACGGGCCCGTGGTGGTGCCGGACGGCGAACCCGTGGAGGCGGCGCTGCGTGACGGGGTCGCGGCGTCGTACGACGTGATCGTGACGACGGGCGGGACGGGACTGACGCCCACCGACCGCACGCCGGAGATGACCGCCCGAGTGATTTCTCGGGAAATTCCCGGCATAGCCGAGGCGATCAGGCAGGCGAACCGCGACAAAGTTCCCACCTCGATTCTGTCCCGCGGCCTCGCCGGACAGGCCGGACGTACGCTGATCGTCAATCTCCCCGGCTCCACCGGAGGTGTGCGCGACGGCGTCGCCGTCCTCGCTCCCGTTCTCCGGCACGCGGTGGAGCAGATCAACGGCGGCGATCACCCGCGTTCCGGCGACGATCACCCGCGCTCTGATCACGATCACCTGGGCTCGCCCTGATCCGTGGCGGCGGCGTCCCTGATGGGGGGATGATGAGGGGGTGGATCGACTTCGTGGCTGGCCGGCGACCCTGGAAGAGGGGCCCGTAGGCCTCCGGCCGCTGCGGCTGGCCGATGTGCGCGTGTGGCGTGACACGCGGGTGCGCAACGCCGACTGGCTGCGCCCGTGGGAGCCCAGCAACCCGGAGACGCCGCTGTTCCGTACCGGTCTGGGCCCGTACGTCTCCATGGTCGGCACCCTTCGCCGCGAGGCCAGGCAGGGTCTGGCGCTACCGTGGGTGATCACGTACGGTGGCCGGTTCGCCGGACAACTGACCGTCGGCGCCATCGTCTGGGGCTCGGCCCGCTCGGCCCAGGTGGGGTACTGGATCGACGGCGCCCTCGCCGGCCGGGGCATCACGCCCACGGCGCTGGCCATGGCCGTCGACCACTGCTTCTTCACCACCGGCCTGCACCGCCTGGAGGCCAACATCCGCCCCGAGAACCAGGCCAGTCGCAGGGTGGTTGAGAAGCTCGGATTCCGGGAAGAAGGCATTCGTCGCCGCCAGCTCCACATCGACGGAGCCTGGCGCGATCACATCTGTTACGCGTTGACCGTCGAGGACTGTCCCGGCGGCCTGCTCGTGCAGTGGCGGCGCGCTCGCGAGTCGGCCTCTCACGGCGGGTCTCCGGTAGAAGAGGTTTGACGATCTCGCGACACACCGCACCGAATGCTCGTCAATCAGTGACACGCGGTCTTACGGTGCGTGACGTGAGCACATCGAAGACGCCGACGACACACGGGTGTCTTCGTCGTGCCCGGAGGTGGCCGTGAGCAGCGTCCTCCTCTATCTCGCCATCGTCGTCATGTGGTTGTGCGTGCTCGTGCCCATGTGGCTGCGCCGCGACAAGACCAACCTGGCCGAACTGGCGGAGCTCGAAGAGTACTACACCGGCGAGCACCAGTTGCCCGATCTCGAGCGTCTGGAGGCCCAGGAGGGGGGCGGCTCGGGTGCCGCCCTGGGGGCCTTGGGGGCCGCCTTCACCCCGCCGCCCGGGGTGGTGGAGGGCGAGCGGGTGGACCCGCGCCAGTTCCGGGCCAAGCGCCGCGCCATCATCGTCGCCCGGCGCCGCCGGCTGCTCTTCTTCACCGGGCTGCTGGTGATCGCCTCGGTGGTGACGGCCGCGGTCAAGATGATGCCGTGGTGGGGGGTCGCGCCCTCGGTGGTCATCGCGCTGTCGTACATGGGGTTCCTGCGGATCGCCGTACAGGTGGATCGGGAACGGCGCGAGCGCGCCGACCGGGGCCGCGCGGAACGCGCCCGCCGCCTCCGCGACCAGCGCGAACGCACCGCCCGCCTGGCGGCCGAGGAGGAACGGGCGGAGATCATCGACCTGTCGGCGCGGCAGGAGGATGTCCTGTTCGACCAGTACGCGGAGCCGCCGCGGCGCGCGGTGGGGGACTGACTCGGGGTGTGGGGGCCGTGGGTGGCGCGAGGACCTCTGAAGGTTTGCTAATCTGGTCGAGGTTCTTGGGGATGTAGCGCAGTCCGGTAGCGCACTTCGTTCGCATCGAAGGGGTCAGGGGTTCGAATCCCCTCATCTCCACCTAGGGCCGTTCTTGAAACGGCTGGACTGAAGTTGACGGGATCCCGTCTGATCATCGAGATCAGGCGGGATCTTGTCGTTTCAGGAGTTTCCGAATCGGGTTCGTCCCGGTTTGGGGCCGCGGAGCAGGTGTCCTGGAAGGCGCGGGTGGTGTCAGGGCGCTGGTGGAGGTCGGCGTTCGCGTCGCTGGGCATGGCGGTGGCTGTGCCGGGAAGCCGACGGCCTCTATGCGATCGCCCCCGGGATTAACGGCTACGCCGCCAGCTTGGGCCACGCGTTCCAACAGTGACGTCACCATCGCCTCTCGGTGCTCTTCGCGCTGGGAGAATCCTGGGGTGACCACACGTCGATCGTTCATGCTGCCGCCGCGCGCGACCACGACGGGACAGCTTCTGGCAGAGGCGGCTGTGTGGCGGGGCCTGGACGTGCGCACCCTGCCCGGACCTCCGATCCCTGCCGACCTGAAGGGATCGAGCTGATCACTCTGGGGCAGGCTCGGCGGCACCGCGTCCCTCGCTTCGTCAAGCCGGCCGCCGGGAAGCTTTTTCCGGCTGGAGTGCGTCCGGACGGCACCGGTCTGCCATCGGACCTTTCCGCGGAACTTCCCGTGTTGTCCGCCGAACCGGTCGCATTCGCTGAGGAGTACCGGCTCCACATCCTGGATGGCGAGGTGCGCGCCGCGAGCCGCTACGCCGTTTTCGGGGTTCTCGACAGCGCACCGCTGCCGCTCCGGCATCCCGCGCTCGGCTTCGGCGCTGAGCTGGTCAACCACCTGGCGACCGGGCTGCCGAGCGCTGTCGTGGTCGATGTCGGAATCCTCTCTGACAGCGGTCGGTTCGCGGTCGTTGAGGCCAATGAGGCATGGTTCAGCAACGCCTACGCTGCGGACGCCGACCGTGTCCTGGACGTCGTCCTGCGGGCGGCGGGACCCGCGCACGAAATGCGGAACACCGATCGGCTGTTCGCGCGAAGCACGTCGGCCCGGTCGGCCGGCATGCCCGAATTGTGACAACCCTGGACCAGAGTGCCGGCGCGACGCGTTCATGTATCGAAGCCGAGAACACTGGGTAGGAGTTCCCTATACGACGTCGGTTACGGCCGGCAGGGCGGCCCCGCGAGGGGCCGCATTTTTATGACCGAGCCGCGGGTGCCGCCGCGACGCGACGAGGGGACGTTGCTGCGATTGCGCCAACGTTCTGAGCAGGCAGTACTGCACGGGGACCGTGCCGTCCAGCAGATAACTGCCCACTCTTTCCGGTTCCCGAGACGGCTTCTGACCAGGTCAGCGCAGCGAGACCACTGGGGAACCAATCCGGCGCCACACCGGACACCGCTGTCCACAGCCGAAACCCCTGCTCCGCCTCCAGTGCCTGACCAGCCCTATCGGCCCTTTCCGGCGTACTTGGTCTGCGCCCCTGGGAGGGCGAGCGTCCCGCAAACCAGCCAACCGGCGACTACGAGCCCACGAGCTCCGCTGCGCCGGGCTGCTCGTACACGCTTAAATGATCATCCTTGGATCGGGAGGGAGTTATGAGGTGACATGCACTATCAGTCGGGAAAGAGCTGGTCCATCGCTTCGGCTCCTTCCAGGAGCGTCGGGCGGAGCTGCTTGCGGCAGGCCGTCTCCTCGCCAAGGTGTTGCGGTGGCCGACCAGGCGGGAGATGTTCTCCAGCGGGATGCCGGAGTCGGACAGCAGCGAGACGAAGCTGTGCCGAGTTCGGGGCCGACCTCGGAGGCGAAGACGAGGTTGTTGTCCTGCCAGTTCGCAGCCGCCGCGTAGCGGGCCACGTCCTGGCGCTCGTGGGGGATCTTGAAGGCGTCGACGCAGCGTTCACATTCACCGACACCGCACTTGACGTGTATCGCTGGACGGGCGGGCCGGGCACTCGCGGCCGCGGTGCATGCGGCAGAGTTGATCGGCGGCTGGGCAGGTCTGGCTGACATGGCGTTCGCGAATGGAGGTCCAGTCATGGACAGATTCAAGGCACAGTTCGAAGTGCTGGACGAGCGGTTCGGATTTGATGGCGGCGACGACTACGTGGAGGTGTTGCATCGCGGCAGCCGCAAGACCGAGGGACCGGTCTACTTCCCGGCCGGGCGCTACCTGGTGTGGAGCGACATCCCCAATGACCGACTGCTGCGCTGGGATGAGACGACCGGTGCCGTCGGCGTGTTCAGGAGCCCGTCCGGTAACGCCAACGGCAACACGGTCGACCGCCAGGGCAGGCTGATCACCTGCGAGCAAGGGACTCGCCGGGTGACCAGGACCGAGCACGACGGCTCGATCACCGTGCTTGCCGAAAGCTACCAGGGCAAGAGGCTCAACAGTCCGAACGACGTCGTCGTCCGCTCTGACGGCTCGATCTGGTTCACCGATCCGCGCTACGGCATCACCGGCTACTACGAGGGCGGCCCGGCCGACAGCGAGATCGGCGCAGACCACGTGTACCGGCTCGATCCAGATACCGGCGAACTGACGATCGTCGCCGACGACTTCGTCCGCCCCAACGGGCTGGCCTTCTCTCCGGACGAGAGCCAGGTGTACATCGTTGACTCCCGTAAGCGGCACATGCGCGTCTTCGAGGTTCACGACGACGGCACGCTGTCCGGTGGGAAGATCTTCGCCGAGGCCTGGTTCGACGGGATCCGGCTCGACTGCTACGGCCGCGTCTGGGCCGCCGCCCTCGACGGCCTGCACTGCTATCACCCCGATGGCACCTTGCTGTGCAAACTCCTGCTGCCCGAGTCGGCCTCGAACCTCACATTCGGCGGCGCCAAGCGCAACAACCTGTTCATCACCAACTCGGCCGGTGACCTGTACTCGATTCGGCTCACCTTCGCCGGGGTCGCGGCATAGAGGCCGATGTCGTACGGGCGAGAACGAGCAGGTGGTCATCGCCGCCTGCTCCGTGACGCTCGCGACAGCCGGCCGGAGCGCTGGTCGTGCGAGGTGATGCGGGCATCGGCGAGTCGGCGTTGCTCGACCACACCGCCAGCGCTCTGTCCTCGACCGCATCAAGGCGTTGCCGCACCGTCAGGCCGATGCGTCCTGTACGGCAGACCACCCGATTCTCCTGAAGAGCCGAGGCTGGTCTTGATCAGCCGCATGATACTCAAGGGGACGGAGCCATCAGCGGTGCAGTCTCTGCACAGGACCCCGACCGGATCGCCGACTACCGGCTCATCGGCAGACTGGGGGAAGGCGGCATGGGCGTGGTCTACCTCGCCCGCTCGCCGCGTGGCCGGATGGTGGCGGTGAAGACCATCCGCGCTGAACTGGCGGCGGCTCCGGATTTCCGCCGTCGGTTCGCCCAGGAGATCGTCGTGGCGCAGCAGGTAGGCGGGGAGTGGACGGCAGCCGTGCTGGCCGCCGACCCCGACGCGGCATTGCCCTGGGTGTGCCGGGCGCTGGGCGACATCCACGCTGCAGGGATCATCCATCGTGACTTGAAGCCGTCGAACGTGATGGTGACCATCGACGGCCCCGAAGGTGATCGACTTCGGCATCGTCCGCGCCTTGGACGCCTCCACCACCGGGGGTCTCACCTCCGCGGGGCAGTGATCGGCGCTCCCGGCTTCATGTCGCCGGAACAGATCCGGGGCGAGAAACTGACCGGGGCGAGCGACATCTTCTCGCTGGGCACGGTGCTGGCCTTCGCCGCTGCCGGGAGGCTGCCGTTCGATGCGCAGGACAGCCAGTTACACGCTCTGATGTACCGGGCGGTGCACGAGCCGCCGGACCTCACCGGTGTGCCAGAGCCGCTGCTGGGGCTGATCAAGGACTGCCTGACCAAGGACCCGGCCGGCCGACCCTGGACGAGCTGCGGGCGCGGGAAGAGACGCAGTACCGCTCGCTGGGGCCGTGGTTGCCGTCGGGGGTGCTGGCCAGGCTGGGCCAGGAAGCGGTGCAACTTCTGGACCAGGAGGATCCGCGCACCCGGATGATCCTCGCCGCGGGCGCCGCACCTGGCGTGGACCCGGTCACCGAAGCAACGGCCGTGGCCCCGGCCGCCTCACCGCAACCGCTCACAGCCCGGCTCACCATGTCGTTGGCTGCCCCTGAGGCGCCTGTCACCGGCGACCAGCCGCATCAGCAGGCTGCCCGGGCCGGGCAGCCGGAGGGAACACAGCCCCGGCTGGTCGACGAACGCCGCCGCGCACGCGGGCAGGCGCTCCCGGCCGACGAGTACCGGGCCGCTGTCTACTGGCTCCTCGCCCTCTTCGCCCTCGTCTCCGTGCTCACAGCCGTCCAGCAGCTCGTTGTCGCTGTCGAAGGAGCAGACGATCTTCATCGGCGTCGGTCTGGTGGTGGGCTGGCTGATCTGGTTCGCCCGGGTGCGCGCCGTCGCCGAGCGGCTCGCGCCCGGCCAATTGCGGTACCGCGAGTCCATGGCGGTAATCGGCTGGTTCGTCCCGGTGGGGAACCTCTTCCTTCCCAAGCAGATCGCGGCTGCTGGCCACCTTCCTGACCTGGCCTCTCTACTGGACCCCATGGACGGAGGGGGCCAATGTAAGGATTTCCGGCGGGGCCCAGCCCTCCTGGTACGAGTTCGAGTCGCTGGCCTGGATCAGTCTGGCCCTGCAGGTGCTGGTTGTGCCGACGACGGTCGTGGCGGCTCTTTATGTCCGCCGGCTGACCGCCATGCAGGCGGCCAAACTCGGCGAGCGACTGCTCACCCGCGCCCCGGCGGTGTGAACGGCCCGGGTGCCGGGTCGGGTTGGTTCGGTGAGCCGCCGTCCGTCCGCGTTCTGTACCTGTGTGCTACACCTGCTCATTCGACAGGGAGGGAACGTGGATGCCATGGGCTTGGAGCCGAGAAACGATCAGGCCTCGAAGCTCACGTTCCTGCGCGGCTTTGTCGTGATGTCCCACCCGGTCACCGGCTCCAGCCCAGCACTCGAGGACGTCAACAGTCAGAAGCCACTGAGCGAGCGTGAGTCTGGGTTTCACGATCTCGTCCGGCGGCGGCCACGTGCCGGAGCCGGGAACGCCGGGTTTCCATTGGGCGATCTGATCCCAACCGGCCCTTCGGACGCTGCGCGCAAGGTCGGCCCGCTGGGGATCGCCGTCCACCGTCTCGACACTGGCGTCGTTGTCCATGCAGGCGTCGATGAGCCCCCACTGACGGAGGGACATCGCGATCATGAGGCCGACACTCATGACGGGCATGCTTTCAAGATCGTAATGGGCGGTCAAGGCTGAGGGGCCGGGGAAAACCACATCGGCCTCCGGCCATTACAGCCGGGAAACGATCAACGCGGCCATGGGAAGCGATCGTCAGCCGACGACTATTCCCGCTGCTTGACCCCACTCGTGAACTCCCCACCTAGGTCAAAGGCCGCTTCCAGGGTGTTGGAAGCGGCCTTTTGCGTTGCTGAGTGACTTATAGGTCCTGACGACGGCGCTCAGCCGTGCGATGGCGGCTCAGTCTCGCCGCGATGAGGAGGCTGCCTGCCAGGCCGCTCAGCAGGACGGCCGCGAGTGCTCCCAGGATGGCGGGCTCGTTGCCGAAGGCAATGCCGACGGCGGCGAGCGCCGGTCCCACGTTGCGCACGGCCGCGACCCCGCCCATGGTGCTGCGGCGTACCCATGGCCCGGTGGCCAGGAGCGTGCCGAGAGCGAATGCGGCGACGGCGAAGGCGAAGCCCGCGAGCAGGCTGAGTGAGCCGATCAGCGCGACGACGTCACGCCAGCTGCCGAGGAGCATGCCCACCAGGACGACGAGGAACGTCACGTTGGACACCGCGCCGGCCACGGGATGCCATGACAGCGCGGTGGACGGAGCGAAATGGCGCACGACCAGTCCGACGGCGAACGGTGCGAGTTGGAGGATCGCCACGGTCAGCATCAGTGTCGCCACGTCGAGGGAAACCCCGCCACCCACGTTCGCGGTTTCGAGCATGAGGTTCGCCGTCGGACCGAAGGTGATGCTGCCGATCGCGGCCAGCAGCGCCTGCATCGCCGCACCCGCGACCACGTCCCCCCTCTGGATCATGGCGAGTTTCGCCCCGAACGGCCCGCCGGGCGAGGACGCGACCAGGAGGAGCGCGATGAACGCTGCCGTGGGCAAGCCGAACAGCGCGGCGGCGCCCCAGCCGAGAAGCGGGATCACCACCAGGTTGGCCAGTAGTACCAGCAGGAGCAGCGGAAGGTTCGCGAGGACGGCCAGCAGCGCCGGCAGCGTCGCGCCGAGGCCGGCGGCGAGCATGGTGGCCGCTATGAAGATGACGGTGACGGCGTTGAACAGCAGGTGGAGCGTGTCCATGTGGATCTCCGGTCATCGTGCCAGAGTGGCGTCGCCATGGTCAGTCGGTGAGGTCGCCGAGCCAGCGCAGTGCGGTGAGTCCTGGCATGAAGCAGTATTCGCCGCCGCGCGTGACGACGAACTGGGGCAGCGAGCACAAGCGTCGCCGCACCGGTCGCCGGGGGACGATGAAGTCGCCGGAGCCGTCGCGGGATCCGAGGATCGGGTCCTTCGCGTCGCCTGAGCCGAAGAAGACGCCGTCGTTCATCCATTCGGACTGGACGAACTCGAACTGCCGCCCCAGGTGCGCCCCGATGAAGGCGAACATCAGGCCGCGGTCGGCTCCGTCGTCTTCCAGGATGCCTTCGGGCAGGGGCGGGCCGTAGACGGTGCCGCGCCTGATCATCCGGTGCAGCCTCGGTACACCCGCCACCGCCGCGTCCCGGGGGTTGCCCCGGCGGATGTGACTGCCGCCGGGAGTGATGAATCCCGCCGGGTCGTCCTGCTGATAGAGGAAGCTGTTGCGGTACGGGTCGGCGTCGAGGCCGGGATCGTCGTGCGATGGGCTGAGGGCCAGGGGGGCGCCGCTGCGCCAGCGTCCCATGATCTTCGCTGCCAGCAGCTCCTCGTCCTCGGGGCCGGTGGCGTTGTCCCTCAGGTAGCGCCGGAACGCGCCGACGCGCTGGTGGAGCTTGCGGAAGGCCACGTAGGTGCCGTTGCGTCCCAGTACGTCGGGCTGAGGGGTTTGGACGCCGCCGAGCTCGTCGGGGTATCCGAGCACGAACTCGCCGGCCTTGAGCGGGGCCTCCAGCCGGTTGGACCCGGCGATGCCGCTGCCCTCGACGGCGGGATGGCTGATGCCGTCGCGGTAGCCGAAGGGTTCGGTCTCGGTGGGCAGCGCGTGGCAGTTCTGCCGCCAGATCGCCGTCACACCGGTCAACGCGTCGTAGGCGGGACGGGCCCGGTCGATGGCGGCTTCCAGCCGCGCGCTGTCGGGCGCGAGCGCCACCAGGGCCACGTGGACGTCCGGCGTGCCGAGCGGCGGCTCCCAGTTCTCGGGGCTGCTCTCCCCGATGTCGCTCAGCGTGGCGGCCCGTGCGGCCATGCCCTGCCGGAACTCCCAGGCGAAGGTGTCCAGTGACTCGTCAGGGACGCCGAGCGCCTTGAGCCCGTGGTAGGTGAGGGCGACGCTGACCCAGGTCTCACCCAACGGGCTGACCGTGTCGGCGGCCGAGGTCACCACGGCGCTCACCCGGCGCATCAGCTCCCGTCCGTGCTCGCGGTCGTCGATGCGGAACAGGATGTAGGTCGCCGCGTACGGTGTCGGCCTGGGGCTGAGAACGCCGCGCTGGATGTCGTCGAGGTCGAGCTTGACCTGGGCCTGGGTGTGCTCACTCACCGGAACCCGCCTTCCCGCCGTGCTACTTCACCGAGACGATGTTGTGCCAGAAGGTGCGCAGGCTCTCGTCCACGCCGAACAGCGAGCTGAAGATCGTGGTGTCGGCGAAGATGACGTCCCCCGCCCGGTCACCGGCGGGTGGCATCCACAGGAACATGTTGAACTCGGTGTTCCCCGCCTCGGTGAACGGATGTGGCGGTCTGGACATGTCGATGGGCTGCCTGCCCAGGACGTGGATGACGTTCGGGGCGTCGGTGGTCACGGCGTAGTGCGGCAGGTGCAGGTGGAAATTGAAGCTGGTCACGCCGTCCAGCCATCCCTTGGTGTCCAGGTCCCTGGCGATGGACAGGGGCGCGCTCTTGTTCCCGTCCGTCACGGCGGGCCGCAGTCCGTAGCGGTTCTCGACGGGGATCCCCAGACCCTCCATCAGCGATCGGGTGTACCTGCCGAAACGTTGCTGGCGGGGGACCAGCGCGTCGCCGTGATGGTGATATTCCATGTTGCGGACAGTCATGTCGTCCGATGCGCCGACGTCGTGATGCGGTCCCAGTGCCAGGCAGGTTCCCTCCCGGGTGAGGAAGTCACGCACCGCCTCGATCTCCGCGGGCGTGGCGTCCTGACCGGTGATCATGTGGTCCAGTCCCCACACGAACAGGGTGTCCGTGTCCGCCAGCACGCGCTCGTCCAGCGGGGTGTGGAAGCCCGCCTGGTCGACGCGCTGGTACACGGGGACCTGGTATCCGGTGGTCTCCTGGACGAACTGCTGGAAGGGCAGCCAGCCCCAGAAGAACAACTCCAGCCCGCCCGCGATGCCTTGCTGGAAGCGCATCGGGTCCGACCACTTCGGGTCCTCGTAGGCGGGCCACGTCACGCGGCGCACCTCGGTCATCGTGGAGAACCGGTTGTCCAGCTCGGCCGGGTTCCTGCCCGCCTCGGCGGGGAAGCTCCAGGCCACGTAGATGCTCAACCGGCGCCGGCCGGGGTCGTACGGGCGCGGCACATGGTTCTGGTTGTAGGTGCGCGCGGTTCTGGGCTCGTTCATCTCATCTCCCCCTGTGGCGGGCGCGAGCGGGTGTCACTGCAGTTGGTCGAGCATCTCCGACAGAGCGCTCTTGACCTTCAGAGCTTTCTTGATCTCGTCGGCGGAGACGTACGGGTACTCGCCGTACTCGATGAAGCTCGGGCAGTGGTGTTCGCGGACGAACTTGACGAACGCCTCAGGGTTGGTCTTCCAGTCCTCGGGAAAGCCTTCGAGGTTCTCGAAGACCGTGTTCACCCCCGCCCTGGTGAACAGGGCGATGGCATCCTCGGTGTACTTGTCGAAGTCCGTGTCGAAGATCCCCTGGTACATGAAACGCTTGTCATCGTCGAACAGCACCCAGCGCAGGTAGTGCAGCTTGAGCGGCGCGAGAAGATCCGGATCGCTTTCCAGGGCCGTGGCGAGCGTGTAGCCGTAGCCGCGGATCGCCTCGGCACGGCCGGGTTTGACGTCGGCGATGATGGTGAACCCGTAACAGGCCGGGGTCCGCGGATAGACGGGACCGTACTTGCCCTGCTCCAGGTGGTCGGTCTCCTTCGGAATGACGACCGCCTGCGGCCTGATCTCCATGCTCGTCCCTCTCCCTCGTCCTGCTCGCGGGGGGGACTGAAGCCGCCTAGCTGCGGCAATTCTTCCACAACGTGGCGGCGATCGGCAGTCCGAAACCGCAGGTCACCGCGATCGAACGGCTTCAGCAGGGCGGCTCGTACCGAGGTCCGTCCGCGTCCGGGCCCAGGCCCAGGCGGCGGGTGGCGATGTAGGCGGCCCGGCCCACGACGGCGGCGTACGTGGGAAAGGAGAGTGGATCCGGGCGAGGTCCTGGACCCGCAGCTGAGCCGTCATCGCCACGGCGGCCACCTGGGTGATCTCCACGGCACGCTCTCCCACGACGTGGCAGCCGAGGATGCGATGACTGATCCGGTCGACGACGAGCTTGCAGAACCCGACGGTCCGGCCGTCGATGACGGGACGCGCGGCCGCATCGAGGGGGACGGTGGCCACGACCACGTCGTGGTCTCGGCGGGCCTTCCCCTCTGTCAGGCGTCGACGCGCAACCCCCATGCCGTCGACACGGGCGCGCAGCGCCGCATGGGTCCCGATGTCGTGAACGACCTCGCGCACGCGGTCGAGAAGCCGCGGATAGTCCAGCCGGAAGTCGCCGGTGGTGATGCCGTACCGACCGAGTTGTCGGGCCTCCCGCATGAGACGGGCCGCATGCGCGAGGGTACGGACCGGTACAGGGCCGTCGTTGGCCGCCATTCCACCGAACTGCTCGCGAGTCACCAGAGTGGTACGAGCGCCCAGGTCCGCGGCGCGATGCGCGGCGAAGACACCTGCCGGTCCGGCGCCGATGACGAGGACATCGGTCATGTCCAGTCCTGTGGTCGAGGCGGAAGGTGGCAGGCAGCCATGCGGCCCAGGACGGGCCGACACGGCTGAGACCGTCCACCGCTCTGTCCCTCTGATGTAATCGGTCGAGTACATACCGCATCGACGCCGGTGGTGGCTTCGACCGACGGGCCGGCCTTGGCGTCTGTGACCGAGGCCGCCTAAGATCCGCTCCGCGACCCGTTCGCGGGAGGCGGAGGGCGCAGGGCACGGTGAACGGATGACGGGTACGGCAGGCGGTCCGATGGCACGAGACACGACGTCCCGCCAAGCGATCGACTTACGGGTGCACCGCTGGCTGATGATCGTTGGGGCGCTCCTCACCGGCGTCGCCCTGCTGCTGTTGTCGCTGCTCCCCGGCGCGCCTTCCGAGGCGGTCGCAATGACGGCGTGGGTCGAACGCGGTCGCTCGCTCCTGTCGTGGAGCGACGAACTGCTGTTCTTCGCGGTCATCTGCTGGGGAGCCGGTGCCCGCGGCCTCTTCGGCGAGCGTAAGGCCGGACCGTCGGCGCGGATCAACCTGGGAGTGACCGCCCTCACGACCGCCCTCGTCGCCCTCGTCGTCCTCCTGCTCGCGGTGGGGCGTCTGGTCTACCCGGTGTTTGAGGTACGGCTGTCGGCCGAGGTTCTGGCACTGGTCGTCAGCTCGGCGTTCGGCGCCCTGCATCTGGCGTTCCTGGGTTTCGCCGTTGCCGCGGTCGCGCTCAGCTGGTCGACACGCGCCGGACTGGTCGGGCGAGCTGTCGGCATCTTTGCCGCCGCCGCATTCGTCGTCGGCTCCTTCCCCTGGCTGACACCGAACTGGTGGAACTCGTCGGTCGCGGTATTGGTCGCCGCGTGGGGTGTGTTCCTGGCCCTCGCTTCCGTAACTCGCGCCGAGAATCCCGGCGAGGCAAGTACGCCGTGATGGTGGGCGCGCCCGCCGGGTCGATGACCCACCTGGTGGCGCGGCCCGCAGCCGGCAGGCTCGATCAGCCGATCGGTGGTGCGAGGTATTCCAGCGCATAGCCGTCGCCGGAGGGGGTTACCCGGGCGATGCCGGGTGAGTCGAGGTGGGCGCCGGCTACGAAGTGGTGTGGTCCGGTCAGTTGCCGGAGGAGGGCCGCTCGCGCGGCGCGCGCCTGGGTCTGGTTGCCGTCGAGCTCCCAGGACACGTTCGGCTGATCGAACTGGAGCGTGGGAACGTGAACGGTGTCGCCCCAGACGAGAAGGTGGCCGGTGCCGCTCCTGACGTCGTAGACGGTGTGACCGGGTGTGTGGCCGGGTGTCGGGATCGCGGTGGCCCAGTCGTTGATCGCGACCTTCTCCGGCACGGGTACGACCCGGTCGCGGATCGGCTCCAGCCGCCCCGTGAACACCGAGGTGTCGCCCGCGCCGATCCACACGCGTTCGAGTTGGGTGAACGCCTCCGAACCGTCCGGCGTGATCAGACCGCTCACGTGGTCTTCGTGGTTGTGGGTGATGGCCACATCGGTGACATGCGCGCGGTCGATTCCCGCTTCGGCGAGCGCGTCGTAGATCAATCCCATGGTGGGGTCGTGCCAGACGTTGGACGCGCCGGTGTCGATGAGAAGCGACCGCGTGCCGTCGGTGACGAAGAAGGCGTTGACCGACAGCCGCAGGTTGTCGCCGGCCAGCGGGACGGCGGCCGGCAGCTCATCGAGCGGGCGCCCGTCCTCGTCGCGGAGCCGTGTCGGCGGCATGTCGATGTACCCGTCTCGCAACGAGACCACCTGCAGATCGCCGAATTCGAACGTGGCATGGAGCTGGCCACTTGAGATCAAGCGCATGGGATCCTCCGTCATGTCTCCCATAGAAGATCATTTCTTCTATGGGAGAAACCCTACACTATGGGCAGCGAGGTACCCAGCGATCGAGGAGCACGGTGGTCGAGCGAGACGGCAACGCGGCCGAACTACAGCACGGTGACGACCTGGCCGGCGCGTTCGGCGGCAACGTGCGGCGACGCCGCGAAGAGGCGGGCCTGACGCTGGAGCAACTGTCCACGCAGTCGTCGGTCAGCCGGGCGATGCTGTCCAAGGTCGAACGCGGTGAGAAGAGCCCGACGATCGGCGTCGCGTCCCGGATCGCCCATGCGCTCGACGCGTCGCTCTCGGACCTGATCGGTGCGCCGGCCGCTGCCGCGTCTGGTGTGGCCGTTGTCATGCGCAAGAGCGATCGCCCCGTTTTCCGTGACCCGGAAACCGGCTTCGAGCGGCACATGGTGTCGGCGGCCCCGGGCGCGGGAGGAGCCGAGATGATCGTTCACTACCTCCCGGCGCAGGTCTCCACCGGGCTGCTGCCCGCCTATCCGCCGGGTACGGAAAAACAGCTCGTGGTGCTCGAAGGCGCCCTCACTGTCGCGATCGGCGGGATCAACGAGACCCTGAACGCCGGCGACTCCCTGTTCTTCCAGGCCGACGCGGACCACGGCTTCGCCAACCGAACGAACGCTCCCTGCGAATACATCATGGTCATCTCACGCAGAACCTGATGGGCCGAGGCCCGCGGTCCAAGTCGCAGCCCAACTCGGCCTGCACTACTTCGACCCTCAAGAAGATCGGCTTCGGACCTCGTAGCCACGATCGAGACCGCCGCGCCAAGACGAGCCCCCGGCAAAGCGTGTGTCACCGTCATCGGTAGCCGCTCTCGCGGATGTGGCGCCACTGGCTCCGAGATGGCGGGCGATCTCCTCCTCCCACGTCCGCAGGAAGTCCGGATGGCGCTCGGCGAACTCGCGCAGCGGTTCCCGGTCCTCTGGCGTGAGTGCGGTCAGGCCGTACGTGATCCGTACCGTGCAGGCTCGCGCTCGACCACCACCCAGATGGTCCGCTCGCCGTGCGCGTCGGTCTCGAAGACCGTGCCGGGGGCGGAGTCGTCACTGGTCTTCAGCGGGTGTATTGCACGGCCATACCTCGCCGGTCTGCGGGTGCCGTGGCACCAGGGCGATGTCCGTGATCGGGGCGGACAGGCCGGGCCCGGCCAGGACGAGGTGGCGTTCCGGTGGCCCCGGAGGGAGCAGGCTGTCGATCGCCCGGCGGAACACCTCTGCGACTGGTCCCTCAGGGACGGACACCCGCTGTCCACCCGAGACCGCCAGCAGGTGCGCCAGTGCCACCGCGACCGCGGCCTCCCACTGCGGGCTCCAGTAACCACACGGATCGACGGGCGGCGTGCTCGGCAGCTCCGTCCAGTCGATCACCCGCTGGACGGGGCCGTCGACGGAGACAGGGCGCACGGCTTCCGGCTCCAGCCACACCACCTGCCAGAACCCGCAGTCGTCGACGCGAGTCGCCACCGGACAGCCGCACGTCGCGCACGCCAGGTTGGGGCCGTACTGGCCGTCCCAGCCACAACAGCAGCCGCCCAGCCGATCCGGGATGAAGACGGTCCCGCGGACGTCACCCGGCGCGATCCCGATCCTGTTCGGGGGCCCCGAGATGCAGTACGTCAGCAGCCGGACGCCGTGCTCTTCCGGCGCCGGCTTCCATGGTCGCCAAGGCCGGCCGTCTCCGGGGTCGACCGCGTACGTTCCTGGCTCCAGGAGACCGGGGAGCAGGTCATGGCCGTACTTCTGGCCGGAATGGTCGGGAAGCGCCACCCGCGCCACCCTCGCGGTCAGCACGGCGCCGCACCCCGCGCAGGCGAAAACGACCAAGCAACCTCCTTCGTCGGAACGACGCGATCATGGTGGCACGACGTTCTGCCTTCTCTGAGCGGATCACCGCGTCGCGACGCCCGCCCGGAGGGCCCTATCGGGAGGGCTCCAGCACCACCTTGATCGCTCCTGCGGACCTGTCGCGGGCCACGCGGAACGCCTCGGCGGCGTCCTTCAGCGGGAACCGGTGAGTGATGACGGTCTCCGCGATCTCCGGCCGGGCGGCGAGCATGTCCGCGGCCTGGCCGAACTCCCGCACGCCGTCGGGCCGGCCGTACGCCATGGCGTTGACGTAGGTCAGCTCCTTGATCAGGCTGTGCGTCGCCGGGATGCCGATCGTGTCGTCGTAGACGCCCAGCACGACGACCCGTCCGCCCACCGCGGCCAGTTCGGCGCATCGGGCCAGGCCCGACGGGCTGCCGGCGGCGTCGATGACGACGTCGTAGTCGCCCTTCGGGCGTCCGGCGCCGAGGCGCTCCGCGGCTGCCCTCTGGTGCTCGTAACGAGCTTCCACGTCGACGTCGAAGCCCAGATGGCGCGCGACGGCCGCCGCGAGGAGCGCGATGGATCCCCCGCCGACGACAACCACCCGCTCGCCGGGCCGCGGCTCGGCCTTCCCTACCCCGTGCCACGCGACGGCGGCGGGCTCCACCAGGCAGGCGTCCCGCACGGGCAGGGCTGCGGGCAGCGGCAGCAGGGTGTATTCCGGGACCACCACGGATTCCGTCATTCCGCCATCCCGGAAGATGCCCAGCGTGCCGTGCGCCGGGTCGGCGCAGCGCTGGGTGTTGCCCGCCGTGCATTCCGGGCAACGGCCACAGTAGATGGACGGCTCGACCACGAAGGCGGCACCGTCGGCCGTCGTTCCGGCGAACTCGTGGCCGTACGTGAAGCCTTGGAGTCCGCTCGCGACGAACGTGACGTCCGTGCCGCAGATCCCCGCCGATGCGACGTCCAGCCGAACCCCCGACCCCTCCGGGCCGGCCACGTCCTGCACCTGGATCCCCTCGTCCGTGTTCCTGACAGCCAGCACTCTCTTTCCTCCCCCGTGGTTCCGCCCGGTTGCCGGACGTGAGCCATCTCTTAAGCAAACGATGTTCGCTTAAGCTAGGCGATCTCGTTCTGCTTGTGCAAGGCATGGGAGGCTGGACTTCGCCATGACACGAGAGAAGCCCAGCTCACCGAACCGCGCCCGCATCTCGTCGCCGGACCGGCCGGGCTCCGCGTCCTGGTGGCTCGCGCGCGGCGAGCCGTCCACGCGCAGGCGGCGCAATCGGATGCTCTCGCTGGAGGCGATCGCCGACACCGCGCTACGCCTGCTGGACGAGCACGGCATCGAGGCGATGACCATGCGGCGACTCGCCGAGGACCTGGGGTGCAGCCAGTCCTCGCTCTATCGGCACGTCCGCAGCCGGGACGAGCTGACGATCATCGTGGCCGACCAGGCCATCCGGCTGGGGATGCAGGCACCGCCCCCGGGTCTGGACTGGCGGTCCGAGGCGGAGTGGCTCGCGCGCGGCTTCCGCGGCTTCCTCCTCGGTCATCCCTCCGTCGCCCTGCTCCTGCGCGGCACCGAGCGCCTGGGGCCGAATTCGCTGCTGGGAGTGGAGTCTGCGGTCGACCGGTTCATCGGCGCGGGCCTGAGCCCGAGACACGCGGCGGCGGCCGCAGGCGCGCTGGCCACACTGATCATCGGCTCTGTACAGTTCAACCTCTACCTCGACGCCACCGATCCCGGGGAACAGCAGGCCCGGCAAGCGCTCTACGAACGTCTCGACCCGCGGACCCACCCCCGGATGGTGCGGCATGCCGCCGACATCGCCGGGGTGGGCAGCGAGGAGGAATTCGAGTTCGGGCTGAAGATGCTCCTGGACGGCATCGCGGTCGCGGTCCGCGGGACGGCCGATCAGCTCGATGGCTGACGTGGGTCCTGAGGAAGAGGGGGAGATGGCACCATCGCGCAGACGCGTCCAGCTGAACGCCGGCGTGCTCCCGATCGTGACGGTGCTGACGACAGTCGTCCTGACAGTCGGCTTGGGGTGGGCCGCGCTGCACTTCTTCTTCGGGCCCGACGTTCGGCGCGTGGACCCGGCGGCGCTGTCGGAGTTACGCGCTGTCGGTCGGGTCGTCGGCGAGGAAGACAGCCTGGGTCACGAGTGGAGGAACTCCTACGTCGAATTCAAGCACCTCGCGGTCTACCTCGACGGCGGCGTGAAGGAAGACATCCTCGCGGAGGCCGAGCAACGGCTGAGCAGGAGTGGCTGGCAGGTAGGGCGGAGACAGCCGCGTGAGATCAATCTGCAATCGGTCACATGGCCTTCCGTCTTCGTCGGGGTGGAGCGGTTCGAAGAGGCACGCTACGTAAGCACCGAGCTGCGCGAGGCGGTTGCAGCGACAGGGCTGCCCAGGGGCAAAGTGGTGTACATGACCATCCAGGCGTGAGCAGCTGACTCACTCGCAATTGAGGCGTTCGGGCTGTCCTTTTCTCTTGAGTGGTTCGGGCAGGTGGTCGCGTGCGCGAGATCGCCGACGTAAAGTGTCGTCCACGGCGCAATATTTTCATCAGGTCGTACAGGGCGATGCCGATACAGCCGTTCCTCTCCTGGAGCAGTCCTACGCATTGGCGACGCAGGCCGGAGACCGGTACACACAAGCAGAGGCGCTCCGGCATCTGGGAATCGCGGAGCATTTCGCGGGTCATCTGGAGGCCGCGCGGGAGCGGCTGGAGGAATCGGTGCGCCTGCGCAAGAAGATCGGACTGCCGGCCGGTGTCGCGGCCGAGGAAGCGCGTACGCAGATGGCGACCGCACGACATTGAGGGGCCCGGCGTTCCTTTCATCGGTGGCGAGGTGCCGGCGGTAAGTCGCAACTTTTCGGGCAGGTCGGCACTCCAACTAGGCATGATCAAGACGATGACCGTAGCCGGGGCCCTGGTGACACTCCTCGCGGCGACCCCCGCTGCTCCGGCTGCGGCGCAGACCAAGACGATCACCTTCGGCGGCATGACCCTGACCGTCCCCGCGAGCTGGACCGTGCGTCACCTCACCGTCAGCAAGGACTGGCTGACGGTCACGACCACCAAGTGCGGCAAGAACAAGGCCGGCTGCCCGAGGTTCGACTTGGTGGGCGCCACGGTGATCAAGGGCGTGGGCGACATGAAGGGGTATCGCACCGACCGGCAGTTCGCGCCCGGAACCGGCGTGAGCCCCTGCCGCTTCAGGTCGGACACTGACCACGGTGAGCGATTCCCGTCGGACAAGCCCCTGGTGAACGGGTTCCGCCCGGTGGGCGCGCGCAAGGCCCAGTACAGGGAGTGGGCGGGGGAGTGCTACACCTTCGGGACCGAGAAGACGGTCAAGCGCTTCACCCAGCGCGAGTGGTACCTCCCCCAGGCGAAGGTCCTTGTCGTGGACGGCTGGAACAATCCGGAACTGGCCGGCGTGCTGGCTCGCGCTCGTTGGTGACGGCGCGCAGGGGCCCGCACCGTGATTGCCGCCGGGCCCCTGTACGCCGTGGCCACCGAGGGCACGTTCTTGGCCATAGGGTGCGGTTCGTGGACAATCTTGAAAGCCTCGTCATCGCCCGACGGCTGCGTGTCCCCATGGGCGACGCCCCCACCGGTTCCCAGCCGGGGTGGGGAGAGGCCGCCGCCCGCCAGCTCGACGCCGCACTGCTGAGCGTCGGCTTCACCTGCTCGGCGGCCCTGCTCAACCGACTGGCGAAGCTGCCCGGAGAGACCGTGGTCGATCTCGGCGTGCGCGTCCTGGCCGCCGTCCGCCACCTCGTCGGCGATCACGTGCAGCACAACGCCTACTTCATCGACTTCCCCCGCAACGTGCCCGACACGATGGAGTTCTGGGTCGGCCTGCTGCGGGAGGCGCTGCTCGACCCGGTCGCCGTGACGCGCCTGCGGCCGGCGACGCTCAACCTGCTCGTTCTCCCCGGCTACGGCCGTTACCAGCACACCTATGCCGACCTGCTGGCGGCGCACGCCGAGCTGGTCCCGCTGGCCGGCGACCGGGTGACCGTGCTGGAACTGGGCGCGAGCCTGGAGTCGGAGGCCCGCGAGCTCTACTTCTCGCTGGCGGGCTCGGAGGCGCCGCTGGCGGCCGAAGACCTGCGGGCGCTGCACGCGCTGGCCGCCTTCTGCGCCGACGAGCCGGAACGCATCCCGGTGCGGGAGAACCGCGCGGTCATCAACGACGTGCGCCTGGCCGCGGGCCGGCCACTGCTCGTGGACACGGTGACCGACGTGCTCCGGCTCGCCTGCGAAGCCTCCGGCGGCGATGTCACGCTGACCACCCCTACCAGGTTCCGCTCGTTCCGGCGGCCTGAGCGCCGCGCCCTTCTGCGGGCCCTGGACAGCGTCGCGTCGCCGGTCAAGCTCGCCGACGTGCCGCGTCACCGGGAGCAGTGGAAGCGGCTCGGTGAGCGGCTGCACCCGCACGAGTACCCGCAGTTCCCGCGGGCCGCGCACGTCTTCGAGGTCGCGCGGGGCGTACGCCGGGCGCGCAGCTTCGACAGCCGGGTCGAGGCGGCCCTGTCGGCCGGCCGTACCAGCGAGGCGGTGGAACTGCTGGAGAGGACGCCCGGCGCGCTGCTGCGCCGTCTCGATCACCTGCTGCGGGCCGGCGCCGACCCCGGCGGTGTGCTCGACGCCGCCGAGAAGGCCGCGGCGGCCGCCTCCGGCCGAGTCCTGCTGTCCTTGCGGGAGCACCTGCAGAACCGGCTCGCCCTGGCCCCCGGACGCGTCTTCGTCAACCGCCGCGGCCGGGCCTGGACGGCGGCCGACACCCGCGCGCGGCTGGGGGAGGAGGTCGTGACGCGGGCGGTGGCCATCCTGGACGAGGAGATCACCCGGCGCCTGCCCGCCCCGGGCGCGCTGGTCGTCGATCCCGAGGTGCTCGACGTCGCCCTGCCGCTGTCCGGCAAGCCCGTCGCGCCCGGCCTCGGCATGCTCCCGCGCGGCTCGCTGTCGAGGGTGGACGGGGACCTGCTGCGCTTCTTCGTCCACTGGCGCCAGGCGGCGCGGCGCACCGACTACGATCTGTCGGCGCTGATGCTGGACGCCTCCTACGGCAGTGCCGAGCACGTCTCGTGGACGAACTACGGCAACGACTTCGCCGAGTACTCCGGCGACCTCACCGACGCCACCGACGGCGCGAGCGAGTTCATCAACATCCGCCTGGCCCGGGCGACCCGGCCGATCATCATCCCGCAGGTCCACATCTACGCCGGTGAGGCGTTCGACGAGGCGGCGGAGGCGTTCTTCGGGTACATGACCAGGGACGCGGAGCAGGAGGGCATGCCCTTCGAGCCGCGTACCGTGCGGATGAAGTCCGACCTGCGCGGCGCGGGTCGGGTCGCGCTGCCGCTCGCCTTCCTGCGCGACGACGACGGCGCCTGGCGGGTGAAGTGGCTGCACCTCTACCTGAAGGGGGACCCCAGCTTCAACCAGGTGGAAGCCAACCGCGTCACGTCATCGCTGCTGGTGCGCTCGATCGTCGAACGCGACCACCTGCGGGTCCGGTACCTGGCCGACCTGCTGCGGAGCAAGGAGGCGACGAGCGAGCACACCACGTACATCGGCTTGCAGGCGCCGGCGGATCTGCCGGAGGGCGCGCGGGTCTACACGCCGGCGACCCTGCATGAGCTGATCCCTGCCTGATAATGTGAAGATCGCGAGGCTATGGGAGGGCTTCCTTCTCTCTTCTTTCCCAAAGAAAACGTCAGTCCTCCCGCTTTCCTCGCACTCTGGTCGGGAGGCCATTCGGCGGCTTCCTTCTCCTGGTTCGATTCCAGACAGGCCCCATGGGCCTGCAAGGTCACTCAGCCGCCGAGCCTTCCTCCCGGCCAGTCGGCTCCCGGCCAGTCGGCTCCCGGCCGGCTCCCGGCCGGGGAGCGCTCATTCGGGCAGCGTGTGGGTCACGGTCCTGGGGGCCGGGGCCTTGACCGACACCTTGCTCCCCCACCCGGAGTAGCGGGTGTCGACGGCGATCTCTGCCGCCGACGACTTCATGGATTCGGGCATCACCTCGATGAGTGAGTCGCCCCCTCCGATCGCAAGCCAGGGTTGCGACATTCTTTTCGGCTGGGGCTGCCCTGCCGCACGACGTCAGCGAGGTCTGCGCGGACAGGTCGGAATCGAGATGTAAGAAAGCCGTCCCGCGGACCACATGCTCCATGGACAACGTGCCTCCCGATCGAAGGAAACGGCTTGCCCGATCCCCACGAGCGCTTCACCACGCTCTACAATGCCTACCAGACGCGGGTGTACGGCTATGCGGTGAGCCGGGCCGGACATCAACTCGCGGAGGAAGTGGTCAGCGAGACCTTTCTCGTCGCCTGGCGACGACTCGACGACATCCCCGACCGAGCGCAGTTGCCATGGCTCTTCCGCGTCGCCCGCAACATCCTGCGTGACAACTTCCGGCAGGCCGCTCGTCGTGAGTCCCTGGAAGCCGACCTGCGGACGTGGATGGAGCAGGCCGTCGCCGACGTGGGCGAGCACGCCACGGAACGACTCACCATCCTTCGCGCGCTCGCCGCTCTTTCCGAGGACGACAAGGAGCTCCTGACGCTCACGACGTGGCATGGCCTGGCCGCCGAGGAAGCGGCCGAGGTGCTGGGTTGCACGAAGGCCACCTTCTTCGTCCGGCTGCACCGCGCGCGCCGTCGGCTGCAGTCGGCGATCGACACCGCGGGCAGCGCCCCGTCTCCCACACCCGCGATCATCCTCGGAGGGAAGCTTCGATGAGCCGCAAGCCCGACGAGATGCGACTGCTCGCCATGGCTCGTCCTGAGTCGTTGGATCGCGGATCGCGCCTTTCCGCCGAGGACGTGCTGACCAAGGCCGGCGACGAGTCGCGGACGAGACCGGATTTCAGGCCGTCACGGCCGAGACGGAACGTCATGACCGCCCTTCGCGTGGCCGCCGCCGCGATGGCCGTCACGGTCGTGACGATTCTGCTGGTGCGGAGCACGAACCCCGAACCCCCAGCGTCTCATCTCGTCTCCGCCCGTACCGTCCTTCTTGCCGCCGCGAACCGGATCGAGACCACTGGTGCGGCGACGGGCCGCTACTGGCACAGCGTCGGCCAGAGCATGGCAACGGGTGGAGAAGGACGCGGACCCGCCGGCACGACACCCAAGACGTTCACCTACCGGGCGACCTGCACGCATGAGGTCTGGATGGCCAAGTCGGAGCGGGAGCCGAGCTGGCTCCTGGTCACCGCTCAGTCAGGCGTACCGCTCAAAGCGGCCGATGAGGAGATCTGGCGGCACCAGGGCGCGTACCGGCTGGGCGCCTGTGACGGGCCCGGCGTTCCCGGCGTCGGCGGCGTGGTGCCGCGAGCGCCGTTCGCCGTGCGACTCGACGACCGGCGCGCCGCCGAGCTCTCCTATCCCCAGGTCGCATCCATCCACGTCACGACGAAGGAGGTCATGGCCTTGCCGGCGGACCCGGTGCGGATCAAGGAGGTTCTCCAGGGGTGGGCCCGGCGAGCTGGTTACCAGGCCGATGAGGAGTTTCTGTGTACCGGGGCCACCAGCCTGCTCTCCCAGCTGCCGACGACTCCTCGCGTACGCGCCGCGCTCTACCGCATGCTCGCGGGTTTCCCCGGCGTCAGGAACATCGGGACCATCACGGATCCCCTTGGACGAGTCGGGAGGGGGATCGAGCTTTCCCCGGCGAGGCGGCTCGTCATCGAGGAGTCCTCGGGCCGGCTGCTGGCCGTGCAGGAACGATCTCCCGATCACCCGGGGACGGTCACCGCGTGGACCGCTGTGACCGCGTCCGGCTGGACGAGCGCGAGCCCGAAGCTGCCCGACGCGATCGTGTCCGGCGACTGATGAGAGCGGCGGTCCCGCAAGGTGTTCGGCGCCGTGTCGGTCCGGTCAGTACCCGCCGCGGCGCGGGGCGGCGGTCGGGCGGCGGGAGGGATGGGTCCGGCCCGTGGGCCTGAGGTCGCGCGCCGGGTGCTCGTCCCGGTGCGACGACGGGGTCCGGTGGTCGGTCCTGGTCTGGGTGATCGAGGCGGGGAGTTTGATATGCATGCTTCCTCCTTGTGGTTCTAAGCCCTGGTGAGCCAGGTGACCTGGGCGCCGTTGTCGAAGGACTCGCGCCGGGTGGGGGTGAACAGGGTGGGGCGGAACCGGCCGGCGAACATGGGGATGCCCGCGCCCGCCACCACCGGGTAGCTCTTGAGGATGATCTCGTCGATCTCCGGGAGCAGGGAGGCGGCGAGCTTGCCGCCGCCGCAGAGGTAGATGTCCATGCCGGTGTCCTCGGCCTTCAGCCGCCGGACGAGCTCGATCGGGTCGCCGGTCTCCACCTGCACCGTGGGGTCGTCGATCGTCAGCGTGCTGGAGACGACGTACTGGCGCAGATGGGAGTACGGGCTGGTGGTGGGGACGTCCAGGGCCGGCTCGTAGGTGCCGCGGCCCATCACCAGCGTGTCGAAGACCTTGTTGGGCACGCCGTCGAGGCCGACGAGCTTGCGGATGTGGGTGGGGAGCGTCTCGGGATAACGCGCGTTGATCCAGGCGGACATCTGGTCGGACACCGGGTAGAAGTCGAACTCGCCCTCGGGGCCCGCGATACGGCCGTCGAGCGAGACGCCGACGTAGTAGACAAGCTTTCGCATACCGACCAGCTCCTCATGTAGTACTCTGCTTGGAGTGGTTTGAACGTAGTACTACACATGGAGTGGTGTCAAGTGCGGCGGAATCCCGAGCGGCGGCTGGCGTTGATCGACGCGGCCATCGAGGTGCTGGCCAGGGAGGGAGCGCGGGGGCTGACCTTCCGGGCCGTAGACGCGGAGGCGGCTGTGCCCCCGGGCACGGCCTCCAACTACTTCGCCAACCGCGACGACCTGTTCACCCAGGTCGGCGGACGCATCTATGAGCGGCTGCTGCCCGACGAGGCCACGATCGCCCGCAGCCGGGAAGGCGTGCAGGATCAAGCCCGCTATGCCGAGCTCATGCACGAACTGGTGGATCGGATCTCCGCCTTCAACTCCGGCTATCTGGCCCTGCTGGAGCTCCGGCTGGAGTCCACCCGCCGCCCCGAGCTGCGCGCCGTGCTGACCAAGCGCATCCGCGAGGACATCGACGCCAACATCGCCTACCACGCCGCCTCAGGTCTGCCCGGCGACTCGACCTCGGTGGTGCTCCTCTATCTCACGCTGAACTGGCTCATCGTGGAGCGGCTGACGCTGCCCGACATCTTCACCGAGCAGGAGATCCACGAGCTGGTGGACGCCGCCGTGCGAAGATCGCTGAACGCCTGACGTGCGAGGCCGCCCGGCGGTGCCGGGTGGCCGGCTGAGCGACCACGCCGAAAGGGAGAGCGAGCGATGCGGACCCGACGAGGTGCCCGGATTGTGCTGCTGGATCAGGACGATCGGATCCTGCTGATCCGGCACCGGTACGACGGCGTCATCGTCGTTCCCGGGGCTCCGGACCGGGAGTTCTTCTGGGTGCCCCCGGGCGGGGGGCTGGAGCAGGGCGAGGACTTCCTTCAGGCCGCCCGCAGGGAGCTGCTGGAGGAGACCGGGCTGACGGAGGTCGAGTGGGGGCCGTGCCTGTGGACGCTCGACGCGGACGTCCGGTGGGGCGGCGAGCCCGTGCACATGCACGAGCGGTACTTCCTCGCGCGGGCGCGCGGCACGCAGGCCGTCACCCGCGCCCGCCTGGAGGCGGGCGAACAGGAGGCGATCACTGATCACCGATGGTGGTCCTCGGCCGAGCTCGTCGCGGCCGAGACCACGGAGACTCTGCGGCCTGTGGGACTCGCGGAGCTGCTGGCCGAGGTGCTGGCCGCCCGGGGGCGCCCGTCAGGCGAGCCGCGCGCCTTGCGGTCAGGGGTTGACCAGGGAGAGGAACTCGGCCCGTGAGCGGGCGTCGTCGCGCAGCACGCCGAGCAAGGTGGACGTGATGGTCTGAGCCCCCGGGGACTGCGCGCCGCGCAGCGTCATGCACGTGTGGTCGGCTCGGACGACCACGCCGACCCCTCGGGGCCGCAGGTTCGTCTGCAGCCAATCGGCGACCTGCTTGGTGAGGCGCTCCTGGACCTGTGGCCGGCAGGAGAAGTGCTCCACGATGCGGGCGAGCTTGGACAGTCCGACGATGCGCGGTCCTGGCAGGTACCCGACGTGGGCGACGCCGGTGAACGGCAGCAGGTGGTGCTCGCACACCGACCGGAGCGGGATGTCACGGACCAGGACCAGCTCGTCGTACTCCTCGTCGTTGGGAAAGGTGGTCAGCTCGAAGGGACGTGGCGAGAAGAGCTCGGCGTAGGCGCGCGCCATCCGCCCGGGGGTCCCGCGCAGGCTTTCGTTGTCCAGGTGGATGCCCAGGGCTTCGAGGAACTGGCCGGCCGCCAGCTCGGCCGCGGCCAGGTCGACGCCTCCCGTGGAAACGGTCGATCCGTTGAGCATGTCGGCCTCCCCTTCCAATTTCACTAATAACTCTTAGCTTTATCACGCCGAGGCGCACGAGGAGAAGGGGTTTCCCCGTGGAAGACGAGTGTTATCGTGAACAGGTGACGGACGACGCGGTGCGCGCCGTGGCGGCGCTCGACGACGAGCTGCGACGCCGCATGCACGCCTTCATCCGGCAGTCGCCTGCTCCGGTGACCCGCGACGAGGCCGCGCGGAGCGTCGGCATCTCCCGCAAGCTGGCGGCCTTCCACCTCGACAAGCTGGTCGAGGTGGGCCTGCTCAAGGCCACGTACGCCCAACCGGACGGCATCCGCAGGGTCGGCCGCGCCCCGAAGCTGTACCAGCCGACCGACCTGCACGTTCAGGTCAGCATCCCGCCGCGCGAACACGGCCTGCTCGCCGAGATCCTGCTGGAGGCGGTACGGCACCAGCGGCCGGACGAGAGCGGGCCGCAGGCCGCCGTACGCGTCGCGGCCGACCGCGGGCACGCCCTCGGGAAGGCGGAGCACGACCGGCTCAAGCCCGGCCGGCTCGGCACCGAACGCGCCCTCACCTACATCGCCCACATGCTGGAGGACCACGGCTTCGAGCCGGCCCGGGTCGCGCCGACCCGCCTCCGGCTCGACAACTGCCCCTTCCACCCCCTCGCGGCCAAGGACCCCGACCTGGTGTGCGGCATCAACCACGCCTTCCTCGCCGCCTACTGCGAAGGACTCAGGGCGACCACCGTGGAAGCAACACTGGCCCCCCGGCCGGGCGCCTGCTGCGTCGAGCTCGGCTCAAGACCGCCGGAATAGGGTGACGGGCCTGGCCGGCCGATCTCGCGCCCTGCCTCAGCGCTTGGCGTGGGCGGCGAAGAAGTCCCAGATGACCGCGGTGGCGTCGAGGGCCTTGGACGGGGGATCGGCCCGCTCGCGGACGACCTGCCCGCCGGGCCACTGGTGTCCGGCGCCTTCGACAGTGATCAGAGTGACGGCGCGGCCCCGCGCGCAGCGGGCCGCTTCGGTGGTGACCGGTCCTGACCTCGTGACAGTGGGGCGGCCGCAGTGGTCGACGGCCCGCCAGCCGGCGACGACCTCCGGCACCGGCGGCCCGTCGATCTCGGCGATCCCGGTGCCCGCGGCGCCGTCGAAGCGGACGGTCTCGTCGGCCAGGCCGTGGATGTGGATGACCGACAGCGGCGCCGGTGCGGGGCAGTCGCCGAGCCGGGTCGTGGCCACCGGGCCGACGGCGGCGAAGATCCTGGTGTCGCAGGCCAGCCGGTAGGCCATCATGCCGCCGTTGGAGATGCCGGTGGCGTACACCCGCCCGGAGTCGATCCCCAGCCGGTGGCCGACGTCGGCGATCATCCGGGTGATGAAGGCGACGTCGTCCACCTGCTCCCTGCCCGGCCTGCCGCA
The DNA here is from genome assembly GCF_013363975.1 of Nonomuraea montanisoli. Classification (GTDB taxonomy): domain Bacteria; phylum Actinomycetota; class Actinomycetes; order Streptosporangiales; family Streptosporangiaceae; genus Nonomuraea; species Nonomuraea montanisoli. The sequence continues at coordinate 410,801 of NZ_JABWGN010000011.1, read as the reverse complement.
GCAGCCGTCGCCGACGTCCCACGCCGCCGGACCGTCGGGGTAGGCGACGGCGAAGCGCCGCCGGTCCGCCTCGGCGTCCCAGCCGTACGACCTCTCCGCCTGCCTCGCCGAGCCGAAGCCGCCGTGCATCATCACCACCAGCGGCGCCTTCGCCGGGAGCGACGCGGGCCGGTGGAGCCGGTAGCTCCGCTGCCGCCCGTCAACGGTGATCGTGTGGACGGTGGTCCTGCCGGTGGCCGCCGCGTTCGCCGCGACGCCGCTCCCGGCTGCGTACGCCGTGGCCAGAACGGCGAGTAACACCGCCACACTTGTGCGGATCCTCCACATGCGCGAATCTCTTTTCCCTCGGTGAACGACCTCCGGCAGTGAACAGAACCTCTCTGGCAAATTCGTGAGACCGCTGATCCCCAAGGAGCACCGATGACCGCGCCCCGGATACTCGCCGTCGACGACGACGCGGCGATCCTCCGCTCCCTGCGCCGCGGCCTGCGGCTGGAGGGCTTCGACGTGACGACCGCCGCATCCGGACGGCAGGCCCTCGACCTGGTCGACGGCGCGCCTCCGGACGCGGTCGTGCTCGACGTGTCGATGCCCGGCCTGTCGGGGATCGAGGTGTGCTCGCGGCTGCGCGGCCACGGCTCGGAGGTGCCGGTGCTGATGCTCTCCGCCATGGACGAGGTCGCCGACCGGGTGGCCGGGCTGGCCGCGGGCGCGGACGACTACGTGGTCAAGCCGTTCGCGCTGGAGGAGCTGGTTCTGCGGCTGCGCGCGCTGCTGCGCAGGGCCGGTCGCGCTCCCGGCACGACGATCCGGGTGGGTCCGCTGACGGTCGCCCCGGCCACTCGCGGGGTCACCCTCGACGGCCGCGCGGTCGACCTGACGCGGCGCGAGTTCGACCTTCTGGAGACCCTCGCGCGCAACGCCGGCATCGTGCTGTCCCGGCAGGTGCTGCTGGAACGGGTCTGGGGCTACGACTTCGAGGTGACCGGCAACGCCGTCGACACCTTCGTCGGCTACCTGCGTCGCAAGCTCGAAGCCGGCGGCGAGCCCCGGATGGTGCACACGGTCCGCGGGGTCGGGTTCGTGCTGCGGGCCATGCTCCCCTCGGAACTGTGAGCCATGCGATGAGGCTGTCCACCCGGTTCGCCGTCTGTTTCGCCGTGCTCGTCCCGTTGCTGGTCCTGCTGTCCGGGCTGTTCGTGCTGCGGCTGATGTCCGAGGACCTGTACGCGGAGCGCGACAGGCAGCTGACGGCGCGGCTGCACGCGCTGACGCCGATGGCCTCCCTGTACGCGGCGCGGACCGATCCGGGGATGACGCCCGGTGTCTTCAAGCAGCGGCTGGCCGCGGCGGCCACCGGCGGCGGTCCGGGCGGCGTGTATCTGGAGGTCTCCGGGACCGAGCCGCTCGCCGCAGGAGACCTGCCCCGCGGGCCGTACCCGGCAGGCGCGGACGGGCCCGCCGATCTCGTCCGGGACGGGCGGCGGTGGCGGTTCGTGCAGGCGGACCTCGGGCCGGGCGGACGGGCCCGGCTGTGGCTGTTCGAGCCGGCGGCGCACGTGAACGCGCAACGCCGGCAGCTCGCCCGGCGCGTGGTGCTGTCCACGCTCGTCGCGGCCGGAGTGGGCGTGGCGGCGGGCCTGGCTCTCGGGCGGCTGGCCGTACGGCCGGTGGCGGTGCTGCACCGGCAGGCGCGGGCGATCGACCGGCCGTCGCGCACGGCGACCCGGCTGGCCACCACCTCGCGAGCCGTCGAGGTGGACGAGCTGGCCGGGCTGGTCAACGAGCTGCTGGACCGGCGCGACGCGGCGGTGGCGCGCACGGGCGAGGCGCTGGAGACGGCGCGCGCCTTCGCCGCCTCGGCCGCGCACGAGCTGCGCACCCCGCTGACCAGCATGGGCGCCAACCTGAGCCTGCTGGACCACCCGGGCCTCGATCCGGCGGAGCGGGCGGAAGTCGTCGCGGACCTGAACGCCGAACACGCCCGGATCCTGCGGCTGATCACCATGCTGAGCGGGCTGGCCCGTGGCGAGCTGCTCGACCGGGCGACCTTCGTCGAGGTCGACCTGGCCGAGATCGTCAGCACGGCTGTCGAGGACACCCGCCGCCGCCATCCGCACGCCACGATCTCCGCCTCGGTCCCGGACGGCCTGCCCGTGCGCGGACGGGCGGAAGGGCTGCGGGTGATCGTGGACAACCTGCTGGACAACGCCGCGATCCACGGCGCCGGTGACCAGGGCCGGGCCCTGATCACCGTGGAGCTGTCCGCGCAGGGCGACGACGCCGTCCTGTCCGTACGGGACGCCGGCCCCGGCATCCCGCCCGCCGACCGCGAGACGGTCTTCGCCCGCTTCCACCGGCGCACCGGGAGTCCCGGCTCCGGGCTCGGTCTCACTCTCGTCCGCCAGCAGGTGACGCTGCACGGCGGCGGCGTCGTGGTGGCCGAGCAGGACGCCGGCACGCGGATCGACGTGCGGCTGCCGGTCTCCGGCGGCCTGCCGCGGCGCCCCGATCCCGGCTCCTGGCTCGGCCGGCGGTACGGCTCAGCGCCCGCGATCGGGGCGCCTGTCGCGGGCGAGGAAGCGCCGTAGGCCGGAGGCGACACCCTCCGTGGGCACGGTCACCGCGAACCAGGACGCCTCGACGGCGAGCCCCTCGTCGATCGGCACGTTGACACCGCGGGTCACCGCGGCCAGGCATGCCGTCACGGCCGAGGCGGGGTGGCGGACGACGCGCGCCGCCAGGTCGTGCGCCGCGTCGAGGAGGTCGTCCGCCGGGACCACCCTGTTCACCAGACCGAGGTCCATGGCGCGCCCCGCGTCGATGGGATCGCCGGTGAGGATCATCTCCAGCGCGCGCTTGCGGCCTATGAGCCGGGGCAGCCGCTGCGAACCCCCGAACGGGGGCGGGAAGCCGAGTGTGATCTCCGGCTTGGCGAAGGTGGCGTGGTCGGCCGCGACGGCGAGCGGCGCCGCTTCGGTGATCTCGCAGCCGCCGCCGTAGGCCAGGCCGTTGACGGCGACGACGACGGGTTTGGGGAAGGTCTCGATCCGGCGGGTGAGTCCCTGCCCCCTCCGGACGACGTCCCGCAGAGCCCGGTCGACGCCGCCCGCGATGCTCTCGGCGAGATCGCCGATGTCGGCGCCCGCGCTGAAGGCGCGCCGCCCGGCGCCCGTGAGGATGACGGCCCGGACACCCTCGTCGGTCTCCACCCGGTCGAGCGCGGCCATCAAGGCGTCGATGGTGGCGTAGTCCAGAGCGTTGTGCTTGGCCGGGCGGTCGATGGTGATCGTGGTGACGGCATCCTGGTGCGAGCACCTGATGGTGGTCATGGGCGGGGGGCTCCGATCGGGTTGGGGACCGGGATGACGTTCGTGTCGACGAGGTGGCGGCTGATCGGCGCGGCCAGCCGGATCGCCTCCTCGACGCCGGTCTCGCCGAGCGTGGCGACCGGGTCGGCGGCGAGCCGGTCGGTGGCGTTCTCGATCTCGCGCCGCAGCACCCCGCCGGTCCTGGTGAGCCGGGAGTCCCGGTCGAGCAGGCCACGGGCCACCAGCCTGCGTCGCGCCTCCTCCCACTCGGCGTCGGTCCAGCCGCGGCTCCGCTGGATGAGCTCCCTGGAGACGTTGCCGGTGGCCACATGGGTGAGGGACGCTTCGAGCCCGGAGAGCCCGCCATGCACCACGGCGATGACATGACCGTCGCCGCGATGCTCGCGCAGGATCGTGGTGGCGAGCCAGAGCCGTCCGGCCACGTCGGCCGGGCGGGACACCCGGGACCAGGCGGCGGCCAGCGCGCGTCCCTCGTAGGCGCACCCTTCGGCCGCCCGTTCGAGGAGGCCGACGAGGCGTAGCAGGGTGTCGGGCCCGACGGGCGGGAGGACGCGGTCGAGGGCCGCCCGCACCGCGGCGAGACGGCTGTCGAGCACCTTCTCCGGGCCGGCGCGCTCCCACGCCTCGGGCAGCGCGCGGGCCACCTTCGCCGGCGCGAACGCGAAGAACAGGGCGGCCGCGGCGGCCTCGTCGACCGGCCCCACCGGGGCGACCCGGCCCGCGAAGTAGCCCATCCACCAGCCGGTGAGTCCGATCGCCGTGGCCGCTTCCGCCGGTTCGACGGTGAAGTAGGCGACGGCGTGGATGGGCTCGATCGCCTCCCAGAACCGCCGGGCCAGCGTGGGGCTCGGATCCATGATGTCTCCCCGGGTCGTGAACGCCGACGGCAAGCATGTCCGTTGCCGATCGCGCGAGACAGTGCCAATTTTGGAAAATGGACCATGATCTGGGGTGGTGGGTGCGTATCGCCCTTGACGGGTGGCGGCGCCGTACCGGGCCCCACTACCGGCGGATCGCGGAGGGGATCGCCGACGCGATGGAGCGGCGGCTGGTGGACGCGGGAGAGCGGCTGCCGGCCGAGCGGCCGCTGGCGGACGCGCTCGGGGTCAGCCGCGGCACACTCGTCCGCGCCTACAGCGAGCTCGCGGACGCCGGCCTGGTGGAACGCCGCCAGGGCGCCGGCACCTTCGTCCGCCCGCGTCCCACCTCGACGCCCGCACCGCTGGAGGACGCGGCCTCCGCGCTGCTGCGCCGCCGGCTGGCCCAGGACGGCTCCTCCGGCCACGAAGAGGTCATCGATCTGTCCCTGTCGGTGCCCGCGGGCGTCGATCACCTGCCGCCCTTCGACGGCGGCATCCTGCCGTACGACCTGCGCGGACATGGCCTGCACCCGGCCGGGCTCCCCGCGCTGCGCGCCGCGCTCGCCACGCACCTCACGGAGCGACTGCACCTGCCGACCACGGCGGATCAGCTGATCGTGACCTCCGGTGCCCGGCACGCGCTGTCGCTGGTGCTCGCCGCGACGGCCGCCTCCGGGCGTTCGGTGATCACGGGCTGCCCCACCGGTCCGGGACTCGTGTCGGCCATGCGGGGAGAGCGCCCCATCGCGGTGCCGGTGGATCCGTTCGGCATCGACGCGCAGGCCGTGCGGCGCCTGGCCGTCCGCACGCCGGTGATCTACGTGGACTCCGCGGCCCACGACCCCACCGGCGCGGTCCTCAGCGCCTCACGCCGCGACTCGTTGCTCGCCACGGTACGGCGAGGCGGCGCGCTCCTCGTGGAGGACCTGACCCAGGCGGGGCTGGACCTGGGGGAGGAGGGACAGCCGGTGATCCCGCTGGCGGCGCGGGACGAGTCCGTGATCGCCTTCGGATCCCTGTCGAAGATGTTCTGGGCAGGGCTTCGAGTCGGCTGGATCCGGGCGCCGGAGCGGTCGCGTGACGTCCTGCTGCTGCGTTGCGCGAGCGATCCCGCTCCTGGCGTGCCGTCCCAGCTCATCGCCGCCCGCCTGCTCGGGGCGGCCGGGACGACCTGGCAGGACGGGCTCCGCCACTCCCTGCGTGACCGGCGGGATCTGCTGCTGGCGCTGCTGGAGCGGCAGTTGCCCGCCTGGCCGGCCGAGATGCCGCGGGCCGGGCTGTCGACCTGGGTCTCCCTGCCGGTCGGCGACAGTGAGAGCTTCGCGCACCTGGCCGCCGCCCGCTACGGCGTCATCGTCGCCCCGGGAGCCACCGCCTGCGTGGACGGCAGGCACCACCACGGCATCCGTCTCTCCTTCGCCGAGGCCCCGCCGACCCTGGAGGCCGCGGTCGACCGGCTCACCGCGGCGTGGGAGGAGCACTCCCGCCGGCTCGCCGTCGGGCGATGACCTCGTCAGGACCGCCGGTGCGGGGAGACGGCCTGCTTCTCCGTCCGCAGGCTACGATCTGGGGCCGTGACGGACGATTCCCCCGCAATTAGTACATCTCGCCTTGAAGCGTTCAGCGACGGCGTCTTCGCCATCGCCATCACCCTGCTGGTGATCGAGATCCACCTGCCCGAGGGCTGGGAGCACGACCTGCGGGGCGCTCTGGTCGGCCTGTGGCCGTCGTACGTGGCGTACGCCATCACGTTCCTGCTCGTGGGCATGGTCTGGATGAACCACCACCGGATGTTCCACTTCATCCGCAGGACCGATGGCATGCTGCTCGGGTTCAACGTGCTGCTGCTGATGGACGTGGCCTTCCTGCCGTTCCCCACGCACGTGCTGGCCGAGGCCCTGCACAGCGGCGACGTCGCGGCGCAGCGGGTCGCGGCCGTCTTCTACGGGCTCGTGCTGGTGGTCGGCGGGATCTTCTACAACGCCGTGTGGTGGTACGCCTCGCTCGGCCACCGCCACCTGGGCCCCCACATCACCCCGGCGGAGGCGCGCGCCCTGCGCCTGCGGTGGGGCATGGGCCCGGTCTCCTACCTGGTGCCGACCGTGATCGGCGCCTTCAGCGCGGTGGCCGCGCTCTGCTGCTACGTGTTCCTGATGATCTTTTTCTTCTTCGACATGCGGCCGAGAAGACGTCAGGCCGCGTGACGACGCGGCATCCTCAGCAGTTGAGGGTGGCGGTGGTACGGGGGCGGCCCGAGGCCGCCCGCGCAGAGCGAGGCGGCCAGCAGCACGAGTGAGCGAGTGGGCATCGCGGATCCCATCGGTGAGGCGTCATCAAGATCATGACAGCTCCGACGGAATCGCGGCGGGCTCAGCGGTAGGAACCGTCGCGAAGGTCGGCGGTGGCCTCCAGGTGGCGCGGCTGCCAGCCCAGCCGGTCGCGCGCCACCTCGCCGCTGACCGACTGGTCGAGCGTCAGGGCGTCGGCGAACAGCTCGCCGAGCGCCTCGCGCGCCTGCTCCAGCGGCCAGACCCGCGGCTCGCCGGTGACCCCGGCGGCCTGACCGGCGGCGGCGGCCAGCTCCCGCACCGGAACGGCCGGCTCGCTCACGCCGTGCCACAGCGTTCCCGCGGGCGCCTGCTCCACCACCTTGGCGAAGAGGTCGGCCAGGTCGTCGACGTGCACCATCGGCCAGCGCACCGCCGCGTCCCCGACGACCAGGGGCGTGCCGTTCTTGCGCGCCAGGGCGACCAGCAGGGCGGAGATGCCGCCGCCGCGGCCGTACACGATGCCCGGACGGAGCACGGTGGCGCGGACGCCCTCCTCGGCGGTGGCGAGCACCTGCTGTTCGATGCCGGGCCGGTAGCCCACGATCGCGATCGGGTCGGTCGGCGACTCCTCGTGGGCGGTCGCCGATCCGGTGGCGCCCAGCACCCAGATGCCGCTGGTGTAGACGAACGCGCGCCCGGTGCCGCGCAGCGGGCCGGTCAGCGCCGCGACGGCCGCGGCGTCGGTGTCGGCGTCACCGGTGGGGGTGGCCAGATTGATCACGGCGTCGATGTCGGGCGTGACCGCCGCGGTGAGCGAGCCGGGGTCGGTCAGGTCGCCTACACGCCGCTCGTACGGTCCTTCGGGATGGGCGCCACCCGGGCGGACGAGCTCCACCACCTCGTGTCCCGCGGCCGACAGTCTTTCGGTGACGGCCGAACCCAGGTAGCCGCGCGCTCCGACGATCAAGATACGCATGTCATCTCCCTCAAAAATTTCGATGTCGAAACATTAGAGCGAGGATCCCCCAAGTGTCAAACATTTCGATGTCGAGAGATTAGACTGCGGAGCGAACCGCCTCACAGGAAGGGGCCTGGCGTGAGCGACGCGACCCGGCAGGACGGAGTTGATGTGATCATCGAGGAGTGGCGGGCGGTGCGCCCCGACCTCGACAGCTCGCCCATGGGGGTCATCGGCCGCCTTTCCCGGGCGTCGAGGCTGCTCGAACGCGCGATCAAGGAGGAGTTCGCCCGACACGGGCTCGAGTCCTGGGAGTTCGACGTGCTGGCCACGCTGCTGCGCTCGGGTCCGCCGCACCGCCTCTGTGCCGGAGACCTGAGCGCGGCGGTCATGGTGAGCTCGGCCGCGCTGACCAACCGGGTCGACCGGCTGGTGAGCAAGGGGCTGGTCGACCGGGGCGTGGACCCGGACCATCGGCGACGCGTCCTGATCTCCCTGACCGACCAGGGGCTGCGCCTCGTCAACGAGGTCGTCGAGCATCACCTCGCCAACGAGCACCGGCTCCTGGAGGACCTGCCCGCCGCCGAGCGCGATCAACTGGCGGCGCTGCTGCGCCTTCTGCTCATCTCCCTCGGCGACGACGGACGCCGACCGTCCGGCGTCTGAGGTCTCCACGGCCCTTGCGTGATACTGAACGTGCGTTTAGCATCCAAAACATGTGTTCAGCATCGTCGGACCTGACCGCCCAGGCCAGGATCCGCAACGCGGCCATCGCGCACTTCGCCCGGGACGGCTTCCAGAAGACCAACCTGCGCGCCGTCGCGGCGACCGCGGGAGTGAGCGCCGGCCTGGTCATCCACCACTTCGGCAGCAAGGAGAGGCTCCGGAGCGTCTGCGACGACCACGTCCTGCGCATCCTGGTCCAGCGGGCCGGCGACGCCCGTCCGAGCGGCATGCGGGACCTGTTCCGCGAGTACCTGTCCAACCCGGAGGAGTACCGCCTCCAGGTGCAGTACATGCTGCGCGCCATCGAGGAGGACACGCCCGCCGCGGCCACCTTCGTCGACACGCTGGTCGAGGAGTCGGAGGAGATCCTGCGGGCCGGGATCGCCGACGGCACGATGCGCCCGTCCTCCGACGTACGGGCGCTGGCGGTGCTGAGCGTGCTCCACAGCGTGGCCACGCTGACCATGCCGCCCGCCCTGGCGCGCGCGCTGGGCCACGAGCGGTTCGGCCCCGACGTGCTGCGCCGCCTCGCGCTGCCCACGCTGGAGCTCTACACCCACGGGCTGTTCGCCGACGACGCGGCGCTGAAGGCGGCCAGGGCCGCGCTGGACGAGTCCCCGCAGGACGAGTCCCCGCAGGAGGAAGAATGATCACCCTTCCCGAGCTCACCCCGCTGGAGAACACGCTCTGGCTCACCCTCGCGGGCAAGGCGCTCGACTACCAGGCCGAGCACCCGATCCTGCGCGACAAGACCGCCTACGACGTCGTCACGAAGCTCGGCTACGACGCCGGGCAGTTCAAGCTCAGCGCCAGCCCCGTCGTGGGCATCGCCCACCGCTCGCTGGTGATGGACGACATCGTGCGGCGGTTCGTCGCCAGGCATCCCGGCGCGGTCGGGCTGGACCTGGGCGCCGGGCTCGACACCCGCGTCCACCGCGTCGACCCGCCCGCCACCGTCGAGTGGTACGACGTGGACCTGCCCGGCGCGGCCACGGCCAGGCGGCTCCTGCTCCCCGAACGCCCCCACGCCCACACCATCGGCGCCGACCTCAACGACGCCCACTGGCTCGACGAGATCCCCGCCGACCGCCCCGCCGTGATCGTCGCCGACGGCCTGATCGGGTTCCTGTCCAAGGAGGAGCTGGCCACCCTCCTCGACCGTCTGATCAGCCACTTCCCCTCGGGGGAGATCTGCTTCAACGGTTACACGCGCTTCCACGTGTGGGCGGCCAGGAAGTACGCCGGCACCCGGTCCGTCGCCCCCTACCTCAGGTCTCCCGGCTTCGACACCCCACAGGACATCGAGCGCCTGGAGCCGCGCATGAAGCTGGTCCGCGAGATCTTCCTGGGGCGCGAGCCCGAGGTCGCCCGCTATCCGTGGACCACCCGCCTGGCAAGCTTCCTGACCGCCTGGAGCACCTTCCTGTCGCGCAAGGGCACCGCCGTCCAGCACTACCGCTTCTGATGTGATCACGAGGTGCCATCCTCGTTTCCATGATCCGTTCATCATTCGCGGCGTTATGGGTGCTGCTGTCGCTCGCCGGCTGCGCCGGGCAATCCGCCCTGCCGGGGTCCTCCACGCGTGCCGAGCCGACATCGGCGGCCGCCCCGCAGACGCCGTCCCAGCAGAGCGCCATCCCCGGCTCCCAGCAGTTCCACGCCGCCGAGCTGCGGCCCGGCGACTGCGTCGAGCCCCTGCCCCAGACGTTCATGGTGACCGTCGTCCCCTGCGATGTGCCGCACTCCGCCGAGTTCGCCACGACCTACGTCCTTCCCGAGGGGCCGTGGCCGGGAGCGGACATGAACCGGCTCATGGAGAACGGGTGCCTTCCCAGGATGCGCATCAAGGAGTCGGAACGGGACGCGGTCGGCCTGTGGGGACTCGGGCCGGCGGAGGACGACTGGCCGCGGTACAGAACCGTGTACTGCCTGGCCGTGCCCCCGGACGGCCGGAAGACGACGGGACGGGTGGTCAAATGACCACCTGTCCACCGGGCTAGTCGCGCGGGCGATCGCCCAGGTCGTCGACCCAGCCCATGTCCTCGTAGGAGACCTGCAGCGTCGGCTCCGATTCCCCCGGCGAACGGAACTCGTAGGCGAGCAGCTCGGCCGTGCCGTCGTCCACGATCAGCCGGAACTCGCCCGCGCTCTCCCCGGTCCCGGTCCCCGGAAGCGCCAGGGCGACTCCCGTGCGGCCCAGCGCATCGGTGACCTGCCCCTGTGACCTGATCTCGCGCTGTTCGGCGAGCAGCCGGTAGAGGGCGGAGCGGGTCCCGGGACTGATGGGGCCGGCCAGCAGGTCCCGCGCCGCCGACCACACGTACTCCCCGAACTCCGGCTTGGCGGGGGACCAGTCGCTCGGGGACTCCTCGTCGTACAGCCGCCGGAAGCGGCTCTCCAGCGTGTCCTTCGTGGTCGGCAGCTCCAGCAGCTTCCCGATCGGGAAGCGGTGGTTGCCGATCAGGAAGGACAGGTCCATGTCGTGGTCGTTGGTCGACGGCTTCTCCGGGGCCAGGGCGGGGGAGCCCAGTCGCCGCCACCTCGCCTCGTCCGCGGCGGAGGCGAAGGCGACCTTCGGGTCCTGGCCGGTCACCGTCCGGCTGGACGCTCCTCTGTCGCTCGGGTACCAGGTGTCCTGGGTGGTGGCCACGGTCGCGGAGAACGGCGTCCCCCGCATCGGGTTCCCGCCCTTCGGCAGGTAGCGCGCCGGCTTGGTGGTGCGCTCACGGACGTACCAGAAACGGCCCGACGTCGCCGGCTCGCGGGCGGCGGTCTCGGCCGCGGCCAGCAGGACGGACCTGGCGTCGAGGGATCGCGAACCGGGAGGATGCGAGGCTCGGGAGTGCGGCGCGACGGCGACCGCGGTCGAGGCCGGTGGCGTGGCGGCGGGGCCGAGTCCGGCCGTGCCGAGGGCCACGACGAGCGCTGCGGAGAGGAGGCCCGTTCCGGCGACGGCGCCCGCGACAGTGCGCCTCCGCCTGGCCTGGCGTCCCCGGCGCACCAGCTCCGACACCGGCGCCGGAGTGGCCGGTTCGCGGTGGGCGAGGGTCCGCAGCGCCCGGGCGAGGTGTTCCTGATCGTCGTTCATCGTGCTGCCTCCTGGTTCTCCCGCAGAGCCGCGCGCAGCCGCGCCATCGCTCTGGAGTGCTGACTCTTGACTGTGCCGACCGAGCAGCCGAGGGCGGCCGCGACCGCCTTCTCCGTCAGGTCCTCGTAGTGCCGCAGCACGACGATGGCGCGCTGCCTGCGCGGCAGGGACAGCAGCGCGCGCCGCAGGTCCTCGTCCCGCTCGTACGGCCCGGACCGGGGATCCGCGTGGTCGGGCGGCTCGGCGGTGGGCAGTTCCCGTTGACGCCGCCGCCACCAGCTGACGTTCCCGTTGACCAGCATGCGTCGCAGGTAGGCGTGCGGGTCGGTGAGGGCCGCGCGCCGCCACCGCACGTACAGCCGCACCAGGCAGTCCTGGAGCAGTTCCTCGCCCCGATGGCGGTCGCCGGTGAGCAGGATGGCGACGGCCATGTGCCTGTTCCAGGCCGCCTCGACGAAGGCGGCGTACGCGGCTTCTTCCGTTGGATCACTCACATGGCCACGACGCGGAGGCGGTGGGAAAAGGTTGTCAGCCCGCACCTGGTTCTCGTCGAAGGAGGGGTGCGCCGTCCTCCGATCGGAGGACGGACGCGTCCATCACTCGGAGGTGCCGGGAGGGGCCCGGCGCGCCGGACGATCGTCGCATGAACGCAGCGGTGAGCGTGCGGGGACTGACCAAGCGCTACGGCGACGTGACGGCGCTGCGGGGCGTCGATCTGGAGATCCGGCCCGGTGAGGTGTTCGCGATCCTCGGCCCCAACGGCGCGGGCAAGACCACCACCGTCGAGATCCTGGAGGGGCACCGCGATCGCGACGCGGGCACGGTCAGCGTGCTAGGAGTGGATCCGCGGCGGCCCACCAGGCGGTGGCGGGCGAGGACGGGGATCGTCCAGCAGGCGGCCGACGACATGGCGGAGGTCACCGTCAGGGAGGTCGTCCGGCATTTCGCGACGTACTACCCGCGTCCCAGAGACCCTGACGAGGTCATCGAGCAGGTCGGGCTGGCCGGGAAGGCGGACGCGAGGATCCCGGCGCTGTCCGGCGGCCAGCGGCGCAGGCTCGACGTCGCCCTCGGCATCGTCGGCGACCCCGAGCTGCTCTTCCTCGACGAGCCCACCACCGGGTTCGACCCGGAGGCGCGCAGGCGGTTCTGGGACCTCATCAGGGGCCTGGAAGGCACGACGGTGTTGCTCACCACGCACTACCTGGAAGAGGCCGAGGCGCTGGCCGACCGGGTGGCGGTGATCGTCCACGGCCGGATCGTGGCCGAGGGCGACCCGCGGACCCTGGGCGGCAGGGCGAGCGCCAGGGCCACGGTGGCCTGGGCCGACGGCGAGGTGGAGACCGACACCCCGGCCGCGACGGTCGTCGAGCTCGCCCGGCGGTACGGGGGCGAGGTCCCGCGGCTGACCGTGACCCGCCCGTCCCTGGAGGACACCTACCTGCGGCTGATCGAGGAGCGGAGCGGACCATGACGACCACCGACACGGCCCGCGGGCTGCCTTCCGCCCTGGAGATCGGGGCGGGGCGAGCGCTCTTCGAACTGCGGCAGTTCTTCAGGGAACGGGACCAGGTGATCTTCACCTTCTCCCTGCCGATCGTGCTCCTGGTGCTGTTCGGCTCGATCTTCCGCGGCCGGTTCGAGGGCAGCGGCGTCACCGTCGCCCAGGTGTACACCGCGGCCCTGATCGGGGCGGGCGTGCTCTCCGTGAGCCTGCAGAACCTCGGCGTCAGCATCGCCGTCGAACGGGAGCAGGGCGTGCTCAAACGGCTGGCCGGCACCCCCATGCCCAGGTCCGCCTACTTCCTCGGCAAGATCCTCAGCGTGATGGTGATGTCGGTCGCCGAGGTGACGTTGCTGCTGACGGTCGCCGTCGTCCTGTACGGCCTCAGGCTGCCGGACGACGTCACCGGCTGGCTCACCTTCGGCTGGGTCGGGATCCTCGGCCTGGCGGCGGGCAGCCTGCTCGGCATCGCGGCCAGCAGCCTGCCCCGATCCGCCAAGAGCGCCACGGCCGTCATCACCCTGCCCTTCATCGTCCTGCAGTTCATCTCAGGGGTGTTCATCCCCTTCACCGAGCTGCCCGGCTGGCTGGTCGGCGTCGCCTCCGTCTTCCCGCTTCGGTGGATGTGCCAGGGGTTCAGAGCGGTCTTCCTGGGCGAGGGCGGCGCCGCTCTGGAGGTGACGGGCTCGTACGAGCTCGACCGGGTGGCACTGGTTCTGGGAGCCTGGGTGATCGGAGGCCTGGTGCTGTGTCTGCTGACGTTCCGGTGGAAGAGCCGCCGCGACCGGTGAAGAGCGGAGATCTCGACGCGTGGCGGCAGTTGTGGGGCTGGGAGCTCCTGCTGGCCGTGTCCGTCGCCGTCCCGGGAGTCTTCCTGCTCCTCGGCGACCAGCCCGGATGGCAGAAGGCGACGGCCGCGGCCTGCCTGGCGGCCTTTGCCCCGCTGTACGTGTTCCTGGGACGTCCCGCGGTCATCCGCGACGACGCGCGTCGCGGAGCGGTCTATGTGGCGCTGATGGTCGTGCTCTACGTCCCCGTGGCGCTGACCTCGCAGGAGAGCCTCTTCACGCTCTTCGGGCTCTGCGCGCAGTGCTTCATCGTGCTGCCGTCGAAGTGGGCGACCGCCGCGGTCCTGGCCTTGTGCGTGCCGCCGGTGGCCAGGGTCGTCGCGGTCTCCTCGCACCCCAGGCAGTTCTTCAACGTCATCGTGGTGATCACCATCGCCGTCTTCTTCTCGGCCGTCCTCGGCGGCTGGGCCGACCGGGTCACCACGGAGAGCAGGATGCGCTCGGACCTGATCGAGCAACTGGAGAGGAGCCGCGCCGAGGTGGCGAGGCTGTCGGCCGAGCGAGGCGCGCAGCAGGAGCGCGAACGCCTGGCGGGGGAGATCCACGACACCCTCGCCCAGGGGTTCAGCAGCATCATCATGCTGCTGCAGGCGCCCGACCCGACCAGGAACGTGCGGCTCGCCGTGAAGACCGCGCGGGAGAACCTGGCCGAGGCCCGCGCGCTGGTCGCGGCCCTGGCCCCCGCGCCGCTCGACTCGTCCCCGTTCCTGGAGTCGATGCGGCGCATCACCAGGCGGACGGGTGAGGAGACCGGCGTCGCCACGGCCTTCGCCACGGACGGCGACGCGCGGCCGTTGCCGCCGCACGTGGAGGTGGCGCTGGTCAGAGCGCTGCAGGAGGGGCTGGCGAACGTGCGCAAGCACGCGGACGCGCGAGAGGTGCGGGTCACGGTGGGGTACGGCAGGCGCGAGGTGACCCTACGGGTGGCCGACGACGGCAACGGGTTCGACCCCGGTGACAGCGATGGCTCGCGGGGCGTCGAGGGCTACGGGTTGCGCAACATGCGCAGCCGGGTCGAGCAGGCGGGCGGATCCGTCGGGGTCTCCACCGCTCCCGGCCGGGGGACCGAGCTGACGGTGGAGGTGCCGACGTGATCAGGCTGCTCATCGTGGACGATCACCCGGTGGTCCGTGAAGGGCTGCGCGGCATGCTGGAGTCGGATCCGGGCATCGAGGTGGTCGGCGAGGCGGCCTCGGGGGCGGAGGCCGTGGTCAGGGCGCTGCGGCTGGCGCCGGACGTCGTCCTCATGGACCTGCGGATGCCCGGCGGCGACGGAGTGGGTGCGATCCCCGGCATCCTCACCGAGCGTCCGGAGACCCGGGTCATCGTGCTCACCACGTACGAGACGGACGGCGACATCGTCCGCGCGGTGGAGGCCGGCGCGGCGGGTTACCTGCTCAAGGACGTCAGCAGGGCGGACCTGCTGGCCGCCGTCGGGTCGGCGATGCGCGGCGAGACCGTGCTGTCGCCGTCGGTGGCGACCAAGCTGGTCACCAGGATGCGGGCCCCCGTCGCGGAGTCGCTGACGCCCCGCGAGGGCCAGGTGCTGGCGCTGGCCGCCAAGGGCATGACCAACGCCGAGATCGGCCGGGCACTGTCGATCAGCGAGACCACGGTCAAGACGCACCTGCTGCGCGTGTTCGGCAAGCTCGGAGTGTCGGACCGTACGGCGGCGGTGACCACGGCCATGGAGCGGGGCCTGCTCTGACGGCCGCGACGGTCATGGCGTGTGAGCGGAGTGGGGCCCTGCTTTGCGGGGCGGGCGGTCACTCCTCGGGGGGAAGGCGGGGGATGTCGGCGCGGTAGAGGCTGAGGAGCAGCCCGTACGCCTCGGTTCCGGGCCTCGCGGTTTCGTGCCGGCCGGGATCCAGGGCCTCCAGCCGTTCGGCCAGGGCGCGGGCCTCGTCGGGGGTGAGCCACAGGTGGCGCAGCGACGTGTGGTCACGGGTGCCGGGACGGGCGGGCAGCATCTCCGCCAGCGCGGCGCCGACCAGGAACTCGGCGCCGACGCCGGCCTCCTCGGCCAGCCGGAACCCCCTGCTGACCAGCTCGAAGCGCTGCTCGGTGCCGCCACGCACCCGCCGCGTGCCCGCGAGGCGGACCAGCCCGGCATCGCGCAGGACGCGCACGTGGTAGCCGACCGTTCCCTTGGTCGAACCGAGGGCCGCGGTCAGCTCGCCGAGCGTGGCGGGGCGCTGGCGCAGCAGGTTCACCATGCGGTGGCGCAGCGGGTGTCCGAGTGCCTTGAACTGCGCGGGCGAGCTCAACGTCAGGGGGTCGTCCATGACGTAAGTGTCTAGGAATCTCGACGCTTTTGACAAACCGGGAAGCCTCGCGGCAGACTGCCGTCGCGCACCGAAGCGTCGAGCTTTCTCGACGCTTCGACGCCTGACGCCTGAGGAAGGACCCCCGCATGCCCCTGTCCACAGCTCATGTCGCGACCGATCGCCCGGCCCGCTACGTCAAGCAGCTCATCTCGCACATGGGCCACAAGGCCACCGCGGAGCTGACCGGCGCCGGCCGGGGCACCGTCACCTTCCGCCAGGGCACCTGCTCGCTGACCTCCACCCGGGACGAGCTGATCCTGATCGCCGCCGCCCCGGAGCTCGACTCCCTGGCCGGTGTGCAGGACGTCGTCACCCGGCACCTGGTGCGCTTCGCCACCCAGGAGGAGATCCACGTCGAGTGGACCGCCCCGACCGCCGGGGACGCCCTTGAGATCGTCACCCCGGCCGTCGGCGACTACCTGCTCGCGCACTCCACCCCGGCCGACCAGGTGCTGACCGAGCTGGCCGTCGCGACGCGGGAGGCGACCGGCCGCTCCGCCGGGATGCAGGTCTCGCCCGACGAGGGCGCCCTGCTGGAGATGCTGGTCCGGCTCGCGGGCGCCCGCCGGGCCATCGAGGTCGGCGTGTTCACCGGCTACTCGGCCCTGTGCATCGCCCGCGCGCTGCCGGCCGACGGCTCCCTGCTCGCCTGCGACGTGAGCACCGAGTGGACCGACATCGCCCAGCCCTTCTGGGAACGCGCGGGCGTCCGGGAGCGCATCGACCTCAGGATCGGCCCGGCCCTCGACACGCTGCGGGCGCTGCCCGAGGAGCCGGCCTTCGACTTCGCCTTCGTGGACGCGGACAAGGACAACTACCCCGCCTACTGCGAGGAGATCGTCCCGCGGCTCGTCCCCGGAGGTCTGCTCGTCCTCGACAACGTGTTCCTCGGGGGCACGGTGCTCGACCCGGCGTTCCAGGAGGAGGACCAGCGGGCGATGCGCCGGGTGAACGACGCCCTCGCCCGTGACGACCGGCTGGACTGCGTGATGCTGCCCGTCCGTGACGGCGTCAC
Source organism: Nonomuraea montanisoli (assembly GCF_013363975.1). Taxonomy (GTDB): domain Bacteria; phylum Actinomycetota; class Actinomycetes; order Streptosporangiales; family Streptosporangiaceae; genus Nonomuraea; species Nonomuraea montanisoli. The sequence continues at coordinate 393,873 of NZ_JABWGN010000011.1, read as the reverse complement.
GCTGGCCCGCAAGCGCTGAACGGGCCCTGCCGGCCGCCTGGGACGATGAGACTTGGCGATATCATCGCGATCATGGCGGATTGGGGTCTTCGTCCGGCTTTGTTGTCGGACGTCGAGGCGGTGGTGGAGCTGCGGGCCGTGGTGATGCGGCCGGATCTCGAACGGCTCGGGAGGTACGACGAGCAGCGGGTACGGCAGCGGCTGCGGGACGCGTTCGAGCCGGAGCACACCTGGACGATCGAGGTGGGCGGCGCCTTCGCCGGTTGCGTGGCGCTGCGGCCGGCCGAGGACGCGTACTGGCTGGAACACTTCTACCTGGACCCGGATCTGCACGGCAGGGGCATCGGCTCCGCCGTGATGAGCCGGCTGCTGGAGCGGTGCGACCGCGAGAACGCCGTCGTCCGGCTGAACGTGCTGCAGGGCAGCCCGGCCCGCCGGCTGTACGAGCGGCACGGGTTCACGGTCGAGGCCGAGGACCCGGTGGACGTCTTCATGGTGCGCGGCCCGGCGACGTCAGACCGAGGTCTCCTGGCGGAAGACGATCGCGGCGCCCAGCGCGGCGTCGGCCGGCACGAACATCTCTCCTGACCCGGTGCGGGCGACCGGGACGCCGTTGTCGCGCAGAAGCCGCTCGGTGACCGCGATGTCCCGGACGGACACCGCGTAGCCGACGAACGCCGGCAGGGCCGCCGGACGTTCGCCCGGCAGCAGCTCGGCGAGCGCCGATGCCGCCACGACGGCGACGCCCGCCCGCTCGAAACCCGTCGTCCCCTCGAAACCGGTCGTCCCCTCGAAACCGGTCGTCCCCTCGAAACCGGTCGTCCCCTCGAAACCGGTCGTCCCCTCGAAACCGGTCGTCCCCTCGAAACCGGTCGTCCCCTCGAAACCGGTCGCCCGCTCGAAACCCGTCGTCCGCTCGAAACCCGTCTCGCGGCCGTCCCGCGGCTCGCCGAAGTAGGCGCCGTAGCGGCGCTCCAGCTCGGGCGACGCCGGGTCGGCGACGCAGATCAGGCATGCGACCAGCCCGGTGGCGCCGTTGGGGTGGTCGGCGTGCCGCTGGTTCCGGGGTGCCGCGGCAGGGGTGTTCTGGGCGAAGCCGATCCTGCCTTCCGGCACGCGCCCGGCGGGCAGCTCGGGATCGGAGATCTCCAGGTAGCGGGCGGGCTCCATCACGGTCCCGGTCTCGGTCTCGACGGGCCGCTGGACGGCGTGCACGCCGCCGTGGCCGACGCCGGCCGCGGTCAGCCGCGCGGCGACGCCGTCGATGTCCGGCGTGTCGGCGATCATGATGTGCAGGCCCTGGAAGCGCTGGAGGAAGGCCGTGATGTTGGCGGCGGTCGCGGCGATGGCCGCCCTCAGCCCTGGCAGCTTGTTGTCGGGGACCTGCAGCGGGATCGGGCGGGCGTCGTCCGGCATGGCCCCGGCGTCGTCGACGACGGCCACCAGTTCGACGAAGTTGCCGGGGAAGTGCACGTGGCTGTTGGCCACCCCGAACGGTTCGGCGGGGCCTCCCGCGACGCGCGGCAGGACGGGGTAGGCGGGTGCCGACACGGTGAAGCCGAGCCGCCGGTACCGCTCCGTCGCCTGGCTCATGTCCCGCACGATGTGCCCCACATGGTGCAGGCCGCTGACGTCGTCACCCATGACGGGCCACCTCCGTTGTCCTGGATCGATCGTATTTTGAGAGCGTACTATATTTTGCAAGCACGCTCTCAATTTGAGTCAGTCCCCCTTCACCGCCGGAGCATGGTCGGCGACCGAGACGCTGAGCTGTGCCGACGAGGTCAGTACCGTGCCGACCGGGGCCTCCGCCTTGGCGGCGTCGGTGACCACGCTCCGCTCGCCGAGATACAGGTACGTCTTCGGGTCGAAGATGAACTCGTCGCGCCGGCCGGCGACGGGGTCGGTCCTGGCGGCGGCGATGCCCGTGCGGCCCGCGGCGTCCACGGCGTGGCGGACGGTCGTGACGCCGGGGATGGCCGCCGCCGCGCGGAACAGCGCGACGCGCTGCGCCCTGGGCAGGTACGCCTCCGTGAGCAGGCCGCGGACCCGGTTCCAGGCTTCGGCGTCGTCCCGCGGGCCGTTGCCGAGCTCGGTGTAGAGGTGCTCGTACATCTTCTGCGGCTCGGTGGGCAGGCGGCTCACGTAGTCGTAGTCCGAGCGCAGGTACTCGACGCGATCGTCGAAGTCGGCGAGCTTCTCCGGTCCGCTGCGGCGGCCGACGCCCTCGTAGGCTTCGGCGGGAACGGGCCATCCGGGGAACGGCTCGGGCGGCAGGTTCTCCCCGTCGATGACCCCGCCCGTCGCGTCGCCCCGCACGGGCAGCCAGACCTTGCGCCAGGTGCGGTACAGGTAGCGGTCGGTGCCGTAGGAGGGGTTCATGGTCCGCGATTCGAAGACGAGGAACTGACCGGGCTCGGGATGCAGCTCCGGCGCCCGGCTCGCGTGCTCCGCGGCCCGCTCCAGGACTTCGGAGGCCGCCACCGGCATCGGGTGGATGATCTGGGGGGCCTCGGCTCCCGGCCTGGCCACGACCACCACCCCGGCCGTCACCGCGGCGGCCAGGCCGGCCGCGAGACCGAGCAGGCGCAGGCGGGGCGTGCGCCGCCCGCGCTCCGGCGCCCCTCCCGCGTCACGCGCGATGGCGGCCAGCAGCCGTTCCTCGTGCCGGCGCACGCGTGCCGGGCCCGGCTGCGGAACCTCCGCGCGGAACCTCTCAAGCTGGGTCATCTCATTCACAGACGGTCTCCTCGCTGACGGTGGCCAGGGGGTTGATCCCGCCGAGCTCCTCGCGCAGGCGGTTCCGGGCCCGGTTGATGCGCGACTGCACGGTTCCGAGCCGTACGCCCAGTGCCTCGGAGATCTCCGCGTAGCTGAGCCCGGCCCAGGTGAACAGCAGCAACGCGTCGCGGTGCCCCTTGGGCAGCGAGGCCAGCGCCCCCGCCAGCCGGCGCCGGGACGCCTCGGCGCTGAGCCGCTCGTCGCTGCGGTCGGTGAACGACGCCGTCACCGGGTCGACGCCGGTGCGCTCCACGAGGCGGAGCTGCCGCACCTCGGTGCGCACGTGCCGGCGCATCAGGTTGGTGGCGATCCCGTACAGCCAGGGACGCGCGCTCGGGTGCGACAGGTCGTAGCCGTGGCGCTGCCGGAACGCCGCCAGGAAGGTCTCGGCCACCACGTCGTCCGCGGCGTCCTCACCCAGCCGGCGCGTGACGTAACGGGTGATGTCCGAGGCGTGCCGGTGGAAGACCTCGGCGAACACCTCGGGGTCGCGCCGGGACCGTTCGATGCATGAGGCGTCATCCGCCTCCGCCCGGCTCTCTTCGCTCATTCTGCGGCCTCTCGGCTCTGGATCGGTACACCCGTTGTTGCCCGCCCGGCCGTGCCATGTTCCCGGCCGCGCGTCAGGTGGGTTTCAGGGGCCCATCGGGGAGATGCCGGATGGGCGGCCCGGCGGCGGTCCGGCACGCTGCTGATCATGGATGATCATGCGGTTCTCCTTGAGGGAGTGACCAGGACATATGGGAAGGGCGCCACGGAGGTGGCCGCGCTCCGGCAGGTCAGCGTCGGGTTCCGGCGCGGCAGCTTCACCGCCGTGATGGGCCCGTCGGGGTCGGGGAAGAGCACGCTGCTGCAGTGCGCGTCGGGGCTGGACCGGCCGGACGCGGGGGCCGTCCGGGTCGCGGGGCGCGACATCACCCGCTTCGGGGAGAAGGAGCTGGCGACGCTCCGGCGGGACCAGGTCGGCGTCATCTTCCAGGCGTTCAACCTGGTGCCGTCGCTGACCGCCTGGCAGAACGTGATCCTGCCGAGCAGGCTCGCCGGACGGCGGCCCGACCCGGCACGCGTGCGGGAGCTGCTGAACCGGGTCGGCCTGGCCGGGCGCGAAGGGCATCGGCCGGCGCAGTTGTCCGGCGGCCAGCAGCAGCGGGTGGCGATCGCCCGCGCCCTGCTCGGCAGGCCGGAGGTGCTGTTCGCCGACGAGCCGACGGGGGCGCTGGACCGCGGCACCGGGCACGAGGTGCTGGCGCTGCTGCGCGAGGCGGTCGACGCGTTCGGCCAGACGGTGGTCATGGTCACGCACGATCCGGAGGCCGCCGCGCGCGCGGACAGCGTGCTGTTCCTGACCGACGGACGGATCGTCGACGTCCTGTACCGGCCCTCGGCCGAGCAGATCGGCGCGCGGCTGGGCGGCCGCCGGTGACCCTCGTCCTCGCCTGGAACAACGTCCGGACCAACCGGACGGGCCTGGCGGCCTCGTTCGTGGCCGTGCTGCTGGCCGTGACGCTGGTGGGCGGAAACGGCCTGGTGGTCGCCGGCGCGAGCACGCGCGACGAGCTGCACGACATCATCGGGCTGCTGGTGCTGTCCGCCCTGGTGTCGGGGTTCGTGTCGGTCTTCGTGGTCGCGGGCATGCTGAGCATGCACGTGCTGCGGCAGCGCAGGACGTGGGCGCTGCTGCGGTCGGTCGGCATGACGCCGCGTCAGGTGCGGCGGCTCATCACGGTCGAGGCGCTGGTGGTCGGCGTGCTGGCGAGCGCGGCGGGCTGCGCGCTGGCCGTGCCGTACGCCGCTCTCATGGCGGCGCTCATGCGGATGGCCGGGCTGGCGCCGGGAGGCATCCCGGTGGAGGTCACGGCGGTGCCGTTCGTCCTGGCGTCGGTGGTCGGGGTGGCGGTGACGCTGCCGGCGGCGCGGCTCGCGGCGCGCAAGGCGGTGCGGGTGGGCCCGCTGGAGGTGCTGCGGGAGAGCGCGGCGCAGCGGCGGCTGCTGCCCTGGCCGAGGGCGGTCGCCGGAGTGGTGGCGCTGGCCGGGGGCGTCGTGCTGCTGTGGCTGGTGCCGGAGCTCACGCCGAAGGACGCGGTGCCGACCGGGCTGGGGGCGACGATGGCGCTGTGCGTGGGCGCGTCCGCGCTGGGGCCGGTCGCGATGCGGCTGCTGGGCCTGCTGCTCGGAGCCGTGGCGGCCGTGCTCGACCCGGGCGCCGGGATGCTGGCCGGGTCCTCGGTGGTGACCCAGCCGCGCCGGGCGATGTCGGCCGCGTCCCCGGTCATGCTGACCGTGGCGCTCGCCTGCACCTTCATGTTCGCCGTGGCGACCAGCGACGCGGCGGAGGGCGTGACCCGCAGCGGACCGGCGGCGTGGGCGGCGCCGCTGCTGGTGGGGTCCGCGGTGGTCTACACCGTGATCTCGGTGCTCAACGCGACGGCCATGACGATGGACGAACGGAGCGAGGAGATCCGGCTGCTGCGGACCGTGGGGACCGGGCCGGGGCAGCTCGTCCGGATGGTGTGCTGGGAGACGCTGATCGTGACGACCGCCGGGGCGCTGCTCGGGACGGGCATCGCCGCCGCGTCCCTCGCCGCGCTGGGCAAGGCGCTGACCGGCGAGGCGTGGTTCGCGTACTCCCTGCCGCAGTACGCCGGGCTGGTGGTGGTCTGCGCCGTGAGCGGCCTGGCGGGAGGGCTCGTCTCCACGCGCGGGGCACGGCGGGGAGCCCTCCTGGCCGACTCCCAGGGCTAGTGGCCCACTTTCAGGGTCGGGTGCGGAGCAGGCGTGCCAGCCGGACCGCCGCGAGCGCGCTCACCCCCAGGTGCGCCGAGACCAGCGCGATCTGGTACACCCGCTGGCCCGCCGTGAGCTCGGCCGCGTACCCGCCGTCGTAGAACCCGGACACGAAGGCGAGCACTCCCGCGACGACCATCAGACCCGCGGCGGGGACGGCCAGGGCGCGGCGGCGGCCGGTCGCCGCGACGACCAGCACGACCTGGGCGACCATCATCGGGATCGGCGCGGACAGGCGGGCCTGGGGGCCGAGCGCGTCCAGGAAGGTGGCGTTCAGCCCGGCCGACAGCGAGACGAACGCGCCGACCAGGTCCATGGTGAGCAGCAGGCCGACCCCGGCGAGCAGCGCGGTCCTCAGCGTCCGGCCGGCGGGGTGAGTGGTGGTGGACATGTTCTCTCCTCTCATCGCTTCAGCACGAGGGTGCGGCGGGCGGGCGCCGGGCGTCATGAGCCGCCGGTCCCGAGCCGGACGGGACTTCTCGTCCCGTGACGGCGGGACAGCCGGATGCGACGATGCACCTCATGAAGGACAGGTCGGTTCGGCGTGCCGCCGTGGCGGCGGGACTGCTCGTCGTCCTGGTCGTCGCCGCGCTGGCGGTCGAGCCGCGGCTGCGCGCGCTGGGCGTCACGGGGATGGTGGAACGCTTCGACGCCTTCCGCGCCGTGGCGGCGCTGTCGTTCGGCGTGCCCGGCCTGTTCGTGGTGGCGCAGCGGCCGGGATGCCGGGTGGGCTGGGTGATGGTGCTCACCGGAGCGGCCCAGGGTCTGGGGGTGGCCCTCGGGGCGTACGGGCTGCTGGGCATCAACGAGAGCGGGGGCCTGCCGGGGGACGACTGGGCGATGTGGGTGTCCAACTGGCTGTGGATGCCCGCCTACCTCGTCGTGCCGACGGTCTTCCTGCTGCTCTTCCCGGACGGGCGGCTGCCCTCGCGCCGCTGGCGGCCCGCGATGGCGGTGGCGGTCGTCGCGATCGTGGCGAACACGCTGGACTGGATGCTGCGCCCGGTGCCCTACGAGAACGTCCCGGGCATGTTCCCCGCCGGCTACGCGGGAGTGCTGGCCGGTCTGCGCGGCCTTCCCGACGTCCTGGACGCGCCCGTCGCCGTGTGCACGGCCGGCGCCGTGGTGGCCGCGGTCGCCTCGCTCACCGTCCGGTACCGGTCCTCCGGCGAGGAGGTGCGCCGGAGGCTCCAGTGGGTGCTGGCCGCCGCGCTGCTGACGGTCGCCCTGGCGGGGGTGGCCCTGGCGGCGCCCTGGGGCGCGGTCGTGATCGCGTCGGCGGCCGTGCCGCTGCCGGTCGCGGTGTCGGTGGCGATCGTGGCGCACCGGCTGTGGGACCTGGACCTGCTGCTGTCGCGGGCGCTGGCGTTCGGGGCGCTCAGCGTGGCGCTGCTGGGGACGTACGCGCTGGTCGCCTTCACGCTCGGCGGGGTGCTCGGCCCGGGCGTGTCGGCCGTGCTCGTGGCGCTCGTGGTGCATCCCCTGTACGTACGGGTCCTGGCCGCGGCCAACCGCCTGGTGTACGGCGAGCGGGAGGACCCGGCGCGGGCGCTGCGGCGGCTCGGCACGCGGCTGTCCGACGCGGGCTCGCCGGGCGAGCTGCTGGACCGGATGGCCGCGGAGGTCGGCAGGGTGCTGCGCGTCCACTACGTGGCGGTCGAGGAGTCGGGCGTGGTCGTGGCGTCCTCGGGCCGTCCCGGCGAGGTGGCCGAGAGCATGCCGTTGCTGCATCGGGGAGAGCGCGTCGGCACGCTGCTGCTGGGCGAGCGGCTGCGCCCCAAGGACCGCGGGCTGATGGGGGAGCTGGCCCCGCACGTGGCGGTGGCCGTGCACGCCCATCGTCTCGGCGCGGACCTGGAGCGGTCCCACGGGCGGATGCTGGCCGCCCGCCAGGAGGAGCGCGACCGCCTGCTGTACGAGCTGCACGACGGGCTCGGCCCCGGCCTGGCCGCCCTCGCGCTGCAGACCGACCGCGGACGCCGGCTCGTGGACACCGACCCCGAGAAGGCCAAGAAGGTGATGAGCGAGCTGTCCCAGCGGATCCGCGCCACGGTGGAGGACGTCCGCACGATCGTCAACGACCTGCGCCCGCCGCCCCTGGACGACCTGGGCCTGGCCGGGGCGCTGGCCGAGCTGGGCCGGGGCTTCGCCGGGGACCTCACGGTCGAGGTGCGGGTCCCGCCCGACCTGCCCGCGCTGCCGCCCCCGGTCGAGCTGGCCGCCTACCGGATCGCGGCCGAGGCGCTGACCAACGCCGTACGGCACGCCATGGCCTCCCGGTGCACGGTCACGCTGAGCGCCACGGACACCCTGGAGCTGCGGGTGCGCGACGACGGCGTGGGCGTCGGCGCGCCCGCCCGGCGCGGCTTCGGCCTGACCTCGATGCGGCGCCGCTCGGAGGAGCTGAACGGCACCTTCGAGCTGCTCACCGGCGACGGTCCGGGCACGCACCTGCTCGTCCGGCTCCCGCTGGCGGCCTGATGATCAGGGTGCTGGTGGTGGAGGACCATCCGGTGTTCGCCGAGGGGCTGGTCGCGCTCCTGGGCGAGCTGCCGGAGATGGACGTCGTGGCCGTGGCGGGCACCGGCGAGGCCGCCGTCGAGCTGGCCGGCGAGACGGCGCCCGAGGTGGTGCTCATGGACCTGCACCTGCCCGGCATCAGCGGTGTCGAGGCCACGTCCCGGATCGTCGCGCGGCATCCCGGGGTGGCGGTGCTGGCGCTGACCATGCTGAGCGACGACGAGACGGTCATGGCCGCGATCCGCGCCGGCGCCCGCGGCTACCTGCTGAAGGAGTCGACGGGGGAGGACATCGTCCGGTCGGTGCGGGCGGTGGCGGCCGGCCAGGTGGTGTTCGGCGCCTCGACGGGCAGCCGCGTGCTGGCCGCCCTCGCGGCGCCGTCCGCCCGCGCCCGCCCGCTGCCCGAGCTGACCGAGCGCGAGGTGGAGATCCTCGACCTGGTCGCCACCGGCCTCAACAACCAGGCCATCGCCGAGCGGCTGGTGCTGAGCGAGAAGACCGTGCGCAACCACGTGTCGAACATCTTCGCCAAGCTGCACGTCTCCGACCGGTCGGCGGCGGTGGCCCGCGCCCGCGACGCCGGCCTCGGCGCCCGCCGTCCCCGGTGAAGCCCGGCTCGGAGCGCGTCCTCAGGCCTGGGCGCGGAAGAACGCCCGGAGATCGGCGACCACGAGGTCGGGGGTCTCCAGGGCCGCGAAGTGGCCGCCCCGGTCGAACTCCGTCCACCGGACCACGTCGTGGACCTGGTCGGCCAGCGGGCGGACCGAGAAGTCCGTGGGGAACACCGCCACCGCGGTCGGCACCGTCCCGCGCTCCTTGGGCGCCCACATGGTGGGGTCGTTGAACCGCTCGTAGTAGGTGTGCGCCGCCGAGCCCGCCGTGCCGGTGAACCAGTAGACGCTCACGTCGGTGAGGATCCGGTCCCGGTCCACCGCGTCCTCGGGGAGCTCGGCGGCCGGGTCCGTCCAGTCCTTGAACTTCTCCACGATCCAGGCGAGCTGACCGGCGGGGGAGTCGTGCAGCGCGGCCGCGACCGTCTGCGGACGCGTGCCCTGCACCTGCATGTACGCGCCCAGCTTCTCCTGCCACTCCTTCATCGCGGCCAGCCGCCCACGCTCGGCCTCGGTCAGCGAACCCATGATCGTCGGATCGCCGTTCGGGAACGTGAGCAGGCCGTTGACGTGCACGCCGATGACGCTGTCCGGCGCGGCGCGTCCCACCAGCGGCGCGATGAACGCGCTGACGTCGCCGCCCTGCACGCCGTACCGGTCGTACCCGAGCCTGAACATCAGCTCCGCCAGCGCCGCGGCGGTGCGGCCGTCCGTCCAGCCGGCGCCGGGGAGCGGGCCGGAGAAGCCGTACCCCGGCAGCGACGGGATCACCAGGTGGAAGGCGTCGGCGGCCTCGCCGCCGTGGGCCACGGGGTCGGTGAGCGGGCCGATGAGGTCGAGGAACTCGACGACCGAGCCGGGCCATCCGTGCAGGAGCAGGAGCGGGGTGGCCTCGGGCTCGGGGGAGCGCACGTGCAGGAAGTGCACCTGCGCGCCGTCCACGGTGGTGGTGAACTGCGGGTACGCGTTGAGCGCCGCCTCCTGGCCGCGCCAGTCGAAGCCGTCGGCCCAGTAGGTGGCGAGGTCCCGGAGGTATCCGGTGGGAACGCCGCGCTCCCAGCCGGTGCCGGGCACCTCGGGCGCCCAGCGGGTACGGCGCAGCCGCTCCCGCAGATCGTCGAGGTCGGCCTGCGGGATCTCGACGCGGTACGGCTGGATCTCCATGTTCGTCATGCCCGTCACGGTAGGAGCCATTGGTGTCAGGTTCGGGCACCAATGGCGGCCACAATGATGGTCATGTTGGAGACCTCCGCGCGGCTGCTGCGCCTGCTGTCGTTGCTGCAGGCGCGTACGGACTGGACCGGCGCCGAACTCGCCGACCGGCTGCGGGTCGGCCTGCGCACCGTGCGCCGCGACGTCGAACGGCTCCGCGAGCTCGGCTATCCGGTGGACGCCACCCCGGGGGTGGCCGGCGGGTACCGGCTCGGGGTGGGGGCCGCGCTGCCGCCGCTGCTGCTCGACGACGAGGAAGCCGTGGCCGTGGCGATCAGCCTGCGCACGGCCGCGACGGGCAGCGTCGCCGGCCTGGAGGAGGGGGCGGTGCGGGCGCTGGCCAAGCTCCAGCAGCTCCTGCCCTCACGGTTGAGGCACCGGGTGGAGGCGTTCCGCGCGGCGACCGTACCGCTGCCGGGGGCGGCCGATCCGGAGGTGAGCGCCGACCTGCTGGCCGCGATCGCCGCCGCGTGCCGCGACCGGCGTCGGCTGCGGCTGCGCCACCGGGGGCGCGACGGCGTGACCTCGCGCGAGGTCGAGCCGCACCGGCTGGTGCACACGCCGCGCCGGTGGTACCTGGTGGCCTGGGACGTGGCCAAGGACGACTGGCGTACCTTCCGGGTGGACCGGATCGAGGAGCCGCTCGGGCCGCCGGGGGCGCGCTTCACCCCGCGGATGCCGTCCGGCGAGGACGCGGCGGCCCACGTCTCGCACGCCATCACCTCGGCGCCCTACCGGTATCAGGCCCGCGTCCTCTTCCACGCCCCGCTGGAGGCGGTGGCGCCGCGCACGTCGCCCGCCGCGGGACGGCTGGAGGCCGTGGACGCGCGTACGTGCCTGTTCACGGCCGGCTCGAACTCGCTGCGCGAGCTGGCGGTGCACGTGGCGGTGAAGGGGTTCGACTTCGAGGTGCTGGATCCGCCGGAGCTGGTCCCGGTCCTGCGGGAGGTCCGCGACCGCCTCGACCGCGCCGCGACCGCGCCGGACCGGGGCTCCGGCTGAGCCGCGCCGCGGCACGGGCTCACTCGCGTGGCAGGACGAGCGCGACTCACTCGCGTGGCAGGACGAGCGCGGCCGCCGCCATCACGCCCGCGGCGGCGAACAGGGAAGCCCGCGCGCCCGCCCAGGTCGCGACCAGCCCGCCGAGCAGGATGAACAGGGGCTGGGTGACCGTCGTGGCGAACGACCACAGGGCGGCCACCCGGGCCATCAGGTGGTCGGGGGTCTGCGCCTGGCGGTAGCTCGTCATGGTCGAGTTCGCCGCCCCGGCGAACAGGAGCACCATGCCGAAGCCGAACCCGCACATCAGCAGGCCGACGGGCCCCGGCACGGCCGCGGGGATCAGGAAGTACCAGGGGCCGCGCAGCATGCTCGCCCACCACAGAGCGCGCACCGCGCCCAGCCGGGCCACCAGCCGCGGCGCCAGCCTGGCGCCGGCGAAGCCGCCCAGCGAGGGCACGCCCATCAGCAGCCCGTACTGCCAGGCCTCGAAGCGCAGCTCACGCAGGTAGAACACGGCGGAGACGGCCGCCCCCATCGAGCTGGCGCCCGCGAAGGTCACCCAGCTGATCAGGATCAGCCGGATGGCCGGATGCTCCCGGGCGAAGCGCCAGCCGGCGAACAGCTCCTCCCGCCACGAGGCGCGGCGGTCCCGTACCGGCGGGGCGGGCTCGGGGCCGCGCAGCGTCCTGACGGCCAGCGCGCCGAACAGGAAGGACACCGCGTCCACGGCCAGCGAGCCCACGGCGGTGAGCACTCCGACGAGCGCGCCGCCGACGGACGGGCCGACCGAGACGCTGAGCCAGCGCGTCGACTCCAGGCGGCTGTTCGCGTCGACCAGACGGTCGGCGGAGACGAGTGCCTTGAGGTGCGCCTGCGACGCCGCCGTGAACGCGATCTGGCACGCGGCGTTGACCACGGCGATCACGCACAGCTGCGCGAACGTCAGGACGCCGGCGAACGCGGCGACCGGGACGCTCGCCAGGCAGGCGAACCTGGTGACGTCGGTCGCGATCATCGTCGGGCGCTTGCGCCGGTACTCGACGTGGCCGCCGAGGGGGAAGGCCAGGAGCGCGGTGGTGGCCGCGGTCAGCGCCGTGAGGAGGGCGACCTGGAAGGCGGAGGCGTTCACGACCGTGACGGCGACGACGGGCAGCGCCACCATGCCCACGGCCGACCCGAGCTGGCTGATCGCGGAGCCCGTCCAGAGCCGGCGGAAGTCCTGGTGCCCTCGGACGCTGGTGTGGGGGGTGCTCACTCGGCCCCATTGTGCCCCAGCGGGCTCTCCAAACTGCGCAAGTCGGACGATCCACGGCGTTGACACCGTACCTCCGGCACCATGAAACTCTCCTGCAACAGTGAACGCCCGAGCTGTAAACGTTTACGGGAGATGCTCATGCCCAGGTGGAGCGGCGCCGGGATGCTGGCCGCCCTCGTGTTGGTCCTCCTGCTGGCCGTGCCCGGCGAGGCCGACGTGACGGCGCCGAAGGGCGGGACCCTGACCACGGGGTCAGCGCCGTCCGAGGCCCTGGGCGAGGACATCGCCTTCAACCTCTACCTGCCGTACGGCTACGACACCGGCGGCGAGCGTCACCCCGTGCTGTACCTGCTCCACGGCCGGGGCGACACCATGCAGGCGTGGACCCGGGTCAAGGACACCCTCGACCAGATGATCCGGACCAGGCGGATACCGCCCGTCATCGCGGTCATGCCGGACGCCCCGTGGAGCGAGCGCGGAAGCTGGTACGTCGACAGCCGGTACACCGGCTCCGACCTGCCGGGACGCCCGGTGGAGACGGCCCTGACGCGCGACCTGGTGGCGTACGTGGACGCGACCTACCGCACGGCGCCCATCCGCGAGGCCCGCCTGGTCGGCGGCTACTCGATGGGCGGCGCCGGGGCGCTGCGCCTCGCCCTGGCCCACCAGGACCTGTTCGGCTCGGCCATGGTCCTCAGCCCGGCCGTCTACACGCCGCTGCCGCCGTCCGACTCCTCCGCGCGCGACTACGGGGCGTTCGGGCGGGGCGAGGAGAAGTTCGCCGACGAGGTGTACCAGGGGCTCAACTACCCGGCCCTGCTGCCGAAGCTCGACCCCGACCGGCCCGTGCGGCTCTTCGTGGCCGTCGGCGACGACGAGTACGCCAATCCGGCGCCCGCCGACGCGCACCACGACCTGGACTTCGAGTCGGCCGCCCTCTACAACGCCGCCCGCAGGTCACCGGCGGTCTCCGCGCAGTTCCGCGTCCTCGACGGCGGCCACGACTGGACCGTCTGGTCGCCCGCCTTCGAACAGGCCATGGCCGAGCTGGGCCCGGCGCTGAGCGTCACGCCCCCGGCGGGCCTGCCCGGCCCGCTGCTCGGCACGGCCGCCGCCGACTGGGCCGGCGGCGTCGCGGCCCACGCCGACGGCACGGTCACCACCGGGTTCGCGGCCGGCGGTCCGGTGGCGGGCCAGCCGTACGGCGGCCGCCTCGACGCCGTGCTCGCCAGCACGGGGACGCGGAGCTGGACGCGCCGGCTCGGCACCGCCGCCGACGAGCGCCTGTACGGCGTGGCGGCGCTGCCCGACGGCGGCGTGCTCGCCGCCGGGTACACCAAGGGCGACCTGGACGGCCGGCATCCCGGCAACGCCGCCGACGACGCGTTCGTGGCCCGGCTCGACGCGGACGGGACCGTACGGTGGATCACCCAGTTCGGCGATCCCGCCGTGGCCGACCGGCTCTACGGCCTGACCGCCGCGCCCGACGGCGGCGCGTACGTGGCCGGCTACACCAAGGGCACGCTCGACGGCCCGAACAGCGGCGACAAGGACGCCCTGCTCGCCCGCCTCACCTCCGACGGCCGGCTCTCCTGGGTCCGCCAGTACGGCGGGGCGGGCGAGGACAAGGCGTACGGCGTGGCTGCGGACACCTCCGGCGTCTACGTCACCGGCAGCACCACCGCCTCCCTTCCGGGCACGAGCGCGCTGGGCGGCCTCGACGGCTGGATCGCCGGGTACGCGCCCGACGGCGTCAGGCGGTGGGCGACGAGCGCCGGCGGCCCGGGTGACGACCGGCTGAACGCCGTGACCGTCACGACCGCGGGCCTGGCCGTCGCGACCGGCGCCAGTGGCGGCGACCTGCTCACCGCCGCCTACACCGGCACGGGCCGGCAGCGCTGGACCGCCGCCCTCGCCACCCCCGCCGCCGACGAGGGGGCCGCCGTGGTGTCCCTGCCCGGCGGCGAGGTCGAGGTCGTCGGCTACACCAGGGGCCGGGTGGGCGTGATGGCGGGCGGCGCCGACGTCCTGACGGTACGCCTGGACGGCAGGGGACAGCGGCGGGCCGCCGCGCAGTTCGGCACGGCGCGCGACGACGCGGTCGATCCGTTCTCCGAGCCCGACCTGTACGCCGCGGCCACCCCCGCGGGGAAGGTGGCCGTCTCGGGCCTGACCTACGGCGCCCCGGCGGACGGCTCCGCGCCCGGCAACGGCGACGTCTTCGTGGCCGTGGTCGAGCCGTCCACCGGCCTGCCCGTCCCCTGACCGGCCCTGCGGCTCAGCCCTGGCGCCCCTGCGGGTCAGCCCTGGGGCCCTGCGGGTCAGCCCTGGGGAACGGACGCGGCGCCGCCGAAGGTGCCCTCGCGGCGGATGGTGTGCCAGCGCAGCCGTACGCCCAGGACGGCCGTCGCCACCGACTGGATCACCACCAGGTACATGAGCTGCCGGTAGACGAACTGCTGCAACGGCAGCACCCACAGCGCGGAGGCGCGCTCACCGTCGAGACGCAGCGCGTACCAGCCGGTCAGCGCCTGGGCCACCACGAACCCCGCCCACACCGCCACCACCGGCAGCGGGTCGCCCAGAGCGGTGCGATAGACCGCCATGAGGTCGACGACGGGGGCCAGCAGCGGCAGCACCATCTGGAACATCGCGAGGTAGCCGAGGCAGCGCCGGCCGAACGGCCCGCGCTCCAGCACCGCGCGCCGGTGCTTCCACATGGCCTGGAGCGTGCCGTAGCACCAGCGGTAGCGCTGCTTCCAGAGCTGGCCGAGCGACGTGGGCGCCTCGGTCCAGGCCAGCGCCCGCTCCTCGTAGACCACGCGCCACCCGAACCGGCACAGCGCCATGGTGAGGTCGGTGTCCTCGGCCAGCGTGTCGGAGCTGACGCCGCCGAGCGCCACCAGCGCCGAGCGGCGGAACGCGCCGATCGCGCCGGGCACGGTGGCCATGCAGTCGAGCAGCTCGAAGGCCCGCCGGTCGAGGTTGAACCCGATGACGTACTCCATGTGCTGCCAGCGCCCGATCATGCCGCGCCGGTTGCCGACCTTGGTGTTGCCGCTGACCGCCCCGACCGACGGGTCAGCGAGCTGGCGGACCAGCCGGCCGATGGTGGGGGGCTCGAAGACGGTGTCGCCGTCCACCATGATGATCAGCTCGTGCCGGGCCTGCGTGATACCGGTGTTCAGCGCGGCGGGCTTGCCGCCGTTGGGCCGCCGGATGACCCGCACGCCGGCGTGCCCGAGCGCGGCGGCCAGGGCGGCGGTGTCGTCGGTGGAGCCGTCGTCGACGACCAGCACCTCCACCTCGCCCTGGTAGTCGGTCTCCACCAGCGAGCGCACCGTCGCCTGGATGCCGGCCGCCTCGTTGTAGGCGGGCACGATCACGGTGACGGGCGGTGGCGCGGACCACACGGGGGCGCGTCCCTTCCGCCGTTTCCCGCCCCGCGTACGGCGGGCGTGCACCCACGCCAGGACGGCGAAGAACGTCAGCCGCGCCAGCGTCAGCGCGCCGGCGGCGAACAGCACCCACGACAGCGCCCCGGTGAAGGCCCCGGCGGTGCGCTGGGCGGTGTTCAGCACGGTGCCGGCGAACCGGTCCATGGCGTCGGCCTGCCGGTGGGCGGAGGGCATGCCGAGCGCGCCCGTCACCGTGACCGCCCGATACCCCCTGCCCGACAGCTCGGTCAGGACCCGGTCCAGCCCCTCGACGGTCTGCCGCCGGTCGCCGCCCGAGTCGTGCATCATGACGATCGCCCCGCGTCCCTGGGAGGGCAGCGCGGAGGCGGCGATCCGGTCCGTTCCGGGCCGGGCCCAGTCGCGGGTGTCGAGGTCGGTCAGCGCGACCAGGTACCCCTCGGCGGCCAGCGACCGCATGCCGTCCCACTGCGGGACGGTGATCGCGGCCGGCGTCGAGGAGTACGGCGGGCGGGCCAGCGTCGTGTGCAGGCCGGTGGCGCCCGCGAGCGCCTTCTGCGTCAGTGACAGCTCCAGCCTGAGCCGCCAGCCGGGCACGGAGGCGAGGTCCGCGTGCGTGTAGGTGTGGTTGCCCAGCTCGTGGCCCTCGGCGACGATGCGCCGGGCCAGCTCGGGGTACTGGGCGACCTTCGAGCCGACGGTGAAGAACGTCGCCTTGGCCCCGTGCTTCCTCAGCACGTCCAGGACGCGCGGGGTCCAGGTGGGGTCGGGGCCGTCGTCGAAGGTGAGTGCGACGGTCCGGCCGGCCGGGCGGGCGCTGGACGGGGCGCCGGCGGTCAGGTTCAGCACGGGGCCGCCGCGCCGGGCCCTGGCCAGCTCGGCGGAGGGGCGGCCGGTGGCGGGCGGTGCGGCGTGGGTCTCGCCGGTGACGCCGGTCACGTACCCGTTGAGGGTGAGCGCGGCGGCGACGAGCAGCAGGCCGACGGCGAGCATGAACCAGTGGCCGCGCGGGTCGGCGGGACGCCTGGCGGCCGCCGCCTCGGGGAGGGTGACGTGCGGCTGCTCGGGACGTCCGGCGGCGGGCTGGGGGAGGGTGACGTGCGGGCGCTCGGGACGTCCGGCGGCGGACTCCGGGAAGGCGGCGGACTCCGGGAAGGGGCCCGGTGGCCGCTCGGGACGCCGGGCCGAGGCGGGGTCCTGCCAGGCGGGGACGGGCGGAGGGGGCCAGACGCGGACGTCCTGGGCGGTCACTTCTTGGGGCCCTTCGTCCGGTCCGGGTCGAGACCCGGCGGGATCCGCCTGGTGGGCGTCGGGTCGGCCGTCGACTCGCCGGGCGTGGGCGTGGGCGTCGGCTCGGTGGTGGGCTCCTCGGACGGCTCCGGCCGCTCGGTCGGCTCCTGGCGGGGGGTGGGGCGCCGCGTCTCGCTCCGCTTGGGCGTCGGCCGCCGGGACGGCGTGGCGGTCCTCGTGGGCGTGGGAGTGGCCCGTGCCTGGACGGGCGAGGGCGTCGGGCGCCTGGTCGAGCCGGTGCGAGGAGTCGGGGAGCGGTGGGACGAGGCGGAGGCGCCGACGCCTTCCGGCTGGTCGCCCGGCCATCCGCTGACCGACAGCGTCGTACGGGAGAACGCGCCGCCGATCACGACGGCCAGCACCCCGATGGCCAGCAGACTCGACACGATCCCGAGCACCATGACCAGCCGTCGGCGACGGCCGCTCTGGTCGACGAAGACGGCGGTGGTGGGGTGCGGCTCAGGTGACACGCTGAGTGATGGTAGTGGCCGCCGATAACTTGTGGGGAAATTTGGGCTTTAACGAGGAGCGATCCTCATCTGACGGAGCGCTGACGACGATGCCGCATCTTGTCCCCCTTGACAGGTGGATGTCCTGCTATGCGGCTCGATGGCGGTTATGACGCTCCGTGTTTCTTCGCCCCGCGAACCGGCGGCGCGCGTGCGGAAGTGTCGGTGGGGCCTGTCACGATGCCGTCCAGATCCCGATCCAGCTCCTGACCCGGCGGTCGCCCACGCCTGCCGGGGGGAACGAGGCGCTTCGTGACCGAGCCCGGCCGTAGGTCGCTGCGGACGATGGCGGTTCCCCTCGCGGTACGGGCCTTCCGCCACTACTACCTCGGCCAGACCGCCTCGGCCTTCGGGGACGCGCTGACGCCGCTGGCCCTCGCGTTCGCCGTGCTCGACCTCACGGGGTCCCCGGCGGACCTGGGGATCGTCGTGCTGAGCACCCGCGTCCCGGTGATCGCGCTCACCCTGGTGGGAGGCGCGTTCGGCGACCGGTTCCCGGGCGCGCCGCCTGCCCGAGGGGGTCGTGGCGCGGGCCGGCTCGGTCGTCATGCTGGGGGCGCTGGTGGCGGCGCCGATCGGCATGGGCGTGTCCGGGCCGTTGGCGGCGGCGTGGGGCGGTGGCACGGTGCTCGCGCTGAGCGCGGGGCTGGGCGTCGTCCTCACGGTCGCCACGTTGCTGGTCCCGGCGGTGTGGCGGATACGGGACGATCTTCAGAGCGAGCCTTCTCCTGTCGGCCCTCGGTATGTCAGCCCAGGGTCTGACGCGCGGACCGGGGAAACACGCGAGAGTGTCACCGGCGGACCGGCCTGATCTGAGCCGGATCCGCCGCCCAGGAGTCGAACGGAGGAGGCTGGAGTGCACGCCCCACGCAAGAGGTCCCGCAGGATGTGGGCACGGATCGCCGCGGCGCTGGCGACGCTGCTCGTCGCCGCCGTGGCCGGGGTCGCCGTGGCTTACCCCTCCGTCGCCGCGACCACCTGTCCCGGCTGCTACGGCCTCACCGAGCTGGAACCCGGCGTGTACGCGGAGAAGGGCCTGTCCGGCGAGCAGCGGGAGCAGATCCACCGCACCGTGGCGGCCGCCCGCGACCGGATCGAGGGCTTCTACGGCACACCGCTCAGCTCGCCCCGCCTGCTCGTCTGCGTGACCGATGCCTGCTATGCCCGCATAGGCGGCAAGAAGGAGCGCGGCATCGCGATCCTCAACCGGTCCGTCATGCTGTCGCCCCGAGGGCTGGACACGGTGATCGCGTCCCACGAGATGTCCCACGTCGAGCTGCACGCCCGCCTCGCCTCCGGTGCGGAGGTGCCGCAGTGGTTCGACGAAGGGCTGGCGGTGGTGGTCTCGGACGACCCTCGTTACCTGCGTCCCGAGGCCGCGGGTGACCGCTGCACGACCCCGCCGACGGGGCCGCTGCCCGTGACGCTGGAGCAATGGCTGGCCGCGGCCGGCAAGGACGCCACCACGTACGCCAAGTCCGCGTGCCAGGTGCACCGCTGGCTGCGTTCCCACGACGGCCGCCAGGGGCTCCTGTCCCTGATCACGCGGCTGAACGCGGGCGGATCCTTCACGTCATGAGGCTCTTCGGGGTGATGCGGGGGCACCGTGTGAGGCTTCGCCGAGAAGTGCGGGCAAGATGCGTCACCCTACGGGAGGATCGCGTCCACGTAGCCGCCGTCGACGCGGATCGCGCCGCCGGTGGTGGCCGAGGCGTACGACGAGCTGAGGTAGACGACCATGTTGGCGATCTCCTCAGGTTCGATCAGTCGTTGCAGCAGCGACTGCGGCCGGTGCAGCCGCATGAACTCGCGCTGGGCCTCCGGCCAGGGCAGGTCACGGTCGACGAGCTCGTACACGAAGTCCTCGACGCCACCGGTGTGGGTCGGACCGGCGATGACGGAGTTGACGGTGACGCCGCTACCGGCCGCCTCCTTCGCGAACCCGCGCGACACGGCCAGCAGGGCCGTCTTCGTCATGCCGTAGTGGATCATCTCGACCGGCGTGACGACCGCGGAGTCGCTGGCGACGTACTGCACGCGCCCCCACGACCGGGCCTTCATCCCCGGCAGGTAGGCGCGGGTGAGACGGACGGCGGCCAGCACGTTCACCTCGAAGTAGCGCCGCCACTCCTCGTCGGTGATCTCCAGCGCCGGCCGGGATCCGAAGATGCCGAGATTGTTGACCAGGATGTCCAGTTCGGGAAGGACCTCGGCGACGTGGGCGGCACCGTCTTCGGTGGCCACGTCGGCCGCCAGCGGCACCACGTCCGCCTTCCGCACGTCACTCCGGATCCGGTCGGCGGCCTCCTCGACGGTCGAGGCCGTCCGGCCGTTGACGGCCACCCGGGCGCCCGCCCTGGCCAGGCCGGTGGCGATGGCCGCCCCGATCCCTTGGGTTGACCCCGTGACCAGCGCTGTCCTACCGGTGAGATCGATGAGCATAGGGGGCTCCTTCCCCTTACCGGGAGGAGCACCCGTGCCGCAGGTCAGCTCGTGACACCTGTCCTGCAGCCGGTCCTGCTGCTGCGCTCCCCCCGTACTCGCCCGGCCCCATGAGTTCCGGCCACGCCTCACGAGCGCATCCCCGAAGCAGCTTCATCCGAATGTCGCTCACCCGAGTGTCGCTCACCCGAGTGTCGCTCACCCGAGTGTCGCTCACCCGAGCGTCGCCGCCCCTGCCCGCAGCGACAGCGCGGGCGGGCCCGCGACAACAGCCGGGCGGGAAGGGTATCCCCGCAACTACAGCGCGGGCGGTAAGGCGCACCCGCGATCAGCGCCATGTACGGCTTGAAGGGGCGGCGCTACCAGGTCAGGGCGGTCGCGAGGTCGGCCGGTGTGCGGAAGTGGACACCGGTCATGCCGAGCGACCTGGCGCCCTCCACGTTCTCCAGCCGGTCGTCCACGAACAGGCACCGTTCAGGCGCCGCACCGGCCAGTTCCGCGGCGATCTCGTAGATGCGGCGGTCCGGCTTGACCACTCCGACCCGCGCGCTGCTGACCAGGGCATCGGCGAAGTAGGTCAGCCCGAGCCGGTCGAGGTGCTCCTCCACGGTGTCCATGGCGTTGGTCACCAGCACCACCGGCACGTGCTCCTGCGCCTTCGCCAGCAGCGCCCTGACCTCCTCATCCACCCAGAACGGCACCTCCATGAACTCGGCCACCGCCTGCCGGGCCCGCTCGTCGTCGCCCAGCGCCACGGCGATCGCGTCGGCCCACTCCCGTTCGGTCGTCTCGCCGAGGACGGCCGGCTTGATGAGGGCGGGGTCGAAGGCCGTGCGCATCAGGGGCAGGCCGTACCGGGCCTCGATGTCGGCCTGCACGGCGTGGTCGAACTGGCGAAGCACGCCGTCGAGATCACAGAGCACTGCGTCGAAGGGGGTCACAGCCGCCATTGTGCCGTGCGGGATCCGTCGACATCGCCACGCCGGTGCGCCTCAGCGCTTCGGTTCGAAGTGGAGCATCGCGATGCCGCACTCGAACGGCCGCGCGTCCACGAGGCGCAGCCGCTGGTACGCCCCGCCGGGGAAGACGGGCATGCCGGAGCCGATCGCGGTCGGGTTGACGAACAGGTGCAGGTCGTCGATCAGGTCGGCGGCGATCAGGCTCGACACGAGCGTGCCGCCTCCGTAGACGATCATGTCCCCGCCCGGCTGGGCCTTGAGCTTGGCGATGGTCTCGACGAGGTCGCCGCCCGCGACGACGGCGTTCTCCCAAGGTGACTCCGCGAGGCTGTCGGAGATCACGACCTTGGGCGTGTCGTTCATCCAGTCGACGGCCTCCTGACTCTCGCCCGCCGGCCGCGACGCCCAGTGCGGGATGAATCCCTCGGCGAGCTTGCGGCCCAGCACGATGCAGCCGACCGACTGGGTGAGGTCCGTGATGTAGGTGCTGATGTCGTCGGTCCAGGGAAACGTCAGCCAGTCCATCTCGCCGTTCGGGCCGGACATGTAGCCGTCGGCGGTGGTCTGGACCTGGAGGATGAGCCTGCGCATGGGGTGCTTCCTTCCGGATTCGGGTGTCGGCGGTGTTCGCTTCCGATGACTCCACGATGGCGGTGGGCTCTTACGGTTTCCTTCCTCCGGGCTTATGGCGTCCGTCATCTGATCTTCAGGACTGCGTTCGGCGTTGACTTTGTCGCAAGCAATGACGCATCCTATTGAGACAAAGGTTGCGACGTAAGGGGGAGGTATGGCAAGCACATCGTCGCCGGGACCCGGTCCGTCGGCAGGGCCGGGAGCGGTGGTGAGCCCCGCCGACCTGAGGCTGACCGGCTCCTGGCTGGCGCGGCACGGTCTGCCCGACGCCTCTCCGACGCCGCTGCTGGCCACGCGGCTGGCGGTACGGCGGCGGGCGCGGCTGGCCGATCAGGTCGCCATCGCCGTGCTCATCATGGTGGCCGCGCTCGCGCAGGCGGGCGACCGGCTCGCCACCTCCGCCTTCGGCGGGTTCCAGCCGCACCGGTCCGCGCCGTTGCTGATCCTGGCGGCGGTGATGGCCGGGCTGCTCCTCGTGCGGTCGCTGCTCGACTGGTGGGTGCGGCGCGTCGACCGGCGTGCCGGGGCGGCGCTGTCGCGCCGGGCGGCCCACCCCGTCCAGCCCGGCTGGCGCGCCGTGCTGGGCCGGCCCTTCGCGACCCTGGCGCTCGCCACCTTCGCCGGCGCGCTGGTGCTGGCGGTGAGCGCTCTGACGATTCAGGACGACGCCGTGCGTCACGCGGCCTCCGTCCTGCTGATCGGCCTGGCCGGTGTCGGTGCCGGCGTCGTCGTGCACCTGCGTGAGCTGCTGGCGCGCCCGGTCGTGGCCGAGGACGAGGTCTCGCTGACGGCGGACGTCATCATGCGGATCGAGGACGCGCGGGAGGTCGCCGTCCCGGCCGTGCTGTGGGCGCTGCCCGTGGTGCTGCTGTTCGGGTCCGCGCCCGGATGGTGGAACGTCGCCTCGCTCCTGTTCATGTTCGCGGGCCTGGCCGCTTGCGCCGCGATCCATGCCAGGACCCCGTCGAGCGCGGCGGTGGCCCGGAGGGTGATGGGCGTCCGATGATCGTCATCGACTCGGGTTCGCCCGTTCCGCCGTTCGAGCAGCTTCGTGCCCAGCTCGCCCGCCAGATCCAGGACGGCGCGCTGCCCGTGGGATCCCGGCTGCCGACGATCCGGCACCTGGCGGCCGACCTCGGCCTGGCCGTCAACACGGTCGGCCGGGCGTACCGGGAGCTGGAGGAGGCGGGGCTGATCGAGACGCGTGGGCGGGCGGGCTCGTTCGTGTCGGCGGCGGGGGAGGAGGGCCGCGAACGGGCCCGGCGGGCGGCCGCCGAGTACGCGGCCGTGATCGCCAGTGTCGGCATCGACGCGAGCGAGGCGATCCGCATCGTGCAGGCGGCGCTGGGGACGAGGCCGGCGGCGGCTTCGTCCTTCTCGTAGTGATTCGTCGGCCGAGCCGCGGGCCGGCGATCGGCCCGCGCGCTCGCGCGGGTAATCCTGGACGTGTATTATCCAGGATATGCAGATGGGTGAGGGCGTGGAGTGGGCGCTGCACAGCTGCCTCAACCTGGCCTGGGCCGAGCCCGGCGAGGCGGTGCCGGCGGCCAAGCTGGCGGCCTTCTACGACCTCCCCGCGGCGTACCTGAACAAGCAGTTGCAGGCGCTGGCGCGGGCCGGGATCGTGACGTCGGTCTCGGGGCCGCGCGGCGGGTTCCGGCTGGCGCGAGCGCCCGAGGAGATCACGGTGCTGGACGTGGTGACGGCCATCGAGGGGCCGCAGGAGGCGTTCCGGTGCCAGGAGATCCTGCGGCGGGGGCCGGGCGGCAGCGAGTCGGTCGACTACCGCAAGGCTTGCGTGGTGTCGCAGACGATGCGCGGGGCGGAGCTGGCCTGGCGCAAGGAACTGGCGGGTCAGACGCTGGCCGACCTCCAGGCGCGGGTGGAGAGCAGGTCGCCGCGCACTCCGGCCATGACCCGGCAGCGGTTCGGCGAGCTGTAGGAACGTCGTGCGTGAGGGCTGCGCGGACGTGTGGCCGAATTCTGGTTATTGCATATCCAAGTAGAGGAGATCAGAGATGCAGGCTCGGATGCCGAACGTGTACAAGCTCGCCTCCGGCGGCTACCAGGCGCTGACGGCGATGGAGGCGTTCGTGGGGGCCAGCGGCGTGCCGCGCGAGACGCTGGACCTGGTCCGGCTGCGGGTCAGCCAGATCAACGGCTGCGCCCTGTGCGTCGACATGCATGCGCGCGAGGCCCGCGACGGCGGGGTCGCGGACGAACGGCTGTGGTCGGTCGCCGCCTGGCGGGAGGCCCCGTTCTACACGGACGCCGAGCGTGCGGCGCTCGCCCTGGCCGAGTCGGTCACCCGCATCGCCGACCGGCCGGAGGGCGTGGAGGACGAGGTCTGGGAGGAGGCGGCGGCGCAGTTCGACGAGGCGGCTCTGGCGGCGCTGTTGATGGCCATCGCCTCCATCAACGCCTGGAACCGGATCAACGTGGCCACCCGCCAGATCGCCGGGTCCTTCCGATGATCCGGCGGTGATCCGGCGGTGATCAGCTGATCCGGCGGTGATCCGGCGGTGATCAGCGGCGACGCGGTGATCGGCGGTGATCGGCGGCGATCCGGCCTTTCTGGTGACTCCGTCCTTCTGGCCCGACTTTCCGGTGGGCCCGACTTTCCGGTGGGCCCGACTTTCCGGTGGGCCCGACCTTCCGGTGGGCCCGACCTTCCGGCCGCATTTTCGGTGAGCCCGCCTTTCCAGTGATCCCGCCTTCGGGCCCGCCTCCTGGGGGCCTTGCGTCTTGGGGGTTCTGTGTCCTGGGGTCGGGCGTCCGGGGCGACGCGTTTCGGGGGTTCCGCGCACGGGGGCCGCGCACAGAGGGTTCCGCGTATGGGGGGCACGCACGGCGGGGCCGCGCACGGCGGTTCCGTGTCCTGGGAGTTGCGTGTCCTGGGGATTCCCCGTTCCGGGGAACGGGGGTTCGACCCTTCGCTCGGAACGTGTCCGGAATATCCGCGTTCAAGGGACGGCTGCCCTGGGGCATGAGCAAGATTCTCGTGATCGGCGCCACCGGCAACGTCGGCCGCCACGTCGTCGCCCGGCTCCTGGACGCCGGAACCTCCGTGCGGACCCTCGTGCGGGACCCAGGCACGGCCCGGCTCCCCGAAGGCGCCGAGGCGGCGCGAGGCGACCTGGCCGAGCCGGTCACGCTGGCGCCGGCGCTGGCCGGGGTGGACACGGTGTTCCTGATCTGGCCGTTCCTCACCGCCGAGGGCGCCCCGCCCGTTCTCGACGTCCTGGGACGCCAGGTCCGGAAGGTCGTCTACCTCTCGTCGTCCGGGGTGGACGACCAGGCCGAGCGGCAGACGGACCTGATCAACCAGCTCCACGCCGACATGGAGGCCCTGATCGCCCGGTCCGGCCTGGAGTGGGCCGTGCTGCGGGCCGACACGATCGCGTCCAACGCGCGCGGGTGGGCCGCCCAGATCCGCGCCGCGGGCGTCGTGCGCGGTCCCGAGATCGCCCCGACGGCGGTGGTGGACCCGCGTGACGTCGCGGCCGTGGCGGCGCGGGTCCTCGTCGGGGACGGGCACGCGGGTGCGACGTACGTGCTGACCGGGCCCGAGGTGATCGGCCGGGCCGATCAGGTACGCGCGATCGGGGAGGCGCTCGGGCGGCCGGTGCGTTTCGAGAGCGTGCCCGTGGAGGAGGCGCGGGCCCGCATGCTCGCCGACGGCCGCCCGCCCGCGCTGGTGGAGGCGCTGCTGGCCGCCGCCGGGACCCGTCCGCGTTCCGGGCTGGTGACCTCCACGGTCGAGGAGCTCACGGGCGCCCCGGCGCGCACCTTCGCCCAGTGGGCCGCGGACCACGCCGACGACTTCCGCTGAAGCCGCAGCCGATCAGGGCGAAGACCCGGCTGGCAATCGCATGGTGGTGGCGGAACGTGAGAAGGATCTTCTCCGGCGACTCGTGGGACGCTTCAGTCGATCGCCCGGCTCACTGCGCGGTCGTGACGCGGACGTCGTGGGCGAGGCCCGCCGCGGCGAAGTCCAGGAGGCGCTCTCCCTCCTCCACCAGTTCTTCCATCGCCGCCACGTCCGTCACCGGCTCGAACAGCTCCACCGCCAGCACCGCCCTGTCCCGGTCCTTCGCGACCTTCCAGGTGCCACGGACGAACCCGTCCACGAGCACGGTGGGGAAGACCATGGAGCCGACGCAGACCCGCCTGCGGTGCTCGTCCGTCATGATCCGCGTACGGTCGGCGTAGGCGACCACGAGGTTGTCGAACGCGGGAAGGAACCGGACCGGGACCGGCGTCCCCGGGTCGGGCAGCTCGGCCTCCGGCAGGTCGAACAGCTCGTTGCCCGTCTCGTCGCGGCAGACCCGCAGCCGGGGCCGGAGCCGTTCCAGGTCGGCCTCCAGCCCGCGCAGCCCCGACCACATCTGGAGGTCCCGTACGCCGGCCGGCCCGAACGCCGCCAGGTAGCGCAGCACCAGGTCGTCCACGCGCGGCTCGGCGGCCATCGGGACGCCGAGCCACTCCTCGGCCAGCGTGAACGGCGTCGCCCCGCCCTTGCCCCAGGTGCCGCTGGGCGGCCGGTGGATCACGGGCACGAGCGTCTGCACCGACCAGGCCAGCGCCTCGGGATCGCGGTCCGGCCAGCGCTCGGCCAGCAGGTCGCGCAGCCGGGGCCGGGTGAGCGTGCGGCCCCGGAGCAGGTCGCGGCCGGCGGCGGCCAGCTCGTCGAGGTCCATGCCGGCCGTGGCCCGTCCGAACGCGGCCTGCCGGGCGCGGCCCAGCGGGTCCCGCATGAGCGGGCGCAGCCAGGGGAAGTCGGCCGCGGTGACGATGTGCTGGGTGCCGCGCAGCACCGACGACCGCACGACGCTCCTGTCGTTCAGGAGCCCGGTCAGGTCGTCGTGGGTGAAGCCGGACAGCCGCGTCCAGAGGCCGATGTACGGCGGGTCGGCGGCCTGCGCCTGTAACCCGACGAGGTGCCTGACCATGTCGAGGGCGGGCAGGTCCGCGCGCGCCGTCAGCGACTGCCGCGCGAGCGCGGCCCGGTTGAGCGTCCGGCGGTCCACCCGTGCCCCGGTCAACGTGTCGTCCATATCTGAAGCGTGACAGGCATCGCGGAAAGGATCGTTCCGCGATGGCCGGGCGGTTGGTGAAGTCTGAAAGGCGCCGGTACCCGTCCCGGCGCCCCTGCTTGGCTGAGAACACCCAAGCCACGCCCTCGAACGGAAACCCATGCCCACCACACTCCAGCCCCGCACGCGCCCGCCGCTCACCGCCTGGTTCGCGGTCGCCTCGATCGCCCTCGGCATCTTCGCGATCGTGACCAGCGAGATCCTGCCCATCGGCCTGCTGACCACCATCGGCGCGGACTTCCACGTGTCCGACGGCACCGCGGGCCTGACCATGACGCTGCCCGGCGTCGTCGCCGCGGTCGCCGCCCCCGTCGTCACCCTGGCCACCGCGCGCCTGGACCGCCGGGTGATGCTGGGCGTCCTCATGGGGATCCTCGCCGTGGCCGACGTACTCGCGGCGGTCGCCACCGCGTATGAGGTCATGCTGGTCTCCCGGGTCCTGGTGGGGCTCACGATCGGCGGGTTCTGGTCGATCGGGGCCGGGCTCGCCGCCCGCCTGGTGCCGCCCGCGGCGGTCGGCACGGCCACGGCGCTGATCTTCTCGGCCGTGCCGCTGGGGTCGGTGCTCGGCGTGCCGGCCGGCACGTTCATCGGCCACGTCGCGGGGTGGCGGACGGCCTTCCTGGCGCTGGCGGTCCTGTCGGCGGCAGTCCTGGCCGCGCTGCTCGTGGTGGTGCCGCCGCTGCCCGCCCGGCAGGTCACCAGCGCCCGGGTGCTGCGCGACCTGCTGCGCGGCCGGGACACGAAGGTGGCGCTCCTGGCCACGGCCCTGATCGTGCTGGCCCACTTCGGCACCTACACCTACGTGACGCCGTTCCTGCGGGACGTCACGGGGCTCGACCCCGCGGCCGTCAGCGCCGCGCTCCTCGCGTACGGGGTGGCGGGCATCGCGGGCAACTTCCTGGCCGGCCGGACCGTCGGGGCGGCCCCGCGCGCGACGTTCGCCGCCGCCGGGTGCCTGATCGCCGCCGCGACGCTGCTGCTGCCCCTGATCGGCACGCGGGCCGGCGGCGCGTTCGCCCTGCTCGTGGTGTGGGGGCTGGCGTACGGGGCGGTGCCGGTCTGCTCCCAGGCGTGGTTCGCCCGGGCCGCGCCGCACGCGCCGGAGGCGGCCACGGTGGTGTTCACCTCGTCGTTCCAGGCCACCTTCGCGCTCGGGGCGCTGCTCGGCGGGGTCGTGGTGGACGCGGTCTCCGTCTCGGCGGCCATGGTGTGCGGGGGGATCGCCGCGCTGCTCATGGCGGCGTCACTGGGCGGACTCGGCCGCTCCCCGTCGAGGCCATGACGTCCCGGGCGCTCACGCCGTGACCGGCCATGCCCCGCGGGCCACCATGTCGAGGACGAGCGCCGCGATGTTCCACGCGTCGTCCTCGCCGCGGTGATGGCGCCCCTCGAGCGGCAGTCCGGCGATCTGTAGCGCGTGGTGCATGCCGGGTTTCTTGCGCAGCCCGTACGCCTCGGCGAACACAGCCTTGGCGTTGGTGTGGGTGCGTCCGGTCGGATGGCCGAACGGGTAGGCCACCCCGTCGGCTTGACTCTGTCGAGCGAACTGCCGCCGGTCGTACTCGCCCCAGCTCGCCCAGGGGCGTCTGCCCGCCTCGTGTTCCTCGACGAGGATCCGGCAAGCCTCGGCGAAGGTGACGCCCCGGTCCACCTCGGCTTGCGTCAGTCCGGTCAGTTCGGTGCAGAAGTTGCTCACCGCCGACCGGACAGGGCGGACCAGGACCCGGTGCCGGGACACGCGGCGCCGTGCCGATACGTCCACGACGGTGAGACCGATCTCGATGATCTCGTGCACGGAACCAGGCGGTGGCTGTCCGTCCCAGCAGGTGGCTTCCACATCGATGACATTCAGCAGGGGGGAGTCGTCGCGCATGGGGCCCACGGTAAGGATGCGCGCCCGTTCCGGCACCTCGATTTCTCCCAGGAACGTGCCCTGAACGAGTCAGGACGTCCCGGCCGCTCCCGCTGAGGCCGGCACGCGCTCGCCGCGTACGCGCAGCAGGCGGCGCATCGCCAGGATGCCCACCAGCGGCCCCACCGCGAGCACGGCGAACGCCCACCGCCAGCCGACCGCCTGCTCGGCCGCCGGGACGAGCCAGATCGTCGCCCCGGTCAGCAGGAACCCGAACGCCATCTGCAGGGTCAGCGCCGTGCCCACGTAGCTCTGGTCGGCCAGCTCCGTGACCAGCGCCGAGAACTGCACCGAGTCGCCCACGACGGCGTACCCCCACACCAGGCTGACGAGGATGAGCAGCCAGAGCGGCGCCCCCATGAGCAGCCCGATGAACGCGGCGCAGGCGGCCGAGGCGCCCATCATGACGATCGCGGTGCGCTCGCGGCCGAAGCGGTCGCCGAGCACGCCGCCCGTGTAGTTGGCCACGCCGCCGATGACGAAGACGGCGAAGGTGACGTAGACCCCGAGGAGCGAGCCGTCCATGCCGTGGAGGCGCAGCGCCGCCGAGAAGAACAGCAGGAACCACGTCCACATGGCGTACAGCTCCCACATGTGGCACAGGTAGCCGACCATGGCCAGCCGGGTGCCGCGGTCGCGCAGGATGCGCCGGGCCTGCCGCGGGTCGAGCACCGCGGCGGGGAACGGGTACGGCCCCTCCTTGACCACGGTCAGCGTGACCAGGCCGCCGGCCAGGGTGAGCACCGAGGTGGCCACGATGACGGTGCGCCAGTTCAGCCCGCCGAGCCCGTTGATCAGGTGCGGGACGCCGGAGCTCACGGTCAGCGCCCCGACCAGCAGCCCCATCGCCGCCCCGCGGCCGTCGCGGTACCAGGTGGAGATGAGCTTCAGCGACGGCGGGTAGACGCCGGCGATGAACAGCCCGGTGGCGAAGCGGGCCAGGCTGCCGGTGAGCGCGTCGTGGGTCAGCAGCAGCGCCAGGTTGGCGACGGCGGCGCCGATCGAGCTCAGGAAGATCAGCCGGATCGGCGGCAGCGCGTCGGACACGACGAACACCGCCGACAGCACGGCCCCCGCCACGAACCCCCACTGCACGGAGATGGTGAGCCAGGCCGCGAGATCGGGCGTGAGCTGCCACTCCTGCCGCACCTGCGGGATCACCGCCGTCGCGGAGAACCAGGTCGACTTCAGCAGCAGCAGCGTCCCCGCGAGGATGAGCAGGTTGCGGCGGGCGTCCGGACGGCTCACGGGACCGGTCCCTTCTGGGGCGAGGCGTCCCGAGCGGACGCCGTCATCGGCTGGTCAGGCGGGGGCCGACGCCCGGCGTGCCCGGTAGGCGGCGACCGTGTTGCGGTTGAGGCAGGTCTTGGAGCAGTAGCGCCGGCGCGGGCCGCGCGAGACGTCGGCGTAGACGCGCTCGCACGCGGCGTCGAGGCAGACGCCGAGCCGGGCGGCGCCCAGCTCGCAGATCACGAACGCCAGCCCGACCGCGGTGTTGGCCCGGATGCGGTCGACGAGCACGGCGCCGGGCGGGCCGTAGTGCAGGTGCGGGCCCTCGCCGTGGTCGGAGATGTGCGGGTGCATGGGCACCTCGGCCATCACGCCGTTGAGCAGGTCGATGGCCCGCGCCTCGTCGGTCTCGGCGAAGACCGGCCGCAGCCGCCGCGCCCACCGGCGCAGGGCCTCGGCCTCGTCGTCGCTCACCGGGCCGTCGACCTTGAAGTTGTACGAGGCCAGCAGCGCGCCGAGGGCCTCGGGGGAGGGGTCACCGGCGTCGGCCGTGACCGCGTTGACCAGCGCGACGGCCGTGCCCACGCCGTCGTTGCGGTAGCCGGTCACCTCGGTGGGGCTGGTTCTCGCCATGAATCCATCGTAATCTAAATACGGCGGGAATGACATTACGCCCTTCTGTGAAGGTGGGGTCATGGACCTGAAGGCGTGCGAAGTCTGCGGCTCGGCGGCGGAGCAGGAGATCCTGTCCGGCCACTCGACCTCGCTCGGACGGGTCATCTACGTCCGGTGCGGGTGCGGCGGCATGGGCGTGCAGTTGATCACGTACGACGCGGCGGCGGCCATCGTCGAGCTGGCCGGGCCGGCGGGTCAGAGCTGACCCGCCGGCCCGGCGAGGAGACCGGCAGAACCGGGACCTAGGGGAGGGGGAGCGTGACGGTCTTCGTCACGCTCATCTCCCTGATGGCGTAGCGGACGCCCTCCCGGCCGAGCCCGCTCGCCTTGACGCCGCCGAACGGGATGTGCGGCGAGTCGAACTGCGGCCCCGCGTTCAGGTTGACGGCCCCGACGCGCAGGCCCGTCGCGATCCGCATGAAGGCCGTCACGTCCGAGGTCACCACGCCGGACTGCAGCCCGTACGCGGTGCCGTTGGCCACCGCGATCGCCTCGTCCACGTCGCCGACCCGGATGACCGGGGCCACGGGGCCGAAGGTCTCCTCGGCCACCAGCTCCGCGCCGGGCGGCACGTGGTCGAGGACCGCGGGCGTGAGCAGCGCGCCCTTCCGCTCGCCGCCGCACAGCGGCTTGGCGCCCGCGGCGACCGCGTCGTGGATCCGCCGCTCGACCTCGGCCGCCGCCTCCTCGCTCACGAGCGGCCCCACCTGGGTCGCCGGGTCGAGCGGGTCGCCCGCCCGCCGCTCCCGGGCCGCCTGCACCAGCCGCGACACCAGC
This sequence comes from Nonomuraea montanisoli, assembly GCF_013363975.1. GTDB lineage: Bacteria > Actinomycetota > Actinomycetes > Streptosporangiales > Streptosporangiaceae > Nonomuraea > Nonomuraea montanisoli. The sequence continues at coordinate 362,766 of NZ_JABWGN010000011.1, read as the reverse complement.
GGGTCGGCGACCTCGCCGACCGCGATCACCCGCTTGACGCCGCGGCACGACTGCCCGGCCGTGGCGAAGGCGCCGTCGGCCGCGAGCCGCGCCGCCAGGTCGAGATCGGCGTCCGGCAGCACGATCAGCGGGTCGTTGCCGCCCAGCTCCAGCAGCAGCTTGCGGCCCGCCGCGGCCGCCGCCACGGCCCGGCCCGTGCGCACCGAGCCGGTGAACGTCACCATGTCCACCTCGGGATGACCGGCCAGCGCCGGGCCGAGCTCGCCCGGCGCCCCCGTCGTCACCACCAGCAGCTCGGGCGGGAGCCCGGCCTCGACCAGCAGGGCGGCGAAGGCCAGGGCCGTCAGCGGCGTCTTCTCCGACGGCTTCAGCACGACCGCGCACCCGGCCGCCACGGCCGGCGCCACCTTGACGACGACCTGGTTCAGCGGCCGGTTGAACGGGGTGAGCGCCGCGACGATCCCGGCGGGTTCGAGCACGGTCACCGCCAGCCGGTCCTGCGCGGGCAGCGGGATGCTCTCCCCGCGCAGCCGCTCCGCCTCCTCCGCGGCCACGGTGAGGTTGGCGGCGGCCCGCTCGACCTCCTTGCCGGTCTCGGCGACGCACACGCCCGACTCGCGGGCGATCAGCGTGGCCGTCTCGGCGGCCCGGTCCGTGAGCAGCGCGGCGGCGCGGCGCAGCACCGCCGACCGCTCCCTGGGCGGCATCGGCCGCCAGGCCGCCCGGACGCGGCGGATCGCCTCGTCGAGCTCCCGGGGCGTGTCGGCGGGCACGGTGCCGACCGTCTCGCCGTCCCAGGGGCTGCGCACCGCGATCCGCCGGTCCGCGGGCTGGAGGGCGCCGTCACGAAACACGGCCGTCGTCCTCCTTGACCACGAAGCGCGCCTCCAGCTCGGAGATCTTGGAGTAGCCGAACACCTCGAACAGCTCGTCGAAGGTCATCTGGAGGTCGGCCCGCTTCCAGAAGTCCTGGGTGGTGCCCTCGTCGCGGAGCGCGGCGAAGACCTTGCGCAGGATCGCGGTGGCGGCGTACCAGCCGGACAGCGGGTAGATGGCCAGGTTGTAGCCGAGGGCCTCCAGCTCCTGGGTGGTCATCCACGGGGTCTTGCCGCCCTCGACCATGTTGGCCAGCAGCGGCGCGTCGATCTCGTCCCGGACCCGCTTCATCTCGTCGGCGTTGAGCATGGCCTCCAGGAAGATGCAGTCCGCGCCGGCCTGGACGTACTCCTTGGACCTGCGGATCGCCTCGTCCAGGCCGAGCTTCTCGCGGGCGTCGGTGCGCGCGATGAGCACCCAGTCGGGGTCGGTGCGCGCCTCGACGGCCGCCTCGATCTTGCCGACCATCTCGCGGGTGGAGATGAGCCGCTTGCCCTCCAGGTGGCCGCAGCGCTTCGGCACGACCTGGTCCTCCAGGTGTCCGCCGACGATGCCGGCCCGCTCGAACTCCCGCACGCACCGCCAGGTGTTCATCGCGTTGCCGTAGCCGGCGTCGATGTCCATGATCACCGGCAGGTCGACCGCCAGGCAGATGTTCTTTGCGTTCCACGCCATCTCGGTGATGGTGGTGAACCCGAGGTCGGGCATGCCCAGCATGGAGGCGGAGGTGCCCGAGCCGGTCATGTGGACGGCGGGGAAACCGGCCTGCTCGATCACCTTGGCGCTCAGGGCGTCGTAGGCGCTGGGCACGACCAGGATCTCCGGGGCGAGCATCAGGTCCTTGAACTGCTTGGCGCGTGACATGCCGCTGCTCCTTCGTGAGTGGTTTCCTGGACGGGGTCGTCCGTGAGGGTCTCGGCCAGCCGGATGAGCTGGTTGTACTTGGCGATGCGGTCGCCCCTGCGGGGGCCGCCGATCTTGATCCATTCCGCGCCGACCGCCACCGCGAGGTCGCACATGGCGGTGTCCTCGGTCTCGCCGGAGCGGTGCGACACGACGAGCCGCAGGCCGAGCGCGCGGGCGGCCGCGGCGGCCTCCAGCGTGGCGGTGACCGTCCCGGCCTGGCTCGGCTTGAGCAGGACCGCGTCGGCCAGGCCGGGCACGACCCGGCGGGAGTCGGAGGCGAACAGGTCGTCGCCGACCACGGTCACGCCCGCCTCGCGCGCCGCGGGCAGGAACGCCCGCCAGGTCTCGGTGTCGGCGGGGTCGAACGGGTCCTCCAGGTACGCGATGCCGTGGGCCACGGCCAGGTCGAGCAGGAGCGCCGCGAACCCGGCCGAGGCGTGCTCCCGGCCCTCGTACCGGTAGCGGCCGGGGCCCGCGAGCAGGTGCTCGGCCGCCACGTCCGCGCCCAGGCCGGCCCGGTGCTCCCCGCACGCCGCGCGCAGCTCCTCCAGCCGCCGCACGCAGTCCCAGCCGGGGGCCAGCATGCCGCTGGACGCCGAGATCGCCACCGGCCCGCCGCCGCCGGAAGGCCGCCCGCCGTCACCGGAAAGCACCCCACTGGCCAGCCGCCGCTCCAGCGTGCCGTAGATCTCCAGGGCGGCCCGCACGTCCCCGGTCAGCGTCCCGGTGTCCGGGATGACCATGATCTGCTGGAACGAGTCGGGCGCCCCGTCGTGGTGGATGCCGCCGGAGAAGGCGTTCACCAGCAGCCGCGGCATGCGCGGCGGGTGCGGGAACAGCCCGCACATCCACCCGCGCAGCGACACCCCGGCCCCGGCCGCCAGCGCCCTGGCGTGGGCCAGCGACACCGCCAGCGTGACGTCGGCGCCGAGCTCGTGCCGGTCGTCCAGGTCGCGCAGCCGCCGGTCGAGGTCGTCCTGGCCGGAGAGGGGCACGCCGGTCAGGCTGTCGCGGAGCAGGCGGACCACCTGACCGTCCCCGAGGTCGCCCAGCTCGCCGGTGCGCAGCCCGCGGCGGCGCTCCAGGCGGCCCGGCGCGATGGCCACCGGGCAGGAGCCGCGGCCCCACGCGTCCCCGGCGCGCACGTCGGCCTCCACGGTCGGACGGCCGCGCGAGTCGAGGATGCCGCGCAGCCGCAGCCCGGTGACGGCGTTCCTGACCGGGGTCATGGCGATCCCCGCAGGCTCTGCAGCCAGGGCATCAGCTCGCTGGCGCGCTTGATCGGCAGATCGCCGCGGGCCGCCGCGGCCTCGCCGAACGACGTGACCCCGTCGGGGGTGATCCCGGGCCCGGCCACCGCGAGCGGCACCTTGTCGTCGGTGTGGATGCCGGCCTCGCACGGGGTGGCGTGGTCGCAGGTGACGACGAGGGTGTCGGACGGGCCGAGCGCCGCCCGCAGCGGCCCTGCGAGGTGGGCGTCGATGTCGGCGACGGCGCGGGTCTTCTCCTCGGGTTGGTTGTCGTGGCCCGGCTCGTCGGGTCCCTTGATGTGCGCGAACACGACGTCGGCCGGGTCGGCGAGCAGCCTGGGCAGCAGCCGGGCGTAGAAGTCGGGCTCGGGCTGGCCGGGCGCGGGCTTGGCCGTGGTGAACTCGGCCCCGATGAGCCGGGCCAGGCCGCGCTCGGCCGGCACCTGCCCGTACATGGAGACCCGTCCCCTGACCGGCGGCAGGTCGGGCAGCCGGTGCCCGCCGTCGCGGACCAGCAGCACGTTGGCCGGTTTGCGGCCGGCCGCCGCGCGCCGCCGGTTGACCTCGCTGGCGCGAAGGACCCGCGCGCTCGCCTCGACGAAGGAGTTGACCAGCTCGGCGACCAGGTGCGCGGCCGGGTCGTCCACCAGCGCCCGGGCGGCCAGCGGCCGGTCGGGATGGTCGGCGACCGGCAGGCCGAACGCCCCCTCCTTGACGAACCCCGGGTCGGTGTTGGACACCTCGCCCGACAGCGGCCTGTTCCTGCTGCTGAAGGCGAGGATGCCGCGGTGCCGTCCCCACCCGGTGAGGTTGACGCCGATGTCCGGGGCGAGCCGCACCTGCTCCAGGATCTCCGCGACGAGCAGCTCCATCTCCTCGTCCGTCAGGTCGCGGGACGTGCGCCGGTCGAGGCGGCCGGTCTCCTCGTTCAGGCTGGCGAAGTTGATGCGGAAGGCCACGGAGTGCCCGTCGGGGTCCCAGTAGCGGTTGCCGTACCCCTCCAGCGGGCCGCGCCCGGTGTAGTAGACCGCCGGGTCGTACCCGAGCAGCGCCATCGCGCCGGAGTCGGACTCGGGCGGCACGCCGTCGGCGATGACCTCCAGCAGCCCGTTGCGGCCCTCCGTGGCCAGCCGGTCCAGGTGCGGGGTGGGCGCGGCCTCGAACGGCGTGCGCCCGCCCAGCGCCCGGCTCGGCCGGTCAGCTCCCCCGCACAGCGCGATCAGATAGAGCTTGCCGGATGCGCTCATCGAGCCTCCTCTCCTCGATCACGGCGGCGACCGCGGGCGGCACCAGCGAACGCCAGTCGCCGCCGCCGGCGATGGCCCGCCTGACCCGGCTCCCGCTGATCGGCTTGTCCGTGCGCCGCCACATGACCTCGGTCCGCAGCCCGAGGGCGCCGAACCTGGCCACCTTGGTCTCGCCCCACTCGTCGTAGACGGTCAGGTAGTACGTGGCCTCGACCGGCGCGTAGTGGCGCAGCCGCTCGGGGAAACCGTGCGGGAACGGCACGATCCGCAGCCGCTCCGCGGGGACGCCCGCCTCGCGCAGCGCCCCCTCGACCATCAGGTACCGGTCGTAGAAGGTGCACGGGTTGGCCTCGGGCGAGCCCCGCTCCGGGTCGGTGGCCTCGAAGGCGGTGAGCTCGGGGTCGGGGTTGGTGATGCCGACGACGAGCACGTCGCACCGCTCCGCCCCGGCCAGCAGGTACTCCAGGTGGCCGAGGTGCAGCGGCTGGAACCGGCCGTGGATCACGCCGACGGGGTCCCGGGTCCGCTCGATCATCGGTCACCTCCCGTGACGAAGGCGCGGAAGCGCCGCGCCACCTCCGACGGGTGGACGCGCGGCCGGCCGAGCCGGGCCGGTGAGCCGGGCCGGATCCGCAGCCGGACGAACGCGGGACCGTCACCGGCCTGCGCGTCCTTGACCGCGTCCACGAATCCGGCCAGGTCGCCGCAGTCGTGCACGCGGGCGTACCCGCAGGCGGCGGCGAGCCCGGGGAAGTCCACCTGGGCGGCGAGGCTGCGCTGGCCGCCCGTGGAGTCGTGCACGCCGTTGTCCAGCAGCACGTGGACCAGCCGGGGAGCGGGGTGGGCGGCGATCGTGGCGAGGGTGCCCAGCCGCATGAGGGCGGCGCCGTCCCCGTCCACGACCACCACCGGCCGGTCGGTGTGCCGGGCCACGCCCAGCCCGACCGCGGTGGCCGAGCCCATCGCGCCGACGAGGTAGAAGTGCTGCGGCCGGTCGGCGAGGGTGTACAGCTCGCGGCTCGTCTTGCCGGTCGTCGACACCACCGCGGCCGTGCCGGGCAGGACGCCGAGCAGGTGCTCCAGCGCCTCGGTCCTGGTCGGGGGCCGGCCGCCCGCGCCGTGCCGGACGATCTCCGGGACCGCGGGCGGGTGCGGCTCGCGCTCCTCCAGCGGCTCGGGTGCGACGACCCCCTCGCGCAGCACGAAGGCGTACGGCAGCGACTCCCGCTCCATCGCGGCCCAGCCCGCGTCCAGGCAGCCGCCGAGCGCGGCCGGCTCGGACGGCAGCACGGCATGAGGGACCCGCATGACCTCCAGCAGCGCCGGCGTGATGGCGCCCATCAGCTCGTGCTGCGGCTCGTCCGGCCGGCCCGGCTCGCCCCGCCAGGTGACGATCACCGGGACCGGGATGCGGCTCGGATGGTTGAGCGAGGTGAGCGGGTTGACCATGTTGCCCAGGCCGGAGTTCTGGGCGATCACGGCCGCCGGCGCGCCCGCCAGCCAGCAGCCCGCCGCCACGGCGACGGCCTCGCCCTCGTGGGTGGCGCGCACGTACCCCACGGCCGGGTCCGAGGCCACCCGGTTGATCAGCGGCGTCAGGTACGAGCACGGCACCCCCGTGACGTCGGCGACGCCACGGGAGGCCAGCTCGTCCAGCAGGGCGCGAGCCTCGATCATGCCCGGCTCTCCGGGGGCGCGGCGTACCGCTTCTCGTCGTCGGCGAGGTCCTGGTAGCGCATCAGGCTGAACACCTCGTCGAGCGAGGCGATCGTCGGCTCCAGCGAGACCGGCCCCTCCTCGAACAGCGACTCGCAGGCGTGCTTCATCGCGGCGACCGCGGCGCGCATGCTCTGGTTCGCCCAGATCACCCCGGACAGCCCCAGGCGGGCGAACTCCTCCAGCGGCGTCGCGTGGTACGTGGTCGGCGCGATGAGCAGCGGCAGCCGCCCGTCCCACGCGCGGGCGAACTCGGCGATCTCGGCGACGGTCGGCTTGCGCGAGTGGATGAAGATGGCGTCGGCCCCGGCCGCGCAGTACGCCTCGGCCCGGTGCAGCGCCTCGTGCAGCCCGGCGCCCGCGATCAGCGCCTCGGTGCGCGCCACGATCACGAAGTCGGGGTCGCGCAGCGCGTCGCGGCAGGCGGCGATCTTCCCGCAGAACTCGTCCACCGGCGCGAGCACGTGCCCGTCGCCCACGAACGAGTTCATCTTCGGGAAGACCTTGTCCTCCAGGCAGACGCCCGCGGCGCCGATCCGCTCGGCCTGGGTGGCGAAGCGCCGGGCGGTGTTGAAGTTGCCGTAGCCGGTGTCGCCGTCCACCAGCACCGGCAGGCCGGCGGCCTCCACGACCCTGGCGACCAGCCCCAGCAGCTCGGTCCAGGACGCCTCGTCGCTGTCGCGCACCCCCAGCGCGGTGGACATGCACAGGCCCGAGGCCCACAGCGCGGGGAACCCGGCCTCGGCGGCGATGCGCGCGCTCAGCCCGTCGTGGGCGCCCATCACGAGCGTCGGCTCCGGCAGGGCGAGCAGCGCGCGGAGCTGCGCGCCCGGGCTGTCCGCCGGCTCGCTCAGCCGTGGTCGCCGGTTCTGGGAAGTGGTCATTGTCATGATGTCGTCCGGTCTCTCTCGGGGGAGTCGTGCAGCGCCGCGGCGACGCCCTGGGCGACGCGCCGCCGTACGCTGCGTTCGGATTCGGCGGACAGGAAGGCGCGGTGCGCTGACACGACCACGTCGTCGCGTTCGAGCAGCTTGCGGGCCACCGGGTCGTCGTTGGGGTCCTCGGGGGAGAACACGTCGGAGGCGAAGCCGCCCAGGCGCCCCCGCTCCAGGCCGTCGAGCACGGCCGCGACGTCGACCAGGCGGCCCCTGGCGGTGTTGACGAGCAGGGTCCCCGGCCGGGCGTGCGTCAGCGCGTCCGCGCCGATCAGCCGGTCGCTCTCCTCGGTGAGCGCCGCGTGGACCACCACGGCGTCGGCCGCGCCGAACAGCTCCGCCAGGTCGTCCGCGCGGGACACGCCGTGCGCGGCCATCAGGTCGGCCGGCACGTACGGGTCGTAGGCGACGACCCGGTCGTAGAAGGCGCGCAGCTTGCGGGCGGTGGCCCGGCCGATGCGGCCGAAGCCGACGATGCCGGCGGTGCGGACGGCCAGCCGGCGCGGCAGGCCGCCCGCGTGGACGCTCCACCGGTCGCCCTTGACGAGGCGGTCCTGGACGCAGACGTTGCGCTCCAGGGCCAGCAGGAGGGCCAGGGTGTGGGTGCTGACCTCGTCGCCGCAGTAGTCGGGGATGTTGAAGCCGGCGATGCCGGCCCGGGCGAGCAGCGGGGCGTTGAGGTTGTCCACGCCGACGCCGCTGCGGGCGATCACCTTCAGGCTCGGCCCGACGGCGTCCAGCAGCTCCCGGGTGACCTGGCAGCGGTAGATCACCAGCGCGGACGCGCCCCGCACGTGCTCGTGGAACTCGGGGCCGTCCAGCAGGAAGCGGCCGTCGTGGAGCCCGAAGTCGAGCTCGACGTCAGGGCCGAACACCTCGTGCTCGATGACGGCCCGGGACGGGTCCACCCGGCCGCCGTCGTCCAGCGACCAGGCGGCGTCGGTGTAGACGACGCGCATGCGGTTCCTCCTCACGAGTCGTAGCCCCAGCCACGGCCGTCGCGGCGGGCGCGGCGCAGGGTGGCGGCGGCGGAGTAGGTGTTGGTCAGCTCGTACAGGTCGAGGTAGCTGAGGTGGCGCCCGGAGCCGAGCTTGATCAGCGCGCCGTCGCCGGTCCAGCGGTGCGCCACGAACGGCGCCACCCACGCGGTGCCGTCCGCGTCCAGCCGGGCCGAGGCGGCGCGGCCGTCGGCGGCGGTCCAGTGGAGCGTCACCTCGCCGCCGGTCACCAGGTAGTGCGTCTCGGCGAGCTCGCGCAGGTCCTCACCCTCGTCGCCGTCCACCCGCAGGTAGAGACCGGTGAGGTCGGGCAGGTGCGGGGCACAGGCCAGCGACGTGGCCCGGTAGCCGCGGAAGCGCCGCGCGTCGCGCCGGCACTCCGCCACGTCCCGGTACGTCTTGCCCACGCGGTCGTGCCTGCGCTCGGGCCGCAGCAGCATCCGGTGGTCGAGGCCGAGCGCCGAGCCCAGCTCGCGCAGCACGCCGTCGGAGCCCTCCTCCAGCGCGGCGGCCAGCTTCTCGCCGCTCATGCCGAGCATGGCGGCGGCCGACTCGGGCGTGTGTCCCCGCCGCGCCAGCAGCTCCACGGCCAGCCGGTACGGGGTCAGGCCGTCCGGCCCGTGGTCGCCGAGCCATTCGACCAGCTCCTGCGCGGGGCGCTCCGCCCAGTCGTTGACGTCCTCCACCAGCGACGCCAGGTTGGAGTGGCCGGTGTACGACACGATCCGGGCGGGGGCGTCGGAGACCAGCGAGTAGCTGTGCGGGCAGAACGACGGCTCGACGTAGGAGTCGCCGACGATCCAGGCGTCGTCGTCGCGGTTGGCGCGCATCACCTGCCAGGTGGCCTCGTCCAGCTCCTCGCCCCAGCGGCCGTGGATGTCGCCGGGGCCGAGGTTCACGGTGATGGCCGGCTCCATGTGCCCGTTGTTGAGCGCGGGGACCCGGTCGGCGGGGCACAGGATGTCGAGGATGACCGGCGCGACCGCGCCCGGCGGCGCGGCCATCGTGTAGTAGTTGTAGAAGTGGATGCCGTCCCGCTGGATGGGGCGGCGCGTGCCGTGCAGCTCCCGCGCGGTCCGGGTGATCACCGTGAGGTCGCGCCGGCCGCTGGCGGCCAGCTTCTCCGGCTCGATCACCAGGGTCCGCGCGACGGCGGCGGCCATGGAGTCGGGCCACTCGTCGTCGCCGGCGCCGGTCAGGGAGGCCGCGAAACGCTCCGGTTCGACGCCGGACGCCTCGGCGACCTGCGCCGCCGTCATCTTCCGCACGTTCATCCAGTGCATGACCTTGTACGCGTCAACGCGCATGTCCGCCTCCACGGAGTCGATCGGGGCAGGGCAGGGTGGTCAGGAGCCGCGCCAGGGCCGGGGCGTCGACGTGGCGCGGGTTGCTCGCGGCGCGGTCGTAGCCGAGCGCCTCGGCGGCGATCCGGTCCGCGTCGTCGCGGATCCCGGTGACGGGCGGCAGGTCCGACGCGGCGAGGAACGCCTCCACCCGCCGGGCCAGGTCGTCGGGGCCGTCGGCGCCCGCGGCGCGGACCACGCCGGCGATGGCCGCGCGCACCCGCTCCGGCCCGCGCGGGTCGGCGCAGTCGGCCTCGGTGACGGCCGCGTTGTGGCGCAGGACGGGCGCCAGGGTGAGCCCGCACGCGTGGCCGTGGCGCACGCCGTGGCGCAGGGTGAGGGGGTAGGAGAGGGCGTGGCAGATCGTGGTCCCCGCGATGGCGATGGCCCGTCCGGCGTAGTGGCCGGCCAGCAGGACGGCGCGGCGTTCGGCCGGGCCCAGCGGGCGCGGCCGGTCGAGGAGCGTGGCCAGCTCGGCCCACGCCGCTGCGCCCAGCGCCTCGGACCGCTCGTCCGACCGGGTGGACCAGGCCGCCTCCACGCCCTGGGCGAGCGTGTCGAGCAGGCTCGCGCCGAGCTGGTCTCCGGGCAGTCCGGCCAGCAGGGCGGGGTCGAGGACGGCGACGGCGGGCCGGACGGCCTCGCCGCGCAGGGAGAGCTTGCGGCGGCGCTCGACGTCCCAGATCGTGGCGAACGGGGTGGCCTCGGCCCCGGTGCCGGGTGTGGTGGGCACGGCGACCACCGGCAGGCCGGGGCCGGAGACGCCGTGCTCGCACGCCTGAACCGTCCGCTCGGCGGACAGGGGCGCGGCGGACAGGGCCGCCGCGGCCTTGGCCGCGTCCATGACGCTTCCGCCGCCCACCGCCACGACGACGTCGGCGCGGTGCGCGCGGGCCTCGCCGGCCAGCCGCGCGACACACTCGGGAGTCGGCATGCCCGGCTGGACGGCCACGCGTACCGCCGCCGGGCGCAGCGCGGCGAGCACTTGCTCCCGCCACGGTCGCCGGGCGAACCCGCCCCCGACGACCAGCAGCGCGCACGGCGGGCGGGCCGTTCCGCTCACCGCCGACATGACGGCCCCCGCCAGGTCGGCGACCCCGCCCGGCCCCATGAGCACGTGAGGGGGACCGGCGATCAGGGCGTCGTTCGATAACCGCGAAATGGACATTCGACGTCAACCTTGATGGTCCGGAGAAAGGACAGGTGTGCGGCTGAAGGCTCCCCCTGTTCCGGATGACACGTGAACACATGAGCGGAATGCTCGGCAACCGCGACGGGGTAGCAGGCGGTGCACCCAACGTAAGAGGAATTGATCGTTACCGGAGGTCGCCCGAGGTTAACTGATGATTTATCGGAGATGACCAAAGAATGGACGTCCTGGTAACGGTTAGATAACGGACGTTTCTTTCTCTTTTTCCCGCCGGCCTTCGCCGGGCCCATGACCAGCGGTTTCGCGGCCGCGATCACCGTGCGTGGAGCGATGGAAGGCCAGGTGAGGCCGCCTGCCAACCCCGGCCATGTGTCCGGAATTGAGCGGGTTGACCCGTTTTTCCGGGCGTTCCTAGGGTGATGGAACCGGTTGCGGCTACCGGTTTCATCCCCCGGCTCCATCCTCACCCGGGAAGGAGGACGATCGCGTTGTGGCGAAGACGGACCACCGGCCTGCTGCTCGCGCCCGGTCTGGCGGTGCTCGCCCTGGTCTTCCTCTACCCGGTCGCCGTCACGCTGGTGGCGGCCCCCGCGGGCGTGGACGACGGCGGCCTGGCCGACCGGCTCGGCGCGCTGGCCGCCGACGACCACATCTGGCGGGCCGCGGCCCGCACGGTGCGCGTCGCCGCCCTGGTCACGGGCCTCTGCCTGCTCCTCGGCCTGCCCGTCGGATTCCTCATCTCGCGCGGCCCGCCGCGCCGGCGGGCCGTGCTGCTCGCGCTGGCCGTCTTCCCGCTCCTGCTCAGCACCGTCGTACGCACCTACTCCTGGCTGGTGATCCTGGGCCGCACCGGGCTGCTGAGCAGGGCCCTGACCGGGCTCGGCCTGGCCGAGCGGCCGACGCAGCTCCTCTACACCGAGACCGCCGTGGTCGTCGGCCTGACGCAGCTCTTCACCCCGCTGGTGATCATCACGGCGTACGGGGCGTTCGCGCACGTCCACCCCGACCTGGAGGCCGCGGCCCGAGGGCTCGGCGCGTCCGCCGGCTCCGCGTTCCGCCGCGTCGCGCTGCCCCTGGCCCTGCCCGGGGTGCTCGTCGGCGCGACCCTGGTCTTCGCCGGCGCGGTCACCGCGTTCACCACGCCGCTGCTGCTCGGCGGCACCCGCACGCCGACGCTGGCCACGCTGCTCTACGACTACGCCAACGTCACCGTCGACTGGTCGTCGGCCGCCGCGGTCGCCCTGCTCATGACCGTCATCGTGCTGGCCGCGGGCGCGCTCGCGGCACGCGCGCCGGCGAAGGCGGCGCCCTCATGACCCGCCGCCATCCCGTCGTGGGCGCGGTCGCGGCCGTCGCGCTGACCTTCCTGCTCGGCCCGATCCTGCTGGTCGTGGGGGTCGCGTTCACGGCGGGCGACACGATCGAGTTCCCGCCGCGCGGCCTGTCGCTGCGCTGGTTCGCCCAGGCCCTCTCGTACGGGCCGTTTCTCGAAGCGCTGCGCACCAGCCTGCTGGTCGCGGTGGCCGGCACGGTCCTCGCGCTGGCCCTCGGCCTGCCGGTGGCGCTGTCACTGAACCGCGGCGGCGCCCGGCCGCGCGGCGCGATCGGCACGCTGTTCACGCTGCCGGTCGTCGTGCCGGAACTGGTCCTCGGCTACGCGCTCTTCCAGACCCTCATGGTGACCTTCCGGGTGAGCGCGTTCGGCGCGCTGCTGGCCGGCCACACCGTGCTGCTCCTGCCGTACGCCGTGCGGGTGACGGGCGCGTCGCTGGCCCAGGCGGACCGGTCGCTGGAGGAGGCGGCGCGGGGCCTCGGGGCGGGCGGCTGGGCGACGTTCACGCGCGTCACGCTGCCGGTGATCGGCCCGGGCGTGGCGGCGGCCTCCGTGCTGTCGCTGGTGACCTCGTTCAACAACGTGCCGCTGTCGCTCCTGCTCAACGGGCCCGGCACGACCACGCTGCCCGTCGCGATGCTGCACCACGTCGAGTTCGCCTTCGACCCGCTCGTCGCCGCGGTCTGCACGCTGCTGCTCGTCCTCGCCGTGGTGGTCATGCTGGTCACCGAGCGGCTCGCGGGCTTCACCGACGTCCTCGCCCGGCAGGAGGCCGACCGATGGCGGCCGTAGTGCGGCTCGACCGCGTGCGCCACACGTTCCCCGGCGTCGTCGCCCTGGACGACGTCGAGCTGACCGCGCCGCCCGGCCGGCTCACGGCGCTGCTCGGGCCGAGCGGCTGCGGCAAGACCACGCTCCTGCGCGTCGTCGCCGGTCATCTGCGCCCGGCGGCCGGCCGGGTGCTCATCGACGGCAGGGACGCCACCGCGCTGCCGCCCGAGCGCCGCGACATCGGGATGGTCTTCCAGTCGTACGCCCTCTTCCCGCACCTGACGGTCGCCGGCAACGTCGCCTTCGGCCTGAGGATGCGCCGCCTGCCCCGCGAGACCGTGCGCCGCCGCGTGGGCGAGGCCCTCGACCTGGTGGGGCTGGCCGACCAGGCGGGCCGCCGCCCGCAGGAGCTGTCGGGCGGGCAGCGGCAGCGCGTCGCCCTGGCCAGGGCGGTGACGATCCGCCCCGCGGTGCTCCTGCTCGACGAGCCGCTGTCCAGCCTGGACGCCCGGCTGGCCGTCCAGATGCGCGGCGAGCTGCGGCGCGTCCAGCGCGAGACGGGCCTGACCGCGATCCTGGTCACCCACGACCAGGAGGAGGCCCTCGAACTGGCCGACGAGATCGCGATCCTCGACAGGGGGCGGGTGGTGCAGCATGGCGCGCCGCAGGAGGTCTTCAGGGCGCCGGCGACGCGATGGGTCGCCGGCTTCCTCGGCTACGAGAACGTCCTCGACATCCCGGGCAAGGGCCCGGTCGCGGTGCGCCCCGAGCACCTCGGCCTGCTGCGGCCCGGCGACGAGGCGCCCGGCGACGCGCACGTCGTCGACGGCACCGTGGCCGACGTCCGGTTCCGCGGCACCGGCTACACGATCACCTTCCGGACCGCGGAGGGCCGCTCGCTCGTCGCCGTCAGCCCGGACGACGGCCTCGCGCCCGGCGCGCCGGCCCGCCTGTACGTGCCGCTGTCACGGGCGGTCGGCCTCGAAGGGCGGTCCACGTGACGGCTCACCGGCGACGCGTCCTCCTGATCGTCCTGGCCCTCCTCGCGCCGGTCGCGGCCGCGTGCGGGGCAGGGGCCGCGCGCGAACCGGGCAAGCTGGTCGTCAGCGTCTTCGGGTACGCCGCGGACCGGGTCGAGCGGGCCGTGGTGGAGCCGTTCGAGCGGATGACCGGCCTCGACGTGGTCGTGGAGACGGGCGCCAACGCCGACCGGCTGAGCAAGCTGCGCGTCAACAGGAACGCCCCCACCGTGGACGTCGTGCTGATGTCCGACTTCTACGCCGCCATGGGCGAGAAGGAAGGGCTGTTCGACAAGGTGGACGAGGCCCGCCTGCCCCACCTGGCCGAGGCCCACCCGTTCGCCCGCAACCCCGACGGCTACGGGCCCGCCTACACGTACGCGCTGCTCGGCATGACGTACCGTACGGACCGCTTCCCCTCGGCGCCCGGCCTGGAGCGGCTCGGCGAGCCGGCCTACAGCGGGCAGGTCGCCGTCCCCGACCTCGCCATCACCGCCGGGGTGCCGTTCCTGACCACCCTCGCCCGGGCGTACGGCAGCGGGCCGGCCGACGCCGACGCGGCGTTCCGGGCGCTGGCCCGGCTGAAGCCGAACGTCCTCACCTTCTACAACCGCAGCACCGAGCTGGCCAGCCTGCTCGACCGGGGCGAGGTGGTCATGGCGCCCTCGCTCGACATCTTCGCCGTCGATCTCGTCGCGAGGGGCCGTCCCGTCGCGTGGGCGCCGCTGGACGCCGGCCGCGTCATCGTCACCAACCGGGCCGAGCTGGTCAAGGGCAGCGCGCACCGGGCCGACGCCGAGCGGTTCATCGACTACCTCCTCTCACGCGAGACGCAGGAACGGGCGGCGGCGTCGTTCAACGACAAACCCGTCAACCGCGCCGCGAAGCTGCCCCCGGTGCTGGCCAGGGTGACGGGGAAGGCCGCCGCCGACCCGATCCGGGCGGGCTTCCGCCCCCTGGACCTCGACCTCGTCATGCGGAACCTGACCACCTGGAGCCGGCGCTTCGCCCGGGAGATCGCCGGCTAGCCGATCCGCCGCCGTGGCCGGTGCGTCACCGCCATGCGGCTTCCCGTCCGCGAGGGCGGGCGCCGCGAGAGCGCCCGCCGTGACCGAAAGTGCGAAACCATGCCACTGCCCCATAGCTGCGACCTCCTCATCCGTGGCGCCCGCGTCGTCTCCGTGCACACCGGGGAGGCGCGTCCCGCCGACGTGATGATCACCGGTGAGTTCGTCCGCGCGCTGGCCCGTCCCGGTGCCGCCGTCGAGGCCGGACAGGTGATCGACGGGACCGGGCTGCTCGTCGCCCCCGGCTACGTCGACGCGCACATGCACGTCGAGAGCTCGCTGCTGGCGCCCGCCGAGTTCGCCCGGGTCACGCTGCCCCGGGGCACCACCACCGTGCTCGCCGACCCCCACGAGATCGTGAACGTCGTGGGCCGGGCCGGCATGGCCTGGATGATCGAGCAGGGCCGCGCCACCGCCCAGACCATGCTGTGGGCCGTCCCCTCGTGCGTGCCGTCGCTGGACGGCTTCGAGACCACCGGCTTCCGGCTCACCACCGAGGACATCGCCGAGATGCTCACCTGGGACGACGTGCTCACGCTCGGCGAGGTCATGGACTACCGGGGCGTGGTGGGCGGCGACCCGCGCACGATGGGGATCGTCCACGAGGCGCGCCGGTCCGGCGTCCGGCTCGACGGGCACTGCCCCAACCTGTCCGGCGACGACCTCAACGAGTACCTGTGGGCCGGCATCGACTCCGACCACACCAAGAACAGCGCCGCGGTCGCCGTGGAGAAGGCGGGCCTCGGCATGACGCTGATGCTCCAGGAGAAGAGCCTGAGCCCCGAGCTGGTGCGCGCGCTCCAGGAGCTGCCCGTCCTGCCCGACTTCTGCTTGGTGACCGACGACATCGCCGCCGACGTGATCATGGACAGGGGGCATCTCGACCACATCGCGCGCGTCGCGCTGGAGGCGGGCATGGCGCCGCTGACCGTGCTGCGCTCCCTCAGCCTCCACCCCGCCCGCCGGCTCGGGCTGGACGATCGCGGGGTCGTCGCCCCGGGCAAGCGCGCCGACCTGGTGCTGCTGCGGAGCATGACCGACTTCACCCCGGTGGCGGTCGTGTGCGGCGGGAAGGTGGTCGGGGACGCGCCGCCGCGCGGTGTCGCGGCCAACCCGTTCGGGGCGTCGGTCAACCTCGCGCCCCTCACGGAGGCGGACCTGGCCTGGCGGGTGGACCTGCCCGACGGCCGGTACGTCTTCCGCTGCATCCAGGTCAACCCGGAGGACACCTACACGCTGCCGGGCACCGTCACGCTGGCCGTACGGGACGGGGTGGTGCAGTGGGAGGGCGTCACGGCGCTGCTGGCCGTCTACGAGCGGCACCGGCGCAGCGGGCGGCGCGCGATGGTGCCGGTGACGGGGTTCGAGCTGGGCCGGGGCGCGGTCGCCACCAGCTACGCCCACGACAGCCACAACATCACCGTGGTGGGCACCGGGGCGCGCCTGATGTGCGACGCGGCGAACTGGGTCATCGGCGCGCACGGCGGCATCTGCGTGCTGCTCGGCGGGCGCGAGCCCGCCCGGCTGCGGCTTCCGGTGGCCGGGGTGATGTCGGACCGGGGCGCGGAGGAGGTCGCGGACGGGGTGCGCGCCGTGCGGGAGGCGCTGCACGCGTGGGGCTGGCGCCACCGCAACGCGCTGATGAGCGTGGCCACGCTGCCGCTGCCGGTCTCGCCGCAGATCAAGCTGACCGATCTGGGCCTGGTACGGGTCTCGGACCGCACGTGGGAGCCGGCGGTGGTCTCCCCGGCGCCCCCGGACGCCGGTGACGCCGTGGGACGGCCGGGCGCGTGAACGAGCGCGAGCTGGTCGCCCTGCGCCGGGACCTGCACGCCCACCCCGAGCCGGCCTTCCTGGAGATCCGCACCGCCGCCCTGGTGCTGCGGCGGCTGGCGGGCGTGTGCGACACGCTGCTGACCGGGCGCGCCGCGATGCGGGCCGACGTCGTCGCCGGTTACCCCGGCCAAGCCGCCCGCGAGCGTGCCGCCGCCGAGGCCGTCGCCGCCGGAGCGGACCCGGGCGCCGCCGCCCTGCTGGCCCGCGAGGGCACGGCGATAGTGGCCGAGCTGGCCGGTCACCGGCCCGGCCCGGTCTGGGGCCTGCGCTTCGACATGGACGCCCTGCCCGTCGCCGAGTCGGCCGAGCCCGGCCACCCGCCGGCCGCGCACGGGTTCCGCTCGGCCAACGGGGCGATGCACGCCTGCGCCCACGACGCCCACACGGCGATCGGGGTGGCGCTCGCCCACCGCCTGGCCGACCGGCGCTTCCCCGGCCGGGTCCGGCTGCTGTTCCAACCGGCGGAGGAGGGCGCGCGGGGGGCCGAGGCGATGATCGCGGCGGGCGCGGCGGAGGGCGTCGAGCGGCTTGTGGGCCTGCACCTGGGCAACGACCTCCCCGCGGGCGTCGTCGTGGGGGGAGCGCTGGGCCTGCTGGCCACCGTGAAACTGCGCGC
Source organism: Nonomuraea montanisoli (assembly GCF_013363975.1). Classification (GTDB taxonomy): domain Bacteria; phylum Actinomycetota; class Actinomycetes; order Streptosporangiales; family Streptosporangiaceae; genus Nonomuraea; species Nonomuraea montanisoli. The sequence goes on along the minus strand of NZ_JABWGN010000011.1, from coordinate 345,703 downwards.
CTCGTTCCACGGCGTCGCCGCGCACGCCGGCTCGGCGCCGCACCTGGGCCGTGACGCGCTGGCCGCCGCGGCGGTCGCGACGCTGCGCCTGCTCGCGCTGCCGCCCTTCCCCGGGACGCGGACCCGGGTCAACGTCGGCACGCTGCGCGCCGGCGAGGCGGCCAACGTGGTGCCCGCCGAGGCCGAGCTCACCTGCGAGGTGCGCGCGGACGACGAGGACGTCGCGGCCGAGCTGGAACGGCGGGCCCGCGCGGCGGTGGCGGGCGCGGCGGCCATGTACGAGGTGGGGGCCGAGGTCCGGCGCACCGGGCGCTCCTGCGCCATGGTCCCGGACGACGCGCTGGTGGACGCCGTGGTCCGGGCGGCCCTGCGCCGGTGCGGCCCCGGCCGGGTGCGCCGCCACCACACGCTCTCGGCCAGCGACGACGTGAGCCTGTGGGCCCGCGAGGTGCGGGGGAGGGGCGGCCTGGCGACGTTCGTCCTGGTGGGCGGGGGCAACCCGGCCCCGCACCACCATCCCCGCTTCGACGTCGACGAGGACGCGATGACCGTCGCCGTGGACGTGCTGGAGGAGCTGGTCAGGGGCTGACGTTCCGGTGCTACCGGTTGCCGGGATATCACCGCCCGGTCAATCATTCAGACGTCCGAATCACGAGAAATGGCGCCGGAGCCGAGAAAAGCGCGAGGGCGAATGGAATGGGTCACCATAAAAAGGGACAATCGGTAAGTATTTCCGATGTGGCGCGGGTCGCGGGTGTCGCCAAGTCCACCGTGTCCCGGGCGTTCATCCATCCCACGCTCGTCGCCGCGCCCACCCGCGAGCGCATCCGGCGCATCGCCGACGAGATGGGCTTCCGGCCCAGCCGGGTGGCGCGGGCGCTGAGCACCGGGCGCACCGGCCTGGTCGGCCTGGTCGTCCCCACCCTGTCCAACCCGTTCTTCGGCCCGCTCGTCGCCGCCACGCAGCAGGCGGCCGAGGAGGAGGACCGGCAGATCGTGTTGATGATCTCCGAGCTGTCCGCCGAGCGTGAGACGCGGATCGTCGAGCGGCTCTCCCGCGAGGTGGACGGGCTCATCGTGGCCACGTCCCTGTGCGAGGAGGCGTTCCTGCGCAAGGTGGCCAAGGAGATCCCGCTCGTCCTGGTGGACCGCAAGGTCGGCCGCCTGGCCTCGGTGCTGATCGACACGCCGAGCGGCGTGGCCGCCATCGCCGACCACCTCATCGGCATGGGACACCGGCGGCTGTGCTACGTCAGCGGCCCGCCGGGGTCGTGGGCCGACGCGCCCCGGATCGCGGCCCTGCGCGCCCGGGCGGAGGAGGGCGGCGCCGACATCGTCGTGGCCGGGCCCATCCCGCCCACGGTGGACGCCGGGATCGAGGTGGCGGAGACGGTCGCGGCCGCCGGCGTCACGGCGGTCATCGGCTACAACAGCGCGACCGTCCTCGGGCTCCTCCACGGCCTCGGCACCCGGGGCGTGCGCGTGCCGGAGGACGTCAGCGTGGCGAGCGCCGACGACTTCATCCTGCTCCAGTCGACGAAGCCCGCGGTGACGGTGCTCCACCTGCCGCTGGAGGAGGCGGGACAGGCGGCCGTGCGTATGCTGGAGCGCCTGCTGCGGGGCGAGCGGCCCGGCCGGCCGGTGGTGATCGGTCCTCGGCTGGTCATCCGCGAGTCCACCCTGCGGGCCCGGCCTCCCGGCTGACCCCCTGAATCTCCAGGACCATGCCGTCCTCGGCGAGGTCGAGGCCCAGCTCGGCCCGCCGCGCCAGGACCTGCGGCCCGGCGTGGGTGAGCAGGAGCCGGCGGCAGCTCAGCCGGTCGAGCCGGGCGAGCAGTTCCGGCACGTGCAGGTGGTAGCGCACGGCCCGCTCGTACGTGTAGCCCTCGCAGAGGAACAGGTCGGCCCCGGCGGCGACGTCGATCAGCGTGTCGGTCCAGGCGGTGTCGCCGCTGTAGGCGATCGTGCGTCCGGCCACCTCGACCCGCAGCGCCAGCGCGACCGCCCCGGCCGCGTGGTCGGCCTCGAACGCCCGCACCGCGACGCCCTCGACGTGCGCGGACGAGCCGGGCGCCACCTCGTGGACCCGCACCTCGAACCGCCTGCTCACCGAGGACGAGCCCGGGAAGAGCACCTCCATCGCCTGGCCCAGCCGTTCCTCCAGCCCGGGCGGCCCGACCAGGTGCAACGGCCGGACCCGCCGGGTGAACTGGCCGTCCAGGACCAGGAACGGCAGCCCGCCGAAGTGGTCGCCGTGCAGGTGCGACACCGCCACGACCGAGACGTCGCCGGGCTCCAGGCCGAGCCGCTTGAGCCCGGTCAGCGCGGTGGCCCCGCAGTCGACGAGCAGCGCGCCGTCGCCGCCCGCCGCCTGGACGTGCACGCAGGTCTGCAGCATGCCCCCGTCGCCGAAGGCGTTGCCCGCTCCCGCCATCGTCACCCGCACAGGCGCGTCCATGGTCACGAGTCTAGACGCGGGGTCGGTCCCCGGCGGCTTCCTTGGCCGCCCGCTCCAGCCGGTTCCGGTACTCCTCCCACCACGTCTCGTCGGCCGCCGGGATGTTGCCGGCCTCGGCGCGCAGGCCCGCGGCGCCGTCGATCAGCTCGCGGACGATGTCGGCGTGGCCGGCGTGCCGGTTGGTCTCGGCGATCACGTGGACGAGCAGCAGGTGCAGCGTGGCCTCGGCCCGCTCCTCCGGCCACCACGGCACGCGCCCCGTCGCGTCCAGGTCGAGCGCGTCGATCGTGGCGTCGGTGTGCGCCCACGCCCGGTGGTAGAGGCCCACGATGTCCTCGCGGGACTCGTCGGCGGTGGCCCACATGTCGGCGTTGGGCTCGGCGCCCTCCTCGTACCAGGGCTGCGGCTCGTCCGACGGGCGGCCGAACGTCTCGCCGAAGTAGCCGAGCTCGACACTGGCCAGGTGTTTGATCAGGCCCAGCAGGTTGGTGCCGGTGGGGGTCAGCGGGCGGCGGACGTCGTACTCGGAGAGCCCGTCGAGTTTCCACAGCATGGCGTCGCGGGCGGTCTGGAGGTAGCGGCGAAGGAACGCCTTGGGGTCCGGTCCGGTCATGCCGGGCATTGTGTCAGCCCTGGGTGACATTCGCGGTGACGAGATCGGCCGAACCGCGCCCGCAGCGGCGGCAGGCCGGCCGCCTGCGCAGGTGGTAGGCCAGGGCGGCGGCGCCCAGGGCGGCGCCCCACACCGGCCAGAAGCACTCGGGCAGCCACGCGCCCCACTCGGCCATCGAGAAGCGGCCGGCGACGGTCGCGCGCACGTACGTCAGACCGGCCACCACGATGATGATCGCCACGAACGACGCCGGGACGACGGCCAGCGGCGGCGGCACCCTCCGGCCGCGCAGGCCGGGGATCCACCGGGGGAACACCTCGCCCCAGCGCTGGACCAGCCCCAGCGTCAGCAGGCCGCCGAGCGCGCCGAACGTGGCCAGGTACGCGCCGGCCAGCCAGATGCCCGGGGTGTCGCGGGTGCCCTCCGCCAGGAACTCCGGGCTCACCCCCAGCGGGATGCCCAGGGCCCACGCCCACCGGGTCATGCAGTACACCAGGGGCGTGGCGACGGCCACGGCGACCGCGCGGCGTCCCCAGCGGGCCGCCGACTCCCGCGAGGTCCATCCGCTCTCCTCCTCGTCCCGGCCGCAGGCGGCACAGGCCGCGCGGGCGCGCCGCCGCCAGGCCACGGCCGCCCGGGCCAGCAGGAGCCCGCCGAGCAGGCACAGCACCTGGTTGAGCACCGGCCACGGCCAGGCGTCCGCCAGCCCGACCTGGCCGAACGGCCCGTCGAAGAAGCCCGAGAACATCAGGAGCGGCGTGTACGCGACGCCCATCATGAGCCGTGAGTCGGGGATCGCCAGCACCAGCGCCGCCGCCAGTGCCCAGGCGGCCCCCACGGCGACCCGGCCGGTCCGCCCGCCGGGTCGCGGCGTGCCGGCGAGGGCGAGGGAGACGACCAGCGCCAGCGCGGCGAAGGCGGCCACCCACCAGCCGCCCGGGCCGGGGTCGAGCCCGGCGAGCAGCGACAGCGCGCCGTCCGGGTCCGGGTCGCCGGCTCCCCACGGGAAGCCCGGCACGCCCAGGGCCCAGGCGGCGCCCAGCGCGACGTACCCGGCCGACCAGACGGCGGCGAGCAGAGCCGGTGCGCGCGTGGTCGCCGTCATGCGGCCGGTCATCGTTGTCCTACGGCCAGTCGTTGTCATGCGGCCAGTCTCGGAGCCGCGCCGGGGCGGCCACGAGATGCCGATCGGCAGGTCGTGGCCGCTCGCGGAGGCCGTGACCGTGCCGTTCGGCAGGGGTGCCGCGGTGCCGGGGATGCGTATCGTCGGGGCCGTGAGAGTGGGAGAGCGCACGACGATCGACATGCGGTGGTACGGGATCGGCGCCGTGGTCCTGGCGGCGGCCTGCGGCGTGCCGCGTTACGGGCCGGCCGCGATGGCGCCGCTGGCGGCGGCCGTGGCCGCCCTGGTGTGGGCGGTCACCTCGCGGCCAGGTGGCGGGAGGCCGCCACGGGCGGGCGGCGGGGGGCCGTCGCGGGCGGGCGGCGCGACCGGATCCGCGGGGACCGCGCGCATGGGCCTCCGGCTGTCGGGGCGCGAGGACGCGGGGTTGGCGGTGGTGACGGCGGGCGCGGCGGCGGTCTCCCTCGCGGCCACGCTCGTCCAGCTCCCCGGCAGGGGAGCGGCCCCCGGGGCGGACGTCTGGGGGATGGCCGAGGGCCTGACGTTCATCGCCCTGGCCGGCCTGCTCGCCCGCCGGTCACCGGTCAGGCAGGCCGTGGCCGCCGGCGTCCCGGCCGGGATCGCCGCCTCCACCTGGATGTTCCGCTTCTACCCGCCCGTCTCGGCGCTGGAGGCGGTGGGCATCTGCGCGTTCTGGTCCGCCGGCGTCCTGTGCGCCGCCGGGGTCGGCCTCTATCTGCGTGCGCTGGACGAGCGTCGCGCCGCCGCGGTGTCCGCGGCCCGCGAGGCGCAGCGCCGGAGACTGGCCCGCGACCTGCACGACTTCGTCGCCCACGACGTCAGCGAGATGCTGGCCCAGGCGCAGGCGGGACAGGTGGCCGGAGCCGCCGACCCCGCCCAGGCCATGCTGGCGCTGCGCCGGGTGGAGGAGGCGGGGCAGCGCGCCATGGCGACCCTCGACCGCACCGTCCTCCACCTGAACGACGAGGAGGAGGAAGCCGACGAGGACGGGGACGCCGAGCAGGAGGCGCTCGCCGCGCGCCTGTCCGACATGGCGACGCGCTACTCCTCCGCCGGGCCCGCCCGCGTCCACCTGAGCGTGGACGAAGACCTCGACGTGCCGGGCCGGGTGAGCGCGGCGGCGTACCGGGTCGTGGCCGAGGCGCTGACGAACGTCCGCCGGCACGCCCCGGACGCCGCCCGCGTCGCGATCTCCGCCACGGCCCGGGCCGGGGCCCTCCAGGTCACCGTGGAGAACGACGGCGTCACCGGCGGCGGCACCTCCGGCGGGCGGGGCGGGTTCGGGCTGCCCGGGCTGGCCGAGCACGTCGCGTCGCTCGGCGGCGACCTGAGCGCGGGCCCGGTGCGCGGGGGATGGCGCCTGTCGGCCCGGATCCCGCTGGCGCCGCGGGTGCTGGCACCATGAGCGACATGCCGATACGCATCCTGATCGCCGACGACCAGGAGGGCATCCGCGGCGCCTTCCGGCTCATCCTGGACGCCCAGCCGGACATGACGGTCGTCGCCGAGGCCGCCGACGGCCTCGCGGCCATCGAGGAGGCGCGCCGCCTGCGCCCCGACGTGGTGCTCACCGACGTCAGGATGCCGCTCGCCGACGGCATCGAGGTGGCCCGGGCGCTCGCGGACACGGACATCCATGTCGTGGTGGTGACGACGTTCGGGCTGGAGGAGTACGTGCGGGCCGCGCTGCGGCACGGCGCGTCCGGGTTCGTGCTCAAGCGCTCCGGGCCCGCGCTGCTCGTCGAGGCGGTACGCGCGGCGGTGAGCGGCGACGTGCTCATCAGCCCGCAGCTCACCGTCGGCCTGCTGCGCCGGGACGCCCCCGCGCCCGAGGAGAGCGGCGCCCCGGACCCGGGCCTGACCGCCCGCGAGGAGGAGGTCGTCCGGCTCGTCGCGCAGGCCAGGACCAACGCCGAGATCGCCGAGGAGCTGTTCCTGTCGCCCGGCACGGTCAAGAACCACATCGCGGCCGTCCAGCGCAAGCTCGGGGCCCGCAACCGGGTCGGCATCGCCGCGTGGGCCTGGAGCACCGGCCGCGCCGCCGCCTCCCCGCCGTGACCGCCGTAACTGCCGGAACCGCCGGAACCGCTGTGACCGCCGGATCTGCCGTAAGCGCCGTGACCGCCGGTCTCCTCGGCGGGTGTCAGGCGGCGTCGTGGAAGACCAGGCCGAGCGTGTGCCGCAGGCCGTGCCGTACCGTGCTCACGCCGTGCCGCACCGGGGCGGCCGACCAGCCGCGCGCCGAGGGCACCGGCCGGTCGCGGGTGGTGAAGACCAGCCCGTGGCCCTGGGGCAGCAGCGTCACCGTGCCGCGCGACTGGGCCCGGGGCCGCTGCTCGACCAGCAGGAACTCCCCGCCGCCGTAGTCGGCGCCCGGCTCGTCCAGGCCGATCACCACCTGCATCGGGAAGACCAGGTCGCCGTACAGGTCGCGGTGCAGGGCGTTCCAGTCGCCCTCGCGGTAGCGCAGCAGGATCTGCGTGGACTTGGTCTGGCCGGCCTCGTGACACCTGGCCAGCCACTCGTCGAGCGTGTCGGGCCAGTGCCCGGGCCGGCCGAGCCGGGCCGCCCACTCCCGGGCGATCGGCAGCAGCCGGGGGTAGAGCGCCTGGCGCAACTCCTCGACCAGGTCGGGGAACGGCCGGTCGAAGTAGCGGTACTGGCCGCGTCCGAAGCGATGCCGCTCCATGTCGACCGTCGAGCGGAACAGCGCGGCCTCGTCGTACAGGCCGGAGATCCGGCGGCACTCCTCGGCCGTGAGCAGCGGGCCGGTCGGCGCGCAGCCGTGGGCGTCCATTTCCCGGGCGATGCCTTTCCAGTCGGCCCGGGCGACGCGTTCCTGTGGTTTCAGCATGAGTTTTCTCCTCTCCCTTCTTTCAACACCGGGCGGGCCGCCGAATGGTGGCGGTTTTCGGACGTCACGCTGCGGTCACGGCACGCCTCCGATGATGAGGCCATGGAGAGAACATTCATCCGCAAGGCATGCGCCGTCCTGCTGGGCTCGCTGAGCCTGGCCGCCACGCTCGTCGTCTCGGCGAACGCGGCCGGTGCGCAGACCACGACCACGACGCAACAGACGATCACCGCCGCCGGTCCCCGGTGCCCGATGGGCTGGTACTGGAGCGACCGCTGGGACAGGTGCGTGCGGCGCCGCTGACCGCCCCCTCCCTGGTGCCCGGCGTCCCCGCGTCCCCGTGCGCGGGGGCGCCGAGGCATGTCCGGGGAATTGCAGACCGTACAGAAGAATTGCGCGGCTTGACGTGATCGAATTCTCCGGATAAATGTGGCGCTTCCGCATTGATCTTTCCGGGAATGGGAGGGCCGTGCGCCCGTTACGGTGGCGGGTTTCGCTGGCGCTGTGGGCAGCGGCGTTCGTCATCACGGCCGTGCCGCACGCCGTCTCTCTCGTCGAATCCCTCTTCGCCACGCCGGACGACACCGTCTACGGCATGGTGGCGATGTACGGGGGCTCGTGTCCCGGTTTCGAGCTCAGCATGAGGCTGATGCCCTGGGCGGTCGTCGCCTGGATGCCGCCCGCCCCGGCCGTGGTGGCGGTGGGATTCGCCGCATGGGCGCTCCTCGCGCGCAGGGGGCACAGACGCTGGGGCCGCGCGGTGGGCTGGGTGACCGTGGCGCTCGTCACGTGGAACACGGTGGTGTTCCTGGCGCCGGCCGCGCTGGACACCGCGATGGGCTGCCGAACCGGATCTGTCGGCCTGTACGAACCGGACCTGCTCTGGTCGTGTCTGTGGGACCTGCTGGTCGCCGTCCTGATCATCCTCGCGGTACGGGTGCGGCGGGCCGGCCGCTGGAGCCCGTACGTCCGGGTTCTCCTGGCGCTGACCGTCGTCCTCCTGGTCTCCGGGACGGACGCGGCCCCCGGCGAGATCACCGAGGCGTCCCCGAAGCTGTGCGAGCGGTGGGGCACCATGGGGTACGGCGGCGAGGCGACGCCGGACGACACGCACCGCGAGCAGGCGTACCTGTGCGTGGTCCGGCAGGAAGGCGTGCTGCGGGACGAGTACGCCGGCACCCCCGACGACCGGTTGCTGGCCATCGGGCGGCGCCTGTGCCGCGCCCGCCTCGACGGCTCCGGCCCGCACGACGCCTCGCAGGACGTCGCGGGGGAGTTCGGGGATCAGCGGTTGACCGCCGCGCTCAGGTACCTCTGCCCCGACCTCGCCCGGAGCCAGGACGCGGACGAGGAGCAGGCCCGCGTCGCGAACGAACGCTTCATCGCCACCGCGAAACGGCGCTGCGACCGCCTGCCGCGCCACCGCCCGCGCGTCCCCGCCGTCCGTACGGCCCGGGCCGCCCTGTGGTCGGAGTTCGGCGCCCTGTACGCGTCCGAGGAGGAACCAGGGGAGGACTTCCCCGCGCTCAACGACGCGTACGCCAACCACCTGGTGGGCGGCGCGCCCGGGCAGCTCGCGATCCTCACGGCCGACGAGGCGATGCACGTCTGCGTCACCGTGGAGGCGTACCGGCGGCGCCCGCCCGTCGAGGTCAAGGGCTGGGAGCAGGTCGTGGAGGTGGGCTACCGCAGCACCACCGGCGACCTGCGCCTGACCGACGACGACGGCGCCGACGACCTGCCGGACCTGGCGATCGGCGGCAAGGGCGCGTACCGGGTGCGGGTGCACATGCGCGGAGCCGACGCGGCCATGGCCGACGACGGCGACGCCCGGCAGGAGTTCCTCGTCATGGTCTATCCCGGGACGTCCACACGGCAGGTCGTGCTGCGGAAGTGAGCCCGGGTCACGGGCGCAGGTCGTCCGTGGCCTCCTGGTACGCCGCCGCCGCGCGGCTGAAGTAGTCGAACAGCACGTCGAGCTGCTCCGGGGTGTAGCCGCGGATGATCTCGCCGACCCTCTCGCGGGCCGGGGCCATGACCTCGTCCAGCCGGGCCGGCTTGCCGACGACCTCCACGATGACCTTGCGCCGGTCGTCGGGCGACGGGGAGCGGCGCACGTAGCCCGCCTGCTCCAGCCGGTCGATGAGGCGCGTGGTCGGTCCCGTCGTCAGCCCGGCGCGTTCGCCCAGCTCGCCGGGGGTCATCGCGCCGTGCAGCTCCAGGATGTTGAGCGCGTACAGGTCGGTCGCCCCGAGGTCGCAGGCCCGCGCGCTGGCCTGGCCGTGCAGCAGCACGGCGCTCAGGTAACGCCGGTAGACCGCGCCCGCGTCGGGCCGCATCCCACGTGTTGACATCGTCATGCCTCCCGCCTAATCTCTTCCTCGGAGAAGAGAAATCTTCAAAGAAGAAACTTCTTCAGCGAAGCTACCATGGAAGGGGCATGACCATGAACCACCAGCACACCATCGAGGCCGACACCGCCGCCATCCGCGCCCTGCTGCAGGAGACCGTCGAGGCGTGGGGCCGGGGCGACGGCGCCGCCTACGGCGCGCAGTTCACCGACGACGCCACCGACGTCACCTTCGTCGGCACCGTCTACCAGGGCGGCGAGGAGATCGGCCGGGCCCACCAGGCGCTGTTCGACAGCTTCCTCAAGGGCACCCGCCTGGCCATGGAGATCCTCGACATCCGCTTCTGCGGGCGCGACGCGGCCGTGGTCGTCAGCCGCGGCGACACCTACAAGGACAAGCCGAAGAAGCTCGGCAAGGTCCAGACGTACACGGTCGTGCGCTGCGAGGACGGCCGCTGGCGCATCGCCGCCATCCAGAAGACCAAGCGGCAGGGCCTGATGGAGGCCGTCTCCTTCAGGTTCCAGCCGGCCACCAAGCCGCGCACCCGCTGACCACCTCGCCCCCCCGGAGAGCAGGACACCCCCATGGCGACCATCGCCGTCATCGGCGCCACCGGCCGCACCGGCCGCGCCCTCGTCGAGCGGGCACTGGAGCTCGGGCACGAGGTCACCGCGGTCGCCCGCCGCCCCGAGACCCTGGGCCCGCGCCACGCCCGCCTCATCCCGCACGCGGCCGACGTGCTGCGCCCCGGCGACCTCGCCGGCACGCTGCCGGGCCACGACGCCGTCGTCTCGGCCATCGGCTCGACCGGCCGCGGGCCCACCACCGTCTACTCGGCCGGCACGGCCGCCGTCGCCGCGGCCATGGGAGCCTGCCGCCGGCTGGTCGTCGTGTCCTCGGCCGGGCTGGAGACGCCGCCCGGCGCCGGGCCCGCGACGTGGCTCGCCGGACGGCTGCTCCACCACGTCATGCGCCACCCGTACGCCGACATGCTGCGCATGGAACGGCTGCTGGCCGGCACGGACCTCGACTGGACCGCGGTGCGGCCCACCGGGCTGACCGACGCGCCCGCCACCGGCCGGCCGCGCGTCAGCATCGGCGCCACCGAGCGCGTCGGAAACCGCACATCCCGCGCCGAGCTGGCGGCCTTCATCCTCGACCACCTCGACGACCCGGCGACCTACCGCACGGCGGTGGCCGTCTCCTCCTGAGCCGGGCCGGGCCGCGCGCTCAGGAGGTCTCCCGCCGGAGGAGGCGCAGGGTGCCCTCCAGCTCGCGTTCGATGATCTGGCCCGCCCGGTCGGGATCGCCCACGCGGACGGCCTCCACCAGCGCGGCATGGGAGTCGTCGCCGAGCGCCGGATCGTGGGCCCGCAGGTCCACCAGGGCCATCAGGTCGATCAGGCCCCGCCGCAGCACCGGGGCGAAGTCCGCGAACAGGCCCGTGAGCAGCGGATTGCGCCCCGCCGCCACCACCGCCGTGTGCAGCGCGATGTCGGCGTCCACGAACTCCGCGTCGCCCGCCTCCTCCGCCGCCCGGCGCCGCCGCGCCAGCGCCAGGTCCATCGCCTCCAGGTCGTCGTCGGTACGGCGGGCCGCGGCGATCCGCGCCGCCCGCACCTCCACCATGGTCCGCACCTCGTACAGGTCGACCACGGCGGCGCGGCGCAGCCGCGCGGGCCAGTCCTCCACCGGCTCGGTGGCGACCACGTACACGCCCGAGCCCTGGCGGGCGGCGAGCAGCCCCGCTCCGCTCAGCGCGCGGATCGCCTCGCGGACCGTGGAGCGGCCCACGCCCAGCTCCTTGGCCAGGGTCGTCTCGCCGGGGAGTCGCGTGCCGACCGGCCAGTGCCCGCCGGTGATCTGCTCGCGCAGCCGCTGGGTGGCCTGGTCCACGAGGGGGCTGCGGCTCAGGGGGCCGAGCGATGTCATCCATACCTCTCAGGTTGTCTGAGGAGCTGAGGTGTGGTTAGTCTACCGCCCATGACGCTGCCCGGTCTGCTTCTCGGCCGCCGCGGCGGGGCCTGACGCGATCGGCACCCCGCCGCGGGGTCCCGTGCCGCCGGTCGCCCGCCCAGCCCAGACCAGCACGTCAGAGAAGAGGGACCCCGCGTGTCCACTCCGTTCCCCACCCTGCGCACGCCCTCCGGGCCGATCCCCGCCGGACAGCCGCACTGGAACCCCCAGCGGCCCGGCTCGATGCCCTCCCACCGCTACCGGCCCGTCCACGAGCGGGTCGAGGTCCCGGCGCACCACCGCCGCTGGCCCTCCCGCACCGTCACGGCCGCGCCGCTGTGGGTGCCGGTCGACCTGCGTGACGGCAACCAGGCCCTGGCCGACCCCATGGACCCCGACCGCAAGCGCCGCATGTTCGAGCTGTTCGTCGCCATGGGGTTCAAGGAGATCGAGGTCGGCTACCCGTCGGCCAGCCGGACCGACTTCGACTTCGTCCGGCTGCTGGCCGAGCGCGACCTGGTGCCGGACGACGTCACCCCCGTCGTCTTCACGGCCGCGCGGCGCGACCTGATCGAGCGGACGTACGCCTCGATCGAGGGGCTGCCGCGCGCCGTCGTCCACATGTACACCTCGACCGCCCCCACCTGGCGGGACGTCGTCCTCGGGCAGGACCGCGACGACCTGCGCGCGTTCATCACGCGGGCCGCCGGGCACGTGGCCCGGCTGGGCGAGGGCCGGCCCGGGGTGCGGTTCGAGTTCTCGCCGGAGGTGTTCAACCTCACCGAGCCCGACTACGTCCTGGAGATCTGCAACGGGCTGTCGGCGCTGTGGGACGCGAGCCCCGACCGGCCGGTGATCCACAACCTGCCGGCGACGGTCGAGGTCGCCACGCCCAACGTGTACGCCGACCAGATCGAGTACATGCACCGCCACCTCGACCGGCGCGACGGCGTCATCCTGTCGGTCCACCCGCACAACGACCGCGGCACCGGCGTGGCCTGCGCCGAGCTGGCCGTACTGGCCGGGGCGCAGCGGGTGGAGGGCTGCCTGTTCGGCAACGGCGAGCGCACCGGCAACGTGGACCTGGTCACGCTGGCCCTCAACCTGCACGCCCAGGGCGTCGACCCGATGATCGACTTCTCGGACATCGACGTCGTCCGCGCGACGGTCGAGCACTGCAACCGGATCCCGGTCCACCCCCGGCACCCGTACGGGGGCGACCTGGTCTACACGGCCTTCTCCGGCACCCACCAGGACGCCATCAAGAAGGGCTTCGCCCACCACGAGCGGCGGGCCGCCGAGCTGGGCGTGACGCCGGACCGGGCGCCGTGGGCGGTGCCGTACCTGCCGATCGACCCCCGCGACGTGGGGCGCGACTACGAGGCCGTCATCCGGGTCAACAGCCAGTCGGGCAAGGGCGGCGTGGCGTACGTGCTGGGCGCCGAGCACGGGCTGGACCTGCCGCGCGGCCTGCAGATCGACTTCTCCCGCGCGGTGCAGGCCGAGGCCGAGCTGAGCGGCGGCGAGGTGACGGGTGAGCGGCTGTGGGAGCTGTTCCGGGCCGCGTACGTCGGCCGGACCGGCCCGGTGGAGCTGCTGCGCTGGAAGGTGGACGACGCGGGCGGCGAGCACGTGTTCACGGGCGACTTCGCGGTCCACGGCGCGGGCGGGACGCGCGGCGAGGGGACGGGCGTGGGGCCGCTGGCCGCGCTCACCGCGGCGCTGCGCGGGCTGGGCCACGACGTGGAGATCGTCGGCTACACGGAGCACGCCGTCCCGGCCGCCGGCCGCGCGGCGGCCGGCGAGGAGAGCCTGGCGGCGGCGTACGTGGAGTGCCGGGTGGCGGGAGCGACCGCGTGGGGGGTGGGCCTGGCCGCCTCGGTCCTGACCGCCGCCGTGGACGCCGTCGTCTCGGCCGTCAACCACGCCGCGGCCCTCGACTGATCAGGAGAACGCGTCCACCCCGGTGAGCTCGGCGGACAGGGCCCAGAGCCGGGCCGCCTCGGCCGGGTCGACCGCCCACGGCTTGACCCCGCCGACGAGCATGTCGTCGGTCGTGGCCGGCTCGGCGACGTCGCAGTCCTGGCAGTAGACGCCGCCGAGGTCGTCGAGCAGGGGCGAGGTCGCCGCCCACGCGGCGGTGGCCGCGCCCTGCGCCGGGGTCTTGAAGCCGGCGGGCGGCGTGCCGTCCTCCGTGATCCAGCCCAGCGCGGACTGCTGCGCCACGGGGACGTGCCGCTGCAGCGGCGTCAGGATGCTGCCGGGGTGCACGGCGTACGCGCGCACCCCGGCCGGGCCGCCCAGCCGGTCGAGGTGGACCGCGAACAGGGCGGCCGCGGTCTTGGCCTGCGCGTAGGCGAGCCAGCCGTCGTAGCCGTCGCGGAAGTGGACGTCGTCCCACCGCATGCCGGACAGGAAGTGCCCGGAGGAGGAGAGCGCCACCACCCGGGCCCCGCCGGGGGCGAACGCGGGCCGCAGGTGATTGACCAGCGCGTGATGACCGAGGTGGAGCGCGAAGTGCGCCTCCCATCCGGGCCCGACGCGGGTCTCCGGGCAGGCCATGACTCCCGCGTTGGCGACGACCACGTCGATCGCCGCGCCGTCCGCCACGACCCGCTCGGCGAAGCGGCGCACGTCCGCCTGGTCCGTCAGATCGAGCGGACGCACCTCCGCCCGGGGAACCTCGCGCAGGGCCGGGCGGGCCGCGTCCGGGCGGCGGGCGGGCACGAGCACCCGCGCCCCGGCCCCGGCGAACGCCCGGACGACCTCCAGGCCGAGCCCCGAGTAGCCGCCGGTCACCACGGCGGTCCGCCCCGTGAGGTCGATGCCGGCCAGCACCTCCTCCGCCGTGCTCCACGCCCCGAACCCGCTGCCGATCTTGTGTTGCCTGTTCGTCATGGGTCCGACCGTAGAATCTAGACTTCGCTCTAGGTCAAACGGCGGGTCGTAGGGGGAGGTGCGGGCGGTGGCGGAGAGCCTGTCCATCGGCGACGTGGCGGCGGCCACCGGCCTGAGCGTGCACGCGCTGCGCTTCTTCGAGCGGGAGCGCCTGTTCCTGCGCGGCATCCCGCGCTCGGCCGGCGGGCACCGGGTCTACGACGCGGCGGACGTGGAGTGGTTGCTGCTCTGCAACCGGCTGCGCGAGTCCGGCATGCCGATCGCGACGCTGAAGAGGTTCGCCGCCCTGGTGCGCTCCGGCCCGGGCAACGAGCCCGACCGCCTGGAACTGCTGCGCGAGCACGAGCGCGGCGTCCGCGCCCGGATCGCCGAGCTGACCGCCTGCCTGGAGGTCATCCACGGCAAGGTGACCGTCTACGAGCGTCACGTCGAGGACGGCACCGCCGCCGGCCTCTGGGCCCCGGTCCCCTCCTCCTGAGCGCCGCGGAGCGTGCCGTCCCACTGCCAGCCGGTACGGCGGGGCAGGCCCGGGAGGGCGACGCGGCCCACGCACCACAGCAGCGTCTCGGCCGGCCCGTGCCCTGACGGCGCCTCCGGGAAGAGCCGGGCGACGGCCGCCGCGCTCGGGGCGTCCGGCGGCGTCCAGTTCAGGCCCAGCGTGCGGGTGATGTCGTAGGTGTGGACGGCCAGCTCGACCACGCCCATGGCGGCGAACCCGGTGATGTCGGAGTGCCCCCACGGGTGCCAGGCCCGCGCGTCGGCGGGCGTGGACCGGACGGTGGTGGCGAGCAGGGTGGCGGCGATGCCCACCCCCTCCAGGCAGGCCGCGACGGGCGCCTGCGGGTCGAGCGAGGCGAACAGCGTGACGTAGCGGTCGGCGGGCCGGGCCACGAGCAGCCCTGCGTACCCCACCAGGCCGAGGGCGAGGTGGTCCAGCGTCGTCCGGCAGGACCAGTCGAGGTCGCCGGCGGGCCGCGACCAGTCCTGGCCCGCGCCCTTGCCGAGGACCGCCAGGCACTCCCGCGCGGTGGCGGTCAGGAGCTCGTCGGGGGTGGTCGGTGCGGGGTTCATGCCTGTTCTCCTCGTACGGGTGCCGGTGGGCGGAACCACGCTGGCAGGAGGAGCAGCGCCCGGACAGTGACAGCGGTGACGCCTTGCCACAAATACCTGCCATATCCTCGACCGGATGAGCGCCGGTACCGTGGCCCTGGTCGTGCCCGAGGGCATCGGGATCCCCTCCTGGGACCTGTACGAGCTGAGCATCCCGTGCACGGTGTTCGGCAAGCCGCAGCCCGACCTCGCCGACCCCTGGTACGACCTGCGGCTGTGCGCCATGGACGCGGGCGGCGCCGGTTCACCGTACGAGCTGACCGTGCGGACCCGCTACGGCCTGGACGACCTGGCCGGCGCGGACACCGTCATCGTGACCTCCGTGCCCGACGCCTGCGTCGAGGACGGCGCGCCGCTGCCGTCCGGCCTCGTCGCCGCGCTGCGCCGCGCCCACGACGGGGGCGCCCGCATGGTCTCGCTGTGCACCGGCGCCTTCGCGCTCGCCGAGGCGGGCCTGCTCGACGGGCGGCGCGCCACCGCCCACTGGATGCACACGGCGCAGCTCGCCGCGCGCTACCCGAAGGTCGAGGTGGACGACTCGGTGCTGTACGTGGACGACGGCGACGTGCTCACCAGCGCCGGCGTGACCGCGGGTCTCGACCTGTGCCTGCACCTGGTGCGCCGCGACCTCGGCGCGCACGTCGCCAACCAGCTCGCCAGGCGCATGGTCGTGCCCGCGCACCGGCCGGGCGGGCAGGCGCAGTTCGTGGACCTGTCCGTGCCGGTCACCGACGACGCGGGGCTCGGGCCGGTGCTGGAGTGGGCGCGCGGCCGCCTGGACCAGCCGATCACGATCGAGGACCTGGCCCGGCGGGCGGCGATGAGCCCGCGCACCTTCTACCGGCGCCTCAAGGCCGCGACGGGCACCACGCCGCTGCGGTGGCTGCTCGACCAGCGGCTCGGCCTGGCGCAGAGCCTCCTGGAGTCGACCGACCTGCCGATCGAGAAGGTGGGCGAGCTGAGCGGCCTCGGCACCGCCAACAACCTGCGCCACCACTTCCTCAAGCAGGTCGGCGTCTCCCCGGGCGACTACCGCCGCGCGTTCCCTCGCGACCCTCGCTTCTCAGGCCAGGCGCAGCGTGATCGTGCAGGAGCCGCCGAGCCGGTCGGCGAGGCCGTCGAAGCGGGCCGTGAGCGCCGGGCCCGCCGTGGCGCCGGACAGCCGCGGATGGCCGTGGGCCAGGGCCGCCACCGGCCGGCGCCAGGTGACGGTCAGCTCGTCCAGGTCGCGGCGCGGGTCGGCGACGGTGAGCGTGGCCGTGCCGTCCGGCAGTTCCCGGACGAGGACCGCGCAGGGAGCGGAGGCGGTGAGGGGACCGGCCGTGCCGGGGTTCCAGAAGTTGACGGCGGTCAGCCCGAGTGACGGGACGTGGACGCCCTGCCGGCGGCGGGTGTTGGCGAGGACGCCGACCCAGCCGGGGTCGGCGGCGCGGGCCCGGGTGCGCTCCTCGGTGGCGCCGGGCAGCAGCAGGTAGACGTAGGCGGCCTCGCGCGGGTCGGTGCCGTGCTCCAGCCAGAGCGTCGTGTAGTCACGCGTGAGGGCGTCACGCGCTATGCCGTTCGGGCCGGTCCGCCGCTCCTGGACGGTGCGCAGGGGCGGGCCGCCGCCGGGCAGGACGTAGCCGCCGTGCCCCTCCAGGTGCGCCCACGTCGCCTCGACCGTGAGGGGCGCGCCGGTGCGCCGGTTGTCGACGACGGTCTCGACCGGGACGCCGTCGCGGGAGGTGATGCCCGCCCCCAGGCACACGACGGCGTCGTCCAGGAAGAACCACGACTTGAACGCCTCCATCGTGCTCTCCAGCCCGTTGAGGTGCTGCCCGACCGTCGCGTACGCGCCGTCGGTCGCGCCCCCCACCCACCGCCCGGGCGGGCACGTGTCGCCCCATCCGGGGCCGGCCCCGTCGGGCAGCCGCTTGGTGGAGACGGTGGTGCCGGGCAGCCGGTACGGGTCCACGGTCGCCCAGAAGCCGTCGGAGTAGTGGTCGCCGTGCCCCTCGGCCCACCAGTAGAGCATTCCGGAGCCGGTGTGCCACCCGCGCAGGTTCTCGCCGTTGCCGTGCTCGTAGTGGCCGATCCGGTACGACGCCATGCTGAGCCCCGCGCACCAGCCCGGCGCGCGGTGAACGGCGCGGGCGCTCATCGGCAGCAACCGGTGCCCGGCCGGTTCGGGGGCCGCCGGGATCCGCGCGTCGGCGGCGACGGCCGCCAGCCGGGCGTGGAAGCCGAACTCGCCCTCGCTCTCGGCGGCGTCGAGCATCGGCCGCGCCGTGTCGCGCGCCGCCCAGCCCTTGACCATCGCCTGCCAGCGCGCCCGGTCCGCCTCCGGCGCGGTCTCGGCGAGCAGCAGGACCGCCGCTGCGATCAGGCGTCCCCTGCGGTGGTCACCGAACGGCCGGCGTCCGATCCCGCGCCCGCCGGTCAGGTCCATGCAGAACCCGTCGTGGATCACCGGCGCGAACGAGCGCTCCACGCTGTCGTGGACCACCCGCCGCTGCTGCTCGGGGATCTCCCACGGCGTGCCGCGCAGGACCGTGAACAGCGCCGCGAGCCCCGCCAGGGCCACCATGCCGTACCCGCCCTGGTACGGCACGTACGTGTGCTGGATGAAGGAGCCGTCCCGGTAGAACCCGTCGCCCTCCTCGACGTACCGCAGGACGGGTGACAGCGCGGAGGCGGCCAGCTCGGCCCGGAGGTGGTCGGCCCCGAGGATCGCGCGCAGCAGCATGACCGTGCACAGGTCCACCCGGTTGGCGCCGGTGCTGAGGCCGCCGTAGTGGTGCAGGCGCCTCGGCGGCACGAAGTGGTCCACGGCGTCGCGCAGCCCGCCCGCCTGCTCGGCCGTGAGGTGCGGGGCGATCAGCACGGCCGCGTCGAGCAGGACCTTGGGCACGCCGATCCGCCAGTTCCACCAGTTGCCCTCCGGGCGCGCCCCGGCGGCGTACACGTGGCGACGGTAGTGGTCGATGCCCGCGGCGACGGCCGTGGCCAGGCCCGGGTCGCCGGTCAGCCCGGTGCCGGGCAGCGCGTACGCGCGGGCCATCGCGCGCAGCCGTTCCGGGGTGTCGGTGAAGGACGGGTAGGGCAGGCCGGGCCAGAGCGAGGCGCGGTCCGGGGCCATGGTGTCGCGGTGCCGGCCCGCCGCGCGTCCCAGCTCGGCGAGCCCTTCCCGGTACGGCGGGAGAGCGGCCACCCGGGACACCGGGGCGGTGGTCAGTTCGGTCCACTGGCGGCGCAGGAGGTCGAACGCGTCACCCCACAGGCCGGTGGCGGCCACCGGGATCACCGCTCCGGCCGCCGCCGCTCCGCCCAGCAGCAGGAGAGATCGCCGGGTGTATCCGCGCACGAGCAGATTATCGGGGAACGGAGATCCCCTCGCGCGACAGGAGGGGGAGGGGACGGGGCCGCGGCGCGAAGGGGAAGGCGGGAGCGCCGCGGCCCCGGGGAGGGGGACGACCGAGGGGGCCGCGGTCCTCAGGGGAGAGGTGCGAGGACCGCGGCCCGAAGGGGGAGGGGGACCACGGGGAGGGGACCGTGGGCTTACGGGCTACTGAGAGGTCGAGACGCCGGGGCCGTCCTTAACCCGGTGACCTGCACGGCCCCGGCGTCCCGCGGGGGATCTCAGAATGGCTTGGCGCTCATGGCGGCCAGTCCCCAGGAGTGGCCGCGTTCGGTGTGCTTGGCGGAGCCCGCGCCGTCGGGACCTTCCGGCGCGGGCTCCGGGACGGGAGCCGGCAGCTCGAACCAGACGACCTTCCCGCGTGGGGTGTGGTCGCCGCCCCAGCAGCAGGCGAGCATGTCGACCAGTTGCAGGCCGCGTCCGCGCTCGTCGTGGCGGCGCGAGAGCCGGACCTGCGGAAGCTCCGGGTCGCAGTCCTCGACCTCGACGCGCAGCAGGCCCTCCTCCTCGGTGAGGCTGACGCCGACCGGCCCGTACGCGTGCTCCATCGCGTTGCTGACCAGCTCGCTGACCAGCAGCTCGGCGATCTCGCTCTGCGCGGAGTGACCCCAGGCGGCCAGCTTCCTGCGAACCAGGCGGCGTGCCCTGCCGACCTGGTCCGGGCGGGACGGGAAGCGCCAGGAGGCGACCCGGCATCCCGCGGTGGCGGTGCCGCTGATGGCGGCGATCAGAGAGAGCCAGGGACGCGCGTTCATCGCTCGCCTCCCTGACGGGTGTCGTCGTCGCCGCCGTGGAGGTCCACTGACGGGCCTGCGGTCCGGTGGTGACTCATGGTTGGGACCCTCGCTCCTTGCTTCCCCCGAGCGGTTTGCTCAGGTCTTAAGCGTCCCTCACACCTTCGGGCAGAGGGACGTGAGAAATCCCGATATAGGTACCTATTTCCTGAGTAGGGGTGGCGTCTACGTAGTGGCCCCCGCCACACTCCCCCTTCGCCCGGCGAGCCCGTAACGGCCTGGCCACGACGGGCGAAATGTCACCTTGTAGGAGTCATAATCCTGTCCAGCGGTGGCACGCCGGGCGAGGAAGCGGGGACAGGATGGCCGGACTGACCGGTACGGACGACACGACCGGCGATCCAGGGAACGCCCCCGAGCCCGGAGGGAGCGCGACCGGCGACACATCCGAAACCCTCGGGAGCGCGACCGGCGAGGCCGCCGAAACCCCCGGAGGCGCGCGCCAGGACCCGCGGGCCGTGGTCGCGCAGGCCGGGGCCGCCGTGATGGCCGCACTCGGGCCCGTCCTGGAGATCACCGCGCTGCTGATCCTCGCGAACCTCCCGGACGCCTGGCACCCCTCGCTCGCCTCCACCCCCCAGTCGGCCGCCGCCCTGACGTTCCCCGTGGTCGGGGCGTTCATGATCCATCATCGGCCGGGCCTGAAGCTGGCCTGGCTGATGTGCGTGGGCGGGCTGGCGGCCGGGGTCAGCGACTTCGCGTCGGCGCTGATGTTCCGGGTGGCCGCCGACGGTGACCTCGTCACGGCCGGCCACCTGCGCATCGCCGCCGCCATCGGCTGGGCGGTGTGCGGCGTGACCCTGACCACGCTGCTGCCCCTGTTCTCGCCCGACGGCCGCCTGCCCTCGCCGCGCTGGCGCCCGGTCGTCGCGCTGGGCACGGCCGCCCTCTCCGTCGAACTGCTCAGGAACGTGTTCCGCCCGGATCCGCCGCCGGCGCGGTACCCGTACCCGGCGGTGATCCCGAACCCGCTCCAGATCCCCGAGCTCGCGCCGTACAACCACACGATCTCCACGGTCGCCTGGACCGCCATCTACACCTCGATGGCCCTGTCGGCCCTGTCGCTGCTGGTGCGGATG
Organism: Nonomuraea montanisoli; assembly: GCF_013363975.1. Lineage (GTDB taxonomy): Bacteria > Actinomycetota > Actinomycetes > Streptosporangiales > Streptosporangiaceae > Nonomuraea > Nonomuraea montanisoli. The sequence goes on along the minus strand of NZ_JABWGN010000011.1, from coordinate 325,049 downwards.
CGCCGCGCGGACCCCGTCGGCAGACGGCAGATCGGCTGGCCGCTGTTCGCCTACGCCGGGTACATCGTCTTCCTGGTCGCGGGCGCGTTCGAGCCCGGCCTGGCCTGGCTGTCGATCACCTGGGCAGCGCTGATCCCGATCGCGGTCGCCTTCGCGGTGACGCGGTACCGGCTCTACGGGATCGACACCGTGATCAGCCGGACGTTCGTGGCGGCGGGCCTGCTGGCCGTGGTCAGCGCCGTGTACTTCGGCGTCGGCGCGCTGGCCGGGCTGGTGGTCTCCGGGTACGACCAGATCGCGGGCCTGGCCGCGGCCCTGTTCGCCGGGGCGTTCTTCCAGCCGCTGCGGCGGGCGCTGCAGCGCGCCGTGGACCGCATGCTCTACGGCGAGGTCGGCGACCCGCGGCTGCTCGCCGCGCGGCTCACCCAGGAGGTGCGCCGGGCCGACCCGGCCGAGGCGCTGAACTCGGTGGTGGGGGTGCTGCGCGACGGCCTCGCGGTCGAGGGCGCGGCGGTGGAGGTGGCCGACGGCGAGCCCCGCTACGTCGAGAGCGGCCGGGTCGGCGACCGTCCGCGCGAGGTGCCGCTCGTCTGGCACGGCGAGCGGGTCGGCCGGCTGCTCGTCGGGCCGCCCGGGCCGCGCCGCTTCCCCGCCGCCCACGACGAGCGGGTGCTGGCCACGCTCACGCCGTACGTCGCCGACGTGGCCCACGCCGTCCGCATGGCCGCCGACCTGCAACGATCGCGGGAACGCATCCTCACCACCCGCGAGGAGGAGCGCCGCCGCCTGCGCCGGGACCTGCACGACGGCCTCGGCCAGACCTTGGGGGCCATGGCCATGACGATCAACATCGCCCGCAGCCGGCTCAAGAACTCCCCGGACTCCGCCGACGCGCTGCTCCAGGACCTGCGCTCGGGCATGGACGCCGTCGCGGGCGACATCCGCGAGCTGGTGTACGGCCTGCGGCCCCCGGCGCTCGACGACCTCGGCCTGGCCCGGGCCGTACGGGAGCTGGCCGGCCAGTCCTCGGCCGAGACCGTGATCGAGGTGGAGGCGGACGGCGACCTGAGCGGCCTGCCGGCCGCCACGGAGGTGGCCGTCTACCGGATCGTCCAGGAGGCCCTGACGAACGTGCGGCGGCACGCCGACGCCCGTCACGCCCGCGTGGCGCTGCGGCGGGACCCGGCGGCGCTGCGGGTGCGGATCAGCGACGACGGCCGGGGCCTGCCCGACGGGCACCGGGCGGGCGTCGGCCTCGGCTCGATGCGCGAACGCGCGGCGGAGCTCGGCGGCGTGTGCGTCGTCGGCCCCGAGCCCGGTGGAGGCACCCGCGTGGAGGCCACGCTGCCTCTCCCTGCGGCGGACTCGGCCGCGTCAGGAACTGCGGCGGACTCGGCCGCGTCCGGAGCCGCGGCGGACTCGGCCGCGTCCGGAGCCGCGGCGGACCCGGCCGCGTCCGGAGCCGCGGCGGACCCGGTCACGTCCGGGTGATCCGCGCCACCTTGATGATCTGTGCCGAATCCCACTCGGACGGGATGGCCGGATCTTGTGGCAGGAGTCCAGATCTTTCCTAGAATCAGGCTCAAAATGATCACCCTGAGAGGGGGTCGCGTGAGCGACCTGGACCGCGTGCCACCGCCCGGAGTCGACACCCGTGTCCCGAGCGTCGCCCGCATGTACGACTACTACCTCGGCGGCAAGGACAACTTCGCGTCCGACCGCGAGGCGGCCGAGAAGATGATCGAGCTCGGCCGGGCCATGGGCAACGACGCCCGCCAGATCGCCCAGGCCAACCGCGGCTTCCTCGGCCGGGCCGTCCGCCTGCTCGCCGAGAGGGGGATCACCCAGTTCGTCGACATCGGCGCGGGCCTGCCGACCCAGGACAACGTCCACCAGGTCGCCCACCGCCACACCCCGGGATCGCGCGTCGTCTACGTGGACAACGACCCCATCGTGCTGACCCACGCCCGGGCCCTGCTCGCCCGCGACCCCGACGTCCTCGCCCTCGCGGGCGACCTCAGGGACCCGGACGCGATCTTCGACGACCCCCAGGTCGCCGGGCACGTCGACCTCTCGCGCCCGTGCGCCGTCCTGCTCGTCGCCGTGCTGCACTTCATCACCGACGACGCCGAGGCCGCCAAGATCGTCGCACGGATCCGCGAGCGGCTGGCCCCCGGCTCCTACCTCGTGCTGTCCCACCTGTACGAGGGCAACGCCACCGACGACATGGCCCACGCCGGCCAGACCGTCTACGCGGGCACCACCTCGGGCGGCCTGGCCCGGCGCGGCTACGACCAGATCGCCGCGTACTTCGAGGGACTGGAGCCGCTCCCGCCCGGCATCGTGCCGGTGGACGCCTGGGACCCCCATGTGGAGCCCGGCCCCGACCTCGACCTCGACCGTCCGGGCATCCTGGCCGGCGTCGGCCGCGTGCCCGCCGGCGACTGACCCCTCCGATCGGAGCCCGATGGACAACCAGAGCGCCCACTCCGCCTGGGAGCGGGTCGACACCACCAAGCCGCACTCGGCCCGCGTCTGGGACTACCTGCTCGGCGGCAAGAACAACTACGCCGCCGACAAGGAGGCCGGCGACACGATCCTGAACCTGTTCCCGGCCTTCGCCGAGGTCGCCCGTCTCCAGCGGCAGTTCCTCAACCGCGCGGTGCGCTTCCTGGCCGGGGAGGTGGGCATCCGCCAGTTCCTGGACATCGGCACGGGCCTGCCCACGGCCAACAACACCCACGAGGTGGCCCAGTCGGTCGCCCCGGAGTCCCGCATCGTGTACGTCGACAACGACCCGCTCGTGCTGGTCCACGCGCGCGCCCTGCTCGCCGGCACGCCCGAGGGCGTCACCGAGTACCTCGACGCCGACGTCCGCGACCCGGACCGGATCCTGGAGGGCGCGGCCAAGGTCCTGGACTTCAGCCGCCCGGTCGGCCTGACCATGCTGAGCATCATGGGGCAGGTGAGCGACGCCGAGGACCCGAACGGCATCGTGACCCGGCTGCTCGACCGCCTGCCTCCCGGCAGCCACCTCGCGCTCAGCGACGGCACGAACTCCAACCCGGCCCTCGTCGCGGCCGTCGAGAGCTACAACTCCCGGGCCGCCTACCCCTACAACCTGCGCGCCCCGGAGCACATCGCCACGTTCTTCGAGGGCCTGGAGCTGGTGGAGCCGGGCGTGGTGCCGACGCCGCAGTGGCGGCCCGGGCCTGAGGGCCACAACCCGTCCGACCCGGTCAGCGCCGTCTGTGGAGTGGGTCGTAAGCCCTGACTCACGCGTTTTCCCCTGGTGTTCGCTCGTGTCCTGAGACTGTGGACATGTGCATACCTCGGGGGAGGAGCGCTGGTTTCAGGCGTTTCGCATACAGGCGGGCCGCATGGCCTTCCCGGACTGGAGTCCGCGGCCGGAGGAGTGGGTGAGCCTGCGCACCCTCCTGGAGATCGAGGGCGACGGCGCGGGCGTCACGGTGACGACCGAGGTCATCCTCTATCTCGGCCACACGCGCGTCCGAGCCCGGCGCTACCGGGGTGAGGAGGCCAGGCGGTTCTGGCTGGAGCTCATGAAGCGGACGAGCTCATGAAGCGTGCGAGCTCATGAAGCGTGCGGCGGACTGAGCCCCCGGTCCTTGTCGGTGGCCGCCACTATGGTCCCCGATCATGAAGGTGTCAGGACACGCCGCCGCGCCGAGCGGGGCCTGGGACGCGGTCCGCGCCGCCGTCCAGAGGGAGGACGCCGCCGCCACGGCGGCCGTGGTCGCCCGGCTCACCGACGAGGAGCGCCGCGAGGTGGCCCGCGAGCTGCCCGGCCTCCTGGCCACACTCAGGAGCTTCGGCCATGGTCGGGCCGGCGCCCGGTCGATCTGGTCGGCCGACGAGAACCTGGGCTGGTCGGAGGCGATGCGGGTCGCCGGCGCGGGCACGATCGCCGGGGCCGCCGCCGTCGTCACATGGCTGAACGGTCGCGACTTCCGCCGCTTCTGGAACGACCCCGACGACGTCCCGCACATCCTTCAGGTGGTCGCCGCCCGCCCTCCGGAGTGGCAGGCCGACCTCGCCGTCCGTCTCGCGCTGCGCCTGCGCGGCACCGAGCCCGGACGGTCCAGGGCCGTACGGCTGGTGCTGGAGCTGCTGCGCCGCACCGGAGCCGAGCCGCCGGAGCATGACCCGCTCACCCTGGCCTGGATCGACGCCTGGCCGGCCGACCCGGGCGACGCGCCGCTGCTCGACGCCATGCTGCCGCGCGTGTTCGCGTCCGAGGGCGTGGGCCGGCTGCTGCGCGGCGACGAGGAGCGCCCGGCCCGGCTGGCCGCTCTGGCGGCGAGCGGCCGGGTCTCCCGCGCGCTCCTCCTCGACGGCTGCCTCAGCCGGTTCCTGCGCGGCGGTACGGCCGCCGACCTGCGCTTCTTCGTCCGTCTCCACGAAGCCCTCGCCCCGTCGGCGGCCGAGGTGGCCGAGCGGCGGCGCGACTACGCGGCGCTGCTGCCCGCCGCCCCCGCCAACGTCGCCGACCTCGCGCTCAGGCGGCTGCGCGCGGTCGGCGGGCTGGAGCCCGAGGAGGCCCGCGAGGCGGTGGAGGGACTGCTGTTCCGCGCGGAGGGCAAGCTGGTGCGCGCCGGGCTGATCTGGCTCGACCGGCTCCTCCGCGACCACCCGGGCGACCTCGACGGCTACGCCCCGGCCCTGGCCACGGCGCTGATGTGCGAGGCGGGCGAGGCGCGTGAGCGGGCCGCGCGGCTGGTGCTCGGGTACGCCGCCCGCTTCACCCCGGACGGGGCGGCGGCGATCCGTGACGCGGTCGCGCTGATGCCGCCGGGGGAGGGCGTCGCGCTCGCCGAGGCGTTCGGGGGCGACGCCGTGCCCGCCGCGCCGGAGAGCCGTTTCGCCTCGCCTCCGCTGCCGCCGGCCCCCGAGCCCACCCCCATGCCAGTGCCGGTCGCCACGCCCGCAGAACTGCTCCGTTTGTGGCCGTTCAGGGGCGACTGGCTCCCGGCGGAGCGCTGGCTGGACGGGTTCGTCCGGCTGGCCGCAGGCGACCGACCGGCCCTGACCGGGGCCCTCGCCACCACCGCCGGCCGCTTCCGCACCCGGGATTACTGGAGGCGCCCGTGGTGGGACACCGAGCCATGGATCATGGCCATGGCCAAGGAACTGAGCGACCCCGGCGTCGAGCGCAGGACCGCGAACGCCGTCCTGGCCGGTGACCGGCCCGCCGCCGTCGAGGAACGGATCCCCGAGGCGGGGCACGCGAAGCCGAGCCTCCGCATGCCGCTGCGCCGTTACGCGGAGGTCTACCAGGCGCTGACGGACGGCGCGCTCCCGCCGTACCTGCTGGCCACGCCCACCCACGTCAGCGGCCGGCTCGACGCGGCCGTGCTGGTGGAGCGCCTGGAGGGTTACGAGCGCGACGGTATGGAGCCGTTGCCCGTGGACCTGGAGCAGGCGCTGCTCCGCCTGTCCCGCACCGCCCCCGGCGAGGTGGCCGAGCGCGCCGCCCGGCTGACCGGTGCGGCGGGCCGCGCGGTCGCCCGCCTGCTGTCCGGCGAGCGCGTCGAGCCCCGCGTGGAACTGCGGTGGAAGGAGGGCTCGCACGGCCCCCGGATCACGCCCGTTCTGTCCTGGGACAGCCCCGGCATAACCGTGCTGGACGGGCAGATGACGTCCGCCGGATCGGAGGAGATGCTGGACCAGCTCCTCCCGGTGCTGCCCGCCCACCGGGAGGTGGCCGCGGCGTTCGCCGTCCACGCCATGCAGTCCTACGGCCCGTACAGCAAGCTCGAATCCGACGCCCTGACCGCGCTCGCGACCGCCGAGGGGCCCGCCGGACCGAGTGTGGGGTGCCTCGCGGCCCACCACCTGTGCCGTCACCCCGAGGAGGCGGTGCCGCTCCTGCTGGATCTGGCCGCTTCCGGTGGGCTCGGAGAGGAGACGGGCCGGCAGCTCGCGGCGCTGCTCCGCGACGACGCGACCCGGTGGGAGTACCGCTGCTACAGCCCCGTCGAGGTGCTGCGGGCGCTGGAGGAGCTCGCCCGGAGCGGCGCCCACCGGGAGGTGTGGGGGGTGATGACGGGGCTGCTGGCCGCGTACCTGCCGGGGCCCGGCGAGCGGGCCACGAGCACGCACACCCGGATGATGACGCTGGCCGCCGACGTGGCCGGCTGGGCGGGCGCGCGGGGCGCGCTGGAGCCGGTCGCGGAGCTGGCCGGCCGCAGCCGGGTGACCGGCCTGGTCCGCGAGGCCCGCCGCCTGCACGCCACCCTCACCGCCTAGCCCACCCGCCGGGCGAGCTCCCACGGGTCGTGGGCGGAGAACACGTCCACCCCGTGCTCGTGGGCCAGTGTCCGCAGCCGGGCCTGGTTGGCGATCCGGAGCTCGGCGTCCACCTGCGCCAGTTGCTGGACGAAGTCCATCAGCGGGTGCGCGACGGGCTCCGGTTCGAGCTCGCGGTGGTAGAGGTAGGCGTCGCCCGCGTGCAGCAGCCAGCGGTCGCCGTCCCTGACGGCCACGCCCGCGTGTCCCCGCGAGTGCCCGCCGAGCGGCACGAGCAGCACGTCGTCCAGCCCCTCCAGGGGCCGCGCGCCCTCCATGCCGAACCAGGTCTCGCCGCCCTCGCCGTAGGTGACCCAGCGGGGGCCGTGCGCCCAGTGGCCGGGCCGGTAGCGCCGGCTCGGCGCCTCGGCCGCGGCGGCCTCCAGCTCGGCCGCCATGACGTGGACGGCGGCGCCGGGGAAGTCGGGCAGCCCGCCGGTGTGGTCCACGTCCAGGTGGGTGAGCACGACGTGCCGCACGTCGGCGGGGTCGAACCCGAGCGCGGGGAGCTGCCGGGCGGCGGTCTCGGCGGGGGCGAGGGCGGGCATCACCTGCTCCACCCACTCGGTGTCGAGCAGCTCGGCGGGCCGCGCGACGTCGTCGAGGCCGAGGCCCGCCTCGACGAGCACGAGGCCCGCGGACGGCGTCTCGATGAGCAGGGCGTGGCAGACCGCGGGGGCGGTGGGCAGGCCGGTGGTGGACTCGATCTCACGCATCGAGCCGAGGTTGAGGTGGTGAATCTTCATACGCCTACAATGCGACTTGAACCGCGGTTCAAGTCAAGCGCGCTTCATGTCGAGCGCGAGGGGAGGCGTCATGACCGAGGAACGGAACGGGACACCGCTCGGCACGGGCGAGGCGGACGAGGCGTTGCTGGACGTCGGCGAGGTGGACGGGGCGTTGCTGGACGTCGGCGAGGTGGACGAGGCGCTGCTGGACATCGGCGAGGTGGCCCTGCGGTCGGGCCTGGCCCCTTCGGCGCTGCGGTTCTACGAGCGCAAGGGCCTCATCGAGCCGGCCGCGCGCAACGGCCTGCGCCGCGCGTACCGGCCGGAGACGCTCGACCGGCTGGCGCTGATCGGCTGCGCCCGCGACGCGGGGTTCACGCTGGCCGAGATCGGCGCGTTCCTGGTGGCCCGGCCGTCCGACACGACGCTGCGCGAGCGCATGGCGGCCAAGGAGCGGGAGGTGGACGCGCGGGTGCGGCAGCTCACCCGGCTGCGCGACAGCCTGCGCCACGCGTCCGTCTGCGACCACGACCCGCTCGTGGAGTGCCCCGACTTCAAGCGCGCCATCCGGAACGTCAACGCCCCGGAGGACGCGCCCTGAACCCCTTCGAGGACGCGCCGAAGGGGCAGGGCGGAAGCGCCGGCCCGCGCCGACGTACGGAAGGGGCGGCGTACGAACGCGCCGGCCCGCGCCGACGTACGGAAGGGGCGGCGTACGAACGCGCAGGCCCGCGCCGACGTACGGAAGGCGCAGCGTACGGACGCGTCAGCCCGCGCTGACGTACTGCCGGGGCCGCAGCGCGTGGGCGCGCAGCGCGGCCAGGGCCGCGAAGTGGCCCACCCGCGACATGCGCACCGCCAGCTCGTCGCCGAACGCCAGCCCGAGCGCCGTGAGCCGCCCCACCAGGTCGTCCACCGGCTTGGCGACGTCGCCCGGCTCCGTGGCGGGATGCCAGCCCTCGTCGCCGACCACCTCGGCGACGCGGCGCCGCAGCTCGGCCGGCGAGATGAGCGACCCGTCGGCCAGCAACATGAGCGCCGCCTCGCGGGCCGCCAGCTCGAACTCCTGCTCACCCTTGGGCAGCAGCAGCCGGGTCACCGCCTCCCACATCGCCTCGGGCGACAGCAGCAGCCGCCTGCCCACGGCGGTGATGGTCAGCCGCGCCCCGTCGCGGCGCAGCGCGTTCAGCTCCCGCTCGGCCAGGTCGCGCAGGCGCAGCGCCTCCGGAGAGGGCGCGAGACGCAGGGGCAGGCTCTCCTCGGAGGCCGCCAGCGACAGCAGCCCGTGGAGCGGGGGGACCGACTGGGCGGCCACCGGCGCGTGCAGCCGGACCTCGAACGGCTGGGCCAGCTCCCTGCGGGCCGGGCCGCGGCCCAGCACCCAGCGGTTGAGCCGCTCGCCGTGGACGCGGTTGAGCCAGCTGTCGCCGCCCAGGTCGGTCCGGGGCTCGGTGAGCCAGCGCCGGGTGAGGGCGACCCGGTCGAGCTCGTCGTCGCCGGCGAGGATGGCCAGCTCCAGGGCCGCGGAGCAGGCCACGTGCGCGCCCAGCTCCTCCGGGCCCATGATCGTGCTCCACTGGAGCTCCGGCACGTCGGGCGGCAGCACCCCCGTGGCCTCCAGGGCCTCCTGGTAGGCGGCGGTGCCCGCGTCCTCGCCCTCGCGGGCGTACGTGCGCAGGATCTGCAGGGTCGTGGGGGAGACGCACAGCGCGGCGTACCGGCGCAGGCCGCCGAGGTGGAGCAGGCGGCCGAGCGAGCGGGCCAGCCGCTCGTGGTCGCCGCCGACCTTCAGCGGGAGCGTGTACCAGAGGAACTCGCAGACATCGAGCTGCGTCACCGTCTCCAGCGGGTCGCCGCCGGTCAGCCACTCGACAGCCGTCCTGGCCTCCTCGGCCAGGTCCGGCTCGGAGCGCTCCAGCTCGGCGAGGAGCGCGGTGACGTCTGGTGCACTCATGCCTCGAAGTTTGCCGTATCGACCCCGGGCCTGACGATGCCCGAAACCGGTGCGTATTGGGTCTTGCACGGATCTACCCTACGAAACAACTGATAAGTGGACCGGCACTGTCAGATCCACCGTTTGTCGAAGAGCATGCGGGCCTTCCATTCGGTGTAGGGGATGAGCTCGGCCGTGAGGATCGGGTGCAACCACCAGAAATTGATCAACGCCAGCAGCGCGAACGCCCCGACCACCGCCGCGCCGATCGTGCGCCGCATCGGCAGCGCGCCGCTCTCGGTGCGTTTCGCCGGCCCGATCAGCCAGCCCGCGCACAGCGTGATCGCCAGCACCATGAACGGCACCATGGGGATCGCGTAGAACAGGAACATCGTCCGGTTGTCGGTGATGGCGAAGTAGAACCAGGGCAGCCAGCCCACCGCGTACGACAGCAGCACCGCCCCGGCCCGCCAGTCGCGCGAGGCGACGTACCAGGCGATGAGGGCCACCAGCGCGAGCAGCGACCCGAACCAGATCACCGGCGTGCCCACGCCGAGCACGGCCTCCGAGCAGTCGCGCGCGCCGCAGACGTTCTGCTTGCCCTCGTAGTAGAACGCGACCGGACGCAGCAGCAGCGGCCACTGCCACGGCTCCGACATGTACGGGTGGGAGGTCTCCAGCCCGCTGTGGAAGGTGAAGACCTGCCACTGGTACTTCACCCACGACCGCATCGAGTCGATCACGAAGTAGAACGGCCCCGACGAGGTGGCCTGCGCCCAGTTGCGGCCGTAGCCCGTCGCCGTGGCGAACCAGCCGGTCCAGGTCGCCATGTACGCGACGAACCACACCACGCCGTAGGCCGCCACCGCGGGCGGCACGTCCTTGGCCAGGGCCCCCGCGTACGGCCGGCGCAGCCCGACCGCCCGCCGCGCCCCGAAGTCCCACATCACCGACATGACGGCGAACGCGGCCAGGAAGAAGATCCCGGACCACTTCACCGAGCAGGCCGCGGCCAGGCACAGCGCCGCGCCGATCCGCCAGGGCCGCAGGCCCAGCGACGGGCCCTCGGGCGACAGCGGGCCGGTCTCGTACCACTCCACCAGCCGCCGCCGGGCCCAGTCGCGGTCGGCGACCAGACAGGCGAACCCGGCCAGCACCCAGAACATGAGGAAGATGTCGAGCAGCGCCGTGCGCGACAGCACGAAGTGCAGGCCGTCGAGCGCCAGCAGCAGACCGGCGAAGCAGCCCAGCACGGTCGAGCGGGTCATCCGCCGCGCCACCCGGGCGATCAGCAGGATCGACAGGGTGCCGACGACCGCGGCCGCGAAGCGCCAGCCGAACGGGTTCATGCCGAACATCCACTCGCCGACGCCGATCATCCACTTGCCGAGCGGCGGGTGGACGACGTAGGAGGCGCACTTGTCGAGCTGGTCGGGCGCGCACTTCTGCCAGATGTCGAGGTTGCCGGCCAGGATCGCCTTGTCGGCGTCCTTGATCGTGACCCGCTCCACCAGCCAGGTGATCAGCGAGTAGGCGTCCTTGGCGTAGTAGGTCTCGTCGAAGACCACGGCCCGGGGATGCGCCAGGTCGACGAAGCGCAGGATCCCGCCGAAGGCGGCGACGAGCAGCGGCCCGAGCCATCCCCACAGCGGGTTGGAGGGCATGGGCGGGACCATCCGCTCGCGCACGGAACGTGCACGGGGACTGCTCTCGTCGGCCTTCGGCTCACCAAAGGCGTGGTACGCGAAATCGGTCACCGCCATTCGGACATCGTACGGGGCTGAGGCCGATGTTCACCCGTGAACACCGTCCTATCGGGACGTCCTGCCACAATGGCCGGGTGAGAGAAGACGGCAGACTGGTGCTGGCGGGAGCCCCGATAGGCCAGGCGGGAGACGTCTCGCCGCGGCTTCGCGAGGTGCTGCGGAGCGCCGACGTGGTCGCCGCCGAGGACACGCGGCGGCTGCGCAGGCTGGCCGCCGACCTCGGCGTCGAGATCGGCGGCCGGGTCGTCTCCTACTACGACGCCAACGAGGCAGGCCGGGCCCAGGAGCTCATCGAGACCCTCAAGGAGGGCCGCACGGTCGTCGTCATCACGGACGCCGGGATGCCGGGCGTGTCGGACCCCGGTTACCGGCTGACCCGCCTCGCGGTCGAGGAGGGCGTCACGGTCACCGCGCTGCCCGGCCCGAGCGCCGTCACCACCGCCCTGGCCGTGTCCGGGCTGCCCAGCGACCGCTTCTGCTTCGAGGGCTTCCCGCCGCGCAAGACGGGCGAGCGCGCCCGCCGCCTGTCGGCGCTGTCCGGCGAGGAGCGCACGATGGTGTTCTTCGAGGCGCCGCACCGGCTGGCCGAGTCGCTGGAGGCGATGGCGGAGGCGTTCGGCGCCGAGCGGCCCGCGGCCGTCTGCCGCGAGCTGACCAAGACCTACGAGGAGGTGCGCCGCGGCGGCCTAGCCGAGCTGGCCGCGTGGGCGGCCGGCGGGGTCAAGGGCGAGATCACCGTCGTGGTGGGAGGCCACGTCCCCGACGAGGGGCCGCCCGACCTGGAGGCGCTGGTCGCGGAGGTGGAGCGCCGGGTGGCCGCAGGCGAGCAGCGCAAGGCCGCCGTCGCCGAGGTCGCCAAGGCCGCCGGGATGCCCAAGCGGGAGCTCTACGACGCAGTGCACAGGTGATCTCTCACCCCTTAGGGTGCAGGTCGTGAAGAACTGGGGGGTTTCACCACGCAGGCTCGTGCCGCCGATGCAGGGCGCCCCCCTGTGGGGATGGCTGGGGCCCGTCCTGGTCACCGTCTTCGGCGGGATCCTGCGCTTCGTGCGCCTCGGCGATCCCCGCGCCGTCGTCTTCGACGAGACCTTCTACATCAAGGACGCCTACTCCCTGCTGACCTTCGGCGTCGAGCGCCACACCCTCGGCGACGTCAAGGACCCGATCGCCGACCGGCGCATCCTGGCCGGGAACCTCGACATCTGGAAGCACTGCCCGGAGCCCTCCGACTGCGCCGCCTTCGTCGCGCACCCGCCGCTCGGCAAGTGGATGATCGGCCTCGGCGAGTGGATGTTCGGCATGAACCCGTTCGGCTGGCGCTTCGCGGCCGCGGTCGTCGGCACCCTGTCGATCCTGCTGATCGCCCGGGTGGCGCGGCGCATGACCCGCTCGACCCTGCTCGGCTGCCTGGCCGGTCTGCTGCTCGCGCTCGACGGCCTGCACCTCGTGCTGTCGCGCACGGCGCTGCTCGACATCTTCCTCATGTTCTGGGTGCTGGCCGGGTTCGCCTGCCTCGTGGTCGACCGCGACCGGGCGCGGGACCGGCTCGCCGCCTGGTGCGAGACCCACCCGCTCACCTCGTACGGCCCCCGGCTCGGGCCACGGCCGTGGCGCGTCGCCGCGGGCGTCTGCCTGGGCGCCGCCTGCGCGGTCAAGTGGTCCGGGATCTTCTTCCTCGTCGCGTTCGCCGTGCTCAGCTTCGTGTGGGACATGGGGGCCAGGCGCGCCGTCGGGCTGCGCGAGCCCTACAAGGGGACCTTCGCGCTGGACCTGCCGCAGGCCACCGCCGCGATGGGACTCGCCCCGGCGCTCACCTTCGTCGCGTCGTGGGCGAGCTGGTTCGCCCGCGACGGCGGCTACGGGCGCGGCTGGGCGCAGGCCACCTCGTCCGGGCCGCTGTTCTTCGTCGTCGACTCGGTGCGGTCGTGGCTGCAGTACCAGGTGCAGGTGCTCGGCTACCACACCGGGCTCGACCTCTACCACCCGTACAAGTCGGAGCCGTGGACGTGGCCGGTGCTGTTCCGGCCGGTCCTGTTCGCCCAGGAGACCGGCGGGACCGGCTGCGGCGCCCGCGACTGCTCGGAGACCGTGATCGGCGCCGGCACCCCCGCCCTCTGGTTCGCCGCCTGGCTGGCCCTGCTCGGGTGCGTCGTGTGGTACTCCTCCGCCCGTGACTGGCGGGCCGGCGCGGTGCTGCTCGCCGTGGCCGCGGGCTGGCTGCCGTGGTTCTACTACGCCGTCGCCGACCACCGCACGATGTACCTGTTCTACATGATCCCGGTGGTGCCGTTCATGGTGCTGGGGCTCACCCTGGTCGCCGGGCTGGCGCTCGGACGCCAGGACGCCCGGCCCGGGCGGCGCGCGGCGGGCTCCGCCGTCGCCGGCGCGCTCGCCCTCGTCGTGCTGATCAACTTCTGGTGGCTGTATCCCGTGCTGACCGGCGAGACGATCACGCAGGCACAGTGGTGGGCTCGGATGCTGATGCGCTCGTGGGTCGAGGCCGCCCCCAAGTGATGCCGCGGCGCAGCGTGATCCCCGCCGCGATGCAGGCCAGCGGCACCGCGGGCAACACGTACCGGTAGTCGAACTCCGCCGTCGCCGCCGGCGCCAGCAGCAGCCCGAACGCCCCGAGCCACGGCAGCGCCACCGGCCCGCCGACGCTGCGCCAGCGCACCGCCACGCCGTACAGGCCGACCAGCATGATGCCGCCGAGCATGATGCCGCGCAGGTAGAACACGTCCTGGTAGCTGCTCATGATCTCCGCGAACGGCGAGACGATCCGCGTCTCGGGCGGGCCCTGCTCGTAGGAGAACGCGTCGGTGTCGGTGCGCCCCTGGTAGGCGGGCCAGTTGGGCAGCCGCTTCGGCCGCCCGTTGGTGTCGAGGTCGTAGTAGGGGCGGAACTCGTACATGTTGAACGTGGCCGCGTCGGGGAACTGCCGCCGGTCCCAGCGGAAGGCGCGGAAGAAGTCGCGCGCCACCACCGTCAGGTAGTCGCCCGGCTGCGACATGATCGCCCGCGTGGCGAACGCGCTCGCCGCCTCGTTGGTGATCTCGGTGAACTTCTTGCCGGCGCCCCACCGGTGCAGCACCTCGCCGGTGCCCGTGCCGCCGCCGCCCTGGCCCCACAGGTACCACTGGGCGTAGTCCTTGCGCTGGTCGACGGGGTCGTTGATGCACAGCAGGAGAAGCTGGATCTCCTTGTACTTGTCGATGTTCATCTTCGAGCAGTCGGCGAAGATGGCCGTGCGCATGTAGAGGATCAGCCCGTCGCTGTTGGTCATGGCGAACTTGCCCATGCTGGCGGCGAACCAGCCCATGTAGCTGAGGATCGGCACCGCGCAGGCCACGATGACCGCCACGACCGCCTTCCAGCTCGTCCGCTTGACCACGAGGTAGGCCACCACGAGCGCGAGGATCGGCAGCCCGATCGAGCGGGTCAGCCAGGTCAGGGCGAGCAGCAGGCCCACCACCGCCCCGAGCTTCCACGACATCCGCCGGTGCCACAGCACCATCGTGACCACGCCCACGACCAGCAGCATGAACATCGAGTCGGACATGATGAGCTGTTCGAGCTGGATCTGGTAGGCGTCGAACAGCACCGGCGCCGCCGCGAGCGTCGCCCCCCACTTCGGCAGCGCGAACCTGCGCCGCAGCAGCGCGTAGATCAGCGCGGCCGTGGCCAGCCCCATCAGGTGCTGGGTGAACACCACCAGGGCGAAGCTGTGGAACGGCTTCAGGATCATCATCCAGAACCCGTAGCCGCTCGGCCTGATCGGGTGCGGCCGGGGGTGCAGCGCCACCGAGACGTACTCGTAGGAGTCGTTGAACCACATCGCCGGCCCGTATCCGAGCATGGTGACGAGCCGCAGCACCCCGCCCAGGGCGAAGGCCACGGCGAACACCCGATGACGGCGCAGAAAGGCCAGCGCACGCGCCGTCCGGCCAGGGGCGGAGTGGTCCACAGGGGTAATCTCCGCGACGCTCACCATGCTGTAAAGAATGCCAGCCGTTTCTAGGACTTGCCGCGACCAAGTCTGGGCAGAGGGCATGATGGTGTGCTGGAAGTGTCCTAACTGAAGGGTTGAGACGTGGAACTGACGGTGGTCATGCCCTGCCTCAACGAGGCCGAGACCGTGGAAGTCTGTGTGCGCAAGGCATTGGCGTGCATGGAGGAGCACGGCATCGAGGGCGAGGTGCTGATCGCCGACAACGGCAGCACGGACGGCTCTCAGCAGATCGCCCGCGACGCCGGCGCCCGTGTGGTCCACGTCGACGAGAAGGGCTACGGCAACGCCCTCATGGGCGGCATCAGGGCCGCCCGCGGCAAGTACGTCATCATGGGCGACGCCGACGACTCCTACGACTTCACCGCCCTGGTGCCGTTCGTCGAGCAGTTGCGCGACGGCGCCGACCTGGTGATGGGCAACAGGTTCCGGGGCGGCATCGCGCCGGGCGCCATGCCCCCGCTCCACCGCTACCTCGGCAACCCGGTGCTGTCGTTCATCGGCCGGCTGTTCTTCCCCTCGGCCATCGGTGACTTCCACTGCGGCCTGCGCGGGTTCCGGCGCGACTCGATCCTGCGCCTGCAGCTCCAGACCGGCGGCATGGAGTTCGCCTCCGAGATGGTGGTCCGCTCCACGCTGTCCGGCCTCGACGTGCGCGAGGTGCCCACCACGCTGTCGCCCGACGGCCGTTCCCGGCCGCCGCACCTGCGCTCCTGGCGCGACGGCTGGCGCCACCTGCGCTTCCTGCTGCTGTACAGCCCCAAGTGGCTGTTCTTCTACCCCGGCCTGGTCATGATGGCGCTCGGCCTGGTCGCCGGCACCGCCCTGACCTTCGGCCCGGTCGAGATCGGCGAGCTGGCCTTCGACGTCGACACCCTGGTCGGCGCGTCGGCCGCGGTGGTGATCGGCTTCCAGGCGGTCCTGTTCGCGGTCTTCACCAAGGTCTACGCGGCCGAGGAGGGGTTCCTGCCGGAGTCGCCGCGCATCCGCAAGCTCATCGACATCGTCACCCTGGAGAAGGGGCTCGTGGCCGGCGGCCTGCTTGCCCTGGCCGGTCTCGTCGGCCTGGTGATGTCGCTGGTCCACTGGCAGATCCGCAGCTTCGGCGAGCTCGACCCGCGCGAGTCGCTGCGCATCGTCGTGCCCTCCGCCACGGCGCTCGTCATGAGCTTCCAGACCATCTTCGCCGCGCTGTTCGTCAGCATCCTCGGCATCCGCCGCACCCGCGAGACGCCCGCCGACGTGGCCGCCAAGGCCGCCGAGGAGGCCGCCGAGATCGTCTCCCGCGAGCAGGCCGGGCAGACGGCCGGCGAGCAGGCCGAGCAGGCGCCCCGCGAGGACACCACCACCCGTTGACCCCGGCGGGGCGGTAACCCGTTCGTGGTGCCCGCCCCCGCCCCGTAGGCTTGGAACCATGTCCCAGCACATCTTGACCGCCGTCGCGTGGCCGTACGCCAACGGCCCTCGCCACATCGGGCACGTCTCCGGATTCGGCGTGCCGTCCGACGTCTTCAGCCGCTACCAGCGGATGGCGGGCAACAAGGTGCTGATGGTCTCCGGCACCGACGAGCACGGCACGCCCATCCAGGTCCAGGCCGACAAGGAGGGCGTGACCGCCAGGGAGCTCGCCGACCGCTACAACCGGGTCATCGCCGAGGACCTGACCGGCCTGGGGCTGTCCTACGACCTGTTCACGCGCACCTCGACCCGCAACCACTACGCGGTCACGCAGGAGATCTTCAAGGGCCTGTACGACAACGGCTACATCTTCCCCAAGACCACGATGGGGGCGATCTCGCCGTCCACCGGGCGCACCCTGCCCGACCGCTACATCGAGGGCACCTGCCCCATCTGCGGCTACGACGGCGCGCGCGGCGACCAGTGCGACAACTGCGGCAACCAGCTCGACCCGATCCAGCTCATCAACCCGAAGAGCCGGATCAACGGCGAGACCCCGGTCTTCACCGAGACCGAGCACTTCATGCTCGACCTGCCCGCCTTCGCCGAGGTGCTCGGCTCGTACCTGCAGTCCAAGCAGGGCGACTGGCGGCCCAACGTGCTGAAGTTCGCTCTCAACCTGCTCGGTGACCTCCAGCCGCGGGCCATCAGCCGCGACCTCGACTGGGGCGTCCCCATCCCGCTCGACGGCTGGCGCGACCAGCCCAACAAGCGGCTGTACGTGTGGTTCGACGCGGTCATCGGCTACCTGTCGGCCTCCATCGAGTGGGCCAGGCGCTCCGGCGATCCCGACGCCTGGCGCCAGTGGTGGCAGAACCCCGACGCCCGCGGCTACTACTTCATGGGCAAGGACAACATCGTCTTCCACGCCGAGATCTGGCCGGCGATGCTGTTCGGCTACAGCGGCCAGGGGGCGCGCGACGGCCGGCCGGGGTCGCTGGGCAAGCTCGACGTGCCGTCCGAGGTGGTCTCCAGCGAGTTCCTGACCATGGAGGGCCGCAAGTTCTCCTCCTCGCGCCAGGTCGTCATCTACGTGCGCGACTTCCTCGCGCGCTACGACGCCGACGCCCTGCGCTACTACATCGCCGTGGCCGGCCCGGAGACCCAGGACACCGACTTCACCTGGCAGGAGTTCGTCAACCGCAACAACGGCGAGCTGGTGGCCGCCTGGGGCAACCTGGTCAACCGGTCGATCTCGATGGCCGCCAAGAACTTCGGCCAGATCCCCGAGCCCGGCGACCTCACCGACGCCGACCGGGCGCTGCTCCAGCGCTCGCGCGAGGCGTTCGGCCCGGTGGGCGCCGAGCTGGGCCGCTCGCGGTTCAAGAACGCCATCACCGAGGCCCTCGACGTGGTCCGCGACGCCAACCGCTACCTCGCCGAGCAGGAGCCGTGGAAGCTCAAGGACGACCCGGAGCGGCAGAAGTCGATCCTGCACGTCGCCCTCCAGGTCGTCGACGACGCCAAGACCATGCTCACGCCGTTCCTGCCGGGCTCGTCCAACAAGGTCCACGCCATGCTGGGCGGCGAGGGCGTGTGGGCCGGCATGCCGGAGATCCGCGAGGTCGACGAGGACGGCGGCCCCTCCTACCCGGTGATCACCGGCGACTACGCCGACGGGGCCCGCTGGGAGCACCGGCCGATCCAGCCGGGCACCCCGCTCGCGCCGCCGGTGCCGCTGTTCAAGAAGCTCGACCCCAAGGTGGTCGACGAGGAGCTGGCCCGGCTGGGCGAGTGACCGTGAGCAAGCCCCCCGCCGCGCCTCCCGTCGCGCCGGAGCCGCTGCCGGCTCCGGTGTTCGACAGCCACTGCCACCTCGACATCATGGTGGGCGACCGGCAGGCGTCCTCGGGCGACCCGGTCGCCCAGGCGGCGCAGGCCGCCTCGGCCACCGTGAGCGGCATCCTCGACGCCGCCCGCGCCGTCGGGGTGACCCGGCTCGTCACGATCGGCTACGACCTGCCGTCGTCCCGGTGGAACGCCGAGGTGGCGGCCGCCCACGCCGACGTGTACGCCGGCGTGGCGATCCACCCCAACGAGGCGCACGCCGCCACACCCGAGACACTGGCCGAGATCGAGGAGCTGGCCGGCCGGCCCGAGGTGCGCGCGGTGGGCGAGACCGGCCTCGACTACTTCCGCGACTGGGCGAGCCGCGACGACCAGCACGCCTCGTTCCGGGCGCACATCGAGATCGCCAGGCGCACCGGAAAGGCGCTGGTCATCCACGACCGCGACGCCCACGCCGACGTGCTCAAGGTGCTGGCCGAGGAGGGGGCGCCGCCGGTCGTGGTGTTCCACAGCTTCTCGGGCGACGCCGAGATGGCGGCCGAGTGCGCGGCGGCGGGCTACTACCTGTCGTTCTCCGGGCCCGTCACGTACAAGAACGCCGGCTACCTGCGCGAGGCGGCCCGGGTGGCGCCGGTGGAGCTCATGCTCGTCGAGACCGACGCCCCCTATCTGCCGCCGGTGCCCCACCGCGGCAAGCCCAACGCGCCCTACCTGATCCCGCTGACGCTGCGCTGCCTGGCGGAGATCAAGGGCGTCGAGCCGGACGCGCTGTGCGAGGCGATCGAGGCCAACGGGGTGGCCGTCTTCGGCGCGTGGTGACCTAGCCGCCCAGGGACATCCCGAAGTCCGCGCCCTTCGCGGGCTGCACGTCCTGTGGCTCCTCGGCGTTGCGGCCGGTCACCGCGACCTTCCCGTACGGGGCGGCGTCGGGCCGGCCCACGTACAGCTTGTTGCCGCTGAAGGCCACGGCGTAGCCGGCCAGGTCGTCGGCGGCGGGCAGCACGCGCTCGTCGGCCGGGTTGCGGAACGACAGCACCCGCACGCCGCCGCCGTACGGGGCCCCGACGGCCAGCCTGCCGTCGGCCGAGGCGGCCAGGGAGAAGCCGAACGCCTGCTTGCCGCCCTGCCGGACGGTCCTGACGGGGGCGAGCTTGGGGTTCAGGAGCTGTACGTAGCCGGGGCCGGGTGCGCTCACCGCGAGGCCCGCGCCGTCGGCGTACGCCACCGCGTAGCCGTACCGGTCGCCGTCGGCGTCGGTGGGGGAGTCGAGCTTGACGCCCGAGAGTTCGGGCGCGAGCGCGTCGGCGAGGACGACGACCGACCCCGAGTCGATCTTGCCGGTGCCGACCTGGCGGCCCGCGCCGTCGTCGTTCTCGTACGGCACGCCCACGATGAGCTGGTTACCCGCGCCGAAGGCCAGCGCCCAGCCGAACTGGTCGCCCACCTCGCCGTTGCCCGGCACCTCCTGCGACTCCTGGCTGATCCGGCGGGGCCGGCCCTCGCCCTTGGCCACGTAGACGGCGCCCGTGTCGGCCAGCCGCGCCTCGTCCTCGTACGGTGCGCCGATCGCGACCAGGTCGCCCTTGCCGGCCACGGACCAGCCGAAGTGGGCGTCGCGCTGCGGCTCGGGCGCGGTGAACTGCCGGGGCGGCGCCGCGCCGCCGCCGTACACGACGTAGGCGGCGCCGGCGTCCTCGCTGCCGCGCACGTCCGTGAACGGCGCGCCGACGACCAGGTCGGCGCAGGCGTCGGCGTTGACCTTGGCCAGCCGCACCGACCAGCCGAACCCGTCTCCTGCCGCCAGACCGGGCACCGGGACGGGCACGACCTTCTGCCCGGAGATCACGTGGACGGCGCCCTTGTCGTCGTCGGCGAACGGATCGCCGACGGCCACGTCGTCCACGCCGTCACCGTCGAAGTCGTTCGGACTGGTGCAGGCGGCGTTGTCGCGGGCCGCGGCGCTCGCGGCGGTCGCGCTGCTTGCGGCGCTGGTGCTGCCCGCGGCGTCGGTGGTCGCGCTGCTTGCGGCGCTGGTGCTGCCCGCGGCGTCGGTGGTCGCGCTGCTTGCGGCGCTGGTGCTGCCCGCGGCGTCGGTGGTCGCGCTGCTTGCGGTGCTCGTGCTGCCCGTGGCGTCGGCGGTCGCGGGGCTCGCCATGCCCGCGGCCGTCGTGGACAGCATCACCGCGGTGAGGAGCGCCGCGCGCAGGGTGATCACAGCCTGACCTCCACCTGGCGGCCCCCCTTGAGCAGGGTCGCCGTGAGCCGGACGGGGGTGCGGTAGAGAGGCAGGTCGAAGACGTAGGCCCGGTCGAGGCGGCCACCCGGCGCGATCACGTCGGGAAGCCGGACCGGCGCGGGATCGTGCCGGCCGCCCTGGTCGTCCACCAGCGACACGGCCGGGCTGCCGATCTCCCGCAGGGCGCCACCCGGGTTGATCATCGACCAGCGCACGACGCAGAGCTGCCCCTGGGTCTGCCGCGCGCCCTCGTACTCCTTCAGCCCGCACGTCGGCGCGGTCGCGACCACCAGCACGGGGTCGTCGAACGACGTGCCGAGCGGGAACCGGCGGCCGAGATCGGCCGGCTGCCGCTGCGCCGCCGGGGAGGCGCTGCGGGTGCGGATGGGGGAGGCGACGTCGCGGGGCGAGGTGGTGATGAGGACGGCCGCGGTGACGGCGATGGCGAGGACGGCGGCGGCCGCGGCGATGAGCCAGCGGGTGCCGCGGGGACGCCGGGCCTGCTGGTCCTGCTGGTCCTGCTGGTTCTGGGGTGGGATGGTGTCGGAGGTCTCCAGCGGGCGCGAGACGGCGGCACGCGGCTCACCGCGGGCGGCCTGGCTGCCATCACTCTTGGCTGCGGGCTCACCCTGGGACAGCGCCTGGACCTGGGCTTGGGCCTGAGCCTGGACCCGCGCCTGGGCTTGGACATCCCACTGGGCCAGTTGCTCGCGGGCGGCCAGCTCCTCGCGCCGCGCCAGCTCCTCCTGCGACAGGGCGCCCGGCTTCTCCATCCGGGTGGGCCCGTCCGAGGCGGGGCCCGGCGCCGCCGACCCGCCCGGCGCCGAGGTGTGTGTCGCCGACCCGCCCGGCGCCGAGGTGTGTGCCGCCGGGCCTTTTGCGGCGGGCCGTGACGAAGACGTGGGCGCAGAAGAGACGGGACCTGACGGGGACGAGGCGGGTGAGGAGCTTGGCGTGGAAGAGGGGGACGCAGGTGGGGAAGCGGTTCCCGAGGAGGACTGACCCGGCGTCGCCAGGGTGTCGGCCGGCGGTGGGGTGGCGAAGGTCGCGGTGATGTCGGGCTCGTCCACCACGTTCTGCGGCGCCTGCCACTCGCTCAGCAACTCGGTGGCCACCAGCGTGGGCGGATCGGCGGCCGGGGCCGTGACCGTCGCCCCCGCGCCGGGGAGCCCGCCGCCGACCAGGGCGATCACGAGCTCCTGAGCCGACGGCCGCTGGGCGGGGTCCATCGCGGTGGCCCGCCGTACGAGATCGTTGAGCGGGGCGGGAAGCGTGCCCAGCTCGGGTGCCGAGTGCAGCACCCGCGAGGCCAGCGTGATGACGTCACCCCGGCCGAACGGATGGCGGCCGTTGCCCGCGTAGGCGACCAGGCAGCCCCAGGCGAAGATGTCCACGGCCGGGGTGATCGTCTCGCCGCGTACCTGCTCGGGCGCCCACCAGCCCGGACTGCCGAGCAACTCGCCGGAGAGCGTGAACCCGGTCTCCCGGTCCAGCGCCCGCGCGATGCCGAAGTCGATCACGCGCGGCCCGGACAGGGAGAGGATGACGTTGGCCGGCTTGAGATCGCGATGGACCAGGCCCGCCACGTGGATGGCGGCCAGCGCCGCCGCGACGCCGAGCGCCACGCCGTGCAGCGGGCCGGGGTCGAGCGCGCCGTACTGCGAGATCTGGGCCGACAGGGGGGTGCCCGCGATGTACTCGGTCACCATGTACGGCCGGCCGTCGCCGGTGTTGCCGTTGTCGAGGACCTGGGCGGTGCAGAACGAGGCCACCCTGCGCGCGTTCTCCACCTCGGCGTGGAAGCGGACCGCGAACCCCTCCTGGTTGGCGAACTCCGCCTTCACCACCTTGACCGCCACGAACCGCCCCGTGGGAGCGCGGGCCAGGAACACGGTGCCCATGCCGCCCTCGCCGAGGCGGCCGAGTAACCGGTAAGGCCCGATCTCCCGCAGATCCGTCGGGCGAAGGGGTGCGGCGCCCGTTGGCTCCATCAGGGACGTCCCTTCCTGTTCCACGCCATCCTCCCCTGTGGTCCCCCCGTACGCCATCGCACGTTCTTCGATGCGGGAGACTGGTTGGATGATGAGGCTGTTGGGCCCAACAGAAATACGTATTTTGGCGGACAAGCTAGATCTTCGTCCCACGAAAAAGCTGGGACAGAACTTCGTCATCGACGGAGGGACCGTCCGGCGCATCGTACGGGCAGCGGACCTGTCGCCGGAAGACGTGGTGATCGAAGTGGGGCCCGGCCTCGGGTCGCTCACCCTGGCGTTGCTGCCGTCGGCGCGACACGTGGTGGCCGTCGAGATCGATCCCGTGCTGGCGACCCAGTTGCCGCTCACGGTGGGGGAGCGCGGCCTCGGCGACAAGCTGACCGTGGTGGCGGCCGACGCCATGCGCGTCTCGCTCGCCGACCTGGGCGGCTACACGCCCACGGCGCTGGTGGCCAACCTGCCGTACAACGTGGCGGTGCCGGTGGTGCTGCACCTGCTGGAGGCGCTGCCGTCGCTGGAGAAGGGCCTGGTCATGGTCCAGTCCGAGGTGGCCGACCGGCTCGCGGCGGGGCCGGGTTCCAAGGTGTACGGGGTGCCGTCGGTGAAGGCCGCCTGGTACGCGGACGTACGCCGGGCGGGACCGGTGGGCCGGACGGTCTTCTGGCCGGTGCCCAACGTGGACTCGGGCCTGGTCTCGCTGGTGCGCCGCGACCCGCCGGCGACGAAGGTGTCGCGGGAGGAGGTGTTCGCGGTGATCGACGCCGCGTTCGCCCAGCGCCGCAAGACCCTGCGCGCGGCGCTGTCGTCCTGGGCGGGCAGCCCGCCGGCGGCGGAGGAGGCCCTGCGAGGGGCGGGCGTGGACCCGTCGGCACGCGGCGAGCAACTGGACATCCACGCCTTCGCCCGCATAGCGGAACACAAGCCGGAGCCAGCCGCATCCCCCAACCGGTGACTGGTGACCGGCGGCTGGTGATCGGTGACTGGCGGCTGGCGGCTGGTGACCCGTGACGGGGTGACCCGTGACTGGGGTGACCCGTGACCTGTGACTGTTGCGGAGCCCGGAGCCCGGAGCCCGGAGCCCGGAGCCCGGAGCCCGAAGCCCGGAACCCGAAGCCCGAAGCCCGAAGCCCGAACGAGCTTTTCCACAGCCCGCCACCACCACCGCCCCCTTATCCCCAGAACCCCGCTCGGCCCCCCGACCCAACCACCGCCCGACCGATCCTGAGGCCTCCACCCTTCACCGGCACCGGAGGCCCCCATGTCCCCCCGTCCCGTCCTCACCCCGTCCCTGCTCTGCCGCGCCTCGGTGGCGATCGGCGGCAGCCTGTTCGCCGGCCTCACCGCCCTGCCAGGCCCGGCGTCCGCCACGCCCACGACCGCACCTTGCTTCGGCACGGTCACGCTCTCCAAGACGTACGCAAGGCTCCTGACCGACCGGCATCTGACCGACCCGGACGCCCTGTCCAGCAGCAGACCCCGCCACCTCAAGGGCACCGCCCGGCCGATCCTCTTCGCGGCCCGCCCCGGCAGCCTCGCCCAGGGGGAGGTGCGCCTCGTGGTGACCCTCCCTCCTCAGGCGTGCGAGGGAAGCCCACCTCTGACGGCGGCCCTCGATCGAGCAGGCATCACCATCACCCACCCCACCCCGACGCCGCCCACCTTCCCCACATGGTGGCCGCTGTGGCCATACCGGGCCACGCCTTCGGGATGGAGGCCACAACCTCTTTGGCGAAGCTTCCAGAACGAAGCACCCGACAACCCCAACCCGCCACAACACCCCGAACTCCCCACGCCCCAGCCCCCCGCCCTCCCGATACCCCCGACCTACGGCCAGCCCCTTCCGGATCTCCACCCCACCCAAGAGCTGCCGAGCACTGGCCTGCCGAGCACCACGACAAGCCAGAAGCCCCGCAGGCATGCACCGACGCCTCCCCGCCCCGCAGACACCCACGACCAGGAAACCAACCGCGACCAGGGAGCCAAGTCGGAGTACGGAGGCTACTCAGAGCACAGTGACAAGAGAGACCGGGCAGACAAGACGGACCGCGCAGACACCCGCACCAGCGGCGAAATCGCCGTAGCCGCTGCCCTGGACCAACTCGGCACCCCGTTCTCCTGGGGCGGCGGCGCCTCCACAGGCCCGACCAGAGGCGTCGGCAGAGGCGCCGGCACCACAGGCTTCGACTGCAGCGGCCTCACCCTGTACGCCTGGTCCAAGGCAGGCGTGAAGCTCGGCCACTACACCGGCTCGCAATTCCGCCAAGGCCACCGAGTGCCGGTGACCGCCCTGCGCAAGGGCGACCTGGTCTTCTTCGGCGGAGGCACGGGAGACCCCACGCACGTGGGCCTCTACCTCGGCGACGGCATCATGATCCACGCCCCGAAGACCGGAGACGTAGTACGCAAGACCAGCTTCCTCGACTCATCCCACTACCGCCCTCGCTACCGAGGCGCCGTACGCCCAGGCTGACCCCACGACGTCCCACCCGACCGCTGGGAGGGGCCGCGCCGCCCAGCCTTCTGTCGGGACGGGATCCGGGTGGGACTACGCCTGCGGTGCTTGAAGGCGTGACCAGGCTGGGCGGGGTCCTGCCGAAGCGGTACAACGTGCTCGGATCTGCCTGAGGTCCTCGCGACGCATGATGACTACGCACCAAACCCTCTTGCATGTCACGCGGTAGCCGAAGCACGCCGCCCCGCAGGGCGTCATGACGCAGCGCCACAAGGCACCACCGATGTCATTCGGTCGTCACTCGGTGCCACTGCGTGGCGGCGCCAGCGCCCTCGACGCCAGCCTTGGACTCCGGCGTGCACGTATCGGCCAGCAGCGCCGTCGGCAGGAGCTTGCCGCTCATCAGCGCGGTGATGAACGTGTGATCGCTCAGGTCAGCTCCGCTCAGGTCAGCTCAGGTCAGCTCAGGTCAGCCCAGGCCTCAGCTCGGCCCAGTTCTCAGCTCGGCCCAGTTCTCAGCTCGGCCCAGTTCTCAGCTCAGCTCAGCTCAGTCCAGGCTCAGTTCGGCTCGGCTCGGCTCGGCCCAGCTCAGCCCAGTCCCAGCTCAGCTCAGCTCAGGTCGGATTGGGGCGTGCCAGGTTGGATCGGGTCGGGCCAGGTCGGGGGATCTCACCTGGCCTTGCGGCCGTAAGGAGGCGGGCGGCCGGGTGTGACCGGGGCCGCTTTCGTGGACGTCATCTCCTGAACCACCACGCAGTCGCGTCGCAGGGGTCCGGACGGGACCCCTGCGACCGAGCGGTGACTGTGCAGGTGGACATCCATCAGGCAGCGTCGAGGGCCTCGGTGATCTTGCGGGCCATCTCGGCGAGGATGGGGGTGGGCTCGCCCTTCTGGGCCCAGGCTGCGGCATCGACGGCGACGAGGACGGTGCGGCGGAAGTTGTCGGCTTCTGCCGGATCCTGCTGGTTGAGCAGGCTCATCGAGGCCGTCAGGGCCGGCAGTACCTGGTCGGCGATTTCGGCGGTGGTCTTGCCCTTCAGGCCCTTCGGCGCCTTGTTGAGCACGTGCCCGACCGGCCCGGTCGCGGAGGACAGAGCGATGGAGGCGGCCGTGGCGACCTTGTGGGCCGAGCCGTCGGCACCGGCGACGGCCACCAGCGAGACGACGCCCCAGCCGGCGGTCCGGAGGGTCTGGGCGTTCTGGTCGGTGAGGGTGACGGACATGGCGGTGCTCCTTCGAAAGTTGTCACGAGGTTCAGATCGAACGGGCCGTTGGTGGAATGAGGTCCTGGGAGTGCCGCAGGGTGTCTGGATCGCTCAGGTCGGATCGCCAAAGCGGATCGCCCCCGGGCTCAGGGCCTCAGTCGCCGTTCCGTTCATGGCCTTTACGATCGCCGACCGCTCTGACGCAGGGCCGTCACCGTGCTGATGCGGTCGCTGACACGACGCTGGGCCGTTGCCGTGCTGTGGTGGTCGCTGACACGACGCTGGGCCGTTGCCGTGCTGTGGTGGTCGCTGGCGCGGTGCTGGGCGGTTGCTGTGCTGTGGTGGTTGCTGGCGCGGTGCTGGGCCGTTGCCGTGCTGAGGTGGTCGCTGGCACGACACCGCGTGGTCAGCGTGGTCCGCACGATGGGTGGTCCGCACGATGGACGGCCCATCGGAACGCCTCCGGCGCACGCGGTGGCCGGGGGAGGAGACGGTCGGCGATTCCCGGGCCACACCCGGCCGGAAGCGCCTCGCGGTGTGCCCGGTCCGCTGACCGCGCCCCCGGGGCAGGCTGTTCACCGGGATAATCGGCGCGTGCCCTTGCTCGTTCGACCCTCGTTGTCCGCCGGCAGGATGGCGACGCTCGCGCAGCCCACGATCGATGCCCGAGGCGTCCTGCTTCGGCCCTGGCAGCAGTCCGACCGGTCCGCCGTCCTGGCGGGATACGCCGATCCGGCCATCCAGCGCTGGCACTGCCGGTCCATGACCGACGAGGAGGCCCACGACTGGATCCAGTCCTGGCCCGGGCGCTGGCGTCAGGAGACCGGCGCCGGATGGGCCGTGGTGGACGCGGGGGCGGTCGTCGGCCAGGTGAGCCTGCGCCGGCTGGACTTCCGCGACGGGGTGGCCGAGGTGTCGTACTGGGTGCTGCCGGCGGCGCGCGGCCGTCGGATCGCCCCGCGAGCCCTGTCAGCCGTGACCGCGTGGTCCTTCGCCGCGCTCGGGCTGCACCGCATGGAGCTGAACCACTCCACGGCCAACCCGGCGTCGTGCCGGGTGGCAGAGGCGGCCGGGTTCGCCCTGGAGGGCGTCAAACGCCGCGAGGCCCTGCATGCCGACGGCTGGCACGACATGCACATGCACGCCCGCCTCGACACCGACGACTGAGGAAAAGCCCCGGGCCTCGGGTCTCGGGTCTTTGGGGTGGCGTGGTGTCTTCGTCGTTTCGGGGTCTCGGGTCTTTGGGGTGGTGTGGCCTCTTCGCCGTCCCCGGGGCTCAGTTTTTCGGGGTGGCCTGGCGTCTCCACCCTCCCCCGGTCTCAGGTTCTCGGGGCGGTGCACGCCTCCACCAGGCTCGGGACGAGGGAGGCGAGGAGGGCCTGGTCCTCGGGGCGGGACGGCTCGTACTCGGTGATGCCGAGCCCGGCCACCTCGAAGCGGTTCGCGGTCGCCTCGACCATGGCGAGGAGCTGGTCCGGCTGCAGGCCGCCGGGGGCGGGGGAGCCGACGGCGGCGAAGGCGCGCGGGTCCAGCACGTCCAGGTCGATGTGGATGTAGACGGCCGCGCTCCGGCCGGGAGGCGTCGCCGCCGCGATCGCCTCCGTCAGGGCGGCCGGATCCGGCCCGGTGACCCGCCGGATGCCCGTGGCCTCGATGAACGCGATCTCTCCCGGGTCCAGGTCGCGGACGGCGGCGAGGACGATCCGGCGCGGGTCCAGCGGGGCGTCCGCCACCAGGCCGGCGGGGCCCTCGCCCGTCAACGCGCGCAGCACCATGCCGTGGAAGGCGCCCGACGGCGACGTGGCCGGGGTGTTGAGGTCTCCGTGCGCGTCGAACCACACGACCACCAGCCGGTCGCCGTGACGCCGCATCGCCTCCGCCACGGGCTCCAGCTCGACCCCGCAGTCGCCTCCTGCCGTGACGACGAAGCCCGCGGCCCCCGACACCGCCGACCGTACCCGCGCCGCCGTCTCCGGCAGGTCGTCGTCATCGACCTCCACGCGTACGCGGTGAGTGGCGGGCATCATGTCGGCCAGCAGCTTCGCGCCCTCGCGCAGCCGCTCGGCCGTGGGCGCGCCGGAGCCACGCCACTGCGGCACCTCGACGACCGTCACGTCGGACCTCGCCGCAGCCGCGACCGTCTGCCCCACCATGCCTCCCAACCGAGCCCGCAAAGCCCAACCGAGCCCGCAGAGCCCCTACCGAGCCACCTAGCCCGCCGAGCCCGCCGAGCCCGCTGAGCCCGCTGAGCCCGCTGAGCTGCCGAGTCCGCGAGAGCCCCGCGAGCCGCCGCGCCCAGCGAGCCCACCAAGCCCACCCAGCGCGCAAAACCCCAGTTCAGCACATAACCGTACAATGGCGCACACTCCCGCGGTGATCCCCCGGTCACTTCCCGGAGAACCGCGTGACCGGGCTACGCGCCCGTATACCATCGGGTGTCCTTCCCGGCAGGCGATGAGAGTGGCAGAAGATTCATGAGTTCGGTGACCGTACGGGTGCCCGCGAAGGTCAACGTCCAGTTGTCCGTGGGGCCGCTGCGCGAGGACGGCTATCACGACCTGGTCAACGTCTTCCACGCCGTGTCCGTCTTCGACGAGGTCGTCGCCAAGGAGTCCGAGTCCATCACCGTGTCGGTGGCGGGTGACTGGGCCGACCAGGTGCCGGTCGACGACGGCAACCTCGCCATCCAGGCCGCCCGCGCCCTCGCCAAGCACGCCGGACGCACCTACGGAGCCCAGCTCGTCATCCACAAGTCCATCCCGGTCGCCGGCGGCATGGCCGGGGGCAGCGCCGACGCGGCGGGCGCGCTGGTGGCGTGCAACGAGCTCTGGGGTCTCGGCCTGCCGCTGGAGGACCTCATGGAGATCGCCGCCGACCTGGGCAGCGACGTGCCGTTCTCGCTGCTCGGAGGGACGGCGGTCGGCACCGGGCGCGGCGAGCGGCTGAGCGACGTGCCGACGGGCGGGCAGTTCCACTGGGCGTTCGCCGTGGCCAGGGAGGGCCTGTCCACCGCCAAGGTGTACGCGGAGTGCGACCGGCTGCGTGAGACGGCGGGCGTCGAGGTGCCGTGGCCCCAGCTCAGCGAGCCGCTGCTGGCGGCGCTGCGCACCGGCGACGCCGAGGCGCTGGGCGGGCAGCTCGGCAACGACCTGCAGAGCGCGGCGCTCTCCCTGCGCCCCGACCTGAGCGACACCCTGGAGGCGGGCCGCCGGGCCGGCGCCCTGGGCGCTCTCGTGTCCGGCTCCGGCCCCACCTGCGCCTTCCTCGCCACCGACGCCGACCACGCCCTGCGCCTGGCCGACACACTGTCGCATCTGCCCACCTGCCGCACGGCCCTCGCCGCCCACGGCCCCGTCCCGGGCCCACGCCCCTCCTGAGGTCCTGAAGCGGTCCACTGAGGTCCTGAAGCGGCCCACTGAGGTCCTGAAGCGGCCCACGGAGATCCTGAAGCGGCCCACGGGATCGCCACCCCCGTGGGGGCCGATACGCTGGTGGGACGATGAATCTGGTCAATCTCGAGTCCGTCTCCCATGCCTACGGCCCCAAGCCGCTCCTCGACGACGTCTCCCTCGGCGTCAGCGCCGGTGAGCGCATCGGCGTCGTCGGCCGCAACGGCGGTGGCAAGACCACGCTGATGTCGGTCGTGGCCGGTGGCGTGAAGCCCGACAGCGGCCGCGTCACCCACACGCGGGGCCTGCGCATCGGCCATCTCTCCCAGCACGACGACCTCGACCCGGCCCTGCCGGTGCGCGAGATCGTGCTCGGCGGCCGCGCGGAGCACGAGTGGGCCGGCGACCAGGCCGTCCGCGAGATCCTCGCCAACCTCATCGGCGACCTCGACCTCGACGCCAGGGCGGGCGAGCTGTCCGGCGGCGAGCGGCGGCGCACGGCGCTGGCCCGGCTGCTCATCGACGAGCACGACCTGATCATGCTGGACGAGCCCACCAACCACCTCGACATCGAGGCGATCGCCTGGCTGGCGGCGCACCTGTCCGGGCGCAGGAGCGCGCTGGTGGTGGTGACCCACGACCGCTGGTTCCTCGACGCCGTGTCCACCCGCACCTGGGAGGTCGTGGACGGGCGGGTCGAGCGCTACGAGGGCGGGTACGCCGCGTACGTGCTGGCCAAGGCCGAGCGGGCGCGCATCGCCCAGGCCGCCGAGGAGCGCCGGCAGAACCTCATGCGCAAGGAGATCGCCTGGCTGCGGCGCGGTCCGCCCGCCCGTACGTCCAAGCCGAAGTTCCGCATCGAGGCCGCCCAGGCGCTCATCGCGAACGAGCCGCCGCCGCGTGAGAGCGTCGAGCTGGTGAAGTTCGCCACGGCGCGGCTCGGCAAGACCGTGTACGACCTGGAGGACGTCACCCTGCACGCCGGCGGTCCCGGCGCGGGGCCGCTGGTCCTCGACCGCACCACGTGGCAGTTCGGGCCGGGCGACCGCATCGGGCTGATCGGCGTGAACGGCTCCGGCAAGTCCTCGGTGCTGCGCCTGCTGGCCGGCACGGTGGAGGCCGACTCGGGCCGGGTCGTGCGCGGCCGGACGGTGCGGCTGGCGCACCTGTCGCAGGAGCTGGCCGAGCTCGACCCGGCGCGGCGCGTGCTGGAGACGGTCGAGGAGATCCGCAAGTACATCCAGGTCGGCAAGAAGGAGTGGACGGCCTCGCAACTGCTCGAACGCCTCGGGTTCAAGGGCGAGGCGCAGTGGAAGGTCGTCGGCGACCTGTCGGGCGGCGAGCGGCGGCGGCTGCAGCTCCTGCGGCTGCTCATGGACGACCCGAACGTGCTGCTGCTCGACGAGCCGACCAACGACCTCGACATCGAGACGCTGAACGAGCTGGAGGACCTGCTCGACGGCTGGCCGGGCACGCTGATCCTGGTCAGCCACGACCGCTACTTCCTGGAGCGCGTCACCGACCGCTCGGTGGCCCTGCTGGGCGACGGGCGGCTGTCGATGCTGCCGGGTGGAGTGGACGAGTACCTCGAACGGCGGGCGGCGGGAGCCGCGCTGACGGCCCGTACCGGCGTCGGAGCGACCACCTCGGGCACCTTGGGCGCGAAGGACGCGCTCGACAGCCCGGCGGAAACCCCCGCGGGGCTCTCGGCCAAGGAGGAACGGGAGCTGCGCAAGGAGCTCAACCGCCTCGAACGGCAGCTCGACAAGCTGGGCGAGCAGGAGGCCAAGCTGCACGCGGCCATGGCCGAGGCGGCGGCCGACTACGAGAGGCTCGGCTCCCTGGACGCGCAGCTACGCGATGTGCTGGCCCAGAAGGACGACGTCGAGGCGGCCTGGCTGGAGCTCGCCGACCGCCTCGGCGACTGACCCTCCCGAGCGCGACGGGTCAGGAGCCGGACCGGGCGCGGGTCAGGTGTCGAACAGAGCGCGGGTCAGGAGTCGAACGGGGCCAGGAGGGTGCGGAGCAGGCCGGCCAGCGCCCGCTGATCCTCCGCGCCCAGCCCCGCCAGCAGCTCGTGCTCCCGGCGCAGCAGCCCGGCGAACGCGGCGTCGACGCGGTCGAGCCCGGCCGGCGTGAGCGACACGAGCACCCCGCGCCGGTCCTCCGGGTCGGGCCGGCGCACCACGAGCCCGGCCTGCGCCAGGCGGTCGATCCGGTTCGTCATCGTGCCGGAGGTGACCAGCGTGGCGCGCAGCAGCGCCCCCGGGCTCAGCTCGTACGGCTTGCCGGCCCGGCGCAGCGCCGTCAGCACGTCGAACTCCCACGGTTCGAGGCCGTGCTCGGCGAATGCGGCACGTCTTGCCCGGTCGAGGTGTTTGGCCAGCCTCGATACGCGGGAGAGCACCTGGAGGGGCTCGACGTCGAGGTCGGGCCGTTCGGCCCGCCAGGCCGCGACGAGCCGGTCCACCTCGTCCTGCGCATCCTGCGTCATGACACCGAGTGTACTGTCTTGACATCGAGATATGTATCTCGATATCAATTATCTTTATGTCAAGAGATATCTGGGATCCCGCAACCTACGCCAGGTTCGCCGACGAGCGGTCACGCCCGTTCCACGACCTGCTCGCCCGCGTGGGCGCAGAGCAGCCCGACTACGTCGTGGACGCGGGATGCGGCAGCGGCGAGCTCACCCTGGAGCTCTCCCGCCGCTGGCCCGGGGCGACCGTGGAGGGCTTCGACTCGTCCCCGGCGATGATCTCCAAGGCGCGGGAGCTGGACGGCGCGCCGAGGTTCGCCGTCGCGAACGTGACCATGTGGCGGCCCGACCGCCCGGTGGACGTCCTGCTGTCCAACGCCGTGCTCCAGTGGGTGCCCGAGCACCGTGACGTGCTCGAACACTGGGTGGACGCGCTCGACGAGGACGGCTGGCTGGCCTTCCAGGTGCCGGGGAACTTCGATGCGCCCAGCCACGTCGCGATCCGCGAGGTCTGCGCCTCCCCGCGCTGGGCGGAACGGCTCGGCGACCTGGGACGCGGCGCCGAGGTGGGCGAGCCGGTCGAGTACCTGGACCTGCTGACCGCGCTCGGATGCCGGGTCGACGCCTGGGAGACCACGTACACGCACGTGCTCCAGGGCGAGGACGCCGTCCTCGACTGGATCTCCGGCACCGCCCTGCGGCCCGTCTTCGACCGGCTCGACCCGAGCGAGCACGCCGCCTTCACCAACGACCTCGCGCCGCGGCTCGCCGAGGTCTATCCGGCCAAGAACTACGGCACGCCGTTCCCGTTCCGCAGGATCTTCGTGGTGGCCCACAAGGCCGCCGATCAGTAACCGATCAGGACTCATGTGATTCTCCACCTCACAGTGGCATGATTGTTATAAATCAGGACCTTTGTGAGGTGCGGTGGGCATCGAGATCGAGGACAAGTTCGACGTACCCCCCGACTACGCGATTCCGGACCTGAGCCGGGTCGGCGAGGTGGTGGGGCCGAAGACCCACACGCTCGTGGCGCTCTACTACGACACGCCCGACCTGCGGCTGGCCGCGCACGGTGTCACCCTCAGACGCCGCAGGGGCGGCGACGACGCCGGATGGCACCTCAAGCTGCCCAAGGCCAAGGGCGCCCGCCAGGAGATCCACCACCCCCTCACCCGCAGCGTCAGGGTCGTGCCCGACGAACTGGGCGAGCTGGTTCGCGCCTACACACGGGGAGCCCCGCTCCAGGCGGTGGCCGAGCTGGAGACCCGCAGGAGCGTCACGGTCGTCCGCGACGGCGAGCGGCGTCTCGTCGAGGTCGCCGACGACCACGTCAAGGGCACGGTGTTCGGCGAGGAGTCGCGGATCGTCCGCTGGCGCGAGGTCGAGGCGGAACTGCTCGACGGTGACGCGCAGGTGCTCGCCAAGGTCGGCAAGCGGCTCCGCAAGGCGGGCGCGACCCCGGCCGGGGCGTCGAGCAAGCTCCTGAGGCTCCTCGACGTGCCCGCGCCGCGCCGGGCCGTGACCGAGCCGGGCAGCGCCGGCGAGGTGGTGGTCGGCTACCTGGCCTCCCAGGTCGGCGCGCTGCTCGCGCAGGATCCCCGGGTACGGCGGGCCGAGGAGGACGCCGTCCACCAGATGCGGGTCGCCTCCCGGCGCCTGCGCAGCGCGCTCAAGGCGTTCAAGAAGATCGTCGGGAACACCGCCCACGTCCAGGAAGAGTTGAAGTGGCTCGGAATGGTCCTCGGCGAGGCCCGCGACCTGGAGGTGATCCGGGAGAGGTTCGCCGGGGAGCTCTCGGGACTCGCGCCCGAGCTGGTCACCGGCCCGATCCGGAGCAGGCTCGGCGACGGCCTGCACGGGCGCGAGGCGGAGGCGTACGGGCGGATCCGCGAGGCGCTGAGCGGCGACCGCTACTACCTGCTGCTCGACGCCCTGGACGAGCTGACGGCGGCGCCGGAGCTGGGCAAGCGCGCGGCCGGGCCGGCGGCGGAGGAACTGCCCGCCGTGGCCACCACGAACTGGGAACGGGTGGCGCACCGGTACGACGCGGCCCAGGAGATCACCGAGCCGGAACGCCACGAGACGGCGATGCACGACGTGCGCAAGGCGGCCAAGCGCGCCCGCTACACCGCCGAGGCGCTCCAGGACGTCCTCGGCCCCGGCGCGGCGCGGCTGGGCAAACTGGCCGAGGGGGTGCAGGACGCGCTGGGCGAGCACCAGGACGCGGTGGTCGCGCAGGAGACCCTGGTGAAGGAGTCGGGGGCCGCCCGCGAGGCGGGCGAGGACACCTTCACCTACGGCGTGCTGATCGGCCTGGAGCGCACCCGCGCCGACCGGGCCATGGAGGACTTCCCCGAGGTGTGGGCCCGCACGTCCAGGAAGGTCCGCAAGGCACTCAAGAAGCTCGCGCCATGACCACAGGTCAGGTGGCGTGGCGCTCCGCCGCGACCACCCGTCCGTCCGCGCGGTGCAGCACGGCCAGCTCCCCCTTGTCGAGCTCCGCGAGCTCCCCGAGCTCGGTCTCCTCGCCGCCGAGCCGCCGGATGAGCTCCGGCAGCACCTTGCCGTGGCTGCACACGGCCGCCGGCCCGCGCAGCGCGGCCACCAGCGCCGTCGTCTTCTCGGGGTCCTGGCCCTCCTCGCTCAGCAGCGGCTCCAGCCGTGCCCGGGCACCGTACGGCTCGACCGTCTGCACGCAGCGCAGGCTCGGCGAGCTGACCATCTCCTCGGGCCGGTAGGCGGCCAGCACCCCGGCCACCGTCGCCGCCTGGGCCCGCCCCCCGGCGTCCAGGGGGCGCAGGGCGTCGTCGCCGTCCCAGTCCCGCCGGGACCCGGCGGTGGCGTGCCGGATGAGGACGAGGGGCGTGGTGTCGAGCGGCGCGGCCGTGAGCGCGTCCGGCAGGCCGGTGTCCCACGGGTAGGTGAGCAGGGACCGCGCCTCTTCCGCCGGCACCCACCGCAGCTCGTCCACCTCGTCGCCCGGCTCGAACACCTCCTGCTCCACGACCCGGGCCGTCCAGTAGTCCACCCGCTTGATCCGGCCCCCGACCAGGTAGTGGACCGTCGGCAGCGCGCGCCCGAGCACCACCGTCAGGCAGGTCTCCTCGCGTACCTCGCGCAGGGCGGCGACGACGGGGTGCTCGCCCGGCTTGAGCTTGCCCTTGGGGAACGTCCAGTCGTCGTAGCGGGGGCGGTGGACGACGGCGACCTCGGGCGCGGCCGGGTCGCCCCGCCAGACGACGGCCCCGGCCGCGCGCAGCCGGTCGTCAGTCGTCAACGGTGCTCCAGCGACGCGACAGGATGAGGTGGTTCTGCAGGTCCACGCCAGGGTGGTGGACCCACTTGCCGTCGCCGTCGAGCCACCAGGCGTTGGTGGTCTCGGCCATGGCCCGGTCCATGAGGTCGATCAGGTACGTCTTGTGCTGCGACGAGGTGACCTTGACCAGCGCCTCGACCCGGCGGTCCAGGTTGCGGCGCATCAGGTCGGCGCTTCCGATCCACACCTCGGGCCTCCTGCCCAGCCCGAACTCGTACACGCGCGAGTGCTCCAGGAACCTGCCCAGGATCGACCTGACCCGGATGTTCTCGGACAGGTCGGGGACACCGGGCCGCAGGATGCACACGCCGCGCACCCACAGGTCCACCGGCACGCCCTCGCGCGAGGCCCGGTAGAGGGCGTCGATGATCGGCTCGTCCACCAGGGAGTTGGTCTTGATCCTGATGCGCGCCGGGCGGCCGGCCCGCTGGTGGGCGATCTCGCGCTCGATCCTGGCCAGCAGCCCGCCGCGCAGGGAGTGCGGGGCGACCAGCAGCCTCCGGTAGGCCGAGTGGTTGGAGTAGCCGGTCAGGTGGATGAACAGGTCGGTGACGTCCTCGCCGACCAGCGGGTCGGCCGTGAGCAGCCCGAAGTCCTCGTACTGCCGGGCGGTCTTGGGGTTGTAGTTGCCGGTGCCGATGTGGCAGTAGCGGCGCAACTCCCCGGAGGGCTCCTGGCGGACGACGAGGGCGAGCTTGCAGTGGGTCTTGAGCCCGACGACGCCGTAGACGACGTGGCAGCCGGCGCGCTCCAGCTTGCGGGCCCAGGTGATGTTGGCGTGCTCGTCGAAGCGGGCCTTGATCTCGACCACGACGACGACCTGCTTGCCGGCCTCGGCCGCGTCGATGAGAGCGTCCACGATGGGGGACTCGCCGCTGGTGCGGTAGAGGGTCTGCTTGATGGCCAGCACCCTCGGGTCGGCGGCGGCCATCTCGATGAAGCGCTGCACGCTGGTGGAGAACGAGTCGTACGGGTGGTGCAGCAGCACGTCGCGCTCGCGCAGCACGCTGAAGATGTCGTCGTCGGCGCTGATGACCTCGGCGGGCACGAACGGCCGGTAGCTGAGCTCGCCCCGGTCGAGGTCGGCGATGGCGTGCAGGCCGGTCAGGTCCAGCGGCCCGGCGATGCGGTAGATCTCGTGCGGCGCCACGCCCAGCTCGTCCACGAGCAGCTCCAGCACCTCGGGCGTGATCGTGTCCTCGACCTCCAGCCGCACGGGCGGGCCGAAGCGGCGCTTGAGCAGCTCCTTCTCCAGGGCCTGCATGAGATTCTCGGTGACGTCCTCGTCGACGTCGAGGTCCTCGTTCCTGGTGACGCGGAAGACGTGGTGCTGGACGATCTCCATGCCCTTGAAGAGCTGCCCGAGGTGGGCGGCGATCACGTCCTCCAGCGGGACGAACCGGCTCGGCGACGCCTGCACGAACCGGGGGAGCTGCGAGGGCACCTTGACCCGGGCGAAGACGGTGTGGTCGGTCGACGGGTTGCGCACCACGACGGCCAGGTTGAGGCTGAGGCCCGAGATGTAGGGGAAGGGGTGGGCGGGATCCACGGCCAGCGGCGTGAGGACCGGCCTGATCCGTTCCCTGAACAGCTTGCGCAGCTCGGTGCGCTCCTCGCGGCCGAGGTCCGCCCAGCGCGCGATCTCGATGCCCTCGGCCGCCAGCCGCGGCACGATCGTGTCGTGGAAGAGGGCCGCGTGCCGGCCGGCCAGCTCGTCGGCGATGGTGGAGATGCGGACCAGCTCCTCGCGGGGCTTGAGCCCGCTCTTGGTCCGCAGCAGCAGGCCCGTGGCCATGCGCCGTTTCAGCCCGGCCACCCGTACCCGGAAGAACTCGTCGAGGTTGCTGGCGAAGATGGCCAGGAAGCGGACCCGCTCCAGGAGCGGGAGCGACGAGTCCTCGGCCAGCTCCAGCACCCGCTCGTTGAACTGCAGCCAGCTCTCCTCGCGGTTGAGGAACCTCTCTTGAGGCAGGGTCAGATCGCTTTCCGGACGCAGCGGTTCCACGGACATATGTGAAATATGCCCTATTTATCTGAACAGAACGTTAACTACTCGGCAACGACCTATTCTTGCTGGTCAAGACTGTTGGGCCGGATCTCCTCGCCCTGCCCCAACCGGGCGGCACGCTCGGCGAGCCGGGCCTCCCGCTGGCGCAGCTTCTCCTCGCGCTCGCGGACCTTCTCGGCCTCCTTCAGCACCCGCTCCCGCTCCTTCTCGGCCTCCTTGAGCAGCCGCTCGCGCTCCTTCAGCTCGCGGACGCGGGCCTTCTCGGCCTCGCGCAGCTCCTTCTGGCGCGCCTTCTCGGCCTCCTTGAGCTCCTTCTCGCGGGCCCTCTCCAGCTCGCGCAGCTCCTTGTCGCTGGGCCGGAGGGGCTTGGCCGCGGTCGGGAGCGCGCGGGTCGCCACCGTGATCGCGGGTTGCGGGTTGAGCCCGGTCAGGCCGTTCCAGGCGAGGTTGACCAGGTGCGCCGCGACCTCCTCCCGGCCGGGCTTGCGCACGTCCAGCCACCACTGGCCGGTCAGGGCGACCATGCCGACCAGCATCTGGGCGTACATGGGGGCGAGCTTCGGGTCGTAGCCGCGGGAGGAGAACTCGTCGGCGAGCACGTCCTCGACCTGGCTCGCGATCTCGCTGATCAGGCTCGCGAACGAGCCCGTGCCGGACGCGGCGTGGGAGTCGCGCACGAGGATGCGGAAGCCCTCGCTGCTCTCCTCGATGTACTGGAGCAGCGCCAGGGCGGCCCGCTCCAGCTTGATCAGCGAGTGGGAGGCGGACAGCGCCTCGGTGATCATGGAGAGCAGCTTCTGCATCTCGCGGTCCACGACGACCGCGTAGACGCCCTCCTTGCCGCCGAAGTGCTCGTACACGACGGGCTTGGAGACCTGGGCGGTCGCCGCGATCTCCTCGATGGAGGTCCCGTCGAACCCCTTCTCGGCGAACAGGGTGCGGCTGATGAGGATCAGCTGCTCGCGTCGCTCTCTTCCGGTCATGCGCCTGCGAGATCGGGGTTCGGTCACGGTTTCCATAATGGCGGTGCCGGACGCGAGACCGGTCACCATGGAGTCGCTGTCAGGCAACCCTCTTCGCCGCCAGCCGCTCGGGAGTCGGCCAGCGCACGTCGTAGACCCAGCCCAGGCGCTCGAAGCCGCGGATGACCTCGGCGCTCAGATCGATCTGGCCCTTCAGGGCCCCGTGGCGGGCGCACGTCGGGTCGGAGTGGTGCAGGTTGTGCCAGGACTCGCCGAAGGACGGGATCGCCAGCCACCACACGTTGCGCGACTTGTCGCGGACCTGGAACTCCTCCTCGCCGAACACGTGGCAGATCGAGTTGATCGACCAGGTCACGTGGTGCAGCAGGCCGATGCGGACCAGCGAGCCCCAGAACAGCGCGGTCAGCGCGCCCTGCCAGGACCAGGTGAGCAGGCCGCCGAGCACGCCGGGCAGCAGGAGCGAGGTGAGGGCCAGCGGGCCGAACCACTTGTGCAGCTTCATGACGTCCGGGTCCTTGCACAGGTCCGGGGCGTACTTCTCGCGGTTGGTGCGCTCGGCGTCGAACATCCAGCCCATGTGGGCGTACAGCAGGCCCTTGGCCATCGAGCGGAAGCCGGGGCCGAAACGCCACGGCGAGTGCGGGTCGCCCTCCTTGTCGGAGAACTTGTGGTGCTTGCGGTGGGTGGCCACCCAGTCCAGCACGGACATCTCCAGCGAGAGGCTGCCGGCGATGCCGAGGGCGATCTTCAGGGGCCGCTTGGCCTTGAAGGAGCCGTGCGTGAAGTAGCGGTGCAGCCCCACGGTGACGCCGAGCCCCGAGACGACGTAGAAGACGAACATGATCACGATGTCCGTCCAGCCGAGCCCCCATCCCCACGCGAGCGGCACGGCGGCCACGAACGCGATCAGCGGAAGGCCGACCACCAGCGCGAAGGTGACGAGCTCCGCCTTGCTCCGCGGTTCGGGTTCGGCGTCGGGCTTCGGACCCGGGGCGGGGCGTTCGGCGACAACGGTCATGGGCTACCTCTCACGTCGTGTATGAGGATGAATGTCCGAGCTACGCAACCGTAACCTACGCCATCGTAAGTAAGGAAGCCCTAAGCCGCGAATGTGCAATGGGCAACGGTTCGCCGCCGGACCAGAGTGCATTCCGTACCTTGCGGGATTTGGGCACATCTGCTAACGGCTCGCCCTACCCGGGCGGGATGTCGTCAATCCGGCACAGCCCCTGCCGCGTTGCCGATGCGGGCGCGCGACGGGGCGCGGGCTCGGTATCGTAGGTGTGTCGGATGCCACGCGTGTCTGATTAATCCCGGATCGTCTAATCGGCAGGACAAGTGGTTTTGGTCCACTTTGTAGGGGTTCGAGTCCTCTTCCGGGAGCATTGAGGCATGCCCCTGCGGGGAGAAGCGGGGGCGGGACAGGTATCCTCGCGGTGTCGGGAGGGTTGCGGTGCGGTGGCCCGCATCCGGCCCTGATCCGTCCAGCCACAGGGAGCCTCAGTCCGTGAGTGTGCCGCGCCCGGCAGCCGTCATCGTCCTCGCCGCAGGCGAGGGCACCCGGATGAAGAGCCAGACCCCCAAAGTCCTGCACGAGGTGTGCGGCCGAGCCCTGCTCGACCACATGCTCGACGCCGCCCGTGACCTCGGCCCGGAGCGGCTGATCGTCGTCATCGGCCACGCGCGCGAACGCGTCGGCGGCCACCTCGCCGAGACCAGCCCCGACGCGCTCGCCGTCGTCCAGCGCGAGCAGCGGGGCACCGGTCACGCCGTCCGCACCGTCCTCGACGAGGTCGGCGCCATCGACGGCACCGTCCTCGTCACCTACGGCGACGTGCCGCTGCTGCGCGCCGAGACGCTCTCGGCGTTGCTGGCCCGCCACGCCGCCGACCGCAACGCGGTCACCGTCCTGACCGCCGAGGTGCCCGACCCGACCGGCTACGGCCGCATCGTCCGCGACCCGGCCGGCGCCGTCCTCGCCATCGTCGAGGAGAAGGACGCCTCCGACGAGCAGCGCGCCATCAAGGAGATGAACTCCGGCATCTACGCCTTCGACGGCGCCCTGCTGGCCGACGCCGTCAAACGGGTGTCCACCGACAACGCCCAGGGTGAGGAGTACCTCACCGACGTGCTGTCCATCCTGCGCGAGGACGGCCACCGGGTGGGCGCCCACACCGCCGCCGACTTCGCCGAGGTCGAGGGCGTCAACGACCGGGTCCAGCTCGCCCAGGCCCGCCAGGTGCTCAACCGGCGGATCCTGGAGCGCCACATGCGCGCCGGCGTCACCGTCGTCGACCCGGCCAGCACCTGGATCGACGTGGACGTGGAGATCGGCCCCGACGTCGTCGTCCACCCCGGCACCCAGCTCCACGGCCGCACCGTCATCGAGTCCGGCGCCGAGGTCGGCCCCGCCACCACGTTGACCTCCACCCGGGTCGGCGCCGGGGCCGTCGTGCGCAACGCCGTCTGCGACTCCGCCGAGGTCGGCCCCGGCGCGAGCGTCGGCCCGTACGCCTACCTGCGCCCCGGCACGGTCCTCGGGCGCGGCTCCAAGGCGGGCACGTTCGTCGAGATGAAGAACACGCAGGTCGGCGAGCGCTCCAAGGTGCCCCACCTGTCGTACGCGGGCGACGCCACGATCGGCGACGACGTCAACATCGGCGCGGCGGTCGTGTTCGTCAACTACGACGGCGTCAACAAGCACCGCAGCACGGTGCGCGACGGCGCGTTCGTCGGCTGCGACAGCATGATCGTCGCCCCGGTGACCGTCGGCGACGGCGCCTACACGGCGGCGGGTTCGGTGATCGACGGCGACGTGCCCCCGGGCGCGATCGGCGTGGCCCGCGCCCGCCAGCGCAACATCGAAGGATGGGTCCTGCGCAGGCGCGCGGGCACCAAGTCGGCCGCGGCGGCTCAGCGCGCCCTGGCCGAGCAGGAGGCGGCCGACCAGCACCAGCAGGGGAGCACGACGTGACCAGCATCAAGCAGCCGGGCGAGAAGAACCTCATGCTCTTCTCGGGCCGGGCCTACCCCGAACTGGCCGAGGAGGTCGCCGAGCACGTCGGCGTCTCGCTCACCCCGACCAAGCTGGTCGACTTCGCCAACGGCGAGATCTACGCCCGCTACCTCGAATCCGTCCGCGGCTGCGACGCCTTCGTGATCCAGAGCCACACCTCGCCGATCAACCAGTGGATCATGGAGCAGCTCATCATGGTCGACGCGCTGAAGCGGGCCTCCGCCAAGCGCATCACCGTGGTCATGCCGTTCTTCGGCTACGCGCGCCAGGACAAGAAGGGGCGCGGGCGCGAGCCCATCACCGCCCGGCTGATGGCCGACCTGTTCAAGACCGCGGGCGCCGACCGGCTCATGTCGATCGACCTGCACACCTCGCAGATCCAGGGCTTCTTCGACGGCCCGGTGGACCACCTGTTCGCCATGCCGGTCCTGGAGAGCTACCTGAAGAACAAGCTCGACCTGGCCACCACCACGGTCGTCTCGCCCGACACCGGCCGCGTCCGGCTGTCGGAGCGCTGGGCCGACACGCTCGGCACGCCGCTCGCCTTCATCCACAAGCGGCGCGACCTCGACGTGGCCAACCAGGTGAAGGTCAACGAGGTCGTCGGCAAGGTGCGGGGCCGTACCTGCGTGCTCATCGACGACATGATCGACACGGCCGGCACGATCTGCAAGGCGGCCGACGCCCTGTACGAGCAGGGCGCGACCAACGTGATCGTCGCCGCCACCCACGCGGTCTTCTCCGACCCGGCCGTCGACCGGCTGAAGAACTCCCGCATCAGCGAGGTCATCGTGACCAACACGCTCCCGCTGTCGCAGGAGGCCCGCTTCGACAAGCTCACCGTGCTGTCCATCGCGCCGCTCATCGCCCGGGCCATCACCGAGGTCTTCACCGACGGCTCCGTCACCAGCCTGTTCGAGGGCGATACGTAAGCCGGTAACATGGGTTGGTCGCGCTCGTAACGCCTTCCGCTAGGGCGGTTGAGGGTGAGCGCCACAGATCCCGTTCTCTGAGCATCCCTAGGAGATGTCATGTCCGAAGTCCGTATCGCCGCCGAGTCGCGCACCACGTTCGGCAAGGGCGCCGCCCGCAAGATCCGTCGCGCCGACAAGGTCCCGGCCGTCCTCTACGGGCACGGCATCGACCCGAAGCACCTCACGCTGCCGGGCCACGAGGTCCTCCTCGCCCTGCGCACGCCCAACGTGCTGATCCGCCTCCAGGGCGACGGCGTCGACGAGCTGGCCCTGCCCAAGGGCGTCCAGCGCGACCCGATCAAGGGCTTCGTCGAGCACGTCGACCTGCTCCTGGTCAAGCGGGGCGAGAAGGTCACCGTCGAGATCCCGGTCACCACGGTCGGCGACGTCAACCCCGAGGGCATCCTGGACCTCCAGATGACGTCCGTCGCCGTCGAGGCCGAGGCCACCCACATCCCCACCGGCGTCGAGGTCGACGTCGAGGGCCTGGAGGTGGGCACCGCCGTCACCGCCGGCGAGCTGAAGCTGCCGCAGGGCGCCACGCTGACCGCCGACCCGGAGGCCGTCATCCTCCAGGTCATCGCCAAGCCGACCGAGGCCCCCGCCGAGGAGGAGGGCGCCGAGGGCGAGACCGCCGAGGCCGCCGCCGAGGGCGAGAGCGCCGAGGCCGCCGAGTAGTCACCGGACGACGGGGCGGCCGGCGACGTCCGGCCGCCCCGTCCCCGCGTCTTGACCACTCCGGCCTGAGGAGACTTCATGGACCGCTGGCTCATCGCCGGGCTGGGCAACCCCGGCGCCGAATACGCCGGCCACCGGCACAACGCCGGCTTCATGGTGCTCGACGAGCTGGCCGCGCGGGCCGGCGGCCGGTTCAAGGCGCACAAGAGCAGGGCCGAGGTGCTGGAGACGCGCGCCGCGATCCTCGCCAAGCCGCTCACGTACATGAACCTGTCGGGCGGCCCCCTCAAGGCCCTGTCCGACTTCTACAAGATCGGTCCCGACCGCCTGATCGTCGTCCACGACGAGCTGGACGTGCCCTACGGCGCGCTGCGCGCCAAGCTCGGCGGCGGCGACAACGGCCACAACGGCCTCAAGTCGATCACCAAGTCGATGGGCACCCGCGACTACCTCCGGGTCCGCTTCGGCATCGGGCGCCCGCCGGGCCGCATGGACCCGGCCGCCTTCGTGCTGCGCGACTTCGCCACCGCCGAGCGCAAGGACCTGCCCTTCCTCGTGGACCGCGCCGCCGACGTGGTCGAGTCGCTCATGGAGCGCGGGCTCGAAGTAACCCAGAACGAGTTCCACCGGGCAGATCTCAAGATTTCCGGCCCTCCACGCTGATCCCCACATAGGTCCGTTCGCGACTACGCCGAGGTGGCTGACGCTACTATCTGGTGACTGTCGGTTACGAGCTGATCACAGGGGGCGTTGCGGTGAGCGACGGCGAGGGCCTGCTGACCGTCGTCGGTTTCGGCCCCGACTCCTCATGGAGCGTGCGGCCCCGGCTGCCCGGATGGGTGCGGGCCTACCGCGTGCGCGCCTTCGCCTCCGACCTGCTCGGCGCCGCGGCCGGCTCCGCCGGGGCCTTCTTCCTGCGCTTCGGCGAGCTGACGCCCTACGCCGCGCCGTACCTCCTGGTCAGTGCTCTGCTGCCGGTGGTGTGGATCATCGCGGTCGCGCTCAACCGCGCGTACGAGCCGCGCATGATCGGCATCGGCTCCGACGAGTTCCGCCGCGTGGTGCAGTGCGGCGTCGCGCTGACCGCCGCCACCGCCATCGGCTCCTACCTCACCAAGACCGACGTCGCGCGCGGCTACGTCGTCCTCGCGCTGCCGCTGGTGACGCTCCTCACGCTGCTGTTCAGGTACGCCCTGCGCCGTTCGCTGCACCGCCGCCGGGCCCGTGGCGCCTGCATGCGCAGGGTCGTCGCCGTGGGTCACGCCGCCTCGGTGGCCGAGCTGGTGCAGCTCTTCCGGCGTGAGCGGTACCACGGCATGGAGATCGTCGCCGCCTGTCTGCCCGCCGAGACCGCCGGCGGCCGGGTGGCCGGCGTGCCCGTCGGCGGCGACTTCAGCGACGTGCCCATCGTCGTCGACCAGGCGCACGCCGACACCGTG
This sequence comes from Nonomuraea montanisoli, assembly GCF_013363975.1. Classification (GTDB taxonomy): domain Bacteria; phylum Actinomycetota; class Actinomycetes; order Streptosporangiales; family Streptosporangiaceae; genus Nonomuraea; species Nonomuraea montanisoli. The sequence goes on along the minus strand of NZ_JABWGN010000011.1, from coordinate 280,889 downwards.
GCCGTGCTGGCCTGCCCCGAGATGGACGGCGTGGCGCTGCGCCGGCTCGCCTGGCGGCTGGAGCGCACCCACACCGAGCTGGTGGTGGCGCCCGCGCTGATGGAGGTGGCCGGGCCGCGCACCACGATCCGGCCCGCCGCCGGGCTCCCGCTGCTGCACGTCGAGCACCCGGAGCTCACCGGCGCCCGCCAGCTCGTCAAGAACGCCTTCGACCGGGTCGTGGCCGCCGCCCTGCTGGTCCTGCTGGCCCCGCTGCTGCTGACGCTGGCCGCGGCGGTGCGCGCGACCAGCCCCGGCCCGGCCCTGTTCCGGCAGACCCGCGTCGGCCGGGACGGCAGGTCGTTCACGATCCTGAAGTTCCGCACGATGCGGCGCGGCTCGGAGCGCCAGAAGATCACCCTTGTCAGCGACGCCGACGGGGTGCTGTTCAAGATCCGCAACGATCCCCGGGTCACCCCGCTCGGCTCCCTCATGCGCCGCCACTCCCTCGACGAGCTGCCGCAGCTCGTCAACGTGGTCCTCGGGCACATGTCGCTCGTGGGCCCCCGTCCGCCGCTCCCCGAAGAGGTCGACCGGTACGGCGACGACGTGCGCCGCCGCCTGCTCGTACGCCCCGGTCTGACCGGCCTGTGGCAGGTGAGCGGCAGATCCGACCTGTCGTGGGAGGAATCCGTCCGCCTCGACCTGCGTTACGTGGAGAACTGGTCCCTCATGCTCGACCTGCAGATCCTGTGGAAGACTTGGTCGGCCGTCGCCCGCGGGCAAGGAGCTTACTGATGACGATTCGCGACGACCATGCCCTCGCGGCCGACCTGGCCACAGAGGCGGGCGAGCGGCTGCTCGCGCTCCGCGCCCGCGAGGGTTTCGCCGACCCGGCCGGGCTGCGCGCCCTCGGCGACCGGGCCGCCCACGTGTTCCTCATGGAGTCGCTGTCGCGCCTGCGCCCGAGCGACTGCGTGCTGTCGGAGGAGTCCAGCCGCGAGGACCGGCTCGACCCGCGCCGGCTGAGCGCTCCCAGAGTGTGGATCGTCGATCCGCTCGACGGCACCCGGGAGTTCGCCGAGGAGGGTCGGTCCGACTGGGCCGTCCACGTGGCGCTGTGGGAGGGCGACCGGCTCACCGCCGGAGCCGTGGCGCTGCCCGCCCAGGGGCGCACGCTCAGCACCGGCGAGCCGCCCAAGCTGCCGGCCCAGCGCGGCCGCTTCCGCATCGCGGTCAGCCGCACCCGCCCGCCGGAGTTCGTCCAGAAGCTCGCCTACCTCGTCGGCGCCGACCTCGTGCCCATCGGCTCGGCCGGTGCGAAGATCTCCGCGGTGCTCACCGGCGACGTCGAGGCGTACGTCCACGCCGGCGGCCAGTACGAGTGGGACTCCGCCGCGCCGGTGGCCGTCGCACAGGCCGCGGGAGCTCACACCAGTCGCATCGACGGCACGCCGCTCACCTACAACAGACCGGACCCCTCGCTACCGGATATCCTTGTTTCCCTACCGGACTTGGCGTCTACCCTGCTCGCCGGGATCCGGGACCTGCACCGCTAACCGCCGGAGGAAGCTCCCATGCTCCAGCGCGACTACACGACGTCGCAGCTCGACGTGCTCGAGGCCGAAGCCATTCACATCATGCGCGAAGTCGCGGCGGAGTTCGAGCGTCCCTGTCTGCTTTTCTCCGGCGGCAAGGACTCCATCGTCATGCTGCGCATCGCCGAGAAGGCGTTCTGGCCGGCGGCGATGCCCTTCCCCCTCATGCACGTCGACACCGGTCACAACTTCGACGAGGTCATCGAGTTCCGCGACCGCCGCTCCGAGGAGCTCGGCGCGCGGCTCATCGTGGCCAGCGTCCAGGACTCGATCGACCAGGGCCGCGTGGTCGAGGACACCGGCCGCCGCGCCTCGCGCAACCGCCTGCAGACCACGACGCTGCTCGACGCCATCGAGGAGCACGAGTTCGACGCGGTCTTCGGCGGCGCCCGGCGCGACGAGGAGAAGGCCCGGGCCAAGGAGCGGGTGTTCTCCTTCCGCGACGACTTCGGCCAGTGGGACCCGAAGAACCAGCGTCCGGAGCTGTGGAACCTCTACAACTCCCGCATCCGCAAGGGTGAGCACATCCGGGTCTTCCCGCTGTCCAACTGGACCGAGCTCGACGTCTGGGACTACATCCGGCGCGAGGGCATCGAGATCCCGTCGATCTACTTCTCCCACACGCGCAAGGTGTTCGAGCGCGACGGCATGCTGCTGCCCGACGCCGAGGTCGTCCAGCGCGGCGACGACGAGCCGCTGTTCGAGGCCGTGGTGCGCTACCGCACCGTCGGCGACATGACCTGCACCGGGGCGGTGCAGTCCACGGCCGCCACGGTCGAGGAGATCATCGAGGAGATCGCGGCCACCCGGATCACCGAGCGCGGGGCCACCAGGGCCGACGACCGCGCCTCGGAGGCCGCCATGGAGGACCGCAAGCGGGAAGGTTACTTCTAGAACCGATGGACATTCTGCGTTTCGCCACGGCGGGAAGTGTCGACGACGGCAAGTCCACCCTCATCGGGCGCCTGCTCTTCGACTCCAAGGCCATCTTCGAGGACCAGCTGGAGGCGGTCGAGCGCACCTCGCGCGACCGCGGCACCGAGTACACCGACCTGTCGCTGCTCACCGACGGCCTGCGGGCCGAGCGGGAGCAGGGCATCACGATCGACGTGGCCTACCGGTACTTCGCCACGCCACGCCGCAAGTTCATCATCGCCGACACCCCCGGGCACATCCAGTACACCCGGAACATGGTCACCGGCGCCTCCACCGCCGACCTGGCGATCATCCTCATCGACGCCCGCAAGGGCGTGCTGGAGCAGTCACGCCGTCACGCGTTCCTGACCTCGCTGCTGCGGGTGCCGCACCTGGTGCTCGCCGTCAACAAGATGGACCTGGTCGACTACTCCCAGGAGCGCTTCGAGGAGATCCGCGAGGAGTTCACGGCGTTCGCCTCCAAGCTCAACGTGGGCGACCTGACGTTCATCCCGATCTCCGCGCTCAACGGCGACAACGTCGTCTCCCGGTCGGAGAACATGCCGTGGTACAACGGCTCGTCGCTGCTGCACCACCTGGAGAACGTGCACATCGCCTCCGACCGCAACCTGGTCGACGTGCGGTTCCCCGTCCAGTACGTCATCCGTCCGCAGAAGGCCAACGACCACGCCTTCCACGACTACCGCGGCTACGCGGGGCAGGTCGCGGGCGGCGTGCTCAAGCCGGGCGACGAGGTCGTCCACCTGCCCTCGGGCCTGAACACCCGGATCGCCTCCATCGACACCTTCGACGGCCCCGTCGAGGAGGCGTTCCCCCCGATGTCGGTCACCCTCCGCTTCGAGGACGACCTCGACATCTCGCGCGGCGACATGATCGCCCGGCCCAACAACCGGCCGCACGTGGCCCAGGACCTCGAAGCCATGGTCTGCTGGATGGCCGACGGCGCCAAGCTGGCGCCGCGGACCAAGCTCACCATCAAGCACACCACCCGTACGGCCCGGGCGCTCGTGCGCGACCTGCACTACCGGCTCGACGTCAACACGCTGCACCGTGACGAGGAGGCCACCTCGCTCGGCCTCAACGAGATCGGGCGCGTGTCGCTGCGGGTCACGCAGCCGCTCTTCGTGGACAACTACGCCCGCAACCGGCTCACGGGCGGCTTCATCCTGGTGGACGAGGCCACCAACGGCACCGTCGCCGCGGGCATGATCCTCGAAGCCCGCTGACCCCAGCCGCGTCGCCACCCGGCCTCCGTCCCTCCCCGGGCCGGAGGCCGCGCCGCTTGTGGCCTTCGCCCTCTCCGGGACGCCGGCCTGCGTCGTCGCCCGGCCCCCGTCCTCTCTCGGGTGGGGGCCGCGTGGTCTTCGCCTCTCCGGGGCGCCGGCCCGCGTCGTCCCCCGGGCCTCCGTCGTCTCTCGGGTGGCGGGCCGCGTCGCTACTGGTCCCCGTCCTCTCCAAGACGTCAGCCCGCGTCGCAGCCCGGCCTCCGTCCCCTCCGGGGTGGGGCCGGGCGGCTTTTCGGTTAGATCTTTTGGGGTTTCACTGACGATCCCATTACGCACCGCGCTAGTCTCGTCACGTTCCGTGTAACGACTAGCACAGGAAAGCCCATCCCCCGTGACTCACCCTTCGACAGCCACCCGGGTGGTCTTCCTGGGCGGCCTCGGCCGTAGCGGCACCACGCTGCTGGAGAGGCTGCTGGGGGAGCTGCCCGGCGTGGCGCCCCTCGGTGAGGTCGTACACCTCTGGGCCCGCGGCGTCCTGGCCGGTGAGCCGTGCGGCTGCGGCCGGCCGTTCGGCGCGTGCCCGTTCTGGACGGCCGTCGGCGAGCACGCCTTCGGCGGATGGACCCGGCCGCTGGCCGAGCGGGTCCTCGCCCTGCGCCGCCGGGTCGACCGCACCCGCCGCGTCCTGCGCATCCGCCACCCCGACCTCGACGAGTACGTCCGCGCCTACCGCAGCGTCCACGACGCCGCCGCACGGGTCGCGGGCGCCTCCGTCGTCATCGACTCCAGCAAGCACGCCTCCCTGGCCCACTGCCTGGCCGAGGGCGGGGCGAGCATCCACGTCGTCCACGTGGTGCGCGACCCGCGGGCCGTCGCCCACTCCTGGCGCAAGGCCGTACGCCGGCCCGAGAACGGGCGGCCGATGACCCGCTGGGGCCCCGCCCGCACCGCGCTCCACTGGAGCGCCCAGAACGTCGCGCTCGACCTCCTCGCCCGCCGCGATCGGCGCGGCGGAGCGGACGTCCAGGTCACCCGGCTGCGGTACGAGGACCTCATCGCCGCGCCGGAGGCCACGCTGACCGATCTCGCGCACCGGCTCGGGCTGCGCGCCGAGTTCCCGTTCGTCACCGGCTCGACGGCGCACATCACCACGGCCCACACGGTGTCGGGCAACCCCATGAGGTTCGCGGTGGGGCCGGTCGGGCTGGCGCTCGACGAGTCGTGGCGCTCCGGCGCCCATCGCGGCCTGGTCGCCGCCCTCACCTGGCCACTGCGATCCCGGTACGGCTACCACGGGGTGACGGCATGACGCGGCGGCCGCCGTTCCGGTACGGCCGCCACGGGGTGGCGGCATGACCGGGCCCGCCGGAGAGGCGGCGCCGTCGGTCGGCGTGGTGATCCCCACCCGCGGAGACCGGCCCGCCCACCTCGGCGTCGCCGTACGCGCGGCGCTCGCGCAGGAGCACCCGGGCAGGATCTCCGTGGTCGTGGTGGCCGACGGCACATCGCACGAGACGGTGGCCGGCCGGCTCGCCGGCGTTCCGACGAGCGCCGGCCGCGACGTCCGGGTGCTGCCCAACTGCCTCACCCCCGGCCTCCCCGGCGCGCGCAACACCGGGATCGCCGCCTCCCACACCGACCTCATCGCGTTCTGCGACGACGACGACCAGTGGCTGCCCGGCAAGCTCGCCGCCCAGATCACCGCGCTGGCCGAGACCGGCGCCGAGTTCGCGAGCTGCGGAATCGAGGTCGAACACGGCGGACGGCGGGTGCCGCGGCTGGCCGGCGCCACCACCGTGACCGAGGCCGACCTGCTGCGCTCGCGCATGGTGATGGTGCACTCCTCGACGTTCCTGTTCCGGCGGGGCACGCTGTGGGTGGACGAGAGCGCCCCCTGCGGTCAGAACGAGGACTGGGACCTCGCCCTGCGCGCCGCCCGCCGCCATCCGCTCGCGAACGTCGACCGTCCCCTCGTACGCGTCCGCTGGGGCTCGTCCCACTACGTGGCGCGGTGGGGCGAGCGCATCGCCGGGCTGGAGTGGATGCTGGCCCGGCACGCCGGTCTGTCCGACGACCCGCGCGGCGCCGCCCGCGTCTACGGCCAGCTCGCCTTTCACCACGCCGCGCTGGGCCACCGGCGCGAGGCGGGACGCTGGGCGCTGCGCGCGTTCGCCGCCCGGCGCTCGGAGCCGCGCGCGCCCATCGCGCTCGCGGTGGCGGCCGGGCTCATCCCGGCGGCCAGGGTGCTGTCGCTGCTCCACGACCGGGGACACGGCATTTGACCCGGCCCGATGCCGTCTCGCGGGGCGAGGCGCGGGCGGTTCGGTCCGGCCCTGACTCGCCTGGGGCGGCGCTCTCGGTTCGGTCGGCCCTGTCTCGCCGAGCGAAGTACGCGCCCCGGCGGATCGGCCTCGATCGGCGCGGCTCGTGAGCCACGCAGGAGACGCGCCGGCGGGGGCTGGCCGCGCGGAGGAGACGCCAAGGCAGGTCGTGGGTGGCGATGTGGAGGAGGCGGCGAGGCAGGTCGTGGGTGGCGGTGTGGAGGAGGCGGCGAGGCAGGTCGTGGGTGGCGGTGCGGGTGCGGCGCTGAGAAAGGCCGGGGGTGGCGGGGCGGAGGCGTTCCCGTCGAGACGAGGCGGCGATGCGGGAGAGCAATCGGCGCCGACAGGGCGGGATTCCGCCAGGGGAGGCGCTTCCGCTGAGAAAGGGCAGCAGGGCGAAGGAGGCGCCAGTGAGAGACGGCGGTCATGAGCTTCGGGCGCCCCGGCGCGTGCTCGTCGGCGGGGTGACCGTGGACGCGTTGAGCGAGGCGCAGGTGGTGGCGCGCGTGGTGGCCGGGTTGGCCGCCGGTCGCGGCGGACGCATCGTCACCCCCAACGTCGACATCTGCCGCGCCGCCGCCGCCGACCCCGCCCTGAGGGAGCTGGTCAACACCGCCGACCTGGTCGTGGCCGACGGGATGCCGCTGGTGTGGGCGTCGCGCCTGCTCGGTGTGCCGCTGCCCGAGCGCGTCACCGGGGCCGACCTGATCTGGTCGCTGAGCGGCCCGGCGGCCGAGCGCGGGTGGCCGGTGTACCTGCTCGGAGGGCCGCCCGGGGTGGCCGTGTCGGCGGCCCGGGCTCTCGTCCGCCGCCTTCCCGCGCTGAGGGTGTGCGGGGTGGAGTCCCCGCCGTACGCCTTCGACCGGACCGCCGCCGGGACGGCGCGGGTGCTGCGCCGGGTGGTGGCGGCCCGGCCCAGGATCGTGTTCGTGGGGCTCGGGTTCCCGCGCCAGGACCGGCTCGTGGCCGTGTTGCGCGAGCGGCTTCCGGACGCCTGGTTCGTGGGCTGCGGGGCGGCCCTCGCCTTCGCCGCCGGTACGGTGCCGAGGGCGCCCCGGTGGATGCGGCGGGCCGGGCTGGAGTGGGCGTTCCGCCTGGTGACGGAGCCGGGACGGCTGGCGCGCCGCTACCTCGTGGACGACCTGCCCTTCGCCGCCCGCCTCCTGGCCACCAGCCTCCTGACCCGCCACCCCGCCCTGTCGTCACCGCGGGTCAAGGGGCGATGGTGAGGGCGCGGACGCGGGTGACGTCCTCGGGCGTCAGTCCTCGGGCGGCCCTGGTCAGAGCCTGACGGGAGTCCATCCGCCGGTACGCCGTCCGCGACAGCCCCGACCAGGCGAACCCCCCACGCCCCTCGCCCGCGCCGCCCGTGCACGCCCTGAGCACCTTGCGCTCCACGGCCCGCGACCAGGTCAGCCCCGCGTGCCCGTACAGGTGCCGGAACCCGGCCACCGGATCGGCCGCCAGCCACTCGTACGCCACGACGAGGATCCCCGGCGTGCGGGCCAGGATCCGGTGCGTCACCCGCCACAGCGCCGCCGCCGTGGCGACCCGGTCGGTGGAGCCGGCCAGCGGACGCAGCTCCAGCAGCTCCGGATGGTCGCGGACCAGTAGCGGCTGGTCGAGGAGCTCGTGGAAGGAGATCGTCCAGCCGAGCCGCTGCCAGCTCGCCACGAAGGAGACCGGGTCGCGTTCGAGCGCGATCACCGTGCAGCCGAGCCGGTGGGCGAACCAGCCGGCCGACAGCACCGCGAACGGGTCGTCGAGCAGCGCCCGCCGCCCCGCCATGCGGCCCAGCGTGAACGACGTGCCGTACTTGAGCATCCGCGCCAGGTCGGACGGCGAGCGGTTGGCGCGCAGCTCGGCGCCGAACCGGTAGCGCAGGGCGACCGTGTCGCGGAAGGCGGGCAGCCAGTCGCCGGTGTTGTCCTCGCAGATGTACTGGAACCGGTGCGTCACGCTCGCCCGCAGGACGCCGGGGGAGCGGCCGGGCGGGCGCTGGGGATTGAGCGGCTCGTTGACGTAGACGGCCTCACGACCGGCCGTGAGCATCCTGCCGGTCCAGCTCGTGCCGCTCCTCGGCAGACCCGTGACGAGAACGGGCGGACCGGCCGTCATCCGGCGGCCCAGGAACGGACGCGGAAGGCGGTCAGCGTGTGGCGGCCGAACGGACGCAGGCCGTAGCGGCGGTGCAGCCGCCACAGCGGCAGGAGGTTCTTCACCAGCGTGCCGCCCGACCAGCCGAGCGCGGCGCCCAGCGCTCCGTGGCCGGGGATCAGCGCCACGTCGAGCGCGATCGTCACGGCCGTGGCGGCGACGAGGTTGGCCAGGCTGGCCGCGGTGTGCCCGGCGGCGGTCAGGACCACGTCCACCAGGCCGCAGGCCGTCGCCACCATCATCGTGGCGGCCAGCACCAGCGCCACGGGGACCGCCGCCGGGTACCCGGGCCCGAACAGGCCGAGCGCCCACGGCGCGAGCGCGGCGTAGCCGAGCCAGACGGGCCACGTCACCAGCACCAGCCACGCCGTGGTCACCTGGTAGAGCTCCCGGGCGCGCGCGTGCTCGCCGTCGGCCAGCGCCCGTACGAGCCGAGCCTGTACGGCCTGCGTCATGCCCTGGCCGGCGAGCTGGCCGACGACCTTGAACCGGGTGGCCGCCGTGTAGACGGCCGCCTGGGCGGGACCGCCGAGCAGGGCGACGACCACGATGTCGAGCCGTTGGAACACCGCCTGGACCGCCCCGGCCACCGACCGGGGGGCCGTGTGCCGCCACAGGTCGTGGGCCGTGCCGGGCAGGTAGGGGGTGCGCGGTGTCCGCCCTCGCAGCCCGTACGCGGCGAGGAAGAGCACCGGCAGGTACGGCAGCGCCCAGGCGAACGGCAGCCACGCGGGGGCCGCGGCGAGGGCGGCGGCGGTCACCAGGGCGAGCTGGGCCACCGGCAGCAGCAGCCCGTCGAGCAGCACGGTGGGCCGCATCGCGCCGAACCCGCGGGTGGCGGCCAGCAGCACGTCGGCCACGACGATGACCGGGAGCGCCAAGGACAGGAACCCCAGCCGGGGGAGCAGCAGCGCGGCGGCGGCCACGGAGACCACCGCGCACGGCACCAACGCCGCCCGGATATATCCGGAAATGCCGCGGTAGTCGTAGGTGGCGGCCCGGGCGATGAAGAACACCAGCCCGTTGCCCGCGTCCAGCTTGGCCACCCCGGCGGCCATGAGCGCGAGCGCGGTCGTGGTGAAGAACGCCCCGGCCTGCTCGGCGGTGAACGCCCTGGTGATGACCACCACGAGGAGGAACTGGGCCAGCGCGCCGGCGGCGGCCCCGGCGAGCCCGGCGGCGCCCGCCCGCGCGACCTGTCCCAGGGGCGACGCCGCGCCGAGGAGCGGGCGCCGGAGCACGGCCTGGGTCAGCGACGCCGCGCCGAGGAGCGGGCGCCGGAGCACGGCCTGCGTCAGCGACGCCACGACGGCTCACCTCCGAGCCAGCGCACGAGCCGTGTGTCGTACGCCTCGAAGTGGTCGCTCAGCCGCCGCCGCACCGACTCGGGCAGCGACTTGGGCCGCGACCGGCCGTTGTGCCGCTCGAAGACCGGGTGGCCCAGGTGCGGCACCCCCAGGAACTCCAGGACCCGGTCGTAGACGCCCTCCGGCTCGGCGAAGAACGCGTGGCTGTCGAGCACCAGGATGCGCTCGCGCCCGAACAGCGGCTCCAGCCGGTCGAGCTGCTCGGAGTAGCGGCCTCGGGCCAGGTAGGCGTGGTGGCGGTGGGAGTGGTGCAGGGAGTACGGGCGCGCCCGCAGGCTCTCCTCGGCCCCGTCCAGCCGCGCGGCCTCCAGCTCCACCGCGTACTCGAAGTGCGACTCCGTCTCGAACCCCCGCGCCAGCTCGTGCGCGTGCGCCGAGCAGGCCCGCTCGACCGGGTCGCGCACCAGGACCAGCAGCTTCACGCCGGGCAGGTCGGCGGCGATGCGCTCACCGGCCAGCGGGTGGAACAGGTAGTACGGCGACGACTCGAACGCCTGCGGCCGGGCGCCGTGGCGGCTCGCCGGCAGCGACGCGGCGGCCCGCAGCGGGAAGTGCGCCCGATACCAGGACAGCCCGCGCCCGTAGCCGACGTCGAAGTAGTGGACGCCCTTGTGCAGCACCGGCTTGAACAGCGCCGGGTGCTGGGCCAGCGCCCGGTAGAGCGACGTGGTGCCGCACCGCTGCGCACCCGTGATCAGGAACGACGGCAGCAGCCGCGCCCCGGACGTCAGCCTGCCGGCGGTGCGCGACATGGACAGCACCGCGTGCTTCCCGGCATTCACGGCAGCAGCTCCTGGTGGTCGACGAGGGGGCTGAGCCACACGTCCGGCGGGCCCAGCGGACTGTGGCCGTCGGCGGCGTGCCGGTCGGCCAGCTTGATGAGGTACAGCAGCGCCGTCCGCCGCGCCTGCGCGCCTGACACGCCGAGCGGCGCCAGCAGCCGTACGGCCTGGGCCAGGCACGCCCGCGCGGCCGTCGCCGGGTCCATCCGGCGCAGCGCCCGCTGGAAGAAGTGGTGCACCGCGTCGAACCCGTAGGGCACGCCCACTTCGTACCGCTCCCAGTCCCAGACCAGGAGCCGCCCGTCGGAGGACGGCGCGATGTTCCACGGGGCGAGGTCACCGTGCCAGGCGGCCCTGCCGGGCTCTCCGGTGCCGGCGATCTCACGCACGGCGGCCGTCAGCAGCTCGGCGGGCACCCTGGACCGGCCGGGACGCGGCGTCCGGCTCCGGCGCACGGGCAGGGGCGAGACGGCGAGGAGCTCCAGGCTGCGCCAGCGGCCGTGGTGCAGCACGGCCGGCGCGATCACGGTCTTGAGCGTCAGGGCGGCGAGCTTCCGCAGCGCCGCGGCCTCGTTGGCGACCAGCGCGGCGGTCCGCTCGGTGTCGCCGACCTTCACGTACGCGAGCAGCTCCCGGCCGGAGCGGACCTCCAGGACCGGCTTGCGGTTGGCCCGCCGGGCGGGCCGAACGTGCAGGACGGTCTCGACGGGGACGCCGAACAGCTCGCCCAGATGGGCCGAGATGGACCCCTCGATCGGCACCACGAACCGGCGGCCGACATGCCACCAGCGGCGCGGCGCCAGCCGGCGCGGCAGCAGCGGATGCGGCAGCAGGCTGTGGGCCCGGGGCGAGCCCGGGCCGGGATAGAGCAGTCGGACCGTGTCGTCGAGGTAGCCCAGGCGGATCTTGGCGTCGTTCACGAGCTGTTCCTCCACAGCAGGGCGAAGGAGATGAGATAGAGGATGAGGGGGGTGACCAGGCCGTCGTAGACGAGCATGTAGAGCAGCACGAGGGCCATCACCAGCACGCCGGCCAGCCCGACGGGGCTGCGGTCGGACCAGTGGCGGCGGATCGCGCCGACGAAGAACGCGACGTACAGGGCCGCCCCGGTGAACCCCTGCGTGATGACGAGCAGCCAGAGCTGGCCGTCGCTGCCCAGCGGCGGATGGCCGCAGCCGGAGCACCAGGCGGTCTTGCCGGTGGTGATCGTGCGGTGGTTGCCCAGGGCGTTGCGGGTGTTGCCGTAGCCGATCACGGGGGAGTGGGCGGCGGCCCTGATCGTCGCCGTCACCGTGAAGGCCCGGATGTCGTTGGAGTGGGGGTTGTCCAGCCGCTGTCCGACCAGCGCCGCCAGCGGGCTCAGCGCGAACACCAGCGCCCCGGCCACCGCCGCCCCGCACAGCGCCAGGCGGGCCCGGCCGCCCACCCGCAGGACCACGTACAGGGCGCTCAGGCCGAGCCCGATCCACAGGCCGCGGTTGAGCGAGTACACGACGGGGACCGCCGCCAGCGCCGCCAGCGCCACGGCCGCCGCCCTGCGCGCCCGCCCGCCGTGCACCCACCAGCCGACCACGAACCAGACCAGCAGCACCGACACGTTGCTGCCCCAGGCGTTGGCCCACTCGAACGGCGCCTCCGGGCGCGGGGAGGCGTAGCCGAGGACCTTCTGGGTCTGGGCGGCGGTGGGGTGGACGAGGTTCTGGACGAACGGGTTGCCGCCGATCCAGTCGGGCAGCAGCAGCTCCACGGGCGAGGTGAAGGAGAAGCCGGGGGCGAGCACGCCGAGCAGCCCGCCCGCCACGGTCGCCACGAACAGCACGCCGAGCATCCGCACCAGCGTGAGCTGCGGCAACTCCTGATCGGTCAGGTTGCCCAGGTACAGCACGAGGATCAGCAGGGAGACGTAGAGGGCCAGCCGCATCGCGTAGCCGACGATCCGGCCCGCGCCCAGCTCGCCGTAGGTGCCGGGGGGCGACTCCGACAGCATGAGCGCGCTCAGGCCGTAGCCGGCGAGCAGCAGCAGCCACAGCCCGAACCCGCGTGGCACCCGGACCGGCCTGCGCCGCCACAGGATGACCGCCATCGGCACGGCCAGCACGACCACCGCCAGCCCGCCGAACCCGAGCGCCCACCACACGGGGTAGCCGAGGAGCAGCGCGCCGACGGGCCACGCGGGTCCTCTCACGAGGGGGTGCCGGGAGGGCGGGGCCATCGAGCTCCGGCCCGCGTGGGACCGGGTGTCCCTGGTCCCGTCGAGCCGGGGTGGCCGAAGCCGGTCGGGATGGGGGCGGTCGTTCCGGAACCTCGGGAGCCGGTGAGGCCGGAGGCAGCGGTCGTGGGGTTCCGGAGGAGCGTCGCGTTGGGATCGGTCGGGGGGCCGCCGTCGGTGAGCGCCGCGGGGTCGCGCCTGGAACCGGCCACCAGCTTTCCGAGCCCGGTCTGCGAGGACGGCGGCGCGGGAGACGGGGACGCGGGCTCGCCGTACGTCGTCACCACGCCGATGACGGGCACCCGGTGCCTGCCCAGGTGGCGTGCGGCGGCCAGCACCTCCGTGGACGTCGCCCGGCCCAGCTCCACCATCAGCAGCGCGGCGTCGGCGCGGGCCAGGTCGGCCGTGTCGGACCCGTCCAGGACCGACAGCAGCGTGCCCGCCGACAGGGAGGACGTCACCGTGGTCGTGGCGAGGCCGGCGGGCACGGCGCGGACCAGCAGCCGCTTGCCCGGGCACGCCGCGACCGCCGCACTGGCCAGCTCGTGCAACGCGTCGGCGAACGCCGCACCGGCCTGCCCGCCTCCCATCCGATCGCCGCGCGCGCGCTTCGCTCCGGCGCGCCAGGCGGTCGTGCGCCGCCCGCCCTGCCGGTCGCCTCCACGGGCCGCGCCCGCCCGCCGCCCGCCCTCTCCGCTCTCGCCCCTCGCGCGGTGGTGCTCGTGTGTGAGTGATCTGTGCTCGCCGCTCGCGATACGAGCCGGTCCGGTGAAGGGTCCGACCTCGGCGTTCGTGACAGGGGACGTGCCCGCATGTCGCGCGCCCTCCGCGCCCGCGCCATGAGGCGTCCTCCTGTGCCATCCCCCGTCCGCGAGCGGAGATTCCGAGCCCTCCGCCCCTGCGACCGAGAGGCCCGCGACCGGAGAGCCCGTTCCCTCTCCGCCCGTGATCGCGAACCCCGCGCCCCCTACCCGGCCGACACTCGGGTCGCCCGAGCCCGAGCCCGACCTCAGGACCTGACCGCGGTCGTCGTGGTCGCCGAGGGGCAGGGTGGCGAGGACCGGGAGGCCCGTCAGGCGCTCGACGTCGGCAGGGGTGCGCAGCCGCGTGTCGAGGCGGTCGCGGAGCATGGCGGCCCCCGCGCCCAGCAGGAGCCCCAGCATGAGGCCCGTACCCAGGAACAGCGGCAGGCTGGGCGACGCCGGGTCCGTGGGCGGCACGGCGTCGCTGATCACCGAGCCGGGCGTCACGGTCGTCGTCTTCAGCGCGTCGTACTTCAGCGTCAGGCTGTAGGCCTGCCGGTTGAGCACGCTCTGCCGATGGGTCGCCAGGATGTGCTCGGCGGTGCCCTTGCGGAGCGTCTGCAACTCCCTGGTGACGGTGGCGAGCGTGGTGTTGACCTGCTTGAGCTTGGCGAGCATGGCCTTCTGCTGGAGCGCCAGCGCGGCCTGCGCGGTGGCCGAGCGGTTGGCGAGGTACGCCTCGGCGTAGGCGCGCGACCGGGCCGCCGCCGAGTCCGGGGTGGCGGCGGTGACGGACAGCGACAGCACGGCGGAGTTGGGCGGCACGGCCACCTCGACCGGCTCCAGCGCGGTGGTCTTCAGCAGCCGGGCGGCCCGGGCGGCGACGACGGCGGAGGCGGCGACCTGCGCCTCGGTGTCGAGGTTGAGCGGCTCGCGCTGCCGGTTGGTCACCTGGTTGCCCTGCTCCTGCACGCCCACGGCGGCGACCAGCACCTGTGTGGTGGCGGTGTAGGCGGGCGGCGTCAGCCGCATGAGCCCCAGCCCGGCCGCGCCGCCGGCCAGCACGAACCCGGCGAAGATCAGCCGGCGTCGGCTCAGCAGAGACAGGTGGTCACCCAGGTCGGCGCCGGACCGGCGGGCCGGGAGATCCGGCGGCAGGCTCATGAGGCTCCCTGGGGGTGTGTGCGTTCCGTCGCCATGCGGCGACGGTGCGTCACGGACGGAAGGTGTGTCCACTATAGGCGGGACGGATATCACCCAAGCCGAATACGCGAGATTTTCTGCGCTAAGGGAAGTGGTTTGCCCACCCATAAACCGAAATTTCGGCACGAAATGGCGGGCTTGCACCTGGGGTCACCAGCGGGAACACCTTCACCAGCTGACGTTCACGAGAATCACATGGCATGGTTCAGTTCTTGACGTGTCGGGGGTCTTCCGGTGAGAGGGGCGGGCGGTCGTGCTGCCATCTGACAATTCACGCCATCCACATGAAATGCGGCATGGAATGCGAAGAACGAAGCTGAACGCGGGAACGGGTCACACCCGCACAGCCGCGACCGTGGCGCTCCTGGTCGTGGCGACCCTCGCCGCCGCGACAGGTTGCGGTGGCGTCGGCGGGACGGTGGGCCCGCAGGCGGGCGCGGGCACGCACGCCGCCGGGAAAGACGAAGCCGCCGGGAGAGACGAGGCCGCCGGGGTGAAAGGGGGCCCGTCCATGCCTGCGGGCACGGCGGCGCCCGCCTGTGCGGTGACCGACAAGCTCATCCCGTCCTGCGGCGCCTGGTGGGGCGTGGCGCCCGAGATCTTCACCGGCGCCCCCGTCGACAAGGCGTTGCATCGCGCGGAGACCCGCATGGGCGCCCGGGCCGACGTGGTCCACGTCTACCACCGGGGCAAGGAGCTGTTCCCGACCCGCCGGGAGATCGCCGTGGCCCGCGACCCGGCCCATCCCCGGCTGCTGCTGGTCAACTGGAAGCCGTCGGTGGACCGTACGTGGGCCGAGATCGCCGACGGCGCCGTCGACGGCCGGATCGACCGCCTGGCGGCGCACATCCGGCGCGTGTTCCCCGACCGGTTCTTCCTGACGATCCACCACGAGCCCGAGGACGACGTGCGCCCGGGCCCCGGCTCGGGCATGGAGGCGGCCGACTACGCGGCGATGTACCGGCACGTGGTGCTGCGGCTGCGCGAGAAGGGGGTGCGCAACGCGGTCACGGTCATGACGTACATGGGGGCGCCGAACTGGGCGTCGAAGCCGTGGTTCGAGGAGCTGTACCCGGGGGACGACGTGGTCGACTGGGTCGCCATGGACCCGTACGCCGACGACCGGGTGCGCGACTTCGACGGCCTGGTCAACAAGACCCGCCCCGACTACCCCCGCTGGCCGGGCTTCTACCGGTGGACGCAGCTCCGCTTCCCCGGCAAGCCCGTCATGGTGGCCGAGTGGGGGGCGTTCCTGCGGGGCGAGGACCGGGCGTTCCAGCGGGCCTTCTTCGAGTCCGTGCACACCCAGGTGCGACGCTACCCGCAGATCAAGGCGCTGGTGTACTTCGACTCGCCGCGGGCGCCGCGCGGTGACACCCGCTTCGACGCCGAGCCCGAGGCCGGCCGGGCCTTCAGCGCGCTCGCACGAGATCCGCACTTTCGCTCGACGTCCGTGCCGCTGCCCTGACCTGCCACATCCGGCCGGCCGCGATGACGGCGACGGCCCCGGCCAGCGCCCAGAGGGTGGGCGTGTTGCCGACGTTCAGCAGCTTGAGCGCGGAGGCGAGCAGCACGACCGCGAGCATGGCCCTGATGAGGCCGCCGGGCGCCCGGGACGAGATCCGGGCGCCGAGGTAGACGCCGGGGATCGAGCCGATGAGCAGCGACACCGTGAGGTGGAGCTGGAAGTCGCCGAAGAGCAGGTGGCCGAGGGCGGCCGAGGTGACCAGGGGCACGGCCTGCACGAGGTCGGTGCCGACGAGCTGGTTGGCCTTGAGCATGGGGTAGAGCGCGATGAGCGCCACGATGATGAGCGAGCCGGACCCGACCGACGACACGCCGACGATCAGGCCACCTACCGTACCGACCAGTAGGGTCGGGATGGGGCGTACGACGATCTCGTTCGCCTCCGCCGCGCCGCCCCGCCCGCCCAGCAGGGTCTTCGCGGCCAGCCCCGCCACGGCCAGCAGCAGCGCGACGCCGAGCGCGTACTTCACGCCGTCGCCCACCGCGAACGCCCGCGCCACGAACACCCCGCAGAACGCCGCCGGTACCGACCCCGCGCACAGCCAGCCGACCAGCCGCAGGTTGACCGTGCCGCGCCGCAGGTGGACGAAGCTGCCGACCGGCTTCATCGCCGCCGAGGCCACCAGGTCGCTGGAGACCGCCGCGAGCGGCGGCACGTTGAAGAACAGCATCATCATCGGGGTCATGAGGGCGCCGCCGCCCATGCCGGTCAGGCCGACGACGACGGCGACGAGAAACGAACCGGCGATCAGGGGAAGGTCGATCAACGGACCCATCCTCCGCTCCGCAGCGCCCCCAGCACCTGGGAGACGGCCGCCTCGATCGAGATGTGCGTGGTGTCGAGGACCAGGTCGGCGTCGTCGGGCTCCTCGTAGGGGTCGGAGACGCCGGTGAACTCGGGGATGAGCCCCGCGCGGGCCTTGGCGTACAGGCCCTTGCGGTCACGCCGCTCGCACTCCTCCAGCGGGGTGGCGACGTGGACCAGGAGGAAGTCGGCGCCCACCGACTCGACCATCTCCCGCACCTCCGCGCGGGTGGCCGCGTAGGGCGCGATGGGCGCGCAGATGGCCAGGCCGCCGTGCCGGGCGGCCTCGGCGGCGACGAAGCCGATGCGGCGGATGTTGAGGTCGCGGTCGGCCTTGGAGAACGTCAGGCCCTTCGACAGCAGGGCGCGCACCACGTCGCCGTCGAGATAGGTGACGGTGCGGCTGCCCAGCTCCAGCAGCCCGTCGCGCAGGCCGCGCGCGATCGTGGACTTGCCGGAGCCGGACAGGCCGGTGAAGAACACCACGAGCCCGCGCCGGTGCGGCGGCCCCGGGATGCTGACCGGCTCGGGACCGGCCAGGTGCTCGGCCGCGCCGTAGGCCGTGGCGACGTGCTCGCGCAGCTCCAGGTCCAGCTCGGCCTCCTCGCGCGGCGCGAGCGGCACGGACACGACCAGGGTGTCCTCGGGAAGCCGGTCCTTGGCCTTCAGCGCGGCGCGGACCACGGCGGGGCCGGGCTCGCCGTACGACAGGGGCATGAGCACGACGACCGCGTCGAGCTCCTTGGCGGTGGCGGTCACCTCGGTGAGAGCGAGGTCGTCGAGCGGCCCGCGCATCGTGACGGCGAGGGCGGGGCGGTCGCCGAGCAGGTCGCGGACCTCCGCGGGCGTGCGCCGCAGCCGGGCGAACGGCCCGTGCTCGGCCGCGCCGAGACCGCGGACCGGACCGGCGGCCAGGCCGTCGTGGCCGCGCTCGGTCACGGTGAGCACGGCGAGCGGGACGCCCTCCGGGTCGAGCAGCGTGACCTCGCCGCCCGGGGCGGCCTCCTCGGGCAGGTGGAGCGTGACGGGCACCGGCCAGGGCGTGCCGTCGGCCAGGGTGCCGCGCTCGTGGACCGCGTGCAGGTCGTCGTGGCCGAGGAAGCCCGTCAGCGGCTCGAACGCCCCGGACAGCAGCAGCTCAAGGTCGGCCAGCTCCCGCGCCTCGGGGGTCCACTCCACGTCTCGCCATCCCAACTATTCCGATTGAATTGGTAGGAAAGGAGTCTAGCGGGTGTCGCGCGGGTGTCGCTAGATGAGACGGGCGAAGTGGTTGTGCGGCTTCCTGATGACCATGGTGATCTCGTCGTGCGTCGCGGGGCAACGGCCGCGGGTCAGCCGGTCGGCCAGCGTCACGGCGGTGCGCCCGAGCGGGGTCGGCGCCGGCGCGCTCGCCGCGGTCTCGTCATCGGTGATCATGAGCCCGCGGCTCAGGCAGAAGGCGTGGATGCCGTCGCGCGAGGTGAGCGGCTCGTACACGGCCGGCAGGTCGACTCCTGTCAGATGGCGGCGCAGCCACCGCGGGGCCAGCCGCTCGCACAGCCCGTACGCCGAGCACCGGTCGCGCATGCGCAGCAGGACCAGCCCGCCCGGCCGCAGCGCCTGGAGCAGCCGGTCGAGCACCAGCTCGGCGTGGTGGATGCGCTCCAGCAGGAACGACACCTGGACGACGTCGAACGACCTCGGCCGGATCGGCGCCGAGCGCAGGTCGCCCAGCAGGCACCTGGACAGGTCGGCCCGTGCCGCCGTCGCGGCCCTGACCGCCGGCAGGTCCTCGTCGACGCCGGTCAGGAGCGTCTCGATCCGGCCGAGGGTCCGCGGCTCGTCGTGCAGGCAGCCGGCGACCAGCACGTCGAGGCGGCGGCCGAGCTGCTCGGCCCACTGCTCGCGCAGGCGCTGGACGAAGAGGTCGCGCGGCGCGGCGACCGGACGCAAGTCAGACGTGCTACTCACAGTCATCACTATATGACCCTCCGTGCACAGAGGTGGCGGCGCGCCCGGCGCGGTGGTGGGCTAGCCTGCCCCCACATGGGTGAATCCGTGTACGTGGGGAACGCCGGAGCCGACGGCGCGGCCGACGCCGGCTGGCTGCTCGGGCACTTCAAGCCGTACGGCGACCCCCGCCACAGCGAGGACGTCGAGATCAAGTGGGGCGTCCACCCGGCCGGTCATGAGCGG
Organism: Nonomuraea montanisoli; assembly: GCF_013363975.1. Lineage (GTDB taxonomy): Bacteria > Actinomycetota > Actinomycetes > Streptosporangiales > Streptosporangiaceae > Nonomuraea > Nonomuraea montanisoli. Next base: position 261,861 of record NZ_JABWGN010000011.1, on the reverse strand, counting down.
GCCGCCTGGGTGACCGGCGAGCGCCGCACGGCGCTGCTCGTCCTGATCAGCGGCCGGTTCCGGGTCGAGCTGCCCGGCCGCAGCGTCCTGCTGGAGCGGCGCGGCGACTACGTGGTGTGGGGGCCGGGGGTGGACCACTCGTGGCTGGCCGAGGAGGAGTCGGAGGTCCTGACCGTGCGCTGGCCGTCCGTGCCCGGCTACGCGGTCACCGAGGCCGACGCGCCCCTTCCGCGCCCGATACGCGGTCACCGGGGGACGGCGCCGCCAAGTACCCTTGATGGCTGAGACCCCCGCGACCAGACCCGGCCGGGGGTAGTCGTGTTGCCGTCGTGGGGCTGTGGGCGTATCTGATGAGTCTTACCGGGCTGCTGAACCTTGTTGCCGCCGACCCTGAGCTGGCCGCCGCCCTCGACGAGGGCGGCGACGTCGCGCTGGTCGCGCCTGCCGCGCTGCGCCCGTTCGCCGTGGCCGCGCTGTCCGGCCACGACCAGCGCACCGTGCTCGCGATCACCGCGACCGGCCGCGAGGCCGAGGACCTCGCCGCCGCGCTGACCAGCCTCATCGACCCCTCGGCCGTCGCCGTCTTCCCCGGCTGGGAGACGCTGCCGCACGAGCGGCTCTCGCCGCGCAGCGACACCGTGGGCCAGCGGCTCGCGGTGCTCAGGCGCCTGGCGCACCCGATCAAGGACGACCCGGCGGCCGGGCCGCTCAGCGTGGTCGTCGCCCCCGTCCGCGCCCTGCTCCAGCCGATCATGAAGGGGCTCGGCGACCTGGAGCCCATCCGGCTGCGGGCGGGCGACGACGCCGATCTCGAGGACGTCGTGGCGCGGCTGGTCGACAACGGCTACCACCGCGTCGACATGGTGGAGCGGCGCGGCGAGGTCGCCGTGCGCGGCGGCCTGCTCGACGTCTTCCCGCCGACCGAGGAGCACCCGCTGCGGCTGGAGTTCTGGGGCGACACGGTCGAGGAGGTCCGCTGGTTCAAGGTGGCCGACCAGCGCTCGCTGGAGGCGGCCGAGGGCGGCCTGTTCGCGCCGCCCTGCCGCGAGCTGCTGCTGACCGGCGAGGTGCGGGCGCGGGCCAGGGAGCTGGCCGGGCAGTACCCCGCGCTGGCCGAGGTGCTCGACCAGCTCGCCGAGGGCATCCCGGTCGAGGGCATGGAGGCGTTCGCGCCGGTCCTGGCCGGCGAGATGGACCTGTTGATCGACCACCTGCCCGCGCGTTCCGCGGTGTTCGTCTGCGACCCCGAGCGCATCAGGGGACGCGCCGAGGAGCTCGTGCACACCTCGCAGGAGTTCCTGGAGGCGTCCTGGATCAACGCGGCGGCCGGCGGCGAGGCGCCGATCGACCTCGGCGCGGCGGCGTTCCGCACGCTGGAGGAGATCCGTCTGGGCGCCGACGTGCTCGGGCAGCCGTGGTGGTCGCTGGCGCCGTTCGGCGAGGGCGTCGAGCTCGACGCGCACGACTCCGAGGCGTACCGGGGCGACACCGCGCGGGCGCTGGCCGACGTGAAGGGCTGGCTCGCCGAGGACAAGGCGGTCGTGCTCATCAGCGAGGGCCACGGCCCGGCCGAGCGCCTGGTCGAGATGCTCAAGGGCGTGGACGTCCCGGCCAGGCTGGAGACCCACCTCGACCAGCCGCCGGAGCCCAAGGTCGTGCACGTCACCACGGGGCTGATCGAGCACGGCTTCGTCACGCCCGGCCTGGCCGTGCTCACCCACCTCGACCTGGTGGGCCAGAAGGCGTCCACCAAGGACATGCGGCGCCTGCCGTCCCGGCGGCGCAACATGGTCGACCCGCTCCAGCTCAAGGTCGGCGACCACGTCGTCCACGAGCAGCACGGCGTCGGCCGCTACGTCGAGATGGTCCAGCGCACCGTCCAGGGCGCCACCCGCGAGTACCTCGTCATCGAGTACGCCAAGGGCGACCGCCTGTACGTGCCCACCGACCAGCTCGACGAGGTCACCCGCTACGTCGGCGGCGAGGCGCCCACCCTCAACCGGATGGGCGGCGCCGACTGGGCCAAGGCCAAGACCCGGGCCAAGAAGGCCGTCAAGGAGATCGCCGGCGAGCTGATCCGCCTCTACTCCGCGCGCATGGCCTCGCCCGGCCACGCCTTCGGCGCCGACACGCCCTGGCAGCGCGAGATGGAGGACGCCTTCCCCTACGCCGAGACGGGCGACCAGCTCGAAGCCATCGACGAGGTCAAGCGCGACATGGAGCGCGGCGTCCCGATGGACCGGCTGATCTGCGGCGACGTCGGCTACGGCAAGACCGAGATCGCCGTGCGCGCCGCCTTCAAGGCGGTGCAGGACGGCAAGCAGGTGGCGGTGCTCGTGCCGACCACGCTGCTGGTGCAGCAGCACCTGTCGACGTTCACCGAGCGCTTCTCCGGCTTCCCCATGAGCATCAAGCCGGTCTCCCGCTTCCAGACCGACGGCGAGGTCAAGGGCACGCTCGAAGGGCTCCGCTCGGGGGCCGTGGACGTCGTCATCGGCACCCACCGGCTGTTCAGCCCGGAGGTGCGCTTCAAGGACCTCGGCCTCATCATCATCGACGAGGAGCAGCGCTTCGGCGTCGAGCACAAGGAGGCCATGAAGCACCTGCGCACCCAGGTCGACGTGCTGGCGATGTCCGCCACGCCGATCCCGCGCACGCTGGAGATGGGCCTGACCGGCATCCGCGAGATGTCGACCATCCTCACGCCGCCGGAGGAGCGGCACCCGATCCTCACCTTCGTCGGGCCGTACGACGAGAAGCAGATCACGGCGGCGATCCGGCGCGAGCTGATGCGCGACGGCCAGATCTTCTTCGTGCACAACCGCGTGTCCTCGATCAACAAGGTGGCCGCGCGGCTGCGCGAGCTGGTGCCCGAGGCGCGCGTCGCCGTGGCCCACGGGCAGATGAACGAGCACCAGCTCGAGAAGATCATGGTGGGCTTCTGGGAGCGGGAGTACGACCTGCTCGTCTCCACCACGATCGTGGAGTCCGGGCTCGACGTGCCCAACGCCAACACCCTGATCGTCGACCGGGCCGACAACTACGGCCTGTCGCAGCTCCACCAGATCCGCGGCCGCGTCGGCCGGGGCCGGGAGCGCGGTTACGCGTACTTCCTGTACCCGCCGGAGAAGCCGCTCACCGAGACCGCCCACGAGCGCCTGGCGACCATCGCCCAGCACACCGAGATGGGCGCCGGCATGTACGTCGCGATGAAGGACCTGGAGATCCGCGGCGCGGGCAACGTGCTGGGCGCCGAGCAGTCCGGGTTCATCGCGGGCGTCGGCTTCGACCTGTACGTCCGCCTGATGGCCGAGGCGGTCGAGGAGCAGAAGGCGAAGCTGTCCGGCGTCGAGGCCCGCGAGGAGGTCCACGACGTCAAGGTCGAGCTGCCGATCAACGCGCACATCCCGCACGACTACGTCACCTCCGAGCGGCTGAGGCTGGAGGCGTACAAGCGGATCGCCGCGATCGCCACGGAGATCCACATCCATGAGGTGCGCGAGGAGCTCACCGACCGCTACGGCCGGCCGCCCGTCGAGGTGGACAACCTGCTGGAGGTCGCCCGCTTCCGGCTCAAGGCCCGCCAGGCCGGGCTCACCGACGTCACGCTGCAGGGGCAGAACATCAAGTTCGGCCCGGTCAGCCTGCGCGAGTCGCAGCAGGTGCGGCTCGACCGGCTCTACAAGAAGGCCGTCTACAAGCACGCGGCCGAGACGCTGCTCGTGCCCATGCCCAAGACGAAGCCGCTGGGCGGGCAGCCGCTGCGTGACCTGGAGCTGCTCAAGTGGTGTGGTGATCTCGTCGAGGCGCTGTTCCTGGAGCCCATGCGGGTAAGCTAGCGCCGGGTTTTTGTCGGAAAGGGACGTAAGTGAAGTCGATTCGAATGGCTGTGGCCGCCGCCGCGGCAGGGGCGAGCCTCGTCGCGCTGACCGCCTGCTCCGCGCCCCTGGAGGCCGGCGCCGCGGCCGTCGTCGGGCACGAGCGCATCTCGGCGGGCGACCTCAAGCGCAACGTCAAGGAGTACGACGCCGCGCTGGCCAAGACCGGGCTCAGCGCCCAGTCGCTCGGCATCCCCGGCTCCACCACCGAGGTGGTGCTCTACCAGCTCGCCAACATCGAGCAGGCCGAGCAGCTCGTCGAGAAGGCCAAGGTCAACGTCACCGATGCCGAGGTGGACCAGGCGATCGCCGGCGCCACCCAGCAGGGCGGCAGCTTCGAGCAGTACATGGTCTCCCAGGGCATGGCGCCCAGCAACGGCCGCCGCTTCATGCGCGTCTCGGTGGGCCTGCAGAAGCTGCTCGCCCAGTACGGCGGCGGCACCGACCAGGCGGCGCAGCAGCGCGGCAGCGAGCGGGTGCAGAAGGAGGCCGCGGCCATCAAGATCACTTACAGTCCGCGGTACGGGGTGCTCAACACGCAGCGCTCGCAGCAGAGCCCCGGCCTGTTCGCCGACGCCGGCCGCTTCGGCAAGGCCGCGACGCAGGACGCCGCGCAGCAGCAGGGCTAACCCGTGCCGCTGATCGTCGTCACCAGCTCGCCCCGGGTCGCCCCGGGGCTGCTCAGCCACCAGGCGTGGCAGGCGCTGCGCTCCGGCCGCGTGCTCGCGGCCTCCGCGTCCCACCCCCAGCTCCCGTACCTCGCCGAGGCCGGGATCGAGGTGACGGTCGCCGAGCCCGACGCCGCCCGGCTGGCCCGGGAGGCCGTCGCGGACACCGTGGTGTGGCTGGCCGAGGACGACGAGGACTTCATGCGGGCGGTCGGGCACGCCGCGATCGCCCTGGACGAGCCGCCGGTGATCGAGGTCGTGCCCGGCTCGTACGACCTGCCGGGCGCCCGGGTGCTCGACCTCGTCGCGGTGATGGACCGGCTGCGGACCGAGTGCCCCTGGGACCGCAAGCAGACCCACGAGTCGCTGGTGCCGTACCTCCTGGAGGAGGCGTACGAGGTGCTGGAGACCATCGAGCAGGGCGACCACGCGGCGCTGCGCGAGGAGCTGGGCGACCTGCTGCTCCAGGTGGTGTTCCACGCGCGGGTGGCCGAGGGCTTCGACGTGGACGACGTGGCCGCCGGCATCGTCGACAAGCTGGTGCGGCGGCATCCGCACGTCTTCGGCACGGTGCGCGCCGACAGCGCCGACGAGGTCAACGACAACTGGGAGGCCATCAAGGCCGCCGAGCGGGCCGCCCGGAACGAGGAGCCGTCCGTGCTGGACGGGGTGCCGCTGGGCCAGCCGGCGCTGTCGCTCGCGGCCCAGCTCCTGCGGCGCGCCGGGCGCGGGGGCGCCCCGGACGCGCTGGCCGCGGGGATCGGCCAGGGTCTCGGGCACGAGCTGTTCGACCTGGTACGGCGGGCGCAGGAGGCCGGGGTGGACCCCGAGGCGGAGCTGCGCGCGGCGGCCCGCGCCTATCGCGACCGGGTGCTCGCCTGGGAGGCCCGGCCCTCCTCCCCGTCCTGACCCGGCCCCCCTCCCGGTCCTGACGCGGCCCCCCTCCTGGTCCTGACGCGGCCCCGCTCCCGGTCCTGACGCGGCCCTCCCTCCCGTCCTGACGCGGTCCGCCGCTCGCGCGGATCGTCCGATCCGGTGGCGCCGGGTGGCGGTGAAATGTCAGGATCGCGGGGTTACGGGGGTGATCAAGGGTGCCTCAGCCACGCAGGTTGCACGCCGGGGAGCCACGCGAGATCGGCGGCTACCGCCTCCTGGGCGGCCTCGGCGACGGCGGCCAGGGGACGGTGTACCTGGGGGAGGACGCCGACGGCCGGCAGGTCGCGGTCAAGGTGCTGCACGCGCGGCTCATGGGCCACGACCGGGCCACGCGGCGCTTCCTCCAGGAATGCGTCATCGCGGGCAGGGTCGCCGCGTTCTGCACCGCCAGGGTGATCGACTCGGGGGTGCTCGACGGCCGGCCGTACATCGTGAGCGAGTACGTGCCCGGGCCGTCGCTGCGCGAGCTGGTGGCGGACGAGGGGCCGCGGGCGGGCGGGGCGCTGGACCGGCTGGCCGTCGGCACCGTGGCCGCCCTGAGCGCCATCCACCGGGCGGGGATCGTGCACCGTGACTTCAAGCCGGCCAACGTCCTGTGCGGGCCCGACGGGCCCCGCGTGATCGACTTCGGCATCGCCAAGGCCATGGAGGCGGCCACCTCCGCGAGCACGGTGGTCGGCACGCCCGGCTACATGTCGCCCGAGCAGATCGCGGGCGAGCCGGCCACGCCCGCCTCGGACATGTTCGGCTGGGCCGCCACGATGGCGTACGCCGCCACGGGCCGGTCGCTGTTCGCGGGAGAGTCCATCCCGGCGGTGATGCACCGGGTCCTCACCGGGGAGCCCGACCTGTCGGGGATCGACGAGCCGCTGCGCTCGCTGCTGGCGGCCTGCCTGGACAAGCGGCCCGAGACCCGGCCCTCGGCCGCCGACGTGCTGTCGGTGCTGATGGAGGGCGGCCTCGCGGGGTCCGGGCCGGCGGACTACGGGCCTGCGGACTGTGGGCCGGCGGACGTCCCGCTGGAGGACGACCCTCTCGCGGACGTCCTGCTGGAGGACGGTCCTCTGGCGGGCGACCTGCTGGAGGACGACCTGCGGGAGGACGGCGGGCTCGTGGGGGCCGGGCGCGGGCGGGCTGAGCCCTCCCGGAAGGGCCCGCCCGCGAGGGCCGCGCGGCGGGCCCGGATGACGGGCCGTGACGAGGCGCCCGGGATGGCGGACGGGTGGTCCGCCGAGGCGCCCGGCAGCGGGGACGGGCGCTCCTCCAAGATGCCCAGAGGGACGGACGGGCGCTCGGACGTACCCAGAGGGGCGGACGGGCGCTCGGACGTTGCCCGGGGGGCGGACGGGCGCTCGCCCAGGGGAGCGGACGGGCGCTCGGACGTCGCGCGGGGAGCGGACGGGCGCTTCGAGGGGCGCGTGAGGCGGGACCATCCGGACCCGAGAGGCCGCCGGAGGGGGGAACGGGGCGGGCTCTCGATGACCGGGCGGGGGCAGGTGCTGGCCGGGGGCGGTCTGGCCGTGCTCGTGCTCGGCGGCGTGGCACTGGGCCTGAACTGGGGTGGCGCGCACTCTTCAGGGCGTCCGCCCGCCGCCGGGAGCGGCCGGACGGGCGGAACGGGCGTCGCCGAGGCGTACGGCCCGGAGGGAGGCGTGCCCCTGGGCGGCCGGGCGGCCGCCGCGCTCGCGGTCGGGCGGATCGGCGACAGGACCGTCGTGGCCGTCGCCCCGGAGAGGGGCTCCGTCGAGCTGTGGGACGTCGCCACGGGCAGGAAGCTGACCGCCACCGCGCCGGAGGAGGGCGGAGGCATCACCTCGCTGGCGTTCGCCGAGGTCGGCGGGGCGCCCGCGGTGGTGTGGGCGAGCGCGGACGGCCGCGTCTCCCGCTGGACCCCGTCACTCGCCGCCGCGGCCGGCTCACTCGCCGAGCCCGCCGCGTTCACAGACACGGGCGGCACGTCCGTCCAGCCCGGCGCATCCACAGGCACGCGCGGCGCATACGCCCAGCCCGCCGCGTTCGCCGCCGTCGCGCGGTCGGGAGCGGTGCGGGCGTTCGAGGTGTGCGCGAGCGAGCGCCCCTCCGCCGTGATGGCCGTGGTGAGCCGCGAGGAGGGCCCGGCGGCGGTGGTCGGCTGCGCCGACGGCAGGGTGCAGGCGTGGGACCTGCTCAGCGGGCGCAAGTCCGGCCGGTTCTTCGCCGGCGCCGTCGGGGTGACCGGGGTGGCCTGGCCCGGGAGCGGGTCGCGGGTCGCGTTCGGCACCGGGGCGACGGAGTTCACGATCGTCGATCTGTGGAACCGTCCGGAGGCGGTCAGCGTCCGGGTGGGCGGTCCGGTCTCCCGCATCGTGAGCCACGGCACGCTCGTCGCGGCGAGCGTCAAGGGGGTCGGGGGCGCCACGGTGTACGACACGCGGACGGGGCGGCAGGTGTGCCGGGTCACCGGGAACGAGGCGCCGGGCACGACCGCGCTGGCACTCACCGAGGCCGACGGCCGCCCCTTCCTCGCCGGGGCGTCGGACGACGGTGGGCTGCGCGTCTGGGACGCGCGCACGTGCGACCAGGTCGCCACGCTCCTGCCTCCGGGAGACGCGGGAGACGCGGCGGGAGACGCGGGAGACGCGGGAGACGCGGCAGGAGACGCGGCAGACACGGGAGGCGGCGGAGACGCGGAGGGCGCCGTCACGGCCCTGGCGGCGGGAACGGTCGACGGGCGTCCGGGCCTGGTCGCGGCCGTCGGGGGCGCCATGCGCGCGTGGACCCTGCGGGGTGGGCGGTAGGGGTACCGATAGGCTCTGAAGGCATATCGCCTTTCGACTTAGGAGCGCATCCCGTGGCTACCATCGAGGTCGTTTACGCCCGCGAGATCCTCGACTCCCGGGGCAACCCCACGGTGGAGGTCGAGGTCGTCCTCGACGACGGCAGCAGCGGCCGCGCGGCCGTGCCGAGCGGCGCCTCCACCGGTCAGTTCGAGGCCGTGGAGCTGCGCGACGGCGACGAGCGCTACGGCGGCAAGGGCGTGGAGAAGGCCGTGCTCGCCGTCACCGACGAGATCTTCGACGAGATCCACGGCGTCGAGGCCGAGGACCAGCGCATCATCGACCAGATCATGATCGACCTGGACGCGACGCCGAACAAGTCCAAGCTGGGCGCCAACGCCATCCTGGGCGTCTCGCTGGCCGTGGCCAAGGCCGCCGCCGACAGCGCCGAGCTGCCGCTGTTCCGCTACCTCGGCGGCCCCAACGCCCACGTCCTGCCCGTGCCGATGATGAACATCCTCAACGGCGGCGCCCACGCCGACACCAACGTGGACATCCAGGAGTTCATGATCGCGCCGATCGGCGCCGGGACGTTCCGCGAGGCGGTGCGCATGGGCACCGAGGTCTACCACGCGCTCAAGAAGGTGCTGAAGGAGAAGGGCTACGCCACGGGCCTCGGCGACGAGGGCGGCTTCGCCCCCAACCTGCCCTCCAACCGTGACGCGCTCGACCTCATCCTGGTCGCCATCGAGAAGGCCGGCTACACCCCGGGCGAGGACGTCGCGCTGGCTCTCGACGTGGCCGCCTCCGAGTTCCACAAGGACGGCGTCTACACGATCGACGGCAAGGGCATGTCGGCCCAGGAGCTGATCGCCTTCTACACCGACCTGGTCGACAACTACCCGCTCGTCTCCATCGAGGACCCGCTGAACGAGGAGGACTGGGAGGGCTGGAAGGCCATCACCGACGCCCTCGGCGACAGGGTCCAGCTCGTCGGCGACGACCTGTTCGTGACCAACCCCGAGCGGCTGGAGCGCGGCATCGGCAGCGGCACCGCCAACGCCCTGCTGGTCAAGGTCAACCAGATCGGCACCCTGTCCGAGACGCTCGACGCCGTCGACCTGGCCCACCGCAACGGCTACCGCTGCATGATGAGCCACCGCTCGGGCGAGACCGAGGACACGACGATCGCCGACCTCGCCGTCGCGGTCAACTGCGGCCAGATCAAGACCGGCGCCCCGGCCCGCTCCGACCGCGTGGCCAAGTACAACCAGCTCCTGCGCATCGAGGAGCTGCTCGACGACGCCGCCCGTTACGCGGGTCGCGCGGCCTTCCCGCGTTTCCGCCGCTAGTTTCGGGTACGGTCCCCGCGGCCGCCGATCGACCGCGGGCCCGTTCCCGGGCCCGCCACGCGGGCTCGATGTGAGGGGGAGCATGGCCAGGAGACCGCAGCTGACCGGCCGGGCCGCCATTCTCGCGGTCGTGGTGTGCGCGATCGCGATGAGCCTCGCCTACCCTGTGCGCGAGTACATCGCCCAGCGCCGCGCCATCGCGGCGCTGCAGGCGGAGAAGGCGCGGGTCGAGGCGGACCGGCGCACGCTGGAGGCGCGGGTGCAGCAGATCCGCGACCCCAACTGGATCAAGCGCACGGCCAAGGAGCGGCTGCACTACTGCGGCGCCGGCGAGAAGTGCTACGTGGTGATGGACGCCGACGAGGGCAGGACGCCCGCGACGGTGAAGCAGCCCGCCGCGCCGCCGCCGTGGTACCAGACGCTCTGGCGGTCGGTCGAGGCCGCCGACTCGGGCAAGGGCCACCAGGTGGGGACAGGAGAGAAGGAGAGCGTTGGAAAGCCCTGAGAACGAGGCCGGCGAGGGCCGGGTCGCCGAACGGGACGTGGAGGCGGTGCGCCGGCAGCTCGGCCGGCCGCCGCGGGGGCTGCGCGCGGTGGCGCATCGTTGCCCGTGCGGCAACCCGGACGTGGTCGAGACCGCGCCGCGCCTGCCGGACGACGGCTCGCCGTTCCCGACCCTGTACTACCTGACCTGCCCGCGGGCCGCCTCGGCGATCGGCACGCTGGAGGGCTCGGGCCTGATGCGGGAGATGCAGGCCAGGCTGGCCGACGACCCGGAGCTGGCCGCCGCCTACCAGGCCGCGCATGACGACTACGTCGCCAGGCGCGACAAGGCGGCCGAGGACGAGGGCATGGAACCGCTTCCTCGTGGCATGCAGAGCACGGGGGGCATGCCGCTGCGGGTCAAGTGCCTGCACGCGCTCGTCGCGCACGAGCTGGCGGTCCCCGGGACCAACCCGTTCGGCAGGGAGGCGCTCGATGCCCTCCCCGATTGGTGGAGTGACGGACCATGCGTGTAGCCGCCGTCGATTGCGGTACCAACTCCGTTCGCCTGCTCATCGCGGACATCTCCGACGACACGCTCACCGAGGTGGAGCGGCGGATGGAGATCGTGCGCCTGGGACAGGGCGTCGACCGGACCGGCCGGCTGGCCGCCGACGCGTTGGAGCGCACGTTCGGCGCGATGCGCGGGTACCGCAAGCTGATCGACCAGCACGGGGCCGTGCGCACGAGGGTCGTGGCGACGAGCGCCACGCGTGACGCGGCCAACCGCGACGAGTTCGTGGCCGGGGTGCGCGAGATCTTCGGCGTGGACCCGGAGGTGGTGACCGGCTCGGAGGAGGCGGAGCTGTCGTTCACGGGCGCGACCAGGGGGCTGGTCCGCCTGTCGCCCGAGACCGAGCATCCCCAGGGGCCGATGCCGCCGTACCTCGTGGTGGACATCGGCGGCGGCTCGACCGAGTTCGTGCTCGGCTCGGCGCACGCGGAGGCCGCCCTGTCGGTCGACATCGGCTGCGTGCGGCTCACGGAGCGGCATCTGCGCGACGCCGGCGACCCGCCGTCCGAGGCCGCGCTGGAGGCCGTCACGGCCGACATCGAGGACGCGCTGGACAAGGTGACCGAGGCGGTTCCGGTCGAGCGGGCCCACACGCTGGTGGGTCTGGCGGGCTCGGTCACGACGGTCGCGGGCATCGTCCTGGACCTCCCGGAGTACGACTCGGCCCGCATCCACCACGCGCGGATCGACGCCGAGCAGGTCCACGAGGTGACGCGGCGGCTGCTGGCGATGACCCATGGTGAGCGGGCGGCGATTCCGGTGATGCATCCCGGCCGGGTGGACGTCATCGGCGTGGGGGCGCTCATCCTGGACCGGATCGTGCGGCGTTTCGCGTTTTCGCAGGTCGTGGTCAGTGAGCACGACATCCTGGATGGAATTGCCTGGTCTCTGATCTGAAAACCCGGTAAATCCGGACATTTCATCTTCGCGTTCGTGTTGAGCGTGCAATCAGTTTTGTGCTTAGGTAAAGGGGCAAAACGGGGGCTTTGCCATATTGCTGTGCACAGGTAGTGCCGGCGTGGCGACCGTTCCCGAGCGCATCTTTTCCCTCACGGAATGGAGCACTCTCACATGAAGTCCTCTCCCTTAGCGCGTAAGGCTGTGGCGTTCGGCGCCTCCGCCACCGTGCTGGCGGGCATGGTCGCGGCGCTGGTCGCCAGCCCGGCCCAGGCCGCCACCCCGGCCGCCGCTCCGGCGCCGGCCGCCGGCAAGGCGGCCCTGGCCGCCGCCGCGACCGCCTCGAAGTCGCCCAAGGTCTCGATCTCCACGCCGAAGGCCTCCACGGGGAACTACGAGGGGTCCTGCCCGGTCAACGTGACCATGACCTCCAAGATCAAGGTCACCGTCTCGGGCAAGACCACGCTGGCCTACCGCTGGCTGCACGGGGACGGGTCCAAGGGCAAGATCAAGACGATCAGGCTCAAGGGCCACGGGGCCAAGTACGTCAAGGTGTCCGAGAAGCTGAAGTTCGAGGAGGACGTCAAGGGTTGGGAGGCCGTCCAGGTCCTCGGCCCGCGCAAGGCGACCTCCAAGAAGGGCTACTTCTCGGTCGGCTGCCAGAAGCCGATCGTCATCGAGGAGGAGCAGGGTCCGGAGGTCTCGGCGCGCGTCTGGGCGAGCCCGAGCAACTACGTCGGCACCTGCGCCACCTCCAGTGACAAGGTCGACTTCACCGGTGTCATCCGGGTCAGCGACCCGGCCTGGGTCCGGTACCGCTGGGTCCTGAACGGCCGCGTCGTCGACTACGGCCGGGCCAAGGTCTACGACACCAAGCGGGTCGGCTTCGGCATCTCCCCGCGCGAGAGCCAGCGCGGCTACGCGCAGCTGGAGATCCTCGGTCCGGGCCGCGAGTCCTCCAACCGGGCCTACTACAAGGTCCTGTGCGAGGACGAGACCCCGGCCACCCGGGTCTCGGCCACCAACCTGGTGACCGCGACCAACAACGACGGCTGCAAGGTCGGCGCCCACGCCACCGTGAGCTCGACCGGCCGCGCCCGCGTCGAGTACACGTGGTGGGTGAACGGCAAGGCCGTGGACAGCGGGTCCGCGTACTTCTCCAACGGCGGTTCGCGGACCGTCACGCTCGACGACCGCGTGCTCTCGGGTGACGCGGCCAACGGCGGCAAGATCACGCTGACGGTGTCCGGCGCGGGCAGCCACGACTCGATCACGCAGTCGTACGCCGCATGCCAGGCTCCCAAGCCCACCGTCTCGGTGTCGGCGGTCTCCCAGACCGGTCAGCGCAACGACATGTGCGCCGACAAGCGCGGCCCCGGCGTGGACTTCAAGGCCACCCTCACCAGCACGGGTCCCACCACCGTCAAGTACTACTGGCTGGTCAACGGCCAGAAGGACGGCGGCGACCTGTCCCGTGAGGTGAACGGCAGCCTCGACGTGACCTGGGGTGTCGGCGGCACGCACAGTGCCACCGAGACCAAGGGCAACATCGAGCTCGTCGTGGTGAGCCCGAACTCGGTCACCTCGGGCAACGCCGCCTTCTCGGCGGTCTGCCCGAAGCCGGCGGCGACCAGCTGAACGGCTCGGCACACCGGGTGATCTGAACCGGATGGCGTCCCCGTGACGCCATCCGGTTTTCTTTTGTTGGCAGTACTGCGCAAACCACAGTAGTGTGCGGTGCGTGGATAGCACCCAGCTCCTCAAGGGCGTCCTCGACCTGGCCGTCCTCGCGGTCCTGGCGGAGCGCGACGGCTACGGCTACGACGTCGTGCGCCGGCTGCGTGAGGCGGGCCTGGAGGAAGTGGGCGACGCCTCGGTCTACGGCACGCTCCGCAGGCTCTTCAAGGCGGGCGCGCTCAACTCCTACGTGGTGGCCTCCGACGAGGGGCCGCACCGCAAGTACTACGGGCTGAACGACACCGGCAGGCGCATGTACGCCTCCTACGCCGGGATCTGGGCCTCGTTCGCCGCCACCATGGCATCCCTGGTCAAGGAGGGACACGCATGACAAGCATCGCAGCGTACGCGCAGGCCGTACGGGATGCCCTGGCCGACCACCCGGACCGGGAGGAACTGCTGGAGGACCTGGACGACCACCTGGCGGAGATCGCGGCGGAGTCGGACGTGCCGCTGGAGGAGCGGCTGGGGCCGCCGGCCGCCTACGCAGAGGAGCTCGCGGCCGCCTACGGGGGCCGGCCGGCGGGCCGTCAGAGACGCCGCCTGGAACTGCGCAGGCGGCTGGGCGACCTCCATGCCACGCTGCTCCGGCAGGCGCCCTACCGCGCTCTGGTGGCCTTCCTGCCCGAGTTACGGCCGGGCTGGTGGCTGCTGCGCGGCTACGTCGTCGCCCTGCTGGTGCTCAACCTCGCGGGCCGCGGCGAGGACCACATCGCTCCCGCGAACCCCGGTGAGTGGGTGGTGGTCGTCGCGATGGTCTGCGCGTCGGTGTGGTTCGGCAGGCGGGCCCGCGACCGGGCGGCGCGCCTGCTGGCCGTCGCCGTCAACGTGGTGGCCGGGCTGGGGCTGTTCGGCGGCTTCGTGACCGCCGGGCACCTCGCCGGCTATCAGGAGGATCTGCGGAACATCCGGGCGAACCCGCGCGTCCTCATGGAGACCGCCTCGGGGGTGGACGGCGAGGTCTACAACATCAAGCCGTACGCCAAGGACGGCACCCCGCTGACCGACGTCTACCTCTACGACCAGGACGGCAACCCGGTCATCACCCACCCGGAGAACCACGGCTACACCGTCAATCGGTCCTGTGGCGAGGTGATACTCAACCGCTACCCCCTGCCGCTGATCACCGAGGAGTACACCGTGGACGACTCCGGCGTCGCGCACTCGACGGCCCCGTGTCCCACGGCCTCGGCGCCCTCGCCGATGCCGAGCGTGCCGCCGACGCAGCCGGAGGCGACGGCCAGCGTCACGGCCACGCCGACCCCCGCCGAGGAGACCCCCGGCGAGGAGAACCCCGTCGAGGAGACCCCCGCCAAGCCCGCCGCCACGCCCACGCCGAAGCGGTCCCGCTGATCGGGCACCATCGAAGGCATGAGCTTCGTACCTCCCGGCACCGGCTGGCCCGGCGACCCGGCGACCGCTGACACGCCGGTCGCCCAGGACCCCGCGGACGTGCGCCGCCTCGCCGCCACCAGCAGCACCCTCGCGGAGCTCACGGCCCGGCAGTCCGTCTGCCGTGCCTGTCCCCGCCTGGTGGAGTGGCGCGAAGAGGTCGCCCGGGTGAGGCGGCGCGCGTTCGCGGACGAGACGTACTGGGGGCGGCCGGTCCCGGGATGGGGCGACGAGCGCCCGCGGATCCTCATCGTCGGGCTGGCCCCCGCCGCCCACGGGGGCAACCGGACCGGCCGCATCTTCACCGGCGACCGCAGCGGCGACTGGCTGTTCGCCTCGCTGCACCGCTGCGGCCTGGCCGTCCAGGAGACGAGCACGCACGCGGGCGACGGCCAGCGGCTGATCGGCGCGCGCGTGGTGGCCTCGGTGCGGTGCGCGCCGCCCGCCAACAAGCCGACCCCGGAGGAGAAGGCCGCCTGCTTCCCGTGGCTGACGCGGGAGATCGAGCTGACCGCGCCGTCCGTGCGGGTGATCGTGGCGCTCGGCGGCTACGCCTGGCAGGCCGGGTGGCCCGCGCTGAAGGAGGCCGGATACACCCTGCCGCGGGTCAGGCCGCCGTTCGGGCACGGGGCCGAGGTCGCGATCGCCCACGAGGGGACGCCGGTGACGCTGCTCGGCTGCTACCACCCCAGCCAGCAGAACACGTTCACCGGCCGCGTGACCGCCCAGATGCTCGACGACGTCTTCCTGCGGGCCCGCGAGCTCTCGGTGTGACGCGTTGCATTGCTCACGGATTGGAGTTTTCGGACCACCCTGACATAGGCTTGTGAATGCTTTCACAAGCTCTTCGAGGGATGGGCCTCACGATGAACAAGCACATCTTGATCGTCGGCGGTGGTTACGTCGGCCTGTACACCGCTCTGCGCCTCCAGCGCAAGCTCGGCCGCGAACTGCGCAACGGCGAGGCGAGCATCACGATCATCGACCCCCAGTCCTACATGACCTACCAGCCGTTCCTGCCGGAGGCCGCGGCGGGCAACCTGTCGCCGCGGCACATGGTCGCGCCCCTGCGCCGGGTGCTGCCGAAGGTGCGGATCCTCAACGGCACGGTGACGGAGGTGGACCACGCCGCCCGCGTGGCCACCTTCCAGCCCGCCGAGGGCGAGGCGCGCAAGGTCTCCTACGACGTCATCGTGATGGCCGCCGGCTCCATCTCGCGGACGCTGCCGATCCCCGGGCTCACCGACATCGGCATCGGCTTCAAGACCGTCGGCGAGGCCATCGCGCTGCGCAACCGCGTCCTGCACCTGCTCGACGTGGCCGAGTCCACCGACGACCCCGAGGTGCGCCGCCGGGCGCTCACCTTCGTCGTGGTCGGCGCCGGCTTCGCGGGCGTCGAGGCGCTCGCCGAGCTGGAGGACATGGCCAAGGACTCCACGCGCTACTACCGCAACCTCACCCCCGCCGACATCCGCTGGGTGCTGGTCGAGGCCACCAACCGGGTGCTGCCCGAGGTCGGGCCCGAGATGGGCAGGTGGACGTTGGAGCAGCTGCGCGAGCGCGGCATCGAGGTCAAGCTCGACACGCGCCTGGAGTCGTGCGTGGGCGGCCACGTCGTGCTCTCCGACGGCTCGGAGTTCGAGGCCGACACCCTCGTCTGGACCGCCGGCGTCAAGCCGAGCGTGGTCGCCAACTCCACCGACCTGCCGCTCGACGAGCGCGGCCGGATCAAGGCCACCGCCGCCCTGACCGTCGCCGGCACCAGGGACGCCTTCACCGCCGGCGACATCGCGGGAGTGCCCGACGTGACCAACCCCGGTCAGTACTGCGCCCCCAACGCCCAGCACGCGGTGCGGCAGGCGAAGGTCCTCGCCGACAACATCATCCGCTATCTCCGCGGGGAGCAACTGGTCGACTACCGCCACAAGTATGTGGGATCGGTCGCCGGTCTCGGCCTGCACCAGGGTGTGGCCAATGTCTACGGAGTGAAGCTTCGCGGATTCCCTGCGTGGTTCATGCACCGCACTTACCATCTGTCGCGGGTGCCGACGCTGAACCGCAAGGTCCGCGTCGTCGTCGACTGGACCCTGGCGTTGTTCTTCAAGCGGGAGACGATCTCGCTCGGCGAGGTCGAGCACCCCCGCGACGGATTCCGCGCCGCCGTCGCGACGATGCGCCACTGAGCACATGTACGGCAACGCCCCGGTGCCCTCGCGCCGGGGCGTTCCGGCGCCCGCGTCCTGCCGAACGAAAGGGGATGCGCGGGTGGCGCTCTCAGCGGTGACCGTGCTCGGGATCGACCGGCCCGGAGTCATCGCCGCGGTCACCGGCTCGCTGGCCGAGTGTGGTGCCAACATCACCGATTCGACGATGACGCTGCTCGGCGGCCACATCGCGATGATGTTCCTGGTCTCCGGCGGCCTCGACGCCGAGGAGATCACCAAACGGCTGCGCACCCACGACCTCGTGGTGACCGCGGCCGCCGTGGAGGCCCGCCGCCACTTCGGCTGCGCCTCCAACGGCCACGGCTACGTGCTGACCCTCCACGGCCCCGACCGGCCGGGCATCATCTCCGCCGTCAGCACCGTGCTCGCCGCCGTCGGCGGCAACATCACCGGCATGAGCACCCGCCTGACCGGCCACCTGTACGTGCTCATCGCCGACGTCGAACTGCCCCGGGCGGTCGACACCGGCGGGCTCGCGCGCGATCTCGCGGAGATCGGTTCCGGCCTCGACTCCGAGATCACCTTCCGTCCCGTCGAACCGGCCCGGTCGTGAAAGGCGGGCCCGGTAAGTCCGGCGGCACCGGCCTTCGATGCCCTCACCTGCACTGCTTGCGAGGAACGAGAGATCCCGTCACCATCGAAGCCGATGCCTCCTTAGCCGGGGGTATTCCGCACTTACGGGACCATGCGATGGGGCTGCCCTTCCTGGACACAGTGCCAGGAGCCCTATCACTTCACAGCAGACTTCACAGTTGTGACTCATGATGCGAAGTTGTGCTCAACGGAAGCATGGTCCGTTTCGTATGATTGCGGCGCCCCCGTAGCCCAATGGCAGAGGCAAACCCCTTAAAAGGGTTGACGTGCGGGTTCGAATCCCGCCGGGGGCACCTGCTTCTACCACGGGAAATGCCTTTTTCGTTCACGAACGGTGTCCGGGAACTCACCGGAACCCACGTTCGTTGTCATCGCGTTGAAGTCTCGAAACCACATAGATCTGAGCGCGAGCCGGCCCGGGCGGCCACCCGTCCCCTAGGCTCGGCGCACAGGAGGGCAGCGATGGAGAGCAAGAACCCGGTTTTCAGCAGGACACGACAGCAGTCAGCCGGGTGGGGCGCGCCCACCCCGACCCCCGCGCAGTTGCAGGACATGTACGAGACCCCCTCGTACGCCCCTCCCCGCACGATGACGCTCGACGACGTGGTGGTCCGCGGGTTCATGACCCTCGGCACGCTCGTCGTGGGGGCCGCCGCGGCCTGGTACTTCAAGGTGCCGACGGGTGTCGCCGTGGGAGCGGCCATCGTCGCCCTGATCCTCGGCCTGGTCGCCTCCTTCAAGCAGAGCACCAACCCCGCCCTCATCCTCGGCTACGCGCTCTTCGAGGGCGTGTTCCTCGGGGCGATCAGCCGGGTGTTCGAGGCGTACTTCCCCGGCATCGTGATCCAGGCGGTGCTCGGCACGGCGCTGGCCTTCGGCGCCGTCCTGACGGTCTACGCGCTGCGCATCGTGCGCGTCACGTCGAAACTGGTGAAGTACGTCGCCGCCGCGGGCATCGCCGCCCTCGGCCTCATGGTGGTCAACCTCCTGGTCGGCATCTTCAACGGCACCGGCCTCGGCCTGCGCACCGACAGCCCGATCGGCTGGGTCTTCAGCATCGCGATGATCCTGCTCGGTTGCTTCTTCCTCCTGCTCGACTTCGACGCCGTCGAGCAGGGCGTCCGGCAGGGCGCTCCGGAGAAGTTCGCCTGGCAGTGCGCGTTCGGCCTCACGCTGACCCTCGTCTGGATCTACCTCGAGGTGCTGCGCTTCATCAGCTACTTCACCAACAGCGACTGAGCCCCGGCTCAGCGAGCGCGCGAACACCCGAAGGGGCCCCGCCGATCCGGCGGGGCCCCTTCGCATAGCGTCCGATGATGAACCCCGCGTAACGAAGTGGTGGCGACTTGGGGGTTGCGATCACGGGTTGAGTGTTGCAGTGTCAAGCAAAGGACCTTATTCCGTGGAGGTGCCCATGTCCTTGAACCACTCACCGGAGACGCAAACGAAGCTGATCGCAAGGGTCCCATCGATAACGGGACGCGAACTCCCCGAGTGGTTCCAAGCCATCGACAACGGCCCATCGTTCCTCCGGTGTGACGAACGGGCCAACTGGCTCGCCCAGGAGCACGGGCTGACGCACGGCTACGCGGCGGCGATCGTCCACGAGCACGAGCGTCACCGCCGCAACCGCATGGGCTTCATCTAGAGGCTCCCAAGTCCCGCTGACGCGCCCGTGCCGCCGGCTCGGGCGCGTCATCATGAACAGATGGATCTGGACAAGGCACGCGATTTCCTGCGGCGCGCGCACCGCGCCGTCCTCCATACCCGGCACGCCGACGGGCGCCCGCAGCTCTCGCCGGTGCTGGTGGGCGTGGACGCCGAGGGGCGCATCGTGATCAGCACGCGGGAGACGGCGGTCAAGACACGGAATGTCCGCCGCGACCCGCAGGTGTCGATCTGCGCGTTCACCGACGGCTTCTTCGGCGAGTGGGTGCAGGTGGACGGCACGGCGCGGGTCGTCAGCCTGCCGGAGGCCATGGACCACCTGGTCTCCTACTACCGCGACATCTCGGGCGAGCACTCCGACTGGGACGACTACCGCGCGGCCATGGAGCGCGAGCGGCGGGTCGTCCTCCTGGTCACGCCCACCCACGCCGGTCCGGACGTCCACGGCTGACCGGCCCGCGCGCGGCTGACCGGCCCCGTGGCGCCCGATGGCGGCGCCCCGGCCGCCCGATGAGGACCGGGCGGCCGGCGCGCCGTCAGGGCCCGTCACGCGCTCAGGAGAGGCGCTCCAGGATCATCGCCATGCCCTGGCCGCCGCCCACGCACATCGTCTCCAGGCCGATCGTCCTGTCGTGGTGCTGGAGGCTGTTGATCAGCGTGGAGGTGATGCGGGCGCCGGTCATGCCGAACGGGTGGCCCACGGCGATGGCGCCGCCGTTGACGTTCAGCCGGTCGAGCTCGATCCCGAGGTCCCGGTACGACGGGACGACCTGGGCGGCGAACGCCTCGTTGATCTCCACGAGGTCCACGTCCTCGATCGCCATCCCGGCGCGGGCCAGGGCCTGCCGCGACGCCTCCACCGGCCCGAGCCCCATGATCTCCGGCGACAGGCCCGTCACGCCCGTCGAGACGATGCGGGCCAGCGGCGTGATGCCCAGCTCGGCCGCCTTCACGTCGCTCATGACGACCACCGCGGCGGCGCCGTCGTTGAGCGGGCAGCAGTTGCCGGCCGTGACCGTGCCGTCGGGGCGGAAGGCCGGCTTGAGCCCGGCCACGCCCTCGTAGGTGGTGCCGGGCCGCGGGCCGTCGTCCTTGCTCACCACGGTGCCGTCGGGCAGCGTCACCGGGGTGATGTCCTTCTGCCAGAAGCCGTCGGCCAGCGCCTTCTCGGCGAGGTTCTGGGAACGGACGCCGAACTCGTCCTGGTCGCGCCGGGTGACGCCCTTGAGCTGGGCGAGGTTCTCGGCGGTCTGGCCCATGGCGATGTAGATGTCGGGCACCTGGCCGTCCTCGCGCGGGTCGTGCCAGGTGCGGCCGCCCTCGCCGAACGCCTTCGTCCGCGCGACGGCGTCACCGAAGACCGGGTTCTGCGTCTCGGGCAGCGAGTCGGAGTTGCCCTTGACGAACCGCGAGACCATCTCCACGCCGGCCGAGACGAACACGTCGCCCTCGCCCGCCTTGATCGCGTGGAAGGCCATGCGCGTGGTCTGGAGCGAGGACGAGCAGTAGCGGGTGACCGTGGTGCCGGGCACGTTGTCCAGCCCCAGCAGCACGGCGACCACGCGGGCCATGTTGAAGCCCTGCTCGCCGCCGGGCAGCCCGCAGCCCAGCATGATGTCGTCGATCGTCGTGGGGTCGAGCTGCGGCACCTTGGCCAGCGCCGCCTGGATCATCTGCACGGTGATGTCGTCGGGCCGCAGGTCCTTGAGCGACCCCTTGAAGGCACGCCCGATGGGCGAGCGGGCGGTGGCGACGATGACTGCCTCGGGCATGTGGCCCCTCCTTTGTCAGCACTCTGACCAGAACTATATTCCAGCGCTGCGGAGGGGCCAGGCGGCCGGGCGGTCAGCCGTACATGCCGGGCGTCGGGGCGGTGTTGTCGTTGACGGCGTGCATGCCGCCCTTCTCGTCGCGCCACAGCCGCCAGCCGTTCTGGCTGCCGGTGAACCACGACGGCGGGGGCTGCTCGCCGGAGACCCGCTTGCCCGTCGCGAGGTCGTACTCGCACAGGGACGCCACCGAGTAGAACCCGGCCGGCTGCCCGCGCAGCGGCAGCGGCTTGGGGTCGGTCACGCAGAACGACCAGCCGCGCTCCTCCTCGACCGGCACCGGACGGCCGGCGGACAGGTCGAAGACCGTGCCCTTCGCGCCGTGCTTGAGGAAGCCGAGCTTCTCCATGCGGTCGGGGAAGGCCAGCCACCAGCCCGAGCCGGGCACCTCGGCGGCGGTGATCTGGCCGACCACCCGCCCCGTGCCGGCGTCGAGCCGGGCGAAGCCGCCGTAGCCGCCCCGCTGGTCGACCGGGCGCACCACCGGCGCGAAGCCGGGGCTGCCGCTCGGGTAGACGCGCACCACCGACGGCCGCATCCAGTTGACCGTGCCGTCGGCGATCTTCACCGAGAACAGGCCGAACGTGGACATCTTCTTCGTGCGCGGGTTGGTGTAGGGGGCGAGGTAGCCGACCAGGTCGGGGCCCGCCGCGCCGAACGCCCACCCGCCCGACAGGTCGATGCCCGGGCCGAGCGCCTGCTCGATCGGCTGCTGCCACTGCGGCTTGCCGGTCTTCAGCTCGTACGACTCGATCGTCGGCTCGGCGGCCAGGCGCAGCACGAGCACCCGCTCGTCGTCGGACCACTCGACCTCGGCGATGCCCGGCAGCTTCCACCTGACCGCTCCCGTGGCCGGGTCGAGCACGACCACGCGCGCCGACGCCAGGGCGGTGTTCTCGGCCAGGCACACGTACGGCCCGCAGCGCTGCGGACCGAAGGTGGAGTGGATCGGCCGCGTCCAGAGCTGCCGGCCGGTGCGGGCGTCACGGGCGACGAGCGTGGCGGTCCAGCGGCCCTTGTGCGCCGGGTCGAGCGCCACCACCGCGGCCTGGCGCCCGCCGCCCTGCCCGGGGAAGTCGACGAGGGCCGGGGCGGAGACGCCCATGCCCGGCAGCCGGCCCGCCATCGTGGCCGGGTGCGCCCACAGCCGCTTGCCGTCGGACAGGCCGGTGGCGACGGTCTCCAGCGTGCCGTCGGGCTTCATCGACGTGGCCGCGACCACCCCGCCGGCGGTGACCATCCGGCTGACGACGTTGGCCTGGGTGTCGTGCCAGGCCGGGAAGGCCGCCGTGGCCGCGTCGCTGCCGGAGCAGCCGGCCAGGGTGGTGGTCGCGGCGAGGACGCCGGCGAGAGCGAGGGCGGGTTGCGCGAGGGGCCGGAGCACGGTCCATCCACTCCAAAGGGGACGAGGGGTGACGGCCCAGGAGCGGAGGGTGACCGGTGTCAGGCGTCGTTGACCATCTCGCCGGGGCGGCGGCGGAACAACGTGACCCATCTGCCATGGGGACCCGTCGCCCGCCCCGCGACCCGGGTCGCGGAAACCTCGGTGCCGGACTCCTCCGCGGCCGTGGCCGCCGCGAGGTAAATCGGTTGCAGTCCTTCGCCGCGCGCGGGTCGCGGTTCGGGCCACAACCCCAACGCAGTGCATACAGAAGGTAGCACCGCGTAAGCGGCCGAGGCGTAACCTCGGTCAGATGGATGGAAACGATCCGGTCCGAACATCTCGCCCGGATTTGTGTCGAATTCCGGCCCCAGGAGGTCGGCGAACGCCACCGTCCGGCCGCCCGCGTCCACCACCGCCACGGTCTGCGCCGCGGCGAGCTGGCGGCTCCAGCGCCGCGTCACCCAGCGCAGGGGCTGCGCGATGGGGCGCACGGTGCCGAGGTCCGGACAGGTGCCGACGACCACCTCGGCGCCCGCCTCCCGCAGCCGCCGCACGGCCTTGACCAGGTGGCGCACGGCCATCGCCGGCGGCGTCTGCGTCACCACGTCGTTCGCGCCGACGAAGATGACCGCCACGTCCGGGTCCAGGCGCAGCGCCTGGTCCACCTGCTCGGCCAGCGCCGCCGACGGCGCGCCCGACTTGCCCAGCACGTCCAGCCGGACCGGCCGCTCGGCCACGTGCGCCAGGCCCTCCGCGAGGAGCACCCCCGGCGTCCTGTCGTGGGAGCTCACGCCGAGCCCGATGGAGGTGGAGTCGCCCAGCATCACCAGCCGCACCGGAGGGCCGGTGTAGGCGCCGTAGACGCCGTCGGAGGGCGGCCCGTCCAGCCCGTGCGGCCGGCCGATGGCCTTGCGCGCGACCAGGCCCTCCACGAGCAGCAGCCCGTACGCCGTGGCTCCCAGGGCCGTCAGGCCGCCGCCTCCGAGAGCCGCCGCGATGGCGATCTTCCGGGCGGCCCGCGCCACCCCCGCTGCCCAGACCATGTGGGTTCTCCCCTCATCCGAACTCGGCGGTAGCGTTTGCTTGAAAACTAGCCGAGCGTCCGCCACCCCCACGGGTCCTCGGCGACGGACAAGCTGATCAAGCTTTGGTAAAGAAGGTGAACACCTCGGTGCGCGTACACGATTCCCTGGTCGAGCTCATGGGCAACACGCCGCTCGTCAGGCTGCACAAGGTCTCCGCGGGAGTGCCCGCCCAGGTGCTCGCCAAGGTCGAGTACTTCAACCCCGGCGGTTCGGTCAAGGACCGGATCGCCGTCCGCATGATCGAGGCCGCGGAGGCGTCCGGCAAGCTGCGGCCCGGGGGTGTCATCGTCGAGCCGACCTCCGGCAACACGGGGGTCGGCCTGGCCATCGTGGCCCAGCAGAAGGGCTACCGGTGCCTGTTCGTGGTGCCGGACAAGGTCGCCCAGGACAAGATCGCGGTGCTGCGGGCCTACGGCGCCGAGGTCGTGGTCTGCCCGACCGCCGTCGCCCCGGACCACCCCGAGTCGTACTACTCGGTCTCCGACCGCCTCGCCCGGGAGACGCCCAACGCCTGGAAGCCCGACCAGTACTCCAACGTCAACAACCCCGACTCCCACTACCACTCGACGGGGCCCGAGCTGTGGGAGCAGACCGAGGGCAGGATCACCCACTTCGTGGCCGGCATCGGCACCGGCGGCACGATCAGCGGCACGGGCCGCTATCTCAAGGAGGTCTCCGGCGGCCGAGTCAAGATCATCGGGGCTGACCCCGAGGGCTCGGTCTACTCCGGCGGCTCCGGCCGGCCGTACCTCGTGGAGGGCGTCGGCGAGGACATCTGGCCCGCCACCTACGACACCGAGATCTGCGACGAGATCATCGCGGTCTCCGACAAGGACTCCTTCACCATGACCCGCCGCCTCGCCCGCGAGGAGGGGCTGCTCGTCGGCGGCTCCTGCGGCATGGCCGTGGTGGCGGCCGTCCAGGTCGCGGCCAAGGCCGGGCCCGACGACGTCGTGGTCGTACTGCTGCCCGACGGCGGGCGCGGCTACCTGTCCAAGATCTTCAACGACGACTGGATGGCCGACTACGGCTTCCTGACCGAGACCTCGGACGAGGGCCTGGTCGGCGACGTGCTGGCGCGCAAGGGCGCGAACATGCCGGAGTTCGTGCACGCCCACCCGCACGAGTCGGTCGGCACGGCCATCGCGATCATGCGCGAGTACTCCGTCTCGCAGCTCCCGGTCATGAAGGAGGAGCCGCCGGTCATGGCCGCCGAGGTCGTCGGCTCGATCGTCGAGCGCGACCTGCTGGAGGCGCTCTACCACGGCAAGCTGTCGTCCGACGACCCGATCTCCGAGCACATGTCGGCGCCGCTGCCGACCCTCGGCAGCGGCGAGCCGGTGGCGCGCGCCGTCGAGGCGCTGGAGAAGGCCGACGCCGCGGTGGTGCTGGAGGACGGCAAGCCCTCCGGGCTCATCACCCGCCAGGACCTGCTGGCCTTCCTCGCCAACCACTGAGCCGGCTCCCCGGGCGCGCTACGCGTGGCCGGCGACGTGTTCGTCGAAGAAGGCGAACGTGCGCCGCCACGCGTCGTCCGCCGCCGCGGCCACGTGGCCGTGGCTCAGGGGGAACAGCGCGAGCCGCGCGACCGGGTGGTGGCCGTCGGTCATGAAGGAATGCCCGGCGGCCGGATAGATCTCGACGTCGTGCTCGATCCCGAGCGCCCGCATGTGCTCGCGCAGGCGGGCGCCGTGCGAGCGGAAGCCCTGGTCGCGACCGCCGTAGGAGCCGACGACCGGGCACACCGGCCGCAGCTCCTCCTGGTCGCGGGGGACCAGGCCGTAGTTCACCGAGGCGGCCCGTACGCCGGGCGGCGCGCTCGCCGCGTACGCGAGGGCGAACCCGCCGCCCATGCAGAACCCGATCACGCCGAGCCGGTCGCCGTCGACGTCGTCGCGGCCGGCCAGCCAGGCCCGGGTCGCGTCGATGTCGGCGGCCGGCTGGCCGGGCTTGCCGGTCGTGAGCTGGTGCATGGCCCGGGCCAGGCATCCGACCCTGCTGCCGTGGCTGTACAGGTCGGGCAGGACCGCCGCGTACCCGTGGGCGGCGAACAGGTCCACCACGTCGAGCATGTCCGGCTCGACGCCGTAGATCTCGTGGACGACCACGGCGCCCGGCCATCCTCCCGCGGGCGCCTCTCCTTCCGGCAGCGCCACGGTCGCGGCCAGCGAGCCGCCGTCCGGCAGGGGGATATGCACCTGTTGTCTCATCGGGACGTAACGTAACAGCCCTGGCGCGCTACGGCTTCCTGATCGACTCGAACACCGTGCCCAGGCCCTCGTGGCCGCGCCCCTCGGTGAAGGCGGCGCGCTCGAAGAGCGCCTTCAGCGCGTCGGGCACCGTGGTCTCGACCCCCGCGTCCCGCAGCGCGTGGACCGCGTGGCCGATGCCGACGGCCTGCATGGTCAGGTTGTTGAGCTCGCCCGGGTACACCCCGGCCGCGACCTCCTCGGCCAGGATCTTGGCGAACCCCATCGGGCCGTCGCCGCCGAGCTGGGTGAAGGTCTCCCGGGCGTACGGCAGGAACACCGCGGGCTCCACCCCGGCCGTGCCGAGCAGCGCGAGCGCGTGCATGTAGCTGGTCAGGCTCGACCAGAAGACCAGGAGCTGGGCCTGGTAGAACATCATCGCCAGGCCCTCGTCCGAGCCCATGTAGTGCACGTCGCCCAGCGCCCTCAGCGTCTCGGCGTGCCGGTCCACGGCGTCCTCGGGGCCGCTGTAGAAGGCGTACGCGCCGGGCTGCCCGATGCCGGGAGGCGGCACCATGATCCCGGCCGTCACGAGCGCGCCGCCGCGCTCGGTCACCCACCGGGCCGCCGCCCGCAGCTCGTCCGGGGTGCCGGAGCTGAGGTTCACCAGCACCTTCCCGTCCAGCCGCAGGTCGCCGAGGCTGTCGTACATCGCCTGGTAGTCGAGCTGGCTGATCACCAGCAGCTCGCCCGAGTCGCCGGGGGAGGCGGCGAGCCGCGCCCCCTTGGCCACCAGCGGCTCGGCCTTGCTCGCCGTGCGGTTCCACACCGTCACGTCGTGGCCCGCGGCGAGGAAGGTCGCCGCCATCGTCGCGCCCATCGGCCCGAGGCCGATCACCGTCACATCAGTCATGCGGCCCAGCCTGCGCCGGGCCGCTACGGAATTCCTTCGGGCCCGCTACGGGTTGGCATCATCGTGGTGCGTTTCGGTGTGCTCGGCCCGCTGGCGGTGTGGGCGGACGACGGCGGCCCGGTCCGGGTGGCCGAGCCGAAGGTGCGCGCCCTGCTGGCCGACCTGCTGGCGCACGGAGGCGGCCCGGTGCCGGCCGACCGGCTCATCGACGACCTGTGGGACGAGCGGCTGCCGCGCAACCCGGCGGGCACGCTCCAGGCGCGGGTCTCGCAGCTCCGGCGGGCGCTCGGCGTCCCGGGGCTGATCACGTACGGGCCGGCGGGCTACCGCCTCGCGCCAGCGGACACGGACGCGTCCCGCTTCCTGGCCCTGGTCGGACGCGACGGCCCCGGACGGGCCCCGTCGTGGGGAGCAGCGCCGGGGGAGGCGGAGGTCGTGCCGCCGCGGGAGCGGCTGGCGCGGCTGGACGAGGCGCTGGCGCTGTGGCGCGGGCCCGCGTACGCCGAGTTCGCCGACGCCGGCTTCGCCCGGCCGGAGATCGCCCGCCTGGAGGAGGCCCGGCTGGCGGCCCTCGAAGAGCGGGCGGAGGCGCGGCTGGCGCTCGGCGAGGACGCCGAGCTGGCGGGCCTCGTGGCGCTCCACCCCCTGCGCGAACGGTTGCGCGCGCTCCACATCCTCGCGCTCTACCGGCGCGGACGGCAGAGCGAGGCCCTGGCCAGCTACGGTGAGCTGCGGGACCTCCTGGCCGACGAACTGGGGCTGGACCCGTCACCGGAGCTCAGGGCGCTGCACGGGGCCATCCTGCGCCAGGACCCCGCCCTGGGCATGCACGCCCTCACGGGGCCCTCCGCGGCTCTCTCCGCGCCCGTCCTGGGCGCATCCACGCCCGGCCCGCGCGCGGCGTCCGGGACAGCCGCCACCTCGGGCGCCCCCGCCCCTCCTGACGGGCCTGCCCCTGCGGACGGGCCCGCGACCTCGGGTGAGCCTGCCGCTCCTGACGTGCCCCCGACCTCCGGTGGGCCGGCCGCTTCCGATGCGGTCGCCGCTTCGGGGGCGTCCGGCGCCCGCCACCGGCCGGTCACGAACCTGCCCGCGGCTCTCAGTGACCTCGTCGGCCGGGACGGCGAGCTGGCCGCGGTCCGCGACCTGCTGGCCGCGAGCCGCCTGGTGACGCTGACCGGGCCGGGCGGCGTGGGCAAGACGCGTCTCGCCCTCGAAGCGGCCCGCGCCCGTACGGGCCCGGGGGAGTTCCCCGACGGGATGTGGCTGGTCGAGCTGGCGGGGACCGGGGACGTGGCCGAGGCGGTGGCGGCCGTGCTGGGCGTGCGCGACGACGGCGCCGGCCCGCTGCCTCCCCGCCTGGCGCGGGCCCTGGCCGGCAAGCGGGCCCTGATCGTGCTCGACAACTGCGAGCACGTCGTGGCCGACGCGGCCGGCCTGGTGGCGCGGCTGCTGAAGGCGGCGCCCGGGCTGCGCGTCCTCGCCACCAGCCAGGAGCCGCTGGGCGTGACGGGAGAACGGCTGCTGCCCGTGGCCCCGCTGCCGGAGCCCGAGGCCGTGCGGCTGTTCGCGGCCCGCGCCGGTGTCGAGCCGGACGACGCCGTCGCCACCATCTGCCGCCGCCTGGACGGCATCCCCCTCGCCCTGGAACTGGCGGCCACGCGGGTGCGCGCGCTGGGCGTACGGGGCGTGGCCGAGCGGCTCGACGACCGGTTCAGGCTGCTCAGCGCCGGCATGCGCGACGCGCCCGCCCGGCAGCGGACGCTCCGGGCCGCGATCGACTGGAGCTGGGAGCTGCTGACCGAGCCGGAGCGGGTGGTCCTGCGCCGGCTGTCCGTCCACGCCGACGGCTGCACGCTGGAGGCCGCCGAGGAGGTCTGCGCCGAGCCCGGCGTGGACGTGCTCGACGCCGTGGCCCGGCTCGTGGACCGGTCGCTGGTCGTGGTCACGCCGGGGCCGCGCTACCGGCTGCTGGAGTCGGTGTCCGCGTACTGCGCCGAGCGGCTCGCCGAGGCGGGCGAGCTGGACGTGGTCAGGGAACGGCACGCCCGCCACTACACGGAGCTGGCCGTACGGGCGGAGCTGCGCGGGCCGCGCCAGGTCGAATGGCTGGAACGGCTCGACCTCGAAACCGCCAACCTGCGGCTCGCGCTGGCCGGGCCCGAGCCGTTGCGCCTGGTCAACGCGCTGACGTGGTACTGGTACCTGCGCGGCCGGCTGGGGGAGGCCCGCCGGTCCCTGACCGCCGCCCTGGCCCGCGCCGGCGCGCCCGCCACACCCGCCCCCGTCCCGGCCGAGGCGGCCGTGGCGTCCGTGTGGCTGGCCGGGATGACCCTGCTCAGCGGCGAGACCCCGGCCGAGGTCCTGTGCGCCGGTCTCGACGCTCACGCCGACGCCCTCGCCTCGTGGTTCCTCAGCCACGTCCGGTGGGCGTACGGCGACCAGGAGGAGCATCGGGCCGCCGCCGACCGGGCGCTGGCCGTGTTCGACGGGATGGGCGACCGGTGGGGCGTCGCCGCCACGCTGGCCCTGCGCGCCAAGCTGGACCTCGTCCGGGGCGACCTGGACGCGATGCGGCGCGACGGCGAGCGCAGCCTCGCGATGTTCACCGAACTGGGCGACGACTGGGGCCGGATGGAGGCCATGGACGCCCTCGACCGGCTCGCCGAGGCGCGCGGCGACCACGCGGAGGCGGCCCGGCTGCGCGAGGAGGGGCTGCGCCTGGCCGAGCGGCTCGGCTTCGAGGTGCCGTTCAAGCTGTCGGCGCTGGGCCGGATCGCGCTGCTGGCCGGCGACTACGCCGCCGCCGACGAGCGGCACGAGCGGGCCCGGCGGTTGGCCGTGGCGCAGTCGTACAAGGCCGCCGAGGAGTACGCCGTGCTCGGCCTGGCCGTGAGCGCCCGGCGGCAGGGCAGGTACGCCGAGGCGGAGGCGCTGCTCACCCCGTGGCTCGGCTGGCTGCGGGAGGTGCGCGGGACGCCCGGCATCGCGTTCGTCATGGCGGAGCTGGGCTTCGCCGCCGAGCAGCGCGGCGACACCGCGACGGCGCTGGCCCGGCAGCGGGCCGGGCACGAGGCCGCCCGGGCCAGCGGCGACCCGCGCGCGGTCGCGCTGGCCCTGGAGGGGCTCGCGGGCGCGGTGTCCCTCGCGGGGGACCAGACCGAGGCGGCGCGCCTGCTGGGCGCGGCGGCCGCCACGCGGGAGGCGGCGGGGGCGCCGCTGCCCGCCGCCGAACGGCTCGACGTGGACCGGATCACCACCCGGGTACGGGAAGCGCTCGGCGAGGCCGTCTGGCACGACGCCTACACCTCGGGCCGGCGCGGCTCAGGGGAGGGGGAACAGGGAGCGCACAGCTCAGGGGAGGGGGAACCGCACAGCTCAGGGGAGGGGGAACTCGGCCACCACTTCCCAGGCGCCCTCGGGGGTCGGGCCCGCGTACAGCCTGCCGCCGAGCGCCTCCACCCGCTCGGCCATCCCGACCAGTCCGAACCCGCCGCCCAGCCGCGCGAGCCGCGGATCCGACGCTGACCCGAAGTTGCTGACCCGCAGCACCGCGACCCGGCCGGCCAGCCGCAGGCCCGCCTGGATCCACGACGCCCCCGGCGCGTGCTTGCGGATGTTGGTGAGCGACTCGCGCAGCACCCGGTGCAGCGTGGTCATCACCTCGGGCGGCAGCGTGCGGTCGTCGATGCCCTGCCCGATGTCGAACGCCACCTTCGGCCCGTTGGCGGAGAATCGCTCGGCCAGCTCACGCAGGTCGACCAGCGACGTGCCGGGGGTGCGGGCCGCCTCGTCCTCCGCCCGCAGCACTGTGACCAGGCGCCGCATGGCGCTGAGCGCGTCGCCGCCGGCCCCGGCGATGGCGTCCAGGGCGGGCACCACGGCCTCCGGCCTGGTCTCCGCGACCGTGCGGGCCGCCTGGGCCTGGACCACGATGCCGGTGATGTGGTGGGCGACGAGGTCGTGCAGCTCCCTGGCCAGCTCCAGGCGCTCGGACCGGCGTACGGCGTGGACGGCCTCGTTGCGGCGTTCCTGCTGGAAGCGCAGGTAGCCGCCGATGCCGGCGGCCGTCGACCAGCCGGCGAACAGCAGGAACGAGAACGCGAGCCCGGTGCCGTCGGACAGCCGCCAGGCGCCCTCGGCCATGAGCACGACCAGCGTGACGACGCACAGCACGGCCGCCCGCCGGATCGGCTCCGCGTGGCGCAGCACGCCGATGGTGAGGACGAGCAGCGCGCCGGTCTCGGCCGCCCCGGGCACGCCGGGTGTGGAGGTCACCGCGAAGACCAGCGTGACGGCCACGGACATGCCCGCCACCGCCGCGAACCCCTCCAGCCGCCACCGGCGGCGCAGCGCCACCGCCACCATGCCTCCGGCGCCCGTGACGGGGACGAGCCACTGCGGCCCGCCGTTCTTGGCCGCGACGGCCAGGTCCAGCAGCAGCATCATGCCCAGCCAGCCGAGCACGGCGATCTCGCTCAGCCGTCTGATCCAGTACACGATGCGCTTGCCGTCCGCCACGCCCTGGAGCCTAAGCCGGAAGTCGGAGTGCCCGTATCGGCCGTTCGGCCGAGCGCCGCAGGCCAGGACCGGCCCTTCAGCGGAGGCGGCGGCGGGGGCCGGCGACGGATGCTGGAGGAGTCCGAAAGGGGGACGAGGCCATGGTGGTCATCGGATTCACGCTGCTGGGTGTCGGGCTGGTCGTCGCGCTGCTGCTCGCGCTGGCCGACCCGGTGCTGCTCTCGCGGATCAACGGGGAGCACGCGGAGGGCGGCAGCGGCCGCCACATCGAGGTGCCGCGCGAGGAGGCCCGGGTGCTGCGGCTGGCGAAGCAGGAGCGCGACGACCGGCACGAGCCCGCCGCCGCCTGATCCGCGGGCCGGGACGAGCGGCACGGAGCCCGCCGCCGCCGGACGCCGGGTGTCCGTTACCGTGGGGCCTATGACGAACGGTTTCGAAACCCTGGCGATCCACGCAGGTCAGGAGCCCGACCCGCTGACCGGCGCGGTCGTGCCGCCCATCTACGCGACGTCCACGTACAAGCAGGACGGTGTCGGCGGCCTGCGTTCCGGATACGAGTACAGCCGCTCGGCCAACCCGACGCGCACGGCGCTGGAGGAGGCCCTGGCGGCGGTCGAGGGCGGGGCGCGCGGGCTGGCCTTCGCCTCGGGCCTGGCGGCCGAGGACACCCTGCTGCGCACGGTGTGCAAGCCCCAGGACCACGTCATCATCCCCAACGACGCCTACGGCGGCACCTACCGGCTGTTCTCCAAGGTCAACTCCCGCTGGGACCTGCACTTCGACCCGGTGCCGCTCGGCGACCTCGACGCCGTGGCCGCGGCGATGACGCAGAAGACCCGCGTCGTGTGGGTGGAGACGCCCACCAACCCGCTGCTCGGCATCGCCGACATCGAGGCCCTGGCCCAGCTCGCCCACGACAACGGGTCGCTGCTGGTCGTGGACAACACCTTCGCCTCGCCGTACCTCCAGCAGCCGCTGGCGCTGGGCGCCGACGTGGTCGTCCACTCCACCACCAAGTACGTCGGCGGCCACTCCGACGTGGTCGGCGGCGCCCTGATCGCGGCCGACCGCGGGCTCGGCGACGAGCTGGCCTACCACCAGAACGCCATGGGCGCGGTCGCCGGGCCGTTCGACTCCTGGCTCACGCTGCGCGGGCTGAAGACGCTGGGCGTGCGCATGGACCGTCACTGCGACAACGCCGAGCGCGTGGTCGACCTCCTGCTCGCCCACCCGCGGGTCACCCAGGTGCTCTACCCGGGGCTGGAGGAGCACCCGGGGCACGAGGCGGCGGCCAAGCAGATGAAGCGGTTCGGCGGCATGGTGTCCTTCCGCGTCGAAGGCGGCGAGGAGGCGGCCGTCGAGGTGTGCAACCGGGCCGAGCTGTTCACGCTGGGCGAGTCGCTGGGCGGCGTCGAGTCGCTGATCGAGCACCCGGGCCGCATGACGCACGCCTCCGCGGCCGGTTCGCCGCTGGAGGTGCCCGCCGACCTGGTGCGGCTGTCGGTCGGCATCGAGACGATCGACGACCTGCTCGCCGACCTGACCCGGGCGCTGGGCTGAGCCGGGCGCCCGGCGCGGCGGACGCCTACCTGGGCACCACCATCAGGAAGAGGATGACGAGCCAGATCACCGCCAGCAGCCCGCTGATGGCGGCGATCCGGCCGTTCTGCACCTTCGCGTCG
This sequence comes from Nonomuraea montanisoli, assembly GCF_013363975.1. Taxonomy (GTDB): domain Bacteria; phylum Actinomycetota; class Actinomycetes; order Streptosporangiales; family Streptosporangiaceae; genus Nonomuraea; species Nonomuraea montanisoli. The sequence goes on along the minus strand of NZ_JABWGN010000011.1, from coordinate 229,098 downwards.
TCCTGCGCGTCGGGGCTGGCGAGCGCCCGTACGGCGGTGCGCAGGTCGCGGTCGATGAGCACGATGAGCACGATGGCCACGATGAACAGCGTCATCGACGCCGTCATGTACCACTTGCCGAGGATCGCGCCGCCCAGGGCCGCGCCGAGCGCGATGCCGAACACCAGGACCCCCAGCGACGCGACGCCGTAGATGCGGGTCGTGCGCTGGATGTTCTGCAGGACGGGCACGTTCTTGGCCCGGATGGCGCGAGGCGCGGCCATGGTCACCGCGGTGAGCGGGCCCACGGTGAAGATCGCGAAGCCGATGTGCAGCCAGAGAAGCAGGGACGACATGTCGCTGAGACTAGTCCCCGGCGATCTCGACCGTGGGCTCGACACCCAGGGGCGTCTCGGCGCAGTCTTTGCCGTCCGGGGAGCAGCGCGTGACGAGCTCGGTGGTGACCACGGCCACCACCATGAAGACGATCAGTACGATCATGGCGAACATGAGGCTCCCCTCCTTCCCCGTTGCGGACGTAAATATCGTCCGTAATGACTAGACGGTGTGGCAACGGAATAAGTTCGGCCCGGGTATGGTTGGGGACCGTCCCACTTTTCTCACCCTTTGGACACATGGGGGTGTCTTCCGTGGCCATCAGGCATGTCGAGCCGTACACCGATGAGTGGCTGAAGCAGCCGGCCTGCTACGCGAGCCTCGTCGTCGAGCAGCTCGGCACCGAGGTCTCCGACTGGTGGGAGGGTCCGTGCGACCCCCGCGCCGTCACCGTGCAGCTCGCCGACGGCACCGCCCTGGTGTGGGACGAGGAGAGCGGCTGGCGGCTCGGCCGCTATCTCGGCGGTGGCGCCGACCGGCACACCGAGCTGTCGGGCGTCCGCTACCTGGGCGGCGGGCTGCTGCCCCGGCCGGAGCGGGTGCCGGCGGCGCTCACCGACGCCCGCGAGGGCGTGGGCTCCAGCACCGCCTGGCGCCCCTGCTACCGCTCCCACCGCAACTGCCGCGACGGTTTCGACGTCGCCCTCGACTTCTACACCCGGCTCATCGACGCCTGAGAGCTCCTCGGCTCTCAGCGGGCCCGGCGCAGCCGCAGGAAGTCGCTGACCACGTACTCACCGAGCCGCTCGGCGCTGGGGGAGAAGACCCGGCCGCCGTTCCTGCGGGCCACCTCGTCCACGAACTCCTGCAGCCGCTCGTCGGCCGCGAGCATGAAGACGTTGAGCGTCGCCCGCCGCCTGGTCATCTTGTCGACCTCGGCCAGCGTCAGCTCCAGCGTCTCGGCCGAGGGCGGCCACTCGAACGCCGAGTGCCCGTTGCGCATCAGGTGCGCCGTCGGCTCGCCGTCCGTGACCACCAGCACCACCGGCTCGAAGTCGGGGTGCCGGTCGAGGTGGCGGCCCGCGATGAGCAGCGCGTGGTGCAGGTTGGTGCCCTGGACCATGTCCCAGTCGAGGCCCGCCAGCTCGTCCGGCTGCAGCACGCGGGCGTAGTTGGAGAACCCGATGATCTGCACGGCGTCCTGCGGGAACTTCGAGGCCACCAGCGCCTGCAGGGCCAGCGCGGTCTGCTTGGCCGCCGCCCAGGTGCCGCGCAGCGCCATCGAGTACGACAGGTCGACCAGCAGGCAGACGGCCGCGGCGCTGCGCCGTTCGGTCTCGGCCACCTCGAAGTCGTCCACCGACAGCCGCACCGCTGAGCCGGTCGTCTCCTCGGTCCGGCGCAGGCCGCCGTTGCGGACGCCGTTGACGAGCGTGCGCACCACGTCGATGGGCTGCTCGTCACCGAAGCGCCACGGCCGCGAGGAGCCGGTCAGCTCGCCCGCCGCGCCCGCGTCGCGCTGGTCGTGGTCGCCGCGCCGCCCCGCGTCCAGCGAGGAGAACACCCGGCGCAGCGCGGTCTCGCCGAGCCGCCGCACCGCCTTGGGGGTGAGCTCCAGCTTGCCCCTGCGGCGCAGCAGGTAGCCCTGCTCCTCCAGCTCGCGCTCGATCCGGCGCAGCGCCTCCAGGTCGTCCACCGCCGAGCGGCCGAGAGCCCGCCGGACCGCGGCCTCGTCGATGTCGTCGAGCCGAGCCCCCGGGTAGTCCTGGCGCAGCGCCGACTCCAGCCGCGTCAGGTCGGCCAGCTCCTCCAGCGCCGAGACGGCGTCGCCCATGGCCAGCGGTTCCTCGCCGCTGAGCCGTTCGGGGGTGTTCCAGGCCAGGTCGGGGCGGCGGGCGTAGAGCGACTCGCCGAGCCGGCGCATCTGGTCGGACAGCCCCGCCTGGTCGAGCGTCTGGTTGATGAGGTTGTTGAGCTCCTCGCGCTGGGCGGGCGTCATCGAGGCCAGCATGCGCTGCGTGGCGGCGGCGCGGCGGGCCAGGATGTCGACGAGCTCCTCCAGGTCGCGCGGGTGCTCGGGGAACAGGTCGCCGTACGTGTCCATGAACGCGTCGAAGTCGGCCTGCGTGTGCTCGCCCCTGGCGTCCTTGTCGAGCATGTCGTTGAGGTCGGCCATCATCTGCCGGACCCGCTCCATGGCCGCCGGGTCGGGGGCGGCCAGCGCGTCGCGCAGCCCCCGGAACTGGCTGTCGAGCACCTCGCGCCGCAGCAGGTCGCGCAGCTCCTCGAACGTCCGCCTGGCGGCGGCCGAGCGCCACTCGTACGAGCTCAGCTCCTGGATGGCGCTCGCCGTGTCGTCGGGCAGCGCGTCGAGCTCGCTCTCGCGCAGCCGCGCGTCGTCGGACGGGTCGGGGAACAGCTCGGCCCGCTCCTGGCCGATGGCCTTGTCGAGCAGGGCGCGGGCCTGTTCGAGGGTGCCGTCGAGGCGGCCGCTCTCGCGCAGCTCGCGGCGGCGGCGGCGCACCTCGCGCAGCATGTCGTCGAGGCCGTTGCGGTCGTGCGCGCCGGGCAGGCCGCGCTTGAGCAGGTCACGCAGGGCGTGGACGGGGGTGGAGCCGGACAGGATGGCGTCGCCCATCTCGTCCAGCGCCGCCCGCACGTCGTACGGCGGGGCCAGGGGGTCGGGGCCGTCGTGGTACTCGCCATAGCGGTAGGCCATCACGGACCCACGCTAACCCCTACGAGCCCGCTCACGCGTCCCCGTAGACCTCCCAGACCTGCTGGACCTCCTCGGTGATCGGCACGTAGTCGACCTGGACCGCCACCGGGTGCCCGGCGCCCTTGAGCGCCTTGTCCAGGTCGGCCGCCGTGCACGCCTTGCGGCCGAGGCCATTGCGGTCGGCGTTGACCGGGGCGCCGGCGAGCCACCCGTCACCGCACCTCCGCGTCACGCGGCTGAACGACACCGCCCCGGTGCGGCCGAGCCACACGGTACGGCCGGCGCGGGTGAACAGCACGGCCGAGTCCCCCGCCCGGCGGAGCGTGCCCCGCACCACCCGGGACGGCGACGGCTGGGCGAGGACCTCGCTGACCGTGACCGCCCGGCCGTCGCGGTGCTCGACGCGGACGGGCACCGGGCCGCGCCGCAGGCTGTCGGCCAGGTCGTCCGGGGTGCACCGGGTGGTGCCGCGCCCCTGGCGGTCGATCGCGACCTGGCCCTCGGTCTCCTTGAGGTCGCAGGCCACGGTGACGCGGCGGTAGGCGGCCCCGGTGTAGGCGAGCCGGAGCGGCCGGGCGCCGGCGAGGGCGGTGAAGCGGTGCAGCGGCTTGCGGTACGCGGCGGCGCGGGGCGTGACGCGCAGGGTGCCGGCGCCGTCGGCCCAGGCGTAGCCGAACACGACCTCCGTCTTGGCTCGTGCGGTCGTCCCCGCCTGTGCGGTCGTGTCGGCTCGTGCGGTCGCCCCCGCCTGTGCGGCTGTGTCGGCGCGCGCGCTGGCGGCGGCGGGCATCGCGGGCGCGCAGAGGAGGGCGCACAGGGCCAGGGCTGTGGCGTGGGCGAGCAGGCGCATGGGATGGTCCCCCGGGTCAGAGTGCTGGATCATCCACTCTGACGCGGGAGAGGCCACAGATGTTCACGTCCGGTAGACGGTCATCCCGTCGAGGTCGTCCTTGGACAGCCGGCGCATGAGGTACAGGCCCTCCAGGGCGAACTCCAGCGCCGCCGCGGCGTGCCCCGGCGACTCCTCGCCCTCGCCCATGCCCAGCCGCGACATGATCTTGGCGAGGCCCTCGACCGGGCCGATGCGGTGCAGCAGCTCGCCGGCCGGCACCAGCTCGCCGGACTCCACCTGGTTGCCCTGGGCGAACTTGTCGGTCAGCGCCGACAGGTCCATCCCGCCCAGCCGGCTCCGGAACGTCTCGGCCGTGGCCCGGCGCAGCAGGTGGGCGAGGATCTCGGTCTCCCTGCCCTCCTCGCTGACCTCGAACTCCACCTTGCCGCGCAGGCTGTGGACGACGCACGGCAGGTCGCACACCCGGGTGACCGGCCGCTCCTCGCCGGTGATCGCGGCCCTGCGCACGGCGGAGGCGGCCGCGGTCTCGGCGGCGGCGATGGAGAAGCGCGCCGAGACGCCCGAGCGGGCGTCGACGGAGGTGGACTCGCGGACCAGGCGGGTGAACCGGGCGATGGTCTCGACCAGGTGCTCCGGCACGTCGGCCCCGATGTCGGGCATCGACTCCTGCCGGATCAGCGCCAGCTCGTCCTCGACCGTCAGCGGGTAGTGGGTGCGCACCTCCGCGCCGAACCGGTCCTTCAGCGGCGTGATGATCCGGCCGCGGTTGGTGTAGTCCTCCGGGTTGGCGCTGGCGATGAGCAGGACGTCCAGGGGGAGCCGCAGGTTGTAGCCGCGTACCTGGATGTCGCGTTCCTCCAGCACGTTGAGCAGGGCGACCTGGATGCGCTCGGCCAGGTCGGGCAGCTCGTTGACGGAGAAGACGCCCCGGTTGGTGCGCGGCACCAGCCCGTAGTGGACGGTCTCCGGGTCGCCCAGCCGCCGCCCCTCGGCGATCTTGATGGGGTCGACGTCGCCGATCAGGTCGCCCACGGACGTGTCGGGGGTCGCGAGCTTCTCGCCGTAGCGCTCGTCCCGGTGCTTCCACGCGACGGGCAGCTCGTCGCCCAGCTCCCCGGCGAGGGACCGGCAGCGCGTGCAGACCGGCGCGTACGGGTGGTCGTTGATCTCACAGCCCTCGACGACCGGGGTCCACTCGTCGAGCAGCCCGGTCACCGTGCGGATCAGCCGGGTCTTGCCCTGGCCGCGCTCACCGAGGAGGACCAGGTCGTGCCCGGCGAGCAGAGCCCGCTCGAGGTGGGGCAGGACGGTTTCGTCGAAGCCCACGATGCCTGGAAAGCGGGGCTCGCCCGCCCTCAGCCTGGCCAGCAGGTTCTCGCGGACCTCTGCTTTCACGGTGCGATGAACGTGACCGCTTTCTCGCAACTCGCGGACATTTAGAGGCTGATGCACGGGATCGAGACTACGTCGCCCGGCACGAATGCGGCAGAGGTTTCGCGTCCGGCGCAGATTACGGATCTTGAGGATTGAGTGACGCGTTGTGTGCGTGCTTGTTCCTTTAGTGGGGAGAATCGGAGCCTAGGGAACTTGGAGCTGCCGAGGGAGGCGGGAAGCGTGGCCCTGATGACGAGCCGCTTCGCGGACGGCCTCGCCGTGGGTGCGGACCTTGAGGAGATCGCCGAGCGCGCCGTCGGGCAGGCGCTGTCACGACTCGGCGAGCAGGCCGACCTGGTCTGTTTCTTCATCTGCGGCGACGACCCCGACGACGTCGCGAGAGCCGGGCAGCGGGCGATGGCGCTCGCCCCCGAAGCGCACGTGATCGGCTGCAGCGCCACGGGAGTGATCGGCGGCGGGGAGGGGGTCGAGCTGACGCCCTCCGTGAGCGCCTGGGCGGCCACGCTCGGGGAGGCACGGCTGACGACCTTCGCGCTGGAGACCCTGAACGCCGAGGACCGGTTCGTGGTGGTCGGCCTGCCGGACCGCAACCCCGACGACCACGTGGCGATCCTGCTCGCCGACCCCTACTCGTTCCCCACCGACGCGTTCGTCGAGCGCTCGGCGGACGTGCTCGGCGACCTCCCGCTGATCGGCGGCCTGGCCAACGGCGTCGGGGGGCGCGGCTCCGTCCGGCTGTTCGCCGACGGCGAGGTCTACACCGAGGGCGCGATCGGCGTCGTGCTCAGCGGCCCCGTGCGCATCCGCACGGTGGTCAGCCAGGGCTGCCGTCCGATCGGGCCGTCCATGGTCGTCACTCGCGCCGAGGACAACCTCCTGCTGGAGCTCGCCGGGCAGCCCGCGCTGGCCCGCCTGGAGGACATCGTCAGCGAGCTGGACGAGGACGACCGCGAGCTGGTGGCCGCCGGCCTGCAGATCGGGATCGCCATCGACGAGTACGCCGAGCGCCACGAACGCGGCGACTTCCTCATCCGGGGCGTGATCGGCATCGACCCGGAGCGCGAGGCCGTGGCCATCGGCGACATCGTGGAGGTCGGGCGTACCGTCCGCTTCCAGGTGCGCGACGCCGCCACCGCCGACGAGGACCTGTACGACCTGCTCGACGCGCACAAGGCCGAGTTCGGGCAGGCGGACGGGGCGCTGCTGTTCTCCTGCAACGGGCGGGGCTCGGCCATGTTCGGCAGCGCCGACCACGACCCGGTGGCGCTGCGCGAGACGCTGGGCCCGATCGGCATGGCCGGCTTCTTCGCGGCGGGGGAGGTGGGACCGGTCGGCGGGCACAACCACGTGCACGGCTTCACGGCGTCGGTGCTCGTCTTCTCGTCGGGGGCGACGGGCGACGCGTGATCCTCGCGATCGACGTCGGCGGCAGCAAGCTGGCCGCCGGGTCGGTCGGTCGTGACGGGGTGGTGGTGGAGGCGCGGCGCGTCGCGACGCCTCGGGGCGCCGACGCCGAGACGCTGTGGAAGACGCTCGTCGGCCTCGTGGAGTCGCTGGTCGCGCCGGGGGTCGGGCCGGTCGAGGGGGTCGGGGTCGCGTGCGGCGGGCCGATGCGCTGGCCCGCGGGCGACGTCTCGCCGCTCAACATCCCGGGGTGGCGCGGGTTCCCGTTGCGCGCCCGGCTGGCCGAGCGGTTCCCCGGCGTGCCGGTACGCCTGCACAACGACGCGGTCTGCGTGGCCGTGGCCGAGCACTGGCGAGGCGCCGGCCAGGGGACCCGCGACATGCTGGGCATGGTCGTCTCGACCGGGGTGGGCGGCGGGCTGGTGCTGGGCGGCCGGCTCGTGGACGGCGGCACGGGCAACGCCGGGCACATCGGCCATGTGGTCGTGGAGCCCGTGGACGGCCCGCCGTGCGGGTGCGGGGGGCGTGGCTGCCTGGAGGCGGTGGCCCGTGGACCGGCCCTGACGGCCTGGGCGCTGGCCCGCGGCTGGGTCCCGGGTGGCGGCGTACCGGCGGACCTCTCGGGACGTCCCGGCGACGGAGGCAGACGTCTCGACGACGAAGAAGGACGTCCCGCGGACGTGGAGGGACCGCCGGGGGAGTGGACGGGACGTCTCGGACGTCCTGCGGAACGTCCCGAGGACGTCACGAGACGTCTGGGACGTGGGGAGGAACATCCGGAGGACGTGGCCGGACGTCCTGGAACACCTGAGGACGTCGCGGGGCGTCCCGTCGGACGTGGAGGAGGACGTCTTGTGGACGTCGCGGGACGTCCCGGACGTGCAGGAGAACCTGAGGAGGTCGCGGGATGTCGCGGACGTGAAGGAGGACGTCCCGAGGACGTGCCGGGACGTCCTGGGGGACGCGGAGGACGTCGGGGGGACGGCGAAGGACGTCAGGGACACCCCGGAGGACGTCGTGGGGACCGTCCGGTACGTCCTCAGGACGTCCCGGAGAAGGGGACGCGCCGGGACGCGCACCCGTACCGGGAGGACCGGGAGGTGACCGCGCGGGCGCTCGCTGCGGACGCGCGGGCGGGCGACGAGGTGGCGTTGGCGGCCATGCGCCGCGCCGGGCACGCGCTCGGTGTCGCGATCGCGTCCGCCACGCACCTGTGCGACCTCGAACTCGTCACGGTCGGCGGCGGCCTGGCGCAGGCCGGGGAGCCGCTGTTCGGGCCGCTGGAGGAGGCGCTGCGCGCGCACGCCCGGATGGGGTTCGCCCGGCGGGTCAGGGTGACGCCCGCCGCGCTCGGCCAGGACGCCGGGCTCGTCGGCGCGGCGGCGCTCGTCCTCGCGGGCGACCGTTACTGGTCGAGCCCCCAGGTCGCGGCCAGCCGTTCCGCCACGGCCTCCTGCCTGGGCCGGTAGACGGCGAAGAACCGCTTGCCGCACTCCAGGTCGTCGAGGGCGGTGGCGATCTCCCGGCGCAGGTACGGCTTCGCGAGGCGCGCGGGCAGCGCCGGGGGCGACTCGGCCGACACGTCCACGACGGAGGACGGGCCTTCCCCTTCGCGCCCGCCGGGCCTGTCACGGCCCACTCTTGCGTCGGTGGCCCTGGCGTCGTCACGGCCCGCCTCCGCGTCACTGCTGCCGGTCCCGGCGTCGCCGCGGCCGGTCCTGGCGTCGTCGCGGGGCCCCCGGAGGTCGTCACGGCTGTCCCGAAGGTCGCCCTGGCCGACTCTGCGGTCGCCCCGGCCGTCCCCGCGCTCGCCCTGGCCGTCCTTGTGGCGGCGCGTGGCGGCCTGCTCCAGCTTCTCCTTGAGCGCGGCGAACCGGTCGCGCTCCAGCGTGGCCAGCTCGGTCGGCGCCGTGGTGTCGACCTCGTACCCCTTGCCGGTCAGGCAGGTGGCGTACGACTCGGCCAGGGCGATCAGCCCCCGGTCGGTGTCCAGCTCGTTCTTCCAGGCCAGCCCGAGCGCCCGGACGTACTTCCGGCGCAGGTGGGCCGCGTCGGTGACGTCCCGGCCGAGGGTCTGCCTGACGGCGCTGACGTAGCACTCGACAGTGGCCGCGGCGTACGCGTCGGCGGAGCCGCCGTCCGTTCCGCGCTCGCTCACCGGGGGAGTGCCGGGCTCGACGGCGACGGGTGTCCCGATGGCCGGATGAGTGCCCGCGGGGCCGTCGGGGACGTGCGCCTCCGTGGTGGGGGTGCCGATGGCGGGCGGCTCCGGGACGCGGGCGCCCGTGGGGGTGGCGGCGGGGACGGCGGGCCGTTCGGAGGGGGCCGTCGCGAGCAGCGGATCGGCGTCCGGCAGGGCCGCCAGCGGCGGAAGCGTCTCCGGTGCGTACGCGAGCGGATCGGCCGGGTGGACGAGCTCGGCGAAGACCCCGAAGCCGTACCGCGCCCGGTACTCGCGCATGGCCGCGTGGTCGCCCGCGCGGCGGCGCAGCTCGTCGGCGGCCGGCGGCGCGGGAGTCCCCGGTGCGGCCGGCGTGTACGCCAGGCCCCGTCCCTTCATGCACGCGGCCATGACCTGTTGCTGCCGCCCCAGTACGCCCGGCGCCGGAGGCGGGGCGGGCACGCCGCACCCGGTCGCCACGACGCCCACGACGGCGACGCCCAGGAGGGCCACGATCTTGCGCATGACGGCCAGGGTAGAGGCTCCCGCGCCCGGCTCCCGCACGGTCCGCACGCCGCGGCGGCCGACACCTGGGTGATTCGTGTCATACGTCACTCCTGTCAGGCTTGTAACGCTTCCGCGGGCTCCTTCCAAGCAGGGGTGTAGATCGACGAAGGGAGCATGGCCGGTGCGTCGCAAACAGGTGGAGATCGCCACGGATCCCGTGGCCTTCGAAGCCTTCTACCGGCGGCACGTCGACGCGATCACCCGCTTCCTCGCCCGCCGGGTGGAGGACCCGCACACGGTCGCCGACCTGGTGGCCGAGGTGTTCGTGGCGGTGCTCGACTCCGCCCACACCTACCGGGAGAGCCGGGGCAGCGAGATCGCGTGGTTGTACGGCGTGGCGCGGAACACGCTCTCGGCCGAGCGGCGCCGCGCGTTCAGGGAGTCCAGGCTGGCCGACCGCGTGAGCGGGCGGCGGCTGCTGGACTCCGACGACGTCGCCCGCCTGGAGGAGCGGATCGACGCGGAGGGCAGGGCCAGGCGGGCCTTGGAGGCCATGGCCGGGCTGCCGGAAGGGGAGCGCGCCGTGCTGGAGCTGGTCGCCATCGACCAGCTCACCGTCACGGAGGCCGCGCAGGCCCTCGGCATCCGGCAGGGCACCGCCCGGGTCCGGCTGCACCGCGCCCGCCGCGTGCTGCGCGACGTTCCCCTCGTCATGGAAGGAACCACAGGATGAGTTTCGAGGAGCGCCTGCTGATGGAACTGAAAGCCGAAGTCGCCGCCCGCGGGGTGGAGCGCCGCCGCCGGGTGACCGTCCGCCGTCTGTTCGCGGGGGCGGCGGTGGCCGGGCTGGCCGCTGCCGCGGCCGTGGCCGTGCCGCTGCTGACCGGCACCGAGTCGCCCGCGTACGCGGTGACCAAGAACACCGACGGCACGATCCGGGTCCAGATCAAGGAGTTCAGGGACGCCGACAAGCTGGAGGCGGACCTGGCACGCATGGGCGTCACGGCCGACGTGACCTATCTCAAGCCCGGCACGTGGTGCAAGGAGGGCAGGGGCAAGGTCCTCGGGAGCGACAACCCCGACGATTGGGACAAGTCAATCTCCGGCAAGGCCATCCGCCATACCAAGGACGGCGTGGACCTCGACCCGAAGTACCTCGGCAAGAACCGGACCGCGGTGCTCACGTACGCCGAGGACCCGAAGGCGGCGTCGAGCAAGAAGCCGAGCGTGCTCTGGCAGTTCGGCGGGTCCGTGGTCGAGGGCCCGGTCGAGCCGTGCGTCGTGGTCGACAACCCGAGCTGGAACGACGTCGACGGCGAGGGTCAGCCGCCGGCCGGTAGCTGACCCCGCGCGCCGTCACGCCTCGGGACGGCTGGGCTGGAAGAGCCAGGCGTCGAACAGCGTGTCGAGCTGCTTGCCCGACAGCCGCTCGGCCAGCGCGATGAACTCGGGCGTGGTGGCGTTGCCGTACTTGTGGTCGGCCACCCAGGTGCGCAGCACCTTGAAGAACGTCTCGTCGCCGACGGCGCGGCGCAGCACCTGCAGCGTCATGGCGCCGCGCCGGTAGACCGACTGGTTGAACAGGTCGCCGGGCCTGGCCCGCCCCGGCGGGTACTTCCAGATCGGGTCGTTCTTCACGGCGTACTGCCGGCGGAACAGCGCCTCGGCCGTCGACTCGCCGGTGTGCTCCGACCACAGCCACTCGGCGTAGGTGGCGAAGCCCTCGTTGAGCCAGAGGTCCTTCCAGCGCTCGATGCTGACGCTGTCGCCGAACCACTGGTGGGCCAGCTCGTGGGCGATGATGCTGGTGTCGGGGTCGAAGCCGCCGTACATCGGCTTGGTCTGGTTCTCCAGGGCGTAGCCCGCGGAGAAGTTGTCGACGACCCCGCCGGTCGCGGAGAACGGGTAGGGGCCGAAGACCTTGCTCCAGTAGTCGGTGACCTCGCCGGAGACGCGGTAGAGCTTGCCCAGCGCGGCGTGGTAGGCGGGGTCGACCGCGGCGACGTTGGGGATGCCGCCGGGGGTCCTGCCCTGGCGCAGCTCGAACTTGCCGAGCGTCGCCGTGGCGAGGTAGGTGACCATCGGGTGGGTCTCGCGCCACGTGAACGTGGTGCGCCCGCCCGGTGCGGCCGTCTTGCCGGTCAGCTCGCCGTTGGCCAGGGCGGTCAGGCCCCGCGGCACGGTGATCCGGAAGTCGAAGGTGGCCTTGTCGGCCGGGTGGTCGTTGTTGGGGAACCAGGTCTTGGAGCCGGACGGCTCGGAGGCCACGAACGCGCCGTCGGTCGTGGGGATGAAGCCGTAGGTGCCGAGGTTGGACGGGTCCTTGACCGGCTTGGGCTCGCCGGCGTAGGTGACCTTGACCGTGAAGCGGGCGCCTTTGGCGAGCGCCGTGGCCGGGGTGACGACCAGCTCGTCGCGCTGGCGGTCGAAGCCCGCCTTGGCGCCGTCGACGGTGACCTCGCTGACCTCCAGCCCGCGCAGGTCGAGGTTGAAGCGCGACAGCGGCTGGGTGGCCGTGGCGTCGATGGTGGTGACCCCGTCGAGGTGCTTGGTGGCGGGCGTGTAGCCGATCGTGACGCCGTAGTGGCCGACGTCGTAGCCGCCGTTGCCGTCGAGCGGGAAGTCGCTGTCGCCGATGCCGGGCGCCCCCGCGCCGGCGTCGGCGACGGGGGCGGGCGTGCCCTTGCCGGAGGCCGCCGGGGTGGCGGCGGCGCCGTCGCTCGGCGCGCAGGCGGGCAGGGTCAGGAGCGCGACCAGCGCGGCGGTCGCCTGGCGGGTGAACCTCATCGGAGTCGCGCTCCCCCTTCGTAGCGTGACACGTAGCTTACGCGGTGTCACGAGCGCGCAGGGAGCCCCGCGGCCTCGGCGCGGTCACGCTCGGACCTCTCAGAGGTTACCCCGGCGGTCCTGCTCGCGCTCGATGGCTTCGAACAGCGCCTTGAAGTTGCCCTTGCCGAAGCCCAGCGAGCCGTGCCGCTCGATGAGCTCGAAGAACACGGTCGGCCGGTCCTGCACCGGCTTGGTGAAGATCTGCAGCAGGTAGCCGTCCTCGTCGCGGTCCACCAGGATCCGGCGCTTCTTGAGCTCCTCGATGGGCGCCCGCACCTGACCGATCCGTTCCCGTAGTTCCGGGTCGTCGTAGTACGAGTCGGGCGTGTCGAGGAACTGCACGCCGGCCGCGCGCATGTGGTCGACCGTGGTGAGGATGTCGTTGGTGGCCAGCGCGATGTGCTGGACGCCGGGGCCGCCGTAGAACTCGAGGTACTCGTCGATCTGCGACTTCTTGCGGCTGACGGCCGGCTCGTTCAGCGGGAACTTGACCTTGCGGGTGCCGTCGGCCACGACCTTGGACATGAGCGCGGAGTACTCGGTGGCGATGTCGTCGCCGACGAACTCGGCCATGTTGGTGAAGCCCATGACGCGGCGGTAGAACTCCACCCACTCGTCCATCTTGCCGAGCTCGACGTTGCCCACGCAGTGGTCGACGGCCTGGAACAGGCGGCCGTTCCTGACCGCGGGCGCCGCCACCAGCGGCTCGGCGGCCTCGTAGCCGGGCAGGTAGACGCCGCCGTAGTTGGACCTGTCCACGAGCGTGTGGCGCGTCTCGCCGTAGGCGGCGATGGCGGCCAGCGTCACCTTGCCGCGCTCGTCCTCCACCGTGTACGGCTCCACGAGCCCCCGCGCGCCGTGCCGTACGGCGTGGGCGTAGGCGGACTCCACGTCGGGCACGTCGATGGCCAGGTCGATCACCCCGTCGCCGTGCTCGGCCACGTGCCGGGCCAGGTCGGTGCCGGGCCTGATCGAGGAGCGCAGCTCGAAGCGGGCCGAGCCCGAGGTCAGGACGTAGGCGACCTCGTCGCGGCTGCCGTTCTCCGGCCCGCGGTAGGCCACCAGCCGCATGCCGAAGGCGGTCGAGTAGTAGTGAGCGGCCTGCTTGGCGTTGCCGACGGCGAACACCACGGCGTCCATGCCGTTAACCGGAAAGACATCAGTCATGGCACTAAATCTCGACTTATCTGGGCGGGTTGTGCAAGAGTTGCTTGGATCAGTGGACAATCTGCCCAGTGAGTTCGGGAAAACGCCGGAGTGCCTGTACACCATGACGATCGATGATCTCGACGCCCGCCTCATCGGGCTGCTCGCCGCCGAGCCGCGCCTCGGCGTGCTGGAGTGCTCGCGCCGCCTCGGCGTCGCCCGGGGCACCGTCCAGGCCCGGCTCGACCGCCTGCTGGCCAGGGGAGTGATCACGGGGTTCGGGCCCGACGTGTCGCCCGTGGCCCTCGGCTACACCGTCACGGCGTTCGTCACGCTGGAGATCAGGCAGGAGGCCGGGCACGATCCCGTGTCGCACGGCCTCGCGCGCATCCCCGAGGTGCTGGAGGTCCACACGATCACCGGCGGCAGCGACCTGCTCTGCCGGGTCGTGGCCCGCACCAACGCCGATCTCCAGCGGGTCATCGACCAGATCGTGGACGTGCGGGGCGTGCGCCGGACCTCGTCCGTCATCGCCCTGGACACGCCCGTTCCGTACCGGGTGCTCCCGCTGGTGGAGGATGTCCCGCGCCACAGCGGTCACCAGTACGTACGATCCACGTAGGGACGAGGCACCGTCGCCGGTCGCCTAACCTTGACGTTCGCCCAGCATACGGGGGTTTGCGAGGTGCGGAGCGGTGGTGGGATGGGCAAGCGGAAACGTCGGGTCCTGAGGCGGTTGCTGATCGCCGGAGGTGCTGGACTCCTTCTGGCGATCGTCGCGTTCGGTGTCGCGTACGCCATGACGCCGATCCCCGACAGCACCCAGAAGCAGGCCACGGCGCAGGGTTCGGTCATCTACTACCGCGACGGCAAGAGCGTCCTCGCCCGGCAGGGCGTGGACCGCCGCCTCGTCGAGCTGGCCAAGGTGCCCCAGCACGTGCGCGACGCGGTCATCGCGGCCGAGAACCGCTCCTTCTACGAGGACGCCGGCGTCTCGGTCAAGGGCACCGGCCGCGCCCTGTGGTCCACGCTCACGGGGCAGCAGCTCCAGGGCGGCTCCACCATCACGCAGCAGCTCGTGCGCAACTACTACAGCGGGCTCAGCCAGGAGCGCTCCATCACCCGCAAGATCAAAGAGATCATGATCTCGATCAAGGTGGACCAGTCCAAGTCCAAGGACTGGGTGCTGGAGCAGTACCTCAACACCATCTACTTCGGCCGCGGCGCCAACGGCATCCAGGCCGCCTCCCAGGCGTACTTCGGCAAGGACGTCGGCAAGCTCACCGTGGCCGAGGGGGCCTACCTCGCCTCGGTGATCCAGCAGCCCAGCCGCTTCGCCGACCCCGAGGGCGCCGACCTGGAGGCCGCCCGGACCCGCTGGCAGGCCGTGATCGAGGCGATGCGCCAGACCGGCACGCTCGGCGCCCAGGAGGCGGCGGCCCAGACGTTCCCCAAGCTGACGGCGCCGAAGAAGCCGTTCGTGCTCAGAGGCCAGGCGCAGTACATGCTCGACCAGGTCACCGCCGAGCTCAACCGGCGCGGCTACAGCGACGAGGACATCAACAGCGGCGGCCTGCGGGTCGTCACCACGTTCGACAAGAAGCTCATGCAGGCGGCCGAGCGGGCCGTCAAGAACACCGTGCCCGCCGCCACCCCGAAGGCCGTGCGCACCGGGCTGGCGGCCGTCGACCCGGCCACCGGCGAGATCGTCGCCTTCTACGGCGGCAACCCCAAGCTCACCGGGTACGACAACGCCTTCTCGGCCAAGGTGCCCGCCGGGTCCACGTTCAAGGCGTACACGCTGGCCGCCGCGCTCAACAACGGCTACGACCTGTCCACCCAGGTCAACGGCAACTCGCCGATGCGCGTGGCCTCCGACCCCGCGCACCCGATCCCCAACGACAGCGGCCGCTCGTACGGCACGATCGACCTGGTGCGGGCCGCCCAGAACTCCGTCAACACGGCGTTCGTGGACCTCGGCCAGAAGGTCGGCCTCGACAAGGTGGCCGCCACCGCCGAGGCGGCGGGCATCCCCTCCGCGCAGCTCCGGCCGCACCAGGCCGCGGCCACGTTCCCGCTGGGCGTCGCCTCGGTGAGCGCCGTGCAGAACGCCTCCGGCTTCTCCACCTTCGCCAACAAGGGCGTCCACGTGGAGGCGCACGTGGTCAGGTCGGTCACCGACGGCAAGGGCGTCAAGAACGTGGTCAAGCCGTCGTCCCGGCAGGTGATCGCGGAGCAGGCCGCCGCCGACACCACGTACGCCCTTCAGCAGGTCGTCAAGTACGGCACCGGCACCGGGGCCCGGCTCTACGACCGCCCGGTCGCCGGCAAGACCGGCACCACGGACGAGTCGAAGTCGGTCTGGTTCAACGGCTTCACGCCGCAGCTCGCGGTCGCCGTCGACATGTTCCGCGCCGACAACAGGACGGTCACCATCCCCGGGTACGGCGTGCAGTTCGGCGGGCAGCTCCCGGCGCAGGTGTGGCGGGCGTTCATGACCGAGGCCATGCGCGGCAAGCCCGTCGAGGAGTTCCCCGAGCCGTCCGACTACGGCTCCCGCGACCCCTACACCTCGCCGTACGACAACCCTTACGGGCAGCCCGACCCGCGCGTCCCCGACGACAACGGGTACTCGCCCGCCCCCCAGCCGAGCGGGCCTCCCGAGACCCCGCAGCCCGAGCTCACCGACCCGCCCCAGACGCAGCGACCGGACGAGCAGGGCCCGCCTGACCTCCCCGACGACGGCGGCGGCTTCACCCAGCAGCCGGAGACCCCGAACGGCCCGCCCGACGACCAGGGCGGCCCCCCGAGGTCACCCTTCGGCTAGCCGGCCCGCAGCCCTGGGCCCACGGCCTGGCTTCACCCTCCGGCCAGCTCGCGGCGCAGCTCCTCGGGCGTGGTGACGGGCATGCGGCAGGTGAAGCCCCGGCACACGTACGCGGCCGGCGCCCCGCCCACGAGCCCGCGCCCCTCCAGCAGGGCGGGCCCGTCCTGCGGGGAATCGTCGTCCGGGCTCCCCAGCGCCACGACGAGGCCGGGCGCGTCCGCCAGCAGCGCCTCAAGGTGCAGCGCCCGCGTGCGCGCGTCGTCCGGCGGCCCCACGACCGCCACCTCCACCGGCCCGTCCAGGGCCGCCCGGGCCACCGCGAGCCCCCAGCCGGCGAAGCGCGCGTGCGCGCCGGCCAGCACCGACACGGTGCCGAGCGCCGCGCGGGCCGCCTCCCGGTGCCGCTCCGACCCGGTCAGCGCCGCGTACGACAGCAGCGCCCCCGCGGCGGCGTACTGCCCCGACGGCGTGGCGTTGTCCGTGGGGTCCTGGGGCCGCTGGAACAGCCGCTCGGCGTCGTCGGCGGTGTCGAAGAACCCGCCGGTCCCGTCGGCGAACCGGGCCAGCACGGCGTCGAGCAGCGTGCCGGCCGCCCGGAACCAGCGGGTGTCGCCGGTGACGCCGTAGAGCGCGATGAGGCCCTCGGCGACGTTCGCGTAGTCCTCCAGCACCCCCGCGTTCGTCCCGGCCCGGCCGTCGCGCGAGGTGCGCAGCAGCCTGCCGTCGCGCAGGTGGACGCGGTCGAGCAGCGTGGCCGCGGCCACCGCGGCCTCGACCAGGTCGGGCCGCTCGAACACCGCGCCGGTCTCGGCCAGCGCCGCGACGGCCAGGCCGTTCCAGGAGGCCACGACCTTGTCGTCGCGCCCGGGCCGCACCCGCGTCTCCCGGGCGGCGAGCAGCCGGGCGCGCACGGACGCGAAGCGCTCGGCGTCGTCCGGGTCCTCCAGGAGCTGGAGCACCGACGTGCCGTGCTCGAACGTGCCGGTGACGGAGAACACCCGGGCCGCCCAGGCGCCGTCGTCCGCGCCGAGCACCTCGCCGAGCTGCTCCGGCGTCCAGACGTAGAACCTGCCCTCCTCGCCCTCGCTGTCGGCGTCGAGCGCCGAGGCGAAGCCGCCCTCCGGCGTGCGCATCTCCCGCAGCAGCCACTCGGCGGTCTCCAGCGCGATCCGCCGGGCCCGCTCGCCCCCGCCCGCCTTCCACCAGTGGGTGCAGACCCGCAGGAGCAGGGCGTTGTCGTAGAGCATCTTCTCGAAGTGCGGCACGACCCACCGCGCGTCCACGCTGTAGCGGGCGAACCCGCCGCCGAGCTGGTCGTAGATGCCGCCCCGCGCCATCGCGTCGAGCGTCTTCCCGCTCATCTCCCGCTCGCCCGAACGCAGCAGGAACTCCAGCACCATCGACGGCGGGAACTTGGGCGCCCCGCCGAAGCCGCCGTGCGCCGGGTCGAACGTGGCCCGCAGGTCGTCCATGGCCCGCTCCAGCGTCTCCGCCGTGGGCAGCGGCCCGCCGGGCAGCGTCGTCTGCGAGGTGAGCGCCGAGACCACCTGCGAGCCCTGCCGCAGCACCGCCTCGCGCTTGTCCGTCCACGCCTCGTGGACGGCCGCCAGCAGCCGCTGGAAGTCGCGCCGCGGGAAGTAGGTGCCGCAGTAGAACGGATGGCCGTCAGGGGTGGCGAACACGGTCATGGGCCAGCCGCCCTGGCCCGTCATGGCCTGGGTGGCGCCCATGTAGACGGCGTCGACGTCGGGCCGCTCCTCGCGGTCGACCTTGACGTTGACGAAGTTCGCGTTCATCAGCCGCGCCGTCTCGGCGTCCTCGAAACTCTCGTGCGCCATCACATGACACCAGTGGCACGCCGAGTAACCGACGCTGATCAGCAGCGGCACGTCACGCCGCCGCGCCTCGGCGAACGCCTCCTCGCCCCACGGGTGCCACTCGACCGGGTTGTCCGCGTGTTGGAGCAGGTACGGGCTCGTCGAGTTGTTCAAGCGGTTCATCATGACCTCCCCGGGTCACCCTACGGGGCCTACCTGCCCGCGGCTCCCGGTCACATACCGGCTTCGCGCGCGTACCGGGGCGTGGAGGCGTAGGTTACGGAGAGTGGACCTCGAGTACGTGCGCGCCCACGCCGGGCGCCGCGTCACGGACCTGACCCGCAGGGACGTGGCGCGGGCGCTGCTGTCCGTGCCGTCGGGCATGTCGCTGGTGGCCCTGCCCGACCTGCGGCGCGCGATGGCCGCCGCGGGCAACCCGCTGTCGCCGGTCTTCTGGGACTCTGCCAAGGAGATCCTGCTGCAGATCGAGGCGTGTGTCGCCACCGTGGGCGAGGTGCAGCGCTGGGTCGAGTCCACCGGCACCGAGCCGATCCTGCTCACGCCCGGCTTCTTCATCTGGCCGGAGGAGGACGAGCGCGGGCCGGTGGGTGAGGAGATGTTCTCCCGGCTCGTGCGCCACCTGGAGGAGCGGGTGCGGGCCGGCGAGATCGACTCCGACGCGCTGCTGCGGGGCGACCAGGGAGCCCGCCGCGCGTACGAGGAGCTGCAGGACCGGTGGCTGAACACGCCGCTGCCCGACGGGCGGGTGCCGGGCTTCGCGGTCGCCGACGAGCAGAACGAGGAGCTGATGGCCGTCTTCGAGGAGCAGGAGGCGATGGCGCTCAGCGAGCTGCGCCGCATCGTCGCCGGCCTGCCGAGACAGCCGGAGCTGCCGGTCGCCGACCTGGAGGTGGCCGCGGCGCGGCTGCGGGTGCTGCTCGGCCAGCCGGGCTACCCGGCCAACGTGCTGCGGGCCTGCGCCGGGTTCGAGGGCCGGCCGATGCCCGATGACGACATGGAGCTGTGGCTGTCGGTGGCCGCGGGCGTCGCGGGGCCCATCTCCGACCTGTCGGAGGAGGACGACACCGTCGAGGAGTTCACCGACCTGGACGGCGAGGTGAGCCACGAGGACCAGGTGCTCGCCGCCCTGTGCGAGATCCAGTACGCCGACTGGGTCGCGGCGGCCGCCGCGCTGGTCCGGCTCGGCCCGGGCGTGCTGGCCTCGCCGGAGCGCATCGCGCGGCTCATCGCCGAGTCCCCGGACATCACGACCGAGGTCGACATGAGCGACCCCGACGAGCTGCGCGGCAGCGAGCGGCTCTTCGCGGCCGTGGTGACGCTGTGGGGGCATCTCGGCATCGTGGACGCCGACGACGTGCTCACGCCCCTCGGGTGGTGGGGGCTTCCGCTGGCCCTGGAACGCGCGTGGTCCCCCAAGGAGTACTGACCGTCGCCGGCTCAGGCGCCCTCGGGGTCCACGAGGTCCTTGTACTCGGGGTGACGCTCGATGTACTTCGCGACGTACGGGCAGAGCGGGACGACCCGCAGGCCGGTGTCGCGGCTCATGTCGAGCGCGTGGGCGACCAGCCGGCCCGCCAGGCCCTGGCCCTCGAGCTCGGGCCGCACCTCGGTGTGGGTGAAGACGATCTTCTGGGGCAGCAGGCGGTAGTCGGCGAACCCGGCCACCTCGCCGTCCACGAGAACCTCGAACCGGCTCCGCGCCGGGTCGTCGACTACTTCGATGGCCATCTACTCGGCTTTCCTGTCGTCCGTGTCGCCCTCGTGCGGGACCTTGATCTTCGACATCTGCTTGTTCATCGACTTGATGAGGAAGTACAAGGCCACCCCGATGAGGGCGACCACCACGAAACCGAGCAGGCCCGGGCTCACGTCACCGGCTGCGAGAACTGTCACCTTTCCAGTGTGCCACCGGGGTGCCGCGGTCGGCCCAGGGGCCGGGTCTGTGCAGGTCGGCCCGGGGGCCGCTCAGGGGCAGGCGGGCGAGACCTCGTCGGCGTGGATGCCGGTGAACAGGTCGTCCTCGGGCAGCTCGGTGTCGACCAGCGAGCGGGCCAGGTGGTAGTCCTCGGTCGGCCAGATCTCGCGCTGGAGCTCGCGCGGACAGACGAACCACCAGCTGTCGGGGTCGATCTGCGTGGCGTGCGCCTTGAGCGCCTCGTCGCGGATCTCGAAGTAGTCAGCGCACGGCACGCGGGTCGTCACCGGCCACTTGGCGGGGCGGTCCTCCCAGCGCGCGATCCAGTCGGCGTACGGCGAGCCCATGCCGCGCGCGGTCATGGCCTCGTGCAGCGCCTCGAACCGCTCCTTGGTGAAGCCCATCTGGTAGTAGAGCTTCAGCGGCTGCCACGGCTCGCCCGTGCCCGGGTAGCGGTCGGGGTCGCCGGCGGCGTCGAACGCCTCCACCGAGACCTTGTTCGTCATGATGTGGTCGGGGTGCGGGTAGCCGCCGTCGTCGTCGTAGGTGATGATGACGTGCGGGCGGAACTCGCGCACGGCGGCGACCAGCGGCCGGGAGGCGTCCTCCAGCTTCTGCAGGGCGAAGCAGCCCTCGGGCAGCGCCTCGTCCTCGTTCTCCGGCAGGCCGGAGTCGACGAAGCCGAGGAACTGCTGCCGCACGCCGAGGATCTCGCGCGCCCGGTCCATCTCGGCCTTGCGCACCTCGGCGATGTTGGCCACGATCTCGGGCCGGTCCATCTTCGGGTTGAGCACCGAGCCCCGCTCACCGCCCGTGAGGGTACAGACCAGCACCTCCACGCCTTCGCGGACATAACGGGCCATCGTCGCGGCGCCCTTGCTGGACTCGTCGTCAGGGTGGGCGTGGACGGCCATCAGCCTCAGCGGTGCACTCACGGGCTCGATGTCTCCTCAGTCGGACCGAACAGGCGCCCAGAGAGGTTACTTTCTGCTGGGCGGTCGCGAGGGCACTGCCCCCGCGGGCGACAATTGTCTCGGATAACGCTGAGGGAGTGCAGGGAGATTCCGCCATGGCCACCAGAGATGTCGGGAACGGGCCAGTTCTCGGCACACCCGACGACTACCCGGACCGTCCCAAGCGAGGCGGCCGTCTCGTCGTGCACGTCGTCATCGGCGTGCTGGTGGCCATCATCGCGGGCGGATGGGGCTACGTGATGTGGTCGATGACCGGCAGCACGTCCGGCGCCGTGGCGCAGGTGGTGTCGTTCACCGTGGAGCCGAGTCAGGCCGAGATCGTCTTCACCGTGGCCAAGCCGGACGACCGCGCGGCCGTCTGTCAGCTCAGGGCCCTGGACGCCGGGCATGCCGAGGTGGGCACCAAGGACGTAAGAATCGGGCCGGGAGAGGGTAGTAAGCAGCTCAAGGAGCGGCTGGACACCACCGCCGAGGCCGCTTCGGTCCACATCCAGTACTGCAATCTCATAGAATAAGACGTTTGGGGAAGCGTTGGCGCGGCCGGCTTGTTAGCCTTTCGCAATTCGACCGCACAGGCGTCCTCAGTGTTCCAGGGCCCCTAGGCAAGCAAGGAGAACCCGTGGCCGACTCTCGCGATGAGAACGTCACATGGCTGACGCAGGAGGCGTACGACCGCCTGAAGGCGGAGTACGAATATCTCTCGGGCCCAGGGCGCGTCGACATCGCCAAGAAGATCGAGGCCGCCCGCGAAGAGGGTGATCTGAAGGAGAACGGCGGCTACCACGCGGCCAAGGACGAGCAGGGCAAGATGGAGGCCCGCATCTTCCACCTCCGCCAGATCATCGACAACGCGAAGGTCGGGGAGGCTCCCAAGACCGAGGGCGTCGTGGGCCCGGGCATGACCGTGACGATCCGGTTCGTCGGCGACGACGACGAGGTGACCTTCCTGCTCGCCTCCCGCGAGGAGAGCGGCGCCCCGATCGACGTGTACTCGCCCAAGTCCCCGCTCGGGGCGGCGATCAACGGCAAGAAGATCGGTGAGAAGGCCACGTACAGCATGCCCAACGGCCGTCAGAACACGGTCGAGATCCTCGAGGCCGTGCCGTACATCGGGAACTGACCCCCGGAGACACGCACCGCCGGGCCCACGACGGCCCGGCGGCGCTTTCTGCTGCCCCGGGGCTGCGCCGCGGCTCGGCCATCAAGCAGGACCTGAGCTACCTGCTGAAGTCCCCGGCGCAGCACCCGCACGCTCACCCGCACGGCCACCCCTACGGTCACCCGCACGGCCATCCCCAGGGCCCGTACGCGCCGCCTCCGCGCCGCCGGCGTGACCACGCGCGGCTGGTGCCGGTCATCGTGGTGGCGCTCGTCGCGGTGCTGACCGCCGACGTGCTCCTGCTGGTGCAGCCCCGCGTACCGAAGACGCCGCTGCGGCAGGGGCAGGCCGCGGCGACGGCGCCCCTGCAGGAGCGGCCCTCGCCCCGGCAGACGCTGGTCGCCGAGTCCGGCCCGGCGCCCGAGGTCAAGCCGCTGGGCACGCTGCACAAGCCCAACCTGTTCGTCGTCACGCGCAAGCCGTTCACCACGAAGCTGCTGGAGAAGGTGGCGCGCTTACGCGGCGTGCGGGCGCTGGAACTGGCCGACGCGGCCTCCATCACGCTCGACGGCAAGCGGGTGCAGACCCTCGCGGTCGATCCCTCCACGTTCCGCTCCTACACGCCGAAGGTCACCGCGGCCTCCGACGCGCTGTGGAAGAACGTCGCGGCGGGCGACGTCGCGGTCTCGTTCGTGCTCGGCAACGACGGCGGGCTGTCGCTGCACAGCCGCGTGAACGGCCCGGCCGGCCCGCTGCGCATCGGCGCGTACGCCACGACGGGCTTCGGCGCGGTGGACGCCGTCGTCTCCCGGCAGACCGGGCAGCGGCTCGGCCTGCCCCGCGACAACGCGCTGATCGTCAGTGCTCCCAAGGCCAACTCGGCGAAGCTGCGCGACTCCCTGCTCAAGGCGCTGCCCAAGGGCACGCAGGTGGCCATGGTCAACCCGGTGCTGCCGCCGGCCAAGAAGCAGGCGCGGGTGTGGGCCGCCGGCGCGCTCGTCTCGGCCGCGCAGATCACCGTGGCGCTGAAGGCGGCGGCCTCCAAGCTCGGCCGGCCGTACGTGTGGGGCGCCGAGGGGCCCGACACGTTCGACTGCTCGGGCCTGGTGCAGTGGGCCTACGCCCAGGCCGGCGTCAAGATGCCGCGCGTGACCCACCAGCAGTGGGTGACGGGCCCCCAGGTGCCGCTGTCGCAGGCGCAGCCGGGCGACCTCATCTTCTGGCGCAGCGACCCGACCAATCCCGGCTACATCTCGCACGTGGCCATCTACTGGGGCGGCGGCAAGATGATCCAGGCGCCGCGCACGGGCGACGTGGTCAAGATCAGTCCTGTGCACACCCGCAACCTCGCCGGCGTCGTCCGGATCAGCCCTGCCCTCTCGGCCAGGGTCAGGTAACCCCGCGGTCATCCGCTTCGCACCCTCCGGTGCGTGCGTGCGCCCAGCAATGGTGTAATTCTGATTACATGGAAAGCGTAGAAAGCACCGCACAGGTACGCGCGTGGTTCACCGGCCGCCTGCCCGAGGACTGGTTCACCGGGGCGCCCGAGATCGTCCGCGACCGCGAGGAGATCGCGGTCATCGGCACGCTGCCCGAGCCGTCCGGCGAGACGCCGGAGGAGGAGCGGGAGGCCCTCGTCGAGGGGCTGGCCCTGCGCTTCAGGGAGGAGACCCGGGAGCGCCGCATCGAGATCGCGCGCGAGGCCGAGCGCAGGTTCCGGCAGAAGGTGTCCTGGGGCGTCACCTGTGGCGACCTCACTGTGATGTTCACCACTCTGTCCGTGCCGGTGATGACCCGGCTGCGGCAGTCGGAGCGGCAGGTCCTCGACACGCTCGTGGCCGCCGGCGTGGCCCGCAGCCGCAGCGACGCGCTCGCGTGGTGCGTGCGCCTGGTCGGCCGACACACCGACACGTGGCTGGCGGATCTGCGGGACGCCCTGAGCCACGTCGACCGCGTCCGCTCCTCCGGGCCCGACGTCCAGAACTGAGAGCACGCAGCGAAAACGAATCGGGAAATGGTTTATACCACTCCGGGAATTGGTTTAGACCATGCTCCGGAGGCCGGTGGAGGTGCCGGAGGAATTTCTTTTAAAACCGTTCGGGATGGGTAGGCTCCCTCAATCGTCAAGGCCCCTGCCTGCGGCGACGCCGACGCGAAAAGGTCTATGCCAATTGGCTTTCCCGCGGCTTCGTCGTTAATGATGACTGGGCCCTGAACACCGTGGAGGAGCCGGAGCCGTGTCCCTTTCCGTCGAAGTACCCGCCCCGACGAGCAATGCCGAATTGGTTGCCTGGGTGAACGAGATCGCCGCCTTGACCCAGCCCGACCGGATCGAGTGGTGCGACGGTTCGGAGGCGGAGTGGACCCGCCTGACCAACCTGCTGGTCGAGCAGGGCACCTTCACCCGCCTGGCCAAGCGGCCCAACAGCTTCTACGCCAAGTCCGACCCGAGCGACGTCGCCCGGGTCGAGGACCGCACGTTCATCTGCTCCGAGCGCGAGGAGGACGCCGGGCCGACGAACAACTGGATCGCGCCCGCGGAGATGCGCGCCACCTTCGGCGAGCTGTTCAAGGGCTGCATGCGCGGCCGGACGATGTACGTCGTGCCCTTCTGCATGGGCCCGCTCGGCGGCGAGATCTCCCAGCTCGGCGTGGAGATCACCGACTCGCCGTACGTCGCCGTCTCGATGCGGATCATGACCCGGATGGGTGAGCGGGCTCTGCGGCTCATCGAGGAACGCGGCGAGTTCGTGCGCTGCGTCCACAGCGTCGGCGCGCCCCTGGAGCCGGGCGAGCAGGACGTGCCCTGGCCGTGCAGCTCCACCAAGTACATCAGCCACTTCCCCGAGACCCGCGAGATCTGGTCGTACGGCTCCGGCTACGGCGGCAACGCGCTGCTCGGCAAGAAGTGCTACGCGCTGCGCATCGCCAGCACCATGGCCCGCGACGAGGGCTGGATGGCCGAGCACATGCTCATCCTCAAGCTCACGCCGCCCTCCGGCGAGGTGCGCTACATCGCCGCGGCCTTCCCGAGCGCCTGCGGCAAGACCAACCTCGCCATGCTCCAGCCGACGATCCCGGGCTGGAAGGTCGAGACCGTCGGTGACGACATCGCCTGGATGCGGTTCGGCAAGGACGGCACGCTGCGCGCGATCAACCCGGAGGCCGGGTTCTTCGGCGTGGCCCCCGGCACCGGTGAGATCACCAACGCCAACGCGGTCAGGACGCTCTGGGGCAACAGCATCTTCACCAACGTCGCCCTGACCGACGACGGCGACGTGTGGTGGGAGGGGCTCACCGACGAGCCGCCGGCGCACCTGACCGACTGGAAGGGCCGTTCCTGGACGCCCGGCGACGCCGAGCCCGCCGCCCACCCCAACGCCCGCTTCACCACGCCCGCCTCCCAGTGCCCGACCATCGCGCCGGAGTGGCAGGACCCCGAGGGCGTGCCCATCTCGGCGATCCTGTTCGGCGGGCGCCGCGCCAGCGCGGTGCCGCTCGTGACGGAGTCGCTGAGCTGGGACCACGGCGTCTTCCTCGGAGCCAACGTCGCCTCCGAGAAGACCGCCGCGGCCGAGGGCAAGGTCGGCGAGCTGCGCTACGACCCGTTCGCGATGCTGCCGTTCTGCGGCTACAACATGGGCGACTACTTCGGCCACTGGCTGGAGATCGGCCGGCGCCAGGGTGCGAAGCTGCCGCGCATCTACTACGTCAACTGGTTCCGCAAGGACGCCGACGGCCGCTTCGTCTGGCCGGGCTTCGGCGAGAACAGCCGGGTGCTGAAGTGGATCGTCGAGCGCCTCAACGGCGAGGCGACGGCCGTGCCGACGCCGATCGGCCTGCTGCCCGAGACGCTCGACACCGAGGGCCTCGACCTGCCCGAGGAGGACCTGCGCACGCTGCTGTCGGTCGAGCCCGAGGTGTGGCGGGACGAGGCCGCGCAGATCCGCGCCCACTTCGACACCTTCGGCGACCACCTGCCCAAGGAGCTGTGGGACGAGTACAACGCGCTGCTCGACCGCCTGTCCTAGGGCGCGCGACGAGGTAAAGCCATCCCCCTGGCCTTCCGCGGCCGGCCCGTCAACGGCGCCGGGCCGGCCGCGTGGCCCCCTGAGGCCCTTGCCCGGGAGAGCCAGACATCCTAGGTTTGCTGCGTGATCGTGGATGCGCACCAGCACTTCTGGGACCTTGAGACCGGCTCCTACCCGTGGCTGACCCCGGACCAGGGCGTGCTGTACCGCAGCTACCGGCCGGCCGACCTGGCGCCGGAGCTGGCCGTGGCCGGGGTCGAGGCCACGGTGCTGGTGCAGGCGGCCGACTCGTACGCGGAGACCGACGCCCTGCTGGCCCTGGCCGAGGCCCACGACTTCGTGGCGGCGGTGGTCGGCTGGGTGCCGCTCGACCGCCCGGAGGAGGCGGCCCGCGCCATCGAACGGTACGCCAGACATCCGAAGTTTCGCGGAGTCCGGCACCTCATCCACGACGAGCCGGACCCGGACTGGGTGGTCCAGGAGACCGTGCTGGAGTCGCTGGGCCTGCTGGCGGCGGCCGGGCTGACCTTCGACGTGGTCTCGCTGCTGCCCCGGCACCTCGACCACGTCGTCACGCTGGCCGAGCGCCACCCCACGCTGCGCGTCGTCGTGGACCACCTGTCCAAGCCGCGCGTCAGGGAGCACGTGTGGGAGCCGTGGGCCTCCCAGATCACGCGGGCGGCGGCCCTGCCCAACGTGTACGCCAAGGTGTCGGGGCTGGTCACCGAGGCCGACCACGCGAACTGGACCGTGGAGGACCTGCGGCCGTACGTGGACCACGCGGTGGGGGCGTTCGGCCCCGAGCGGCTGATGGCCGGCAGCGACTGGCCGGTGGCGCTGCTCGCCTCCGACTACCGGACGGTCTGGGAGGTGACGTCGTCCCTGCTGGGGGGCACGGACCGGGACCTGGTCCTGGGCGAAACCGCGCGACGTTTTTACGAAATCGGGTGATCTTGCCCGGGGGTTTATGGCTGGGCGTTTTCCTGGGTTTAGGGAAGTTTGGGATGGATAAGCTGCCGATGTGGGGGGACTACGCTGCGTCGATGGATCTTTCCTGACCGTCACGCCCGTCGCGTGCACGGACAGCGTCGGCATGCCGTACGAGATCACCCTGGAGCTGGCGCGCGACGGCACCCCGTACGGCACCGTGGGCGAGCGGTGCGGCTGGCTGCTGCGGCGCCTGGCGCACGGCGTGGACGAGGCCCGTGCCGGGCGCGGGAAGGCCGCGCGCTGGCCCGATCCGGACGACAGGTTCCCCGAGGAGGAGCCGGACAGCGAACTGTTCGCCTTCCGGTATCGTACGAGGTCGGCCCTGGTGGGAGGCGGTGAGCTGCGCTGCTGCCTGCGCACGATCCCGCTCTGGGTCCCCGGGCGTGACCGGCCCGGGCGGTGGCGGCTGACCCGCCGCGCCATCGTCGAGGCGTGGGGCGCGGAAGGCGTCGGCATGCGGGCGGTGCTCACCTCCGCGGAGCTCGCGGGCTTCGTGCACGCGCTCGTCGACGAGGCGGACGGCTGTCTCGGCGGCCCTGAGGAACGACGGCGTTCCGGGGAAGATCTCAGCTCGTGAGGGCGCGGACACAGGAAATCGCGGTGATAATTGCCTGTTAGGTCACTCGACCGAAGGCACAGCACCGCTGGGGAGGACTCCGTGGGCCTGCGCGACCTGGTCTACCGGCTGTACGAGCGCCGGTTGGAGGCCAAGCTGTCGAAGGACAGCGTCCCCCGGCATGTCGGGGTCATCATCGACGGCAACCGCCGCTGGGCGCGCGCCATGGGCATGCGCGACGTGTCCACCGGGCACCGCAAGGGCGCGGACAAGATCTCCGAGCTGCTCACCTGGTGCCGCGAGAGCGGCGTCGAGGTGGTCACGGTGTGGATGCTGTCCAACGACAACCTCAACCGGCCCAGCGAGGAGCTGGAGCCGCTCCTGCGGATCATCGAGGACGTCACGCAGGAGCTCGTGGACCAGGGCTGGCGCATCAGCCCGGTCGGAGCGCTCGATCTGCTCCCCGACCGGACGGCCAATGTCCTGAAAAACGCGAAAGAAGCAACATCGCACCGTCCTGGCCTGATTGTGAACGTTGCAGTTGGGTATGGAGGAAGACGTGAGATTGCCGATGCGGTGCGCTCACTCCTCCAGGAGCAAGCCAGCAAGGGGGCCAGCATCGAGGACCTCGTCGAGGTACTCGATGTGGAGCACATCGCGGAGCATCTCTACACTCGCGGCCAGCCCGACCCGGACCTTCTCATCCGGACCTCGGGCGAGCAGCGGCTGTCCGGCTTCATGCTCTGGCAGAGCGCTCACTCCGAGTTCTACTTCCACGAGGCTTACTGGCCTGACTTCCGCAGGGTCGACTTCCTGCGGGCGCTGCGCGACTACGCCGCGAGGCACCGGCGTTACGGTTCCTGACCCGACATCTGGGTATCCAAGACGTAACGTTGGAAGTGTCCGGCCACGGGCCGGACACTCCGGAGAGGGCCCCATCCTTGCGCCAACACTTGCCGAGGGGGCCGGAATCCGGCGTCGCCGGCACGTCGCGGCCGGGGACACGGGTCCGGTCCGATTCCCACCTCGTCTGCAGGGTGCCCCCCGCCAGGGGCGCCCGGGGGAGAACGTGTGGCAGTGTCCTCGAGCAACCCGTCCACTCAGCCCGGTAAGCGCACGTACGTGCTCGACACCTCGGTCCTGCTCGCCGACCCGGCGGCGATGACCCGGTTCGCCGAGCACGAGGTCGTCCTCCCGATCGTCGTCATCACCGAGCTGGAGGCGAAGCGGCACCATCCCGAACTGGGCTACTTCGCGCGCAAGGCTCTGCGTTACCTCGACGACCTGCGCGTCAGACACGGCCGGCTGGACGAGCCCATGCCGGCCGGGGACGGCACCCTCAGGGTGGAGCTCAACCACAGTGACCCGTCCATCCTGCCCGTGGGCTTCCGTCTGGGCGACAACGACACGCGCATCCTCACGGTGGCCCGTGCCCTGGCCGCCGAGGGCTGCGACGTCGTGCTGGTGTCCAAGGACCTGCCCATGCGGGTCAAGGCGGCCTCGATCGGGCTGGCCGCCGAGGAGTACCGCGCGGAGCTGGTCGTCGAGTCGGGCTGGACCGGCATGGCCGAGGTGCAGGTGACCGACGAGGGCGTCCAGACCCTGTTCGACCAGGGCTCGGCCGAGCTCGACGAGACCAGGGACCTGCCCACCCACACGGGTCTGCGGCTGCTGTCGAGCAGGGGCTCGGCGCTCGGCCGCGTGCTCCCCGACAAGTCGGTGCGCCTGGTGCGCGGCGACCGCGAGGTGTTCGGCCTGCACGGCCGCTCGGCCGAGCAGCGGATCGCGCTCGACCTGCTGATGGACCCGGAGATCGGCATCGTGTCGCTCGGCGGCCGGGCCGGCACCGGCAAGTCCGCGCTGGCGCTGTGCGCGGGCCTGGAGGCGGTCCTGGAGCGCCGCCAGCACCGCAAGGTGATCGTCTTCCGGCCGATCTACGCGGTCGGCGGCCAGGAGCTCGGCTACCTGCCCGGCACCGAGGGCGAGAAGATGGGCCCGTGGGGCCAGGCGGTCTACGACACCCTGGGCGCGATCACCACGCCCGAGGTGATCGAGGAGGTGCACGACCGCGGGATGCTGGAGGTGCTGCCGCTCACCCACATCCGCGGCCGGTCGCTGCACGACGCGTTCGTGATCGTGGACGAGGCCCAGTCGCTGGAGCGCGGGGTGCTGTTGACCGTGCTGAGCCGCATCGGCGCCAACTCCCGCGTGGTGCTCACCCACGACATCGCCCAGCGCGACAACCTGCGCGTCGGCCGGCACGACGGCGTCGTGGCCGTGGTGGAGAAGCTCAAGGGCCATCCGCTGTTCGCCCACGTGACGCTGACGCGATCCGAGCGCTCGCCGATCGCCGCCCTGGTGACCGAGATGCTGGAGGACATCACCCTCTAGCCGGGCTCACTTCAGGTCGCCGCAGATGAACCGTCCCTCCACCGTGGAGGGGCGGTTCTCGTACCTGCGGACGATCTTGACCTGCTCGAACGCGGCGTCCTGCTGTGCCGTGCACACGATCTGGGCCTTGGCGGGCCGTGAGAGCGTGCCCTCGCCCTTGACGATCACCGTGAGCGTCGAGGTGCGGGGGAGCTGCACCTCGTCGCGCCGGATCGGGTTCAGGGAGTCCTTGATGCCCTCCAGCGTGAAGCCGCGCAGCGCGGTGTCACGGCCGTCCTGGAGCGGTTGCCTGGAGGCCGCGAACAGGGCCGTCAGCAGGCTCTCCACGGTGTCGGACTCGACGTCGGCCGGCTCCTTCGTCAGCCTGCCGTCCTTGAGCAGATAGATGGTCTTGGACGGCGGCGGCACCTGGACGGTCGGCGGCCTGGCCACCTCCCGCGCGTCGGTCGGCGCGATGCCGCAGCCCGCCACCACCGGCACGACGCCCGTCAGCAGGGCCAGGGCGCCCCGCGCGCGGCGGCTGTGGCACGTCCTCCTCGTACGGTCCCTCATGCGCGCGGCAGCCAGACCGTGAAGAGCGTGCCCGGCGTCTGCGGGCGCACCGAGATCGTGCCGCCGTGGAGCTGGGCGTTGGCCCGGGCGATGGCCAGGCCGAGGCCGCTGCCCTGGCTGCGGGTGCGCCCGGCCCCCGCCTTGAAGAAGCGGTCGAAGACGTGGGGCAGGGCCTCGGGCGGTATGCCCTTGCCGTGGTCGCGCACCTTCACCTCCAGGCCGTTCTCGGTGCCTCTGGCGCTCACGGTGACCGGCTCCCCGCCGTGCTTGAGCGCGTTGCCGACGAGGTTGGCCACGATGACGTCGAACCTGCGCGGGTCCAGGCTGGCGGTCAGGCCCGGCGAGGCGGTCACCGCCACCTTCTCGCCCCAGCCGCGCACGTCCAGGCAGCCGTGGACGGCCTCGGCGACGTTGACCGGCTCCAGGTTGAGCGTGGCCGTGCCGGCGTCGAAGCGGCTGATCTCGATGAGGTGCTCGATCAGCTCGCGCAGCCGCTCGACCTCCCTGAGCACCAGCCGCACGGCCTGCGCCGTGTCGGCGGGCAGCCGTTCGAGGTCGTCGTTGAGCACCTCGGCCACGGCGGTCATCGCGGTCAGCGGCGTGCGCAGCTCGTGGGAGACGTCGGCGACGAACCGGCGCGACATGGCCTCCAGCGCCCGCAGCTCCGACACGCTCAGCTCCAGCGCCGCCGCCGCGTCGTTGAAGCGGGCGGTCAGCTCGGCCAGCTCGTCCTGCCCGTGGACCGGCAGGCGGGTGTCGAGCCGGCCCTGGCCGAGCGCCTGGGCCGCCGCGCTCAGGCGGCGCACCGGCAGCAGCACCTGCCGGGCCGACAGGAGCGCCACGACCAGCGCGATGGCCACGATGCTGGCGCCGCCCTGGGTGAGCTTGCTGCGCAGGGTGGAGAGCCGGCTCTGCTCGTCGCGCAGCGGGAAGAAGACGAACGTGCGCAGCCCGGTGGGCTCGACGACGGCGTCCGCGCGCCGGTAGACCTCGGCGCCGACGATGAGCCACAGCTCGTTGTGGATGACCCTGCGCTGGGTGACCACGTTCTGCTTGGCCCGGCCGTACAGCTCGTTGGGCACGTCGTCCATGGTCATGGGGCCGTCGGCGTAGAGCAGGCCGCGGTACTCGACGACGACGCCGCGGCCGGGGCCGTCGAGCGACTGGCCGAGCTCCTCCAGGTTCTTCGCGGTGGGCGGCGCCTCGCCCGGCCGCAGCCGGCCGATCGGGAACGCGATGCGGTCGAGCTCGCGCTCGACCACGTCCACGGCGGTGTCCTCGGCCCGCTCGACCAGCGCGCTCTTGGCCAGCTCGAAGCCGATGGTGGCGACGAGGACCGACGCGGTGACGGCGACCAGCGTGAAGGTGATGACGAGCCGCGCGCGCAGCCCGGTGGGCAGCCTGACCACGCGTCCGAGCAACTTCTTGATCATGGAGGGCTGAACCGGTAGCCGAATCCGCGCACGGTGTGGATGAACACCGGCTCGGCGGGCGTCGGCTCGATCTTCGCGCGCACGCGCTGCACGCAGGCGTCCACCAGGCGGGAGTCCGCGACGTGCGTGTGGTCCCACACCTCCCGCAGCAGGTAGCGCCGGTTGAGCACCTGGCCGGGGTGACGGACGAGCTCCAGCAGCAGCCGCAGCTCGGTCGGCGTCAGGTGGATCTCCTTGCCGGCCAGCGTGACCTTCAGCGCGCCCCGGTCGATCACCAGGTCGCCGAAGGTGATGCGGTCGGACGCCGCCGACTCGGCGCGGCGCAGGATGGCGCGGATGCGGGCGTCGAGCACGCGCGGCTCGACGGGCTTGACCACGTAGTCGTCGGCACCGGCCTCCAGGCCCACCACGATGTCGAGGTCGTCACCGCGGGCGGTGAGCAGGATGACGGGGAGCTGGTCGAGCCGGCGGATGCGGCGGCACACCTCGACCCCGTCGATGCCCGGGAGCATGACGTCGAGGATGGCGATCTCGGGCCGGCGCGACCTGATGTGGTCCAGGCCCTCCTCGCCCGTGGCGTAGGAGGTGACGGAGTGCCCCTGCCGTGTCAGCGCCAGCTCCAGGGCTGTGCGCACGGAGGCGTCGTCTTCGATGAGGAGGATGCCGGCCACCTGCACATTATTCGCCCCGCTGAGGGATGCATCAGACGAGCGTCATAGAACTGTGACATCTCACTCACACGACCACAAAAAAGACGGGGCAGTGTCAGAGCCGCCCCAGCCGCGGGAAAAGCCTCCGTCAGCCTGTGACGAAAATCACATCATGCGGGAAACTCCACGCCAGGTGGCTGGTGGGGCCAGTGTTGTCCTGCCGATTGTCCCGTTTCGGTTGCGGACCACCCCCCAAGACAGGGCAAGCTCATTGCTCGTGAGCCCAGGTCCGCAGTTGAGTGAGCGCCGCGCCCCCGAATCCCCCCGCTCGGCAAGCCGACCGGCCCGTTCCTCGCGCGTGAGCCCGAAGCGGGTGCTCGGCATCGGCCTGGCGGCCGTCGTCGTGCTCGGCGGCGGAGGCTTCACCGCCTACCGCGCCGTCCAGAACGCCAACGCGCCCCGCGCCGCCGAGCCCATGTCGATCACCGACATGGGCGCCCTGGCCAGCGGGCAGTTCGGCGGGGACGACCGCAAGACCGACGCCCTCAAGGAGGCCGCGGTCCAGGCGTACAAGGCCGACAAGCTCAAGGACTCCCGTTCCGGGGCGAAGACCGGATTCGACTGGGTCGAGGTCAAGAAGAAGGCCCCGGGCGGCAACGGCTTCCCGCCCGCCAACTTCCCGCCCGGCAGCACCCCGTCGCCGGGCAGCAACAAGGCCATCGCGCGGTCCATGCTGGCCGGCGCCGGCTTCGGCGCCGACCAGTGGGGCTGCCTCGAACGGCTCTGGCAGAAGGAGAGCGGCTGGAACGAGCGGGCCATGAACCGCTACTCCGGCGCGTACGGCATCCCGCAGTCCCTGCCCGGCAGCAAGATGGCCTCGGCCGGCGGCGACTGGCAGACCAACGCGGCCACCCAGATCAAGTGGGGCCTCGGCTACATCAAGGGCCGCTACGGCACGCCGTGCGGCGCCTGGGGACACTCGCAGTCCACGGGTTGGTACTGACAGGTCATCTTTCCCTCAGCAATCGGCAAGCCGCCGCGTCCGTCCACGCGGGCGGGCGCACGCTGGCCCCATGGCTGTGAAGGTCAGTGTGATCGTCGATGTCCACAACCCGGGTGATTCGGCCGACGCGTGCCTGCGGTCCGTCCTGGACCAGACGCTGCCCGCCGACGACTACGAAGTGATCTTCGTCGACGACGGGTCCACCGACGGGATCGCCGAACGGCTCGACACCGTCGCCGCAGTGCGCCGCAACGTCCGGGTCCTGCACCTGCCGCACAGCGGCTCGCCCATGAGGGGACGCAACGTCGGCATCGCGGCGGCCAAGGGCGAGTACGTCTACCTGATGACCCAGGGCGACCGGCTGGCCCGCGAGGCGCTGGAGCGCATGTACGACCGGGCCGTGGAGACGGACGCCGACGTCCTGGTCGGGCGGCTCGCCCGCGACACCGGGCCGCCCATGGGCGCCTTCCAGCAGAGCCGGGCCCGCGCCGACGTCCTGCGCGACCGGCTCTTCTCGCTCCTCACCCCGCACAAGCTCTACCGGCGCGCGTTCCTGGAGCAGCACGCCCTCGCCTTCGCCGCGCCCGGCGGCCAGCTCGCCGAGCAGGCGTTCTCCGTGCGCGCCTACCTTGAGGCCAAGGTCGTCGCCGTCCTCGCCGAGCAGGTCTGCTGCCACCTGGGCGAGCGCCCCGAGCCCGACGAGGACCCCGCCACGGTCGTGGCCGAGCTGCGCGAGCTGCTCGACGGCATCGACGCCCGCATCGGCGAGGGCCGCCACCGCGACCGCATGCACGCCTACTGGTTCCGCTCCACGGCGCTGCGCCCGTTCCTCACCAGCAGGTTCGCCGGCTCCTCCATCGACCGCGGCATGCACTTCACGCTGCTCAGGGAGCTGGTGCTGGAGCGCTTCCCCGAGCGGCTCGACCGCTATCTGCCGGTCCACCTGCGCGCCGTGGCCGCGCTCCTGCGGGCGGGCCGCCTCGACCAGCTCGTCCTGCTGGCCAACTCCACCCGCCGCGCGGGCCTGGGCGCCGACCTGACCGAGGTCCGCTGGGACGGGCAGGTGCTCGTGCTCGGGCTCACCGTCGAGGTGCTGGGCGGCGACGGCCGGCCCACCGTCTTCCGCGCCGACGGCGACCGGCTGCACTGGATCCCGCCCCGCTCGCTCGACCCCGCGCTGCTGCCGGACGGCGTCACCGACGTCACCCAGGCGGTCGAGCGAGCCCGCATCGAGGTCTACGTCCGGCACTCCGAGACGGGCGTCATCCACTTCCTGCCCGTCGCGTACCGGGTGGAGCGGGTCGCGGACGGGCGCCGCCACATCCGGGTGCGCATCGTCGGCGAGGCCCGCGTGGACGCCACCGAGGCCGCCATGGGCCGGCCGCTGCGCTCCGGCCAGTGGGAGGTCCACGTCCGCATGTACGGCGGCGCACACCAGGCCCGCAGCCGCGTGCGCCGCTCCGAGGGCCCGCTCAACTGCCTCGGCGTGCTGGCCGAGCGCCCGAAGACCCGCCTGGTGGTGCCGTGCTGGACCGACGAGGGCGAGCTGGGCCTGGCCGTCGAGCCGCGCTCGTTCGCCGAGTCCATCGCGCTGGTCTCGCCGGGCGTCACCGTCAGGCGGCAGGAGGGCCATCTGTACGTCGTGCTGCCGGTGCCGTACGTGCCGCCGAGCGGCGGGCCGCCGCTGGAGCTCGTGCTGCGCGGCACCGGACGCCGGGCTCGCGAGGTGAGCGCGCCCGCCCTCGTCGAGCCGGGCCTGGCCGGCCGCATCGCCGGCCAGCTCGTGGCCAAGCTGCCGATCCGGCGGATGTTCGCGCCGCCGGACGTGCTCGGGCCGGGCCGGTGGCTGCCGTCGCTGCGCACCGCCGAGGACGAGGTGGGGCTGCGGTTCGGGCTGGAGATCCGGCGGGGCGCCGTCATGGTGCGCCCCACCGCCGCCGTGGACCCGGGCCGCCGCTCGCCGCTCGGCCGCGACACGGCCCTGCACCGGATCGGCCGGCGCCTGCCCGGCGCCCGCCACCTCGTACGGCTGGCACGCGCGGGCAGGCACCGCTACCTGAAGGACTGACGCCTACCTGAAGGACTGACGCCCGTACCGCGAGG
Source organism: Nonomuraea montanisoli (assembly GCF_013363975.1). Lineage (GTDB taxonomy): Bacteria > Actinomycetota > Actinomycetes > Streptosporangiales > Streptosporangiaceae > Nonomuraea > Nonomuraea montanisoli. Next base: position 193,407 of record NZ_JABWGN010000011.1, on the reverse strand, counting down.
ATCGGCGCCTACCGGCCGGTCCACTCCTCCAGCTCGGCGAAGGCGTCGCGGAAGGCCGGCAGCATCGGCCTGAGCCGGTCCGGGTGGACGTCCACCAGGCTGTCGAGGTGGTTGCCGCCCTCCACCCGGTGGTAGCGGAAGGGCCGGTGCGGGCCGACCATCCGCGCGTAGACGTCGGAGTCGCGCTCGATGGGCAGCAGCGAGTCGAGCGTGCCGTGCAGCGTGATGAGCGGCTTCGTGATGCGCCCGGTCAGCGCGATCCGGGCGACCGCCGCGTAGGGGCGGCGCGTGTCGTAGTCGTAGTCGGCCGCGGCGCCGTCGTAGGACGGGTCGAGCTCCTTCTGGTAGAGCTGCTGGGTGAGCTCCCAGTAGTACTGCCGGTGGAACGGCCACAGGAACTCTGAGCCGGCCGCGAAGCCCGCCTGCCGCACGCCGGTCTCGTCCGGGTACGCCCTGAGCGCCTCCGGCAGGTAGTTCAGCAGGTTGTCGCCCTTGACCCGCCAGAGCGTGCCCTCCCAGTCGACGCCGCCGTCGTAGAGCCATCCGCGGTTCTCCAGCTGCCACCTGACCAGGTAGCCGCCGTTGGAGATCCCGGCCATGTACGTCCGCCTCGGGGCCCGGCCGTATCGCTGGGCGGTGACGGCCTTGGCGGCGACCGTGAGCTGGGTGACCCGCTCGTTCCACTCGGCGATGGCGTCGCCGGGGCGCCGGCCGTCGGTGTGGAAGTTCAGGCCGGTGTTGCCCTTGTCGGTGGCGGCGAAGGCGTAGCCCTTGGCCAGCACCCAATCCGCGATCGTGAAGTCGTTGGCGTACTGCTCCCGGTTGCCGGGCGTGCCGGTGACGACGAGGCCGCCGTTCCAGTGCTCGGGGAGCCGGATGACGAACTGGGCGTCGTGGTTCCAGCCGTGGGTGGCATTGGTGGTGGAGGTGTCGGGGAAGTAGCCGTCGATCTGGACGCCGGGGACGCCGGTGGGGTTCACCGTGGCGGCCGAGTGCAGGCCGGCCCAGTCGGCGGGGTCGGTGTGCCCGGTGCGTACGGTGCCGGCGGTAGTGAGGTCGTCCAGCTCGGCCGTGACGGCGCGCTCGGCGCCCGGCACGGTCAGCGGCCGGGCCTGGGCCGCGGCGGGTAAGGGCGTGAGCAGGCTCGCGACGAGGGAGAGGGCGACGAGCATCAGGCCTCCAGGAGGTGCCGGGCCAGCAGGCGCCGGAAGTCGTCGGGGCGTTCCAGGTGGGGGCTGTGGCCGCACTTGTCCAGCACCGCCTCGCGGTACGGGCCGTAGCGTTCCAGCACGGCCCGGGTCTGGGTGATCATCGGCTGGGCGGGGGTGCCGGGGGAGCCGGGCACCACGCCGATGGCGCCCAGGTGGGCCAGGTCGAACAGGGAGGTGTCGGAGACGATCACGTCGTCGGTGCCGCGGATCCACAGGACGGGCGGCTTGGGGGTGATCTCGTGCAGGTCGTCGATGCGGAAGCGGGTCGGCGCCAGCGCGTTGAGCACGCCGCGCCGGCCGGGCGCGACGCCCGGCCAGGCGGCCGAGGTGGCGGCGTCGCCCGGGTAGTGGTCGTCGCCGACGCGGGTGGTGAGCATGGCGGCGACGTAGCGGTCCTCGTCGTCCACCGGGCTCGCCACGTACGCGGCGCGGAACACCGAGCGCGGCGAGGCCGGGTCCTCGTCCGACAGGTCGCCGCCCTTCAGCCGGGCCACGAACTCCGGGTTGACCGCGCCCGCGCCCGACCCGGCGCCGTCGGGATGGGTCAACCGGCCGTCCGGCCCCTCGGTGCCGCCGAACCCGTACGGCGAGATCGGGTTGACCAGCGTGACGGACCTCACGGCGGCGGGCCGCTCGCGCAGCATCTGCAGCACGACCCCGCCGCCGAGGCTCCAGCCGACGAGGTGGACGGCGGGCAGCTCCAGCGCGTCCACCAGCTCCAGCAGGTCGTCGGAGAAGTCCCGCAGACCCCGGGTCGCGTCGATCGGCTCCGGGTCGGTCCCGCCGAAGCCGCGCAGGTCCGCCGCGAGCGGGCGCAGGCCGTCCGGCAGCGCGGCCATGCTCGTGTGCCAGAACGCCGAGGAGGAGACGTTGCCGTGGACGAACAGCACCGGCGCGCCGGTCCGGCCCTCGACGGTGACGACGTGCTGGGTGAGCCGCCGCGTCGTGACCCGCGTGGAGACGAACACCGGCGCGGTGTCCACGCGCGCCTCCGGCGCGGTGTTCACGCGCGCCTCCGGCGCGGTGTTCACGCGCGCACCTTCTCGGCCAGGTCGCGGCCCTGGGTCTCGCGGGCGGCGAAGACGGCGACGAGGGTGAGGACGGCCGCCGCACCGAGGTAGACCGAGATCGGCAGGCTGCTGCCGAAGTCCTTGAGCAGGGCCACCGCGATGATCGGGGCCAGCGCCCCGGCCACGATCGCCGAGAGCTGCGCGCCGATCGACACGCCCGTGTACCTCATCCGCGTGCCGAACAGCTCGGAGAAGAAGGCCGCCTGCGGGCCGTACATCATGCCGTGGAAGAGCAGGCCGACCGTGACGGCCAGCGTGATCGCCAGGAAGTTGCCGGTGTCCACGAGCGGGAAGAACGCGAAGATCCACACCCCGATCCCGGCCGCGCCGGCCAGGTAGATCGGGCGGCGGCCCAGCCGGTCCGACAGGGCGCCCCACATCGGGATCGTGACGAAGTGGATGGCCGAGGCGATCAGCACCGCGTTGAGCACGGTCGAGTTCGCGATGCCGGTGGTCTTGGCGTACGTGATGACGAAGACCGTGATCAGGTAGAACGAGATGTTCTCCGCCAGCCGCGCGCCGATGGCGATGATCACGTCGCGCCAGTGGTGGCGCAGCACGCCGACGATCGGCGCGGTCGGCTCGGGCTCGGCCTGCTGGAAGACCGGCGACTCGGTGATCGACAGCCGGATCCACAGCCCGATCAGCACCAGCACGCCCGACAGCAGGAACGGCACCCGCCAGCCCCAGCTCAGGAATGCCTCGTCCGACTGGGTGGCGGCCAGGATCGCCAGCACGCCGGTCGCGAGCAGGTTGCCGCCGGGCGCGCCCGCCTGCGGCCAGGAGGCCCAGAAGCCGCGCCGTTCGGCGTCGCCGTGCTCGGAGACGATCAGGACCGCGCCGCCCCACTCGCCGCCGAGCGCGAAGCCCTGCACCAGCCGCAGCGTCGTGAGCAGCAGCGGCGCTGCGGCGCCGACGCTCACGTACGTCGGCAGGCAGCCGATGAGGAACGTGGCCGCGCCCATCATGAGCAGGCTGACCACCAGGAGGGTCTTGCGGCCGACCCGGTCGCCGAAGTGACCGAAGACCAGGCCGCCGAGGGGGCGGGCGATGAACCCGACGGCGTAGGTGAGGAACGCGAGGAGGGTGCCGGTCAGCGGATCGGCCTCGGGGAAGAACAGCTTGTTGAACACGAGGGCGGCTGCCGAGCCGTACAGGAAGAAGTCGTACCACTCGATGGTGGTGCCGATCAGGCTGGCGCCGACGACCTTCTTGATGGAAGTGGCCATGCCGTCACGCTAGGGAGTGACGGGGGTCACTCATATGGGGGCGAAGCCCACAGTCTACGGCTCCGATGTGTGGCCGAGGCGGTGCAGGCGGAGCGCGAGCTGGATCTCCAGGGCCCGCTCCGGATCGGACCAGCCCTCGCCGAGCAGCTTGCCGATGCGGTCGAGCCGTTGCGTGACGGTGTTGACGTGGATGTGCATGGTCTCGGCCGTACGGGAGGGCGAGCCGCCCGTGCCGAAGTAGGCGGCGAGCGTGGCGGCCAGCGCGGTGCCCCGGCGGGCGTCGTAGTCGACGACCGGACCGAGCACCGAGGCGACGAATCCGCGCACGTCGCGGCCCTCGCCGATGAGCAGGCCGACGAAGCCCAGCTCGGCGGCGCTCGCGCCGTCGCCGGCCCGGCCCAGCGCGACCAGCGCCTCCGCGCACCGCCGCGCCTCCTGGTAGGCCGCCGCCACGACGCCCGCCCGCACGGCCCCGCCGCTCGTTCCCGTGCCGCCCGCCCGTGAGGCCCCGGCCGTGGCGGGGGAGCTCAGCGACGCGCTCAGCTCGGCGGCGACGCGCTGCGCGAGCGCGCCCGCGTCCTCACCCGGCAGCAGCAGCACGACCTCGCCGGCCCGGCCCGCGGCCAGCCCGCGCCGCACCGCGGCCTGCGACGACGCCCAGAACGCGGCCCGCTCCCGCTGCCCGTCGTGCCGCGCGACCACGACCACGTGCGGCGCGCTCAGGTCGACGCCCAGCCGCCGCGCGCGGTCCGCCAGTCCGGGCGTCTCCGGGCGGGAGATCAGGTCGTCCAGCAGCTCGCCCCGCACCCGTCCCTCGGCCTCGGCCACGCTCCGGCGGAACAGCAGCAGCAGCGCGCACACCAGCGCCGCCCGCTCCAGGATCCGCTCGTCGGCGTCGTCGCTGCGCAGCACCAGCGTGCACAGCGGCTCCCCGCCGACGTCCACCGACGCGATCCGCAGGTCGCCTTTGCGCACCGTACGGCCCAGCGCCCGCGACGCCTGCGCGGCCTCGAACACGCCCGCGTCCAGCTCGCCCACGGCGCCGTCGAGCGGCCCGGCGATCGGCCGGCCCAGGTCGTCGAGCACGGCCAGCGACCCGCCCAGCACGTCGGTCACCACGGCCGCCACGTCCTCGATGCCGCCGCCCCGCAGCACCACCGAGGTCATCCGGTCGTGCGCGAGCGCGGCCCGCTCGACCGCCTCGGCGTGCGCGCGGGCGGTGCGGTGCGCCGTGGACAGCTCCTCCAGCGCGTTGCGCGTCTCCTGGAGCAGCCGGGCGTTGTCGATGGCGACCGCCGCGTGCGCCGCCAGGCTCGCCAGCAGCGACACCTCCTCCTGGTGGAACGGCCGGGCGCTGCGGTCGGCGGCCATCAGCACGCCGATCACCCGTTGCCCCAGCCGCAGCGGAACGCCGAGGATCGCGACCAGCCCCTCCTCCTGGACGGCCTCGTCGATGTGGTCCTTGTGGTGGAACCTGGCGTCGGCGAAGTAGTCGGCCGTCGCGTACGGGGTCGCCGACTGCGCCACCAGGCCGCCGAGCCCGGCGCCCATGGCCAGCCGCAGCGCCCGGAACTTCGCCGAGATCGACCCGTCGGTGACCCGCATGTACGTGTCGCCCCGCTCGGGGTCGTGCAGGGTCATGTACGCCGTGTCGGTGGCCAGGAGCTGTCTGGCCCGGTGGACGATCGCCTCCAGCACCGCGTCGAGGTCGCGCAGCGCGGCCAGGTCGCCGGCCGTGTCGTACAGGGCGGACAGCTCCGCCTCGCGCCTGGCCCGCCGCCTCAGCAGGGCGCGCACCTTGAGCGCCTCGACCTTGGCGCGTTCGAGCTCCTCGATCGTCGCCGCGTCGGCCCCGGCGGCCCGCGCCTCGATGATCGGCCCCTCGAACTCCACCGCCGAAGCCTCACGCCCCAGCAGCTCCAGGTAGCGAGTGATCACGTGCTTGTCGCCTCCACCTTCAGGGAGGCCGCTACCGGGCCGTCCAGCCGCCGTCCACGGGCAGCGAGACGCCGGTGATGAACGAGCCGCCCGGCCCGCACAGGTACGCGACCAGCTCGGCCACCTCCTCCGGCTCGATGAGGCGCTTGATCGCCGCGGGCCTCAGCATGATGTCCTCGACGACCTTACCGGGGGCGATGCCGTGCGCCCTGGCCTGGTCGGCGATCTGGTCCTCGACGAGCCGGGTGCGCACGTACCCGGGGTTGACGCAGGTCGAGGTCACCCCGTGCGGGCCGCCCTCCAGCGCGATGGTCTTGGACAGCCCCTCCAGCGCGTGCTTGGCCGTCGTGTACGCCGACTTGTACGGCGAGGCGCGCAGCCCGTGGACCGACGAGATGTTGACGAACCGGCCCCACTGCCGGGCGTACATGCCGGGCAGCACCCGCCGCGCGATGAGGAACGGCGCCTCGACCATGACCCGCAGCATGGTGGAGAACACCTCGGGCGGGAACTCCTCGATGGGCGCCACGTGCTGGAAGCCGGCGTTGTTGACCACGATGTCCACGTCGGCGGGCAGCCGCTCGGCGAAGCCCGCCTCGCCCAGGTCCGCGAGCACGGCCGTGCCGCCGATCCCGGCCGCCACCTTCCCGGCGGCGTCGCCGTCACGGTCCACGACGAGCACGTGCGCCCCGGCGGCGGCCAGCCGTCGCGCGCAGGCGGCCCCGATGCCGCCGCCGGCCCCGGTCACCAGCGCGGTCCGCCCCGACAGCTCACCGGTCACTTCGTTCGCCATACCTCGACCCTAAGCCCGGGGCTCGGCACGGAGCATGGGGCCGGGCCACACAGATCATGATCCACATATGTGGCCGGACCCGGATGGTACGATCTGCGGCATGACCGCGTATTCGCACCAGTGGTGGCCCGCCTCCTAGGCGGACCCGCACGCGCATACGCATCCCGGCCGCCTCGACGAGGCGGCCGCCCGCATGTCCGGGACGCCCCCCGTCGAGCACCTCGACCAGCGAAAGGGCGTTCACATGACGATCACCTGGGCCTCCCTGCTCGGCACGCTCCTCGACGGCGCCTCCCTCCGGGCGCACGAGAGCGCCTGGGCGATGGAGCAGATCATGTCCGGTGCGGCGACCGACGCCCAGATCGCGGCCTTCGCCGTGGCCCTGCGCGCCAAGGGCGAGACGGTGGCCGAGGTGACCGGCCTGGCCGACGGCATGCTGGCCCGCTCGTACGCGATCAGGGTGCCGGGCGAGACCGTGGACCTCGTCGGCACCGGCGGCGACCGGGCGGGCACGGTCAACGTCTCCACCATGGCGGCCGTCGTGGCCGCGGCGGCCGGGGCCCGCGTGGTCAAGCACGGCGGCCGGGCCTCCTCCTCGACCACGGGCGCGGCCGACGTGCTGGAGGCGCTGGGCGTGCGCGTGGAGCTGCCGCCCGCCGAGGTCGTGCGGGTCGCGGAGGAGGTGGGGATCACCTTCTGCTTCGCCGGGACGTTCCACCCGGCGATGAGACACGCCTCGCCCGTGCGGCGCCAGCTCGGCGTGCCCACGTTCTTCAACTTCCTCGGCCCGATCACCAACCCGGCGCTGCCCGCCGCCCAGGCCGTGGGCGTCGCCGACGCCCGCATGGCACCGGTGATCGCGGGCGTGCTGGCCGAGCGCGGCTGCTCCTCGCTCGTCTTCCGCGGCGACGACGGCCTCGACGAGCTGACCACCACCGGCCCGTCCACGATCTGGGTGGTACGGCGGGGCACGGTCACCGCGACCCCGTTCGACCCCGCCGACCTCGGCGTCCCGCGGGCCCGTACGGAGGACCTGCGCGGTGGCGACGCCGAGCACAACGCCGCGGTGGCCCGCGCGGTCCTGGCGGGCCGGCCGGGGCCGGTGCTCGACATCGTGCTGCTCAACGCCGCCGCCGCACTGGTGGCCGCCGAGGGCACGCCGCCCGCCGCCGAGCTGACGCCGGCCCTGGAGGCGGCCCGCAAGCGCGCGGCCGACGCCGTCGACTCGGGTGCCGCCGCCGCGCTCCTCACCCGCTGGGCCCGCGCCACCGATCGCTGAGCCCCGATCGGCGAACCCTGGCCGGTGAGCCCCGGGCGGTCAGTCGTCCTTGTCGGAGTTCGTCATCGCCAGCACGTCGAGGACCGCGTCGAGCTGCTCCTCGGTGATCTTCCCGGACGCCACGTGGCCGCGCTCGACGACCACCTCCCGGATCGTCCTGCGCTCGGCCAGCGCCTGCTTGGCGATCTTCGCCGCCTCCTCGTACCCGACGTACCGGTTGAGCGGCGTGACGATCGACGGCGAGGACTCCGCGTACTCGCGCATCCGCTCGACGTTGGCCGTGATGCCCGCCACGCAGCGGTCGGCGAGCAGCCGCGAGACGTTGGCGAGCAGCCGGATCGACTCCAGGACGTTGCGCGCGATCACCGGGAGCTGCACGTTGAGCTCGAACGTCCCCGAGGCGCCCGCGAACGTGATGGCGGCGTCGTTGCCGATGACCTGCGCCGCCACCATGGCCGTGGCCTCGGGGATCACCGGGTTGACCTTGCCCGGCATGATGGACGAGCCGGGCTGCAGGTCGGGCAGGTTGATCTCGGCGAGGCCGGCGCGCGGCCCGGAGCCCATCCAGCGCAGATCGTTGGCGATCTTGTTGAGGGAGACCGCCACCACCTTGAGCTGGCCCGACAGCTCGACGATCGAGTCCTGCGCGCTCTGCGCCTCGAAGTGGTCCAGCGCCTCGCGGAACGGGATGCCGGTCGCCTCGCGCAGCTTGGCGATGGCCTTCTCGGCGAACCCGGGCGGGGTGTTGATGCCGGTGCCCACGGCCGTGCCGCCCAGCGGCAGCTCCAGCACGTGGCCGAGCGCCGACTTCACCCGTACCAGCCCGTGCTCGATCTGCGAGGCGTAGCCGCCGAACTCCTGCCCGAGCGTCACCGGCGTCGCGTCCATCAGGTGGGTCCGCCCCGACTTCACCACCTGGTCGAACTGGAGCGCCTTGGCCCGCAGGCTCGCCGCCAGGTGCTCCAGCGACGGCAGCAGGTGGTAGGTCACCTCGGTCGCCGCCGCCACGTGGATGGAGGTGGGGAAGACGTCGTTGGACGACTGCGAGGCGTTGACGTGGTCGTTGGGGTGGACGGGCCGGCCCAGCCGCTCCTGGGCCAGGTGGGCGATCACCTCGTTGGCGTTCATGTTGGACGAGGTGCCGGAGCCCGTCTGGAAGACGTCGATGGGGAAGTGGTCGTCGTGCTCGTTCTCGGCGACGTCGGCCGCGGCCTGCGCGATCGCCTCGGCCAGGTCCTTGTCCAGGACGCCCAGCTCGGCGTTCACCTCGGCGGCCACGGCCTTGACGAGGCCGAGCGCGGCGATGTGCGACGGCTCCAGCGGCCGTCCGGAGATCGGGAAGTTCTCGACCGCCCGCTGGGTCTGCGCGCGCCACCTGGCCCCGGCGGGCACGCGCACCTCGCCCATCGAGTCTGTTTCGATACGGAACTCGCTCATGCCCCCAGTCTGTCCCACGAGGCCCGTCTCAAGCCGGATCGCGCGCGGTCGGCTCGGCGGGTGCTCAGCCCTGCAGGACGGCCACGATGAGGATGGCGATCATGACGGCGGCCGCGGCGGCCACCCCCATGAGGACGAGCATGCCCGTGCGGTTGCCCGTGGGACGCTCCTCGGGCCCGGCGATGGCGAACAGGTCGGTGCCGAGCCCCTTGGAGTCGGGCCGCTCCGTGGACATGCCCTGCGGCCCCTGAGGGCCCGGCGGATACCCCTGAGCGGGCCCCGGGTGGGACACCGCGTGCCCGGCGGGCACCGGCCGCGGAGGCTGCCCGCCCGGCGGCACGGGACGGCCGGGCTGCTGCGCCGGCGGGTAGACCTGGTGGCCGGGGGCGTTGTAGGGCCGCGGCGTCTGGATGCGCTGGGTGGCCATGGCGCCCTCGTCCACGGGCGCGCCCGGCTGCGGGCGGCCAGGGAGCGGGGTCTTGGGCCGCTTCAGGGCCACGGTGCGCTCCGGGTCGTGCCTGGGCTGCCCGCCCTCGCCGCCGGGGCCCTGCGCGGCGGGCCGTCCACCCGGCGCCCCCTGCGGTCCGGCGCTCTGCGGGCCGGAGCCCGGTGCGGCGGCCGACCGGCCGCCCTGAGGACGCGCACCCGCTCCCTGCTGGGGGCCGGACGCCCCCGGCGTCCTGGAGCCGCTGGCGGGATGGCTGGCGTCGGGCACGGAGGTCTCCTGACCGGTCGGGCTCTCGGCGGTGATGACCGGTATCTCGTGGGTGGGCGTGTCGGCGACCATCCGCAGCATGGTCTCGGCCTTGGCCGCGTTCAGCCGCTTCTTGTGGTCCTTGTGCAGCAGCCCGGTCAGCACGGGGCCGAGCTGTCCCGCCTGGGTGGGCGGGTCGGCGTTCTCGCTCAGCAGCGCCGCGAGCGTCTCGGCGATCGAGGCCCGCTCGTACGCGGGGCGTCCCTCGACCGCGAAGTACAGCGTCGCCCCGAGCGACCAGATGTCGGACTCAGGCCCGGTGTACTCGCCCCGGGCCCGCTCCGGCGCGGTGTAGCCGGGAGAGCCGATCACCATGCCGGTCTTGGTCAGCTTGGGGTCGCCCTCGGCCTTGGCGATGCCGAAGTCGGTCAGCACCACGCGGCCGGTCTCGGTGATGAGCACGTTTCCCGGCTTGACGTCGCGGTGCGTGATGCCCTGGGCGTGCGCGGCGCGCAGCGCGCCGAGCAGGTCGACGCCGATCTCGGCGACCAGCCGGGGTGGCAGCGGCCCCTCCTCGTCGATGACCTGCTCCAGGGATCGCGCCTCGACCAGCTCCATGATGATCCAGGGGCTGTCGTCCTGGATGAGCACGTCGTGGATGGCGGCGACGGCGGGGTGGCTGATGCGCGCGGCGATGCGACCTTCGCGGACCATGCGCTCACGCAGCTCGGCGCGCTGCTCCTCGGTGAGCCCGGGGTCCTGCCGGATCTCCTTGACCGCCACCTCGCGGCCGAGGGCGCGGTCCCTGGCACGCCACACCGTGCCCATCGTCCCCCGCCCGAGCGGCGAGATCAGCTCGTAGCGCTCGGCGAGCACACGTGTCTGTGGTTCCGGCATGAGAAGAAGATATCTATTTCGCTTGGAAAGTGCTTTAGCCTCGCTTGCGAAGTTCTCTTGGCCAGAACCGCCGAGGAAGGAACAACTTTATCACCGTCGTCATGAAGCGGGCATAAATCGAGGGAACCGCTGGTCGGGGCTCCACGCGCCGGCGATGGACGCCCTCGCCGGGCCTGCGCTCCTGCCGCGGAGAGGGCACCGGGACCGGCGCCGCCATCGTGTCGGCCCTGCCCATGGCGTCGGCCCGGTGCAGCCCGCGGTGCGCGGGCCTGCGTGGGAAAGAGGGCACGGTCACCGCCTGCGCCTGCCGTGCGGGCCGGCGGGAGGCCAGCGGCTCCTCGGCCGAGCCGCCCGCCGCCACCCGCGCCAGCATGAGCGAGGCGCGCACGGAGTCGAGGCGGGTCTGCGGGTCGATGCGGAGCAGCGCGTCGAGCACCGGCGCGAGCGGGCCGGCCTTGGTCATGGGGATGGGCTCGCCGCTGGTCAGCGCGGCCAGGGCGGCGGCGGCCGTACGGCGGCCGTGCAGGCCACGGCCCTCCACGGCGGTGTAGAGCGTCGCGCCGAGCGACCACAGGTCGCCGGCGGGGCTGGCCTTGGCGCCGAGGACGCGCTCCGGCGCGATGTAGCCGGCCGAGCCCAGCACGATGCCCGCCTGCGTGATCGAGACGTCGCCCTCCAGCGCCGCCAGACCGAAGTCGGTGAGCACGGCCCGGTCGTCGGTGACGAGCACGTTGCTGGGCTTCACGTCGCGGTGCAGGATGCCCTTGGCGTGGACGGCGCGCAGCGCGCCCAGGACCTGCCGGCCGATCTCCGCGACGCGACGGGGATGGAGCGGTCCTTCCTGCTGGATGAGCTGCTCCAGGGACCTCGCGTTCAGCAGCTCCATGACGATCCACGGCCGGTCGTCCTCGGTCACGACGTCGAAGACCGTGATGACCGACGGGTGCGCCACCATCGCCGTGGCCCGGCCCTCGCGCTCGGTGCGGGCGCACAGCTCGGCCCGCAGCTCCTCGTCGAGCACCGTCGGCAGGCGCACCTCCTTGACCGCGACGTAGCGGTCGAGCAGCTCGTCGTGCGCCCGCCACACGGTGCCCATGCCGCCGCGTCCGACCGGTTCGAGGAGCCGGTAGCGCGCGGCGAGAAGGTAACCGGAGGGCGCACGCATGCCTGGCAGCTTACCTATTTGTGTAAACCGACCAGTAGAGGCCCGGCCGATAAAATGTTGCGAATCCAAGTCAACCCGTCTGACTCGCCGCGTCAGCGAGCCTGTTCAAGCGCCCCCATGGGCACGCGAACTGTCGTGCCCGTCCACATGGTGGGGGTCCGGGTGGCCTCGCCGCAAGAGACGCGCGAGACCCGGTTCGTCCGCGCCCGCCGCCCTTCCCCGTCGGAACCGCCGGGGCTCCCGCCCCTCTCCGGGCGGAGCGGAATGGCGTTCTCCCAGCTCCAAGGCCCTTTTCGCGGTGGCTCGCCCAGGTGCGGAGAAATGCCTATTACGCCGATAAAGGGGTTCGTGCCGTCGGGGCAAGGGCCGCGCGGGGAACTCTGGGGTGCGGTAGGCCGGTTGTAAGGGTGTCGTAAGGGGGTGGGGGCAGAGTGAAGCTACTTACGAGGCGACTCCTCAAGAATCCGGAAAGTGTTCGCCACGATCGGCAGAATGGGGAGCACGCGTCGGAGGTACGACCAAGTCAGCGACCATGACGGCTTCACCCGAAGGACGTGATGAGGATGCGCCAGACCCAGGTTCGCCCCCGGCCCAGGAAGCCGGCCGGTCCATCCCTCGACCTTCGCACGCCGTCGGGGCGCAAGCTGCCCTTCTGAAAACCCCATCGCAGGAGCGTCCTCTGAGAGGTGCACGATGTGCTGTCACTTCCCCCTCTGCCCCGCCGCCGGATCGCCCGACCGTGAGGCGGCCCACGTGATCTCGGCCCATCCCGACCAGGGCTGGAGCCTGCTCTGCAACGGCGTCGTGCTCTTCGAGGACACCGGCCTCCTGTTGCCCGACGGCACCGTCGTGGCGCCCCACCGCGCCCCCGCGCTCGCCTGACCCACGAGAAACCCGGGAGGCGCAGTCGTGAGGCCCCGGCCGGCGGGCCGGCGGGGCCTGATCACGACTCCGGTCGGGCCGGCGGGCTCAGATCGGCCCGTGCGCCCCGATCAGCGGCGGCCGATCGACAGCACCGGGCCGGTGCGGTCGGTGAAGAAGTCGTCGCCCTTGTCGTTCACGACGATGAACGCGGGGAAGTCCTCCACCTCGATCTTCCACACCGCCTCCATCCCCAGCTCCGGATACTCCAGGACCTCCACCTTCTTGATGCAGTCCTGCGCCAGCCGGGCCGCGGGGCCGCCGATGGAGCCCAGGTAGAAGCCGCCGTACTTCTGGCACGCCTCGGTCACCTGCCGCGACCGGTTGCCCTTGGCCAGCATGACCATCGACCCGCCGGCCGCCTGGAAGCGCTCCACGTACGAGTCCATCCGCCCGGCCGTGGTCGGCCCGAACGAGCCCGACGCGTAGCCCTCGGGCGTCTTGGCCGGACCCGCGTAGTAGACCGCGTGGTCCTTCAGGTACTGCGGCATCTCGCCGCCGCCGTCGAGCAGCTCGGCGATCTTGGCGTGGGCGATGTCCCGCGCCACGACGAGGGGGCCCGTGAGCGAGAGCCGCGTCTTGACCGGGTACTTCGTCAGCTCGGCGAGGACCTCCGCCATGGGACGGTTGAGGTCGATCTTCACCACGTCGTCGGAGAGGTGCTCGTCAGTCGTCTCCGGCAGGAAGCGGGCCGGGTCGGTCTCGAGCTGCTCCAGGAAGACGCCCTCCGGCGTGATCTTGGCCAGCGCCTGCCGGTCGGCCGAGCAGGAGACGGCGATGGCCACGGGGCAGGAGGCGCCGTGGCGAGGCAGGCGGATGACCCGCACGTCATGGCAGAAGTACTTGCCGCCGAACTGGGCGCCGATGCCGAGCTTCTGGGTGAGCTCGAAGACCTTCGCCTCCATCTCCAGGTCGCGGAAACCGTGCCCGGAGGGCGAGCCCTCGGTGGGGATCGAGTCGAGGTAGCGGGCGCTGGCGTACTTGGCGGTCTTCAGGGCGTACTCCGCCGACGTGCCGCCGACGACGATCGCCAGGTGGTACGGCGGGCAGGCGGCCGTGCCGAGCGAGCGGATCTTCTCCTCGAGGAAGGCCAGCATGCGCTTCTCGTTGAGGACCGCCTTGGTCTCCTGGTACAGGAACGACTTGTTGGCCGACCCGCCGCCCTTGGCCATGAACAGCAGTTTGTACTCGTCGGGGTGGCCGTGGGGGTCCTCGGCGTAGAGCTCGATCTGGGCGGGCAGGTTGCTGCCCGTGTTCTTCTCCTCCCACATGGTCAGCGGGGCCATCTGGGAGTAGCGCAGGTTGAGCCGGGTGTAGGCGTCGTACACGCCGCGTGCGACGTGCTCGGCGTCGCGGCCGTCGGTCAGCACGTGGCGGCCGCGCTTGCCCATGACGATCGCGGTGCCGGTGTCCTGGCACATGGGCAGCACGCCGCCGGCCGAGATGGAGGCGTTCTTCAGCAGGTCGAGCGCCACGAACCGGTCGTTGCCGCTGGCCTCCGGATCATCGATGATCTTGCGGAGCTGGGCCAGGTGCGACGCGCGCAGGAAGTGGGAGATGTCGTGCACGGCCGTCTCGGTGAGCAGCCGCAGCGCCTCGGGGTCGACCTCCAGGAACGTACGGCCGGCCGCCTCGACTCTCCGCACCCCCTCCGATGTGATCAGCCGGTACGTGGTGTCGTCGGCGCCCAGCGGGAGAAGATCGGTGTAGTCGAACTCGGCCATGCCCATCCTTTCGATCCCCCAAAGCGTACGCCCACGCGGGGCGCACTCCCGCCCGGCCGTCAGGTGCGCTCGGTCACCACGCGCGGCGTGGAGCCCGGCGACCCCGGCGAGCCCGGGGACGCGGCGGGCGGCGCGGGACGGCGGGCGGTGAGCCCGATGACGATGCCGCCCACGACCAGCCCCGCGCCGAGCAGGTCGTAGCCGGACGGCGTCGCGATGCCGAGCACCGCCCCCGTCGCGATGGCCCCCACCGGGATGAGGCCCGCGAACAGCCCCGCCCGTCCCGGCCCGAGCCGCGGCAGCGCCGAGTACCACAGGAAGAACGCCACCACGGTCACCACGAGGGCCAGGTAGGCGAACCCGGCCGCCTCCGCGAGGCTCGGCGCTCTCAGCATGCCGGACCCCTCCGTGACCAGCCCGATCGTCGCGAGCATGGGCACGGCCAGGGCGGTCGAGTACGCGCTCACCCGCATCGCCCCCAGCCGGGGCAGCAGCGGGATGGCCAGCAACGAGAAGGCGATCTCCCCGGCGAACGCCCCGAGCGCCCACAGCAGCCCGGTCAGGTTGCCGCTGCCGAGCCCGGTGGCCAGCGTCGCGCCCGCCACCACGACGCCCGCGCCCGCGAGCAGCCGGGGCGCGGGCCGCCCGCCGGCCAGGGCCAGCGCCAGCGGCACGGCGCCGAGCACGGTGCCGACCAGCGCGGGCCCGGCGGCCCGGGCCGACTCGGTCACGCACACGTTGAACAGCGCCAGGCCGGTGAACGACAGCGCGCCGAGCAGCGCCCACTCCCGCGGCGTCAGCCGGACGAACCGCTGTCCCGTGGCCCGGACCATGGCCAGCAGCACGACCGCGGCGACCAGGTAGCGCACCGCCTGCCCGCCGTACACCGGATAGTCCTTGACCAGGCCGGACACCCCGGCCAGCGTCCCCACCAGGAACATCGCGCACGCGGCGCCGACGACTCCGTTGCTCATGTCCGAGGATGCTAGGGAGACAATGGTCCACGCAAACAGTCCAATCCTCTGCGGTGAACGGGGACCAATATGGGCGATCTGTACGTCCCGCTGGACCATGAGCGGGGCGGCGTGGCCGCGCAGGTGGCCTCCGGCCTGCGCGAGGCGGTCGGCTCGGGTCGGCTGGCCCCCGGCGACCGCCTGCCGTCCAGCCGTGACCTGGCGGCCGACCTCGGGGTGTCGCGCGGGGTGGTGGTCGAGGCGTACGAGCAGCTCGTCGCGGAGGGCTTCCTCGTCTCGCGGGTCGGCTCGGGCACCCGCGTGGCCCCCGCCGCCACCCGCGGCCGCGCGGTCGCGGCGGAGCTCCCGGAGTCGTACTGCGACTACCAGAGCCGGGCGACCTCGCCCGATCTCGGCCACTTCCCGCGCGAGCGCTGGCTGGCGGCCCTGCGGCACGCCCTGGCCACCATCCCGTCCGACGCCCTCGACTACGGCGACCCGGGCGGCATCCCGGAGCTGCGCGAGGAGCTGGCCGGCTACCTGCGGCGGGTGCGCGCCGCCGAAGTGGACCCGGCGGACCTCATCATCGTGGGCGGCGTCGCCCAGGGCCTCAGCCTGGTGCTCCACGTGCTGGCCGAACGCGAGGGCCGCCTGGGGGCGACCGACAGGGGCGGCAGGCCCGGAGCGGCCGACAGGGCCGGCAGGGCCGGAGCGGCCGGAAACGGTGGCCGGCCCAGGCCGGGCGGACGCGCCGGCCGGATCGGGCTGGCCGTGGAGGACCCGACCAGCCAACGGCAGGTCCCCCTGCTGCGCCGCGCCGGAGCCGACCTGCTGCCGGTGCCGGTGGACGGGCGGGGCCTCGACGTGGCCGCGCTGCGCGAGCGCCCGGCCCGGGCCGTGCTGGTCACGCCCGCCCACCAGTACCCGACGGGCGTGGTGCTCTCGCCCGGCAGGCGGGCCGCGCTCGTCGAGTGGGCGCGCGAGAGCGACGCGGTCGTGCTGGAGGACGACTACGACGCCGAGTTCCGCTACGACCGCGACCCGGTGGGCTGCCTGCAGGGGCTCGCCCCCGACCGCGTGGTGCTGGTGGGCAGCGTCAGCAAGGCGCTGGCGCCGGGGCTGCGGCTCGGCTGGGTCGTGGCCCCGCCCGCGCTGGCCGGGGCGGTCCGGCTGGCGCGCAGCGAGTTCGACCTCGGCTCACCCGTGATCGAGCAGTACGCGCTGGCCGGCTTCCTGCGCACCGGCGGCTACGACCGGCACCTGCGGCGCATGCGCCGGGAGTACCGGCGGCGCAGGGACGCCCTGGTCAGGGCGCTGGCCGAGCACCTGCCGGAGGTCCGCGTCCGGGGCATCGAGGCGGGCCTGCACGCCCATCTCGACCTGCCGGCCGGCTGGGACGAGGAGCGGGTGGTCGCGGTGGCGCGGGAGCTGGGCCTCGCGATGGAGGCCGTGGGCCCGATGCGCTTCGCGCCGGGCCGCCCGGCGGTGGCGGCGGGCTTCTCCCGGCTGCCGGTCCACCGGGCGGCGGAGGCCGTACGAGAGCTGAAGCTCCGCATGTCGGCAGGGGCCGCGGGCTGAGGCGTCAGACCACGGGCTGAGACGTCAGGCCGCGCTGAGGCGTTCAGGCCGCAGCCTTGACCGCGGGCTCGAAGCCCCTGGCCAGCACGATGATCACGCCCGCCAGCACGAGCGGCGCGGCGAACGCGATCCGCATGTCGAAGGAGTCGGCCAGGGCCCCCACCAGTGCCGCGCCGACGATGAACCCCACGTAGTTGAACAGGTTGACCCGGGCGATGGCCACGCCCGTGCCCGCCGGGTCCAGCCGGCCCGCCGCCGAGAACGACTGCGGCGCCACCACCGACAGGCCCACGCCGGTCAGCCCGAACGCCACGATGGCCAGCGGCTGGCTGGGCGCGACCACGATGCCGACGAAGCCGAGCGTCGCTATGGCCCCTCCGATCCGCACGATGGCCGCCGAGCCGTACCGGCGCACCGCGAGGTCGCCGCCGAGGCGTACGGCCAGGGTCGTGGCCTGGTAGGCGGCGTAGGCCAGCGGGACCACGCCGGGGGAGGCGGACAGGACGTCCTTCATGAAGACCGTGCTGAAGTTGGAGACCGCGGCGTCGCCGACGTACAGGAAGCCCATCGCCAGGCAGAGCGGGATGATCGGTCGCCACGGGAACCGGGCGCCGGACGCCGCCTCCGTGTGCTCGACCTTCTCCTCCTCGACCGTGCAGAGCCGCGGCCCGGCGTAGAGCGAGGCCGCCACGGCCAGCACCATCGGCACGCTCATGACCACCCCGAGGTCGAGGCCCGACGCGGCCGACGCCCACAGCGCGCCGAACAGGCTGAAGACGCTCCACACGCAGTGGAAGCCGTTGAGCACGGCCCGGCCGTACCTGCGCTCGACGGCCACGCCCTGCATGTTGATGCCCGCGTCGACCGCGCCGACCGCCAGCCCGAACACCAGCAGCGCGACCACCAGCACCGGCACGTTCGGGGCGAGCCCGGCGAGCACCACGCCCGCGGCCACGGTCGGCTGCGCGGCCCGCAGCAGCGGCTTGCTGCCCCGCCGCGCGGCGTAGGAGCCGGCGGCCACGCTGCCGACCCCCGCGAAGACCGGGACGACCAGCAGGAGGAGGGTCAGTGTGCCCTCGTCGAGGCCGTGCCGGTTCTGCAGGTTGGCGACCTGGGTGAGCAGGGTGGCGAACGACAGTCCCTGCACGGCGTAGGCGACGTACGTGGCGATGCGGGCCTGGAAATCACGGGGGGTCGGCACGGCGGCCTCCATGTGGGGGGGTTGAGCGCGGGGGGTCCAGCAAACGTGAGGCGCGGTCAGGTTAGCGTTCGACCGGCCCTTTCGCCAGGGCGCACGCACCCAGAGCCACCACGGCGGCCACCTCCGTGGCGGCCAGACCGCGTTCCACCAGGCCGAGCGGCATGACCTGCCACCACGCCAGGCCGCTGCGCGCCCCCACCAGCACCACCGCGACGATGCCCACGACCCACAGCACCGAGCCCAGGCCCAGGCCGAAGGCGGCCAGCGCCGGACCGCGCCGCCCGGCGTGCCGCCAGGGGCGGGCGATGACCAGCGCCGCCACCGGCAGGCTGAGGAACGCCACCAGGCTCCCCACCCGGTGGATGCTGCCGCTCAGGCTCGGGCCGACCGACCAGTCGTGCTTGGGGAACCAGGCCGTCACCAGCAGCCCGACGCTCCACGCCATCAGCGCGAGCGTGCCGAGCACGCCCGCGAGCCGGGTGCGGGCCAGCGCGACGCCGATGGCCGCCGACCCCGCCGCGAGCAGCGCGACGCCGAGGCCGAAGACCCAGCCGTACGTGCCGAGGCCGTGCTCGCTGATGGTCCTGCGCAGCGGGTTGATCTCGCCGGTCCCGGCCCCGGCCAGGTCCAGACCGGCGACCACCGCCACGCCGGCGCCCACCGCGCCGAGCCCCCATCGCGCCGCCTGCCGCACCAGCCGCCTCCCTCCGGGCCGCCGCCGGGCGGCGTGCCTTGCTCCGGTCAACGGGCGAGCCCGCCGCCGGATTCCGCCCATGGCCGCCCATGGCCGCCCATGACCGTACGAAACCAGGACTCGTACGGACTCGTCACCTTGGCCGGACCCGCGGCGGCCAGCACGCGGGCCTTGCGCCGGATATCGTCGAGATGTGAACGAGCGCCCGGGAGCCTGGCTGCCCCGCCTGCAGGAGGTCGGCGAGCGACTGGCCGAGGAGTGGATCAGCGCCCGGCGCCCCGCCAGGCCCGACACTCCCCAGCCGCAGGAGCTGCGCGCCTCCGACGACGACCGCGAGCGCGTGGCGCAGGTGCTCCAGGACGCCCACGCCGACGGCCGGATCACCCTGGAGGAGCTGGAGGAGCGGCTCGGGATCGTCTACTCCGCCCGCACCCTCGGCGACCTCGTGGACCTGACCGCCGACCTGCTCCCGGCCGACGAGCAGCCGCTGCGGCTCGACGGCCGGCCGGTGTCGGCGTTCTTCAAGCAGGAGCAGCGCGGCGGGCGCTGGGTGGTGCCGGCCGAGCTGGACGTGACCGCCATGTTCGGCACGACCAAGCTCGACCTGCGCGACGCCATCCTCCAGAACCGGCGCATCGTCATCAACGCCACGCTCGTCTTCGGCGGGCTGGAGATCCACGTGCCGGAGGACCTGGAGGTCATCCGGGTGACCAAGGACAAGACCGTACGGCTGACCAAGCAGCCCACCGAGCCGGGCGCGCCCGTGGTCGAGGTGCGCACCACCAACTTCGCCGGCGACGTCAAGGTCAAGGAGCCACCCCGCCGCAAGCGCCGCCGCTGACGGAGCCCGGGCGCCCGCGGGTTCGGCCCGCGGTGTCGAAGTCGCCCGCGGCCTCAGCCCGCGGTGTCGAAGTTGATCGCGCTGTAGGCGCGCAGCTTCCAGAGCTGGTGCTCGCTGTCGACCTTGCGGATCGTGCCCGAGCGCCCGCGCATGACCAGCGAGCTGGTCATCGCCACGCCCTTGCCGTAGCGCACGCCCTGCATCAGCTCGCCCTGCGTGATGCCGGTCGCGGCGAAGAACACGTCGTCGGAGCGGACCAGGTCGTTGGTGGTGAGCACCTTGTCGAGGTCGTGCCCGGCGTCGACGGCCCGCCCGCGCTCGGCGTCGTCGCGCGGCCACAGCTTGCCCTGGATCACGCCGCCCAGGCACTTGAGCGCGCACGCCGCCACGATGCCCTCGGGGGTGCCGCCGATGCCCATCATCAGGTCGATGCCCGTGCCGACGCGGCCGGCCATGATGGCGCCCGCCACGTCGCCGTCCACGATGAACTTGATGCGCGCCCCGGTCTCCCTGATCTCCTTGACGAGCTGGTCGTGCCGGGGCCGGTCGAGCACCACGACCGTGACGTCGGAGGCCGAGCAGCCCTTGGCCCGGGCCACCGCCGCGATGTTGGCCGCGACCGGCGCCTCGATGTCCACCACGTCGGCCGCCTCCGGCCCGGTGACCAGCTTCTCCATGTAGAAGACGGCCGACGGGTCGTACATCGAGCCGCGCTCGCTCACCGCGATCACCGACACGGCGTCGGGCATGCCGAGCGCCGTCAGCCGGGTGCCGTCGATGGGGTCGACGGCCACGTCGCAGTCGGGCCCGCTGCCGTCGCCCACGTGCTCGCCGTTGAACAGCATCGGGGCGTCGTCCTTCTCACCCTCGCCGATGACGACGACGCCGTTCATGGACACCGTGTTGATCAGTTGGCGCATCGCGTTGACCGCGGCGCCGTCCGCCCCGTTCTTGTCGCCCCGGCCGACCCAGCGGGCGGCGGCCATCGCGGCCGCCTCGGTGACGCGTACCAGCTCCAGGGCGAGGTTGCGGTCGGGGGCGTGCTCACCCGTCGCCAGCGCTGGGGGTACGGTCGTCTGATCGGACATGATGGCGGGCCCTCCTCGTGGACAACTGACTCGATGGTAGTCAGGTACCCAAGGTCACCCGAGAAATGGGCCGCGTGAACGCGTCTACACGTCGTCCCAGGCCATCGAGCTCATGCGCCAACCGACGGGCGTCCGGACGAACTGGGTCGTCTTGTGGCCGGAGCCCTCGAACCACTCGCCGTCCAGGAAGCCCGACTTCCGGTACTCGCTGAACCGGTGGGCGATCGACCCGAAGATCTCGGTCCGCTCGGCGACCTCCCACTCGGAGAACCCGGTCAGCGTTCCGTCGGTGAGGATCTTCTTCCGGGGGTCGATGAACGCGTCCAGGTCGTAGACCACCAGCTCGTCCCCGACGTTCTTGATGATCATTCCTTGCGGGATGAAGAGCTCGCGGACGACGTCGACGTCCGGCCGCGCGCCGCCCGTGTTGGTGAACGCCCCCATGAAGGCGCGCATGAGCTCGTCGATCTCGGCCTTGACCTCCGGCACGGGTACCCCTCCCACGGGTGGAACGCCTGGCGCCCGATGATCTCGTGACGCCGTCGTGCCGACAAGCCGGGGGTGCGCGGCGACGGCGCCGAGCCGTCCCGGAGGCCACGTCCGTGTACCCCGGCCGGGTGGATGCCGGTTGTCCATGTATCCCCGGACAGCGGAGGATAATGTGCCTGCCATGAGCAGCGATGTGGAACAGCCGGTCACAGCCCGCACCTCCGAGCGGGGCGCTGCCACGCGCACCGCGCTACTCAAGGCCGCCAAAGAGGTCTTCGTGTCCAAGGGCTTCGCCGAGGCCGGCGTCACCGACGTCGTGGGCCGGGCCGAGGCCAGCGTGGGCAGCCTCTACCACCACTTCTCCGGCAAGGCCGACCTCTATCTCACGCTGTTCGAGGAGTTCCAGGCCAAGCAGGCCCAGCGCACCAGCCAGGCCGCGCGCGAGGCGCGCGCCGAGGGCGAGAGCGACCCGATGAAGGTGTTCATCCGCGCGGCCCGGGCCTACCTCGACGGGTGCCTGGAGGAGCGCGAGGTGGCCGCGCTGTTCCTGCGCGGCGACGGGCCGCCCGGCTTCGAGGTGGTCATGCGCGACCGGCTGCGCAAGTGGGCCGAGCGCAACGCCGCCCTGTTCGACGACGACGAGGGCGCGCTGGTCGTGGTGATCACGGGCGCGCTCGCGGCGGCGGTGTCGGAGGTCGTGCGCACCGGCGACCGCGACCTGGCCGAGGACGTGCTCGCCATCATCGGCCAGATCCGACCGGCCGCTTCGGCGACCGGTGCGGCCAACGGGTAATCTCGCCAGGTGTGCGACGGTTCACTGAGGGGTTCTACGGCTACGCGGTAGCGCTGTTCGTCTGCCTGGGGGCGGCGGGCCTGTTCCTGCTGGTCGCACCGCAGAGCCGCCAGGAGCACATCCCCCGGCGCGACTACTCGATCACCGTCGCCAACTTCGCCCGCACCGTGCCGTACCAGGTGTGGGCCCCCAAGCAGGACCCGGCCGGCTGGATCCCCAACAGCAACCGCATCGCCAAGGGGGAGAGCGGCGCGCAGGTCCTTTCCATCGGCTACGCCACCGCCAAGCGCGAGCACGCCATGCTGATGCAGAGCGACGAGAAGCCGGCGGCCGGCTTCGCCAGCCGCATGGCCAACACCGACAAGGCGATCGGCGGCCAGCAGGTCGCCGGGCAGACGTGGGAGCGCCGCTTCCGTGAGGACAAGAAGCAGCGGTCGCTGGTGCGCGTCCTGCCGGACGTGACGCTCGTGGTCACGGGCACGGCCGACTGGCCCGAGCTCGGCGAGCTGGCGGCCGCGCTCCAGCAGCGCCCGAAGAGCTGACCCGGTCGCCCCGGGGCAGGCGGAGCGGCGGGGCTTGGCTCGTCCGCGCGCCCGTGACTCTAGGGTGGTGACGTGGCAGACGAGAAGACGCCCTCATACGAGCAGGCCCGCGAGGAGCTGACCGAGGTGGTGCGCCGCCTGGAGACCGGCGGGCTCACCCTGGAGCAGTCGATCGAGCTGTGGGAGCGGGGCGAGAAGCTGGCCGCGATCTGCGAGGAGTGGCTGCAGGGGGCCAGGGTCAAGCTCGCCGCCGCGATGGCCCGCCGCACCGAGGCGGGCGCCGCCCGCGACGACGACGCCCCCTTCTAGCCCCTCTCCCGCCGTCCTCCGGCAGGCCGGTGTCAGGCGGGCTGAAGGTCGAGGGCGACGACGGGGATGCGGCGCTCGGTCTTCTCCTGGTACTCGGCGAACCCCGGGGCCTGCTCCACCATCCGGGCGTAGAGCCGGTCGCGCTCCTCGCCCTCCACGACCTCGGCCTTGGCGTGGTACGTCTCGGTGCCGATCTCGGCCGTGGCCTCGGGGTGGGCGACCAGGTTGAGGTACCAGGCGGGGTGGTGGTCCGCGCCCGCGTAGGACGCGATCACGATCACCCGCTCGCCGTCCTTCAGGTACATCACCGGCGTGGTGACCTGCTTGCCGCTCTTCCTGCCCGTGGTGGTCAGCAGCACCAGAGGGGCGCCCTCGAACATCCCGCCGACCTTGCCGCCGTTGGCGCGGAACTCGTCGATCACCTGCTGGTTGAAATCGTTGGCCATGACCGTGCTCCTTGAACCGGAAACTTCTCCGTTTGTATGTCAGCCCAGCCTAAGCGGAGAAAATTCCGGTTACAAGCTGTTCCGGGGAGAAGGCGGAGGTATGCTCTGCGCGTGTGCGGACGTGAGCCTCTGCCCGTCCTCGGGCAGCCCCAGCCCGAACGCGCCGACGCCGCCCGCAACCGCCGGCGCATCATCGACGTCGCCTCCCGGCTCATCGCCGAGCGCGGCGCCCACCAGCTCTCCCTGGACGAGGTCGCCCGCGAGGCCGGCGTCGGCGTGGGCACGGTCTACCGCCGCTTCGGTGACCGGACCGGGCTGGTGTGGGCGCTCATCGACGAGCACGAGCGGCGCTTCCAGGTCGCCTTCATGACCGGGCCGCCGCCGGTCGGCCCCGGCGCGCCCCCGGACGCCCGCCTGCGCGCCTTCCTGCGGGCGCTGGTGGACCGGATGGTGGCGCAGCAGGACATCTACCTGCAGCTCGAACTGGCGGCGGCCAAGGCGCCGGGGTACAGCGGGCCGTACCGGATCCACCACACGCACGTGGCGGCGCTGCTCGCACAGGCGCGCCCGGACCTCGACGCGGGCTTCTTCGCGGACGCCCTGCTCGCCCCCGTCAACGTCCGCCTGATCCACTCCCAGCTCGTCGAGCGCGGCAGGTCGCTGGACGCGTTCAAGGCCGGGCTGGACGCCCTGACCGCGGCCGTCCTCCACGCCCCGCACGGCGGGCGCCCCGCCGAGGCGTAGCGTCAGCCCTGGTCGGCGGCCGGCTTGGTGCGGGGTTTGCGGGCTCTGGCGGGCTTCGGCTGGTCCTGCGGGCTCTCGGGGGAGTCCTCCGCGTCCGGGCCCAGGGCGCGGACCGAGAGACGGTCGTCGGTGAGGCGGATCGTCAGCAGCGCTCCCGGTGAGACGTCCTTGGCCAGCCGTACGACGTCGCCCGAGGGGTGCTGGACGATCGCGTAGCCGCGTTCGAGCGTGGCGGCCGGCGACAGCGCCACGAGCCGGGCGCGCAGGTGCGTCAGCGAGTCACCGGCCCGGTCGAGCGAGCCCGCCAGCGAGCGCCGGGCCCGGTCGCGCAGCGCCTCCGCCTGCTCCGCGCGCCGTTCGAGCTCGCGCACCGGGTCGGCCAGCGACGGCCGCGAGCGGGCCGACGTGAGCCACGACATCTCCCGGTCGAGCCAGCCGTTCAGCACCCGCCGCCCGCGGTCGCGGAGCTGACGCACCAGCGTGAGCTGCTCGCCGACGTCCGGCACCACCTTCTTGGCGGCGTCGGTGGGCGTGGAGGCCCGCACGTCGGCCACCAGGTCCAGCAGCGGGCTGTCCTGCTCGTGGCCGATCGCGCTCACCACCGGGGTACGGCAGCCGGCCACGGCCCGCACCAGCGTCTCGTCCGAGAACGGCAGCAGGTCCTCCAGCGAGCCGCCGCCCCGGGCGATGACGATCACGTCCACCGAGGAGTCGGCGTCCAGTTTCCGCAGCGCCTCGGTGACCTCGCCCACCGCGTACGGCCCCTGGACGGCGACCTCCTCGACCTTGAAGCGCACGGCGGGCCAGCGGCGCCGGGAGTTCTCCAGCACGTCGCGCTCGGCCGCGGAGTCACGACCGCAGATCAGGCCCACGGTGTCCGGCAGGAACGGCAGCCGCCGCTTGCGGTCGGTGTTGAACAGCCCTTCGGCGGCCAGCAACTGGCGCAGCCGCTCCAGCCGGGCCAGCAGCTCGCCCACGCCGACCGGCCTGATCTCCAGCGCGGTGAAGGCGAAAGACCCTCGGTTGACCCAGAAGTCGGGCTTGACGTGGACCACCACGCGGGCGCCGTCGGCCGGACGCGGCACGGCCGCCTCGTACACGCCGCGTGGAGCGGTGACCCGGGCCGAGACGTTGGCCACCGGGTCGCGCAGCGTCAGGAACACCGTGCCGCCGCGCGCGCTCAGGTCGGTGATCTGGCCCTCCACCCAGACCGTGCCCAGCTTGCCGATCCAGCCGCCCACCATCTGCAGGACGGTGCGGATCGGCAGCGGGGACTCGGGCGAGGTCTTCGTGGTCATGCCGGAAGACTACGGGGCCGCGGCGGCTATTCCCCGGCCTGGAGCTTGGCCAGGCGGTTCTCGAACATCTTGATCACCTCGGGGCGGCCGGCCGTGGCCTGCTCGTACGTCAGCAGACCGCTGATCTGCTCGGCGGACTTGCCGCGCATCCTGGCGCGCAGGGAGGCCACCGTCAGCTCGGCGTAGCCGGGCAGCGGCTCGGCCAGGGTGGTAGCGCCGGCGGCCCCGTCGGCGGCCTCGGCGGCAGCGGCGGCTTCGGGGGTCGCGGCGGCGGCCTCCGCGAGCGCGCCGGTCGGCTCGGCGGCCGGGGTGGCGGGCGCGGCGGGCTCAGCGGCGGGCTTGGCGGCGGGCTTGGCGGTCTTCGCCGGCTTCGCGGCCTTCGCGGCGGTCTTGGCCTCGGCCTTCGGCTTGGCCTCCGCCTTGGCCTCCGTCTTGGCTTCAGCCTTGGGCTTGGCCTCGGCCTTGGGCTTGGCGGTGCGCTTCGCGGCGGCCTTCGGCTTCGCCTCCGCCTCGGGCGCGGCCGGCGCCCCGTCCACGGTCTCCGGCTTGACCTCCGGCTTCGTCTCCGGCTCGGCCTCTGCGGCGGGAGCGGGCTCGGGTGTCACGGTGACCGGCTTGGCGGCCTCGGCGGGCTCCGCGCCCGGCGCGGGCTCGGCCGCGGCGACCGGCTCAGGCGCCTCGACGGGCTCGGGTGCCGCGGCGGGCTCGGGGGCGGCGACGGGCTCGGCGGCGCCCGACTCCGGAGCAGCAGCTTCCGGAGCAGCAGCTTCCGGAGCGGCGGCCTCAGGAGCGGCGGCCTCAGGGGTGGCGGGCTCGGGGGTGGCGGGCGCGGCGGGGGCCTCCGCGGCCGGCTTGGCGGGGGTGAAGATCACCGGTTCGGGCCTGGTCTTGGTGGCGGAGCCGTTCTGGTCCCCGGTCTTCTCGGCGGCGGCGCCGGACGGGCGCGGCGCGAAGATGACCGGCTCCTTGCGGGCGGGCCGCTCCTCCTCGACCGGCGCGGCCGTCTCACCGGCCGCCGCCGGGGACCGCGTCTCGGTCTCCTCCTCCTTGGAGCCCAGCCCCTTGATGGAGTTCTTCATCCGGTCCACCAGCAGCAATCCCTGCCCGAATGCGCTCAACGTGGACTGGACGACGATGAGAGGAAGCTCCTTGGCCTTCTCCTTGTCGGTGACGGTCTTGGCGATGTTGCGTATCACGTCGCTGAGGGACATGACGTCTCCCTGGGAGGTCTGTATCGGAGGGCCAGTGTGGCAAACGGCGAGCAGGCGTGCACGCGCGGTCCTGTCCGTCCTCCACGTAGCATTACCAAGTATGGAGCCCCGTACTTCCCGCAGAGTCCTCGTAGCCAAGCCCCGCGGCTACTGTGCCGGCGTCGATCGGGCCGTGGTCGCGGTCGAGAAGGCTCTGGAGCAGTACGGAGCGCCGATCTACGTCCGCAAGCAGATCGTGCACAACACCCACGTCGTCCAGACGCTGGAGGCCAAGGGCGCCATCTTCGTCGAGGAGACCGACGAGGTGCCCGAGGGCGAGATCGTGGTGTTCTCCGCCCACGGCGTCTCCCCGGCCGTGCACGGCGAGGCCAGGCAGCGCGGGCTGCGCACCATCGACGCCACCTGTCCGCTGGTCACCAAGGTGCACAACGAGGCCAAGCGGTTCGCCGCCCAGGACTACGACATCCTGCTGATCGGCCACGAGGGCCACGAGGAGGTGGAGGGCACCTCCGGCGAGGCGCCCGACCACATCCAGCTCGTCGACGGCCTCGACGCGGTCGGCGACGTCCAGGTGAAGGACCCGTCCAAGCTGGTCTGGCTGTCGCAGACGACGCTGTCGGTCGACGAGACCACCGAGACGGTCGCCCGGCTCAAGGAGCGCTTCCCGACGCTGATCGACCCGCCGAGCGACGACATCTGCTACGCCACCCAGAACCGCCAGGTCGCGGTGAAGGAGATCGCCGCCCAGGCCGAGCTGGTCATCGTCGTCGGCTCCGACAACTCCTCCAACTCCAAGCGCCTGGTCGAGGTGGCCAAGGACCACGGCGCCGACGCCGCCTACCTCGTCGACAACGCCTCGTTCATCCGTGACGAGTGGCTGGAGGGCGTCACCACGGTCGGTCTGACCAGCGGCGCCTCGGTGCCCGAGGAGCTGGTCGACGAGGTGCTCGCCCATCTGGCCCGTCACGGGTTCGGCGACGTGGAGCAGGTCGAGTCGGTGCAGGAGAGCATGCGCTTCGCGCTGCCCCACGAGCTGCGCAAGGACCTGCGCGCCTCCTGACCCGGCTCGCGGCCCGGGCGGCCCTCCGGGGTCACCGGGCGGCCCCCCGGGGTCAGTCCTCGGTCTGCGTCCGGGGCGTGCCGTAGACCCGGGGCTCGAAGTAGCCCTCGGGTTCCGGCTCGTACGCCTGCTTGCGTGACGGGCGGGCCGTCTCGGCGCCCGCCCGCAGCTCCTCGCGCAGCTCGCGCACGTTGTCGCGCAGCCCGCGCCGCAGGGCCACGCCGAGCACCACGGCCGAGCCCGCGAACAGCCAGGGCGCGCCGGCCGACAGTGACGAGTACAACCCGATCGCCAGCGACTGCGCCAGCTTGCCGGAGCCGAGCGCGCGGACGAACTCGACGACGAGCGTCGCCGCGAAGAACACCAGCGGCGGCGTCACCACCAGCGACAGCAGGTCGCGCGGGTTGACCAGCAGCACGCCGACCAGGCTGGCCGCCACGAACACCGCGCCCACCAGGAACGGCAGGTCGAGCGGCCCGGCCAGCGCGTACGCGGCCACGGTGACGGCCAGGGCGAGCACGATGGCGCCGCGGGCGGTCAACTTCACGCCCGAGCGCCTGCCCTTCTCACTCACCGGCCCCCGCCCCCTTACTGCGATCCGTTGGCCAACTTACCGTTGACCGGGGAAATCAGAGACGGGGTTTCCAGCAGTTCGGGTGAGGCGAGCGCCCTCGGCAGGCCCTCCAGCATCTCGGGTGAGCCGAGCTCGCCATCCACGACGCCCAGATCGTGCAGTTTGCGCGCGCTGACCAGCACGCGGCTCTCCAGGGATCCCACGGTCTTGTTGTACGCCTCGACGGCCCGGGTGAGCGACTTACCGAGGGTATCGACGTTCCTGCCCAGCGACGCGAGCCGTTCGTACAGCTCCTTGCCCAGCTCGAACACGGCACGGGCGTTCTCACTGAGCGCGGCCTGCTGCCAGGCGTAGTGCGCGGTGCGCAGCATGGTGATGAGCGTGGTCGGGGTGGCGATGTGCACGCGCCGGGTCATCGCGTACTCCAGCAGCCCCGGGTCGCGCTCCAGCGCCGGGGCGAGGAACGCCTCGCCGGGGATGAACAGGACCACGAACTCCGGCGACGGGTTGAACGCCTGCCAGTAGGACTTGCCCGCCAGCCGGTCGATGTGCTCGCGGACGTGCCGGGCGTGCGCGTCGAGGCGTACGGAGGCCAGCGACTCGTCGGACGCCTCCGCGGCCTCCAGGTAGGCGGCCAGCGACACCTTGGAGTCGACGACGATGTTCTTGCCCCCGGCCAGCCGCACCACCATGTCGGGCCGCATGGAGCCCTCGGTGACCTGCTCGTCGAAGTCGCAGTGGCGCTGCATGCCGGCGATCTCGGCGACCCGGCGCAACTGCAGCTCGCCCCACCGGCCGCGCGCCTCGGGCCGTTGCAGGGCGCGTACGAGGGCCGTGGTCTGCGAGCGCAGCTCCTGGCTGCTCTGCCGGACGAACTCCATCTGCTTGGCCAGCTCGGCGCGGGCGGCGCGCTGCCCCGCCTCGGTGTCGCGAAGCTGCGCCTCGACCCGGGCGAGCGCGTCCTTCAGCGGCTCGACCAGGTGCTCGACCGCCTTCCTGCGCTGGTCGAGGTCGCCCGCGGCCTCGGCGCGGGTGGCGGCCAGCCGGGTCTCGGCGAGTTCGAGGAAGCGCAGGTTGTTGACGTCGAGGGCACGCGTGGACAGGGCCTGGAAACGCTCGGTGAGCTGATCCTCGACGTATGCGAGCTTCTCGTCCGCGGTCCTGGCCCGCGCCTCCGCCTCGGCCACCCGCACCGCCGCCCTCGTACGGGCGATCAGGAAGCCGATGGCGAGACCGGCGGTGAGTCCGACGAGAAGCGAGACGACGTCCATCACAGCGATGATGGCAGGATCGCCCGGCCCGATCGGCGAGACACGCTTGCGCGACCCTCCACCGTCACGCAGAGTAC
This sequence comes from Nonomuraea montanisoli, assembly GCF_013363975.1. Taxonomy (GTDB): domain Bacteria; phylum Actinomycetota; class Actinomycetes; order Streptosporangiales; family Streptosporangiaceae; genus Nonomuraea; species Nonomuraea montanisoli. The sequence continues at coordinate 163,880 of NZ_JABWGN010000011.1, read as the reverse complement.
CCACATGACTACTGGTTTGCGCACGGCGCTGTCGCTCGCCGTGGCGGCCCTCGGGGTGGCGGGCGTGGTCGTGCTGGCGGGAACGGCCGTGCGCACGGGGCCGTCCGCTCCCGACGCGACCAGGGCGCCCCTCCGCTGGGAGCCGGGCGCCTGCGTGAACGGCTCGGACGCCGGTTACGTCCTGACGCCGTGCAACGGGGGGCAGTACGAGGTGCTGGCCATCGCCGCGGACCCGCCCGGCCACGGCGGCTGTCCCGACGAGACCGACGACGTGGTGCGGGTCGGCGACGGCCGCACGGCCTGCGTCCGCTCCTACCTCGACCCGCACCTGGGCGCGCCGGGCGCCGGCGGGGGCATGCTCAGGGCGGGCGACTGCGTCACGCTCGACGGCCGCGAGCGGCCCTGCGCGCAGCGCGGCTGGTACGGCAGGGCGCTGGCGATCGAGACGCGGGCCTCGTCCTGCCCCTCCGGCACGCTCGACACGGTCGGCGCCGGTCCCGTCGCCTGCCTGGGGCCCGGCGGTCAGGTGCTGGACCGCGGCATGTGCGTGGCCAGGCCGGCCGGAGAGACGGTGGACCGCGCCGCGATCACGCGGGTGGGGTGCCGGTCGCGCGGCGCGTGGGCGCGGGTGACCTCGTTCGAGGCCAGGCCGCGGAGCTGCCCGAAGGGCTCGCAGCGCTACCTGCGGGCCCGGGGGGCCTACCGGCCGGTGACCTGCCTGCGTCTCGTCAGCAAGTAGACTCGCTGGACGTGAGCGAGCGCAGCCAGGCAACCATCACCAGCAGCGGCCGGGGGCTCGTGCGGCCGGTTAAGGAGCACGCATGAGCCTGTCCATCGGCATCGTCGGCCTGCCCAACGTGGGCAAGTCCACGCTGTTCAACGCGCTGACCAAGACCGGCAACGCGCTGGCCGCCAACTACCCGTTCGCCACCATCGAGCCCAACGTGGGCATCGTCGGCGTGCCCGACGACCGGCTGCCCAAGCTGGCCGCGATCTTCGACTCGGCGCGCGTCCTGCCCGCCAAGGTGGAGTTCGTCGACATCGCCGGCCTGGTCAAGGGCGCCTCCGAGGGCCAGGGCCGGGGCAACCAGTTCCTCGCCAACATCCGCGACACCGACGCGATCTGCCAGGTGATCCGGGTCTTCAGCGACCCCGACGTGACCCACGTCGACGGTGAGATCTCGCCCAAGCGCGACATCGAGACGATCAACACCGAGCTGATCATGGCCGACCTGCAGACGGTCGAGAAGGCCGTCCCGCGCCTGCAGAAGGAGGCGCGCAACAACAAGGACAAGAAGGCCGCGCTGGAGGCCGCCGAGAGCGCCCTGAAGGTCCTGGAGACCGGCAAGACCATCTTCGAGAGCGGGCTCGACGGCGAGGGGCTGCGCGAGCTCCACCTGCTGACGGCCAAGCCGTTCCTGTACGTCTTCAACCTCGACGCCGACGAGCTGACGGACGCCGACCTGCGGCGGCAGCTCGCCGACCTGGTGGCCCCGGCCGAGGCGGTGTTCCTCGACGCCAAGATCGAGTCGGAGCTGGTCGAGCTCGACGACGAGGAGGCGCTGGAGCTGCTCCAGTCCGTCGGCCAGGAGGAGTCCGGCCTGTCCCAGCTCGCCCGGGTCGGTTTCGAGACGCTCGGCCTGCAGACCTATCTGACGGCCGGGCCCAAGGAGACCAGGGCCTGGACGATCCGCAAGGGCGCGACCGCGCCGGAGGCGGCCGGGGTCATCCACACCGACTTCCAGCGCGGCTTCATCAAGGCCGAGGTCGTCTCGTTCGACGACCTGATGGAGTCGGGCTCGATCGCCAAGGCGCGCTCGCTGGGCAAGGCGCGCATCGAGGGCAAGGACTACGTCATGCGCGACGGCGACGTGGTGGAGTTCCGCTTCAACGTCTGAGGCCGCACGCGTACGCGAGGTCCGATTTCCACCGGCGTCCCGCGTCCGGATCGGGGAGAGTCGTCACGACCGACCCCTATGCGGAAGTTGAGGACCAGCGGGAATGCACACGATCTCCGACCTGAAGGTGCTGTACTTCGGCACGCCGGTGGTGCTGATCGGCTCGCGCAACGAGGACGGCTCGTCCAACCTCATGCCGATGTCGTCGGCATGGTGGCTGGGCGACCACGCCATGCTCGGTGTGGGCAACAGCTCCCAGACCTCGGCCAACCTGGCCCGTGAGCGGGAGTGCGTGCTCAACCTGGTGCCGTCGTCCCTGGTGGACGCCGTGGACCGGCTGGCGTTGCTGACCGCGAACGCGGTGATCAACGAGCGCCGGGTGGAGCAGGGCTACCGGCACGAGCGGAACAAGTTCGCGGTGGCGGGGCTGACCGAGCAGGCGGCCGACCTGGTGAAGGCCCCGAGGGTTCTGGAGTGCCCGGTGCAGCTCGAATGCGTCGTGGAGCAGGCCCACCCGTACGGTGGCCCGGACGGGAACGTGACCGCCTTCGAGGTCAGGGTGGTGCGCGCGCACGTGGACGAGGAGCTGATCATCCCCGGCACGCACTACGTGGACCCGGTGGGCTGGGACCCGCTGATCATGAAGTTCTGCGAGTTCTTCGGCGGCGGGTCCAACCTGCGCCCGTCGCGCCTGGCCAAGGGCTGGCGGATGCCGCACCGGCTGGAGCGGGAGGAGGGCGCCGCGCGCGGTTGAGGGTTCGGCCACCCGGGAAAAGGATGAGGCGTCAACCACTTTGGGCACCTAAGCGTCGAATCGTCACGGCGTTCACGCTGACTCGGGAGGGCCCTCATGATCCGTCGCATCATCCGGAAACGACGTCCCGCACCCTCGCTCACGGGGATCACCCTTGAGGAGGAGCTCGCCCTGCTCAGGGTCGAGCTGATGTACGGCCTGCGGGTGAACCGCGAGGCGTACCTGCGCAGGAAGGCGGACGAGCGGGAGGAGCTGGCGATGTGGATGCGCGAGCGCGACGCCGCCGGCATGCTCGCCGAGCTGCGCGGCACCCTGGAGCGCACCGTCCCCCGGCGCGACCTGCCCGCACCGGTCGTCCGCGACCTGTCCGCCACGGCGGGACGCGATCTGTCCGCCACGGCGGGACGCGATCTGTCCGCCACGGCCGGGCGTGACCTGCCGACCGCGGCCCGGGACATGCGCGCCGTGCGCGGCCCGGCCGCCGCGGGAGACTCCGAGCCGGCCGCCTGAGCCCGTTCTCTCAAGGGTTGCCGGCTGCGTGTACGCGGAGCGCGTAACGCCTCCTCGCGACCCCCGTTCCGCGGTATAGGCGCTGATCAGGCCGCACGCCCGTTGAGGCGTGCGGCCTGCCCGTCTTATACCAAATACGCAGGTCGCGACAGTCCCTACGCCATTTGGACAGGAACCTCTGGCCGCCGGGTAATGCGACAAAGGGCATCTGGCCTGGTCAAATGCCTATTCCGCGCGTTCGGCGCAAGAACCAACACTCCGGGCAGTCATGCGTACTCGGTTTGCCCCCGGGCGGCGATGCCTGCAGCATGGGCGTGGCTTTCCTGGAACAATGGCGGAGACCGGATAGGGTGACTGCTTCACCACGGATGATGGGGATCGGCAACGGACGACACCGCGCCAGCCGGGGGGATTGGCGCGAGCGGAGGCGTGATGGCTCGTAGGTCAACCGTCCAGCACGGTCCTCGGATCGCTGGCGACCCCGAGCTTTCGGCGCGCCCTGAGCTCTCCGACTACGACCTTCCGCCCGCGCGGCGGCCGCGCCGCGGGCGCTGGTCGGGTGGCGGCGGGCGCTGGCTGGTCTGGATGGGCCGCGCCATTCTGTGGGCGCTTATCGTGGTAATCGTGGTCAATGGGGTCCGTGCACCATTTGAGCGGTTTACCCAGCAAAACGCCCCCGCACCGAATGCGTCCCCCGCGACGGGCACCGGATTCCCCACCCAGCGCGGCCTGGCGTTCGCCGCCCAGTTCGCGGGCGTCTATCTGAATTTCAGCCCGGCCGACGCCACGAGCAGGCAGGGCAAGCTCGCCGCGTTCCTGGCCGAGGGCATGGCGCCGCAGCTCGGGTGGGACGGCAACGGCAAGTTCGCCGCCGTCGCCATCCAGCCGTACGACATCAAGGCCGAGGACGCCGACAACGCCGTCGTCTCGGTCGCCTTCCAGTCGGGCACGCGCAGGATGCTGCTGTCCGTGCCGATCTACTACTCCGGCGACGACGCCGGCGGCCGGTTCGTCGTCTCGGGCAGGCCCGCGATCCTGCCCGCGCCCGCGCCCGCCGACCTGCCCCAGGTCGCCGCGGCCGAGACCGACGACGTCGCCGAGGCGGAGCTCAAGCCCCAGATGGAGGGCTTCTTCAAGGACTACGCCTCGGGGGACGCCGCGGGGTTGCAGCGCTATCTCGCCGTCGGGGCGAGCGTGCCGAGCTTCGGCGGCGCGTTCACCTTCGGCGGGTTGCAGGATCTCGTGGTGCCTGTGGGGGGTGCCACCCGCGAGGTCGAGGCAGTGGTGGTGTGGGTCGTGCCCGGCGCCTCGCCGTCGGCCGACGCCGGCGCCGACGCGAGCGCGGCGGCCGGCCGCATCGAGCAGGCCTACCGCCTCACCGTCGAGAAGCAGGGCGACAAGTGGTACGTCAAGGACATCCGCGGTGCCGGTCGGGCCGTTGGATAGACGCACGACCGCGCTGCTGATCGGCACCCCCCGGGAGGACAAGAAGTGATCTTGAAGACCATAGTGCTCAACCTGATCCACATGACGCCGTCGCCCGCGCCGACCGGCGTCAACACCGAGGGGCTCGCCGACTTCCTGCGCGCCTTCTTCGCTCCGCTGTTCCTGGTCGTCGTGTCGGTGGTCGCGCTGTTCTTCCTCTTCACCCGCGAGATCACCAGATTCGTGCAGTTCCTGATCCTGGCCGTGGCCATCGGCGTGATCTTCTACGTGCCCAACATCATCGAGGTGACGGCGAAGGCGATCGCGGGCGCGCTAGGCATCAAGTAGAGGATTGAGACCGCTTCACGGCGGTCATGAACGAGCGGGTGGAGAGGAGGACCGCGTGGACCTGCCCACGTACACGAACATCTGGCGCATCGAGAAGCGGCTCTACAAGCTCTACGACCTACGGCTGCCGATGCCGCTGCCGATCGTCTGGATAGGCGTGTTCGTCGGGGTCTTCGTCCCGTGGTCGCTCCTGCTCGTGCTGGTCGGCGTGCCCGTGGCCATGCCCTGGCACGTGCTGTTCCTGGTGCCGCCGGGCATCGTCACCTGGCTGTCGACCCGTCCCGTCATCGAGGGCAAGCGGCTCACCGAACTGCTGGAGTCCCAGCTTCGCTACCTCGGGCAGCCGCGCGCCTGGTACCGCCTGTCGCCGATGTCCGAGCCCGAGACCGTCAGCTTCTCCGGGCGCATCTGGCACACCGCGCCGGCTCCCGTACGCGTGAAGCGCCCGAAGAAGGCCCGCAAGGCCGGCGCCGCGCAGCGCAGGTCGCGGGCCGTCGAGGCGCCCGCCGGGCCGCGCGCCGTGCGCCCCGCCGTCGCGGCCGCCGCTGCCGCCGCCGCGCAGGCCCCGGTGGCCGAGCCCACCCCCGTCACCGCCGCCGGCAACGGCCGCACGGGCCGCGGCGTCACCGCCAGGCGCGGCACGGCCCCCGCCCTCGGCCACCGGGACGAACCGGTGACCGTGCAGGGGGAGGCGTCGACGGTCACCCTCCGGGGCGACGTCACGGTCGGGGGTGACGTGACGGTACGGGGTGACGTCCACGTGGAGGGCGAGGTCACCGTACGAGGGGAGACGCCGTCGCCGGTGCGGTGGGGCGAGCTGTACGGCGAGGAGGGGGCGGAGCGGGCCTCGGGTGAGGACGTGCGGCTCGCGGACGGAGGCGCGCCCGAGGAAGAAGGCGACCGGCCCAAGGATCAGGACGTCGCGGGAGAGGCCGACCGTGCGCCGGGGCGCGGTGAGCTTGCCGAAGACCCGGCACACCGGGACGTCTCTGAAGGCGGCGGGGAACGCGAGCCCGCCGCGCGGCGTGACGAGCGCTCAGGAGCCCGTCAGGAGCCCGTGGTGGGCAAGCCCATCGACACGGAGGCCCTCCGCCGCCTGCGCAAGCTCGCGGCCAGCGCCGACCCGCAACGCTCAGCCTCTCGCGGCGGCTCACCCGCTGTGCCCGGTCAGAGCTCGTCCACGCGGCCTGGTCAGGGTTCGTCCGCGATGCCTGGTCAGGGTTCGTCCGTGTCATCCGGTCAGGGTTCGTCCGCCTCGTCCGGTCAGGGTTCGTCCGAGCCGTCCGGTCGGGGTTCGTCCGCGATGCCTGGTCAGGATGCGTCCGCGCTTTCCGGCCCGCGAAGCGACGCGCCCGCGCCCAACCCGCAACCTGCTCCGTCCGCGCCCAGTCCGCAAGCTGGTCCGTCCGTGCCTGGCGCGCAAGCCGACGCACCCGCATCGTCCGTGTCGCAGGAGGTGTCGCGGTCCGTCGGTCAGCCCGGCGGGTCCCCGCAGGCTGCGGAGGTTCGCGGCGACGCCTCGCCGCGAATCGGTCTGCCGGAGTCGTCAGAGACGCAGGAGGTGTCACCAGCGTCCGTCCGTGAGGCCGGAGGGGCCACGCCGTCCGAGGAGGCCTGTGGCGACGCCTCCTCGCTTGCTGACGTCTCCTCGGCTGCGGACGCCCCAGCACCTGCCGACGCCTCAGCACCTGCGGCCGCCTCCCCGTCTGCCGGCTCTTCCCCGTCTGCCGACGTCTCCACTCCCGCCGACGTCTCCACTCCCGCCGACGTCTCCACTCCCGCCGACGTCTCCACCCCCTCCGATGTCTCCACCTCCGCCGACGCCTCCCCGTCTGCTCCGGTCACGCCGTCTGTTGAGGTGATCCCCTCTGCCGAGGGCGGCGCCGCTCGCGGGGCGGCTGCTCAGGGCAGTTCGGTCCCGGGCGCGGCGGCTTCTGGCGGGGCGGTCTCGGGCGCAGCTTCTGGGGCGTCCGGTGGGACGGCCGCGCGTGGTGAGGGGCGGTCGGGCAGCGCGGAGCGGCGTGACGACGAGGCGGCGCGCATGCAGCACCGCAAGGGGCAGCCGCCCCGGCAGGTGTCGCCGATGCCGGGCACGCAGCAGGGACGGCCGTCGCAGGGGTCCGGTACCAAGTCCGGCGCCAAGCCCGTTCGGCTCGTCCCGTCGGTCCTCAACGTCCCCGATGCCAAGCAGTCGGACGCTCGCGAGCCTGTCGCCCCGACACCGGGCGACGACCAGAACGTGACGCCGACGCCCGGCGGCCTCGACGTCCCCACGCACGAGAATCGCGACGTCCCCGTGTCCGGGAATCGCGCTGCGCCCGCGCCCGTAGACCGTGACGTCCCGGCGTCCGTAGACCGTGACGTCCCGGCGTCTGGAAACCGCGCTGCCCCCGCACCCGTGGACCGCGACGGCCCCGCCCTCGAAAGCCGTGACGCGTCCGCGCCCGAAGACCGTAGGACGCCCGCGACGAGCGGAGGCGAGGCAGCGTCCACGACGAGCGAGCGCGACACGTCCACGACGAGCGAGCGCCGGAATGCGCGCACCTCCGGCGACGGCGAGCGGCCCGCTCCCGCGCCCGGCCACCGTGAGCAGGCTGCTCCGGGTGATCGTGAGCAGGTTGCTCGGGGTGATCGTGAGCAGGTTGCCTCGGGTGACCGTGAGCAAGCTTCACCCAGTGACCATGACCGTGAGCGGGTCGTCCCCGGGTCCGGTGAGCGTGAGACGGTCGCCATGTCCCGGGAGGGCGGTCCTCAGGCGTCCGGCGCGCCGGCCGAGGGAGCCGGCGGTGCCGGGCAGCCCGGTGGGCGGCCGGTGCAGCGGGTCGGCGGGGGCGGGTCCCGTGAGGGGCGCGTGCGCAGGGTCGAGTCCGTGGTCGGCCGCGACTCCGGCGGGTGGCGGCGCATCGCCCAGGTCGTGGTCGGCGGCGGCGGGGTGCGCAGCGACGGGTCCGAGATCGACGAGGCCCGGGCGCGGGGCGTCTTCAACGGCAGCCGCAGGATCGTGGTCCTCGGCTGCACCGGCGGCGCCGGTCAGAGCACGACGGCCCTGATGCTGGGCCACACCCTGGCCAGGTACCGCGACGACAAGGTGATCGCCGTCGACGCCAACACCGGCGGCGAGACCCTGACGAGCAGGGTGGCCCCCGAGACGCCCGAGACCCTGGCCTCGCTGCTGGCCGGGCTCGACCACGTCGGCGGCTACCTGTCGATGCGGGGCTACACCACCCGCACCGCCTCCGGCCTGGAGGTGATCGGGGCCGACACCGACGCCGACGCCGAGCGGCGCCTGTCGGACCGCGCGCTCTTCTCCGACCACCGCCTCGGCCAGGTCATCCACCTGCTCGACCGCCACTACAAGCTGACCGTCGTCGACCCGGCCGCCGCGCTGGCCGCCCGCGTCCTGCCGTACGCCGACCAGCTCGTCCTCGTGGTCCCGGCGAGCGAGGAGGCGGCGGAGGCGGTGGCGATGACGTTCGAGTGGCTGGACGGGCACGGCTGCGCCGATCTGCGCAGGCGGTCGGTCATGGTGGTCAACGGGGTGAGCAGGCGCTCGATGTCCGACGTCGAGCAGGCGGAGGCGGTGGCCCGTGGCAGGTGCCGGGCCATCGTCCGGGTCCCCTGGGAGGACGACCTGGCGCCGGGGGGCGCCGAGCTCGTCGACCCGGGGCAGTTGCGCGCGGCCGGGCGCCGGGCCTACCTGGCTCTCGCCGGCGTGGTGGTCGCGGGCTTCGCGGCACAGTCCGTCCGAGTGAGCGAAGAGGAGTTGGCGAGTGACCCCCCGGGCACGAGAATCGGTGAGCGTTAAGTGAACGAGCGAGCGGGGACGCCCGGCTCATGCGCCGAGGGGGTGGCATGAGCCGGGCGTCCAGAGCGCACCAGCGCCTCGCGGTCCGCTACTTCGACGACCGCATCCTGCTCACCGACACCAGCGCATGGGCGTACTTCCGGCTGCCGACGGTCAGCTACGAGTTCGTCACCCCCGACGAACGCGAGGCGCTGGCCACCAACATCACGATCGCGCTGGCCGCGATCCGGATGCCCGACGCCGAGGTCCACCTGCGGGTGGCGCACCGCACGTACCCGGCGGCCGAATGGGCGATGGCGCTGAACGGCACCTCCGACGAGGGGCCGGGCTGGCGCGACTACCTGGAGGAGATGTACCGGCACGTCTGGGCGAAGGACTTCTGGACGAAGGAGGTCTACCTCGGCGTACGGCTGGGCCCGCGCGGCCGGCAGATCGGCGGCGGCGTGCTGTCGCAGCTGTTCGGCTTCTACCAGCGCACCGAGAAGGTGCTCGGCATCGATGACGACCACGTGCCCGACGGCGAGATCGCCCGCTGGACCGAGCAGGCCGAGCGGCTCGGCCGGGCGCTGGCCTCCAGCGCCCTGTACGCCCGGCACGCCACCTCGACCGAGGTGGCGTGGTTGTTCCAGCACGCGGCGGCCGGCGGCATCGGCGACCCGCCGCCGTCGGCCAGCCCGAAGCGGCGCTGGGGCAAGGGCGAGATCGAGTCGCTGGTCGAGGGGGAGATCCACAACGGCCGGTCGCTGCTGCGCATCGTGCAGCCGCAGGGCGACTCGTACGTGGCGCACCTGTCGTTCGCCCGCTTCCCCGACCTCATGCCGTTCCCGGACGGCGAGCCGTGGATGCACTTCGCCGACCAGCTCCCGTTCCCGGTGGAGATCTCGTCGCGGATGCGGCTGATCCCGCCGGTGAAGGCGTCCAAGGACGTCGCGCGCAAGCTGGCGCACGCCCGCGACATGGACATCCACATCCGGGAGGCGGGCGCCGAGGCGCCGATCGCGCTGGCCGAGCAGATCGACGCCGCCCGCATGCTGGAGCACGGCATCACCAAGGAGCGGCTGCCGTTCGTGTACGGCTGGCACCGGCTCATCGTGGCGGCCCCGACCGAGGACATCTGCGTGCAGCGGGTGGAGGCGGTCGTCGAGCACTACCGCGACATGGGCATCGACGTGGTCAACTCGACCGGCGACCAGTTCTCGCTGTTCTGCGAGGCGCTGCCGGGCGAGAAGGTACGGGTCAACGCCTACGCCCAGCGTCAGCCGCTGCGCACGATCGCGGGCGGCATGTTCACGGCCACGGTCGATCTCGGTGACCGGCTCGGCGAGGGCAGCGAGGGCTGGCACGGCCCGTACATCGGCGAGACCGTGGGCCGGGCGCGCAGCATCGTCCACTTCGACCCGCTGGTCGCGGCGACCCGCAACCGGCCGACGGCCATCGCGATCACCGGCGAGCCGGGCGGCGGCAAGACCACGCTCGCGCTGCTGATGATCTACCAGATGGCGTTGCGCGGCGTGACGGTGGCGGTGATCGACCCGAAGGGTGACGCCGAGTCGCTGGTGGAGCTGCTGCAGAAGCGGGAACGCAGGGCGCGCGTCATCCCGCTCGGCTCGGCCGCGCCGGGGCTGCTCGACCCGTTCTCGTTCGGCGACGACATCGCGGCCAAGAAGACGATGGCCACGGAGACGCTGCGCCTGCTGCTGCCGCGCATGTCGGAGGAGCGGGAGTCGGCGATGATCCAGGCCGTCGCCGCCGTGTCCAACCAGCCGGACCCGTCGCTGGGCAAGGTCGTCGAGTTCCTGGAGCAGTCGGAGGACGCGGCCTCCAAGAACCTCGGCGCGGTGCTGCGCTCCATGTCGGAGATGCACCTGGCGAGGCTGTGCTTCGACCCGTCGGGCGGCGAGCAGATCGACAGCGAGGGCTGGACGACGGTGTTCACGCTGGGCGGGCTGACGCTGCCGGACGCGGCGACCGGCCGCGACGACTACTCCTACGAGCAGCGGCTGTCGGTGGCGCTGCTCTACCTGGTGTCACAGTTCGCGCGGCGGCTGATGAACGGGCTCGACCGCCGCGCCCCGAAGGCGATCTTCCTGGACGAGGCGTGGGCGATCACGTCCACGCCGGAGGGCGCCAAGCTGGTGCCCGAGGTCAGCCGGATGGGCCGGTCCCGCAACACCGCGCTCGTCCTCGTGTCGCAGAACGCCGGCGACCTGCTCAACGAACAGGTGACCAACTGCCTGTCGTCGGTGTTCGCGTTCCGGTCCACCGAGCGTGTCGAGGTGGACCACGTCATGTCCCTGCTCGGGGTGGAGCCGTCGGAGGAGCACAAGGCGGTGCTGCGCTCGCTCGGCAACGGCGAGTGCGTCTTCCGTGATCTGGACGGCCGGGCCGGCCGCATCGCAGTGGACCTGATCTCGGAGGAGCTGCTGCGCTGGCTCGACACGAATCCGACCCACGACAAACCCGGCGACAGCGGGCATGATCTTCAAGGGGGAGTGGGCCGAGCGCAGGAGGTACGGTCATGAAGGTCCGGCTACCCAGGCGGCTCGCGCTCGCGCTGGCCCTGATCGCGGGCATCCTCGTGGTCCCGCTCGTGGTGGGCGGGGTGTCGCCGGCCGCCGCGGGCCCGTGCGACCTGTCGCCGGCGCTCACCCCCGAGGTGATCGGCAGCGGCGTCGACGGCATGATCCAGCCGCCGAAGCCCGAGGGCACGGTTCCCGCTCCGGTCACCAACTACGCGCAGTTCGGCATGAGCGGCCAGTTCTGGCACACCTACGGACTGGGCTGCTCCGACATCGTCGCCGTCCTCGGCAACGGCTGGGCCAACACGGTCTTCCTGTGGGCCAAGGCGATCGACCGGGTGACGATCACCACCTACCAGGCCGCCGCCACGGAAGGTCCGCTCCAGTCCATCAAGGACGTGGTGGACGACATCGTGACGAACCTGTCGGAGGCGATGTACTGGCCGTTCCTCCGCCCGATCGTGATCCTCGGCGCGATCTGGCTGGCCTGGTACGGGCTGATCCGGAAGCGGGCCACGACCACGGCCGAGGGCGTCATCTGGATGGTGCTGGCGGTCACGGTCGCGACCTGGTTCTTCAGCCGGCCGGGTGACTTCACGGGCCTCGGCAAGGTCGTCACGGACAAGACCGGTGAGGTGGTCAACTCCGCCTTCTCCGGCCTGCCCGGCGCGGGCGGCGCGTCCTGCCTGCCCGGTCCCGGCCAGACCAATCCCCAGGTGAAGGCCGGCGGCTACGGCCAGACCGGCACGCCGGGCGTCGACCAGAACGCCGACGCCCTGTGGTCCACGCTCGTCTGCAAGCCGTGGCTGGTGGGCCTGTTCGGCACGGCCGACCCGAACGCGCCGGTGGTGCGCGACTACGGCCGGCTCATGCTGGAGACGCAGGCGATCCCCGCGCCGCAGGCCGGCCAGCAGGCGGCCGACGCGGGGGCGCACCAGGCCAAGTACGCCGAGATCGCCGAGCAGCTCAAGAACGACCCGCGCTTCGCCATCTTCCAGGGCAAGGACTGGACCTCCCGGCTCGGCGTGGCCATCGGCGCGCTCATCGCGGCCCTGGTCGCGGGCGTGCTGATCTTCCTGGTGGCGGTCTCGCTGCTGGTGCTCAAGGTCGGGTTCCTGCTCCTGCTGATCCTCGGCCCGGTGTTCCTGCTGATCGGCGTGCACCCGGGCAGCGGGCGCATCATCGCGATGCGCTGGGTGGAGATGCTCGTCGGCACGCTGCTCCGGCAGGCCGTGCTGGCCCTGGTGCTGGGCGTGCTCGTGTACGGCTACGCGCTGATCATCTCGACCGCGATGCCGTGGGGCCTGCAGATCCTGTTCATGGCGCTGCTGACGATCGCGGTGTTCTTCTACCGCAGGCCGTTCCAGCACCTGTTCGCCTCCATGAACGGCCACACGCTGGCCACCCGCATGCTCGGCGAGGCGGCCAGCTCCCGCACGCTGGAGCGGTCGGCCGTGGCGCTGCCGCCGGTGGCCTCGGCCCGCATCGGGCGCTGGGGCGTGCGCAAGGCGGAGCCGTTCATCCAGGCCGCAGCGACCGGCGCGGCGGCGGGGACGGCCGCGGCGAGCGCGGTCGCGCAGGGCCGGGTCCGATCCGAGGAGGCAGCGGCCGGCGCGACGCAGCAGGGCACGCGGGTGCCCGCCACGGCGGCTCCGCTCGGCACCGACCAGCAGGGCGGCAAGGCGGCGTCGCGGCAGGTGCCCGCGCCGCGTCCGGGGTCGGCGCCGCCGCTCAACCTCGGCGGCACGCCGGCCCGGGCGCGCGGCGCCGGGGCAGCCGGTGGCCCCCGGGCAACGGGCGGCGCGGCCGGCGGCGCTGGGGGTGCTGCGGGTGCTGCGGGTGCTCCAGGCGGCCGGAGCGGTTCGGGGGGCCGGGGCGGTGCCGGCGGTTCGGCGGGTGGCGCGGGGCCGCGCGTGTCCGGCGGCGGTCCGCGGGTGTCGGGCGGCGCCGGGGCGGCGTCCCGGCTGTCGGCCGCGGCGGGCGGCGGCAGCGGCAGCGGCCATGGCGGCTCGTCCGGCGGCGGGTCGGGCGGCTCGGGTGGTTCCGGTGGCTCGGGTTCGGCGGGCGGCGGCTGGTTCGGCGGCCGGTCCGGTGGCGGCTGGGCCTCGCGCGCCGGCCGGTCGGGCGGCTCCGGTACCGGTGGCGGGGTCTTCGGCGGCTCCGGATCAGGCGGGTCGAGGTCGGGCGGGGCGAGGTCCGGGGGATCGAGGTCCGGCGGTTCCGGCGGTGGCCTGTTCGGCGGTGGGTCCGGGTCGGGCGGGTCGAGGTCGGGCGGTTCCGGCGGTGGCCTGTTCGGCGGCGGCTCCAGGTCCGGAGGGTCCGGGTCGGGCGGGTCCGGGTCGGGCGGGTCGAGGTCCGGTGGTTCGGGCGGCGGTCTGTTCGGCGGCGGGTCCGGTTCACGCGGCGGCGGGTCCGGGTCGCGCGGTGGTGGGTCAGGTTCACGCGGTGGCGGAAGCAGGAGCTCCGGCGGTTCCGGGTGGGGCGACTCGGGTGGTTCGCGCTCGTCGGGCGGCGGGATCTTCGGCGGGTCGTCGCGTGATGGGTCGCGCGGTCGCGCGGAGGAGCCGCCCCCGCTCTGGCTGCCCAGCCGGCGCGGCAACGGCTCCGGCGGTGACGAGCCGCCCGTGCCGTTCTGGCTCAAGCCCGGCAGTCAGGACAAGGACTGACGATGGCCCAGCCCGGTGACAAGCGGGGGCTGGCGTTCGCCGCCATCGTGGTGGTGATCGCCGCCGTCGGCCTCTACCTCACCATGTGGCCCGGCTCCGGCGACTCCCCGGAGGAGAAGCCGGCCGCCGGGCGCACGCCGCGCAGCGTGGTGACCGTGCCGCGCAGCACGCCGCTGGCCACGGCGAGCAACGCCCCGTTCGACATCTACGCGTACCTTCCGCTGACGAAGGAGCAGCTCGCGGCGGCGGCCGACCTGGCCGAGCGGTTCACCGCCGCGTACGGCACGTTCCGCTACGACGAGGAGCCGGCCGCGTACGCCGACCGGGTCAAGGCGTTCACCACGGCCGACCTCGGCAGCGTGCTGGCGCGCACGCTGACCTCGCCCGGCACGGTCGAGCGCAACCAGGCCGACGAGGTGGTGTCCACGGGCACGGCCAAGGTCAAGGAGATCAGGTCGGTCGAGAAGACGTCCGTGGTCCTGGTCGTCACCGGCACCCAGCAGATCACCGCCAAGAGCGGCGCGAAGCAGCTCACCGACGACTACGCGGTCACGGTGAGCGAGATGGGCACCGACTGGAGGGTCTTCGACATCCAGCCCGCCGGGGACGGCCAGAAGGGGGACGAGTCGGGGTGAACCTCTCCCGTACGCGCGTCGCCCTGGCACTCGGCGCGGCCGGGGCGGTCCTGCTCGCGCTCGTCATCGTCTCGCCGATGCTCCTCACCTCGATCCCGTCGTTCATCGGCAACGGCGGCGAGCAGCCCGACTGCGCCGGTGGCAGGAAGGCGCAGGAGGCGTCCGACTCGGCCGCCTCCGACATCCCGTCCGAGTACCTGGAGCTGTACAAGAAGAACGGCGAGAAGATCGGCGTGCAGTGGACGATCCTCGCCGCCGTCGGCAAGCGCGAGACCGACCACGGCCGGTCCGACCTGCCGGGCGTCAAGAGCGGCACGAACTACGCGGGCGCGGCCGGCCCCATGCAGTTCCTCATCAGCACGTGGGGCGGCAAGGCGAGGATCCCGATGTCGTCGTCGGTCAGCGGCTATGCCTCCGACGGCGACGGCGACGGGATCGCCGACGTCTACAACCCGGCCGACGCGATCCTGGGCGCCGCCAAGATGCTCAAGCGCAACGGCGCCCCGGAGAACGTGCGGCGGGCGCTGTTCGTCTACAACCGCGCCTGGTGGTACGTCGACCAGGTGGAGGAGATCGCCCGCCGCTACGCCAAGAGCGGCGACGTCGAGACGCCTCCGGAGGCCGACGACTCCTGCGACGACCCGCTGGTGGAGGCCGCGCCGAGCGAGGTGGTCGGCGAGATCCTCGCGTTCGCGCTGGCGCAGCGCGGCAAGCCGTACCTGTGGGGCGGCACGGGTCCTGACGCGTTCGACTGCTCGGGCATCATCTACGCGGCCTACCAGGCCGCGGGCCTGAGGATCCCGCGCACCACCTTCCAGCAGTGGCCGTTCGGCGTGAAGGTGGCGCAGGGGGATGAACAGCCGGGCGATCTGGTGTTCTTCAACGCGGGGCCGGGCACGTCGCCCGACAACCCCGGTCATGTGGGGATGGTCGTGTCGAAGGGAAAGATGATCGAGGCGCGGTGCCGGCTGTGCGGGCCGATCAAGGTGACGGGGTACGAGGGCCGCGGGAACATCGTGGGCTTCACCCGGCCGTTGCAGAACCCGGACGTCGTCGACCAGCTCAAGAAACTGCGGTCGCTATGACGGTGGTCGTGGTGGCGGCGGTGATCGTGGATCCGCGGGGCCGGGTGCTGGCCGCGCAGCGCGCGGAGCCGCCCGCGCTGGCCGGCGGGTGGGAGTTCCCGGGCGGCAAGGTGGATCCGGGGGAGAGCGAGGCCGAGGCGCTGGTGCGCGAGTGCCGCGAGGAGCTCGGCGTGGAGGTCGCCGTGGGCGAGCGGGTCGGCGGCGACTGGGCGCTGGCCGAGGGGTACGTCATGCGGGTGTGGCTGTGCTCGCTCGCCGACGGCACGCCGGTGGCCAAGGAGCATCTGGCGCTGCGGTGGCTGGCGCCCGGCGAGTACTACGACGTGGCGTGGCTGGGCGCGGACCTGCCGGTCATGCGGGCGGTCGAGGACGTGCTGCGCACCCGGTGACCTCGCATGCTGGTTCGCGCAGTCTCGGCAGTACACGCATTTGTCAGGAAAACATGGGGTAATTCCGTCTTTACTGTGTCTTTTACCGGACTAAGATTCCTTTGACCATGGTTCCGGATCGCGGAGGGCACAGGTGGCACGCACGCGAGCGACGGCCGTTTCCGCGATGGTCCTGTCCCTGGGCCTGACCGGCATCGGCGCCGCGCCGTTCGTCATCCAGAGCGCCAGCGCGTCGGTGGTCGCCTACGACCCGAACGTCGACCCGTGCGACAACGACCAGGCCTGCGAGAGCACGCCCGAGGTCACGGTCACGGTCACCACCACCCTCCCCACGCCTGAGGAGGACCCGGAGACCACGATCACCCGCACCGTCACCAAGTCGCCGACCGCCACCAAGTCGCCCAAGCCGACGCCGAAGAAGTCCGCGACCAGCGCGGCGCCGACCCCTCCGCCCAGCAGCCCGACGCAGAACCTGCCGCCCGTGCAGCCGCCGGAGACGTCGGCGGAGCCGCCGAGCGTCCCGGCCACGGAGCCCACGGAAGAGCAGAGCGTGCAGCTCCCGAGCGTCGCGGGCACGGACACGCCCTCGCAGACGCCGACCACGCCCCCCACGCCGCAGGACACCACGACCAGCGAGTCGGTCCAGCTCGAGGTGCGCGCGGCCACGCCGGAGTTCGACCAGGCCGAGATGGCGCAGAAGCTGAGCATCCCGGCGCTGGTCATGGTGCTGCTGGTGCTGTTCGCCGTGTTGATCTTCGAGGGCCGGCTGCGCCGCATGGCGCACGCGGCGGCAGTCCGCCGGGCCGGGCCGCCCCGGCCCGACCCGGCCGGCCCCGGCTATCCCACGGCTCCCGGCTATCCCGCCGGCCACGGTTTCCCGCCCGGCGGCTATCCGGCCGGTGCGGGGTACCCGACCGGCCCCGGCGCCCACGCGGCCGGCCCGGGCTATCCGCCCGGCCCGGGTGCTCCCGGCTACCCGACCGCCGGATACCCCGCGGGCCCCGGTTACGCCTCCACCGGCATGCCCCCCGGCTACCCGGCGACCACCGCGTACGCGCCGATCCTCAGCTTCGTGCCGGTCCAGGCGTACCCCGGCGGCCCGGTCCAGTACGGGGCCGTCTACCCGGACCCGGCCACGTACGACGAGTCCGGCCTGCCGGTGCTCCCGCCGCCCGGCCAGACCGGCCCGGACCCGGCCCCCGAGCCCGTGGTGCTGCACCCGGACGACTACAGCAACGAGCCGGTGCACGAGGAGCCCCAGGGGACGTACCGGGCGCCCTTCGAGCCGGCGGTCCCGCCGGAGCAGCCCCCGGCCGACATCCCGGCGGGCGGCGCCGCCCCGTACGCGGGGCCGCCGGAACACCCGGCGAGCCCGGCCACGGGCGCCGAGACGGGCGACGCGACGCTGATCGACCACCTGCCGGGCCAGGACCCGGACGGCGGCGGCAGGCACCGCCGCACCCGCTAGATCCACGCACGAAGACGCTCCCGCTAGAACCCCACGCACGAACAGAGGCGGCCGGTGGAAACTCCATCGGCCGCCTCGTCGCGTCAGGTCACTTGGGACGACGGAAGATCTTGTTGCCCAGCCACACCAGCGGGTCGTACTTGCGGTCCACCACGCGCTCCTTCATCGGGATCAGCGCGTTGTCGGTGATCTTGATGTGCTCGGGGCAGACCTCGGTGCAGCACTTGGTGATGTTGCAGTAGCCGAGCCCGTGCTCCTCCTGCGCCGACTCCTGACGGTCGGCCACGTCGTACGGGTGCATGTCCAGCTCGGCGATCCGCATGAGGAAGCGCGGCCCGGCGAAGGCCGGCTTGTTCTCCTCGTGGTCACGGATGACGTGACAGATGTTGTTGCACATGAAGCACTCGATGCACTTGCGGAACTCCTGGGACCGCTCGACGTCGACCTGCTGCATGCGGTACTCGCCCGGCCGCACCCCCTGCGGGGGCGTGAACGAGGGGATCTCGCGCGCCTTCTGGTAGTTGAACGAGACGTCGGTGACCAGGTCCTTGATGACGGGGAAGGTCCGCATCGGCGTGACCGTGATCGTCTCGTCCTCCGCGAAGGTGGACATGCGGGTCATGCAGCCCAGCCGCGGCTTGCCGTTGATCTCCATGGAGCAGGAGCCGCACTTGCCGGCCTTGCAGTTCCAGCGGACCGCCAGGTCGGGCGCCTGGGTGGCCTGGAGCCGGTGGATGATGTCGAGGACGACCTCGCCCTCGTTGACCTCGACGGTGAAGTCCTCGAGCTTGCCTTCGCCGCCCTCACCGCGCCAGACCTTGAACTTCGCCTTGTAGCTCATTTCGAAATCCCGTCGAACTCGGACATCTCTTCGTCGGTGAGGTACTTCTTCAGCTCGTCGCGGTCGAACAGGGTGATCAGGTCGTCGCGCATCGCCGGCTGGAGCTGCTCCTCGACGGTGATCGAGGAGCCGTCGGCCGTGGAGCAGACGAGCAGCTTGCGCCGCCACTCGGGGTTCATGCCGGGGAAGTCGTCGCGGGTGTGGCCGCCGCGGCTCTCCTGGCGCAGCAGCGCGGCGCGG
This sequence comes from Nonomuraea montanisoli, assembly GCF_013363975.1. Classification (GTDB taxonomy): domain Bacteria; phylum Actinomycetota; class Actinomycetes; order Streptosporangiales; family Streptosporangiaceae; genus Nonomuraea; species Nonomuraea montanisoli. The sequence continues at coordinate 145,297 of NZ_JABWGN010000011.1, read as the reverse complement.
GCCACGCACTCCGAGACCAGGATCATGTTGCGCAGGTCGAGCGCCAGGTGCCAGCCCGGGTTGTAGATGCGCGTCCCGGCGGCGCCGACGAGGCGCACCCGCTCCTTGAGCTTCTCGACGACCTCCAGGGCCTCGGAGACCTCCTCGGCCTTGCGGATGATGCCGACGAGCTCGTTCATGGTGCGCTGGAGCTCGTGGTGGACCTCGTACGGGTTCTCGCCGGTGCGCTGGAGCGGGGCCAGTGCCTCCTCGCGGGCCTCGTCCAGCTCCTCCTGGCCGATCCTGGGCCGGGCGGGCAGCGCGTCCACGTACGCGGCGGCGCCCGCGCCGGCGCGGCGGCCGAAGACCAGCAGGTCGGACAGCGAGTTGCCGCCGAGCCGGTTGGAGCCGTGCATGCCGCCGGACACCTCGCCCGCGGCGAACAGGCCGGGCACCGCGGCGGCGCCCGTGTCGGCGTCGACCTCGACGCCGCCCATGATGTAGTGGCAGGTCGGGCCCACCTGCATGGGCTCGGCGGTGATGTCGACGTCGGCCAGCTCCTTGAACTGGTGGTGCATCGACGGCAGCCGCCTCTTGATCTCCTCGGCGGGCAGGCGGCTGGAGACGTCGAGGAAGACGCCGCCCTGGGGTGAGCCGCGCCCGGCCTTCACCTCGGCGTTGATGGCGCGGGCCACCTCGTCACGGGGCAGCAGCTCCGGGGGCCGCCGGTTGTTGGCCTGGTCGGTGTACCAGCGGTCGCCCTCCTCCTCGGTGGTGGCGTACTTGTCCTTGAACACCTCGGGGATGTAGTTGAACATGAAGCGCTCACCGGCGGAGTTGCGCAGCACGCCGCCGTCGCCGCGGACCGACTCGGTGACCAGGATGCCGCGCACGGACGGCGGCCAGACCATGCCGGTCGGGTGGAACTGGATGAACTCCATGTTGATCAGGTTGGCGCCCGCGAGCAGCGCCAGGGCGTGGCCGTCGCCGGTGTACTCCCACGAGTTGGAGGTCACCACGTACGACTTGCCGATGCCGCCGGTGGCCAGCACCACGGCCGGGGCGTCGAGGACGACGAAGCTGCCGCTCTCGCGCCAGTAGCCGAACGCGCCGGAGATGCGGTCGCCGTCCTTGAGCAGGCGGGTGATCGTGCACTCGGCGAAGACCTTGATGTAGGCCTCGTAGTCGCCGTGCTGCTCGTAGTCCTCCTGCTGGAGGGCGACGACGCGCTGCTGGAGGGTGCGGATCAGCTCCAGGCCGGTGCGGTCGCCGACGTGGGCCAGGCGCGGGTACTCGTGGCCGCCGAAGTTGCGCTGGCTGATCTTGCCGTCCTTGGTGCGGTCGAACAGCGCGCCCCACGCCTCCAGCTCCCACACGCGGTCGGGAGCCTCCTTGGCGTGCAGCTCGGCCATGCGCCAGTTGTTGAGGAACTTGCCGCCCCGCATGGTGTCACGGAAGTGCACCATCCAGTTGTCGTCGGGGTTGACGTTGCCCATCGCGGCGGCGGCCCCGCCCTCGGCCATGACCGTGTGGGCCTTGCCGAACAGCGACTTGCACACGATGGCGGTGCGCTTGCCCTGCTGACGGGCCTCGATGGCGGCCCGCAGCCCGGCGCCTCCCGCGCCGATGACGACGACGTCGTATTCGTGACGCTCGATTTCCACTGAGATTCCTTACGCGTACGGGAAGGCGATGATGCCCTTGGCGACCAGGCGGACGTAGAAGTCGGCGCCCATGACGGAGAACATCGAGGCCCACGCGAGGGGCTGGTGCTTGGCGTTGAGCTTGGAGACGAAGGTCCAGGCGCGGTAGCGGACCGGGTGGCGCGAGAAGTGGTTCAGCCTGCCCGCGGTGATGTGCCGGCACGAGTGGCACGACAGCGTGTAGGCGACGATGAGGACGGCGTTGAGCAGCAGGATCCAGGAGCCGAGGCCGAGCGGCTTGTGGACGAGCGCGAGGATCGCGTCGTAGGAGAGGATGGCGCCGATGACGATGGCCGCGTAGAAGAAGTAGCGGTGGATGTTCTGCATGATCAGCGGGAGGCGGGTCTCGCCGGTGTACTTGCCGTGGGGCTCCTGCACGGCGCAGGCGGGCGGCGACAGCCAGAACGACCGGTAGTAGGACTTGCGGTAGTAGTAGCACGTCAGCCGGAACCCGCCGGGCAGGCCGAGGATCAGCAGGCCGGGCGGCAGGGTGTACCAGTCGCCGAACGGCGCCAGGCCGAACAGCCGCGCCCCCTCGGGACACGAGGTCGCCAGGCAGGGGGAGGAGAACGGCGCGATGTACTCGGCGCCGGGCACGTAGTACGGGGTGTCGAAGATGGCCCACACGCCGTAGACGAGGAAGGCGCTGAGTCCGAGGAAGGTCAGCAGCGGGGCCAGCCACCATCGGTCTGTGCGCAGGGTGCGCACCTTGATCTGCGCGCGCTGCCTTCTGACGGGCGCGTCGGACGTCGTCTGGCTCATCGGGGACCTCTCCACCTCCCGCGGACCCTTCGCTCGCCTGGGGTCCGGGTTGCTCGCTGGTTGCGCGTGGCGCGGGGCGTCGTCTCCGCTCGGGCGCGCATTGGTGGGGGATACGTTACGACGCCCGCGTGAGCATTTGTGACAAGGGTCACTCACTTTTTCGATGACCCGCTGTGATTCCTGTCACGTCCACGCGTCAGAGGCGGTTCCCCTGGTGCGGCAACTTAACCACCGTGACGAAAAAATCATCTATTTGCCGGACAACTCGGATAAATTGCTCGAAATCCACCGGCTTGGCGACGTACGCGTTGGCGTGCAGCCGGTAGCCCTGGAGGATGTCCTCCTCCGCCTCGGAGGTGGTCAGGATGACGACCGGGATGGTCCGCAGGTCCGGGTCGTCCTTGACCTCGCGCAGCACCTCCATGCCGTCCATCCGCGGCAGGTTGAGGTCGAGCAGCACGAGGTCGGGCCGCGGCGCGTCGCCGTAGCTCTCCTCCCGGCGCAGGAAGGCCATCGCCTGCTCGCCGTCGTTGACCACGTGCAGGCGGTTGCGCAGCTTGTTGAACTCGAACGCCTCCCGCGTCAGCAGGATGTCGCCCTGGTCGTCCTCCACCAGCAGCACCTCGATGGGACGGCCCTCCATCACGCGTCCTCACCGTCCTCGGACGGGGCCGGGTCGCCGGCCGCGGGGAGGGTCCAGCGGAAGGTCGCGCCCGGCCCCGGGGCGTCATCGTCGAGCCAGAGCCGCCCGCCGTGGTAATCGACGATCTTGCGGCAGAGCGCCAGCCCGATGCCCGTCCCCGGATAGACGTCGCGCGGGTGCAGGCGCTGGAAGATCAGGAAGATCCGGTCGGCGTACTTGCCCTCGATCCCGATGCCGTTGTCGGAGCAGGCGAACTCCCACATGCCGTCCCGGCGCACGGCCTCGATCCGGACCCGGGGCGGATCGTCCGCGCGGAACTTGACGGCGTTCTCCACCAGGTTCTGGAAGAGCTGCGTGAGCTGGAGCCTGTTGCCGAGCACGCGGGGGAGCGGGCCCGCGGTGACGCTCGCGCCGGCGTCCTCCAGGGTGGCCGACAGGTTGTCGAGGGCCGCCGACAGCGCCTCGCCGGCGTCGACGGGGGTCCGCCCGCCGCTGACCCGGCCCACGCGGGAGAAGTCGAGCAGGTCGTTGATGAGGAGCTGCATGCGCCTGGCCCCGTCCACCGCGTAGTGGATGTACTGCTTGGCGCGCTCGTCGAGCCGGTCGCCGTAACGCTGGTCCAGCATCTGCGTGAAGCTGGCGATCTTGCGCAGCGGCTCCTGGAGGTCGTGGCTGGCCACGTAGGCGAACTGCTCCAGCTCGCCGTTGGAGCGGCGCAGCTCGGCCGCCTGGTCCTCGGCGTTGCGCCAGGCGGCCAGGATGCGCTCGCGCATGGCGTCGACGTGGCCGGACAGCTCGGCCAGCTCCGCCGGCTGCTCGACGCTCGGCCGGTGGTCGAAGTCGCCGGCCGCCACCCGGCGCACCTGCTCGGCCAGGCTGGCGATGGGCTTGAGCACCACGTACCGCACGACGAGGAACAGCACCACGCCGGCCGCCAGCAGGAGCACCAGGAGCACCACGAGAGCCACGTACAGCCGGGACAGGTGCACCTCGACCTCCGGGCGCGGCCGGGCGGCGTGGACCTGCTCGATGAGCATGGCCGTGAGCACGATCCCGACCACGAACGCGAGCGTGAACGCCGTGCCCACGACGGCGAACCAGCGGCCCATCGGCAGGCGCCCGAACCCGGTGGGCGCGGGCAGCGACGGCAGCGGCCGGATCCTCCCGCCGGTGTTCACGCGCCCCTCCCGCGCACGAGCAGCAGGGCGAGGTCGTCGTCGGTCGTGCCCACGTGCTCGATGAGCCGGTCGAGGTCGATCGAGCCGTGCTCGCGTACCAGCTCGACCAGGCCCTCCACGCCGAGCGGCCGGTCATGGCCGCCCCGGGCGGCCTCGATGAGGCCGTCGGTGTAGAGCATGATCGACCACTCCGCTCCGAGGGGGACGTCGATGACCTTCCACGCGGCGTCGGAGAAGATGCCGAGCGGCGGTCCGGACGGCGTGCCGTCGACCACGTCCACCACGCCGTCGCGCACCAGCAGCGGCGGCGGGTGGCCGACGACCCGCATCCGGGCGTGACGCAGGTCGGGCGTGATCGTGGCCGTGCACAGCGTCGTGAAGATCTCCGGCGCCTTGCGCTCGGCCCGCAGCAGCGCGTCGAGGGTGTGCAGCAGCCGCTCGCCGTTGTGCCCGGCGAGGACCAGCGTGCGCCAGGCGATGCGCATCGCGACGCCGAGGGCCGCCTCGTCGGGGCCGTGCCCGCACACGTCGCCGATCACCACGTTGATCGCGCCGTCGGGGGTCTGCACGGTGTCGAGGAAGTCGCCGCCGAGCAGCGTGCCCTGGTTGCCGGGCAGGTAGCGGGTGGACTGCTCGACCCGGTCGCCGCGCAGCAGCGCGACGGGCAGCAGGCCGCGCTCCAGCCGGGCGTTCTCCTTGGCGATCAGCTCGGCCTCGACCAGGCGGAGCTGGGCCAGGTCGGCCCGCTTGCGCTCCATGGCGTAGCGGATGGCCCGGGCCAGCAGCCGGGCGTCGATGTCCTGCTTGACGAGGTAGTCCTGCGCGCCCGCCTGCACCGCGGCGACGCCCACGTGGGCGTCGCGCAGGCCGGTCAGCACGAGCACGGCCGCGTGCGGCGCGAGCCGCAGCACCTCGCGCAGCGCCTCCAGGCCCGAGGCGTCCGGCAGCGTCAGGTCGACCAGCACGCACTGGATCGCGCCGGTGAGCCGCGGCCTGGTCTCGCGGAGGCTGCGCACCCAGATGATCCTCGGCGGCGCCTCCGCTTCCTTGAGCAGCTCCTCCACCAGGAAGGCGTCACCGTCGTCGTCCTCGACGAGGAGCAGCGTCAGAGGTTCGGTCAGGGATGCCGTCACACGTGGGCCTCTTCACAGCAGTAGGACTGTCGCAGCTCATTCTGCGATGAGCTCCACCCCTTGCGGAAGCGTCCCCTCCTGCCCCGCCTCGACCACGAACGCCAGGAGCGTCGCGCGGAACGCCTGCGCGGCCCTGGTCGGCTCCACGTCCCTGCGGTGCGCGAGCGCCACCGTACGGCTGAGCCCCGGCGGCGCGAGCGGCGTGGCGGCCAGCCCGGGACGCCCGTCCAGGACCATCGACGGCACCACCGCCACGCCCAGCCCCGCCTCCACGAACCGCAGCACCGCGTCCATCTCGCCGCCCTGGACGGCCAGCCGGGGCTCGAAGCCGGCCTGCCGGCAGGCGGCCAGCGTGGCCTCGCGCAGGTCGTAGCCGCGCCGGAACATCACCATCGGCCGGCCGCGCAGGTCCTCGATGCGCAGGTACGGCTTGCGCAGCGGCTCATGGGAGGAGGTGACCACGACCAGGTTCTCCCGCAGGATCTCCTCGGTGACCAGGGCCGGGTCGTCGCCCTGCAGCGGCATGATGATCAGCGACAGGTCGATCTGCCCGCGGGCCAGCGCCCGGACCAGGTCACGCGAGCCGCCCTCCTCGACGAGCAGCTCGATGCCGGGGTAGTCGCGGTGGAAGCGGGCCAGCGCGTCGGCCAGCAGCCCGGTGCAGAGCGACGGGGTCGCGCCGAGCCGCACCCGGCCCTTGCGCAGTCCGGCCAGCTCGGCGACCTCCTGGCGGGCGGTCTCGGCGTCGGCCAGGATGCGGCGGGCCAGGGGCAGCAGCGCCTCGCCCGCGGCGGTCAGCGTGACGTTGCCGCGCGCCCGGGAGAACAGCGGGGCGCCGAGGTCGGCCTCCAGCGCCTTGATCTGCTTGCTGAGCGAGGGCTGGGCGACCCGCATCCGCTCGGCCGCCTGGGTGAAGTGCCTGGTCTCGGCCACCGCGACGAAGTAGGAGAGCTGCTGCAACTGCATGTGATTTTCCTCGCACCGGCGCGCGCCGGACCGCGCAGGTTAGCCGTACAAAGCAGACATCATAGCCAGCGGCTATGGAAACCAGGCCCGTGATGACTTGGACGGATCATTCCTGCATACCTAGCGTCAGGAAACGTGACTGCCACGATAGAGCGCGGTTCCGCCACCGCGCCTGTTAGTTCCCCCAAGTCCGCCCCACCGGCGCAGAAGCCCGCGGGCCGGAAGCCGCGTCCGTTCATGGCCTCCTCCAACGGCAAGAAGGCGGTCATGGCCGTCACCGGCGCCGTGATGGTCGGCTTCCTGCTGCTGCACATGCTGGGCAACCTCAAGATCTTCCTCGGGCGCGAGTCGTTCAACGACTACGCCCACGCGCTGCGCACCCTGCTGGAGCCCATCGCTCCCTACCGGACGGTGCTGACGATCCTGGAGATCGTCCTGGTCGCGTCCGTGGTGCTGCACATGTGGGCCGCGATCTCCCTCGCCCGGCGGGCCAGGCAGGCACGGCCGGTGAAATACGTCGCCAAGAAGTCGCAGGCCGGCGGCTACGCCACCCACATCATGCGGTACGGCGGCATCACCATCGCGCTCTTCGTCGTCTGGCACCTGCTCGACCTGACCTTCGGCGTGGTCAACCCCAAGGGCTTCGACTCCGCCCCGGCCGACCGGATGATCGCCGGGTTCGACCTGTCGCGCTGGTGGGTGACGCTGCTCTACCTCGTGGCCGTCGTCATGGTGGGCCTGCACCTGCGGCACGGGGTCTGGAGCGCCTTCCAGACGCTCGGCTGGGCCAACCGCGCCCGCTACAAGGCGCTGCGCGCGACCGCCTCCCTCCTGTCGGCCGTGCTCGTCGTCGGCTTCCTCGCCCCGCCGCTCGCCATCACCTTCGGAGTCGTGAAGTGAAGTTCGTAGAGGGCCCGGAGATCCGGGACACCAAGGCGCCCGAGGGTCCCATCGAGGAACGGTGGGAGAAGCGCAAGTTCGCCGCCAAGCTCGTCAACCCGGCCAACAAGCGCAAGCTCAACGTCATCGTGGTCGGCACCGGCCTGGCCGGCGGCTCGGCCGCCGCCACGCTCGGCGAGCTGGGCTACAACGTCAAGTCCTTCTGCTACCAGGACTCGCCCCGGCGCGCCCACTCCATCGCCGCCCAGGGCGGCATCAACGCCGCCAAGAACTACCGCGGCGACGGCGACTCGATCTACCGGCTGTTCTACGACACCGTGAAGGGCGGCGACTTCCGCGCCCGCGAGTCCAACGTCTACCGCCTGGCCCAGGTCTCGGTGAACATCATCGACCAGGCCGTGGCCCAGGGCGTGCCGTTCGCCCGCGAGTACGGCGGCCTGCTCGACACCCGCTCCTTCGGCGGCGCCCAGGTCTCGCGCACCTTCTACGCCCGCGGCCAGACGGGCCAGCAGCTCCTGCTCGGCGCCTACCAGGCGCTGGAGCGGCAGGTCGCGGCCGGGACCGTGGAGATGTTCACCCGCCACGAGATGCTCGACCTGATCGTGGCCGACGGCCGCGCCCGCGGCATCATCGTGCGCGACATGGTGACCGGCGAGATCGAGCGGCACGTCGCCGACGCGGTCGTGCTCGCCACCGGCGGCTACGGCAACGTGTTCTTCCTGTCCACCAACGCCAAGGGCTGCAACACCACGGCCATCTGGCGGGCCCACGAGCGCGGCGCCTACTTCGCCAATCCCTGCTACACGCAGATCCACCCGACCTGCATCCCGGTGTCGGGCGAGTACCAGTCGAAGCTCACGCTGATGTCGGAGTCGCTGCGCAACGACGGCCGCGTGTGGGTGCCGCTGCGCAAGGGCGACGACCGCGCGCCCGGCGACATCCCCGAGGACGAGCGCGACTACTACCTGGAGCGCATCTACCCGGCCTTCGGCAACCTCGTCCCGCGTGACATCGCCTCGCGCGCCGCCAAGAACGTCTGCGACGAGGGCCGCGGCGTCGGCCCCGGCGGGCTCGGCGTGTACCTCGACTTCCGCGACGCCATCAACCGGCTCGGCCGGGACGCCGTGGAGAAGAAGTACGGCAACCTGTTCGAGATGTACGAGCGCATCACCGGCGAGAACCCCTACGACGTGCCGATGCGCATCTACCCGGCGGTCCACTACACGATGGGCGGCCTGTGGGTGGACTACGACCTGCAGTCCACGATCCCCGGCCTGTTCGTGATCGGCGAGGCCAACTTCTCCGACCACGGCGCCAACCGCCTCGGCGCCTCCGCGCTGATGCAGGGCCTGGCCGACGGCTACTTCGTGCTGCCCACCACCATCGGCGACTACCTGGCGGCCGGGCCGTTCGGCGAGGTCGAGGAGGAGGCCGTGGCCGAGGCCGAGATCAAGGTCCGGTCCAGGATCGAGCGCCTGCTGTCGGTCAACGGCACCCGCACGCCCGACTCCTTCCACCGCGAGCTGGGCAAGCTCATGTGGGACTACTGCGGCATGGAGCGCACCGAGGAGTCGCTGCGCAAGGCCCTGGAGCGCATTCCCGAGCTCCGTAAGGAGTTCTGGGAGAACGTCAAGGTCAGCGGCACCGCCGAGGAGCTGAACCAGGTGCTGGAGAAGGCCGGCCGCGTCGCCGACTTCTTCGACCTGGCCGAGCTCATGTGCCTGGACGCCCTGGTGCGCACCGAGTCGTGCGGCGGCCACTTCCGGGCCGAGTCGCAGGACGCCGACGGTGAGGCGCTGCGCGACGACGAGAACTTCGCGCACGTGTCGGCGTGGGAGTACTCGCCGGAGCGCGTGCCGGTGCTGCACAAGGAAGCGCTCGAGTACGACTACGTCAAGATGACCCAGCGGAGCTACAAGTGAACCTGACTTTGAAGGTCTGGCGGCAGAGCGGCCCCGCCGACGCCGGGCGCATGGTGACGTACAAGGTCCAGGACGTCTCGCCCGACATGTCGTTCCTGGAGATGCTGGACGTCCTCAACGAGCGGCTGATCATCGAGGGCGACGACCCGGTGGCCTTCGACCACGACTGCCGCGAGGGCATCTGCGGCATGTGCGGCATGGTCATCAACGGCGTCGCGCACGGCGAGCAGCGGGCCACCACGACCTGCCAGCTCCACATGCGCCACTTCGAGGACGGCGCCACCATCACCATCGAGCCGTGGCGCGCCGCGCCGTTCCCGGTGGTCAAGGACCTGGTCGTGGACCGGTCGGCGTTCGACCGCATCATCCAGGCCGGCGGCTTCGTCTCGGTGCCGGCCGGCTCGGCGCCGGACGCGCACAGCGTGCCGGTGCGCAAGGAGGACGCCGACTCGGCCTTCGACGCCGCAACCTGCATCGGCTGCGGCGCCTGCGTCGCGGCGTGCCCGAACGGCTCGGCCTCCCTCTTCACCGCCGCCAAGATCACCCACCTGAGCCTGCTGCCCCAGGGCCAGCCGGAGCGTGTCACCCGCGCCAAGGCCATGGTGGACCAGATGGACGCGGAGGGCTTCGGCGGCTGCACCAACACCGGCGAGTGCACCGCGGTGTGCCCCAAGGGCATCCCGCTGGACACGATCGCCCGCATGAACAGTGACTACCTCCAGGCCAACAAGAAGTAGCCGTACCCCGTGCCCGGGGGCCGCGCGCCCCCGGGTCAGGCCGCCGTCCAGGCGGAGGTGGTGTCGAGGCGCTCGCGCCAGAGCTTCTCACCGCCGCCGCCCGGCTCCCGGCGGACCGTGAAGTCCAGCAGGTCGCGGCAGCGGGCCAGCATCGCCGCGTGCCGCGCGTCCCACGCGGGCACGTCGAGGCCGCCCCCCTCGCGGTAGGCGTCGAAGAAGCGCGGCAGCAGCGCCACGTGCTCCGGGTGGTGCGTGCGCACGATCCACTCGCACCACGACAGGTCCTCGACCGGCGGGCCCGGGTGCGCCCACTCCCAGTCGAGGATGGCCACCGGCTCGTACGTCTCCGGGTCGAACAGCATGTTCTGCGGGCCGTAGTCGCCGTGGACGATCCCCAGCCGGTGGATCCCGGCCAGGGCGCGCCCGCAGGCGCCCAGCACCTCCGCGGCGCGGCCGTCGTCCAGGAGGTCCTGGCCGTGCGCCCCCGGCACGAAACGGGTCGTCACGCTCGTCGGCGTGATCTTGTGGATGCGCGGCACCGGCAGACGCCCCCTCAACCGGCGCAGGAACCTGCTCTCCGTGCGCAGCCGGACCTCCGCCTCGGGGCCCTCGTAACACTTCACGACCAGCGCGCCGTCGCCCACCGTGCTGTTGGTGTACCCGTGCCTCACAGAGACCGATTCTCGCCTACCGCCACGCCGGGCGCACCGGTGGACAGCCGTTGACTATGACGGCCCAGGGAGGGACGTTCCAGGGCCGGAAAATGGTTTGCCGGGCTGTCGGGACGTTTGTCAACCTTGACTGGCCATGCGCTCCCTTCCTCAAGCCGATCCCGGCGTGCCCGACATCCGCGGCCCGCTCCACTACCTGTGGTGGAACGCGCGCCGCCAGTTGCCGTCCCTGCTGGGCGGCATCGGCTTCGCCACCGTCTGGTGGCTCGTGCAGGCCCTCGTGCCGGCGGTGATCGGGAAGGGCGTCGACGCCGTCACCGCCGAGGACGCCCGCTCGCTGGTGCTCTGGTCGCTGGTCCTGCTCGGGCTCGGCCTGCTCCAGGCGTACACCGGGCTCATGCGGCACCGGCTGGCCGTCTACAACTGGCTGGCCGCCGCGTACCGCACGGTCCAGGTGACCGCCCGGCAGGCCGCCCGGCTCGGCGCGACCCTGCCCAAGCGGCTCTCGACCGGCGAGGTCGTCAGCGTCGGCAACTCCGACATCGCGCACATCGGCAACTCCATGGACATCCTGCTGCGCGGCACCGGCTCGATCGTGGCGATCGTCACCGTGACCGTGATCCTCATCTCGACCTCGCTGCCGCTGGGGCTCATGGTGCTGGTCGGCGTCCCGCTCATGGCCGTGGCCGTCGGGCCGCTGTTAAGGCCGCTGCACCGCCGGCAGAAGGCCCAGCGAGACCTGACCGGCGAGCTGTCCACCAGGGCCGCCGACATCGTGGCCGGCCTGCGGGTGCTGCGCGGCATCGGCGGCGAGCGGGTGTTCGCCGACCGCTACCGCGAGGAGTCGCAGCGCGTCCGCCATGCGGGGGTCTCCGTGGCCGGGGTCGAGTCGCTGCTCGAAGGGGCGCAGATCCTGCTGCCGGGCCTGCTCATCGCGGCCGTCACCGGCGTCGGCGCGTCGTTCGCGATCGGCGGGCAGATCTCCACCGGCCAGCTCGTCGCCTTCTACGGCTACGCGGTCTTCCTGATCGGTCCCATGCGCACGCTCACCGAGGCCGCCGACAAGCTGACCAAGGGCCACGTGGCCGCCCGCCGGGTGGTGCGCATCCTGGCGATGGAGCCCGAGGTGTCCGGCGGCACCGGCACCAGCGCGGGCGGCGTGCTGCGCGACACGTTCAGCGGCGTCACCCTCCAGCCGGGCACGCTCACCGCCGTGGCCGCCGCCGCGCCCGAGGACGCGATCGCCATCGCCGACCGGCTCGGCCGCTACACCGCGGGCGACGTCACCTTCGGCACGGCCGACCTGGCCGAGCTGCCCATCGCGGAGGTCCGCTCCCGCATCCTGGTCGCCGACAACGGCGCCCGCCTGTTCACCGGCCGGCTCCGCGACGAGCTGGACGTGCGTGGCGGGGCGTCCGACGACGAGGTGCGCCGGGCGCTGCGCGCCGCCTGCGCCGAGGACATCGTCGAGGCCCTGCCCGACGGGCTGGAGGCGCGGGTGGCCGAGGGCGGCCGGGAGTTCTCCGGCGGTCAGCAGCAGCGGCTGCGGCTGGCCCGCGCCCTGGTCGCCGACCCTGAGGTGCTCATCCTGGTCGAGCCGACCAGCGCCGTGGACGCCCACAGCGAGGCCCGCATCGCCGACCGGCTGACCCGCGCGCGGGCCGGCCGTACGACGCTGGTCTGCACGACCAGCCCGCTGGTGCTCGACCGCACCGACCACGTGATCTACGTCGAGGACGGCAGGGTGCTCGCCGAGGGCAGCCACCGGGAGCTCCTGGAGTCCTCGCCCGCCTACGCCGCCACCGTGACCCGAGGGGAGGACTGACGATGGCCCGCGAGATCCTGCCGGTCGCCGACCAGGCGCGGGTGCGCGCCTACGCCCGGCGGCTGACGCTGAGGTACCCGCGCCGGCTCGCCACCGCCCTCGTCCTGCACGGGCTGGCCGCCGTCGCCGGGCTGGCCGTGCCGTGGCAGCTCGGCCGGCTCGTCCAGGACGTCAAGCTGGGCGCCCCGGTGAACGTGGGGCTGGTCGCGGCCGGCATCGGCGCGTTCCTGCTGGTCCAGGGCCTGCTGGTGCGGTACGCGGTGCTGGCCTCGGCCCGGCTCGGCGAGAAGGTCCTGGCCGAGCTGCGCGAGGAGTTCGTCGACCGGGTGCTGGGCCTGCCGCTCTCGACGGTCGAGCGGGCCGGCTCCGGCGACCTCATCACCCGCACCTCCCGCGACGTCGACTCGCTGTCCAGGACCGTGCGGCACGCGGTGCCCGAGACGCTGATCGCGGTCGTCACGTTCGCGATCACCCTCGGCGCGCTGGTGCTGGTCGGGCCGATGCTCATGCTGCCGATGCTGGTGGCCGCGCCGCTGCTGTGGTTCTCCACCCGCTGGTACCTCAAGCGGGCCCGCGACGGCTACCTGCGCGAGAACGCCGCCTACGCCGACATGACCGAGGGCCTGGCCGAGACCGTGGAGGGCGCGCGGGCGGTCGAGGCGCTCGGCCTGCAGGAGCGGCGCAGGCAGCGGACCGACCACGACATCGCCCGTTCGTTCGGCGCCGAGCGCTACACCCTCGGCCTGCGCACGATCTGGTTCCCGGCCGTGGAGCTGGGCTACGTCATCCCGGTGGTGTCCACGCTGCTCGTCGGCGGGCTGTTCTACATCGACGACCAGGTCACGCTGGCGCAGGTCACCGCCGCCACCCTGTACGCCCAGCAGCTCATCGACCCGCTCGACCGGTTCCTCATGTGGATCGACGAGCTGCAGGTGGGCGGGGCGGCCATGGCCAGGCTGCTCGGCGTGGCCGACGTGCGCGACGACCGGGCCCCCTCCGGCGTCCGGCCCTCCGGCGAGCTGATGGAGGCCGACGACGTCCGCTACGCCTATCGGGAGGGCCGCGACGTGCTGCACGGCGTGTCCCTCACCGTGCGGCCGGGCGAGCGGCTGGCCATGGTGGGGCCGTCGGGCGCGGGCAAGTCCACGCTCGGCAGGCTCCTGGCCGGCATCCACGGGCCGCGCGAGGGCACCGTGTCGGTGGGCGGCGTGCCGCTGGTGGAGCTGCCGCTGGACGAGCTGCGCGGGCACGTCGCGCTGGTCACCCAGGAGCACCACGTGTTCAAGGGCACGCTGCGCGACAACCTGCTCATCGCCCGGCCCGAGGCCGACGACGAGGCCGTGCGCGCCGCGCTCACGGCGGTGGACGCGCTCGACTGGGTGCTCGCCCTGCCCGACGGCCTCGACACGGTCGTCGGCTCCGGCGGCACGGCGATCTCGCCCGCCCACGCGCAGCAGCTCGCGCTGGCCCGCCTGGTGCTGGCCGACCCGCACACGCTGGTGCTCGACGAGGCCACGTCGCTGATCGACCCGCGCGCCGCCCGCCACCTGGAGCGCTCGCTCGCCGCGGTGCTGGACGGGCGTACGGTCATCGCGATCGCCCACCGCCTCTACACGGCCCACGACGCCGACCGGGTGGCGGTGGTGGAGGACGGCCGGATCACCGAGCTGGGCCCGCACGAGGAGCTGGTGGCCGCCGAGGGCTCGTACGCGGCGCTGTGGAGCAGCTGGCACGGCGTTCCAGGGCGGGGGAAGGGTGGAGAGCCCGCCGTGGAGGTCCCGGCCGGTACGAGCGGCTGAGGGCCCGCCGGGACGTCCATCGATCTCCTCATCCGTCTTCGCGGGACCGGTGCGGGGGCCAGGCGGCGCGCCGGAGCCGCCCCGTGAGCGCGCGCAGGTGCTCCAGCAGCTCCGGCGGCTCCCGCACCTCGAACTCGAACCCGAACGCGGCCACCCACACCGCCAGGTGGTCGAGGCTGTCGGAGCCGATCCGCAGCACGCACGTGCGCTCGTCGACCGGCTCCACCACGCCGAGCGTGGCCGGCACCTCGCCGGCCACCTCCGCCGCCGGGGCGTGCATGGTCAGGACCGCCTGGTGGCGGTGCGGCCGGGTGGCCGTGGCCAGGGCCAGGTAGCGCGCCACGTCCTCGTCGGGCAGCGGGCGCGGGACGAAGCGCGGGCCGTTCGGCACCCGCAGGGACATCCGGTCCACCCGGTACGTGCGCCAGTCGTCCCGGGACGTGTCCCAGCCGAGCAGGTACCACCGTCGGCCGCCGCTGACCAGCCGGTACGGCTCGGCGTCGCGCGCGCTCCGCTCGCCCTCGCGCGCGACGTACCCGAACCGCAGCCGCTCCCGGTCGCGCACCGCGGCGGCGATGGCGGTCAGCGTCGCGGGCTCCACGGTGGGACCGGCGGCCGGCATGGCCACCATCGCGGCGCCGAGCGCCCCCACGTGGTGGCGCAGCCGCGAGGGGAGGACCTGGTCCAGCTTGGCCAGGGCGCGCACGGACGTCTCGGCGATGCCGGTGACCGCGCCGCCCGCGGCCGTGCCCAGCGCCACGGCCACGGCCACCGCCTCCTCGTCGTCGAGCAGCAGCGGCGGAAGGCCGCCGCCGCTGCCCATCCGGTAGCCGCCGCCCACCCCGCCCACCGCGTCGAGGGGGTAGCCGAGCGCGCGCAGCTTGCCGACGTCGCGCCGCAGCGTCCGCGGGCTGACCCCGAGCCGCTCGGCCAGCTCGGCCCCGGGCCAGTCGGCGCGTCCCTGCAACAGGCCCAGCAGTCGGAGCAGCCGGGCGGAGGTCTCCAGCACACGACGACTCTGCCACCGATCGCGGCCGGTTCCCGGCCGCGATCGGCCCTAGGCGAGCGCGTGGAAGAACGTCCGGACGTCCTCGGCGAACACCTCCGGCTCCTCCATGGCGAGGAAGTGGCCGCCGGTGTCCTGCTGCGACCAGCGGACGATCGCGTGGTCCCGTTCGGCGTACGGCCGGATGCCGTACTCGTTCGTCCCCGCCAGCAGCACGCCCGTGGGGACGGTGCCGCGCGGCCGGGGCGCCCAGCCCGCCGGGTCGTTGACCTGCTCGTAGTAGATCTGCGCCGCCGAGCCGGCCGTGCCCGTCAGCCAGTGGAGGGTGACGTTGGTGAGGAACAGGTCGCGGTCCACCGGGCCGCCCGCCCAGCGATGGAACATCTCCGCGATCCAGGCGAGCTGCGCGGCCGGGGAGTCGGTCAGGCCGTAGGCGAGGGTCTGCGGCGAGCGCGACTGGATCGCGACGTACCCGGCGGTCGCCTCGTCCAGCCCGGCGGCCCGCTCGCGCTCCACCTCCGTCAGCCGGGCGTCCTCCTCCGCGTCGCCCGCCGGGAACGACAGGATGCCGGTGAGGTGGACGCCGACGACCCGGCCGGGGGCCAGGCGGCCCATCTCCGGGGCGACGAACGCGCCGGTGTCGCCGCCGTGCACGCCGTACCGGTCGTGACCGAGGAGCTCCATCAGCCGCGTGAACGCCCCGGCGACGCGGCCCGCGGTCCAGCCGGGCTCGGCGAGCGGCGACGAGAACGCGAACCCGGGGATCGACGGGATCACCAGGTGGAAGTGCTCACGCAGCGGCTCGACCACCTCCAGGAACTCCACGAAGGACATCGGCCAGCCGTGCAGCAGCACGAGCGGCAGCGCGCCGGGATCGTCCGAGCGCACGTGGGCGAAGTGCACGCTCTGGCCGTCGATGACGGTCGTGAACTGCGGCAGCGCGTTGAGCCGCCGCTCCTGGGCGCGCCAGTCGAACTCCGAGCGCCAGTAGGCGGCCAGCTCCTTCGCGTGCTCCACGGGGGTGCCGCGGGTCCAGCCGGCGCCGGGCAGGTCGGCGGGCCAGCGGGTGGCGTCCAGCCGGCGCCGCAGCTCGTCCAGCTCGGCCTCGGGGACGTCGATGTGAAAAGGGGTCGGTGAGGACATGGCCGCGACCCTAGGAAGGATCGCGGCCATCTTCTGTCCTCCGGTGCCCGGCTCGGGGTCAGTCGCCCAGCGCGCGCTTGAGGAAGTCGACCTGGAGCAGGAGGAGGTTCTCGGCGACGACCTCCTGCGGCGTCATGTGGGTGACGCCCGACAGCGGCAGCACGCTGTGCTGGCGGCCCGCCGCGAGCAGCGCGGACGACAGGCGCAGCGTGTGGGCCGCCACCACGTTGTCGTCGGCCAGGCCGTGCACGAGCAGCAGGGGCCGCTCCAGCTTGGCCGCGTCGCCGAACAGCGACGAGTTGTCGTAGACGTCCGGCTGCTCGTCGGGGTGGCCCAGGTAGCGCTCGGTGTAGCAGGTGTCGTACAGCCGCCAGTCGGTCACGGGCGCCCCCGCGACGGCCGCGTGGAACACGTCCGGCCGGCGCAGCACCGCGAGCGCCGCCAGATAGCCGCCGAACGACCAGCCGCGGATGGCCACCCGTCCCAGGTCGAGGTCGTCGGGGTACTGCTGGGCCACGCCCTGCAGTGCGTCGATCTGGTCCTCCAGGGCGGGGGTGGCCAGGTCGTTGAGCACGGCCCGCTCGAACTCCGGCCCCCGGCCCGGGGTGCCGCGGCCGTCGGCCACGACCACCGCGAACCCCTGCTCGGCGAACCACTGGCTCTCCAGGTAGCCGCCGCGCCGGTTGAGCACGCGCTGCGCGTGCGGCCCGCCGTACGGGTCCATGAGGACGGGCAGCCGACCCGAGCCCGGTTCGTACCAGGAGGGCAGCACCACGGCGGTGGCCAGCTCGCGACGGCCGGAGCGGCCGAGCGAGACCCGCAGGTCGAGGCCGGGACGCTCGGCCACGGACGGGATCGGGATCGCCACGCCGTCGCGGCGCACGACCGTCGTGGACACCCCCTCGGCGTCGAGGCTCTGCTCGGTGAGCACGCCGACGCCCCCGGCCATCCGCCCCGAGAACACCCCGGAACGGGTCGAGACCGGCAGCAGCGAGTGGCCGTCCCACGTCCAGAGCTGGACCTCGGTCGGGTCGCCGCTCGCGCTGAACAGCACGCTGTCGTGGTCGACGTCGAGCACGGCCCGCACCTGCAGCGTGGGCGGCGTGACCGCGCGGTCGCCGACGAACAGCCGGTGGCCGCCGTCGGCCGAGGCCACCCACACCAGGGAGCCGTCGTCGAGGTGGGCCGGCACGCCGGTGACGACGTCCACCCACGCGGGGTCGGTGTCCTCGCGCACCAGCGTCGAGGCGCCGGTCGCCGGGTCCACCGAGAACAGGCGCAGCGCCTTCTGGTCGCGCGGCATCGTCACGATCGACAGCGCGTGGGAGTCCCAGGCGGCGGTGGTCAGGTATTCGTCGGCGAACGGCACGGGCACGCGCGAGCCGTCCAGGCCCAGCACGAACAGCTCGGTCACCGCGTTGGGCGTGCCCGCGGCCGGGTAGCGCTGGGCCGTCGCCGGCCGGTCGGGGTTGGCCGGGTCGGAGACGTACCAGGTGTGGACCGGCGCCTCGTCGGCCCGCTCCACCAGGAGCGCGTCGCCGCCGGGAGACCACCAGTGGCCGCGCATCCGGTCCATCTCCTCGGCCGCGATGAACTCGGCCAGGCCGTACGTCACGGTCGGCGCCTCGGGGGTCGCCAGCGCGCGGTCCTCGCCCGAGGCGAGGTCCTGCACGCGCAGGGAGCCCTCGGAGACGTACGCGACGTGCCGGCCGTCGGGCGACAGGCGCGGGTCGATCACCGCGCCCGGCACGTCGAGGCGGCGGGTCGCGCCGCTCGCCAGCTCCGTCACGTACAGGCCGCCCGCGAGGGCGAAGGCGGCCGTCGTCACGCCGGCGTCGGTGCTGTAGGCCACCACGCCGCCGGCCTGCTCGCGGCTGCGCTCGCGCCGGGCGCGCTCCTCGGGCGGCAGGTCGCCCTCGTCGGCGTCGAGCGCGCGCGGGTCGACGACGAGGCGCTCGACGTGGTTGTCGGTGTCGAGCTCCCACAGGCACGTGACCGGGTCGGTGCCGGTCCTGGTCCGCAGGAACGTCACCCTGGATCCGTCAGGGGAGATCGTGAAGCCCCTGGGCACACCGAGGGTGAACCGGCGGGTCCTGGCCGACATACGCGGGAAGCTCTCACTCATGGCCCTCATCCTGCCAGGAAGCGGGAATTGGTTACGCTCGGACTCATGACCGATCGACGGCTGTTGCTCGTGCATGCTCATCCCGACGACGAGTCGATCGGCACCGGCGCCACCATGGCCCGCTACGTGGCCGAGGGCGCCCACGTCACGCTGGTGACCTGCACGCTCGGGGAGGAGGGCGAGGTCATCCCCGAGCACCTGGCGCACCTGGCCGCCGACCGGGACGACGCGCTCGGGCCGTACCGGATCGGGGAGCTGTCGGCGGCCTGCGAGGCGCTGGGCGTGCGCGACCACCGCTTCCTCGGCGGGCCGGGGCGGTGGCGCGACTCGGGGATGATGGGCGTCGCCTCCAACGAGCGTCCCGGCGCGTTCTGGCAGGCCGACCTGGACGAGGCCGCCGGGGAGCTGGTCAAGGTCATCCGTGAGGTGCGGCCCCAGGTGCTGGTGACCTACGACGCCAACGGCTTCTACGGGCACCCCGACCACATCCAGGCCAACCGGGTGTCGCGGCGGGCGTTCGAGCTGGCCGCCGACCCGGGCTTCGGCGAGGGCGAGCCGTGGCAGATCGCCAAGCTCTACCACACGGCCGCGGCCCGCTCGGTGATGCGGCGCACGGCCGAGGCGCTGCGCGAGGCGAGGTCGGGCTTCATCGTCGAGGACGTGGACGACATGCCGTTCGGCAGCCCCGACGAGGCGATCACCACCGAGGTCGACGCGCGGCCGTGGGTGGGGGCCAAGCTGGCCGCCCTGCGCGCCCACGCCACGCAGGTGACGGTGCGGGAGCCCTGGTTCGCGCTGTCCAACGGCGTCGGGCAGGAGGCGCTCGGGGTCGAGCACTACGTGCTGTCGATCGGGGTGCCGGGGCCGTCGGTGCCCGGCGCCCCCGTCGAGGCCGGCGGCCTGGGCGAGCCCCACACCCGCGAGAACGACCTGTTCGCCGGAATCCACTAACCTCGTTCGACATGGAGGATCGCGAGCAGGCCGGTGCGGTGCTGTTCGACACCGAGGAGCCCGGGCGGCCCGGCTCGGCGCTGGGCGGCGCCGTCTACGGCATGTTGTTCGTGCTGGGGCTCGTCATGGGCGTCGTGGGCGGGTTCACCCAGGCGGCCTGGCACGTCGGCGCCGTCCCCGTCGCGGCGGTCGGCTGGCTGCTGGCGCTGTTCGGCGTCTGCCTGGGGGCCGGCAGGATGCTGCGGACCCGGGTCGGGGCCGCGGTGACAGCCGCCGGGTGGCTGCTGGTGTCGATGCCGTTCTCGGTCCAGCTCTCGTCGGGCGACCTGGTCATCTCCAACAGCCCGGCCGGCTACGTCTACCTGTACGGGGGTGTCCTGGCGGCCGCGGCGGCCTTCCTGCTGTCGCCGACGTCGTCGCGCGGTTCCTGGCTCCTGCGCGGGCACGTTCCGCGAAAGCCGACGTAAAGTACATCCGTGCACCATGGTTCCCTCAGCCGGCCCGTGGACCAGCGGACGTACCGGAAGGTCGTCGGCAAGTTCGCCACCGGCGTCGCGGTCGTCACGACCCGGCTCGGGGACGTGGATCACGCGATGACGGTCAACTCGTTCACGTCCGTCTCGCTGGAGCCGCTGCTGGTGCTCTTCTGCGCCGAGACGGCGGCGCGCTTCCACGCGGCGGTGCTGGAGGCCGGGGTGTGGGGGGTCTCGGTGCTGCCGGCGTCCATGGAGGACGTCTCGCGCTTCTTCGCCCACCGCGGCCGGCCGCTCGACGCTCCGCTCTCCCGCTGGCCCCACCACCGCTCGCCGTCGGGGGTGGTGCTGTTCGACGGGGCTATCGCCACGCTGGAGGCCAGGACGACGGCGGTCCATCCCGCGGGGGACCACTCGATCATCGTCGGCGAGGTCACCCATCTGGGCACTCCGTCCGACTCCGCCCCCCTCCTTTACCACAACGGCCGGTACGGGACTTCGCGCTGAGTTCGTGGTTTTTCTTGCTTTTACGGCGGAGCACGGGAGGGCCCGGACGCCGCACGTGGCTCGGCTCTGTCCAGGGGCACGCTCCTCCAGCGCGCGGGGCGGGGCGCCGCGACGCGCGCGACGTCGGCCGGGGCCGTGGTTTCCACAGAGCCCGGCGCATGCGAGAGCCCGGCAGGCGGCTCGCGGTCGAGGCGAGTGGCTTGCCGGGCTCTGACGTGGCGGGATCGGCCTGAGGATCGCCCGGGCCCGCCTATTGGGGTGGGGTCGTGGTCGGCTGTGTGGTCGGCTCCGGTGTGGGCGGCGTCGAAGGGGGTGCCTCCGACGGCGGGTCCGACGGCGGGTCGGACGGCGGGGCCGTGGTCGGTGGGCAGGTGGGGATCGGCTCCGGCGGGGCCGTGGGCGTGGCGGTGGGCGTTTCCGTGACGGTGGGCGTGCCCGTGGGCGTTTCCGTGACGGTGGGGGAGACGGGGTCGGCCGGTGGCGTGGTGGAGGTCGGCGTCGCGGGCGGCTCCGGGGCCGAAGTGTCGGTCGGCGGTGTCACCGCCGTGGGCGTGGACGTCACGGCGACGTCCGACGGAGCCCCGGGAACAGGCGTCTCCGGCGTCACCGGGACGGGCGGCTCCGTGGACGGCCGGCACATGAACGTGACCGTCGCCGTCACCGTCTCCGCCGGTGCCGTCACGGTGACCGTCTGGGCCGGCGCCGTCGCCGTGACGGTCGACGTGACCTGCTGCGTGGCGCCGCTCGCCGTCGTGGTGACCGTCACCGTGTCGGCGGGCTCGGGGGTGGCCGTGACCGTCGTGGTGGGGTTCGCCGTGGGGGTGGCCGTCACGGTGCGCGTGGGCCACGGCAGCGCCCGCGCCTTCACCTGGGGCTTGCCCCGCACCTTGTACGTGCCCTTGCCGAGCTTCTTGCTGGTCTGTCCGGCGCCGGTGGTCACGGGCAGCTCGGTGGTGGCCGTCCTGCACGACCTGCCCTTGCAGACCCGCTGCTTGACCGTGAAGCGCGCCGCGCCGTCGTAGGCGATCGAGACGTTCAGATGAGAGACGCCGTCCTTCTTGACGACCCTCGTCTTCGCGGTGTACTTCCCGACCGTGGGGGTCGGCGTCGGCGTGGGAGTGGGTGTGTGGGTCGACGCGACCACGACCCGAAGAGGGGGATCGGACAAGCCCAGGGGATCAGTGGATGAGGTCTGGGTGATCGCGATGCCACCGGCACCGGCCAAGGCCAGCGCACCGAGCAGCGCCCCCAGCGTCATTAATCTCATAATCCTGCTCTCAGGGGAGATTTCAGGACCCAGATCATTATTCCGACTTGTCAAGATTGGTCAAGGCTGAGACGCATGAACGGGCGCTACCGGTTCCGGCGGGTGGTGAACTACGTCAATCTCTCCACTCCGCTCGGTCTTCTCATCTCCGTCATCGGCGGAGCCAGCAGGCAGTCCGGGCCCAACGGGCTCATCCTCGCCCACGGCTACCGTTACCGCTTCCCCATCGCGGGCGCGTTCACCGTCGGCAACGTCGTCCTCACCCGCCGGACCGAGCTGGACGAGCGGCTCATCCTCCATGAGGGCCGGCACGCCACCCAGTGGGCCTGGTGTGTCGGGCTGCCGATGCTGCCGCTGTATCTGCTGTCCATGCTGGTGTCGGTGATCGTGTGCGGGCATCAGGCCTCGTACAACGTCTTCGAACGCCTGGCGGGCCTGGACGACGGCGGCTATCCGCGCGCGCCCCTGCGCTGGCGCAGGTGAGAAGCGGCATAAGTGACTGATCCGTCACCCAGGGCAGGGGCGGATCATGACGAAGTCTCCCAATCCACCGCGAAAGTGGCCAGATGGCTTCAAGGATCGACTTACGGCCCCCCTCCCCGCCTACCGCGAACTGTTGAGCGTCACCTGGAACGGCGGCGTCCGGCCCTGCCTCGGTGACGCCGACCTCATCCCGGTGCGCCGCCAGGGCGGCCTGCCCCGCCCGGAGGCCGGCCGGACCATGGTGACGTGGGTGGGCCACTCCACCTTCGTCGTGCAGATCGGGGGGCTGACGATCCTCACGGACCCCGTCTGGTCACGCAAGATCCCCGGGGTGCGGGGTCGCCTCACTCCTCCCGGAGTGGCCTGGAGCGACCTGCCGAAGATCGACGCCGTCGTCATCAGCCACAACCATTACGACCACCTGGACGCTCCCACGGTCCGGCGGCTGCCGCGTGACACGCCGATGTTCGTCCCGGCCCGGTTAAAGCCCTGGTTCGACCGGCGCGGGTTCACGGACGTGACCGAGCTGGACTGGTGGGAGTCCGCGACCGTCGGCGGGGTCACGCTCGACTTCGTCCCCGCCCATCACTGGAGCCGGCGCGGCGTCTTCGACACCTGCAGGACGCTGTGGGGCGGGTGGGTGATCGGCCGTTCCGTCTACTTCGCCGGCGACACGGGGTACGGCGAGCGGCTGGCGCAGATCGGCGAACGCTACCCGGGGCTCGACCTGGCGCTCATGCCGGTGGGCGGGTACGACCCGCACTGGTTCGCCAAGGCGGCCCACGTCAACCCGGCGGAGGCGGTGCGCGGCTGCCTGGACGTGGGGGCCCGCCGGATGGCCACCATGCACTGGGGGACGTTCGTGCTGTCGAGCGAGCCGTTGATGGTGCCGGTGGAGCAGGCCCGCGCGGAGTGGGAGGCCCACGGCCTGGCCCGCGAGGACCTGTGGGACCTGGCGGTGGGGGAGTCCCGCGCCTTCACCCCCGCGTGCGCTCCCTCTCGCGAGCCGGCGGAGGACAAGGTGCCTGTGCCGGTCCCCGCCTCGCGTCGTGAACCGGCGCGGGAAGCCGGGCGGCGGCGTGACCGGGAGGCGGCGCGCCGGCCCGTCCGCGAGGTCGCCACGGCCCGCGCCTCGGCGGCCCACCGGGACGCGAGCGTGCCCGCCTCGGCCCGTGTCTCGGCGGCGCATCGGGACGCGAGCGTGCCCGCCTCGGCCCGTGTCTCGGCGGCGCATCGAGACGCGAGCGAGGAGACCACGTCCGGGGCCTCGGCGGCGCACCGGGACGTGCGTGAGGAGGCCACGTCCGGCGTCTCGGCGGCGAGTGAGCGGATGGGAGCCGGTGAGCCGGTCGGCGGGTGAGGCTGGGAGATCGATCGCGGATCGTCGTAGGGGGCGCCTCTCCTGCCCAGCTATGGATCTTCGAGGCAAGACCTTCGTCCTGGCGGGCGGATTCCGCGGGCAGCCGGCCGCGAAGGTGAAGATGCGGCTGCGGAGGGCCGGGGCGAACGTCGTGGACGAGGTGTCGCCTTTGGTGGACGCCGTGTTCGAGCGGGACGACGTCTACCCGAACGAGCGCGTCAGCGAGGCGGAGCGGCTGGGCGTGCCGGTGCTGCCCGGCGAGGAACTGCAGGCCCTCCTCGCCCTCCGGCGTCGGAGGCCGGGCGCGTCCGGTTCCTTCCCCGGGCCCGCCGCCCTGGAAGCGGTGCGGGACGCCCCCAGAGGATCGCCCATGAGCCCGCCCGCCGCACCTCGCGCACGGCCCTGGCCCTGGCCCTGGTGGCCTCCACGCGTTCCTGCTGCCCAGGCCGGGCCGGGAGACGGCCATCGCCGTCGGGCGCGCGTCGTGACCGGCGCGGCTTCCGGTTCGACCGCCGCACCGCCACCGGAACGGGCGGTCCCTTTCAGCCGGAACCAGGAAACGGGCTGAGGCCCTGACGGTCACGCCGTTCGGGGGGCTTCTTCGCGGTCGTGGCGGAGCCCCCGCGCGCCCCCGGCGGAGGCGAGCCGTCCCCTCGTCAGCCGCGGCCACAACAGGGCGGCGATGGCGACCGTGGAGACGGTGCCCGCCGACAGGACCGAGGCCGTCGCCGGGGCGGCCGCCGTGACGCCCGCCAGCGACAGGCCGCACACCACCCCCGCCACCACCGCGTACGCCCCCAGCGCCAGCCGGACCAGGCGCAGCCGTTGCCCCTCCTCGGGCAGCGCGCGGCCCGCGAGCAGGGCCAGCGCCGGCAGCAGCAGGATGCCGTGCATGAGCACCGCGTGGGCGGGCTTGAGGGCCGCGGCCACCGTGTAGGCCGTGTCCTGGTGGCCCGTGCGCGCCTGGGTCACCCCCTGGGCGATCATGACGGCGCCGAACGCCATGGCGGCCAGCAGCGTGCCGAACCCCGCTCGTACGGCCAGCAGCACGCTGGGCGCCACCCCCGGCCGCCGGCGCGACACCGCCACCGTCGCGCAGATCGTCACCACGACCAGCACCATGCCGCCCGCGGCCAGGGTCGCGCTCACCAGCGAGTCGAAGCCCGTCGCGAAGTTGAAGTGCGACGGCACCCCGCGCCACGCCTGCATCGTGATCAGCGTCAGCTCGACGGCGGACGCGGCCGTGAACACGCCGACCAGCGCGGCGCGCGGCCGTGGGCGCAGCCCGGCCAGCCCGGTCACCCAGGCCAGCGTCGCCACGCTCAGCCCGAACGACACCCCGAACGTGAACGGCTTGCGCCACGACACGGGGCCGTCCCACGGGCCGCCGTCGATGAGGAGCAGGCCGAGATGGGCGAGCCCCGCAAGGACCATCACCGCGGCGATCGTGTACCAGAGCCTGTTCATGCCTCCATGGTGCGGAAGGCGAGGGCTCGGGCGCGTCAACCCGAGGGCTGGTTCCGCGATACGACCAGGGTCGTACGGGCCACAGACCCGCAGCTCACGGGCGGAGGCGGAGCGTGTGGACCGCAGACTGCCGCACCGACTCCAGCTTCGACCGCATCGGCGTCAGCTCGCCCCTCGCCCACGTCTCCGCCTGGTCCCAGTAGTTGGCGTGGAAGGCGTGCCCCGACGCCCCCGTCAGGTTGATCCACTGGGACTTGTCCAGGTCCGCCAGGTCCACCACCATCCGCATCGACGGCACCGACGTGACCTCGTACCCCTTGCCGACGTTCCAGCCGGTGGCGTCCACCGCGTCCTTGCCGCCCGCCACGCTCAGCGGCCCCCGGTTGAACAGCGCCTCCACCGGCGCGATCCCCGAGGTGCCGAGCGAGGCGTTGGTGAGCGTGAGCCGGTGCAGGTCGCCCCAGCGCCAGGCGCGGACGTCGGAGCCGAGCGCCTCGGACACCTCCTGGTACGCGTCGGCCATCGCCTGCCGCAGGATGTCGTCGCGGGTCTCCCGGAAGCCCTTGGTGGTGGTGTCGTCCCAGAACGGGTCGTCGGGCGAGTCGAGCAGCCGCCGCACCACCACGTACCACCGGTCGCCGCCGCTCGGGCGGGCTGCCTCGGGCAGGTCGTCGTCGAAGGCGTCGCTCAGCAGGTGACGCCAGACGGCGTTGAAGTAGGCGGCGGGCGCGGAGTCGGCGCCCTGCGAGCCGTCCCAGCCCTTCAGCAGGTCCCGCGCCTGTACGGCGGGGCCCGCCATCCGCACGTCCATGAGCGCCGGGACCAGCGTCTCGGCCAGGCCGTTGCGGGTGTCGCGCTGGATCGCGGCCATGGTGGAGGCGTCCACGTCGCCCTTGGCGGTCGCCTGCCTCAGCCGGTCGGTGATGCGCTGCGAGCGATACCCGTACGACCAGTCCTTGGTCAGCAGCGGCTGGTAGCGCCGCGGGTCGATGACGGCGTTGTTGGCCGTGACGATGTAGCCCTCGGCCGGGTTCTCGACCGACGGGAGCTGGTCGTACGGGATGGGCGCCGTCTTCCAGTCGTACTCGCCCGTCCAGCCGGGCACCGGCCAGGTGCCGTCGCCCTTCTCGCGCACCGGGATCCGGCCGGGCGCCTGGTAGCCGATGTTGCCGGAGGTGTCGGCGTACACGAGGTTCTGCGCGGGCACCTCGAACAGCGCCGCCGCGGCGCGGAACTCGTGCCAGTCGCCCGCCTCGTTGAACGCGAAGATGGCGTCGGCGGTGCGGCCGGGCATGAGCGCGGTCCACTGGAGCGCCACCGCGTTCGCGCCGTCGGACGGTCGCACGTCGCCCATGACCTCGTTGATCAGCGGGCCGTGCCTGGTGGAGCGCACCTCGATGGTGACGGTGTCGCCGCCCGCGACCTTGATCTTCTCCTGCCGCTTCTCCAGCTTGACCCGCTCGCCCCGGTACAGGTACGTGTCGCCCGACACCTGCTCCAGGAACAGGTCGGCCACGTCCGGCCCGAGGTTGGTGAACCCCCAGGCGATCTTGTCGTTGTGGCCGATGACGACGCCGGGCACGCCCGAGAACGTGAACCCCGTCACGTCGTAGGAGCACCGCTCCGACAGCTCGCGGCAGTGCAGCCCCGCCTGGTACCAGACCGACGGCATCGCGGCGGACAGGTGCGGGTCGTTGGCCAGCAGGGGCTTGCCGCTCCGGGTGTGCTCGCCGGAGACGACCCACGAGTTCGAGCCGATGCCGTCGCGGTCGGCGCCGCTCATCGTGCCGGGCACGGCGTCCAGCGTCCGCGCGGCCTGGGCGAGCGCGGCCGCGGCCGGCCGGCGCGGGCGCGTGCCCTGGCCGCGGCGCGGCGAGGCCGTCTGGTCGAACTGCTCCTGCCGGATCGCGCCGCGCGTCACGATCGGCGCGTGCTCCTCGAACGGATATCCGGGGTGGAGCTGCTCCACCCGCTCGCGCGGCAGCCTGGTGAGGGCGAGCGCGCGGTCGATCTCGTCCTCCATGTTCGAGCGCAGGTCCCAGGCCATGGCCTTGAGCCAGGCGACGGAGTCGAGCGCCGTCCACGGCTCGGGCTTGGCGTCGACGCCGGTCAGCTTGAGCACGGAGTATTCGAGGCTGCGGTCGGAGGCGTTGGGGTTGGCCCTGAGCCAGGCGTTCACGCCCTTGGCGTACGCGTCGAGGTAGCGCCGGGTGCGCTCGGACAGCTCGGACAGCTCCTGCTCGGCCACCCTGCGCCAGCCCATGGTGCGGATCGCCTTGTCGCTGTCGAGCGTGGCCTTGCCGAACAGCTCCGACAGCCGCCCGGCGGTCACGTGCCGCCGGAAGTCCATCTCCCAGAAGCGGTCCTGCGCGTGGACGAATCCCTGCGCCATGAACAGGTCTTCGGAGGTGTCCGCATAGATCTGCGGAATTCCGTACTTATCGCGATAAATCTCTACATTGCTCGCTAAGCCGGGCAGCCGCAGCGACCCGTCGACCTGGGGGTACGACTTGCGGACGGTGTGGACGACGACGCCCGTCAGCACCAGCGCGAGGGCGAGGAGAACGGTCAGCGCCCGCGCCAGCCAGCGCAACGGCCACGGCAGCCAGGCGTAGGGCCTCAACCTCACGAAAACCTCCGATCCTCCGCGTCCTCCCGCGCCGGACCCTTAGTCTGACAGGCCCCGATCACTCCTCTCGCCCGCTTGCGGCCGGGTTCCGGAGGAGCTGGAACCCCGGCGTCACCGGGCATTCATTCATGATCACGTTCTGTGGGGGACAGGCCCGGGAGGGGGCATCAGGGGGTCCGGCCGATGTCGGCGGACAGGTCGAGCCCCAGCACCTGGTCCACGTGCAGGAACGTCTCGAACCGCGCGCCCGGCGACACCGACGCGTCGTCCTCCAGCTCCCGCAGCACCCGCAGCGCGCCCCGAGTGTCGAGATCGTCGTCGAACGCGGCCTCGACGCGCTTGACGTACTCGGCCGCCATGGGCGCGCTGGGCGACTCCGACCACCGCGCCACCCGCGCCCGCCAGTGACGCACGGCCCGGTCGGCGGCGCGCAGGGCGTCCCAGGTGAGTTCGATCGGCCGCCGGTGATGGTGCTCCAGGAACGCCATGCGCACGGCCAGCGGGTCCAGCCCGGCCTCCACGACGCCCGACAGCGACGTCCCGCCGGACAGCGACGTCCCGCCGTCCGCCTCCGCCTCCGCCTCCACGACGCCGTCCGCCGAACCGCCGTCCGCCGAGCCGCCGTCCGCCGAGCCGCCGTCCGCCGAGCCGCCGTCGAACGACACCTCCGCCGTGCGAACCCAGTGCCGCACGACCTCCTGACCGGCCGCCGCGTCGCCCTGCGCGCGCTCACGATCGTCGTACGCGCCGCCACTCACGTGGACGTCCACCCGGCCGCGGAGCAGCCCCAGCGCCACGGCCGAGCACGCCACGTGCGGTCCCGGCACGCCCCGTCCCCAGGGGGACTCCCAGGACGGCTCCGTGCCGGCCGGGCGCCACAGCACCCAGTCGCCGGGGGAGCGCCGCCCACCGGCCTCCTCGCCGTCCTCCGGCACGCCCGCAGAGAGGCCGGGGTACGTCCCGGCGTCGAAGAAGACCGGCCCGCCCGGCGCCGCGTACGCGTGCCCTCTCTGCACGAGCGCCTCGACGAGCCGCACCGCGAGGGGGACGGTCTCGTCCGGGAGCGGCGCGTGCTCGGCCGGCCGGACGTTGAGGTCGGCGGCGTCCCGCTCCCCAGCCTCACCCGGAGAACCGCCGCCTCCCGAAAAGCCACCCCCCGAAAAGTCCGGAGAGCCGCCGTACGAAGGCAGGGAGCCGCCCGGCGCGAGGCCGCGCGGCCGGCAGGCCAGCACCCGGACACGCCCGCGTTCGAGCACCCGCCTGATCAGGTCCGCCACCAGGAGCGGCCGCAGCTCGCCGAGACGGGGCCGCCCGTCCACGGAGGGCACGCACGCGTACGTCCGCAGCGCCCGCCCCACCGCGAGCTCCCCGATGGTCCCGGTCCGGCTGTCGTGGATCCGCAGCATGGCTCCGAGCCTAACCGGGCCGCCCCCGCGAACCGCTCGCGAGAACGGCGGTCAGCCGCCCAGGAAGCCGAGGATGTCGCGGTCGCCGCGCTCCCGCAGCCGGGCCAGCACCTCGTCACGCGTCGCCGTGTCGGGCAGCCCGACGCGGGCGCCGATCAGCCGCAGCCCCTCCGCCTCGGAGGTCACCGGCGCGGTGTAGCCGATGAGGTAGAGCGCCCGGTTGAGCGGCGGCATCGCCACCGGCGCGGCCGGCAGGTACCGCGTCAGCAGCTCGCCGCCGTCGGAGACGGTCAGGAAGACGTGGTCGCCCTCACCGGCCTTGAAATCGGCCAGCACGTTGCGGATCGATCCCATGGTCGGCTGGTTGTGCCAGCTCACCACCACGTCACCGGACGGCGTCGAGGCGGTGAGCTGCCCGCCGGGCGCCATGCCCAGGTAGGCGGCGAACCCGGTCGGCAGCGGCGAGCCCGACCCGCGCAGGTGCTCGGCGTTGACGTCCACCCGGTGCCACCACCGCCCGTCGCGGCTGCGGAAGCTGCGCCGCGTCAGCGAGACGTCCTTGCGCGGCTGGTACGGCTCGGCGGTCCCGCCGGCCGGGGACGTGCCCGCGACCCGGATCCACCCGCGCTGGGTCCGCTCGAACCCGGGGCCGCCCGAGTAGGCCCGCACCGAGCTCTCGCTGACGTCGTAGCGCGAGGTGAGGTTGGTGACGATGGTGCTGACGGACGCCTCGCCGCCGGCCCGCTCGATCTCGCGGGCGATCATCTCCCGGATGCCGAGGTACTCGTCGCCGCCCCACCTGGTCAGCCCGTACTTGTTGCGGTCGACCCGCAGGAACCGGTCGTCGGCGGTGAGCTGGTTGCGGATGCCGACGAGGCTGTAGTCCTCGCCGATGCGCTCCTGGATCTCCTCGGGCGACAGCGGCTTGCCGGCGACGGCCAGCACGGCCTCGGCCTTCTCGTTGATGCTGCGCGGCCACGGCACGACGTGCTGCTCCAGCACGCGCAGTTGCGGCACGGACTTGATCCAGCGCTCGGCGACGTCCTCGCGCACGCCGAGCTGGGCGACCATGGTGACGGCCTCGGCCAGCGGGCGGGGCCCGTCGGTGAAGAGCTGGCGGGTCTTCTCCCGCAGCTCCTCGGCGCCGCCCGCGACGAGCCAGCCCTCGGCCTGCTCGTAGCCGGTCAGCAGGGTGCGCACGAACCTCCAGGCGGGGATGCCGAGCGCGCGCAGCTCCGCGCGGTGCCACGGCACGGCCGCGGCGAGGTCGTCGGACGGCACGGCGGAGCCCAGCCGGCCGCGCAGCCAGGTGACGTGCGCGACGAGCGGCACCGCGTCGGGTCCGCCGAGCCACGCCTCCACGTGGTCGCGCAGGTCGCGCTCGATCTGCCTGATGCGCTCCCGGGTGACCGAGAAACGCTGCGCCAGCTCGTCGAGCGTGACCCGCTGGGCGGCGTAGAGCCGGTCGCGGGCGATGGCCCGCTGCCGGTCGTCGAGGGACCGGAAGAGGCCGTCGATGAGGTCGGGCAGCGGCTTGTCGCGCCGGGCGGGCGTCGCCGGGGCGTCGGCGACGGGTTCGAGCAGCCGCTCGAACACCCCGCCGAACAGTTTCTGCACCACGTCCTTGCCCAGCATCTCCGGCGTGCGCTCGGCCTCGGCCGGGTCGGAGAAGCGCAGCAGCGGCAGGATGTCGCCGAGGATCAGATGGCCCCAGCAGGCCACGGCGAGGTCGGCGAGGTGGCCGGCGACGCCCTGGGGGCCGATGACGGCGCAGGCGCGGTCGAGCGGGATCGCCTGCCACCACGCCTCGGGCAGCTGGGGATCTTCCGCGATGGGCGCGACCTGACCAGGAGAGGTCCAGCGCACGGGTGGCGCGAGGTCGCTCAGGCTGAGATTCATTCGGGTCCAACCAACCGGCAATGGGAAGATATCCGCAGTTCAGACTATGTGTTCAGAACGACAGAAAAGGGCTGCCTCTTCCGGAGTGCGAGACGTAAAGGATCGACCTGGCCCGGGTACAGGCCACGTACAGCATGCCGCGTTCACGCTGGAGCGCGCGGGCTCTCGCGGCGGGATCGTCGGGCGGCGTCTCGGGCACCACGCCCTCGGACACGCCGATGACCGCCACCCGCTCGAACTCCAGCCCCTTCAGGCCCTGGAACGTCGAGACCCGCACGTCCCGGTCGCCCAGCGCCCGCCGGGCGGCCCGGACCAGGGCGGGGGTGCGGGCGGCCACCGCGATCCCGCCGGGCGGCACGCCCTCCTCCAGCCAGGCGCCGACGGTGGCGGCCAGGCCCGCGAGCTCCGCCTCCGGCGACTCGTACGCCAGCACCACCGGCCGCTCGCCGATCCGCTCCGCGTGCAGTCCGTACAACGGGGACATGCCCTTGACCAGGCCGTCCACCGGACCGCCGCCCCGAAGGCGCACCGCGAACGACAGCACCTCCTGCGACAGCCGGTAGGAGACCCGCAGCGTGCGCTGCTCGGCGGGGATGCCGAGCGCGCCGAGCGCCACCCGTGTGTCGGTCACCCGCTGGTGCGGGTCGCCGAGGACGAACAGGTCGTCGTGCGCGTGCGGCGCCGCCGCCCGCAGCAGCCGCCACTGCGCCGGGCTGTAGTCCTGCGCGTCGTCCACGACGATGTGCCGGTACGGCTTGCGTCCCGGGTCCACGTCGTCGAGCAGGTCACCCGTCGCCCGCGACAGCAGCCGCAGCGCCTCGTCGGTCAGCTCGGCCAGCGTGCGCGCCCCGGGCCCCATGAGCGCGGGACGGCGGCCCTCGGCCTCGCTGACGATCCGCATGGCCAGCCGCTCGGGGTTGCCCACCTCGACCCGCTTGCGCACGGTCTCGTCGTCGATGAGCGTGTCCAGCCGGGCCGCCAGGTCCTCGCCCAGGCTCTGGGAGAACGTCACCAGCAGCACCGGGCCCTTGCCCCGGGCGGCCAGATGCGCGGCCCGGTGCAGCGCCACGAGCGTCTTGCCGGTGCCCGGGCCGCCGATGACCAGCACCGGCTGCTCGTAGCGGCCGGCGCGGGCCAGCCGGTGCTGCGGCGGGCGCAGGAACGTGCACCACTCCGGCGCGCCCAGCACCCGGTCCAGCTCCACCTTGTCGGCGACGAACACGGCCCGGTCCGGGCTGCGGCACAGCGCCGCGTGCAGGTCCTCGGTGTCGATCTGGCGCGGTTCCTCGTCCACGGCGCGCCAGCCGTCGAGCTCCCGCCACGCCTCCGACAGCGACCCGCCGCGCGCCAGCGCCGACAGCGGGGCGTGCTGGGTGGGCGGCAGGAAGGGTTCGAGCGCCTCCACGTCCGTCTCGGCCGTGATCAGCCGGACCAGGGGCAGGGCGCGCACGTCGATGCCGAGCGCGAGCAGGTCGCCGTCGCAGATCGGGTCGAACAGCCGGGTGGCGCCCGCCGACCGGCGCAGCGCCGGCTCCACGCGTTCGAGCGCGTCGGCGTCCCACTCCTCGACCACGCCGAGGACCGGGTTGATCCCGTACCGGTGCCGGCGGGCGTGCGACCACGCCTCCGCGTCGGGCAGCACCGTGCGCAGCCAGTACACGTCCCGCTGCCGCACCACGACCCCGCGATGCCCCTCGCCCAGGCGCAGCGTCGCCACCCGGGCGTCCCGGGCGCCGCGCACCCGCTCGGGATGGGGCCCGCCCGCCACGTTGAGCAGGAAGCGGCGTAACGCGACCACGGCGTCCCTGCGCACCGGCTGTGCCAGTGCGCTGAGCCGCCCGGGGAGCCCGGGGCCGATCGCGAGCCGCGGCACGGCGCCTCAGTCCAGCAGGGCGAGCAGGTCGCGGTCGCCGCGCTCGCGCAGCCGGTTCAGCAGGTCCGGCAGGGCCACGGGGCCCGTCAGGCCGATCCGGGTGGCGATCACCCGGGCGGCCTGGTCACGCGTGCCGCCCGGAGCGGTGTAGCCGACCAGGCGGAGCGCCTTGGTGATCTTCTCGGCGCCCTGCGCGGCGACCGGCAGGTGCCGGGCCCGCAGCACGCCCTCGTCCGACAGCGTGAGGAACAGGTGGCCGCCCTCCTTCGCGCCGACGTCCACCAGCAGCCGTTCCACCGACTCCATCACCGGCCGGCCGTGCCAGGTCATCGTCAGCTCGCCCGCCGCGCTGCGCACCGTGCGCGTCTCGCCGGGCGAGAGCCCCAGGTAGGCGGCGAACCCGGTCGGCAGCGGGCACTCGCCGCCCGCGAGCTGCTCGGCCGTCACGTCCACGCGCAGCCACCATCTGCCGTCCGGCTGGCGGAAGCAGCGCCGCGTCTGGGAGACGTCCTTCAGTGGCTGGTACGGCTTGCCGATCTGCTGCTCGCCGCCCCGGGGGACGTCGTGCTGCACGGGTACGGGCTCGACGGCCGGGGGCTCCTCGGCGGCGGGCTGCTCGGCGGCGGGCTGCTCGGCGGCGTCCGGGTGGTGCTCGCCGGAGCCGCCGTTGCTCTGCCCGGCCGGCGGCGCGGCCGGGGTGAAGGCGTGGAACACGGACGGGCCCGCCTTCCCGGGCGGCCCGGGGGGAGCGGCCGGCGCGCCGCCGGCGGCGTGCGGAGGTCCCTGCGCGGGCCGGGCCGGCAGTGTGGCCAGCACGACCTGCCAGGCCGGCACCTCCAGTGCCTTGATCTCCTTGGTGTGCCAGGAGGCGGCGCCGATCAGCTCGTCCCGCGGCGCGGCCGGGCCGATCGTCCTGCGTAGCTCGTCCAGATGCGCCCGGAACGGGGCCGCCTCGTCGCTGCCCAGCCACCGGTCCACGAGGGCGCGCAGCCCCGCCTCGGTCTCGACGATCTCGGCGGGCGGGACGGCGAACAGCTTGGCGAGCTGATCCACGGCGGACGGCTCGTCGGTGAACACGCGGTTCTGGGCGACGGCCCAGCTCTTGTCGTCGAGCCCGGCGAAGGCGGCCTCGATCAGGTCGGACAGGTCACGCTGCGCCGCGGCGGCCGCGGCGTCCTCGGGCTCGGGGGCGCCGTCGGGCGCGGGCTCCGGCTCGACGAGCTCCTCGTCGTCCTGGGTGTCCTCGGCGCGGGCCTCCTCGGGCTCCTCGTCCTGAGCCTCGGCATCCCCGGCATCCCCGGCCTCCTCGGCTTCCCCGGCGTCCTCGGCTTCCCCGGCGTCCTCGGCTTCCCCGGCCTCGTCGGCCGGTGCGCCCTCAGCGTGCTCGGCCTGCGCGTCGCCGACCTCCGGTGCCTCCGCCTGCTCGGCGTCCTCGCCCTGGGGCCGCGCGTCGTCCTCAGACCGCGCGCCCTCGGCGTGCTCGGCTTCGGCGTCCTCGGCCGCGTCCTGACCACCCTCGGCGTGCTCAGCCCCGGCGTGCTCGATCTCGGCACGCTCCGGCTCGTCGGAGTCAGCCTCGGCCTGGCCGGGCTCGGGCTCGGCGTCCTCGGCCGCGGCCGGACCCGGCTCGGCGTGCGCGGCTGCGACCTCGTCTCGCCCGGCCTCGGCGTCGTCCGGCTCGCCCGCCTCGGGCGCCGCCTCAGGCTCCGGCTCCGGCCGGTCCACGGCCTCTGGCGCGTGACTCACGGCGGCCGCAGAAGGGGCGGCCACGGACGGGGCGGCGAACGCGGCGGGCGCCTCGACCGCGTGGGCAGAAGGCACCGGAGGGCCCGACGGCACGGGGGACAGCCGGGCGAACACCGCCGAGAACAGCGTCCCCAGCACCGCGCGCGCCTGGATGAACGGCTGGTCCACCAGCTCCCGCCCGGTCAGCGTGAGCAGCCCGGCCCACGAGCCGGCCCGGTCGAGCGCGATCGCGACGTGCGGCTCGTCCGCCTCCTCGGGGTCGAGGACGTGCAGCGCCGGCAGGACGTCGCCCACGGCGGCGGCGGGCCACTGCTCCAGCGCGACCTCCGTGAGCAGCTCTCCCAGCGCCTCCGGCCCGATGACCGCGAGGACGCGGGGCAGCGGCAGGCTGCGCCACCAGGCGTCCGGAAGGTCCGGCTGCCCGGTGAGCAGCGTGATCGTGGACGCGTCGCTCCACCTCAACGGTGGTACGAGGTCGCTCAGGCTGAAGTTCATCCCGTTCCGTTCACCGGCCCCTCACGCCGCCGTGTCGTCGCAAAGGCTCGTCAAGCTCATCAAAACGTGCGTATCGCGGTGCGGGCACAGTCTCACCGCCCACGGAACAGACCATAGTCCGGCAAAACAGCCCTACGCATCATGGACTACGCATCAGCGCCGGACAGCGGCGAAGCGTAGACGCACGTAATCCGCCATCCAGCCGGTCTCCCTGCGCAGCGCGGGAGCGGCCAGCTCGTTGACCCGCCCGAGCAGCGGCGCGACGACCTCCGGAGGCAGGCCCTCGATGACCGAGGAGGCGAACATCCGCACCCAGTCGGCGGCCCCGCCGGGGCACTCGTCGAGAGGCGTGGGGCGGTCGAAGTACTCCAGCAGCCGCACCACGAAGCCCTCCTGCTCCAGGCGGCGGGCGTACTCGGCGGGCGTGGGGAAGTACCAGGGCAGGTCGGGCTCGCGCAGTCCGTACTCCCGCCAGGCCGTCAGCATGGCGGCGGTCAGCTCGGCGCAGTTGCCGGCCCCGCCCATCTCGGCGACGAACCGGCCGCCGGGGACCAGGGCCTCGCGGACATTGGCGATCACGGTGGCGGGGTCGCGGCTCATCCAGTGGAGCGCGGCGTTGGAGAAGACGGCGTCGTACCCCTGGACGACGGTGAAGTCGTGGCCGTCGCCGACGATGAAGTCGATGCCGGGGTGCTGCGCGAGCGCCTTCTCGATCATGGCGGGGGAGCCGTCGATGCCGAGCACCTCGGCGCCGCGCGCGGCGATCTGCGCGGTCAGGACGCCGGTGCCGCAGCCCAGGTCGAGCACGCGCTCCCCGGGCCGCGGGTCCAGCAGGTCGACCAGGGGAGCGCCCTGGGTGGAGACGTAGCCGAAACTGCCGTCGTAGGCGCGACTGCTCCACCGCTCCAAGCTCGGTGTGTCATATCGCAAGACGATCAGCTCACATTCTCAGACATCGGGCCCCCGTGGCCGTGCTGCCCGTTCACTTTAGAGGCTGAGCGTCGCTATGACATACCAAGTCACATCGGTCTCACCGGACGCTCTTTGTCCATTCTCTCTTCAGATAGGACTTTCCAGCGTCGGTTTGCGGGATCGTGAGGAGAACCGGCGGGCCGGGCGGCACGGGCAGCTTGGCGCCCATCTGGGTGTCCAGTTTGCCGTGCATGAGCATGGCCTCCGCGCGCGCCGGCCGGGCGTACCCGCGCAGCAGCAGGTTCTGGCCCTCGTCGGAGAACAGGAACTCCTCCCACAGCCGGGCCGCCGCCGGGTGCGGCGCGTTCTTGTAGATCGCCTGCACGTGGTACGAGCCGAGCGGCGCGTCCTTCGGGATGACCACCTTCCACCCGTCGGGGCGCTGGGCGGCGCGGCGGGCGTTGACGTGGTCCCAGGTCACGATCACGTTGGCCCTGGCCGGATCGGTGAGCCGTCCGGCCTGCCCGAGCTTGCCGAACAGCTCCACCCCGCGCCGGACGTGCGGCGTGCCGCGCTCCAGCGAGGCCGCCATGACGCCGTCGAAGGCCGCCTCCGAGCGCAGCGGGTCGCCGTCGAGCGCGACCGTGTAGCCGGGCTTGGCGAGGTCGGCGAACGAGGCGGGCGCGGGCACGCGCGGGTCGTAGCCGATCGACATGTACGACCCGTAGGCGGCGTACCAGGAGCCGGACGGGTCCTTGACGTCGTCCGGCACGTCCTGCCAGCCCGCCACCCGGTAGGGCGCGAACCGGTTGGCGTGGGCCACCGCGACGTCCAGGGTGAGGTCGAACACGTCGGGCCTGAGCTGCGAGGCGGCCTGGATCTGCCGGGCGCTGCTGGCGTTGGGCTCGATCTCGTTCACCTTGACGCCGTACTTCTCGGTGAAGGTGGCGATGAGCCCGCCGTAGTTCATCCAGTCGTGGGGCAGCCCGATGACGTTGAGTGAGCCCTCCTGGCGGGCCGCCGCCGCGAGCCGGTCCATGTCGCCGAAGCCCTCTTTCAGCGACAGGGCCCGCACGTTCACCGGCGGGAGCGGCTTGGACGGCGTGCTGGTGGTGGACGACGCGCCGCACCCGGCGCTGACGAGGATGGCTGCCGCGGCGGCACAGATACGTACGGTCACACGGCGATACTCGCCGTTACGAGCGCCCAGGTCGAGGAGGCGCGGCCGGTACGACACGGGCCGCCACCAGGCTCTCCTCGGGGATCTCCACGATCGTGCCGTCCTTTTTACGCACCCGCAACACGCCGTGCTCCCACGACTCCAGCACACCCACCGCGTCGCGGAACCCGCCGGGAACCCGCCTGCGCGTGGTGATGCGGGCGCCCACGTCGGCGCTTGTGACGGTGATCACGAGGCGAGCGGCCATGACTTTGCCACCCTCCGTTTCGGCCAGCCGACAAGCACGGCAATACTAGGGCCTAGCAAACCGCGGTCAGATTCAGCCATGTGGCGGAGAAGAAGGAGCTCGAGGTGACCTACGTCATCGCGCAGCCGTGCGTGGACGTCCTGGACAAGGCGTGCATCGAAGAATGCCCCGTCGACTGCATCTACGAGGGCGAGCGCATGTTGTACATCCACCCGGACGAGTGCGTGGACTGCGGCGCGTGCGAGCCGGTGTGCCCGGTCGAGGCCATCTTCTATGAGGACGACCTTCCCGAGCAGTGGAAGGACTATTACAAGGCCAACGTCGACTTCTTCGAGGACCTGGGCTCGCCCGGCGGCGCCTCGAAGGTCGGCAAGATCGAGAAGGACCACCCGGTCGTCGCGGCGCTGCCCCCGCAGGGCGAGGACCACTAGCCGCCGTACGTCGCGGGTCGACCGGCCGGGCCCGGCGCGGCGGCGTGCTCCGGCGCCCTGGCGCGCCGGTTCGACGACGTGCCCGCGGTCCCGCGGCGCATCACCGAGACCTGGAGTTCCGTGAACAACCTGCCCGACTTTCCCTGGGACAAGCTGGAGCCCTACAAGGAGCGCGCCCGCGCCCATCCCGACGGGGTCGTCGACCTGTCGATCGGCACCCCGGTCGACCCGGTGCCCCGGGCGGTCCAGGACGCGCTGGCCGGGGCCTCCGACAGTCCCGGCTACCCGCTGACCCACGGCACCGCGCGGTTGCGCGAGGCCGCGGCGGGGTGGTTGCGGCGCAGGCACGAGGTCACGGTGGACCAGCGCGACGTGCTGCCGCTGATCGGCTCCAAGGAGTTCGTGGCCTGGCTGCCGACCTATCTCGGCGCCAAGCGGGTGGTGCTGCCCGAACTGGCCTACCCCACCTACGACGTGGGCGCGCGGCTGGCGGGCGCCTCGGCGCTGGCCTCCGACGGACTGCTCGCGCTCGGCCCCGAGCGTCCCGACCTGGTGTGGATCAACTCGCCGGGCAACCCGACGGGCCGGGTGCTGCCGGCCGAGCACCTGCGCAAGGTGGTCGCCTGGGCCCGCGAGCGCGGCACGATCGTGGCCTCCGACGAGTGCTACATCGAGCTGGGCTGGGAGGAGCGCCCGATCTCCATCCTGCATCCCGACGTCTGCGGCGGCTCCCACGAGGGGCTGCTCGCCGTCCACTCGCTCTCCAAGCGGTCCAACCTGGCCGGCTACCGAGCGGGGTTCGTCACGGGAGACC
This sequence comes from Nonomuraea montanisoli, assembly GCF_013363975.1. Taxonomy (GTDB): domain Bacteria; phylum Actinomycetota; class Actinomycetes; order Streptosporangiales; family Streptosporangiaceae; genus Nonomuraea; species Nonomuraea montanisoli. The sequence goes on along the minus strand of NZ_JABWGN010000011.1, from coordinate 106,665 downwards.
CGGCGCTGGTCGCCCGCCTGCTGGAGATCCGCAAGCACGCGGGCATGATCATGCCGGCTCCGGTGCAGGCGGCGATGGCCGCCGCGCTGGACGACGACCGGCACGCCGACGAGCAGCGCGAGCTGTACGCCTCGCGACGCGCGCGGCTGCGGCCCGCGCTGGAGGCGGCGGGCTGGCGCGTCGACCATTCGACAGCCGGTCTCTACTTGTGGGCGACGAACGGAGAAAAGTCGTGGGATCAGGTCGGCAAGCTCGCTGAAATCGGTATTTTGGTCGCGCCGGGTGAATTCTACGGATCGGCTGGTACGCAGCACATCCGCGTCGCGGTGACCGCCACCGACGAGCGCGTCGATGCGGCGGTACGCCGGCTCCAGTAGGATCCCGACACAGCCCGTCACCCCCGGCGGGCGCGCACACGTTAATAAGGGCGTTCGCCGAGACAGACCGCGAGTGGAGCGAGCTGATCTATGAGCATGACCTCCATGGTCGTACTCGGACTGAGCATCGCCACCGTCCTCCTGCTGCTGGGGGCCTTCCTGGCCACCCTGCGGCAGGACAGGAAGGGCCGCACGGCCGAGCCGCCGGTCGAGGTCGCTCCCCTCGAGACCCCGCTGCCGGCGCCGGTGGGCGTGGTGGGGTATGCCGGATCCGACTACGCCGACCCCCGCACGCTCAAAGTCGGCGACGGCATCGAGGTCCACGGCTCGCCCGCGCGCGTGCTGGGCGCCATGTACATCTCGTGGCAGGGCCAGGAGTGGACCGAGTTCCTGTTGCGCGACACCGCCCGCCGCCGTCAGTGGCTGTCGGTCGAGACGCGCCAGGGTGATCCGCCGCACCTTGAGGTGTTCATGTGGACGGAGGTGCCCACCCAGGGCATGGTCCCGGCCAAGAGCATGATCGTCATGGAGGGCGTCGAGTTCTTCCCGATCGAGCGCGGCACCGCGGCCTTCCGCAGCGAGGGCGACACCGGCCTCCCGGAGCGCGGGCTGCTCGACTTCGCCGACTACCGGGCCTCCGACGGCAGGCTGCTGTCGTTCGAGCGCATCCAGGGCGGCTCGTGGACGGCCAGCTACGCCAACCCGCTGGCCCCCGGCTCCATCGCCGTCGTCAGCCGCGCCCCCTGAGCCCGCCCGGTCGGCGCCCCCTGAGCCCGCCCGATCGGCACCCGGGGCCCCGTGCCGCGTGAGCCCGCCCGGCTACGACAGCTCCACCCGGGTGGCGCCGGACTTGTCGCCGGTCGTCCAGCCCTCCGCCTTCGCCTCGTTCTTCCACACCGCGCCGCCGAACCCGACGCGGGTCAGCCCGTACTTCTGGGCGTACGCGACGGACCAGGCGGCGATCAGCCACCCCCGGCGCGTGCTCGTGACCGCCGGGTCGCCGAGGGCCCGCGCGAGCTGACGGCGCGCCTCGGCGGTCCTGGGCTTGGGCGGCGCCGTCTGGCCCTTGGCCGGCGGATACCAGCAGTGCAGGGCGCGCGGCACCCGGCCGGTGAACGCCGCGGCGAGGATCTTGGCGTTGTCCTCGTGCGGGGCGTAGGCGTAGCCGCCCGCCGAGCGCTGCACCTCCTGGGCGGCGTCGGCCAGCGGGATCTTCCGGTAGTTCTTGACCTTGACCAGCGCAGCGAAGAACCTGTTGGTCGCGTAGACCGGGTCCATGAGCTGCTTCTTCCTGCCCCACCCCTGCGACTCGCGCTGCTGGAACACCCCGACCGAGTCGAGGTCGCCGTAGGCGAGGTTCCTGAGCTTCGTCTCCTGGAGCGCGGTGGCGTACGCGATCACCACGGCCCGCTCGGGCAGCCTGCGGCGCGCCGCGACGGCGGCGATGGTGGCCGCCATCTGCGCCTGCTCGATGTCGAGGCTGAGGTCGTCGCCGGGGGTGGAGGCGCGGACGACGCAGTACGCCTCCGGGATCGCCAGCGGCTGCGGGACCTTCTTGAGCAGGTTGTACAGGCCCACGGAGATCGCCACCGCGAGCACGACGACGATCGCGGCGATCGTGATGACACCGCGGGAGAAGCGGACGCGCACTCTGGAAAACCTACCCGGCCGGATAAGCTCCGTGGCCATGAGTGACCAGAGCCCGCCGTCCCCGATAGCTCCGGCGATCGACGACCTGTGGGAGCGGCGCGCCGAGCTGTCGCCCCGCGACACGGAGGCGCGCGCCACCGTGGTGAGCGCGATCGACCTGCTCGACACCGGCAAGGCCCGGGTGGCCGAGCTGTCGGGCGGTGAGGTGGTCGTGGACGAGCGGGCCCGGCGGGCGATCCTGCTCGCCTTCAGGGTGCTCGGCATGGCCCGGACACAGGTGGGCGACTTCCAGCACAACGACCGGGTGCCGCTGAAGACCACGTTCGACGGCGTCCGGGTGGTGCCGGGCGCCATCGCCCGCTGGGGCTCGTACATGGCGCCCGGCGTGGTGCTGATGCCGTCGTTCGTCAACATCGGCGCGTACGTCGGCGGCGGCACGATGGTCGACACCTGGGCCACGGTCGGCTCCTGTGCCCATATCGGAGCGAACGTCCACCTGTCGGGCGGCGTGGGCATCGGCGGCGTGCTGGAGCCGCCCGGTGCGCTCCCGGTGGTGGTCGAGGACGACGCGCTGGTCGGCAGTCGCGCCATGATCGTCGAGGGCGCCCGGGTGGGACGCGGCGCGGTCATCGGGGCGGGGACGATCCTGTCGGCGTCCATGCCGGTGATAGACGTGGAGACAGGAGAGGAGCTGGCGCGCGGCCGGGTGCCCGACTGGTGCGTGGCCGTCGGCGGCACCCGCCAGAAGGAGTTCCCCGGCGGCACGTTCGGCCTGCCGTGCGTGCTGGTGATCAAGCGGCTGGAGCCGGGGCAGCGGCACGACAAGGCGGCGCTCAACGAGGCGCTGCGCGAGCACGGGGTGAACACGTGATGCTGGACCTGACCCAGGACGTCCGCGACCTGACCGCGGCGATCGTCGACATCGAGTCGGTGAGCGGCGGCGAGCGCGCGCTGGCCGACGCGGTGGAGCGGGCGCTCGGCGTGCTGCCGCACCTGAAGGTCGAGCGGTCCGGCGAGACGGTCGTCGCCCGCACCTCGCTCGGGCGCGGCGAGCGGGTGCTGATCGCCGGGCACCTCGACACGGTGCCCGTCCACGGCAACCTGCCGAGCCGCGTCGAGGGCGACCTGCTCTACGGCTGCGGCACCTCCGACATGAAGGCGGGCGTCGCCGTCGCGCTGAAGCTCGCCGCGGCCCTCCCGGCGCCCAACCGCGACGTCACGTACGTCTTCTACGACTGCGAGGAGGTCGAGGCCGAGCGCAACGGCCTCAACCGGATCGCCCGCGACCACGCCGACTGGCTGGCCGCCGACTTCGCGGTGCTCATGGAGCCGACCGACGGCGTGATCGAGGGCGGCTGCCAGGGCACGCTGCGGGCCGAGGTCGTGGTCAGGGGCAAGCGCGCGCACAGCGCCCGGTCCTGGTTCGGGGTCAACGCCATCCACGGCGTCGAGCCGGTGCTGGCCCGCCTGAACGCCTACCAGGCCCGGCGGCCGGTGGTCGACGGGCTGGAGTACCACGAGGGCCTCAACGCCGTGGGCGTGCGCGGCGGGGTCGCGGGCAACGTCATCCCCGACCTGTGCGTGGTCACGGTCAACTACCGGTTCGCGCCCGACCTCAGCGAGGAGCAGGCGCGGGAGCACGTGCGCGAGGTCTTCGACGGGTTCGAGGTGGAGTTCACCGACAGCGCCCCCGCCGCCCGGCCGGGCCTGACGCACCCGGTGGCGGCCGCCTTCGCCGCGGCCGTGGGCGGCGAGCCGCGGGCCAAGCTGGGGTGGACGGACGTGGCACGGTTCTCGGCGCTGGGCGTTCCGGCCGTCAACTACGGTCCCGGCGACCCCAACCTGGCGCACCAGCAGGGGGAGTACGTGGCGCTGCCGAAGATCGTGGAGAGCGAGCGGGCGATGCTCGCCTGGCTCTCGGCCTGACCTGCCCGCGGGCCCCTCGGAAGACCCCGGAACGTGAAAGTGGCTTTCCTCGCCGGCCATTTGGCGGGGAAAGCCACTTTCAGTCCCGAGCAGCACCCTCGGCAGTTAGACGCAGGGTGGTCGAAATCCGGTTCCCTACTTTTTTCATGATTTTTTGCCGCTCCTCAGACGGCCGTTGACCTGCTATTTTGCTGGGACGGCCCGCCCGTGGGCCGTTCACGGCCCGGTCCACGGGGAGGTGAGCCGGCGCCGGAGGGGACGGCCCCGGCCGCAGGGGCACCGAAGGAGGGCTAGCGTGATCCGCATGGACACGACGCGTCGCGAGCGCCGCCAGGGCCAGGCCGTGGTCCGTGGCAAGCTCGTCCCCGACTCCACGCACGACCAGCGCCTGCTCGACCGGCAGGGCCCCACCGACTGGGTCCACATGGACCCGTGGCGGGTGCTGCGCATCCAGGCGGAGTTCGTCGAGGGCTTCGGCCAGCTCGCCGAGCTGCCCCCCGCCGTCACGGTCTTCGGCTCGGCCCGCACCCCCGACGGCACGCCCGAGTACGCCATGGGCCGCGCGCTCGGCCGGGCCATCGCCGAGGCGGGCTACGCCGTCATCACGGGCGGCGGGCCGGGCGTGATGGAGTCGGCCAACCGGGGCGCCACCGAGGTCGACGGAGCCGTCTCGGTGGGGCTCGGCATCGAGCTGCCGTTCGAGCAGCGCATGAACGACTACGTCGACCTCGGCATCGAGTTCCGCTACTTCTTCGTGCGCAAGACCATGTTCGTGAAGTACTCGTGCGGCTTCATCGCCCTGCCGGGCGGCTTCGGCACGCTGGACGAGCTGTTCGAGGCACTGACGCTGGTGCAGACGCACAAGGTCACCTCGTTCCCGGTCGTGCTCATGGGGTCGGAGTTCTGGGGCGGGCTCGTCGACTGGATCAAGAGCACGCTCCTGGGCACCGGGAAGATCGCCGAGCAGGACCTCGACCTGATCACCGTCACGGACGACGTGGACGAGGCCGTGCGGATCATCGTCGACGCCGACCGGGCGCGCTCCCGGCAGCGCGAGGAGGAGCTGGAGGCGGTCGCGAGCCAGCCGGCGGAGCCGCAGTAACCCCGCATAATCGGCATTTAAGCTGTCATGTCGTGAATGTCTGTGTGTTCTGCGCCTCCAGTCAGAAGATCGACCCCAAGTACGTGGAGCTGGCGACGAGCGTCGGCGCCGAGCTGGCCAGGCGCGGTCACACCCTGGTCAGCGGCGGCGCCACCGTCTCCTGCATGGGCGCCGTCACCGCCGCGGCCCGCGCGGCGGGCGGCCGCACGGTCGGCGTGATCCCCCAGGTGCTGGTGGACATCGAGATCGCCGACCGCGACTCCGACGAGCTGATCGTCACCCCCGGCATGCGCGAGCGCAAGGCGGCCATGGACGAGCGGTCCGACGCCTTCCTCGTGCTGCCGGGCGGCATCGGCACGCTGGAGGAGCTGTTCGAGATCTGGACGGCCCGGGTCCTCGGCATCCACGACCGGCCGCTGGTGGTCCTCGACCCGTGGGGGCTCTACGCCTCGCTGCGCGGGCTCGTGGAGCACATGTACGACGAGGGGTTCACCCGGGCGAACGTCTTCGACGCCATCGCGTGGACGTCGTCGGTGGAGGAGGCGCTCGACCACATCGAGGGCCGCCCCCGCCCGGTGCGCCCCACGGCCGAGGAACTCGGCGAGGCCACGGGCTGAGCCCGCCCGCGCGACACGCCCGGCTCTCGGACCAGGATGCGGCGCCTGCCCGTCCGGCTCTCAGGCCAGGGCGCGGCGGGCCAGGGCGGGGGGACGCCGGCCGGCGAGCGAGTCGGTCATCTCCAGCGCCTGGCGTACCTGCTCGGTGTGTTCGGTGACGAACACGCCCGCGCCGTGCCAGCGGTAGACGGCCGCGGCGGCCAGCGCCGCGTCGAGCGGCGCGGGCAGCGTGACCAGCACGGTCGCGCCCGCGCGCGCCAGCGCGGCGGCCTCCGCGGGCGAGCCCGCGGGAGTCCAGGAGGGGTCCGGAGGCGCACCGGGTGCGACAACTGCGGGACTCATGCCTCGATGGTATGAGTACGATGCCCATGTGCTGGTCATTCTCGCCATCGCCGCGCTCGCGATCCTGGCCTGCGTGGTGCTGGTCTCCCTCGGCAGGGGCGGGGAGCTGACCGAGTTCCCGCCGGACGTGCCGCCTCTCGACCTGCCCGAGGCCGGGCAGCTCACGGCGGTCGACTTCATGGCGCTGCAGCTTCCGGTCAATCTCGTCGGCTATCACACGCAGAGCGTCGACGAGACCCTGCGCAGGGCCGCCAGCGCGATCAGCGCGCGCGACACCCGCATCGCGGTGCTGGAGCAGCGGGTCTCGGAGCTGATGTCGAGCCGCCTGTACGCGCGCCAGGAGCTGTACGCCTCGCCGGGCGGCGGTCCTCGCACCGATCACGAGCCCGAGGGGCCGGCCGAACTGCCCATGCTGCCCGAGAACGGCGACCCGGTCGTCGCCGCGCCGGCCGCCCTCGCCCCGGCGCGGGACGTCTCGACGGACGACGTCCCGGCCCCGGAGCAGCCGGAGAGCGCCGAGCACACCGAGCAGCCGGAGAGCACCGAGATACACGCCGAGATACACACTGAGCAGCCGGAGCGAGCGCCCGGGCCCGAGTTCAGGAGCGGCGAGAAGGACGACGAGCGGGACGAGCGGGACGAGAAGGACGAGAAGGACGACGAGGCGGTCGGGATCGACGGGCACGACGAGGGGGAGGGGCGGCCGGTGCGGGCGGCGGCGGGCAAGGACGGGGACGAGCGCGCGTGACCGACATGATCCGGTGCACCTGGCCGGGCCTGACCGACCCGATCTACACCGCCTACCACGACGACGAGTGGGGCCGTCCCGTCCGCGGTGACGACCTGGTGTTCGAGCGGGTGGCGCTGGAGGCGTTCCAGTCCGGCCTGTCCTGGCTGACGATCCTGCGCAAGCGCGAGAACTTCCGCGCCGCGTTCGACGGCTTCTCCATCCCGAAGGTCGCCGCCTACACCGAGCAGGACGTCGAGCGGCTGCTCGGCGACGCCGGGATCGTCCGCAACCGCGCCAAGATCGAAGCCGTCGTGAACAACGCCCGCGTCGCACTCGACCTGCCCGACGGCCTGTCCGAGCTGGTGTGGCGCCACGCCGATCCCGACTCCCCGGTGCCGCGGACGATGGCCGACGTGCCCGCCGTCACGCCCGGCTCGAAGGCGCTGGCCAAGGAGCTGAAGCGGCACGGCTTCCGGTTCGTCGGGCCGACCACCGCGTACGCGCTCATGCAGGCGATCGGCCTGGTCAACGACCACATCGAGGGGTGCGTGGCGCGCGCCCGGGAGAGCGCGCTCAGCGGCCGTTGAACGACGGGCGCTGCTTGGCCAGGAAGGCCCGGGTGGCGTCGATGTGGTCCTGGGTGGCGGCGCACGCATCCTGCAGGACGGCCTCCATCTCCAGCGCCTCCGGCAGCGCGTTCGTGGCGGCGTAGGCCAGCGCCGCCTTGGTGGCCGCGTACGCGAGCGTGGGGCCCTGCGCGAGCCGTACCGCGAGCTCGGTGGCGGTCTTGAGCACGTCCTCCGACGGCACGACCCGGGTGACCAGCCCCAGCTCCAGCGCCCGCGCCGCGTCGAGCGGCTCGCCGAGCAGCATGAGCTCGGTGGCGCGCCCGGCGCCGACGAGGCGCTGCAGCGTCCACGACGCGCCGGAATCGGGGGCGAGGCCGACGCCGGAGAACGCGAGCGCGAACTTGGCCTTGTCCGAGGCCACCCGCAGGTCGCAGGCGAAGGCCAGCGAGGCGCCGGCGCCGGCCGCGACGCCGTTGACGGCGGCCACCACCGGTTTGCCCATGGTGGCGATGAGCTCGACCATCGGGTTGTAGTGCTCGCGCACGGTCCCGGCGAGCCCACGCCCCGCCTCCAGGTTGTCGGCGTGCTCGCGCAGGTCCTGGCCGGCGCAGAAGGCCCGGCCGGTGCCGGTCAGCAGCACCGCGCGCACCCCGTCGTCGGCGGCCGCGTGGCGCAGCGCCTCCAGCAGGGCCGACTTCACCTCGGCCGTCAGCGAGTTCATCGCCTCCGGCCGGTCGAGCGTGACGGTGGCGACGGCGTCGGTCACGTCATAGCGGATCACGGCAGCTCCCTGTCGACGAACGCGGCGGCTGAGGGCAGCAGGCGGGCGGCCTCCTGCTCGAAGTACGTCCTGGCCCGCTCACCGGGCCAGCCGGGCGGCAGCAGCTCGGGGGGCAGACCGGGGTCGCGGAAGAGGAAGTTGCGCCACCCGTGCACGAGCCTGCTCCTCGTCGCGAACACCCGGTCGTCCGGGGCGTCGCCCGGCAGCGCCCCGACCAGCGTGGCAGCCTCCGACAGCCATCGCTCGTACGCCTCGCCGACGGCCGCCAGATCCCAGGCTCGCGCGACCAGCTCGCGGGGGTCGCCCTCCAGCGCCGCGTCGAACCGGTCGGCCCGCAGTCCCTCGCTCGCCAGCAGGTGGTCCACCTCGCGTGAGGAGCGCGGCCCGACCCAGGTCGCCTCCGACAGCGGCGCGTAGCCGAGAAACGCGAGAACGGCCTTGACCCGCTCTCTACGCGGCCGATCCTTCACGGGTTCCAAAACGATCAGATGCCACCGGCCTTGCCAGGACGGTGTTCCCGCTCGGTAAATTCTCGACGCGGCGTCGTCCAGTCTTCTGACGCACTTGGGCGTGAGCCCGTAGCCGGCCCCCTGCGGCAATCTGACGGGCTCCAGCCAGCCCTGCCGGACCATGCGCGAAACAGCGGTGCGCACGGCTGGAGCGGCGATCTCCAGCGGTTTCATGAGGCGTACGAGAGCCGCCACGGAGGCCCGTCCGCCGCGTGGGCGCAGGTGGTCCCCATAGAGGTCGAACAGGGCAGCTCGTGCGTGCACGCTGTCCAGTTTGGACGTCTTCGCCACCCTGGACAACGCATTCTGGGAGGAGATCGTTACCCATGAGCGCTCGCGATGCGGGAGAATAGGACATCACAGAAGACGTGAATACCGCCCTCCCTGGCGGGCGGACAAAAAATCGCGGGCCGCGGGAGCCCAAGGCAGGAAGGGATGCACGCATGGCGGCGATGAAGCCGCGGACCGGCGATGGTCCGCTCGAGGTCACCAAGGAAGGGCGCGGCATTGTCATGCGGGTCCCTCTGGAAGGTGGCGGCCGGCTCGTCGTGGAGATCTCCGCTGACGAGGCGAAGGCGCTCGGCGAGGCGCTGAAGAACGTCGTCGGCTGAGAGCTCCCGAGACAGACCTGTCCCACGGCCCTGGCGTATCCGCGCGCCAGGGTCGCCGACGTTCGAGGAGAAGGTTCCGTGCCCATTGAGACCACTGCATCGGTGGTCGCCGGCGTCCCCGACGGCGCCGAGCTGCTGGCTGTCCCCTACACGTCCGAGCTGGTCCCGGCGGTCGAGCTCGACCTGCCGGTGCCCCTGCCCGGCCTGCTGGCCCACTACGAGGCCAAGGGGGAGGTCGGCGAGATCATCGAGGTCCCCGTGGCGCGGGAGGACGGCGTCGGGCGCGTGCTGCTGTACGGCGTCGGCGACGGCTCGCCGAAGGCCCTGCGCAAGGCGGCGGCCGGGCTCACCCGCAGGGCCCGGGGCCGCGACGAGCTGACCGTGGTGGTGCCCGAGGGCGACGCCACCGCGTTCGCCGAGGCCGCGCTGCTCGCCGCCTACTCCTTCCGCATCGGCGCCCCGGGCAAGACGCCCGTGCGCGCGCTGCGGTTCGTCTCCGCCGACGAGCGGGCCGTACGGCGGGGCGAGACCGTCGCCCAGGCCGTGGCGCTGGCCCGTGACCTCGCCAACACGCCGTCGTCGGTCAAGACGCCCGCCTGGCTGGCCGAGCGCGCCGGCGAGCAGGGCGTGCCCGTGCGGGTGTGGGACGAGGAGGAGCTCCAGGCGGCCGGGTTCGGCGGCATCCTCGCGGTCGGCCGCGGCTCGGCCAACCCTCCTCGCCTCATCCAGCTCTCCTACGTCCCCGAGGGGCCCGCCGAGCGCCACGTGGTGCTCGTGGGCAAGGGCATCACGTTCGACTCGGGCGGCCTGTCGCTCAAGCCGACCGAGAACATGAAGACGCAGAAGACCGACATGGCGGGCGGCGCCGTGGTGATCGCCGTCATCGGGGCACTGGCCCGGATGGGCGCCCCGGTCCGCGTCACCGGCCTGGTCGCCGCGGCCGAGAACATGCCGTCCGGCACCGCCCAGCGGCCCAGCGACGTCATCACCCACTACGGCGGGCGCACGGTCGAGGTGCTCAACACCGACGCCGAGGGGCGCCTCGTGCTGGCCGACGCGCTCGCCTACGCCGACGCCGAGCTCGACCCCGACGCCGTGGTCGACATCGCCACGCTGACGGGCGCCATCAGCGTCGCGCTGGGCCGCAACGTCGGCGCCGTCTACTCCACCGACGACGACCTCGCCAAGGGGCTCCTCGCGGCGGGGCGCGACAGCGACGACCGGCTGTGGCGCATGCCGCTCATCGACGAGTACGCGCCCGCCCTCGACTCGCCGATCGCCGACCTGGCCAACGTGGAGAGCGGGTCCACCTACGGCGCCGGGTCCATCACGGCGGCGCTGTTCCTGCGGGAGTTCGCGGGCGGGCGGCCGTGGGCGCACCTCGACATCGCCGGGGTGGGGCGCAGCACCGTGGACGACGGCATCCTGACCAAGGGCGCCACGGGGTTCGGGGTGCGGGTCCTGCTGGAGTGGCTGACCCGCGGGTGACCGCCGGCCGGTCTGGCACGGCTGACCTGCGGGTGACCGCCGGCCGCCTGGAGCGACTGGCCCGCAGGTGACCGCTAGCCGGCGATCTTGACGGCGGCGAGCAGGCCGTCGCCCAGCGGCATCAGCAGCGACCGGAGACGGTCGTCGCCCTGTACGAGCTTGCCCAGCTCGCGCAGGGCGACCGTGTCGGGGTCGCGCTGGGCCGGGTCGGCCACGCGGTTGTGCCAGAGCGCGTTGTCGAAGGCCACGATGCCGCCCACGCGCAGCAGCCGGACCGACTCGGCCAGGTAGTCCGCGTACTCCTGCTTGGCCGCGTCGGCGAAGACCATGTCGTAGCCGCCGTCCGACAGCCGGGGCAGCACGTCGAGCGCGCGGCCGCTGATCAGCCGCACCCGGCCACCCGCGAAGCCCGCCTCCGCGAACGCCTGCCGCGCCAGCCGCTGGTGCTCGGGCTCGACGTCCACGCTGGTCAGCGTGCCGTCGGGGCGCATGCCGCGCAGCAGCCAGAGCCCCGAGACGCCGCAGCCGGTGCCGATCTCGACGACCGACTTGGCGTTGAGCGCCGTGGCGAGGAAGCAGAGCGCCGCCCCGCCTCCGGGAAGGATGGGCACCGCGCCCATCTCCAGCCCGCGCTGCCGCGCCGCGCGCAGGATCTCATCCTCGGGATGGAACTGCTCCGCATAGGCCAGAGTGGCCTCCGCCTGACTGGTCATCGGCCTCCTCCCCCCACTTTCGTGCGATTGGTCACCGATCGCAGCCTAGGGGAGTAGCGGCAGGACGGGAACTCAGGAGCACGCTGAGGCGTTGCAGGTTTAAACGGGCTTTGCCGGTCCGGAAGGCAGGCAGTGCGCATGAAGGGACGAAACCAGGCACTATGGCGGTAGCGGTGGTCCCAGAGAGAGGAGTTCTGGTGGACGAAAGTGACCACCAGGCCGATGCTCCCGTGTCTGATTGGACACCTCCCACCTGGGAGGAAGTGGTGCGGACTCACTCCGCGCGCGTTTATCGGCTGGCATACCGCCTGACCGGCAACGTCCATGACGCCGAGGACCTCACCCAGGAGGTCTTCGTACGGGTCTTCAGGTCGCTGTCGAGCTACACGCCCGGGACGTTCGAGGGCTGGCTGCACCGGATCACGACCAACCTGTTCCTCGACATGGCGCGGCGCAAGCAGCGCATCCGCTTCGAGGGACTGGCCGACGACGCCGCCGAGAGGCTGCGCGGCCGCGAGCCGTCACCGGCGCAGGCGTTCGACGACGCCCACCTCGAACCCGACATCCAGGCCGCGCTCGACGCGCTCGCCCCCGAGTTCCGGGCGGCGATCGTGCTGTGTGACATCGAGGGCCTGTCGTACGAGGAGATCGCGGCCACGCTCGGGGTCAAGCTGGGCACGGTCCGGAGCCGAATTCACCGTGGCCGGGCGCAGTTGCGCGAGGCGCTCGAACACCGGGCCCCCCGACACTCACAACTCCCCCCGCCAGCATTCCCGTCGGGGCCCCGTGGGGAGGAAGTCTGATATGTCGCATCTTGGAGAACGCGTGAGTGCGCTCGTCGATGGCGAGCTCAACCACGCCGAGCGTGACCGCGCCCTGGCGCATCTGACGTTCTGCGCCGACTGCAGGCGGGAGGTCGAGTCGATGCGGGCGCTGAAGTCGCGCCTGCGCTCGCTCGACGAGCTCGCCATGCCGGCCGATCTGACGATGTCGCTGCTGCGGATGGCCGAGCCGGGCGGCCCGTTGCCGCCCCGCGAGCGGCCTTTCCCCGCGCGGACCTTCGGAGGTGTCCCGCTGCCGGGCCCTCATACCATCGCGCCCCTGGACAACCGTCCCCGCAGGGACGCGAGCGGCGGCGCTTCCGGCCCCGGCCGCCGGGGTAGGCGGCGCGGCACGTACGTGGCCGTCGGCGTCGTCTCCGCCGCCGTGGCCCTCGGCACCTTCTTCGCCGTGTCCGGCGCCGGGCAGAGCAACACGCCGCCCCCGGTCGAGCTCTTCCGGCAGAACACGCCCGCCTCCTCCCAGGCCACACCGCCCACCGCCACGCCCTGACCGGGACACGACGGCCTGGGATACTCGGTGGCGTAGTCCATGGCGTCGGGGGCATACGATCGGAGTTCGGGGTTTTGGAGGGGAACCGCCGGTAGAGGCGTGGTTCCTGACCATTGCTTTACGACTCTCGTATGCCGATCGCACCAGGATTGCGGTGTCGAGCAAGGAGTGGTGAGACGTAGATGACCGACGAGACGCGCCCGGGCGAAGGACGCATGCCGTCGGACTTCCCTGCGCCGCAGGGGCGCCCGGAGTTCCTGCCCGCGGACGGCCAGGCCGACCGGCCTGGCGGCGGGCCCGGGACCCCCTCGTCGGCCGCCCAGGGACCGTGGGGCTCACCCTCCGACCCGTCGCGAGCCTCGGAGGGCCCGGAGGGCTCCGTGGGTGCCGTGGGTGCCGTGGGCTCGCAGGGTGGCTGGCGGGCCCCGTCGGGGCCGCCGGGCGACGCGCCCGTCTTCAGCCCTCCCGAGGGGCCCTACGGTGGTCCCTCGCCTTCCTTCGGGTCTCCCGAGGGCCCCAATGGCGGTCCCTCGCCTTCCTTCGGCTCTTCTGAGGGCCCCAATGGCGGCTCCTCGCCTTCCTTCGGGTCTCCTAAGGGCTCCAACGGCGGCCCCTCGCCTTCCTTCGGGTCTCCGGAGGGTTCGTCCGGCGGCCCCTCGGCCTCCTTCTCGTCTCCTGGGGGCCCGTCCGGTGACCGGGGGGCCGGCTCCGCTGACGGGCGCGGGCCCGGCGGGTCGCCGTTCCAGGCGGCCTCGGGGCACGGCCCCGGCGAGGGCGGCCCGGACGAGGGCGGTCATGGTGACGGCGGAGCGGGTGGCCGCTCGCCGTACGAGCGGGGTCCGGACAGCGGCGCGCCCGGTGGCGAGCCCGCCGGTCGGCCCGACGCCGGCGACAGGCCCTTCGGCCTGCCGGAGGGCGGCGACCCGCCGTTCGGCCGGCCCGACGGCGGTGACGCGCCCTTCGGGCGACCCGACGGCACTGACACGCCCTTCGGGCGACCCGACAGCGGCGAGGGCCCCTTCGCGCGCGCCGGTGACAACCCCTTCGGCCGGCCCGACGGCGGCGAGGCCGCGTTCGGCGCCGAAGGCCAGGAGCAGTCCTCCACCCGCACCTACGAGAGCCCGTTCTTCGGCCTCTCCGCGGGCGCCCCGCCCTACGGCGGCGACGCGCCCCCGCCGCCCCCGCGCCACGCGCTCGGCATGGGCCCGGGCTGGGCCCCTCCGCCCTCCGGCGGCGCCACGGCGGCCCCGCGTCGCGGCCCCGGCACCGGTGTGCTCGTCGTGCTGGCCGTGGTCGTCGCCCTGGTCGCCTCCGCGCTCGGCAGCGTCGGCACCTACCTGCTCACCCGTACCAACGGCACAGACCCGTCCTACAGCCTCGGCCCGCTCCCGAGCGGCGCCACCAACCGGGCGCCCGACTCGGTGGCGGGCGTGGCCGCGCGGGTGCTGCCCAGCGTGGTCTCGCTGGAGGTGGGCAACGGCAGCAACACCGAGGGCGCCACCGGCTCAGGCTTCCTGATCAAGAACGGTTACGTGGTGACGAACAACCACGTGGTCGCCATGGCCGCCAAGGGTGGCGAGATCAAGATCCAGTTCTACAACCGCAAGACCACGACCGGCCGCATCGTGGGCCGCGACCCGGGCTCCGACCTGGCCGTGGTCAAGCCCGAGGACACCTTCGGCACCCCGGAGATCTCCCTCGGCAACTCCGACCAGGTCGTGGTCGGCGACCCCGTCCTCGCGGTCGGCTCCCCGCTCGGCCTGACCGGCACGGTCACCACGGGCATCGTCAGCTCCCTCAACCGCCCGGTCATCGCCGGCGACGAGAGCGGCGGCGGCGGCGAGGAGCCCGCCTACATCAGCGCCATCCAGACCGACGCCGCCATCAACCCCGGCAACTCCGGCGGTCCGCTGGTCAACGGCAAGGGCGAGGTCGTGGGCGTCAACTCCGCGATCGCCACGCTGAGCCGTTCGCTGACCAACCAGAGCGGCAGCATCGGCCTCGGCTTCGCCATCCCGGTCAACCAGGCGCGGCGCGTGGCCGAGGAGCTGGTGACGAGCGGCAAGGCCAAGCGCCCCAAGATCGGCATCGTGCTCGACCCCGACTACAAGGGCCAGGGCGTCCGCATCGCCTCCGAGCCCGCCGAGGGCCGCCAGCCGGTCGACCCGGGCGGTCCCGCCGCCAAGGCCGGGCTGAAGGCGGGCGACATCATCCTGGAGCTCGACGGCCTGCGCCTGCAGGACGGCAACGAGCTGATCGCCCTCATCCGCAGCAAGGCTCCGGGGTCCCACATCACGGTCAAGTACCAGCGGGCGGGGCAGGAGCGCACGGCGACCCTCACGGTGACGGCCGACGACGAGCCCACGCCGTCGCCGTCCTGATCCAGGGGCGGCCGGATGGGCAGGCCGAGGCGTCAGGGGCGGGCGGTCGATCCGACCGCCGGAGCCCTTAGTCTGGAATACGCCGGGGTTGTCCTCGGTGCATCAGGACTGCGCTAGGAGCTCACGGTGTTCGGACTCGGGTGGCTTGAGGTCGGGGCGCTGATCGTCATCGCGCTTCTCGTCTTCGGGCCCGACAAGCTGCCTCAGGCGGCGGCGCAGGCCGGCAAGACGCTGCGCAACCTGCGCCGGATGGCCGCCAACGCGCGCGACGATCTGCGGGCCGGCCTGCCGCCGGAGTACCGCGACTTCGACCCCGCCGATCTCAACCCGCGTGCGTTCGTCCGCAAGCACCTGCTGGACGACATCGAGGACTCCTGGAACGCCAAGCCGGCGGAGGAGCCGGTGCTCACCGCCCCGGCCCTGCCGGAGCCGGTGGACGAGCTGGGCGTCGGCGAGATCCCGCCGTACGACTCCGAGGCCACCTGACCCGTCCGGCTCCTGCCCCGAGAAGCCGAGCCCCCGTCCGAGGAAAAGCGACGGGCCCGCTCGCATGCGAGCGGGCCCGGAACGTGCGGCGGAGCTAGCGGCGGTTGGGCGACAGCCCGAGCTGCATGCCCTTGAGGCTGGAGCCGCGCTTGCTCAGCGCGGCCGCGATCGAGCGGAGCTCGGCCGCCGCCGGCGCGTCGGGGTCGGTCAGGACCAGCGGCTTGCCCTCGTCGCCGCCCTCGCGCAGCCGCAGGTCGATCGGCACCTGGCCGAGCAGCGGCACCCGGGAGCCGAGCGTGCGGGTCAGCGCGTCGGCGACGGTCTGGCCGCCGCCCTCGCCGAAGACCGCGATGCGCTCGTCGCAGTGGGGGCACGGCAGCCACGCCATGTTCTCGATGACGCCGGCGATCTGCTGGTGGGTCTGGGCTGCGATCGAGCCGGCCCGCTCGGCCACCTCGGCGGCCGCCATCTGGGGCGTCGTCACGACGAGGATCTCGGCGGACGGCAGGCGCTGCGCGACCGAGATGGCGATGTCGCCGGTGCCCGGGGGCAGGTCGAGCAGCAGGACGTCGAGGTCGCCCCAGTAGACGTCGGCCAGGAACTGGTGCAGCGCCCGGTCGAGCATCGGGCCACGCCACACCACCGGCGTGTTGCCCTCCGGCTTGAACATGCCCACCGAGATGACCTTGATGTCATGCGCCACGGGCGGCATGATCATGTCCTCGACCTTGGTCGGCCGTTCCGAGGCGCCCAGCATGCGGGGGATGCTGTGGCCGTAGATGTCGGCGTCGACGATGCCGACCTTGAGGCCGCTCGCGGACATGGCGGCGGCCAGGTTGACCGTGACCGACGACTTGCCGACGCCGCCCTTGCCGCTGGCCACCGCGAAGACGCGGGTCAGCGAGCCCGGCTGGTTGAACGGGATCTCCTTCTCGGGGGCCCGGTCGCCGCGCAGCTTCGTCTGCAGCTCCTTGCGCTGCTCGGTGCTCATGACGTCCAGCTCGATCTCGACACCCGTGACACCGTCGAGCCGGGAGACCGAGGCGGTGACGTCGCGGCGGATGGTGTCCTTCAGCGGACAGCCCGCGATCGTGAGGTAGACGCCGACACGCACCACGCCGTCGGGCATGATGTCGACGCTCTTGACCATCCCGAGATCGGTGATCGGACGACGGATCTCGGGGTCGATGACGGTGGCGAGGGCGGCCGTCACCTGTTCCTGGGTTGGTGCCATCGAAGTCTCGGCACGAAGGGAGTGCCGTCCCTCCTTAGTGGTCTCTGTGTGACAGGCGCTGCACGCCGGTGAGGATGCCCCTCCATGGTATGAACCAGAGGCGCGGCGCGGTTAATCCACGCTGCACGACGGACTGTTTAGGTGTGCGTGCAACAAACTAAGGTTACTCCGTGACTCTTCTGCGCGACGAGGGCCTCACCGTCGAGGAGCTGGCGGTCTGGCGGATGCTGCAGCGGGCGCAGGTGCGGATCACGCGTCACCTGGAGGCCGAGTTGCTGGTCGCCCACGACCTGCCGCTCGCGTCGTACGACGTGCTGTCACAGCTCGCCGAGGCGCCGGAGCGGCGGCTGCGGATGAACGACCTGGCGGGCCGGGTGCTGCTGTCTCGCAGCGGCCTGACCCGGCTGATCGACCGGCTGCAGCGCGACGGGCTGGTGAGCCGCGAGGCGTGCGAGAGCGACGCCCGGGGGCTGTTCGCGGTGCTGACCGACGCGGGGGCGGCCCGGCTGGCCGAGGCGACGCCCACCTACCTGCGCGGCGTCCGCGCGCACTTCCTCGACGTCCTGGGCCCGGACGAGATCGGCCACGTGCGCGAGCTCGTGACCCGCCTCGCCGGCGCTACGGACGCCTCCTGAGCCCGACGCCGCCTCGCCGGCGCTACGGGGCCCCCGCGCCCGATGCCGGCGCTACGGGCGCTCCCTGAGCTCCTCCAGCAGGTGCTGGAGCTCCGAGCGCAGGTAGTCGCGGGTGGCGACCTCGTTCAGGGCCATCCGCAGCGCCGCGATCTCCCGGGTCAGGTACTCGATCTCCGCCTGGTTGCGGTCGGCGGCCTCGCGGTCCTGCTCGTACTGCACCCGGTCGCGGTCGGCCTGCCGGTTCTGGGCGAGCAGGATGAGCGGCGCCGCGTACGACGCCTGGAGCGACAGCATGAGCGTGAGGAAGATGAACGGGTACGGGTCGAAGGCCAGCTCGGCCGGGGCGACGGCGTTCCAGATGACCCAGATCGCCACGACCACCGTCATGTAGACGATGAACCGCGCGGTCCCCAGGAAGCGGGCGATCCGCTCCGACAGGCGGCCGAACGCCTCCGGGTCGTAGTGCGGGCGCAGGGTGCGGCGCAGGTCGCGCGGCTGGTCCAGCCGCTCGGCGGTCATGGGCGCGCGCCTTCGCGCCAGTCGGCCGGCAGCATGTGGTCGAGCACGTCGTCCACCGTGACCGCGCCCACCAGCCGCCCCAGCTCGTCGACCACGGGCGCCGCCACCAGGTTGTAGCTGGCGAGGTACTGGGCGACCTCCGGCAGCGTGAAGCCGGGCCGGATCGGGTCGATCGACGGGTCGAGCACCGAGCCCAGCAGCGTCGAGGGCGGGTCGCGCAGCAGCCGCTGGAAGTGGCTGACGCCCAGGTACGCCCCCGTGGGCGTCTCGTTCGGCGGCCGGGTCACGTACACCTGCGCCGCGACGGACGGCGAGAGGTCCTTCTGCCGGATGTGCGCGAGCGCCTCGGCGACCGTGGCGCTCGGGGGCAGGATCACCGGCTCGCTGGTCATCATGCCGCCGGCCGTGTCCTGCGGGTAGGTGAGCAGCCGCCGTACGGGCGCGGCCTCCTGCGGCTCCATCAGCGCCAGCAGGTGGGCGGCCTGGTCGGCGGGCAGGTCGTTGAGCAGGTCGGCCGCGTCGTCGGGGTCCATCTCCTCCAGCACGTCGGCGGCCCGAGCGGGTTCGAGGGTGCCGAGGATGCCGATCTGGTCGCGGGGCGGCAGCTCCTCCAGCACGTCGGCGAGCCGGTCGTCGTCGAGCGCGCGGGCGACCTCGATGCGCCGCTTGCCGGGCAGCTCGTGCAGGGCGCTGGCCATGTCGGCGGCGCGCATCGACTCGAACGCGGCGATCAGTCCGGCCGCGCCCTGGTCCCGCTGGAGCTCGTCGAAGCCGGACACCTCCTCCCAGGCGACGATCCGGGGGTCGCGCCGCCGCCGGCCCCGGTACGCGGCGACCTTGGTGATCTCCCAGGCCGACGGCCTGGTCTCCTCCATGGCGAGGTCGAAGACCGTCATCCGCTCGCCGTCGACGGTCACGGCGCGGTCGAGCATCTCGCCGATGACCAGCGTCTCGGTCGAGCGCTTCTCGAAGCGGCGCATGTTGAGCCGGCCGGTGAAGACGACCGCCCCGGCCTCGATGCCGCGTACGCGGGTGATGGGCAGGAAGACGCGGCGGCGCGGCTGGACCTCGACCACCATGCCGTGGACGGCGGGCCGCAGGGGGCCGCGCAGGCCGACCACGACGTCGCGGATCCGGCCGATCTGGTCGCCGGCCGGGTCGAAGACCGAAACCCCGGCCAGACGGGCCACGAAGATCTTCACATTCAGCAGGCTAACAGCCGGGAGGCATTGCGCACCGGGCGCCCGACATGTCAGTATCAAAAGGTAGGAACGGTAATTACGGATGGTGTGGCGATGCGATATTCGGGTCTCGCGATGGCCTTCGTCTCGGCGTGGTGCTTCGCGTTCTCCGGGCCCATGGCCAAGTACCTGAACGCGGCGGGGCTGGCGCCCATCGAGGCGGTCTGGACCCGCATGGCCGGGGCGGGGCTGCTGATGGTGGCCGTGCTGGCGGTGGTCAAGCCGTCGGCGCTGCGCATCCCGCGCTCGCGCCTGCCGTTCTTCGGGGTGTACGCCGTCGTGGCCGTCGCCGGGGTGCAGTCGCTCTACTTCGCCGCGCTGACCCGGCTGCCGGTGGGGGTCGCCCTGCTGCTGGAGTACATGGCGCCGGTCATGGTGGTCGTGTGGGTGCGGTTCGTGCGCAGGATCCGGCTGGCGCGCTCGGCGTACCTGGGCGCGGTGGTCGCCGTCGTCGGGCTCGGCATCGTCGTCGAGGTCTGGGACGGCCTGCGGCTGGACGCGCTGGGGCTGCTGCTGGCGCTGATCGCCGGGGCGTGCTGCGCCGGATATTTCCTGATGAGCGATAGCTTCGGGGACGACGTGGACCCGCTGGGCCTCATCGCCTGGGGCATGCTCGGGGCGGCCGTGGTGCTCGTGCCGTTCGCCCGGCCCTGGGGGATCCCGTGGGAGGCGTTCACCCGTCTGGCCACGCCCGAGGGAGGCGGCCTCACCCTGCCGGCGTTCGCGGCCTACCTGTGGATGGTGCTGGTCGCCACCGTCGCGGCGTACATCCTGGGTGTCAACGCGGTGCGCCGCCTCTCGGCGGCCGTCGGGGCGACGGTGGCGTCGCTGGAGGTCATCGGCGGCGCGGTGGTGGCCTGGGCGCTGGTGGGCGAGGCGCTCGGGGCGTTCCAGATCGTCGGTGGGCTGCTGGTGCTGTCGGGGGCGCTGCTCGCCCAGACGGCGGCCTCCCGGGGCGGCGCGCCCGCGCCCGCCGGGGAGCCGGCGTCCGCCGCCGAGGCGGAGGGACGGCTCAGCCTCGACCGCGCCTCCGGCTGACTTCGCCTTCGCCTGACCGTGCAGGGGGAGCGCGGCGGCCGGAGCGGGGCGGCCGGTGGCCGGGTCAGGAGTCGAGGGGAGTGAGGCGGACGACCGTGGACTCCCGGGCCCAGCGGTCGGTCAGATGGGCGCCGTCGGGCGCGTTGAGCCGCTCCTTGGCCAGCGCCGCGACCGCCTCCCGCTCCGCTTCCTGGTCCACGACCTCGACGGCCGCCTCGAAGTCCACCAGCCGCGCGCCGTTGTCCTTGCTGCGCAGGGTGACGCGGACCCGCTTGAGGTCCGCGAGCCCCGGCAGCTCCTGCTCGCCGCCGCCGGTCACGAGGTAGACGGCGCCGTCGTGCCAGGCGTGCCAGGCCAGGCGGGGGCGGTCGAGGCCGAGCCAGAGGACGCCGGACTTCTTCGCGCCCTCCTCGATGGCCGCGCGTGTGTCGCTCACGTCCCGACTGTAGTCCAGGCCGGTAATCCGGTGGCAGGCCACGCGGCTGCCCGCCTACAGTCGCCGGTCGGGAACGTACTAGGAGGGATTTGTCGTGAAATATGGGGTGCGGGAGCCGGAGCGGCTGGGCCGGGTGACGCTGCGCGACGGGCGGGGGCTCGGCTGGGCGGAGTGGGGGCCGGCGGACGGGACGCCGGTGCTGTTCTTCCCCGGCGCGGCGACCGGCAGGAGCCTCGGCTTCGGCGCGGACGACCTCGCACGGCTCGGCGTGCGGCTGGTCTCGGTGGACCGGCCGGGACTGGGCGCCTCCGATCCCGACCCGGAGCGTACGTTGCTGACCTGGGCGGACGACGTCCGCGACCTCGTCGGCGGGCTCGGCCTGACGGGCGGCGCGGCGGTGGTGGGCTTCTCGCACGGCGCGCCGTTCGCGCTGGCGTGCGCGGCCGCCGGGGTCGTGACGGCGGCGTCGGTGGTGTCCGGGCTGGACGAGCTCACTCATCCCGAGCTGGCCGGGCTCCTGGATCCCGGTGTGGCGGGGCTCGTACGGGCGGCCGGGGAGGACCCGGACGGGCTGGAGGCGGCCATGACGCGCGACGCGGGCGCGGAGATGATGTGGCGGCTCGTGACCGAGCTGAGCCATCCGTCCGACGTCGCGCTCTACACCGACCCGGCGTTCGCCCCCGCCTACCGGCGGGCGCTGGAGGAGGGCTTCGCGCAGGGCGCCGCCGGGTACGCGCGCGATCTGGTGCTCGCCTACCGTCCGTGGCCGTTCGCGGTGGAGAGCATCACCGTGCCGGTCGAGCTCTGGTGCGGCGGGCACGACCCCGGGACCGTCCACTCCCCGGACCACGGGGCCGTCCTGTCGCGCCGCATCCCCGGATCCCGGCTGCGCGTGCTGCCCGACGAGGGCGGCTCGCTGCTGTGGACCCGCTCGGCGGACGTGCTGGAGGGGCTGCTGGAGCTGTCACAGAGTCACGGGGAGTGAGACCAGGCGCCACGTGCCCGGGTCGGGGGCGCGCCGCGCCCTCTCCGGGGCGGGCGCGAGGCCCGGGAAGCGGCGCAGCAGCGCGGCCAGCGCCGCCTCGGTCTCCACCCTGGCGAGCGAGGCGCCGAGGCAGAAGTGCGCCCCGTGGGCGAACCCCAGGTGGGTCGCCTCGCGGGACAGCGTGACGTCCAGCCGGTCGGGGGCGGCGAACGCGCGCGGGTCCCGGTTGGCGGCGGCGACCGAGGCCGTCACGGCGTCGCCCGCCCGGATCGTGACGCCGTGCAGTTCGACGTCCTCGCGCGCGTGGCGGGGGACCGTCAGCAGGATCGGGCCGCACCAGCGGATCAGCTCCTCGACGGCGCGGGGCATGAGGGCGGGGTCCTCGCGCAGCGCCTTGAGCTGATCCGGCTCGGACAGCAGGGCGTGCACGGCGTTCGCGATGAGGTTCGCCGGCGTCTGCCCGGCCAGGACCAGGTGCCAGACCAGCGTGACCAGCTCGGTGTCGGTGAGCCGGTCGCCGTCCTCGGCCTGCGCGCGGATGAGCTCGGACAGCAGGTCGGGGCCCGCTTCGGCGCGGCGGCGGGCGACCGCCTCCCTGGCGCCGGCCATGATCCCGGGGATGGCCGCGGCGAATCCCCGGCCCGCGCCCGCCGCGACCAGCGCGCCGTACTCGTGCCAGCGCGCCCGGTCCGGCTCGGGCACCCCCACCAGCTCGCAGATGACCTCCATCGGCAGCGGCGCGGCGAAGTGCCGCAGCAGGTCCACCCCACTGCCGGTGGCGCCGTTCGCCGGTAGCTCCGTCCCGCTGCCGGTGGCGCGGTTCGCCGGTAGCTCCGTCCCGCTGCCGGTGGCGCGGTTCGCCGGCTGGTCCGTCCCGCTGTCGGTGGCGCCGTTCGTCGCGTGGCTCGGCAGCGCGTCGAGCAGGCGTTCCACGACTCGCTCGATCGCGGGCCGGAGGGCCGCGGCCCGGCGCGCGGTGAACGCGGGCGCGACCAGCCGGCGCAGCCGCAGGTGCTCGGGCCCGTCCATCTCCGACATCGTCCGCATGTACGGCAGGCAGTCCGCGGGCACGTCCGGCCGCAGGAAGCTGCCGGAGGTGATCGCGAACCGGGGGTCCGCCAGCATCGCCCGGGCGCCCTCGTGCCGGGTCAGCGTCCACAGCGGCGGAAGACCCGGGGTGATCACCCGGGCCAGCGGTGACCGCTCCCGCGCCTTGCCGTACGCCGTGAACGGGTCGCCGACCACGTCGGGATCGGTGAGGTCGATCTCCGGGACGTTCACCGTCGCACCCCTTCCAGATGATATGACAATCTAGATGATGTCATCATTTGAGATCAAGACATGTCGATTCCGACCGGGAACCGCGCCGGCCGTCACCGTCTCCAGGCGGAACCACTAGCGTGTGCGGCATGCGCTCACGTCGTTCGGTCCTGGCAGTGCCCGGCAGCAACCCCCGGTTCCTGGAGAAGGCCCAGACCCTGCCGGTGGACGCGGTCTTCCTCGACCTGGAGGACTCCGTCGCGCCGCTGGCCAAGGACGAGGCCCGCGCCAACGTGGTGACCGCGCTGCGCGAGGGCGACTGGACCGGCAAGAGCCGCGTCGTCCGGGTCAACGACCTGTCGACCCAGTGGACGTACCGGGACGTGATCGAGGTCGTCGAGGGCGCCGGCGACCGGCTCGACTGCCTCATGCTGCCCAAGGTCCAGGACTCCACCGAGGTGATCTGGCTCGACACGCTGCTCACCCAGATCGAGAAGGCCATGGGCTTCGAGGTGGGCCGCATCGGCATCGAGGCGCAGATCGAGAGCGCGCGCGGGCTGGTCAACGTCGACACGATCGCGGGCTGCTCCCGGCGGCTGGAGACGCTGGTGTTCGGCCCCGCCGACTTCATGGCCTCCATCAACATGCGCACCCTGGTCGTGGGCGAGCAGCCGCCCGGCTACACCGAGGGCGACGCCTACCACTACATCCTCATGCGGCTGCTCATGGCCGCCCGGACGCACGACCTCCAGGTGATCGACGGGCCGTACCTCCAGATCAAGGACGTCGACGGCTTCACGCGGGTGGCCCGGCGGTCCGCCGCGCTCGGCTTCGACGGCAAGTGGGTGCTGCACCCGTCACAGGTGGACGCGGCCAACGCGGTCTTCTCGCCGAGCCAGGGGGACTACGACCACGCCGAGCTGATCCTCGACGCGTACGAGTACCACACGACGGTCGAGCGGCGCGGCGCCGTCATGCTGGGCGACGAGATGATCGACGAGGCGTCGCGCAAGATGGCGCTGGTCGTCGCCGCCAAGGGGCGCGCCGCCGGGCTGAGCCGTACGAAGACGTTCCAGCCCGGCGAAGCCCGTTAGAGCGTCACCCCGACGCTGGTGAAGAACCAGAACGCCGAGGTCAGCCAGAGCCCCACGAGCGCCGTGAACGCCAGCCCGCCCAGCACCGGCAGCGTCCAGCCCGGCGTGCCCCGCTTGGGCAGGGCCAGCATCTTCGCGGTGAACACCCCGTAGAAGAAGCAGCCGAGCAGCGAGTGGGCGAGCACCCGCGGCACGTCGTACTGGAGCCCCAGCGCGTACAGGCAGTGGAACGCGACCGGGATCGTCAGGATGAACGCGAGCCGGCCCGACCAGCGGTGCACGAGCGGCGAGATGGGGATCGGCAGCCTGCCCCACATCGACAGGGCCGAGATGACCTGGACGATCGCCAGCGCGAACGCGCCCATCGTCAGCCACGCCTTCATCGGCAGGGCCCCCGAGAAGCCCGCCGGTCCGACGGCGAAGCCCGTGGGGGCGTGGAGGCGGCCGTACACGCCCAGCGCCACCGCCACGAGCGCGCCCACGAGCAGCGGGGTGAGCAGGACGGCCGAGCCGGTGGGCCGGCGGCGGCGCACGGTGGTGGTCATCGCATCTCCTCGATGAAGCCGTCGACGTCCTTCGGGTAGAGCGTGGTGTCACCGGCGGTCACGGGGTCGGTCGGCCGGTCGCCGTTGAGCTGGGGGACGTCGATCTGCTCCTCGCCCGCGAACGCGGCGCCGACCTGGGTGAAGCCGCCCTGCGGGCGCTTCAGCACGATCCAGCCCGCGCGGATCTTCGCCCCGCGCACCTGGGCGCTCGCCCGGTACAGGCCCGACGGCTTCTTGACCGTCGGCGCGGTGAACGTCCAGCGCTTGCCGCCGACCTTCAGCCAGCCCGTGGCCTTGCCGCCGCCCAGGCCGGCCCCGGCCGCCGCGCCGCCGAAGCCCGCCAGGCCGATCTTCCCCTCGGCCGCGTCGCCCTTGAACCACGCCTCGGTACGGCCGTCGCAGAAGTAGCCGATGGCCTTGTCGCCGCGGACGGAGATGGCGATGAGGCCGCCGTTGCGGTCGACGCGGCCGGCGTAGTCGGCCTTCACCGGGCCCTTGGCCGTGCGGGACGGCGACGGCGTGGCCTCCGGGGTGCTCTCCTTCGTGCCCTTTTGGGTGCTCTGCTCCGGCGCGGGGGTCTCGGCGCCGGTATCGGTGGTGTCGTTGGTCTCGTTGGCGGTCGCGTCGCCGGACGCGCCGGTGTCGCTCGCGGCGGGGGTACGGTTCGCCACGGGTGTCGCGGTGATGCTGGCGACACCGAGCCCCGCGGCGAGCACTGCTCCGGCCGCCAGGGTGAGGACAGGTCCCAGCCTTGACATTGGATCCGCTCCCAGGGTCGACATGCTGACAGCCCGATCATCCGCCCAAAACGTGGCGCCGTCTGTGAACTAATGCGCATCGGGTGGACAGAATGTAAAGATGCAGGAGAACGCAGGACCCCAGCCCCCGGCGCCCGGGCCGGAAGGCCCCTCCTACGGCGCGGCACCCGCTCCTCCGTACGGTGGCCGGCCCGGAGACGCCCCGTACGGCGGCGGGCCCGGCGTCTCTCCGTACGCCGGCCAGCCTGGTGTCTCTCCGTATCCCGGCCAGCCGCCCTATCCCGGGGCGGCGCTGCCGCAGCCGGTGCCCTGGTTCGCGCCCACGCCGTCGGGCGCCCGCTACGACCACCTGGCCAGGACGCCCCTCGCCCGCCCGTGGCGGGAGATCGTCGGGACCCTGACGGTCGCCGTCGGGTTCGTGGTCGTTGGGGTTGTGGTGGTCCTCGCCGGCTCCGTGCTCGCGGCGCTCGCCGGGCTGCCCATGCCGATCACCCCGGACGAGACGTTCGGCGACCCGGTCTTCGGGATGGCGGTGCTGCTGCTGTCGATCGCGGCCGTGCTGCCGCTGGTGTTCGGCACGGCCGCGCTCGTGCAGCGGCGCCGGCCCGGCACGCTCTCGTCGGTGGCCGGGCGGCTGCGCTGGCCGTGGCTGCTGTGGTGCGCGGGGCTCGCCGTGCTCGCCCTGGTGCTGGGGCAGGCCGCCCAGGCGGCGGCGCTCGCGCTGACCGGGGAGGACACCTCCGACATGTTCGGATGGGCGGGCTGGACGGAGTTCCTGCCGGCGCTGGTGGTGATCGTGCTGCTGGTGCCCTTCCAGGCGGCGGCCGAGGAGTACATCTTCCGCGGCTGGGTGCTCCAGGCGGTGGGCGCGCACGTGCGCAACCCGGTGTGGGCGATCGTGCTCGGGGCCGCGCTGTTCGCCTCCCTGCACGGCTACACGGGGGCGGGGATCGTGGACGTGTTCGCGTTCGGGGCGGTCATGGGGTGGCTGGCCGTACGGACGGGAGGGCTGGAGGCGCCGATCGCGCTGCACGTGGTGAACAACATGATGGCCTTCGGGCTGAGCGCGGCGGCGGGGAACCTGGACCAGGCGCTGCGGCAGGGGGCGGTGCCGTGGCAGGCGCTCGCGGGGACCGTCGTGCAGCTCGGGGTGTTCGCCGGTGGGGTTCTCTATCTCGCGAAAAAGCGGTCAATCAACGTCTTTTCCGGATGAATCCGGTGGCTGGTCTGAGGAATCTCGCTAGAGAGGTCTCGCCATTCTGGCTTCGGCGTGCTGGTCTGGATCCTGTGGGGAGGCGAGGATAGCGGAGGTGATCATCTCTGCCTGGCGGGGTACTTGTCGACGCGTGCCAACCTTCCATGCTCTGGGCGCATGGACCCGAAACAGGCACCTGCAAGTGGACACAAGCCCTGGAGCGGTCCTCATCGCCCGGCCGGATCCCGGAAGTGTGGTTTCTGCCCTGTTCCTTAGGTTCGACCCGTTCGACGAGCTCGACTAGGAGGTGCGCCGCGTGGCCTCCGGCCCCAGCGACCCGCCACGGCGACCGCCGGGTGACGACGACCCTCACCCGGCCCCTGCCCCCGACCCGTCCGTGACGCCCTCGTCCACCCCGGACCCGTCAGCCCGTGACGAGCCGCGCATCAGGCATTCCCCGCCCGGCCCCACGGACGACCGGGCCAGGGGATTACCGCTGGCGTCGCCCTGGGGCATGCCGCCGTTCTCGTCGCCCGTGCCCGAGGACGAGGAGCCGCAGGAGCCGCCCCGGGGACGCCGGCCGTACAGCTCGCCGACCGCCGAACCGGAGGCCGAGCCGCGCCGCAGGCCCCGGCGGCTGGTGAACCGGCCCGACAAGCTCGTCGCCAGCGGCCCGCCCCGTCCCCAGCCGCCCCGCCCACCGCGCCAGGACGAGAGCCGCCCGGCCCATGCGGCGGAGCGGAGGGACGACCTGCCGCCCGGCGTCGTGCCGGCGGGGGTGGCGCCGCCCGAGGTGGTGGATCCGGGGGTGCTGCCGACCGGGGTGGTGCCGCGCTCGTGGTTCGAGAAGGACGACAGCGCGCCGGACCCGAACCCGCCCCGGGACCCTGATGCGATCATCAGCCCGGAGGACGTCCACAGGGCTCCCCGGATCATCGATCCGCCCGTGACCCATGGCCCGGGTGCCGCTCATGGCCCGGACGCCGCCCGCGGCCCCGACGAGGACGAGTCCGACGGCCTCCCCTCCCGGGCCCGCCCGTACGTCGCCGCCCCCTTTCCCCTGATCGACGCCCCGCCCCATACCCAGGGCTCACTGCACGAGGACGCGTCCGCCCACGAGGGCACGTCCGCCCAGGGTGACGCGTCTGTCCACGGGAACGCCGCCTTCCGGGCAGACGCCCTGCACCGCGACGCCACGCCTCACGAGCAAGGCGCCGACGCGCCGCACCACGCGCCCGGTCACAGTGCGCCCGGTCACGGCGTGCCCGGTCACGCCGCCCTCGGCGGGTACCCCGAAGACGAGCCCGAAGAAGCGCTCGAAGAAGAACGCGCGGACGCGCCCAGAGAAGAGCACGTAGACGAACACAGGGACGAACACGGGGACGAGCGCGGGGACGAGTCCGGCCGTGAGCCCGAGGTGCGGCGGGTGGGCAGGCCGCCCGGCGGCCGGCCGACGCGACCCGACCTGCTCGTCGCCTCCGGCCCGCCCCGCTCCGGCGTCCCCGGCGGCCGCCACCACCGGGGCCCCGCCCCCTCGGCCGTCCGCAGGGCCGGCCCGGTGCGCGGCCGGCGCGGGATGGTCGCCCCCGTGGCCGTCGTCCTGACGCTCGCCCTGATCATCGCCGCCACCGTGATCGTGTGGCGGTGGAGCACCCCGGCCGGCCCCGCGCTGCGCCTGGCGGCCGGCACCGGCCGGTCCGGCGACGACCTGTTCACGGTGCCGTCCGCCGGCGACGGCTCCAACCAGGTGCTCAACGACATGGCCTCCACCGGCGCGACCGTGGTCGCCGTGGGCAGCGACACGACCAGCCCGACCCCGCGCCCGCTGTTCCTCGTCTCCTCCGACAGCGGGAAGACCTGGCGGCTCGGCCGGGTGAGCGGCGGCGCGACCACCTCCACGGTGCGGCGGGTCGTCGGCGGCGACGGCCGCTGGCTGGCCATCGGCGGCGACCCGGCCGGCGGCGGACGCGGCCTGTGGACGAGCGCCGACGGCCTGGCCTGGACGGCCGTGGAGGAGAGCGGTCTCGCGGCGTTCCGCAACGGCGACGTGGTGGCCGACATCGCGGTGACCCGGTCGGGGTTCGTGGCGGTGGGCGGCACGGCACTGGCGGACGGCGGGGTGGGCCCGGTGGCCTGGTGGTCGGCCGACGGGCGCGCCTGGCGGCGGACGGATCTGCGCGAGCTGGACGCGTTCGACCTGCGGGCGGTCGTGGCCAGGGGCGACACGGTCGTCGCGGTGGCCCGCCCGACGCAGGGCGAGGGCTCCCGGGTGGTGCGCTCGGCCGACGGCGGGCGCACCTGGCGGGCGACCGGGTTCCAGCTCCCGGAGGCGCTGCCGCGCGCCGGGTCGCTGGCCGTGCTGCCGAAGCAGTTCGTGCTCGTGCCCACCCGGCAGCGCACGATCGAGGGCACCGTACGGGTCTACTGCTCACCGTCCGGGGAGCAGTGGGCGCAGTGCGGCTCGATCGGCGGGCTCGACGGCGAGAGCCCCGGCGTCGAATCGGTGATCACCCATCCGGGCGGCGTCGCCGTGGTGGCGCAGGCCAAGCTGGACTCGTACGCGGTGCTGAACAGCTCCGACGGACGCACCTGGACGAAACGGGCGGACCTGTCGGGTCTGAAGGGAGCCACGCTGCGCGGGTTCTCGATCACGCGGTCCGGCACGCTGCTCGCGGGCGGCGACCGGGCGGCGGCGGACGTCGACAACCAGCTCGTGCTGCTGTCCGCGCCGCCGCGCGGTGCCGCGTCCCGCGTACGGCTGGCCGACGTGGAGGGCCTGTCGCGGATCGCCCGCCAGACCAACGGCCTGGCCGCCCACGACGGCAGGTACGTCGCGGTCGGCAGCGCCTCCGGCGACGCGGGCATCTGGACCAGCCTCAACTGGAAGAGCTGGACCTCGATGAGCCTCGGCGGCCCGCGCGAGCAGCAGCTCGCCGACGTCGTCCACGGCCGCCGGGGCTGGCTCGCGGCCGGCTCCACGCAGGCGGGCATCGGCGTCACCGAGCCGCTGCTCGTCTCCTCCGACGACGGCCGCTCCTGGAGGACGATCCCCGCGACCGGCGACCTGGCCCGCGCGCAGGACCACCCGCGTCTCGCCGTGACGGCCGTGGCGGCCGGTCCGGACGGGTACGTGCTGGCCGGCGAGGACACGAACGCCTCCGGCGCGACCGGTCCGGCGCTCTGGTTCACCCGCGACCTGCGCAGGTTCACCCGCTCGCGCAAGCTGCCGCAGGGCGGCGCCGGCGTCCGCGTGCAC
Organism: Nonomuraea montanisoli; assembly: GCF_013363975.1. GTDB lineage: Bacteria > Actinomycetota > Actinomycetes > Streptosporangiales > Streptosporangiaceae > Nonomuraea > Nonomuraea montanisoli. The sequence continues at coordinate 76,855 of NZ_JABWGN010000011.1, read as the reverse complement.
GACCTGACCGCCACCCCGGACGGCTACGTCGCGGTGGGTGTGGCCGGCGGCGGCGACGGGGAGCGCGGCGTGGTCTGGGTGTCGGAGGACGGCCTCAACTGGAAGGCCCGCAAGCGGGTCCTCCCGGACGGGGCGTCCTCGGCCGGGCTGAGCCACGTCGCCGCGTACCAGGACAGACTGGTCGCCATCGGAGCCGCCCGCGTGCAGGGCGCGCGCCGGGTCTTCGCGGCGGTCTCGCGGGACGACGGCGCCACCTGGAGCACGGCGTGGCTGCCGGTCGAGAAGGCGGCGGACGTGGACGACCTGGCGGCGACGGACCAGGGGCTGGTGGCGGTCGGTTGGCACGGCACGCCGGGCGACGCCGACAGCGCCGCGTGGATCTCCCAGGACGGCACGTCCTGGACCCGCTCCGACCTGACCAAGGACCGGCTCGGCGGGCCGGGCATGCAGTGGCTGGCGGCGGTCACGGTGGCCGGATCGGAGGTGGTGGGCCTCGGCCGCAGCACCACCTACGACGCCGACCACCTGATCCTGTGGACCTCCACCCTGACGTCCAGCCGCTGACCGCCCAGGGGGATCGTCAGGGACACGAGAGACAGGCCGCCGAGCCGGCGCCAGGCGGATCACGTCCCACCGGACAGGCGGGTCACGTCCCACCGGGCAGGCGGGTCACGTCCCACCGGGCAGGCGGGTCACGTCCCACCGGGCAGGCGGGTCACGTTCTGCCGGGCAGGCGGGTCACGTCGCGCCTGCCCGGCCTGTCATGGCATGCCGGTCAGGCGGGTCACGCGGGCAGGGGCCACACGCCCCACTCGCGCAGTATTTCGGCCAGCCCCTCGGTCAGCGGCAGCCGGGCCACGTCCCGAGGCGAGCACCAGCGCGCCTCGGCCGCGTCGTCGGCGGCGGCCAGCGCGCCGCCCGTCACGGCGGCCAGATAGTCACGGATCTCGTACGTCACCCCGCCCGGCCCTGGCCGGTCCACGACGCCCGCGAGCCGGCCCACGGCCACGCGCAGGCCCGTCTCCTCCAGCACCTCGCGCTCCAGGGCCATGACGTCCGTCTCGCCCGGCTCGACCCGGCCGCCCGGGATCGACCACAGGCCCTCGCCCGGCGGGTGGCCGCGCCGCACGAGCAGCAGCCTGCCCTGCCCGTCCGTGATCACCGCGCCCACACAATTTACGCGCACCTGACCAACATTACGGCGACAGGACGGCCACGGCCTTGACGGCACCGTGCTCCACGACGCACCGTTGATGACTGTGAAAGCGGCTCCGACCTGCCCACGGTGCTTTGGCCCGCTTCACGGGCCCAACGTGTGGTCCAGCGCATGGCGGTGCGACGCGCACGGCGACGTGCTGCCCTTCCAGCCCCCGTATCCGGCCTCCGACGTCGCCGCCGAGGCGCTGCGCAAGAGCTCGGTCGTCCCCGTGTGGATGCCCTGGCCGCTGCCCGCCGGGTGGCTGGTCACGGGGTTCGCCGAGGCGGGTGACGAGCGCAGCGGCGGCCGGGCCAGCGTGGTCGCGCTCAGCGGCCCGTCGCTCAGCCACGGGCCCGCCGACCTGCTGGTCGTCGCCGAGGAGCCGGGCGTGGGGCTGGGCGCGGCGTTCGCCGGGCTGAGCGGGCCCGACCCGGGCGCGGGGTTCGACGCGGGGCCGCCGAACGCGAAGGTCGAGGTGCTCGGCCACCCCACGCCGCTGTGGTGCGTCGGCGGGGCGGCCGACCGCGCCGTCTACGCCGGCGAGGCGCTCGGCAACTGGATCTGGACGATCGCCTGGCCCGCCGACGCGGGCTGCCTGATCGCCCTCACCGACCTGAGCCTTCTCGATCTGCGCGACCATGAGTTCGACCTGCCTTTCGGCGCGTTCTCGCCACGCCTCGGCCGTTGAGCAGTACGCTGCGACGGCCGGACGGACTAGGCTTCGGAAACGTGACAGCGCGTATCGAGCGAGTGGTGACCGAGGGCGTCGTCGACATCGACGGCGCCGAGCACAAGGTCGAGAACAACACGTGGATCGTGGGCGACGACGACGAGGTGATCGTCATCGACCCGGCGCGTGACGCCGACAAGATCCTGGAGAAGGTCGGCGAGCGTGAGGTGCTCGCCGTCATCTGCACCCATGGCCTGCCCGACCACGTCGGTGCGGCCATCGAGGTGGCCAGCCGGGACGAGGCCGTCATCGCCCTCCACCCCAAGGACAAGCCGCTGTGGCGGGAGACCTGGTCCGAGACGTGGCCCGACATCGAGATGGAGGACGACGGCGTCTTCGGCGTCGCCGACATCCAGCTCGACGTCATGGAGACGCCCGGCATCAGCCCCGGCGGCGTGTCGCTGTACTCCGAGGCCCTGGGCGCGGTGTTCACCGGCAAGACGCTGCAGGCCGACGGCCCCGGCAAGCTCGGCGGCGAGTATCCCGCCCTGCCCGACCAGCTCACCGCCATCGGCGGGCGCCTGTTCACCCTGCCGGGCGACACCCGGGTGCTGCCCGTCCACGGTGACGAGGTGACCATCGGCGACCTGGAGCCCCACTTCGACGACTGGGTGTCCGGCTCGCTGACCCGCACCGCCGCCGACGAGGAGCAGGGCCCGCTCACCGACGGCACCCGCATCGCCGGCATCAAACTCGACCCGGACGACGACTAGGGTGCGGCGACCCTCCAGCGAGCGAGCCGCCTCCGCGGAGTGGAGGCCATGAGCCCGCGAGGGAGCGCCGTCGCCTGGACTGAGGAGTGGCGGGAGCGTAGCGACCAGAGCGACGAGGGAAGGCGGCGGGTCTGAGCGAGCGAGCCGCCTCCGCGGAGTGGAGGCCATGAGCCCGCGAGGGAGCGCCGTCGCCTGGACTGAGGAGTGGCGGGAGCGTAGCGACCAGAGCGACGAGGGAAGGCGGCGGGTCTGAGCGAGCGAGCCGCCTCCGCGGAGTGGAGGCCATGAACATGGAGCAGCTTCCCCTGGAGGGGATGCCGCGGCGGCTCTACTCGTGCACGCCGTCGCGGCTCAACACCTGGCTCGACTGCCGGCGCCGCTACCGGTTCACCTACCTCGACCGGCCGCAGCCGGCCAAGGGGCCGGGGTGGGCCCACAACAGCGTCGGCGCCAGCGTGCACAACGCGCTGGCCGGCTGGTGGCGCGAGCCGTACGAGCGGCGCACCCCGCTGACCGCGGCCCTTTTACTCACCAACGGGTGGATCAAGGAGGGCTTCCGCGACGAGGAGCAGTCGGCGCGCTGGCTCGGCCGCGCCCGTGACCTCGTCTCCGGTTACGTCAGCACCCTCGACCCCGCCGACGACCCGGTCGGTGTGGAGCGCACCGTCGCCACCCGTACCAAGGTCGTCGCGCTGTCCGGGCGGATCGACCGGCTCGACCGGCGGGGCGAGGAGCTGGTGGTCGTCGACTACAAGACAGGGCGGCGCCCGCTCACCCAGGACGACGCCCGCTCGTCGCTCGCGCTGGCCGTCTACGCCATCGCGGCGTCCCGGATGATGCGCACGCCCTGCCACCAGGTAGAGCTGCACCATCTGCCGACCGGCGAGATCGTCGAGTGGCGGCACACGGACGAGTCGCTGGGACGTCACCTGCGGCGGGCCGAGGAGGTGGCGGAGGAGGCGTCGGTCGCCGACGAGCGCTACCGCGAGGCCGTGGCCGCGCCTCCCGGCTCCGCCCGGGGACGGGCCAGGCAGGGACAGGCCGCACAGGAGCGGGCAGCGCAGGAGGCGCCGCAGGTGCCGGCCGAGGTGGACGCGCTGTTCGCGCCCAACCCGGGGCCGATCTGCTCCTGGTGCGACTTCCGCCGCCACTGCCCCGAGGGCCGGACCGCCGGCCCCGACCGCAACCCCTGGGACGGCCTGGCCGAATAGCCGGCTGGGCGTTCGCCGACGCCGACGCCGCCACCGCCAGGCTGCGGTCGAGGCCGGCGGGACCCGGGACAGGTACGTGGCAGCAGCCGCCCGAGCGAGGGTGACGCCCTGTGCTCGGGCGCTGTGCTGGACCCCGACAGGTAGCGCCTGGCCACACACGCACATCCGGCCTCCAGGCAGCGTCCGTGCATACACGCGCAGCCGGCCGGCTGTCCCCGCCGGCGAGCGGCCCGCGGGACGGCCATGTGCCCGCCCTCGTCCCCTCAGACCCCGTGGCCCATGTCCTCTGCCGCTGTCCTCTGCCGCGCCGAGTGCCGACGTGCGACGCGCCCTCGGGCTCCAACTGCTCACGCCCCACCACGGCGTCGCCGCCTGAGCAGCTGCTTTGGCGGGTGCCGGAAATCTGTAGTGGCGAGAGTAGACATTCGCGGCCAGCGGGGCTAATGTTTCTGTCATCGTAAGGAACGAAAACCGGGTAGCACAGGAAGACCAGCATCACGACGAACTACCCGGCATGTCGTACGAAGTGGAAGTTGAGGGCAGAAGGTCGGACGTGACGGGCCAGCGCAGTGGTAAGGGGCCCTGATCGTGGACGCGCTGCCGTTGGTAAGGGTCAGAACAAAGTAATGAAGGGAGTGTTGGACGCCATCCAGGATCGCCCGTCGCCGGCTGAAGTCCTCGCCGCACGGGTACCGCAGTTCCACAGATAGGAAGGTGGTCTACGGTCACGCATCCGCGATCCCCGCATCGCCGCGCACTTCGGCCGATGCGGATAACAGTGAGCCGGCCAAATGGCCGGTAGATGGTGTTGAACCTCTTCGGGGCCCCGGCGCGACACGCGCCGGGGCCCCCTGTCGCATGATGAAAGGCCCGTATGGATCAAACACCCCCAACCGCCGGCGCCGCCCTGTTCGGGCACGGCAGCGCCGACGACAGGTTCGACGACGAGGACTACCCCGCCTACAGCATGGGCGCGGCCGCGGAGCTGCTCCAGGTCACCCCGGCGTTCCTGCGCTCCTTGGGCGCCGCCAAGCTGATCGAGCCGCAGCGCTCCAGCGGCGGTCACCGCCGCTACTCCCGCTACCAACTCCGCCTGGCCGCGCGGGCCCGCGAACTGGTCGACCAGGGCACACCGCTGGAAGCCGCCTGCCGCATCATCATCCTGGAGGACCAGCTCGCCGAGGCGCTGCGGATCAACAGCTCCCGCGATCAGCCTGCCCAGGACTAGCGCCGGCACTTTCGTCGATCACGCGGCCTGATCTCTCGGAGAGAGGATCAGGCCCTTCGATGTCGTCCTGGACAGCCGGGCCGACGCGTCCTGGCGCGGCACCGGTCAGCGCATCGGCCGGCGGCGCGGGTCGGTCAGGCCGCGCAGACCCCTGCTCACGTCGTAGCCGGCCGCGCCGAGCCGTTCGCGGCAGCCCCGCAGCATGGCCCGCGTGGCCGGCATGAACGCCCGGTCGTGCATCGGCTCCGGCAGGCCGTTGAACAGCAGCCGGAACGCCCGCAGCCCCGCCGTCACCAGGCCGGGGGGCACCTCGGGCAGCACGCCGTACATCCGCCGCGCCCACTCCGGCAGCGAGTAGTAGCACAGCGCCCCGAACGGGAAGTAGAGCGGCTTGCCCGCCGACAGCATCCGCAGCTCGCGAGGCAGCCGCGGCCACAGCAGGAACCGCACGGTCGCCGCGGCCTCCTCGGTGACGCGCAGCGACGGCCGTACCGCCTTGAAGTAGGCGTCCATCTCGGCGCACGAGCCGGGCACGTCCTCGGCGTGCAGACCCACGTACGTGGCGCTCCTGCGCTGCTCGCTCAGGTAGCGGTCGGCCTGCTCCTCCGTGAGGCCGAGCCCGCCGCGCCGGGCCACCTCCAGGTACGACGACACCTCGGCGCAGTGGACCCAGAGCAGCAGCTCGGGGTCGTCCACGCGGCGCGTCGCGCCCGTGACGGGATCGGTGGCGCGCAGGCTCCGGTGGATGCCCCGCACCCGCCGGCCGATCTCGGCCGCCTCCTCGGGGCTGCCGAACGTCATCCGGCCCACGAAGTCGGCCGTGCGGCGCAGCCGCCCGAACGGGTCGTCCTGGAAGGAGGAGTTCTGCCAGACGCCGCGCATGGCGACCGGATGCAGCGCCTGGAGCATGAGGCCGCGGACACCGCCGACCCACATGGCGCGGTCGAGGTGGACCCGCCAGGTGGCGCTCTCGGGAGGTTGGACGACGATCTCGTCGATGCCGGCCATGATGGGCAGCAGGATTACACGGAGGCGGACCTGGTGTCCATGTGGCGGGTCTCGGCCCGGTTCCAGAACCTGATGAGCGCCGCGGCCGTCGTCTCCGGGGCCTCCACGGCCGGCGAGTGGGCGGCGCCGGGCACCACCACGATCTCCGCGCCGAGCGCTCCGGCCATCTCGGCCTGCACGTCGGCCGGCCAGCCGTCGTCGTGCTCCCCGTACAGGACGAGCGTCGGCACCTCGACCTGACGCAGCTCCTCGGTGCGGTCGTGCATGGTCACGACCTCCCGCGCCATGCGCGACAGGCCGACCGGGGAGTTGGACAGCAGCCGCTTGCGCAGGAACGCCAGGATGTCGTCGGGCACCCCCGCCGACAGGGCCTCCGGCTCGAAGCTGTCGTGCCACACCTGCTCCAGGCCGAACCGCGGCACCTCCTCCATGATCCGGCGGCTGGCGTGCGCCCGCCGCCCGACGATCGCGGCCGGGCCCGAGCTCATCAGCGTGAACGAGGCGAACTTCGTGCGCCCGTCGATGACCGCCTCCCGCGTGACCAGCCCGCCGAAGGAGTGGCCCACCAGGTGGAGCGGCTCGCCGTCGCCGACGATCTGGGCCAGCAGGTCGATGTCGGCGCCGAGCGCGGCGCACGTGTAGGCGCCGGGGTCGTCGGGGCCGGGCGTCTCGTACTGCCCGCGCAGGTCGACCGCGAGCACCCGGCGGCCCGACTGGGCGAGCGTCTGCAGGACCGCGATGAAGTCTTCCTTGCTCCCGGTCAGGCCGGGCACCAGCAGGGCCGGCCAGCGCTCCACCACGCCGCTCACGGGTAGCGCCTCCAGCGCCGCGAAAACGCCCTGGGGCGTTTCCAGCTTCAGCGGCGTGACGCCAGGTGGCAGGTTCAGGAATCGCGGCGTACTCACGTGGGGCAACAATACCCCGAGGTCAGCGCTCCGACACCGGCGAACTGAGGACGCTGGTGCGACTTCTGGCGACTTGCGCCGTCTGTCCTTCCTGGGGGGCCCTGAGGTGAAACGCGACAGGGCGCGCACCCGTGAAGGTGCGCGCCCTGCTCGCTCGTGCCCGTGCGTCAGCCGGCGCGGCGGCGACCGCCGCCACCGCCACCGCCACGGGACTGGCGGCGCTGCTGCTTGCGCTCCGTCGCCGCCGACGGCGCGATGTCGTCGTCGTCCGTGGCCAGGTCAGGCGACTGGAAGATCACCGTGAACGGGTTGGGCGGGATGATCCGCTCCGGCTCCGTGCGGACCGGAGGCGGCGGGGTGGACAGGAAGCTCGGCTCCGGTGCGCGCTCGGCGACCGGCTCCGTCTCCCGCACCTCGCGCACCGTCTCCCGCACCTCGCCGCGCGCCGTCTCGCGAGTCTCGCGCGAAGTCTCCCGCGTCTCGCGCTCCGTCTCCCGCGCCTGACGCCGGCCGGTGTCGGCCTCGGTCTCCCGGGTCCGGCGCCGGGTGGTGTCGGCGGTGTCCGTGGCGTCGGCGGCCGGCTGGGCGGCCGTGCGGCGCGTACGGCGGCGCGGCTCGGCGGCCACGGCCTCCACCTCGTCCGCGGAGATGATCGCGGGCGTCTCGTCGATCTTGCGTGAGCGGTTGTCCACGAGCTCGACCTCCGGCGTCTCTACGGGAGCGTCTTCGGCCAGCCTTCCGCCACGGGTGCGGCGGCGCTGGCGTGGCGTGCGCGCCGGGCGCTCCTCGCGCTCCTCGCGCTCGTCGCGGCGGCGGCCACGGGTGCGGGAACGGCCGGTCTCACCGAGATCCTCCAGGCGCTCGGCCGACAGCCCCGCCCGCGAGCGGTTGGCGTGCGGCAGCACGCCCTTGGTGCCCTCGGGGATGCTCAGCTCGGAGTAGACGTGCGGGGACGTCGAGTACGTCTCCTCGGGCTCGGCGAACTCGAGGCCGAGCATCTGGTTGATCATCTTCCAGCGGGTCAGCTCCTCCCACTCGACGAAGGTGACCGCGATGCCCGTGCGCCCGGCCCGGCCGGTGCGGCCGACGCGGTGCACGTAGGTCTTGTCGTCGGTGGGGGCGTCGTAGTTGACCACGTGGGTGACGTCGTCGATGTCGATGCCGCGCGCCGCGACGTCGGTGGCGACGAGCACGTCGATCTTGCCGTTGCGGAACGCCCGCAGGGCCTGCTCGCGCTGGCCCTGCCCGAGGTCGCCGTGGACGGCCGCCACCGCGAACCCGCGGGTGTCGAGCTGCTCGGACACCATGTCGCAGGCCCGCTTGGTCTCGCAGAAGACCATGGTGAGCCCGCGGCCGTCGGCCTGGAGCAGCCGGGCCACGATCTCGATCTTGTCCATCCGGTGGACCCGCCACACGAGCTGGCGGACCTGCGGCGTGGCCTCGCCCTCGCCGCTGTCGTGCTCGGCGCGGACGTGGGTGGGCCGGTTGAGGTACTTGCGCGACAGCGCGACGATCTCGCCCGGCATGGTCGCCGAGAACAGCATGGTCTGCCGCTGCTCGGGGATGAGCTTGAAGATCCGCTCGATGTCGGGCAGGAAGCCCAGGTCGAGCATGCGGTCGGCCTCGTCGAGCACGAGCGAGGTGATCTGGCTCAGGTCGAGGTGCTTCTGCTTGACCAGGTCGAGCAGGCGGCCGGGGGTGCCGACGATCACGTCGACACCGGCCTTGAGCGCCTCGATCTGCGGCTCGTACGCGCGCCCGCCGTACACGGTCAGGACTCGGGAGCCGAGCTTGCCCGCGGCGGTGACGAGGTCCTCGCTGACCTGCGTGGCCAGCTCGCGGGTCGGCACGACGACGAGCCCGCGCGGCTTCTTGCGGTTCTTGCGCGGCTTGCCGATGCTCTGGAGCATCGCGATGCCGAACGCGTAGGTCTTGCCGGTGCCCGTGCGGGCCTGTCCGATCAGGTCCTGGCCGCCCAGTGCGAGCGGGAGTGCCATCTCCTGGATCGGGAACGGCGTGGTGATGCCCTCGGTCTCGAGGGCATCGGCGATTTCTGGAGTGACTCCGAGGTCTCGGAAAGTCGTCAGCGTGGCCTGCCTCAGTCTCAAATGAAGGCGGGCCTGCCGGGACCGATGGGCGTAACGTTCGCCGTCGCCTGGGTCCTCGCGGTAGAGCCAGCCCTCTCGCGTCATAAGCGACCGCGGGCCCGGGGAGTCGGGGGTTTTCGGGGGATCCCCCGAATTTACACAGTGCGGTCGCACTTTCACAGAGCAGTGTACTCGATACCACAACGCTGACCGAGCTTCCGGATGTTCCCGAAGATTTCGCGAAGTACGCTGCGTTCCATGAAGGAGTCTCCTGGTGTGGTCGATCTGCTCGGTGTCCTGGCGTATGCCGAGCTCAGCGCGTTCGCGCGGATGACCGAGGACGCCGCGACGCTGGCGCCCTCCCTGACGGACCGGGCCGCCCTGAGCGAGCTGGCCGTGGCGGAGTACGCGCACTTCCGGCTGCTGCGCGACCAGCTCGCCGAGCTCGGCGCCGATCCCGAGGAGGCCATGTCGCCGTTCGTGGCGGCGCTCGACGGCTGGCACGCCCAGACCGCGCCGGGCGACTGGCTGGAGGCTCTGGTCAAGGCGTACGTGGGGGAGGGGATCGCGCTCGACTTCTACCGGGAGGCGGCCAGGCGGCTGGACCCGCCGCTCGCCAAGCTGGTGGACGTGGTGCTCGCCGACGAGGGCCGTTCGCAGTTCGCGGTGGAGCGGGTCAGGGCCGCGCTGGAGGCCGATCCGGTCGCGGCGGGACGGCTGGCGCTGTGGGCGCGGCGGCTCGTCGGCGAGGCGCTCAGCCAGGGGCAGCGCGTGGCGGCGGCGCGGCCGGAGCTGGCGCGCATGCTGGTGCCCGCCGACGCGGACGACCAGGCCGAGATCTCACGGATGTTCGCCCGCCTGACGGAGGAGCACGGCAAGCGCATGACGGCCCTGGGCCTCTGACGAGCTGCGCATGACGGCCCTGAGCCTCTGACGAGCCCGCGACGCTCCTGCGACCTGTGACGCCCCCTGGGGGGCCGGCGCGGCGGGTCACCGGTGGGGCGGGTCAGGGATGGTGCGCGCGGATGCCCTGGCGGGCGAGGCGGCAGCCCCGGGGAGGCCGGCGGGCGGGCAGCGCCTCCCGCGGTGGTTCGGTGGCTGGGCAGCGTGCGCTCTCCCTGCGGAGCACGGGGCGCGGGGTCCAGCGATCGGGTCCGCATCTCGTCAAGGAACCGCCGTGGCGGCGCCAGGCCCTCATAATGGCACGGTACAGCCGTTTCGGCTCGCGCGCCCGCCCGATCGGGCGACACCGTCGTCCCGGCACAGAAACCCGGTCAGGGGATGGGACAGCGCGGGGGAGAGCCCGGCGGGTGAGGGGATGAGCCCCTCACCCGTGGCTCATGTCAGAGGGTGCCGCCGAAGCCGACCGGGCGGGACTCGTCCTCGCCGATCTCGACGAACCCCAGCGACGACGTCGGCACGAGGACGCGCCTGCCCTTGACGTCGGTCAGCGCGACCACGCCGCGCTCGACCGCCAGGGCGTTCCTGATCTCCTCTTCGACCTGCTCGGCCGACAGCTCGGTCTCGATGACGAGCTCGCGGTGCACGGACCGTACACCGATCTTGACTTCCATCATGCTCCCTTTCGTGCCTGTGGACGCGGCCGCTCCGAGCTCGCGCTCGACGGGGGCTGGCACTCTCATGGTCACCCCTGCGGGGGCCGGGCGGGCGGGGTGATCGCGCCCAGCGAACGGGTTAAGCCGTACGCGGAAAACCGCTGATGCCACGCCAGGCGAGGCGGGCGACGAGTTGCTCGGCCGCCTCCTTGGGGATGGAGCCGTGCGTGGTGACCCAGTAGCGGGCGCTCACCTCGGCCATGCCGACCAGGCCGACGCCCAGGAGATGGGCCTCGTCGCTGGTGCAGCCGGTGTCCTCCTGGATCACCGCGCTGACCATCTCCGCGCACTCGCGCAGCGAGCGCTCCACGCGCTGGCGCACCGGCGCGACGTTGCGCAGGTCGGACTCGAACACCAGCCGGAACGCCTCGCCCTGGCTGGAGACGAAGTCGAAGAACGCCGCGAACGTCGCCTGGACCCGCAGCTTGTTCTCGTGGGTGGAGGCGAGGGCCTCGCGGCACCGGTTGACCATGTCGTCCACGTGCATGTCGAGCAGCGCGAGGTACAGCTCGAGCTTGCCGGGGAAGTGCTGGTAGAGCACCGGCTTGCTGACCCCGGCCCGGTCGGCGATCTCGTCCATGGCGGCCGCGTGGTAGCCGTTCTCGACGAACACTTCCTGGGCGGCGCTGAGCAGCTGCCGGCGGCGGGCGAGTCGGGGCAGCCGGGTGCCCCGGGGCTTGGCGTCCGGGGTTGCTGTCACGCGGGTCTCCCATGGGTCTGTTCAGTGTGCCGTGTCGGCACATCCTACGTGCGGGTCAGGCGACCTCACCGGTAGTCGTCGTCATCGAGGTCCACGACGCGGTCCTGGTCGGCGGCGTCGGCGGGGTCGGCCTCCAGCGGAAGGCTGGGGCGCCGGCCTCCGGTGTCCTCGCGGGCTGGACGGTGCTGATCCAGGGCGTCGGCCTCCGGCGCCTCGATCGACATCTCGTCCTCGTCCTCGAAGGTGCGGTCGTCGTCGATCTCCGACATGTGAAGTCCCCTTCCAGATGTGGACCGTCGGCCAGACTGTGTGGACCGTCACCAGACTACGCCCGGGCGAACAGATCGCCGTGTTGCGCGACCCGGTCGAGCACGTCCGGTGCGGTGAACACCAGGTCGTCGGGGTGCTCGCAGCCCTCGACCTCCTCCCAGAGCAGCGGCGTGGAGACGGTCGGGTGCTGCCGGGCGCGCAGCGAGTAGGGCGCCACGGTCGTCTTGGCCGGGTTGTTCTGGCTCCAGTCGATGAACACCTTGCCGGGGCGCGCCTTCCTGGCCATGACGCTCACCACCTGGTCCGGGCGCTCCTTCTCCAGGACCTGGGCGAGCCGCCTGGCGTACGCGGACGGCTCCTCGCGGCAGTCCCAGTCGGCGTACAGCTGCATGCCCTTGTTGCCGCTGGTCTTCGGCCGGGCGGTCAGCCCCTCGGCGCGCAGCACGTCGCGCAGCAGGAGCGCCACCTCGCAGCACTCGACGACGGTGGCCGGGGGGCCGGGGTCGAGGTCGAAGACCAGCGTGTCGGGCGGCAGCGCCGCGCCGTCGCCGGAGACCCGCCACTGCGGGACGTGCAGCTCCAGCGCGGCCAGGTTGGCGTAGTACGCGAGCGTGGGCAGGTCGTCGACGACGGCGAAGTCGATGGTCTCGCGGTTCTTGATGCTGCCGGGCACCGGGAGGCGCACCCTGCGCACCCAGCCGGGGGTGTGCTCGGGGGCGTTCTTCTCGAAGAAGAACGGGCCCTCGACGCCGTTGGGGTAGCGCTTGACCGTCAGTGGACGGCCCCGGAGGTGGGGGAGGAGGGCGGGCGCGACGCGGGTGTAGTAGTCGATGACCTCGGCCTTGGTGAAGCCGTCCTCGGGATAGAGGATCTTGCCGAGGTTGCTGAGCACCAGCTCGCGCCCGTCGACGCGGACGGGGACCTTGCTCACCGGGCGACCTCCGTTCTCGCACGCGTCAGGCCACCTCCCCGGGGAGATCGGGTCTAACCCTTCGGGGTGGCGCCGGGTATGGCATTGGTCGCCCCGCGACGGGTATGTGCTCCTTGGCCAGTCATCTGTTACCGCTTGAGGAGTGACCATGCGCAGCATCTGGAAGGGTGCGATCTCCTTCGGGCTGGTCACGATCCCCGTCAAGCTCTTCTCCGCCACGGAGCAGAAGGACGTCGCCTTCCACCAGGTCCATCGCGAGGACGGCGGCCGCATCCGCTACAAGCGGGTCTGCACGGTGGACGGCGAGGAGGTCCCCTACTCCGACATCGCCAAGGGGTACGAGCTGGCCGGCGGCGAGATGGTGGTGCTGAGCGACGAGGACTTCGAGGACCTGCCGCTCAGCACGTCGCGCCGCATCGACGTGCTCCAGTTCACTCCCGCCGAGCAGATCGACCCCATCTACTTCGCCAAGGCGTACTACCTGGAGCCGGACGCGCAGGGCTCCAAGCCGTACGTGCTGCTGCGCGACGCGCTGGAGAGCTCGGGACAGGTGGCGGTCGTCAAGGTGGCGCTGCGCCAGCGCGAGTCGCTGGCGACGCTGCGGGTGCGCGACGGGGTGTTCGTCCTGGAGACGATGCTCTGGCCGGACGAGATCCGCAAGCCGGACTTCGAGTTCCTGGAGGAGGACATCGAGGTACGGCCACAGGAGCTCAAGATGGCCGAGTCCCTCATCACGACGATGGAGTCGGACTTCGACCCCACGGAGTACCGCGACGCCTACCGTGAGGCGCTCCAGCAGGTCATCGAGGCCAAGGTGGAGGGCAGGGAGGTCGTCGCGCCGCAGGAGGCCGAGGAGGAGGGCGGCCCGGCCGTGGACCTCATGGCCGCGCTGCGGGCCAGCGTGGAGGCCGCCAAGCGGGAACGCGGCGGCGAGCCCGCCAAGGGCCGCAAGCCGGCGGGCCGGGCCGCGTCCGGGGCGGGCAAGGGCACGCGCAAGGGCACGGAGAAGGCCGAGGAGAAGGCCGAGGAGAAGGCCGCGCCCAAGCGCAAGGCGCGCAAGTCCGCCTGAGCACCGGCCGCCGGGCGCGTGCCGCCGGGCACCCCGGCGCGGACAGGTGGCTCACCCTCGCGCGCCGGAGTGTCGCCCCGTGACTGCGGGCGAGTTGCCGGGCCCGCCTACTTCCCGGGAGGCGGGGTCGGCGTGAACGTCGGTCGCGGCCGGACATTGACCGCCGTCGCGTCGGCGTCGGCGTCGTTGCGGTTGACGGCGACGTTGTTGTTCCTGTTCCGGATGCGGATGCGGATGCGGCCGAAGTTCTCGTTGTCGTTGCGGAGACGCCAGCGCGGCCACGGCTGGAAGTTCGGGGTCGTGACCGACGCGTTCGACACGGTGGTGGTGCCGGTGGCGATCACCACGGCGCCGCCGGTCAGAGCGACGGCGGTGACGACACCGGCGATCGCGTGCTTGTGGACGGACATGAGAAGGACTCCTCGAAGTGCGATGACAGGTTGCCCCCGGGCAAAGGGAGAGCCCGCGCCCCCGCGAGCTGGGCCGTGGGGGCGCGGGCTCTCCGGAGACGTGCGTCGGGCTCCTACTGACCGGGGCCCTTGGTGGTGACCGTGACCGTCGGGCGCGGACGTTCGACGTTGACGGCGACCGCGTCGGCGTCGGCGCGGTTGTCGTTGTCGTTGACGTTGTTGTTGTGGAGCGTGATGCGCACCTTCACCCGGTTGCGGTGGCCGCCGTCGGCCTGGAAGCCGGGGGTCGTGGCCGAGGCGGACGACATGGTGCCGGCGGCGATCGCGACGACGCCGCCGGTCAGAGCGAGAGCGGTGACGACACCGGCGATCGCGTGCTTGTACGTGGACACGAAAGAACTCCTCGAAGTGTGATGACTCATCTGCGCGGACAAGGCGAGTGCCTGCGCCCACGCGGCTGCTTCGCAGGAGGGCAGGACCCTCCCGGCAGCCACGACGGACACAGGCACTCGGGGGACGAGTTCAGGGCTCGTCCCGGTGGGCCGGACCCGGTGGGTCAGTCCTCTTCGCGGTTGACCGCGACGGCGTCGGCGTCGGCGCGGTTGTCGTTGTTGTTGACGTTGTTGTTGTGGATGTGCAGGCGGATCCTCACCCGCGAACGGCCGTCGTTGCCGCGGCCGCCCCACCCGCCGCAACGCCAGCGGCAGCCACAGCCCCAGCTGTGTCCACACGTGGCGGCGCCGGTCGTGCCGACAGAAGCGCTGGCGCTCGACGTGGTCGTGGCCGCGACCAGCGTGACGAAGCCGCCGGAGAGCACCGAGGCGGCCGCGAGGCCGGCCATCGCTCGCTTGAACATGGAATTCCCCCGAAGAATGGTGAGTGAACGCGCCATCCGTGCGCTCTGCTCGCGCTACGGGAATGGCAGTTGTTGCGCTTCGATGGTCATGCCGAAGGCGCGGAAAGACGGGCTGGAGTTTTCTCCGTTCCAGCTACGGATCGAGCGTCTTTTCTGCACTGCCTTTTTCAGCGAGGGGGGTGGGGGGGGGGGGGCCGGCCGCCCCCCCCCCCCCCGGCCGCCACCGGTGGTGGGAGGCGATCCGTCATGGATCAACCCAGCTCGCCGGGCTTCTTGCCGAACCACTTGACGTAGATCTTCTCGTACGTGCCGTCGGACTTGGCCTGGGTGATCGTG
>NZ_JABWGN010000011.1:0-61577 GCF_013363975.1 Nonomuraea montanisoli | reverse complement strand
TCGCTCGCCCCCGGCGAGCGACGACCCCGATGAGCACGGGCGCTCAGGAAAGGTGAACGCGGAGCCCACCCCGGCCGGAAAGAGCCGCACGGATCCCGTGCCCGGCCGGCCTGGCGCTCCGGTCGAGCGCTTCAGCCGTCGGCCGAGGCTCAGTCGTCTTCGCGGTTGACCGCGACGGCGTCAGCGTCAGCGTGGTTGTCGTTGTCGTTGACGTTGTTGTTGTGGATGTGGATGTGGATCTTCACCCGCTGGTGGCCACGACGGCCGCCCCAGCCGCCGCCGCCCCAGCCGCGGAAGCCGCAGCCCCAACGGCGCCAGCAGCCCATGCTGAAGTCGCCGGAGGCGCTGGTGACCGTGGTGGCGCCGGCGGACGACGCGGTGGTCAGCGCGCCGACGGAGACCACGCCACCGGTCGCGGCGGTGGCCAGCGCGAGGCTTGCGATTGCGCTCTTGAACGTGGGCATTGAGTTCCCCCCTAAAGGATCGGTTGCCCTGGTTCTTCGGCATTTTTCGTTGCTAACGGAATATGCCGTGGATGTTGGCCAAAAGCCTCATCCGAGGCTTTTCATTTCCGGCGGCTGGGCGCGGCAAACAGGACTCTGGCCGTTTTGCTATACCCTAGCGCTCCCATTGCTGTTATTAAGTGTTTATGAAATGAATTGCCATGAAATGTCCGTTTTGTACGGGAGGTTCGAGGGGTGCAGGGCCTCCGCGAAAGCCGCCAATTCCAGAAAAATGCACTTAAAGGGTGGTGTGCCCTGATAAGACCCGAAATGGTGGCGAATGGCATGATGTGTGGGGTCGGTCGTATCGTGGAGCGGGCGAACGAGGAGGGCGCATGGCAGCAGAGCCGATCCCGCACTGGCCAGGACGCATGGTGGGCTCGGTGCACGTCAGATCCACCCCGGACGGCGCCCCCGACCAGGCCGTGTTCGTCCACGGGCTGGCCGGGTCCGCCACCAACTGGACCGACCTGATGCACGAGCTCAAGGACGACGTCACCGGCCACGCCATCGACCTGCCGGGAGCCGGCCACTCGCCCGCGCCCGAGGACGGCGACTACAGCGTCGCCGGGCACGCCCGTTCCGTCATCGGCCTGCTGGAGCGCACGGGACCGGCCCACCTGTTCGGCAACTCGCTCGGGGGAGCGGTGTCCGTCCGCGTCGCCGCCGACCGCCCCGACCTGGTGCGCTCGCTCACGCTGATCTCGCCCGCGCTGCCCGACCTGCTGCCCCGGTACGGGCCGGTCCGCGTGGCCGCCGCCGCGACCCCGCGGCTCGGCGAGTGGTTCATGGACAAGCTCCGGCTGGTCCCCGCGGAGCAGCGCATCAGCGCCTCGTTCGCGATGGTGTGGGCCGACGTCACCGCCGTCCACCCCGTACGGCTGCACGACGCGATCGAGGAGCTGCGCTGGCGCGACGGCCTGCCGTACGCCGTGGCCGCCGTGATCGGCTCGGCCCGCGGCATCGTCGCCGAGTACTTCCGGCGCGGCGATGACACCCTGTGGCGGTGCGCGGCCCGCGTCCAGGCGCCCACGCTCATCGTCCACGGCCGGCATGACCGGCTCGTCCGGCCGGCCATGGCCGCCAAGGCGGCCCGTACGTTCCCGCAGGTCAGGCTGGTGCTGCTGCCGCGCGCCGGGCACGTGGCGATGATGGAGATGCCCGCGGTGGTCGCCGCCGAGGCCCGGCGTCTGATCAGTGAGACGCGATTGGGGAATGCCCCGGTCACCGGCTAGGTTCCAACCTGAGGAACGTGAGATGGGTCCCCCTGGAACGGGAGCGTAGAAAGTGTCGTTGCCACCTCTGGTCGAGCCGGCCGCCGAGCTGACCGTTGACGAAGTGCGCCGCTACTCACGCCACCTGATCATTCCCGACGTGGGGATGGCCGGGCAGAAGCGGCTGAAGAACGCCAAGGTGCTCTGCGTGGGCGCGGGCGGCCTCGGGTCGCCGGCGCTGATGTACCTCGCGGCCGCGGGCGTCGGCACCCTCGGCATCATCGACTTCGACGTCGTCGACGAGTCCAACCTGCAGCGCCAGATCATCCACGGCCAGTCCGACGTGGGCCGGCCGAAGGCCGAGAGCGCCGCGGCGACCGTCCGCGAGATCAACCCGCTGGTCGAGGTCGTCATCCACAACACCGCGCTGTCCACCGACAACGTGATGGAGATCTTCGCCGGCTACGACCTCATCGTCGACGGCACCGACAACTTCGCGACCCGTTACATGGTCAACGACGCGGCGGTCCTGCTCGGCAAGCCGTACGTCTGGGGCTCCATCTACCGCTTCGACGGCCAGGCGAGCGTGTTCTGGGCCGAGCACGGCCCCTGCTACCGCTGCCTCTACCCGGAGCCCCCGCCTCCCGGCATGGTGCCGTCGTGCGCCGAGGGCGGCGTGCTCGGCGTGCTGTGCGCGTCCATCGGCTCCATCCAGGTCAACGAGGCCATCAAGCTGCTCACCGGCATCGGCGACCCGCTCGTGGGCCGGCTGATGATCTATGACGCCCTGGAGATGAAGTACCGCGACGTCAAGGTCCGCAAGGACCCCGAGTGCGTGCTGTGCGGCAAGAACCCCACCGTCACCGCGCTGCTCGAGGACTACGAGGCGTTCTGCGGCGCGATCTCCGACGAGGCCGCCGAGGCGGCCACCGGCTCCACGATCACCGCGCTGGAGCTCAAGGCCATGCAGGACAACGGCGAGGACATCTTCCTCGTCGACGTCCGCGAGCCGAACGAGTACGAGATCGTCTCCATCCCCGGCGCCACCCTCATCCCGAAGGGCGAGTTCCTCAACGGCTCGGCCCTGGAGCGGCTGCCGCAGGACAAGCGCATCGTGCTGCACTGCAAGTCGGGCGCGCGCTCGGCCGAGGCGCTGGCGATCGTCAAGAACGCCGGCTTCTCCGACGCCGTCCACGTCGGCGGCGGCGTGCTGAGCTGGGTCAAGACCGTCGACCCCAGCCTGCCGTCCTACTGACCGGCGCCGACCTCACCGGACCGGCCGTCCCCTCCGGGGGCGGCCGGTCCGTTCGTTTGCGGGCCCTCGGACGGCCGCTGAACGCCTGGTGAAAGCGGGATCTTGTGGTGGACGCTCCGGTGATAGACCGGTTTTGGCCGCCGGTCCGGTTTCCGGGGATGGCACCGGGTCGCCCGCATTAAGGTCGAAGCCGTGGACATCGCCCGCCCCTGCTGGCCGGCCCTCGTGGCGGCCTCCGCGTTGACGCTCGTCTGCGCGGTGACCGCCGGGGTGGCGGCCGGGGCGGCGGGCACCGAGCTGACCCGCGGGCCGAACACCGCCGAGCTGCGCGCCGCCGTCCAGCGGGAGACGGCCGAGCGCTGGCGCACCTGGGCCGCGGGCCGCGTCTTCCCCGCCCGCCTGCCGTACTCCGCCGAGCAGGGCGGCACCGAGCAGGCCAGCCGGATCGGCATCTCCCCGCGTACGAGCTGCGCCGGGGCCGTGGACACCGCAGCGGACGGCGCGTTGCGCGCGGCGGGCTGCCGCGCGGTGCTGCGCGCCACCTACATCGACGAGCTGCGCGGCGTGCTGGTCACGGTGGGCGTCGCGGCCTTTCCCGACGAGCGCGCCGCGGCCCGCGCCGGCGCGGCCTTCCCCCAGGCGGGCGAGCCGGTGCCCGGCCTGCGCCCGCTGGCGTTCCGCGGCACGGTCGCCGACCGCTTCACCCCCGCCGTACGGCAGGCAGGCTCGGTACGCCAGGCCGGCCCGTACGTCGTGCTGACCACGGCCGGACAGGCCGACGGGCGGCCCGCGAGCACGGCGGGGGAGCAGCGCCCGGCCGTCTTCGCGTTCGGCGGCGAGCTGGCCGCGCACGTCCTGCACCGCCTGACAACGCCCCGCCTGCCCGACTGCGCCGCGCCGGAGTGGCAGTGCTGACCCGCCCTCCCCTGGCGCGGGCGGCCGGGGTCGCGGCGGCCGGGGCGGCGCTGCTCGGCGCGTCGCCGGCGCTGGCCGCGCCCGCGCTGGCCGACGACGTGCGCGGCGGCCAGCAGCCGGTCCTCGACACCCTCGAACTGCCCAAGGCGTGGCGGGCCACCAGGGGCGGCGGCGTCACCGTGGCCGTGCTCGACTCGGGCGTGGACCCGCTCCACCGCGACCTGGCCGGCTCGGTGACCGTCGGCAGGGACTTCACCAAGGGCGCGAACCCTCCGGGCGTGCGCCCCCTCCGGCTGCACGGCACGTACATGGCCTCGCTCATCGCCGGTCACGGGCATGGCCCGGACGGCTCGCGCGGCGTCATCGGCGTCGCGCCCGAGGCGGAGATCCTTTCGGTGCGGGTGATCCTGGAGGACGAGGAGCGGGGGTTCCGCGTGTTCAACACCGACCCGCGCTTCGAGGACGTGATGGCGCGGGGCATCCGCTACGCCGTGGACCGCGGCGCCGACGTGATCAACCTGTCGCTGTCCAAGGACCTGCCGAGCGGGGAGGAGCGCGCCGCGATCCGGTACGCCATCGACAGGGGCGTCGTGCTGGTCGCCGCCGCGGGCAACGACGGGGCGCGCCGCCCGGGCCGCGCGGCGCCGTACTCCTATCCGGCGGCGTTCCCCGGCGTGGTCGCGGTGGGCGCGACGGACGGGCGGCTGCGGCGCGCGACGTTCTCGAACGGCAACTCGTCGGTGGTGGTGGCCGCGCCCGGCGTGGACATCCTGGGCGCGGGCCCGGGCGACCAGTACTGGATCGGCCGGGGCACCTCGCAGGCGACCGCGCTCGTCTCCGGAGTGGCCGCCCTCATCAAGGCCGAGTATCCGCGGATGTCGCCGCCGCTCGTCGCCCGGGCGCTCACCGCGAGCGCCACCGACCGGCCCCCGGGCGGCTACGACACGGGCACCGGGTTCGGCGTCGTGAACGCCCGCCGCGCCCTGGCCGAGGCCCGCCGGCTGGCCCGCCACACCGAGACCGCGACCGGCGGCCAGGCCCAGGACCCGGCCTCGCCCGTCGGCGGCGCGGCGGCGGGCCCCATCCGCGTGGTCGCCCGCGACCGGGGCAGGGCCCGGGTCTACGGCGTCGTGGCTGCCGTGGCGGCGGGCGGCGCGCTGGCCTCCATGGCCACCATGTACGTGCTGGTCAGGCGCGTGCGCCGGGCACAGGGTCCCGAGGACGCATGATCCGCGTGCCAAGGGGGACGAAACACACACGGAGCGATCCTGGGAACGAGGCGGTGGTGAAGGCACGTAGGACGACTTCGGGGCTGCCCCGCGCCGGAGGGACGCAGGGACGGCCGAATCCCCTCGGCGCCCGATCCGGCCGCCGTTCGCGTGTGCGCGGATGGCCGGCCGCCGGCAGCCGCGTCAGCGCGGCCGCCCGGGAACGCGCCGAGCGGGAGGCGTTGCGGCGTGGCGTGCGCTACCGCCGCTGGTTCGTCGTGCTCGTGGGCGCCGTCATGGCCATGTCGGCCGTCGTCGTGCTGCTCGGCACCGTCGGGCTGCTCGCCGAGACCCGCTCCCGGCCCCTGACCCCCGCCGAGCAGAGCCGCTACAAGCAGGAGGAGATCGCCCGCCGCTGGCAGGCGTGGCCGGCGACCGGGGTGTTCCCCGAGGAGGTCAAGTACCAGGGGCTCGACAGCGCCCAGCAGTACGCCAGGCGCGTCGGCATCGCCCCCGAGACCGCGTGCCGCGACGGCGTGGACGCCTCGGTGGCCGCGGTCCTCGACGACCACGGCTGCGTGAGCATGCTGCGGGCCACCTACGTCGACCAGACGGCCACGTTCGTGTTCACGGTCGGCGTGGCCGTGCTGAAGGACGAGGAGTCCCGGGTGTCGGCGGCCGAGCAGCTCACCCAGGACGACCGGGTGGGCGTGCTGCCCGTGGCGTTCCCCGGCACGGTGACCGAGCGGTTCGGCACCGAGCAGCGCCAGCGCGCCGGCTGGGTGGGCGCCGGGCCGTACCTCGTGTTCTCCACCGCGGGCTACGCCGACGGGCGCACGCGCGCGGCCGTGCCGCCGGAGGAGATCCTGCACAGCGAGCTGTGGCCGGCCGCCCGCTCCATCGGCAACCAGATCGCCTACTTCCTCGCCGACCCGCCCAAGGTCCCGCCCTGCACCCAGGGGAACGTGTGCTGACCGCCGCCGTCCGCGTGCTCGCCGCCGCGGCGCTCTCCCTGCAGTCCCCCGCGAGCGTCCCCGTACGGGACCAGCAGCAGTGGGTGCTGGACGCGCTGAACGTAGGGCAGGCGTGGACCGTCACCAAGGGCAAGGGCGTCACCGTCGCCGTCATCGACGGCGGCGTGGACCCGAAGCTCAAGGAGCTGCGCGGCAAGGTGACCACCGGGCCCGACATGAGCCTGTCGTCCGTGGAGCGCGCGGCCCGGCCCGGCGCGCACGGCACCGCGATGGCCGCGCTCATCGCGGGCACCGGCGCCGAGGAGGGCCTGATCGGCGTCGCGCCCGACGCGCGGATCCTGTCCGTGCCGCTGGAGGTGACCGAGCAGCCCGCCGACGGGTCCATCGAGCCGCAGCCGGCCCCCCGGCCCGACGGTGACTCCGGCCTGGAGAGCCCGCTGGCCAGGGGGCTGCGCTACGCCGCCAATCACGGCGCCAAGGTCGTCAGCATGTCGATCGGCGGCTACGGACCGCTCAAGTCCGAGCGCGAGGCCGTCTCGTACGCGCTGAGCAAGGGCGTGGTGCTGGTCGCCGCCGCGGGCAACGACGGGCAGACCCGCTACGCCCAGACCAACGGCACCTCCTACTGGAACTTCCCCGCCGGCTACCCGGGCGTCATCGGGGTGGGCGCCGTGGACAAGCAGGGCAGGCGGGCCGCGTTCAGCAGCGACAACCTGTCCGTCCTCGTCGCGGCGCCCGGCGTGGGCGTGCCCGTGGCCCGGCTCGGGGGCGGCTACCAGCCGGCCGAGGGCACCAGCCCGGCCGCCGCGCTCGTCGCGGGCGTGGCCGCCCTGATCAAGGCCCGCCATCCCGGGATGCCGCCGGAGCGCGTCGCGCAGGCGCTGTCGTCCAGCGCCCGGGGCCGTCCCGCGGCCGGGTACGACGACAAGACGGGCTTCGGCGTGGTCGACGCGGGCGCCGCGCTCAACGCCGCCGACCGGCTGGCCACGGCCAAGCCCGGGCCCGACGTGTCCGACGACCTCCACTTCGGGCAGGGCGTGGACTCCCCGGTGCCGTCGCGGCCGGGACCCGAACCGTGGCGACTGTGGCTGTTCGGCGGGGCCGCGCTCGTGGCGCTGGTCACGTTCAGCGGGGCGGTCATGGCGCTCAATCAGCGTAGAAGGTGAAAGATCCGCTATGGTCCCGCGTCATGGGATACGAGCTGCGCGTGGTCCGGGAGGCGCCGATCGCCTACGCCGACCTCGCGAAGGCGATCACGCCGGCCGGGTTCGAGCTGAGCGGGTCGCAGGAGATCGTCGCCAGGCACGGCGGCGGCACGCACACCGTGGCACGCTGGAACGACCAGGTGGTCGGCGAGCCCGGCTCCGACTGGCAGGTGGCACAGCTCGTCCGGCTGGCCGCCCTGCTCGGCGCCCGGCTGGTCGGCGAGGACGGTGAGAGCTACACGGTGCGCGACGGCGTGGTCCAGGTGACGGCCGGCGGCACGACGACCGACCTGGGCAAGTTCCACGAGATCATCGACGCGGGACCCGCCGCGTGGGGCCCGTGACCCTCCGGGGGCGCGCGTGAACCCGTACGCCGAGCGCGTCCTGCAGGTGGTGGAGTCCATCCCGCCGGGCCGTGTCATGTCGTACGGCGACGTCGCCGAGTACCTCGGTGAGGGCGGTCCGCGCCAGGTCGGCGCCGTGATGTCCACGTGGGGCGGCGGCGTGCCGTGGTGGCGCGTCGTCCACGCCGACGGCACCGCGGCCTCGGCCGGCCACCTCCAGGAGTGCCTGGCGAACTGGCGCGCCGAGGGCACCCCCACGCGCGGCGACAGAGCCGACATGCGGGCCGCCCGCTGGGACGGACGTTCAGTGGATTCTCAGTAAAACGTTTGAGCTGCGGAATTCGCCACGACGGTGCATGCGCGGTATGTGACTCCCCTTAGCATGGGCAAAACAGGTGATGGCGGTCCGAAAGGCGGTGCCCCCCGATGGCCACCGGCGTTCCAGCGCAGAGCCCGGGCGGCGATCCGGCCGCCGACCGTCTGAAGGTCGTCCAAGATCTCTGCGATCGCGGCGAGCCCCTGGACGCGATCATGCGGGCGGCAGGTCCTGGCGGTCAGGACGCGGCGTTCGACGCGGAGGTGCTCAGCGGTCCGCTGGGCGCGCGGATGGACGTCGCGGTCAAACGCGGCCCCGCGCGCCGGCGCGAGCTCGTCGCCCTGCTGCGCCCGTACCTCGCGAACGTGGACGAGCGGGTCAAGCGCGACCTGCCCGTCGCCCGCCGGCTCATCTGCCACCTCGTCGAGCACCGCCCCGACGCGGAGCTGATCGACGGCGAGACGCTGACGAAGGCGGTCGCCGCCGCGGCCGAGCCGTCCAAGCGCATCCGCAAGGGCCTGCGCTGGTACGCCGACCTGCCGTTCCAGGACGAGCTGCCGGCCGAGCTGTACCGGCTGCGCCGCTCCGACCTGGTGCCCGTCACGCACATCGACGACATCCAGTGGGTGGACGGCAAGCTGCGCATCACCGGCTTCGCCTACCTCGCCGGACTGTCGGTGCGCAGCCGCCGCTTCAACCGGGCGAGCGTCGTGCTGCGCGGCCCCCGCTGGCTGCCGCCCGTGCGCATGCGCACCCGGCGGACGTTCGAGCCGGAGGCCACCCACGGCGCCCGCGAGCCGGGCTGCAACTACGACTGGTCGGGGTTCTCGGCCGAGCTGAGCCCGTGGGCGCTGCGCTGGCGCGGCGCGGTGCGCGGCGCCGTCCACGCCGCCCGCCGCCGGATGCGGCACCGGCCGGCCGTGGCCGACGCCACGACGTGGCGGGCCGAGATCGTGTTCTGGAGCCGCGGGGCGCGGGCCACCGGCCTGCTGCGCGGCTCCTCGGTGGGCCGCCCCGAGCGCCCGGCCGGGCTCAAGCTGCGTCCCGGCTGGTGGGTCCGTCCCGTCTGGACGTCCGACCGGGCCCTCCAGGTGGTGCTCCAGCCCAACCGGGCCGAGCTGACCGGCGTCACCGTCGAGGGCGACCGCCTGGAGCTGCGGATCTTCCTGCCTGGCCGTAGCGTGACCAAGGGGCACGCCCGGCTCGGCGGCCACCGCGTGGCGGCCGACTTCACGCCCCAGCAGGGCGGCACCGAGGTCGTGGTCGTCCAGGCCGTCTCCGCGCTCCTGCACGAGAAGGACGGGCGGCGGCTCTGGGTCGAGCCGAAGGGCGACCCCGCGGCCTCGGTCATGCTGGGCGACTCGGGCGAGACCCGGGCCGCCGTCGGCGACCGCGAGATCACCGTGCTCGGCGACCGGCGCGACCGCGTCATCGTCTCGGCCCACCGCATCCGCCCGGTGATCTCCTCGGCGGTGTGGGAGGGCTCCACGCTGGTCCTGCGCGGACGCTACCCCGACGCCTCCGGTCAGCGCGTGCTCACGCTGCGCCATCGCTCCGGCCTCTGCTACGGCATCCCGATGGAGCGCGACGGCGAGGAGTTCACCGCCCGGATCACGCCCGCGGCCCTGGAGCGCTTCGGCGAGAGCGTGCCGCTGTCCTCCGGCACCTGGAACATGTCGATCCGCCACCCCTCGGGGGAGATCGTCCCGCTGCGCATGGACCACGCCGCCCTGCCGGGGCTGGACGAGGCGCCGCGCGAGCTGGCCGGGCACGCGTTCCGGATGGTCTCCACCCGCTTCGACGTGCCGGTGATCACCGTCGAGGAGGTGCTGCCCGCCGACGAGAAGGGCGTGGCCGGCACCCACGTGCTGCGGCGGGTCTTCTACCCGGCCCAGCGCACCGAGCCGCTCAACGACGCGACCGTGTACGTGGTCAACGACGGCCGCCTCTACGCCGACAGCGTCCGGGCCGTGTACGAGGAGCGGGTGCGGCGCGGCGACGACCGCGAGCACATCTGGATCGTCAAGGACGGCGCGTTCACGCCGCCGCCCGGCACCACGGCCGTGCGCGCGGGCAGCCGCGAGCACCACGCCGCGCTGGCCAGGTCCCGCCACATCGTGACCAACTCCTTCCTGCCCGTCTGGTTCCGCGCCCGCGAGGACCAGGTGGTGCTGCAGACCTGGAACGGCACCCCGGCCAAGCACGTCGGCAACGACCAGCCGCACATGAACCGCGACCCGCGCCCGCCGATCTGGCACCGGCAGGCGGCCGAGGTGCGCGGCTGGGACGTGCTGCTGTCGCAGTCGCCGTGGGCCACCACGCTGCTGCGCAAGGCGTTCGGCTACCAGGGCGAGATCCTGGAGAGCGGGCTGCCGCGCAACGACGTGCTCACCTCGCCCGACCGCGAGCGGCTGGCCGCCGAGGTGCGGGCGCGGCTGGGGCTGGCCGAGGGCAAGCGGGTGGTGCTGTACGCGCCGACGTACCGCGACTACGACCGCAAGAACGCCATGGTGAAGCTCGACCTGGCCAAGGCGCGGGAGGAGCTGGGGGCCGACCACGAGCTGCTGGTCCGCGCCCACCCGATGCAGGCCATGCCCGCCGTCCCCGACATCGCCCACGACGTCACGACTTATCCCGATATGGCGGATCTGCTGCTGGTGGCGGACGTGCTGGTGACGGACTACTCGTCGGTCATGTTCGACTTCGCGGCCACGGGCCGCCCCATGGTCTTCTACGCGTACGACCTGGCGAAGTACTCCGCCAAGCGGGGGCTGTACGTGGACCTGCCCGAGATCGCCCCCGGCCCGGTGCTGTCCACCTCGGCCGAGGTCATCGAGGCGCTCCGGTCGATCGACCAGGTGGCGGCCGCCCACCGCGACCGCTACGACGCCTTCCGGGCCACCTACGCCCCGAAGGACGACGGCAAGGCCACGGCCCGCGTGGTGGACCACCTGTTCTCGTAGACCTGCTGTGGTCAGGGCCCCGGCGTTCTCGAACGCCGGGGCCCTGACGCATGGGGCGCACAAGGCCAAAGGCCTTCGCGTGCGGCGCTTCGCGCCATGGGCTCAGCCGCTCTTCCAGCCGGGCCCGGTCCCGGCCCCTGGAGGCCCTCGCTCCGCGAGGCCGCCTTCCTGAGGGCGGGCTCCGCCCGCCGGCTTCGCCCCGAGTGGGCCTTCAGAAGCGCGAAGCGCGGAACCCGCCGGCACGCGGCAAGGGCACCGCCCGCGGCGTCGCAGAGGGCATTGCCCGCGCGGTGCGGCGCAGAGGGCAGTGCCCGCGCGGCGTCGGAGGAGGGGCATTACCTCGGGGGCATCGGACAGAGGGCATTGCCCCGAGGGCATCGCGGGGAGGAGCCCCGGGGGAACGGCAGGCGCGAGGCCGGAAGCAGTGGATAAGGAAGATCAGGGGCGAGAAAGCCGGCGACGGACAGGGCGCCCGCTTGAGCAGACGGCGCCGCCCAGGTCGAAGAACGCCTCGACCGACTCACCACTGCCGCGCGGCCGCTCGTTCCCCTTCGCGCGGGCGAGGCCGAAGGGGGCGGCGAAGGGGGGGCGGCGTCGTCCGGGTGGGATGCACCGAGCGTCGGCGGAGGCGCCGACCGGTCAGGCTCCGGGACGCTCGCCGGCGGTGGCGAAGAACGGGGTCTCCGGCCGCTGCATGTACTCCATCGCCGCCGTGAACACCGGGTCGCTCCAGCGCCGCTCCATCTCCTCCGGCGTCACGTCCTCGATGTGCGTCTGGATCCACCACACGTTGCCGAACGGGTCGCGTACCCGCCCGACCAGGTCGCCGAAGGCCAGATGGGTGACCTCCGAGACCGACGTGCCCCCGGCGGCGACGGCCTGGCGATGGACGGCGCGGGCGTCCTCCACGTACAGCCTGGTGAACGCGGGCGTCGCGGGCCAGCTCTCGTCCACGTCGAACAGCATCACGATCGCGTCGCCGATGCGGACCTCGGCGTGCCCGATCCGGCCGCGGTCGTCGACGACCCGGCCGAGTTCCTCGGCCCCGAACGCCTCCCGCAGGTAGTCGATGACGCCGGCGGTGTCGCGGGAGATGATCCAGGGAGTGACGGTGGTGTAGCCGCTGGGGACGGGCTTGACGGACATGTGTGTGCCTCCTGTGCCGTGTTTCCGGAACGTCTTGACCAAAGGTAGAGCGGGTGTAGGACGGGTTCTGTCCTATACGGCGGCCTGTGCGGCGGTCAGTCGGCGCCCGTCGCGCGCAGGGCCCGGCCGCCCAGCTCGCGCAGGTGTTCCAGCAGCTCCGGCGGCTCGTGCACCTCGAACTCGCAGCCCAGCGTGAGCAGCCGGAAGGCCAGCCACTCCAGGGTGTCGCTGCGGCCGTCCAGCAGGCAGGTGCGCTCGTCGACCGGCACCACGTCCTCCGCGCCGTCCCCGAGGCGGCTTCTCACCTGCTCGGCCGGAGCGCGCAGGGTGACGACCGCGCGGTAGACGGGGATCAGGCCATGCAGCCGGGCGGTGACGAAGGAGGCCACGTCCTCGGCGGGCAGCGGCCTCGGCGCGAACCGCGCGCCCGTCGGCCAGGGCTGCCGGACCCGGTCCACCCGGAAGACGCGCCAGTCGTCCTTGTCGCAGTCGAACGCCGCGAGATACCAGCGCCGGCCCCAGGGGACCAGTCCGTACGGCTCCACGTGCCGCCGGGTCTCGGAGCCGTCGTCCGGCGAGCCCGAGACGTACGCGAAACGGAGCCGCTCACCGGCCGCGGCCGTCGTGGCGAGCACCGCCAGGACCTCCGGGTCGATGCTCTGACCGGCGGCGGGAGGCGGCGCGGCCGTGGCGTTGCCCAGCGCGCTCACCCGCGCCCGCAGCCTGGACGGCAGCACCTGCCCCAGCTTGGCCATGGCCCGTACCGACGCCTGGTCGATGCCGTCCACGGGGTGCCGGGTCACGGTGCGCAGGCCGACGGCGATGGCCACGGCCTCCTCGTCGTCGAGCAGCAGCGGCGGCATGGCCTTGCCCGCCTCCAGGCGATAGCCGCCCGCGCCGCCCATGGTGGCCCGTACCGGGTAGCCGAGATCGCGCAGCCGTTCGACGTCACGGCGGATCGTGCGCGGGGTGACCTCCAGTCGCTCCGCCAGCTCGCTGCCGGGCCACTCGCGGGGGCTCTGCAGCAGGGACAGGAGCGTGAGCAGACGGGCGGACGTGGTGGCCATGTTCCTCAGGATGCCGCGATACGCGTACAACTCTCGCATTCGCGGCACTAGGATCTTGCTTGTCGGACCGCCATGAAAGGCACGAAGGGAACGCCGTGGCCGAGACGCCGAACCAGTGGACCAGCGCCATCGACACGACGCGCCCCAGCATCGCCCGCGCCTACGACGTGGTGCTCAACGGCAAGGACAACTTCGAGGTCGACCGCGCGTTCGTCGCGGAGATCGTGAAGGTGGTCCCCGAGATCTACGACGTGGCCACGTACAACCGGCAGATCCTGGGCCGCGGCGTGCGCTTCCTCGTCGAGCAGGGCGTCACGCAGTTCATCGACCTCGGGTCGGGGCTGCCGACCGTCGAGAACACCCACCATGTCGCCCAGCGCGCCAACCCGGAGTCGCGCGTCGTCTACGTCGACAACGACCCCATGGTGCTGGCCCACGGCAGGGCGCTGCTGGCGGAGAACGACCGCACCGCCGTCGTCACCTCCGACCTGCGCGACCCCAAGACCATCCTCGCCGACAAGGACGTCAGGCGGCTCATCGACTTCGACCGGCCGGTCGGGGTGATGCTGGTCGGCATCCTGCACCACCTGCACGACGACGAGGACCCGCGGGGCATCGTCCAGGCGTACATGGACGCGGTCCCGTCCGGCAGCTATCTGTTCATCACCCACTTCTGCGCCTCCAGCGAGGACTCCCGGGAGGCGGAGAAGAAGTTCCTCGCCCTGCTCGGCACGGGCCGCTTCCGCACCGAGGCGGAGATCACCGGTTTCTTCGACGGGTTCGAGCTGCTGGAGCCTGGGGTCGTCGCGCTGCCGCTGTGGCGCCCCGAGGGGCCCGTTCCGTCGGAGCTGACGGTCGGCCAGCGCCTCATGTACGGCGGCATCGCCCGCAAGCGCTGACTCTGTCGGCCGCAGACCTTCTGGAGCAGGCACGGCAGGATGCATGGGCTGGTAGTGAATCCGTCAAAAGGGCACTATCGGGCATGAATCGCCTAGGGGTGGGATAGGGACACGGAGAGGATTCCTCAGTACAGAGGGGAAGTCATGACCGTGGCCCAGACCCGCTCGACCGCCACCGCCGGGACGGAGGCCGGCTCCGCCAGACGGTTCACGCTGGACCTGCCGATGATGACGATCGAGGTCCGTCCTCCACAGATGCGCATGCCGCGGATTCCTCTGCCGCACGTTCACGTCCCCAGGATCAGCCGCCAGGAGATGGGGCACGCCGCCGACGTCGCGCGGGCGATGCTGCCGCCGCCCGAGCGCGTCGCCTACTACGGCGCCCTCGGGGCGCTCGCGGTCATGGGCGTCATCGAGTGGCCCGTCGCGGCGGCCATCGGCGCCGGAGCGATCATCGCGCAGCGGGCCCGTTCGGGGCAGACCTCCATGGGGAACGCCGGGCAGGGGGCGAGCGTGACGGGGCGTACGGCGCCGTCGGCGCCGCGCGTGTCCACGGGGGCCCGCGGTGGCGGCGCGGGCGGTGGGACGGCGTCCGCCGCCGCCCGCAAGAGCGCCATGAAGGCCGAGGAGGCGCCCAAGAGCGGGTCGTCCCGAAGAGGAGCCACCCAGCGGGCGTCGGCCACACAGGCGTCCGCCACGCAGTCGGCCACGCAGGCGTCCGCCACGAGGGCGGCGTCGGCGCGGGCGGCCGCCGCGCGGGCCGCCTCCGCGAGGGCGCAGCCGAAGCCCCCGTCCCCCGCCGGTACGCAGCAGCCCCCCGGGTGAGCGCGTGACCGTGCGCGACGAGACGACCCACGGCCGCTCGCGTCACGCGGGCGGCCGACGCGGTCCTCGACCGGCCCGCAGCCCCTGACAGGTCCGCCTGTTCACCTCCCCCGCAGGACACACCCCTGGCAGGACGCACCCCCGGCAGGACGCGTCCCCCGGCAGGACACATCCGTTCGATGGGAGAGGGAGACCACATGCGGTTGCCCGGCGTACCCGCCGCCGCGGGCGCCCTGCTCGGCATGCTTCCCGAGCCGCTGCGCGGTCTCCTCCCGCGCCCTCGGGTGGTCCGCGCGTGCCCGGGCGGCATGCGCGTCGAGCTGCGCGCGGTGGGCGGGCCGGGCACCGGGCGGCGGGCGCGCCTCCTGGAGGACCGTCTGCTGGCCACCGGTGTCGAACGCGCCGAGGTCAACGGCGCGCTCGGGTTCGTGTACGTCGCCTGCGACCCGGCCACGACGGACGTGGACAAACTCCTGGAGATCATCGAGGAGCTGGACGTCGGGGAGCCCGGCGCGGGCGACGACGGCTCCCCGCATGAGGACGACGGCTCCCCGGAGAAGGGGCGGCGGCCCGGTCTGGCCCGCGTCCAGGAGGTCCTGGACGTCCTCGACGACATCCGCACGATCGAGGCCGCCGTCGGCGGCGACGAGGACGAGGACGAGCGCGAGCAGGGCGACGGAGGCGCGGCCGACGACGGAGCCGGCTACGGGGACGAGGACGAGGACGGATGGGGCAGGGCCTCCCGCGCGCTCGACGGGGTCGAGCAGCAGGCGCGCGCCGCCGTGAGCCTCGGCCTGCACCTGCTCGGCGCCGGCGCGGCGCTGGCCGGGCAGGCCGCCCGCGTGCCGAGGCTGCCCGCGCTGGCGCCGGCTCTGCTCTCCCTGGTCGAGCACACCCCCCGGGTACGCCGGGAGCTGGAGGAACGCGTCGGCAAGCCGGCGGTGGACGCGGTGCTGGCATCCGGGCGGATCCTCACGCACGCGCTCGCGCTGCGGCCGGTGTCCCTGCTCGTCGACTCCGTCGCCGCCGCCGGCCGTTACGTGGACACCCGCGCCGGGCGCGCCGCCTGGGAGCGGCGCGAGGAGGAGTTCGCCGCCGAGGAGGGGACCTACCGCCACATCCGTACGGCCGTGCCGCGCCGCGTGACGCCGTTGCCGCGCGGGCCCGTCGAGAGGTACGCGGACGTGGCCGGCGCGCTGTCCCTGGCCGGGCAGGGGGTGACCACGTTCCTCAGCCGCGATCACCAGCGAGGGCTGACCGTGCTGGTCGCCGGGGTCCCGAAGGCGGCGCGCCTGGGCAGGGACGCGTTCACCAGCGCGCTGATCCGGGCGCTGGGACGGCGGGACACCATCGTGCTCGACCGTGACGCTCTGCACCGCATGGACCGCGTGGACACGGTGGTCCTGGACGCGGGCCTCCTCACCACGGGCGCGTGGGCCGTCCACGGCGTCGTACCCCTCGCCTCCGGGGCCGACCTGGACGAGCTGCACACCCGCCTGTACGCGCTCATCGATCTCACGGACCGCTCCGCCCCGAGGGTCCGCCGCGCGCGCGACGGCTGGAGCGTCGCCCCGTACGAGCCGCCGGGCCCTCATGAGCCGGGCCCTCATGAGCCGGGCCCTCATGAGCCGGATCCTCTTGAGCCGGAGCCCGCCGAGGTGGGGCGGTGGCGGGAGGAAGGGGTGCGGCTGGTCGCGATCGCCAGGCAGGGGGACGTGGTCGCCGTCGTCGGCCTGGAGCCGGAGCCGCACCCGCTCGCCGAGGCCCTGGTGGCCGCCCCCGGGAACGCGTGCGAGGTGGTGCTGGCCGGGGGAGATCCACGGCTGGCCGGGCGGCTGGGGGTGAAGCGGGTCGTACGCGGCGGGTCGCGGCTGGCCGCCGAGATACGGGTGATGCAGGCCGAGGGGCACGGCGTGGCGGTGGTGTCACAACGGGGACGGCGCGCGCTGGCCCGGGCCGACCTGGGGATCGGCGTGCTGGGCAGGCCCCGTCCGGTCCCGTGGGACGCGGACGTGATCGGCGGGTTCGACGGGGCGTACCTGCTGCTGCGTTGCCTGCCGTACGCGCGGAAGGCGGCCAGGCGCAGCGTGCGGGTGGCGGGGGCAGGGGCGGCCACGGGGGCGGTGCTGGCGTTCCTGGGGCCGGCGCGGACGGCGCTGGGCAGGGTGCACCTGGTGAGCAACGCCGCGTCCGTGGCCGCGCTCGTGACGGGCGAGTGGACGGGGCGCCGGGCGGGCAGGGAGGCGCCGCCGCCGCCCGCCGACCACACGCCCTGGCACGCCATGACGGTCCAGGACGCGCTGTCGCGGCTCCGCACGTCCCCCGAGGGACTCCCGGAGGAGGAGGCGGCGCGGCGCAGAGGTCACGCGACGTACGGCGGGACAGGGGCCGCGGGCGGCGGCGTGGCCGGTGGCGGGCCGCGGTCGCTCACGCATGCCTGCCTGGAGGAGATCGCCAACCCGCTCACCCCCGTGCTCGCCTCGGGCGCGGGCGTCTCCGCCGCCGTCGGCTCGGTGCTCGACGCCGGTCTGATCGTCGGCGTGATGGCCGTCGGCGCCCTGCTCGGCGGCACGCAGCGCTGGCACGCCGACCGGATCCTGCACCGCCTCACCCGCGTCACCGCCGTCCGCGTACGCCTGCGCCGCCCGCCCGCCCCCGCGCTCGTTCCCGAGGAGGCGGAGGGGCGCGAGGCGGAGGAGCGCGGGGAGGCGGGGATCGAGGCGGGGATCGAGGCGGGGATCGTGGCCGGGGTCGCGGACGACCTCGTGCCCGGGGACGTGATCGAGCTGCGCGCCGGCGACGCCGTCCCCGCCGACGCCCGGCTGGTCGAGGCGTCCGGCCTGGAGCTGGACGAGTCCACGCTGACCGGCGAGTCGCGGCTCGTCACCAAGAGCGCGGCCCCCACGGCCGCTCCGGCCGTCGCGGACCGCACGTCGATGGTGTACCAGGGCACGACCGTCGCGGCAGGGCACGGCCTGGCCGTCGTGGTGGCCACCGGCGAGGCCACCGTCGCCGGCCGCACCGCGAGGCTGGCCGCGGCCGGCTCGCCGCCGACCGGCGTGGAGCTGCGGCTGCGCGCCCTGAGCCGCCGCATCCTGCCCGTGGCCATCGGCTCGGGCGTGGCGCTCATGGCGACCGAGCTGCTGCGGGGAGCCCCGGCGGCCGCCGCCGTCGCCCCCGCCGTGAGCCTGGCGGTCGCCGCCGTGCCCGAGGGGCTGCCGTTCGTGGCGACGGTCGCGGAGCTCGCGTCGGCCAAGCGGCTGTCGGCTCGCGACACCCTCGTACGCAACCCGTCCACGATCGAGGCGCTGGGCCGCGTGGACGTCCTGTGCTTCGACAAGACCGGCACGCTCACGGAGGGGCGCATCAGCCTGGGCCGGGTGTCGGACGGCCGGATCGAGCGGGCCGTGGCGGACCTGTCGCCCGAGCTGCGGGCCGTGGTCGCCGCGGCGCTGCGGGCCTGTCCCCGGTACGAGGACGGGCGCGCCATCCCGCATCCCACGGACCGCGCCGTGGTGGAGGGCGCGGAGCGGCTGGGCGTCTCGCCGGCCGACGAGCTCGTGGGGTGGCGGCGGGTGGACGAGCTGCCGTTCGAGCCGGCCCGCGGCTACCACGCCGTGCTCGGCACGTACGGGACCGGGGAGGAAGGCGGCACGCGGCAGGTGCTGAGCGTCAAGGGCGCGCCCGAGGTGCTGCTCGACCGCTGCACGACCCTGCGGCGCGGCGCCGGGACGGCGCCCCTGGACGCGGCGGCCAGGCGGGAGCTGGAGGAGGAGGTCGAGCGGCTGGCGCTCCAGGGACACCGGGTGCTCGCGGTCGCCGAGCGGCCGGCCTCCAGCCGCGCCGACCTGGACGAGTCCAGGATCGAACGGCTGAGCTTCCTCGGGTTCCTCGGCCTGGCGGACCCGGTGCGGCCCACCGCCAAGCGGAGCGTCGAGGGCCTCATGAGAGCCGGAGTCCGCGTCGTCATGATCACCGGTGACCATCCGAGCACGGCCGAGGCCATCGCCGCCGAGATCAACGCCATGAACGGCGGCCGCGTCATGACCGGCCCCCAGCTCGACGAGGTGGACGACGGAGCACTCGACGAGGCGCTCCGGGAGGTCGCGGTGTTCGCCCGGGTCACGCCGGAGCACAAGGCGCGCATCGTCGCCGGGCTGCGCCGCATGGGCCGGGTGGTCGCCGTCACCGGCGACGGCGCGAACGACGTGCCCGCCATCCGGCTCGCGGACGTGGGCGTGGCGCTCGGCTCCCGCGCGACCCCGGCCGCCCGCGCCGCCGCCGACATCGTGGTGGTCGACGAGCGCATCGAGACCATCATCGACGCGATCGTGGAGGGCCGGGCGATGTGGGGGTCGGTCCGCGACTCGCTCAGCATGCTGCTCGGCGGGAACGTCGGCGAGATCGTCTTCACTCTCGGCTCCAGCCTGCTGACCGGCCG
The DNA here is from genome assembly GCF_013363975.1 of Nonomuraea montanisoli. Classification (GTDB taxonomy): domain Bacteria; phylum Actinomycetota; class Actinomycetes; order Streptosporangiales; family Streptosporangiaceae; genus Nonomuraea; species Nonomuraea montanisoli. The sequence goes on along the minus strand of NZ_JABWGN010000011.1, from coordinate 42,302 downwards.
CAGCGCGCTCAACACCCGCCAGCTCCTCCTCGTGAACCTCCTCACCGACATGCTCCCCGCCATGGCCGTGGCGGTGCGGCCGCCGGGCGCCGTGGACCCGGACCGGCTCCTCACCGAAGGGCCGGAGGCGTCGCTGGGCGCGGCCCTGACCCGCGACATCCACCTGCGGGCGATCACCACCGCCGCAGCGGCCGCGGCGGCCTGGCTGCTCGGCCGGATGACCGGCACACGGGGCCGGGCCGACACGATCGGGCTCGTCGGGCTGGTGGCGGCGCAGCTCATGCAGACGCTCGCCGTGGGCGGGCGGGACCGGCTGGTCCTGCTGGCGGCGCTCGCGTCGCTGGCCGCGCTCGCGGTGATCGTCTCGGTGCCGGGGCTGAGCCGGCTGTTCGGGTGCCGCCCGATCGGTCCGCTGGGGTGGGGGATCGGGCTGGGCTGCGCCGCGGCGGCCGTGCTCGTGGAGCGGGTCCTGGAGCGCGGTCTGGAACGCGGCCTGCCCCGCCTGAGCGTCCCCTCCAGCCGGCCCGAGCCCACGCCCGGGCCCGTGCCCGCCTAGGAAGGGCTTCCGGTCCGAGCCCGAGCCCGTGCCCGCCCAGGAAGGCTCCGGTCCGAACGCGCGCCGATCCGGTCATCGCGCGTTCACCCATCGGACACGTAAGATGCCACCCGATGCCAGATTTGTGGTGAAATCTGGCAGTAAATCCGATATCCCCCCGTGAGGTGTCTGATGTCTGACTTCCTGGCCGCGCTGCTCGCCAAGGCGGCGATCATGGTCCTGGAGGCGCTGCTCGCGCGGCTCATCCACGCTCTGGTCACCACGTTCGCCAGGTCCGCCGGCGTGACGTTCCTCCAGAACGCTGGAGCACAGCCCGCCTAACTACCCCTGTGGTCTGGTGACTCCTCCGTTCCTTGAAGGGAGCGGCTTCTCGCTAGGCTGCTTTGGCGGCGTTGCGAAGGGCAAGCCCTGCCCTGAGGATGTTGACGGCCGCGTTGATGTCGGCGTGTGCGGTGTGCCCGCACGCCACGCACCGGAACTCGGCCTGAGTGGTGCGGTTCTCCTTCGCGCAGTGCCCGCATTCGGCGCACGTGCGGGAGGTGTTGGCGGGGTTCACTGCAATCAGCTTGCGACCGGCGCTTTCAGCCTTGTGCGACAGGATCGTCAGGAACACCCCCCAACCCGCGTCCAGGATGCTCTTGTTCAATCCGGACTTGGCGGCTGCCCCGTTGGGCAGCCATCCGCCTTCGCCGTCTGGTTCGGGTGCGGCGCGTCGGGTCATGTTGGTGACCTTGAGCGCTTCGTGCACGATCACGTCGTAGGTGCGGACGAGCGCGAGCGCTGCCTTGTGCGCGCCGTCGAGGCGTTGCCGGCGCACCTTGGCGTGCAGGGCCGCGACACGGACCACGGCCTTACGGCGGCGCTCGGACCCGCGCTTCCTGCGGGCCAGGTCGCGCTGTGCCGCCGCGAGACGGCCGGCGGATGCGGCGAGGTGGCGCTGGTTGGCGATGTGGTCGCCGTTGCTGGTCGTCACCAGCCGCGCCACGCCCATGTCGATACCGACGACCGCCCCGGTGGCGGGCAACGGCTGGGCGGGCACGTCGTCGCACGACAGGACGACGAACCAGCGGCGGCCTTCCCGCTTGATGCTGATGGTCTTGACGGTGCCGAGCACGCGCCGGTGTTGGTGCACGCGCACATGCCCGACACCCTGGAGGCGCACGAACGTGGCGGTCGGGTGATGGGGCTGGGAGTCCCAGCGGCAGCCGTCGCCGTCCTTCGGCCATTCGACGGTGTCGAACCAGCCTCGACCCTTGAAACGGGGAAACCCGGGCGTGCGACCTGCTTTCACGCGGGCGAAGAACGCCTTGAATGCCTTGTCCAACCGCCGCAGTGTGGCCTGCTGGGAGGAGAACGACCACCGGCCCTGCCCGGCGGAATCGTCGGCGCGGATCCCCTTCAGCTCCGCCGACTGGTCGCCGTAGCGAATGGTGACCTTCGCCGCGCGGTAGGCCGTACGGCGGTGCTCCAGCGCGGCGTTGTACAGCTGCCGGTGGTCCTCCAGGCACTGCGTGAGCGCGGCGGCCTGCTTGCTGGTGGGGCGCAACAGGAACGTGAACGACCTACGCACCGCCACCGCCCTCGGGAAGCCGTTCGTCCTGCGTGTCGATGGAGCGCCGCACCGTCTCAGCGGACACGGCGCCGACCGTCGCCACGCAGCAGAACCTCGACCACAGCGTGGCAGCCGGGAATGCAGGTGGACACATGCGGCCCGCAAGGGGTGGGAGGTGAACACCTGCAACTGGTCGGACATACGATGGCGAGTTCTTCGGGTGCGACTTCCACCAGCCGTGCTCGACCGCCTCGGCATGGCGCGTCTTGACCCGCCCGCCAGGGACCGGGCGGCGGTACTTCGAGCTCCACACGACGTAGTACTCGAGGTCGTACGCCGCGCCGGGGGAGGTGCGCACCTGACGAGTCACGCGGCCAGTATCACAGCGCGACGTATCTGATACGCGACGAACGGAGATCTTCGATGGGCAGACCAGACAGGTCAGGGCGTGCTCGCACCTTGACGGCCCCCCGCTCCCGATCCCCCGTTGCTTGAAGGCGACGGTCCTCTCGGGAGGTTGTGATGGAATCTAGTGCTGTGAGTGGTCAAACCTGGCGGTTGGTGCGGCGCGGGAACAAGAGGCCCGCCGAGCCACCTGTGCTCGATGAGCACCAGCGTGCCGTGGTCGCCCACGGAAGCGGGCCGCTGCTCGTCCTGGCCGGTCCCGGCACGGGCAAGACGACGACCGTCGTCGAGTCGGTGGTCGACCGCATCGAGCGCCGCGGCACCGATCCCGAGCGCGTGCTGATCCTCACCTTCAGCCGCAAGGCCGCCGGTGAGCTGCGCGAACGCATCACCGCCCGGCTGCGGCGCACCACCCGCACGCCGCTGGCCCTCACCTTCCACAGCTACGCGTACGCGCTGCTGCGCCGCGAGGCCGTGCTGGCCGGCGAGCCGCCGCCCCGGCTGCTGACCGGGCCCGAGCAACTGCTGGAGATCCGGCGGCTGCTCCACGGCGAGCTGGAGGACGGCGCGACGCAGTGGCCGGGCTCGCTGCGGGAGGCGCTGAAGACGCGCGGGTTCGCCGAGGAGCTGCGGGACTTCCTGTCGCGCGCCTTCGAGCGCGGCCTCGACGGCGAGCGCGTCGAGGAGCTCGGCCGGCGGTACGGGCGCGACGACTGGGTGGCGGTCGGCGGGTTCGCCCGGCGGTACGAGAGCCGCTTCGACCTCGACCCCGAGCCGGTGCTCGACTACGCCGAGCTGATCCGGGCGGCGGCCGGGCTGCTGGCCGACCCCGACGTCCAGCGCAGGGAGCGGGCGGCGCACGACGTGGTGTTCGTGGACGAGTACCAGGACACCGACCCGGCTCAGGAGCTGCTGCTGTGGCAGCTCGCGGGCGAGGGGCGCGACCTGGTGGCCGTCGGCGACCCCGACCAGTCGATCTACGGGTTCCGGGGCGCGGACGTGCGCGGCATCCTGGGGTTCCCGCAGCGGTTCCGTACGCGCGACGGCCGGGACGCCCCGGTGCTGGCGCTGCGGGTCTGCCGCCGCAGCGGCTCCGGCCTGCTGGAGGCGACCCGCCGCGTCGCCGCCCGCCTCCCGGCCGCCCCCCTCCCCGATCCGGCCCCGCTGTCGAAGGATCCGGCCCTCGCTCAGAAGGACCCGGTGCCCGTACCGCAGGCCCCGGCGCCCGGGTCGGAGCGGGCGCGGGCCCACGGGCACCGCGAGCTGCTGTCCGTGCCCGACGCCGACCCCGGCGACGTGCGCGTGCTGCTCGCGGACAGCACCAGCCAGGAGGCCGCGGTCGTGGCCGACACGCTGCGCCGGGCCCACCTCATCGACGGCGTGCCCTGGCACCGGATGGCGGTGCTCGTGCGCTCGGCGATCCGCCAGGTGCCGCTGCTGCGGCGCGCCCTGGTCAGCGCGGGCGTGCCCACGATGGTGGCGGGCGACGAGGTGCCGATCGCCCAGGAGCCCGGCGTACGGCCGCTGCTGACGATGCTGCGCGTGGCCCTCGACCCCGCGACGCTGGACGAGACGGTGGCCGAGGAACTGCTGACGGGCCCGCTGGGCGGCACCGACATGATCGGCGTCCGGCGCCTGCGCAGGGCCCTCAAGATCGCCGAGAACGAGGCGCACGCCCTCGGCGAGCGACCTCAGGAGGCGGACGCCGAGGACGACGCCGGCGAAGGGCCGCGCACGTCCGGTCAGCTCCTCGTGGCCGCGCTCCAGGACCCCCGCGAGCTGACCCGCGTCGAGCCGCACATCGCGCTGCCCGCCGAGCGCGCCGCCAGGCTCCTGGTCACCGCCCGCGAGGCCGTGCGCGAGCAGGGCACCGCCGAGGACGTCCTGTGGGCGATCTGGCAGGCGAGCGGCCTGGCCGAGCGGTGGACCGAGCTGAGCCTGACCGGAGGCGCCCGCGGCGCGCAGGCCGACCGCGACCTCGACGCGGTCGTCGCGCTGTTCGACCACGCGGCCCGGTTCGTGGACCGGATGCCGAGGGCCGGGGCCGAGGTGTTCCTGGACGACCTGGCCGCGCAGGAGATCCCGGGCGACACGCTGGCCGACCGGGCGCCGGACGGCGACGCCGTGCGCATCCTGACCGCCCACCGCTCCAAGGGCCTCGAATGGGACGTGGTGGTCGTCGCCGGCGTGCAGGAGGGCGTCTGGCCCGACCTGCGGCTGCGCGGGTCCATGCTGGGCGCCGACGACCTGGTGGAGCTGGCGGAGGGGGCCAAGCCGAACGCCGCGTCGCTGGCCTCGAAGCTGCTGGCCGAGGAGCGGAGGCTGTTCTACGTCGCGGCGACGCGAGCGCGGCACAGGCTCGTGGTGACGGCCGTGGGCGGCGAGGACACCGACGAGCGGCCGTCGAGGTTCCTGGCCGAGCTGATGCCGGGCGCGGTGGAGACGGCCACGGTGGACGACCGGGCGCGCTGGCTCACCATGGCGGCGCTGGTCGCCGACCTGCGCAGCGCCGTCACCGACCCGACGCGGCCCGCGAAGGTGCGCGGCAAGGCCGCCCAGCAGCTCGCCCGCCTGGCCGCCGCCGGGGTGCGGGGCGCCCACCCCAACGAGTGGTACGCCCTGACGACCATGACCGACGACCGGCCGCTGAGCTGGCCGGACGACACCGTCAGCATCTCGCCGTCGGCGGTCGAGAGCTTCACCAAGTGCGGGCTGCGCTGGCTGCTGGAGACGGCCGTCGGGGCGGCGGGCACCAGCACCGCCCAGGGGCTCGGCACGATCATCCACGCGCTGGCGGTGCTCGCCTCCACCGACCTGCCGAACGAGGACCTCCTGAGCCGGCGGCTGGACGACGTCTGGCACGAGCTGGACTTCGGCGGCGCCTGGTTCAACCGCAAGCAGCGCCAGGTCGCCGAGCAGATGATCGGCAAGTTCCTGCGCTGGCACAAGGAGAACCCGAGGGAGCTGGTCGCCCTGGAGGAGGCGTTCGTCGCCACGGTCGGCGACGGCGTCCAGATCAAGGGCCGCGTCGACCGGGTCGAGCGCGACTCCGACGGTCGGGCCGTGATCATCGACCTGAAGACCGGCGGCTCCAAGCCCCGGCCGGGCGAGCTGGACCGGCACCCGCAGCTCGGCGTCTACCAGCTCGCCGCGCTGCTCGGCGCGTTCGCCCGCCACGGCATGACCGAGCCGGGCGGCGCCGCGCTGGTGCAGCTCGGCAAGGCGGGCGGCCGCAACGAGGCGCTGGAGCAGCAGCAGGGCGCGCTGGCCGACGACGCCAACCCCGGCTGGGCGGCCGACCTGGTCGACACCGTGGCGACCGGCATGTCCGGCCCGTTCTTCCAGGCCAAGGCGAACGACGGCTGCCGCACCTGCGCCGCCAGAGCGAGCTGTCCCGTCAACGACAGCGGAGGCCAGGTGTGCTGACTCCCGCCGAGCTGGCCGGGAAGCTCGGCATCCTGCCGCCGACCCCCGAGCAGGCAGGCGTCATCGAGGCGCCGCTCGAACCCATGGTCGTGATGGCGGGCGCCGGCTCCGGCAAGAGCGAGACCATGGCCGGCCGCGTCGTCTGGCTGGTGGCCAACGGCCTGGTCAAGCCGGGCAACGTGCTCGGCCTGACGTTCACCCGCAAGGCCGCCGCCGAGCTGGCCGTCCGCGTCCGTGAGCGGCTGAACGGCCTGGCCGAGGCGGGCCTGGTGACGCGGGAGATGCTCGACGAGGAGCCCACCGTGTCCACCTACCACGCCTACGCGGCGCGCCTGGTCACCGACCACGCGCTGCGCGAGGCACTGGAGCCGACCATGCGGCTGGTCACGCCGGCCGTCTCCTGGCAGCTCGCCTCCCGGGTGGTGGCCGGCTACGACGGGCCGATGGACCGCGTCGAGCTCGGCCCGCCGTCCGTGACGGCCGCCGTCCTGGAGCTGGCGGGTGAGCTGTCGGAGCACCTGCGCGGCTCGGGCGACGTGCGCCGGGTGGGCGAGTGGCTGCGCGAGCTGCACCAGCGGCTGCCCGGCCGGGTCACGCAGGCCCAGCACCGGCCGGTGAACGTCCAGGCGGCCAGGGAGCAGCTCCTGCCGCTGGTGGAGGCGTACGAGCGGCTGAAGAGGGCGCGGGAGGTCATCGACTACGGCGACCAGATGGCCCTGGCCGCCCGCATCGCGGCCAACCACAAGGAGGTCGGCCAGATCGAGCGCTCCCGCTTCGCCGTGGTGCTGCTCGACGAGTACCAGGACACCAGCCACGCCCAGCTCGTCCTGCTCAGGAGCCTGTTCGGCGGCGGGCACCCGGTCACCGCGGTCGGCGACCCCTGCCAGTCGATCTACGGCTGGCGCGGCGCCTCGGCCGGCAACCTGCGCCGCTTCCCCCGCGACTTCCGCACGGGCGCCGGCGACCCGGCGCCGGTGCGGCAGCTCAGCGTCAGCTTCCGCAACGGCGACCGGGTCCTCGACGTGGCCGCCCGTATCCAGCTCCCGCTGCGCATGGAGGCCCGCGAGGTGCCCGTCCTCGTGCCCGGCCCGAACCGGGTGGACCGCGGCCGCGTCACCTGCGCCTTCCACGAGACCGCCGAGGACGAGGCCCGGTGGATCGCCGACGGCCTGGCCCGCATGATCGGCAAGGACACCGCCCCCGACGGCATGCCGTGGGGCGAGGGCGAGCGCAAGAAGACGCCCGTGATCCAGCCGCAGGACGTGGCGATCCTGGCGCGCAAGCGCTCGCAGTTCCCGGCGCTGCGCAAGGCGCTGGAGGAGCGCGACATCCCGGTCGAGGTGGTCGGCCTGGGCGGTCTGCTCACGGTCCCCGAGGTCACCGACATCGTCGCCACGCTGCGCGTCCTGTACGACGCGACGGCGGGCGACGCGCTGGCCCGCCTGCTGGCCGGGCCCCGCTGGCGGATCGGCCCCGCCGACCTGCGGGTCCTCGGCCAGTACGCCCGGGAGCTGAACCGTGAGACCCGCGAGGGCCGCTTCGAGAGCGACCCGCTCGACCAGGTGGTGGCCGACCTGGCCGAGGAGCGCGGCAGCCTGGTCGACGCGCTCGACGAGCTGCCCGACCGGGAGGAGTGGCTGGAGTCGTTCTCGCCGCTGGCCGCCACCCGGCTCGTGGCGCTCGCGCAGGAGCTGCGCCAGCTCCGCGCGCACGTCGGGCAGCCGCTGCCCGACCTGATCACCGAGGTGGAGCGGCGGCTCGGCCTCGACATCGAGGTCGCGGCGCGGGGCGGCACGGTCAGCGCGTTCGCCGCCCGGGCCGACCTCGACGCCTTCCTCGACGCGGCGTCCCGGTTCGCCGGCGACTCGGAGGACCCGACGCTGGGCGCGTTCCTCGCCTACCTCCAGGCGGCCGAGAGCGAGGAGTTCGGGCTGGAGGCCGGCCGGGTCGGCGACAGCAACAGCGTCAAGCTGATGACCGTGCACGCCTCCAAGGGGCTGGAGTGGCCGATCGTGGTCGTGCCCGGCCTGTCGCAGCTCGTCAGCTCCAGGGGCACGGTCGCGACCGGCAGCATGTTCCCCGCCACCCCGGTCACCAACAGCCGCTGGACGGAGAACCCCCGCAAGCTGCCCTACCCGCTGCGCGGCGACGTCGCCGACCTGCCCCGGCTGAGCGGCCTGACCAAGGAGGACCTGGCCGTCTTCGACGAGAGCTGCCGCGAGCGCGACCTGATGGAGGAGCGGCGGCTGGCGTACGTGGCCGTCACGCGGGCCCACTACCACCTGATCGCCTCCGGCTACCGGTGGGGGAGCGCCACCAGGCCGCTGGAGCCGTCGGACTTCCTGCTGGAGATCCGCGACACCGCCGACAAGGTGGCCTTCTGGGCGCCCGGCCTGGAGGAGGGCGCGTCGAACCCGCTGCTGGCCGAGCCGGCCGCCGCCGTCTGGCCGGTCACCCCCGAGGGGCTGCGCTACGAGTCGGTCCTCGACGGCGCCCGCCTGGTGGAGGAGGCGCTGGCCGGCACGCTCGCCCCGGCCGGTGACGAGCCGCTGCGCACGTTCGACGAGGAGCGGGTGCGCGCCTGGGAGCGCGACACGGACCTGCTGCTGCGCGAGCGTGAGCTGCACCGGCGGCGCGGCGCCACGACCGTCGAGCTGCCGTCGAAGCTGACCGTGTCGTCGCTGGTCACGCTCGCCGCCGACGCCCGCGAGCTGGCCCGCCGGATCCGCCGCCCGGTGCCGGTCAAGCCCGCTCCGCTGGCCCGCCGCGGCACCTCGTTCCACAGGTGGCTGGAGACCCGCTGGGACCAGCAGCGGCTGCTCGACGACTTCGACCTCGACCTGGTCGAAGAGGTCGAGGAGGCCGACGTGCGGCTGGCCGAGCTCCAGGAGCATTTCGAACGCAGCGAATGGGCCGAGCGCCGCCCGCTCGACCTGGAGGTGCCGTTCGAGACCATGATCGCCGACCGGCTGGTGCGCGGGCGGATGGACGCGGTGTTCGAGCTGCCCGGCGGGCGTTACGAGGTGGTCGACTGGAAGACCGGCCGGCCGCCCAGGGGCAGGAAGGCCCGGGCCGCGTCGGTGCAGCTCGCCGCGTACCGGCTGGCCTGGTCGCACCTGGCGGGGGTGCCGCTCGACCACGTCGGCGCGGCCTTCCACTACGTGCGGGCCAACCGGACCGTACGCCCCGTGGACCTGCTCGACGCCGACGGCCTGGTGGCGCTCATCGAAGCGGTGCCGCTCAGCGCGGTCACCCCGTCAGATGACGGAACTCCGGGTGAGGGTGCATGAGGAAGTCGTGGTGGGAGATGTTCCAGGCGTAGGCGCCGGCCATCGCGAACACCACCACGTCGCCGACCCGCACCGAGGTGACGACGTCGCGGGCGAAGACGTCCTTGGGCGTGCAGAGCTGCCCCACCAGCGTCACCGGCTCGTCCGCCACGCCCTCCCCGCGGCCCTCCGGCAGCACCGCGAACGGCTGGTCGTGGCCCTTGGTGACGGGCGTGCGCAGGTGATGGGTGCCGCCCAGCAGGATCGCGTACGCCCGGCCGCGCACCCGCTTGACGTCCACGACGCGGGTCGCGTAGAAGCCGCAGTACGCGGTCAGCGCCCGGCCCGGCTCGATCCGCAGCCGCTGCCCCGGCCGCCGCAGCCCGGCCAGGCCCTCGCCGTACTCCTCCCAGCCGAACCTCGCCTGCGGCGCGGCGTAGTCCACGGCCATGCCGCCGCCCAGGTTCATCTCCTCGTACCCGTCGCCGAGCGCGAGCAGCAGGGCGGCCAGGCGCAGCAGCTCGGCCGCCGCCAGGCCGCTGGCCAGGTGCGCGTGCGCCCCGCGCAGCCGTACGCGGCCGGTGAACAGCGGCAGGCACTCCGCCACCCCGGCCTCGTCCATCCCGAACGGCCCGCTCATCGTCAGCGCGGCGCCCTCGACCGGGAGGCCGGGGTTGAGCCGCACCAGCACGTCGGCCTCCAGGCCGGTGCCGAGCAGGCGGCGCAGCTCGCCGGGCGACTCCACGTGCAGGCGGTGGTGCGGCAGCCGCAGCTCGGCGTCGGTCTTGCCCGGCCCGCCGAGCGCCAGCGGCTTGCCCGGGAACAGGGCCGACACGTGCGCGTGCTCGCCGGCCGACGACACCTCGAACCCGTCGACGTGCGGTTCGAGGACGCGCAGCAGCTCCGGGTCGGGGTTGGCCTTGACCGCGTAGTACAGCTCGACGCCGGGCAGCGCCCGCCGTACGGACCGGGCGTGGGCGTCCAGGCCGGGCAGGTCGTACAGGTAGGCGGGGGTGTCGCCGAGGCGGGCGGCGGCCTCGCGGACGCGGGCGGGGATCATGCGAGCGGGTTCGCGATCGGCACGTAACCGGCGGCCCGGTCGGCGGCGCGGGCCCAGCGGACCCCGAGGTTCGCCTTCGCGGGCAGCGGCGCGCCCGCCAGCAGGTCGGGCAGGGGCAGCGGCCGGCCCAGCCGGTCGGCCTCGGCCGCGAACACCGCGCGGGCCGCCCGCCACAGCTCGCGCAGCAGCTCGTCGCCGCCCCGCGCGGCGACGGTCGCGGCCACCTCGGTGAGGTGGTTGACCAGCAGGCAGTAGACGACCCGGGCCCAGCCGCGCTCGGCGTCGTACGTCAGCGCCTCGGCCACCCGGGGCGGCAGCCCGGCCAGGTCGTGGCGGCCGGCGACCAGCTTGGTCCCCTCCAGGTCGCGGAAGACGGCCTCGCGCGGCAGCCCGTCGGGGTCGAGGCCGACGAGCACGTTCTGCAGGTGCGGCTCCAGGACCACGCCGTGCGTGAAGAACAGGTCGAGCACGGGCGGCGCGACCACCGACACGTACGTCGTCCACCACCCGAGCGGATCCCGCTCCATCGCGTCGTTGCCGTACGGCGCCGGTCCGCCCGCGGCCGGGTCCAGGGCGAGGGCCGCCGCCAGCACCGGGACCACGCCGGGCGAGCACACCCGCCACGGGCTCTCCCTGACGATCACCCCGAGCCCTTCGAGCAGGCCCGTGCCGAGGGCAGCCGAGCGGTAGCCCGGCTCCCGCAGCCACCGCGTGCCCGGGAACACCGCGCCCACCTCGTCGAACACCGGGCCGAGCCGCGAGGTCAGCTCCACCGCCCCGGCCAGCTCGTACCAGGCGTTCTTGCGGACGCAGTTGGTGATCCGCACGTCGAGGCTGAACTTCAGGCACGTCCCGGCCCCGGCCGCGTACACGGTCCGGACGGACGAGGTCGGCGACACCAGCGGGCCCGGCCCCAGGTCGGTCAGCGCCCCGCCGAGCGCGGGACGCAGCCGGTCGCGCAGCAGGTCGAGTTGCCAGGGGTGGGCGGGCAGCAGCCGGTGCCCCGCCGGCGCCTCGCCCAGGGCGTCGAGCGCGGAGACGTCGCCCTCCTCGGCCAGCGCGTCCTCGCGCACCGCGAGCAGCCGGAGCGGGAAGCGGGCGTGCGTCTCGGGCGCGTACCGCGTCCACTCGTCCGCGTCGCCGGAGCGGGCCTTCGGGCTCGGATGGAACGGGTGGCCGAACACCAGCGCCTGCTCCGAGGCCAGCCACGGATCGGCGGGGGGCTCGGTCACGGCCCGCGCCCGCAGGATCGCGGCCACCGCCTCCCTGCTGGCCGCCACCTGCCCGGCGAACTCCTCGTTGGCCGCGCCGTCCGCCCGCGGGCCGCGCAGCTCGGTCTCGGCCAGCCGGACCAGCTCCCCGGAGGTCAGCGGCCGCCACGCGCCCTGCTCCAGCCGCTCCGGCGTCCCGTCCAGGCGCAGCGCCGCCCCGCCGCGCGTGCGCGCCCGCAGCAGCGTGCCCCCCACCCGCAGCAGCACGTACGGCGGCGCCGGCCACACCAGCCCGCGCGGCCCGGCCACCTCCCGCACGCAGCAGCGCAGCAGCGCGGCCAGCGTCGCCTCCTCGGCCGGGGAGCTGGTCGCGCCGAGGACCAGACCGTGCATTCAAGCTCTCCTCAGGTAGTTGGGCCCGCTGGTGCCGTAGAACTTGTTGACGTCGCGGGCGCCCGACCGCTCCTTGGCCACGAGCGTGCCGGCGGTGATCATCGACTTGCCGGTGAGCCGCGCCGCCTCCAGCGTCCGGGCCCGCAGCAGCCGGGCCATGGGGTCGTCGCCGTGCTCGCCGAGGGCCGCGGCGAGCGTGTCGCGCAGCATGGCGGCGGCCTGACGGTGCGGCAGGGCGCCGAAGACGACGGCCGCGGCGGCCAGGTGGAGCGTGATGGTGACGAAGACGTCGGCGAGGGCGTGCGGATCGTCGGTGAGCATGCGCTCGTCGGTGAAGGCGGGCGGGTCGATGCCGGCCGCGGCCAGCCGCGCGGGGGAGGCGAGCAGCCCGTCGTTGTCCTTGACGAGCAGCTCCAGCCGGCCCTCGCGCACGACGAGCGCCAGGTTCTGCTGGTGGGCCTCCAGGGCGACGCCGTAGCGGACGAACAGCCGCACGTTCCAGCCCAGCAGCAGGCGCAGGTAGGCGGCCAGCACGTCGCCGCCCAGCCGCTCGTCCAGCCCGGCCAGAACGCCCGGCGCGTTGAGCGCCGCCACGGGCACGACCGCGCCCTCAGTGCCTATGGGCACGACCGCGCCCTCAGTGCCCACGGGCAGCCGCCGCACCATCCAGGCGAGGTACTCGTGGCCCGCGTGGGCGTGGGTCTGCTCGTCGGCGACCAGCACGCCCGGGTCGGCCAGCCGGCGTAGCAGCAGCTCGGCCCGCGCGCCGTCCTCCAGCGTGCCCGGCTTGATCGAGCGCCGGTTGCGCGCGCCGAGGGTGCTGGTGGGGACGGGCAGCTTCAGGTGGGTGCGGGGGGCGACCTCGACGGTGCGCAGGGACAGGGTCGGCCGCACGGTCAGCCACGGCTCGTCCAGCAGCCGCACCCCCTCGATCCGCGCCACCTCGCCCACGGTCAGCGGATGGACGGGGAAGAGCGTGGTGTCCGGGCCGGGGGAGGGGAACGGGGGCGCCACGTCCGGCGGCAGCTCCGCCGAGCCCGGGGCCAGGAGGGAGCGGGGCACCGCCGCCCAGCGCAGCTCGAAGACGGGCGCGAACTCCGGCGCGTACGCGACCAGTTCCTCGGCCGACAGCCCGAGCCGGGCCCGGGACGTCGGGTACACCGGGTGGTCCGCGAACGCCGCCAGCGTCTCGTACGACGGCCCCCCGGCCAGCACCCGGTCGGCCCGCTCGTCGTGCAGCTGCCAGGCGGCCAGGGCCTGGGCGCACTCCTCGGCGAAGGCCGCCACCCCCTGGGCGTCGGCCGGGTCGGCGATCACCGCGAGCGTGTCGAGCACCTCGGCCAGCGTGAGCCGTTCGCCGGGCGCGACCACGAAGTCCTGGAACAGCGCGCCGGCCGCCAGCCGCACCACCCGGCCGCCGGCCAGCACCAGCGCGACGCCGTCACGGCTGTTGCGGCTGACCCGCGCCGACAGGCGGCCGTAGTCCTCGCGCAGCAGCGCGTTCAGCACCCGCGCCGCGAGCTCAGCCTCCCGCCCCCGCCCGTCGCGGGGATCGGCGGGGCCGTCCGTCCGGTCGTGCGTCACCCGTTCGCGAACGGCCTTCACCCGGTCCCGCACGGCCTTCATCCGGCCTCCGACCCCCTTCACCCGATCACCCACGGCCGGGTCGCCCGATAGCCGCCGATGGCCGCCTCCACGCGGTCGCGGTCGGGGCCCACGGCGCGGATCACGCCCAGATAGTCGCGGTTGGTGTGGGTGCGTTCCACCACCTCGCCCGCGGAGCGCAGCGGCCGGTGCCAGAGCCGCACGCCGTCCGCGACGACGGTCTCGGCCCCGGGGCCCGACACGATCGTGCCCGGCCGGTCGGCCACCACGCTGACCGCGCTGCCGTGGCCGGTGCCCGCCGGGACCTCCGGCAGGGCGGACAGCGGCTCGCCGAGATGGACCCGCAGGATCCACTCGAACAGCGGCACCCCCAGCACGTCGGCGAGCAGGAAGTCGCAGTGGTCGCCGATCACCCGGTAGTTGACCTCGACCAGGCGCGGGCCGTCCGCGGTGACCACGTACTCGGTGTGGCACGCGCCGAACCCCGCGCCGAGGGCCCGCAGCGCGGCCAGCACGTGCTCGTGCGGGCCGTCCGGTGCCCAGTCCAGCCGCTCCTCCACGAAGTGCGGCAGCGGCCCCAGCGTGGTCGCGAACCCGCCCAGCACCCGCGTCCGCGAGCCGTCGCCCAGCGTCTCCAGAGTGCGCAGCGGCCCCTCCAGGTACTCCTCGACGACCAGGGCCTCGCCGGGCCGCCGCCGCCTGACCTCCGCCACGGCCGCGGCCAGACCGCTCTCGACCAGCAGCACGTCCTCGCTGGCCACTCCCTCGCGAGGCTTGACGACCACCGGGTACGGCAGGTCGTCCGGCACGGGGTCGCCCGGCGCCAGCCGTACGGACCGGACCCGCTCGACCCCCGCCTCGGCCAGCGCCCGGCGGGTCAGGAACTTGTTCTTGGCCGACACGCACGCCCGCCAGTCCTTGCCCGGCAGGCCGAAGTAGGCGGCGGCCAGGGCGGTCTCGGCCTGGAGGTGGTCGGAGTTGGAGAAGATCGCGTCGGGGCGGCCCAGGACGGCGATCGCGTCGATGAGCGCGCGCGGGTCGCGCACGTCGCAGCCGACGGCATGGGGATGCCGGTCGGGACGGTCGGTGAGGATCGTCACCTCGCAGCCCAGCGCGCGGGCGGCCGGGAGGAACCCGTCGGTCACCGAGTCGGTCGGCTTGAGAGCGGTCAGGTACAGCCGCAACGCGTGGCACCCCCGGGTGATCAGGTAAGGCTAACCTAACCGCAGATCCTAGCCCCTCGGAGATCACCCCCGAGCCGGTACGCCGCAACCTCAGGCTAACGCCGGGGTCATAGGATGACATCCGGAACTTGGAAGGGTGGGGCCGTGGAGACGAGCGTGGAAGAGCAACTGATCGGACCGCTGCTCCTCGCGCGCGGCACCATCGACCGGTCGTCCGCCCTGCGGGCCGACGCCGCGTGGCTGGAACGTGCCTGGGCCGCGCCGACGACCCGGGTGCTCGTGATCCAGGACGGCCAGACCCTGGTCCGGCGCACCGGCGACGAGGTGCGGGCGGTGCTGTTCGGCCCGGACGAGGCGCCCCCCGGCGAGCGCTACCTGCTCGGCGTCGAGGGCGACGTGGCCTACTTCGCGGTCGCGGCGTCGCTGCCCGGCGCGGCCACCGGCGACGTCAACGGCCGGGTCACGGTCCCGATGAGCCTGCTCGACGCCCCAGAGGGCGAGACCTTCGCCGCGGGCCTGCGCCAGGCGGGCGGCCTGCTCGGCGACCGCGACGCCGGGCTGCTCGTCTACGCGGTGGCGCTGGAGGCGTGGCACTCGGCCCACGAGTACTGCCCCCGCTGCGGCAGCCGCACCGAGGTGCGCGCCGGCGGCCACATCCGGGTCTGCCCGCGCGACTCCAGCCAGCACTTCCCACGCGTCGACCCGGCCGTGATCATGCTGGTGCGCGACCGGGACGACCGCTGCCTGCTGGCCCGCGGCCCGCAGTGGCCGGAGGGCCGCCTGTCCATCCTGGCCGGCTTCGTGGAGCCGGGCGAGTCGCTGGAGCACGCGGTGATCCGGGAGGTGGCCGAGGAGGTCGGGGTCCAGGTCGCCAACCCGCGCTATCTCGGCAGCCAGCCCTGGCCGTTCCCGCGCAGCCTCATGCTCGGCTTCTTCGCCGAGGCCCTGACCACCACGCTCACGCCCGACGCCGAGGAGATCGCCGAGGCCCGCTGGTTCTCCCGCGAGGAGCTCGCCGAGGCCCTGGCCTCCGGCGAGGTGCGGCTCCCGCCGCCCGTCTCCATCGCCCGCCGCCTCATCGAGACCTGGTACGGCGAGCACCTCACGGGCGACTGGTAAGCAGCGCGGGCGAGCTGTTCATGTGACGAGGACCCGGACCGCTGAGCGGCACGGGTCCTCGTCGTCGTGGTGGGGTCAGGCCGCTTCGAGGAGGGCCTTGACCTCGCGGGCCGACGGGTTGGTGCGGACGATGCGGCCCGACGGGGTCTCGATCACGACCGTCGGCACGGTCTGGTTGCCGTTGTTGACGCTCATCACGAACTCCGCCGCGGCGGGGTCACGCTCGATGTCGACCTCTGTGAACGGAATGCCCTCGCGGGTGAGCTGCGACTTCAGCCACTTGCAGGGCCCGCACCACGTGGTGCTGTAGACGGTGAGCGCCATGTCGGACGAATCCCTCCAAGGTCCAGGAGACAGGCCGCTCCGTTCAACACGGCCGGGCCCGCGCTCATTCCTCGCCGGGGAGACCCGGCGTCAGAGCTGCCCGCTGAGCCGGTCCGCGATCCACTGGTGCACCTGCTCGGCGATGCCCGGCAGCCGGTACAGCGGCGCGCTGTGCGCCGTGCCCGGCGCCGTGATGACCGTCACCGGCACCCCGACCTGGCCGAGCATCTGCTTGAGGAGCTGGCTCTGCGCGGGCGGCACGAACTCGTCCTCGGAGTGGACCGTCAGCATCGGCGCGTCGTGGCGGCTGGCGTGCCAGGCCACCTCCATGCTGGCCCAGACGCGCGAGCAGCGTCCCTTGGGCTCGCACCCGCCGGCCAGCTTGATCGCTGCGGCGCGCAGCCGGCGCTTGTACGGGTCGGTGGAGACGGCGCCGTCGGTGTAGGCGCGCAGCGGCGACACGATGGGGGACAGGCCGACCACGCCCTTGAGCCCGCTCATGCCGTCGCCGTACGTGCCGACCGAGGCCGCCAGGTGACCACCGGCCGAGAAGCCGACGATCACGAAGTTCTTCATGTCGAAGCCCCAGCGCTCGGCGTGCTTGCGAGCCAGTTGGATGGCCGCGAGCACGTCGGTGCGCTGCGCGGGCCAGGCCGCCTGCCCGGAGAGCCGGTAGTTGAGGTTGAAGACGGTGTAGCCGAGGTCGGCGTAGCCGCGGGCGATCGTGGTCATCTGCCGCTTGTCGCCGGCGGACCACCAGCCGCCATGGATGAGGAAGACCCCGGGCCGCTGCTCGCCGTCCGCGTTCCACCAGACGTCCATGTCCTGGCGGCGCTGCGGGCCGTAGGTGACGGTCTCGTACGCGAGGCTGGTCACCGTGGACGGGCCGGCCGTGGCGACCGGGCCCGGCGTCGGGTCCTTGGCCACGACGGCGGTCTCGGCGGCGGCAGGCGCGGCGACGGCCGAGGTGGTGACGGTGACGGCGGCGAGTGCGAGAGCCCCCACGAGAACCGCTGTGCGCACGGTCTTCCTTTCCCCCATGCACGTGGTCGGCCCCATTGTGGGGGAAAAGACCAGTTCTTTGCATCTCGGTGACGTTGAACGGATGACGGCCCGCATGTTGCCAGAATGGGACGGTCAGCGCCACCGGCTGGGAGGATTGACAGGTGAGCAGCACAGATGACGTCCTGTCCGGCCTCGACCCGGAGCAGCGCGCGGTCGCCGAGGCCGTGCGCGGCCCCGTGTGCGTTCTGGCTGGTGCGGGCACCGGCAAGACCCGGGCGATCACCCACCGCATCGCGCACGCGGTGCGCAGCGGGGTGGTCGACGCGCCGAGCGTGCTGGCCGTGACATTCACCACACGAGCGGCCGGTGAGCTGCGGCAGCGGCTGCGCGCGCTGGGCGCGCCGGGGGTGCAGGCGCGCACGTTCCACGCGGCGGCGCTGCGCCAGCTCACCTACTTCTGGCCGCGGGTGATCGGCGGCGAGGCGCCGTCGGTGATCGAGTCGAAGCTGCCGGTGCTGTCGGAGGCGTGCCGCCGGCTGCGCCGGGGCGCCGACCGGTCGGAGCTGCGCGACATCGCCTCCGAGGTCGAGTGGGCCAAGGTCACCCAGATCGGCCCCGAGGACTACGCCGCGGCCGCGGCCAAGTACAACCGCACCCCGCCGGTGCCGGCCGAGGAGCTGGCGCGGCTCTACGACGCGTACGAGCAGGTCAGGCGCGAGCGGCACCTGGTCGACTTCGAGACGATCCTGGAGCTGACCGCGGCGGTGATGACCGAGCACCAGGAGGTGGCGGCGCAGATCCGCGGGCAGTACCGCTACTTCGTCGTCGACGAGTACCAGGACGTCAACCCGCTGCAGAAGCTGCTGCTCGACACCTGGCTCGGCGGGCGCGACGACGTGTGCGTGGTGGGCGACCCCAACCAGACGATCTACTCCTTCACCGGCGCCACGCCCCGCTACCTGACCGGGTTCGCCGTCGAGCACCCCGACGCGGCCGTGATCAAGCTGGTGCGCGACTACCGCTCGACCCCGCAGGTGGTCGACCTGGCCAACCTCGTCATCGCCAAGGGCCGCTCGCCGCACCGCCTGGAGCTGGTCGCGCAGCGCCCCGACGGGCCCAAGCCGGGCTTCCACGAGTACGACGACGAGCCTGCCGAGGCCGCCGGGGTCGCCCGGGCGATCAGGAGACTGCTCGACCAGGGTGTGCCGTCCCGCGAGATCGCCGTGCTGTTCCGCACCAACTCCCAGTCGGAGGCGTACGAGGAGGCCCTGGCCAAGGCGGAGCTGCCGTACGTGCTGCGCGGCGGCGAGCGCTTCTTCGAGCGCCCGGAGGTGCGCCAGGCCGTCGTCCTGCTGCGCGGGGCGGCCCGGTCGGCGTCGGACGAGCCGCTGGCCTCGGAGGTCCACCACATCCTCGCCGGTCTCGGACTGACCCCGGCGCCGCCCGGCGGCGGCAAGGCCCGCGAGAAGTGGGAGTCGCTGCGGGCGCTGGCCGACCTGGCCGAGGACATGGCGGCCGAGGGGGCCGACCTGCACGGGTTCGTCGCCGAGCTGGAGCGGCGCGCCTCCGAGCAGCACGCGCCGCCGGTCGAGGGCGTCACGCTGGCCTCGCTGCACGCCGCCAAGGGCCTGGAGTGGGACGCGGTCTTCCTGGTGGGCCTGACCGACGGCATGCTGCCGATCGTCTACGCGGAGACGCCCGAGCAGATCGAGGAGGAGCGCCGCCTTCTCTATGTGGGCATCACCCGGGCCCGGCAGCACCTGGCGCTGTCGTGGGCGCTGTCGCGGGCGCCCGGCGGGCGCAAGGGCCGCCGGCCCTCCCGCTTCCTCGACGGCCTGACCGGCCGCGCTCCCTCTGCCTCCGCCGCCTCCCGGCCGTCGGGCCCGGCGCGCGAGCGCCGCCAGGTGGCCGCTCCGGTGAGCTGCCGGATCTGCGCGAAGACACTCGTGGCGGCGGCCGAGCAGAAGCTCGGCCGCTGCGCGACCTGCCCGGCCGACTACGACGAGGAGCTGCTGGAGAGCCTGAAGGCGTGGCGCACGGCCACGGCCAAGGAGGGCAAGGTCCCGCCGTACGTCGTCTTCACGGACGTGACGCTGCAGGCGATCGCCGAGCGGGCGCCGCGCACCGAGCAGGAGCTGCTGTCGATCGCCGGTGTCGGCCGGGTCAAGCTCGACCGGTACGGCGAGGCCGTCCTGTCCTTGTGCCGTTCTGCCTCATAACCGACCCGGTTTGGGGGAGAGCTGGGCGACAAGTCAGACTTGCCGTACCAAACTTGCTCATCCTGAGGGGGACCCGTGAACGAGGCGCTGAAGGAGCTGCTCGACCTGCTCGATCTTGAGCAGATCGAGCTCGACATCTTCCGCGGGCGCAGCCCCGAGGAGCGCATCCAGCGGGTCTTCGGCGGCCAGGTCGCCGCGCAGGCGCTGGTCGCGGCCGGCCGCACGGCGCCGCCGGACCGGGCGGTCCACTCGCTGCACGCCTACTTCATCCGGCCGGGCGACCCGTCCGTGCCGATCGTGTACAACGTCGAGCGGGTGCGCGACGGGCGCTCCTTCACCACGCGCCGCGTCGTGGCCATCCAGCACGGCAAGGCCATCTTCACGATGTCGGCCTCGTTCCACATCTTCGAGGACGGGCTGGAGCATCAGGCGTCGGTCATGCCGGAGGTGCCCGACCCCGCGACGCTGCCGACGTTCCAGGACCGCATGTACGCGCTGGTGGGCGACCGGCCGGAGTACCGCGACTGGCTCTCCCGGCCCCGGCCGGTGGATGCCCGCTACGCCACGCCGCTGACGTGGGAGGCCCACCGCAACCCGGAGCTGCGCAGCGCGAAGACGAACGTGTGGTTCCGCTACGACGCCGACCTGCCCGACGACCCGCTGCTGCACGTGGTGCTGGCGGCCTACGCCTCCGACTTCACGCTTGTCGACACGGTCCTGCTCGCCCACGGCATCGCCTGGGGCGCCTCCGACATCCAGGGCGCCTCGCTGGACCACGCCATGTGGTTCCACCGGCCGTTCCGGGCCGACGACTGGCTGCTGTACGCGCAGCAGTCGCCGTGGGCGGGAGGGGCCCGGGGGCTCGCGCGCGGTGAGATGTTCACCGCGTCCGGTGACCTCGTCGTGTCCGTCGTGCAGGAGGCGATGATCCGTGTCACGAAGTCGTGAAATCGCAGGTAGAAAATAGGTTGCCGGTATCTGCGTTCCCGGTTTAGGGTCATGGTCAAGCAAGTCGGACGGTCCTGTCCGGCGATCCGTAGATGGAGGTGAGTCCCAGTGATCAGCATCAACATGTCGGCCACGCAGTGGCTCGCTTCCGCATGCCGTAGCACGGTGAGGCTCGCCGATGGGCCGGCCAAGCTGCGGCAGGAGAAGTCTGCCCGCAGCCAGGCTCCCGTCTACGCGCGCGTCCACCTGGGCGCCGCCGCCCCGAGTGCCCCGGCTGCCGCCGCAGGCGCCGACGTGCCGACCCAGCAGATCACCAAGGGTGGAATGCGCGGTCCGCAACCCTGGAGGGATGCTCCGGTCACAACCTGACCGGCACACAGCAGCCCCCAGGCCGCGGATCCGCACCAAGGATCCGCGGCCTTCTTGTTTGTCCGTGATCCCCGACCACCTACGAGGTGCCCGACCAAGATCAACAGGATCGAATCAAAGGAGACACAGATGGGGGCCAAGACGATCATGGACCTGATCGACGAAGCCAAGATCCCCTGTCGTACCGACCCTGACCTGTGGTTCGCCGAATCGCCGCAGGACGTGGAGTTCGCGAAGACACTCTGCGGCGGCTGCCCCATCCAGAAGGCCTGCCTGGCCCGCGCGCTCGAGCGCGAGGAGCCGTGGGGCGTCTGGGGCGGCGAGCTGATCCTCCGGGGCGTCATCGTGCCCCGCAAGCGGCCCCGCGGGCGTCCCCGCAAGCACCCGGTCGCTGCCTGACCCACCTTTCCGCACCGCAGTTCTTCATCAGAAAGCAGACAAAGCAATGAACATCGGAATCATCCACAGCCTCGAAGTCCCGCATCTGAGCCATGACCTGGTCAACGACCGAATACAAACCCTCCACCGCGAGGCGGAGGAGCAGCGGCTCATCGCCAGCGTCCAGCGCGTGGAGCGGGCGCGGCGACAGGTCCGGCGAGCCAACGAACGGCTGCGCAGGGCTCTGAGCCAGCAGGTGTGACGCGGAGATCCTGCCGCCGGCGCAGGATCTCCCGTCCATGCCGGGCCACCGCACGGACCTCCCGTCCAGGCGGTGGCACCCCATGAATGACCGGGGCCGGGCGCGAATCGTCGCGCCCGGCCCTTCTCCGTCTCTCCGGACGTGTCAGAAGTACTTGGGGGTGAGGTCCGTCGTCGGCCACGTCGTCACGGTGCCGGTCGCCTGCCCGAGGATCGGGTCGATCGAGTCGAAGTCGGGGCTGCCCGTCTCCTCGCGCCGGTTGAAGATCGCGCAGTAGCTGACGCCGTTCTGGATCCGGGCGAAGAAGCTGAACGTGCCCGGCATCGACCCGGTGTGCCAGGTGTTGAGCGTGCCCACGTTGTTGTTGCGCACGCTCCAGCCGAAGCCGTACCAGGAGCCGCCCGAGTTCATGCCGATCTCCGGCTTGGCGAAGATCCGCGAGAGCGACGTGGAGTTCAGCACCGTCCCGGCCTTGTCGAAGACGAAGCCCCACTTGACCATGTCCACGGCCGAGGCCAGCCAGCCGCCGTTCGCGTCCTGGTTGGGCATGTTGAACCCGCCGTACGGGTACGGCACGACGGTGCCCGAGTCATCGAGCACGGTCTTGTTGGTGAGCTTCGAGGTGTAGGTGACCTCGCTCATCCCGGTCTCCGTCATCAGGCTGCGGCCGAGCTTCATCCGGGTGATGCCGGCCGGCGCCAGCAGCTTCTGCTTGACGTACGCCTCGTAGCTCATCCCGGACACCTTCTCGATGATCCGGCCGAGCAGCATGTAGCCGTAGTTGCTGTAGGCGTACTTGGTGCCCGGGTCGTAGTCGAGCTTCCTGGCCGTGGACCACTTCATGATGTCGGCGTGGTCGACCGGCAGCGAGATCCCGAGCGAGGCGGCGATCGTGTGGTCGGCCCAGAGCTGGTCCGGCGACACCGCGCGGTCCCAGCCGCCCAGGTGCTGCAGCAGCCGCGTCACGGTCACCTGGGCCAGCCGGGGGTCGGCGTCGGCCGACAGGCCCAGCAGCGACGCGACCGGCGCCGTGAGGCTCAGCTTGCCGTCCTGGGCGAGCCGGGCGATGGCGGCGCCGGTGATGTTCTTGCTCAGGCTCGCGATCCGGAACAACGACGTCGGCTGCACCCGGGCGAAGACCCTGCCCTCGGACGTGGTCCTGGTGTACGAGCCGTAGCCGCGGGCCAGCAGGATCTTGCCGTTCTTGGCCACCGCGAGCTGGGCGCAGCCGATCTCCCGCTCGGTGACGTACTTCTGCATCGCCTGGTCGAAGCCGGCCATCGAGCTCGGCACGACACCCGTGACCGGCAAGGAGAAGGACGCCGCCCGCGCGGGCCGGGCTCCGAGCGCGATGGCGGGCACCGCCGCGGCACCTGTCTGGAGCAGGCGTCGTCGGCTCAGCGTAGTCATAATGTCCCCTCTTGCCTCAACTGCAACATTGGGGACCTTTACTACCACAGTCAGCTGGTAAGCCCTCTTGCGATCGCCCGAAACCGGCGTAAGATCCCTGGGTTCCCGACCGTCCCCGACCCGAAGGGACCCCTGCCACGTGACCACGCGACGCGTCCTGCCGCCGCCCACGGCCCGGCTCTCGTTCCGCGAGCTGACCCCTCACGACCTCGACGACATGGCCGCCCTGCTGGGCGATCCGGAGGTGATGCGCTACTACCCCCGCACCCGCACCCGCGAGGAGTCGCTGCGCTGGATCGAGTCCAGCGAGCGCAGTTACGCCGAGCACGGGTACGGGCTCTGGGCGCTCACGGTGCGCGAGACCGGGGAGTTCGCCGGCAACTGCGGCCTGACCCTGCAGCCGGTGGAGGGCGAGGTCTTCACCGAGGTCGGCTACCTGGTGCCGCCCGGGCTCCAGGGCCGGGGCTACGCCACCGAGGCCGCCCTGGCCTGCCGCGACCTCGCGCGCGACGTCCTCAAGGTGGACCGGCTGATCTCGATCATCCACCCGGACAACGTCCCCTCCCAGCGCGTGGCCGAGAAACTGGGGCTCGGCCGGGAGCGCACGGCGCTGTATCACGGGCTGCCGCGCAGCATCTATTCGACCACCTTCGGCGAAAGCTGACCCCACGATGTCGGCAAAAGAGGAAATGAGGCTCAGCGCTGTGTTCTTGTGATTCCCGAGGGATGCGAACGTGCGCGGGCAATAAAACAGAGGCCCGGAGAAAACTCTCCGGACCTCTGTCAGTGGTAGCGGGGGCAGGATTTGAACCTACGACCTCTGGGTTATGAGCCCAGCGAGCTACCGAACTGCTCCACCCCGCGTCGGTGTGTGTCTTGAGACTATAGGCACGGCTGCGCGGTGGCAAATCGACAGCCAGCGCCGGTCTCCTTGATATTCCAGGAGCGTATGGAATTTCGGTCCTTTGTGTGACGTGTCACATCAAGTGGCCGGAGGACGGAAACCGGCGAACTCATGCCCCAAAAGCAAAGGCCCGGAGGAAGTCCTCCGGGCCTTTGACCTGGTAGCGGGGGCAGGATTTGAACCTGCGACCTCTGGGTTATGAGCCCAGCGAGCTACCGAACTGCTCCACCCCGCGTCGTGTGTCTAAAGACTATAGGGATCGCGGGGCAGTGGCAAATCGCCGGGGCCACGTGGCGGCTACGTGCCTCCCTGCGGGCTCGCCGAGGCCGACCCCGTGGGCGTCGCGCTCGGCGAGGGCGACGGAGAGGACGGAGACGTCGCCGTCGGTGCCGGAGTGCCCGTGGGCGCCGACGTCGGCGTCGTGGTGGGCACCTGGGCCCCCAGCCCCTGCAGCGCCTTCAGGGCGTCGTCCAGGCGCTTCTGCGCCTTGCCGTACGCGTCCCAGTCAGGCGGGCTGGCCTTCAGGGCGTTCTGGGCGTCCTGGTAGGCCTTCTGCGCCGTGGTGATGGCCTGGGCGAGGGCCGACGTCTGCTGGTTGGGCTGCGTCTGCTGTGGTTGCTGCTGGTTGGGTTGCTGCTGGGTCTCGCTGAAGACCTGCGCGAGCGCGTCCTCCAGCTTGTCGCCCGAGCCCACCTTGTTGCCGAACGCCACCAGCACCCGCCGCAGGATCGGGTACGGCTCCTGGCCGGTGCCGGCCTTGGTCTGGACGTACACCGGCTCGACGTAGATGAGCCCGCCCGCGTAGGGCAGCGTCAGCAGGTTGCCGTACCGGACGTTGGCGTTGCCCAGGCCCAGCGGGCCCAGCTCGCCGGAGAACTTGTTCTGGAAGTTGTTCTGCGCCTGGCCCGGACCCGGGATGGCGGTGTTGGACGGCATGCGCAGGATGCGCAGCTTGCCGTAGTCCTGGCCCCACGTGGAGCCGGCCGCCATGAACGCCGCGAGGTTCGGCCCTTCCTTGGGCACGAACGTCGTCGTCAGCGAGAACGACGGCTTGGCGTCCTGGACCGGCATCGTCGCGGTCAGGTAGTACGGCGGCTGCTTGATCGACTGGTTGCCCTGCGACGGGTCGCTCGGGACGTTCCAGAAGTCCTGGCCGTTGTAGAAGGCCGAGGCGTTGGTGATGTGGTAGCGCGAGAGCGTGTAGCGCTGCACCTTGAACAGGTCCTCGGGGTAGCGCACGTGGCTCAGCAGGTCGGGGCTCATCTTCGAGACCGGCTGCAGGATCCCCGGGAACGCCTTGCTCCACGTCCGCAGCACCGGGTCCTTGTCGTCCCAGGCGTACAGCCTGACCGTGCCGTCGTAGGCGTCGACCGTGGCCTTCACCGAGTTGCGGATGTAGTTGATCTTGTCCTGGGGCTGCTGCGCGACCACGCGCCGGTCGACGGCCGTGTCACGGGTCATGTCGCCCAGGCTCTCGCTCTGGGAGTACGGGTACTCGTTCGAGGTCGTGTAGCCGTCGATGATCCAGGTGACGCGCCCGTCCACGACCGCCGGGTACGGGTTGCCGTCGAGGGTCAGGAACGGCGCCACCTTCTGGACCCGGTCGCGCGGGTTGCGCTCGTACAGGATCTTCGAGTTGTCGTTGATGTCGCCCGACAGCAGGATGTTCTTCTCGCCGTACTTGGCCGCGTAGACCAGCCGGTTGACGAACGAGCCGACCGGCACGCCGCCCTTGCCGGCGTAGGTGGTGTTCTTCTGGCCGGTGCCGCCGGTGTCGGGGTAGTCGAGCTCCTGCGGCCTGCTCGGGTCACCGCCGGCGATGACGTACTCGCTGGAGTTGATCTCGCCGAAGTAGACGCGCGACTCCTTCAGCCCCGTCGAGCCGGCCAGCGGGCCGGTGACCGGCATGTCCTTGGCGTCGTAGGCGGGCAGGCCGCCCGGATCGACCTCGTTGCCGGGCGCGGCCACGATGCCGTAGCCGTGGGTGTAGACCAGCGCCTGGTTGATCCAGTTGCCCGGGCCGTCGGGGGAGTTGAGCAGCTCCCGGACGCCCACGACGTGGTCGACCAGCTTGCCGTTGGCGTCCTTGTAGCGGTCGACGTCGAGCTGGTCGGAGAAGCCGTAGAAGCCGCGGATGCGCTGCGTCTGGTCGAACGTGGAAGACACCAGTGCGGGGTCCAGCAGGCGCACGCCGCTCACCGACGCGTCGCCGTCGGTCTTCACCTTGGCCGGGTCGGACTCCGCGGAGTACTGCAGGATCTCGGCGTCGTCCACCCCGTACGCCTCACGGGTGGCCTTGATGTTGCGGTCGATGTAGGCCGCTTCCTTGAGCTGCTGGTTGGGCTTGACCTGGAACTGCTCGACCAGCGCCGGGTAGACGCCGCCGATCAGCACCGCCGACAGCACCAGCAGGCCGAACGACACGCCGGGCAGCATGCCGCCGGGCCGCACCACGCCCGCGAAGAACAGCGCGGCGCAGATCAGCGCGATGATCGCCAGGATGGTCTTGGCCGGGAGGACGGCGTTGACGTCGGTGTAGGACGCCCCGTCGACGTAGCCCCGGTCGGAGAACACCAGCCCGAACCGGTCCACCCAGTAGGCCACGGCCTTCAGCAGCACGAACACGCCGAGCAGCACCGACAGGTGCACCCGCGCCGCGCGCGAGGCGTGGACGCCGGGCGACTGGAGCCGGAACCCGCCGTACAGGTAGTGCGTGATCGCCGCCAGGACGATCGAGATGATCACGGCGGTGAACAGGAAGTTCAGCACCATCCGGATGAACGGGTAGTCGAACATGAAGAACGACACGTCAATGCCGAACACCGGGTCCGTCTTGCCGACGGTCGTCCCGTTGGCGAACTCCAGCCACGTCTGCCATTCACCGGCGAAGGAGGAACCCGCGAACAGCGCGAGCATGCCCATGCCGAGGATGAAGATCAGCTTTCGGTGGGGGTCGAGCGCCATCCGGTAGCGGTCGGCGCCGCTCCCTCCGCCGAACACGGCGGGCCCGAACATCGGCCGGGTGCGGTAGGCCAGCACCATGTTGCCGCCGACTATGCCGACCATCAGCACCGCCCCGATGAGGAACAGTACGATCTCCGTCAGCAGCACACCGGAGAACACCGAGGTGTAGTCGACCGAGTCGAACCACAGATAGTCGGTGTAGATGCCGGAGAAGAGGAAGAACAACGCCACGATCGCCACGAGCGCGATCGCGACGGGCAGGAGCAATCTCGGCCGGCGGGGCAAGCGCATCGCCCGGCCGGCTCCTGGGGTCCGGAAGCTCAAGGCCAACCCCTCGTCGTGGTGAACAAACGGTCCGTGTCTGGCAACCTACACCGCTGTGCCAGCCCTTCGACTAACGCACGGCGATCGGCGGAAGTTTCATCAGGCGTCATCCGGCGGAGCAGGCCGGCACCTGTCCCTTACCCGTGCGGAGGGCGTCCAGAGCCTGCACCGCCTCGTGCAGTGAAGTGGCCTTGACCAGGCGCAACCCGTCGGGAACGGCCTTCATGGCCTCCGCGCAGTTGTCGGCCGGCGTCAGGAAGACGGTCGCCCCGGCCTTGCGCGCGCCGACCATCTTCTGAGCGATCCCGCCGATCGGGCCGACCGCGCCGGACGGGTCGATGGTGCCGGTCCCGGCGATGTCCTTGCCGCCGGTCAGCTCCCCCGGCGTGAGCTTGTCGAGGATGCCGAGCGAGAACATCAGCCCGGCGCTCGGCCCGCCGACGTCGCCCACGTTGATGGCGACGTCGAACGGGAACTTGTACTTCGCCTGCATCATCATGCCGACGACCGTCTTGCCCCCGGCGCCCCGCACGGTCGGCACGGTGACGTCGAGCTTGTCCTGGCCGCGGGTGATGGCGAACGTCACGTCGCGGCCGGGCTCGACCGCCTTGACCGCCTCGGAGATGCCCTCCACGTCGCCGACCGGCTTGCCGCCGACCGCGGTGATCTCGTCGCCCTTGCGCAGCCTGCCGTCGGCCGGCTTGCCCTTCTCGGTGGACACCACCGACACGGCCGTGCTGTACGGGATCTTCAGCTCGGTGAGCGCCGCGGCCTTCGCGTAGTCCTGCGAGTTGGCCATCTCGACGGTGTTCTCCTCCTCGACCTGCTGCTGCGAGCGGGTGTCGGGGAAGATCGTCGACTCGGGCACCACGGCGACGGTCGGGTCGATCCAGCCGCGCAGCGCGGTCAGCAGGTCGATCTGGCTGCTCGGCCCGCCCTGGTAGGCGACGGTGACGAGGTTGAGCTGACCGCTGGTCGGATAGGTCTGCCGGCCTGTAATGCTGATCACGGGCTTCTTGTCGACCACGCCGATCGTGTTCTCGGTCGGCCCCGGGCTCAGCACCACGTACGGCACCTTCATCACCGCGCCCATGACGCCGAGAGTGAGCACGAGGAAGCCCGCAACCAGCAGGGTCAAGGCGCGACGCGACATGAGGACGAGCTTATTCGCAGGCGCCGACCCACTCGGCCGAGCCGTCGGCGAACACCTGATGTTTCCAGATCGGCACCTCGGCCTTGAGGTCGTCTATGAGTCTGCGGGAGGCGGCGAACGCCTCGCCGCGGTGCGGCGTCGCCACGGCGACGATCACCGCGATGTCGCCCAGCTCCAGGTCGCCGACCCGGTGGACGGCCGCGAGCGCCGTGACGGGGAAGTCGGCCGCGACCTTCTCGGCCACGCGCCGCAGCTCGGCCTCGGCCGTCGGATGCGCGGAGTAGGACAGGCGGGTCACCGGCTTGCCGTGGTCCTGCTCGCGTACGGTGCCGACGAACAGCGTCGTGCCACCGGCGGCGTGGTCGCCCACGGCGGCGAGCACCTCCTCCACGGAGAGCGAGGTGTCACGTATGCCGAGCAACCGGATGACGTCCACGACGAAAGCCTACCGAACCGGCCCGCGCCCTCACCGGCGGTACTCGCGGCGGACCTCGTGGACGCCCGTCACCGATGCTCTGCCGTCACTGATGCTCTGGCGGTCACTGGCGGCGCTTGCGGCGGACCTGGCGCACGATGGCGGCCGTGCCGATGACGGCGACCGTCGCGCCCGCCGCGGTGAGCGTGGCCTCCTTGACCGGCAGACGCCTGCCGACCACGGTCGTCGCCTTCTCGCGCAGCTCCAGGAGCTGCTTGAAGGCGGCCTCGTTGGTCCACGACGGCTTCCAGCCCGCCTCGCGCAGCCGGGCGCAGTCGACCACCCACGGGTAGACGACGTAGTGCAGGTCGGTGGCCGGCGCCGGGGTGATGCCCAGCCGGTGCAGCCGCTGCGCGGTGCCGAACGTCAGCCCGGCCGGCAGCTCGAACCTGCGCAGCCCCGACATCTCCTCGACCTGCTCCTGCTCCAGCCAGCCGTCGGAGCCGACCCCGACCACGCCCGTCACCACGCCCCGCGCCGCCAGCTCCAGCGCCGACACCAGGTCGTCCAGGTGGCAGAACTGCCAGCGCGGCGAGCAGCCCTTGACCGTCAGCAGCCGCGGCGACTCGAAATGGCGGGTGATGACCGTGTCGACGCCGGGGCCCACGACCGCCGCGGGCCGCAGCACCGTCACCTCCAGACCGGGATGGCTGCGCAGCGACCGCCGCGCGAGCGCCTCGATCTCCAGGTAGTCGCCCACGACCCCCGTGTCGGGCTCGGCCGCCACCGCGGCGTCCTCCGGCAACGGTACGTCGTTCTCCGGCGCAGCCCCGTAGACCATCGCGCTCGTGACCAGCACCACCCGCCGCACGCGCGCGGCGGCGGCGGCCGTGAGCACGGTCTGCGCGGCCCTCAGGTTGTACGCGCGGCGCTCACGCGGGTCGGAGTCGACCGCGTAGTCACCGGCCAGGTGGACGATGACGTCGATGTCGGAGATCCGGTTCGCCAAGAGCGGATCCCGGACGTCGATGACTCTCCAGGTCGCCTCCCGGACGTCGCCGCGCTCCTCGTCAATGGCCACCACCCTGCGGAAATCCGCGGAGGATACGAGCCTTGCGAGCAGCTCGCGGCCCAGCCCTGAGGCCGCGCCGGTGACGGCGACGACTGGTTGGCGCGGGCGTTTCGAGGTAGGCACCAGGTCCTCACTTTGCACTGATCCGCCG
This sequence comes from Nonomuraea montanisoli, assembly GCF_013363975.1. Taxonomy (GTDB): domain Bacteria; phylum Actinomycetota; class Actinomycetes; order Streptosporangiales; family Streptosporangiaceae; genus Nonomuraea; species Nonomuraea montanisoli. The sequence continues at coordinate 12,624 of NZ_JABWGN010000011.1, read as the reverse complement.
CAGGACGACTAACGTGGCGGATGTGGACTCCTCCATCCTGCACGAGGTAGAGCGGTGACTGACCTGCCAGGTCGCGAAAACGACCCCAACGAAAACCCGTTCGCCATGTTCGGCGACCCTGAGCAGATGGCTCAGGCGATGCGCCAGTTCGCCGACATGCTGTCGGCGCCCCAGGGATCCGGCCCGGTCAACTGGGACATGGCCAAGAACATCGCCCGTCACGCCGTGGTGGCCGAGGGCGATCCCAGCGTCATGGAGGGAGAGCGCCGGCAGATCGTCGAGGCCCTGCGCCTGGCCGACCTGTGGCTCAACGAGGCCACCACGCTGCCCAGCGGCGTCGGCGCCCCCGAGGCGTGGAGCCGTTCCGAGTGGATCGAGAACACGATCCCCGTCTGGCGCACGCTGTGCGAGCCGATCGCGGCGCGCATGGTCGAGACCATGGGCGGCGCGCTCGGCGGCTCGGGCCTGCCGCCCGAGGCCCAGCAGATGGCCGGGCCGCTCATGGGCATGCTCAAGCAGATGGGCGGCATGATGGTCGGCCAGCAGATCGGCCAGGCCCTCGGCTCGCTGGCGCGCGAGGTGATCGGCACCACCGACATCGGCCTGCCGCTGTCCGACCGGGCCGCGCTGCTGCCCGGCGGCATCGCCTCCTTCAGCCAGGGGCTGGAGCTGCCGGCCGACGAGATCCGCCTGTACCTGGCGCTGCGCGAGGCCGCGCACCACCGGCTGTTCCAGCATGTGCCGTGGCTGCGCGCCCACCTGCTGGGCGCGGTCGAGGAGTACGCGCGGGGCATCACGGTCGACACCTCCGCCCTGGAGGAGCAGATCCGCGGGCTCGACGTCAGCAACCCCCAGGCCATCCAGGAGGCCCTGAGCGGCGGCGGCCTGCTCAAGCCCGAGGAGACCGAGCGGCAGAAGGCCGCCCTGGCCCGCCTGGAGACCGCGCTCGCCCTGGTCGAGGGCTGGGTCGCCACCGTGGCCGGCCACGCCGCCGAGGGCAAGCTGCCCTCGGCCGGCGCTCTCGCCGAGACCGTACGCCGGCGCCGCGCCACCGGCGGCCCGGCCGAGCTGACCTTCGGCACCCTCGTGGGCCTCGAACTGCGTCCCCGGCGGCTGCGCGAGGCCGCCGCGCTGTGGGAGGCGGTCCGCGAGGCGCGCGGCGTCGACGGGCGCGACGCGATGTGGTCCCACCCCGACCTGATGCCGTCGGCCGACGACCTCGACGACCCCGAGGCGTTCGTCCGCGGCGAGTCGGCGTGGGACATCTCACAGCTCGAAGGCGGGCAGGGAGAGACGAAGGACGAGGAGAAGGGCGAGGACGACCAGAAGTGAGCCTGCACGGCGACGCGGTGGCCGTCCTGTCCGGCTGGACGGCGCCCACCGCCGAGGAGGAACGGCTCCGCGTAGGGTTCCTCGACCACCTGCGTGACCACGACGACGCGATGCTGCGCGCCTGCGTGCCCGGCCACCTCACGGCCACCACGGCGGTGCTGTCGCACGACGGCGGGCGGGTGCTGCTCACCCTGCACCCCAAGGCCGGCATGTGGCTGCCGATGGGCGGCCACTGCGAGCCGTCCGACTCCTCGCTGGCCGCCGTCGCCCTGCGCGAGGCCATCGAGGAGTCCGGCATCCCGGGCCTGGAGCTGCTGCCGGGCCCGCTGGCGCTCGACCGGCACGAGGTGTGGTGCCATCCGCCGCGGAGCTGGCACCTCGACGTCGAGTACGCCGCCGTGGCGCCGCCCGGCGCCGAGGCGGTCATCAGCGACGAGTCGCTGGACCTGCGCTGGTTCCCCGTCGACGAGATCCCGGAGCTGTCGGACGAGGCCACCCGCCGCCTCGCGGCACGCGGAAGGGACATTCTCCTGTCACGTCTTACACCACGTTCACAGGTGTCCGGCTAGAGTCCGTACCGTTCCACGCCTGCGGCGTCCGGCCCAGGTTAGGAACGGTCCAAAGGGGAAGATGTGGGGATCTCAGCCGACAGCACCGTCGGAGGCACGATCGTCACCGCCGCCAAGCGGCGCCGCCGGCTGCCCGCCACGCTGACGTGGCTGGCCGTGACGCCGTTCGCGGCGTGGGCCGTGACCAGGGTCGCCGGCCTCGAACGCGGTTCGCTGCCGACGCAGCTCATGACCGCCACGCCGTACGTCGCGGCGGGCTCCCTGATCCCGCTCCTCCTGGCCGCGCTGGGCCGCAGGCGCGCCGCCACGGCCGTCGCCCTCGTCGCGACGGCCGCGCTCGGCGCCAGCGTCCTGCCCCGGGCGCTCGGCACGGCCGACGCCACCCCCGGCCGGCCGCTGCGGGTCCTCACGCTCAACATGCTGTTCGGCAGGGCCGACCCGTACGCGGTCATGGACCTCGTCCACCGCCTCGACCCGGACGTGCTGAGCACCCAGGAGCTCACCCCCGGCGCCGTCGAGGAGCTCGACGCGCTGGGCCTCAAGAGCCTGATGCCCCACCGGGTGCTGCAGGCCGAGTGGAGCGCCACCGGGAGCGGCCTGTTCTGCAAACACCCGCTGGTGGCGATGCCCGAGCTCGCGCCGACCGTAGGCCATCACATGCCGGCGGCCAGGATCGCGCTGCCGGGCGGCACGGCGATCGAGTTCGTCGACGTCCATCCCTACCCGCCGCTGGGGCCCCAGGCCGTGGAGTGGAGCGAGGCCCTCGGCCGGTTGCCGTCGGCCTCCAAGGACGTGGTGCGCGTGCTGGCGGGCGACTTCAACGCCTCGCTCGACCACGCGCCGATGCGCGGCGTGCTGTCGCGTGGTTACAAGGACGCCGCCGACCAGGTGGGGGCCGGGCTGGTCCCGACGTGGCCGGCCAACAAGAAGGTGCCGCCGATCATCACGATCGACCACGTGCTGGTGGACCACCGGGTGGGGGTGCGCGAGGTCAGCGTCCACACGGTGCCGGGCACCGACCACCGCGCGGTCTTCGCCGAGCTCGCCGTACCGTGACGCGCGTCGCGTCGCGAGATCGGCGTGCTCCTCGCCGGCTGCTTCCTGAAGGACGGGCCCGGGTGTGAAGGTCGGGCCAGGTCAGCGGAGCGAGGAGAGACCCGACCCGGACAACAGCGTCCGGGTGTTGTCCCAGCCTTCCAGCCCCGGATCGAGCCGCATGAGGTCGTCGGCGGTCCGCAGCCGGTGCCAGCCCGGCACTGTGGCCACCGTCCGCCTGCCCGGAGCCGCCGCGCGCAGCGCCGCGACCGGCTCGTCCTCGTCGAGCCCGGCCCCCGCCCACGCGGGCATCGGCAGCCCGAACGCCATCGCGACGGCCCCGCCGCCGTCGGCGGGACACACGCTCACCTGGGCCCGTCCCAGCTCGCGGAACAGCTTGCCGATCAGCAGCGGCGGCAGGTCGGGCGCGTCGGCGGACACCACCACGGCCTGGTCGCCGCCCAGCCGCCCCGCGACCCCCGCCAGGGGCTCGTCCTCGGGCACCTCGATCACCTCGGTGCCCGGCCAGACCAGGTGGTCGAGCCCCGGAACCTCGGTCACCAGGACGGGCGTCACCAGGTCGAGGCCGGCGACCACCTCGTAGGCGTCCTCGGCGACCGCCTCCAGGAACTCCCTCGGGTCCACGCCCTCAGGGGCCGCCCCGGACATGCTCTGCCGTACGAGAACCGCGGCTGTCCGCCTCAACATTCCTCCGGCGCGGTGTGGGCGGCGGCCGAGAAGCCCTCCAGGAATCCACGCGCCCGCTCGGCCCGCGGGTACTGCTCCACCAGCGTCCAGAACGCGGGGCCGTGGCTCGGCACCAGCAGGTGGACCAGCTCGTGGATGATCACATAGTCGATCACCCATTCGGGCAGGCCCTTGAGCCGGGTCGAGATCCGGATCGTGCCGTTCTCCGGGGTGCACGAGCCCCACCGGTGCTGCTGGTTGTCGACCCAGCGCACGCTCGCCGGATCGGCCTTGCCGTCGAGGAACTTCGTCGACAGCTCCCTGGCCCGGGCGAGGAGGCCCTCGTCGGTCGGCTTCCTCCGGCGCTCCTTGGCCGCTAGCCGATCGAGCATCCGGCTCACCCATTCGTCCGCGTCTTGACCGGTCAGCCAGGCGGGCAGGAGCACGATCGTCTTGTCGCCGTCGCGGTATGCGGAGACCGTACGCCGGCGACGAGAACTCCGACGGACCTCGACTGTCTCGGGGGGCACATATGCACGTTAGCCGACACCGGCGAAATTCCACAGAGGGCAGTGCTTGTTTCTCCTGGTCAGGTGATTAAGAGCCGGTGAATTTGGGCACACGCCTTTCCCGCTGCGCCGCGAGCCCCTCCATCAGATCGGCGGAAGCCATGGTCACGGGCTGTGCGAGGGCCTCCCAGCGCAGCGCGGCCTCGAGATCCGCGTGGCCGGCGGCCAGAGCGACTTTGGTGAGCCGGGTGGCGACGGGAGCGTTCCTGATGATCTCTCCCGCCACGGCGGAGACTTCCGTCATGAGGTCAGCTCGCGGAAATGAACGATTTACCAAACCTTTAATCTCCGCCTCCCTGCCCGAAATAGCCCTTCCGGTGAGCAGCATCTCCCGCGCCGGCGCGACGCCCGCCCTGGCGGGCAGCAGATAGGTGGCCGCCATGCCCGGGTGCAGCCCGAGCGAGGTGAACGGCGCGAGCAGCCGGGCGTCGTCGGCCGCGTACACGAGGTCGCACGCGAGCGCCAGGCAGAGCCCCGCGCCGACGGCGGGCCCGTTGACGGCCGCGATCGTCGGCACCTCCAGCGCCGTGATGGACAGCCAGGAACGGTAGAACTCCAGCATCCGGTCGCGCAGCGCGGGGACGGGCTCGACGTTCCGCTCGCCCAGCCACGACAGGTCACCACCGGCGGAGAACGCGGACCCGGCCCCGGTGACGACCACGCACCGCACGTCCCGGTCGCGGGCCAGCTCGGCCATGGTGGTGCGCCACTGCTCGGTCATGCCGTCGGTCATGGCGTTGCGCCGGTCGGGACGGTTCAGGGTCAGCAGCACGACACCGTCGGGGTCGCGCTCGACGAGAAGCTCGGTCATGCGGGGAGCGTACGACGGGGGCGGGTTCGTGGGGCGGTGCGAGCCCGCTCCGACGGCTGCCCTTCACGGTCACGCAAGCCTTCGGCGTCCCCCGGCATCCCCTGGCGTCCCCCGGCATCCCCTGGCGTCCCCCGGCATCCCCTGGCGTCCCCCGGCATCCCCGACGTTCCTCGGCGTCCTTCGGCGTCCTTCGGCGTCCTTCGGCCGTCCAGACCTTCACCCCATGCCTCCCCGCACCCCACCCGCGACTGCCCAAGCCGCGTGACTGCCCAAGCCGCGACAGCCCGAGGCCACAGACGAACGCACCTTCCCGCAGCGATTCGTCACGATGATGGAGCGACGACCCCCCAGGTTTTCCACACCCACCCCCAACCCCGCCGACTTATCCACAGCCTGCGAAAACTCGCCCCACGAGGTCACCACGCCGTGGAAACCTTCCGCCCATGAGGCCACGTGTGAAGCCCGCCCTCCGCCGCATCCTCCGCGACGAGCACACCCTCCAGATCGGCGTACACCCCGCCAGAGCGGTCATCCTGACCGGTCTCACCGTCCCGGTCCGGCGATGGCTGGCCCTGCTCGACGGCACGCGCGACATGCGTCAGGTGCTGCGCGCCGCGTCCGCGGCCGGCCTGGACGAGCCGATGGCCCGTGCCCTGCTCGATCAGCTCGTCGCCCGCAGGGTGCTCCACGACGCCTCAGCCGGTCACGTGCCGCTGCGCGGGCTGTCCCTGGCGGAGCGCGACCGGCTGGAGCCCGACGTCGACGCCCTCGACCTGGCGTCCCCGGGCTCCGACGGCGGCTTCGCCGCGTTCGAGGCGAGGAGACGCGCACGGGTCCGCGTCTACGGAGCAGGCCGGATCGGGGCGCAGATCGTCGCCCTGCTGGCCTCGTGCGGAGTGGGCGACATCCGGGTGTTCGACCCGGGCCCCGTCCGCCCCCGCGACCTCACGCCCGGCGGCCTGACCTGGAGCGAGCTGGGCCTCAGCCGCCAGGACGGAGCTGTGGCGGTCGCACGCCGCCTCACCTCCGGCGGCGCCCTTGCTGGCCGGCAAACGGACGGCACTGTGAGCCAGGGCGCGAACGGGGCGTCAGCGGCCGACAAGCCCCCGGCGGCCGGTCACGTCACTCCCACCCTGCCGGTCCCTCACCGGCCAGGCCCCCACTCTCGCGGGAAGCACACCCCCTCAGCCACCGTCAGCCCTCTCGCCCGTCCGCAGCGAACGGGCTCCCACTCCCTCCGGCCCGGCGCCCACCCACCAACGCCGGCCCGTCCCAACGAGCCCCCGAACCACCACCCACCATCAGCCCGGGCCTATGACGACATGGCATCGGCCCGGATCCATGAGGACCCGCGACCAGCTCGGGCCTATGACGACCCGCCATCGGCCCAGATCCATGACGACCCGCGACCAGCCCCGGCCCATGAGGACCCGCGACCAGCCCGGGCCCACGACGACCCACCATCAGCCCGGATGCATGACACCCCGCCATCCGCCCGCAACCAAGACCACTCACCCAGGGCCCACCAGACCCACGACCGCCACCCAGCGGCTCACCAGACCGAGGACCGTCGCCCTCCAGCCCCCGATCAGACCGACGACCGTCCACCAACGGGACAACAGACCCAGACCCACCCCCCAACGGCACCAAGCGCAAGCGACATCCACCCGCGCCCAGCCACGCCAGGAAGGAGCCTCCGGCCCGCACCAGACCGGGCCCGTCACCACTCGACCATCACCCCGCCGCCCCCTCCGGGCACACCGTCCACCCTGGTGCAAGCCGGCGGCCCCTACCTGGGCGACGGAACGCACCGCCCTGACCTGGTGATCCTGGCCCCCGTCGAGCCGCTCGACTTCGTCCTGGTCAACGAGCTGGCCGAGCTGGGCATCCCGCACCTGCCGGCCTCCGCGTTCGAGGGGCACGGGTCCGTGGGGCCGCTCGTCCTGCCGGGCCGTACGACGTGCCTGCACTGCCTCGACCTGACCCGGCGTGACCGCGACCCCGGCTGGGCGATGGTGACCGCCCGGCTGGGCGGCTACCCACCAGGCGAGATCGCCTGCGACACCACCCTGGCCGCGATCGTGGCCGCCGCCGCGACGAGCCACGCGCTGGCCCATCTGGACGGCCGTCCGTCCGCTGTGACGAACTGCACAGCGGACGTTACCCCCGATGGACGCTGGGGCAGCACGCCCTGGACGCGTCATCCTGAATGTCGTTGTATGCGAAACAATCCTTATTCGCTAAGAATGGTCGTGTCGCCCAAGAGCGACTGAGGTGTTCCGGCGCCGACCGTCGAAAGGGGGAGCGGTTTCTCGCCGAGAGACCGCGTATCAGTGTGAGCGATCTTCCGCGCCGCGCCGTCACGCGCTCCGCCAAGCTGGCCACCCTTCCTCTGGGGTTCGCCGGCCGCGCCGCCCTTGGACTCGGCAAGCGGATCGGCGGCAAACCGGCCGAGACGGTGGCCCTGGAGATCCAGCAGCGGACGGCCGAGCAGATCTTCAAGGTGCTCGGCGAGCTCAAGGGCGGAGCGATGAAGGTGGGACAGGCCCTGTCCATCTTCGAGGCCGCCCTGCCCCAGGAGATCGTGGGCCCCTACCGTGCCACCCTGACCCGGTTGCAGGAGGCGGCGCCCCCGCTGCCCACGGCCACCGTTCACAAGGTGCTGGCCGAGCAGCTCGGCGACGACTGGCGCGACCACTTCATCTCGTTCGACGACAAGCCCACGGCCGCCGCGTCGATCGGTCAGGTCCACCGGGCCGTCTGGCACGACGGCCGGGAGGCCGCCGTCAAGATCCAGTATCCGGGGGCGGGCAAGGCGCTGCTCGGCGACTTCGCCCAGCTCGCCCGGCTCGGCAAACTGTTCGGGGTCATGCTGCCGGGTCTCGACATCAAGGCGGTGCTGGCGGAGCTGCGCGAGCGCATCGCCGAGGAGCTGGACTACCTCCGCGAGGCTGAGGCGCAGCACGCCTTCGCCCTCGAGTTCATGGACGACCCCGACTTCCACGTTCCCGACGTGATCGCCGCCAACGAGATGGTGCTCGTCAGCGAGTGGATGGACGGCACGCCGCTGTCCCGGATCATCGCCGAGGGCACCAAGGAAGAGCGCGACCGGATGGGGCTGCTGTTCGTCCGCTTTCTCTTCTCCTCGCCGGCGCGCGTCGGCATGCTGCACGCCGACCCGCACCCGGGCAACTTCCGCATGCTGTCGAACGGCAAGCTGGGCATCCTCGACTTCGGCGCCGTCAACCGGCTCCCCGACGGCTACCCGCAGGCGTTCGGCAAGTTGACCCGGATCTTCAACCAGGGCGACATGCGGACCGTGGTCAACGGCCTGAGGGAAGAGGGCTTCATCCGCCCGGAGATCGAGGTGAACCCGGACGCGCTGCGCGCGTTCCTCGCCCCGTACGTGGAGCCCACGGCGGTGGAGGAGTTCACGTTCAGCCGGGAATGGCTCCAGGCGCAGGCCGCCACCGCCACCGACCTGCGCCCGACGAACGTGGTGCGTCAGCTCAACCTTCCGGTGTCGTACGTCCTCATCCACCGGGTCCACGCGGCCGGGGTCGGAGTCCTGTGCCAGCTCAACACGACGGCGCGGTTTCGCGACGAGGTCATCCGCTGGGTCCCCGGCTTCGCGGACGACCCGAACGACGAGGCCCTGGCCCTCAGCTGACTCATGCGCGGCGCGGCCAGGACGGATGTCCCTGGCAGGGGCTGTGCGGGACGCGCATCACGGTGCCCGGAAGACCAACGCCGCTCGTACGGCATGCGAACCACAGAGCTCGGCAGCTCGTACGGCATGGGAATCACAGAGCTCAGGGGGAAGGAAGCCCCGCCGGATGGGTCACTGGGCCTGAAAAGTCAGCAGATAGCGCCAGAACAACAGCCGCCTGATCCGCACCCCGGGCAGGAGCGTCGCGGCCTCCCTCCTGACCTCCTCCGACGTCATGCTCGGCGCCGTCACCGGCGCGTCGACCTCCGGAGCGGGACGTCCGATCAACGCGAGCCGCATCGCGGCGTTGGCGGGGATGGCCAGCAGGTCGAACAGGTAATCCGAAGGAGCGCTCGCCCGGTAGCACCCCAGCACGGCCAGCACCCCGCCGGGCGCCAGCGCCGCCCTCAACGCGCGTACGGTGTCGAACGGCACATGGTGCAGGCTCGCCAGGCAGGAGATGTAGTCGTAGCGGCCGGGTTCCAGCTCCATGGTGGTGATGTCGCCGTGGATGTAACGGATGCCTTGCCCCGTGGCGGCGTCGATGACGGCCTTGTCGGGATCGACCGCGTCCACGTCCAGCCCTCGCGCGGCGAGCGTGCGCGCGAATCGTCCCGTTCCGCACCCCACGTCGAGCGCCCGGCGGGCTCCACGAGGGATCTGCCTGGTCAGCAAGGGGTGATAGTGATCATTGTGGTTGAAGGCCATTCGAAGATTGTCCAGGCTTCGCGTAGCGCCGGGGCGTTCTCGCGGTGACGGGATGAGACCAGGACCCCTCGCCGGCAGCCGGTGCGTGGACTGAGTGTGCGCAGTGTGCGGAGCGGATATGTGCCCGGCGGGTGGAGCGTGACGTACCGCCTATGCCGATGTGAAGGCGGAGCCCAGCCGGTGAAGAGACGCGAAGACATCGGGGACATCGGCGCCTGTGCACGACGACATCCTCATGGCCACGACTCCTGTGCGACGCCCGCATCCACGGGCGGCGTTCAGAGCGCGTCCCGTACCTGCGCGTCCTGGGGCGTGCTTGCCCGTCAGAGGCGCATCCTGTGACTCCACATGGCCCGGCGACTGGCCAAATAGGCTTGAGCCGCTTCAGCTCCACCTGATTACATCATTACGTGACAAATGAGACAGTGCCGACTCTCTACGAGTGGGCAGGCGGAGCGGAGGCGCTGGAGCGCCTCACGGAGGCCTTCTACACGCATGTCCGGAAGGACGATCTGGTCGGCCCGCTGTTCCGGCACATGGATCCTGACCATCCCCGCTATGTCGCCATGTGGCTGGCGGAGGTGTTCGGCGGTCCCGACCGCTACACGAAGGAGCGCGGCGGCTATTCCCACATGCTGTCCATGCACCTGGGCAAGGCGATCACCGAACCGCAGCGGCGCCGCTGGGTGAACCTGCTCATGGACGCCGCCGACGAGGTGGGTCTGCCGGACGATCCCGAGTTCAGGGCGGCGTTCGCCGGCTACATCGAATGGGGAACCAGGTTGGCGCTGCACAACTCCCAGCCCGACGCCAAGCCGGCGACGAGCGCACCGGTGCCGCGATGGGGATGGGGCGTCGCGCCGCCGTACCAGCCCTGAAAGACCGGTGAGGTCGTAGGTTCAGGTCGTCCAGTCCCGATCGTCCTCTTCGAAGTACGATCGGGGCTCCTCCAACAGGTCCGTGTGCACGTCGGACTCCCGCGGGTCCTCCTCGTGGACCCAGTGCGAGATGCCGCGCGCCGCCTCATCGTCGATCTCGGCGATGCGATGCCGCTCCGGGAACCTGTCGCGGTACATGGCGACCCACGACTCCTGTACGTCGTCGCCCATGTCATAGCTGATTTCGTAGAGTTGCTCGCTCATGGCACTCACGCTCTTATGATCATCTTGGCGGCCCTTCGGACGGCCCAGCCGGCGAGGAGAAGGCCGAAGATCGTCTCTCCGACGCGCATCCAGAGGGCGGATTGGGCGTCCGCGTAAATCACTACGCCAACCCACATTAGGCCGAATATCCCCACAAAGGCGACTGCCGCCCAATTCAACCCTCGCTGCCACATACGCGCAGTCTGACAGCCATAGCACCAAGGGTGGGTATGTGCGAAGTTGTCATCCAGTCACCCCCGCCGCCGGCGCATCACACGACTCCCGCCCCTGCTCACAGGGGCTGAGTGCGTGAGGGACGGCCCTGGCACCCCACTCCGAGGCCGCCGACGCCCCGTCCGAACGGCCTGACGGAGAACGGCCTCACGGAGGTCGGGGTGCGGACGCCTGACGGGGACGAGTTCGGCCACCGATCCCCTGCCGTAGCCCCGCATGACCGAGGCGCCCCTTGCTTCCGGCAGCGAGGGCCGTCCAAGACAGGCGGTGTCGGACGCACCCGAGCGGCGCAGGCTCGGAACGAGCACGGCCGCCGGCCGGTAGGTGACAACCAGTGGCGTTGACGCCCAGACGTAGACAGGCGTCCGCTCACCACGTGTGTCGACGCCCGGCCGGCCACCGGCATCTCACGGAAGCCGGTGATATGCCGGGCGCAGACCACTGATAGCGCGTTCGCTGGTGGGCCGGGCGCAGACTCCTGACGGCAGCCGTCCGCCGGCGAACACAGAGGCGCGGGCGGCTCGGCTGGTCACACCAGAGCAGTGACCGCTCAGGCCGGTCAGACGGAACGGTGGCCGGTCAGACCGGGACGGTGGCCAGCCAGACCGGAACGGTGGCTGGCCGGAACGCGATGGTGGCGGGATGGAGGTGCGCTCGCGGGGGACGTGACGCTGGCCGCCTGCGCGGTGACGCTGGCCGTCTGCGCGGTGACGCTGGCCGTCTGCGCGTGACGCCGGCTGGTCAGCGGGAGTCGACGGCCGGACAGACGCCACCGGCGGCCGGTCAGCGACAAGCCCGGTACCGGTGGGTGGTGGGACTCGGTACCGGTCGGTGGGAGAGGCGGCTCAGTGGGAGAGACGGCGGCCGGTGCCGACGCACCGGCGCAGGCGCATGCCCTGCGGACGCTGCCGCTGGCCGTTCTGCTCCAGGCAGGCGAGCAACGCCTCGGCCGCCCGAGCGTCGGACAGGATGCGCTGCACCGCCTCGCCCTCCTCGGGGAGCTGGCCGTGCTCGGCGAGCTCGTGCTTGAGGAAGACCAACGGGTCCGGCGCGCCGACCGTGTCAGCAGCCACGGTGGCGCGCGCGGCGGTGAGGAGACGCAGGTAGTACGTCCGCAGGATGGCCTCACGCGTGCGGACGTGCTCCAGGTCGTCGATCAGAGTCCGGGCGACCCGCAGCAGGTCGCCGGCGTGGGTCGCCTCGTCGGCGAGGAAGGCGCGGATGTCGTCGAACTCCGAGCGGGTCATTGCGGACACCTCCGAAGGTGCAGAGTGCTCGTAAGTACTTCGTACCTTCACGCGATTGCGGATGGGTTGACGTCGGCTTGCCGCGCGACCAAGCCGACTCGTCGTACGAACAGCTCACGTCATCCCGAGGTTTGAGTGACATGAGGGGAGGGAAGGACCATGTGATTACCCGAGTGGCGCGAAGCAGGGGCGCAGGGCTGCTAGAGTTGTCCGCGCAGGGCAGCCAGGGGCTCGGGAGAGCCTCGGAGAAGCCCAGCACCTCCCTCCAACTTCTGGCTCAGTCCGGACGATTCGCATGTGTCTGGATCGGCTGGTAAGTTAGAGGGGTTGCCCCGGAGACGGGGTGCGGTCGGAATTCCGAAAGCGCCGAATTTGACAGAAAATACGGTCGCTGAAAGAATAAAGACACAACGAACGAACGAAACGAAAAGCGCCTCTCGCAGGACCGGGGAGAACGCGTCCGTTTCTTGAGAACTCAACAGTGTGTTAAAAGCCAGTGCATGAACAATGCATGACCCCGTCATATCGGCGAAAGCCGGTGACGGATTCCTTTTTAGTTGGGTATCAGACCTTTAATGGAG
>NZ_JABWGN010000010.1 GCF_013363975.1 Nonomuraea montanisoli | reverse complement strand
GGGAGGGTGTGGGAGAGTAGGTCACCGCCGGACAATCTTTGTTTGACAGGTAAGGGCTCCATCCGGAGCTTCTCAGGGCCAGGGTTGGCTTTGGGGAGTGGAGGATGGGGCCCTTTCTTGCGTTGTGCGGGTGTTTTGAAGGGGCCAGCCGGCTCACGTCTCGTGGATGGCGCGTTCTTCTGGCGGGTACTCCCATTTTTGGCGGGTGCTCGGGCGCGTGGCACGAGGCTGGTGTGTGCGTGCTCTTGTGCGGTGCGCCTGCTCTTGAGGTCCGTACCTCCGTTGTCATGAGGGCGGATCCGTGAGCTCTGACCGCTCGATTCACGGCGTGCCTTGGCCAAAGGACGTGGGTGCGCGGGTTCGGAGCGATGGCATCGCTGTCCGAGAGGTGTGGGCGCGTCGGATCGAGGAGTGCGCTCGTCACTGTGGGCACGCCGATCTGCTGTGCGAGCGCATCGACGGGCGAGTAGGGCAGTAGGTCGCACCTGACCTGGAGAAGTCGAGCGCACGCCACGTCAACGTGCCGGCGCGACAGTTGCTCCTCTTCTCGGCAACGGGGAAGAGGGCGGTGGGTGCAAGTCCGAACTGGGCGGTCCGCATGCAAGCGATGCGACCCTGGACCACCCTTGCGCCGTGAAGAGTCCGCTCCATGTCCTGGATATGGTGAATGTGACGCTTCGCCACCGAAGTATTTCAGGGAGTTACGTCAAACAGCTCCTGCGGCCGCGGCCCAGGCGGCACACTGTTGTGTGGCGGCCATCGCGGGGTTCCCCTTCAGTCCAGGTCATGCACTCGAAGGATCGTGCGATGGCCGTCTTCATGTCTACGCCACTCCTTCTCGCGTCTGCTTGGACGGCGTGATCACTGCACCACGACATCTCGCTGGACTGCCACATCGTGGGTGCCACTCAGTAGGAGCACTCTCGGGAGAGCCGCGACATCGATTCGGGCCCGGCGCTGCCGGCAAGGGACCGAGGCCGAGGCTCTGGCGCAGTCGAGGAGTCGCCATGGGCAGATCGCGCGGGCTGTCTAGCCCTGGGAGCCTCGGCTCCCAGCCGGCGATGTGGTCCGGTACCAGGACCCCAAACCACGGACCTGATCACCGCACCATGACGTGAGGTCATTGCGGCGGCTTCCCCTCCCTCGGACTGGTCGCCGTGAACGTGGCGTCACGGGAACGGGCGGGGCCTGTCGTCGGTGCCGTACTTGGTGCTGTTCATGCAGGCCGCTCTCTGAGGCCTGATCCTGCCTGCGATGCTGCCGTCGGCTTCAGCGTGCTGCGGGTGGTCGTTGCGGGATTTGGCTGGCGGCGTGTGGTGCTTTGTCGGGATAATTCGGCAATGATCGTCGGCAGGGCGGTGCGCCGGGCCGCGTTGGTCACCGTTCTGGTGGCGCCGGCTGCCGCCTCGCCGCCCGTTCTCACCTCAGCCGCCTTGGTGACCTCGCCTGTCCCTGCGGTCGTCGCCCTCAGAGGTCGCGAGAGCCTACTGCCGGGGCCATCCGCGAGTTCCGTCATCGAGTCCATCGAGTTCGCGCCCAGGAAGGTCGCCGACCGCGAGACGCCCGCAGCCCTCAAGCGCAAGACCGCGAAGGCCGCCCCCGTCCCGACCAAGACCCTGACCAAGGAGCTCGGCCGCTACCTCGCCGGTCGCCCTGGGCCCGTCACCGCCATGGTGCGCGACCTCACCGACGGCCGCCTCTACCGCTACCACCGCGACGAGCGCCTGATCACCGCCAGCTCCGCCAAGGTGCAGATCCTCATGGCGCTCCTCCTCCGCACCCCTTGGCGCGAGCTGCCCCAGGGGGTGCGTCGCGACGCCGACCTGATGATCCGTTACAGCGACAACCACGCTGCCGATCGGCTCTGGACGCGCATCGGCGGTCCCGACGGCTTCACCCGAGCCGGTCGGCGGTTCGGGCTGCGCAACACTTCGGGGGTTCCGGGCAAGTGCGTGGACCTGTACTGCTGGGGCATCACGCCCACCTCGGCCGAGGACCAGGTACGGCTCATGCGGGCCCTGGTGTCGGATCGGAGCCCGTTGCCGGGGAAGGATCGGGACCAGGTGCTGCGACTGATGGGCCGGGTGATCCCCGGTCAGGACTGGGGGATCAGCGCCGCCGCCTGCGGACGTGACCGCGTGGCGCTGAAGAACGGCTGGCTGAAGCGCGTGTCCACCAAGCGCTGGGCGGTCGTCACTGTCGGGCTTCTCCGTGGGCGCGGCAAGGGCGCGGCCGGCCACGACTACGCGGTCGCGGTGCTCAGCGAGGGTGCTGCCGAGGTGGGGAACGGCATCGCGACCGTGGAAGGCGTGGCCAAGCGCGCCATGAAGGCGTTCCGGGCATGCCGCCGATCATGACCCGGGCACCGCACGGGTGACCGAGAACGGGGCGTCAGGCTTCGGCACCGTACGGATGATCGAGGCCGCGACATCGCGTCAGCCAGTCGGGCTCCAGCGCCGCGCCAGCGAGTCGGGCTTCTTCTGTGCTGCGCAGGCGACACCGGCCCGTGGCGCCGTACAGGCCCCAGCCGACCTGCGGCGACCAGCCCGCACCCCGTCCCTCAGGCAGCCGAGCTCGCTCAGGTAGTCGAGCTCGCTCAGGTAGTCGAGCCCGACCAGCTAGCTGAGCCCGACCCGTCAGCTGAGACCGCTCAAGCAGTCGAGCCTGACCAGTCAGCTGGGCCCGTTCAAGCAGTCGGGCGCGCCCAGGCGCAGTGGAGAGCCTGCTCAGGCGGGCGAGCCCGGTGTGACGAGCCGGTAGCCCACCCCGCGTACCGTCTGGATGAGCTGGTCGTCCTCGTCCCCCAGCCGGGCGCGCAGCCGCTTGACGTGGACGGCGATCGTGTTCGTGGACGTGCCGGCCCCCGCGTGCCACACGTGCCGCATGATCTGCTCCCGCGTGACCGTCCGGTCGGCGTTGCGCATCAGGTACAGCAGCAGTTCGAACTCCCTGAGGGGCAGGTGGACGACCCGCCCGTCCACGCGTACCTGGTAGGCCCGCACGTCCAGCTCGACGGAGCCGGCGGCGAGCACGTCGCGCTGCTCTGGGGAGGCCGCGTGGATGAACGGCAACAGCTCCGGCACCCGGTACGGCCGGGCGACGCAGGCCGCCGCCCCGGCCGCGAGCGCCTGGACGGCCTGGTCGGCGTTGCCCTCGCCGACCCCGAGCAGCACGGGCACGGCACGTGCGACCCGGACCGCGCGGACGAAGTCGACGGCGCCGATGACCGGCAGGCTGGCCGCCACCAGCACCACGTCGGGCTGGAGCGCGCCGGCCTGCAGCAGGCCCTGGGCGCCGTCGGGCGCGTTGGTGACGGCCACGCCCTCGCGTTCGAGGGCGTCGGCCAGATCTCCGGCGACCTCCTCGTCGGGGTCGGCGATGAGCAGTACGGGCCTGGTCCGCGTGTCCCCGTTCACCGTGGATGCCGCCTGCTGGTGGGTCATCAGCCGAAGCGCCCGGTGATGTAGTCCTCGGTCGCCTTCTGCGAGGGGTTGGTGAACATCCGGGAAGTTTCGTCCATTTCCACCACCTTGCCCGGCTTGCCCTGGCCGTCGAGGTTGAAGAAGGCCGTCCGGTCACTGACCCGGGCCGCCTGCTGCATGTTGTGGGTGACGATGACGATCGTGTACTGGTCCTTGAGCTTGACCATGAGGTCCTCGATGGCCAGCGTGGAGATCGGGTCGAGCGCCGAGCACGGCTCGTCCATGAGCAGCACCTGCGGCTTGACCGCGATGGCTCGGGCGATGCAGAGCCGCTGCTGCTGACCGCCCGACAGGCCCGCGCCGGGCTTGTTGAGCCGGTCCTTGACCTCGTTCCAGAGGTTGGCGCCCTTGAGCGACTCCTCGACGATGCCGTCGCTCTGCGACTTCGAGACACGGCCGTTGAGTCGCAGCCCGGCGGCCACGTTCTCGTAGATGGACATCGTGGGGAACGGGTTCGGACGCTGGAACACCATGCCGATGGACCGGCGCACCGACACCGGCTCGACCGTCGCGCCGTACAGGTCCTCGCCGTCGAGCAGGACCTTGCCCTCCACGCGCGCGCCGGGGATGACCTCGTGCATGCGGTTGAGCGTGCGCAGGAACGTCGACTTGCCGCATCCGGACGGGCCGATGAAGGCCGTGATCGAACGCGGCTCGATCGTCATCGAGACGTCCTCGATGGCCTTGTGCGAGCCGTAGTAGGCGTCGAGACCGGACACCTGGATCTGCTTGGACATTGCGCTGGTTACCCCCTATCGGCCCTTGGCGGGCGAGCGCCACCAGGCGATGAGGCGCGCCACCAGGTTGAGCAGCATGACGATCAGGATGAGCGTGAGGGCTCCGGTCCAGGCCCGGTCGATG
This sequence comes from Nonomuraea montanisoli, assembly GCF_013363975.1. Lineage (GTDB taxonomy): Bacteria > Actinomycetota > Actinomycetes > Streptosporangiales > Streptosporangiaceae > Nonomuraea > Nonomuraea montanisoli. The sequence continues at coordinate 466,371 of NZ_JABWGN010000010.1, read as the reverse complement.
GCGGTGTCGTTGGGACGTCCCGCCTGGTCGAAGACGTAGAGGGGGAGCCCCATCTGCGGCCCGTTGAACGGGTCGCTGTTGATGGAGTCGGTGAAGAACACGGTCAGCAGCAGCGGCGCCGTCTCGCCCGCGACGCGGGCGACGGCCAGCATGACGCCGGTGACGATGCCGGTGAACGCGGTCGGCAGCACGACCTTCACGATCGTGCGCCACTTGGCCACGCCCAGCGCGTACGAGGCCTCGCGCAGGTCGTTCGGCACGAGGCGGAGCATCTCCTCGGCCGATCTGACCACCGTCGGCATCATGAGGATCGCCAGGGCGAGCGCGCCGGCCAGGCCGGAGAACGGCATGCCCAGGAACAGGATCCAGAACGCGAGGACGAACAGGCCGGTGACGACGGACGGGACGCCGGTCATGACGTCCACGAAGAAGCTGATGGCCCGGCTCAGCCGGCCGCCGTTGCCGTACTCGGTGAGGTAGATCGCCGTGAGCAGGCCGATCGGCACCGCGATGAGCGAGGCCAGCAGGACCTGCTCCAGCGTGCCGATGATCGCGTGGTAGGCGCCGCCGCCCGCGTCGCGCGCGCCGATGTTGCGCATGGAGTGGGTGAGGAACTCCGTGTCGAACCGGGCGAGGCCGTTCTTGATGACCAGCCACAGCACCGAGACGAGCGGTACGACGGCCAGGGCGAACGCGAGATAGACCAGCCCCTGCGCCAGGCGGTCCTTGACGCGGCGGCCGGCCGAGATGTGCTGGACGGTGGTCATGCGCCGCTCCTCGCGTATTCCTTGCGGCGGTTGATGATCATGCGTGCGGCCATGTTGACGAGCAGGGTGATGACGAACAGCACCAGACCGGAGGCGATCAACGCGCCCCGGCCGATCGGGGTGGCCTCGCCGAACCCGTTGGCGATGTTGGCCGCGATGCTGTTGCCGTGCGGGGTGAGGATCTCGAAGGTGATGTCGAACGTGGCGGGGAAGATCAGGGCGACCGCGATCGTCTCGCCCATGGCCCGGCCGAGGCCGAGCATCGCGGCGCTGACCACGCCGGGGCGGCCGAACGGCAGCACGGCCATCCGGATCATCTCCCAGCGGGTGGCGCCGAGGGCGAGCGCGGCCTCCTCGTTCATCTTGGGGGTCTGGAGGAAGACCTCGCGGGAGATCGCGGCGATGATCGGCAGGATCATGATGGCCAGCACGACGCCGCCGGCCAGCATGGTCTTGCCGCCGATCGCGCCCTCGCCGGCGAACAGCGGGAACCAGCCGAGGTGCGCGTTCAGCCACTCCGACGGCGTCTTGAGCAGCGGCACCAGGAACGCCACGCCCCACAGGCCGTAGACGACGCTGGGGACGGCGGCGAGCAGGTCGACCAGGTAGCCGAGCGGCCCGGCCATGCGGCGCGGCGCGTAGTGGGAGATGAACAGTGCCACGCCGATGGCCACCGGGGTGGCGATCACGAGCGCGATGGCGGAGCTGAGGACGGTGCCGAAGGCAAGGGCGGCGATGCCGAAGACCTGGCTGCCGTTCGGCTCCCAGGTCAGTTCGGTGAAGAAGCTGCCCTTGTTGGCCTGGAGCGCCGGGACCGCCTCGCTGATGAGGAAGACGGCGATGGCCGCCATGATCACCAGCAGGAGGATGCCCGCGCCGGTGGCGGCGAAGCGGAAGGGCGCCTCACCGTGGCTGCGCCGCGAGGCGGACCGGCGCGTGGCCGGCCCGCCCCCACGGGTACGGACGTCAGTCGTCATCGGCGGATCTAGGAGATCGCCTCGACGGCGGTGCGGACCTTGGTGAGCAGCTCGCCCGACAGGGGCGCGTAGCCCAGGTCCTTCAGCGCGGTCTGGCCCTCGTCGCTGGCGGTGTAGGTGAGGAACGACTTGACCAGCTTCGCCTCGTCGGCCGACAGGCCCTTCTCGCAGGTGATCTCGTACGTCACGAGGACGATCGGGTAGGCGCCCGCCGTCTTGGTGGCGTAGTCGATGCCCAGCTTGAGGTCGTTGCCGGTGCCCTTGACCTCGGCGGTCTCGATGGTCTTGGCCGCGCTCTCGGGGGTCAGCTCGACGAACTCGCCGGTGCCGTTGGCCACCTTGGCCTTCTGGAGCTGGGAGTTCTCGGCGAACGACAGCTCGACGTAGCTGATGGCGCCCTCGGCGCCCTTCACCGAGGAGGCGATGCCGTCGGAGCCCTTGGCGCCCTGGCCCTTGGCCTCGGCGGGCCAGGCCTTGGCCGGCTCGTACGGCCACTCGGCGGTCGCCTTGAGGAACTTGGTGAAGTTGTCGCTCGTGCCCGACTCGTCGGCCCGGTGGAAGGCCTGGATCGGGGTGGAGGGCAGCTTGGCCTGGGGGTTGTCGGCCTTGATGGCGGCGTCGTCCCACTTGGTGATCTTGCCGTTGAAGATGGCGCCGATCGTCTTGGGCGAGAGCTGGAGGCCGTCCACGCCGGGCAGGTTGTAGACGACGGCGATGGGGCCGGTGACCATCGGGATGTTGATGGCCTTGCCGGTCTTGCACCGGGCGTCGGCCTGCGCCGGCTCGCCCTTGTCGTCCTTGAGGGCCGAGTCGGAACCCGCGAAGGCGACCGTGCCCTGGATGAACGCCTGCACACCCGCGCCCGAGCCGCTCGGCTGGTAGTTGACACTGGCGCCAGGGTTCTTGGACTGGAAGTCCTTCTTCCACTGGTCGATCGCGTTGGCCTGGGCCGAGGAACCGGCGGCGTTGATGGTGCCGCTGAGCCCGTTGCCGGCGGCGCCGGTGGCGGCGGCCGAGCTGGTGCTCGCGCTGCCAGAGGTGTTGTTGTCTGTGCCGCACGCAGCGAGCGAGAGCGCGCCGACGACGGCGACGGCGGCGAGCCGGCCTGCATACTTCACGGTTGGGTTCCTCCCACTTGGTCCTTAGTCGCCACTGAAGTTATGCAGGCAAAGTGACTCGCAACCCCTGACGAGGGTGAACGTTCGGTGAACGGGCCCGGTCGCCCTCATGATGGGGTTTATGACGTATCGCGTATGCCTGGTGTGCATGGGGAACATCTGCAGGTCACCGATGGCGGAGGTGGTCCTCCGGCACGTGCTGGACGAGCGCGGGCTGGGCCGCCGGGTCACGGTGGAGAGCGCGGGCACGGGCGGCTGGCACGCAGGCGACCCGATGGACGCCCGCGCCCTGCGCACGCTGTCCGAGCACGGGTACGACGGCTCGGCGCACCGGGCCCGGCAGTTCACCCATGACTGGTTCGACCGCTACGACCTGGTCCTCGCCATGGATCGCGACAACCTCGCCGTCCTGCGCGGGATGGCTCCCTCCGGCGTCGAGGTGAGCCTGTTCCGCTCGTTCGACCCGGCGGCGCCCGAGGGGGCCGAGGTGCCGGATCCGTACTACGGAGGCTCGGAGGGTTTCGTGGAGGTGCTGGAGCTCGTCGAGGCGGCGGCCGAGGGCGTGGCCAAGCACATCGCCGACGAGATCGGCTGATGGGCGGGGCGGCGGGAGTGGCTGATGGACGAGGCGGCGGGAGCGGCTGAGGGGCGGGTGCGTGGAGTCGGCTGAGGATCTCGGGGCGTCGCACGGGTGGCGGCTGCGGCGCGGCGTGCTGGAGGACGGGCGTCAGGTGTTCGCCAAGGTGGGGGCCGCCTCGCCGGTGTTCGCGTCGGAGGCGGCCGGGCTGCGGTGGCTGGGCGAGGCCATGGACGTGCCCGAGGTGGTGGAGGTGGCCGAGGATCGCCTGGTGCTGTCCTGGGTGGACACCGAACCGCCCACCCCGGCCGCCGCCGAGCGGTTCGGGCGGGCGCTCGCGCGGATGCACCGGGCGGGGGCGCCCGCCTTCGGCGCGCCCTGGCCGGGCTTCATCGCCGACCTGCCGATGGACAACTCGGCCGCGGACGACTGGCCCTCCTTCTACGCCACCCGCCGCGTCCTTCCGTTCGTACGGCGGGCGGGGCTTCCCGCCGAGGACGTACGGCGGGTCGAGCGGGCCGTGGAACGCCTCCCGGAGGCGGCCGGACCGCCGGAGCCGCCGGCCCGCATCCACGGCGACCTGTGGAGCGGCAACGTGCTGTGGTCCGGCGGCACGGGCGTGCTGGTGGACCCCGCCGCCCATGGCGGGCACCGTGAGACGGACCTGGCCATGCTGGCGCTGTTCGGCGTGCCGTACGAGGAGCGGATCCTCGCGGCGTACCAGGAGTTGAGCCCGCTGGCCGACGGCTGGCGCGAACGGGTGCCGCTGCACCAGCTCCATCCGCTGCTGGTGCACGTGGTGCTGTTCGGCGGGTCGTACCGGGAGAGCCTGATGCGGGCGGTGGACCGGGTGCTGGCTCTTGGACGGGCCGGGTGAGCGTGTGGATGGGCTGGGCGACGGCGGTCAGGCCGGATGACGGTGGGCGGGCCGGGTGACGGTGGGTGGGCTGGGGGACTGGTCTCAGGCGCCGGGGGTGCGGCCGTCGTTCAGCCGCTTGATCACCTCGTCGTGGAGGAGGCCGTTGGTGCAGACCAGGCTGCCGCCCTCCAGTCCCGGCCGGCCCTCGACGTCGGTCCAGACGCCGCCCGCCTCCTCGACGATCACCGTCAGGGCCGCCATGTCCCACGGCGACAGCTCCGGCTCCGCCGAGATGTCGGCCGAACCCTCGGCCACCATCATGTGCGACCAGAAGTCGCCGTAGGCGCGGGTGCGCCAGCAGGCGCGGCCGAGGTCGAGGAAGGGTTCGAGGCGGCCCGTCTCCTCCCAGCCGCCGAAGCTGGAGTAGGAGAACGACGCGTCGCCCAGGGCGGAGACCTGCGACACCTGCATGCGGGTGGCCCTGGCCAGGCTCTTGCCGGTCCAGGCGCCGCCCTCGGTGGCGGCCCACCAGCGGCGGCCGAGGGCCGGGGCCGAGACCAGGCCCACGACGACCTTGCCGTACTCCATCAGCGCGATCAGCGTCGCCCACACGGGCACGCCGCGCACGTAGTTCTTCGTGCCGTCGATGGGGTCGATGATCCACGACCTGGCGCCCCAGCCGGTCTGGCCGAACTCCTCGCCGACGACCGCGTCGCGCGGGCGGGCGCGGCGCAGCGTGCCGCGGATGGCCTCCTCGACCGCCCGGTCGGCGTCGCTGACCGGGGTGAGGTCGGGCTTGGTCTCGACCTTGAGGTCCACGGCCTTGAACCGGCGCATCGTCAGGTCGTCGGCGGCGTCCGCCATCACGTGGGCGAGGCGTAGATCGTCGTTGTAACCCTGCACGGTTCGTCACGCTACCGTGCCGGGCCTCCCGCGCATCAGGGGCCCACGTCGCCTTTCCCGAAAGTGCCCTTCCGTATGGCTTGGACATGGCTTGTAGGACTTGGACGCTTTTCGTGGTGGCTCGGCTGCGCAACTGTGTTACTCGTCAGTAGCATCGGGGCATGACGCTCGACGCCGGAGCACTGCTGCTCCAGACCGTTCCGTTCGCCCGCACCCTGGGCGTCACCTTCGACCACACCGAGGACGGGCGCGCCGTGTGCCGCCTCGCCGACCGCGCCGACCTGCACAACCACGTGGCCGGGCCGCACGCCGGCGCGCTGTTCACGCTCGCGGAGTCGGCCTCGGGCGCCGCCATGCTGTCGGCCCTCGGCGACCAGCTCGCCCGCGCGGTGCCGCTGACGACCGGGGCGACCGTCCAGTACCACAAGCTCGCCAAGGGCGACGTGGTCGCGGAGGGGCGGCTGCTCGCCTCGCGCGAGGACGTGCTCGCCGAGCTGGACGCGGGCAAGCGGCCGGAGTTCGACGTGGCGGTGGAGATCAGGAACGCGGAGGACGTGCCGGTGTGCTCGTTCACGTTCACGTGGACACTGCGGCCCAACCGCACCTGAGCGCCTGAAAGACGTCAGAGCGGGCCCACTCGCGCTGGGGGCCCGCTCGCGCTGGGGCTGTCTCGTGGCGTGGGTGTCGCGCGTCGGCCGGCTCGTGGAACAAGCGCGCGTCGGCCGGCTCATGGAGCAAGCGCGCGTCGGTCGGCTCATGGGGCGGGCTCGTGCGGTGGGCGCAGGGCGCCTCTGCGACGGGCGACTCGTAGGGCGGACCGGGCCAGGCCGGATGACGGTGCCCGGCCGATGACGGGGGTTGTCGTTCAGGTGGCGGGGGACTCGTCCGGGGCGCCCTCGCGGATCGCCAGCAGGCGGCGGAGCGACTCCAGGCGGGCCGGGTCGGCGTGTCCGGCCGCCACCCACGCGTCCAGCGCGCACTCGTCACTCAGATGCGTGCACCCCTTGGGACAGTCGACCGTGCCCTCCACCAGGTCGGGGAAGCTCGCGAGCACCGTCTCGACCGACACGTGCGCCAGGCCGAAACTGCGCACGCCGGGCGTGTCGATGATCCAGCCGCCCTCCGGCAGCTCCAGGGCCACGGCCGACGTCGAGGTGTGGCGGCCGCGGCCGGTCACCGCGTTGACGTGGGAGACCGCCCGGTTGGCGTCCGGGACGAGCACGTTGACCAGCGTCGACTTGCCCACCCCGGAGTGGCCCACGAGCACGCTGAGGCGCCCCTCCAGGTGCTCACGCAGCTCGTCGAGCGAGCCGCCCTTGTGCACCACGACGTGCGGGACGCCGAGCGGCCGGTAGAGGGCGAGCAGGTCGTCGGGCGGCGCGAGGTCGGACTTGGTGAGGCAGAGCAGCGGCTCGATCTCGGCGTCGAAGGCGGCGACGAGGATCCGGTCGATCATCCGGGGCCGCGGCGGCGGGTCGGCCAGCGCGGTGACGATGACGAGCTGGTCGGCGTTGGCCACGATCGGCCGCTCGATGCCGTCGGTGTCGTCCGTGTCGTCGGCCGAGCGCCGCAGCATCGAGGTGCGCGGCTCCACCCGCACCACGCGGGCCAGCGTGTCGGGCTGCCCTGACACGTCGCCGACCAGCGCCACCCGGTCGCCCACCACGATGCCCTTGCGGCCCAGCTCACGGGCCTTCATGGCGACGACCAGGCGGGAACGCTGCCGCGCGCCGCGCTTGGCGGCCGAACCCTTGGGCCGCTCCGCCTCGACCAGCGCGGTGTAGCGGCCCCGGTCGACCGCCACGATGAACCCTTCGACGGCGTCCTCGTGCGCAGGCCGGATCCGGGTCCGTGGCCGTGAACCCTTGCCCGGCCTGACCCGTACGTCGTCCTCGTCGTACTCCCGCTTCCTCAGCGGTCTTCACCCCTGCGATCGCTCGTGCGTGCCTTCAGCGGCCTCCCCGCCCGGAGCCCGGGCGTCGAGGCCGCGCCTCCTGCGTCCCCCTGCCGGCCGGACGTGGGTGGCGACGACACCCTCCACGCCTCCACATCCTCCCCGAGCGCGCGGGGCGAGGCCGTAGGCGCCGTCTCGCGCGCCTTGAGTGCGAGGGGTGACGCTGTATGCGCCTTCCCGTGCACCTTGAGTGCGAGGGGTGACGCTGTATGCGCCTTCCCGCGTACGCCGGGCGCATGCAATGTCGTCGCGCGCGTCTTCGCGCCCGTCGCGGCCACGTGTGATGCCGCCGTGCGTGTCCTCGCGCTCGTCCCGGGCGCGTGCGGAGACACCGCACGCCTCTTCTCCCAAGTTCCGGGCGTATGCGGAGAGGCTGTACGCCTCTTCTCACCTGTCCCAGGCGTGTGCGGAGAGGCCGAACGCCCCTTCTCGCATGTCCTGGACGTGTGCGACGGTGCCGTATCTGTCTCCGGGCTCGTTCCCCGTCCGTGCGACGACGCTGTACGCGCCTCCTCATGCGCCCTGGGCGCATCCGGACCCGGTACATGCGTATGAAGGGACGCCGTACGGACCCCCTCGCCCCTTCCGGAGGACCGGTGCGACGAAGCCGGAGCCGGGCGCCGTGTGGTCACCCTGTGCCCGGGCGTGGTCATTCCGTGCCCAGCATCGACGCCCACATGGCCGTGAACTCCGGGAGGGTCTTGCCGGTCGTCGCGATGTTCTCGACCTCGACGCCCGGCACCGCGAGCCCGATGACCGCCCCGGCCGTGGCCATGCGGTGGTCGTCGTAGCTGTGGAAGACGCCGCCGTGCAGCGGGCGCGGCCGGACGATGAGGCCGTCGTCGGTCTCCTCGGCGTCGCCGCCGAGCCGGTTGATCTCGGTGGCGAGCGCCGCGAGCCGGTCGGTCTCGTGGCCGCGCAGGTGCGCCACCCCGCGTACGCGGCTCGGCGAGGAGGCCAGCGCGGCCAGGGCGGCGATCGTGGGCGTCAGCTCGCCCACCTCGCGCAGGTCGGCGTCGATGCCCTCGATCCGGCCCGCGCCCGTCACCGAGAGCTCGCCGCCGTCGGTCAGATGGACGGTGGCGCCCATGTCGGTGAGCAGGCCGCGCAGCGCGTCGCCCGGCTGCGTGGTGACGGCCGGCCAGCCCGGGACCGTGACCGTGCCGCCCGTGACCATGGCCGCCGCCAGGAACGGGGCCGCGTTCGACAGGTCGGGCTCGACCGTGAGGTCGCGTGGCGCGACGGGACCGGGCTCGACCCGCCACACGTCGCGCTCGCCGTCGTCCACGCGCACGCCCGCCGCCCGCAGCATCTGCACGGTCATGTCGATGTGCGGCTGCGACGGCACCGGCGGGCCGGAGTGGCGGATCGTGACACCCTTCTCGAAGCGCGCCGCCGTGAGCAGCAGTCCAGAGACGAACTGGGACGACGCCGACGCGTCGATCGTGACCTCGCCGCCCGCGACCGGCCCGCTGACCGTGAACGGCAGCGCGTCGCCCTCCACGCGGGCGCCCAGGGCGCGCAGCGCGTCGAGGATCGGGCCCATCGGACGCTTGCGCGCGTGCGGGTCGCCGTCGAACGTCACCGGGCCGTCGGCCAGCGCCGCCACCGGCGGGACGAACCGCATCACCGTGCCCGCCAGGCCGGCGTCGACGTGCGCGCCGCCGCGGACCGGGCCCGGTGTCACCCGCCAGTCGACCGAGGCCGAGGTCTCGGCCATCGGCTCCAGCGTCGCCCCGAGGGCGCGCAGGGCGGCGACCATGAGGTCGGCGTCGCGGCTGCGCAGCGCCCTGCGCACGATGCCGGGACCCTCGGCGAGGGCGGCGAGCACGAGGGCGCGGTTGGTGACCGACTTGGAGCCGGGCAGCTCGACGGACGCGGCCACGGGGCCGGTGGCGACGGGAGCGGGCCAGTGCTGAGCGGGCATGGGGCCAAGCCTATCGGGCCAGGGGCGAAGCGGCCGTCGTCCTGGCCGAGGGCCTGTGGACGGACGTGGATGGCGGCGGGCCCTCGGCAACAGGGGCGGGTGGCGGGAACGGGGTAGGTGGGCGGGCGCTCGCAACAGGGGCAGGTGGTCAGGAGAAGGGGCGGGTGGTCGGGAAGACAGGGCGAGATGCGGGTGGGAACACGCGAGCGAAAGCCGTACGTGGCAATGTGGGGGCATGTGCGGTAGATACGCGTCGGCGCGCAAGAAGCACGAGCTGCTGGAGGAGTTCCAGGTCGAGCTCGACGGCGACCCTGACCAGGAGCTGGGGGCCGACTACAACGTGGCCCCGACCAAGAACGTCTACGCCGTGCTCAGCCGCGTGCCCAAGGAGGCCGAGCGGGCGGTGCGGCAGCTCAGGATCGTGCGGTGGGGACTGGTGCCCGCCTGGGCCAAGGACCCGTCGATCGGCTCCCGCATGATCAACGCCAGGGCCGAGACGCTGGCGGAGAAGCCGTCGTTCCGGCAGGCGTTCGCCAAGCGCAGGTGCCTGCTGCCCGCCGACGGCTACTTCGAGTGGATGCCGGTCGAGGGCGACGACGGCAAGAAGCGCAAGCAGCCGTACTTCATCCGCCCGGACGACGGCGGGGTGCTCGCGATGGCGGGCCTGTACGAGTTCTGGAAGGACCCCTCGCGCGCGGACGACGACCCGCTCAAGTGGCTCGTCACCTGCACCGTCATCACCACGGACGCGGAGGACGAGCTGGGCCGCATCCACGACCGGATGCCCATGATGATCGAGCAGGACCGGTGGGCCGAGTGGCTCGACCCCAAGCTCACCGACGCGGAGACCGTCTCGGGACTGCTGGTGCCCGCGAGCCCCGGCCGGCTGGCGGCGATCCCCGTCTCCACCGACGTCAACAACGTCCGCAACAACGGCCCTGACCTCATCAAGCCGCTCCCGCCCGAGGAGGCTCCCGCCCTCTTCTGAAGGTGTAAAAGCCCGGTCAAGTGGGCATTCGGTGAGGAAAGCGGTGCATTCGCTTACTAGGAGTCACCGCCACCACATTGCCCCCGATGCGCCGCGCGGGACAACCGGGGAGTCCTGCCGCGGGTTGCCGTCATTCACCCGGAGGTGCGGATCCGTGGAGGCCACGTCCGCTCGCCAGCGGCTGCAGAAGATGCTCGCCGACCTCGACCGTTCGATCGGCGTGTTACGGGGAGACCCCCTCTCCGCCAACGACCGCTCGCCGGCCGACGCCGGCTCCGACCTCAGCGACGCCGACCGCGCCCAGGCCATGCTGGCCGTCGCCACGACGCAGCGGCGGGCCGTGCTGGACGCCCTCAAACGCCTCGACGAGGGCACGTACGGCAGCTGCCTCGACTGCGCCAAGCCGGTGCCGGAGGGCCGGCTGGAGGCGCGTCCGGAGGCCGCGCGGTGCGTGCAGTGCCAGGGGAAGCGGGAACGCCGCCGCTGACGGCGGTGGGCCGCCGGCGGCGGCGCGCGTCAGACCTTGCGGGCGCTGGCCACCAGGTGGATGCCGACCGTGTCGTCGTCGTCGGGGTGCGCCTCCAGCTCCGTGCGCACCAGCCAGGTCAGCGCCCGGGTGCCGGAACCGAGCACGTGGTCGACCGTCGAGGGCGACAGCACCGTACGCGGGCGCACCCACTCCACCTCCAGGCCCGCGTCCATGAGCAGCTCCTTGAGCTGCGCGCTGCTGAAGCAGCGGGTGATGCTGCCGTCGGGCCAGGGCACGAGCATGACCTCGCCGGTCTGGCGCAGGTGCTGCCACTGGCCCTGCTCGGCCAGGATCGCCATGCCCAGCACCAGCGAGTCGACGCAGACCAGCACGCGCCCGCCCGGCCGCAGCACGCGCGCCACGTCGCTCATCGCCGACTCGGCCATGAGCTCGATCGACATGGCCCGCTCCTCGGCGACGACCGCGTCGACGCTCTCGTCCGGCAGGAACGACAGGTCGTCGGCGCGCACCTGGCGGACCTCGCCGGCCTCGTGGCCCGGGGCGTCGGCCTCGCGCAGCCACGGCTGGCCGTCCCCGGCCCGCAGCCTCGCCTGCGGGTCGGCGACCCGCCGGAAGTCGAGCACCTCGATCACGCGGTGCCCGGCCCTGGCGAGCTGGCCGGACCACCGCCCGCGGCCGCCGGACAGGTCGAGCACCGTGGAGGGTGCGGCGGGAAGCCACCGGCTCAACTGCTCGGCCACGACGGCACGGTAGAAGGTCCAGTACGGTCCGAGCGTCCCTGAGCCGTTCAGTTCCTCGGCCGGAATGGGCAGCACACGCGACTCCTGGGTTCCGGAAAATGGCTACCAGCCGGTACGTATGGTTTTCCCCGCACCGGGTCGTTCGTCACCTTCCATCTTGCGGGAACAGACGCGGGCACGGGCGTGTTGCGACGAGCATGCTCACACTCTTGGACCCGCTCCCCGGTGGCCGAGCGCCGCAGGACGAGCAGGTATTCTCCCCTGAGTACGGTGTCCCGGCGCAACCGGCCACCGGTGATCTTAGGGGGGTGGGCCTGGTGCCCGCGACAGGCGCGGAGACTCTCGAGCAGCGAGGCGAGCGGTTCGAGCGCGAAGCGATGCCCTATCTCGAGCAGCTCTACTCCGCGGCGCTCCGGATGACCCGCAACCCATCCGACGCCGAGGACCTGCTCCAGGAGACCTTCGCCAAGGCGTTCGCGTCCTTCCACCAGTTCCAGGAGGGCACCAACCTCAAGGCCTGGCTGTACCGGATCCTGACGAACACCTTCATCAACAGCTACCGCAAGAAGCAGCGGGAGCCGAAGCAGTCGGGCACCGAGGAGATCGAGGACTGGCAGCTCGCCCGCGCCGAGTCGCACACGTCGAGCGGCCTGAAGTCCGCCGAGGTCGAGGCCCTTGAGCACCTGCCCGACGGCGACATCAAGGAGGCGCTGGCCGCGCTTCCCGAGGAGTTCCGCATCGCGGTCTACCTCGCCGACGTCGAGGGCTTCCCGTACAAGGAGATCGCCGACATCATGGGCACTCCGATCGGCACCGTCATGTCGAGGCTCCACCGCGGCCGCAGGCAGTTGCGGGCGCACCTGGAGGACTACGCACGCGAGCGTGGCCTTGTCCCCGCGGAGGGTTCCAAATGAGCTGCGGAAACCCGCACGAGACCGACTGTCGTGAGGTGCTCGACAAGGTCTACGCCTACCTCGACGGCGAGCTCGCGGAGGGCGACTGCGTCGACATCCGCGTCCACCTCGACGAGTGCGGTCCGTGCCTCAAGGAGTACGACCTCGACAAGGTGGTCAAGCAGCTGGTCGCCAAGCACTGCGGCTGCGACCCGCTGCCCGGAGACCTGCGCTCCAAGGTCCTCGCGCGCATCGCGCAGGTGAGAGCCGACCTGACCGACTAAAATTCGGCGCATGCGCGTGCTCGTCACCGGTGGTGCCGGTTTCATCGGGTCCAATCTCGTCGATCGGCTGCTGGCCGACGGGCACGAGGTCGTCGTGGTGGACGACCTGTCGTCCGGCGACCGCGACAACCTGGCCGGCGCCCTGACCAGCGACCGCTTCCGGCTGCGGCTGCTCGACGTGTGCGATCCGGGGCTGGCCGACCTGGCCGCCGAGGCCCGGCCGGAGGTGGTCTGCCACCTGGCCGCGCAGATCAGCGTCCGCCGCAGCGTCGCCGACCCGCTCCACGACGCCCGGGTCAACGTGGTGGGCACCGCGTCGGTGCTGGCCGCCGCGCACGCCGGCGGCGCGCGCAAGGTGGTCTTCGCCTCCTCCGTCGCCGTCTACGGCCGTCCCGGCACGATTCCGGTGCCCGGCGACGCGCCGACCGACCCGCGCTCGCCGTACGCGGCCTCCAAGCTCAGCGGCGAGACCTACCTCGCCACCTTCCGCGCCCTGCACGGCATCGAGTGCACGACGCTCGTGCTGTCCAACGTGTACGGCCCGCGCCAGTCGCCCGAGGGCGAGGCCGGCGTGGTCGCCATCTTCACCGACGGCCTGCTCAGCGGCACTCCCACGGTCGTCTACGGCGACGGCGGCCAGACCCGCGACTACGTCTACGTCGACGACGTGGTCGACGGGTTCGTCCGGGCGTGCGGCCAGGCCGGCGACGGGCGCAGGTTCAACCTCGGCACCGGAATCCAGACCACCGACCGCAGGCTGCACACCCTCATCGCCGACGCCGCGGGCCGGCCCGACAAGCCCGGGTTCGCGCCGCCGCGGCCGGGCGACCTGCCCGCCATGGCGGTCGATCCCGTGCCCGCCTACGACGGGCTCGGCTGGCAGCCGCGCACCGACCTCGCCACCGGCCTGAAGGCCACGGTCGAGTGGGCCAGGAGTCGCCGGGGGTAGCCGGTTGATTACGCTTTGCTTGCGATTCGTGACTCCGCCGGTGCGACGTCTCCGCGTTCTGTAGCGTGAGCCCCAGGACTCAAGGGGGAGGCACAGCGGATGTCGAAGCCATGGATCGCCCGCCTGATCACGGGCATCACGTTGATCGCTCCTGTCGCGCTGCTGATCACGGGCGGGGGCCTCGTCCCGCCCGGGGTCTCGTGGACCTGAACCGGCCGTGAGAGGCCGCCATGCGTGAACTGTCGTGGCCTGCGAGGGTCTACCTGGTCACCGTCATCGCCCTCGGGGCGGGGGTCATCGCCCACAGCGTGACCACCCTCCGGCACGCGATGGCCCCCGGGCACCTGGGCACCGAGGAATTGGGCACGCTGCTCGTGCTGGCCCTGCTGTTCCTCGTGTGCGAGTCGATGCCGACCCTGCTCAACGTGGAGCAGTTCGCGGTGTCGGTGAGCTTCTCGGCCGCGCTCGCGGCCGTGGTGCTGCTCGGGCCCGAGGGCACGGCGCTCGTGGGCTTCACCGCGGTGTTCAGCGTGCGGCCCGGGTTGCCGCTGGTCAAGCGGCTCTTCAACGGCGCGCAGTTCGCCATCTGCGGTCACGCGGCCGGGTGGGTCTACGTACGACTGGGGGGCCGCATCGGGGTGCCGGAGGTGCACGCCTTCGACGACCTGATCGGCCCCTACGTCGCGGCCACGGCGGTGTTCGTGCCGCTGAACATCATGCTCACGCTCACCATGATCCGCCTGGCGACCGGGGTGCGGGCCGTGGAGGTCCCGATGCGGGGCCTGGCCCAGTTCCTGCTGTCGTACCTTGGGTACGGCACGTTCGGGCTGCTCGTGGCCGGGCTGTGGGCGACCGTGCAGTCGATCTCGGCGGTGCTGGTGCTGGTGCCGCTGTTCGTCGCCCGATGGGCGTTCGGCCAGTACCACGCCCAGCAGCGCTCGTACGACGCCACCATCGCGGCCCTGTGCCAGGCGGTGGAGACCAAGGACTACTACACCCGGGGCCACTGCACCCGCGTGTCGGCCGCCTCCAGCATGATCGCCCAGGAGGTCGGCATGGGCCAGGAGCGGCTGCGGGCCATCCGCTACGCGGGCATGCTGCACGACGTGGGCAAGCTCGGCGTGCCCACCAAGGTGCTGCAGAAGGAGGGGCCGCTCACCGAGGAGGAGTTCGCCGCCATCCAGCTCCACCCGATGCGGGGGCTGGAGATCGTGCGCGGCATCGACTTCCTCGACGAGGCGTACGCCGGGATCATGCACCACCACGAGCGCCACGACGGCAGGGGCTACCCCATGGGGCTGGCCGGCGACGAGATCCCGGAGTTCGCGCGGATCATCGCGGTGGCCGACGCGTTCGACTCGATGACCTCCGACCGCTCCTACCGGGGCGCGCGGCCGGTCGAGGTGGCCGTGGAGGAGCTGCGCAAGAACGCCGGCACCCAGTTCGACCCCGTCATGGTCAGCGCCTTCGTCAAGGCGCTCGAACACCAGCCGTGGCAGCCGCCCCGCCGCGTCGAGCCGCCGCCGCCCGACGCCGACGAGGCGGCGGTCAAGGACCACGACGACCCCACGATGCCCATCGAAGTGGTGAGCGGGCCGTGAGCCGGGCCTTCCAGGGCCTCGACTCCGGTCAGCTCCTGCTGATCTGCGCGGCCGGGCTGGTCGCCGTCGCCGGGGTCGCGCACACGGCCGCCACCCGGCTCGACCATCCGGAGATCGCGGTCGGGTTCGGCGCGCTCATCGCGGTGGGGGAGCTGGCCCGGCTCACCATGCCGGGCAACAGGGAGGTCGCGCCCATCGGGGCCGCCGCCGCCCTCGGCTACACGCTGCTGCTCGACCTCAGCCAGGACCAGCTCCGCCACTCGGCGCTCCAGGTCGTGGCGGTGATCGCCGTCGGCATGATCGCGGGGGCGCTGCCGCACCTCGCGGTCGGCCGGCCGCCGCGGCTCGACGCGATGGCCCGCCGGCTGCTCACCGGCGCGCTGCTGGCCTTCGCGTTCCGGCCGCTGGCCGACCCGCTGTTCCGGCTCACGCGGGGGCCCGACCCGACGTGGTGGCCGGCGCTCGCGGTGATGGTGGTGCTGATCGCCGTCACGCTGCTGGTGGACGTGCTGATCGCCGCGCTGCTGCGGGCCGAGCAGGTGCGCACCGCCTTCCGGGTCGCGGTGCGCGACGAGCTGAACATGGCGTTCCCGCTGGGCGCCGCGGTGGCCGCCTCGGGCGTGCTGCTCGCCCTGGCCACCCACAGCATGGACCTCGTCGCCCTGCTGGTGTTCGCCGCGCCGCTGCTGGTCACGCAGGTGGCATTCCGCAAGTACGCGGGGATCCGCGCCACCTACCTGCAGACCGTACGGGCGCTGTCGCGCGTCACCGAGGTCGGCGGGTACGTCGAGCCGGGCCACTCGCGCCGGGTGAGCCGCCTGGCCGTGGCCATCGGCCGGGAGCTGGGGATGGCCGAGCCGGAGCTGCTGGAGCTGGAGTACGCCGCGCTCATGCACGACATCGGCCAGCTCTCGCTGCGCGACCCGATCCCCGGCGGCGCCACCGTGCTGGCCGATCCGGAGCAGGCGCGGCGCATCGCCGAGCTGGGCGCCGAGGTCATCAAGCAGACGGGAGTGCTGGACCGGGTGGCCGACGTGGTGCGCCGCCAGTGCGACCCCATCAGCGACGACCCGCCGCTGTCCAGCCGCATCATCAAGGTGGCCAACGCCTACGACGACCTGGTGGGCGGCTCGACCGACCGCGACCGGGCGGGGGCGGCGCTCGAACGCATTCGCCTGGCCGCCGGCACGGCCTACGACCCGGCCGCCATCGAGGCGCTGTCGCGGGTCATCGACCGCCTCGCCGCCGTCCACCGTCTCTGAGTCCCGGCATCATCCCAGCGGGCGCCCCAGGGCTGCCCCAGCCGCGCCGGAGGACCACCCCAGCTCCGCCTCAGCGCGGCCCCAGCCCCGCCCCAGCGCCGGCGCGCGGCCGGACCGGGCGGCGAGGGCGCCCGCTCGTCCGACCCCTATAGCGCGAACGCGCGCATCCTCGTCCCCGGCGCGTTCCGGATGGTCCACCATTGTGGGATTCCTACAGATCGCGCTCTTCGGATCGGTGAGTTCAGCGGAACGGGCGGGAATCGCGCCGCCCGTAGGGTGGGCGGCGTGCTTACTGAGACGCTCGGACCCGTTCTGGTCGCCAACCGAGGGGAGATCGCACGGCGGATCATCCGCACGGTCAAGCGGATGGGCCTGCGCGCCGTCGCCGTCCACTCCGAGGCCGACGCCGACCTGCCGTTCGTGCGCGAGGCCGACGAGGCCGTGCTGATCGGCCCGGCCAACCCCGCGCAGAGCTACCTCGACGCCGGCAAGGTGCTGGAGGCCGCGCGCGCCACGGGAGTGCGGGCGATCCACCCCGGCTACGGCTTCCTCGCCGAGAACGCCGCGTTCGCCCGGGCCGTCATCGACGCCGGTCTCGTCTGGATCGGCCCGGCCCCCGAGGCGATCGACCGGATGGGCGACAAGATCAACGCGCGCAACCTGATGGAGGACGCCGGCGTGCCCGTGGCCGCGGGCACCCGCGAGCCCGTCACCGACCTGGAGCTCGCCCGCAAGGCCGCCCTGGACATCGGCTACCCGGTCATGGTCAAGACCGCGGGTGGCGGCGGCGGCATCGGCATGAGCGTCGCCCACGACGAGGAGGCCCTGGCCAAGGCGTACGAGCAGGCGGCCAGGGCGGCGGCCCGGTTCGCGGCGGCCGCGGCGGAGGGCGGCGAGGGCGACGCCCTGGCCGGTCCCGCGATCCTGCTGGAGCGCTACATCGAGCGGGCCCGCCACGTCGAGGTGCAGATCCTCGGCCTGCCCGACGGCACCGTCGTGGCGCTGGGCGAGCGCGACTGCTCCGTGCAGCGCCGCCACCAGAAGGTGGTCGAGGAGTCGCCGTCCCCCGGCATCACGCCGGAACTGCGCGAGCGCGTGCTGGCAGCGGCCGCGCGGGCCGGCGAGGCGGTGGGCTACCTCGGCGCCGGCACCGTCGAGTGCCTGGTCGACGCCGACAAGCAGGACTTCGTCTTCCTGGAGATGAACACCCGCCTCCAGGTGGAGCACCCGGTCACCGAGCTCGTCACCGGGCTCGACCTGGTGGAGCTCCAGCTTCGGGTGGCCGCCGGAGAGCAGCCGGACGTGCGTCCCGAGGTGCGCGGACACGCCTTCGAGTTCCGCGTCTACGCCGAGGACCCCAAGCGCTTCTTCCCCGGACCTGGCAAGATCACCGCGTGGACGGAGCCCGCCGGTGAGGGCGTGCGCGTCGACTCGGGCTACGAGGAGGGCAACACGGTCACCCCGTTCTACGACCCCCTCATGGCCAAGCTCTGCGTCCACGGCGAGACCCGCGGCCAGGCGCTGGAGCGGGCCCGCGAGGCGATCGCCGGCTTCATCGTGGAAGGGCCGAAGAACAACCTGCCGTTCTGCGCCGAGCTGCTGGACGAGGTGGAGTTCGCCTCGGGTGACTATGACACCGGGCTGGTCGGGCGGATGCGTGGCGGGCGCGCATGACATCCTTGGATCTGGTGAAAGAGGGGAGTCCCGGTGGCTGAGGTACGCGCCGAGATGGTGGCGAACGTGTGGAAGGTCGTCGTCAAGGAGGGTGACACGGTGTCCGACGGCGACACCCTGGTCATCCTCGAGTCGATGAAGATGGAGATCCCGGTCATCGCCGAGGACGACGGCGTGGTGACGCAGCTCAAGGTCAACGAGGGCGACGTCATCCAGGAGGGCGACCTGATCGCCGTCATCGAGTAGTCGCGCGCTCCACGAACGCGGCACGGTCGACCACCACGCGCTCGATCGTGCCACGGCCGACGACCCTGTCCCTGCCGCGTGCCTCGAACGCGAAGACCAGCCGCTTGCCGTCGACCTGGGTGAGCTCGGCGGTGAACTGGACGTGCGCGCCGAGCGGGCTCGGCGCCAGGTGCTCCAGCTCCACCCGGGTGCCGACCGTGCTCTGGCCGGGGGCGAGGTGGGGGCGTACGGCCTGGACGGTCGCCATCTCGGCGAAGGTGAGCAGCTTGGGCGTGGCGAGCACCGGGACGTCACCGCTGCCGACCTTCTGGGCCGTGTCCTCGCGCTCCACCATGATGAGCAACTGGGAGCGGAGACCGGGCGCGAGCGTCATGACGCCAGCGTACTGTCACCGCCGCGGCGGGCCCATGCGTGAGACTGATCACGCGCCGTCGCGGCATGCTGATCTCGGCAATCCCCGGACAAGTACGGCCTCCAGGCCGCAGGATAGGGTTTGTACGGCTTGTGTGTGTTAAGTGGCGTGTGGGATTTCTGGGTCGTACACTCTCGGAATTCCGTGACCTCTGCGTGATCTCACCGCGACACAAGTCCGCTTTGTTGGAGAGCCCCGGGGTGGGAGAGATCGCAGAGGCGAAGGGGTAACGGGGGAAGCATGGTGGCCCAAGGGACGACGCTGGCGGGGCGGTATCGCCTGGATACCCGCATCGGCGCCGGCGGCATGGGCGAGGTGTGGCGGGGCGAGGACGTCGTGCTGGCCCGCACCGTCGCCGTCAAGGTGCTGCTCCCGGGCCGCATGGACGATCCTGGCTTCGTCGCCCGCTTCCAGGGGGAGGCGCGGGCGATGGCCACGATCAACCATTCGGGCGTGGTCGACGTCTACGACTACGGCGTCAGCGGCGACACCGTCTACCTCGTGATGAAGTTCGTGGACGGCGAGCCGCTCGACCGGCTGCTGGCCCGCCTGGGCCGGATCCCGCCCCAGGCGGCGATGGAGCTCATCGCCCAGGCCGCGGCGGCCCTGCAGGCGGTCCACGAGCAGGGCATCGTGCACCGCGACGTCAAGCCCGGCAACCTGCTCGTGCAGCGCGACGGCACGCTCGTGCTCACCGACTTCGGCATCGCCCGTTCCGACCTCGCCAACCGCCTCACCGACGCCGGCATGGTGCTCGGCACGGCCGCCTACTGCGCGCCGGAGCAGGCCGAGGGCGCTCCGGTGACGCCCGCCGTCGACATCTACGCGCTCGGCGTCGTGGCGTACGAGTGCCTGGCCGGGCAGCGTCCCTTCGACGGTGACAGCGCCGTCACGATCGCGCTCAAGCACATCCGCGAGGCGCCGCCCCCGCTGCCCGCGGACATCCCGCCGGCGGTGCGGGCGCTGGTGGAGTGCGCCCTGTCCAAGGACCCGGCGCGGCGCTTCCCCACGGCCAAGGCGATGAGCGAGACGGCCCGCCAGATCGCCAGCGGCCAGACGCCGGCCCTGCCGGCCCCGACGCCGCACGTCACCGGGGCCACGATGGCCCCGCCCGCGCACCCCGGCCCGACCGGCGCCCATCCCGCCGCGGGCCACCCGACCGGCGCGCACCCCACCGGCGCGCACACCCAGGACGGCTACCAGACCGGCGCGCACCAGAGCGGCTACCAGACCGGTGCCCAGCAGGGCGGCTACCAGACGGGCGCGCACCAGAGCGGTTACCAGACGGGCGCCCAGCAGGGCGGCTACCAGACCGGCGCCCACCAGTCCGACGGCTTCCCGCAGACCGGCTCGCACCAGGCCCAGCAGCCCGCTCCGGCGGGCGGTCAGCACACGGGCGGCTTCCAGGCCCAGGACGCCACCACCCAGGCCAACCCGCGGCAGGGAGGCCGGCGCGGCGGGAAGGCGCCGCGCCGGGGCGGCCTGATCGCGGGCATCGCCGCCGCGGTGGTGCTCGGCGCGGGCGCCGGCGCCGTCGCCCTGACGGGCCTCAACCCCCAGGATGACCCGCCCGTCCCCACCGCCACCGCGGCCAAGGCGGGCTCCGAGACCTCCGACACGCCCAAGGCGACCAAGACCACCAAACGGCCTTCCAAGCCCAAGCCGACGACCCACGAGCCCGTCCCGACCCAGCCGACCGAGACCGAGGAGCCGCGCGAGACCGAGGAGCCGACCCGGGAGCCCACCAGGTCGCCCTCGCCCACGCCGTCGGTGACCAAGAAGTCGCCCTCGCCCACGCCCACGCCCACGGTCACCAAGAAGGCCGTGCCGACGACGCTGGACATGCCGTACCTGAGGGCCAGGGACCTCATCCAGGCCGCCGGGTTCGTCGTCAAGTACGACGACCAGACCCATGGCGAGACGCCGCTGCAATGCACCAGGGTCGGCCAGTCGCTGCCCGACGGGGGCACGATGCTGGCGCTCAGGAAACCGGTCACGTTGGTGCTCATCGAGGGCGGCTTCTGCCCGACCGGCAGCACCACCCCGACCCCGGGCGCGTCGGTGAACAAGAACTAGCCGGTCTCACACCCCCGTCGTGTTGCGCGGGTAGGCGATCTCGGGGTCGGTGGCGATGTTGACCATGTACGGCACGCCGGAGTCGAAGGCGCGGCGCAGCGCGGGCCCGATCTCCGAAGGCTTGGTCACCAGCTCGCCGCCGCCGCCGAGCGCCGTGACCACCTGGTCGTAGCGGCACTGCGGCTGGAGCTCGGCGGCCACGTCGTAGCCGTACAGCATGCGCATGGGGTGCTTCTCCAGCCCCCAGATGCCGTTGTTGCCGCAGACCATGACGACGGGCAGGCGGTGGCGCACGAGCGTGTCGACGTCCATGAGCGAGAAGCCGGCCGCGCCGTCGCCCATGAGCAGCACGATCTGCGCGGACGGCCGGGCCAGGCGGGCCGCGATGGCGTAGCCGAGGCCGGTGCCGAGGCAGCCGTAGGGGCCGGGGTCGAGCCAGTTGCCGGGGCGGCGCGGCTCGACGTACTTGCCGGCGTAGGAGACGAAGTCGCCGCCGTCGCCGATGACCACGGCGTCGTCGTCCAGCACCTTGCCCAGCTCGCCGTAGATCCGCATCGGGTGGATGGGGTCGGAGTCGGCGGCCAGCAGGTCGGCGTCGCCGGCGACGGCCGCGGCGGCCGTCTCGGCCAGGCGGGACACCCAGGCGGCGTGGTGGTCGGGCTTGACCCCGGCCTCGCCGCAGGCCGCCGTGAGGCCCCAGAAGACCACGGAGAGGTCGCCGGCGGCCGAGGCGGCCGGCTGCATGTGGGTGGCGAGCTGCGACGGCGCGTCGGCGATGTGGATCACCTTGGCCAGCGGGGCGCCCTCCTTGCCGCCGAACCAGCCGTAGCCCAGGCGGAAGTCGAGCGGCGTGCCGACGACCACGACGAGGTCGGCCTGGCCGAGGGCGAGGCCGCGGGCCCGGGTGACGAGCAGGTCGTGGCCGGCGGGCAGGATGCCGCGGCCCTGGCCGTTGGGGATGACGGGCAGCCGCCAGGTCTCGGCGAAGTCGCGGGCGGCCTCCTCGGCGCGCTCCATCCACACGTCCGACCCGTAGACGAGCACGGGACGCTCGGCCTCGCCGATCAGGCGGGCGATGGCGGCCAGCGAGTCGGGGTCGGGCTCCAGCGGCGAGGGGGTCTGCGTCTCGACCTCGTGGAGGGCGGACGGGGCGAACAGGTCGTCCATGTACATGTCGAGGAAGACCGGGCCGCGGTGGGGGGCGACGGCCGTGCGGAAGGCCACCTCGACGTCCTGGCCGAGCGTCTCGGCGTCGCTGGCGGTGAAGGCCAGTTTGGTGATCGGGCCGAGCAGCGGCGGGTGGTCCATCTCCTGCAGCGCGCCGCTGCCCCAGCGCGAGCGCGGCGCCCGGCCGCCGAGGACGACCACCGGGGAGCCGTTGAAGTGGGCCGTGGCCACGCCGCTGACGCCGTTGGTGACGCCGGGCCCCGCCGTGAGCACGGCCAGGCCGGGTTTGCGCGTCAGGCGGGCCGTGGCCTCGGCGGCGAACACGGCGCTCTGCTCGTGGCGTACGTCGAGGATGCGCATTCCCTCGTGGACGGCGCCGTCGTACAGAGGGAAGACATGCCCTCCGGAGAGGGTGAACATGGTCTCGACGCCGTAGGCCTTGGACACGGCGACGGCGGCGTCACCGGCGTGCTTCGCAGACTCCATGCCGGGAACTTACCAACCAGTCACACGAGTAAACAGGGAGCAACGAAGGAGGTGGATCAGTCGCAGCAGATGTCGACCTGGCCCTCGGTCACCGAGGCGGTGATCCGGCGCGGCGCCCCGGCCTCGCGGCGGACGTCCACGTCCACGGTGGGCGCTTCGGCGGTCACGTCGTAGGCGGCGTTGCGCGGCACGTCGACCATGACCGTCCCGGAGGTCCGCACGACCGCCCGCACCTCGGCCGGCGGCTGACGGAAGACCAGGTGGACGCCGCCGGAGCCGACCTCCACGTCGGCGTGCTCGCCGCCCAGCGCCTGGCCCTCGACGTCGCCCGATCCGCTCCTGACGTACAGGTCGCCGGCGGCGCCCTCCACGTGCACGTCGCCGGAGACGGAGGTCACCCGCACCTTGCCGTGGATCTGCGACAGGTTCAGGGGCGCGCTGGCCGTGCCGGCCTCCAGGGAGGTCTCGGGCGGCACCCGGATGTCGTAGCCGACCTGGCAGGAGGGCTCGCCGGGCCGCTCGGGGTTCGGGCAGTTCGCGCTGAGCCGCAGGTTGCCGGCGCCCCACTCCTCCTTGACGTCGGGCTGCCGGCTGGTCCAGCGGACCCACCGCTCCACGACCACTTCGCCGGCCTCGCCGGTCTGGACGGACACGGAGGAGACGCCCTCCTCGACGATCAGCCGCACCTGGGAGCCCTGGAAGGGGAAGGAGCTCTGGGAGACCTCGCTGGGCAGCTCGGCGTGCGCGAATCCGAGGAAGAGCAGCGTCGTGGAGACGATGAGCCCGGCGAGGGTGGTGACCGTGCCCAAGGTCAGCCAGACGGCTCTCACGGCGTGCTCCTGACGTCCAGGAAGCGCAGGACGGCCAGCACGCGCCGGTGGTCGCCCTCGGCCGGGGGCAGGTCGAGCTTGGCGAAGATGTTGCCGATGTGCTTGCCGACGGCGCCCTCGCTGAGGACCAGCTCCTGGCCGATGCCGGTGTTGGAGCGGCCCTCGGCCATCAGCTTGAGCACCTCCCGCTCGCGGGGCGTCAGCCGGTCCAGCGGGTCGCTGTGGCCGCGCAGGAGGAGCTGGGCGACCACCTCGGGGTCGAGGGCCGTGCCGCCCCCGGCCACGCGGCGCAGCGCGTCGATGAACTCGGACACGTCCGCCACCCGGTCCTTGAGCAGGTAGCCGACGCCGCCGGCCGCGGAGGACAGGAGCTGGGCGGCGTAGCGCTCCTCGACGTACTGCGACAGGACGAGCACGGCCAGGCCGGGCTGCTGGCGGCGCAGCACGAGCGCGGCGCGCAGGCCCTCGTCGGTGTGCGTGGGCGGCATCCGCACGTCGGTGACCACCAGGTCGGGCCGGTGCTCCTCGGCGGCGCGCAGCAGCCCCTCGGCCTCGGCGACCGCGGCCACCACCCGCATGCCGGCCGCGTCGAGCAGCCGCACCAGCCCCTCGCGCAGCAGCACCGAGTCCTCCGCGAGCACTACTCGCACGGCAGCTCCACCTCGATCGTCGTCGGCCCGCCGGGCGGGCTGGTCAGCCTGAACACGCCGTCCACGGCTCCCACGCGCTGCGCCAGGCCGCGCAGGCCGGTGCCGGCGTCCAGCGTGGCCCCGCCCCGCCCGTCGTCGTGGACGCGCACGAGCAGCCGCTCGCCCTGGCGGGTCACGATGATCTCGGCCAGCGACGCGGTGGCGTGCTTGGCGATGTTCGTCAGCGCCTCCGAGACCACGAAGAACGCCACGGCCTCGATCGTGGGCGTCGGGCGGCGGTCGATGCGGACGCGCAGCCGCACCGGGAAGGGGGCGCGGGCCGCGACACCGGACAGGGCCGCGTCGAGGCCCTGGTCGTTGAGCACGGCCGGGTGCAGGCCGCGGACGAAGTCGCGCAGCTCCTTGAGCGCCTGCTTGGCCTCCTCGTGGGCCTGCGCGATGGCCTGGCGGGCCGGCTCGGGCAGGTCGGTGAGGGTGGCCCGGGCCAGGCCGAGGTTCATGGCCAGGGACACGAGCCGCTGCTGGGCGCCGTCGTGCAGGTCGCGCTCGATGCGGCGGCGCTCGGCGTCGGCGGCGTCGATCACCCCGGCCCGGCTCTCGGTCAGCGTCTCGATGCGCCGGTCGAGCTCGGAGCGGCTCGGGCCGAGCAGCATGTGGGCCACCGCCAGGTCCAGCGCGGCCATGCCGCGCGCCAGCACCGGCGCCGCCAGCAGGAGGACCGCCCCCACGGCCGTGTAGACGCCGACGACGACCGGGTCGCGCAGGTTGAACTCGAACACCAGGGGCGGCGGCTGCAACCGCGGCTGGGCGAAGGCCGACAGCCCCACCAGCGCCCCTCCCCAGCCGCCGCCGACGAGCAGCGCGCCGACGGCGCTGACCGCCGGGGACAGCAGGTGGTAGCCGAGCTGGCGCCACGTCGAGGCGACGCGCCAGCCGCCGGGCTCGCCGATGCGCGGGATGTGCGCCCCCTGGAACGCCGCGAAGCGGGAGCGCTGCACCCGGGTGAAGGCGGGCAGGCCGCGGCGCAGCCCGGGCGGCACGACGGCCAGCACGAGCGTCAGCACGCCGAGGACCACGGCGACCGGCAGGCCGGTCATCACGTGGGCGGTGTCCAGCCAGGCCCGCGCCGACCAGGGCCGGGGGACATTCATGCCCCCAACGGTATTGATTGCGGCCACCCGCGCGACAGGGGCCTGGCGTGCGCTTGGGGGGTGGGGTTCGCCCCACCCCCCAGGCGGGATCTCACAGGGGCGGCACCGACCAGCCCTTCTCGTGGAAGAGCGGCGCGTGCTCGGCGTTGACGAACAACCGGTCCTCGGGATTGGGGACGCGGAAGTAGCTCTGCGGGTGCAGCAGCTCGCGGGCGTCGTCCGACAGGTCCAGCACGTACCGGTCGGGCGCCCGGCGCTGGGCCAGGAAGCGCAGCTCGAACGGCAGGATCGCCAGCGGGTCCGCGTGGTCCCACAGGCCGAGCCCGCTCCCGCGGGCCTGACGCACCGCCTCGCGGGCGCGCCCGAGGGCTCCCGCCTCGCCGATCGCGCGGGCCGTGCCGGGCGAGGGCACCGCGTCGGCCACGCGGCCCTCCTGGCGGACGAACGGGTCCACGTTGGGCCAGATGAAGTACGGGATCACGTGCCCGGCCGCGAGCAGCCGCTCGTTGTACGGGTCGGGGCGGGGGCGGTCACGCTGGTCGCGGTTGACGTAGCAGAGCAGCCGGCCGTACCGGTCGAGGATCTCGTACCCGAAGGCAAGCCGGAACTTGAACGTGGCGTCGGTGAGGCCCTGCTCGGCGATGTCGGCGGCGATCATCTCCTTGAGCGCCTTCGTGGCGGGCGCGGCGTGGGCGGCGTGGTTGGTGGCGGCGCGCGGGCCGAGCCGGGCCGTGAGGTTCCCGCGCAGCGCCGTGCGGAGCGACAGCTCGGGCAGGCCCTTGGCGAAGGGATCGGCCAGGAACGTCGTCCAGGCCGGATGCTCGATCTTGACGAAGCCGCCCGGGAAGTCCGGGAAGTCGGGGCTCTGGGGCAGCTCGAAGCTGACCTCGGGGGCGTCGACGCCCAGCATGCGCACGCCGAAGTTCCCGTCGGCCGCGATGTTGATCGTGTCGCCGTCGTGGACGATCTTGTCCACGGGTTCGGCCTGACCGTTGCGCCGGGCGAGGAGGCCGTGGCCAACCGTGATGCCGGGAACGGGTTGTTCGATCGCCTTTGCCATGCCTGCATCATCACCCTGTTCGGCCGACAAGTCCCGCGATATCCGAACCAACGGCGCACCACGGTCATCTCATGAATCAATAAACGACGGGGAGATTCAGATGATGCAGACGGGGATGGCCGCGCTCGCCCTGGCGGGGGTGCTGAGCGGCGGGGGAGGGCTGCCGAAGGGGTTCCTCCCCCTGGAGACGCACCCGCCGGCCGGGCCGGGGGAGACCTACACGATCAGCGACTCGCTCAGGCGCCCGCTGGAGCTGAACCCGTGCTTCCGCGCCAAGCCGTGGGACACGGGCCGGGTGGCGGCGCGCAGCGTCGTCCACCACGACGAGACCGAGACCGCGATGGACTACGAGCAGCTCGTCCTCTACAAGAACACGGCCGCCGCCGAGCGGGCCATGAGAGGGCTGCGCGCCCAGCTCGCGCGCTGCGCCGAGGTCGGCAAGGGCCACAGCCGCTACCGGTACTTCAGCAAGCCGCTCGACGTGGGCGACGACGCGCTGCGTGCGGGCGGCCGCTTCTTCGAGGGCGGCGAGCAGGCCGTCGTCGTACGGCGCGGCGCGGCGGTGTACGTGGCCGGCGGGTCGGCCTACCCGAGCAGGTCCCTACCTCTCGGCCGCTTCCGCGGGCTCGTCGAACGCGCCGAGCGGATGGCCGAGCAGATCTGCGAACTGCCCGAGGCAGGCTGCCGCTAGGAGGTCAGGGGAGCAGCCTGAGCCGCCGCTTGAACGCCGTGGAGTCGAAGCCGCCGCCCAGCGTCATCGCGAGCCCCCGCCTCGCCTCCTCGGCGAACTCGTCGGGGCCCAGCGCCCCGACGCCCTCCCGCAGCACTCCGGCCAGCGGGCGGGCGGCCAGCATCTCCAGGTCGGCCACGTTGCTCAGCTCGGCCGCTCCCGGCTCGGCCGGCCAGGAACCGATCACCACGCCGGCCAGGCCCAGCCCGCGATTCGCCATGGCCTCCAGCGTGAGCGCCGTGTGGTTGAGCGTGCCGAGGCCGGCGCGGGCGACCACCAGCACCTGCGCCCGGAGGGCGCGCGCGAGGTCGGCGATCGTGGCGCCGTCCTCGTCGTAGCGCACCAGCAGCCCGCCCGTGCCCTCGACCAGCACGAGCCGGTGGGTCTCGGCCAGCTCGCCGATCCGCCCGGCCGCGGCCTCCAGCGACATGGGGGCCGCGTCGCCGGCCCGCGCGGCGGCGGCGGGCGACAGGGCGGCCGGATAGCGGGCCAGCTCGAACGTCGTCGTCACCCCCGACAGCCGGATGACGTGGTCCAGGTCGCCCGGCTCGCCGGGAGCCGCGCCGGTCTGCGCCGGCTTCACCACGGCCACGCTGGAACCGCGCAGGCGCGCCAGCGCGGCCACCGCGGCGGTGACGACGGTCTTGCCGACCCCGGTGTCGGTCCCGCTGACGACGAGCACACTCACGCCTCAAGCCTAGAGGGCCGCCCAGGCTCGACGTGGGACCCCGGCGACGGCCCAGGTGGGGCCGTAGCGGCGCCCGGCCCTGTGCGGGTCAGAGGCCGTCTCCCTGGAGGTCCTCAGCCCTGTGCGGTGGTCGGCGGCGGGCTTGGCTGTGCCGTGACTCGTTCAAGAAACGATCACGGACGCCGCAGTCGCGTGACGAACTTGTACCGGTCACCGCGATAGAGCGACTGCGCCCACTCGACCGGGTTGCCGTCGGCGTCGAAGGCGTGGCGGGTCAGGAGCAGCATCGGCAGGCCCACGTCCACCCCCAGCGCCTTGGCGTCGTACGGGGTCGCGAGGACCGTCTCGATGATCTCCTCGGCGTCCGTGAGCCGCACGTTGTACGCGTTGTGCAGCGTCTCGTACAGCGACGCGTGGACCTCCAGCTCGCGCCGCAGCCGGGGGAAGCGGCGCGCCGACAGGTGGGTGGTGTCGATCGACACCGGCTCGCCGTTGGCCAGGCGCAGGCGGTGGATGCGCAGCACGCGCCCGCCCGGGTTGATCGCCAGCCGGCGGGCCAGCGCCTCGTCCGCGGTGATGTAGCCGATCTCCAGTATCTTCGTGTCCGGCTCCAGCCCGGCGGTGCGCAGATCGCCGATGTACGAGGTGAGCTGGAGCACCTGCGCCACCTTCGGCTGGGCGACGAACGTGCCCTTGCCCTGGATGCGCAGCAGCCGTCCCTCGACCACCAGCTCCGTCAGCGCCTGCCGCACGGTCGTGCGCGAGGTCTCGAACCGCACGGCCAGCGTCCGCTCCGGAGGCAGCGCCGTGCCGGCCGGGAGGCTCTTGGTGAGCTCGAGCAGGCTCCGCTTCACGTCGTAGTACTTCGGTACGCGAGGGCCGTCGTCCGTCACGCTCTCACCTTCACTTCTGCCACGGCGGTGAGGGCGTGTCGGATCACCGCTAGATCATCGGAACTCAGATTGGCCCGAGCGGTCAACCGCAGGCAAGAGCGGCCGTCCGGCGCCGAGGGCGGGCGGCGGCATCGACGCAGCTCGGGTTGATGGAGAAGGATATCCATCGCGGCGCGGGCGGCCGCAACCGAGGCCGGTACGAGACCGGTGCCGACGACGTGCGATCCGGCCGTCTCGCCCAACGTCTCGATCACCTCCGGCTTCCCAGGACCGTTTCCCCTGGGCAGGGGCGTCTGGGACAGTGTGACGGTTCTCACAATGTGAGATTCCCGGAAAAGGCTGGTTGAGTGCACTGAACCGGGGGGCCGGTTTGGCCGTACGGCGGGACAGCACGCATGATGCAGTGTGCCCACTCTCAGCGACCTCGTCGTCCGCCACACCTCTCTCGACGCGGCGGACCTCGAATGGCTGCACTCGCTGGTCTCCGACTGGCAGCTGCTCGCCGACCTGTCCTTCGCCGACCTCATCCTGTGGGCCCCGCTGCTCCCGCCCACCTCCGAGGCCGGCGGCGGCGAGGCGCGCGCCGAGAACGGCCACGGGGAGCGGTACGGCGGCGGCTGGATCGCCATCGCGCAGATGCGCCCGACGACCGGCCCGACCGTCTACCACGACGACGTCGTGGGCACCGTGGTCGCGCGCGGCGAGCGCCACCTGATCGACACCGCCTGGAACGAGCGGCGCATCTGCCGCGAGGGCGACCCCGACTGGTCCACGGGCGTCCCCGTGCGCGAGGAGACGATCCCCGTGCGCCGGGTGCTGCCCGACGGGCAGGGCCGCTTCCTCGCGGTCATCCAGCGCTCCACCAACCTGTCGTCGGCCCGCACCCCGTCGCGCCTGGAGCTGACCTACCTCCAGAGCGCCTCCGACCTGGCGCAGATGGTCGCCGAGGGGCGCTTCCCGTTCTCCGGCGACGAGCCGATCCTGGTCCGCTCGCCGCGCGTGGGCGACGGGCTGCTCAGGCTCGACCGGGGCGGCCGGGTGACGTACGCGTCGCCGAACGCGCTGTCGGCCTACCGGCGGCTCGGTCTGCACGCCGACCTCGTGGGCGCGGAGCTGGGCCGGGTGACCGCCACCCTGTGCTACTCCGACGAGCCGATCAACGAAGACCTGATGATCGTGGCCAGCGGGCGGGCCGCCAAGGAGACCGAGGTCGAGTCCGGCGGCACGATCGTGCAGTTGCGCGCCATCCCGCTGATCGTCGGCGGCGGGCGCATCGGCGCGCTGGTGCTCATCCGCGACGTGACGGAGCTGCGGCGGCGCGAGCGCGAGCTGATGACCAAGGACGCGACGATCCGCGAGATCCACCACCGCGTCAAGAACAACCTGCAGACCGTCGCGGCGCTGCTGCGGCTGCAGGCCAGGCGCCTCCAGGTTCCCGAGGGGCGCGAGGCGCTGGAGGAGGCGGTGCGCAGGGTCGGGTCCATCGCGATCGTCCACGAGACGCTCTCCCACGCGCCGGAGGAGTTCGTCGACTTCGACGACATCGCCGACCGGGTCATCGCGATGGCGGGAGAGGTGTCGGCGGCGGAGTCCGCGGTCACGCCGCGCCGGGTCGGCGCGTTCGGTGTGCTGCCGTCGCTGATCGCCACGCCGCTGGCGATGGCGCTGACCGAGCTGCTGCAGAACGCGCTCCAGCACGGCAAGCCGCGGCGGCTGCAGGTGGTGGTGGAGCGGGTCGGGCCCGGCGACGACCGGCTCAACGTGACCGTCTGGGACGACGGTCAGGGGGTGCCCGAGGGGTTCGACCTCGACAGCTCCACGAGCCTGGGGCTGCAGATCGTGCGCACGCTGGTGGAGGGGGAGCTGTCCGGCAAGCTCTCGATCGGGCCGCGCGAGGGCGGCGGCACGGAGGTCATGCTGTCGATCCCGCTGCCCGCCGGGTGACGGTCCGCGGGGTGGCCGCGCCCGCCGCGGTGTCGCGGCGGGGGACTGGCGGCCGTACGGATCGCTTCGCGGACGTCGACGTTTCACGGACGGCGCGGCTGCGGGACGCGCCGAGGGGGCGACTGCCGGGGGCAGGGGCTCCGGGGAGGGGGTGTTCCGGTCGGGTGGGGTCAGGCGGAGGCGCGGGCGCGGGCACGAGCCGTGCGGCGCTTGAGCGCGCGACGCTCGTCCTCGCTCAGGCCGCCCCAGACACCGGCGTCCTGGCCGGACTCCAGGGCCCACTTCAGGCACGCGTCCACGGCCGGGCAGGAACGGCAGACCTGCTTGGCCTCCTCGATCTGCATGAGCGCGGGGCCGGTGTTGCCGATCGGGAAGAACAGCTCGGGGTCCACGTCACGGCAGGCAGCTCGGTGGCGCCAGTCCATGCGTCCACTCCTTAGTAGATGGAGCCTGTTGGTC
The DNA here is from genome assembly GCF_013363975.1 of Nonomuraea montanisoli. Taxonomy (GTDB): domain Bacteria; phylum Actinomycetota; class Actinomycetes; order Streptosporangiales; family Streptosporangiaceae; genus Nonomuraea; species Nonomuraea montanisoli. Next base: position 435,616 of record NZ_JABWGN010000010.1, on the reverse strand, counting down.
GGGCTCCGTGCGGCTACTACTTTGTGAAGAGTTTCACTAAGGCGCGCGAGCAAAGACCCGGACCATGGGGGGCCGGGAACTACTCGCCGGACGACCGGAACGACCTCGGGGTTCTGGTTAAACGTCCTACGTTCCGACGTCAGTCTGAGCCTGTCAGCCACGGAGAGTGCACGCAAGGGGTTCCGGGCGAAGTTTTGGCCGTAATGGATGTCGGATGCGTCACACAATGACCGAATGTAACCAGCTAGACCAGGACTTGTAACGCGTTCGGGATAGACCGGAACGTTACGGATTCGCGTTCGCCCAGGTAGTCCCCGTCCAGTTCGAAGGCCACCGGACGGTCCGCGGTGAGGGTGAACTCGGGTTCGTCATGCAGTTGGACGAGGTGCCGGCCGGACGGAAGGGCGTCACTCTCCGTGAGAATGTGCTGGATGAGCGGCATCAACGAGGTCAGGCCCAGGCGCTGGAGCCCCAGCATGTCGAGGCCGGTCTCGAAGGAGGCCCACGGCGTGGGGCGGACGGGCCGCGTGCCGACGTACGTCCAGGGCGAGGTGTTGGAGATGATCGCCATGAAGATCCCCGCCGCCGTGGGGATGCCCGGACCGGTCAGCGTCATCGCGGGACGCCGCTTGTCGGTGGCGACATAGTGCCGTAGCGCGGTGTTCACGTAGCGGGCGGGCGTCGCCTTGCGGCCGGCGCCGCGCAGGCCCTCGACGGCCCGGACGACCTCGGCGTCGTACCCCAGGCCCGCACAGAAGGTGAAATATCGGCTCTCGTGGTCCCAGAGGGCCTGGCCGAGGCCGACGGTCCTGCGGCGGCCCTCGCGCAGTGCCTCCAGCACCGCGCCGGTGGCCTCCACGGGATCGTTCGGCAGGCCGAGCCCGCGGGCGAACACGTTGGCGCTGCCGCCGGGGATGACGATCACGGCCGGGCGCCCGGCGCTCGGGTCGCCGTCCGGGACGGAGGGGCCGGACGGCCCATGGGGAGCGCCGTCGGTGCGGCCTTCGTGGGAGGCGTCGCCGGTGGGGCCGGAAGGCGGGGCGGCGATGCCGTTGACGGGGTTGAGGAGGCCGTTCACCGTCTCGTTGATCGTGCCGTCCCCGCCCAGGACGGCCACCACGTCGTACCCCTTCGCGCGCGCGGTGGCGGCCAGCGCCGCCGCGTGGCCCCGGTAGCCGGTCTCCTCGACGGTCAGGTCCATGGTCGCCCCGAGCGCCCGGATCAGCACGTTCCGGGTGCGGGCGTTCGTGGTCGTCGCTTTGGGGTTGACCAGCAGCATCGCGCGCATGAGGCCAGCGTATCCATGATGGATGTCTGTCTTGTCGAGAAGATCCTGGTTTCGCACCTGGAGGTCCGGGCGGGGGCGGGACCGGCGGCCGGAGCGGATAGGGTTCCCGTGTGTCGAAGCGTCCCCTGAGCCTGCTGGTCGCCGCCGTCGTCGTCGCCCTGGAGGGCCTCGTGACGTTCGGGCTGGGTGGTTTCGTGGCGGTCGAGACCGCGCGCGGGCTGGCCGGCGACACGACCAGCGCCATCGCCGAGGCGGCCTTCGGCATGCTGATCGGCGCGGGGCTGCTCTGGGTGGCGTGGGGCGGCCTGCTGAGAGGCGAGCGGTGGGGCAGGACGCCGGGCGTGCTCGCCCAGATCTTCCTGCTGCCCGTCGCGATCACGCTCATCGACTCCAGCCGGCCCGACCTCGGGATCCCGCTGGTCGTGGTGGCGGTGATCGGCCTGGCCGCCCTGCTCGCACCCCCCACCACCAAGGCGTTGTACGGCGACGGCCAGGAGACCCGCTGACGGCGTCAGTCGTCGGCGGTGAGGCCCTCGCGCAGCTGGGCCAGCGTGCGGGCCAGCAGGCGCGAGACGTGCATCTGCGAGATGCCCAGCTCGGTGGCGATCTGCGACTGCGTCATGTTGCCGAAGAACCGCAGCAGGAGAATGCGCTTCTCGCGCGGCGGCAGGCGTTCGAGCAGCGGCTTGAGCGACTCGCGGTACTCGACCCCTTCGAGCGACTCGTCCACGATGCCGAGCGAGTCGGACACGGCGGGCGCGTCGTCGTCGCCGGAGTCGGGCGCGTCGAGGGACACCGTCGAGTAGGCGTTGGCCGACTCCAGCCCCTCCAGCACCTCCTCCTCGGTCATCTTGAGGTAGGCGGCCAGCTCGGCGACCGTCGGCGCGCGCCCCTCGCGCTGCGACAGATCGCTTATCGCCTTCGTCAGCGAGAGCTTGAGCTCCTGCAGGCGGCGCGGCACCCGGACCGCCCAGCCCTTGTCACGGAAGTGCCGCTTGATCTCGCCGACGATCGTCGGCGTCGCGTAGGTGGAGAACTCCACGCCGCGGTTGAGGTCGAACCGGTCGATCGACTTGATGAGCCCGATCGTGGCGACCTGGGTGAGGTCGTCGAGCCATTCGCCGCGGTTGCGGAAGCGCCGCGCGAGGTACTCGACCAGCGGAAGGTGGAGCTCCACCAGCTCGTCCCTGATGCGCTGACGGCGCGGCTCCTCGGGCCCGAGCTCGGCCAGCTCGGCGAACAGCATGCGGGCGCGGACCCGGTCGGGCACAGCGTGGTCGCTGGTGGCCATGGCTCCAGTCCTTTCCGTCACGCCGGCCTCGCCGCGCCTCGGCGCTTACGCAGGACGATCGCCATACGGTCGGGAGAGTCGGTGACCGCCTCCACGTCGTCGGCCAGGGCGGTCAGGACCATCCAGGCGAAGTCGTCGCGCTTGGGCGCGGAGCTGCCGACAGTCGCCACCTCGACCTTGACCTGCATCTCCTGCCCGGTCAGCTCGAACTCGGCGGTCAGGTCGGTGCCCGGGACCGCCTCGTTCAGGAGCATGGCGCACGCCTCGTCGACCGCGATCCGCAGATCCTCGATCTCGTCGAGCGTGAAGTCCAGCCGGGCGGCCAGCCCGGCCGTGGCCGTACGCAACACGGACAGGTAGGCGCTCGCCGCGGGAAGCCTGATGCTCACCACGTCGCGGATGCCGGTCTCGCCCTCCATGCGCGTCTCGGTTTCCTCGGTCACGTTCCTCCTCGCGTATACGACGCTGACTGCAACTTACCGCCCCTGAGAGGTGCTTGGACGATTCAGACTCGCCAACAACGGAAAAGGCTCTGTGTAGCGGGTAACCACACAGAGCCTTTGCGCCGTTCTACGCGGCCTTGGTCTCCCAGAAGATCTTGGAGATCTCGTCGATCTTGCCGAGCAGGTCCTCGGCCTTGGCGACCTCGACCGTGCCCTTGGCGCCCGCCGCGCCGGCCAGCTTCGTGGCGTCCCAGAAGAGCTGGTGGAGCTGGGGGTACTGCTCCAGGTGCGGGGGCTTGAAGTAGTCGGTCCACAGCACCCACAGGTGGTGCTTGACCAGCTCGGCCCGCTCCTCCTTGATGGTCAGCGCGCGAGCGCGGAACACCGGGTCCTCGTTGGCCGCGTACTTCTCCATGATCGCCTTGACCGACTCCGCCTCGATCCGCGCCTGAGCGGGGTCGTAGACGCCGCAGGGCAGGTCGCAGTGCGCGGAGGCGACGTGCTTGGGTCGTAGCAGTCGTGCGAGCATCAGAAGGTCCTTCCTTGATGCTGAGTCAGCTTGGTCCAGTTACCGACCTTACTCGGGTCGCAAGGCCCGTGACGGAGGGGGTCTCGGCGTATGAGAGTGCGTGTCGAAGGGGATTCGATGCGCCCCGCGCTGCTGCCCGGGGACTGGCTCCTGGTGCGGCGTGGCGCCCCGGTCAGGCCCGGCGACATCGTGGTCGCCAGGCTCCCCGGCGACTCCTCCCGGCTGATCGTCAAGCGGGCCGCCTGGCGGGGCGAGGACGGGTGGTGGCTGGAGAGCGACAACCAGCGGGCCTCCGGCCGGCGCGACAGCTGGGACTTCGGGCCCGTCACCGACGTGGTCGGGCGGGTCGTGCTGCGGTACTGGCCGCCGCGGCGGGGTGCGGCAGGCCCGCGTCCGTGATCCGGCTCATTGGCCGCGGCGGCGGGCCCGGTGGGCGGCGACGTTGGCGCGGCTGGCGCAGCGGGAGGAGCAGTAGCGGCGCGAGCGGTTGGAGGAGGTGTCGAGGAACGCCCGGCCGCAGCGGGGATCGTGGCAGCGGCCCAGCCGTTCGGCGCCGTGCTCGGCGACCACCGCGGCCAGGCCCATGACGGCGCCCGCGGCGGGGTTCTGCGTGGGGTCCTCGGCCAGGTGCAGGTGCCAGCCGCGGCCGTCGTGGGCGGTGAGCTGCGGCCGTACGGGATGGAGGACGAGCAGCACGTTGAGCAGCGCCGCGACGGTGGCCTCGTCCCCGGCGTCGAAGACGGCGGCGAGCTGGTCGCGCAGCTCCCGCAGGGCGGGCGACGGGTCGGGGTCGTTGACGAGACGGACCGCCCACTCGGCGTAAGAGGTCAAGTCCATGCCGGAGTATTACACGGCGAAGGACCCGATGTGATGCCCGCGGAGGGGCGGCCACCGTGGTCCGCGGAAGGTGGCCGCCCCTCATCCGTCCTCGCGCGTCAGCCCTCGGGGTGCAGCACGCGCTTGAGGAAGGTGCGGGTGCGCTCCTGCTGCGGGTCGCCGATGACCTGGTCGGGCGACCCGTCCTCGACGATGACGCCGCCGTCCATGAACACGACCCGGTCCGCGACCTCGCGGGCGAAGCCCATCTCGTGGGTCACCACGAGCATGGTCATGCCCTCCTCGGCCAGCTTGCGCATGACCGCGAGCACGTCGCCGACCAGCTCGGGGTCGAGCGCCGAGGTCGGCTCGTCGAACAGCATGAGGTCGGGTCCCATGGCCAGCGCCCGGGCGATGGCCACGCGCTGCTGCTGGCCGCCGGAGAGCTGGGCCGGGTAGGAGCCGGCCTTGTCGCCGATGCCCACCCGCTCCAGGTTGGTCCGGGCGATCTGCTCGGCCTCCTTCTTGCCGCGCTTGAGCACCCGCTGCTGGGCGATCATGACGTTCTGCAGCGCGGTCATGTGCGGGAACAGGTTGAACTGCTGGAACACCATGCCGATGCGGCGTCGGACCGCGTCGATGTCCACGTCGGGGTCGGTGACCTCGACGCCCTCCACCAGCACCTTGCCCCGGGTCGGCTCCTCCAGCAGGTTCACGCAGCGCAGCAGCGTGGACTTGCCCGAGCCGGAGGGGCCGATCACGCAGACCACCTGGCCGGTCTCGACGGTGCAGTCGATGCCCCGCAGCACCTCGTTCTTGCCGAAGTGCTTGTGCAGGTCCCTGATCTCGATGGCGTTGGTCACCGGACCCCCGTCTTCCGCTTCTCCAGCCGGGTCGTGAGGTGCCCCAGAGGGATCGTCACCAGCAGGTACGTCAGGCCGGACACCATGATCGGCGTGGCGTTGGCGTACTGGGAGGCCAGGTCGTTGCCGAACTTGGCCAGCTCCACGTACTCGCCGGACACGCCGAGGAACAGCACCAGCGACGAGTCCTTGAGCAACGCCACGAACTGGTTGGTGGTCGGCGGGATGACGATCCTGATGGCCTGCGGGATGATCACAGTGACCTGGGCCCGCGCGGCCGACATGCCGAGCGAGCGCGCCGCCTCGACCTGCCCCTTGGGCACCGCCTGCAGGCCGGCCCGGAACACCTCCGCCTGGTAGGCCGCGCCGACCAGGCCGAGGCCCAGGATGCCCTGGCCGTACGTGCCGCCGGGCACCTCGAAGCCGGGCAGGGCCAGCGGCAGGAAGGTGATGAGCAGGAAGATGAGCAGGGCGGGCAGCCCGCGGAAGATCTCGATGTAGAGGGTCGAGATCCAGCGGTACGGCCGGACGGTCGACAGCTTCATGAGCGCGAGCACCAGCCCGAGCACGAACGAGAAGACGAAGCCGCCGACCGTGTAGATGATCGTGTTGCGCAACGCGACCGTGAACAGCTCGGGCAGGGCCTTGTCGGCCACGTCCGGCTTGGCGAAGTTCTCCGCCAGGCTGCCCCAGTCGGCGTACAGGATGACGCCGACGACGATCGCGACCAGCACGGCGTACTGGATCGCGCGGCTGATGCGCTGCTTCTTACGCGGGCTGAGCCGGGCCTTCGCGCCCGGCTCAGCCGCCACCGGTGGTGGGAGGCGATCCGTCATGGATCAACCCAGCTCGCCGGGCTTCTTGCCGAACCACTTGACGTAGATCTTCTCGTACGTGCCGTCGGACTTGGCCTGGGTGATCGTGTCGTTGATCGTCTTGAGCAGGACCGGGTCGGCGGCCTTCTTCAGGCCGATGCCGTACTGCTCACCGGTGTCGAGGCTGGCGATCAGCTCGAACTTGGCGGCGATCTCCGGCTTCTTCAGCCAGGTCAGCACGACCGGCAGGTCCTGGACGATCACGTCCGCCTGGCCGGCCTGCAGCGCCAGCAGCTCCTTGGAGCTGTCGGCGTACTCGGTCGGGTCCAGGCCCTGCTTCTTGACGTAGTCGAGGCCCGTCGTGCTGGCCTGGGCGCCCAGCTTGAGGCCCTTGGCCTTGACGTCCTCCAGCGACTTGGCGCCGGTGCCCTTCTTGGCCAGCAGCGCCTGCGTGGCGTCGAAGTAGGGCTCGGAGAACGTGATGTTCTGCTTGCGCTCGGGAGTGATCGTCATACCGGCGGCGGCGACGTCGCACTTGCCGGTGGCCATGGCCGCGCCGCTCTTGATGACGGCGAAGTCGATGTCCACGATCTCCTGCTGGACGCCGAGCTTCTTGGCGACCAGGTCGACGATGTCCACGTCGAACCCGACGACCTTGCCGTCCTTGTCCTTGAACTGGAACGGCTCGTACGGGATGTTGGTGCAGGTGGTGAGCTTGCCCGGGTGGACGAGCTTGGCTCCGCCCGCGGCATTGCCGCCTCCGGTGGTGGCGGAGGTGGAGCCGCCTCCCGAACCGCCGCCGCAGCCGGACAGCGCCAGGACGGCGGTCAGGGCGAGCGCGCCGATGGCTTGGCCACGGCTGCTCCTGGGCCAGAGGGCCATGTCAGGCCTCCTCAGAGATATGTCATAAAAGTCGGATTTGGTGAAGTTTAAGTGGCAGGTTGCCCGGCTCCGTCATCGGACATTTAACAATGCGTCAACGGAACGGCGTCGATGGCGATACCTGTGGTCGTGTCGGCGTGTGGCACTATGGGGCGACGGGTGACCCCCGTAACCCCTCACGAGACGTTCGGGAGGGGAACCTGGCGGCTACCGAAGCCAGGCCTCTCGCGCCGTCTGCCGAAGGTCCTTCGTCCGTCCGATGACAACTGGGGTCTCTCTGTGACTGCCTCTCCTGCCTCGTCCGCATCGTCCTCACCTGCCTCACTCGACGTCGATCCGGTCTTCGCCCTGCACCGCGGCGGCAAGCTGGAGGTCCGCTCCACCATCCCCGTCCGCGACGCCGGCGACCTGTCATTGGCCTACACCCCCGGGGTGGCCAAGGTCTGCACCGCCATCGCCGACACGCCGTCGCTGGTCAACGACTACACGTGGGTCTCCAACGTCGTGGCCGTCGTCTCCGACGGCACCGCCGTGCTCGGCCTCGGCGACATCGGCCCCGCCGCCGCCATGCCCGTCATGGAGGGCAAGGCGCTGCTGTTCAAGGAGTTCGCCGGGGTCGACGCCGTGCCGATCTGCCTCGACTGCACCGAGGTCGACGCGCTCGTCGAGACCGTCGTCCGGCTCGCCCCTTCCTTCGGCGGCATCAACCTCGAGGACATCAGCGCCCCCCGCTGCTTCGAGGTCGAGGACCGCCTGCGCGAGCTGCTCGACATCCCCGTCTTCCACGACGACCAGCACGGCACCGCCATCGTCGTCCTGGCCGCCCTCACCAACGCCGCCCGCCTCACCGGCCGCACGCTCGGCGACCTGCGCGCCGTCGTCGCCGGTGCCGGCGCCTCCGGCGTCGCGGTCACCCGCATCCTGCTGGAGGCCGGCATCGGCGACATCGCCGTGGCCGACTCCAAGGGCATGATCCACTCCGGCCGCGACGACCTCAACCCGGTGAAGTCGGCCCTGGCCCGCGACACCAACCGGGCCGGCCACACCGGCTCCACCGAGCAGGCGCTGGCCGGGGCCGACGTGTTCGTCGGCCTGTCCGGCTCGACCGTGTCGGAGGAGGCCATCGCGTCCATGGCGCCCGACTCGATCGTGTTCGCGCTGTCCAACCCCACGCCCGAGGTGGCGCCGTCCGTGGCCGCCCGCCACGCCCGCGTGGTCGCCACCGGCCGCTCCGACTTCCCCAACCAGATCAACAACGTGCTCGCCTTCCCCGGCGTCTTCCGCGGGGCGCTCGACGTCCGGGCCACCGCCATCACCGAGAACATGAAGGTGGCCGCCGCCACCGCGCTCGCCGCCGTCGTGGGCGACGACCTCGCGGCCGACTACGTCATCCCCAGCCCCTTCGACGAGCGGGTCGCCCCCGCCGTCACCGCGGCCGTGGCCGAGCAGGCCAGGAAGGACGGGGTCGCCCGCGTCAACGGCTGACGCGTACAGGATCTGCCGGGCCGGCGTCCGGATAGTTCGCGCGAGCATCGGGAAAGCGCAAAACTTCCTTTACTCAGCGTGCTATAACAGGAGCCCTCTGTAAGGACGCCGGCTCCCGCCTCCCTCGGTGAGGAGGCCACGAGGTGGCCGGCTCCACTCCCGCGGTGAGGAGAGCGATGACACGCGAGCCCAACAGACTGCTGCGGCAGCTCATCGCGGAGTCGGGCTTCTCCCACAAAGGGCTGGCCAGGCGCCTCAACGAGCTGGGCGCCGCGCGCGGCACCCCGGGCCTGAAGTACGACCACAGCTCCGTCCTGCGATGGATCGGTGGCCAGCGGCCCAGGGAGCCCGTGCCGGCGCTGCTCAGCGAGATCTTCGCGCTACGGCTCGGCAGGCCCGTCCGACCCGAAGACCTGGGCATGCCGACGATCATCACCCCCCTCGACCTCGGGCAAGAGTTCACGCACACGTGGCAGGAGGGGGTCGCGACCGTGACGGCGCTGTGGCGGGCCGACGTGGAGAGACGGAGATTCCTGATCGACTCCACGTTCGCGATAGGAGCGGGCTCCGTGGGAGCCGTACGCTGGCTGACCTCCCCACCCGAGGGCCGCCTCGAAGGCGGCGGCACCCGCCGCGTCGGCCGGGCCGACATCGCGGCCATCCACGAGGTGACCCGCTCGTTCGGCGAGCTCGACAACCGCTTCGGCAGCGGGCGCGTGCGCGCGTCGGTGGTCAAGTACCTCGACACCGCCGTGGGGCCGCTGCTCAAGGACGGCACGTACGGCGAGGCCACCGGCAAGCAGCTCGCCGCCGCCGCGGCCGAGCTCACCCGGCTGGCCGGCTGGATGGCCTACGACCTGGAGCAGCATGGCCTCGCCCAGCGCTACCTCATCCAGGCGCTGCGCCTGGCCAGGGGAGCGGGCGACGACGCGCTCGGCGGCGAGATCCTGGCCGGCATGGCCCACCAGGCCATCTACATGAGCCAGCCGGCTCACGCCCTCGACCTGGCCAGGGCCGCCCAGCTCGCGGCGCGGCGCTCGGGCGTCCAGACGCTCATGGCCTCCTGCCACGTGCTGGAGGCCCACGCCCAGGCCGGGCTCGGCGACGCCCGCTCCTGCAGCGCCAGCCTCCACCAGGCCGAGCTGGCCTTCGACCGCCGCTCCCCGGGCCGCGAGCCCGCCTGGCTCGGCTACTTCGACGAGGCCTACCTCGCCGCCAAGTTCGCCCACTGCTTCCGCGACCTCGGCGACGGGCCGCGGGCCGTGCGCCAGGCCCGCCGCTCGCTCGACATGGACGGCCGCTACGTGCGCGGCCGGATGTTCAACCTGTCGCTGCTGGCCGCCGGGCTGCTCCAGTGCGGCGAGCTGGAGGAGGCGTGCGGGGTGGCGGCCGGGGCGCTCGACCTGGCCGGGGAGCTCCAGTCGGTCAGGTCCCGCTCCTACGCCACGGACCTGCGCAGGCGGCTGGAACCGTACCGGCGCGAGCCCGCGGTCACGTCCCTGTACGAACGCGCCCGCGCCCTCGCGCCGGTCTGATCACTTCCCGATGAGCTCACCGTCGGGGCCGACGATCGACTTCGTCGCCGCGTAGTTCGCCTTGTTGTAGACGTCGGCGACCTCGCCGTCGAAGTAGGCCGAGCTGACGAAGTCGATCCGGTTGTTGCCGTCCTGGTCGTGGAACAGGCTCGTGACGCCGTTGACGTAGCCGGTGCGCTTGTTGTTGTCGTAGCGCAGCAGCCACGGCGCGCCGTCGGAGCCGCCGGTCATCGAGCACTTCAGCACCTGGTGCGTCTCGACCTTGAAGGTGTTGACCTGGTAGGTCTTGGTGCCGGTCCTGCCGGAGCAGATCTTGGGGGTCAGGCCGGTGAAGGGCTTGTCGCCGTCGGGGTGCGGGGCGGCGGGGTAGCCGAAGACGGTGACCTTCTGGCCCATGGGCTGGTTCCAGGCGACACCCTGCCCACCGACGGCGTCCCCGAGCCGACCGGCGTCCTTGGCCAGGCCGATCACGTAATCACCCCGGTAGAACGTGCGCGAGGTGCCGGGCTTGAGCCACTTCTGCGTGTAGAAGCGGGTGATCGTGTAGTTCCCGCTCGTGTCCTCGGCCTTCTCGCCGGGCCCCTTGTATGCGTCGTACTCGGCCTTCGTCACCGGGACGGTCTCCGGCTCGCCGAACTTGTAGCCGTTGCCCTTGCCGGTCTTGGCGTCCTTGTACGCCTGCTCGCCGACCTCTTCCTTCTCCACGACCGCGCCCGGGTAGTCGGGCCCGACCCGGTCAGCGGGCTTGTCCTCGCCCTCGGACCAGCAGTTGCCCAGGTTCACCAGGCAGGTGCCGAACTCCTTGGCGGTGATCTCGTGCGGCTTGATCCACTTGTCGCCGGCCCACTTGTCGTACTCGGCCTTCGACACGGTCTTCTCACCGGCGAGCTCGAAGCCGTTGTGCACCGCCACGAACGCGAAGTCACCGTCGTAGTCGTCGTAGGTGTCGAGGTCGTAGGCGGTGAAGGCGTACGCGCCCGCGTAGACGCCGTACGGGGCCTTGCCCTGGTAGTAGCCGGGGATGAACACCCACTTGGCGAAGACGTCCTTGCCCTGCTCGTAGACGCAGTGGCCGGCCGTGGCGACCAGGTTGCGGTTCCTGGCCTGGATGGAGGTGGCGGAGCACCAGCGGTAGTCGCCGCCGCGGTCGAGGAAGAACACCTTGCCGATGGTCTTCGGCAGGTTCACGTTCTTGGACCTGGGCGCGGCGCCGGTGGTGCCGGTCGGGGCCGTCATGCCGGGCTTGCCGTCGGCCGAGGTGGTCTGGGGGTGCGCCAGCTTGGGCACGTCCTTGGCGTCGACGCGGAACTCGGTGGCCTTCTTCAGCGCGGCGCCGTTGGCGTCCAGCCAGAAGTACGCGGCGCTGTAGGCGTCGGCGGGCTTGGGGGAGAGGGGGTCGCTCACCCAGCTCGGCGCGGCGGTGGCGGGGGTGGCGAGGGCGGCGGCGCTGAGACCGGCGACGGCGAGGGGCACGAGCAGGCGCTTCACTGGGGGGCTCCACATATTTGTCAAGTGTCTCGTAAGACCCTATCGACCCTCAGGTCACGTAGGTAAGAGGTCGTACCAAAAGACCCAGAAAAGGCCGAAGGGCCCGGCAGAAGCCGAGCCCTTCGGGTCAAGCTGGTGAACGATGACCTAGGGCCGTCGTTCGGGTACCGCGCTGAACTACTTGACGAGCTTGCCGGACCACACGGCCGCAGCGGCCTTGTAGATCGCGGCGGTCTCGCCGTCGAAGATCGGCGAGGTGATCGTCTCGTACCGGTTGTTGCTGTCGGCGTCGACGATCAGGCTGGTCACACCGGTGACGTAGCCGAGACGCTTGGCGTTGCTGTACTTGGCCAGCCAGGGGCCACCGTCGTAGCCGGCGGTCACCGGGCAACGCAGGCTCTGGTGCTCCTCGACCTTCTTGGCCGGGACCTGGAGAACCTTCGACGCGGTCTTGCCGTAGCACCACTTCGGCGTAACGCCCGTGTAGGACTTGTTGCCGTCGGGGTGCGGGCCAGCCGGGTAACCGAAGGTACGGACGACGGCACCAGCAGGCTGGTTCCACGCCACACCCTGGCCACCAACGTTGTCGCCGAGGCGACCGGCGTCCTTGAGGAAGCCGTCGATGATGGTGGGCTCGAGACGGACGTAGCGCGTGGCCTTGCCCGGCTTCTTCCACTGCTGGATGTAGTAGTGGGTGACGGTCCAGTTGCCGAGCTTGTCCTGGCTGACGTAGCCAGTGCCCTTCCAGTCCTTGGCCTGGGCCTCCGTGATCGGGAGGACCTCGGGCTCACCGAACTTGGCGCCGTTCAGGCGACCGACCGGAGCCGACTCGTACTTGTCCTTGGTGGTCTCGACGCGGTCCACGATGGCACCGGGGAAGTCCGGGCCGGTGTTCTCGTCGGAGGAGCCGGTCTCGACGTCGTAGTACGGGAAGGTGTTGGGGTCCTTCTGGCCCTTCTCGTACTCCTCCTTCGAAACCTCGATCCGCTTGACCTCCTTGGCGCCCTGGTAGTCGTTGAACTCCTTCCAGGAAACCTTCTTGGCCGACCCGCCACCGAGGTTGATGCCGTTGTAAACGGTGACGAACGCGTAGTCGCGGTCGAAGTCCTCGTAGACGTCGAGGTCGTAGTGGGTGAAGGCCTGCTTACCCACGTAGATGCCCCACGGGGTCTTGCCCTGGTAGTAACCGGGGACGAAGACCCAGCGGCTCACGACCTCGTTGTTGGCGGCCATGTCGTAGACGCAGTGCCCGGCCGTGGCGACCAGGTTGCGGTACTGCGACTGGATGGAGGTACCGGAGCACCAGTACAGCTTGCCGTCGCGACCCTCGAAGAAGACCTTGCCGATGGTCTTCGGCAGGTTCACGTTCTGGGTCTTGACCGCGACCTTCTTCTCCTCGCCGATCGGCACAGCCGAGCCCGGCTTGGTGTCGGCGGAGTAGCCGCCGCCGCTCTTGATCTTCTTGACCTCGAGCGAGTCGGGGTTGAAGGCCACAGCCTGCGTCAGAGCGGCGTGGTTGGACTTCAGCCAGAAGTTGGCGACCTCGGCGGCCTGCGCCTCGGTCTTGGCCAGGTCGTCGCTAGCAACGTCGCCCTGGGCCTGAGCAGTGCCGGCCAGACCAGCAGCCAGCAGACCGGTGGCCAGAAGGGCGCCACCGGCGGGGAGGAGGATGCGCTTCAAGGTAACTCCTTGCGCTGTCGTGGAACGCCTCTTGCGTCCCATGCGTCAGTAAAGGGATAGCCAGAAGATACATGCGTGATCTTGAGGTCCGGTAGCCACTTTGGAAGGAAAACAGGGGGCTTGTCGGCCGTGATCGTTCTGTGATGTTTAGATCGGCTATCGCTATGACTTGTCCGGTGTGCCTGACGCGCCCGTTTTCCCTGATCAACATAAGCGTGTTGTCAGAGTGACTTCTGGGAGCGACGTGTCGTTGATCAGAGCCCGTCGGCATGGATGTGACGCACATCACACCGCCCAGATGGCACCGTACGCGCCTCCGCTGCGTCCAAACGGTCCGCACTTTCCCCAGGAACGCCGAAGGGCCCGGCGATGCCGGGCCCTTGACGAGTGAACGCGGGGTCGATCGGGTCACCCCGATCGGGGTGCGTTACTTAGAGGATCTTGCCGGACCACACGTTCGAGGCGGCCTTGTAGATCGCCGCGGTCTCGCCGTCGAAGTACGGCGAGGAGATGTAGTCGACACGACCGTTGCCGTCCTGGTCGTTGAAGGTGCTGGTGACACCGTTCACGTAGCCGAGACGCTTGGTGTTGCTGTAGTTGAGCAGCCACGGACCACCGTCGGCGCCCTCGGTCATCGAGCACTTGAGGGCCACGTGCTCCTCGATCTTCTTGGCGGCGGAGCCGACAAGCTTCTTCGAGGTCTTCCCGTAGCACCACTTGGGCGTGATGCCGGTGAAGTTCTTGTTGCCGTCGGGGTGCGCGGCGGCCGGGTAGCCGAACACGCGGACGTACTTGCCGGTGGGCTGGTTCCAGGACACGCCCTGACCGCCGACGTTGTCACCGAGACGGCCCGCGTCCTTGGCGAAGCCCTCGATGATGTAGAAGACGGTCTTGTAGAACTTGGTGTCCGTGGCGGGCTTGTACCACTGCTGCACGTAGAAGTGCGTGATGGTCCAGTTGCCGCGGGCGTCCTGCTCGACGGTCGCCGGGTACTTCTTGGCGTCCGCCTCCTTGGCCTTCTTGTAGGCGGCGGCCTGGGTGTCGGTCACGATCTCGGTGACGGGCTCACCGAACTTGAAGCCGTTGCCCTTGCCGACCTTGGCGTCCTTGTAGGTCGCCTCGGAGACCTCGATCTTGGCGACCTCGGCACCGGGGTAGTCGGGGCCGGTCGGCTCCGCCTTCGAGCCACGCTTGACCCAGCACGCCGTGGTGGAGGTCGGGTCCAGCTTGCACTGGCGGAACTCGGCGCGGGAGATCTCGACGTCCTTGGCGTCCTTGACGCCCTGGTACTTGTCGAACTCGGCCTTGGAGACCTGCTTGGCCGTGCCGCCGCCGAGCTGGATGCCGTTGTACACGGTCACGAACGCGTAGTCGCGGTCGTAGTCCTCGTACACGTCGAAGTCGTAGTGCGTGAACGCCTGCTTACCGACGTAGATGCCCCACGGCGTCTTGCCCTGGTAGTAACCCGGGACGAAGACCCACTTGGACATGACGTCCGTGTTGCCGGCCGTGTCGTACACGCAGTGGCCGGCCGTGGCGACCAGGTTGCGGTACTTGGACTGAACCGAAGTGGCGGAGCACCACTTCTTCTCGCCCTTGCTGTTGACGAAGAAGACCTTGCCGATGGTCTTCGGTAGGTTCACGTTCTGAACCTTGACCGTGGTCTTCTTCTCCTGGCCGATCGGCGAGGCCGAGCCCGGCTTGGTGTCGGCGCTGTAGCCGCCCTTGCTCTGGAGCTTGGCGACGTCGCTCTTGTCCCAGACGTTGGACTCGGTCGCGGCCTTGAGGGCCGCACCGTTGCTCTCGGCCCAGTACTGGGCGATGGCCTTGGCGTCGGCCGCGCTCTTCGCCATCGGGTCGGTGGCGACGTCACCGGCGGCCGAGGCCGTTCCGGCCAGACCGGCGGCCAGAAGGCCGGTAGCCAGGATGGCGCCACCGGCGGGGATGAGGATGCGCTTCAAGGGAACTGCTCCTTGGTCTGTCGTGGGACGCAACATGCGTCCCATGCGTCAGTAAAGGGATAGCAAGGAACATAGCGCGGTGATCTTTGCAGGTGGAAGCTGGTTTGACCCATTTGGTAGGCACCCTTACCGCCGTGACCTTTCCGTGACCTGTCAGTGATCTTCGCTCACGGTGATCATGGCGTTACGTTCTCGCTGGGTATCGCGTAGTTTCGCGGGGCGCGGGTAAAAGTGGATCAAACGGACATCACGCTGCGTGGTCAGTCGTATGTGACGTAGATCACAGGAACCAAATCGGGTCCCAACTCCGTCTAACTTCTCCTCCGGGCCTAAATGATCTCCAGATCGCCGTCCCGGACGGGGTTCACGACCTCTCCCCGCCCTCTCCGCGCCCAAACCGCGGACACGAAAAAGGGGCCCGGCCGAAGCCGGGCCCCTCCGTGAAGCAGGGTGTCACACGTACAGCTCGCCGAAGCGGGGTGTTACTTGTACAGCTCGCCGTTCGAGCCGACGATCTTGCCGGACCACACGTTCTTGGCCGCGTTGTAGATCGACGCCGTCTCCCCGTCGAAGTACGGCGAGGTGATGTAGTCGATCCGGTCGTTGCCGTCCTGGTCGGCGAACGTGCTGGTCACGCCGTTGACGTAGCCCAGACGCTTGCTGTTGCTGTAGTTGCTCAGCCAGGGACCGCCGTCGAAGCCGGGCGTGACCGGGCACTTGAGGCCCACGTGCTCCTCGATCTTGAGCCACGGGGCGCCCACGGCCTTGCCGGTCGTCGTGCCGTAGCACCACTTCGGCGTCACGCCGCTGTACGGCTTGTTGCCGTCCGGGTGCGGGCCGGCCGGGTAGCCGAACGCGCGCACCGTCTTGCCCGTGGGCTGGTTCCAGGCCACGCCCTGGCCGCCGACGTTGTCGCCCAGGCGGCCCGCGTCCTTCGACAGCAGGATGTAGTGGTGGCCGCCCCAGCTGCGCTTCGGGCCGCTGAACCGCTCGAAGTCCTTGCGGTCCACCTGCTTGACGCCCTCGAAGGCGATGCCGTTGAAGACGGTGACGAACGCGTAGTCGCGGTCGTAGTCCTCGTAGACGTCGAAGTCGGAGTGGGTGAAGGCCTGCTTGCCGACGTAGATGCCGAACGGCGCCTTGCCCTCGTAGTAGCCGGGCACGAACACCCAGTTGGTCATCGTGTCCTTGTTGCTGTCCGTGTCGTACACGCAGTGGCCGGCCGTGGCGACCAGGTTGCGGTAGTTGGACTGCACGGACGTGGCCGTGCACCAGCGGAACTTGCCGGAGCCGTCCACGAAGAACACCTTGCCGACCGTCTTGGGCAGGTTGACGTTCTGCGCGCGGCCGATGGGCTTCTTGTCCTCGCCGATGGGCGCGGCGGTGCCGGGGCTGCCGTCCGCGGAGTAGCCGCCCTTGGAGACCAGCTTCCGGACCTCCTTGGCGTCCCAGGTGTACGCCGTGGCGGAGCGGAGCGCGGCGCCGTTGGAGGCCAGCCAGAACGAGGCGACCGAGGCGGCCTGCGACGTGTCGCGGGCCATGGGGTCGGTGGCGATGTCGGCTCGCGCCTGCGCGGTGCCGGTGAGGCCCGCGGCCAGCAGGCCGGTGGCCAGGACGACGCCACCAGTCGGGAGGAGGATTCGCTTCAAGGTAACTCCAGGCTTTGCCTTGTGCTGCCGGGGTTCCGTACATCCCTCGGTGCAGCAGACGGACAGCCGGGAACCTATCGGTCTGACTTCGTGCCTGTGAATTTCGCGGAGATCATGTCAGGCGCCGGTGAGGCGGCCGTGATCTTTTCGAGATCACGTCTTGGCTGATCATCGTGGGGGTTGCCACGCAGCGTGTAAGTTACGTCACATTTGCGGGGGTGGTGACCGCCGCGGCGTGCCGGTAGACCTCGCCGGTGGCGAGGGTGAAGTTGGGGGTGGACATGGCGTCGTAGCCGCCCTTGGCGTCGCGGTTCCACGTCAGGCTGTTGATGCCGTTCAGCGAGCCGAGGCCCTGCGCGGGCTGGTAGTCGATCAGCCAGGGACCGCCGCTGGCGCCCGCGGTGAAGTTGCACGGCTCGATCTGCACGCCGTACTGCAGGTCGCGGCTGGGGGCGACGGTCCAGCGGGTGCTGCCCGTGCACGACAGGAGCTTGCGCCCGTCGAACGGCCGGGTGCCGTCGGGCTGCGGGCCGGCCGGGTAGCCGAAGGTGGTGACGCTGTTGCCCACGCCCTTGGCGACGGCCAGGCCCTGGCCGCCGACGTTGTCCTGGAGGCGGCCGACGTCTTTCATGACGAGCTTGCCGCTCACGGTGGCCCAGGTGAAGCCGCGGTGCACGGTCACGAACGCGTAGTCGTAGTCGTAGTCACCCCGGCCGGGCCAGTGCTCGTGCATGCTGATCTCCGCGCCGACGTAGATGCCGTCGGGCGTCTCGCCGTTGGGGCCGGGGTTCGGGACGAAGATCCAGGAGTCGGCGGGCTTGGCCTGGCGGGCGTCGTAGGCGCAGTGCGCGGCGGTGGCGACGACGCTGCGGTTCTTGGCGGCCACCGCGCTGGCCGAGCACCAGTACTCCTTGGCCCCGAACCGGAAGTACACCTTGCCCATGGTCCGGGCGGTCGTGCCCTTCTCCGGCAGCTCCGGCGAGACGCTGAGCGGGACCTTGACCTTCTTGGCCGGGGTGATCTGCTCGCTGCTGGGCACGGCGGTGGCGCCCGCGCTCGTGGAGGACTGCGAGCCCGGCGTCGCGGGGCTGTAGCTGTCGGCGTGCTTGAGGACGTCCGGCTTCCAGGTCGCGGCGACCTTCTGGACGTCCGCGGCGGTCTTGGCGAGTGTCACCGAGTAGATCCAGCTCTCGGCCCCCGCGGACGCCGTTCCCCCGAGCGCGGGCAGCGCGAGCAGCGCGCTGAGCGCGACGGCTGCCAGTCGCCGGACCGGGGGGATCATGGAAATGCCTTCCTTGGGGTGTAAAGGTGGATTTTTCCAGATCAACTCACTGTATTGCAGCTCGGATAGAGATTCGTTATCTGATCAAGCGTGACTTGTGTCCCATAAGGATGGTGTCAAGCAGGCTGTCCGGATAGGTGAGACTGCTCCCACGTGTCGGTCGTTGCCGCAGGTCAGGGGCCGAGGCAGGCTGCGAGCATGCGTCGACTTCTCTGTCTCGCCGTGCTTTCCTGTACGGCATTCGCCGCCACGCCCGCCGTGGCCGAGACTCACTCTCGCGACACGGACCGGAAGGTTTTCGTGATCGTTGTTGGCGACAAGGGCTCCGTCTTGTCGTGCAGGCAGCGCTCGCCCAAGCCCGCGTGCGTCGCTCTCGAAAGGGCCGGCGGCGACCCCGCCCGGCTGCCCTCGCGGACCGACGCGGTCTGCACGATGGAGTACAACCCGGTGCGCGTCTCGGCGCTCGGCGTCTGGGCGGGCCGGCCGGTCCGCTACGAGCGCACGTTCTCGAACCCCTGCCAGATGCAGGCGGCGATGGGGCCGGTCTCCCAGTTCTGACCGCAGCGCCGCAGCCTCACTCCAACCCAGGAACACATCGGGGGCCCCGGCCGCGAGCCGGGGTCCCCGCCGCCCCGCCGCTTTCCTGGAGCGAGCTCACCGACAAGCGAACCGAATCGTGTTCTGCTTTCATGGCGGCATGGACCCTCGCACGCCCTGCCTCGTCGGCGCTGCCCAGCTGACCGTCCGTGAGCAGCCCGGTCCCGAGCCGCTGGACCTGTGGGAGGCGGTCGCGCGGGCCGCGGCCGACGACGCCCGGCTGCCCGCCGGGCGGCTCGGCTCGATCCAGGTGGTCCACACCGACTCCTGGCAGTACGACGATCCGGCCGGACGCCTGGCCGAACGGCTCGGCGCCGTACCCGGGCACCGCGCGTACTCCAAGGTCAGCGGCACGGCGCCGCAACTGCTCATCGGCGAGGCCGCCGCGCGGATCGCCGCGGGCGGCCTCGACTGCGCCCTCGTCGTGGGCGCCGAGGCGCTCGCCACCCGCCGCGCCTACCGGAAGGCGGGCGAGCGCGTGCCGTGGAGCCACCCGGCGGTCCCCAAGCCGCCCTACGGGTGGGAGCGCCCGCCGCATCCCGCCGAGCTGGCGCACGGGCTGTTCCTGCCGGTCCACACGTACGCGATCATGGAGACGGCCCGGCGGGCGGCCCTCGGCTGGACCGTCGAGGAGGAGATGGCCGACCGGGGCCGGATGATGGCCCCCATGACCGAGGTGGCCGCGGCCAACCCGTACGCCTGGCGTCGCGCCCCGCGCACCCCCGAGGAGCTGACGGGCGGCCGGTTCGTCGGCTGGCCGTACACGCGCGACACCGTGGCCGTGCTGGAGGTGGACCAGGCCGCGGCGGTGGTGCTGGTCAGCGCCGGGCTGGCCGACCGGCTGGGCGTCCCGGAGGAGCGGCGGATCCATCTGCGCGGCTGGGCGTACGCCGAGGACACCTGGGAAGTGGCCGCGCGGCCCGCGCTCGGCTCGTCCCGGGCGATCGCGCGGGCGGCGCGGGTCGCCTTCGCCCGCGCCGGGCTCGGGCTCGGCGACATGCGGGCCCTCGACGTGTACAGCTGCTTCGCCGTCGCCCTGCGGCAGGCGTGCGACGCGATCGGGCTCGATCCGTTCGACCCGCGCGGGCTCACGGTGACCGGCGGGCTGCCGTACGCGGGCGGCCCGGCCAGCGACTACGTCCTCCACTCGACCGCCGCCATGGCCGGGCTGCTGCGCGCGCGGGGCGGCCACGGCCTGGTCACCTCGGTCGGCATGCACCTGACCAAGCACGCCTACGCGATCTGGTCCACCGAGCCGGGAGGCGCGCTCGGCGACGGCAGCCCGGTCTTCACCGCCGACCCGGTCCCGATCGTCGACGGGTACGAGGGACCGGCGCTCGTCGCGGGCTACACCGTGGCGCACGGGCGCGACGGGGCGGCCGAGCGGGGCGTCCTCGTCGTGGACCTCCCCGGCGGCGGCCGGGCGCACGCGCTCGTCCACGAGCCGGGCCTGATCGAGGAGGCGGAGGCGCGCGAGCTGGTCGGCGAGACGGTGCGGCTGGCCTCCGACGGGCAGGTGAACACGGCCACCTGGTGACCGGGCGCCCCGTCCGACGGGCGGGTGAACACGGCCACCTGGTGACCGGGCGCCCCGTCCGACGGGCGGGTGAACGCGGCCGGCTGGTGACCGGGCCTCCGCGAGGGAAGGGCAATGTGGCGATCAGGTGAATGCGCCGCACCCCGCCCCTGGACTGGACTGGGGCCGAAGGCGAGAGCCCGCCCGACACGAGGACCGCCGTGGCCGATCAGTTCGACGTCATCGAGGCCGGCCAGCACAGCCGCCGCCGGCGCTGGACCGGTGTCGTGGTGCTCGCGCTGCTCCTCGCCATCCCGGTCGCCGGCCTGCTCGCCGGCCGCGACCCCGAGCCGGAGACCGGCGTCGCCGGACACGGGACCACTCCCTCCTCCGCCCCCATGACCACGACGAAGACCACGCCCAACGTCCTGTTCGCCACGCCCAGGACCAAGGGCGGCGACGAGGTCATCCGGGTCGTCTTCCCCGACGGCACCCCCGCCGAGGTCCGCTACCCGGCGCGGCTCGGGCTCGCCGCCCTCGGGTCGCGGCCGTTCCAGGGCGCCTGGGTGGACGGCCAGTACCGCCGCATGTCCGCCCCGTACGGCGGCGAGGCCGAGGTGTCGAAGGGCGGCAGACCCCTGCGCAGCCTCACCCCGGACGTCGAGCTGTGGCCGCGCCAGCCCGGCAGCGGCTCGTACGGGCAGGTGCTGCTGTTCGCGTTCGGCGACTGGCGCCTCGCGCTGTACGACCGCCCCGAGGGACTCACCTTCGAGCAGCGCATGGCCGTGGCCGGGCACATCAGGGGCAGGGTCACCAAGGGCGGCTACCTGGTGCTGACCGCCACGGACCCGGTCCGCCTGGCCAGGCCGGGCGAGACCGTGCAGGGCGACCCGGTCGGGCCGCAGCTCTGGTTCGGCGGCGTGGCCGGCGACGTCGTGGGACTCATCCCGGTGCCGGGGTGCGACGAGGTGTCACCGGCGCCCATGATGATCGACCGCCGCGGCCGGCCGTCGCGCACCGCCTGCCGGGGCGGGGTGCAGATCGCCGCCTCCGGCTCGCCCGCGTTCGTCGAGCGGGCGGTCAAGGAGATCCGGATCACGCTGAAGTAGGGTGCGGCCATGTTCGCCGTAACCGCCACACAGACCGATCCCGACAATCCGCTGGCCGGGCTGACGCTCGGCGAGCGGCCGGAGCCCGCGACCCCGGACGGCTGGACCACCGTCACCGTGCGGGCCGCCGCGCTCAACCACCACGACCTGTGGACGCTCAAGGGCGTCGGCATCCGCCAGGACCGGCTGCCGATCGTGCTCGGCTGCGACGCCGCCGGTGTGGACGAGGACGGCAACGAGGTCATCGTCCACGCGGTGATCGGCGCGGGCGCCGACGAGACGCTCGACCCGAAGCGCTCCCTGCTGTCGGAGCTCCACGACGGCACCTTCGCCGAGCGCGTCGCCGTGCCGCGCCGCAACCTCGTGCCCAAGCCGGCCGCGCTCACCTTCGAGCAGGCCGCGTGCCTGCCCACGGCGTGGCTGACCGCCTACCGGATGCTGTTCGACAAGGCGGAGCTCCAGCCGGGCTCGACGGTGCTCGTCCAGGGGGCCGGCGGCGGCGTCGCGACCGCGCTGATCGCGCTCGGCCGGGCCGGGGGGTACCGCGTCTGGGCCACCAGCCGCTCGGCGGACAAGCGGGAACGCGCCCTGGAGCTGGGGGCGGACCAGGTCTTCGAGACGGGCGCGCGGCTGCCCGAGCGGGTGGACGCGGTGATGGAGACCGTCGGCCAGGCCACCTGGGACCATTCGCTGAAGTCGCTCAAGCCGGGCGGCCGGATCGTGGTGTCGGGCGCGACCAGCGGCGCCGTGCCGCCCGCCGACCTCAACCGCGTCTTCTTCCTCCAGCTCTCGGTGGTGGGCTCCACCATGGGCACCCGCGACCAGCTCGGCCGCCTGGCGGTCTTCCTGGAGCAGACGGGGGTCCGTCCGGTCATCGACCGGACGCTGCCGCTGACCGAGGCCCGTGACGGGTTCGCCGCGCTGGCCGAGGGCGACGTGTTCGGCAAGATCGTCTTCACGGCCTGACGCGCCTTTCTCCGGGCGGCGTGAGGCAGGCTCCCGTCCGAGGGGTACGAAGGGGGAGAAGGCCCCATTCGGCCGGGAGGCGTCGCCATGACCGTCGAACCCCTCGGGCCGGGCTCGCTGCACTGGGAGACCGCGGGTGAGTACCGCAACCTCCTCGTGGGCGGCAGCGCGCTGGTCCTGCAGACCATGCACCCCGCCGTCGGCGCCGCCGTGGCGCGGCACTCGGACTTCCGCGACGATCCGTG
The DNA here is from genome assembly GCF_013363975.1 of Nonomuraea montanisoli. Lineage (GTDB taxonomy): Bacteria > Actinomycetota > Actinomycetes > Streptosporangiales > Streptosporangiaceae > Nonomuraea > Nonomuraea montanisoli. Next base: position 413,176 of record NZ_JABWGN010000010.1, on the reverse strand, counting down.
GGGCAGGCTCGTCCGCACCCTCGCCTCCGCCCAGACCTGGGTGTACGGGGGAGAAGCCGGTCCCGTTGAGGGGGCGCGGCTGCGCGAGCTGCACCGGCGCTTCACCGCGGTGGACGAGCGGGGCCGCGCCTACCACGCGCTGAGCGGGGAGGCGTGGGCATGGGTCCACCTGTCGCTGTTCGAGCGGTACGTCACGCTCAACCGCCTCTTCGGGGTGCCGTACGGCCCGGACGGCGAGCGCAGGCTGTACGCGGAGGCGCGGCGGATCGGCGGCATCCTGCGCGTGCCCGAGCGGGAGATGCCCCCGGACGTCGAGGCGTTCTGGCGGTACTTCGACGGCATGGTGACCGGGCGGCTGGAGGCGCATCCGACCGCGTTCGAGGTGCTGGCCCTGCTGCGGTCGACGCCGCCGCCTCCGGCACTGCCCGCGCCGCTGCGCCACCTGTGGGCGCCGGTGGGCGTCGGGTGGGGGGAGTTCGCCTGGTTCGTCACGGTGGGGACGCTGCCGCCGGCCGTACGGGGGAGGCTGGGGCTGCGCTGGTCGGTGCGCGACGAGCGGCGGCTGCGTCACCTCGGCCGGGCGGTGGCCGCGATCACGCCACGGCTGCCGGAGCGGCTGCGGTACATGCCGCTCGCCTGCCGAGCCCGCCGCGCCGCCCGCCGTTCCTGACCCCGCAGGGCCGCGTTGCCCGCCGTTCCTGATCGTCAGCGGAGCGTGTCCGAACGTCGGCGAGCGTGTCCGAATGTCAGCGGAGCGTGTCGCGGATGCGGCCGGACGCCTCGTCGAGCGTCGCGCGCACCTGCTCCAGCCGCTCGCGGTCCAGCCTCGTCCCGGACGCCTCCTCGCGTACCTGGGCCACGAAGTCGGCCAGCATGCCGCCCAGCTCGGCGTCGAGGTCGGCCCGCGAGCCCGGCGCGCCGCCCAGCGACGACCACACCTCGGCCCAGATGCGCCGCCACTCGGACGTCAGCCGCTGGCTCTCGCCCTGCCAGTGCTCGGCGTGCTCCGTCCACTGCCGCTTCTGCTCCCGCTTGAGCCGCTGGAAGTCGGCCTTCTGCCGGTCGCGCGTACGGCGGAGGTCGTCAGCGGAGCCGACGCGCACGTCCTTGGCCATCCGGGTCAGCTCCTCGCGCAGCGACTTGACCGTGTCGCGCACGTCCTCCTTGACCTCCCGCGCGATGTCGCGCACGGAGGCGGAGATCTCCTGCTCAAGGTCGTCGAGCTCGTCGAGGCGGTCGTTCAGCTCCTCGCGGCCCTTGTCGGTGATCGAGAACACCTTCTTGCCGTCGACCACCTCGTGCGTGACCAGCCCCTCCTCCTCCAGGCGGGCCAGGCGCGGGTAGATGGTGCCGGGGGAGGGCGAGTAGACGCCGAGGAAACGGTCCTGGAGCAGCCGGATCACCTCGTAGCCGTGGCGCGGGCTCTCGTCCAGCAGCTTCAGCAGGTACAGCCGCAGGCGGCCGTGACCGAAGACAGGGCTCATTCCTTCTCCCCCTTGAGCAGCGCGACCTCGCCGGAGACCGTCGTCGCCGACAGCGAGGCCATGCCGCCGCCGAGCCGTCCCGACAGCGACTTCGCGCCGGGCAGGCTCTCGTTGGACAGTTTCTCGAACGTGCTGACCAGCCGGCCGGAGGTGGACCGGATCGTCACGTCCGCCTCCACGTCCTCGGGCAGCCTGACCAGGATGTCACCCGAGACGCTGGTGAGCGTCACGTGACCCGTGGGCCGCAGCTCCAGGTCGGCGGTGATGCGTCCCGACACGCTGTTGGCGCGCAGCCGGCGCGGCACCCCGTGGGCGACGGTCAGGTCGCCGGAGACGCTGTTGAACGACAGGTCGCCTACCATCGCCCGGCTCTCGACCTGGCCGGACACGGTGCCGGCGCTCACCTCGCCGCTCACGCCGTCGAGCACGACGTCGCCGGAGGCGCTCTTGACCGAGGTGAGGTTCTCGAACCCGGCGATGACCGCGGAGGCGGTGACCACGCCGGCCTTGACCTGGCAGTCCTTCGGCACGGTCAGCGTGGCGACGGTGTGGCGCCGGCTCTTGCGCAGCCAGTTCGTCATGCCGTCCCAGGTGAGGTCCTTGTAGGCGACCGACAGCTCGCCGGCCTCCTCGTCGTACGTCACGATCAGCGGCGAGCCGACGATCTCGGTGACCTCCAGGACGGGCGGGCCGTCGCTGGCGAGCACGGCGAGCCGGCCCGACACGATCCGCACGTCAAGCGATCTCACCGGCCCGAACGTCAGTTGTCCGGGGTCGTCGATGGTCCACTGCTGCATGGTCCCCACCCTTCCTGGCGGCACACTGTTCCCCTAAGACACGATATGTCGCGTCTCGCGGAAACTCAAGATGTATCGCGTTTACGTGTGCCGGGCCGGTGCGGGAAAGCAGCCTGGTCCTGCCGCCGTCACTCGTCCTCGTCGTCGAGACGCGCCAGCCAGGTGGCCAGCCGCTCGACCGGGACCTCGAACTCGGGGTTGAGGTCCACGAACTCGCGCAGCCGCTCACCCAGCCAGAGGAGGCTGACCTCCTCCTCGCCGCGCCTGTCGACGAGCTCCTCGATCCCCCGGTCGGTGAAGTACATCGTGCTCCGTCTCTCCCTCGCTGTGCTGCCGGGACATCTCACTCTAGTAAGCGTCCGGCCCCGGTCAGGACAGGGTGCCGGAAAGGCGAAACCCCCGCCGGCACGGAGCCGGCGGGGGTTCCAGAAGAAACGATCAGCCGAAGATCTGGCTGAGCATCTCGTGCAGCTCGTTGTCGTGAGCGTTGTGCGAGCCCGCCGCGGGCGAGCTGTTGGCCGGGCGGGACACGCGGCCCAGCGGACGGCCGCCGAGCAGCTGCGGGTCCTCGGCCAGCTTGAGCGCGAGGTACGGCCACGGGCCCATGTTGACCGGCTCGTCCTGCGCCCAGACGAGCTGCGCCTGCCGGCCGTAACGGCCCAGCTCGGCGGCCAGCTCCTCGGCCGGGAACGGGTAGAGCCGCTCCAGCCGGACGATCGCGACGTCGTCGCGGCCGCTCTCGTCGCGCTTGGCCGCCAGGTCGTAGAAGACCCTGCCGGAGCAGAGGACCACCTTGGTGACCTTCGCCGGGTCGACGGTCGTGTCGGACAGGACCGGCTGGAAGGTGCCCGAGGTGAAGTCGCTCGCCTTGGACGTGGCCGCCTTGTGGCGCAGCAGCGACTTCGGCGTGAAGACCACCAGCGGGCGGTGCCGGCCCGACTCCACCTGCCAGCGCAGCAGGTGGAAGTAGTTGGCCGGGGTGCTCGGCTGGGCGACCGTCATGTTGTCGAGCGCGCACACCTGGAGGAAGCGCTCGATGCGGGCCGAGGAGTGGTCGGGACCCTGCCCCTCGTAGCCGTGCGGCAGCAGCAGCACGACGCCCGACTTCTGGCCCCACTTCTGCTCACCGGACGAGATGAACTCGTCGATGATCGTCTGGGCGCCGTTGACGAAGTCGCCGAACTGCGCTTCCCAGGCGACCAGGGCGTCCGGTCGCACGACGCTGTAGCCGTACTCGAAGCCGAGCGCCGCGAACTCGCTGAGCAGCGAGTCGTAGACGTAGAACTTCGTGGTGCCCTGGTTGAAGGTCTTCAGCGGTGTGTGCTCGGCCCCGGTCAGCCGGTCGACCAGCACCGCGTGGCGCTGGGTGAACGTGCCGCGCCGGGAGTCCTGGCCGACCAGGCGCACCGGGTGGCCGTCGATGAGCAGCGAGCCGAAGGCCAGCGTCTCACCCGTGCTCCAGTCGATGGCGTCCTGCTCGACCATCGTGCCGCGGCGCTGGATCACCGGCGCGAGGCGCGGGTGCGGCGTGAAGCCGTCGGGCAGGTTGAGCTGGGTGTCGATGATGCGCTTGAGCGTCTCGTCGCTGATCGCCGTGGGCGTGTCGTCGTGCGACCACTTGACGACCTCGGTGGGCGGCACGCGCATCGCGCCCGCCTCCAGCGGCTTCTTGGCCGCCTCACGGGTCTCGGTGAACGCCTGCTCCAGCTTGGCCTGGTAGTCGCGCAGCGCCTGCTCGGCCTCCTCGACCGTGATGTCGCCCCGGCCGATCAGCGCCTCGGTGTAGAGCTTGCGGGTCGAGCGCTTGGCGTCGATCAGGTCGTACATGAGCGGCTGGGTGAAGGCGGGGTTGTCGCCCTCGTTGTGGCCGCGGCGGCGGTAGCAGATGAGGTCGATGACGACGTCCTTGCGGAACGTCTGGCGGTACTCGTAGGCGAGCTGGCCGACGCGGACCACGGCCTCGGGGTCGTCGCCGTTGACGTGGAAGATCGGCGCCTGGATCATCCGCGCGACGTCGGTCGCGTAGACGCTCGACCGCGACGAGGCCGGCGAGGTGGTGAAGCCGACCTGGTTGTTGACCACCACGTGCACGGTGCCGCCGGTGCGGTAGCCGCGCAGCTGCGACAGGTTGAGCGTCTCGGCCACGACGCCCTGGCCGGCGAAGGCCGCGTCGCCGTGGATGAGCACCGGAAGGACGGTGAAGCCCTCCTCGCCGCGCTCCAGGAGGTCCTGCTTGGCGCGGACGACGCCCTCGAGCACCGGGTCGACCGCCTCCAGGTGGGACGGGTTGGCCACCACCGAGGCGGTGATGGTCTTGCCGCTCGGCGCGTTGAACTCGCCGGTGGCGCCCAGGTGGTACTTCACGTCGCCGGAGCCGTGCGCCGTGCGCGGGTCGATGTTGCCCTCGAACTCGCCGAAGATCTGGGCGTACGACTTGCCCACGATGTTGGCGAGCACGTTGAGCCGGCCGCGGTGGGCCATGCCGATGACGACCTCGTCGAGGCCCTCGTCGGCGGCGTCGCTGATCACCGAGTCGAGCAGCGGGATCAGCGACTCGCCGCCCTCCAGCGAGAAGCGCTTCTGGCCGACGAACTTCGTCTGCAGGAACGTCTCGAACGCCTCGGCGGTGTTGAGCCGCGACAGGATGTTGAGCTGCTCCTCGCGGTCGGGCGAGGCGTGCGGCTTCTCCACCCGCGCCTGGATCCAGGCCCGCTCCTCGGGGTTCTGGATGTGCATGTACTCGATGCCGACGGTGCGGCAGTAGGAGTCGCGCAGCACGCCCAGGATCTCGCGCAGCTTCATCAGCGGCCGGCCGCCGAAGCCGCCGGTGGCGAACTCCCGCTCGAGGTCCCACAGGGTGAGGCCGTGGGACTGGATGTCGAGGTCGGGGTGCTTGCGCTGCTTGTACTCCAGCGGGTCGGTCTCGGCCATGAGGTGGCCGCGCACCCGGTAGGCGTGGATCAGCTCGATCACGCGGGCGGACTTCGACACGTCGTCGTCGTGGGAGGCCGAGACGTCCTGCACCCAGCGGACCGGCTCGTACGGGATCCGCAGCGCCTCGAAGATCTCGTCGTAGAAGCCGTCCTCGCCGAGCAGCAGCCGGTGGATCTGGCGCAGGAAGTCGCCCGACTGGGCGCCCTGGATGATCCGGTGGTCGTAGGTGCTGGTCAGCGTCATGACCTTGGAGACGGCCAGGCGCGAGAGCGTCTCGGGGGAGGCGCCCTGGTACTCGGCCGGGTACTCCATCGCGCCGACGCCGATGATCGTGCCCTGGCCGGGCATGAGGCGGGGCACGGAGTGGACGGTGCCGATCGTGCCGGGGTTGGTCAGCGAGATCGTGGTGCCGGTGAAGTCGTCGACGCCGAGCTTTCCGCCGCGGGCCTTGCGCACGACCTCCTCGTACGCCATCCAGAACTGGCGGAAGTCCATCTGCTCGGCGGCCTTGATGGACGGCACCAGGAGCTGGCGCTCGCCGTTGCTCTTCTGGACGTCGATGGCCAGGCCGAAGCCGACGTGCTCGGGCTTGACCAGGGTCGGCTTGCCGTCGATCTCCGCGAAGGAGTGGTTCATCTCCGGCATGGCCTTCAGCGCCTTGACGATCGCGTAGCCGATCAGGTGCGTGAAGGAGACCTTGCCGCCGCGACCCCGCTTGAGGTGATTGTTGATCACGATGCGGTTGTCGATGAGCAGCTTGGCCGGGATGGCGCGGACGCTGGTCGCGGTCGGGACCGTCAGGGAGAGGTCCATGTTGGCGGCCGTGCGGGCAGCGGCCCCGCGCAGCCTGACCTCCTCGGCGCCCTTGGGCGCCGGGATGGCCGGCTGGGCCGGCTTCTCGGCCGCCTTGTCAGCGGGCGCGACGGCCTGCTTGTCGACGGGCTTGGCGGCCGGAGCCGGGGGGGCCGCGGTCTTGGCGGGTGCGGGAGAAGGCGCGGTAGCCGTGCCGTTCGCCGCCTCCCTGGCCGGGGTTCGGCCCGGTCCGTAGTCAGGGTTGTAGTCAGCGAAGAAGTTCCACCAGGCCTTGTCCACCGACTCGGGATCCTGGAGGTACTTCTGGTACAGCTCGTCGACAAGCCACTCGTTCTGACCAAAGCTTGCCAGCGGGTTTGCCCGCGACGACTCAGACGACACGGCGGAAATCGCCCTCTTCCGCAGATCGGCGTTGATGTTAGAGAACCTGTCCAAGGTTACTCGTCCCGTCCGGCTACGCGCGCGCGGGTCGGCGCGCCGCCCCGCCGGATCCTTCCCGAACCGTCGACCGGGGTCACGCACCCCTAGTCAACGGTGGTGATACGGGAAATATCACCGTTTGGTATCAACCCTAAGGGAAGAGGTTTATTTCCCGCCGGACAGCAAGCGGCTGGCCACGCGGACCCCCGGCGACAGCTCCGCGAGCAGGTCGGCCAGCTCCTCGCCGGCGGTCTTCAGCTCCTCCAGCGTCATCGGCTCCAGCCGCTCCAGGATGAACAGCGCGTTGACCGTCTCCTCGGTGAGCCGCGTGCGGGCGACCTGGCGCCAGTTCCACCGGCGGCAGGTGACGCCCGTGTCGTCGCGCCAGATCACCTCGCCGGCGTCGGGTGTGCCGAGGGACTCCTCCGACGCCTCGTCGCCGGCCGCCCGGACCAGCCGCGCCGGGCCGTCGTAGCGGTCGAGGTCCTCGCCGCCGATGGGCAGCGCGTGCTTCACGCTGATCGAGTTGTACGCGTCGACCGCCTGGTTGATCTCCGGCAGCGGCAGGCGGCGGGTGAGCGCGTCGACCGACGGGCGGGTGCGGGACGGCTTGGCGCCGAACAGCCGGTACGCCTCGCGCCACGCCTCGATCTTGGCGGCGCGCGCCTCGCGCTCCTCCTCGCCCTCGGCGGACAGCAGGTCGGAGGCGGCGCTCAGCCAGCCGCGCGACCGGTCGTCCGTGGGGCCGTTGTCGAGCCCGTGGGCGGTCATGACCAGGACGGCGAAGTCGGGGCGCAGGGCGAGGACGGATTCGTCCACGGTGATGTCGTCGAGCATGCAGCCCAGTGTATTGAACTCTCAGACCACTGTATTGGCCGAGGTGGATCGCAAAAATCCCTTTGCAAAATTCACTTTGCGGTCTACCGTCGTGAGTGTGGAGGAGAGTTACGAGATCAGCGACCCGCGGGTGCTGAAGGTGGTGGCCCACCCGCTACGGGTGCGGCTGCTCGGGCTGCTGCGCAACGACGGGCCCTCGACGGCCAGCGAGCTGGGGCGCGCGGTGGGGGAGAGCTCCGGCTCGACCAGCTACCACCTGCGCGTGCTGGCCAGGTACGGCTTCATCGAGGAGGACCCCGAGCAGCGCGACGCCAGGGAGCGGCGCTGGCGCGCCCGCCACGTCTACACCTCCTGGGACAACGCGCGGATGGCCGCCACGCCGGAGGGCTGGGAGGCGGTCCGCGTCATGCAGGCCCGCCAGGTCGAGGCGCTGGCACGGGCGATGCGGGCGTTCGAGGACGACCCGGACCCGGACTGGCTGCCCGCGGCGGGGATGAGCGACTACCTGGCGGCGCTGCCTCCCGAGGGCGTGCGGGAGTTCAACCGCCGGGTGTCCGAGCTGATCGGCGAGCTGACGGCGCGCCACGCCGGCCACCCCGAGGCCCGCAAGGTCCACCTGTGGGCCGCCGTCTTCCCCCACGAGACCCGCGACTCCGGCGAGCACCCGGACGATTCCGGCGATCTCCCTGCCGATCGGCCCGCCGATTCCCCCGAGGAGGACGACGCATGACCCCCCGCTCCGCGTTGCGCCGCTATCTGGTCGTCTGCTTCCTGACCTGGCTGCCGACCGGCCTCATGCTGACCACGATGGTCCTGCTCATGACCGAGCGCGGCCTGGGCCTGGCGGAGATCGGCACGGCCTTCACCGTCTTCTCCGTCGTCACGCTCTCCCTGGAGCTGCCCACCGGCGGGCTGGCCGACGTCGTGGGCCGCCGCGTGGTGCTGGCCGTGTCGGCCGGCTTCACGGTCGTGGCGCTGGCGCTGATGGCGGTGTCCACGACGTTCTGGATGTTCGTGCTGACCGGCGTGCTCAAGGGCGTGGCACGGGCGCTGTCGAGCGGCCCCGCCACCGCCTGGTACGTCGACACGCTGCACGACGTGGAGGGCCGGGACGCCGACCTGCGGCCGGGGCTCTCGCGCGGCAGCGCGACGGAGTCGGCCGCGCTCTGCCTCGGCGTGCTGGCGGGCGGGTTCGTGCCGCTCGTCGTGCCGCCGGGCACGGTGGAGCCGCTGGCCGTGCCCCCGCTGCTCGGGGCGGTGGCGGCGGCGGTGCTGCTCGGGGTGGTGCTGCTCGCGCTGCCCGAGCCGTCACACCGGCGGGCGTCGCTGGGCGGGACGCTGCGGGCCGTGCCCGCGACCGTGCTGAGCGGGCTGCGGCTGGCGACCGGCCACGGGGTGCTGCGCCGCCTGACGGTGTACTCCCTGGTGACGGGCGTGGCGCTGACCGCCGTCGAGCTGCTGACCCCCGGCCGGCTGGCCGGGCTGGCCGGTACGGCGGAGCTGGGCGGCACGGCGTACGCGCTGGTGGCGGCCCTCGGCTTCGCGGGCAGCTCGGCCGGCAGCGCGCTCGCGCCCCGGGCGGCACGCCTGGCCCGTGGGCCGGCGCGCGGCGCGGTCCTCGGCGTCGTGCCGGCCGCGCTGTCGCTCGGCGCGCTGGCCGCCACCGCCGAGACGGGCGGCCCCGCCGGGCTGGTGGCGGCCGGGGCGGCGTACGTCGTCATGTACGCGGGCCTCGCCGTCACGAGCGTGCTGTGCCTGGAGATGACCCATCGCGCCGTCACCGCCGCGGAGCGCACCACGGTCGGCTCCACCGGCTCCCTGGCCCTCCAGGCCGGTGGCGCGATGTCGAACGTGGGGCTCGGCGTGCTGGCGACCGCGGCCGGGACGGGCGTCGCGTGGGGGCTGGCCGCCGCGCTGATGACCGCCTCGGCGCTGCTGTTCGCCCGGCTGCCCGCGCTCCGGCCGGGCGGGGTCGCGGTGGCCGAGCCGGAGCGCGCCGCCTCGGCCTGAAGCCGGGCGCCGGGCGCTGGGCGCCGGTCGGTTCAGAGGCTCCAGTCGATCGCGGGGCCGACCGGGACGATCCGGCTCGGGTTGATGTCGGGATGCGTCATGTAATAGTGGCGCTTGATGTGGTCGAAGTCGGTCGTCTCGCCGAAGGCCGGGATGGCGTACAGCCTGCGGGCGTACGCCCACAGCGCCGGGTAGTCGACGAGGCGCCGCACCGAGCACTTGAAGTGGCCGTGATAGACGGCGTCGAAGCGGGCCAGCGTCGTGTACGCCCGCACGTCGCTCTCCGTCAGCTCGTCGCCGAACAGGTACGGCGAGCCCGCCGCGAGCCGTTCCTCCAGCTCGTCGAGCGTGGCGAAGACGCGCGCCACGGCCTCCTCGTACGCGGCCTGCGACCGGGCGAACCCCGCCTCGTAGACCGCGTTGTTGAGGCCGTGGTAGAGCCACTCGTTCAGCGCGTCGATCTCCGGCCGCAGCCGCTCCGGATACAGGTCCGGGGTGGTGGACCAGGACGTCTCCAGGTCGAGCGTGATCCGCGGGAAGTCGTTGGTGACGATGCGGCCCTCGACGGCGTCCCAGATCACGGGGACGGTGCAGCGGCCCCGGTAGTCCGGGTCGCTGGCGAGGTAGAGCTCCGACAGGTACTCGGGGTCGCCGCCCGGCACCCGCCAGCCCCTCTCGTCGCGGATCGGGTCGACGATCGTCACGTCGAGCAGGTCCTCCAGGCCGAGCAGGCGGCGGACGATGAGCACCCGCTGCGCCCACGGGCAGGCGTAGGAGGCGTAGAGCCGGTACCTGCCGGGCTCGGGCGGCCCGAGGCGCTCGGTGAAGCGGTTCGGCTGGCGGGCGAAGCGCCCGTCGCCGGTGGTCTCGCGTGCCGGCTTCATGCCCCCAGTAGAACATGGTTCGGAAATGCCTGGACAATCAGACCCATGGCGAAGTTCGTGGTGAATCCCTCCAGCCCGGCCCAGTACGACGCGTGGCGGCAGGGCGCGGTCCCGGAGGTCGAGCGGGTCGGGCCGGGGCTGTGGTCCGTGCCGGTGCCGATCCCGATCAACCCCCTGCGGTACGTGCTGGTCTACGTCCTGGAGCTGCCCGACGGCGTGGCGATCGTGGACGCCGGGTGGAACACCGACGAGGCGTACGACGCGCTGGTCGCGGGCCTCGGCGCGGCCGGCTACGGGATCGCGGACGTGAAGGCCGTGCTGGTCACGCACATCCATCCCGACCACTACGGGCTGGCCGGACGGGTCAGGGAGGCGTCCGGGGCGTGGATCGGGCTGCACCCGGCCGACGCCGCCCTCATCCGCGAGCGCTACGACGACGAGGTCGTGGACTCCCTCGTGCGCCGCGAGCGCGAGATGCTCGGCCGGGCGGGCGTGCCCCAGGAGACCGTGGACGAGCTGGCCGGCGCGTCCATGTCCATCAGGCACCTGGTGTCGGCCGTGCGCCCGGACCGGCTCATCGAGGACGGCGACCGGCTGGACCTGCCCGGATGGGACCTGCGGGCGCTGTGGACGCCCGGTCACTCGCCCGGCCACCTGTGCTTCGTCTCGCCGTCGCGCCGGCTCCTCTTCTCCGGCGACCACGTGCTCGCCAAGATCACCCCGATCGTCGCGGTCCACCCCCAGTCGCGGCCGAACCCGCTGGCCGACTACCTCGACTCGCTGGCCGCCGTGCGCAAGCTGGACGTGGGGGAGGTGCTGCCCGCCCACGAGTACCGCTTCCACGACCTGGCCGGGCGGGTGGACTACGTGATGACGCACCACGAGGATCGGCTGACGGAGGTCGAGCGGGTCGTCGGGGCCGCGACCGGCGGCCTGACCTGCTGGGAGGTGGCCACCCGGCTCACCTGGTCGCGGCCGTGGGAGACGTTCCAGGCGTTCGCCCGCCGGGCCGCCACGAACGAGACGCTGGCCCACCTGGTCTGGCTGGCCGAGCGGGGGCGCGTCGTCTGCGTATCCGGCGAACCGGACCGCTGGCACCCGGCCGCCCCGTGATCGCGGTCAGCCCGGCCGCACCCCGCCGAGCGCGGTCGGCGCGGCCGGACTCCGCCGGTCGCGGTCAGCGCAGCCGGACCCGGCCCCGGCCGGTGGCGAACGGCAGGTCGAGCAGGGTGCGGATGCCCGGGGGTGCGGCGCAGACCGCCGGGATGGCGTTGATGGCGTGCGCCGCGGCGGCGGCCGGCCCGTGGGAGACCTCGTCCACCGACAGCGTCATGTGCGGCACCCCCTCGATGTGCAGCACGAACCCCGGGTCGGACCAGCGCGGCACCCGCGCCGCGTCGGCCTTGTAGACCACCTCGATCGTCATGAACGGCCTGCCCCGCACCAGCCCCGAGAAGACCCAGCGCGAGGCGCACACCGTGCCCTCCCGAACCGTGCCGGCCGCGATCTCGAACTCGCGCGTCGCCAGCTCGAAGTCGTCGCTCTCCTCGACCTCGTCCAGCCGCACGTCCAGCGCGTCGGCGACGAGCTGGACGCTCTCGGCGAAGAGGGAGCGCTGGAACATCCGGTACGGCCGGACCGCGGCCGTGTAGTCCTTGGCCGAACGGGTGAACCCGACCAGGTCCACGACGACCTGGCGCGACGGGTGGCCCCGGAAGTCGGACGACTCGCGCACGTAGATGTGGTCGACCCGGTCGGACAGGCCGGTCAGCGCCAGCGGCAGGAAGTCGCTCATGAAGCCCGGGTTGATGCCGGTGCCGTGCAGGGTGGTGTCCCCGGCGGCGCAGGCCGCCTCGACGCGCTCGACGACGCCCGGCCCGTACGACTTGGGGTAGACGAAGCCTGTGGTGGTGATGACGTTCTTGCCCGAGGCGAGCAGGGCGCAGATGGTCTCGACGTCGGAGGTCTGGTCGGTGCCGAAGGAGAAGGCCGGCAGCGGCATGTGCAGCACGCAGTCGGCGTCGAGGGCGAGGATCCGGTCGACGTCGTCGGTGCAGGTGACGCCGGTGGGCGGCATCCCGACGAGCTCGCCCGCGTCCTTGCCTGTCTTGTCCGGGTCGTACACCAGGACGCCCGCCAGCTGGAGTCCCGGCCTGCTGAGCACGCTGCGTAACGCGTAGCGGCCGATGGAACCGGTGGCCCACTGGACCACGCGGATGGGCGCGTTCACCGGCATGTCCGGCCTCCCAGGCCCGATGGAGGGAATGGCGAGGCAGACCCTCGCCTTGGGAGCCCGCAACTCTAGCAGAAAAACAGTCAGCCGATCACTATCCGCGACGATCAGTCACGGTTGCGCCCGCCGGGACGCGGGTTATCGTACTCGTACTAGAAGTTTGTTCTCCTGCGCTGGAGGTTCGATGCTTCGGTTCGATGACAGGGTGGCGATCGTCACGGGGGCCGGGCACGGCCTCGGCAGGTCGCACGCGCTCCTGCTGGCCGAGCGGGGCGCCAAGGTCGTCGTCAACGACCTCGGCGGCGCGCTCGACGGCTCCGGCGCCTCCGCCGGTCCCGCCGCCGAGGTGGTGGAGCTCATCACCAAGAACGGCGGGCAGGCCATCGCCAGCGCCGACAACGTCGCCACCCCGGAGGGTGCGCAGGCCATCGTGCAGGCCGCGGTCGACGCCTTCGGCGCGATCGACATCGTCGTCAACAACGCCGGCATCCTGCGCGACCGCTCGTTCGGCAAGATGACGGTCGAGGAGTTCGACGCGGTCCTCGCCGTCCACGTCCGCGGCTCGTACCTCGTCTCCCGCGCGGCGTACCCGTACATGAAGGAGGCCGGCTACGGCCGCGTCGTCAACACCTCCAGCCCCGCCGGCCTGTTCGGCAACTTCGGCCAGGCCAACTACTCGACCGCCAAGATGGGCCTGGTCGGCCTGACCAAGACGCTCGGCATCGAGGGCGCGCGCAACGGCATCAAGGCCAACGCCATCGCCCCGGTCGCCTGGACGCGCATGACCGAGTCGCTGCTGCCGGCCGAGTTCGAGGCGAAGTTCACGCCCGAGCGGGTCAGCGCCCTCGTCGCCTACCTCGTCCACGACTCGTGCGAGGTCAGCGGCGAGGTGTTCACGGTCGGGGGCGGCAAGGTGGCGCGGGTCATGGTGGCCGAGGGGCCGGGCTGGCGCTCCGACGACATCTCGCCGGAGACGGTCGCGGACAACTGGGGGGCGGTCATGGCCGAGCAGCCCTACGTCCTCACGGCCGCCGACTCGATGAAGGCGATGCTCTGACGGCTCGCTGACCCAACCGCAAGGGCTCCTCCCCGTCGGGAGGGGCCCTTTCGCTGTACGCGGCCCCTCTTTGTTCGATGATCGGCGGAAGATATCCGACTTAAGGCGAAATTCGGTCTTGATTCGTGCGGCCACCGCTCTTAAGGTCGCGGCATGACCCCCGCTCCGGGCTCGCCCGGGGACGTGCTGACCCTCATCAGCGCGGGCTCCGCGACGACCCGATCCGACCTGGCCCGGCTCACCGGCCTCGCCCGTTCCACGATCTCCCAGCGCGTCGACGCCCTCATCGAGAGCGGCCTCGTCCAGGAGACCGAGAGCGGCGAGTCCACCGGCGGCCGGCCGCCCCGCCAGCTCCGGCTGCACACCGACGGCCACGCCTTCGCGGGCGTGGACGTGGGCGCCACCCACTGCCGGGTCGCGCTGATGGACATCTCGGGCGAGGTGCTCGCCGAGTGCGAGGACCCGCTCCTCGTCACCGAGGGCCCCGAGACCGTCCTCGCCCACGTCGACACCCGCCTCGACCTGCTGCTCGCCGAGGCCGGGCGACCGAGGTCGGCGCTGCGGGCGCTGGGCATGGGGGTGCCGGGGCCGGTCGAGTTCGCCACCGGCCGGCCGAACAACCCGCCGATCATGCCCGGCTGGAACGACTACCCCATCCCCGAGCACTTCGAGGACTGCGTCGTCCTCGTCGACAACGACGTCAACGTGATGGCGCTCGGGGAGCACCGCAACGCCTTCCCCGGCACCAGCCACCTGCTGTTCGTCAAGGTCGGCACCGGCATCGGCTGCGGCATCGTGGCCGAGGGACGGCTGCACCGCGGCGCCCAGGGGTCGGCGGGCGACATCGGCCACATCCGGGTGTCCGGCCACGACGACGCGGGCTGCCGCTGCGGCAACAGCGCCTGCCTGGAGGCCGTGGCCGGAGGCGCGGCGCTCGCCCGCCGCCTCACCGAGCTCGGCGTGCCCGCCGCGACCGGCGCCGACGTGGTGGCGCTCGTCCAGGCGGGCGACACCCTGGCGCTGCGCCTGGTGCGGGAGGCCGGCCGGCACATCGGCGAGGTGCTGGCCGGACTGGTCAACTTCTTCAACCCCGAGGTCATCGTCATCGGCGGCGTCCTGTCCCGGGTCCACGAGCACCTGCTCGCCGGCATCAGGGAGACGATCTACCGCAGGTCGCTGCCGCTGGCCACCCACCACCTGTCGATCGTGCCGAGCCGTACCGGGGAGGACGCCGCCGCTCTCGGCGCCGGGCTCCTGGCGATCGAGCACTACCTGTCACCCGACAACATCAACAAGCTCGTCAACGCCTGACAGGAGAGACCCCCGATGCTGGTCATGAGGGGAATCGTCAAGCAGTTCCCGGGCGTCCGCGCGCTCGACGGCGTGGACCTGGACGTGCGAGCCGGCGAGGTCCACTGCCTGCTCGGACAGAACGGCGCCGGCAAGTCCACCCTGATCAAGGTCCTCGCCGGAGCCCACCGGCCCGACGAGGGCACGATCGAGCTGAACGGCGTCCCGGCCGCGCCCGCCGGCCCCGTGGACGCCATCCGGCTCGGCATCGCCACCATCTACCAGGAGCTCGACCTCGTCGACGGGCTCACCGTGGCCGACAACATCTTCCTCGGCCACGAGCACGCCCGCCTCGGCTTCACCGACCGGCGCGCCGCCAACCGGGCGGCCGGCGAGGTGCTGACCCGGCTCGGCCACCCCGAGATCCGGCCGTCCACCGAGGTCGGGCGGCTGCCCCCGGCGGCCAAGCAGATCGTGTCCATGGCCCGCGCCCTCTCGCGCGAGGCCCGCCTCATCGTCATGGACGAGCCGTCCGCCGCGCTCGCCCACGACGAGGTGGCCAACCTGTTCCGGATCATCCGCGACCTCACCGCCCGCGGTGTCGCCGTCGTCTACATCTCCCACCGCATGGAGGAGATCCGCGAGATCGGCGACCGCGTCACCGTCCTGAAGGACGGCCGCACCATCGCGGTCGGCCTGCCCGCCCGCGACACGCCCACCTCCGAGATCGTCTCCCTGATGACCGGCCGCGACGTCGAGTACGTCTTCCCGCCCCGCGCCGCCCGGCCGCCCGGCGAGGAGGTGCTGCGGGTGGAGGACCTGTCCTCGCCGGGCGCCTTCGCGGGCGTGTCGTTCTCGGTGCGCGCGGGCGAGATCGTCGGGCTCGCCGGGCTGGTCGGCTCCGGCCGCTCGGAGATCCTGGAGGCGGTCTACGGTGCCCGCCGCGCCACCGGCCAGGTGCTGGTGGGCGGCCGTCCGGTCCGCCGCGCCGGCCTCCTCCGGTCCGTACGGCGGGACGGCCCCCTGCGGGCGCTGCGCCGCGGCGGCGTCGTCGAGTCCGTACGGCTCGGCATGGGCCTGGCCCCCGAGGAGCGCAAGGCCCAGGCCCTGCTGCTCGACCAGAGCGTCACCGCCAACATCACGCTGGGCGGGTTATCCGGCTTCGCCAGGCTCGGCTGGCTGGACCGGGCCCGCGAGCGCGCCGAGGCCACCCGGCTGGCCGAGGCGCTCGACATCCGCCCCCGCGACCCCGAGCGCCCGGTCAAGACGCTGTCCGGCGGCAACCAGCAGAAGGCCGTGCTCGCCCGCTGGCTGCTCGGCGGGCGCCGGCTGCTGCTGCTCGACGAGCCCACCCGTGGCGTGGACGTGGGCGCCCGCGCCGAGCTGTACACCGTCATCCGCCGCCTGGCCGAGGACGGCATCGGCGTGCTGCTCGTCTCCAGCGAGGTGCCCGAGGTGCTCGGCCTGGCCGACCGCGTCCTCGTGCTGCGCGAGGGGACCGTCATCCACCAGGGCGACGCCCGCGACCTCGACGAGCACCGCGTCCTCGACATGATCATGAATGGGAGGGCCGCCTGATGGCCGAAGCAGGAAGAACGGTCGCGGAGGCCCCCGCGACGACGGCCGCCCCCCGCTCCTTCGAGCTGCGGCACCTGGGCCTGTTCGTGGCGCTCGCGCTGCTCGTGGGCGTCGGCCTCCTCACCCGGCCCGCCGCCTTCGCCACCGCCGACAACCTGGTCAGCATCCTGTCGCTGGCCGCCACGATCGGCGTCATCACCGTCGGCGCCACGTTCGTCATCATCGGCGGCGGCATCGACCTGTCCGTGGGCGCCGTCATGGCGCTGGCCTCGGTCTGGGCGACGACCGTGGCCACGCAGGAGTTCGGGCCGGTCGTCATGGCGATCTGCGCGATCCTCGTCGGCACGGGCGCCGGGCTGGTCAACGGGCTGCTCGTCGCGTACGGGCGGCTGGTGCCGTTCATCGCCACGCTCGCCATGCTCGTCGCGGCGCGCGGCCTCGCCCAGCGCATGTCCGACCGCAGGACCCAGCTCGTCCGGACGGACAACCAGGCCATCGTGGACCTCGCCACCACCCGGGTGCTCGGCGTGCCGCTGCTCGTCTACGTCTTCGCCCTCGTCGTCGTCCTCGGCTGGATCCTGCTCAACCGCACCACGTTCGGGCGGCGGACGTACGCGGTGGGCGGCAACCCCGAGGCGGCCCGCCTGGCCGGCATCGACGTGCGGCGGCACACCATGCTCCTGTACGCGCTGTCCGGCCTGTGCTGCGGCATCGCCGCGATCCTCATCATGGCCCGCACCACCACCGGCTCCTCCACGCACGGCGACCTGTACGAGCTGGACGCCATCGCGGCCGTCATCATCGGCGGGACGCTGCTGACCGGCGGGCGCGGCACGATCGTGGGCTCCATCCTCGGCCTTCTGATCTTCACCATCATCACCAACCTGTTCATCCTCAACGGCCTCAACACCAGCGACCAGCTCATCGCCAAGGGCCTGATCATCGTCGTCGCCGTCCTGCTCCAGCGACGGAACCTGAAGGAGAGAACGCCATGACCGACAAAGTCGCGCGCCGCGGATTCCTCGTCGGCGGACTCGGCGGAGCCGCCCTGTTAGCGGCCGGCTGCACCAGCAACGAGCCGTCGGCCGCCCCCGCCGCCAGCGCCGCACCCGTGCCCGCCCCGTCGGCCGGCGGCAACGACCAGCCCGGCACCAAGGTCACCATCGGCTTCTCCGCCCCCGCCGCCGACCACGGCTGGATCGCCGCCATCGCCAAGAACGCCGAGGCCGCCGCCAAGCAGTACACCGACGTCGACTTCAAGCCCGTCGAGCCCACCAACGACATCAACCAGCAGATCTCCGCCGTCGAGTCGCTCATCGCGGCCAAGGTCGCGGCGCTGGTGATCCTGCCCAACGACGGCCAGCAGCTCAACCAGATCGCCCTTCAGGCCACCCAGGCCGGCATCCCCGTCGTCAACCTCGACCGCGTCTTCCCCGACAAGCTGGCCTACCGCACCTGGATCGGCGGCGACAACTACGGCATGGGCGTCGCCGCCGGCCACTACATCGGCAAGAAGCTCAAGGACAAGGGCGTCACGAACCCGGTCATCGTGGAGATCCAGGGCATCGCCACCCTCCCGCTGACCCAGGACCGCAGCAAGGGGTTCGCCGACGCGCTCAAGACGTACGGCTTCAGCGTGACCGCCAAGCAGGACGCCAAGTTCACCGTCGAGACCGGCAACCAGGTGGCGACCAGCCTGCTCCAGGCGCACAAGAAGATCGACGCAATGTGGAACCACGACGACGACCAGGGCATCGGCGTGCTCGCCGCCATCAAGGAGGCGGGACGCAAGGAGTTCTTCATGGTCGGCGGCGCCGGCTCGCTCAACGCCATGAAGGAGATCCAGTCCGGCTCGTCCGTGCTGGAGGCGACGGTCACGTACAGCCCCACGATGGCCTCCTCGGCGATCAAACTCGCCCGGCTCATCGCCCAGGGGAAGGGCATGAGTGACCTCGTGGAGAACCAAGTTCCGCAGTCCATCACGCTCGCGTCGGAGACCATTACCAAGGACAACGTCGAGAAATACCTGCCACTCGGCTTCGAGTCCTGATCGGGGGCTGCATGTCAGAAAAGATCGGCATCGGCGTGGGCATGGTCGGCCACGCCTTCATGGGCCGCGTCCACTCCCAGGCCTGGCGGAGCGTCGGGGCCTTCTTCGACCTGCCGCTCGCGCCGCGCATGGCGGTGCTGGCGGGCCGGTCGAGGGAGCGCACCTCCGCCGCCGCGGCCCAGCTCGGCTGGGCCGACGTCGAGACCGACTGGAGGAAGCTGGTGGAGCGCGACGACGTGCAGATCGTCGACATCTGCACGCCCGGCGACTCCCACGCCGAGATCGCCATCGCCGCGCTGGAGGCGGGCAAGCACGTCATCTGCGAGAAGCCGCTGGCCAACACCGTCGCCGAGGCCGAGGCCATGGTCCGCGCGGCGGCCGCGGCGCCCGGCAGGAACATGGTCGCCTTCAACTACCGCCGGGTGCCCGCCATCGCCCTGGCCCGGCGGTACGTGGAGGAGGGCCGGCTCGGCGAGATCCGGCACGTGCGGGCGCAGTACCTCCAGGACTGGATCGTGGACCCGGGCTTCCCGCTGGTGTGGCGGCTGCAGAAGGACAAGGCGGGCTCCGGCGCGCTCGGCGACATCGGCGCGCACATCATCGACACCGCCGAGTACGTCACCGGCCAGCGCGTGGTGGGCGTCTCGGCGCTCACGGAGACGTTCGTGAAGGAGCGTCCCCTGGCCGAGGACTCGGCCGGCCTGGCCGCCACCACAGGAGGGGCCGCCACGGGGGCCGTGACCGTGGACGACGCCGCCCTGTTCATCGGCCGGCTCTCCGGCGGCGCGCTCGCCTCGTTCGAGGCCACCCGCTTCGCCACCGGCCGCAAGAACGCGCTGCGCATCGAGCTCAACGGCTCGCTCGGCAGCCTCGCCTTCGACTTCGAGGCCATGAACGAGCTGTGGGTCAGCGAGGGCGACTCCGGCTTCGCCCGGATCCTCGTCACCGAGCCCGGACATCCGTACGCGGGAGCCTGGTGGCCGCCCGGCCACGGCCTCGGCTACGAGCACACCTTCACCCACGAGATCAAGGACTTCCTGGAGGCGATCGCCGAGGACCGCGATCCCGCCCCGTCGTTCGCCGACGGTCTGCGGGTGCAGCAGGTCCTGGCCGCGGTCGAGCGGAGCGCGGCCGACGCCAGCCGCTACACAGTCGTGCAGGACGCATCAGTCGTGGAGGACGCATCATGAGACCGGTCACGTTGTTCACGGGCCAGTGGGCCGACCTGCCGTTCGAGGAGGTGTGCCGGCTCGCCGCCGAATGGGGTTACGACGGCCTGGAGATCGCCTGCTCGGGCGACCACTTCGACGTCGCCCAGGCGGTGTCCGACCCGTCGTACGTGGAGCAGAAACGCGCCCAGCTCGACAAGCACGGCCTCAAGGTGTGGACCATCTCCAACCACCTCGTCGGCCAGGCCGTCTGCGACCACCCCATCGACGAGCGGCACAAGGCCATCCTGCCCGCCCGCATCTGGGGCTCCGGCGACCCGGAGTCGGTGCGGCGGGCGGCGGCCGAGGACATGAAGAACACCGCGCGCGCCGCCGCCCTGCTCGGCGTCGACACCGTGGTCGGCTTCACCGGCTCGTCGATCTGGCACACGGTCGCCATGTTCCCGCCGGTGCCCGCCTCCATGATCGACGCGGGCTACCAGGACTTCGCCGACCGCTGGAACCCCATCCTCGACGTCTTCGACGAGGTCGGCGTACGGTTCGCGCACGAGATCCACCCCAGCGAGATCGCCTACGACTACGTGACGACGCAGCGCACCCTGCAGGCCATCGGCCACCGTCCCGCGTTCGGCCTCAACTGGGACCCGTCCCACATGGTCTGGCAGGACCTCGACCCGGTGGCGTTCATCCTCGACTTCGCCGACCGCATCTACCACGTGGACTGCAAGGACACCCGAGTCCGGGTCGGCGACGGCCGCCGCGGCCGCCTGTCCTCGCACCTGCCGTGGGCGGACCTGCGGCGCGGCTGGGACTTCGTCTCGACGGGCCGCGGCGACGTGCCGTGGGAGGACTGCTTCCGGGCGCTCAACTCGATCGGCTACTCCGGGCCCATCTCCATCGAGTGGGAGGACGCGGGCATGGACCGCCTGGACGGGGCCAGGGAGGCGCTGGGCTACATCCGCCGGCTCAACTCCATCACCCCGCCGGTGACCTCGTTCGACGCCGCCTTCTCCACCACCTGACGCTCCGGCGTTTTCGGGGGCCGCATCCTTCAGGGGCCCAAGGGCAAGGTCCTCACGGAAGGGGCGCGCTGCGCGCGGAATCATGCTCGGGCGTGCCCCCCAGGGGGCTCCGCCCCCTTCGACCCCCTCAAAGGCATGGTCCTCGCTGACGCTCGGGCGCTCTTCCTGCGGGGCTTCGCCCTTGAGGCGAGGGGCTCCCGCCCCTCGCGCACCCCGGCCCGGGCCGGAAAGGGACTCGCTCCACAACGGACCGGGCACTGCCGGAGAGCTTTGGGGGCCAAGTCCGAGATCTCATCGACTGCTGTGATCGAGGAGGGTCGTGACCTCTTGCCGGGCGTCGCGCCCCGCGCGTCCCTTGAGGGTGGTTCGTATCCTTACTGGTAGAGCGGCTGCGTGAAAGGTTACGGCTTATCCTTTCATCGACGGGGCGTCCATGAAAGGTTTGCTCCTATGGCTCACTACCTTGAGGCCTCCTGGCCGGTGGCGTGGGAAGCTCCCAGCAAACGCGATCGACGCGGCGGCGCCTACCGGCCCTACCTTCCCGATCCCCTGACGGGACACGCCCTGACAGTGGCGCCGGATGTCGCAGAGCAAGCCGCACAAGCCGAGACGCTCGTGCGGCGGTTGGTCGCGCACCCAGTGGGCCATGGCGTGGACGGTCTCGCGCGTTTTCTTCTCAGGTCTGAGGCCATCGCGTCGTCCAGGATCGAGGGATTGCAGGCTTCGCCGCAGCAAGTCGCCCTCGCGGAACTGGCGGCCCGGGAGGCAGGCGTTTCCCATGGGTTCACCGCGACTGCGGCGCTGGTCGCCAACAACGTCACGGCCCTTCGCCGTGCGGTGACGGACTTGGTCGCCGCCGAGGCGGTCACCCTCGCGGACGTCATCGGCCTGCACAAGGCATTGTTGCCGGACGAGCGCTACCACGGCCTGCGAGAGGTGCAGAACTGGGTCGGAGGAGGTCATTGGCATCCGTTGGATGCGGAGTTCGTTCCGCCTCCGCCCGCACATGTTCGCCCGCTGATGGACGATCTCGTCACCTACATGAACGGCGCCCAGCATGCGCCTCTCCTGCAGGCCGCGCTGGTGCACGCGCAATTCGAGACGATCCCTCCATTCACGGATGGCAACGGACGGGTGGGTCGTGCGCTGATCCACACGGTGCTCACACGGCGAGGCTTGACACCCAGCGCGATTCTCCCGATCAGCCTCGTCCTGCTCACCCGATGCGATGCCTATGTGGCGGGTCTCACGACTTTTCGCCATGCAGGAGACGCAGGCTCGCCGGAGGCAGAGTCGGGCGTCAACGACTGGCTCCGAGTCTTCTTCGCCGCGTCCATCACAGCGGTGGAGCAAGCCGAGAGATTCGCCGACGAGCTGAAGGAACTCCATGGCGAGTGGCTGGAGCGCCATCGTGCCTTCAGGGAAGGGGAAGGGCTCCGAGCGGTGCCCCGAACGGGCTCGGCGGTCGCCCGTCTGCTGGATCTCCTCCCCGCCGTACCGTTGGTGACGGCCCGCACAGTGCAATCGCTGCTGGATGTCACCCATCCGGCTGCCCGACAGGCGCTGGAGGAACTGGCCGGGGCGCGTATCCTGTTCCCCAAACAAGTGGAGCGGAACACCACCGGCTATCTCGCTCGGGAGATCTTCGACCTTCTGACGCTGACCGAACGCCGCTTGGCCAGCACGCGCTGGGACACCCGCGAGACCCCGCCACGACGAGTCGTACCGGCTCGTCCGCAACGGTGACCGGTCCCTCCGTCATGCTGCCGGCGACCTGAGTTGAAAAGCTCCGCGGATCGAGGTCATGCGGCCGTATCGCTGATCACCAGCTCGTCCGCCATGACGACCATGCGCGTCTCACCCCGATCGAGTGCTGGCCGGATCCCGACCTCCAGCTCGATCGGCTGATCGACGATGCGCTGAACCCCGCGGACCGACTGGCCGAGAAATCGACTCATCGGGAAGCCCTGCGCGCGGGACCGATGATGACCAGGCCGTACTCCTCCATGTCGTAGGAGTCGCGTGGCTGAGATGTCGGTGGGCGCCCGTACCATCGCAGCCACGCGGTGATCACACCGGCGATGGCCGGTTCCGGCCGACCGAAGGGCGCTCGCTCATGACCGACGTCTACACCGTCTCCATCGACGCCGTGGATGGAGCGACGTTCCGCGGGCGCGTGCACATCGTCAGCCCCGACGTCGTCTCCGTCTCGCACGAGGCCCACCACTTCGCCCCCTGAGGGGAGAGGGCCGTGAGGCGTCGTGATGAGAGGGCGGCCCGATCGGAGGCTCACGAGGTTCGACGACGACCCCGAAAGGACGGATCTTGATGGACGAGGCGCGCGATCGCACGCCCGCACACAGCCTGCCGCGAGAAGCGGTGGACATCGACGAGGCCGTCGACTTCTTCGCCTCCTACCTGGACGCCGAGTACGCCGAGCGCCTGGCCGTCCTCTTCGAACCGGACGACGTCCTGCGGAGCCGGCGGGAGATCAGCGAATCGTTCATGCATGAGTTGCCCGGTACCAGCATGCGCTCCGTCCTGGGCCGTGCTCCGACGTCCGCGGAGGAGTTGGCGCGGATAGCGCGTTCCGCGGCACGGTCCGTTCAGCGCGCCCACCGGGTCCTGTTCCTGGTCGAGGAGTACGACAACCCCTCGTTCGGGCAACTGTTCGCGGGGTACGTCAGCGGCGCGACCCCCTCGCGCATCGGTTCCTTCGGATTGCTCCTGTACGCGACGGTGATCAACGGCCGGTTGAAGATCATCGGCGACCGTGCCAAGGACTACGACGCATCCGAGTGGACGCACGGCCAAGGAGCCGAGATCGGCACCCCGGGCACACCGCGGCGCGTGCGCCCCCTCGTCGAGCCGGAGCATCCGGATCACCGGCGGTACCGGGCCACCGTGCGCGACGGGGCTCCCTGACCGGGCGCCGGCTACTCGTCCGCGGGTCCGAGCAGGTCGCGTACCTGCTCGGCCTGCCACGGCACGTCCTCCGCGGGCCAGTTCGCGCTCAGCCTTCCGAGCAGGTCGCGATGCTCCTCGAACGTCTCCTCACCGCACAGCCCCCAGGCGGCGGCCGCCTGGATCTCCACCTCGGGACACTCCGTCACGCGCACCAGCACAGGAGCCGCGTTCGAGCCGGGCGACGCCTCCAGCGCCCTGATGGCGGCCAGGCGGTCACCGAGCCGCACGTCGCGGTCGCAGGCGACGTTCCCCAGCGCCTCCACGAGCCGGGGATCGGCCTCCTCCGCGTCCTCGAACACCGACGACACCGCCTCCATGGCGCAGTCGCGGATCCAGTCGCTCGCGGCCCCCTCGAGGACGTCCGCGAGTGCTTCCAGGACGTCCGGGAGGAGTGCGGCCCTGCTCGCCCCGGCGAAGCGCAGGGCGCTCAACGCGCTCAGATGGTTGGCCCCGACATCGGCGTCGGGGGTGAGCTCGGCCGGCGACGGGGGCTGCCGCAGCGCCTCCCCGACGCGGTCGAGGACGAGCGACGCCTCGGCGTTCCTGGCCTCCTCGCCGAAGTGGTGCTCGATGCCGGCCGGGTTCCACCAGTGGTCCAGCGCGATCCCCACGGCCACCTGGTCGCCGCTGCCGAGCAGCGTGCGCAGGGCGCGGTGGCAGGCCTCCTGGGAGGTGGGGGCCCGCAGCTCCCGGTGGGCGCGGTGCAGGCCGGGGTCCGCGAGCCGGAGCGGTGCCCAGTAGGCGCTGTGCAGCGCGCCGAGCACCAGACCGACGACGTCGCTGCCCCAAGGACGCGCGGGCGAGCGCTCTCCCCAGCTCTCGGCCACCTCCACGAGCAGGTCGCGGTACCTGCCGAGGCCGCCCGTCCGGACCAGGTAGTAGGTCGCGTATGCCTGCGCTCTCGCGTCGTCGCCGCGTACCAGCCGCAGCAGCACGTCATCGGCCTGCGCCCCGAGCCCGTCGGCCAGGACGCGGATCGCCTTCTCCTTCACCGGGGAGAAGCGGGGCCAGGGACCGGACAGCAGGTCGCTCAGGGCGTCGACGATCCGCTGGTCCTTCACCTCCGCCTCGTCGAGCACGCCGTACGCCATCCAGATGGCCTTGTCGAGCACGCGATCCGTGGCCGCCCGCGTGAGGAGGTCTGCGACCAGGTCCGCGTCCGACGGTGTGGCGTGCTGTGCGCTGATCAGGTTCAGGGCGCTCACGTGGTTGGCGCCCGCGCCGCACTCCGGGGACAGCTCGGCGGGGGAGGGCGGCTGCCGCAACACCTCGCGGGCGCGGGCCAGCACCTCGGGCAGGTGGCGCTCGGCGGACTCCTCGTCACTGAGAACCCGGCGCAGGCCCTCCCCGTGCTCGTAGTGGTCGAGCGCGATCCCCACGGCGACCGGGTCGTCGCTGCGGAGCAACGTGAGGAACGCCTGGAGGCACGACTCGTCGTCGGCCGGGAACATCAGCTCCCGGTGCGCGCCGCGCAGCTCCGGGTCAGCCGGTTCGGCGTCGGTCCAGTGGAGGCTGTGGAAGCCCGCGAGCTGTTCGCGCACGATGCTCGTGTCGCGTCCCGCGTCCTCCGGCCAGGACGCCACGAGCCGCTCGACCCGTTCACGGTGGGTGCGGATCCGGCCCGGCATGGTGAGCCGGAGCGCGGCGCTGATCTGCAGATCCAGCTCGGCCGACTCGCTCGCGCGGACGAGCGCGTCCTCGACGTCAGGGGTGTCGGCGCGGTCCAGGGCCGAGAGGGCGCCGCGCCGCTCGTCCACGTCCCGGCTCTCGTCGAGGACGATGTCGATGAGCACGGTCAGCAGCCGCCGGTTCGGCTCGGGCTCGCCCAGCAGGGCGGCCGCGGCCGCGGACAGGCCCGTCTCCAGCACGTCCGGGTCCGTGGCGCCGTCGAGGGCGTCGGCGATCAGGTCCGCGTCCTCGTGCTCGGCGAGGTTCCGCATCACGTTCAGGGCGCTCACCCGGGTGCCCGGCCCCGCGGGGCGGCTGAGCAGACCGCGCGCGACGGAGAGCACCTCGCCGGCGAACGGTTCGAGCGGGTTGTCCCCGCCGAAGCGCGTGAGCGCCTCCTGGTGCTGGTAGTCGTCCAGGGCCGCGCACACGGCGGTGGGGTGCTCGCTGCGCAGCAGGACGGCGAACGCGCGATGGTACGCCTCGGGCCCGCTGGGCGTCGTCAGCTCGGCGAGCATGTCGTCGAGCTCGTCATCATTCAAGGTCATTTGCCGACAGGCTTCCAGAACGTCCCGGCCCGCGCCTCCCTTTTGCCTTGTGTTTGCCTTGTGCGGGACGCCGCCCGCTGCCGCGGGTGAGGGGGCGTACTGCGGGAGACTGGGGGAGTGACCACCGAGAGCGCCCGTCCGGATCCGCCGGCGACCAGTCCCTCCATCGTGCTGCTCACGCTGGCGCACCGCGTCGAGTCCGAGCTGGGCGCCGCGCTCTCGCCACTCGGGCTGACGGTCAGCCGGCTCGGGTTGCTCGGGCACATCGCGGGGGTGCCCGGGGCGTCGTTCAGTGACCTGGCGCGGATGTCGGGCATCACCGTGCAGAGCGTGCACACGGCGGTGAAGGCGCTGGCGGGGGCCGGGCTCGTACGGGACCGCAAGGCCAGGGCGGGATCGGCGTCGACGCTGGAGCTCACGCCGGAGGGCGCGCGGCTGATGGGGGAGGCGATGAAGGCGGTGGAGGACGTGGACGAGCGGCTGTTCGGACCGGACGCGGACCCGATCCAGCGGCGGATCGCCGACACCGTACGGGCCGCCTTCACCGGGCTCTCCCCGAGCCCGCCGGACGGCACGACTGGCCGCACGCCGGACGGCTCGACGGGCTGATGGACGCCGACCAGGCGCGCCGGCTCTTCGGCGGGCAGCGCGTCGCCCGCCTGGCCACCGTGGACGCCGCCGGCGCGCCGCATCTGGTGCCCGTCACCTTCGCCCTGACCGGAGACCGGGTGGTCATCGCGGTGGACCACAAGCCCAAGACCACGACCCACCTGAAGCGGCTGCGCAACATCCGGGCGAACCCCCGGGTCGCCCTCCTCGCCGACCACTACGACGACGACTGGACGCGGCTGTGGTGGGTGCGCGCCGACGGCACGGCCCGCGTCCTCGCCCCGGACACCGCCACGAGCGGACCGGCGATGGACGCGCTGGTGGAGAAGTACGAGCAGTACCGGCGTACGCGACCCGCCGGACCCGTCGTCCTCGTGGACGTGACGCGCTGGTCCGGCTGGCGCTCGTCGTGAACGTCAACGGACGTCACCAAGCGCATGCGAACGAACACTCTGGGTGAGGTAAAGTGGCGAGGTGGCTTACGAATCCCCCGCCGGCCCGCTCACCCCGGGCGGCTTCGACACCCAGCGCGACGTCGCCGCAGGCCTGCCGCTGTTCCTCGTCGAGCAGTGGCGCGCCTCCGACCGCACCGACGGTGAGGCACGCCGCCTGCTGAGCCGCCACGAGACGCGCGGATACTCCGTGGTGTCCGACTCGGCGGGGCTCACCCGGCTCAGCCAGCGGCTCGGGCTGCTGGAGGTGCTGGCGCTCATCGACCGGCCGAAGCGGATCCTGCACGCGTGCGCCAGGGCCGCCGGCGGGCGTGCGGTGGGGGTGTGGGCCGCCGACAACGCGCAACTGTTCCATCCGGAGACGGTGGAGGCGTCCACGCTGCTGTCCGCCCTGCTGACGGCGCAGGACGAGATCCGGCGCCACTGCGAGGTCCGCATCGGGATCGGCGCGCACCTCGGGTCCTACTACGAGCTGGCGGGCGGGCTGTACGGGGCGGAGGCCGACGCGGTCGAGGAGTTCGCCGAGAACGACACCGAGGGCGGGGAGATCGCGGTGACGCAGGCCGTGGTGGACCGGCTGCCGCACGGGCATCCCTTCACGCTGCGGCCCAAGGACGGGGTCGGCGGCCTGGTCGGGCCCGTCCACCAGGTGCTCGACGGCCCCCGCCTCGACATCGCGGGGCTGGGCGAGGCGTGGGCGGCCGAGGGGTGGCCGGGCGAGTCGGGCGTCACCGGCCAGGAGCACTACCCGATCCCGTACGCCGGCGCCTTCTACGCCGACCTGCTGCTGCTCGACGCCCGCCCCGGCGACGCCGAGCTGGCCGGGCGGCTCGCCGCCGAGCACCTGCGCGAGCGCACCGTCGTCCTGGTCGAGCGGAGCGCCGCCCCGGCCGACACGCCGGAGCTGGAGCTGCTGAGAGGGCTGTCGCTGTCGGCGGCGATGCGCGACGTGGGCCTGCGCCTCCTGCCGTCCGAGGGCGCCGTCGAGATCAAGGTCGCCGGGCCGCTGGGCATCTACCTCTTCGAGGAGCCGGCCCCGGCCGTGCGCTTCGCGCTGGGGATGCGCACGGGGTTGGCCGAGCGGGAGATCGTGGGCCGGATCGGGGTGGCCGCCGGGCCGGTGCTCGCCGGCCGCACCCCCGGCGGCGGCTGGGACGTCGCCGGGGCTCCGGTCAACCTCGCCTCCAAGATGGCCCAGGACCTCGGCACGCCCGGCCGTGTCCACTTGAGCGAGGTCGTGCGCGACGCCCTGGGCGACCACGCTGACCTGGCGGGGTTCGAGGCGATGCGGCGCACGGTGTCGGGGGTGGAGATGACGTATTACGTGGGTTGAGGTCTACGCCGGGTTGAGGTCTACGCCGGGGTGAGGTGCGCGCCGGGGTGAGGTGCGCGCCGGGGTGAGGTCTACGTCGGGTTGAGGTGCGCGCCGGGGTGAGTCCGCGCGGGTTGAGGGGTGCGTGGGGTTGAGCTCCTGCGCAGGTGCGGTGTGCGTGGCTTGAGGACTGCCTGGGTTGAGGTCTGGGCGGGTCAGGGCTGGGGGCGGGGGCTGCGTCTGGAGACGAAGATGCAGAAGGGGTGTCCAGCCGGGTCGGCGTACACGCGCAACGGCTCCTCGGGGTCGTCCACGCAGTCCTGCAGCAGCCGGCCGCCGAGCCTCAGCACGCGTGCATGCTGGATCCGCAGGTCCTCGACCGACGTCACGGTCAGGTCCAGGTGCAACTGCTGGGGCACCGGGCCCTTCGGCCAGGTCGCTTCCGGCAGCTCGTCGACCTGCTGGAAGGCCAGCTGCGGAGCGCCGTCCGGCGCCCGCAGCACCAGCCAGTCGCGGCCCCGCTCGTCGTCGCCGCCCGCTTCGGGCGGCTCGTCACCAGGCCGGTAGACCAGACCCAGCAGAGACCGGTAGAACTCCGCCGACGCCCTGGCGTCGGTGCAGTCGAGCACCACCTGACACAGCCTGGGCCTGCTGTCCTGATCGGCCACTCGAACGCCTCCCCCCGTGCTCGCTTCCGCATCCGCCGACAGGGCCTCTGCTCACAGGGGCTGGGATCAAACGCGAGGAGAGTGTTCGACGATCAGGACGCGGTGACAGGCGTCCATCGGCTCCGGACGATCCTCAGGGGTGAGCCGCTTCGCGTGGCGGAGCAGTGGCCGCCTTGCGCTGGCCGGTGACCCAGGCGGTGATCACAAAGGCGGCCAGGGCCGCGCCCACCATGACGATCGCCTGGATCATGTCGTCGTGAGACGCGGACCACAACACCCACGGGAGAACGAACATCAGCACAACGGGCAGGAGGACGGGGGTGAGCAGCGCGACACTCCTGCGTCCCAGCGGGGATCGTGCGGCCATCCCGCAGATGATCGCCGTCAGACCGAGTGCAACCACCTCCAAAGCCAGCCACGACACGTCTACGGCCAGCCGGACCCTCATGGCCGTGGTGGCCACCAGAGCGACGGCGTACCAGCTCAGGATCCTGCGCCCGCCGACCAGTCGCACTCCGCGCTGCGGGTGGGCTGTCCCCGTCAACAGCACGGCCACGGTCAGGTACGGGAGCAGGGCCAGCACCACGGGGAGAGTCTCGCTGAAGCTCCAGTGGCCCGAACCCGGGATGATCATGTCCGCGCACAGCCAGATGGTCCATGCCCACGCCAGGACGGCCGCGGTCCACCTGCGACCGCGCCAGGCCAGCACCCAGGTCGCGATGGAGAGCGACAGCCCGAGGAGCTGTTCGATGAGCCGGCCCGGACCGAGAGGCATCGCCGGCCCCGTTCCGACATGCAGCTCGATCTGGTGGATCACTCCGGGGAGCCGCAGGGCGATCAGCGCCAGCGGGCCGAGGGCCGCGGCGACGCGTGCCGCATCACGCCACCACAGCAAGGACTGCCGGCTGATGGGCCGGCGTAAGCGGAGGGCGGCCGCCCCGATGAGCAGATCGGTCACGTCGCGAGGGTGCGGGCGGCGGCGGCCGGGCTCCGCCGTCTCCATGAGCACGCCGAGCATCTCCTCCTCGTGCCTGGCGCGATGATCGCGAGGGTAGAGGCGGAGAAGGCGGCGGTAGCGTCGTTCGAGCTCGCTCACGCGATGCCTCCGGCCTGGCGGGTACGCAGCCGGGTGACCGCTGTCCGCGCGTTGCGCTGCAGGCGCGCCGCTTCTTCGGCCAGGCGCAGACCGCCTTCCCCGGTGAGCCGGTAGTAGCGGCGGAGCCGTCCGTCGACGATCTCCTCCCGGTCTTCCGCGATCAGTCCTTCGGACTGCAGCCGGTCCAGGGCGGCGTACAGGGTGCCGGCTCTCAGCCGGACCTCACCCTGGGAGATGCGTTCGACGTCGGTGATGATGCCGTAGCCGTGCTGGGGCTCATGCGCCAGCGAGGTCAGGATGAGGAACGAAGGTTCCTGCAAGCCACGTGACTTGGACATAGGATCTTTATATACCGATGGTCGGCATATGCGAAGCCTTCGCCGTGCAGCTACTGGATCTTCGCTGTGGGGGTGGGCGTCGTGGTGAGCCGGGCGCGGGACAGCGCGCGGTATCGGACGAGTCGGAAGGCGGCCGTCGTGAGGCCCGCCGCGGCCGCCACCGCCAAGGTGATCGTCAGCGGCGCCGGGAAGTACGTGAGCTGCGCCCATGTGATCGTCCTGCCGTTCGACAGGAACGAGACCAGGTCCGGGTACGCCGCCAGCAGGGCCGAAGGCAGCAGCACCGGCACCAGCCGCAGCCCCACCCGCCACGTCCTCCGCGGCCCCTCGGGAGTCCTGGCCCGCTTCGACGTCATGGGCTCCTGGGTAGTCCTGGCCCGCTTCGACGTCCTCGTGGTGAGCCGTCGGGTCGCCCAGCGGCGGGAGCGGGCCGCACCCAAGGCCCCGAGTCCGGCCGCCACCAGTGCGATCACCCCCAGCACCAGCTCGAACAGCTGCCTGTCGCCCCCCGGCACCTCCGGCGCCGTGCCCTCGCTCAGGTCGGCGAGCCCGCCGGCGATGGAGAACGTGGCGTCCGCCAGGGCGGCGCTGTTCGCCATGACCGCGAAGCCGTACCCCGTCTCGGGGACGATCGTCTCGACGGCCGTGTAGGTGAACAGGTTGCCCGAGTGCGTGAGCCGCCTGGTCTCGTCGTCGATGCCCCAGCCCATGCCGTAGTCGCTCACCTTGCTCGGGGTGTGCATGGCGGCCAGGCTCGCCGGGCCGACGAGACGGCGGCCCCCGCCGTTCTGGGCGATCAGCCAGCGGCCCATGTCGGCGGCCGTGGTGATGACGCCGCCGCTGCCGCTGCCGTCCAGGAACGCGGGCAGCTCGGGGCGCGGCAGCCACAGGCCGTACACCGAGTTGTAGCCGTCGGCCGGCCGGACCTCCAGGTCGCTGACGGCGCTGGAGCGCATGCCGAGCGGCCCGAAGACCCGCTCCCTCATGAAGTCGCCGAACGCGCGGCCGCCGGCCGCCTCCACCAGGCGGGCCGCCAGGTTGTAGTTGACGTTGCAGTACTCCCAGCGGGTGCCGGGCGTCGCGCGCAGCGTGGCGTCACCGAGCTTGGCGACGTACTCCTTGAGCGAGCCGCCGGTGTCCAGCGCGCGGATGTCGGTCGTGGTGTCGGACAGGCCGGACGTCTGGTTCAGCAGGTGCCGTACGGTGATCGTCCGGGCGCGCGGGTCGGCCATGCGCAGTTCCGGCAGTTGCTCGACCACGGGTCTGTCGAGGGCGAGCTTGCCCTCCTCCACGAGGATCATCACGGCCATGGCGGTGAACGACTTGGTCACCGAGGCCACCCGCATGGGCGTGGCGGCGCTGACCGGCCTGCCCTCGGAGTCGTGGCCGTAGCCGGCGGCGTGGACGACCCGGTCGCCGTGGGTCACGACGACGGACAGGCCGGGCACGCCCGTGGCGTCGAGGGCGCGGTTGACGTACGCGTCGATGGCGGCGGGGGAGAGCTCGGGTGCCTCCGCCGTCCATGTCGTCGCTGTGGACGCCGCCGGCGCGGACGGGACGGCCAGGCCCGTCATCAGGGCGAGGGAAAGGATCTTCACTGGTGGCGCTCCGTTCGAGGTGTCACCCCGGAGAACCTAGAGATCGCGACCGGTCCCGACATCGGCCGTCCGGCCAGCCGCGCCCCTGACGAAAGTCAACCCTCGACCCGGGCGCGCGGTCCCGGGCACCCCGCGCCGGAGCGCCTGTCGTGACTGAGCGTTTGACTCGATAACGCATTGCTCTGTGAGATAGGTCATAGTCCCCTATTTTCGGCCTGTCCGGATATGTCGCGTGATATTCATGTGACCTGAGCGCGATCATGCTCTCTTTCGCAGAACGGGGAACCATGCACTCACGCACACGCGGGGGCGCCTAGCACACGGGGTAGGCCGGCGCCGCGCGCCGGCAGCACGGGGTCAACAAGGCTGAGGGCGCGTCTGACCAGGCGCCGCCCGTCGATGCCGCCTGTCCAGATTTACGGCGATTTATCAAATCTTAAATCACAAAATCTGAACAATTCATCACCATTCGTCATCTGTACTACTGAGGATGAGAATTGCGTATTTCGCTTACGGGGAAGCTCGCTCTCGGTCTGCTCACCGCGGCCGTACTCACCAGTGGCACCGCGTTGGAGGCCGCCGCCGCCGCCACGCCGACGCCGCCCTCCGACACGGCGCAGAGCGCTGAGGCCGCCGAGGCCGCCATGGACACCGCCTCCCAGCAGGCGGCCAGCACCGGCCAGGCCGTGGCCGTCCCGGCTCTGACCAACGAGAACAGCACCACCGTCGCCAACCCCGACGGCACCTTCACCGAGAACATCAGCTCCGGCGTCGCCCAGATCAAGCAGGGCGACAAGTGGGTGCCGATCGACACCTCCCTCGTCCAGAGCGGCGCGGTGTTCAAGCCGCGCGTCTCCCGCGCCAACGTCGAGGTCTCCGCCGGCGGCGACGCGCCGCTCGCCAAGATCGTGGACGACGCCGGCCGGGAGTTCGCGGTCAAGTGGCCGACCGCGCTGCCCAAGCCGTCCGTCAACGGCAACGTCGCGACGTTCGCCAACGCCGCCGGCCCCGGCGCGGACCTCGTCGTCACCGTGCTGCCCACGGGCTTCCGCCACGACGTGGTGCTGCGCGCGAAGCCGACCGGCCCCCTGGAGCTGCGCATCCCCGTGCAGACCGAGGGCGTCGACCTCACCGAGGACGCGAACGGCCGGCTTCTGCTGACGAGCACCGCCGGTGACGGCAAGGTTGTCGCCTCCGGCGCGCGGCCGGTCATGTGGGACTCCAGCGGTCACGGCAAGCCGCGCGGCGACGCCCTGAAGGAGATCGACTCCACGGTCGAGACCCAGAACGGTGTCAAGGTGCTCGTGCTCAAGCCTGACGCCGGCTTCCTGGCCGACCCCAAGCGGCAGTACCCGGTCACGGTCTTCCCGTCGATCACGCTTCCGCAGGTCGAGACCGACTCGGACGTGGCCAGCACCTGGGCCTCCCACCCCGGCGACCCGATGATCATCGCGGGCACCATGCCGTGGGAGAACGGCCAGGGCGGCGACGTCATGCGCAGCTACGTCAAGTTCAACACGTCCAAGATCAAGGGCAAGAAGGTCATCCTGGCCAGCCTCGGCATGTGGAACCTGGAGACCAACGCCTGCGGCGTCGCCGTCGGTTCCGGCCTCACCGCCGAGCGGGTCACCAGCCCCTGGGACGAGCACGACTTGAACTGGGACAACAAGCCCACGACGACCAGCGAGGGCGCCTCCACGACCCGCGTCGGCCGCGGCCGCACCTGGACCGCGCCGTGCGCCATGGGCGCCGGTTTCCTGGCCTGGCCCGTGACGAACATCGCCAAGGCGTGGGCCGCGGGCGCCCCCGACTACGGCATCCAGCTCCGCGGCGCCGACGAGAAGGAGGCCACCAACTGGCGGGCCTTCGCGGCCTCGGAGAACCAGGACAAGGGCGTCAAGCCCCCGACCCTCGCGATCATCTACACCCGCCGCTGACCGTTCCCCCGCAGCACACCTCGCCGCTGACCTTCCCTCGCAGCGCACCTTGCTGCCGAGCACATGGCGCGAACCTGCCGACCCACCCCTTCCGCAGCGGAGCGCCCGGCGACGGTGTGCGACCCGGCCCCCTCACGCGCGCGCGTGAGGGGGCCGGCCCTCATGAGCGTTCGCCCGCCTTGTCGACGATCGCGCCCCTGAGCTGGGCGTCCCAGCCGAGGATCTGACCCTTGCGCAGCTGACTGCCGTGGTCGTCGTGGTCCCGGGTCACGACGGTGCGGTAGCCGAGGTACGCGTACGTCCTCGGGTCGATGAAGATCTCGTCGCGCAGGTGGCCGCTGACCCGGTAGAGGGTCACCCCGGGCCGCCCGGCCAGGTCGGACGCGCCCTTCTCGTAACGGACGCCGGGGATCCTCGCCAGGGCGCCGTACATCGCGGCGCGGGTCCTGGCGGGCAGCACGGCGTCGCGCATGCCCTGGGCGAGGTACTGGAAGGCGTACATGTCCCGCTCGTCGCGGGTGAGCGGCTCGGGCGTGAACCGGTGGCCGCCCTGCGCCGGGCCGTCCTCCTGCTTCGCGGCCTCCTCGGCGTCGATCTGCTCGTACACGCGGTCCAGCAGCGCGCCGGGGTCATCCGGCAGCGAGAGCAGGTACGGGTACGTCACCTCGTACTCCGATCCCTCCTGCACCTCCAGCCGGCCGTGCTCCATGTAGGCGAAGCCCTTCTCGTCCAGGCGCCGCCAGCTCTCCCGGGTGTGCTTCACCTTCGGCGTGCCGAACAGCCCGGGGCCGCCGTCCACCTGCGTCTGGGCGGTGAGGCTCTTCAGGTAGGCCCACTGGCTCGGCCGGGGGGCGACGTCCGGCTCCGCCGCGGCCCGGGCCGCCGCGTTGCCGGCCAGGTCCCGCGCGTCGGCGACGGGACGCAGCCGCAGGGTCGTGGGGGACGGGGCGCCGGTCGGCGTCGCGCCCGTGCGCGGGGCCGCGCTCACCACGCCGGCCCGGCCGCCGTCCGTCTCGATGCCGTTCATCGTGGTCGCCACCAGGACGGCGGCCGCGGCCGCGCCGGCCAGGCCGAGCCCCCACACCGGCCGGGCGCGGCGGACGGCCGCGAACCGGGCCGGCCTGCGGGTCCGCGACAGGCGCATGTGCGCCGTCAGCCGGGAACGCGCCTCCGAGACGACCTCCGCGGCCGGATCCGGCATCGCGTCATGACGGTCGCGTAGCTGCCGCAGCTCATCCATGGTCGATTACCTCCCGTGCCGTGGGACCCAATGTGGTGCGGAGCCGGCGTCTGGCCCGGTTGATCCGGGAGCCCACCGTGCCGATCGGGATGTTCAGGGCGCGTGCCACCTCCGCGTAACTGAGCTGGGCGCAGGCGACGAGCAGCAGCGCGTCGCGGTCGCCCTTGGACAGCGCCGCCAGCCCACGTGCCAGCTCGGGGCTCAGCCGTTCGGCGGAGACCCGCTCCACTACGCGGTCGTCGTGACTGGCGACGTCGTCCGGGCCGGCGGCGCGGCTGAGCGCGCGGTACAGGCGGATCTCGCTGCGGCGGTGCCGGCCGATCAGGTTCGTGGCGATCCCGTACAGCCAGGCCCGCGCGTCGTCGAAGGCCAGGTCGTAGCGGTGCCGCTGGTCGAAGGCGGCGAGGAACGTCTCGGCGGCCACGTCGTCGGCCGGGCCCGGCCCGAGCCGGGCCGCCACGTAGCGGTGGATGACCGGGAAATACCGATCGAAGATCATCGAGAACCAGTCGGTCTCGCGCAACGACCGCTCGATGATCGACGCATCGGTCATCGCCTCACTCATGCGTAAGGCACGGGCAGGGGACGAGCTCATGCATTCGGCGCCTTTCTGAAGAAGTGATCAGCGCTGATTGCCCGAACCCGTCCATCCTCTTCACGCACTCGCGGAGCGGGCTACCGGTCGGTGGGCCGGAGCAGGAGGGTGACGAAGCCCAGCACGTCGCGGTAGCCGTCGAGCCACATGTCGCGGTGCTCGTCGGCGGCGGCCAGGGCCTCGTCCCCGTCCGGGCCGGGGTTGTCGAGGGCCCAGCGGGTGAGCGTGCCGGTCCAGGACCACTCGTACTCGTCCCACTCGTCGCGCGTGCTGGTGTGGGCGTAGACCGTGGCGTAGCCGGCGTCGCGCGCGCGGGCCACGGTGCCGGCCAGGCCGGCGTACTCGTCCGGGTCCGAGCCGAGCAGCTCCAGAAGCTCCTTGGACGGGGGCCGCTCCCAGAATCCCTCGCCGACCAGCGCGAGCCCGCCGGGACGCAGGTGGCGGCGCACGCCGTCGAGGGCGTCGGCGAGCGCGCCGAAGGCATGGGTGGCGCCCACGCACAGCACCAGGTCGTACGGCTGCGTGGCTTCGAAGGAGTCGGCCGGGACCTGGTGCAGCCGAAGCCGGTCGGACAGCCCCAGGCGGCCGGCGGACTCGGCGGCCGACGCCAGCGCCTCCTGCCCGATGTCCACGCCGTCCGCCGTCGCGTCGGGGTAGAGCTCCAGCGCCCGCAGGAGCCACGCGCCCTCCCCGCAGCCGAGGTCGAGGATGCGGGCGCCGGCGGGAAGCTTGGCGCGGGTGAGCAGGCGGTCGAGGTTCGCCGCGCTGACCGGGGACGCGATCGGGTGGTCGGCGTGGGCCAGGTGACTGATGAGCTGTCGGTGCATTGTCCGCACTATGCCGAAAGCGGCACCGGATCCGCCACGCAAAATTCCAGGTGGTGGGGGTCACGCGGGCCGGCGAAGGCTCTCGTAGTCGCGGAGCGTGATGTTCTCGGCGGCCTTGCGGGCCATGGTGGCGGCCATGTTCTTGCCCGGCAGGTACGGCATCAGCTTGTAGTAGCGATTGAGGAACGAGGCCAGCAAGCGGCTGCCCGGCACCATGAGCTTGGCGACGCCGTCGCCCATCTTCTGGCAGCCCGTCGCGTACCCGCGCATCTCCTGCTCGTAGCGGGCGAACGCGACGCGGTGGTCGCCCCCCGCGGCCGCCAGCTCGCCCGCCAGCACGTACGCGCCGACCAGCGCCAGGCCCGAGCCCATGCCGGACAGCGACGAGGGGCAGTAGGCGGCGTCGCCCACCAGCGCCACCCGGCCGCGCGTCCAGGCGTCCATGTGGACCTGGCCGACCGAGTCGAAGTAGAAGTCGGGTGCGCGCCGCATCTCGCCCACCAGCCGGTCGCTCTGCCAGCCGTTGCCGGTGAACTGCTCGGCGAGGATCTCCTGCTGCCGGGCGACGTCGCGGCGGTTGAGGTCCATGAGCGGCGAGGCGAAGTAGAAGACGGCCTTGGCCTCCGCGTTGTGGCGCGCGCTGTACAGGGCGACGAGCCGGCCCGCCGTACGGTAGGCGTGCCCGGTGTGGTCGAGCCCGAGGTGGTTGGCCGTGGTGAAGATCGCGCAGTAGAGGCCGAGGTGCTTGACGAACCGCTCCTCCGGGCCGAAGGTCAGGCGGCGGGTGTTGGAGTGCAGCCCGTCGGCGCCGACCACCAGGTCGAACCGGCGTGGCGCGCCGCGCTCGAAGGTGACGTTTACGCCGTCGGCGTCCTCGTGGAGCGAGGTGATGGAGTCGCCGAAGACGTACTCGGTGAAGTCCTTGGTGGTGTCGTAGAGGATGCGCCCGAGGTCGCCGCGGAGGATCTCGACGTCGCCCGCGAACAGGTCGGCGGGCATTTTCGCCTGCTGCTTGCCGGCCGCGTTGACGTACGACATGGAGCCCATGCCGGTCTTGGCGCGTTCGACGGCGTCGAGGATGCCCATGCGGCGCAGCACGGTCAGGTGGGCCTCGCCGCGGAAGTCGACGGCGTAGCCGCCGTCACGCAGGGCGGGGGCGCGCTCCACGATCGTGGGGACGAAGCCGTGACGGTGGAGCCAGTAGGCGAGCGCGGGGCCGGCGATGGAGGAGCCGGAGATGAGGACGGTGCGGTTCTTCATGACGCACAGCCTCGGCCGGGGCGCTCACCGCGGGCTCACCGCCGGCTCACCGCCCGCACCACCGGTTCGGGCAGGCCCATCATGCGCAGCGTCTCCGGGGTGGCGGGCGCGACCGTGGCCGCCGACGCCGCCGCCTCACGGTAGCGCGCCTCGGCTCCGGCCCGGTCGCCGCGCGCCTCGGCGACCTGGCCCAGCCCGGCCAGCGCGCGCACCCGGTGGCCG
Organism: Nonomuraea montanisoli; assembly: GCF_013363975.1. Lineage (GTDB taxonomy): Bacteria > Actinomycetota > Actinomycetes > Streptosporangiales > Streptosporangiaceae > Nonomuraea > Nonomuraea montanisoli. The sequence continues at coordinate 375,261 of NZ_JABWGN010000010.1, read as the reverse complement.
ACGCTCTTGATCCAGTGCGGGTCGAGCCGTTCCAGAGCCTCCTGGTACAGCCGTTCGGCCTCCGCGAGGTCGTGCTCCGCCAGGGCCACGTCGCCCAGCCCGCGCAGGGCCGCCGCGAGATAGGTCGAGCCGCCGGCGCGGTGCGCGAGCCGGGCGGCCCGCTCGTAGTCGGCGCGCGCCGCCGCCAGGTCGTCCCCGGCCAGGTGGTCGCCGCGGTTGACCAGCAGGTCGGCGCTGTCCTCCAGCGCGCCGAGCTCCTCGGTGAGGGCCAGCGCCTCGTCGGTCAGCGCGACGGCCTTCGCCCGGTCGCCGACCGCGCCCGCCAGGCCGGCGACCGAGTCCAGGGCCAGCGCCGTGCCCCATCGGTCGCCGAGCGCGCGGTACGCCTCGGCCGCCGCGCGGAACTCCTGCTCGGCGCCCGCGGTGTCGCCCTCGCCGAGCAGCGCGAAGCCGTGCACGTACCGGGCGGCCGCCCTCGCCCACGGATCGGGGCAGTCGCGCTGCGACCAGACCAGCGTGTACGCGGCGCGCGGATCGGTGTCGACGGCGCTGCGCATCATCCACAGCAGCAGGGTGGCCGGGTGACGGCCCGCCCGGTCGCCCTGCCACGCGGCGGCCAGCGCCTTCTCGGCCGCCGCGCGATGCCGCTGCCACACCGGCCGCCCGTCGATCCCGGACGCCGCCAGCAGCACGGCCGTCGCGTACTCCTCACCCGGCAGGTCCCGCGCCGGGTGATCCGGGAGGTCCCGCGGCGGGACGGCCATGGCGTCGAGCAGCGCGATCGCCTGGGGCGCGACGGCCGCGGACGTGCCTCTCAGCCACAGGTACGTCGAGGCGGCGGCGAGCAGCTCCAGAGCCGTCCGCGTCTCACCGGTCTCGACGCTCCAGCGCAGCGCGGCGAGGAGGTCGGCGTGCTCGGCCGCGAGCCTCGGCAGCCACTCCAGTTGCTCGGCCCGCCGCAGGTGAGGGTCGGCGGCCCGCATCAGGTCGAGCAGGCGCCGGGCGTGGGCCCGGCGCACGGTCTCGCCTTCGCCCGCCTCGGCGAGCCGTTCGGCGGCGTACGCGCGGATCGTCTCCAGCATCCGGAAGCGCCCGCCCACGGCCTCCACGAGCGACTTGTCGGCCAGCGACTCCAGCGTCTCGCCGTCGGCCCCGCACACCCGCAGCGCCGACTCCGCCGTCGCGCCGCCGGCGAAGACCGCGAAGCGCCGCGCGGCCCGCCGTTCCGGCTCGGACAGCAGCTCCCAGCTCCAGGCGACCACCGAGCGCAGCGTCCGGTGCCGCCCGGCGGCCGTGCGGCTGCCGCGCGCCGCCACGCCGAGCCGGTCGTCCAGCCGTCCCGCGAGGTCCTCGACGTCCAGGGTGCGCAGCCGCGCCGCCGCCAGCTCGATGGCCAGCGGCAGGTCGTCGAGCGCCGCGCAGATCCGCCGTACCGTCCGCGGATCGGCGGTGAACCCGCGTCGCACGGCCGTGGCGCGGTCGGTGAAGAGCCGCACGGCCGCGTCGCCGTCGAGGCCGCGCACCTGCCAGAGGTTCTCGCCGATGACGCCGAGCGGCTCGCGGCTCGTGGCCAGGACCCGCAGCCGTGGACAGGTCGCCAGCAGCCGGGCCGCCAGCGCGGCGGCCTCCTCGACGACGTGCTCGCAGTTGTCCAGGACGAGCAGGAGCACCCGGTCCGACAGCGCCGAGCTGAGGCGTTCGACCGGGCCCTGCCCGTCGCCCTCGATGACCAGCCCGTTCTCGCGCAGGCCGAGCGCGGCCAGCACCGCCCGCGGCAGGTCGAGGCCGTCGCGCAGCGCGGCCAGTTCCACGAAGCACACGGTGTCGTCGGCGACCGCGGCGACCTCGACGGACAGCCGGGTCTTGCCCACACCGCCGGGGCCGATCAGCGTGACCAGCCGGGCCACGCGCAGCAGCCCGGCGACCTCGCTCACCTCCGCGGCACGGCCGACGAAGCTCGTGAGCTGGGCCGGCGGGGCGGCGGGCGAGGCGGGCCGGGGCGCGCTCAACGCCTCCCGGTGCAGCCCGGCCAGCTCGGCCGAGGGGTCGGCGCCCAGCTCCTCGGCCAGGTGCCGCCGGGTCTCCTCGAACACCTCCAGCGCCGCAGCCTGCCCGTCCTCGGCGAACAGCGCCCGCATGAGCAGCGCCGCCAGCCGTTCGCGCAGCGGATGGCGGCCGACCAGCTCGCGCAGCTCCGGCACGACCGACCGGTGCCCACCCAGGCGCAGCTCGCCCTCGATCCGGTCCTCGACCGCCCCGAGCCGCCGCTCCTCCAGCCGCGCGGCGGCGGCCTGGGCCGTCGGGCTCTCGGCGAGGTCGGCCAGCGCCGGTCCCCGCCACAGCTCCAGCGCCTCGCGCAGCAGCGTGACCGCGCGGCCGGGGTCGCCCTCGCGCAGCGCGGACCGGCCCTCGGCGGCCAGCCGCTCGAACCGGTAGCCGTCCACGTCGTCGTCGTCCCGGACCACGATCCGGTAGCCCGTCGCGGCCCGTTCGATCGCCGCTCCGTCGCCCACGGCCGAGCGCAGCCGGGACACCTGGGAGTGCAGCGCGTGAGCCGACGTGCCCGCGTTCGGGTCGATCTCGTCGGCGAGCCGCTCGGCGGGGACCGCCTCGCCGGGACGGATCAGCAGCAGAGCCAGCAGCGCCCGCCGCGCCGGGCCGCCCAGGGAAACCTCGGTCCCGTCGTCGTGCCACGCCCGGGTCTGGCCGAGGATTCCGAACCGCATGCGGCTGATTATGCCGGGGGGCCGGCCACCTCCCGCCGGGGGTCCCGACGGCTCAGGCGGCCTTGATGGTGGTGCCCTGGGCGGAGGTGAGGCGCCAGGTGCCGGGGGAATCGGCCACGTAGACGTGCGTGTAGCGGCTGCCGGCGCTGAAGGCCGTCCCGTCGGGCTGAGTGAAGTTCATGCCGGTACGCCCCACCACGATCCCGACGTCCCCCACGCGGCGCACGACAGCCTCCTCCGGGAACGACTCGATCGCCGGGAACTGCACGGCGCCGGAGGAGATGGCGTCGAGGAGGACGTCACGGCCCACGACGGCGCCGTCGTCCACGCTCACCAGGACGAAGTCGTCCGTGAGGAGGCCGTCCAGGACCTTCGCGTCCGCGGCGGTCAGCGCCTCGAAGAAGCGCTGGTCGTGGTCGAGCAGGGACTGGCGGTCTGCGCTCATGGGGGTTTCCGTTCCTCGGGTGGTGTCGAGCGGCCCGAGCGTAGACCTTGTCGCCAGTGTCAAGGTCAACCCCGCCGGTCAGGAGCGGACGACGGGCGGGACGGCCCCCCGATCGGCGAGCTCTGGCACCCCTCCGGCCAGTCTCGCCCAGGCCGTCCCGACCGTGGCCGTCCTACCAGCGACTGGCCCTACCAGCGACTGGCGGCGGCGCGGTGGATCAGCTGTGCGTCGTGGGGCTGCTCTTCGCCAGGTGGCGGTCGATGATCTGGTCGAGCTGCGCGACGGCGGGCTCCCAGTCACGGGGCAGCGTGTGGCAGCGGACGGCGTGGTGCCCCCGGTAGCGCAGGGTGTAGGTGAAGTGGTCCGCGACGTCGCAGCCGTCCGTGGAGGAGTTCCACGTGGAGATGGCGCCGAGCCTGCGCCGCAGCAGGCTGAGCTCGTCGGCCGTGAGCTGGAAGTCGGCGGTGACCGCGGCGGAGGCGGCCCGCGCCTGGCCGTCCCGGTCGATCGAAATGCTTCGCTGAATTCCGGCGAACCCGCCCGACTTTTCATAGCCGATCATTTCCTGGGAATGACGGGCCTTGGGCTGCGCCTGCGTTGCGGCCTGCGCGGTCGTGGCCGGCAGGACCGTGATGGCCGCGAAAATGGCCGCGACGGCCAGGTGCTTGAACATGAATATATCCTTCTCCTCGATCGGGAAACGTTTCGGAGTCCCCACGGCGAATTGTGGGCATCGTTGTTCCGGGGCATCCCGGGAGGTCCTATTCTCGCAGGCGCGCGCTAATCTGCTGTTCACGTGACGGCCATGTGAGAATGAGGATCGGGATGCCCCGTGTTCACGAAAGGACCGGGGATCAGGAGGCGAAGAGGACGCCTCCGGTGGCCCGCACCGCCGTGCAGAGGTTCGGATACGTCCGGGCGAATTCGTGGAACTGCCTGTTCCAGACGCCGGTGGCGGTCACGCGCACGGGGGCGTATTCCCTGGTGCACATGCCGGGGTCCTCGGGGATGCGCTCCACCGCGCCGTTCGCGCGACGGAGCTGGTCGCAGGCCGGCGTCGGGTTGGCGTGCGCGCCTCCGTCCGGGCCGCACAGCAGGGTGGCGGCCGGGACGGGCGCGGGATCCCCGCCGGTCACGGGGGTGACTCGGAGAACGTAGACGCCGACGGGGTCGGGCGCGGTCGAGGTGGTCGCCAGGGCGGGGCCGGCGGCGAACAGCGGCACCATTCCGGCCAGGGCGGCCGTGGCGAGCCAGGCCCCGCGACGGTCGGAGTTTCGCTGCGATCGCATGGTGATACCTCCTTGTATCTCTGCCGCGATCAGCGGTTTCGGTGTGGCGAGGCGCTATTGGTGCGCGCCTCGCCATACGGAGAAAAACGCAGGGACCGGATGCCGGTAGGCGCTCCTAAATCCTTGCGCCACGAGATGTTAGGACGATAACAACTGCGGGGGCAAGTCGCCGGTCGAGCGCCGTGCGCGACTCGTTGACCATTCAAGGAAAAACGCGGTTTCATAAAGCTCGACAGGTGACCGTAAAGAGTGTGGGATGTGCGAGTGGACGCCTCGCTCTACCGCTCGTCGAGCGGGTGATCTCATGCGCCGGCGCCGAAGGCTGATGTCCGGATTGTGCGTCGTTTTGCGGAGGACCTATTTCATTCAGTGACAAAGCTCACATTGCGGCCTTATCGCGGCCTGCATTCCTGATCCGCGTCGGCCACGGGCTGGACCACGTCCCAATGCTCGACGATCAGCCCGTCCTCCAGCCGCCAGATGTCCACGACGGCGGTGGCCTGGCCGCCGGACTCGGTCATGAGGTAGTGCATGACGACGTACGGCCCGTCGGCGACGACCCGCTTGAGCTCCAGCCGGGCACTGGCCACCGGCGCGCGCGTGATGAAGTCGACGAAGGCGTCCCGGCCGGACGGGTTGCCGGGGCTGTGCTCGACGAAGTCCTCGTGCAGCAGCGTCCGCAGGACGCCGATGTCGCCCCGGGCGAAGCGCTCGAAGCCGTCGGTCACGAGCCGGCGGTTGCGTTCGGTCTCTTGGTCGGTTGTCATGCCGGCCACGGTGGCAGCCGCGGCCGGGAGCCGTCGATGACATGGGATGTAAGGGGGCGTCCTCTTCTGCGCGGCCGCTCGGGGAGCGGCGCAGTCGCGCACCGATGTTCAAGCGTCGCCGCGACCGGCTCCGAAAGGATGAGGCACGACCTGCCGGCCAGGAAAGGACGACGATGACGGACCAGCCGCACGGGCACACTTTCGAGATCCTCCACCGTGACCCCCAGACCACGGCGAGCATCAGGATGACGGTCGCGATCGCCCGTCTGTCGGAGGCTCAGGGCGAAGGGTTCTCGGAACTGTGGAAGTACACCCAGCAGCCCGGCGTGAGCGTGGAGGGGCAGCCCTTCGTCAGGTACCACACCTTCGAGGAGGGCGAGACGGACGTGGAGGTCGGCGTGCCCGTGGCCGGACGTCCTGTCGGCGCGGGACGGGTCGCCTCCGCCGAGCTGCCGGGCGGCACGGCCGTCGCCACGTGGCACCTCGGATCGCACGACAGTCTGGGCGACACCTACGCCCTGCTGGACGCGTGGCTGAAGGAGCACGACCGTGAGCCGGACGGCGCGGCGTGGGAGGTCTACCACTGGTTCGACCTCAGCGCACAACCCGATCCGTCGAGCTGGCCCGCCCCCGTGACCTGGCGCACCCAGCTGATCCAGCCGATTCGCTGACGCCGGCCGCGTCCGCGCCTCCCGCCGCGAGAGTGCCTGGTCCATGTGTTGCGGAATCGCGATGATTCCGACGACGGTGAAGGCGATCGGGCGGCGAGTCTGGATGTCATGCGGCGACAGGAGCTCGGCAAGGATCCCGGCTTGGGCATGTCCGTCCATGACATCCGCGGCGGAGGGCAGGTCAAGGGCTGGTCGCCGTGGGCTCCGGACATCGGCGACGCCGTGGTGCTGATGCGGATGGGGGGCTTCCGCCGGCACGCTTCAGGGCAGGACTCCTTCCTCGACGCGGCCGGCGGCTACCTGACCAGAGAAGGGCTGGAGGAGCGCTTCGCCTATCCGTCGGCGAGCGAGATCCGCTACACCTGGATCATGCTGACCCCTGACGCCCACGACGAATACGTCGCGGGCGTCCAGGGCGCTCCGGGCTGGATGCTGGCGATCACCGCCCTGCTCGACCTGCGCCATCGCGAGCTGCTGTCCGCCTGCAGGAGAGGCGCTGACCGCCTGGAGGTGGGTGAACGGTTGCAGAGCCTGCTGGCGGCTCTCCCACCGCGGACCGAGCGGCCCGGCCCCGGTGCGCCGCCGACGACGCGGGTGATCCACCGCCGCATGACCATCGCCGTGCAGGAGGCGCTCTCCTGCGGTCACCTCAACGACAGCGTCGTGGACCTGGCCCGGCTGGTCGGCGCCTCGCCCAAGCATGTCGGAAGGATCTTCCGCCATGTCACCGGCCGCACGATCAGCGAGTATCGCAACGAACTGAGGGTGCGGGCCGTGCTGGAGCACATGGCCGACGGCGGCGCCCAGCTCGCCGAGCTGGCCACCATGTACGGCTTCGCCGATCACGCGCACCTGACCCGGACGGTCCGCAAGCATCTCGCCGAGACGCCCAGCGCCCTGCGCGCACGCCTCGACCGCCGTGGCCTCTGACCGTCGCGTGACCCGCTGACCACCGCGCCGACCACTCACGGACTCGCCCCGCTCATCGCCGACGACCATCTCTCCGGGACACGTCGAAGGCCAGGTGCATCCCCACGGGGTCATCCACCGTCATGAAGTCCAGGGTGAGCTGCTCGTTCACCCGCACGGGAGGCGAAGTGCCCGTTGCGGCCCGCCGGCGGCAGCTCCCGCAGATCCATGATGGCCGGGAACCTTGGCGCGTCCCGAGCGTTCTACCGTTCGAGCCGACCTGAGGAGGCCCGTGTTGGACGACCTGGTCACCTACTTCCCGTTGCTGTTCGTGGCGTTCGGAGTGCTGATCCTGCTGTTTTCGATCAAGGGGATGGTGGACGGCAGGCGGTTCGCCCAGCGGGCGGAGCGGGTGCCGGGCGTGGTCAGCGACGTCCGGACCACGTTCACGGGGCAGGGGGAGCACCTGAGGGCGAGACGCCGGCCGGTCCTGACCTTCACGACCCTGGACGGGCAGGAGATCACCACCGAGGCGCGGACCACCTCCGACCTGGGCGTCGGCAACGCCACCGATGTGCTCTACGACCCGCAGGACCCGACCAGGGCCGTGCCCGCGGGGAACATCGGGGGCGGCCCCGGCGGGATCGTCGTCGGGCTCATCGCGGTCATCGTGGGCCTGGCCTTCTTCGCCGGTGTGTCGGGCGCCTTCGCCGGCGTCGGCGGCGGCGCCGGTGACGGCCGTGTCGGTCACGGCGGTTCCGGAACCCAGTGCGAGATGCAGAAGCCCGACGGCACCGTCGAACCCATGGAGTGCCCGCCCGGCCTCTTCGACGACGAGTGAGCTCCGACGAGCGCTCATGACTTCATGACATGGGATGTAATGGCGTCGCCGGCGGTGGCCGCGATAGGACATCGTTCATGTCAGCAGATCCGCCCGTGGGGGAGCTCCTGCGGGAGTGGCGCAGGCGCCGGCGGCTGAGCCAGCTCGACCTGGCCATCCAGGCGGGCGTCTCCAGCCGGCACGTCAGCTTCGTCGAGACCGGCCGGACGATGCCCAGCCGTCCGATGGTGCTGCGCCTGGCCGAGCACCTGGGGGTCCCGCTGCGGGAGCGCAACCGGCTGCTCGTCGCCGCGGGGTACGCACCGATCTTCCAGAACCGCCCCCTCGACTCCGCCGACATGGCCGCGGCCCGCGAGGCCCTTGAGGGCATCCTGCGGGGACACGAGCCGAACCCGGCACTCGTCGTCGATCGCCGCTGGAACCTGCTCCTCGCCAACTCCGCGGCGGATGTCTTCCTGGACGGCGTCGCCCCCGCCCTGCTGGAGCCGCCGGTCAACATGATGCGGCTCGGCCTGCACCCGGACGGGTTCGCTCCGCGGGTGGTCAACCTGGAGCAGGTGCGGAGCTACTTCCTGCCCCGGCTGGCGCGCCAGGCCATGCGTACGGGGGATCCGTACCTGAGCGAGCTGCACGAGGAACTGGTCGCGTACGGCCCGCCGGGCGATGCCGCGCCGCCGGACCCGGCGGAGATCGCTCTCCCCATCCGCGTCCGGCATCGGGGGGCCGAGCTGGCCTTCATCAACACGATCACCACGTTCGGCGCGGCCTTCGACATCACGCTGGAGGAGGTGGCGGTGGAGGCGTACCTGCCCGCCGACCCGGCCACCGCCCGCGCTCTCCGAAGCGGCGACGACGGAGCGCCGGCGACCGGCGACCGGCGAACGTGGCGGTGACCTGCTGAGGGCGATCACCCCAGGGCGGAGGCTCGGACGGACAGGTGCGCTCAGGTGAACCGGTCGACGTCCAGGCGCACGCCGGTCAACGCCTCGACGGTCGCCAGCGCGGTCTGCCAGTCGGGATAGGGCACCTCGGGCGTCACGCCCGCCTCGTCGTCGGCCCTGATCCGTGCCCCCAGCGCACGCAGGGCGCCCAGATGGTCGTCCAGTGCGGCGGGGTCCGGGCCGAAGCACTCCGGGCCGCCGGGAGACGAGACTTGCTGCACCGACGTGACGAGAGCCCCGTCGGCCGCGTAGAAGAGGTCGTGAGTGTTGTTGACCAGCCACCAGAAGCCCCACGCCTGCGCGTTCTCGGTGAGGCGGGTCCACAGCTCGTCCTCGTCCGAGGGGCAGGTGTTCGCCGACAGCACGATCACGCCGTGATCGCTCTGTTCCAGGAGGACGTGCTGGTCCCACAGGTCCAGCATCGTGCGGGAGACCGCCGCACCGGGGTCGGCGCCCAGCCGACGGGCCACATCGGCGACCGTGAGCGGCTCGCCACGTCCGCGCACCACCATCCAGAAGATCGCGGATCTTCCCCATGCGGAGACGACAGGGTAGCGACCGATCACGACACTTCCTGATCACTCGTGATCATGTCCGAATGTGGCCGGTCTCGGGCTGGGAGGCTGCCTACGCTGCCTGGCATGACCTCAGAACGAAGCCGCGAGCTGGTGCAGCAAGCGTGGCGATCATTCTCGACCCGGGACAAGGACCTGATCGGGGCGTTCTTCACCCAGGACGCGGAGTGGCTGGCCCCGCCCGGGAACGCGACCGCCGTGGCGCTCGGCGGATCTCCTCACATGGTGGGCAGGGACGCCATCGTCCACTTCCTCACCGTTGACTTCCCGCGCATGTTCGTCGCCGACGTGGCCCTGGACTTCCACGGCTTCTACGCCGACGGCGACGTGGTCGTGGTGGAGGTGACCATGCGGGCCACGCTGGCGGACGGCAAGCCCTACCGCAACGACTACTGCTTCGTCTTCGAGCTGCGGGACGGGTTGATCCATCAGGTGCGCGAATACATGGACACCGCCGCAGGGCATCGCATGGTGTTCGGAGACGCGTGATGGAAATGCCCGCGCGAGACCAGCACTGACCCGCGACGGCGGTCGGCCGTGGACAGCCCCTGCTCGCGATGTGACGTGTATCACCTGGGGACCCTGTCAGGAAACGGCGGGTCATCCGGTTCAAGTGACGAATCCGAACCGGACGGCAAGGGAGCCGACGATGAGAGTGCTGGTGGCAGGAGCGACCGGAGCGATGGGCAAGGAACTGGTGCCCCGTCTGGTCGATGCGGGACACGAGGTGTTCGCCATGGTCCGCAGCGAATCCGGCAAGGCCAGGGCATCACAGCTCGGTGCAGTACCGGTCATCGCCGATGCGCTCGATCGCGCCCAGGTCGAGGCGGCCGTGCGCCAGGCGGCCCCGGAGGTGATCGTTCACCAGCTCACCGCCATCGGGCACATCGACACCCGCCATTTCGAACGCAGCTTCGCCGCCACCGACCGGCTGCGGATCGAGGGCACCGACAACCTGCTCGCGGCCGCACGCGCCACAGGGGTACGACGGTTCGTCGCCGCGAGCAACGGCGCGTTCACGTACACCCGGACCGGCGGGCCGGTCAAGAACGAACAAGACCCCCTGGATCGCTCGCCGGTCAGCCAGATGGCCTCCATGATTGCCGCGGTCGAGCACCTGGAGAAGGCCGTGCTGGGCGCCGCCTGGACCGAGGGGATCGTGCTGCGCTACGGCGCGTTCTACGGACCCGGCACCTCCATGGCGCCGGGCTCCGCGCAGCTTGAGATGATCCGCAAGCGCAAGTTCCCGGTCGTCGGCGACGGCGGCGGGGTGTGGTCGTTCATCCACATCGCCGACGCCGCCGAAGCCACGGTCGCGGCGGTGGAGAACGGCGGCCGCGGGGTCTACAACATCGTCGACGACGACCCCGCCCCGGTCGCCGAATGGCTGCCGGAACTGGCGGCGATGCTGGGGGCCAAGAAGCCGATGCGTGTACCGCGGTTCATCGGACGGCTGGCCGCCGGAGAGGCCGGCGTCGTGCTCATGACCGAACTGCGCGGCGCATCCAACGCCAAGGCCAAGCGCGAACTGGGCTGGCAGCCGGCACACCCGACCTGGCGTCAAGGGCTTCGGGTGGGGATGTGACGTGCTGAGCGTCGCTCTTCCTGCCTCGGTCGGCACTCCTGGTCGTTCCCGTCTCTCCCGGAGGTCCCGGTCTGGGCCGGGGTACCCCCTCTCAGGAGGATCTTGCTCAGTCGGGCTGGTCGAGCCAGAGGTGCCGTCCTGGCGGCGTTCCTGCCGTGAATCCATGGTGATCAAGGGGGCGAGAGCGGCGAGCATCAGCATCGCCCCGTCATGGCGTCCGGTCAGGTTCAGCAGCGTGCGAGGGGCGAAGCGGGTGGTGCTGGTCCGGCCTCCGCGTTCCTCGCCGGGGCGAGCCGGCAGCTCCGAGCGCGCCGTCTCCCGTGGGCAGGGTAGGCGAGAAATCGGCCGCGGCCTCATAGCGCCGACGCGGCGAGAGGTCATGTGCACGGCGAGCTGGGCGAACACCCCGGTGGCCCAAGTGGCACGGACCTGAGATGCGGGCCAAGTCCCTGCGAATCGGCACGTAAAACATCCACATCTAACCGGGCGGTCCGCCCTCCCGATCTGCAGTCTGTCCAGACTAAGCTCGCCCGGTGATGAGGACCTTCGCCTTCGACATCGGCGAAACGATCGTGCGCGACGACCGCTACTGGAACTCCTGGGCAGACTGGCTCAACATCCCCAGGCACACCCTGTCCGCGCTCGTCGGAGCGGTGGTCGCGAAAGGCCGCGACAACGCCGACGCCGTGCGCCTCCTGCGCCCCGACATCGACCTCGCCGCCGAGTACGCCGCCCGAGAGGCCGCCGGCCGCGGCGAGCACCTCGACGACTCCGACCTCTATCCCGACGTCCGACCGGTCCTCACAGCACTCCGCGAGGCCGGCCACCAGGTGCTGATCGCCGGAAACCAGACCCAGCGCGCCGCCGAACTTCTTCGCGCTCTCGACCTCCCCGCGGACGGGATCGCCACTTCAGGGGAGTGGGGCGTGGCCAAGCCCGATCCCGAGTTCTTCGCCCGGCTCGTGGACCTCGCCGGCGCGGCCGCGAGCGACATCGTCTACGTCGGCGACCACCCGGCCAACGACGTCCTGCCGGCCAAGGCCGCCGGCCTGCGGACCGCGCACCTCCGCCGCGGCCCCTGGGGACACCTGTGGGCGGACGACCCGGTGGCGGCTCCTGCGGACTGGCGCATCACCTCCCTGACCGAGCTCTTGACCCTCCCGATCGAGTAGCCGGGCGTTCTACCAAGGGCAGGGCAGCACTGCGACGGTACGGCTACAGTCCGAAGTGACCGCCTCGAATTCGGAGCGCTCATGCCCGCAGACCCTCGCAGTGGCATCGGAAGGCGCATCGCCTACTACCGACGAGTCGCGCGCCTGTCCCAGCAGCAGCTCGCGGCCGCCTCGAACGTCCACCTGGGCACGATCCGCAAGATCGAACGCGGCGTCCGCGGCGTCGGCGACGGCGTCTTGGAGGCGGTCGCCGACGCCCTGAGGATCGACCCATCGCTCCTCCTGGCCGACCGTGCCCATGCCAACTCGCGCATCCAGCAGGCGCTGCCTGTGATCTCGGCCGCCATCTCTGCCTACGACCTTCCCGACGACGGCCCGATCCGGTCCCTGCCGGAGTTGCGCTCCGCCGTCGACGAAGCCGTGCGCTGGCGCTTGGCCGCGCAGTACGTGCATATCGTCAGCCGCGTGCCAGACCTCCTCGGTGAACTGTTCCGCGCCATGCAGGCCGCACCAGCCGAGCATCGCTCGCAGATCGCCACACTGGTCGTCCACGCATGCCGCGCCGCCGACGCCGTCGCCTACAAGGCCGGGGCCTACGACCTGTCCGCCCGGCTCATCGACCTCATGCGCTGGGCCTCGCCACAGACAGGTGACCCTCTGGTGAGCGCCAGCGTGGCGTACGTGCGCTGCGAGACCTTCTTCGCGGCAGGTATCCACCACCGCGGCCTGCAGGTGTTGGAGAGCGCCATCGACGCCGCGCCGGCACACGATCACGCCACTGCCACCGCGGCCCGCGGCGCCCTGCACATGCGAGCAGCCGTCATCGCCGGCCGGGCCGGCGACGCAGACGCGGCTTACACCCACCTGGCCGAGGCCCGGATTCTTGGCGACCGCGTGTCCGAAGGGGTCTTCTACGGGACAGCGTTCGGCCCGTCCTCGGTGCGCATCCATGAGGTGTCCGTCGCGGTGAGCCTCGGTGCGGGCCATGTCGATCGGGCCCTGGAGCTGGCCCGCGATTGGGCGCCACCAGCAGACCTGCCCGACGAGCGTCGCAGTGGCTTCTACATCGAACTCGCGCGCGCCCAGCTGTGGGTGGGCTTGCCAGACGACGCCTTCGAGAGCCTGAAGGTCGCCAGGAAGATCGCGCCACAGCACACCCGCGACCACCGGTGGGTCCGCGAGGACGCCGCTACGCTACGCAGGCTCAAGCGCGCCGATGCAGAGACTCTGACCGCTTTCGCCGAATGGTGCAGCGCCACCTGACCCAGGTAACCCTCATGGGGTTACTTCTGGCATTGCGCAAAGCCCACCATCTGTCTGTCGGAACCTGACAGACAGATGGGATCGGCTCAATGCCGGAGGCAGCGACGTCCCACGGGGCAGCACAAGTTCCCGTGCCAGAAACGATCAGCATCGCTGGCCTGCACGGCCTGGCCTGCATGTTCTGCGGCGCCGTCAGCCCACCCATGACTGACCATAGCGCTGGCGGGACCACACTGGCCCCCGTCCGAGAGGCGACATGGGAACTTCTCCGCATCCCCGAAGCCGCCGGACACGCTCGCGCCCTCACCCGCGAAGCGCTCTCCTCCTGGGGGCTGGGCACCGAGGTCGACGACGTCATGTTGATCGTCTCCGAGCTCGTCACGAACGCGGTCGTCCACGCCGAGGCGCCGATCGAGCTGCGCCTCATCGTCAGTGACCAGATGCTCAGGGGCGAGGTCGTCGACCACAGCCTGAGCAGCCCCCGACCGGTCGCCGCCGCCCTGGACCAGGAGCACGGTCGCGGCCTGGCCATCGTGGACGAGTACTCCGAGTCCTGGGGCGTCGCCCCTGAGCCCACGGGCAAGGCCGTCTGGTTTCTGAGGAGTCTGAGGGACCTGTCATGACAGGCCCCGCTCAGGTCGCCCTCACTGGTTCGTATGCCGGACGCCAGCTCGCGGTGCTACGCAGCACATATCCCGGATGGGAGATCCAGCGCGTCATCATCACGGCCAACGAAGCCGAGTTCACGGCCAAGCTACGCCGGCCGATCACCGCGGCGATGGCGGCCGCCGGAGTCGAGGCGCAGATCACCGAGCCAGACGCCGCGTCTCTGGCATCCGCGCTCTCCCAGCAGGCGGCGCTGATCCACAACTGCAGGGCCTTCTACACCCGGCCCGACTGAGCGCCCGGGCAGCCACTGTCCACCCAGTGGCCGTCCCGCAGAGACGAAGCCCGACGTTGACCTTCTGCTGTCGGCCATCCCCGCCGACAGGGGCCCGGCGCGGCGGCGGCCTTCCCAGGCGTCCGCCGCGCCAACCCGCACCTTGAAAGGCACCACCTCACGCCACGAAGGGGCCACATCGTGACCATCGCCGAAGCCATCTCCCCGCCCAACCTCGACTTCCTCTGGCTGGAAATCACCGGGCGCTGCCAGCTGGAGTGCACCCACTGCTACGCCGAATCCGGACCCGGCAAGACCCACGGCACCATGACCGTCCGCGACTGGACGAACGTCATCGACCAAGCCGCCGACGCGGGTGTGTGCATGGTGCAGTTCATCGGCGGCGAGCCCACCCTCCACCCCGACCTGCCGGTGCTCATCGACTACGCCCTGGCCGCCGAGATCGAGGTCGAGATCTACTCCAACCTCGTTCACGTCCCCGACCGGCTGTGGGCGACCTTCCGCCAGCCCGGCGTCCGCCTCGCCACGTCCTACTACAGCGACGACCCGGCTCAGCACATGACGATCACTCGACGAAACACTCTGCCTCGCACCGAGGCCAACATCGAGCGCGCCGTCGAGCTCGGTATCCCGCTGCGAGTCGGCATCATCGACCTCGGCGACGGCCAGTGCATCGAGCAGGCGCGTTCCCAGCTCGCCGACCTGGGCGTCACCAACATGGGCATCGACCGCATGCGGCTTCTCGGCCGGCCAGCGCAGCGCGCGTGCAATGCCTCAGAGCTGTGCGGACGCTGCGGCGACGGCATCGCCGCCGTCCTCCCCGACGGCACGCTCAGCCCCTGCCCGCTCAGCCGCTGGCTCGCCGCCGGCAACGTCACCACCACCCCGCTCACCGAGCTGGCGCCGCGCGTTCAGCGACTCGCCGCCACCCACATCTCGCCCGCTCTGCCGGAAGCCTGCAAGCCCCCATGCGAGCCGCAGTGCAACCCGGGATGCAACCCTGGCGTCAACGCCCCTGGCGGCGGCGGCGGCTGCCAGCCCAAGATGTCGTGCAACCCGAACCAGCCCTGCAAGCCCAACAACCCGTGCCAGCCTGACGTCACCCCGAAGAAGTGACCGTGAAGAGCTTCCCGCACCACGTCCAGGACCGCATCGCGCGCCTGTCCAGCTACCTCACCGACGCCGGAGTCTTGCTCAGGCGCGATACCGACAGCGCACACTGGCACACCGCCCTGCGTCAGGTTCGCCGGCATCTGTTCGTCCCAGGCCGCGCCTGGGCAGAGCCGATGGACTCCAGGCCCGAGCACCTGATCGACCTCGACGCCGACGCCGACGCATGGTGGGACGCCGTCTACACCAACTGCGCGATCATCACCCAGCGTGGAGACGGCAGCGTCGACGTCGGCGACACCCGCGCCCCGGCCAGTTCCTCGCTGTCGTGCCCGCACGTGTCGATGGAGTTCCTGCGACTGCTGGCCGTGGAGAACCATCATCACGTGCTGGAGATCGGCACCGGCACCGGCTGGACCGCCGCCATGCTGGCCTGGCGACTGGGCGAGGACCAGGTCGTCACCATGGAGGTAGATCCCGGTGTCGCCGCTGCGGCCGGCAACAACCTCAGCAAAGCAGGACTGCACTCGACCGTGCTGGTCGGTGACGGTGCGCTCGGCGCCCCGGACCACGCACCGTACGACCGACTGCACGTCACCTGCGGGGTGCGCGAGATCCCATGGGCATGGGTCGCGCAGACCCGGCCCGGCGGAGTCATCGTCGCGCCCTACATGCCGGCGCATGGCCAGTGGGGCGAGCAGTTGCACCTCGACATCCTCGACGACGGCACCGCCGTCGGCCGGTTCGTCGGCGGCGCCAGCTTCATGATGATGCGCTCCCAACGACGCCCCAGCCAGTGGCCCGCATACTCCGACGAGGGCGCCTGCGACGACACATTGCTCGATCCTCGCGCGCCCTACCAGGCTCTTGCCCAGGGCTTCGGACTGGCGCTGGCGGCACACGCGCCCACGCTGACGATCACCTCAGCCGGGTGGGAGCAGTGGGGGCCTGCCGAACGAGTCTGGACGCTTCGACTGCGCGACCTGAAGGACACCCGGGCCTGGGCGCTGGCAAGCATTTCTCCTGGAAAGTCTTCGGCCGAGGTGCTCCAGGGGGGCGGCCGAGAGCTGTGGGAGGAGTTCGAGCAGGCGTACATGGAGTGGTTGCGCCAGGGACGTCCTGGTCGGAGCCGCTATCGGTTCACTGTCACGCCCACCGGCCAGGCCGTCTGGCTGGACCAGTGGACCGTGGGCACACTGGTTGGCCGAGGGCGCATGTGAGAGCTGTCACGACAGTGGGTGCCGTCGCGCTGCTTGACGAAGATCCCCTGGCGCTGACGGTCTCGACGAGATCCTCGTTCTTCAGTACTTGGACCGCCTCGGCAGGGTGTCGGGCAGCCCGCACTTTTCCTCGGGTTGGACCAGACTGGGGAGCCGGTCTGGGCCGGGGTGCGCGAGGGGCGGGAGCCCCTCGCCTCCGGGGCGAAGCCCCGGAGGCAAGAGCGCCCGAGCGTCAGCGAGGACCATGCCTTTGAGGGGGTCGAAGGGGGCGGAGCCCCCTGGGGGCACGCCCGAGCGTGATTCCGCGCGTAGCGCGCCCCTTCCGTGAGGACCTTGCCTTTGAGCCCTTAGAGCCCCAAAGCCGTCAGTCCATGATGACGACCTGGCGCAGCACCTCGCCGCCCTTCAGCGCCGCCACCGCGTCGTTCAGGTCCGCCAGCCGGATGCGGGCGCTGATCATGGAGTCGAGGTCGAGCTGTCCCGCCTTGTACAGGGTGGCGAAGTACGGGAAGTCATGCCGGACGTCCGCCTCGCCGTACACGCTGGACAGCAGCCTCTTGCCCTCGAACAGCAGACTGAACGCGGAGATCGACACCATGTCGTCCGCCGCGCCCGCCCCCACCACGACCACGTCGCCGCCCTGCCGGGCGAGCTGCCAGGCGGCCTGGATGGTGGCGCCCTTGCCGACCGCCTCGAAGGCGTAGTCGAAGCCCTGGCCGCCGGTCAGCTCGCCGAGCGCGCCCGCGACGCCGTCGGGCGTGACGGTGTGGGTGGCGCCGACCTTCCTGGCCAGCTCGTGCTTGGACTCCAGCGGGTCGACCGCGAGGATGGTCCTGGCGCCGGAGAGGCGGGCGCCCTGGATGACCGACAGGCCGACGCCGCCGCAGCCGATGACCGCGACCGTCGAGCCGGGACGGACCCGGGCGGTGTTGACGGCGGCGCCGACGCCGGTGGTGATGCCGCAGCCGATGAGGGCCGCCGCCTCCCAGGGCACGTCCGCGTCGATCTTGATCGCGCCCTGCCAGGGGATGACGACCTCCTCGGCCCAGGTGCCGCAGCCGGCCATGCCGAAGGCCATGGTGTCGCCTCCGAAGCGGAAGTTGCCCTTGCTGAAGGCCTCGATGGTGTACTTCATGCACAGGTGCGGCTGGCCCCCCACGCACAGCCGGCACTCCTGACAGGCGGGGCGCCAGCTGATGATGACGTGGTCGCCCGGCTGGACGGTGGTGACGTGGTCGCCGACCTCCAGCACCTCGCCCGCGCCCTCGTGCCCGGGGACGAGCGGCACGGGTTGCGGCAGCACGCCGGACATGGCCGACAGGTCCGAGTGGCAGACGCCCGTGGCCCTGACCCGGACCCGTACCTCGGTGGGGCCGACGGGAGCCAGCGTGACGTCGTCACGGATGTCGAGCTTGTCGTCGCCTACGGCGTGCAGGAGCGCGGCGCGCATGGGGGGTTCCTCCTCGGGGCTGTCCTGGCGGAACGGCTTCGGGGCTGTCCTGGCGGAACGGCTATTCCTCCAGGGAGAGTGCGGCTTTCGGGCAGGACCGGACGGCGTGGCGTACGCGGTCGCGCATCTCGGGTGGCGGTTCGGGCAGCAGGATGTGGAGCTGGTCGTCGTCGTCCACATCGAAAACCTCGGGCGCGAGCCCCATGCACACGGCATTGGCCTCGCAGACCATCTCGTCGACCTTGACTTTCACGTGAGCCTCCTGTGATCCCATGAGACCACCTTGGTGCGCTCCACGACGAATCCGACCCGCTTGCGGCCGGTGTGCTCGACATAGGGCAGCAGGTGCTCGTCGGCCACGCCCGGATTCATCCCGCGCACGACCCGCAGGCCGATGTCGAGGACGGCCGCCCGCTCGTCCACCCGCTCGGCCTTGCCGTAGAGCGTGACGCCGCGCAGTTGGTCGTAGTCGTCACCGGTCTCGATCAGGCACGTCACACGCGGGTCGCGTTCCAGGTTGCGGGTCTTCTGCGCCTTGGCGTAGGTCCAGAAGCAGATGCGCCCACGCTCGTCGAGCGCGTAGAACATGGTGACCAGGTGCGGTGTGCCGTCGGGGTTGATGGTCGCGAGCTGCAGCTTGCGGGCCGATGCGAGGAAGGCGTCGACCTCGTCGCCGGACATCGCGATACGAGCGCGCTGATTCACGTGCCAAGTAGAACAGGTTGCAGAATGCCGGGGCAAGAGGTCACCGGAACCTTGTTCGGTCTTGGGGAGGGATGTCGGTTAGGGTGCGGTTCATGATGATGCCGCCCGATCTTCTGGACGCCGCCGAGAACGCCAAGGGCTTCATGCCGCCGGACGAGGGGCTGGCGCTGTTCGAGACGGCTCTGCGGTACGGCAAGCGCGGACCCATCTGCGAGATCGGTACATACTGCGGCAAGTCGGCCATCTACCTCGGCGCGGCGGCCCGGCAGGCGGAGACCGTGGTCGTCACCGTGGACCACCATCGCGGCTCGGAGGAGATCCAGCCCGGCTGGGAGCACCACGATCCCACGCTGGTGGACCCGCGCTTCGGCAGGATGGACTCCCTGCCCGTCTTCCGGGCCACGATCGCCGCCGCCGGGCTGGAGGACGAGGTGATCGCCGTCGTGGGAGCCTCCGAGCGGGTGGCCCGGCTGTGGCGTACGCCGCTCGGCATGCTGTTCATCGACGGGGGCCACTCGGAGGAGCCGGTGACCCGCGACTACGAGGGCTGGGCGCCGCACGTCGTCGAGGGCGGGGCGCTGGTGTTCCACGACGTCTATCCCGATCCGGCCGACGGCGGTCAGGCGCCGTACCGGGTGTATCTGCGGGCGCTGGAGTCGGGGGCGTTCGAGGAGGTCGACGTACGCGGGTCGCTGCGGGTGCTCGAACGGGTCCGCCCCGGCGTCTGAGGGCCCGTCAGACGCGGCGGTGGCGGTGGGACCAGGCCCGCCGGGTCTCCGCCTGCCAGGCGAGGTAGTCGTCGTGCGTACGGGCGTCATGGCCGAGCGCCAGCAGCGCCCGGTCCGCCCAGGAGGCCGCCTCCTCGGGCTCGGCCCCCGCCAGGATCGGCGCGGCCAGCACCGCCGGGCCGAGCAGGGCCCCTTCACGCACCACGGCCATCGACGCGAACGCGCACCCCTGCGCCAGGCGGGACCGGTACCCGTCGGCGCCCGCCCGCTCGGCCAGCAGCGCCAGCTCCTCGCCGGTGGCGCCGCCCGTGCGCGTGGCGGCGTAGGCGACCCCGGCCCACAGGTCGCCCCGCCGTCCCGCCGGGAACCCGGCGACGCGGTCGGCGGCCGACTCGGCCGAGGCCCGCTCGTGGTGCCACAGCAGCCGGCCGAGCCCCTGGTCGAACGTCGCGCACCGGGCCCGCGTCAGCAGCCCCGGCATGGCCCGCTCGTGCAGCAGCCGGACGCCCGCCTCCAGGCCCCGCTGGAACCCGTACCCGTCCACGGCCAGCCAGCGCAGCAGCGGGTGGCCCCGGCACGCCCCGCGCATGGGCGGCAGGCGCAGCAGCGCGTACCCGCGCCCGGCGCCGAGGTGGACGGCGTGGTGGTGGCGCGCGGCCGGTCCGGAGAGCAGCTCGCGCAGGCGCCGTCCGCGCGACAGCGTGAGCAGGTCGAGCACCGCGCTCGCGGCCCCCGCGCCCTCGCAGGCGAACGTCCACCGCTCCCGGGGCAGTCCGTCGAGCAGCGCCGGGAGAGCTCCGAGGTCGCGGGACAGGGCGGCGTTGAAGCCGGAGACGTACGCGCTCTCGGCCTCCCCGACCCCGCGCCGGCCGGGGTCGGCGGCCCAGGGGCCGGCGACGACCTCGTCGGCGTCGCGGGCCAGGAGCCTGCGCCAGCCGGCGGCCGGAGGCGCGGGCGTCGCGTCGATCCCGTCATGGTGCAAGAACGCAGTCATGCCCGTGTCGCCCACGCTTCCCCCGAAGACGCCTCGTACGGCCACTCCCGACGCTAGTGACCTGGTTGCGCCCGCCAGGTACGGCGCTCCGGCCTCACCGGCAAAGAAACCGCAAAAGCCCTTGCGAACGGGGGATCACGCGCGGGCGGGAGTGCAGCCGCACCGGTCCGGGTCGGACGGCGGCACGGGCGGCGCGCTCACGTCGCGGAACAGCCCCGCGCCCGCCGAGAGCCCCTCCAGCGCGTCCGCCGCCAGCACCACCGCGGCCGCCGTGTAGCCGGACCGCTCGTGCGGGAAGTGCTTGCGGTTGGCGAACTGCCAGCCGGTCCAGTACGACCCGTCCTCGTGCCGTAGATGCTGGATGTCGGTGAACAGGCGCCGCGCCCGTTCCCGGTCGCCCAGCGCGTCGAGCGCCAGCACCAGCTCGCAGGTCTCCGCGCCCGTGACCCACGGCTCGTCCGACACGCACCGGATCCCGAGGCCGGGCACCACGAACGTCGCCCACTCGCGTTCCATCAGCTCGGCCGCCTGCGCGCCGCGCACCGCCCCGCCCAGCACCGGGTAGTACCAGTCCATCGAGAAGCGGCTCTTGTCGGCGAACGCCTCCGGGTGGGCCGCCAGGACGTGCGCCAGCCGGTCGGCGGCCAGCTCCCAGTGCGGCTGCGGGTCGCCGAGGCGCTCGGCCAGCAGCACGCCGCAGCGCAGCGCCTGGTGGATGGACGAGCAGCCGGTGAGCAGCGCGTACGTCGAGGCCCGCCCCTGGGCGTCCCGCTCCCAGACGATCTCGCCGCGCGCGGTCTGCAGCCCCGCGACGTAGTCGAGCGCGGCCTTGACCATGGGCCAGCGCCGCTCGGTGACCTCCCGGTCGCCGGTCACCAGGTGGTGGTGCCACAGGCCGGCGGCCACGTACGCGGCGTGGTTGCTCTCGCCGCCCCGCTCGACGGCGGCGCCGCCGACCAGCTTCATCGGCCACGAACCGTCGTCGCGCTGGTGCCGCTCCAGCCACTCCCAGCCGCGCCGCACCGGCTCCTCCAGCCCGGCGACCGCCATGGCCATGAGGCACTCGACGTGGTTCCAGGCGTCCACGTGTCCCTCGGGCCACGGCACGCCGCCGTCCTCCTGCTGGATCGCCGCGATGCTCAAGGCCGTACGGACGACCTCCTCGCGGCCGATCACGCCGCGGGCTTCCTGACGTAGAGGACCACGCTCTTGCCGATGAGCGGGTTGAGCAGGGCCTCGGCGACGCGGGTCGCGGCGGGGCGCTTCATGATGTCCCACACGAGCAGCTCGTGGTACGCCTTGGCCAGCGGGTGGTCGTCGTTGTTGACGCCGACCGCGCACTTGATCCACCAGTACGGCGCGTGCAGGCCGTGGGCGTGGTGGTGGGGGCCGATGACGAAGCCGATGGACTTCAGCTTGGCCGACAGCTCGGCCAGCGTGTAGATGCGCACGTGGCCGCCCGGGGCGGTGTGGTAGTCCTCGTCCAGCGCCCAGCAGATCCGCTCGGGCAGGAAGCTCGGCACCGTGACCGCGGCCGTGCCGCCCGGCTTGAGCACCCGGAAGATCTCCCGCATCGCGGCCATGTCGTCGGGGATGTGCTCCAGCACCTCGGCGGCGATGACCCGGTCGAAGCTGCCCTCCTCGAACGGCATGTCCAGCGCCGTCCCCTGGACGGTCTGGCCGGTGGCGCCCTCCGGCACCTCGCCGGCCTTGTCCATCGCCGCGAACATGCCGGCCACGCCGTCCAGCTCGGCCTGGTCCATGTCGAAGGCGACCACGTCCGCGCCGCGGCGCAGCACCTCGAAGGCGTGCCGGCCCCCGCCGCAGCCCAGGTCGAGCACGCGGGTGCCGGGCCCGACGGGCAGCCGGTCGAAGTCCACGGTCAGCACTTGATCCGTCTCCTTGTGGTCGGGGAAAAGGGGCTTCTCGGCCGATGGCGGGTCAGCGGGTGCGGCGGTGGGCCGCGATGGCCTCGTGGTACGCCTCGACGGTCCGCTTGGCGACGACGTGCCAGGTGTAGCGCTCCATGACCCGGTCGTATCCGGCGCGGCCCACGCGCTCGCGCTCCTCGGGCGAGTCGTGCAGGCGCCGCAGCACCGCGGCCAGCTCCTCCGGGTCGCCGGGCGCGACCTGGACCGCCGCGTCGCCGACCACCTCGGGCAGCGCACCGGTACGGCTGGCGACCAGCGGCGTGGCGCAGGCCATGTGCTCGACCGCGGGCAGCGAGAACCCCTCGTACAGGGAGGGCACGACCGAGATCTCGGAGGTGGCGATCAGCTCGCCCAGCTCGTCGTCGGAGATGCCGTGGACGAAACGGACCCGGTCCTGCAGCGACAGCTCCTGGACGAGCTGCTCGGTGGGCCCGCCGGGGGTGGGCCTGCTGACCACGGTGAGGTTCACGTCGCGTTCGGTGGCGAGCTTGGCGACGGCGCGCAGCAGCGTGGCGACGCCCTTCATGGGGGAGTCGGCGCTGGCCACGGCCACGATCGAGCCCTTGCGCCGCGGCTTGTCCGGGCGCGGGTGGAAGTAGCGGGTGTCGACGCCGAGGGGGATCAGGCGCATGTTGGCCTGCGGGACGTTGAAGTCGCGGTGGATGTCGGCCAGCGACGACTCGCTGACGGTGAGGATGGGGCTCAGCCGGGGCGCGACGCGGGCCTGCATCTTGACGAACCCGTACCACCGGCGCAGCGACAGCTTCTTGGCGCCCTGCGCGGCCTCCAGCTCGATGCGCCGGTCCACGCTGATGGGGTGGTGGATGGTGCCGACCACGGGGAACAGCTTCTGGATGCCCAGCAGGCCGTACCCGAGGGTCTGGTTGTCCTGGACGACGTCGAAGTCGCCGAGGCGCTTCTTCAGCTCGCGGTAGGCGCGCAGGGTGAACGTCAGCGGCTCGGGGAAGCCGGCCGTCCACATGGTGCCGACTTCCAGCCAGTCGATCCAGTCGCGGTACTCGTGCAGCTTGGGAGTCCTGAACGGGTCCTCGTCGCGGTAGAGGTCCAGGCTCGGCACCTCGTTGAGGATCACGCCCTCGTCGAGCTCCGGGTACGGCTGGCCGGAGAACACCTCCACGTGGTGCCCGAGGGCGACCAGCTCGCGGCTCAGGTGGCGCAGGTAGACGCCCTGCCCCCCACAGGTCGGCTTGCTGCGGTAGGACAGCAGCGCGATCCGCAACGGACACCCCTTTCTCCGCCGGTAGGCACGCTGTGTCCGGCGTGTACCGTGAAAGATGACCTTAGTCCGAAAAGGCTACCATTCGGTAGGTCGTCTGGAATTGTTCCTCATCTCTTCCGCAGGGCGCGCGAACTGCGACGTTGGCATGCCCGAGCGCGGTTCGGTGGAACGTGTTCTAGGCGGATTGATGCTGTGACAAGGCCTTAGCTGTACATTCCCGTCCCAAGCAGACGCGGTAGTGATAGGGGAGGACCCGTTGGCCAGGCGCGCTTTGATCACCGGCATCACCGGCCAGGACGGCTCCTACCTCGCGGAGCACCTGCTCCGCGAGGGCTACGAGGTCTGGGGGCTGGCCCGCGGACAGGCCAACCCGCGCGTGTCGCGGATGCGCAAGCTGCTCGCCGACGTGCAGGTGGTGCGCGGCGACCTCCTCGACCAGGGGTCGCTCATCTCGGCTGTGGAACGCGTCCAGCCTGACGAGGTCTACAACCTGGGGGCCATCTCCTTCGTGCCCATGTCGTGGGAGCAGGCCGAGCTGACCGCCGAGGTCACCGGGATGGGCGTGCTGCGCATGCTGGAGGCCATCAGGGTGTGCTCCGGGGTGTCGCGCGGCGGCACGGCCGCCGGCGGCCAGATCCGCTTCTACCAGGCGTCGTCGTCGGAGATGTTCGGCCAGGTCAGCGAGACGCCGCAGAACGAGCGCACCGGTTTCCACCCGCGCTCGCCGTACGGGGTGGCCAAGGCGTACGGGCACTTCCTCACCCAGAACTACCGCGAGTCGTACGGCATGTTCGCGGTGTCCGGGATCCTGTTCAACCACGAGTCGCCGCGCCGCGGCGCCGAGTTCGTCACCCGCAAGGTGTCGCTGGGCGTGGCCCGCATCAAGCTCGGCCTGGCGGACGAGCTGCGCCTCGGCAACCTGGAGGCGCGGCGCGACTGGGGATTCGCGGGCGACTACGTGCGCGCCATGCACCTCATGCTCCAGGCCGCCACGCCCGAGGACTACGTGATCGGCACCGGCCGCATGAAGTCGGTCAGGGAGCTGGCCGAGGCCGCCTTCGCCGCTGCCGGGCTCGACTGGGAGCGGTACGTCGTCACCGACCAGGCCCTGCACCGCCCCGCCGAGGTGGACCTGCTGTGCGCCGACCCGAAGAAGGCGCGGGTGCAGCTCGGCTGGGAGCCCACCGTGTCGTTCGACGAGCTGGTCGCGCTGATGGTCGAGTCGGACCTGCGCCTGCTGTCGGACGGCGGCGACCCTGACCAGGACAGTTCCTGGCCCTGATCTCCGGCCCGCCTGGATGCGGGCCTTCGGTGCGGGCCATTGACAAAATTGTCTTTTACGTAAAACAATGTTTTTGCGATGAGAGACGTCCTGTACCTGGAAGAGATCGAGCAGGCCGAGGCCCTGCTCAAGCCGCAGCGCGTCGAGGTGCTGCGGCAGCTCGCCGAGCCGCGCACCTGCTCCGAGGTCGCCGAGCGGCTCGGCCAGACGCCCCAGCGCGTCTACTACCACGTCAAGCGGCTGGTCGAGGCCGGCCTCGTCGACCTGGTGGCGGAGCGCAAGGTGCGCGGCGTCAACGAGGGCATCTACCAGGCCGGCGCCCGCGCGTACTGGCTGTCGCCTCGCCTGGTCGGCCGGATCGGCCTGCGCCGGGCGCGCGACGAGCTGAGCCTCGGCTACCTCCTCGACCTCATGGAGGAGGTGCAGGCCGACATCGCGGGTCTCGACCGCGCGGCCTCGGAGCTGCCGTCGATCGGCCTGTCGGGGGAGATCCGCGTACGGCCGGAGGACCGCCGGCAGTTCCTGGACGACCTGCAGACCACGCTGCGGGAGCTGTTCACGAGGTACGGCGGGGCCGAGGGCGACGCCTTCAAGCTCGCCGTCGCCTGCTACCCCGTTCAATCCGACCCGAAGTCCGACCCGAAGTCCGATCTGGAGGAGGAGCGCCATGACTGAGCCGGTGACCCTGCGTGCCCGCGTGCAGGCCCCCGTCAAGGAGGTGCGGCACGCGCTGACCGACCCCGCTGCCATGCGGATCTGGCTGGCCGAGCACGCCGAGGTCGAGCTGCCCGGCCGCTACGCCTTCTGGGGCCGGCACACCCCCGAGGGCGACGCGCCGCGCCAGCGGCTCCTGCACGCCGACGACCGCACGGTCCGCTTCACCTGGACGCTCGGCGGGGTGGAGGCCACCACCGAGTTCGCGGTCGAGGAGGACGGTGACGACGCCACGATCGTGTCGGTGTCGCAGAGCGACTACGACCACCAGGAGGCGATCGCGAACACGAGCATCCGCGGCGTCCTGCAGACGTACTGGTGCCTGGCCCTGGCGAACCTGGCCGAGCACCTGGAGGGCCGCGAGCTCACCCCGAAGATCGACTTCTCCGCGCCGGACATGCGCGCGGAGGTGGTCGTCGACGCGGCGCCGGATGCCGTGTTCGACTCGCTGGTCGACTCGGAGAAGGCGACGCGCTGGTTCGGCTACCCCATCGCGATCGAGCCGCGCGTGGGCGGGCGCTTCGCGATGGGCGGCTTCGACAACCCGAACCCGGCCGTGATCGTCGACCTGGAGCCGGGGCGGCGGCTGTCCGTGGACTGGGGTCCCGTCGGCGTCGGCACCTGGAAGCTGGAGGGCTCCGGCGGGCGGACGCGGCTGACGCTGGTGCAGAGCGGCTTCGAGGGCGAGCTGCCGCCGTACGGGGCGTGGGGCGGGATCCTGGCGGGGCTGTCGGAGCTGCGCCGCTTCCACGAGATCCCGGACTGGCGGCCCATCTGGGTCGGGTAGCGGGCTATCTCCGAAGGTCCTCGTCCGGGGCCAGGCGGGCGAGGACGGTCTCGGCGATCGTGCCGAGGACGTCGATCTGCTCAGGGGAGAGCAGGTCGATGAGGTGCCGCCGCACCGACGCGACGTGCCCGGGGGCGGCCTCCTGGATCGTGCGCAGCCCCTGCTCGGTGAGCACGATCACCGAGCCCCGGGCGTCCGTCTCGCACCCTTCGCGGGCGACGAGCCCCCGCTGCTCCATCCGCCCGATGTGCCGGGACAACCGGCTCTTCGACCAGAGCATCCGGTCGGCCAGCTCGGTCAGCCGCCGCCGATGTCCCTCGGACGAGGTCAGCGCCGACAGCACGTCGTAGTCGGGCGCCGACAGGCCCGACTCGCGGGTCAGGTCCTGGTTCACCTGGGCGTCGAGCAGCAGGCGCATCCGCCGGTATCCGATCCAGGCGCGGAACTCGTCGTCGTCCAGCCATCGGGGCTCGGGCATGCCCACACCCTAACCCATGTCGTTGACGTGTAAACAACTGTGACTTAGGTTTACATGTAAACGAGTTGGGAGGCGTCATGGGCATGTTCGGACTCGGGATCTCCACCTCCGCGGCGGCGGAGGCGGACCCGGTGGGCGACGCGCGGGCGGCCGAGGAACTGGGGTTCGACTTCGTCTCGGCCTCGGACCATCCGTGCGGCAGCGCGCCGACGTACGAGGTGTGGACGATGCTGACCTGGGTCGCGGCGGCCACGTCGCGCGTCCGGGTGGCCACGCGGGTGCTGGGCGTGCCGTACCGGTCGCCGGCGATGGTGGCCAAGATGGCCGAGACCCTGCACCGCTTCTCCGGGGGCCGGCTGATCCTCGGGCTCGGGGGCGGCTACTCGGACGAGGAGTTCCGGGCGTTCGGGCTCGGGGTGCCGTCGCCGCGCGAGAAGGTGGCCGGGATGGAGGAGGCCGTCCGGATCGTCCGGGGGCTGTGGTCGCGGCGGTCGTTCACGTTCGAGGGCAGCCGCTACCAGACGTTCGAGGCCGACCTGGAGCCCAAGCCGGAGCGGCCGATCCCGATCTGGCTGGGGACGTACGGCAGGCGGGCGCTGGAGGTCACGGGCCGGTTGGCCGACGGGTGGATCCCGTCGTACGGGTTCGCGTCGCCGGAGCAGGTGACCGGCCTGCGCGCGCAGGTCCTGGCCTCGGCCGCGGCATGCGGGCGCGAGGTCGAGTGCGTGTACAACGTGCCGGTGCGGATCGGGGCCGCGCGGGAGGCCGGGGACGCCGGTGGCGGGGTCGTGGCGGGGAGCGCCGAGGAGGTGACGGAGCGGCTGGGGGAGTTGTGCGGGCTCGGGTTCGGGTCGATGAACCTCATGCCGGTGGGGGCGGACTTCCGGGACCAGGCGGAACTGCTGGCCCAGAAGGTGGTGCCGCACTTGAGGTAGGTGGGGCGTGCGCCTGAGGCAGGTGGGCACCTTGACGGAAATGTCGGTCTATAGCTGCACAATCCCTTCATGACTGTGGAGAGTGTCGTCCTCACCGGCGCCGCCGGCAATGTCGGCTCCGTGCTGCGCGAACCGCTGCGGGAGCGCCTGCGCCGGCTGGTGTCCGTGGACCGCGTGCCGCTGACCGCCGAGGGACCGAACGAGGAGGTCCGGCAGACCGAGCTGGGCGGTGTCGAGGACGTGATGGGGGTCGTCGAGGGGGCCGACGCGATCGTGCACCTGGCCGGCGTGCCGGACGAGGCGCCGCTCGCCGATCTCCTGGAGGCCAACGTCGTGGGTGCCCACCACGTGCTGGAAGCGGCGCGACGCACCGGGGTCAGGCGCGTGGTGCTGGCGAGCAGCAACCGGCTGACCGGCTGCTACCCGTCCACGGAGACGGTCTCGCCCGAGACGCCGCCGCGCCCCGACGGGCTGTACGGGGTCAGCAAGGTCGCTCTCGAAGCCCTGGGCCGGCTGTACGCCGACAAGTTCGGGCTGGAGGTGGTGTGCCTGCGGATCGGCAGCCTGGAGCCCGTCCCGAGCGAGCCGCGGCACCTGGCCACGTGGCTGAGCCCGTACGACTGTGCCGGGTTCGTCTGGGCGGCGCTGACCCGGCCCGGCGTCACCTTCACCGCCGCGTACGCGGTCTCGGCGAACACCCGCCGTTTCTGGGACCTGGACGACCGGCTCGGCTACCGGCCCCGCGACGACGCCGAGGACTACGCGGACCGGATCCCAGGGGTGGCGGAGTACTTCGCCGGTGAGCCGCTCCAGGGCGGCGAGTACGCGACGGCCGACTACACCCTCCGCCACGGGCTCGGCGAGTCCCCTTCCCGTCGGTAGGCGTCTCGGTGGGCTGTGGACAGGCTCTCGTCGTCCCCAGAACGGCATTCGGCGCCCGGGCGCGGCCCCGCCCCTCGCCATCCTGGGCCCGTGAACCAGAGCAGCGACAGCGGCGACGCGGGTCCCTTCGACATCGGCGCCGCCCCGGCCCCTGAAGGCACCCTCGGCGGATCCGCGGGGGACTCCCCACGCGGCCCAGGCGGATCCGGGCCCGCACGGGGAACCCCGGATGGCCGGCCGGCACCGGCCGCTCCGGATGGTCAGCCCGCACCGGCCGTCCCGGATGGCCTGCCCGCATCGGCCGCTCCGGGTGGCCGGGCCGCGTCGGCGCATCATCCGCCTGCCTCCTCAGGCGGCCGGGCCGCGTCGGCGCGCCAGCCGCCTGCCTCCTCGGGCGGCCGGACCGTGTCGGCGGGCCAGCCGCCTGGCGCCTTGGGAGGCTGCGGCGCATCGGTGCACCAGCCGGCTGCCGCCTCGGGTGGCCGCGGTGGACCCGTGCCCACCTCGCCCCCCAGCACACTGCTCGGGCGGGCGCGGGCCGTGACCCGGGCGGTGCGGCAGGCCGTCGCCTGCCGTCAGACCGCCGCGCACGTGTGGGGGCTGAAGGCGCTCAGCCCTGGCGCGGCCGACGCCGACTGGCCGGTCGAGCTGGTCGCCCCCGGCCACCTGACGCTGCCCGGCTGCGTGACCCACGTCGCCACGCTGCCTCCGGAGGACGTGACCGAGCACCGGGGCGTGCGCGTCACCACCCCCGGGCGCACGGCCCTCGACTGCGCCCGCTGGCTGCCGCGTCTGGAGGCGGTGGCCGCCCTCGACCAGTTCGCGCGGCGCGGGGTGGACCTGGAGGAGCTGTGGCGCCGGGCGCCCTCATGGCACGTGCGCGACACGCTCGCCCTGGCCGACCGCGGCGCGGGCTCGCCGCCGGAGAGCTGGCTGCGGGTCATCCTCGTGGACGGCGGCCTGCCCCGTCCCGCCACCCAGATCCGCGTGCCCCTGCCGGGTGACCGCCACGCGTACCTCGACCTGGGCTGGAAGGCGTACCGGCTGGCGGTCGAGTACGACGGCCAGGAGCACCACTCGTCGGCGGCCGACCAGTGCCGCGACGACACCCGCCGCGCGGAGCTGCGCCGGCAGGGGTGGCGCGTCATCCCGGTGCGCAAGGACGTGGTCCCGGGTCAGACGGCCGCCCTGCTGGAGCACGTCGCCAACGCCCTCATCGAGTGCGGCTGGCGCCCCACGCCGCGCCAGACGACCCGCGTCCTGTCCCGCATCCGCGCCGCCCGCCGCCGTCACCGCTTACCCGGCGCCGTCGGGGAGATATTTTTGACCTTCAGTTCCAGTAAGGCTACGGTGGCCGTATGGCACGCACCAAGGAGTTCGACCCGGACGCCGCCGTGGACAAGGCCATGGAGATGTTCTGGGCCAACGGCTACGCCGCCACCACGCCGCAGCAGCTCGTCGAGGCCCTCGGCATCGGCCGTGGCAGCCTGTACAACGCGTTCACCAGCAAGCGGGCGTTGTACGAGCGGGCGCTCAGGCGCTACTACGAGCGGGAGACGACCCGGCTGCTCCAGGTGCTGGACGGGCCCGGACCGGCGCGGGAGCGGCTGCGCACCGCCCTCGAACTCCTGGTCGCCGCGGCCGTGGACGGGCGGGAGCGGCGCGGGTGCATGGTCACCAACGCCGCCGTCGAGCTGGCGGACCGCGACGAGGTGATCGCCCACCTGGTGCGCCGCACCTTCGAGCGGCAGGAGGCGGCGTTCCGGAGCACCATCGAGGAGGGGCAGCGTGACGGCGACATCAGCGCCGACCGGGACGCGGCGGCGCTGGCCGCGTTCTTCCTGACCACCATCAACGGCATCCAGGTGCTGGCCAAGGCCGACCCCGACCCGCGCCGCCTCTCGCGGTTGGCGGAGACGGCCCTGTCCGTCCTCTGAGCCGTCCGAGTCGCCGGCCTGGGTTTCTCCCAGGTGCTCAGGGGCTTTTGCGTGCCCGTTTTTTGTAACTAGAGTTCAAGAAAGGTGTCCGACCATGGATCTGCAGCTCAAGGACAAGACCGTCGTCGTCACCGGTGCTAGCAAGGGCATCGGTCTCGCCGTCGTGCGGGCGTTCGCCGCCGAGGGCGCCCGGGTGATCGCCGCCGCCCGCACCATGACCGCGGAGCAGGCCGACGTGGTCACCGTGCGGGCGGATCTCACCACCCCCGAGGGTGTGCGCACCCTCGCTGAGGCGGCCGGGGACGCGGACGTCCTCGTGAACAACCTGGGCGGGGTCATGGACGCCAGCATGCGGGCCGGCGGCTTCCTGGACATCGACGACGAGACCTGGCTCGCCACCTTCCAGCTCAACCTCTTCGCCACCGTGCGCGTCACCCGCTCCCTGCTGCCCGGGCTGCTCCGGCGGCGCGGGGTCGTGGTGAACGTGTCCTCCATCGGCGCCCGGGCCGCGTTCAAGCCGATCGACTACGGCACCGCCAAGGCCGCCCTGACGAACCTGACCAAGGGGCTCGCCGAGGAGTTCGGCGGGCAGGGGCTACGGGCCCTGACCGTGAGCCCGGGGCCGACGCGCACCCGCAACTGGGGCGACCCCGACGGCTTCGCCGGTGAGCTGGCCCGGGCGGCCGGGGTGGAGCTCGACGAGTTCCTGGCCCGCGTGCCCGGCCAGATGGGCATCACCACCGGACGGCTCACCGAGCCCGAGGAGACCGCCGCCCTGGTGGCCTTCCTCGCGTCCCCGGTGTCCGGCAACCTCACCGGCGCCGACTACCTCGCCGACGGAGGAGTGATCAAGACCGTCTGAGCGGCTCCACGGGAGCGCGTCAGTTCACCCTGACCGGCAGCTCCTTGATGCCGTTGATGAAGTTCGAGCGCAGCCGCCGCGCCTCGCCGGTGCGGCGCAGGCGCGGGTAGCGGCGGGCGAGCTGCTCGAACAGCACCTTGAGCTCCAGCTTGGCCAGGTGGTTGCCCAGGCAGAAGTGGGCGCCCCCGCCGCCGAAGCCGATGTGCGGGTTCGGGTCGCGGCCGATGTCGAAGACGTCCGGGTCGGGGAAGACCGAGGAGTCCCGGTTGGCCGAGGAGTAGAACACGACGACCTTGTCGTTCTCCTTGATCTCCTTGTCGCCGAGCGTGACGTCCTGGGTGGCCGTGCGGCGGAACAGGTTGACCGGGGACACCCAGCGGACGATCTCGTCGGCGGCCGTGCGCGCCATCGACGGGTCGGCGACCAGGCGCTCCCACTGCTCCGGGTGGTCGGACAGGGCCAGCATGCCGCCCGAGGCGGCGTTGCGGGTCGTCTCGTTGCCCGCCACGACGAGCAGCAGCACGAACAGGTCGAACTCGTTCTCGTCGAGCGTCTGGCCGTGCTCGTCCGGCTGGATGAGCCTGGTGACGATGTCGTCCCTGGGGTTCGCGCGGCGCTGGGCGGCCAGTTCGTTGGCGTACGCGTAGAGCTCCATGGCCGCGGCCCCGCCCTCGCCGCCGGGCGTGTCCGCGTAGTCGGGGTCCTGGGCGCCGATCATCCGGTTCGACCAGGAGAAGAGCTTGTCGCGGTCGGACACGGGCGCGCCGAGCAGCTCGCAGATGACGTACAGGGGCAGCGGGGCGGCGACCTCGGTGACGAAGTCCACCTCGCCCGAGCACTTGTCCAGCAGGTCGTCGCAGATGTCGCGGATGTGCTGCTCCAACGCCCCGATCGTGCGCGGCGTGAAGCCCCGGTTGACCAGCGAGCGCCGGCGCGTGTGCTCCGGCGGGTCCTGGTTGAGCATCATCATCCGCTGGAAGACCCGCTGCTCCTCCGGAACCTCGTGGAACAGCGCGAGCCGGCGCTCCGAGGAGAAGAGGTCGGAGCGCCTGGACACGTACACGACGTCCTCGTAGCGGGTGACCGCCCAGAACGGGGGGTCGTCGTCGTGGCGGTGGACCGGGTCGTTCTCGCGCAGCCAGCGAAGCTGGTCGAGGGGTGGTCCGGATTGCGCGTACTGATCCTGGTCGACGAGGTCGATCCGCACGGTCGCTCACCTCAGGGGGACGGTTCCCATCAATCTGGAACGTGTTCTATTCGGGTTCGCCCTCAAGTCAACCGCACCCGGTCCCGCAAGGCCACCCGCGCTTCACCGCGCTCGCGCCGGGGTATGAGACATCGGGTGTCTGCGGCTCACGGATCTGTCCGTCCGGTCGTCCGGCCAGAGAAGACGCCGGGGCGAGCGGCGGCGGGCCGCCCGGTTCGACGCCATGCGCTCCCTCCCGGAGGCGATGGGCGAAGCCGTCCGATGACCTTGCCGCGCTCCTCCGCCTTCCGGCCCGTAACGGAAGCCCGCCCTCCTCCGATGTCTCTTTGCCCTGTCCGCGAGGGCTTTCTGGAGCTTCCTGATCTCTTGCTGCGGTGCTTCGGGTGCGGTGTCGGCATATTTCCACCCACGGATCCGATGTATCGCCCGCCGAAGCCTTGACATCCCTGCATGGCTCCCACCAGCATCGGAGCTATAGACATCCGATGTATGGACTGTGTGGACGAAGGATGCGGTGTGAAGCTGCTGCGAGTAGGACCTGTCGGGCAGGAGCGGCCGGTGGTGATGGACGACGCCGGCAACCTGCGTGACATCGGAGAGCCCGAAATCGACGGGGCTTTCCTCGCCTCCGGGGGAGTGGCCCGCGTCCGTGAGGCGTTGGAGCGCGACGAGCTGCCCGTCGTCGTGGGCGAGGGGCTGCGGGTCGGACCGCCGATCGCGCGGCCCGGCAAGATCGTGTGCATCGGGCTCAACTACAGCGACCACGCCGCCGAGTCCGGCGCCGACGTGCCGGCCGAGCCGGTCGTGTTCATGAAGGCCGCCAACACCATGGTCGGACCGTACGACGAGGTGCTCGTGCCGCGCGGCAGCGTGAAGACCGACTGGGAGGTCGAGCTCGCGATCGTCATCGGCAGGCGGGCCCGCTACCTCGACAGCCGCGAGGAGGCGCTGGACGTCGTCGCCGGGTACGCCGTGTCCAACGACGTCTCCGAACGGGAGTTCCAGCTTGAGCGCGGCGGCCAGTGGGACAAGGGCAAGTCGTGCGAGACGTTCAACCCCCTGGGACCGTGGCTGGTGACGGCCGACGAGATCGCCGACCCGCAGAGCCTGGCACTGCGGCTCTGGGTGAACGGCGAGCTGCGCCAGAACGGCGACACCAAGAACATGATCTTCGACGTCGCCGAGATCGTGCGCTACCTGAGTCAGTTCATGGTGCTCGAACCCGGTGACGTCATCAACACCGGCACCCCGGCCGGCGTCGCCCTGGGCATGGCCGGCCAGCCGTACCTGCGGGCCGGCGACGTGATGGAGCTGGAGATCGAGGGTCTGGGCCGGCAGCGGCAGACGGTGGGGCAGGCATGACGGGGGAGGTCACGGAGGCTGCGAACGGTGCGGCGGCGCGGACGTACCGGATCGTGGAGATGGAGACGCACGACGTCCGCTTCCCCACCTCGCGCGAGCTGGACGGCTCCGACGCCATGAACCCCGACCCCGACTACTCCGCCGCCTACGTCGTCCTGAAAACCGACGACGGCTTCTCCGGCCACGGGTTCGCGTTCACGATCGGGCGCGGCAACGACGTGCAGACCGGTGCCATCACCGCCCTGCGGCCGCACGTGATCGGCAGGGACGCCGAGGACCTCGGCGCGCTCTACAAGGAGATGGTCAACGACTCGCAGCTGCGCTGGCTGGGCCCCGAGAAGGGCGTCATGCACATGGCGATCTCCGCCGTGGTCAACGCCCTGTGGGACCTCAAGGCCAGGCGCGCGGGCAAGCCGCTCTGGCTGCTGCTGTCGGAGATGACCCCCGAGGAGATCGTCGACCTGGTCGACTTCCGCTACCTCAGCGACGCCCTCACCCCCGAGCAGGCGCTCCAGATCCTCCGGCAGGCCGAGGACGGCAAAGCAGAGCGGATCGAGACGCTCCGGCGCGAGGGCTTCCCCGCCTACACCACCTCGCCCGGCTGGCTCGGCTACGACGACGACAAGCTGCGGCGGCTCTGCAAGGAGGCCCTGGACCAGGGGTTCGGGCAGATCAAGCTCAAGGTGGGCGCCGACCTCGCCGACGACGTGCGCCGCTTCCGGGTGGCCCGCGAGGTGTGCGGGCCCGACTACCCGATCGCGATCGACGCCAACCAGCGCTGGGACGTCGACTCCGCCATCGCCTGGGTCAGGGCGCTCGGCGAGTTCAACCCGCACTGGGTGGAGGAGCCGACCAGCCCCGACGACGTGCTCGGCCACGCCGCGATCGCCGAGGGCATCCGCCCCATCCCGGTGGCCACCGGCGAGCACGTGCAGAACCGCATCGTCTTCAAGCAGCTGCTCCAGGCCGGCGCCCTGTCGTACCTGCAGATCGACGCGGCGCGGGTCGGCGGCGTCAACGAGAACATCGCGATCCTGCTGCTCGCGGCCCGCTTCGGCGTCCCGGTCTGCCCGCACGCGGGCGGGGTCGGGCTGTGCGAGCTGGTGCAGCACCTGTCGATGTTCGACTACGTGGCGATCAGCGGCTCCATGGAGAACCGGGTCATCGAGTACGTCGACCACCTGCACGAGCACTTCACCGACCCGGTCGTCATCGACAACGGACGCTACCGCGCCCCCTCCGCGCCGGGCTTCAGCGCGGAGATGCGCCCCGAGTCGATCGCGGCCCACAGGTTCCCCGACGGCGAGGTCTGGAAGGACGCATGAGTCTCAGAGCGATCGTGACAGGAGGCGGGTCCGGCATCGGCCTGGCCACCGCGACCCTGCTGGCCGAGCGCGGCATGAAGGTCGCCTGCCTCGACCTGCGTCCCCCCGGTGAGCCGTTCGTCGGCATCAAGGCGGACGTCACCGACGACGCGGGCGTGCGCGCGGCGGTCGCCGAGGCGGCCGAACGGCTCGGCGGCATCGACGTCGTCGTCAACAACGCCGGCATCGGCGCCCAGGGCACGGTCGAGGACAACCCCGACAGCGAGTGGCAGCGGGTCTTCGACGTCAACGTGCTCGGCATCGTCCGGGTGAGCCGGGCGGCGCTGCCGTACCTGCGCCGGTCGGAGCACGCGGTGATCGTCAACACCTGCTCCATCGCCGCCACGGCGGGCCTGCCGAACCGCGCCCTCTACAGCGCCACCAAGGGCGCGGTGCTGTCGCTGACCCTCGCGATGGCCGCCGACCACGTACGCGAGGGCATCCGCGTCAACTGCGTGAACCCCGGCACCGCCGACACGCCGTGGGTCGGCCGGCTGCTCGACACCGCCGACGACCCGGAGGCGGAGCGCAGGGCGCTGAACGCCAGGCAGCCGATGGGCCGCCTGGTCACCGCCGAGGAGGTCGCCGCCGCGATCGCCTACCTGGCGAGCCCGGAGGCGAGCGCGACCACGGGCATGGCGCTCGCCGTCGACGGAGGCATGCAGGGGCTGCGCCTGCGCCCCGCCCCCTGAGGCGCACCCGTAGCCCGCCAACTGAAAACAGCACCACAGGGCCGGCCCCAGCGGGGGGCCGGCCCGGTCCGAGGAAGGTGTCTCCACGATGAAGCTCGGCCCGGTCGTCGCCGGCGCGGCCCTCATGGCGGTCGTCGCAGCCTGCGGCTCCAGCAGTACGTCCACCACCGGCAGCGGCGCGGCGGGCGGCGGGAAGGTCGGCATCGACTACCCGCGCGCCGACTCCGACTTCTGGAACTCCTACATCAAGTACGTCCCGCAGATGGCCGCCGAGCAGAAGGTGGACCTGATGCCGCCCACCAACTCGCAGAACGACGTGGCCAAGCTCGTCAGCAACGTCCAGGCGCTGGTCGGGCAGGGGGCCAAGGCGATCGTCATGGCCCCGCAGGACACCGGGGCCATCGCCACGACCCTCCAGCAACTGGAGAACAAGA
Source organism: Nonomuraea montanisoli (assembly GCF_013363975.1). GTDB lineage: Bacteria > Actinomycetota > Actinomycetes > Streptosporangiales > Streptosporangiaceae > Nonomuraea > Nonomuraea montanisoli. The sequence goes on along the minus strand of NZ_JABWGN010000010.1, from coordinate 338,862 downwards.
AGATCCCCGTCGTGTCCGTGGACACCCGGCCCGACAAGGGCAAGGTCTCCATGGTGGTCCGTGCCGACAACCGGGCCTACGGGACCAAGGCCTGCGAGTTCCTCGGCGAGAAGCTGGGCGGCAAGGGCAAGGTCGTGCAGCTCATGGGCTCGCTCAGCTCGATCAACGGCCGTGACCGGGCCGAGGCGTTCCGCGAGTGCATGAAGACGAAGTTCCCCGGGATCACCGTCTTCGAGGAGCCGACGGAGTGGGAGGGCAGCAAGGCCGCGTCCATGCTGCAGACCCGCCTGGAGCAGAACCCCGACATCAAGGGGATCTACATGCACGCCGGCGGCGTCCACCTGGCCCCGACGCTCCAGGTGCTCAAGCAGAAGAACCTGCTGGTGCCGCCGGGCGACCCCAAGCACGTCTTCGTGATCTCCAACGACGGCATCCCGGAGGAGCTGGAGGCGATCCGCAAGGGCGAGATCGACGCCACGGTCTCGCAGCCGGCCGACCTGTACGCGAAGTACGCGATGTTCTACGCGAAGGCGTCGCTCGACGGGAAGACGTTCAAGCCGGGACCGACCGACCACGACAGCACGATCATCCAGCTCCCCAACGGCCTGGAGGACCAGCTTCCGGCGCCGCTGGTGACCAAGGACAACGTGGACGACAAGAACCTCTGGGGCAATCAGGTCAAGTGATGAAATATCACGTTGAAGCTCGTAATGTCGTGAAGCGCTTCGGGCCGACCGTGGCGCTCAACGGCGCGAGCATCGCGATCGCCGAGGGCGAGACGCACGCCCTCGTCGGCCGGAACGGCGCCGGCAAGTCCACGCTGGTGTCGATCCTCACCGGCCTCCAGCCCGCCGACGAGGGCGAGGTGCTGTTCGCGGGGGAGCCCGCGCCGGCCCTCGCCGACCGCGACGCGTGGCGGCGGCGCGTCGCCTGCGTCTACCAGAAGTCCACGATCATCCCCGCGCTCACGGTCGCCGAGAACCTGTTCCTCAACCGGCAGACCGACGGCGGCGTGATCAGGTGGCGGGCGCTGCGGGCCAGGGCGCGCGAGCTGCTCGACACGTACGAGGTGGACGTGGACGTCCAGGCGCTGGCCGGCGACCTGAGCGTCGAGCAGCGCCAGCTCGTCGAGATCGCCCGGGCGCTGTCGTTCGGCGCCCGCTTCATCATCCTCGACGAGCCGACCGCCCGCCTCGACGGTCCCGCCATCGAGCGGCTGTTCGCCCGCATGCGGTCGCTGCGCGAGCAGGGCGTCACGATGATGTACATCTCCCACCACCTGGACGAGGTGTACGAGATCTGCCAGAGCGTCACGGTCTTCCGCGACGCCCGGCACATCGTCACCCGGCCCGTCGCCGGCTTCTCCCACGACGAGCTGGTGGGCGCCATGACCGGCGAGGCCACCGCCGCCTACCAGTCCCGTGCCCGCACCCCGGGCGAGCGCGTCGTGCTCGCGGGGGAGGGCCTGTCGCTGGCCGGCCGCTACCGAGAGGTGGACCTCACCGTCCGCTCCGGCGAGGTGGTGGGCCTGGCCGGCTCGGCCAGCAGCGGCAAGGTCGGGCTCGCCGAGACCCTCGTCGGCCTGCGCAGGCCCGACGCCGGCACGGTCACGGTCGACGGCGTCCGGGTACGGCCCGGCGACGTGCCGTCCGCCCTGCGCGCCGGCCTCGGCTTCGTCCCCGAGGACCGCCACCACGAGGGCTTCGTGCCGCTGCTGTCGATCGCCGAGAACGCCACCATCCCCATCGCGGGCAAGCTCGGCCGCTTCGGCACGGTCTCGCCGTCGCGGCAGCGGGCCCGGGCCGTCCAGCTCATCGACGACCTCGACATCAAGACGGAAGGGCCCGGGCAGCCCGTCGGCGACCTGTCCGGCGGCAACGCGCAGAAGGTGGTGTTCGCGCGGGCGCTGGTCGACGACCCGTCCGCGCTGGTAGTGATCAACCCGACGGCGGGCGTCGACGTCAAGGCCAAGCAGGCCCTGCTCGGCGCCGTCGAGGACGCCGTCGAGCGGGGCGCCGGCGCCGTACTCGTCTCCGACGACCTCGACGACCTGCGCGTCTGCGATCGGGTGCTGGTGATGTTCCACGGCCGGGTCGTGAAGGACGTGCCCCGTGGGTGGACCGACCACGAGCTCGTGGCCGTGATGGAAGGCATTGAACAGTGACGACACTGACCGCGTCGCCGGCCCCCCGGGTGCGGCTCGCCCGGTTCCGGGACCTGACCCTCGTCCCGGTGATCCTCATCCTGCTCGTCGTGGGCGCGTTCCTCGACCCGACGTTCCTGACGAGCGGCAACCTGACGAACGTGCTCCAGCAGCAGGCCGCGATCAGCCTGCTCGTGCTGGCCGAGGCCATGATCCTGATCTCCGGCAAGTTCGACCTGTCGCTGGAGTCGACGGTCGGCATGGCGCCGGCCATCGCGGTCATGATGGTGATCCCGGCCTCGGCCGGCGGGTTCGGGCTCGGCCTGCCCGGCGGCCTGGTCATCCCGCTCTGCCTGCTGGTGGGGGCGGTCATCGGCGCCTTCAACGGCTTCCTGATCATCAAGTTCCAGCTGTCGGCGTTCATCGTGACGCTGGCGATGCTGATCATCGTGCACGGGCTCCAGCTCGGCCCCACGCAGGGCAAGACGCTCTTCGAGCTCCCCGACTCGATCCTCTACCTGGGCAGCGCCGTGTGGCTCGGGCTGCCGGCCTCCATCTGGATCGCCGGGGTGCTGTTCGCGGCGGGCATCGCCGGGCTCGCCTACTTCCGGATCGGCCGTTCGCTGTACGCCATCGGCGGCAACATCGACGCCGCCCGCGCCGCCGGCATCCGCGTGGACCGGGTGCTGTGGGGGGTGTTCATCCTCGGCGGCACGCTGGCGGCGCTCGCGGGCGTGCTGGAGACCGGCCGGCTCGGCGCGATCGGCTCCAACCAGGGCGTCGGCTGGATCTTCATGGTGTTCGCGGCGGCGGTCATCGGCGGCGTCAGCATGGACGGCGGCAAGGGCACGATCCTCGGCGCGCTGACCGGCGTCCTCGTCATCGGCCTGGTGCAGAACATCCTCACGCTCAAGGGCGTCTCGGGCTTCTGGCAGCCGGTCGTCTACGGTGCGATCATCCTGGTCGCGCTCATCATCAGCCGCATCGCCGGGGGAAAGGCACAGGACTGATGGAACGGCTCGCGCTGCGCACCCGGCTCAGACCGGGCTGCGAGGAGATCTACGACCGGGAGCACGCCGAGATCCCGGCCGAGCTGGAGCAGGCCATGCGTGAGCACGGGGTGCGCTCCTGGCGCATCTACCGCGACGGCCTGGATCTGTTCCACTTCGTCGAGGTCGAGGACTACGCGGCGCTGCAGGCGGCGCTGCGCGACCACCCCGCCGACCGGGCGTGGCAGGCGCAGATGAACCGGCTGCTGGACGGCGACTTCGACAAGGGCTCCGGCGGGCTCTCGCTGGTCTGGGAGATGACGTGACCGGCGACGTTGCTCGAGGGGATGACGTGCTGGCCCTACCAAGTCACGGGTTCGGCGCCGCGCCCATCGCGGGGCTGTACGAGGCGGTGAGCGAGGAGCAGGCGCGCGCCACGGTCGAGGCCGCCTGGTCGAGCGGGGTGCGCCTGTTCGACACGGCCCCGCACTACGGGCTCGGCCTGTCCGAGCGCCGCCTGGGGGCCGCGCTGGCCGGCCGTACCGGATATGTGCTGTCCACCAAGGTCGGCCGCCTGCTCGTGCCGTCGAGCCGGGGCGGGCGCGACGACCAGGGCTTCGACGTGCCCGCCGACCACACGCGGGTCTGGGACTTCTCGCGCGACGGGGTGCGCCGCTCGCTGGAGGAGTCCCTGGAACGGCTGGGCCTGCCGGCCGTGGACGTCGCCCTGATCCACGACCCCGACCAGCACATGGAGGAGGCGCTCGCCCACGCCTACCCGGCCCTCGCGGAGCTGCGCGACCAGGGAGTGATCAAGGCCGTCGGGGTCGGCATGAACCAGTGGCAGGCGCCGCTGCGCTTCGTCGAGGAGACCGGCGTCGACGTGGTCATGCTGGCCGGCCGGTACACCCTGCTCGACCAGTCGGGGCTGCCGCTGCTGGAGGCGTGCGCGAAGCGCGGGGTGCGGGTGCTGGCGGCCGGGGTGTTCAACAGCGGCCTGCTGGCCACCGCCCGGCTGTCGGGCACGTTCGACTACGCCCCGGCGCCGCCCGCCGTCCTGGACCGGGCCCGCCGTGTCGCCGCGATCTGCGAGTCGCACGGGGTGCCGCTCCCGCAGGCGGCGATGGCCTTCCCGCTGCGGCACCCGGCGGTGGCCTCGATCGTGCTGGGCGCCCGTTCGCCGGAGGAGGTGCGCGCCAACGCGGCGCTGTGGGACCGGCCGGTGCCGGAGGACCTGTGGGCGGAACTGGAGGCGGAGGGCCTGCTGACGCCGTGACGTCCTGGGTCAGGCGGTCACGGCGTGGCTGACGTTCCGGGCCAGGCGGTCCGGGGCAGGCGGGCAGGGGCAGGCGTTCCGGGTCAGGCGGGCGGGGTCAGGCGGTCAGGGCGTAGTTCGCGATCCACAGGCCGGGGATCACCTCGAGCTCACCCCGGGCCTCGAACCCCAGCCGCTCGTACAGGCTGCGGGCGGGCACGTTGTCACGGCCGGTGGACACGATCACCCGGCGGCCGGCCGCCCGCGCCATGACCTGCTCGACCAGCGCCCGCCCGATGCCGCGCCGGTGGGCGCGGGGGTGCACGATCAGCCGGTTGACGTCGATCTCGTCCGGCGACTCCTCCCACGCCACGGCGCCCAGCAGGCCGCCGTCGTCGTCGAAGGCGCCGAGCCAGGTCAGCGGCTCGGCGCGCAGCGCGTCGAGGGTCTCGTGCAGGGGCGGGATCCGGTCGTCGCCGATGAGCTCCGCCTCCACGGCGTACGCGGCGTGCTGCAGATCGAGCAGTTCCTGGCCGAAGGGGTCGCTGTGAGGGGAGATATCCGAGATGTGCACGCGACGAGTATGTCGTCGCACACGGGCACGCCGCGCGTCATTTTCGGGACGTGCCGGGAGAGGTGCCGCGCGTCATTTGCGGGACGTGCCGGGAGAGGGGATGAGCAGCCACGCCTTCGACGGGCCCGGCTCGTACGGCGCGTCGAGGCGCTTGGCGACGACCCCCGGCAGGCCCTGCTCGCGGGCCGCCTGGCGGACCGGCGCGGCCTGGCCGGGCCATGACGGGGCCGTCTGCCAGCGCGCCGCCGACAGGCCGAGCGCCTCCAGCGCCGCCCGGCGCGCCGCGTACGGCTCGGCCACCAGCGAGCGGCCGTCGTCGTACAGCAGGTCGTAGCAGACCAGCACCTCCGCGCCGCCCAGTGTGACCACCTCGCCGTCGAGGACCGCGCTCCGGCTGCCGAACGAGGCGGCCAGGGCGCGCAGCCACGAGTACGCGCGGGCCGCGTCCGTCCGGCCGCCGTCGATCGGCACCAGCGTCCGGCGGCCGCCCCACGCGAACTCGAACGCGTACTCCTCCTCGTCACGCGGCGGCCTGACGCGCTCGACCGGCAGCATGGGCTCCAGCGGCGGGAACGGGTCGCGCGCCGGCGGGTCCATCCGGTGGATCATCCAGTTCTTGCCGTTCGTCCGGAACAGCACGAACCGACCGGAGGCGCGGGAGCCGCGCAGCACCACCTTGACCTCGCGGTCCGACCACTTCTCGGTCTCGTACGTGCCGTGATCCCAGATCGTCATGGCGCCGCCGCCGTACTCGCCGGCCGGGATCTCGCCGTGAAAGGTGAGGTACTCCATCGGGTGGTCCTCGGTGTGGACGGCGAGATGGTTGACGGCCGGGTCGGCCGGCAGGCCCTTGGGGATGGCCCAGGAGGCGAGGACGCCGTCGTGCTCCAGCCGCAGGTCCCAGTGCAGGGAGCGGGCGTGGTGCTCCTGGATCACGAACGCGTCGCCGTCGCCTTCGCGGTCGCCTTCGCCCTGGCGGGCCTCGGGGCGTTCGGGGGGCTCCGCGGGTACCGGCTCGGGGGTACGGCTGGGGTCGCGTCTGCTCCGGTATCGCGCGAGTTTGTCGGCCACACACGCCTCCTACCCCGGCCCACCCGCCCCGCACTGCCCGCGCCGCGGTGACGCCGACCGGGTGGAGATGCCGGCAACGAAAGTCGCGCACCGCAGATACTTTCGGCTGAAGGCGGGGACCCGGCGCACGGCTACGGTGGCTGCGGAGAACGACGCCCGCGGCTGTCGTTCATGAGCCGCTCACGACAGAAGGAGCACCGCCGATGCCCTCCGGTGACCCGTCCGCGCCGGACGCGACCGCCCTGCCGAAGCTGGGCGATCGGGTCGTCGTCTGGGTGGGGGCCCCGCTGCTGGGCGCCGGGGCCGGCTGGCTGCTGCGGTACGTCGTGGGATGGGCGACCACACTGCCGTGGACCCCGTTCGAGGGCCCGCTACGGCTGATCGAGTCGATCCCGCCGACGGCGTTCACGATCGGGGCGGTCGTCGTGGGGGTCGTCGCGGGTCTCGTGCTCGCCGCGATCGCCGACGAGTACACCGTGAAGATCGTCATCGACGACCAGCGGGTGTCGATCGCGCACCGGAGCTCCCGGCAGGAGCTGCCGCGCTCCGCGGTGGCCCTCGCCTTCCTCGACGCCAAGCACCTGGTGCTGCTCGGTCACGACACCGAGGAGCTGGTCCGGCAGGGCGGCGACCTGCCCCGGCCGCGCCCGCTGGCCGAGGCGTTCCAGGCCCACGGCTATCCGTGGCGGGCCGAGGGCGATCCCCACCGGGAGGAGTTCCGGCGCTGGGCCGACGGCCACCCCGACCTGGCCGACGCCGCCCACGCCTACCTCAGGGCCCGCGCCCGCGCGCTGGAGAAGGGCGACGACCGCGACGCCGAGCAGTTACGGCAGGAGCTGGCGAGACTGGGCGTCGCCGTACGCGAGGAGGACAAACGCCAGTTCTGGCGCCACGCCGGCCGCGGAGCGGAGGAAGCCGAGACCTGACCTGAGCGGATGTTCGGGGAGTGGGTGGCGGCCTCCTGCGGTGGGGCGGGGGCGGGATCAGGCGAGGGCCTTGCGGAGCCAGGACTCGACGCCCGCCACGTGAACCGTGGCCCAGGAGCGGGCCACGTCCGCCTGACGGGCGGCGATGGCCTCGTAGATCGCGGTGTGCTGCTCGCGCGTCTTGTCCATCGCGCCCTCCTGCGTCAGGCCGCGCCAGATGCGCGCCCGGGTCGTCGGCCCGGACAGGCTCTCGATGAACGAGCAGAGCACGGTGTTGCCCGACCCCTGGGCGATGCGCTGGTGGAACTGGAGGTCGTTGGCCACCAGTTCCTCGACGGTCGGGTCGGCGGGCAGCGACTCCAGGATCACCCGCAGCTCGTCGATCTCGTCGTCGGTCATGAGCTTGGTGGCCATCGCGGTGGCGGCGGGCTCCAGGATGCGGCGCACCTCGAAGAACTGCAGCACGGTGTCGTCGCGGTGCAGGTCGAGCACGAACGACATGGTGTCGAGCAGCAGCCGCGGCTCAAGGCTGGTGACGTACGTGCCGTCGCCCTGCCGTACGTCGAGGACGTTGATCAGGGCGAGGGCGCGGACGGCCTCGCGCAGCGAGTTGCGCGACAGGCCCAGCCGCTCGGCGAGGTCGGCCTCCTTGGGGAGCCGGTCTCCGGGGGCGAGCTCGCCGGAGAGGATCATCTGCTTGATCTTGTCGATGGCCGCGTCGGTGACCGCCACGATCTTCTCCCTAGACATCGGATGTCTAGGATTCTACGGCCTGGAAGCGGACCGCATCGACTCCTCGTACGCGCCTGACGGAGCCCCGGACCTCCAGGGTGCGCAGGTGGGCCGCGGCCTCTCCGGCGGCCATGCCCCTCAGTATGGGCGCCAGGTCCTCCCAGGGGCGGTTCCAGGTCATCATCGCGGCGATCTCCCAGAGGGTCAGCGGCTCCGCCCGCTCGGCCAGCAGCGCGGCCAGCCGGTCGAGCTTGTCCTCGTGATGGTGGCGGATCTCGGCCGCTCGCGCCGCCACATCCGGGAACATCCACTCGTGCGCGGGCAAGGCGTCCAGCGGCCCCAGCTCGCCGACCCGGTCCAGCGAGGCGAGGAAGTCGCCCAGCGGGTCCACGTCGTCGCGGTCGTAGGGGTAGATGCCGATGTGCGGGGTGATGTCGGGCAGGACGTGGTCGCCGGTGAACAGCCGGTCCGCGTCCTCCAGGTGCAGGCAGATGTGGCCCGGGGTGTGGCCGGGCGTGTGGACGGCGCGCAGCTTGCGGCCCGGCAGGTCGACCAGGTCGCCGTCGGCCAGTTCGCGGTCCGGCCGCGCGGGCGGCAGCGGGCGCTCCGCGGCGACCACCCGGACGTCGCCCGGGTCGGCGCCCGCCCGCTTGAGCATGTCCGTCTGGAACGCCTCGTGCTCGCCCGCGTCGAGCCCGTGGATCAGCCTGACCAGCGCCGCGTCCGCCTCGTGCATCGCGATCCAGCCGCCCGACTCCTCGCGTACCCGTCCGGCCAGGCCGGCGTGGTCGGGGTGGAAGTGCGTGACCACCACGCCCCGCACCGAGGCCACGTCCATGCCGAGTGTCGCGAGCCCGCCGCGCAGCGCCTCCCAGGCGTCGGGATGGTTCCAGCCGGCGTCGACCAGCACGGGGCCCTGGGGCGACTCGATCGCGTAGACGAGGGTGTAGCCGAGCGGGTTGCCGGGGATCGGCACCGGCACGCTCCACACCCCGCCGCCGAGGTCCTGCGGGCGCTGCTCGGCGTACGGCCTGCGCCGGGTCTTTCTCATGGTCGGTCCCCCGTGGTGCGTGAGCGTGGAACGAGTGTGGCGGAAGGAGGGGAGCACCGAAAGGGATTTCCGGCACTTAACGTGACTCGTCCTGAGATGACGGGTCGCTCACCTTGGGGGCGTCACGGCGCTTGGACGGCGGGGTGTGGATAGGCGTCGTACGCGCAGGCGCTCGGGGGTGTGGGCGGACGTCGTACGCGCAGGCGCTTGGGGGTGTGGGCGGGCGTCCTCGCGCAGGGGCCGGGCGTGGGGGACTGGTGGTGGAGCGGCATCCGGCGCGGGGGACGGTGAACGCGCTCTCGGCGGAAGTGCGCGGGCTGACGGGACGATCAGCACGCATGGCCGCGGAGCGTGCGGCATCCGTGGTCGCGGCATGCGGGTACGTACGTATCCACGATCACGTGACGCGTTCGAGGATGGTGGCGGTGGCCAGGGCGCCGCCCGCGCACATCGACACGAGAGCCGTCGACGAGTCCGAGCGCTCCAGTTCGTGCAGCGCCGTGGTGATCAGCCGGGCCCCCGACGCGCCCACCGGGTGGCCGAGCGCGATGGCGCCCCCGTTGACGTTGACCCGGTCGAAATCGGGCTGGTGGACGCCCGCCCACGACAGCACGACCGCGGCGAACGCCTCGTTCACCTCGAACCGGTCGATGTCGCCGATCGACATCCCGGCCATGGCCAGCGCCTTTGAGGTCGCCTCCACGGGGCCGTCGAGGTGGTAGTAAGGCTCGGCGCCCACCAGGGCCTGGGCCAGGATGCGGGCCCTCGGCCGCAGGCCGTGCGCGCGGGCCGCCTCCTCGCTCATCACCAGCACCGCCGCCGCCCCGTCGGAGATCTGCGACGAGTTGCCGGCCGTGTGCAGCGCGCCCTCGCCGAGCACCGGCTTGAGCTTGGCCAGCCCCTCGACGGTGGTCTCGCGCAACCCCTGGTCGCGCCGTACGTCGCCGACGGGCACGATCTCCCGCTCGAACCGCCCGTCGGCCCACGCCTTGGCGGCGAGCTGCTGGGAGCGGGCGCCGAGCCAGTCGAGCCGTTCCCTGGTCAGCCCGCGCCGTGCCGCGATGCGCTCGGCGGCGGTGAACTGGTCGGGTAAGTCGATGCTCCAGTCATCGGGTCGCGGCCTGGCGGGCAGGACGTTGCTGCCGAGCGGCGCACGGCTCATGATCTCGACGCCGCACCCGACGCCGACCTCGATCACGCCGGCGCGGATCATCGCCGCGGCGAGGTGGACGGCCTGCTGCGACGAGCCGCACTGCGCGTCGACCGTGGTGACGCCCGTCTGGTACGGCAGGCCCGCGTACAGCCAGGAGTAGCGCCCCACGTGACCGCCCTGCTCGCCGGCCTGGGTCACGCAGCCGGCGAAGACCTGGCCGACGGCGGCCGGATCGACGCCCGAGCGCTCGATCAGCCCGTTGAGGGCGGCGGCGAGCACCTGCTGCGGCTTGAGCCCGGACAGCCAGCCGTCACGCTTGCCGATGGGGGTGCGGACGGCTTCGACGATCACCGGTGTGCCCACTGTCGCCTCCAGAACGATGCTCGGGAGGCCGACTGTAACTCGTTCTAGTTTGTTGTGGAAGCCCGCTCCTCGACGGGCCGTGTGCTCGGCAGCCCGAACGCTTCGAAGAGCCCGACGTCGAAGAACATGGCCACGTGCCGGATGCCCTCGGCGGCGAGCGTCAGCACCATCAACGAGAACGCGGTATAGATATCACCCTGGCGGAAGTACACCGCGAAGGCCGGCTGGCCGTTGGCCGCGACGGGCACCAGGCGCAGATCGCCCGCGTGCTCGGCCGGGCAGTTGACGCTGATGAGCCGCCCGATCTCCTCGGGGCCCTGGTACCACCCGATGAAGGGCGGCATCTCCCAGACCGCGTCCCGCGTGAACAGCTTCACCAGCGCGGCCACGTCGTAGCTCTCGAACGCGGCCACATAGGCGTCGAGCTGCTCGCGCTGGTCGTGGGGCAGGGGCGGAGTGGGATCGTCCAGGCTCGGCGACACCTCGTTGAGCTGGGCCCGGGCCCGCTGCAGCCCGCTGTTGACCGCGGCCGTCGTGGTCTCCAGGGCCTCGGCCACCTCGGCGGCCCGCCACCGCAGCACGTCGCGCAGCACCAGGATGGCCCGCTGCCGGGGTGGCAGGTGCTGCAGGGCCGCGATGAGCGCCAGCCGGATGCTCTCGCGCGAGGTGACGATCGCGGCCGGGTCGTCGGCGCCCGCGCCCACCATGCCGTCGGGCACCGGCTCCAGCCACGGCACCTCCGGCCGCTCCACCAGCGGCGCGGTCGCCTCGGTGCTCGGCGCGCCCAGCCCCGTGGGCAGCGGCCGGCGGCCCCGGCTCTCCAGCGCGGTCAGGCACACGGTCGTGGCGATGCGGTAGAGCCACGTACGCAGGGACGAACGCCCCTCGAAGCCGTCGTAGGCGCGCCAGGCGCGCAGGTAGGTCTCCTGGACGAGGTCCTCGGCGTCGTGCACCGAACCCGTCATGCGGTAGCAGTGCGCGAGCAGCTCGCGCCGCATGGGGTCGGCCAGCCGCAGGAAGTCCTCGGTCGATGGCCTGTCGGTCATCTTCTCTGTATACGCCCTGCCACCGACAGATTCGGGAACCTCGGTCAGGAGGCAGGGCGTATACAGGGCGAGAGGGGGAGGCCGACCCCGAGGGAGGCAGGTCCTGGGCGGGGATGCCGCACGGGCCGGCGGTGACTTCGGGGCGGCTGCGGCGTGACAGTGACCCCGGAGCGGAGCGGGGCGGGGGCGAAGAGCGGCCCGTGTCAGACGCGGGGCAAAGGGCGGCTCACGTCAGAGCAGCGCGGGCGTGGGGGGACGGCAGCCCGGCCGGGGGTCACGAGGTGACGGTGAGGACGATCTTCCCGGTGGTGCCGCCCGACTCGCCCAGCTCGTGGGCCTTGGCGGCGTCCTCCAGCGGCACGACCGCCGCGATCTCCGGACGCAGCCGCCCCGCCTCGACCAGCGCGGCCAGGGACCGCATCCCCGCGTGGTCGGCCTCCACCAGCATCGCCTCGGACCGGATGCCCCGCTCGGCCGCCGCCGCGTGCAGGCCCGGGTCCAGCAGCGACAACGCCAGGGAGACGATCACGCCGCCCTCGCGCAGGGTACGCAGGGACCGCGGGCCGTACTCGCCGCCCATCGTCTCGACGACCACGTCCATGTCCCGCGCCACCTCGGCGAAGTCCTCCGTGCGGTAGTCGATCACCTCGTCGGCCCCGAGGCCGCGCAGGAAGTCGTGCTTGGCGGCGCTGGCCGTGCCGACCACGTACGCGCCGCGCGCCTTGGCGATCTGCACGGCGAAGTGCCCGACGCCGCCCGCCGCCGCGTGGACGAGCACCCGGTCGCCGCCGCGGGTCGCGGCGGTGTCGACGAGCGCCTGCCAGGCGGTCAGCGCGGCCAGCGGGATCGCGGCGGCCCGCGTGTGGTCCACGGCCGCGGGCTTGCGGGCGAAGGTCCGCGCGGGCGCGGTCACGTACTCGGCGTAGGCCCCGTTGCCGAAGGGGAACGGCAGCATGCCGAACACCTCGTCGCCCGGCTTGTGGATCGTGGTCCCGACGCCCACCTCCTCGACCACGCCGGAGACGTCCCAGCCGAGCACGAACGGCGGCTGCCCGAGATGGCTGCCGGCTGTCCGGACCTTCCAGTCGGCCGGGTTCACCCCCGCCGCGTGCACCCGCACCAGCACCTCCGCCGGCCCCGGCTCCGGCCGGTCCAGCTCCACCAACGTCAGCACCTCGGGACCGCCCAGGGTGTTCTGGCTCATCGCGCGCATCTTCATGGCTCCAGCGTGCTCGCCGCCGCGGTAACACCGCGAGTGGCCCGGAGGCCAAGGTGTGCAAACATTGGGCCATGCATCGCGTGGCCGTCCTCGCGCTCGACGGCGTCATCCCGTTCGAGCTGAGCATCCCGTCGAGGATCTTCGCCACGGCCCGCGGGCCGGCCGGCGAGCCGCTCTACGACGTCGTGACCTGCACGCTCGACGGCGGCCCGGTGCGCACGACGGCCGACTTCTCCATCGCCGCCTCGTGCGACGCGGGCGTGCTCGCGACGGCCGACACGGTCGTGCTGCCCGCGGCCGACACGCACGTGGCCATCACCGGCCCCGAGAGCCTGTCGCCCGAGCTGCTCGACGCCCTGTCGCTGATGCGGCCGGGCGCCCGCGCGGTGTCGATCTGCGTGGCGACCTTCGTGCTGGCCGCCGCCGGGCTGCTGGACGGCCGTCCGGCCACCACTCACTGGAAGCACGCCGAGCGCTTCGCCCGGCTCTTCCCGCGGGTGCGGGTGGACGCCGGGGTGCTGTTCGTGGACGACGGCGACGTGCTGACCTCCGCGGGCGCGTCGTCCGGGGTGGACCTCTGCCTCCATCTCGTACGCCGCGACCACGGCAGCGAGGTCGCCAACCAGGTGGCGCGCAGTTGCGTCGTGCCGCCCTGGCGCGACGGCGGCCAGGCCCAGTACATCGAGCACCCGGTGCCCGAGCCGTCCACCGCGGGCACGGCCCCCACGCGGGCGTGGGCGCTGAGCCGCCTGGCCGAGCCCCTCCAGCTCGCCGAGCTGGCGCGGCACGCGGGGATGAGCCGGCGCACGTTCACGCGGCGCTTCCGCGAGGAGGTGGGGATGAGCCCCGGGCAGTGGCTCACCCGGCAGCGGGTCGAGCTGGCCCGGCGGCTGCTGGAGACCAGCGATCTGCCGATGGACGGGGTGGCCGGGCGCGCGGGGTTCGGCACGGCGGCGTCGTTCCGGCGGCACCTGCACGCCGCCCTCGGCGTGTCGCCGCACGCCTACCGCCGCACGTTCCGGGCCACGAGGGAGGAGACGGCGGAGGTCTGAGCGGGCGCGTGTCGGGGGCGTAGCGCCGGACGGAAGGCCGGAAAGGACGGAAAGGCCGGTCAGGCGATGTCGGTGAGGAGGCGGGCGGCGGCGATCTCGATGCGGCGCTGGATCTGGTCGTAGGTGCGCCGGCCGCGCAGCATCTCCAGCAGCTCCTGCACCCAGATGCTCGACAGCGACCCCGCCAGCGCCACCTGCTCCTCGGTGGCCTGCTCGCGCGAGAGCCCGTCGGCCGAGACCCGCAGCAGCAGGCCGGTCATGCGGTCGCCGAACGGCGTCTCGACCTCGGCCAGGATGAGCGAGCGGATGAGCGCGTCGGCCAGCTCCGGCTCGCGCATGAGGCCCCGGGTGGCGCGCATGAGCACGTCGACGGCCCGGCCGGCCGGGGTGGAGGCGCCCGGGGGACGGCGCTCGATGCTGCTCTCCAGCAGGTCGATCTCCTCGCCGACCACCGCGACGACCAGGTCCATCTTGGACGGGAAGTAGCGGTAGAGGGTGCCGAGCGCGACGCCGGCCCGCTCGGCCACGGTGCGCATCTGCATGGCCTCGACGCCGCCGCGCGAGGCGAGGGCGGCGGCGGCCTGGACGATCCGCTTGCGGCGCTGGTGCTGGCTGCGGGTGCGGACGCTGTGGCCGCCGGACGCGTGCCCGCCGGAACCGGGTGTGGTGTGGCTCTCCATGGTCCCCTCGGTGTCGCTGGAGGGTGCGGTGCCGGCCGCCTGCGGGGTACGCATAAGAACACGTTATCTGATTTCCCTCGGGCACGGCTTGTTACTGGCGAGTCACAAAGAAGCCTGTATAGGCCCATGTCCACGGCGTTACAGGCATATATCCAGACTTTTCGGGGGATGCCAACACTGGACAGATACTAGAATCTGTTCTAGTTTGCGGATCGTTTGGCCGAGCGCTTGCTGGAGGCGCCATGACCGCGGACACCCTCGCCGCCCTGCTCCTGGCGCGGGCCGGCGACGACCGTCCCGGCCTGCTCTTCGAGGACCGGGCGTGGTCCTGGCGCGAGCACGTCGCGGCCTGCCTGGCCGCCGCCGCCCGGCTCGGCGCGATCACCGCTCCCTCCTGGCGGGCCGCGCGCGCCGCCGGCCGGCCGCACGTCGGCGTGCTCTGCGACAACGTCCCCGGGCTGCCGGTGCTCGTCGGAGCCGCCGCCCTCGGCGGATGCGTCGTCGTCGCGCTCAACCCCACCCACTCACCGGCCGAGCTGGTGCGGGACGCCGCGGCCACCGACGTCGCCCTGCTCCTGTACGACGGTCCGTACGAGGAGGCGGCGACCGGCCTGGCCCGCGACCTCCGCATACCGCGAGCCCCGCTGGCCACCATCGCCGACAACGCCGAGATCGCCGAGATCGCCGGTGTGCCCGGCGGGGCCGCCCCCGGCGACCTGGTGATGCTGATCTTCACCTCGGGCACCTCCGGCCGCCCTCGCGCCGTGCGGATCACCCAGCGCAAGCTCGCCGTGCCCGGGCGCAGCCTCGGCATGCTCCTCACCCCGGACGACGTCGTCTACTGCCCGATGCCGCTGTTCCACTCCGGCGCCCTCATGGCCGCCTACGCCCCGGCCGTCGTGTCCGGGGCCGCGCTGGTGCTGCGGCGCCGGTTCTCGGCGTCCGGCCTGCTGCCCGACGTCCGGCGGTACGGCTGCACGTACCTGCACTACGTCGGCAAGGCCCTGTCGTACGTGCTCGCCACCCCGCCCCGCCCCGACGACGCGGACAACCCGTTGCGCCTGGCCTTCGGCAACGAGGGCAGCACGACGGCGACCCGGCGCTTCGGCGAGCGGTTCGGCTGCCGGGTGATCGACGCGTTCGGATCGACGGAGACGGCGATCTCGCTCACGCCCGACCCCGCGGCCCCGCCGGGCGCGCTCGGCCGGCTCCCGGACGGCGTCGAGATCCGCGACCCGCGCACGGGGGAGCGCTGCGCCACCGCCCGCGTCGAGGACGGCCGGCTGCTCAACCCCGACGAGGCGATCGGCGAGCTGGTCAACGTGTCGGGCACCGGCCTGTTCGACGGCTACTACAACGACCCGGAGGCGGACGCCGAACGGCTGCGCGACGGCGCGTTCTGGTCCGGCGACCTCGCCTACGCCGACGCCCGCGGCCACGTGTTCTTCGCCGGCCGCGGCACCGAGCGGCTGCGCGTGGACGGCGAGAACCTCGCGGTGGCCCCGATCGAGGCCGCCCTGCGGGAGTTCCCCGGCGTGGTGGAGGCCGCGGTGTACCCGGTGCCGGACGCGGCGGCCGGTGACCAGGTGATGGCGGCACTGGTCATGTCCGGGCCGTTCTCCCCGGCGGCGTTCGGCTCCTTCCTCGCCGCCCGCGCCGACGTCGGCCGCAAGGCCGTGCCCCGCTACGTCCGGATCGCGGCCGAGCTGCCGCAGACCCCCTCGCACAAGGTCGTCAAGCGCCTGCTCGCCCGCGAGGCGTGGCGCACCGCCGACCCCGTCTGGTGGCGTCCCCCCGGCCCGTCCCAGGACGGCCCGTCCCAGGAGCACCCGTCCCAGGAGGGCCCACCCGAGGACGGCGCGCCGCCGGAGGGCGCGCGTCAGGACGGGCGCTGGCGGCGGCTGGAGGAGGACGACGTCAAGGCCATCGAGGACGACTTCGCCAGGAACGGCCGCGCAAACCTATTGGAGGCATGATGAACTTCGGCCTGGACGAGACCCAGCGCGACCTGCGCGAGCTGGCCGCCGACCTGCTCGCCGAGGACGAGCCGGAGCGCCGGTTACGCGAGGCCGGCCTGCTGGCCGTGTGCCTGCCCGAGGAGGCGGGCGGGGCGGGGCTCGGCCCCGTCGAGATGGCCGTGGTGCTGCGCGAGGTGGGCGCCCGCGCCGCGTCGGTGCCCGCGTTGCCCGCCCTGGCCGCCTCGCTGTTCCTCGCCCGGCACGGCACCCGCGACCAGCAGGAGCGTCCCGCGACGCTCGCGCTGCGCGAGCCCGGCCGCGCCCTCGCCGACCCGCCCGCGACCACCGCGGACCGCACGGACGACGGCTGGGTGCTGACCGGCCGCAAGACCGGCGTCCCGTACCTGGAGTCCGACGTCCTGGTCACCGCCGACGCCGGCGTGTTCCTGGTGGCGCGGCCCGAGTCGAGCCCCGAGTTCGCCTCGACCGGCGAGCCCGCCGCCACCGTGGTCCTCGACCGGACGCCGGCCGAGCGGGTCGCCGGCCCGGAGTCCGTGGCCGCGCTGCGGCAGGTCCTCACCGCCGCCGTGGCCGCCCAGGCGAGCGGCGTCCTCGCCGGCGCGCTGGAGCTGACCACCGGCTACGTCAAGACGCGCCGGCAGTTCGGCCGGGCGCTGGCCGAGTTCCAGGCCGTGACCATGCAGGTCGCGGACGTCTACATCGCCGGGCGGGCGCTGGACGTGGCCATGTGGTCGGCCGCCTGGCGGCTCGGTGAGGGCCTGCCGGCCGAGGAGGACCTGGCGCTGGCCGCCTTCCACACCGGCGAGGCGTTCCGGGCGCTCTACACCTGCCAGCACCTGCACGGCGGGCTCGGCCTCGACGTCACCTACCCGCTGCACCGGTACTTCGCCCACGCCAAGCACCTGTCGCACCTGCTCGGCGGCCAGGACGCCCAGCTCGACCTGATCGGAGCGCTCGCCTGATGCTCATCGACCTGACACCGGACCAGCGCGCGCTCCGCGACGAGCTGCGCGCGTACTTCCGGAGCTGTCTGTCCGACGACGAACGCCGCAAGATCGCTGACGACCCGTTCGGCGAGACCTACATGGAGCACTGCCGGCGCCTCGGCCGTGACGGCAAGCTCGGCCTCGGCTGGCCCAAGGAGTACGGCGGAGGCGGCTACGGCCCCGTCGAGCAGCAGATCTTCGCCAACGAGATCGCCCGCGCCGGCGTGCCGTACCCGATCATCACGCTGCAGACGGTCGGGCCGACGCTGATGCAGTACGGCACGCCGGAGCAGAAGGAGTTCTTCCTGCCGCGCATCCTGGCCGGCGAGTGCCACTTCGCCATCGGCTACAGCGAGCCCGAGGCGGGCACGGACCTGGCGTCCCTGCGCACCACCGCGGTGCTCGACGGCGACCACTACGTCGTCAACGGCCAGAAGATCTTCACCAGCGGCGCCCACTACGCCCAGTACATCTGGCTGGCCGCCCGCACGAACCCCGAGGCGAAGAAGCACAAGGGCATCACCATGATGATCGCCTCCACGGACGACCCGGGCTACTCCTGGACGCCGATCGTCACCATGGACGGCCGCCACCACACCAACGCCACCTACTACTCCGACGTGCGCGTGCCGGTGAGCATGGTCGTCGGCGAGGTGGACAAGGGCTGGGACCTCATCGTCAACCAGCTCAACCACGAACGCGTCACGCTCGGCCCGGCCGGCAACCTCGGCCAGACCTACGACCGGTTCCTCGCCTGGGCGCGGCGCACGGGGCTGGCCGAGGTGCCGGACGTGCGACGGGCGCTCGGCCGGGTGCGCGCGTACTTCCGTACGAACGAGCTGCTCAACTGGCAGGTGGCCGCCAACATGGACCTCGGCTGGCTGGGCGCGCCCGACGCCTCCGCCACCAAGATCTACGGCTCGGAGCGGATGCAGGAGGTCGGCCGGCTGGTCGGCGAGGTGCTCGCCCGCTACGGCGACCCGTCCGACCCGGAGACCGCCGAGCTGCTCGAACGCGTCGACCACGGGGTCAAGGGAGCCGTGGTGCTGACCTTCGGCGGCGGCGTGAACGAGGTGCAGCGCGAGCTGATCGCCATGCTCGGCCTGAGCCTGCCGAGGCCGCCGCGATGACGGAGACGGGGACGAGGACGGACACGGGCACGAGCTCCGAGGACGCGCTGCTGGAGCTCGCGGAGAAGCAGGCGGCGCTGGGCGAGGTGCGGGGCGGCCCGGCCGCCGACCCGGTCAACATCCCGATGATCAGGCACTGGCTCGACGCGATGGGCGACACCAACCGGTCGTACCTGGACCAGGGGATCGCGCCGCCGGCGATGGCCCAGGTGTGGACCATGCCCGGCGTGCGGCGCGGGGTCAAGGAGCGCTCGCCGGTGGACGACGTGCTGGCCGCGCTCGACGCCGCCGGCTACACGGGCGTGGTGGCGACCAACTGCGAGCAGACCTACCACCGCCCGGCGCGCGTGGGGGAGCGGCTCACGGCGGCCACCCGCTTCTCCGGCCTGGTCGGCCCCAAGCGCACCGCCCTGGGCGAGGGGTACTTCGCCACCTGGAACGTCACCTGGTACGGCGAGGGCGACGCGCCGGTGGCCGAGATGATGTTCCGGGTGCTCAAGTTCCGCCCCCGCCGGCGGCGCGAGACCCCGGCTCCGGCCTCCGGCTCGGCCCCGGCCGCGAGCTCGGCCCAGAGATCGGGTGTGGCCCCGTACCCGCTGCGACCTGCCCAGAACCGGGACACCGCGTTCTTCTGGGAGGGCGTGCGCCAGGGCGAGCTGCGCATCCAGAGCTGCGCCGACTGCGGACGCCTGCGGCACCCGCCCGGCCCCGTCTGCCCGTCGTGCCGCTCCACCAACCGCTCCTTCGTCGTCGCCCGCGGCGAGGGCACGGTCTTCAGCTACGTGGTGCACCACCATCCGCCCGTTCCGGGGCGGGAGATGCCGTTCGTGGTGGCTGTGGTGGAACTGCCGGAAGGGGTGAGGATTGTGGGCAACGTCGTGGACTGCCCGCCCGACGCGGTGGGTATCGGTATGGAGTTGCGTGCGACCTATCGGGCAATGGACGACGAAGTGATCCTTCCTATGTGGGCGCCACGGGAGTCGTGATGCGGACGCTGACCGAAGACCAGATCGAGATCGGCGCGGTGCTGCCCGAGCTGTCCATCGACCTCACGCCCACGGTGGTCGTCTCCACCGCCCTGGCCACCATGGACTTCACGCCGGTCCACCACGACGTCGAGGGCGCGCGGGCGCAGGGCTCCAAGGACATCTTCCTCAACATCCTGACCACGATGGGCCTGGTCGAGCGGTACGTCACCGACTGGACGGGGCCCGAGGCCATCATCAGGCGCATCAACGTCAAGCTCGGCGTGCCCGCGTACGCGGGGGACCGGCTGGACTTCAACGGCACGGTCGTCACCCAGGACGGGCCGGACTACACGGTCGAGGTGCGCGGCAAGGTCAGCCTCGGCGACCACGCCACCGCCACCGTCACCTTCACCCTTCCCTCCGACCGAACGATCTGATCACCGCCCCCTTTCCGGAGGCCTTCCGGGGATCCGCCGTGCCCGCGCACGCGACGACGTCAAAGGAGCCAGTACGTGTTCGGAACGCGAGCCGCCATCGCGGGCATCGGCGCCACCGAGTTCAGCAAGGACTCCGGCCGGTCGGAGCTCCGGCTGGCCGCCGAGGCCGTGTTCGCGGCGTTGGACGACGCCGGTCTCGACCCGTCCGACGTGGACGGGATGGTGACCTTCACCCAGGACACCAACCAGGAGATCGCCGTCGCCAGGGAGATCGGGGCGGGCGAGCTGACGTTCTTCTCCCGGGTCGAGTACGGCGGGGGCGCCGCCTGTGGGACCGTCGCGCACGCCGCGATGGCCGTCGCCACCGGTATGGCCCGCACGGTCGTGTGCTACCGCGCCTTCAACGAGCGCTCCGGCCGGCGCTTCGGGCAGCCCGACGCCCGGCTGGGCGGCCAGCCCACCTCGCAGGGGCTGGAGATGAGCTGGCACGTCCCGTTCGGGCTGATGACGCCCGCGGCCTGGGTGGCGATGTTCGCCCAGCGCTACCTGCACACCTACGGCGCCACGTCCGAGGACTTCGGCCGGGTCGCCGTGGCCATGCGCCGCCACGCCGCCACCAACCCGGCCGCCTGGTTCTACCAGCGGCCCATCACGCTGGAGGAGCACCAGGCGTCGCGCTGGATCGTGGAGCCGTTGCGCCTGTTCGACTGCTGCCAGGAGAGCGACGGGGCGGTGGCCCTCGTCGTCACCTCCGCCGAGCGGGCGCGGGACCTGCGGCGCTCGCCCGCCGTCGTCACGGCCGCCGCCCAGGGCTCGGCGGAGGGGCAGATGATGATGACCAGCTACTACCGGGACGACATGAGCGGCCTTCCGGAGATGTCCGTCGTCGGCCGCCGGCTGTGGGAGATGTCGGGGCTCAAGCCGCAGGACGTGCGGACCGCCATCCTGTACGACCACTTCACCCCGTTCGTCCTCGCGCAACTGGAGGAGCTCGGGTTCTGCGGCCGGGGCGAGGCGCCCGGGTTCGTCCGCGACGGCGGCATCGAGCTGGGCGGCCGTCTGCCGGTCAACCCGCACGGCGGGCAGCTCGGCGAGGCGTACATCCACGGCATGAACGGCATCGCCGAGGCCGTGCGCCAGATCCGCGGCACGTCGGCCAACCAGGTGTCCGGGGTGGAGCACGTCCTGGTGACGGCGGGGACGGGGGTGCCGACCAGCGGACTGATCCTGTCCGCCGGCTGACATCCCCGCACGCCGGGAGCCCGTCAGGGGCTCAGGATCGCGGGCACCGAGAAGAACACGATCATCGCGATCGCCACGCACATGAGGAACCCGATCAGCTCCCACGCCCAGTCGTGGTGCCGGCCGCCGCGGCGCGGGCGGGCGCCCTTGCGCGGGGCGCCCTTGCGTGAGGCGCTCTTGCGCGGGGCGTTCTTGCCCGAACGCAGCGGCTTGGCCGGGGCGCCGGAGCGCAGCCGGTCGGCCGGGCCGCCCTTGCCGGAGCGGGGCTTGGCCTTGGCGTCCTTGCCGGGCCGCGTCGTGGGCGCGGCCTCCTCGCGGGACTTCGCCGATCCGCCGGCCGGTCCGGGCTCGGCGTCCCGTTCGGCTCGTCCCGGCTTGGCGTCTCGTCCGGGCTTGGCGTCCCGAACCGCTCCTCCCGACATGGCCTCCGGGACGGCCGGTCCGGTGGGGGACGGCGCGGCGGCGGCCGGGCCGCTGGGGGACGGCCCGGTGAGGGACGGCGCGGCCCCGGCCGGTGCGTCCGCCGGGAGCGGCATGCGGTAGATCGGCTCGGGAGCCCGGTCGCGCCGCGCGAACAGGCTGCCGGGCGCGCCCTCGCCCGCCGTCCGGGCCGGCGGGCCGGTCGGCGTGCGGGCGGCCGGGTCGCCGGGGCGGGCCGTGTCGCGGATCGCGGGCATCTCCTGCGTGGCCGACTCGTCGTCCAGCACGTCACCCGGGATCGGCGCCGAGGACGCGCGGCCCCGTGCGGACCGCGGGCCGCCCGCCGGCGGGAACACGTCGCCCGTGGCGAACGCGTCGCCGCCTCCCGGCAGGAAGAACGGCCGTTCTCCCAGCCGTGCCCCCTCCCCGGCCCCTTCCAGCCGTGCCCCCTCCCCGGACCCTCCCGGCCGCGCCCGATCCTCGGGCGCCGGCCGCTTCGGGATGAGCCCCTGGTCGCGGGCGGAGGTGAACGCCTGCCACGGCCGCACCAGACCCGTGCTCGGCCGGGCCCGGTCGGTCGCGGCGAGCGGGTCGCCCACCTTGGGCATCGGCTCGGTCGTCGCCTCGTGCGGCGGCACGCGGGACGGCGACGGCGGCTTCAGCAGCTCGGCCGGGAACAGCCCCGTGCTCGTCAGCGGGTCGCGCTCGCCGAGCGGCAGCGGCCAGACCGGCGGCACCGGCCAGCGCGGCCTGACGAACATCGGCGCGGCGTCGGGCGACCGGGACCCGGCGAAGTGGATGCGGAGCGTGCCGGGCGGCTCCGGCCACGGCAGGCGGCCGAGCACGTCGCGCAGCGGCGAGACGCCCAGCGCGCCGTACACGTCGGCCACCGGCTTCGGCATGCGGCGGGCGGCGGCGCGGTCGAGTGCGGCGCCGAGCAGCCGGCGGTAGCGGTGCGCGGCGGCGCCGACCAGCTCGCCGGCCGTGTCGGGCGCCACGTCGAGCACCCAGGCGAGCTCGGCGCGGTCCAGGCCGCACACCTCGGACAGAAGGAGCACCTCGCGGTGGTGCGGGCGCAGCTCGTGCAGCGTGCGCTCCACCAGGGCGGAGGCGGGATCGATGAGCGGGTCGACGACAGGGGGCGCGTAGACGACGTCACGGCGCTGGATCTCACGGCGGGCGAGCGCGTACATCGCGGCGCGGGGCGGGGCCGTCGCGGGGACGCTGGTGAGGACGGACACCAGCACGTCGGCGGCGGAGCCGTGGTCGCCGAGCTGGTCGGCGCAGTACGCGAACAGCCCGGCGGCGTGACTGTCGTAGAGCTCGGCGACCAGCTCGGCGCGGGCACGCTGATCGGTGAGCGGCTGTGTCACGGGCCGGTTCCTCTTGCTGAATTGCTGCGGTGGGGGGTGGAGAAGGGGCGGGCGGGCTCGGTGGTGTTGACCGATGGTGAAGCAATCATGCCAAGTCGCCACCATCGGCGCATCAAGAGATCCGGTTTTGTTGTGAATTCCGGCTGGTGGGGTGAAGCGTTTAACCGCGGGGGTGACGCGACATACCGCTGTCGGCCGCCGTAGTGTGGGCCACCAAGAGATCATGCGGCGGTCGTGGCAGGGGGGCCGCGACCCTGCCCGGGCAAGCGAGAGGTCGCGCGTGATCACATTCGACGCCGTCACGAAACGGTACGCGGACGGCACGGTGGCCGTGGACAATCTGTCACTCGAGGCGCCCACGGGCGAGATCACCGTGTTCGTCGGACCGTCGGGCTGCGGCAAGACGACGTCCCTGCGGATGATCAACCGGATGATCGACGCTACGGAAGGGCGCATCCTCCTCGACGGCGACCCGGTGCAGGACATCGACCCGCCCAAGCTGCGGCGCGGCATCGGCTACGTCATCCAGCAGGCCGGCCTCTTCCCCCACAAGAAGATCGTGGACAACGTCGCCACCGTCCCGCTGCTGCTCGGCTGGGACCGCGGCAAGGCCCGCAGCCGGGCCATGGAGCTGCTCGAACGCGTGGGCCTCGACCCCGCGATGGGCGAGCGCTACCCGTTCCAGCTCTCCGGCGGCCAGCAGCAGCGCGTGGGCGTGGCCAGGGCGCTGGCCGCCGACCCGCCCGTGCTGCTCATGGACGAGCCGTTCAGCGCCGTCGACCCGATCGTCCGCACCAGCCTGCAGGACGAGCTGCTGCGGCTCCAGGCGGAGCTCAACAAGACGATCGTCTTCGTCACCCACGACATCGACGAGGCCATCAAGCTGGGCGACCGCGTGGCCGTGCTGCGCGTCGGCGGGCGGCTGGCGCAGCTCGCCGACCCCAAGACGCTGCTGTCGGAGCCGGCCGACGACTTCGTCCGCGAGTTCCTGGGCCACGACCGGGGCATCCGCCGCCTGCAGTTCGTCGGCACCGAGGGGCTGCGGCTGCGCACCGACCTGACCGTGCCCGCCGGCTTCTCCGGCGGCTCGCCGGAGCCCTGGGTGCTCGCCGTCTCCGACGACGGCCGGCCGGTCGGGTGGCTGCGGGGCGACGGCGGCGGCGAGCCGGAGCCGTACGGCACGTTCCGGCCCGGCCGCGACTCCATGCGCTCCGCCCTCGACGCGGCGCTGCTGTCGCCGTCCGGATGCGCGGTGGCGGTCGGCGAGGACGGCAAGGTGGCCGGCGTGGCCACCCGTGAGGCCCTCGACGAGGCGCTCGCGGAGGCCGCCGATGGGTGAGCCGCTGCTGTCGCGCCTGATCGCGGACGGGCCCCCGTCGCTGTGGGAGTGGATCGCCCGCAACTGGGACACCGGCCGGGTCGGCAGCATCAAGGACCTCCTCGGCGACCACCTCGTCATGTCGCTCGTGCCGATCGTCGCCGGCCTCGTGCTGGCCCTGCCGCTCGGCCTGGCCAGCGCCCGCTGGCGATGGCTCTACCAGCCGACGGCCGGCGTGTTCAACGTCGTGTACGCGCTGCCGTCGCTGCCGGTCTTCATGCTGCTCATCTCGGTCACGGGCCTGTCCAAGACCACGGTGATCATCCCGCTCACCTTCTACGCGATCGCCGTGCTGCTGCCCGCCGTGGTGGACGGCCTCGGCTCGGTGCCCGACCACGTGCGCCAGTCGGCCGTGGCGATGGGCTTCACGCCGCTGCGCCGCCTCGTCCAGGTCGAGCTGCCGATCGCCGTGCCCGTCGTGCTCGCCGGGCTGCGGGTCGTCGCGGTCTCCAGCATCAGCCTGGTCAGTGTCGGCGCGCTGATCGGCCAGGGCGGCCTCGGCATGCTGTTCACCCGGGCCTACCAGAACCCGTTCCTGCCGCCGGTCATCGTCGGCATCGTGCTCATCGTGGCGCTCGCGCTGGTCGCCGACGGACTGCTCGTCCTCGCGCAGCGGCTGCTGACCCCGTGGGTGCGGGCGAGGAGGGCATCGTGAGCTGGCTCAGCGACTTCTTCGGCGACCCGGCCAACTGGTCCGGCCCCGACGGCATCCCCGCCCGGCTGCTGGAGCACCTGGAGTTCTCCGCGCTGGCCCTGGCCCTGGCCATGCTGGTCGCGATCCCGCTCGGGCTGCTCATCGGGCACACCGGCCGCGGCGGCGTCATCGTGGTCATCTCCGCCAACCTCGCCCGGGCCCTGCCCACGCTGGGCCTGCTG
Source organism: Nonomuraea montanisoli (assembly GCF_013363975.1). GTDB lineage: Bacteria > Actinomycetota > Actinomycetes > Streptosporangiales > Streptosporangiaceae > Nonomuraea > Nonomuraea montanisoli. The sequence continues at coordinate 313,819 of NZ_JABWGN010000010.1, read as the reverse complement.
GTGCTGTTCGTGCTGCTGCTCGGCACCGCCTCGATCCTGCCGGTGATCATTCCCCTGGTGCTGCTGGCGATCCCTCCGATCCTGGTCAACACGTTCGAGGGGATCCGCGGGGTCGATCCGGAGCTGCGCGACGCCGCGTACGGGATGGGCCTGACCGGCGGGCAGGTGCTCGGCCGGGTGCTGGTGCCGGTGGCGCTGCCGCTCATCCTGCTCGGGCTGCGGCTGTCGGCCATCCAGGTCGTCGCGACCACGACGGTCGCCGCGTACACCGGGCTGGGCGGGCTCGGCCGGTTCGTGATCGACGGTTTCGCGACGAAGGATTACGCGAGCGTCGTCGGGGGTTCTGTACTGATTGTGCTGTTCGCACTCGCGGTGCAGCTCGTCTTCACGCTTCTCCAGCGGACGACGGTCTCGCCCGGCGTGAGCCGGCGGGTCAAGGTCCGTCAGGTGGCCTCAGGAAGGGAAACAACGTGATGAGACGTAGATTCGGCACCGCGGCGGTGCTTTTGACGGCGGCGCTGGCCCTCACCGCGTGCGGCGGTGGCGGCGGCGGCAACCCGCTCGACACCACGAGCGCGGCGCCCAGCGGTTCCGCGACGGGCGGCGGTGGCGGCGGCGGGAAGGCCGTCATCGGCTCGTTCGACTTCGACGAGAGCGTGCTGCTGGGCTCCATCTACGCCCAGGCGCTGGAGTCCAAGGGCGTGAAGGTGGAGGAGAAGCCCCGCATCGGCAGCCGCGAGGTCGTCTACGACCAGGTCAAGAGCGGCGGGCTGACGATCGTGCCCGAGTACAACGGCAACCTGCTCGCCTTCGTCGACCTGCAGAACAAGGCGAGCACCACCGACGACGTCAACGCGGCGCTGAAGGAGAAGCTCCCGGCCGAGCTGGAGGTCCTCGCCTCCTCGCCCGCCGAGGACAAGGACACCCTCTCGATCACCAAGGACACCCAGGCCAAGCAGTCCCTCAACAGCATGGAGGACCTGGCCAAGGTGTCGAAGACCATGACCGTGGGCGGCCCGCCCGAGTTCAAGAAGCGCTGGCAGGCGCGCTTCAAGGAGGTGTACGGGCTGGAGTTCAAGGAGTGGAAGCCCACCGGCCCCACCACGGCCGACGCCATCAAGGACGGCTCCATCCAGGTCGGCAACGTCTTCTCCACCGACCCCAAGATGACCGCCAACAACCTCGTGCCGCTGCAGGACCCGAAGAACATCTTCCCCGCGCAGAACGTCACGCCCCTGGTGAACAAGGCCGCGGCGACCGACACGATCAGGACCACCCTGGACGCCGTCTCGGCCAAGCTCACGACGCAGTCGCTGCTGGACATGATGCAGAAGATCAGCGTCAACAAGGACGAGCCGGCCACGGTCGCCAAGGAGTGGCTGACCAGCAACGGGCTGGCCTGACCCGGTGACGGGCCCCGCCGTCCGCGGGGCCCGTCGCGACCCGCCGTCGGAGGGGACGTTGGAATTCACGGAGGCGATGGCCCAGCTCGCCGCCGGGGTGTCGGTGGTGACCGTACGGGACGGGCGTGACGACCTCGGCACCACGGTGTCGGCGGTCATGTCGGTCTCGCTCGACCCGCCGCTCGTCCTGGTCAGCCTGGCCAGTGGCGGCTACCTCTGCGAGGTGCTGCTGCGGCAGGACCGGTGGGCGGCCTCACTCCTGTCGTCCGGCCAGGCGGCCATCGCCAGCCGCTTCGCCACCGCCGGCCGCCCCAGCGCCCGCCACCTCGTGGCGGGCGTCCCGCACCACCGCGGCCCGCACTCGGACGCGATCGTCGTCGAGAACGGGGTCGCCGCTCTGGAGGCGGAGACGACGCAGGTGGTGCCGGCGGGTGACCACACGCTGTTCCTGGCCCGCGTGGTGAACGTCCCCTACATCACCCCGACCCTGGCCCCGCTGATCCGCCTGCGCGGCCGCTACCGCCCGATGGGCGGCTGACCCTTCTCGGCTCCGGCAACGGCCCGCGCGGCTTCGTCAGCGGATGGCGTACCACCCGGGCAGGGCCAGGGGACCCGCGGCCGGCAGCCCCAGCTCGGCCGACAGCCGGGCCAGCGGCCCCCACGCGTCGATCCGGACCCGGGCCAGCGCCGCCGCCTTGTCCTCGCTCGACTCCGCCCCGCGCAGCCGCTCCAGCGGGTGGATGCGCGGGTAGACCCGCACCGGGGCGTCGTCGGCCAGACCCGCCCGCTTGCGCGCCACGGCCAGCGCGTCCTCCAGCCCGCCCAGCTCGTCCACCAGCCCGCGCTCCCGGGCGTCGGCGCCGGTCCAGACCCGGCCCCGGGCCAGCTCGTGCGCGCGTTCGCGGGTCAGGTCGCGCGACTGCGCCACCTTGCCCACGAAGTCGTCGTAGATGCGGTCCAGCCAGGCGTTCACCCGCTCCCACTGCTCGGGCGAGAAGCCGCGCGTGGTGGAGAACATCCCGGCGTTCGCGCCGCCGGCCACCAGCTCGGAGTTGACGCCGATCCGCTCCAGCAGCTCGGACAGGACGGGCTTGCCGCCGAAGACGCCGATCGAGCCGGTCAGGGTCCCCGGCTGGGCGACGATCACGTCGGCGGCCATGGAGACGAAGTAGCCGCCCGAGGCGGCCAGGTCGCCCATCGACACGATGACGGGCTTGACCTTGCGGGTCAGCACCACCTCGCGCCACACGGTGTCGGAGGCGACGTACGAGCCGCCGGGGCTGTCCACCCGGAACACGACGGCCTTCACGTGGTCGTCGCGCCGGGCGGCGCGCAGCGCGGCGCTCACCGTGTCGGACCCCATCGCCCCGCCGCCGCCGAGCGGGCTGCGGCCGCTGCGGCCCATCCTGATCTGCCCGTGGCCCTGGACGAGGGCGACCCCGTCGGCCGTGGGGTTGGGCAGCTTCCGCACCATGGCGGCCCGGGCGTAGCGGGAGACGTACTGCAGGTGCGCCTCGCTGCCGGCGGCCTTCTTGACCTCGTCGTACACCTCGTCCCGGTACGCGAGTCCGTCCACCAGCCCGGCCTCGACCGCCTCGGACCCGATGAACGGGCCCCGGTCGATCAGCTCGCGCACCTTGGCCGGGTCCAGCCGCCGCCCCTCGGCGATGCCCGCCACGACCTGGTCGACGACGGACCCGACGATCCGCTCCATCGACTCCCGGTGCGGCTCGGTCATGTGGTCCTGGGTGAAGGTGTTGGCGGCGGTCTTGTACTCGTGCCGCTGGCCCATCTCGTACCCGACGCCCAGCTTGCCCAGCGCGCCCTTGACGAAGCGCTGCTCCAGCGCCACGCCGGTCAGCCCGACGTCGCCGCTGGGCTGGAGGTAGACGCGCTCGAAGGCGCTGGCCAGGTAGTAGGGGACGGTGCCGTTGCCGAACTCGCCGTAGGTCTCAGAGAAGGCGACCGTGAGCTTGCCGGAGGCGCGGAACCGGGTCACGGCCTGCCGCAGCTCCTGGACCACGGCCAGCCCGAGCGGGTTCCCGCCGATCTTCACGACCAGCGCCTTGACCCGGGAGTCGTCGCGGCCGCGCTTGAGCCCGGCGAGCACGTCGGACAGGCGCGGCTTGCGCATGGACAGCACGGCCGACAACGGATCGGTGGGCGGCCCCTCGGTGAGGCCCTCGGTGAGGTCCAGCTCCAGGACAAGCGGGGCGGTGCGCCGCTGACGAAGCTTGTCCACGGTCTCGAAGATCGCCTTGCCTGCGTCCATGAAGCCACCCTAAGCGACACATCTCGGACGTACGCGGCCGTCTTCGGAGAGGTGCTTAGAAGTATGCTCCTTAGAAGTACAGTCCTTAGGTATATGGTTCTAACATGTCCGCGAGGCTCGCCAAACCCGCTCACGTCTTCGACCGTGACCGTGAATGGGAGGGATTGGCCAGGTTCGCCACCTCCCCCAGTCCGGACGTCCGGCTGGGCATCGTCAGTGGCAGGCGCCGTCAGGGGAAGACCTATCTCCTTGACGCGCTCGCCCGGCAGGTCGACGGGTTCTTCTTCGCGGCGACCGAGGCGACGGAGATCGAGTCTCTGGCGCGCTTCGGGCAGGCCCTGGCCGCTCACACGGGGGGCGGCCGATACGCGTTCGACGACTGGGAAGAGGCACTGGAGCGGCTCTTCGCGGTGATTCCGCGCGGGCTCATCGTGATCGACGAGTTCCCGTACCTCAGCAAGGCCTCGCCGGCCCTGCCCTCGCTGATCCAGCACGCCCTCGACCCCCGCGGTCCCGCACGGCGGGGCGAGGCGCGCCTGTTGCTGTGCGGTTCGGCGCTGGGGGTGATGGGCCGCCTGCTGGCGGGCAACGCCCCCCTGCGGGGGCGGGCCAGCCTCGAACTGATCGTCCGGCCGCTGGACTATCGCGCCTCGGCGAAGTTCTGGAACATCGGCGATCCGCGCCTCGCCGTCCTCGTCCACTCCATCGTCGGTGGCACCCCCGCGTACCGGCGCGAGTTCGTGGCGGGCGACTCGCCCGAGTCGCTGGCGGACTTCGGCCCCTGGGTGCTCCGCACGGTGCTGAACCCGCAGACGCCGCTCTTCCGCGAGGCGCGCTACCTGCTGGCCGAGGAGACCGACATTCGCGACACGGCGCTCTACCACGGAGTGCTCGGCGCCATCGCCTCCGGCAACGCGACAAGAGGCGGCATCGCCAACCACATCGGCAGGAAGTCTCCGGACATCGGTCACCAGCTCACGGTCCTGGAGGACGCCCGCCTGATCGGCCGCGAGGCCGACGCCTTCCGCAAGGGCAAGACGCTGTACCGCATCCGCGAGCCGCTCATCGTCTTCTACGAAGCCGTGATGCGGCGCGAATGGACCCGTCTGGACCGGGGCGACCGTGACGCCGCCTGGGCGAATTCTCAGGCCACGTTCCTCTCGCAGGTGGTGGGCCCGCACTTCGAGGAGATCTGCCGGGAGTGGGCGATGTCCGCGGGGCCGGAGGTGTTCGGCGAACTGCCGGGCGAGGTGGCGGCGGGCACGGTCGCGGACCCGCACAACCGCACGCAGATCGAGGTCGACGTGGCGGTCCTCGCCCAGGAGGAGCCGGGCCGCCCCCGACGCGTCCTCTCCTTGGGAGAGGCCAAGTGGGACAGGAGGATGACGGCGGGCCACGTGGCACGGCTGCGGCGCGCGCGCGACCTGCTGGCGGTGAAGGGGTACGACACGCGCGACACGCTGCTGACGTGTTACAGCGGAGCGGATTTCGACGCGGATCTCCGCGACGACCGCGACGTGCGGCTGATCACCTTGGCGGACCTCTACGGATGACGGCTGTCGCGGGCACCGGGGAGAGCGCCGCGGCGCGTCGTTCCCACCAGCCCTCCGCTCGAGGGTCTGGTGGGAACGCGGGCGGGACCTACCAGGTGACCGTGGCGGTGGCGGGGGTCGAGCGGCCGTACTCTGCGCCGACCGCCTCGACCTCGATCGTCGTCGTGGTCTCGGCGCCCGCCCGGTCGAGGGCCGGCACGAAGTACGCGTCGTTCGGCGTCGCGCCCAGGTACGTACGCGAGCCGTCGGGGTCGCGGCGGTAGACGTCGTAGTGGTGGGGCCGCCCGGCGCCGGTCCAGGACAGGCGCAGCGCCTTGCGGGTGGGGGAGACGTCGGTGGCGCCCAGCACGGTCAGCCCGGACGGCGCGGCCACCTCGTCGATCGCGCCGTCGTACACGGCGAGTTGCCCGACCCGGATGTCGTAGGCGTCGGCGGAGCCGGTGACGCGCAGGGCGAGCTGGGCGATCGTCCGGCCCGCGTGCGCGGACAGGTCGAGGGTCCGGCGTTCCCAGCCGGTCCCGCCGGTCGCGCCGAGGTCGAAGGTGGTGAACGTGGTGGGCGCGTCGGCGAAGGCCACCGCCGCCTTCAGGTGGGTGGCCCCGGCCTGCGGCGTCTTCAGCACGACCGACAGCCGGGTGCCGGCGGCGACGGGGAGCCGGGTCTGGTAGAGGCGCACGGTGTTGACCGCGTCGAGGCGGCCGGTGAGGCGGAGGGAGGAGCCGCCCTCGTAGGCGTCGCCGTAGTCGATGGACGGGGTGAGCCTGCTGCCCGCGGACTCCACGATCCACCGGTAGGTGGGCGGGACGTCCTGCACGGACAGGTTGTTCCAGCCGCCGTCGCGCACGCGCGCGCCGCCGACGTTGTAGAAGTCGCCGTGCCCGGTGTTGAAGCCGGTCACGAACGGCTTGGCGGTGACGGGGCTGGACTCGGCGATGTAGTGGGCCAGGCCCTTCCACGGTGAGGAGGTCGAGGTGTTCGACGGGTCGGCGTTGGCGCCCACCCAGAACCGGGAGTCGCGCGCCCGGAAGTCGGCCGGCCCGCTCGCCGACTTCCACGTCCACTCCGGACGGTAGATGCCCAGCGAGGTGACGTGCGGCCGGCCGGACGGGAACACCGCCTCCCACGGTACGGCCGTGTCGTAGCCGGCGGCCTCGGTGTCGATGCCCGCGAACAGGTCGTGCTCGTCGCGGCCGAGTGACCTGGCCCGCTCGCGGGAGGCGCGCTGGCGGCCGGCGGACCAGCCGAAGTCGAGGAACATCGAGTCGGCCACCCGGTCCGGGTCGGCGAAGAACGCGTCGTTGGCCGGGGTGAGGCCGTCCTGCCAGGAGATCGAGCCGTCCTCGGTCATGGCGTCGTACCACATGAACTCGGTCGGGCCCTTGCCCCGCGCGTACGTGATCAGCGAGCGCAGCTCGGTGGCGAGGGCCGCGTCGCCGCCCGCCGTCTCCTGGTTGACGAACCAGCCGTCGAAGCCGTAGTGCCGGGCGACCTCGACGAGCTTGTCGGCCACCGGGTACGTCGAGCCGGACTTCTTGACGAAGTCGCGCACCCACTCGATCCGGCCGCCGTAGACGGTGGGCGGGAAGAAGACGGTGCCGTAGACCTTGACGCCGTTGCGGTGGGCGGCGTCGATCACCGTCGGGTTGGGGGCCAGGATGAGGCCCTCGCCGGCCGAGCCGCCCCAGAAGACCAGCGTGTCGACGTACTGCCAGTACGTGAACGCGTAGTAGTCGGCGGTGAGCGAGCCCTGCGAGGGGTTGCCGGAGGTGGGGGCGAAGGAGACCAGGGAGGCGACGCGGCCCTCCCCGGCCCGGGCGTTCGCGTTCGCCTTCAGGCGGGGCGAGGAGGTGCGGGGGCGCAGCGGCACCCGGGAGCGGTTGAACCGGGCGTCGGGGTCGGTGGCGGGGTCCCAGCCGAGGATCGTGTCGGGGTACCAGTACGAGGCGTACGGCTGGCCGCCGGTCGCGGCGCTCCGCGCAAGAGCCGAGCCGGTCGCGGTGCTCCGCGCAAGAGCCGAGCCGGTCGCGGTGCTCCGCGAGAGAGCCGAGGCGGCCGGGGCGGTGGCCGCGACGAGGGCCGTGGCGGTGAGCACCGCGCAGAGCCGGGGTAACCGGGGTGACAGTCGCATCCGGGTCTCCTCCTGTCGTTTCCTTGGGCGTGCGGGGTCATGCCGGGGTCAGGACGGCCTCGATTCCGCGGGCGGCCAGGTGGGCGGCGTCGTCCGCGCGGCCCTTCGTGACGATGGCCAGCGGGCCGGCCTGGCGCAGCCTGACCCACTCGGCGTGGAAGGCGCTGCCCGGCGCGACCTCGGCCCGGCGCTCCGGTTCCGTCCTGAGGTCCACGTCGCACAGCAGCGCGGGCCTGCCGGCCGCCGGGCGGCGTCCCTCTCGGTGCTCCCGGATCGCCGAGGCGAGCTCCAGGGCCGCGGGCTTGGCCCGATGGTCGACCGTGAACAGGCCCAGGTCGTACTCGCGCTCGGGGAAGTCGGCCAGGGCGCGGTCCACGTCGTGCGAGCACCACCAGGTGACGCCCCACAGGGCCGGGTTGGCGGTGACCGCGTCGAGCGTGCCGCGCACGAACCGCGGCGCGTCGGCCTCCGGGACGTCCGGGCGGGGCGCGCCGACCTCCTGCAGCCAGACCGGGCGGGCCGGGTCCGCCGAGGTGGCGGCGGCCAGCTCGACGAGGTAGTCGGCGTGCGTGACGGTGGCCGGGCCGAGCGGGCCGTCGAGGGCGGAGACGCCGTTGAACACCCACGAGTGCACCGTGGTCAGGTCGCCCAGGTCCACGTTGTCGGCGGGGTGGAACGGGTGGCCGGGGTCGTACCAGGTCGCGTCGTACAGGGAGTGCAGGGACAGCAGGTTCGGGGCGGCGGCGCGCACGACGTCGATCAGCTCGGCCGCCCAGCGGGCGGACGCCTCGGGCGTCGTCGGGTTGGCCGGGTAGAGGTTGTTCACCTCGTTGCCGAGGGTCACGGCGAAGACGCCGGGGTGACCGGCGACCGCGCGGGCGACGGCGTCCGCGTACGCGGCGATGCCGTCGCGGACCTCGGGATCGGTGAAGACGCTGCGCCGGTGCCAGGTGAGCACCCAGGACGGCAGGAAGTCGAAGCTGGACAGGTGTCCCTGGAGGAGGTCCACGGCCACGGACAGGCCGGACTCGGCGGCGATGTCGATCACCTGGAGCAGGTCGTCGATGCCCCGCCGCCTGATCAGGGCGCGGTTGGGCTGGATCCACGGCCAGATCGGGAAGACCCGGACGTGGTCCAGCCCGAGCCCGGCGAGGTCGTCGAAGTCGCGGCGGACCGAGTCGGGGGAAAGGTCGAGCCAGCCGTGGAACCAACCTGCCGAGGGCACGTAGTTGGCGCCGAAACGGATGGGGTGGGACAGGGGCACGCGTCCTCCGGGAGATGAGTCGATCTCCCGCGAACCCTAAACCGGTTTAGTCGCCTTGCCAAGCCCCGGGCGGCGCCGTGCTCTCCCTGACGACCAGCCGCGGCGTGGCGGTCTTCACGTCCCGCCGGCGCTCCGGCTCCTCGATCAGCGCCAGCATGACCTCGGCCAACCGGCGGCCGTAGGCGAAGGTGTCGCGCGACAGCGCGGTGATGGCGGGGTGCGCGATCCGGGTCAGCACCGAGTCGTCGAAGGCCACGATGGACAGCTCGTCCGGCACCCGTACCCCCATCTCGCCCGCCACGCCCAGCCCGGCCAGGGCCATCACGTCGCTGTCGTAGACGATCGCGGTGGGCCGCCGGGCGCGCGACAGCAGCGCCCGGGTCGCGGCGGCGCCCTCGGCGTCGCTGAAGTCGGTGGTCGTCGACACCGTCTCGGCCAGGCCGAGCCGGCGGCTGGAGTCGCGCAGCGCCCGCATGCGCCGCTGGGTGTGGTGGAACTCGGGCAGGCCGGCGACGTGGGCCAGCCGCCGGTGGCCGAGCGCCGCGAGGTAGTCGGCGACCGACAGCATGGCCTCCCGGTCGTCGGCCCACACGCTGGACAGCGAGCCGTGCCTGCCCGGGCCGCCCAGCACCACGCTCGGCACGCCGAGCTCCTCCAGCACCTCGATGCGGGGGTCGCGGACCTTGAGGTCGACGATGATGAAGCCGTCGACGCGGTGCGCGGAGGCCCAGTCGCGGTAGACCTCCGTCTCCGCCTCGACGTCCTCGACGATCATGAGGTGCATCGCGACCGACTGCCGCGACAGCCCCGCCTGCAGCCCCGACAGGAGCTGGGCGAAGAACGGCTCCACGCCGAGCGTGCTGGCGGGCCTGGCGATCACCAGCCCGACCGCGTCCGCCCTGGCCCCGCCGAGGGCCCGGGCCGCGCTGTGCGGGCGCCAGTTCATCTCCTTGGCGACCTGCAGGATGCGGGCCCGCGTCGCCTCGGCCACACCGGGACGCCCGTTGAGCGCGAACGAGACCGCGCCCTTGGAGACGCCGACCCGCTCGGCGATGTCGGCGATCGTCGGTCGAGCCACCCGCGACTCCTTCACAACTCGATGTCACCTATTGACAGCAGAGTCTAGCCAGTGAATAGTCCGGCAACTATAGCGGTTTAGCGCCTTCTCCGAGGAGAGCTTCATGCGTAGGTACTGGTCAGGTCTGGGTCTGGCCGCCGTGTTGGCGGCCGCCGGCTGCGGGCTGGGGGACACGGGGCAGCCGGCCGCTGCGCCTGGCGCGACGGCGACGGGCGAGGTGAAGGGCAAGGTCAGTCTGCAGACGTGGGCGCTGAAGCCGAAGTTCACCGACTACATGCAGAAGGTCATCGACTCCTTCGAGAAGAAGTACCCCGGCGTCGAGGTCGAGTGGCTGGACCAGCCCGGGGAGGGCTACTCCGACAAGGTGCTCAGCCAGGCCGCCGGCGGCTCGCTGCCCGACGTGACGAACCTGCCGCCCGAGTTCGCGCTGCCCCTCGTCAAGCAGGGCCTGCTGCTCGACGTCGCCCAGGCCGACCCCGCGGTGAAGGACGAGTACGTCCCCGGAGGCCTGTCGGCCTACACCTACCCCGGCGTCCAGGGCGTCTACGGCTACCCGTGGTACCTCAACACCGACGTCAACTACTGGAACTCCGAGCTGATGGCCGAGAACGGCCTCGACGCCAAGAAGCCGCCGGCGAGCTTCGACGAGCTGGTCGCCCAGGCCCGCACGCTCAAGGAGAAGTCCGGCGGCAAGGTCTACCTGATGAGCCGCAAGCCCGAGCTGGGCGACTTCGTGCAGGCCGGGGTGAAGCTGATGTCCGACGACGGCAAGAGCTTCACCTTCAACACCCCCGAGGCCGCCGCGCTGCTCGACAAGTACCGTGACGCGTTCAAGGACGGCCTGCTGCCGCGCGACGTGCTCACCGACACCTACGCCGGCAACGCCAAGCTCTTCAACGAGGGCACGGTGGCCTGGACGACCGGCGGCGGCAACTACATCACCAGCCTGGCCGTGGACAACCCGTCGCTGGCCCCCAAGGTGGTGCCGTCACCGGCCTTCGGCACCCCGCCGCTGTACGTCCAGGGCCTGTCGGTGTCGGCGAAGTCGAAGAACACGCCCGCGGCCCTCGCGCTGGCCCGCTGGGTGACCAACGCGGAGAACCAGGCGGCCTTCGCCCACCTGGTGGCCATCTTCCCCAGCACCAAGGCCTCGGCGGACGATCCGTTCTTCAGCAAGAGCGACGGCACCAACGCCGGCGACGCCAAGGTGATGGCCTTCGCGGCGCTGGCCAAGGCGAAGATGCTGGAGCCGGTCGCGCTCACCGAGGCGATGAAGAAGATCGTCAAGCAGCAGTTCGCGCTGGCGATCAGCGGTGAGGTCACCTCGAAGGAGGCGCTGGACAAGGCCGTGGCCAAGTGCGACGAGCTGCTGCAGAACTGATGACCCACCGCCGCTGGTTCACGCCCTGGCTGCTGGTGGCGCCGGCGGTCGTGTGGCTGCTGGTGTTCAACCTCTGGCCGTCGCTCAACACGGTGGTGCTGGCGTTCACCAACGCCAAGCCGCTGGGCGGCGGCCACTTCACCGGCCTGGCCAACTTCGCCCGGGCGCTGGACGACTCCCAGCTCACCGACGCGCTGGTCAACAGCATCGTCTACATGCTGGTCTGCCTGCCGCTGCTGACCATGCTGCCGCTGCTTCTCGCGATCCTGGTGGAGAAGCGGCTGCCCGGCATCACGTTCTTCCGCACCGCCTTCTACACGCCGGTGGTGGCCTCGGCCGTGGTGGTCGCGCTGATCTGGGGCTGGGTGCTGGACGACCGGGGCCTGGTCAACGGCTTCGCCCAGTGGCTGGGCGTCGTCGCCGCGCCGGTGCCGTTCCTCACCGACCGCTGGCTGCTGCTGTTCAGCGCGATCAGCCTGACGGTCTGGAAGGGGCTCGGCTACTACATGATCATCTACCTGTCGGCGCTCGGCAACGTGCGCCGCGAGCTGCACGAGGCCGCCGCGGTCGACGGCGCCGGCGCGGTGCGCAGGTTCTGGAGCGTCACCGTGCCCGGCGTGCGCAACACGATGCTGCTGGTCTCGGTGCTGGTGTCGGTCTCGGCGCTGCGCGTGTTCTCCGAGCTGTACGTGCTGTCCAACGGCACCGGCGGGCCCGGCGGGCGCGACATGTCGGTCGTGATGCTGATCCAGCTCTACACCCGCGGCTTCTCCGGCCACCTGGGGTACGCCTCCGCGCTCAGCATCGTGCTGTTCGTCATCACGATCGGCCCCATGCTCCTGCTGCTGCGGCTCGACAGGAAGGCGGCCTGACATGGCGGCACACGCCAAGCGCGTCCGTCCCGGCGGCCTGGCCGCCGCGGGCCCCGCCGAGAAGGCGCTGCGGTACGCGCTGCTCCTGCTGGTGCTGGCGCTGACCGTGTCGCCGTTCCTGTGGCAGCTCTCCACGTCGCTGAAGAGCCTGACCGAGGACGTCTACTCCCGGACGCCGACCTTCCTGCCCGAGCACCCCACGCTGGACAACTACGCCCAGGTGGCCGACGCGATCCCCGTCTGGTCCTACGCCGCCAACTCGCTGGTGGTGGCCGCGATCGTCATCACGGGCAACGTCATCGGGGCCACCATGGCCGGGTACGCGCTCGCCCGGCTGCGCTTCCGCGGCGCGAAGCTGCTGCTCGGCCTCTTCCTGGCCACGCTCGTGCTGCCGGGCGAGGTGACGATCGTGTCGCAGTACGTCACCGTCCGCAGCCTCGGCCTGGCCGACACGCTGCTCGGCGTGGCACTGCCCGGGGCGATCGCCATGCTCAACGTCCTGCTCATGCGCACCGCGTTCGCGGCGATCCCGCAGGAGATGGACGAGGCCGCCGTCATCGACGGGGCGACCGCCTGGCAGCGGCTGCGCCACATCGGCCTGCCCAACGTCCGCGGCATGCTGAGCGTGATCACGATCTTCACGTTCATCGGCGCGTGGGACGACTTCCTGTGGCCGCTCATCGTGCTGACCGACCCCGACCACTACACGCTGACGGTCGGGCTGCAGTACCTGAACGGCACGTTCACCTCCAACCCGCGGCTGATCGCGGCGGGCACGATGATCTCCTTCGTGCCTATCGTGGTCGTGTTCGCGGCGCTCCAGCGGTACTTCTTCCGAGGCGTCGAGGAAGGCGCGATCAAAGGTTAGCCATCCAGGCAATCAGGAGTTCAGATGCATGACGACCGCAAGCTTGTCGAAGGCCGGTTGAAGCGGGTCCTCGACGAGCGCATCCGGCCGGCCGTCCACCCGGAGTCCGTGCCCCTCGACGTGGCCGTCTGGCACGCCCCCGGCGAGCCGGTGCCCGTCGCGGAGGGCCTGTCGGCCACGCCCGAGCCGATCGCGGCCGGCGACCGCTGGGGCGCCCCGTGGGGGACGAGCTGGTTCACCGTCACGGGCACGGTGCCGCCGGAGTGGGCGGGCCGTACCGTGGAGGCGATCCTCGACCTCGGCTTCGACCGGAACATGCCCGGCTTCCAGTGCGAGGGCCTGGTCTACCGCCCCGACGGCACGCCGGTGAAGGGCCTGCACCCGCTCAACGACTGGGTCCGGATCGGCGCGCCCGTCGAGGGCGGCGAGGAGGTGCGGCTGCACATCGAGGCCGCCTCCAACCCGGTCATCCTCGACTACCACCCGTTCCTGCCGACACCGCTCGGCGACAAGGAGACCGCGGGGACGCAGCCGCAGTACACGCTGGCCCGGATGGACCTGGCCGTCTTCGACGAGACCGTGTGGCAGCTCGTCATGGACCTGGAGGTGCTCGGCGAGCTGATGGCGGAGCTGCCCGTCGAGGGAGCCCGCCGCTGGGAGATCATGCGGGCGATCGAGCGCGCGCTCGACGCGGTGGACCTCCAGGACGTCAACGGCACCGCGGCCGCCGCCCGGGAGTGCCTGGCCGGCGTGCTGGCCACGCCCGCCGCGCCGTCGGCGCACCGCGTCAGCGCCGTCGGCCACGCGCACATCGACTCGGCCTGGCTGTGGCCGCTGCGCGAGACGGTCCGCAAGGTGGCCCGCACCACCTCCAACATGACCGCGCTGCTGGAGAGCGAGCCCTCGTTCGTCTTCGCGATGTCGCAGGCCCAGCAGTGGGCGTGGGTGAAGGAGCACCGGCCCGAGGTGTGGGCCAAGGTCGTCAAGGCGGTGGCGTCCGGACGGTTCGTCCCGGCGGGCGGCATGTGGGTGGAGTCCGACACCAACATGCCCGGCTCGGAGGCGATGGCCCGGCAGTTCGTCCACGGCAAGAGGTTCTTCCTCGACGAGTTCGGCATCGAGAACGACGAGGTGTGGCTGCCCGACACGTTCGGCTTCGCCGCCGGCCTGCCGCAGATCATCAAGGCCGCCGGCTCCCGATGGCTGCTCACCCAGAAGATCTCGTGGAGCCAGACCAACACGTTCCCGCACCACACGTTCCTGTGGGAGGGCATCGACGGCACCCGGATCTTCACCCACTTCCCGCCGGTCGACACCTACAACTGCTCCATGAAGGGCAGCGAGATCGCCCACGCGGCCCGCAACTTCAAGGACAAGGACCTGGCGCGGCACTCCCTGGCCCCCACCGGCTGGGGCGACGGGGGCGGCGGCGCCACCCGCGAGATGGTCGCCAAGGCGGCCAGGATGCGCGACCTGGAGGGCTCGGCCGTCGTCACCTGGGAGACGCCCGCCGAGTTCTTCACCAAGGCCGAGGCCGAGCACCCGCGCCCGGCCGTCTGGGTGGGCGAGCTGTACCTGGAGCTGCACCGCGCCACGCTCACCAGCCAGGCCAGGACCAAGCAGGGCAACCGGCGCAGCGAGCACCTGCTGCGCGAGGCCGAGCTGTGGTCGGCGACCGCCGCCGTACGGGCCGGCCATCCCTACCCGTACGAGCGGCTCGACCGGCTGTGGAAGACCGTGCTGCTGCACCAGTTCCACGACATCCTGCCGGGCTCGTCGATCGCCTGGGTGCACCGGGAGGCCGAGAAGACGTACGCGGCCGTCGCCGAGGAGCTGAACGCGATCATCGACGCCGCCCAGCGGGCCCTCGCCGGTGACGCCGGCGCCGGGACGCTGCTGTTCAACTCCACGCCGCACACACGGGACGGCGTCCCCGCGGGCGGCGCCCAGGCCCCCGTCACGGCCGGCGGCACGACCGTCGGCCCGCGCGAGGGCGGCGGCCACGTCCTGGACAACGGCCTGCTGCGGGTCGAGGTGGACGGCCGCGGCCTGGTGGTGTCCGTCCACGACCTCGCGGCCGGACGCGAGGCCGTCGCCCCCGGCCAGACGGCCAACCTGCTCCAGCTCCACCCCGACTTCCCCAACATGTGGGACGCCTGGGACGTGGACGCGTTCTACCGCAACACCGGCACCGACCTGGTGGAGGCCGAGGAGGTGGCGCCGGGGGAGGAGCCCGGTACGGTCCGGGTGACCCGCTCCTTCGGCCGCTCGAAGGTGACCCAGGTGCTCGGCCTGCGGCCGGGCGCCAAGCGGCTCGACATCGACACCGAGGTCGACTGGCACGAGACGGAGAAGTTCCTCAAGCTGGCCTTCCCGCTGGACGTCCGCGCCGAGCGGTACGCCTCCGAGACCCAGTACGGCCACGCCTACCGCGCCACGCACACCAACACGAGCTGGGAGGCCGCCAAGTTCGAGGCGTGCAACCACCGCTTCGTGCACCTGGAGGAGCCGGGCTGGGGCATCGCCCTGGTCAACGACTCCACCTACGGCCACGACGTGACGCGGACGGTCCGCGACCTCGACGGGGGCACCACCACCACGGTCCGCGCCTCCCTGCTGCGCGCGCCGCGCTTCCCCGACCCGGAGACCGACCAGGGCGTGCACCGGTTCCGGCACGCGCTCGTGCCGGGGGCGACGGTCGGCGACGCCGTCCGCGAGGGGTACGTCGTCAACCTGCCCGCGCGCCACCTGCCCGGCGACGCGGAGGTGGCCCCGCTGGTCACGCTCGACAACGACGCCGTGGTCGTGACGGCCGTCAAGCTGGCCGACGACGAGAGCGGCGACGTGGTCGTCCGCTTCCACGAGGCCCACGGCGGCCGGGCCGTGGCCACCCTGACCGCGGGCTTCCCGGTCGGCGGGGTCACGGTGACCGACCTGCTCGAACGGCCTCTGGCCGAGGCCGCGCGCGAGGGCGGCGTCACGTGGCGCGAGGACGGCACGGTCGCGCTGAGCCTGCGTCCGTTCGAGCTAGTGACGCTGCGCCTGCGCCGCTGATCCGCTCCTCGCCCGGGCTATGTGCCCAGGGCCGAGGCCGCCTTCTTCAGGGAGGCGGCCTTGGCCTTGGCGCTCAGCCGCACCTTCTCCGCGCTCGCCAGCCTGGCCGTGCCGTTCGTCCCGTGGGCCCAGGTCAGCCAGCCGGCCAGCAGCGCGGCGTCCAGCCGCTGCCGCGCCGTCTTCGACGCCTTCAGCACCCGGTACGCGGAGCCCAGTGACGACGCCTTGGTGAGCTCGGGGAACACCTTGCTGCCCTTCTGCGCCAGCTTCAGGTAGCAGGTGAGCGTCGCGTCGGGGATCGTGCCGCTGGAGCGGTGGATCTCCATGGCCCACTGCTTGGCCGTCAGCCGCTTGGCGGTCTTGCCGCGCGTGCAGACCGGGGGCGGGGTGGAGGCGGCGGTCGGGGTGGGGGTGATCGTCACCGTGACCGTGACCGTGGGCAGCGGGACCGGGGTGGACGTCGGCGTGGGCGTGGGATCGGGGGTGTCGTCCACCGGGTCGGGCTCGGGCGTCGGGCCGCTGCCGTCGGTGGGGTCCGGCGCGGGGTCGGGCGCGGGGTCGCCGCCCGTCGGGGCCGGGGCCGGCGTCTGGCTGACCGTGGGCTGCGGGCTCGCGCCGCCCAGCGCCGCCAGCACGTCGAGGCGCGGCGTGACCACGTCCTTGTCGTTCGCACGGTACGCGTACGGCCTGCCGGTCGAGGTGAGCTTGGCGATCAGCTCGGTCATCGGCGTGTCCGGCGACTTGGCCTTCAGCAGCGCCAGCGCGCCCGCCACGTGCGGCGAGGCCATGGAGGTGCCGCTGTGCACGGCCTTCTGGTTGTCCGGCACCGACGACTCGATGTCCACCCCGGGCGCGAACAGGTCGACCAGTTCGCCCCGGTTGGAGAAGTCGGCGATGGCGTCGTTCCCGTCGTTGGCGCCGACGGCCACGGCCGAGGAGACGCACGCCGGGAAGGAGACGCCGTCGTAGTACTCGTTGCCGGCCGCGACCACGGTCGCGATGTTCCTGGCCAGCAGCGCGTCCACCAGCGGCTTGAAGACCTGGCCCTCCTCGCTGGTGTCGCAGGAGGTGTCGAAGAGCATGCCGCCGAGGCTGAGGTTCACCGCGGCGACGGGCGTGGACAGCTCGGCCACGTGCTCCATGGCCAGCCGCAGCGACGACTCGTAGGCCAGCAGGCAGGACGGCTCGCCGCACACGTTCTCGTCGTCCACCCGGCTGAACACCTGGATGGCCACGATCTTCGCCTCGGGGGCGACCCCTTCGGCGCCCGCGGCGATGCCGGCGACGTGGGTGCCGTGCTCGCACAGGTTCACCCCGCCGGCCAGGCACCTGTCGGTGACGGCGTTCGCCGCGCCGGGCCCGATCATGCTGGTCTGCCCGTTCGGGCAGAGCGACGTGACGCCGTCCTCCACGGCGGAGAAGCACGCCTCCTCCACGACCCGGCCGCCGAACGACGGGTGGTCCAGGTCGATGCCGGTGTCCAGGACGGCCACCGCCTGTCCGCTGCCCTTGAACCCCTGCGCGTGCGCCTGGTCGGCGCCGATGAGCTGGAGGTTGGACACCTCGGCCGGGGGATAGGCGCGGTCGCGGTGGACGGAGCTCACGCGCGGGTCCTCCGCCAGCGCGGCCAGCTCCTCGGCCGTGCCCTCCACGACCATGAACGGCTGCGTCCGCGAGCGCAGCACCACGTCCACGCTCTCCTCGGCCGCCTTGGCGGCGATCGGCTCGCGCTGGGCCGGGTCGGTCAGCTCGACGATCGCCCGCACCGGGCCCCGGTCGAGCGCGAGGCCGTCCTCCAGCTTCTCCTCCGGAGGAGTGGGCTGCGCGGACGTCTCGGAGGACGGGGCCGGGTCGTCGGCGTGAGCCGGGATGACGGGGGTCGCCGTGAGCAGGGCGAACGTGGTCACCCAGGTGACCAGGGGGCGAAGTCGCACGCGTCCTCCGAGAGGGGGATGATCTCGGAGTTTAAGGTGATTTATCCGGCAAGCCCAGAGACGCGCGGGGTTTCTCAGCGAACTCCGGGCGACCTCTCAGTGACGTCCGGCCCCCCTGCCCTGTGACGCCTCAGGACGCGGGCGGCTCCTCGGCGAGCAGCGGCGCCGGCTCCCCGGCCACCGTCGGCTCCCCGGCCACCGCCGGGACCGCCGCGTCCTCCCCGGCCACCGCCCGCGGGGCGGCGCCCTCCCCGGTCACCGCCCGGGCCGTCGCGTTCTCCCCGGTCGTCGTGGCCGTCTCGCCGGTCAGTGACGGCTCCTCGACCTCCGGCGCCTCCCTGCGCAGCCACAACGCGCCCAGCGGCGGCACCCGCAGCCGGGCCGAGTACGGCAGCCCGTGCCACGACTCCTCGGTCGCCTCCACCGTGCCCAGGTTGCCGACCCCGCTGCCCCAGTAGTCGTAGGCGTCCGTGTTGAGCGCCTCGGTCCACTGCCCGCCGTACGGCAGGCCGAGCCGGTAGTCCTCGTGCGGCGAGCCGCTGAAGTTGGCCACGCACGCCACCGCGGACCCGTCCTCCGCGAAGCGGACGAACGAGAACGTGTTGCCCGGGGCGTCGTCGGCGTCGATCCACCGGAACCCCGACGGGTCCGTGTCCAGCTCCCACAGCGCCGGCGTGTCACGGTAGAGCGCGTTCAGGTCGCGGACCAGCCGCTGCACGCCCTTGTGCCCGTCGAACTCCAGCACCCACCAGTCGAGCCCGCGCTCCTCCGACCACTCCGAGCCCTGGCCGAACTCGCCGCCCATGAACAGCAGCTGCTTGCCCGGGTGCGCCCACATGTACGCCAGCAGGGCCCTGAGCTGGGCGAAACGCTGCCACTCGTCGCCCGGCATCTTGCCCAGGAGCGAGCCCTTGCCGTGGACGACCTCGTCGTGCGACAGCGGCAGCACGTAGTTCTCGGAGTAGGCGTAGATCAGCGAGAACGTCATCTGATGGTGGTGGTACTGCCGGAAGACCGGCTCGTGCCGGAGGTAGGCCAGCGTGTCGTGCATCCAGCCCATGTTCCACTTGAACCCGAACCCGAGGCCGCCCAGGTGCACCGGCCGCGAGACGCCCGGCCAGGCCGTCGACTCCTCGGCCACGGTGGAGATGCCCGGCTCGTCCCGGTAGACGACGGCGTTCATCTCCTTGAGGAACTCGACGGCGTCGAGGTTCTCGCGCCCGCCGTAGATGTTCGGCGTCCACTCGCCCTCGCGGCGCGAGTAGTCGAGGTACAGCATCGAGGCCACGGCGTCCACCCGCAGCCCGTCGATGTGGAACTCCTTCAGCCAGTACAGGGCGTTGGCCACCAGGAAGTTGCGCACCTCCCTGCGGCCGAAGTCGAAGACGTAGGTCCCCCAGTCCGGCTGCAGGCCGCGCTTGGGGTCGGCGTGCTCGTACAGCGGGGTGCCGTCGAAGCGGGCCAGGGCCCAGTCGTCCATCGGGAAGTGCGCGGGCACCCAGTCGAGCAGCACGCCGATGCCGGCCTGGTGCAGCCGGTCCACCAGGTGGCGGAACTCGTCGGGCTTGCCGAACCGCGCCGTCGGCGCGTAGTAGGAGGTCACCTGGTAGCCCCACGACCCGCCGAACGGGTGCTCGGCCACCGGCAGCATCTCCACGTGCGTGAAGCCCATGTCCCGCACGTACTCGACGAGCTGGTCGGCCAGCTCCACGTACGACAGGCCGGGCCGCCACGAGCCGAGGTGCACCTCGTAGACGCTCATCGGGCCGCGCTGCGACTGCTGCTCGCGCCGCCGCGCCATCCACTCGGCGTCGTCCCAGGAGTAGGCGGAATGGTCGATCACCGAGGCGGTCTGCGGCGGCACCTCGGTGCGGCGGGCCATCGGGTCGGCCTTGTCGCGCCACACGCCGTCGGCGCCGAGGATCTGGTACTTGTACCGCTCGCCCGCCCCCAGGCCGGGGACGAACAGCTCCCACACCCCGGAACGGCCCAGGGAGCGCATCGGGTAGGCGGTGCCGTCCCAGTGGTTGAAGTCGCCGACGACCCGGATGCCGCGCGCGTTCGGCGCCCAGACGGCGAACGCCGTGCCGTCCACGTCCTGGTGCCGCATGACGCGCGCCCCGAGGGCCTCCCACAGCCGCTCGTGCCGTCCCTCGCCGATGAGGTGCAGGTCGATCTCGCCGAGCGTGGGCCAGTGCCGGTACGGGTCACGCACCTCCTGCGGCTCCCCGCCGGAGTACTGGACGCTCAGGGTGTACGCGGGCACCTTGTCCAGGCCCGGGACCGTCACCTCGAACACCCCGTGCGCCTGGTGTTTCAGCTCGTGAGCCGTTCCGTCCTCCAGCACCACCCGCACCCGCTCGGCCAGCGGGCGCAGGGCGCGGAACGTCACCCCGCCCGCGACGGGGTGCGCCCCCAGGATCGAATGGGGATCGTGGTGCGCACCGCCCGCGAGGCGGTCGAGCTCTGTCCTCATCGGCATGCTCCCAACCCTGCCCTACGACGACCGTCCAACCCAGCCACTGCCCGCTTTCACGGAGACAATCACCGAAAGTTGGGAATACCTGGTGTATGTCAGGGCACGGGTGGGGCCTCACGGACTGGGGTTCTTCGCCGTGACGTCGCGCGGGAGGACGCGGAAGCCCTGCCAGTGCACCGGCATCGGGTCGGCGTCCTCGTCGCGGGCCACGTGGTGGAAGTCCACGTTGACCCAGACCACCGGATCGGTCAGCCGCTCGCCGTTCACGTAGCGGTCGACGGAGTCGCGGCAGCGGGGCAGCGGGTTCTGGGTGGCCAGGCGCTCGCACGCGTGGTACTGCGTGACGTACAGGTCGGCCCGGGTGAACGCCTCGTCGGCCGGGCCGCGGTACTCGGCGCTGTCGGAGTTGTCGATCTCCCAGGAGACCGGGTGCCGGTCGGCGTTGAGCGCCCTGGGGTCGAGCACCCGCCACCAGCGCATGCGCCGGTTGACCGCCTTGGTCTCGGCGGCGAACCGGGTGCGGACCATGAACCGGCGCTTCGTGCCGGTGCCCGCGAAGTCGTACTGCTCCACGGCGTCGCGGTTGGCGCCGTTGACGTCGAAGTCGAGCCGCCAGAAGACGTTGTGGCTGTGCGACTCCTCGAAGTGCCGCCGCCCGACGCCGATCGGCCAGCCGTGGCCGGGCGTGGTCACCGTGCCCGCCAGCGAGCCCGTGGCGCCGAGGCGCGGCGTGATGGAGCCGTCGTCGCCGAACACCCACTCCGCGACGTAGGCGTACCAGCCGACCTGGTAGCCCGACAGCACCACCAGCTCCTGGCCCTGCCGCGACTTGCGGGCCTCCTCGTCGCCGAAGCCGTCCTTGAGGTGGGCGTGGCCGCGTGCCCTGGTGGTGACGCACACGTACGGGCCGCGCCGCTCGCCGCCGGGGCAGTCGGCAGGGGTCAGCGCGATGGCGGACTCGCCGAGCGAGCCGAGGTCGTGGTAGCGCGGCTCGCCGCTGTCGTAGGGCACGTGGATCTGCGCGAGCGCCGCGCTGCGCAGCACGTTCTGCGGGTCGCCGCCCTTCGGGGTGTAGACGACGTGGCTCAGCGTCAGGCCCTCGATGGTGCGCATCTCCCAGCACATCCGCCAGCGCGCGCCGTTCGGCAGCGCCTGGTCGACGAGGTACGGCGAGCCGCACGTGGCCCCGGCGGCCGGTGCGGCGGGGCGGGCGCCGGACGCCGCGGCCAGGGTGGCGCGGGGGGCCGGGGTGGCGTGGGCGGCGGCGATGACGAAGGCCGCGAGGGCGATACGGAGGAACACCTCACCACTCCAGGATGTGAACCTTCTTGGCGGACAGGTCGGCGACGACACGGCTCGTGTCCAGGAACGTGCCGTCGGGCAGCCGGACGAACAGCCTGATGCACCGGTGCTCGGCGCAGTCCCCGCGCCGGGCCGTGTAGATCAGCCCCCGCAGCCACAGGTCGGCCGTGGAGCGCAGCGGCTGACCGGCGGCGCGCCGGTAGGCGGTCCGCATGCCCTCGCCGAGCCGCGGGTGCGCGAGGATCAGCTCGGCGGCGCGGGTCTCCTCGCGCTTGGACGGAGGGGGCTGGGTGCCCGTGCCGGAGACCTCGCGCACCACCTTGCCCTGGGCGAGGTCCACGGTGCGGACGGTCAGCGTGTCGGTGCCGTAGTCGTAGACGTACGCCTCCGCCCGCCGCGCGCCCTCGCCGCTCTTGCCGTCGTCGCGCTCGACGTACAGCAGCTCGGCCCGGCCGGCGGCGAAGTGCGCCCGCGGGCCCGCGGAGGTGGCGATGTCGCTCGCCCGCCGGATCTCGTCCGGGGTGAGCGGGTCGCCGGGCTCCGGAGAGGCCGCCGCGGGCAGCTCGGCCCGCGCGGAGGGCGGCCCGCCGTCGCCGGGGAGCAGCAGGACGGCGGCGGTGATCGTCGCGACCACCCCCGCCGAGACCGCGAGCATCATCACGCCCCGCATGCCGGGCTCCTTTACTCTTCGTTTACGAGCACCTGCGAAGAGTAGTCGCCCCGAGCGGGCCGCGCGGGGGAACCGCGATATTCGCGCCTCCAGCGCCATGCGCGTCCCGGACGCGCCACCGGTACGGGCTCCGACGCGCCTGAGCCCGTACCGGACGCGCCTCCGGGACGGGCGCAGCGCCTCAGGGAGAGCAGGCGCCTCAGGGAGAGCAGGCGCGTCGGAAAGCAGGCGCGTCGGGAAAGGGGGCGCGTCAGGAATAGGGGGCGCCCGGCGCGCCGCGGCTCACGCGTGGTCCGGGACCAGGCCGCCGAGAGGGGAGGCGGCGCCCAGCGCGAGGGCCGCGGCGAGGGCGGTGTCGCCGAGGGCGGCGCGGGCCGAGGCCGTGACGCGGTCCACGTCCCCGCGCTCGGCGGGCGGCAGCGGCGCGCCCGCCGACTCCCGCAGCGCCGCGGCCTTGCCGAGCAGCCGCGCCGCCTCCGCGTGCTGCCCGGCGAGGGCGCGGGCGCCCGCCAGCCCCTCCAGCGCGAGCGCGACGGCACGCGGGTCGCCGACGTGCCGCGCCCTCGCGAGCGCGCCGAGCTGGAGCTCCCGAGCGGCCGCCGCGTCTCCGCGCAGCTCCGCGACGAAGCCCAGCTCGGCCAGGATCAGCGCCTCGCCGGGCACCCCGGACACCTCGCGCACCCAGCCGATCCACTTGCGCAGCAGCCGGTCCGCCTCGTCCAGCCGGCCCTGCCTGCGGGCCCCGAGCGCCAGCCCCATCTCGGCGAACTGCTCCGCGGGCCGGTTGGACTGCGACACGGCCAGCGCCCTGGCCCGCTCGTGGTAGTCCTCCGCCCGCGCGTGGTCGCCGGTCAGCATGGCGATCCGGCCCAGCCGCGACAGCGCGTCGCAGGCCGCGCCCCACAGGCCCAGCTCCTCGGCCATCCGCAGCCCGTCGCGCCGCAGCGCCGCGGCGCGCCCGTAGTCGCCGGTGATCTCGGCGAGGGTGCCGAGGCTCTCGTCGGCCCGCATCTCGCCCCACCTGTCGCCGCTCTCCTGGAAGAGCGCCAGCGCCCGCTCGCCGTCGCGCCGCAGCGCCGCGAGGTCGCCGCGCATGCCCGCCCACCTGGCCCGTACGCTCAGCGCGGCGGCCGTGCCCCACCGGTCGTCCAGGGCCTCGAAGGCGGCCAGCGCCGCCTCTACCAGCTCCATGCTCAGCGCCAGGTCGTCGTAGCCGAACAGCGCGAGGCCCGCGAACCAGCGCGCCCTGGCCCGGGCCGCCGGGTCCTCGACCGCCTCGAACAGGCCGGTGTCCAGCGGGACGGGCCGCCCGCCCATCGCCTCCAGCCCGTGCAGCCACAACCGCGCCCGGGCCGCCCCGGGGGTCTCCGGCGCCGCCACGGACAGCGCGGCCTCCAGGGCGCGGCGGCCCTCGCCCAGCCTGCCGCGCAGCACCCAGTACCAGGCCAGCGCGTTCACCAGCCGCACCACCTCGCCGGCCGCGCCGAGCCGTACGGCGTGGTCGATCGCCGCGCGGACGTTGGCGCTCTCGGCGTCGAGCAGCGTGAGGACGCGGCGCTGGTCCCGCCCGTACAGGGACGGTTCGGCGCGCTCGGCGACGCCGGCGTGGTGGCGCACGTGCCGCAGCCGGACGGCGTCCGCCTCGCCCGCCTCGGCCAGCCGTTCCAGGCAGTACGCCGCCACCGACTCCAGCAGCCGGTACCGGCCGTCCGCCGACCGCACCACGAGCGACCGGTCCACCAGCCGGGACAGCGGGCCGAGCACGTCCAGGCCGGGCTCCCCGCAGGCCGCCTCGGCGGCTTCCAGCGTGCAGCCGCCGGCGTGGACCGCGAGCCGCCGCAGCACCAGCCGCTCCTCCTCGTCGAGCAGCTCCCAGCTCCAGTCGATCACGGCGCGAAGGGTCCGCTGGCGGGCCGGGGCGCCGCGCAGGCCGGGGGCCAGCACCCGGAACCGGTCGTCGAGGCGGTCGGCGAGCCCCCGGGGGGTGAGGGCGCGCAGCCGGGTGGCGGCCAGCTCCAGGGCCAGCGGGATGCCGTCGAGCCGCACGCAGATCTCCACGAGCGCGCTCCGCTCGTCATCCGCGCCCGTGGTGTCTGCGCCCGTGGTGTCCGCGCCCGTGGTGTCCGCGCCCGTGGTGTCCGCGCCCGTGGTGTCCGTACCCGTGGTGTCCGTACCCGTGGTGTCCGTACCGGTGACGTCCGTGTGCGCGACGGACATGCCCGCGCGGGACGTCAGCAGTTCGACCGCGGCCGTCACGCTCAGGGGCGGGACGCTCCACAGGGCCTCGCCCGGCACGCGCAGAGACTCCCGGCTGGTGGCGAGGATCCGCAGCCCGGGGGCGGCCCGCAACAGCAGCCCGGCGAGCGCGGCGACCTCCTCCACCACGTGCTCGCAGTTGTCCAGCAGCAGCAGCGTCTCCCCGGCCCCGCCGCCGCCCCCGGCCCCGGCGCGCAGGGCCGCGGCCAGCCGGTCCGTCAGCGATCCCGGGACGTCGTCCCGCAGCCCCAGCGCGCCCGCCACGGCCTCGGCCACCTCGGCGGGCGCGGACGCGGCCAGCTCGACCATCCACACACCGCCCGCGAACGGCCGCCCGGGATCCCCCGCCACCTCCAGCGCCAGCCGCGTCTTGCCGACGCCGCCCGGCCCGGTGAGCGTGACCAGCCGGTTCGCGCGCAGCAGGGCGCGCACCTCTCCCACCGCCTCCGCTCTGCCGACCAGCGAGGTCAGCGGCGCCGGCAGCCCGCCCACGGGGCGAGCCGGGGTCTCCAGGACGGACGGGGTGCCGGGGGAGGCCGGGGTCTTCAGGGCTGACGCGGTGCCGGGGGTGGGCCGGGCCAGGGCGGATGGGGCGCCAGGGGTGGGCCGGGTCTCCGGCGCGGTACCCAGGGAGGGGCGGGTCTCCGGGGTGGGCGCGGTTCCCGGAGAGGGCCGGGTCTCCGGAAGGGGCGACATCGCCAGGGACGGGTCGTGGCGCAGGATCGCCTGGTGCAGGGTCACCAGCTCGGGCCCGGGGTCGACGCCCAGCTCCTCCGCCAGCCGGGTGCGCAGGCCGGCGTAGCTCGCCAGCGCCTCGCCCTGCCGTCCCGCCCCGTACAGGGCGCGCACGTGGAGGGCCCGCAGCCGCTCGCGCAGCGGGTGCTCGGCGACGACGCCCGCGAGGTCGGCGGCCACGGGACCGTGCTCGCCCAGCGCGAGCCGCGCCGCCGCCAGCTCCTCCAGGGCCACCAGCCGCAGCTCGTCCAGCCGGACGGTCTCGGCGCGGGTGAACTCCTCGTCGCGGTGCCCGGCGTAGGCGGGGCCCCGCCACAGGCCCAGCGCCTCGTCCAGCAGCGCCCGGCGGCCGCGCGGGTCGCCGTCCCGGCGGGCGCGGCCCAGCAGCTCCTCGAACCGGTCGGCGTCCACCTCGTACGCCGCGCCGGTCCGCAGCGCGTACCCGCGCGCCTGGTGGACGATCAGCTCGCGGTCGCCGAGGACGCGGCGAAGCTGCGACACCTTGACCCGCAGCGCCGCGGGCGCCCCGGCGGGCGGCTGCTCGCCCCACAGGTCGAAAATCAGCCGGTCGGCCGGGACGGACGTGCCGCGGTGGGCCAGCAGGTCGGCCAGGAGCGCGCGGACCTTCGCCTCCGGCACCTGGACGGGCTCGCCGCCGGGCGTCCACACCGCCAGGGGTCCCAGCACCCCGAACCGCATCAGCCCCCCATAACGCTTCCCGAACGCGACCATAACCCGGGCCGGGCACCGTGGATTCCCGTCCCGCCCCACAACCTCCCCACAACCTAAGGAACAGTGAGATGTCGGAGAACATCGCGGTGCTCGGGCTCGGCCTCATGGGCACGGCCCTGGCCGAGACCCTGCTGGCGGCCGGTCACCGTGTCACCGTGTGGAACCGCTCGGCCGCCAAGGCCGACGCCCTGGTGGCCAAGGGCGCCACCCGCGCCGCCACCGCCGCCGAGGCCGTCGCGGCCGCCCCGTTGGCGATCGTCTGCGTGCTCGACTACGCGGCCGTCCACGAGGTCCTGGAAGGCGCCGACCTGGCGGGCCGCACGGTGCTGAACCTCACCAACGGCCGCCCGGCCGAGGCCCGCGAGGCCGGCGACCGGGTGAGCGGGCGCGGCGGCGACTACCTGGACGGCGGCATCATGGCCGTCCCGCAGATGATCGGGCACCCCGGCGCGCTGATCCTCTACAGCGGCTCGCGGGCCGCCTTCGACCGCCACGAGGCGACGCTCAAGCCCCTGGCCGAGTCGCGCCACCTGGGCGAGGACCCGGGCCTCGCCCCGCTGTACGACCTGGCCATGCTCACCGGCATGTACGGCCAGATCGCCGGGTTCCTGGAGGCGGCGGCGCTGATCGCCTCCGAGGGGCGGCCGGTGCGCGAGTTCACCGAGACGCTGCTCGTGCCGTGGATGCACGCGATGGCCGCGCTCAAGCCACGCTGGGCCGAGGACATCGAGCAGGGCCACTACGCCACCGAGGTCTCCAACCTGGAGGTCAACCGCGTGGGCATGCTCAACCTGTCGACCGCCTTCGAGGAGCAGGGGGTCAAGCTTGACCTGCTGCTGCCGATGAAGGAGATCCTGGAGCGCCGGGTGGCCCGGGGTCACGGCGCCGAAGGCCTGTCCAGCCTGATCGAGGAGCTGCGCTGAAGCCGGGTCAGAGGCCGGTGCGGCGGAAGGCGGCCAGCGGGATGCCGACCCATGTGGGCCGGTTGCGGGCCTCGTAGACCACCTCGTACACCGCCTTGGCCATCTCGAACGCCTTGAGCAGGGCCGAGTCGGCCGGCGAGATGGCCCCGCCGCCGTCGACGTAGCCGTCGAGGAACGCGGCCCGGTTGCGCGCCGCCCAGTCCTCGGCCCGCGGCTCCAGCGACGCGGCGTCGGGCCGGTCGGCCAGCAGGTGCCGGGCGGCGTAGTCGAACGAGCGCAGCATGCCCGCCACGTCGCGCAGCGGCGACGACAGCGCCCGGCGCTCGGACAGCGGCTGCCCCGGCTCGCCCTCGAAGTCCAGCACCACCCAGTCGGTGTTGGTGCGCATCACCTGGCCGAGGTGGTAGTCGCCGTGGACCCGCTGCACGGGCACCTCGGCGGTCAGCTCCTCGACCCGGTGGTAGACGGCCTCGATCGTGCCGACGTGCTCGCGCAGCTCGGGCACCTCGGCCACGGCCCGGGCGAGCCGCCGCCTGAAGCCCTCGGCCATCCGCTTGACCTCGGGGATCTCGATCACGTCGGTGGGGAACGCCGCGGCCAGCTCGTGGTGGACGCGCGCGGTGGCGCAGCCGAGCCGGAACGACTCGCCGGCGAAGTCGCCGCCCGCGTCGGCCGCGGTGACGGCCGCGGGCTCGCCGTAGCCGTCCTCGAAGGGCATGGCGTAGAGGTCGCGGACGCTGGTGAGCGCGAGGTCCCAGCCGTCGTTGGAGTTGGAGAGGAACTCCTGCGTGATCGCCAGCGTGGTCGGCGTGCCGTCGAGGTCGGTCTCGACCCATCCGTACGGCTGGGCGATGTGCGGGGCGTGCCGCTCGGCCAGCGCGGTGATGACCTCCAGCTCGGGGTTGACGCCGGGGACGAGCCGCCGGAACAGCTTGCAGATGTACGTGTCGCCGTACACGAGCGAGGTGTTGGACTGCTCGGCGCCGAGCACGAGGCTGCGCAGGGAGGTGTCGATCTCGACGTCGGGGAGGTGGCGGAAGCGCACCGTCCCCCAGTCGCAGTTCCGGCCCATGCATTCGAGCAGCCACGGGGTCAGCTCGTGGTCGTGGACGGCGTCGTAGGCGTACCACTCGTCGCGGGAGGGCCCGTCCTGGAAGGCGTACGGGCCGTGCACGCCGATCAGCGCGTGCTTGAGCCGGTCGGGCAGGTCGGAGCGCAGGCCGAGGAGCACCTGGTAGCGATCACGCGTGCCGTCCTGCCACACCGACACCACCAGGTGGCGCAGGCCGGGGTCGCCGGCCTCGATCGTGGCGTCGGAGTCGATCGACACTCTGTCGATCGGGCGCCCCTTGCCGCCGAACCATCGCTGACGTCCGATCCATGCGGCAAGGAGCTCCTCAAGCACGTCTCATTCCTCCTGGGTGGCTGCCGGCGGGAGGGTGAACCAGTAGAACCCATGCCCCGGAAGCGTCAAAAGATACGGAAGCTCGCCAATTGGTGGGAACGGGACTCCGCCCATCGTCTCCACCGGGGACACTCCGACGAACCTCCGCAGGTCCAGCTCCACCGGCTGGGGGAAGCGGGAGAGGTTGTTGACGCACAGCATCCGGTCGTCGCCCAGCTCGCGGACGAACGCGAGGACGCTCGGGTTGGAGGAGTTGAGCTCGATGAACTCGCCGAGCCCGAACACCGGGTGGCGCTTGCGGATCTCGATCATGCGCCGGGTCCAGTGCAGCAGCGAGCCGGCGTTCTTCTGCTGCGCCTCGACGTTGAGGCCCTGGTAGCCGTAGATCGGGTCCATGATCACCGGCAGGTAGAGCCGGCCGGGGTCGCAGTCGGAGAACCCGGCGTTGCGGTCGGGGTCCCACTGCATGGGGGTGCGCACGCCGTCGCGGTCGCCCAGCCAGATGTTGTCGCCCATGCCGATCTCGTCGCCGTAGTAGAGCACCGGTGAGCCCGGCAGCGACAGGAGCAGCGCGGTGAACAGCTCGATCTGGTTGCGGTCGTTCTCCAGCAGCGGCGCCAGGCGCCGGCGGATGCCGACGTTGGCGCGCATGCGCGGGTCCTTGGCGTACTCGGAGTACATGTAGTCGCGTTCCTCGTCCGTCACCATCTCGAGCGTCAGCTCGTCGTGGTTGCGGAGGAAGATGCCCCACTGGCAGTTCTCGGGGATCTTGGGGGTCTGGGCCAGGATCTCGGAGATGGGGTAGCGCGACTCCCGGCGCACGGCCATGAAGATGCGCGGCATCAGCGGGAAGTGGAACGCCATGTGGCACTCGTCGCCGCCGCCGACCGGGTCGCCGAAGTAGTCCACCACGTCCGAGGGCCACTGGTTGGCCTCGGCCAGCAGGACGCTGTCGGGGTAGAGCCGGTCCACCTCGGCGCGCACCCGCTTGAGGTACTGGTGGGTCTTCGGCAGGTTCTCGCAGTTGGTGCCCTCCTCCTCGAACAGGTAGGGCACCGCGTCCAGCCGGAACCCGTCGATGCCGAGGTCGAGCCAGAAGCGCAGGACCTCCAGCATGGCGTCCTGCACGTCCGGGTTCTCGTAGTTGAGGTCGGGCTGGTGGTGGAAGAACCGGTGCCAGTAGTACTGGCCGCGCACCGGGTCGTAGGTCCAGTTGGACGTCTCGGTGTCGATGAAGATGATCCGCGCGTCGGAGTAGGCCGTGTCGGTGTCGGACCAGACGTAGAAGTCGCCGAACGGGCCCTCGGGATCGTGCCGGGACGCCTGGAACCACGGGTGGGCGTCGCTGGTGTGGTTCATGACGAGGTCGGCGATGACGCGCATGCCCCGCTTGTGGGCCTCGTCGACCAGCTTCACGAAGTCCCCCAGGTCTCCGAACTCGGGGAGGATCTTCATGAAGTCGGCGATGTCGTAGCCGCCGTCACGCAGCGGCGACTCGTAGAGCGGCAGCAGCCACAGGCAGTCGACGCCGAGCCACTGGAGGTAGTCCAGCTTGCCGATCAGGCCCTTGATGTCGCCGGTGCCGTCTCCGTTGGAATCGGAGAAACCCCTGATCAGGACCTCGTAGAAGACCGCGCGCTTGTACCAGTACGGATCGCGAGGCTTCTCCTCGTCGAAGGGGTTGGGTATGGGTGTGGAGCTCATGGGCCCTCCTTCGCCGGGCTCATGAGGGAGGCGCTAACACACACGTTGAAGACTCCCCGCTGAATTCTGGTCTACCGTGGCGCGGCTCGAACGGTGAAGATGTGGGCAGGATGGATATGGGGATCGAGGCGGACATAATTCCCCTGCCGCCAACGATACGACTCGCCGGACAGTTCGTCGTCGACCACGAACTCAGCGTTCCAGTCCAGGCCGAGCGCCGGCATGTCGAGGTCGACCGTCGCCTCGTGGGTGTGGTGAGGATCGAGGTTGACGACGGCGAGGACGACGTCGCCCAGCCCGTGCCGTCGTGTGGCAGGGTCGTAGGCGCCCGGAAGTCGCTTGGAGAAGCAGACCACATCCGGTTGGTCGACGCGGTGGAACCGTAGATTACGCAATTCCTGGAGCGCCGGATGAGCTCTTCGGAACAAATTAAGGTGCGTGATGAACGGGGCGAGTGTACGACCTTCCCGCTCCGCCGCGTCCCAATCGCGAGGTCTGTACTGATATTTCTCGCTATCGAGATATTCTTCGCTTCCGGGGCGGACAGGAATGTTTTCCCCGAGTTCGTACCCGGAATACACGCCCCACGTCGGCGAGACCAGCGCGGCCAGCACGGCACGGATCTTGAACGCGGGGATCCCCCCGTGCTGCAGATACTCGTGCAGGATGTCCGGCGTGTTGACGAACAGGTTGGGCCGCAGGAAGAACGACGTGTCCTGGGCCAGCTCCGACAGGTAGGACTCCACGTCCTGCTTGGAGTTCTTCCACGTGAAGTACGTGTACGACTGGTGGAAGCCGACCTTGGCCAGGGTCTGCAGCATCGCCGGCCGGGTGAACGCCTCGGCGAGGAACAGCACGTCGGGGTCGGTCCGGTGGATGTCGGCCAGCAGCCGCTCCCAGAAGCCCACCGGTTTGGTGTGCGGGTTGTCCACCCGGAAGATCCGCACGCCGTGGTCCATCCAGTGCCGGACCACCCGGCGGACCTCGGCGAAGATGCCCTCCGGGTCCTTGTCGAAGTTGATCGGGTAGATGTCCTGGTACTTCTTGGGCGGGTTCTCGGCGTACGCGATCGTGCCGTCGGCCCGGATCGTGAACCACTCGGGATGCTCCTTGACCCACGGATGGTCGGGGGAGCACTGGAGCGCCAGGTCGAGCGCGACCTCCATGCCGAGCTCGCGGGTCCGGGCCACGAACGCGTCGAAGTCCTCGATCGTGCCGAGGTCGGGATGGACGGCGTCGTGCCCGCCCTCCTCCGAGCCGATCGCCCACGGCGAGCCCGGCTCGTCGGGCTCGGGGCTGAGCGTGTTGTTGCGCCCCTTGCGGAACGTGTGACCGATCGGGTGGATCGGCGGCAGGTAGACGACGTCGAAGCCCATCTTGGCGACTGCGGGCAGCCGCCTGGCCGCTGTCTGGAAATTTCCGGATCTGGTGATGCCGTGGTCGTCGACCAGGGCGCCCTCCGACCGCGGGAAGAACTCGTACCACGAGCCGTACAGCGCCCTGCGCCGATCGACCACGATCTTCCTCGGCCGCGACCTGGTGACCAGATCGCGCAGCGGATGCGCGTCCAGCAGCGCCGCCGTCTCGGGAAGCTGGACGATCGACAGCCGGGCCCGCGGGTCCAGGTCGTCGTCACGCAACGTGGACGCGATCGCCAGCAGCGCCGCGCGGTGCCCGCACGCGCTCTCGCCGCCCGCCTCCTTCTGCCCTCCCTGCTTCTCCGGGCCCTGCTTCTCTGTGCCCTGCCTCCCGGGGCCCTGCTTCGCCGCCGCGCGTGCGGCGGCCCGGGCCGGATCGGCCGGGATGTGCCCGTTCCTGGCCTGCGGCGTCGTGCGCCCGCCGGGGGCGGGGCAGTCGGCCTGTCGCACGCCGCGGGCCGCCCGCTCGAACAGCCGGGCGCCCTCCTCGCACATCAGGTCGACGTCCATGCCACGCGGGATCTTGATCTCGGCGTCGTGCAGCCACGTCGCGATGGGGTCGCTCCACGCCTCCACGCGGAACAACCACTCACCCTCGGTGGGCAGGCTGACCTCGACGCCCCACCGGTCGGTGCCCGGTGAGAGCTCGCGCATCGGTCTCAGCCGATCACGCTGCCCGTCGGGCGCGGTGAGGACCACGCCCGCGGCCACGGCGTCGTGGCCTTCTCGGAACACGGTCGCCGAGACCTGGAAGGTCTCACCGGCGACCGCCTTGGCGGGCCACTGCCCGCAGTCGACGACGGGGTGGATGTCCGTGATGGGAATTCTTCCGATCATCGCGCATTTCGAGGTTGCGACGGCACACTCGGTACCGCCGGAGGCTTCCGTGGCAAGAACGATCCTTGCATGTAAATTGTGGGCAGCAGCGGATAGACCTCCCGTGTCCCCGGGAGAACTGACAATGGTGGAAGTTGCCCCAATCGTCGCGCTTCATGCTTCTTCCCGGAAGGGGTTTGAACGTCCTTGCTGAGGGTGAGGGACTGAGAGGTCCCTCCTAGCCCATAGGGTGCACAAACGTGAGAGCAATCCGCCGGTTTACCGTACGCACAGTCCTGCCCCGGGAGCTGGCCGCACTCGGCGAGCTGGTCCACAACCTGCGCTGGTCGTGGCACCCCGAGACCACAGACCTGTTCGCCGAGGTCGACCCGCGCCTGTGGGAACAGGTGGGCCACGACCCGGTGGCCCTCCTCGGCGCCGTCGACCCGGCCAGGCTGTCCGAGCTGGCCGCCGACCGCCGCTTCCTGCGCCGTCTCGCCGACGCCGCCGACGACCTGCGCGAGTACATGACCGCCCCGCGGTGGTACCAGACGCTGCCCGACGCCGCGGGCGCCATCGCCTACTTCTCCCCCGAGTACGGCATCGCCGCCGCGCTCCCGCAGTACTCCGGCGGGCTCGGGATCCTGGCCGGAGACCACCTCAAGGCCGCCAGCGACCTCGGCGTCCCCATCCTCGCCGTGGGCCTGCTCTACCGGCACGGCTACTTCACCCAGTCGCTGTCGCCCGAGGGCTGGCAGCTCGAGCACTACCCGTCGCTCGACGCGGGCGGCCTGCCGCTGACCCTCCTGAAGGAGGAGGACGGCACCCCCGTCAAGATCCGCGTCGGCCTGCCCGAGGGCCGGGCGCTGCACGCCCAGCTCTGGGTGGCCCAGGTCGGCCGCGTGCCGCTGCTGCTGCTCGACTCCGACGTGGCCGACAACGACAGCGCGGCCCGCGACGTCACCGACCGCCTCTACGGCGGCGGCACCGACCACCGCCTCATGCAGGAGCTGCTGCTGGGCGTGGGCGGCGTGCGCGCCATCCGCGCCTACTGCCGCATCACCGGCCACCCCGACCCCGAGGTCTTCCACACCAACGAGGGCCACGCCGGGTTCCTCGGCCTGGAGCGCATCCGCGAGCTGACCGAGGCGCGGCTGTCGTTCGACGAGGCCCTGGAGGCCGTGCGGGCCGGCACGGTCTTCACCACGCACACGCCGGTGCCCGCGGGCATCGACCGCTTCCCCATCGAGATGATCGAGCGGCACTTCGGCGGCGACAACGCCTGGCCGACCGTGCCCGTCGAGCGCATCCTCGCCCTGGGCGCCGAGGCCGACCCCGGCCGCTTCAACATGGCGGTCATGGGCATGCGGCTGGCCCAGCGCGTCAACGGCGTCTCGGAGCTGCACGGCGAGGTCAGCCGAGAGATGTTCAAGAACCTCTGGCCCGGCTTCGACGTGGACGAGGTGCCGATCGGCTCGATCACCAACGGCGTGCACGCCCCCACCTGGGTGGGCCGCGAGATGATGGAGCTGGCCGGACGCGAGCTGCCCCTGCTCATCGAGCGGGCGCGCGGCTGGGACGGCATCCAGAAGATCTCCGACGCCGAGATCTGGGAGATCCGGCGCACCCTGCGCCGCCGCCTGGTCGAGGGGGCCCGGGCCCGGCTGCGCCGCTCCTGGCGCGACCGCGGCGCCTCCGACGCCGAGCTCGGCTGGATCGACGACGCCCTCGACCCCGACGTGCTGACGATCGGCTTCGCCCGCCGGGTGCCGTCGTACAAGCGGCTCACGCTCATGCTGCGCGACCCCGAGCGGCTCAGGAGCCTGCTGCTCGACCCGGACAAGCCGGTGCAGATCGTGATCGCCGGCAAGGCCCACCCGGCCGACGAGGGCGGCAAGAAGCTGATCCAGCAGATCGTCAAGTTCGCCGACCACCCCGACGTGCGGCACCGCATCGTGTTCCTGCCCGACTACGACATGGCGCTCGGCCAGCTCATGACGCAGGGCAGCGACGTGTGGCTGAACAACCCGCTGCGCCCGCTGGAGGCGTCCGGCACGTCCGGCATGAAGTCGGCCCTGAACGGCGGGCTCAACCTGTCCATCCGCGACGGGTGGTGGGACGAGTGGTACGACGGCACCAACGGCTGGGCGATCCCCACGGCCGACGGCGTCGCCGACCCCGACCGGCGTGACGAGCTGGAGGCCGCCGCCCTGTACGACCTGATCGAGCACGAGGTGTCCGACCGGTTCTACGACCGGGCGGCCGACGGGCTGCCGCGCCGCTGGATGGAGATGGTCAAGCACACGCTGACCTCGCTCGGTCCCAAGGTGCTGGCCGGCCGGATGCTGCGCGACTACGTCCTCAGCCTGTACACGCCGGCGGCCAAGGCGGGCCGCGCGCTCGCGGCCGACTCCCACGCCGGGGCCCGCTCGTTCGCCGCCTGGCGGCTGCGCGTGTCCAAGGCGTGGCCGGGGGTGCGGGTCGAGCACGTGGAGGCGTCCGGCGTCGGCGACACCCCCGAGGTGGGCAACGTGATGGAGCTGCGGGCCACGATCGCGCTCGGCGACCTGGCCCCGGACGACGTGCTCGTCCAGGCCGCCTACGGCCGGGTCGGGCCGCACGACGAGCTGGTCCACCCGGGCTACCTGGCCCTCACGCCCGTCGACAGCGACGACGACGGCCGCGCCCACTACGCGGGCGTGGTGCCGCTGGACCGCACGGGCGCGTTCGGCTACACGGTCCGGGTCGTGCCCCACCACCCGCTGGCGGCCTCGCCGGCCGAGCTCGGGCTGCTCACCGTGCCCGAGGAGCCGGTCGGGATGACCAACGGCACCCTGCGGTGACCGCACGCACGCCGTACGGACGGGGCGCGAGGCCTTGACGCCGCTGGATAATCGGGATGTGGACAACAGCGGGAACGGCGTGCGCGCCGACACTCTGGTGGCCACGGTCCGCGGCGTGCTGCCCTCGTTGACGCCCGCCGCGCAGACCGTCGCCCGCCTCATCCTGGAGGATCCCGCGACGGTGGCCCGGAGCACCATCACCGAGCTGTCCGCCGCTTCGGGCACCAGCGAGGCCACGATCGTGCGCACGGCCAGGCTGCTGGGCTTCGCGGGTTACCCGCAGCTCCGGCTGGCCCTGGCCGCGGCGGCGGCGCAGCCCGACCGGCTGGTGCCCGGCGACCTCGCCCCCGACGACCCGTTGTCCGAGGTCATCGTGAAGGTGGCCAGGGCCGAGTCCGAGGCGATCAACGACACGGTCGCCCAGCTCACCTCCGAGCGGCTGGGCCTGGTCATCGACGCCATCGTGGGGGCGCGGCGGATCGACGCGTACGGTGTGGGCGCCTCGGGCCTGGTAGCGGCGGACGTCGCGCAGAAGCTGCTGCGCATCGGCGTGTCCTGCCACGCCTTCCAGGACGCCCACCTCGCGCTGACCAGCTCCGTCCTCCTGCGGCCCGGCGACGTCGCCATCGGCATCAGCACGTCCGGCGAGACGCCGGACGTGCTGGAGCCGCTGGGCCGGGCCAAGGAGGCCGGCGCCACCACCGTGGCGATCACCAACAACCCGCGCTCGACGATCGCGGAGCTGGCCGAGCACGTGCTCATCTCGGCCGGGCGCGAGACGGAGTTCCGTCCCGGCGCGCTGGCCAGCCGCATCAGCCAGCTCCTGGTCATCGACTGCGTGTTCGTCGGCGTCGCCCAGCGCACGTTCGACTCCTCGCAGGAGGCGTGGAACAGCACCAGGCGCGCCGTTCAGGAGTTCACCCGGAGAACGTCACACGCACGTCGTCAGCCTTGACGAACATGACGCGGTGCCCGAACTGGATCTCCAGGTACTTCGTCTTGCCCTTGACCACGGTGTGCGGCTCCGGCTCGAAGGTGACCGCCCGGTAGTACTCGGTCGCCGCCGGGCCGGCCAGGGTGTACTTCTCGCCGGCCGAGAACGTGTACTGCAGCGGGGTGACCGCCTGGTACGGGATGTCGACCGGGTACGCCTCCTTCTCCGGGTAGGCCCTGCCGTACACGGGGACCGTGGCGAGGCCCGGCTTGGGCGTCACCACGAGGCCCATGGAGGGCACGGCGGTCGGCGCGGAGGCCGGGTTGTGGAACCACGCCTTCTGGCCGAGGTACCAGATCGCGGTCCAGTCGCCCTGCCGGTCGGCCACGGCGAAGCGCTGGCCGGTGGTGGCGCGGGCGCTGTGGTCGTACACGCTGTAGAGCGAGTCGCCCGTGGGGTGCTTGCCGATGTCCTTGATCAGCGGGGCGTCGGCGCGCGGCTCGGTGCGCAGCCAGACCGTGGAGGCGGGCAGCGGCGGGCAGGCGTTCTCCGGGTTCTTGCGGTCGCAGCCGTAGAAGTACGGCTTGTTGGTCGCGAAGTCCGGCTTGATCATGACGGAGCCCGACCTGGGGCCGCCGAACTGGTGCAGCGGGGCGCCGATCAGCTCGAAGTAGTGCGCCCAGTCCCAGAACGGTCCCGGGTCCTCGTGCATGCCCTTGACCGTGGTCGGCAGGGTGCCGGGCACGTTGTCGTGGCCGAGGATGTGCGCGCGGTCGAGCGGCACGCCGTGGCGCAGCGCCAGGTAGCGCACCAGCTTGGCCGACGACCGGTACATCGCCTCGGTGTACCAGGTGCTGCCCTCGGCCAGGAAGCCCTCGTGCTCGATGCCGATGGACTTGGCGTTGATGTACCAGTTGCCGGCCTGCCAGCCGACGTCCTTGGTCTTGATCTGCTGGGCGATGTGGCCGTCGCTGGAACGGACGGAGTAGTGCCAGCTCCCGGGCCACTTCGGGTCCTGGTTGAGCTTGACCGAGGGCGCCCAGTAGCCCTCCATGTCGTGGATGATGATGTAGTCGACCTTCTGGCTGACGGGCCGGTTCGCCAGGTCGTAGTGGCCGTAGTCGTCGTTCGGGAGCTGGGCGTAGGCCGCGGGGATCCACTCGCAGGAGATGGAGGGCGGGCACTCGACGCCGTCGCGGCGCGGCGGGCGCAGGCCGAGCTTCTCCAGCCACTTCTCCACGGCCTCCAGGCCGGGAACCGGCTTGAGGACGACGCGGCCGCCGTCGTCGGTGACCCGGTCGGCGCCTTCCTTGATCGTCGCGTACACCTCGTCGGCGAAGACCTTGGCGGCCTGCGACTCCTCGGCGCCGGAGTACTTCGCGACCGCTCCGTACCACTCGCCCGGGTCGTCGCTCAGCGGCGCGCCGAGCGACTTCTGGTAGTCGGCGAGCAGCGCGGCGCCGCCCCGGATGTTGGCGGCGTCGTCGGCGCGCAGCTTCTCGCGGCTCTCACCGGTGAGCTCGGCGGCCTTCTCGATGGTGCGCAGCGAGGCGGGGATCTCGGCGGGGGCGGGGGTGTCGGCGGGGGCGGCCAGCGGACGGCTCTCGTCGCCGCGGGCGTCCTCCTCGCTCCCGCCGTGGTGGTTGGTGCCGGTGAAGGAGGCGGCGTCGGTCAGGTGCATGGGGCCGAACCCGGCGTTGTTGCTGGGCTGGCCGGCGTGGGCGTCCCAGCGCGACTCCAGGTAGGAGACGCCCAGCAGGACGCTTTCGGGGACCTTGAACTCCGCGGCGGCGGCGCTGAACGCCTGCTGCCGGTCGTCCGGTTCGGCGGCGGCCTGCGCCGTCGTGGGGATGCTCGCTAAGGGGAGGAAGGCGACCGCGGCGATCGCCAGCGCTCTGCGCATGGGCGCTCCTAGACTGCTGGGGGTGCTGCAACGCACAGCGTCTCAATATTTTCTTTCTGCGGCGAGAGCTTTGCGAAGGATTTTTTCACGCATGGGCGCCGCCGGATCTTCGCGGGGACGCTCTTGTAGGGTCGGGGCATGGCTGAGTTCGTACGCGTAGAGGTCGCCGGGCAGACCGCCACCATCAGGCTCGACCGCCCCAAGATGAACGCCCTCAACCGCCAGGCCCAGCACGAGATCGCCGAGGCGGCCCGCGCCGTCGACGCCGACCCCGCCGTGCACGCGGTCGTGCTCTACGGCGGCGAGCGCGTCTTCGCCGCCGGCGTCGACGTCAAGGAGATGGTCACCATGTCGTACGCCGACATGGCCCTCCACTCCCGCACGCTGCAGGACTGCTTCACGGCGGTCGCACGCATCGGCAAGCCGGTCATCGCCGCCGTCACCGGCTACGCCCTCGGCGGCGGGTGCGAGCTCGCGCTGTGCGCCGACTTCCGCGTCGCGGGCGAGTCGGCCAAGCTCGGCCAGCCGGAGATCCAGCTCGGCATCATCCCGGGCGCGGGCGGCACGCAGCGGCTGCCGCGCCTGGTCGGCCCGGCCCGGGCCAAGGACCTCATCTTCAGCGGCCGGCACGTCCCGGCCGCCGAGGCCCTCGCGATGGGGCTGGTCGACCGGGTGGTGCCGGACGCGGAGGTGTACACGGCGGCGCTGGAGTGGGCGGCCACGTTCGCCGACGGCCCGACGGTGGCGTTCCGCGCGGCCAAGCAGGCCATCGACGGGGGGCTTGACGTCGATCTCGACACGGGGCTGGAGATCGAGCGCCTGCAGTTCTCCGGTCTCTTCGCCACCGAGGACGCGCGCACGGGCATGACGGCGTTCGCCGAGAAGACCCGGCCGAAGTTCTCCGGTCGATGAACTTCTTCCGTTACGGCTCCGCCCGCCTGGCCCCAGTCGCCGTACGGGGCTGAGGGCCTCCAGGGGAACGCCCGCTGAGCCCGCGCGGGGCCGGGCGCCGTCACGTGCGTCAAGTCACCACGGTCGTGGTCAACCCCTGACCACGACCGTGGTGAGCGATCTCGGCGCGAGCGTCACCGCGCGGCCGGTCACCTCTGACTTCGCCAGGTCGTGGGCCTCGTCCGTGACGTAGGTCGTCGCCTGGCCGCGAACGTCGCTCCACGTGACCGGGCTCGTCCCCGTGTTGAGGATCTCCACCACCCGGGAGCCGTCCGTGTTCCGGAATGCCGAAACTTTCAGTGACGGGTCGGTCGCCGAGGCGTCCAGCCGGACCGCTCCGGGGCGGATGAAGCGGCTGTAGGCGGCCAGGGCCCACAGGCGCTTGGAGACGTGGTACGTCCTGGTCGTCTCGTCGATCTGGAGCAGCGCGCGGGTGGCGCCGCGCGAGGCGCCCAGCCAGTAGACGTAGCCGCTCACGTCGCCCAGCGTGAGGGCGTCGTGCACGGCCGAGGCGATCGCCATGCCGTCGTAGCCGCCGCCGTCGTCCCAGCGCTCGTCCCACGTGTCGCCGTTGGGGTTCCACTCCGACATCCACGTCCTGCGGGTCGTGGGCAGCGGCCCGTCCACCGGGCTGGCGTAGGTGTGGCCGGTGTGGGTCCTCACCCAGCGGCGCGCCTCCGGGTCGGCCTCGACGGCCGCCGAGTACGCCTTGGCCTCCTTCCAGCCGAACGAGTCGCAGCACACCAGGTTCACGCCCTTGGCGATGGGCCCGAGGATCTTTGCGAACGCGGCGGCCTCGGCCGGGGTGAACCGCATCGAGGCGTAGGTGGCGGTGAAGTCCGGCTCGTTGGTGAAGCCGAGGTCGGTGATCCTGATGCCCTCCCGGGCGTAGAAGCGGGTGTACTGGGCCAGGTAGCGGGCGTAGGCGGTGCGCCACTCGGGTTTGAGGGCGCCGCCGTTCTTGTCGTCGCCGTTCTCCTTCATGTAGCCGGGGGCGCTCCAGGCGTCGGCGACGAAGCGCCGCACGCCGTACTCCTTGGCCGCCCTGGCCACCCAGACCTGGCTGTTGTCGTCGCCGTCCCAGACGTAGCGGGGCGGCGCGTCGGGGCCGCCCGGGTCCTCCGGCTGGATGGAGACCATGTGGTCGTACGGGCTGCCGGCGGGGGAGGAGCCGATGCCGAGCCGCAGGATGCTGAACCCGGCGCCCTTGGCGCGGTCGAACCACAGGTCGAGGATCTCGCGCTGCCGGTCCTCGGGCAGCGCGCGGAGGAGCTCGTTGCGCCGGAACGCCTGGGAGATGCCGAAGCCGTCGATCTCCTGGTGGCGGACGTGCTCCCGCACCGTGATCACGCCCGGTGCGGTGGTGTCGGGGCCGGCGGATGGGGTGTGGACGGCCGGCAGGCCGAGCAGGGTGATCGCGACAACGCCTCGCCACATGGCGGCCTCCGAAAGTTTCGGGAGATCATCGATATATTTCGCGCGCGTGCCGGAAACGTAAGCGCCGGCCGAGGATCCGTCAACACCCCTGTCAGAGCGGGAGCGGGGCGAGGGGGCGGCGTTCACCCGGTCCGGGCACGGCTGCGCGCGGGGGCGAGTAAGAGAGAGTGTTGCCATTCGGGCACGGCGCCATGGTGGGTGGCGATTTCCCACTATGGTGACGTTTCATGATGCGCGTCCTGGTCCCCGCGCGGCTCCGTCAGGCCGTGCGCACGTGGTTCGATGCCCGCTACATCTCCATCGCCGACCACCGCCAGGACATCAGGGACGCCCTGTGGGAGGTCCAGACGCTGCGCCGGGAGATGGCGACGCTCCAGGCGGAGGTGGAGCGCCTGCGCAAGGCCGGGCCCGCAGCCCCGGGGCCGGACCGTGCCAAACTCGACGAGACCCGCCGCATCGCCCAGGACACCCAGCGCCTGGCCCAGGAGACGGCCAAGGCGATGGACGGCGTGCTGCAGAACGAG
The DNA here is from genome assembly GCF_013363975.1 of Nonomuraea montanisoli. Classification (GTDB taxonomy): domain Bacteria; phylum Actinomycetota; class Actinomycetes; order Streptosporangiales; family Streptosporangiaceae; genus Nonomuraea; species Nonomuraea montanisoli. Next base: position 272,980 of record NZ_JABWGN010000010.1, on the reverse strand, counting down.
GTCCTGGTCTGGCAGGCCATCGACGAGCTCAGGGACCGCGCGGCCGGCGTCGCGGAGCGGTCGTGAGGGTGACCTGGTCGGGCGGCGACCTGACCTTCCGCCTCGACCCCGAGGACGAGATCACCGGCCACGCCTCCGACGGTCACCCCGTCAAGCTCGCGATCAACTCGTGCTCCCTCTCGGACGTGCCGGACGACGCCCATCCCGACCTGTTCGCCGTGGCCGCGTGGACCGTCGTCGCCCCGTGGACGCGCAGGCGGGTCACCTTCGACCGGGCGGTGTCGCCCGAGGTCGCCGCCGCGCTGCACGACGGGTGGGGGATCGAGGCCGGGCCCGTGGGCGCCGAGCCGCGCCGTGCCGGGAGCACGCTGGCGATCTCCTACAGCGGCGGCGCGGACTCCGTGGCCGCGGCCACCGTCTACCCGGACGCGCCGTTCGTCCACTTCCAGCGGGTGCCGCATGCCCGCGTCCCCAACCGGTGGCCGCACTACCGCTCGGACGTGCTGGCCAAGCTGGCCCGGGGGACCGGGCGCGACCTCACGATCGTGCGGTCCGACCTGGAGTACACGCTCGCCGAGCCCCGGCCCGGCTACCCCGAGCACCAGGCCGTCGCGGCCGGCGCGCTGCTGTCGGCCGACCGGCTCGGCCTCGGCGGGCTCGGCTTCGGGTACGAGATGGGCTCCCGGTGGCTCGGCGGTGGCCGTTACCTGCTGCGCTACACCCCGGACAACGACCTGTGGGCGCCGCACGGCAAGTGGGGCCGGCTGTTCGCGACGGTGGGCGTCCACATCGTGCTGCCCGTCGGCGGGGTCAGCGAGGCCGTCACCATGAGGCTCGCGCTCGGCTCCGACCTCAAGGACTCCGTCCGCTGGTGCCTGCGCGGCACTGACGGCCCCTGCCGTACCTGCGGCAAGTGCCTGTACAAGGAGCTCATCCAGGCCGCGATCGAGCGGCGGCCGCTCGACACGCCCATCACCGCCGACCGGCCCGTGGCGCGCAAGTGGATGCGCCCGCCGCCCTACGGCGGCCAGGAGATGATCCAGTACGGCCTGGCCCGCGTGCCCGGGATCGAGGACACGCTGTTCGCCACGGCCCTGACGTACTTCGACGTCAGCGAGGAGTCGACGAGCTGGCTCGACCACTGCTACCCGAGGGCGATCGAGGAGATCCCGGAGCCGTGGCGGGAGCAGGCGGCGGCGTTCATGGCGGCCGACGTCGGCTTCATGACCGACGACGAGGTGCGCCGGGTGGAGAGCTGGGGCTCGTGAACGAGGGAGGAACGCGGCGGATGAAGGTGTACCTGTCGGTCGACATGGAGGGCGTCACCGGGCTCACCGACCCGGAGGAGATGCACGCCGGCAAGCGCGGCTACGAGCGCGGGTGCGAGCTGATGACGGCCGACGCCAACGCCGCCGTCGAGGGCGCTCACGCGGCCGGGGCCACGTCGGTGCTGGTCAACGACGCCCACGGGTCCACCAAGAACCTCCGCATCGACCTGCTCGACCCCCGCGCCACCCTCATCCGCGGCCCCGGCAAGGCTCAGCGGATGGCGCAGGGCCTGGACTCCTCGTTCCAGGCGGCCGGATTCGTCGGCTACCACGCCCGCGCCGGGGTGCAGCACGGCGTGCTCAACCACACGTGGATGGGCAAGGAGATCCAGAACGTCTACCTCAACGGCGAGGTGTGCGGCGAGACCCGGCTGGTGGCCGCGTGCGCCGGGTTCCACGGCGTGCCGGTCGTGCTGGTCAGCGGGGACGAGGCCGTGGGCGAGGAGGCCCGCGAGCTGCTCGGCGACGTCGAGACGGTCGCGGTGAAGAAGGGGATCGACAAGTTCTCGGCCGAGCTGCTGCCGCCGAGCGTGGCCCAGGCCCGCATCCGTGACGCCATGGCCCGCGCCCTCAACCGGTTGACCGACTTCACGCCGTACACGCTGGCTCCGCCGTACACGCTGGGGGTGGAGTGGAACTCCACCGCCATCGCCGCCGCGGTCGGGCTGATCCCGGGCGTGAAGGCGGCGGGGACGCGCCACACCGAGTTCACGACGGACGACTTCACGCAGATCATGGCGCTGTTCGGCATCTTCGCCACGATCGGCGGCCAGATCGCCTGCGGCAGCGGCCCCTACGGCTGAGCCCCCTCCGGGGCCGCGGGGTGTCCGGCACGCGGGTGCCGGGGCGCGGGTGTACGGTGCGGAGCGGCCGTCGCTCCGTCGCGGGCGGCGGGCCGGGAACATGCCTGGAGAGAGGTGCGGCGTGGAGGGTGCGGCGCTGACGCGGCGGGGGCTGCTCGTCGGCATCGGGGCGGTCGGCGGCGCGGGCGCCATGTACGCCGCCATGGGCGCCCTGGGCCTGGCGCCGTCCGGGCAGGACAAGGCGTTCGCCGCCCCGCGGTCCGGTGACTTCTCGCTCACCGGCCGGGCCGCGGGCACGGTGGTCATCCTCGGCGCGGGCGTGGCCGGGCTCACCGTGGCGTACGAGCTGGGCAAGGCCGGCTACGACTGCACGCTGCTGGAGGCGCGCGACCGCACCGGCGGGCGCAACCTCACGCTGCGCGGCGGCGACCGGCTGACCGAGGCGGGCGGCGTCACGCAGGAGGCGAGGTTCGGCGAGGGCGTCTACTTCAACGCGGGGCCCGGTCGCATCGCGCAGTGGATGGTCACGCTCGACTACTGCCGCGAGCTCGGCGTGCCGATCGAGACGTTCGTCAACAGCAACGCCCAGGCGTACGTCCATACGAGCGGCGGCACGGTGCGGGCCCGCACCGCGAAAGCTGACATGTATGGGTATGTAGCGGAGTTACTCGCGAAGGCGACCAACGCCGGAGCGCTCGACCGGGAGCTGACCCGCGACGACCGGGAGCACCTGCTCGACTTCCTGCGCCGCTTCGGCGACCTCGGCCCCAAGCTCGACTACGAGGGCTCGCCCCGGCGCGGTTACCTGAAGTATCCGGCGCTGGACGGCGGCACCCCCGTCCCCGGCCCCGGCGCGCTCCACGACGTCCTCGCCGCCGGCACCGGCCGCTCCATACTCAACGACTTCGGCTACGACCAGGCCACCCCCATGTTCCAGCCGGTCGGCGGCATGGACGCCATCGTGGAACGGCTGACCGAGGCCGTTGGCGCCGACCGCGTCAGGACGGGCGCCAAGGTCACGCAGATCACGAACCAGGCCGACGGCGTCGAGGTCGTCTGGGACGGCGGCCGGATCAAGGCCGACTACTGCGTCGCCACCCTGCCGCCCCACGTGCTCGCCCGGATCCCGCACAACCTCGGCGTCGAGGTCACCGCCGCGCTCAGGACGCCCGTCCCGGTCGCCGCCGGCAAGATCGGCATGGAGTACGACCGGCGCTGGTGGGAGCTGGAGGACCGCGTCTACGGCGGCATCACCGAGACCGACCTGGACATCACCCACATCTGGTACCCCTCGCACGGCTACCACTCCGAGCGCGGCCTGATCGTCGGCTACTACAACACCGGGCCCGAGGCCGAGCTGTACGGCGCGCTCACCCCCGAGGACCGCCGCCGCCGCGCCCTCACCCAAGGCCGCAAGATCCACGGCGACAAGTACGGCAAGGGCCTGCTGTCCAGCGTCTCCATCGCCTGGGAACGCCAGGAGCACATCCAGGGCGGCTGGGTGCGCTGGCCGGCCTTTGATTCGTCGTTCACTCTTCTGCAACGCCCCAGCGGAAGGGTCTACTTCGCGGGCGACTGGCTCACCCACCTGATCGCCTGGCAGGCGGGGGCCATGGAGTCGGCCCGCGCCGCCGTCACGCAGCTCCACCAGAGGGTGCTGCGCTCGCAGTGACGGCACGCTGTCACCGGGACCGCGTAGGGTCCTGGGGGAGCGAACGAGGAGATGGGATGACATTGCACTGGGTGCCCGCGACCGAACGGACCGACCTGCTGGCGGACCCGGTGGCCCGTGCCGTGCGCGAGCTGCCCGGTCTCGCCGAGGTGGCCGAGATCGACCCCGAGCTGGCCGACACGGCCGCCTTCTGCGAGCGCTACGGCGTGACCATGGACGAGTCGGCCAACTGCGTCGTCGTCGCGGCCAGGCGCGGCGGCGAGACCCGCTACGCGGCCTGCATGGTGCTGGCCACGACCCGGGTCGACGTCAACGGCGTGGTGCGCAGACACCTGGAGGCGCGCAAGGCGAGCTTCGCGCCGATGGCGGACGCGGTGGAGCTGACCGGCATGGAGTACGGCGGCATCACGCCGCTGGGCCTGCCGGCCGACTGGCCGATCCTGGTGGACGCGCGCGTGGCCGAGCACCCGAGGGTGGTCGTCGGCAGCGGGCTGCGCAGGAGCAAGCTGGCGGTCGCCGGGTCCACCCTGGCCGGGCTGAAGGGCGCGGAGGTCCTCGCCCTGGCCGACGACGCATAGCGCAAGTCGCCGCGACCCCGCGAATGTCGTGGCCGATTCGATACCGAGGGATCGGAAACCGATGGCCCCGATCCGGACGTTGTACGAGTGGGAATGTGGCCTCATGGTTCATCTCGTGGGCGGGGATTAAGCCGGTATGGTGCTTCATGCCATGAACGATGACCGACTTGGCCCTTACCGGCTGCTCAGGCGGCTCGGTGAAGGCGGAATGGGCGTTGTCCACCTCGCTGCCGACCCTCAGGGGAGGCACGTGGCGGTCAAGGTCCTGCGCGGCGAGGTCGCCGGTGACGAGGTCGCCAGGCGACGGCTGTCGCGCGAGGTCGAGACCATGCGCCGGGTGCGCAGCCGGTACATCGCCGAGGTCGTCGACGCCGACGTCACCGGTCATCGTCCGTACATCGTCACGCGCTACGTCCCCGGACGCTCGCTGGACGAGATCGTCAAGGACGACGGCCCGCTCGACCTGCCCGCCGTGGTGCGCATCGCGCACGGCGTGGCGACGGCGCTGTCCGCGGTCCACTCCGTCGGCGTGATCCACCGTGACCTCAAGCCCGGCAACGTGCTGATCCTCGACGGCGAGCCGGTGCTCATCGACTTCGGCATCGCCCAGGCGGTCGACGCCACGCGGCTGACCCAGACCGGCATGTTCATCGGCACGCCCGGCTACCTCGCCCCGGAGATCATCGAGGGGCAGGAGGCGGGGCCGGAGGTCGACGTCCACGCCTGGGCCGGCACGCTGCTGTACGCCTGCACCGGCCAGCCGCCCTTCGGCAAGGGCACGCTGGAGATGATCTTCTACAACATCACCGCGGGCAAGGCCGAGATCGGGGCCGCGCCGGCCGAGCTGCAGCCGCTGCTCAAGGCCGCCTTCCAGCGCAACCCCGGCAAGCGGCCGAAGGCCGCCGAGCTGGCCGAGCAGACCGCGCGCATGCTGCCCCGGTCGCCGGGCGGGTCGCCGGACGAGATCTCGACGGTGCCGGGCCCCGACCGGTTCGACCTGCCGGCGCCGCGGCCCGTCGCCGAGCGCCCGGCCTGGGAGATCTCCACGCCGCCGGTCACGCCCCGCCAGCTCCTCGACGGGCAGGAGGTCCGCTTCGGCCAGCCGGGCGTGCCCGCTCCCGGGCAGACGCCGCCGGGCCAGGACCAGCCGTACGTGTCGCTGCTCGGCCAGGGCGGCCCGGCCGTTCCAGGAGCCGGTCAGGGCGGCCCGGTCGTTCCGGGAGCCGGTCAGGGCGGCCCGGTTGTTCCCGGAGCCGGTCCGGGCGGTTCGGGGACCGGTCAGGGGACCGGGCAGAGCGGCCCCGTGGCGGGCGCTCCGGGCGCGGGGCAGGCCGGTCCGACACCGGGCGGCGACCAGTCCGACCCGTGGGCGAGCGACGAGGGCGACCCGTGGCCGACCCGCCGCGTCACGCCCGAGGAACTGCGCCGCATGCAGCAGGAGAGCGGCGCCCAGCCGTGGCAGGGCGCCCCGCGGCCGGGCGACGGCCCGGCGTACCCGCGGCCGGGCGACAACGCGTTCTCGCGGCCGGGTGACAGTGCCGCGTCCCCCTGGCCCGGTGAGGGCTCCGCGTCCCCGTGGCCCCAGGAGCACGGCCCGCTGCCGTCGCAGGAGGGCGACGTGCCGACGCGGCGCGTGCGCCCCGACAGCCCCGACTACGGCCGCCCGAACGTCGACTACGGCCGCCCCGGCCCCGCGCCGGGCACGGGACCGAACGCGGGTCCCGCGCCGTATCCCGGATCGGGACCGCACGCCGCGGCCCATCCAGGATCGGGCCCGCACGGCGGGCCCGCGGCGTTTTCCGGGCCGGCCGCCTACTCCGGCCCGCACGCCACGCCCGCGTCCGGCCCGCAGGCCGGCCACCAGGCAGGTCAGCAGGCGGGTCAGCAGGCGGGTCATCAGTCCGGGCACGCGTTCGGCATGGGCGGCCCGGCCGGGCCGGGGTCGCAGGGGCGTCCCACGCAGCAGCCGCCGCCCCCCTACATCCCCGCCCAGCCCCACTACCCGCCGGACCCGCGGACCAAGCGGGAGCCGTTCGTCCCGGGCGCCGTACCCGGCCAGGTGCTCCAGCGCTCCCGGGCCTACGGCGTGGCGGGCGCGATGCTCCTCGTCGTCATGATCGTGGTGGCGGTCATGGCGCCCGTGCTGGTGGCCGCGGTGGTCGTGCCCGTCGCGGTGCTGCTGCGCGCCGCTGACCTGGCCCAGCCGGAGCTGATCGCGCGCCGCTCGACCGGCGCGGCGGCGCTGGACGTGGTCAGGGTGTTCGCGCATCCGCAGGCGCTGGCCAAGTCCGTGGGCATCACGCTCGCGCTGGTTCTTTACGCGCTCATTCTCGGGCTACCCGTTACGCTGCTCCTCACCGTGGTGCTCGGTACGGACCCGTACAACGCGCTGGCCTGGGGAGCGTCGGTCGCCCTCTGGACCCTGTGCGCGGGCCCGGGTGTGGAGGGTCCGGGGCGCCAGATGCGCAGGACGCTCGCTTCCCTCGTACCCTCGAGAACAGCGGCGATGGTGCTGGCGGGCGTCCTCGGGGCGGCCGCGGCGTTGTCGCTGCTCCTCGCCTACGGCACGTTCAGGGACGACGCGAGGAGGGCCGTATGGGCTCCGGTGGACGTGGGACCTGTGGTGGAGCAGCTCGACGGACTGAAGGGGGACTCGGGGGGATGACGGGGGGAAGACGGCGATGAGCACGGGCAATACCCAGGCGCCAGAGCGGCTCGGCCCCTACCGGGTGATACGGAAGATCGGCGAGGGCGGCATGGGGGTTGTCCACCTCGGCGTCGACTCCGAGGGCCGCGAGGTCGCGATCAAGGTGCTCCACCCGCACGTGGCCGCCGACCTCAAGGCCCGCGACCGGCTCACCCGCGAGGTCGAGACCATGCGGCGGGTGCGCAGCCCGCACGTGGCCGAGGTGCTCGACGCCGAGCTCGTCGGTGGCCAGCCGTACGTCGTGACCCGGTTCGCGCCCGGTCGCACGCTGGAGGAGACCGTACTCAACGACGGCGCTCTGCCCGCGGGCGAGGTGATCAAACTCGCGCGGGGGCTCTGCCAGGCGCTGGTGTCCATCCACGCCGCCGACGTGATCCACCGCGACTTCAAGCCGTCCAACGTCATGCTGGTCGACGGTGAGCCGCTGGTCATCGACTTCGGCATCGCCCACCTGGTCAACGCCACGCGGCTGACCCAGACGGGCATGTTCGTCGGCACGCCGGGCTACCTCGCGCCCGAGATCATCCGCGACTCCGAGATCACCCAGGCGGCCGACGTCCACGCGCTGGCCTCCACGGTGTTCTTCGCCGCGACGGGCGCGCCGCCGTTCGGCACGGGCACGTTCGAGGCGGTCTGCTTCAACATCATGGAGGGACGCGCCCAGCTCGACAAGGCGCCCGCGTGGCTGCGCGGCTGGCTCTCGCGCGCCCTGGACGTCGACCCGTCCGCCCGGCCCAGCGCCCAGGAGCTCCTGCGCATGGCCAGGGCGCTCGACCCGTCGGTGACGACGTTCCACGAGGCCGCGCCGCAGGCGCAGTCGGGCGGCACGAAGAAGCTGTCCACCCGCACGCGCGTCCTCGACGCCCAGGACTCCTACGCCGACCTGCTGCCGCCCGTCGAGTACGGCCCGCCGCAGCCCCGTTACGAGCCGAAGCCCCGGCAGGAGCGCCCCCGGCAGGAGGAGCGCCCGCCGCCCTACGTCCCGGCGCCCATGCCGGCCCGCGCGCCCCGGCCCGACCAGCGGGTGGCCGGGCCGGCCCCCGGCTACCCGGCCACCCAGGACGGCTACCGTCCGGCCACCCAGCCGCCCCGGTACACGCCGCCCGCGACCCAGGGTGGTCACCGCCCGGCCACCCCGCCGTCCCCGTACACGCCGCCCGCCGAGCGCAAGCGCTACCTGGTGGGCAGCCAGCTCGTCGGCGGGCTGCTGCTGGTCATGCTGGTCGCGCTGACGGTCATGATGCCCGTGGCCGTGGGCGCGGTGGCCGTCGCGCTCGCGGTGGTGCTGCGGGTGGGCGACTACCTGTTCGGCGACATGGTCAAGCGCCGCCAGATCCGCGGCTCCAGCGCCGCCGACCCGCTGCTCGTGCTCGTCGGCACCCCGTGGGCGCTGGTCAAGGCGGCGCTCGTGTCGCTGGTCCACGTGCCGTTGTCGATCCTGTTCGGCCTCTGCGTGTACGGCGTGCTGCGCTGGGGCGGCGGTATGAACGACATGAACCAGGCCGTCGCGTGGGCCGCGGGCGCCTTCACGGCCGGCCTGTTCGTCCTGCCGGGCGGCGGCCCGCCCCGCCGGACGGTCACCCGGGCGATCACCGGCATGCTGCGCAGCCCGGGAGCGGCCACGGTGGCGCTGCTGGCGGTGGGCACCGTGACGCTGGTCGTCGTGATGTTCGCGCTGGGCCAGGAGACGGTGTGGGAGCCGTGGCGCGCCCCCCAGACCGTGATCAGGGAGCTGTCGCGCAGCGCACGGGACAGCGCGACGGGTCTCATGACCGGCCTCATCGACGATCTCCTGCGCCAGGTCGGGCTGGGCTTCCTGTCACCCTGGTCCTGAGCGTCCTGCGTGTCCTGACCCGCCCCTGAGGGGAAGGAAGGGGTATGAGCGAGCATCTCGGTCCGTACCACCTGCTCTCCAGGCTCGGTTCCGGCGGTTTCGGCGAGGTGCATCTCGCGCTCGACCCCGAGGGGCGCACGGTCGCGGTCAAGGTGCTGCATCCGCACGTCGCGGCCGACACCGTCGCGCTGGCGCGGCTGGCCCGCGAGGTCGAGACGATGCGCCGGGTCGGCGGACCGTACGTGGCGGAGGTGCTCGACGCCTCGCTGGACGGCGGCCGGCCGGGCGACGGCGCGCGGCCGTACCTGGTCACCCGCTACGTGCAGGGCAGGCCGCTCAGCGCGGTGGCCGTCCCGGTGGCCGACCTGCCGCGCCTGGCGGCCGGGCTGGCGGCGGCGCTGCTGGCCATGCACGAGGCGGGCGTCATCCACCGCGACCTCAAGCCGGCCAACGTGATGATGGTCGAGGGGCGGGCCGTGGTCATCGACTTCGGGATCGCGAGCGCGCTCGACTCGCTGTCGGTGACGGCCTCGGGCGCGGTGGTGGGCACGCCCGGCTACCTGGCGCCCGAGGTGCTCGAAGGCCGCGAGGCGGGCATGGCGGCCGACGTGTTCTCCTTCGGGGCCACGCTGGCGTACGCGGCCACGGGACGCCAGCCGTACGGGCAGGGTCCCGCGTCGGCGGTCGCCTACCGGGTCGTCCACCACGAGCCCGACCTGGAGGGGGCTCCGGAGTGGCTGGAGCCGTTGCTGCGGCGGTGCCTGTCCACGGATCCCGCCGCGCGGCCCACGGCCGCCGAGCTGCACGCGGAGCTGGGGGCGCTCGCCGGGCCTCTGCCGTCCGAGCCGGCAGGCACACACGGGACGCCCGTGTCGCCGCCGGGCCTGTCGGTGTCGCAGACCGCCGCGGCCGACGGCGGGGCGGCAGGCGGCGTCCTGCCGGGCGGCGTCGCGCCGGGCGGTGCTGCGCTCGGGGGCGCGGTGTCCGGAGGCGTGGCGTCTGGGGGCGCGGTGTCTGGAGGCGCTGCGTCTGGAGGCGTGGCGTCTGGAGGCGCTGCGTCTGGAGGCGCTGTGTCCGGGGGCGTGGCGTCTGGAGGCGCTGTGTCCGGGGGCGGCGCGCAGGGGGGCCTGGCGGCGGGGGTTCCTCCGCCGGGCGGCAGCGCGGCCGGTGGGGCGGCCGGCGCGACAACCGACGGCACCGCCAGTGGGGCGACCGACGGCAGGACCGGTGGGGCGACCGGCGGCGCGGCCAGTGGGGCCGGCGGACTGGCCGGTGAGGCGGCCGTACGCCTCCCCGACGCGCCCGCCGCCCGGACGTCCTCGACGGGGCTGCCCGGCACGGACGCGTCCCGTCTCGACATGCCGGATCTGTCCGGCGTACGCGAGCCGGACCTGCGCCGCGACCGGCGGCGTTCCCGGGCGGAGCCGCGGCGCGAGGGCCTGCACGACCTGGAGACCCGCGAATGGCGGCCCGGGGACGACCGGCGCCGGCGCTCGCCCGAGGAGGCCAGGGCGCGGCACCGGGAGAAGGTGCGCAGGCGCTGGGTGATCGGCTCGGCCCTGTTCGTGGCGCTGCTGGCCGCCGCGGCGCGCGAGCCGCTGCCGGAGGTGACCCTGTTCCTGCTGGCCGGGTACACGCTCGCGGTGGTGGCCGACGCGGGCGTGGCGCTGCTGGCGCGCCGGCCGTACCGGACGAGCCGGATCGTGGTGGACTTCGCGAGCATCGCGGGCGCGGTGGGGCTGAGCCTGGGACTGAGCATGGCGTTCAGCACGTTCACGCTGGCATTGTTCGCGGGTACGGCGCTGGTGACGGGGATCGTGTTCCTGCTGTCCGCCTGACGGGCGCCCCTTCGAAGCGTACCGAACAAAGTTCGGTAGTGTGGGGGACGGTGACGCCGCGGCGCGGGCCCGGGAGGCCGTGTTTGCGCCGAAGCTACCCGTGGGTAACATGGCGGCGGGGAGCACGGGAGCGACCCGTGCCACCCGCTGTCACGGAGCCCACGGGACACCTGGCAGTCTGGACAGCATGCATCCAGCGCCCGCCGCACCGACGCGGTGGCGCACGCGAACACGGGAGGTCGGCCACCGGCCATGAACATCGTCGTCTGCGTGAAGCAGGTCCCCGACACGGCGACCGAGCGCAAGCTGCGGTCCGATGACAAGACGCTCGACCGTGACGCCGTAGACGGCGTGGTCAACGAGCTGGACGAGTATGCGGTCGAGGAGGCCCTGAAGCTCAAGGAGGCCCACGGCGGTGAGGTCACCGTCCTGTCCATGGGCCCCGGCAAGGCCACCGAGACCATCCGCAAGGCCCTGGCCATGGGCGCCGACAAGGCGGTCCACCTCAGCGATGACGCCCTGCACGGCTCCGACGCGCTGTCGACCTCCTATGCGATGGCGCAGGCGCTGAAGAAGATCGGCTTCGACCTGGTCATCCTCGGTTCCGAGTCCACCGACGCCCGCACCGGCGTGCTCGCCGCGATGCTGGCCGAGCGGCTCGGCACCCCGCAGCTCACCCTCGCCAACAAGGTCGAGGTCGACGGGTCGTCCATCGCGGTCCAGCGGCTGACCGACTACGGGTTCGACCGGGTCGAGGCCACGCTGCCCGCCGTCGTGTCCGTGGTGGAGAAGATCAACGAGCCGCGCTACCCGTCCTTCAAGGGCATCATGGCGGCCAAGAAGAAGCCGGTCGAGACGCTCGGCATCGCCGACGCCGAGATCGCGGCCGACCAGGTGGGTCTCGACGCCGCCTGGTCCGAGGTCGTCGACTTCGCCGCGGCCCCGCCGCGTGCGGCCGGCACGATCGTCAAGGACGAGGGCGACGGTGGCGCGAAGGCCGCCGACTTCCTCGCCTCCAAGAAGTTCATCTGAGAACGGGGGTTTTACTGATATGTCGGAGATTCTCGTTCTCGTCGAGCAGCTCGACGGCGAGGTCAAGAAGGTCACGCTGGAGCTGCTGACGCTGGCACGCGGCCTCGGCACGCCGGCCGCCGTCTGGGCCGGCCCCGGTCTCACTGACGCCGCCAAGGCCAGGCTGGCCGAGTACGGCGCCGAGAAGATCTACGTCGCCTCCTCCGCCGACGTGGTCGACCACGTGGTGGCCCCCAAGGCCGAGCTGCTCGCCCAGCTCGTGGCCGACAAGTCGCCCGCCGCCGTGCTGGTGGCGGCCACGGCCGAGGGCAAGGAGGTCGCCGGCCGCCTCGCGGTCAAGACCGACTCGGGCGTCATCACCGACGCCGTGGGCCTCGGCGAGGGCTTCGTGGCCGACCAGTCGATCTTCGGTGGCGGCGTCAACGTCCGCTCCCGGGTGCGCAAGGGCACGCCCATCGTCGCCGTACGCCCCAACTCCACCGCTCCCGAGCCCGTCGCGGGCGCCGGCGCGGAGGAGGAGGTGTCGCTCACCCTGAGCGACGCCGCCAAGGCGGCCCGCATCGTCGAGCGGGTCAAGCAGGAGAAGGGCGCCCGCCCCGAACTGACCGAGGCCGCGATCGTGGTCTCCGGCGGACGCGGTGTCGGCTCGGCCGAGAACTTCTCGGTCATCGAGGGCCTGGCCGACGCGCTCGGCGCGGCCGTGGGCGCCTCGCGCGCCGCCACGGACGCCGGCTGGTACCCGCACCAGTTCCAGGTCGGCCAGACCGGCAAGACCGTGTCGCCGCAGCTCTACATCGCGGCCGGCATCTCCGGCGCCATCCAGCACCGGGCCGGCATGCAGACCGCGAAGACGATCGTGGCGATCAACAAGGACCCGGAGGCGCCGATCTTCGAGCTCGCCGACTACGGCGTCGTGGGCGACCTGCACCAGGTCGTTCCGCAGCTCACCGAAGAGGTCACCAAGCGCAAGTAGCCGCAGGGGGAGAGCACGGTCTTCGCTCAAGGGCGCTTCGCGCAGAGAGCTCAGGCTGTGACTTTGGGGGGCGCAGCCCCCCAAACCCCCGCTCAAGAGCCGCTTCGCCGATCCGTCGGCCAAGGACGTCGGAGCGGCGTCACATGCCAGCCGTCTCCGAAACGGCTGGTCATGATGGCCGTTTTCCGTAACTGCATGTGCTTGACGTGTGACAATCAGTGCCATGCCGTCCCCCCGTCATGACGCCCTCATCCGGCTGTTCAGCAATCGTCCACAGCTGGCGGTCGAGGTGTTGCGTGATCTTCTGGGCATGGAGCTGCCCGCCACCCCGCTGGTCCGGCTGGAGCAGTCGACCTTCAACACTCGGCCTTCTGACGACATCGAGGCCGACCTGGTCATCGTCTTAGGGCCGCCGCAGACGCCTGCCCACGCCATCATCGTGGAGATCCAGCAGGACAAGTCCAAGAACCCCCGGCAACTGGCGCGCTATGCCGCCGCGTTGTGGTTGTTGCTGGGCTGCGATGTCACCGTTCTGCTCATCTGCCCCGATCGGGGAGTTGCCGCTCACTATGCGGTGCCGATCGATTCCGGGCTGACCGGATATCGCCTGCAGGCCCAGGTGCTGGGCCCGGACGGCATACCGGTCATCACCGATCCTCAGGAAGCTGCGGCCAACCTGGGGTTGTCGGCCATGGCGGTCATGGTCCACGGCCGTGACCGCAAGGTGGTGGAGGCTTTCGCCACGGCGTTGACCGCGCGTGACGAACACGCTCCGAAGTACTATGAATACGCCTACAGCATGTCGGCGCCCGAAGTGCGGCACCTCCTGGAGGAGATCATGACGTCCACAGACTGGCCCGTCTACAGCCCCTTCGCCCGCGAGCACTACGGCCGCGGTCTCGACGAAGGCCGAGCCGAGGGCAAGGCCGAAGAGGCGGCCAGGATGCTTCTGCTCGTGCTGGGGGCCCGCGGCTTGGACGTTCCGGACGACGTACGCGCCCAGATCTCCACCTGCGCTGATCTTGCCCAGCTGGAGAGCTGGATGACCCGCGCGGCGACCGCTCAGAGTCTTCAGGATCTGTTCGACCAGAGCGGCTGACAGCCTCGTCCGCGCGGACACCAGCCGCTCGTGACCGCCGCCTTGGGCCAGCCTGCCACCGTCGCCGGTCGCGTCCAGCCCGCGGTGCAGAACCGTTGCCCCGCGAAACAGACCCGGTAGGCCGAGGCGCGTCCTGAACGACGCGAACGGCGCCGTACGGATGAATCCGTACGGCGCCGTTCGTGTGACCACCGAAGCGTGGTGGCTCAGGCGGCGACCTCGACGCGCTCGCGCTCAGGCGCCGGGAGCACCCGGACCGCCGCGGGCTCCTCGCGCGGCAGCAGGCGCGCCGCCAGCGTGATCAGCAGGCCGAGCACCACCGCGAGCCCGAGCGCGGTACGCAGCGAGGTGACGTCCGACAGGAAGCCGATCACGACCGGGCCGAGCAGCAGCCCCGCGTACCCCATGGCGCCGGCCTGGGCGATCGCCGGCCCGGGGTTGTCCGTGGCGGTGCCGGCGAGCGACAGGGTCATCGGCGAGATCGTCGCCACGCCGAGCCCGACGAAGAACATCGCGACCACCGCCATCAGCGGCGCCGGCGCCGCCAGCACGGCCGTGAAGAACCCGGCCGTGGCCAGCCCCGACACGGTCAGCATGCCGCGCACCCCGAACCGCGACCGCAGCCGGTCGCCGGTCAGCCGGGCGACCAGCATGCCCACCTCGAACACCGGATACCCGAGCGCCGCGACCGCCTCCGGCGCGCCCAGCGTGTCACGCATGAACAGGCCGTTCCAGTCGGCGACCGTGCCCTCGACCATGAACGCGAAGAACATCAGCGCGCCCAGCAGGTAGACGATCGGCGGCATGCGGCGCCGCGCGGCCGTCCCGGTCTCCCGGACGGGAGTCTCGGCCAGGTACGCGCGGCCGGCCAGGATCATCACCGGCAGGGAGAGCAGGCCGACGAGCGCCAGGTTCGCGGTGAAGGACAGGCCCAGCGCGATGGCCAGGCTGCCCAGCGCGCCCGCGGAGATGGCGCCGACGCACCAGCCCGCGTGCATGCCGTTCATCAGCGGACGCCCGTAGGCGCGCTCGACGGTGGAGCCCTGCGCGTTCATCGCGATGTCCACCATGCCGAACGCGAGGCCGAAGAACGCGGCGGCGCCCATGAGGATCGGCAGGTTCGGCGCGAAGGCCACGCCCACCAGGCCGAGCGCCGTGAGCGGCCCGCCGACGCGCAGGACGCTCCTGCTGCCGAAACGGGCCATGACGCGACGCATGGACTGCATGGTGACCAGGGCGCCGAGGCCCCAGACGAGCAGGATGGCGCCCACGACGGACTCCGACAGGCCCAGCTTGTCGGTCAACGCCGGGATGCGCACGGTCATCGTGCCCACCATCAGTCCTGCCATCACGAACGTCAGGACGGCCCCGTACCGGGCCGTCCGCAGGTCCTTCGCCATCATCACAGCACACCTCTCAGAGCGTCACGAACGTCATGCGAAAAGTCGGGGGAGGGGCCCCGGCGGGGGTGCCGGTGCCCTCTCGGGGGCGGGCGCCGGTGGGGGCCGGCGCCCTGCGGGGGGACGGGCGTCGGCGGGGGCCGACGCCCTGGGGGCTCGCGACGGGGGTGCCGCGGCCCTCGGGGGCTCGGTGGGGCGCGGCGGGGTGCCGCGGCCCTCGGGGAGGGGGCGGGCGCCGGCGGGGGCCGGCGTCCTGGGGCATGCGGACGCCCGCCGGGTCGTGGCCGGCGTCCTGGGTGGGGGCGCGGCGTGGTGCCGCCGTGGCCCTGTCACGGAGATCGCCTGGTGGGCGCGGCGGGCCCCGTCTCCGTGAGTGGGCCATGGGCCGGGTCGCGGGGGAAACGGGCCCACACGAGGTGGGCTCCGTGCGTCCCCGCACCGGCCGCCGCGGCCCGGGTCGATCCCCGAGCCAGAGCCTGCAACGCCGCCGTGGGCCGCCTTATTTCCATCCGGCGTGGCCTTTACGGCTCGCCCGATTCCTCGGGTTCTTCGGGCCGCCGGGCGGGTCCCCTGGGGGGACTTATGGCGCCGGAGGAGGTTTCAGCAGCGCGCGCAGCCGGGCCTCCAGGGCCTGGAGGTCGCTCTCGGTGTTGAGCTCCGGGTCGTGGCTGGCCACGTCCCAGAGCCCCTCACACGCGAGGCGCACCACCTGGGACGCCAGCGGGTCGGGCTCGTCGGCCAGCCCCTCGCGGTGCCAGCGGGCCATGGCCTCGCGCAGCGGCGCCAGCAGGAACAGGTTGCCCGAGGCCCCGGTGACCACGGCCCATCGTCGCAGCCGGCCCGAGCGGACGGCCGCCAGTGTGGCCATGACGTAGCGCTCGGTGTAGGTGTCGCCCGGCTGGGCGGCCAGGAGCTGGTCGAACTCGTCGATGAGACGCTCGACCATGCCCTTGATCAGGGCCTCCTTGCTGCCGAAATGGTAGAGGAGGCCGCCCTTGCTCACCCCCGCGCGGTCGGCGACGGCGGAGAGCGTGAGCGCGGCCGAGCCCTGGTCGCAGAGCAGGTCCTCCGCGGCGTCCAGCAACTCGTCCCGTCTCATGCCACTACTGTACCGTCCGGACGGTACAGTGGCAAACGAGATACCCTTGGCGGGTGAGCAGACCGTCGGCCTACCTTGATCACGCTGCGACCACGCCGATGCTTCCCGAGGCGATCGAGGCCATGACGGAGCAGCTCGGCCAGGTCGGCAACGCCTCGTCGCTGCACGCGGCGGGCCGCCGGGCGCGCCGGGTCGTCGAGGAGGCGCGCGAGAGCATCGCCGACGCGCTGGGCGCCCGGCCGAGTGAGGTGGTGTTCACCTCCGGCGGCACCGAGGCCGACAACCTCGCCGTCAAGGGTCTCTACTGGGCGCGCGCCCCGCGCCGCCGCGTCCTGGTCAGCTCCGTCGAGCACCACGGCGTCCTCGACCCCGCCCACTGGCTGGCCGACACGCAGGGCGCCCAGGTGGAGCTCCTGCCCGTCGACGAGCTCGGCCGCGTCCGGCCCGACGCGCTGCGCGCCGCCATCGACCGCGACCCGGACGACGTCGCCCTGGTCAGCGTCATGTGGGCCAACAACGAGGTCGGCACCGTCCATCCGGTCCACGTGCTCGCCGCGGTGGCGCGCGACCACGGCATCCCGTTCCACACCGACGCGGTGCAGGCGGTCGGCCAGCTCCCGGTGTCGTTCGCCGCGTCGGGAGCCGACGCGGTCACCGTCAGCGGCCACAAGATCGGCGGCCCGGTCGGGGTGGGCGCGCTGCTGCTGGCGCGCGGCCTGACGCCGGTCCCCGTCCAGCACGGCGGCGGCCAGGAGCGCGACGTGCGCTCCGGCACGCTCGACGCGCCCGCCATCGCGGGCTTCGCCGCCGCGGTGCGGGTCGCGGTCAAGGAGCAGGAGAGCCAGCGGCTACGGCTGACGGAGCTGCGCGACGACCTGATCCGGCGCGTCCGCGAGGCCGTGCCCGACGTGGTGCTCAACGGAGACCCCGCCGAGCGGCTGCCGGGCAACGCCCACTTCTCGTTCCCCGGCTGCGAGGGTGACGCGCTGCTCATGCTGCTCGACGCCAAGGGCGTGGAGTGCTCGACCGGTTCGGCCTGCTCGGCGGGCGTGGCCCAGCCGTCCCACGTGCTGCTGGCCATGGGCGCCGACGCGGTGTCGGCGCGCGGCTCCCTCAGGTTCTCGCTGGGGCACACCTCGACGCGTGACGACGTGGACCGGCTCGTCGAGGTGCTGCCCACGGCCGTCGAACGCGCCCGCCGCGCCGGTCTGGGCTGACCGCCGACCCTCCGGCGCGGTTCATCAGGTCCCTCGGGCGCGGTTCAGCTCCCTCGGGCGCGGTTCAGCTCCCTCAGGCGCGGTTCAGGTCCTCCGGTGCTGTTCAGGTGAGAAAGTGGGCGACCGCGGTCCAGGCCGGGTCGGCCGTCACCGCCAGCCCCGCCTTGCCCTCGTTCCATCCCTTGGCCAGCTCCTTGGCCCAGGCGGCGGTGTCGCCGTCCGGGTCGGCGTACAGGTGGTAGAACCGCAGCCCCTCGGCGCTCACGTGGACGGCCAGCAGGGCCGTCTCCCGCCGGTCGAGCAGCCCCGCGAACAGCCGTTCGTCGAAGGCGGTCAGCGCGGTGACCGAGTCGCCGGTGGGCAGGCCGCCCTCGTCGCGGTGCCGGTACGGCAGCGTGATCGCCACGTGCTGGTCGAACAGCGGATGGTCCACCGGCCGCAGCGGATGGCGGGCGGCCGCGGTCAGCGGCGTGCCGCTGCCCGTGAGCCCCTCCAGCAGCGCCCACTGCTCCTCGCCCGCGCCGGGCGCGAGGTCCGCCGCCAGGTCGGCCACCACGGCCGGCAGGTGCGCGGCGGCCACCGCGTCGATCGGCTCGAACGTCACCGGGGTGATCTCGCCCACCCAGCGCGCCACCTCGTCCTCGCCCAGCAGCCAGTCGAGGGCGATCAGCGTCGCGTCCATCCGGTCGATCTCGTCGAGGTCGGCGAAGGCCGGATGGTAGGCCAAGACGTCGACGCGCGAGCCGTCACGCGGCACCCGCAGCCCGAGCGTCAGCTTGTCCAGTTTGAGCGTGTCCTCGTCCACCCTGACCGTGCGCTCCGTCGCCCGCGGGTCGGCCTGCCGCGACGGGTGGAACTCCCACACCAGGTCGCCCTCCGGCGCCGCCGCGGCCCAGCGGTGGGCCAGGGGCCGCAGCTCGGCGTCGCCCGCGGCGGTCACCACCAGGGCGTGCGCCGCCTCCTTGCCGGGGGCGAGCTCCCACTTCAGATCGGGGTGGAGCGCCCACACGGCGCGGTCGACCAGTTGCGCCATGCCGTGGATGTCGTCGGCGGCCATCCGGGAGTCGACGCGGGGCCGCGTCTCCTGCCACCACGCCCAGAACGCGGACACGCGGTCACGCTGCCCGCCCGTCCCGCCGATACCGTCCTCGCCGCCCAGGCGCTCGAACAGTCGCATAGCCGTGAATCCTTCCAGACCGCGGGCGTGCCCGCGCCCTCACCCCGGCCGGGGGCTCCAGGACATGGCCGGGCCGCACCGGCCGCGAGGCCCACTCCCCATCGGACAGTACGCTTGGAACGTCATGGGATTGCGTGTGCTTGCCGCCATGTCGGGCGGCGTCGACTCAGCCGTGGCCGCCGCGCGGATCGCCGAGGCCGGTCACGATGTCACCGGTGTCCATCTCGCCCTGTCGGCCAACCCCCAATCCCATCGCACGGGAGCCCGGGGCTGCTGCACGATCGAGGACTCGCGTGACGCGCGCCGCGCCGCCGACGTGATCGGCATCCCGTTCTACATCTGGGACATGGCCGAGCGCTTCCAGCGCGACGTGGTCGAGGACTTCGTCGCCGAGTACGCCGCGGGTCGCACGCCCAACCCGTGCCTGCGGTGCAACGAGAAGATCAAGTTCGCGGCGGTGCTCGACCGGGCGCTGGCGCTCGGGTTCGACGCCGTGGCGACCGGCCACCACGCCAGGCTCGTCGACGGCGTGCTCTCGCGCAGCGTCGACCAGGCCAAGGACCAGTCGTACGTGCTGGGCGTGCTCACCCGCGAACAGCTCAGCCACGCGATCTTCCCGCTGGGCGACTCCACCAAGGCCGAGGTGCGCGAGGAGGCGGCCCGGCGCGGCCTGACCGTCGCCGACAAGCCCGACAGCCACGACATCTGCTTCATCGCCGACGGCGACACCCGAGGCTTCCTGGCCGGGCGGCTGGGCGCCGCCGAGGGGCCGATCGTCGACCAGGCGGGCGAGGTGGTGGGCAGCCACCAGGGGGCCCACGGGTTCACGGTGGGCCAGCGCAAGGGCCTGCGCATCGACCGGCCGGCCGCCGACGGCAGGCCGCGCTACGTGCTGTCGATCGAGCCGGTGTCCAACACGGTCACCGTGGGGCCGCGTTCGGCGCTGGAGGTCACGACGATCACGTGCGTCCGTCCGGTCTGGAACGGCCCGTCGAGCCTCGACGACCTGAGCGTCCAGCTCCGCGCGCACGGCGAGGTGTACGGGTGCCGCTTCGAGGAGACCGGCGACGGGCTGCGCGTCGAGCTCGACCGGCCGGCCACGGGGGTCGCCGCGGGTCAGGCCGCGGTGCTCTACTCGGGCGCGACCGTCATCGGCAGCGCCACGATCGCCCACGCGGCCTGACCGCCCCTCCGCGGCCTGACCGTTTCTCCGCGGCCGCCCTGGCGTCAGGGCGGCTCGACTCCTCCGCGGCCGCCCCGGCGTCAGGCCAGCTCGACCGACTCGCCGACGGGGACGCGCCGGATGTCGGCGCCCTGCTTGTCGGCCTCCAGCTTGAGCCAGGTGTCCAGCAACCCCAGCCCCACCTCGCTGTACAGCGCGTCATGCGTCGAGTACGCCCGCGCCGGCCGGATCGTGCGCAGGTACTCGACCATGGCCGGCAGCCTCAGCCAGGGCGCCGTGGTGGGCACCAGCAGCGTCGGCACCTCCACCTCGGGCACCGTCAGCGCGTCACCCGGGTAGAACACCTGGTCGTCGATCATGAACCCGACGTTCTCCACGACCGGCATGTCGGGATGGTTCGCCGCGTGCCACTCGCCGAACGTCCTCACCCCGAACCCCGCCACCTCGAACGCGTCGCCATGGCGCACCGTCTGCACCTTGACCGGCACCTCCGCCAGGTCGCCGGCGACCGCCTCGCACGTCCAGACCTCCAGGTCGGCGGGTGCCGACCGCAACCGTTCGGGATCGAGATGGTCGGCATGCTGATGCGTGATGAGCACCGCGTCGGCGCCGTCCAGCGCCTCGACCTCGCTGAAGACCCCCGGGTCGATGACGAGGACCTTGCCGTCCTTCTCCAGTCGCCAGCACGCGTGGCCGTACTTGATGAGCCTCATCTTGGAGAGCCTACGCTTGTCCCATGTTGACGTGGGAGGCCACCGGGGTCGGGTCGCATCCGGGCCAGGATCACCTTGAGGCGGCGCGGGTCGTGTTCGGCGAAGTGCCGGGGCTGCCGTACCTGCCGGAGCTGCCGGGGCGGGGCGTGGGCGCCGACATGATCGGCCGTACGGCGGGGCTGCTGATCGACCTGCCGGTGGAGGTGCAGCCGTCCGGATGGCGGCTGACCGGGCGCCCTGGGCGCGATCATCAGCGGGCCGTCGACCACCTCAGGCGTGACCTCGACGGCCTCGAGGAGGTCGGGCACGCCTACGAGGGGCCGCTGAAGGTGCAGGTGTGCGGGCCGTGGACGCTGGCCGGCGGGCTGGAGCTGCGGCACGGCGACAAGGTGCTGTCCGACCACGGCGCGGTGCGCGACCTGACCGAGTCCCTCGCGCAGGGCGTGGCCGACCACGTCGCGGAGGTGCGGCGGCGCCTTCCCGGCGTCACCGAGGTGGTGCTCCAGCTCGACGAGCCGGGCCTGCCGGGGGCGCTGGCCGGCACTGTGCCGACCGCCTCGGGCTTCGGGCGGCTGCCCGCCGTGGAGGAGTGGCGGGTGGAGGAGTCGCTGCGCGGGTTCCCGTCGCCGATCGTCCACTGCTGCGCGCCGTCCGTGCCGTACGACGTGCTGCGCAGAGCGGGCGTGCGCGGCGTCTCCGTGGACGCCTCGCTGGTCCGGCGGCGCGATGAGGAGGCGGTCGGCGAGGCCGTGGAGGCGGGACTGCTGCTGCTCCTCGGCGTGGTGCCCGGCACCGACACGCGGCTGCCCGGCGCGGGCGTCGTCGCCAAGCCCGCGCTGGAGCTGTGGCGCCGCCTCGGGTTCGCGGCCGAGCGGCTGGCGGAGCAGGTGGTGCTGACGCCGTCCTGCGGGCTGGCGGGCGCCTCTCCGGCGTACGCGAGGGCGGCCCTGGCGGCCTGCCGCAAGGCGGCCCGCGTGCTCAGCGAGGATCCGGAGGCCGGGGCCGCCGGATGACCTCTCACCTGGCCAATCTTGTCGGTGCGCGGCGATAGCGTTCTCCCAGGGGTCGTGAGAAAGGAGTTCCGGCGTGAGCGAGCTGAACACCGAGACCGGTGGTGTGCCGGTGGAGGCGCTGAAGCGCCATGCTGAGCTGTCGGAGCTGGTGGAAGAGGCCCGCTGGCGCTATTACGTGCTCGACCAGCCCACGGTCAGCGACGCCCAGTTCGACTCCTGGTTCAACGAGCTGCTGGCGCTGGAGGAGGCGCATCCCTCGCTCCAGACGCCCGACTCGCCGACCCAGAAGGTGGGCGCGCCGGTCTCGGGCGACTTCGCCAAGGTCCGGCACCTCGCCCCCATGGAGAGCCTCGACAACGCCTTCGACGCCGCGGACATGGCGGCCTGGCAGGCGCGCGCCGAGCGGCTCGCCGAGCGCGACCCGGCCCCCTACCTCGTGGAGCTCAAGATCGACGGGCTCGCGGTGGCGCTGATCTACCGCGACGGCAAGCTGGAGCGCGGCGCGACCCGCGGCGACGGCCGCACCGGCGACGACGTGACGGCCAACGTCCGCACCATCAAGGGCGTGCCGCACCGGCTCACGGGCGACGACGTGCCCAGCCTGGTCGAGGTGCGCGGCGAGGTCTACATCCCGGTCGCCGACTTCGCGACGCTCAACGAGCAGCTCGTCGAGCAGGGCAAGCCGCCGTTCGCCAACCCGCGCAACTCGGCGGCCGGCACGCTGCGGCAGAAGGACCCGCGCGTCACCGCGCAGCGCCCGCTGCGCATGATCGTCCACGGGGTCGGCGTCTGGGAGGGCGCCACCCCGCCGCGCACGCAGTCCGAGATGTACGAGCGGCTGCGCGAGCTGGGGCTGCCGGTGAGCGACCTGTACCGGGTCGTGGGCAGCCCGGCCGAGGTCGACGAGTTCATCGAGCACTACCACGTGCACCGGCACGACCCCGCGTACGAGATCGACGGCGTGGTGGTCAAGGTCGACGACTTCCGGCTCCAGCGGGAGCTGGGCTCCACCTCGCGGGCGCCGCGCTGGGCGATCGCCTACAAGTACCCGCCGGAGGAGGTCAACACCAAGCTCCGCGACATCCAGGTCGGCGTGGGCCGCACGGGCCGCGTCACGCCGTTCGGGCTGATGGAGCCGGTGTCCGTGGCCGGGTCCACGGTCGAGCGGGCCACGCTGCACAACGCCGCGATCGTGGTCAAGAAGGGCGTGCTCATCGGCGACACCGTGGTGCTGCGCAAGGCGGGCGACGTCATCCCCGAGATCGTCGGTCCCGTGACGGCGCTGCGCGACGGCTCCGAGCGGGAGTTCGTCATGCCCACGCACTGCCCCGAGTGCGGCACCGAGCTGGCCTACGAGCGCGAGGGCGACGCCGACCTGCGCTGCCCCAACGCGCACGGCTGCCCCGGGCAGATCCGCGAGCGCGTCTACTTCGCGGCCGGGCGCAAGGCCCTCGACATCGACGGCCTCGGCTACGTCGCGGCCACCGCGCTCACCCAGCCGCTGCCGCCGCAGGAGCCGGTGGTGCGCACCGAGGCCGACCTGTTCGACCTGACGCTCGACCAGCTCATCCCGATCCGCTCCGTGGTCCGCGACATGGACAGCGGCCTGCCCAAGATCGACCCGAAGACGGGCGAGGAGAAGGTCGTCTCGTTCTTCTCCAACCTCAGCGGCGAGGCCAGCCAGAACGCGGTCAAGCTCATGGAGTCGCTGGAGCAGGCCAAGCAGGTGCCGCTGTGGCGGGTGCTCGTGGCGCTGTCGATCCGCCACATCGGCCCGCCCACCGCCCAGCACCTCGCCGCCGAGATGCGCTCGATGGACGCCATCATGAACGCCTCCGAGGAGGAGCTGGCCGCGGTCAAGGACATCGGGCCCCGCACGGCCGCGGTGATCCGGGAGTGGTTCCAGGTCGACTGGCACCGCGAGATCGTCGAACGCTGGCGCGCGGCGGGGGTGCGCATGGAGGACGAGCCGGCGCCCGAGAAGGGGCCGCAGATCCTCGACGGGCTCACGTTCGTGGTGACGGGCACGCTGGAGGGCTACACCCGCGACACGGCGGCCGAGGCGCTCACCAGCCGGGGCGGCAAGGTGGCGGGGTCGGTCTCGAAGAAGACCTCGTTCGTCGTCGTGGGGGAGAACGCCGGGTCGAAGTACGACAAGGCGGTCAGCTTGGGGGTGCCGATCCTGGACGAGGCGGGCTTCGAGACCCTCCTCAAGGACGGCCCGGAGGCGGCGGCCAAGGTGGCGGTGAAGCCCGAGGAGTAAGCGCCGCTCGCGCTGCCGCCTGAGGCGGAGGGAGCACCTGGGCCCGCCTCTGCCCTTGCTCCTGCGCCTCGTCTCCGCGCGCGGTCCGCGTCCCCACGCTGCCCGCGTCCTCGCGCGGTCCGCGTCTCGAAAGCCCCGCATCCTCAGGTGGACCACCCCCTCACCTGCCCCCGCGCCCCTCGCACGCGCCGCGTCGCGACGCCCGCGACACGCCCGGCGGAAGAACAGATCACATCCATGGGTAGCAAAAGGGCTGAAACTCGGCGCGCAGGCACAGAGCGTCGATATGCTGTCTACGCAGTGTGCTTTCCGGGCATATGTCCGATAGGAGAAGTGACGGAACGTACGCGCTTGGTTTCGCGAAGTGGGGTAAAGGTCGTACCCTCCCATAGTGACCTGATGGGGGTTCTGTTTACCGATGACTGACCCAACCGACACCCGCGACACAGGACCACGCGTCGGCACGCCCCTGTGGGCGTACCTCGCGGGCATCACCGTGATCGGCTTCACCGCCCTCGCCGTGTCCCTGCTCCGGCTGGAGCTCGGGCCGATGGTGGAGCTCGCCCGCACGTCCCTGTTCTGGGTGCTGGCCGTCCTGGTCATCCTGGGCGAGCTGCGGCCCGTGATGGTGTCCTCGGCGGCCCTGGTCGGCGGCACGTATCCCTCGACGATGTTCACGTTCGCCGTGCTGCTGCACTTCGGCCTGCCCGTGGCGGTGATCATGCAGTGCGTGGCCGTCGCGATCAACGGGGTGGTGACGCGCCGGGCCTGGCACCGGGTGATGTTCAACACCGCGCAGTCGACGCTCGCGCTGACCGCCGCCGCCGTGGTGCTGGGCGTGTTCGGGATCGTGCCGAGCCCCGCCCGGCCGTGGGTGCCCGACGGGGCCGACCTGGCCGCCATCGGCATCGCGGGCGTCGCCTACTTCGCCGTGCGGGCCGCGCTGGTCAGCGGCGCCGTCGCCCTGCACGAGCGCCGGTCGATCGTGCGCGTGATCAGGGCCTCGGCCGGCCCGCAGAGCATGGTGTACGCGGGGCTGCTCGGCCTCGCGCCGCTGGTCGTGGTCGTCATGAGCCAGGCGCCCGAGATGGTGCCGCTGTTCGTGGCGCCGCTGGCCGCCGTCTACTTCACCGCGACGCTGTCGATGCGCCGCGACCACCAGGCCCTGCACGACGAGCTGACCGGGCTGCCCAACCGCAAGATGCTCATCGTCAGCACCGAGGAGGCGCTGGCCGAGGCCCGCCAGGACGAGCGGGTCGGCCTGTTCCTGCTGGACCTCGACCGGTTCAAGGAGGTCAACGACACCATGGGGCACCCGGTGGGCGACCGGCTGCTCCAGATGGTGGCCCACCGGCTGACCCACTCCGTACGGCCCGGCGACGTGGTGGCCAGGCTGGGCGGCGACGAGTTCGCCGTGCTCCTGCCCTCGATCCGCGACGCCCACGCGGCGCGCGAGGTGGCGTCCCGGCTGCGGGCGGCCCTGACCGAGCCCGTCCGCCTGGAGGGCATGACGTTCGACCTCGACGGCTCGGTCGGCATCGCCCTCTACCCCGACCACGCCCCCGACTTCGAGCTGCTGCTGCAACGCGCCGACGTGGCCATGTACCTGGCCAAGGAGGGCCGTACGGGCGTGGAGCTCTACCAGCCCAACAAGGACCGCAACTCGCCCGAGCGCCTCAACCTGCTCGGCGACCTGCGCCGCGCGGTCGACAACGGCGAGCTGCGGCTGCACTACCAGCCCAAGGTCAGCCTGACCGACGGCGCCGTCCACGGGGTCGAGGCGCTGCTGCGCTGGCGGCATCCGGTGCACGGGCCGATCGCGCCCTCGGAGTTCATCCCGCTGGCCGAGCAGTCGTACCTGATGCGCCAGCTCACCGCGTACGTCATCGACAGTGCGCTGGAGCAGGCCGCCCGCTGGTGGCACACGGGCCTGCCGGTGCGGGTCTCGGTCAACATCTCGGCCCGCGACCTGCTCGACTCGGCGCTGCCGGAGCAACTGGAGCTGGGGCTGGCCAAGTACCAGCTCCCGCCGGCGGCCATCCAGCTGGAGGTCACCGAGCGCATCCTCATGGGCGACCAGGCCTACCAGCACGAGGCGATCAAGGCGCTGGCCGCGCTGGGGGTGCCGCTCGCGCTCGACGACTTCGGCACCGGCTACTCCTCGCTCATCCGGCTCCAGCGGCTGGCCATCTCCGAGGTCAAGATCGACGCGTCGTTCGTGCGGCGCATCGCCGAGTCCGAGGACGACGCGCGGATCGTCCGCTCCATCGTCGACCTGGTCCGCTCGCTCGGGCTGCGCTCGGTCGCGGAGGGCGTCGAGACGGACGTGGTGGCGCTGCGCCTGGCCGAGATGGGGTGCGACCTGGGGCAGGGCTGGCTGTTCGGCAAGCCGATGTCCCCGGCCGACGCCACGACGTGGCTGCGCGACCGCTTCGAGCCCTCGTCGGCCATCGAGTACGGCTATCGGCCCGAGGTCACCCAGACGGCGTGAGGGAGCGGGTGCGCCAGATCTCGGCGCCCGCCGGCCCGGCCACAGGGCCAACGCCGGCGACGCGAGAGCGGTGAGCACCATCATGACGGCGAGCCCGTAGCCGAATCGGCCGGGACGCTACACCTCCGTCGCATCGCCGACGTCGATCGCCGGCACCCGGTCTCCCCGGACGACCGAGAAGCTGAAGTCACGCATGATGGTGTCGTCCCTGGTCTCCCGGCCGTCGGCCGACGCGAAGGCTCCGTGCCAGGAGCAGGAGCCGCGCCGGCAATGCTCCTCCTGCGCGGTGAAGGTCGCCAGGACGCCGGCCGCCAACAGCGCCAGCATGCCGAGCAGGGTGAGGACGAACCACTTCCGAGTCCTGCGATCCATCGGCGCTCCCGGATGTGTGGCGGCCCACCTGGATCATGCATCCGGCCCGCGTGTGTTGCCAGGGTGTTAATGGTTCGGAGGCGTTCCGTCACGGCCCCTAGGATGTGAGTGTCCAAACTCCATCCACGAAACGGGTTCAACGACTCATGTCCGCCATAACCCGCGACGAGGTCGCGCACCTGGCCCGGTTGTCCAGGCTGGCGCTCACCGACGACGAGCTCGACCACTACGCCACGCAGCTCGATGCCATCATCGAGTCGGTCGCGAAGGTCGCCGAGGTCGCCGCCGAGGACGTGCCGCCGTCGTCGCACGCGCTCCCGCTGACCAATGTCTTCCGTGCCGACGAGGTGCGACAGTCCCTGACGCCCGAGCAGGCGCTCTCCGGCGCCCCCGCCGTCGAGGACGACCGCTTCCGGGTGCCGCGCATCCTCGGGGAGGAGGCATGAGTCTGATCCACAAGACCGCCGCCGAGCTCGGCGCGATGGTCGCGGCCGGAGAGGTGTCGGCCGTCGAGGTGGCCGAGGCGCACCTCGACCGCATCGCCGAGGTCGAGCCCAAGGTCAACGCGTTCCTGCACGTCGACCGGGAGGTGACGCTCGGCCAGGCGTGCGCCGTCGACGAGCGGCTGCGCTCCGGTGAGCGGCTCGGCCCGCTGGCCGGCGTGCCGATCGCGCACAAGGACATCTTCACCACCCGCGACATGCCGACCACGGCCGCGTCCAGGATCCTCGAAGGCTGGCGCCCGCCGTACGACGCGACCGTGACGCGCCGCCTGCGCGAGGCCGGGCTGGTCATCCTGGGCAAGACCAACCTGGACGAGTTCGCCATGGGCTCCTCCACGGAGAACTCCGCCTACGGCCCGACCCGCAACCCGTGGGACCTGAACAAGATCCCCGGCGGCTCGTCGGGTGGTTCGAGCGCGGCCGTCGCCGCCTACCAGGCGCCGCTGTCCACCGGCACCGACACGGGCGGCTCGATCCGGCAGCCCGCCGCGGTCACCGGCATCGTCGGCATGAAGCCGACCTACGGCGGCTCGTCCCGGTACGGCCTGATCGCGTTCGCCAGCTCGCTCGACACGCCGGGGCCGTTCGCCCGCAACGTGCTCGACGCGGCGCTGCTGCACGAGGCGTTCTCCGGTCACGACCCGCTCGACTCGACCTCCGTCGACGCGCCGGTGCCCTCCGTCGTGGAGGCGGCCCGGCAGGGCGACGTGGCGGGGTTGCGGATCGGCGTGGTCAAGGAGTTCGGCGGCGACGGCTACCAGCCGGGCGTGCTGGCCCGCTTCAACGAGGCGGTGGCGCTGCTGGAATCGCTCGGCGCCAAGGTCGTCGAGGTGTCCTGCCCGTCGTTCGTGACGGCGCTGCCCGCCTACTACCTGATCGCCCCGTCGGAGTGCTCGTCCAACCTGGCGCGCTTCGACGCCATGCGCTACGGCCTGCGCGTCGGCGACGACGGCACCCGCAGCGCCGAGGAGGTCATGGCGCTGACCAGGGCCGCCGGCTTCGGCCCCGAGGTCAAGCGGCGCATCATGCTCGGCACGTACGCCCTGTCGAGCGGCTACTACGACGCCTACTACGGCCAGGCGCAGAAGGTGCGCACGGTCATCGCGCGCGAGTTCGAGGCCGCCTACCACCAGGTGGACGTGCTGGTCTCGCCGACCACGCCGACGACGGCGTTCCCGATCGGCGAGCGGGCCGACGACCCGATGGCGATGTACCTCGCCGACCTGTGCACGATCCCGTCCAACCTGGCGGGCAACGCGGCGATCTCCGTGCCGTGCGGCCTGGCCGACGAGGACGGCCTGCCGGTCGGTCTGCAGATCATGGCGCCGGTGCTGGGCGACGACCGCTGCTACCGCGTCGCCGCCGCGGTCGAGAAGGCCCTGGAGAGCCGCTGGGGCGGCCCGCTGCTGAAGGAGGCTCCGGCACTGTGACGACCACGAAGATGTCCTACGACGAGGCGCTCGACCGGTTCGAGCCGGTGCTGGGCCTGGAGACGCACGTCGAGCTGGGCACCGCGTCGAAGATGTTCTGCGGCTGCCGCACGACGTTCGGCGCGCCGCCCAACACGCAGGTCTGCCCGATCTGCCTGGCCTTCCCCGGTTCGCTGCCGGTGGCCAACGCCAAGGCGATCGAGTCGACGATCCAGATCGGCCTGGCGCTGAACTGCTCCATCGCCGAATGGTGCCGCTTCGCCCGGAAGAACTACTTCTATCCGGACATGCCGAAGAACTACCAGATCTCGCAGTACGACGAGCCGCTCTGCTTCGACGGCTACATCGACGTCGAGGTCGACGGCGAGACCGTGCGCATCGAGATCGAGCGGGTGCACCTGGAGGAGGACACCGGCAAGTCCACCCACGTGGGTGGCGCGACCGGCCGCATCCACGGCGCCGACTACTCGATCGTCGACTACAACCGCGCCGGCATCCCGCTGGTCGAGATCGTGACCAAGCCCATCCCGGGCACCGACCGGCTGGCGCCGGAGGTGGCCCGCGCGTACGTCACCGAGCTGCGCGAGATCATGCGTTCGCTCGGGGTCTCCGACGTGCGCATGGAGGAGGGCTCGCTGCGCTGCGACGTCAACGTCTCGCTCATGCCGCGCGGCTCGTCCGAGTGGGGCACCCGCACCGAGACCAAGAACGTCAACTCCCTGCGCAGCGTCGAGCGCGCCGTGCGCAGCGAGATCGAGCGACAGGGCGCGGTCCTCGCCGACGGCGGCCGGATCGTGCAGGAGACCCGGCACTTCCACGAGGACACCGGCACGACCACCTCCGGGCGGTCCAAGGAGGAGGCGCAGGACTACCGCTACTTCCCCGAGCCCGACCTGGTGCCGATCGCGCCCGACCCGGCGTGGGTGGCCGAGCTGAAGGCGGCGCTGCCCGAGCTGCCGTCGCTCAAGCGCAAGCGGCTGCAGGCCGAGTGGGGGCTGTCCGACCTCGACATGCAGGCCATGCACAACGCCGACGCCATCGACCTGGTCGAGGCGACGGTCGCGGCGGGCGCCCCGGCGGCCGACGCGCGCAAGTGGTGGATGGGCGAGCTGGCGCGCCGCGCCAACGAGACCGGCACCGCGCTCGCCGAGCTGCCGATCACGCCGGCCCACATCGCCCGCGTCACCGAGCTGGTGGCCTCCGGCGCGCTCAACGACAAGCTCGCCCGCGAGGTGCTGGAGGGCGTGCTGAACGGCGAGGGCACGCCGGACGAGGTGGTCGACAAGCGCGGCCTCAAGATCGTCAATGACGAGGGCGAGCTGTCCGCGATCATCGACGACGTCCTCGCGGCCAACGCCGACGCGGCCGAGAAGGTCCGCTCCGGCAAGATCGCCGCTGTGGGCGCGCTGGTCGGCGGCGTGATGAAGGCCAGCCGCGGCAAGGCCGACGCGGCCCGGGCGCGGGTGCTGATCCTGGAGAAGCTGGGCGTCTCCGAGTAACCCGACGAGCTCAGGACGTGCGAAAGGCCCCGCCGGCGGATGATCGGCGGGGCCTTGGCACATCCCTGGACGCTCCCTTGAAGCACTGATCGCAGTGCCCCGGAGACGGCGCGTCAATCCTCGACCGCGTGATCTTCCGCGGCCCGGCGTCAGTCCTCCTCGTGGATCACGGTCGGCGCGAGTTCCCTGCGCACGGCCAGCTTGCGCACCAGCGGCGTGAGCAGCGCCCCCAGCGCGAGCAGCAGCAGCACCACGGCGACCGGGCTCTTGACCAGCACCGTCACGTCGCCGGCGCCGATGGCCAGGGCCCGGCGGAGCTGGATCTCGGCCATCGGGCCGAGGATCATGCCGATGACGGCCGGGGCGACGGGCAGCCCGAAGCGGCGCATCGCGAACCCGAGCAGGCCGAGCACGTACAGCACGACCAGGTCCACCACGGTCCCGTTCAGCGCGTAGACGCCGAGGGCGGCGAACACCACGATCCCGGCGTACAGGTAGGGCCGGGGGATGCGCAGCACCCGCGCCCACAGCGGGGCGAGCGGCAGGTTGAGCACCAGCAGCATCGTGTTGCCGATGAACAGCGACGCGATCATGCCCCACACCAGCGCCGGGTTGTGGTCGAACAACTGCGGTCCGGGCTGCAGGCCGTACTGCTGGAAGGCGGCCAGCAGGATGGCGGCGGTCGCGGACGTGGGCAGGCCCAGCGTCAGCAGCGGCACGAGCGTGCCCGCGGCGGAGGCGTTGTTGGCCGCCTCCGGCCCCGCCACGCCCTCGATGGCGCCCTTGCCGTACTCCTCGCGGGCCGTGCCGCGGGCCAGGCGCTTCTCGGCGGCGTACGACAGGAAGGTGGGGATCTCGGCGCCGCCGCCCGGCAGCGCGCCGAACGGGAAGCCGAGCGCGGTGCCGCGCAGCCACGGCTTCCACGAGCGGGCCCAGTCGGAGCGGCCCATCCAGGCCCGGCCCACGGGCACCACCTCGGGCGTGGAGTGGCGCAGCCGGGAGGCCACGTACAGCGCCTCGCCGAGCGCGAACAGCCCGACCGCGACGATCACCACGTCGATGCCGTCGAGGAGCTGCGGGATGCCCATGGTCAGGCGCGCCTGCCCGGTCTGCTGGTCGATGCCGATGAGCCCGATGACCAGGCCGAGCCCGAGCGAGGCGAGACCGCGCACGAGCGAGCGCGACAGCACGGCCGACACGGCGGTGAAGGCGAGGATCGCCAGCGCGAAGTAGTCCTCCGGCCCGAACGAGATCGCGAAGGCCACCACCGCCGGGGCGGCGACGACGAGCAGCGCGGTCGCGATCGTGCCGGCCACGAACGAGCCGATGGCGGCCGTGGCCAGGGCCTGGGCGGCCCGGCCGCGCCGGGCCATCTTGTTGCCCTCCAGCGCGGTGATCATCGACGACGACTCACCGGGCGTGTTGAGCAGGATCGACGTGGTCGAGCCGCCGTACATGCCGCCGTAGTAGATGCCGGCGAACATGATGAACGCGCTCGCGGGCGGCACCGTGAACGTGATCGGCAGCAGCAGCGCCACGGTCATGGCCGGGCCGATGCCGGGCAGGACGCCGACGAGCGTGCCGAGCGTGACGCCGACCAGTGCGTACAGGAGGTTGACGGGGGTCAGCGCGGCGCCGAACCCGTCGATCAGGAGCTGGAGCGAGTCCACCTACAGCACCCCCCTCAGCCAGCCGGCCGGCAGCGTCACGCCCAGCCCCTTGACGAACAGCAGGTACGTCACGAGCCCCAGGACCACCCCGACGACGGCCGCGCGCACCTTGTGCCCGGCGCCGAGGACCACGGACAGCCCGAAGAACAGCAGGGCCGAGCCGATGATCCAGCCGACGACGTTGAGCACGGTGACGAACGCCAGGAAGATCCCGCTCACCAGGGCGACGCTGCGCCAGTCGGCGGGGGCGCCGGCGTCGACGTCCTCGCTCTCCTCCGGGTCGCCCTGGCCGCCGCGCAGCACGTCGATCACGTAGAACACGCCCACGACGATCATCGCGCCGCCGACCAGGGTGGGGAAGAACCGCGGGCCGATGCCGAGCTGGGAGGCCGCCGCCGACACGTTGAGCGTGCCGACGATGACGAGCACGCCCAGCGCCAGCACCACGAGGGCGAGCACCAGCTCGGGCCGCCACCAGTGGCGCGGTGCCTGCCCGGTCGGGGGCTCCCCCGAGGGGGCGCGCACGGGTGTGTCTGGGGAGGACATCAGGACACGAGCCCCATCTCGGCGATGATGCCCTTGACCCGGGCCTGCTCGGAGGTGAGGTAGTCGGCGAACTGCTGGCCGGTCTGGAAGGAGTCGATCCAGCCGTTCTTGGCGACGGCGTCCTTCCACGGCTGTGAGTCGTGCATCTTGGTGACCAGGTCGGTCAGGGCCTTCTTGTCGCCCTCGCTGATCCCGCCGGGGGCCACCATGCCGCGCCAGTTGGCCAGCTCGACGTCCAGGCCGCCCTCCTTGAGGGTGGGTGCGTCGAGGCCGGAGATCCGCTGCGCCGAGGTGACACCCAGGGCGCGCAGTTTGCCGGACTTGACGTGCTCGGCGAACTCGCCGACACCCGAGACGCCGATCGTGACCTTGCCGCCGAGCAGCGCGTTGAGCGCCTCGCCGCCGCCGGAGTGGGCGATGTAGTTGACCTTCTTGGGGTCGACGCCCGCGGCCTTGGCCATGAGACCGGCCACGATGTGGTCGGTGCCGCCCGCCGAGCCGCCGGCGACGGACACCTTGGCCGGGTCCGCCTTCCAGGCCGCGACCAGGTCGGAGAGCTGCTTGAGCGGGGAGTCGGCCGGGACCACGACGATCTCGTACTCCTCGGTCAGCTTGGCGATGGGCGTGGTCTCGGCGAGGGTGACCTTGGACTTGTTCTGCTCGATCGCGCCGAGCATGACCAGGCCCATGGTCATCAGTAGGTTGCCGTTGCCCTTCTCACCGGCGAGCTGGGACAGGCCGATGGTGCCGCCCGCTCCGGGGACGTTGTAGACCTCGACCCTGCGCTTGGGGTCGGCGGCCTTGAGCGCCTGCTCGGCCACGCGCGAGGTCTGGTCCCAGCCGCCGCCGGGCGAGGCCGGCGCCATGATCCGCAGCGTGCCGGCGGCGCCCGATGTGCCGCCGCCACCGGCGTTCTCGCCGCAGCCGGTCAGCGCGGCGATCGAGATCGCCGCGAGGGCGGCGAGTATACGCATCCGCATGAGAACTCCAAGGGGGGATTTCACGGTATGAAACCTGGATGGTGAAGTCCGTCCCGCGAGGAGTCGAGCTTTATCTGATAGTAGTCATTTAGGTCTTTTTGGTCGCTACCCCGCTGTGACCTGCGGATGTTTCCATGAGTTGGGTGAGACGAGTACGCGACGCGTCCCTCGGGACGCAGCTCTTCGTGCTCCAGATGGTGATCGTGCTGCTCGCCGTCGGGGGCACCGCCGGCGTGTGGGCCGAGCACACGCGCGACCAGCTCGACGCGCTGCACGAGCAGCGGGCCCTGGCCATCGCCCAGTCCGTCGCCGCGCTCCCGCAGGTGCGTGACGCGTTCGACCTGAAGAACCCCGAGACGGTGCTCCAGCCGCTCGCGGTGAGCGTCCAGCACTCCACCCGCGCCGACTACGTGGTGATCGCCAACCGCGAGCAGACCCGCTACGCCCACCCCAACACCGCGCTGATCGGCCGCAAGCTGTCCACCGACGGCACCACCGTGCTGAACACCGGCCGGAGCTGGGTCGGCACCGAGACCGGCACCATCGGCACCACCGTGCGCGGCAAGGCGCCCGTCTTCGACGAGTACGGCGAGGTCATCGGCCTGGTGTCGGTCGGCGTGCTGCAGACCACGGTCACCGGCCAGCTCGCGGACGCGCTGCCGCCGCTGCTGTGGACCGCGCTGGCCGTCCTGGTGTCGGGGCTCGCCGCCGCCGCGCTGATCACCGCGCGGGTGCGCAGGCAGACGTTCGGGCTGGAGCCGCGCGAGATCGCCGCGCTGCTGGAGCAGCGCGAGGGCGTCCTGCACGGCGTGAAGGAGGGCGTGCTCGCCCTCGACCTCGGGGGCAGGGTGACGCTGGTCAACGACGCCGCCCGCGAGCTGCTCGACCTCGCGGGTGACGACCTGGTGGGGGAGGACCTGACCCGGCTGCCGGTCTCCGGCCGCATGCGCGACGTGCTCGGCGGCGCCGACCCGGGCGAGGACCGGATCGTGCTGCACGGCGACCGCGTGCTGGTGCTCAACCGCACCCCCGTGTCCGTACGGGGCCAGCACCGCGGCTGGGTGGTGACCCTGCGCGACCGCACCGAGCTGGTACGCCTGGCCCGCGAGCTGGACGACGCCAGCAGCGCGACCGACGCGCTGCGGGCCCAGGCGCACGAGTTCGCCAACCGCATGCACACGGTCGTCGGGCTGCTGGAGCTGGGGGAGCACGAGTCGGCGATCGGCTTCATCACCCGCGGCACCGGCACCGCGTACGCCGCCGACCTGCGCGAACGGGTCCAGGAGCCGACGCTCGCGGCGCTGCTGCTGGCCAAGTCCGCCGAGGCGGCCGAGCGCGGCGCCCGGCTGGTCCTGGCCGACGACTCCGCCGTGCCGGAGGGCTCGCTCGGCGACCCGGGCGACGCCGTCCTCGTGGTCGGCAACCTGGTGGCCAACGCGATCGACGCGCTGGACGGCGCGCCCGGCACGATCGAGGTGTCCGTACGGGCCGACGCGGACGGCCTGCGGGTGCGGGTGGGTGACTCCGGGCCCGGCATCGCGCCGGACCTGGTGGAGGAGGTGTTCCGGGAGGGGTTCACCACCAAGGCCGCCCAGTCGGGGCCGCGCGGGCTCGGCCTGGCGCTGACCCGGCAGGCGTGCCTGCGCCGGGGCGGCTGGGTCAAGGTGCGCAACGACCGGGGCGCGGTCTTCACGGCCCTGCTGCCGCCCCCGGTCGAGGCGGTGGCCCGATGACCCGGGACCGCTCCGGAGACCTCCATGAAGACGCTCCGGGCGCACCCGTCGGTGAGGAGCGGGCAGAGATCCGGGTGCTCGTCGTGGACGACGACTTCATGGTGGCGCGCATCCACAGCGGGTACGTGGCCCGCGTCCCCGGCTTCCGGGTGGTCGCGACGGCGCACACCGGGGCCGACGCGCTCGCCGAGGCGGCCCGGCACCGGCCGGACCTCGTCCTGCTCGACATCTACCTGCCCGACATGTCGGGTCTCGACGTGCTCAAGGACCTGCGCGACACCGACGCCCTGGTGATCAGCGCGGCTCGCGACGTGCCCACGGTCCGGGAGTCCATGCGGCGCGGCGCCGTCAACTACCTGATCAAGCCGTTCACCGCCGACGCCCTGGCCGAGCGGCTCCGGCAGTACGCCGAGACCAGGAGGCGGCTCACCTCCATCGGCCCCGAGGCCCGGCAGGACGACGTGGACCGGCTCTTCGGCACGCCCTCCTCGGCCGCCGCCCTGCCCAAGGGCCTGTCGCCGGCCACCTGCGCGCTGGTCGCCGAGACGCTGCGCGAGGCGGGCGGCGACCTGTCGGCGGCGGAGACGGCCGAGCTGGCCGGGCTGTCGCGGGTCAGCGCCCGCCGGTACCTGGAGTACCTGTGCGTGGAGGGCCGGGCCGAGCTGAGGCCCAGGTACGGCACCGCGGGCCGTCCCGAACATCGCTACCAGTGGAGAGGTTGACACCCATCCGTAGCCGTATTCCGTGACATATCCAGATGCTCGTGCCTTACTGTTGCCTGAAGATGTGGCAGCGTAGCGGGAGGAGTTTGAGGCGTGCGTAACGCCGGGCCGATCGACTCGCCGACAGACCCCTTCTCCTCGGTGCCCCTGCCCAGCTCGGGCACCACGAGCAGGAGGCCGCGGATCGAGGGCCTGCCTCCCGGCGTGTCACCCGACATCTTCGGCCCCCCGGCGCAGCAGCCGCGCCCCGCGCCGCCTCCCGGCCAGGACGGCCCCGCGAACGGCTCCCGGAACGACGGGCCCCCGGACGGCGCCGCGGACGGCCCCGGCCCCGGCAAGAGCGCGCTGCCCCCGATGGCGGCCCCCGTGCAGCCATGGCCGGTGAGCCGGTCCCGGGCCGAGACCTCGCGCGCCGGCACCTTCGGCCTGCCCGAGCAGCCGAGCCCGTCGCCCGTCTTCCTCGACCCCGAGCCCTCCCGCCGCGGCCGCCTGCTGCCCGCCGTGCTGCTGGTCGTCGTGGTGCTGGCCGTGCTCGCGTACCTGGTGCCGGCCGTGCTGATGTCGGGCTCGGTGTTACGCGGCACCCGCGTCGGCGGCGTGGACATCGGCGGCCTGACCGTCACCCAGGCGGCCGACAAGCTCCGCGACGAGCTGGCCGTCAAGCTCAACAAGCCCGTCACGGTGGACATCGGCGGCCAGAAGGAGATCATCCAGGCCGAGGACGCCGGGCTGGAGCTCGACGTGGTCGGCACGATCGGCCAGGCCCGCAGCGGCTTCCCCGGCCCCATGGAGGTGTGGCGCGGGCTGACCGGCCCCACCGACCTGGAGCCGAAGGTCACCATCGACCTCTCCCAGCTCACCCGGACCGTCGAGGGCCTCGCCGAGAGCCACGACAAGGTCCCGCGCGAGGGCAAGGTGGCCTTCCAGGGGCTGCGGCCGGTCGTGACCGAGCCGCGCGACGGCGTGCTGCTCGACCGCGACGACGCGGTCCGCGCCATCGACGCGGCCTTCCGCGGCGGCCGCGACTCGGTCATCCTCACCCTGCGGCCCGCCAAGCCCGAAAGCACCTCCGCAACCGTCGCCAAGGCCAAGGCCCTGGCCGAGCGGGCCGTCGCGGCCCCCATCACGCTGGCGCTCGGCGGCAAGCAGACCCAGGTCCCGCCCGCCACGATCGCCGCCAACCTCACCTTCACCGCCGGCGAGGACGGCGAGGACGGCGAGCTCGTGCCGCACTTCGACGCCGAGAAGGCCCTGGCCACGGTGGAGGGCGGCCTCATCGACGAGGCGCAGGCCCCCCGCGACGCCACGTACGACATCGTCAACGGCAAGCCCGTCCTCGTCCCCGCCCGCACCGGCCGGGGCGTGGACCCCGAGCGGCTCGCCGCCGACGTGGCCGAGGTGGTCGCCGGGCAGGGCAGCCGCGTCATCCCGGTGAAGCTGGCCACGGTCAAGCCGGCGGTCGCGACCAGCGCGGTGAGCGGCCTCGGCATCAAGGAGAACGTGGGCGAGTTCACCACCACGTTCGAGTGCTGCCAGCCCCGCGCCACCAACATCCAGCGCATGGCCGCCGACCTCGACGGCGTCGTGGTGCGGCCGGGCCGGACGTTCTCCCTGAACGACGCCACCGGCGAGCGCACCCGCGAGGGCGGCTACGTGGAGGCCGGGCAGATCGTCGGCGGCCGGCTCGTCACCATCGTCGGCGGCGGCGTCTCCCAGTTCGCCACCACCCTCTACAACGCGGCGTACTTCGCCGGGTTCGAGGAGGTCGAGCGCACGCCGATGGACTACTACGCCGTCCGCTACCCGGCCGGCCGCGACGCGGGGCTCCTCTACCCCGACCGCGACCTGAAGTGGCGCAACGACTCCGACTACGGGGTGCTCGTCAAGACCGCCACCACCGGCACGTCGGTGACGGTCACGCTGTGGAGCACCCGGCGCTACGACAAGGTCCAGGCGGTCGAGTCGGAGAAGCGGGACTTCACCGCGTTCCGCACCCAGACCAGCAGCGACCCGGGGTGCGTGCCCGCCGGCGGGGTGCAGGGCTTCACGATCGACGTCACCCGGGTGTTCGTCAACGACGGCAAAGAGGTCAAGCGCGACCGCAAGCAGACCACCAAGTACCGCCCCCAGGCCCAGGTGGTCTGCGCCGCCGAATAGCCGCTACCTGCCGCTACCTGCCGCTACGGGGTGCGCAGGGGCACCGACAGGATGCGGTCGTCGCCGTCGCGGGGCGAGCCGCGCCCGTCCCTGTTGCTGGTCGACACCCACAGCGTCCCGTCGGGCGCCGCCACCACGCCGCGCAGCCGGCCGTAGACGTCCGTGAAGCGGGCCACCGGACGACCCACCTGCCCGCTCGCGTCCAGCGGGATCTGCCAGAGCCGCCGGCCGCGCAGCGCCCCCATCCACAGCGACCCGCCCGCGTAGGCCAGGCCCGACGGCGACGCCTCGGCGGTGCGCCAGGTCAGCACGGGGTTGGTGAAGCGCGGGTCGTCGCCGCGGCCCTCGACCTCCGGCCAGCCGTAGTTGGCGCCCGGCTTGATGAGGTTGAGCTCGTCGAAGGCGTTCTGGCCGAACTCCGAGGCGTACAGGTGGCCGGACGGGTCCCAGGCCAGGCCCTGCACGTTGCGGTGGCCGAGGCTGTACACGAGCGTGCCGAACGGGTTGCCGGGCGCGGGGGCGCCGTCCGTGGTCATGCGCAGGATCTTGCCGCCCAGGGAGTCGCGCCGCTGGGCGAGCTGGTCGTCGCCGGTCTCGCCCGTGGTGGCGTACAGGTAGCCGTCGGGGCCGAACGCGAGCCGGCCGCCGTCGTGGATGCCGCCCTTGGGGATGCCGCGCACGATCACCCTGGGCGCGCCCAGCCGGCCGCCGGCGAAGGGATACCGCACGATCCGGTTGTCCTCGGCGGCCGTGAAGGAGAGGAACACCTGCTCGCCCTTCACCGCCACGCCCATCAGCCCGCCCTCGCCGTGGGGCTCCACGCCCTCGACGGTGGCCACCTCGGTGACGCGCCCCCGGGGCGTGACCCGCAGCAGCCGCGCCGTGTCGCGCTCGGTCACCAGGGCGTCGCCGCCCGGCAGGAACGCCATCGCCCAGGGCACCGCCAGGTCCCGCGCCACGGTGCGCGGTTCGCCCGGCTGCGCGATGTCGCGCGGAGGGGAGCCCTTGCCCGGATCGTCCGCCGTCGTCGAGGGCGGATCCACGGGGGGCGGAGCCGTCGCGGCCTCGCCGCTCGCCGTTCCGCCCGTGGCCGAGCACGCCCCCACGGCCACCGCCAGCCCCGCCACCAGAAGGATCTTCCTGAGCTTCCTCATATGGTTCATACTTCCCCCC
Source organism: Nonomuraea montanisoli (assembly GCF_013363975.1). Classification (GTDB taxonomy): domain Bacteria; phylum Actinomycetota; class Actinomycetes; order Streptosporangiales; family Streptosporangiaceae; genus Nonomuraea; species Nonomuraea montanisoli. The sequence goes on along the minus strand of NZ_JABWGN010000010.1, from coordinate 233,775 downwards.
AGGTCGTAAGGTTCTCGGCATGAGGATCTGGGTTCCTTCCGACGCGGTGGCCGATGTCCTGTCCGACCTCCCCGGCGTGGAGTGCGCGGTCTACGACGGCTCCGGGCCCCTGCCCGAGGGGGTCGAGGAGGTCGAGGTCTGGATCCCGCCGCTCGTCACGGTGCCCGACGTGCCGGGCGTCCTGTCCCGGATGACCTCCCTGCGCCTGCTGCAGACGGTGACGGCCGGCGTGGAGCCGTACCGGCCGTACGTGCCGGAGGGCGCGGTGCTGTGCAACGCCCGCGGCGTCCACGACGCGGGCACGGCCGAGTGGGCGGTCGGCGCCATGATCGCGGTGCTGCGGGAGTTCCCCGGGTTCGTGGACGCGCAGCGGCGCGGCGAGTGGACCTACCACCACACCGGCGTCCTGGCCGACGCCACCGTGCTGATCGTCGGCTACGGGTCCATCGGCGCGGCGCTGGAGCGGCGTCTCGACGGCTTCGAGGTCGAGGTCGTCCGGGTGGCGCGCTCGGCCCGCGACGGCGAGCGCGGCCGGGTCCACGGCATGGACGAGCTGCCCGCGCTGCTGCCCGAGGCCGACGTCGTGGTCCTGCTCGTGCCCGCGACGGCCGACACGGCCGGCATGGCGGACGCGGCGTTCCTGTCCCGGATGAAGGACGGCGCCGTGCTGGTCAACGCCGCCCGCGGCGGGATCGTGGACACCGACGCGCTGGTCGCCGAGCTGAAGACCGGGCGGCTGCGCGCCGCCCTCGACGTGACCGCGCCGGAGCCGCTGCCCGCCGGGCATCCGCTGTGGAGCGCCCCCGGCGTGCTGATCACGCCGCACGTCGCCGGCAGCACCCCCGCCTCCGGCCGGCGGCTGCTGCGGCTGCTGCGCTCGCAGCTCCTTCGCCACCTCGCGGGAGAGCCGCTCAACAACGTCATCACGGACGCGTACTGATCCGCTGAGCGGGCATAGGCCGACAGGCAGCGGCGACGCGTACTGAGAGGATTCCGGAAAGTGGCTGCACCGTGACCTTCGGTGCGTACGGTTGCTTCTACCAACGATTCCTGACTCACTGTCAAGATAGTTCTCGGAGCAGATTGGTCCGCGCGGTTATCAGATCGGTGACGACATAGGCGTTGTCACCACCCCGACCCGCGCGAGCGCACACACTGGCGATGTGGCCGACGGCCTTCGGCGGTCACTGAGCGAGTTCGAGACGGGATGGGCGACGACTGTGATCCGCTGGCGTGATCCACGTGCACCGCTGACCGCCGCCGCGGCGACCGGTGTGGCTGGGTTCGCGGCTGCGCTCCTCGTGGGCGGTCAGACCTCGGTCACCGGCGCGGTCGCCGGCGTCCTCGCGGCGTTGCTCGCCGCCGTCTCCCTGCTCACCACCTCCGCGCGGCTGGGCGACCACCGCGCGACGGCGACGGGCACCCGCTGGATGGGCGGCGGCGCCGTCGTCTGGGCCGGCGGCGTGGCCCTGCGGCCGGTCGCCGAGAACACCGGCCTCATGGTGAGCTTCGCCGACCTGCTCGTCCTGGTCGGCACCGTCCTGCTGGCCGGCGGCGCGCTCATCGCGAGCGGCCGCTCCCTGTCGGGCACCGCCGTTTTACGGCTCGTCACCGACTCCTACCTGTGCGCGGTCTCGCTGTTCCTGGTCGGCTGGGTCGTCGCGCTGCGCAGGGTGTACGAGCAGGCCGACCCCGCGACGTTCACCTTCACCATGCTCCCGCCGATGCTGGCGCTGCTCGTGACCTGCGCGGCGGTGCCGTCGGCCGTCAGGGGACGCGCGGCGCCCCCGGCCGCGGCCGGGGTGGGGGTGCTGGCCACCACCACGGTCGCCGGGATCGCCGAGGCCGTCGCGCGGCTGACCGACGCCGTGCCGCCCGTGTGGAGCGTCATGCTCGCGCCGATGGCGTTCCTGCTGCTGGCCGCCGTGCCGTGGGCCGTGCGCGAGTCCGGACCGCCGCCCGGCGGCAGGCCCGTCGGCAACCTGATCGCGCTCGTGCCGCTGGTGCTCGTGGGCGTGGCCACCGTCACGCTGCTCGTCCACCTGGCGGGCATGCGCGCGTTCCAGCCGGTGACCGGCGTGGTGCTGCTCGCGGGCTCGGCGGTGCTGCTGCTGCTGTTCCGGGTGTTCGTGCTGTCGGGCGCCAACGCCCGGCTGCGCCGCCTGGCCGCGCTCGGCGACCGGCAGTTGCGCGAGCTGGCCGAGAGCACCGGCGACGTGGTCCTGCTCTGCGACTACGAGGGCATCGTGCGCGAGATCGGCGCCGGCGTCGAGGTCACCTACGGCTACCGCCCCGACGAGCTGGTGGGCGGCACGATCTTCGAGTACATCCACCCCGAGGACGTCCCCGGCATCCAGGCGGCGCTGCGCGCGATGGGCTTCGAGGACGACGGCGGCAGCCCCGGCGCCTGCATGATCGCCTGCCGGGTGCGGGCCGCCGACGGCACCTGGCGGCCCACCGAGTCGGTCGCCACCCGCCACGTGGGCGGCGAGGACCTGCTGCTCGTCACCACCCGCGACGTGAGCGACGAGGAGGCCCTGCGCAACCAGGTCGCGCACCTGACCTTCCACGACGGCGTCACCGGCCTGCCCAACCGCGCCTACTTCGAGGAGCGCACCCGCGAGGTGCTCTCCGGCCGCGCCGGCCACGTCGCGGTCATCTTCCTCGACCTCGACGGGTTCACCTCGGTCAACGACTCCGTGGGCCACGCCAGCGGCGACTACCTGCTCGGGCAGGCCGCCCGCCGGCTGCGCGGCGCCGTGCGGGCCGACGACACGCTCGCCCGGTGGGGCGGCGACGAGTTCGCGGTGCTCGTGGAGACCGGGGGAGAGGCGCAGATCGCCGTCGACATGGCCGAGCGGCTGCTGCGGGCGGTCTCGCAGGAGCCGTTCCGGGTGGCCGACCGCGACGTGGCGCTGACCGCCAGCGTGGGCGTCGCCTTCGCCGAGGACGAGATGCCCGCGGGCGACCTCATCCGCAACGCCGACGTGGCCATGGCCCGGGCCAAGGAGCTGGGCGGGCGCCGGGTCGAGGTGTTCGCCGCGCAGATGCACGCCGACGTGGTGCGCCGGCTGGAGCTGGCCGCCGACCTGCAGCGGGCGCTGATCGAGCAGCAGTTCGCCATCGAGTACCAGCCGGTCGTGGATCTGGCCACCTCCCGGGTGACCGCCGTCGAGGCGCTGGTGCGCTGGTGGCGCGGCTCGGTGTTCGTGCCGCCGGAGCAGTTCCTCGGCCCGGCCGAGGACACCGGGCTGATCGTGCCGCTGAGCGAGTGGATCCTGCGCGAGGCGTGCCGCGAGGTGGCCGCCTGGCGCGCCTCCTCCTGGGACATCGGCCTGTCGGTCAACCTGTCGGCCCGGCAGATCACCGCCCCGCGCTTCGTCGAGACGGTCGAGGAGGCGCTGAGCGAGAGCGGGCTGCCCGCCTCGGCGCTCACCCTGGAAGTGATCGAGGAGATGCTCGTCGAGGACGCCGAGGAGACCATCCGGCGCCTGTCGGAGCTGCGCGCCCTCGGTGTACGGCTGGCGATCGACGACTTCGGCACCGGGTACGCCTCGCTGGCGTTCCTGCGGCAGCTCCCGGTGGACATGATCAAGATAGACCCGTCGTTCGTGTCCGGGCTGGGCCGCGACGACACCCTCACCCTGCTCACCCGGACCATCGTCCGGCTCGGCCACGACCTCGGTCTCATCGTGGTGGCCGAGGGGATCGAGCGGCCGGAGCAGCTCGAACTGCTCCGTGAGATGGGCTGCACCCGAGGTCAGGGTTTCCTCGTGGCCAGGCCGATGGCGGCCCGCGGAGTGGACTCGCTGATGAGGACCAGTCTCACGGTGTGAGACACGCGTCCCATCAAGTTGACACCCACCCGCGGCGAGGGACTATGGTGAGGCCATGCTTCGCATGCAGATCCTCGTAGTACTTCGCCGGCGCGCAGGCCGATAGCGAAGCACTTCGACCTGCGCGCCGCCCCTTGGTCCCGCCTTCCCGGTGGGGCAGGGGCATTTTTTATGTCCTCACGAGACAGCCACGCAAGGAAACGAGCCGATGACCGAACGGATGACAGGTGCACAGGCCCTCGTCAGGGCTCTGGAGCACGTCGGAGTCGACACCGTGTTCGGGATCCCGGGCGGCGCCATCCTCCCGGCCTACGATCCCCTCTACGACTCGACCAAGGTCCGGCACGTGCTCGTACGGCACGAGCAGGGCGCGGGCCATGCGGCCGAGGGCTACGCCCAGGCGACCGGGCGGGTCGGCGTCTGCATGGCGACCAGCGGCCCCGGCGCCACCAACCTGGTGACGCCGCTGGCCGACGCCTACATGGACTCCGTGCCGATCGTGGCGATCACGGGCCAGGTGGCCAGCAAGGCGATCGGCACCGACGCCTTCCAGGAAGCCGACATCTCCGGCATCACCATGCCGATCACCAAGCACAACTTCCTGGTCACCGACCCCGCCGACATCGCCCGCACGATCATGGAGGCGTTCCACATCGCCTCCACCGGCCGCCCCGGCCCCGTGCTCGTGGACATCTCCAAGGACGCCCTCCAGGCCGAGACGACCTTCTCCTGGCCGCCGGTCATGCAGCTGCCGGGCTACCGTCCTGTCACCCGCCCCCACTCCAAGCAGATCCGCGAGGCCGCCAAGCTGATCGCCGAGGCGCGGCGCCCGGTCCTGTACGTCGGCGGCGGCGTCAACAGGGCGGGCGCGGCCCCCGAGCTGCGCCGGCTGGCCGAGCTGACCCAGATCCCCGTGGTCACCACGCTGATGGCGCGCGGCACGTTCCCCGACAGCCACCCGCAGCACCTCGGCATGCCCGGCATGCACGGCACCGTGGCCGCGGTCGGCGCGCTGCAGAAGTCCGACCTGATCATCGGCCTGGGCGTGCGCTTCGACGACCGGGTGACCGGCGACCTGGAGACGTTCGCGCCGTACGCGAAGGTGGTCCACGCCGACATCGACCCGGCCGAGATCTCCAAGAACCGCCACGCCGACGTGCCGATCGTGGGCGACTGCAAGGAGGTCCTCGGCGACCTCATCGCCGTCATCGAGGGCTCCGACCAGCGGGGCGACTACGCCGCCTGGTGGACGCTGCTCAACGGCTACAAGGAGACCTACCCGCTGGGCTACGACGACTACGAGGACGGCTCGCTGGCCCCGCAGTACGTCATCGAGCGGCTGGGCGCGATCGTCGGGCCCGACGCCTTCTACGTGGCGGGCGTCGGCCAGCACCAGATGTGGGCCTCGCAGTTCGTCAAGTACGAGCGGCCGGGGGCGTTCATCAACTCGGGCGGCGCCGGCACCATGGGCTTCGCGGTCCCGGCGGCGATGGGCGCCAAGATGGGCAGGCCCGAGTCCACGGTGTGGGCCATCGACGGCGACGGCTGCTTCCAGATGACCAACCAGGAGCTCGCCACCTGCGCCCTGGAGGGCGTGCCGGTCAAGATCGCCGTCATCAACAACGGCAACCTGGGCATGGTCCGCCAGTGGCAGACGCTGTTCTACGACCAGCGTTACTCCAACACCGACCTGCAGTCCGTGCGCCGGATCCCCGACTTCGTCAAGCTGGCGGAGGCCTATGGTTGTGTGGGACTGCGGTGCGAGCGTCCGGAGGACGTCGACGCCATCATCGAGAAGGCCATGGAGATCAACGACGTGCCCGTCGTGATCGACTTCGTCGTCCACGCGGACGCGATGGTGTGGCCGATGGTGGCGGCGGGCACCAGCAACGACGACATCAAGATCGCCCGTGACATGGCGCCGACGTGGGAGAACGAGGATGAGTAGGCACACGTTGTCCGTGCTTGTGGAGAACAAGCCCGGTGTGCTCGCCAGGGTGTCCGCGCTGTTCAGCCGGCGGGGTTTCAACATCGACTCGCTGGCGGTCGGGCAGACCGAGCACGACGACATCTCCCGCATGACCATCGTGGTCAACGTCGAGGAGCTGCCGCTGGAGCAGGTCACCAAGCAGCTCAACAAGCTGGTGAACGTCCTCAAGATCGTCGAGCTCGACCCGGCGCAGTGCGTCCAGCGCGAACTGATGCTGATCAAGGTCAAGGCCGACGCCGAGAACCGTTCCAGCGTGCTGGAGCTCGTCCAGCTCTTCCGCGCCCGCTGCGTCGACGTGGCGGCCGACGCGGTGACCATCGAGGTCACCGGCACCACCGACAAGCTCGACGCCTTCGTGAAGGTGCTCGAGCCGTTCGGGATCAAGGAGCTCGTCCAGTCGGGCATGGTGGCCATCGGCCGCGGCGCCCGTTCCATCACCGACCGGTCCCTCAGGGCACTGGACCGTACCGCCTGAAAGGTTTTATGCAAGTGACCGAGATCTTCTACGACGACCAGGCCGACCTGTCGATCATCCAGGGGCGTCACGTGGCCGTGCTGGGGTACGGCAGCCAGGGCCACGCCCACGCGCTCTCCCTGCGTGACTCCGGCGTCGACGTGCGCGTCGGTCTTCCCGAGGGCTCCAAGAGCCGCGAGAAGGCGGAGAACGACGGCCTGCGCGTCCTCACCCCGTCGGAGGCGGTCGAGGAGGCCAACCTCACGATGATCCTGGCGCCGGACCACATCCAGCGCCACCTGTACGCCGAGCACGTCGCGCCCAACCTCGTCGAGGGTGACGCGCTGTTCTTCGGCCACGGCCTCAACATCCGCTACGGCCTCATCGAGGCGCCCGAGGGCGTCGACGTCTGCATGGTGGCCCCGAAGGGCCCCGGCCACCTCGTGCGCCGCCAGTTCGAGGCCGGCCGCGGCGTTCCGTGTCTCGTCGCCGTCGAGAAGGACGCCTCCGGCAAGGCGCTCGACCTCGCCCTGTCGTACGCCAAGGGCATCGGCGGCACCCGCGCCGGCGCGCTCAAGACGACCTTCACCGAGGAGACCGAGACCGACCTGTTCGGCGAGCAGGCCGTGCTGTGCGGCGGCGTGTCCGAGCTGATCAAGGCGGGCTTCGAGACCCTGATCGAGGCCGGCTACCAGCCGGAGGTCGCCTACTTCGAGTGCCTGCACGAGATGAAGCTCATCGTCGACCTCATGTACGAGGGCGGCATCTCCAAGATGTACTGGTCGGTGTCCGACACCGCCGAGTACGGCGGCTACACCCGCGGCCCGCGCGTCATCACCGACGAGACCCGTCAGGAGATGCGCCGCATCCTCGGGGAGATCCAGGACGGCACGTTCGCCCGGCAGCTCGTCGAGGAGTTCGACGGCGGCCAGAAGGAGTTCCAGCGCCACCGCGACGAGCTCGCGGACAACCCGATCGAGAAGACGGGCGCCAAGCTGCGCCCGATGATGAGCTGGCTGAAGGCCTAGCCCGCCGCCCGCCGGCGCGGGCCCCGCACGGGGTCCCGCGCCGGCGGACCCGCGTCCTCAGGCCGAGGGCCGGCGGACCCGCGTCCTCAGGGCGATCCGCGTTCTCAGGGTGAGGCGTCCACCGGCACGAACGACGCCTCGAACGAGTTGCGGGCGATCCGGTCGAGCTGCTCGTCCGTCATGCCCAGCTCGTCGCGCAGCGCCCGGTAGTTGTCCTCCACGTACCCGCCGAAATAGGCCGGGTCGTCGGAGTTGACCGTCACCATCAGCCCCTCGTCCAGCATCGCGGGCAGGATGTGGTCGCGCAGCGTGGGCACGACCCGCAGCCGCACGTTCGACAGCGGGCACACCGTCAGCGGGATCCGCTCCTCGCGCAGCCGCGCCACGAGCTCGGGGTCCTCCATCGAGCGGATGCCGTGGTCGACCCGCTCGACCTTGAGCACGTCCAGCGCCTCCCACACGTAGTCCGGGCCGCCCTCCTCACCGGCGTGGGCGACGCGCCGCAGCCCCTCGCCGGCGGCGATGTCGAACACCCGCCGGAACAGCGACGGCGGGTGCCCCACCTCCGCCGAGTCCAGCCCCACGCCGATGAACTGCTCGCGGAACGGCAGGGTCGCGCGCAGCACGGCCTCGGCCTCCTCGGCGCCCCGGTCGCGCAGGAAGCACAGGATGAGCGCGGACGACACCGGGCTGTCGCCGAGGGCCGCGCTCAGCCCGGAGAAGACCGCCTCCAGCGGGACGCCGCGCGTCAGGTGCGCCTGCGGGTCGAAGAAGATCTCCGCGTGGCGCACGCCCTGCTCCTCGGCGCGGCGCAGGTAGGCGGCGGCGAGGTCGTGGAAGTCCTGCTCGGTGCGGAGCACGGCCATGTTGTCGTAGTAGATGTCCAGGAACGACTGGAGGTCGGCGAAGTCGTAGCGGGCCCGGATCTCCTCGGTGTCGAAGGTGGGCAGCTCGACCCCGTTGCGCCGGGCGAGCTCGACGACGAGCTCCGGTTCGAGAGTGCCTTCGATGTGCAGGTGGAGTTCCGCTTTGGGCCGCATGGGACCGAGTAAACCGGACCGGGGGCCGCTGCGATATCGTGCGAACCTCCGAACTGTTGCCCTCTGACCTGCCCTAACATCAAATTTGGGGAATTCGGGGTGTTGCCGAACGCTCCCCAAGGCTCAAGGCTCCAAGGGCAAGGTCCTCGCGAAGGGGGCGCGCTTCGCGCGATTCGACGCTCAGGCGTGCTCCCCAGGGGGCTTCGCCCCCTTCGACCCCCAGGCGGTGGCCTGCCGGCCCCCGCACCCCCGCGACCCCGGCCGCTTACCGGAACCCCGACTCGGAGCGCACGGCGCATCCGGCCGGGAGGCCCATTCCGACACCCGAAGTGCCGAGCGGGCTTGGGGAGCAGTGCGGGGAACCCGTGGAAGGTGCATGGCCCATGGGTCGTGGTCCAGTCGGGCATCGACGGCCAGTCGGTCGCCGAGTACCTCTTCGGGGCGTCTTCGGGGCGTCGAGGGGCGGGAAGATCCGCCGAGAACCGTCGTCCTGTTTCGACGGTCGGCGTCCAGCGGGTGGTCAGGAGGTGTGATGAGGCTCAGGCATGGTGACGGTCGAGGTGTGCGGCGGAGCGGCCTCACCGGACGTGGATGAGTCGTCCGGGCGCGGCCGGCGGTGTCATCGGGAGACCGTGTCACGGTGTCATCGGGAGACCGTGCCATCGGTGGACGGTGCAGCGGGGGACCGTGTCATCGGTGGACGGTGTCAGCGGTGACGGGCGGCGGGACGGCGGACCGGGCACGGGTGCGCCGTGTGCCGGTTCGGGCAGCAGATCATGGCGATGCTCGCGAACCGCCCACCAGTCAGCCACTCGCCCCACACCACGTCCACCCCGCGCGGCAGCGCGTCGGCCGCACCGTCGAGCCGCGCCCGCAGCCCCACCCGGTCCGGCCGGGGGAGGGACCGCTCGACCCGGCGGTACTGGGCCGACAGCCACTCCAGCGCCGGGCCGGGCTCGTCGAAGGTGGCGGCGACGCGGGACGGGGGCCGGGCGAGCCAGTCTCCGGTCAGCATGGGCGGCAGGTCCGACGCGCCGAACTCGGGTGAGCCGGGCCGCCGTTCCTCCTCGCGTTCGCGGTCCTCGCCGTTGCCGATCCAGACATAGGCATGCCAGTGCACCGGCCACCCCCAACGGTCATGGCTCCCACCAGGGGTCATTCCCGTCCGGGCCGCTGATGTCCCATCTCTCCGATCTCTCCGAGGGACCGGCTCTGTCCGAGGGGCCGGCCGGACGATCGGCGAGGGGGCGCCGCTGATCGTGTGAGGCCCTTCCCGCGCAACCGCTCGGGCGCCACCCGCCGGTCCCGCTACGGCCTCACCGTCCACGACCGGAGCTTGTCGGGGTTGCGTACCACCCAGATGCGCGTGATCTGATCGCCTGCGATGTCGAACGCGTACACCGACACGGTGACGCCGTCCTGCTGGGCGATCAGGCCGGCCCGGCCGTTGACCGTACGCTCCAGGATCGTCAGGTCGCGGAACCTGTCCGCGAGATGGACCAGCGAGCGCACGATCCGCTCGACGCCGACGATCGGGTGGAGCACGGTCCCGACGACGCCGCCGCCGTCGGCGATCGCCGTGACGTCAGGGTCGAGGAGCCCGATGAGGGCGTTGATGTCATGGGCTTCCCAGGCCCGCTTGAAGTCCCTGACGATGCCGGCCTGCCGGGACGCCGGAGCCGCGGGAGCCCGCGACTCGCGCACACGGCGGCGGGCCGAGGAGGCGAGCTGGCGACATGCCTCCGGGGAACGGCCGACGATCTCGGCCACCTCGGCGAAGGAGTAGCGGAAGACGTCGTGCAGGATGAACGCGACGCGCTCGGCCGGGGTCATCGCGTCGAGCACGACGAGGAAGGCCATGTTGACCGACTCGTCGAGGGTGACGCGGTCGGCCGGGTCGACGCCGGGCCGCCCGGTGATCCACTCCGTCGGGTCGGGCAGCGGCTCGGGGATCCACGGGCCCACGTAGGTCTCCCGCCGGGCCCGTGCCGAGGAGAGCACGTTGAGGCATATGCGGCTGGCGACCTTGGTCAGCCAGGCGCCGGGAGACACGATGGCCTCCTGCTCCTGCGGCGACATGGCGTACCAGCGGACGTAGGTCTCCTGGACGACATCCTCGGCCTCGGCCAGGGAGCCGAGGAGCCGGTAGGCGAGATTGATGAGCTGGCGCCGCTCGCTCATGATCACGTTCAGCGCGGGATCGAGCGGGCCGCCTCCCGGCTCGGACTGCGTCGTCATGGTGTCGTCGACTCCCTCGGTCGTGTCGGCTCTCCCCCCTCCGACAAGACAGTGCGGCGAACTGTGAGGTCGACGCTTCGCCTCACATTCGGCGGTGCTGTCTTGTCGGATACGCGAGACACCGTCCAGCACGCAGGCAGCCACTCCTGACGGGCATGCGGATCGCCGTCGAGAACCCGCGCCCGCCACTTCGAGACGACGACGGAACCCGTCGGGTCGTGAGCCTCGAACGCCTGCTGCGATCGAGAAGGAAGACCTCTCATGTCCACGACCGGACACCACACCCCCCATAAGATCGTCGTCATCGGCGGCGGTTACGCCGGAACCCTCGCGGCCAACCATCTGCGGATGCGCGCCGACGTCGACATCACCCTGGTCAATCCGCGCCCGGAGTTCGTCGAGCGGGTGCGGCTGCACCAGTTCGTGGCCGGCACCCGCGACGCCACGGTGGACTACGGCACGCTGCTGGGTGAGGGCATCCACCTGGTGGTCGACAGCGCCACGCGCATCGACACCGCCACCCGCACGGTGGAGCTGGCGTCGGGCCGTGCCCTGGACTACGACTACGTCATCTACGCGGTCGGCAGCACCGCGGCGACACCGTCATCGGTGCCCGGCGCGGCCGAGTTCGCGTTGGACCTCGCGGAGTTCGAGCCCGCGCGGCGGCTGCGCGCCAGGCTGGCCGAGCTGCCCTCCGAGGCGGCGGTCACCGTGGTCGGCGGCGGGTTGACCGGCATCGAGACGGCCGCCGAACTGGCCGAACAAGGACGCGCGGTCACACTGGTGTGCGGCCGGACCCTCGCGCCGTCCTTCGGCGCCCCCGCTCGCCGGTCCATGACCACGTGGCTGACCCGGCACGGCGCCACCGTGATCGAGGCGGCCGTGGTGACCGAGGTCCGGCCGGACGCGGTCGTCTTCGCCGACGGTTCGGTGCGCGCGAGCGCGCTGACCATCTGGGCGGCGGGGTTCGGCGTGCCGGAGTTGGCGGCCGCCAGCGGGCTGCGGACCGACGCGCTCGGCCGCCTGCTCACCGACGAGACGCTGACCAGCATCGACGACGACCACGTCGTCGCGGCCGGGGACGCCGCCGCACCGTCGGGCCGGCCGCTGCGGATGAGCTGCTACGCCGCCGGACCGCTCGGGGCGCAGGCCGCCGACACCGTGCTGAGCCGCATCGCGGGGACCGAACCGGCGGTGATCGACCTGGCTTTCACAGGGGCGTGTGTCAGCCTCGGCCGGCGCACCGGCATCCGGCAGCTCGCCCGCAAGGACGACACCGCCGTGAAGGCCTACGTCGGCGGCCGGGTGGGCGCGGCGATCAAGGAGTTCACCACCAACTTCGCGGTGACGAGGATCCGCCGTGAGGCCCGCAAGCCGGGGTCCGTCCTCTACGTCAAGGGCGGCCCGCGGCTGGAGCAGCCGGCCTCCGTTGCCCGGCCTTGAGCGGTGAGGGTCATGCCGCCGAGTGTGCGGAGGAGCCCGCGCCCCCCGTACGCCTCTTGAGGCTCGGCACGAGGCGAAGCGCGCTTCCTGCGGGAAAGGGCGGGCCCGGCCGCGAGTCCGTGTGCGGGGGAGTCGCGGCCGGGCCCGCCGGGGAGGGGAGCGCCGTGGCGGGCGGTGGGAACCGGCGCGGTGACGCGCTCGGTGGAGGCCAGGCGCTCCCTGGCTCGGCGACCCGACGGTCGATCCGTCGATTCGGCGGGGGAAAGATCGGTGGAGGAAAGAGGCGGCGGGAGAGGCGTCAGTGGGCGGCGAAGTCCTGGGTCCAGTACGGGCCCTTCGCCGCGTGCCCGACGCCGATGTGGGTGAACGAGCAGTTCATGATGTTGGCCCGGTGCCCGGGGCTGTCGAGCCAGCCCTGGACGACCTGGGCGGCGGTCCGCTGTCCCATGGCGATGTTCTCGCCCCACGTCCGGATGGGGGTGAAACCGGCCGCCCGGATGCGGTCGCCGGGGTCGGTCCCGTCCGGGGCGGTGTGGTCGAAGAACCCTTGGGCGACCATGGCGGCCGAGTGGCGCTCGGCGGCGAGGTGGAGCTTGGGGTCGTGCGTGAGGGGGCGGCAGCCGTTCCCGGCCCTGGCCTTGTTGGTCAGGGCGACCACCGCGTCCTCGACGGTGGAGGCGCCGCCGGTGGTGGGCGGGGTCACGCGGGCGCAGGACAGGCCGACCGTACGGGAGCGGCTGGTCCGGCCGCTCTCCTCGACGGCGAGGACGTAGTAGCGGGCCGGCGTGCGGACGCAGCGCAGACCGGCCGTGATCGTGCCGTTGGCGAGGACGCGCGAGCCGCTCTTGACGACGCGGTCGAGGCCGGGCGTGACCTTGGTGATCCGTACCCGGAGGCGGGTGCGGTCGCCGCAGCCGGACCTGGTGGCCGTGCCCCGGATCATGCCCTTGGCGTCGAGGAGCGGCTTGGCGGCCACGACGCGGCAGGCGGCCGAACCGGAGGCGCCGGCCGCTCCGGCGGCGCCGGAGGAGACGGCGGTGTCCGCCGTGGCCGGGACGGGGAAGCTCAATGCCGCCAGACTTCCGAGGCAGGCCAATGCCTGGAGTGGTCTGCGCATGATGTCCTCCGATGGGGGGTTAGACACTGCGTCGAACCCGCATTCTGGTGGGTGCGCATCAGGCATGTCAGGAAAAGCGAGACCATACCTGGAGCTCCAGGTGTCCCAATCGTGATCGAAAGCTGTGCGACCTCGGTAAACCTCTGTGCCTGACGAAGCGTCGGGAAACGCCTCAGCCCGAGCCCCGTCCACGCGGAGGGCTCGGGCTGAGCGTCTGGGCTACGGACCGGGCCGGGTCAGCACTCGGCGGGCTTGAGCCAGGAGCACTCGAGGTCCGGGGTGTCCGTCGCGGCCTGGCGGAGCTGCGGGGCGGCGTCCACCGTGGCGGTGCGGGAGAACTGCGCCAGGCGAATGGCGATCTTGTCCTCGATGTCCTTCGGCGAGCCGGACAGGAACTGGTTCAGCATGATCGAGAAGATCAGCGGCTCGCCCTCGGCGCTGGTGACGTACCCCGACAGCGACGTCACGCCGGTCAGCGAGCCCGTCTTGGCGTGGACGTTGCCGGCGGCCGGCGTGTTGCGCATCCGGCTGCGCAGCGTGCCGCCGACGAAGCGCTCGGCGTTGCCGGCGATGGGCAGGGCCTCGTACCAGGTCTTGAACCACGGCTTGCCGCGCACGGCGGTCAGGAGCTGCGCGATCGAGCCCGGCGAGAAGCCGTCGCGGCGCGACAGGCCGGAGCCGTCCCGCATGTTGATCACCTGCACGCCGTTCGCCTTGGCGAAGTCCGTGGCCACCTTGAGGCCGGCCGCCCAGGTGCCCTGGCCGGAGACCTTGCGGCCCATCGCCTTGGTGAGGATCTCGGCGTGGATGTTGTTGCTCAGCTTCAGGAACGGCACCAGCAGCTCGCTCAGCGGCATCGACTCGTGCTTGGCCAGCTCGGCCGCCCCGGACGGGGCGGCGCCGGTCGTGGTCGGGCCGAGCACGCGCACGCCGTGCTTGTCCAGCGCCTTGCGGAACAGCGAGGAGGCGTAGGCGGTCGCGTCGTCCACGGCCACCCACTCCTGGTACGGGTCGGCCACGGTGCCGGTGATGACGACGGTCCGGCTGTTGTGCTGGCGTTCGATGAGCACGTCGGTGGACGAGCCGACCGTCGCCTTGTTGACGATCTTCAGGTAGTCGGTCTCGGGGGTGGTCGAGACCTTGACCTTGTCGCCGTCGGCCGCCACCGAGACGATCACCGAGCCGGCGTCGTAGTCGCGGTCGGGCGCGGCGGTCAGCGCCGAGATGGGCGCCGCGTAGTACGCCGTCTCGTCGTCCCAGGCCCAGTCGCTGCCGAGCCGGGTGGAGTCGAACCAGGTGTCGTCCGCGACCAGCTTGCCCGTGACGAGCTTGATGCCCGCCGCGGCGACCTTGGCGGCCAGCGCGTCGTAGTCCTCGGCCAGCATGGTCGGGTCGCCGGTGCCGCGCAGCACCAGGTCGCCGGTCAGCGCCGAGCCGATCTTGCGGCCGGCGGACAGGACCGTGGTGGGGAAGCGGTAGTCGAGGCCGAGCGTCTCGGCGGCGGCGGCCGAGGTGAAGAGCTTGGTGTTGGAGGCCGGGATCAACTGCTTGCCGGCGTCGGTGGAGTAGAGCTCCTCGCCGGTGGCGGCGCTCTTGACGACCACGCCGGCCCGGGCGATGGTGAGCCGCGAGTCGGAGAGGATCTTGTTGATGTCCTGGGTCAGGTCGGCCACGCCGGCCGACGGTTCGAGCGCGATCGCGGAGGTGGAGGGGCTGGACGCCCACGCGACGGCCGCGACGAGCGCGCCCGCGACGAGGGAGGCTGAGGTGCGCCGCATGGAGTCTCCAAAGAGCTGGGGGTCTCGCCCTGGATCATGGGGCAGCGCGTACGCGGTGTAATCCGCAAATATCCGTATCTTTCGCCGTTCCGGCGAGCGTCATGGAACACGGAGATCAGGCGCTGGCCCACTACTCGGTGGTGCTGTATAGTGGTACTCGGTACTACAAAGTACCTAGATCGAAGAGGACCACGATGCACGACCTGACGGAGATGCTGAAGGGCACGCTTGAGGGCTGCGTGCTGGAGATCATCGGCGGCGAGGAGACCTACGGCTACGCCATCACGCGTCGGCTGAACGAGCTCGGCTTCGTCGACGTCGTCGAAGGGACGGTTTACACCATCCTGCTGCGGCTGGAGAAGAACGGGCTCGTCCAGGTGACGAAACGACCGTCCGGGGTGGGGCCGCCGCGCAAGTTCTACGCCCTCAACGACGCCGGGCGCGAAGAACTCACAACGTTCTGGGCGAAATGGGAGTACCTCTCATCGCGGATCAACAACCTCAGGGAGGGCGGGAGATGAAGTTCTGGGAGACCATGACGGGCAGCGATCTCACCAGGGAATGGAAGGCGTTCGAGGCGCGGGCCGAGGCGTTGCCGGCCGACCACCGGGCGGCGTGGGAGGAGATCAAGGGACACCTTTCCCTCTACGCGGACTTCACGGGCCGGAACCTGATGCCGATTCTCGACAATGCTCTGGCGCTGCTCGAGGAGACGGCATCCGACGGGCAGAGCATTCGCGAGGTGCTGGGTGACGACATCAAGGGCTTCTGCGCGGCGCTGGCCGGCGGAGAAGGGGCCCGGGGCTATCGCGACCGCTGGCGCGAGCAGTTGAACAGGAACGTGGCGAAGAAGCTGGGCCGGCTGGGAGGCTGACGTGGGCATCCGAGACATCATCGAGGGCAAGAAGCAGTGGCGGGCGCACGTGGCGCGGGTCAAGGCGCTTCCGCCGGACTACCAGATCGTCTACAAGGAGATGCAGAAGTACCTCTTCAAGGTCGGACCGATCGACCTGGTCGACGGGTCGCTGCTCACGGGCATCCTCGAATTCTTCGAGGAGGGCGTCGCGGCCGGCAGGGGAGTCCTGGACCTCACCGGCGATGACGTCGCCGCCTTCTGCGACGGCCTGATCAAGGACTCGCGCACCTACGCGGACGTCTACCAGGAGTCCGTCAGCGGGAAGCCCGGCACGGCCGGGAAGTGACACCCGCCGACCGGTGCCGGCGGAGAAGAGCACCGGATCCCCGACCGTCGACAGCCTTCTCACCCGCCCCCACCTGGCCCAGCCCGCACTCTTGAGGCGACCTGCCGCGACGCCGGCGAGGGCCACGTGCAGGTACGAACCCCGATCCGCGAGGTGAGCAGCCTGCCGCGGTGTCGCGTCGGCGGCCGTGTCAGTACGGCGACAGGCCGGTATCAGCGCTTCCGGCGATGGTGGACGCCATGAACAGCTCACCCGGCCCCACCCGCTCAAGCCTCCGCTAGCACCGGGCCCGCGAACGCAACCCCCTCACCAGCGCCGTCGCCCGCGCTGCCGGCGACACCACCCCCACCACAGGACAGGACAGAGTGATGACGACCCAGCAAGCCCCGGCGATCCAGGTGCACGGCCTGGAGAAGTCGTACAAGGAACTGCACGTGCTGCGCGGCGTGGACTTCGAGGTGGCGCGGGGCAGCATCTTCGCCCTGCTCGGCTCCAACGGAGCGGGCAAGACCACTGCCGTGAAGATCCTGTCCACGCTGCTCAAGGCCGACGCGGGCACGGCCCGCGTGAACGGCTTCGACGTCGCCACGCAGGCCGCGAACGTGCGTGAGTCGATCAGCCTCACCGGGCAGTTCGCCGCCGTGGACGAGATCCTCAGCGGGCGGGAGAACCTGGTGCTGGTCGCCCGGCTGCGGCACCTCAAGAACCCAGGAAAGATCGCCGACGACCTGCTGGAGCGGTTCTCGCTGACCGACGCGGGCGGCCGGAAGGCGGCGACGTACTCGGGAGGCATGCGCCGCCGCCTCGACATCGCGATGAGCCTGATCGGCGATCCGCCGATCATCTTCCTCGACGAGCCGACGACCGGGCTCGACCCCCAGGCCCGCATCGAGGTGTGGCAGGCCGTCAGGGAGCTCGCCGACCAGGGCACGACGGTGCTGCTCACCACGCAGTACCTGGACGAGGCCGAACAGCTCGCCGACCGGATCGCGATCCTGCACGAGGGCCGGATCATCGTCAACGGCACCCTGGCCGAGCTCAAGCAACTGCTCCCGCCCGCCAAGGTCGAGTACGTCGAGAAGCAGCCGACCCTCGAGGACGTCTTCCTCACCCTCGTCGGCACCAAGGCATGACGAACACCGAAGCCACGAAGACCCAAGGAACAGCGATGAGCAAGCACTTCTTCGGCGACACCACCGTCCTGCTGGGACGGTCCCTGCGCCACATCACGCGCAGCCCGGACACCATCATCACGACCGCGATCATGCCGATCGCCATGATGCTGATGTTCGTCTACGTGTTCGGCGGCGCGATCAGAACAGGGTCGGACTCCTCGTACGTGAACTACATGCTGCCCGGCATCCTGCTCATCACGGTCGCCTCGGGCATCGCCTACACCGCGTACCGGCTGTTCATGGACATGAAGGGCGGCATCTTCGAGCGCTTCCAGTCGATGCCGACCGCGCGGTCGTCGGTGCTGTGGGCGCACGTGCTGACCTCGCTGGTCGCCAACCTGATCTCGCTGGTGGTCGTGACGCTCGTGGCCCTGCTCATGGGCTTCCGCTCGGGAGCGGGAGTGTCGGCCTGGCTCGCGGTCGCGGGCATCCTGATCCTGTTCACCCTGGCGCTGACCTGGATCGCCGTCATCCCCGGCCTGTCCGCCAAGACCATGGAAGGCGCGAGCGCGTTCTCCTACCCGCTCATCTTCCTGCCCTTCCTCAGCTCGGCGTTCGTGCCCACCGCCACCATGCCCGGCCCGGTGCGCTTCTTCGCCGAGAACCAGCCGGTGACCTCCATCGTCAACGCCATCCGCGCCCTGTTCACCGGGACGCCGGTCGGCACCGACATCTGGATCGCCCTCGCGTGGTGCGTCGGCATCCTCGTCGTCGCGTACGCCTTCGCCATGAGGACCTACCGCCGCAAGATCTCCTAGGTCGGCCGCATGCCTGCGCGTCAGGCCGGCTTCCCCTTCCCCAGCGGTCACCAGGACCGGCTGGTCACCGGTGACGACCGGGGCCGGTCGGTCCTGAACTGTTTCCGGGGGCCGCGGAAAGAGCCCCCCGGTCAGGTGGAGGGCTGCCCCGAGCTGAGCAGGAAGCCGCAGTCGCCGAACGAGATCTCGTCGCCCGACTTGACCCGGGCCGGCCCCACGAGCCGCCAGCCGTTGAGCCGCGTGCCGTTGAGCGAGCCGAGGTCGACCAGCATCCAGCCGCCGCCCTCCTCGCGCCGCAGCTCGGCGTGGACGCGCGAGACGGTGAGGTCGGACAGGACGAGGTCGCACGCCGCTCCCCGGCCCACCACGTAACGGACGCGATCGTCGTCGGGCAGCGCCAGCCGGGGCAGGCGCGGCCGGCGCCAGGCGGCGCGCAGGCCGGTGGTGAAGTCGGAGGCCGAGGCCACCACGTCGGTCACGCGCTGCCGGAACGTCCTGCGCCGCGGCAGGTCGGCCACCAGACGGTCGAGCTCGTCGCGATTGCGGGCACGCAAAGCCTGGTCCACCCGGCCCACGAAGGTGTCGTGGGAGATGCGGCCCTCCACGGCCCGGTCGCGGAGCTCGCCGATCGCGCGATCACGTTCTCCGTCGGAGGCGCGAAACGGAGGATGCGTCGAGCTCATGCCCCGAGTATCGGGCCAGTGCGCGTTCTCTGTCCAGAAACCGCGCATTCCGCGGCTGTTCCGGCGTTCGGCTTGCCGTGACCATACTCAGTATGCATACTCAGTATCCATGTCGATCAGACACGGGCTCCTCGCGCTGCTGAGCAAGGGGCCGCGGTACGGATATCAGCTCCGGGTGGAATTCGAGGCGTCGACGGGGGCGACCTGGCCGCTCAACATCGGCCAGGTCTACACGACGCTCTCCCGGATGGAACGCGACTCCCTGGTCGCCCCTGGCGGCACCGACGACCAGGGACGGGCGGTCTACACGATCACCGAGGCCGGCCGGGAGGAACTGGGGCGATGGTTCAGCACCCCCGTCGACCAGGCCGGCCGGCCTCGGGACGAGCTGGCCATCAAGCTGGCCATGGCCGTCGCCATGGGGAGCGTGGACGTCCAGGCGGTCATCCTGGCGCAGCGCATGGCCGCGATGCGGACGCTGCAGGACCTCACGCGGGCCAAGCGGACCGCGTCGGGCGGGCTCGCCGAACGGCTCGTCCTCGATTCGTTGATCTTCAAGGCCGAGGCGGAACAGCGCTGGCTGGACCACTGCGAGGCCGTTCTCAGGGAGAAGCACTCATGACTGTGGTGAAGCTGCGGGACGTGACACGCGTCCACGGCGATGTACACGCCCTGAAGGGGGTGAGCCTTGACGTCGCGCGCGGCGAGCTGGTCGCCGTGATGGGACCGTCCGGCTCGGGCAAGTCCACGCTGCTGAACGTGGCGGGCGGCCTCGACCGCCCCACCTCGGGCAGCGTGACCATCGGCGGCACGGACCTGGCCGCCGTCAAGGACCTGGCGGCGCTGCGCCGCCGCGAGGTCGGTTTCGTCTTCCAGGACCTCAACCTCATCCCGTCGCTCACGGCGGCCGAGAACGTGATGCTGCCCCGGGAGCTCGACGGGGTGCGCGCGGGCCGGGCGCGGACCGAGGCGCTGGAGGCCCTGACCGAGGTCGGGGTGCGGGAGATCGCCGACCGCTTCCCCGAGGAGCTGTCCGGGGGGCAGCGGCAGCGGGTCGCCATCGCGCGGGCGCTGGCGGGGGAGCGCCGGCTGCTGCTGGCCGACGAGCCGACCGGCGCGCTCGACACGGCGACCGGCGACGAGATCATGCGGCTGCTGCGCGAGCGCTGCGACGCGGGCGGGGCGGTGCTGCTCGTCACCCACGAGCCCCGGTACGCGGCCTGGGCCGACCGGGTCGTCTACCTGCGCGACGGCGAGATCGTGGACGCCGCAGCCGTCCGGCTGGAGAGCGCCCGATGAGCGCGTTCACCGCCGCGCTGCGCGTCTCCCGCAGGGACGCGCGACGCTTCAAGGGGCGCAGTGCCCTGATCGTGGTGATGATCGGCTTACCGGTGCTCGTCTTCACCGCCCTGTTCACCGGCTACCGCACGCTGCAGGTGAGCCCGCTCGAAGGGCTGACGACCCGGATCGGCGCGGCCGACGCGCGGATCTCCGCCGTGGGGTCCACGGACTTCCCCATCCGCCAGGACTTCTCCGGTGACGCCTGGACGCCCGGCGACACGGCGGGCGCGGAGCAGCGCGAGCCGCAGCAGCGGACGACGGACAAGCTCCGCGCCTTCCTCGGCGGCGCCCGGCTGGTTCCGTTCCGGGACACCAACGTGGAGGCGCGCCTGGCCGACGGCTACGAGCGGATGCTCCTGCTCGAGGGGGATCTGCGCGATCCGCTCGCGCGGGGGATCCGCCGGCTCACGGAGGGCAGGTTCGCCGCCACGCGGGACGAGATCGTCGTCGCCCCGGCACTCGCGGACGCGGGCGTGCGCGTGGGCGACACCCTCAAGGTCACCCGGTGGGACCGCCCCCGAAAAGTCGTCGGCATCGCCGAGAACCCCAACAGGCCCGGCGACATGGAGCTCATCAGCCTTCCCGGCTCGGTCCTGCTCAAGGACAACGCCCCCAACTTCTGGCTCGCCGACACGCCCGCCCCGCTCCAGTGGGACGACGTGCGCAGGCTGAACGCCGTGGGGCTGATGGTCTCGTCCCGCGCCGTCATCGAGGCCGGCGAAACTCCCGGTGATTCCTACCTCCGGGACGAGCGGCTGCAGAACGACACTCTGCTCTGGGTCGCCACCATCGTGATCATCGTCGTCATGGAGACCGTCCTGCTGGCCGGGCCGGCCTTCGCGGTGGGCCTGCGGCGGCGCAGGCGCGAGCTGGCCGTGATCGCGGCCCAGGGCGGGTCGGCCGCCCATCTCAGGGCGATCGTGCTGGCCGACGGCCTGGTGCTGGGCGGTGCCGCCACCGTGCTCGGCGTCCCGCTCGGCGTCGGCGGCGCCTGGCTGGCCGCGCCCTACGTCGCGCGGTCGGGAACGCCCCTCGGGCCGCTGGACGTGCCGTGGGGGCAGGTGCTCGGGGTCGCCGCGCTGGGCCTGGTCAGCGGTCTCGTCGCGGCCGTGGTGCCGGCGGTGCAGGCCGCGCGGCAGAGCCCGGTCCAGGTGCTGTCGGGCCGGGAGGGCGAGGTGGGGGAGATCCGCGCCCGCGGCGGCCGGCCCGTCCTGGGTCTCGTGCTGGTGCTGCTCGGCCTGGGGGCGACGGCGGCGGCGCTGCTCGTGACGCACGAGCGCCGGCTCGCGATCGTGATGGCGTCGGTGCTGGTGGTGCTCGGCCTGGTCGCGCTGATGCCGCGGCTGGTCCGGTTCATGGGACGGCTGGCCCCCGGACTGCCCCTGCCGGCCCGGCTGTCGGTGCGTGACGCCGTACGCCACCGCACGCGCACGGCCTCGGCCGCGGCGGCGGTCATGGCGGCCACCATGGCGGCGGTCGCGGTGGGAGTCGGTGTCACCAGCGCCAACGCGACCGACGAGGCGCGCTACCAGCCTCTCATGCCCGTCGGAACCACGCGGGTGAGCACCTTCGACGGGATCGACGACGCGGCCTGGGCCAAGGTCCGGGACGCCCTCAACCGGAAGCTCCCCGGCGTGGAGCTGATCCCCGGGCAGGCGGTGGTCGGCGTCGAGCGGCTCGCACTGACGGCGGACTTCCGGCAACGGGTGTGCCGGGAGGCGGTGTGTCCCGGTGGACGAGTGATGATCGGGGACGAGCGGCTGCTCGCCTTCCAGCAGGGGCGGCACGACACAGGCGCGGCGTCGGCCTTCGCGGAGGGGAAGGCCGTGGTCTTCGACGGAAGGCTCCTGCGCGACGGCGTGCTGGAGATCGAGGTGCCCCTGAAGATGGACTCGGAACGCGTCAAGCGGATCCGGGTGCCGGCCGTGGTGGCACGGGGCGCCGACGCGCGGCAGGGCGGCGCCGTCGTCCCTTCGGCGGTGTTCACCAAGGAGGGCTACAAGCTGGTCGAGCACGAGCTGTACCTCCGGTATCGCCCGGCCGACGAGGAACGGTTCGAGCAGGATCTGCTGGCGGTGGACATGCGCGTGAACGCGCAGGTTGAGCTCGGCCACGTCGACAGAGACACGGAGATGCTCGTGGCCGCCCTCGCCCTGACCGCGCTCCTGGTGCTCGGCGGCACCTTCGCCGCCACCGGGCTCGCGGCGGCCGACATGCGGCGCGACCTCGACACGCTGTCGGCCGTCGGCGGCGCGCGGCGGACGCGGCGGCTCGTCGTGGCGGCCCAGGCCGCTTTCGTCGCGGGGGTGGGGACCCTCGTGGGGCTGGTGGCGGGTCTGGTCACCGGGATCGCGCTGGCCTTCGCCATGAACTCCGCCTTCGTCATGGCCGGCATGGCGGGATCCACCGTGATCGCGGCCCCGTGGCCCTACCTCGCCGCGATCGTGCTCGGGCTGCCGCTACTGGCCGCGCTGGTGGCGGGCGGGTTCACCCGGACGCGCTGGACGCCGGCGCGCCGCCTGGCCTGAGCCGGTACTTCAGCGTCACCAGCACCGCCAGGAACAGCACCAGCGCCGGGACCGCGGTCTCCCCGAGGAGGACCGCGGTCACGGCGCCGTCCGGCTGCGCCACCGGCCGGCCGGCGTCCGACTCCACGAAGCCGCCCAGCGTCAGCACCGCGCCGAAGATCAACGCCCCGAACGAGCTGACCCCGCTCTCGATCGCCGTCCACAGCCCGGTGAACACCCCGGCCCGCCGCCTGCCCGTCGTCTCGGCGTCCACGGCGATCACGTCGGCGAGCATCGAGAACTCCAGGAGCTGGACGCCCGCGTAGCCGAGGCCCACGACCAGCAGCATCGCGTGCGCGTACCCGGAGCCGAACAGCGGCGTGGCGAGGTTCGCCAGCGTGCCGCCGCCGAACAGCAGCCCGGCAAGGATCATCGCGCCGCGCTTGTCGTAGCGCTTGGCCAGCCACACCCAGGCCGGCATGGTCAGCAGCATCGGTCCCACGAACACCGCGAACAGCGTGCTCGTCATCTTCGGGTCGTCCAGGATGTACGCCGCGAAGTACGGCGCCCCGGCCAGCAGCATGCTGACCGCCATCATCTGCAGGCAGCTCAGCGCGAGCAGCCAGACGAACGCCGAGTTGCCCCGGGCCGCGGCGAACTGCTCGCGCAGGCTGCCCGAGTCCGGCTCGGGCGCGCCGGTCATGGGGGCGCGGGCCGTGCCGAAGAACGAGCCGAGCATCGAGGCCAGCAGCACCGACGCGACGGTCACCGCCATGAGCCGGTAGCTGTCCAGGGTGCCGGCGGGCCCGTCGCTGTTGACGATCGCGGGCGCGACGATGCCGCTGAGCACGGTGGCGCCTCCGACGAAGACCATCCGCCACTGCAGCAGCGAGGTCCGCTCGTGGTAGTCGCCGGTCATCTCGGCGGGCATCGCCTTGTACGGCACCTCGAACAGCGCGTACCCGGTGGCGGCGGCCATGAAGCAGGCCCCGACGTACAGGGCGGCCGGCGCGCCGGTCAGCGGCGGCCCGGCGAAGACCAGGACGAACGCGACCGGCAGTGTGCAGGCTCCGGCCAGCAGCCATGGCCGCCGGGGGCCGAGCCGCGAGGTGGTGCGGTCCGACCAGCGGCCGACGAGGGGGTTGATCACCAGGTCCCACACCTTGGGGGCGGCGACCACCGCACCGGCCAGCCACGCGGGCACGGCCAGGAAGTTCGTCATGTAGTACAGCAGCAGCAGGCCGGGCACGGCGTTGAACGTGGCCGTGCAGAACGACCCGACGCCATACCCGAGGCGCACGCCCCTGGACACGGTGGGGACGCCGGTGGGCGTTGCGATCATGCCCCTCATCTAAACCGAGCGAGGGCTTGTTCGGTAGGGCCCACTTTCGCCTCCCGGGCGCGCACTTTCGCCCCCGGGGTGCGTACGTCCGGCTAGTCGATGACGTTCGCGCACACCACGTGCGCGCCGATCTCGATCATGCGGCGCTCGCTGCGCGCGTCGGCCACCCGCGCCATGAGGATCGGCGCCCCGCTGGCCGCGAACTGCGGCAGCCGGGCGCGCACCCCGCGGTGCAGGTCGCGCACCACGTCCTCGGCCGCCGACATGTGCACCTTGACGTGCAGCATGATGCCGGGGACGCCCGAGGCGGTGCGGGCCTCGGAGATCCAGACGTGGTGGACCAGCGGGAAGTCCGCCAGCAGGTGCGCGATGGCCCGCCGCAGGGCGGGCAGGATCGGGTGCGTGCAGCGCCGGTAGCCCGGATCGACCTGCTGCATCGGGCCCGACAGGTGCGGGCGCGGCGCGGGGATCCACGGCATGGGCGGGGACTCGGGGGCCGGCGGGGCCACCTGGGCCAGCGCGGGCGCGCCGCGCGACACCATGGCCATGGCGCCGGTCGCGTAGGCGGCGGGGGCGGCGCCCGACAGGACGGGCGTCGGCCCGCTGCGCGTCGCGGTCAGGAACCGTTGCAGGTCGTCGATCGGCACGGCGGCCGCGGCGGGGCCGGCCGCGTCGATGACGATCTCACGCACGCCCGTGACGCGCTGGATGTCGAGGATGGTGTCGGCGTCGCAGGCCGACAGGGAATGGCAGCCGCGGTGCCGGGCGTAGGTGCCCGGGCCGGTATAACCGAGCAGAACCCGGTCGCCGGCCTGCGTGGTACCCAGGACGACGGACCGGTCGGGCCGCACGGCCACCAGTACTCCGCCGTCGGCCAGGGCCGCGAGCAGGCGGTGCGGGGTGCCGTGCTGGGCGAGCACGTCGGCAAGCGCAGGATTCCCGATGCTCATATGACGAACCATAGGTAGTGGGCCACGGCTTATCAGGCTAATGGCGAAGAAAACTCCTGAGCAAGACAAAGATGGGCGCGACGTGGATGACCTTGGCGCGGGGCGGGTAGGACGGCGCCCGTCTCACATTCCGGGTCCCTCGTGAACGCGTTCACAAGCGCGGATAGACTCTGGGGGACTCCGAGGGGCTCGCCGACGTGCCCCTCCAGCCCGCCGCTCGCCGTAAGGATCCACCCGTGACAAAGCCTGTCGTCCTGGTCGCAGAGGAGTTGTCCGAGGCCGGCCTCGCCGTGCTCGGCGCCGACTTCGAGGTCCGCCACACCGACGGCGCCGACCGCTCCCAGCTTCTGCCCGCGCTCGCGGACGTGGACGCGCTGATCGTCCGCTCCGCCACCCAGGTGGACGCCGAGGCGATCGCCGCCGCGCCCAAGCTGCGTGTGGTGGCCCGCGCCGGTGTGGGCCTCGACAACGTCGACGTCGAGGCGGCCACCAAGGCCGGCGTGATGGTCGTCAACGCGCCCACCTCCAACATCACCAGCGCCGCCGAGCAGACCGTCGCCCTCATCCTGGCCAGCGCCCGCAACACGGCCCAGGCCCACGCCGCGCTCAAGAACGGCGAGTGGAAGCGGTCCAAGTACACCGGTGTCGAGCTCGACGAGAAGGTCATCGGCATCCTCGGCCTCGGCAAGATCGGCCAGCTCGTGGCGCAGCGCCTCCAGCCGTTCGGCGTCGAGCTGATCGCCTACGACCCCTACCTGCCGCCGGCCCGCGCCGCGCAGATGGGCGTCAAGCTGCTGAGCCTCGAAGAGGTCATCAAGCAGGCCGACTTCCTCACGGTCCACCTGCCCAAGTCCAAGGAGACCCTCGGCCTCATCGGCGACAAGGAGCTGCACGAGGTCAAGCCGTCGGTGCGGATCATCAACGTGGCCCGCGGCGGCATCGTGGACGAGGCGGCGCTCTACTCCGCGATCAAGGAGGGCCGCGTCGCGGGCGCCGGCCTCGACGTCTTCGCCAAGGAGCCCTGCACCGACAGCCCGCTGTTCGAGCTGGACCAGGTCGTCGTGACGCCGCACCTCGGCGCCTCCACGCACGAGGCCCAGGAGAAGGCCGGCACCCAGGTGGCGCGCAGCGTGAAGCTGGCGCTGGCGGGCGAGTTCGTGCCCGACGCGGTCAACGTCCAGGGCGGCGCGGTCGCCGAGGACGTCAAGCCGGGCCTGCCGCTCGCCGAGAAGCTCGGCCGCGTCTTCACCGCGCTGGCCGGCGAGGTGGCCACCAAGCTCGACATCGAGGTGCGCGGCGAGATCGCCGCGCAGGACGTGCGGGTGCTGGAGCTGGCCGCGCTCAAGGGCGTCTTCACCGACGTGGTCGAGGACTCCGTGACGTACGTCAACGCGCCGCTGCTGGCCAAGGACCGCGGCGTCACGGTCGAGCTGGTGACCAGCTCCGACAGCCCCGACTGGCGCAACGTGGTGACCGTGCGCGGTGTGCTGGCCGACGGCCGGCAGGTCTCCGTGTCCGGCACGCTGTCCGGCCCGCGGCAGATCACGAAGATCGTCGAGGTCAACGGCTACGAGATGGAGATCGAGCCGACCGAGCACCTGTCGTTCTTCACCTACACCGACCGGCCCGGTGTCGTCGGCGTCGTCGGCCGCCTCCTCGGCGAGCACGGCATCAACATCGCCTCGATGCAGGTGGCCCGGGACGTCAAGGGCGGCAAGGCGCTCATCGCGCTGACCGTCGACTCGGCCATCCCGGCCGACGTGATCGAGCAGATCATCGCCGAGATCGGCGCCGACAGCGGCCGCTCGGTCGACCTCGACGGCTGACCTTCCGCGCCGGACCAGACGGCCGCCGCCGGACCTCGTGTCCGGCGGCGGCCGTTTTTCGTCTCACGATGCGAGATATTAGGACGTCCAACGAGACAGCCCGGTGACCGGAAGGTACATTGGCTGTCAATGCGCCAGGTTCTCGTACTCATTACCTGCCGCGGCGGGGCCTGTTAGGGCAGGCCGGCGACCCGCCGCGGTGCGTGGCGTCGCGTCGGCCGTCAGTCCCATCGCCCGGTCCGTGATCCGGACCGTGCGCCGCAGGCCCGGGTCGGGTTCGCGACCGGGGTCCGGCCTCCGTCCGTACGACGCCCCGCGAAATGAGATGAGTCACATGTATGAGATGTATGCCTGGAACGGCGCCGAAGAGCACGACGACGAGGCGACCGAGGCCCTGCAGACCGCGCTGGACCGCCGCGACAACGGCGGCGCCCCGCTGACCGCCGACTTCAGCTGACCTGAACGCCCGGCCGGGGACCGCCGCACGGTCTCCGGTCAGAAGGCCAGCCGGTAGAAGACGGCCATGTTCCGCAGGGTGCGCGACACCCTGGCCAGCGCGGCCGACAGCCGGTGCGACAGTGACAGCTCGGCGAACCCCTCCATGTCGAACGCGCTGAGCACGGTCACGCACCGGAGCCGGGGACTGATCGACAGCAGGTCCCCGGGGCCCTCGATGCCCCAGCGCATCGTCGCGCCGGCCTTGCGCACGGGCCGGTTGACCACCTGGAGCGCGATGCCGCGACGGTTGAGGGCGTCGAAGACGAACTGGCCGGAGGGGAACCCCTCGGCGACGGCCCGCACGAGCGCGCGCCCCTCCTCCCTGCCGAGGTAGTAGAGCAGCCCCTCGGCCACGACCAGCACCGGCCGGTCGCGCGGAACCTGCTCCAGCCAGCCGAGATCGGTCACCGACGTGCCGATCGTGGTGCAGCCGGGCGGTTCGGGGTAGAGCCGCCGGCGCAGCTCGACGACGTCGGGATAGTCGACGTCGTACCACCGCACGCCGGCGGGCGGCCCGAGCCGGTGGACCCGGGTGTCGAGGCCGCAGCCGAGGTGCAGCACGGTCGCCTCGGGTGTCGTGGCGAGGAAGTCCCGCGCCCAGTCGTCGATGAGGCGCGCCCGCAGCGCCACAGAGGCGGCCGTGCGCGGGCCCACGCCGACGCGGCGGAAGTCGTGGTCGATCCTGGAGACGGTCTCGGCGGCCATGGTGTCGCCGAGGATCGGCCGGGGCGAGCGGGCGTCCAGCACCCGGCCGTACAGGGTGGCGAGCAGGGTCGCCTTCTCCTCGCTGAGATGCACCTTTTCGGCAGCCATACGGATCACGCTACGCCCGCGCCGCCGTGCGGGCGGGGGTTACAGGATCGAGGCGATGGGCATGGCCGGAGCGGGCTCCTCGGTCGCCGCCTTCCTGGCGGCCCAGACCTTGACGCCCTTCGGGTCGGGGCGGACGGCGCCGACGAAGGAGGAGCGGCGCCAGGACGACAGGCGCTCGACCTTGACGACGTCGCCGGTGTGCGGGGAGTGGACCATGTACCCGGGCTTGGAGATCATCCCGACGTGTCCGAGGCCATGGAAGAAGACGAGGTCACCGGGCTTGAGGTTCTTCCAGGAGATCTTCCGGGAGAACGCGTTGTACTGCTGCGCCGCGGTGCGCGGGAGGGTGATGCCGGCGTGCTGGTAGGCGCGCAGCATCAGGCCGGAGCAGTCGTAGCCGGCGGGGGAGGCGCCGCCCCAGACGTACGGGGTGCCGCGCTTGTCGAGGGCGTACTTGAGCGCCCGTTTCCAGGCGGGGAGGGGGGTCTTCTTGTCGCGGGCGGCCTTGACGTCCGCGCCGGTGAGGGTGACGACCGGCGAAGTCAGCCGGGCGGTGGAGGTGTCCTCCTGGGAGCTTCCGGGGACGGAGGAGGAGACGTTCTGGAACGTTCCAGAGAGGGGGAACTGGGGAGTGCTGGGTCGCGTGGAGGCGAGGGAGACACCGGTCGGGGCGGCTACGGCGATCCCGGCAGCGACGGCGGCGAGCATGGCGAAGCGAGACACGAAGGTCCTTCCATACGGCCTACCGGGTTAGCTGACGGGCTCGGGCCTGGAAGCGGCCCTACGGCGGTGACATGCCGATTCGCCCCATGAGGGGAATGGGTCCCCGGCTCCACGCAACCGCTGCGTGGATTCGGCCCGAGGGACTCTAACGAAACGGTCAAAACAGCGCAATCCCCCTCAAAACGGTTGTCCGATCAGTGAGATGGTGTGTTCGGCAGTCGAGACGACCCGGTAAGGTACCGGCCATGGATTCGCGCGACATTCGCCTGGCAGTGATCCCCGGTGACGGCATCGGCATCGAGGTCGTGACAGAGGCGCTCAAGGTGCTCGAAGCCGTCGGCACGAAGATCGAGACCACTCACTACGATCTCGGCGCCGCGCGCTACCACCGCACCGGCGAGACCCTGCCCGACTCCGTCCTGGAGGAGCTGCGCGGCTACGACGCGATCCTGCTCGGTGCGGTCGGCGACCCCAGTGTCCCGCCGGGCATCCTGGAGCGCGACCTGCTGCTGCGCCTGCGCTTCGTCTTCGACCACTACGTCAACCTGCGCCCGGTCAAGCTCTACCCGGGCGTCGAGACGCCGCTGGCCGACACCCGCCCCGAGGACATCGACATGATCGTGATCCGCGAGGGCACCGAGGGCCTCTACGCGGGCACGGGCGGCGTCATGCGCGCCGGCACCCCGCACGAGATCGCCACGCAGGAGTCGCTCAACACCGCCCACGGCGTCGAGCGCGTGGTGCGCTACGCCTTCGCCAAGGCGCAGTCAAGGCCGCGCAAGAAGCTCACCCTCGTCCACAAGACCAACGTGCTGGCCTACGCCGGAGACCTCTGGCAGCGCACGGTCAACCGGGTGGCCGAGGAGTTCCCCGAGGTCACCACCGACTACGCGCACATCGACGCGGCGTCGATGTACTTCGTCAGCCAGCCCGAGCGCTTTGACGTGATCGTCACCGACAACCTCTTCGGCGACATCATCACCGACCTCGGCGCGGCCATCGCGGGCGGCATCGGCCTGGCCGCCAGCGGCAACATCAACCCCGAGCGCACCGCGCCCAGCATGTTCGAGCCGGTCCACGGCAGCGCGCCCGACATCGCGGGCCAGGGCAAGGCCGACCCGACCGCCACGATCCTGTCCGCCGCCATGCTCCTCGACCACCTCGGCCGGCACGCCGAGGCCGCCAGGATCGAGCAGGCCGTCTCCGAGGACATCGTGGAGCGGCTGAGCGGGTGGGCGAGCCGGACGACTCACGAGATCGGTGACGACATCACCGCGCGAGTATCGAGCTAGGGCCGCCCTAGCTCCACCAGCGCCTGGCGGTCCGAACAGGGACCCGCCGGGCGCTTTTCGCATGTTCGGGGGCATAACAACCCCGCTGCCCCCTTGCCATCCCAAATAGCGAGACAATAGGAAGTACGGACTGCCGTCGCGCAGTGCCGCCGGCATCACCCAGTCGTAGAGAGAAGGACCATCGTCATGACCATCGCTCAGAAGCTCAGCTTCGACGTGCAGCTGTCCGACCATGCGCGCACCGCGGCGGAGCGCGAGCAGGTGCTGGCGAACCCCGGTTTCGGTCAGATCTTCACCGACCACCTGGTCTCCATCGACTACACCGAGGGCCAGGGCTGGCACGACGCGCGCCTGGCGCCGTACGAGCCGCTCACCCTCGACCCCGCCACGGCGGTCTTCCACTACGCGCAGGAGCTGTTCGAGGGCCTGAAGGCGTACCGGCAGACCAACGGCTCGGTCGTGACGTTCCGCCCGTACGCCAACGCCGCCCGCTTCAACCAGTCGGCGGCGCGCATGGCGATGCCGGAGCTGCCCGAGGAGACGTTCGTCGAGTCGCTGGAGCAGCTCGTGCAGGCCGACCGCGAGTGGGTGCCGACCACCGAGGGGCACAGCCTCTACCTGCGCCCGTTCATGATCGCCACCCAGGTGGGGCTGGGCGTCAACTACCCGTCGCGCACCTACAAGTACATGGTGATCGCCTCGCCGGCGGCCTCGTACTTCACCGGGGGCGTCAAGCCCGTCTCGGTGTGGCTGTCCACCGAGTACACCCGCGCCGCGCCCGGCGGCACGGGCTTCGCCAAGTGCGGCGGCAACTACGCCGCCGCCTTCGTCGCCCAGCGCCAGGCCGTCGAGAACGGCTGCGACCAGGTGGTGTGGCTCGACGCGGCGCAGCACGCGTACGTCGAGGAGATGGGCGGGATGAACCTGTTCTTCGTCATCGGCGGCAAGCTCGTCACCCCCGCGCTGACCGGCACGCTGCTGCCCGGCATCACCCGCGACTCGATCCTCGCGCTGGCCGACGACCTCGGCCTGGAGGCCGAGGAGCGCCTGGTCAGCGTCGAGGAGTGGGCGGACGGCTGCGCGTCCGGCGAGATCACGGAGGTCTTCGCCTGCGGCACGGCCGCGGTGGTCACCCCGGTCGGCTCGGTCAAGGGCGCCGACCGGTCCTGGACGATCGGCGACGGCACGCCCGGCCCGGTCACCATGCGGGTGCGCGAGGAGCTGCTCGGCATCCAGTACGGCGCCCGTACCGACCTGCACGGCTGGATCCACAAGGTCCTCTAGCCAGGTCACCGCGCGACCGGCCCGCTCCGCCCCGGGCCGGTCGCGTTGCGTGCGCACCCTGGCGGTGGAGCCGCCCTTGACGCCCGATTCAGGGGTTTCTCAGGTGATTCCGGTAAGGTCGCGGCGACCGGATCGAGGGACGGGGCGAATGACGAAGAGGGTGGCGGCCGTGCTGGCCGCCTTGGCGGTGCTGGCCGCGCTCGTGGTGCTGCAGACCGTGGCGGGCGACGGGTCGTCGCGGGGGGTGCGGCTGCTGCGGCAGCCCGACGGCAGCATGGTGCTCGCCGACACCGGCGCCAGCGCGCCGGTGCTGGACCTGTACGAGGACTTCGACTGCCCGGTCTGCAAGGACCTGCACACGCGGGTGGACGCCACGATCCGCCGCCTGGCCGCGGCGGGCAAGGTCAAGGTCGTCTACCACCCGGTCACGATCTTCCAGGACGAGCCCATGCACTCGAACTCCGTGCGCGCCGCCGCCGCGGCCCGCTGCGTCCCGGAGGACAACTGGCTCGCCTTCCGCGACGAGCTCTACGGCATGCAGCCCGCCCCCCACGGCGTGGCCTCCGGCTTCACGCTGGAGGAGCTGGCCAGGGCGGCCCGTCAGGCGGGCGCGTCGGTCGACCAGTGCGTCACCTCCCAGACGTACGCCGAGGACCACCTGAAGCAGAGCGCCAGAATCCGGCTTGAGGGCACCCCCACGGTCGTGCTCGACGGGCAGTTGCTCGGCGCCGAGGCGTTCGACCCGAAGGCCCTGGAAGCGGCCATCACCGGGGGCTCCGGCGTCACGGTGTGACGCCGGGTGTCCATACCCTGAGACCGATGTGCCGAATGGTGAGTCGGTATGGCAGACTGCTGAGCACCATGTTCTACGGTCTGCTCATTATCGGCAGGCGCGCTGGCTGACACAGGGACATAGCCAGCGCGCAGACCTCTCACGTCCGTGAGGGGTCTTTTTGTTTTCCAGGGAGAGGACACCATGGCCGACGACCGGTTCCACGTCTATGACACGACGCTGCGTGACGGCGCACAGCAGGAGGGGCTCAACCTCACCGTCGCTGACAAGCTCGCCGTCGCGCGCCATCTGGACGGACTGGGCGTCGGTTTCATCGAAGGGGGCTGGCCGGGCGCCAACCCCAAGGACACAGAGTTCTTCCGGCGGGCTCGGACCGAGCTCGACCTGAAGCACGCGCAGCTAGCCGCGTTCGGCGCGACCCGCCGGGCCGGTGTGAAGGCAGCCGACGACCCTTTGGTGGCCGCTCTGCGCGAATCCGGCGCGCCGGTCGTGACCCTTGTCGCCAAGAGCCACGACCGGCACGTGGAGCTGGCCCTCCGCACGACCCTCGAGGAGAACCTCGCGATGATCCGCGACACGGTCTCCCACCTTCGTGCGGAGGGACAGCGAGTCTTCCTGGACGCCGAGCACTTCTTCGACGGCTACACGTCCAACCCAGCGTACGCCCTGGAGGTGCTCAGGACCGCCGCCGAGGCGGGCGCCGACGTCGTCGCCCTGTGCGACACGAACGGCGGCATGCTCCCCGACGAGCTGGCCGACGTGGTCCACGCGGCCGCGCAGACCGGGGCCCGCGTCGGCATCCACTGCCACGACGACACCGGCTGCGCGGTCGCCAACACCCTGGCCGCGGTCAAGGCCGGCGCCACTCACGTGCAGGGCTGCGCCAACGGCTACGGCGAGCGCTCCGGCAACGCCAACCTGTTCACCGTGGTCGCCAACCTCCAGCTCAAGCGCGGCTTCGACCTCGTGCCGCCGCAGGCGCTGGCCGACATGACCCGCATCGCCCACGCGATCACCGAGGTCACCAACGTCACGCCCAACTCCCACGCCCCGTACGTCGGCGCGTCGGCGTTCGCCCACAAGGCCGGCCTGCACGCCAGCGCCATCAAGGTCGACCCCAACCTCTACCAGCACATCGACCCCGCCCAGGTGGGCAACGACATGCGCATGCTGGTCTCCGACATGGCGGGCCGCGCCTCGGTCGAGCTGAAGGGCCGCGAGCTGGGCTACGAGCTGACCCCCGAGCACACGAAGACCCTGGTCGAGCGGGTCAAGGATCTGGAGTCCCAGGGCTTCACCTTCGAGGCGGCCGACGCCTCCTTCGAGCTGCTGCTGCGCGACACCGTCCACGGCGAGCGGCGCCGCCACTTCGAGGTGGAGTCCTGGCGGGTGATCGTCGAGCGGACCAAGGGCGGCGAGCTGGTCAGCGAGGCCACAGTCAAGCTGCACGCCAAGGGCGAGCGCATCGTCGCCACGGGCGAGGGCAACGGCCCCGTCAACGCGATGGACAAGGCGGTGCGGCTCGGGCTGGAGAAGCTCTACCCCGAGCTGGCCAAGCTGGAGCTCATCGACTACAAGGTGCGCATCCTGGAGGGAACGCACGGCACGGGCGCGGTCATCCGGGTGCTCATCACCTCCAGCGACGACACGGCCGAGTGGGCCACGGTCGGCGTCGCCGAGAACATCATCGACGCCTCCTGGCAGGCGCTGGAGCAGGCGGTCACCTACGGCCTGCTGCGCGCGGGCCGCGAGACCGGCTGACACGAGAAGGACCCCAGGAGCCCTCGGAGCGTCGGGGGACAAGGGCATGGTCCTCCGCAGGGGGGCGCTTCGCGCCATGGGGCTCCGGGCAGCGCCCTGGGGGGGCAAGCCCCCACACCCCCGTCTGGGGGTCTTCCGACCCCCAGGCCCCCGGTCGTAAGCCTTTGGGTGGTGGTCAAGAGGCATAGGGTGGGGCGGAAGAGGAGGTCATGGTGGCTGCGGTGACTCGACCTAAAGTCGACAGTATCTCGCTGGGTGACTTGGTGGAATTCACTCTTAATGGCCGGATAAGAGTGCCTACGTTCCAGCGCTCATATCGGTGGGAACGGAGTGATGTCACGCAACTGTTCGACAGCCTCCTCCGCGGCTATCCCAAACGTGCTGGTCTGGCAGCGTCCCGCTGCGGCGGGGACGGTGCACATCGGTCATCTGACGATCGATGCGCATGCAGTCGGAGACGCCTATTGGGTGGTGGACGGCCAGCAACGGATCACCAGCCTGGTGGGTGCGCTCACGGCCACAGGCGACACCGTTGACCCACGGTTCCGGATATATTTTGACCTGGCTCGTCATCAATTCATCTCGCTGCCGCGTCGATATCAGCCGGGAGACGATCAGCTGCCCATGTCTCTCGTATTGGATACAGCCAGAACCAATGCGTGGATCCGGGCACGGGTTCATCTGAACGACGAGCAGATCGCATTGGCGGATCAGGTCGTCGCCGCGGTCCGGGACTACAAGATCCCCATGTACATAGTCGCCGGGGAGGATGATCGCGCGTTGCGCGACATCTTCGACCGGATGAACACCTTTGGTAAGCCGCTGAAAAGCGCAGAGGTGTTCAACGCGCTGCATTCGATCGCGGGAGAGCAGAAGCCCGGAGATCTGCGCATGCTCGGTGCGAGCGTGCAGACCTTCGGGTTCGGCGAGATTTCGCGCAGGTGAGGGAGGTCGCCGTCGCCTCCAAATACGAAAAGGCGACCTACGCCGGGCTTGCTCGGTTCATCAATGCGGTGTGCTCGGACGACGTGGAAGAGTATGTGCGGAGGCTGACCGCGATCGTGGTCATGGGCAACCTCGACGCGCATCTCAAGAACTGGACCGTGCGATACCCGGATGGCATCACCGCACGGCTCTCCCCAGCCTATGACTTCGTCTCGGTGTCGGCCTACGACGAGTTCCGCACCGAGGAACTGGCGTTTCCGGTGAATGGCGGCAGGGTGGCGAGGCTCATCACCTTGGACAATTTCCGGCACCTGGCCCGGCGCGCAGGACTGGAACCCGACCACGTCACAGATGTTGTCGTGCGCACTGTGGAGGCGCTGCTTGATGCGTGGCCGCAGGTGAGGGCCGGATCCGCCACTCCCGCCTTCGTCGCCGCCCACATCGACCAGCGCCTGAAGTCGCTCCCCCTGGTCGTGGAAGCGAGACGGTGACGTACCGCTTCCACGAGTACCGTCGTCAGAGCAGGCCGGCCGAGAAGGACACGCCCTCGACCTTGACCTTGCCGCCCGAGCACGACACCTTCGGGTCGTCCGTGCCCGGCACGATCACCGTCAGCAGCGACGCGGCGTCGGGCGACACGACGACGGCCGTCGGCAGCTTGGACAGGTACGTCGGCGACACCCAGCCCAGCTTCCCGCCGCGCTCCACCTTCTGGCCGCCCACCGGACGGCAGGAGGGACCGAACTGGAGCAGCGTCACCCGGAACTTGCCGTCGCCCAGCACCACCCGGCCACCCTCGTTCGAGACGACCTTGAGGGACGGGGCGAACCGCCACAGGTTGCGCACCTTCTTGCCGCCCGCCGCCGTGTCGAGCACCGCCATCAGGTCGTCGCCGTGGTTGACGAGCACCGACCGGGTGCGGGCCGTCCCGTACGCCTTGTCGGTCAGGCGGAACGCCTGCCGGTCGGCGCCGATCACCGACTTGGTCAGCTTGCTGGCCGTGCGCGGCCGGAAGCGCTGCCCGACGACCGTGGGGACGTTGTGCGCCTCGGGGGAGAGCGTCCAGTAGCGGTAGGCGCTCTTCTCGTAGGAGTGGAAGCCGGCGTCCATGAGGATGTCGCGGCCGTGCGCGTAGTACGTCACGCCCAGGTGGTCCTCGTGGCCGTGGAACTTCAGGCCGGGGCCGAACCTGATCGAGTAGTACGCGGAGTCCGGCTTGTTCCAGGCGGTCCGGCCGTAGACGTAGCCGGCCCGGTAGACCTTGACCTCCTGCTTGGGCGTGCCGGTCTCCACCCGCGGCTCGGTCTCGGCGCTGCCGTCGCCGAGGGGGGCCATGTAGCCGTTGGGCATGGTGGAGTGGGCGATGAAGTCCTTCAGGGCGTCGGCCCGCTCGGAGATCTCGCCCGGCACCTTGCGCCCGCAGTCCTTCATGTTGGCGATGGCCACCTGGAGCCGGCCGTACACGTAGACGGCGTAGCGCGGGGCCTGCTCCATGAGCGCGCCCTGGGAGTCCACGTCGAGTTTGACGGTGCCGGTCAGGCGCCTGGAGGCCAGGTTCGCCCAGTCGGAGCGGCCGTAGCGGCAGCCGATGCCCATGAGCGCGATGTCCTGGTCCATCCCGTGGTTGTGGCCCTTCTTGTAGAGCCTCGGGTCGGCCAGCAGCCGGGCGTGGTCGGCCAGGCTGTCCTTCAGCCAGGCGTCCTTGACGTGCATGCTCAGGCAGACGAGCGCCTGCGAGCGCAGGGAGACGGGGTGGTCCTTCCAGGCGTACGACGGGGTGCCGGCGGCGCCGCGCCGGTTGCCCGCCACCCAGTCCTTGGTGATCTCCTTGGCCCGGTCGAGGTAGCGCTCGTCGCCGCTGTTCTCGTAGGCCACGACGAGCGTGCCCATCCAGCGCAGCGACTGGAAGACGAACTCCCACGAGCGGTTCCGGTACGGGCTGGCGGCCCAGTTGATCTTGCTGCCGAGCTTGTACGGCGGCAGGCCGACCAGGGAGATCTCGCCCCGCATGACCTCGTCGGCCGTCGGCGTCGCGGGCAGCCAGTCGCCCTGGCACTGGGAGGTCCGCTTGACCTTCTCCGTCCCGTCCGCGGGCGTGTCGGCGTGCGCTGCACCTGCCAGCCCGCACAGGAGGAGCAGGGAGGTGAGGGGGATCGCGAGGCGGCGCACGCCGGTTTCCTTCCGGACCATGAAATGGGGGGCGGAACATGCTGTCCGAATCGCGATCAACCGGTCAAGTCGGGCGATAGACCGGGTGTCAGATCGTTAGCGGCCCGATAGCTATTCGCCCTTTGTATCCTGTTTGCTCGCCGGGAGGCTGAGGAGGCCGCTGATGTCGTTGGTACGCGCGCACGGGGCGTTCCTCCTTGCCGTGCTCGCCGGGGTCGTCCTGCGCGGCCTCGCTCTCTTCGGCTACCGGCCGGCGATCTGGTTCTGGGCCGACTCCTTCGCCTACCTCAACGCCGCGCTCGACCCGCGCCCGCTGGAGTCGCGCACGTCCGGCTACTCGTTCTTCCTGTGGGCGCTGCGCCCGCTGTCGAGCGTCGAGGCCGTCGTGGTCGTGCAGCACCTGCTCGGCCTCGGCATCGGCGTCATGGTGTACGCGCTGCTGCGGCGCCGCCTGCCCGGCTGGGCCGCGGCCCTGTTCGCCCTGCCGGTGCTCGTCGACGCGTACCAGATCCAGCTCGAACACATGATCATGGCTGATCTGCTGTTCGTGTTCCTGGTCATGGCCGCGGTGACCCTGGTCCTGTGGCGGCCCCGTCCCTCGGCGGGTACGGCCGCCGCGGCCGGTGTCCTGCTGGCCGCCGCCACCGTCACCCGCACGATCGGGCTTCCGGTGATCGCCGTGGTCGCGGTCGCGCTGCTGCTGCGCCGTACCGGCTGGCGCGCCGTCGCCGCGCTCGCGGTGGCCGCCGCGATCCCGCTCGCCGGTTACGCCTCGTGGTTCGCCTCCGTCCACGGCACGTTCGCGCTGAGCCGCGGCAGTACGTTCCTGTGGGCGCGCACGCTGACCTTCGCCGACTGCGCGCGCATCCGGCCGGACCTGCCGCAGCTCTGCCCGAAGGAGCCGCTGGGGCAGCGCCGGCAGCCGCCGGAGTACATCTGGGACGCCGATTCGCCGATCACCACGATCAAGGGCGGCAACGCCGCGCGCGACGAGGGCGCGGGCCGCTTCGCCCGGCAGGCCATCCTCGCCCAGCCGCTCGACTTCCTCGCCGCGGGGCTCGCCGACTCGGCGCACATCTTCAGCTGGGAGCGCTGGGTGTACCCGGTGGACGGGCCGCAGAGCGCCTACTCCTTCCCCGAGCGCATCCCGCCGTTCAGGGACGTGCCCGCCTCCAAGGACCGCACCGCCGCCGAGATCACCACCGACTACCAGGGCGCCTCCGGCCAGAGCGCGGTCGTCGAGCCGTACGCGGGCCTGATCCGCTCCTACCAGGGCTGGGGCTTCCTGCGGGGGCCGCTGCTCGGGGCGCTCCTGCTGGTGGGCCTGGCCGGGGTCGTGGTCAGGTGGCGGTCGCTGGGCGGCGACGTGCTGCTGCCGTGGGCGGCCTCGGTGACGCTGCTCCTGCTGCCCGTGCTCATCGCCGCCTTCGACCACCGGTACGTGCTGCCCGGCGTGCCGCTCGCCTGCCTCGCGGCGGGGCTGGCGGTCGCCCGCCGGACGCCGCGCGCCGACTCCGGCGACGCCGCGCCGTCCCGCTCGGACGCCGCCCAGCCCGCCGGCCGTACCCGTTGAGTCATGATGGCCCCATGAAGCTGAACGACCTGGTGATCCCCGACACCGCCGCCTGTCGCGGCGCGCTGGAGGTGGCGGCCAGATACCACACGCCCTCGCTGCTGAACCACTCCGTCCGGGCCTACCTGTGGGCCGCCGCCTACGCCAGGAAGCAGGGCATCGGCTTCGACGCGGAGCTGCTCTACGTGTCGGCCATGCTCCACGATCTCGGGCTGACCGCCGAGTTCGACAGCCACACCGTGCCGTTCGAGGAGGCGGGCGGGCACGTGGCCTGGGCGTTCTGCGCGGGCGCCGGCTGGTCGCGCGAGCGCAGGCAGCGCGCCCTCGAAGTGATCGTCCGGCACATGTGGGACGAGGTGTCCCTGGAGGACGATCCCGAGGGGCACCTGCTGGAGCTGTCCACGGGCATGGACATCTCGGGCCGGCGCACGGAGCTGATCCCGCCCGGCCTGCGGGAGGAGGTCCTGGCCCGCCACCCGCGCCTGGACATCGCCAAGGAGTTCGCCGCCTGCATCGCCGAGCAGGGCGAGCGCAAGCCGTCCAGCCTGGCGGGCGGGTTCGTCCGGTCGGGGATCGCGGAGCGCGTCGCCCGCAATCCCCTCGACGCCTGACGGCCCCGGGACGCCTCGGTCAGGACTTCGGGCCGGCGCTCTGCACGACCTCGAAGGACCACACCTCCGAGCCCGAGGCGGCCGGCCCCTGTCCGTGGCCGTGCCCCTGTCCCTGCTCCTGCCCGCCGGCGCGGCCCGCGTCGGCGGCGGCCTGGGCGTGGCCGCGCTGGAACGCCATGCCCTTCTGCCAGTTCTGGAAGTCCTCCTCGCTGCGCCAGCGCGTGTAGACGAGATAGCGGTCGGTGCCCTCGACCGGCCGCAGCAGCTCGAACCACTCGAAGCCGTCGGACGACTCGACCATCCCCGCCCGGTTGGAGAACCGGCGCTCCAGTTCCTCCCGCATCTCGGCGGGAACCGTCAGCACATTGATCTTCACGACGGACAACGCGACCCCTCTCGCGGCAGCTCACCGCACCGGGTGCCCCGTCGCGACCCGGTGCCGTTGCCAGGCTAACCCGCCGCACCTCCGGGGGGCGGACCGGCTCGGCGGCGGCGATAGCCTTGTCGGGTGCGTATAGCGAGGTTCTCCACAGGCGAAGGCGTCACGTTCGGCGTGGTCGAGGGCGGACCGGGCGAGGAGTTCGTCTCCGCCATCACCGGTCACCCGTTCGGCGAGGTCCAGTTCACCGGCGAGCGATACCCGCTGTCCCAGGTGAAGCTGCTGGCCCCCATGCTGCCGAGCAAGGTGGTGGCCATCGGCCGCAACTACGCCGAGCACGCCCGCGAGCTGGGCAACGAGGTGCCCGACGAGCCGCTGATCTTCATGAAGCCGTCCACCTCCGTCATCGGCCACGGCGAGGCCATCGCCTACCCCACCTCGCTGTCCCACCGGGTCGACTACGAGGGCGAGCTGGCCGTGGTCATCGGACGGCTGTGCCGCGAGGTCCCGGTCGAGCGGGTCAAGGACGTCATCTTCGGCTACACCTGCGCCAACGACGTGACGGCCCGCGACCTGCAGAAGCGCGACGTGCAGTTCACCCGCGCCAAGAGCTTCGACACGTTCTGCCCGCTGGGCCCGTGGATCCGCACCGACCTCGACCCGAGCGACCTCGCGCTCACCACGACGGTCAACGGCGAGGTGCGCCAGAGCGGCCGCACCAGCCAGCTCATCCACGACATCCCCGCGCTCGTCGCCTACGTCAGCGCGGTCATGACCCTGATCCCCGGCGACGTGATCCTGACCGGCACCCCGGCGGGCGTCGGCCCGGTCGAGATCGGCGACGAGGTCAGCGTCGGCATCGAAGGCATCGGCACTCTGACGAACAAGGTGGTCGCTCGTGACTGATCTACGGGTACGGTTCGCGCCGTCCCCCACCGGCATGTTCCACGTGGGCGGCGCCCGTACGGCGCTGTTCAACTGGGCGCTGGCCGAGCAGGCCGGCGGCCGGTTCGTGCTGCGCGTCGAGGACACCGACGCCACCCGCAACCGGCCCGAGTGGACCGAGGGCATCATCTCGGCGCTCGACTGGATCGGCATCAACGGCACCAACCCGGCGTTCGAGGGCCCCTACTTCCAGTCGGCCTACGAGCCGCAGCACCGCGAGGCCGTGGCCAAGCTGCTGGCCGACGGTAAGGCGTACTACTGCGACTGCACCCGCGAGCAGCTCGTCGCCCGCACCGGCTCCGAGCACCGCGGCTACGACGGCCACTGCCGCGAGCGCGGCCTGACCGAGGGCGCGGTCCGCTTCCGCACCCCCGACGAGGGCGTCACGGTGGTCGACGACCTGATCCGCGGCCGGGTGGAGTTCCCCAACGACGCCCAGGAGGACTTCGTCATCGCCCGCACCGACGGCTCGCCCCTCTACGTGCTGGCCAACGCGGTCGACGACATCACCCAGGCCATCACCCACGTGGTGCGCGGCGAGGAGCACCTGGGCAACGCGGCCAAGCAGGAGCTCCTGTGGCCGGCGCTCGGCGCGACGCCGCCGGTGTGGGCGCACCTGCCGGTCATCGTCAACGAGCAGCGCAAGAAGCTGTCCAAGCGGCGCGACAAGGTGGCGCTGGAGGACTACCGCGAGGAGGGTTACCTGGCCGAGGCCATGGTCAACTACCTCATGCTGCTCGGCTGGGGCCCTGGCGACGACCGCGAGATCATGCCGTGGTCGGAGATGGTGCCGCTGTTCCGGCTGGAGGACGTCAACAGCTCCAGCGCGTTCTTCGACGAGAAGAAGCTGCGCGCCTTCAACGGCGAGTACATCCGGGCGCTGCCGATCCACGTCTTCGAGGAGCGCTGCTCGCCGTACCTCGACGCCGACTGGGACCGCGAGACCTTCAGCAAGGTCGCGGCGCTCGCCCAGACGCGCATCACGGTGCTGTCGGAGATCCGGCAGAACGTCGACTTCCTCTTCCTCGACCAGCCGGTGTTCGACCAGGCGTCCTGGGACAAGGCCATGAAGAACGCCCCGGTCGAGATCCTCACCGGCTACCTGGAGCGCCTCGACTCCGTGAGCTGGGACCCCGAGTCGCTGAAGGAGGCGCTGGAGGAGGTGGGCGCCGCCCACGGCCTCAAGCTGGGCAAGGCGCAGGCCCCCGTCCGCGTGGCGGTCACCGGCCGGACGGTCGGTCTGCCGCTGTTCGAGTCGATCGAGGTGCTCGGCCGCGAGCGGAGCCAGGAGCGGCTGCGCGCGGCGCTAGCGCGCCTGCGAGGCTGACGGCCGCCCCGGCGGCCATCGCCAGCCACACCCCGGTGACGCCGGCGTGCGCGCTCAGCGCGTACGCCAGCGGCACCTGCACGGCGAACCCGGCCAGCGTGGCGGCCAGCAGCCGGCCGCCCCTGCCGCTCGCCTGGAGCACCCCGCCGACGGCGATGAGCCCGCCGAAGGGCACCAGGTAGAGCGTCATCCAGCGCAGGAAGCTCACGGCGGGCTCCGGGTCCGCCGTGAAGAGCGCGGCGACGGGCGCCGCCACGGCGTTCACCGCGAGCGCCACGGCCGCGCCGGCGCCCAGGCCGAGCAGGAGCGGCGAGCCGGCCGGCTCGGAGCGCGCGGTGCGGATCATCGCGGCCTGCCGCAGCGCGTAGAACACCATGACGCCGGCCAGCATGATCTTCTGCCCGATGCCGTAGCCGGCCAGCTCCCGCGTGCCGAACCCGGCCACCAGGTCCACCAGCGCCATGCCCACGGCCGAGCGGGCGAGGAAGTCGCCGGACATCGGCAGCCCGGTCCGCACCACGTCCCACGCGGCCGCCCC
Source organism: Nonomuraea montanisoli (assembly GCF_013363975.1). GTDB lineage: Bacteria > Actinomycetota > Actinomycetes > Streptosporangiales > Streptosporangiaceae > Nonomuraea > Nonomuraea montanisoli. The sequence goes on along the minus strand of NZ_JABWGN010000010.1, from coordinate 191,416 downwards.
GGTGCCGGCGGCGTCCCCGTCGGCGGACGGCGCCCGGGTGAGGCGGCGCGCGGTCGCCAGCGCCACGACCAGGGTCAGCAGCCGGGCCGCCACGGTCGCCAGTGCGGCCCCCTGCACGCCCAGGTCCAGCCCGTAGATGAACAACGGGTCCAGCGCGACCACCAGCACGTTGCAGAGGATGGCGTGCCGCATCGGCCGACGGGTGTCCCCGCGGCCCTTGAGGATGCCGTCCACGACGGTCTGGGCGAAGTACACGGGCAGGCCGCCGAGCGAGATCAGGAAGAAGCCGGCCGTGAGCCGCCAGTCGTCGGTGAACAGCGCGGCCAGCGGCTCGCGCAGCAGTACGCCCGGCACCGCGATCGCGACCGACAGGACCGCCCACAGCGCCCAGCCGGCGCGGACGACGGGCGCGACGGGCGCGTGCCCGTCACGGCGGCCGACCAGCACCGTGACGCCCGTCGGGATCGCCAGGAACAGGCCGTAGGCCAGGTACTCGACGGTGGTGCCCACGGTCACGGCGGCGACCGCGGCCTCGCCCAGCCCGGAGACCCAGAGCAGGTCGATCAGCCCCACCGCCACGACCGCCGTCAGCAGCTCCACGTATACGGGGATCGCCAGCCGGATCATCACATACCTCGATTCGTTGTATATCGATTAGAGGTATAGCGGTACGATGCGGCCCATGGCAAGCGGCGGCGACCTGGCCCTGACGATCCTGGGCTTCCTGAACGAGCGGCCGATGCACGGCTACGAGCTCAAGGCGCGCATCGCGGCGCTCTCCGGCCACCTGCGCCCCGTCAGCGACGGCGCCCTCTACCCGGCCATCTCACGGCTCGAATCGGCGGGCCTGGTCGAGCGGCACGAGGAGGCGGGCGCGGCGGCGGCGCGCCGGTACGTGCTCACCCTCACCCCGGCCGGCCGTGAGGAGCTGCTCGACCGTCTCCGCCGCCCCGCCGACCTCCAGATCAGCGACCAGGCGCGGTTCTTCGTCCTGCTGACGTTCCTGTCGGCGCTGCCGGACCCGGCCGACCGCGCCGCGGTGCTCCGGCGCCGCCTCGACTTCCTGGAGGCGCCGGCCGGCTTCTTCTACGAGGGCGGGCGGCCGGTGCGCGCGGAGGAGGAGCCCGACCCGTACCGGAAGGGGATGCTGCTGGTCGCGCGGGCCATGAGCCGGGCGGAGAAGGAGTGGCTGCGCGAGCGCCTCGCCGGCCTGCCGAGCCCGGCCGCGTGAGGACCCCGCCCCGCGGGGCGGGGTCCTGGACCGGTCAGACCAGGCCGCGGCGCTTCAGCAGCGGCTCGATGGACGCCTCACGGCCGCGGAACTCGCGGAAGGCCGTCAGCGGGTCGGTGGCGCCGCCCCTCGACAGCAGCGTGCGCCGGAAGTGGTCGCCGTTCTCGCGCCGGAGCCCGCCGTTCTCCTTGAACCACTCGACGCTCTCCGCGTCCAGCACCTCGCTCCAGATGTAGGAGTAGTAGCCGGCGCTGTAGCCGCCCGAGAAGATGTGCGCGAAGTAGTTGGTCCGGTAACGCGGCCGGACCGGCGGGAAGGCGATCCCGGCCGCCTCCAGGGCCGCCTGCTCGAACGCCTCGGCGTCCGCCACCTCCTGGCCCGGCTCCAGCTTGTGCCAGGCCCAGTCGAGCAGCGTGGCCGCGAGGTACTCCACGGTCATGAAGCCCTGGTTGAACTGCTCGGCCGCCTTCATCTTCTCGACCAGCTCGGCCGGCATCGGCTCGCCCGTCTCGTGGTGGCGCGCGTAGTTGGCCAGCACCTCCGGCCAGGTGATCCACATCTCGTTGACCTGCGACGGGTACTCGACGAAGTCGCGCGGCACGCTGGTGCCGGAGACGCGCGGGAAGCGCACCTCCGAGAACAGCCCGTGCAGGGCGTGCCCGAACTCGTGGAAGGCCGTGTTGACCTCGTCGTAGGTCAGCAGCGTCGGGCCCGAGGCGGGCTTGGTGACGTTGAGGTTGTTGACCACGACCGGCTTCTCGCCGAACAGCAGCGACTGGTCGACCAGGTTGTTCATCCAGGCGCCGCCGCGCTTGCCCTCGCGGGCGTACGGGTCGAGCGCGAACAGGCCGAGGGTGCTGCCGTCCTCGTTGAACACCTCGAAGATCCGCACGTCCTCGTGGTAGCCGCGCAGCTCCGGACGCTCGGCGAAGGTGATGCCGTACAGCAGGGTCGCCGCGTGGAAGACGCCGTCGCGGTAGACGCGGTCGAGCTCGAAGTACGGCCGCATCGCGCTCGCGTCGAGGTCGTAGCGGGCCTGGCGGACCTTCTCGGAGTAGAAGGACCAGTCCCACGGCTCGATCGGGAACCCGGCCTGCTCGGCCAGCGCCTCGGCCTCCTTGCGGGCGTTGCGTACGGCCGGGCCGACGAGCTGCCCGAGCATCTCCTCGACCGCGTCGACGGTCTTGGCGGTCTGGTCGGCCACCGAGTACGCGGCGTGGTTCGGGAAGCCCAGCAGCCGGGCCCGCTCGGCGCGCAGCGTCGCCATGCGGACCGCCAGCTCGAAGTTGCGCGGCGCCCGCTCGACGCTCAGCGTGTAGAGCCGGCGGCGCACGTCGCGGTCGGTGAGCTGGGCCAGACCCGGCTGGTTGGTGAAGTTCAGCAGCGGCAGGACGTACTGGCCGTCGCGGCGCAGCGACGCGATCCGCTCCTCGTCGAACCCGTCGAGCTCCTTGGGGTCGTCCACCACGAGCGCGGAGTCGGTGGAGGCGCGCATGAGGTTCTGGGCGAACTCGGTGGACAGCCGCGCCAGCTCCTCGTTGAGCTCCCTGAGCCGCTCCTGCTCGGTCTCGGACAGGTCGGCGCCGGCCCGGACGAAGTCCTCGCGGTACTTCTCCAGCAGCCACGCCTCCTCGGGGTCCTCGGTGGCGACCTGCTTGACGCGGGCCCACAGGGCGCGGTTGAGGCGGATGGCGTCGCTGTGCTTCGTCAGCTCGGGGGAGATCCGCTTCTCGATCTCCATGATCCCCTCGGTCGAGGCGGACGCGGCGACGGTGGAGAACGCCGTGGCCGTCCGGGCGAGCAGCCGCCCGGAGCGTTCGAGCGCGGCGATCGTGTCGTCGAACGTCGGCGGCTCGGCGCTTCCGGCGATCGCGTCGACCTCGGCCAGTTGCTCGGCCATTCCCCGCTCGAACGCGGGCAGGTAGTGCTCCTCGCGGATGTCCGCGAAAGGCGGCAACTGGTACGGCAGGGAACTAGGGGCGAACAAGGGGTTCTCGGCCAACGCTCGGGCTCCTCCACATGGTGTTTTGTCCCCCTCAGCTTGGCACGGGGAGGGGCCCGCCGGGCCGCCCGGGGCAATCGTTTTGGTCTTCGCCTCAAGCTGGGCTATTCTTTCGGACGTCGCCGAACGCGCCCCACGGGGCTCGCGGAAGCGGTGGGGTATGGTGTAATTGGCAGCACGACTGATTCTGGTTCAGTTAGTCTAGGTTCGAGTCCTGGTACCCCAGCAGTGAGCAGCGGATGTCTCGGAAACCGAGGCGTCCGTTTTTCATTTCGCCAGCCGATCGAGAATGTCGCTGATCTGCCGGTAAGCCGCCGCCGTCGGCGCGTGGGTAGCCTCCACCGTGTGCACGTCGAACGGATTGCCCGGGGTCGCCGCGTCGGCCTCCCTGATCATCCGGTCCTGCAGCGCCGGCGGGATCGTCCGGTCCCGCGCGTGCCTGATGTAGGTGCGCGGCACCCGTCCCCACGCCTGCGCGCGGCCACGCGCGTCACCGCCCGACACCAGCAGGCTCTCATCGGGCAGCAGCCCGTTCACCAGCGCCAGGAACTCCCCGTCGCTCGCGTCGGCCATGTACGCCTCCTTGGCCGCGTCCAGGAACACCGGGTCGGCCGAGCGCCAGTTGACCCGGATCGCGCCGATCTCCCGCGGGTCGCCGACCAGCGCGCCCAGCACGCTGGAGGCCAGGCTGCCCTCCGCCTCGGGGGTCCCCAGGTACTCCGCCGGCGAGCGCAGCGCGGTGCAGCAGAACGCGGCGTCGTACACGAGCCGGTCGATCAGGTCGGGCACCTCGTCGGCGGCCCTCGTGACGGTCGCGCCGCCCAGGCTTCCGCCCACCAGGATCACCGGGCCGTGCTCCGCGGCGCGGCGCACGACGTTCACGGTGGCCTCGACGTGGTCGTCCAGCGTCACGGCCGACACGGGGGAGGGCAGGGCGGCCAGCGCGGCCAGGTCCTGGGGCGCCTGGTAGGCCCGGTGGAACTGCTCGGCGGCGCCGTGGCCGGGAAGGTCGACGCCGACCGTCCGGTGGCCGCGCAGGGTCAGCTCGGGGTCCTGCGAGGCGGTCCCGTTCGCGCCCGTCACGAAGACGAACGTGGTGACCCGGCGCGGCCGGGCGGTCTCGGTCTGTTCGCTCATGTGACGATGCTCCCCGGGGGCGGAGGGGGCGTACATCGCCCGGGCGGCTCGTCGTCCGGTGGAGGCCGGGCATCCACCGATCGGCTGACCCTGACCCGTACGGACGGGGCGGGCTCGTGAAGATGTCAGGGCTCGCGAGGGCGGCCGGGCGCCTGAGAGGGACCGCATCGAGCGGATCCGCGGGAGAAGGGCCGGAGGGCCGCGAGCGCCTCGTGCACGTGACGATCGCCTACGGCCTGCTCGTCGTCTCCACGGTGGCCGCCGCGCTCACCGGGGACTCCGGGGCCGGCGCGACCACGGGACACGGCGCGGGCGGCTCGCGCAACGTCGTGCTCGCGGTGGCGCCCTGGCTCGCCTCGGTGCCCTGGCCGGTCGCGGCGGGGCTGACGGCCCTCTGGCTGACGCCGCTCCCGTGGTCGCACGCGCGCCGCCACGACCTGCCCGCGCTCGCCGCCGCGCACTACGCCGGCTTCCTCGCCCTCGCCGGGATCCTGGCCGCGCACCACCCGGCCTTCACCCTGCTCGCCTCCGCCGGCTATCCGCTGGCCGTCGCCCTGCTGCCCACCCGGCTGGTCATCGCCGGGATGACGCTCACGGCCGCCGTCATCGTCGCCGCCCAGGCCGGGGCGCGCGACCCCGCCGGGCTGCTCACCGTGATCGCCGGCATCGCCGTCCCGCTGGTGGCCGCCGGCTGGTACGTCAGCGCCGAGAGCGACCGGCGCCGCCGCCTCATCGGCGAGCTGCGCGCCGCCCTGGCCGACAACGCCGACCTGCACGCCCGGCTGCTCGGCCAGGCCAGGCACGCGGGCGTGCTCGACGAGCGGCACCGGGTCGCGGGCGAGATCCACGACACGGTCGCCCAGGACCTCGTCGCGTTGATCGGGCAGCTCGACGCCGCCGGCCGCGCCGACCTGGCCGGTCATGACGCCGACCGCCGGCGCCGCCTCGCTCACGCGTCCGAGCTGGCCCGGCGCGGTCTGAGCGAGACGCGCCGGGCGGTGAGCGCGCTGCGCCCCGGGCCGCTGGAGGACTCCCGGCTGCCCGACGCCCTCGGCCGCATGGCGGACGACTGGAACCGCGGGGCGCGCGCCGGGCTGACGTTCGAGCTGACCGGCACGCCGGTGGCGCTGGCCGCCGGTGTGGAGGACACCCTCCTGCGCGTGGCCCAGGAGGCCCTGGCCAACGTCGCCAAGCACGCCGACGCCACCAGAACGGTCCTGACGCTCTCGTACGAGGACGACACGGTCCTGCTGGACGTCCGAGACGACGGGACCGGTTTCGACCCGCAGGCGGTCACTGACGGCTTCGGGCTGGACGGGATGAGGCGGCGGGTGCGGGGAGTCGGCGGCACGCTGGAGATCGAGTCGGAACCGGGAGGGGGCACGGCCGTCGCGGCGACCGTCCCGGCCCTGCCCGCACGCATGGACGACGAAGCGGGCCAGCCCGTACGCACGGGGCACGAAGCGGGCCGCCCGGCGCGCACGGGACACGAAGCGGGAGGGGAGGCGTGGAGCGAGGCATGAGGCTGCTCCTGGTGGACGACCACCCGATCGTGCGCGACGGCCTGCGCGCGGCGCTGGACGCGGAGCCGGACCTGGAGGTCGTGGGGGAGGCGTCCGACGGGGCCGGGGCGGTCAGGCTGGCGGCCGAGCTGACCCCGGACCTCGTCCTCCTGGACCTGCGCATGCCCGGCATGGACGGCGTCACCGCCATCCGCGAGCTGCGGGCGCTCGGCCCGGCGGCGCCGCGGGTGCTGGTGCTGACCACGTTCGACACGGACGTGCTGACCGCGCTGGAGGCGGGCGCGGCGGGCTACCTGCTCAAGGACGCCCCGGCGCACGAGCTGGTGCGCGCGGTCCGCGCCGCCGTACGCGGCGAGACGGTCCTCGCGCCCGCCGTCGTGGGCCGCCTGGCCGAGCAGGTGCGCAAGCCCGCGCGGGGCGCGCTGAGCCCGCGTGAGCTGGAGGTGCTGCGGCTGGTGGCGGGCGGGGCGACCAACCAGCAGGCCGCCGCGCGGCTGTTCATCAGCCAGGCCAGCGTCAAGACCCACCTCCTGCACGTCTACGCCAAGCTCGACGTCCACGACCGCGCGGCCGCCGTGGCGGAGGCCTACCGCCGCGGCCTGCTGACCGGCTAGCCGCGCTCCGCGAACGTCACGGTCTGCTGACCGGCCGGCCGCGCTTCGCGCACGTCGCCGGCTAGCCGTCGACGATCACGCCTCCGACGGCGGTCCGGCCGGCCGGGGTGGCGACCAGCTCGACCGTGATCGTGTCGCGCAGGTGCGCGCCGAGGACGCCGGCGACGGCGCCGGTGACGGTTCGCACGAGCCGGGCGACGAGCTCCTCGCTGTCCGGACGGGTGAACGCCGCCTCGCGGATGCCGAACATGATCGCGGGCGGCGCCTCCTCGACCGGCTCGCCTCCCAGGCCCCACCGTCCGGCGGGCACGCCGTCGAGGTGGATCACCACGACGTCGCGCGCCCACTCGCCGTACACCTCGACCACCGCCTCGGTCAGCGCGGCGATGAGGGCCGTTTCCTTCCCCCCGAGCTGCGGCTCCAGGACCCGGACCGTCAGATGTGGCATCGTGGACCCTCTGTTCGTTTGTCATCAAATTAGCTTTGACATCAAAGATAATCGGAGAGGAGCTCCATGGTCAACGACGCGGACGGCATGACCACCGACCAGGCCGTGCGGTCGATGCTGCTGCTGATGCCCAGGATCGTCGGGCGGGCCAAGCGGCTGCCCGTCCCCGAGGCGCTGCGGACGCTCGACCTCGCGCCCCGCCACCTGTCGCTGCTGGCCTACCTGCAGTACGACGGCCCGCTCACGGTGAGCGGGCTGTCGGAGCGCCTGGAGATCGCTCCGACGACCGTCAGCCTCATGGTGGGCGACCTGTCGCGCCGCGGCGTCCTGACGCGGCAGGAGGACGACGCCGACCGGCGGCGACGGGTCGTGGCGATCGCGCCGCGGTACGTCGAGCCGATCCGCGAGTGGCTGGCGGGCAGCGCGCTGGCCTGGGACGAGGTCCTGGCCGACCTCACGCCGGCCGAACGCGCCACGATCGTTTGGACGATGCGGGCCTTCGAGGCCGCTCTGGGCAGGCGGACGCACGGCTGACCGTCACGACCGCGCCACGATCTACCGCCCCGCTCCATGCGCCTGATCGCGGTTTGGTTGTGGTCTCGGAGGTGCGGTAGAGTTACGTCCGTCGCCGGGGCAGCCCGGCGGATTGCTTGTGGGACGCGGTCCCGTCGTCTAGTGGCCCAGGACGCCGCCCTCTCAAGGCGGTAGCGCCGGTTCGAATCCGGTCGGGACTACCACAGTCACACAAGTCAACGAAGGTCCCGTCGTCTAGTGGCCCAGGACGCCGCCCTCTCAAGGCGGTAGCGCCGGTTCGAATCCGGTCGGGACTACGTCTTCTCTCACAACGCCCCGTGCGCCTCCGCGCCGGGGCGTTTTTCGTGTTCTCGTTCGATCCGGCTTTGCGAATTCCCGTCACAATCCGTACTCAACTGATAACGTACGGCGATGTGCCATCCATCATCCATGACACGCTGAACGGGCTCTTCAGAGGCCGCCCGGCGTTCGCCGTTGAGATCCTTCAGCGGCTCTACGACCCCGACCTCTCGACGGACACCTATGTCGAGGTCACCACGGGAGAGTTCAACGACCGGCACTCCCGTGACTGCTACGCCGACACGGTGATCACATTGGGGCCCCCGAGGGATCCCGAGCTGGCCGTCGTCATCGAGGTCCAGCTTGAGCCCGTCGAGACGAAGCGGATCGCCTGGGCTCGATACGCTGCCTCCCTGTGGCTGCGGCTCGACTGCCCGGTCGTGGTGCTCGTCGTGTGCCCGACGGACAAGGTAGGGGCCTGGGCCGCCGCGCCGATCGTCACGAAGCTGCCGGGGTACTCGTTGACGCCCCTCGTCATGGGGCCGGACCAGGTGCCGGCCATCACCGACCCCGTCGAAGCCGCCGCATGCATGGAACTGGCCACAGTGTCCGTGATGCTCCACGGCCAGAGCCGCCCCGTCGTGGAGGCGTTCGTCGTCGCGTTGGCAGAGGTCGGCGGCGAACACGCTCCGCAGTACTATGAATACGCTTATGACCTCGCCTCTGTGGGCGTGAAGCAGAACCTGGAGGAGATCATGTCGTCAACGGCGTGGCCGGTCTACAGTCCCTTCGCTCGTGAGCACTTCGGCAAGGGTAAGGCGGAGGGCGAGATCGAGGCCCTGATCACCTTTCTGGAGGCGCGCGGCCTCACCCTGACCGAGCAGGCCAGGCTGCGGATCGCCGGCTGCACCGATCTCGCCCAGATCCAGGAGTGGATCCGTCGGGCCGCCACCGCCGACTCCCTCGACGACGTCCTCGCTCCCTAGGCAGGACCACAGACCGAGAACCGCTGTGCCCCGAGCCGCGAAAGGCGGTCACGGGGCACAGCGGCGCAAGCGGACGGCTACTGGTGCGAGCGGGCCTTGAACAGCGCCCGGCGGGCCGCCTTGGCGACCTGCTTGTCCGGGTGCACCTGGGAGATCAGGTCCAGCAGCTCCTCCACGTGAGCGTGCGGGATCTTCCAGATCACCTCCAGCAGGTTGTTGAGCAGGTCCGGGCCGATGTCGCGCAGGCTGCTGACGAACTCCGAGCGGCCCAGCCCGGCGGAGATGGTCCACATGTCCAGGATCAGCCAGTGGGTGTCGTCCTGGGTCGGCTCGGGCGCCCCCTCGACCCCGAGCTGGCTCAGGTGCGTGGCCGCGTACGGGCGCAGCGACGGCTCCTTCAGCGCCGCCTGCCAGGCCGGTACGGCCTCCTCGCCGAGCGTGCCCACCACGCTGGCGGCCTGGACGCGGATGAGCGCGTCGCTCTCGTCCTCGGCCGCCGCCTCCAGCAGCTCCTCGGCCGCCCGGCCCGGCTCGCGCAGCCGCATCCAGGCGGCGAACTCGGCGTCGGCCTCCTCCTCCGGCAGCTCGGCGCTGAGCGCGAGCAGCTCGTGGGCGCTCATCGACTCGATGGCGGGCCGCGCGTCGATCTCGATGTCGGCGTCGTCCACGAGGTGGATGACGCCCTCGGTGCCGAGCGCCGTCAGGCTGAGCGTCCCGCCGGCCCCCTGTGCCTCGTCGAGGGTGACCATGCCGTAGCCGGTGAGCCACTCGACGGCCGGGGCCAGCGGGTCGCCGGCGGCCTCCCACGCGTCGGAGCCGAGCTCGTCGAGGTCGGCGGCGGCGTCGGCGAGCTCCTGGCGCAGGCCGTCGAGCTCACGCGAGCCGCCGGCCAGCAGCAGCCGCACCAGCACGCCGCGGGTGAGCCCCGCGAGGGCCATGGTCAGGTCGTCGTCGGGCAGCTCCGGGTCGCCGTAGTCGATCGAGTGGAGGCCGAGCATCCAGGCGTCGAGCACGTCCTCGTCGTCGCCGAACGGCCACTCGGACGTGTCGTCCTGCACGGCCACCGTGTTGCCCTCGCCCGGCTCCAGGAACTCCAGGTCGACGGCGAGGTTCCAGACGTTCCAGAGCTGGGGCACGGCCTCGGCGAGGGAGCCCTCGGTCTCCGGCCTGGGCAGGCCGGCGGCGGCCAGCGCCTCCTCCACCTCGGCGTCGGACAGCAGGGTGTCCTCGCCGACGCGGCGGCCGGAGCCGACCCACACGGCCAGGTCGCGGGCCTTGGCGATCAGCGGCACCTCGCGGGCGGCGGCGGCCAGCTCGGCGTCCGGCCGCAGCCGGATCGTGGGCAGGTCGGCGAGCTCGTCCGCGAACGGCTCGAAGTCGCCCAGATCGCTGGTCTCCTCCTCCTCGTCCTCGTCGTCGCCCTCGGCGTCGTCGAGGAGCTCCTCCATCAGCTCGACGAACTCGTCCTCGACGTCGTCGAGCTCCTCCCGCAGGCCGTCCAGGGAGTCGGAGCCCTTGGTCAGCCTCCCGGTCTGGGAGAGGAAGGTGAGGTACGCGTCCACGGCCGGCAGCATGCCGTCGGCGGCGGAGTCCGGGTCCTCCACGACCTTCGGCATGCGGTCCAGGAGCAGGTTACGCAGGTCGGCGCGCTTCCACGTGCCGAGGTCGCTGGAGAAGGCGAGACGGTGCCACAGGGCGGCGGGCCCGACGAGCTCGGGGTCGCTGTCGGGCGCGTTGACCCGCGCCCACAGGATGAACTCTTCGAGCAGCGGTCGCAGCTCAGTGGCGGCTACCTCGATGCGATCTGTCACGCACTCAGGCTAGTGCGCCGACGGCGCACTCGGCCCCCCAAATCCGTGCTTTTGCCGATCATGACGTGCGGCGCTTCATGATCACGACAGCGGCCGGGCCGCCACGCCCATCCTGATCATGACGAGCGGCGCATCGATTCGGTGATCCGCTCGGCGGCGGCCATCACCGGTACGGCGTGCAGGCGTCCGGGCGCCCGCGTGAGCCGCTCGATGGGGCCCGACACCGACACCGCGGCGATGACCTTGCCGCCGCTGCCCCGGATGGGCGCCGACACGCTCGCCACGCCCTGCTCCCGCTCGCCCACGCTGTGGGCCCAGCCGCGGCGGCGCACCGACGCGAGCGTCGCGGCGGTGAACTTGGCGCCGCGCAACCCGCGGTGCAGCCGGTCGGGCTCCTCCCAGGCCAGCAGGATCTGCGCCGCCGAACCCGCCCCCATGGGCAGCGCCGATCCCACCGGTACGGTGTCACGCAGGCCGCTCGCGCGTTCCGCCGCGGCCACGCACACGCGCTCGTCACCCTGGCGGCGATAGAGCTGCGCGCTCTCACCCGTCAGGTCGCGCAACTGCATCAGCACCGGCGCGGCCACCGCGAGCAGCCGGTCCTCGCCGGCGGCCGTGGACAACTCCGAGAGCCGCGGACCCAGGACGAACCTGCCCTGTGTGTCACGGCTCACAATGCGGTGGTGTTCGAGGGCGACCGCGAGCCGATGCGCGGTGGGGCGGGCCAATCCGGTGGCCTGAACGAGCTGGGCCAGCGAGGCCGGGCCGGCTTCGAGGGCATTGAGCACCAGAACGGCCTTGTCGAGTACTCCGACTCCGCTAGAGTTGTCCATAGACCGATACTGCCGTCTCGACATATGAGAAAGCAAGTCGGAGGCGAAGCTACACACCGCGACTGAGCCGCGATGCGGAGCATCGCCGGCAAGCAGCAGTCGTGGAAAAGCAGGAGGAGATCATGGGCCGCACACTGGCGGAGAAGGTCTGGGAGCAGCACGTCGTGCGCCGCGCCGACGGCGAGCCCGACCTGCTCTACATCGACCTGCACCTCATCCACGAGGTGACCAGCCCGCAGGCGTTCGACGGGCTCCGGCTCGCCGGCCGTGAGGTGCGCAGGCCCGACCTCACCATCGCGACCGAGGACCACAACGTCCCGACCGTGCTCGGCCCCATCGCCGACCCGGTCTCCAAGACCCAGGTCGAGACGCTGCGCAAGAACGCCGCCGAGTTCGGCATCCGGCTGCACCCCATGGGCGACGCCGGCCAGGGCGTGGTGCACATCATCGGCCCGCAGTTCGGCCTGACCCAGCCGGGCATGACCATCGTCTGCGGCGACTCCCACACCTCCACGCACGGCGCGTTCGGCGGCATCGCGTTCGGCATCGGCACCTCCGAGGTCGAGCACGTGCTGGCCACGCAGACCCTGCCCGCCTACCGGCCGAAGACCATGGCCATCGAGGTCTCGGGCGAGCTGCCCGCGGGCGTCACCGCCAAGGACCTCATCCTGGCCATCATCGCCAAGATCGGCACCGGCGGCGGCCAGGGCTACATCGTCGAGTACCGCGGCGAGGCCATCCGCAAGCTCTCCATGGAGGGCCGGATGACGGTGTGCAACATGTCGATCGAGGCCGGCGCCCGGGCGGGCCTGATCGCCCCGGACGAGACCACGTTCGCCTACCTCAAGGGCCGCCCGCACGCGCCCTCCGGCGAGCTGTGGGACCAGGCGGTCGAGTACTGGACGTCGCTGCGCACCGACGACGACGCCGTCTTCGACAAGGTCGTCGAGATCGACGCCGCCACGCTCACCCCGTACGTCACGTGGGGCACCAACCCCGGCCAGGGCCTGCCGCTGGGCGCGTCGGTGCCCGACCCGGCGAGCTTCGCCGACCCGATCGAGCGCTCCGCCGCCGAGCGCGCCCTGGAGTACATGGGCCTGACCGCCGGCACCCCGCTGCGCGAGATCGAGGTCGACACCGTCTTCGTCGGCTCCTGCACCAACGGCCGCATCGAGGACCTCCGCTCGGCCGCCGAGATCCTGCGCGGCCGGCAGGTGAAGACGCGCACGCTCATCGTGCCCGGCTCGATGCTGGTCAAGCTGCAGGCCGAGCAGGAGGGGCTGCACGAGGTGTTCAAGGCCGCCGGCGCCGAGTGGCGCGAGGCCGGCTGCTCCATGTGCCTCGGCATGAACCCCGACACGCTCCAGCCGGGCGAGCGCAGCGCCTCGACCTCCAACCGCAACTTCGAGGGCCGCCAGGGCAAGGGTGGCCGCACCCACCTGGTGTCGCCGCAGGTCGCCGCCGCGACCGCCGTCACCGGCCACCTGACCGCTCCCGCGGACCTCTAGCGCGGTCACGGTCAGGCGGCCAGGCCACCTGACCGACGTGCTTCCGTCTGCCGACCTCTAGGAGATCCCGACCATGGACGCGTTCGTCACCCACACCGGTACGGCGGTGCCGCTGCGCCGCAGCAACGTCGACACCGACCAGATCATCCCGGCCGTCTGGCTCAAGCAGGTCAGCCGCACCGGCTTCGAGAAGGGCCTGTTCTCCGCCTGGCGCGAGGACCCCGGCTTCGTCCTCAACGACCCGGCCTACCAGGGCGCCTCGATCCTGGTCTCCGGACCCGACTTCGGCACCGGCTCATCGCGCGAGCACGCCGTCTGGGCGCTGCAGCAGTACGGTTTCCGCGTGGTGATCGCCGCCCGGTTCGGCGACATCTTCCGCAACAACTCCACCAAGATGGGCCTGCTGCCGGTCATCCTGCCGGCCGAGAAGGTCGAGGCGCTGCAGGCCGCCGCCGAGGCCGACCCGTCGCTGCAGGTGACGGTCGATCTGGAGGGCCGCGAGGTCCGCTGGGCCGGCGAGGTCGTCGGCTTCGAGATCGACGACTACACCCGCTGGCGGCTCATGGAGGGCCTCGACGACATCGGCCTGACCCTGCGGCACGCCGACGACGTCGCGGCGTACGAGAATGAGCGGCAGCCGTGGCTGCCGACGACCGTCTAGACGACGACGAGCTGGCGCGGCGGCTGCGCGAGGCGCACCGCCGCGTCAGCGCCGTGCTCACCGGGCTTCCCGCCGACGAGAAAGAGCGGCTGGCGCGGCGATATCTGACGATCTGCGACCTCGCCAAGCGCGATCCGGCACGGGCGGCGGCCCGTCTGGATCTTCTCCTGGCCTCCCTGGACGGCGATCTCGACACGCCACGCGCACCCGAAAGCACGCCGGGTGATTGAGTTCGCCCGCAATCCGGCCTAGTTTCGGGAGAGTAAGGGGTTTCTACGTCGAACTTCGTTAGCTGGAACCCCGAGCCGTAACGGGGGGAGCACAACTTACATGAACAAGCGAGAGCTCGTCGATGCCATCGTAGAGCGCGTCGGCGACCGGAAGACGGCGACCGAAGCGGTCAACGCGATCATCGACGTCGTCCAGAAGGCCGTGGCCGGCGGAGACAAGGTCTCGATCACCGGTTTCGGTGCGTTCGAGATGGTCCACAAGCCGGCCCGCTCGGCCAGGAACCCGTCGACCGGCGCGGAGATCAAGGTCGCCGAGAGCTGGGGGCCGAAGTTCCGGCCTGGTTCGGACTTCAAGGAGCTGGTGAACGCCGGCGGCAAGAAGGCCGCGAAGAAGAAGTAACGACGTCGCACCCGCCCGGTCCCCGTCTCGGGGGCCGGGCGCTTCGCGTTTGCGGGGACTGCGCGGTCGCGGGGGCTGCGCGGTCGCGGGGGCCCGGCGGCGGATCACTCCGGCACGGGGAACGTGGACAGCGTCACGTAGCTGATCTCCCCGTCCGTCATCGCCAGCCGCACCCGCTGCCCCGAGCGCAGCAGCAGCAGCGGGCCCGCGTCGAAGGCGTGGGCGCCGAAGGACAGCACGGTCCCGTCGTCCAGGAAGACCGTGCCGGAGCGGGTGACCTCGTCGAAGGTGCGCACCGTGGCCTGCACGCGCACCAGCCTAATCCGTTTGCCATCGGGAAGCGGAACCCCCGAGGATCGCTACTTATGCGTTCGAACCCCGACTTCCGGCGCTTCGTCTGGGCGAACGGCGTGACCCAGATGGGCACGCAGGTCACCATCGTCGCGCTCCCCCTGGCCGCCGTCCTCGCGCTGGACGCCGGAGCGCTGGAGCTCGGCCTGCTCTCGGCAGCCCAGATGGTCGCCTTCCTGCTCGTGGGCCTGCCCGCGGGCGTCTGGGTGGACCGGGTCCGCCGGCTGCCCGTCCTCGTCTGGTCCGACCTGGTACGCGGCCTGGCGCTCGTCACGGTGCCGCTCGCGGCCTGGGCGGGCGTGCTGACCCTTCCACAGCTCTACGCCGTGGCGCTGATCCTGGGGTTCGGCACCGTGTTCTTCGACGTGGCCCACATGAGCCTGCTGCCCGCCGTCGTGCCCGAGGACCGGCTCGAACGCGGCAACAGCGCCCTGGAGGTCACCCGCAACGTCTCGCTCCTCGCCGGCCCGGGCGTCGGCGGCTGGCTGGTCAACCTGCTCACCGCGCCCGTCGCCCTGCTCGCCGACTCCGTCAGCTATCTCGCCTCCGCGCTGCTCCTGTCCCGCGTACGAGCCGAGGAACGCCCCCCGGAGGCCGCGGAGCGGCCGTCACGGCACGGGCTGCGGCGGGAGATGGCCGAGGGCCTGGCCTTCGTCGTCCGGGAGCCGGTGCTGCGCCGCGTCGCCGTCGTCGGGGCGCTCGTCATGGCCGCCAACAGCGTCTGCGCGGTCGGCTTCCCGCTCTACCTGGTCAAGGAGCTGAAGATCGGCCCCGGCGCGTACGGGCTGCTGCTGTCGGCCTCCGCCTGCGGCGCGCTGGCCGGCGCGGCGCTGGTGCCCCGGCTGACCGCCCGCTTCGGCACGGGCGCCACCCTGTACGGCTCGGCGGCGCTGGCCACCGTGGTCTACCTGCCCGCGCTGGCCACCGGCCCCGGCTGGCGCCTGGCGTTCCTGCCCGCGGCGGGGGCGCTGTTCGGCGCGGCGAGCTCGGTGTTCGGCGTCACCCAGCTCAGCCACCGCCAGCGGGTCACCCCCGCGCACCTCCTGGGCCGCGTCAACGCCGCCATGCGCTTCGTCATGTGGGGCGCGTTCCCGCTGGGCGGGCTGCTCGGCGGAGCGCTGGGGGAGCGGACGGGCGGCTACGCGGTGTTCGCCGTGGGCGTCGCCGCGCTCGGCCTCTCCCACCTGGCGGTCGTCACCGCGCCCCGCATCAGGACGGCCACAGCTCCGCCACCACGGCCGCGGTGTGCCGACCGAGACCCAGCCTGACGGCGGCGCGCAGGTCGTCGGGGGTGTCGACGTCGCGGCGGACCGAGTCGATGCCGTCCAGGCACAGCTCCTTGGCGCCGACCGCCAGGTGCTTGGCCCGCGACTCGCCGCCGAAGCGGGGCGTGAACGGCTGCCCCGGCCGTACCCCGTAGAAGGTGGTGCCCACGTCGAGCGCGTCGGGCACGAACGCCTGGTCGAACTCCGCCGCCGCGGCCAGCGCCACGGCCAGCTCGGCGGGCCGCAGCGCGGGCAGGTCGGCCTGGAGGGCGCCCACGGGGTCGCCGGGGGCCAGCCGTACGGCGTGGGCCGCCCCGGTGCGCAGCGCGGTGTTGAGCCCGCGGTCGGGGTCGTGCACCACGTCCGCGCCCAGCGCGGCGAGCGGCCCGGCGGCGGCGGGGTCGGCGGTCACGACGACCACCCGCGCCACGGCCGGGCACTCCAGCGCCGCCGACACCGTGTCGCAGGCCACGGCGACGGCCAGCCGCGTGCGGTGCGGGCCGGTCGCGGCGGCCATCCGGGTCTTCGCGGCGACCAGTGTCTTCACCGGGATGACCAGTGACCAGCGGTTGCTCATAGGGTTAAGCATCGCGCCTCGACATCCCGCGCGGCCAACCGGGAGACTTGGGGCGCACACCACGTTCGGGATGGAGGAGAGCATGAGGCGCCTCACGCGGCCGTCGCGTTTCTGGGAGTCCCTGGCCGTGGTGATCGTGAAGCCACTGTCGCGGCTCCTGATCAGCCGCGACTGGCGCCACGGGGAGCGGATCCCCCGCCAGGGCGGGGTGATCATCGCCGCCAACCACCTGTCGTGGACCGACCCCGTGCTGTTGTCGCACTTCCTGTACGACCAGGGGCGCTGGCCGGTCATCCTGGCCAAGGCGGGCCTGTTCCGGGTGCCGGTGCTCGGTCACGCCGTGCGCTCGCTGTGCGCGATCCCCGTCGAGCGGGCCAGCAGCGAGGCCGTCCGTTCGCTGCAGGTGTCGTCGCAGCGGCTGCGCGACGGCGGCGCGATCCTCTTCTACCCCGAGGGCACCTGCACGCGTGACCCCGACCTGTGGCCGATGGTCGGCAAGACCGGCGCCGCCCGGCTCGCGCTGGAGAGCGGCGCCCCCGTGATCCCGGTCGCCCACTGGGGCGCGCATGAGCTGCTGCCGTACGGGGAGAAGAAGCCCAGGCTCTTCCCGCGCAAGACGTTCCGGGTGTCGGTGGGGCCGCCGGTCGACCTGTCCGGATACGCCGGCCAGCCGGCGCAGGGGCAGGTGCTGCGCCAGGCGACCGCCGACATCATGGCGGCGATCACCGTGCAGCTCGCCGAGCTGCGCGGCGAGAAGGCACCCGAGACTCCCTACGATCCGGCCGGGCGGTGACGACGATGACGAAGGCGGCGGTGTTCGGCACCGGTTCGTGGGGCACCACGTTCGCGATGATCCTGGCCGAGGCCGGCAACGAGACCACGCTGTGGGGGCGCCGGCCGGAGCTGGTCGAGGCGATCGACCGCACCCACACCAACCTCGACTACCTGCCGGGCGTGGCGCTGCCCGCCTCGCTGCGGGCGACGACCGACCCGGCCGAGGCGCTGCGCGGCGCCGACTTCGTGGTGCTCGCCGTGCCGTCGCAGACGCTGCGCGCCAACCTGGCCGCCTGGCGCGAGCACATCCCGCCGGACGCCGTCCTGGTCAGCCTGATGAAGGGCATCGAGCTGGGCACGACCAAGCGGATGAGCGAGGTCATCCGCGAGGTGGCGAACGTCCCCGAGGAGCGGGTGGCGGTCGTGTCCGGCCCCAACCTGGCCAAGGAGATCGCCCAGCGCCAGCCCGCGGCCGCCGTCGTGGCGTGCACCGACGAGGCCGTGGCCGAGCGGCTGCAGAAGGCCTGCCACCTGCCGCCGTGGTTCCGCCCGTACACCAACCACGACGTGGTGGGCGTGGAGCTGGGCGGCGCGGTCAAGAACGTCATCGCCCTGGCCGTCGGCGTCTCCGCGGGCATGGGCATGGGCGACAACGTGGGCGCCATGCTGATGACCAGGGGCCTGGCCGAGATCTCGCGCCTGGGGGCGGCGCTCGGGGCCGACCCGCACACCTTCGCCGGGCTGGCCGGCATGGGCGACCTCGTGGCGACCTGCACCTCGCCGCTGTCGCGCAACCGCACCTTCGGCGAGCGCCTGGGCCGCGGCATGACCCTGGAGGAGGTCGTCGCGGCGACCAAGCAGACCGCCGAGGGCGTCAAGTCGTGCGAGTCGGTGCTGGAGCTGGCCAGGAAGCACGACGTCGAGATGCCGATCACCGAGGTCGTCGTGGGCGTCGTCCACGACGGCATGTCGCCCAGCGAGGCGGGCATGCTTCTGATGTCCCGTTCACCCAAGCCTGAGCGGTATGGGGTCTGACCATTACGGACATCACCGGCGTGCTTGGCTCGCTGTGGTGGGAACACGCCGGTAGATTCGGACGTCATGAGCAAGCCACGCGTCGCCGTCGTTTTCGGGGGTCGCAATTCCGAGCACGCCGTCTCCCTCATGGGGGCGGGCAGCGTGCTGGAGGCGATCGACAAGGACAAGTACGAGGTGGTCCCCATCGGGATCGCCCAGGACGGCAGGTGGGTGCTCGCCGCGGCCGACCAGCGGTTCGCCATCGAGGAGGGTGAGCTGCCCAGCGTCGACACCTCCGGCGCCGCGCTGGCGCTGCCGCCCGGTCAGGGCTCGATCGTGGCCTACGACCCGGGCAGCATCCCGGTCGAGCTGGGCGCGGTGGACGTGGTGTTCCCGGTGATGCACGGGCCGTTCGCCGAGGACGGCACCATCCAGGGGCTGCTGGAGATGGCCGGCGTGCGCTACGTCGGCTCCGGGGTGCTGGCCAGCGCCGTCGGCATGGACAAGGCGTACATGAAGACCGTCATGGCGGCGGCCGGGCTGCCGATCGGGCGCTACCTGGTGGTGCGCGACCGCGACTGGCGGCTCGACCGCGAGCGGGTGCTGAAGGAGGCCGAGGAGCAGCTCGGCTGGCCGGTGTTCGTCAAGCCGGCCCGGGCCGGCTCGTCCCAGGGCATCTCCAAGGCGTACGACCGGGCGACGCTCGCCGAGGCGGTCGAGGAGGCCCGGCGGCACGACCCCAAGGTGCTGATCGAGGCGGCGGTGACGGGACGCGAGGTCGAGTGCGCGGTGCTCGAGTCGCTCGGCGACGAGCCGCCGCGGGCCTCGCGGCCCGGCGAGGTGAAGGTCGAGGGCGGCCAGGAGTTCTTCGACTTCGAGGCCAAGTACTACCCCGACCAGATGTCGCTGACCGTGCCCGCCGACCTGCCCGGCGAGGTGGCGGAGGAGCTGCGGGCGATGGCCGTGCGGGCGTTCGAGGCGCTGGAGTGCGAAGGGCTCTCGCGGGTGGACTTCTTCTACACGCCCGAGGGCCGGATCGTCTTCAACGAGATCAACACGATGCCCGGGTTCACGTCGCTGTCGGTGGCGCCGCAACTGTGGGCCGCGTCGGGGATGAGCTATCCGGAGCTGGTGGACCATCTGGTCCAGCTGGCCCTGCACCGACCGGCCGGGCTGCGCTGAGCAGGGGACTACTTGGGCGTGACCTGGCTGATCGGGCCCGAGAGGTCGGCGAGCACCTGGGGCGCCACGTGCGTTCCGGCGATCGTCGCCTCCACGTACAACGGGGCCGCGACGGCGGTGAAGAGCGTGGGCTTGTCGGGGTCGGCGAACCAGCCGACCCCGTCGATCTCCTGGAGCTGGTCGGTCGGCGCCATCCGGGCCGGCCGCGGCACCCCGCACCGCAGCGCGATCTCCCCGTCGCCCCAGACGGCCACGTACGGCGACTCGGGCACGGACGTGCCGCGTCCGGCGCCGTCCAGCGTGCGGGGCAGCAGCCCGGACAGCCGCTGACAGGCCGTGGCCGCCTCGCCCTGCGGGGCGGGCGGCTCGACCTGGACGGCGCCGCACGCGGCGAGCGTGAGCAGCAGCAGCGAAAGGGCGGCGGCACGCATGGACGGCGAGTTCTCCCGGAAAGATCTACCTCAGATGTGCACGATCGGGCATGTCAGGGTCCGCGTGATCCCCTCGACGCCCTGGATCTGGGCCACGACGAGTTTGCCCAGTTCGTCGACGTTGCGGGCCTCCGCCCGCACGATCACATCGTACGGTCCCGTCACGTCCTCGGCCTGCGTGACCCCGGGGATGCCGGAGATCTCCGCTGCCACGCTCGCCGCCTTGCCGACTTCGGTCTGAATAAGGATGTAGGCCTGCACCATTACGTCCTCCCGGGCGATTGGATCACGCCGAAGGGCCACCGTACCCTGTGTGGGTCAGGAGGTGTGTCATCAGAGTCGGAGATCTCGGCGAATTCGGAGCGGTAAGTCGTATTTCCGGACGTCTGCCGCAAGGAGCCAGTGTTCTGCTCGGACCGGGCGACGATGCCGCCATGGTGAGTGCGCCGGACGGGCGCGTCGTGGTGTCAACGGACCTCTTGCTCGAGGGTAGGCACTTTCGCCGCGATTGGTCCAGCGGCTACGACGTGGGCCGCAAGGCCGCGGCGCAGAACCTCGCCGACATCGCCGCCATGGGCGCCGTTCCGACGTCTCTGGTGGTCGGGCTGGGCATGCCGGCGGATCTGCCGGTCGGCTGGCTCGACGCGCTGACCGACGGGTTCCGCGACGAGTGCGCGGTCGTGGGGGCGAGCGTGGTCGGCGGCGACATCGCACGCAGCGACCTGGTGGTGCTCGGCGTGACGGCCCTGGGCGACCTGGGTGGGCGGCCCCCCGTGACCCGGTCGGGGGCGCGTCCCGGCCAGGTGGTGGCCGTGGCGGGGCGGCTGGGGCACGCCGCGGCGGGCCTGGCCCTGCTGGAGGCCGGCCGGCACGTCCCGCGTGACGCGGGGCCGCTGTTCGAGGCGGTGGAGGCGCACCGGCGGCCGTGCCCGCCGTACGCGTGCGGGCCGGAGGCGGCGCGGCTGGGCGCCACCGCGATGCTCGACGTCAGCGACGGGCTCCTGCAGGACCTGGGGCACCTGGCGCGGGCCGGCGGGGTGCGGGTGGAGCTGGACCCGGGCGCCCTCACGGTGGGTGAGCCGGTGGCCGCCGCCGCCAAGGAGCTCGGGGCCGATCCCGTCGACTGGGTGCTCACGGGCGGTGAGGATCACGCGCTCGCGGCCGTGTTCCCGGCCGACGTGGAGTTGGGGGACGCCTGGCAGGTCGTGGGGGCCGTCGTGGAGGGCGAGGGCGTGGCCGTGCGGGGCCGTGACGTGGGTCGCGGCGGCTGGGATCACTTTCAGTAACGAGATGTCCCGATTTGCAGGAAAATTTCCCACTATGAGATGTGACTCACGGGAATGCTGGGACAAAGTCGTAGCGAAGGTGTTATGAAGATTGGCGGCCATCGTAACCGGCAAGAAAGGGCTGCCATGGGCCGCCACACAGGTGGAGCCGACGACGCGAGCGAACGGGGGAACGGCACGTCCGACGATTCTCACGACGAGGACTTCGGGCTCGCCGACCGCGCCGCGCAGTGGGCCGCCGCGCCGGATCCGACCAGCAGGAGTTCCTTCTGGGACTCCGATGACGAGCGGGCCGAGCAGCCCGGCTGGCCGGAGCTGCCGGACCAGGCGGGCGTGACGGGCCAGTGGGCGCCGATGCCCCAGCGGGACCCCGGTGCGGCCGTCCGCCCGCCGGAGAAGTCCCCGTTCGAGACCACAGGTGCCTTC
Organism: Nonomuraea montanisoli; assembly: GCF_013363975.1. GTDB lineage: Bacteria > Actinomycetota > Actinomycetes > Streptosporangiales > Streptosporangiaceae > Nonomuraea > Nonomuraea montanisoli. The sequence continues at coordinate 169,910 of NZ_JABWGN010000010.1, read as the reverse complement.
CAGCCGCCGCCCTCGCGGGCCCGCGCCGGCTCCGGGCCGGCCGTGGAGCAGCCGTTCGAGACGACCGGCGCCTTCGCGCGCCCTCCGCACTGGGACGAGCCCGGGCAGGGCGGCGAGATCGGCGACAGCACCCAGACCTTCGGCATGCCGCAGGACTTCGGCGGCGACGGCCCCGCGGGGCCGAACGCCTTCGGGGCCTCCGGTCCACGTCCCGCGGGCGGAGACGGGCCCTCGGGCCCGCACGCGTTCGGCGGTGAGAGCCCCTCGGGGCCGCCGGTGTCCGGCGGTGACGGACCTTCCGGCACGCGCGTCTTCAGCGGGAGGGGCGCCCCCATCCGCCGCGCGTTCGAGGACGGCAGGCCCTCCTCGACCCCGGGCTTCGTGAGCGACGACCCGTACGGCGGCGATCGGCCGTCCGGTCCCCAGGGCTTCGGCGACGACGGGCCCTCGGGGCCCCACGCCTTCGGCTCGGCCGAGACCCACGTGTTCGGCGAGCGGCCGCAGGCGTTCGGACCCGCCGAGCCCCAGGCGTTCGGTGACGGGCCGCAGGGGCGCGGCGGCGACGCCACGCAGATGTTCGGCCTCGACGGCGCCGCCGCCGAGCAGACCCGGGCCCAGTCCCCGGAGGCGCCGCCGGAGCCGGGCGACATCAAGGTGTTCGGCACCCCGACCATGGTCGACGCCCAGGCCCCCGCGTGGGCGGAAGGCGCCGACAACGGCTTCCTGGGCTCCGGCTGGTCGGGCGGCGACGAGCCCGGCGGCGACCGGGACGGCGGGAGCGACGACGACCCCGCACCGCGCCGCCGCGGGCGCCGCAAGCCCCCGTCCGACGACGCCGACCCGTACGCCGACCCGCCGGCCAGGAACCGGGGCCGTCTCGCGCTGCTCTCGGTGGCCGCCGTCGCCGTCGTGCTCGGCGGCACCGTGGCGGGCGTGAAGCTGATGAGCGGATCGTCGCAGCCGTCCGGCTGCCCCGCCGACGGCTGCGCCGCCGTACAGGCGACGAACCAGCCCGGCCCGCAGGGCTCCCAGCCCGCCACGGAGGAGACCGAGGAGCCGACGGAGGAGGAGAGCGGGGAAGCGTCGCCGACGGACGAGCCCACGGCCGAGAAGACGCAGACCGCCGGCACGCCGGGCCCGCAGACCACGACGAACGTCCGCGCCCCGCGCCGCTCCGCCACGCCCGAGCCGAAGCCGAGCAAGACCAAGAAGGCGGCCAAGCCCACCCAGGAGCCGCTGCCGACTCCCACCGAGGAGACCGCGCTGGAGACCCCGTCCGAGGAGCCCAGCACGATCACGGTCACCCAGCCCGCCGACAACGCGACGGGCAACCCCGTGCCCACCGCGACCGAGACGACGGGTCCCAGCGGGGGCGGTTCGGTGAGCGTCGGCTTCGACGTGGTCCGCCAGCGGCTCACCGGCTACACGGCCCACCTCGACGTGGTCAACTCCTCGCCGCAGGCGATCAAGTCGCTCACCGTGTCGGTGCCGGTGAAGGGGCGGGTGCTGAACCTGACGGGCGCCGAGTACACGCAGGACGGCGATCTGCTGATCATCGACCTGCCGGACACGCTGGCGGAGGGCGACTCGACCGAGATCACCTTCACGGCGACCGGCCGCGCCGCCGAGCCGGAGAACTGCGGTCTCGTGGGCGGCGACTGCGCCGTCGGCTAGCGCCTCGGGGGCGGGCGCCGATCACGGCGCCCGCCCGCGCCAGGGTTGAACGCCCCGCCCGCACGATGGTTGAAGGCGCCCGCCCGCACGACGGGGGAAGGCGCCCGCCCGCGCGCGATGGTTGGATGGGGGCATGACCGCTACGACCCCTCCGCGTGTGCTGACCGTCGCCGGATCCGACTCCGGCGGCGGGGCGGGCATCCAGGCCGACCTCAAGACCATGCTGGCCCTGGGCGTCCACGGCATGAGCGTGATCGCCGCCGTGACGGCGCAGAACTCCCTCGGCGTCCAGGGCTACTGGGAGCTGCCCGCCGAGGCCGTTCGCGCCCAGCTCGACTCCGTGCTCGGCGACATCGGCGCGCAGGCGGTCAAGACGGGCATGCTGGCCTCGCCCGAGCTGGTCGAGACCGTGGCCGAGAGGCTCGGCGCGTACGAGGCGCCGGTCGTGGTCGATCCGGTGGGCGTCTCCAAGCACGGCGACTCGCTGCTCGCGCCCGAGGCCGTCGACACGGTGCGCACGCGGCTGCTGCCGGTCGCCACCGTCGTCACCCCCAACCTGTGGGAGGTCGAGCAGCTCACCTCGGTCAAGGTCGAGGACGAGGACGACCTGCGGCGGGCCGCCGACGCGATCCTGGAGCTCGGGCCCGCCTGGGCGCTCGTCAAGGGCGGCCACCTGCCGGGCGAGCCGGTGGACCTGCTGACCGACGGCACGCGTGAGTACCGCTTCACCGCCGAGCGGCTCGACAACCGCCACACCCACGGCACCGGCTGCACGCTCGCCTCGGCGATCGCCTCCCACCTGGCGATGGGCGAGGACGTGCCGGGCGCGGTGGGCAAGGCCAAGGAGTACGTCACGGGCGCGATCCGGCGCGGCTTCCCGCTCGGCGACGGCATCGGCCCGGTCGACCACGCCTGGCAGTGGCGCTGACCGGCCTCACCGGCCCCCGGGCGCGCGGCATGACGGCTCGCCCGGGCATGACGCATGATGCGTCCGGGCATGACGAAGGCCCGCCGCTCGGCCGGGAGCGGCGGGCCTGTCGAAAGGCGCGAAGCTAGCGGGAGACCTTGCCCGCCTTGATGCACGAGGTGCACACGTTCATCTTCTTCGGCGTGCCGCCGACGACCGCGCGAACCGTCTGGATGTTGGGGTTCCAACGACGACGGGTGCGGCGGTGCGAGTGGGACACGTTGTTGCCGAAGATCGGGCCCTTGCGGCAGACATCGCAGACGGAAGCCACGGTATCGCTCCTTAAAACAGTCGATGTAGCCCTGTCCGCTGATGCTTGTCGGGCGGAGGGCATGCCGGGACAACCGGCCAGCCAGACGAGGATATCCGATCCGCGCCACCAGGTGCGAACTCGCGCCACTGGACGAGGACGGATGCGGCGATATCCTCCTTCTTTAACCGTAGCGCACTCGAGAGGGCGGAGCGTCGCGTATGGAGGTTCTCGACCCGCCCCGTGTACGCCGCTGGGCCCGTCTGGCCGCGGACGCGCTGGGCAGGTCGCGGGCGGAGATCGACGCGCTCAACGTCTTCCCCGTCGCCGACGGCGACACCGGCACGAACCTCCACCTGACCATGCTGGCCGCCGCCGAGGCCGTCGAGGCGCTCCCCGACGACGTGGACCGCGCGGTCGTCTGGCAGACGCTCTCGTACGGGGCGCTCGTCGGCGCGCGCGGCAACTCCGGCGTCATCGTCAGCCAGGCCCTGCGTGGCCTGGCCGAGGTGCTGAAAGACGGCTCCGACCTGCGCGCCGGCCTGGACAGGGCCGCCTCGCTGGCCCGGGACGCGGTCGCGCGGCCCGTGGACGGCACGGTGCTGAGCGTGCTCGCCGCCGCGGCGGGGGCCGTGCGGGACACGGACGGCGACCTGGCCGCCGTCGCGCGGCGGGCGGCGCGCGAGGCCCGTGCCGCGCTCCGCCGCACCCCCGAGCAGCTCGACGTGCTGGCCCGCAGCGGCGTCGTGGACGCGGGCGGCGCCGGGCTGGCGATCATCCTGGAGTCGCTGGCGACCGCGGTGACCGGCGACTCCGGCGAGCGTTACGAGGTCCCCGCGCCGACGTCGCGCGTCTCGCCGATGACCGAGGTGGGCGCGGGCTACGAGGTGATGTACCTGCTGGACGCCGACGACGCCGCCGTGGCCAAGCTGCGCGAGGAGCTCGACGCGATGGGCGACTCGCTCGTGGTCGTCGGCGGCGACGGCCTGTGGAACGTCCACGTCCACGTGGACGAGGCTGGTCCCGCGGTGGAGGCGGCGCTGCGGGTCGGGCGGCCGTACCGGATCAAGATCACTTATCTCGCCGGGCGGACCCACCGCGGCGACGCGGGCCGGGGCGTGGTGGCCGTCGCCGCGGGCGACGGAATCGCGGCGCTGTTCGAGGAGTGCGGCGCGGTGGTGGTACGGCGGGAGCCGGGCACCCGCCCGTCGCTGCCCGCGATGCTGGCCGCGATCAGGCAGGCGGGCGGCGAGGTCGCCGTGCTGCCGAACGACGAGGGCGCCGAGGCGGTCGCCACCGCCGCCGCGGAGATCGCCAGGGAGGACGGCGTCGTGGTCAGCGTGCTGCCGACCCGGGCGACCGTGCAGGGGCTGGCGGCGCTGGCCGTCCACGACCCGCTGCGCCGCTTCGACGACGACGTGGTGGCCATGACCGGGGCGGCCGGGCACACCCGCCACGGACACCTGGTGGTCGCCCGCAGCGAGGGCGTCACGAGCGTGGGCGTGTGCCGGCCGGGCGACGTGCTGGGGCTGATCGACGGCGACGTGGCCGTGATCGGCCGCGAGCTGGGAGAGGTGGCCGTCGCGGTCGTGGACCGGATGGTGGCGGGCGGCGGCGAGATGGTCACGCTCGTGACCGGCGCGGACGCGCCGGGGAAGCTGGCGGAGGAGGTGGGCGGGCGGCTGCGCGCCACCCGGCCCGACGTGGATCTCGTCGTGTACGCGGGGGAGCAGGGCGGCTACCCGCTCCTCATCGGCGTGGAGTGACCCGTACCCGCTCCTCGTCGGCGTGGAGCGCCCCCTACCCGCTTCTCATCGGCGTGGAACGACCCGGCGGCGGCCTTCGCCGGCCCGGCCGCGATCCCCGTGCCACGCGACCCGACGGCGCCTCCCGGGGCCGTGGCATGGGTTCCTGTCGGTCTCAGGCGGTAGAACATAGTGCCGTGAGCCGATTCGACGAGCCCCTGGCCAAGGCGCTCGACCCGAAGACCGCCAAGCTGCTGCACAGCGTGCTGGGCCTGGAGACGGTCGGCGACCTGCTGCGCCACTATCCCCGCCGCTACGCCGAGCGCGGCGAGCTGACCGCGCTCGACGCGCTGGAGGTCGACGAGCACGTCACCGTGGTCGGCGAGGTGAGCCGGCTCATGCGCAAGCCCATGCGCAACCGCGGCGGCACCTGGCTGGAGGTCGAGGTCGTCGACGCCGCCCGTAACAAGATCTACCTGTCGTTCTTCGGCAAGGGCTCCCACGTCGCCGAGTCCCGGCTCAAGCCGGGCAAGCGCGGCATGTTCGCCGGCAAGGTCGGCCTGTTCGGCTCGCGGACCCACCCGCGCTGGCAGCTCACGCACCCCGAGTTCGAGCTGTTCGAGGAGAACGAGGCCGGCGCCGAGGAGTTCTCCGCCGCGCCCGTGCCGATCTACCCCGCGGGCAAGGACCTGACCCCGTGGGTGATCAGGCGCGCCATCGGGGTCGTGCTCGACACGCTCGGCCCGCTGGCCGACCCGCTGCCCGCCGGCCTGCGCGCCCGCCACGGCCTGCGCGACCTGGACGAGGCGCTGGAGGCGATCCACCGGCCGAAGGACTTCGGCGACGTGCAGCGGGCCCGCGACCGGCTCAAGTTCGACGAGGCGTTCGTGCTCCAGGCCGTGCTGCTCCAGCGCAGGCAGGCGGCGACCGCCTGGCCCGCCAAGGCGCGCCCGCGCCGCGACGACGGCATCCTGCGCGAGTTCGACGCGCGGCTGCCGTTCACGCTCACGGAGGGGCAGGCCGCGGTCGGCGAGGAGGTCGCGGCCGACCTGGCCCGCGAGCACCCCATGCACCGGCTGCTGCAGGGCGAGGTCGGCGCGGGCAAGACCGTGGTCGCCCTGCGCGCCATGCTCCAGGTGGTCGACGCGGGCGGCCAGGCCGTCCTGCTCGCGCCCACCGAGGTGCTCGCCCAGCAGCACCACCGCTCGATCACCGCGATGCTGGGCGACCTCGCGCAGGGCGGCATGTTCGGCGGCACGGCGGTCACGCTGCTCACCGGCTCCATGGGGGCCGCCGCCCGCCGCGCGGCGCTGCTCGACGCGGCCTCGGGCACGGCCGGCGTCGTCGTGGGCACCCACGCCCTGCTCCAGGAGCACGTCCAGTTCGCCGACCTCGGGCTGGTGGTGGTCGACGAGCAGCACCGCTTCGGCGTGGAGCAGCGCGACGCGCTGCGCGAGAAGGCGGGCGGCGGGCGGCCGCACGTGCTCGTCATGACCGCCACCCCGATCCCGCGCACGGTCGCCATGACGGTCTTCGGCGACCTGGAGGTCTCCACGCTGTCGCAGCTCCCGTCCGGGCGCGCCCCCATCACCACCCACGTGGTGCCCGCCGCCGACAAGCCCCACTACCTGGAACGCACGTGGGAGCGGGTGCGTGAGGAGGTCGCCCTGGGCCGGCAGGCGTACATCGTCTGCCCGCGCATCGGCGACCTCGAGGGCGACGAGGGCGACCTGGAGGGCGGGGCCGGACAGGCCGGCGAGGGGGCGTCGGGGGAGGAGCGGCGGCCGCCGCTGGCCGTCCTCGACGTCGCGCAGCTCCTCTCCGAGGGGCCGTTCCACGACCTGCGGCTCGGCGTCCTGCACGGCAAGCTGCCGCCGGAGGAGAAGGACGCGGTCATGCGGGCGTTCAGCCGGGGAGAGCTGGACGTGCTGGTGGCGACGACGGTGATCGAGGTCGGCGTCGACGTGCCCAACTCCTCCGTCATGATCATCATGGACGCCGACCGGTTCGGGGTCTCGCAGCTCCACCAGCTCCGCGGCCGGGTCGGCCGGGGCGGGCTGCCGGGGCTGTGCCTGCTGGTGTCCGACTTCCCGGAGGGCACGCCCGCGCGGGCGCGGCTCGACGCGGTGGCCGCCACCCTCGACGGGTTCGAGCTGTCGAGGGTCGACCTGGAGCAGCGGCGGGAGGGCGACGTGCTCGGCGCCGCGCAGTCGGGGCGGCGCTCGTCGCTCAAGCTGCTCCAGCTCCTGCGTGACGAGGACGTGATCGAGGCCGCCCGCGAGGAGGCGGCGGGGCTGCTGGCCGACGACCCGGAGCTGAAAGAGCACGAGGCCCTGCGTGCCGAGATCGACCGGCTGCTGGCCGACGAGCGCGCCGAGTACCTGGAGAAGACGTAGCCGCGTCCCTCTGCGACGAGACGCGCCCGGCCCGTCCCCCCGCGCCGTGCGACATCCGGGGTGCGGGCCCGAGCGCGGCCCCCCGCGCTGGGGGCCTGGCGTGGGACGCCCGGATGCGGAGGCGGGTGAAGGGCCCCGACTGGGCTGGAGCGCCAGGGAAGCCGCAGGAGCTCTGGGGCGCGCGCTCGAAGGCCGGAAGGCGATGGAGCCGAGAGGCCGACCAAGGCCGGAAGTCCGGGAGCGGCCGGACAGCAGAAGGCCGAGAAGGGCCGGCAACGGGCAGGCCCGGGGTGGCGGAAGGCCGGGGGCCGGACAGCGGAAGGCCGAAGGTGGCAGGCAAAGGGAAGGCGCGGGTGGCGGAAGGCCGGGTGGCTGGAAAACGGAAGGCCGGGGGTGGCCGGGAAAAGGTGTTGGGCCCAGCCGCGGGGACGGCCTCCCCCCGAATGCCGTCCCCGGCTGGGCCCACCCCTCGGGTCAGGTGCCGAGGGAACCGGCGTGCGGAAGGGCTCACGACCACGCCGGTCGGCCTTCTACTGGGTCACCTCGAAGGCCGCAGCACCCATCATGCGTGGCCGGTGGGGGCATGTGAATCACCCTTGCGTTCTCGAGGCCGACACTTGTCCACTCTTGACCTGCGCCGACGTGCGCGAGAATGGCTCACATGACTCGGATCATCGCGGGGAGCGCGGGCGGGCGACGTCTGGCGGTCCCGCCGGGGCGCGGCACGAGACCGACCAGCGACAGAGCTCGCGAAGGCATCCTCTTGACGCTCGACTCCCTGCACGGCGTGCGGGGCGCCCGGGTGATGGACCTGTACGCCGGGTCGGGGGCCGTCGGGCTGGAGGCGCTGTCGCGAGGAGCCGAACGCGCGGTGCTCGTCGAGTCCGACCCCAAGGCCGTCCGGGTGATCAGGGCGAACGTGCGGGAGCTCGGCCTCACCGGCGCGCACGTCGTGGCGGACAAGGTCGAGCGGTTCCTGAGCCGGCCGGCAGAGGACGCCCCGGGGCAGGGTGGCCAAACTCACACCGGGGGGCCGGAGCCGTACGACATCGTATTCGCCGACCCGCCGTACGCGGTGTCCGACGAGGAGGTCGCGCGCGTCCTGGAGCTGCTGCGCGATCACGGATGGCTGGCCGGGGACGCGTTGGTGGCGTTCGAGAGGGAGACCCGGGGAAAGGCCCTGGTATGGCCGGATGGTTACGTTGAGGAGAGGGTTCGCCGTTATGGCGAAGCGTCCGTTTGGTACGGTCGCGCCGCCGGTAATCCGTAGACCTGCCCCATGACCAGGGAGGCGTCTTGCGCCGCGTTGTCTGCCCGGGGTCCTTCGACCCCATCACCAACGGCCACCTCGACATCATCGCCCGGTCCGCCCGGCTGTACGACGAGGTGACCGTGGCCGTGCTCATCAACCTGGAGAAGAGCAGCCTCTTCACGGTCGACGAGCGGATCGAGATCCTGCAGGCCGTGACCAAGGACTTCCCGAACGTCAAGGTGCGGAAGTTCCACGGGCTCCTCGTCGACTTCTGCAAGCAGAACGACATCCCCGCCATCGTCAAGGGCATCCGCGTGGTCAGCGACTTCGACTACGAGCTGCAGATGGCCCAGCTCAACTACCGGCTGTCCGGCGTCGAGACGCTGTTCATGCCGACCAACCCCGAGTACTCGTTCCTGTCGTCGAGCCGGGTCAAGGAGATCGCGCGGTACGGTGGGGACGTGTCCGGGCTGGTCCCCGACATGGTCCACAAGCTGCTCGTCGAGCGGCTCAGGGGCTGACCGCCACCTGGTATCCTTTCATTTCGGCCTTGTACGACGGCGACAGTTCCGCCATGCCTAGCGAGAGCAGGATGACTCAGCACCTCGACCCCCGCTCGCCTTGGGTGATCTCCACCCACGACCTGGGAAAGCGGCCGGGCACGATGCGGCAGATGAGCCTCACTCTCCCGGCTCCGGCAGATCTCGGCGTCGACATGATCGGTGTCCGCAAGGACGCCGAAGTCGAGCTGGAACTCCGGTTCGAAGCAGTGATGGAAGGCGTGCTCGTGTCGGGCACGGCGCAGGCCCCGCTGACCGGGGAGTGCGCTCGGTGTCTCGACCCGTTGTCCTCGGACATCGAGGTCGATCTGCAGGAGCTGTTCTTCTACTCCGACGAGGACGCCTCCGAGGACGACTCGCTGCTCGACGGGGAGCTGCTCGACCTCGAGCCGACGTTCCGCGACGCGGTGGTGCTCGCACTGCCGTTGAGCCCGGTCTGCCGTGACGACTGCCCGGGGCTCTGCACCGAGTGCGGGATCAAGCTGGCCGAGGCCGGAGCGGATCACCGGCACGAGAAGATCGACGCTCGCTGGGCGTCGTTGCAAGGTCTGGTTTCCGAGAACGATAACGATCAGGAGAAGTGACGTGGCCGTCCCGAAGCGAAAGATGTCGCGGAGCAACACCCGCGCCCGTCGCTCCCAGTGGAAGACGACTGCTGTCGCCCTGGTGAGCTGCCCGCAGTGCCGTTCGCCCAAGCAGCCGCACATCGCGTGCCCCACCTGCGGCACCTACAACCGTCGTCAGGTCATCGAGCCGTCCGCCTGATCTCGCAGTTGACGTGATGCCGACCGGGTGCCATTGTGCCCCGGTCGGCGTGAACGTCTCAGTCGCGTGCGGCGGCGGCTCGCCCGCGGTCGTGGTGGACGCCGGGGCTCTGTACCCCCGACGCCCACCACGTTTTCGGGCATCCTCCGCAGCCGTCGCGCCAGGTGAAGGTGTCCGAGGAGGAAACCCGTGGGCGCAGGTCCCAAGCCGGTGGCCGTGGAGGTCGCCAGAGCAGAGCTGGAGCGAGTGCTGTCGATCAGCCTCGATCCCGACATTCTCGAGCGGGCGCTGACGCACCGCTCCTACGCGTACGAGAACGGCGGCCTGCCCACCAACGAGCGCCTGGAGTTCCTCGGCGACTCGGTGCTGGGCCTGGTGGTCACCGACACCCTCTACCGCAACCACCCCGACCTGCCCGAGGGCCAGCTGGCCAAGCTGCGGGCCGCGGTGGTCAACATGCGCGCCCTGGCCGACGTCGCCCGCGGCCTCGGCCTCGGCCGGTTCCTGCGGCTCGGCAGGGGCGAGGAGGGCACCGGCGGGCGTGACAAGTCGTCGATCCTGGCCGACACCCTGGAGGCGCTGATCGGCGCCGTCTACGTCGACAAGGGCCTCGACGAGGCGTTCCGCGTGGTCCATCTGCTCTTCGACCCGCTGATCGTCCGCTCGGCCTCGCTCGGCGCCGGGCTGGACTGGAAGACCTCCCTGCAGGAGCTCACCGCCTCCGAGGCGCTCGGCGTGCCCGAGTACCACGTCGAGGAGAGCGGGCCCGACCACGCCAAGTCGTTCACCGCCGAGGTGCGCGTGGGCGGCGAGTCCTACGGCTCGGGCAACGGGCGCAGCAAGAAGGAGGCCGAGCAGCAGGCGGCCGAGGCGGCCTGGACCCGCATCCGGGCCCGCCGCGAGCAGCGCGAGAGCCAGCCGGCGGGCTAGGGTGCCTGAGCTGCCGGAGGTCGAGGTCGTCCGGCGCGGCCTCGCGCAGTGGGTCGCCGGGCGCGAGATCGCCGCGGCCGAGGTGCTGCACCCGCGGGCGGTGCGCCGGCACGTGCCGGGCGCCGAGGAGTTCGCCGCGCGGCTGAAGGGCCGGGTGCTGCTGTCCGCCGAGCGGCGCGGCAAGTACCTGTGGATGCCCCTGTCGGGCGCCGAGGAGGCGCTCATGGCCCATCTGGGCATGAGCGGGCAGCTCCTCGTCGTGGATCCGGACTCCCCGCTGGAGAAGCACCTGCGCCTCCGGCTCGCCTTCACCGACGGCGGTCCCGAGCTGCGCTTCGTCGACCAGCGCACGTTCGGCCACGTCATGCTGACGCCGATGGAGGGCGGCGTGCCCGCGCCGATCTCGCACATCGCCCCCGACCCGTTCGAGGAGGCGTTCGACGACGACCGGTTCGCCGCCGCCCTGCGCCGCAAGCGCACCGAGGTCAAGCGGGCCCTGCTCGACCAGAGCCTGATCAGCGGCGTCGGCAACATCTACGCCGACGAGGCGCTGTGGCTGGCCCGGCTGCACTGGGCGCACCCCACGCAGTCGCTCACCCGGCCGAAGATCGCCGAGTTGCTCGCCGGGGTCCGCGAGGTCATGGCGGCCGCGCTGCGCCAGGGCGGCACGTCGTTCGACAGCCTGTACGTCAACGTCAACGGCGAGAGCGGCTACTTCGAGCGCTCCCTGGAGGTGTACGGCCGCCGCGACCTGCCCTGCTCGCGCTGCGGCAGCGCCATCATCCGCGACGCGTTCATGAACCGTTCGTCGTTCTCCTGCCCGCGATGCCAGCGACGGCCGCGGCAGCCAGCGACAGCCCCGCGCCGAGCCACATGACGGCGGGGGCCGACGCCCCGTCCACCACCCGCCCGCCGGCGAACGCGCCGAGCGAGATGGCCGCGTTGAAGACCGCGGTCAGCATGGCCATGCCCGCCTCACCGCCGCCGGCCCGGACGATCCACATCTGCAGGGTCACCGACACGCCCCCGTAAGCCACGCCCCAGAGCACGAGCAGGGCCGTCGCCGTGCCGATCGAGCCGGGCGCGGCGGCGAGGACCGCGGTCGCGACCCCGATGAGCAGGGCGAGCGTCACGAGCACGCCCCGGGGGCGCCGGGCCGCCCGCGCGCCGGCCGCGAAGTTGCCCGCTACACCGGCGACGCCGTACCCGAGCAGGACGGCGCTCACGGCCGTGGCGCCCGCGCCCGCCGCCTGCTCCAGGAACGGCCGGACGTAGGTGTAGGCCGCGAAGTGGCCGGTCACCACGAGGGCGGTCACGACGAGCACCACCCTGAGCGGACCCGTGCGCCACACCCGCCACAGGTCCGACACGCGCGCGGCCCGCTCGGCGGGCAGAGCCGGCAGCAGCCGGGCCAGCGCGACGCACAGGAGCACGGCGAGCAGCGCGACGGCCGCGAACGCCGCCCGCCAGCCCGCGACCGAGGAGACGAGCGTCCCGGCGGGCACGCCCAGCACGGACGCCACCGCGATGCCCGACGCGATCGTCGCCGCGGCCCTGCCGACCAGCGGTTCCGGCACCAGCCGCACCGCCAGGCCCACCGCGAACGCCCAGAACCCGCCGATGCTCACCCCCGTCAGCACCCGCGCCGCCAGCATGATCGGGTAGACCGGCGCCAGCGCCGCCAGCAGGTTGGCGGCGGCGAGCAGCGCCATCAGTCCGCACAGCACCAGGCGGCGGTCCAGGCGCCGCGCGGCCAGCGTGATCAGCGGCGCGGCGACGGCGGCGACGAGGCCGGGGGCGGTCATCATCAGGCCGGCCGTGCCGTCAGAGACGCCCAGGTCGGCGCCGATCGGGGTCAGCAGGCCGACGGGCAGCATCTCGCTGGTGACAATGGTGAAGGTGCCCGCCGCGACGGCGGCCACGGCGAGGGGGCGCGCCGTCTTCACGGGGGCGGGATGGGAGACAGTGGTGGTCATGACCCAAGCCTTCGACCCTGGCGCCGGGGGAACAATGACGGGACGCTCAGGCAAGGTTTAGCTGGACTAAGGGGTGAGGATGGAGTTCAGGGAACTGGAGTGCTTCGTGGTGCTCAGTGAGGAGCTTCACTTCGCGCGGGCCGCCGACCGGCTGTACCTGTCGCCGGGCCGGGTCAGCCAGCTCGTACGGGCGCTGGAGACGCGGATCGGCGCCCGGCTGTTCGACCGGACCAGCAGACGGGTGCGGCTGACGCCGCTCGGCGAGCGTTTCCTCGCGGACCTGCGACCGGCGTACGACGGGCTGCGCGACGCGGTGGACCGGGCCAGGGCGGCGGCCCGCCAGGTGACGGGCGTGCTGCGCGTCGGCTTCCTCGGCACGCCGACCGACCTCGTCACCGCGTCCGTACGGGCCTTCGAGGCGCTGTACCCCTCGTGCGAGGTGCGGCTGGTGGAGGTGCCGCTGTCCGACCCGTTCGGGCGGCTGCGCGCGGGGCTGGTGGACGTGACGTTCACGCTGCTGCCGGTGGACGAGCCGGACCTGGAGACGGGGGCCGGCCTGAACCGGGTGCCGGTCAGCCTGGGCCTGCCCGCCGGCCACCCGCTCGCGGACCGGCGCGCCGTGGACGCGGAGGAGCTGGCCGGGCTGCCGCTGATCGAGCCGGGCGGCCCCGCGCCGCGGGCCTGGCGCGAGCTGGTCGCGCCCGAGCGCACCCCGGCGGGCCGGCCCATCCGGCGAGGAGGTACGGTCGCCACCAGCCAGGAGGGCATCACGCTGGTCGCGCTCGGCCGCGGCGGCATGCTGTTCTGCACGCCGACGGCGGCCTACCACGAGCGCCGGGACGTGGTGTTCGTGCCGGTGACGGGCCTGCCGGCGTCGGTGCTCGGGCTGGCGTGGCCGCGGGCGGGGGCGACGGCCGCGGTACGCGCCTTCGCCGAGGCGGCCGCGGGCGTGGCGGGTCCGGAGGCGTGCCGCCAGGTGGCGTGACGTGTGCCGCGCGTGCGCCGGGCGGCCGGTGAGGTGTCGGGGAGGGGTGGAGCGTGGAGGAGAGCGTACGGCTGACCGCCTGGGTCAGGGGACGCGTGCAGGGCGTCGGCTTCCGCTGGTGGACCAGGGCACGGGCGCTGGAGCTCGGCCTGGCCGGCTGGGCGCGCAACACGGACGACGGGCGTGTCGAGGTGGTCGCCGAGGGGCCGCGCGAGGCGTGCGTCAAGCTGCTGGAGTTGCTGCGGGGTTGCGACACGCCGGGAAGAGTCGATGGAGTAGTGGAGAGGTGGAGTGAAGTCCGAGGTGGTTTGGGGGGTTTCAGGGAGCGGTAGCCGCTTTCGCTAAACCGCCCAAATGGGGTATAGTTATATGCCGGGAGTGCCCCGCGAGGGGCGTGGCGGTCCGTTCGACTTGACCGCCCACACTGCCGGTGCGACTCTTGTTAAGTACCACGCGCACCCCTCCCGCGGAATATGAAGTGCGCGAACCAGTCTGGTCACTCAGCGTGGAGGACCCTTTACCATGGCGAAGGCTCTACTCGGCCACGTCGGTGGTCCTGACCCTCGAATGGTCTCGGAGATGCGGCGTCTGCAGCAGCGGATCCGTGACCTGGAGGCAGAACTCATCCGACTTCAGGCTCAGAATGACGCTCTTGCGGCGCAAACCCGCGATGAGGCGCTCAGCCGCATGCAGGAGCGCGAGCCGGCACTCACCTGAGAGTGATCGGAACGCAAGATTGAGGGACGTCTCGGCGAGGCGTCCCTTGTTATTTGCCCTCATTCGGAATGTCTTGACACCCTCTTTCCGGCTTCCCGCGATGACGCCACCGTGGTGGCCAGCGACGGGGCGCGCGGACCAGTAGGCTTTCCCGAAGTCCGTTCAGGGAGAAGGGGGCCGGCACTTGCATTTGAAGACCCTCACCCTGCGCGGCTTCAAGTCCTTCGCCTCCGCCACCGCCCTGCGCTTCGAGCCGGGCATCACCTGCGTGGTCGGTCCCAACGGCTCGGGCAAGTCCAACGTCGTCGACGCCCTGGCCTGGGTCATGGGCGAGCACAGCGCCAAGTCGCTGCGCGGCGGCAAGATGGAGGACGTCATCTTCGCCGGCACCTCGTCCCGGCCCCCGCTGGGCCGCGCCGAGGTCACGCTCACCATCGACAACACCGACGGCGCGCTGCCGATCGACTACACCGAGGTGACGATCAGCCGGCTGATGTTCCGGTCCGGGCAGAGCGAGTACGCCATCAACGGCGACACCTGCCGGCTGCTCGACATCCAGGAGCTGCTGTCCGACTCGGGCATCGGCCGCGAGATGCACGTCATCGTCGGTCAGGGCCAGCTCGACGCCGTGCTGCACGCGGGCCCCGAGGACCGCCGGGCGTTCATCGAGGAGGCCGCGGGCGTCCTGAAGCACCGCAAGCGCAAGGAGAAGGCGCTGCGCAAGCTCGACGCGATGCAGGCCAACCTGACCCGCGTCCAGGACCTCGCCACCGAGCTGCGCCGCCAGCTCAAGCCGCTGGGCCGCCAGGCCGAGATCGCCCGCAAGGCCGCGGTGATCCAGGCCGACCTGCGCGACGCGCGGCTGCGGCTGCTGGCCGACGACATGGGCATCCTGCGCGCCACCCTGGAACGCGAGGCGGCCGACGAGGCCGCCGTCCTCGCCCGGCGCGCCCAGGTCGAGACCGAGCTGGCCGAGGGTCAGCAGCGCGAGGCCGCCCTGGAGACCGCCGAGGCCGAGGCCCAGCCGCGGCTGAGCGCCGCCCAGCAGACCTGGTTCCGGCTGTCGTCGCTGCGCGAACGCCTGACCGGCCTGGAGCAGCTCGCCGCCGAGCGCCACCGGCACGCCCTCGACGCCGCCTCCATCGAGCGCCGCGGCCGCGACCCCGAGGACCTCGAACGCGAGGCCGGCGACATGCGTGAGCGCGAGCTGGTGCTGCGCGCCGAGCTGGAGGCCGCGCAGGAGCTCCTCGACGGCGCGGCCGAGCGGCGCGCCGAGACCGAGACCGAGCTGGCCGCGGAGGAGCGGCGGCTCGCGATGGCCGCCCGCGCCGCCGCCGACCGCCGCGAGGGCCTGGCCCGGCTGCGCGGCCAGGTCGACTCCGTGCGCAGCAGGTCGCGCGCGGCCGAGGAGGAGATCGGCCGCCTGACCAAGGCGGTCGCCGACGCGACCGAGCGCGAGCGGCGCGCCCTCGACGACCTGGAGGAGCGGCGCAGCGAGGAGCCCGCCGCCGACCCGGCGCTGGCCGAGGAGCTGTCCACCGCGCAGGCGGTGGTCGAGGAGGCGCGCGCCGCGGCGGAGGAGGCCAGGGCCGGCGTCGAGCAGGCGCGGGCGGCGCTCGGCGGTCCGCGTGAAACGCTCCAGGCCGCCAAGGCGCGGGTCGGCACGGCCCGCGCCGCCGACCAGGAGGCCCAGCGGGCCGTGGCCGCGCTGCGCGCCCGCGCCGAGGCGCTGGAGCTGGGGCTTTCCCGGGGCGCCGACGGCGGCGCGGCGCTGATGGAGACGGGCCTGTCCGGGGTGCTGGGGCCGCTGGCGGCCTCGCTCCAGGTCACGCCGGGCGCCGAGGCGGCCGTCGCGGCCGTGCTCGGACCGGTGGCCGAGGCCGTCGCGGTCGAGTCGGTGGGCACGGCCGTGGAGGCGCTCGAACTGCTCCGCCTCAAGGAGGCCGGCCAGGCCACCCTCCTCGTGACAGGCTCCGCGAACGGCACGGCAGGGTCGCCCGAGGACATGGCGGGGGCTTCCGGTGGCGGCTCCATCGGGGTCGTCGGCGGCGTGGCGGAGCGTGGGGCGGCGCCCGAGGGCGGGGAGTGGGCGGCCGACCTGGTCGGCGTGCCCGCACCGCTGAAGGCGGCCGTCGCGCGCGTGCTCGACGGCGTCGTCGTCGTCAACGACCTGGCCGCCGCGCGCCGCCTCGCCGAGGCGCACCCCGAGCTTCGCGCCGTCACCAGGGGAGGCGATCTGGTCGCCGCGCACCTGGCCAGCGGCGGCTCCGAGGGCGGCACGTCCGTCCTGCAGGTGCGCGCGGCGCTCGACGACGCCCTCGCCGACCTGGAGGAGGCCGAGGCGCGCGCCGGGCGGACCGCCGCCGGCCTCGACGAGGCGCTGGCCGCCGAGCAGGAGGCGCAGGCGGCCGTGGAGGCGGCCCAGGCGGCCGTCACCGAGGCCCAGAGCGCCGCCGACACCGCCCAGGCCGCCGTGAGCGCCGCCCAGGGCACGCTGG
Organism: Nonomuraea montanisoli; assembly: GCF_013363975.1. GTDB lineage: Bacteria > Actinomycetota > Actinomycetes > Streptosporangiales > Streptosporangiaceae > Nonomuraea > Nonomuraea montanisoli. The sequence goes on along the minus strand of NZ_JABWGN010000010.1, from coordinate 153,195 downwards.
ACCAGGTCAGGGCCCGCCAGCGCGAGGCCGACCAGCGCGGCGCCGACGCCGCCCGCCGCCTCGCGCAGCTCGAAGCCGCCGCCAAGGCCGCCCACGACGAGGCCGAGCGGCTGGCGCGCAGCGTCACGGCCGCCGAGGAGGCCCGGGCCGAGGGCCTGGAGGAGCTGGCCGAGCTGGAGATGCGCTTCGCCGAGGCCGAGTACGCCCAGGAGCTGGAGACCGAGCCCACCACCGACGCCCGTGACGAGCTGGCCGCCGCCTGCCAGGCGGCCCGCCAGCGGGAGATGGAGGCGGGCCTGCAGGTCCGCACCGCCGAGGAGCGTGTCAAGGGCATCGAGGGCCGCGCCGACGGCCTGCTGAGGGCCGCGCAGCGGGAGCGCCAGGAACGCGCCCAGGCGGCCGCCCAGCGCGCCCGGCGGCGCCGTCAGGCGGCCGTGGCCGAGGCCGTCACCCGGGGCGCGAAGCAGGTGCTGACCGCCCTGAGCGCGTCCGTCGAGCTGGCCGCGCGCGAGCGCGACGACGCCGACCTCGCCCGCGTCGCCGTCGACGCCGAGCTCAAGCAGGTGCGCCTGCGGGTGCGCGAGCTCACGGGAGAGCTGGACAAGCTGGTCAACCGGGCCCACGGCAGCGAGGTGGCCCGCACCGAGCAGCGGCTGCGCCTGGAGCAGATGGAGCAGCGGGCCATGGACGAGTTCGGCGTCGAGACCGAGACGCTGATCGCCGAGTACGGGCCCGACGCTCCGGTGCCGGGCGAGCCGCCCGTGCCGTACGTGCGGGAGGAGCAGGAGAAGCGGGCCCGCGCGGCCGAGCGGCAGATGCAGCAGCTCGGCAAGGTCAACCCACTGGCGCTGGAGGAGTTCGCGGCGCTGGAGGAGCGGCACGCGTTCCTCAACTCCCAGCTCGAAGACCTCAAGAAGACGCGGCGCGACCTGCTGACCGTGGTCAAGGAGGTCGACGACCGGGTGCAGCAGATGTTCGCCTCCGCCTACGAGGACGTGGCGCGGGAGTTCGACCAGGTCTTCGGCCGGGTCTTCCCGGGCGGCGAGGGCCGGCTGGTGCTCACCGACCCCGAGGACATGCTGACCACCGGCATCGAGGTGGAGGCCAGGCCGCCGGGCAAGAAGGTCAAGCGGCTGTCGCTGCTGTCGGGCGGCGAGCGGTCGCTGACCGCGGTGGCGTTCCTGGTGTCGATCTTCAAGGCGCGGCCGTCGCCGTTCTACGTCATGGACGAGGTCGAGGCGGCGCTCGACGACACCAACACGCAGCGGCTGCTCACGCTGTTCGAGGAGCTGCGACAGAGCTCACAGCTCATCGTCATCACCCACAACAAGCGCACGATGGAGATCGCCGACGCCCTCTACGGCGTGTCGATGCGCGGTGACGGCGTGACCCAGGTGGTCAGCCAGCGCCTGCGCGAGCGCGAGCCCGCCTGAGGCGCGAGCCCCACCTGACGCGCCCGCCGCGCCGCCCTGGGCATGAGCACGACAGTCGATCTGGAAAACTGACATCTTGTGGATGGTTACCTCGGCGTCATAGTCATCGTGGTCGTCGTCGCCCTGCTGGCGGCGGGCGGCCTCTTCCTGCTCTTCAGGCCGGGCGGCAAGTCCGCGCCGCCGGTCGAGCCGCCCGAGACGGCGCCCCTCCCGCAGGAGGAGAAGGAGCGCCCGAAGACGGGGGCCGAGGAGGGCGAAGGAGCGACCACCACGCTCCCCCCGCCGGTCAAGCCGGCCGAGCCGATGGTCGTCAAGCCCGAGGTGGAGGTCCCGCTCCCGTCCGCGGGCCGGATGGTGCGGCTGCGGTCCCGGCTGGCCCGCTCGCAGAGCGCGCTCGGCCGCGGCCTGCTCGACCTGCTCTCCCGCGACCGCCTCGACGACGAGGTGTGGGACGAGGTCGAGGAGCTGCTGATCAAGGCCGACGTCGGCGTGGCGCCCACCCAGGCGATCGTCGAGGAGCTGCGCACCAAGGTCAAGGTGCTCGGCAGCCGCACCCCCGAAGAGGTGCGCGCGCTGCTGCGCGAGCAGCTCCTCATCCAGGTCAACCCCGACCTCGACCGCACCCTGCACGTCCAGCCGCACGGCGAGCGGGCCGCGGTGGTGCTGGTCGTCGGCGTCAACGGCACCGGCAAGACCACCACCACCGGCAAGCTCGCCCGCGTCCTCGTCGGCGACGGCAAGAAGGTCGTGCTCGGCGCGGCCGACACGTTCCGCGCGGCGGCGGCCGACCAGCTCCAGACCTGGGGCGAGCGCGTCGGCGCCGAGACCGTGCGCGGCCCGGAGGGCGGCGACCCGGCCTCGGTGGCCTTCGACGCCGTCTCCAAGGGCATCGAGGACAAGGCCGACGTGGTCATCGTCGACACGGCCGGCCGGCTGCACACCAAGACGGGCCTGATGGACGAGCTGGGCAAGGTCAAGCGGGTCATCGAGAAGAAGGCCACCGTCGACGAGGTGCTGCTCGTCCTCGACGCGACCACGGGCCAGAACGGCATGCGCCAGGCCCAGGTGTTCGGCGAGGTGGTCAACATCACCGGCATCGCGCTGACCAAGCTCGACGGCACGGCCAAGGGCGGCATCGTCATCTCGGTCCAGCGGGAGCTGGGGGTTCCGGTCAAGCTGGCCGGTCTCGGCGAGGGGGCCGACGACCTGGCGCCCTTCGATCCCGAGGTCTTCGTGGACGCGATTATCGGGGAATAACGGCCGCATTATTTTCGGATACGGCCATTCCTGTTATGGCTATTTCCGAAAATTGGACAGGAAATTTTACTTACCCGGAAAAGCCTTGATCGCCCACATCGGCATGTGTTCACATGAACCGGTCATCCGAGAGATCGCCCCGCGACGGTTCGCGCCGGTCTCGTCATGCTGGTACACGAGAGGCACCCCGATGAAGAAGGTCGTCGTCCACAAGCCTGGAACCGTGAAGCCCTCCGGTGCGGCCGCTCCGCGGCACGTGGGCTGATTCCCGCCCGGTCGGCGTCCCGTGAAGGGACGCCGGCCGCAGCGCGACCGGAGACGGATCACGGAAGAAGGTTCGGGTGGAATCCATCGTCCTGGACGCCGACCGCAGGCTCCACGGCCCCTACACGTTCGCGGCCGCGCTGCTGGACCGCCTCGTCCCCGAGGCGCTGCTGGACCGCCCCGTCCCGGGGGCGCTGCTGGACCGCCCCGTCCCGGGGGCACCGGGCCGCGGGCCCGACCTCGTCGCCGCGTACGACATCGAGATCGGAGTCGCGGCGCCGCAGCTGAGCATTCCCCGGCGCAGGCGCTCCCTGGCCGAGACGCTGCCGAGGGCGCAGCGCATCCTCATCCCCGGCGCCCGCCGCACCTTGAGGATCGCGAACGGTCTGGCCGAGTTCGTCCGCGACCATCTGACCCGCACCCGTCCCCTGACCGTCACCGTCGACAACCTCGACGAGGCCGATCCCACCGACGCCGAGCTGGTCGAGGTGCTGCGCAGGCGGGTGGACCCCGGCCTGCTGCGGATCGTCCCCGGCCGGTCCGCGCCGTCGGGCGGCCCGGTCGACGCCGACTTCGACCGCTTCCGCGACGAGGGCTTCCATCACGCCATGGCCGAGGCCGGCCTGGAGGCGCTGCGCGGCATGACGTACGAGGGCGACCCGGACGGCTGGCGGACCCTGGTGCAGCGCGTGGGCGGCTCGCTGGAGGCCGTCGAGCGGGAGGACGAGGCCCGTGCCCTGTACGACCGGGCCCGCCGCCTGACCGTCGACCCCAAGCACCGCGCCACGATCGCGTACGCCACGGCCATGCTGCTGGTGCGCCACCACGACCTCGCCCGGCGCGACCCGGAGGAGGCCCTGTCCTGGGCCAACGAGGCCGTCACGATCACCTCGCTGCTGCCGGACCCCCGCGAGCGGGCCTTCCACCTGGGCTTCGACCTCAACGGCAAGGCCCTGGTCGAGGTGCGCAGGGGCAACCTGGACAACGCCCTCGACCTGGTGCGCGAGGCCATCGACCTGGCCGAGGAGCACCTGGCCGGCACGCACCCGATCCACCGGCTCGTGCTGTACGCCAACCGCGCCCAGCTCCTGGCCGCCACCGGCCGCACGCAGGAGGCGCTGGCCGACTACGCGATCGCCATCGGCGCCGACCCGGGCTACCCCGACTACTACCTCGACCGCGGCACCCTGCTGCACAAGCTGGGCCGCCACGAGGACGCGCGGGCCGACTTCGAGGCCGCGATCCGCCTCAGCCCCCCGTTCCCCGAGGCGTACTACAACCGCGCGGAGATCCGGTACACGACCGGCGACCTCGACGGCGCGCTCGCCGACCTCGACCACACGCTCGACCTCGACCCGCGCTTCGCCCCGGCGTACGTGAACCGGGCCGGGCTGCTGGCCGCGGCGGGCGAGCACGCCGCGGCCCGGCGCGACGCGGAGCGCGGGCTCGCCCTCGACCCGCGCAGCCCGCACCTCAGGTGCGTGCTCGGCCAGGTGGAGGCGGCCGAGGGGCGGCGGGCGGAGGCCGTGGCCGCGTTCGACGCCGCCCTGGAGCTCGACCCGGACCTGGTGGCGGCCTGGGCGGGCCGGGCCGCCGCGGCCTACGAGGAGGGCGACCACGCCGCCGCCCTGTCCGACCTCACGCGGGCGCTGAAGCTGGAGGAGACGGCCGAGCTGCTGTTCAACCGGCATCTGGTGCACAACGCGGCGGGCCGGCCGGACGAGGCGCGCCAGGACCTCCTGCGGGCCGCGCGGCTGGCTCCAAGAGACCCCGACATCCGGCGGGCGCTCGCGGAGGCGTGAGTCGTGGGCCGGTCCTACTGGCTCCTGCTGACCGGGTTCCTGGCCTCGTCGCTGGGCACGTGGATCTACCGCCTGGCGCTGCCGCTCCTGGTCTACGACCTCACGGGGTCGCCCCTCGGGACCGGCCTGGTCTACGTCATGGAGTACGTGCCGTACCTGCTGCTGGGGATGGTCGGCGGGGTGCTGGCGGACCGGTACGACCGGCGGCGGCTGCTGGTGCTGGGCGACACGGCGTCCGCGGTCGTCACGCTGGTGCTCGCCGCGATGGTGGCCCTGGGCGTGGGGCGGCTGTGGCCGATCTACCTGGTGGCGCTGCTGCTGGCGTCGGTCGATCCGCTCTACCAGCCGGCGTTCCGGGCGCTGGTGCCGTCCCTGGTGCCGGCGGAGCGGCTGCCGCAGGCCAACGCGCGGGTCCACATCGGCGAGCACGCGGTGAGCATGGCGGGGCCGATGGCGGGCGGGGCACTGGTGGTGGCGTTCGGCTACCAGGTCGCGGTGTACGTGGACGCCGGGTCGTTCCTGCTGTCGGCGCTGATGATCGCCCTCATCGGCGGGCGCCTCACCGTGAAGGGGGGCGCGCGGAAGGGGGCGACGGCGGACGCGGGGGAGAGGCGGAAGCGATGGTCGATGGCGGCCGACCTGCGGGAGGGGCTGCGGTTCCTCCTGCGCGGCGACCGGGCCGTGCTCACGACCGCGATCATGTCGTCCGCCTGCAACTTCGGCGTGTGGCTGCTGCTGGCCGACCTCGTCTACTACCTCAGCTCCTACCACGGGTTCACGCCGGGCCAGATCGGCGTCGTCTACGCCTTCCAGGGGGCGGGCGCGGTGGCCGGGGCGCTGCTGGGCGGGTGGCTGATCCGGGTGTGGCCACCGGGACGGATCATGACCTGGTCGCTGGTGGCCGGCGGGGCGTCGATGCTGCTCATGACCGTCGCCCGGGGCCCGGTCCCGATCGGGCTGGCGTGGACGGGGCAGTTCTCGGCGGCGGGGACGATGATCGTGGCCACGGCGACCGTACGGCAGCGGCTCATCCCCGACCACCTGCTCGGCCGGGTCCTGGGCACGGCCCGGATGATCGCCTTCGCGTCCATCCCGCTGGCGGCGCTGGCGTCGGGGTTGTTCGAGGCGGCGGCGCGCGACGCCTACGCGATCATGATGTTCGCCGGCCTGAGCTGGGCGGTCATCGCCGTCGCGGTGGCCCGCTCGCCCCTGCGGCGGCTGACCGTCGAGGACGTCAGGGGCGGGACAGCGGCCGGATCGGCACCACCATCGGAGTCCCCGCCACGGGATCGGCGATGACCTTGGCGTCCAGCTCGAACACCTCGCGCATCAGCTCCTCGGTCAGCACCTCGTGCGGGCTGCCCGCGGCCACCACGCGGCCGCCGCGCATGGCCACCAGCCGGTCGGCGTACCGGGCCGCGAGGTTGAGGTCGTGCAGGACCATCACGATGGTCCTGCCCGCCTCCTGATGCAGGTTCCGGACGAGCTCCAGCACCTCCACCTGGTGGGCCAGGTCCAGGAACGTGGTGGGCTCGTCGAGCAGCAGCAGGTCGGTGCCCTGGGCGAGCGCCATCGAGATCCAGGCCCGCTGCCGCTGGCCGCCCGACAGCTCGTCCAGGGGGCGCTCGGCCAGGTCGGCCAGGCCCGTCATCTCCAGGGCGAGGGCCACCGCGCCCTCGTCGTCGGACGACCACTGCCGGTACCACGTCTGGTGCGGATGCCTGCCCCGCGCGACCAGGTCGGCCACGGTCAGCCCCTCGGGCGCGGTGGGCGCCTGCGGCAGCACGCCGAGCACCTTGGCCACCTCGCGCGTCGGCATGCCGTCGATGCGCTTGCCGTCGAGCAGCACCTCGCCGCCGCGCGGCTTGAGCAGCCGGCCGAGGGCGCGCAGCAGCGTCGACTTGCCGCACCCGTTGGGCCCGATGATCGTGGTCACCGTGCCCGCCTCGATGCCGAGGTCGAGCCCGTCGACGACGATCCGGTCGCCGTAGCCCAGCGTGACACCGGCGGCCTGGAGCCTCATGAGCGTGCCCTCCAGATGAGGTGGATCAGGTACGGCGCGCCGAGCACCGCGGTGACGATGCCCACGGGCAGCTCGATCGGGGAGAACGCGGTGCGCGCGATCAGGTCGGCCCCGGTCGCGAGGACGGCGCCGGTGACGGCCGACGACAGCAGCGGCGGCTGGGCGCAGCGCACCACGCGCAGCGCGATCTGCGGCGCGGCGAGGGCCACGAACGCGATCGGCCCGGCCGAGGCCGTCGCCACGGCCGCCAGCAGCACGGCGGCGAGCAGCATGAGCGCCCGCGCCAGGTTGACCCGGACGCCGAGGGCGGTGACGGTGTCGTCGCCGTAGCGCAGCGCGTCGAGCGAGCGGGTGCCGAGCAGGGTCAGCGGGACGAGCACGGCCAGGGCCAGCCCGACCGGTACGACGTGCTCCCAGCCACGGCCGTTGAGCGAGCCGCTGATCCACACCATGGCGCGGCCGGTGTCGTTGACGTCGCCGACGGTCAGCAGCCAGAACTTCACGTTGGTGAACACGGCCGCCACGCCGATGCCGACGAGCACCAGCCGGTAGCCGTCGAGGCCGCGCCGCCAGGCCAGCGCGTACACGATCGCGGCCCCGGCCAGGCCGCCGAGCAGCGCGAGCGCGGGGATGCCGAGGGCGGAGAACAGGCCGCTGACGCCGCCGTACGCGCTGCCGCTCATGACGACGCCGGCCACCACGGTCACCGACGCGCCGGTGGTGACGCCGAGGATCTCCGGGCTGGCCAGCGGGTTGCGGGCGATGGACTGGATGATCGCGCCCGACAGGGCGAGCGCGGCGCCGACGAGCGCGCCGGTCAGCGCGCGCGGCAGCCGCAGCTCCATCACCACGAAGTGCTCGGGCACGGACGGGTCGAACGTGGCGCGCACGACGTCGGCCAGCCCGAGGGGCAGGTCGCCGAGGCGCATGTTCAGGGCCATCAGCAGGGCCAGTGCCAGCAGGCCGCCCACGGTGACGGCGACGCCGCGCGGCCGCACCCGCCAGGACAGGCCCGCCACGCGCAGCGGGACAGAGGCACGAGTCGTCGTCACAGCCGCACCGGCTTCCTGCGGCGGACGAGCGCCACGAAGAACGGGGCGCCGATCAGCGCCAGCACCACGCCGACCTCCAGCTCGCCGGGAGGGGCGACGACGCGGCCGATCACGTCCGCGACCAGCAGCAGCGCCGCGCCGATCAGCCCGGAGTACGGCAGCAGCCAGCGGTGGTCGGTGCCGGACAGCGGGCGGGCCAGGTGCGGCACCACGAGCCCGACGAACGCGAGCGACCCGCAGGAGGCCACCGCCGCCCCGGTGAGCAGGGTGACGGCGGTGACGCCCACACCGCGGGTGAGGGCGATGTTCTGGCCGAGGCTGCGGGCCACGTCCTCGCCGAGGGACAGCGCGTTCAGGCCGGGCGCGTTGACCAGCGCCAGCACCAGCCCGACCACGATGAACGGCAGCACCTGCCAGACCACGTCCGGGCCCCGGCCGGCGACGGAGCCGGCCTGCCAGAACCGGAAGACGTCCATGGCCTGCTCGTCCAGCAGCACGAGCGCGGAGGTCAGGGCGTACAGGAAGGCGCTGACGGCGGTGCCGGCCAGCGCGAGCGTGACCGGCGTGGGCCCGCCCCGCCCGCCGACCATGCCGAGCGCGAACACGGCCACGCTGGCGACCAGCGCGCCCGCCAGGCCGAACCAGATGTAGGCGAGCAGGCTCTGGGTGCCGAGCAGGATGATCGAGGCGACCATCGCGAACGCGGCGCCCTGGGTGACGCCGAGCAGGCCCGGGTCGGCCAGCGGGTTGCGGGTGTGGCCCTGCATGAGCGCCCCGGCCACGCCGAGCGCGAGCCCGGCCAGCACGCCGAGGGCGGTCCTGGGCACGCGCAGCGAGCGGATGACGATGTCGTTCTCGGTGCCGGTGGGCGCGGTGAGCGCCGTCCACGCGTCGGCGAGGGGCACGGCCTTGGCGCCGATCGTGACGCTCAGCACCACCGCGACGCACACGGCCGCGAGCAGGGCGGCGAGCACGAGGCCGCGGCGCCGGCGGATGCCGTGGAGGCGCGGCGCGACGGCGGTTGCGCTCACGTGGTCCCCTTCCGGCAGTTGCCCGTCCCGCTGAAGTATGCCAGCTTAGGCAGGGCTAACCTAAATAAGGGTTGCCTAACTTTTTACCCGGGAAGGGGTTTCGATGAGACGGTTGCGCGCGGTGGTGGCCGCGATGCTGGTGGCGGGGCTCGCCGCCGCCTGTGGTGCGGGCGGCACGGGGTCCACGGCCGCCGGCTCCTCGGAGACGAGCCAGGCGGGCAAGCCGTTCCGCACCGTCAAGCACGCGATGGGCGAGACGAAGATCCCGGCGCAGCCCAAGCGGGTCGTCGCCCTCGACCAGAGCTTCGTCGACGCGGTCCTGACGCTGGAGACCCCGGTCGTCGGCTACACCACCTACCGCTCCATCGAGACCAAGCTGCCCGACTACCTCGGCACGGTCGCCGGCCAGTACGGCAAGGAGGCCGTCCCGGTCGGCACGCTGGAGCAGCCCAGCCTGGAGAAGATCCTGGCGCTCAAGCCGGACCTGATCGTCTCGGCCAAGGTGCGCCACGGGGACCTCTACGACAAGCTCTCCAAGATCGCGCCGACCGTCTTCAGCGAGACCACCGGGGCCATCTGGAAGGACAACGTCCGCCTCATGGGCCAGGCGCTCGGCAAGGAGGAGCTCGCCGAGACCAGGGTCAAGGAGTACGAGGCCCGCGCCGCGAAGATCGGGGAGGAGATCAAGACCAAGGAGGGCGGGAAGCTGCCCACCGTCTCGATCGTCCGCTTCGCCGGCGAGCCGACGGCCCGCCTGTACGTCGAGAAGTCCTACTCCGGCATCGTCCTGAAGGACGTCGGCTTCCCGCGCCCGCAGGGCCAGCCCACGGTCACCGACTCGATCGTGGTCGACGTCAGCCAGGAGCGCATCGCCGACCTCGACGCCGAGCACATCTTCGTGGCCACCTACGGCGACCCCGAGGCGACGAAGTACAAGGACAAGTTCGTCGCCAACCCGCTGTGGGGCAAGCTCAAGGGCGACAAGCACGAGGTCAGCGACCAGACGTGGATGACCGCGGTCGGCATCCAGGGCGCCCACGCGATGCTGGACGACCTGGCCGGGTTCTTCTCCGTCGACCCGGCCAGGGCGGCCTGAGGGGTCCGATCCCCGGGTCAGCTCGCCAGGAAGCCGCGCAGGTCGTCCAGGTGCGGGTGGATGTCCAGCCCCTGGGCGGCCAGCCAGGCCGGCTCGCAGTACGTGCCCCGGTACCGCTCGCCGCCGTCGCAGATGAGGGTCACGATGCTGCCCCGCTCGCCGGCGGCGCGCATCTCCCGGATCAGCTCGACGCAGGCGGCCACGTTGGTGCCGGTCGAGCCGCCGACGTCGCGGCCGGTCACCTCGCGCACCCAGTGCATGGCCGCGATCGAGCGGGCGTCCGGCACGGCCAGCATGCGGTCGATCACCGACGGCTGGAACGACGGCTCCACCCGGGGCCGGCCGATGCCCTCGATCCGCGAGCCGCGCGCGGTGACCGAGGCGTCGCCCGACACCCAGGACGGGTAGAAGGCCGAGCCCTCCGGGTCGGCCACGGCCAGGCGGGTGGAGTGGCGCCGGTAGCGGATGTAGCGGCCGATCGTGGACGACGTGCCGCCGGTGCCGGCGCCGACGACGACCCAGGCGGGCACGGGGTGCGGCTCCATCGCCATCTGGGCGAAGATGGACTCGGCGATGTTGTTGTTGCCGCGCCAGTCCGTGGCCCGCTCGGCGTAGGTGAACTGGTCCATGAAGTGGCCGCCGGTCTCGGCGGCCAGGCGGCGCGACTCGTCGTAGATCGTCGTGGGGTCGTCGACGAGGTGGCACTTGCCGCCGTGGAACTCGATGAGGTGACACTTCTCCGGCGAGGTCGAGGCCGGCATCACCGCGATGAACGGCAGGCCGAGCAGCCGGGCGAAGTACGCCTCGCTCACCGCCGTCGATCCGCTGGACGCCTCGACGATCGTCGTGTCGGGGCCGATCCAGCCGTTGGCCAGGCCGTACAGGAAGAGCGAGCGGGCCAGGCGGTGCTTGAGTGAACCGGTGGGGTGCACCGACTCGTCTTTCAAGTAGAGGTTTACCCCCCACTGCGGGGGCAGCGGAAAGACATGAAGGTGCGTGTCACAACTCCGGTTGGCGTCGGCCTCCACTGTGCGGATGGCCTCCGCCACCCAGTGGCGCGTCCTCGTGTCGTGACGATCCACAAAATCCATGTGCATACGCTATCTCATGTGACTCCGGCCACTTTTTCCGCAGAATTGGGTGGATAGTGTTATGGTACTGAGACAAGTCCAGCCGTGGACGTGATAACGCACGCCGCGAGCAGATGGACTTTCACCTCTCTGACCAGGCGTAACCGTTAACGCGGCCCTTACGTGGGTGTTGACACCATGGATTTGCTGCGGGCCGACCTGTGCCGAGATGGGATAGCGCTAGGGGGAAACTTGATCACTATGACCGAAGAGCAGCGTCAGGACTGGTTCGAGCGCGATGTCGTGCCCGTGACGTCGCAGCTGTTCGCCTCCGCCATGCGCCTGACCCGTAACACCGCCGACGCCGAGGACCTCGTGCAGGAGACGGTGGCCAAGGCGTACACGTCCTACCACCAGTTCCGCGAGGGCACCAACCTCAAGGCGTGGCTGCACCGCATCCTCACCAACAACTTCATCAACGACTACCGCAAGCGGCAGCGCTCGCCCAAGCTCTCGGCGGCCGAGGAGATCGAGGACTGGCAGCTGCACGCCGCCGAGTCGCACTCCTCGACCGGGCTGAAGTCCGCCGAGACCGAGGCGCTGGAGCGGCTGCCCGACAACGTGGTGATGAACGCGCTGCGTTCCCTGCCCGAGGACTTCCGCGTGGCCGTGTACCTGGCCGACGTCGAGGGGTTCGCGTACAAGGAGATCGCCGAGCGGATGGGCACCCCCATCGGCACCGTGATGTCCCGCCTCCACCGGGGCCGCCGCCAGCTCCGGACCATGCTGGAGCCGTACGCCGTGGAAGAGGGCGCCTTCCGTCCTCCGGCCCAGCGCACGGCGGCCTGATCCCTCACCCCGTCCCCTGCCGCCCGCCCAGGCGCATGTGGAGCCGCACGCGCAGCGTCCCGTCATCCGTGCGCAGCTCCACCAGGTCGCAGAGCTGGCGGCTGATCCAGAGCCCGTATCCTCGCGAGGATTCGGGCTCCGGCGGTATGTAGCCCGGAAGCGGGTCCTCCAGCGCTCCGCCCGGGTCGGCGAGCTCGCAGATCAGCTCCCGCCCGTTCACCCACATCGTGATCGTGCCGTGCCCGGCGCCGTGCTCGACGCTGTTGGCCGCGATCTCCGACACGCTCAGCACCAGCGACGCGGCCAGGTCGCGGTCCATCCCGGCCGCCCGCGCGTAGTCGCCGACCGTGTGCCGCAGCCGCCGCAGCTCCGGCGCGGTGAACCGCACCGACTCCACCTGCCCGCTCGGGCCGGGCAGCGGCTGGTCGTCGCCGGTCAGCACCAGCTCGTGCGGCTCGACGAAGCCCGGGCTGGGCGTCTCGCCGTACGGGCCGAGCAGGTACGGGTGGGTGAGCGGGACGTGCGCCCGGGCCTCCTCCGGCACGCCGTGCGGGCCGTAGAGGCAGAGCAGCTCGGCCGCCGCGCCGCCGAGCGCCGCGTTGATCACCGACTCGTAGCGGATCCACTCGCGCATCTCGCGCTCGGCGCGCCCGGCCCAGGGCGGCTCGCCGATCACCAGGGTGCGCCGGCCCAGGGTGTACTCGTGATGGGCCGCGAGCGCGCGGTGCGGGTGGGCGTACCAGGAGCCGTGGGCGCGGCTGTCGAGGCGGCCCGCGTCGTCGCCGAGTGCCTCCTGTAACAGGGCGAGCCGGGCGGGGGTGACGACCGCCAGCACCCGCCTGCCCTCACGCAGCGCGCCGCGCACGCGCGGCAGGAGCAGCCGCAGGAAGTCCTCGTCCGAGTCGTACGGCACCGCGACATGCCTGAGCGACTCACCGTCGGGTCGTGCCCGGTCAGGGCGCACGGCCGAAACGTAGCAAGCGCTTGCCACCTGTGCAACGGCCCAGGCCACGCGGGGGTCGGAAGTGTCATGCCGCCGGTGTCCCGGCCCCCGTCACCCGGCGGAGGAGGCGAAGGCGATGAGGGAGACCGCCGCGAGGGCGCAGGTCACGCCGGTCACCTGGATGGGGCGCAGCCGCTCCCCGAGCACCTGCCGGGCCAGCAGCAGCGTGCTGGCCGGGTAGAGCGCGACCAGCACCGCCACCAGGCTGACCAGCCCCTGCCGCTGGGCGAGCAGGTAGAGCACGTTGGCCAGCATGTCGAGCACGCCCGCGGCGGCGATCACGCGCCACGCGCCGCTCCCCGGCCGCAGCGCGCGCCGCGTGGCCAGGGCGAGCAGGGCCACGGCCGCCACCGACGACAGGCGGGCGCCCATGAGCGGCCACAGCCCCGAGTCGTCCGGCGCCAGGTCGAGCAGCACGAAGAACCCGCCGAACCCCGTGCCGGCGGCCAGCGCCGTCAGCACCGAGCCCCGGGAACCGCCGCGCCGCGCCGGCGACCGGTCCTGGCTGACGAGCAGGACCGAGCCGAGCGCCAGCACGACGCCGGCCATGGCCAGCGCCTGTGGGCGCTCGCCCTTGGCCAGCCCCCACAGCACCGGCAGCGCCGCCGAGGTGACCGCGGCGACCGGCGCGACCACCGACATCACGCCGGTGGCCAGCGCCCGGTAGAACAGCACGAGCCCGCCCGCGCCCGCCAGGCCCGCCGCGAGGCCCCACAGCAGCGCCGGGCCGCTCGCCAGGCCGGGCAGCAGCGGCAGCATCCCGGCGATCAGCGCCAGGCCGGCGAGCTGCGAGAGCACCACGACCGCCAGGACCGGCGATCGCCGGGTGGCCAGCCCGCCGAAGAAGTCGGCCGTGCCGTACACCACGGCGCACGCGGTCGCCAGGATCACCGCAGTCATGTGTTCTCACCGTCCAGTCCATTGTGTTGCACTCCCAGTACAACACATAAGGTGCACCAGACTGCAAATCGATATCACTACACTGCACTCATGGAAGATCCGGAGACGATCACGCAGGCCATCGCCAACAACGTGCGCGCCCAGCGCTCGCACCGGGGCCTGACCCTCGACGCGCTGGCCGCCCGTTCCGGCGTCAGCAGGGGCATGCTCGTGCAGGTCGAGCAGGGGCGGACCAACCCCAGCGTCTCGACGCTCACCCGGATCGCCTCCGCCCTCGGCGTCACCGTGGCGCGCCTCGTCGAGGTCTCCGACGTGCCGACGGTGCGGATCGTCGAGGAGGCCGACGTGGTGACGTTCGACCAGGGTGACGTGCGGGCCCGGCTGCTGGTCGGCGCGGACGAGCCGATGATCCTGGAGCTGTGGGACTGGCGGCTGGCCCCCGGCCGTCACCACGACGGCGACGCCCATCCGCCCGGCACCCGCGAGATGGTCACCGTGCTGGAGGGCGAGATGACCCTCACCGTGTACGGCCGGAGCCACCTGGTCCGGGCCGGCGCGGCCGTCCTGTTCACCGCCGACCGCCCGCACCGGTACGCGAACCTGGGCCACGCGGAGCTCCGGCTGATCATGGTGGTGGCCGAGCCGCGCGAGGCTCCCGACCACTGATCGGCCCCGGCCGTCCCGATGACGCCGAACGGCCTCCTCGTCACGCTGCGGAGCTGCATGATGACGACATGTCATTGTCGGCTGTGAGCCGTGGGTGGGTACATCCCTGTGTGTGCGTCCGATCGCCGGCAGGGGGTGACGCGTGACCGAGGCCCGCGCGGCGACGGAGCGGCTCCGGGCCGAGCTGCGCGTGCTCGGCGTCACGACCGCGTACGAGATGGGCGACGACGTCACGCTGCCCGTCTGGATCGGCCTGGTCGTCCGCTACCGGGACGGGTTTTACCGATGGCAGGAAGGACCGGTCAAACGTCGGCATTTGGGTACGGATGCGGTCGGATGTGCCATAAGGGTGGCGCGTCGCTTCACAGAACTCCAGGCTGATGTCCCACTGTGGTGGGATGACCTGGTCAAACAGTCGCGTGGGAACCTGGCGCAGGACTACCCGTGACCTGACCGTGGCCGTGCTGCTCACGGCGACGACGGCGACGCTGGCGGCGGGGTGCGGCACCACGTCCACGACGCCCGCCGCCGCCCCGCGCCCGCCCGTCGTCGCCGACCCCGGCGTGCTCGCCCGCCGCCTGGCCGCCGTCCAGCCCGACTGGCCCGCCCGCCGCGTGGTCGACTGCAAGCGGCGCAAGTGCGTCGCGCTCACCTTCGACGACGGGCCAGGCGAGTACACCGGTAGGCTGCTCGACATGCTGCGCGAGCGGCACGTGCGGGCCACGTTCTTCGTGCTCGGCGAGATGGTGGCCGCCGACCACGCCGGGTTCACCCGCCGCATGGTGGAGGACGGGCACGAGCTCGGCAACCACACGTGGAGCCACCCGCCGCTGACCGCCATGTCCGACGAGCGGCTCAGGAGCGAGCTGGCCGACACCGAGGCCATCGTGCAACGCACCACCGGAGTGCGCATGCGGCTCATGCGGCCGCCGTACGGGGCGACGGACGCCCGCGTCGCCGACCAGGCCCGCCTGGAGGGGCTGGCGCAGATCCTGTGGAGCGTCGACACCCTCGACTGGCGCGACCGCGACCCCGCGATCGTGGCGCGGCGCGCCGGCGCCGCCGCCCCCGGCTCGATCGTGCTCATGCACGACATCCACCCGACCAGCGTCGAGGCGGTGCCCCGGGTGCTCGACACGCTGGCGAGGAAGGGCTACCGCTTCGTCACGGTGTCGGAGCTGTACGGCAGGGCGCCGCTGCCGGGCCGGACGTACACCGGCGCCGAGAACCCGAAGGAGCGGTGAGGGGTTGTCGGTGGGGCATGGCAGGCTGGCCCCATGGGTTTCACCGGCTTCCCCGACGAGGCGTTCGTCTTCTACGAGGGCCTTGAGGCGGACAACACGAAGACGTACTTCACCCGGCACCGCCATCTCTACGAGGAGGCGGTGCGGGCGCCCATGCTCGCGCTCACCGACGAGCTGGCCGCCGAGTTCGGGCAGGCCCATCTGTTCCGGCCGCACCGCGACGTCCGTTTCGCCAAGGACAAGTCGCCGTACAAGACCCACCAGGGCGCCTTCGTCGACCGCATGCCGGGCATCGGGCTGTACGTCCAGATCGGCGCCGACGGGCTGTTCACGGCGGGCGGCTGCTACACGCAGGCGCCCGACCAGATCGCCCGCTACCGCGCGGCGGTCGCCGAGGACCTGTCGGGCGAGCCGCTGGAGGCCGTGGTCGCCTCGCTGCGCGCGGCCGGCTACGAGCAGGGCGGCGACCGGCTGAAGACCCGGCCCCGCGACTATCCGCCCGACCATCCGCGCATCGACCTGCTCCGCCACCGCTCGCTGCACGCCGGCCGCCGCTTCCCGCCGGAGCCGTGGATCCACACGAAGGAGGTCGTGGAGCGGGTGCGCGAGGGCTGGCGGGCGTACGCGCCGCTGGTCGACTGGCTGGCCACGCACGTACGGGGGAGCGAGCTGCCGCGCCGCCGCTGACCGGGCCCGCCACCGTCGCGGGGGCGGGATGATGAGGGATGTCAGAATCCGTCACGACTTGTCGGACTTCTCGGAGAGGTGGCGGCGTCCGGTGGCATGGGGACGGGGCGGCGTGACGGTGACGAGCGGCGGCGTCAGGCGGCGGGGGAGCGGGGCGGCGTGACGGCGACGGGTGGCGGCGTCCGGGCGGGGGAGCGGCGGGATCAGCGGGATCGGCGGATCCTGGCGGCGATCACCGTTGTGGCGGCCCTGCTGTACGGCGCGGTCTCGTTCGTGCGGTTCGCGGGGTTCCGGGCCGGGGCGTACGACCTGGTGATCTTCGACCAGGCGGTCCGGTCCTACTCGCGGCTCGGCCTGCCGGTGGCCGTGATCAAGGGGGTCCACAACGACTTCGGGCCCGGGTTCACCGTGCTCGGCGACCACTGGTCGCCCGTCCTGGCCGTGCTCGCGCCCCTCTACTGGATCCATGACGGCCCCGCCACGCTGCTCGTCGCGCAGGCCGTGCTGCTGGCGGCGGCGGCCGTGCCGCTGTGGGTGTTCACCCGGCGCGCCCTCGGCGTCCGCGCCGCGCACCTCGTGGCTGTCGCGTACGCGCTGTCGTGGCCGGTCGTGGAGACGGCGGCGTTCGACTTCCACGAGGCCGCGTTCGCGCCCCTGCTCACCGGCCTGCTGCTCGAACGGTGGCAGGCCGGGCGGCGCGCCCACGTCGTGCTCGCCGCCCTGGCGCTGCTGTGCGTCAAGGAGGACATGGGGCTGCTCGTCGCCGGGTTCGGGGTGGTGCTGCTCGGCCGGCGCGGGTGGCGGGCGCTGGGCGCGGCCCTGGTGGCCGGCGGGCTCGCGGCCACGTGGCTGGCCTCGCAGGTGCTGATCCCGCTGTTCGGGGGACGGGCCGACTACTACTGGGCGTACGGCGCGCTGGGGGCGGACGCGGGGGCCGCCGCCCGCACCGCGGTCACCGACCCGCTGGCCGTGGTGGCGCAGCTCGGCAGCCCGCCCGTGAAGCTGCTCACGCTGGGCCTGCTGCTCGGCGTGACGCTGCTGGCGGCGCTGGGGTCGCCGATCCTGCTCATGGCGGCGCCCCTGCTGGCCGAGCGGATGCTGGCCAGTTCCTTCCCCAACTGGTGGGTGCCGGAGTACCACTACAACGCGTTCGTCGTGGTCGTCGTCCTCGCGGCCGGGGTGGACGGGATCCGTCGCCTGCGCGACCGCCTGGAGGCGCGACGGGCGCCCTGGGGCGCGCGGGTGGCGCGGGTGTGGGCGGTCGGCGTGATGGCGTTCGCGGTCGCGACCGTGCCGTTCTTCGCGCTGGCCGACCTGGCCGACCCCGCCTCTTACCGGCGTGACGCGCGGGAGAGCGCCGCCGCAGCCGCCGTGGCCGCCGTGCCGGACGGGGCGCTGGTCGAGGCCGCCAACAACCTCGCCCCCGCGCTGTCCGGCCGCGCCACCGTGCTGCTGTGGGACCGCACCCCGCGCCGGGCGCCGTGGGTGGTCGCCGTGGTGGACCGCCGCACGTTCCCGTTCCCGGACGTGGAGGAGCAGCGGGCCCGCGTGCGGACGCTGCTCCAGCAGGGCTACCGGGTGCGGTTCTCCCAGGCCGGCTACGTGGTGCTCTCCTCGGGGACGGGTCAGCCCGCGGCGGGTTAGGTGCCGCCGTCATCGGGGACAGGCCGGGCCAGGTGGTGCCGTTCTCGGGGGCAGGTCGGGCCAGGTGGTGCCGTTCTCGGGGCCAGGTCGGCCCGGGCGCTACTTGGACGTCGAGGTGGTGGTGACCTGCTCGTCGCCCTGGAGGATGCGGTCCACCGTCTGCCCGGCCGCCGAGGTGGCGGCCGCGGTGACCGCCGCGATGATCACCGCGAGCAGCGGCGTGGCCAGGCTGCGGACGCTGCGGATGTTGCGCACCCGCGCCCACGGCTCCCCGGCCAGGTGCATGAGCCGCCACTCCCAGTACAGCCCGAGCCCGATGCAGACCAGCGCCACCTCGCCGCCCACGATCGCCACCACCTGCACCTTGTCCAGCCCGCCGATGTCCGGCTCGACCAGCGCCGACAGGTAGCCGGACAGCTCGGTGGCCAGGGCGGCGGCCATGAGGTAGAGGGCCTTGGTCATGGGCTGGGTGCCGCGGATGCGGGGGTAGAAGTACCCGAACAGGAACCCGAAGGCGGGCAGCGCCAGCAGGTAGCGCGTGTCGAACACGAAGCTGCTCAGGTCCACCCCGTTGGGCCGGCCGTACAGGAACGCGAACGGCAGGCTCAGCAGGAGGCTGACCACGAAGCCGTACATGCCGTTCACCCACGGCGGGCATCCCGCGGCGGTGGCGAAGGCGGTCTCCGGGTCGCGTCCGTGCAGGCGCAGCGCCTCCTCCAGGGACTGCCGCCGCTCGTCGAAGTCGTCCATCGTCATCTCGCCCGCGCCGATCTTGCCCCGGCCGATGCGGTACAGCTCCTGCTCGGAGATCAGCAGCAGCCGCTTGTGCAGCGCGGCCCTGATCAGCTCGCGGTGCTCGTCGGCGGAGGTGGGCTCGACCACCGACGGGTGCGGGGTGACGAGCAGCCAGCGCGCCGCGAGCCAGGCGACGATCGAGGTGATCGACAGCAGCGGCAGCGGCACGTCGCTGTCGGCGATCGTGATGCTGCCGCGCGGCGTCAGGTACAGCACCATCAGCCCGGAGATCATCGTGCCCTCGGCCGCCGGCAGGCTGATCGCCTGGATCGCGCCGCCGAAGCGGCGCAGCCGCAGCACCAGCAGCCCGAACCCGAGCAGCAGCAGGCCGAGCACGCCCCGCATCAGCGGGCTCAGCGGCAGGTCGCCCAGCTTGGGCTCCACGCCCGGCGTGGCGAGGGGCAGGCTCCACGACCCGGCGTCCAGCCACTCGGTCGGCCAGCCCTGCACCAGGAAGCTCGCGACCACGGCCACCACGACCGCCCGTCTCGACCACTGCCGCGTGGCCACGGCGACCGCGGCGATGGGGATGAGCGCCCAGCCCAGCGACAGCACGAGCCGTACGCTGTCGGGCGGGTAGACGCCTTCGGCCAGCGCCCGGGCCCACAGCGCGAGCGCCAGCAGGGCGAGCGCCGACCCGGCGGCGAACGCGGCCAGCCGTACCGCCACCATGCGGATGCCGAGGTCGGCGCTGAAGCCCACGGCGGAGCCGGCGGCAGCCAGCGCCGCGATGGCGGCGCCCGTCAGCAGCGTGCGGCCCGGCAGCTGCTCGTGCAGCCACGACCATGACAGCATGCCCACGCTCAGCAGCACGCCGAGGCCCGTCACGCCCAGCACCTCGCGCACCGTCCACGGCGGGCTCGTCGGCAGGACCCGCCCGGCGTGCCAGACGGCCAGCGCCGGCACCGCCCCGAACAGGATCACGTACGCGAACGGCGTGAACTCCTTGACCACGAGCGGGATCAGCAGGGTCGGCGCGGCCAGCGCCAGGCCGATGGCGAACTCGCGGTTGACCGTCTGCCGCCACCAGGCCAGGCCCATGGCCCGCAGGACGTACCAGGCGAGCACCACCGCGGTGCCGATGCCGAGCGCGGTCGCCCACGAGAAGTCGTCCTCCTCCTCGCGGTCGGGGAACCCGTAGGAGTCCTGGGCCAGGGTCACGCTCACCGGGTAGTACCCGACGGCGAACTCCAGCCGCTCCGGATCCTCCCGCGACGGCCGCACGCCCTGCACGCGCAGCGGCGTCCACTCGCCGGGGAACACGGTGACCGCGCGCCGCAGCACGATCAGCGGCCGGCCCGTGGGCGTGCGGAAGGCCAGCTCCATCAGCTCGCCGGGCTGGAGCTGGCGCAGCATCGTCACCCGGAACTCGACCGTGGTGTGCCCGGCGGAGGTGGTCAGGACGGGCGCGAGCCGCTTCGTCGGGGCCAGGACGGCGCCGAGCACCTTGATCGCGCCGAACCCGTCGTCGGTGAAGCGCTGGATGCCGCCGGGGAACTCGCTGCCCTGCCGCAGCGTCGCGGCCAGCTCGTCGGCGGCGCGCATCCGCAGCCGGTGCGTGATCGTCACCTTGACCTGGCTCTGCCGCTCGTCGATGCGCCCGGCGGGCACGCCGGTCAGGTCGGCGCGGCCCGCCCGGCCCAGCACGACCTCGGTGGTGGCCTCACGCTCGGCCGCGAACTCGCCCGCGGTGCGCCCGGCCGTCAGCTCCCACGTGTCGGGGACCTCGGGGCCCGCCGGACGCGTGGGCGCGACGACCGGCCGGGCCGCCACGACGCACCAGAGGATCGCCGCCAGCGAGACCATGGCCAGCCCGAACGCGACGACGATCCGGAGCTTCCCCACAGTCTGGATGATCCACGGGCAGGGCCGGATGTTCTCCGCAGTGGGGTAACGGTGTGGTCACACCTGTCCGAACAGCCGGAGAACCCGGCTGTCAGGACGCGGGTGCGGGCCCTGCCGACCGGCCGGACGCGTCCACGTCCGGCCAGGTCACGGCGTCAGTTGCGGTCCGCCGACGCCGGGCGGCGCCTCTGGTGGGGCGTCAGGCGCGCTTGGCGCGGGCGGCGGCGCGGCCGCGGGTGGCGGCGTCGAGGACGACCTTGCGGATGCGCACCGCGTCGGGCGTGATCTCCACGCACTCGTCCTCGCGGATGAACTCCAGGGCCTGCTCCAGCGACAGCACGCGCGGCGGGATCACCTTCTCGGTCTCCTCGCTGGTGGAGGAGCGCATGTTGGTGAGCTTCTTCTCCTTGGTGATGTTGACGTCCATGTCGTCGGACCGGGAGTTCTCGCCGACGATCATGCCCTCGTACACCTCGGTGGTGGGCGAGACGAACAGCGTGCCGCGCTCCTGGAGGTTGAGCATGGCGAACGCGGTGACCGGGCCGGAGCGGTCGGCCACCAGCGAGCCGTTGTTACGGGTGCGCAGCTCGCCGAACCACGGCTCGTAGGAGTCGAACACGTGGTGGACCAGGCCGGTGCCGCGCGTCTCGGTGAGGAACTCGGTGCGGAAGCCGATCAGGCCGCGCGCCGGGACCACGAACTCCATGCGGATCCAGCCGGTGCCGTGGTTGGTCATGTGCTCCATGCGGCCCTTGCGGACGGCCAGGAGCTGGGTGACCGCGCCGAGGTACTCCTCCGGGCAGTCGACGGTCAGCCGCTCGACCGGCTCGTGGACCTTGCCGTCGATGTCCTTGGTGACCACCTGCGGCTTGCCCACGGTCAGCTCGTAGCCCTCGCGGCGCATCTGCTCGACCAGGATGGCCAGCGCCAGCTCGCCGCGGCCCTGCACCTCCCAGGCGTCGGGGCGGTCGGTCGGCAGCACGCGCAGCGACACGTTGCCGACGAGCTCCTTCTCCAGGCGGTCCTTGACCATGCGCGCGGTGACCTTGGCGCCCTTGACCTTGCCGACCAGCGGCGAGGTGTTGGTGCCGATGGTCATCGAGATGGCCGGCTCGTCGACCGTGATCAGCGGCAGCGGGCGCGGGTCGTCGGGGTCGGCCAGCGTCTCGCCGATCATGATCTCGGGGATGCCCGCGATGGCGATGATGTCGCCGGGGCCCGCCTCCTCGGCCGGCTTGCGCTCCAGCGCCTCCGTCATCAGCAGCTCGGTGATCTTGACGCGCTGGATGGAGCCGTCGGTGCGGCACCAGGCCACCTGCTGGCCCTTGCGCATCACGCCCTGGTGGATGCGGCACAGCGCGATCCGGCCGAGGTAGGAGGAGGCGTCGAGGTTGGTGACGTGGGCCTGCAGCGGGGCGCTCGGGTCGTAGGTCGGGGCCGGGATCGTCGACTTGATGATGTCGAACAGCGGCTCCAGGTCGCCGGAGTCGGGCATGCCGCCGTCCTCGGGACGGTTGAGCGAGGCCCGGCCGGCCTTGGCCGAGGCGTAGACGATCGGGAAGTCGATCTGCTCCTCGGTCGCGTCGAGGTCCATGAAGAGCTCGTAGACCTCGTCGACGACCTCCTTGATGCGCGCGTCGGGCCGGTCGACCTTGTTGATGCACAGGATGACCGGCATCTTGGCCGACAGCGCCTTGCGCAGCACGAAGCGCGTCTGCGGCAGCGGACCCTCCGAGGCGTCCACGAGCAGCACGACCCCGTCGACCATCGACAGACCGCGCTCGACCTCGCCGCCGAAGTCGGCGTGGCCCGGGGTGTCGATGATGTTGATGGTCATGCCGCCGTGCTGGACCGCGGTGTTCTTGGCGAGAATGGTGATGCCCTTCTCGCGCTCGAGGTCGTTGGAGTCCATGACGCGGTCGTCGACGTCCTGGTTGGCGCGGAAGGCCCCGGACTGCCAGAGCATGGCGTCGACCAGCGTGGTCTTGCCATGGTCGACGTGCGCGATGATCGCGATGTTCCGCAGGTCGTCGCGGCTGTTCAAGGGCATGATGACGTCTCGCTCTGTGTCGGTGGGGGCCGCCGCGCGATGTCGCGGCTCAGTCAAGTCTAGTTGATCCCTGGTCATGGCACGTGCGGACGCCCTGCCGAGGACGTAAGACGCCATCATGGACGAACCTGGGCAGGCCCGGCGCGTGACGGGCGCCGTCGGCCAGAGGTACATAGCGGGATGCACAATTGTGCGCATGCCTCAGCCGTCTGGGGTCCCTACATTGTCGCCATGACCTGGACGGAACTGGTTATGGGGGCCGCGGCCGAGCACGACGGCGACCCGACGATGACCGACGTCCGCACGGGCGAGGTGCTGGCCCGCAGCGTGTTCGCGCGCCGCGTCGCGCGCGTGGCGGGCGGACTGCGCGCCCGCGGACTCCGCTACGGCGAGCTGGTGCTGATCGACCTGCCGGTCGGCATCGAGCTGGCCGTCGCGGTCCACTCCGTCGTCTGGGCGGGCGGCGTGGCGGCGCTCCACCTGCGCGGACCCGCCCGGATGATGATCGCCCAGCGCCTGCACGGCCCGGTCAGGGGCGACGTGGAGCACGTCTTCACCATGGAGCCGTCACCGGGCGCGCAGCCGTTCACCGACCTGGAGGGCGAGCGCACGGTCGACTTCGGGCCGCTGTGCGGCCCCGCGCTGGTCCTGTACAGCGGGCGGACGCTGCGGCTGGAGGAGCTGACCGGCCACCTGCGCGAGATCGACGAGGAGTTGCTGCTGGAGGAGTGGGACACCGTGCTCGCCGCGGTGAGCGACGAGCCCGACCCGTTCAAGGGGCTGTGGGTGGTGGACATCGCGATGACCGCGGGCTCCAGCGTGGTGATCGCGCAGGATCCGTCGGTCCTCGGCTGCCGCATCCTGATCGCCGAGCACGCCGTCTCGGTCACGATCGCCTCTCCCGACCTGGCCCGCAAGCTCTCCGCAGATCCGGACCTACACGTTCTGGACGAAAGAGCGATCGTGAGGTCCCTCGGCCTCTGAGAAGTGCGACACTGTGGGAAAGTGTGATCGTTCCGTGACGCAGGGTGACCACATGCCGCAGCCCCCCATGCACAACCTTCCCGCCGAGCCCAACCGATTCGTCGGTCGCGAACGCGACCTCGACGACCTGTGCGCGCTGCTCGGCGCCGTACGCGCTCACGGTGGCCCGGGCGGCGTACGCGCTCATGGGGGCCCGGGCGGCGTACGCGCTCATGGGGGCCCCTCGGCGGCGGGGCCCGTGGGCACGGGGGCCGGCGGGGCGCTTCCGGTGCCGCGTCAGGCCGGCGGCGACCGTCACGGGCGGCGCGATGTGCCGGAACAGGGGGACGCGGTCGACCGGCTCGCGTTCGACCGGGGCGTGCCGGAAGAAGACGGGGTGGACCACCGGCGCGGGGAAGGGGCCGGCTGGGCGCGACTGGTGACGCTGTGCGGGGTGGGCGGCATCGGCAAGACCCGGCTGGCGCTGCGGGTGGCCGCCCGGCTCGTGGCGAGCCGCCCCGGAGGGGTCTGGCTGGTCGAGCTGGCCCGGGTCACCCGGCCCGAGCTGGTCGAGGGCGAGATCGCCAGGGTGCTGGGCGTGCGCGAGGAGCCCGGCCGTCCGCTGCTCGACACCGTGACCGCCCGGCTGGGCGACACGCGCTGCCTGCTGGTGCTCGACAACTGTGAGCACCTGATCGACGCGTGCGCCCGCGTCAGTGCCGAGCTGGTGGCCTCGTGCCGGCACGTGGGGATCCTGGCGACCAGCCGCGAGCCGCTCCGCATCACGGGGGAGATCGTCTGGCGGGTGCCACCCCTCGACCTGCCTCCGGCCGACGCCCTCCTCTCCCGCGTCCCGGCCTCGCCCCCGCCGGCCGTCGCCCACGCGGCCTCTCTCTCACCGGCGCTGGCCGCCGCGGCCTCCGCCTCATCCGTCCTCGGCAGGCTCATCGCGGGTCCCGCGGGGCCGGGGGCGGACATCACGTCGAACGACGCCCTGGCACCAGGCGCCACGCCGAACGACGCTCTGTCTCGAAGCGCCACGTCCGCGGACGCCCGGTCACACGGCGCCACGTTCGCGGACGCTCTGCTGGAGGGCGCTCTGGCGGAAGGGGCTCCGTCCGAGCAGGACGCGTTCTCCGGGTGGGACGCCGTCCCCGCCGGGGTCGTCCTGTCCGGGGTCGGCTCCAGCGATGAGGCGTCCCCGGCGGGGATCCTTCGTCCTGAGGGAGACGGGCCGCCGGAAGGGATGCCCTCGTTCGGGCTCGACGAGCCTTGGGCCGGGCAGGACGAGATCGGCCCGCTCCGGGCCGGGGCGTGCGCGAGTGGCCTGGAGGATGCCCCGCGGGCGGTGAGAAGCGCCTGCGACGCCGAGGCCGTGCGGTTGTTCCGGGAGCGGGCCGCGGCCGCCGGGGCCCGGCTCGGCCTGGAGAGCCTGCCCGACGTGGTGCGGCTCTGCCGGGCCCTCGACGGCCTCCCGCTCGCGCTGGAGCTGGCCGCCGCCCGTACGAGCCTGCTCACCCCCGGGCAGATCGCCGACCGCATCGACGACCGCTTCTCCCTGCTGACCACCGGCGGACGCACCGCCCCCGAACGGCAGCGCACGCTGCTGGCCACGATCGAGTGGAGCCACGACCTGCTGTCGCCGCGCGAGCAGGTGCTGCTGCGGCGGCTGTCGGTGTTCGCCGGAGCGTTCGACCTGGAGCTGGCCGAACGGGTGTGCGCGCAGCCGCCCATCTCCGAGCCCGAGATCCTCGACCTGCTCGGCGGGCTGGTCGACAAGTCGCTGGTGCTGCGCGACGACGGCCGGGGCCGCTACCGCCTGCTGGAGACCATCAAGAGGTTCGCGGCGGGCCGGCTGCGCGAGGCGGGTGAGCGCGAGGTGGTGCGCGCA
Organism: Nonomuraea montanisoli; assembly: GCF_013363975.1. Lineage (GTDB taxonomy): Bacteria > Actinomycetota > Actinomycetes > Streptosporangiales > Streptosporangiaceae > Nonomuraea > Nonomuraea montanisoli. The sequence goes on along the minus strand of NZ_JABWGN010000010.1, from coordinate 127,630 downwards.
CGCCACCTCGAGGTGCTGTGCGGGCTGCAGGAACGCCACTTCTTCGAGGAACTGGTCGAGCCGCGCCTGCCGTGGGCGCGGCGGCGGGCCGCCCTCGACGCCGGACGGGCCCTGGCCGACGACCAGCGGGCGGCGCTCGACTGGGCGATCGAGTCGGGCGACGCGCGGCGCGGGCTGTGGCTGTGCTTCCACAGCACGAGCCTGCTGCCCGTCAGCGGCCCCACCGAGGTCGTCGGCTGGGTGGAACGGCTGCTCGCCCTCGACCTGGGCGAGGTGCCGGACGAGCAGGTCGCGCGGGCCAAGGCATATCTCGCCTACGGTCTGGAGGCCCGCGACGAGCTGGTCCGGGCGCTGGAGCTGGTCACGGAGAGCATGGGGCGGCTCGGCGACGCGGGGCCGTTCCCGGTGGGCGTGATGCACAGCCTGTGCGTCATGGTGCTGCTGCGCCTGGGACGGCCGGACGACGCGCTGAGTTACGCCCAGGAGGGGCTGGCGCTGGCCCGTGCGGCCGCCGACCCGTGGAACGAGGCGGCCGCCCTGGCCGGTCTGTCCGCGGTCGCGCTGGTCCGCGGCCGGTTGCGCGAGGCGCAGCGCCACGGCGAGGAGGCGTTCCTGCGGGCCCGCGAGCACGGCCACCGCTGGATCATGGCCCGTACGGCGGCGCAGCTCGGCGCGGTGGCCGAGGCGCGCGGCGACCTGGTGACGGCCATGACCCACTACGAGAGGGCCGTGCCGTGGCTGCGGGAGCTGGGCTGCGGGCCGAGCAGCGGGGTCGATCTGTCCCGGTGTCTGGCCAGGATCGGCCGGGTGGCGGCCATGCTGGGCGAGTACGACGTGGCGCGGGAGCGGCTGGCGGCGAGCCTGACGCTCAGCACGCGGGCCGGCGAGCGCCGAGGGGTGGCCCGCTGCCTGGTGGGGCTCTCGGTGCTGGCCGAGGCCGAAGGCGACCTGGAGGGCGCGGTGCTGGCCGCCGCGGCGGCCGCCACGCTGCGCGCCGCGATCCGCCAGCGCTCCACCGGCACCCGGGTCGAGGAACTGCTCACCCGGGCGGGGGCCAGGTTGGGCGAGGGCCGTACCGCCGGGTTGTGGGCGGGGGGCCGGGAGGCCGATCCCCTCGACGTCGCCGCACTCGTCCTCGCGGGCCGGGGAGAAGCGCCACGGTCGGGGATGAGAAGGGTCCGGTCCGCCGGCTCGGCGGACGGGATCGAAGTGATCGACCCAGGTGTGGCAGACGTCGCGGCTGAGGGCGATCCTGTGACCGGTGAGGTGGTGGCCGACGCCGCGGGGATGCCCGGGGTTCCAGGAGGCTGGAGCGCGACGGGGTCCGAAGCGGCCGGGGTGCCGGTCGTGGCCGCACCTGGCGCGGCGAGGCTGTCGATCGCGGCGGCGCCTGGCACGGCCAGGGCGCCGGTCGCGACGGTTCCGGCGGGACCGGGCGGACCGGGTGGGATGGGCGGATCGAGTGGGCGCGGCGGGCCGGGAGGACAGAGTGGCGGACCCGGCGGGCCCGGCAGAGTGGGCGGTGGGCCGGGCGGGCGCGGTGGGCCGGGCGGACTGGGCGGTGGACCGGGTGGATCGGGTGGATCGGGTGGGGGGGACGGCGGGTCGGGCGCGTTGGGTGGGGTGGGCGGGTCAGTGGGGCCGGTGTCCGTCGCGCAGGTCCGGCGGATGCTGCTGACCGCCCGCGAGCAGGAGATCGCCGCGCTGCTCACCCGTGGCCTGTCCAACCGGGCCATCGCCGCGGAGCTGGTGATCAGTCCCGCGACCGTGGCCCGGCACATCGCCAACATCATGGACAAACTCGGCTACAGCTCGCGGGCGCAGATCGCGGTCTGGGCGACCCGGCACCTGGGCACTTCTGCATAGCGATCTGCATAATCCTCCTCATGCACGGCCGGCGGCCGGCACCTACCGTGGCGGCATGGAGGAGCGCATCGTCATGGTCGACTGGGGCACCGGCGTCGGCCTGACCGAGGAGCAGCTCGACGAGCGGTCGGCCGCGGCCTCCGTGCAGTTGCGGCGCCGGGGCGTGCGCGCGGGCGACACGGTGGTCATCTGCCTGCCGGTGGGGCCCGACCTGCTGGTGGCGACCGACGCGGTGATCGCCGCAGGGGGAGTGGCCTGGCCGGTGCCGGTCGAGCTCGACCCGTGGCAGTTGCGCCGGCGCATCCTCGCCAGCCGCGCCCGTGTCATGATCTCCGATCTGCCGCAGGCCATGGACGCCGCCGACGGCTCCCACGTGCGGATGGTGGTCAGCGTGGCCGACCTGGGGAGCGACGGCGGCGGGTCGTAGGCTCGGCCTCATGCCGCTCGCGCCCCACTTCCCCGTCATGCTCCGCACCGAGGACGGCGTCCGCATCGACGCCGCCCACACGCCTCCCGCCGCCGGAGCGGGCGACGAGGTCGGGATCGTGGTGGCGCACGGGTTCACCGGGTCGTGGCGGGATCGCACGGCGCGGCGCATCGTCCACGTGCTGAGCGGCTACGGCGGCGTGATCGCCTTCGACTTCCGCGGCCACGGGCGCTCCGGAGGCGAGACGACGGTCGGTGACCTGGAGATCCTCGACGTGGAGGCCGCGGTCCGGCACGCCCGGGTGGTCGGCTACCGGAGGATCGCGCTGGTGGGCTTCTCGATGGGCGCGTCGGTCGCGGTGCGCCACGCGGGGCTGCGCGGTGGCGTGGGAGCCGTGGTCTCGGTGAGCGGCCCGGCCCGGTGGTACTACCGGGGCACCAAGCCGATGCGCCAGGTCCACTGGGCCATCGAGCGGCCCCTGGGCCGGTGGGCGGCGCGCGTGGCCAAGCGCACGCGGATCGCCCGGGGCCAGTGGGACCCGATCCCGATGCCGCCGTACGAGGCCGCCGCGCTCATCGCGCCGACGCCGCTGCTGGTCGTCCACGGCGACGCTGACGCGTTCTTCCCGCTGGAGCACGCCCATCAGCTCCACGACGGCGCGCGCGAGCCCAAGGAGCTCTGGATCGAGCCCGGGTACGGTCACGCGGAGTCCGCGGCGACCCCCGAACTCATCCATCGAATCGGAAAGTGGATCACAACGAACCTTTCGTGAGTAATACGCGTCTACCTAGAGCGGATGGAAGAAATCCGCCGGGAGAAAGTCCTTGGGGAAGGAAACCGCCTTAGGCGGGGTCCGTAGGACATACTTCTTGTATCCGGGCGGTTGCTCACAGTGATCCACATCCAGTGGCTCGCAAGCGTGGACATTTCTGTGGTTGGTCCAGCCGCAGAGCCACGGTGCGCACCTCTGGTGGCCTCCGTTCAGGAGGCCTCCACAGGTTGCTGTATGCACCTATGGTGGCTCGCGTTCAGCGAGCCTCCACAGGTAGCTGCGTGAGCAGCACCTAGCGTTGCGGGGGCGCGCTGGGTGCTCGCCGATCCCGGTGGGGCTCCGGCACTGCGGTGCCGGGGCCCCACTGCTCAGGCCCTCAGCCCAGCCGCATGATCGACTTGTGCTCCAGGTAGCCGGTCAGTCCCTCCGGGCCCATCTCGCGCCCGACGCCGCTCGACTTGTAGCCGCCGAAGGGCGCGTTGGGCTCCAGGGTGAAGCAGTTCACCCCGTACGTGCCGGTGCGCACCTGGCGGGCGACGTCCATGCCGTGCTCGGTGTCGGCCGTCCAGACCGAGCCGGCCAGGCCGTAGTCGCTGTCGTTGGCGATGCGGATCGCGTCGGCCTCGTCCTCGTACGGGATGACCGACAGGACCGGCCCGAAGATCTCCTCGCGGGCGATCCGCATGTCGTTGCTCACCCCGGCGAAGAGGGTGGGCGCGACGTACCAGCCGCGGTCGTACGGCCGGTCGAGCCCGCCGACGACCAGTTTGGCGCCCTCGTCCATGCCGATCTTGATGTAGCCCTCGACGCGGTCCTGCTGACGCCGGGCGACCAGGGGGCCGATGCCGGTGGCCGGGTCGGCGGGGTCGCCGACCTGCTGCCCGGACACCATGCCGGCCACGGCCTCGACGACCTCGTCGTAGCGGTTGCGCGAGGCCAGGATGCGGGTCTGCGCCACGCACGCCTGGCCGCTGATGAGCAGGGAGGCGATCCCCAGCATGCCCATGCTGGAGGCCAGGTCGGCGTCGTCGAGGATGATGGCCGCCGACTTGCCGCCGAGCTCCAGGCTGACCCGCTTGAGCTGCTCGCCGCAGATGGAGGCGATGCGGCGGCCGGCGGCGGTCGAGCCGGTGAAGGCGACCTTGTCCACGTCGGGGTGGGAGACCAGGTGCTCGCCCGCCTCGCGGCCCGCGGCCACGATGTTCAGCACCCCGGCCGGGACCCCCGCCTCCAGCGCCATCTCGGCCAGCGGGTAGGCGTCGAGCGGCGTCTCCGGCGCGGGCTTGAGCACGACCGTGCAGCCCGCCAGGAGCGCGGGCGCGATCTTCGTCATGGCGACGAGCTGCGGGACGTTCCACGGCACGACGGCCGCCACCACGCCCACCGGCTCGCGGCGCACGGTCGTCGGGCCGAACATGCCGGGCCGCTGCTCCTCCTGGGCGAACGTGCGGCCCAGCTCGGCGTAGAACTGGAGCGTGCCGAGCGGCTGGGGCACCTGCGCGAGGTGGGAGAAGGTGATGGGGCAGCCCATCTCCTCGGTGATCAGCTCGGCCATCTCGTTCTGCCGGGCCGCGTAGATCTCGGCCAGCCGGCCGAGGACCTCGGCGCGCTCGGCGAAGGTCATGCGCGGCCAGGGGCCGCGGTCGAACGCCTCGCGCGCCGCGGCGACCGCGCGGTCCATGTCGGCGGCCGTGCCGTCGGGCACGCGGCCCACGACCTCCTCGGTGTGCGGGGAGATCACGTCGATCGTTCCGGTGCCCGCTGGGGCCACCCACTCGCCTCCGATGAACAGCGTGTCGTGCTGGCGCATGTCGTGAGCCTCCTGCTTGACCGGATGCTTGGTTGGGAAAAGGGGGTGCCCAAGCCGACCGAACCATGTTCTGTGCGCGGGCGCAAGAGGGGTGCGGCGCCGCCGCCGCACCCCTCCGTGACGCCTCGTCAGGTCAGCGCGGAGCGCCGATCAGGTGCTTCAGCGACCGCTTGACCACGTCGGTCCGCTCGGCCTGCGTGGACAGGCTCTCCACGCCGAAGCCGAGGTAGACGGTGTCCTTCGTGGTGATGCCGCCGCCCTCCTCGAACACCTGGTCCGTGCGGAACCAGTTGTTGATCGAGGGGGACGAGCCCTCCGGCGGGCCGGCGACCGTCCAGCCGCCGAGGTCGCTCTCGAACGACGTCTGCTCGGCCGCCGCGCCGTCGAGCGTGAGGGTGAAGTCGTCGAGGAAGACGCCGGCGCCCTGGGTGCCCCAGTCGCTGATGTACGAGATCGACAGCTCGACCTTCTTGCCCGCGTACGGCGTCAGGTCGATCTTCCACTGCTGCCAGCCCGACGAGTTGCCCGTGGCCGCATGCCACGCGCCGGAGGTGCCGGTCGGCTCGCACTTCGGGCCCTGGTAGCGCTGGGTGAACGGGTGGATGGAGCGCCAGCCCGCGCCGCCGCTCGGCGGGGCGCAGCTGCTGCCGGTGGACTGGCTCGTGTGGCCGTTGGCGTCGGGCAGCGTGGTCCAGTCGTCCTGCCCGGCCGTGTGGGCCTCGACGGTCAGGAAGTCCCAGCCGGGCTCCGTGTCGTAGGAGGTCCAGAACGACAGCTCGCCCGACGTCTTCCCGGTCAGGTCCACGGTCTTGGTCAGCCGCTTCCAGGAGACGTCCGCGATGCCGCTGTAGGCGTCCCAGGAGCCCGTGTGCGGGTCGAACGGCCCGCCGGGCCGCGCCCACTTCAGCGGCGCCGAGCTCGCGAACAGCGGGAACCGGTCGGCGGGCAGGATCGCCGAGGTGGCCACGAATGAGTTCGTGTGACTGGGCGCCAGCGTGCCCGTGAAGCCGTCGAACGTCCCGGCCACGCCCCTGAGGCCGAACGGCGTGCCGGTGTTCTGGTCGGCGCCCGCGTCGTCGAAGAACACGTACGCGCCCAGGTAGTACTGCTGGAAGTCGTTGAACACCTGGATGCACGGCGGGTCGTTCGGCGTGGTGCACTCCGGCTGCGCGGGCTGGTCCGGCTGGTAGTAGTACGAGCCGTTGGCGTTGGCCGCGTACGACGGGTACTTGCCGGCGTGCAGCAGCTTGCCGCCCTCGTTGAGGTAGTCGCGCACGGCCAGCTCGGTGTCCACGCCGCCCTTGGAGGTGGTGCCGGGCGTCTGGCCGACGCTGCGCGGGATGACGTCGTCGCCCGTCTCCCAGAGCACGGCCTTGTAGTGGCTGAGCACGCCGAGCGGGTGCGGAGCCCTGCGCCCCAGCTTGTCCATGTCGTACACGTCCGAGCTGTAGCCGGCCTCCTCCAGCGCCTTGACGTACGTGGCGGCGTACTTGGCCTCGGTCGCGCCCTGCACCGGGCTGATGCCGGTGACGTCCTCGGTGGCCAGCACCAGCACGTCGCCGCCGATGTCGGAGGCCACCTTGTACGTGAAGTCCGCGCTCCTCCTGCCGAGGGCGGTGAACCAGACCTTCACGCTGTCGCCGGGTTTCGTGCCGGTGATCCTGGCCCGCAGCCGGTGGTAGTAGCGGTCGTATCCCTTGCCGTACCGCTCGCCGCCCTTCCACTCGCCGGTGAGCGTCACCTTGGCGCGGCCGCCGTTGACCTGGTAGTTGAGCAGGACGGGACCTAGCCTGCGCTTGGCGTTGACCTGGACCACCTGGTCACGGCCGTAACTGGTGTCGAACGGGTCGAGCACGAAGTCGGGCGTGGTGTTGCCCAGGTGGCTGACCGGCTCGACCGGGTTGACGGCCGACTTCGCCACGTCGAGCGCGAACGGCAGGTTCTTGTCGAACTCCGCCTGCACCAGCGCCTCGTCGTCGGGGAAGACGAAGCCGCAGCCGTCGCAGCCCTCGTCCAGCTCGGGGGTCCAGGACAGCGTGCCGTAGCGGGAGTGCGCCTGGTCGTTGGTGTCGCCGTTCGTGGTGTACAGCTCGGCGCCGAGGTCGGGGTCGAAGCCCGGGACGGCCGGTCTGGCGTCGTCGCCGGACAGCGCCTCGTAGATCGGGTTGTCGGCCGTCTCCGTCGCGATCTGGAAACCGATCGGGTAGAGCAGCAGCGGGCCGAAGGAGTGGTAGTTGAGCTGCATCTCGAAGCCGACGCGCCTGAGCAGGCCGTCCATGGCCTTCGTCTCCGGCTCGCTGGCCGGTCCGGTGCCGCGGTAGGTCTCGCTGCTCGGGATGGAGGAGGAGCCCTCCTCGTCGTAGTGGAAGTTCGTGGGGAAGTTGCGGTTGGGGTCCACGCCGTCCCCGGTGGTGATCCTGCCGTCGCCGTTGTTGTCGCGCAGGTTCTTGCGCCACAGGCGGTTGCCCTCGGTGAAGGTGAAGTCGTAGCCGTCGGGGTTGGCCACGGGCACGAACCACAGCTCGGTCCGGTCCAGCAGGCTCCTGAGCGACGCCTTGTTGGCCACCACGTACTTCAGCAGCCGCATGTCCACCTCGGTGGCGATCCACTCGCGGGCGTGCTGGGTGGCCGAGTACAACGTCGAGGGCTTGAGCCCGTCGGGCAGCGTCCTGGCCAGCGTGCTCACCTTGACGGCCAGGATGTCCTGGCCCTTGAGCGACCGGCCGATGGACTGGATCTTGACGATGTCCTTGTTGGCGGCGGCGATGGCCTTGAGCTGGTCGGCGATGCCGCCGGGCTCGGAGTAGGACTTCCAGACGGTGTAGCCCCCGGCGGCCTGCGCGCGGGCCGCCTCCAGCTGGGTGCGGCCCTGCGGGTCGCGGACGGGCTCCGGCTTGAGCCCCAGCTTGCGCAGGCCCGCCAGCTCCTCCTGGGCCGCGGTGAGCTCGATGTGCTCCTTGCCCGACGCGGCCTTCTGCTGGACGACGTCGAAGCCCTTCTCCCTGAGGCTCTGGGCGGTTCCGGGCGGACTGTCGAGCTGGTAGAGCTCGATGCGGTCCGCCGGGGGTAACGGGTCCACCTGCGCCCGGGCCTCCAGGGCCACGAGGGAGGTGCCCAGGCCGAGGAGTGCGGCCACGAGTGCGGCTGAGGTTCGAGACACGGCGTGCCCTTCGTCGGAGACGAATTCCTCGCCATCTCAAACCGGGGCTGAGCTCCCGACAAGACCCAAATCTTTATCCCGCCCTTAGAACCGACAAACCGTGATTTATCGCGATATAGGTCGCCAAAGGTGTGCCGGTTCGGTCGTTCAGGTGACAGTCATCAAGATCATCTTCTATAGTTTCGGACCGTCTATGAGGGGAGGACAGGCGTGATGGTCGGTCGCGTCGCCCTGTTGGCCGTCCTTCTCTCCGGCCTGCTCTTACTCCCCCTGCCGCAGGCCGCGACGGCCGCCCCCAACCCCGCCGAGCTTCGCAAACTCACCAAGCAGGCGCAGGAGCTGAACCAGCGCTACCGCGGCCAGATCCAGAGCCTGGAGGAGATCAAGCTCCAGGTGAGCAGGGCCGTCAAGACCTCGGGCGCCCTGAAGGCCCGGCTCGCCCGCGCCAGGGCGGACGTGGCCGCGATCGCCCGCAACACGTACGTCATGGGCCCCCTCGACGGCGTCGGGCTGCTGGGCTACGACGGCGACCCGTCGACGGCGCTCGCCCAGGCGGCGAACATGAGCTACATCGCCGCGGAGCGCGCCGGCCGGGTCCGCCAGGTCGAGAAGCTCATCGAGGACGCCAAGAAGGCCGAGGTCGCGGCCGACGACAAGGTGGACAAGCTCAAGCGCGAGATCAAGGTGATGCAGGGCAAGCGCCGCGACATCGAGCGCCTGCTCGCCAAGTACGGCTTCCAGCAGCCCGGCGGCGCCGAGGGCCTCACGCCGCGCATGATCGCGGTCCGGGCCGCCATCATGGCGAACTTCCCCATGCCGTACGGGGTCGGCTGCCTGCGCCCCGGCGACCCGGGCGAGCACGGCAAGGGCCGGGCCTGCGACTTCATGATGTCCAGCGGCGGCCGCGCCGCCAGCGGGGCCGACGAGGAGCGCGGCGACGCGCTGGCGGAGTGGCTGATCCAGAACGGGTCGAAGATCGGCGTCATGTACATCATCTGGAAGCAGCGCTACTACGACATCCGGTCGGGCGGCGGCTGGGACCCCATGTCCGACCGGGGCGGCGTCACCGCCAACCACTACGACCACGTCCACGTGTCGGTCTTCTGACCGGGCCGCCGGCGACGGGCGGCGCGGGGGCGGGGCCTCGCCGGACGGCCCCGCCGTGAGGTGCCGCTACGTCCGGAGCGCGGCGGCGATGTGGTCCCGGTACCAGCCGTACGACGCCTTCGGGGTGCGCTCGCCGGTGGCGAAGTCGACGTGGACCAGGCCGAAGCGCTGGTGGTACCCCTCGGCCCACTCGAAGTTGTCCAGCAGCGACCAGACGAAGTAGCCCCGCACGTCCACGCCCTCCTCGCGGGCCTGCTCCAGGGCGGCGACGTGGTCGCGGAGGTAGGCGACGCGCCCCTGGTCGTCCACGCCGTCCGGGGTCAGCTCGTCGGGCTGGGAGCAGCCGTTCTCCGTGACGTACACCGGAGGCAGCGCTCGCCCGTACCGCTCGCGCAGCCCGGTGAGCAGCTCGCGCAGCCCGTCGGGCACGACCGGCCAGCCGAAGGCGGTGGTCGGGTACCCGGTGTCGCCGGCGTCCGTGAACGGCAGGACGTCGTCGGCCGCGGCGGCGGCCAGGTCCTCCTCGGACCCCGAGGCGGGCCAGACGGGCGTGCAGTTGTTGGTGATCAGCACCCCGCGCGCCCCCGCCGCCCGCAGCGCCTGCGCGGCCAGGCCGTGGCCGAGGAGCTGGTGGTGGGCCACGGTCAGCGCGGCGTGACGTCGGCCTCCAGCAGCCCGTCCACCAGCCGCTCGTAGAAGTCGAGGCCCTTGGGGTTGACCGCGCCGGACCCCTAGGGCAGGACGCGGGTCCAGGCGATCGAGAAGCGATAGGCGTTGACGCCCAGGCCCGACATGAGCGCCACGTCCTCGCGCCACCGGTGGTAGTGGTCGCAGGCCACGTCACCCGTGTGGCCGTCGCGGACGCGGCCCGGCTCGTGGACGAACGTGTCCCAGACGGACGTGCCTCGGCCGTCCTCGGCGACGGCTCCTTCGATCTGGTAGGCGGCCGTGGCCGTGCCCCACGGGAACATCGCGGCGTCTCAGTGTTATACGAGTGAGGCTCATGTTAACTGACGGCAAAGCGAGATCCTCTACCTGCCGGTAATGAGCCAGGATGGGGGCATGACCAGTACCTTGCGGCGCCGTCCCGCCCAACGCCGCAGCCTTGAGCGGGTCGAGCGCATGCTCGACGAGTGCGCCGTGCTGCTCGACGAGGTCGGTTACGAGGCACTCACGACCAAGGAGGTCGCGCGCCGGGCCGAGGTGCCGATCGGCACGTTCTACCAGTTCTTCCCCGACAAGCAGGGGCTCGTGCGCGCGCTGGCCCGGCGCAACCTCGACGCGTTCCTGCGCCGGATCACCGAGCGGCTCGCGCACACGACCGTCGACCACTGGACCGACCTGATCGACCTGGCCATCGACGAGTTCGTGGTCATGAAGCGGACAACGCCCGGGTTCGGGGTGGTCGACTTCGGCGAGGTGCTGGTGTCGCCCGGCGGCCCGGCCCTGGAGGGCACCAACCGGATGCTCGACTCGGCGCTGGAGAACAACGCGATCGTCGCCGACCGGCTGCGGACCCTCGCGCGCGAGCGGCTGGGCGCCCCCGCGGGCGAGGGCTTCGACCGCGCCCTGCTCGTGGCGGTGGAGGCCACGGACGCGGTGCTCAAGCTGGCGTTCCGCATGGACCCGGCCGGCGACGCCGGCATGATCGCCGAGTGCAAGCTGCTCGTCCGCCGCTACCTCTCCGACCACCTGCCCTGACCCGCCCCGGGGCGGGTGCGGCTAGCAGGCGGCGTCGAGCCGGGCGCGGACGTCGTCGTCCAGCTTGACCTCCGCCGCCCCGATCGCCTCGTCGAGCTGGGCGGCCGTGGACACCCCGACGATCGGCACGTGCCCGTCGGCCGTCAGCCAGGCCAGCACCACCTGGTTGACGGTCACGCCCAGCTCCGCCGCCACCTCGCGCAGCGTGGCCAGCCGCCGGTCCGTGCCGGGGTGGTCGTAGCTCTCCGGCAGCGGCCGGTCCGGGCGGGTGTAGCGGCCGGACATGAGCGTGTTGTACGCCCACAGCGTCAGGTCCGGCTCCGAGCGCACGTAGTCCAGCATGTCGTCGGTGGCGAGCTGGTGGCCGCCCTCCGCCAGCCGCGTGAACGGGCGCGGCCGCAGGTAGGTGTGGCGGAGCTGCGCGTACGTGCAGCGGACCCAGCCGTGCGCGGCCGACATGGCGCGCGCCCGCTCCAGCCGCCAGGCCGGCATGTTGCTGGCGCCCAGCTCGCGGATCAGGCCCCGCGCGGCCAGCTCGCCGAACGCCCCGAGCGTCTCCTCCAGCGGCACGGACCGGTCCTCGATGTGCGACCAGTACAGGTCGATCCGGTCGGTGCGCAGGCGGCGCAGACTGCCCTCGACGCCCCGCGCGACGGCCGCCGCCGACAGCCCTTCGGCCGAGTCCAGCGTGGTGTCACCCGGCACCGTGGGCCGGGCGCCCACCTTCGTGCTCACGAAGACCTCGTCACGGTTGCCGCGGGCCGCCATCCACGCGCCCAGCGTCAGCTCGCTCTCGTCACCCGTGCGGCCCTCCATCCAGAACGGGTAGTTGTTGGACGTGTCCAGCATCCGCCCGCCCGCCTCGAAGAAGCGGTCGAGCAGCGCGAAGGAGTCCTCCTCGCTGACCGCGGTGCCGAACGGGATGGTGCCGAGCACGAGGTTCAGTCCAGTCGTCATGGTCATGACTGTCCGGCCTGGAGTGCGCTCCATGTCAAGCGGGGGCTGGAGCTTGACCTGGAGTCGGCTCCAGGTGAGATCCTGGGCCGCGTGACCGTCTACACGCCGGCCGAAGCGGTCGAGGAGACCGGCTTCACCCTCGACACCCTGCGCTACTACGAGAAGATCGGCCTCCTGGAGCCCGTCGAACGCAACGCGGCCGGTCAGCGCCGCTTCAGCGAGGAGGACCTGAGCTGGCTCGGCATGATCCGCTGCCTGCGCGACACGGGCATGCCGATCGCCGAGATGCTGCGCTTCGCCGAGCTGGTGCGGGCGGGCGAGCACACGATCGCCGACCGCATCCGGGTCCTGGAGGAGCACGACCGCCGCGTGCAGGCGCAGATCGCCAACCTCGCCGAACGCCAGCGCTACATCAACCACAAGATTTCCTACTACCGCAGCGTCCTCTAGCCCGCCCTTGGGGCCGTGGCTGCTAGACCAGAAGCCATGGCCGGGCCCGGGGCGAGACGCATGAACATCCCGCTGCGGCGCGCCAGCCTGGCCTGCGCCGCGCTGCTGTTCTCGCTGCTGGCCAACCTCACCTATCTGCAGGCGTTCGGGCGGAGCGACCTGGAGGGCGACCCGCGCGACCAGCGGGTGCTGCTCGCCAAGCTCGGCCGGCCCCGCGGCGACATCATCACCCACGAGGGCGCGGTCGTCGCCACCAGCCGCCGCGCGGACGCCGAGCCGTACGGTCACCTGCGGGTCTATCCGTACGGCGAGATGTACGCGCACGTCACCGGCCACGTGTCGCTCCGGCGGGCCACCGGCGTCGAGAGGGCGCGCGACGCCGTCCTGTCGGGCAGCGACCCGAAGGTGCGCATGCGGGCCCTGGTCGAGGATCGCGCCTACGGGGGCGCCGACGTCCGGCTGACGATCAGGGAGCCGGTGCAGCGGGCCGCGTACGAGGCGCTGGAGGCCACGGGCCGGCCGGGCGCCGCGGTGGCGCTCGACCCGGCGACCGGCGCGGTCCTCGCGCTGGTCAGCTACCCGTCCTACGACCCGGCCGCCTACGCGCCCGGCGACCCGACCGAGGAGGCCGCCACGGACCGGCGGCTGCGCGGCGACCCGCGCCGGCCGCTGCTCGACCGGGCCCTGCACCGCGCCTACCCGCCGGGGGCCGTCTTCGAGCTGGTCACCACGGCGGCCGCGCTCGGCTCGGGGGAGTACACGGTCGCCTCGCGGGTCGGCGCGCCGGCCCGGCTGCCGCTGCCGGGGCCGCCCGCCTTCCTGACCGCCGCGGCCGGGCGGCCCTGCGGCGACGGGCGGCCGCCGCTGGCCTACGCCTTCCAGCTCTCCTGCGACACCGCGCTCGCCAACCTCGGCCTCCAGCTCGGCCCGGACCTGCTGCGCGACCAGGCGGAGGCGTTCGGCTTCAACGCCGACGACCTCGCGCTCCCGCTCCAGGCCAGGACCGGCACGTACCCGGGCGACCTCGACCAGTCGCGCGCGGCGCTGTCGGCGATCGGCCGCGACGAGGTCCGGGCGAGCCCGCTGATGCTCGCCATGCTGTCGGCGGCGGTGGCCAACGGGGGGCTGCTGATGCGGCCCTACCTGGTGGAGGAGGTGCGGCTGCCGGACGGGTCCACCACGGACCGCGCCGAACCGGCGCCGTACCGGACGGCCATGCCGCCGCAGCCGGCGGGGCAGCTCGCGGCCCTGATGACGACGACCACGGTGCCGGGCGGCCCGGCGGCCGGGGTGGCGCTGCCGGGGATGGAGGTGGCGGCCAAGACGACGACGTCGGGCCACGGCCCGTCGGCCTGCACGGCCTTCGCCCCGGCGGACGCGCCGGAGGTGGCGGTGGGGGTGGTGCTGGAGTCCACCACACCGTCCGCGGCCGCCCCCCTTGCCCGCGCCATCCTCCGCGCCGCGCTGCCGTAGAGCTCTTCTTCTTGTGATTCTTCCTTCACGGCACAGCCAACTGCTTTTTCTTCCTTCACGGCACAGCCAACTGCTTTTTCTTTCTTTACGGCACAGCCAAGGTCACGCGCACGCGCCGACGTCGGCCGGGCTCTGTCATGGCCGGTCGTGAGGGCTCACGGGGTGCTCGCCGTGACGACGCGCACTCTTGGCCGGAGACCGTGGTTACGCCGAGGGGGAGGAGTGCCCATCGTGATGTTTTGACGCGCTCCCTGGCCTGAAGGCGGGGGATCCAGTCCGCGCCGCACGTGCGGCACCTCTGTGGCTTCCTGTTTCAACGGATCTTGCCCTCCGCTAAGCGGCGGGTCTTACAGTCCTCCGCAGGCGTTTAGGCTGTCCGCCCGCCCGGCGGCCAGAATGTTGATCGCCGCGTTCACATCGCGGTCGTGCACGGCCCCGCACAGGCAGGCCCACGACCGCACGTCGAGCGGCATCGCCTCGGCCAGCGCCCCGCAGGCCGAGCATAACTTCGAGGAGGGGAACCAGCGATCCACACGCACGAGGGTGCGGCCGTACCGTTTGGCCTTGCTTTCAAGCATGCCGGTGAACATCGCCCAGCCCGCATCGTGCACGGACTTCGCCAGCCGAGTGCGGGCCAGACCCCTGACGCACAAGTCCTCCATGACCACCGTTTGATTCTCACGGATGATCTGCGTGGAGAGCTTGTGCGTGAAGTCGCGGCGGGCGTCGGCCACCCGGGCGTGTGCGCGGGCCACCTTCACCCGGGCCTTGCTCCGGTTGTTGCTGCCCTTGGTCGTGCGGCTGAGAGCTTTTTGTGCCTTCTTCAGCTTCTTCTCCGCGCGGCGTAGGAAACGCGGAGAGCCGATCTTCCGCCCGTCCGACAGCACCGCGAAACGCGTGAGGCCCAGGTCTATGCCGACCTCGCCGGTCGTCTGCGGCAGCGGGGCAGCGGCGGTCTCGACCACAAACGATGCGAAGTAGCGCCCGGCCGCGTCCTTGATGACCGTCACCGAGGATGGTTCGGACGGCAGAGGCCGCGACCAGCGTACTGGCACGTCCCCGATCTTCGGTAGGCGCAGCTTGCCACCCGTCGTGACGGCGAACCGGGCGTTCCTGGTGAACCTAATCGCTTGCCGGGAGTCCTTCCTCGACCGGAACCGAGGGGCGGCCATCTTCGGCCCTTTGCGCTTGCCGGACAGGGAGGCGAAAAAGTTGCGGTAGGCGGTGTTCAGGTCCGCCAGCGCCTGCTGCAACACCACCGCAGACACCTCGCACAGCCAGGCGCGTTCCGGGGCCTTCTTCGCCTGCGTGATGACGCGCTTAGACAGGTCGCCGTCCGAGACATACGGCAGGCCGTTGATATGTGCTTCGCGTCGCATGCGCAGCCCGTCGTTGAAGACCGTCCGCGCGCATCCGAACGTCCGAGCCAGCGCGACGTGCTGACTGGCGGTCGGGTAGAGGCGGAAGGTGTACCGGAGCAGCACACCATGATCCTTCCGTTGGTCTATGCCCGAAGGCAGGAACATCGGGACTGGCAGCTACTGCGTTTTTGTTGTGCGCACCTACTCGGTTCGTTACTGAGTTCTCGGCAGCAACCGCTCGGGGGTGGGGCCCTGCTCGAACAGCGCTGTCAGGACTCCCGTGGTGGCCAGCAGCCCGAACGCCGTGAAGACGCCGCCGAGGATCTGCAGGATCATCGTGACCGTCGTGTCGCGCGGGCTGGCCCGCCACGCCATGGCCAGGGCCTGGCGGACGAGGGAGGGTAACCGGCGGGCGATCGTGAGAAAGCCCACCTGGTTCATGGTGTCGGAGTGGGCGTACCAGTCGGCGGTGGAGACCTCACCGAGTTCCAGGGGCTCGTCCGGCATGAAGGGAGTGTGCCCGCGGGCGCCGACACTTTCCCCTCCGGGCGCCAGGCCGGTGAATCGCGTCACGTTCCTCATGGTCCGGATGGGTATGCGGAGCTGTTACCACGCACGCCTTGACGGCTCGGAGGCCGAAGTGGGTTGATTCCTTCTGACAACGTTGTCAATCAGACGGCGTCGTCGACACGCGTTCTCGGGGGATTCTCGAAGGGACGGTGCATGATGCGACGTAGGTGGACGGCCACCGTCGCGATCACTTTGGCGAGCGTGCTCACCCTGGCGGCCTGTGGCGGCGGGGGCAAGGGGGCGCAGCCCTCCTCAGGAGGGGGTGACGCCAAGAAGCAGGTCGAGGTGTTCTCCTGGTGGACAGGCCCGGGAGAGGCCGACGGACTCAAGGCGATGCGGCAGATCTTCGAGCAGAAGAACCCGTCGTACACGTTCTTCGACGCGGCGGTCGCGGGCGGCTCCGGCGACAAGGCCAAGGCGCTGCTGCAGTCGAAGCTCCAGGCGGACACCCCGCCCGACACCTTCCAGGGCCACGCCGGCGCCGAGCTGCAGGGCTACATCAAGGCCGGTGACCTGGAGGACCTCAACTTCCTCTACGACGAGCTGAAGCTGCGCGACGTGTTCCCGGCGCAGCTCGTCGACCAGATCAGCGTCCAGGGCAAGGTCTACTCGGTGCCGGTGAACATCCACCGGTCGAACGTCCTGTGGTTCAACCCGTCGGTGCTGAAGGAGGCCGGCATCGCGGGCGCGCCCAGGACGCTGGAGGAGTTCGTCGCCGACCTGGGCAAGGTCAAGGCCAAGGGCAAGATCCCGCTGTCGATCGGCTCCGAGTGGACGGTGACCCACCTGCTGGAGAGCGTCCTGCTCGGCTCGCTCGGCACGGACGCCTACAACGCGCTGTTCAAGCCGGGCGCCGACTGGAGCTCCCCGCAGGTCACCAAGGCCCTGGAGACCTTCAAGACGGTCATGTCGTACGCGGGCGACCCGCAGGACGACTGGCAGCCCGCGGCCAAGCAGGTGGCCGACGGCGAGGCCGCGTTCAACATCATGGGCGACTGGGCGTACGGCTACTTCCACAACCCGCCGGACGGCGGCCTGGGCAAGACCTCGAAGACCGACTTCGACTGGGCGCCCTCGCCCGGCACCGAGGGCACCTACCTGTGGCTGTCCGACAGCTTCACCCTGCCCAAGGGCGCCAAGAACCGTGACGGGGCCGTCGCCTGGCTCAAGGTCGCGGCCGGCAAGGAGGGGCAGGACGCCTTCAACCCGAAGAAGGGCTCCATCCCGGCCCGCAAGGACGCCGACCAGTCGCTCTACACCGACTACCTGGCCGACGCCCTGAAGGACTGGTCGAGCGACAAGCTCGCCGGCTCGATCCAGCACGGCGTGTCCGTGAACCAGCCCTGGCTGGCGGCGATCACGGAGGCGGTCGGCCTGTTCATCGGCAGCAAGGACGTGGCCGCGCTGCAGAAGGCGCTGGCCGACGCCGCCAAGGCGAACGCCCAGTGAGCCGCGGGCACGGCGGGCGCCGGTCGGGTGCCCGCCGCGGCCCCCGGATGACGTTCTGGAGGGATTCGCCGTGAGGCGGGCACGCACCTGGCTGCCGGGCCTGCTCCTGGTCGCGCCGTCGATCGTGGCGATCGGCGTGTTCGTGTACGGGATGCTGGGCTGGAACTTCCGGCTGGCCATGACGGACAAGCACGACGAGGTGTCCGAGGGGACGTTCGTCGGGCTGGACAACTTCGTCGGCATCTGGGACCAGCCCAGGTGGCACCTGTCGGTCGATCACGCGATCATGTTCACGGTCGTGTTCGTGCTGGGCGCGCTGGTGCTCGGCTGGTTCCTCGCCTTCCTCATGGAGAAGGGCATCCGCGGGGAGGGCACGTTCCGGGCGATCTACCTGTTCCCGATGGCCATCTCGTTCGTCGCCACCGGCATCGTGTGGCGGTGGCTGATGAACTCGGGCATGGGGGAGCGGGCGGTCGGGCTGAACCGGCTGTTCGACGCGATCGGGCTGCCGCAGTGGCAGTGGTTCCGCGATCCCGACTGGGGCATGGCCGCGATGGCGTTACCAGCAATCTGGCAAATGTCGGGATATGTCATGGCGTTGTTCCTGGCGGGCTTCCGGGGCGTCCCCGAGGAGCTGCGCGAGGCGGCGCGGGTGGACGGATGCGGCGAGTGGGGCGTCTACCGGCACGTGGTGCTGCCGCTGCTGCGCCCGGTGACGCTCTCGGCGCTGATCATCCTCGGCCACATCTCGCTCAAGGTGTTCGACCTCATCGTGGCGGTCTCCGGCAAGCAGATCATCACGGACGTGCCGGCGGTGTTCATGTGGGTGGCGGTCTTCGACTCCCACGACCCGGCCAAGGGCGCCACCATCGCCTCGTACATCGTGCTGAGCGTCGCGATCTTCGTCATCCCGTACCTGATCTGGTCCGTGCGCAAGGAGAGGCGCTCATGACGGCGGTCGCCCCGCGGGGGCGGGTGTTCACCGGGGTGCGGCTGGTGATCCTGGTCGCGTTCGTGGTGGTCTTCCTGATCCCCGTGTACGTCCTGCTGGTCACCAGCTTCAAGCCGCTCACCGAGGCCGACCCCGGCCAGGCGTGGAACCTGCCGGTCACCTGGACCGCGGAGGCGTGGCGGGTCGCCTGGGAGAAGCTGGCGCCGGGCCTGTGGAACAGCGTGCTGCTGGCCGTCCCCGGGTCGCTGCTGTCGTGCGCCCTCGGGTCGATGAACGGCTACGTGCTGTCCAAGTGGCGCTTCCCGGGCGCGGACGTGCTGTTCACGCTGTTCCTGTTCGGCATGTTCATCCCGTACCAGGGCGTGATGATCCCGCTGGTGCAGCTCCTCGTCGGCCTGAACGAGCTGACCGGGCTGCAGGGCGTCTTCTACGGCGGCATCCCGGGCCTCGTGCTCGCGCACGTGGTGTACGGCATCCCGATCTGCACGCTGATCTTCCGCAACTACTACGTCACGATCCCCGACGAGCTGATCGAGGCGTCGCGGGTGGACGGCGCCGGCATGCTGCGGACGTACTGGTCCGTGGTGCTCCCGGTCTCCGCGCCGGCCATCGCCGTGGTGGTCATCTGGCAGTTCACGTCGCTGTGGAACGACTTCCTGTTCGCGGTGTTCCTCACGGGGCCGCAGAGCTGGCCGGCCACGGTGATGCTGAACAACATCGCGGGCGCGCAGGCCACGCCGTACAGCCAGCAGATGGCCGCGGCGATCCTGTCGTCCATCCCCACCATGCTCATCTACGTGCTGCTGGGCCGCTTCTTCATGCGCGGCCTCATGGCGGGGGCGCTCAAGGGCTGACCGTGTCCCCGCTGCCGGGAAGGAGCGGGGACACCGGGCCGTCAGGACGTGGCGAACGACGGGTTGGCGCAGTGGGCCAGGGGCTCGCCGCGCACGTAGCGGGCCACGTCGGCCGCCACGATCCGGGCCGCCTTGATCGCGGTCTCCTTGCTGGCGCCCGCCAGGTGCGGCGTCATCACCAGGTTGGGCGTGGTCAGCAGGCGCGACCCGGCCGGGATCGGCTCCTCGGGGAAGACGTCCAGGGCCGCGCCGAACAGGTGGCCGGAGTCCAGCGCGTCGCACAGGGCGTCGTAGTCGAGCAGCGCCCCCCGGGCGCAGTTGACCAGCACCGACCCGGCGGGCATCAGTGCGATCTGCGCCGCGCCGATCATGCCGGTGGTCTCGGGCGTGGCCCGCGCGTGCAGGGACACGAAGCGGGAGCGCGACAGCAGCTCCGCCAGCTCCACCTTGCCGGGCACGTCGTCCACGTACGGGTCGTACACCAGCACCTCGGCGCCGAACCCCGCCAGCATGCGGCTCACGCGCCGCCCGATCGCGCCGTAGCCGACCAGGCCGACCGTGCTGCCGTCCAGCTCCGGCCCGACCATGTCGTAGCGGTAGTAGTCGCCCCGCCACACGCCCCCGGCCAGGTCGGCGTGCGTCTGCGGGACCCGGCGCGTGGCCGCGAGCAGCAGGGCCAGCGTGTGCTCGGCCGTGGCCACGGCGTTGCGGCCGGGCGCGAACGTGACGGCCACGCCCGCCTCGGTGGCGGCCTCCAGGTTGGCGTTGACGGGGCCGCCGCGGCTGACGCTGAACAGCCGCAGGGCGGGGCTCGCGTCGAGCACGCGCCGGGTCAGCGGCGCCATCTGCGTGACGCACACCTCCACGTCCCGCAATGCCCCGATCAGCTCGTCCTCCACGTCGGAGGCCTCTTTCACCTCACCCACCGGGCCGAACGGGACGACCGGCCACGGCAGCGTCAGCTCCCGGATGTCCAGGTCGCCGGGCACCTCGCGCTTGAGCGCGTCGATGAGCAGGCTGTTCTTGACGAAGTGGTCGCCCGCGGCGAGGACTCGGATGGTCAACGGTCGGCTCCAATCGGAGAGTTGAACTGCAGCATGGCGACCTGCCCGTCCCGCAGGCGCAGCTCCGTGACGGCGCAGTTGCCCAGGCTCGGGAACAGCCGGCGGTAGGAGCCGAGCGGCACCCCGATGAGCCGGCACAGGGCGAGCCTGATGGCGGTCGTGTGGGCCACCACCAGCACCCGGCCGTCCGGCTGCGCGGCGCGGACGTCCTCCAGCGCGGCGACGAAGCGGTCGGCCACGGCGGCCGGGTCCTCGCCGCCGGGCAGCGGGTGCGCGGCAGGGTCGGCCTCGAACGCGGCGCGTGCCTCGGGGAAGCGCTCGTGCATCTCGGCCGAGGTCAGGCCGTCACCCTGGCCGAAGTCGATCTCGCGCAGCCGCTCGTCCACGCGCAGCTCCACCCCGGCGGCCGCGGCGCTGGGCGTGGCGGTGATCACCGCCCGGCTGAGCGTCGAGGCCCAGACGCCGGTGAGCCCGGCGGTGGCGGCCCAGGCGGCCAGCTCGCCGGCCTGCTCGCGGCCGCGCGGGGTCAGCGCGACGTCGCTGAGTCCGGCGTAGCGGTTCTCGGCGTGCCAGACGGTCTCGCCGTGACGCACCAGAACGAGCCGAGTCAATGGGTGCTCCTCTTGCGGGCGTGGGCGGCGGCCGTGGCGGGCAGCCAGCCGCGGGACTCCAGTTCGCCGACGAAGCGCAGGTAGTGCTCGCGCAGGTCGTCGCCGCCGTCGGGGTGGACGATCTCGCGGGTGCGGACCATCCCGTCCGTCGCGCCGGGTCCGGCGGCCAGGGCCGCCATGCCGAGCGCGGGCTCGGCGTTCTCCCGCAGGGTCACGGGACGGCCGAGGACGCTCGCGCGCAGCCGGTTCCAGTAGGCGCTCCTCGTGGCGCCGCCGGTCAGGATGATCTCGCCGTCGACGGGGGCGCCGAGCAGGTCGAGGTAGTCGAAGCAGAGCCGCTCGACGTACGCGGCGCCGCGCAGGATCGCGGCGTAGCGGTCGGCGTCGTCGGTCACCTCGCCGAGCGTGAAGCCCTCCGCCTCCGGCGCGGCGAACGGGAACCGCTCGCCGCGCGAGACCAGCGGGTAGATGGTCGCGGCCGGCTCCCTGCCGCCGGGGCCGAAGCGGCGGGCGGCCTCGGCGGCGAGCGCGTCGAGGTCGCGGCCGGGCAGGTCGCGCGCCAGGACCCCGGCGCCGGTGCTGGACGCGCCGCCGGGCAGCCAGGAGCCGTCGGGCGCCCGGTGGGAGTAGACGACGCCGAGCGGGTCGTGGACCAGCTCGGGGGTGACGCCCTTGAGGACGAGCGTGGTGCCCATCACGGAGTTCCAGCTTCCCGGCCGCAGGGCGCCGGCGCCGAGCTGGGCGGCGCAGCCGTCGGTGGTGCCGGCGACGATCGGCGTGCCCTCCGGGATGCCGGTCTCCTCGGCGGCCTGGGCGCACACCTGCCCGATCACGGTGCCCGGCCGTACGACCGGGGGCAGCATCGCGGCGGGGACGCCCAGCGCGTCGAGCACGTCGTGCGGCCAGCGCTCCTCGACGAGGTCCACGCCGGTCTTCAGCGCGTTGCTCAGGTCGGTGGCGACCTCGCGGCCGGCCAGGCGGCGGTTGACGAAGTCGCTCTGGTGGGACAGCCGCGAGCCCTCGGGGGCGTCGCGCAGCAACCACAGCAGCTTGGGCAGCGCCCAGGTGGCCTGCATGCGCCGGTAGCCGAGCTTCTCCCACACGTGGGCGCCCGCCGCGTTGACCCGGTCCACCTGGCCGGCGGCGCGGCGGTCGTCGTACATGAGGCCGGGCGTCAGCGGGCGGCCCGCCCGGTCGGCGAGCAGGATGGTGCCGGAGGTGGCGTCCACGGCCACGCCGCTGACCCGCTCGGGCGGCACGCCGTCCAGCGCCTCGCGGGTGGCCGCGGCCAGCTCCTGCCACCACTGCTCGGGGTCCTGCTCGTGCCGGGGCCCGTCGCGGCGGCTGGTCAGCGACCGGCCGGCCGCGCCGAGCACCTGTCCGTCGGCGGCCACGGCCATCGCCCGCACGCTCTGCGTTCCGAGGTCGACGCCGATCCACACGCTCATGCCGTGCTCCCCGTCCTGCCCGTCATGTCCGTCGTGGGGTGCGCCACCGTCATGCGCCGCCCCCCGTGCGGGCGCGCATCTCGGCCAGCAGCGGCCACGATCCCGCGGTGGTCTCGCGCAGGGCGAGGAAGTCCTTGTACGCGGTGCGGTACGCGCCCGGTTCGGGGCGCACGGCGTCGCGCAGCCGTACGTGCCGGTCGGCGGCGGCCTCGATGTCCGAGGCGGCGCCGGTGGCGGCCAGGCCGACGAGGAACGCGCCCCGGGCGCCCACCTCGGAGTCGGCCGAGCGGAGCACGGGCACGCCGGTGACGTCGGCGATCATCCGCACCCACAGGTCGCTGGCCGAGCCGCCGCCGCACACCCGCAGCTCGCGGGCCGGCGCGCCGGAGGCGGCCAGGCAGTCCTGGACGACCAGCGTCAGCCCCTCCAGCACGGCCCGCGCCAGGTGCTCGCGGCCGTGCTCGAACGACATGCCCAGGAACGCGCCCCGGGCCAGCGGGTCGGAGAACGGCGCCCGCTCGCCGGCCGGCGAGAAGTACGGCAGGAACGCCAGCCCGGACGCGCCCGGCGGCGCTGCGGCGGCCAGCTCGCCGAGCTCGGCGGGGCCGGCCAGGCCCAGCATGCGGCACGCCCACTGCAGCACCTCGGTCCCGGCGAAGGTGGGGAAGGCCCGCAGGTAGCCGCCCGGGACGGCGATGGTGATGCCCACGGCCGGGCCGTCCAGCTCGGGCTCGGCGACGATCGTCTCGGTGCACAGCGTGGTGCCGAGGATGCTGCACGCCTGCCCGGCCCGCACGGCCCCCGCGCCGATCGCGGTGGAGACGATGTCGTACGGGGCCATCACGACCGGGGTGCCGGCCGGCAGCCCGAGCGCGCCGGCCGCCTCGGCGGTCAGGCCGGCCACGCGGTGCTCGTCGTCGCGCAGCTCCGGCAGCAGCCGCTCCGCCCACTCCAGCTCGAACAGCCGCAGCAGGTCGGGGGAGTAGGAACGCGCCCGCAGGTCGAGGAACGGGGCGGAGGCGTCCGACTCGTCGGCCGCGAGCTCGCCGGTCATGCGGGAGAAGATCCACCCGCCGCAGGTCAGGAGCGCGGCCGAGCCGGTGATCCGGTCCGGGTCGTGCTCGTTCAGCCAGGTCAGGATGGCGTGCGGCAGCCCGGAGGCCGCCGACGAGCCGTTGCCGCGGAAGGCGCGTTCGGCCAGGCCGGAGCGGTTCCAGCGGTCCACCACGGCGACGGCGCGGGCGTCGTTCCACAGGATCGCCGGGCCGGTCGGACGGCCGTCGCGGTCGACGAGCCAGGCGCCGTCGCCCTGCGCGGTGAGGGCGACGAAGCCGACCGGCCCGTCCACCTGGGACGCGACCTCGCGCACGGTGTGCGCGACCGCGTCCCAGACGTCGTCCATGTCCTGCTCGGCGTGGCCCGGCAGGGGCCGGGACACGCGGGTCTCGCGCCGGGCCACCGCGACCTCGGCGCCCTCCTCGTCGTAGCCGACCGCCTTGATCACCGTGGTGCCGGCGTCGACGCAGATGACGGCCATCAGGCCCTTCCGTGAGAGGTGCGCGACTTGCGCGCCACCGAGTCGACCACCACGGCCAGCAGCAGCACCACGCCCGTCACCACGAACCGGATCGAGGAGTCGAGGTTGAGCAGGGTCAGGCCGCTGGAGATGGACTGGATGACGATGATGCCGAGCAGCGCGCCGAAGGCGGTGCCGCGCCCGCCGAACAGGCTCGTCCCGCCGATGACCGCGGCGGCGATGGCGTTGAGGTTGACGTCGCCGGTGCCGCTGCTCTGGTTGGCCGCGGCCAGCCGGGCGGCGGCCAGGATGCCGCCCACCGCGGCGAACGTCGAGCAGAGCACGAACACCGAGGTGTAGACGGCCCTGACGTTGATGCCGGCCCGCCGGGCCGCCTCGACGTTGCCGCCGACCGCGTAGACCGACCGGCCCCACTTCGTCCGGGACAGGAAGTAGTGCATGATCAGGACGAGGGCGACGAAGAAGACGAACATCCAGCCCACGCCGCGCGTCTGGCCGAGGTACCAGACCACGAACAGCAGCACGACGAGCAGCGCCGCGCTCCGCAGCGCCAGCACGGGCACGCCCCTGGCCGACAGCCCGGCGCGCTGACGCTCGCGGGCGTGCAGGTAGCCGCTGACGAACAGCCCGCCCGCCGCGAGCACCGCGAACGTGTACGACAGCCACGCGGGCACGAAGTCGAGCTGGGCGAAGGCCACCAGCCCGGAGTCGAACGGCAGGTTGATCGACCCCTTGGTGCCCAGCACGTAGAGCTGGAGACCGAGGAAGGCGAGCAGGCCGGCCAGGGTGATGACGAAGCTCGGCACCCCGAAGCGGTTGTAGAGCTGCGCGTACACCCAGCCGATCACCGCGCCCATGATCACGGAGGCGGCGATGGCCAGCCACACCGGCAGCCCCTGCCCGACGAACAGGACCGCGAGCACCGCCGCCGACAGGCCGCTGACCGAGCCGACCGACAGGTCGATCTCGCCGACGAGCAGGACGCACACGATGCCGAGCGCGATGACGCCGACCGCGGCCGACTCCAGCGTGAGGTTGACCAGGTTGGCGCTGGACAGGAACACCGGGTTGAGGATCTGCAGGACGGTCCAGATCACGATCAGGCCGACCACGACGGGGATCACGCCCAGGTCGCCGCCACGGGCGCGCTCCACCACGTCGGTGATCGCGCCGCGCAGCCCCTCGCGGCTCTGCAGCCGCTCGTCCTGGCGATCGGTGGTGACCATGCTGTTCACGACGAGAGCCCTTCCTTGCTGCGCGCCTGCCGCTGGGACACCACGTTGTCGGTGGCGCCGGTGATGGCGGCGATGATGTCCTCGGTGGAGACGTCCGCGACGTCGAAGACACCGTTGTTGCGGCCGAGCCGGAGCACGGCCACGGTGTCGGCCACGGCCTTCACGTCGGCCATGTTGTGGCTGATCATGATGACGCCGAGCCCGTTCTCGCGGAGCCGCTCGACGAGGTTGAGCACCTCGGCCGTCTGGGCGACGCCCAGGGCGGCCGTGGGCTCGTCGAGGATGATGACCTTCGGGTCGCCGAGCAGCGAGCGCGCGATGGCGACCGTCTGACGCTGGCCGCCGGACAGCGACGCCACCGGCACGCGCACGCTGGGGATCTTCGCGGAGAGCTGCCGCAGCAGCTCCCACGAGCGGGTCTCCATCGCCACGTCGTTGAGCCGGAGAGGGCGCACCTCCTGGCCCAGGAACAGGTTCTGGATCACGTTGAGGTTCTCGCACAGGGCGAGGTCCTGGAAGACGGTGGCGATGCCCAGCTTGTGCGCCGCCGCCGGCGTCGGGATGTGCACCTCGCGCGACTCGAACGTGATCGTGCCCGAGTCCGGCGGGTGGACCCCCGACAGGATCTTGACCAGGGTGGACTTGCCGGCGCCGTTGTCGCCGACCACGGCCACGACCTGGCCGGCGGCCACGTCGAGCTCCACGTCCGTCAGCGCCGCGACGGCGCCGAAGGTCTTGCGGATCCCGCGCAGCGACAGGACGCTCTCGGCGCGCGGGGCGTCCGCCTGCTGGCTGTCTGCTTGCCGGATGGAGGACAAGGGGTCTCCTGTCGGTCTACTCGATGCCGAGCCGTACGAGGTGGGCTACTTGATGCCCAGCTCGGTGCAGCCCTTGGCGTACGCACCTGTACACACGTCCGACGCCTTCATGATCCCGCTCTGGAACAGCACCTCGTTGATGTTCTGCCGGGTCACGACCGTGGGCACGAACAGCTCGGACGGGGTGTTGTAGAGGGTCGTCTTGCCGGCCGGCTTCTCGCCCTTCATGAACTGGAAGGCGACGTTCGCCGACGCCTCGGCCACGATCTTGATGGGCTTGGAGATGGTGTTGAACTGGTCGCCGGCGATGATCCGCTGGGCGGCGGCCACCTCGGCGTCGTTGCCCGTGACCGGCGGCACCTTCACGCCCGCGGCCTTGAACGCGGCGATCGCGCCGCCGCCGGTGCCGTCGTTGGCGGCCACCACGCCCGCGATCTGGTCGCCGAAGCGGGTGATCTGGCCGCTGACCCAGGTCTGCGCCTTCTCGGGCTGCCAGTCGGGGGTGTCGTACTCGGCGAGCAGCTTGAAGCCGCTCGGGTCGATCGCGCTGTGGATGCCCTTCTTGATCAGGCCGGCCGCGGCGTCCGTGGGGGAGCCGTTGACCTCCAGGAGCCCGCCCTTGGCGTTCTCCTGCTTGAGGTGGTCCACCAGCGACTGGGCGATCATCGCGCCGATCTTCTCGTTGTCGAACGAGACGTAGTAGTCGGCGGGGGTGGCCGGGATGGGCCGGTCGTAGGCGATGACCGGCACCTTCTGGGACTGCGCCGTCTTGACGATCGTGGCCGCGGCGGCGGAGTCGACGGGGTCGATCACGAGGGCCTTGACGCCCTGTGCGAGGGCGGAGTTGGCCTGCTGCTGCTGCTTGGCGGCGTCGGAGTCGGCGTTCTGGTAGATGACCGTGCAGCTCGGGCAGAGCTGCTTCATCTTGGCCTCGAACAGCGGCTTGTCGGCCAGCTCGTACCGGGTGGAGGCCAGGTCCGGCATGAGGAAGGCCACCTTGGCGTTCTCCACGCCGCCGCCACCTGAGCCGGTGCCGCCGTTGGTGGAGCCCGAGCCGCAGGCGGTCAGGGAGACGCTCGCGGCGATTGCCGCCGCGGCGAGCGCGGAGGTCCGGATCTTGGCTCTGTTCACGGGTCGCTTCCTCACTTGCTAGGTCCTCGCGGAGCCGGTCGGGTCGGGATCCCGGCCACGCACGGAGCGCTCACGGTCGGCGCCGTGCTGTGGTGCGTTTCACGCTAGCGCGACCTCGGAATATTTGTCCAGCAAAAGTGTTCACGGTATTTCCATGCGTTTGACCTGCGGTTCACCTAGGAAGGTCGGCTGAGGGCATGGCAAGGCGCGCGCATGGCAAGGCACGGAGGCGTGCCTTGACGCGCGCGTCGAGGGCAGGAAGGGAACCGTGGATCAGCGGGTGGCGGCGAGCAGGCTCTCGGCGGTGAGGGCGTCGGTGACGAGCTGGTTGAAGTACCCGCCCTTGGCGCCGGCGACGATCGAGACGACCTTCTCGGGGCCGGCCGCCACCGCGATCGAGAACGGGATGCGGCGCAGCTCCTCCAGGCCGGTGGCGACCAGCCGCTCGCTGCCGGGGAAGCCCACCGTCTCGCCGTCGCGGTCGTAGAAGCGGGAGCAGACGTCGCCCACGGCCTGGCGCAGGCTGTCGGCGTAGCGGGGCACGAAGGCGGGCGTGACCTGCCGCATCAGCGGGGGCGAGCCCACGCCGACGATCGCGCACTTGGCGTGCGCCCACAGGTCCATGACCCGCCGGACCGACGGCTCGTGCTGGAGCGAGGCGAACAGCTCGGGACCCGGCAGCGCGGGCGCGTAGAGGTAGCTGGGCATGCCGCCGACCCGCTCGGCGAGCAGCCGGGTGGTCTCGTTGGTCTGGAACCAGGGCTGCGGGTCCTCCTGGCCGCCCACGGCCGGCGCGATCGTCACGCCGGGGAAGTGGCCCAGGCTCTCGCGCGCGCACTCGTACACCGTGCTGCCGGAGGAGACGAGCACGGTGTCGCCGGCCGTCAGCCCGACGCCCGCCAGCGCCCTGGCGAGCCCGGGGGCCAGCCACGGGCCCAGCGCCGGGCCGCTGACCTTGGGGACCAGGTAGACGCGCTGGAGCCGCAGGGCCTCGGCCAGCTCGGCGGCCAGCGGGCCCTCCTCCAGGGTCGCGGGGCGGTGGACGCGGATCTCGACGATGCCGTGGCGGCGCGCCTCGGTGAGCAGGCGGCTCACGGTCGCCCTGCTGACGCCCAGCCGCTTGGCGATGTCGGCCTGGGTCGCGTCCTCCAGGTAGTACTGGGAGGCGGCCGCGTACATCAGCTCCTGAGGGAACCTGGTCTGGGCCTCCGGTGCGACGTCGGCGGCATTCATGCGCGCGGTCCCCCTGGGTGCGAGATCAACTGCGAGATCAGGTGCGTGAACACGTGTGCAGAACGGATGCGCACCGACTATACCTCCGCACACTCCGAGAAAAGGCTAGCGAGCCCCGGACCTCGGCGTGACCGGCACCTGCGAACCCTGAGGACGGCCTCAGCAACGCGACGGGCACGGGGTCAGGGAAGCGACCCCGCGACGAGCGCGTCTCCCAGGGGCGTGCGCGTGTAGAGGACCGAGCGGCCGGAGCGCGTTCCGGTCACCAGACCCGTGCCGCGCAGGGCCGCGAGATGCCCGCCCGTGGTCCCGACGCTCTGCTCCAGCAGGGCCGCGAGGTGCGTGGTCGTCGCGGGCACGGCCAGCTCGGCCAGGATGCGCGCGCGGCTGCGCCCGACCAGCGCCGCGAGCCCCGCGTCGGCCGGCCGCGGCTCCACCGCCACGCCCCTCGCCGGATAGATCAGCGCGTACGGCCACGCCTCCTCCAGGTAGGCGCCCACGTTGCCGGTGAACACCGACGGCAGGAACAGCAGCCCGCGCCCGCCGAGCCGGTGCCGCTCGTCGGCGCCGCTCCTCATCTCGATCTCGATGCGGCCCTCGCGCCAGCGCACCTGCGAGCTGAGGTCGCCGAGCGCCGCGGCCCAGCCGTACGTGGCCAGCCGCCCGGCCCGCTGGATCACGTCCCGTTCCAGCGCCGCGTGGAAGCGCGGCCAGGAGCGGGAGACGATCTCCCGCCACAGGGCCTCGAAGGCGTCCGCCAGCGCCCGCACCACCTCGGGGCCGAGCAGCAGCTCCCGCACCCACGCGGGCACCGGCGGCCGGCCGGCCAGCACCGCCGTGATCTCCGCGTGGGCCTGCGCGACCGGCGTGGTGCGCATCGCGGCGAGCTCCGTCTCGAACGGCACGCTCATCCCGGCGGGCGGCGGGGCGACGAAGTCGACGTTGTCGCCCCGGTTGCCGGTGATCGCGGCCGTGGCGCGCAGCGCGGGGCAGGCGCGTTCGAGCTCCAGGTACGGCCCGCGCCACCGCTCCACCCAGCGCCGGTGCGGTCCCGCCGCCACCCGGCCGGACAGGACCCACTGGGCGTGCATGGTCTCGATCAGCGGCGAGATGGCGAACCGGCTGGCGGCCACGTCCTGGGGCGTGACCTCGATGGTGAACACCTTTCGGTTATATCCGAAACGTTCGCCCGGGATCGTCCCTGGTCGCCACCATCGGGACGGTGAAGAGACGTGTGAAGACGGGGGTGCTGTGAGCGGGCGTGGGGCGACGTTCAAGGAGGTGTTCGCGGTCCGGGAGTTCCGGGTCCTGTTCGGGAGCTTCGCGCTGATGATCGTGGGCGACGCGGTCAAGATGCTGGCGCTGTCGGTGCTGGTGTACGCGCAGACCGGGTCGCCGGGGCTGTCGGCCGCCGCGTACATGGTGGGGTGGCTGCCCTACATCCTCGGCGGGCTGTTCCTGCTGTCGCTGGCCGACCGGCTGCCCGCCCGGGGGCTCATGGTGGCCGGCGAGGTGGTGCGGGTGGCGGTGTGCCTGGCGCTCGCGTACGGCGGGCTGCCGGTGTGGGCGATGCTCGCGCTGGTGCTGCTGACGGGGCTGTTCTCGCCGGTGTTCGGCGCGGCGCGCAACGCGATGCTGCCCGACGTGCTGCCGGGGGACGCGTTCGTGCTGGCCCGCTCGCTCATGGGGGTGACCTCGGCGGCGGCGCAGATCGCGGGGCTGTCGCTCGGGGGAGCGTTCCTCGCGGCCACGGGCCCGGAGGGGGCGCTGGGGGTCACGGCGGTGCTGGCGGCGGTGGCCGCGGTGGTGCTGCGGCTGGGCCTGCCCCAGCGGCCTGCCCGGAACGTGACGTCCGCCGTCCGGAGCGAGCGCGGTGCCGGGGCGGTGCGCTCCACCGTGCGCGTGAACGGGCTGCTGGTGCGGGACCGGCGGGTGCGCGGGCTGCTGCTGGCGAGCTGGCTGCCGCCCGCGTGCCTGGCCGGCGCCGAGGCGATGATCGTGCCCTACCTCGGCGGGCAGGGCCGGGCCGGCGCGGTGCTGGCGGTGGCGGCCGTGGGCATGGCGGCCGGGGAGTTCGCGGTCGGCCGGTTCGCGGGGCCAGGGCTGCGGGAGCGGCTGTCGCTGCCGCTGGCCGTGCTCCTCGGGCTGCCGTGGCTGGGCTTCCTCGCCGGGCCGGGCGCGGGCTGGGCGGCGGCGCTCGCCGCGCTCGCCACCGCCGGGCTGGCCTACCAGCTCGGGTTGCAGCGCCGGTCCCTGGAGGCCGTGCCGGAGGGGGTGCGCGGGCAGGCGTACGGGCTGCTGTCGGCGGGGCTGATGACCGGCCAGGCGGTGGGCGCGGCCCTGGTGGGGGCGCTCGGCGAGACGTTCGGGCCGAGGGTGGCGATCGCCGCGGCGGGCGCGACCGGCATCGCGGCCGCCCTGGCGCTCATTCCGGTCTTCCGGTCCGGGCGCGAGGAGCCCGGGGAGGCTCCCACGGGGGACGCCACGCAGGGGGTGACGGAGGCCGGTGCGGAAGCTGTCGCGGACGGTGCTTCGGGGCCCGCGCACTAGGTGCCGCAGACTGTGTCGCGGAGGACGTCGGCGGGGCAGGGGATGGGGAGGTCACGGAGGGAGTTCGCCCGAGCCGCGGGGGATGAGGCGTACCGGGAGCGTGACGTGGCGCGACGGGGCGTCGTCGCCCGACAGGCGCCGGAACAGCAGCTCCGCCGCGATCCGGCCCATCCCCGCCGGGTCCTGCGCCACCACCGTCACGCCCGGCGCCAGCAGGTCGGCCAGCTCGAAGTCGTCGAACCCGGCCAGCGCCATCCGCCGCCCCTCCAGGGCCCGCAGCGCCGTCACCGTGACGCGGCCGTTGCCCGTGAACAGCGCCGTCGGCGGCCGGTCCAGCAGCAGCATGCGCTCCAGGTCGGCCCGTACCGAACCGGGCGTGGGCGTCCGCATCGCGACCAGCCGCTCGTCGTACAGGTGGCCCATCGCGGAGCGGTAGCCGTGCAGCCGCCGCGCGGCCGTGAAGATCGACGGGTCGTCGCCGAGGAAGGCGATCCTGCGGTGCCCGTGCGCGAGCAGGTGCCGGGTCGCCAGCTCCGCGCCGCCCGCGTTGTCGCACAGCACGGTGTCCACGTCGAGCCCCGGCTCCGGCGGCCGGTCCGCGAACACCGCCGGTGTGCCCGCCTCCAGCTCCTGGCGCAGGTACGAGTGGTCGTGCCCGGCCGGGACCATGATGAGCCCGTCCACCCGGCGCGCGCAGAACGTGCGCACCAGCTCGCGCTCCCGCGCCGGGTCCTCGCTCGACGAGGCGCTCAGCAGCAGGCAGCCCTCGCCGATGACGACGTCCTCGACGGCCCGGCCGAGCGCCGAGTAGAAGGGGTCGGCGAGGTCCTCGATGACCAGGCCGACCGTGGACGTGCGGCCCGCGCGGAGCACCCGGGCGCTCTCGTTGCGGCTGTAGCCGAGGCGGTCGATGGCCTCGCGCACCCGTGCGGCCGTGGCCGGGTGGACGCCGGGCTCGTCGTTCACCACCCGGGACACGGTCTTGAGCGCCACCCCGGCGGCCGAGGCCACGTCCTTCATCGTCGGTCTCACGCCAGGATCATGTCCCATGCCGGTGAGGCAGACAACGTTGTCACCCAGGATGCCGGGTTGACCTTGACGAGCGGACCCCTGATACCTTAGGTAAGGCTTACCTATTGATTCCGGGAGTGTGGGCGGCGTGGTGGCGACCGAGGTGCGCGACGTGACCGGGGTGCTGGAACGCCTCGCGACCGAGCGGAGCGGGGTGATCGGCGTGCCTCCGGGGCTCGTCGTCACGCCCGACGCGACGTGGACGCCCGCGACCGAGCTGCTGCGCCAGCCGTACACGCTGCTGGGAGAGCTCGTCGACCAGACGGCGGCCCGCTGGAACGCCCCCCGCCACGTCGGCGCGGCGCTGTTCTGGAAGACCTACGGCTACTGGCACACGCTGCCGATGGCGCTGGCCTGGGCGCTCGGCGGGCCGATCCCGGTCATGCCGCTCGCCGAGACGTACTTCAAGGTCTCCGAGGCCGGGGTGACGATCGGCGCGTCCCGGGTGCGCTGGGGCTCCGGGCCGGAGGCGATCCGCGAGGCGCTGGAGGAGTCGCAGGCGCCGCTGGTGCGGGTCCTCAGCGGGATGGCCAAGGTCGGGGAGCGCACGCTGTGGGGCTCGACCGCCGAGGCGTTCGCCCACCCGCTGACCCTCATCGAGCCCGGCGACTACATGGCGCTGCTGCGCGAGATCGGGCGGCCGGTCGACGGGCTCGTCGAGCCGGCCGGCGACGCGTACTTCCGCAGGACCTGCTGCCTGTGGGTGACCCTACCGGACGTGGAGCCCTGCGGAAGCTGCTGCGTACTGAAGCCGCGCCCCGGATCCGCCTGATCCGCCCGACCCTTCTGACCCGGCCGATCCGCCTGGTCCGGGGCGCCCGGCGTCAGGCGACGGCCTCGTCGGCGAGCGCGGCGGCCCCGTCGGACCTGGCGACGGCCTCGTCCGCCGGCGGCGCCATGTCGTCGAGGGGGCGCAGCTCGTCGGCGTAGCTGACCGAGACGCGGCGCATCACGCCGGTCCCGTCGATCGAGTACTGCCCGAGCCGCCACAGCGGCGGCGAGTAGGCGTGGATCGAGACGCTGCCGTGCGTGGCGCCGGTCAGCCGGTGGATGTGGTCCGGCCCGAACGAGAACGAGCGCCCCTCCGGCACCACCGTCTCCAGGTGCTCGCCGCCGATGCGCGGGTTGCACTCCAGCAGCGCGCCCCGCACCACGTGGACCGCGCCGGACGACACGTCGTGGTCGTGCCAGCCCGTGTCGTCCTCCGGACGCCAGCACAGCAGCCACACGTCCACGTACGCGTCCCGGTACAGCGAGGCGTAGTGCCGTCCGCCGTCCTCGGGGAAGTCCACCTCGTGCTCCCACTGGTCGGGGCTGGCGGCCAGTGTGTCGACCAGTGTGCGCAACTCGCGCCGGTCGAGCGCGCGCTCGGGCAGGTCGGCGCAGACACCCCCGTCCTGGGTCTGGCGCGCGTTGCCGTGGTCGATGTCCGGGTTGCCGGGTGCGGCGGCGACCGGGCCGATGGTCGATTCGGTGCCCTCGTTCACGTACGAGTCTCCTTTCTGGCGAGCAGACGACGGGGGTTGGTGACCCGGATGGCGTGCGCGGCGGCCTCGCCGAGGCCCGGGTCGGGTGCGGTGGCGTAGGGGGCGTCGGAGCCGTTGACGACGACGTCGACGCCGAGCTCGCGGACGATCGCGTCGATCGCGCGCGGGCCGTACGAGGAGGTCTCCACGAAGAAGCCGGGATCGACCCGGCCGCGACCGCCGCCGCCCCGGGCGATCAGCCGCTCGGAGTGGAGCGGCGCCAGACCGGCCAGCAGCGCGAAGCACACGCGCAGGCCGGGGTGGCGCGGGCGGACGACCGCGTGGAAGTAGTGCCAGGCCGTGTGCATCTGCTGCACGTACGGCACGACCGCCGGCCACCACGACGGCGCCTCGGCCGGCTGCGGCGCCTCGCCGGCGCGTGGCGGGGCGGCCGGGCCCGGGTGGACGAACAGGGGCAGGTCGCGGTCGGTGAGGACCTTCAGGAGGCGGTCGTCGGGCAGCGCCGTGGCGGGGATCTGCAGCCCGGCGAACCCCCGGTCGAGGTCGCGCGCCAGCCGCTCGGGGTCGGGGTCGCTGTGGCAGGTGGCTGCCCACGCGCCGTACGGCTCGCCGAGTCCGAGCGCGCCCTCGTGGTAGGCGTCGATCAGCGGCCAGGACTCCTCGGGCGGCAGGAACTCGATGCCGAGCGGGCTCGACAGCGACACCAGCGCGAGGTCGAGCCCCGTGGTGTCGCGGGGGCCGTGGTCGGCCGGGTTCACCTCGTACGGGGGTTCGCCGTCGAGGTGGAGGGTCCAGCCGTCCAGGTGGGGAGGGGTCGTGCGGGCGCGCAGCGCCTCGATGAACTCACGCGTCCACAGATGCTGGTGCACGTCCACGGCCACGGCTGATCGCCTCCTCCCTGCATTTCCTACTGATAATATAGGTTACTGATCGCATGTTGTGTGACGAAGGGGGTGAATCGCTTCAGTGATACGGTTCAGTGAACCGCTTCACCTCGCTGCTGTCAACGGGTGTTCGTCAGCGATACGGGTTTCTGTCGGCGGCACCCAATAGGCTGATCCAATGCCCCGGAAGAGAGCGACGATCCGGGAAGTGGCCAAGGCGACCGGTCTGTCGCCCGCGGCCGTTTCCTACGCGCTGCGCGGCCTGCAGGTCTCGGAGGAGACCATGGAGCGGGTGCGCGCGGCGGCGGCAGAGCTCGGCTACGAGGCCGACCCCATCGCCCGCGCCCTGGCCAGCGGGCGTACCGGCATGATCGGGCTGCTGTGCGGCTCCCTGGAGGACCTCTGGCAGCAGTCGCTCGCCGTCGGCATCAGCCGGGGTCTGCGGGAGAAGGACCGCTACGCCCTCATCCTCGACGCCGTCGGCGACCCGGCCCGCGAGCGCGCGCTCGCCCAGCAACTACGCGACCAGCGGGTCGACGGCATGATCGTGCAGCCGCTCGACCCGGCGGCGGCGTTCTGGCCGGAGCTGTGCGAGTCCGTGCCCGTCGTGGCGATCGGCGACTCGCTGGCCGGCACGGCGGCCGAGGTCGTCTTCGACAACCGCAGCGGTGTCACGCTGGCCCTGGAGCATCTGCGCGAGCTGGGCCACCGCCGGATCGCGGTGCTGACCCCGACCCGCCCCAGCACGCCCGACCGGCCCGCCGACGTCCACGTGACGGCCGAGGCCGAGCGGCTCGGGCTCGACATGGAGGTGTTGACCGCCGCCCACGGCCTGACCGCCGCCACCGAGGCCGCGCACCGCGCGCTGCGCCCGGGCGGTCCCACGGCGGTGTTCTGCTTCTCCGACTCGATCGCGTACGGCGTCTACGCGGCGGCGCAGGAGCTCGGCCTGTCGATCCCCGGCGACGTCTCGGTCATGGGCTACGACGACCACCCGATGTCCGGGCTGCTCACGCCGGGGCTGAGCACCGTCGACTGGAACATCGACGGCATCGTGAAGGCGGCGGTCCGGCTGGTGTCGGCCGCCGCCGACGGGGGCGCCCGGCGCCGCCGGGTCGTCCAGCGGCCGACGCTCAAGGAGCGCGGCTCGGTCCGCGACCTGGGCTGACAGCCCAGGTCGCGGACGGGCGGTCAGGCTCCGTCCCCCAGGAGGGCCAGGAGCTGTTCGGTGTGGCCCGGCAGCTCGACCTCCGCCAGGCCCGTGACGAGGTCCCGCAGCGGCACGGGCTGATCGACCAGGACCGTGCCGTTGGACAGGAGCAGCGTGGGCACCGGAGTGCCGAGTTCGGCCTCGCCGAGCGCCGGTCCGCCGAGCGCGCACAGGGCCTCGCCCTGGCGGCGGACGCGGTCCCGGAGGCCCGCGCCGCCACCGCTCAGCGCGATGACGCGGCCGATGGTCCACGTGTCGAGCGCCATGCGGTTGTCGTACGTCGTGTTGGCCCCCGAGGCCACGGAGGCGGCGGCGGCGATGGTGGCGGAGGTGACGAGGGCGACGTGCGCCAGGATCTGGTCGGCGTCCCACTCGCCCGGCGGCGGGCCGGGGCTCGGGTCGCCGGAGCCGGCCACCGTGGCGGCGGCGTCGAGCAGGGCGCCGTAGGCGTCCCGCAGGGGGGTGGTGTCCATGGGTCCTCCTCCTGGTTCAGTGGTGCGCGGGGGACATGTCCCACGGCGCCTGGGGGAGGACCTCGCCGGTCTCCAGCAACGACTTGAGGTTCGCGCACACGGCCGGCCATCCGTGCGAGATGCCGCCGAACATCTCCATGTTGGCGAGGTTCTCGTGGGTCACGGTGAGGCGGACGATGTCGTGGTGCGGTTCGACGAGGAAGGTGACGACCGACGGCTCCCTCGGTGACTCGGGGGCGTCCTCGAAGGTGATGACCAGCCGTGTCGGAGGCTCCGCCTCGATCACCTTGCCGACGACGTCGACGGCGCCCGATCCGTCGACGCGGCGGTGCTCCCAGGTCGAGCCCGGCTGCCAGTCCGAGACGTTGGCGTGCCCCCAGTAGCGCGCCGTCAGGTCCGCGTCGGTCAGGGCGTGCCACACCTGCTCCGGGTTCGCGCGGATGTAGGTGACGTAGACGTAGGTCGGTACGGATGCGGGTCCGTCGGTCATGGCGTACTCCTCTGCCTGGTTCTTGATGGCGCTGAGGGCCCGCAGGCGGGGCCGGTCGAATCCGGAGATCCAGCGCTCCTCGATCTCGTGGATGGGCATCGGGTTGAGGTAGTGGAGCCGTTCCCGTCCGCGCCGCACGACGGTCACGAGGCCGGCCCGCTCCAGGATGTCGAGATGCTGCGTCGCCGACTGGCGCGCCATGTCCAGGCGCTCGCACAGCTCGCGCAGCGTCTGGCCGTTGTGCTCGCGCAGCCGGTCGAGCAGGAGCCGTCTGGTGGGATCGGCCAGCGCTCTGAAGACCGGGTCCATGTCACTCGCTTCGTGGCTCACACCTCGATTATGCAGGTATATGCCTGCATAAAGTCAACCGTGCGGCCCTGACGTGCGCCTCCAGGGCGTGGAGGCGCACGTCATGGGCCGTCGGTGTGACTCA
This sequence comes from Nonomuraea montanisoli, assembly GCF_013363975.1. Taxonomy (GTDB): domain Bacteria; phylum Actinomycetota; class Actinomycetes; order Streptosporangiales; family Streptosporangiaceae; genus Nonomuraea; species Nonomuraea montanisoli. The sequence goes on along the minus strand of NZ_JABWGN010000010.1, from coordinate 91,046 downwards.
GGGAGCAGCGGGACGATCAGGGAGCGGTGGGGCGGAAGGTGCTGTCGGCGCGGAAGGCGGAGGTGTCCTGGTCCTTGTCGAGCCAGAGCTGGTGGTGGCGGTGCCGGACGAACCGGCCCGGGTAGTTGGCCGACTCCAGCCGCAGCCGCCCGGTCCCCGCCGCCCGGGCGTGGAAGGTGGCGTCGCGCTCGAACAGCGTCGTCCCGTCGTCGCCGTCGAAGCGCAGCCGGAAGTCCCTGTGCCGCAGGTAGCGCCCGTCCCCGTCCACGAACGAGAACCCCTCGGCGTCGGCCAGGCCCGGCACGACCCGCAGCGTCACCGCCTCGCCCAGGACGGCCGGCGCGCCGGAGGCGCCGATCCCCTCCTCCGGGAAGTTGACCGACAGCAGCCGCCGGGACGTGCCCGCCTGGAGGAGGGCGCCGCCGGCGGCGGGGGCGGCGCGGGTGTAGAGGAGCGTGCCGAAGCCGAGCTGGTCGAACCCGCCGCTGTTGGGCCCGTAGTCGCCGCCGCCGCCCTCGGCGCGCACCCGCTCTGCGTACGCCTTGGTGTACGGCACCGCCAGGCCCCGGCGGTTGGCGTAGTGGTTGTACAGCAGCTCCCACACCGGCCGGTCCTGGCCCCGGGAGGCGTCGGAGATCACGGTCTGCTCACGGCGGGCGCAGTTCTGGCCGGTGCCCCAGGTGTAGGTGGAGAACGGCACGCTCTGGCCGAGGTTGTACCTCGCGACGTACTCGGCGGCCTTCATGATCCGGTTGTCGGCGTACCCGTAGAGGTCGAGCCCCTGGTTCCAGGCCAGATTTCGCGCAGTTCTTGTCCGATGAGCAGGCTGCGCGGTTCGCCTCGTTTCAGGGGCCGCCTTCGCGTGCTCATAGCCGGGGTCACGGTCACGGTTGCCCTCGATGCCCACCCCCGAGTTGAGGGTGCCCGCGGTCTCGGACACTACGGGCACCCTCAACCTGGCAGACCCGGCCGATGTGGAGAAGGCCGCCGAGCGCGCCAGCATTGCGTCATGCAGGCATAGCAGCGGCCGCCGCGACGCTATTCGTCCACGTGCACGAAGCCGATCCAGTTGATGTACCACTCGTTGTCCTTGGCTCGGGCGGGGGTTAGCGCGGAGCCGTCGCTCCACCGCACGTAAACCCGAAAGCCGTCGGGCTTGGGGAAGTAGACGGCGCTGGGGCCGACCAATGCCCACTGTTCGGACTTGCCGCCGATGGAGGTGAAGTAGAAGGGGGTGGTCGGGAACCGTGCGTCGCTAGTGTCGACGTCGATGTAGATGCCGTGGCCACCGTTATAGGGTTTCCACCCTTCTCCGCGAGTAGTTGCGCCGGCACGAATGCGTTGGGCCATGAGAAGTCCTCTCAGCAAGAGATGTCGTAACGCTAAGTACCCTATCCGCCACTCAGTGTAACCATTGGAGATTTATGGCCTCTTTGCGGGGCAGACCCAGAACGCCAAGGCGGCAGGGTGGCCCAGCGGCAGGGCTGCCGCCGGGCCGAGCCGGGCGGCCCTGGATAGGCGCGACGCAGACCAGGCGGGACAGGGTCAGCGGAGCGGTCATCATGAGCCATCCACAGGACCGCCGGGGCGCCCTGGCCACCGTTGAGCGACTGACAGCGGTCGAGGAGCCCGCGGTGCACGACTGGAACGGCGGTTATACGCAAGGTGTAGCCCGTGCCGCGTCGTACGGTCACTCCCTGGTCGAGCGCGGCCCGCTCGACGTCGTCCAGTCCAGCGGCGTGGAGGAAGCCGGCGACTTTACGCAGGTTCACAAATGCGCGCCGAGCGCTTGGCCCATCGCATCGCCAGGAGTCTCCCCAGCCCGGGGCCGGGAAATGAAACTTGATCGCATTCTGCCGTTACAAATTCATGAAGCTGCAATGACCAGAAATGGACATACAGTTGGGTATCCACTGTGCACAGCCCGAATCTCTCATCTCTAGAGGATCCAGGTGGACAAGCCACTTCACGACGTTGCTGGCCTGAGGGCAACTTCATGGCGTCAGCGCGCTCTTGCCTATATTGCAGAACTACAGCATCAACTCGACGCCCTTAGCTGCGATGTCATCGAAGACGGGAGCTAGCCAGCATCTGTCTGCAGCACGTGAAGCCGCTGCATCCCTTCGTGGACCGATAGCTGGACTTTTTGGCTACGCCACTGAACGAACGTGGGCCAACATTCACAAGGCGGAGGCTGCCTTGCTCCGACTGCTCCCTCCCGAGGAGCTCGCCTGGTGGGGAAACGATATCCTTGCCCGCGCCGAAATGCATCTGCCTCCATCCGATCCACGAAGGATCAAACTGAAAGAGCGTCTGGGCTCGGACGGCAAACTCAACGCAGGAGATCGCTATCTGGCTATAAGCGTCCTGCAGGCAGCCAATATCGCTGATCAGCTAGAGAAGGCCAGAGTTCGCAGCTTCCGAAATATAATCACCATCACCACGGCGGTCCTCACCCTAATAGCTCTGACCCTTGGCGTAATAGGACTTGCTGATCCCACCCTCATAAAGCTTTGCTTCAATGACCCCCAGACAGGGCCGGCGTGCCCCATCGGGAGCAGGCCAGTCAAGTGGGATATTCTAATAGTGGAATTGATGGGCCTATCCGCAGCAGCCCTGGTAGGCGCCATTGGCCTTCGACTCATTTACGGAACATCCACACCCTTCACACTTCCGATAGTTCTAGCTTTTCTCAAACTTCCGGCTGGGGCCATATCAGCTGTTATAGGGCTGCTGTTGATTCAAGGCCGCTTCATACCAGGGCTGAGCAATCTCGACACTAGTGCTCAGATCCTTGGCTGGGCTGCAGTATTTGGTGCAGCGCAACAGGCGATCACCAGATTGGTTGATGCCCAAGGACAGAAGATTCTTAGCAGCGTTGGAGATCCTGCGCCCGAGCCTCCAACAGCTAGCCCGGTAAAAGTGACTACATAGCTCCATGGCCTGGCTCGGCAGATCGGTCAGATGGCTGAGCTGTTCATCGGTTCTTTGTCGATGCGGCCGCAGGGCTGCGCGCCGGTTTCGTCCTCACAGTGGGGGATGAAGCACGCCCGTCAGGCGCGCAAGCTCGTCCGCGACCAGTTCGCGCAGGTCGCCATTCGCAAAACTCCTCGCAGAACTGGAGGGTTGTGCGAGGAGGTTCTGCGAGAATCGGCGGGTGGAGCTGACACCGGAGGAGGCCGCCGCGGCGGTCGAGCGGTTTGACTGCCCGAGTTGCGAGGTGATGGCCCCCTCTCCGTGCCGGACACGGGGTGGGAAGGTCGCCTCCAAGTACCACACCGCGCGCTTCATCCTGGTGCCCGCGCTGCGCGAGCTGCTGGAGGTGGCGGTTCCGGCCGGTCGCCGCCCGGGTGCGCGCTGGCAGGCGCTGGCCCCGGTGGCGGCCGCCGAGGTCGCTTCGTCCGCCCCGGCGATCCGGATCGGATACGCGCGCTGTTCGACCAAGGACCAGGAGCTGGACAGCCAGCTGTTGGCGTTGCGCGCTGGCCGGGTGCACGCGGATCTTCGCCGAGAAGATCTCCACGCGGATCAAGGTGCGGCCCGAGCTGGATGCCGCGCTGGCGTTGTGTCGGGATATCAAGTCGGCCGCACCCGGCCAGACGGTCGTCTTCACCGTGCACGAGCTGAAGCGGCCCGCGCGCAACGCCGCCGAGCTGATGGCGCTGGCCGGCGGGCTACAGGCGGCCGGGATCCAACTGGAGCTGCTGACCGGCCCATTGACCGGCGTCTACGACCCGAACGGGCTAGGCGCGATGCTGTTCGCCGTCCTGGCCGTCTCCGCCCAACTCGACCGCGACTACATCCGCGACAAAACCCTGGAGGGACAGCACGCGGCCGCCGCACGCGGCCATCACGGCGGCCGCCCGAAGGTCATCGACGACGACATGCTTACCCTCGCCCAGGCGCTGAGAGCCAAGGGCATCCCGATTCCCGAGATCGCCGCCAAGCTGAAGATCACCACAGGGAAGAACGCCGGCCGGGCGCCGTCGGTCGCCTCGCTATATCGCGCGCTGGCCGATGCCGGCCAGTGCAGCATCTCGCCGGACACGTCCGGCTGAGGCTCGAGACCCGCGGAGCCAGGGGCGAGTCAGGCGCGGGGGCGCGGGCTGTGGGTTGACGGCCTGGGCGACGGCGTAGTGCAAACCCATCGCAGCTACTGCGGCGATCGCGTCCGAGTTCCTGGGTTGAGTAATTGCAGCGCTCAGGCCTTGGTGGCGGGCAGCGGTTACTTCATCTCATCGGGGACGTCCTCGCCGGTGACCTTGCGAAACTCCTCGCTCACCCCGTCGACGTCTGCGACATAGGCGTGATGAAGCAGATCGGCGACGCGGTAGAGGATGCCTTGCGCGTACTCGGGCAGATGCTCCCCGGCGATGAACGCCTCAACCAGGGGGGCAATCGCCTCACGGAACCGGGCTCCGTCGACCAGCACCTTCCCAAATGCGGTGAGGCTCTGAATGTAGTCAGGTAGGTAGGCGTCGCGGTTGAGTTCGACCAGCTCGCCGTACAAGCGGACGGCTTCCGCAATGACCGTCACCGCCTCATCGCGCTGCCCGGTCTCGGCCAGCAGGTGCGCGTGGTTGTTCAACGAGGCGGCCAGGTTGGGCAGGTAGGCAGCGCGGTTGAGCTCGACCAACTCCCTATGCATGCGGACGGCTTCCCCGCAGACCATCACCGCCTCATCTCGTGCCCGTCGCCGAAACTTTCCCCGCCACCATGACCGCCACCCTGTCCCTGCTCGCCGTCCAGGGCGCTGCCTGGTCTCGGCCAGCAGGGCGGCGTGGTTGCTCAACGAGCCGGCCAGGTCGGGTAGGTAGGCGTCGCGGTTGAGTTCGACCAGCTCGCGGCGCAGGCGGACGGTTTCCTCGCTGATCGGTACGGCCTCGCGTCGCTGTCCGGTCTCGGCCAGATGGGCGGCGTGGTTGTTCAACGAGGTGGCCAGATTGGGTAGGTAGGCGTCGCGGTTGAGCTCGACCAACTCCCTATGCAGGCGGAGGACTTCCTCGCTGACCGTCACCGCCTCATCGCGCTGCCCGGTCTCGGCCAGCCGCAGAGAGTGGTTGTTCAACGAGGTGGCCAGATTGGGTAGGTAGGCGTCGCGGTTGAGCTCGACCAGCTCGCGGCGCAGGCAGACGGCTTCCTCGCTGATCAGCACCGCCTCATCGCGCTGCCCGGTCTCGGCCAGCGCCAGAGAGTGGTTGTTCAACGAGGCGGCCAGGTCGGGCAGGTAGGCAGCGCGGTTGAGCTCCGCCAGCTCGCGGCGCAGGCAGACGGCTTCCTCGCTGATCAGCACCGCCTCATCGCGCTGCCCGGTCTCGGCCAGCAGGGCGGCGTGGCTGTTCAACGAGGCGGCCAGGCCGGGCAGGTAGGCATCCGGGTTGAGCTCGGCCAACTCCCTTTCCAGGCGGACGGCTTCCGCAATGATCGGCACCGCCTCATCGCGCTGCCCGGTCTCGGCCAGCCGCTTCGCGTGGCTGTACAAGGACACGGCCAGGTCGGGCAGGTAGGCAGCGCGGTTGAGCTCCGCCAGCTCGCGGCGCAGGCAGACGGCTTCCGCACTGATCGGCACCGCCTCGCGTCGCTGCCCCGTCTCAGCCAGCAGGTTCGCCCGGTTGTTCAACGACACGGCCAGGCCGGGCAGGTAGGCATCCGGGTTGAGCTCGGCCAACTCCCTATGCATGTGGACGGCTTCCGCAATGATCGGCACCGCCTCATCGCGCTGCCCGGTCTCGGCCAGCAGGGCGGCGTGGCTGTTCAACGAGGCGGCCAGGCCGGGCAGGTAGGCATCCGGGTTGAGCTCGGCCAACTCCCTATGCATGCGGACGGCTTCCGCAATGATCGGCATCGCCTCATCGCGCTGCCCGGCCTCGGCCTGCAGGTTCGCCTGGTTGTTCAACGAGGTGGCCAGGTCGGGTAGGTAGGCGTCGCGGTTGAACTCGGCCAGTCGGCGCCATCTCCGGGTCGCCTCCTGGCCTTCGGCCAAGGCGCGGATATGCAGACCGGCGTTAGACAGGTGGCGCGCCAGCTTGTGGTGAATGTAGGCGCGAGCAACAGGGTCGGCATCGGGCAGTCGATACTCGGCCAGCCGGACGGCGAGCGCGGCGATCCCGATGTCCAGGTCGATGTGCCGGTGGCCGGGCAGGATCGCTTCGATCTTCTCCAGCAGCGCCGGGTCGATGTCGTCCAGGCGGGCCAGCCTCGCCAGCGCGGCACCTCCTGCGTGCAGGGCCAGTTCGGGGCGGGCGGTAAGTAGCGGATACAGCTGCCGTTGGGCCAGGTGCGGCCAGCGGCGGGAGGCTTCGATCAAGGTGATCAACCCATGTCGGATCCACACCGGCACGCGACCGCTGCCGGCACCTGGCTCGCTTGCTTCACCTGGTGCGGTCAGTAGCCGGGCGGGAGCGAGTGCGGCCCAGGAATCGGCCGGGAAATCGTGGGAATGGCGGGGTGTGGACAGAGCGAGAAAGTCTTCTCCTAGCCGGTCGGGATACAGCGGTTCCAGCACTGTAATCTCGCCGTCTCCTGCAACAGGCGGCGCAGATTGAGCCGTGCCGAAGGTCTCGGAGGGCGGGTAGCACACGGCGTGATCTTTTAGGAGTTGCCCGGGGTGTTCGCGCGACTCGATCGCGGCACCTTCCACAGCCGCCAGGCCGTCGGCATGCCCGAGGCGGCCGGTCAGCGTGGCGGTGTAGACGAGCTGACCCATCGCGTCCGGTGAAGTCGCCAGCGGCTTCTCTCGGCGATCGTGCAGCGCCTCCCAGTGGTCTCGCTCGCGGGCCAGCAGCACCTGCGACACCTCTACGGGGTCGGAGGGCGGTCCCTGGCCGCTGCCGGCGGTCAGGACCGCGGCCAGGGCTGCCATTTGTACGGTCAGCACCAGGCTGTAGGCCTCGTGCCACTCCAACGCCTCCGGCGGGTCGACCTGGCGCGCGTCCGGCCGCTCCAGCAGGTCGGCGAACCGGTCGCGGGCCGCGGCGAACAGGCCCTGGCGGGTGATGCCCGCCTCGCTCTCCAATGGCTTCAGCTCGCGCGAGGTCGCCGTTACGTGCAGGTCACGCTTGATACGGCCGCGCAGGCTCTGCCACCAGGTGCCGGAGGGGCGGGCCAGCAACAGCACCCGCACCGGCAGCCGCCCCCCGATCAGCGTGTCGCCCAGCAGGGTCAGTAGATCGCCGGTGTCCCACCGCTCGGCATAGTCCACCACGACCAGCACCCCGGCCGCCCGCTCAAAGTCCGGGACGGCGAAGGCCTTGGGGGCAGAGCGGTCACGCCGGTGGTGGGCCGACAGCACCACCCACCCCTCGCCCTGCCACACCTCGGCCACCCGGCCGGCCAGCCGGGTCTTGCCCTGCCCACCCGGCCCGTGAATCAGCTCGACCGCGACCCCCTCGCGCCCGGCCACCCTTGCCCCTGCCCTGTCCCGCCACGCGTGTAGTTCCCCCAGCAAGGCGTCACGGCCTGTGAAGTCGACCACCGCGTTGGCCGCCCGCAGCAGATCACTCGGCTGCTCCCAGTCCTGCGCCTTAGCCGGCGGAGGCGCAGGGGAGGGCCATGACGCCCACCGGTACGGCTCCCCATCCTTGTAGATGATCTGGTTGCCAGCGGCTTGGAAGACCTGGGCCAGCCCCGTGGCGTGCGCCTGTTGGCTCACCCGTTTCAAGCCGCGTTTGGCGCTCACCGCTTGTTGATGTCGCGGCCGGCCTGATACGACCGGCCACTCTCGGTGGTCTTCGCCCGCTGCCGTACCCGGGGCTGCTTCCGCCCGTCCGGGCTGGCGCTGCTCGCCGGGTCGTCAGGTGCCGAAGACGGCTTGGCCTGTCGCTCGTTGATGTCGCCGCCGGCCTGATAGACCTCGCCGTTCCCGCCGACCTCGGCCTCCTGGTCCACGTCGACGTCGACGGCACGACGGTCAGCGATCAGCCCATACAGCGCGACCGCTAGGCCGGCCAGGGCGACAAACAAGCCGAACACGCTGGCCAGCTTGTCGGCGTCGTCCAAGCCGACTCGCCACAGGTAGATACCCAGCCCTGCCAGGGCCGCCAAGGCGACCAGGCTGCCGGTCCAGATTAGTACGCGCCTGCGCATATCGGCATGATGGACCTCATCACAAGATCACACAACGCGCATGTGTGCTAACGCATCGAAAACGCCTGTTCACCCGAAACCGGTCGCCTCCCGAGCACCAACCCCAGGCGATGGGTTCAGGCAGGCTTTCTTGCGATGATCGGGAGCCGGGCATCCATGTTCAGCCTGACCTCGCCGTAGGGGCGCACGTGCTGCCAGAACAGCGGGGTCAGGCCGCGCCGGTCGGCCGGGGTGAGCAGGCCCGCCCACTGCTGGTCGGCGAGCACGTCCTGCAGCCGAAAGGTGGCCGTGGCCCCGCGACGTCCGACGACGAACATGTGGTCGTCCATGGTGCGCTCGCGAGGGGCTGCGTGCCGGGTCAGGCATGCCTCGATCGCCGAACTCCTCATAGCACCATCAACGATCGCACTCCCGCGCCGTGTCCACACCTGGTGCGCGAGAACCATCTGAATTGCGCGCGGCGCGTTCGGCCCGAGCACGCGCCCGGGCGCGAGCCAGCGACATCACACGCTGGCTCGCTTCCTTCTCACCGCGCTCCGCGTCCTGAGCCTGCACCTGCTGCACCAGCACGTGCATCTCGCGCTCGACGGCCGCACGCGCGATCGCCTCCTCCGCCGCCGCATCCGCCACCCGCTGCCGGCGAGTCCGCTCCTGCTCGCGCTCGCGCATCGCCGCGGCGGCGATCTGCGCCTCCCGCTCCTGGCGGCGCCGCTCCACCTCCGCACGGGCCCGCCTGAACGCCTCGTTCGGCCCCTCCGGCTGCCGCACCGCGACAGGCGCAGGAGCCAGAGCCTCCTCACGGCTCATTCGGGGCGCGGGCGCCACCAGCTCGACGCCGGCCGCGGCCGCCCTCGCCTCCCATTCACGCCTGCGCGCAGCCTGCTCCGCCCGCTGTTCGGCCAAAGCCGCCGCCACTCGCTGCGAGCGCGACGGCAGGACCTCGCCGTCCTCGTCGAGCCACGCCGACAGGCGATGCCGGACCCAGCCCGGGACATGCCGCAGCTCGCTGGTCGACGACCACGCGTAGGTCCACACGCTGTCATCCGCCCGCACGTCGAGGGCGTGCAGCACGTCAGCGACCGTCCATCCCGCCTCGAAGAAGGGCTTCAGCATCCACCGCAGATACCAGGCCGTCATCCGGCGCAGCGGCAGCGACTCCTGGCGAAGCCGCTCGCAGGCCCGGAGTCGATCTCGTTTGGTCCTCGCCGTCGCGTGCAGGGTCCAGGCAGGCGAAATGCGGGAATGATCACGAGAGGAAGGACCTGCCTCGCGTGTGCGCGTGGGACTTCTTGTTTCTCTCCTCAGGAGAGAAACGGAAGGGGGTTCACTTGTGCTGTCGTGCAGGTCAGCAGGTTGATCGTTCTTCGGTTTCGCGGGGGCGCCGAGGCGCGCACAGCACCCAGACCGCCGCCCTGTTGCCGTAACCGTCGTCGTCCAGGCCCGCTTTCGTGCCCTTGCGATAGCGGACGGTGGTGCCCTCTTCGACGACGCCGAGCCAGCCGCGTTCTCTGAGCCAGCGGACCCAGCGCTTCACGGTCGCCTTGCCCAGGCCGGTCCGCTCCATGATCTTCGCGACTGTCGGCCGCGAGCACATCGTCCTCCAGTCGGCCGCCCAGCAGATCACGTTCGCAATCCGAACGAGATTGGAGTAGCCGTCCACGCGCAGGTCCAGGACCTCCAGGTCCTCCTTCAGCGCACGCAGCCACTCCTTCTGCGCGCCGGCTCGGCGCATCCCGCGCGGCACCGCCGCCGCGATGAGCGCCCTCGAAGGCCGCATTGCAAGATCCGACGTGTTCGACACGCCGGTGAACACGGTCCAGCGAACGCCGTTTTGGCGCTGCTGGCCGGGCGTTTTAGGCACGGGTGTCCGACACGCCACGGTTCCTGATTCCGGGCATGCTGGCATGACCCCGTGGCCGCCAGCTATCATGGCGAAGCCTCTACTTCCTGAAAGAGGTCATACAAAGAGCCGACGAGGCACCAGCCAGGCGCCGGGTCGGTGAATAAGCCGGACGATCCTCCTTGTCGCTCAGCTCACTAGGCGGCCAAACCAAGGGAGAGCTGAGGAACGTAGTGGATCGCTCGTCCTGAGAAACGCCCCGCCCTGCGGGGCTTTCTTACTGTCTGGGGGTTGTCTCCTTCATCGCGTGCTGGCCACTGGTCTAGGCAGCCGCCATCTCGTCGTTGCGGTCGAGCGGGAGTGCCTCCTGGGCATGGGTCTCGACCTTCTTGTTGGGCTTGAGGGCTGCGGCGAGGATGCGCTCCACCGTCGCGGCGAATTCGGCGATGGTGCCGAGCAGGCCGACGCCCATCATGGTGTGCCCCTGGTCGCGCCCGCTCTCCTGCCACTGGGCGAGCCCGCCGGGGTGCAGGAACGGGATCGCGTTCATGATCGACCCGTTGCCCTTGCCGTTCCTGACGTAGTCCACGGCCCGGTCGAACATCGCCCGGTCGTCGCAGAAGACGCCGATCGCCATGATCGAGGCGATGGCGCACAGATCCCAGTTGGCCCAGTAGTTGGTGATGCAGGCGCCGTTGTGCCGGGTCAGGAAGCTCTCGTTCAGGGGGTGGAAGACGGTGCGGAGCATGGTCCGGAACCGCTCCGCCTCGAACCCGGGACAGCCGCGCATCAGCTCGGCGGCGTTGGCGAACTGGTAACCGTAGATGCCGGCGGCGAGGAACCGGTCGGCGTTGCCGGTGATCGTCCTGAGCGTGGCCGACCAGGCGTTGAGGATGGCGCTCGCGGTGTCGGCGTGCGCCCTGTCGCCGCTGACGCGCCAGCGCAGCGCGTTCTGGTAGGCCGCGTGGACGTCGTTGTAGAGCTGCGGATAGTTCTGCCCGTCGCCGCCGCGCACCACGGTCGCCAGCGGACGCGGCTTCCAGGTGCTCCTCGAACGCCCGTTGGCCACCAGCTTGTCCCACCCGGCCTTGTACGGCTGCGCCCCGGCCCGCACGGCCGCCGCGATCCGGTCGAAGTCGGCCTGGGTGTGCAGCAGGCCCGGATGCCTGAACGGCGCCGCCGCCCGCTCCCCGGCCCACGCCCGGCCGCCCAGCGCGGGCAGCGCGGCCACCCCCGCCGCCGCCTTCAACAGGTCACGCCGGCTGGTCTGGAGACCCATGTCAGTCCTTTCGTCAAGACGAGACTCAAGACGAGCTCTCGGTCAGGAGACGGGCCGGGACCGCCGGCATAACGTTTCAGAGCGCGAGACGGCGCTGTTCTTCCTCCACGATCTGCCGGGCCAGCGCCTGCTCGGAGATGTCGACCGCGTCGGCGGTGGACTCGGCCAGGTCGCTGCGCCGGGCGTAGGCGTCGAACAGCTCCGCCTTGGCGCCCAGGAGGTCGAGCATGCGCTGGTCGACGGCGTCCACGGACAGCAGACGATGCACCTGCACCGTGCGTACCTGACCCATCCGATGCGCCCGGGCCACCGCCTGGTTCTCCATGCTCGGCTTCACCTGCGGCTCACACATGATGACCACCGAGGCGGCCTGGAGGTTGAGTCCCACCCCGCCCGCCTGGATCTGGCTGAGCAGGACCGCGTGCCCCCTGGCCCGGGAGAACGCGTCCACTTCCTGCTGGCGACGCGCCGGCGTCAGGGCGCCGGAGATCGGGCCGTGGGCGCGACCGTCCAGCGCCGTCCGCACGACACCGAGGACATCGCGGAAGTAGGAGAAGACGATCACCTTGAGCCCGTTGGCCTGAGCGTCCGCCACCAGTTCCAGCAGCCGCTTGAGCTTGGCGGAGGTGTCGGGGCGGGCGTAGGCGGCGCGCCGCATGGCCATGAAGTTGCCCTCCGCGACGGCCTGACGGTAGGCGGCGAGGTCGGCGCCGCTGAACTCCACCCACTCCTCCACGTCGACCCGGCCGGGCAGCTCCCGCAACACGTCCTGCTGGTTGCGACGCAGGTACACGGGCGCGACGGCCCGGCGGAAGGCGTGCGCCCCGGCCACCACGTCGCTGCCGCGCAGCTCCGCGGCCAGGCCGGGCTGCAGGTACGCGACCAGCGTGCGGAACTCCTCCACCCGGTTCTCCATCGGCGTGCCGGTCAGGAACAGCACCCGTTCGGTGCGCCGGCACCACGCGGCGACCGCCTCGGCCCGCCTGGTTCGCGGATTCTTGACGTAGTGCGCCTCGTCCACCACCAGGAGGCCGACCTCCGTCACCGGGAGGCGGTGCAGGCCGTCCAGGGTCGCCACGGCGACCCCGCCCCGCCGTACCCACTCCTCGCGAGCCGCGTCGCGGCCGGGGCCGTGGAGGGGATGGACGGCCAGGGTGCTGCGCGATTCGATCTCCCGCACCCAGTTGACGAGCACGCTCGTCGGGCACACCACGAGAAAGTGCGTGGCCCCGCGCGCCTTCAGATGGGCCAGAACGGCGATGGCCTCGACGGACTTCCCCAGGCCCATCTCGTCCCCGAGGATCACCCGGTGCTGGGCCAGGGCGAAACGGGCGCCGAAGGACTGGTAGCCGCGCAACGACACCCGCCGGTGGGTGTCGTCGAGGTCCTGCGCGCCGACCTTCGCGAGCAGATCGTCGGGCAGGACTCCTTCGTCGGCCGCGACCGGTTCGCCCGCCACCTCCGCGAGCAGGCCGTAGTACTCCGCCGATCGGTGCTCGAAGTCCGACCACGCCTCGAACTCCGACGCCGCGGGCCGCAGCAGGTCCGCGGTCGCCTGGGCGAGCAGCAGCCTGGTCTCGCGCGCGTCGCCGAGCAGATCCGCGAGCGACGCCAGCGCGCTCTGGGCCTGTCCGCGCCGCTCACCGCCCGCGAACAGCATCCGCAGCCTGCTGCGCGCCGGTCTCGCCTCCTGCAGCAGCCGGTCGAGGCGCGTGTCCAGCGTCCGCGCCGCCTCCAGGGCGCGGGCCAGCTCGGGGCCGACGTTCACCAGCCGGTGCAGGGCGATCACGAGCTCGCCGCCGTGCCGGTCCTGGTGCTCGATGTCCAGCCGGATGCCGACCGCCTGCTCGACGGCCGTGGCGATCTGGCGGGCCGCCGCGTGCACCTGGGCCGCGGTCTGCGCCCCGATCCCCGGCAGCAACTGCAGCCGGTACGGCGTGGCGTCCAGGACCTGCAGCACCGTCGCGTACCCGGAGCGCTCCAGCGTGCCGATCCGTAACCGGCCGCCGGTGACGTCCTTGATCCGGCTGACCGGGATCGAGGCCAGCTCGGTCCGGGACAGGTCGGCCCGCACGTCCGCCAGCGCCCGCCGCACCGCCCGCAGGGCCTCGGCGTGCTCCCCGAGCAGCGCCCGGGCGTCGCCGAGAAGGAGACCGGCGTCCGCGCACAGCGCCCTGGCCTGTGCGGCGGTGAAGGAAGGCGTCATGCGGCCAGGCCCGCGTAGTGCGAGTCGACCGCGGGCTGTCCCGTGTAGTTGGGGCCGGCTCGGTCATCGGCGCCGACGAAGGTGAAGGGCAGCCCGGCCTCCCGCCGGCCCGCGCAGCGGATCCGCTTCGTTCGCGCGTCGTAGTCGAGGCCGGCGGCCCTCAGCGCGTGGGTCAGGCGCGCTCCGGCGGGCGCGCCGTTGTCGCGGCGGATGCTCCGGGCGTCGAAGTTGGCCACGAACAGCCCGTCCGCGGTCAGCCACCCCGCCGCTCGGGCGATCACGCCGAGCTTGTCGCCCACGTAGTGCAGCCCGTGTACGGACGTGATCAGGTCGAAGGACCCCGCCGGCTCCCAGGCGGTCACCGACGCGGTGGTCAGCCGGAGTCGTGGCGGGCGCGACGGGCCGGCGAAGAAGTCCACGAGATCCACGCCGACGATCTCCAGCTCGCCCGCGACGGCATGCGCGGCCTCGAAGAGCGCGAGGCCGGTGCCGCAGCACAGGTCGAGCCATCTGGCGCCGGGCCGCGAGGTCAGGAAGGCGGCGATGTCCAGGCCGAGCTCCCGGTCGTAGCCGCGGAGCCGGCGCTCGCGATTCATCCGGTTGTTGGCCACCACGGCCGAGCGCTCGAGCGCCTCGTGGTCGAGGAGAGGGGGCAACCGAGCCTCCGACATGAAGAAGACCCCAGCCCGAATCTCACGAGCTGGGGTCTTCTGCTGTGCGCCGCCAGGGACTCGAACCCCGGACCCGCTGATTAAGAGTCAGCTGCTCTGACCAACTGAGCTAGCGGCGCCCGCAACAGGTGTAACTGTAGCAGCCGCCGCGCACCACCCGCACACTCAACCGAGGCGGGAGGCCAGCCGGGTGTACGCGTCCAGCATCACGTCCCAGAACCTGTTCACGTCCAGGGACGTCGCGACCAGGGCGTTCGCGCCTCGATCGGCCACCTTGAAGTCCGTCACGGTCATCCCGGAGGTGTAGAGGCCGGCGGTCTCCACCCGGACCACGGCCGGGACGCAGGTGAACAGCGACGGGTCCAGGACGTAGGCGACCGCGCAGGCGTCGTGGATGGCGGGACCGCCCTCGGCCGTGACCACGCCGTACGACGTGGCGGCCGGCACGAGGAGGTCGGAGAGCCGGCCCAGGGGGCGCATGCGCTCCAGGACGTCCGTGGTGACCAGGGCGGTCAGCGTGACGTCCAGGCCGAACATCTTCACGGTCCAGCCCGCGCCGAACACGATCGCCGCGGCCTCCGGGTCGGCGAGCATGTTGAACTCGGCCGCCGGGTTGGTGTTGCCCCGCGTGTACGAGCCGCCCATGATCACGAAGTCGCGGGCCCACTCCACGACGCGCGGCTCCTTGCGCACCGCCAGGGCGATGTTCGTCAGCGGGCCGATGGCCACGAGCGTGATCTCGCCGGGGGCGGCGCGCAGGGTGTCGATGATGAAGTCCACCGCGTGACCGTCCTCGGCCGGGCGGGTGGCGGGGGGAAGCACGGCGTCGCCGAGGCCGGAGCTGCCGTGGACGGTGGCGGCGCGCACGTCGTGCCGCAGCAGCGCCCCTGGGCTGCCCGCGACGACCGGCACCTCCCCGAGGTCGAGGAACTCCCGCAGGGCCAGCGCGTTGGCGGTGGTGAGGGAGAGGTCCACGTTCCCGCCGACCGTGGTGATGCCGGCGATCTCCAGGGACGGAGAGCCGGCGGCCAGGGCCAGAGCCAGGGCGTCGTCGATGCCGGGATCACAGTCGATGAGGAGTTTTGTCACGGATGCACCTTATGGGGCAGGCCGGTGACGAGAGATCCCGGGCATGAGTCGGGGCCGGGCAGTTCCCCCAAACCTGCCCGGCCCCGATCGAAGGCGGTCCAGGCCGACGCTTCCCCCAAAACGCCGGCGGTCCCGCACTGCGGACCACGGTCCCCCTCCGCGTCCGCTCGGTAAAGGCTCTTCCGGCCAGTCGGCGTACCTTCTGACCTGCCTCGACACTACCGAGAGGAATGCAACGGACGCGTCATAACGGGGTCGAATATCGGCCTAATACGGCTATGAAAGCTCCAACCGGACCTCCGTTCCCTCCTGCAGGGAACGGCTGACCGTGCAGTACTTCTCGTGCACCCGCTCCGCCACGGCTCGGTAAACCGCGTCGGCCTCCTCCGACGGCAGCTCGACGTCGTAGGTGATCGTCACCGGCCCGAGGAGGTTCGGCTGGACCTTCTCCGACTCGACCGTCATCGCCAGCCGCACCAGCCGGTGTCCCCGCTGGGCCGTGAGCGGCTCCACGGTGACGATGTTGCAGCCGCCGACCGCGGCCAGCAACAGCTCGACCGGCGTGAAGACACCGTCCTCGTCGCCGCCGCCCATCCGGACCTCGGCGCCGCGGGCGTTCGTCGCCCTGAATCCGCCGTCTTCGGTCCGCTCAACACGCACGTTAGCCATGATTTAGACCCTACTCAGACACCTCTCATGTTCGGCACGCATCGTTGATCCCATGGTTGGTAAGGCGAAGACGGATCAGTGGCCCATCCTGTTCTGGTGCGGGGTCGCCGTGGCGGAGTTCGGGGCGATCCAGCCGGGTCTGGGGTTCCCGTGGCGTCCGACGGCCTACGCGATGGCCGGTCTGCTGGTGGCCCTGGGACTGCTCGCGGTCAAGGCCGCGGACCTGGTCCGGTCCGAGACGGCCCGGCAGCGGCTGCGGCTCGCGACGTACCTGGCCGGCGTGCTGGTGCCGGTCCACCAGCTCAGCTCCACCGCGTACGTGACGCCGCTCAGCCGCACCGGCTCCCTCATCCTGTACGGCATGGCGGCCGTGATGGCCGTCTGGCACCACGCCACGCCGCCGCCGGCCAAGGGCGTGCTGGTGGTGGCCTCCGGCCTCGGCACCGCCCGCCTGCGGGCCCTGCTCGCCGAGCGGGCCGAGCGCGCCGACGACACCGTGGTCATCTACCGCGCCGAGCGGATGACCGACGAGCTGCGCGCCCTCCAGGACGAGTACGGGCTGACCCTGGTCGTCGGCGACGAGCACGACCCCCGCGCCAAGGAGCGGGTCAGCGCCTCGGGACTGCGGCGGCAGGTGCCCGACATCGGCGCCCGCAGGGTGGTCGTGGCGGGCCCGCGTCCCTTCCAGCGGTACGTGCGCGGCGCGCTGTCCCGCCTGGCCGTCCCCGGGGCGCGCATCCGTACGGCCCAGACGATCTGACCCGCCAACGGATCACTTAGGGCGGCATTACGCCCCATGTGGGACGGTGGCAGCCGGATGGCGAGCAAGGAGGCAAGGTGACGACTTTTCCCGGTGGCACCCGTGTCGAGATGATCGCCGGCATTCCGGTCAGCGTGGACATCAGGACCCCGCTGCCCGTACGGGAGCTCACCCCCCTCCTCGACAACGCGTTCGCCTGGCTGCGCTGGGTGGAGACCACGTTCCACCCCTCGCGCGAGGACAGCCAGATCGGCCGCCTGAACCGCGGCCAGACCATCGAGCAGGTGCCCGAGCTGATCGAGGTGCTGCACCGCTGCGACGAGCTGAGCGAGGCCACCGGCGGCTGGTTCGAGGCCCGCCGCGACGGCGTCGTCGACCCGTCGGGCTACATCAAGGGCTGGGCGCTGGAGCGGCTCTCGCGCGCCCTGGCCAACACCGGCGCGGGCGACCATCGCATCGACGCGGGCGACGACATCAGGCTGCGCGGCTCGGCCGCCCCCGGCCGTCCCTGGGAGGTCGGCATCCGCGACCCGCGCACCGGCCTGGTGCGCGCGGTGGTGGCCGCGCACGACCTCGGCATCGCCACCTCGGGAGGCTCGCCGGTCGTCGATCCCCGAACGGGACGGCGGCGCACCGGTGTCGACGCGGTCACCGTGATCGGCCCCGACCTGGGCGTCGCCGACGCCTACGCCACCGCCATGTACGCGATGGGCCCCGTCCGCGCCCGGCGCTTCGCCGCCGAGACCGCGGTGCGGAGCCCGTACCAGAGCATGATCATCGAGGGGGACGGGCAGGAGTACGCGACGCCCGGCTTCGCCGCGCACGTCGCGCAGCCCAGCCTGGCCGGATAGCCGGCCGGGCGCCCGCGCCCGGAAGGCGCGGGCGGCCCGGCTAGGCGTCCGGGTGCTTGGTCAGGTATTCGATGTAGATGGGACGCAGCGCGTCCCCCAGCTCACCCTCACCCGCCGCCAGGGCGTCACTGAGCAGGGCCGAGACGCGGCTCAGGTCGGCGGCCGTCTCCTCCTCGTTGCCCGTGCTCGCCTCCGCGGCCGGGATGACCTTCAGCAGGTTCCACAGGAACCCCAGGTCCCCATGGCGCACGGCGTATCGGACGGCGCGATCGTGCAGCTCGCTCGCGGGCAACGACTCCAGGCCCTCGGTGTTCATCTCATCTCCTCCCTCGGGCCCTCCTTCCCTCTGCGAGCAGCCGATAACGGGCGCACCGGCCACCGCGCGACGACGCGTCGTGATCGCCGGGCGCGTAGGGTCGAAGCACGTCGGCCTACCGGGGCGCCTGCCGGAATGGGAGGATCTTCCAGCGTGAAGTTCATCATCAGGACCCTGGCGGCCGCGGTCGCCCTGTGGGTCGCCATCCAGTTCCTGGACGGCATCCAGATCACCACCGCCAAGTACACCCCCCAGTACTGGGGCACGCTGCTCATCGTGGCGCTGATCTTCGGTCTCATCAACGCCATCGTGAAGCCGATCGTCAAGACCCTCGGCTGCGCGATCATCGTCCTCACGCTGGGCGTGTTCCTGCTCGTCATCAACGCGGCCATGCTGCTGCTGACGAGCTGGATCGCCGGGCAGCTCGACATCCCGTTCCACGTGGACGACTTCTACCCCTCCGCCTTCTGGGGCGCGATCATCATCAGCGTCGTGAGCTGGATCCTCGGGCTCATCCTCCCGGACGGCGACTGACCTCGTGGAGCGCGCTCCCGTGATCCTCGACGGAGCCGGGCTGAGCTGCGGCGACGTCCACGCGGTCGCGCACGGCCGCGCGGAGGTCGCCGTCGGCCCGGCCGACCGGGCGCGCGCCGCGTGGGCCGCCGCCCGGGAGCTGACCGGGCCGGTGTACGGCCGGGCCACGGGCGTCGGCGCGAACAAGGACGTGGCGGTCGAGCACGGCGGCCACGACCTGCTGCGCAGCCACGCCTGCGGAGCCGGCCCGCTCGTCGCGCCCGAGCGGGCCAGGGCCATGCTGGCCGTCCGGCTCAACCAGCTCCTGGCGGGCGGGTCGGGGGTGGACCCGGCGGTGCTGCCGGTGCTGGCGTACGCGGTCAACGCCGGGTTCACGCCGCCGGTGCGCACGTACGGGGCCATCGGCACCGGCGACCTGACGGCCCTGGCGACGACGGCGCTGTGCCTGCTCGGCGAGCTGCCCTGGCACGGCCCTGAACAGGGCACCGGCCAGGATGCCGAGCAGGGCTTCCAGCAGGGCTTCCAGCAGGGTGAGGCGGGGGCGGCGCCGGTGTTCGCGCTCGCGCCCGAGGACGCGTTGCCGTTCATCAGCTCGGGCGCCGCCACCCTGGCCGACGCCGCCCTCGCCTGCCATCGCCTGCGCGAGCTGCTCGACGCGGCGGTCGGCGTCGCCGCCCTGTCGTTCGCGGCGGCCGGCGCCTCGGCGGAGCCGCTGGCCGCGGCCGTCCAGGAGGCCCGCCCGCACCCGGGGCAGGCTGCCGTCGCCGAGCGCCTGCGCGCGCTGCACGCCCCCGGGCCGTCCGCGCGCGTCCAGGATTCGTACGGCTACCGCGCGTTCGCCCAGGTCCACGGGGCCGCACTGGACGCCCTCGGCCGGGCCGAGCGTGCCGTCGAGACCGACCTGAACGCCGCCACCGAGAACCCCCTCGTCTCCGGATCCCTCGCCTGGCACAACGGCAACTTCCACTCGGCGCCCGTCGCCCTGGCCCTCGACGCGCTGCGCGCCGCCCTGGTGCAGACGGCGCAGCTCGGCGCGGCGCGGCTGGCCACGCTGATGGACCCGGCGTACACGGGCGGGCTGCCGTTCCTGGCCGACCGTCCCGGGGCGTCGGGGGCGATGATCCTGGAGTACGTCGCCCAGGACGCCCTGGCCGAGCTGCGCCACCTGGCCGGCCCGGTGACGACCGGCACGGCGGTGATCTCCCTGGGCACCGAGGACCACGCGGGGTTCGCCACCCAGGCGGCCCGGCAGGCGCTGCGCTGCGTGGAGCCGTACGAGATCGTGCTGGCCTGCGAGCGCGTCGCCGCGACCCGGGCCCTGGACGGCCCCGCCCCGGACCGCCCGCTGACCGGCGACCTCGACGCGGCCCTGTCCGTCCTCCGCGCCCCCTGACGTGAAGGGGGAAGGAGCTCACTCCTCCAGGAAGTCGCGCAGGGCCTTCACCAGCGCCTCCGGGCGGTCCTCCGGGATGAGGGTGTAGCTGTCGGCGATCTCGACCAGCCGCGCGTCCGGGAACAGCTCCGCCAGCCCGCGGCCGTGCGCGCGCGGCATCAGCCGGTCCTCGGCCGCCCAGACCACCAGCACCGGCCGGTCGAAGCCGCGCATCCGCTCCGCCCAGTCGAGCAGCACCTCCTTGGCCGGCGTGGACCGGATGTAGGCGGCCAGGTCGCGGCGGATCGCCGGATCGGTCGCGGCCGGCCGGAACCAGCCGTCCATCACCTCGTCCGCGACCGGCCGCTTGCTCATCCATCCCCAGCCGCCGGGGGCGCGGCGCATCGCGCGCAGGCGCAGCGCCTTCATGGTCAGCCAGAGCCCGCCGGGGATCCGCGCGGCGGCGGCGATGGTCCGGCCCGGCAGCCCCGGCGGGTAGTTGTCGAACGCCTCGCACGCCGTCAGCACCAGGCGGCCCACCCGCTCGGCCCGGCCCTCGGAGACGAGCACCTGCGCGCCGCCCCAGTCGTTGAGGACGAGGGTCACCTCGCGCAGGCCGAGCCGTTCCAGGAACTCGCCCACGAGGAGCGCGAGGCCGCGCAGCGACAGATCGGCGCCGGGCCGCATCGGCCGCCGGTGGCTGCCCAGCGGCAGGGTGGGCAGCACGCACCGGTATTCGCCCGCCAGCTCCGGGACGACCTTGCGCCACACCGTGGAGTCGATGGTCAGTCCGTGCAGGAAGACGACGACGGGCAGGTCGCCGCCGGTGTCCGTGTACTCGATCACTCCCGCGCTCAGCTCGATCTCCGGCACGTCCGCCTCCGCTCGTCGGGGTCCCCGCGATGATCGTTCTTGATAGATCGCTCTAGCGATAGAGTAACGACCATGAACGCGGGGCCCGCGACGGGGAGACCGTCCACCAAGGAGCGCATCGTGACCGCCGGCGCCGAGCTGTTCCGCCGGCAGGGCTACACCGGCACCGGCCTGAAGCAGATCGTGGCCGAGGCCGAGGCGCCGTTCGGCTCGGTCTACCACTTCTTCCCCGGCGGGAAGGAGCAGCTCGGGGCGGAGGTGGTGCGCACCTCCGGAGCCGCGTACGGCCGGCTGTTCACCGCCGCCATGGAGACCGCGCCCGACCCGGTCACGGGCGTCCGCGACTTCTTCACGGGTGCGGCGCACACGCTGGTGGAGACCGGCTACGCCGACGCCTGCCCGATCGCCACCCTCGCGCTGGAGGTGGCGAGCACGAACGAGCCGCTGCGCCAGGCCACCGCCGAGGTCTTCACCGGGTGGATCGCGCTCGGCACGGCCGCGTTCGCGAAGGCGGGGGCGGGGGAGCGGGAGGCGCGCGAGCTGACGATCGCGCTGCTGTCGGCGCTGGAGGGCGCGTTCGTGCTCGCCAGGGCGCTGCGCAGCACCGAGCCTCTGGAGGTCGCCGGGGAGTCGGTCGCCGCGCGGGCGTCGGCGCTGCTCGCCGCGCCGTGACCGGGCAGGGGCGACGTCTCGCCGTGACCGGGCAAGCGTGGCGCCTGGCCGGTCAGGCGTCCGCGGCGGGGGTGTCGGCGGCGGGGGTGTCGGCGAGGGCGTCGCGGACGGTCATCAGGGCGAAGCCCAGCAGGTTGGTGCCCCGCCACGTCGACGGGGACGCCGCGCGCTCGTCGCCGGCCGTCAGGCCGATGCCCCACACCCGGTCGTTCGGCGCCGCCTCCACCAGGACGCGGCCGGCCGTGCCCGCCAGGAAGCGCCGCAGGTCGTCGTGCTGCCCGAACTTGGCGAGGTTGCCCTGGACCACGATGGCGAAGCGGCGGGCGTTCCACCGCTCCTCGTCGAAGTGCCGCACCGTCCGGCCGAGCTTCTTGGCCTCGCCCGGGTGACCCGCGGCGAGGATCGCCTCCGCCGCCTCGTCGTCGCCGAACAGCCACGCCTTGTGGGCCATCATGTAGTGCTCGGCCGAGGCGAACGTGTGCCCGCCGGAGGTGAAGGTGACCGGCCACCACTGCGACAGGCAGCCGGGGCCGACGCCGCCGTCGCGGGCCGGGCGGTGGCCCCAGAAGTAGAGGTAGCGCAGGGCGCGGCCGGCCTGCTCGGCGGCGACGGCCTCGTCGAGGGTGCGGGGGAGGGGACCGGACATGGCCCACACCGTGACACATCCGCGCGCCGGTGGTCGAGCCGATATCCGGCCGGACGGGACGAGCCCGTGCCGCCGGTGGAAATGCGCTGGCGGGCGGCGGACGGGGTCTGGTTGCGTGGAGGCATGGGGACGACGACGCGGCGGAGCTGGAAGGAGCTGCCCGCCGGGCTGCGGCGCGAGGTGGCGCGGCGGCTCGGGGGCGAGATCCGGGGGTTCGGCGACCGGCCGGGCGGGTTCTCGTACGGCGTGCTGGGCGTGGCCGAGTTCGGCGAAGGCGCAGGCGAGAACGGCGGCGGGCAGGTGTTCGTCAAGGCGGTGCCGAGCGAGGACGGGGACGGCTACCGGGAGGAGGCGGTCGTCGCGCGGGCCCTGCCCGTCACCGTGCCGAGTCCTCGGCTCCGCTTCGCGGTGGAGCGGGACGGCTGGGTGCTGCTCTGCTTCGGCGTCGCGCCGGGCCGGCCGCCGCACGAGCCGTGGCTGCGGCACGAGCTGGACGCGGCGCTGGACGCCCTCACCCTGTGCGTACGGGAGCTGACGCCGTCCCCTCTCACGGAGCTGCCCACGGTCGCCGGGCGGATGGCCGGGCGGTGCGAGACGTGGCGGTCGCTGGAGGCGGCCGGCGTCACCGGTGACACGCTGCTCCACTTCGACCTGCGCCACGACAACGTCCTCGTCGCGCCCGACGGCGTCGCCAGGGTCGTGGACTGGGGCCGGGCGTGCCTGGGGCCGGGCTGGGTGGACCTGGTGTGCCTGCTGCTCCTGTCACGGGCGGACGGCGTGGACCTGGAGGAGACGTTCCTGGCGCATCCCCTGGGGAGGGGCGCGCCGCCCGGCGCGGTGGACGCGTTCCTGGTGGCGCTGGCCGATTACTGGACGCGCACGGCCGCGCTGCCGGGGCCCGCGCACGCCCCGCACCTCCGGGACCGCCGTGAGCGGTCACGCGCGGCCACGATCGGCTGGCTGCGCCGGAGGTGGGGCACGAGAGGCGCCCGCCCGTCAGGGGCGGGCGCCTCGAAAAGGGGGCGCTCGTCGTGAGGCGAGCCCGAGCCCGGGAGGGCGTCAGGTGCCGTCGATGAGGCGGACGGCGATGGCCGGGCTGAACTGGCCGGCCGGGACGCCGGACGCGATGCCGCAGTTGCCGTCCGAGTCGCCGGGCACCTTCACCCACAGCAGCATCTCGGCCGCCCCGCCGGCCTGGGCCGGGACGCCGAGCTTGCGGCCGGCCGGGTTGCACCACTCGCCGTTGGAGCCGTTGCCGTTGCGGCTGGTGTCGATGACGAACGTGGCGGTGCCGCCGAGCGCGGAGTCGACGGCCTTGGCGTAGGTCGCCGACTCGCTGGTGGTGTAGTAGTTCGAGACGTTCACCGAGAAGCCGCGGATGTTGCGCACGCCCGCGCTGGTCAGGCGCGTGGCCATGGTGCCCGCCGCGACCCAGCCGGAGTTGCCGCCGTCGAGGTAGGCCCACGTGTTGGTGGCCTTGTCGCGGAACTGCTGCGTGGCGTACGTGAGCATGCGGTTGCGCTCCTGGACGGCCGCGTCGCTCATGCAGTTGAAGTCGCCCAGGCTGTCGGGCTCGATGACGACGACCGCGGGACGGCTGCCGATGCCCGAGGCGAACGCGGAGATCCACGTCTTGTACGCGGCCTCGCTCCCGGCGCCGCCGCCGGAGTGGCCGCCGCAGGCGTCACGCCCGGGGATGTTGTAGGCCACGAGGACGGGCAGCTTGCCGGCCTTGTCGGCGGCGGCCACGTAGGAGGAGACGGCCGAGCCGATGTCGCTGTTCCAGTTGCCGAACCAGCGGGCGATCGGCTTGGAGGAGATGGCGGAGCGGATGCGGGCGGCGCGGGAGTCGCCGGAGTTGTTGCGCACCCAGGTGGCCGGGTTGGAGTCGGGGTCCACGTAGAAGCCGTCGGTCTGGGCGAGCGGACCGGAGCCGGGCTTCGGGGTGGTCGTGGCCGTCGTGGTGGGCGTCGGCTTGGGAGTGGCGGTCGGCTTCGGGGTGCTCGTCGGCCTGGGGGTCGCGGTCGGCGTGGGAGCCGGGGTGGAGGAGGACGCCTCGGTCAGGGAGACGTTGTCCACGGAGAAGGTGAAGCCGGCGTTGCCGCCGAGCTGGAAGGACACCTGCCCGCCGGTCGTGGCCAGGGTCGAGGTGAAGGGGAAGCTGTAACGCTTGCTCGTGGTGCCGAGCGAGAAGGTCTTGGTGAGCGTCCGCGTGTACGGCGAGGCGGCGAGCTGCACGGTGGTGACGGCGCTGACCGGGGCCGAGGCGGAGGCGTCGAAGGAGAGCGTGTAGGCCTTGCCCTTGGCCAGGGTGATGGCGTTCTGGCCGACCATGGCGTCCCAGGCGTTGGCGGTGCCGCCGGTCACCTTGACCTGGAGCCTGCCGCCGCTGACGGCCATCGAGGTGTCGGCGGAGTTCCACCAGGGCGTGGTGCCGCCGGCGAAGGTGCCGTTGACCACGAGCTCGGCCGCCGCGGAGGCGGGGGTGGCGGCGGCGGCCGTGGCCACCGTCGCGGCCGAGGCGGTGATCGCCAGCACGCGGGTTAACAACCGCATCTATTCGTCCTTTCGGGCGATGCAATAACGGAGATCCAACTATCACAGGAGATCAATGATCATGTGACGAAATGTCGGAACATTGGTCAGGATCGCGTAGCTGGGGGCGGGCCGCACGTCAGGGGTATATACGCTGGCCAGTAGGGGTTCATGCGACTCGGGTGGGTTGGTAGGAAGAATCGACCTTGAGGAGGTTCCGCGCATGGATCTCGTACCGCTCGAACTCGAAGCGCTGGACGCCCGGGTCGCCGCCCTCGGCGGCGACCGATGGCTCGAACGCCTCCACCGGGGCACCCGCTGGGCCGAGGGCCCCGTCTACTTCCCCGCCGGCCGCTTCCTGGTCTGGAGCGACATCCCGAACGACCGCATGCTGCGCTGGGACGAGCTGACCGGCGCCGTCGGGCCGTTCCGGGAGCCGGCCGGCTACACCAACGGCAACACCCTCGACCGCGAGGGCCGGCTGGTCTCCTGCGAGCACGGCGCCCGCCGCGTGACCAGGACCGAGCACGACGGCCGGATCACGGTGCTCGCCGACCGGTGGGAGGGCAGGAGGCTCAACAGCCCCAACGACGTGGTGGTGCGCTCCGACGGCTCCGTCTGGTTCACCGACCCGCCGTACGGGATCCTCGGCCACTACGAGGGGCACCGCGCCGAGCAGGAGATCGACGGCTGCCACGTCTACCGGATCGACCCGGTGACCGGCGGGACGCGCGTCGTGGCCGACGACTTCGCCCGGCCGAACGGGCTCGCGTTCTCCCTGGACGAGAGCCGCCTCTACATCGCCGACACCGAGCGCAACCACGTGCGCGTCTTCGAGGTCCACGACGACGGCGGCCTGTCGGGCGGCAAGGTGTTCGCCGAGCACACCGGCAGAGGCGGTTTCGACGGGCTGCGGCTCGACGAGGAGGGCCGCGTGTGGGCGGCCGTCGGCGCGGCGCTGCACTGCTACCACCCCGACGGCGCGCTCCTCGGCCGGATGATCCTGCCGGAGGAGGCCTCCAACCTCGTCTTCGGCGGCCCCAAGCGCAACCGGCTGTTCGTGACGGCCACGACGTCCGTCTACTCGATGCTGCTGAACGTCAGAGGAGCCCGCCCGGTGTGGGCGGGCTCCTGACCGGGCTTCTCGGAATCAGGCGAACGCCCAGGCGAACAGGTGCAGCTCCCCGTCCTCGGGCGTGGAGAACGTCACGCTCCTGACCGTCTTGGCCGGGTCGAGCGCGATCGGCTGCGCCGCGAACACGTGCGTGCCGATCGGCTGCAACGCCCACGAGCCCCAGAAGAGCCGGAACGGCGCGCTGGCCACGATCTCGTTGCCGAACGCGGGCTGCGCCCCGCCGAAGTCCAGGATCCACTCGCTGAACCCGAGCTTCCCGGTGCCGGTCGAGCCGTCGGTGTAGGTGATCGTCACCTCCGTCTCGGGCCACCCGTTGACCCCCGCGCCGAGGAAGGCCAGCTTGGTGGCCCCGGCGGGCGCGGCCATCTCGATGGGCTGGGTGCCGGGCCGCAGGTTGTCCACCTGGCCGGGCCTGCGGTTGGGCCAGGTGAAGGAGAAGCCCTTCCAGGCGACCGTGGCGCCCGGCTTGAGGCCGGCGTCGGACAGCGAGTGCGCCGGGTAGCTGAAGCCCGGCCCGTCGATGTTGGCCTCGTCGGGCCCGGCGGCGTCGCCGATGCCGGCGTTGTTGTGGTACCAGGCGATCGTGCCGCGCTTGGCCACGTTGAGCCGCGTGCTCGCGGTCAGGTCGCCCACGGCGACGGGCACGGTCACCAGGTCCAGCCCCGTGCCGGCGGCCACGGAGATCCGCACCTTCACCGCCGCGCGGCCGCCGGCCGGCACGCTGAGCGTCCCGCTCGCCGGTGACACCGTGATGCCGGCGGGCGGCTTGGCCTGCCAGGTCACCGTGGCCGCCGCGCCGAGCGACTGGACCGACAGCTCCGCGTCCACCGCGCCGCCGGGCTCGACGGGCGCGGCGCCGGGGGTGAGACCGGCGAGGTACGGCTTGGAGCCCTGGCCGAACGACGGGGGCGCGTTGCGCGGGTCGGCGCCGAACGCCGGGTTGGGCGACGCGCCGAGCGTGAAGTCGAGCCGCCCGCCCTGGGTCGCGAACGACTCGGGCAGCCACGCCCTGCTCGTCGCGAAGCCGTTCACGCGCAGCGTCTGGATGTAGCGGTTGGCCGCGTTGGGGGCGCTGACGACGATGTCGCCGGCCGGCCGGGAGACCGTGACCTTGTCGAACAGCGGCGTGCTGACCAGCAGCTCGGCCCGGCCGGGGATGGCCGGGAACAGGCCCATGGCCGACCACACGTACCAGGCGCCCATGGTGCCGAGGTCGTCGTTGCCGACGAGCCCGTCGGGGCCGGACTTGAACAGCTCCTGCTGCACCCGGCGCACCAGGTTCTGCGTCTTGTACGGTTGCCCCGCCCACGCGTACAGCCACGGCGACTGCAGGGCGATCTCGTTGCCCAGGTAGGCGTACGGCTCGCGCGGTCCCGCGTTCAGCTTCTTGAAGTACTCGTCGAGCCGGGGGACGACCTTGCCCAGGCCGCCCATCGCGGCGAACAGTCCCTGCGGGTTGTGCGGCACCATCCAGTGGTACTGGGCGCCGTTGCCCTCCATGTAGACGTCCGGCGCGGCCGGGTCGAAGGGCGCGGTGAACGATCCGTCGCCCGTGCGCGGCTGGATCCACCCGTTGCCCGGGTTGTACAGGTTCTGCCACGACTGGGCGCGCTTCATGAACTCCGTGGCCGTCGTCTGGTCGCCGAGCCGGCCGGCGAGCTGCGCGATCCCGAAGTCGGCGACGGCGTACTCCAGCGTGGACGACGGGTCGGACGGCACGTAGCCCTTGGCCATGTAGTCGGCGTTGCCGGGCCGCTCGTCGTACTGCGCCTCGGGGTGGCCGATGTCCTTCGCGCCGACGCGGCGGGCGGCCTCGGCCATCGCCTTCAGCGCCGGGCCCGCGTCGAAGTCGCGGGCGCCGAAGGCGTACATGGTGGACAGGATGCTGTGGTACGGGTCGCCGACCATGACGCCGGTGACGGCCGTCTGGTGCGACCAGCGGTCCCAGACGTTGCCGATCGCCTGGGCGTTGTCGTACATCGACTGCGCGATGTCGGCGGCCACGTCGGGCGCGAGCAGCGCGAGGAGCTGCGCCTCGGAACGGTAGATGTCCCAGCCGGAGAACGTCGCGTACTGGTGGTGCCCGGCCCGCACGGTCCTCGGCTTGCCGTCGAAGCCGGTGTAGGTGCCGTCCACGTCCTCGAAGACGTACGGCTGGAGCAGCGCGTGGTACAGGTTGCTGTAGAACGTGCGCCGCTGGTCCTCGGTGCCGCCGGCGATCCGCACCTGGCCGAGCCGCTTGTCCCAGACGGCCGTGGCGTCCTGGCGCACCTGGTCGAGGGTCTTGGCGCCGATCTCCTTGCCGAGGTTGGCCCGCGCGCCGTCGATGCTCACGTACGACAGGCCGACGCGCATCTGCACCGGCCTGGCCGGGTCGAACTCCAGGTACGCCCCGGAGCCGGGCCCGTCGACGGTGACGTCCTCACCGGTGACCAGGTCGGCCCGGGCGCGGGCCTTCGAGGCGTCGTCCGTGGTCTGCGTGCCCGGCCGCACCTCGTCGTTCTTCCACGTGCCGTAGCCGGTGAACGGCTGGTCGAAGGTGGCGTGGAAGTACACCTTGTAGCGCAGGGGCGGGCCGCAGAAGCCGCCGGTCTTGATCCAGCCCTCGACCGTGTTCTGGCCGACGCGGGTCTCGCCGTCGTCCACGCCGTTGATGGAGCCGCTGGTGTTGAGCAGCAGCGTGGCGGGCTTGCCCGCCGGGAAGGCGAAGCGGGCGACGCCGGCGCGGGCGCTGACCGACAGCTCGGTGGAGATGCCGGTGTCGAGCGTGCTGCTGTAGAAGCCGGGCGCGGCCTTCTCGTTCTCGTGCTTGTACGTCTGGACGTAGTCCATGCCGTGCGTGGCGGGGGAGCGGCCGATCTTCCCGGAGAAGGGCATGACGGGGAAGTCCTGCGCGCCGTTGCAACCGGGCCCGGAGATGTGCGTCATCGAGAAGCCGCGCAGCCGGTTGTCCTCGTACCGGTAGCCGCCTCCGGCGCTCTCCACGGTGTCGGGGCTCCACTGCATCATGCCGAACGGCAGGACGGCGCCGGGGAACGTCATGCCGCCGCCTCCGCCGTGACCGAAATCGAGCGCCGCCTCCTTCGTGCCGTGGAACACGTTGACCAGCTCCACCGGGCTGATCACGCTGCCCGTGTCGTCGGTGGCGACGGCGCGCGGCGGGGCGCCGGGCGGCAACGCCAAGGCGGCGAGCAGGACGGTGACAGTGGATACGGATAAGGACCACGGGGACATGCGGGCCTCCAAAAGGCGGTTTGCTGCATCGAAACGCCGGTCGTCGGAGGCGGTCAACGAGCAGAAACGACGGCCAGAGCCTGCCAGTGGCGCGGGCCGCCGCAGGCCCGAATAGGGGTTGGCGCGGCCCCGGGGCCGTTGGCACATTCGCAGAAGGTCCCTGTGCCGCACACCAGCCGGAGGAGTTCCCGCGATGACTGTCTCGCCCCCGGTCCCGATCGGCGACTCCGCAGACTCCCTGCTCGACGGCCGGGCGCCCGAGGTACGGCTGGGACGGCTGCTCGACCCGGGCTCGGCCGTGCCGCTCCACGACGACGACGGCAGCGGCGTCCAGGCCGTGCACGGGCTGATCGACGGGCTGCCGGTCGTGGCCTACTGCACGGACGCCCGGCTGATGGGCGGCTCGCTCGGCGCGGCGGGGGCGCGGCGCGTCGTCGAGGCCATCGACACGGCCGTCCTGCACGGCTGCCCGGTGATCGGCCTGTGGCACTCGGGCGGTGCCCGGCTCGCCGACGGGGTCGAGTCGATGGACGGCGTGGGCCGGATGTTCGCCGCGATGACGCTGGCCTCGGGCGTGGTGCCGCAGATCTCGGTCGTGCTCGGCCCCGCGGCCGGAGCCGCCGCCTACGGGCCCGCCCTCACCGACGTCGTCATCATGGCCAGGGACGCCCGGGTCTTCGTGACCGGGCCGGACATCGTGCGCAGCGTCACCGGCGAGGTGATCGACATGGCCGGGCTCGGCGGCCCGGACACCCATGGCCCGAGGTCGGGCGTCGCGCACGTCACGGTCGCGGACGAGGAGGAGGCGTACGCGCGGGCGCGCCGCCTGGCCGGGTTCTTCAGCCGGCCGGGCACGTTCGACCTGACCGCCCCGGCCTCGCCCCTTCCCGATCCGCGGGGGCTGCTGCCGGAGTCGCCGCGCCGCGCGTACGACGTGCGCCCGCTCGTCCACGCCCTGCTCGACCGCGACGCCGGCGGGCCCGTCTTCGAGGAGCTCCAGCCGCGCTGGGCGGCCAACGTCCTGACCGGGCTCGGCCGGCTCGCCGGCCGGACCGTCGGCGTGCTGGCCAACAACCCCATCCGCAAGGGCGGCTGTCTCGACTCGCTGTCGGCCGAGAAGAGCGCCCGGTTCGTGCGCATGTGCGACTCCCACGGCGTCCCGCTCGTCGTGCTGGTGGACGTCCCCGGCTACCTGCCGGGCGTCGACCAGGAGTGGGGCGGCGTCGTGCGGCGCGGCGCCAAGCTGCTGCACGCCTTCGCCGAGTCCGTCGTGCCCCGCGTCACGCTGATCACCCGCAAGGCGTACGGGGGCGCCTACATCGCGATGAACTCCCGCTCGCTCGGCGCGACCGCGGTCTTCGCCTGGCCGGACGCCGAGGTGGCGGTCATGGGCGCCGAGTCGGCCGTCGGCGTGCTGCACCGCAAGCGGCTCGCGGCGGCGCCGGAGCACGAGCGCGAGGCGCTGCGCGCCGTCCTCACCGAGGAGCACCGCCGGATCGCGGGCGGCGTGGAGCGGGCGACGGCGCTGGGCGTGGTCGACGAGGTCATCGCGCCGGAGACCACGCGCCTGCGGCTCGCCGAGGCGCTGGCGCGCGCGCCGCGGGCCCGGGGGCGCCACTCCAACATCCCCTTGTGAACCCTGCCGTCCACCAGGAGGCACCATGTCACCCACCGTGTCCCAAGAGATCACCGCCGTCCTCGTCGGCGGGCCCGAGCACCTGCCGGTGGACCGGCGCGTCCAGCGGGTCAGCGCCGGCACAGACACGCTCAAGCTGCCGCACGGCGCCGGCTACGAGCACTTCCGGCACCACGGCGAGAGCACCACGGTCGACGGCGCCGACGCCCTGGTCTTCCAGTGGGTCATGCACACCGCCATCGCCGAATGACGCACGCGCCGGGGCCCCGCCGGGTGACCTCTCCCGGCGGGGCCCCGGTGTGTTCAGGCCTGGCGGCTCATCAGGTCGGCCGGCAGCTCGGTGCGGCGAGTGACGTTGAGCTTGCGGTAGATCCGCGTCAGGTGCTGCTCCACCGTGCTGACCGTGATGAACAGCTTGCCGGAGATCTCCCGGTTGGAGTAGCCGTCGGCCGCCAGCGCGGCGACCCGCCGCTCGGCGTCGCTGAGCACGGGCCGCAGCCCGACCGGCTCGGCCTCGCCCCCTTCGCCGTCCTCGCCGGGCGCGAGGTCCGGGTCGAGGACCGTGATCTGGCACTCGTCGGCCAGGGCGCGCGCCCGCCGTCCCACCATCCACGCGCGCCGGAACTCGCCCATCGCCCGGTACGCCTCCGTGAGGTCACCGAGCGTCCTGGCCAGCTCGTACCGGTCGCCGCTCGACTGGAGCAGCTCGGCCGACTGGCGCAGCACCATGACCCGGTGGCGCGGCTCGCCGGTGGCGGCCAGCAGCCGGAGCCCGGCCCCGTGGACCCGGGCGCAGCGGCGGTCGCAGCGGGCGAGCTGGTCCTCGACCAGCAGCCGCGCCTCCTCCGTCTCCTCCAGCCGGACCAGCGCCTCGGCCACGTCCAGCCGCCACGCGATGAACCCCGGCGTGTCCAGCCCCCACGCCCGCATGAGCTCGCCGCACAGCCGCAGGTCGCGCAGCGCCTGCCGGGGCTGGCCGGCCATCAGGTGGAAGCGGCCCCGGCCGTACAGGTAGTGCAGGCCGAAGCGCGTCTCCAGCATCGCCTCCGGAACCGGCCGGTCGGCCTGGGGCAGGAACTCCTCGAAGCGGCCCATGGCCGCGCCGGCCAGCAGCAGGCTGCCGAGCGGCCCGCCGACGGCCACCCCCCAGCTCGCCGGCGGGATGATCTCCAGGGCGCGGCGCGCGTCGTCCACCGCGCCCGCGAGGTCGCCCCGCCGCAGGTGGATCTCCGCGCGGATCGCCGACAGCCGCGCCTGGCGGCTGGGGGCGTGGCGGGAGGCGGCCTCGGCGATGAACGCGTCGCACCACGGCGCGGCCCGGTCCGCCCGGCCCGTGTAGGTGAGGGTGAGCAGCGCGCTCTCGACCGTGTCCATGGACATCTCGTCCAGGCGGCAGCCGCGCAGCACCCGCTCGGCGGTGGCCGCCGGCTCGTCGGGGCACTCGCCGGCCAGCGCGCGGGCCAGCGCCCCCGCCGACTCCAGGCGGCGGCCCACGGTGAGCGAGTGCGCCGCGCCGCTGGCCTGCTCCTCGCTGAGCACGGGCAGGTGCGACAGGAACGACGGGTAGCTGCTGCGGAACCAGGCCCGCGCCGCCGCCAGCTCGGCCACCGTCTCGCGGTCCGGCTCCCCGAGCTCGGCGAGGCGGGCGAGGACGTCCTTGGCGTCGGCGTCGTGCCCGTGCCACAACAGCGCCTTGGCCAGCACCACGGCGTCGCCGCCGCCCAGGTTGCCGTTGCGCAGGGCGGTGGTCAGCTCGGCGAGGTGACCCGCGGGGGTGCTCGGGTTGATGCGCCACTTGGCGCGCACCAGCGTGGTGGTGATCCGGGCGCGGCGCCGCTCGTCGGCGCACGCCTGCCAGGCCAGCTTGAGGTACTCGATGGCGGGCTCCACGTCACCGTCGCGCAGCGCCTGCTCGGCGGCCTCCTCCAGCACGGGCAGCGCCCACGGCTGGCCGGCGTGGCCGGCCTGGAGGAGGTGCTCGGCCACGACCGCCACGGGGGCGCCGTCGTGGTAGGCCAGCTCGGCGGCGCCGCGGTGCAGCCGGGCGCGCTCGGCGCCGTCCAGCCCGGTCAGCACCACGGTCCGCGCCGCCTCGTGACGGAACCGGCCGCCGTCGAGCAGCCCGGCCCCGGCCAGCGCCTGCTCGGCCCGCGCCGCGTCGGCCCGCTCGCAGGGCCGGTCCTGGTCGCCCGCGTGCAGCCGGCCTCCGTGCGGCCGGTCCGGCCGGCCCTCGTGCGGCCGGTCCTGGTCGCCGTCGTCCGTGCCGGTGCGGCCGAGCAGGCGGGCCGCCGCGGACGTGGTGCCCGCGACGGCCAGCGCGCGGGCCATGAGCAGCGCCTCCGGCCCGGCGCGGTGCAGGCAGGCGACCACGGCCTCGCCGTACCGCTCGCCCGGGGCGCCGCTCTCCTGGAGGTCCTCCAGCGCCGCGTCCACGAGGAGCCGGTTGCCGCCGCTCACCTCGTGGCAGCGCGCCGCGTACCGGGCCGCCGCCTCCTCCCCGGCCAGCAGCGTCACCCGCTCGGCCACGCCCTGCTGCGAGAGGTGGCCGAGCCGCACCTGCCGGCAGTGCGGCTGGCCGAGCACCTCGGTGTGCAGGAGGTTCGGCGGGTGCCCCTGGTGGCCGGGCGTGCCGAGGAGCAGCATGATCCGCGCGTACTTCACCCGGCGCGCCAGGTACGCCAGGCAGAGCTGCGAGGCGCGGTCGGCGAGGTGCATGTCGTCCACCGCGACGACCAGCGGGCAGCGCTCCGCCAGCTCCAGCAGGACCGTGCAGAGCGCGTCCACGATCTGGACGTCCACGTGCTCGATCGCGTCGGCGCGCGGGTCGCTCGCGAGGTGCGTGCGCGCGCCCTCGTGCAGCAGGCTCAGCATGGTCGCCCGGTGCTCCTCGGTCATCGGCGCGTTGTGCAGGAGCTGCGCCAGCACTCCGAGGGGCAGGTCGCGCTCGGCGCGCGAGCCCATGGCGCTCAGCGGGAGCGCGCCGTGCTCGAACGCCTCGTCGGCGAAGCCGTACAGCAGGCGGCTCTTGCCGGTGGCGATGGCGCCCGTGACCACGGCGATCCGCCCGCGGCCGGCCACCGCCTCCTCCAGCAGACCGTGCAGCAGGGACATCGCCCGCCGCTCGTCGTCCACGGCCATGATGGCCCTCCTCGGGTGTCGTCGGTGGTGGGTGGCCCGTGCCGGTCAGTGGCCCGCGTGCTCCAGGGGGCGCCGCCGGGCGGAGCACCCCGTACGGCCGGAGGCCGCCGGGTGCTGCTGCGCCGCGAAGGCGTGATCATGGAAGGCGCCGTCCGGGACGGCGTGGCCTTCCGCGGCGGCGACCAGCCGGGCGCACGCGGCGCGGACCGCGGCGTACGCGGCGGCGGGCACGTCGCGGCCGATGCCGGCGCCCCACGCCGCGGCCTGGCCCGTCCCGCACTCGGCGTAGATCACGACCTCGTCCGGCGACCGTCCGCCCAGCGCCGGCCGGTCGGGCGTCATCCGGCGGTCGTCCAGCGCCGGCGCGGTGCGGTGGACCGCGCGGACGTCGATGCCCCACGGCGCGAGCACCGCCCCGATCGTGCGGACCGCGTCCGCGCGCGCCCCGCTGACCTCGAACCCGCCGTCGACGTACAGCGTCGCGGTCACGGGCGCGCCGCCGGCCGGCAGCGGCTCGGCCGGGTCGCCGCGGTGGAGGTACTCCTCCTCGAACAGCGCGCCGATCCGGCTCGGCGACAGCTCGCCGCCCTCCGCGTCGGTCCGCGCCTGGACGCGCCCCGCCAGGTCGGCCTGCAGGCCGCGGGGCAGGTTCAGGCCGTGCCAGGCGCTCATCACGTACGCCACGCCGCCCTTGCCGGACTGGCTGTTGATCCGTACCACCGCCTCGTACGTGCGGCCCACGTCGGCCGGGTCCACCGGCAGGTACGGCACCCGCCAGGGCAGGTCGGCGGCGGCCACGCCCTGACCGGCGGCGCGGCGTTCGAGGTCCTCGAAGCCCTTGTTGATGGCGTCCTGGTGCGAGCCGGAGAAGGCGGTGTAGACGAGGTCGCCGCCGTAGGGGTGGCGCGGGTGGACGGGGAGCTGGTTGCACAGCTCGACGGTGCGCCGGACGGCGTTGATGTCGGAGAAGTCGATGCCCGGGTCGACGCCGTGGGAGTACAGGTTCATGCCGAGCGTGACCAGGCAGACGTTGCCCGCCCGCTCGCCGTTGCCGAACAGGCAGCCCTCGATCCGCTCGGCGCCGGCGAGCAGGGCCAGCTCGGCGGAGGCGACGCCGGTGCCGCGGTCGTTGTGCGGGTGGATCGACAGGCACACGTGCTCGCGGTGCGACAGGTGCCGGCCGAGCCACTCGATCTGGTCGGCGAAGACGTTCGGCAGGGAGCGTTCGACCGTGGTCGGGAAGTTGAGGATGATGCCGCGCCCCGGTCCGGGCCGCCAGACGTCCATGACCGCCTCGCAGACCTCCAGCGAGAAGTCCAGCTCGGTCTCGTTGAACAGCTCGGGGGAGTACTGGTAGCCGAGGTCGCAGTCGGGCAGCGTCCGCTCGGCGTGCTCCATCATCACCCGCGTGGCCCGTACCGCGAGCTCCTTGCAGCCGGTCCGGTCGAGGTCGAAGACCACCTCGCGGAACAGCGGCGACGTCGCGTTGTAGATGTGGATCGTGGCGCGCGGCGCGCCCCTGAGGCAGTCGAGGGTGGCCCGGATCAGCTCCTCGCGGGCCTGGGTGAGCACGGTGATCCGCACGTCGTCCGGGATGCGGTCCTGCTCGATGAGCTGCCGGACGAAGTCGTGGTCGTCCTGGCTGGCCACGGGGAAGCCGACCTCGATCTCCTTGTAGCCCATGGACACGAGGAGGTCGAACATCACGAGCTTGCGCTCGGGGCTCATCGGCCGGGCCAGCGACTGGTTGCCGTCGCGCAGGTCGGTGGACAGCCAGCGCGGCGGCGAGGTGATGCGCCGGCTCGGCCAGGTGCGGTCGGTGAGGTCGAGGGGGGTGAATCCGGTATAGCGTTCGGCACCCTGCATCGTCGGATTTCCTTTCCGGGGACACGGCTTCGCCAGGAGGATCACAACGGTGGAATCGCGGCGCGGTCAGCGGGTCTTCCGCTTTCGCCGGCCCCGGGGCTAGAGTGCAAATTCCGCAATACTAGGGTGTGAACAAACGGTTCCGCTGGGGAGGGCCGGTCATAATCTCGGTGCGATGGCCCTGAAGCTATAGGGGTCGCCCGGGCCCGGCAAGACGGTGAACCAGGAGTTCAGGGGCGGATATCCAGGGGGAGTACGACCGGGTATCGAAAGGCGCAGCCCCGCTACACCTTTTGGGTTACTCCCTTAACCGGGCCCCGTTCCTGGGGTCACAATCCGGGCTATGGCCGCTTCCTGGACATCCTCGGCCCCTCGTTCCCTCCTCTTTCTCGCCGCCGTCCGCGTGCCGCTGCTGTGCGTCGCCGAGGCCCGCCCGGGGGTGCTCGCCGTGTCGGCGCTGCGCTACCTGGCGGGGGTGGCGCTCATGCTGCCCGCCGTGCCGGACCCCGATCCGCTGAAGGTGGTGCAGGGCGGACTCGCGTGGGTCCTGTCCATCTTCGCCGTCTACCTGTTCAACGGTGTCACGGACGTGGCCGAGGACCGGATCAACGGGTCCGGCCGGCCGATCGCGCGCGGGGAGCTCGCCCCGCGGACCGCCGGAGTGGTGGCCGCGACGGCCGGGGCGGCGTCGCTCGCGGTGACCGCGGGCCTGCCGCACGTCATGACGTGGATCATCGTGGCGAACCTCGTGCTGGGCTTCCTGTACTCGGGGCCGCCGTGGCCGCTGAAGGACAGCTGCGGCGGCACGGTCGCGGTGCTGTGCCTGTCGGGGCTGCTGTCGTACCTGGCGGGAGCCGTGGTGGCGGACTCGGCCACAATCGGACTCGGGGCGGGCTCGGCTGGGGTCGGGCCGGCGGTGGGGCCGGCCTTGATTCGGCTGGTCGTGTTCGCCGGGGCGGCCACGTGCTGGATGGTGCTCGTGGGGGTGCCGGCCAAGGATCTGTCGGACATCCCGGGTGACACGGCGGCGGGACGGCGTACGCTCGGGGTGCTCCTCGGCGAGCGGCGTTCGCGTCAGGTGATGGCGGCCGCGGCGCTCGGCGTGCTGGGGGCGTTCGGGCTCGCGGTGGCGCTCCTGAGGGTGCCGCTGACGGCGGTGGTCGCGGTCATGGCGGGCGGGGTCGTGGCCGTGATGCTGGCCGGAAGGATGACCGGAACTGATGGCGGAACTGACGCCGGAACACTTGCTGCCGGAAAGCGTACAGGTAGTGCCGGTCGTGGCGTCCGCCGCCGCCCTTACCGGGC
The DNA here is from genome assembly GCF_013363975.1 of Nonomuraea montanisoli. Taxonomy (GTDB): domain Bacteria; phylum Actinomycetota; class Actinomycetes; order Streptosporangiales; family Streptosporangiaceae; genus Nonomuraea; species Nonomuraea montanisoli. Next base: position 54,334 of record NZ_JABWGN010000010.1, on the reverse strand, counting down.
ATTCATGTTAACGCAGCATCTACTACACATTACCCCTCTTCTGACTAATATATGGCCATAAGTGTTGCATTAGTGTGCCCGCTGCGCGATGCTAGGCTCACTCGTGCACTCCCCATGGCGGAGGGTGGACCTTGGACGCGGCACACGGGGCGGCGGAGGATCCGGCGAGATTCGTCGAAGCATGTCGCGAAGAAGTTCTGACGGAATTCGAAAGCGCACTCAGGAGCAGCGGAAACGCGCTCTTCGCCGATTCCGTCGCGCGCGGTCAGGCTCTGTCCACGGCCCGTTACGTTCTGGACGACGTCGCCGCTACGCTGCGCGCAGGAAAGATACAGATAAGTAGTCTTTCCAAATTACATGCCTGGGAGGTCGGGAACGCCCGGGCGGCGGCCGGCGTCCATCCCAGAACCTCACTTGAGGCAGGCTCACTTTTCTTCAGGATAGCGCTTTCGCACCTGACGCGACATATCCTCGCCGAAACCGGCGTGTGCGCCGAGAGTTTCCTGCTGGCCGCGACCGGTCTGGAGGCGAGCCTGTCGCGCCGCATCCGTGAGGCCGCCGACACCTACAACGGCTTCCTGCTCAACCAGGTGCATGAGGCCCAGGAGGCCGAGCGCCGCCGGATCGCCCGCGAGTTGCACGACCGCATCGGCCACGGCACGAGCGTCGCCCACCAGCAGCTCGCCCTGTCGGAGGCGTACCGGGCGACCGACCCCGCCAGGGCCTCCGCCAAGATCGTGGTGGTGCAGCAGGCCATCCAGGAGACCATGGACAACCTGCGCCAGATGACCTCCGAGCTGCACCCGCAGACCCCGGTGAAGAACCTGGAGAAGTCGCTGCTGGACTTCCTGGAGGCGGTCGGCGACGACTCGGTCTCCATCGCGTTCGACGTCAACGGCGACGAGTCGTGGGTCGAGCCGCGCGTGCTCGACGAGGCGTTCCTCATTCTGCGCGAGACCGTGCGCAACGCGCTCACCCACGGCGACCCGACGATGATCCTGCTCAAGGTGGACATCGCCCCGCACGCCCTCATCGCGTCGGCCCGCGACAACGGGCGGGGCTTCGACCCGGCGAACGCCCGCGAACGCGGCGGCGTGGGCCTCACCTCCATGCGCGAGCGCGCGGAGCTGCTCGGCGGTACGGTGGCGGTCTCCAGCGAGCCCGGCGGCGGATGCCTCGTCGAGCTGTACATCCCACTCAGAGGACAGGCCGGTGGACCGGACGACGCCTAACCCCATCTCCGTCGCCTTGGTGGACGACCACACCCTGTTCAGGGAGGGCCTGCGCGAGATCCTGGAGTCCTTCGGCGGCATGGACGTCGTGGGCGAGGCCGGCGACTCCGGCTCGGCGATCGCCCTGGTCGAGGACACCGAGCCGGACGTGGTGCTGCTCGACGTGGAGATCCCCGGGGACGAGGTCACCGAGACCGTGGCCCGGATCCGGAAGCTGTCGCCCGAGACCCGGATCATCATCCTCAGCATGTACGACGGACCGCAGCTCCTCACCCGGCTGCTCGCCGCCGGCATCCGGGGCTACCTGCACAAGAGCGTCCACCGGGACGAGCTGATCGCGGCCGTGCGCAGCGTGTACGAGGACCAGTCGAGGCTGGTGCTCGCGGTCTCGCGCAGCAGCCTGGCCCACGTGGAGGCGCCGGCCAACGGGGTGCTGTCGGAGAAGGAGCTGGAGGTGCTCCAGCTCGCCGCGCAGGCGCTCAGCAACAGCCAGATCGCCCGCCGGCTGGGCCTGGCCGAGGCCACCGTGAAGCGGCACATGCGCAACATCTTCCTGAAGCTGAACGCGGTCTCGCGCATCGACGCGGTCAACAAGGCCCTGGCCGGCTCGCTCATCCTGCCTCAGACCAGGGGCGACGGCGACTGATTCCAGTCGTCGAGCGGGAAGACGCCGGCCAGCTTGTCGCGCACCTCGGGCGGCAGCTCGACCGCCGCGGCGGCGAGGTTCATCTCCAGGTGGACCTGGCTGCGCGTGCTCGGCACCGGCACCGTGTGCTCGCCCTGGGCGAGCAGCCAGGCCAGCGCGAGCCGCCCGGCGCTGAGGTCGAGCTGGGCGGCCGCGGCCTCCAGCGCCTGGAGCCCGGCGCAGTGGCGGCCCTGCTCGGGCCCGAAGCGGGGGTCGTCGCGGCGCCAGTCGCCCGCCTCGAACCGGGCGTCCACCCGGACCCGGCCGGTGAGGAAGCCCCGCCCGAGCGGGCGCGCGGCCACCAGCGCGATGCCCAGCTCGCGCGCCGCGGCGACCAGGCCGGGGTCGGCGTAGCGGCCCCACACCGAGTACTCGACGCCCAGGGCGGTCACCGGGTGGACGGCGTGGGCCTCGCGAAGCTGCCGCAGCGTGGCGTTGGTCAGCCCGATGTACCGGATCTTCCCGGCCCGTACCAGCTCGGCCAGGCGGCCCATGCTCTCCTCGACCGGCGCGCGGCCGTCACGGCAGTGCAGGTAGTACAGGTCGACGCACTCGGCATCGAGCCGTTCGAGCGAGGCGTCGCAGTCGCGTTCCAGCGCGCCGGGGTCGTCGTCGTAGAGCACCCGGCCGTCGGGCCCCAGGGCGCGCACGCCGCCGCGGGTGCTCACCACCACCTCGTCCGACCGGCCGGCCAGGGCCCGGCCGATCAGCCGCTCGACCCGGCCCTGCGCGTAGAAGGCGGAGGTGTCGAGCAGGGTCACCCCCGCGTCGAGCGCCCGGCGGACCAGCCGGTCGGCATCGCCCTCGTGCGCCCTGCCGTAGGCGCCGGCCAGGGCGAGCGAGCCCAGCCCGATGGCGGAGACGACCGGCCCCGTCCGGCCCAACCTCGTGTAACGCACCGAAATCCCTCCGTGCGCCTTTCCCGATCGCCGGCTCCGATCGGGAACCGGGAAATCGGGGAACGAATGCAGGTCTTGCGCGGGAGACCAGGCGCGGCTGTCGATTAGCGAGCTTCAGGTGTTACCCAATAGTAGGGGAAGCTCCGGCGTGCGCAACGCCCAATACCCCTATTGAACCCCTTAATAACCAGCATGGACCCATAAAGAGTTTTGTTGGTCTTTTGGGCTATTAGCCGCATTGGCTACTGTGCGAGTGTTCCGTGCGGACGGTGGTCAGGAGGTCGTGTGATCGAGAAGATCCTGCCGGCGACCGTCAAGGCATTCGAGGCCTTCAACGACCCGCCCGAGGCCGCCCTCTTCCCCGAGGAGGCCGAGCTGGTGCGCCGTGCCGCCGACAAGCGCCGCCGCGAGTTCACCACGGCCCGCCACTGCGCCCGCAAGGCCATGGAGCGGCTCGGCGTGCGCCCGGTCCCGGTGCTCAGCGGCCCGTACGGCGAGCCCTGCTGGCCGCACGGCACCACCGGCAGCATCACCCACTGCGCCGGCTACCGGGCCGCGGCCGTCGGCGTCTACCCCGCGCTCATCGGCATCGACGCCGAGCCGGACGCCCCGCTGCCGCCCGGCGTCCTGGAGGCCGTCTCCGTGCCCAAGGAGCGCGACATGGTCCGCCGCCTCGCCGAGCGGCACCCGGGCACGTCCTGGGACCGCCTGCTGTTCAGCACGAAGGAGGCCGTCTACAAGGCGTGGTTCCCCCTCGCCGGGCGATGGCTGGACTTCCAGGACGCCGCCGTCACCGTGGACCCGCTGCGCGGCACGTTCACCGCGCACCTCATGGTCTCGGGGCCGCGCTGGCAGGGGGAGCGGCTGACCGGCTTCACCGGGCGCTGGACGGCCGGCCGGGGCCTGCTGCTCACCGCCATCGCCGTGGCCGGGACGCCCCGGCCCGCGGCCGCCGGCGCCCACCGGGCGGGGGCGCGGCCATGAGGTTCGGGGTGGTGCTCATCAGCGAGGGCGGCACGCGCGCCCAGTGGACGGCCACGTGCCGCCGCGCCGAGGCCCTCGGCTACGACGTCATCGCCGTGCCCGACCATCTCAACCTGATGGCGCCGTTCCCCACCGCCCTGCTCGCCGCCGAGGTCACCGAGCGGCCGGTCATCGGCACGTACGTGCTCAACGCCTCCTTCCACCGGCCCGCACTGCTCGCCCGGGAGGTGGCCACCATGGACCTGCTCATGGACGGCCGGCTGGAGCTGGGGCTCGGCACCGGGTACGTGCGGGAGGAGTTCGCGGCGGCCGGCCTGCCGTTCGGCGCCGGCCACCGCGTACGGGCCCTGGAGCGGCTGGTCGGCGAGCTGGACGGGCTCCTGGGCGGCCGGATGCCGCCGCTCATGGTCGGCGGCCACGGCGACCGCGTGCTGCGCCTGGCCGCCCGGCGCGCGGAGATCGTCAGCTTCACCGGCGCCCCGTTCCGCCCCGAGTACGGCAGGACGGCCCTCGTGGACGCGCGCGAGCTGACCCGGCGGGTGGCCTTCGCCCGGCGCGAGGCCGGGCCGCGCGCCGCCGACCTGGAGCTGAACGTCCTGTCCAAGGCGACCGTGCTCACCCGCGACCGGCGGGCCGGCGTGGAGAGCCTGCGCCGCTACGCCCCCGACCTGACCACCGAGCAGCTCCTGGACGTCCCCATGCTGTTCGCCGGCACCCCCGAGGACATCGCCGAGCAGGTGCGCCGGCACGAGAAGACGTTCGGCTTCACCTACTTCACGGTCATGGAGCCCGCCATGGACGACTTCGGCAAGGTCATCGAACTGCTGCGGTGAGCATCCGCGGCCGCGACGGCACGCCGTACGCGGGGCCCCAGGCCAGGCCGTGCAGGCAGGCCGTCAGGCTGCGGGCCTCCACGTTGAGGTAGTAGCTGTGCCGCAGCAGATCGTCGATCTGGTGCAGCGCGAGCCAGCGGAACCCCGGGTGGCCCGGCAGCGGGTCGTCGTCCGTCTCGACCACGACGTAGCGGTTGCGGGCGTGGTGGAACCGGCCGCCCTCCTCCGACAGGACGGTGTCGAAGCGCACCCGCCCCGGCGCCGCGCCGGCCAGGGCGTCCAGCACGAGGTCCACGAGCGGCGGGCGGGCCGCCGGCGGCAGGTGGTCGTAGTTGCCCGGCGTGCACTGCACGGTCGGCGCCAGCTCCACCACGTCGGTGTAGCCGGGATCCACGCGCGCCCGCACGAGCGCGTGCACGACCCCGCCGATCCGGCGGACCAGGAACGCCACCAGGCCCGTGCCCACCGGCGCGAGCATCGGCTGCGACCAGCCGGACACCTCACGCCCGCGCGCCTCGACCCGCACCCCGATCACGTCGAAGAAGCGGCCCGACTCGTGCGAGATGCGCCCGCCCGAGCGGCGCCAGCCGCGCACCCGGTCGAGGGGCACCAGCGTGGCGCGCACGTCGGCCGTGGAGCGGACCCCGCTGAGCCAGCTCAGGATCTCGCCCAGCTCGTGGCGGGCCCCGCGCGAGGCGTCGCGGGAGCGGGCCACCGCCGCCGCGAAGGCGCCGGCGGGCTCCGCGCCACGCTGGGACGGCAGGCAGGACAGCACGGTCCGCGCGTCCATGTTCACCCGGTCCGGCACCGCCAGCAGGCCGTACACCCGCGCGAGCGGCAGCCACCGGAACCCCTCGGCGGCCGGCACGCGCTCCGCGACCTCCACCACCATGTTGCGGTTGCGCTTGCGGTAGAACCACGCGCCCTGCTCCGACTGGCGCGTGTCGGCGAGCACCCGGCCGCGCGGCTCGCGGAAGAACTCCAGGTACGGCACCGCCCGCCCCTGGTGGACCCGCGTGTAGTTGCTCCGCGTGGCCTGCACCGTGGGCGAGACCTGGGGGCCGTCGGGATTGCCGGGCTCGTTCTTGGCCTGCATGAGCACGTACGGCACTCCGTCCACCCGCTTGAGCAGGATGCCCAGGATGCCGGTCTCGGGCTGGTTGATGATGGGCTGCGTCCAGGCCGGCACCGGCTCGCCGGGCCGGCGGACGTCGAGCCCCTCGACGGTGAAGAAGCCGCCGCTGTCGTGCCGCAGGTTGCCGGTCGCCGGGTCCGTGTGCCAGCCGGGCAGCTCCTCCAGCGGCAGCCGCGTCACCTCCATGGAGGTGTGCCCGGCGACCTCCTGGAGCCAGTCGTGAACGTCGATGATGGCAGGCTCCTCACCCCGGGTCCTGTCGTCCGAGGCCGAAGCTGTCACGCCCCGCGGCACCCCTCAACCCCTGGCCGCCCCGCCCGCCACCCCAGCCGCCCGCCGGGCCCGGGAAGCCCGGCAGGATAGGGGTTCTGCGGTGGGCGGGCCCTTCGTAGCCTTCTAGGGTGGACGCCATGACCGATCATCGGGACGTGCGAGCCAGTGACCAGGACCGCGAACGCGTGGCGGAGGCGCTGCGGGTGGCGGTGAGCGAGGGACGGATCACGCTGGACGAGCTGAACGAGCGGATCGACCTGACCTACCGGGCGCGCACACTCGGCGAGCTCGACGAGGTCGTGGCCGACCTGCCGAGGGACGGATCGCTGCCCGCGGTCCTCACCGCGGCCCCCGTCCAGGGCTTACCCGGGCCCGCCGAGCTCCAGCTCCACACGGGCAGCGGCAAGGTCGCGCAGGTGGGCCGCTGGGCGGTGCCCCGGCACATCAGCGCGAAGGCGGGCAGGTGGGGCACGGTGCGGATCGACTTCACCCTCGCCGACTGCCCGCACCGCGAGGTCCATCTCGACGTGGAGATCACCTCCTGGTTCGGCGACATCGTGGTCGCGGTCCCGCGGGGCTGGCAGGTCCGTGACGAGCAGGTCGTCCGCCGGTGGATGGGCGCCGTCCACAACCGTCCCCCGGCGCCGCTCGCGCCGGACGGCGTCACCGTACGGCTCACGGGCTACGTGCAGACCGGAGACGTCTGGGTGAGGTACCGCCGGCCGGTCACCTGAGCCGGCCGCAAGCTGAGGAGGAACGCATGGCGTGCCGGATCTGTTCGGGCCGTCTCCACCAGTTCGCCGACTTCGGGAGCCAGCCGGTCTCGGACGCCTTCGTCACCCCCGGTGACCCGGCGGAGGAGTACTTCTTCCGCCTGGCCGTGGGCGTCTGCGAGAGCTGCTCCATGGTGCAGCTCCTCGAAGAGGTGCCCCGCGAGCGCATGTTCCACGAGGGCTACCCCTACCTGTCGTCCGGCTCGGCCGTGATGCGCGAGCACTTCTGGAGCCTCGCCGAGCGCTTCCTCGCCACCGAGCTGGCCGGCGACGACCCGTTCGTCGTCGAACTCGGCTGCAACGACGGCACCATGCTCCAGCGCGTGGCCGAGGCCGGGGTGCGGCACCTCGGCGTCGAGCCGTCGGGCGGCGTCGCCGACCTCGCCGCCGCCAAGGGCGTGCGGGTGCGCAAGGACTTCTTCGAGGCCACCACGGCCGCCGCCATCCGGGACGAGGACGGGCCCGCCGACGTCGTCTACGCGGCCAACACCCTCTGTCACATCCCGTACATGGACTCCATCCTCAGCGGGGTCGCCGCGCTGCTGCGTCCCGGCGGCGTGTTCGTCTTCGAGGACCCCTACCTCGGCGACATCGTCGAGCGCGCCTCCTACGACCAGATCTACGACGAGCACTTCTACTTCTTCTCCGCCCGCTCGGTGCGCGGCATGGCCCGGCGGCACGGGTTCGAGCTGGTCGACGTCGAGCGGCTGCCCGTCCACGGCGGCGAGGTCCGCTACACCCTCGCCCGGCAGGGGGAGCGGACGCCCGCCCCCGCCGTGGCCGAACTGCTCGCCGCCGAGGACGCCGCCGGGATCAGCGACCTGGCCACGCTGCGGGCCTTCGCCGAGCGCGTGGCGCGCGGCCGCGACGAGCTGGTGGCGCTGCTCACCCGCCTGCGCGACGAAGGCGCCCGCGTGTACGGCTACGGCGCCACGGCCAAGAGCGCCACCGTGCTCAACTACTGCGGCATCGGCCCCGACCTCGTCTCGTTCGTGTCCGACACCACCCCCGCCAAGCAGGGCCGGCTCACGCCCGGCTCGCACATCCCCGTGCGCGGCCCCGAGGCGTTCGCCGATCCCTACCCCGACTACGCGCTGCTGTTCGCCTGGAACCACGCCGACGAGATCATGGCCAAGGAGGAGGCGTTCCGTGAGGCGGGCGGCGCCTGGATCCTCTACGTGCCCGAGGTCCGGCTGGTCCGGGACCGATGAGGAACCTGACGAGCCCGGCCATGAGGCATCGGCGGCTGGCGGTGGAGGGGGCGGTCGAGTTCGCCCCCGAGGTGTTCCACGACGAGCGGGGCGACTTCGCCTCGCCGTACCAGGAGCACGTCTTCGCCGCCGCCGTCGGCCGCCCGCTCTTCCCCGTCGCGCAGGTCAGCCGCAACGTGTCGCGGCGCGGCGTCGTGCGGGGCGTGCACTACACGCTGGTGCCGCCCGGCACCGCCAAGTACGTCCACTGCCCGGCGGGCCGGGTCCTCGACATGGTCGTGGACCTGCGCGTCGGCTCGCCCACGTTCGCCCGGTGGGAGGCGGTCGAGCTGGCCGCCGACACCGCCCGCGCCGTCTACGTCCCGCCCGGGGTGGGCCACGCGTTCGCGGCCCTGGAGGACGGCTCGGTGGTCTGCTACCTGCTGTCGCGCGAGTACCGCAAGGAGCACGAGCTGACCCTGTCGGTGTTCGACGAGGAGCTCGGGCTGCGGCTGCCGGCCGGGTTCGGGCCGCCGGTGCTGTCGGAGCGGGACAGGCAGGCCCCCACGCTCGCCGAGGCGGCGGCGCGGGGGCTGCTGCCGGAATACACCCGCTGAGCGGGCCGGGTGGCGTCAGTGGCGCAGGACCTCGCGCAGGGCGTCGATGACCTTGTCCTGGACGCCCCGCGGCAGCGACGGGTACATCGGCAGCGAGAAGATCTGCCCGGCCAGCTCCTCGGTCACCGGCAGGCTGCCCCGGCCGTAGCCGAGGTGGGCGAAGCCCGACATGGTGTGCACCGGCCACGGATAGCTGATGTTGAGGTGGATGTCATACGCCTGGAGCGCCTCGATGATCTCGTCGCGGCGCGGGTGGCGGACCACGTACACGTAGTAGACGTGCGTGTTGCCCGCGGCGGTGGCCGGGAGCACGAGCCCGGTGCCGGCCAGGCCCTCCGCGTAGCGGGCGGCCACGGCCCGGCGGTCCTCGACGTAGCGGTCGAGGCGGGTCAACTTGCGGCGCAGGATCTCCGCCTGCACCTCGTCCAGCCGCGCGTTGTGGCCGGGGGTCTCCACGACGTAGTAGGTGCGCTCCATGCCGTAGTAGCGCAGCCGCCGCAGGTTCGCCTCCACCTCGTCGTCCGAGGTGATCGTCGCGCCGCCGTCGCCGTACGCGCCGAGCACCTTCGTCGGGTAGAAGGAGAAGGCCGCCGCCCGGCCCATCGACCCGGCGGGCCGGCCGTGGTGCAGCGCGCCGTGCGCCTGCGCGCAGTCCTCCAGGATCGCCAGGCCGCGCTCCTGCGCCAGCCGTTCCAGCGGGGCCATGTCCACGCACTGGCCGTACAGGTGGACCGGCAGCAGGCAGCGGGTGCGCGGCGTGACGGCGGCCTCCACGGCCGCCACGTCCATCAGGTACGTGGCCGGATCGACGTCCACGAACACCGGCGTCGCGCCCACGGCGTCGATGGCGACCACGGTCGGCGCCGCCGTGTTGGACACCGTCACCACCTCGTCGCCGGGCCCCACCCCGAGCGCCTGCAGGCCCAGCTTGACGGCGTTGGTGCCGTTGTCCACCCCGACGCAGTGGCGCACGCCGTGGCGGGCGGCGAACTCCTCCTCGAAGCGGCGCACGCTCTCGCCGAGGACGAGCCGGCCCGAGCGGAACACGGTCTCGACCGCGTCCATGATGTCGTCACGTTCGGCGGCGTATTCCGGCAGATAATCCCAGACGCGCGTGGGCATCGACTCTCCTTCTCCCGGGGTCGGGCCCAGGATAAACAGCGCCCTCCGGGGCGGAGGAACCCCTAGAAAAGGGGTGCGGATGAGGGGGCGGCTAGGGGTGACGCGGCTCGCCGGGGGTCATTTAGTTTTGCGAAGGAGAAAGACCTCACGCGCACCAAGCCGAGAGAATTCACATGACACGGCATTATCTCTTCATGTGTCAGCCCGACCACGGTCATGTCATTCCGAGCCTCGCCGTGGTCGCCGAATTGGTTCGCAGAGGGCACAGGGTCACGTACCTCACGGGGGGCGGCATGGCGCCGCTGGTGGAGGAGACGGGCGCCGGCCTGCTCTGCTATGACTCGCTCTACGCGGGGGCCGACCTGCGGGCGCTGGAGAGCGACCCGCTGGCCCTCGTCTCCCTGTTCCTCGACGAGAGCCGCGCGATGCTCGACGCGGCCGACCAGTACCTCGCCGACCACCCGGACCTGCGCCCCGACCTGGTCGTCTACGACCTGACGGTGCTGCACGCCGGGCGCGTGCTGGCCCGCAAGCTCGGGGTGCCGGCCACGCAGCTCATCCCGATCTTCGCCTCCAACGAGCAGTACTCCTTCCTCGGGTCCGTCTACGCCGGTCGCGACGCCGACCCCGGCATGCCCGCCTGGGTGGACGACATGCTGGCCAGGACCCGCGCCCTGGCCGCCGGCCACGGCGTCGAGGCCGACCCCGCCGAGCTGTGGTGGGAGGTCCAGGACTCCAACCTGGTCAGTCTGCCGCGCTCGTTCCAGCCGGCCGGCGACACCTTCGACGAGCGGTTCGCGTTCGTCGGGCCCTGTCTGGGGGAGCGGGGCTTCCTGTCCGGCTGGGAGCCGCCGGACGACGGGCTGCCGATCGCGCTGCTGACCTTCGGCACGGTCGCGGCGGGCCGGCCCGAGCTGTTCCGCACCTGCGTGCGGGCGTTCGCCGAGCTGCCCTGGCGCGGCGTCGTCACCCTGCCCCCGGGCATGGACCCCGGCTACCTGGGGCCGCTGCCGCCCACGATGGAGGTGCGCCGCTGGGTGTCGCACGTGAGCGTGCTGCGGCACGCCACGGTCGCGGTCACCCACGGCGGCCTGGGCACCGCCATGGAGGCCCTGTACTGGGGCTGCCCCATGGTGGTCGTCCCGGCCACCCCGATCGACCGGGTGGCCGCGCGCCGCGTCGAGGAGCTGGGCGTCGGCCGGGCCCTCGACCCCGAGGCGCTCACTCCCGAGCGGCTCGTCGAGGCGGTCCTCGCCGTCGCGGGCGACGAACGCGTACGGCGCCGGGCCCAGGCCATACGCGGCGACATCCGGCGGGCGGGCGGCACCACGCGGGCCGCCGACCTGCTCGAAGGCCGCCTGACGGAGGTGATGGCCTGATGGGCGCGCCGTCGTTCGAGTTCCGGGTGCTGGGGCCGCTCACGGTGCTCAAGGAGGGCGCCGAGCTGCCCATGAGCGCCCACCGGGAGCTGGCCATCCTGGCCTGCCTGCTGCTCAACGCCAACCGGGTGATGAGCGTCGAGCGCCTGATCGAGGCGGTCTGGGCCGGGTCGGCGCCGCGCAGCGCCTGGCGGCAGGTCGCCATCTGCGTCTCCCGGCTGCGTCGCACCCTCGGCGCCGGGGTGATCGAGACCTCCAGCCCCGGCTACCTGCTGCGGGCCGCCCCGGACAGCATCGACTGGGTCAGGTTCAAGGCGCTGGTGGCGCAGGCGCGCGGCCACGCCGCCTCCGGGCTGCGCGAGCAGGCCGTCCAGGTGCTGCGCGAGGCGCTCGCGCTGTGGCAGGGCAACCCGTTCGAGGACATCCGGGGGCTGCGCTACGACGTGGCCAGGATGGCCGAGTCGCGGCTGGAGGCCCTGGAGACGTGCCTGGAGCTGGAGATCGAGCTCGGCCGGCACCACCAGGTGATCCCCGAGCTGCTGGCCCTGGTCGCCGAGTCGCCGTTCCGCGAACGCGTGCGCGCCCAGCTCATGCTGGCCCAGTACCGGGCCGGCCGCCGCGCCGAGGCGCTGCGCACCTACCAGGAGACCCGCCGCTACCTGCTGGACCAGATCGGCCTGGAGCCGGGCCCGGCGCTGCGGCGGCTGCACGAGCAGATCCTGCGGGACGAGTCCGCGCTGATGCGGCCCCCCGCGCACCGGACCGTGCCCGGGCAGGTCGTGCCGTGCCAGCTCCCGCCGCAGGTGCTGCCGTTCGTGGGGCGCGAGGAGGAGCTGGAGGCGATGAACGCCGCCCTGCGGCCCGACCCGGAGGTCGCCGTCCCGGGGGTGACGGTCCTGAGCGGGCCGGCCGGCGTGGGCAAGAGCACGCTGGCGCTGCGCTGGGCGCACAGCCGGATCGACTGGTTCCCCGACGGGCAGCTCTACGCCGACATGGCCGAGCTGACCGCGGCGGACGGCGGTGGCCGAGGGGCCGCCGGGGCGGGCGGCGACCGAGGCGACGGCGGCGGGCTGGACGCGGTGCTGGACCGCTTCCTGCGCGCGCTCGGCGTGGCCGCGGCCGACATCCCGGCCGGGCGCGCCGAGAAGCTCGCGCTCTACCGGAGCTGCACGGCCCGGCGGCGGCTGCTCGTGGTCCTGGACGGCGTCCGCGACGGCGACCAGGCGCGGGCGCTGCTGCCCGGAGGCGCCGGCTGCCGGGTGGTCATCACCAGCACGGACCCGCTCGACGACCTGGTCGCCCGGCAGGGTGCGCACCGGGAGTTCCTGCGGCCCCTGCCGGAGGCCGAGGCGCGGGAGCTGGCCGACCTGCTGGTGGACACGGCGGTCGGGGCGCAGGCGGTGTCCGACCTGGTGGCGACCTCCTGCGGGAGCCCCCTGTCGCTGCGGCTCGGCGCGGCCCGTCTCCAGTCCCGCCGCCCTGCCCGCAGCGGGTACGGCTGAGATCGCACGAGGCAGAGGGGTGCGCCGCCGTCTCGTGACGGGGCGCGCCCCTGCCACGCGTCACGTCCCACCGGGCGTCACGTCTCGCCACGTCGCACGTCCACGTGCCCCCGGGTCGGCTCACGTCCCGCCACGCGGCGTCTCATCCTCCGCCACGCCTCACGGGGCCCGCCCACTTCGCGCCCCACCACGTCCCCCATATCCCCACCTCGGCCCGCCACACGCGACGCCTGCTCGCCCACCTGCCTGCTCGGCCGCGCGGCGCGGTCAGGGGGCGGCGGGTGCGGCGCCCGCAGCAGGGCATCGCGAGGTGGCGGCCGGGGTGTCAGGCCGAGGGACGGGGCGGCGGGGGTGCGAGTGGGGACGAGATGGCGGGGGTGCGGGACAGGACGGCGGTGAGGGCGGCCGACAGGGCGTCGGCGGAGGCGGGGCCGACGGCGTGACGCCAGCCGACGTGCCCGTCCGGCCGCACCAGCACCGCCCCGCCGCTCTCCAGGCCGTACTCCTTGGCCCACGTCGGAGAGGCGAACGCACAGTCATCCCCGCCGGAGGCGTCCGTGGCGACGATCTCCACCGCCGCCACCGGGACGCCCGCGCGCGCGGACGCCTCCTCCGCCGCGGCCGGCCAGCCGGCGCCGGACGCGGCCAGCAGCGTGAAGCCCGGCCCCAGCAGGTCGAGCGTCGAGACGGGCCCGGACGGACCCGACAGCCAGACGTGCGGCGCCCGGTGTCCCGGCCGGGCCGTCGGCACGTACGTGCGGTAGGGGTCCTCGGGCGCCGGGGCGGGCGTGCCGTCCGGCACCACGGCCGCCGAGTCGTAGTGGAAGCCCAGCACCAGCCCCTCCGAGCTGCGCCGCCCCGCCTGCTGCTCGATGGCCTCCCGCATCGACAGCCGCCCTTCCATCATCTGGAAGGTGATGAACGCGTTGTGCAGGCTCTCGTCCACGGTGCGGGCCCCGACCGGGCGGCGCTCGGGCTCGTACGTGTCGAGCAGGGCGGGCAGGGCGGTGCCGCGCAGCACGGCGGCGAGCTTCCAGGCCAGGTTGTGGGCGTCCTGGATGCCGCAGTTCATGCCGAAACCGCCCTGCGGGGTCGCCACGTGCGCGGCGTCCCCGGCCAGGAACACCCGCCCCGAGCGGAACGAGGCCGCCACCATGGCCTGCTGCAGCCACGGCATCACGCCGAGGATGGTGACCGGCAGGTCCGGGACGCCGACGGCCCCGCGCACGGCGGCCAGGCAGACCTCCTCGGTGAAGTCGGCCGGGCTGCCGCCCTCCTCGGGCTCGTAGCCGGTCTGCACCATCCAGCGCCGCCGGTGGTCGACGGCCTCCACCGCGCACGGCGGGTCGGTGAGGAAGGACAGCGCGGCCCGCCGGTCCGGGGGCAGGAAGCCCAGGTCGGCCTCGAACATGATGCTGATCATGTGGCCGAGCGGCGGCGGGCCCTCGGTGGCGATGCCCAGCTCCTCCCGGATGCCGCTGCGGCTGCCGTCCGCCGCCACCAGGTACGCGCAGCGCACCAGCGTCTCGCCGGACGCCTCCGACACGACCGCCTCGACGCCGTCCGGCGTCTGCCGGAACCCGGTCATGGCGGCGCCGTACCTGACCTCGACGCCCGGCCGCGACTCCGCCCGGCGGCGCAGGATGACCTCCAAAAGGTCCTGCGAGCACAGGAACATGTAGGTGGGACTCTGGGGAGCGTCCCGGCGCAGCGCGGCGGCCGACCTGACGAAGTCGTCCGCGCTCAGCGAGCTGCCGACGCCCACCGCGAGGAACTCCTCGCGCGGCATGCCGGCGCGCTCCACCTCCTCCTGGATCCCCCAGGCGCGGAAGATCTCCATCGTCCTCGTGGTGACGAGGCGGGCCTTCGGAAAAATTGACGTGCCCTCATGTTTTTCGACGAGCAGCGTCGATATTCCGTGCCGGGACAGCTCGATGGCCGTGGAGAGGCCGACCGGGCCGCCCCCGACAATCAACACGTCCACGTCCATCATTTTCATGGTTGTCAGCGTCATTCATCGCCATTGTTCTGGTCAATGCGCGGATAACCGGGTGATACAGGCGTGATGTCGGGGCTTAGTAGCTTACTGACTGAAGATCCGGATAAGCCGATCCGCGATTGTCTCAATTCCTGGAGACGGATGATGCTTTTCGCAGAGGGCTCCGTGGCCGTGGTGACGGGCGGCTCGCGCGGCATCGGCCGGGCCTGCGCGCTGGACCTGGCCCGCGAGGGCGCCCACGTGGTGGTCAACTACTCCCGCTCCGAGAGCGACGCCAAGGACGTCGTGTCCCGGATCGAGGAGGAGGGCGGCAGCGCGAGCGCCGTGCAGGCCGACGTGACCGACGAGGAGTCCGTACGGCGGCTCTTCCGCGGCGTGCGGTCCGACCACGGCCGGCTCGACGTCCTCGTGACGAGCGCCGGCATCACCCTGGACCGCTACCTCCTCACGATGAGCCTCGACCAGTTCCGCGCCCCGGTCGACACCAACCTCATCGGCACGTTCCTCGCCTGCCGCGAGGGGCTCAAGCTCATGCAGCACCAGCGCCGCGGCGCGATCGTGACCCTGTCGTCCTCCAGCGGGCTCGACGGGGGATTCCCCGGCCAGACCAACTACGTGGCGTCCAAGGGCGCGATCATCGCCTTCACCCACGCGCTGTCCAACGAGGCGGCGCCGCACGGTGTGCGGGCCAACGTCGTGGCGCCCGGGTTCGTCGCCACCGACATGACCCGCAAGGTGCCCTCGGACATCAAGAAGCAGTACGAGTCGCGCATCATGCTCGGCCGGATGGGCCGCCCCGAGGAGATCGCGTCGATCGTGAGCTTCCTCGCCTCCGACAAGGCGTCGTACATGTCCGGCTCCGTGGTGGTCGCCCACGGCGGCGGCCTCGGCTGAGCCGTCCCCCCTTCCCCCCGGTTCAAGGAGGACCAGATGACGATCGACGAGCTGCGCGCGCGGGCCGCCGAGCGGCAGCAGACCTGCAGCCAGATCAAGAAGATGATCGTGTCGCGGCTGGACCTGGAGATCGACCCCGACTGGATCACCGACGACCAGCCGCTGTTCGGCCGCGGCCTCGAACTCGACAGCCTCGACGTGCTGGAGCTGTACGTCGCGATCGAGGCGGAGTTCGGCGTCGCGCTCTACGACAGCGAGATGGCGGTCTTCGGGTCGGTGTCGCGGCTGGCCGAAGAGGTCAACCCGGCGCTGCGGGCATGACCCTCGCCGAGGCACCGCCCGCGGGCGGGCAGGTCAGCGGGCCCACGAGCGAGGCGGTCAGCGGGCCGGTCAGCGGACTGACCCACGACCAGGTCCGCGCCGTCCTGCCGCACCGCTGGCCGATGCTGCTGCTCGACCGGGTCGGCAAGGTCGAGCCCGGCGTCAAGGGAACGGCCGTCAAGAACGTCTCCGGCACCGAGCTGTGGTTCCAGGGCCACTTCCCGGGCGAGGCCGTCCTGCCCGGCATCGTGATCACCGAGGCGCTGGCCCAGCTCGCGGGCGTGGTCTTCGCCCTGGCCGGGGCCAGCGAGATCAGCTACCTGGCGGGTGTCAGGTCGATGCGGTTCCGCCGCCCCGTCGTCCCCGGCGACCAGCTCACGCTGACGGCCGAGCGGACCGGCGGCGGGGCCGGCTTCGCCGAGTACCGGGTGTCGGCCCGGGTGGACGGCCAGGTCGCCGCCGAAGGAAACCTGACGATCGCCGACCCGGCCCGTCAACGTCCCGTGCGAAAGGTGTGAACATGGCAAGCGTCCTCGCGTCCGCGCATCCCCAGGAGACCGTCTACGGTCAGGTCGGCGACGCCACCGTCCCGCTGCGCTTCTCCTCCCTCGACGAGGAGTACAAGGTCCTCCGGGAGCGCGCCGCGGTCCTCGACCTCGGCGGCCACGGCCTCATCGAGATCACCGGCCCGGACGCCGTGGCCTTCGCCCAGCGCGTCCTCGCCCGCGACGTCGAGTACCTGACGTCCGACCGCTGCATGATGACCCTCCTCCTCGACGCCGACGGCCAGGTCGTGGACCAGGTCCTCGCTTTCGGCCGCGAGGACGGCATCCTGCTGGAGAGCTCCTGCGGCGCCGGCGCGCGCCTGCTCGCGCACCTCCGGGCCAACAACGACGAGGGCGTCGAGATCGCCGACCGCTCGGGCGACCTCACCGTCCTCGGCCTGGAGGGCCCGTACGCCTGGGGCGTCGTCGGCCGGCTCATCGACGGCGAGCTGGCGTCGCTGCCCTTCGAGTCGGTCGTGGACACCACCTGGAACGGCGCCGACATCGTCTTCGCCAGGACCGGCTTCACCGGCGAGTACGGCTACCAGATGATCGTGCCCATCGAGCACGCCGCCGACCTCTGGCGTCAGTCGCTGGAGCACGCCCAGGCCGCCGGGCAGGAGGCGCTGGAGCTGGCCATGCTGGAGGTGCGCCAGCCGATCCCCCGCCACGAGGTCACCGAGGGCGCCACGGTCGTCGAGATCGGCGCCAACTGGCTGGTCGACGTCACCAAGGACGAGTTCGTCGGCCGCGAGGCGGTGCTGGCGGCGTTCGAGGCCGGCGGCGGGCGGCGCACGGTCGGCTTCTCCGGCGGCGACGGCGTGCCCGCGCCCGGCACCCGCGTCTGGGTGAACGGCCAGGACATCGGCGAGGTCGTCCACGCCGTGCACAGCGTCGGCCTCGGGGCCACGCTCGGCCTCGCCCGGGTGGACCACGACCTGGCCGCCGCCGGTCTGGAGCTCACCGTCGGCGGGACCGAGGTGACCACGCTGACCAGCCCGTACATCGTGCCCAAGAGCTGGAGCATCCCGATCATCTGATCGGGATGCTGCGCTGAGAAGGAGACAAAGCATGGCGCTGCGGCCCGTCGTCGTCACCGGCCTGGGCATCATCTGCGCGGCCGGCCGCGACCCAGCCGAGTTCTGGCAGCGGCTCACCACAGGTCAGGGCGGACTCACGCCGGTCGAGGACGAGGCGTTCGCCGTGTTCACGGCCCGGCACGCGGGCCAGGTGCCCGACGAGTGGATCACCGGTCAGCTCCCCGGCTCCGACGCCGCCCTCGACCGCACGGCCCGGCTCGCGCTCGTCGCGGCCCGCCAGGCGGTCGAGATGGCCGGTCTGACGGCCTCCGGGGTGGGGGCCGAGCGGTTCGGGATCATCCTCGGCAAGTGCCAGGCCACACCCGACGCGGCCGGCCGGTACCAGCCGATGCACCGCACCCAGGACGTGGTCGCCGAGCGGCTCGGCCTGCGCGGGCCGCGCATCCTGGTGTCCACCGCCTGCGCCGCCGGGGGCAACGCCGTCGGCCTGGCCAAGGACAAGATCCTCACCGGTGAGGCCGACGCCGTCCTCGCCGGCGGGGTGGACCCGCTGCTGTTCGGCACGTACGCGGGCTTCGCCGGACTCCAGGCGCTCAGCACCGGCCCGTGCCGCCCCTACAGCCACTCCGACGGCCTGAACCTCGGCGAGGGCGCCGCGTTCCTGCTGCTGGAACCGCTGGAACTGGCGCTGGCCCGGGGCGCGGTCCCGCTGGCCGAGGTCGCGGGCTACGGCCTGTCGGCCGACGCCTACCACGCGACCGCCCCCGACCCCACCGGACGCGGCGGCGCCAGCGCCGTGCGGCGGGCGCTCGCCGACGCCGGTCTCACGCCCGGCGACGTCCAGTACGTCAGCGGGCACGGCACCGGCACCCCCGCCAACGACGCCATGGAGGCCAAGGTCATGCGCCTGGTCTTCGGCGAGCGGGCCGGCCAGGTGCCGACCAGCAGCATCAAGTCGTTCGTCGGCCACACGCTGGGCGCCGCCGGAGCCGTCGAGGCGGTGGCGAGCGTGCTGGCGCTGCGGCACGCGACGGCCCCGCCCACCATCGGCTTCGACGAGGACGGCCAGGGCCGGGCCGGCGACCTGGACTTCGTGCCCAACGTGGCCAGGCCGATGCCCATCGGCACCGTCGTGTCCAACAACTACGCCTTCGGCGGCAACAACGTCTCCCTGGTGCTGACCACGCCCGGCGAGCCCCGGCCGTACGAGGAGCTGCCCCGCCGCGAAGCGGTGATCACCGGGCTCGGGCCCGTCACCGGGGCCGGCACCGGCGTCGCCGAGCTCACCGAGGCCGTCCTGGCCGGGCGGCACGGCGCCGGGTGGGCCCCGTCGCTGGAGGGACGGACGTTCGCGCCGCGCTCGCTGTGGCGGCACATGAACCACCTGTCGCGCCTGGCCATCGCCGCCTCCCGGCTGGCCTGGGAGGACGCGGGGCTGAAGCTGCCGCGCAAGGACCTCGACGACGTCGCGCTGATCTTCGCCACCGGCGCCGGATCGGCCGAGAGCACCGGCGGCTTCGACGAGAGCATCGCGGTCAACCCGAACAAGCCGGCCGTGCTCAGCTTCTCCAACGTCGTGCTCAACGCCACCGGCGGCGCCGTCTGCCAGACGCTGGGACTGCGCGGGCCGACCACCACCATCTGCAACGGCGGCGCCTCGGCCTCCATCGCGCTGGACTGCGCCCTGGAGCTCATCCGGTCGGGCAAGGCGGAGGTGGTGCTCGTGGTGGCCGCCGACGAGACGACCGGCACGGCCGCCCTGGACACCGACGACCTTCCGGTGCCGTCGCCGTACGACTCCGGGGCCGGAGGGGCGGTGCGCGGGTCGGCGGCGGTGGCGTTCGTCGTCGAGTCGGCCGAGCACTGCGCCGCCCGCGACGGCAGGCCGTACGCCGTGGTGCTGGACACGGGCCACGCGAGCGGCCACGCCGGCTCTGACGCCGACGCCGACGCCGACGCCGTGGCACGCAGCATCGCCCGCGTCTCCGGCGGCGCGTCCGGTCCGGTCGCCGGGCTGGTGGTCGGCGCGGCGGACGGGACGGCCGGGGACGGCGCTGAGGCAGCGGCGGTGCTCGCCGGCGCGCCCGGCGCGCGGCTGACCGCCTCCACCGCGCTGGCCGGTGACTGCCAGGCCGCCTCCGGCGCGCTCAACATCGCCCTCGCCGCGCTCGCCGTCCGCGACGGCGTCGCGCCCGCGCTGACCGGCCTCGCCGCCCCGCGCGCCGGCGACCTCGCCGCGTACGTGACCAAACCCGGCCTCGACGGGCCCGTGGAGCGGGCGCTCGCGCTCACCGCCGCGCCCGGCTCGGTGCGCGGCGCCGTCCTCCTGGGGGCGCTGTGAGCACCCGGGCGCGTGCGGCGAGCACCACGCCGAGAGCGCCGGGCGCCACGCCGAGAGCGCCGGGCGCCACGCCGGGAGCGCCGGGCACCGTGCCGGCGGCGTCGGGCGCCACGCCGTTCGACGTCGCCGAGACCGACCGGCTGCTGACCACCACACGCTCCGTGCGCCGCCGCCTCGACGTCGAGCGGCCCGTGCCCCGCGAGGTGGTGGAGGAGGCGCTGGAGGTGGCCGTCCAGGCGCCCACGGCCAACAACCACCAGAACTGGCGGTGGCTCGTCATCAGCGACGCCGCCGTCAAGCAGGAGCTGGCCGAGATGATCCAGTCCTCCTGGACGTTCCACCGCAACGACATGTGGACCAACGCCGGCCGTCGCCGCAACGACGCCGGGGCGCGCCGCAACTACGCCTCCGCGCTGGCGCTCACCGAGACGATCGCGCGGGTCCCGATCCTCGTCATCCCGTGCGTCCTCGGCCGCCCGCCGGACATCACGGCCATCAACGAGGCGTGGAGCAGGCGCATGGCCGACAAGGTGCCCGAGGATCCGGGCCACCTGGTGCGGCACGGCGAGACCCGCGCCAGCATCTTCTACGGCTCGATCTTCCCGGCCATCTGGTCCTTCCAGCTCGCGCTGCGCAGCCGCGGGCTCGGCAGCACGATCACCTGCCTGCACGTACCGCACGAGCGGCAGGTCGCGCGGATGCTCGGCATCCCCACCGGGGTGACCCAGGTGTGCATGATCCCCGTCGCGTACACCGTGGGCACCGACTTCCGCCCCGCAGAGCGCTACAGCGCCAAGGAACGCACCTACTGGGAGAGGTGGGGGACGTGACCGTACGACCCGAGCAGCCCGACGTCGTCATCGTCGGAGGCGGCATCTCCGGGGCGTCCGCGGCGTGCATGCTGGCCGCCGGCGGGCTCTCGGTGGTGCTGCTGGAGAAGCAGGACGCCTACAAGGACCTCGTGCGCGGCGAGTGGCTCGCGCCCTGGGGCATCAGGGAGGCCCAGCGCCTGGGCGTCTACGACTGCTTCTCGGCCGGCGGCGCCTGGGAGATCCGCGAGTGGATGACCTGGGACGAGGCCGTGACCGACGACGAGGTCGAGGCCGTGGACATGACCAGGTTCATCCCCGGCATCGGCGGGCCGATGTCGTTTCCGCACCACCAGGTGTGCGAGCTGATGGCCGAGCAGGCCGTGGCGAGCGGCGCGCGGCTGGTGATGGACGCCTCCCGCATCGGCGTCACCGCCGGGACGCGGCCCGTCGTCACCTACCAGACCCCCGAGGGCGCCCACGAGCTGCGGCCGCGCATCGTGCTCGGCGCCACCGGCCGCGGCAACACCGTCGGCCGCCAGATCGGCGTCACCATGCGCAACTCCATGCACCACTGGGGCGGCGGCATGATGGTCGAGGGCATGGAGGGCTGGCCGCCCGACGTGCAGGCCATGGGCACCGAGGGCGACGTCATGTTCATGGTGTTCCCCCAGGGCTACGGCCGGGCCCGCCTCTACCTGAACTTCCCCACGGTCAACAAGCACCGCTACCGGGGGCCGGGCGGCGTCGAGCGGTTCCTCGCCGCGTTCGAGCTGAACTGCCTGCCCGACCGCGGCAAGGCCGTCACCGAGGCCACGCCCGCCGGACCGCTGTCGGTGTGGCCGTCCGTGTCGAGCGTTCCCGAGGGGCCGCCGCTGGTCGAGGGTGTCGTCCTCATCGGCGACGAGGCCGGCAACGCCGACACCGTCCTCGGCACCGGCCTGTCGTGCGCGATGCGCGACTCGCGGACCGTCTGCGAGATCCTGCTCGCCTCCGACGACTGGTCGCCCGAGGCGTTCGCCCCGTACGTCAAGGAGCGCGACTTCCGCCTGGAACGCCTCGACTTCGGCGCCTCCATCATCAGCAGGCTGCACGTCGAGTTCGGGCCCGCGGCCGTCGAGCGGCGCCGCCGCGTGCGCAGGCTGATGGCCAAGAACTTCGCCGCCCAGGTGACGGGGCTGCTCAACATGGTGGCCCCGGAGGACGTACCCGAGTTCGGCTTCAGCGAGTTCTTCGCTGAGCGGTTGTTCAGGGAGACGGCATGACCCAGAAGAGAACGGTTCACGTCAACGGCGTCGACATCGCCTACGTCGACGAGGGCGAGGGCGACCCCGTCATCCTGCTGCACGGCTTCCCCGACTCCTCCTACCTGTGGCGCCACCAGATCCCGGCGCTCGTCGAGGGCGGGTTCCGGGTCATCGCGCCCGACATGCGCGGGTTCGGCGACTCCGGCAAGCCGCAGGAGATCGAGGCGTACGGCATGCAGACGATCGTCAACGACGTCGTCGCCCTCACCATGCAGCTCGGGATCAAGCGCCCGCACATCGTCGGCCACGACTGGGGCGCGGCCATCGCCTGGATGTACGCCTTCCTCATGCCGCGCCGGCTGGACCACCTGGTCGTGCTGTCGGTCGGGCACCCCGGCGTCTTCGCCACCCCCTCGATCGAGCAGCGGGCGGCGTCCTGGTACATGCTCTTCTACCAGTTCCCCGGGGTCAGCGAGGAGCTGCTGCGCCGCAACGGCTGGCGGCTGTTCAAGGAGATCATGGGCCGCGACGGCGACTACGACCGGTACCTGCGCGACCTGGCCCGGCCCGGCGCGCTGACCGCCGGCCTCAACTGGTACCGCGCCAACCGCTCGCCCGCCTCCGAGCTGCGCCCCGCCCGCCCGTTCCCGCCGGTGCTCGCGCCGACGCTCGGCATCTGGGGCGCCGGCGACAAGGCGCTGCTGGAGGAGGGCATGTCCGGCTCCGGCAAGTTCGTCAAGGGGCCCTGGCGTTACGAGCGGGTCGAGGACGCCGGCCACTGGCTCCCGCTCGACGCGCCCGACGAGGTCAACAAGCTGCTGCTCGGCTTCCTCGGCACGGAGCGCCCCGCCCACGAGGAGCGGCGCCCCCGGCGCCGGTTGTAGCTGAAGGGATGGACGTCATGCTGGGCTATCTCTTCCCCGGCCAGGGGACGGTCCGGGTCGGCATGGGCGCCTGGCTGCGCCGCCGCCCGGCCGCGCGCGAGCGGCTGGAGGAGGTGGACGCGCTGCTGTCGCGGCCCATCTCGCCGCTGTGCGCGCGCGGGCCGCTGGACCGGCTGGTCGCCACCGAGCACGCGCAGATCGCCGTCACGGCCTGCAACCTCGCGGCGCTGGCCGTCCTGGAGGAGGAGGGGTACGAGCCCGAGATCGTCGCCGGGCACAGCGTCGGCGAGCTGACGGCGCTGCACGCGGCGGGCGTCCTGGGGCTGGCCGACACGGTGCGCCTCGTCGAGACCCGGTCGCGGCTCATGGCCTCGGTGGGCGTCATCGGCGGGATGCGGGCCGTGATGGGACTCCCGGTGGAGGACGTCGAGGCCCTGGCGGAGGCCGCCTCGGCGCCCGGCGAGCCGCTGGTCGTCGGGCTGGAGAACGCGCCGGGGCACGTCGTGGTCTCGGGCGCCCTCCCGGCGCTCGACCGGCTCACGGCGATGGCCATCGCTGCCAGCAAGATCGTGCCGCTGTCGGTGGGCAACGCCTTCCACTCACCGCTCATGGAGCCCGCGGTGGCGGGGTGGGCGGCGGCGGTGGCGGCCGTGCCCATGCTGGAGCCCCTGGTGCCCGTCGTCCCGAACGTCACGGGCGAGCCCACCATGGACGTCGCCACGCTGCGGGAGGCGCTGGTCGCGCAGCTCACGGGGCGGGTCCGGTGGACGCGCACGGTCGCGGCGGTGGACGCGGTGGCCTCGGGCGTGGAGGTCGGGGACAGCAAGGTGCTCACCGGGCTGTCGCGGCGGGCCGAGGCGCGCTGCCTCAGCATGGCCGACCCCGCCACCCTGCGCCGCCTGGCCAAGGCGGTGGCGGCGTGACGCGCGACGCGAGCGGGGAGGCCGGCGAGTGAACCGGTGGGGGAGTGCGCTGGTCTGCTTCGCGGGACTCACGCGGCCGCAGCAACTCGTCGGCGGGATGCGGCTGGAGGAGGTCTACACGGCCGCCGAACGCGTCCGCTCCGCGGCGGGTGCGAGCGTGCAGCACTGGGCGGGCCGGCTGGCGGGCAAGCGCGCGGTCCTGCGCCTGCTCGGGCTGCCGCCCACGGCCGAACGCCTCGGCCAGGTGGAGGTGCTGCCCCGGCCCACCGCGTCCTGCCGCGCCACGGCCGCCTGCCGCGACGGCCACCCTCCCGCCGTACGCCTGGCGCCGCCGCTGGCCGAGCTGGTACGGCCCGGCAGCCGCGTCCGCGTCTCCGTCAGCCACACGGACGGACGCGCGCTGGCCGTGGCCGTCTGCTCCACCCGCCTCCCCGAGGACGAGGAGACCTGACATGCCCGAGACCCGGCAGGACACGAAGACGGCGCACGAGGACGTGCGGAAGGCGGCCGAGGAGCTGCTCGAAGCGTGGCGGGCCGGGGACGCCCAGGCCGTGGCCGCGTCGGTGGACACCTTCGAGGACCCCGACTCCGGCGGGGCGCTGGCCGGCGCGGCGCTGGCCGAGCACGCCGCCCGCACGATGGCCCGCTTCCGCAACGCGCGCTTCACCGTGGACCGCGTGACCGGCGACGCCGACGCCGCCACCGTCTCCTGGGCCCTGGTGGCCGACCACCGCGAGTCCTACCTCGGCATGCCCGCCACCGGAGGCACGGCCACCGTGCACGGCACCGACCTGGTCACCCGCGACGCGCGCGGCGTCCACGTGCGCCGTGGCTTCGACCGGCTGGCGCTGGCCGAGGCGCTCGGGTACACCGCCCGGTTCGTGCCCGGCGCTGACGAGGCCCGCGAGTTCGGCGTCAGCGCCCGCGCCGCGACCGGCCGCACCGACCGGCCGGGCGCGCTCGTGCTGACCTGGCTGGAGATCCGCGACGACGCGGAGGCCGCCGACGTGGACCTGCTCAGCGTGGAGATCGTCAAGTCGCTGCGGTCCTCGAAGGGGTTCCTGGGCGTGACCACGTTCGACATCGGCGCCCGCAAGTTCACGCTGAGCGCCTTCGACCGGCCCGAGTCGCTGCGGGCGGTCCACGCCCGGCCGCACCAGCGGGCCATGCGCCGCTTCTTCAAGGGCGGACTGTGCACACGGGTGCACACCAGCGTCTGGTACCCCGCCACGATCCGCGACTACGCCCGCTGCCCGGACTGCGGGACGGTCGTGGCGGCGGGCAAGGACGCGGCCTGCGCGTGCGGGTGGACGCCGGAGGACGCGTCCACGCTGTGATCCCTCCTCGCGAGAACACGGGAGCCTGAAAGATGATCGACTTCACCGCCGAGCACAACCTCGGCGACAGGACCGGCGGACCCGGCGGGGACGCCTCCGGAGGCGGACGGCCGGCTGTGGCGTTCATGTCCGCCCTGTTCGCCGGTGGGTGGATCTGGGAGCACCCGTACCGGCGCCTGGAGGTGGCCGGATGGCCGGTGCTGCGTACCCATGAGGCGATCTGCGCCCTGGACCGGCAGGTGGCCGGGTCGATCGAGCAGCTCGGCGACGCGCTGCTGCGCGCCTGCGACGCCGCCGGCGTGCAGGACGTCATCGTCTGCGCCAACTCCCTCGGCGGCCTGGTCGCCATCGACCTCGCCGGCCGCCACCCCGACCGGGTGCGCGGGATCGCGGTCAGCGGCGCGCCGGGCCTCACCGCCGACCCCGACGTCGGGCTCAGCTTCGACCGGCGGGGCAGCGTCCGCCCGTTCGGCGACGAGTTCGGGGAGCGGATGGTGGCCGCGCTGTTCCACAGCGGCCGCAGCTTCTTCTCGGACGAGCGGATGAGCGAGGTCGGCGAGATGCTGCGCCGGCCCGAGTCCATGGTGAGCATGGCGCGCAGCATCAAGGCCACCCGCCGCTACGCGGTCCGGCCCGCCCTGGACAAGGTGCGCTGCCCGTCCCTGTACGTCTGGGGGCGGCACGACCGGATGACCCCCGTGGACCCGTGGCTGGAGCTCCTGGCCGACTACCCGGACAACGAGGTGCTGGTGGTCGAGCAGAGCGGGCACATCCCGATGGTCGAACGGGCCGAGGAGTACACCGGCGTCCTGGAGTCCTTCGTGACGCGCTGCGCGGGCGCCCTGGCATGAGCACCGGCACCGCCGCCGTGGCGGCCTTCCCTGTCACGCCGGACGACGCCGGCGGGCCCGCCGTCCTCCTCGGCGTGGACGTCGTCGAGGCGGCGCGGCTGGCACGGGCCGTCGAGCGGGGCGGTGCGGCGTTCGCCCGGCACGTCACGACCGAGGCCGAGCGCGGGCTCACCTCCGAGGCGACGGCGTTCTCCGTCAAGGAGTGCCTGATCAAGGCGGTCGGCGGCCGGGCGCCGGGGTTCGGCTGGCACGACTTCGAGGCGGTGACCGCGGCTCCGCCCGCGTGGGCGGGCCGCCTGCTGGACGAGGCCGCCGCCGAGCTGGCCGCCTCCACCGGGGCGGTGCTGGACGGGAGCGCCGCGTACGCGCTCCACGGCGCCTCCCACGACGCCGCCCTGAAGCGGCTACGCCCCCCGGGAGACGCGGCCGTCGCCGGGGCGGCCCGATGGGGGAGCGACGGCGGGCTGTTCGTGGCGCTGGCGATCGTGTACGTCGACAGGAAGGAAAGTGCCCGATGTCCCAGGTGAAGACGGTACGACCGGGGGAGTCGATCCAGCGGGCGCTGGACGAGGCCGGTCCCGGAGCGAGCATCGTGCTGACGGAGGGCACGTACACCGAGAGCGTCTGGATCCGGCACGGCGGCGTGTCGCTGACCGGCGCCGGCCCCGGCCGGACCGTGCTGACCCCCGGCGACGGAGCCGCGGCCGACGTGCCCCGGCTGCACGACGCCTCCGAGGGCGTCGTCAGCGGCATCACCGTCCACGGCGACGCCGTCGCGAACGTCAGGATCGAGGCGCTGACCGTGACCGGCTTCTCCGGCGCCGGGATCTACGCCCACTCCGTCGCCGGGGTGAGCGTGCGCGACGTGGAGGCCCGCGGCAACGCCGTCTGGGGCGTCTACCTGCGCGAGTCCAGCGGCTGCGAGGTGAGCGGCTGCCGCGCCTCCGGCAGCCAGTACGGCGGCGTCGCGCTCAGCTTCTGCCCCGACTCGGACGGCCTGATCGCCGGCAACGAGACGTCCGCCAACGCCTTCGGCGTCTTCGTCGACAACTCCTCCGGCGCCCGGGTGGTGCGCAACGCCTGCCACGGCAACGCGATCGGCATGCTCCTGCTCAACCAGGTGTACGAGGGCGAGCCCGCGGGCGGCGTCCGGGACTGCCTGGTGGCGGGCAACGACCTGCACGGCAACGGCCTGGCCGCCGGGGCCGAGCCCGACGGGCTGGGCGCGGCCGGGCCGCCCATCTCCGGCGTCGGCCTCGCGCTCATCGGGACGCACCGGGTCGCCGTCGTGGACAACCACATCCACGACAACCACCCGAGCGGCGAGTCGGTCATGGGCGCCGGCTTCGTCATCGGCTCCTCCAAGGACTGGGGCGGCGACGACGCCCTGGACAACCACGTCCTGTGGAACCGGATCACCGGCAACACCCCGCTGGACTTCCAGCTCGGCGCCGACCTGACCCGGCAGACCTGCGCCGGGAACGTGGCCGGCAAGGGCGACCCGGCCGAGCTGCTGGACCGGGACGACGCCTCCGGGGGGTGGCGCCGATGACCGCCCTGGAGACGGCCTCCGCCCCCGCGACGACGGCCACCCCGGCCCTCGCCTGCCGGGGCCTGAGCAAGCGCTACGGCGACGTCGTCGCCGTCGAGGACGTCGGGTTCGCCATCGCGCCCGGCCAGGCGTACGGCCTGCTCGGCCCCAACGGCGCCGGCAAGACCACCACGATCTCCATGCTCGTCGGCCTGCTGCGCCCCGACTCCGGCACCGTGCTGGTCGGCGGCACGGACCTGGCGGCCGACCCGACCCGCGCCAAGGCGAAGATCGGGTACGTCCCCCAGGAGATCGCCCTCTACCCCGAGCTGACCGGACGCGAGAACCTGCGCTTCTTCGGCCGCCTGTTCGGCCTGCCGCGCCGCCGCCTGGCCGCGCGCATCGACGAGGTGCTCGACCTCATCGGCCTCACCGACCGGGCCGACACCAAGCTCGGCACGTACTCCGGAGGCATGAAGCGCCGCATCAACATCGGCGCCGCGCTGCTGCACCGACCCGAGGTGCTGATCCTGGACGAGCCGACCGTCGGCGTGGACCCGCAGAGCCGCAAGGCCATCCTCGACGGCGTCGAGCGCCTGGTCGAGGAGGGCATGGCGCTGCTGTACACCTCCCACTACATGGAGGAGATCGAGCGGGTCTGCGAGCGCGCCGCGATCATCGACCACGGGCGGATCATCGCCGACGGCACCCGCCGCGAGCTGGTCTCCCTGGTCGGCACCGCCGACAAGGTCGAGCTGGTCCTCGACGGCGACGTGGAGACGGCCTTCGCCAAGCTGCGCGCCGTCGAGGGCGTGGTGGAGGCGGCCCGGACGGGCGCCTCGTCGGTACGGCTGATCGCCGAGGGCGGCAGGTACCTGCTGCCCGCCCTCATCACCGCGGTGGACGGCAGCGCCACCGTCACGGCCACCCAGGTCATCGAGCCCGACCTGGAGGCCACGTTCCTGCACCTCACCGGCAGCACGTTGAGGGACTGACCATGTGGCGGGCCCTGTGGACGGTGAGCGCGCTGGAACTGCGCGCGCGGCTGCGCGACGGCACGGCGATCGTCATCGCCCTGATCGTCCCGGTGACGCTGGCGACCCTGTTCGGCCTCGCCCTGGGCGGCGACGACCCGCCGCTGAAGGCGACGGTCGGCTTCGTGGACCTCGACGGCGGCGAGTTCCCGGCCAGCGTCCGGCGCGAGGTGATGGCCGCCAAGGAGCTGAAGGGCTCCGTGACGCTGCGCGACCTGCCGAGCAGGGAGCAGGCGGGCCGGGAGCTGGAGTCGGGCGCCATCGGCTCGGCGATCGTCTTCCCGGCCGGGTTCAGCGCGAGCGTCGGCGCCGGCAAGGGCGGCGACGTGGCGGTCCTGAAGACGCCCGAGTCGCCGCTCGCGGGCGTGGTGGCGAGCGCCATCGTGGACCGCATCTCCGCCGTGGTCGACGCCCGCACCCTGGCCGTACGGGCCGTGCTGCGCGCGGGCGTGCCCGGCGACCAGGTCAAGGAGCTGGTGGAGCGCAACGGCGCGGCCGGCCCGGCGATCGGCCTGGCCGACGACCCGCTGGCCGGCGGCAAGATCGACCTGTCGGTCTACTACGGCTCCGGCATGGCGGCGCTGTTCGCGTTCTTCGTGGTGGGCGCCTCGTTCCGGGGGCTGCTGACCGAGCGGAAGCTCGGCACGCTCGACCGGATCCGCGCCGCCCCGGTCGCGGCCTGGGTGCCCGTCGCGGGCAAGGCCGCCGTCGGGTTCGCGCTGGCCGTCGCCGGGGCCCTGCTCAACTGGGGCGCCTCGGTGCTCATCTTCGGCTCCACCTGGGGCGACCCGGCGGCCGTGACCGTGGTGCTGGTCGCGCACGTGCTGGCCGCCGCCGCGATCACCATGCTGGTCACCAGCCGGGTCAGGACCGACGCCCAGGCCGACGGCGTGATCATGGTCGTGTCGTTCGTGGCGGCGTTCTTCGGCGGCAGCCTGGTGCCGGTCTACAACCTGCCCGGCCCGCTCCAGACGGTCGCACTGCTCACCCCGAACGGCTGGACGTCCAAGGCGCTGACCGAGCTGGCCGGCTCGGGCGCCGGGCTCGCGGCGGTGGCGCTGCCGGTGGGCGTCCTGTGCGCCATCGCGCTGACGGCGGGCGGCCTCGCCGTCCTCGGCTTCCGGAAGGGACTGCTGCTATGACGACCACCGGGCTGCGCCCGCGCCCCGTGCTCGCGCTCGTGGCCGCGAACCTGCGCCGCCACACCCGCGACCGCGTCGGCCTGTTCTTCATGGTCGTCATGCCGTTCGTCTCCATCGTCTTCGTCGGCATGGCGCTCGGCGGCGGCACGACGGGCTCCTCCCGGCTGCCGGTCGGCGTGGTCGCCGAGGGATCCGGCCCTGTGACCACCGCCCTGCTGGCCGAGCTGCGCCGCCACCCCGACCTGGAGGTCACGACGATGACCTCGGCCGCCGAGCTGCGCTCCGGCGTGCGGGAGGGCTCGCTCGCTGCGGGCCTGGTCATCCCGTCCGGCTCCACCCGGCTCGACCTCGTCGTCACCGAGACCAACGGCAGCGGCATGGCCGCGCGCAGCGCCATCGACGTCGCCGTGAGCAAGGTCGCGGCCGTCGAGGAGGCCACGCGCGCCGCCCGCACCGCGGGCGTCACCCCCGAGCAGGCCGCCCTGTACGTACGGCAGGCGCAGGCCGAGTCCGGCCGCGTCGCCGTGAAGGACACCTCCACCTCGGCCGGCGACCCGCGCGGCTTCGCCTACACCGCCCCCGCGAACCTGCTGCTGTTCACCTTCATCAACTCCATGGCCGTGGCCGCCGCGCTGGTCGAGAGCCGCCGGCTCGGCATGCTCCAGCGGGCGCTGACCGCCCCCGTCCGGCACCGGTCGGTGCTGCTCGGCGAGGCGCTGAGCCGCCTCCTCGTCGCCCTCGCCCAGGCCGCGCTCATCATGGCGGTCAGCGCGCTCGCTTTCGGCGTCCACTGGGGCGACCCGCTCGGGGTGGCGGCCGTCGTCGGGACGTTCGCGCTGGTCTCCACCGGGGCGGCGATCCTCGTCGGCACGCTGCTGCGCACCCCCGACCAGGCCCCGGCCATCGGGCCGCCGCTCGGCGTCGTGCTCGGCATGCTGGGCGGCTGCCTGTGGCCGCGCGAGTCGTCCGGCGACGTGCTCAACGCCGTCGGCCACCTGTTCCCGCACGCCTGGGGCATGGACGCGCTGCTGAAGCTGGCCGTGCCCGGCACGGGCATCGGCGCGGTGCTGCCGCAGCTCGGGGTGCTCGCCGCGATGGCCGCCCTGCTGCTGGGCGCCTCCCTGGTCCTGTTCGGCCGCCGCACCCGGGCCCTGGGGTGAGCGCCATGCGGATCCTCGTCACCGGCGCCGCCGGGTTCATCGGCTCGGCGTACGTCCGGAACCTGCTCGGCGGCGCCTACCCCGGCTGGGACGACGCCGAGGTGACCGTGCTCGACGCCCTCACCTACGCCGGCGACGTCGCCAACCTGGAGCCGGTGCTGCTCCACCGGCGGCTGACGTTCGTCCGGGGGGACATCGCCGACCCCGGCCTGGTGTCGCGGCTCATGCCCGGCCACGACCTCGTCGTCAACTTCGCGGCCGAGAGCCACGTGGACCGTTCGATCGCCGCCGCCGACCGGTTCGTGCGCACCAACGTGGCGGGCGTCGAGACGCTGCTGCGGGCCGCGCTCGACGCGGGCGTGCCCACGTTCGTCCAGGTCTCCACCGACGAGGTGTACGGCTCGATCGACGCCGGCTCCTGGGCCGAGGACAGCCCGCTCCGGCCGAACTCCCCGTACGCCGCCTCGAAGGCCGCCGGCGACCTCATGGCCCTCGCCCACGCCCGCACCCACGGCATGGACGTGCGCGTCACCCGCTGCGGCAACACCTACGGGCCCCGCCAGTACCCCGAGAAGATCATCCCGCTGTTCGTCACGAACCTGCTGGCCGGCCGGCCCGTCCCCCTGTACGGCGACGGCGGCAACGCACGCGAGTGGATCCACGTGGACGACCACTGCCGCGGCGTCCACCAGGTCGTCGAGAAGGGCGTGGCCGGCGAGGTGTACCACATCGGCGGCGGCACGGAGCTGACCAACCGCGAGCTGACCGCGATGCTGCTGCGCGCCTGCGGCGCCGGCCCCGACCTCGTCCGGCACGTCGCCGACCGGCCCGGGCACGACCGCCGCTACTCCCTGGACGACTCCAAGCTGCGCGGCCTCGGCTACCGCCCGCTGGTGCCCTTCGAGGAGGGGCTGGCCGAGACCGTCGCGTGGTACCGCACCAGACACGAGGGGGACACATGAAGGGCATCCTGCTGGCCGGCGGCCGGGGCACGCGCCTGCTGCCCACGACGCTGGCGGTCTCCAAGCAACTGCTGCCGGTCAACGACAAGCCGCTCATCTACTTCCCGCTCTCGGTGCTGATGCTGGCCGAGATCCGCGACATCCTGGTCGTCACCACGCCGGAGGACGTGCCGCAGATCCGCCGCCTGCTGGGCGACGGCTCCCGGCTCGGCCTGCGCATCACCTACACCGAGCAGCCGGAGCCGAACGGCATCGCCGAGGCGCTCGTGCTCGGCGCCGACCACATCGGCGACGACCCGGTGGCGCTCATCCTCGGCGACAACGTCTTCCACGGCTACTCCTTCCAGGAGATCCTGCGGCAGGAATGCCGTGACATCGACGGCTGCGTCCTGTTCGGCTACCCGGTGCGCGACCCCGAGAGGTACGGCATCGCCGAGACCGACGCGCGCGGCCGGCTGCTGTCCGTCGAGGAGAAGCCCGCGGCGCCCCGCTCCAACCGGGCGGTCGTCGGGTTCTACCTCTACGACAACGACGTCGTCGACATCGCCAAGAACCTCTCGCCGTCGGCGCGGGGCGAGCTGGAGATCACCGACGTCAACCGCGCCTATCTGGAGCGGGGCAAGGCCAAGCTGGTCGACCTCGGCCGCGGCTTCGCCTGGCTCGACGCGGGCACCCCGGAGGCGCTTCTCCAGGCCGGGCAGTACGTCCAGCTCCTGGAGCAGCGGCAGGGCGTGCGGATCGCGTGCCTGGAGGAGATCGCCCTCCGGATGGGCTACATCGACGCCGAGACCTGCCACCGGCTCGGCGTCGAACTGGAGAAATCGGCCTACGGCCAGTACGTGATCTCCGTGGCGGAGCAGTTCGCCGCCCGGTGACTCGTGAGCAAGGAGGCAAGTCCATGACCATGACGGCACTGTTCCCAGGACGTACGCCGGCCGGCGGCGACCATGTGACAGACGTGTACCGCTACGCCTCCCGCAAGGGCGCGATCGAGTCGGTCGAGGCGGCCGCCGAGGACCTCGGCCTGGCCGTGCGCGAGGTGAGCGCGGCGGTGGAGCACCTGGTGGAGAGCCGGCTGCTGCGGGTGGACGACAGCGCGGGCCTGCGGTTCGTACCCGTGGACCCGGAGCTGGCCGCCGCCTCGCTGGTGTCGTCCGTCGAGCGGGAGATCTACCACCGGCGCGAGCTGATCGACCAGATCCGGGAGCGGATCGGCACCTTCCAGCCCGACTACATCGCGGCGGAGGCGTCCACGGGCCCGCGCGCCGTGGACTACCTGGTGGGCTCCATGGAGGTGCGCGGCTTCCTGAAGACCGCCAGCGACGCCTGCCGCGACGAGGTGCTGGTGCTGCAGGCGAGCGGCGGCGTGACCGGCGACCTGTCGGAGACGTTCCTCGCCCTGCTGGCCAGGGGAGTGGTGGTGCGCATCATCTGCCAGCACCGCAACCGCGGCGACGTGTCCACCCGCATGCGGATGAAGCGGCTCACCGACGCCGGCGCGGTCGTCTACACGCTGAGCCACATCCCGCGCTCGGCGGTGGTGTTCGACCGCTCGCTGGTCGTCATGTTCGGCTCGGGCGGCGAGGAGGCGAACGTCGCGCGGGTCCGCGACCACGGCATCGCGCAGTTCTTCCTCGACCTGTTCAACCACCTGTGGGAGATGGCCACGCCCCTGGAGGGCATCGAGTTCGGCTACGCCGACGTGGCCGACGACCTCCAGCAGTCCATCGCCGCGCTGATGGCCAAGGGCTACACCGACGAGGTCGTGGCCAGGAAGCTCGGCATGTCGGTGCGGAGCTGCCGCCGGCACATCGCCACGCTGATGCGCGACCTGGACGCCACCAGCAGGTTCCAGGCGGGGGTGGCGGCGGCCAGGAGCTTCCTGCGCAACGCCGGCTGACCGCCACCCCCGCCCCCACGACGTCAGACGACCTGGTGGCCGCGCATCGCGACGGCCACCCCGGCCAGCCCCCGGGCGCGCTCGACGACCGTCTCCACGCCGGTCACCAGGTCCTCGAACGACATCCGCGGGTCCAGGCAGATCCGCACGGAGCTGTTGGCGTCCTCCGCGTCCACCCCGATGGCGGTCAGCACGTACGAGGGCTCCTGCGAGCCGGAGTTGCAGGCCGACCCGGTGGACAGCGCCACCGTGGTCAGGCTGGAGACCAGGCTCTCGCCGCGTACCCCCGGCAGGACGACGTTGAGCACGTGCGGCACGCCGCCCCGCGGGTCGCCGTTCAGGCGCACGCCCGGGATGCCGGCGGCGAGGATGTCCAGCGCCGTCGCGCGCAGCTCGCGCACCCGCCGCAGGTCCGCCTCGGCCCGCGCCAGCGCCAGCTCCGCCGCCTTGCCCAAGCCCACCACCAGGTGCGTCGGGACGGTGCCGCTGCGCAGCTCGTACTGCCCGCCGCCGAACATGACCGGCCGCAGCCGGTGCCGGATCTCCGGCCGCACGTACAGGGCGCCGACGCCCTTCGGGCCGCGCAGCTTGTGCGCCGACAGCGACAGCAGGTCGATCTCCGCCCCCCGCACGTCGATCGGCACCCGCCCGGCCGCCTGCGCCGCGTCCACGTGCAGCAGCGCGCCCACGTCGTGGCAGAGCGCGGCCATCGCGTGGACCGGCTGCACGGTGCCGATCTCGCTGTTCACCCAGGCGGCCGTGGCCACCCGCGTGTGCAGGTCGAGCAGCCCGTCGAGGTGGACCAGGTCCACCTGGCCGTCCCGGCCCACCCGCACCGTCCGCGCGTCCACGCCGCGCGCCGCGAGGGCGCGGCCGACCGCCAGCGACGACTTGTGGTCGGTCGGGCAGAACACCCCGTTGACCGGCGCCCTGTCCTCGTGGCCGAACGCGCCGAGCAGCGCGATGTTGTTGCTCTCGGTCGCGCCGGAGGTGAACAGCACCGCGTCCGGGTCGGCCCCGATCAGCCGAGCCACCGACTCGGCCGCCGCGTCCACGGCCCGGCGGGCCCGCTTGCCCAGCACGTGCGGCGACGACGGGTTGCCGAACTCCTCGCGCAGGTACGGCAGCATCGCGTCCAGCACCTCGTCGTCGACGCGGGTGGTGGCGCAGGCGTCCAGGTAGATGACCTTCATGGCGTCAGCTCCTGAGGGTGCTGACGGTGACGAGCTTGGCGTAGATGTCGTCGGTGGACATCTCGCCGCTGCCGCCCGGGTCGGCGATCACCACGCGCATGTCCGGCAGGCCGTACAGGTTGAGCGCGATGTCCACGCCGGTCTGGACCGGCATCAGGCACTCGCCCGGCGCGAAGATCAGCAGGTTGCGGTAGCCGGCCTTGTGCACCTCCGACACCATCTCGGTGATCTCGCCCGCGCAGCCGGTGATGCCGCAACTGATCAGCGTGCGGTAGTTGCCGTCGGCGTCCACGAACGCCACCTCGGCGTCGCGCCGCCCCGTGTCATCGCCGGAGTCGAGGTAGCGCTTCTCCAGCAGGCCCTGCTTGACGAAGCGGTCGGCGGCCTTCTGGAAGCGGTACTTCAGCCACGTCTCGGGGAACGCGAGCTGGTGCTTGCGGCTCGGCAGCACCAGCTCGGCCGGCAGGCCGTAGTCGCACAGCGCCTTCTCGTACGAGGTGGGCAGCGTGGTGAAGCCCTCGAAGAACTCGGCCCGCAGCTCGCCGGCCGGGCGGTCGTGGGCCGGCACGTACTGCCAGTCGTTGATCAGCAGGAGCAGCCGGCCGGAGACGCCCGCCTCGGCGTACTCACCGAGCAGGTCGAGCGACAGCTCCCACGTGTAGCCGGGGAAGATGCCGACGCGGCCGGCGACGCGGCGGCGCATGGTCTCGTCCTTCTGCTCCTCGACGACGCCCGGCACGAGCCGGCCGGTCGCCTCGTCCTCGAACAGCATGAAGTGGCCGCCCATGACGACCAGGTCGCCGAGGCCGGAGGCGGGCAGCTCGCGGGCGATCGCGTCGCGGAGCTCCTGCTCCGAGGCGACCAGCCGGTGGGTCTTGGTCACTCGGTCGGTGACGGCGTGGTTCATGATGGCTTCACTCCGAGTCGCATGAGATCTGATGGACGGTGGTGGTCCGCGAGCGGCCGGGTCGGGACGAGCCGGCCGGCGAGGACGCCCAGCGGGACCGGCCCGGCGAGCTGCCGGAGGGTCAGGCCCTCCCAGCCGCGCTCGCGGAGCTCGGCCAGCACCCGGGGGATGCGCAGGGCGCGGCCTCCGGCGATGGTGTAGCTGTCGGAGAGGTCGAGACGGGGCAGCCCGTTGACGAGCCGGACGGCGGCGGAGAGGGTCCGGGCGGCCTCCTCACCGACGCCGCCGTCCCACGCGGGCAGCGGACCGGTCATGGGGCGGCCGGTGCGTGCGGGGCGCGCGGGCGGGTCGGGCAGGGCGGCCAGCCGGGCCACGTCGCCGAGGCGCGGGCCGCCGCCCTCCGGGTCGGCGTCGCAGGCGAGGATCAGGGCCTCGTGGCCGCGCAGGAACGCCTCCACGGCCGCCGCGTCCATCACCGCCGAGGCCGCCTGGAGGGACACGGCGACCGCGTCGCGCCACTCGTCCACCCGCAGGTACGCCTCGGACCCGGCGTGCGCCCACGCCTCCGGGACCGGATGCCAGGTGAAGGCGGTCCGCCGGCCCCCGTAGTCCTTGGAGCGCTGCTTGATGAAGTTGACCTCCGGCCCGAGCCGCACCTCACGGCCGCGCCGCGACCCCTCGCGGGACACCAGCTCGACCACCTCGTCGTACGGCAGGTAGGAGTGCTCCTTGGCGCGCGCGAAGGCGGCGGCCACCCGGCCGAGCAGGTCGCCGAACGTGGGGTCGCCGGAGCAGTCCACGCGCGCCAGCGTCGGCGAGAACATGCAGGTCAGGACGTCCGGGTACGGGTGCGACTCGCGGTTGCTGACGAAGGACAGGTGGCTCACCGACTCCAGGCCGGTGTAGGCGGCGGTCAGCGCGGTGTGGGCGGCCAGGTGGACCAGCGACGGCCACACGCCGTGCCGGGCGGCGATCCGGCGGGTCGCGTCCAGCAGGGCGGGGGAGGTCAGCGACGCGTGCCGGGCCGGCGGCCCGCCCGGTCCGCCGGGGCCGCCCAGCCCGTCTGGCCCGTCCGGCCCGTTTTCTCGGCGGCGGGCGGCGTAGGGGTCCGTGGGCAGCGCGGCGACCTCCTCCTGCCAGTACGCGATCGACCGGGCGGCGACCACCGTCGCGTCGGCCGACGTCTCGTGGCGGGCCAGGTCGGACGGCTGGTGGCGCACCGGCATGACCGTGGCGGGGCGGCGGGCGGCCAGGGCGGCGCCCTGCGTGCGCAGCTCCCGCTTCAGCTCCCCGAGCGTCCACACGTCCACGGCCAGGTGGTTGAGCACCAGCACGACCCGCTTGGCCACGCCACCGGAGGTGATGACGGCCGCGCGGATCGGCCACTCGCCGGCCAGATCGAACGGCCGGGTGCTCAGGTCCTCGACCACCTCGGCGGGCGCGGGCGTGCCGTCCCGCTCCACGGTGACCTCACGCAGCTTCAGGGCGCCCGGCGGGTGGATCCGCTGCACAGGCCCGGTGCCGGG
This sequence comes from Nonomuraea montanisoli, assembly GCF_013363975.1. Classification (GTDB taxonomy): domain Bacteria; phylum Actinomycetota; class Actinomycetes; order Streptosporangiales; family Streptosporangiaceae; genus Nonomuraea; species Nonomuraea montanisoli. The sequence goes on along the minus strand of NZ_JABWGN010000010.1, from coordinate 17,164 downwards.
CTCGCCGGCGTCCAGGTGGTACGTGGTGCGCAGCGTCTCGTGCCGCCGTACCAGGTGGGTGAGCATCGCCTGGCAGTGGGCGGGCGTGACACCGGCCGGCACATCGAGGGTGAGGACGATGTGCGTCTCGTGCTGGTGTCCGGGCGGGAGCTGGTGGACGCGCAACCAGATGTAGCGCTGCCCCCAGCACAGGTTCGCGGTTTTCACAGCGGACAACTCGGCCTCCACCGCCGGCGATTGTCGGACTACCGAATAAATCGAGGATTGGCTTTTCCCGGGACCGTGACAAGCGGGCCGCGCTGGCAGCTTGGACGTGCGACAACCTGCCAGCGTGCTCTTTCCCGGCCGCCTTGACCGGGGCCGCGCCATTCCCGGAGTCTTTGTACGAATGGATTTTTCTGGCAGATTGGCGGATGACGATGTCTGAAATTCCGAGCCAGTTCCAGAGCCTTCTGCGCGCGCACCTGCCGTACGCGGACTCGGCGGAGCTGTCCGCGCGGGACGAGCTCGCCGGTCTCGGCCTCGACTCGATGGGCGTCGTGCGGCTGCTGGTCGACATCGAGAACGGCTACGCGGTCGAGCTGCCCGACGACCTCCTCGACGAGTCGACGTTCGCGACGGTCGGCTCGCTCTGGCAGGCGCTCGTCACGCTTCCGGCGTTCCCGCCGGTCCGATGAGGCCGCTCGAAGGGCGGGGGCCGGTCACCGGCCCCCGCCCTTCGCGTGTCATCAGGGGCCCGCACCCTTCGCGTGAGATCGGGGGCCCGCGCCCTTCGCGTGTGATCGGGGGCCGCGCTCTTCGCGTGTGATCGGGGGCCCGCCCGGCCCGCGGCGGGTGGGTCAGGTACGCAGCGTCGTGGCCAGCGCGCGGCGGTCCACCTTGCCGTTGGCGTTCAGCGGCAGCTCGCCCAGCACGCTCACCGAGCGCGGCACCATGTAGCCCGGCAGGACCTCCGCCACGCCCTTGACCAGCGCCACCGGGTCGAGGTCCGTGCCCGTGCAGGCCGCCTCCAGCTCCAGCTCGCCGTCCGCCCCGGGCAGCGCCAGCACGACCGCCTCGACCACGCCCGGCCTGGCGCGCAGGGCCGCCTCCACCTCGCCCAGCTCCACCCGGTGCCCCGACACCTTGACCTGCTGGTCCAGCCGTCCCAGGTGGACGAGGACGCCGTCGCGCCACGCGACCCGGTCGCCGGTGCGGTACCACAGGTCGTCCGGCATGACCCCGGCCGCCTCTGCGGGCACGGCCCGCTCGCCGTCGAAGGCGACGAAACGCCCCTCGTTGACCGCCGGGTCCGCGTACCCGGGGAAGCGCTGGACGCCGCGCAGGCACAGCTCGCCCTCCGCCGCCGGCCGCCCGTCCGCGTCCAGCACGGCGTGCCGCACCCCCGGGTACGGCAGGCCGATCGGCACGGTGCCGTTGGGCGTCCGCGGCCAGCGGGCCCGGTCCGCGGGCAGGCGGTACTCGGTGCAGGAGATGGTCAGCTCGGTCGGCCCGTACAGGTTCTCCAGCACGCTGCCCGGAGCGGCCGCCCGCCACGCGTCGGCCTGCCGCAGCGTCAGCGGCTCGCCGCAGAACAGGCTCCAGCGCAGCGACGGCATCGAGCCGGGGGCCAGCCGGCGCAGGCGCAGGGCGAGCGAGACCACCGACGGCACCGAGAACCAGTGCGTCAGCCGCTCCCTGGCCACGAACGCCACCGGTTTGAGCAGGTCGTACCGGCTCGGCACGACCAGCGTGGCCCCGCCGCCCCAGGTGGCGAACATGTCGAACACCGACAGGTCGAAGGTCAGGTCGAACGTCTGTGACGTCCGGTCGCCCGGGCCCAGCCCGTAGCGGGGGACGACGTGCGACAGATACGCGCTGACCGAGCGGTGACGCAGCGGGACGCCCTTGGGCGTGCCCGTCGAGCCCGAGGTGAACAGCACGTAGGCCAGGCCGTCCACCCCGTCCGGCGGCGTCAGCGGCTCCGCCCGGTCGCCGCCGAGGTCGTCCAGAGCGACGGCGAGCACCGGCGAGGGGAAGGGCGGCAGCGGCGCGCGGGCGGCGTCGGCCAGGACGACGTCCAGGCCGGCGGCCCCGGCGACGGCCAGGTTGCGCGCCTGCGGCATGGCGGGGTTGAGGGGGACCGCCGTGGCGCCGATCCGCTGGACGGCCAGGTAGCCGGCGTAGGCCAGGGTGTCGCGCGCCGCGTACAGGCCGACCCGCGCAGGCCGCCGGCCGGGGCAGGCCCCGAGGATCCGCGCGGCCAGGCGGGCGGCCAGGTCGTCCAGCTCGGCGTAGGTGTGGCGGGCGCCGCCCGCCTCCAGCGCCACCCGGTCGCCGAAGCGCGCCACGGAGCCGGCGAACCACTGGTGAAGGGTGCGTTCCACAGGTGTCTCCAAGCTTGGCCGTGTCTCCAGGTGGCCGTGGCGGTCACGAGGACGGGCCGGGGCCGTGGCGGTCACGAGGGCGGGTCGGGGAGGTCGCGGGGGAAGAGCGACGGCGGCAGGTCGCGGCCGGACCCCTCCCAGAGGTCGGCCAGGCGGCGGTCCGGGTCGGTGACCGCGAGCTGCGCGCCCAGCGCGAGCGTCCGCATGATGTCCGTCATCGCCTCGGCGGGCAGCACCTCGGGGTCCGCCAGCATGAGCACGCTGGTACGGCCGCCCTGCACCGCCACCCGCACCCGGAACGCCTGCCCGTACTGCTGCGCCAGCGGCGTCCAGGCCAGCTCCGCCGGGGTCTGGTCGGCCGGGTCCGAGGGCCGGCGGTCCACCTGGATGTAGTTGAACCAGGCCCGGAACAGGTGGTTGACCCAGCAGTCGTGCCCGGGGTCGGCCTCTGCCTCCGCCGAGGCGATCTCGGCGATCCGGTCGAAGTCGTAGCAGGAGTACCGGTACGCCCGCGCGCCCGCCCAGTGCAGCCGCCTGATGTGCTCGGCCAGCGTGGCGCCGGGATCGACGGCGGTGACGAACGGGATGAGCTGGTTCATCGTGCCCACGTTGTGCTGGTCCTCCTGGGCGAACCGGTTGGAGGACATCAGGCTCATCGTCACCCGGTCGGTGCCCAGGTGGCGGGCCAGCCCGGCGGCCACGAACGCCATCACCACGGCCGGCGCGGTGACCCCGTGCCGGCGCCCCGCCTCGGCCGCCAGCCCGCCGAGGCGCCGCGAGTGCAGCGTCAGCTCCAGCCGGTTGCGCTTCACCCGGGACGGCAGCGTGGGCAGCCCGTCCATCAGGCCCTGGGCCAGCACGTCCCGCCAGTAGCGCTCGGAGCTCTCCTGCCGGGGCCGCCAGGACTCCTCGCGCTGGCGCCGCGCCAGCTCGCGCGGCGTCAGACCCGTCGCGGCGGTGGCGCCGGGGTCGGCCACCAGCGCCTTGAACTGGTCCTGGAGGTGGTGGATCGACCACAGGTCGAGGATGAGGTGGGAGAAGGCCAGACTGATGTACAGCGGGGCGCCGCCGGAGCTCACCAGCCGGGCCCGCCAGTTCAGGTCGCCGCTCATCGCGAACGGCTCGGCCACCAGCTCCGCCTTCGTCTGCTCGTGCTCGCCCGGGTCGGTGACGACCCGGTCCACCAGCTCGACCGGCAGGCTCACCGCGTCGTGGATCACCTGAACCGGCCGGTCCCCGCGCGGGTGGTAGGTGGTCCGCAGCGCCTCGTGCCGGTCCACCAGCCGCCCGAGAGCCGTCGCGACCTGCTCGTTCGTCAGGCCGCGCAGGTCCCACGTCGTGGCCAGGTTGGCCTCGTGCAGCCAGTCCTCCGGATACCGCTCGATCTCCCGCCAGCTGAAGAGCTGGCCGTTGCTGAGAGGTGCCTCGACGGACATGTGGTCTCCTCCCGGCGGTTTTCTCCGTCCGTAATTCATTGCGTGCGCGAACGCCCGGGGTCAAGGCCGCGGGCGGTGGCCGGCGCTGGCCACTAATGGCGGCCACAAGGTGCCAGTCGGCGACCGTGTCCCCGAAATGGAGCGCCGCCTTAGTGTCTTATCGACAACTATGCGGGAGCCGCTGAACCAAATGCCGCGGAGCATTTCTCCGGGCCGTCCGAATAAACCGGCGGCGCCATTGCGAATGGCGCCCGAGGCTTGAGGTGGCGCATTGATGGCTGGTGAGTCGACACAGCGGGCGGGGACCGGCGGGCCGGACGCGATCGCCGTCGTCGGCATGGCGTGCCGGCTGCCGCGGGCCGCCGGTCCGGCGGAGTTCTGGCGGCTGCTGCGCGACGGCGTGGACGCGGTCACCGAGGCCCCCGAGGACCGCTGGCCCGGCTCGGCTCACCGGCGGGGCGGGTTCCTGTCGTCCGTGGACGGCTTCGACGCCGCGTTCTTCGGCATCTCCCCGAACGAGGCCGCCGCCATGGACCCGCACCAGCGCCTGGTCCTGGAGCTGGCCTGGGAGGCGCTGGAGAACGCCCGCGTCGTCCCGACCGGCCTGCGCGGCAGCGCCGCCGGCGTCTTCCTGGGCGCCATCTCGAACGACCACGCCGCCCTCCAGGCCCGGCTCGGCGCGGACGAGCGCGGCCGGCACGCGTACGTGGGCGCCAACCGCGCCATGATCGCCAACCGGGTGTCCTACTTCCTCGGCCTGCGCGGCCCCAGCCTCACCCTCGACACCGGTCAGTCGTCGTCGCTGGTCGCCGTGGAGATGGCCTGCGAGAGCCTGCGCCGCGGCGAGACCGCCCTCGCCCTGGCCGGCGGCGTCAACCTCAACCTGCTCGCCGACACCACCGACGCCATCGCCGGGCTCGGCGCGCTCTCGCCCGACGGCCGCTGCCACGTCCTCGACCGCCGCGCCAACGGCTACGTGCGGGGCGAGGGCGGCGGGCTGGTCGTGCTCAAGCGGCTGTCCGACGCGCTCGCCGACGGCGACGCCGTCCATGCCGTGATCCTCGGCGGCGCCGTCAACAACGACGGCGGCGGCGAGGGCCTGACCGTGCCCAGCCGGGACGCCCAGGAGGAGGTCATCCGCCTGGCCTGCGCGCGGGCCGGGGTGGACCCCGCCGAGGTGCGGTACGTCGAGCTGCACGGTACCGGCACCAAGGTGGGCGACGCCGTGGAGGCCGCCGCCCTCGGGGCCGCCTACGGGGCCTCCCGTCCGGCGGACGACCCGCTGCTGGTCGGCTCCGCCAAGACCAACATCGGCCACCTGGAGGGCGCGGCGGGGATCGCCGGGCTGCTCAAGGTGGTGCTCGCGCTCCGGCACCGCGCGGTGCCGGCCAGCCTGCACTTCGAGGCGCCGCCGCCGGAGATCCCCCTGCCGGAGCTGCGGCTGGAGGTCGTGGGCGCGCGGCGCGACTGGCCGGAGGACGGGCGGGCCGCGGTGGCGGGGGTCAGCTCGTTCGGCATGGGCGGCACCAACTGCCACCTTCTTCTTACGGAGGCGCCGGGGTCTTCCGATGTCGGACGGCCGTCCGCCTCCGTCTCGTCCATCACCGACCTGTGCGCGCCCACCGCCCCTGCCGGCCCCGACCCCTTCGGCGCCCCCCGGACACCTGACCGTGACAAGAGCGCGGCCGATGACGTGGAGGCGGGAGAGGCGGCGCCGTGGGTGGTGTCGGCGCGGGACCAGGCCGCCCTGCGCGAGCAGGCCCGCCGCCTCCTGCCCCTGGCCGAGGACGCGGCCGTCGCCCCGGGCGATGTCGCCATGAGCCTGGTACGCGGCAGGGCCGTCTTCGAGCGGCGCGCCGTCGTCCTCGGGTCCGACCGCGCCACGCGCCTGGCCGGGCTGCGCGCCCTGGCCGCCGGCCAGCCGCACGACGACGTCGTCGTCGGCACCGCCTCCCCGAGCTTCGGAACCAGCGCCTCCCCGAGCCTTGGAACGGGCGCCTCCCCGAGCCTCGGAGCGGACGTCTCCCCGAGTCTCACAACGGGCGCTACCCCGGACACCAGAATGGGCGCCTCCCCGGGCAACAGCGCGGTCGGCCGGGTGGGGTTCGTGTTCCCCGGGCAGGGCTCGCAGTGGGCCGGCATGGCCCGGGGGCTCCTCACCTCGTCCCCCGCCTTCGCCACCCGCCTGGCCGAATGTGCCGGGGCGCTGGCCCCCTTCACCGGCTACTCCCTCATGGACGTCCTCCAGGAGACCCCCGGCGCCCCTGGCCTGGACCGCGTGGACGTGGTGCAGCCCGCCCTGTGGGCCGTCATGGTGTCCCTGGCCGAGGTCTGGCGTTCCCACGGCGTGGAGCCCGGCCTGGTGATCGGCCATTCGCAGGGCGAGATCGCGGCGGCCACGGTCATCGGCGCCCTCAGCCTGGAGGACGGCGCCCGCGTCGTCGCCCTGCGTAGCCGCGCCATCGCCGGCATCACCGGCCACGGCGGCATGATGTCGGTCGCCGCGCCCCTGGACGTCGTGGAGGGGGCGATCGCCGAGGCGGCGGTCCCGGTGTCGGTGGCCGCCGTCAACGGCCCCCGCTCGGTGGTGGTCTCCGGACCGGGCGACGCCCTCGCGGTGCTCGCCGACCGGCTCTCCGAGCATCGCCCCAAGCTCGTCCCCGTCGACTACGCCTCCCACTCCGAGGAGGTCGAGGGCGTACGCGACGAGGTGCTCGCGGCCCTCGCCCCGGTACGGCCGGTGAGCGTCGCCACGACCTTCGTCTCCACGTTGACGGGCGAGCCGATGGACACGGCCGGGCTCGACGCCGGCTACTGGTACCGCAGCCTGCGCCACCAGGTGCGCTTCGCCCAGGCGGTGGAGGCGGCGCTGGAGGCCGGCTGCGAGCTGCTCGTGGAGTGCAGTCCGCACCCCGTGCTGGTGACCGGCGCCGAGGAGACGGCCGAGGCCGCCGGACGGGACGTGGCGGTCACCGGGACCCTGCGGCGCGGCGAGGGCGGGCCGGAACGGGTGCTGCGGTCGCTGGCGCAGGCGTACGCGCAGGGCGCCCCCGTGGACTGGTCGGGCCCGTGCGTCACGCCGGGCGCGCGGCCGATCGACCTGCCGACGTACCCGTTCCAGCGCAAGCCCTACGGCCCGTACACCGACCCCGGGCGCATCGCCCCCCGCACCCGAGCGGACCGCCCACGGCCGGACCGCACTCGAGCGGACCGCACCCGGGCGGACCGCACACAAGCCGACGGCGCCGACGTCGCGCCCGCGCCCTCCGGGGTGGCGGCGGCCGGTGGCATGAGCCGGGCCGAGGTGCGGGACCTGGTGCTGGGCGCCGCCGCCCGCGTGCTCGGCCACCGGGACGCCGCCGGGATCGAGGCGGGCAGGACGTTCAAGGACCTCGGGTTCGACTCGGTGGCGACCGTGGAGCTGCGCGACCGGCTGCGCGCCTCGACCGGGCTGAAGCTCCCGGCGGGCGTGCTGTTCGGCCACCCCACCCCGGAACGCCTCACCGACCACCTCCACACCCTCCTCGCGGCCGAAGGCACCGGACGCGCCCCGCTCACCGTCGAGAGCCCCGCCGACACCTCCGACGACGACCACCGCGAGCAGCACGACCACGACCACGACCACGATGACCGCTACCGCGACCACGACCACGACGACCACGACCGCGTCCACGGCGACGACGACCTGATCGCCGTCGTCGGGATGGGCTGCCGCTACCCCGGCGGCGTGGCCTCGCCCGACGACCTGTGGCGGCTGGTCAGCAGCGGCACCGACGCCATCGGCGACTTCCCCGCCAACCGCGGCTGGGACCTCGGCGCGCTGTTCGCCACCGGCCCCGACCGGTCCGGCACCAGCGACACCCGGCAGGGCGGCTTCGTGCACGACGCCGACCGGTTCGACGCCGCGTTCTTCGGCATCAGCCCCCGCGAGGCGCTGGCCATGGACCCGCAGCAGCGCCTGCTCCTGGAGATCTGCTGGGAGACCGTCGAACGCGCCGGGCTCGACCCGGCCGCGCTGCGCGGCTCGGCGACCGGCGTGTTCGTCGGCGCGATGGCCCCCGACTACGGCCCCCGCCTCGACCAGCCCGACAGCGCCGCCGAGGGCCACCTGCTGACCGGCACCGCGCTCAGCGTCGTCTCCGGCCGCATCTCGTACCTGCTGGGCCTGCGCGGCCCGGCCCTCACGACCGACACCGCCTGCTCCTCCTCCCTCGTCTCGATCGTCCTCGCGGTGCAGGCGCTGCGGCGCGGCGACTGCACGCTGGCGCTGGCCGGCGGGGCGACGGTGATGTCGCGGCCCGGCATGTTCGTGGAGTTCAGCAGGCAGGGCGGGCTGTCGCCGGACGGCCGATGCAAGGCGTTCTCGTCGGCCGCCGACGGCACCGGCTGGTCCGAGGGCGCGGGGATGGTGCTCCTGGAGCGGCTGTCCGACGCCCGCCGCCACGGACACCCGGTCCTCGCCGTGATCAGGGGCGGCGCGGTCAACCAGGACGGCGCGAGCAACGGCCTGACCGCACCGAACGGCCAGGCGCAGCAGGACGTCATCCGGCTCGCCCTGGCCGACGCCCGCCTCACCGCGGCCGACGTGGACGTGGTCGAGGCGCACGGCACGGGCACCAGGCTGGGCGACTCCATCGAGGCCGAGTCGCTGATCGCCGCGTACGGCTCGGCCCGCGAGCCCGCCGCGCCCGTCTGGCTCGGGTCGCTGAAGTCGAACATCGGCCACACCCAGGCCGCGGCCGGCGTCGGCGGCGTGATCAAGATGGTCAAGGCCCTGGAGCACCGGACGCTGCCGCGCACGCTGCACGTGGAGGAGCCGACCCCGCACGTCGACTGGGACGCTTCCGGCGTGCGGCTGCTGACCGAGCCCGTCGAGCTGACCGGTTCCGTCGAGCCGCCCGGCGAGGCGGCGGGGTCCGGCGCCGGGCCGGTACGGGCAGGGGTGTCCAGTTTCGGCATCAGTGGCACGAACGCGCACCTCATCCTGGAGAGCGCCCCTGACGCCGCCGCATCGGCCGAGAACCGGTCGCCCAAGGACCGGTCGGTCGAGAGCCGGTCGGTCGGGAGTCGGTCGGTCGGGAACCGGGCGGTCGAGGGCGGGCCGGTCGGAGACGGGGCGGAGGCGGGCGTGGCCGTCGTGGACGGGCCGTTCTCCGAGGACGGACAGGCGCCGGGTGAGGCGCTGGTGTGGGCGTTCTCGGCCAGGAGCGAGTCCGCGCTGCGCGCGCAGGCCGTACGGCTGCGCGATCACGCCACCCACGCCGATGAGGCGGAGCTGGGCGCGGCCGGGTGCGCGCTGGCCAGGCGGACCGGGTTCGCGCACCGCGCCGTGGTCGTCGCCCGCGACCGCGACGAGCTGGCCGCCGCCCTGGACGCGCTCGCCGCGGGCGCCCCGCACGCCGCGCTCACCACCGGCACGGCCCTCGACGATCCCCGGCCGGTGTTCGTCTTCCCCGGTCAGGGCTCCCAGTGGGCCGGCATGGCCGTGGACCTGCTCGACACCGACCCCCGCTTCCGTGACCGGCTGGAGCGCTGCGACCGGGCGCTCGCCCCGCACACCGGCTGGTCCGTCGTGGACGTGCTGCGCGGCGCGGACGGCGCGCCCCCGTTGGAGGGGACGGACGTCATCCAGCCCGTGCTGTTCGCCGTCATGGTGTCGCTGGCGGAGCTGTGGCGCTCGTACGGCGTGGCGCCGGCCGCCGTGCTCGGCCACTCCCAGGGCGAGATCACCGCGGCGTGCGTCGCCGGCGTGCTGTCCGTGGAGGACGCCGCCCGGATGGTCGTGCTGCGCAGCCGGGCGCTCGTCCGGCTCGGCGACCGCGGCGGCATGCTGGCCGTCTCCCTGCCCGCCGAGCGGGTCGCGGAGCTGCTGGAGCCGTGGAACGGCCGGCTGTGGCCCGCCGTGCACAGCGGCCCGGCCAGCTCGGTGGTCGGCGGCGACGCGGACGCGCTGGAGGAGTTCGCCGCCGCCGTTCCCGACGGCGTCCGGGCGCGCCGCGTCGCGATCGGCTACGCCGCCCACACCCCGCACATCGAGGAGCTGCGCGAGGAACTGCTGACCAAGCTCGCGGACGTGCGCCCCGGCCCCGCCGGGACGGCCTTCTGCTCCTCGTACGCGGGGGACTTCGTCGACCCGGCCACCCTGACCGCCGAGTACTGGTTCGCCGGCCTGCGCAACCCCGTGCTCTTCCGGCAGGCCGTCGAGACGGTCGCCGGTTCCGGCACGACCCTGTTCGTCGAGACCAGCCCGCACCCCACGCTGGTCGGCCACATCGAGGACACGCTGGCCGCGGCCGGCCTGCCCGGCGGCGCCACCGGCACCCTGCGGCGCGGCGACGGCGGCCGGGAGCGGCTGCTGAGGGCGCTCGGCCAGGCGTGGGTGCTCGGCGTGGCCCTCGACTGGACGGCCGCGCTCGGTCCCGCGCCCCGCCGCGACCTGGGCCTGCCCACGTACCCGTTCGAACGCCAGAGGTTCTGGCTCGACCCCGCCGCCGCGGGCTCCTCGGCGGCCTCCCGTCACCCGCTGCTGGACACGGCCGTGCCGCTGGCGGCCGACGACGGCTTCCTGCTGGCCGGACGGCTGTCGCGGGCCGCCGTCCCGTGGCTGGCCGACCACGCCGTGGACGGGGGCGTGCTGCTGCCGGGCACCGCGTTCGTGGAGCTGGCCCTGGAGGCCGCCGCCACGGCCGGGTGCGAGACGGTCGAGGACCTGACGCTGGAGGCCCCGCTGTACCTGCCGGAGGCGGGCGCGTTCCAGACGCAGGTCTCGGTGGGCGGCCCGGACGCCGGCGGGCGGCGCGCGCTGGCCGTCCACGCCCGCCCGGCCGACGACCCGGACGCCCCCTGGACCCGCCACGCCACCGGCCTCCTGGCCCCGTCCGGCGCCGGCGACCCGGCCGCCGCCAACGGCTCGGCTTCCGTCAACGGCTCGGCTTCCGCGAACGGCTCGGCTGCCGCCGGTGGTCCGGCCGGTCCTTCCGCCGCGTCCGCGCCGCTCACGGTCTGGCCGCCCGAGGCCGAGCCGGTGGACCTCGACGACCTGTACGGCCGGCTGGCCGAGCGCGGCTACGACTACGGGCCCGCGTTCCAGGGGCTGCGCGCCGCCTGGCGGAGCGATCGCGTCGCGTACGTCGAGGTGGAGCTGCCCGAGCACGTGGCCGACGGCGCGGACCGCTACACGCTGCACCCCGCGCTCCTCGACGCCGCCCTGCACCTGGTGGTGCTGGAACGCGCGGACGACCCGGCGACCGTGCTGCTGCCGTTCGCCTGGGACGGGATCCGCGCGAGCGCCGGGGGAGCGGGCGCGCTGCGCGTGCGCATCACCGACGGCGACGGCGACACGATCGCCCTGGCCGCGTACGACGGGGACGGGCGGCCGGTCGCGGAGGCTCGCGGGCTGACGCTGCGCCGGGTGCCGCGCACCGGCGACGCCGCCCGTGCCGGCATCGGCGCCGCCTCCTACGTCCTCGACTGGAGCCCCGCGCAGCCCGCCCCGGCGGACCCGGCCGGGCAGCGGTGGGCCGTGGTCGGCTTCGACGAGCTGGCCGACGAGATCGACGCCGAGCTGGCGGCGGCCGGGATCGGCGCGCCCCGCTACTACGACCTCGCCTCCGTGGCCGACATGAGCACGGGGGAGATCCCCGGACTCGTGCTCGCCCCCTGCCGCGGGGACGCCGCCGACCTGCCGTACTCCGCGCACGACACCCTGCACCAGGTGCTCGACCTCGTGCAGGGCTGGCTCGGCGACGAGCGGTACGCGGGGTCGCGGCTGGTGTTCGTCACCCGGCCCGGCGACCCGACGGGGGCCGCGGTGTGGGGGCTCGTGCGGTCGGCGCAGTCGGAGCACCCGGGACGGTTCGCGCTCGCCGAGCTGCCGGAGGGCTTCACCGGGTGGGAGACGCTGGCGGGCGGCATCGCGGCGGGGGAGACCCAGCTCGCGGCCGGGCAGGACGGCGGGCTGCTGGCCCCCCGCCTGGTCCGCAGCGGCCACGGGGTGGCTCAGGGCGCAGGCGTGGCTCGCGGCGCAGGCCCGGCGGCCGAGGAGGAGGGCTCCGCACACGAGGCGGACAGCACGCGTGGCGCGGGAGCGGGTGACGGCGTAGCCCACACGTTGGCCGCGGGCAGCGTGCTGGTGACCGGGGGCACCGGCGGGCTGGGCGCGCTCGTGGCGCGGCGGCTGGTGGAGCGGCACGGCGTGCGCGAGCTGGTCCTCGCCTCCCGTCGCGGCCCCGACGCCCCGGACGCCGGCGCGCTGGCCGAAGAGCTGACCGCCATCGGGGCGAGCGTCCGGGTCGTGGCCTGCGACGTGTCCGACCACCGCGCGCTGGCCGCCCTGCTGGAGGGGATCCCGTCCCTGAGCGGCGTGGTCCACACCGCCGGGGTGCTGGAGGACGCGGTCGTGGAGGGCCTGTCGGCGCAGCGCCTGGACGCGGCCCTGGCGCCCAAGGCGGACGCCGCCTGGCACCTGCACGAGCTGACCCGCGACCGGCCGCTGTCGGCGTTCGTGCTGTTCTCGTCCGTCGCGGGCCTGCTCGGCAACCCCGGCCAGGGCAACTACGCCGCCGCCAACGCCTTCCTCGACGCGCTCGCCCTGCACCGCCGTGACCTCGGCCTGCCGGCCGTGTCCATCGCCTGGGGCCTCTGGGACAAAGGCGGCATGGCGGGCGCTCTCGGCGGCGCCGACGTGGCCCGCCTGGCCCGGGGCGGCATCGCGCCGCTGACCGTGGACGAGGGCCTCGACCTGTTCGACGCCGCGCTGGAAGGCGCCGAGCCGCTGGTCGTGGCGGCCCGCTGGGACCGCGCCGGGCTGCGCGACCGGGCCGAGGCGGGCGACCTGCCGCCCGTGCTGCGCGGGCTGGTGCGGACGCCCCGGCGTACCGTCCGGAACGGCCCGGCCGCGCGACCGGGCACGCCCGCACAGGGGCCCGGGCTCGCCGAGCGCCTGGCCGCCCTGGCCGAGCCGGAGGCCCGCGCCCACCTCACCGCGCTGGTGCGCTCGCACGTCGCGACCGTCCTCGCGCACAGCAGCCCCGAGCAGGTGGACGTGGAGCGCGCGTTCAACGAGCTGGGCTTCGACTCGCTGACCGCCGTGGACCTGCGCAACCGGCTCAACGCCGAGACCGGGCTGCGGCTCCCGGCGACCCTCGTCTTCGACCATCCGACCGTCACCGCGCTGGCCGGTTACCTCTACCGAACCCTCGCGCCCGACACCCCGTCGCCCGAGGACGCCCTCCGGACGGCGGTGGACCAGGCCGAGTCGGTGCTGCTGGCCGCCAACGGCGGCGCGGACGCGCTGCGCGGCCAGCTCGTCGCCATCCTGCAGAGCGCGCTCGGCCGCCTCGGAGCCGTTCCGGCCGCCGCGCCCGCCGCCACGCCGAGCCGGCCGGGCGGTGCCGCCGAGGAGATCGTCTCCGCCTCCGACGAGGAGATCTTCGCCTTGATCGACAACCGGGCCATGACGGCCCCCCTGAAGCCCGTGGTGGAAAGGCCTGGCCATGGCGAGTGAGGACAAGCTCCGCGCGTACCTGAAGCGAGTCACCGTCGAGCTGGCGGAGACCCGCCGGCGGCTGGCGGAGGACGTGGGCCGCCGGCACGAGCCGGTGGCGATCGTCGGCATGGCCTGCCGGTATCCCGGCGGCGTGACCGGCCCCGACGACCTGTGGGACCTGGTCGCCTCCGGCCGCGACGCGATCAGCGAGTTCCCGGCGGACCGCGGCTGGGACACCGACCTGTACGACCCGGACCCGGACGCGGCCGGCAAGTCGTACACGCGGCACGGCGGCTTCCTGGAGGGGGCGGCCGACTTCGACGCCGCGTTCTTCGGGATGAGCCCGCGCGCCGCGCTCGGCACCGACCCGCAGCACCGGCTGTTCCTGGAGTCGTGCTGGGAGGCGCTGGAGCACGCCGGGATCGACCCGACGACGCTGCGCGGCTCCCGCACCGGCGTGTACGCGGGCAACATGTACAACGACTACTCCTCCCGCTTCGTCCACGGCTCGATCCCCGCCTCGGTCGAGGGCACGCTGCTGTCCTCCAGCACGCCGAGCGTCATGTCGGGCCGCGTCTCGTACACCCTGGGCCTGGAGGGGCCGTCGCTGACCGTCGACACGGCCTGCTCGTCCTCGCTGGTGACCCTGCACCTGGCCGTGCGCGCGCTGCGGCAGGAGGAGTGCGCGCTGGCGCTGGCGGGCGGCGTCACGCTGCTGGTGTCGCCGGACGCGTTCGTGGAGTTCTGCCGCCAGGGCGCGCTGTCGCCGGACGGGCGGTGCAAGTCGTTCTCCTCGGCCGCCGACGGGGCGGCCTGGTCGGAGGGCGTCGGGGTGCTCGTCCTGGAGCGGCTGTCCGACGCCCGCCGCAACGGGCACCGCGTGCTCGCGCTCATCCGGGGCTCGGCGATCAACCAGGACGGCGCGAGCAACGGCATGACCGCCCCCAGCGGGCCGGCGCAGGAGCGGGTCATCGAGCAGGCGCTGGCGGACGCGCGGCTCGGCGCGGACGAGGTGGACGTCGTGGAGGCGCACGGCACGGGCACCAAGCTGGGCGACCCGATCGAGGCGCAGGCCCTGCTCGCCACGTACGGCCGGGCGCACGACGGCGACCGGCCGCTCTGGCTGGGATCCGTCAAGTCGAACATCGGCCACACCCAGGCTGCGGCCGGCGTCGCCGGGGTGATCAAGATGGTCAAGGCGCTCGAACACGACGCGCTGCCGCCCACCCTGCACGTCCAGGAGCCCACGCCGCACGCCGACTGGGACTCCGGCGGCATCCGGCTCCTCACCGCGGGCCGCGCGTGGCCGCGCGGCGAGCGTCCGCGCCGCGCGGCCGTCTCCAGCTTCGGCATCAGCGGCACGAACGCGCACGCCATCATCGAGGAGTACGTCCCCGAGCCGGCCGCCGCCTCGACCACCGAGCCCGCCCCAGCCTCCGAGCCCGACCCCGCCTCCGAGCCGGCCCTCGCCGCCGAGCCCGCGTCCGCTTCCGGGACGCCGCTCGCGTGGGTGGTCAGCGCGCACAGCGCCGCCGCCCTGCGCGGTCAGGCCGCCCGCCTGCACGCCCATCTCACGAGCTCCCGCGGCCCGGCCCGTCCCGGCGAGGACGGGGCCCCGGGCGCACCGGCCGCCCCCGACCCGGCGGACGTGGCGCACTCCCTCGCCACCACCCGCGCCCGCTTCCCGCACCGCGCCGTCGTCCTCGGCCGCGACGCCGGCGACCTGACCGCCGCCCTCGGCGCGTACGCCCGCCAGGAGCCCGCCCCCGCGGTGATCGAGGGCGTCGCACCGGAGCACGCCCGCGCCGCCTTCCTGTTCACCGGCCAGGGCGGCCAGCGGCCCGGCATGGGCAGGGAGCTGGCCGAGACCTCACCGGTGTTCGCCGCGGCCCTGGAGGAGGCGTGGGCGGCGCTCGACCCGTACCTCGACCGGCCGCTGCGCGAGGTGATGTGGGCGGCGCCCGGCACCTCCGAGGCCGCGCTGCTCGACGAGACCGCCTACACCCAGCCCGCGCTGTTCGCCTTCGAGGTGGCCGCGTTCCGGCTGCTGGAGTCGCTGGGCCTCGCGCCCTCGGCGGTCGCGGGGCACTCGGTCGGCGAGTTCGCCGCCGCCCACGCCGCGGGCCTGTGGTCGCTGGCCGACGCCGCCCGCCTGATCGCGGCCCGCGGCCGGCTGATGCAGCAGCTCACCACGCCCGGCGCGATGGTCGCCGTGGCGGCGGGCGAGGAGGAGGTCCGGCCCTCCCTCGCCGGGCTGGAGCACCTGGTCTCGGTGGCGGCCGTCAACGGGCCCGGCAGCGTGGTCCTGTCGGGCGACGCCGACGCCTGCCTCGCCGTGGCCGGCCGCTGGCGGGAGCTCGGTCGCCGCACCCGCCGCCTGCCCGTCAGCCACGCCTTCCACTCGCCGCTCATGGAACCGGTGCTCGACGCGTTCGCCGCGGAGCTGGCGGCCGTGCGGTTCGGCGAGCCGCGCCTGGCCTACGCCACCGGGCTCACCGGACTGGCCGACACCCGCTGGACCTCGCCCGGCTACTGGCTGGAGCAGATCCGGCTGCCCGTGATGTTCCAGAACCTGGTGGAGAGGCTGGAGGGCGAGGGGATCGGCGTCCTCGTCGAGGTCGGGCCGAAGGCGGTGCTGTCCGGCATGGCGCACGACTGCGTCACCCGCGACGACGCCGTGATCGTGCCGCTGCACCGGCGGGACGCGCCGGAGCCGGACGCCCTCGCCGCCTGCCTGGCCGGGGTCTGGGTCGCCGGACTGCCGGTCGACTGGCCCGCGCTGTTCCGTCGCGGCACCCGTACGGACCTGCCCACGTACGCCTTCGACAAGCGGCGCTACTGGTTGAGCCCGCCGGCCCGCGCCGCCGCCCTGTCCGAGGCGCTGCCCTCGGCGGGCCTGGCCGAGGCCGGGCACCCGCTGCTGGGCGCGGTGGTGGACCTGGCGGAGGAGGGACCGACCGTGCTCACCGGCCGGCTGTCCGTGGCCGCCGCGCCGTGGCTGGCCGACCACCGGGTGGCCGGGACGGTCGTCCTGCCCGGGGCCGCCATGGCAGACATGGTCCTGGAGGCCGGCGCGCGGACCGGCTGCGAGCTGGTCGAGGAGCTGATGTTCGAGGCGCCGCTGGTGCTGCCCGAGCGCGGCGGGGTCACGGTGCAGGTGGTCGTCGAGCGCCCCGACGCCTCCGGCTCCCGGCCGGTGCGGCTCCACTCCCGGTCGGCCGACGACCCCGAGGCGGGCTGGACCCGGCACCTGTCCGGCACGATCGGCGTCGCCGCCGCCGTGCCCGACCCCGCCTCGTGGGCGGCCGCGTGGCCGCCTGCCGGTGCGGTGCCGGTGGAGGTTGAGGGTGGTTATGAGCGGTTGGCGGAGCGGGGTTACGAGTACGGTCCGGCGTTCCAGGGGTTGCGGGGGTTGTGGCGGCGCGGGGACGAGTTGTTCGCCGAGGTGACGGCGCCGGAGGGCGTCGAGGTCGCGGGGTACGGGATCCATCCGGCGCTGTTCGACGCGATGTTCCATCCGCTGGTGGTGGCGGCGCCGGAGGGCGAGCTGCGGCTGCCGTTCGAGCTGCGCGGCGCGCGCCTGCACGCGGCCGGCGCCACGGACCTGCGGGTGCGGGTGCGGGCGATCGGCTCGGACGGGTGCGAGGTCGAGGCGGCCGACGTGTCGGCGCGGCCGGTGTTCTCGCTCGGCTCCCTGCGCGTGCGGCCCGTGCCGTTGAGCGCGCTGGCGGGGCCGTCCGCCGTCTCGGTGTCGTACGGGGTGGAGTGGGTGGAGGTCGCGGCCGGTGGCGTCGCGGGTGTGGGGGCGCCGTCGGTGGTGTGGTGCGTGTCAGAGGAGTCGGACGTGCCGTCGTCGGTGCGGGTGTTGACGGGCC